>CAVSWY010000001.1:0-382500 GCA_963731805.1 uncultured Alphaproteobacteria bacterium
GGACTCGAACCTCCAACCAAGCGGTTATGAGCCGCTAGCTCTGACCATTGAGCTACGGGCCCGCGCGACACCGGCGCGGGTGACGCCAAACGACATTATATAGCAGAAGCTGCCGAGGAGTTTGCCGCAGCTTGCCGGCTCAGCAGGAACACCGCCTGTTCGCCGAACAGATTCCAGAACCACCACGGCATTTTCAGGCGCATGCGGCGGCCCCAGGCGTTGAGGGCCACCGCCTGCTCCATCTTGGCGCCGACCGCATGGCACAGCTCGCGAAAATCTTTGATGCTGCAGAAATGGATATTCGGCGTTTCATACCAGGCATAGGGCAGATTGTCGGTATGCGGCATGTGGCCGCCGAAGAACAGCTGCAGGCGGATCCGCCAGTGCCCGAAATTCGGAAATGACACGATACCGTGGCGCCCGATACGCAACATGTGCTCGAGCACGACGCGCGGCTGGCGCGTCGCCTGCAAGGTCTGCGACAGAATGACGAAATCGAAAGCGTCGTCGGGATAGTCCTCGAGATCGGTGTCGGCGTCGCCCTGGACGACGGCGAGGCCCTTGGCGACGCATTCGTTCACGCCTTCGCGCGACAGTTCGATGCCGCGACCGTCGACGCCTTGGCTTTCGAGGAGCCGCAGCAATTCGCCGTCACCGCAGCCGACGTCGAGCACGCGCGCGCCCGGCTGCACCATGTCGGCGACGACCAGCAAGTCGACGCGCGAGCCGCCCGGGCCACGGGCGGCTTCCGCCATGGTGAGATCATATTTGAGACGCGTCAGCATCGTCACCTCGTCGGCAGCCCGCGCGCCTTGGCGGCGCCTTCCAGAAAGCCGCGCACGATCGCGAACAATTCCGGCTCGTCGAGCAGGAACGCGTCGTGGCCCTTGTCGGTCGTGATCTCCGCGAATGAGACGCGGGCGCCCGCGGCATTGAGCGCATGCACGATAGCGCGGGATTCCGAAGTCGGAAACAGCCAGTCACTGGTGAACGAGATCACGCAGAAACGGGTCGGCGTGCCGCGGAACGCGCTCGCCGCCACGCCATCATAGTCGCCGGCGAGATCGAAATAGTCCATGGCGCGGGTGAGATAAAGGTACGAATTGGCGTCGAACCGCTCGACGAATGTGATGCCCTGGTGGCGCAGATAGGATTCCACCTGGAAATCGGCGTCGAACGAGAACGTCGGATTGTCGCGATTTTGGAAGCGGCGGCCGAATTTTCGGTGCAGCGCCGCGTCGGACAGATAAGTAATGTGCGCGCCCATGCGCGCAACCGCGAGCCCGCGGCGCGGATTGACGCCGTCGGCGAAATAGCGGCCGCCGCGCCAGTCCGGATCGGCCATCACCGCCTGGCGGCCGACCTCGTGGAAGGCGATGTTCTGCGCCGAGTGCCGCGTCGCCGCCGCGATCGGCAGCGCCGCGAAAACCCGGTGCGGATAGCTCGCCGCCCATTGCAGCACCTGCATGCCGCCCATCGAGCCGCCTGCTACCGCAAACAGCGACTCGATGCCGAGATGATCGAGCAGCATGGCCTGCGCGCGGACCATGTCGCGCACGGTGATCACCGGAAAGTCGAGGCCCCAGGGCATGCCGGTTGCTGGATTGGTCGAAGCCGGTCCCGAACTGCCCATGCAGCCGCCGACGACATTGGGGCAGATGACGAAATAGCGCTCGGTATCGATCGGCCTGCCAGGCCCGACCATGGTCTCCCACCAGCCCGGCTTACCGGTCACCGGATGATCGTTGACGACGTGCTGGTCGCCGGTCAGCGCATGGCAAACCAGCACCGCATTGTTGCGCGGTGTGTTGAGGGTGCCATAGGTCTGGTAAGCGATCTGCAGCGGCGCGAAGTCGAGGCCGGCATCAAGCCGCAACGGATTGTACGGCGCAAAGCGCACCACGAGCGAATGCGGTTCGTCCGCTTCGCGGGTGCGGTCGGCAAGATCGAGCGTGGCGCTGACGTCGGCCATCAGTTCTGTTTCCTTGGGCGCCGCGCTTCCCGGCGTGGCCCCGCCGCCGCAGTCACGGTCGGGTACTTGGCGGCCAAAGCCGCGTAAATAGGCCGCTTCCGCCGGGAGTCAATGTTTTCTTTGCTTTCGCCCTTAACGGCACCTATCAAATGGGCCCATTATCGGGTCTAGCCATGCCAAAACCGCCGCGCCACACGAATGAATCGCTCGCCGAGCTGCGGCAGGAAATCGACCGCATCGACGAACAAATGCACGAGCTACTGATTGAGCGCGGCGAGATCATCGACCACCTGATCGCGGTCAAGAAGACCGAAGAAACCGGCTCCGCCTTTCGCCCAGCACGCGAAGCCGACATGATGCGCCGCCTGGTCAAGCGCCATCACGGCAACTTGCCGCTCGATACCGCCGAGAGCATTTGGCGGGTGATCATTTCGACCTTCACCTACGTACAGGCGCCGTTCTCCGTTCATGCCGATCTTTCCGCCGGCGACGCGCTAATGCGTGATTCAGCGCGTTTCCATTTCGGCTTTACCGTGCCGTTCGTGCCGCATATGGGTGCTTCCAGCGTCGTTGAAGCCGTCAGCGCGTCGAAGGGCGATCTCGGCCTTATTCCCGCCTTTGCCATTGCGGGGACCGGGCCGTGGTGGGCGGCGCTTGAATTCGCCACCGCGCCGAAAATCATCGCCCGGCTGCCGTTCCTCGAACGCGCCGACCATCCCGCGGCCATGCCGGTCTTTGTAGTCTCACGCGCCGCGGCCGACGCCATGGTGACCGAGACCGAGGTTTGGAGCATGCGGGTGTCAGGCTGGAGCCCCACGGCGGTCAATGCGGTAGCGGCGCTTGCCGACGTCATCGCCCTGCCCGACCGCGCCTTCGACGGGGCCGCGCTATTGGTCTCGGTCGAGCGCGGCGGCATCGGGGCGGTCCAGGATGCGCTTGTCAAAATCGGCGCCACGATCCGTTCCTCCGCCCTCGTCGGCAGCCACGCGACCCGCTATACGATCCCCGCCAAAGCTTAGATCCGCTCCCACCTTCATGGTACGGATGAAGGAAGAGAGAGTAATGACTGCCATGCGTCCCCAACCGCGGCCCGGCGTCCTTGATATCGAGGCCTATGTGCCCGGCAAGAGCAGCGCGCCGGGCGTCGCCAAGGTGTTCAAGCTGTCGTCGAACGAGACGCCGCTCGGGCCAAGCCCGCGCGCCATTGCCGCCTACCGGTCATGGGCCGATCATCTGGAAGACTATCCGGACGGCTCGGCAAGCGACTTGCGCGAGGCCATCGGGCGCGTCTTCGGCCTCGATCCCGACCGCATCGTCTGCGGCGCGGGCTCCGACGATCTATTGCATTTGCTTGCGAACGCCTATCTCGCCGACGGTGACGA
The DNA here is from genome assembly GCA_963731805.1 of uncultured Alphaproteobacteria bacterium. Taxonomy (GTDB): domain Bacteria; phylum Pseudomonadota; class Alphaproteobacteria; order Rhizobiales; family Xanthobacteraceae; genus BOG-931. Next base: position 3,355 of record CAVSWY010000001.1, read on the forward strand.
GGCGATCTTCACGACGCACGGCTTTCTGATCTATCCGATCGTCACGCTCGGCGCCGGCGCCAAGCCTGTGGTGGCGCCCGAGAAGAATTACACCGCCGACGTCGATGCGATCTTGGCCGCGGTGACGGAGAAGACCAGAATCGTCTTTCTCGCCAATCCCAACAACCCGACCGGCACCTGCCTGTCGTTCGACGAGGTCAAGCGGCTGCATCGCGGCCTGCCGGGCAACGTGCTCCTGGTGCTCGACGCCGCTTACGCCGATTATGTCCGGCGCAACGATTATGAAGCCGGCATCGAGCTCGTTGCCACCTCCGACAACGTGGTGATGTGCCGCACGTTCTCCAAGATCCACGGCTTGGCGGCGCTCCGGCTCGGCTGGATGTTCGGGCCCGCCCGGATCGTCGATGCCATCAACCGCATTCGCGGCCCATTCAACGTCAGCGGTCCGGCGATCGCCGCCGGCGTCGCCGCTATCGAGGACATCGCGCACCAGGAGCGCTCGCGCGAGCACAACACCCGTTGGCTCAATTGGCTGACCGAAGAGATCGGCAAGCTTGGTCTACGAGTGACACCGAGCTTCGCCAATTTTGTGCTGATCCATTTTCCGGAGACGAAGGGTCGTACCGCCAAGGATGCCGATGCCTTTCTCACCGCACGCGGGCTCATTTTGCGGCAGACCACGGCCTATAAGCTGCCGAACGCGCTGCGCATGACGGTGGGCACCGAAGAAGCGAACCGGCTTGTCGTCGCCGCGCTTCGAGCGTTTCTGGCCAAGCCGGCGTGATGCTGTGAGCAAACCCACACCGCTGTTCAACCGTCTGGCGCTGATCGGCGTCGGCCTGATCGGCTCGTCGATCGCGCGAGCGGCGCGCGCGCTTGGCATCGTCGAGACCATTGTGGCGACGTCGCGGGCAGAGCCGACACGGCGACGCATCGAGCAATTGGGCATCGTCGATAGCGTCGTCGATACCGCTGCCGCCGCGGTTGCCGGCGCCGACTTGGTGATTCTCTGCGTCCCGATCGGCGCATTCGGCGCCGTGGCCCGCGAGATCGGCGCCCACCTTAAACCAGGCGCCATCGTGTCGGATGTCGGCTCCGTCAAAGGAGCCGTGCTGCGCGACTTGGCGCCGCACATACCCGCCGGTGTTCATCTCATTCCCGGACATCCGGTCGCCGGCACCGAGCATTCCGGACCCGATGCCGGCTTCGCCGAGCTTTTCGTCAACCGCTGGTGCATCCTCACACCGCCGAAGAACGCCGATCCGGCCGCGGTCGATCGTTTGGCGCGATTCTGGTCAGCGTTTGGCGCCAACGTCGAAATCATGTCGGCGGAGCATCACGACTTGGTTCTGGCCGTCACCAGCCATGTCCCCCATTTGATCGCATACACCATCGTTGGCACGGCGTTTGACCTGCGCCAGGTCACCGAGTTGGAAATCCTCAAATACTCCGCCAGTGGGTTTCGCGACTTCACGCGTATAGCGGCGTCAGACCCGACAATGTGGCGCGATATTTTCCTCCACAACAAGGAGGCTGTGCTCGAAGTCCTTGGGCGCTTTAATGAGGATCTTGCGGCGCTGACGCGCGCGGTCCGCCAGGGCGATGGCGAGAGCCTCTATAATGTATTCGCCGAGCGGCGCGCCATCCGCCGCGGCATGATCCAATTCGAGCTCGGCACCGCCGCGCCAGACTTTCAGCACGCGGATGCTAAGCCGAAGGCGGACCCGTTGCCGCGACCCTATTCGAGCGACGACTGACCGATCAGCGCGCCTTGACTGTCAAGGCTTCCTCCACCGCGCCGCACAGGCCCGCGAGCGTGAACGGTTTTGCGATCACGTCATGGATGATGGCGTCGAGGCCGTGGGCGCGTTCGCGCTGATCGGCGTAGCCCGTCATCAAGAGGATGGTCAGATCGGGATAGTCGCGCGCCGCCGCTAGCGCAAGCGCGATGCCGTCCATGATCGGCATGCGGATGTCGGTCAGGAGAAGATCGAAACGACCGTCTTCGCGCTTGAGCAGATCGAGCGCGTCGCCGCCGTCATATGCGGTCTTGACGTCGTGGCCGGCCCCCGTGAGGGCGCGCGCGCACATCGCGCATAAAGCCTCTTCGTCTTCGGCGATCAGGATGCGAGCCATGATCAACGTGCCCCGGCCAAAATATCATTGCGGTTGAGGAACCGCACCACCACGTCGTGCGCGTCCGGCGGCGGCGAAGCGAGGCGGGTGTGGAACGCGACCCCTTGGCCCGGTGGCAGCAGGGAGCGCGGCGGCACCGCCGTCCAAGAATAGATTTCCTGCCGCGCGGCGTTGCGGACCGCAAAGCGCAGACGCGGCACGGCTACGGTCTTGCCGGTGATGTTGACGATATCGCCGCCGATCACCAGGATCGGCACGTCGTCATGCTGTTCCGTAGCGGTGCCGAGGTTTTCGAAATCGAGCCCGCGGATATTCACCGGCAGTCCGAGCCAAGCAAAGAACGACGCGGTCTGCGGCATGGCGCGAACGAAATCGCCGCGCCAGCCGATGACGATCGCATTGGCGACGATCAGCGCCAGAATGCCGGACTGCAGTTGCGACAGTGGCCACTGCCACCGCTTGCGCTTGCCGTGCAGCGGATAGCGCCGCGCGGCGATGGTCTCGATGTCTTCGAGCGGTTCGGGACTTGGCGCAACCTGCGGCTCCGACTCGATGTCGATGGGCGGTTGATCGTCTTCGGTCTCGCCGGGAGCGATCGGCGGCGACTCCACTTCGACCGAGGATTCCTCGTGCGCTGCGGAGGGTTCCGCGGCCTCGGGCGCATCGGACGGTGGCGGAACAACGAATGGATCCGACGTGGCGTCGTCCGACGGCTCGGCTTCGCCGTCCGCGGCGGCGCCCGACCGATCAGCGAGCGCAGCTGCGGCGCCGGCGGCTCCCGCCGCGGCCTCGACCGCCTGGGGCACTGGCGCTAGCGCCTCGGCGGCGGCCGTAAGCTTTTCATTGTGAGGTAGCTCGGCGTGCCAGATCGTACGGCAGCGCACGCAACGCACCCGACGGCCGTCCGGCCGCAGGCTTGCCACGTCGACATCGTAGGATGTAGCGCAGTTGGGGCAGACGATCAGCATCGCTCGAATCAGGGGCGCGGCACCTCTGGGGGTCACCCTATCAGGCCATCCGTTAACGGATTGGAAACCAACCCGGCCCGGAAGCCCGCCCCGCCAGGGGATGCTAGGTTATCGCGGGACCGGCGAATCAGGGCCGCGACCAGCCACCGGCGCAGGGGCCACGCGTGAGGTTTGATCGGAGAATCGCGTGATCCGGTTCGAGAATGTCGGCTTGCGCTACGGGCTAGGGCCGGAGATCCTGCGCGACCTCAGCTTTCGCATCGACGGCCGATCCTTTCAGTTCCTCACTGGACCATCCGGCGCCGGCAAGACTTCGCTGTTGCGCATGATGTTTCTTTCGCTCAAGCCGACGCGGGGGCTGATTTCCATGTTCGACTTCGACACCGCCGCGCTAAGCAAGGACGACCGCGCCGCACTGCGCCGCCGCATCGGCATCGTGTTCCAGGATTTCCGCCTGCTCGACCACATGACGACTTACGAGAACGTGGCTCTGCCGCTACGGGTGCTCGGCCATGACGAGGCGAGCTACCGCGCCGAGGTCGTCGAGTTGCTGCAATGGGTGGGCCTCGGCGAGCGCATGTCGGCTTTGCCGCCGGTGCTTTCGGGCGGCGAGAAGCAGCGCGCAGCGATTGCCCGCGCCGTGATCGCACGCCCGCAACTTTTGCTCGCCGACGAGCCAACCGGAAACGTCGATCCGAATCTCGGCCAGCGCCTGCTGCGGCTGTTCATCGAGCTCAATAAATCGGGCACCTCCGTCGTCATCGCCACGCACGACATTGCGCTGATGGACGAGTACGACGCCCGCCGCCTGGTCCTGCATGAGGGACGGCTGCATGTCTACGATTGAGCCGGTGAAAACGATGGCGGAGCCCTGGGACGCGCGCGCGCCGCCGCCGCCGCCGGCTGGGCTCATGGCGCAGCGCACGCCGACGCCGATCGTGCCGCGCGGCTCGATCGCGGGCCGCTCACTAACGGCCGTCGTTGCCATTATGACCTTCCTTGCCGCGGTGACGGCCGGAACGGTGATGATGGTCGTCACCTCGGCAAGCGATTGGCAGTCGGCGGTCGGGCGCGAGGTCACCATCCAGGTGCGGCCGGTGTCGGGCCGCGACATCGAAGCGGACGTGCGCGCTGCCATCGCGATCGCGCGCGGCACCCCCGGCATCGCCGACGTCCGCGCCTACACCAAAGAAGAATCCGAACAGCTTGTCGAGCCGTGGCTTGGCTCGGGACTGTCGCTCAGCGATTTGCCGATACCGCGCATGATCGTCGTCAAGCTCGCCTCGAGCCCGGCGCCGGATTTTGCCGGCTTGCGCGCCGCGCTTGCCGCGCGGGTGCCAAGCGCCAGTCTCGACGATCATCGCGGCTGGATCGATCGCATGCGCGACATGGCGGAAGCCGTGGTCGTCGTCGGCGTCGCGATTCTGGCGCTGGTCGTCATCGTGACCGTGCTCTCGGTCACCTTCGCCACGCGCGGCGCTATGGCGACCAACCGGCCGATCGTCGAGGTGCTGCATTACGTCGGCGCCACCGACGGCTTCGTGGCCAGCCAGTTTCAGCGCCACTTTCTGCTGCTCGGTTTCAAAGGAGGCGCCATTGGCGGCGGCATCGCGCTACTGCTGTTCGGCATCGTTGGTGCGGCGGGCAGCTTGCTATCCGGCAACGCGGGGGGTGAGGAAGCAACAGCCTTGTTCGGCACTTTTTCGATAGGCGCCGCCGGCTATTTCGCCATCATCGTCCTGATCGGGTTGATGGCCATGGTAACCGCACTGACCTCGCGCCGCACCGTAAACCAGACGCTGGAATCCATCAATTGAGGAGGCCGCGGCAATTGTCACGAACCGGCCGCTTGCGAAGTTCGCAATAGTGCCGGAATTGCGGATATATTTCGTAGGGTTCTCGATTCTGGCAATGCAATTTGGCGCGAGGGACGCGCGCGTGGATGCTTAGTCTCAAGGGTGCGGTGAGGACGCGGCGCATCAGGTCGATCACCCTGAAGCTCGTTATGCTGGGCCTCATCCTTCTGATCTTTGGCTTCGCCGGCTTCATCTGGCTTTTGCCCAGCCGCCAAGTCGCCCTCGACAGCAATGCCGACGGTATCGTGGTGCTGACCGGTGGCACCTCACGCATCAGCGACGCATTGGAACTGCTCGCTTCGGGCCGCGGCAAAAGGCTCTTGATCACCGGCGTCAATCCCGGCACGACGACCAGCGATATCGCGCGCGAAGTCGTCAACTACAACACGTTTCTGTCCTGCTGCGTCGATCTCGATTATTCCGCGCTGAACACCTACGGCAATGCGGTGCAGGCGCGGCGCTGGGCATTGGCGCATGGCTTTCATTTGCTGATCGTCGTCACCTCCGCCTACCATATGCCGCGCGCACTTGCCGAACTGGCGCATCAGCTGCCGGATGGCAGGCTGATCCCCTTCCCTGTCGTCTCCGACCGACTGCGCATCGAACCGTGGTGGTCGAGCGGCGACACCACCAGGCTGGTGCTGTCGGAATATCTCAAATACCTTGCCGCCAAAGTGCGCATGCGGTTCGATTCCTTCGACACCAGCGAATTGGCGGCGTCCGCAGTCCGTCGGGCGTAAACGCCGTCTTCGGCAGGTTTTCCGTGGCCCGATCAATTGCGATTTACATCCGGTCGCTCGCCTTCAATGTGCTGTTCTATGTGAATTTGACCGCACACATGATCGTGGCGCTGCCGACATTGGCGCTGCCCTATCCGTGTCTTCGCGTCTTCATCCGCTCCTATGCGCGCACCAGCCTGTGGCTGCTGCGCGTCGTTTGCGGCACCAAGGTGGAATGGCGCGGCGTTGAGAAAATCCCGAAAGGGTCGTGCATCGTCGCCTGCAAACACCAATCGTTGTGGGAGACATTTTCGCTTTACGCGTTGCTCGACGATCCGGTTTATGTGCTCAAGCGGGAACTGATGTGGCTGCCGCTGTTCGGCTGGTACATGCGCAAAGCCGGGCTCATTCCGATCGACCGCAGCGCCGGCATGGCGGCTCTGGCGCGCATGACGGCGCGGGCGCAGCAGACGCTTATGGGCGATCGCCCGCGCCAGCTCGTTATTTTTCCCGAGGGCACGCGGCGGCCGCCCGGTGCCGAGCCGAGCTATAAGCCCGGCATCGTCCATCTCTACAACAAGGCCGCGGTGCCCTGCGTGCCGCTGGCGCTCAATTCCGGTCTGTTCTGGCCGCGCCGCTCGTTGCGCCGTTTGCCCGGCACGATTATCGTCGAAGTTTTGGATCCGATTCCGCCCGGCCTCGACAAGGACACGTTCTTCACGCGGCTGCAGAATGCCATCGAGACCGCGAGCGCGCGGCTGATCCGCGAGGCGCAAGACGGCGCTGACGGTCAGCGCGCCGATTCTTGATCGCCGATGCCCGGCAGAACTTTTCCCGATTGCAGATGTTCGGCAAGCAAATGCAAATCGCTCTCGCGATAGCCGAGCGCCTCCAGCGCCTGCACCGTCTCAAGCACGTAATCGCGATTGGGCCCCGACTTGCCGTGGCCTTGACGCACGTGATGCAGGCTTTCGGCGAGCGTCAGCCGGCCGGCATATTGCACGTGGCTGCGGTCGACGATGTAGCACAGCGCCCGCACCTGCCGCCGCGCCGCATCCTCAAGCGTGATCTGCCGCATGGCTTCCAAATAGACCGTCGTGACCTGCTCGCGGCCCCGTAAATAGGCGATGGTTTCGGCGCGCCTCGCGCCGGCGACCCGATAGGCTATGCCCCGGCACATGCCGCCGCGATCGAGCCCCAGCACCAGGCCAGGCCGCTCCGGCGTCCCGCGATGGACGAAGGAATAGACGCAAAGCGCCCGATGCAGGCCAACCAGCCGCGCTGGAATCCGCTCGACAAAAGCAAGGCCCGGACGCCACATTAGCGAGCCATAGCCGAATACCCAGAGATCGCCGCTTTCGTGCTCTGCAGTCGTGTGCATCTCGTTCTTGACTCAAGCCTTGTTTCGCTCGCCTAACAGCATGACAACGGCGGCACAATGGCGCCGTCTTTCGTAGGCCATAACAGCTAATGTCCGGCGAATCTCCGCTCAGCATGATGCGTTCCGCGCCGCCGCGCATACGCAAGCGGCCGGCCAAGGCGCGCCGCTCGCGGCTGTGGCTTTCCGTCGCGCTGGTCGCTGTCCTCATCGTTTTGGCCGTCGGCTTGAGCTGGGGTTGGTACCTTGCGGCTTCGATTGCCGACAGCACGTTGGCGGGGTGGGTGCAGCGCGAGGCCAGGCTCGGCCGGGTTTACGCTTGCGGCTCGCAGAGCATTGGCGGCTTCCCCTTCCGCATCGTTACGCAGTGCGACAAGGCCGCGGCGACGTTCAACAGCAACAATCCGCCGTTCGACCTCACGGCGACGGATGTCACCTTCTCGGCCGCGCTTTACCGCCCGACTGTGTTGCACGGCGACATCACCGGCCCGGTGACGCTGGCCAATCCAGGCCAGCCACCGATTTTCGTAGCCAATTGGTCGCGCGCGCAATTGGATCTGCTCGGCCTGCCGACGGACCCCGAGGGCATATCCGTCAGCCTCACCGCGCCGCGCCTCGATCGCGTTGCCGGCACCGGCAGCGGGATGATATTCCAGGCCGACAGCGCCGACGTCGATGGCCGCATCATCGAGGGCTCGGCGCGCAGCAATCCTGTGATCGAAGCCACCGGGCACTTCACGGCGGCGCTGGCGCCAAGCTTCCATCCCTTGCTCGCCGCGCCGCTGCAAGGCGACATCGACGCGGTGATGCGCGGTTTTAAGGATTTCTCGCCAAAGCCGTGGCCGGTGTTGTTCCGCGAAATGCAGGCCTCCGGCGGCGGCATCGACATCAAATCGTTTCGCATCGAGCGCAGCGACGCCGTTGTGGTCGGCGCCGGAACGCTGACCGTGAACGAGCATGGCCGGCTCGATGGTGTTATTAATGTCGCGGTCGCCGGCATCGAAAATATCGTGCCGCTCTTGGGCATCGACCAGTTGATCGGCCAAGGCATCGACAAGCTCACGGGCGGCAGCGGTTCCCCCGATCAGGGGCTCAATGCCCTTGACCGGCTGGTGCCGGGATTGAGCGGCGTCGTCCGCGATCAGACCAATTCGAACCTGATCGACAACATCAAAAAAATGGGCCAGCCGACCGAGATCGATAGAAAGCCGGCCATCGCGCTGCCGCTGCGCGTGGCCGACGGTGTAATCTATCTCGGCATCATTCCAGTCGGCGTGGTGCCGGCGTTGTTTTGAGGTGGGTTTTGTTCGGCAAAGTTTTTCATTTGGCGGAAATTTAATCGCAAAGGATCGCGGGTGGCCGCTCTCAAGCCAGTTCCCATGTTCGATGGCCACAACGACGTGCTGTTGCGACTGTATCGCCGCGCCGGCGCGGAAGCGGTTACGGCCTTCCTGCAAGGCGAGGACAAGGGCCATCTGGATCTGCCCAAGGCGCGCAAGGGTGGATTTGCCGGCGGCTTGTTTGCGATCTTTGTGCCGTCGCCGAAACGCGAGAATGGCTCCGCCAGCAAAGCGACGCCGCAGGAAAGCGGTAGCATCATCGGCAGCGATCCTGCCCCGCCCGCGGTCGATGCCGCGGAGGCGCAGCGGACCGTCTTCGCCATGGTCTCGCTGCTGTATCGGATCGAACGAGAGTCGGCGGGCCGCGTCCGCGTCTGCCGCGATGCCTGCGATATCGAGAGCTGTCTCGCCGATGACGTGCTGGCGGCGGTGCTGCATATCGAGGGCGCCGAAGCGATTGACGCAACTTTCGAGCTTTTGGACGTGCTTTACGCGGCGGGGCTGCGCTCGCTCGGTCCGGTCTGGAGCCGGCCGAATGCATTCGGCCACGGCGTGCCGTTCCGTTGCCCGTCTTCGCCCGACATCGGGCCTGGCCTGACCGATCTCGGCAAGGCGCTGATCGGTGCCTGCAACCAGTTGCGGATTCTGATCGATCTGTCGCATCTCAACGAACGCGGTTTCTGGGACGTCGCCGAACTTAGCAATGCGCCGCTGGTCGCCACGCACTCCAATGCGCATGCCATCAGCCCGCATTCGCGCAATCTGACCGATCAGCAGTTGGCCGCGATCCGGAAATCCAGCGGCCTGGTCGGCGTCAATTTCGCGACAGCGTTCCTGCGTCCGGACGGCCGGCATGACAAGGACACGCCCATGGAGCTTATCATCCGGCATGTCGATCACCTGCTCGAACATTTGGGCGAGGACGGCGTGGGATTTGGCTCCGATTTCGACGGCGCCATGATCCCGGCGGAGCTCGGCGACGCTGCCGGCTTGCAGGTTTTGGTACAGGCGCTGCACAAGCGCGGCTTCGACACGCGTTTGATCGAGAAATTATGCTTCCGCAATTGGCTAGGCGTGCTCGGCCGCACCTGGGGAACGGCGCGGACGAAGCAGTGAGCGCAATTTAGCGCTTGCGCCCTTTGTGCCAGCCGACCTGCGCGTCGGGCACGGCGTCCGTCGAGGCAAAATACGGCTTGATGTCGATGAGCGGCGTATTGTCGAGGCAGTCGAGACCGACGACAGAGAGCGTGTTGCCGTCGATGCGCAGCAGCCGCGCCACCGAAGCCGCAATCGGGTTGGGCCGTGCCGGCGAGCGCAGTGCAAAGGTGCCGCGGCGCTCGGTGTAATGCCGCGGCGACTGCACCAAAAGATCGCGCCGCGCCTTGTCCATCCAATAAAGCAGCAGCACGTGGCTGACGGTCTCGAGGCCGGTCAGTCCCTCGGCCCAGCGTTGATCGAGCTCGACGGTGCAGACCGCATCGGACTCGCGCCCATTCTTCGGGCAATCTTCGCGCCGCTTCCACGGCGTGCGGATGCGCCCGATATAATAGAGCGACGCATCGAAGGCCGTTGGCAGCGCGACCGCGACTTCGCCGTCGCGCAACCCGTACCAGTCGTCGGACGATGTCGCGTTGCCCTCCGGATCCTTGGGTTCGGCCTTTCTCGTCATGCCCACAAAGTGGCATGGGCTCTGGCAACTCGCCAGCTTCGGGGCGTCCCGGGCTCCCACGGGGCGAAATCCCATTTGCCATGGGCGCTTGCCCCGTTTTGTTTAATGATATAAAGATATCTTTATATGCCATACGATAGGCTGAGACACGGATGGCACCGGGAAATGCGCAATGACAAATGAGCAACTGAGCTTCGCCGCACTCACCGGAACGCTCAAAGCCGCCGGCGAAGCAACCCGCCTGCGCATCCTGGCGCTGCTTGCGGAGGCCGAACTAACCGTCTCCGAGCTCACCGACATCCTGCGCCAATCGCAGCCGCGGCTGTCCCGTCATTTGCGGCTGTTGGCCGAAGCCGGACTGGTCGAACGCTTCCGCGAGGGCTCGTGGGCCTTTTTCCGGCTGGCCGAGCGCGGTGGCGGTGCCGACATCGCGCGCACCTTGATCGGCCGGCTCGATGCCACCGACCCCACCATCGTCCGCGACCGCGAACGGCTGACGGCCGTGCGCGCCACCCGCGCCGCCGCTGCGCAGAATTACTTCCGGCGCCACGCCGCCGAATGGGACCGCATCCGCAAGCTCCACGTCGCTGACGCAGCGGTCGAAGATGCCATCCGCGCCGCGCTTGCCGACCGGCCGATCCGCGCGCTGCTCGATCTCGGCACCGGCACCGGGCGCATGCTCGAATTGTTTGCAGGCGATATCGAGCGCGGACTCGGCCTCGATCTGTCGCTCGACATGCTGGCGCTCGCCCGCGCGCGGCTCGACCGCGCTGGCTTGAAGCATTGCAGCGTGCGCCAAGGCGATATCTACGATCTCGCTTTGCCGCGCGATTCCTTCGACGTCGTCATTATTCACCAGGTGCTGCACTTCCTCGACGACAGCGCGCATGCGTTGCGCGAGGCCGCGCGCGTACTGCGTCCGGGCGGCCGGCTTCTGGTCGTCGATTTCGCCCCGCACGATCTCGAATTCCTGCGCGAGGAGCACGCTCATCGCCGCCTCGGTTTCGCCGTGGAAACGATGACGCAATGGCTGGAAGGCGCCGGTCTCGACGTATTGCGGCAAGAGACCTTGCCGCCCGGGCCGGAAGGCAAGATCGCGGTGTCGCTGTGGCTGGCGCGCGATCCGCGCATCGTGCTCGCACAACCGGCCGCGCGCGAGGTGGCGTAATGAATGTGCCGCGCCTGAGCCGCATGGAAGCCGGCGACGAGCGCCGATTGCGCGTCTCGTTCGAATTCTTCCCGCCGAAGACCGCGGAGATGGAGCAGTCGCTGTGGGAATCGATCCGCCGGCTCGCGCCCCTCAAGCCGAATTTCGTCTCGGTGACCTACGGCGCCGGTGGTTCGACGCGCGAGCGCACCCACGCGACGGTCAAGCGCATCCTGGCCGAGACACTGCTCACGCCGGCGGCGCACCTGACCTGCGTCGCCGCGACGCGCGCCGATATCGACGCTGTGATCGAAGCCTACGCGCAGGCCGGGGTGCGTCACATCGTGGCGCTGCGCGGCGATCCGGTCGGCGGCATCGGCCAACGCTACGCGCCGCATCCGGGTGGCTATCGCAACGCCGCCGATCTCGTCGCCGGCATCAAGCGTATCGCGGACCTCGAAGTCTCGGTCTCGGCCTATCCGGAAAAGCACCCCGACAGCTCGTCGATCGCCGCCGACATCGACATGCTCAAGGCCAAGGTCGATGCCGGCGCTATCCGCGCGATGACGCAGTTCTTTTTCGAGAACAGCCTTTATTTCCGCTATCTCGACCGCGTGCGCGCGGCGGGCATCGATATCCCGATCGTGCCCGGCATCCTGCCGGTGCAGAATTTCAAGCATACGAAAAATTTCGCCGCGCGCACCGGCGCGTCGATTCCAGCCTGGCTTGCCGAGCGTTTCGACGGTCTCGACGACGATCCGGCGACGCGCAAATTGATCGCCGCCGCGGTCGCGGCCGAACAGGTGATCGATCTCGTCGATCATGGCGTGACCGATTTCCACTTCTACACCATGAACCGCGCCGACCTGGTTTATGCGATCTGCCATTTGCTCGGGCTGCGGCCGGATGTTCTGGATGCGACGCGTCCGCATTCGGAGGCGGAAAAGGAGCGCGCGTAGATGAGCAGATCCGTACCGCGTTCCAAATCCGAAGCCGCGCTGCGCCGCCTCGCGGCCGAGCGCATTCTCGTGCTCGACGGCGCCATGGGCACGATGATCCAGGCGCTCGGGCTCGACGAAGAAGGCTTTCGCGGCGCGCGCTTCGACGCCTGGAACCGCGAAGTGCGCGGCAACAACGATCTGCTCAATCTCAGCCGCGCGGACGCGGTGCGCGCCATCCACCTCGAATATTTTCGCGCCGGTGCCGACATCGTCTCGACCAATACGTTTTCCTCGACACGCATCGCGCAGGCAGATTACGGCATGGCCGAGATCGCCTACGAATTGAACGCGGAAGGTGCCCGGCTTGCCCGCGAGGCGGCGCGGCTTGCCCAGGACGAAGACGGCCGCGAGCGCTTCGTCGCCGGCGCGCTCGGCCCGACCAACCGCACCGCGTCGATCTCGCCAGACGTTTCCAATCCCGGCTTTCGCGCCATCACCTTCGACGAGCTGCGGCTCGCTTATGCCGAGCAGGTGCGCGGCCTCCTCGCCGGCGGCGTCGATGCGCTGCTGATCGAGACCATCTTCGACACGCTCAATGCCAAGGCCGCGATTTTCGCCATCGCCGACGAGCTTAAATCCCGGGGTATCGTCGTGCCGGTGATGATTTCCGGCACCATCACCGACCGCTCCGGCCGTTTGCTGTCCGGCCAGACGCCGGAAGCGTTCTGGAACTCGATCGCGCATGCCGCGCCGCTGTCGCTCGGGCTCAATTGCGCGCTCGGCGCCAAGGAAATGCGCGCGCATATCGCCGAATTGTCCCGCGTCGCCGATACGCTGATCTGCGCTTATCCCAATGCGGGCTTGCCCAACGAATTCGGCGGCTATGACGAAGGGCCCGACGTGATGGCGGAGCTGATCGGCGAATTCGCCGCGGCCGGCCTGGTCAATATCGTCGGCGGCTGCTGCGGCACGACGCCGGAGCACATCCGCGCCATCGCCCGCGCCGTCGCCGGCGAGACGCCGCGCGTAATTTCCGACATCGCGCCGCGGTTGCGGCTCTCCGGCCTCGAGGCCTTCACGCTGACGCCGGAAATTCCCTTTGTGAACGTCGGCGAGCGCACCAACGTCACCGGCTCGGCACGCTTCCGCAAGCTCGTCACCGCCGGCGATTACCCGGCCGCGCTCGCGGTGGCGCGCGATCAAGTCGAGAACGGCGCGCAAATCATCGACATTAATATGGACGAAGGACTTCTCGACTCCGAAAAGGCGATGACCACGTTCCTCAATTTGGTCGCCGCCGAGCCCGACATCGCCCGCGTGCCGGTGATGATCGATTCCTCGAAATTCTCGGTGATCGAGGCCGGACTCAAATGCGTGCAAGGCAAGGCGGTGGTCAACTCGATCTCGCTCAAGGAGGGCGAGGAGGCGTTCATCCACTACGCCGAACTGGTGCGTCGCTACGGCGCCGCCGTCGTGGTCATGGCCTTCGACGAAGCCGGCCAAGCCGACACGCTCGAAAAGAAGCAGAAGATTTGCGCGCGCGCCTACGACATTCTGGTCAACCGCGTCGGCTTTCCGCCGCAAGACATTATCTTCGACCCGAATATCTTTGCCATCGCCACCGGGATGGAGGAACACAACGGCTACGGCGTTGCCTTCATCGAGGCGGCGCGCTGGATCCGGCAAAACCTGCCGCACGCGCATATTTCCGGCGGCGTGTCGAACCTGTCGTTCTCGTTCCGCGGCAACGAAGCGGTCCGCGAAGCGATGCATTCGGTGTTCCTCTATCACGCCATCAAAGCCGGCATGGATATGGGCATCGTCAACGCCGGACAGATGGCGGTCTATGACGATCTCGATCCGGAGCTGCGCGAGGCCTGCGAGGACGTCGTGCTCAACCGCCGCGCCGATGCCGCCGAGCGGCTGTTGGGGCTCGCCGAACGCCATCGCGGTCACGGAAAGGAAAAGAAGGAAGCCGATCTCGCCTGGCGCGAATGGACGGTCGAGAAGCGGCTGTCGCATGCGCTCGTTCACGGCATCACCGATTTCATCGAAGCCGACGTCGAGGAGGCCCGGCACAAGGCGCCGCGTCCGCTCGCCGTGATCGAAGGCCCTCTTATGGACGGCATGAACGTGGTCGGCGACCTGTTCGGCTCCGGACGGATGTTTTTGCCGCAGGTAGTCAAATCGGCCCGGGTAATGAAGCAAGCCGTCTCCTATCTGATGCCCTACATGGAGCAGGACAAAGACGGCCGCGCCCATGTCTCGGCGAACGGCAAGATCGTAATGGCCACCGTCAAGGGCGACGTGCACGACATCGGCAAGAACATCGTTGGCGTCGTCCTTCAGTGCAACAATTACGACGTGGTCGATCTCGGTGTCATGGTACCGGCGGAGAAGATCCTCCAAGCCGCAAAGGAAGAGCGGGCCGACATTATCGGACTGTCCGGGTTGATCACGCCGTCGCTCGATGAGATGTGCCACGTCGCCGCCGAGATGGAGCGGCAGGGCTTTGATGTGCCGTTGCTCATCGGTGGCGCCACCACGAGCCGCGTGCACACCGCGGTCAAGATTCACCCGAACTACCGGCGCGGCCAGGCGGTCTATGTCAACGATGCGAGCCGCGCCGTCGGCGTGGTATCGGCGCTGCTGTCGCGAGAGTCGCGGGGACGCACCATCGCCGATGTCCGCGCCGAATATGCGCGGATCGCGGCGGCGCATGCGCGTGGCGAAGAAAATAAGCAGCGGCTGTCGCTTGCCGACGCGCGCGCCAATGCGCTCAAGCTCGATTGGTCCGGCCGCTACGCGCCGCCGAAGCCGCAGTTTCTCGGCACGCACAAATTTGCCGACATTCCGCTTGCCGAGCTCGTCGACTATATCGACTGGTCGCCGTTCTTCGCCACCTGGGAGCTTCCCGGCAAATATCCGGCGATCCTCGATGATAAGAAAGTCGGCGACGCGGCGCGCGGTCTCTTCGCCGACGCGCAAGCCATGCTGCGCAAGATGGCCGACGAGCAATGGTTCCGCGCCTGCGCGGTCGTCGGCTTCTGGCCGGCGAACGGCGACGGCGACGACGTGCTGGTGTTCGCCGACGAAATACGGAGTAAGCCGATCGCGATGCTGCACACGCTGCGCCAACAACTGGCGCGCCGCGAGGGCCGCGCCAATGTCGCGCTCGCTGATTTCGTTGCGCCGCGCGCCAGCGGGCTTGCCGACTATATCGGCGCCTTCGCGGTGACCGCGGGGCTCGGCGAGGAGGCGGTGGCCGAGCGGTTCAAGCACGCCAACGACGATTATTCGGCGATCATGGCCAAAGCGCTGGCGGACCGTTTGGCGGAAGCACTCGCCGAACGCATGCATCAGCGGGTACGCCGCGAGTTCTGGGCCTATGCGCCCGACGAAACACTCGCCAGCAGCGAATTGATCGCGGAAAAATATCGCGGCATCCGCCCGGCGCCGGGCTATCCGGCACAGCCCGATCACACCGAGAAGGAAACGCTGTTCAAGCTCCTCGACGGCGAACGCGCCATCGGCGTGAAACTCACCGAAAGTTTTGCGATGTGGCCCGGTGCGTCGGTGTGTGGGGTCTATTTCAGTCATCCCGAGAGCTATTATTTCGGCGTCGGCAAGATCGAGCGCGACCAGGTCGCGGATTACGCCAAACGCAAGGGCCTTTCGCCCGCCGAAGCGGAACGCTGGCTGGCGCCGATCCTCAATTACGATCCGCTGGCCGGCGCGCAGACCGCGGCCGAGTAGCGGGGCTTGGAACCGGTCGACGTGGTCCGGTTTTGAAAGAATGGTTGAAATAAAAGGAGAGCACGATGGCTCGGCTTCTGGTCATGTACAAAACGCCGCGCGATGCGGCGGCGTTCGACAAGCATTACAAGGAAAAGCACATTCCGCTGGCCAAGAAGATTCCAGGCGTGAAGAAATACGAGATCAGCAAAAGCGGTGTCGGGACGCCGGCCGGACCGGCGCCCTATCATCTGGTCGCCATCCTGCATTTCGACGACATGCCGGCGATCCAAAAAGCCTTCGCCAGCGCCGAGCGCGGCGGTGGCCGACGTGCAGACCTTCGCCACCGGCGGCGTCGACATTTTCATGTTCGAGAACGCGGACGCGTAAGCTTAGCCGCCCACTTTCCGCTTGATCGCCTGCTCGACAAACAGTGCCGCTTCGAGCGTTAAGCGATCGCGGCCAAAGCGGCCGACGATCTGGATGCCGAGCGGCAGCTCGTTCTCGCTCAAGCCCGGCACGCTGACGCACGGCGCGCCCATCAGCGTCCACAGACGGTTGAACATCGGATTGCCGGTGGCGCCTAAACCGGCCGGCGCGGCGCCGGGCGCCGACGGGGTGAGAATGACATCAAATTCCGCCATGGCGTCGGCGAGCGCCTGCCTTCCGCGGCTCGCGGTGCGGCGAGCGGCGTCGTACTGGTCGGCGGTGATCGCCAGCGCTGCGGTGAGCTGCGCGCGCAACATCGGGTCGATGCGGTCGCGGTGGCGGTCGTATTCGAAGGCGAGCGCGCGAACATTCTCATAATCCTGGATGGTGTATTGCGCTTCGTAAGCGTCTTCCAGGATCGGCGGCAGCGTCAGCGTCGTGACTTTGGCGCCGGCTGCCGTCGCGATGTTCCCTGCGGTCTCGACCGCCTTTTGCATCGCCGCGCTCGCCTCTTGCCACAGATGGGTGCGGGTGAGCGCGATACGCGGCGCCTCAGGGGAAGCGCGATCGACGCGCAGATCGCGGTCCAGTACGGCTGACGCGGCGAAGGCGACATCGGCGACGCCCGCGCCGAACAGGCCGGCGGTGTCGAGATGCCAGGACACGTCTTTCACGCCGACCATCGGGATCAGCCGGTAAGAAGGCTTGAACCCAGCGACGCCGCAGAACGCGGCGGGCCGAACCACCGAGCCCGCGGTCTGCGTGCCGAAGGTGATCGGCACCATGCCTGCCGCGACGGCGGCGGCGGAGCCGGCCGAAGAGCCACCCGGCGTGTGCGCAAGATTATGCGGATTGCGCGTCGCCGAGGGAACGAGCGAGGCGAACTGTGTCGTCACCGTCTTGCCGATCATGACGCCGCCGGCGCGCCGCGTGAGCGCCACCGCGGTGGCGTCGGCCGGCGGCCGGTAACCGGCATAGATCGGCGAGCCGTATTGCGTCGGCAGATCGGCGGTGGCGAAAATGTCCTTGAACGCCACCGGCACGCCGCGGAGCGGCAAGGATGCGAGGCCCGGCGCGTCGGCGGCGCGGCGCGCGGCGTCGAGATCGAGCACGACGAAAGCGCCGACGTCTTTCTCGCGCGCGGCGATCGCCTCGGCGCAAAGCTCGACCGCCTCGCGCGGCTTTAGTTCGGCAGCCTCGATGCGGCGGGCAAGATCCAGCGCGGACAGCATTTCCATCCCCTCTTCGTTGCCACGATGTGGCCTGAAAGACTCCCGCGGATCAAGGGGTCATGGTTAACGGAGTGCTTCCGGCGCGACTGCTTATCGTTGAACAGTCCTTAACGGAATTCCTCGCATTGTCCGCGCATGACGCGCGGAGTTCGTCGGTATCTCGTCAGCTCCCTCGTCCTCGTCGCCCTGGTCGCCGTTGCCGGCTGCAGTCATTACATGCTGGCCGAGCGCGAGCCGTGGCGGCACGAGGCGGAACTGTCGTGCCTGAATTCCGGCGCGGTCAACGACACCGCGGGACGCGTCCGCATCGCCGCGATCGAAGGACCGGGCGCCTGCGGCATTGATTATCCGCTGCGCGTCTCGGCGCTGGGTGAAAGCGGGCCGCTGTCCTACGACGACGAGCCGGTACCGCCGGGATCGATCCCCAGTCCCTCCATGCCGCAGACGGCTATGCCGCAGAATTGGCCGGGCGCGTCGCCGGCCATTCAATCGAATCCATTGCCGCCGGTGCAAGCCGGTGCGCCACAATCTTATCCGCCGCCGCAAAGCTATCCGGCGACGCAAGTCTACCCGCCACCGCAATCCTATCCGGCGCCGCAGCCGGCCGGACAGATCGGCGGCCCGCTGTCGCTCGATCCGCCGGGAACGGCTGACGATGATGAAGACAGCATTCCGGGCGGTCCGCCGCATCCATATTACGGCGAGCCCAACGCGCCGAACTATTCGCCAAGCTATTCGCCAAGCCCTTCTCAACAGCACTTGCCGTCGCAAGCCGAGCAACCCCCGGCGGGCGAACCCGTACCGCCGCTCGGCCCGCCCGCGTCGCCGACGGCCGTCTCCAGCGTGCCGGTGCAAGTGCAGCCGCCGGCCACCCTCGCCTGCCCGGTCATGTCGGCGCTCGATCAGTGGATCGCCAATGCGGTGCAGCCCGCGGCGGCGCATTGGTTCCGCCAGCCGGTCGTCGAGATCAAGCAGATCTCGGCTTATTCCTGCCGCGGCATGAACGGCAATCCGAACGCGCATATTTCCGAACATGCCTTCGGCAACGCGCTCGACGTCGCCGAATTCGATCTCGCCGACGGCCATAAGATCAGCGTGCAATACGGCTGGCACGGCACGCCCGAGGAGCAGGGATTTTTGCACGACGTGCAGGCGGCCGCCTGCGAGCAGTTCACCACCGTGCTGGCGCCGGGCGCCAACGTCTATCACTACAATCACATCCACGTCGATCTGATGCGGCATTACAACGGCCGCCACATCTGTGAGCCGTCGGCCATTCCAGGCGAAGTCGCCGCGGCGCGGGCGCGCGCGCAATATGCCGAGCGGCATTACGGCGATCCGCGCGTGACCGGCTCGATCAAGACCAGCGCGCAGGCGCGCCAGCGCACGTCCGGCGAAGATGACGAGGCGCTGCCGCTTGCGGTGCCTGGCGAGGATTGAAATCCACCGACATTCGCGCATTTGACCTCTCCCTGGTGGGGAGGGGCGAATGTCCGATCATCTAAATCAGTTATTGTACCGAGATATTAAGCTGCTTTACCAATCGCGCTAATTTGTCGGAGTCGTTTCGCGCGATTTGGGCGTACTGATCGGCAGTGCCGCCCGCCGGCGCCTGCGCCTGATCGAGAAAGCTTTGCCGGACCTTGGGGTCGGCGAGCGCCGCGTTCACCACAGCATTCAGCCGCTTGATGATCTCCGGCGAAGTCCCTGCGGGAACGAACGCGCCGGTCCATTGATCGAGCACAAGACCTTTCAGACCCGCTTCCTGGAATGTCGGCACATTCGGCAGGGCCGGCGAACGCGCAGCGGTCGACTGCGCCAGGAGATCGAGCGTACCGGCCTTGTAGTAGGGAATGAGTGGGGTTGTTCCCAGCGAGCCGAGCTGGACATTGCCGGCGATGAGATCGTGAATCGCTTCTCCGCCGCCGCGATAGGGCACTTGGACGAGACTGATGCCGGCGAGCTGCGCGTACCAAAGCGCCACGATCGCCTGCTGCGAGCCCACGCCGCTTCCGGTGGCAAAGCTCATGCCCGGCTGTTGTTTTACTTTCGCTGTCAATCCCGCCAGTGTCGTCACGCCGAGCGAAGGATGCGCCGCCAAGGCGATAGGCTGCGTCGACAACTCGACCACGGGCACCAGGTCGCGCAACGGATCGAAGTCCATTTGATAGATATGAGGATTGCCGGCGACCGCATCGGTTCCGATCAGCACCGTGTAGCCATCAGCCGCGCTTTTCGCCACGTATGCCATGCCGATGTTGCCGTTGGCGCCGGACTTGTTCTCGACCACAACCTGCTGCCCGAGCGATCGCGACACAAAATCGCCGACGACGCGGGCGGCGACGTCGGTGGACCCGCCGGGCGGAAACGGAACGATAAAATGAATTGGGCGCGCCGGCCAATCTGCCGCAATGGCTACCGGCATCGAGAGCGCGAGACCCAGGACGCAAAAAACGACGCGCAATTTCAGCATTCCATGCCCTCTTCTTTCGCACCCGGCGCCGGATATGGTATCGGCTGTTTTCCCGCCGCACTAGCCGCACCCAACACAATCCGAAGCGGCTCTCAGGATCAAGCAATCGACATGCCATTCTCCAAGTATCTTCCCGAGCACATGGGCTCCATCAAGCTCGTGACGCCCGGACCGTTCGTCGCTGGCTCCTACGCCGAGCTTCAGCTTGTCTATAGCGCCGGCACCTTCGGCATCGACGACACCGGAATGCTGAAGGTGTCGTGGCGGACCACATCGGACTTGAGCAAACCGCAGTTCAGCAAGCCCGACGCCCCGAATTTCGCTACGGTTGAAGCAAGCAACGGCGCCAAGCTTGAGGTGTGGTTTGATCGCCTCAATATCCGCCCCTACGCCAATACGCTGCTTATTCGCGTCGGTAGGGGCTATCTTCGCGCTGGCGACACCCTGACCATTCGGCTTGGCGATCGCCGGCAAGGCTCGCCAGGGCTGCGCCTGCAAACCAACGTCGAAAAAAAAGTGCTGCTGCAAACCTCGGTCGACGCGTTTGCTACCTACGAATTCTGCTTACTGCCCGAGCAGCCGGTCTTCGATCTGGTACCGGGGCCGGCGGTCAAATGGAAAGCGATACTGCCGTCGCTTGCGGTTGTGGGAGAGCCGTTCCGGCTTGCCATCGTCGCCGAGGACATGTGGGGCAATCCGACCGAGGCTGCCGCCGGCACTTTCAAGCTCGGTTGTTCGCAGCCGCTGCGTGGACTACCCGAGGGCATCATCGTGGCCAAAGGCGACGGTCCGCGGGTGATCGAGAACCTTGTGGCTGCTAACGCCGGAGACCTGGACATCACCGTAACAGCCGACGGCAGGCCGGTGGCGAAAGCCAATCCGCTGCGGATCGTGACGGCCGCACCGTTGCGGCGTTATTGGGCTGATCTGCACGGCCAGAGCGGCGAAACCATCGGAATGGGAACGGCGGAGGACTATTTCAACTACGCGCGCGACAAAGCCTTCGTCGACATGGTCGGCCACCAAGGCAACGATTTCCAGATCACCGACGAATTTTGGCACGAGCTCAACGCGCTGACGGCGAAGTTCGATCGGCCCGGCAAATTCGTCTGCCTGCCCGGCTACGAGTGGTCGGGCAATACCGGCATGGGCGGCGACCGCAACATCTTTTACCGCCGTGAGGGGCGGCCCATTCGCCGGTCATCTCATATTCTGGTAGAGGGCGCGACCTCGACCGAGGCCATCTATACGGCGGACAAGCTGTTCGAGTTCCTGTCGGACGAGGATTGCCGGGTTATCGCCCATGTTGGCGGACGCTACGCCGATATAAAATACGCTCATGACGCTCGTATCGAGCGCACGGTCGAGGTCCACTCGACCTGGGGCACATTCGAATGGCTGCTGCACGACGCGTTCGACAAAGGCTTTCGGGTGGGCGTGGTGTGCCACAGCGACGATCACAAAGGCCGCCCTGGCGCGACCATGCCCGGCGCTTCCACCTTTGGAGCTATCGGCGGGCTGTCCTGTTATTTCATGCCAGAATTGACGCGGGACGCGCTGTTCGAAGCGCTGCGCCGCCGGCACCACTATGGCACGACCGGCACGCGCCTGTTCCTTGAGGTGCGCGGCAGTTTCGCGCGCGACGTTGTAGGATTTTCCGAAGATCCGCAAATTGGTCCCGCAGAACAATTAGCGGTGCGCGAAGCGATGATGGGTGACATTATTCGACCCGGCGGCGTACCAATGAAGCTATCGGTCGAAGCGATCGGAACGGCGCCGCTCGAGCGCATCGACGTACTCCATGGCAAAGAGGTCGTGCAGTCGGCACGGCCGTTTACGGCAGACGATCTCGGCCGTCGCGTGCGCGTTCTATGGCAGGGCGCCGAATACCGCGGACGCGGACGCGAAACCATGTGGCAAGGCAAGCTTGCGGTGACCGGGAATCGCATCGTGCGCTTTGCGCCGGTGAATTTTCTCAACCCGGAGCGCAAATTGCAGGAGACGGCTGAAGGCGCAGCGCTGGCATGGACGTCGGTGACGACCGGAAATCTTGCCGGCATCGATCTATGGCTCGAGATCGCGCGCGCCGGTTCACTGCGCGTCGACACCAATATTGTGTCGGGCGAGGTCGATCTGGGTGGTCTTGCCGACAACACGGTCATGTTTGACGGCGGCGGGCTCAATCGCAAGCTCAGCGTCTATCGTTTGCCGGAAACCGATTGGACGCCGCGGCTGGCGCTGACGCACGACGTTGCATTCAAGGGCGGGAACGATCTGCCCGTCTATGTGCGGCTCACACAGGCGGACGGCCACCAAGCCTGGTCCAGCCCGATCTATCTGATCGATTAAGCGCGGAGGCGAATGTCCACTCTAATGCGGCATGCGCAGCACCGGCTTGATGGTCTTTCCGCTCGATGATTCCTGCGCCGCGCGATTGATGTCGGACAGTTCGTAGAACGTGATCATCTTCTCGATCGGGAATTTGCCTGCGACGACGAGATCGATCAGCTTCGGAATGAATTCTTTCGGTACGCTGTCGCCCTGGACGACGCCGCGCACGCTGCGGCCCTGTTGCAAAAACGGCATCTCGAACGACGCATCGGTGCCTTTGGGCGCGCTGCCGAGAAGGACGCAAGTACCGCCCGGCATCAGCGCTTCGATGGCCTGGCGCAGCACCAGCGGCACCGCCGAGGTGTCGGCGGCATAGCGCACGCCGTTCCCGGTGAAATTGCGGATGGTGGCGACGACATCCGGGCAGCTTTTGTAGTCGATCGTGCAGGTGGCGCCGAGCTCCTGCGCCAGTTCGAGGCGGTGCGCATGCACGTCCACCGCGACGATCGGGTCACAGCCGGCGATCCTCGCTGCCATCAGGGCGGACAGCCCGACCGCGCCGACGCCAAAGATGGCGATGCCGTCGCCGGGATTGGGCCGCATGACGTTGAGCACCGCGCCGGCGCCGGTCTGGCCCGAGCAGGCGAGCGGGCCGAGCTGCTCGAGCGGCGCGTCCTTGCGCACTTTGACCGCCCAGCGCGCTTGCGTCACCGCAAACGTGCCGAACGAGGATTGCTGAAAGAACGCGCTGTAGACCGGCGATCCGTCTTTCGACAATAGCGTCGAGCCGTCATGCCGCGTGCCGCCCATTTTCAGCTTGCGGCCGTGGAGACAATGATTGGTCTGCTCATCGCGGCAATTGTCGCAATCGCCGCACCACGGATAGGACATCACCACATGGTCGCCGGGCACAAAGTCGCGCACGGCGGCGCCGACGGCATGGACCACGCCGGCGCCTTCGTGGCCGTAAACGGCGGGATAGGGACTGGCGAAATAGCCGTCGCGGCCGTGCAGGTCGGTCTGACACATGCCGCTCGCCACCACGCGAACGATCACCTCATCGGGCCGCGGCGCGGTGAGCTCCAGCGTGTCGATGACGAAAGGTGCGGATTTTTCGTTGACGACGGCGGCCGTGATCTGCATCGCCGCATTGTGGAAACGTCGCACGCTTTCGTCAATGCGCCTGCTTACCCATGTCCGTCGATCTTGTCCTGCGTCTTCGTTTCGAAATCGTCGGCCTCATGGCGTTCGCGCAATTGCCCTTCAAGCGGTCCGGTGGCGCGGTTGACCATCCGCCCGCGCTTGACGGCCGGGCGCTCGCCGATTTCTTTCGTCCAGCGCGTCAAGTTTTTGTAGCTGTGCGTCTGCAGGAATTTGCGCGGGTCGTTGTAGGAGTTGCCGTTCAGCACGCCGTTGCCGTACCACGGCCAGATCGCCATATCGGCGATGGTATATTCGTCGCCGGCGATGAATCGATTGTCCGCAAGCTGCCGGTCGAGCACGTCGAGCTGGCGCTTGACCTCCATTGAAAAACGGTCGATGGCGTATTTGATCTTCACCGGAGCATAGGCATAGAAATGCCCGAAGCCGCCACCGAGATAGGGCGTTGAACCCATCTGCCAGAACAGCCAGTTCAGCGCCTCGGTGTGCTTGCCGTGATCCTTCGGCAGGAAGGCGCCGAATTTATCCGCCAGGTAGAGCAGGATCGCGCCGGATTCGAAAACGCGTTGCGGCTTCTGTCCACTATAGTCCATGAGCGCCGGTATTTTGGAGTTCGGGTTCACCCCGACAAATCCGCTACCGAACTGGTCGCCCTCGCCGATCCGGATCAGCCAGGCGTCGTATTCGGCTCCGCTGTGACCGGAGGCCAGCAATTCCTCCAGCATAACCGTCACCTTGACGCCATTAGGCGTCGCCAATGAATAGAGCTGCAGCGGATGCTTGCCGCGCGGCAACGCCTTTTCATGCGTCGCGCCCGCGATAGGGCGATTGAGATGGCCATAGCGCCAATTGGGAGTGTCGTCCTTCTCCCAGACCCAAACTTCCGGTGGCGTGTATTCAGAGGTGTCAGTCATGGCGGGATCCCGTGTGTCGCTTGATGCGCTGCCGAATGGATATCGTCGCGATCGGGCGCTGTCCAATCCTGGCTATGGGATTGCAACGATGTCCAGGCGCGGAATTAATCATCGGTCGTTCGCTTCCATCTGCCGCAGCACCGCTGCGCTTGGCCAGCAATCGACCTTCAACCCGTTCTTCTTCTGATAATCGCCGAGCGCGGCACGCGTCAGCATGCCGGCCTTGCCGTCGATCTTGTCATGGTAATAGCCGCGCGCGGTCAAGATCTGCTGCATACGGTCGAGATCGGCGGTCGGCAGCTGCGCCACTTTGCTCCACGGCGTCTCGAATGTGGCGGTCTGCGGCCGCGGATCGGCGATGCGGTCGCTCAAATGGCCGACGAACAGCACGTAGAGGTCGGAGAAATTATATTGCTTGATGGCGAAATAGTTCGCCGTGGCGAGGAATGACGGGCCGTAGTGCCCGGCCGGTTGGAGGAGCGACGCCGGCTGCGCCTGCTCCGCCGGCGGAATGACATGGCCATAGGCCGGCACGAAGCCGCGCTTGAGCCATTGCGCAATGGGCAAGGTGTAATCGGGCACGCCAATCGTGCAGTCGACCCCGGCCGGCGGATGCGCC
Source organism: uncultured Alphaproteobacteria bacterium (assembly GCA_963731805.1). Taxonomy (GTDB): domain Bacteria; phylum Pseudomonadota; class Alphaproteobacteria; order Rhizobiales; family Xanthobacteraceae; genus BOG-931. Next base: position 28,403 of record CAVSWY010000001.1, read on the forward strand.
TCATAGGCCCAGTGCACGCCGCGCTGCCAGCCGTCGCCAACGAGCTGCTTAGCAGCCGAGGCAAGCGCATCGGGCACCGAGGTCCAGATATCGGCGCGGCCGGTGTGCTCGAAGTCGACGGCGTATTTCAGATAATCCGACGGCAGAAATTGCGTCAGCCCCATGGCGCCGGCCCAGGAGCTTTTCATGGCGGGGCGCGCGATCTTGCCCTCGTCGAGGATTTTCAGCGCCAGCAGGAATTCTTGCGCGAATTTGTCCTTGCGCTTACCGTAATAAGCCTGCGTCGCCAACACCTGGATGGCGTCGTGCGTATCGGCGACGTGGCCGTAATCGGTCTCACGGCCGAAAATGGCAAGCACGATGCCGGGCGGCACGCCGAATTCCTGCTCGATCGCGGCGAGCGGGCCGCGATATTGCGCATAAAGCTTGCGGCCCTCCACCGTGAGCCGCTCGATCGCCGGTTCTTTGATGTAATCGGCAGGCGTCTCGACGAATTCCGGCTGGCCGGGCGGCGGCTTTTGCGGACGGCCGGGCAAAACGAGATCGGGCAGCGCGAGATCGGGCTCAAGGCCGCGCGTTGCGCTATCGAAGGTCGCGCGCGAGACGCCGAGCGATGCGGCTTGCGGCCATAGCGCTTGCAGAAAGGCGGTGAAGGCGGCGTCGGCATGAGCGGGCAGGATTGCGACAGCGAGCAAAAGAATCGCCGCGATCAACGCCATCGTCATGCCCGGCTTTATGCCGGGCATCCACGTCTTCATCGCGTCGAACAAACAAGACGTGGATGGCCGGGACAAGCCCGGCCATGACGGATGCGTGAGCTTCATCGCACCGCCAGGATGAAGAGCCGCGGGAAGCGCAGCAGCACCTTGCCGTCGTAGCGCGGCTTATAGGCGCCGACGATTTTCGTCGTATAAGCGGCGAGGAATTTTTCGCGATCGGCGGCATTAAGCGGCGAGAGGAACGGCTGCAGTGAGGAGCCCTTGAACCACTCGGTGATCGCCGCCGGCGACGCCATGACGTGATTGTAGACGGTGTGCCACATGTCGAGAAGCGAACAGGCGGGCTTGAGGAGGTCGTAATACTCCTCGATGGACGGCAGATCGTCGCGCGGCGCGGCCTTGATCTCCGGGTGATCCTTCCACGGCCCGGCCTCGCCGACTTCCTTCTGAAAACGCAGCGCCGGCTCGCGCGTATTGTCCGGCATCTGGATCGCCAGCACGCCGCCTTGCGGCATCGCTTCGAGAAGCCGCCGCATGATCGCCGGATGATCCGGCAACCATTGCATCACCGCGTTGCCGAAAATCAGATCTGTACCCGGATTGGGCGTCCAGGTGGCGATATCGCCCTCGATGAACTTGCACTGCGGCAGCCGCTCGCGCGCCCTGCGGAGCATGTCCGGCGAGGAATCCAGCCCGACGACTTCGGATTGAGGAAAACGTTCGACGATCAGCTCGGTTGAATTACCGGGCCCGCAACCGAGATCGACGGCGAGCCGCGGCCGCTGCAGCGGCACTTGCGCCAAGAGATCGCGCGGCGGCCGGGTGCGTTCATCCTCGAACTTGAGATATTGGCGGGCGCTCCAGTCTTCCATGGTTACGGTCCAGCATTCGCGACTTTTGGGGACGATTCGACTATGGTGCGGGGGTTTAGCAGGAGTTTTCGCCGATGTCCTCCCGAAGTGTGGCGGCCATTGTTCTGGTCGCCGCGGGGCTCTCGGTCGCAGCGGCGCAAGACAAACCGAGCAACCAGATCCCCTGCTCGGCCATCGACAGCATCGGCACCGCGGAAATGGCGAACGACGGCACGATCACGCTGCATTTGCAGTCGCTGTGGCCGGATCCGATCGCCGAAGGCGACCTCGTTTATGCGCCTGACGATCCGCAATACGACGAGATCAAGCAGCACATCGGCGACATCCATCCCGGCGACAAGAAGCCAGTCAAGCCGTGGTGCTGAGGCGCGGCAGACGGACCTCAGGCGGCGCCGGTTGCGTGCGGATCGCCGCCGATCGCTTGGCCCCCGGTTGACGCGGCCAGGTGATGATCCGCAGCAAATACCAGATAGACGGCGGGAACGACGAACAGCGTGAACAGCGTGCCGATGGAGAGTCCGGAGGCGATAACGACGCCCATCTGAAAGCGCGACACCGCACCCGCGCCCGAGGCGGTGATGAGCGGCACCACGCCGAACACCATGGCCGCGGTGGTCATGAGGATCGGCCGCAGCCGGATGCCGGCGGCCTGTTCGATCGCCTCGCGTTTGGTCCGGCCCTGCTGCTGCAGATGATTGGCAAATTGCACGATCAGGATGCCGTGCTTGCTGATCAGGCCCATGAGCGTGACCAGACCGACCTCGGTGTAGATATTCATCGACATGCCGCCGAAACCGAGCGTGATGAAGATCAGCGCCCCGGCGATCGACATCGGCACCGAGACCAGGATGATGACCGGATCGCGGAAGCTCTCGAAAAGAGCGGCGAGCGCCAGGAAAATGATGATCAAGGCAAAGCCGAACGTCGTGAGGAAACCGCTGGTCTCCTGGACATATTGCCGGCTCAAGCCGCCGTAATCGATCGAATAGCCCTGCGGCAGCACGCGCGTCGACAGGTTCTGCAGAAAGCCTATGGCGTCGCCCTGGGCGACACCGGGCATGACGACGCCCTGGATGGTGGCACTGTTCAGCTGCTGGAAGTGGTTGAGCGATTCCGGCACCGTCTTGGTGGAAACGCTGGCGACAGTCGACAGCGGTATCAGCGCGCCGTCGGCGGTGCGGATGTAGTAGTCCAGCAGCTGATGTGGATTGAGCCGGTAACGCTGTTGCACCTGGGGAATGACCTTGTAGGAACGGCCGCTGATGCTGAAATAATTGACGTAGCCGCCGCCCAGCATGGCGGCGAGCGATCCGCCTACGTCGCTCATCTTCAGGCCGAGCTGCGCCGTCTTGTCGCGATCGATGGTGATGTCGGATTGCGGATTGTCGATCTTGAGATCGCAATCCAGGAAGATGAACATGCCGCTTTGCAGCGCCTGCTGCAGGAACTGCTGCGCCACGTCGTTCAATCGCGCGAATGGATCGGTGGTGGTGATCACGAACTGCACCGGCAATCCGATGCTGCCCGGCAGCGCCGGCGGCTGAAACGCCGCGATGCGCACGCCCGCGACCTTATTCAATTCCTGCTGCAACACCGGCTGCAGATCGGTGGTCGTGCGCGTGCGCTGGTCCCAGGGCTTGAACACCATGCCGGCGATCGACTGGCCCGGCACGTCGAGCTGGAAGACGTGTTCGGTTTCTGGGTGGCCGGCGAAGATCCGGTAGACTTCCTTGGAGTAGAGCTGGCGCTGCTGCAGCGTCGCATTCGGCGGCGCGATCGATTGCGTGATGATGACTCCCTGGTCCTCCTGCGGCGCCAATTCAGTCTTGGCGCCGCTGAACAGGAAGTAGATGCTGCCGAGCACGATCAGCGCGAACGTCAAGGTCACCGGCAAGGTGTTCAGGCTGCCGTGCAGCCGGCGCTCATAGGCGCCGTGCAACCGGGCAAAGTTGCGATCGATGAAAGCAGTCAGCCGTGTCTCCCAGCCGCCGCGCCCGGGTTCGGGCGCCTTGAGCAGCCGCGAACACAGCATCGGCGACAGTGTCAACGCCACGATGCCGGATACGGTCACGGCGCCGACCAGCGCGAAGGCGAATTCGGCGAACAGCGCGCCGGTGAGGCCGCTTTGAAAACCGATCGGCACATAGACCGCGGCCAGCACCACCGTCATGGCGATGATGGGACCGCCCAGCTCGCGTGCCGCCTGGATGGCGGCCCCGACCGGCGTCAGTCTCTCTTCGAGATGCCGGCTGACGTTCTCGACGACGATGATGGCGTCATCAACGACGAGGCCGATCGCCAGAACCAGCGCCAGAAGCGTCAGCAGATTGATCGAATAGCCGAGCGACAGCAGCACGATGAACGTGCCGACCAGCGACAGCGGAATGGCCACGGTTGGGATCAGCGACGACCGCAGCGAGCCGAGGAACAAAAACACCACGACGGTCACGATCAGCAGCGCCTCGACCAGGCTGCGGATCACTTCGTCGATCGCGCTGTGAACGAATTCGGTCGAGTCATAGATGATCTCGCCGTGGAGACCTTGCGGCAGCAAGGCCTGGATGCCGGGGAACACCCGATGGACCCCCTGGATGACGTCGAGCAGATTGGCCGAAGGGGCGACCTTGATGCCGATATAGACAGCCTGCTTGCCGTCGAAACCGACCTCGGACTCATAGTCTTCCGCCCCCAGCGTGACGTTGGCGACATCTTTGAGACGCACGATCGCGCCGCCGACCTGCTTGATCACGAGATTGCGGAACTCGTCGGCCGAATGCAGGCTCGTCGAGGCCGTAAGATTGACCTGGACCATCTGGCCCTTGGTCGTGCCGATGCCCGATATGTAATCGTTGGCGGCGAGCGCGGCGCTGACATCGCTCGCCGTGAGCCCGAATGCGGCGAGCTTCTTCGGATCGAGCCAGGCGCGCAGCGCGAAAACTTTCTGGCCGAGCAGTTCGGCGGTCTGCACGCCGTTGACCGCCTGCAGCTTTGGCTGCACCACGCGCGTGAGGTAATCGGTGATCTGGTTCGGCGCCAAGGTGTCGCTATTGAAGCCGATATACATCGCGTCAATGGTCTGACCGACCTCGACGGTCAGCGTCGGCTGCAAGGTGCCGACCGGAAGCTGGTTGAGGACGGAGGCGATCTTGGTGTTGATTTCGGTGAGCGCCTTGTCGGCATCGTAGTTGAGCCGCAGATAGACCATGATGGTCGACGTGCCGCTCTGGCTGGTCGACGTCATGTAATCGATGCCGTTGGCCTGGGCGATGGCGTTTTCCAGTGGCGTGGTGATGAACCCGGCGACCACATCCGGATCGGCGCCGTAATAGATCGTGGTGACGGTGACGATCGCGTTCTCGGTGCGCGGATATTGCAGCACCGGCAGCACGCTGTAGGCGCGAAGCCCGAGCACCAGGATCAACAGGCTGACCACCGAGGCGAGCACCGGCCGGCGGATGAATATGTCGGTGAAACGCGTCACGGCGGCGCCTATCGATCGAGCGGCACGTTCGGCGCCGCGTCCGCGGTCGGCGCGATCGAATTGTCGATCAGCACCGTGGAGCCGTTATGCAGCTTGATCTGCCCGGCGGTGACGACGGTGTCGCCGTCGTGCACGCCTTTGAGCACCGCGACTTGATCGCCGCGCGTCAGGCCCCTCGTCACGAAGGTCTGGCGCGCCACCAGATGGGCGTTGCCGTCGGCGCCGCCGCCACTCTTGTCGACGATATAGACCGTGTCGCCGTAAGGATTATAGGTAATCGCGGTTTCCGGCAACGTGATGTAGCTCTGCGGCGCGCCGGTGGCGATGTCGACCGTCGCATACATGCCCGGCAGCAGCTTGTGGTCCGGATTCTTCAGAGTCGCGCGAATTTGCACGTTGCGGCTGGAAGGATCGACTTTCGGATTCACCGCCGAGATTTCGCCGGGGAATGTTTGATCCTTGTAGGCGTCGACTTTCACGGCGACCTTCTGGCCCAATTTCACCTGGGCGACGGCCTGCTGCGGCACGAAGAAATCGAGGAAAACCGGATCGAGCGCCTGCAGCGTCACGACCGCGGTCCCCGCGGCGATGAATTGCCCGAGATCGACGGCGCGAATGCCGAGATGTCCGGCAAACGGCGCGCGCAGCGTCTTCTTGTCGAGAATCGCCTGCTGCTGTGCCACCTGGGCGTTGGCGTTCTTGAGATTGGCGGCGTCGGTGTCCAGATTAGCCTGGCTCACCGCCTGAATCTTGAACTGCTTGAGATCGCGCTGATAGGTGATTTCGTTGAGCGCGGCAGTCGCCTTGAGCGAGTCGAGCTTGGCCGCATCGTCGTCGTCGCGCAGTTTCAGCAGCACCGTGCCCGCCGCGACGTCGTCGCCAGAATTGAACGAGATCGAATCAACGACGCCGGAGACTTCAAGCGACAGATCGGACCCCATGACCGCACGCAAGCTGCCGATCGCTTCGATATTCGGCTGCCATTGGCTGAACGCGGCCTTGGTCGTCGACACCGTTTGCGGCGGCGACCCCATCGCGCTCATGTATTTCTTGATCATCACGCCCTTGAACACCTGGAATCCGAACACCGCGCCGAGCACGATGGCGACCGCGACCAGCATGATCACCATGCGCTTGGTCATCACTTGACCTCCGTTGTTGCAGGCGCAAGTGCCGTAACCGGCAAATCCGGGCTGAACGGATTGGGCGCCACGTCGCTGCAATTCCACCAGCCGCCGCCGAGCGCCTGGAACAGCGCCGCGGTGTCGGCGTAACGCGCCGCCTCGGCCTGCACCACCGCGAGGCGGGACTGCTGGTAGCTTCGCTGCGCGTTAAAGAGCGTCAGATAGGCGATAGCGCCGAGCCGGTATTGGCCCTGGGCGAGATTGAGTGTGTCGGACGCGGCGCGCAGCGCCGCGCGTTGCGCCTTGAGCGTGGCGGCGTCGAGCTGCAGAGCGCGCAGCGCGTCGGCGACGTTCTGGAACGCGCCGAGCACGATATTGCGGTATTGCGCGTCCGCCATGTCGTAGGCAGCTTCGGCCGCACGCTGCTGGTGCAGCAAGGTGAAGCCGTGGAACAGTGGCTGAGTGCCGGCGGCCGCAGCGCTCCAGATGAGGGTGGCCGGTGTGAACAGCGCGGCGGTATTCAAGGCGGCGCTACCATAGGCGCCGCTCAAGGTGATTTGCGGCAGCCGGTTAGCGATGGCGACGCCGATCTGGGCGCTGGCCTGATGCAATTGCGCCTCGGCCGCACGAATGTCGGGGCGCTGCTCGACAAGCTGCGACGGCAGGCTCAATGGCAGATCGGGCGGCAATCGGAGCGCAGCCAAGGTCAGATGATCGGGACCGGCTTCGTTGGGGAAATGCCCGATCAGCGCCAGCAGCACATGTTGCTGCTGTTCGAGCTGCTTCTGCAGCGGCGGCAAGGTCGCTTGCGCGGTCGCCACCTCCGACTGCTGCGTCAGCACGTCGGTGCGCGCCGCGGCGCCGACCTGGAATTGATTGTTGACGACGCCGAGTTGATCGGTCTCGATCTTGATGATGTCGCGCGTAGCGTCGATCTGGCCGCGCAGCGAGGCTTCCTGGATCGCCGCCGTCACCACGTTCGAAGTCAACGTCAGATAGGTCGCTTCGAGCTCGAAGCGCTGATAATCGGCCTGCGCCGCGGTGGACTCGATCTGCCGCCGCTCCCCGCCGAATATGTCGGGCGCGTAGGAGACGTTCACCGTCGCCTGGTAGAGATTGAAGAGATCCGGCGGACCGGGCTGGCCGAAGGCCGCAGGCGAAAACTGCTGGCGTTCGGCCGACGCGTTGGCGTCGGCTTGCGGCAAGAGCTTGCCGGCCTGCGCGTAGAGATTCTCCTTGGCCTGCCACAGCGCCGCTTGTGCCGCCTGCAGGTTCGGATTGGCCCTGAAGGCTTCGGCGATCAGATCGTCGAGCGCCGCGGAATGGAAGATCCGCCACCACTCGCCTGGAATGTCGCGTTCCGAATGGAACGTCTGCGCCACCCCGCCGGGCACATTGCTCGAGGCGGTCGGCGCGGGATGGCTTTCCGGCGTATAGTCCGCGCCCGGCGGCGCCGGCGGCGGCGTGAAATCCGGTCCGACTGCGCAGGCCGACAGCGCCAGAAGTGACAGCGCGACCACGCCATTCGGGCCTCGCCGAACGGCGACGGCACCGGCGCGCAAAGACTTTTGCACGCGCCGGAACAAGCGGCACAGGGCGATCGACGGACCGGATGGTAACACTTCCCTAACCCTCAAAGCGTCAGCCTAGTTATTTACTATCCGGTTAGTCAATAACTTGACTTTGTTTCTCCGCCGCGCCTAGGTTGCCGAATGAGCGCAGTCCTGGAAACGCAGGCCGAACCGCGGCGCCGTCGCAAGGCTGAGCGTCCGCAGGAGATTATCGAAGCAGCCTTCGCGGAATTTTCGCGCAACGGGTACGCCACCACGACGCTCGACCAGATCGCCGAACGCGCCGGGGTCACCAAGGGCACGATCTACGTCTATTTCGAAAGCAAGGAACACTTGTTCATTTCCATGGTGCGGGAGTTCACCAAACCGACCATGGAACCCGTGCAGGACATGTTCAAAACGCACGACGGATCGACCGCCGATCTGTTGCGTGCCCAATTCAGTTTTATCTACGAGCACCTCGTTGAGGACCGCCGCCGCCGCGAAGTCGTGCGCATGCTGATTGCCGAGGCCACCCGCTTCCCCGAACTCGCGGACCGATACCACGCCGAAATCCTGCGGCCATGCCTGGACATGCTCAGGCAGGCGATCCAGCGCGGCGTCGATCGCGGGGAAATCCGCAATTCAGCGATCGTCGAGCAGCCGCAGGTCGTTATCGGGCCGATCGCGCTGATTGATGTGTGGATGATGCTGTTCGACGACCGCCAGCCGCTCGATTTGAAAGCTTATTTCGACGCGCACCTCGATATGGTGCTCAACGGCGTGCTGGCGCGTTAGCGGCGCGCGGCGATCAGCGTCGACGGTATTGGTTGCGTTGCGGCGGACGCGGGCCGGTGCCGGCGCGCTCGTCCTTGTGACGAAAGATCATCCGGCCTTTTTCCAGGTCATAGGGCGAGACTTCGACCGTCACCCGGTCGCCGGCCAGCGTCTTGATGCGGTTCTTTTTCATCCGGCCCGCGGTGTAGGCGATCAGCGCATGGCCGTTGTCGAGCTGCACGCGATAGCGCGCGTCGGGGAGGATCTCGATCACCAGGCCTTCGAATTCCAGCAGCTCTTCTTTGGTCATATCAAGAACCTCTCAATTCACCGCTCCAGCGCGGCGCGCGTTGTCGGCGATCCGTCGCGCCATCGCGGCGCAGGAAGGCGACAGCGCCGATATCTGTCTCTTGCGTTTGATCGTTATGCGGCTGTGCGGTTCGCGGCTGGCCGTCTTGCGACTGCGCGCGGTGCGGCTTACCCCGATGCAACTGCTCGCGACGGGACTGCCCGTGATGCGCTTGCTTGCTCGCGCCATTGCCATCACGCCTTTGCTGCCGCTCGCGGTGTCCGTTGCCATTGTGACGGCCGGGCGCAGCCTTGGCGACAGGCGCCTCCGCGCGCTGCGGATGCGCCCGCCGATCGGTCATCGGCAGCGTTATGCGGATGAGTTTTTCGATGTCGCGCAGGAACGCCATTTCCTCGGCGTCGCATAGCGAAATGGCGATGCCGTCCGCGCCGGCGCGAGCGGTGCGGCCGATGCGGTGCACGTAAGTTTCCGGCACATTCGGCAGATCGAAATTCACCACATGGCTGATGCCGTCAACGTCGATGCCGCGCGCGGCGATATCGGTGGCGACCAGCGTCTTGACCTTGCCGGTGCGGAACGCGGCGAGCACGCGCTCGCGCTGGCCCTGCGACTTGTTGCCGTGGATCGCTTCGGCGGCGATGCCGGCCTGCACCAGCCGCCGCACCACTTTGTCGGCGCCGTGCTTGGTGCGCGTGAAGATCAGAGCGCGGTCGACGGCTTCGCTTCGCAGCACGTCGACCAGGATTGCCGGCTTGGCGGCGCGGTCGACGCGGATGACGCGCTGTTCGATGCGCTCCACCGTCGAAGCGGCCGGCGTGACCGCGACCTTGACCGGATCGCGCAGCATGTGCGCGGCAAGATCGGCGATGGCGCCGGGCATGGTGGCGGAGAACATCAGCGTCTGCCGGTGCGCCGGAAGTTTCGCCACGATTTTGCGGATGTCGTTGATAAAACCCATGTCGAGCATGCGGTCGGCTTCGTCGAGCACGAAACACTCGACGCCGTTCAGCCGAAGCGCATTGCTTTGGACGAGATCGAGGAGCCGGCCGGGTGTGGCGACGAGAATGTCGACGCCATGCATAAGGCTGCGGACCTGCGCGCCCATCGAGACGCCGCCGATCGCCAGCGCGGATCTAAGCCGCAGATGCCGGCCGTAAGCACGGAAGCTGTCGAGAATCTGGCCCGACAGCTCGCGCGTCGGGCTCAACACCAACACGCGGCAGGTTTTGTGCTCCACCGCGCGCGGATTGCCGGCGAGGCGATGCAGGATGGGGAGCGCGAAAGCTGCGGTTTTTCCGGTTCCGGTTTGCGCGATGCCGATGACATCGCGGCCCGCCATGACGGTCGGGATGGTCTGCGCCTGGATCGGCGTCGGGGTTACGTATTTCTCTTCGGTTAGTGCTCGGGTGATAGCGTCGTTAAGTTTAAAATCGTAAAAGTCGGTCAAAGAAAGATCTTTCGTTGTGCACGTCGTCAGGGCCGCGGCGCTATACGCTACGGCCCGCTGTGCGGGGGCTAGACAGACATCCCGCGCGATCTGGGCTGTCGATGAAGTGGAAAAGAGCGAGCCAGAAGCCAATAAACGGCGTTTAGTCCGTCGGGGATCCCGTACACGCGGCTCGCAGCAGGCCTTAAAGGCCGCAAACAACATATGGACGATTGGTGTGTCGGATTCAAGGCATTTCGTCCCAGGCGGGGCTGCGCCCGGGCATTAACGCTTGGCGCGACGTGGCTTTTTTTCGGGTTGCGGGGCCGCTGGAGCCGCGGCGTCGGCGGCCTCTTTGGCCAGCCGCAGCGCCTTCAAACGCGCCATTTGCTCGCGAACCAAGCGGCCGTTGGCCTGATATTCCAGCATCGCCTTGGCGCCTTCCTTAGCGCGCTCTTCCTTCTTGAAACTTGCTTCGGCGCGGGTCTTGGTCTCACTTGCCCGGGCTTCACTCGCTCGCGTTGCCAATGTCTTCTCCTTTTGCGCGGGAAACGCGCAATCCAACCCCCGGCAATATCTATTAAAAAGCCCTCGGAGGCGGTCACTCCCTTATATATGAGTCGCGGCGGGGAAGCGCCATCCTCGCAATTGTCGTTAATAGGCCGAATTACCTAGAGAATTTCTTGTATTTGATCCGGTGCGGGATGACGGTATCCGTGCCCAGGCGCCGCATTTTATCCTTCTCGTAGTCCTGGAAATTGCCCTCGAACCACTCGACGTGGCTGTCGCCTTCGAAGGCCAGCATGTGGGTGGCGATGCGGTCGAGGAACCAGCGGTCGTGGCTGATGATCACGGCGCAGCCGGCGAAATCCTCCAGCGCCTCTTCCAGCGCACGCAAGGTGTCGACGTCGAGATCGTTGGTCGGCTCGTCGAGCAGCAGCACGTTGGCGCCGGATTTGAGCATCTTGGCGAGATGCACGCGGTTCCGCTCCCCGCCGGACAGCGAGCCGACCTTCTTCTGCTGGTCGGCGCCCTTGAAGTTAAACGCCGAGCAATAGGCGCGGGAGTTCACCTCGCGCTTGCCGAGTTGGAGCATATCGGCGCCGCCGGAAATTTCCTCCCAGACGCTCTTTTTGCCGTCAAGTGAGTCGCGTGACTGGTCGACATAGCCGAGATGCACCAACTCGCCGATCTTGATGGTGCCGCCGTCGGGCTTCTCCGCGCCCGTGATCATGCGAAACAACGTGGTCTTGCCGGCGCCGTTCGGGCCGATGATGCCGACGATGCCGCCGGCCGGCAGCTTGAAGGTGAGATCGTCGATCAGAAGATTGTTGCCGTAGCCTTTGCGCAAATTCTCAAAGTCGATGACGTTCTGGCCGAGCCGCTCGGCGACCGGGATGACGATCTGCGCGGTCTGGGTCTGTTTCTCGCCGGCCTTCTTGAGGAGTTCCTCATAACGCTCGTAGCGCGCCTTGGATTTGGCCTGCCGCGCGCGCGGCGAGGCGGAAATCCATTCCTGCTCGCGGGCGAGCGTGCGCTGGCGTGCTTCCTCCTCGCGGCCTTCCTGCTGCAGCCGCTTCTGCTTCTGGCCGAGCCAAGACGAATAATTGCCCTCATAGGGAATGCCGTGGCCGCGATCGAGCTCGAGAATCCATCCGGTCACGTTGTCGAGGAAGTAGCGGTCGTGGGTGACGATGAGGATGGCGCCGGGATAATTGTGCAAATGGTTTTCGAGCCACGCCACCAATTCGGCATCCAGGTGGTTGGTCGGTTCGTCGAGCAACAGCAGGTCGGGCTGTTCGAGTAGGAGCCGGCACAGCGCGACGCGGCGGCGCTCGCCGCCGGAGAGCTTGCTGACATCGGCCTCGTCGAACGGGCAGCGCAGCGCGTCCATCGCCAGATCGACCTTGGAGTCGAGATCCCACAGTCCCTTGGCCTCGATCTCGTCCTGGAGCTTGGTCATCTCGTCGGCGGTCTCGTCGGAATAATTGACGGCGAGCTCGTTGTAACGGTCGACGATCGCCTTCTGCGCCGCGACCCCCTCCATGACATTTTCGCGGACCGACTTCTGCGGATCGAGTTGAGGTTCCTGCGCCAAGTAGCCGACACGGGCGCCTTGGGCCGCCCAGGCCTCGCCGGAATATTCGGTGTCGAGCCCGGCCATGATGCGGAGCAGTGTCGACTTGCCGGCGCCGTTGACGCCGAGAACGCCAATCTTGGCATCGGGATAGAAGGAGAGATTGACGTCCTCCAAGACCTTCCGGTTCCCCGGATAAACCTTGGTCAGACCTTGCATATGATAGACGAATTGACGGGCCATCAGCGCCCTGCCTCTCTGGCTCGGCGCTGTGCGGACGATCCGCCGGCAAGGGCGTGACGGCCGCGAAGGCGCTCATTTCGGGAAAATCTCTCTGCTGATGTAGCGATCCGGGGCATTGAGAGCAAGAACGGTTCCGACGGCCGGTATCGGCGCACTGTATTGCGGAACTTGGTTCCAGTTTTACGGGCCGCGCTAAAGCTTCGCTAAGCCTGATCACAATTACGGCCAAGCTCTGCCGAAATCGCAACAAATTTTAATGATTTCTCGCGATAATGAATGTCAAACACACGTTTGAAAATGGAACCTGTGTTTGACGGCCCGCGTTGGCCTCACAGGAGGTCAGGCGGCGGAATCCCAAGAACGGCCCAGTGAAAGGCGAAGGGAGCGTATGATGTGGCGTGGTATCTCGAAGGCGCTTCGCGACCTGCTGGAAATCCCCGGCTACAGTTCGGGTTCGTACCGGCCGGACAAGCATTATATGCGCGGCCCCGGGCCGAAATGGCACGCCAAGTACGGCAGCCTAATCAATAAGACGTCGCAGTCGGCCGCGCCTTCGCGCCCCGTGCTGAGCGACGTCGCCGAACACCGCGCGTAAGCCCGCACTGAGCCCTGAAGCGCTTGTCTTGCCTCGGCCGTTATGAGACGGCTAAGGCCAAGGACAGGCGTGCATCGGGATGGAAATCATGGCGGTTCGCTGCGCAATTCTCGACGACTACCAGAATATTGTCCTCAAGGTCGCCGATTGGTCCAAGGTCAAGGGCGACGTCGAGTTCAAGGCTTTCAACGAGCATCTCGGCGGCCCGGATAAAGTCATCGCGGCGCTGCAAGGTTTCCAGATCATCGTCGCCATGCGCGAGCGCACCGGCTTTCCCAAAGCTGTGATCGACGCCCTGCCCGACCTGAAGCTCTTGATCACGACCGGCATGCGCAACGCCTCGATCGATACCGAGGCGGCCAAGGCCCGCGGCATCACGGTCTGCGGCACCGGCTCGTTCGGCAGCCCAACCTCCGGCATCGCCATCGGCTTGATGCTCGAACTGACGCGCCACATCGGCTACGAGAACGCGCGGCTGCACGCCGGCGACAAGTGGCAGATCACCATCGGGCCCGACCTCGAAGGCATGACGCTTGGCGTGCTCGGCCTCGGCAAGCTCGGCACCCGCACCGCGCAGATTGCCAAAGCCTTCGGCATGAAGGTGATCGCCTGGAGCCAGAATTTGACGCCGGAGAAATGCCAAGAGGCCGGCGTCGGCTTTGTCGGCAAGGACGACCTGTTCCGGCAGTCCGACTTCATCACCATCCATATCGTGCTGTCGGCCCGCTCACGCGGTCTGGTCGGCAAGAGCGAAATCGCGCTGATGAAACCGTCCGCGTTCCTCATCAACACCTCGCGCGGCCCCATCATCGACGAGGCGGCGCTCGTCGCGGCGCTTCGCGACAAGAAAATCGGCGGCGCTGGGCTCGACGTGTTTGACGTCGAGCCGCTGCCGCTCGATCATCCGTTCCGCAAAATGGACAATGTCGTCATCACCCCGCATCTCGGCTACGTCTCCGAGCAGAACTACCGCGCCTATTTCGCCGGCGTGGTCGAGGACATCCGCGGCTTCCTCGACGGCAAGCCGGTGCGGGTGATGACGTAAACGGCTATACTGCCCTAATGACAACGCACCAGCAGAACGACTTCCTCACGCTGACCGGCCCCGGCACGCCAATGGGCGATTTGATGCGGCGCTATTGGATTCCGGCGCTGCTGTCCGCCGAAATCCCGGAGCCGGATTGCCCGCCGGTGCGGGTTAAGCTTCTCGGCGAGCGGTTGATCGCGTTTCGCGACACCGCCGGCCGGGTCGGTGTGATGGACGAGTTCTGCGCCCATCGCGGCGTGTCGCTGTGGTTCGGCCGCAATGAGGAGCACGGGCTACGCTGCCCTTATCACGGCTGGAAATACGACACCTCCGGCCAATGCATCGAGGTGCTGTCGGAGCCGGTCGAAAGCGGCTTCTGCAACAAGATCAAACTCACCGCCTATCCCTGCGCCGAACTGGGCGACGTGATCTGGATCTATATGGGCCCGGCCGCGCTAAAGCCGCCGCTGCCGAATTTTGAATGGGCGACGGTGCCCGCGGCATCGCGGTTCGTCTCAAAGCGCACGCAGGAATGCAACTGGCTGCAGGCGCTCGAAGGCGGCATCGATTCCGTGCACGTGTCGTTTTTGCACCGCCACGATCTGCGCAGCGATCCGCTGCATGTCGGCCAGGGTGCCGAATTCACCCGCGAGACCGACGCGCGCTTCGAAGTGATCGAGACCAAGGGCGGCATGGTGATCGGCGTGCGGCGGCCGGCGACGCCCGGCAAGCTCTATTGGCGCATCACGCAATGGATCATGCCGTTCCACACCATGATCCCGCCCTACGGTGACAACGCGCTCAACGGTCACGCCTTCGTGCCGATCGACGACGAAAACTGCATGTCATGGTGCTTCACGCACCATCCGGCGCGGCCGCTCTCGGCCCACGAGCTCGAGGTGATGCGCAACGGCGGCGGCATTCACGTCAATCTCATTCCCGGCTCGTTCCGTCCGGTGGTCAACAAAGACAACGACTACATGATCGACCGCACGGCGCAGAAGCATCATAAATCGTACAGCGGCGTCAAAGGCATCGCCATGCAGGACGCCGCGATCCAGGAAAGCTGCGGCCCGATCCAGGACCGCAGCAAGGAGAACCTGGTCTCGACCGACAACGGCGTCATCATGGCGCGGCAGCGCCTGAAAAAAGCAGCGCGCGCGGTCGCGCAAGGCAAAGAACCCGATGGCCTCGACCCGGCGACGCATGCGGTGCGGTCGGCCGCAATCGTGCTGCCCGAGGCACAGAGTTTCTATGAAGCCGCCGGCGATGCGCTGAAGGCGAAACAAGGCGTCGCACACGCGTCGGTGTGAACGTTAGCCATTCCAAAGATCGCGGAATTGCGAAGCCACGAGCCTATCGTACGGCAGCGGTTCGTCAATCAGCCCGTTGGCCATGGCGAAAGCATTGATGCCGTCGACGGCTTCCGCCGAAATCGTCGCGTCGTAAAACGGCGCATCGCGCGCGACGAGGCCGGCGATCAGCGAAGCCGCTTCCGGCGCGAACAAACGTTGGCCGATCGGCGTGGCGCGCGAAGGATCGGCTTTGAGCGCGGCTTGCGCCTTCACGATGGCGCGTACCGCGCCGGCGGCGACCTGGGGCTGTTGCTCGATCAACCTCTCGGTCGTGGTCAATGCCGCGAAGTTGTAGAACCGCGCGCCAAGCGGTCCGTCGCCGCGGCGCAGATCGAGATGGAGCTTGGCGACGCCAAGCTTCTCGCCAATCGCAAGCCGCATACCGTTGCCCCAATAAGCGTCCGCGATATTTTGCTCGATTGCGTCGACGCCGACCCGGTATTTGAGATGCTCGTCCTTGGTGGCGGGAAGCGGCACGATGGAGACCCGGTCGCGCTCCACATCGATGCCGGCCTGCCGCAGCAGGTGACGAAGCCCGACTTCGGGAAAAGCCGTCGACGATGAAATGCGCAAGCCCTTGAGCGCGTCGATATCGCCGCGCTTGGCGTCAAGGTCGGCGCGGGCTGCCAGAAACCAATAGGAATACTGCGCCAGCGCGCACAGCAATCTTACGCCGTTCCAGCCGGGAAAGGCGCGTGTCGCCATATAAGCAGGCCCGCCAAGGAAATGCACTTCGCAGCTGCGCAAGCGCTCCGGCCCGTTGAGCGCGCCATACGCACGCTCGACTTCGATATCGATTCCCTCGTCCTTGAAGAAACCAAGCTCGACCGCCGCGGTCGCGACGAAATACGACGGCGAATCCAGATCGGCGACCACAAGCCGAAACATCCCCAAGCACTCCGATGAAAATTCAGCGTTCCGCCAGCGCCCGCTTGCGCCACAGCGCCCAAGGCCGCGCCGAGGCGCGCAGCATCGCGTCGTTCGAAGTCATCGCCTCGGCGCGCGTCATGAAATTGATCGGACCGCCGATGGTGATGGCGGCGAGCTGCTGGCGGGCATTGATCTCGGTGTAATAGGCGCGGAACACGGCATTGGGCAACGACGGGCCGACGACGGAATCGCCGTGACCGCGCATCAGCACCACCGCGGCATCCTTGCCGAGTTTTTTCGCCAAATCCTTGCCGAGGTCCGGGGTGAGGATCATCAGATCGGTACCGTCGCCGACGCATTTGCGAATCTCGAACAGCGGCGTGCCGAGCCCGAGGAAGCCGGCGTTGTGCAGCAGCGGCCGCAGCCTGGCGCGCGTCACCGTGAACGGCACCACGGTCGGCGAATGGCTGTGCACCACCGCATTGACGTCGGGCCGCGCCTTGTAGATCTCGCCGTGGATGAAGCGCTCGCGATAGAGCAGCACGCCGTCGTCCTTGGGATCGACGGTCTGGCTGTCGAGATCGAGCACCAGAATGTCAGCGGCGGTCACCAATTCCGGCGCGATCGAGCGCGAGATCAGATAGCGGCGCGGATCGCGCGGGTCGCGCACGCTGACATGGCCGAAGGCATCGAGTACGCCAAGCCGCGCCAGCGTGCGGTTGGCGACGACCAGATCGTCGACCAGCGCGGCGTCGAGCCGGCGCAATGCGGAGCGGCGGGAGGGCGCGGAACGCTGCGGCGATTTGGCACTCATCTATCGGAATTCCCTGCAAGATCGGGCCCGGACGGTAACAAGTTCCGCAGCCGCTCGCCACACGCCGTTAACCGCTCGTTAGGGTTAACGTTTTATTGCTGAATGGACTTTCGGCAGCGGCGCGCCCGGCCGTTGCGGCGCTTTACCGGCAGCGATCGAGATGCGTCCGACCCGATCCCGCTTTGCACGCTTGTTCGCCTCGGCCGCGATCGTCGCCGTGGTCGCTACCGCGACGGTGGGCTGCCAGACGACGCAATCGACAGCCACGACCGGCTCACTCGCGCTGGCGCCGACCGACCGCCCCGAGGCCGATTGGCGGCACGACCTTCAAGTCTACGGCGCGGAATATCGCGCCGATCCGTCCAATGCCGAGGCTGCGCTGCGCTACGGCCAGGCGCTGCGCGCAACCGGACAGAGCGCGCAGGCGGTCGCCGTGCTCGAAGAATTGTCGATGCGCAATCCGAACGACAAAGTCGTGCTCGGCGAATACGGTCGTGCGCTGGCCGATGCCGGCCAATACGAACAGGCGCTCACGGTGCTAGATCGCGCCCATACGCCGGAACTGCCGGATTGGCATATCCTGTCCGCGCAAGGCGCCGTGCTCGACCAATTGGGCCGGCACCAGGATGCGCAACGCCACTATCTCACCGCGCTCAAGATCGTTCCCAACGAGCCGTCGGTGTTGTCCAATCTCGGGCTGTCCTACGCGCTGTCGAAGGATCTCAAGGACGCCGAAGCGACGTTGCGGCTCGCGGCGGCGCAGCACTCGGCCGATCCGCGGGTGCGGCAGAATCTGGCGCTTGTGGTCGGCTTGGAGGGCCGCTTCGCCGAAGCCGAACAGATCGCGCGCGCCGACCTGCCGCCCGACCAGGCTGCCGCCAATGTCGCCTATCTGCGGCAGATGCTCGCGCACAAGGGGAAGAACGCGCTGACCAGCCAGGTCGCACATTACGACCAGGGCTCGAGCTAAGGCTTTCGCTCGTCGCCAAAAGTCCTACTGCAGCGCGAGCACGCGGATGGCGGCCGGTCCGAGAATGACCACGAACAGCACCGGCAGGAAGAACACGATCATCGGCACCGTGAGCTTCGGCGGCAGGCCGGCGGCTTTCTTCTCGGCCTCGGACATACGCATGTCGCGATTTTCCTGCGCCAGAACCCGCAGCGTCGTGGCGAGCGGCGTGCCGTAGCGTTCCGACTGCTGCAAGGCGAGGCAGACCGCCTTGACGCCGTCGAGCCCGGTGCGCTGCGCCAGGTTCTCGTAGGCCTGCTTGCGGTCCGGCAAATAGGACAGTTCCGCCGTGGTCAATGTGAATTCCTCGGCCAGCGGCACGGATTGCGTGCCGACCTCCTCGCTGACCTTGCGAAACGCCGCTTCGATCGACATGCCGGATTCGACGCAAATCAACAACAGATCGAGCGCGTCGGGGAAGGCGCGTCTGATCGACAGCTGCCGACGGTTGATCTTGTTCTTCAGGTACAGGTTCGGGCTGTGCATGCCCAAATAGGCGCAGCCGATGCACATGGCGATCTTGAGCATCGGCGGATAGTCGAGATTGAGCACGACGAAAATATAGAAGAGCGACGCCAACAGCATGACCACCGGCATGGTCATGCGGAAGAACAGATAGGTGACGTAAGGCGCCTGGCCGCGATAGCCGGCCTGCACTAGCAACTGGTGCGCTTCTTCCTGGCCGACCCACTTCGACAGATTGAAGTTGTCGACCGCCCGTTTCATGTAGGCTCGCGGCGATTGCCGCAGCGCCACTTTGCTGCTCTGCGCCAACCGCTCGCGCTCGCGCTGCCGGATTTTCTCGCGTTCCAGCGCCACCGCCTTCATGCGCTTGCCCAGCGTATCGGAGGACATGAACGGCATCGCCAGCGTAAGCACCGTGGCGCCCGCCGCGACGGCGGCGAACATCATGGTGAGGACCTGCAGGTCGAGATATTGGGCGAGAAGCGAGCTCATGACCGCACCGCCCTAAAAATCGAAATTAATCATCTTGCGCATCACCAGCACGCCGCACAGCATCCAAGCGCCCGAGCAGGCCAGCATCACGCGGCCGAGCGGGTCGGTCCACAACAGGTCGATATAGGACGGGCTCGTGATCCAAACGAGCGTCATCACGGCGAGCGGCAAGGCGCCGATGATCGCGGCGGACGCTTTGGCTTCCTGCGACATCGCCTGGATCTTCGCTTTCATTTTCTTGCGGTCGCGCAGCACCCGCGACAGGTTGCCCAGCGCTTCCGAGAGATTGCCGCCGGCGCGTTGCTGGATGGAGACCACGATGGCGAAGAAATTGGCCTCGGGGACCGAAATGCTCTCGTAGAGCTTGAGAACAGCCTCGCCGATCGGCATGCCGATGGTTTGCGTCTCGATGATCGCGCGAAACTCGCTGCGCACCGGCTCCTCGGCATCGGTGGCGATCAGCTTGAGACTGTCGAGCAATGGCAGGCCGGCCTTGATGCCGCGAACGATGACGTCGACGGCGTCGGGAAACCTCGCGAGGAATTTCAATTCGCGACGCTTTTTAAGAAAAGACAGCGCCCAGAACGGCAGCCCGCAGCCGGCGGCAAAGCCGACGCCGAGCGCGGGTAGCAGTCCGCCGTGCACGATCATTATAACGGCGAAGCCGGCGAAGCCGAGCACACCCGCCGTGATCATGAATCGCCGTTTCGACCAATCCAGCCCGGCCTGCCGAAGGCGCACCGATAGTGGTGGGCGCGTGGCTTTTTTTCGCCGCTCCTCGATATCCTTCAGCGTGCCTTCGACCTGTTCACGCCGGGTTTTGCCCGCGGCACGTGTCGGCCGCGCGATCGGGTCGGCGCGCGCAACGCTCGCCACGCGCCGTTCTGCCGTTTTCTCGCCGGACAAATACGGATAGACGAATACCCAGGCCACGCCGCCGATCGCGATCGCCACCAGGAAGAACAGACCGTAGGGACCCATAACTCAACCCCGCTGTCTCAATCGGCGCGTTACTATCTCGCCGCTTCGTTGGCGACTTCCGCGGCATCGAGCGCAGCCGCGAGCCGCGCTTCCTCTCCGTAGTAGCGCGCGCGCTCCCAGAACTTCGGCCGGCCGATACCGGTCGAGCGGTGCCGCCCGATGAGATTGCCGTTGGCATCTTCGCCGAGCAGGTCGTAGAGGAAGACGTCCTGAGTGATGATGACATCGCCCTCCAGACCGATAACCTCGGTGATGTGGGTGATGCGGCGCGAGCCGTCGCGCAACCGCGCCGCCTGAACGACGACATCGACGGAAGCGCAGATCATCTCGCGGATGGTGCGCGAAGGCAGCGCGTAGCCGCCCATGGTGATCATCGACTCAAGCCGCGACAGCGCCTCGCGCGGCGTATTGGCGTGCAGCGTGCCCATCGAGCCGTCGTGGCCGGTATTCATTGCCTGCAGCAAGTCGAACGCCTCCTGTCCGCGCACCTCGCCGACGATGATGCGTTCCGGACGCATGCGCAGGCAGTTGCGGACCAGGTCGCGCATGGTGATCTGGCCTTCGCCTTCGAGGTTCGGCGGCCGCGTTTCCAGCCGCACCACATGCGGCTGTTGCAACTGCAGCTCGGCGGCGTCTTCGCAGGTGACGATACGCTCGGTGTCGTCGATGTAGCGGGTGAGGCAATTGAGCAGCGTGGTCTTGCCCGAGCCGGTACCGCCGGAGATCAAGGTATTGACCCGGGAGCGGCCGATGATTTTCAGAATTTCCGCGCCCTCGGGCGAAATCGAGCCGTATCGCACGAGTTGTTCGAGCGTCAGCTTGTCCTTTTTGAATTTGCGGATGGTGAGCGCCGGACCATCGATCGCCAGCGGCGGCACGATGGCGTTGACGCGCGAGCCGTCAGGCAGGCGCGCGTCGCAGATCGGCGAGGATTCGTCAACGCGGCGGCCGACCTGGCTGACGATGCGCTGGCAGATATTGAGAAGCTGCTGGTTGTCGCGGAACCGGATGCCGGTTTTCTGAATCTTGCCGGCCACTTCGATGTAAACCGTGCCCGAACCGTTGACCATGATGTCGGCGATCTCGTCGCGCGCCAATAGCGGCTCGAGCGGCCCGTAGCCGAGCACGTCGTTGCAGATGTCGTCGAGCAGATCCTCCTGCTCGGAGATCGACATCACGATATTCTTGATCGCGATAATCTCGTTGACGATGTCGCGGATTTCCTCGCGCGCGGAATCGGCGTCGAGCTTAGCGAGCTGGGCGAGATCGATCGCCTCGATCAGCGCGCCGAAGATGGTACCTTTCACCTCGTAATAGGATTCCGAGCGGCGCAAATCGACCGCCGAGGGCACCGGCTGCGGGGGCGGCGGATTAGGCGGACCGCCGACGTTCGGCTTGCTGGTCGGCGCGCCGATGAGCGGGGCGCCGAGGCCCGCCGATGGAAACGGCGTACGGCCAGCCTCGGTGGGCGCGCCGGCCGGAGGCGGCGGCGCGGCGACCGCCGGAGCGGTCACCGGACTGCGCTGCTCCGCGCCTTTAGCACTACCGGACGTAGGACGCTTGCCAAACACCAACGCAACTCCAGACTCTGACTTACCCGAGCAACTTTTCGAGCAGCGGCGACAGCAGGCCGGATCGCTGCTTCTTGAGCTCCGATCTGCCAGTCAGGTGCTGCGCCATCTGCCGGAACAATTCCGCGGTGCGGTGGCCCGAGGAAATTTCGGCGATCATCTGTCCATTATTGGCCGCGGCGCCGAAGATCTGCGGTTCGAACGGAATGATCGCCATCGGCTCTTCGTCGAGCGCCTTGGCGAAGTCGGCGGCCTTGATCTCGGGCCGCTTCGGCACCCCGACCTGGTTGAGACAGTAGCGCGGCAGACGGTCATTGGGCCGCGCCGTTTTGAGAAAATCGTAGATGTTCTTGGTGTTGCGCAGGTTGGCGAGATCGGGGGCGGCGACGATCAGCACGTCGTCGGCGCCGACCAGGGTCTGCTTGGTCCATCCGGTCCACTGGTGCGGGACATCGAGCACGACGCAGGGCACCGTGGTGCGCAGCGAATCTAAAATCAATTCGAAGGCATCGGCGCCGAAATCATAGACGCGATCGAGCGTCGCCGGAGCTGCCAGCAGATTCAAATGGTCGGTGCATTTGGAGAGCAGGCGGTCGACAAAGGCGGTGTCGACGCGATCGGGTGAAAACACCGCTTCGGCGATGCCCTGTGGCGGATCCTGGTTGAAATCGAGACCCGCGGTGCCGAAGGCCAGATCGAGGTCGGTCACCACCGCATCGAGCTTGAGATCGTGCGCGATCGAGAAGCTGATATTGTGGGCGACGGTGGAAGCGCCAACACCGCCCTTGGCGCCGACCACCGCGATAATACGGCCGACTGGCTTGGCGTCCGGCGCCGAAAACAGCCCGCAGATGGCGCGCACAATCTGCAGCACCTCGACCGGCGCAATCAGATAATCGCTGACGCCGCGACGCACCAGTTCGCGATAGAGCATGACGTCGTTCATGCGGCCGATGACGACCACCCGCGTACCGGCGTCGCAATAATTAGCGAGCTGATCGAGGGTGCCGAGGAGGTCGTCGCTGCGATTTTCCGATTCGAGAATGATGACGTTCGGCGTCGGCGAATTTTGATAGGCTTCGATCGCCGCAGCGAGTCCGCCCATCTGGATGCGCAAATGCGCCTTGGCTAGACGCCGATCTTCGCCGGCCGCCTGAATGGCGGCGGCGGTATCGACGTTCTCACAGAAGGCCTGCACCGAAACGCGCGGCGCCGGCGCGATGTGTT
Organism: uncultured Alphaproteobacteria bacterium; assembly: GCA_963731805.1. Lineage (GTDB taxonomy): Bacteria > Pseudomonadota > Alphaproteobacteria > Rhizobiales > Xanthobacteraceae > BOG-931. The sequence goes on from CAVSWY010000001.1 coordinate 51,388, forward strand.
CGTCGCGCGCGGCGGCATCGGGAAGGTTTGGCTCTTCGCGGGCGGCTTGGTTGTTCTGTTTCATCCTATTCCGACATTACGTATCGCGTGAGGCGTTCGTGCTATTTGCCGACGTCGCTGATCTTGGCGGCATTCGTGCTGCCAGACTCCTCGGTCGAGGGGTTTTGGCCATTGGTATATTTCTGCAGCACGGTGGCGCGGCGCATGGTGTAGGCCGGCGTCTCGGCACGCGGCTGAACAAGGTCCGCCGGATTGGCGATTTCGGCGGCGAGAGCGTTTTGCGTGGCGCAGCCGTAGTTCCACGGCGGCTGATTTTCGAAATAGTTGCGATTGAAGCTCGGCCCGATGTCCTCGGGCCACAGACCGCACGGGCCGGCCTGGGCGCGAATTCGCGGATAACTGATACGAACCGGGGCCGGGCTCGGCCCGGTCGGTGCTGGGTAGGTGCCCACGACGATGCTTTGCGGCGGCAGGCCGCTTGCGGCCAGGATCGAAACGATCTCGGGCATCGCGTCGGCGACGGCGCGCTCGTTGCTGCTGCCGACCGGACGCTCGACCACCATGCCCCCGGTGGCGGCGCGCTTCCAACCAAGGCCGAAGGCCAGTACCTGCGCGCGTTGCGTCGGGTTGAGCTCGCCGCGGTTGGAACCGAGGAACAGCTCCAGCGTGCGATTGGCTTCGTGCAGCGTGATCGGGTGCCGCAAGCGATAGTCGACCGGGGCTTCGGGAACACCGGTGACTTGTTGGTCGGTATTGCAGCCGCAAACCATGATCGCGCACGCCGCCGCGGCGGCGGCGCGCAGCACAAGGCCCGCGACGGAGCGGCGGCCCTCGATCATCGCCTTCACAGTCTGCATCGTGGTCTCCAGCGGCCGCATCAATCGAGGATGAAGCCGTATTTTCCGTGATAATTATCGGGCGGCGCCGGGTTGCCGCCGACGCCGTAGATGCGGTTGAACCGGCCCAGCAGAATCGTCTCGGGATCGCTCGGATCGGCGAAGCCGTCGTCGGGCCGCGACAAATCCTTCTGCGCCACCGCCCGCACCACATAGGGCGTCACCAGTACCATCAGCTCGGTTTGCTGGTTGACGTAGTCGCGGCTCTTGAACAGCGGCCCGAGAATGGGAAGCTCCGCCAGGCCAGGCAGTCCATTGATCGCCTGTTTGGTCTGGTTCTGGATCATGCCGGCCATCGCCAGCGAGCCGCCGGAGGGAATTTCGACGGTCGTTTCGGCACGGCGGGTGCGGATCGAGGGGATGGTCGCGGTGAGGTTGCTGCCGGGCTGGGCGATGGTTAGCGAGTTCTGCGACGACAGATCCGACACTTCGGTCATGACCTTGAGGCTGATGCGGCCTTCGCTCAGCACAACCGGCGTGAAATCGAGACTGACGCCGAATTTCTTAAAGTCGATTGACGGCTGACAGGTCGCCACGCTGCTGCCGGCGCCCGCGGATGAGCAGCTGTAGCCGTTGAGGACCGGAAATTCGCCGCCGGCGACGAAAGTTGCCGATTCCCCGGAAATCGCCGTCAGGTTCGGTTCGGCCAGCGTGTGAATGACGCCAGCCTGCTCCATGGCCTGCAAGGTCGCGCTGACCGAGTTGAAGGTGCCGGTGATGGCCGAGCCGCTGAGCGACTGGCCGGTGACGGAGAACGGATTGGTGTTGTTGAAGTTGACCACCGCAGTTCCGTAGTTCAGCGACCCGGACAGATTGATGCCGAGCTGCTTGATGACGTCGCGCTCGACTTCGGCGACAACGACCTTGAGCATGATCTGGTCGCGGCCGCGTATGACGATGGCGTTGACGATCTTGCCGGCCGGGACATCCTTGCTACCGGGGCCGAGCAGTCCGCCGGCGATGTCCTGGGCCTGCTCCGCCTCCTGCGGGCTCGACACGCTGCCGGACAGGATGATGCCTTCGCCGATGCCCTCCACGGTGATGTCGGCATCGGGCAGCACCTGATGAATGGCCTGGCGGATGCCGTCGAGGTCACGCGTGACCGCGATATCGAAGCCGGCGATTTGCTTGCCCTCGGCATCGAAGAAATACAGGTTGGTCTGCCCCACCGAGCTGCCGATGATGAAAACGCGGCGCGACGACCGCACCACCGCATTGGCGATTTTCGGATCGGCAACCAGCACGTCCTTGACGTCGCGCGGCAGATCGACCACGATCGATTTACCGATGCCAAGGCTCATCGGCTGGGATTGATAGTCGCTGGCAGCGACGTGCACGGTCGCGACGGCCGGCGTGTTGAACACGACATTGCCCGCCAGCGCCCGCGGCACCAGGCACGCGGCGCCGAGCAGCGCTGCGACAGCCGCCGCCGCTCGGATCGATCCCGCTCGCGTCATATCAATTCCCTCCGCGCCCTCAACGGCCGGCCCCCGCCGTGCTCACGCCGAAGCGTATGGTATTGATCGACTGCTCGTGGTTGTCGGTCTCTTCGTCGTCCTGGGAAGCCGACGGACCGGAATCGCGGATGCTGCGCAGTGTCAGCGAAATCGTGCCGAGCTGGTGCGACAATTCGAGCGTCTCGGCCTGCGACTGCGTCAGCTCCAGGGTGGCGGTCTTGCCGAGCGCGACCTTGGCATCGCCCTTGGTGTCGACGGCCTGGTCCACCGCGAGCACCCGTACGTTGTGCAAGATCGTGTCGCTGACGAATTTCTCGACGCCGGTCGATTTTTCCGCCGCTCTATCGCGGCGCGTCAGCACGACGTCGACGCGATCGTCGGGCAGGATGAAGCCGCCGGCGCTGGTGACCGCCGAAATGTCGACCGCGACCGCGCGCATGCCTTTCGGCAGGATCGCGGCCATGAAGCCCGAACCCTTCGCCATCACCACATAGGGCCCGCGAATGGGATCGCCCGCCAGCATCGCCACGCGAACGATGGCGCCGTCGAAGTCTTTGATCGCGTCCGGCCGATCGGACTTCTTGATGAAGTTCGCATTGGCCGCAGTCTTCGGCCAAGTCTGCCAACCGATATCCTGACTTTCGATCACTTGACCTCGGTTCAGATCTGTTTTGGCCACCAGCACTTCAACCGTTTCGAGCGGCGGCGCGGCCGCCACGGGTGGTGGCGGCCGCGGCGCCTTGCTGCCGGCGGCCAAATACGCGGCGATGCCGCCGGCGGCGACAGCGACACCGAGTACGACGAGACGCGCGGCTTTCATTACGCTTCACTTTCCACGAGACGGCGCGGCCAAAGCGGCCATCTGAGCCGGATTTCAGCAGCTAAACGTCAAGGCATGGTTAATGAGGCGTATCCAAATCGCGTTAATGTTGCGTTGACGCACGCCCAAGCGCGCGCGACGGCGCGCCATCCACGTGCGATCCGGCTGAACCTTAAAGGCCGACGGCCGTCATCCATTCGGTCTGCGGATAGACCAACAACGCAGCCGCGGCGAGCGCCACGCCGTAGGGCACGCCTGCACCCTGGCTGTGCAGCCGCTCGGCCCATTCCCGCCCCGCGAGCAGGCGCGGCAACGGCATGGTGCGAAATTGCACGATCAATAAAGTGAGCGCCCCGCCGAGCAGCGAGGCATAAACGAGATAGCTGAAAAGATTGCCGAAGCCGAGCCACAGCGCCGTAACCGTTGCGAGCTTGGCATCGCCGCCGCCGATCCAGCCGCAGGCGAAGCAAAAGAAGGCGACGCCGAGCACCGCGGCCGCTGCCCCGACATGCGAGAGCACCTCTGCGGTGCCTAGTCCGCTCACTAGCGCGAGCGCGGCGAAACCGGCGATGAGGATGAGCGACACGCGGTTGGCGATCGTCATCGTCAGCAGATCGCTGGACGCGGCAAAGGCCATCATTGCCGGGAATAACGTCAGTCTGACCGCTTCAATCAGCATAACACCATCGCCGCTCGATATGATCCGCTTGCCGGATCGCTCGCCGCAAGTCGCTTTCGCCGCCGCCTCCGGCGGCGACGCTGTAAAGCGAAAAGGCTCCGGTGTGCGTCCGGAGCCCTATCGCAGCACTGAAGATCGACGCTTACTTGAGGGCGCCGGAGACGCTGCTGAACGTGGTGTTCAACTTGCTGCCGAGGCCCTGGACGACGGCGATAATCGCGACCGAAATGCCGGCGGCGATGAGACCGTATTCAATGGCCGTGGCGCCCAACTCGTCCTTCACGAAACGAGAGAAGAGGGTCTTCATGAGTTGGCTCCTTAAAGGTCCACACGTGGCTGTCTGAGCTGACCCAACGGCTTTTTGCCCGCCGTTTAGATCGTGCCAGACCGTACTGAGGATAAATTTCGAGGGGGTTAAATCGTTCGCCGAAACGCGTGACCAATCGGGCTTTCCGCGTCGTAGTTAACATCGTCTGCATAGGCGGCGAAAAAAGCCGACCATTTCTTTACCTTCGATATACCAAGGTCGCGAGTGCCGCGACGCGCGTCAAAACGCGGAACGACTTAGCAAAGCGACGTCGTGGAAACGTAAAGCGTCAGCACAAATAACCTGCATCAGACACGGGTCAGCATGCCGTCTCCCGCAACGCTCTTTCGCACGCCATTCACGGCGTCTTAAGCGCCGGCCCGATATCAATGGCGCGCTCGACGGACCGGCGATTGAGCCGCGCAGGCAGTAAGACATGACCCACGACATGACCTTGGAATTTCTGTCCTTTCTTGTCAGTTTCGGTCAGACGTTTCTAAAGTCCATTCCGATCTCGCTGGCGCTTGCGGTGGTATTCACCATTCTGACTTGGTTCTGGGCCTGCAACCCCGGTCGGCCGTGGTGGCATAAGCGCGAGCTGGCGACCGACCTGTGCTACTGGTTCTTCATCCCGCTCATCACCCGCTATTTGCGCATCGGCATGCTCGTGCTTGGCGCGGCGGTGCTGTTTGGGATCACCACGTCTAACGGCCTGGTCGCGTTCTACGACAACGGCCACGGCCCGCTCGCGGCGCTGCCGCTCGCGGCGCAGATGGTCGTTTTCCTGATCGGCGAAGACATCATCTTATACTGGACGCACCGCCTGTTCCACGGCCGACGCATGTGGCGGTATCATGCGGTGCATCATTCCTCCGAAGAGCTGGAATGGATTTCGGCTGCGCGCTTCCACCCGGTCAATCTGTTTCTCGGCAGCGTCGCCGCCGACGTGGTCATGCTGCTGATCGGTATCTCGCCGAACGTGTTGGTCGTGCTCGGGCCGTTGACCATCGCGCATTCGGCCTTCGTGCACGCCAATCTCGATTGGAAACTCGGGCCGTTCAAATACGTGATCGCCGGCCCGGTGTTCCATCGCTGGCACCACACCGCGGCCGACCGCGGCGGCGAGAAGAATTTCGCCGCGACATTCCCCGTCCTGGACGTGATTTTCGGTACCTTTTACATGCCGGCCGGACAATTGCCTGACAATTACGGAATCGGCGAGCGGGAGTATCCGACGAGCTTTCCCGCCCAGCTGGCGCATCCGTTCACCCAGTAGCGGCGGGCGCCGCGGCGCGCGCCCCGATTTCCGCCGTTTCGCGGCCCTCGTTAACGAGTCGGTCACCGGCCTTGGCGATTTGCACTTCGTTCACGAATTTGCAGTCAAGTGGATGGGTTGGTGGACGGCCCTGTAACAGTCGAATCCGCGTAGCGTTTCGGAGCGTATCGATGACGGCGTTTTGCCTGCGCGTCAGGTCGGGCCAAACCGCGCTGGCTTGGCTCTTGACGGCTGTCGTTCTTGCCGCGGTCGCCCCCGCGGCCGCCGCTGAAGAGCCGATCGCGGTGCACCTCGACCAAGCCAAAATCCTCAAGCTTCCCGACCGCGCGGCCACCGTGGTGATCGGCGACCCGCTGATTGCCGATCTTTCGATCCAGCCGGGCGGCCTCGCCGTCATCACCGGCAAGGCGTACGGCGCCACCAATGTCGTGGTCCTGGATAAAAGCAGCGCCGTGCTGATGGAAAAGACCATCGAAGTCAAAGGCCCCGCCGACGAGCCGCTTGTCGCGGTCTACCGCGGCGCGACGCGGCAGACCTATAGCTGCACGCCCGACTGCTCGCCGCGGGTGACGCTCGGCGACACCAGCGTGGACGACTTTGACAAGGACACCACGCTGCCGTCCGACTACTTCAACAAAACGCTCAATCAAAGCGTCACCCGCACCAACCAGGCCACAGCCGCAGGGTCCGGTCACTAGAGCCTGCTCGGTTTTGACGGAATCAAAATCGGCCTCCAGCTTTTTGACGAGCATGATTTTTTCCGAAAGCCGGTATCCGTTTTTCGGGATCTATCGGGCCATGGCACGGTTAGCGGCAGCTTAAAGCTTGCCCCGCCAGTCTCGACGATTGCCGCAATAAATCGCCAACGCGCCGCTGCTATCGCTTAACGGTGAGGCTTCGCATTGTTGCGACCTTACTTTGCTTGAGGGCGCCATGACGAATCGAGCCGTGTCCAATCGAGCTGCGTCCGATCGAACCGTGATCAATTGCACCAAATTTATTCGCGCGTGGCCGGCGCGGCTGGCCAAGGCATTGACCGCGGGCACTTTCGCGCCGCCGCACATCCGCCGCTTCCTCGCGCAACGCGAGGCCAGCACCACCATCGAGTTCGCTCTGCTTGCGGCGCCGTTTCTCGCCGGGCTGCTCGCCATCATGCAGACGGCGATCATCTTCTTTGCCGGTCAGACGCTCGAGACCGCGGCGGCGGCTTCGGCGCGATTGATCTTGACCGGCCAGGCGCAAACCGCCGGCTGGACCGCGGCGCAATTCAAATCGCAGGTCTGCAATCAGATCCAGGGCATCTTCAACTGCAGCAACGGCGTCTATGTCGACGTCGAGACTTATCCGTCATTTTCAGCGATCAACACGGGAATGCCGATATCGAACGGCAAACTCAATACTTCGGCGCTCGGCTACAATCCGGGCGGGCCGGGCGACATCGTCATGGTGCGGCTCTACTACCAGTATCCGGTGTTCATGAATTTGCTCGGCTTCAATCTGAGCGACTTGACCGGCGGCTACGATCTATTCGCCGCCACCGCGGTCTTCAAAAACGAACCTTACGCAACATCGTCTTGAGGGGCGCGTCATGAAGCTGATTGCCGCCATTGCCCATTACCGCGCGCGTTTGGCCGCCGACTGCCGCGGCATTTCCGCCGTCGAATTCGCCATGCTGATGCCGGTGATGTTGACGCTTCTGCTCGGCAGCGTCGAAGCCTCGCAAGGCATCGCCGCGGACCGCAAAGTCGAGCTAACCGCACACTCGCTGGCCGATCTCGCCAGCCAATATACCGCCATCACCAACGCCGACATGTCCAACATTCTCAATGCCGGCTCCGCGATCATCGCGCCCTACCCGACCGCGGGTCTCAAGGAAGTGATGTCGGAGATCGCGATCGACTCGCAGGGCAACGCCACCGTGGTATGGAGCGACACGCTCAATGGCACCGCGCTGACGGTCGGCCAGACCGTCAACGTGCCGTCGTCGCTCGCCACACCGAATAGCTATCTGATCCTTGCCCAGGTCCAGTACGGCTATAATCCGACCTACGGCTATGTGTTAAACGGCACTTTGACCTTGAGCGATCAAAGCTTCACGCGGCCGCGAGAATCGGCCTCGATCGCGCGCACCGCGTCGTGAAAGGCATTATTTGAGTTCCGGTATCGGCAGCGCCGTCGTCGACTTGATCTTCTCCATGGCGAAGCGCGAGGTGACGTTTTTCAGCGGCACCGTGGCGATCAGGCGCTTGTAGAAGGCGTCATAGCCGGCAATATCCGGCACCACCACGCGCAGCATGTAATCGACGTCGCCGGCCATGCGATAGAACTCCATCACTTCCGGCATGGCGGTGATAGTTTTGGCGAAACGGTCGAGCCATTCCTGCGAATGATCGCCGGTCTCGATGGAGACGAAGACGCTGATGCCGAGCCCGATGCGATCCTGGTCGATCAGCGCGACGCGTTTGACAATGACGCCGTCGGCTTCGAGCCGCTGAATTCGCTTCCAGCACGGCGTCGACGAAAGGCCGACGCGCTGCCCGATGTCGGCGACCGACAACGCCGCGTTATCCTGCAGCACAGCAAGGATTTTCCGATCTATGGCGTCCACGAAAGCTATTCTTCCAATAACTTAGGAGAACAGCTTTTTATATAGAAAAATATTCTAAATCAAGCAGGGAGCCGCTTCGGCTTTGCGGCCATCCGGGCGGGCCGGGGGCCACGCATCCGGATTCCGCTTCCGCGGCGATGAGCGGACATATCAGCGGGGTGGACAGACGCGGACGAGGTAGGGGCGATAGGGCGCAAACTGCTCGACCAGGTAGCAGTTGCCGTAGAGCGAGTAGCCCATGACCGGAAAGTAGCTGTAATCGTACGGTAAAATGTCGGCGCGCTGCCAGCTGGCGCGCCATTTTCTGGCATGGTGATGGGCCTGGGCCGCGCTCGACGCCGCAATGACCACGCCCACTGCGAGCGCCGCCGCGACGCATTTGGAGAAGATCTGCTGCATAGGTCCGTCCTTTCCGACATCCGTGCTGGCAAGTCGCTAAGACTCTAAAATGCTTCGTGGCTGAGCGCCGCGCAATGCGGTCGGAGCGGGTTTGCCGCCAAGAGTGCCTCGACTTCGGCCCGCGCCGGCGCGCCCGAAGAGCCGCCGAGCCGGCTGCATTTGAGACCGGCGACGGCGGCGCCGAACCGCATGGCGTCGACTTCGCTTTGGCCTTCGGCCAGCGCTAGTGCAAAACCCCCGTGCAAGGCGTCGCCGGCGCCGAGCGTATCCACCGCAGCAATCTTGAACACCGGCACGCGACGGAGCGTCCCGCCGTCGCGATAGACGATGTCGTCGGGACCGTTGCTGACCGCGAGAAAAGCGTCGGTATTGCGCGCGATGCGTTGCAGGCCCGCGCCGAGATCGGCAAGGCCGGTCGTCACCCGCAAACATTCGGAGGAAAAGATGACATGGCTGGCGAGACCGAACAGCGGATCGTCCTCGATTGTCGGCCGGTCGCCGTCGAGCACCACCGGCAACCCGCGCGCACGGGCCGCCGCGCAGATCGGCCGCACAAAATCGGGATAGCGGTTATCGGCCAGCACCGCGTCGGCCATGGCCACGATGGCCGCCGCGTCGGCCGGCACGGTCGCGGCGATGCGTTCGTCGCGATAGGTCACGATGGTGCGGTCGCCGCGGGCATTCATGAAGATCGCCGACAGCGCCGTCGACAGCCCGTCGATGCGCTGACAGAAGCTGCAATCGACGTCTTCGCGCGAAAGCGCCTTGAGCACGCGATCGCCGTTGTCGTCTTCGCCGGCGGGGCCGCCCATCGGCCCGGCAAGCGCTGCGCGGCCGCCGAGCCGGGCGATCGCCAGCGCCGCATTGGCCGCGCAGCCGCCATTGACGACGAAAAATCCCTTCGCCTGCACCTTGCCGTCGGCTTGTGGAAATTCGTCGACGCGGAACACTTCGTCGAGCACGATGATGCCGGCGCATAGAATGCGCGGCGCGCTGCTCCTTGGCACGGCTGCGTCAGCGGAGGACATCGCTGCCGTCCTCGACAAAACTGCGGATGATGTGATGGGCGATGGCGACCGGCGGCGGCGTGGTCAGTCCCTGTGGATGCTGCCGCCTGAGCATCGCCACCACTTCCTCGCGTTCGAACCAGCGCGCGTCCTCCAATTCCTCGTGGTCGACAATAACTGTGTCGGATAGCGCTTCGGCATGGCAGCCGATCATGATCGAGGACGGGAACGGCCACGGCTGCGAGGCGAAATATTTCACGCGGCCGCAAGCGATGCCGACTTCTTCCAGCACTTCGCGGCGCACCGCCTCCTCGATCGCTTCGCCGGGCTCGGCAAAACCGGCGAGACACGACCACATGGTCGTCGCGAAACGCGGCGAGCGGCCGAGCACGCAGCGCTCGCCGGCAATCGGTAGCATGATGACGACCGGATCGGTGCGGGGAAAATGCTCGGCCTTGCACGCCGGGCAATCGCGCCGCCAGCCGGCCTGAACGACTTCGGTCTTGACGCCGCAATTCGGACAGTGCGAATGCCGTGCATGCCAGGCGAGCAGCGCTTTTGCTTCGGCGAGCGGCGGCAGATGCTCCGCTTCGACCAGACCCTGCACCGCAATCGAGCGCAGATCTGTGATCTTCAGATCGTGGCGCGTCTTGAGCGGCTCGATCGCCTGCGGATCGAGCCGCAGCCCGACCCGCGGCGCGTCATCCACCAAGCCGAGAAAGACGTTTTCATGCCCGCGGCCGAGCGCGCACGCCTCGGCCGGCGAGAACAACGGATCGCACATCGGCGATGCAGCCTTCAGCACCACCAATTCGCCGCCAACGACATAGACGCCGGCGCGCGGATGCTCGCTGAATTTCTTGAGCGCCGCGGCATCGCCGCGCAGTCCGGCCGCGCGATCGACGCGGCTCGCGATATAGCCGAGCTGCGGCGGCGGACCGAGATCGGGGCGCGGGGGCACGATCAACAACGATCGCTTGGCATCATTCGGCCGCTTCGCGCAGCGGCCGCGGATGGAAACTGTCGTAAAGCTCTGGCCGCTGCCATTGCGGGCCGAGCAGGCCTTGCTTGGCACCGCAATTGATCGACGAGCCGATGTCGTCGCGCGTCGAGCGCAGATAGCGCACGCGGTCGAGGCTGACGTCGACCACGCTCATTCCGGCCGCCATGCTCTCGAACAAAATCTCCTCTGGCGCCGCCACCATGGCGAGCCCGCGCTGCGCGTGATCGAACAAATTCTGCGTCGTCACCACGATCGCCAGATTTTCGATGGCGCGCGCAAAGATCAGCGTCCGCCACGTCGGCCACAGCCGGTGCTTCTCGATGCCCGCCGGCATGAAGATCAGCTCGGCGCCGCGCAAAGCGAGCGCGCGGGTCACTTCGGGCATATAGATTTCGCTGCACATCGCGAGCCCGACCTTGCCGTGCACGGTGTCGAACACCGGGTAGTCGCCGCCGGCGACGTATTTAAAGTCCCACACTTTGCCGCCGGTGTAGATCCACGGCCCGTTGGGATGGCTGCGACGATAACGCGCCGGCGCGCGGCCGTCGGGAAAAGCCATCGCTGTAAGATTATACGCGGTGCCCGCTTTGGCATCGATCGGCTCGAGCGTGCCGAACACCACATGCACACCGTGCTTGACCGCGGCTTCGGCCAACGCCTCAGTGGGATCGTAGGTCGCCGGCATGCGCCATGGTCCCGGATAGCTCTCCGGAAAGCAGACGAAGTCGGCGCCCTCGCCCGCCGCGCGTTCGATCGTCCGCACGGCAGCCGCGACGTTCTTCTCGTCGTCGGGCGGGCGGTGCGTGATCGGTTGCACAACGGCAATGCGGAAGGTCATGGTCGCGCTCCTTTGGCCGCGTCGGGGCGCATAGCGTGCGCGCTTGATTTGCGCCGGATTGAAGCCGCGCCGCTCCGGCAGGTCAAGGCGCGAACCATCCCGCCCCGCGGCAGCGGTGAGGGGGGACCATCCGTAGCTCGCGAAAGGATGGTGGGCGGGGCGCGGGCCATGCCGATTTTCCTGCGACGACAACGAAGCTCCATCTCAGACGCCCCTTCCACCACCCTTCGGGTGGCCCCCTCCCCCACTTTCGTGGGGGCGGATAAACGCCATCGTTCTCGCGATGCGCCTTCGCATCCAAGGCTTGCCACGCCACTGCAAGAAAGCCCTTCCCACGGCCTCCCAAAAAGAAGGGAGGCGGAGCGCAGCACGAAGCGTTGCGTAGTGATACGCTGCAGACCCGGGATCGTTGCAGGCGCCGAGTGTGGGACGATCCCGGATCAGCGGTGCATCACTGCGTGCTGCACCGCGTCCCGGAAACGTTTCAACAAAAATGGCAGGGACGAAAATCCCGGCCATCATGTTTCGTACTACTTTGGATGCGCCGCGCTAAACGCGGCGATCTCGACCAGCTCAGTCCTCGTAGAACACCCCGTAGGCGACATCGAGCACCTGGCCAGTGTTGACGTCGACCAGGAGCAGATCGGGTCCGTAGCGCACCCACTGGGCGCCGGGCGGCGGCGGTTCGAGGCCGAGCGCGGCCCATTCCGGATAGTAGTAATCCGGCACCAGGAACAGCGGCGGCAAGATCGCGCCGACGGCCCATTCCCGATAGGCCCAGCCGTTCGGATAGACGAACGGACGAACGTGGACCCGGTTGAAATCATGGCCGTGGAACGTGAAATGCGGACTGCCGGGCGGCGGAGCATGGGGGCCGTGGACAAAGGCCGGATTTGGGCCGCCCATCGGGCCGTGCTGCGGATTGACCGGCTTGAACTGCGGATTTGGGCCACCCGTCGGTCCGTGCTGCGGATTGACCGGCTTGAACTGCGGATGCGGCGGACCGGCCGGGCCGCCCACATGCGGAACCGGCTTGAATGCCGGATGTGGCGGCGGCGGACCGTGTGGGCCGGGATGCGACGGGGCGGCTTTATGGTCATCGTGATGATCCTGGGCCAGGGCCCAGGCCGGCAACAGAAGCGCAAACATCGCGGCAAGAGCGAATGTGCGTCGCATGGCGTTCCTTTTCACTGGATTGGTGAAGATTCGGGCGAAGTCTAGCAGCTTGCCGCGGCGAAGTAAGCCGCATCCCGCGTGTGCCGGTCAATGCCGCGTGAGCCGATCAATGCCGCGTAAGCCAAGTGCGCGCGGCGCGCTGCGCGGCGGCAATCTCGGCGGACGACATTTCGCTGGCGATCTCGCAGCGGTGACGCACCGCTTCGTGCGAGCCGCGCATCGCGGCGATGTTGAACCATTTATGCGCGGAGACCATGTCCACGGGGCTGGTTTCGCCGGTGGAACACATCAGGCCGAGCCGGAAAAACTCCTCTGCTTCGGCGCCGTACGGCATGCGGCGATTGTCGCCATTTCCTGTCATCGACATCGGAACGCTCCCTTGTTGGCCTGTGGCGATGTTGGGGAGACGCTAGCGGCATGGCAGGCCTGCGGAAAATTCGGGAATTCTCCATAAGGAGGTTTCCGTAAGGGGAAAAATCCGCCAATGATCCCGTAGCCTAAAGGCCCGTAGGGTGGGCGAAATCGTCGGTTCACGCGAAACCGAATGGGCACCGCGCTTGCACGATTTTACCTATGCGGAAACGCGCTGATGTCGCGGCACCCACCCTACATGCATCGGGAGGAACGAGGAATGGCACGCATGCCACGCGTCGTCATTGTCGGCGGCGGCATTGGCGGACTGACCGCCGCGCTGGCGCTGGAGCGTCGCGGCGCCGAGGTCGTTGTTTGCGAGCAGTCGCCGGTGCACAGCGAAATCGGCGCCGGGATCAATCTGACGCCCAACGCGGTGAAGGCGTTCCGGGCGCTGGGCATCGACCAGGAGGTCGAGGGCATCGGCTGGGCGTCCGAATTCCAGCTCATCCGCTCATGGAAAAGCGGCCGCTATATCTCGCGCATCCGCCGCAGCGATTTCCGCGAGAAATTCGGCGCGCCGAACCTGACGCTGCATCGCGCCGACCTGCTCGACGTGCTGCGATATGCGCTGCGGACGACCGACATCCGTCTCGGCAAACGCTGCATCGGGGTCGATCCAGGCGATGACGGCAAGCGGGCCGCCGCCGTGCAATTTGCCGACGGCAGCGCCCTCGAGGCCGATCTCGTGATCGGCGCCGACGGCATTCATTCGGCGGTGCGCAAAACCCTGTTCGGCGCCGACGCGCCGCGCTTCACCGGCTGCATATGCTGGCGCGGCATGGCGCCGATCGAAGCGGTGCCGGCCGACATCAACACCGCTGACGGCACCATGTGGATGGGACCGCACGGCCATGTCGTGCATTACCGCGTGCGCCGCGGCGAACTCCTCAACATCGTCGCGCACATCGACAGCGATGCCTGGACCGAGGAATCGTGGACGCATGAATGCGACGTATCGGAAGTGACCGCGACCTATGCGCGCTGGCATCGCGATCTCACTCGCCTCTATCCGTGCAGCACGCGCTGGTACAAATGGGCGCTCTACGACCGCGATCCGCTGCAGCGTTGGAGCAAGGGTCGCGCGACGCTCCTCGGCGATTCGGCGCATGCCATGCTGCCCTATCTCGCTCAGGGCGCCGGCATGGCGATCGAGGACGGCTGCGTGCTGGCGGCAATGGTGGCGCGGCAGCCCGACGACCTCACCGCGGCGCTCGTCGCCTATGAGCGGCTGCGGACACCGCGCGCGACCGCGGCTGTGCTCGGCTCCCGGGCGCGCGCCAAAGAGAACCATTTGGCCTCGCCTTGGGCGCGATTGAAACGCGACGTGAAATTCAAGCTGCGCGACCGTTTCGGGCGCGGCCGCCGAGGCGATACCACCACGTTCCAGGTCGGCTGGCTCTACGGCTACGACGTGGCCAAGGAGGCGGGCTGACGCATATACCCGCAAGCTTGCTTTCGACCCCTCCCCGGCCGATATAGAGGCCGGGAGGTTGGCGGTGGACGAGCCACTCGCCAACCGGGTCAGGTCCGGAAGGAAGCAGCCCTAACGAGCGCGGTTCGGGTCGCTCGTCAGCCTCCCACCCTTTCTCATCGCGGACGTAACCAGGATTAAGCGGAGCGAAATCCGGGAACGACCGATGAACCCCTACGCCGCACCCTGGGTTTCGCTCCGCTCAACCCAGGCTACATTCTGTTGGCGATGAACGACGCAACGACACCATCTCCCGCGTACCGCGTGCTGGCGCGCAAATACCGGCCGGCGACCTTCGACGCCCTGATCGGCCAGGACGCAATGGTGCGCACCATCGGCAATGGCTTCGAATCCGGACGCATTCCGCAGGCCTGGATCCTCACCGGCGTGCGCGGGGTCGGCAAGACCACGACCGCGCGCATCCTGGCGCGCGCACTCAATTACGAACTGCCCGACGGCTCGATCACGGCGCCGACCATCACAATGCCGGTGCTCGGCATCCATTGCGAAGCGATCATGGAGAGCCGCCATCTCGACGTCATCGAGATGGACGCCGCCTCGCATAACAGCGTCGACGACGTGCGCCAGATCAATGACGCCATCCGCTACGCCCCGGTCTCGGCGCGCTACAAGGTCTATATCCTCGACGAAGTGCACATGCTGTCCGGCGCGGCTTTCAACGCGCTGCTCAAGACGCTGGAAGAGCCGCCGCCGCATGCAAAGTTCGTCTTCGCCACCACCGAAATCCGCAAGGTGCCGATCACGGTGCTGTCGCGCTGTCAGCGTTTCGATCTGCGCCGGGTCGATGCCGGGCTGTTGGTGAAGCATCTGCAAGGCATCGCCGGCAAGGAAGCCATCGAAGCCGAGCCGGAAGCGCTGGCGCTGATCGCGCGCGCCGCGGAAGGCTCGGTGCGCGATTCGCTCTCTTTGTTTGATCAGGCCATTGCGCACGCCGGCGGAGCCGGCAACCTAACGATGCCGGCGGGCCCGGTGCGCGCCGAGGACGTGCGGCAGATGCTCGGCCTTGCCGACCGCACCCGCGTCATCGATCTGTTCGAGGCTCTGATGCGCGCCGACATCGCCACGGCGCTCAAGGAATTGCGCGACCAATACGATTCCGGCGCCGATCCGGCGATGGTGCTCGGCGATCTCGCCGAATTTACCCACTTCGTCACCCGCGTGAAAATCGTGCCGAGTCTGGCCGACGACGTGTCGCTCACCGAAGCCGAGCGCACGCGCGGCCGCGCCTTTGCGACAAAACTTTCGATGCGAGTGCTGGCCCGCACCTGGCAGATGCTGCTCAAGGGCATCGCCGAAGTTGAGGCCGCCGGCCGGCCGATCGATGCCGCCGACATGGTCTTGGTGCGCATCGCCTATGCCGCCGATTTGCCAACGCCCGACGAAGTGATCCGCTCGCTCGGCGATACGCGAAGCGGCAACGGCGCTTCCCCCGCCCCACCCTCCCCCGCAAGCGGGGGAAGCATGGGAGGGAGCGCAGCGCCGCTTAGGGAGCCACGCAACGAGGCAGCGCGCGGCAACCGTGGGCCGCTGGCGTCTGCCGCGCCCAAATCAGCACCAATGGCAGCACCTCGGCAGTCCGAAAATCCGGCGCCATTCGACGAGCCGGTGGCGCGCGATAATGAGTTCCGCGCGGTGAAAAGCTTTGCCGACCTGATTGCGCTAGCCGCGGAGAACCGCGACCTGACCATGAAAAGCGCGCTGGAGCGCGACGTGCGGTTGGTCCGCTTCGAAGATGGTACGCTGGAACTCGCGCTGGAGCCGAGCGCGCGCAAGACCTTGGTCCAGGAGCTTTCCAAGAAATTGGGCGAATGGACCGGCCGGCGCTGGATGGTCGCGGTCTCCGCCGAGGCGGGCATGCCGAGCATGCGCGCGCAGGCGGACGCCCGCAAGGCGGAGCTCAAGGACGTCGTGCGCGAGGATCCGCTGGTGCAGGCGGTGCTGCAACGCTTTCCGGGCGCGGAGATTGTCGACGTGCGGCCGCCGGCGGGCGATACGCCCGCGAGTGGCGAAGAGATAGAGACTCCCCCACCGGAGAGCGAAGACTAGTGGCGGCCGGGCATAGAGCTTACGTTTCCCGGACGCGGCGCAGCGTGAAACGGTGCGCCGCAGATCCGGGATCGTCACAAGCTCCGCGTCCATAACGATCCCGGATCCGCAGCGCACCACTGCGTGCTGCGCTGCGCCCGGGAAACGAGGTTTATCGATGCCTGATTTTCTCGGCCTGATGAAGCAGGCCACCGAGCTGAAATCCAAGATGGAAGCCATGCAGGCCGAGCTCGACCGGATCGAGATCGAAGGCTTAGCCGGCGGCGGCATGGTGACAGTGAAGATGTCCGGCAAGGGCGACTTGCGCGGCGTGCGCATCGACAATTCGCTCTACAAGCCCGACCAGAAGGAAATCGTCGAAGACCTTCTTGTCGCCGCGCATGCCGACGCCAAGCGCAAGCTCGAAACGCAGCTTGCCGAAAAGATGCAGGCGCTCACCGGCGGCCTGCCGCTGCCGCCGGGGCTGAAGCTGTTCTGATGCCCGTCGTTTCCGCCGGACCCGAGATCGAACGTCTGATCCAGCTTTTGGCTCGCCTGCCCGGGCTCGGGCCGCGCTCGGCGCGGCGCGCCGCCTTGTTTCTCATTAAGAAGCGCGAATTGCTGATGGCGCCGCTCGCCGCCGCATTGGCGACCGCGATGGAGAAGATCGAGGTGTGCCGGATTTGCGGCAATATCGACACGCAAAATCCCTGCACGGTGTGCACCGATCCCCGCCGCGACGCTTCGGCCATCGCGGTGGTGGCCGACGTCGCCGACCTGTGGGCGCTGGAGCGCGCGCATGCCATCAATGCGCGCTACCACGTGCTCGGCGGCACGCTGTCGCCGCTCGACGGCATCGGGCCGGACGACTTGACGATCGACGCACTGGTCAAGCGGGCGAGCGATCCGGCAGTGACGGAAGTGGTGCTGGCGCTTAGCGCCACCGTCGACGGCCAGAGCACCGCCCATTACATCACCGACCTGCTGCACGAGGCTCATGTGAAGGTGACGCGGCTCGCCCATGGCGTGCCGGTCGGAGGCGAACTCGACTATCTCGACGAAGGCACGCTGGCCGCCGCCATGCGCAGCCGGACGCCGTTTTAGCGCCGCTGCCTGCAAAATAGCCACTGACCGCCTGCGGCGCGAACAACGTGACGTTTTGCGCCATTTATCCGGACGAAATTGCCGGGGTTTTGCTGCCGCGCGACTTGGCCCGCCGCTTGCATAACCAAAATCGGCGATCTCGGTCTCACTTACCGTGGCGAATTGAGGTTGCTAGAGCCCCGGCATTCCCGGCACCGGGGCTCTACTATTTTTGGGGTACCCCTCACCGCATATCCCGGCTGCTTCCTAGCGCTTGCGCCCGCGGCGCCGTCTTCGCACATGGTGGAGGCGTTAACGAAGGAGCGCAGTGCGATCGGATTCGAAGTCCGGCTGCGCAAATGATATGCAGCGCCGGATGAATGACGACGTTCCCTTCAATAAGACATTCGACCTCGAGCCCGAGCGGGTGCGCGAGATTGCCCCGCAGGTCCGCGCGATCGTCGCCGATAATCCCAGCCCATTCACGTTCAAAGGCACGATGAGCTACATCGTCGGCCGCGGCAAAGTCGCAATCCTCGATCCCGGCCCCGATGACGACGCCCATATCGCCGCACTGCTCGACGCGGTCCGCGGCGAGACTGTCACCCATATTTTCGTCACCCATACCCATCGCGACCATTCGCCGGCGGTGCCGAAAGTCAAAGCCGCGACCGGGGCCAAGGTTTTCGCGCAGGGTCCGCACCGGCTGGCGCGGCCGCTCCATATCGGCGAGACGCGCCGGCTCGATGCCTCCGCCGATATGGATTTCCGTCCCGACGTCGCGCTCGCCGACGGTGAAACGGTGAGCGGCGACGGCTGGACGCTCGAAGCGGTGACGACGCCGGGCCACACCGCCAATCACATGGCGTTTGCTTTCAAGGAGGCCGACCTTTTGTTCGCCGGCGATCACGTCATGGGCTGGTCGACCACCATCGTGGCGCCGCCCGACGGCGCCATGAGCGACTATATGGCGTCGCTGCACAAGCTCGCGGGGCGCAGCGAGCCGCTTTACCTCTCCGGCCACGGCGCGCCGGTGCGCGACGCGCCGCGCTATGTGCAGCATCTCATCCGCCACCGCCAAGGCCGCGAGGCCTCGATCTTGCACCGGCTCGGCAAAGGGCCGGCCGATATCCCGACCATTGTCAGGGCGGTCTATATCGGGCTCGATCCGCGGCTCAACGGCGCCGCGGCTTTATCGGTGTTGGCGCATATGGAAGATCTGGTGGCGCGCGGCGTCGTCGCAACCGAAGGCCCGCCGTCGATCGACGGAACCTATCGCTTGGCCGACGCCTTGCCCGGCGGCTGACGCGGCGTGGGCGGCGCTTTTTTCTCCGGCACCGGCGCGGACAGCACGTCGTCGATATTGTCGATCAGGTTGCGCACCCGATTGGCATTGGTGCCGAGATCGTTGCGGCCGTAGCGCGAGGCCGAGCGCACGTCGATGCGGGCGCCGTCGGTGGTGGCCCGCACCCGGACCACGACGTCGTCGCGGAAGCCGAGGATTGGCGTGCGCGCCACCGCCTCGATGACGCCGTCGCGCACCGCGGTGTCTTGCGGCTGTCGCGCGTCGACGGCGCGCGGCAGAGCCGCTTGCGGCGGCCGCGCATCGACGACGCGCCAGCGCCGCTTGGTAATGACCTTCATCGCGGCGCTATAGGCCTCTTGCGGCGTCGCCGTGGTGTCGTCGGGGACGATGTCGGGATAAGCGGAGTTCTGCTGTTCGGCGGCGTAGAGACCGGCATAAGCAACCGGGTTGGCGTCGCGCGGCCGCAAGCGGGCGATGGCGTGGAATTGCGGCGGATCGATCGGATCGGTGGTGATGTCGTAAATCGCGGGCAGGCGATAGGCCTTGACGCCGAGATAGAGCGGATAGGCGATCAGCGCAAAGCCGATCAATAACGCGGCCATCGCGTGGCGGCCGCCGCCGATGCCGTCGCGCCAGATGACGATGCCGGAGCCGAGCGCCAGCAGGATCGCGACGCAGGCCAGTACCAGCGCACCAGCCAGCGTGGAGAGCGCCGGAACGATATCGAGCGCTCCCGAGCGCACGATGATGATGGCGACCAAAGTCGCGGCCAGCGAAAACAAGGCGATGCGCCGCGCCCAGATGGCGAGCCGCGAGATCGGCTGATCGTGGAGAATACGGCGGCGCATGATGGGTCCGGCTAGTGGGTGGTGCCGCTGCCGGCGGCCTTCGCCGGCAGCGGAGCGCAAATCTGTTTGAGCGCGCTCCAGTCCGCCGCGTCAAGGAGCGGCACCGGGGTCCCGGCGACGGCAACGGCGTCGATCGCGGCGATCCGATCCTTGGTCTCGGGGTGGTCGAGCAACAGCTTCATCCCCTCGTTCTTGTCGCCGACGATGCGCTTGAGGATGGCCGCGAGCGCATGCGGGTGGCCGCCGGCCTTCGCCATCAGATCGACGCTTAGGCGTCGGCCGCCGCCTCGACCCGGCGCGAATAGGACGATTTCAGCACCGTCCGGGCAGCGATGACGACGGCGCCGCCGCCGACGAAATCGCCGAGCATCATGCCGAACAGAAACGACAGGCCGGCCGTCTGCAGCACAGTGCGGGTGCCGTCGCGATGAGCAACGTGGCCGATCTCGTGCGCCAGCACACCGGCCAATTCGTCGGGCGTCTCCGCTTTGGCGATCAGCCCTCGTCGACATAAACATGGCCGCCGGGCAGCGCCATGGCGTTGGGCTCGGCGCGGCGCACCACCTCGACATGCAAGCAAAAAGCCGATCGCCGCAATCGCGGCTGCCGCGGTCTCAAGCGCAAGCGCCGCGGTGGCGATCGCGCTGTAGAGCGGGCCAACGATGGTGACGGCGATCAGGAAACCGCCGAGGAGCTCGGTGGCAAGCCCGGTATATTCCAGCGTCTCGCCGCCGATCTCCGTATTGGACCACAAATAACGCCGCACGTCGGTGGCGAACCAGAAGCGATAGATGCCGAGCGTGAGCGCGAGCAGCGCGGCGCCCTTGGCGCGCAGCCGCCAATAGGCGGCTTCGTTGCCAAGAAAATCGACCGCGCCCACCGGCGGCGGCATCAAGGCATCAGCCGTCGTCATGACATCCCGGAATTATGACTCAACAGAAATGCCGCTCAAGCCGGCCCCGTTGCCTAGTCTATTACCGGCCCAAGCTTACATCGCGAAATGTCCAATTTGCCACGACGACCGCCTCGCACCTTATCGGGGTGCGGTCGGTACGTCCTTTAAGAGTAAAGTTGAAAATCGCCGCCGGCGGCGCCCCGGCGGCAGCTCTAACCGTCGATCAACTGCTCAAGCTCGACCTGGATGCTCTCGCCGGGCGTGCAGCGATGGCCGGCGCCTGAGGCCAGTAGCGCCTCGGCTTCCTCCGGCGTCTCCGCCTCGACGCACCATTCCTCGACCCGGGTCACGACCATCCGGGCGTGAAACAGCCGGGGCTTGGTCTTTTCTGCAGGCCGTGGAGGCTCTTTTCTCAATGCGCTCGTTGCCGGCATGAATACGCGCTCCCGAATCGTCGAATCACCCGGTGAGTCTAGGCTGAACGCCGGGAAGAACAAAGGCGAAACGGTTGATAACTACCGCCGCGGTGTTCGCTTGTGGAACACCGGTTCCCTGATATCGTTGAGTCCAGTCCCGAAGAGTAACGGAGTAGTATCGTGGCCCCCCGTGCGTACTGGAAAGGCTATCTGAAGCTGTCGCTCGTCTCCTGCCCGATCGCGCTGTTTCCGGCGACGTCGGAACGGGAAAAGATCAGCTTCCACCAGCTCAACAAAGAGACCGGCAACCGCATCCGTTACCGGAAGATCGACGCCGAGACGGGCGACGAGGTGGAGAACGCGGATATCGTCAAGGGCTACGAGATCGCCAAGGGCGAATATATCGAGCTCGATCCGGAGGAGCTCGACGCGGTCGCGATCGAATCCAGGCACGCCATCGAGATCGACCAATTCGTACCGCGCAGCGAAATCGACGAGCTCTACATGCGCGATCCGTATTTCATCGTGCCGGACGGTGAGGTCGGCCAGCAGGCCTTTGCCGTGATCCGCGAAGCGATCCGCAAAGAAGGCATGGTGGCGCTCGGCAAGATCGTCTTCACCTCGCGCGAGCACATCATTGCGCTGGAGGCGCGCGGCAAAGGCATGGTCGGGATGACGCTGCGCTATCCGTATGAGGTGCGCGACGAAAAGGAATATTTCGACGGCATCGAGGACGAGAAGATTCCGAAGGACATGCTCGATCTCGCCGTCCACATCGTCGAGAGCAAGACTGGGCACTTCAAGCCGGCCGAGTTCAAGGACGAATACGAGGATGCGCTGAAGGATCTGCTGCGCAAGAAACAGAAAGGCGAGAAGATCGAGCGGCCGAAGGAAAGCAAACCGTCGAACGTCATCAACCTGATGGACGCGCTGCGGCAGAGCGTGAAATTCGGCGGCAAAACGTCCGACCGAGGCAGCGCACAGCGCACCGCACCGCGATCGAGCGCTCGGCCCTCTAAACCGCCTGCCAAGAAGGCGGCGCGCTCGTCCGCGCGCAATCATGCGCGGCATAAGAAAGCGAGCTAGAGCGGGATGACTTTTCCTTGAAGCGCCATCCCGCTCCAGCTATTTATTTGAGCATGTCTTTTTCGCAAAACCGGTATCCACTTTTGCGGGATATGCTGTAATGCCGGGCAAGCGCGTCCAGCTCGACGACGAGACCTGGCGCGCGCTCGATCTGCTCGGCCGCGATCAGATGAAGGACTTTCAGGAGCTCGCCGACGAAGCGTTCCGCGATCTTTTGAAGAAGCACGGCCGGCCGGCGAGTCTGAAGGAAGCATTGCGCCGCAGCGCCGGCGTCTCGACAACCGTGCATCGCTTGAAGCCGGACAAGAAGAAGCGGCGCTAGCAACTCCTGTGCACGTGGGTCTGTCGACCATGCAACCGCGCGATCTCGGACGAACGGTGCTGCTCTGCGTCGTCGGCGGCTCGGCCGATGCGATCGCTTTCCTGCGCTACGACACCTTCGTCGGGGCGATGACCGGCAACACCGTGCTGCTCGGCATCGACCTCGCGGAAGGCAAGCTCGACCGCGCCGGCTTTCATCTCGGCATTATCGCGATCTTCCTGGCGGCGGTCGTTGTCGCCGAAATCGCATTACGGCTTAAGCTGCCGCCTGCGCTGCCACTCGTCCTCACCGCGCTGATGCTGGGCGGCTCAGAATTCATCACCAGTCAATGGAGCGCCGCGATCTGCGCCGCCGCGCTCGGCATGCAAAACGCCGCGGTGCGTACGATCGCCGGCGTGCCCATCAACACCGTCTTCATCACCGGCAACCTGGTCAAGCTGGGCACCGCGGTGCCGGAACCTTCGGCGCCGCAGCAGCAGGCTACGCTGGCGGTGCTCGCGATCGCCTGGATCGCTTACGCCGCGGGCGCGGTCGCCGGCGCGCTGGCACTGCATCTGATCCAATATCCTATGATCGTGCCGGCGGTGCTGGCGGTCGCGGCGGCGATCGTCGAGATGTCGGCCGACCGCCACGAGCAAAGCTGAGCGGCGCCAATTGCAAAAACCCATCGGCCACGCGTGAAATTGTCCGGTTGACAGGGCGCCGGATTGGCCGCGACAGTTCTCCGGGTGACGATATTTTGCGAATCAACCAGCGAGGGGAAATGGAATGCGGAGCGCTGCATCACGTGATTTGGCAATAGGCCGCCGCGGCAAGGCGACGAGCCGCCGACGGATGGTTGTGCTGTCATCCGCCGGGTTGCTGGCCGCTGCCAGTCTGGCGATGCCCCTTCACGCCCGTGCCGCGGATAAGCACGAGATCGACCGGGGCAAATATCTGGTCACTTTCGGCAGCTGCACCGACTGCCATACGCCGGGCAGTTTCTTCGGCAAGCCGGACATGAGCAAATATCTCGGCGGCTCCGACGTCGGTTTCGCCATCCCGCATCTCGGCGTCTTTGTCGGTCCCAATCTGACGCCCGACAAAGCGACCGGCTTGGGCAATTGGACCACGGCGCAAATCGTCAATGCGATTACGAAAGGGCAAACCCCGCAGGGCCGCATGCTCGCGCCGGTCATGCCGTGGCATGCTTACGCCAACTTGACCAAGTCGGACGCATTGGCGATTACGGCCTATCTCAAAAGTTTGCCGCCGGTCTCTCATCAGGTCGCTGGACCGTTCGGGCCCAACGAGACCCCCACCACTTTCGTGATGGCGGTGATACCGGGCGCGGTTTATGGCAAGCTCGCAGGTCCGCCGCCGTCTGCTCCTCCTGCTTCGCCGCCACCGGCGTCAACGCAGATGGCCCCGCCGCCGGCGCCGGCAGCGAGCACTGCATCGCCGGCGCCTGCCCCGAAATAATTGCTTCATAGGCAGGTTACCGGCGCGGCGTGGAGGCGCGAGTAGTCGTGGCGCGCCGCTACAGCCCGAGAAGCCGTTTGCTGTTGCCGCCGGCCAGCGCCGCGATCGTAGCGGCGTCGAAACCTTCGACACCGGCGATGTGGCCAACCGGATCGTATTCCAGCATGTCGAACGGATAATCGGTGCCCATCACGACGTGATCGGCGCCGAACACGCGCACCAGTTCGGCGAGCTGGTACGGCGTGAACACCACCGTGTCGACATAGATGCGTTTGAGGTAGCTGGTCGGCGGCTGCGGCAGGTCGCCATGCGAGTCCGAGCGCGCGCCCCAGGCGTGATCAATGCGGCCCGGATAGGCGCCGAGATAGCCGCCGCCGTGCACGGCGAGCAGCTTCAAATTGGAATGCCGCTCCAGCACGCCGTCGAAGATCAGATAATGCAGCGCGATCGTCGTCTCCAGCGGATTGCCGATGACGTTGTTGAAATAGAAGCGCTCGAAGCGCGACGCCTCGGTGAAGCCGTTGGGATGGATCATCACCAGCACGCCGAGCTCCTCGGCCTTCTTCCAGAACGGCGCGAAGGCCGGATGGGACAATTCCTTGCCGGCGACATTGGTCAAAACCTCGACGCCTGTGAAGCCGAGCTTTTTGACGCAGCGCTCGAGCTCCTTGGCCGCTTCCTGGCCGTCCGGCATCGGCACCGTGCCGAAGCCCTTCAGGCGGTCGGGATATTTGCCGCAGAATTCGGCGATGCCGTCGTTGACGATTTGCGCCGCCTTCACCGCGATATCGAGCGGCACCGTGTAATAGCATTGCAGCGGTGGCGGCGCGATTATCTGAACGTCGATGGCCATGGCGTCGAGATCGGCGAGCCGGTGCTCGTGCCCGCGCCGCGCGCTGATGTCGGCGGCTTGCTTCTGGGTCAGCGCCTTGGACTCCGGCGTGGCGAAATGGGCGAGCGGCACCGTCATCATATCGAGATGCGGGGCGACAAATTTCGCCGCTTCCGGCACATCGACGTGGGCGTGAATGTCGACGGTGACACTCTTCGGCCGCACCTCGCGGCCGGGCTTGCCGGGCTTGCGCGCCGCGGTCGGGCCGTACTTGTTCCAGAGTTCGGGCATGGGAGTTTCCTTGCTCACGTCTCGCCGTCTGAGCGGCGCGTTTAGGGAGCGCAATCTGCTCGATAGCGGGCTGCGGCACAACCGCCTTTTCGCGACGCCGTGTGCGCCAAGTCTTGACTCTTCAAATCGAAATCTGGCGGCCGATCTCGACCACCTGTTCGCTCGGCAGCTGGAAATAGTCGGTGACGTGCGTGGCGTTTCGCACCATGGCGGCGAACAACTTCTCCTGCCAGACCGGCAGCACCGCGCCGCGCTCGCGGTGCACGATGATTTCGTGGCCGACGTAATAGGTCACGTCGTCGAGCCGGACTTCGCAGCCTTTTTGCTGGGACTCTTCGAGGAGGCGGGGGATATCGGGGCGCTGCATGAAACCGAAATGCGCCGTCAGCCGCCAGAAGCTGTCGCCTTCCCGCGCCACGGTCATCAGCTCCGGCCATTGCACCCGCGGCTTCGATTCGGTGACGACCCGCAACACCACGACGCACTCGTGCAGCGCGCGGTTCTGCCGGAGATGCCAGAGCAGCACCGGCGGCACGCCGCCGGTCGTACGCGTCAGGAAGACCGCGGTTCCCGGCACGCGTGGAACGCCGCGCTTGGCGATATCGTCGAGAAATTCCGGAACCGGGACCGGTGCCTGCTCCAGGCTATGCGCAACGGCGACCGTGCCGCGATGCCAGATCAGCATCAGCCCATAGACGGCTGCGGCAAGCAGCAGCGGCACATAACCGCCGTCAATGATCTTCAGCGAGTTCGATGAGAAAAATCCGGCGTCGATGACGATAAAGAACCCGGCTGTAATCGCGCTGATCAAAAAATTCCATCGCCAGATTTCGCGCATGGCAATGAACAACAGGAACGATGTCATCAGCATGGTCAACGACACCGCGATGCCATAGGCCGCAGCAAGATTATCTGACTTTTGGAACAGCAGCGTCAGGGCGATAGTCACTATCATCAACAGCCAGTTGACGACGCCAACATAGATTTGGCCATAGCCCCACTCCGAGGTCTGTTTGATATGCAGACGCGGCAGCCAGCCAAGCTGGATCGCCTGCCGGGTCATGGAGAACGAGCCGGTGATGATCGACTGGCTGGCGATGATGGTGGCCACGGTCGCCAAGCAGATCAAAGGCACCAGCAGCGGCTGCGGGCACAGCCGGTAGAAGATGTTGTTGGCAATCGACTCGCCGCTCAGCGCGATCGCCGACTGGCCCGCGTAGTTCAGCACAAGGCAGGGAAAAACAACCCACGACCAGGCAAAGCGGATCGGTGATTTGCCGAAATGCCCCATGTCGGCGTACAGCGCCTCGGCGCCGGTGACGCAGAGGAAGATTCCGCCGAGCACGGCAAAGCCGCGCATGCCGTTGCTGGCGAGAAGGCGCAGGCCATAGAGCGGGTTGAGCGCGACCAGTACTCCCGGCTCGCGGGAAATGCCCCAGACGCCGAGCGCGCCGATCGCGATAAACCAGACCAGCATGACCGGGCCGAATGCGGCGCCGATGCGCGAGGTGCCGAGCGGCTGCACGGCGAATAACAGCAGGAGGATGAGGACGGAGGCCGGCAACACGTAATGGGTCAACGACGGAGCCGCGATCTCAAACCCTTCAAGCGCCGAGAGCACGGAAATCGCCGGCGTAATCGCCCCATCGCCGTAGATCAGCGCAGCGCCGAGGAGGCCCGCCAGGATAATGAGGGGACGGTGTCGCAACTGCACCCCGAGGAGCGACATCAGAGCCAAAATGCCGCCCTCGCCCTCATTGTCGATACTCATGGCGATGACGACGTATTTGATCGAGGTGATCAGAAACAGCGTCCATAGCAGAAGCGACAACATGCCGAGAATTCGGTCCGGCGTGGCGTCACCGCCGAGAAAGTCGAAAGCCGTCTTGAGCGTGTAAAGCGGGCTCGTGCCGATATCGCCAAAGACGATGCCCAGCGCCCCGAGACCGGCGACGGCAAGAGCCGTTCGGCGGAGCTTCAATGCTCCCGGTTCGCTCGCTTCACCGGGTACGATCGACGTCATGAGCGAGCACAACGGCTAGCGAACATCCGCACCGCTCGCATCCACATTGCCGTTTTCCCGCGTATCACTGGATGCAAGATGAATCGCCGTGCGTGACACTGTCATGACAAGAGCAAACGGCGCTTCAGCGCTGCGGCCCGCACAGGCTGAGATCACGCTCGGCGCGGAACACGTTGCTGTAGAGGTTGGCGATCCATTGCCGTCCACTTGAGGTGACGTTGAGATAGCGGATGGCGGTCTGGATATGCGAAGACACGCTGTTCCAATAGAACTGCGGATAGAGGTCGGTAAGGTCGGCGGGCGAGGTATAGCCGAGCTGCTTGTTCATGCCAACTTCTTCAAATTCGTAATACAGCGCATTGGCCTTGCGCAGATAATGCGGGTCGCCGAGCTGGCCGATAAGATCGGCGGCGCGCACCAAGAGGCCCTCCTCGCTGTCGGATTCGTGCGGCCCGTGCGACGACGGAAAGCGGGTATATTCGATCGCGGCGGCGATCCGTTCGGGATCGAGCAACTCGATCTTGGCCATACGGTCCTTCACGAACAGCTTAGAGCGCTCCACGTGGTAGGGCAGCAGCGCAGCGTCCGACGAACCGCGCGGCAGTTTCGCCTTGTTACCCTTGGCGTCGATGACATAACCGTCGGCCCCGTCGCCTTTGAGAATGCCGCGCACATAGCCGATGTCGTGCAGCAGGCAGGCCACCAGCAGGTGTGCGTAATCGCTCGGATAGGTCGGCGTCAGCAGCGAGCGGCCCTTCATGATGTCGTAGCCGACCAGCGTTACCAGCATCGTGTGCTCGACGTTGTGGTAGAGCGCGTCGCTATTGCCGATGCATTCGAGCGACGTTCTTGCGATCGACGGAATAAGCTCGGTCAGGTCGGCATGGGTCGAAGCAAACCTGCGGCTCAAATGCTCGCCGAGATAAGCCCCTAAGGCCTCAGCCGCCAATTCGGGAACGGTAATCAAGTAATGCCTCTCCAACTCAGCACCCTTCGGCGCCATGGTGACGGCGAGTTGAGCACTTTGCAATATCGGTCCGGCACATTTTGTTGCATACCAAATTGTTGATCTTGTCGATGGCGCGCGACAAGGACGTGACATCGCGAAGGTCGCGCCTTTGCTGCGAACCCTCCCTTAAATCCCGATCTGCCGGCTGATCTGCACGAATTGCCCGCTCGGGAAATTGAAGCGATCGGCCGGGTGGATCGAGTTGCGGTATAGGAAAGAAAATAGCCGGCGCCGCCACGCCGCCAGCCGTGGTTTATGCTTACGCGCCACCACGTAGTCGCGCTCGCTGAAATAGATGGCATCGTCGGATTTGATCGGGCACTTGGCCTTTTCGCGGTCGAGCGCTCTCGAAACGTCGGGATTTTCCATAAAGCCGAAACGCACCGTTACCCGCCAAAATCCCTGGCCGAGCGGCTCGACATGAAGACGGCTCTTCGCGCGCACGCGTGGCGTCGCAGTAAACTGCACCGTCAGCGCGACGGTCTCCTCATAGAGCGAGCCCATCTGGCCCACGTGATCGGCAATCAGCTGCGGTATAAAGCCCCGCAGTCTGGTGAGGAAAATCGCGCGGCCGGGAACGCGCGGGATCTTATGATCGCGCAATTGGCGGACGAATTGCCCGATCGTCATGGCGTCGCGCTCCTGGCGCCGGTGCATGGCGTCGATGCCGGCGTGCCACGTCGTCATCACGACGAAAATCGTCACACCGAACAAGAGCGGGATCCAGCCGCCGTCAGCGATCTTGGTGAGATTGGCGATGAAGAAGGCAAAATCGACGCAGATAAATAAGGAGAATAAACCGACCGCCGCCCACGCCGGCCAGCGCCATAAGACCCGCATGATGCGATAAAGTATCGCCGTCGTCATCAGCATGGTGGTGGAGACGGCCGCGCCATACGCGCCGGCAAGCCGGTCGGAACTGGCGAAGGCGATCGTCAGCGCCAGTGTGCCAACCATCATGAGCCAGTTCACGAACGGCACGTAAATCTGTCCGGATTCCTCGGACGAGGTTTGCTTGATATGCATGCCGGGCAGCCAGCCGAGCTGCATCGCTTGGCGTGTGAGCGAAAACGATCCGGTGATGATGGCTTGGCTGGCGATGACAGTCGCCACCGTGGCCAAGGCGACCGCCGGATAGAGCGCCCAACCCGGCACCAGCTTGAAGAATGGACTGTCGCTGCCGCCGGGATCGGTGAGCACCAGCGCGGTCTGGCCGGAATAATTGAGAAGCAGCGCCGGCAATACGACGGCGGACCAGGCAATGCGAATGGGTTTGCGGCCGATATGCCCCATATCCGCATACATGGCCTCGGCGCCGGTCACGCAGAGGAAGACGGCGCCGAGAATGGCGAGGCCCGACCCGGCGTGATGCATCAGGAACCCCCCCGCGTAATACGGATTGATCGCCACAAGAACATGCGGCGCCTTGGCGATGCCGATAACGCCGAGGACGGCGATGAAGGCGAACCAGATGAGCATCAGCGGACCGAAGGCGCTGCCGACGGCGGCGGTACCGAAGCTTTGCACAAGGAACAGCGCCAGCAGCACAGTGGCGGCTATCGGCATGGTATAGGGCGCGAAGTCGCCGCTGGCGTTTTTGAGTCCTTCGACCGCGCTCAATACCGAGATCGCCGGTGTGATCATGCCGTCGCCATACAGCAACGCGGCGCCGATCAAGCCGAACGCGATGAGATAGCGCTTGCGGCCGCGCCAGCTGACGCGGGTCAGCGACATCAGCGCCAGGATACCGCCTTCGCCGCGGTTATCGGCCCGCATCACCACCACGGCATATTTCAGCGCGACGACGATGAGCAGCGTCCAGCAAATCAACGAGAGGCTGCCGAGCGCGCTTTCGGCGCCGAAATGGCCGCCATTGGTCTTGGCAATGGCCTGGTAAACGTAGAGCGGGCTGGTGCCGATATCGCCATAAACGATGCCGAGCGCGGTGAGAACCGCAATCGGCTTGAGCCCCTCCGGTGGCTGCAATACAGCTGCTTTGGCGTCGGCAATCGTACTCAAAAACACTCCCCAGACCTAAACGGCCGGTTTGCAGCCATGTCGTCTCGCCTCCGACAACGCCGCCGTCTACAAGCGGTTCAACCGGCCATAGAGGCGCGTAGCGCGTATTCGACGGCGAGCGCCAAGCACGGCTCCCGGCCGGCGCGGCAGGATGGCGCCTTAAAACACCCCGAGATGCTGGCGCAGATCGATGCCGTTGCCCTTGAGTTTCTCGGCCGTCGAGACCACGGCGACGCGGCCGGAATTGAGAATGACGATGTCGTCGGCGATGTCGAAAACGAGCTTCGGATTTTGCTCGACCAGAACGATGGACAGCCCGCTTTCCTTCAGCTTGCGGATGGTCGCCATGACTTCGGCGACGATTTGCGGGGCCAGCCCCTCGGACGGCTCGTCCATCAACAGGACGCGCGGATTGGCCATCAGCGCGCGACCTATGGCGAGCATCTGCTGCTCGCCTCCGGACAAATAACCGGCGAACTGGCTGCGGCGTTCGGCAAGACGCGGGAACATGGCGAACACCGTGTCCGCAGTCCACGGCGCGTGGCGCGCGGCGAAACCGGCATGCGCGGCGACCATGAGGTTCTCGCGCACGGTGAGGCTTTTGAAGATGCGGCGGCCCTGCGGCACCAGCGCGACACCGTGCGCCGCGATGGATTCCGGCGGCAGCCGCGTCACCGCGACGCCGAACACTTCGACGCTGCCGCCCCGCGGCGGCAACAGCCCGACGCTGACATTCATGCAGGTCGACTTGCCGGCGCCATTACGGCCGAGGAGCCCGAGCAGTTTGCCCTCGCCCAGCCGGAACGACACCTGCTGCAACACGTGGCTGTCGCCGTAATAGGCTTCGATGTTGCGAAGCTCGAGCGCGCTATTCGCCAAGATAGACCTCCCGCGTGCGCGGATCGGCCACCACCTCGGCGCGGGTGCCTTCAACGATGACCTCGCCGAAATGCAACAGCGTGATGCGGTCGACCAGATCGAGCGCGGTATCCATGTCGTGCTCGATCATGACGATGGTGACGTCGCGCGGAATGGCGGCAAGGAGCTTGCGCACGTCCTGGCGTTCGTCGATGGAGAGGCCGGCGAACGGCTCGTCGAGCAGCAAGAGTTTGGGGTTCTGCGCCAGCGCCATGGCAATCTCGACCCGACGGCGCTCGCCGTATGAGGTCTGCGCCAAGGGCCGCGCCGCGATGTGATCGAGACCGACGCGTTTGAGCGCGGCACGGGCCTGCTCGACCAAATGCCACTGCCGGTCTAGCGGCAGCAACGGATTCCAGCGCAGCGGCGACAGCCCGAGCAAAGCCAACATCACGTTACGCTCGATGGTGTCGTGCGCAAACAGCGTGATGATCTGATAGGTCCGCGCCACGCCGAGGTGGCTGCGCTTGCGGCTCGGCGTCCGGGTGATGTCGCGGCCGAACAGCGTCACCGAACCCGAATCGGGGGTCAGCTCGCCGGTGATGAGATTGAACAAGGTGGTCTTGCCGGCGCCGTTCGGGCCGATGATCAGCCGGCGTTCGCCGGCGGCGACGTTGAGATTGACACCGGCGGTGACGCGCAAGCCGCCGAACGCCTTGCAGAGATCGTTGACGGCGAGCGCGGTCATGACTGCGGCCTCGGGGCCGATGCGGCCGCATTGCGTGTCGCGCCTTTCCGCCGGCTTGCCGACTGCCACGCCGAGCGCGTCAGCCGCACCGCACCGGGGACCAGGCCTTCGGGCATGAACACGACGATGGCGACGAAAATGGCGCCGAGCATGAAATTCCAACGCGTGATATAGGCGCTCACCACATTTTTGACGATGACGACCAGCGCCGCGCCAACCACCGGGCCGAGCAGCGTTCCGGCGCCGCCCGAAATCACCATCAGCAACCCTTCCGCCGAGGCGGTCAGCGCCAGCGCCTGTGGACTGATGAATTCGGTGTAATAGACGAACAGAATTCCGGCAACCGACGTCAACAAGCCGGAGAACATGAAAGCCCAGAACCGGATCATCCAGACGTGATAGCCGAGCGCATTCATGCGGCGCGGTTGATCGCGGGTGCCGCACAATGCGGCGCCGAACGGCGAGCGTACGAAAATCCGCACGGCGACGCATGCGAGCAAAAACACGATCAGCGTCGCGACATAAAATGCGCGTGGCGAGTCGAGCGAAAGGCCGAACGGCGCCGGCCGTGTCGATACGCTGATGCCGTTGTCGCCGCCGGTGATGCTGATCCAGCGATAGGCCAGTCCCCAGATGATTTCGCCGAGCGCCAGCGTAATCATGATGAAACTGATGCCGGTCGCGCGCAGCGCCAGTGCGGCAAAGCCCGCGGTGCCGACGAGACCGGCCGCGAGCCCGCCCAGGATGGCAAAGGCATGGCCGTGGCCGGCAGCCAGCAGATAAGCGACGACATAAGCGGCGATGCCGAACAGGCCGGCATGGCCGAGCGACACCAAGCCGGCGTAGCCGACGAGAACGTTAAGCCCCAGTGCGAACACAGCGTAGAGCAGGATCTGGCTAGCGATATTGACGTAGTAGATCTGTTGGACCGCATAGGGCACGGCGACCAGCGCCAGGATGGCGACGGCGACGGCAATGCGGCGCATGATAAGGCCGCCGGCCCATTGATCCGTCACCGGACTTGCGGCGGGACTGTTCACAGGATCTGACCTCCGAACAGACCCTGCGGCCGCAACACCAGGACCAGCACCATCGGCAGGAACAGCACGAAATAGGCAAGCTCCGGCAACAGCGCCTGACCGAAATTGTAGATAAAGCCGACGATGATGCTTCCGACAAACGAGCCGAGCAGGCTGCCGGTGCCGCCGAGAATGACCACGACTAGCGCGAGCGGCAGCATATCTTGATCGAGACCCGGATAGACCGACAGGATCGGGCCGCTGATGATGCCGGCGAATCCTGCCAAGCCGGCGCCGAGCGCGAAGACGATGGTGAAGAGCTGCGAGACGCGGATGCCGACCACGCGCGCCATCTGCGGATCATCGACGCCGGCGCGGATCATGGCGCCGAGCCGGGTACGCTCCAGCATCAGCCACAGCGCGATGGCGAACACGACCGCGATCACGATCACTGCCATGCGGTACAGCGGAAAGGCCGCGCCGGCAACGCGGACGAAGCCGGAGAGATGCGGCGGCGTTGCCACCGAGATCGGATCGCCGCCCCAACCCATCAGGCAGAGATCGGCCGCCATGAAGGAAACGCCGAGCGTCACCAGCACTTGCGCCAATTGCTGACCGGCGAGGCGGCGCAGCAAGAAGCGCTCCATCAGCGCGCCCAGGACCGCGACCTCGACCGCGGCGATAAGCGCGGCCACCCAAAAGTTCAGCGTAAATCCGGATGTACCCCCGAGCAGCGAGGTGCCGAGATAAGCGCCGACCATGAACATCGAGCCGTGCGTCAGATTGGGAATGCGCATCAGCCCGAAGATCAGGGAGAATCCGGCAGACAACAAGAACAACAGGCCGCCGAACGTCACACTGTTGACGGTGAGCAGCAGCCAAAATGTCATACCCACCGCCCCACAATTTCACGACCCGGATTGCGCCAAGCGCAACCCGGGGACTGTGTCACACATCATTTCCGGATTTCGCTTTCGCTCCATCCGGCCACGATCACGGAAGGATACTCAGCACTTAGTCAGCGGCGGATAATCCCGCGAATAGACGGGATGCGCGAGATATTCCTGCTCCGGCCAGGTCCAGAACTGACTCACATTGTCATAGGTCTTGATGACCTTGTTCCAGAGCTTCAGTCCGTATTTGGCGCCCTCCGTCCCGACACGGCGGATATAGAAGGTGCCGACCACGTTGTTGAGGTGATCGAACTTCAGCGGACCGCGCGGCGTGTCGGTCAGGCTGACCGCCTTGAGCGCCGCCATGAACTTTTCCCGGTCGCTGGAATCGCCGCCGTTTGCCTTCAGCGCCGCGTCGACCACCTGACAGTTGACGTAGAGCAGCGCGGCATACTGCCCGGGCACCGCGTTGTAATTTTTCAGCATGCCGTCGATGAAGCGCTTGTTGGCGTCGGTTTCGACGTCAAGCGTATACGGGCAGCAACTGACAAGTCCGATCGCCTCGTCGCCATAGCTCTTGAGCAGCGCGTCGTCGGCGCCGGTTTCGCCCGTGACCACCGGATACTTCAAGCCGGCGCTGGCATAGGCCTTCATGAAGCGCAGCGGGTTCGAGCCCGCGAACCCTTGACAGACGACGTCGCAATCGCTGATCTGCGCCACATAGGGCGTGTAGTCGGGCGTCACCAGCGGCGGCCAGAGTTTGTTGACGACGCAGCCGCCGTCCTTCTGGAACGCCGCCTGGAAGCCGCCGATCTGCTCGTAGCCGAACGCGAAATCTTCCGTAATGCAGAAAGCGCGCTTGAGCTTGAGCTCGGTTGCCGCGTAGTGCCCCATCGGGTGCATCGCCTGCGACGAAGTCGCCGAGGCGCGCAGCAGATAGGGATTAGGCGTGCGCTGGGTGAGGTTGTCCGCCGCCGCCAAGCTGAGCACGGGCATTTTCTGCTGCTGGACATATTCGTTGATGGCGTAGAGCTCGAATGCCGCAAGCGGCCCGAGGATCACGTCGACATTGTCGCGCTCGACCAGTTCCTGAGCCTTGGTCTTGGCGCCGGCCGGATTGCCGCCCGTGTCGGCGGAGACGAAATCCACCTTGCGGCCGCCGATCGTATAATTCGTTTCCTTCAGGTAGGTGATGACGCCCTGTTCCATCTGGATGCCGCCCTGGGCAAGCGGGCCGGTCTTCACGGTGAGAAGACCGAGCTTGAACGGCTTGGCCTGGGCGATGGCGGGCGTCGGAAAGCGGGTCAGCGCGGCTGCCGCCCCCACGGCGGTGCCGGCTAAAACCGCGCGGCGGCTGACTTTTCGGGACATAAGCTTGCGAGACATTCGTATCCTCCCTTTGGCGCCTGAGCTTGTCTGAGGCGCCTGCGATGCAAATGCATCTCCTGCGCAATGAGCCTTAGGCCATAGGGCTCACGTTATCATTTCGCACCTCATGCGCGAAACCCATCCGGCCGGTAAAGTCCGCTATCGTTTGGCTTTTTTCAACACTTCCGCAGCGGCGGATAGTCGCGCGAATAGACTGGATGGGCGAGAAAATCCTGCTCCGGCCAGGTCCAGAACTGGCTGACATTCTCGTAGGTTTTGACGACCTTGTTCCAGAGCTTCAATCCGTATTTGGCGCCCTCGGTGCCGCAGCGGCGGATGCAAAACGTGCCGACGACATTGCCGAAGTGGTCGAACCGGATAGGCCCGCGCGGCGTGTCGGTCAGGCTGACCGCCCGGAGCGCCGCCATGAACTTGTCCTTGTCATCGATGTCGCCGCCGGTCGCCTTCAGGCCCGCTTCGATCACCTGGCAATTGACGTAGATGCCCGCGGAATAGAATCCGGGAATGGCGCTGAAATTCTTCACCATCGCGTCGATGAAGCGGGTATTCGCCGCGCTCTCCAAGTCAAGCGAATAAGGGCAGCAGGAGATGAGGCCAATCGCTTCCGGGCCGAAGCTCTTGAGCAAGGCATCGTCGCCGCCCACTTCGCCCGTCACCACCGGATATTTCATTCCGGCGTCGGCATAGGCTTTCATGAAGCGCAGCGGGTTCGACCCGGCGAAGCCCTGACAAACGCCATCGCAATCGGCGATCTGCGCGACATAGGGCGTATAATCCGGCGTCGTCAGCGGCGGCCACAGCTTGCCGACGAGGCAGCCGCCGTCTTTCTCGAACGCAGCCTGGAAACCGCCGATCTCCTCGTAACCGAAGGCTAGATCGTCGGCCAGCGCAACAACGCGCTTGAGCTTCATTTCGGTCGCCGCATAGTCGCCGAGCGGCTGCATCGCCTGCGAGGAGCTTGCCGAGGCCCGGATCAGATAAGGGTTCGGCGTCCGCTGCGTGAGATTGTCGGCTGCCGCGAGGCTCAGCGTCGGCATCTTGTGCTGTTGCACATAATCGTTGATGGCGTAGAGCTCGAAGGCGGCGAGCGGACCGATCACGACGTCGACTTGGTCGCGCTCGACGAGTTCCTGCACTTTGGTCTTGGCGCCGGCCGGCGCGCCGCCGGTATCGGCGGAAACGAAATCGACCTTGCGGCCGACCATGGTGTAGTTCGTTTCCTTCAAATAGGTGAGCGCGCCCTGCTCCATCTGAATACCGCCCTGGGCGAGCGGTCCGGTCTTTACGGTCAGGAGGCCGATCTTGATCGGCGCCGCCTGGGCAATCGCGGGACTGGGGAAACGCGCCAGCGCGCCGGCAGCTCCGGCGGCGCTGCCGGCCAACAGGGCCCGGCGCGAAACTTTGCGTGACACGTTTTTACGCGACATCAAGTCCTCCCCTAGGCGCCGAGCCGCGTTTTTATTGAGGCTTCCGACGCACCACTACGTTAGCTGCCCAGTTTATACGATTATTTCTTCTTCGGCGGAATGACGGGCAACAGTAGATAGGGCCGCGCCGTGCCGCCGAAGTGCAGACCGGTGACGCCGCCGAAAATCTGCGGCGGGCGATCGCGCGGGTCGTCATGCAGAAACGGACCGCAGCCGGTAAGCTCGTTCTTGAAGTTCGACAGCCGTCCGCCGCTTGGCCCCGGGTAGACGTAGTCCTTGCCGCGAATGGTGAGCGCGACGCGATGCCCGACCGGCACGACAATCGAGGTGGGCCAGATCTCGATATCGAGCGCGACAACTTCACCCGGCTTGAGCGGCTGCTTCTTCGTATGCGTGTGGTAGGGCCGATACGGCTTTGACAGCTTCTTGTCGAGCTGACGATGCGAGGCGCGCAGCCAGCCCTGTCCGACCGGCGTGTGCGGATCGATGGCGCCCTGGAATACCACCTCCTGGAAATCCGGCGAGAACACGCGCAGTACGACGAAAATGTCGGCATCACCGGTCGAAGACGAGACAAATAGTTTTACAGCGGACGGC
Organism: uncultured Alphaproteobacteria bacterium; assembly: GCA_963731805.1. Classification (GTDB taxonomy): domain Bacteria; phylum Pseudomonadota; class Alphaproteobacteria; order Rhizobiales; family Xanthobacteraceae; genus BOG-931. Next base: position 88,307 of record CAVSWY010000001.1, read on the forward strand.
CCGGTAATTTCCGTCTCATGCGCCAGCGGCGGCGTGAGGAAGGTGACGCCGTCGCCCATCGCGTCGAAGCGCAGCACAGTTTTCTTCTTGGCCGCCTTACCGCCGAGCGAGCCGTTCGCCGGGTCGAGATAGAACTTCGTCCACTTGGTCCGCTTGAGCGGCCATTCCTTCTCGCCACGCTCGACGAAGCGATCGACGTGCCGCACCTGGAGCTGCACCGGCGGCTGCTTGTCCCAGCCGTTCTTCTTGCCGTGCAAAAAGTAATCGAAGAAACGCAGCTGCAGATGACGGCCATAATCGGTGTAGAAATGAGTCCAATGCTCGATGCCATGGACTTCGAGCCATTTTTGCTTGGACGCGGCGCGCACGAAGCCCTCGAAATTGCCCCGGGTGTGCAGCCCTTGCCCGCCCCAATTGGCCGCCGACAAAAACGGCACCTTCACCTTCGACCACACCGGCGAGCGGGCATGATGATAATCGTCGTCGAACGGATGCGCGGCGATGTCGGCGCCGAAATTGCTGCGGTTCTTGGCGAGCTCTTCGTCGGAGAGAACGTCCGGCCCGCACACCAGCTCGCCGTGCACGCGACTTCGCTTGCCGCGCTCGCCGGCGCCGTACTGCACGGTCTTGACCTGCATGTCATACCAATTCTCCCAGAAGGTGGAGAGAATGCCGCCGTGGTGCGTCATGTCGCGATACCAGTCGGCGGCGCCTTCCCAGATGCACATGGCGGACAGATGCGGCGGCTCGCGCGACGCCACGTGCCACTGGTTGATGCCGTAATAGGAAATGCCGTTCAGTCCGACCTTGCCGTTCGACCACGGCTGCGAACCGGCCCATTCGATGCAGTCGTAGTAATCCTTGGTTTCGCGCGGCGAGAACGGATCGATGAAGCCCGGCGAGCAGCCGGCGCCGCGCGAATCGACGCGCACGCAGGCGTATTGGTGCGGCACCCACTTCTCGGGATCGGCGACTTCCCAGCTTTGGTAGAGATTGCTGGAACCGGCGGCGACGTCGGGATGCTGTTCCGCCATACGCTGCCAGGCGCTCGGATAGCCATCCTGGAAGGCAAGACCCTTGGCATAGGGACCATAGGTCAGGATCACCGGATAGCGGCCTTCGGCGATGGACCGGAACACGTCGGCGCGCAGGACAAGACCGTCGTCCATGGCGATCGGTACGTTCCAATCGATATGCATGCCGTCGCGGGTTTCGCTGCGCTGCTCGAGCGTCTTGCGGTCGCCTGCGACCGCCGCCATGCGGGCTTCACCTTCCAGCGATGACATGCGTTTTCCTCCAAGACTTCCCAGTTGGGCGGCAGTTTAATCGGTTACATCGACCTGGACAATTGTAAGGCATTACCTTACAATGCCGACGTGATCCGATCGTTCCGAAGCAAGGGATTACGGCGCTTTGCCGAGCGCGGCGATGCTTCGAGGCTGAGCGTGCAGAACCCGGATCGCATTCGTCGCATTGTGCTTGCGCTTAACGCCGCCAAGTCGCCGGAAGGGATGAACATACCGGGTTTCCGCTTTCATGCGTTAAAGGGCAAGGATCGCGGCCGATATGCGATCGATGCGAGTGGAAATTGGCGAGTGACTTTGCCTGGGACGGCGAGGACGCAATCGACGTGGATTTGGAGGACTATCACTAATGAGCAGGAATCGGCTCGTTCGCGGCTTAAAGCCCATGCATCCCGGTGAGATGCTGCGCGAGGACGTGCTGCCGGCGCTTGGCAAATCCAAGACCGAGATTGCCCGCTTGCTCGGCGTTTCGCGGCAGACGCTTTATGACATTCTCCATGAAAAGCAGCCGGTGACGCCGGGAATGGCGTTGCGTCTCGGCAAGCTCCTCGGCAACGGCCCCGATCTTTGGATCAATTTGCAGCGCGCCTATGACTTAGTTGTCGCCGAACGCAATCTAGGCGCCAAACTCAAGAAAATACCGACCCTGACGGCAGCGTAATTGCTTTCGCCGCTCTTAGCGCGGACTGACTCAGCGCGCTTTCTTCTTGCGTGGCTTTCGTTTCACCCCCGCCATCTTTTCCAGCACGGCGCAGACCGCGGCGGTGTCTTCGGCGCCGTGGCCGGCCTTGAGCGCCTTCTCATAGATGCGGCTCGACGCATCGAACATCGGCGTCGGCACTTTGATCTTGCGCGCGTAGCTGCCGATCACGTCCATATCTTTCTGCCACACCGAGATCTTCATGGTCGGATTGTCGTAGCGATCCTTCACCATCATCGGCGCACGCAGCTCGAAGATGCGCGAATTGCCGGCGCCGGTCTTGACCAGATCGAAGATGAGCTGCGGCGGCAGGCCGGCCTTGATGCCGAGCACCATGGCTTCGGCGCTTGCCACGTTGTGGATAGCGACCAGAAGGTTGGCGACGTATTTCATGCGGCTGCCATTGCCGAAGTCGCCGAGGTCGAACACACCGCGGCCGAAGGCGGCGAACATCGGGCGCAGCCGCTTGATTTCGGCGGCGCCGCCCGAGGCATAGACGACGAGGTCCTTGACCTTGGCCTGCGCGCCGGTGCCGCTCACCGGACAATCGAGCAGCACGTGACCGGCTTTGTGCAGCACCGCTTGCGCTCGGCTCTTGTCGTCGATGGTAAAGGTGGACGCCTCGACGATCACGCGGCGCGGCAGGCCGGCTTTGGCGATCGCGGCGGCCGTCGCCGCAAGCGCTTCTGGCTTCGGCAGGCTGGTGATGAGGGTCTTGGCCTGGCGCGCCACGTCGGCGGCGTCGGCGGCGATCTCGACGCCGGCGCGCGCCAGCGCCTTCCGCCGCGCCGGTGAAATGTCATAGCCGATGACGCGCCAGCCGGCGGCAACGAGATTTTCCGCGAATGCACCGCCCATGATGCCGAGGCCGATGATGCCGACGACACCTTTGTTTCCCGAAGCCATCCCTTGCCCGCTCCCTTTTCCCAAACGACGCGACGCTATGACACCCGCTCCAAGCCTGCGCAAGCCGCTTTCTCGCCGCGCGCCGATCGCCTATCGTCCGCGCCGGGACGGAAGCCGGAAGGAGATGTTGATGCGCATCGGAGTCGCCGGGATCGGCAAAATGGGCGCGGCCATCGCGGCGCGGCTGATCGAGGTCGGACACGAGGTCGCGGTCTGGAATCGCACGCCAGATAGGGCCAACGCGGTTGTCGGCGCGACGGTTGCCGCGACGCCGGCGGAATTATTGCAACGCGCGGATATTATCATCTCGAGCCTGACCGACGGGGCGGCGCTCGACGCGGTCTACAAGGGGCCGTCCGGACTGCTCAGCGGCGATGTTGCCGGAAAGCTGTTCATCGACATGAGTACGGTATTACCGGCGACCGAAGTGACGCTGGCCGAAGCGGTACGCGGCAAGGGCGCCGCCTTCGTCGAGTGTCCGGTCGGCGGCTCGACCGGACCGGCGCGGCAAGGCAAGCTCATCGGCCTCGTCGGCGGTGACGCCGCCGACGTGGCGCGGGCACGGCCGATTCTCGAGCAACTGTGCCGCCGGCTGGAACATGCCGGCCCGGTCGGCTCGGGTGCGGTGCTCAAATTCGCGGTCAATCTGCCGCTGATGGTCTATTGGCAGGCCTTGGGCGAGGCGCTGGCGCTGACACATGCGCTACCAGTCGCTCCCGAACGCCTGATGGATCTCCTGAGCGACACCTCCGGCGCCGCCACCATCGCCAAAGTGCGGGCGCCGGGCATCGCCGCGATGCTCAAAGGCGGCGATCCCGGTCCGGTGACCTTCGACGTCGACGGCGGCATTAAGGATATGCGGGCGATGCTGGCAGAAGCAAAATCGCGAGGCATCGAGCTGCCGCTCGTCGACAAGACGCTCGCCTGTTACGAGGAAACCAAGCGCCATCGCTCGGGCGGGGCCGAAATCTCCACGGTATCGGCCTACTGGGCGAGCCGCGGTCAGCAGTAATAAATCTAAGCACACAAATCCGGAGCCATCATGTCAGCCGTTACGCTTGCGCAAGCCTCCACCATCGTCGACACCGCGCTGAACAAGGCGCGCGAGCTCAAACAAATGCCGCAGACCATTGTCGTGCTCGATCCCGGCGGCCATGTCGTCTGTGCCAAGCGCGAGGATGGCTCGGGCATCATTCGTTATGAGATCGCGATCGGCAAAGCTTACGGCGCGCTCGGCATGGGTTGGGGCTCGCGCACCATGATGGAGCGGGCGGCGCAAAATCCGAATTTCCTCACGGCCATTGTCGCGGCGAGCGGCGGCCGCATGGTGCCGAACCCCGGCGGCGTGCTGATCCGCAACGCGGATGGTCTGGTCGCAGGCGCGGTCGGCATTTCCGGCGATACCGGCGACAACGACGAGATCATCGCGGTTGCCGGCATTGCGGCGGCGGGGCTCAAGGCTGATCCGGGCGGAACTAAGAGATAGCGCCCGGCACAAGGCGGCGCGGGGCAGCAAGGGAGGACGCAATGAAACTGTTTTCGTTTTGGCGCTCGCTCGCGACCTATCGCGTGCGCATCGCGCTCAATCTCAAAGGCATCACACCCGATGAGGTAATCCAGGTCAATCTCATGAAGGGCGAGCAGCGCGAAGCCGCCTATCGCGAAATCAATCCAATGATGGCGATCCCGGCGCTGATCGACGGTGACGGTCCGGCCTTGTTCGAATCGCTCGCCATCATCGAATATCTCGACGAGACGCATCCCAACCCGCCGCTCCTGCCGCGCGACCCGCGTGGCCGCGCCCGGGTCCGCGGCTTGAGCCAGCTCGTCGCCTGCGATTCGCATCCGCTGATCGTGCCGCGGGTGCGCGAATATCTCGCGCACGAATTCAAATTCGACGAAGCCGCCGTCGCCAAATGGTGCCGGCACTGGCACACCGCCGCGATCACGGCGCTCGAGACGCATCTCAAGGACAAGGCCACCGGCCGCTATTGCCATGGCGATACGAACACGATGGCCGACATTTGTCTCGCCAGCCAGGCGGCCGGCGCGAAGTTTTTCAACGTCGACACCGCGCCGTTTCCGAACTTCACCCGCATCGTCGACGAGCTGTCGAAAATCGATGCCTTCGCTCGCGCCCATCCACTCAAGCAGCCCGGCGCGCCGGCGGCGTAGTCGGCCTACCACCACTTGAAAAAGTGATGCAGCGGGCCGCGGCCTGAACCGATGTCGAGCCGGTCCGCCGCAGCGATGGCCTTGCCGATATAGGTCTTGGCCTCGCCCACGGCTTCGCCGAGCAGTAGGCCTTTGGCGAGTCCTGCGGCAATCGCCGACGCCAGCGTGCAGCCGGTACCATGGCTGTTCTCCGTCCGAATGCGCGGCGCGCTAAAGCGGGTGGATCCCGCGGTCTCGACCAACAGATCGACACTGTCCGGGCCGCCGCCGTGGCCGCCTTTGATCAGTACGGCATCGGCGCCGAGCTCCAAGAGCTTCTGCGCCTGCTTAAGCATCTCGCCCTCGTCGCGCGCCACGGGCACGTCGAGCAGCGCCGCCGCTTCAGGAAGGTTGGGCGTCACGACATTCGCGTGTGCGAAGAGTTTACGCAGAGCGTCGAGCGCGTCGGGGCGTAAGAGCCTCTCGCCCGACGTCGCGACCATGACTGGATCGAGCACCACGTTGCGCGCACCGTATCGGATGAGACCCACAGCGACCGCCTCGATCGCCGCCGTATTGCCGAGCATGCCGATCTTCACCGCAGCGACATCGAGATCCGAAAATACGGCATCGATTTGCGCCGCGATGAAATCGGCCGGCACTTGATGAATGGCCGACACCCCCTTGGTGCTCTGCGCCGTCAGCGCAGTGATAATGGACGCGCCGTAAACGCCGAACGCGGCAAAGGTTTTCAAATCCGCCTGGATACCGGCGCCGCCGCCGGAATCCGAACCGGCGATCGTCACGGCGACTGGAACACCCATCATGCGCCCCGTTTTGCCAGCATGGCGTCGACGATGCCGCGCAAGCTGCGCGCCGCGCCGGCGGGATCAGGCGACTGCGACAGCGCGGAAATGACGGCGACGCCGTCAGCGCCGGCGCCGATCACCTCGGCGGCGTTGCTGGCGTCGATGCCGGCGATGCCGACGACGGGCATAGTCGGCGCGCGGCGATGCAGCGCAGCGATAATACGCGCCAGGCCTTGCGGGCCGATCGGCGGATTCTTCTGCTGCTTCGAAAGCGTGACGTAGACGCCGCCGGAGCCGACGTAGTCGATGAGATCGAGCGGCGCGACTTCGGCCTCCGCGACCGATTTGATCGACAGGCCGACGATGGCATCGCGACCAAGGAGCGCACGGGCATCCTCGATTGCCATGTCGTCGGGCCCGAGATGCACACCGTCGGCCTTGGCGGCGAGCGCGACGTCGATGCGATCGTTGACGACGAACGGTACGTTAAACGGCGCCAACGCCTTTTTGATCGCCCTCGCCTCCTCGACCATGGCGCGCGTCTCGCTGACCTTATCGCGCAACTGGACGAGGGTCGCGCCGCCTTGGGCGCAGAGCCGTGCCAGATCGGCGAGGTCGCGGCCGCCGGCGCGCTCCGGATCGACAATGGCATTGAGGCGAAGATCGACCGGCATCACAAAACCCCTGTCATCCGGCAAACGTTACACCGTCCGGTCCGGCTCGTGCAGTCCTTACGATTTGATATAAGCTTGCGACGAGGCACCCGGAGGCGCGTATGATTCCCTTTTTCATGCAGATCAAATGCCAGCTCGGCAAGTCCTACGAAGTTGCTAATAAGCTCGCCGATGCCGAGATCGCCTCGGAGATATACTCGACCGCCGGCGACTTCGACCTCTTGGTGAAATTTTACGTCGAGCCGTCGACCGATATCGGTCATTTCGTCGCCGAGAAGGTGCAGTCGATCCCCGGCATAGCCGACACCCGCACCATCATCACCTTCAAAGCGTTCGGGGCTGGAACGTAGCGTATCCGGCGCCAACGAACGGCGGCCGGCCCACCCGCCAGCATACGCGCTTTCAATCCCGCTTCTTCGGCGGCGGCGTCGGACCTTGCACCGGCGGCAGCGTAAAAATGTAATTGGCGATCGCGGCGCGATCCTCGGCGCCGAGCAGCGACGTGTTGCGGATGACCTCGGCCATAGTGCTGCCGGCGAAATCGCCCGACGGCATCATGCCGTCGCCGAGGAAGCTCGCGATGTCTTTCTCCGACCAGATTTCGCCGCCATGCTGCAGCCCGGCCGGCGTGATATTCGGCACCCAACCGTCGCCATCCGGCGTCGGGCCGCCGGCGAAGCGCTCGTCCTCGACAATGGCGCCGAGCATGTTGCGCGGCGAGTGACACTCGGCGCAATGCCCCGGACCGTTCACCAAATAAGCGCCCCTGTTCCATTGCGCGGAGCGCGCAGGATCGGGCACGAATGGCCCGCCGCGGAGGAACAACAGCTTCCAGCCGCCGAGCAGCGGGCGCTGATCGAAAGGAAATCTCAGATCGTGCCGACGAACTCTGCCCGGCACCGGCGGCAGGGCTTTGAGATAGGCAAACAAATCGCGGACGTCATTAAGTTGGATATGCTGGTAGGAAGTATAGGGAAACGCCGGATAGAGATTGGCGCCGCCCGGTGACGTCCCCTTCCACAGCGCAGTGACGAAATTCGCCTCGCTCCACCGGCCGATGCCGTCCTTCCGGTCGGGCGAAATGTTCGGCACATAAAACGTGCCGAACGGCGAATTGAGCGCCAAGCCGCCGCCGAGCCGCGTGCGATCGACCTTATCGGGATCCTCGTTGGGGACGGCGTGGCACGCCGAACAGCCGCCTATCGCGAACATGGTGCGCCCGTTGTCGAGATTGGGCGTATAGGGCGGCAAAGCCGAGGCGGGAACGACCGCTGGCAGCGTCACCAGCCAGAAGGCGGCAAGAACCAACGTGGCAGCGGCCGCGGCGAGAAGCGCGAGCGTTCGCAATGTCGGCATCCCACGGCCTCTCAGCGCAACCTAAACTTAATACGGGATTTCCTAATCAGGGAAATATTCCCGAAAAACCGAAAGGCGGCGCGCCCTTGCGGACGGCCGCCCACTTTGTTGGGTCGCGAGGCTTAATCAGCTCGGCTTCACCCGGAATGTCTGATGGCAGGAGCCGCAATCCTTGCCGATAGTTTGGAAATTGGTCTTTAGAGTGTCGAGATCCTTGGTCGTGTCCTGCGCCGTTTTGATGTCAGCGGCGAACTTGGCGATGGCGGCCTTGAAGTCCTCCGACCTGTCCCAAACCGCCGGCGCCGCCGTCGTGTGATCGCCGGTTTTCGAGCAATCGGGGAACAAGGTCGGCATTGCCGCCGCATCGGTCGCGAAGGTGGAATAGATTTCCTTGACCTTGGCGAGATTGAACGGCGTCTCACCCTTGATCATCGAGGAGCCAATCTTTGCGTCGGCGGCGCTGTGCTTCATGAGGGTCTGACGCTTGTCGATGATGTCCTGGCAGCTCTGCGCCGAGGCGGCGGTCACGCCTAACACCAGAATGGCAAATGCTATCAGCAGTTTCTGCATCATCGCTATGACTCCCTGCGACGGTTCGACATTCGCCCCCGGGTAACGCTACCCGTTCGGCGTAATGATACCCCACCCGTAAAGCGACGAACACCGCCCCGTCGCCCTTATTCCGCAGGAGTCCCTCAAGACCGTTTCGGATTGCCTTTTATCAACCGCCGGCTATTCCGCAGGTTGCGGCGAGCTTCGGCTTTCCTTGCCGCGGCGATGTCCGAGCTGGGCGATGTAGCGGGCAATGACATAGAACACCGGCGTGAAGATCAGGCCGAATGCCGTCACGCCGATCATGCCGAAGAACACAGCCGTGCCGAGCGCCTGGCGCAATTCCGCGCCAGCGCCGATCGCCCACACGAGCGGCGTCACGCCGAGGATGAAGGCGAACGAGGTCATCAGGATCGGCCGCAACCGCAGCCGCGTCGCTTCCACCGCCGCCTCCCACCGCGTGCGCCCCTGGTCTTCCAACTGGCGGGCAAACTCGACGATTAGGATGGCGTTTTTCGCCGCCAGCCCGATCAGCACCACGAAGCCGACCTGGGTGAGGATATTATTGTCGAGACCGCGCAGGATGACGCCGATGATGGCGGCAACGAGACACATCGGCACGATCATGATCACGGCAAGCGGCAAGGTGAGGCTTTCGTATTGCGCCGCCAGCACCAGGAAGACGAAGACCACGGCCAGCCCGAAAGCGAACATCGCGGTGTTACCGGCCCTGATCTGCTGATAGGCGAGCGTCGTCCACTCGGTGGCGAATCCCTCCGGCAAGGTCGCATCGGCGAGCTTGTCCATGATCGCGATCGCCTGGCCCTGGGAGTAGCCGGGTGCGGCGGCGCCGTCGATCTCAGCGGTCGGATAGAGATTGTAGCGCGGCACGCGATAGGGACCGGCAATATTGTCCACGGTAGTGAAGGAGCCAAGCGGCACGGTGTCGCCGTTGGAATTGCGCACCCTGATCTTGAGTACGTCGGCGACATGCTGGCGGTCCTCGTCGCGGGCCTGCGCCATGACTCGGAACGTTCGGCCGAACAAATTGAAATCGTTGACGTAGGACGACCCGATATAGACCTGCAGCGCATTGAAAACGTCCTGAACATTGACGCCGAGCAGCTCCGCCTTGATGCGGTCGATGTCGAGATAGACCTGCGGCGTCGAGGTCTCGAACAGCGAGAAAGCCTGCGCAATGCCGGGCGTCTTGACCGCGGCCAGCACCAGCAATTCGGTAGCCTTGCGCAAGGCCTCGGACCCTTGTCCGGAGCGATCCTCCACCATCATGCGAAAGCCGCCGGCCGTGCCGATGCCGAGTACCGGCGGCGGCAGCACCGCGACGATGAAGGCGTCCTGGATGACCGACAGCCGGCGATTGAGCTGCGCCTGGATGGCGGCCGCAAATTCGCGCGGTTCGTGACCGCGCTTGGTGTAATCGTCGAGCACAAGAAACAGCGCGCCGGCATTGGGCGCGTTGGTGTAGGTCGCGCCGGAGAAGCCGACGATGTTCACGGCATGGGCCACACCCGGCACGCCCATCGCGATATCGAGCGCGCGCTGCTGAACTTTGTCGGTGCGGGCGAGCGAAGCGCCCGGCGGCAGTTGCACGACAACGATGATATAGCCGCGGTCGACCTGCGGGATAAAGCCGACCGGGGCGGTGCGAAAGGCGTTCAAGCCGAGCGCTAAGACGACGAGATAGATAGCGGCCATGATCGCAACACGCCGCACGGTTCTGGTGGCAAGCCAGGAAATGCCGAGCCCGAGCTTCTCGAAGCCGCGATTGAAATAGCCGAAGAATTGGTGGATCGGCCGCTTCCACCAGCGCTCGCGGATGCCGTCATGGTGCGGCTTGAGGAGGAGCGCGCACATCGCCGGCGACAGCGTCAGCGACACGATCAGTGAAATGATGGTGGCGCCGGTAATGGTGAGCGCGAATTGCCGGTAGAACTGACCTGATATGCCGGTGATGAAGATCGACGGCACGAACACGGCGCAGAGAACCAGCGCGATGGCGATCAGCGCCGAGCCGACCTCGTCCATGCTTTTGCGCGCCGCCTCACGCGGATTGAGCCCGGAAGCGATATTGCGCTCGACATTCTCGACCACAACAATGGCATCGTCGACCACGATGCCGATCGCCAGCACCAGGCCGAACAGCGACAGGTTGTTCAGCGTGAAGCCGAACGCTGCCATGAAGAAAAAGCTGCCGATCAGCGAGACCGGTATGGCGACCAGCGGAATGATGGCGGCGCGCCAGGTCTGCAGGAACAGGACCACCACCAGGATGACCAGCACGATGGCCTCGCCGATGGTGTCGATCACCGCGTCGACCGACTGCTGGATGAATTGCGTCGGGTTGTAGACGATGGCGTATTTGACGCCAGGCGGAAACCGCTGCGACAGCTTTGCCATCAGATCGGTGACGCCCTTGGCGGTGTCGAGCGCGTTGGAGCCCGGCCGCTGGAAAATGGCGAGCGCGACCGCGGGATCGTGGTCGAGGTAGGAATTCGACGAGTAGTCGAGCGCGGCGAGCTGGATGTCGGCGACGTCCCGCAGCCGCACCACCGCGCCGGGCGTCTCTTTCACGACGATGTTGCCGAACTCGGCGGGAGTATCCAATCGGCCGAGCGTCTGCACCGCGATCTGAAACGCGCCCGGCTTGGCGACCGGCGGTTGGTCGAGCACGCCGGAGGCGACCTGGATGTTCTGCGCCTGCAAGGCATTGGTTACGTCGGTCGCGGTCAGCCCGAGCGACTGCAAGCGATCCGGATCGAGCCAGATGCGCATCGAATAATCGCGGCTGCCGAACACCGTGATCGAGCCGACGCCGTCGACGCGGGTGAGCGGATCGGTGACTTCGAGCGTGGCGTAGTTCGATATGAACAAGGCGTCGCGCGACTTGTCGGGCGAATAAAGGTGCACGACCATCATCAGATCGGGCGAGGCTTTTGTCACCGTAACACCGATATTACGCACGTCGGCCGGCAGCCGCGGCTGCGCGATGGCGACGCGGTTTTGCACCTGGACCTGGGCGATATCGAGATTGGTGCCGAGGTCGAAGGTCACCTGGATCGAGAAGCGCCCATCGGCCGTCGAATTGGACGACATATAGAGCATGTTCTCGACGCCGTTGATCTGCTCCTCCATCGGAGTCACCACCGTGGAGGCGACGACTTCGGCGCTGGCGCCAGGATATTGCCCGGTGATGTTGATGATCGGCGGCGCAATCTCCGGATATTGCGCGACCGGAAGGCGCGAGAATGCCACGCCGCCCAGGATCACGAAGACGATCGAGACCACGGCGGCAAAGATCGGCCGATCGATGAAAAAGTGCGAGATGCGCATTTTACAACATCAACCGGCGTTGGCTTGCCCGCCGGGCGTCGCCGGCGCCGCGGGAGAGCCTTGCTCCTCCGGCTTCACTTTGACACCGGGCTGCGCGTGCATCAGACCGTTGACGATCACGCGGTCGGTGGGGAGCAAGCCGTCGCGAACAACGCGCAAGCCGCCGTCGAGCTGGCCGAGCGTCACGTATTTCTGCCGCACCGTGCCGCTGTCCTCGACGACGAGCACGTATTTACGCGCCTGTTCGGAGCCGATCGCGGCATCGGGGATCAGCAGCGCCAGATGCGGCGGCGAGCCGGGCACGCGGATGCGGCCGAACATGCCTGGCACGAATATGCCGTTTGGATTGGCGAAGATCGCGCGGCCGCGGATCGTGCCCGACGACGTACTGATGGCGTTGTCGACGAAATCGATCTTGCCGCTGTGGTCGAAATCCTTTTCATCGATCAGCTTGAGCGACACCAGAACGCCGGTGTCGACGCCATCTTGACGCTGATCCGTCGCTAGTTGATCGGACGGCGGGTCGGGCTGTTGCGCGGCCTGCTGACCGGTTTGTTGATCCGCCTGCTTATCGGATTGCGGTGCCGATGGCGGATCGGCCGCCTGAGCCGATTTCCGATTTTTGGCGAACCGCTCGTAGCGCAGATACGACGTCTCGTCGAAAGTGAATTCGAAACGGATCGGATCGACCGAGACGATGCGGGCCAAGAGCGTGGTATTGCCCCCGGCGCCGCCGGTGATGAGATTGCCGACCGAGACGCGGCGGTCGCCGATCCGCCCGTCGATCGGCGCGCGCAACTCGCTATATTGATCGAGATCGAGCTCGGCGGAATTCACCATCGCCTCCTGCGCGGCGACGGAGGCTTCGGCGACGTTTTTGGCTTGGGTGCGCTGATCATAGGTCTGTTCGGTGATGGTCTTGTTCTGCAGCAGAGCCTGGCCGCGTTGCAGATCGGCCTGGGCGAAGGCAAGATTGGCCCGCGCTTGCGCGAGATTGGCGCGCATTTGCTCCAGTGCAATTTCGAATGGCCGGCGGTCGATGGTGAAGAGGAGATCGCCCTTCTTCACCATCTGGCCGTCGGTGAAATGGATCGCCGAAAGATAACCGGACAATCGGGAGCGCATCTCGACCGAATCCACCGCGACGAAGCGGCCGACATATTCGTCGTAATCGACGACCGTGCGCTGCACCGGCTTGGCTACAGTCACCGTCGGCGGCGGAAAGGCCGCGTGCTGCTGCTGGCCGCCGCGATCGCAGCCGGCCAAGCTGACGAGCAGCATGGCGGTGGATGGCAGGACGGCGAGACGCCCCATAGTAACCAAATTCATCGTGCTTCCCTCAAGCGTCTCGGCATTATAGGCGGCCGTCGCTGTCAATCACACGAGGCGCATAGTCGCCGCGCGGATCTGAGCCGCCAACCCTGTGGCGGACCCAATATTCGCACCGCGGGCTTTATGGTTTTAAGCCATTGATATTACAGGAGACTACCTACCGAAGCCGCGCTTGCGCCTGCTTCGGTTGGCGCTGTCCGTAGGCGACAAAGCCCGCAAACGTGGCCAAGTCGTGATCGGACGGAAAGCGCAGGATCAGCCCCGCAGCAAAGCTGCAGCCGCCAGCCCCAGCCAAGCAGCAATCAAGATAAAGCCGCCTGATGGCGCGGCAAACGGAAACAGCCGATGCGCGGTAAAGGCGCGGAGGGTGATGTCGCCGGAAAATAGAACCACACCGAGCACCCATGCGGCCAGCACGGCGAGCGCTAACGGCCGCCATAGCGCCCCTTCCTGGATAAGCGCCGCGCCGCCGACGACGGCTGCGGCATGGAACAAGAGCATATAGGCGGCGCTATCGAGGCCGGCGCCCGGCGCAACATGAGCGCCGGCCGCGGCCAGCACGATACCGGCGGCGCCCATCAACCCAGCCAAGGCGATCAAAATGGTAACTGCCATCGAGCAAGCTTAGCCGATACCGGCCAAGCGAGAAACCGTTTCAGAAATCGACTTCCGAAGTCTGCTGTCGCCGGACATTCAATGATCAGTAAAATGCGTAGTCGATGCCGCCGCGCAGGATATTGGTACGGAAGGTCACCTTTTCCGGAGCGCCGGGCACGACGCAATGCACGATTGCGGCATCGACCGGCGCGCCTGATGTAAACCGGTCGCCGATCGCTTTGCTCATTATACAGGCACTTCACCCTTGAGCATCAGGCGATACAGATAACGACGCTCGTTCATGTTGTAGTCGGGATTGGCCTGGTGCATGACACTGCGATTGTCCCAGATCACCCAGTCGCCGTCGCACCACTGGTGGCGGTATTCGTATTTCAGCTGCGTCGCGTGCTGCATCAATTCGTCGATCAGCCTGAGCGCATCGTCGTCGTCCATGCCGATAATCAACTCCATGCGCACCGGATTGAGGAACAGCGCCTTGCGGCCGTTCTCGGGATGGGTGCGCACCAGCGGATGAACGCCGGGCGGCGGTAGCTTGGCTCGGCTCTCATCGTTGAGACCTGACAACGCGCGTGGGCTGTATTTGCTCTGGTAGACATGCACGGCCTTGAGTCCGTCGATGCGCCGTTTGGTGGTCGCGGGCAGATCGTCATAAGCGTCGTGCATGTTGACGTATTGGGTGTCGCCGCCCCGCGACGGCAATTCGACCGCGAACAACGTCGTAGCCTTGGGCGGCGCCGGATGGTTGGAATGGTCGGTGTGGAAGGTCTCGCCCGGAATCATCCGCTTGCCGTTCACGAAGATGTCGTTGGAGACGTAATAGACGTCCGGATGGCCGGGGACGTGCTGCTCCTTCCGATCGTGAATCTGCAACTCGCCGAACACTTGCGCGGCGGCTTTGAACTCGTCCGGTTCGAAGTCCTGCTCGCGCATGACCAGCACGTGATGCTCGGCAAAGGCGCGATTGAGCACGGCACGGGTTTCGGCGTCGACCAACTCGGTGAAATCGATGCCGACCACCTCGGCGCCGGTGTGGCCACTCAACGGCGTGATAGTGAAGGACGTCATGGACGCTGCCCCCCGGGGCCTGTTTTGCGTTAACGCTACCGCCGTCGGCTTGACCGATCAAGCTGGGAGAGTGGCCCGTTCCCGCACCGGCGCATCGATCGGGCGACGACTGCCCGCGGCGCGAATTAATCCAAACGGCAACACCGTGGCGGGTGGCCTCGATCGAAGGCCAACCATGGCGGCGCAGCGATCTGGCGACGCAAAGGCGATAATCGCCGCATTGCCGGCGTCGAAACCATGAACAAACAAGAACAAACAAACAATCGCCGCATTTCGCGGGCGAACAACGCGGCGAGAATTTGGCGAGCCTGCCCGCTCAACAAATACTTGCCATGCAAAAACGGGCACTGTGTAAAAGTTTAATGATGGTATGACGCCGCTTCACCTCGTTGACGTCAACGAGGCGTATCCGTCCGCTTAGCCTCGCCAAGCTTCATGTTTGGCGGGGCTTTTGTTTGCGGCCGGCAACAACAAACGGTGTAACGAGTAGGAGTCCAATCGAATGAAGTCGACGACCTTAGTGATCGCCGCTACGGCCATTGCAGTGTTCACGCAATCCGCACAGGCGCACGAACATCATTACCGGCACCATCATCATGGGCTCATGAGCCGCAACTTTGCGAAGCCGCGTTCAGGATGGACGCCGGGTGGCGAATTCGCGTGGCAGCCGCAACCTTTTGCGGCGCCCGGCGGGTTCGAGTCCACGGCGACGGGATTTGAGACCTATTCGCAGCACACCGCTTATAGCGGCCGCAGCGATAGGCGCCCATCGGCCTGGTGCGGCTGGGAGATGCGGCGGCTGGTCGGCAGCGATCCCGGGCAAGCCTATAACCTCGCGCGCAATTGGACGCATTGGGGGCGATCCGGTCCGGCCGGCGTCGGCGCCGTGGTGGTCTGGCCGCATCACGTCGGCAAGATCGTGGGACAGGAAAATGGAATGTGGGTGATCGAGTCAGGCAATGACGGCCACGCCTTGCGCACCCGGCCGCGCTCGATTGCCGGCGCCATCGCCATCCGCTGGGGCTGATGGCAGTCGCCGAGCTATTCTGCAACAAAAAAAGGCCGCCCGGTTACCGGGCGGCCCGCTCTTCTTCAAAACTGCATCGCCGGCCTCGACGCCCGATCCCGCCGCAAGGTTAAGCGCAGGTGATATGGAGGTCGCTTAATGCTCGTTTCCGACCCGAGTCGTGCGTCGCACGGCGCGCTTTTAAGTGAAAAAATCCTAAACGCGCGCGATTGCACGGCTTCGGGTTCATGAAAAAGTGAAGTCTTTCTGCGACACATCTGCGGCCAGCGGTGGGCCATGATCGAGTTGTCCATATGACCAAGCCATGGAAGCGGCTCTTGGCCTTTGACTTTTCTTCAGCGACCGCACGTGAAGCCACCGATGCTCTGGTGATCTTCTCCATGGTGATCCTCGCCTACAAGGCGATCGCCGATTGGGGCGGACTCACGATCCTGCATAATGTCCTCGGCATCGAGCCGGTAAAGCCCTCGTTTCTGTACTTTTTCGGCATAGCGTTGGTGCTGTTCAGCATGCGCCGGATCGGCGACCAGCGGCATGAACGGGCCAAACGCATGGCGGCCGAACGCCATGCCCGGGCGGCGGCGATGCGCGATCCGCTGACGCAGCTGCCAAATCGGCGGCAATTCCAAAGCGACGTCAGCGCCGCGTTGAAGAAATCCAACAACAAGATGAGCGTGCTGCTGCTGGGTCTCGATCAGTTCAAGAAGCTAAACGAAGTGTACGGCCATGTCGGCTGCGACGAGGCTCTGGTGCAGGTGGGCGCACGTATCAACGCCCGTGCCGCGCCGGGCGACATATTTGCGCGGATCGGCGATGACGAATTCGCCCTGTGCCTGGCGGGTTGCGACCCCGAGACCGCGCGCCGGACCGCCTGTTCGCTGGTCGAGATCGTCAAGAAGCCGGTGCAGATCGGCATCGAGCAGCACAGTATCGGCGCCAGCGTCGGCATCGCGCAAGCCGGCCGCGGCCACATGACGGTCGACGAGCTGTTGCGTTGCGCCCACGTCGCGCTGTCGCGCGCCCGCAACACCCACACCGAATACTGCTTCTTCGACCCGAAAATGGATGCGCATGTCCGCGAGCGATCGCTGCTGGAAAAGGACTTGCGCGCCGCGATCGGCGGCTACGAAATCCGACCCTATTATCAGCCCATCATCGATCTGAAGACGACGCGGATCGTCGGCTTCGAGAGCCTGGGCCGCTGGCAGCATCCGGTCAGCGGCATGATCATGCCGGACAAGTTCATTCCGCTGGCCGATGAGCTCGGTTTGATGGACATGATATCGGGCCAGCTGTTCGGCGATGCCTGCCGCGACGCCGTCAAATGGCCGGAGGACGTGTCACTGTCGTTCAACTTCTCGCCATCGCAGCTTGCCGATCGCAAGTTCGCCGACGCCGTCCTGACGGTCCTCCATGACGCCGGATTGCCGCCGCATCGCCTGGAAGCGGAAATTACCGAAAGCGCGCTGGTCGAGGATTTGGAGGCAACGCGCCACGCCATCCAGACGCTGCGCAACTCCGGCGTCCGCATCGTGATCGATGATTTCGGCACCGGCTATTCGAGTCTGTATCACTTGTACGAACTGCGCTTCGACAAGCTCAAGATCGATCGGCGCTTCGTCCAGGAGCTCGCCACCAGCAGCGAGAGCGAAGTCTTCATGCGCGCCATTATCGGCCTGTGCAAAGGCCTCAATCTGCTGGTCACCGCCGAGGGCGTCGAAACCGAGGCGCAGGCGGCGGCCGTGCTTGCGCACGGCGCGCAGCAGGCGCAGGGCTTCCTGTACGGCCAGGCCGTTCCGGCGAGCGAAGTTCTGCAATTGCTCGCTGCCGCGTCACCGGCGCGGCTTGTGGCCTGACGCCGCCGCACGGCGCCCTACTCCACCCCCGCCCGTCCGATCGCGACATAGCGGAACTTAGCCCGCGACATTTCCTCCGGGCGATAGATGTTGCGCAGATCGACGATCACCGGCTGCGCCATCACGCCCTTGAGCCGGACCAGATCCAGCGCTCGGAACTGCTCCCATTCGGTAGCGATGACCACAGCATCGGCGCCTTCGGCGGCGTCATAAGCGCTGTTGCAATAGTCGACGTCCGGCAACAGCCGCTTGGCCTGTTCCATGCCGGCCGGATCGTAGCCGCGCACTGTGGCGCCGAGGTCGTGCAGCGCGGTGATCAGCGGGATCGCCGGCGAATCGCGCGTGTCGTCGGTATTCGGCTTGAAGGTGAGGCCGAGGACGGCGACGGTCTTGCCGCGCACCGATCCGTCGAGCGCCGCCATAACCTTGCGCGCCATGGCGCGCTTGCGCTGCTCGTTGACGGCGAACACGGTCTCGACGATGCGCAGCGCCACGCCGCGGTCCTGCGCGGTCTTCAATAGGGCGCTGGTGTCCTTGGGAAAGCACGAGCCGCCGAAGCCGGGACCGGCATGCAGAAATTTGCCGCCGATCCGATTGTCGAGTCCCATGCCGCGCGCGACTTCCTGCACGTCGGCGCCAACCGCTTCGCACAGGTCGGCGATCTCGTTGATGAAGGTGACCTTGGTGGCGAGGAAGGCATTGGAGGCGTATTTGATCAGCTCGGCGGTGCGCCGGCTGACATAGATGATCGGCGGCGTATTCAGATACAGCGGCCGGTAAATCTCCGCGAGCACGGCACGCGCGCGGGTGTCTTCGGTGCCGACCACGATGCGGTCGGGATGCTTGAAATCCTGGATCGCGGCGCCCTCGCGCAGGAATTCCGGATTGGAGACGACCTGGATCTCGGCGTCGGGACGTTTCTGGCGCAGGATGTGCTCGATTTCGTCGCCGGTGCCGACCGGTACCGTGGATTTGGTGACGACGACCGCATCGGCGCTAAGCTGCGGCGCGATTTCACGCACCGCGTCGTAAACGAAGCTCAGATCGGCGTGGCCGTCGCCGCGGCGCGACGGCGTGCCCACCGCGATAAACACCGCCTCGGCGTCGCCGATGCGCGACGTGTCGAGGGCGAATTCGAGCCGGCCCTGGCGCATATTGGCTTCGACCAGATCGGCGAGCCCGGGTTCGAAAATCGGGATTTCGCCGCGATTGAGCGCGGCCACCTTGGCGGCATCCTTGTCGATGCAGGTCACCTGGTGACCGAAGTCGG
Organism: uncultured Alphaproteobacteria bacterium; assembly: GCA_963731805.1. Lineage (GTDB taxonomy): Bacteria > Pseudomonadota > Alphaproteobacteria > Rhizobiales > Xanthobacteraceae > BOG-931. Next base: position 107,281 of record CAVSWY010000001.1, read on the forward strand.
CAAAGCAGGCACCGGAGACGAGCCCGACATAACCGGCGCCGATCATGGTCACGCGCATAGCGTCTCCTGCTTTCGCTGCATCACACCTGGTCCAGCCCGGCTTCGGTCTCTTCGATCGGCGCCGCTGATGAAATCGGTGCGGTCTCGGCAGTCTTGGCGCTGCGTTTCATCAGCAATAGCCAGCGACGACCAAATAACACCAATACCATGCCGCCATAGACCACGCCGCCAAGCAACGTCAACAGCGCCAGTTCCGATTCGTTGCGGAACCTGAACCAGGACGATAACAGTTGCGTGACGAGCGGGTCGGCGATCAACAAGACAAGGGTAAGCGCGGCGCCGGCGGCAGCAAGCTTCATGAGCGACGCCTTCAGTTCGGCATCGGCGGCGATGACGCGCGCACGATGCGCGAAAAACAGTACCAGCACGAAATTGATCCAGGCGCCGATCGAGGTGGCGAGCGCCAGGCCGACCTGGGCCAGCGGCACCATCAGCATGACCTTGAAAACGATGTTGATGGCGGTGCCGATCAGCGCCGCCTTGACCGGCGTCGCGGTATCGCCGCGGGCGTAAAACGGCGCGACGACGCTGCGGATCAGCACGAAGGGGACGAGCCCGATGGTGTAGGCCATCAGCGTCATCGCCGCGGCATGCGCGTCGGCGGCGGTAAAGGCGCCGCGCATGAACAAGGCGCGCATGATCAGCCCCGGAGCGACCAGAAAGCCGACGACGCATGGGATCGCCAGCAGCAGCGCAAATTCGATGGCGCGGTTTTGCGCCGAGCGGGCTCCCACCTCGTCGCCGGCGGCCAGCCGATGCGTCATTTCCGGCACCAGCACGGTGCCGACCGCAATGCCGATCACGCCGATGGGCAGTTGATCGATGCGGTCGGCGTAATACAGCGCCGAAATGGCGCCAGCCGACAGAAAGCTGGCGATGATGGTGTCGGCAAACAGCGCCAGCTGCGTCCCCGCCGAACCGACGGTCGCCGGGATGAGTGCCGTGAAGAAGCGCCGCACGTCGCTGTCGAGCCGTAGCGCACGGAAGAACGTCATGACCCCGGCGTAAAGCGTGTCGCCGCCGACCAGAGCGGCCTGCAGGACGCCCGATATCAGCACGCCCCAGGCCGCGGCATAGCCGGCGCTGGGGAAGAACGCAGCACAGGCGAGCGTCGCCATCATCGTGAGATTGAGCAGGATCGGCGCCGCGGCCGCGGCTGCGAAGCGGTGCAAGGCATTGAGGATGCCGCTCCACAGCGTCACCAGCGTGATGAGCAGCAGATAGGGAAACGTGACGCGCGTCAGCGACACCGCCAGCGCGAATTGGTGAGGCTCGCGCGAAAAGCCCGGCGCCAGCACTTCGATCACTTGCGGGGTGAACAGCAGCGCCAGCGCCAGCAGAACAATTTGCGATGCAAACAAGAGCGTGAAGATGCGATCGCCGAATTCGTCCGCCGCCCGCTCGCTTTCCTGGGTGCGGATCCGCGCATAGGCGGGAATGAAGGCGGCGTTGAATGCGCCCTCGGCGAAGATGGCACGGAAATGGTTCGGCAGCCGGAAGGCAACGAAAAACGCGTCGGCCGTCGGCCCGGCGCCGAGGATGGCGGCGAGCATAATGTCGCGCATAAAGCCGGTCAGACGCGACAGAAGCGTGTAGCCGCCGACGGTGAGAATCTTTTTGAGCATTATCGATTAGGTACCACGATCCACTCGTTCCCGCGAAAGCGGGGACCGAGCAGGTTTGAAATTTCGGTCTGGATTCCCGCATTCGCGGGAATAAACGGAGGTAGCCTTAGCTCGCGAGCGCCCGGCGCACCGCCGCGATGATGCGGTCCTGCACCGGCGGCTCGAGATAGGCGTGCATCGGCAAGCTGATCACTTCTTTCGACAATTGCTCGCTGACCGGCACGCCGCCGTCGGCCACCGGGAAATCGCGATAGGCCGGCTGGCGATGGAGTGGCTTGGTGTAATAAATTGCGGTCGGAATGCCTTCGGCTTTCAGCGCGACGGCCAGCGCATCGCGGCGCGCGGGAGCGACCCGCAGCGTGTACTGCGCCCACACCGAACTCGATTCGTTACCCACCCGCGGCACCGTTGCGAAGTCGGCAAGCGTATCGGAATAGCGCGCCGCTACCCGATTGCGTGCGAGGATCTCGTCGGGAAAAATCTTCAGCTTCTCGATCAGCACCGCCGCCTGGATGGTGTCGAGCCGCCCGGTGATGCCGATGCGCGCGGCTTCGGACCGGTCGGCGCCCTCGCCATGCAGGCGCAGGCTCTTCACCCGCGCCGCCATGGCGTCGTCGTCGGTGAACACGGCGCCGCCGTCACCATAGCAGCCAAGCGGCTTGGCCGGAAAAAAGCTGGTCGCGGTCGCCGTCGCCAGCGCACCGAGCTTCTTGCCGCGATAGGTGGCGCCAAAACCCTGCGCCGCATCATCGAGCACCAAGAGGCCATGCGCCGCCGCGATCGCGCTGATGGCATCGTGATCGGCCGGCAGCCCGAACAGATCGACCGGAATAATCGCGCGCGGCTTGAGCCCGCGCTTGATGGCGGTGGCGACCGCGCGCTCGCAGCTTGCCGGATCGAGGTTGAAGGTTTCCGGTGCGACATCGGCGATGATCGGCGTGGCGCCCAGGAGCGCCACCATCTCCGCGGTGGCGTGATAGGTGAAAGACGGACAAATCACCGCGTCGCCGCGCCCGATCTCCCACGCCATCAGCACCAACAACAACGCGTCGGTGCCGCTGGCGCAGCCGATTGCATGCCGGACGCCGGCAAAAGCGGCGAGCGCCGCCTCGAATTCGCGCACCTCCGGGCCCTGGACGAACTGACAATGCGCCAAGACGCGCGCCACCGCGTCATCGACGGCGCGGCCAAGACGGCGGCGCTGGGCCGCGACATCGATAAAGGGGATAGGCTTCTGTTCCACGCGGATATGCTGATTCATGATGGGTGTTGGCTGCTTTTTGTTGCGATCCCGGCAGGGAACGATAGTGACGCGCTAGCCGACGACGCGCCGCGGGCCTTTGCGCTGCGGCACGGTCGACGACGCGGAGCGCGTGTCGAGGCAGCGGATAGCGATTTCGAGGCTGGCGACGGCCTCGTCCCCGGTCACGGCGGGCGATTGGCCGGTGCGGATGGCGCTGATGAAGGCCGCGAGCTCCGACCGCAGCGGCTCCGCATAGCCGACCGACAGATGGCGCATCGAATAGCTGCCGTCGGGCTGGAAGCCGAAGCATTCGGTGACTTGCAGCGTCAACAGATCGCCGATGAGATATTTGTCGCGGGTGGCGATGTGGATGGTGCGCGCCTTGAACGGAGTGAGCCAGTTGGTGTTGATGTGGGCTAACACGCCCGAAGCGGTGCGGAACTGCAAGAGCGCGATGTCTTCGCGCTCGGCGACCGCACTCGAGGTTTGCGGCTGGATTTCGACGATCTCCGAATCGGTGAACCAGCGAATTAGATCGATGTCGTGCACGGCGAGATCGATGACGACGCCGACATTGGACATCCGCGGCGGGAACGGACCCACCCGGGTGATGGCGATCGAGAGAATGTCCTGATCCTGGATCGCGCGCTTGATCGACTGCACCGCCGGATTGAAGCGCTCGACATGGCCGACCATGAGCGTCACACCGGCGCGCCGCGCCGCCGCGACAATGGCACGACTCTCCTCGACGGTCGGGGCGATCGGCTTCTCGACCATGACGTGGATGCCGCGCGCGGCGCAGGCGATGGCGATATCGCGGTGCAGATGCGTGGGCGCCGCGATCGTGACGGCGTCGACGCCCTGGTCCAAGAGTGCATCGGTATCGTCGAAGGCAGCGCACCCAAGGTTGCGGGCGACGGTCTCGCGCCGCTTGCGGTCGGGATCGGCAACGCCGATCAGCTTTACCCAGGGCAATTCGGACAAGACGCGGGCATGGTTACTACCCATTACGCCTACGCCGACAACGCCGATGCGCAACGTTTCCGCGCCAAATTTCGCAGTGTCACCCATAAGCCCCCTCGCTACCCGGAGCCGAACCCCACGGTTTTCCCGTAGCACGCCCTATGCCAACTGGCGACCGGACATCCGGGGATATCCGTACACGAATTGATTCAGAGGCTTACGGGCGGCCAGATAGGATCTGTTTATTATTTTCAATCAATGGCTTAGGGGAAAGTCACACGCGACGCCTGTGAATAGCCGATATCGCGACATCGCGCATTGGTCTCACTTTCGCCAAGCGTGACGGAATCACGAGCGGCGGTAGTCATCCTCGATGCGGACGATATCGTCTTCGCCAAGGTAGCTGCCGGTCTGCACCTCGATCAATTCGAGGTCAATCTTGCCGGGATTTTCCAGGCGATGCTTGGCGCCGCTCGGGATATAGGTCGATTCGTTTTCGTGCAGGATCTTGGTCCCGTCGCCGATGGTGACGCGCGCGGTGCCGCGCACCACCACCCAATGCTCGGCGCGATGATGATGCAACTGCAGCGAGAGCCGACCGCCCGGCTTCACTACGATGCGCTTGACCTGAAAGCGCGGTCCCTGATCGATCGAGTGATACGAGCCCCAGGGCCGATGCACCTTCAGATGCTCCTCGGTGACGGCGGGCGCCACCTCCTTGAGCTTCTGCACCAAACGCCGCAGGCCGTCGCCGTCCTCGCGCTTAGCCACCAGCACTGCATCGTCGGTCGTGACCACGACCAGATTTTCGACGCCGAACAGCGCCACAAGCTGTTTGTCGCTGGTGACATAAGAACCGCGCGAATCGACGAAGACGACCGCGCCGGAGCCGTGCCCGCTGTTGCCGAGGCTGTCGCGTTCCGACAGCTCCCACACTGCCTGCCATGAGCCGACATCCGACCAGCCGTAGGAGACCGGCATCACGGCGGCGCGCTTGGTGCGCTCCATCACCGCATAGTCGATTGACTTCGCCGCGGCACGGGCAAATGACGGCGCATCGAGGGTGAAGAAGCCGAGATCGGCGCCGGCCTTCTCCACCGCAGCGGTTACAGCAGCGATGCTGTCCGGCTCGAAGCCGTTATATTCGTCAAGCAGCAAGCCGGCGCGAAACATGAAGTTGCCGGAATTCCACAAATAGCCTTCTTTGACGTAGCGCTCCGCGGTCTTGGCGTCAGGCTTCTCGACGAATTTATCGATGACGAAAACGTCGGCGCCGATCGCGGCGCCGGCACGGATGTAGCCATATTCAGTCGCCGGCCGTGTCGGCCGTACGCCGAAAGTCACAATGCGGTCGGCGGCCGCGGCATCCGCCGCCAGGCCGCAGACTTTGGCGAAAGTCGCCGGATCGGTGACGACGTGATCGGCGGCCAGCGCCACGATCACTGGATCGCCGCCGCGCTTGACCGCGAACGCCGCGCCGGCTGCAATCGCCGGACCGGAATCGCGCCGCATCGGCTCCAGCATGATATCGGCCTCGACGCCGATCGCGGCGAGCTGCTCGGCGACCAGAAAGCGGTATTGAGTGTTGGTGACGACGATCGGCCTGCCGAACAAGGCCGGATCGGAAACCCGGCGGATGGTTTCCTGAAACGTCGAATGCGGGCCGAACAAGGGCAGGAATTGCTTGGGCCGCCCTTCGCGCGACGCTGGCCACAGCCGCGTGCCGGCGCCGCCGCACATGATCAGAGGGATGATGGGTTGAGCCAAGGTGTGCCCGTGACGGATCGTGGCTGGCGGCGTCCTTCGAGAGGGCGCCAGTGTGTCCCATGCCGGTTAAAATTCTCTACGCGATTCCCAGCGACGCCGTAAGCGAAAACGCCAATCCCGCGCCGGTGCTGCATTTACTTTTTGCGCAGCACGCGGCCGGCCACCGCGTCGAGCTTCTTGACCAATTTCGGATCGCGCGCTTTCGGTGCGGTGATCAGCGCACTGTCGAGCGCGCGGTCGGAGCCGATCGGACACGGCTCGTGCTCACGCGGAAAATCCTTGGCGAGCCGCGCCACCAACAGCGCCGCCTTCTCGGCGTTGGCCATCAGCACCTTGATGATGTCTTGCACGGTGACGGCGTCATGGTCGGGGTGCCAGCAATCAAAGTCGGTCACCATGGCGACGGTCGCGTAACAGAGCTCGGCTTCGCGGGCGAGCTTGGCTTCCGGCATGTTGGTCATGCCGATTACCGAATAGCCGAGATTCTTGTACGTCAGACTTTCCGCCAGCGTCGAGAATTGCGGCCCCTCGATGCAGACATAAGTGCCGTCGCGAACCACGGCCATGCTCTCGGCCATGGCGGCTTCCGCGAGGTGGATGCGCAACCGCGGCGACACCGGATGCGCCATCGAGACATGGGCGACGCAACCCTTGCCGAAGAACGAGCTGTCCCGCTTGTAGGTGCGGTCGACGAACTGATCGACCAGAACGAAGGTGCCCGGCGGCAGCTCCTCCTTGAACGAACCGCAGGCCGATAGCGAGACGAGGTCGGTGACGCCGGCACGCTTGAGCACGTCGATATTGGCGCGATAGTTGATGTCGGACGGCGACAAGCGATGGCCGGGGCTGTGCCGCGACAGGAACACCACCGGCAGGCCGGCGATCGCGCCGATGCGCAGCGGACCCGATGGCGCGCCCCAGGGGCTCTCGACGGTCTTCGACCTGACCTTTTCCAGGCCGGGAAGATCGTAAATGCCGGAGCCGCCGATGATGCCAAGCACCGCCTTGGTCATGAACGATCGCTTTCCTTGAAGGGAACGAAGGTCGCGCCCGCGAGCTTTGCCGGGACGCAGCGAAAAAATCAATGATGCAACAGCACCATCGAAATTTCAGGAATATAGGTGATGATCAACAAGGCCACGAAATTAAGCACCAGGAACGGCAGAACGCCGAGATAGATCCGGCTCAACGGTGCATTGAAGATCGCCTGCGATGAAAACAAATTCAACCCGAACGGCGGCGTGTACATGCCGAGACTGAGATTGACCGCGACGATGATGCCGAAGTGAATGGGATTGACGCCGGCCTCGCGCACGATCGGCAGCAGCAGCGGAGTAAGGATCAGAATCGCGGCCGGCGGCTCGAGGAAGCTTCCGGCGATCAGCAGGCCGGCGTTGAGGATAAGGAGCAGCTCCCATTTCGGCATGTGTAACGCGTCGATCGAGGCGACGATCTGCTGCGGAATGCCGCTGGTCGTGAGCAGCCATGAATAAATGCCGGCCGAGGTGACGATGAGCAGAATCTGCGAAATGAGAAACGCGGAGCTCATTAGGATCTGCCAGCAGCGCCGCAGGTCAACCTCGCGGTAGATGACCATGGTGACGAACAGCGAATAGACCACGGCGACGCCGGCGGCCTCGGTCGGCGTGAACACGCCGCCGTAGATGCCGCCGAAGATTACGGCGAGTGAGCCGATCGACCAGCTTGCATCCTTGGTGGTCTTCCAGATCGTATCCCAATGTGCCTTGACGCCGAGCGGAACGCCTTTCAGCCGCGCATAAGTCATGACGAAGGCGGCGTCGATGACGCCGATGAGGATGCTCGGCAGGATGCCCGCGGTAAACAGCTGAACCGCGGATTGCTCCGCCGAAACGGCATAGAGGATCATGGCGATCGAGGGTGGAATGACGACGGCGATCGCGCCGGACGAGGCGATCAGGCCGACCGAGAACCGCTCGTTGTAACCGCCGTCTTTCAATGCCGGATAGATCATCCGCCCCATGGCGACGACGGTGCCGACCGCGGTATGCGACATGGCGCCGAACAACTCGGAAGCCGCGACGGTGGTGACCGCAAGCGAGCCGCGAATGCCGCCGACAATCGCCATGACCATATTGATGATACGCCGCGCGATGCCGCCTTGCGCCATGATTTCGCCGGCCAGCACGAAAAACGGTACGGCCAGCAGCGGAAAATTATCCAGACTGCCAAACATGTAAGTCTGAATGGCGTCGGTGGGGATATCACGGGAGACGGTCAGTACCGCGACGATCGAAGTCACAAGCAAAATGAGAAAGATTGGAATGCCGAGAACGAGCCCCAGCACGGGCACTCCGAAAAAGACGAGATAGCCCATCGCCGCCGCCTCTTAATGCGAAGTGCCGGCGTTGCCGGCGGCACCGGCCCCGCGCCGCCAGCGCACGGCGAGCCGGATCGCGACCAACAGCCCCATCAAAGTATAGCCAATCGGAATCATCGCCTGCGGAATGACCAGCGGGAAATTCGCCGCCTGACTGCGTTCATCGAATGCCGCAAGCTCGGTGATCACCGGCCAGGCGAACACGGTCACCGCGATCGCCGTTGCAATCAACACCAGCTCGGAAAACACGTTGACGAGCTCGCGCAGCTTTGGCGGCAGCATGTTGACGACGACATCCATACGGATCTGCCGCCCCTCCCAGGCGACAGCGCAGCAGCCGGTGAAAACGCAGCCGACCATGAGGAAGAGCATAATTTCCTCGGCCCAGGGTATCGAAATGCTGAAAAAATAGCGGCCAATGATGTTGGCGAAATTGATCGCCACGCTGGTGATCAGGAATATTGCCGCCGCGGCGCGGGTCAACGCCAGGAGCCAACGCACGCCCGTGATTACACCTTCAATCACTATCAAACCCTTCGTCGGTCTTCGGCTACGCGAGTTTTTCCGATCATTGGCTCGGCGCCGATTGAGTACGTTTCGCCGCGGCCGCCACGATCTCATAGGCATCGCGGACCGCCGGCTTCGACTTCGAAACGTCGTCGCCGACGCTGGACAAAGTTTGCATCATCTTGGCCCGCTCGTCGGCCGGCAGGCTAATCAGCTCGCCGCCTTTTGCAGTCCAAGCCTGGCGCGCTTTATTGAACAGATCGATCGCCGCCGGATTGATCGCGCGCGTTTCCTTGGCGCCATCCTGGTCGATGATCTTCTGCAAATCGGGCGGCAGCGAATTATACCATTTCTGGCTGATCTCGAGCATCAGGAAGATTTGCGGCTGATTGATCTCGGTGACGTATTTGGCGGCGTCCTGGTAATGGAACGCAGAGAACACCGTAATACCGGCAACCGCGCCGTCGATCGCGCCCTGCTGCAGTGCCGGCAGCACGTCGCCAAGCGTCATCGCCACCGGCGTCGCGCCCAGCCGCTTCATCGCTTCGGACTGGAAATCGGAGGCGAAGATGCGAATCTTCTTACCTTGAAAATCAGTGAGATGGCGGATCGGCGTTTTCGAAACGAGCAAATCCGGCTGCGCGATGAACATGCCGACGCCGTGCAGTCCTTTGTTCGCGCCAAGCGCCAGCATCAGCTTCAGGACCGCCGGATCGGCGGCGAGACGCTGACCGTGCTCGACCGAATTGACGAGCCCCGGAGCGGCCATCACCTCGAAACGCTCGTCGACGCCGACGAAGAATTCTGGCGGAATGACCGCCGCCTGGATGGAGCCAAACTGCACGCCTTCGATCTGGCGCGGGATCGAGCCGAGCTGGCTCGCCGGATAGACCTCGCCCTTGATGCGACCGCCTGAATCGCGCTCCACCGCGGCAGCGAAATTTTTCGCCAACAGATGCGGCCCATCGTTGATGGTGGGCGTCGTGACCTTCATCACGTAAGTTTTGTCTTGCGCCCGAGCCACACTGATGGTGAGGACGACCGACATGACGAGCACGGCGGCGGCAACCGCGGGTGCTATGACTCCCCATTTACCCGAGCGCATTTCACCCTCCCCTGTCAGGCACCCGTTGCTGCTTGAGAACACGGCAGGTCGGGCATCAATTCAAGCGCCGTAGCTTTTATCGCTTGGCGGCGGGCTGCGGCGGATGACCGCAGCACTGCATTGGCCGCGAGCGACGTTAGATGAAGGCCGACTGCCGAACAACGACAATCTCGTTCGGCTGTCGTTTCGCATTTCTATTGAATTCGCCGCGCCGCCTCCATGACTATTTGGTAGGCAGCGTTGAGTTCCGGTTTCGCCTTGGAGACGTCTTCGCCGACGCTTGCAAGCGCCTTGAGCATGGCCGACTGGTCGTCGGGTGGCAGGCTGATCAGCTCGCCGCCATGCTCGGCCCAAAGCTTGCGGGCGTCGGCGTTGAATTCGTCCGTCCGAGGAGCGAGAACGGCGGCCTGGGCAGCGGCGTCCTTGTCGAGGATTTGCTGCAGGTCCGACGGTAAGGAATCGAACCATTTCTTGCTGAGCTCGGTTAATCCGAAGATCGCGGGTTGACCGGTCTCGGTCACATATTTGGCAGCATTCCAGTACCGCATAGCCGTGAACACCGTGATGCTGGAGACCGCCGCGTCGATTGCGTTGTCCTGCAGCGCCGGGAGCACATCGCCGAGCGTCATCGGCTTTGGCGTCGCGCCGAGCCGCTGTGCGGCAACGGTCTGGAACTGCGAGGCGAACACCCGAATCTTTTTGCCCTTGAAATCGGCAAGGCGGCGAATCGGCATTCTGGCGACGACCGAGGACAACGCCACTGGAAACAGCGCGACGCCGTGCAGGCCCTTGTCGTTGCCGAGGCCGAGCATGAGCTTGCGCACCGCCAGATCGGTGGCGAGCCGTTGGCCCTCAGCCAGGGATTTGACGAGACCGGGCGCCGCCAGAACCTCGAAACGTTCGTCGATGCCGGTGAGGAATTCAGGAGGCACCACCAGGGCTTGGATTTCGCCGAATTGCACGCCCTCGACTTGCCGTTGCGTCGAACCGAGTTGGCTCGAAGGATAAATCTCAACCTTGACGCGGCCGTTCGAATCCTTGTCGACCGCCGCCGCGTAATTCTTGGCGAATTCGTAAAGGGGATCGTCGATGGTAGCGAGAGAGATCTTCATCACATAAGGTTTATCGTCCGCCGCTGTTGCGGCGGACGATGCCGTAAGCGCCAACAGGAATGCGGCCGCACAAGCGCGGCCTACGGCTTTGCAGTCCGAGCCGAACATAAGTGCCTCCGTCGTCACCGGCACATATGACGGCCGCCGCGCCGGCGCGCGGCGGCCCGATTTACTGACTAGGGGTCTGCGCCGCTCGCGCGGCGGCGTCTGTCACTATTTTATAGGCGGCGGCCAGCTGCGGGTCCGACTTCGACACGTCGGCACCGACGCTGGACAGTGCTTTCATCATTTGCGCCTGCTCGTCGGGCGGCAGGTTGATCTCTTCGCCGCCGGAAGCGGTCCAAGCGGCTTCGGATTTCTTGCGCATGTCAACCGCGACCGGCCCGATCGCGACGGCCTGCTCGGCCGCGTCCTTGTCGATGATTTTCTGCAAATCAGGCGGCAGCGAGTCGTACCATTTTTTGTTGATCTCCACGATGAGGAAGATCGCAGGCTGATTGGTCATGGTGATGTATTTCGCCGCGTCGACAAAGTGCATGTGGGTGAACGGTCCCATGCCGGCGAGCGCGCCGTCGATGGTGCCCTGCTGCAGCGCCGGCAAAACGTCGCCAAGCGACATCGCCACCGGCGTGGCGCCGAGCCGGCTCCACGCCTCGGTCTGGAATTTCGAGGCAAAGGTCCGCAGCTTCTTGCCCTTGAAGTCGGCGAGGTGACGGATCGGGGTTTTCGAGATCACATCCGACGGCTCAGCCATGAACATAGCGACGCCGTGCAGCCCCTTGTCGGCACCGAGCGCCAGCATCAGCTTGCGCACTTTCGGATCCGCCGCGACCTTCTCGCCTTGAACGAGCGACTCGACGAGCCCGGGCGCCGCCATCACCTCGAACCGCTGATCGAGGCCGACAAAGAACTCGGGCGGGATTATCGAGCATTGGATGGAGCCGAACTGGGTGCCTTCGATTTGCCGCGGAATAGAGCCGAGCTGGCTCGCTGGATAGACTTGGCCCTTGATGCGGCCGCCAGAGTCCTTCTCGACCGCGGCGAGGAAGTTGGTCCCAAATGTGTCAGGCACGTCGTGGATGGTCGGCGTTGAGATCTTCAGCTCGTAGACTTTGTCTTGTGCCCGGGCGGCGTTAAGCGGCGCCAGAGCCAGGACCAGCGCGCCAACGGCAGCCATTGAACCAGCGATAGGCAGACCCCCAATCAACTTCATGAATTCCTCCCTGGTGGCATGAGCCAGACCACCCGCGTCGATGCGGCGTCTAACAATCCCTTGCCAAGCCGTAGAGAATACTGGAATTCCGCGAGAAAAATCGCGGAATTCCATTCTGTGACCGACTGCCGCGACCCGAGACCGCTAGTCTCCACCTACTGGCTCGGCGCCGCGGCCGCCCGCGTTGCCGCCTCCGTCACGATCTTATAGCCCTCCGCCAGCTGCGGGCTCGATTTCGAGACGTCCGGACCGACGCTCGATATAGTCTTGAGAAACGTCGCCTGGTCGTCCGGCGAAAGCTTAATTTCCTCGCCGCCGCTCGCCGCATAGCTTTGTTCGGCTTTTGCGCGGAAGCTCGCCGCCGTCGGCACGATGGCGACCGACTGCTCGGCGCCATCTCTGTCGACAATCTGTTGCAGATCCTTCGGCAAGGATTCGTACCACTTCTTGTTAACCTCGACGATGAGGAAGATTGAAGGTTGATTGGTCATGGTCACGTATTTCGCCGCGTCGACAAAGTGCATATGCGCGATCGGCCCCATGCCGGTCACGGCGCCGTCGATAGCGCCCTGCTGAATGGCCGGCAGCACGTCGCCGAGCGACATCGCCACCGGCGTGACGCCGAGCCGCCCGAAGGCCACGCTTTGGAATTGCGAAGCGAAAATCCGGAGCTTCTTGCCTTTGAAGTCGGCAAGAGTCCGGATCGGCTCCTTGGTGACGACGTCGGAGGGCTCCGACATGAACAGGCCGACCCCGTGAAGGCCCTTATCGGCGCCAAGCGAGAGCATCAGCTTGCGCACCGCTGGGTCCTGAGCGACCTTCTGTCCTTGCGCAAGCGAATCAACCAGCCCCGGCGCAGCCATCAACTCGAAACGCGGATCGATGCCGACCATGAATTCCGGCGGCACGACTTCACATTGGATGGAGCCGAACTGCGTCCCTTCGATCTGTCGCGGGATCGAGCCGAGTTGGCTCGCCGGATAAACTTGTCCCTTGATGCGGCCGCCCGAGTCCTTCTCGACGGCGGCCAGAAAATTCCTGGCGAATGTGTCCGGAGTATCGTTGATGGTCGGCGTCGAGATTTTCATCTCGTAGGTCTTGTCTTGCGCTTGTGCCGCACCGAGTTGCAGCGCCAATGCAACGCCGAACGCGCCCGCGGCGACGGTCGAATGCGCAATACGTCCGTGCTTGATGATACTCATGATTTCCTCCCTGTCGGCAACGCCCGCGCCGCGTCGAGACGGCGGCGTGCTTCCCCATGCCGAGCGGGAAGGATACAACAATTCCGCAACGGCCGCGCGCAGAATACCGCTGTGTGACGGTCTGCCGCGTCCCGGCTGCGGGGCGCAGTTTTTATCTGGAGATTTATTGTTTTCCAATCGGTTGCGCGGCGCCGGTAAAATTCGGCACCGCCTCGCGTAGCACGCCGTAGATCGCCGTGCGTCCGCCGGCTTCTAGATCGCGCTCTAGCCGCGCGATCCAGCCCTGTACCGCCGCGATAGACGGACAGACCGGCTTCGCGGCAACGACGCCCTCGACGCCGATGTCGGAGCTACCCTCTTCGGCCGCGAACAGAATTTCATTGAGCCGCTCGCCGGGGCGGATGCCGGTGAACACGATGTCGACGTCACGCCCCGGTTCGAGTCCGCTCAAGCGGATCATGCGTTCGGCAAGATCGACGATTTTGATGGGCTGGCCCATGTTGAGCACATAGACCGACGTATCTGACCGCGCCGGACCGAGCGCATGGCTCGCTGCGGTGATGACCAGATCGCAGGCTTCGCGGATGGTCATGAAATAGCGCACCATATCCGGATGGGTCACGGTGACCGGTCCGCCAGCCTCGATCTGCGCCTTGAACTTCGGCACCACCGATCCGTTGGAGGCAAGCACGTTGCCGAAGCGCACCGCGATCATGCGCATCGGCGGCTTGCCGCCATTGCGGCGACCGGAATTGCCCGCAGCATCCAGTGCCTGGCAATACATTTCGGCAAGCCGTTTGGTCGCTCCCAGCACCGAAACCGGGTCGATCGCTTTGTCGGTCGAGATCATGACCATGGCGTCGGCGCCGGCATTGACCGCGGCATCGGCGACATTGACCGAGCCGAAGACGTTGGTCTTGATGCCTTCGTCCCAATCGCGCTCGAGCAGCGGCACGTGCTTGAGCGCGGCGGCGTGGAAAACCAGGTTCGGCTTGAATTCCCCCATCAGCCGGAACATCCGGTCGCGGTCGCGGATATCGGCGATCCGTCCCTCGACCACGGTCGTGCTCGACTTCACCGCAAGCTGTTCGAGCACCGCGTGCAAGGCCGGCTCGGAGTTTTCGATGACGAGAAGCCGGGCGGCACGGAAATTGACCACCCGGGCGCAGATTTCGGCCCCGATCGAGCCGCCACCGCCGGTAACCACGATGGTCTTGCCCTGGATGAAGTTCTCCAGGCGCCTGTAATCGATCTTCACGCTCGGCCGCAGCAATAAATCCTCGACCGCGACCGGAGCAAGCCGCAACGCCTCTTCGCCCGCCTCCAGCGACGGTAAGCGGCTCGTCGTGAGACCGAGGCGGTGCGCCAGCATCAGCATCGTCTCAGCATGCAGCTCGGGCGCCAGCGCGCTCGGCGTCAACACGAGGCGGCCGACGCCGATATCCTGTGCCGTCAGATTGGTGACGATTCCTTCAAGATCTTCCGGCCGGCCACGGACGCGAACGCCGCGTACCGATTGACCTTGATCCGCCGGAGATGGCGATAGAATGCCGACCAAGCGTATTTTTTTGACAGCCCCGCTCTCGACCGCGCGAATCAAGACTTCTGCATCAGCAGCCACACCCACCACGAGCGTCGGCACCGCCTCGGAGCGCCGGGCGTGTTGCTGGGTACGCGAATGGCGGAACAGACGGTAAGCAAGCCGCGGGCCGCCAAGGAACGCGACCTGCAGCACCCAATAGAGCGCAATGGTGATCTTGCCGAAGAAATAGGTGCCGTAGAGCGTCGGATAGAGAAGAATGTAATCGAGGACCAGCAGTGAGACCGCGAGCACAGTGACCGCGCGCAGGATGTTCCACAGATCCGGAAGCGACGCGAAGCGCCACTTGCCGATATAGAGATTGAAGATCCAATAGACGGTGCCGGCATAAACGACAAAGCAGGGAAGTATGACAATGAGCCAGGAATAGCGAGGAGGAAGCCCGCCATTTTCGCCGTCGGCGAAGCGAATGTAGAGCGTCACCAGCAGCGCAAGTGCCGTGACGACTAGGTCGTGGATGACGATCAAAACTCGGCGAGGACTACCCAAAAACCCCATCATGGCGTCATTATAGTCCAGGCCACAGGATAAGACGAACCGTCATTAGCGCTCAGTCGAGCTCATCGCCGGCGGAAGTCGCGGTACCAGGCGATGAAATTTCTGACCCCAAGCTCGATCGGCGTCGCAGGACGAAAACCGACGTCGCGCATCAAATCATCGACATCGGCACAAGTTTCGGCGACGTCGCCCGGCTGCATCGGCACCAGCTCGATTTTCGCCTTATGACCGAGCTCCTGCTCCAAGAGCTCGACGACGCGGGAGATTTCGACGGTGCGATTGTTACCGATATTGTAGATTCGCCATGGCGCGGTGCTGCTCGCCGGATCGAGCCCGCCGCCCGGCGGCGCATCGGATTTCGCCGGCACGCGGGCAATTAGACGCTCCACCGCCTCGATGACGTCATCGACATAAGTGAAATCGCGGCGCATGCGGCCGAAATTGAACAAACGGATCGACTGCCCTTCGGCGATCGCCTTGGCAAAGATAAACATCGCCATGTCGGGGCGGCCCCACGGACCATAGACGGTGAAGAACCGCAGTCCGGTGGTCGGCAGCCCATAAAGATGGCTATAGGCATGCGCCATAAGCTCGTTTGCCTTCTTGGTCGCGGCATAGAGGCTGATCGGATGATCGACATTGTCATGCACGGAGAACGGCAGGCGGGTATTGGCGCCGTAGACCGAGCTCGACGAGGCGAAAACAAGGTGCGGGGTGCGGCGATGGCGGCAACCTTCAAGCACGTTGAGAAAGCCGGCGAGATTGGCGTCGAGATAGGCATGGGGATGCTGCAGCGAGTAGCGGACGCCCGCCTGCGCCGCGAGATGCACCACCGGACCGAACTCGGCGTCGCGGAAGACTGCTTCGGTGGCGGCGCGGTCGGCGAGATCGAGCTTGTGAAAGGTAAAGCTCTTGAACTGCCGCAGCACCGCGAGCCGCGCCTCCTTCAGGGCCGGATCGTAATAGTTGTTGATGCTGTCGATCCCGATGACGGCGCGGCCACCTTCTAGAAGGCGTCGCGCCAAGGCAAAACCGATAAAGCCTGCCGCGCCGGTAACGAGGACCGGAGCTTGAGCCGACGCTTGCGAATTCGCCACGGTCAGAGCCGCCACAGTTCGACGTGTCCGGGCCGTTGCCGGCGGTCGAGCTGCGACTTTACGTCGAGCACGATGCCGCCCTCGGCGCCCAGGAGATTTGTCAACAGCGTCCAGCCGCCGCGCACGAAGCTGTCATGCGCGACTGCGAATATCACGGCGTCGGCGGGGCGCAACGCCTCCATCGTCACAAGATCGATGCCGTATTCGTGCTTGACCTCGCGCGGATCGGCAAGCGGATCGTGCACCTGTACCGCAAGCCCGAACGATTGGAGCTCACTGACGATATCGGCGACCTTCGAGTTGCGGGTGTCCGGTACGTTTTCCTTGAACGTCATGCCCAGCACCGTGACCACCGCCGCACCCTTGCCGCGCCTGAGCAGCCGGCGCACGCATTCGCGCGCGACACGTTGACCGACAGCGTCATTGATTTTGCGGCCGGCCAGGATCACCTGCGGATCGTAGCCGGCTTTTTCGGCGCGGTAGGTCAGATAATAAGGATCGACGCCGATGCAGTGGCCGCCGACCAGTCCGGGATAGAATTTCTGGAAATTCCACTTGGTCGCCGCGGCGGCGAGCACGTCGCCGGTGTCGATGCCTAAACGCCCGAACAACGCCGACAGCTCGTTCATGAAAGCGATGTTGAGGTCGCGCTGGGTATTTTCGATGACTTTGGCGGCCTCGGCCACTTTGATGGACGGCGCGCAGTGGATGCCGGCAGTGACAACGGAGCCATAGACATCGGCGACAATGCGGAGCGTTTTTTCGTCCTGGCCGGATACCACCTTGGTGATGGTCTCGAAGCGATGATTCCTGTCGCCTGGATTGATGCGCTCCGGCGAATAGCCGACGGTGAAATCGGCGCCGCAGCGTAACCCCGAGGCGCGCTCGAGGCGGGGCACGCAATCTTCCTCGACCGCGCCGGGATAGACGGTGGATTCGTAAACCACGATATCGCCACGCTTGAGGAAGCGGCCCACCATATCGGAAGCTGCAAACATCGCCCCCAGATCCGGACGACGCGCGGCATCGATCGGAGTGGGCACGGTAACGATATAGAAGTCGGCCTCAGCCAACGCCGCCGGATCGCCAGTATAGCGGAGCGTCGGATGCGTCAGGTCCGATTGGTCGACTTCGCACGTACGGTCGGCGCCGGAACGCAATTCGTCGATTCTGTTGCCATCGACATCGAATCCGATCACAGCGGCCCCGGCGCGCGCGAACGCGACCGCCACCGGCAGGCCGACATAGCCGAGCCCGATCACGGCAATCTTGCGTTGGTGCCCCAAAAGCCTGACTCTCGATTAAATGCCCGCCGCGGCGCGCTTTCCATAGCCGCGACGGCGACGCATCGCAACAGCGGCAGCCTTCGCGCGCACGAACTCGCTCGCATCATCGTTAAGCGATGAAGCAGAGCGGAAAAACTTCATTGTTTGTTCCCGGTCGAGTCTATATGCAATTCCTGTCGATCATTGGCGCGGAACGATACCGATGTGCGGCATTGCAGGCTTCGTCGCTGCATCTTTAGTCGCCGGTGACAGCGAAACCATCGCCGAACGGATGGCGGCCAGCCTGTCGCATCGCGGACCGGACGACCAGGGCATCTGGCGCGATGACGAGGCTGGAGCGGTGCTGGTGCATCGCCGGCTTTCGATCATCGACCTTTCGCCGGCGGGTCATCAGCCAATGGTCTCCGCCGACGGGCGCTTCGTCATCAGCTACAACGGCGAGGTCTATAGTTATCAGCCGATCGCCGCCGAGCTTGCGGCGAGCGGGCATAAATTTCGCGGCCACTCCGACACCGAAGTCATGCTGGAGTCCTTCGCCGTCAACGGCATCGAGCCGACGCTGAAGCGATTGATCGGCATGTTTGCGATCGCATTATGGGACCGCCGTGAGCGCACGCTCACGCTCATCCGCGATCGGCTCGGCATCAAGCCGTTGTATTGGGCGAAGTTCGGCAATTTGTTTCTGTTCGGCTCGGAGCTCAAGGCGCTGCGGGCGCATCCGGGCTGGACGCCGCGCATCGACCGCAACGCTGTCGCTGCCTTCATGCGGCATAATTATATTCCGACGCCGCACACGATCCACGAAGGCGTCCACAAGCTCGAGCCCGGCATGGTTCTCACTTTGCCGTGGCAGGGCGAACCGCGGCTTTCGCGTTTCTGGGACGCTCGCGCCGTGGCCCGCGACGGCATGCTGCGTCCGCACGAAGCCAGCGACGCCGAATTGACCGAACAATTGGAAGCGCTGCTGCAAGACGCCGTCGGCCGCCGCATGATCGCCGACGTGCCGCTCGGTGCGTTCCTCTCGGGCGGCATCGATTCATCGACTGTCGTGGCGCTGATGCAGGCCGCACGCTCGGGCAAGGTGCGGACATTCTCGATCGGCTTCGACATTGCCGGCTATAACGAGGCGCCGCAGGCGGCCGCGGTGGCGCGACATCTGCAGACCGAGCACACCGAATTGACCGTGACGTCGAGCCAGGCGCTCGAGGTGATCCCGAAACTACCCGAATGGTACGATGAGCCGTTCGCCGATTCGTCGCAAATCCCGACCTATCTGGTCTCGGCGATGACGCGGCAGCATGTCACCGTGGCGCTGTCGGGCGATGGCGGCGACGAGCTGTTTGCCGGATATAACCGTTATCAGCTGACACAGCGGTTTTGGCGTGGACTGTCGCTTTTGCCCCGCGCGCTACGCCACGGCGCCGCCGCCGCACTTACCGCGGTGAGCCCGGATCGCTGGACCTCGCTGCTGGCGGCGCTGCCGGCGCGCCTGCGGCCGCCGCAAGCCGGCGACAAAGTGCACAAAGCCGCCGGCGTGCTGCGGCTCGACGGACCGGATGCCATATACCGCCGCCTGATCAGCCATTGGGAGCCGACCGAGATCATGCCGCAGGCGCGCGAGCCGCGAAGCCTGCTCGATGATCCGACATTGGCGAAAGAGTTTCCCGACCTGACGTCGCGCATGCAGTTTCTGGATCTGGTGACCTACCTGCCGGACGACATTTTGACTAAGGTGGATCGCGCCAGCATGGCGGTGGCGCTGGAAGCCCGCGTACCACTGCTCGATCATCGGGTCGTGGAATTCTGCTGGCGGCTGCCGGGCCACGCCAAGGTCCGCGGCAACACCAGCAAGTGGCTGTTGCGTCAAGTGCTTTACCGCCACGTGCCGCCGGCGCTGGTGGAGCGGCCGAAGATGGGATTCGGTATTCCGCTCGGCGAATGGCTGCGCGGGCCGTTGCGCGATTGGGCCGAGGCGCTGCTCGATCAACGACGGCTGCGTGAGGCGGGCCTGCTCGATGCCGCCATGGTCCACCGCTATTGGCAAGAGCACATCGATGGCCGGCGCAATTGGCAATACCTTATCTGGGACGTGCTGATGCTTGAGGCCTGGCGCCAACGTTGGGCCTGAAATTTAACGCGTCGCTGCCTTGATGCCGACGGCGCACCAGAACGGCACGGCATCCGAAAACTGCACATCGACAAAGCCGGCATTCCGGAGCATGCGCTCGATTTCGCCACGGGTGAAACGCTTTTCCAGTCGCGTGCAAAAACGATCGTAAGCGTCGGTCCGCATCACGTAAAACGATTTATCGGCGTAATAGGATAACGGCAACGCGCGCGCCGAAATTCCGAGCCACGACAACAGCCGGGCGCAGCGCGCCAGCGGCCAATAGACCAGCACCGCAATCGTCTGGCTGAGAGCGAGTCGAAGTGGATGCGGCAGGCGCGCGATGACAAGACGGGCGAGATTGCTGATCCGCCACAGCGCGCGATACCAAGCGGGGCGATTGTCGAGGGCGTAATACAGATAGACCAGAAATGGCGCGCCCGGCTTGAGCTTAGCCGCGATCGCCGCGATCGCGGCTTGGGTGTCGGGCACGTGATGCAGAACACCGAGCGAATAGGCGAAATCCAGCGATTGCGCCGGCAAGGGAATTTCGGCGACGCTCGTGGCGTGAAAGCTGACGTTGTTCACGGGCTTGAGGTTCTGCCTGGCAACGGCGAGTGCCTCGGCGCTGGCGTCAAGCAAATGCAGATGTGCGACACGCGGCGCCACCAGCATCGACCAGCGCCCGGTGCCGCAGCCGACATCGATACCGACGCCGCCGCCCGGCGGCAGCAGATGCCACGGAAAAATCCGGAAATAATCGTCGAATATCTCCTGACGCTGCTCGCTCGACAAGTGGTCGGTATCCTGCCGGAACGTCGACCACTCCCGGCCGAAACCGCGCGCGACTTGTGGATCGACATTGTTGTGCGCGCTAATTTGCATCCTCGATTTCGCCGGTTGGCCGCTTGCGAGATTGATCGCCGCAGGTCGCCGTCAAGATTTCGCCGATCGGCGGGGCAGCCGCTTCCGTCACCGCGCGATACAATTTCTCATGTCGCTCCACGCAAGCATCGAGCGAAAAGTGCTGCTCGACGCGCAACCGCGCGGCATCGCCGAGGCGGCGGCGCAACGCCGGATCTTCCGCCAGCCGTAAAATTGCGGCGGCCAAGCCCTTTGGATCCTCAACGTTCACCAAAACACCGGTAGCGTTATCGCGCACAGCGTCGATATTGCCACCGACCGCCGTTGCAATCACTGGGAGGCTTGCAGCCATGGCTTCCAAGAGCGCGTTGGAAAAGCCCTCTTGATGCGAAGGCAACACGAATACATCACTGGCCGCCAGCAGCCGCCCGACGTCGGATAGCTCGCCGAGCCATGAAATATTGTTCGAAATATTGAGATCTTCGGCATGCCTTTTGAGCTCGGCGCCGATCCCGTCGTCGCGGCCGATGGCGAGGAGGCGCCACGGCTGCGGTAATTCGGCTTGCGCCAGCGCCAGCGCTTCAAGCAAGTCCCGATGGCCCTTATAGGCGACGAGATTGGCGACAATCGTGATCACCAGCGTCTCGTCCGAGATTTGCAAGGCCTGCCGCATGAGCTGACGCTCGGCTGCGGCTAACGGCTCCGGCAACGCGATGCCATTGTGAATGAGCGCAACTTTGCGCGGGTTCCCGGTCTCCAAGACGAGCTGGTCGACGACAGCTTGGGAATTACCGATCATGCCGAGCGTCCGCCGGTGCAGCATTCGCTCCAGATTGCCGAGCAGCGGATAAGCAGTCTGATAATGGGTCAATGAACGCCGGCTCATGATCCGTCGCCGCTGCCGTGCCAATTCGGCGGCCAGCGAGCCGTAAACGTAGGGCCGCGGCAGAAAGAAATGAACCAGGTCCGGACGCTCGCGCCGCAGGAAGCACGCCAATTGCAGCGTCGCCCTGGGCCAGTGCAGGAAGCTTGACCGGGTCGGGCCGTCGATACGGATGCCCTGCGCCGTCAATTCGCTCTCCAGCGATCCGCCGCGCTCCATCAGGTACAACGCAATGTCGATGCCGCGCCGGCGCAACTCCGGCAAAACGCGCGTCAGGTGGCGCTCGGTGCCGCCGACATCGAGGCGAGAGGTGACGACAGTGACACGCGGGGTTTGCGGCACGCAACGCTCGTCCAAGCAACAAATCGGCGTCAGGACAGCATGCCGCGCTGCTGCATGAAATCGATGATGCGGTCGGCGAGATCGTTGGCGCTCTCGGTGTGCGCATTGAGGGTCAATTCGGGATACTGCGGCGGCTCATAAGGCGAATCCAGACCGGTGAAATTCTGCAACTCGCCTCGCCTCGCCTTTTTATATAGGCCTTTTGGATCGCGTTGTTCGCAGGTCTCGAGCGGCGTATTGACGAAGATCTCGATGAATTCGCCGGGAGCGACGAGCTCGCGGGCCATTTCGCGCTCCGCTCGGAATGGCGAGATGAAGGATACCAGCGTGATCAGCCCGGCTTCGACGAACAGTTTCGCCACTTCGGCGACGCGGCGGATATTCTCGACGCGGTCGGCCTCGGTGAAGCCGAGATCGTGGTTGAGACCGTGGCGGACGTTGTCGCCGTCGAGCACGAAAGTGTGTTTGCCCAGCGCGTGAAGCTTGCGTTCGAGCTGGTCGGCGATGGTCGACTTACCGGCGCCCGAGAGGCCGGTGAACCACAACAACGCTGGCTTCTGGGCGTTGAGCCGCGCCCGTGCCGTTTTGGTCACTTCGAAGGATTGGAAATAGGTGTTGGCGGCGCGGCGCAGACCGAAACGGATCAGGCCGGCGGCCACCGTCGCATTGCTGTGTCGGTCGGTCAGAATAAATGTGCCGGTTTGCCTGCTTTCTTCGTAGGGATCGAAACCGATCGGTTCGGCGGTTGCGATGTTGACGAAGGCGATCTCGTCGCGGTGCAATTCCTTGGCGGCGAGGTGGTCGAAATTCCCGGTATCGATGCGATATTTGAGTTCCGTCACCGTAGCGCCCACTGTCTGCGCGCCGGCTCTAACCGAATAGCCCCGGCCGGGAAGAAGCGGTGCTTCCGATAGCCAGACGATATGTGCGGCGAATGCGTCGGCGCGCTGGCGCGGCTTGCCGTCGCCGGGCGACAAAACAACGGCATCAGTCAGCGTCGCGAGCGAAACTTCGGACGTTGACGCATCGTTATGTCCGTCAGGGCTTTTTCCCTTTGCCGGGGAAACCAAAAAGGGAAACTCCGCGGTAGCTTGACGGAAGACGTGGATTGCTTCCGCATCCAGGCGGCGCAGATCAGGTGGAGGCGTCGTAGTCAAGCGAGCGATTCCTTCAACTCGGCGCCGTAATGCAGCTCCATCCAGTCGCGATAGACTCCACTCCGGATTCGCTGCCACCAGGCTTCGTTGGCCAAGTACCAGTCGATCGTGCGGGCAAGCCCGTCGGCCAGACTTGTCGTCGTCTGGAAACTAAGTTCCTGGGCAAGCTTGTCGGCGCAGATCGCGTAACGGCGGTCGTGCCCCGGCCGGTCCTTGACGAAGGTCAAAAGCGCGCGGGTGCTCTCGCCGTTGGCGGCGGGGCAATCAGGAAATCGTGCCGCAAGACCGTTATCCTCGGCGAACCGCCGATCAATCGCGTCGCACAACAGACCGACCAGGTCGATATTCGGCATCTGCCGGCCGCCCCCGACATTGTAGGTCTCGCCCAAGCGGCCCCGCTGCAACACCAGCGCAATCGCGGCGCAATGGTCTTCGACAAAGAGCCAATCGCGAACGTTGCCGCCGTCGCCGTAGATCGGCAGTTTCGCACCGGTGAGCGCGTTGACGATCATCAGCGGAATGAGCTTTTCAGGAAATTGGTACGGACCGTAATTGTTGGAGCAGTTGGTGATCGTCACCGGCAGGCCGTGGGTGTGCGCATAGGAGCGGACCAGGAAATCGCTTGCAGCTTTGCTGGCGGCATAGGGCGAGTTCGGATCGTAGCGCGACAGCTCGGTCCACGGCGCCTCGTCGGCCTCGAGCGAGCCGAAAACTTCGTCGGTCGAGATATGATGGAATCGCCGCCCGGCGAACGATGATTTCCAGGCCGCCAAAGCCTCGTCGAGCAGGACGTGAGTGCCCTGCACATTGGTGCGCGTGAAGACTTGGGACGCGTGAATTGAGCGGTCGACGTGGCTTTCCGCGGCGAAATGCACCACCGTATCGAAGTCGTGCTTCTTAAATAGCGCCTGCACCGCCGCGGCATCGCAAATATCGCCGCGGACGAATTTGCACGATCGTTCGTCGCATAGCGGCGCCACGCTGTCGAAGTTTCCGGCATAGGTCAGGGCGTCGAGGATGACGATCCGATCGGCCGGCCGCGACCGCCGCCAATGGGAGACGAAGTTGGCGCCGATAAATCCCGCGCCACCGGTGACGAGGAGGGTGGACATGATTGCCTACTGCCGATTGGCGCCGGCGAGCAGCGCCACGGTTTCGCCGATGCCGCGGCGGATGTCGCCGGCGAAGCTGAAGCCGCGATCGCGGAAACGCTGGCATGAGACTTCATAGGAGAGCTGATTCATGATCGGGCTGTTGACGAATGACAGTTGTACGTGCGGCACGAATTCGCGAATGCATTCGACGATGTCGCGCACGGTCGCATTGAGCGTGAGCACGTTGTAGACACGCCCGTCGAAAATGTCTTGTGCGATGACGAATGCGATTGCGCGAATGGCGTCGACCAGGTCGAGATAAGGCCGTTTCTGCTCGTAGGCGGTGCGCCAGACGCTAAGCGGCTGTCCCATGACTGCCTGCCAGCAAAACTTATTGACCGCGGTGTGATAGCGCATACCGACCGACGCGCCGAAGATCGTGCCAAAGCGCAGAACGCTCGCCTGCAAGCCGCGGCTTTTGCCGAGCGACTGCACCAGTTCCTCCTCCTTCAGCTTCGTCGTGGCATAAGGGCTTTGCGGCTTTAACTCTTCAAGCGTGCAATCCTCCGAAACGAGCGTGTTTTGGGTCCCGTAGACGCTGGTGGACGAAAGATGGATCAATCGCGCTCCGGCGTCCCGGCAGGCCGCAGCGATCTTGGCCGTGGCATCGAAATTATTGGCTTCGAGCTCGCTCGCCCGATCGAAACTGCCAGCCGCATCGGTGATGGCGGCGAGATGAATGACCGCATGCGCGCCTTGGAGCAGCGGACTCAACTCGGCGGAGCGGACGTCGGCCTCGACGAATTGGTAGCGCCCGACGGCGGGCAGATTGAACAGCGACCCGTAGCGCTGCGTCATCATGTTATCCAGCATGACGATCTCGGCGCCCGGAAAATGCAACGGCAGCTGCCTTATCAGCGCCGACCCGATGTGGCCAAGGGCGCCGGTCACCACGAGTTTCATGAATGTGTGGCCTCACGAATTGCCAGGAATTCCGCATAATCGCGGATGTAGTCATGCTCCTCATACATCCGGTCGCAGAGCACGGCGAGAACGGAATCGCCGTGCCGAAACGTAACCGTGTTCCAGATCATCGGAGGCACCACGAGGGCGAGATTGCTGCGATCGAGCGAGAAAATTCGCCGGCTGCGGCCATCGTCGCAGCCGATATCGATGGCGCCATGCACGCAGATCATGAATTGCGAGCAGAGCCGGTGCGCATGATGACCCCGCTCGGCGCCTTGCGGCGCGCGCAACACGAACAGACGCGCGATGGCGAAGGGTACATGCTGCATGCCTTCCGCCGCCACCACCTCGCCGTCGTCTCGGGCGTGGCGGGGAAGCTCCAAGAAACGGGCATCGGAAATGAAATTCATCAGGGCACTTGCGGCATCTAAAAGAGACACCGTCTAAGTCAGAGCCGTCACTTTGGAAAGGGCATCCTTAAACTGCCCGCAAACCGCCGGCAAACTCTCTAGCGCTGCTTGCGGCTTAAACTGAAACTCTTGCTGGATACGATCAATGGATATCGACGGGAAGATCATTGTTTCTCCTTTGTGCCACTTCGCTTTTGCGTGGGTTGCGCCCTCGATGCATGTAACGATGCTCGACGCCGTTATATTTTTTCCGCCCGCGACGTTGTAGAGGCGATGTCGGCCGCTTTCGGAAATTCGCGGCAACATCCCGGCAACATCGTCGATAGACACGTAATCCTTTGCCGATTCCGGGGCGATCCAGAGGTCCATTTTTCCAGTCGAAATTGCATTTTTGATCAATGCCGGAATAAGAGAAATTCCCCGCGGAGCAAAACCGATAACGTTTGACAAACGAACGACCCGCACTTCCGCGCGATTGCTGGCCAGGCAAAGCGCTTCCCCCGCCAATTTTAAGGCGTTGTGTAAGCGGCCGCCGTCCCTGTAATCGACGACGAGGGCTGAATCCTCCGAGCCGCTCGCTGCGCCAAGATATAACCGCGTGGATGATATATAGGTCAAGCTTTCGAACTGGCCGTATTCTAGAAGCCGACGCAAATGACCGACGTGGGCGTCCACTGCGCCAAATGGATCTTCGGCCCAATTGTCGCCCCCGAGGGAATAAAAAACATGACCCAGGTTTTTCATTCCCGTAAATTGCAGCTCCTTACGGTTGGGACACGATACTGGGGATCCAGAGGCACGAAGCGCGACAGCCAAGTGATGGCCGATGAACCCGGTCGCCCCAAGTATCGTATAGTTGCGGTTCATCAGAACGTTCCGTCCCTATGATGCAGAAAGCGCGCCCTACTGTGCATATTGGGAACTTGGGACAAGCCGGATTCGCTCATGTTGTCACGCTGTAAATCGGAGACCGGCTGATACTGGCCAAGTAATCGCGGATGCCGGAGGCAAATTCAACTCGCGGACGCCATCCGGTCAGCGAACGGAAGTGGCGCGAGTCACCAACAAAATTACGCCGCTCGATCGGGTGCAGATCGGACGGCTCGGGAACGTGATGGATTTCCACGCGCCGCCCGTTGAGGCGGTAGGTCTCCTCCACCACCAGACGAAACGCTTCCAAAAGGCTATGTCCCTGACCGGTGGCGATCACGTAATGCTCTCCCTCGCGTCCCCGCCCCAGCTTTAGGGCCGCGGCGAATGCATCCACGACATCATTGAGATGGATGAAATCGCGAACATACGCGCCTGCGCCGTACAGCGTCAAAGGCTTCCCCCCGCAGGCGCGTTTCATCATCTCATTAAGTATGCCCCGATTGACGTTGACCGAATCACCGCCAAATCCATAGACATTCGCCAGCCGCAGACTACATGCATGCAAAATTCCCCGCCCAGCAGCATCCTTCAAAATGGTCTCACAGGCCAGTTTGTGACGGTCGTAAACCGAGCAGGGGTTATCGGGCGTATTCTCGTCAACAGGATTGGGATGTCGCACGCCTACAATCGTCACGGCGCTGGCGAAAATCACGAGCGGCCGCGAGCCCGATCGTTCCGCGGCGCGGACCAATGCCCGCACGGGATCGATGTTAAGATAGGCATCCTCCTGCGGATTCGCCTCCGCTGCGCGAAGATCCGTGCGCGATGAGAGATGGATGATCGTGTCCGCTCCATCCAGCAAGCCGTTCCACGAGCGCTCATCGTTTAGATCGGCCGAAACGCGCTGAGTGTTCCCCTGATATTCCCTTTCAACATTCGGGTCTGTTTCCTGACGCATCTTGCTCCATGAACGGGAAACCAACCTCAACGCCGTTCCTTCTCTCGCAAGTCGCCAAGCCAGGGCGCTTCCGACATAACCGCGCGCTCCGGTGATGATAACGCAACTCATGTGGCCGTTCTGTCACTAATCCCGAAAAGCAAGTTCGACTTGCTGGAAAGACGATACGCTTCGGGAAAGTTATCCATTGGAAGAGGGCCATGTCTTCCCAAGATTTTGACGTTGCAGGGCATACGCAGGAGCAGGTCGTAACCTTGTCTCTGAACCTCGGAGACGAAATCGTCGAAATTAAAAAACCAGTGAGGAATTCGGCTGCCATAATAATTTTGAATTGTCACGTAATTCGGAAATGTGCCCGCGAAGACGTCTTCGAACGCGAGGAAGGGTGCCCTGTAGGACGCAAGCAGTCCTACCATGGCCCGCCAATCTTCAATGTATTGCATTGCGCTCGACGTATGGACCAGATCGAAGCTTGTAGTTGAGGGTGGCAAATCGCGATGAAAACAGGGACCTTCGCCATCCGCAAAGAGCTCTCTTCCGGCCTCACAGATGTTCTCCACGTCAACAACATGGTAGTCGATTCGCCGGCACACCTTTCCTAACGCGGCGCTGAGCGCCATTAAGCCATATCCCGGACCGCCTCCGAAATCTAAAATCTGTACCTGGTTCCGCCGCGTCAGCAGCATGACGGTGACGACCGGCAAAAGCGCGTTCCGCTGCGAAAGAGAATAGTCGAGGGACTTTCCCCGCTCGACTTGCGACAGGAATTCACGTCCTGCCTGAATGCTGCGTTCGCGCCAGGCAGCGCCGTCAAAGCCCGGACCGGTGGCGTTCGCCTCGGCGAATGAGGAATAAACACCCTCCCAGACGTTGAATTCCTGCGATTCCGCCATGGTGGCAGAACGAGCCTCAGCTACCGGTCCGCATGTACGGCAGATCATCACGCCCGAGCTTACGCAATGTCGGATAGCCAGCGTCCCGGCTCGACACTAGCGGCGCCGCCACCGGCCACTTTATTCCGATGCCCGGATCGTTCCAGAAGAGCCCGCCCTCGTCCGCCGGATCGTAGTGTTGGCTAACCTTGTAATGCAGGTCCGCCATCTCGCTCAGCACGCAAAAACCGTGAGCGAATCCAGCCGACATATAGATCTGTCGTGGGCCATTCTCGGAAAGGTCCGCGCTAAACCAGCGGCCGAACGTGGGAGAATCGTACCTCAAGTCAACGGCCACGTCGAAGATGTGCCCTCGCATCACGGTGACGATCTGCGCCTGCGGACGCTTCACCGTGAAGTGGAGGCCACGAAGCGCACCCTTCACCGAGCGTGAATGGTTGTCCTGCACGAAATCGTCGAGAATCCCGGCCTCACGGTAGCGCTGGGCGTGGAAGTTCTCGAGGAAGAAGCCACGTTCGTCGCGGAAGCAGCGCGGCTCGATGACGAGCAGGCCGGGGAGTGCGGTTTCAACGACCTGCATTCACTGCCACCCGGACGAGACCCTGCGCCTCAGCCAGCGCGTAAAGCTGTCCGCGGCCCACCATCAGTGCATTCCAAGTGCCGCTCTCAACCGCGCGGCCTTCGTCGAATACGTAAACCACATCGGCCGAAGCGACTGCGGCAAGCCGGTGCGCGATGAGAAGAATTCCCATTTGCTTGCGCAACTCGTCCAGTGTGCGCAGGATCTCAAGTTCGGACGCGGCATCAAGCGCGCTCATCGCTTCGTCGAGCACGAGCAGCCGCGGGTGAGTCAGCAGCGCCCGCGCAATGCCGAGCCGCTGCCGCTGACCTCCGGACAGTTTCACGCCCTGATCGCCGATGATCGTGTCATAGCCTTCGGGCAGCGCTGTGATGAAATCCTGCGCGTGCGCCCGCCGTGCCGCCATTTCGACGTCGGCAGCAGAGGCGGCGGGATTGGCGAACATAAGATTATCGCGGATCGAGGCGTGGAACAGGGTCGTCTCCTGCGGCACGTAGCCGATGGCGCCGCGCCAAGCGGATAGCGGCGTCGAGGCAAAATCGTGATTGCCGAGGCGGACAGATCCGGCGCTTGGCTCGGTCAACCCGAGCAGTGTGTGGACGAGCGTCGATTTTCCAGCGCCCGAGCCACCGACGACGGCTGTGAAACCAGGCATCGGCAGCTCCAGGTCGACGACGTCGAGCGCCTTGCGTTCGCCGAATTTAACAGTGAGGCCGCGCACGGCGAGCGTCGTCGGCAAGTCGATCCGCAGCGCTGCCACCGGCCCAGAGGAATTGCTCCGTTCCGCCTGCGCCTGCGCAGCGCTCTGCAACGCGTTTACGACCTCGATGGCGTGCACATTCCAGTTGAGATGATGCACCTGCGCCTGCATCGTCGTGATGCGCGGGAACAGGCGGCCGAAAAGGGCGAGCACGACTAGAACGTTGCCGGCCGCCAGGTTCATCCACCCCCGGCCAAGCACGAGGATTCCTGCGAGGCCTGCAAAGGCGAGGAGTTCTAGCAGGCTCCGGATCGTTCCAGGCATTGAACTCGCCGCAACGTTGGCCTTTTCAAGCTTCCGAACAAGTGTCTGGACGTATTCCGTTGCGCGGTCGACACCGCAAGCCGCTTTGATGTATTTCGCTCCTGTGAAATCTTCGATGAGACCGGACTGCAACGCCGCATTGAGAGGGGCCAGCCTTTGCCCAATGGCCGACATCTTTCCAAAAAAGCGCATCATTGCCAGCGCCGCGGCAAAGGCAAAGACAAAAAGTCCAAGTGTCACCTGCCAAGCAACAAAAATCGAGAGCGCAGCATAGATGGCCGTGATCACGGCAGTCGACACCAAGGACAGGGCTATCGTCGAAGCGCCACCTAGGCGATCGCATTCAGTGAGAATTGCACTCGTCATCTCTCCGGCTTTCCGACCGGCAAGAAAGCTCCAGTTAGCGCGCATCAGCGTCGCAAACAGTTCCACTTGGCGCTCGCTCTGATAACCCCGCGTCAACTTTGTCATCCACCACGTCATGCCGATACTGAGCGCAGTCTGCACTGCGGTGATCGCGATGATGATCACCAGGATAACCAGCGTATCGGATGCACCGACAAAGCTTAGGCCTGTGTCTAGCAGGTTGATGACCACGCCTTGCCCGCCAGCCACCGGAATACCCATTCGGTTGAGGAGCGGCAGCAGCAGCACAACAGAAATGCCTTCGCCGAGTCCGACAAGCGCCATCCCAAGGATCAGCGTCGGAAAGCGCCATCCCAGACGGTGGATCAGGTCGCGAAATAGGAGAATATATGAGTTCATTTTTTCGGATCGAAAACTATTCCGATCTGCAGCTCGCAGTTTGAGCAGCAAGGGTTTGGCATAATCGGCCAACGCTTCCGAGGACAAGGAGCGCTTCACTTGCGTAAATTACTTCACGGTGCACGTGGGATGTTGGTCCGAGGCTCCGGCCGCGGCTCATAGAGAACAAGGCCGCCTGCCCGCGCCGAACGGCGAAACATCTCCGCGCTTGCAAATCGGCAGCGAGCTGCGACTGTTTTTCCGCGACCCTGCGCTTCAGCTGCACTGGCATGCCATCATGGCTCATTAAACTGGAATAGCGGTTTCGCGTGCCGCAGCAAGCGAAGAGGCTGCCTGTTCGCGTGCCGCAGCAAGCGAAGACGAACAGGCGCCACCTCTTGAACGGTGTCGCGATCGTTAACCTCACTTCTCGTTAGATTTGAACAGCGCCAGCGACATCACCGACCGACGTTTTTTAACTTGCTTAAGCTTCGGGAGGTCTTGTCAAGTAGGCGCCTTTTCGCGACCTGAACCAAGTGCAGGCTGATTTTGCCCCAAGCGACAAAAGATGGCGCCTCCCTTGGAACGAAATATTCTGTAACATAACCCTCCTGCATGGGGCAGCGACCACACCGTTCGAGCGTAAGCCACTTCTTGGAAATGTCTTCGACCGTGAACAAATTTCCACCGTGATTGATCGAAATGAAAGCTCCGCAGTGCCCCCATATCCAGTTGGCGTATCGCATTGCCGCACTCATAGTCATCTCGGTCATCGAATCAGAGTTGAACGCAACTGTATATTTTTTGTCGAGCGGCTGAGTCCCCGCAACGTATAGTTTGATACATCCCGCTCGATCATCTTCACCGTGCAATACGATTTTGTCAGGGCCCAATGCAGCGCCCAGAAAACACGCTTGCGCTACGATCCCCATGGGCAAATCGACAGTCGTATAATCCGTGACGCCTGACCGAAATACATAGTAGGCTGTCCGCCCCAATCCTGGCCCGATCTCGACGACGCTCTTGGTCGATTGGTCACGAAGATGATTTAGGATAATCCAGGTTTGATGAAGCGAAAGCACTGCGCGATAAGTTGCGATCCCTCTCGAGGTGGGCAGACCGAACTCTCCGGCGAGATTCGGGAATGACACAGTCTGCGCAAGCAGATTATCCAATCCCGACAAAATCAATTCTGTTTCCTCCGTGTGGCTGACCCCAGCCACCTCCGCAAATAATAGCAATTTCTTCTTCGTCCATTTCGCCAAGTGGTCGGCGACTCCCTCCGAATCCAATCGCTCAACTCGCTCTCCAGCGAGCGCGGCCAGCACCCGCAAATCTCTCGAATGACCAACGCTCAGCTGCCCTAGAACGCTGTGACACAAGTAATCGGCGCCCAGAAAGAGATCGCTCGAGACGGGGTTCGAGAACACATTTCGCAGGGCCTCATCGTCCTCAGCCACGAGTGCGGCGTGAACTGAGGAACGCCGCCGGTCGATCGGCGCCCAGATTGTGCTGTTACCCGCAGTCGAGCTGGCCAGCGCAAGCCGATACGCACGTTGCACCCGACCAAGAAAATCGGAGGATAAGTAATCAGTCATAGTGCTTTAAATCCGCCGAAAGGAGCAAGGTCATTCACTCGGTTTACGGAAGCAGTTGTCGGAGCAGTTCGCAAACCCCCCGCCGTGACATTACCAATCGAGCTGGGAACTTCGCAAATGTCGAATAGACGCCACTGAAAGACGAGCCGTTTTTGTCGCCACCTGGACCTCGCTGGTCGGTCTTGGCGGAAAGCGCCAGCGCTGCACGATGTCTCGGAACAGGACAAGATAGAGTTTCATGATGAGGCGCGCGCGCCCGTTCGGCCGGTCATCTCGCGTGCGCTCAAATATTGAGCCACTCGCGGCCGCCCTGCGCCTTGACGAGGGGCAGAAGTGGGCCAGCGTATTCATTCAATGCTTCGGGCGATAATGCGCGCTCGATCACAGCAAGTTCCTCACGAACGTGCTTGATATCGTTAGGGCCGGCTCCCGCTTTCTTCAGTTGTGTAAGAATCGCCGGCCGCTCTCGCCCTGCCCAAAAGCGAGGTCTTGTTCGCATGTGGGTCACGAGGCGCGGCCATTTCTGTTTCAGGATATCTTTGATCCGGGCTGGCAAACCATAAAGTGCGAACAGGTAACGTTGGTAGTAGGGCTCGAGAATCGATCTCACATCATCCGTGACTTGGGCGGCGTCGGCGCCATCGGCCTCGGCCGCAGCGGAGGCAACGCGCTCAATCATCGCATGCGCATCGAACGTGAAGCGACTACGCACCAGATGGCTGCCCCAGTTACGCGTGAGCTGCAGACCGATACCGGTATCGACCTGAGAATACTTGCTGACGGTTTTTTTATCGATATGAACCTTGCCAAGCGTCAGGGTCCGCAGAGCAACGAAATTCTCCTGCAACATCAGGTCGGAAAAATTGATGTCGGCGATTTCCCTCCAGATCAGGGCTGCCGCCTCGGTCCTAAAAACTGCGCTATAGACCGCGTGAAGTAGTCCGCCCTCCCGCAGCCTTTCCGCCGGAGTAGCGGCCGTTACGTCCCTATAATAGTGGTTCATTGCAGGCCGGTTGAATTTTCCGCAAAGGCTGCCATAGGCGCCGCCGCTGCATGACAACACAGAAAAGTCCATGGAACGGCCACGCGCGCATATGAAATCAGGATTGGCATCGAGAAAATCGAGCGCGCGTTCGATGCCCCAGCGCCCGGCGAAATCATCGTTGTCCATATTCATAACATAGGGCGAGCGAACACGCACATACGCGTCGACCATCTTTGCCCAAAACCGCGAGTAGTCAGTGTCATCCGAATAGCGGAGATATTCGATGTCAAGATGCGGAAATATAGACCGGCTGTCCTCAAGACGCTTGCCCACCTCCCGATGCACCATCCCGTCGGCCAACAGGAAACGGTAAGGCAGCCGCAACTCATTCGCGTGCCACAGGTAGCGAAATGTGAAGAGGTGCCGCCCTTTCAACGGCATGACAATGGTGAGACGCGGATTCATCTTCTGAGGGTGCCAGCGCAGGGGCATGCTGCTGAGGAGACCGGTGGCAGCGCCACTGTAGTTGCGCGCCTAAATTCTTACTCCCCTTAATCTCGCGGCCCGAAGAAGCGGAAACGCCACAGGATGAACCATCCTGCCCAGTTGCCGAAGTACCGGGCTAAACCATATCCTTCGATTTCTGTCGGCAAGGTCCGTCCATTCTTCATTGCTCACGCTCGTGCGATTCCGGCTCGCCGCCATGTCCGAAACCGAATCAGTAATTTTACCGAGAAGAAGATCTACCGCTGAGGCTGCCGGAAGTACTGGCGGTTGCTGCGCCAGCATACGCAGGGCCGCTTCGAGCCGACCGTCGGCGAGCGCGCCCCGGATCACCGACATGACCTGATCGCACACTTCGGCTACGTCAAGTGAGTCGAACTCGTAGTACCGGTCAAACTTACGGATATCGCTGAAATCAGCAGATGCGCCGCCAATCTCCCGGGCGAGAGCGCCGCCGATAGAGGCGCGATAATCCGTGTCGTCATGGAGTTTCTCTATGTCGACAGCCAAATCGGAGTAGCTGACGGCGGCCAGGAATCCCAATGTCCAGACGAACATGTGCCAGCGAAATAAGCCCACGACGGCTTCCGGCTGCGGCAAGGCGAAGGCGGCGTGATACTGCATTCGCGAGGCCCAGAACTGCGCGCGGCTCCCGGTGCGCCAAGGAAAAAACTGCGGCCTCCATGTTTCCGGCAGAATACTAATTAGGGGATGCTCGATGCTGGTGTTCAGCTCGACCACAGGCCCAACCAGAAAATCCCAGGTCCGCGCTTCGACCAGGGCCCGGACGTACGAGCCGAACTGACTTATGGGGTTGCGGTATTGAGCGATATGAAAACCTCCAAATATATCGCGCAAGGCACCGGCGCGGCCGCGAGAGCTCACCTCGCAAAGCACCGGGCGCCGTTCGCGCGACCGCGCGAATTTCATCAGGGCCGCGAGATAGCTGAGAAGGTCTTCCGGAAGTTTGCCGTACAGCGTGAAATAGTCCTGCATCTCTAGATTTGTAGCCGGCAAAAAGGGCATCACTGAATCCCATGCCTCGAAAAATTCTTCATTATCATCGCGATCTAAAAACGCGTGATTGACATTCCAGGTACGCGCTTTCCCGGAACGGGCAATTCTCCGTTGGCGAAGTTCTCTGAACCACAGCAAGTCTCTCTTGTCGTCAATCGCCTCGTTGAAACACATCAACGACTCATTGCGCCGGAGCACATTGAAGAAATAGGTGCTGCCGCCCCGCGCCGAAGCGTGGACGAATACCGGATCGAATTCCGGATACCAGGACATTTCGTTATTCCTTTCGCGGGACAAGACTGTATTGATCACGTGTCAGATCTTTGGGAATCGTGGGCAGAAGGTTCAGGCGCTGCCGGATGCGGAAACCGAGGAAGCCGAACATTTGGAAGCTGAAATTCTCTCGAAGGCCCCGTAGCCATGAACGGAGCGGCTGTATTTCCCGTTTCGAACCGGCGAGGCTCAGGCCCTGGCGCGCCAAATGCCGGCGCGCGTCTCGACGCCATCGCCCCTTGGTGACGATGACGGCTTGATCCAGCACCGGCTCCCATACTGTGTAATGGCGTTCGTTTGTGACGATAAATTCAAAGTCCCACACCGTGCCCGACCGTTTCAGAAGCTCGCGCAGATAGCTGCGTCTCCAGATCGCCGAGGCCAAGGACGAATAATATGGCTCATCGAATGAGACGGGACGCAAGGGAGACTTGTCCAGCCTGCGCCGGAAAAATTCAATGCCACGCCCGGCCAGGCCTCGGCTGACCGGAAGCAGACGGACACAGGCAAGATTTCCGGAAACCATGAGGTCCGCAATGGCGTTCAGTTTGTGTCCGTCCACAGGCGAGAAAAGCAGGGCGTCGTCTTCCACCCGCAGCACATATTCGATTTCCGGCGGCAGGGCATCGAGCTGGTCCGCCAGTTCGCCGCGCCAGTCCGACTGGCCCCTCGTGGCGACCGATCTGAAACCGTAGAGGTCAGGCTGCGCGCTTGTGAAACCGGCGAAGCGCGGCCAGTCGCAGCCGGCCCACATCCTTTCGGCATCCCGGTACACGATCTCGAAAATATCTCGCGCGCGGTCGGAACTATTAACCAGCACGCAAAAGCGGCCCGCAGTCATACGGATGCGCCTAACTTAGTTGTGATCTGCATCTGGTACACTAAACACGGTGGTCTTATGAACCAAGGAACGACAAACTTATGGAACAAGGAACCATGGACGTGTTCGGAGTGAAAACGAGTTTTCTGATTGGCTGCACTGTTCCAAGCCGCTACATTGGCAAATTCAGATCGGAGCCCGTCAAATTTGATCTTCATGCCGCCAGCTTGTGAAAGATCATGCTGGCATCGGTTTCGGGAGCGGGCGCCTTCTTGTAGGTGGTCGGCACCTCATGATCAAAAGTGAGTGCGAGGCGGTAACCTGCCTCTTCGATTTCGGAAATGAGCTGACTGCGATTAAATACCCATCGTGCGAGCCTGTGATGCGGGATATTCGCTTGCTGACACGCGTAGGTTGGCGCATCACTCACCGGCGTATGCACCACTATAAAAATCTCCGGTGAGAGAGCCAAAAGCCGGGACAACAGGTCCCTGTAGTCAGAAATGTACTGCAGCGAACTGCTCGCATGGATTATCAGAGGATGGGGGAGTGACGCGGGAACGGTTTCCTTCGCCTCAATGAAAGACCGATTTCCGAATCTGTCCTTTTTTATTGCCGCAAGGCGGTCCCGGACGGCACTGCACATCGCGGGCGTCTCAACCAGAATGTAATTAAACTTTGTCAGGTCGGGGTTTGGAATATGTTCAAAAATCTTTTTCAATCCCTGGGCTGCACCGCCGCCAAAATCCAGCACGGTGACAGCTGCGGGAGCGCCGTAGAGCAACTGCGAAAAAGCGATAGGCAGAATGAGCTGCGCCGCTGCATCTCCCATCGGACGGTGGGAAAGCTCTAACTTCAGATTTTCAACCTGTTTGGCTGCATTCGCGGTGTACCAATCGCTGTTTTGTCCCCGCGGATCGCCGGGCACGTCGGCCAGTGTTGGATAGCAGCCATAGAATATGTGCCAGCCATGTCCCCGCGCGAGAAGATAAAGCCTCAGTAACGCGCGATAAACGATCGGAGGAAGCACGTCCGCGATTAGACTCCCTTTCGACATGCCGCACCCCTTAATCCCTAGTCTCCGACAGATCTCGATCACCATAACTCTGTCGAAAAGCTCGCCAAGCTAGACGACGCCACAAAGCTCTGGTCGCGCCCCAAGAACAAGGCAGTTCAATTTCTCCCGACGCGGCTGCTTCGACCACGTTGAATTTCTTGCGCCGGATCAGTTTGTGTATAAATTGTCGCCACGTAGCTTGTCTGACAATGAGTCATTGCAAGGGCCCCGGCTAGTGAAGAGCGCCTCGCCTCACCAAGCTCCAATATTCGTTCACGCATCGCCCCGCAGCGGCAGCACCTATTTTTTCAATGTGCTGAGGCGCCATACGTCGCTGATGTGTTTCAATGAAGCACTCATGGACGGCAAGAATAACGTCGCGCGTTCCCGACAATCTGATGAACAGAGATCTCCCTCCGCCAATAAACCCACTTCGTGGAACGTAAATCATCATTTCCTTGATCGCCAGGACGATGAGGAATTCATCGAGGCATGGGATACGGTCATGCATCTGTATCCTCCTACTCCCGCATACTGCGATTACTTGCCCCTGGACGGCGTGCTCGACGGACGCGTGAAGGCCTATTTTTGCGGCCTTAACAACTACGCCAATGCCCAAGGCAAACGCGCCGCTTTCTGCGAAATCAATTCCCGCGGGCGCGCAGGCGCCTTGCGCGACGCATTCGGCGGATTCCATGTCGCTCAGATCCGCGATCCCATCAGTCAATTTGGATCCTATTACCGCCCTCTCACAGAAGCGGGCGAATGGGGATTCCTGCTCCACCCGCTGAACGAACTCGGAATCAACGGCAGCCACCCGCTTTATCAAATAGTACCGAAGGAGTGGCGCCCGCCGATACTGCCCTGGCCGGCGACCAATTCCACGCGCCAATGGGCAACGGCGGTGGAATATGTCCTCTTGCTCGCTGACAGGCGGCCGGAAGCATTGGTCAGCGCGTTCCGATGGCATATGTTTGCTTGGCTTCTCAGCAATCTTGCGGCCATCGCCTATTCTGACTTCGTTCTGGATATCGACAAAGCGCACGACGACAACGCCTACCGCTGCGATGTTGTGGACGCTTTTGCGTCCGCAACCGGAATAAAGGTCGACTTCTCGGACATCACCAAGTTCTCACGATATTATCAGTTCGAAGCGCTCGACCTGACAGCCGTCGCTTCGCAAACCGTTGCCGCAGTCAACGACGCCCTCGCAGATGGACGGCTGGAAAAAGCGGTGACGTCACTGGCGCGCTCATCCCCAAAAATTTTCGTGCGTGAGGCCGCTACGTTGCTCATTGCCAAAATCGAGGATTCGCTGAAAAGCTTTGCCGCGAGTACTGACCGTCGCTTCGTCAACAATGAAGGCTGGGCGCGCCTGGTAGCAAAGCATGAATTGCCATGGGTGCTGGTCAGGAGCCGGACGCTGAGAGAATCGGCACGGGTAGTCTATCCGTTTCTCGCTCCGGTGGTCCGCGCCATCCGCCGGAGTCTGAACCCCAGGATGAGCGACAAGGGATAGGCGGCAAGAACCAGAAATCTGGCACGCCAGCCTTTCAGCTCCCGCCACACGTCCTGGAGAGATTGCCCTGCATAACCCGCGACGACAGGCAGCATCGCCGCCGCCTTGATGAAGGGCATGGGCGCACGGGAAAAATATTCCATCTCGTTGTTGAGAAGCCAAGCATAATAATACAGCCGGCCGCGCGCGCCTGCCGCGATATTGCTGTGGCTGCTCAAGGTGACGCCGGTACTCTCGTCGTCGGTGTAATAGATGCGGAAGATCTCATTGACGAACCTGATCTTGTGTTCGTTGGCCGTCTGAAGCCAAACCACGCCCTCCGGCACAAAATTAGTCCGCGCAATTTCGGGAAACGGATATCGCCGCAAAACATCGAGTCGCCAGGCAATTCCCTTCTCGCCCCGTATGCGGAATTCGAAAAATCGTTCACGAAAGCTTACATCGAAAGGGGTCGTGGGAAAGGGATCTCCAACAATCTTTCCATGCTGGTTGCGCGATAATCCTCCCATCGCACAAAAACCGGCGCGCCCGGCGATAGGAATTTCCTGCCAGACACGATGAAGCTGCCCCAAGGCACGAGTCTCCAAGGCGTCATCGGAATCAAGCACCATGAAGAATTCGCCGCAGGCCTCCCGCACAGCAAAATTGTGGGCAACGTGCTTTCCCGAGTTCTCTTGCCGAAAATAACGCACGGGAAAATCAGCTTTCGTGCGCCACGAGGCGATCAGGTCCGGCGTACTGTCCGCCGAGCCGTCATCCACCACCAGCCATTCAAAATCGCGGAAGGTCTGGGCACGCAAGGAATCAAAGACTCGTGCCAGCGTGTGCGCGCGGTTATAGGTCGGCGTGAAGACTGTAAAGAATGGCGTCGCTTCAGCCACGAGAAGGCCCTTCGCAAATCCAGAATGATGCTGAGGTTCCGATCCACATCGTTCAGGCCCAATAGGACAAGTCACGCCCCATTATGGCCGACAGGCGTTTGATGTCGGCGTCGAAATAGGAGCGCATCTCGGCACGCAAGGCCGGCGGAATTTCCGACCGCATTGGCCGATCTTTCATGAAGAGCGGGGCTAGCCGCGGGTATACATTGAGCGCCGGAATTCCGAGCTTGCGCTTGAGCGGATCGACGAGCGGATAGAGCCGCACTAGGTTGCCCCATATCAGATGCCACAGTCGGGGATATTCGATCTGCTGACCCGCGTTGATTTGAGGAAACGCCTGCCGGCCGTCATCCGGCACGCCCAGAAAGTCGAGGACTTTACGGTAAACGCTGGCTGTATCAGCAATGAAATCGTCAAAAAGGATGAGGAGGCGCTGATGCGGTGGGATAAGGGGAAATGCCCTTTCTACCTGCTCCCCCAGCTTCGCCACATCCCTGTAGCCGGTCACACGAGGTGGCCCCTGGAAATGTCGTGATCTACTCTGGCTCCGCTCCTCCTCTGCGCGCCAGCCCAACTGGAAGGTCGGCTGGTCCTCCTGCAGCAACTCTCGACGTTTCTCATACAGCGCCAGGCACAAGTCGATCGGATTGCGCAACATAATGATGAACCGCGCCTCCGGATTGAAGCGCAAGACGTTCGAAACCGCCGCGCTGGAATACAGGTTCCAGACCGATCCTTCGCCAATGGCGAGATAGTTCTTACCTGTGCAATGGCCGAAACACAGTTCCAGATATTCGTTCGGATCCGCCGTCATAAAGTGAATGCCAGGAAGATCCGTGCAAAAGAATTGTGTCTCCTTCGGCCGCGAAAAGCCAATGCGCGGATGTTCGGCAAGATATGTGCTGAGTGCGGTCGTTCCGCACCGTGGAGCGCCAATGATGAAGAAATCCGGGCGGATGTCGCGCCGGAAAGTCACGCTCGCCGCCATCATTGCCCGCGAACGCGTGCGTCGTATCGGCACCTCATGCCGACCCTCGCCCAGGGCCATTCACCTACGCCATTGTTTCCGCGTGATGCGCGAGGAATTCACGGACTTCCCTGCCATTGAAGGCATCCTCCATACGCGCCAGCTCAGACTGGAACACTGCAAGATACTTAGCCCCCGCGCCATTCTTTCGCAGCCGGTCAGGAACCGCGCGTTTCTCCAGCACAACGGAGCGCCTGTAACGCGTCTTCAGCCAGTCGCTAAGCCACGGCAAATAATTCCGCAGCCCCTGCCGGATGCGATTCGCTGTCCCGTAATGATTGCGAATGATTTCATCCATAAACTGCTCGGTGAGCTGACGTAATTGCTCGGCGATTTCCTCGGCATCGCTGCCGTCTGCCTCTGCCACGGCGTAAGAAATCCGTTCAATCATGGCCGAGACATCGGCGCCGAGCCGGCTACGCAATAAGTGATAAACGAAACTCGCTGACGGCGCCGCCTCGGACGTCGCCCAGTGCCATCCCCCGCCAGCGTCGCCTTGCTTGAAATAGCTCGTGACGGTCTCATCCTGACGGGCCTTGCCGAGGGTGAGAGTCCGTAGCGTACTGTACAATTCCAGTACATGAAAGTTGGAGAAGTTTATTTCAACGATCTCCTTCCAGATAAGCTCAAGCGCGCGCGGTCTATACACCGAGTAAAAGAACCAATAGCAATGAAACCCCGACTGCATCCGGGCACGAGCGTTGTCGGAATGGACCTCCTCCGGACCGGAGTCTGGGGTGTAGGTGTAGGTCAGTCTGTTGAGCGATCCCAAAACTTTTTGCGGCGCACTGAGAGGCGAATATAAGGAGAAACCGGCTATACCACCGGCACAGCAGACGTAATCGGGGTGCAAGTCGAGAAAGTCCATGCAACGTTCAATTCCGGCGGGCGCCAGGAAATCATCATTATCGGCCATCATCACATAGGGCGTGCGCACGCGCCGCAGCGCATCGTGCAATTTTCCGAAATAGCGGCTCCAGTTGGAATCATCAGGATACCGTATGTACTCGATATCGAGATTCGGAAAGAGCTCCCTTGAATTTTCCAACATTTCCCCGAGCGGCGGTCGAACCTCGCCGTCGGCGATCAGGAAACGAAAGGGCATGCGCGCTCGATTCGCATGCCAAAGAAAACGGAGGGTGAACAGCGGGCGGCCCTTCAGCGGCAGAACAATCGTGAGGCGCGGTGTTATCACTGTGCGTTCACTTTCCATAGAACGCGCACACGGCCGCAATCACCCGATCGGCGTCGCTATCGGTTAGCTCGGAATAGATGGGCAGGCTGAGAATTCGTCCTGCCAGGCGCTCAGTTACAGGTAGCCCAGCTTCCGGAATCCGCACGCGCTCGGCATATCCCTTATGCCTGTGCGCCGGAATCGGATAGTGAATCGCCGAAGCAACGCCTTGGTTTGACAGATGCTTCGCAAGCTCGTCTCGATCGTCACAGGCGAGGACGTACAAATGATGGACGTGCCCTGGCGCGTTGTCGGTCGCTGGCAGCGTGAGGGGCAGGCCGGCAAGGCCTCGCGCGTAACGCCGCGCAATCGCCGCCCGTCGCGCATTATCCGCGTCGAGGTGCGGTAGCTTCACGCACAGGATCGCCGCCTGCAGCGGATCGAGGCGCGAGTTCACGCCGACATCGTCGGTCTCGCGTTTCTCGTTCCAGCCATATTGCCGGAGCCGGCGCACGCGCTCGGCCAGCGCAGCGTCGTTCGTTGTCACCATGCCCCCGTCGCCGATCGCACCGAGATTTTTCGTGGGATAGAAGCTGAAGCAGCCTATGTCTCCGATGCTGCCGACGCGGCGATCGCCATAACGAGCGCCACTCGCCTGCGCGCAGTCTTCGATCAGCCGCAGTCCGCGCCGCCGCGCGATCGCCTGGATCGCATCGAGATCGGCGGGACGGCCATATAAATGCACGACGACGATCGCCTTGGTGCGCGGCCCGATCGCTTCCTCGATGCGCGAAGGATCGATCGTGTAGGAGGCCTCGTCGACGTCGACCAGAACCGGCTTCGCTCCGCCGGCTACGATCGCGGCGACCGTGGCGAGCGCCGTGTGCGAGACCGTGATGACCTCATCACCCGCGGCGATCCCGAGCGCGCGCAATGCGAGGATCAGCGCGTCGGTGCCGCTGCCGACCCCCACGGCACGGGTGACGCCACAATGCCCAGCGAAGGCGCGCTCGAAATCCTCGACCTCGCCGCCGAGAACGTAAGCGCCACTCTCCAAGACGCGAGCGATTGCGTCCTGGATCTCGCCCTTGTGCGCGCGGTATTGCGCGGCGGGACACGCCCACGGAATCATGCGACGACCTTCACTTCCGGAACGTAGACGATCCAACGGCCACCACCTGCAATGAAGGCTTGCTCCTTCTCGCGGATCTCGGTGGCGTGGTTCCAGGCGAACAATAACGCGTAGTCTGGATAGGATTTCACAAACTCGCTGTAAGCTTTGACCAGTATATGCGCGCCCGGCGACAGCTTCCCCTGCTTGATGGGGGTGGTATCGGAAATGAACTCCACGTGAGCGGAGGTGATTCCGCAGTAGTTCGTGACGGTAGTACTCTTGGACGTCGCGCCATAGCCGACCACGCGACGACCCTCGCTCCGCAGCTTTTCAAGCAGTCCCATGAGCGCCGCACGGGATTCTTCGCAGTTATTCTTAAAACGAAGATAGGTATCCGAACGATCCAGCCCCCGCGCGCGCTCCTTCGCCAATTGTTCGCCGACGGCCGGGGCGACAGGCCGACTGCCTTTCGGAGCGAATACATACCGCATCGAGCCGCCGTGCGTGACCTGGGGCAACAGATCGACGAGGTCGAGATCGTAGTTTGCGAAAGCGCGTTTGACCGATGTCGCAGAGAAAATGAACACGTGCTCGTCGTAAATTTGATCGTAAGAAGTCTTTTCGATCATGTCCCCGAGATAAGGGTCTTCAAAAATGAAGACGCCGTCGGGCTTGAGAAGTCGCATTACTCCCGCGGCGACGCCGGGCAAGTCCGGAATGTGACACATGACATTGGCCGCCAGTATCGCGTCGGCTCGACCATGTTCAGCGACGATTTTTTCCGCGAGATTCTGATCAAAGAAGGCACTGATCGTATTGAGACCGTGGCGACGCGCGACATCCGCGACATTGGCCGAAGGTTCGACGCCGAGATGCCGAATTCCGCGCGCGTGAAAGTGACGGAGCATAATGCCGTCGTTACTGCCGAGTTCCACCACGAACGGGTCAGAACTGCCGCCAAGCAGCCCGATGACGGAATGAGCGAACCGTTCAAAGTGCGCCTGCATATAGCGCGACGTGCTGGAATAGAACGCATATTCGCCGTGAAACATTTTCGTGGGATCGGGCTGTTCCATGATCTGAAACATGCCGCACTGTTCGCAAAATGCCGGCGCCAGCTCGAAGAAATACTCGCCGGGGACGTCGTCGGCACCCAGAAACCCATTCGCAATTGGCATCCGGCCGAACGACATGAAAGCCTCGATCGGTCCGCCGCATACCCGGCACCGCGTCACCGATTTTTTGCTGTCCAACATTGATTCCGCTGTCTCAGTTGAAGTGATCAGAACGCCGCGTTGCCGGAGCGTCGGCGGGAAACCGCGCCTTTTCGATCGAGCGCGTGAACGGGCCTAATTGGGCTGCTCAAGAAGGCGACGCAAGTATGAGGAGTAGTCGCTATTGCCGATCGACTTCGTCAGGCCTTCAAGCGCCATGCCATCGATATAGCCCATCCGATACGCGATTTCCTCCGGACAGCCGATCTTCAATCCTTGCCGCTCTTCGATGGTGTAGATGAAGTCGGAAGCTTGCAGGAGCGAATGGTGCGTGCCGGCATCGAACCAAGTGAAACCGCGCCCCAACAATTCCGCCGTCAAACGGCCGCTTTCCAGGTAGACGCGATTGGCATCGGTAATTTCGAGCTCGCCGCGTGGCGATGGCTTTAGACCGCGCGCGACCTCTACAATCGAGGCATCATAAAAATACAATCCCGTTACCGCCCAGTTTGATTTTGGATTTGACGGTTTCTCCTCGATGCGGGCCGGCTTTCCGCTGGCGTCCAGCTCCAATACTCCATAGCGGCTTGGATTATTCACCCAATGGCAGAATATAGTCGCGCCCTGACTGCGATCCGCCGCGCGTTGCGCAATCTCGGCGAGGCCCGCGCCGTAAAAGACATTGTCACCCAGGATTAGGGCGCAAGGTTGGCCGCCGATGAAATCTTCCCCGATCAAAAATGCCCTGGCAATTCCGTCAGGCTCGGCTTGGACCGCGTAGCGGATGGCGATACCCCATCGGCTGCCGTCGCCAAGCAGCGCTTCGAAGCGCGCCACTTCGGGCGGCGCGGTAATGATGAGGATGTCGCGAATGCCGGCAAGCATTAGCGTGGTGAGCGGATAGTAGATCATCGGCTTGTCGAAAATCGGCAGCAACTGCTTGGTGCTGACAAGTGTCAGCGGCCATAAGCGCGTGCCGGCGCCCCCGGCGAGAATGATCCCTTTAGTTGTGCCGTTCACCGGAGCTCTCGACATACTCGACTGTGCCGCGACCGTCCGCGCGCGATGGATATCGATCGCGAACCGAAGCCGGGCGCACGTCTGGAAATCTGAAGTTTACAAG
This sequence comes from uncultured Alphaproteobacteria bacterium, assembly GCA_963731805.1. Classification (GTDB taxonomy): domain Bacteria; phylum Pseudomonadota; class Alphaproteobacteria; order Rhizobiales; family Xanthobacteraceae; genus BOG-931. The sequence goes on from CAVSWY010000001.1 coordinate 152,119, forward strand.
AGGAGCGGTTCATCCACGCTACCGCACTCCGGGTGAGACGAAGTCACCCGAATACACGAACGCAACACTTGCCGCCAAAAGTCGATAGATTCAGGCGGCGGCGATCAAATCCGCGTCCAGCACCACGCGGACCTTGCGGCCCAATAGATCGAGCAGTATTGCGATCCGCTCGCGTTCCGCCGTGCCTTCGAACAAGCCGAGACAAGACGTGAATGCGCCGTCGAGCACGCGAATCTTGTCGCCTGCGCGGAACGGCGGCCGATAATCAAGCTTGACAAAGCCCTGGGCGTCCGCGTGTCTCTTGAGACCCTCGACGATGCCCTCGGGAACAGCGGCGGGATCGTCGCCGTTGCATACCAGCCGTGTTACGCCGACGGTGGAATAGATCGAGCGCCAGCGCTGGGCCATCAAGTCGACCGCAACAAAAACATAACGCGGAAACAGTGGCGCAGCGACAGTCTCGATCCGACGAGCATGCCGCCGCCGCTTCAGATAGCGCGGGAAGTAGACCTCAAACCCTTGGCGGTTAAGGTGCGCTGTTGCTTTCGCCTCGGCGTGCGGGTGGGTGTGGGCGACGAACCAACGCGGGTGCAGCGTCATGCGGCACTCTCCGTTGCCCGATTGAACCGAACTCCGAGCAGCGCCGGCACCAAGACGCGATCGGCATCCAGTTGGTCGACCGCGGACTGCACCGATTCGCGCGTCGCCTGGAGATCGGTCACGATCACGGCGTCGAATTCTGCCGTTACCGCGGCGATTGAGTTGACGACGGGTGCGCCGACGAAGCGGGAATTTGCCGACTTGGAGTCGACCACCGCGACAATTGCGATGCCTTCTTCGAGCGCACAAATCGTCGCAATCTCGGCAAGGTCGGAGATGCCAACCAGCGCGACCCGGTTCCAGCCGCGCGCGCGAGCCGCCTTGAGAACGGCCGAACAGTCCTCGCGGGCACGGCGAAAGAATGAGAAAGAGCTGGACAGATATTCCACGGTGAGCCGTGACTTCTCGGCAAAGCCGTGCGGCGTCAAATAATAGGCATAGCGGCGCGGAGGCGCTTGGCTGATCTTCAGGAGACCTTTCTTGACGCAGCGCTTGAGGTAAGCGTTGACGAGGCCGAGCGCGATGCCGAGATCGGAGGCGAGCTTGCGTTGCGACTGCGCCCCATCGCGCTCGACTGATTCGAGGAGCCCGAGCACGATTCGGGCATTATCGGTTTCCTCGGTGCGCGCCGCTTGAGGCATACCCAGCCCTCCCATCCGGGGCCATGAGTACCGTGTTCATCGCATGAACGTCAAGCTCAATGTTCAAGCGGTGAACGCGATAATGCATTGATGAATATAAGTTATTTATTTCGATCTGCCGAGGTCGCCGAATAAATTCCATTCGACCAGGCCGCAAATCGCATGGGCCGCGACGATGTGAATCTGCTGGATTTGCGGCGTCTCGGCCGACGGCGCCGCCAGGCAATGATCGCAGTACGGCTGCATGCCACCGTTGGCGGCCGTGCCGGTGAAGCCAATTGTGATCAGCCCGGCCTCACGCGCCGCCTTCAGCGCCGCGACAATGTTCGGCGACCGACCGGAGGTCGAAATGGCGATGAACACGTCGCCGGCTCGGCCCAGGCCCCGCACCTGCCGCTCGAACGTACGCTCGAAACCGTAGTCGTTGCCGATAGCCGTCAGCACCGAGCTGTCGGTCGTCAGCGCGACTGCCGGCAGTGGATTTCGGTCGAAGTTCAGGCGCGACAAAAATTCGCCGGCAATGTGCTGAGCATCCGCAGCGCTGCCGCCGTTGCCGGCGATCAGAAGCTTGCCCCCCGCTCGGAAAGCATCGGTGATCGCATCAGCGATCGCATGGATCACGGCGCGCAGATGCGAATCCTCTGCCGCACGCGACAGAGTCTCGCATGAGCGACGAAAATGTTCGGCGACCGTATCGTTTTGCATGCGCTGATCCACGTCGCGATCGACCACGTTTGCATTCCCAAAGCACCGATGGACCTAACATGATTTTATTGTGCTATGAAAGACCATTGGCGCGCCAGCCTCAAGAAAGATCGGATCGATGCGTCCTCCCGAATATCCGCTCAATGCCGAGGGCGTATGGTGTGAGGTATTACGGCGGCTTCCAGCCGGGCGTCCAGCGCTGTTTTTAGACCGCGACGGCATCATCGTCGAAGACACGGGATATTTATGCCGTATCGAAGACATCGCGATGATCCCAGGGGGTGCTGCCGTCATTGCCGCCGCCAACAAACACGGCGTCGCTGTCATACTGGTAACGAATCAAGCGGGCATCGGCCGCGGTTATTATAGCTGGCAGGAATTCGAGTGCGTCCAGCAGGCGATTAACGTCGCCTTGGCCAACGAAGGCGCCCAGGTCGACGCTGTCTATGCCTGCGCCCATCATCCCGAAGGCCGTAGCGGGTTTGCTCACCCAGACCACCCGGCGCGTAAGCCCAATCCGGGGATGCTGTTGCAAGCGGCCTCCGATCTCGCGGTCGATCTAAGGATCTCGTGGCTCGTTGGCGACAAAGTGAGCGACGTTGAAGCCGCCAAACGCGCCGGTCTTGCCGGCGCCATGCACGTTGCGACTGGCCACGGGATCGCCGAACGCCGACACGTCGCCGCCTTCGCAACCCCGACATTTGAGATTAGGTTCGGCCGATCGATTAAGGACGCCATCATGCTTCCAATCTTGTCGGCACAAGACGTCAGTTGATCGGGGCTAAAGCGAGGGCGGTGTTTGTCTCACCTTGATGCCAATCTGAGCCACCCCGGTTCGGCACCGGCGCCGAGACTGCTGTACGTCGTTACCGAAGATTGGGCCTTTCTCTCGCACCGTTTGCCCATGGCGCGCGCCGCACGCGACGCCGGGTTCGAAGTGCATGTGGCAACGCGGGTACAAGACGGCGCGGCGGGGATCGCGGGCGAGGGATTTATTCTGCATGCGGTCCCATTCGCTCGCGGCAGTGTTTCGCCGCTCGCGGCGCTGACCACGATTGCTGCACTCCGTCGCGTGCATCGCGCGGTTCAGCCTGCACTGGCTCATCACGTCGCTTTGCAAGCTTGTGTCCTTGGCATGATCGCCACGATTGGGCGCCGCCGTCCCTGCATCAACGCCTTTATCGGTCTCGGCTATACGTTTACTTCAAAGAGTGTCAAAGCGCGCGCCGTCGGCTGGTTCGTGAGCACGCTTTTGCGTCTGTTGATCGGACGCGAAGGCAGCATCGCGTTGGTGCAGAACGGCGATGACAGAGCGGCGCTCATCTCGCTCGGCATTGCCGAACAGCATATTGCGCTGATTTCCGGCTCTGGAGTCGATGTCAAACGCTTCACGCCACTGCCCGAGCCCCCCGGTCCGGTGACTTTCGGCTTTGTCGGGCGGCTACTCGACGACAAAGGCATCCGCACGCTCGTTGCCGCGCACCGCTTATTGCGCAAGCGGGGTTTGGATGCGCGCTTGTTGATCGCCGGTACGTCGGACCCCGCCAATCCGGCATCGGTGACGGACGCCGAGGCCGCGTCTTGGAATAGCGAACCCGGCATTGCCTGCCTCGGCCATGTCGACGACATGGCCGGCCTGTGGGCGCGCGCGCACGTCGCCGTACTGCCGTCGCGGCGTGAGGGGCTGCCATTATCTCTGTTGGAGGCTGCCGCGTGCGGGCGCGCGATGATCGCGAGCGATGTACCGGGCTGTCGGGAGATAGTTATTCACGGGCAAACCGGCCTGCTGATTCCCGTCGATAATGCCGCCGCATTGGCGGATGCGATGGAACGACTGGCGAAGGCGGCCGAATTGCGCGCGCGCTATGCTGCCGCGGCGAGAAATCTCGTCATCGATAAATTTTCTGCCGATATTATCGGTAGACAAACCGTTTCGCTTTATCGGCGGCTTCTTGATGAGTCGAAATGTCGGTGAAATCATGCCGGTACCGCAGGCTTCACCGAATCCGTGTCGCGTTGACGCAGTACCGTGCCGCCCAACACGCCGACACCGAACACATAAAGCCAGCCGTTATTGAAATCGAACAAATGGCTGTGGAAGAAAGACGAGACGATATTCTCGACCACAACCACCGTGCCAAGCCACGCGATAGCGCAGTCTTCGCGAAACAGCATGAAGTGGGAAATCCACATGGCCCAAAGAACGAGCGCACCAACAACACCGAGCTGAATGGCAACGGCAAAAGTCTGATCGTGAGGGTTGACTGTCGCCTCACCCGATACGCCGGCCTTTCCGGCGGTGCTTAGGCGAAATTCCTCCGGTATCGACCCGGTGCCATGACCGACAACGGGGGCCGAAGCGACGATCGCCAGCAACTCCTCGAGAAACGCTATATGCTCTCCGATGGACGTTCCCGCATTTGTGGCACGGTAGGCTTGAAACTCTTCAATCGTTTGGTTCATGCGATGGTGCAAACTCGGCGACAGGAGAAGGCCTGTAAATGCGATGGCTAGGGTGAGAATTCCAACGCCAAGAACGCCCGTCCAACGCCGTACTCGCCAACCGAGCAGCAGCGCCAGTACCGGTACGACTGAAATGGCAGCGCGACTTATGACGGCAAACGCAAAATTGGCAAGGAAAAGCGCTCCGATGACAAAAAGCATCAATGCAACACGTCGATCGAGCCTTCTACCTTCGAGGATCGCGTAACCAAGGGCGCCAAAACCGCAGATGAGGAAAAGCGAGCCTTGAAAAATATCATCGTGCACCGGAACACCGCGGACGTGACCGCTCAATAATCCGGGCATCATCACCATTATGAACGATGCCAACAGTACGCCTATGGACGAGATCAGCAAGGCGCAAGCCACCCAGCCGCCGCGCCCCGAACGGCGGAACTGCGCCAACAAAAGGGGAATCACGAGAAGCCGCATAAACCCGTCCAGCCCGCCGAGACGCGTGGGCCAATCAACGTCGGCCCACAACATACCGACGGCCCCGAGACACCACAGCAAGACTGGCAGGCCGCCTGCGGCGGTAAGCACTTCACGCTTGAGCGTCCCCAGATCCATCGTTGCCAGCGCAACGATGAGCCACAGCGCAATGAAAATTCCGGTCGCGCTGGTTGACCATGGCAGCGCTACCGCAACGCCGACGGTGAGCCAATTCGCGGCCGCAATGAAAAATGTCCGATCAAAGCGCGGCGGCGTGGGTAAGACCGTCATCGGCGAAAGCCTTGAGCGTTCCTCGAAGCGCCGCAACATCCGGGAAATTGCGCTGCGCGGCAAGGATTTTATGATAGAGCCTTCGAGTACAAAAAGGCGAATTCGGATTGACCTGTGAACGGCGAACCCACCATCTCATGGTTCACGAACAGCCTGGTAATCTTGGCGGGCGCAGCGATGCTCACCGCGCTTTCGATTTTGCTCTTAAGTCCTCTGCTCAAGCGCTATGCGATGGCGCGGCCAAACGCCCGCTCGTCGCACAAGACGCCGACGCCACAAGGAGGCGGGATCGCAGTCTTAGCCACAGTTCTTATCATATCCTACGCCGCGCTTTATTTCTTACCCGCGCACACCGCGGCCGCACTCCGGTTTCCCATTACGTCTGGCGCGATCGTTCTGATTGCTGGCGTCGGAGTAATTGCCGACATCCATCCGGAGAATTTTGTGTCGCGTTTGTTGCTGCAAACTGTGGCAGTGGCGACCATGGTGGTGGCGCTGCCGTCCGATCTGCGCGTTGTGCCTTTTTTGCCGTTCGCAGTCGAACGCCTCGGGCTCGTTATCTGCGGCTTATGGTTCGTCAACCTAGTGAATTTCATGGACGGTCTCGACTGGATGACCGTTGCGGAGGTCGTTCCAGTCAGCGGCGCACTGGCCGCAATCGGTCTATTTGGCTTTCTGCCCCCGCTCGCCGCCGTCGTGAGCTTGGCGCTGTGCGGCGCCATGCTCGGCTTCTCCTATTTTAACCGTCCGGTCGCGAAACTTTTTCTCGGCGATGTCGGCAGCCTACCTATCGGTCTAGTACTCGGTTGGCTTCTGGTTTTGCTCGCGGCAAATGGCGGCCGCGCCGCTGCAATCTTATTGCCCCTTTATTATCTCGCCGATTCCACCGTCACGCTTTTCCGCCGCGCCCTCAATGGCGAAAAGGTCTGGCAGGCGCATCGCTCGCACTTCTATCAGCGCGCTACCGATCGAGGTTTCTCCGTGATCGAGGTGGTATGGCGAGTCTTCAGTGTCAATCTAGTTCTCGCAATACTCGCGTTCCTGACAGTGCTAGTTCCAACTTCCGTCGCGGCTATTGCTGCAGTTATCAGCGGTGCAGCACTGGTGGGATGGTTGCTTGCCACTTTCGCACGTGGGCGGTCATAGCTTAGCTTTGATTCTTCTTCCTGCGGAGTTGTGGTAGTCGATCGCCGGAGCGGGCTGCAATCAACGGGGTTCGAGGTGACGAGCAAAAACAGTCCAGATCACGGTGTGTTTGGTTATGGCCGTGAGACGCTCGTCGAATATTGCTTGCCACGACTTCGCCCCCGACCCAGCTTCTCAGCGCCAATTAGTGGCGCAAGACAGCTTTACTGCTCGCTGGCAGCGGCCAAGAGGTGGTGCGGGCGTCGGATTATCGCGCGTCGTCCTTTGGAGGTAAAGGTGTAGGCCATTAAAGTACCATCGCTCTTTCGGCTGAGTGATTCCTCTACCTCTATTCCGGCAACTGTTTCTTGCCAGCGGTGAATGCGATAAATCAGCGTTTCGTCCGGTTCGCAGTTTGCGAAATAGAACACGTCGCGCTGCCGCGTGCTTAAACTTGCATAATAACGGCCGGCGTGACGCCCTGCACAAATGTCGTTGATGATTGGATAGGCCGCAAAATACAACAGTCCAACTCCATTGATGTCGTGATAGGGAACGATCGTATATTCGCACTCAAAAAGTGGTTTTGTGACTTCTGCCCCGCGTCGCGCGCGATATTCTCGGGCGAATTCCGGTAGCTCCGCGAGCGACGGTATTTTGCAATTCTCGGCAATAAGTGGCTGCGCGGGCAGCAATGAAGAATTCACTGCTGTTTCGCCGAATTTAGAAAAGCTCGACATCAACCGTACGCGTATCGACTTTCCCTCGCCCTGCATAACCGCATCATTGAAAAACATCGTAGGGCCGTAGCGCGATATTTTGCCCTCGATCCTGATCGGTTCATTTTCGCCATACGCGGCCAATGACGCCGTCGATTCTATCTGAACTCGGGTGAAGGTCGCCAAAAGCCGATTGCCACCGGTATCCTTCACTTGAGAAGAAAGCACGTCCAGTCCCTTGCTGATCAAACTCCAATGAAGGTCGCCGACCTCCTTGAACAGCCAGGATTCAGAAAGGCCACCTGCCGCCATCTGCGCTAGGTTCACATGGTAATCTCGGCATTCACTGAGGACTGAGGCCGAATGAGCCCGCTGACGCGTCAGCATTATGGTAGTAGAAAAAACGCGTATCGCGTCCGCCGGCGTCACCACCGATGACCATGTGTCATCACTGATCGATTTTCCGGACGTTTCTTCCAGCTTTGTCCGAAGCGTCAGCATCCCAAAGCTATCGACGTCGAGGTCCTCAAACGACTTGTCGATGTCGTCATCGGTCAGCGCCGGACACTCCTTGCGAATCAGCGCCAGCACCTCGTCACCCGAGAACGACGCCGCCGACTCCGAAGCGACAGTGGTGACGGTGGCGACCGGTACAGGGTCGCGTGCGGAGATCGCTGCAGCGGGCTTGGCTTCGGTCAGACGAGGCAGGCCTCTAATGCTGCGGACCTCGTCGATGAATATTCCAGCTTCGCGGCCGAGCAGCAATGGCCGCAAGGCGTCGATTTGCTCGCGGCTGAGATCCCACCAACGCAATTCCAAAAGGGCGGCGATAACGTCTTCGGAAAACCGCTTGCGGACGACCTTGGCGGGATTTCCAAAAACTATTGTGTAGGGAGCAACGTCCTCGACCACGACTGATCCCGCACCGACGACAGCGCCGTCACCGATGGTGACGCCGGAGAGCATCATCGCATTGCTAGCAATCCAGACATCCGAACCGACCACGATATCGCCGCGTGTGTATGGATATCCCGGCGGACCAAGCCCCTGTCTGTCCAGATATGACGTCGTGACCGTGTCAGTAGGATGATTGCCGCCGAGTACGAAAGTAGCGCCCGCGGCGATGCTGCAATACTTACCGACGATCAGGCGCGACGGATTGTACAGCCGGATTTCCGCCTGTCCCATGGAAAAGTCGCCGATCTCGAAGCCATGTTTGACGACATAGAAGGCAAGCCGCCGCCGCAATTCGTGGCAACGGTCTATGCGCCGCCCATACCAGCGCATCTGCTGCTTATAAATGAAGGCCGACACCGTCGACATCAGGATGACCCTATAGGCAATGGCACATGACCGCGCGGGCAATAAAGATTTTATATGCGTTCCCGCCACGCCCGCAACGGGCGATTAAATCGAACTTTTTGGGCCACGCACGCAAATGGATCATGTCCATCAGTGATTCTCATAATTTGACCAAGACTGCAGTTCCCGACTTGTCGGGAATAAGCACAGGGCGCTCCGGCTTGTCTTTGAGAAAGGCGTCGATTGCCCTTGCGCACCCACTCCAATGGCCCGATGAGTAATCATGAAGGATGAGCAGTCCGCCCGACGACAACCGCGGATAAAAATAGGTAAGACCATCCGCGGTCGGCTGATAGAGATCGCAATCGAGATGGACAATCGCGAAGTGGTTGGAGATTTTCACTGTGGTCAGTGAATCTGGGAACCTGCCCACGACGTACTCGACGCAGTCTGTCCCGACGAAGTCATTTACCTTTTCCAGGGACGTGTCCGCAAACGCGCGGCTCGGACAATCGGTGTCGGCTTGATCCGCTGAATCGAAACCGGAGAACGTGTCGAACAGAAACAGGCGTCGGCCGCCCGCTCTCGCGGCTTGCGCCAAGATGCGCGCCGTATTGCCGCGGTACACGCCGATTTCCGCGAAGTCTCCCGGTATTGCGTCTTTCAGAACCCGGGCGATATTGAGAAGCAGCAGGTACAAGCGGCTTAGGTCACCGGAATTATGGCTCTCCGATTCGTGGACGAAATCCCGATAAAACTCCGAGAAATTGGGAAAACTGGCAAAATCGAAATGGGAGTCGGGGCGATAAGCGAGATAGACCTTGGAGTTCCGCGAATTAAGCCAAGAACCGACTGTGCTCATCGCCGCTTGTGCGATCTCTCTGCCGAGGAAACGTTCAAACCGGGATTTTCTACGCTCTTGCGATCGCGCCACGTAAAATTTCGCGGACGCTTCCCCGGCTGTCAGCGCGGCAGCGTCCAAACCGCTCCCAACCTGTTTCATCGTCACTCACCATCTCTTTGAGACGATCGACCCATCCTGCATTGGATCTCTCGCGTGTTCCAGTTTCGAAAACGGCGCCTTGCTACAACGGAATCAGACTACCAACGCATCACTCAATCATCGGGCAGTAAGCTTGTCGAGTTCACCGACAATTGCAACGTCCATCTCGGCTGTGCTAGTGCGGTGTTCTCCGATTTGATGTCGTGTGGAGCACGTTGGCGCACGTCGCGATCGCTGCGACGCCTATCGCTCAGTCGCAAGGTCAAGGGCCTTGGTTAAGCCATTCGGGCGGGCGATTGCGCTGATCGAAACGTCGATCAAAGACGTGTTTGGCGATGCAGTTCTTCAGCATCTCGATTTAGCCTCCGGCGATCATCCAGCCGCGTGGGCGCCAGCGCCTGCGGCTGTAGTGGCGGCCAGCAATGGCTTATCCGAAAAATCCGCATAACTGACGAAATGGTAAGGCAAGCAGCCAGCCAGAATAGGCCGGCATTCAGTTGTCTCGTCTAGGCCAGGAAATTCAGTGCGTGCTGCTCTGCAAGAGTGACTGTCCGCTGAGGAAAAACATGATCAAATCTGACAAGGAAACAAATCGTCTCGGTGCGGTTGATAACGAAGGTGAGAGATATATTATTGTTGAGCTACAGCAATCCACATTCAGACGAGGTAAGCGCCTCGCATTGCTCAATGGCGAGAAAGTAAATCGTCGCAAGGATGGCACTTTTCAAATCTTCGAGACGGGCAAAATCCTCAGGAAAGTCGGCTGACGATACTTACTGCAATCCTAAGAACAATATACCACGCCTCGAAATGGAGGTCTGTGACCTACTTCACGGTGGCCCGACGGCGATAAAGTTCGCAGTTTTGCGCGGTGCAAACGGTCGCTACATCGGATTTGCATGGCCTCGCCTCCGTCCGCGGGTCGATTCCCCATGCGTTTTGTGGCAGCGAGGGGAGGGAGATAGGGGACCGGCCCGATAAACGCACCGGGTGGGGGCCGCAGTCCGTCGCCGGCGCGACCTCAACCCGAACAACGACATCATCCTACTCACCGTCCCCCACCCCAGGCCCTCCGCGCCATGGGCGCTCAATCCTCATTCCTGTGTGAGCTCGGCACGAACTCGACGCGGATGCCGACCTCCTCGGCGGTTTCACGTCTGATGAATCGGATGTGATTCATTGTTGGCGCTTGATTCGCGATGGAGCGCCCGATGTGGAAGCCCGAACACCGCCAAGCTGCGAACCGCAGTGGCCTTCGTTACCCGAGCGATTTGACTGATGCCGAATGGGTGATTGTGGAGCCCATGATCCCGCCTGCACGACATGGCGGGCGCAAACGCAGCGTGAACGTGCGTGAGGTGCTGAATGGGATCTTCTACATCCTATGGACCGGCTGCCAATGGAAGGCTCTGCCAAAAGACCTGCCGCCGAAGAGCACGGTGCACGACTATCTGGAGCTGTAGAACTGGGACGGCACCTTGTTGAACGTTGTCGTTCATCCCGCCGATGTTCAGGACCGTGACGGCGCCGTCCTGCTGTTGCGCCGGGCAAGACGACTGTTCCCGTTTATCAAGCACATCTTTGCTGATGGTGGCTATGCCGGAGAGAAGATGGCGCTCGTGGTCTGGCGAACAGGAGCATGGAAGCTGGACATCGTGAAGCGATCCGATGTTTTTGGCTTCGAGGTCTTGCCCAAAAGGTGGATTGTCGAAAGGACATTCGCCTGGATCAGTCGCAATCGCCGCTTGGCGCGCGACTTCGAGCGTTACGCTATGACCGTCGCCGCCTTCGTCCGCCTCGCCATGATCCGCATCATGCTCAGGCGGTTTGCTGCAAACGCCTCGTCATGAATCCAAACTTCCCGGATGGGCTCTAAGCGAGGACGGTCCCGGCGCGGTCTTCGTCGATCCGGGCAAGTATGCCCTCTATGATTGCAGCACGCTTGGCCTCCGTTGGAAAGAATTGATTACGCGCGAGAAGGACCCTCGCCGAGATCGTACGAGGTCCAGTCGACATCCCAGTTGATTTGGCCGTGCTCGCCGGTGCGCTGCACCGCCTCGATAGCGTTCTGCGTCAGCTCGCGAAGGTATTGGAGGGGAGAACAGTCCTGACCAAGTCGATCAAGCAGGAAGCCAACGTTGTCGACGGTCATCGGCAGGGAATTGCCCCCGCCAGCGTGGGCGTGGTTCATCTTTATCTCCGTTCTTAGCGATGGCCGCAGCGATCGCTTTGACTGAGGTGCCGCCGCCTCCTCTCATCCAGTGGTGCCCCGATGCGGGCACGACCTTCAGCGACTCGGCTTAGGCACGATGCTAAAAAGTTATCAGGTCGATCGTGGGCCCGGCAAGGTGCGACGCAAAAACGCACCACGGTTCGCTCTTGAGGTGCGGGCCTGACTTCCGCTTTCGGTTCCACAGCCGACATGGCAGGACCTGCTGCTGGCCTCGTCCCGGTCGAAAATGACCGATTGTGTTGAAAAAGTCTGCAGTTGCGGAAGTTGATTTTCGCTGATTCAGTTGCGGCGAGAAGCAGGACCGCGAATCATGATGGGGCATCGGCAAGTCGAACAGGCTGCGTTGTTCTATGAATTTTCGCTAGAGAGGCACGTTCCCGCCGATCATCTGCTGCGCTCCATCGACAGGTTCGTCGAGTTGGAGGGTGTGAGGCGGGAGCTGGCGGCATTCTACAGCACGATGGGCCGGCCATCGATTGATCCAGAGCTGATGATCAGAATGCTGATCGTGGGCTATTGCTTCGGCATTCGATCGGAGCGGCGGCTGTGCGAGGAAGTCCAGCTCAATCTGGCATATCGATGGTTTTGTAGGCTTGGGCTCGACGGGCATGTCCCCGATCATTCGACCTTCTCGAAGAACCGGCATGGCCGGTTCCGCGAGGCCGATCTGCTGCGGCGCGTGTTTGAGACAGTCCTACGGCGCTGCATTCGCGAGGGGCTGGTTGGTGGGGAGGCCTTTGCGGTTGATGCCAGTTTGATCAAGGCGGATGCCAACCGGCAGAATGGCATCGAAGGTGAGAAGGGACTGCCACCGGAAGCAACCGGTCGGGCGGTCGAGGAATATCTGGCCGTGCTCGACAATGCGGCCTTCGGTGCCGCCACTGACGTGGCGCCCAAGTTCCTCTCACCGGCCGATCCCGCAGCACGTTGGACCGGCGCCCACGGTGGACAGGCATTCTTCGCCTATTCCACCAATTACCTCATCGACGCCGACAACGCGATCATCGTGGATGTCGAAGCGACGACCGCGATCCGGCAGGCCGAGGTTCTCGCCGCAAAACGCATGATCGAACGCTCGATGGAACGCTTCGATCTGTATCCGGCCCGCCTTCTAGGCGACAGTGCCTATGGCTCGGCCGAGATGCTCGGCTGGTTGGTCTATGAGCGGGGCATCGAGCCGCATGTAACGGTGTTCGACAAGTCGGCGCGCCAGGATGGTACCTTCTCCCGCGACGACTTCACCTACGATCATGCTGGCGACGTCTACTCCTGCCCAGGCGGCAAGATGCTGACCACGACCGGCTCACTTATCAATGATGGAGCGACACTCCGCTATCGCGCCAGCAAGTACGACTGCGAAGCCGGCCGCCTGAAGCCTCGATGCTGTCCCAAGGAACCGGCCCGGTATGTGCCGCGGTCGATCTACGAAGGCGCCCGAGACATGGCACGCCAAACCGCAAGATCGTGGGAGGGGCGCATCGCACGACGGCTGCGTAAGAAGGTCGAGATGCTATTTGCGCACCTTAAACGCATTCTCAGGCTCGATCGGCTCCGACTACGAGGACCGAATGGCGCGCACGACGAGTTCCTCCTCGCAGCAACCGCCCAAAACCTCCGAAAAATGGCGAAGCTGATACCGGTACAAAAGCTCAAACCGGCATAAGAGCAGGACCGCCCCGCCGATCGACCGCGTCCTCAGCGCGCCAGTTTGATCTACTCGAATTATCGTCAGACTTCTTCAACAGAATCGACCCGAAGCAGACGTTGACGGCTCAAGATTGCTGCCGCGTAGCCTGACTCAGAACGGCATCGAGGGACTGAAAGTCCGCGCTCTTTGCTGGCACACTTGGGCCAAACCGATGTAACCACTTTAGACTCGGGCGTTCGAACGAATGATAAATAACGGCTCCCATAAGGTTCACCAACAACAATCCTCCAATAAAAATTATCGTACTTCCAACCAGTCCTTGACCTCCAAACAACTGGAATATCGCACGGCAAAGCGCTGACAGCAGCATAAAGTGGAACAAATAAATGCTATAAGACCAGTCGCCGATGGATATTAGAAAGCTTGGTGGTCGCCATGAAGAGCGACGTTCGTATGCCACCAAGGCGTAGATAATCAGTGAAATAGGAATACCGAACATAATCACTCGCAGGAGGAGAGCGTCGCCAAATAATGAAGACGGCTTTGACAAGAAACCATACTGAATGCCCATAGACGCAATGAGCGCTATCAAACCGACGACCCCGAACAGAAGTGCGCCGGGAGCTCGTAGTCGCAACCAAAGTGTGCCTATGACTAAGCCCATCATAAATTCGAAAGTCAGCGGGCTTGTCGCCATGGTCAAAATCGGCGATGCCATGACGAAATCAGGCCATGCCGCCACGGTGCCTATCATGATCGCGCTCCAAACAAGAGCGCCGATCAGAATCGGAATTCGTAATGCGAGGAAGATTCCGAAAACCAAATAGAAATATACCTCATGCACAAGCGTCCAACCTACGCTGACAATGGGCTGGTCCGGCGAGGCCGCGATCAATAAAATCGAGCGCCAGAGAGGAATTTTATTGATTTGTTCGTGAACTACTCCCGGCACGGTCATCGCGATTACAAGCATGATCGCTGTTGCCAACCAGTATGTGGGATAGATCCTCGCAGCACGTCTCCATAGGAATTGCAATGGGCCGACACCGCTTCCTGCGATGGCGACCATCACAAACCCAGAAAGGACAAAAAATATGTCAACACCCAGATCACCAAAGCGGACGACAAGTGGCAACTGGGTGTTCGCGTATTTGAGTTCGAACTCCCAGAGATGCTGGAGCACGACGAGATTTGCAGCGATCCCGCGAGCCGCCTGTAGGCTCAATAATCTGGCTGTCAATTCACGACCCCCGATGCCCCGGTACACTTGGCCGCAATCATAGTAAATTCAAGACACAACAGTTAAATAAGGAACAAGGTGCAGCTTTAAGCGACGTTCAACCGGCCGGGGCTGCCACAGTAGGTCACCCTACGCCATTCACTAGGGTGCTGGCGAATCCGTTTCGTGGTCTCATGTCCGCGATGGGGAGATGATCGGACATAACGCGGACATCGGATTTCGGTAGAAAGTGACCCATTTCGGACAGCGCGCCATTGATCTAGATTACCACTCCTAGAACAATCTAGGCCTGACTCGATTTGATACGAAAGCGACGACAATCAACATGGAAAGACGCACTCTTGGCATTCGGCTTGCAAAAGGACTTTTCTTCAGTACTCCGCTTTGGCGCTTTTTCCTGCCCATCATGAAATTCGATATGACGATTGCGCAATTAAATTTCATCACCAATACGCTTGAAAGTGTCGAGGCACCTGGTGCGATTTTAGAAATAGGGGTTGGTGGCGGCGCTACATCGGTGGTGATCAACAAGTTCATGCAAGAGAAGTCTATCAAGCGACCATTTTATGGGATCGACACGTTTTTCGGATTCACAAAGGAAGATGCCGATTTTGAAAGAACCAAAAGAGGCAAAGCGGACTCGTATTTGGCTTTTCGTTCCAACAGCAAGAAATGGTACTCAAAGACGCTTATCGCGCACGGTGTTGAAGGCGCGCGGATCATCCAAGCCGATGCGAAAGAACTCGATTATTCAAAGTTCGCGCCGGTGGCGTTTTGCTTATTGGACGTAGATTTATATCAGCCGGTCTCGGTCATTCTGCCTCGCTTGTACAATAATTTGACGCCGGGTGGCATCATCATCGTTGACGATTGTGCGCCTGAGGACTCGCTTTATGACGGCGCGGGTCAAGCCTATCGTGAATTTTGTGAACAAATGGGTTTTACCCCGGAAATTGTGCACGATAAGGTGGGTGTGATTCGGAAAAATAGTCTCTTAGGGGGTTGAGGTTTGTGATGATCAAGACGCGCGGCTCCGGGCTAAAATCTGTGTGGGTAAAAAGAGAGCCGATTGCATTCTTAAGGAGGCGTAAGTCGCAAGTTGCGCGACTTCCGCTCCTGGCCGATTTTGTTGCAGAAGTCAGTTGATGTTTGCCACGGACCATGATTCACCGGCGAGGAGGTGATCGAGGACGGAGGCGAACGATGATGGGGCAGCTCAATCGGGACCAAGAGCAGCTTTTTTATTCATTTCGCCTCGACGAGGTGGTGCCGGACGATCACCTGGTTCGCGCGATTGCAGCAGTTCTCGATCTGTCATGGGTTCATGCCGAGCTCGCGAGCTATTACCCCAAGATTGGTCGACCCTCGATTGATCCGGTTCTGATGATCCGGATGCTCGTCGTCGGCTAGGTATTCGCGATCCGCTCGGAGCGGGCGCTGTGCCGTGAGGTGCAGGTCAACCTAGCCTATCGCTGGTTTTGCGGGCTCTCGATCGAGGACAAGGTCCCGGATCATTCGGCATTCTCGCGTGCGCGCAACGAGCGGTTTGGCGACAGCGCCATCTTCCGGAGCGTATTCGAGCGTGTTGTGGGCGCGTGCATCGGGGCTGGTCTAGTCGGCGGCGAAGGTTTTGCGGTGGATGCCAGTCTGATTGCTGCCGACGCCAACAAACGGCGATCGATCCCTGGATCGGAGTGGAACAAAGAACTTGACGCGCAGCAGGTGAGCCGGGCCACGAAGGAGTATCTCGCTACCCTGGATGACGCGGCATTCGGTGCTGCCAGCGACGTCACTCCGAAGTTCGTTTCGCCATCCGATCCTGCGGCGCAATGGACTGGCGCGATGCGAGGAGCGGCGTTCTTCGCCTATGCCGACAACTATCTGATCGACGTGAAGTTCGGCGTGATCATGGATGTCGAGGCGTCGCGGGCCATCCGCCAGGCCGAGGTCCGCGCCTCCAAGACCATGATCGAGCGCACCGAGGAGCGCTTCGACATCAAGCCTGAGTGGCTTGCTGCCGATACGGCCTACGGTTCAGGAGCAAACCTCAACTGGCTCGTCAACGACAAGAAGATCGCACCGCACGTGCCGGTGATCGACAAGTCGAACCGCGACGATGGGACATTCAATCGGGAAGACTTCACGTTCGACAAGGAACGCAACGTTTACATCTGCCCCGCGGGCAAGATGCTCACGACGACAGGCAGATTGGTCAACGATGGGGAGACGACACTGCTTTACTTCGCGAGCGTGCTCGACTGTCGTAACTGCCTGCTCAGGGCGCGATGCTGTCCAAAAATGCCTGCTCGTCGGATCCCGCGCAGCATCTACGAGGAGGCCCGTGACGTCGCTCGTGCGCTGGCCAAGACGAAAGCATTCGCGCAATCACGTCGTGACAGGAAGCGTGTTGAGATGCTGTTCGCACATTTAAAGCGCATCCTGCGGCTCGGGCGCCTGCGATTACGTGGGCCGCGCGGTGCCCAGTTCGAGTTCACGCTGGCGGCGATCGCCCAGAACCTTCGCAGGCTCGCAAAGCTGATCGCACGGCCTCCGCCAATAGCGCCAGCCCCGTGCGTTGCGTGAGCTTAGCATCCGGTTCGTAGCGTCCTTCTCGAGTTCAGAACCGTCAGCTGCGCAGCATAAATGCCGCGTTCTAACCCGCAGTAGGACGAGAAATACTGCTCATGCGATCCCTGCCAGACCCACCGGCGACTTTCACAACAAAATCGGCCCATCGCGTCATTTAGCGGCACTACGGAGTTTCGGTCGCTTTCGGAGCGAAGCGGACATTCAGCGAGCCGCCGCCTCGGCCACCTTCGCTGAACGGCGCGCTACTCAGCGAGCGCGCCGGCGCGCTCGGTCAAAGCGTTACGCTTCGCCGTTAGTGCGCGGAGCGTCGCCTCGGCTTGAGCGATGATGTTTGTTTGTTGTTTGCTCCCCATTACGCTGGCTCCCGCTCGCGCTCGTCGAGGCGATGGGTCATGCGGCTCGCGCAGCGCGTGCTCGGCAGCTTGCAGCCCTCGCTCTCAAGCTGAGCAACAAGAGCCGCCCGCGCCCATTGTCCGACATTCAACATCCGGCCGCGTGCGTGCTCGTCGATGGTGAGCGCCAGCGTGGGCGTGACGGCGATGACCATGCGCTTCGAAAATGCCTCCGCTTCGGTATCTGCCATGTGACCGACCTCCAATAGAAATAGGAAATTGATCCTAGCATAAACCACCAAACCATTGATGTGAAGAGGAAAAAGCGTACACGTTTTGTACTTCACCATGCCCTTCGACATCGATCGAGAGAAAGTCGATAGGCTGCGGGGCACCAGCTTCCGCGAGGATTGAATTTAAAGTTCTGGCCGGGACATCGATGATCGTTTTTGGTTGGGAGCCGGGTGCCATCGCAGCGCGATCAAGGGTTGACATCGGACCGGCGACATAAAAGGGCAACTTCCGCCCGTCATTTTCCTGCGTCGAGCAGGCGACGGCAAATACCTTGGCGCGGCGATCCTGCCGTAGTTTGTCAGCCATTTCCGGCTGGGGCTCGATTAAAATGCCGTTCCAGCCGTGCTTTTCGAGATGCCACGATTGTGATCCATTTCGCGGGTCATTGGCACCTACCTCGACGAAATAGCCCGTCGCGCCGCCAAAGAATTCTTGGACTAGATGTGGCTCGTTGTCTTCATTCATAAGGGCATCCTACGCGGCACTGCGGGAAAGGCCTACCATACTTGAGCGCCTGGATGTATCCGACGTGGTAGCTTCTCTCCACTCTCATCCGAGAACGACATTGTATCTGATCCAGATGTCACTTTTTAAGACCTCCAGCTCGGCGAGAGATGGATAGTTTGCTTGGTATCGGATGTGTTTCAAAAAAGCCGCCGCGCGCGGCGTGATTATTCGTTCGTGATTGCTCGATCGCCAACAGCGTATAATTTCGAGCCAAAGTGCGCGGACCGCTAACATCGGATCGATACGGCCTCGATCGCTATTAGTCGGCGCGACGACTGAGCCTGCCCAGCTCGCGAGAGATATGCTCCGCGATCGTTCGCCCCTTGGCAGTCAGAAATATCTGGGTGCCGTGATGTACGCTGGGGTCAGGCTTAGATGTCACAAGATCAAGTCCAGGATTACCGCGGCTGCCCTTGCGGCCTATGTGCTGGAGAAAGCGGGACATCGTGAGCCGGTTTTTTATACCAAGCGCACGGGCATAGCTGCTGACACTCTTGCCTTCGTCAAGGGCGACCGTCAGGAACACAATCACGTATGAAAGCGGCATGCGCGTACCGCGTATATTAGAAAGCGGCTTAAGTACCCTCATGAGAGCATGGATGGCCCTCTTATCGCGCGAGGCCGCTTCCGGTGGGTCGGGGACCACATTTTGAACTGACGCCGAACCCGTCGGCGCCCTGCGGACCGTTACCCGCGCCATTGGTAGATTTCCACGCACACGACACGCCGTGGATTGTCCTACCGGAATTTAAAATCGACGCCCGCACGAACCAGATTTTCAGTCAAGTTGACGCTGAATGGAATCGGCGCGCCAAAAGCCACGCAGCCTCCTGACGAACAGGTTCCGCTATAGGTGCCGAGATCAACGTAAAGATACTCGACCCTGGCTGTCCAATTATCGGCAAAGGCCCATTCGACACCAGCACCGGCGGTCCAGCCCGACTGCGTTTTGGTCGTGGTTAGACTGCCGACTTCCGCTTGCACGTTGGCAAATGCGCCGCCGGCGGTACCGTAAAACAGGACGCGATCAACCGCCCAACCTGCGCGCGCGCGTACGGTGGCCAGCCAATTGTTGCCTACTTGGCAGGTACCAGTGACACTACAGATTGTCGCGCTGGTTCCGGTGTTGATGGCGGAATAATCCCAATCGCCCTCGACACCGAACACGAACTCACCGGTTTGGAAGTTGGCTCCAACGGTGCCGCCAACCACGCCGCCATTATCACTGGTGTTCCACGTTCCTCCGGTAAAACCGCCGGTCGTTGTCGCAGTCCAGCTGCTTTGGCCGAAGCCCCAGCCGCCGTTGATACCGACGTAAATGCCGCCCCAATTGTAGACTGGGGCGACGGTCGGGATGTAGGCAGCCGGCGCCTGAGGTACGGGCGCGGGCTGTGGTAGGTCGGCAGCGGCCGCACTGCCGGCCGCAGCGATCGAAAACATCGCGGTGATAAATAGCCGCTTCATGGGTGCTCTCCTGAATCTCTCGTTAGGGTCATTCTACCCGGTAACGCGGCACAGGAGCGTTGCTCGAAAGCCACACAGGCCATAAAAATCGGCCGCAAATTGTGCGGACTAGCTAGTTGGTGCCCGTTTTAGGCTGTTATTTGGGCCAGTCATGCAAGCTTTGGGGCTTGGTCGTGCAAAAACATTTTGACGAGGGTGTTAAGTCACAAGTTGCAGGATCGCCGGCGATGAATTGCGAACGAATGATCGCCCTGGATGTTATGACGGTTTCCAGCCCAACTCGTCCGTAACTGCCGTGCTCGATGGTTCACTTCCGTCACTAAATTGCCGCTTGTCCGGCGCATTCGCGAGCGGATGCATTTCGAGCCATAACGCCCGGGCTGCGGCATTGGGATCGATACCGGTCCTGCTCCACCATCTGGCCTCATCGCCATGACGATGAAGTTCGCGATGATGGCCGCGGCAGAGGGGGACCGTGAACTCATCGCTGACCTTGCGGCCCGGCGCCCGGCCTTGCGCGAAGCGCAAGTGATGGGCGTCGCAGGGTTTGCGGCCGCAGATCAGACAAGCCCGCTGCGCCACGAAGTGCACATGGTCGCGATCACGGATGCGTCGGGGCTCGGGATGGGAAAGAACCGATTTGTCGACGGACTTGCCGCGGGGCTTCCGTCTTGGGTCCGGCGCATCCGCCGCCATAACGGGTTCGGCCGGCTCGTCTGGAGACGTGGCTTTTGATCCATGTTCCGATGCGGGCATCCCTTCGGCGTGATGAATGGCGAAGCTCTTAAGCTTGGCGCGGAAGAGCTCCTCGATATGTTTGGCGTCCAACGCATTGAGCTTGTTCTTGTCAGGCAGCCGGCGATGCGCCCATTTGGCCGCCTCGTCCTCGCTGCCAATGGCGTTGAGTTCACCCAGCATCTGATCGCGCAGCCGGCCTGAAGCTTCGAAGCCCAGCAGAACGGCAGTATGGACCGCACGTGCTTTGCCGTTGGCGGCATCGGCTTTGTTCGGCCGCGGCAGCGGCGTGCGGGCCGCCAGATTGGGCGAGCGATTGTCGAGCCGGCCGCTGCCAGTACCGTTGCCGGGACCTCGGCCGTGACCCGAGGCACCCTCTGCGCCTGACGAGCGGTCTCGCGTAGAAGCGGGACTGATCAGATCCGGCGCATCAAGATCATCCTCGCCGGCAATGCCGACCAGGGTGAAGAGCGCATAGCGCCGGGCATAGGTCAGCGCCGCTCCCATGCGATGCGGGGTTGCGGTGTCGGCAATGGCGCAGACCGGCCAGTCCGAGGCGATCCATTCCCCCGAGGCGTGAGCGAGCACGGTGGTCAAATTAACGATGCCGGCAGTCTGATCGATGGCCGTGGTCTGCACCGTGGCGATCTCATGCTGGCCTAACGTCTTGCGCACAATCTCGAGACCGCTTGAGAGAGATGCATAGCGGAACAGCCGTGCACTGCTCTCCCCGGCGGCCGGTTCAATCGTCCCCACAAGTGACTTCTCCGGGTTGGCAAGTTCGATCTGTGCTTTGGCCAGGGCAGCCGCGAGCGAGGCGATGGAGTCGCTAGTACGCTGCATGATTGCCCTCCTCGCCGCCGTTACTGGCCAGAAGATCGAAGCTGACGGCCCCAGACTTTGAGCGCTTGGCGCGGATGCCGTGGCCGATCGCCTCCTTGGCATCCTCAGGGATAAGCCCCTTCAGCTCGATCTTGGCTTGCTCGTGGTCGAGGTGGGCCGAACGGGTGCGGGCAAAGATGCCGGCGAGCTCCGCCCAGGCGTTGGATGCGGTCATATCGACCACGCGCACAGCCGCGATCCGCGGTTTTGGCGGCTCAATGCCAAACGGCTTGGGTTCCTCGCCACTCTCGACACAGCGCCAGAACTTCCGCTCAGCGGTAACAATAAGGTGCTGATAGAGCGGATCGGCATGGGCAAGGATCTCACCCACTTGCCGCCCCCGGTAATCACCGAGAGCACCGCGGTCCGGGCCGCCACCACCCACATATTGTGTTGCAGTTGCGGCATGTACTTCGTTGCCGCCCCTTCTTCGGAGAACGACCACGGCAGCATGAACTTGGCTTCGAACACCGCGTCGCTGCCAGCCACCCGGCCATCCAATGTCGCTGCCATCCACTTCAGTGCGGGATGGAACACCCGCTGTTGGACGTCCGTGATCACCTGCCCGGTATTGGCCTCATACCAGCGCCGGTTCAGGTCCTCCGTCACCACACCAAGCTGGACGATGAGATTGCCCGATAAATCCTCAGGCTCGGCCTCGCCCCGCTTTTCCCGCCACAACCGCACCAGAGCCCCCTCATCCTCCCCCATGATGATCCGGGCGTCCGAGCCGCCGATAAAGTAGCGACGGTTTTGACCGTTATGGATATATCTTCTCATTGCTTGTCTCCGTTTACTTACGTCCTAGAACATTGGTACAGTGTACAAGTGCATTAGGACAAAATAGATATAATGTCAACTTAGGTTTGGACAATGTACCAATGAAGGGTATCCAGGTACGAATGGCTCGGGCGGCCTTGGGGTGGGGCGTGCGGGATCTCGCCGAAAAAGCTGCGGTAACTGCCAACACCGTCACGCGCATCGAAAACGGCGCCGATGCGAAGCAATCGACAATGGACAGCCTGCAGCACGCACTCGAGGCGGCCGGCGTCGAATTCATCAACGAAAATGGCGGCGGCCCAGGCGTCCGCTTGCGGAAGCGGCAACAAAGAAAGGACTAGGCCGCTGGCGTTGAATTTAGCCAATGGTGATCAGCCCAGGGTGCGCCTCCAAAACGATCGTGGCGGACTCCGCCTGGCGCGACTCGGGGATTGAGAAGAAATAAGATTGGAAGCTTGAGGAGCACCTGCTATCGGCACCCGGGCAAACTGGCTGTGACCTGGATTGGGGCACATAAGGATCAGGCTTGGAGCCGGTCGAAAGTTTAGTGGAACGGCCCTCCCCTTACTTCCGAACATCCCGAACAACACAAAAAGCAAGGCATAGAGCGTTCATGGTTCGCGACCGTAATCCCCACATTTGTGAAGCTTCAGAAATTCACTTCTAGATTTAGTAGGCTTTTACAGAAAAGCGCCTTTGGACAGCAATCGTAGACTCTTGCCATCTCCGCTGCGTCGCGGGGAAATCTCGGCAGATTATATTATTGGTAGGGGCCCTGATCGCGGAGCGACAAACCCCCGAACCGATCCGAAGGGCACCCAGAAATTACGGCGAAGGGCCAGCGCTTCCTAAAGCAAGCCTTCGATCGCAGTGACCAACGCGCAAGCCTAGCCAAGATCGCTTGACCTCGATCAGGAGTGTCGTCGTCCTCTGGGAGACAGAATGTCTGTATCTGTGCAGCCGATCTCCGATAAGGGCCCTTTGCCCTCAATTCCCTGTTCGACCGCTCCAACGCCCGGCTATTCCTGATTCGGGAGATTTACTTCCCTGTTCCAAACCAATAGTCTCCCTGTTCCTCAGTTTAAGGAATGGCCGTAAGTCACTAGAATCTTACATGAATTCGTGACGAATAGCGTTTTCAGGCCTCCCTGCATTTTTGTCGGAGTACTCACTCCGCCGCCGCCCTCTTGCGCTGATCGAAGCGGCGGTCGAAGACGTGCTCGGCGATGCGGTTCTTTAGCATTTCGATCGAGCCGCCGGCGATCATCCAGCCGCGCGTACGACGCATGCAATATTCGACCAGCGTCTCGCGGCTGTAACCCAGCGCGCCCATGATCTGCACCGCTTCGCTGGCCACTTCGAAGCCCGCCTGGTTACATGCCGCCTTGGCGATCGCGGTCTCATAGGCCGACGGCAGGCCGCGGTCGGCATTGGCGGCGGCGCGGTAGAGCAGCAATTGCGCACCATCGAGCTTGATCGCCATGTCGGCGAATTTCCATTGCAGGCCCTGGAACTCGCACAACGGCCGGTCGAATTGCTGGCGCGTCGCGGCGTAGTCGCGGGCGGCGTTGAAGGCGTAGCGGCCATAGGCCAGCGAGCGCGCGGTGTTGCCCAGCCGCTCGACGTTGAAGCCGGTCATTTGCTTCTTGAAGCCGCCGGGCCCGAGCAGCACGTTCTCGGCCGGCACGCGACAATCGTCGAAATGCAGTTCGCACCATTCCTCGCCGCTCATGAAGGCCGACGGCGCGCCGATGGAAAATCCCGGCGTGCCGCGCTCGATCAGCACCGAGCCAATGCCGGAGAGTCCGGGACCGAAGCGCACATAAACCAGGAAAATCTGCGCGTCGGGACTGAACGTCGAAAATACTTTGCTGCCGTTGACGACATAGTGCGAGCCGTCCTGCCGCGCGCTCGTTTTCAAATCAGTCAGGGCTGAGCCGGCATCCGGCTCGGTCATGCCCAGCGACATCACCATGCGGCCGGCAAGCAGTTCGCCGAGCCAGCGCGTTTTCTGCTCGGGCGTGCCGTATTCCGCGAAAGTGCGGATCGGGCCGAAATTGCCGAATTGCACCACGTCGGCGCTGCGCGGACAAACCGCCGCCACTTGCTCGATGGCGATCACGGCGTCGATCAGGCTGCCGCCCTGCCCGCCCTCGCTCTGCGGCAGCGTTATCCCCATGAGTCCGTGCTTGGTCATGAGCTGCGCGACGTCGAAGGGAAATTGCGGATCGTGCGCGCGCTTGAGCGCGCCCGCCGCGAGATGTTCACGCGCAAAACGCTGCACCGAATCGGCGAATTGCTTTTGCTCGGCCGTGAAGTCGAAATTCATGACTGACTCATCGATTGGCCAATTGCGGCGAATTACATTACTCCGCCGTTACTCCGGCTTTTTTCACGATTGCCGACCATTTGGCTTGCTCGTTCACGATATCGGCAGTGTAGGCCTCGGGCGTGCCGGGTAACGTCACCTCGCCGTCGACGGCCAGTCGATCCCTGACATTTGGATCGGCCAACGCATCGTTGAGCGCGGAATTCAGCTTGGACACGATCGCCGGCGCTGTGGCCGCCGGCGCAACAAGTCCGTAATGCAACTCCGCATCGTACCCCGGCAAGCCCGCTTCGGCGACTGTCGGCAGATCGGGAAACAACGGCGACCGCTTTGCGCCTGTTGTCGCCAGCGCTCGAACCTGACCTTGTCGCACCAGACCAATAACGCTTGCCGTCGGGCAGAACATCAATGGCACTTGTCCAGCCACGAGATCGGTGAGCGCGGGAGCAACCCCCTTATAGGGAATGGCATTCAGCTTGATGTTCGCCATGGCGGCAAACAGCTCGGCCGAAAGGTGCGTGCTGGTGCCGATGCCGGTCGAGGCGAAATTGAGCTTTCCCGGCTCGCTTTTTGCCAGCGCGATCAAATCCGCAATCGAATGCGCCGGCAGCGACGGATGCACCACAACAAGATTGGGGCTCGATGCGATCAAGCCGATCGCGGCAAAGTCCTTCTTCGGATCGTAGCCGGCGTCGGGATAGAGCGACGGATTGATGGCGAGCGAACTCGTGGCGATCAGCAACGTGTAGCCGTCCGGTGCGCGCCGCGCGGCGTCCCGGGTGCCGATCGTGCTGCCGGCGCCGCCGCGGTTTTCTATGATGATGGGCTCCCCAAGGCTCGCGCTCATCTTGGCGGCGACCAGCCGCGCGATCACGTCATTGCCGCCGCCTGCCGGATACGGAACGATCAGCGTAATCGGCCTTGTCGGATAGCCGGCCGCGAATGCGGCCACTGACGCCATAATGACGATCGCAACCGCGGCGATTGTTCTCATTCGTCCGCTCACTTCGGCTGCAGACGGGCCGACTGAATGACCGCCGCCCACTTGGTTTCCTCGTGGTCGATGACGGCGGCTTGCTCGGCCGGCGTTCCCGGCTCCGGCTCCGCGCCCTCGTTGATGATGCGCTTTCGCACCGCGTCGTCCGCCAGCGCCTCATTGAGCGCGTTGTTCAGTTTTTGCACGATCGGCTGCGGCGTGCCCGCCGGCGCTAGCAAGCCGTAGCTCAAGGTCGCGTCGAAGCCCGGCAAGCCGGATTCGGCGAGCGTCGGCAGGTTTGGCATCAGCGTTGAATGTTTTGCAGAGGTAACGGCCAGCGCACGGATGTAGCCGCCGTCGAGACCGGCGCGCGAGGCCGGAATTGGATTGAATCCGACCTTGACGAAACCGCCCATCATATCCGTGACCAGCGGACCCGAGCCTTTCTCGATGATCTGCTCGACGTTGACGCCGGCCTGTTCCGCAAACAAAATCGAGGCGAGAAAGTTGACGGTGCCCGCGCCGGGCGTCGCGACTTGAAACGGCTCCTTCGAGCTCTTCATCAGCGCGATCAGCTCGCCGACATTATGCACCGGCAAATCCTTGTACACCAACAGCAGCGCCGGCGCCGACGCGATCAAGCCGATCGGCGTCAAATCCTTGCGCGGATCGTAGCCGACGTTTTTGTACAGATGCGGGCCGGTGGCGAGCGTCGACGTGTAACCGAGAATGACCGTGTAGCCG
Organism: uncultured Alphaproteobacteria bacterium; assembly: GCA_963731805.1. Taxonomy (GTDB): domain Bacteria; phylum Pseudomonadota; class Alphaproteobacteria; order Rhizobiales; family Xanthobacteraceae; genus BOG-931. The sequence goes on from CAVSWY010000001.1 coordinate 178,192, forward strand.
TCCGGCGCGGCATGGGCGACCTCGCGCGTACCGACCGTGCCGCTGCCGCCGGCATTGCGGTTTTCAATCACGATGCGCTGGCCGAGCAGCGCGCTCATCTTGTCGGAGACCGCCCGGGCCATGATGTCGTTGGTGCCGCCCGGCGGCAGCGGAATGACCAGAACGATCGGCCGGTTCGGATAGTCGTCCGCGGCCTTGAGGCTGGTCGCGCCGAAGGCAGCCATCGCCGCCAAAGCCGCAACAACGCTCACAAGTCTTACCAAGATAGCCTCCCGTTTCGTCCCGCACCGTATTTGTCTTGTTGCACCGGCGACCGACGCCTGCCGATATATTGCCCAACCCTAGCCGCTGGCGCGGCCCGCTGTCATGTCGGTCGTTGAGCCAGAAGCCACCGGTCAGCCGTTCTTCAGCGATGCCGTGTCGACAGCCGCTGTCAGATGCGCCACGAGAGCCTGTTGCGCCAGAGTTTCATGCCGATCGCGATGGCGGACCAGCGCGAACTCTCGCAGCGGCAAATCCACCGGGATAGCCTTGAGCGTGCCGTTGGCAATCGCGGAGGCGACCACATGGCGCGATACGATGGTCGCGCCGGCGCCGGCCTCGATGGCTTCGCGTACCGCCTCGTTGCTGGGCAATACCAGCGCGATCTTGAGATCGTCGAGCGACAGGCGTTCACGGCTGGCCAGGTCCTCAAGCGCGCGACGCGTGCCCGAGCCTGCTTCACGGATCACCCAGGTGATGGCGCGGAGATCGAGCTGACCCGATGCATCGACCGGCAACGGCGGCTGATCCGAGGCGACCACAAGCACCAGCCGGTCGTGGTCGATTTGCTGCCGCGTCAATGCCGGATGCTGCGTCGGACCCTCGACCAAACCGACACTGGCTTCGCCGTCGATGACGGCGGTCTCGACGTCATGGGTATTGCGTATCACAACATCGAGACGCACACGGGGGTTCGCGGCCTGGAAGGCGGCAAGCCGCCGGGGCAACCAATAGGTCGCGATCGTCAGGCTGGCGGCGATACCCACCGGACCCGTCGGACCGCCGGCGAGATCCTGGAGCACCGCACGGGCCATTGAAGCGCGGTCGAGCACGGCGCGCGCCTCGCGTAGAAAGGTCCGGCCGGTCTCCGTCAATTGAATGCCGCGGCCGATACGGTCGAACAGCTTGATCTGATAAGCGGATTCCAGAGCGGCGATGGCCGCGGAGGCGGCCGATTGACTCATGCTCAGAGCATCGGCCGCACGCGTAACATGGCCGCGCTCGGCGACCTCAACGAAGATGCGCAACTGCTCGAGCGTCATGGGCAAATTAATCGAATATCTCGATTAGAATGACAAGAGCAATAGATAAATAAAAACAATCCATTGCGACTGACGGGTTGCATCGGTTATCGTCCTTTTCGGAAACGCTATCCCGGACGGGCAATCAATCAATGTTCACAGCAAATCCGTTTGCCGAGCTTTCGGCGTTCATCTCGCCAGCCATCATGCAAGCCTACGTCGTTGTCATGATCGTCCTGGTCGCGGCCGGCACGCTCTTCGATGTCGTCCACAAAAGGAGCGCCACGTACTTCTTCGCCAACTGGCGAGATTCGAAGAGCAAAGCGCGGCAGCAAGTCGGCGGCGGCAAATTGGTGTCGCTGGCCGCGCAGTCCGCGATTGTCGACGTCCTGGCCTCAGGCGAATTTTGCAACATGAAGCGCAGGCTCGCGCATCTCCTCGGCATGTACGGCTTCGTCTTTTATGTCGTGGCCACTGTCGCCATGGTGTTCTGCTATCCGACGCCTGCGACGCCGACCCCGTTGTACTGGCCGCTTCTTTGGTGGCTTGGAGCGCTGATGATCTGTGTCGGCGGCTACTGGTTCTGGTTCTTCATCCGCGTCGACGTTGCGGCCGAAGGCCAGTCGCCGTTCCGCATCATGCGCGCGGATCTGTTCATCCTTTCGCTCGTTATCAGCGCCACGCTCGGCCTGATCTGGGCGTCTGCGGAGACGACGGGACACGTCCGCACGTCTAACCTGTTTTTGGCGCTGTATCTGATCGCCACCACGGTGCTGTTCGGATCGATCCCGTGGTCGAAGTTCTCGCACATGTTCTTCAAGCCGGCGGCGGCGATCGAGAAACGAGTATCGAAGGCCAACGGTTCAGCCCAGAATTTGCCGACGCTGACCCGTGATGATCCTGAACAACAGAAACGACATTCCATGGAGCTGTTGCAAAAAGCTCCGATGCAAATGGGACTTGGCATCAAGCGCGAAGCGCCACGCCACTACTAGAAAACAGCTCGCATGTTCTACTGGAACAGCTAAGGAGCCAACTCATGCCAACCTTCGTCTATATGACAAGGTGCGACGGATGCGGACATTGCGTCGACATCTGTCCCTCGGACATCATGCACATCGATCCGACTTATCGTCGCGCTTACAACATCGAGCCGAGCATGTGCTGGGAGTGCTACTCCTGCGTCAAGGCTTGCCCGCAGAATGCGATCGATGTGCGCGGATATGCCGACTTCGCCCCGCTCGGTCACAGCGTTCGCGTCATCCGCGACGAAGAGAAAGGCACGATCGCCTGGAAGATCAAATATCGGAACGGCACGGAAAAGAATTTCCTGTCGCCGATCACAACCAAGCCTTGGGGGCAGGCGATCCCGAAACTCGCCGACGTTCCCGCGCCCAGCCAGGACATGCGCGACAGCCAGCTCTTGTACAACGAGCCAAAATGGCTCCGCATGGATGACGGCGGTTTGCATACCCTTCAGGCAGCCGGACTCAGGCTGAAGAAAGGCGTGTATTACTGATGGCTTACAAAACGATCGTCGAAGACGACATCGACATCCTGGTCGTCGGCGCAGGCCTCGGCGGCAGCGGTGCCGCCTGGGAGGCCAGGTTTTGGGGTCAGAACAAGAAGATCGTTATTGCCGAGAAAGCGAATATCGATCGCTCCGGCGCGGTCGCGCAGGGTCTGTACGCCATCAACTGCTACATGGGGACCCGGTGGGGCGAAAATAAACCGGAGGATCACGTCCGCTACGCTCGTATCGATCTGATGGGACTGGTGCGCGAAGACCTGCTGTTCGATATGGCCCGTCACGTCGACTCCACGGTGCACCAGTTCGAAGAGTGGGGGCTGCCCATCATGAAGGACCCGAAAACCGGGCGCTATCTGCGTGAGGGGCGATGGCAGATCATGATTCATGGCGAGTCCTACAAGCCTATCGTGGCCGAGGCCGCCAAGAAATCCGCGGACAAAGTGTTCAATCGGATCTGCGTCACCCACCTGCTGATGGATGACAGCAAGGAGAACCGGGTCGCCGGCGCCGTCGGCTTCAATGTGCGCACAGGCAATTATCATGTCTTCAAGTCCAAGACCGTGATCTGCGGTGCGGGCGGGGCATCCAACATCTTCAAGCCGCGTTCGGTGGGCGAAGGTTCCGGCCGAACCTGGTATGCGCCCTGGTCGTCGGCGTCCGCCTATGGGCTCATGATCGAGGCCGGCGCCAAGATGACGCAGATGGAAAACCGCATCGTGCTGGCGCGTTTCAAGGACGGTTACGGTCCGGTCGGCGCCTATTTCCTGCACCTGAAGACCTATACGCAAAATTGCTTAGGCGAGGAGTACGAATCCAAGTGGTTCCCCGAGCTTCAGAAAATGGTCGGAAAGGAATATCTGGATCCGGAAGCTTCGCACTTAACCCACAGGCCGATCCCGACCTGTCTACGCAACCATTGCATCATCAGTGAAGTGAACGCCGGCCGCGGCCCCATTCACATGGTCACCATGAAGGCCTTCCAGGATCCTCATCTGGAGGAGGTCGGCTGGGAGAACTTCCTCGGCATGACCATCGGCCAGGCGGTCCTCTGGGCTTCGACCGACGTGGACCCCAAGAACGAGAATCCCGAACTGACCACATCGGAGCCCTATGTCATGGGCTCGCATGCGACCTGCTCGGGCGCCTGGTGCTCGGGTCCCGAGGATGTTTCTCCGCCCGAGTATTTCTGGGGCTACAACCGCATGACGACGATCGAAGGTCTGTTCGGCGCCGGTGACGCCGTCGGCGGCACGCCGCACGCCTTCTCGTCCGGCTCGTTCACCGAGGGCCGTCTCGCCGCGAAGGCTGCCTGCAAATATATCGACGACGGCAAGGCCGAAGGCATTGTCGTATCCGACGAGCAGATCAACCGCCGCAACAAGGAGATCTACAAGCCGCTGGAGCACTACAAGATCTACCGCAACGAGATCGTGGCCGGCGATGTCAACCCGCACTACATCAATCCCAAGCAAGGCCTGGATCGTCTGCAGAAGCTCATGGACGAGTATTGCGGCGGAGTGACGGTCAGCTACATGACCAACGATAAGCTCCTCAATATCGCGCTCAAGAAACTCAAGGTCATGGAGGAAGATCTCGAGAGTCTGGCCGCGAAGGATATTCACGAGTTGCTGCGCGCGTGGGAGCTGAAGCACCGGCATCGCGCCGCTGAGTGCGTTACGCAGCACACGCTGTTCCGCAAGGAGACCCGCTGGCCGGGCTACTACTACCGCGGCGACGCCATGAAGGTGGACGACGCAAACTGGCACGTACTGACTGTTTCGCGCCGCGATCCGAACACCGGTGAATACACCATGGAGAAGGCGCCCTGTTACCACTTGGTTTCGGCGGACGAGTAACAGTTGTTTCGGCGGACGATCGCGTTGAACGTCCGCCGGATGCAGAGAAGGACCAACATGTCGCTTTTGACGGACTCTACAAATCCGGTCTTTCACGGTCCCAGAGAACCGCACGTGAACATTATTGAGAAAACCGACGAAGAGATACGAGCCATAGCCGAGCCCCTGTGGCGCGACCTCGTCAAGAATTCGAACGAAGGCAAGTACGGCGAGTTTGTGAAGAATTTCTCCAGCTCCATGGCGCTCGCCATGAACCAGGTCACGGCCGGCCATCAGTTCGCCAACAGCGAGCTTGCCAGAAATCTGTCTGGACACTTTGATTATCTTGGCATTATCCGCCGCGGCGAGCATGTGACGGTTCTCTACCGGCAGCGCAGCACCAAAAAGGACGGTGAATGGCTGGGCCGGCTTGTCCTCGGCTATGAGGACGGAAAAATCAGGATTTTCGGTGCGTCCATCTTCTGAGCGGCTCGGATCCGACATGAGTGAATCCATCAACAATGGCAAATATGTCGAACTCACCTACAAGGTGACCGACAGGAAGTCGGGTAATGTGCTCACCATGGTCGAATTTCCGTTGGGTTATGTTCACGGACACAATGAAATTTTGGCCCCTTTCGTACACGCGCAACTGGAGGGCAGATCCGCAGGCGAGGTCATTGAGGTGCCGATCGACGGCAATCGGATCTTTGGCGCCAGAGACGAGTCGCTGGTCTTTACAGATCGCATCGAAAACGTTCCCGAGGAATACCGGAAGGTCGGCACTTCCATCCTCATGGAAAACGACAAGGGGCAGACACGCAGCTTTCTCGTGACGAGGATCGACGACAAGATGCTGACGGTCGACGGCAACAATCCGCTCTGCGGCAGAGAGGTCGTCTTTACGCTCGAGATCGTGACCGTGCGCGAGCCAACCGACGAAGAAGCAAGAGCGGGCGGAGCGATCGGCGCACAAGCGGCTATCGACCCATCGCTCATGCGACCAGTTTGAATGGCAATCCCGGTTTCAACGCAAAAGGTGATATATGAGCGAGCAAAAACCGATCACCAAAGTTCCTGACGGCCACGCACGCTTTCTGACCACGCGTCAGAAAGAGGCAAACGAAAAGGGATTCGTCGGTTTCGAAACGGTCTGGGAGCCGTTCCAGAAGGAAGTCGAATACCAGACCCCAAAGAAGCCGTAGACTCCCCATGTCGAAGCTCGTACCGCCGCACGGCTCGCAGTCCGTCAAGCCTTTGCTGCTGCCCGAAACGGAACGCGCAGCCGAGCGCCGGCGGGCGGAAAAACTTCGTAAAATTCCACTCAACTCGCGCGCGGTCTCCGACGTTCTCATGCTGGCGATGGGCGCCTATACACCGCTCGACGGCTTCATGCGCCATGACGATTGGCGCGGCGCTTGCCAGGACATGAAGCTTGGCGGCGGCTTGTTCTGGCCGATTCCGATCACGCTTCCGGTCAGCAAAGAGCATGCCGACGGCATCGGCGCCGAGGAAGAGGTCGCTCTCATCGATGCCGAGAGCGGCAGGATTCTCGCCCTTATGAACGTTCGCGAGAAATATTCGATCGACAAGCGGTTCGAGGCCGAGCACGTCTACCGCACCGCCGATCCAAAACACCCAGGCGTGGCGAAAGTGCTGAGCCAGGGCGACGTCAACTTGGCCGGACCCGTGAGGGTGATCGACGAAGGCGACTACGCCGTCAAATACCCGAAGCTCTATATCCGCCCCGCAGAATCGCGGGCGATGTTTCTCGATCGGGGCTGGTCAAAAGTCGCCGCCTTTCAGACCCGCAATCCGATGCACCGCAGCCACGAATATCTGGTGAAAATCGCGATCGAAGTTTCGGACGGTGTTTTCATCCATCAAGTGCTCGGCAAGCTGAAGGAAGGCGACATCCCGGCCGAGGTGCGAACCCGCGCGATCCAGGCGATGATCGACAACTATTTCCGGCCAGGGACAGTCATTCAGGCGGGCTATCCGATCGAGATGCGTTATGCCGGACCGCGCGAAGCATTGCTTCATGCCCTTATTCGCCAGAATTTCGGCTGCTCGCATCTCATTGTCGGGCGCGACCACGCCGGGGTAGGCAATTATTACGGCCCCTTCGATGCGCACCACATCTTCGATGAGCTGTGGGAGGGCGCGCTTCTGACCAAGCCGCTGAAAATCGACGTCACGTTCTATTGCCGGAAGTGCGATGGGATGGCGACGGCGAAGACCTGTCCCCACGATCCCAAATATCATATTTCGATTTCCGGCACGCAGCAGCGGGAAATGCTCTCGAGCGATGCCGACATACCGCCCGAGTTCAGCAGGCCCGAGGTGGTGGCGATCCTGAAGGAGTATTATGCGAGCCTGCGATCGCCAGGCCGGCATCCGGCGTCATGATCATTGCGCAGATTTCCGACACCCACATCGCGCTGGACGCGCCCGACGCCGATCGCAGAATAAGCGATTTCGAACGCACCATCGCCGACATCAACGCGCTCGATCCAGCCCCCGACGTCATCGTTCACACCGGCGACATCGTCCACAATGGACGGCAGGACGAATACGCCCAAGCTGCCGCAATTCTCGCTCGCGCGCGCCGGCCGGTCTATGTGCTGGCCGGCAACAAGGACAACCGGACGAATTTGCGCGCGGCTTTTGCCAGCGGCGGATATCTCGATCCTGATTCCGATTTTATCGACTATGCCGTCGAAGATTATCCCGTCAGGCTGATCGCGGTCGATACGCTCAATACGCGCAGCAACAAGGGCGACTTTTGTTCCGAGCGAGCCGAACGTCTGATTCATATGATCGACGCCGACACCACCAAGCCAATTGCGGTTTTTGCGCACCATCCGCCGTTTGAGGTTCCAGTGGGACCCGACCCCATCAATTTTGAAACGCCGGAGATGATGCAGCGACTGCGCGGAGCAGTGCAGCACTCGGGACGAGTCGTGGCCGTCATTAGCGGCCATGTTCACCGCGGCACCGCCGGTTGTGTCGGCAGTATCCCGGCGACGGTAATGCCGAGCATCGCAACGGCACTGCGCAAGGGTGAGTATCCCGCTGCCGTTAAGCCGCGTCCGGTTTATCACATCCACCGGTTCGATCCGGTGTGGGGCTTTGCGGTCGAATCGAGGATTGTCGGCCTGGATTGATCGGCAGCGTCGCGCGAGCGTACCTCTGCAATAACGGCTTGAGATTACGGCGTTGCGCGATCGCGCGCGGCGATGATGCCCAGGCCGATCGCTCCTGCAAGGCCGCCGAGAATGATGCCGATCGGCATGAAGGTGAAAAACACCAGCATGCCGGAATAGCCCTCGAAGGACGTGGTGTGGAAGACGCTGGTCCAGACGAAGCCCAAACCCACACCGATGACGCCGCCCGCGATCGCGCCAAGCACGAAGCCCATCAGCCCGAGCATGACCACTTTCATGATTCGCCCCAGGCGACGGCGTTGGCGGCGGCGCCGCTACTCGATTTGCGGGATGCCGGCATTGACGATGATATCGTGATATTTCTTGATCTCGTCGGTAATGAATTTTGCGGCTTGATCGGGCTGCTGATACATCGTCTCGGCGCCCTGGCGCCCGAACGCGGCATGCACTTGCGGATCGGCCACCGCTTCCTTGAGCGTACTGTTCAGTTTGTTCACGATCGCCGCCGGCGTGCCTTTCGGCGCCAGCAATGCAAACCAGCCGGACACCTGATATTGCGGCAAGCCTGCTTCCTTGGTGGTCGGCGTGTCGGGCAACACGTCGAGCCGGTTCGGGCCGGCAACCGCGAGCGCCTTGGCGCCCTTGGCCTGCAGCGGCGCGGCGACGTTCGGGTACCATTGGAAACCGAGCGGGACTTGGCCCGACATCAGGTCCGTCGCGTATTGCCCGATATTGCGGTAAGGCACATGGGTGAGCTTCACGCCGGTGAGCTGGCTGAAATACTCGCCGGCGAGATGCTGCGAACTGCCGATGCCGACCGATCCGAAATTGAGCCCGGGATGGGCTTTGCCGTAGGCGATCAGGTCTTGCAGCGTGTTGACCGGCAGCTTGGTCGAGGCCGCCACCACGATGGTGAAGGAGGCGAACGGCGAGATCGTCTCGAAATCCTTCTCCGGATCGTAGTCGAGATGCTTATACAGCGTGACGTTGGCGGCGACCGGCCCCGAGCCGCTGCCGACAATCGTATAGCCGTCGGGCGCCGCACGCGCGCCGTCGGCGGTGCCGATATTGCCGCCGGCGCCCGGCTTGTTCTCGACCACGATCGGCTGGCCCAACAGCTTCGACATTTTGTCGAACAGAACACGGCTGACGACGTCGCTGGCGCTGCCGCCGGCGAAAGGAATGATCGCGGTGATCGGTCGCGACGGATAGTTCTGGGCCGCGTCATCGGCGCGGGAGATATTGCCGAAAGCGAGGGTTGCCAGCGCGACGGCCGCGCCGAGCAGAAATTCTTTGCCATGCTTCTTCACTACGGAATTCCTTTGATGGCCGAGCAAAGCTGGAGCGTCGGTAACCTCACCGACACTAATTGTTCTTAAAGTGCTTCTCCAGCCACTGCCAGCCTTCAAAATAATCGTGCTGCAATTCCGATGACTCGATCGCATAGCGGGTAAGCCGCATGGCGTAACGGCTTTCGAACATGAAGGCCATCGTGTCTTCAAGCTTGTGCGGCTTGAGCTCGGCGCGGGTGGCGCGCTGCCAGGTATCGGCGTCGGGCCCGTGCGCCGTCATGCAATTGTGCAAGCTGCAACCGCCGGGGAGAAAACCCTCGGCCTTGGCATCGTAGGCGCCATGGAGGAGGCCCATGAACTCCGTCATGACGTTGCGATGATACCAGGGCGGCCGGAACGTATCTTCGCCGACCAGCCAGCGCGGCGGGAAGATGACGAAATCGATATTGGCGGTGCCGGGCACGTCCGACGGTGCGGTAAGAACACTGTAGATCGACGGATCGGGATGATCGAAGCTCACCGTGCCGATGACCATGAAACGCGCCAGCTCGTATTTGTAAGGCGCAAAATTGCCGTGCCAAGCGACGACATTAAGCGGCGAGTGATCCATCGCCGCGGCCCATAGATTGCCCTGGAATTTCGCCACCAGGGTGCACTGCGCTTCGGTGTCTTCGTAGGCGGCGACGGGGCTCAGAAAATCGCGGGGATTGGCAAGCCCATTGGAGCCGAGCGGGCCGAGTTCCGGCAGCCGCAGCGGCTGGCCGTAGTTCTCGCATACATAGCCGCGCGATGGGCCGTCGGGCAGTTCGACGCGGAAACGAAGCCCGCGCGGAATAACGACGATCTCGCCTGGCGGCGCCTCGACGACGCCGAGCTCAGTGACGAAGCGCCCACGGCCGTGCTGGGGCACGATGAGCATTTCGCCGTCGGCATTATAAAAGCAGCGGTCGGTCATCGAGCGGTTGGCGGCATAGAGATGGATAGCCATGCCTGTTTGCGTTGCCACGTCGCCATTGCCGCCCAGCGTCACGATGCCTTCGACGAAGTCGGTCGACTTGTCTGGAACTGGGATCGGGCTCCAGCGCAATTGGGTCGGCGTAGCATCGACGTCGTTGAACGGCGCGCTGCGGATTAACCCGTTGTCGATACGCGCATAGGGCCGATGCACCACCGAGGGCTGAACACGATAAGTCCAGGTGCGGCGGTTTTCCACGCGTGGCGCGGTGAATGCCGTACCCGAGATCAGCTCGGCATAAAGACCATGCGGCGGGCGCTGGGGGGAGTTTCGTCCGACCGGCAAAGCGCCAGGCACGGCTTCGGAAACAAAATGGTTGCCGAAGCCTGATTGGTAGCGGGGCTCAGCAACGGTGCTTTTGCCCTCCGTCGTGCGAAGCTTGGTTTCCTGATTCATCGTGAACCTCCCCGAGGCCCGCCGTGGCAGCGAGTGCCCCGATCCCCAACACCGCCCGCGACCGTCTCATCGAGCGCAATTCTTGTGATTTTCGCTCGCAATAACACTCGAAAAATTGGTCGCGGGTGCAACAAATATCCCTTTCCGCAATCGCTGTGCAAGCGGTTTGGGGCGCGCGAGGTTCCAAAGGCGTGCCGGCCGCCGCAATTCGCCTTGAATGACTCACAATCCGTCCCAAAAGCCGCCCGTTTGGACCGGCATGAGCGCCTGCAGAGGTCGAGGGAAACCCTTCTTTAACCAAGCTTGGACCGCGCCGCCCGTGCGCGGTCACGACACCTTCTGTGAGGGAGCGGGGATGCGTCCGATACTTGCGTTTGCAATCCTGCTGCTGGGACTGTCCAGCGCCGCACCGGAGCCGGATTATTCCCGTTACTTCACCGATTATCCGCATGCCGCGGACGGCGGCGCGGCGTCATCGTTGATCGAAATCGAGTCATCGACCGGCCGAACCGATCGGCTTACCGTGGCGTCGCTCGAGCACCCCGTCGCGGTCGAAACGCTAAAGCCCGCCGATGCCGACGCCGACATGGTCGAAAGCTCCGATACTAACAATACGGATAGCCGCGATAGCGACCTGTCGCTCAACGACCTTTGCAACGCGCTCTACACGTCGGCACAGGATAACGATTTGCCGGTCCCGTTCTTCGCCAACCTGATCTGGCAGGAGAGCCGGCTGCGCGACGACGCGGTGAGCCGCAAGGGCGCCTTGGGCATCGCGCAATTCATGCCGGAGACGGCCGCCGAAACCGGGCTCGACAATCCGTTCGACCCGCTCAAAGCCATACCGGCGTCGGCGCGCTTCCTGCGCGAGCTGCGCCTGCAATTCGGTAATCTCGGCTTTGTCGCCGCGGCCTACAATGCCGGCGCACGCCGCGTCATCGAATGGCTTCAGCATCGCGCGAGCCTGCCGAGCGAAACGCGCGGCTATGTCGCGCGCGTGACCGGGCTTTCCGTTGACGCTTGGCGCCGCATGGCGGTGAACGACGATGCGCTGGCCTTCGTACAGCACCTGCCCTGCCGCAGCCTGCCCGCCTTCGCCAGCATGGAACAAGCACAATCGGAGCAAGTGCAGTTGCAGCAGGCGAAGCTCGAACAGCTCAAGATCGACGAGGCCAAAGCCGCACAAGCGAAGCTGGAACAAGCCAAGCTCGACAAGCCGGCGGCCAAAGCTGAGTCGAAGCTGCACCGTGAGCATGCGGCCGAGCGCAAGCGCGGCCGCGGCGATCGCGAGCGCCGCGACGCGCACGGCGAACACCAGCGGCGCGCCGCAAAGCGCGAGGCCGAACAACATCCACATGCCGGCCGCGAAAAGCATAACAGCGTTTAGGCAGGACAGTCGGCCGCCGCTTAATCCACGCCGGCTGCGGACGCGGAGCCGCGCTTGATGCCGAGCGTCACGATACGCTGCAGCAAGTCGGGATAGCCGATGCCGATGTGCTTCGCCGCAGTGGCGAATTCCTGACTTTCGGCGATCTCCGGGTTGGGATTGGCTTCGAGAAAATACGGCGTGCCGTTGGCGGCGAGACGAAAATCGATGCGCGCATAGCCGTCAAGCTCAAGCGTCCGATAAATCCGCTTGGCCATGCGCTGGATGCGGGCCGTCAGCTCCGGCGTAAGGTCCTTGGCCGGGCCGTGCCGGATGCCACGGCGCTCCTGGTAGTCGGGATCGTGCTTGACCTTCTCGGTGGCGATGAGCCAGTCGCCCTCCGGCATGTTCTGGAATCGCAGCTCCCACACCGGCAGCACAATCAGCCTTTCGTTGCCGACGATGCCGACATAGATTTCGCGGCCCTCGATATATTGCTCGGCAATAGCGTTAGTACCGATGCGCTCGTGGATGAAGTTGACGCGCTCGACGAGTTTCTCGTCGCTGTCGACCACCGAGGCCTGGGAGATGCCGTAAGAGGCGTCCTCGTTGACGCTCTTGACGATCAGCGGCAACGCGAGTCGCGCCGGCCGCTTCACCTTGCGGCCCTTGGAAAACACGGCGAAATCCGGCACCGGAATGCGGTGGTAATGCACCAGCGTCTTCGACAGATCCTTGCCGCGCGCCAGCATCAGACCGCGCGGATTGCAGCCGGTATAGGGCACGTGCATCAGTTCGAGATAGCTGACGACATTCTGGTCGTAGATCGCCTCGCCATGGAACTGCTCCAACAGCGTAAAGACCACATCTGGCTTCCAGGCCTCGATCTCGTCGCGGATCGGCTTGAGCTCGTCATGAACGCCGAGCGGGCGCACCTCATGGCCGGCGGCGCGCAGTGTCGTTACCACGTCGTATTCAGTCTTCCAGACGTTGATCTCCTGCTCGGTATAGCCCTTACTCGATTCCGGCGGAACCAGATCCGGATGAACGAGCAGCAGGACGCGCAGCTTTTTCATAGCGCGATCCATCGTCGCCGCGACGGACCGAATAATGCGTGCATTGTCTTGGCGGTCAACAGCACGGTGAATTCCATGATCAGTTTGCGCTCGGGACCGACCGCGCGCAGATTGAGTTCGCGGCAGCGCTGGATCATGTCGTCGAGCACGACATCGAAGGTGAGCTGATATTCACCGGTCCATTTGGCGACCAGCTCGCGCACCCGCGCACGATTGCGCCGGATGAAGGACGACGCCGCTTCGGCGTGGCGATGCCGCGGCTCGGCCGAGAACAGTCGCCGCAGATCGCGGTCGTAGGTTTTCGGCGTATCGACGACATAGAGCGTTCGCTTTTTCTTGTAATAGTCGCCGAGCGTCTGATTGAGCTTACTCAGCGGATCGACCTTTTCCCGGTGCGTCAGCGTCGGCCGCTTGCCGGCGATCTCCGCCATCAACTCGTCGACATATTCGAGCTTCTTCAACGCCGGCCAGCCGGCATAGCGCGTGCGCCAATGCGAGCGCGGCCGCAGCCACACCGCGAAGGTTTCGGCGAAATCCTCGTCGGGATGGCTTTGCGCGTACCACAGTCGCAAGTGCTGGACGTGATTGCGGCTTGCCGGATTGGGCCGGTAATAGCGTGGATAACGCTTCGACGACGGGCCAAACAACTGCTGCCAGCGGCGGCGGCGATAAAGCTGATAGGCGTGGGTGACGACATGGCCGCATTCGTGGCGGAGAATGCGCATGCATTCGGAGGTGGTGCCACCCTCGACGTCGAGGATCATCTTCTTTTCGAGCCGCATCAGCCGGGGGTGGGCCAGATAGAACGGGATGGCGATGCCGGGCGTGTTTTCCGGGGAAAACCACTCGCTTGAGATCCAGGCATGCGGCCGCGCCCGGATGCCGTGATCGGCCAGTTCGCCGTAGAGCCTATGCAGGCACTTCTCGAGCCAGGTGCCTTCGACGGTCACTTTGAGATCCCTGAGCCGGACCTTGAGCAACTCGTCGTCGGACAGCGATGCCCAGGGGAACTTCCTGCGAGCCTTCCTTCGCGGCATGACGCTTCGAAATCCCAACGAACCAACGGGCAAATGGTGTCACGACGGGACGGTTGCGACAACCGCCAATGGTCAGTGCCCGGAGGCCTCGGTTTCCCTGGCCGCACTAGGCCGCGTATGATTGCGCCCCTTGTTACGCAAGCGCCGGGACGCGGTTAAGTGCAGTCGAGAATCGAGCCGGTACTGATCGTCGGCGGCGGCCCGGTCGGGCTCGCCCTTGCCGGCGATCTCGGCTGGCGCGGCATCCGTTGCGCCCTGATCGAGCAGTCCGACGGCTCGATCTACCAGCCGCGCATGGACCTCGTCGGCGTCCGCACCATGGAATTTTGCCGGCGCTGGGGCCTGGTGCCTGCGGTCGAGAGCTCGCCCTATCCGCGCGACTACACGCAGGACAATGTCTATCTGACGAGCCTTACCGGCCATGAATTGGCCCGCGAGCGCTTCCCGGGGATCGGCCAGGCGCCGCCGCCCAAGGAAAGCCCGCAACGGCGCGAGCGCTGCCCGCAGAATATGTTCGATCCGATCCTGCGCGCATTCGCTGCGTCGCAGCAAAGCGTAACCTTGCGCTATCGCACGCGGCTCGTCTCGTTCGAGCAGAATGCCGATCTGGTGACGGCGGTCGTCGAGAATGCCGAAACCGGCGCGCGCGAGGAGATCAAGGCGCGCTACATCGTCGGCTGCGACGGCGCGCGCAGCCTGGTGCGCGAGACGTTGCGCATTCGCATGTCCGGCAATCCGGTTTTGACCTACACAACGAACGTCATCTTTCGCTGCCCGCACCTTCTTGCGCTGCACGACAAGGGCAAAGCCTACCGCCACATTTTCATCGGCCCGGAAGGCACCTGGGCGACGATCGTCGCCATCAACGGTCGCGACCAATGGCGCTTCTCGCTGATCGGCGGCGCCGAGCAACGCGAATACACGACGGATGAGATCAAGGCTGAAATCCGCCGCGCCGTCGGCTGCGACTTTGATTTCGAGATATTGAGCGTGCTGCCGTGGGTGCGGCGCGAACTGGTCGCCGAGCGCTACCGCGACGGTCGCGGCTTCATCGCCGGCGATGCAGCGCACGTGATGTCGCCGACCGGTGGCTTCGGCATGAACACCGGCATTGGCGACGCCGTCGATTTGTCCTGGAAGCTCGCCGCCATGATCGAGGGTTGGGGCGGCGATGGCCTCCTCGATTCCTACAGCGCCGAACGCCAACCGGTCGGTGCCCGCAATGTCGCCGAGGCAAGCGGCAATCTGCTCCGGATGCTTTCGGTCGGCCGGCATGACGATCTGCTCGACTCAACGCCGCATGGCGAAGCGACGCGCCAGCGGGTCGGGCGCGAGTTCAGCGAAATCATGCGCCGCGAATGGCACACGCTCGGCATTCACCTCGGCTATCGCTATGAGGGCTCGCCGATCTGCTGGCCGGATGGATCGCCGGCTCCACCCGATGATCCGCGCGTTTATGTCCCGACGGCGCGGCCCGGTCATCGTGCACCGCACGCGTTCCTCGCCGACGGCCGCTCGACGCTCGATCTGTTCGGCCGAGCCTATACGCTGCTTGTTTTCGGTGCGGATGCAATCGCGGCGGCACTGCTCTTGGAAGCTGCAAAGCAGCGCGGAGTGCCAATGGCTGTCGTCGCGATCACCGAGCCGCAGATTGCTGCGCTTTATCAGCGCAAATTCGTGCTGGTGCGCCCCGACGGCCATGTAGCTTGGCGCGACGACCGCATGCCTGAGGATGTGCTGCGCCTTGTCGACGTCATACGCGGCGCGGCCGGGGTTCCGGACTGCGTTGCGGAAAAACCGGCGGTGCAAGCGGCCGGCATTTCCTCTACACTGTAGTCAGTATCCAAGAGGAAACATCCCCCATGCAGGCCCCATCCCGAGAAGACCTTGCCCGCTCCGGCACGCTTGAGGAGCTCTACGGCAAGCTGGCGCAAGTCGGCATCGCACCGGGCTGGAACAAGAAGGTCGCTTCGCTGTGGCCGGCGCCGAAGAAGAATTTCGCGCCGGCACACTGGACCTACGAACAGGCGCGTGGCGCGCTCGATGCCGCAGGGCGCCTGATCAACACCGAGCTTGCCGAGCGGCGCAATCTCATCCTGTTCAATCCGGCTTCCGGCGATAGCTACGGCACGGTGCGCACCATGGTGAGCGCCTACCAGATGATCATGCCGGGCGAATGGGCGCGCGCGCATCGTCACACGCCCAATGCATTACGGCTCATTATCGACGCCGAGCCCGGCGTCTATACTGACGTCAATGGCGTCAGACTCGCCATGGAGCCGGGCGACGTGTTGCTCACGCCGAATTGGTGCAGCCACGGCCATGGCAACGATAGCCGCGCCAGCGCCTATTGGCTCGACTTCCTCGACGTGCCGCTGGTGCAATTGCTCGAGCCGATGTTCTTCGAGCCAGCCGAGGAGGAGAAGACCCACGAAGCTTTTGCCGATGCGCCACCGACCAAGGATTCGCCGTTCGTATTTCCGCTGAGTGAAACACTCAAACGCCTCGACGCCGCCACGCCCGACCCGACCGGCCCGTTCGGCACCCACGTCGAACTCGGCACTCCGGCGATGGACACGATCGGATTGTCGATGATGCGGCTCGCTCCGCGCGTCGCCACAGCGCCGTATCGCACGACGGCAAATAATATCTACGCTGTCGTCAAAGGCACCGGCGCCACGACGGTCGACGGCGAGCGTTTTGAATGGCGCCGCGGTGACGTCGTCGCCGCGCCGGCTTGGCGACCGCATCGCCACGAGGCCGCCGAGGATGCGCTGCTATTGCGTGTGACTGACGAGCCGGTGATGCAACGGCTTGGCTTCCATCGGGTCGAAGAGTTAAAGGCGGCGCACTAACGCACCAGGCACGCCTTCTCCAGCATGACGTGGACGCCTTTAGCTCCGTTGACCACCTGGGTGATACGCAGATCAGCGGCCAGACTGCACAGCGTATAGGCGTCCTCGCGCGAAATCCCGGTGCGCGCGCAGATCAGCTTGATCATGTCGCGCAAGGCAATCACCACCGCGTCGTCAAGGTCGGGGTCGAATGCCATGGTCATGACGTGCGTCGGCGTCTCGGCGTAAGGCCATTCAAGCTTCATGTCGTCTCGCACGTAGAGCTCGAACGTGCCGATGAGCCCGGTCTCGATCGCGGTAATGCAGACTTCGCCATCGCCCTGCACGCCGTGACCGTCGCCAACGGAGAACAGCGCGCCATCGACATGGATCGGCAAATAGAGCGTTGTCCCGGCGACCAATTCCTTATTGTCCATGTTGCCGCCGTTGCGGCGCGGCGGCGGCGAGGGCACCGCGCCCCACGCCGCGGGCGGCGCCGTCGCCATGATGCCGAAAAACGGCTTGAGCGGCAGCTCGAGGCCCCATGGCAGCCGACCCACCATGCGCGCACGATCGAGCGGAATGTGGATGAGACGCGCCTTTGCGAAATCATCCGGCAATGCGCCGGCGAGCGGCCGGATGGCGTTGTAGCCCCAGTCATAGAACAGCTCGATCGCTTTGATGCGGACCTCGAGCACCTGCCCGGCCTTGGCGCCGCGAACGGCAACCGGCCCGGTGAGAATGTGCGGCCCGTTCAACTTCTGCTGCACGCCGGAGTGTATCGCGCGCAACGCGTCCGGCACGGTCAGCCCGGAATCGGCCGCCGGCAGCGCCGCAGGCGGACCGGACACGGTCGAGATGACCACCTCATCGCCGGATTCGATCGTGATCAGAGGCTTGAGCGCCGCATCGAAGAAGCCCCAATGCACTGTCTGCGGCTCCGCTTCCAAACGATGTGTCGTCATACGCCTGCCATTGGCGACTAGCCCGATCCGCCGGCCTGTGAGATCATTGCCGCCCGCCATCAGTCAATCGCGAACCCGCCATCAATGCAATCAGGCATCGGAACTACGGTACGCCGCAAGGAAGACCTGCGCCTCGTCACCGGCCGCGGCTGCTACAGCGACGATTTCAATTTCCCGGATCAGGCCTATGGCGCGGCGGTACGCTCGCCACACGCGCATGCGCTAATCCGCGGCATCGACGTTGAGGCGGCGCGCGCCATGCCCGGCGTGCTCGCTGTGCTCACCGGCGCCGATGCGCTGGCCGACGGGCTCACCCGCATTCCGCATCTCACCGCTGCCGGCACGCCGCCCGATATCGTGCTGACCAATCGCGACGGCTCGCCGGTGCCGGCGGCGCCGCATTACGTGCTGCCGACCGATCGGGTGCGCCATGTCGGCACTGCAGTGGCCTTTGTCATCGCCGAGACGGTGGCGCAGACCAAAGATGCAGCCGAGAAAGTCATCGTCGACTACGAGCCGCTGCCGGCGGTGACCGACGCCAAAGCCGCGGTCGAAAAAGACGCGCCGCGGCTCTACGACGATTTGCCGAACATCATGATCGACGCGGAGATCGGCGACGCCGCGGCGACCGACGCGGCATTCGCGCGCGCCGCTCACGTCACCCGGCTCGACACCTGGATCAATCGCGTCACCGGCGTGCCGATGGAGCCGCGCGCCGCCGTCGGCATCTACGACGCGGCGTCCGACCGCTACACGCTCTATGCCGGCTCCGGCGGCATCGTGCGCCAAAAAAAGGAGATTGCGGCGATCCTCCGCGTGCCGTTCGAGAACGTCCGCGTCATCGCGCAGGAGATCGGCGGCAATTTCGGCACGCGCAACAGCTTCTTTCCGGAATTCGCACTGGTGGTCTGGGGCTCGCGCCGCGTCGGCCGTCCGGTGAAATGGACAGCCGATCGCAGCGAGGCATTTGTCAGCGACTATATGGGGCGCGACCTCACCGTCTCGGCGGAACTGGCGCTCGACGCGCAGGGGCACTTCCTGGCGCTGCGCTCGTCAAATCTCAGCAACGTCGGCGCCCATTCCGGCTCCTACGTGCCGCTGGTCAAAGGCGTCGGCCTAGCGACATCCGGCTACCGCATTCCGACGTCCTATGTGCAGGCGCGCGCCGTGCTGTCGACGACGATGTGCACCACGCCCTATCGCAGCGCCGGTCGGCCGGAAGTGATCTACGTGATCGAGCGCTTAATCGACAAGGCGGCGCAGGAGCACGGCTTCGATCGCGTCAGCTTGCGCAAGCGCAATCTCATTCCGCCGTCGGCTTTTCCCTACAAGAACGCGCAAGGCATCACCTACGACAACGGCACCTATCGCGTGGTGATGGACCGCGCCATGGAGCTCGGCGATTGGCGAGGATTCAAGAAGCGCCGCGCCGAGGCGAAGAAGCGCAACCGGCTGCGCGGCATCGGGCTGTGCAGTTATCTCGAAACCACCGGCGGCTATCCGCGCGAACGCGCCGACATCACCGTGCAGCCGCGCGGCAAGGTCGACGTCGTCGTCGGCACGCTCTCGAGCGGGCAAAGCCATGAGACCACCTTCGCGCAATGCGTGGCGGAATGGCTCGGCGTGCCGTTCGACGACGTCAATGTCATCGAGAGCGACACCGACATCGTCAAGGAAGGCGGCGGCTCGCATTCCGCCCGCTCGATGCGGCTTGCCGGCATTGTCATGGGCAACGCCTCCGACGCCGTGATCGAAAAAGGCAAGAAAATCGCCGCCCATATGCTGGAGACCGCCGAGGACGATATCGGCTTTGCCGCCGGCCGCTTCACCGTGAAAGGCACCGACCGCTCGGTCGGCATTTTCGACGTTGCCACGGCGGCAGCCGATGGCGATGCGGCGGTGCCCGAGGATTTACGCGGGCCGCTTTCCGCCACGGCCGACGAGACCATCAAGCAGCTCGGCTTTCCCTACGGCGCCCATGTCTGCGAAGTCGAGATCGATCCGCAGACCGGCGCGCTCGAACTCGTGCGTTACACCGCGGTCGACGACGTCGGCCGCGCCATCAATCCGATGGTCGTGCACGGCCAGACCCATGGCGGCGCGGCGCAAGGCATCGGCCAGGCGCTATGGGAGCTTTGCGCCTACGACGCGCAGGGCCAATTGCTGTCGGCCTCGTTCATGGATTACGCCATGCCGCGTGCTGATCTCTTGCCGTCGTTTACCACGGACATTTCGGAAGTCCTGACCCCGACCAACCGGCTCGGTGTGCGCGGCGCCGGCGAAGGCGGCACCACCGGCGCGCTCGGCGCCGTCGTCAACGCTGTGGTCGACGCGCTCGCCGAATTCGGCGTCACCCATATCGAAATGCCGGTGACGCCGGAGAAGATCTGGCGGGCGATCAACGCGGCGAAGACGTGACAAGCGAACGCTCGCGATATTCTCCGCGAGAACGAACGAAATTCAACAAGGAGCGACAATGCCTGACATTTTGACTCAACAAGACGGACCGATCCTGCGCGCCACGCTCAACCAGCCGGAGCGCGGCAATGCGGTGTCCGATGCGATGGTTGCCGAGCTTGCCGGCATCATCGCGGGAGCCGAGAAGACATCGAGTCTCGTCGTGCTGCGCGGCGCCGGCAAGGACTTTTGCGTCGGCCGCGCCGCGATGGGACAGCGGCCGCCGACCGAGCCCGACGCTTACGAGCGGCGTAGCTTCAGTGACGTGGTGTTCAACTGCTATGGCGCCATGCGTGACGCCAAGATACCGATCATCGCCGTGGTGCAAGGCCGCGCACTCGGCTTCGGCTGCGCCATTGCCGCGGCCTGCGACATCACGCTGGCGAGCGACGCGGCGGTCTTTCAGGTGCCGGAAATGGCGCACAACATTCTGCCGACAATGGTCATGTCGTCGTTTGTCGACCGCGTGCCGCGCAAGGCGATGAGCTATCTGGTGTACTCGCAAGCCGAGATCGGACCGGAGCGCGCCTTGAGCTTCGGCATCGTCAGTGATGTCGTCCCGGCCGCCAAGCTCGACGCCGCGGTCGAGACGCTATGCGCCGCCATCCTCAAGGCGCCGAAGCCGGCGATCTACGGCGTCAAGGAATATGTGAAAACGGGGCCCGACATGGCGGTCTATGGCGCCGTCGAATTCGCCCGCAACCTGCATGCCACCGTCAATTCGGCGGGCGAGATGCGCAAGAAACATTGACGCAGCGAAACGTCGCACCCTCTCTGGCCCGCTTTTTGGCCGTCAATGATTATGGCATTGCCGGCCGCTTCATAGGGCTGCGGCCGGCAGGTTCCAATTGCCGCATGTGGCCGTACTGGCTTGCGGCAGACCTGCGAACCGGCGATGATTGACCGTGGCCGAAATGAAATCGGCCGCCGCCGAACAAAAACAAGTCAAAGGGCGGCTTTGGGGAGGGAACGATGATCTTCTTGCGCGCGTTCGCGGCGCTTGTCGTTGCGTGTCTTTTAACAGCCGGCGCCGCATCGGCGCAGACTTATCCTGATCGTCCGATCACCATGATCGTGGCGTTCCCGCCCGGCGGCGCTGATGACGCCACCGCGCGCATCCTTCAGGATCCGCTGCAGAAGGCGCTCGGTCAGCCGATCGTGATTGAGAATATCGGCGGCGCCGGCGGCATGATCGCCGCCGCCAAGGCGGCCCGCGCCGAGCCGGATGGCTACACGATCCTGCTGCACCAGCCGGCATTGGCGGCGGGCATGACGCTCTATCCGGATCGCACCTTCGACGCGGAGAAGGATTTCGTGCCGATCGGGCTCGTCAATATAACCTCTAATACGCTGGCGGGCCGCCCGACACTGGCCGCGAACAATTTCAAGGAACTGTTGGCCTGGATGAAACAGCACAGCGGGAACATCAAGGTCGGACATCCCGGCGTTGGCTCATTCGGTCATCTGGCCGATGTGCTGATCATGCAAGGGCTCGGCGTGAAGGTCACGCAGGTGCCTTACCGCGGCGCCGGTCCGGCGCTGGTCGATGTGCTCGGCGGCCAAACGGACCTCAGTATCATCTCGTCCGTGGTGGCCGGACCCTTGGTGAAGAGCGGCAAGTTGAAGGTATACGCCATCGTCGGCAAGCGGCGGTTCTCGCAATTGCCGGATGTGCCGACATTCGGCGATCTCGGCTACAACAAGCTCAATGTCGATTTCTGGCACATGCTGCTGGCGCCGGCCGGGACGCCGCAGCCGATCATCGACAAGCTCAATGCCGCGTTGCGCACCGCACTGGCCGATCCCAAGCTGCAAAAGACCTATGCCGACGGCGGCATCTACGAATACCCCGCCGATCAGGAATCGCCGGAGGCGTCCGCCGCTTTGCTCAAGAGCGAGATCGCGCTGTGGGGGCAAGTGATCCGCGACAACCACATCGCGGGGCAGTAGCGATTCCTACCGCACGAACTTGTAGCGGAAGCGCTCGCCGTCGGCCTCGATGAGGCCGGTGGTCGGATGTGGGAAATGAATCGGCAGCACGAATTTGCCGGTACCGGCGGCCTCGCTGAGGAATTTTTTGCGCGACCGCTTGGCCTGTTCCGGATCCCAGTCGAACACCGTCGACCAGTCCGGCTCGCGGACTTGCAAGGCGTGATGCATCAGGTCGCCGACGACGACGGCCTCTTGGCCGCGCGAGCGGATATTGACGCAGCAATGGCACGGCGAGTGGCCCGGCGTCGGCGTGAGCGAAAACGTATCGTCGAGCGCATAGTCGTCGTCGACGAGCAGCGCCTGCCCGGCCGCGACCACCGGCTCGCAATTGTAGCCCCACACATTGCCGCCGCCACCCGGCCGATTCTCGCCGCGCTTGTTGGACTCTTCCCAGGCGGCATATTCGCGCTTGTGGAAGATGTATTTCGCCTTCGGAAAGGTCGGCACCCATTTGCCGTTGCGCAGCATCGTGTTCCAGCCGGTATGATCGATGTGCAGATGCGTGCAGAACACGTAATCAATGTCCTCGAAGCGCAGTCCGGCGGCGCGAAAGCCGTCGAGCCAGGGCTGTTTCGGAAAATCCATCGGCGGCGGATAGCCCTTGTCCTCGCCAGTGCAGGTGTCGATCAGCACCGTGTGCTTGGGCGTGCGCACGACGAAAGTCTGGTAGGTGATCACCATCTTGCCGGACGTCGGGTCGAACACCTCGCGGTCGAGCTCCACGAGATGGCGCTTGCCGACGGCCGGATCGTAAGCCGGAAACATCTCTTCCGGTTTCCGCCACGGGCCGTCGCGCTCGATGATGCTGGTGATGGTGACGTCGCCGATGCTGAGCTGTTTCATCCGCATCCCCCCAATCCGGTTGCAGCACAAAAAACTTGGCCCGGGCAAGCCGGGCCAAGTCTAGCTTAAACGCCAATTTAGTTGCGGCGGCAGTGGCCGTACGGACCGCGATGCCAACCGCGGCCGCAGCCACCGGCGACATGAATCACCTGGCTGGAGTTCGACGCGCCTTTGAGCGGCGCGGCCGGCATGGCCTGGGCACTAAACGCGATGAACGTGAACAGCGCGGCGATCGAGGCAAGCAAGGCGAGTTCTTTGCGCATGGAACCTTCTCCCGGAGGGTTGCCGACGGAGAAAAATGAACACACTGCGCCTGCAATGGCAATGGCGTCGCGATGCGCCGGACGGTCGGGAGTTCCACACCGCGTGCATAAGCGCAGCGGAAGTGTCGAGCATTCGCGGCGGTGAGAGCACAGGCCGGCCCAACGCGGGCTACGAAGCTGCCCCGGCCACCGCGACCTTCTCGTTGGTTCCTGTCTCCGGCATCAGCGCAGCGGCCTTCAGCCCTGCCTGCACCTTGGGCACCGTGGTCTTCACATCGGTGATCGGCAGACCATGGGTTGGCGCGATGGTCTTGACGCCAAGCCGCGCAATCAAATGATCAAGACGGTCGCAATAGACGTTCATGTCGGCGAACTTGGTCCAGAACAGCGCGAGATCGGCGAAGGTCGACGACACATCCGGCAGATCGAGCGAGACCGCTTCCTCGGCGACCAGCCCGCAATGGCCGTCCTCGTGATAATGGCTGTAGGCAAAACCGTCACCGGGGAACAGCACGCCCTCGCGTGTATCGAAGCCCCACCAAGTTGTGCGCAGATCGCGGATCACCGGCTCGACCGCCATCAGGCTGCGGCCGCCGAGTGCGATCTCGTCGCCTTCCTTCATCCAGCGCATGCGGTGTTCGTATTGCGGGAACGCCAAGTGATAATCGCTGACGTCGCCGCACAGGATGGCGTCGGGAAAGCTTTTCAGGATGCGGCCGAGCCCGCCGCAATGCGGCGTTTCCTGGTGAGTGACGAACAGATATTTCAGCGGCGCCACGCCGCGGGCGAACAGATCGTTGAGATGCCGCTCGATCACCGGAAAATCCTTGGGGTGTCCGGTCTCGACCAAGATCGAGGCTTCGTCGCCGGCGACCAGGAAGGCGGCGTTATAGCCGTGATAGACCTTGCCCTTGTGGCGCTGCGCCAGGCAGTCGCCGATCCAGAATACGCCGGGCGCGATCTCGCGCGGCATTCGCTCGGCGACGGGTGTATCGAGCACGCCCTTGGTCTGCGGTCTATCGAGCATCGTCAACGCTCCTCGTCGCGCGTGACATAGCGTGATACCGCCACGCCCTTGTCGCAAGCTTTCAAAAACTCATCGAGCATCTGATAGTGCCGCGCCACCACGTTGCGGCCGCGTAAGATGCAGCCGTAGCCCGGCGCAATGGTCTCGATGTCGTATTTGTCGAACACGGCGCCGATGCCGCGCCGGATCGAATCGGTCGGCGCGCCCTCCAGCCACCAATAGCGGGTGTTGAGCATGAAGGAGCGAACGTCGCGCGTTGACGTCGGATTGTTGTCGGCTTCGGTCACCAGCCACGGGCCGGTCGCGGCGTCGCGCCACAGATGGGTGAACAGATCGGAGGAGAACAGCGTCTTGGTGCCAAGGTCGTAGAGCCAGCGCGTGGCGATGAGCCTGATCGGCGCATTCATCACGTCGATCGAGCGTCCCATTTTCCCGAGCTCGATCGAATCGGCGCGGCCCACCGCGGTGACTTTCATCGATTTGAGAATGTCGCGGCCGCCCGCCTCGCCGAAATCGAACCACAGCGCCGCATCGATATTGCTGGTATAGCAGGTCTCGACGTTGAAATGCCCGGCAAAGCTTGCGACATTATTGATCGACATGAATTCATTGAGCCGCAGCGGGAACAGCGACAGCGGCAGGCCCGCCGCGATGAGCGACTCGATCTGGGCGCGGATCACCGGCTCATCCTTGCCGAAACCGGTATCGATCAGCATGGCGGCGTCGGGCTGCGTCAGGAGATAGCTGTTGACGACCGAAAAGCCCCGCGCGCTCGCCGGATAGGAACTGACCCGGCCGTCGAGCGCGAACGGATTTTGCAGCACATAGAGCCGGTCATCGGCGAGCGCGGCAATGCCGCCGGTAAAGCTTTGCGGTTGGCGAGCCTTTCGGGGCGTTTCCTGCGGCGCGTATGACGTTGTTATCGACATATTGGCTGTAGCTTACCGGGCCTCAGCGGGGAAAGAAACCGGCTCCGATGGTCGTCCCTCCTCTACCGTATAACCGCGCAGTGAGGCGACGTCACAATTTGTCCGCGAAAGCGTCGGCAATGAACTGATGTGTCGCCGCGTAGGTCATCCGGCAGGCCGGTTCATGCCAGCCCGCCACGCCCGGAACGTCGGAGCCCTGATCGGTATAAGCATGATAGACGCCGGAGAAGACGAGCATCTGCCATTGGGCGCCGGCCGCATCCATTTCGCTTTCGAAAGCGTCGCGGTCGGACTTGGGTGCGACCGGATCGGGCGCGCCGTGCGCCACCAGAAGCTTGGCTTTGACCACGCCATTTTTCGCCGCCGCCGCTGTTTTCAGATCGCCATGGATCGACACCGCCGCGGCGAGATCGGCGCCGTCGCGGGCGAGCTCCAGCACATTGCCGCCGCCAAAGCAGAAGCCGATCGCGGCGCGGCGGCCATCGATCAGGTTGCGCTTGCCCGCTTCGGCGATCATCGCGTCATAGGCGGCGCGGATGCGCTTGCGCTGCTCGCTCGCGTTCTCGCGCAGCGGATTGGCGAGCGCCGCGGCTTCGCCGAAGTCGGCCGGACGCGTGCCCTGCCCGTACATGTCGGCGACGAAAACGACGTAGCGGTCGCCGGCCACGAGCTTGCCGCGCTCGATCGCCGCGTCGGTCATGCCCATCCAGTTCGGCGCCACTAGCAGCGCCGGACGCTTGGCGGAAATTGTTTCGTCATAAATCAGAGCACCCTCGGCGGTCAGCGTTCCCATGGGATATTTGATTTTTTCGACTTTCATGCGCAGCCCCCATTTACTTCATCATGGTAGCAAGGCCGGCGTCCAATGCCGCCGGCATCCAGAGCAATAGCTTAGCCCAAATTTCGACCGCATCGCAGCCAGCTACCGGTTGCGCCGCTGCGCAGGCGTCTTGCGGCAGCGAACCTTGCGCACCGCAGATGCGGAGAAACGCGAATTGCCACGGCTCCAAAACATGGGTGTGGCGCGGTGGCGGCTGCGGGCGACGGCGTAACACGTCGGTTTCACCGGCGGCACCGCCGGCGTTTCGCCGCGTCGCACCGCCTCGATGGTGTCGGTGAAATCGAATTCAAGCGACAACAGCCGCACGGATTCCGGCAAACGCAAGGACGTGCCGGAAATCATCAAGGTGACCGCATCGGCGGCGTGATGCGCGGAATCGTTTTCGAGGCCGCACGCCCGATAGACTTCGGCGCGGGCGCGCTCCAGCGCGGCTAGATTGGCGGGGATCGCCTCGATCGCGCCCGGCGCGCCGCCGGAATCGGGCTGCGTCGACTGCAGAAAGTCCGAAAATCCCGCGCCAAGCGCGTACAGCGATTAGGACTGCGACGGCGCTCCACACATAAGACGAGGCGAACATCTCGAAGACCTGGTCGCCGACCAACGCCAGCAAAATCGGGAATTCGGCGCGCAGGCATTCCAGCAAGCGCAGCACGTAGCCGCGCGCATAGATATCGAGCCGCGCCGGTGCCATGATCGGCCTCCCTTGGTTGGTCTCGGTCCACCGCCGCGAGGCAAGAAGCCTATCGCAGGCTTTTTGCTATCACAATCGGCAATTGAATACCATTTCGCCGCAACTTTGAAATCACGATCGCACGAAATGTTTATGACGCGCGTGCCGACAATTCCCCGCTGAACTATGCTCGTGCCACGGCAATGATCGCGCGGAGGCGAAGCGGCGATGGGCAAAGTCAACAAAGTCAGCAAAACCAACGCGGCGGCGAGGAAAGCCAAGGCCAAGCCGGCCCTTAAAGGGAAGACTGCGTCGAAGCACAAAGTCAAAACGAGCGGCGCACGCAAGTCGGACACCGCGATCTATCTGACCGAAGACGATGTCTGCGGACTGGTCACGGTCAAGGACGCGATTGCCACGCTCGAAGACTTGTTCGCGACCTGGTTCGACCCCGCAACCGTCAATCTGCCGCGGCAGCGCGCATCGGTGGGCGGCGGTGCTTTCCATCTCATGGGCGCGGCGTGGGGCGCCAAAGCGTTGTTCGGACTGAAGGCCTATTTCGCCGGCGCCAACGGCGCGCGTTTTCATGTGCTGCTCTACTCGGCGCGCGACGGCAAATTGCAGGCGATGATCGAGTCCGACCATCTCGGTCGGATGCGGACCGGTGCGGCGAGCGGATTAGCGACCAAACTGCTGGCCAAGCCGGAAGCCCGCACGCTCGGCGTCATCGGCGCCGGCCGCCAGGCCTTCACGCAGGTCGCCGCGGTCTGCGCGGCGCGCGAGATTGCCGACATTCGTGTGTTCACCCGCACCGACGCGCATCGCGATGCCTTTGCGCGCCGCATCGAGCGCGAGCTTGGCGTCGCTGCACGGCCGGCCGCATCCGCCGAGGCCGCGGTCGGCGAGGCCGACGTGGTCATTGTCATCACCAAATCGGCCGAGCCGGTGCTGCGCGCGAACTGGCTGAAATCGGGCGTGCACGTCAATGCCGCCGGCGCCAATGCCGCGACGCGGCGTGAAATCGACGCCGAAACCGTGCTGCGCGCGACGGTGCGCGCGACCGATCACCTCGTGCAGGCGAAAGAAGAAGCCGCTGAATACCGCGATCTCGTCGCCGCCGGCCGCCTGAAATGGCAGGACGTCGTCGAGCTTGGCGACATCGTGACCGGAAAGTCTCCCGGACGCCGCGGGCCGGCCGATATCACGCTATTCAAGTCGCTCGGCATCGCGCTGGAAGACATCGCCTTTGCCGATCTGATCTGCCGTCGCGCGGTCGAACGCGGCATCGGCAGGCCGATGCCGTAAATAGGCAGGCGATCGTCGAACGGTTTCTGCGCCTCGTCAGAAACGCGTGAGCCTGCTCGCAGCCGGCGCGGATCAGGCCGCCAGCATCTTTTGCACTTCGTTGACCAGTTCGCGCAGATGGATCGGCTTGGACAGCACCTTGGCGTGCTTGGGCGCGGTCGAATCGGAATTGAGCGCCACGGCGGCGAAGCCGGTGATGAACATGATTTTGATGTCGGGATCGAGCTCGGCCGCGCGGCGAGCGAGTTCTATCCCGTCCATCTCCGGCATGACGATGTCGGTCAGGAGAAGCTCGAACGGCTCCTCGCGCAGCCGCTGATAGGCGGATAGACCATTGTCATAGGAAATGACATCAAAACCGGCATTTTGCAGCGCCTTGACTAGGAAACGCCGCATATCGATGTCGTCTTCGGCAAGGAGAATTTTGGACATGATTACTCAAACCCGGCTTACGCCGGCCCCCTACATCCCATAAGCCGGATGGCCGGTAAACATCGAGTGAAAGACAGCCATATAACGGTGGCCATAAGTGGTCTTGGCAAACCGGCACGCCTATGGACAATGGCTGCGGGCGCACGCTAGGGAACGGGCGCCGGGTCGCGAGTCACGGAAAGCCCGCCAGGCGCCATGTCGGAAATTCAGGACGAATTCGATCCTCCGTTCGAGACCGTTGAGCCGGCGCAGTGCCGCGGGCCGCTGCTGTTCAATTCGCCCCATAGCGGGCGCATCTATCCGCCCGAGTTTCTGCAGACCTCGCGCCTCGACTTGCCGACGCTGCGCCGCTCCGAGGACAGTTTCGTCGGGGAATTGATCGAAGGCGTGGCCGCGCGCGGGTTCCCGATCATGCGAGCGCATTTCCCGCGTTGCTATGTCGACGTCAACCGCGAGCCCTACGAACTCGATCCGCGGATGTTCGACGGCCGGCTGCCATCGTTTGCCAATACCCGCTCGATGCGGGTCGCCGGCGGGCTCGGCACTGTGGCGCGGGTGGTCGGCGACGCCCAGGAAATCTACGACCAGCGCATTTCGGTCGGCGAGGCGCTGCGCCGGATCGACGGCCTTTATAAGCCCTATCATCGCATGCTGCGGCGCGTATTCATGCGGCTGCAACGCGATTTCGGCGCCGCCATCCTGGTCGATTGCCATTCCATGCCGTCGAGCACCGGCGGACGCGACGAGCGGCCGCGCGCCGATCTTGTTCTCGGCGACCGCTACGGCACAAGCTGCGTCGCGGTGGTGGCCGAAGCCATCGAGGAATGCCTGCGCGGCTTCGGCTATTCGGTCAGCCGCAACAAGCCCTATGCCGGCGGCTTCATTACCGAGCACTATGGCAATCCGACCACCGGCCTGCATGCCATCCAGCTCGAGATCAATCGCGCCCTCTACATGGACGAGCGGCGCTACGAACGCTCGGTGGCCTTCGCCAAGCTCGCCGGCGAATTCGAAGTGCTGGCCGAGCGGCTTGCGACCATTCCGATCGAGGAATTGCGGCCCTATCGGGCGGCGGCGGAATAGCCAATCTGGCGTTGAAAGAAAAAGGGCCGCTCACTTGCGGGAGCGGCCCAAGTCTAGGGAGGAAACGCCCAAGGAGGGCGACGGTAACGGGAGGGAACCTCTCGCTACCGCACTGCAGCAACATACACCGCGCCGCACAAAACACAAGGGCTGCTGACCTATTTCCTAGGAGTTTTCCCCCGACGCTTGCCGCAAATTTAGCAGCTCATGTGCCTTGGCGTGCCGGCGGCGAAGCGAAATCAGAAAGATGTGTTTAAAATCAAAAGTTTATTGGCGCATCTCTGTCTGCATAAAATTGCGCCAGCAGCCCTGCAAACGAACGCCGGCCGGGTAACTCAGTTTTGCATAGCGGATTAACGACAGGTGTGGAACACGCGCCCGTCACGTCCTGCCCACGCGCCTGATTGCCGGCAAGGCCAAGCTCCGCTACTCGAACCGCAACAGCTGAGGGCGCAAATGACGGCGATCGACTTCGCGGCTTTCGTGGACGAACTTGCCACCGTTTCGGGCGAAACTATCCGGCCGTTTTTCCGCAGCGCACTTGGCGCCGAAAGTCTTGGGCTGGAAAACAAGAGCCATTCCGGCGGCTTCGATCCGGTAACCGCCGCCGACCGCGCCGCGGAATCAGCGATGCGGGCGCTGATCAAGCGAACCTTTCCCGAGCACGGCGTGGTCGGCGAGGAATTCGGCGCCGACAATGCCGATGCCGAATATGTCTGGGTGCTCGACCCGATCGACGGCACCAAATCGTTCATCTGCGGCATGCCGGTCTGGGGCACGCTGATCGCGCTCACCCGCCGCGGCGAGCCGATCTACGGCATGATGCACCAGCCGTTCATCCGCGAGCATTTTTCCGGCGACGGCCGCGGCGCCCGCTATCGTGGCCCGGCGGGTAACCGCGATCTGCGCGTGCGCGCCTGCGCCTCCCTCGGCGACGCCATCCTCGCCACCACCAGTCCGCTCCTCATGAACACCGCCGACCGGCAATGCTTCGGCCGCGTCGAGAACGCGGTGCGGCTGTCGCGCTATGGCGGCGATTGCTACGCTTATTGCGTGCTCGCCGCCGGCCATGTCGATCTCGTGATCGAGACCGAGCTCAAACCGCACGACGTGCTGCCATTGATCCCGATCATCGAGGGCGCCGGCGGTATCATCACCACCTGGGACAACGGCCGGCCCCATAACGGCGGCCGCATCGTTGCTGCCGGCGACAAGCGCGTGCATGCGCAGGCGATGGACGTGCTGAATAGCCGCTAATACAGCGGCGTCCCGGGAACGAAGGCGTCGAAGGCGGCCCAGAATTGCGAGCGGAAGCGGTCCTGTTCCATCAGGATTTCGTGCTGGGCACCGACAATGACCAGATGCGAGCCGGCGCGCAGCATGCTGGCGAAATCCTCGATCGCCGGATTCGACACCACGGCGTCGCTGCCGCCGGCGACGATCAGCATTGGCTGGCGGATGCGCGCCGGATAGCTGCGCTCGCGCATCGCCCGCATCGAGCGGAATGCCGAGTCCATCCAAGCCACGGTCGGTGCGCCGACCGAGAGCGCCAGCTCCGCCTCGACGATCGCGGCATTGCGGGCGTAACGCACCGGATCAGAGGTAAGGATATTGCCGAGAAAGGGCCGCGATTCGACGATGCTGGTGTCGGTCTTCGGCACATACATGGTGCCGAAACCCGCCATCCGCAGCGCGCGGACGATGAGCGGACCGGCGCCCCGCGAATAATCGACGCCGCCGAGCTTTAGGAGCGGCGCGGTCAGCACCATGCGGTCGAACCAGCGGTGGCCGCGATGCGCGGCGCGGATGAGAACCGACGCGCCGGTGGAATGGCCGAGCGCGAAGATCGGCGGTGGACAATCCGGCAGCACGATCTCGCGCATGAAAGTCTCGAGATCGCTGTCGTATTCGGAAAAATCGCGCACATAGCTCTTGCGCCGGTCGCCGAGCGCGCGGTCCGACAGGCCCTGGCCGCGCCAGTCGAGCGCGGCGACCGCAAAGCCCCGCGCCCGCAAATCGCGCACCGTCTCGAAATATTTCTCGATCCATTCGGCGCGGCCCTGAAAAATGCACACCGTGCCGCGACGCCCGGCCGGCGGCAGCCAGCGCGCAAAGCGCAAGCTCACGCCATCGGGCGTCTTGAGCATGCCGGTGACGAAATTATCCGGAACCGGATTGGCGGGAATCGAGACGAGTTTCATGAGGACGAAGCTGGTGCCGTTCTGCGCCCGCTTATAGCAGCCTCGCGCCCAGCGTCATCTTGCTTTGCTTAAATCCGGCTATTCAGGGCGAAGCCGATAAAGGCCGAAAATGCGAGTAAAAACATTAATTTACCCGCCATCTTGCAGCCCGGGAAAGCGATCCCATATCAAACATGCGCAGGCCAAAGCGGGCTGCGCATTCATCGGCTTGGCCCCTTAAGGGCGAGCCATCCGCATGTCGCTTCACAAGGAGGATATGCCATGCGAACTTTCGATCTATCCCCCCTTTATCGTTCCACCGTCGGCTTCGACCGGTTGTTCTCGCTGCTCGATCAGGGCCTCGAGGGTACCACGCCGGGTTATCCGCCCTATAATATCGAGCGCACCGGTGACAACGCGTACCGCGTCTCCGTAGCGGTCGCCGGCTTCAACGAGCCGGAGCTTTCGGTCGTCGCCAAAGAGAACACGCTGACCATCCGCGGCGAGAAAAACGCCAAGGAGGAGGAGAAGCGCGGTGAGGTGCTCTATCAAGGCATCGCCGCCCGCACCTTCGAGCGCGTGTTCCAGCTTGCCGACTTTGTCCAGGTCAAGGGCGCCAGCCTCGAAAACGGTCTCCTGCACGTCGACCTCGTGCGCGAGATCCCCGAGGCGAAGAAGCCGCGCTCGATCCCGATCAACGGCAAGGCCAACGGCCCGGCGGTGATCGAGAGCCAGAAGGCTGCGTAAGTTTTCTGCGATCTCGTGAACGATAAAGCGCCCCGGCCCTCCGGGGCGCTTTTGATTGGTGCTCGGTTCGCGTCTATTCATCGTTCTCCGCCCACGGGATCGGACAAAGCATCCCCCGTTTCGCGATGCGCCTTTGCATCCGAGCTTTGCTTCACGCTTTAAGAAAGCCCTTCGTGCCTCCCTTAAAAGAAGGGAGGCGGAGCGCCGACAGGCGCACCACTGACTGGTTCCGCCCCGCCGCAAAAGAAAAGCCTGCCAGCGTATGCGGCGCGCGCTACATTCGCCCCTGCCCCGCATTGGCGCGGAGCTTAAGAGGCGCCATGCGCTTGAAAAAGTCGGTCGTCAGATCGACCGACGATGCGCCCTTGCAGACGAAATTCATCACACTCTTACCGTCGCGCTCGACGACAACGCCGCGGTTGTCGGTGTCGTGTCCCAGTATGTAGAAGACGAAATAGCGAAAGCCGCCATTGTCGAACTGGAGGTAATCGCCGCCGATGCCGGAATACATGATGTGGCCGTGACGGAACGCATCCTGGGCGCGAACGGTTGCCGCCGGATAGGACAGCGCGATCCGGCCCGGCGTACCGAACGCATATCTCAAATGCGCCGAGCCACCGAAGAGGCAAAGCGATGCCGTCTTGGAGCCGTTGCGGCAGATAAAGACGCTGGTTTCGTCGGGGGCGCACAGGCCGCGCGCGGCGGCCGAAACGGCGTGCGGCGACAAAGATGCGGCGCTGAGCGCCGCAGCGAGGAGGCAAGGAAGCGGCAGGCGCTCTTTCGCCAGCCGGCCACTCTGCGCCCGCTGCACTCAAACGCCCGCCCATGCCATTATTTTATTGTCGTTCTTTGCATGCTCGTCATTCCACGCGACGTGTCCAAGTCCATAAGACAGGCGTTGCGTTTCCTGCAGCATGAGATCGAAGTCCGTCGAACTCCACAAATGAGCCTTTGCGGCAGCGCGCATCTTCTTGACTGGCCATTTCCAACTGCGATGCAGTTGTTGCCATGCATCGGCGAACGGCTTTTCCGCGGTACAGCCGATCGAGGGCAGCCCCGCGAGATAGCACGCGAAGTCAAGGCGTGACATGAGATTGCTTAACTCCTGCCCAGCACGTTTCTTGCCAAGCGTACGAGCGACATCCGCGTTGGTGAAATCCGGATGACCGTCACTGATGCGGCTCAGCTCGCGCAGCCACTGGATCACGCGCTCAGTGTCAGCTTGCACTGTTGGTGCTTGCCGAGACATTACGCGGCTCTCGGGAATCGCTTCAGCCATTTCGCCGCGAACCTTCGCCACAACCTCACGAAGCGCCGCCGCCTCGGTAACCGCTTCGGCTTCGTAGTTGCCGATTTTCCCAAGGAAGCCGGCAGTAGTCCGGCTGACACGGCCGACCCATTTCCTCCCATTCATGATCTTCTTGAAGTTGGCGTATCCGTCGTCTCTTAATTTGTACATTTTGCGCTTTCGCTGAAAAGCTATTCGGCATCGTTGATTGCGATTATTTGTAGTGGATAACTTCCGGTCCACCAAAATTATAGAACCAAATGTTACGATCGCTCCCTGTCTAGCTGCATGATTTGGCCGATATTTAAAGTTATATGGGAACGATCACGTCGAATTGCGACGACTATTACGCAATTCCAGGAATTAGCCGGTCATCGGCGACTTGCCTTATTTGGCATCAAATACTCCCGGATTCTGAAAATGCTCCTGGGTCGCAATGGCGACCGTCGATTGTGCGTGCTGCCCATGATCTCGCCGCCGTGACCTCAGGCTGGCCCTCGCCCTGCTGGTTGATTACGCAATGGCCGGCGCTATATAAGCGCCTCTCGATGACATCGCGGCGCCATGCCGGAGCGGCGAAGCCCTATCGACTAAGGATAATCAAGACCGCATGGCGACACGGCAGGAGCGAATCGACGCCTTCACGCACCAAGGTGTTCCGCCGGCGGACCAACCGCTTGAACTTCTTTGCGAAGATCACGTCGGCACCTATGTCCTTCCATTTTTGTGCCAATGGAGTAACGGTGCCTGGCAGAGTGTAGATACCGGTAGCCCAATCGAAGCGACGGTGGTCGGCTGGCGCCTGCGGTGATGAAACAAGGTCGAGATAAAGGTCCCGGGGCGAAATAGATGGCTGGCTTTAAGCAACCGGATTTTATCGAGCGCCAAGAAGCGGCGGCCAAGGCAAGGAAGGCCGCGCTGGAAAAGTTTCGCGCCAAGACCGCCGACCCAGGGCTTGCCGAACGGCTGACAGCGCGAACGGCGCAGGCGGCAGAGCGCGGTGCGATCAAGGCCACTCGCAAGATCGAAAGAGCGGCAAACAAAGCCCGAGAGGCCGAACGCGCGCAACAGGCGAAGCGTGACGCTGCGATAGAGGCCGAACGCGCCAAGGCTGAAAGCGCGGAGCGTGAACACACGCTGCAAGTCGAACAAAAGGCCGCCAGGGACGCTCGTTACGCGGCCCGCAAATCGCGATCCAAGCGCCGTTAAGCGGGGAGCCGGCGGTTGCCGCGCGCGGATAAAGCGCTTTTCGTGCTGTATTCGGGATCATGCTCTAAGGGAAAGGTTACGATTGGCGGTGCAATACTAGCCGCTGACGGACCCTTTTTTGCTCGGAACGAGCATGAACAGGCAGGTCAAGGGCCTGCTCTGTTGCGTCAGCAGGAAAGTCCGGGCCCATCACGTCAGCAAAGGAACGGTTCCATGAGAAAAACCATGCCGGAGGCGATGTTCGCCGACGCGGAGCGAAGCCGGCTCAGCATGCTCCGCAGTTGGGTGCTCGATAATGCCGTTACCGAGATCGAGATGAAAGAGCTGCAATTTTGGAATTTCGCACAGCTACAGCCCGTCGCCGAGAAGCCGTGGACGACGTTCATGGGCCGAATGATTCTCGTGCCCAACATGCCGATCGAGGCGCAAAAACATCTTGGTATTTTTGACAGGCGCGTTGCCGGCACCATTTAACGGCGCGTATCCCGGGCGGCATCAAAAATCCGCAGCCAAGAGCTCGTACGACCCTTTTCGCCCACGCTTATATGCCTTGATCGCGGCGGCATAGATCGCCGCGCGATTGGCATCAAAGGCGAGAAGCAGGCTCGCCTCATCGCGCTCCATTTTCGGCTGCAGTCGCTTTAGCGCTTCTTCGGTTGCGAAGAATGACCACTCCATCGCGCTGTCATGGCCCCAGAACCGAACGGCGCGACGAGTCGGATCAAAAATTCGGCTTCGATTCGGGAAATCCAGCATCAGTCCGACGTTCCTTCAGCCGCAGTCAGCATGATTTCATCTTAAGCGAAAATCGCCGCCGCGAGCGTGAGCTCGCTTTCAGGTGCGACGCGTTCGTGCTTTTCGGCGACACTCTTGATGCGGTAGCACGGATCGTCGGGATCTCGGTCCGAGGCCGGAATAAGATGACGAATCTCGTAGGGACCACGTACCGCCGATCGAAGCGAGCTGAGCTCCAGGTCGACTAACTGACCGATGTCGAATTTATGCGCCATCAGGCTTTCCCTTCTTCATTCTTGTGGCTGTGCAGGAAGCGAGCAATTTGGCCTCTCAGCGTCCCCGTTTGCAACACGTCCCCCAAAGAACCTGCGGTATCGAAAAGCTCGCGTTGAAGTTTCATCGGGATGGTTTTCCATTGCATGATCACGGCCGCCCCGAGGCAGCGCAGAATACGTTCCTCGATCTCTGCGAGAGCCGTGCTGTCGAGCGGCTTTCCATCCGCCTCCTCGGCCGCGGGGAAGTCCTGCAAACCGATCATTTTGTCGAAATTGTCCGCCAGCCAGTCTTCATTCTGAGCCAACAGACTGAAGCTTTCCATCGAGCGCTCGAATTTGCTGATTTCGCTCGGAACATTGGTATGTTTGATCAATTCAGCACTTTCTGCCGCCCTGGTACGAAATTGCTCTGCGGTGAACATGGCCCTCCCCCTTCGCGACACGGGGCAAAAGTCCCCCCTTCAACGGTGCCGCAATGTCTGGTTATTAGCTGTCACAACAAGATATGGGGATGATCCCATTGAATTGCGAGAGCTATTTTCGTTTCTAGAAATTTAGATGGCTGATCTCAGACGCAACTTAAGTCAACTTTGGCCGTCATTATCTCAGTCTAGTCGTTGCGAGCACGCGCGAAATCGCGTTAGCCTAGCAGGGGCGACCGAAATCACATCACGCGGAGTATAAGGATCTAGGAGCATCCCCATGAGCATGGTCAGGACCAAAGACGGCATCGACATCTACTATAAGGACTGGGGCAAAGGTCAGCCGATCGTGTTCAGTCATGGTTGGCCGCTGTCGGCCGACGACTGGGATACGCAAATGCTGTTCTTTCTCAATCACGGCTATCGCGTCATCGCCCATGACCGCCGCGGCCACGGTCGCTCCAGTCAGACCGGCGACGGCCATGACCTCGATCACTATGCTGACGACCTCGCTGCCGTGACGGCGCATCTGGATCTGAAAAACGCCATTCACGTCGGGCACTCGACTGGCGGCGGCGAAGTGGTGAGGTATCTCGCACGGCATGGTGAAAGCGGCGTGGCGAAAGCAGCCCTTATAAGTGCGGTACCGCCGCTCATGGTGAAGACGCCCGCCAATCCCGGCGGACTACCCAAGGACTTTTTTGATGGACTGCAGGCACAGCTCGCAGCCAATCGTACGCAATTCTATCGCGACTTCGCCGCTGGTCCGTTCTACAACTACAACAAGACGGGCAAGCCCTCGGAAGCCGTGGTCGAGAATTGGTGGCGTCAAGGCATGATGGGAGGCGCCAAGGCCCATTATGACGGGATTGTTGCCTTCTCTCAGACCGACTTCACCGAAGACCTAAAGAAAATCACGGTGCCTACGCTGGTGATGCACAGCGAGGACGATCAGGTGGTGCCCTATGCGGATTCGGGTCCGTTGTCGGCGAAGCTTTTGAGGAACGGGACGCTGAAGACCTATAAAGGTTTTCCGCACGGCATGCCGACCACGGAAGCGGCTACGATCAACGCCGATTTGCTGGCTTTCCTGAAAGCGTGAGGGCGAAGGCGGCTACTTCGTGATAAACACTTATTGCGATTGCGGAGAGACCGCAGCCGGACGGTCCTCCTTTTTACGCCCCACGATCGGATATCGCCTCAGGCGAGAAACTTCGCGAGCGCCGCGACCACCCGCTCCTCTTGTTCGAGCTGCGGCAGATGGGCGGCGTGCTCGATGAGTTCGACCCGCGCGCCGGAAATGCGATTGGCGAATTCCTGCGCGTAGACCGGCGCGACGATGCCGTCGGCATGGCCCCAGAGAATCAAAGTCGGCGCGGCGATGCGATGGATGCGCCGGCCCAGGCCGCGGTCGGCGACCGGCCAGACGAATTTGCCGGTGCAGGCCTGCGCCCAGATGAATTGCGACAGCACGTCGACGCGCGCCGCCGCATCGGCCGGCACATCGAAGAAGCGGCGCGCCGCGTCGCCGTCGGGCGCGGCGAACAGCACAGCTCTGCGCTCGGCATCGCTCAAGATCATCCAGTTTTTAACCGGATGATCGTCGCGCCACAGGCCGATCGGATCGATCAGTACGAGCCGGCTGAGCGCGCGCGGCGCCGCAGCGGCGAATTCCGCGGCGAGCAGCGCGCCGAAGGAATGGCCGACCAGCGCCGGCGAAGACAGTCCGAGCCTGTCGAACAATTCGCCGGTATAGACGGCGAGATCGTGCCAGCCGTCGAGCGCGTGCACCGAATTCGGATCGCCGGCGCTGGTACCGGGAAATTTCGGCGCGAACACCTTATGGCGCTCGGCGAGGCGGGCAACGAAGGCGCGATCGGGCGCCAGCCCCCACGGCCCGTGCAGATAAACCAGCGGCTTGCCCTCGCCCGCGATCTCGACTTCGGTATCGATTCGATCCTGCCAGAGTTTTATCCGGCGCACGTCGACGGCGGCCATGTCTGTCTCCCGCCCGTCAGGACGCTGCGGCCGGTTCGGCGAGCTTCGCCGCTGTCGGACGCTTGGCCCTCAATCGCTCGGGCCACCAGCGGTCCTCGTATTTGTCGTCCCATTGATCTTTCAAATACGGCAGCACTTCGCGGGCAAACAGATCGATGTTGGCCTTGCAAACTTCCGTCGGCATCGAGCCGAAATGCAACAGCGCCAGCAGATGGCCCATGCGCAGCTCTTTGATGCCGTCGAGCAATTGCTCGCGCACCGTTTTCGGGCTGCCGACGACCACGAATCCGCGCTCGAAGAAATCCTTGGCCTTGAGCTCACGCAGCTTCACCTCGGCGCGCGGATTGTGATGCAGTGCCTGGCGCAGCGCCTCGTATTCGAGGCAGCCTGGGATCGCCTGATAATAAGGCGGCGTGTAGAGGAGCTTGTGGAAGAAATATTCGGCGTGCTCGGCGTAAAGGTCCTCGGCCTCGGCGTCGGTTGGCGCGACGCCGATGAGCTGCAGGAAACTGAAGCGATAGGGATTGTCATCGCGACCTTTGCGCGACACCAAGTCCCAATAACGCTCGTTCACCTGTTTGGCGTTCTTGGCGCCGTAATAGCTGAGATGACAGAAGCAATGGTCCTCGCCGACCACGAATTCGGCGGTACCGGAAATGCCGGAGCCAGGAATCCAGATCGGCGGGTGCGGCTGCTGGATCGGCCGCGGCCAGAGATTGACCATGCCGAGCTGATAGTGCTTGCCGTTCCAGGCAAAAATCTCGCGCGCCGACCAGGCTTTGACGACGAGCGCCAAGGCTTCGCGATAGCGCTCGCGCTGCTCGATCGGGACGACGCCGTTGGAGATGGTGGCGTCGGACGGCAGGCCGGTGGGAAAACCGGCGACCAGGCGCCCGCCGCTGATGCAGTCGAGCATCGCGTATTCCTCGGCGATGCGGGTCGGCGGCGTGGTCGACGGCAGCGTCGAGCCGAGCTGCACGATGGCGACGTTCTGGCCGTTGGTGCCTTTGGCCAGCACCGCCGCCATGATGCTGGGATTGGCCATGAAGCCATAGACATTTTGATGGTGCTGGTTGGTGCACAAGCCGTGAAAGCCGGATTTCGCGGCGAACAAGAGCTCGTCGAGCGTCGCGTTGTAGTATTCGCCGACTTTGTCGGCATCGGCGATGTCGAACCAGAGCGGATCGATGTAAGCCGATTTGTAGCGCTGGTCGAAATCCGCCGGCAGGCCCCGATAGGGCATCAGATGGAACATGCAGACTTTCACGGCGGCGCCTCCCGGCGAAATGCATTAGTTATGGAGGCATGCTACGCGGCGGCCGCAGGTAGCTCAATCGCGCGGCGCACCATTGCTCGCCTGCGCAGGGCACATGGCGCAGCATGAATTTGGCGCGGTAGCGCAGGAGCGCTGAATAGGCGGTCAATTATTGATTGTGAGAGTGGACGGCGCTTTGCCCGGTTTCGCCGGCACAGTCGGCGGCGGCGCTGCCTGCGCTGCGGCCGAAGGCAGCGCGACGGGAGCTGCCGTTGTTATGGCAGCCTTGGAATCCGGTTTGGGATCGATTGCCGCCGAAGGTTTGGTGTCAGTCGTAGCCGAAACCGGTTTGGCATCGTCAGCGGTTTTGCGCGAAGCAAGCTCGGGCGGCCGCGGTCGCGGCAGTGGCGTGACGCTGGCGGCCGGATGCTGCACGACCGGCGCCGGCGGCGCATCGGCGTCCCGCGGCAGTCCGTAAGGCAGCCGGGCAATGCCGGGCCGGCCATAAGGTCCGGGACCGTACGGCCCCGCATCGTCTTCATCATCGGGATCGGGACCATATGGCCCGGAACCATAAGGCCCGTAAGCTTGTTCGCCATACACCCCGCCATAGGGTCCGCCGTAATTGCCCGGCCCCGGCACGATGCGATTGGCGTCGCGGATGGCGCCGGTTCGGGCGTCGAGCACGACGCGCATCAGGATGCCGCGATAGTCGGTCGCCCGCGCCACATAGATGGTGCCCTCACGTAACGGCGGCGCCAGCGGATCGAAGCCGGCCGAACGCAGCGTGCGGACGATTTCATAAGTCGAGACGAAGCCAGGCGCGGGAGGCGGCGGCGGCGCTTGCAGACCGGGAGCAGCCTGCGAGGGATTTTGCGGCGGCAGTGGCAGAACCTGCGCCTGCCCCGACGCGGCAGCCAGGATGAAAAACGTCAGCCCCAAGGTGCCGGTTACGCCTACTCGCACGAGCGACACCCCTCCCCCTCGACCAGTCCTGACACGCAAGGTCAGCCTCATCTTCAATTGGGGCGGCGCTTGGGCGCAATCAGGATTTTTTGCATAGGCTGACGAACCGTTCGATATCGGACTCTTCGGTGGCGAACGACGTGACCAAACGCACCAGGATTTTGTCGGTTCCAACGTCGAGGCTCTCGCTCGACCGCACATAATATGTCGCGCCGGCCGCCTTGAGCTTGGCGTCGAGCGTACGCGGGATCACGACAAAGACGAGATTGGCCTCCACGGGCCAGACCGGTTTCAGCCCGACCGCCGTCAGCTTTTCCGCCAGCTTGTCGGCCATAACGTTGGCGTGACGCGCCAGCGTGAGCCAGCGGCCCTCGGCGAGATAGGCCAAAAACTGCGCGGCGATGAAGCGATGCTTTGACAGGAGATGCCCGGCGCGCTTGCGGCGTTCGCCCATGAAAGCGGCACGAACGGCATCGAAAACAACCACGGCTTCCGCCGCCAACGCCCCGCCTTTGGTGGCGCCGAGCGACAACACGTCGACGCCGGACCGCCAAGTCATCTCCGCCGGACTGGCATTGAGGCGAACGAGCGCATTGGCGAAACGCGCGCCGTCTATATGGACGGCAAGCCCACGTTCGTGCGCGATCTCGGCCAGCGCGGCGATCTCGCCGGTGCGGTAGATGGTGCCGGCTTCGCTGGCCTGGGTGATCGAGAGCGCCGCCGGCACCATCTGATGCGGACTATGGCCGCCATAGCCGGCCAGCGCCGTTTGCAGCGTCGCCGGAGCGATCTTGGCGCCGTTGCCGGGCAAGCCGACGAGCTTGAGGCCATGGCCGAAGAACTCCGGCGCGCCGCATTCATCGGTGGCGATGTGGGATTCGGCATGACAGAACACGACGCCCCAGGGCGGCGAAACCTGCGCCAGCGCCAGCGCATTCGCCGCCGTCCCGGTCGTCACCAGGAAGACGGCGACCTCGCGCTCGAAGACTTCCGAAAGCTTGCGTTCGGCGGCTTGCGTCCAATCGTCGTTGCCGTAGCCGCGCGCATAGCCGCGGTTGGCCGCGGCGATCGCGTCGAGAATGGCTGGATCGATGCCCGCCGTATTGTCGCTGGCAAAGTTCATTGTGACGAAGGTAGCGCGGATTGCGGTGGCGGCGCCACGACCGGTCACGATCGGCCATTGCGCGAAAGGCCATCCCATGATCCACTTAAAGTGCGGAACGTTAGCGAAAATTGGTGGCGACCGGGGCCATGAGTGCCTTCGTTCCCTTCCTTCTCCGCTGCCTCGGCGGCGAACCAAAGGAAGGGGTCCGAC
Source organism: uncultured Alphaproteobacteria bacterium (assembly GCA_963731805.1). Classification (GTDB taxonomy): domain Bacteria; phylum Pseudomonadota; class Alphaproteobacteria; order Rhizobiales; family Xanthobacteraceae; genus BOG-931. The sequence continues at coordinate 220,221 of CAVSWY010000001.1, forward strand.
GCTTGTGTTGGGCTGCGGAATTTGCCATCTTTTGTATAGGACAGCATTGCTGTCCCAATTGGGTGACTTATGGCGCGCCACCTCGAGGACAGATGGGCAGGCGCCGGGTCGGCCGTCGGTGGCGAGGGCGCGCCGGGCGGCAAAACAAGCAACCAGAGCGGCCGCTTAAGCGGCACAAAGGTTGCCTCCAGGAAGACTAGCGCGCCCTTGGGCGCAAGCTCATTTCGGCCCATCTGCCGGATGCGGACGATGGCGCGAAACGAGCTTAACGGTGGCTGCGTCGGGACCTTGACGTCGCGTTGGTCGAGGCCTCGGGAGGATCGCGAGTACGACGATGGATGCGTCTGGTTTCGGCCTGTTTGATCCGGCGCTGGAAAAGGATTCCTGCGGGGTCGGATTTATTGCCGACATCAAGGGGCGCAAATCCCACAAGATCGTCGAAGACGCCTTGACGATCCTCGTTAATCTCGAACACCGCGGCGCGGTCGGCGCCGATCCGCGCGCCGGCGACGGCGCCGGCATCCTACTGCAGATGCCGCACAAGTTTCTCGCCAAGAAGGCGGGCGAGCTCGGCATCACGCTGCCGAAGCCGGGCCACTACGCGGTCGGCGCCCTGTTCATGCCGCACGATCCGGCATGGCGGCAGGAGATCATGGATGCTTACGCCGCGGTCGCCGCGAGCGAGGGCATGACGCTCCTCGGCTGGCGCGACGTGCCGACCGACAATTCGACACTCGGCGAATCGGTGAAGCCGACCGAGCCGAAGCACATGCAGGTGTTTCTCGCCCGCAATCCGAAGACCAAGTCAGAGGACGAGTTCGAGCGCCGGCTCTATATCCTGCGCAAGACCATCTCCGGAATCATGCACGGTACGCGCGGCCGGCAGGTCTCGCATTATTACCCAGTGTCGCTGTCGTGCCGCACGTTGATCTACAAGGGCATGTTCCTCGCCGATCAGCTCGGCGCCTATTATCCCGACCTGCATGATCCGGATCTCGAGAGCGCATTGGCGCTCATTCATCAACGCTTCTCCACCAACACCTTTCCAGCCTGGTCGTTGGCGCACCCCTACCGGATGATCGCGCATAACGGCGAGATCAACACACTGCGCGGCAACAATAACTGGATGGCGGCGCGCCAAGCCTCGGTGTCGTCGCCGAAGTTCGGCGACGACATCGCAAAGCTGTGGCCGATCTCCTACGAGGGCCAGTCCGACACCGCGTGCTTCGACAACGCGCTCGAATTTCTGACCATGGGCGGCTATCCGCTCGCTCAGGCCATGATGATGATGATCCCGGAAGCCTGGGCCGGTAACCAATCAATGAGCGAAGCACGCCGCGCCTTCTACGAATACAATGCGGCGTTGATGGAGCCGTGGGACGGCCCGGCAGCGATCGCGTTTACCAACGGCCGGCAGATCGGCGCCACCCTTGATCGCAATGGGCTGCGTCCGGCGCGCTATGTCGTCACCCGCGACGACCGCATCATCATGGCCTCGGAAGTCGGCGTGCTGGCGATCCCCGAGGAGGAGATCGTCACCAAGTGGCGGCTGCAGCCCGGAAAGATGCTCCTGGTCGATCTCGAGGCCGGCCGTCTCATCCCGGACGAGGAGCTGAAGTCGCAATTGGCGAAGAGCCATCCGTACAAGAAATGGCTGGAACGCACGCAAATCCAGCTCGAAGATCTGCCGGATACGTCGGAAGCGGCGCCGATCTCGAACCTGGCGCTGCTCGATCGCCAGCAGATGTTCGGCTACACCCAGGAAGACCTGAAAATCCTGATGACGCCGATGGCGACAACCGGCGAGGAAGCGGTCGGCTCGATGGGCAACGACACGCCGATCTCGGCGCTGTCGGAGAAGGCGAAGCTCCTTTTCACCTATTTCAAGCAGAACTTCGCCCAGGTCACCAATCCGCCAATCGACCCGATCCGCGAGGAACTGGTGATGAGTTTCGTCTCGATCATCGGGCCGCGGCCGAACCTGTTCGATCTCGAGGGCACTTCGAATACCAAGCGTCTCGAAGTGCATCAGCCGATTCTGACCAACGCCAACCTGGAAAAGATCCGCTCGATCTCGGAAGTCGGCCACGATCACTTCAAGTCGCGCACGCTCGACGCCACCTGGCCGGCGGAAGCCGGCGCCAAGGGATTGGCCGAAGCCATCGACGCGCTGTGCGGCCGTGCCGAGATCGCAGTGCGCGACGGCATCAACATCATCATCCTGTCCGACCGCCGCGCCGGCGCCGACAGCATCCCGATCCCGTCACTGCTCGCCTGCGCCGCCGTACACCATCACCTCATCCGCGAAGGGCTGCGCACCTCGGTCGGCATCGTAGTGGAATCCGCCGAACCGCGCGAAGTGCATCATTTCGCCTGCCTTGCCGGCTACGGCGCCGAGGCGATCAATCCCTACCTCGCCTTCGAGACGCTCGTTGCGATGAAGAACGAGTTGCCGCAGAAGCTCGACGACAAGGAAATCATTAAGCGCTACATCAAATCAATCGACAAAGGGCTGCTCAAGGTGATGTCGAAGATGGGCATCTCGACCTATCAGTCCTATTGCGGCGCGCAGATCTTCGACGCCATCGGACTCAAATCCGATTTCGTCGCCAAATATTTCACCGGTACCGCGACCCGCATCGAAGGCGTCGGCTTGGCCGAGATCGCCGAAGAAGCGGTGCAGCGGCATCGCGATGCGTTTTCCGACGCGCCGGTCTATCGCTCCGCACTCGACGTCGGTGGCGAATATGCCTTCCGGGTGCGCGGCGAAGATCACGTCTGGAACGCGGCGACGGTCTCGGCGCTGCAGCACGCCGTGCGCGGCAATTCCTACGACAAGTACCGGCAGTTCGCGCGCATCATCAACGATCAGTCCGAGCACCTCCTGACCATCCGCGGCCTGTTCCGCATCAAGTCGGCCGAGGAAGACGGGCGCAAGCCGGTGCCGATCGAGGAGGTCGAACCGGCCAAGACCATCGTGCGGCGGTTCTCGACCGGCGCCATGTCCTATGGCTCGATCTCGCGCGAGGCGCATACCACGCTCGCGATCGCCATGAACCGGATCGGCGGCAAGTCGAATACCGGCGAAGGCGGCGAGGAGAGCGACCGCTACAAGCCGCTGCCGAACGGCAATTCGATGCGCTCCGCGATCAAGCAGGTGGCGTCCGGCCGCTTCGGCGTCACCGCCGAGTACCTCGTCAACTCGGACATGATGCAGATCAAGATCGCGCAGGGTGCCAAGCCCGGCGAAGGCGGCCAGTTGCCCGGTCACAAGGTCGACAAGACCATTGCCAAAGTGCGCCACTCGACACCCGGCGTCGGGCTCATTTCGCCGCCGCCGCATCACGACATCTATTCGATCGAGGATCTGGCGCAGCTCATCTTCGACTTGAAGAACGTCAATCCCGCTGGCGACGTGTCGGTCAAGCTCGTGTCCGAGGTCGGTGTCGGCACCGTCGCCGCCGGCGTGTCGAAGGCGCGCTCCGACCACGTCACCATCGCCGGTTATGAAGGCGGTACCGGCGCGGCGCCGCTCACTTCTGTCAAGCATGCCGGCTCGCCGTGGGAGATCGGGCTTGCCGAAACGCATCAGACGCTGGTCGCCAATCGGTTGCGCGGCCGCATTGCCGTGCAGGTCGACGGCGGCATCCGCACCGGCCGCGACGTCGTGGTCGGCGCTCTCCTCGGCGCCGACGAATTCGGCTTCGCCACGGCGCCGCTGATCGCCGCCGGCTGCGTCATGATGCGCAAGTGCCATCTCAACACCTGCCCGGTCGGCGTCGCCACCCAGGATCCGGTGCTGCGCAAGCGCTTCACCGGCCAGCCCGAGCACGTCATCAACTATTTCTTCTTCGTCGCCGAGGAAGTGCGCGAGCTGATGGCCGAGCTGGGCTATCGCACCTTCGACGAGATGATCGGCCAGATGCAGATGTTCGATCAGCGCAAACTGTTAGCGCACGGCAAAGCGAGCGGGCTTGATCTGTCCAAGCTGTTCATGAAGCCGGACGTCCCGGCGAGCGTGAAGATCTTCAATTGCGAGAGACAGGATCACAAGATCCACGACATCCTCGACCGCAAGCTGATCGCGCAGTCGCAAACGGCGATCGCGAGCCTCACGCCAGTGCAGATGAGCTTCCCGATTCGCAACGTCGACCGCACCGTCGGCGCCATGCTCTCGGGCGAGATCGCCAAGCGTTACGGTCATGCCGGCCTGCCGGCCGACACGATCGTGGCGCGCTTTACCGGTACCGCGGGCCAGAGTTTTGGCGCGTTTCTCGCCCGCGGCGTCTCCTTCGAGCTCGAAGGTGACGCCAACGATTATGTCGGCAAGGGACTGTCCGGCGGCCGCATCGTGGTGCGCCCGCCCGCCGCCTCGGGCGTCGTGCCGGAGCAGTCAATCATCATCGGCAATACTGTGCTCTATGGCGCCATCGCCGGCGAATGCTACTTCCACGGCGTCGCCGGCGAACGCTTCGCCGTGCGCAATTCGGGCGCCACGGCCGTCATCGAAGGCGCCGGCGACCATTGCTGCGAATATATGACCGGCGGCGTCGTGGTGGTGCTCGGGCCGACCGGCCGCAACTTCGCCGCCGGCATGTCGGGCGGCATCGCTTATGTGCTCGATGAGGACGGCAGCTTCGCCTCACGCTGCAACATGGCCATGGTGGAGCTCGAGCCGATGCCCGACGAGGAAGACATCAACGCCAAGGTCTTCCACCACGCGCGCGACCTCGAAGCGCACGGCATGGTCGACATCATGTCGGACTTAAGCCGCTTCGACGGCCACCGGCTGCATCACCTGATCACGCGGCAGGCACGCTTCACCGGCTCGCGCGTCGCCGCCACGATTCTCGACAACTGGAAGACCTGGTATCCGAAATTCCGCAAGGTGATGCCAGTCGAGTATCGCCGGGCGCTCAACGAACTCAAGGCCGCGTCGATCGCGGCGGAATAGAGCGTCAAGTGGGCAAGATCACCGGGTTTCTGGAATACGAACGCGAGGACCGCGACTACGAGCCGGTCGGCGAGCGCATTCATCATTGGCGCGAATTCGTCCTGCCGCTGCCGGAGAAGGACTACGTCACCCAGGCGGCGCGCTGCATGAATTGCGGCGTGCCCTATTGCATGGGCACCGGCGCCATGGCGGCCGGCACGCCGGGCTGCCCGGTTAACAACCAGATCCCGGACTGGAACGACCTCGTCTATACCGGCAATTGGGTCGAGGCCGCGCGCAATCTGCATTCGACGAATAATTTTCCGGAAGTCACCGGCCGGGTTTGCCCGGCGCCGTGCGAGGCGTCCTGCACGCTCAACATCGACGATAACCCGGTCACCATCAAATCGATCGAATGCGCGATCGCCGATCGCGCCATCGCAGCGGGGCTCAAGCCCGAGCGGCCCGCCGCGCGGACCGGCAAGACAATCGCGATCGTCGGCTCCGGCCCGGCCGGCCTGGCTTGCGCGCAGCAGCTTGCGCGCGCCGGCCACGCCGTCCACGTCTATGAGCGCTGGGCCAAGGCCGGCGGGCTACTCCGCTACGGCATCCCTGATTTCAAGATGGAAAAAATTCACGTCGACCGTCGCGTCGCGCAGATGGAGGCGGAAGGCGTCACCTTCCATTACGACGCCCATGTCGGCGTCAACGTGCCGGCCGACAAGCTGCTCAAGGATTACGATGCCGTCGTGCTCACTGGCGGCGCCGAAGAGCCGCGCGATCTGCCGGTACCCGGCCGCGAGCTCAAGGGCATCCACTTCGCCATGGATTTTCTGCCGCAGCAGAACCGGCGCGTCTCCGGCGAGAAGGCCGACCGCGGCGAACCCATCCTCGCCGCCCGCAAACATGTCGTCGTCATCGGCGGCGGCGATACCGGCTCGGACTGCATCGGCACGTCGTTCCGCCAGGGCGCGCTGTCGGTGACCAATTTCGAGATCATGCCGCAGCCGCCGCTGCACGAGAACAAGGCGCTGACCTGGCCGGATTGGCCGCTCAAACTGCGCACCTCGTCGAGCCATGAGGAAGGCGTCGAACGCGACTTCGCCGTGATGACGACCAAATTCACCGGCGAGAACGGGGCGGTGAAAAAGCTGCATTGCGTCCGCGTCGACGACAAGATGAAAAACATCCCCGGCAGCGAGTTCGAAATCCCGGCCGATCTCGTCTTGCTGGCGATGGGCTTCGTGCATCCGGTGCACGACGGCATGATCAGGAGCCTCGATCTGGCGCTTGACCAGCGGGGCAATGTCAAAGCTTCGACCGACGATTACAGAACCTCACTCGACAAGGTCTTCACCGCCGGCGACATGCGCCGCGGGCAATCGCTGGTGGTGTGGGCGATCCGCGAAGGCCGCCAGGCCGCGCATGCGGTCGACAAATATCTGATGGGATCGACGCTGCTGCCGCGATAGGTGCATTTGGAACATCGGCGGGTTGGCGCGATCGGCCGTCAACTGCGCGGCACTGTCTTGGCGACATCGATTGGCGACATCGATTTCGATGTTGTTATCCTGCGTTAAGCCAATTGTTCGATTTATTCAGCTTACGTTAGACCTGTTTTTCTCATAGTCCGTCGTGACGCGCCGTACCGCGCAAGATCGTGGAGAATCCGCCCCGTGACGTCATCGCTCGGCTGCGGGCGCAAAAGGGGGGCCTTCCAGCACGCGATCGGTCGCTCGCGCGGCGGCCGCACGACCAAAATCCATGCGTTGACTGACGATCAGGGACGGCCACTCTCATTCTTGATCACACCCGGTAACAGCCACGATCTCGCTGGCGCCCAAGAACTCTTGGCCACCGCCCGGTTGCCTCGTCGCCTGCTGGCCGATCGCGCCTACGACGCAAGAAGCCTGCGCGACTGGCTCGCAGAACGCCGGGTCAAAGCTGTCATCCCGCCAAACCCGACCCGCAAGCATCCGCATTCCTACGATCCGAAGGCCTACAAGCTGCGCAATCTCATCGAACGCATGTTCTGCCGACTCAAGGACTTCAGGCGCATCGCAACGCGCTATGACAAACGAGCCGACATTTATCTTTCTGCCATCCACTTGGCAGCCGCCCTCACTTGGTGGATCAATTGAGTCCGGACCCTAGCGCGAGCCGACTGGCGCCGGCGCAGTGGGCCCACCGTCGAGCTCCGCACGCGGCGCGCGGCGATCCCTCGCAGCGTCCGAATCCTTTTCCGGCTTCTTCTTTGCATCCTTCTTGGCGTCTGCCGGTTTTTTCGCGTCGTCATGCGTGGCGGCGGCTTTTTTTGCTGGCGCCGCAGGCGACGGCGACACCGGCTGTGGCGCGACATCGGCCGGCGGTTGCGGACGCGGCCAGGAAAAATCGTCGGCGCGGCCGGCGACGGCGGCAATGGGCGCGCCGCGATCCAGCACTTTTTGCGCCAGCGGATCGGAGGCGAGCGGCGCCGGCTCGCTGCCGGCGCCGAGCAAACCGCCGGGGCCGCCTTCGCTACTGCTGACTGTCAGCGGCAACACCGGACCGACGTCGGGCCGCCCCGTGCCGGGCTTGACCGGCGCGCCCTGCTCCGGCAGCGCCACCGGCGCGACGTGGTTCGACAAGACGCGGCGCAATTCCTGATCGACGTAGCTTGCGAGCTTCACTGCGCCGGCCTTGGTAAAGTGCACGCCGTCGGCGGTGCGCAGCCGCCGGATCTGGCCCTCGAAATCCGGGCCATCCACCGCATAGCGGCCCTGGTCGTCGGTGAAGCCGTCCCAGATGTCGACGTAATAGATCCCGGCTCGCTCGGCGCGCTCGCGATAGAGCTCGTCAAGATAGGCCATGTCACCTGTCGACTTCGGCCCGCGCAGCGCCGGCAAGCCGACCCACAGCACCGGCACGCCCTTGCTCTTGAGCGCCGCTATCATGGCGTCGATGCGCTTGACGTAAAGCTCCGCCCACAGATCGGTGTGGAAATCGTAGGAGCGGCCGGGAATAGGATGCTGCGTTGTGTCCACACCGGCGGGTTGCGCCGCCGCGGCGGCATCGGACGGCGCGGCCGGTTTCTGTGCCGGCGTCGTCTCGGCACCCTTTGCCGGCGGCGCGCCATCGCGGATCGGCAGCCGGTCGTTCAGCCCGAGCATGACAATAATGGCGTTCGGCTTTTCGTTAGCCAGCTGATCCTTGATCGCCGCCGGCCAGTCGAGCGTCTCGTTTTTCGGATCGTAGCGGATCAGGCCTGCGGTGGCGCGAACCTCGCGCACCACCCCGGTGTCCGGCTGATCGGAATAAGTCTCGTCGAGGCCGTAACCGAGCCAGTCGGCCATTGAATCGCCTACCACGACAATGGTCGAGCTGGGCGGGGTTTCTAGTTTGCGCGGCGGCGGCGCCTTCGAGTAATCGGCGGCCGGCACCCGGTTGCGCGGGCCGCCGAAAAACGGAAAAGAGAAGAAATCGCGCTGTTGCGGTTGCTGATAATAGCCGGGAGCGGACGGCCGATCGGACCAGTAATACACCTGAGCGGCGGCGGGCACGGACACGGCCGCAGCGCCTGTCGCAATCGCCAGCGCACCGATGATCCGTCGCCAAGTCCGCTTCGCCATGAACCTATCGCCCAAAAACGCCATAGCCGATTCAGACTAGCGTATTGCGGCATAAAAGCCGACGCCAGAACCGAGCTCTTCGGGCGAGAAATTAGGCAGGGATCGTGTCAAACTGAGGGTGGCGGATTTGGGCCGCGCGCCGTTTACGGCTGCCGTAACCGGTCGAGCACGTCGCTTGACGCGAAACCGTCCGGAATCTGGCCGACCGAAGCCTGGAAATCGCGGATGGCGACCCGGGTGCGCGGACCGATCAGGCCGTCCGGCTCGCCGATGGCAAAGCCGCGGTGCGCGAGAAGTTGCTGCATCTGGTAGCGCTCGTCGAGCGTGAGCACGCGCTCGTCGCGCGGCCAGCCCTGCACGAAGGGCGCGCCGCCGCGCATCCGGTCGGCGAGATGGCCGATGGCGAGCGCATAGGCTTCCGCGGGGTTGTATTTCATGATCACGCTGAAATTTTTCAGCATCAGGAAAGCCGGTCCCCGCGCGCCCGCCGGCAACAGCAGGAAAGCGCGATCCTCCGGTCGGAGAAAGGCCTGGCCGTCGGCGCGGTGCACGCCGAGGCTTTGCCATTGCCGTATCGTCATCTGCCGCGTGCTATCGGCAAGCAGATAATTGAAGTTGCGCGGCAGCGCGACTTCGTAGCCCCAAGTCTCGCCGGGAACCCAGCCGTCGAGTTTCAAATTGTTCGCCGTCGAGGCGATCACGTCCGGAACCGAGTCAACGACGTCGCGGCGACCGTCGCCGTCGAAATCCACTGCATAGCGCGTGAACGTCGTCGGCATGAATTGCGTCGGACCGAATGCGCCGGCCCAGGAGCCGACCAGGCGGTCCGGCGGCACGTCGCCGCGCTGCAGGATTTCCAGCGTCGCAAGAAATTCGCCGCGGAAGAAATCGCGGCGGCGGCCGACGCAGGCGAGCGTGGCGGTCGAGCGGATCACCGGCCGGTCGCCGCCGAGCGTGCCGTAGTCCGATTCGACGCCCCAAATCGCGGCGAGGATGTAGCGGTCGACGCCATAGGCGCGCTCGACTGCGGCGAAGGTCGGCACATATTGCGCCAAGAGTTCGCGGCCGCGCGCGATGCGGTCGTCACTGACGAGGGGATCGAGATAGTCCCACGGCGCCTTGGTGAATTCCGGCTGCGCATCGAGCTTGTCCATGATGCTGAGATCCGGCGTCAGCCCCGCTGTAAAGCGCTCGAAATTCGCCCGGGTGATGCCGCGCCGCTCGGCGTCCGGCCACAGCCCGGCGATGCAATTGCCGAAATCGGCGGCCGCCGCGCGGATGGCGTCCGCCGTCATCTGCGGATTACCCGATGCGCCGGACTGCCCGCTCCATTGCGCGGCTGCGTTCGCGGCTGGAACCGAGCTTGCCGGCGGGGGTTGAAAGAGGCGCGTCAGCCAGTTGTCGGGCTGTTGCGCGGCAGCCGCGCCGGTCAGTCCTGCAACCAGGCTGGCGCCAAGCATGACGGCAACGCTACGGCGAAGGATCATCGAACGCATGGGCTTCCGGTCCCGACTTACGGCCGTGCCAATGGCCGCCCCAACAAGCACCTGCTAATGTACATCGAATCACTGACAGCGGGTTCTTGCTGCCGGCGGCAGAACGGCTTGCCCGGCGGCCCGTCACGGTGCGGCCATCGGTTCCGGGCTAAAATCTTTGTCGAGGCTGGCTTTTACGTCTCAGCCTCATTCACAGTTGGACAAGCAATTAGGCGAGACTTTGGAAAACCCGGTTGTGCAAGATAATTTCGGCCACAAAACGCCGCTTCTTCCGATTCTGTCATTCACAACGCCCTTTGGCTTCGCATGAACATCGTCCGTAAAGCCGTCTTTCCCGTTGCCGGTCTCGGCACCCGGTTCCTGCCCGCGACCAAGGCCATGCCGAAGGAAATGCTGCCGGTCGTCGACCGGCCGCTGATCCAGCACGTCGTCGACGAGGCGCGCGAGGCCGGCATCGAGCATTTCATCTTCGTCACCGGCCGCAACAAGGCCGTGATCGAGGATCACTTCGACCGCCAGTTCGAGCTGGAGATGACGCTGCTCGAGCGCCAAAAATACAAGATCCTCGATTATCTCAATCAGGACCTGCCGGTGCCGGGCTCGACGAGCTTCACTCGCCAGCAGGAGCCGCTTGGCCTCGGCCACGCCGTGTGGTGCGCCCGCGAACTGATCGGCCACGAGCCGTTCGCGCTGCTGTTGCCGGACGTGCTGGTGCAGCACGAGCAGAGCTGCCTGGCGCAGATGCTTGAGGCGGCGCGCGGGCTGCCCAAAAACGCCAATATCGTCGCCGTCGAGGAAGTGCCGCACGAGCGTGTTGATCAATACGGCGTCGTCGGCGTCGGCGAGCGCAAGGGCAAGATGTTCTCGATCACCAGCATGGTGGAGAAGCCGCCGGTGGGCCGCGCGCCGTCCAATCTCATTCTCACCGGGCGTTATATCCTGCAACCAGAAATCCTGAAAATACTAAGCACGCAGGAGCGCGGCGCCGGTGGCGAAATCCAGTTGACCGACGCCATGATCCAGCTAGCGCAGCAGCAACCGTTCTACGGCCTGCAATTCGAAGGCCGCAGCTTCGACTGCGGCTCCAAGATCGGCTTTCTCGCCGCCAACGTTTCCTACGCGCTCGCGCGCCCCGACATCGCGCCGGGGTTCCGCGCCGAGATCAAGAAAATCCTTGGCGACCTCAACGGCAGCTAAGCCGCCATATCGGCGTTTCTCAATGCGCTCGGTGCAGCAAATGCATGATGCCTTGAGAAAACAATAACAGTCCGAGAATGAAGAGCAGGACGTAGGTGATGCGGTAGAACTGCGCCGTCGGCACGATCCTGACCATCCAGATGCCGACGAAGTTGGCCGCGACCGCAATCGGCAATAGCGCGAGCGAAGTTGTGAGATTCTTGGTCGAGAATTGCCCGAGCATGAAGTAGGGCACGATCTTGAGCGCGTTGACGGCGGCAAAGAAGAGCGTGGTGGTGCCGACGAAAGTCATTTTTGGTAGTCGCTGGGGCAGCGTGTACACCTGAAAAGGCGGCCCGCCGCCCTGGCTGGCAAACGACATGAAGCCGGAAACCGCGCCCCAGAACAGCCCGCCCAGGATCGTGCTTTGCCGCGGCTGTGCCGGCGCTGTGCGCAGCCAGACCGCGGCGACGAAAAGAAACGCGGTGATGCCGATAAGGATGCGGATGGCGTCGTCGGACACATAAGACGCGAACAGCCAGCCCAGCGCCAAGCCAACGCCGGCGCCCGGCAACAGCACTTTCAGATTCCAGCCGCTCCAGTCGCGCCGATAGACGTGGATCGAGATGATGTCCTGGCAGATGACGATCGGCAGCAACAATGCGGCGGCTTCAAGCGGCGGCAGATAAAGCGCAAGAAGCGGTGTTGCGCCCGTCGCCATGCCGGAAAAGCCGCCCTTGGCTAGGCCGAGAAAGATCACTGCGGGAATGGCCACCGCATAAAACAGCGGTGCGGTGATGATCGGAGCCAGCATGCCTCTGCGCTACCACTCGCGCCGCGACGCCCAGGGCAGCGCGTCCAACGCGATCAGCGTTTGCGCGTTCGGACAGTAATCCTGCCACTGTGGCGCCGTGGCATCGTGCGCAAGATCCCGCACGCAGCACCGCTTGCTTTCGCACTGCGAACATACCCGCTGCAGGTCACGGAACGTTTCGGGCCCGACTTGGGCAACCTCCGCAGGATCGAGATCGAGCGCGGCCATGCGCTCGAGCAACAGGTCGGCTGCCCCAGGGCCGCGCTGGACCATGGCGCGCAATTCATCCGGCGTCATGCGCACGTCGCGGGCGATGCGCTCGATTTCCTCTTCACCGCAACATGAAACTCCTGGCGCGGAAGGTCCCCTCACCCAATCGCTCAACACGCGCCACACCGCTTCGAAGCGTGATCGTCTTCCAATGGACAGGTCCGTCATTTGACCCCTCCTCTTCTCGGCTAGCATCACTTTGCGGCCGATCGAGATGGGCCCGTTGACCTAGGTCAATTCGATATCCGCCCAAACGACATGGCAGACCCCCGCGATTTGCCGGGGTGAAGCCGTCCGCGGTTCGGGGCGGTTTTTACTTGATAAAGCTGAGATAGGAGGCGAGCGCCTCGACCTGCTGCGCCGACAATCTACTGGAAATATCGGGCATCGGCGGCCCGGCGGCCGCATGATAACCTTGGCCCCATTGCTCGAGGCGTCTTTTCAGATAGGTGTATTGCAGCCCACCCAGCCGGGGAATTTGCGCGACGCCCTCGGCATTCGGGCCGTGGCAGACGACGCAGGCGACGATATTGTCGTCGGGCATGCCCTCCTGATAGATCGTTCTGCCGAGCGCCGCGCTTGCCCAGTTGCCATCGTGGGCCGCTTGCGGCGGCAGCGTGGCGAAATACATCGACAGATCACGAACCGACTGTGGCGTGAGGTTTGCCGCCGCGCCCCACATGTATTGTCGCGACAGCGGGTTGTCGCGCGTATGGGCGTGAAAATCCGCAAGCTGATTTTCGAGATATTGATAGCGCTGCCCGGCCAAGCGGGGGGCCGGCGTATAGCCTTGCGCCGATCCGCCGTGGCACCAGGTGCAATTGCGAACCGCGAGACTCTCGGCGCGAACGGCCAATGCCGAGCCCATCACGAAAGCCATCGCGAGCACCGCCGCTTTCAACCAGGTGTTCTGCATCATCCGAAATCCGAGCATTCTGGTTTTTCCAAGCCGCGAGCCGAACACGGGAGATCACCTTAATTGGCTGACGAAGGCCGCGACGGCTTCGATTTGCGGCCTGGTCAGACTGTGCGCGACCGGGCTCATGATGGCCGACGTATCCGGTCGCGCCGGAATCTGTCCGCGCTCCTGGCCCCAACCCGTCAGCTCTTTGATCACATAAGGGTAGAGTTGCCCGGCAAGGCGGGGGATCTCGCCGCTGCCCGTGGCCTCCGGACCGTGACAGGCGGCGCAGGCGGCGACATTGGCGTCGGGCACGCCGTTCTCGAATATGTTTTTTCCCGCAGTAACGAGCCCACGCGGGCCGCCGCCGATGGGCGCCGGATTGAGCTTACGAAAGCTCTCGGCAAGCGCCGCGACCATTCCGGGCTTCAACGCGTGAGCCACGTTGAACATGATATTATTGGTGCGGCGATGCTCGATGAAGGCGCGCAGCTGATTTTCCAGATATTGGGGCTGCTGGCCGGCGAGCCGCGGGATAGGCATGTAGCCGCGATAGCCTTGCGCCGACGGCCCATGGCAGTCTTTGCAATAGCCGAGCTTGGCCTGAACGTCGTCGGCGCGAACGGAGCCGGCGAAGGCAGACGTCAGAATGGTCGCAAGAAACGCCGCGCGCAGGCCCACGGCCGTTACGTTGCCCCACGCGTGCATCGTTTGTCCGGCGGCTTGCATCGTTTTGCGGGCACGCACGGCGTTACTCCAAACTACTGAGATAGGCCGCGACGTCTTTGACTTGCGGCGCGGTCAGGTTGTGCGCGATCGGCGCCATGACGTTCGAATTGGTCTCCCCGCGCTCACTGGCCCAATTGGTCAACTGGCTCATGAGATAGGGATAGAGCTGGCCCGCCAAGCGGGGAAACTGATCGTTGCCTTTGGCTTCCGGACCGTGACACGAGGCGCACGGCGGAACGCCGGCGTCGGGCAGTCCCTGTTGAAAGATTTTCTCGCCCGCGGACACCAGGTCCTTCGGACCGCCGCCAAGCGGTTTCGGATTGAGATTGTGAAAATCGGTGGCAAGCGCCTTGATCATGGCCGGGCTCAAGACGTGGCCGACATTGAACATGATATTGTTGGTGCGCTTGTGCTCGACGAAACCTTGCAACTCGTTTTCGATATAGGCGATCTGCTGTCCGGCGAGCCGCGGGATCGGGTAATAGCCGTTGAACCCTTGCGCGGCGACACCGTGGCAGACCTCGCAATAAGCAAGCTTGGCCTGAACTTCCTTCTCCGACACCGCGCCCGTATTCGCGTCCTGCGCGCGAACAGGGGACGCGAAAACGAGCGCCAGCAGCGACGCATAGCAAGCTAGTCTTGGTAGGCTCACGATCGTCATCAGTTCTGTCCGCCTGGTCCACTAGCTGGAATGGCTCGATTGCTTGGCGTTATGGACGTCATTGCGTTCTCATGGCCAGGCAGAAACGTGGAAATTCAGCCCAAGCTTGATGGTCTGAATGGTTTGCTTGATGTTCTCGGGACCGGAAGGAAACAAGGCGCTTTCCTCGATAAAGGTCACGTTGCGCGTGCCGAAGCCGTAGTAGTCGTATTCGAGCTTGACCGACCAATCGTCCCACAGCGCCCATTCGACGCCGACGCCGGCGGTCCAGCCGAGCCGCGTTTCCACGCCGTCGAAGTTATACGTCGTGAAAGCGTCGGCGATATTGTATCGGTCGTTGACGAAGCCGACGCCGCCTTTGCCGTAGAGCATCCAGCGATCCCATGCCAAACCGGCGCGCGCGGTCACGCTGCTCAAGAAGTCCGTGGTGTCCTTGAACGTCGCGGTGTCGCCGGCAATTCCCGGCGTCGTGACGGTCGTCTTGCCGCCGATGTCGCCGCCCGACGCCGCGCCTTCGATGCCGAGCACCCAATTGGACGCAAATTGATAATCGCAACCGATCTGACCGCCGAGCATGTAACCGCTGATGTCGAGATTGGCGGATGTAAATCCGGTATTGGGCGACAGGATGCCGGCAGTGTCATTCAGATCTTTCTGTCCTAAGCCGCCGCCGACATTGCCGCCGGCATAGCAGCTCGTCCAGGTGAATGGTGCAGGCGGCGCCGGCGCGAGCGGTGGCGCTGCGAGGTCGGCGCCGAATGCGGCAGAGACCGTCAGCAGCGAGACAGCGGCTCCGAATAGTGTTGCTTTCATCGCATACCCTCCGGCCTGCTACATCGCCAACCAAAGATAGGCGAACAGCGTGTTGTTAGCGCTGGCGCCGACGCTGGTGCCGTCGAACTGGTTGTACCAGGTGTATTCCAAGCCGATGCGCGCGTTGAACCACGGCCAGCCCGGCGCGGTGCTGTTGATAAACGGAATGTAGGCGATCTCGGCGATCCAACCGTTGCTGTTCGGGCTGAAACCACTGGCAAGTCCGCCATACAGGCCGGTATCGGGGCTGCCCCAAGTGTTGAAATATTGCCCGGTCAGGACGATCCGATTGTCGTTGCCGTAGGCAAGCGAGGCGTAGGCTTTTGCTTCGTTGAGCGTGTCGTTCGGATTGGCGGAAAGCCCGTTGGCGAAACTTGCGTCCAGCTTTTGCGATTCGTGAATGTAAGTGCCACGCAGCGTGAACCAAAAATTGTCGCCCTGGTATTGATATTGCGAGTCGAAGCCGACGTCGGTGTATTTATCCGTTTGCGGGAACGTCGCGGTAGTGACGGGGCCGGTGACCGGCGCCGATGGCGGCGATGCCCATGGATGAATGTCGGCCGCCATGCCGAAGGTGCCGATCTCGAGCCAGTTGTTGCCCCAATGTGGCTCAAAGGCGGCGCGCCAATAGGGCGCAAAGTCGAACTGGCCCGGCGCGCCGAATGGGTCGGCACCCAAGGCGTTCTGCGTGTTGGCATCGAGCGTGCGGTACGCCGAGAATTCGAGGTACAGCATGTCGTCGAGATAGGTATAGGCGCCGACACTGCCGACATGCGCCGCAAATGTGCCGTCGATGATGGTGCCGGCTGCGGGCGTGGGCGCGACCGTCGACGCCGCGTAGGGAAAGCCCCAGGCCGGCGTGGTGTTCCACGGATCCTGGACGGTGGGCCCGTTATTGGCGGTGATTCCGTAGGTCACGGGAATGTTGGCGATGCTCGTCGAGTCGGCATAGCGGATGTCTGTATTGTCCCAAGTCCAGTTGTGGACGTAGGGATCGTTGCCGATCGACGCCGTGGTCGGCGGCCCGGCATCGGTCAATTGCGCGAAGGCGCCGATATGATCGGTGATGGCGCCACCCCAGAAAAAGCTCAAAGGCGACACGACGAGGTTGTTGTTGGTCTTGTACGGATCGGTCGGCGGTGGCTGGGGCGCTTCGGTATTGGTGAAGCCGACGATGGCCATCATCGAGATCGGCGGCACCCATTTTTTTTCTTTGCTGTCGGTCGAATCGTCCGAACTGGGAAACAGCGCCGTGCGGTACTGCCCGCCGCCGTAGGTATAACCACCTATCTTGAAGCGCCGGCCATAAGGGGTCAGGCCGGCAAAATCGGTGTGACAGGCGCCGCATGGCTGCCCGGTCTGACGCGCAAAGCTCGGCAGCGCTTCCGCCCGCGACGTGAAGCCGATTGTCAGAAACCAGGAGAGTGCGAGAACCAGCGCGGCGGCAAAAACGAGCCGCAAACGCGTGATTCGAACGAATTGGCCGCGCTTGCCCCCCATCTGAGTCAACCAATCCCAGCCGTCGCACGCATCTAGGCGTGCAAGCAATGAATCAGGGGGTGAAACAGAGTAAGAAATAAACTGAGAGACGGCTATGTCGATCTGAACAGTTTTCGATTTTCATCGAGCGATGATGTATTTCGGCAACAGAGCCGATTGCCTTGATTTCTCGTCACATTGATTTCGATCAAAGAAGGCCGCCAAGCAAAATGTCACCTTACTTATGCTCGGAGTCGACCTGGAACGAGGTCAATTGCGGGTAGGCGGCGCGGTTGCCAGGGGGTACCGCGTCGTCTTGTTATGAGGGCGCATCCGCCAAAAATCGCAGCGTCCTAAAGAGCAGCGGCCTAAAGAATCGATCCCGCTTTTGACCTGAATCAAGAACGCTGGAGAACTAGGCTTTATCGATCGCTGTGCTGGGCAAACGGAGGCAGATCATGCCACCGCTGCCGAGATGCGAGAATTCCGTTCTCCTGCACGAGATGATGGCAAGCCTCGGGATCGATTTGGGCCCCGACGATCTCGCACGGCTGGAATTGCGATACCCGACGACGTTTCGGCGTTGCCGGGGCTGTCCCGCCAAGGGCATGTGCGTCGAATGGCTCGATCATGCAACCGCGACGAACTTAGCCCGCGCTTTTGCGTAAACGCCGACATTCTGTTCGAATTGCAATACGATCAACCCGGCCGCGTCGCGAGCGGGGCTGAAGATTACTGTGGGCCAGTGCGGCTCCGGCCGAAATCGTGCTCAGCCGGCCTTCTTGACCCAGAATTTGCACCAACCGGACGGGCTGATCGTGCCGTCGACCAAGGTGCAGGCGCCCGGCGGTTGAAACAGCGAGCAATTGCCGCACTGCTGATCGCCCTTTGGCGTGGCCTGATAACCAACCGCCGTCTGCGCCATTTTTGCCGCAGCTTCTCGCAACGGAAGCAGCGAGACCACGGCTCCGGCCGCACATGCAGCACTGCGCAGGAGCGTGGTTCTCCGGCTAAGTCCGCCTGATCGGGTTTGTGACAAGTCCGCCATATCTGCCTCCATGTTTCATTGGAAACTGACCACGAATCATTGCTGGGCAGTTTGACGAAGATCAAAGCGCACACGCAAGACGCTGACGCGCGCTGGCCAACGCCGGGGTCCGGGAATCCGGTCGGGGTGGAATAAATCTCTTCAAGTGAAGCTTACTTCTGCAGCCGCATGGTCAGGAGGAACGTCGAGGCGGTGTAGGCGACGCCGGTGATGTTGGAGTTGAGCCAGTCTTGGCGCACCTCGCCCTTGAGCTGCATTTCGCGATTCAATTTGTAGGTCAGGCCGGTGGAGACAAAATAGTGATTGTCGGTGCGGCCGAGACCGGCATAGTCGTCGTTCTCGTAGCCAACGATGGCGTTGGCAATTAGCCAGGTGCGCAGCGCGTGGTCGACCTCGAGGCTGAAGCTCCGGCTGAACTCGCCGGATACGCCCTGCACGCTCGATTCGCTGACGCTCGATTGCGCGGTGAATTTCGCCGAGGTCAGCGCCGTGGCCTGCCAGAGCAGTGAACCGTCGAGCGTCGCGCCGTCGATATTCGGCAGCGTCGGATCGTGGTAGTCGCGCTCCATATAGCCGACCGCGATCTCGCCTGTGAGCGAGCCGAACAGATTGAGATCGGCGCCGACCTTGGCGCTCGAACCGTTGGAGGTGCGATCTTCGCCGTAAATATCGACCGGCGAGTCGTGAACGCGGGCATCCTCTTCGAGCTCGACGAACGGCTTGAGGTCGGGATCGATCTCGTAGCCGAGGCGCAAAATGCCGGCATATTGATCGAATGCGCGCCAGTCGAAATTGGCGCTCTCGCCATCGCTCAGTGTGCCGTTCGAATACATCGAGCGGTCGAACGTGTCCTTGAGCGAAACGTCGAAGCGGCCGAACTGCTGCGCGACGCCGAACGTGCCGCCGACCGTGGTGTCGATCGGCAGCGTCGCCAGCCCGAACTGGATGTTCGGGCTGCCGGGATTGTCGGTCGATACGATGGTGCGGCCTTCGAGCAGGATCTGGGTGTAGCGGGTGACGTCGAGCGTGCCGTCGACCTTTGCGTTGAGATAAGGGACATTCAGCGACGGCTGGAAATTGCTGTTGGGGTAGTCGGTATAGGAGCCGGTGATATCGGCGGTGAGTGAATTGCTCGGCCAGTCGGAGCGCACGTGCAATTCCGGGGCGACTACGAGATACAGCGAGCCAGGGCCCCCGGGCGCGGCTTGTGGATTGGTGTTGTATCCGGCCGACAATTCGACTGCGGGCAGAATCAAAAACGAGCCGGCCTTGATGCCGAGCGCCTCGTAAGGGTCGCCGCCGGCGATCGGCAGTGTGCCGTGCGGTACCGTTCCGAGTGGCAGGCTGACCGGCGGAGGCGTGCCGGGCGGAGGCGTGCTGGCAGAGCCCTGGAAATCCTCGGGCGGCGGAATCGACAGTACGGCGCCGGGCCGACTCGCCGCCGTCGTCGGATAGACCACCGCCGGTGGATTGCTGATCGGCAGCTCAGTGGGCGGCGGCGGCAACACCGCGCCTGGCCGCGCCGCAGCTTTGGCGGGATAGACTACAGGCGCCGGCGGCTGCGGCAGCATCGGCGGCACTGACGAGACTTGCGGCGGCTCGGGCGGCACGGGCTGGAAGGTGGTCTCGCCCGTCGGCGCAAGCGCGCTGCCCAGGCCGGGCACCTGCGCCACACGTTTGCGCGGCGCGTTACTGGAGTTAAAGCCGGTGTCGCCGGCGCCGAAGCCGGTTGGGCTGCCGTAAACCGGCGTTGCACCGATGCGCGATGGCGTCGTGAATGTACCCGCCGGCGGCGCCTGATTGGGAGGAAGTGTTCCCCCGGTGCCCGGCGGCGCAAAGCTCGGCGGATTGGCCGGATTGCCCGGCAGTGACGGCTGCAGCAGAAGATCGTCGTAGAGACCGGGTGATGAAGTCGACTGCGCTTGACTTGGCGTTGGCGCGAACACGGCCGGCGCCAGCAACGCCGCAATAGCCAAGCGCGAAAAAGCGAGGCGCGAGCAAACCAGGCCGGCGACGTTTCGTGATCGGCAACGGCGCGGCAACTGCGGCCTCCTCGCCCCCGAAGCGGCCTGTGCGCGCCACCCCGCAGCACCGGGCCACGCGACGACCGGCACGGGCCGCCGGACGGCAGACCGCTGGTTAACGGAGTTAAAACGGATATGGTTAACGAGAGGTTGATTGGGCGCGATGGGCGCCTTTTGCCCTGCACGTTGGCCCTAAAACTTCAGGCTTTACGCTCGTAACGGCGCCAGACAGGAACCAGAACCCCCGCGAATACCACGAAAGCCGCGGCCTCCGCTGGCCATGGCCAGCGCGCCACCGAAGCGATAATGCCGACGAGAATAGCGGCGAAGCCAAGCCATAGCGCAAAGCGGCCCGGCCGCAGCGCCTCGATCGCAAACAAGGCGAGCGCCAGCGCGAACCAGGTCCAGGACACCAGCGAGCCGTCTCTCACGAGCGCGCTCACACCCAGCCCTTCAGCTCCCGCATGGCGAGCTGCCAGATCATCAGCATGCCGGCCTCGCTGTCGTTGAGGCAGGGAATGGCCGCGAAATTCTGCCCGCCGGCACGCTTGAACGCGCGCGCATTGTCGACTGCGATCTCTTCCAGCGTCTCCAGACAATCGGCGGAAAAGCCCGGCGTCACCACGACCAGATTCTTGACGCCTTTCTTGGCCAATGCCTTCACCGTGTTGATGGTGTAGGGCTCGAGCCATTTGGCGCGGCCAAAGCGCGACTGGAAGGTCATCATCAATTTCGTCTCGTCCAGACCCATCTTCGCCCGCAACAGCTCCGTGGTGCGGACGCACTGGCTCTCATAGGGATCGCCCTTGGCCACGTAGTCCTTCGGCATGCCGTGATAGGACGCGACAATCACGTCGGGGGTGAACGGCAAATTTTTCAGCTCGGCCTGCAGCGAGGACGCCAGTACCTCGATGTAATAGGGATCGTCATAATAGGCCGGCAGGATGCGCAGCGCCGGCTGGCGCCGTTGCCGCATCATGAAGCGGTACACCTCGTCGCACACCGTCGCGGTGGTCGCCGCCGAATATTGCGGATAGAGCGGCATGATCAGGATGCGCTCGCAGCCCCACGTCGACAGCACTTGCAGTCGCGACGCGATCGACGGCGATGCGTAGCGCATCGCCCAATCGACGAAAACGTGCTTGCCGAGCGGTTCGAGAATGCTGGCGAGCTTTTCAGCCTGCGAGCGGGTGATGGTCTTGAACGGCAACTCGTTCTTGTCGTTGTTCCAGATCTTCTGGTAGTCGCCGGCCTTGCGCCGCGAGCGGATCGGCAGGATGACGCCGTTGAGTACGAGCTTCCACAAAAACGAATCTTTTTCGATGACGCGCCAGTCGCTCAGAAACTCTTTCAGGTAGCGCCGCACTGCGGCCGGCGTCGCCGCGTCGGGGGTCCCGAGATTGACGAGCAGCACGCCGATGCCGGTCGCGGCTTGTTCGGCAGGCTGATCCGTTTCTGCGGCGGCCATCGGGGCGGCTGCGGCCGCGACGTTGTCGGGCGCGGGCGGTACCGGAGCGGGCATTGGCTGCGCCGCCGGCACCGCTTCGGCGATTGTCGGAGCATCGATGCGGTTGTCCGTGGGCACCACAGGCGCCTCGCCGACGACTTCGCCAAGGGGCGTGGAATGGGGCGGTAAGTCAGTCATAGTATTAAACTACCACGTCGGCGCGATCTGGCGCGAGCTTAGAAAAAGCCGTGGAACTCAAACGCTTTGCAAAGCAAGGTCGCCGGCGCTATTGAGCCGGTCGAACATCATCAGATTCTCGAACGCCCGCGATTTCTTCGCCGCCGGGAACTCTGCGCCGAGACACTCGGTGAATTTGTCCCAAAGCTCGTCGCGCGACAACGGCCGCTCGTGGCTTCCTTTGGCAAACTCGACGGGCCCGCTTTTGTGCGTTGCCCCGCCCGTCGTCGTAATCTCGACGGCGTCGAAGGGCGCGAAATTGGAGCCTTCCTTGACGGCCGCCGTGCCTTCGAGCGACACGCGCGGGAACAGCGCCTGCACATCGGGGCGACGGACGAAATCGTCGGTCAATTCGCGCAAACCGACATTGCGCGCGACGATCGCGGCGGCCATGGCAAATTGCATGCTGAACTTCGCTTCGAGCCCGGTTTGCGGGGCGCTGTTGCGCAGCATCAAGAGTTGCGTCTTGCCGGTCGAGACATGAATGCGCTCGACTTGACCGGGACTAAGGTCGTAGCGCTGGACCAGATCGAGTGCCGCGTCGATGGAGCGGTGTGTCGCGTAACAGATCGGGTAGCGCTTGATATTCAAGCCATGTCCGAGGATGTGCCATTCCTTTTCCGCGGCGCTGAAGGGACGGTCGAGCTCAGGCTTGCCGTCGGGCGACAGCGCCATCAGCAATCCGGTCGGATGCTCCAACGCATCGAGCGATGCCGTCAATCCGGCCTGCGCCAGTCGCGCGGCGATGACGCCGGATTGCGCGGCGCGGCCGACCTGAAACGATTTCGTCATGGTACCGAAATTGGCGACCAGTCCGGACGACATCGACGCGGCGATCGCCATTGCCGTCGCCACGCCTTTGGCATCGAGCCCGCGCAATTTGGCGCAGGCCGCGGCCGCACCAACGGTGCCGAGCACGGTGGTCGGATGCCAGCCCTTGCGATGCAGCGGCACCCCTTCGCGCACCAACAGCTCGGCCCAGACTTCGAAGCCGGCGACATAGGCGGTCAGCATTTCGGCACCGCTCGACCCGCTCGCCTCGCCTTGAGCGAGAATCGCCGGCACCAGCACGGCGCTCGGATGGCCGTCGAGCGACACGTCGTCGTAGTCGAGCACGTGAGCGGCGACGCCGTTGATCAGGGCGGCGGTTTCGGGTGTGCGCCGCGCGCCAGAAGGAATGAGCGAGACAAGCGTGGCGCCGCCGGCAGAACCGAGCTCGCGATCAATCAAAGCGATCTCAGGGTCGCGCGCACCGGCGATCAAAACGCCGAAACAGTCGGCAATGCCGGTGCGCGCGATGGCAGCGCCTTCCGAAGGGATTTGGCGCAGGCCGAGGTCGGCGACAAAGCGGCCGAGATCGAGCGTGAGAGCGCTCATGTGGTCCTCCGCTACGGCCTGGTCGGCCGATCCGCGCTACTCGGCCGCCTTGAGCAGAACCGGCGCGCCGGCGCGGAATTGCTCCAACAGCGCCGCCTCGTCCGCTTTGGCCGCCGCAAGATGCCGTTGCTTAACGTGGCCGAAGCCGCGGATTTTTTCCGGGATGGCGGCGAGACCGACGGCGAGATGATGATTGTCCGGTGTCAACCGCGCCAGCACTTCATCGATCATCGTCTCGTATTCGCCGATCAGCGCCCGCTCGGTGCGGCGCTCCAGCGAGCGGCCGAACGGATCGAGCGCCGTGCCGCGCAAGAACTTGAACTTGGCCAGCACGCGGAACGCCGGCATGAGCCACGGCCCGAAACTCATCTTGCGCGGTAGCCCAGTCTCTTTGTCGCGGCGCGCTAACAGCGGCGGCGCCAGATGAAACTCGAAACGCAGCTTGTCGCCGCCGAAGGTGCCGGCGACCTGTTTTAAGAACGCGCCGTCGGTGTAGAGCCGCGCGACTTCATATTCGTCCTTATAGGCCATCAGCTTGAACAGATAGCGCGCGACGGCGTCGGCAAGCCCGCACTTGCCGGGCGCGCGGTCCGCCTCCACAGCCTTCGCCTTGTCGACCAGAGCGCGGTAACGCCGGGCATAAGCGGCGTTCTGATAGGCGGTGAGGAATTGCACCCGCCGCTCCACCGTCTCTTCGAACGATTCCGACAGATGTTCCGCGTCGCTTGCGTCGGCGTTTTTTGGCTTCGCCAGCGCCTCGACCGCGGCGCGGTCGAGAACGGCACGGCGGCCCCAGTGGAATGCCGCCTTGTTCATGGCGACCGCCTCGCCATTGAGCTCGATCGCCTTCTCGATCGCCGCGCCCGACAGCGGGATGGCGCCGAGCTGATAGGCATAGCCGACCATGAACATGTTGGCGCCGATGGATTGGCCGAACAGCGCATTGGCGATCCGCGAGGCGTCGATGAAATGCGCGTTGTCGCGGCCGGCATCGGCGACAATGGTGCGCTTGAGCCGCTCGGTCGGCAGCGAGAAGTCAGCATTGCGGGTGAATTCGCCGGGCAGGAACGCGTCCGTATTGACGATGATTTTGGTTGCGCCTGTCTTCACTGTGGCCAGCACCTTCTGCGTGCCGGCGACGACGATATCGCCGCCGAGCACCAGATCGGCGCGGCCGGCGGCAACCCGGATGGCATGAATATCCTCGGGCTTTTCGGCAAAGCGGATATAGCTGAAAACCGCTCCGCCCTTTTGCGCCAGCCCGGCCATGTCGAGCACGCCGACGCCCTTGCTCTCCAAGTGCGCGGCCATGCCCAAAATGCCGCCGATGGTGACGACGCCGGTGCCGCCGACGCCGGTGACGACGATGTTGTAGGTATGCTCGATCGCCGGCAATTTCGGCTCGGGCAGCGGCACGAGGTCGTGGTCGGCGGCGACGCCGGTACCCTTTTTCAGCGTCGCGCCGTGCACCGTGACGAAGGACGGACAGAAGCCTTTGACGCAGGAGAAATCCTTGTTGCAGCTCGACTGGTCGATGGTGCGCTTGCGACCCCATTCGGTTTCGAGCGGCTGCACTGAGACGCAATTCGACTTGATGCCGCAATCGCCGCAGCCCTCGCAGACCAACTCATTGATGATGACGCGCTTATCGGGGTCGGGAAAGGTGTGGCGCTTGCGGCGGCGGCGCTTTTCTGCGGCGCAAGTCTGGTCGTAGATCAAGACCGTGACGCCAGGAATTGCGGCGAGCTGACGCTGCACTGTATTCAGATCGTCACGGTGATGGATGGTGAGGCCGTGCGGCCACGCGGTATCACGCGGATATTTGTCGGGCTCGTCAGTCACCACGACGACGCGCTTCGCCCCTTCGGCGGCCACTTGGCGCGCCACCTGCGGCACGGTGAGCCCGCCGTCATTGGCCTGCCCGCCGGTCATCGCCACCGCGTCGTTGAATAGGATCTTGTACGTGATGTTGGTATTCGATGCGATGGCGGCGCGGATCGCCATGTAGCCGGAATGATTGTAAGTGCCGTCGCCCAGATTTTGGAAAACGTGCTGGCGATTTGAGAACGGCGCCTCGCCGACCCAGTTGGCGCCCTCGCCGCCCATATGCGTGTAGCCGAGCGTCGAGCGGTCCATCCACTGCGCCATATAGTGGCAGCCGATGCCGGCATAGGCGCGCATGCCTTCCGGCACCACCGTCGATGAATTGTGCGGGCAGCCAGAGCAGAAATACGGAATGCGCTGGGCGACGTCCTTGGTTTCCGCGGCGATGCGCTGAAATTCCTTCAGTCGCGCCACGCGTCCGGCGATATCGTCGTTGCGGTTATATTTCAGAAGCCGCTCGCCGATGCAGATCGCGACTTCGTTCGGATCGAGAGCGCCCTTGACCGGAAACAGCCAGTTGCCGGCTTCGTCCTTCTTGCCGATGCAGACCGGCTGGTTGGCGGTGCCGTAAAGTTCCTCGCGGACCTGCACTTCAAGGAGCGAGCGCTTTTCCTCGACGACAATGATGAGATCGAGGTTTTGCGCGAATTCGGCAAGCTCGCGGCGGCTCAACGGCCAGGCGCAGCCCACCTTATAGAGCCGGATGCCGAGCTCGTTGCATTTGATCTCGTCGATGCCGAGCTCGTCGAAGGCCTGGCGGACGTCGAGATAACTCTTGCCGGTTGTGATGATGCCGATCTTGGGATTACGGCCGCCCGAGGTAATGGTGCGATTGAGTTTGTTGGCGCGCACGAAGGCCAGCATGGCGTCGCGCTTGTAATCGTGCAGGCGGGCTTCCTGCGCCAGGATCGGATCGTTGAGGCGGATATTGAGTCCCCCCGCCGGCATGCGGAAATCGTCCGGCGTGACGATATTGATGCGTTCCAGACTCGCATCGATCGCAGCCGTGGATTCGATCGTCTCATGCATCGTCTTGAGCGCAGTCCAGGCGCCGGTGTAACGCGACATCGCCCAGCCGTAGAGACCGTAGTCGAGCACCTCCTGGATTCCAGCCGGATTGAGGATCGGAACCATCACGTCGATGAAGTGGTATTCGGACTGGTGCGCGGTGGTGGAGGATTCGGCGGTGTGATCGTCGCCCATCAGAGCGAGCACGCCGCCGTGCTTCGAGGAACCTGCGAAATTGGCGTGACGGAACACGTCGCCGGTGCGGTCGACGCCGGGCCCTTTGCCGTACCACATGCCAAAAACGCCGTCGTATTTGCCCTCGCCGCGCAACTCGGCCTGCTGCGAGCCCCACACCGCGGTGGCGGCGAGGTCCTCGTTGATGCCGCCTTGGAACCGGATGTCGCTTTTTTCCAAGAACGCCTTGGCGCGCAGAAACTGGTTGTCCAGGCCGCCGAGCGGCGAACCGCGGTAACCGCTGACGAATCCCGCGGTATTGAGCCCGTTGCGACGGTCCAGCTCCTTTTGCATCAGGCAGAGCCGGACCAAAGCCTGGAAGCCGGTCACGAACACACGGCGCTGGCCAAGGTCGTATTTATCGTCGAGCTTGACGTCGCGTAGCGCCATTCCGATAGGCCTCCGAACCAGCAGAGATAAGCTTAGCAGGTCCATCGCGGGAGGGGCAGAATATAGGGGAAATATAGGGGGGCAAGCGCAACGCGCTGTTGCCAGCTGAGCGAATACCCGTCCTCATGTGCAGAAGTCTCGCTCGTGGGACGACATGAAAGGATGCGCGCGTTGTGACACTTTGAACGCGCGGTTACCACCTTCAGACGAGCTTTCACTTCAGTACAGCCTGAAGTGCAATGGCGTCGACTGCCGCTTCAAGGCTCGATGCCTTCCGCCCTTAGCGATCAGGTCCAGGCTGGATCCACCAGCGGCATGACGGCGAATGATGACGGCGCGGCCGTCAGTCATGTCCAGCTCGCGAACAAATATGCAGTCGTCATGCATGGTGTCAGGTTGCGCCGGGCACTATGCCCTCTCTTTAGTATTTTGTTTGCATATTTGTTTACCACATATCTATAGACGAAAATTACATAAAGCCGGTTAAAGTGTCCGAGAGCCGCTCCTTAGAAGCAACGAGAGCTCTCGCGGATGAAAGTGCACGTGCTCAATATTCCCCGGCTGGCCTTGCAGCGCCGCGGATCGGCTTTCCTGGGCCTCATCATTGTTTGCATTCTATGGGCCGGCGTCGGGATGATGTTCCATCGCGACCTTCAGCAAGATTATGCGTCGGTGGTACAGAGAAACGAGAACTACGCGCTTCTATTTCAGGAAAACGTTCTGCGTTCGCTCGGCGAGATTGATAAGACCCTGCTGTATCTGCGCCGCAGGGTCGAGGTATTAAAAGACACTACGGATTATCAGAGAATTGTCGAGTCGACGGACGTGCAGAGCGACATCATCGTTCAAGTCGCGATCACCGACTCCAAAGGTATGGCTTGGGCCTCGAATGCAGTCAAAACTCTAACGAAGCCCATCGATATCAGTGATCGCGAGCATTTTAAATTCCAAGTGAACAACATCAAGGACACGCTTTTCATCAGCAAGCCCGTCGTTGGAAGGGCAAGCGGCAAGTGGTCCGTTCAGTTGACCCGCCGTTACGTAAACAAGGATGGCACTTTTGCAGGCGTCGTGGTCGCTTCAATGGATCCGGCGTATTTCACCAGCTTCTACGACCAGGTCAAATTGGGCGCCGACACCTCCGTGGCGATGATCGGCAGTGATGGCGCAGTGCGCGCAGAAGGAGGCGGCGCAATTCCGCAACTTGCGCTGGGACAAGACCTGTCCGGTACCGACCTGTTCAAACGCCTCCAACACGCCGCCGACGGGACCTTCATCGAACCGCGTTCGACGGCGGAGGACAGTCTGGTGGTCTCGGCACGGCAAGTGAGCGGATATCCTCTCTGGGTAACGGTGAGCACCAAGGAGCGCCAAATCTACCAGTCCGCCTGGAGCAGCCTCCGGCGCAATGCTCTGATCGCAGCGTTCCTCACGGCTCTCGTCTTGCTGGCTCTCGAGAAGATATTGCGGGCCGAGGCTAGGGCTGAACAAAAGGCAAAACAGCTGCAGCTCACGCTCGAGCATATTGGCCAAGGCATCATGCTCGTTACGAAGGACCGAAGGATTCCCATCATCAATCAACGATGCGCGGAACTCCTGTTGCTTCCTCAAACCGTAATAGACGCGCCGCCGGTGCTTGACGAACTCATCAAGTACAAGGCGGGCGATGACACCTCGCAAATGTGGGGCGACGAACGCCTCGCAGCCGATTACGACGATGTCGATTTGCACGATCGACAAGGGTCGTCGATCGCCAATTTCCGGCGATCCGATGGAGCGTTCATTGAGGTCCGAAAAACCTGGCTCCCCGACGGCGCATTCGTGCAGACTTTTACCGACATTACCAAGCGCCAGCAGGCAGAAGCATACATCACCAAGCTTGCGTCCGAGGATCCGTTGACCTCTTTGCACAATCGACGCGTATTCCGCGCGAAAATGCAGGAGGTTTGCGAACGCTCTTCCCAGTCGCGGTTCGCCGTTTTCTTTATGGACATGGATCGGTTCAAGGTCGTAAACGACACGCTCGGGCATCGGACGGGCGACCAGCTTCTCATTCAGGTCGCCAAGCGTTTGCAGTCGGTTATTGAGGAGACGGACGTACTTGCGCGTCTCGGGGGCGATGAATTTGCGATCTTGCTTCCCGTCATCCAGTCAAACGACGAAGTTGAGGCGGTTGCACGGCGTATAATCGATGCATTGGCCGAGCCGTTTATCGTCGATCAAAACGTTATCACCTCAGGCATCAGCATTGGCATTGCGATAGGACCGGAACACGGCAGCACGGCCGACGCGCTCCTCGTGGCCGCCGATCTCGCACTCTACTCGGTGAAAGTCAGCGCTCGCGGCACCTACCGGATCTTCGAAAAGCGCATGAATGACGACGTGAGCAGCCGCCGGGAAATCGAACTGCAGCTAAGGGAAGCCCTTACCAACGGCGGATTGGATGTTCATTACCAGCCGATCGTTGATCTGCACAACTTCTCGATTACGGGCTTCGAGGCCCTGATGCGGTGGCCCCATCCAACCAAGGGGATGATCTCGCCGGCCAAGTTCATTCCTGTTGCCGAAGAATGCGGCTTGATCGACGCACTCGGCCATTGGATCCTGGTAGAAGCGTGCCGCAAAGCTAAGCATTGGCCCGTCGACATGAGAGTTTCGGTCAATGTATCGCCCATTCAGTTGGCCAAGCCAGATTTCGTCGCGACAGTTCAATCGGTTCTCACCACCACCGGTCTCGATCCGCATCGGCTCGTGCTCGAGTGTACGGAGACGATATTCATCGAGGACAGCGAGAAGATGCTGTCGACCTTGCATAAGCTGAAGCAGATCGGAGTTCAGATCGCACTTGACGATTTCGGAACGGGCTACTCGTCTCTGTCTTATCTGCGAAGCTTTCCGTTCGACATCGTCAAGATCGATCGCAGCTTCGTGTCCGACCTCGATGCGAGCACAAGCTGCAGCGTCATTGTCCAAGCAGTCATTTTGATCGCGGGCAGTCTTGGAATTAAGACCGTCGCCGAGGGCGTCGAAACCGAGGCACAACTGAAACTTCTGAAGCTGCTCGGTTGCAACGACGTCCAGGGCTACTTGTTGGGCGTGCCGGCTCCGGCTGCGGAAATCGGGAAATTGGTCGAGCAGCGGTCAGTCAGAGCCGTTGCCGCCTGACCTCTTGCTCGCCAACGTTGAGCGTGATCCCGAAAAGTGGAAACCTGCTCGGAGTCTAGCCGGTCTGAAGCCTTTTTGGCCTGCGCCTCGTGCCACAGCAGGAACAGACCCGATGCCACAACGATGCATGAACCGGCTAAAACGGCCGTCGTTGGAACCTCATTCCATACAAAAAATCCGATCGCTGCGGCCCAAACGAGCATGAAATAGAAAAAGGGCGACACCGCCGTGGCCGGCGCCAGCATTAAAGCTTTGGTCCAGAAGACCTGACCGACGAGATTGGCCAGGCCGCACATGACGAAAAGCGAAAGGTCATGGGGTGTCGGCCACTTGACGCCGAATACCAGCAACAGCGAGTGAAATAGCAACACCGTCGCGAGCTGCCAGATCAGCAGCGTTTTGACCGATTCCGTGCGCGTCATGCCGCGAACGGCAGCCGTAACGGTCCCCAGCATGATAGCATTCAGAAGCGCAAAGACGGCTCCAAGCGTGAGCGAGTCGAGGCCCGGATTGGCTACGATAAGAACTCCGGAAAAGCCGATTAACAACGCAGCCCAACGGGCCGGGCCGGCGCGCTCCCTGAGCCAGACGATTGCCACCAAAGCCGTCCACAAGGGCGCGGAAAAATTGATTGCGACGGCACCCGCCAACGGCATCAGACTGAATGCGAGTACCGAAAACGTCTGCGAGATGGACTGCGACAGACCTCGCAACCAGTGAGCCGCCGGTATCTTGGTAGCAAACACAGAGACGCCATGCATCGGCAGCAGAAAGGCCGCGCAAGTCGCAAAGCCAACAAACGAGCGCGAGAACAGCACCTGGCCCACGGGATAACTGGCGACCAGCCACTTGCTTAACGCGTATGTTATTGAGAACGCGACGGTGGCGATTATCATACAGAGAATGCCACCGGACACGTTCGATGATGCCGGTTTCGGGGCCTGGATAGGGATCGCGCTTGCCGAAGACGTTGCTCGGGTATGGGCGGTCGTCATGGTCATCGCTTACTCGACGGACGGAGCCAATTGGGCATTGGCGATGCCGCTGATGAGATTGTTCGTCAGGAGACAGGCCGTGAGGTCGTCACAGGTGCGATGGGCGGGCACCATCCGGTCCGCAATCGCATCGATCTGTTGAAGCAGGGCTCGGCGCAGCTGCTGCGCTTCCTCAATGCTGGCTTCCTGAAACGAAATCTTGTCGCCGATCCGCGACCTGCCGAGCGCGGGCAGGTCAGCCGAAATAATGGTTGCGACTTTGGGATATCCTCCGGTCGTTTGCCGGTCGGCCATGAGGACGATCGGTCGCCCGTGTCCTGGCACCTGAATCGAACCCAGCGCAATTCCGTCCGATACAATATCGTGGCCGCCTATGTGGTCGAGCTTCGGGCCATCGAGGTGCATGGCCATCCGATCCGTCGCGGGACCGACGGTGTATTCGCCGTCCAGGAAGGCCTTGATCGATTGTTCCGAGAACCGCGTGTTCTGCGGCCCGAGAACGACGCGGAACCGGGATGGCCGTGCGAGATTCAGTCCCTCGAGCCGGAACTCGTTCCTTTCGCTGGCGACGCTTCGGCGAAGCGGCAAGGCATCGCCGGCAACGAGCGCGCGGCCTTGCCAACCGCCAATATGCCCGGGAATATAGGTCGAAACGCTGCCCAACACCGGTTCGATATCGAATCCGCCTTCGACTGCCAAATAGACGACCGAGGATCCCGCCGTCGGGCCTACCCGGACCACTTGTCCGCGTTCGGCGCGAAAGCTCTGCATCGATGAGTAGCGCACGCCCCTCACCGCGGCTTCGTCCTCCAGCACTTCGATGGACGCGTTGGCGCCGGCGCAAGCTAGATTTACGCTGTCAGCCTCAACAACAAATGTCGGACCGACGTAGGCTATCTCCAGCGCGCCTTCGATCGGTGCGTTGCCGACGAGGATGTTGGCGGCCCTGAGGCTTACCGGGTCTAGTGCGCCGCTCGTGGGCACTCCAAGATGCTGGTAGCCGATCCGGCCCAGATCCTGGACCGTCGTGAGCAGGCCGGGCTCAAGGATACGCAACACAGCGGACATCGGATTCTCAATGACTCTTGCCCGTTTGCGATGCGGCTATGATCCCGTCGGAGCAGATACGTCGGTACTCGCGCAGACTCACGGGCTTGAACTTAACTTTGTCTCCGGCCCGCAGTAACGCGCCTCGCGCCAGGCTAGGGTCCCAAAGCGAGGTGGGCGAGCGGCCGATCAGATGCCAACCGCACGGCGTTGCCATCGGATAGATGCACGTCAACTTGCCGCCGATGCCAAGCGAGCCTGCCGGGATTTTAGGTCGCGGGGTCGGGCGCCGGGGCAGAGCAAGCTCCGCCGGAAGATCGCCCAGATAAGCAAGACCGGGTAGAAACCCGAGCATGTAGACATGATAGGTCGGGCTGCTGTGAATCTCGATCACCTGATGCGGACGGAGATTGCACTGTGAGGCGACCTGTTCGAGGTCCGGCGCGAGTTCCGGGTCGTAACACACCGGGATGTCGCAGGTGCGGCCCGTTGCAGGCGCGTCTTCCAGATGTTCAAGAATATCTGCGACTTGCCGCTCAAGACCAATCGCGGAGACGGTGAGAGGTTCATAATAGATGCTCAGCGATCGAATCGTCGGTACGGTTTCGATAACGCCATCGATGTTGAGTGCGTTGAGCCGCCCGGCGAGCGCCAGCACTTTTGCGCTGACGTTCAGATCGACTTGGTTGCCAAAATCGACAATGAGCGCGGTATCGCCTGCGGCGAGCACATTGTAATCGGTCATAATGCCGGCCCGTCCCGCGATGCTGATGCCGGCTGAATGGGCACGCTGGATTGTTCATTGAGCCGTGGCTTTCGGCCTGTGAAATCGGGGGGCAGGAACCACGGCTTGTCGGAAATGCCGTGTCGCAAGGAGAACATGTAGAAGATCGGCAATTCTTCGGGGAAAAGGCTTTTGAGCTGACTGCCGTTGAAAGTGACGAAGATGGAACGCGGAAACTCTTGTTCCATGACTTTCCGCTCCAGCATATTGGCTTGGAAATAGCGGATTGCGCCTTCGTCCGTCGATCCTTCACCCTTGAACCACTTAGCCGCGCTAGCCCGCAATTCCTCCAACAAGTCAGGTGGCGGAGCCTGCTGTTCCGGCGTTGCATCGGGCCGCAAGCCGGCCGCGTTCACCAGATTGCTGAGTAGGCAAGTTTTGAACCGGCGACCGCGCGTTGCGCGCACCAGATCTTGGAAGTACGACTGGATGCTTGCTGGTGAGTGACCGTTCAACGCGGCGTGCGTATCGGTGAAGACCAGCGTGAAGTCGGCGCCAGGCTCGTAGATCTCGACAATGCGCGACATCATCGATTCGAGAAAGTCCAGGCAGGCAAATTCTGGCGCTGCCAGCGTCGGCCGCAATCCCTTGCCCCAATACTGCACGAAGGAAATGGGTGCCCGGCATGCGTGAGCCTGAGCGACGAACTGTAGCATCAGCTCAGGCTTATCCGGTCTCTCGCGCTTGAATGCCCGGGTGCTAAATGACCTCAGAATCTGTTCCGGTGTAACCGCTCGCTTCCAGCCGCTGGCTCGCTGTGGCGGAGAAGCGGGGGGTCGCTGAATGGGAGACTCTATGCACGAGCGTTGGTCCGGATAGTGGAGTTCCCGGGCTGCCCGAATAGAGGCGCTCGTGTCGTACCGCATTTGATGACCCGCCGCTTACCGCGAACCGCTGGTGGCATCGCTGTTAAGAAAAAATTTACACTTGAATTCCTTAAGGTCAACAATTCACTTCATCTGCGAAGTTCCCGAGCGAGGATCGCGCGATTCTCCATTAACAATTAAGGTTAACTGAGCCGCGTAAGCTCATCCGTTCGCACGCCGGCGTCGGCGGCAGCCCCGCGAATGGCCATCTTGGTGACAATGTTGTGACGGGTTTTGGAGCTGGGTGAAAGGACTCGAACCCTTCAACTCACCGGAAACAAACCGATGGCTTTACCAATTAAGCTAACCCAGCGAGATTTCACTAAACCGTTGTCATTAACAAAGGTTGACTGGGGCGACCGAACGTCAAACTCGACCATCTTCATGTCGACTTCATGTCGACCTCAAGGCGAGCGAGAGCGTTGCAACATCTCCGACGTTATGGGGTAGCGATTGGCCCTTGGGCGGCTTTTCGGCGCTACCGGAGCGCAAAAAGCGCCGACTTGCACCAAATCACTGAAGAGCTTCGCACACGGTCATGAGTTTCCATGGCCAAATCCTGGACCGGGCCGGTTGACGGTCGCTAATCCGGCGTGCGCGGCGCCGGGGGCTCGTGCTAGGCTGGGTCGATCCCCAGGGAGGACCCGCCCATGAACCCGCATGTCAAGCTCGCCACCGTCAGTCAGGCGGACATTTCGCCAGCCGAATGGCAGGCGCGTCTGGATCTTGCTGCGACTTATCGGCTGATCGCGCATTATGGCTGGGGCGACGTCATCTACAATCATTCTTCGATGCGCGTGCCGGGTGAGGAGCGCAAATTCCTGATCAAGCGGCATGAACTGCTCTACACCGAGATCACCGCGTCAAACCTCGTCAAGGTCAGCATGGACGACGATCTCGACGAGTCCGCGGGCGTCAATCGGCCGGGCTTTACGCTGCACGGTGGGGTGCTGTCAGGGCGGCCGGACGTCAATTGCGCGGTCCACGTCCACACCGAAAACGGCATGGCGCTGTCCGGCCTCAAGCACGGGCTGCGCATGGTGTCACAGCCGGCGGTGCGTTTCCACAATCGCGTCGGCTACCACGATTACGAGGGCATCACCGAGGACTTCGGCGAGCGCGCCCGCATCAACAAGGCGCTCGGCAAAAACCGCGCGCTGATCCTGCGCAATCACGGGCTGCTCACGGTCGGCAAGACCGCGCGTGAAGCCTTCGTGCTGATGAAGTCGCTGCTCGAAGCCGCCGACATCCAGCTCAAGATGGAAGCGACCGGCGGCGAGCTCGTCGAAATCCCCGCCGCGATCTGCGAAAAGACCGCGCATCAATACGAGCACCACGATTCCGGCCGCGGCTCGGCCGATTGGCCGGCCTATCTGCGCATGCTCGACGCGGTCGACACCGGCTGGCGAAATTAAGCGGCGCGCGAAACAGAAAAGAATAGTCCCGATCCGGCGATGTTCGAATGCGCGGCGGCCGTGGGCACGCCGCCGCGACGGGGAGCCATACTTGAGACGACCGAATTTCCTGTTCTTCATCACCGATCAGCATCGCGCCGACTATCTCGGCTGCGCCGGCCATCCGGTACTCAAAACTCCGCACATCGATTCGCTGGCGGCACGGGGCGCTCGCTTCGACCGGTTCTTCGTCACAAGTCCCGTCTGCATGCCCAACAGGGCCACGCTACTGACCGGCCGGTACCCATCGGCGCACGGCCTTCGTCACAATGGCAATCACCTCAGCCGCCGCGCCACGACATTTGTCGAGGTGCTGCGTGAGGGCGGTTATAAGACCGCGCATATCGGCAAGAGCCATGTGCAGCCGATGACCTCCCATCCCGCCGTTCCGCGCGTCGATCCGAAGACACTGGGCCTCTTGGACGAGGCCTGGAGGGACGACGGCGGCGACTACGGCGAGGAGACGCCGGAACGCTATGCCGGCGAAGCCCCTTACGCGTTCAAGCTGCCTTATTACGGCTACGACCACGTCGACATGGTCACCAACCATGGCGACCAGGCCCACGGCCATTACGATCAATGGCTCCGCTCGCGCTCGCCGCAGGCGTCGGCCTGGCGCGAGCGGGCCAATCAGCTGCCGCACAATTACATCTGTCCGCAGGCAATCCGCACACCGATCCCCGAGGAGCTTTATCCCACCGCATTCATCCGCGACCGCGCGGTAGAATGGCTTCACGGCACCAAGGGCGATGACCAGCCGTTCTTCACTTTCGTCTCATTTCCCGATCCGCATCACCCATTCACGCCGCCCGGAAAATATTGGGACCTCTACAAACCAGAGCAGTTCGCGGTGCGGCTGCCTTTCGAAGCGCACCGCAATCCTGTGCCGCCTTTGCTTTGGGCAAGGGCGCACATGCTGGACAACACTCAGGACACGCAATCCCAGATCGCGTTCATGGCGACGGAGCGCCAGCTCAAAGAGGCAATGGCGTTGACCTGCGGCATGATCGCAATGATCGATGATGCTATCGGCGCGGTGCTGGATGAGTTGCGAAAGAGCGGCCATTTCGACGACACCATCGTCATCTTCAACTCCGATCACGGCGATTACCTCGGCGACTTCGATCTGCTGCTCAAGGGCGCGCTGCCGCTCAAAAGCATCACCAACGTTCCCTTCATCTGGAGCGACCCGGCCGGACCCGAAGCCTGCGTACGCCACGCTCTGGCTTCGACGGCTGACCTGGCGCCGACCATCATCGATCGCGCCGGGCTAAAGCCGTACTGGGGCATCCAAGGCAAGTCCCTTGTCTCAGCGATCCGCGATGATGCGCGTCCGCACGATCAAATTCTCATCGAGTTCCAGGACGGGGCTCCCCGGCTCGGTTTTGCCGAGCCGGCCTTCGTGCGCAGTCTGATCACCGAAACTCATCGGCTCACGCTCTACAAAGGCGAGACATGGGGCGAGTTGTATGACCTCGTCAAAGACCCGGACGAAACCTTCAATCTGTGGGACGAGCCGTCGGAAGCAACGACGCGGGCGCGCCTGACCGAACGGCTGGTTCAAGCGATGATGGATGCCGTCGATCAAAGCCCGCGCGCGGTGCGCCGCGCATAAGCGATCCGATTGCGATCAGAGGGAGAAATGCGCCTGAAACCCGAACGGATGACGAGTTTGCAGTTTCAACTCTCACGTCGCAGTTTTGTGCTCGGTGGTCTCGCGTCCGCGGCACTTCTTGATGTGACGGCGCGCGCAGCCGAGCTCCTCACATTCGTGTCGCCGTTCGAGGCCGGTAGCGCTCCCGATCTCTATACGCGCATTGTCGCTCCGGAAATGGCCAAGCTCATGGGTCGCACCGCTGTCGTCGAGAACAAACCCGGCGCCGGCGGCAACATCGCCGCGGAATACGTCGCGCGCCGGCCGGCCGACGGCTCGATGATCATGGTCGGCACCGCGGCGCTCTGCGAGATCAATCCGCTGGTGTTCGATCACATGCATTGGTCGATGAAGGACTTCACACCGCTGGTGAAAGGCGTGCAATCGCCGCTCGTTCTTGTCACCAATCCGAGCGTCCCGGCCAAGACGCTCGATCAGGTCGCGGCCTGGGTGAAGGCCAATCCCGGCAAGCTCAATTATGCGTCCTACAGTCCCGGAGCGCCGGGTGATTTTCTAGGGGCTCAGCTCAACCAGAGCTTCGGCCTCGACCTCGTCGCGGTGCCCTATCATGGATCGGCGTCGCAGGTCAGCGCGCTGATCGCCAACAACTCGCCACTCGGCTTCGCCCAAACGCAGAACTCCCTGCCTCAGATCAAGAGCGGACGGCTCAACGCCATCGCCATCACCAGCCCGGAGCGCTTCCGGCTGTTACCGGATACGCCCACCTTCCGCGAGCTCGGTCATCCCGAGTTCACGACTTCAGTGTGGTTCGGTCTGCTCACGCAAGCAGCCACGCCGAAGAAGGTCGTACAAGACATGATCGCCGCCGGCCTCAAGGCGCAGCAGGAGCCGGGCGTCCGCGAACCGCTGTTGGCACAGGGCTACGACCTGCCAAACGAGAGCGGCGACGCTTTCGCGAAGTCCATTGCCGCGGGCACGGAACATTGGGCCGCGCTCGTCAAATTGACCGGCTTCAAAGCGTCGCGATAGCCAAGGTGACATGCAGCGCGGCGCGACCCGGCGGTTACGACCGCCGGCGTTGCGAATCGAGGCGGCCGTGCTCGCCGTTCCCTGCCGACACACGCCATGGCGCGTCGGCGTCCGCCTCATCGCCCAACAGGTGCAGCACCCGCTCGTTCAGTGCGTTCTCATAGTCCACCACGCTCACCCTGATCGCGTCGACCTGCTCACGCAGTGTCGCGATTTCCTCGCGCTGGTGGTCGGCAATCGACGCATGCTGGCCGAGCTCGGTGACGAGTTTCACCAGCTCCGATTCCCGGTCGGCTAGCACCTCCTCGGTTTCGCGAAGCGAATCGCCTCGGATCTCGAATTGTTTCTCGACGATGCAAAGTCTTTCAGCCAGCGTCTTGTTGCGGCCTTCGAGCGCGGCGATCGTCGAGGCCTTGTCCTCGATCTCGCTCCTTAAGCGCGCAATGGTATCCGTCTTGTCGCCGATCTCACCCCTCAATTGATTGAGCGCTCCTGTTTTCTGCTCAAGTTCCGCGAGCTTCGACATCGTCTTGGTCTTCATTGCCGTCAGGCTGATTTCGAGCTGGCGGGTCGATGTCGCAAGCTTGGTGCGCAACTGATCCTTGTCGGCGCGCATCTCGGCTGGCGGATAGGGCGCGGCCGCAACGATGCGGTCGACCGATCGGCGCAGCAAGCGCCTGAACACCAGCGGGACAATCAACAGTCCGAGCAAAGCTGCGGACAAGAATCCGATGCTGAAATCTATTGCCGCTTCTATCACGATACCAAGCCCGAACTCTGCCGGACGCCCCGGCAAGGACCATGCCATGCAGGTTCGGGCTACACCACGTTCTGCCGCTGTTAACCTAAATCGCCGCCGCGACCGGGCGCCGGCGATGTCTCGCTATTTGGCGTATTTGCCGCCGGTCTGCTTGGTATGCACGCCTTCGCCGCCGCTCTCTTTGTGCTGCAGCCGGGTGACGCGCGCCCAGGTGCGCTTGAGGGGATCGCGCACCGTGATGTGCAGCGTGCCGCAGCCCTCGCACGTCAACTCGATCTTGTCGCCGTCCATGAACGGATTGAGCCCGCGGTGGTTGGTACCGGTGGCCAGGATGTCGCCGGGTTCGAGCGTGTGAATCGAAGTGACCCATTCGATGCAGCGCGGAATCTTGTGCGCCATGTCACTGGTATTGAAGTTCTGATAGACGACGCCGTTGTTGGTCAGCGTGATCTGCAGCTTTTGCGGATCCTTGATCTCGTCAGCAGTGACGATATAGGGACCGATCGGCGCGAAGGTGTCGCGCGATTTCATCTGATAAAACACGTTGGTCGGGGGCACCACGCCACGCGCGGAGCCGTCGATGAAATTGGTATAGCCGAAGACGTATTTCATCGCGTCCTTGGCCTGCACATGCGAGGCCTTTTTGCCGATGACGACAGCGATCTCCGCCTCGCCCTCGAACACGCTCGCCGCCATATCGGGCAGCACCATGGTGCCACGGTCGCCAATGATGGCGCTCGGGGATTTCATGAAGGCGTTGATTGGTGCCGGCTCCGGCAGCGTGCCGTCTTCCATGTAGTTCACCGCCATGCAGATGATGTTCTCCGGCTTCGGCAGCGGTGGGCGGATTTTGACCTTGCTGAGCGGCTTGCCTTTGCCCTTTTTCGCGGCGGCGGCGAGCTTGCCTTTGTAGGTACTCCACTTCTCGATCACGCCGCGGATCACGTCCTGCGGGCCGAGCGATTTGATGCCTTTGGTCACGGCGGAAACGTCGACGATCTTGTCACCGACCACGACGCCAAGCTTATAGTCGTCAAAAAACGCGAGTTTCATATTGGCTCCTTGGAGTTTCTTCAGAAAGTGAAATTGATGTGCCGCAGGGTGTAGTTCGGGTTAGTTCCATTGAGCTTTATGCGTAAGGAGACGGCACGAAGCAAGCGGTCCGCTCACACCCTGTTCCCCGCGCTCCAGCTCCAGAAATCGCGGCCCTCTTCGCGCAGGAAACGCGCCAGCACCATGTTGTGCACCTCGGAGGCGCCGTCGACCAAGCGGGCGGCGCGGGCGGCGCGGTAGATCCATTCCAGGATGGTATCCTTCGAGTAACCGCGCGCGCCGTTGAGCTGGATCGCGGTGTCGGCGGCCTCGTGCAGCGTGTCGGCGACGTGAACCTTGGCCATGGAGACCTCCTTGCGCGCGCGGTCGCCCTGATCGAGCTTCCAGGCCGCGTGCATGGTGAGAAGGCGACCGATCTGAATACGCTGCGCCACCTGGCCGAGCTTGATCTGCACGCTCTCGCGGTCGGCGAGTTTTATGCCGAAGCCTTCGCGGTCGTTGACGTAAGCTTGCGCGATCTCCATGCAGCGCTTGGCTTGCCCGAGCCAGCGCATGCAATGGGTCAGCCGCGCCGGACCGAGCCTGATCTGCGTGCATTTGAGCCCGTCGCCGACGCCGAGCAGAATGTTTTCCTCGCCGACTTCGAGGCCGTCGAATTCGAGCTCGCAGTGCCCGCCGTGCTCCTCCGGTCCCATGATTTCAATGCGGCGGACGATGCGCCAGCCCGGCTGATCGCGGTGATAGAGAAACGCGGTCAGCCCGCGGCGCTTGTCGTCCGAGGTGCGCGCGATAACGATGAAATGCGCCGCCTCCGCCGCGCCGGTGATGAACCATTTACGGCCCCGAATTACCCATTTGCCGCCTTTCTTCTCGGCAAAGGTGCGGATCATGGCCGGATCGGAGCCGCCGCCGGGGGCTGGCTCCGTCATGGCGAAGGAAGATTTGACCTTGCCCTCGACCACCGGCCGCAACCACCACTCCTTTTGCGCCGACGTGCCGGCGCGCGACAGGAGATTCATATTGCCGTCATCGGGCGCCGCGCAGTTGATCGACAGCGGTCCGAACAGCGAGCGCGCCGCCTCCTCGTAGATCGCCGCCCAGGCGACGATCGGCAGGGCCATGCCGCCAAATTCCTTGGGCGATTGCGGCGCCCACAGCCCGGCTTTCCTTGCCTGCTCCTGAACCGGCACCAGCCTGGCAAGCGGTATGTTCTCGTGCTCGGAAAAATTTTCGTGATCGGCTTCGAGCGGCAGCACGTGCGTTTCGATGAAGGCGCGCGTACGCTGGCGCAAATCCTCGATTTCGGGCGGTAGAGTGAAATCCATGCCGGCGCCCCCCAAGTTGATTTTTATCAAGGCAGGAATAGGTGAAACGATTAGGGGTTATACCGAAGCCGAGGGCGGGGTGGAAATCCAAGGTGAAGGCCATGAAACAGGTCGTATGGGCAATCGCCGGCGCAGCGGCGCTCTTGTGCCTCGGAATGCCGTCCAGCCATGCGGGTTACGGCGACGCGCCGTGGTGCGCGGTGGTCAATATCGGTACCGGTGAAATGTACTGGGATTGCCAGTACCAGACCTTCGAGGCCTGCGCGCCGAACGTCATCGCCGGCAATCGCGGCTTTTGCAACGTCAATCCGACCTATCGGCCGGCCGGAGCGGCCCCTGCCAGGCACTACGTGCGGCGGCATCCGCTGAAGCATTCTTAGAACGATCGCGGGACGATTGCGTCACGCACGGCTCTCCAAATGCCGATCGATGCTTTCGCCGGCTAGGCGAACTCGTCATTGCTGCGCCAATGTGACAATGCGAGAATGAGCTGGACCGACCGGCCGCCGGGGTTTCATGCTCAACTCCTC
The DNA here is from genome assembly GCA_963731805.1 of uncultured Alphaproteobacteria bacterium. GTDB lineage: Bacteria > Pseudomonadota > Alphaproteobacteria > Rhizobiales > Xanthobacteraceae > BOG-931. The sequence goes on from CAVSWY010000001.1 coordinate 261,373, forward strand.
TCCAAACACTTCGCCGCGATTCTCACTCGATGCCGACCAGATCGCGGCTCGCGATATGGCGCGCGCCTTTGCCGATGAGCATTTTGCGCCGTACGCGCTCGATTGGGACGAGGCCAGGCACTTTCCCGTCGCCGAGATGCGCAAGGCCGCGGCGCTCGGCATGGGCGGGATCTTCATCGCCGAAGATGTCGGCGGCTCTGGCCTGTCGCGGCTGACGGCGACGTTGATCTTCGAGGCGCTGGCGACGGGGTGTCCCACGGTGGCCGCCTATATGTCGATCCACAACATGACGACTTCGCTGATCGATGCTTTTGGCACGGAGGAGCAACGCCAAAACTGGCTGCCGAAATTGTGCACCTTGGAGCTGTTGGCGAGCTACTGCCTCACCGAGCCGGGCGTCGGATCGGATGCCGCAGCCCTGACCACGCGCGCGGTGCGCGACAGCGATCACTACGTGCTCAACGGGCAGAAGCAATTCATCTCCGGTGCCGGCGCGGGCGATCTCTATGTCGTGATGGCGCGGAGCGGCGGCGAAGGGGCGGCGGGCATTTCGGCGTTCATCGTCCCGGGCGACACCACGGGCATTTCGTTCGGCGCCAATGAACGGAAGATGGGCTGGAACGCCCAGCCGACGCGCGCCGTCGTCTTCCAGGATGTGCGGGTCCCGGCCGCCAACCGGCTCGGCGAAGAAGGACTTGGCTTTAAGATCGCGATGACCGGCCTCGACGGCGGCCGCCTCAATATCGCGGCCTGTTCGCTCGGCGGCGCGCAAGCGGCGCTGGAAAAAACGCTTGCCTATATGAAAGAGCGCAAGGCCTTCGGCAAACGGCTCGACGAGTTCCAAGGGCTGCAATTCCGCCTCGCCGACATGGCGACTGCACTCGAAGCCTCGCGTGCCTTGCTGTGGCGCGCCGCCGCTGCGCTCGACCGCCGCGACGCGAATGCCATGCAGCTTTCCGCCATGGCCAAGCGCTTCGTCACCGACAGCTGCTTCGACGTCGCCAATCAGGCGCTGCAATTGCACGGCGGCTACGGCTATCTGTCGGAATATGGCATCGAGAAGATCGTGCGCGATTTGCGCGTGCACCAGATCCTCGAAGGCACCAACGAGATCATGCGCCTCATCGTAGCGAGACATCTCGTCGGCCGATGAGCGAAAAGCTGCTTCAGAACGGCGACGTTATTATCCGTGAACTGGGTGCGCTGCGGCGGATCACGCTGAACCGGCCACAGGCGCTGAACGCGATCACGCTCGACATGGTCGCGACGATGACGGCGCGCATGCGAGCCTGGGCCGAGGACCCCGCAGTTGGCGCTGTGCTGATCGACGGCGCCGGCGAACGCGCGTTCTGCGCCGGCGGCGATATTCGCGCGCTTTACGACGCGGCGAAGTCCGGCGGTCCGCTGCCCGCACAATTCTGGGCCACCGAATACAAGCTCAATGTGCTGATCGCGCGCTATCCAAAGCCCGTAATTGCGATCATGGACGGACTGGTGATGGGCGGCGGCGTCGGACTTTCGGCGCATGCCGCGCATCGCGTCGTCACCGATCGCTCCGCGGTCGCGATGCCCGAAGTCGGCATCGGCTTCTTTCCCGATGTCGGCGCGTCCTTTCCGCTGGCGCGCGCGCCCGGATGCGCGGGCGCTTACCTTGCGCTCACGGGCAATCGCGCCGGCACGGCCGATGCGATCTATTGCGGGCTTGCGGACGTCCACGTCCCGGCGGCGAAATTGGCCGAGATCCCGGCTGTGCTCGTCGATTGCCGGACCGGCGACGACGTCAGGGCGCGCCTCGGCGAACTATCGACCTCCCCTGCCCCCGGTCACTTAGCCGCAACACGACCCTGGATCGACCGCTGCTACAACGCCGATCGCGTCGAAGACATTGTCGATCGCCTGCACGACGTCGGCGAAGAATCTGCGCGCGCGGCGCTCGAAGCGATGCGCAGAGCCTCGCCGACTTCCCTGAAAATCACGCTCCGCAATTTGCGCGAGGCCGTGTCATTCAAACGCGTTGAGGAGTGCTTCCAGCAGGATTATCGTATCGCGCTGGCGTGCATCGCCGGGCATGATTTCATTGAAGGCATTCGCGCAGCAATCGTCGACAAGGACCGCAAGCCGGTGTGGCGCCCGGACACGCTGGAAGCAGTGACGCCGGAGATCGTCGAACGTCACTTTCAATCCGTGGGTCAGCTTGAGTTGAAATTCGAAACTTGAGGGAGGACTGCCATGCCGGCAATCGGCTTCATCGGTCTCGGCAACATGGGCGCGCCGATGGCCGCCAATCTGGTCAAGTCGGGCGAGCACGTGCTCGGCTTCGACCTGGTGCCGGCATTGTGCGAAGCTTCGGCTCGCGACGGCGTCCAGATCGTCACCAGCGCCCGGAGCACGGTCGAGGACGCCGACGTCGTCATCACCATGCTGCCGGCGGGCGAGCACGTCGTGTCGGTCTGGAACGATATCGTGCCGCGGACGCGGCAGGGTACGCTGTTCATCGATTGCTCGACGATCGACGTGGCGAGCGCCCGCAAGGCCCATGCCTTGGCGGCCGCTCGCGGCATCGCGACGCTCGATGCCCCGGTCTCCGGCGGTGTCGGCGGCGCCAAGGCGGCGACGCTCACCTTCATGGTCGGCGGCACCGACCACGCTTTCGCGCGCGGCAAGCCGGTTCTGGAGCGCATGGGCAAGCGCATCGTCCATTGCGGCGAAGCCGGCAACGGCCAGGTGGCGAAAATTTGCAACAATATGATTCTCGCCGCGTCGATGATCGCCCTCGGCGAAGCCTTCGTCATGGGCGAGAAGCTCGGCCTGTCGCACCAAGCGCTGTTTGACGTCGCTTCGGCCTCTTCCGGTCAATGCTGGGCGCTGACGAGCTACTGCCCGGTGCCCGGGCCGGTACCGACAAGTCCGGCGAATAACGACTACAAGCCGGGCTTCGCCGCCGCCCTGATGCTCAAAGATCTCAAGCTCGCGCGCGAAGCGGCGAAATCGGTGAAGGTGAAGAACGCCATCGGCGCGCACGCCGCCGAAATCTACGAAGAGTTCGCGCAGCAAGGCCACGGCGGTATGGATTTCTCGGCCATCATCAATTTCATTCGCGCCCAACGAGCATGAATCGAGACGGGCGCGCGGCTCGCACGCCCTGACTTCGCGCTCCACATCGTTCAATTCCTCGGTCGTCGGGCCGAAAGGCGCAGTTGCCATTGCGGTCCAATTTAGCGAAGCGACTTCTTCGCAATCGGACCCGCGAGAAAACACTGGCTCAGTTCTGCCGTCAGTAAAATCCCTCATATACTCGCAAGGTGGAACTTAAGCCGTCCTTAAACGGGAAGCAGCAAAAAGACGCCAAGCCATTTAGGAACACATTATGGGCGAGCTCCAGCAGTCAGAGCCCCCGCAAACCCCTCTTGTGCTTGATGACGAAGTCCAGATCGGAACCTTCGTCTGCAAGGCGCTTACGTCATTCGCTTGGCGGCAAAGCATTTTACGGATCCGCTGGAGTTCCTGCTGGAAGTGAAACGCGCGCCGCCGGACCTATGGGCTGCAGGCGTCGGGGCCAGTGGTCAACAGCGTGAGCTGGCTTAAAAGCACGCTGAGCATCGCGCCCAATACCAGCATCGTGATCAATGAATTCGTTTACGATCCCGATTCCGGCAAGGGTCACATGCTGACCACTTTGACCCAAGGAGCACTCCGCTTCGTCGGCGGCGCGCTCAGTCACGCCGGCGAAGCGTCGATCGCCACACCGGCCGCCGCCATCGGCATTCGCGGCGGAACGGTCACGATCGTCATCGATCAGCATGGCGTTCACGTCATTGATCAGTTCGGGATCGTCACTATCCACAATGGCGCCGGCACGACGGTCCTGAACCGTCCCGGCTTTGAAGTGACCGTGCTGAGCTGGAATACGCCGCCGGGTCAGCCCGAACGAGTGACTCTGGCTGAGATCGATCACTTGTTGGCGCTACTCACGAGCAAGCCAGGACAAAACGGCGGCGTGCCGGGCTTGCACACCGCTAATATCGGCGAATGCGGCATTCTTGGATTGCGCAGCAACAACTGTCCCGACGTGCCCTGGGTGCCGACCGATAGCGGCCTGAACGACGCCAACCAGATCATTACGCAAGGGACGCAGTTCGGAACGAGCACAACCCAGGCGCACCGTCCCCCCGGACGCTGATTAATCTCGAAATAATCAGCGACTTGTCCAGATCAGTATGAGGCCTGAGATCAGCAGCAACGTCATAATGACGCGCGAATAACTCCGATCGGCTATGTTCCGGTAGATCAACGCGCCGAGCCACGCGCCGCCGATCGTGCCCGGCAAGGCCACGATCGCCGCCAACGCGACCTCACGCGTCAGAAATCCCGAAACGGCGTGCGAAACCAGAGCCAGCGACAAAATCGCCATATTGAAAATCTGCACGACACCGCGGCGATGCTCCTTGGTCCAGCCGCGCGCATCGGTCCAGACAACGGGGAGAAAGCCGGACAATCCGGCAATCCCGCCGAGAATGCCGCCGGCAAAACCGACGACACAATCGGCCGCCCCACCGCCCCATGTCATCTTCATCTGCGTCCGGCGCATCAGCACGTAACTCGTATAGGCGACCAGGAGCACGCCGATCCCGATCTTGAACAGCCTCGGGTCTATATGCGGCAGCAGGTAGGTCCCGATCGGCACGCCTAGAAGTCCCGGCACGACGAAAGCAACGACGTATTCCCAGCGAATGCTGCGCCAGATCATTGGCAACGTCTGCAATTGCGACATGACCGAGCAGAGAATCACCAAGGTCGCCGCGACGGTCGGTGGTATCGCGTAGAGCCAGATGCCGAGCACAGTGAGCGCGGTGCCGAAGCCGGTCAGCCCATTGACCAAACCGCCGGCTACTGCGCCGACGAACACGATAACGATCTGCTGCAATCCCATCGAATTAACCGCGCAGCGCGACCATTTGGCCGCCGTCGGCGACGATGGTGGCGCCGGTGATGAAGCGGCCGGCGTCGGAGACCAGGAGCAACAGCGGCCCATCGAGGTCGCGCTCCTCGCCGAAGCGGCCGATCGGGATTTCGCGCTTGAGCGCGGCACCGCGGTCCGTTTGCAGATAGTCACGATTGAGCTCGGTGACGATCCAGCCAGGCGCGATGGCGTTGACGCGGATGCCCTTGAACGCAAGCTCGAGCGCCAGCGCCTTGGTAAGCTGGATCACGCCGGCCTTGGCGGTGGCATAGGCGACGACGCCCTTGTCGACGCCGAAGCCGAGCACGGAGGCGATGTTGACGATGGCCCCGCCGCTGCCGGCGGCCAGCATGCGGCGCGCCGCCTCCTGCGCGCAAAAGAACACTGCGTCGAGATTGGTCGACAGAATGCGCCGCCATTCATCCTCGCCAAGCTCGACGGCGCGGCTGGAGCTCGCGACGCCGGCGTTGTTGACGAGAATGGTGACCGTGCCGAAAGCCTTCTCCGCGGCGTCGAACGCCGCCCGCATCGCCGCGCGATCGCGTACGTCGGCCTCGGCCACCAGTGCCTTCGCACCGGACTTTTCGATCCGCGCCTTTAGGGCATCGAGGCGGTCGGCTCGCCGCGCCACCAACACGACCGAAGCGCCGTTCTCCGCCAATACCTCGGCAAAACGCGCGCCGAGTCCGCTCGACGCGCCGGTCACTAGCGCCACCTTGCCGTGAAGATCGAAAATCCCTGCCGCCGCCATGGCTCCCCCCGACGGAAATGATTGGAAACGAGGTAAGACGCGCTGCCCCAGGGCGCTCTAAATTTCGTCGACGGCTCCCTCGTCCAAGGCGCGGTGAAGGCGCTGCTCATCGAGCGCGCCTTCCCACTTCGCCATCACGATCGTTGCCACCGCATTGCCGAGAAAATTGGTCGGCGTCAGCGCTTGCGACATAAGCCGATGAATGCCCAGCACCAGAGACACGCTGGCCACCGGGATGCTGCTTTCAGCGCCGAGCGTCGCCGCAAGAATGACGAAGGCCGCGCCGGCGACGCCGGCCGCCCCCTTCGACGTCAGCAGCAGAATCAGCAGCAATCCGATCTGATGCCAGATATCGAGCGGCGTATTGGTCGCCTGCGCCAGAAAGACCGAAGCTGTCGCGAGATAGAGACAGGTGCCGTCGAGATTGAACGAATAGCCGGTCGGCACCACGAGTCCGACCACGCTCTTTTCGCAGCCGAGCTGCTCAAGCTTGGCAATCAGCCGCGGCAGCACCGTCTCGGAGGAGGTCGTGGCGATGCAGATGAGCAGCTCCTCCTTGATGTAGCGGATCAGCTTCAGCAGGCTGAAGCCGCAGTACCGTGCCAAAGGAGCAAAGGCGACGATGATGAACACCGCACAGGTCAGATAAAAATCGCCCAGCAGCATGCCGAGCGACGCCAGAGAGCCGACGCCGAATTTTCCGACGGTAAATGCAATGGCGCCGAACGCGCCAAGGGGCGCCGCCCACATCACGATGCCGACGATGTAAAACACCATCTTCGAGGCGATGTCGATGATGTCGACTAGTGGCTGGCCCCGTTGGCCAAGCCCAACCAGCGCGAAGCCGGACAATACCGCGATGAACAGGACCTGAAGGATGTTGCCTTCGGTGAAAGCGCCGACAAACGTATTCGGAATGATGTTCATCAGGAAGGGTATGGCGCCGACCTCGTGCGTCAGCTTGACATAGGGCTCCACGACGCTAGGATTGAGCTTGCTGACGTCGACATTCATGCCGGCGCCTGGCCGCAGGATGTTTACCGCCAAAAGCCCGATGATGAGCGCGATGGTGGTCATGACCTCGAAATAGATCAGCGCCTTGATAGCCACCCTGCCGACGCGGGCCACGTCGGCCATGCGCGCTATCCCGGTGACTACCGTGCAAAAAATGATCGGCGCGATCAGCATGCGGATCAGCTTGATGAAGGCGTCGCCGAGCGGCCCCATGCGGGCGGCGAGGTCCGGGGCAACGACGCCCAGCGCGATGCCCACCGCCATGGCGATCAGCACCCAGATCCAAAGCTGCGTCCACCAAGGGTTGCGGCGCTGCAGGTGCGCCGAAACTGTGGCTGTGGCGGTCACGTCAGCACTCCCGGAGGCCAAAGGGCAAGAGTTTCACCGAGCATAAAGCCGATACGGCAGCCCGGTCGCAAGGCCGGCGTAGGTCCGCCGATGCCGGCTGCGATATACTCGATCATATTTCGCTTGGTTGCGCCGGCCGACTATAATGCCCTGCGTGCCGGTGCGAACCGGCATTGCCCCCGGGAACCCGCTGCATGGCGCCAAATTATCAAGACCACCCCGATCACGACGACGATCAGCACGAGCACGGTTCGGAGCTCTCCGAGATGCAGCTGCGCGTGCGGGCACTCGAGACCGTGCTGGCCGAGAAAGGCTATATCGACCCGGCGGCGATCGACGTTATCATCGAGGCCTATGAGACCAAGGTCGGCCCGCACAATGGCGCGCGGGTGGTCGCCAAGGCGTGGAGCGATCCAGCGTTCAAACAGGCGCTGCTTGCCAACGCCAGCAAGGCGATCGTCGCGCTCGGCCTGATGAACCGTGTCGGCGATCATCTGATCGCGGTCGAGAACACGCCGGTGCAGCACAACATGATCGTCTGCACACTGTGCTCCTGTTATCCATGGGAGGTCCTCGGCCTACCACCCGTCTGGTACAAATCGGCGCCCTATCGCTCGCGCGCGGTCAGTGATCCGCGCGGCGTATTGGCCGATTTCGGCGTCAGGCTGCCGGCCGGCACCGCTATCCGCGTCTGGGATTCCACCGCCGAGACGCGCTTTATGGTTCTGCCGACGCGGCCGGCGGGCACTGAGGGCTGGAGCGAGGAAAAGCTGGCAACGCTGGTCACGCGCGACAGCATGATCGGCACCGGCCTGCCGAAAAATCCGAAGGACGCGTGATGGACGGCATTCACGACATGGGCGGCATGCACGGCTTCGGCAAAGTCGCGCCGGAGCCGAATGAGCCGGTGTTCCACGCCGGTTGGGAGGGACACTGCCTCGCCATCAACCGCGCTATGAGCTACGCGGGCGCGTTCAATATCGATCAGTCGCGCGCCGCCATCGAGGAATTATCGCCTGACGTTTATCTGACGAGTTCCTATTACAGGAAGTGGGCGCTCCGGCTGGAAAACCTGCTCGTCAAGCTCGGCCTCGCCGACGAGGACGAGATCAAGTCGGGCCACGCATTGCGTCCAGGCAAAGCGCTTAAGCGCAAGCTCAACGTTGCCGACGTGCCGGCTTCGTTGACGCGTGGCTCTTATGCCCGGCCGGCGCAAGCGCCGGCGCGATTTGTGCCCGGCGACCGCGTCCGCGCCAAGAACATTCACCCGGCAACCCATACGCGCCTGCCGCGCTACGCCCGCGGCCACGTCGGCGTCATCGAGGCCGTGCGCGGCTGCCACGTTTTTCCGGACAGTGCCGCGCTTGGCAAGGGCGACGATCCGCAATGGCTCTACACGGTCCTATTCGAGGGCCGTGAGTTATGGGGCGAGAATTCCGAGCCTGCGCTCACGATCTCGATCGAGGCGTTCGAGCCCTATCTGGAGCCGGCATGAGCACCGAAATAGCCGCACAACGCGCGACCCAAGCCGTGCCAAGCATACCCCGCAATACCGAAGGGCCGGTATTCGCTGCGCCATGGGAAGCCGAAGCCTTCGCGCTCGCTCTGGCGCTCCACGGCCGCGGCCTCTTCACCTGGACGGAATGGGCCGCGACGCTCGGCGACGAGATCAAGAAAGCGCAAGCCAGCGGTGATCCTGATACCGGGGAGACCTATTATCAACATTGGCTCGCCACGCTGGAGCGCATGGTCGCCGCCAAAGGCCTCGCCGACACGGCCGTGCTGACGCGCACTAGGCAGGCTTGGAGCCGAGCGTGCGCGCGCACGCCGCATGGCACGCCGATCGAGTTGCGTCCGGACGATTTCGCAAATTGAACGCTTCACCATTGGGAGAAATGCATGTCAGGTCAGACCGTGAAAATCCGCTCGAGCGGCGGTGGCGAATTCGATTGCTATTTGGCGGTCCCCAACACCGATGCCGCCGTGCCGGCGATGGTGCTGGCATCCGCCATCCATGGCGTCGATGCCGATCTGCGCGCGATTGCCGGCGAATTTGCGGCCGAAGGCTACATCGTCGCCGCGCCCGATCTGTTCTGGCGCACTGTTCCGGGACCGCTCGCTCGCGACGATGGCCGCGCCAGAGAACGCGCCCAGCCGCGCCTGGAGCGCATCAAGACTGGCGAAGCAGACCTCGCCGATACACTGGCTTTCTTACGCGGCTTGCCGCAATTCAACGGCAAAGCCGCGGTGATGGGGTTCTGCTATGGCGGCCCCTACGCGATCATCGCACCGAAGCGCCTCGGCTATGCCGCAGGCGTGTCCTGTCACGGCACGCAGCTCCTCGATTACATCGGCGAACTCGAAGGCGTGGAAGCGCCGGTCTGCATCATCTGGGGCGACCAGGACCACGCGGCTCCACCGCCGGTGCAGGAAGCCTATCGAAACGCCGCACCGCGCTTCAAAAATCTCGATCTGCACATTTTTCCCGGCGTACTGCACGGCTATATGATGCCTGACGCGGGAGAGGCGTTCGATAAGAACACGCGGGATTTCTCCATGGCGCGCGCTCAAGCGATCCTCGAGGGATTGCGCAATGGACGCACGACGCTGCGTCAGGCGTCATAGAGTATCCGAAAGTCTTTCAATGCATCGCTGTGGCGATACGCGGCGCCAGTGCGCCCGGATGGCGAATGACGTTGCTGGCCAGCCGATGCGCGGCGCCAGCGGCCTGCGCCGGATCGCTGCCGGAGAGCCGCGCCGCAAGGTAGCCGGCATTGAAGCCGTCACCTGCGGCGGTGGCGTCGACCGGCACCACGACCTCCGGCACCGGTACGAACTCCTCGCGCCCGCCGGTCGCGACCAGCGCGCTGTTGGGACCGTTCTTGACCACGATCTCACCGATGCCGAAGGCTTGGAGCCGGGCCACCGTCGCCTCCGGGCTAGGGTCGCCCCACAGCAAGGCCTCGTCGTCGAAAGTCGGCAGCGCGATGTCGACGCGCTTGAGCGCCTCGAGGAAAACAGCGCGCGTGCGCTGCAGGTCGCCTTGCCAGTCGCGCGGCCGGAAGTTGCCGTCAAAGGCAATCTTGGCGCCCTGTTGCCGCGCTACTTCTAGCACGGCAAACAGCCGGCCAAGCCCGTTGTTCGAATAGAGTGACAGCGTGATGCCGGAGAAATAGATCAGCCGCGCCGCGGTGAGGCTTTCGGCGACACGCATCCAATCGGGAAGCTCGAACAGTTCGCGCGCCGGTGCGCCCTCGCCCCACCTGCGCACGGTGCGTACCTTAGCGCCGTCGCTTTCGATCAAGCATAAAGCCGGCAAGCGGCCGGGCACGCGCAGCATGAGATTTGGCGACACGCCTTCCGCGGCAGCGAGCGCTAGTGCGCTGTCGGAATAGCGATCGTCGCCAAGCGCTGTGGCGAAAGACACGTCGATGCCGGCGCGCGCCAAATAGATAGAAGTATTGAATGCATCACCGCCGCAGGACATCGCAAACATGCCCTCCGCCCCGCGCGTCAATTCAATCAACACTTCGCCGATGCAAATTGCGCGCGCTGTCTGCTCGGTCATGCCATTCGCCTTTCAATGATCTTCGCCACCAGGCGTCGATCCCAAGAGTTATGGGAGCCGGCTTGAGGCTTGGCAACACAAAGGCTTGGCAACGCATGCTTGGCCGCACAGGCTCGGCGACGCAATCCGCCACCGGATGACACCCGCCATCGGAAATGTTATATTGTAACAGTTATTTGTCCGGGAAGCTGATGACCCATCACCACCACGAAGGCGGCGAACCGCATCCCTCACCCGCGATTTCGCCATCGCTATTGCGCCTGTCGGCGAGCGCGCGACTTGCCGTCGCGGGCGCACTGATAGCGCTCATCTGGGCGGCCTATTTATGGGCGACGCGATAAGCGATGCCGGCATTGCGATTCCACAATCTCACCCTCGGCTATGAACGCCATCCGGCCGTGCACCACCTTGACGGCAAAGTGGAGAGCGGTGCGCTGGTCGCTGTTGTCGGCCCGAACGGCGCCGGCAAATCGACCTTGTTCAAGGGCGCGGCCGGCGTGTTGCAGCCGCTTGCCGGATCGATCGAGCGCGACGGGCTCGACACCCACGACATCGCCTATCTGCCGCAGGTGCCGGACATCGATCGTTCGTTTCCGATTACGGTCTACGACATGGTGGCCATGGGGTTGTGGCGCAGCCGTGGCATATTCGGCGGCATCGGCGGCAAGGATCAAAAGATCATCGAGGGCGCAATCGCGACCGTGGGTTTGACCGGTTTTCGAGCGGCGCGCCATCGGCACGCTATCGGGCGGACAGATGCAGCGCATGCTGTTCGCGCGGGTGTTGGTTCAGGACGCCCGCCTGATCGTGCTCGATGAACCGTTCGCCGCAGTCGACGCCAAAACCTCGATCGACCTTTTGAGCCTGATACGGCGCTGGCATAGCGAGCGGCGCACCGTGCTGGCGGCGCTGCACGATATCGAATTGGTGCGGGCGAATTTTCCAGAGACTTTGCTGCTGGCCCGCGAGCCGGTGGCTTGGGGCGCCACGGCGAACGTCCTGTCCGCCGAAAATCTCAATAAAGCGCGCCTGATGTGCGAGGCTTTTGACGAGAGCGCCGAAGCCTGTGCCCTGCCCGAGGTCGCTTAAGCGTTATGCTGTCACATTATCTGCTCGAGCCTCTTGGCGACGCGTCGGTCCGGCATTCGCTGGCGGCTGTCCTGGCCTTGGCCCTCAGCGCCGGCCCGATCGGCGTTTTCCTGATGCTGCGGCGCATGAGCCTGATCGGCGATGCGATGTCGCACGCCATTTTGCCAGGCGTCGCCATCGGTTTTCTTGTCGCCGGCCTGAACGTTTTTGCCATGACGCTCGGTGGTCTTGTCGCCGGTCTCCTCATCGCGCTCTCGGCCGGAGTGGTGAGCCGGGCCACTTCATTGCAGGAGGATGCCTCGCTTGCGGTGTTTCTGCTCGTATCGCTTGCCTTCGGCGTCGTGATCGTAATCGTCAACGGGATCGACATCGAACAGCTCATGACCTTCCTGTTCGGCGAGGTGGCGGCCAAGATGAGCGGCGGAAAACTTTTGGTCATTGCCGTCGATGCGACGATCAGCCTGGTCGCGCTGGCGCTGATCTATCGGCCACTGGTGCTCGGCTGCGTCGATCCGGGCTTCCTGCGTTCGGTCAGCCGTGCCGACGGCATCGCTCATCTGACCTTTCTCGCGGTGCTGGTCCTCAATCTGATCAACGCCTTCCACGCGCTCGGTACGCTGCTCGGCGTCGGCGTCATCATCATTCCGGCCGCCACCGCCAGGTTTTGGACCCGCGATATCTCGACGATGATCGTGCTGGCGACCGTAGTCGCACTATTTTCCGGGTTTGCCGGAGTACTGTTTGCCTTTCACTTGAAGATACCTTCCGGACCCGCGGTGACACTGGTCGCCGGGCTGCTCTATGGCGGCTCGGTCCTATTCGGGCGGGTGGGCGGGATTGTCTGGCAGGCATTTCCCGGCCGCCACCTGGAGGCCTAACTCCCCTGCCGCAATGCCTGAGAGGCTCAGCAGCACGCCAAGCGACCGTTAATTCGGTTTCAGCATCGCCACCAGGCGTATCTTCTCGGCGACGTCCTCGGCGATATTTTTGGCGAAGCCGGAGCTGTCGGCGAAATAGTCCGCCGGCTGCAGCGTGTTCTTGACCACGCGTTGCGCGGCGTCGCTCTGCATGATCGCGATGCAGGCGGCTTCGAGTTTGTGCGTGACGTCGGCCGGCATCCCGGCCGGCCCCAATAAGCCGCCGAAGCTCAGCGGTGCCACATCATAGCCCTGCTCCTTGAATGTCGGCACGTCGAGCAGCGACGGATTGCGCGTCTCGGCAAACAGCCCGGGCATCGGCAGCCCGCTGCCCGCCGCGGCCGTCAGCGGTACCGCGGCGAAATCGATCTGCCCGGAGCGGACGTTTTGAATTTCCTCGGCCGGTCCCTTGAATGGCACATCATTGAATTGGACCTTAGCCTCATCCGCCACTTGGATCATCGCGAGATGCGGAATGGTCGCGATGCCGGGAACACCAACGGTCATGGCGCCCGGTCTTTTCTTCGCGGCCTCGATCAGATCGTGCGCCCTCTTTAGCGGCGAGTTCGGCGGCACAATGACGACCTGATCATTTTTGAAAGTCTGGCAGATCGGCGTGAACGATTTGGCGGTGTAGCCGACCTCTTTATTGGTCAGCGGCTGCACGGTGATCGAGTAAGTCGCGGTATGCAGCAGCGTATAGCCGTCCGCGTTGGCGCGGGCGACGTCGGCAGTGCCGAGAACGCCGTTGGCGCCGGGCTTGTTGACGATGATGAAGGGCTTGCCGAGCCGGGCCGAAAAGCCGTCGGCGAGCACGCGGCCCAAAATGTCCGCACTCGAACCAGCGGTGGCCGGCGCGATAATCTGGACGACACGCTCGGGATAGCCCTGCGCCTGTGCCGCGGCCCCGGTCGTGGCGGCGATCGCCACGGTCAGGCCCATGCTCAGGCTGGCAGCGCCAATCGCACTGATCCGCATCGTTTCCTCCCTGGCTTAGGCACGTTCAAAACGATAGTCGGAGCGACGGTCGGATCAAGCCGCGCTTTGGTGGTCGGGCAGCGGCCTTCAGGCCGCTGATGGCAAGGCAGGGCGGATACCTATATAGGAGGGGCCAAAGGAGGGACAAAATGACCGACGCAAAAGTCCAAGAAAAGGCCCCGGAAAAAGCCCGGGAAAAGGTGCCCGTGACCGTGCTGACGGGCTATCTCGGCGCCGGCAAGACCACGCTCCTCAATCGCATCCTGTCCGAGCCGCACGGTAAGAAATACGCCGTGATCGTCAACGAATTCGGCGAAATCGGCATCGACAACGATCTCGTCGTCGGTGCCGACGAGGAAGTTTTCGAGATGAACAACGGCTGCATCTGCTGCACGGTGCGCGGCGATCTCGTTCGTATCCTCGACGGGCTGATGCGGCGCAAGGGCAAGTTCGACGCCATCATCGTCGAGACCACGGGCCTCGCCGACCCGGCTCCGGTGGCGCAGACCTTCTTCATCGACGAGAATGTCGGGCGCAAGACGAGGCTGGATGCGGTAGTGACGGTCGCCGACGCCAAGTGGCTCAATGAGCGGCTCAAGGATGCGCCGGAAGCCAAGAACCAGATCGCTTTCGCCGACGTGATCCTGATCAACAAGACCGATCTCGTCTCCGCCGATGAGCTTGCGGAGGTCGAAGCGCGCATTCGCGGCATCAATCCCTATGCCAAGCTGCACAAGACCGTGCGCGGCCAAATTCCGCTCGACGCGGTGCTGGGCCGCAACGCCTTCGATCTCGACCGTATCCTCGATATTGAGCCTGCTTTCCTCGAAGGCGACGACCACGATCATGACCACCACCACGATCATGACCACGGTCACGGACATGATCACGATCATCATCACGACCACGACCACAAGCACGCGCATTCGCATGGCGGGCTGAAGCACTATCACGACGAGGAAATGCAATCGATTTCGCTGAAAAGCGACAAACCGCTCGATCCGGACAAATTCTTTCCCTGGGTGCAGGACCTGGTGCAGAAAGAGGGTCCGAACATATTGCGCTGCAAGGGCATCCTGTCGTTCAAGAACGACGATCAGCGCTTTGTCTTTCAGGGCGTGCACATGATCCTCGATGGCGATCATCAGCGGCCATGGACCAAGGACGAGAAGCGCGAAAGCCGCATCGTCTTCATCGGCCGCAACCTGCCGGGCAAGAAAATCACCGAAGGTTTTGAAAGCTGCGCGGCGTAATCTCCCCTCCGTTTTGCAGGAGCGGATTAGCACCGACTGATTGCCATGGCCGATACCCGCAGCGACACTGTCTCCGTGGCCGAACGAACGCGCGTCATTGACGCCGGCGGCACCGTTTTCGCCGCGCATTTTCTCGACCGCACCGCCGTTTTCGTGCTCGGCGAAGAAACGCTGGTGTTCGCCGAGCCGGGCGGCGAGCTACGGCGGATGATGGTGCATGGCGGCGCTATTCTCGCCACCGCGGCCGATGGCGGACGCATTATCAGTGGCGGTGACGACGGCAAATTGATCGTCACCGACCTCGGATCTAGTCGGGTGCTGGCGACCGATGCCAAGCATCGCTGGATCGATCACATCGCACTTGGGCCCGACGGCGCGGTGGCTTGGTCGGCCGGCAAGACGGCATTCGTTCAAGCCAAGGAGCTGCGCAGCTTCGAAGCGCCCTCGACGGTCGGCGGTCTCGCCTTCCTGCCAAAGGGATTCCGCTTGGCAATCGCGCACTACAACGGCGTCACGCTGTGGTTTCCCAACGCGCCGGGGGCAACACCGGAGAAGCTCGAATGGAAGGGCTCACATCTCGGCGCAACGGTGAGCCCGGACGGCCGTTTTCTCGTCACCACCATGCAGGAGCCGATGCTGCACGGCTGGCGGCTGGTCGACCACCAGCACATGCGCATGTCGGGCTACAGCGCGCGCGTGACCTCGTTCGGCTGGACCGTCGGGGGCCGCTGGCTGGCGACCTCCGGCGCGACGCAGCTCATTCTTTGGCCGTTCCAAGCCAAGGACGGCCCGATGGGCAAGCAGCCGCACCTTTTGGCGCCATCCGAGCATCGCATCGAGGCCGTCGCCTGCCATCCGAAGCAGGACATCGTGGCCACCGGCTACGCCGACGGCATGGTGCTGCTCATCCGCATCGAAGACGGCGCCGAGATCTTGGCCAAGAAGCCGGGCGACGCCCCGGTCAAGGCGCTGGCCTGGAGCGCCGATGGGGTGTTGCTGGCGTGGGGCACGGAAAACGGCGAGGCAGGCATTGTCGATCTGACTTGAGCCCTGCGGAACTGCGCCAAGCGCCCGTCGTTATCACTGCGTGAACACGATCGTTAAAATCCTTTTCACCGTCATCTTCATCACCCACGGGTTGCGCTCGTCAGCTTTGGCGCAGGCTCAAACCGGCGACCCGTCCGGCACTGCGAAGGCTTGTGCAAATGGCGGGAGCACATCGTCCGGTCAGAATCTCAGCGAGAAGCTCGCCCAGTCCAACGGCGTCATCTGCCCGCCCAATGTCGATCCTGCCATCAAGGCGCCGACGCCGAATGCCGGGAAAATGCCGGTCATTCCGCCGCCGGGCAGGCCGGGCGGCAATCCGAATGTTCAGCCGAAATAAGCTGGCTCAGATCACGTATTGCCGCAGCGGGGGATACCCGTTGAAGCCGACCGAGGAATAAGTCGCGGTGTAAGCGCCGGTAGCCTCGATTATCACCTTGTCGCCGATCGCAAGCGACACCGGCAGCGGATAGGGCGTCTTTTCGTAGAGCACGTCGACCGAATCGCAGGTCGGCCCGGCGATGATGCAGGGCGAGGTCTCGTCGCGGTCGTGCGTGGTGCGGATCGGATAACGGATCGATTCGCCGATGGTTTCGGCCAGCCCATGGAATTTGCCGATGTCGAGATAGACCCAGCGCACTTCGTCTTCCGGGCTACGCTTGGCGATCAGCACCACCTCGGCCTCGATGAGGCCGGCATTGCCGACCAGGCCGCGGCCCGGTTCAACGATGGTGTTGGGCAGGTTGTTGCCGAAGTGCTTGCGCAGCGCCTTGAAAATCGCCTTGCCGTAGCTCTCGAGCTTCGGCGTCTTGCGCACATAGCGGGCGGGAAAGCCGCCGCCGAGATTGACGATCGAGAGCGCGATGCCGCGTTCCGCGCAGGTGCGGAACACCGCCGCCGCCGAAGCGAGCGCGCGGTCCCAGGCTTCGACATTGTGCTGCTGCGAGCCGACGTGGAAGGAAATGCCATAGGGGACGAGCCCGCTCTTGTGTGCGTGCTCCAAAATATCGGCGGCGTAAGCGGGCTCGCAGCCGAACTTGCGCGATAGCGGCCATTCGGCCCCGGAGCCGTCGCAATGGATGCGGCAGATCACGCGGCTACCTGGCGCGGCGCGCGCGACCTTCTCGACCTCGGCCTCGCAGTCGACCGCGAACAGGGTTACACCGAGGCGAAAAGCTTCGGCGATCTCGCGCTCTTTCTTGATGGTGTTGCCGTAGGAGATGCGCTCCGGGGTCGCGCCGGCGGCGAGGACCTGATGGGTCTCGGGCAACGAGGCGACGTCGAAGCAGCAGCCGAGATCGGCCAACAGCTTGAGGATTTCCGGCGCCGGATTGGCCTTGACGGCGTAGAACACCTTGGTGTCCGGCAGTACCTTGGCGAAGTTCTGATAGTTCTCCCGCACGACGTCGAGATCGACGACGAGGCAGGGTCCGTTATCGGTGCGATGCTTGAGAAATTCGCGGATGCGC
The DNA here is from genome assembly GCA_963731805.1 of uncultured Alphaproteobacteria bacterium. Lineage (GTDB taxonomy): Bacteria > Pseudomonadota > Alphaproteobacteria > Rhizobiales > Xanthobacteraceae > BOG-931. The sequence goes on from CAVSWY010000001.1 coordinate 278,764, forward strand.
GTGGTCATACCACCCAGCTCCCTGATCCGGCAGGCGGCGTAGCCGCCGAGGTGAACCTCCGGCGACGTGCGCGGCCCCGCGTCATTGCGGAGCTGCATGCGTCGCTGCGATTGCTGCCTTGGTCCGGATGAGGGAAATCCCGTTCCGCACTGCTGGCAAAGATGGACAAGCCTCTTCGGTGTCCCCGGCATTGGCGCCGGCAGTAACCAAAAAAGCCCTTCCGTCGTTGCTTTAAGCCGCGTCGCCAGTGGAGAGCTGGCATTGCCGGTTTCGCCTCCGGCTGCCGGTCGCGGGTGCAAGGAAGTAGCGTCTCTTCCTTAGGCGGCTGTCCGGCCTCTTGTCCGGATGCCCACCGACCGACACACGGCCACAGGCACGTGCGAAATTGGGCAAATCCGCAATAAGCGATTTAGCTTACGCGCGCAAGCGTTTTAGTTTTAACGAAGAGTAAAACGCGGCTCCGGCTGTGCACGAGGCGTCGCCACGGCGGCGAAGCGGCCGCTCTCAGTCCACCACGAACGGCTCGACACGATGCGCCGCGCGCACGAACTGCACCATTACCGCGATGCCGCAGAGAATGAAGAGACTGTCGAGCACGCGGGCGCCGAGCGTGCCGAGCGCGAACAGGTTGGCGATCGCCCAGCTACCGGCAAACGCCGCGCCGAACACTTCGGCGCTGATCAAAATCGCCGCGCTAAGGACGGTCAGCACGTTCGGCCAGAGGATGCGGCGGGGTCGTGAAGGGGTCGAGCTGTCCATGGGGGCGTCCTTAGTAGTTAGGCCGCGTCGCGCGCGGCTTTGGCCGACAACAAGCCGGCCCCGACCAAAGCGGCGCGGATGCGTTCGATTTCGGCGCGGCCGATTTTCACTAGCGGCGGCCGTACCACCGCGCGCGGCAGGCGGCCGAGCAGCACCAGGGCCTCCTTCATGCGGTTATGCATATCGGCCCAAGGCTCGGAATAAAACACTTTGGCCAGCGGATAGATGCGGTCATTGAGCCGGCGCGCCTCGGCGAGGTCGTTCGACTTGACCGACCGGAACAGCGCTGCCTGCAGGTCGGCGATCACGCTGCCGGAGCCGGACAGCAGCCCGTTGCAGCCGAGCACCAGCGAACTCAACAGCCAGGCGCTGTGGGTCGAGAGCACGTTGACCGGCCGCTTCAGGCTCTGCAGCTCACGGACGTGCATCTCGTGCTGTGGAACATTGCCGCACCAGTCCTTGATGGCGCGGATGGACGGCACCTCCTCGACCATCTTAAGGAGCGTGTCCCGCGGATAGCCTTGACCCGTCGCCAGCGGATATTGGAACACGATCAGCGGCAGGCTCGTGGCGTCGGCGATGCGCTTGAAATGCTCGATTGCCATGGCCGGAGATTGCCCGAGCGTGAACGGCGCCGGCGGGAATACCAGGAGCGCCGAAGCGCCGCCCTCCTCCGCCATGCGGGCGATACGCGCTGCTTCCAGGCTGCCATCAGCCCACATACCGTTGACGATCGGCAGCCGGCCGCCGATCTCGTCTTGCGCGATGTCAAGAACCCGGCGCTGTTCCTCGAAACTGCAAGAGGCGACCTCGGTCGAATGGGCGTTGATCGTGACGGCGGAGAGGCCCTCGACCGCCGCCACGTCGGAAAGGTGCTTGCGAAAGCCCTTTTCGTCGATCGCCAAGTCGTCCGTGAACGGCAGGATGACGGCCGGTATGACGCCGTGCGGCAGATAATGGGCGTGACGGGGCATTTTGCGGCTCTCCTTAACACTTTTGGCGATGCTCTCCCGATGACATATATCACGCCTACCACCGCCATTGGTAAGACCCCTTCCGATGCCCGAAACGACCCAGATTTCCCCTGCCAACAATCCGTTTTTCGAGGCCTGGACAACTCCCGACGGCGTCCCGCCTTTTGACCGCATTGCGCCTGAGCATTTCCGCGAGGCCTACGCCCGCGCGCTGGCCGAGCATGAGGCCGAGGTCGCCGCCATCGCGGAGGAGAGCGCACCGCCGAGCTTCGAGAATACGATCGCGGCCTTGGAATTGAGCGGCCGGGCGCTGGAGCGGGTCGGCAACGCGTTTTGGCTGCTGGCCGCCGCGCATACCAACGACGCTTTGCTCGGCATCGAGCGCGAACTTTCGCCGCAGATCGCCCGCCACTGGAACAAGATCCACACCAATGCGGCATTGTTCCGCCGCATCGATACGGTGATGCGCGACGCCGACACGCTGGGGCTCGATGCCGAGCAAAAGCGCGTCACCGAGCGCTACCGCACGAGCTTCCGCCGCGCCGGCGCCGCGCTGGATGGCGATGCGAAAAAACGTCTCACCCAAATCATCGAGCGGCTCGCCGAGCTCGGCACCGCGTTCAGCCAGAACGTGCTCGCCGACGAGCAAGCCTTTACGCTGCGGCTTGACAGCGAAGCCGAGCTCGCCGGGCTACCCCCATTCATGCGCGAAGCAATGCGCGCGGAAGCACGCGACCGCGGGCTCGACGGCTATGCCGTGACGCTGTCGCGCTCGAGCGTCGAGCCGTTTTTGCAATTCTCCGACCGGCGCGATCTGCGTGAAAAACTCTTTCGCGGCTTCATCATGCGAGGCGACAATGGCGGCCCGACTGATAACAAGGCGCTGATCGCCGAGATGGTGCGGCTGCGCGCCGAGCGGGCGCAGCTTCTCGGCTATGCCGACTTCGCTCACTACCGGCTCGACGACGCCATGGCGAAGACGCCACAGGCGGCGCGAGCGCTCCTCGACGCGGTGTGGGCACCGGCGCGCTCGCGGGCGCTCGCCGACCGCGACGCCATGCAGGCGCTGATCCAGGAAGAAGGCGGCAATTTCAAGCTCGAACCGTGGGACTGGCGCTACTACGCCGAAAAGCTGCGGCAGCGGCAATGCGAATTCGACGAAGCCGCGATCAAGCCTTTTCTCAATCTCGATCGCATGATCGAGGCCGCGTTCTACACGGCGCAGCGGCTGTTCGGCTTGACCTTTGCGCGCGCGGACGTGCCGGTCTGGCATCCCGACGTGCGGGTCTGGGAGGTGACAGGTGCCGACGGCAACAAGATCGGGCTGTTCTTCGGCGACTATTTCGCGCGGCCCTCCAAGCGCAGCGGCGCCTGGATGACATCATTGCGCGATCAAGAGAAGCTCTCCGGCGATATCCAACCGCTCATCGTCAATGTTTGCAATTTTACCAAGGCCCCCGGCGGCGAGCCGACGTTATTGAGCTTCGATGACGCGCGCACGCTGTTCCACGAATTCGGCCATGCGCTACACGGGCTCCTGTCTTCCGTCACCTACCCGACGATTTCGGGCACCAACGTCGCCACCGATTTCGTCGAATTGCCGTCGCAGCTTTACGAGCACTGGCTGGAGCGGCCGGAGGTGCTGCGCCGCTTCGCCCGCCACTATCAGACCGGCGAGGCGATGCCGGAAGCGTTGCTGCAACGGCTCATCGCTGCGCGCAATTTCAATAAAGGCTTTGCCACGGTTGAATATATCGCCTGCGCTATGGTCGATCTCGATTTCCATTCACTGCCGGAGCCCATGGACATCAATTCGACGGCGTTCGAGGCCAAGGCGCTGTCGCGAATCGGCATGCCTGACGAGATCGCCATGCGACACCGGCCGCCGCATTTTGCCCATATCTTCTCCGGCGGCGGCTATGCGGCGGCCTATTACAGCTACATGTGGTCGGAAGTACTCGACGCCGACGCCTTTGCGGCATTCGAGGAAACCGGCGACATATTCGATCCGGCGACGGCAAAACGGCTGCGCGATTGCATCTACGCCGCCGGCGGCGCGCAGGAGCCGGCCGACGCCTATGAGGCCTTTCGCGGCCGGTTGCCCAGCGCCGACGCGCTGTTGCGCAAGCGCGGCTTTGAACCCACCGCGGCGAACTGAACATTATGGATTTGCACAGCGCCGGCCACCGCCGCGGCGTCGTCTGCGCGCCGCATTCCGCCGCCGTCGAAGCCGGCCGCGCCATCGTCGGCGAGGGCGGCAATGCGCTCGAAGCTATGGTGGCGATGGCCGCAGCCATCGCCGCCGTTTACCCGCATATGAACCACCTGGGCGGCGACGGCTTTTGGCTCCTCCGCGAGCCGTCGGGCCGCGTGCGCGCCATCATGGCGGCGGGCGCCGCCGGCCAGCAGGCGAAGCCCGAGCTTTATCGCGACTACGAGACGATCCCGCCGCGCGGACCGCTTGCGGCGCTGACCGTACCGGGCGCGGTCGCCGGCTGGTCGCTGGCGCTGGAAGTGGCGAAAGCCAATGGCGGGAAACTGCCGCTCGATGTTTTGCTGGGGGCAGCGATCAACCATGGCGGTACCGGCTATGCCGTCACCCGCAGCCAGGAACGGTTGACGCGTGACAACATCGAAAATCTCAAAGATGTGCCAGGCTTTGCCGCGACGTTTCTCGTCGACGGCAAGGTGGTGCCGGCAACCGGGACGACGCTCAAGCAGCAGGCTCTTGCCGAAACGCTGTCGCATCTCGCCCGCGCCGGGCTCGACGATTTCTATCGCGGCGACGTCGGTCGCGAGATCGCCGCCGACCTTGAACGCATCGGCAGCCCGGTCACGCGCATCGATTTGGAGCGCCACCAAGCGACGCTTGCCGAACCGTTGCGCATCACACTGCCGACCGGCACGATTTACAACACCGCCGGCCCGACCCAAGGCGTCGTGTCGCTGATGATCCTCGCCTTGTTCGCGCGACTGGCCGTGCGTGAGGCGGAAGGCTTCGATCACATCCACGGCCTGGTCGAGGCGACCAAGCGTGCCTTGCGCATGCGCGATCGGGTTGTCACCGATCCGAATTACCTGCCGCATTCGCTCGATCGCGTGCTCGACGACCGCACCATCGCCGGCGAAGCCATGAAGATCGACCGGAACAAGGCGGCGCGCTGGCCGCTCGCCGCCGGCGCCGGCGATACGATCTGGATGGGTGCTGCCGATGCCGGCGGCCTCGTCGTCTCCTACATTCAGTCGCTCTATTGGGAATTCGGCTCCGGCTGCATGCTACCGGCAACCGGCGTGCTGATGCAAAATCGTGGGGCGAGCTTTTCGCTCGATGCCGGCGCGCTGAACTATCTCCGTCCGGGCCGGCTGCCGTTCCACACCCTCAATCCGGCGCTGGCCACGCTGAACGACGGCCGCGTCATGGCCTATGGCTGCATGGGCGGCGACGGCCAGCCACAGACGCAAAGCGCGCTGTTCACGCGCTATGTCGATTTCCGCGAACCGCTTTTTGAGGCAATCGACCGGCCACGCTGGGTGTTAGGCCGCACCTGGGGCGCGCCGCGCACGGCTTTAAGGCTTGAGCCGCGCTTCGACGGCAATCTGGTCGACCGACTGGTCGCCGCCGGCCATGATGTCGATGTGCTGGCGGAGCCCTATTCCGACGTCATGGGTCATGCCGGCGCCGCGGTGTTGCACCCGGATGGTACCTGCGAGGGCGCGCACGATCCACGCGCGGATGGCGGCGCCGCGGGGGTATGACGCGGCGTGTTAAGTTTTCCGCTTCTTCGCCCGGGCCCGGGCATCGGCGACGATTTGCTTGAACACCTTCATTTCCACGACGCCGGGCACCCGGAATGTGCCGACGATAAAGCCGGGCGTGCCGTCGAAACCGAAGGCCTCGGCCTGAGCTTCGTTGCGGGCCAATAGATCGTCGATCGTCTTTTGATGCGCCTGGAGGTCCTTGATCGCTAAGTCAAGATCAACGCCGGCTTTGGCAAGAAGGTCGGCCATGCTTGCCTTCGTGAGTTTGGCATCGGCTCCGATCAGGGCATCATGGGCTTCGGCGTATTTGTTTTGATATTTCGCCGCCAGCGTTATATTCGCCGCGGCAATCGAAATCGCGCCAAAGACCGGCCAGTCTTTCAAGACCAGTCTGATATGGCCGTCGTCCCGCACCAACTGCGCGAGTTCCGGCGCCATTTTTTTGCAAAACGGGCACTGATAGTCGAAATATTCGACGACTGTCAGGTCGCCATTGGGATTTCCCAAGGATGGGATTTCGGGATCGCGCAGCACGTTGTCCCTGCTGAGGATGTCATCTGGCTGCTCCCCGAAAGCGACCGCTGAAAGCGAGCCAAAGGCAACCGCGGCGGCGCAGACATAAGCGAGCCAAGAGGCCCGCATCCGGCTGGCGGCTGTTTGCTCTGCGCTCATCCGACCTCGCTGTGTTCGTATTGGCCCGTGTCGTGCGCTTCTTGGGACGAGGCCGGGCAAGAATTGTTGCAGTACCGGAGAGGAACTCACTCCATCGGACCCAGCCCCAGCTTGTCCATCAGTTCGCGGTCGCGGTCGCGACCGGGATTGGGCGTCGTCAGCAATTTTGGCCCGTAGAAGATCGAATTGGCGCCGGCAAGGAAGCACAGCGCCTGAGTTTCCTCGCTCATATCCTCGCGGCCGGCGGACAACCGCACCACTGAGCGCGGCAAGCAGACACGTGCAACGGCAATGGTGCGCACGAAATCGATGGGGTCGAGCGCAGACTGCTCGCCAAGCGGCGTACCGGCAACGCGCACCAGCATGTTGATCGGCACCGATTCCGGATGCACCGGCAACGACGCCAACGTCGCGATCATGCCGATGCGGTCGTCGCGCGTCTCGCCCATGCCGACAATGCCGCCGCAACAGACATGGATACCGGCTTCGCGCACGTGATCGAGGGTCGCCAGCCGATCGCCGTAGGTGCGCGTGGTGATGATCTCGCCGTAAAACTCGGGCGACGTGTCAAGGTTGTGATTGTAGTAGTCGAGCCCTGATTCTTTCAGCCGGCGCGCCTGCGGCGACGTCAGCATGCCGAGCGTCGCGCAAGTCTCTAGCCCCAACGCCTTGACACGCTCGACCATGGCGCAAACGTCGTCGAGGTCGCGGTCCTTCGGCTCGCGCCAGGCCGCGCCCATACAGAAGCGGCTGGCACCGGCCGATTTCGCCGCGCGCGCCTCGGAGAGGACCGCGTCAAGCGCCATCAATTTCCCGGCGCGCACCCCGGTATCGTAGCGCGCGCTCTGCGGGCAATAGGCGCAATCCTCCGGGCAGCCGCCGGTCTTGATCGACAGCAGCGTGGAAATCTGCACTTCGGTGGGATCGAAATTCTGCCGGTGCACGCACTGCGCCCGGAACATCAGCTCCGGGAACGGCAGGTCGAACAGCGCGCGCACCTCATCCCGCGTCCAGTCATGGCGCGGCTGATTCGAGGTCGGCAAATGTGGAGAGCCGTCAGCGGCAAGAGACATCGCAACCAGTGTAACCCGTGGCGGCTGGAGGGGGAAGATAGTCGCTTATGCTGCCGGGGTCTCCACCAGCCGGAGCGGCCGCCGTGCCAGCGTAATCTCGCCCGAACGCAGCAACTCGGTCGCGTGCGCGGCATCGACCGGCCTGCTAAAGTAGAAGCCCTGGCCGAGTTTGCGACCGGCGGCTAGTAAAAACGCCTGCTGGCCCTCGGTCTCTATGCCCTCGGCGATGATATCGATACCGAGCTCGTGCGCCAGGCGGATGGCGGCGCGCACCACCGTCGCGCTGCGGCCGTCGGCCTCGACGCCCGACACCAGTTCCTGCGCAATCTTCACCCGGCTGATCGGATAATTCGCCAGATAGCTGAGCGATGAATAACCGGTACCGAAATCGTCGACCGCGATTCGTACGCCAAGCTGGCGCAGCCGCTACAGGCGCGCGCGTCATGCTGCTGAGTGATATCCATCAGCACTGATTCTGTCAGTTCGATCTCGATCATGGCGGGGCGGATGCCCCATTTGTTCAGGCTGGCGCTCACCTCGCGATCGATTTCGCCGGACGCCTTGAAATGCAATGCGGAGAAGTTGACGCCGACTAGGTCGGGTGCAATCCCGGCATCGTCCCATTCGCGCAACTGCCGGCACGCGGCGTCGAGCACCCACTGGCCGAGCACTTGGATCTGACCGGACCGCTCCGCGACCGGAATAAACACCGACGGCGGGATTGAGCCGCGCTTGCAATGGCTCCAGCGCAGCAGCGCTTCCACGCCCACGATGCGGCCCGAGCGAAGCTCGACTTGCGGCTGGTAGTGGAGCTCGAGTTCATTGCGGTCGATCGCGCCGCGCAGCTCCTCGGCGATAATGACCCGCTCCTGCACTTGGCGATCGAGATCTTCGCTATGAAATCGATAGCAATTGCGACCGTCCTCCTTGGCGCGGTAGAGCGCGAGATCGGCTTGGATCATCATTTCGTCGGGACCTTTGGCATCGGCACTGTAACGCGAGATGCCGATGCTCGCCGAAATGTGTACTTCATTGCCCTCGATCACATAGGGTTGCGCGATCAGTTGGCCGATCTTGGCGGCAAGCGTGCCGGCGGCAGCGTGATCGCAAACATCGCTTTGCAATATCGCGAATTCGTCGCCGCCAAAACGGGCGAAGACATCATTTTCACGCAACACGCCTTTGACCCGCGCCGCCACTTGCCGCAGCAACTCATCGCCGATGGCATGGCCGAGCGTATCGTTGACGTCCTTGAAGTGATCGAGATCGAAATAGAGGACGGCAAACGGCTCGGCGCTACGACGGCACGAAGCGACCGCATTACGCAGGCGATCGACAAAGGCGCGGCGATTGGCGAGCGACGTTACCGGGTCCGTCTGGGCGAGATCGCTGACCTTCTTATTCACGCGCATCATGCGCGAGGTATGGCTGCGCGTTGACCGAATGTAGGTCACGACAGCCGCGGTCAGGATGAGCCCGAATGCCAAAACGGTCCACGCACGCTCATGATGCACGATCAACGGACCGCCCGGCATTGGCCGCGCCACCATCGTCAGCCAAGGCTGGCCATCCGCCTCGAGATCGCGGCTCCAGAAGCGACCGGCAACGGCCGCGGCGCGCGCCATCGGCTCGAGCGGCGAGGTGCGAGGCCGTGATGGATGTACGTAGCTTGGCATCGCTTGTGCGTTACTGCCGGGCTGATAGAAAAACAGGTCGAGACCTTTGGCCGTCTTGTTGTCGGTGATGATCGTGCTCACCATCTTGTCGGTAATGACGGAGCCGTCCACAAAGCCGATCAGATTTCTTCGCCGGCTTTCAATCGAATCGTGAGGCGATGCGCGCTTGTAGATCGGCAACGAGAACAGAAAGCCGCCTTGACTGCGCCGGTGCTGACCAACGTAGGAACCGGCGAGAAGCCCAGACGATCGGCGTCCCGCGAATGCTCGAGTTCCGCCAGCGTATCGACTTCGGAGCGCAGGTCGAGGCCGTAAAGCGGGGAGGTTTTCGGCACCGTTGCGTAAAAGATCGGATAGTACTCGCTGCGCTCCGGCGCCGTAGTCATCGCGCCGCCGCCGCGAACCATGTCCTTGATGTGATAATCCGGAAGGCCATCGAGCGCCCCCTGGCGCTCATGCTGAGCGCGTTCGGAATTGAGCACTTGCGGTACCCACGACAACGTGGCGATGGCGGCGTTTTCGCGGAGCAGCGGTCGCGTAAAGGCCTCGAACTCGTTGCGCCTGACCGGATCGACGGAACTGTCGAACAGCGCCCGCACCGCTTCGAGCCTGTTCACATATTCGTTAAGGCCGTTTTGCAGAACCATAAAATGGTTTTCGGCCAGCACCCCGAATTGACGCTCGGCGTCGCTATCCTCCCGTTGAACGATCAGGCTGACGGCGGTGACAGTGACGGCGATGCCGACGGCGGCCGCCGCGATGCACGGCAGGAATTGCCGGAATTTACCGATTACCTGCGTGACGAAATGCATTCTGTCGCTCGCTCGCGATTCCACGCGCGGCACAATTTTCGGACGGTTCCCAGGTTTTGCCCGACACTTTCTGATACGATCAACGCGCCAAGAGGGGATAAAGGTGTTGAGGAAGGTCAAGGATGGCCGTTAACTGGCCCGTATCGAGTGCAATGCCTAAAACGGTGTTATGATCGCAATGACAATTTGCTAGCCCCGTAAAAGACATTCTCGCAACAAATAGGTACAAATCGGTATGGCCGACGCCCCGCCCGACCGCCTCTCGACCGATCCGAAAAGTCCGCACTATGACGCCGATGCGCTCAGCCGCGACGTCGGCGTGCGCTTCAAGGGCGTCGAGAAGACCAACGTCGCGGAATATTGCGTGAGCGAAGGCTGGATCCGCGTCGAGGCCGGCAAAACCAAGGATCGCCACGGTAATCCGCTGACGATAAAACTCACCGGTGCGGTGGAAGTGTATTTCAAGGACGAGAAGAAAAGTTAGCCGGCGCGTCAGTGCAGCGTCGCGCCGTCCTCAATCACACGAAGCTGGATTTTCCCGATCAGCACCGCGCGCTCGGCTTCGGTCGCCGCAATCTCTGCAGTCGTTTCATTTGCCGTGCTACGATTCGAGCCCCAGGCGACAAAGCCGCCGAGCAACGCCGCGGCCGCGCAAGCCATCACCGCTGGGTCGAAGGCGATCGCACCGAACAGCAGAGCGACCAGGACGACGCCGCCCGCCGCCACGGCAACTCGCCCCGCCAAAATGAATTTGCGGCAACTCTCAAGCTTTTCGGCAAGCGCGTCGATCTGCGCTTCGAGGCGCACGATCTCATCATGCGGGTCGGCGTCCATTGCGGGCGCCGCCAGCTACTCCGCCGCCACCCGGGTCGCCGGATCGACCGCTTCGACGCGCGCCGCGCAAAATTTGAACTCGGGGATTTTGCCGAACGGATCGAGCGCCGGATTGGTGAGGAGATTCGCCGCCGCCTCAACGAAGGCGAAGGGAATGAACACCACGCCGTCGGGAATGGCGTCATCCTGGCGGGCTTCGAGCTCGACAACGCCACGGCGGGTGGCCACGCGAATCATGTCGCCCGGCCTAACGCCGAGCTTGGCGATTGTGCCGCGCGACACCGAGGCGACTGCGCCGGGCTCGAGCGCGTCGAGGACTGTGGCGCGCCGCGTCATGGCGCCGGTATGCCAGTGCTCGAGTTCGCGCCCGGTGGTCAGGATGAAGGGATAGTCCGCATCCGGCGTCTCATCCGGCGGCTTAAGCTTCGCCGCAACGAGCTTGCCGAAGCCGCCCGGACGCGGGAAGCCCTTGTCGAACACCACGTCGCGGCCCGGCTTGTCCGGAGCATCGGCCGGATAAGTGACGGCGCTTTCGCGCTGCACCCGCTCCCAGGAAATATTGTCGAGCGACGGCATCAGCGACGCCATCTCGGTGTAGATCTCGTCCGGGCCCTTGTAATTCCACGGCAGGCCGATGCGCCGGCCGAGCTCCTGAATAAGCCACCAGTCGTGCCGCGTCTCGCCGGGCAGCGGCAGCGCTTGGCGGCCCATCTGCACCTGGCGGTTGGTATTGGTCACCGTGCCGTCCTTCTCCGGCCACGCCGAAGCGGGCAGCACCACGTCGGCATAGACCGCGGTCTCGGTGAGGAAAAGGTCCTGCACCACCAGATGTTCGAGATGCGCCAGCGCCTCGCGGGCGTGATTGAGATCGGGATCCGACATCGCCGGGTTCTCGCCCATGATGTACATGCCCTTGATCACGTCGGCGTGCACCGCATCCATGATCTCGACCACGGTGAGACCCTTCTTCGAATCGAGCTTGACCCCCCAGGCATCCTCGTAGCGCGCGCGAACCTGCGCATCCTCGACCGACCTGTAATCCGGAAAGAACATCGGAACGAGGCCGGCGTCAGAGGCGCCCTGCACGTTGTTCTGGCCGCGCAGCGGATGCAGACCCGTGCCCGGCCGGCCGATCTGACCGGTGATGAGCGATAGCGCGATCAGGCAGCGCGCATTGTCGGTGCCGTGGGTGTGCTGCGAAATACCCATGCCCCAAAAGATGATCGCCGACTTGGCGCGGGCGAATTTGCGCGCCACGGTGCGAATGACATCGGCTTCGACGCCACAAATCGGCGCCATCTCTTCCGGCGCATAGTCCTTGATGCTCTCCGCAAACTGCTTGAAGCCTTCAACGTAAGTCTGGATGTACTGCTCGTCGTAGAGCTTTTCCGACACGATCGTGTTGAGCATGCCGTTGAGCATCGCCACGTCGGTGCCGTTCTTGAATTGCAGCATATGCGTGGCATGGCGCTTGAGCGCCTGGCCGCGCGGGTCGGCGACGATCAAAGTCGCGCCGCGCTTCTTCGCCTGCTTGAAGAAGGTCGCGGCCACGGGATGATTTTCCGTCGGATTGGCGCCAATGACGAAAATTACTTCGGAGTTCTTGCATTCGTTGAAAGTAGCCGACACCGCGCCGGAGCCGACGCCTTCCATCAGCGCGGCAACCGAGGAAGCGTGGCACAGCCGCGTGCAGTGATCGACATTGTTGGTGCCGAAACCGGTGCGAACGAGTTTCTGGAACAGATAGGCTTCCTCGTTCGAGCCCTTGGCCGAACCGAAACCGGCAAGACCCCGCGGACCGTCGCGGTCGCGGATTTTCTTCAAGCCCGCAGCGGCGCGGTCAAGCGCCTCGTCCCAAGTCGCCTCGCGGAAATGCGTCCACGGATTGGACGGGTCAATGAATTCGTGCGGAATCTTCGGCACGCCGTCTTTGCGGACCATCGGCTTTAGGAGCCGCTGCGGATTGTGCACGTAGTCGAAGCCGAAGCGGCCCTTGACGCAGAGCCGATTTTCGTTGGCCGGCCCGTTCTTGCCCGTCACGTAAAGGAGCTTGTCGTCTTTGATGTGGTAAGTGAGCTGGCAGCCGACGCCGCAATAGGGGCAAACGCTGTCGACCGCGCGGTCGGCCTTGCCGGTGAAGACGTTGTTTTCGTCCACCAAGGTCGCCGGCATCAGTGCGCCGGTCGGGCAGGCCTGCACGCATTCGCCGCAGGCAACGCAGGTCGAAGCGCCCATCGGATCGTCGAAGTCGAACACGATCTTTTCACCATGGCCGCGGCCGGCCATGCCGATGACGTCGTTGACCTGCACTTCGCGGCAGGCGCGAACGCAGAGATTGCATTGGATGCAGGCATCGAGATTGACCGCCATCGCCACGTGGCTGCGATCCGGCGCCGGCGCCGGACGCCGTGGGAAGCGGCCCTGTTCGAGCTGCATGCGGGTCGCGACCTTCCACAACTCGGAATCCGGATCATGCGCGTGGGCGCGATCGGGCTGGTCGGTGAGCAAAAGCTCGGTCACCATCTTGCGCGCGGTCTTGGCGCGGTCGGTCTGCGTCTTGACCTTCATGCCTGGCGACGGCGTGCGGATGCAGCTCGCGGCCAGGACGCGTTCGCCTTCGATCTCGACCATGCAGACGCGGCAATTGCCGTCGGGGCGATATCCCGGCTTCGGCAAATAGCACAGGTGCGGCAGCTTGATGCCGAGCCGGCGCGCAGCGCGAAAAATTGTCTCGCCGTCGCGGATGTCGATTTCACGATCGTCGATGGTGAAGGTCTTCGCGGTCGCCGCATCGCCCTTGCCGGCAACCTTGTCCGCCGGCGCCGTGTGCGCCACGCCGGGCTTGCCGTCGCCATAGGCCGAACCGCCCGCGGCACCCTTCTTGTCGTGGCCGTAACCGGCCGGCTTTTGTCCGTTGCCGTCGCTCATAGCATCAGCCTTCGATCACCAATGTCCCAGCGGCTTCTTCAGTTCATCCGGAAAGTATTTTAGCACACAAAGTAAAGGGTTTGGTGCCGCCTGGCCGAGGCCGCAGATCGAGGCGTCGCGCATCAGCGCAGAGAGCTCGTCGAGAAGGGCAGCGTCCCACGGCCCCTTGGACATCAGTTCCGCCGCCTTTTCGGTGCCGACTCGGCAGGGCGTGCATTGACCGCAGCTCTCATCCTCGAAGAATTTCATGAGGTTGAGCGCCACCGCCTTTATATCGTCCTTGTCGGACAGGATCACAACCGCGTGTGACCCGACGAAGCAGCCGTATTTTTCCAGCGTGCCGAAATCGAGCGGGATGTCGGCCATCGACGCCGGCAGAATGCCACCGGAGGCCCCGCCCGGCAGATAGCCCTTGAACGCGTAGCCGTCGGCCATGCCGCCGCAGAACTCGTTGATCAATTCGCGGGCAGTGACGCCGGCGGGGGCAAGCTTGACGCCGGGATTTTTGACGCGGCCGGAGACGGAGAAACTGCGGAAGCCCTTGCGATCGTGGCGGCCTTGCGAGGTGAACCAGGTGACGCCCTTCTCGACGATGTCGCGCACCCAGAACAGCGTCTCGACATTCTGTTCGAGCGTCGGCCGGCCGAACAAGCCGACTTGCGCGACGTAAGGCGGCCGATGGCGCGGCAACCCGCGCTTTCCTTCGATCGATTCGATCATCGCGGATTCTTCGCCGCAAATGTAAGCGCCGGCGCCGCGTCGCAGGTGGATCTTGGTGTGCTTTGACAGGCCGGCTTGCTCGACCTTGGCGATCTCGTCGCTGAGGAGAAGAATGATTTCCGGATATTCGTCGCGGACATAGAGATAAGTGTCGGCCGCCTCAACGACCCAGGTGGCGATCAGCATGCCTTCGATAAAGCGATGCGGATCGCGCTCAAGATAGTACCGATCCTTGAATGTGCCGGGCTCGCCCTCGTCGCAATTGACGGCGAACAGCCGCGGCGCCGGCTCGGCGCGGACCAGAGACCATTTCCGGCCGGTCGGAAAGCCGGCGCCGCCGAGGCCGCGCAAGCCGGCGTCGCTGACGATTTTGATAAGATCGTCGCGGGTGCGTTTACCGGCAAGGCAGGCTTTGAGCAGTTCGTAGCCGCTGCTCTTTACGTATACGTCAAAGGCAGTCGGCGTCGGATAGGCGTGCGGATGCGCCGGCTTCGCCGCGGCCGCGGTAACTTTCGCCGCGTCCGCCTGCATGACTCGGCCATGGCCGACCGCGCAGACCGGCGCACGGTCGCAGGCTCCCATGCATGGCGCCCGTACCACGCGGACATTGGGGCCTAGCGTCTTCGGCAATTCGGCGAGCAACCGCTCCGCGCCTTGCAGCGCGCAGGACAGCGAATCGCAAACCCGCACCGTGACCGGCGGCGGCGGGGTCTCGTTTTCTTTCACCACATCGAAATGGGCGTAGAAGGTGGCGACCTCGTACACTTCGGTGAGCGCGAGTTTCATCTCTTGCGCCAGCGCAGTTAGATGCGCCGCGGAGAGGTACCCGTAGCGGTCTTGGATCAGGTGCAAATGCTCGATCAGAAGATCGCGCCGGCGCGGCCGGTCGATCAGTAGCGCCTGGACTTCTTCAAGGGCCTGCGGATCGACCTGTCGGCCTTTGGGCGTCCGCGGCGGCCGACGTCGCCCGGCACGGCTGCGTTCACCACTGCCTGGCGGCAATATCGACGACGAGGTAGTCACGCTCATTCTGTCTCCCGGACCGCGAAGAATATCGTCGACGACATTAGACTGGCCCGTTTTCTGGAAAGATCAATAGAAGATATCTATTGATATGTTGACTATGCTTGGAATAACCGATCATCTTGCTGGTACCATAGGCATTCGAGCCGGATTTTTCCAACCCAAATCGCACCAATGCGGGCCGGGTCGTGATTGATAAGCTGGAATTTCTGCTGGCGCTGGCGCGGGAACGGCATTTTGGCAGGGCGGCCGAAGCCTGCGGCGTGACCCAGCCGACGCTGTCGGCCGGCATCAAGCAACTCGAGGAGAGTTTCGGCGTACTCCTCGTCAATCGCGGTTCGCGGTTCCAAGATTTCACCCCCGAGGGCGACCGGGTGCTCGATTGGGCGCGCCGCATTATCGGCGACACCCGCGCCATGCGCCAGGAGGTACAGGCACTTAAACACGGGCTCACCGGACGGGTGCGCATGGCTGCGATCCCCGCGACGCTCGCCATGATCGAGACACTGACCACGCCTTATCGCGAGCGGCATCCCGCCGTTCAATTCACCATCCTGTCCCGCAATTCAAAGGAGATCTTTCAGCTCCTGAACAATCTCGAGATCGACGCAGGCGTGACCTATCTCGATAACGAGCCGCTCGGCCGCGTGACCCATGTGCCGCTCTATCGGGAGCATTATTGCCTGCTCACCGCTGCCGATGCGCCGCTCGGCAACCGCGACAAAGTGACATGGGCCGAGGTCGCCCGCGTGCCGCTCTGCCTGCTGACCGCCAGTACCCAGACTCGCCGCATCATCGATGAGCTTGTGCGCCAAGCCGGCGGCGATTCGCAGCCGACCTTGGAGTCCGATTCAATGGTGCTGCTCTACTCTCATGTGCGCACCGGGCGCTGGGCGAGTGTCATGCCGGCGCAGATGGCCGCGTCCCTTGGTCTCGCTGACGTCGTTCGCGCGATACCGATCGTCGCTCCGGAGGCTACCCATACGGTTGGCTTGGTGATTGCGGCACGCGAACCGATGACGCCGCTGACCGCGGCGCTCGTCGCAGAAGCACGCCGCGTAGCGCAAATCTAATTGCTCGCCGAAGAGCCGTTGCCATACGACGGCGCGCGCCTGATGTGATTTTTCTATCGAACGATAGAGAATCCATCATTGATTCCCGTAATCCCGCTCGTCACTGTCGAACAAGAAACGGCGCCGCCTGCATTGGCGGTCGCCAAAAATCCTGTTTCCACAATCAAGGGGGGAGGACCGCGCGATGAGTTTTCTCGATCGTAGCAACACGGTGGCCGGACCGGGCTTCAGCCGTTGGATGGTGCCGCCGGCGGCGCTATGCGTGCACCTGTGCATCGGCCAGGCCTATGCCTTTAGCGTGTTCAATCTGCCGATGACCAAGCTGGTCGGCATCACGCAATCGGCGCCGAACGATTGGAGCATTCCCGAGCTGGGCTGGATCTTCTCTCTCGCCATCTTCTTCCTAGGCGTTTCTTCGGCCGTGTTCGGGCGCTGGGTCGAGGAGGGTGGGCCGCGGCGCGCGATGTTTACCGCCGCATTATGCTGGGCCGGAGGGTTCTTCCTGTCTGCGATCGGCGTCTACATCCACAATCTTTGGCTCATTTATCTCGGCTATGGCGTGCTCGGCGGTTGCGGACTCGGCATCGGCTACATTTCGCCAGTCTCCACGCTGATCAAATGGTTCCCTGACCGGCCCGGTATGGCGACCGGCATGGCCATCATGGGCTTCGGCGGCGGCGCCTTCATCGCCTCGCCGCTGTCGGTGTGGCTGATGAGCAAATTCAGCACCGCGAGCCATATCGGCGTCGCCGAGACTTTCATCGTGCTCGGAGTCGTCTATTTCTTCTTCATGGTTGTCGGCTCGATCATCGTGCGCGTGCCGGCGCCCGGGTGGAAGCCGGCGGGCTACGTTGTGCCAACGCAGGCCACGAAGCTGATCACGACGAACGACGTCTATGTCTATGACGCGCTGAAAACGCCGCAGTTCTGGCTGATCTGGTGGGTGCTGTGCCTCAACGTGACCGCCGGCATTGGCGTGCTCGGCCAGGCCTCCGCGATGAGCCAGGAAATGTTCCCGGGCAAAGTTTCGGTCGTCGCAGCGGCGGGTTTCGTCGGCCTGATGAGCCTGTTCAACATGGGCGGTCGTTTCTTCTGGGCGTCCACGTCGGATTATATCGGGCGCAAGAACACCTACTTCGTGTTCATGGTGCTCGGCTTCATCCTGTACTGCACCGTGCCTTATATGGGATCGATCGGCAGCGTGGCCGGTTTCGTGATCTGCTTCCTGATCATTATCAGCATGTATGGCGGCGGCTTCTCGACCGTGCCGGCTTATTTGAGAGATATGTTCGGCACCCGCTATGTCGGCGCCATCCACGGCTTGTTGCTCACCGCATGGTCGATGGCCGGCATCTTCGGCCCGGTTCTGGTGAACTACATCCGCCAGTACAACGTCACTCACGGCGTGCCGAAAGCCGATGCCTACAACGTCACCATGTACATCATGGCAGGGCTGCTGGTGATCGGCTTCATTTGCAATCTGCTCGTCAAGGCGGTTCATCACCGCTTCCACATGCGCCCCGACCACGAAGCTGAATCGGCGCAAATCGCAGTCGGAGCCGCCGGCGAACCGGCTGGCGCTTAGGGAGGAACAATCATGCAGGCATCAAACCATCAAACGGGCACGACCACATTGCAGCTGGTGCTGGCCTGGGGCTTCGTCGGCATTCCGCTTGCGCTCGGCGTGCTGCAGACCCTGATCAATTCGATGAAGCTGTTCCAATAGAACCATAAGAAACAGATCGGAACGGACGCCGCTTCCTTTCGGCCGGGAGGAAGCGGCGCTTCTCTTTGCGGGCAGGGAAAGGGCGCCTAATGAGGCGGTTTTTGGTGGCCGTAGGACTTAAATCCTTGAGCGCAATCCGTACTTGTCCATGCGGTAATTTGTCAATCGGCAGATAGATATCTTCTATTGGCGCGGAACCTGTGATTGAGTCCCGAAGAGGCCGCCGCTCGACCGGCGCCTCATAAGAATGCGCGCAAGCGCAGCGTGTTGGGGAAATCCAAGGAGGACCGCGCAATGGCTTTGCTTCCTTTTCTAGATCGTAATCGGACGATCGCTGCACCCGGCTTCAGCCGGTGGATGGTGCCGCCCGCGGCGTTATGCATCCATCTATGCATCGGCCAGGCTTATGCGTTTAGCGTTTTCAATTTGCCGATGACCAAGCTGATTGGCATCACCCAGTCCGCACCGGATGACTGGCACCTGACCGAACTCGGTTGGATTTTCTCGATCGGCATCTTCTTTCTCGGCACCTCAGCAGCGGTTTTTGGCCGCTGGGTCGAGGAAGGTGGCCCACGGCAAGCCATGTTTGTGGCCGCTTGTTGCTTCGGCGGTGGTTTCCTGGTTTCGGCGTTCGGCGTCTATATCCATAATCTCTGGGTCATTTATCTGGGTTATGGCGTCCTGGGCGGCTGCGGCCTCGGCCTTGGTTACATCTCGCCCGTGTCGACCCTGATTAAATGGTTTCCAGATCGTCCCGGCATGGCGACCGGCATGGCCATCATGGGCTTTGGCGGCGCCGCTTTCATCGCCTCGCCGCTCTCGGTCTGGCTGATGGCACATTTCTCGACGCCCACCCATGTCGGTGTCGCCGAGACCTTTATCACGCTGGGCATCGTCTATTTCTGCTTCATGATAGTCGGCGCTTTCATCGTGCGGGTACCCGCGCCGGGCTGGAACCCGGCGGGCTATACGCCGCCGGTCGTCGAGCAGAAACTCATCACCAAAAACGACGTCTACGTCTATGACGCGATCAAGACGCCGCAGTTCTGGCTGATCTGGTGGGTGCTTTGCCTCAACGTCACCGCCGGCATCGGCGTGCTCGGGCAGGCCTCCGCCATGACCCAGGAAATGTTCCCGGGCAAGGTATCGGTGGTCGCGGCGGCGGGCTTCGTCGGCCTATTGAGCCTGTTCAACATGGCGGGCCGTTTCTTCTGGGCCTCCACGTCGGACTATATCGGGCGCAAGAACACCTATTTCTGCTTCTTCGTGCTCGGGACCGTCCTGTACTGCACCGTCCCATGGACCGGCTCGATCGGCAGCGTGTCGCTGTTCGTGCTGTGCTTCGTCATCATCATCAGCATGTACGGCGGCGGCTTCGCCACCGTGCCGGCCTATCTGAAGGACATGTTCGGCACGCGCTACGTCGGCGCCATCCACGGCTGGCTGATCACGGCGTGGTCGGCGGCCGGCGTATTCGGTCCGGTGCTCGTGAACTACATCCGCGAGTATCAGATCGATCACGGGGTGCCGAAGGCGCAGGCCTACAACGTCACCATGTACGTCATGGCGGGGTTGTTGGTCATCGGCTTCATCTGCAACCTCATGATCAAGGCGGTGCATCATCGCTTCCACATGAAGCCCGATCATGAAGCGATCGCAGCCCAGATGGCTGTGGACGCGGCCGGCGAGCCGGCAGGCGCATAAGGAGAGAAATCATGGCGAACCAGAACCAGACTAGCTCAAATATGCTGCCGCTCATCCTCGCTTGGGGCTTCGTTGGCATTCCCTTGGCCTGGGGTGTGCTGCAAACGCTGCAAAATGCGATGAAGCTGTTCCAGTAACAGCATCGGCAATCGAAATGCGAACGGCGCGGCTGCAAAGCCGCGCCGTTTCTTTATTCGACAAGGAGCGAAATTAAGACTACGCGACCTTTTCCTTCAAATGCGGGAACATGGCGTGCAGCGCTTCCTGGTCCATCTCGGTCTTGAACTTGTGACGGTCCTTCAGCGCGCCGGCCTTCTGCGCCGCAGGCCGGGCGTTGATCTCGTCGACCAGCCGCTTGATGTTCTTATACTTGTCCCAGGCACCTTCGCCGGTCACGTTCGGCAGCATGCGCGCCCAGCCCCAGACATTCATATCGACGATCGTATAGGTGTCGCCGAGCATGTATTTCTGCCTGCCGAGCCGCGCGTCGAGGATGCCGGCGTGACGGTTTGCCTCGAACACATAGCGGTTGATGGCGTAAGGCAGCTTCTCCGGCGCATAATTCTTGAAATGCACCGCTTGGCCGAAATACGGCCCGACGCCGGACGACACGAAGAACATCCACGACAACAGCTCGCCGCGCGCCTTGTCGGTCTTGGCCGGCAGGAACTTGCCGGTCTTCTCGGCGAGGTAGAGCAGGATCGCGCTGGAATCGAACACGGTGACGTCGCCATCGACGATGGCCGGCAGCTTGGCGTTCGGATTGATCTTCAAAAATTCCGGCTTGTGCTGCTCGCCCTTGCGGGTGTCGACCGGAACGGCCTCATAAGGCAATCCGGCCTCTTCGAGGAAAAGCGCCACCTTGGTCGGGTTGGGCGCGCCGCTATAATAGAATTTTAGCATTGTAGTCTCCTCTTGCTGAGTCATTGCGAGGAGCAAAGCGCCGAAACAATCCAGCTTTTAGCACAGACAGACCGGATTGCCTCGCCTCGCTCGCAATGACGATTAGAACAGTCCGACGATCTTGCCGTCGGAACCGACGTCGATCACGTCGGCCGCCGGAACCCTGGGCAGTCCGGGCATGGTCATGACCTCGCCGCAGATCGCGACCACGAACTCGGCGCCGGCGGAAAGCCGGACCTCGCGCACGTTGATGACGTGATCGGTCGGCGCGCCCTTGGCGTCGGGATTGGTCGAGAAGCTGTACTGGGTCTTGGCGACGCAGATCGGGAATTTGCCGTAGCCCATCAACTCGAAGTTGGCGAGCTGATCGCGCACCGACTTGTCCGCGGTGACGTCCTTGGCGCGATAAATCTCCCTGGCGATGGTGCGGATCTTCTCGAACAGCGGCATGTCGTCAGGATAGAGAAATTTCAGCTTGCTCTTGCCACTTTCGGCAACTTTAACGACGGCGCGCGCCACATTGGCCGCCCCCTCACCGCCCATTGCCCAATGATCCGCCATCAAGGCTTCGACGCCGAGCGCCTTGCACTTTTCCATGACCAGATTGATCTCGGCCTCGCTGTCGGCGGAGAACCGGTTGATCGAGACGATCGGCACGACGCCGAATTTCTGCACGTTCTCGACATGGCGTTGCAGATTGCTCATGCCGGCCTCGAGCGCCTTGAGGTTCTCGGCCTTGAGGTCTTCCTTCTTGACGCCACCATGCATCTTGAGCGCGCGGATGGTCGCCACCAGCACGATGCAGTCAGGCGCAATGCCGGCCTTGCGGCATTTGATGTCCATGAATTTCTCGGCGCCGAGGTCGGCGCCGAAGCCGGCCTCGGTGACCACATAATCGGCAAGCTTCAGCGCCGTCGTCGTCGCCAGCACCGAATTGCAGCCGTGGGCGATATTGGCAAACGGGCCGCCGTGAATGAAGGCGGGTGTGCCTTCCAGCGTCTGCACCAGGTTCGGCGCCAGCGCTTCCTTGAGCAGCACGGTCATCGCGCCTTGCGCCTTGAGATCGCCGGCGCGCACCGGTTTGCGTTCGCGTGTGTAGGCAACCACGATATTGGCGAGCCGCTTCTTAAGATCGTCCAGATCGCGGGCAAGGCAGAAGATCGCCATGACTTCCGACGCGACAGTAATGTCAAAGCCGTCTTCGCGCGGAAATCCGTTGGCGACACCGCCCAGCGAGGATACGACCGAGCGCAGCGCGCGATCGTTCATATCGAGCACACGGCGCCACGCCACGCGGCGGGCATCGATGCCGAGCGTATTGCCCCAATAGATGTGGTTGTCGAGCAAGGCGGCGAGTAGATTGTTCGCCGAGGTGATGGCGTGGAAATCGCCGGTGAAGTGCAGATTGATGTCTTCCATCGGCACGACCTGCGCGTATCCGCCGCCGGCGGCGCCGCCCTTGACGCCGAACGAAGGGCCCAGCGAAGGCTCGCGGATGCACAGCATCGCCTTCTTGTCGATGTGATTGAGCGCGTCCGTCAGTCCCACCGTCGTGGTGGTCTTGCCTTCGCCCGCCGGCGTCGGATTGATGGCGCTGACCAGAATGAGCTTGCCATTGGGCTTGCTTTGCAGCGACTTGACGAAGTCCATCGACACCTTGGCCTTGTAGTGGCCGTAGGGTTCGAGATTTTCCGGCGCAATGCCGAGCTTCTCGCGGGCGATGTCGACGATCGGCCGCTTTTTGGCGCCCTGCGAAATTTCAATATCCGATTTAGGCGATTGATGCTGTGAGGCGGGCATAGTGGCGATCCATCAAATGTCTATGGAAAAGGTCGAAGGCTCCGAACCCGGCAGGTTCACGTCAACCGCGCCTTGACGGCAAGGTTGGCGGATTTCGCCCATTCGCCGGCTTCGACCTTTTTGCCGTCGGCGGGCTGAACGCGGGAGACTTGGAAGCGCCCGTCGGCGCAGACCACGGTGAAGCCGTCGGCTTCCACCGCGACGATTTCGCCAAGCTTGCCGGCGATGCCTTTCGGGTCTTTCGCCGGCAGCGGCTTGGCGTCGAAGATTTTCAATTGTTTGCCGTCGAGCGTGGTCCAGGCACCGGGCGCGGGATTGCAGCCGCGGATCAAGCGGTCGGTTTGCTCCCAGGGCTTGCCCCAGTCGATCTTGGCGTTGTCGGCGGTGCAGCGGCCTTCGTAGGTCGCCTTCGCCTCGTCTTGCTTGATGCGCGGCGCTTTGCCGGCTTTGACGAGATCGACCAATTCCATCATCGCATCGACGCCCAGCGGGAACAGCCGGTCGAAATAAACCGTGCCGAGGGTATCGTTCGGTCCGATCGGCGTCTTTTTCTGCAGCAGCACGTCGCCGGTATCCAACCCATTGTCGGGCCAGAAGATCGACAGCCCGGTTTCCTTCTCACCCTTGATGATCGGCCAGTTGATGGCGCTGGCGCCGCGATACGCGGGCAACAACGACGGGTGATATTGAATCGAGCCGCGGGTCGGCAAGTTGAGGAATTCCTCCGGCACGAACAAGGTCACGAAAGCCATGACCTGCAGGTCAGGCTTGAGCGCTTTGAATTCCTCCAAGACCTCGAGCTTCTTGTAGGAATCGGGCTGATAGAGCGGAAGCTTGGCGGCGAGCGCGGCCTCCTTCAGCGGATCGGCCTTCGCTCCAGGCTTTTCCGGCGCGACATAGACGGCAACGACATTCTCGCCGCGCTTGATCAGCGCTTCCAGCACCGCTTTGCCGAACGCCTGCTGGCCGTGAACCACGATACGCATCGCAAAAACCTCTCCTAATGACCTTATTGTCATGCCCGCGAAAGCGAGCATCTAGTGACCGCCGATCGTTCCGGGACTACCGGGTCTCCGCCTTCGCGGGGACGACAATCAATTACGCCGCCTCCGCTTTGGCTGGTTTGTCCGGTGCGGTGATGGCGCCCGACAGCTTGATCTCGGCAACATCCTTTTCAGAATAGCCGAGCACCTTGCGCAAAATCTCCTCGGTGTGCTCGCCTAAGAGCGGCGAGCGGCGCACGTCGGCCGGCGAATCCGACAGCTTGATCGGATTGCCGACCGTCAGGTATTTGCCGCGTCCCGGATGATCGACCTCGACGACGGTGCCGGTCGCGCGCAGCGACGGCTCCTCGGCGATCTCCTTCATCGACAGAATCGGTCCGACCGGAATGTCGCGCGCGTTGCATTTTTCCATGACCTCGAATTTGGTCATGGTCTTGGTCCACTCCTCGATCGTGTCGAAGATCTGCCGCAGCCGCGGCAGCCGCGCCGGCGGCGCGGCGAAATCCGGATCGGTCTTCCATTCCGGCTTGCCGATCAGCTCGCAGATCGCGCCCCACACTGGCGCCTGGGTGATGAAATAAATGTAGGCGTCGGGATCGGTCTCCCAGCCTTTGCATTTGACGATCCAGCCGGGCTGGCCGCCGCCGGAATCATTGCCGGCGCGGGGCGTCGCCTGGCCGAACGGTACGCCCTCACCGTACTGGCTGTATTCGGTAAGCGGGCCGTGCTTGAGCCGCTGCTGGTCGCGCAGTTTGACGCGCGTCAGATTGAGCACGCCATCCTGCATGGCGGCCAGCACCTTTTGGCCGCGGCCGGTGCGCGTGCGCTGATAGAGCGCGGAAACAATGCCGAGCGCGAGATGCAAGCCGGTGCCGGAATCACCGATCTGTGCGCCGGTGACGAGCGGCGGGCCGTCGCGAAAGCCCGTCGTCGAAGCTGCGCCGCCGGCGCATTGCGCCACGTTCTCATAGACCTTGCAGTCTTCGTACGGACCCGGGCCGAAACCCTTCACCGAGGCGACAATCATGCGCGGATTAAGCTTATGGATATGCTCCCAGGTCAGCCCCATCCGATCGAGCGCGCCCGGTGCAAAATTCTCGACCAGCACATCACAGGTCTTCACCAGCCGATCGAGAATTTCCTTGCCCTTGGGATGCTTGGAATCGATGGTGATCGACCGCTTCGAGCCATTGAGCATGGTGAAATAGAGGCTGTCCTGCCCCTTTACGTCGCGCAACTGCGTGCGCGTGATATCGCCGACGCCGGGACGTTCGACTTTAATGACGTCAGCGCCCATGTAAGCGAGCAGCTGCGTGCAAGTCGGACCCGATTGCACGTGGGTGAAGTCGAGGATTTTGACGCCTTCGAGCGCCCTGCCGGCTTGGCCCCATGGCTTGGTCGATGGCTTTGCCGAGGGGCGCGGCAACCAATTGCCGTTTTGCGCTTTCATCGCGGGCTTTTTTGCCGCGAGCTTCACGACTTTCTTGGCGGGCTTTTTTGCCACCTTTTTGCTCTTTGCCTTGCCGGCTTTCTTGCGCGTTGCCATCGTTTCCTCTCCTTAACTTGGCTCAATCCCGAGTCTGCGATGCGTCACTTTTTGCTAAGTGCGCTTTTCGGGTTGAGGTTGCCGATCCGGCCGCTCTCACTACCGGCTGCCGGATCGATCACGGCATTGATCAGTGTCGGCTTGCCCGAATCCATGGCGGCGTTGACCGCCCGCTTGAGCTCGTCCGGCGACGTCGCGTTGACGCCGACGCCGCCGAAGGCCTCGATCATCTTGTCGTAGCGCGAGCCCTTGACGAAGACCGTCGTCGCCGGATCCGATCCGCCGCCGGCATTGACGTCGGTGCCGCGATAGATGCCGTCGTTGTTGAAAATAACGACGCAGACCGGCAGCTTGTAACGGCAGACGGTCTCGATCTCCATGCCGGAGAAACCGAAAGCGGAATCGCCTTCGACCGCGAGCACCGGCTTGCCGGTTTCGATGGCGGCTGCAATGGCGTAGCCCATGCCGATGCCCATGACGCCCCAGGTGCCGACGTCGAGCCGCTTACGGGGCCGGTACATGTCGATGACGCCGCGCGCGAGATCGAGCGTATTGGCGCCCTCATTGATGAGAATGGCGTCGGGCCGCTCCTTGATGACGGTGCGCAGCACGCCAAGCGCGCCGTGATAGTCCATCGGCACGTTGTTGTTCATCAGCCGCGGCGCCATCTTGGCGACGTTCTCCTCGCGTTTTTTGGCCACTGCGCCGGTCCAGTCCGCCGGCGCGGCCGGCCACTTGGCGTCCATGCCGGCAAGCAGCGCCGCGACGCAGGAGCCGATATCGCCGACCACCGGCGCGACGATCTCGAGGTTGGAGTCCATCTCTTTGGGCTCGATGTCGATCTGAATGAATTTCTTCGAATGCGGCTCGCCCCAGGCTTTGCCTTTGCCGTGCGACAAGAGCCAGTTGAGCCGGGCGCCGATCAGCATGACGACATCGGAGTTTTTCAGCACCGTCGACCGCGCTGCACCCGCACACTGCGGATGGGTGTCAGGGAGAAGCCCCTTGGCCATGCTCATCGGCAGGAAGGGAATGCCGCTCTTTTCGACAAGCGCACGGATCACGTCGTCGGCCTGCGCATAGGCCGCGCCCTTGCCGAGGACAATCAGCGGCCGTTTGGCGCTCTTGAGCACGTCGAGTGCGCGCTTGACCGCCTCCGGCGACGGAATTTGCGCCGGTGCAGGGTCGATGACTTTGACCAGAGACTTCTTACCGTCCTCCGCGCCGATCACCTGGCCAAAAAGCTTAGCCGGCAGATCGAGATAGACGCCGCCTGGACGCCCGGAGACGGCTGCACGGATGGCGCGAGCGAAGCCGATGCCGATGTCGGCTGCATGCAGGACGCGGTAGGCCGCCTTGCACAACGGCTTGGCGATAGCGAGCTGGTCCATCTCCTCGTAATCGCCTTGCTGCAAGTCGACGATCTCGCGCTCGGACGAACCGGAGATCAGAATCATCGGAAAGCAGTTGGTCGTGGCATGAGCCAGTGCAGTAAGGCCGTTGAGGAAGCCGGGCGCCGACACCGTGAGGCAGATGCCGGGCTTCTTGGTCAGAAAGCCGGCGATGGCGGCGGCATAGCCGGCATTCTGCTCATGCCGGAACGAGAGAACGCGGATACCCTCGGCCTGCGCCATGCGGCCGAAATCCGTGATCGGGATACCCGGCACGCCGTAGATCGTGTTGACGCCGTTGAGCTTGAGCGCCTCGATGACGAGGTGAAAGCCGTCCGTCAGCTCCTGCGCTGCCGCATCGGCGGCTTCCGTCGCTTTCGTCTTTATTGCTGCATCCGCCATGGGAGTTCTCCCTTAAGATTCAGTCCAGATAGTCCGCGTATTTCGCGACGTGGTCGGCGAGACCGAGCGCGTGATCACGCACCAGCGTCTCGGCGCGCACGGTATCGCGCGCCTCCAATGCCGCAATGATGTGAATATGGTCGCGGATCGAGCGGTCGGCACGATCCTTCTCGCCGATCGTCTTGCGCCGGATCATCCGCATATGGGTGAACAGATTCTCGGCCAGCGCCATCAGCACGCCGTTGCGAGAAAGCCGAATGATGGTCTGGTGGAACTCGATATTGACTTCGGAATATTCGTCGAGATGCGCGCGCACCTCGCCGTTTTCGAAAGTTGCGAACATCTTGCGCAACGACGCAATCTCGTCGTCGCTCGCATTTTCCGTGATTAGCCGCGCCGCCATGCTCTCAAGCGCGGCCCAGGCGGTGATCAGCTCGATCACCTCGCGCCTGGTCTTGCGCACCACATAGACGCCGCGCCGCGGCACCGAGCGCACGAAACCCTCGCGCTCGAGCTGTGCCATCGCCTCGCGCACTGGCGTGCGGCTGATGCCGAAATCGCTCGCCAGGCTGCGCTCGTCGAGCCGGATGTCGCTGCGGCTGCCATAGACGTCCATGCCGACGATCACGGACTTGAGCGCGGCGTAGGCCTTGTTCTTGAAACTGAAGGACGTGTCGATCGGCTCAAGCCTCGGCCGCTCGACGATGTCGGCGTCATTAGCCGCACTATCGCCTTTGGCGACGGAAAAACGATGCACTCTCGAGGACATCGAAGACGCTCGCAAACCTCAAAAGACGCTCTCAACCCTGGCTGGGCGCGATCTTGTGGCGAAGGCTATAGCCGCGCTCGAAAACACCCATAGCGCACTGTAATACATTATGCCAGAGCCGGAATGCCGCATTGGATGGGGTCTTTTTCGAAAACGAAACGGGCGCGGGATTGCTCCCGCACCCGTTCTACCGTGGCGAATTATGCTGGGGTTCAGACTTGCGCCATCATCCTCGATCGCATCGGCTTGAGCACGAACAGCGCCAAGGCCACCACCACGAAATTCATAATCGCGGTGACGACGAACACCATGTGCCAGCTGCCTGTCGCGTCCTTGATCAAGTTGGCGACCGGCACCAGGAAGGCGGACGTCCCCTTGGCGGTGTAGAGCAGGCCAAGATTCACCGTGGCGAATTTCGGCCCGAAGGTGTCAGTGCAGGTGGACGGAAACAGGCTGAATATTTCGCCCCAGGTCAGAAAGATCAGGGCTGCAAAGAGCACGAAAGCCCACGGCGCAGTGCCGAGTTCCACGAGCAGCCAATAGGCAACACCGCCAAGGCCGAAGGCGATCGCCATGGTGGTTTCGCGCCCAATCATATCTGAAATCCAGCCGAACAGCGGACGGGCTGCACCGTTGGCGACATTGTCGATGATCAGCGCCGCCGTCAGCGTGGTTGCGCCCCAGAACGCGATCTGATTGCCAACGTGGAAGTCGCCCGCAATGGGCGCGATCTGCGCCGTCGCCATCAGACCCGACGCCGACACCATCACGAACATGATGTAGAGCACCCAGAAGATCGGCGACATCAGCACCTCGCGCGGTGAGGAACTCTTCGCCGACTGCGCAACCTTCGGCGCCGGCGCGGACGCCATCTCGCCCGCGTCCGGGCCGCGCAGAAAAAATGCCAGCAAGAACACGACACCGCCTTGCACGATGCCGAACCAGAGAAATGCAGAGTTATAGCCGTAGTTCGCTATCACATACCGGATCGGGATAACGGTGAGCGCCGCGCCCGCGCCATAACCCGCCGCAGTCAAGCCAACCGCGAGGCCGCGCCGGTCCGGGAACCATTTGACAGCCATGCCAACGCAGGTCGCGTACACGGCCCCACCGCCGATGCCCAGTACGACCGCGCCAAGGTAGAGCATTTCCAGCGACTCGGCATAGGCGTCGATGACCCAGCCGGCACCAACCAAAATGCCTCCGAAGCCGACCATGAGCTTTGGCCCGCGTTGCGGGCCGAACATGTCGACGATCCATCCCTCGATCGGCGTGAGCCATGTTTCAAGCGCGATGAAGATCGCGAAGGCAAACTGAATTGAAGCGATCGACCAACCGTGCGCCTTGTTGATCGGGTTGACGAACAGCGTCCAGCCGTATTGCAGGTTGGCGATCATCACCATGCAGATGATGGCGCAGATAAGCTGCCGCCAGCGCGTCGCCTGCGCGGCCGATGCTCCGGATTCGATCATCGTGGTTGTTGCAGCCATGGTTTCCGTCCCCATTAAGTAATTTTTGGTTGTGGCCACAATTTAGAACAATTTCCAACAGTTTGCGAGAGTTGGAGGGAACTTTTGGGGTTCCGTGCCCATTCGTCGCACCAAACCACGCGCCAAGGGAAGGAAATGACGGGTCAACAGCCTCTGGCGCTGATGTGCGGTGCAACAAAATTCGATTGAACCGATTGCGGCGGTCAGGCGTTCGCTAGGAAAGCACGGCATCAATTCCATTGGAGCGTGGCATGACTGGCTGGGTCCGGCTTCCGTCTTTCGTTGTCTTTGCTTTCCTACTCGGCCCGGCGACTGCCAGAGCGCAAAGTGCGGGCGCCGACGAAGCGGTCACGGCGCAAGGTGGGGTGGGTCAGACGCTCGGACTGACGCCTGCGCAGAAAAGCGCAATTTACAATGCCATCGTGCGGCAGCAGGTGCGCGCCTCCACTGCGCGAATCGAACCGACGGTCGGCACCTCAGTCTCCCGCTCGCTTCCTCTCGCCGATCTGCCCGATCAGACCGGCCTCGTCGACGCGTCATTCCTCAAATATGCCATGGTGGCGGATGACGTGGTGGTTGTCGACCCGATCAGGATGCGTGTTGTCGACGTCATTCGCGGCAACCTCAGACAATGAGCTGTAATTCCGATGGCGGTAACGGCTAAACCCCAAACGACTTCCGCCCAATCCGCGGTGAAGACGAATATTGCCAAAGTCGCCATAACCAGCGCCGCGCCTTTTCACGGCGAATCGCCGCCTGAATCGGCTTTCACCATCACCGCGACGCAGCCGAGCCGGCCACCGCGCGCGCTCAAATACGGCGACACTTTCGTCGTCCTCGACAGCCGCGGTAATATTGGCGGCGCGTCAGGCGGACTGTTCCATCGCGACACGCGGCACCTGTCGCGTCTGGAATTGCGGGTCAACGACGGACCGCCGCTTCTGCTCGGCTCCAATGTGCGTGACGACAATTCGGCTTTCTTCGTCGATCTGACCAATCCCGATCTGATGGACGGTCAGCACATCGTCATGGAAAAAGATCGCGTTCATATTCTGCGTACGATCTTTCTCTGGCGCGACACCGCCTATCAACAACTCGGCGTGCGCAACTACGGCGATCAGGAGATCGATCTGCGCTTGGCGATCCACTTCGAAAATGACTTTGCCGATCTGTTCGAGGTGCGTGGCGCGCGCCGCGACCGGCGTGGTACCGCGACCGCAAGACTTCACGGCGACGATCGTGTGCTGCTGGCCTATAACGGGTTGGACGGCAAAGTGCGGCGCACCGCGCTAAATTTCGATCCTCCGCCGGACGAGCTTACGACCAGCTCTGCAGTTTACGAGCTTCACCTTAAGCCGGGCGAAATGCGTCCGCTTTTCATCGCCGTGAGCTGCGATCGGACGGACTCGCTGCCGTTGCCGTTCCTGCGCGGTCTTATTGCGGCGCGCCGGGAAATGCGCAAATCGACGCGCGAACGAACCTCCGTGCAAACGTCGAATGAGCGTTTCAACGCGGTGCTGTGCCGATCGGCCGCCGATCTCGCGATGCTGATGACCGACACGGCGCAAGGCCGTTACCCCTATGCCGGCATTCCCTGGTACTCAACCACGTTCGGCCGTGACGGGCTGATCACGGCATTACAGATGTTGTGGTGGTCCCCAGAAGTGGCGCGCGGCGTGTTGCGCCGCTTGGCGGCCTATCAGGCCACGACCACGGATCCGCTGGCCGATGCGCAACCTGGAAAAATCTTCCACGAAATGCGCTGCGGGGAAATGGCGGCGCTGCGCGAAGTCCCGTTCGGTCTTTATTATGGCAGCGTCGATGCGACGCCCCTGTTCGTTCTGCTGGCCGGGCTCTATCTGGAACGCACTGGAGACACGCAAACCATCGTCGAACTGTGGCCGAATATCGAGGCGGCCCTGGCCTGGATCGACGGGCCGGGCGATCCAGACCGCGACGGCTTCATCGAATATAAGCGCGCCAGCGAGCAAGGCCTCGCCAATCAAGGCTGGAAAGATTCGTACGACGCTATCTTCCACGCCGATGGGCGTTTGGCCGAGGGCGAGATCGCGCTCGTCGAAGTGCAGGGCTACGTCTACGCCGCTAAACGCATGGCGGCGCGCTGCGCTCGCCGGCTCCAACGCGAAGCTGCGGCGCAACGGCTCGATGACGAAGCGAGCCGCCTCGCCGAACGCTTCGAGGCCGCATTCTGGTGTCCGGAGCTAGAGACTTACGCCCTGGCGCTTGATGGCGCGAAAGAACCATGCCGCGTACGCACATCGAACGCCGGCCAGGTGTTGTTCACTGGCATCGCGGCCCCCGACCGCGCCAGGCGCGTCGCCAAGGAATTGTTGCAGCCGCGCTTCTTCTCAGGCTGGGGCATCCGCACGGTGGCGAAAGATGAGGTGCGCTTCAATCCGATGTCGTACCACAACGGTTCGATCTGGCCGCACGACAATGCGTTGATCGCGCTCGGTCTGGCGCGCTACCAATGCAAGCCGGGGATCGATACGCTGTCGGGCGGCTTATTTAACGCCGCGAC
This sequence comes from uncultured Alphaproteobacteria bacterium, assembly GCA_963731805.1. Taxonomy (GTDB): domain Bacteria; phylum Pseudomonadota; class Alphaproteobacteria; order Rhizobiales; family Xanthobacteraceae; genus BOG-931. Next base: position 310,344 of record CAVSWY010000001.1, read on the forward strand.
TTACATGGATCAAAGCCGTCTGCCGGAATTGTTCTGCGGCTTTCAGCGGCAGCGCGGTCACGGCCCGACCCTTTATCCGGTTGCCTGTTCGCCGCAGGCGTGGGCGAGCGCGACCCCCTTTACGCTTCTTGAAGCTTCACTCGGCCTCGAATTCGATCCGTTCAACGGCGAAATCCGGCTGCGCAACCCGCGCTTGCCTCAGTTCCTCGATGAAGTCACGCTGCGCGATTTGCAGCTTTCGTCATCGAGCGTCGATCTGCGCGTGCGCCGTCACGGCGACACGGTCTCCCTCGATACGACCCGGATCAGCGGCAATATCCGGGTTTCCATCGTATTTTCGTTCTGATCGCGGCGAGTTCCCCAAATGTCCTGGGGTCGATACCCCGGCAAGCTGGCCGGCGTGGAACTAGTGTGGCCTCCTCGGCTTAGTGGTGTGAGTTCCATCGGCGCGACCTGGAACCCGGAACCGGCATGCGCGGCCAAAAGCTCATCAGAATTAAAGTGATGGTGGTTGCACTGGCGCTGAACACGCTGCTGCCTTGCACGATCGGGGTCGCCTTTTCAGAAGACGCTCAGCCGGCCTCTAACAACCAGCCAACGGGACCGGCGGCAAACACACCACAGCCACCGCCGCCAGCCGCAGTCACTATCCTCAACGATCACGAAGTCGAAAGCATCCTCGGCCGCGAAGTCGTCAGCAGCGCTGGCGAAGATATGGGCCGCATTGTCGACGTGCTGGTCGACAGGCGCGGGCAGGTGCGCGCCGCGATCATTGATTTCGGCGGCTTCCTCGGCGTCGGCAGCCGCAAGATCGCGGTCGACTGGAGCGCGCTGCAGTTTCCGCCGCCCGGGAAACCTGACGCCAAGATCACACTCGAACTCACGCGCGACCAGGTGAAAGCCGCGCCCGAATATCAGGAGGGGAAGCCCATCGTCGTCCTCAGTGCGCTCGGCAAGCTCGAGCCACTGCCCGAATAGCCGCATCGTGATCTTGCAACGACGCTTGTGTCGGACCTCGGTCCGGGCGGCCGTCCTTGCCCAATTGAAACGACCGCTGGAGACGTATCCTGCCGCTAAACTCGTCACGTCGTATCCGCGACCAGCCGGAGCCGCACGGCATGAGCGAAGCTGCAGATACCTCGTCCGGCCGACGACCTGAAGGGAGCGAGCCGCCGCTCGCGCCGTCGCAGCGCAGCCTGCGCGGGCTCGATTGGTTCATCTTCTTCGTCGCCGACGTGCAGACCGGATTTGGGCCGTTCGTCTCGGTTTATCTCACCACGCAGCGCTGGACCCAGGTGGATATCGGACTCGTCCAGTCGGCGGCGGGATTCGTTTCGCTGATCGGACAAATGCCGGGCGGCGCTTTGGTCGATGCCGCCCGATCCGAGCGCTTCGTCGCCGGCGTTTCAATCGTGGCAATTTGCGTCAGCGCCTTGAGCTATGCGGTGCTGCCGATCTTTCCAATGGTGTTGGCAGGATCCGTCCTGCACGCGCTGGCGAGTTGCGTGCTCGGCCCCGCGATCGCGGCGATCAGCCTCGGCCTGGTCGGTCACGCGGCGATCGGCGAGCGGTTTGGACGCAATGCCCGCTTCGCATCTGTCGGCAACGGCTTGGCAGCGGCCGCCATGGGCGCCTGCGGCTATCTGATTTCCGCGCGCGCCGTGTTCATCGTCACAGTGCTATTACTGGTACCGGCGCTGATCGCTTTGCGCTCGATCGCCGGCAATGAAATCGATCCCGAGCGGGCGCACGGCGCGCCGCCGCACCGCAAAGTCGACAAACCGCCGATTAAGCCTGGTGCGCTGATGCATAATCGGCCGCTTCTCATCTTCGCCGGCTGCCTGCTGCTGTTTCATCTCGCCAATTCAGCGATGCTGCCTCTGGTCGGCAGTGCGGTGACCATGCGCTCGGCGCATTGGGCAACCGTCATCATCGCGGCGTGCATCGTCGTACCGCAACTCATCGTCGCCGCGCTGTCGCCGTGGGTCGGCCGGCGCGCGCAGACCTGGGGTCGTCGACCGTTATTGCTGCTCGGATTCGCCGCGCTGCCGATCCGCGGGCTCTTGTTCGCCGCGGTGCGCGACCCGTCACTGCTCCTTGCGGTCCAGATTCTCGACGGCATCACCGCGGCCATATTCGCCGTGATGGTGCCGTTGGTCGTCGCCGACCTCACGCGCGGCACCGGCCATTTCAATCTCGGCCAGGGTATTCTCGGCACTGCAACCGGGATCGGAGCGTCGCTTTCGGCGACGCTCGCCGGCTACATCACCGACCGCTTCGGTAGCCCGGCGGCATTTGCTTTGCTCGCCGCGATCGGAGCAGCGGGCTTCGTGGCGCTATGGCTTCTGATGCCTGAGACCCGGCCGGAAGAACAGGTGGAGTGAACGAGCGCGGCCAGCGTCCTGAAGACTTACAATGCCGGCGCGTCGTCGGCGACGAGGCGAAGATGCGGCGAAGCGGCGTCCGACAGGCTGCGATAGACGGCCAGGTAATCCTGCGCCATGCGGCGCGCGGTGAACCGCTCTTCAAAGCGGCGCCGGATTTTTTCCCGCGACAAATGGCCGAGCCGGTCGACGGCACCGATGGCGCCATTGATGTCCTCGACGACAAATCCGGTAACCCCGTCGTCGATGACTTCAGGCACTGAGCCGCGATTGAACGCGATGACCGGGGTGCCGCAAGCCATGGCCTCGATCATGACCAGGCCGAATGGTTCCGGCCAGTCGATGGGAACCAGCAGCACGATCGCGCCACCCAAGAACTCCGACTTCTCGTTGTCGCCGATTTCGCCGATATATTCGATATCGCCCGACGTCATCAGCGGCTTGATCTGCTCGTTGAAATAATCCTGGTCGACCTTGTCGACCTTGGCCGCGACTTTGAGCGGCACGCCGCAATGCTGCGCGATGCGGACGGCGCGATCGAAGCCCTTTTCCGGCGCGATGCGGCCGAGAAAGGCGAAATAGGAGGGCTTGACCGGTTTCGGAACCAGAAGCTGCGCCGGCAAGCCGTGATAGACCGTGCGCACCCAGTTTGCCTGCGGCAACGGCCGGCGCTGCGAATTCGAGATCGAAATCACCGGCACCGAGGAGAACGTATCGAACACCGGCTGATGCTCCGGCAAGTCGAGCCGGCCGTGCAGCGTGGTGGCGAACGGCGTCGCCTGCCGAGAAAACAGCGAGAACGGGTAATAGTCGAGATGGCAGTGCAGAAAATCGAAGTCGGACGCCGATTGATAGACGCGCTCCAGCATCATCATATGCAGCGCGTTTGGGTCGCGCACCGCGCCGTCGAGCCGCAAGGCCCGCGGCCAGACGGCCTCTAACCGGGCGGACGTCACCGAATCGCCGCTGGCGAACAGCGTCACCTCGTGGCCGAGGGCAATGAGCTCCTCGGTGAGCCATGACACCACCCGCTCAGTGCCGCCATAAAGCTTGGGCGGGATGGCCTCGGTCAACGGCGCAACCTGTGCGATGTGCATAGAAAGACCCTCGCTGTTTTTGAAAATTGCTCACCCGGCGACTACCGACAACGTCGCAAGCGCGGAATATTTCAAATTATGGAGGGAACTTAATTTTGCGATGCAATGGGAACTTTTTGGGCGCAGCGGCGTTGGTATTAAAGCCTCAAATCCGGGAGGAGTTCCAACTGACCGCGTAATGAACGGTCGCCGAAATTGATGTTCGCCGAAGAAAGTTGCGGAACATGACGGGTGGGGCCCTCGTTCCCTTCACGCCGTCTCCCCCATAAGCGCCGAAAGAGCGGGGAGAACCAGCGCTTACCGGCGGAGATCGAACTCGCATGGCCGAACTCACACGTTACGCCAGTTCCCCTCTCGGCTTCGTCTATCGTTACATCCGGCTCCGGCCGGTGTCGCATACGGTCATTCTTGCCGCCGTCCTCGGCGCGGTCGTTTGTTCGGTGGGCACGCAATACGGCGTCAAGTTCCTGGTCGATACGCTCTCTACCGGGGCCAATGCGGCTGTGTGGACCGCATTCTGTCTTCTCGGTTCGCTGATCGCAGCCGACAATCTGCTCTGGCGCGTTGCCAGCTGGATCGCCAACTACACCTTCGTGGGCGTCACCGGCGATCTGCGCCGCGATCTGTTCCGTCATTTGACGGGACATTCACCCGGCTACTTCGCCGACCGGCTGCCGGGCATGCTGACGAGCCGCGTCACCGCGACCTCGAACGCAGTCTTCACCGCCGAGAACATGTTGATTTGGAACGTGCTGCCGCCCTGCGTGGCGACTATTGCGGCGATCGTGCTCGTTTGCACTATCAGCCTGCCGATGGCCGCTGCGCTTGCACTCGTCGCCGGCATCATGGTCTTCGTGCTGTTCCGTCTTGCGGCCGCCGGCCGTCCCTTGCACCACGATTTCGCCACCAAGGCCGCGACCGTCGACGGCGAAATGATCGATGTGGTGACCAATATGCCGCTGGTGCGGGCATTCGGCGGAGTGTCGCGCGAGCAGCGCCGCTTCGACGCCACCGTGGATCGCGAGCTCAACGCGCGGCGGCGCAGCCTGTTCTATCTGGAGAAGCTGCGCATCTTTCACGCCGTGGTGACGATCCTGTTGACGCTCGGCTTGCTGTCCTGGTCCATCATGCTATGGACGCAAGGCGAGGCGACCACCGGCGACGTTGTGCTTGCCTGCACGCTTTCCATTTCGGTGCTCAGCGCCACCCGCGACCTCGCCGTCGCTTTGGTCGACATGACCCAGCATATTGCGCGGCTCTCGGAAGCCGTGGCGACGCTCCTAGTGCCGCACGAGCTGTGCGACCATCCGGAAGCGGAACCGCTGGTGCGGCGCGGCGCCAGCGTCAAGTTCGAACAAATCGATTTCCGCTACTCGGACGGCCGCCAGATCTTCCGGGACTTCACATTCAGCTTCCGTCCGGGCGAACGGGTCGGGCTCGTTGGTCCTTCCGGCGGCGGCAAATCCACTTTATTCGCGCTGCTGCAGCGCTTCTACGATGTGCAGGCCGGACGCATACTGATCGACGGCCAGGATATCGCACGCGTGACCCAGGAGAGCCTGCGCGAGGCCATCGGCGTCGTGCCCCAGGACATTTCGATGTTTCATCGCTCAGTGATGGACAATATCCGTTATGGCCGGCCCGAGGCGACCGACGATGAAGTTCTGGAGGCGGCCTTCGCGGCGCGCTGCAATTTTATCGAAGATCTGCCGCAGGGCATGTGGACCATCGTGGGCGAGCGTGGCTTGAAACTCTCGGGCGGCCAGCGTCAGCGCATAGCGATTGCGCGCGCATTTCTCAGGGATGCGCCGCTGTTGCTGCTCGACGAAGCAACCTCCGCGCTCGACGGCGAGTCCGAGGAAGCGATCCGCGAGGCACTGGGCCGGCTGATGAAAGGCCGTACCGTGATCGCCATCGCGCACCGGCTTTCAACAGTGCGCAGTTTCGACCGCATCGTAGTCTTGCAAGCGGGCCGCGTCGTGCAAGACGGAGCGCCCGATCTGTTGGTGCGCCGCGAAGGCCCCTATCGGCAGCTGGTGCAACGCGAGGTGGATCGGTTGGGCCAGCAGGCGGCCTAACCAGCGCTGCAACGGTTCGAGGCCGTCTTTACCGGCCGAGAATGGCGGATCCCGTGGCGCGCGGATCGCGTTTGCGCCACGCCCCGACATCGACGCTGTGAAAGAAGTCGGCGATGTGCCGATTGAATGACGCCGGATCCTCGAGATTGATGGTGTGCCCGGCATTCGGCATGACGACCAGCGCGGCGGTCGGAATGGTGCGCTTCATCAGCAGCGCCGGTTCGAGGCATGGCCAGTCTTCGTCGCCCGTCATGACCAGGGTCGGCGCAATGATAGACTTCATTTGCTCGACCAGATCGAACAGCGACGGCCGGCGCGCCTGCACGCCACGCATGGTCAGTGCCGAGCCTTCGGTCGAGTGTTCAGCGAGCTGGTTGGCAAATTCCGCCCAGCCGCGCCGGTCCTTGTTCTGGAACTGCACGCGCGTCGGGCCGAGCGCGTAGCCTTCAGCGGCTTTCGCCATGGTCTGGCTTTCGAACTGCGCGGCGGCAGCTTCGGCTTCGGCTGCGAATTGCGCGCGCTTATCGGGCGCTGCCCCATAGCCGCAGCCGGCGACGACCAGCGAACGCGCGCGCGCCGGGTAGGTGAAGCCGAAATGCAGCGTGGCAAAGCCGCCCATCGACAATCCGACGATGTGAGCCTGCTCGATCTTCAACGTATCGAGCACGGCGCGGATATCGTCGCGCGCGCGATCTTGCGAATAGCGCGCCGGCTCCTTCGGCACATCGGAAGGCGGATAGCCCCGCGCGTTAAAGGCGATGCAGCGGTAGCGCTGACCGAAATAGCGCATTTGCATCTCGTAAGAGCGATAATCGCCGGCAAATTCATGCACGAAGACGACCGGCACACCGCTGCCGGTTTCCTCGTAATAAAGCTTCACATCATCGTCGGTCGTAATGTGCGGCATGCATGGCCTCGCGTGCGATCGTCGATCGACTTGCCTTTCGCGGCTTGTTGCCTCCTAGAGTCCTTCCAAACGCTGGGCTGCGATATCACCCCAAAAATAAACGCCGCCAAGCCATTGACTTGACGGCGTAATTTGGTTGCGGGGATAGGATTTGAACCTATGACCTTCAGGTTATGAGGGTGACTTAAACGCACACTAAGGCGTTGATTTGACAGAGACTGGTGTGGCGCATGTGCCGACTGTGTGCCTAAGCCGAAATATAGTGACGAACACATAGTGCCCATGGCTACGCCGCCTTTGGAAGATGGTCAACACGTGCGGGCCTATCAAATGCCGCAAAAGAAGCAACGCCGAAGCGATCCGATCCCATTTGCCTATTACCACTTCCAGATCACTGACTGGGATATGAGTTATAGCTTCAGCGCCAACGTCCCCAAATACGAGGACAGCCGTTTCTCTGATTACAGGCATCTGCTTATTCGTGGAGCCGTACTGCGCCCACGCAAGATGGGCGTGGAGACTGCCGAACTGTGGTTTTTTCCCAACATCGCGCGCGGGGATTTCGAGCCTAAGCACGATCAGCCTCCGCCGCCCGGTGTCGGAACTTTGAATATCCACGGGGCAAAGTCAGAAGGATTGCGTTTGGTCGGTTACTTATCCATGCCGGAAGATGCACTTGCGCTGGTTGTGCAGATGTTGATTGCAGGCCGCTACAAGTTCGCGCTGATGAACGGCGGAACAATGCGATGGCGGAAGTGCTTTATTCGCGGCTACGAGTTTACGGCCGAGCACGATGAAGGAGATTTTCCGGATGACGAGTAAGGTCGCCAGATCGCGCACCGATAATGCAAGTCCTTAGGAAAGCAGCCCTTTCGCGATCTGATCCATCGCCTGATGATGTTTTTCACTAGGAAACAGATGCCCATACCGATCCATAGTAACTTGGAGTGAAGCATGGCCCGCAAAAGTCTGCACGGTCTTCGGGTTCATGCCCGTCTCGATCCAGGTCGAAATAGCGAAGTGTCGGAGGCCGTGCCAATTAAAGCGGTGTGGCGGTTTCGGAGACACCATTGGTTCTCGCTCATGCGCAGCTTCGAGTTTATCGAATAATGGAAAGAACCGGCGCTTGATTAAGTTGTCGTGACCAAGGTACTTCCCTTTGCTATTCGGGAAAACAAGATCATCTGGCCCTTTGAATTTTGATTTGATCTTCCACATCTTCAAATTAGTGACTAGTTGGCTAGAGATCGGGACCGAACGTACCCCGGCCGCAGTTTTTGGCACACCTTCGTCACCATAAGCATCGACACGGCGGCCGATGTGAAGTTTGCCATTTTCAAAATCTACATCGCGCCAGCGGACCGCCCATTGCTCCCCTGCCCTCGTCCCAGTGGATGCAGCGAATAACAACATTAGCCGAAATTCTTCATCCGCTGCATTCAGCATTGCGCGAATGTCTTCCTTCGACGGGGGAGCGATTTTCTTTGAGCCTTCGCCACGCGGTCCAATAACCTTCGTGCCGTGGGCAGCATTGGTCGCAACCCAATCCTGTGAGATCGCATATGCGAGAGCACCGTGGAGCGTGGCTAATATCTTTCGGACCGTAGGCACAGTCACGCCAGCGTCGCGAAGGCGATCACGAAAATCTCCAACGGAACGTGCGGTTAATTGGGAAAGTTTTCGACTACCGAGACCACGTTCGGGATGTAGGATGTGGTTCTGAATGTGGCCGTTGTAGACCGTGAGCATCTTGCGGGTCATGCGTTCATCGCGTTCGTTTCTACCCTTGCAGCGCTCCAAGAAACTCTCGCATACTTCGTTGACCGTCACCTTGTCTGCGTCGGGGCGATAAGTGCCCGCTTGCATCTGACCTTCAACTTGAATGCGAAATGTATCGGCGGCTTTCTTGTGCGAGAAATGCTTCCGCTGTCGCTCGCCCCGGCTGTCTGCATAGTCCACGACCCAAGCGGTTTTGGCTTCACCGCTGGCGGCCTTCCATACACGCTTACGCACTGATGCCATGATGACACTTGCCTTACGCTCTACTTACTTACGCATCCTGCCGCGCTCTCAGAATTAGCCGCGCATGGGTTTGTCCAACAACGTCGTGCGGAGCATCATCGGGATAACCGCTAAATGCCGTATCAGCGACCCTCTCAGCCTTGGGGTCATATTCTTGAAGAAAGACGGCAAACCCGGCTTTTAGAGCCTTCCGGACAAAATCACTCTCATGCCACTGCGCTCCAATATCGAGCGCGAGGCTCTCAGCCAGCTTTCTGGTGTCCTCGATTAGCCGCCTTGTGGGCGGGTTTAGTCCCTCCAGGTCATAGGACGTTTGTAGCCGCCGGCGGATTTCACCGCTCAAACCGCCGCCAGATCTTTCACCGTCAGCTCTGAGCCGTTCAAGCAAGTGCTGCGGCAGCACAACGCCGGTGTGCATCATCGGGTCTGCCGACGGAGGCCGGCCCATTTTCCCTTTTCTCTTCAATCCACTACCTCATTTCCCAAAAAGCATTTTTTTCCGCGCGGCCTGGTGCCGCGGGCTTTCATTTTTAAGCTTTCAATACTATGCATTGTAATATAATGCAATGCCGTTACCGTAACGGTAACATATAAATGCAAGGAACGATCATGGGTCCCGAACTCACCGAAAAAAAGCATTCCCCGCCGGGCGGGGCGACTGCTGTGGAACGCCAAGTCTACAGCATCCCTGAAGCCGCAAAAATCCTCGGCATCTGTCGCACGCTGGCTTATCGCCCCGGCGTGCTTCCAACGGTCAAGATAGCTGGGAGAAAGGTCGTACCGAAGCAGGCGCTTGAGCGGATGCTCGCCGAGACAGCGTGACCAGTCATGAGCGGCTTCGAAGTCGACAAAGCAGCCTCCGCTCCTAATCGCAGCGTGTCCAGCCCCGGTAGCGTGCGCCTGCGCAGCGTTGCTGTTGCTCTCGAAAGCGATATCGGCCAAGCATTCGTCATTGACTGTTCGCGCAATGTCGAAGGGGTTCTGTCCGACAACGAGCTTAAAGTTAAGTGGGAACTGAGCGACGAATATTGGACGGCGCTCGCAAGCAACTTACCGCTGCTAACCGCGGTTCGCACCGAGAGAGAGCGCCGCATCCTCAGCGGCGAAGCAGCGCGAGAAGCGGCGCAGCGTCATTTCGCCAAGGCACCAAACATCCTCAATGGCATTTTGACTGACGAACAGATTGCGCCGCGACACCGCATCGAAGCGGCGCGAGAATTGCGCCAAGTCGCGGGAAGCGGGCCGGAAAGTGCTCCTGGCCCAGGAGAAAAGTTCGTCATCAACATTGACCTCGGCGCAGACTGCAAAATTGTAAAAGAATTTTACGTGGCCGGCCCGGTGCCGTCGGAAGACGGAGAGGCGTCGTGACACATCCTTTTCAATCAATCATCGCGGATAACTCAGCGTCAGCAGAGGAGGGTTACAAGCATTCGCCGGCAACGGCCCCGTTCGGCATTCCCGAACTCGCCGAAGGTTTGTCCAAGTTTCGCGAGGCTCAGGCAGCAGCCGCTACGTCAGCGCCGCCGCAGAGCGCAAGAAAGCCCCTGTGCGGCGGCATCTACACGCCTGAGGATGCGCTGGCATTGTTAAATGCCCATTTTTTTATCGGCAAAAACAATCAAGAGACCGCTGTTTTTCGCGTTAATGATGACGGGTCCGCTACGTTTATGCAGCCCGAACAATTCAAGCTGGAAATCCAAAACATCTTTGTAGAGTGGGCCGATCGGCCCAATAAACCCATCCCGGCCGAAAGGTTCTGGAAGGAAAGCCCGTTCCGATGTGAGCGGGTAATTGTTTTCAAGCCAGGCGGCACGACCGAGCCGCGTGAGTTTAATCTTTGGGGCGGCTTCGCTATCGAACCGCGCAGGGGATGGCAAAAGCAGCATCGACTTCACCGCCACATCCATCAGATAATCTGCCGACGTAACGCGAAGAAATACAAATACTTAATTCGCTATCTGTCGTGGGCTGTTCAAAACCCGGACAAGCACTCCGGCGTGATTATCGTGCTCAAAAGCCGTGAACAAGGCAGCGGCAAGAGCACTCTCGGCAAAGTAATGTTGGATATCTTCGGACAACACGGAGCTTTGGTTGACGACAAAGAACGCCTGTTGGGCCGGTTCACCGACTGGATGGAAAACATCTGCTTCGTTTTGGCGGAAGAAATTCTCTTTGCAGGCGACCTTAAGTCGGCCGACAAACTGAAATCGCTGATTACGGGAGATCTAATCCAGATTGAACGCAAGTTCGGAAGCTGCCGCCAAATTCCTAATCGCCTAAAAATGCTCGCGACGACAAACCATGATCATGCCGTTGCGGCCGGCGTTCGAGATCGCCGCAACGTCGTCTACGACGTGAGTGGTGAGTGTGTGGGGAAGCGGACTTGGTTCGACAGCCTTTATCAAGACTTGGCTGGCGGCGGCACGAATGAGTTCTTGAATTTTCTTCTAAACGTCCGCCTCGGTGACTGGCACCCGCGGGAAATTCTCAAGACCGATGAGACCGTCGAACAACAGCGCATGAGTGGCGACAGCATTTCGCAATGGTCGCAGGCTTGCATTGAGGCGGATGCAATCAGCGGGGACGGCTGGCGGGAGTACGCCCTTGGGACGCGCGTTGCCAGAAAAGACCTGTATCGGGCCTACACAGGTTATTGCAGCCAACAGGGTGTGCGGTCGGCCAATGAAACGGTCTTCGGCAGTGCGTGCAACGAGATGTTCGGACCGCGGCAGAAGATGCACGCGGTGCCAGTCGGGCCTGCTCCGCAGAGTGTCCAAGACACCGGCGCGCCCGACGCGAGCGACGGAGCCCTAGAACAGCAGATCGGAACTGCTACGCAGGCTTCGGCAGGCACGGAGGCGGCGTCGGCGCGCGAGACTGGCAAGGCCGGTCGCCCGTGGGGGTGGGACGTTCCTTTTGGCGATGAATGGCAGGAGAAGATTGATGCACGCCTTGGGATCAAGAAGTAGTTCGAGTGATCCGGCCAGCAGTGAGCATGTCCCACCCTGTCTCATGCATCGGCAGCAGGTGAGGCACCAAAAAGAGCGCGCAATATCGAGCTTTGTCTCACCTGTCCCACTTGTCCCACCTTATTTGGAATTAATAGACGACAACAGAATGGGAGATTGGGAAAGGCAGGGAAAGGCATTAGTTGGCCCGCCCCCCTCTGCGCTGGGACAGGTGGGACCGGTGCAGCAACCACGCAGTTTCAAGGTGGGACTACAGGGCCGGGACACAGGTGAGACAGGCGGGACGCCTCTGCTGTGGCGCCACGATGCCTCCCGCAAACCGAACTTATGGAGAAGTTAAGATGCGTTACCGAATAGAACTCCTTGATAGCGATGACCTTGTCGTTCGCAACGTGGAGACGGACCTGGTCATGGCTAGGGTCGATCGCGACGGCTTTAATCGGCCGGGGGTTTCGGTCTTTGACATGCGAGGTAAAGAGATCGGCTTTGTCCCACCGGGCAGTGAAGTGGCCCCTCTAAAGTCGGCGGCGGCGTACGTTGCAAGTTATGAAGAGGGCGAAGGCTACCCGGATCTCAAGCCCCTGGGAAAGGCTGCAGAACCAAAGCGGATTGAATTCCAGCTTGGTGAGCTAATGGCCGATGCCGCTACTCAAATGGCAAAAGGGGCGTGTGAGTGTTGGAGCGGCAAGGGCCTCCAGTCAGACACTAAACACGCTTTAGCCGATACCATCGCTCAGATTTTTCCTATTGCATGGGCGAGCAGCTTCGACAGCTTCGATGCCGAGAAATGGATGCGCGAGCCGTACTTTGCCAGTCTCTATGGTGGGAAGCCCCGCATGCGGTTCTTCGCGGCAGCCGAGCAGTGGGGGACATTCATGCTACGCATCCGCTTCAACGGCAGCTACGACCTCATAAATGAGGACTGGGGCGGCTCGGCGCAAAAGCTAATTTCGTGGTGTCTCGAAATCATAGACGATGTGTTCCGCCACCTCCGTCCTGCCGTCCCAATAAATGAGGCAGAGTTCGCACAAATCATTGCCGACTGCGGGTGGTCGAAATGAAAGTCAAAGGTTGTTTGTTGACACAAATCGAAACGCGTTAACTTCACGACATTTGTGATCATAGCGAAGGTTGACACGTCCGCGGGCCCTGCTTAGTTCGTGTCCCTGAAGGAGCAGCCACTTGGATCTTTTAATCCGCCGCAGTCGGGCGGGGAAAGAAACGCGCATGCTCCTTCGTATCCACTATCAATCACGCCGCTTATGCCTCTCCGTTACGGGAGGATTGTCAGTTTTGGTGCAGCGGCAACGCTGCACCAAGGCGGGCAATTCCGCCCGTGTGCAGCAATCACGCTGCGCGACTACGACAGGAGAGTACAATGGCTAAATTGGCCAAATGTCCTAGCAGACCGAAATCAGTGATCACCAAGACAGAACTGACCCGTGAAGCAACGCAGGCAGAACTTCTGAAAGAACTGAACCAGCGTGAGCGCGATACAGAAGAGCGTATCCTCGATGCTGGACGGGCTGCTGGGCAGAAAGTCTATTTGGAGGCTCTCGAAGAGGGCATCGCGCACGAGACCGCGATGCACCGTTGGGTGGCTGCCCTTGACCTTGTGGCGCTTGCTGCCGAAGCAACAGCGGCGAAAGCAGCAGGGTATGAGACCTGGTCCGCGTTGCAGGCCGCCGAAGCTGAACGGGAACTGGCACTCTAACGCCGAACGGGAACTGGCACTCTAACGTCGGTCTTCGTCCAGCAGGACAATCCCTGCTGGACGAAATCCTCGATAATGAAGCAGAGGATGCACCTAGCCAATTTATGATAAAGGCAAAAAAGGTGTGGCAATCTGCTCGACACCATCACGACATTGCGGAACCGGCTTAATGACCCCGGCGAGTTTTCTTGGCGGGCCGGCTCCGTGTCACCTTGTCAACGGGATTTAACACGGAGGGTGGGCTGCTAGTTATTCGTTTTGCTTCTCGCGACCGCCGGGCCACAAGGAACAAAACTGTAGGACCACCGCCCGCATTAGCGGTCGCGTCGCGCATGTCGGTGGCCGCCATCGCCGATTGAGAGCCCGCCTGAACCTTCCAGGTTTGCAAGCAACGTTCTGCACTCTGCAAGGTCGCACCGGTGAAATTGGTGAGGTTAAGGGCTCCGCCCGGATCTAATTCCGCAAAAGACGTGGGAACGCTCATGAAAATCGCGCGCGGGTGTAAATGATAGAAAGCGCAGCAGACTGCAGCATCGCCCGCATAAACCCTATGACTTAACTAAAAAACCGAATTATCTTACTTACATTTTGCATCAAGTTGGATCATTCGCTATTTTAACAGCGGGGAGGTCGTTCACTAAAACAGGTAGGTGCGACGTGCTTAGGCTTTTTGCTGTAGTTCTGTCGGTATTCATAGCTGGGCATCTAATCTTGAACCCAACTGTAGCCCACGCCGACTGCCGGTACGGCGGACAAGAGTATTCGGCAGGAGCGCATATCTGCGCAACGGGATCAAATGACAGCATGACATGCGAGGTCGGCGGATTTTGGACGTCAAGTAGCAATGCTTGCTATTATCAGCAATCCTCTCGCCACTGTCAGACTTTGGATAACGTAACGGTCTGCAACTAGTGCCATTCAACCGTGCCTAAACCTTGCCGGCTTACAAGGTAAGAAGGTCCGCGCGGCGCATCCACGGTTACGCAGGCCCTGCGCAGCCGTACGGTGCCTTGTCAGAGGTTTTGGGCTGCCCACAGTCAGCATCCTCCGTCGTCGTGCTTTGCACTTCTCCGAGTTTGCCGGATGCAATCGTTTGAATATGTGCGCCCGTCACATGCACAGACCGGCATAAGGACCAAGGGACAAGCTACGGGAACCCTGATGCACGTACCGGTCGCGTTGACTGTTCCACACTGTCCCGGCGCTGGATCGCACCAAAGTCCGTTATTGCAGGTACTACCTATAGCTCCGCCGCACGGCTGGCCAATCGTTGCTGCGTCCGCGGTGGGGGTATTTCCGAGCGCAATCAGAGAGCACAGCGTGCCAAACAGGAGGCCCTTGAGGGGCATCCGGTTTGGTCGCAATCCCCATGGTTTCATGAGTTGTCTTCCTATTTGGCTTCGACAACATCGGCGCGTCGTGCAGTGCCTAACAAATGGGGGAAATGCCAGTAACAAGCGGGTTTGCTGGCTCCCGGCCGTCAAAACGAGGACGTGAGGCCGTTTCTGTTGGTATTATGGAAGGGGGGTGCCCAGGCGGGAGGTTCAACATGAGTACCGGGACCGACATTTTGGCACTCTATATCGAGTTCACAGGCTCGTTGACGGAAGTGCTCGCCGAAAATGCGGTAGGACCGGCGCGCCGTGGCCGGCTGGCGAGGGCACGTGCCGCCGTTAGGAAGCACCCCGATTACAGCGAACATGAATATTTTCTGGCGGTGGAAATGGCGTTCGAACGGTGGGAAGCCATTCAAAACGCCGGCCGTTAGTCCCGCTGTGAAGCAGCGCACACCCTAACAAGGTGGAACGCTTACGCGCGCTCACGCGCCTCACAGTGCCATTCGTCGGAAGGTGTGACGGTGAGCGGGTGCCGAACGCCGAGTTACCGTACGGTAACAACCCTTCATTCGGGATCGTGCCCCACCTTCACACCGTTACACGCCCACGAGCGCGGACTTCCGCAGTACCCGAAAGCCGACATGAGGTTCCGCAATATCTGTCGTGATGGGCCATGTGTGGACGGCTCCGAGTTGGCAAGGAGAATCTCACGTCGCAGACTTTGGTCGGTGCAGCCATGTGTTCGGCCTTTGAGTGCGGTTCACATGACCGCTGGCCATAATGCTCTCCGCGGATCAGGTCCCGGTCAAAAACCCGCATTCGAGAATGCAATGGCCCATGTGGGTTGTCCTGATCGCCGGATCGACCGGCTCTGCATTACGTGGTGTCCGCCCTCCCAACCTTCACGTCACGCCACGGTATTGGCGCGATCTGTTAGACCCTTAGCCCGGCCGGATAATTGTATCGCTCGCCCTTAGCCATTAATGCCCAGGCCATTCGGGCAAGCTTGTTGGCCAGCGCGATCGCGGCGCCTTTGGTAGGCCGTCGTGCCAGCAATGCTGCGACCCAAGGCCGATACTTGGTGCCGTGGATCTTGGCATAGCGAATGACGGCGAGTGCGCCGGCCACGAACAGGCTGCGCAGATAGCGATCGCCTCGTTTGCTGATGTGGCCTAGCCGGTCCTTGCCGCCACTCGAGTTCTGCTTGGGGACGAGCCCGATCCAGGCCGAAAAATCCCTTCCTGAGCGGAACACCTTCGGATCAGCGATGCTGGCAACCAGAGCAGTCGCCAGTGCCGGACCGACGCCCGGTATATCGTCGAGCCGACGGCTTGCCTCGCTGGATCGGTGCCACGCCATTATCATACGATCGAACTGTAGGATCTGAGCCTCAGCATCCGCAGGTGCACAGGCGCGCGCAACGTCGGCAACCGCTTATCGCTTGAATCGGCGGCGACCTCGAGTAGTTGTTCAACCCCATTGCGTCCGACCGGCGCAACGATCCCAAACTCCGCAAAATGAGCACGAATGACGTTGATCACCGAGGTCTGCTGGCGGATGAACAAGTGACGGGTGCGATGCAGCGTGAGGCAGCTCTGTTGCTCGGGCGTCTTGGTCGCGACGAACCGCATGTTCGGTCTAGTAATCGCTTCACAGATCGCCTCGGCATCAGTGGCATCGTTCTTGTGCCGCTTCACATAGGGCTTCACGTAGGCGGGCGGCATCAGGCGAACGGTGTGGCCAAGCGACTGGAGTTCGCGTGACCAATGATGCGACGAAGCGCAGGCTTCGATACCGATCAGGCACGGTGGTAGTTTCTGGAAGAATGCGACTACGTATCGCCGCTTAATCTGCCGGCGGATGACTACGTTGCCCTCAGCATCGACGCCGTGGACTTGAAATACCGACTTCGCAATATCGAGACCGATAGTCGTGATCGTTTGCATGGATAGCTCCTCCGAATCGTGGGAGCCTCAAACAGCGCCCACATCTTTGGCACTCTCGTGCCGGTGGAGGAGCCGTCCACAGCATCATTAGGCGACATCCCACTTTTATTCGATTGCCTCGGTGTCGCCTGCGGACAGATTGATTTGCATCAAATCCATTCGGACAAAGTGTGATTAAAGTTTTTGGATAGCCGCGCTGATTTTCGGCGCGGTCGAACCTCAGAGAATTTGATGAAGACGCCTTCGAAGACGCTCGCTGTGGTCCTCCTGGCCGCCAGCCTGCCATGGTTCGCAACTTCATCGCTCGCAGCACCGATGATCGCCGCGCCTTCGTCCTGGCGAAACGCTACGGCCGCGCCCGTCGAAACCGTGCAATGGCTTGGCGGCGGTTGGTCCGGCCCCGGCATAGACTTGGCCGCAGGTGTGATTATCGTTGGAGCAGTTGCCGCGTCAGGGGCGTACGATTACGGGTATGCTCCGGGCTACGGGTATGCTCCGGGCTATGGGTATGCTCCGGGCTACGGGTATGCTTCGGGCTACGGGTATGCTTCGGGCTACGGGTATGCTCCTGCTTACACGTATGCTCCCGCTTACGCTCCGAGCTACGCATACGCGCCCGGCTACGCATACGCTCCTCGCTACTACTCCCCTCGTTACTACGCCCGTGGCTATTATGCGCGTGGACCTTATGCCCGTCGCTATCGCTAAAAGGCTTTCGGAAAAACGGCAGACTGCGTAACTGCGCCGCCGCAGTTCCTGTTTTTTGATGGCTTGCAACTTTTACCCGCATACGGTCCCGTCGGGACTTCCATTTGATCTGGAGTTTACCCCGGGCGAGTTTCGCTGCAGATGAAAATGAAGCCCAGTAAGGTGAACGTTTCCGGCTTGCCAAGCTCGCGCCGCTTGCGATTTTCCGCCGCAGGTCGTCCGAACTCGATGAGCCGGGTCTTCTCCAGATGAACCTCTCGCAGTGCGATAGTTGGCGATCGCGAGAGTCAGCTCTGGGTCAATCAGTGCAAAATTGGTGCCTGGGTTAGGTCCGTTTGTGCACCAAGAGCCGACATGCCAGCAATTGGTCTGCGTGGGGGCCCGGGTATTTAGAAAGCACCAAATTGTGATGGCGGTCACTTCGCGCGGCGGCGCATCCGTTATTTTAGGCGCGTAAAATTCAGGAGGTAGCCATGGCAGCCACGAAGCAAATTGGTAAGCGTTTAGCTCTATGGTTCAAGACATTTCGTGAGAAGAACCGGCCACCTTATCGCTACCACGAGCACAGCCTTTACGACGCCTGATCGCGCTTCCCCAAGTCCCTTCATCCAATTGTTGCCGCCTGCCCGAGACTTCCCCCTCGGGCGGGTTCGTTTTTGAACTGGACCTGCGCTGTGGACCGCAACGTGATAGCCGTGCTACGCTAGTGCGCGCCGCATCGCCTAGCCCGGGTCGTCCGGAAGCTTCGTAGAAAACGAAGGTGTAGCGTCATTCGCGCGAACATATTGGCCGAGCGACAGTTTGAGTGCATTCAGCAGCGCCTCGCTCACCGGGCCAACGTCCTCCACGTAGTCCGACGGCCCAGCAACTTTAATTCGGATGAAGTCTAGCGCGGCGTCCTCATCAGGCATCGCAACAATATAGCCGACCGCATCGCGGTCTCCCTGATACCTTCCGACGCGTACGAGACGGCCCCCCATGAATTGAGCATAGCATCACCTCGCAGGTATCGCTACGCAGCGCAGATGTCCAATGTCAGAGTCGGGTTATTCAGCGACATTTGTTGCCCAAGACGACTTGTCGGCTGTTCCCCCGATAGCGTCGGTGTCGCCGCAACGCGGCAAGTGACGTGATGGGCCACTTTCAGACCAAGTGCGCCGCAGCAAAAGTAGCGACTAATCGATCACCTCGTCGGAGGTGACGAGTAAAGTCGGCGGAATAGAAATTCCTAACACCCTCTTGAAGCCTTTAGCATCATGGCAACAGCGGACACCGTTCAAGCGGGATGCTACGCTACCGCTTGTCGACCAGTCCGGTTAGTCAGCCAAAAGGAGGGGCGCATGCCTGCAATTTCTGGACGGTTTTGCTTCGGCGCCGCGTCTATAGCTATTGCGGCGCTCGCGTATGGCGCCATCCCCGCGCGTGCGACCGATGTTACCGCTGAATGGTCGACAATCCAGATGCCACCGTCGCCCACATTGAAACCTGTGACGGTCGAGCCCAAGAGCACGGCACTTTTCCTATTCGACTTCATGACGGAGAATTGCGGCCAGCGTCCCCGCTGCGTCGCAGCGGTCCCGACCCTCAAGGCCTTGCACGATCGGGCGCGCGCCGCCAACATGCTCGTGGCGTACACGCTGCCCGGCGGGGGCAAAATCATCGATGAGGGCATCGCGCCGCGTGAGGGCGAGCTTGTCGATCAGAAACCAGGCGGACCCGACAAATTCCTGGGCGACGACCTCGACCAGCGACTGAAGGCGCACGCCATTAAGACGATTATCCTTTGCGGCACCTCAGCCCAAGGTGTCGGCCTTGGCACCGGCGCGGCCGCCGCCCAGCGCGGCTATTATGTGATCTATCCGGTGGATTGCTTGCCCTCGGAAAGTGCTTTCCGCGAGGCCTACGCTGCCTGGCACATGGCGGGTGGCGGGCCACCCGTGACCACCAAGTGGGTCACCGTAACCCGCAGCGATATGATTACGTTCGAGAACGCCAAGCAATAACTCTGCTGCCGAAAACCCGATCGTCCACGCGGCCTTTGGCGTGATGGAATTTCCATCGATGATGAAAATTTGCAGAGGCGCTTATCAACGCCCAACATTCGATCGAGTAAAACAGGGGGTTCTGAAAATGGCGGGATATTTGATCCTGAATATCGAGGTGAAAGACCCGGCAAAATTCGAAGAATATCGCCGGACTTATTGAGAAATTTGGCGGCCGTTATCTCATTCGCGGTGGCGACGTGCGTCGCCTTGAAGGCAACCCTTCGGTCAATCGGCTGGTGGTTCTGGAGTTTCCGACGATCGAGGCGGCACAGCGCTTCTACGAGAGCGACGAGTATCAGCCGATTTTAAAACTCCGGCTTGACGGCACTCGATCTGACACGGTGTTGGTGGAAGGCTATTCTGGATAAGAACCTCGTTCCGCCACGGTCCCGTCGACGAACCTTTCCCCTCGAACCGAAGCCGCATGACCGCTCTGGGTCATCAGCTCCGTTTCGAGCGCAAGTCCCACACTTCCGCTTTGGCCCCAACTTCAGACGTAATGCTGTCTCGCAGCAAACGACCTTCAGGGCCACAAACGAAAAATGCCCGCGGCTTGCGTGCAGGTTCGGTTCTTACTGATAGGCGTCTTCGGCGTCGTCACTGAGGCGAAGGCGCTCGCGCAAGAGGTCTGCGACTTTCACACTGTCGGCATGGGAGGGGTTCAGAGATTTCGCCAGGTCCACCGGACGCTTTATCGGCGGACGGGCTCGCGGTCGACGAAATTCAGCTTCCTCGATCTGTCGAGCAAGCGCCGTCCAAGCGTCGGAAGCGCGTTTAATACCTGCAATTGTCTCGGGATCGGAGGTGCCTCGGGCTTGGCCCAGCCACTCTGCCGCCTTCCGATGGCAGTCTTCTGCGGTGATCATGTTTGCAAACCCTACCAGCATATATTCCATACGTATCGAACAGATAAAAGGCCTGTGGACAACGTATGCTGTGGGTCATTCACGTCATATCGAGCAAGCGCCAGTTACTTCCGCAGTTACCCCGAGAGCCGACATTCGCTTGCGCCGCAATATCTGACGAAGCGGGCCAAACCGAGACATCCGGCGGACGGCAGCAAACATAAGGGCCATCTCGCGACGGCCCTTACTGTTTCGATCACAGACGGAGATCGGGGAGATGCGGGGCGGAGATGTAGTCCGCCCGCCTCATTAAGGCGGAGGAAATCCTGTTAAAGTAGGTCCTTATGGTGATTGGCCGAGCGTAGAGAGCGGCCGTAGCACGCGTTCGTTCATTGCCTGAAGCGTTGGAATGAACGTGTAAGGCAGCGAGAGCGTAGCCGGTGTTTGCATCCCCATGCCGCGCGCCACGTCAGCGACGAAATCGTTGCAATTGTAGGTGAGAACGCTCCAGCTATGACCCTTCGCGCGAATGGTTGCGATGATGGAATTAAGTCTGTCGTACTCGGCCGCGGTGAGCGGCTGGCGGAAGCAACTCGCAATCTGGTGGACCAGTGTGTCCTTTTCTGGGTTGGTTGATGCCCTCATCGGGGAGAAATGCCCGAGCACCATGCTCATGAATCCCCCGATTGGATGGACATCGGCGTAGGCTATGGTCGCTGGTCGGCCGACCGCGTTGAGCCGACCATAGGCGATGTAGCTGTGACCGTAAACGCCGTCGACGGCGGCGCGAAACTCGACATAATAGGGATACTTGTTGGCCTGAAGGATCGCAGGTTGTTCGGCGGCCCAGACCGGCGCCACCGAAACTAAACAACTCATCAAGAGCGGGACAACCACAAGCGCGTTACGGAAGATCCGTTGTACGATTTTCGTGGTCATTCTGCCGCCCCGACTGGCAGCGCCGCCCCACCGAATTATTAATGCGTTCGAGCATCCGATTGCATTAAAAGTTGGAAAGGATTCGGACTGCGCTCAGCCAAGCCAATCCACCGGCGGATCGGATCAGGTTATGCAGCTTTTGGCCGCGAGCCAGCAATGGTATCGGTGGGGGTGATTGGTGCAGTCGTCGCCGAAAAGCCGACGTCGCTCCGGAGTGCCCGTTTGCGACGTGGCCGGAACGCAGCCATAAGGACCACATCGATCCACGCACCGTCGATAAAGAAAGGCCTTCTGAGAAGCCCCTCTTTCTTAAATCCTGCCGCCTTATAGGCGTTGATGGCACGTTTGTTATGCCGAAACACGACGAGACCCACTCGTTCCAAGTTCAGATGATTCCAACAATAATTTAGACCAATAGCCAGCGCCTCCTTCCCGTAACCCAGGCCGCGATATTTCTCTTCTCCGATCCGAATGCCAATGTCAGCAGAGCGGTGCACGGCATTTATATTCTGTATGTGGAGATAGCCGATGATCTTGGGGTCTGTGCGTTGGCGGATTGACAGCATGACCCGCGTTGGGTCCTTTCCCGCCGACTCGCACCAGTTGACCACATCTCTCAGGTTGACCGGCCGGAATGCTCCATCGAGCCGGGCCGCAACAACGTCATTAGCCCAGCAGTACATTGCAGCGTAGTCGTCGGGGACGAAAGCGCCGACGGTGATCGTGGTCCCAATGAACATCACGATTTTCTTTGAACAGCGGCGGCCCCCAGCGATGTGTGACCAAGATTCGTTAATAGGCCATTAACCAGTCTTAATGGGCCAGGTTCACGGCGGTTCGGGCAAAATCTTTCAAAAATTAGGACACAATCAACCTGATTGCGCCCCAAAAGGCGCCGGTTTTTCATCCATTTATCACGGATGGCGGCTTCCCGGTGCACGCTGTTTTTGAACACGCGTTAGCGTGTGGGGGCCGCTGTTTGAGGGGAAAGTAAAGTCATGACGATGAGGACCGTGGTGGCAGCATTAGCCGTTGCGCTGATGATGACGCGTGCCCATGCCCAAAGCGTGGGAGGAATCGGGGCGATGGGAGGCAGCATGGGAAGACATCAGCAGCACGGAAAGGCGGCGAAAAACTCAACGCCTCGGCCAAAAGTTGACGAGAAAGCCTATAATGCAGCTCTCAAATCAATACCCGGCAAGCCGTTCAACTCTTGGGGCGGTACGCGCTGAAACAGCCTCACGCTGTAGCAGGTCGGTTTCTGACCCGCGCTCACGCCGCAGGTTTTGCCCTGGCTCGCGTCGCCAACGGCTTATGCTGTCGAGATTGTCGATGGTGTCGTGGAATTAAGCAATTGCGCCTGCATCTCGATCAACCGCTCCAGGAGATTGGTGTATGTCCCCGTTGTATTCGTTGCCGAGCTTGAGCCGTCTGCTGACGAAGTGCTGCTCGATGCAGCCGGCGTCGTCAGCGTGACCGTCGAGCCGTCCGGATAGGTGATCGTGTAAGTGGTCGATCCGTTGGCGTTGGTGGTCGTTTGACTGCTGGCGCCGCTATCGGCGGAGGCCAGCATGTTGCCGACGGCACCGAAAGTCGGCGGCGCGAACTGGCTTTGCGGTTGCTCCGAGGACGTCGCACCGGCGCTCTGGCTGGTGGCGGCACTAAGCGCGCCGGCGAGCATTTCGATCGCCTGCTCAAGCGGATTGCTGCTTGTCGAACTGGTATTATCCGCAGTGCTTGAACTGGCCGAGGACGAGGTGGTGGTCGACGCGGGGGCCGTCGTCAGCGTGACCGTCGAGCTGTCTGGATAGGTGATCGTGTAAGTGGTCGATCCGTTGGCGTTGGTCGTGGTCTGGCCGGTGGCGCCATTATTGGCGGCGGCCTGTAGAGCGGCAGCATTGCCGAACGGCAGCGGCCCGACCTGACCTTGACCAGCTTGTGTTCCGGACGATGTGCCGTCGCCGCTTTGGTTCGTGCTCGCCGCATTCAATGACTGCGTGAGCGTCTGGATAAGCTGCTCGAGCGGATTATTGCTCGTCGCGCTTGCGCCGCCTGCCGCGTCCGAACTGGCCGAAGACGAAGCGCTGCTTGAAGCAGCTGTTGTCATCGCCACTGTCGAGCCGTCCGGATAGGTGATAGTATACGTGGTCGAGCCGTTGGCGTTGGTCGTCGTCTGGCCGGTCGCACCGCTGTCGGCGGAAGTCAGCAGGGCGCCGATGCCGGCGAACGGCGGCGGCCCGAATGGACCTTGCTGGACTTGGCCACTCCAAGGTGGACCACCCCAAGATTGGCCGGCCGAAGCAGCATCATTGTCGCCGCTCGTGTCGCCTGTGCCCGGTTGCGACCAGGGCATTTCGCTGGGCGACCCGTTGCCGGTCTCCTGCATGCCCAGCAAAGCGAAAAAGGTCTGCGGACCAAATTGCGCGGATGAGTTGACGAGCATCGCACTGGCTGTGGAGTTGCTGTAGCTTGCAGCCGTGCCGCTGGGGCTCTGCGCCAAAGGGTCTGCCGCCGCCGCATCGGTTTGTCCTGCGGTAGCGCTCGAAGACGCATTTTGCTGGAGGAGGTATTGAAGGTAGGCGTAAGGATTGGAATAGCTTGAACCCACTGACACAGACATCGCACGCTCCTGACAACGCGACAGCGACGTTGACTTCGTCGCGCGTCAGATCATGCAAGGTCGGGGCCATTGCACTAAGTGCATAAGAACAAATAATTTTCAAATGAATTGCTACGCCGAATCGCTGCACAATCTGCCTTATCGCGAAGATCGCGGCGGCAAAACTTGCCGGCTGCCATTCCCCACGGCCATTGTGCGCAGCGGCAAGTACGCAGACTCCTCCTGTGGGTCTTACCGCCACTTTGATGGTGTCCGCGCGATTTCTGCTATGCCTCCGACAGCGACCGAAAAATACGGCAGCCAACGCGGTGAAGAGACCATGCCAACCCTTCGCTGTTGCGAAACGCCATGGACACGATAATCTGGCTTTGGGCTTGGCCTTCATCCGTTGGATGTCGGTAAGAGGAGTAATCCCTGTGGACGGCAGCACAAAGATTACCATCGAACTCGAACAAGCTGACGAAGATATCTCGTACGAAGTCTCGGATGATGCGCTTGAGGCTGCGGCGGGCACCAATATGAACAGTCTATTCGTCATGACTGTTGGGCCAACGGTCATGATGAATGGGTGCTGCTGATATGGGGAGCCAATCAGCGAGGCGCTTGCCGAGAACGTTGTCGCGACGCTGCCTCGCGGCGGTCTCACCGAAATCCAGATTCGATTTTTGTCTTAGGCGGTGCGGGAATCCGCGCACGATAAGGGCAGTCACGGATCGATTACTTCCGGAGGCTCATGATATAAGCCGCGACCTGTTTGACCTGATACGCAGCCAGATCGGGATTGGGCATGCTCTTCAGGTTGTCGAGGCCGCGGTGCGCGGTGGTGATAAATTTCTCTAGTGATTCTTCTGTCAGCGCCGGCCGCTGCGCGATTGCGGCAAACGGCGGTCCTGGCGGGTTCAAGAGCGGTTTTGCCGCCTGGTCCGGCGCCGCCAGGTGGCAAATCGAGCACACATGCGCCGCGAACATCTCGGCACTTCGGTTTCGGGGCGTACGAACTGCCTCGCGCATCGCAATAAAGTTGGAGAAAGTTGCCGGTAGTTTTTGTTGTCGTTTTTAAGCTCCGACATCATCCCTTTATCACGCCGATCCTCGCGCAACTTGCCTCCGACGATGTGCTGGACAGCGCCTATGAATGGTTGCGTCGGCGCGACGGAATTATTCGGCCATTCAGCATTCCAACAGAAGTTAGATAGGTTTGCTATCGTGCGCACGGCAACTACAGCAATTCGCAATTATCCCGGCCAGCGTTTTCTGCACAACGGAAGTCAGGACATCGGTGAACACATCCCGGATCGACTCAGGGCCGTCTATGTTTGGATTCAATGCGCAAATGGAAACGGCTTCGAGAGTCCCTTTTATGCCGACAGCATCCAAACGTATCAAGCGAATGGACACTAGCGGGCCGCGAACTCCGGGGAAGCCCGTTGCCATACAATCACGGCAGGAGGCCCGCCGGCCGATGGAGTGGGTTGGGTATATCTTAACTCAGACGCGCTGATCGTTACGTTGGTTCGCTTTCGATCGGCCCCGATCCAATTCGGAAATGTACTGCCTTCTATATGCAAGTTGAGATTGGCCCCATCGAACGTGTAAGTACCGAATACCGCAATGCTGCCATTCGCAATTGCCTTGTACTCATCGGCCGTTCCCTGCGAACGATTATTTGAGGCGTATTTTGGAAGGTCTGCGCGTAAGAAAATCGCAGAAAAGTGACCATCTCTGTCAAACATAAGCGAGCCCTTCGGCGATGGCCCCAAACCATCCGCCGAAACGAGCGTCCAAGTCCCTATGAGGTTCTTTGACGACTGTGCAACCGCATAGCTCAGCGCGAGAGCGACGCCCAACGACACTACCGCGAAAGAAATGAGCACACGGCGCTTGATCACCGAATTCTCCTGCAGCCAGTCCCGCTAGGCCGGGCAACAACGGATGGCTGGCCTGCTACCTGTTAGCACAGCGATGATAATGAAGAATTACATACAAACTTAGATTCGCCAGAAGTTTGAAATAACTGGTTAGCTATGCTCGCGGTGGCGGGAAGAAGCGCATTCGGCAGCCCCGCAACTCATCTGCGGGGCGAGTGCTGACGGTTTTTGGACCTAAATCTGGAGTTTGCGGAAGGCCTTAGCGGCCGGCTCCGGTCATCGCTACAAGCAGGGAGCGGCTGCGGCATGGGTCCTTGAGGCCTGTCAATTTGTCAAAAAAAGACTGGCGCGCCTAAAGCTTTAACGTGGCATCATTGCACTCTGATCGAGGGTTCCATGGACAGAGCGACCTTGGAACAACAACTGGCGGAAGCGGAGCAGCATGTTCTCCTCGGCATGGAGCATATCGTTACGCACCGGCGGATCATTTTCGAACTTGGACGCGAGCGACGCGATACGGCAACAGCTCTCGAACTCCTAAAACGGTTTGAAGAAATGCAAAAGCTACTCATTGCCGACCGGGACCGGCTACGTGAAGAACTCGCAATTAAGTGACTCGATATTCCCGATGCTGCCCTCTCCTCGTACTACCGGGCTCGAATGACACGCCATGTCGGCCTCGTCCTGGCCAAACCCCTTGCCAGTCTTCGGATTGACCAGATGAATGCGCGTGCAGGTGGTGCAGGTCACGAGCACGAATATATCGTCATCCTCGGGGTCGGCGGTCACATGTCTCCTAGGGGTCAATCGCGCCATGCCCTGCTGGTGAAGATTTCGACGTGCTTCCGCTTTTATCGCAAAAGCCGACCTAGCTGCAGAAGGCGAGAAGTGCAGCGATGGGCCAAAAACCAGACCAATCAAATTTGGTTGTCTTCACCTCTGGCTTAGTACTGATTGTCTATGTGGTCAGTGGTGGGATGCGTGCCATGCGCAACAGGCTAATCCCCAGCGCTCCGGGTGCGGAGAGATTAGTCTCGGCCAAAAGGCGTGCGTCGAACGTGGCGCTTAGCGCGGCCCGCGCCAAGCTCACAAAAATTGTTTTGGACGCCGAGGCCCAAGACTACGGCGCCTTCGTCGCTTCAGTTCTAATGTTAAACGCCGATCATCTCTACCATTTGGCATCGTCGAACTTGCCAACCGGCTACTCTCAAATGATTGATGGCA
Source organism: uncultured Alphaproteobacteria bacterium (assembly GCA_963731805.1). GTDB lineage: Bacteria > Pseudomonadota > Alphaproteobacteria > Rhizobiales > Xanthobacteraceae > BOG-931. The sequence goes on from CAVSWY010000001.1 coordinate 337,047, forward strand.
TTACAATCGGGCCGCTCGCTGGGTCCTGCGGGACGGCAGCCTATTGTGGACGCCCCATATACGTTTCGGATATTTCGACTGACCCATTATGGAAGCCTTATCCGCAAATTCGTGGGGCGCAGACGATCCAACCAGATTGATCACGAACGACAGAGGCATAGCCTGAGTGAATAGCGGCCGTTTTGTTGCGGGCGAAGCCCTCGTTGTGAAAGACGGCCAGGTGACGGACCGAATAGGCTTGTCTGTCTAACCATGAGGGCGCAAGCTAATACGCTGCGTCCGAAAGAGACTTAGATTTACGACATGGGAGTGTAACGGCGAGTAGGAGTTTACGCGGCAATGGCAAAAACGCTCCCTGCGATCTTCTTTGGCCACGGCAATCCGATGAACGCTGTTACCAGCAACAGCTATACGGAAGCATGGCAGTGCATTGGACGAGAAATACCCTGGCCGAAAGCGATCCTCTCTATCTCCGCTCACTGGTTCGTTCCCGAGACGGGCATCACGATTTCTACGGCACCGAGAACGATTCACGACTTCAGCGGATTTCCTCAAGAGCTTTATCAGGTCAGATATCCCGCTCCCGGTGATCCCGTGCTGGCGAGCCGGGTCCGGAAACTACTGTCCCCGTTAGACGTAACACCAGACAATTCCTGGGGCCTTGATCACGGGACATGGTCGGTGCTCAGGCATGTTTATCCCGAGGCCAATATTCCGGTCGTGCAGCTCAGCATCGACGAGACTAAATGCGCCGCGTTTCACTATGAAATTGGCAATAGGCTCGCGCCTCTTAGGGAAGATGGTGTCCTGATTGTCGGCAGCGGCAACCTTGTGCACAATCTGCACACTTATGCCTGGGGTCGGCATCCGCGCGATCCCTACGATTGGGCAGTGCGCGTCGAAAGTGCGGCCAAAGAACTGATCCTGTCTCGCGACCTCAAGCCGCTCGTCGACTACGAGTCCCTTGGAACGGATGCGGCGCTCTCAATTCCAACCCCCGATCACTATCTGCCGCTCCTCTACGTCCTCGGCGCTGGGCAGCAGGGCGAACGTATCCAGTTCCCGGTCGAGGGCGTTGACGGCGGCTCGATCTCCATGCTGGCGGTGCAGATTGGATGACCGCCAACACTCAATGAGCAAGGAAACCCAGTCATGGATGGAACCCGCGATGTTGCTGTGCTGGTAGGTAGTCTTAGGAAAGATTCGATCAACCGAAAAGTGGCTAACGCGCTGACTGAAGTTGCACCCGCTTCTCTGACACTTAGCCTAATCGAGATCGGGCATTTGCCGATTTACAATCAAGATGGTGATGAAAGTCCTCCCGCGGCATGGACGCAATTTCGCGAACGAATCAGGTCTGCCGACGCCGTTCTTTTCGTTACGCCGGAGCATAATCGATCAGTCCCCGCCGCCCTGAAGAATGCCATCGATGTTGGGTCAAGGCCGTATGGCAAAAACGCATGGAGCGGTAAGCCGGGTGCCGTCGTCAGCGCGTCCCCGGGCAGCATCGGCGGGTTCGGCGCCAATCATCATCTGCGGCAATCTCTGGTATTCCTGAACGTTCCAGCGATGCCACAGCCCGAAGCCTATCTCGGCGGCGCGGACAAGCTATTCGACGCCGCCGGCAAGCTCATCAACGACGGGACCCGAAAATTCCTGCAAGGCTTCATGCAGGCATTTGGCGCGTGGATCACGGCAAACGGCAAATGACAACTCAGGACCAGCGCAGGCGTAGAGCGAAGCAATGGCTCCCGCTGGACATGAGGACAGGAGCGGCCCAGATGGTGCAGCGTGTATTGATCACAGCCGGAGCCTCCGGCATCGGAAAAGAGATCGCGAAGGCATTTGCCGAGGTGGGCGCTCAAGTCTGCATCTGCGACATCAATGAGAAGGCGCTCGACACGGCGGCGAAGGATATTCCCGGCCTGAAGACTATCGTCTGCGACGTCTCAAAACGTGACGATATTGAGCGCATGGTCGCCGCTTCTGTCAAAGTTTTGGGTGGGCTTGATGTGCTGGTGAACAACGCCGGCATTGCAGGACCGACGGCGCCCGTCGAAGACTCTGATCCCGATCAATGGGAAGAGGTGATGACGGTTGACGTCATCGGAACTTTTCATGTTACGCGCCATTGCATTCCTCATCTGAAGAAATCCGCTGCGGGAAGCATCGTCGTGATGTCGTCGATCGGAGGACGTTTTGGGTATCCGAACCGTAGCGCGTATTGCACGGCGAAGATGGGACTGATTGGCTTCGCCAAAACGCTATCGCGTGAACTGGGCCAGTACAATATTCGCGTGAATGCCATCGCGCCGGGAGCAGTCGCTGGCGAGCGTATCGAGCGCGTCCTTCAGGGACGTGCGAGCGCAGAGCACAAAACCTTGGACGAAGTAAGGGCCGCCGCAATGAGCATCCAGTCGCTGAAGCGTTTCGTCGATCCCAAGGATATTGCCGCGCTGATCCTCTTTCTCACATCGGACGCGGGGAAATCGATCTCTGGCCAGGTCCTACCGATCGATAATGACGCACAGACTTCGGCTTGAGTGCCATTGCGTCTTAGAGCGCGGGGCACAGGCCAATGCAGGGGAGTGCACGATGGGAAACGAGCAGCGAAATTTGGAATTGATGCAAACGCTGGACGATTCTTGGAACGCTCAGGATTGGGATACCTTCGATAAGCGGCACCGCCACGATGTAATTGTCCGCTGGCCGGCCCAGCCGCCGACCCATGGCCGGCGCGACCACCGGGCCGAGGGCATACGCATGTTCAAAACATTTCCGGACAACCGCGTTCACAACCGGCCCTACCGGGTATTGTTCGCGAGCGGCGATTGGACTTGTTCTATCGCCCGTTTCACCGGGGCAATGAAGGGACCAATGGCCGGTGCGAATGGCGTGGAGATTCCCCCCAACGGGAAGTCATTTGAAGTTGATTTCTGTACTGTGGCCCATTGGAGCGATGAAGGCGAAATCATAGAGGAGAATCTTTTCTATGACGTTGTGGGAATGATGCAGCAACTGAATTTGCGGTGAAGCGATACACAACTTTGGTCCGGCGGAAAAGAGACAATGTCGTACCTCTCGTGGCGACGCGCCGAACCTCAGCGGAGTGCAACTAAGTCACTTTGATGTAGCCAGTGCTGGCAGGAGATTTGCTATGAGCACCACGACAGCAACTGCCTCGGAGCCCATCCTTAAAGGTCTTGATCAACTAATCCCTGATCTCGAATCGCTCTACAAGGACGTGCATTCGCATCCCGAGTTGTCCATGCAGGAGACGCGGACGGCCGGGTTGGTCGCCGACCGCCTTCGCGCCGACGGATTTGAGGTGACGACGGGGGTGGGAAAGACTGGCGTTGTCGGCTTGCTCCGTAATGGTGATGGTCCGACGGTGATGTTGCGCGCCGACATGGATGCGCTTCCCATCGAGGAAGCGACCGGTCTTCCCTATGCGAGCAAGGTCAAGATGAAGGACCGCCAGGGCAACACGGTGCCGGTTGGACATATGTGCGGTCACGACATGCACGTGACTTGCCTGATCGGCGCGACCAAGCTGTTCGCACAGGCGCGAGAAGAATGGCATGGCACTGTCTTGGCAGTATTCCAACCAGGTGAGGAGACCGCGGAAGGTGCTCAGGCCATGATCGATGACGGTCTATTCGACCGCTTCCCAAAGCCAGCCGTCGTGCTCGGCCAGCATGTCATGGTCGGACCGTCTGGGGCCGTGGCTGGGCGCACTGGTGCGATCACCTCCGCCGCCGACAGCCTGCAAATCCGGCTGTTTGGTCGCGGAGCGCATGGTTCGATGCCGCAGGCTAGCATCGATCCCGTCGTGATGGCTGCCGCGACGGTCATGCGGCTGCAAACCATCGTGTCGCGCGAAGTTGCAGCTGCCGAGGCGGCCGTGGTCACGGTCGGCGTCTTGCAAGCCGGCACGAAGGAGAATGTCATTCCAGACGAAGCCCTTATCAAGCTGAACGTTCGGACGTTCGACGAGGGGGTGCGCAAGCGCGTGCTTGCGGCCATCGAAAGGATCGTAAATGCCGAGGCCGCGGCGTCCGGCGCGCCTCGGCCACCGGAGATAACGACGCTGGACCGTTATCCTTTGAATGTGAATGACCCGGAGGCGAGCGCGCGTGTCGCCAACGCATTCCGCCGATACTTTCCTGCCGACCGCGTCCGGCACACTGGAGCGGCGCCGGCGAGCGAGGACTTTGGATCGTTCGGAACCGAATGGCGCGCGCCGTCCGTGTTCTGGTTCATTGGCGGAACCGATCCAGACACGTACGCGAAAGCCAAGGAGGCGGGGCGGCTCAATGAGCTGCCAGTAAACCATAGCCCCTTGTTCGCGCCTGTGATCCACCCAACCTTGGAGACCGGCGTCGAGGCCTTAATCGTCGCGGCACGGGCTTGGCTGGCGCCATAAGCTTGCGAGGTTTGAAATGGGACAGCACGGGTCGGGAACGCTGCTGCTGGTGCTGGATCTCGTCGGGACTTTTGTGTTCGCGCTAAGCGGCGCAACCGCGGGGGTCAGGAAAGGGCTAGACCTGTTCGGAGTTATGGTCTTGTCCTTTGCGGCGGGCAACGCCGGAGGCATTGCTCGCGACCTGCTCATCGGCGCGACGCCGCCGGCGGCGATCAGCGACTGGCGCTATTTGGCGGTTTCGCTGTCCGCGGGGTTGGTTACCTTCTGGCGGCCTTCCAACATCGATCGCCTGAGCAGTCCAGTGCTCTTGTTCGACGCCGCCGGATTGGGGCTCTTCGCCGTTGCCGGCGCTCAAAAGGCGCTCGCCTACGGCCTCCACCCTGTCATGGCAGCGGCCCTTGGGATGCTCACCGGAATCGGCGGCGGCATGACCCGCGATGTGCTTCTGACCGAGGTTCCCACCGTATTGCGCGCCGATCTTTACGCCATCGCCGCCCTCGCTGGCGCTGCGGTAGTCGTGATCGGCGCAGGCTTGGGGCTCCCGGCGACCGCGGTAACGATCACCGGTGCAGTGCTCTGCTTTGGGCTCCGATTTATGACAATTCGGCGTGGCTGGCATCTTCCGACCGCTGGCCAACGCGATCAACCGGCCACGCCCGCGCCGAACGACAGGAAGGACATCCACACAAAGAGGCTCTGAGATGAGCACGGTCGTTCTGGTGTGCGGCAAATTGTTCGACGGCCTTTCCGATACGCTGACAGGCCCGTCCGAGATCCTCGTCGAAGGCAACCGGATTGCAAAAATCGAACGGTCAGTGGACCGGCCGCCCGGAGCCACCGTGGTTGATCTTTCCGAGCGAACAGTAAGCCCGGGCTTCATCGACACCCACGTCCACCTCACGATGGATGCCTCTAATCTCGTCCTGCAAACCCTCCAGTCTTCCGCGGCGAAGGCACTCGCAGGGCTGAGTCTCGCCCGGGAATACATGAGCTACGGGTTCACGACTTTGCGCGATCTCGGTAGCGTCGATCCGGAATTTCCAACAATCGATCTCCACAACGCGCTCAATTCCGGCCTAGTGGAGGGACCGCGGCTCTTCGTCGCCGCGCATATCATCAGCGCGAGTGCCGGCCACGGCGATCTTCGCGGATTCTATGCTCCGCGGTGGACGTTGCCGGTTTCGACGATTGCCGATGATCTCGGTAGCATTAGAGCGCTGGTGCGGCGCGAGCACACCTTCGGCAGCGATTGGATCAAGACAGCGAACACGGGCGGCTATTTCAGCGCCGGCGACGATCCGGCGCGAGTGACGTGGTTCGACGATGAGATGCAAGCGCTGACATCGACTGCACATCAGCTCGGCATGCCTGTGGCCGTTCACACCGGCGCCGCCGAGGGATGCAAACAGGCCATTCGCTGCGGCGCGCGCAGTCTCGAGCACGCCTATCTGATCGATGCCGAGGGGATCGAGATGGCGGAGCGGGCCGGATGCTTTATCGTCCCGACGATGCAGATGACTCAGGAGGACCTTCATGAACTGCGAGCCGGCACCCTCCCATGCCAAGCGGTATGGAAATTTAAGCGCGATAACGAGGGGATACTCGCATCTCAGCGATTGCTGGCCGGGAGCCATGTAAAGGTCGCATACGGCACTGATTGCGGCATGTTTCCGTTCAGCCACGGCATCCTGGAGTTCCAGGCCATGGTCAAAGCGGGACTGAGTTCCGTGCGCGCTTTGAAGGCGGGCACCAGCGTTGCCGCCGAGCTACTAGGCCGCAGCGATCTCGGCGTGCTCGCTCCGGGAAAACTCGCCGATATCGTCGCGATGCCCGGCGATCCCATTGCTGACATCAACGTCACCTCCAAAGTTGACTTCGTGATGAAGGACGGCGTCGTTTTTCGTGAGCCAAACCGCAGCGGTCATCGCCTGTGATGTGAACTCGACGGGGCCCGCCAAGCGGCCCGAGAAACACGAACACAACTCAACCGTCCTTAAGGGAGGACTCATATGTCTTCGTCAGTGACTAGCGCTCTTCAACCCACCGCCGGTCCAGCCCGCGCCGCAACGGGATTTAGGGGCAACGACAGATTACTCTTCGGGATAATTTTGGGCGTGCTGACATTCTGGCTATTCGCCCAGACGACACTGAACATCGCGCCCGAAATGCAGAGCGATCTCGGACTGGACGCTAGTCTGATGAATATTGCGGTCGCCATCACCGCGCTGTTCTCCGGCATATTCATCGTTTTCATCGGCGGCTTGGCGGACCGGGTCGGTCGCGTCAGAATTGTGATGGTCGGCTTCGTGCTGAGCATTGTTGGATCGCTGTTGATCGGCCTCGCGCCGAGCGGGGCAGCTGCATTATATTTCCTGCTATTTGGCCGAGCGCTCCAGGGCCTGTCCGGTGCCTGCATCATGCCGGCGAGCCTTGCGCTGGTTAAAACCTTCTGGGACGGCGAAGCGCGCCAGCGCGCCGTCAGCATGTGGTCGATCGGCTCTTGGGGCGGCTCTGGCTTCTGCTCGCTCTTCGGTGGCTTTGTTACGCAGAATTTCGGCTGGCGCTGGATTTTCTTCGCTTCCGTTGTGATTGCGCTGCTCGGCATGGCCTTGATGAAAGGCACGCCAGAGAGCAGGGCCGAACAACAAACCTCCAGCAAGTTCGATCTTGTTGGGGTTCTGACCTTCATGATCGCCATGATCGCGCTGCAGATCGTCGTCACACAGGGTAATAATCTCGGCTGGACCAGCCCATTGAGCTTGTCGCTCTCGGCCATCGCAATTGGCTTCGGGTGGCTGTTTTTCTGGATCGAGTCGCGGATCGCAAACGCCTTCGTCGATCTCAAACTGTTCCACAATCCGACCTATACCGGCGCAACAATCTCGAACTTTATGCTCAATGGAGCCGCCGGCACTTTGCTTGTCTCGCTGCAACTCGTCCAACTCGGTGGCAATCTTACGGCGCAACAAGCCGGCATGCTGACGCTAGGCTACGCCATCGCTATCGTCGCCTTCATCCGCGTCGGCGAAAAGCTCCTTCGGCGGTTCGGCCCCCGCAAGCCGATGCTCCAAGGCTGCGTGATCACATTCATCGCGATCATTTTGTTGATGCCTTCGAACCTCATGCTGACGGAATACAAGGTCTTCGCGATCCTCGGCTACACTCTGTACGGTGTGGGTCTGGCCTTCTACGCCACACCCTCGACCGATGCGGCTCTCTCGAGCCTACCCGACGCCCAGGTCGGTTCCGGCGCCGGCATCTACAAGATGGCCTCGTCTCTCGGCGCGGCATTCGGTGTAGCGATTTCCGCGGCTATCTTCACCGCGCTCAGGGCCAGTCCAGCGGCGGTCAATTGGCTGGAAGGCGTAATCACTTTTCAGGGTCGTCAAGACAACCTGGCGATTCGCCAAGCGGCGATGATCGCGCTCGCCTTCAACGTTTTCATGGTGCTGGTCGCCATCATGGCGATCATGCTGACGGTGCCGAAGGGCAAGAAAACCACATGAGGACATGTGCTGGATCCATGAATCCTCGTGCCGGGACGCTGGTTAAAGTCGACGCGCCGGGGTGAATTGGTTGCGGTGGCATATCATTGCTTTGGCGTCACCGCTGTTTGGCCGGTGCCAGAGGCGCCAGGGCTGGTTCTGCGGACTTCAGCGCTGATCAGATGCGTCACAATCGGCTCGGTTCGAAGAAGCCGACGAATTGTGTTCTGGAGTATTCGGTCGGCGTTCGTCACCCTTTCATGTTGGCGCAGATGCTCCAGCCACAACTCGACAAGGAATGTCTCCAGAAATCGACCGGGTTCTGCAGCATCTTCAAAAGCACCCCAATCATAAGCGCCATCGCGCTTGCGTTCACGCGCAAGCTCATTTAGAGCCGATAGAAATGACTCATAATTGGAAGGATCGACCCGATACTCAACGATAACAAGCACGGGACCGGCATCCCCCTCCACCGACGTTGTCAGTACTGGCTCCGGCCAATGCATAGATGGCGTCAGATCCAACGTGGCACCGGTTTGCAATTTCCATCGCGACGTCAACGGGACGGCCGCAAGCGCTCCGGCGGCAGCAATAAAGTGCGCCGAGGCTAAGCCCAGATGGGTGGCGACAACGCCCCAAATGGCACTTCCGACAGTCATGGTCCCGAAGAATACAGTCACATACGTTGCAAGGCCGCGCCCGCGTACCCAGTTAGGCAGGGAAACTTGAGCCGATATGTTCAGGTTGGCGATGGCCGCAATCCACGATGCTCCGGCAATGACGCTGGCCAACATCGCGAGCGCCGCCTCATGTGCCAGGCCAAGCAAGCCCAATGTGGCTGCAGTACCGATCTCACCGAGCACGACTAGGCCGTCCGCTCCCAACTTCTCCTTGAACCGCGGCAAGATAAATGCGGAACCGACTGCGCCGGCTCCGATGCCGGCAAGGAGAAGGCCGTATAATTCGGGGCCGCCGCCAATTTGGCTACGGGCGACCAGCGGCAACAGAGCCCAATAAGCGCTGGCGAACAGAAAGAACCCTACTGCACGGGCCAAGGTAGCGCGCAAAAGGCGATTATAGGCCACATAGCGGAGGCCTGCCCGAAGTGCGCCGGTGAAGCGTTCGGGCGGAAGCTCACTCAGATTTTGCGTCTGCGGTCGCCACCAGACGAACACCGCAATCACGCCAAAATTGCTGACAGCGTCGATCCAAAACGGCGCGACGATTCCTATGCCAGCGATGATTATTCCTGCCAGCGCCGGACCTATGGCACGGCTGATGTTGACGCCAACGCTGTTAACCGCAATCGCCCCAGGAAGATCGGCGTCTGGGACGAGTTCTGGCACGATCGACTGCCAGGCGGGAGCCTCCAGAGCCGAGCACGTACTGGTCAGAAATACGAACAAGAGCAATGTGGCGGGTCCAACCAGTTTCACAGACAATAGGGCTGCGAAAAGTGCCGAGATGATCGCGATTGTGATCTCGAGAGACAAAATAAATCTGCGTTTCCCGACAATGTCGGCGAGAGCGCCCGCTGGCAGAGCGAACAGGAACATGGGTAGGCTTGTGGCGGCCTGCACCAACGATACGATCAAGGGATCGGGATTGAGGCTCGTCATAAGCCAGGCGGCGGCAGCGCTGTACATCCAGCCGCCAATATTCGACACGACCGTGGCAATCCAAAGCAATCTGAAAACCTTGTTACGGAAGGGAGCCCAAAGCGGGGCCGCCGCTCTGTCAGATTTGTTGCGCTTTGTTGCATTATCGCCCGGATGCGTCATACCAATACCTTGGCGAGGTCATTCGACGGGACTTGCCCGCTCGGCTAACATCCATTCAGCCCGCGCGATAGCAGTGCCTTAGAGCTCACCGCCAGAGCTGTTGGCACGTTAGTGACCATGCCAGTCGACTAGCGGACTGCACGCCTTTTGCGGCTTGGCATCATCCTCTGCAGGCCGAGTTTCCGGCATCGGAAACCGCCAGGAATGTGATGCTCGCGGGTTTCAGATCGATGCGCCCCGCCCGAACCCGCTTACCCCGCAAATCAGGAAGCTTGTCATCTGAACTCAACCGAAGCTCCCGGTCGTTCAACCGAACTTGCCCATCCTCAAGTTTCGACGCAGTCAAAACGTAAGTGTCAGCGGCCGTCGGCAAATCGATGATCTTCGTCTCGGTCCGGCTCAAGTTGATTGCCAGAAGTGTAACCCCGTCGGTGTGGTTACGTAGACACTGTGCGTAAATGTGTAGCCCGGGCTGCAGTGGGCCGGCATTGAGAACCGTTGATCCCATCAGCCTGCGCCACAGCAGGGCTGCCCAATAATTCGGGCGTGGCGTGAAAGTGTTCTGATCAAGAAGGCCATATTCACTCGAAGCCAAGGTGTTGTGAAAGACGACACTGACGCCATCCCTCGCCATTCGGGCCAGCTGATCGAGGAAGCGGAAGCTGTCTAGGAATGTGGACGCCCACGGGTTGCCCCCGCAGGCCGAGTCGGCGGTTTCCGTAATCCAGACGGGTTTTCCCTGCTCATAACGGTCGTGTAGACCTCTGACGTAAAAGTCGTAACCAGTGTCAGCCCGCGCGAGCCACGCTTCTGACAAAGCGGCATCGGGCGTTGTCTGCGCGCCCGCGCCCATCGATTCACAGCGGATCGATGCGGCACCGTAGAAATGATAGGAAAACACATCATACCTCGGCCGCGGGTCGGCCGAAAGCATATCATTGGTGCTGACGAATCCGGCCGTCGTGGCAGCGGACATAAGCGGCTGCAAGACTCCTTCTCCGACCGAGCCAGGGCCTATGATTGCCATGTCCGGCGCGTCTGCCGCGGCGAACTTGCGAAATACCGCGAAATCTCGTGCGTAGTCCGCCGCGCTGTAACCGGCTGGAGCACCGCCAAACACCGGCATGTCGGGCTCGTTGAAAAACTCCGCCGCTGAGATGTCGCCACCGACTTTCTTGGTGTACGTCACGAACCTGCGTGTTTGGTCGGCCGTCCACACTCCTGAGGAGTCGCGAACACCCGCACTAATCGCAAAGGAGGTGACGAGCTTCGCGTCGACTGATCGGGAAAAGTCGATCACATTCTTCCATTCGGATCGCGTCAGCACACCTTGGAAACCGTTCGGTGGGCTGGCGGGTGGGGGACCATCGGAATCATGGAAATAAATCGAGTTCGCCCAGGTGCCGCTCGTACGCACGTACGCTGGCCCGAGCGCGGCGGCGAGTTTGCGCAAGCGCGCGTTGGTGAGGTCAATCGGCGGTCGGGCCTGAAACATTGTCGGATCATGGCCGGCCACTGCGGGCGCCCCGCCACTGGCTCGCGGTTCCGGGGAGGAGGCGCGTGCCTTCAGGGCTACGATGCTGGCGGGCGTATACGGCTTCCAGAAGTTACCGCCGATGACCTCTGCCATCTCTACATTGTAAGATAAGAAGCGCTCGTCTATTTTTGCAATCGGCCGCATCACCCCCGGGGTCAGCAGCAAGGGCTGGACATTCTCCGCGGCTGAGGTTCCCCCCAGTGCACCAAGCCCAAACGCTATCACCGCTGAGTGGATAGCAAGTGACATTGTTTTGGACATTAGACCCTCACATTGAATAATCACCGAGTCTCCAATCGCGAGGTGGGACGGACATGATTTTCGATCCATTTATTCCAGGCGTAGCAGCAGTGATCGACGGTGTCGTCGAAAGATTTGAAAACGAACAACGCGCTTAGCTCACGCGCTGCAGGGCTTGTCGCAGGCTGCCGGCACTTTTATCGAGCCCGCTACGTTCCTCATCGGACAGCTCGGGCTGTAACACTTCGATCACGCCGTTACGGCCGACGATGGTCGGCAACGACAGGGTGACGCCGAATTGGCGCTGATAACTGCCAACCGGCACCGCTTGGCGTTCGTCGCGCAAAATCATCTCCGCGATACGCACCGATACGATGCCGATGCCGTATTGGCTGGCGTCGTGACCCTCTATGATGGTGATGTTGGCGTAACGCACCTCGTTCTCGATCTTGGCGCGCAGATCGGTGAGCCGCTCGCCGCGTTGCCGCAGCAGGCTCGCAACCGGGACGCCGGCGATGCGTGCCGACGACCAAAGAAACACCTGCGAGGTGCCATGGTCGCCGATCACCTGCGCCTCGACGCTGGCAGGATCGACGCCGAAATACAACCGAGATGGACGCGAAACCGCAAACTATCCAGTAAGGTCCCGGCGCTAATCACGCGCTCGTGGCCGGCCAGATTGCGTGCAATGTCCGCGAGCGGGTCGGGCGGGTCGGTGACGGTGACCAGCACGGCGTGCGGCGCGGCGCGCACGATTTTTGGCACGATATCACGATAGATCGCCGCGTTCTTCTCGAGAAGCCGTAAACGTCCCTGGGGATCGCTGCGATCGGTGGTGCCCCCAGTTTTTTCGTTGACCCCGGACGTCAGCACTAGGCCGACGCCCGCCAGCGCATCATAATCGCCCTCCGACAAATCGACTTTCGGACCGAGCGGCGCGCCGTAACGTAGATCGGTGGCGACCGCTTCCGCCACCTTTCTCGTCCGGTTTACCAACTCAATCTCGCGGGCCGAGCCGCGCGTCACGGCCGCAATCGCGATCGCACAGCCGACGTTGCCGGTGCCGATGATGCCGAGCCTCATGGGGTTCCCTTTGCCATCAGCGAAATTCCAAAGACCGGGCCATCGGTTTTCGTCGCTTGGATCAATTAATCGAAAGTCGAGCCGCATAATTGCGAACAAGCGGATCGCGCCGTCTCATGTCCTGCCCACAATTCTGAGCTGTACGCTACCAGCTACCCGCGGTTCTAGCATTACAGCAATTATGCCGCGGGAGTTCCGAGATGGGTCACGTGTGGACGGCGCCCTGACAAGAACTTTCTGACGTTGCTGCAGCATTGGTCGGGTGCGGTCACGTGTCCGGCCTGTTGATGCGGCGCGGTTGGCCGCTGGCCCTAATGCTCTGCGCGGATCGGGTCCCAATCGTTCACATGCACTTGGAAGTGCGATGACCCATGCGGGTTCTCCCGATCCCCGGAACGACCGTATCTGCATTACGTCGTCATGCCCTCGCCAATTCGTGTAGCTTTTGCTGTCTGTCGACTATGCTGCTTCCGAGAGTAATCTCGGCTCCTTGAAGCGTTCTCCGCGCACCATCATGGCCCAGGCCATACGTGCGATCTTGTTAGCGAGCGCGACGGCAGCGATCTTGATAGGCCGACGTTCCATGATGCGCGCGAGCCAGAGCCGCTTGGTGCCGTGCTGTCGTGCATAGCGAATGACAGCCATAGCTCCAGCGACCAGTAACCACCGCAAATATCGATTGCCCTGCTTTGAGATCCCACCGAGTCGTTCCTTGCCGCCCGTCGAATGCTGCTTGGGAACAAGACCGATCCAGGCCGCCAGGTTGCGCCCGGACGAAAATGCCTTCCAATCACCCACCTCAGCGATCAGGGCGGTGGCAACAAGCGGGCCCACACCAGGGATTTCCTCAAGCCGCCGGCTGTCTTCGCACGATCGGTGCCAGGCATGGATTCGCCTCTCGATGTTACCGATCTCTGCCGTGACATTCGCGTATTGGCGAGAAAGAACCTCGAGGCTAAACCGGGCGCCCGACGGAATACGATCATCGTCTGCATTTGCAATGGTCTCCAACAGTGCTGCCGTGCCATTGCGGCCCTTGGCCGAGATGATGCCGAGCTCAGCCATATGCCCACGGATCGAATTCGATAGCATCGTTCGTTGACGAACAAGAAGCTGCCGGCTGCGATGCAGCATCAAACCCGACTGCTGCTGTTCGGATTTCGTCGGTACAAAACGCATCGACGGCCTCGTTACCGCCTCACAGATTGCAGCTGCATCATTGGCGTCATTTTTGCTCCGCTTGAGATACGCCTTCACGTAATTCGGCGGCATCAGCCTCACCGTGTGGCCAAGAACCTGTATCTTGCGGCTCCAATGATGTGCGCTCGGACACGCCTCAACGCCAACGAGGCATGGTGGCAGAGCTGCAAAGAACTCCAACACCTTGGCCCGGCTCACCCGCTTGCGGATCACCACCGTGCCATCAGTATCGATGCCGTGAATCTGGAACACCGACTTCGCAATATCGAGACCAATTGTGCTAACCTCGCCCATGGACGGCTCCCCTCAATGTGGTGCGTTTCGACGCAACCACCCTTTGGCACATTGATGCCGTAGAGTGGGCGCCGTCCACAGCATCATTCTCGACCGAGCTAGACGGCTCTGCCTGCCGGTCCATGTCCGCTTGGCTCCGATAGCGACCGAAATTCCGCGTTGCCGCTAAATGACGCGAAGGGCCAAGAACAGACTCACACGCTTCGCCCACGTCCTACCGAACAAAATGACCTCAACCGATGAGTCGCCGATACTCCTTTTCGGGCACACCGTAGAATCCCTGCGCCATCTGCTCGATGCCCTTGCGATCACGCACGATGATTTTGCTTCGGCCAGTCTCGATGAGCTTCTGCCGTTTGAGGCTTTGCAGCGTCTCGGTAACCCCAGGTCGCCGTACTCCGAGCATCAACGAAAGAAATTCGTGTGTGAGCGGGATCGTGCCGTCCCGGGTCCGGTCATGTGCCATCAAAATCCAGCGCGCCAAGCGCTGATCAACACGAGCGCAGGCGTTTGCAATAGCAGTGTGGGCCGTCTGCACCATAAAGATCTGGGCGAATTTGAGCAGTAAGCCGCGCATCGTCTCGCTTGCGTCCACTGCCTTGCGCAATTCCTTAGCGGGCATCCGCTGCCCGTACCCGGTGACTTGGATGTAGGTCGAATGCGGGGACTGTTCACTGCCTAGCACCACGGCTAGCCCGGTCATTCCCTCCCGGCCAATAAGACCGACCTCAACTCGCGTGTCGTCTAACTGGACAGCAACAACCGAAGCTATGCCGGCCTCTATGAAATAGACTGTCTCGATTCGCTGGTTGGGTCGCTCTAGGTCCGTCAGGACCGGCATCGCCATTGGCTGCAAGTGCGGCTGTAACACTGCCAGATCATGCGCCGACAGCGCGGCCAAGAGCTGATTACCCGGCGAAGGAAGTCGGCGGAATGAGGAGGCGCCAGCCATGGCTCTTTCCCATAAAAGGGCAAGAGCACGTTACGGTCTCTCAACCGCTCGCGCCCGAGGGTCGCTGCAAGCGGCAAGTGATATATAGGCTTTCGGTTGGCCCATGGCTATTGAACGGTCCAGAAAAACATTGGAGGCCATTAGCTGACCTCGCCCGCGTCATTCGATCTATCCACGTGGGGGATCGCATGTCAGAAAAACAGTAGCTTAGTACGGTATCGTACAAATGTCTTATTGATGACAGTGCTTAAATGGCTTCCGAGAGATCTGCCCGCAAATAGGGCACCATTGACCATGCTCAAGGAATGTCTGCAATTTGCAAACGATTGCCTTCGCTGGGCCGCTCAGGCTGAAACTCAAGAACGGCGAGCGGCCTTACTCAAGATGGGTCGTATCTGGATGGAAGCTGCGCTGCGTTTTCAAGGAGTAACGACCGCGCAGAATAAAGACAGGCCGCAGTCTGGAAATCTCCGCAGGGGGCACACTTCGCAATGATGCCTCACGGTTTTTCCAAAAGCTCACATCGCTACTCGGTGGCCGTTATGCGAAATGGCCGCGATTCCACGTGGACGTGGGAGATTCTACGCACGCCAGACCTCGGGGTGAGGCTCTACGGCGAAAATTTCAATTCGGAGCGAGCGGCCAAGCTCTCGGGCGAAAAGGCGCTACGCAGCCTCTTGGAAAGCGTAGCAAAGGAAGCGCCCGATGCCTAGACCGGACCCGCCGCACCCTTGTGACTCCGGCCACTCCGTCAAACACGTGTTGGACATCCCCACGCTTGCTACGAAACGTAAACTGCCAGCGAGCAGTAAGAAGAGAAAAGCGGGCAGAACCGCTAAGTTAAAATTGAGCAAGTGGTATCAGGGCGCTGCCCGATCAATCGGGATTATCAAATAGAGATCGCTCAAAAGTGACGATGACCTATTTGACCTCTAGGCGGCAACTTCTGCCGTTTGACGCAGATCAATGCGATGGATCCAGCGTCGGCGACTAGTGAATAATGGCTCAAGTTCCCGCGATACCGGAAGAATGGTTGCTGGTTTCAATCGTGCCACCCGACGCCGACCTTGAGGTTTGTGTCATGGACCATCACGGATTTCACGCACTGGTGTTTCCGGTCCGTAAAAACGGCCTGGATTGGGTCGATGCGTCAACGAAAAAACGCGTCGATATCGAGCCAACGCATTGGCGTCCTTGGCGCACGGACCAATAAACTGGTCGCTCACTGTCTCTATGCGCGGCGCATGCCGCTTTTGGGTCATTCACGTCACTTCGAGCGTGCGCCAGCCACTTCCGCTGTTCCCCTAACTCTGGACGTATCGCTGCGTCGCGACGAATGTCGAAAAGGGCCACGAGCCGACATGGCCCCTCCATGCTTCACGCACGCAATTGCGCGAGTACGCCCGCGATGTCGCCCATGCCCCAATGTTCCACAATCCGTCCATCCTGCACGCGGAAAATATCGCAGGAGGAGAAACGTATGGTGCGACCAGTGGGCGCTACACCGAAATACGTCCCCTTGTGCGTGCCAGTGTAAACAAAGCTCGCGGCCACATGATCTTTGTTGGCGACCATGACCTCGATTGTCACCTTTAAGTCCGGCAAGCCCGCTAGTCGTGCCTTAAAAAACGCAACAGTTCCCTGCTTTGGCGTGACATTCGCGGAGGGCGGTGGTGCTGCAGCACTGACTTGATGATTGACGTAGCCATCGGAGAAAATTGCCGCAAACCCATCAATATTCTGTGCACTCAACGTTGCCGCAAAGCGTTCCGCTAGGGATTGCGGAGATGGATTCGATTGCGCCAAGGCCGGTGAGACGAGGCCTCCGGCGGCAAGCAGCCCTGCTGCGGTTAGTTGCCTACGATTTTGCATCGCGATCTCCGTGGAGTTAGTTGTGTCATTCAATGTACAATTGGGGCCCTGCGCGTCTGGGAATATCTTGACTGTTAGGCCATTCGCAAAACAGGCTTGATAGCCGTACCGGCTTCGCTGTCGGCCGCGGCCTGGTTGATGTCGTCGAAGCTGTAGAACTTTATCAGGCGGTCGAATGAAAACCTTCCCTGGCGGTGCAACTCGATCAGTTGCGGAATGAATAGCTCTGGCACACTGTCGCCCTGAATAATGCCGCGAATACTTTTGCCTGGAGACATCAGCCCACCCATGTCGAAACTTGCGGTCGTCCTGATTGGAGCGGCGCCCACAATGCCGCAAGTCCCGCGCGTGCCGAGCACGTCGATTGCCTGACGGACGACCTCCGGGCGGCCCGTTGACTCCAGCGTGAAATCGACTCCGCCGTTGGTGATCCCGCGAATTTCAGAAACCGGATCCGCGTCGGCAGCGTTCACTGTGTGCGTGGCTCCCAGCTCCTTCGCGAGCGCAAGGCGGGAAGCAACGACATCGACCGCGATGATCGTAGTTGCACCGACGATCCTTGCAGCCATGACGGCGCTGAGTCCGACGCTGCCGGAGCCGAAAGCGGTAAAGCTCGCGCCCGCCCCGATCTTCAAGGCGTTCATCACTGAACCCGCTCCGGTCTGGATGCCACACCCCAGTGGGCCAAGACGTTCAAGCGGAAGGTCCTTTGGTACCTTGACCACGGTGCGTTCGTTCGCGAGTGCGTAGGTCCCGAACGAAGATTGACCGAAGAAATGATCGTGAACCGGCTCTGACCGGCCATCGCGCATAGCGGTGCTGCCGTCCTCGCGCATGCCACCGAAACACAGCGGATGGCCTTTGGCGCAATAGGCCGGTTGCCCGGCCGTGCACCGGGCACAGCGTCCGCACGACATGAAGCTGAGCGCTACATGATCGCCCGGCACGACTTTGCGGACTGCGGCGCCGACGCGCTCGACGATGCCGGCGCCTTCATGCCCGAGAACGATTGGCAAGGGAACGGGATATACCTGGTCGCGTATGACAATATCGGTATGGCACATTCCGGTAGCGACAATCCGCACCAACACTTCGTCGTCGCGCGGCTGATCGACCGTCAGCGTTTCGATCTGAAAAGGACCGCCCTTGCCGCGCACAACAGCGGCCCTGGTCTGAGCGGATTGCGGGGAAGATTGGAATGTCATTTGTGTACCCGTCGCTTGCTATCGTGATACGTCGTAGCCTAGCACGTCAGGCGCTGAAGGCTGCTTGTCCTGCCACAGTGGTAGCACGGCAGCCGCTACCCACGGACATGTCCGGTGTGGGTCATCAGCGCCGTTTCGAGCGCTAGCTCTCACTTCCGCTTTGCCCTCAATTCCAGGCATGGTGCTGTCGCGCGGCAAACAACGTTCTGGCGCAATTAGCACTTGGTTTGAAATGAAGAAGGCCAACCGACGGCCTTCAGGTGAGTTCACAATGTAAAATCGAGCTTTTCGTGCAGCTCTCGCACTGTGCCTTCGGTCACAGCTCTTTTCCGATTGTCTCGATACTAATTAGGCGGCGAGGGGAATCGGAGATGTGCCATGAACATCTTCTTCCGCGATTTTGCCCGCTTCCCAGAGTTGATCTCCGTCAAGTTTCTGCGCTGGGCGCCCCGACGCACCAGCGCAGAACTAGAGAACCTAAGCGACAGAACCCTAGAAGATATTGGTCTAGAGCCGCCTAGGCGGCGTGACCTTGATGCCGTGAAGCCGTTCTGGATGGCATGAGCCACCACGAGCTCCACCCTTTTGCCTTTCGCGCTTAAAGCAGCAGCCAAATCGAGTCTTAGCCGGGAGCACCCGTGCGTATCGACGATGTCCACGTTAGGTCCGCCTAACCCCCAATTTTGGCGGCGCAAGTTCTCGGTCCGACGACATCGATCTGAAATAATGCTCGGCGTGCTGATAGTAATTCTCCGCCCCGACTATATCGCCAGCTTGAGCCTGAGCTTTGGCTAACGCGAGATAGCGCTCATAGCTTCTTTGCGCGTTTTGATGACCGCGCGATTCGGGACGGGTGATATTCGATGTCCATTGCTTCGAGCGGTCAGCAAATGGCCTCGCTGATCTCGGGTGGTTGGAATTCATGATTGTTCTTGGGCCATTCTGCATGGCTCACTCCTTGGTAATGACAGGTGAGATTTGCGCCGTGCCGGAGGGCAAAATCGAGTAAGCGGAATTTACGCCGCAATTGGCCGTGTCCGACCCGCACTATTTGCAATGAAAAAACTGTCCTGAGAAAGCGCCCAAGATTTCTTGGCCTGGTCGGTTCACTCGTCGTCGCGCTATCTGCCAACTAGACACTATATTTATGAACCAATCGTGCATGACTTGAGGGTATCAGGAGTATTTGTCAAGCACGGCGGAGGAAAGCGGCAGCTCTCGGACATGCTTATCGTTGCGTCGCGACGGCGCGGTACGTCTCGTCAAATGTTTCCAGTCAGCCGAAGTATGATGGTAATGACCGCATTGGTCGACGTCATAATTAGTCGCGATAATGGATCGAGATATATGCCGAGCTGCGAACCAAGCAGTGGCAATATGAAAAGCAGACCAATCAGTATCACCAAGCCATAAGGCTCGACGCGGGAAAGCGAGCGAGCCAGAGTGCTAGGAAGCGCTCCCACCAAGATGCGTCCGCCATCGAGGGGAGGAATTGGCAATAGATTGAATATCGCCAGGACGACGTTGAGCAAGAGAGCGTTCTTTAGGTTGTCAGCCAACCAGCGCGCCGCCGTCACCGGAACGAAGCCAACAAGATGAAAGGCGAGCGCTGCGATCGTCGCCAAAAGCAGATTCATGCCGGGGCCGGCCGCTGCAACCAATATCGTGCCCACGCGGGGATAATGAAGCGCACGAAAATTGACCGGCACTGGCTTCGCATAGCCAAAAAGAAATGGCGAACGCAACAGCAGCAGCATAATCGGAAGCACGACCGTTCCGAACGGATCGATGTGAACCAGCGGGTTGAAACTGACACGACCCAGCCGCCAAGCAGTGTCGTCACCTAAAAGGTGTGCAACATAGCCATGCGCCGCTTCATGGAACGTAATGGCAATAAGAGCCGGGATTGCCCAAATCGATATTTCGTAGAGGATAAGATTGAAAGATCCATTCACCCCGCTTGCTCCCGCATGTGCCTGTTCGGTCTCATCTGAGCAGTGCCTGCGCTTCCTCCCACAAACTTCGAACAACTTCCCCGGCCGGGTCCGTTCTAGCCAAGCTGGCCGATTGACCGGCCCAGGCTTGAATTCGCTCGATGTCATTTTCCTTCGCGGCGGCATCGCGCATGGCCTGAGTTAATCCTCGTTGCACGGGATATGGAGCTGGTGACGGAGCGGTTGGTGCCGCTGCCGCCCGCACGTACGCAGTCGCGAGACTCCGGCCCGGACGTCCCGAAAATGCCCGGGTGATCATTGTCTCTTCCGGTGCAGTTCGGCCAATCGCATCCGCCCAAGCTTTGGCAATTTTCGCTTCTGGGCACCGCAGAAATGCTGTGCCGACCTGAACGGCGGAAGCGCCCAAAAGTAGCGCCGCAGCAACCCCGCGGCCATCCGCAATTCCTCCCGTTGCAACAACTGGAACCTTCACCGCGTCGACCACGGTTGGCAAAAGACTGAACAGCCCAACCATTCTGGCTTCGGCCTTTGTCGCATCGAAAGCGCCGCGATGTCCGCCAGCTTCCATGCCTTGAGCGACAATAACGTCTGCGCCAGCACTTTCGGCGGTTTTCGCCTCGTTGACGGTCGTCACCGTTGCGAACCACTTGATCTCGTTGCTCTTCATCCGCGCTACGAAGCGCTCGGGATAAAGCCCCATAATGGAGGATATGATCGGTGGTGCCACCTCCAGCATTGCCTCGCACTGCGCTTCGAAATTGGGTGGCGTGACGTCACCAGCCTGCTGCGCGACCTCCGGACCCCAGTTGGCAAGAAAACGTCGCACTGCGGCACCAATGGTAGCTTTCAGCTCAATCTGTGGACTCCCGATCCGCCCCCGAGGCGGGACGCGGCAGCCGAAGAAGGGGCATCGTCCCAGGCTCGCATCGTGACGCAGTAAGAGCAAGCCCGGCGGAATGGGGTGAAAACGTAAGACGTCTCGCACGCTGTTAGGATGCTACTTCTTCATCTTCGCACACGGCAATGCGGTTTCGACCGATTACGAGTGCCACACTGTGCCCACTGTCGCGTTAGCAAGGCTCGCTTTCCGCTTTAGGGTTTAGGACCCTAGGCGCTGTGGTCGTGCTATGGCGATTTGTTAGTTTCGGCTTGCTGGCGCGATAACCGCAAGGTCCTCAAGCGATGCATATTCTCGACGACTGCTGCATGGCGAGCCGCCTCCTGCCTCAATGCATCGCTAATTTCCGCTTCGCGCCTCTCGTTGCGCTCAAATACACTCTCTGCAATTTCCCGTTGCTTGGTATCGGACATGAATTGCCTTCCATCCTCGTCGCGTTCGGTTCCTTTTTGGATCGACGACAACGCTTCCGGGCTTGAAGGGTTTCCTGCCTGGCTACAAAGTGGATGAATAAAAAAGCCGCCGCCCATTCATCCGACGGCTCACATCCTACTCAGCCGCTGGCACGCTTCCAGGACGTCGCCGTGCAGGTAAGGCTTGGCGATGAACAGACTGTCGGAGACGCAGCGCCCCGGATCAATGGATTTGCCTGACGTGTAGAGCACTGACATGTTCGGCATTGCCGCTCGAAGGCTGTCAGCAACGTCCCACCCGCTGATGGCCCCCATGAGATTGATGTCGGTGAACACTATGTCAATTGACACACCTGCTCCGAATAGCGCGATGGCCGCTTCACCGCTTGCAGTCTCGATCACCGTATAGCCTGCTTCCCGCAGACTGTCGGCAATACTGCATCGCAGCAGAAATTCATCCTCGACCACGAGAACAACACGAGCAAAAGCGTTTACCTCTGATGCGCACACAAAACGTAGCCCGTCCATGCCAAGCATAATCTTGGCGCTGGTCCAGTATGGGGGTTGTTTGCGATTTTTAGGGCTCGTTCTCTTGCTGAGAGCGCCTAATTATGTCCAACTACCTCCCTTAAGTTTCGTTCCGTACATTCAATCAGCCATCCCTCACCTGGGACATTATTTTTCTTGACGCAACTTTGGCTTTTGGAAAACATCGCATTTTGGGGTCCCGTTCCGAGGGCATTGGCATGACGGGAGCCGAGAATGGTCAAAATGGTCAGGATGTGCCTTGGCTCCAGCGTCTTTCGCCGGGGTCTGGCAAGGCATACGCGTTCGCAGCATTTCTTGTCCTGATTGCTACCCTCGTCCGCTGGGGAGTTGGGCTCCTCGGTGAAGATGTTTTTGTCTTTGCGGCTTACTATCCCGCAGTTCTGTTTGCGACCTACGTTGGCGGGGCGGGAGTTGGCGCATTTGCTACGGTCCTCAGCGCAGTAATTGCTTGGTGGGCGTTCATACCATCCGCGATCACGCCCGGCTTGGAAACCAAGCTGCTGGCCTTTTTGCTTGCCTCCGCATTAATCGTTTGGGGAGCGGATCACTATCGTAGGCTTAAAAAGCGTCTCGAAGATGAAGAAAAGTTCCGCAAGCTGGCAGTTGAGGAACTTGCACACCGATTGAAAAATAAAATCGCTACGATCCAGTCTATCGTAAGCTTCCAACTTCGCGACGATCCTGATGCTAGAGACGCTATTGTAAGCCGCCTTATGGCGCTGTCGGCCACCGACGACCTTATCTTGGCGACGCAAGGACAAGGGGCTGCCATTCGCGACATACTGTCCGCTGAACTTGGTCCCCATGACGTATCGCGCGTGTCAATGGGCGGGCCAGATGTTTTCCTGCGCCCGAAGCTAGCATTGACGATGGCGCTGCTGGTCCACGAACTTGCTACCAACGCCGCAAAACACGGTGCCTTGTCGTGCGAAGCCGGTCAGGTCGGCATCCGCTGGTCGCTATCTGACGAGCGACTGAGCCTTGAATGGCATGAACGCGATGGACCCACGGTCGCCACTCCGCTTAGTCACGGATTTGGTATGCGGCTACTGTCCCGAGCATTGGAGCAGTTCGGTGGAACCGTCGAAACGACGTTTGAGCCAACCGGGTTCTTCTGCAAGATGAACGTCGCGCTTCCAGAAGATAATCCGGATGTGGTGCCCGAGGAAGCAAGTCAGGCCGCAGCGTGAACAGTCCAAATTGAAACCAGCCCCAAACTTTTTGATCACTGCCGCGGGCAATTACGCTAGGGCCGCGATGATCTTTTCGCGGTGCGCTTCATACGTCGTCATTAAATCGTTGAGGGTCGCCACGACGGCCTGCGCTCGTTCAACTTCGCTTGGATGACCTTCCGTTTTGAGATCGTTGAGTTCCCCAACTTGCTCAAAGACTATGGCCCGCAGCCTTGCGATGTGTCGTTCAATCGCACTTAGCTGTGGTCGTCCGAAGCCGAGAATATCAAGTTCTCGCGCAAGCAAGTTGAGGAGGACGACGCGTCGGCTCGCATCTATGCCGTTTTGATTTTCGAGTTCCCGACGAAAATGCTTGACGTTCTCTCGTGCGATGAACTTGTCCACGGCAGTTCACGATCGGTAAACGTCGCACCCCACACTATTATTGGCCCTCGTGATCGTCACTGCAAGCGGCGTGGCGGCTGCAGCTTACCGTCCTGCAAGGCGTCCATATGGGCGCACTTTGGCCCAAGGGGCCTGCCTCGTAGGCAGCTGCGTTGTACGCAAAATGCCCATCGATCAGAGGGTTCCCTCAGAAAAGGCAAAGGGCCGCAATACTTCGTGAGCGAGCGGAAACAAGATGCCGATCCAGCCGTTCGTTAAGCGAGACTTGCTCGAGGAGGGGGCGGGACACTTTAAGGGATAGGGAACATGAAACTTCGCGCCCTCGCATTAGGAACTGCCCTTCTCGCAGCAACGGTTCCATCGCTCTCTAGTTCGGCAGAGGCGGCACCTTGGGGATGGCACGGTGGCTGGGGTGGTTGGCATGGTGGGTGGCACGGCGGATGGGGATGGGGCGGCGTCGGCCTTGGCCTAGCCGCTGGAGCAATTATCGGCAGCGCGCTCGCTACTCCGTATTACGGTTACGGATATTATGAGCCGGGTTATTATTACGCTCCGCCTTATTACGGTTATGGCTATGCGCCCGCCTGATCGACCCCCACAAAAGTGGTCCGACTTGAAGTATGTCTTTTGGCATCAAGGAGGACCGATATGCCGAGGAAGAGGTACACGCCTGAAGAGATTGTCGCGAAGTTGCGGCAGGTCGATGTGCTGGTCTCGCAGGGCCAGAATATCGTTGACTCGATCCGCCAGATTGGCGTGAGCGAGGTCACCTATTATCGGTGGCGGCAGGAGTACGGCGGGCTGAAGACCGAGCAGGTCAAGCGCCTGAAGGAGCTCGAGACGGAGAATACCCGTCTACGCAGAGCGATCTCGGACCTGACGCTGGACAAGCTCATTCTGCAGGAGGCAGCCCGGGGAAACTTCTAAGCCCCGCGCGTCGCCGCGCCTGTATCGAGCAGATCAGAGCGCATTTGCATGTCTCCGAGCGCCGCGCCTGTGCAGCGCTCGGGCAGCACCGCTCGACGCAGCGCAAGGCACCGCGGGGCCGTGAAGACGACGAGCGGCTCACTGCCGACATCATCGAGCTTGCCCGGCAATATGGCCGCTACGGCTATCGCAAGATCGCCGGGTTGCTGGAGCAGGTAGGCTGGATCGTCAACGACAAACGGGTTGAGCGGATCTGGCGACGCGAGGGGCTGAAGGTCCCCCACAAACAACCCAAGCGCGGCAGGCTGTGGCTGGTGGACGGATCCTGCATCCGGCTGCGTGCCGAACACCGCAATCACGTCTGGTCCTACGACTTTGTCGAGGACCGCACCCACGATGGACGGAAATATCGCATGCTCAACCTGATCGACGAGTTCAGCCATGAATGCCTGGCAATCCAGGTCGCCCGCAAGCTCAAGGCCATCGATGTGATCGATGTGCTGTCCGACCTCTTCATCCTGCGCGGCATTCCTAGCCACATCCGGTCCGACAACGGGCCGGAGTTCGTGGCCAAGGCTGTGCAGGAGTGGATCACGGCGGTCGACGCAAAGACGGCCTACATCGCGCCAGGCAGTCCATGGGAGAACGGCTACGTCGAGAGCTTCAACGCGCGCCTGCGCGATGAATTGCTCAATGGCGAAATCTTCTACACGCTGCGTGAGGCACAGATCGTCATCGAAAGTTGGCGGCGCCACTTCAATACGATCAGGCCGCACGAAACACTCGGCTACAAGCCACCAGCACCCGAGGTGTTCGTACCAGCATTCGCCGCGTGGCCGGCTGCGCTACGTCGATCGGCTCCGTCGGCCACGCTCCCGCTGGCGCAACGGCCAACTCTAAACTAACATTCCACCTGGACCACTCAGTGGGGTCTGAGCAGTCCGCGCTATGGCTTGCTAACGATATAATGCCACTGCTGCGGTAGAGATGCGATTTAGCGTAGATCGAACTTCGTAAAGCAGATCGTCTGCCGGAATACTTGGGTCCTGCTTCGAGATTTCATACCCCAGTCCCATGGCATATTCGCTAAAGGCAATCTCGTACGACAGACGACGAAATGTTGTATCCTCAACATTGCCGTCACCGAGCGCTGCCGATACGAGAACATGATCCAAATTGATCAGGATCGTCAGCGTTGGAGGATCGTACAATGAACGTTCCTCGGCCTTTCCAAGGTTCTTGTACTCAACCCTGAACCCTCCTTGCGGACGCCGACGCTTTCCATTTAGACCGCCAACAGGGTCAACGACATTATCTCCAAGCTCGTCGGGCCGTCCGCGTGATTGCACTTGTGGCGGCTCAGGCTTGGGCGGCGAAGGCGGCTTCGGACCATTCTCGTCTTCGGGCTTAGTCGTTAGAACAAAACCGGGTGTTTGCGTCCCGCGCACCCAATCGTCAGTACCTTCGGCTGTTTCCTGCGCACCAAATTGTGCTTGCGCGGACCCCTTCCGCGAGGAAGCGGCCCTAATCTCGTGAAGACGGTCACTTATTTTGCGAAAATCGTCGTTAAGAATTTGAGCGATCTTATCAGCCTCGAGTGCAAGCCGACGGGCCTGCTCAGTCTTACGCGCTTCTTTCGATTTACGCACAAGAGAGGCCCTGACTTCCTCGAGCCTCGAACCGATAAAGCCCAAAAGGACGGCTACAGCCGGATGCTGAGCATTTAGCTGAAGGGAGCGTGTTGGATCGTAAGGTTCGATAGGTGATGGATGGCTTTCAAGCGTAGGTACATCAATCTCGCCAAAAAGATAGTTGCCAAATTCCTTGGCCTCAATACCGGCACGCTCAATGGCAACGAGATTTCCTAAGCCTGATGTGATCGTGATGCCTTGTTCATTTTGAGGCAAAGGAGCGCAAGCAACTTTGATTATGAGCCGCACATCGCCGAGCACTGCACGTTGGGCGTCTGAAGGTTCAAATGTGTGTGTCTCTGCCGTCTCAGGTTCCCGATAAGTGCAAACATGATCATCAATGGCGACCGCTGGCGCTACCGCCCTGAACGCTTGGAGATGACGCTCAACGTATTCGATGATTGACGCGCGTTTAAGACGCTCGAGATTGACATCAAATATAGAGACAGTGGTGCCGTTCGGTTCTTCAACGATCTTATCCTTCACTTCCCACTGTAACGGAATTTCCTCGCCCCCGCTTTCTTCTATCATTTGGCGCGTCAAAGATACGACATTGCGCTTTCTGTTACGGATGGTATCGACACGGAGGACGTTGGCAATGCCAAAGGCAGCCGATTTCCCAGTGCCCCATTTTCCCCTGCCTGTTCGGCCAGCGAGACGTTCGAGATTTTCTCCGTGCATACGGAAGAAATGGGCAAGGTCCGTTGATGACATCCCGCGACCATTGTCCGATATCGTGATGCCTTTGCGGCCGGGTGCAATTGCGACCTGAACACGCGGCGACACGCCCGGGTCAACGTATTGGAGACTGTTGACGACGTATTCCCATACGACAGCCGCCTCGCTCTTGAACGATGCAGCCGAAGCCAAAAGGTCTCTTCCGACATGGGAAGTCACTTTGAGCTGCGGTTGAACACTCATGGCGTTTTCTCCCTGCTCAAAACAGTTATGAGGTGATCAAGAAAAGGACCCAACTCCGCATCTTCGAGGAAGAGTGAACGGACCCGGGTGATTTTTGCCTCCAGCAAATCGCCTTTCGCATAGCTATCTATTCGAAAGATCGCCTTTGCATCGGCTTCGGAAATATCGCGCGCGCCTTCGAGCCACATCGACCAAGCTCGCGTTGCTGTAATGCGCGAGCGCTCACGTCTCCACCTTTGTTCGTCAATAGACCCAGAACGCGATTGCTCGCGGGTAATGTCGGTCCGCATGTTCTTTAGATTTGGCATGGCTCCCTGCGCCCACTTCAGCCCGCGCTGAGTGAACCGCCAGCCAGTTCGCCCCGAACCGATAAGCAACTTGCCGTATTCCGATTTCTTGGCGTTCGAAAGATTGACCCGGATTAGTTCGAGATTGATTTGGTCGGGATGCTTTCGCCAAGAGAACCGTCCGGGCGCGAGGCGATGCGCCTCTATGGCGATGTCCTCAGTGTCAACCGGTCTTTGCGCGCCGCCCAGCTTGTAAGTGGCAAGCAATACCACGTCCAACCCCGAAGTGTCTTTTGTCAATATTTTTTGTGTAGGTTTTTTCATTGTATTAGGATATTATCAATCAAAATGAACCTTCGCAACGCTAGATATGACAGAAAAAAGGCTTGACAATCATTGGGGTGCAGAGGGTTTAGCCCTGCTTCCCCGCAGCCTACGCACCCTCTGGATAGGCGACCCCTTGCCCGAATGGGTTGCCAAGGAGCTTCACCTAGCGGACGGAGCTAGCGCAGCAGCACTTGATCAATCTGTCTGGGCCGCATCTGGCACAAAGGCAGTGAGCGACCGCTTACGGAACTTTATTCTTAACCTCGTCAACGCACGGCGATCAGAAATCAGGACGGTGAGGGTTTTCGGACAGCCGTTGCCTTATTGGCTGAACCTCCAAGAGCTGCCCTTCTCCACGCGCACACGAAATTGTCTTGTGTTCGCCGGCCTCCTTAGCGAGCCTGAGAAGGTATCTAACGTTACCTTCGGAAGACTTTTCGACATCCGCTCGATGGGAGCGCTGTCCATACTCGAGTTTGCGTGCCTCTCGGAAGCCGCGCTCGAGCAGGCAAGCACCGCACCGGGAGATACTGACGCATTCAACGACGATGCACTGCTCTCAATTGTCTCAGAGGCTTGGGTGGATCAAGTCGGACCCGCCGACCCACGCTTTTCAGACATCATCCCTCCCGTGTCTCATGCCACGGTACTCGAACTGCTAGATAGCTTGACGAGCGGGCCCGATACGGACAGGCAAGCGTTGGAAAAGCTCACGCGCGCTATTCCCGAACTGCGCAAGCGAACATCGCAAATCAAAGCACTGCCGCTTGAACTGCAACTGAGCGATTTTCTTCGTGCGCTGACGCGCTTTGACGGGGAAAGGCTTTCGGCATTGATGGATCGCTTCGGATGGAAAGGCACCGAGGCAACAACGTTGGAAGAAGCAGGGTCACGTTTGGGGGTTACGCGCGAGCGAATTCGGCAATTACAGGAACGTGTGACTAATCGTCTCAAAGAGATTTCATTTGCAGCTTATATGCCAGCACTTGATGATGCGATGCGGCTGCTTAAGGATAAGTGCCCCATCGGCGTCAGTGATGCGGCCAGCCTGCTCAAGGCGAGTGGCTTGAGTAAGGTGAACTTTCATCCGGCAAGCGTGATTGCGGCCGCAGAGGCGTGCGGGCGAAAGCCGCCGATATCTCTGCAAACCGTTGGCAAGCGAACAATCGTCGCAACGACCGACATCCCAAGCGCAGATGCGATTTTGCGCATTGCGTATCGGCAGGCGCACGCTTCCGGGGCATCCAATGTAGGTGAGGTTCATGCAGAGCTTTATGCATCGGGCATCGATGTTGATACCGCTTCCGTAGGCCATGCTTTACGGGAATTCTCTGAGGTGGAGTTTTTTGAGGAGCAATGGTTCGGCCATCGGCCAAGCAATCCCGAACGCGACCGCCTCAGAAACACCACGCGCAAAATGCTGTCGGTTGCTGCGCCAATTGAGCTTGGCTCGCTCAGAGAGGGCATTCGCCGAGAGTACCGCTACCGGGGTCACCGCGGCTTAAAGACATGGGCACTCCTTGCCCCTCCTCGGTCTGTCCTTCGCTGTTACTACAAGGGCCATCCAGAGTTTGAGATTGATGAAAATGATCTTGTGCGGCCAGTAGAGCCGCTCGACTACCGGACTGAGCTGGCATTGAATGACGCAATTCTTGTGGACGTACTGCGGTCCTCTCCTGCATGCGTACTTGACCGCGCTAGTTTTTGGAGGGAATGCGAGCGACGCGCTATGAATGTGAACACCTTTAGCCTGTATCTGACCTACAGCGCTGTCATTGTTCACCTCGGAACTGATATCTGGACTTTACGAGGGGTCCGGGTTGATCCGGCCGCCGTAGAGGCAGTGCTTCAGGCAAACGCGCTGCGCCAAAAAGAAAAGCGTGTGCTCGATCATGGGTGGACTGCCGATGGGCAACTTTGGGTGGCCACTAGATTGCCCAGCACTCTTTCTGGAAGCTTTGCCTTTGGAATGCCCGGAGCCATCAAGCGTTACCTTGCTGGCCGAAGGTTTGCTGCAAAAGATGACGATGGTATCGAGCATGGCAGCGTGCGAATAAATGATGAAGGCTCTTCCTATGGCTTCGGCGCATTCCTTCGGCAGCGTGGGGCCGATGAAGGGGACATTCTAATAACCGAGTTTGATCTAAAGGGCGGCACGGCACTGTTGCGTCTTGGAGACGACGAATTATTGGAAGAAATCAGTCCTGAGACGTAATTTTGATTAATCGACGCCGTTAGTAGCGCCTATCCTGCATTACGATGTGCCTGACCCGCACCGCGTCAACGGGCGTAGCGTTCGGCGGTCTTGGCCTATCCATCGCGCGACTGCGAACCGCTTGCGAAGTAAGACTATGGGACACTGCGAAGCCACTGGTTTGTCGCGTTGGACGTACGCTAGGGTAACGGTAGTTGTTCAGGCAGTTGTGTTGGTGGACGTAGGTTGCCCTCGACCGCTCCAACTCTCGGTGAGCAGCATCGCCGACACTTAGGTCGATTAGCTTGACCGCTACTGCACGAGCGATTATTCGCATAGCGGCTTCGGATTGAACATTGTGCAGATTAATATGATGCAGCAATCGCGTTTTAAATAGCAGGTGGGATGTGCGCGCAAGCGTTGATTTTCATTGCCGACCCGCGCACCGCGTCAGCGGGCCGAACTATCGGTGATCTGAGGCGGCAGGCACTGAGGGGTTTTTTGGGTCCTACATATTTCCGAACCACGTGTACGCGCGCGAAAGGCCTCCGGCCCAGTCCAGCATAGGGGGAGGTCAGCCTCGCGTCGCAAAGCTGCACGACGCGGCGATAGTGTGTGGCCGCTCGCAGAGAAGCAAAGCCGCACGCCATAGCAGCGAGGCGGTGTTGTGAAACGCGATCTTTATGCAGAAGTATCCGCGCGCATCGTCGCAGAGTTGGAGCGAGGCGCAGCGCCTTGGATTAAGCCCTGGTCAGCAACAGCCGGGCAGAACGTGCCGCAGAACGCTGTGACGGACCGGCCCTACTCCGGCTGCAACGTCATCTTGTTGTGGCTCGCGCGCGAGCGTGGCTGGCCATCACCGCGCTTCCTCACTTTCAAGCAAGCGCTCGATGCGGGCGGCAACGTCCGCAGAGGCGAGCACGGGACCAAGGTCTACTTCATAAAGCAGCTGCGCCTCCGCGAGAGCGACGCAGGCACGAGCGACGACGACACCGACGAAAAGATCGTTCCCATGATGCGCGAATACACCATCTTTAATGTCGCGCAATGTGAAAACCTGCCCGACAGCATCGTCAACGGCAAACCAACGCGCGAACGCAATCCCGACACACGCGACGAACTTGCCGATGAGTTCTTGCGTTCAACTGGCGCCGATATTCGTGAAGGTCAGGGCGAGGCGTATTATGCGCCAGGGGCCGACTTCATCAGCTTGCAGCGGTTCGAGGCGTTCAAGGGCGCCGATCACTTCTACAACGTCGCCTTTCACGAGTTGACCCATTGGACGGGGCATAAGTCACGCCTAGACCGCGATCTAAGGCATCGCTTCGGCGAACGTGCCTATGCGGCCGAAGAACTCGTCGCCGAACTGGGCGCCGCGTTCCTTGCTGCCGAGTTCTCGTTTGACGGTGACGTTCGGAACGCCGGCTATATCGCCTCTTGGATTGAGCTGTTGAAGGCCGACAAGCGCGCCTTCTTCACCGCGTGCAGTAGG
Source organism: uncultured Alphaproteobacteria bacterium (assembly GCA_963731805.1). Lineage (GTDB taxonomy): Bacteria > Pseudomonadota > Alphaproteobacteria > Rhizobiales > Xanthobacteraceae > BOG-931. The sequence continues at coordinate 368,353 of CAVSWY010000001.1, forward strand.
GCCTCCAAGGCCGCGGAGTATCTTCGCGGATTGGCGCTTGGCGCTACCGCGGAAATCGCAGCCTAGACTGTTCGTAAAAGGGCTGTTGTACGAACGGTCGTCAACGCTGGGAGCCTGAACCACATGGCCAAGTCGCACCTCAAGCTGGTCACGCCAGCCACCGTAAAACGAACAGTCACACCTAAGCGGCTCCCCAATGCCAAGCTACGTACTCGCGAGTACCTGACAGAGGCTGAGGTCGAGCGGCTAATGGCAGCCGCCAGGGGAAACCGCTGGGGGCACAGGGACGCGACAATGCTTCTCGTGGCCTATAGGCACGGCCTGCGCGCTTCGGAGCTTGTGGACCTTCGCTGGGATCAAGTGGACTACACTTCAGCCGCCCTGCACGTTCGCAGGGTCAAACAGGGCACTCCCAGCACGCATCCGATCCTCGGGGACGAACTGCGAGCTCTACGGCGGCTCCAGCGCGAGCAAGGGCTCAAGTCGTCCTTCGTGTTCACCTCGGAGCGGGGAGCGCCATTCGCTACTGCTGGGTTCGCCCGGATGGTCGAACGGGCAGGCACCGAGGCCAAGCTGGGTTTCAAGGCCCACCCGCACATGCTTCGGCACGCCTGTGGCTATGCGCTGGCGAACAAGGGGCACGATACGCGGGCGCTTCAAGCCTATCTCGGCCATCGCAACATCCAGCACACAGTACGCTACACTGAGCTATCGCCTACGCGGTTCAAGGATTTCTGGAGGGCTTGAACAATCTCGGAGCCTTACCGACAACGCTGCGCTGGCACCGGGCCGAAGTTGCATGAGCCCTTTCATCGAAATACGATACCGAACGATGAAACCTGATTTGGATTTAACTGGGTGGGCGCGCGAAGCGGCCTCGTGGCGGCGGCGCATACAGTATCAACATTGGATTGCCGCGCTGGCCGTGCTCCTTGTTATCTTTGATACCTTTGTTAAGCCAATCAGCGTGGTCTCTCTTGGACTGCTGATAGTAGCTGTTGCGGTGCTGTCGCCCTGGTGGCGCCAAGTTCCCACCTTTCTAAAAAGTGCAGAGTTGCCAGGTGGGCTAAAGTTAGAGTTTCGCCACGAGCTTAACAGTGCAACGGAGGAGGTACAGCAGGCCGGTCTACTCTCCGAACCGCAGCCAGAAAAGAAAAAGCAACCAATCTATGAAATCATCTACAACGATGACCCCAGGCTGTCCTTGGCGGGGCTTCGAATTGCGATAGAGCGGCGGCTTCGGGACTTGGCAAACATAGCTGGTATATCCCAGGCCGCTCCGCTCTCACGCATGGCGACAAGTTTAGAGGACGCCCACGTCCTAACCCACGAACAGGCCGCCGCACTTCGTGATCTGTTACCTCTATTGAACAAAGCGCTGCACTCGGAAGAATACTCCAAAGACGCCGCAGATTGGGCCATCGCGTTTGGGCCGAAACTTCTCGCTGGCTTAGACGAGAGGGCGGTTGCAGCCGGAGGCAAGGCAGATCAGCTATGGGGAAGTAGCGTTGCCGTAGCTCCTGCGATAACCGTTGGCGCGCCGGAACTAGGCAGGCCAGCATTCAGCGCGACGGAAAGATCCGAGTAGGCGGGACTGCAGACGTTGCAAATCGGATAGTCGGGCAGACGCATGTTGCCGGAAAATGTTGACACCGAGCGTGGGCGCTATCTTCAAAACGTTATTAAACATACGAACCGAGGCGAGTGGGCCGATTGGCCAATGCTGACGCAGCGCGATTACGTCCTCGTGGGGCAAATAGTCATCCTCTATAGCTATATCGATCTCAATCTGCGCCGTATCGTCGAAGTTGCGGATCGTGCCGGTATGTTACAGCCGCCTTGGAAGGGAAAGACCGCACGGCTTACCATCGAGCATACTGAGCGAGCGGTGAAGTCGTTAGACTGGTCAGATGCCAATCGGGGTGCGCTGGAGAAGATTTCGAAATTTCGCGGACTTCGAAACATGCTTGCGCACTTCGTATTGAGGCGATTTCCGAAAGAAGACGCCTTCGTTTGTCTAGCAATTAGTGCAAGGGATTACGAGAAACAGCTTGGGGTCAAACCGGAGCGGGGAGCGGTCCTGACAGCCGTCTTGGATCATGAACAAGTCAAAGGGGCCGTCAAGCACATCGAGCATGTGCAACTGTGGCTGGCCAGAGTAACTTCCGAATTTGAACTGAAGTTCGAACGAGCGTAACGCGCATCACTTATGGTGCCCAAAAGCGATTTGCCTTCGCTCGGTAGCCAACGAGCTGGCTATCGAGGCTAAGGGTTACTACGCCGGCCCCTTGTGCCAGCAGCTCAAGCGCAGTGGCCGTCCTTCGGCTCATGGCGAATATGTCGTTAATAACGGGAGGGCGCGTTTTCATTTCGCCCCAATGCGCAATCTGTTTGTTTCGAAATGCACGGATGGAGTTCAGCTTATTGTCGGCACGACATTTGACCCAAAGCGAGATGGCTTTCGCCAACGCTGTTGCGTTTCCAATCTGTTCGACTTCCGCGCGGATTGGGGGGTCATTGAGCAGATCGAACGCGTACTGAGCGTGCCGATCACCAGGGCGAGCATCCGCATATGCGCGGATCACCACCAAAACTAAACGCGACCATAGCGCCCGGTAGACACAATTGGCCACTGCATCGGTGTGAGCAGCATTGATCGCAGCGACTGCCGCGGGCGCGTTTCCGGCCTCAAGCGTCTCTATGATAAAAAGTACGTCGATAGCATCGGCAAAGCCTTGAGCCGCTATATCGCGCACGTCCTTGGCTGTCATGAGTAGTCCCGGTGAGCCCCTTGCGCTGGTATCGACTAACGAGGCGTGGACCACAGAACGCGTTGGTCCCCGACAATTATCAAAACTCTCAAGCAGTCATGGTGGCCGCTGAGATATTCATCCGCATTGGCGCTGTTGACGGGCTGGAAGCCGCACGTAGTGAACACTTCATCGATGGCCTGCTTGGCGATCGCGATTTGATGTGGGTCCTTGAGCAAGAAAGCGATTACAAGGTATGCGGGCGCGCGCCTTTCAATCTCACGGCTGTGTTCGGGAAGCGAGTTGCTTCCCATATTTCGCCACCCCGACTTCGCGAACACCTCTCCAATAAACTTGCCCAATTGAAGATGCTCTTCGCCGTAAGAACTGTAAGCTACGACGCCTTTAGGCGCATAACGCAAAATCTCTAGCAACTTTGGCGCCTTGCTGAATATCCGCTCGTCCCTACTTTCCGGCTTCGGTTCGGCATTTCGTGCGCCCAAAGCGTTTGCAATCGTGCCCGCGACATGGCCAATTCCTTGAGCGATTTCGCGCATGCTCGCGCCTGCACCTACACCAGCCATGATTAGAAGGATGCGTTCCGCGGCCCCATCGCTGATGATGAGCGTCTCTGTGGCTCGGCCTTCATGACGCCTTTTCATTTCTCTAAGGACTGGAACGGAGTACGTCGCCTCATCGTCATCGATAATAATGTGATGCTTTGGGCATAGGAGTATCAGGTTCGAAAAGTCCTGCCGCTCGGCGTCGGTTTGGTCCGGATCATATCGTTTCGCACCGAACTTATCGCCGCAGATGTGGCACACTTGGCCAATTGGAGTGCCGGACTGGTGTATCATTCTTTCAGTGCAGTCCGGGTATGCGCACTGATTGCCGGAGACGCCAAATAGTCTTTTGATCGTAGCTCTTGAGGGCGCACCCAAAATGAGCCTTCTTTCCTGTCCTCTGCCGCTCCGACCCAAACTCTCAAGCGCGGACAGCGTTGTAAGTGTATCGGCTTGACGCTGGCCCCACCAACCTTCGGGTCGCGCGCAGGGAATACGATGCCACAACGCCGTGCTTGCGGCTTCTCGAACCGGACGCCGAAACTCTTCCTCCCAGTCGATCACGGATGCGGTGCGGAGACGAAGTTTCAATCCGCGCGGCGATCTCGGAACGCTTGGCGAACGGAAATCCCTTTCCGTGTGCCAAGCATGTGACATGGAAAATCTAGTACGCGATGATACGGCGTAAGAAAGCATTGATTTTGTTGGCATTTGATAAAATCGTCGCAGCCTTTGGAAATCCGCCGAATTTTCGCATGCAAAAGCCCGCTAACGCCTTGGCGTTGCGGGCTTTTGACTTGGTTGCGGGGATAGGATTTGAACCTATGACCTTCAGGTTATGAGCCTGACGAGCTACCGGGCTGCTCCACCCCGCGTCAACCGTCTGATTTATCGAAGGATCATGTAGCAAGCCACCCCGCAGAAGGGAAGTGCAGCAGTCTCTATAATTCGTCATAATGTCATGGTGGGCCTCATCGGACAGTCATGCACGCGCTTCTAGAACCGGTCATGGGCGAGAAACCCGCTTTGGAGCCGAAAACGGCGATCGGACCGGTTATGCGCGCCGTTGCGGCCACTATTTTGGCCCAAGGCCGCACCGCTATGGTCGACCCGGAGCGTTCCCACCAGGACGCCGTGCACGATTTCCGTCGCGCCATGAAGGAATGGCGGGCCTTGATGCGGCTTTTGGCGCCGTTCATCCCGGACGCCCAGCGGTGGCGGCACGAGGCGCGCGACCACGCCCGCTCGCTGGCGCATGCGCGCGACGGCGCGGCGGCGCTTATGGCTTTCGATGGTCTGATCGACAAAGGCAATCTGGTGCTCTCGGAGCGCTCCAGTTCCACCATCCGCAGCCGTATCGAGGCGCTGCGCGACAGCGAGGAGAAGGCGGTACTCACCCCGGAGCTGCGCGATCACATCGTCGCCTGGCTCGACACCGCGGCGGCAGCGGTCGCCCAGTGGCCGCTCGATCCCTTCGATTTTTCCTCCATCGCGGCGCAGCTCACCGCGGGCTACCGCAATGCGCGCAATCAAATTCCGTCCGACTGGTCGCATGCCAGCGGCGAAGACCTGCATACGCTGCGCCAGCGCGTCGTCGACCTGCGCTATCAGATGGACCTGATCGAGCCGCTGTGGCCGCGCTTCGGCCGGATGTGGACCGACGAGGCCGAACGAGTGCGCGGACGCCTTGGCCAATGCCAGGACCTTGAAGTCCTCAAGCAGCTAACCGAGCCGCATCAGCCGCTGGCGCATTGGCGCTCGCGCTTGACGCCCGCCATCGGCGAACGCTCGACCGCGCTGGCGTACCGCGCCGCGCGCATCGCGCACAGGCTGTTCGCGGAACGGCCGAAATCGTTCCGCCATCGGCTCGAGAGCCTATGGGAGCATGGACGGTAGGCCCGTCATTTCGATCAGAAAGCGTCTTAGCTGCTCCGCCACCCGCGCGATGACGCCGTCCCAGTCGGCAAGCGCGGTCTGCCGGAACAGCCGCACCGTCGGATACCAGGGCGTGGTTTCGCCTTCGCGCGTCCAGCGCCAGTCCGGCGCGAAAGGCACGAGCACCCAAACCGGGCGGCCGATGGCGCCGGCCAAATGCGCGGCCGCGGTATCCACGGCGATGACGAGATCGCATAGCGCCAGGACGGCTGAGGTGTCGCTGAAATCGTCCAGTTCGCCGCCGATGGACGTCACGCGAGTCTCCGCCGCGAGCGGCGCAACATCCTCGCTGCGCACATCGCGCTGAATGCTGATGAAACTTGCCGGCGCCGCGAACAGCGGCGCCAGGCGCGCAAAAGCGATCGAGCGGTTGCGGTCGTTGTCGTGGCTCGGATTGCCTGACCACACGATGGCGACGCGCGGGCGCGGCAGCGCCTCGAGCCGCGCCGACCATTTGGCCAAGTGCGCTTCATCGGCCGACAGATAGGGGATCTGCGCGGGCACGGTGTCAAATTCGGTGTGCAGGGCGAGCGGCAGACTGCCCAGTGGGCAGTGCACGTCGAAGGGCGGGCTCGCTTCGCCGCGGGCGATAACTCCGGAGGCACCGTCGAGTCGGCGCATTAGCGCCTGCAATTCGGCCTGCACTTCCAGCACCACTTTGGCGCCGCTGGCGGCGATCAGCGGCACGTACCGGGCGAATTGGATGGTGTCGCCGAGCCCCTGCTCGGCGTGGAGCAGCACGGTCTTGCGGGCGAGCGGATATTCGCCGAGCCACAATGGCTTGCCGCGGCTCTTCTGCGCCGGCATCCCGGTGCGGCGCCAGCGCCATTCGTATTCCGCAAAGCCGCGCGCGTAATCGCCGCGCGTGAGCAAGGCGAGCGCATTGTTGAAATGCGCATCGGCAAAATCCTTGCTGATTTCGAGGGTCTCGGCAAAGTTCGCAATCGCCTCGTCGAAGCAATTGAGCTGCATCAGCGCTTTGCCGCGGTTGAGCCAGGCGTTGGCATAGCCCGGCGCAATATCGAGCGCGCGACCATTGGCCTCGACCGCTTCGGCATAGCGCCCGAGCTTAATCAGAGCGACGCCGCGATTGTAATGCACGCCCGGATGGCCGAGCGCGAATTGCAGCGCGGCGTCGAAGTCGGCCAGGGCCTGTTCCTGAAATCCAAGCATGGCCCGGGCGAGACCGCTATTGACCCGGGCCTCGACGTGGTTCGGCGCGCGCGCCAGCACTTGCTGAAATTCGGCGAGAGCCTCCTCCGGCCGTGCTAGCGCGATCAGCACGTTGGCGTGCTGATTGAGAATGTTAAGGTCGTCCGGCGCAAGCGCGCGCGCTTTATCGAGGCAGTCGAGCGCCTCCTGCGCCCGCTTGAGCGCATGCAGCGCCTGACCGAGATTGCACCAGGTGCCCGCCGCGCGCGGATTGGCTTTGACAGCGGCGCTGAGCAGTCGCTGCGCTTCGCCGATCTGGCCCTGCTGCAACTTAACCGCTCCGAGAAGATTGAGCGCATCGAAATTGTCCGGCACCGCCTTGAGCACGCGGCCATAGATTTTTTCCGCCTCGCGCAACTGGCCTTGGCGCTGCAAGGCGACGGCCTCGTTGAGCGATTGACCGACATTGAACGGCCGCGAATTCATAGCCGGTTGATCCGCGCGATGCGCCGCGTCACGTCGGTCAGCGTTGTATTGTCGGAGTCGGTTTTAAGCTTCAGCGCCGCGCGCGCTGCTGGCCGGTCGAGACAGCGCAGCAGCCACTTTTTCAGATGCGGCCACGTCGAGAGATCCATGTCGACGGCGCGGCTGATGACGGCGGCGACGTTGAGATCGGCCACCGTGAAATCGTCGCCGAGTAGAAACGGTTGCGTTGCCACGGCCGCGTCCAGCACCTTGAACGGTGCCGCTACGATTTTAAGCGCCTCCTCGCGCAGCGCTGCATCGCGCTCGTCCGGCGGCAGCCGCACTGCGTGCAGCGACCAGATATTGACGCCGCGGTCGACCTCGGCGATCGCCCAAAAGCTCCATTGCCAGGCGCGCGCCTCGCTTTCGAGCATCGACGGATAGAGCTTGCCGAAGGAATACTTCTTGGCGAGGTAAAGCGTGATCGCCAGCGACTCGAACAACACGAAGCCGTCGTCGACGATGACCGGAAGCCGGCCGTTCGGATTGAGCGCCAGAAACTCCGGCGTCCGGGCGCCGGCATCGCCGATCTCGATCGGCAGGTGCTGGTAGGGCACCCCGAGCTCCTCCGCCACCCACAACGCGCGGAATGCCCGCGTGCGCGCAACGCCGTAAATGCGCAACCCCGTGCTCATGCCCGCGAATTGGCGGGGTAGTCCAGCCGCTGTCAAGCCGCGTTGTCAAGCCGAGGCAAGGGTCGTAACGTGCCATCAAGAAACGCAAGGAATGGACATGGAATTCGGCCTTTTCTCCAACGGCTTTCGCCCGCACACCACCGCAGCCCAGACGTACGAAGAGGACCTCGCCGAGATCGTGCTGGCCGATCAGCTCGGCTTTCGCGATTGCTATATCAGCGAGCATCATGGCGAGCCGGTCTATATCGACAAGGTCGACACGCTCCCGGTGCCTGAATTGTTGATGTGCAAGGCTGCGGCGGTCACCAAGCGCATCCGCATGGGATCGGCCGTCAAGCTCATTCACTTGCATCATCCGGTCGATACCGCGACCCAGGCCGCGGTCGCCGATCATGTCATCGGCGGCGGCCGCTTTATCTTCGGCTTCGGCTCCGGCTTTCCGAGCCCGCTGTTCTCCGACGAGCGTGGTCTTTCCTATGCCGACCGCCACGAGCGCTTGCGCGAATCCCTCGATCTCATTCTCAAATGCTGGGCCGCGAAGGAGCCTTTCGACTGGGACGGCAAACACTGGCGCGGCAAGGGCATTGTCGCCACGCCACGGCCGCTTCATGCGCCGCATATGCCGATGGCGACGGCAACCGACACGCCGGCGATGATCGATCTCTCCGCGACGCGCGGCTACACCATGCTCAGAGCCCAGCTCGAGCCGGCCGGATCGATCCGGAAAATCGCCGATCGTTACATGCACGCCGCCAAGGCTGCCGGTCAGCCCGCTCCGCTCAGCAAATTCGCGGTGGCGCGCTACGTTTATCTTGCCGATTGCCGCCGCCAGGCGATGGACGATCTGCGCGCCGATATCAATTACGAGCTCACCTATCAGATCAAACGCGGGCTGATACGAATACTCACCTCGAATTACGGGTTATCGCTCAAGGCCGACGAAGTCACTTTCGATCAGCTCGCCGAAGCCGGCGTCTATCATCTCGGCGATCCCGATACCGTGGCGAACGAGCTGCGGCAATTCTACGAGGCTTCAGGCGGCTTCGGCACGCTACTGATCGTCACCGGAAAGAAGTGGGCGACCCGCGAAAAGGTGTTTCGCTCGATGCGGCTGTTCATGGAGCAGGTGGCGCCCAAGCTTCGCGACCTGGTGCCGGCGCGCGAGCCGGATACCGTCGCGGCATAAAAAGAACGGGAGGAACGCATGCGCCTCGGGATGTTCATGATGCCGGTGCATCCGCCGGCGCGCTCGTTCACCGAAACCCTGGCCGAGGACGAACAGAAGGCGCTTTACGCCGACCAGCTCGGCTTCGATGAATTGTGGCTCGGCGAGCATTTCTCAGCCTCGAGCGAGCCGATCCCCTCGCCGCTGATGTTCATGGCGAGCCTTGTGCCACGCACCAAAAATCTCACCTTCGGCACCGGCGTCATCTGCCTGCCCAACCACGACCCGGTGACGGTCGCCGCCGAGGTCGCGCAGTTCGACCATATGAGCCGCGGCCGCTTCATGCTTGGCATCGGTCCGGGTGGCCTGTTGTCCGATTTCGAATTGTTCGGCAATGCCGACCGCGGCGTGCGCGCGCGCAAGACGATGGAATCCATCGCGACGATCCAACGCATCTGGGCGCAGGATCCGCCCTACGATCTTCCCGGTGAATTCCGCTCGGTCCAGCTCAAGGAGGCAATCATTCCCGGGCTTGGCATCGGCACTATGCCGAAGCCGTTCCAGAAACCGGGCCCGCCGGTCACGATGTCGGTCAGTAGCCGCAACTCGCCGACCGCGCGCGTCGCCGGGCAGCAGGGCTGGGGCATTTTGTCCGGCAACAATATGCCGGCTAACGCCGTCGCCACGCATTGGCAGAGTTACGGCAAAGCCTGCGCGGAGGCCGGGCGAACCGCGCGCAGCGAGGACTGGCGGGTGGCGCGCAATATCATGGTGGCGCCGAGCGATGCCGAAGCGCGCGATCGTGTCTTCAGCGCGCAAGGATCGAACCATTACTTCTACACCTATATGCGCGAGGTGCTGTCGCGCGTCGGCATCCTGTCGGTCATGAAGCCCGACCCGAATATGCCGGACGAGGAAGCCACCGTCGACGTCATCACCGAGGGCTGCATGCTCTACGGTTCGCCGAAGACCATGCTCGACAAGCTCGTCGCCTTCCGCGACGAAGTCGGCCCGTTCGGCACACTGCTAATGACCGGTTTGGACTGGGGCGGACCGAACGAAGCGTGGGAGCGCGATTCGATGCGGCTCCTTGCCCAAGAAGTGATGCCGAAATTCCGCCAGCATGCCACGGCGCAAGCCGCAGAGTGACGGATGCTTATAAATCACTCGGGTGAAAGTTGATGGCGTCATCGCCGCACGGACGCGTCGTGCTGCTGACCGGCGCCGCCGGCGGAATCGGCCGCGTGATGACGGACGCCCTGCTCGCCGCCGGGCACGCAGTCGCCGCCGTCGATCGCGACCAAGCCGCGCTGGAAAAGCTGACGGTCCGGCACGGGGCCGCTAAGGACCGCCTGCATCCAATCGTCGCCGATCTCGGCACTGAAGCGGGCTGCCAAAGTGCCGTGGCCGCCGCCCGTGCCAAGTTCGGCGCCATCGAATCCGTCATCAACAATGCCGGCATCGGCATGTCGAGCATCCGGCCCGACGCCGAGGCGCGCGCTCCCGGCATCGAGGAATTGACGCCGCAAATCTGGGACGGCTTCATGGCGATCTTTGTGCGCGCGCCAGCCATGCTGGTGCGCGCGGCGTTGCCCGACATGAAGCGAGTCGGCTTCGGCCGCGTCGTCAACAACACCACGAGCTACGTCACGATGCTGCGTGTATTGCCCTATGGCGCAGCCAAAGCGGCACTCGAATCCATGTCGGCGGTATGGGCCAAGGAGCTCGACGGCAGCGGCATCACCGTCAATGTGCTGGTGCCGGGCGGCCCGACCGAGACGGCGCTGATCGCCAACGAATCCGGCTGGCCGCGCGACAAGATGCTCCGTCCCGAAATCATGGGTCCGCCGGCGGCATGGCTAGTCTCGGACGAGGCCGCAATATTTACCGGCCGGCGTATCACCGCGGCGCGCTGGGACACGAAGCTCAATCCGGCGGACGCCGCCGCGCGTTCGAGCCGCGCCATCGGCTGGCCGGAGCTTGCCGCCGACGCGGTCTGGCTGACTGGAAATAAGCCTTAGGCCGACCGCGGCGCCCGCCGGTCAGACAGCGGTCGCAAGCTTCGCCGGCTTGGCGATGGACGGCGCCGCGGATCTCCCGGGTTGTGCGCCGTGAAGACACACTCCGAAACTCGCACACAATCCCGCCATGCCCGCGGGGGTCAATCGCAGCGCACGGCTGTCACGCTCGCGCACAAACCAACCGCGTTGCAGACAACACCGGCAGATTTCGGCGCCGACGTGGCCGGCAATATGATAACGCCGCTCGCTCCAATCCAGGCACGGCCGGCAGAAGATCCGCCGGCTGCGCGACTGCAACGACAAGTCGGCGCCGAAATCGCGGAGGTAACGTGCGCCAGCCGGCGTAACTTCCCCGCCGTCATCGCCGAGCATGACATAGTTTCGCGCCACCAGCGCATCGGCGATGGCAACGGCTACCACACCCGCGAGATGGTCGTAACAGGTCCGCGCAAAGCGCATCGCATCATCGTGCATCGAGCGTGGCTGATAACGCGGCGGCACCTCGAGCGCGGCGACCACCTTCATGCTTTCGAGCATTTGCACCACCAGCGGCGAGGCAATGCGGTAATAGTTGAAGCGGCGCCGTCTGGTGACCGCGATCAGACGAGCGTCGACAAGCTTTGCCAGATGCTCGCTCGCAGTCGATCGTGAAACATGCGCAAGGAAGGCGAGTTCGCCGCCCGTCAATGACTGACCGCTCATCAGCGCCCCCAGCATGGTGGCGCGCGCGGTATCGCCCACCAGCGCGGCAACCTCGACCATATTGGCGGCGGCGACCATGAGCAATTGTACCGCTCCTGCCGTCAGACGAGCAATCGAAGATGCTTCGGCCTGCGCCGAACCGATTGAACGCGACAAATGCCGGCGCTGCCGCGACTATTCGGCGGACAGCATCAAGCAAGAGGATCAGCCATGAATCGCGAAGTCACCCGCGTCGAACCGTTGTCAAGCCGAAGCAAAGCCCGCAACGTACCGTCGTCACCCGCCGTGCGCGGCGGCGGCCTGATCTTCGTGTCGAATATTCCGCCCTACGACCCGGAAACCGGCGAGATTAAACGCCTGCCGGTCGAACGGCAGGCCGAGATTGCGCTTGAACAAATCAAGCTTTGCCTAGCCGCAGCGGGCTCATCGCTCGACAAGGTTCTCAGGTGCACCATCTATTGCACCGATGCCAAATATTTCGCCGCCATCAACGCCGTCTATGCGCGGTATTTCCCGCACGATCCGCCGGCCCGCGGCTTTGTTTGCGTGCTGCCTTGGCACGGGCCGTTCGACGTCGAGATCGATTGCGTCGCGCTGGCGTGACTTACATCAGCGCCGCCGCAACCGCCTTGCCGCAGCTCACCGTATCGGCGGCGCCACCGAGATCGCGGGTGCGCAGCTTCGGCTCGGCAAGAACACACTCGATCGCCTTGACGATGGCGGCGGCCGCTTCGGCCTCGCCGAGATGTTCCAGCATCATCGCGCCGGACCAGATCTGACCGATCGGATTGGCGATGCCTTGACCGGCGATGTCCGGCGCCGAGCCGTGTACCGGCTCGAACAGCGACGGAAATCGCCGCTCGGGATCGATATTGCCGGACGGCGCGATGCCGATGGTGCCGGTGCAGGCTGGCCCGAGGTCGGAGAGGATGTCGCCGAACAGATTCGAGCCGACGACGACGTTGAACTTGTCGGGCTTGAGTACGAACAGCGCGGTGAGAATATCGATGTGATATTTGTCCCATTTCACGTCAGGAAAATTCTTCGCCATCGCTTCGACGCGTTCGTCCCAGTACGGCATGGTGATGGCGATGCCGTTCGACTTGGTCGCCGAAGTCAGATGCTTCTTCGGCGTCTTCTGCGCCAGTTCGAAGGCGAATTTGAGCACGCGGTCGACCCCGATGCGCGACAGCACGGTTTCCTGCACCACCACCTCGCGCTCGGTGCCGCCGAACATGCGGCCGCCGATGGCGGAATACTCGCCTTCGGTGTTCTCGCGCACCACCCAGAAATCGATATCGCCGGGCCTTCGGTTGGCAAGCGGCGACGGCACGCCGGGCATCAGCCGCACCGGGCGCAGATTGATATATTGGTCAAACTCGCGGCGGAACAGGATGAGCGAGCCCCACAGCGAAATGTGATCCGGGATTTTGGCCGGCCAGCCGACCGCGCCGAAGAAGATTGCGTCGTGGCGGCCGATCTTCTCTTTCCAGTCTTCCGGCATCATCCGGTCGTGCTTGGCGTAATAGTCGTAGGAGGCGAAGTCGAAATTATCCTGGCGCAGTTCGAAGCCGAATTTCTTCGCCGCGGCTTCGAGCACGCGCACGCCCTCCGGCACGACTTCCTTGCCGATGCCGTCGCCCGGAATGACGGCGATGTTGTAGACGCGATTGGTGGGCATGGGGCGGTATCCTCCGGACAGGCTTTGTAGGGTGGGGTCGAACGAAGTCAAACCCACCGCTTTGGGGAAAATCGTTGTAGCAGAAGATCAAACCACGATCAGCCGCCCCGCCGGAAGATCACGCTTAGATTATTGGCCGGCATCGCCACAGTCTCCGCCAGCCCGAAGCCGTGGCGCTCGGCCAAAGCCGCGACATCACCGAGGTCGCGGATGCCCCACTGCGGGTTGCGTGCGCGCAGGTCGGCGTCGAAAGCCTCGTTGCTCGGGGCGGTGTGCCGGCCGTCAATCTTGTAGGGGCCATAGAGATAGAGAACGCCGCCGGCCGGCAAGACGCGCGCGGCGCCGGCAATCAGGCCCGCGCAAGCCGACCACGGCGCAATGTGGATCATGTTGCAGCAAACGACGGCATCCGCGTGCGCGACCGGCCATGTCTCCGCCGTCACGTCGAGCTCCAGCGGCTGCAATAGGTTCGGGACCGACGCTGCCGCGCGATGCGCCACAATACTGGCGAGCGCGTCGGAAGCGGAATCGGTCGGTTGCCACGTTAGAGAGGGTAGCGCCTTGGCAAAATAGACCGCGTGCTCACCGCTGCCGCTGGCGACTTCGAGCACCAGCCCCAGAGCGGGCAAGACACCCCGCAAGACTTCGAGAATGGGCTCGCGATTGCGCACGACGTGCGGACGATAGAGGCGCGGGTCGGATGCTTCTGTCATGGCTACCTTCCTACCACGGGGATGGTAGCGGCGTGGAAGCCGTTCAAAGCGCCGCGCGCTCGCTAGTCGTGAGCACGCACGGCACGGAGAGAGGAGCATTCCCGTGATCGTCGAAGAACGGGTTCGGCCGGTTGAGTCCGCGCAGCCACCAGCCGAGAATCTTTGCCATGCGACGCATGAACGTTGCGAAAGACGGCAGCGGTGGAGCGTCCGGCGGCAGCGGTCCCGTGGCGGAGCATTCGTAGATGCGGCAGAGCGGCAGACCGAGGACCTCGTCTCGCGAACGGCCGCCGGCCTCGTGATCCA
>CAVSWY010000001.1:385000-387500 GCA_963731805.1 uncultured Alphaproteobacteria bacterium
TCCTTCCACACTTAGCCACGAATTGGGGGCCTTAGCTGTTGGTCAGGGTTTTTTCCCTCTTCACGACGGACGTTAGCACCCGCCGTGTGTCTCCCGGATAGTACTTGTGGGTATTCGGAGTTTGGTTGGATTTGGTAAGACGGTAAGTCCCCCTAGTCCATCCAGTGCTCTACCCCCCACAGTATTCGTCCGAGGCGCTACCTAAATAGCTTTCGCGGAGAACCAGCTATTTCCCAGTTTGATTAGCCTTTCACCCCTAGCCACAACTCATCCGAGGCTTTTTCAACAGACACCGGTTCGGCCCTCCAGCAGGTGTTACCCTGCCTTCAGCCTGGTCATGGCTAGATCACTAGGTTTCGGGTCTAATCCGACGAACTGAACGCCCTGTTCAGACTCGCTTTCGCTGCGCCTACGCCTATCGGCTTAAGCTTGCTCGTCAGATTAAGTCGCTGGCCCATTATACAAAAGGTACGACGTCACCCAGGACGAACCTTGGGCTCCGTCTGTTTGTAGGCATTCGGTTTCAGGTCTATTTCACTCCCCTCGTCGGGGTGCTTTTCACCTTTCCCTCACGGTACTTGTTCGCTATCGGTCGCTGAGGAGTACTTAGGCTTGGAGGGTGGTCCCCCCATGTTCAGACAGGATTGCACGTGTCCCGCCTTACTCAAGGACGATCCTTCGCATTACCCGTACGGGGCTCTCACCCACTGCGGCGCGCTTTTCCAAACGCTTCCGGTTGTCTCTGGATCGTCACTGGCCTGGTCCGCGTTCGCTCGCCACTACTAGCGGAGTCTCGGTTGATGTCCTTTCCTCCGGGTACTGAGATGTTTCAGTTCCCCGGGTTAGCTTAAAACCTCCTATTTTATTCAGAAGTTTTATCCCTTCTTTTGATAGCGGAAGTCCGAAACCTCGCAATCCCTGTGCGGGACGCTCGGCCTCGTTTCCGAGACCTAAGGTCTCGGAATTCCACTATCGAAGGTGGGTTTCCCCATTCGGAAATCCGCGGATCAAAGCTTCTTCGCAGCTCCTCGCGGCTTATCGCAGCGTAGTACGTCCTTCATCGCCTCTCAGCGCCAAGGCATCCACCAAATGCCCTTAAGACACTTGATCGCTCTCATTATCAATGCCCATCCATCTCGGCGATGGCGCGGCGAATTAAGGTATTCGCCACGGCGGGCAATGATTAGAAAGACCAGTTTGCTTCACAAGATCGATCCAACGGCATTGCGGTCAAGCTTTGCCGACGTTTCAGGCATCAGTCATCAGATGACTTCTGATCCTAAATGGAGAAGGCGCGCCGCACGTAGCTCACGCCACGCGCAGTGCTCGGATCGATCTCCTCTTCACGATGTCAGATAACTTGCGCGCCATCGGACTCGTCCATCGAAGGACAACGGGCCAAGAGCGCGCTGATTGATTTTCTCACGAACGAGTTCCTGCTCGGACCCCTTGAAGCCGGCAGAAGAACGGAAGCCGGTCACATGTCTGGTGGAGCCAGACGGGATCGAACCGACGACCTCCTGCTTGCAAAGCAGGCGCTCTCCCAACTGAGCTATGGCCCCGACCGGTCAGGCACACGCCTTCGCTAAAGCTAAGGCGGGCAACCTTCGCGGTTCGAAGGTTGGCGTGCCAACCGAAGCGGCGTCAGCCGCGAAGGTTGGTGGGCCTGGGAAGATTTGAACTTCCGACCTCACGCTTATCAAGCGCGCGCTCTAACCAACTGAGCTACAAGCCCGAACCAGGAGTCAGTGGTCAGAAACCAGCAATCAGAACGCGTCTGATCACTGAATGCTGATTACTGACTCCTGGTCTGCTCGTTCGCGAAGAAAGAGAAATGAAGACGGCGGCGTCCTGCCAATAGGCGTTCGATCTCGCGATCGATAGCCCTGATGTTTCCAAGAGATCCGATAGAAATGCGTGAGGCATCTCTGAAGGATCATCCTTAGAAAGGAGGTGATCCAGCCGCAGGTTCCCCTACGGCTACCTTGTTACGACTTCACCCCAGTCGCTGATCCTACCGTGGCCGGCTGCATCCTTGCGGTTTGCGCACCGTCTTAAGGTAAAACCAACTCCCATGGTGTGACGGGCGGTGTGTACAAGGCCCGGGAACGTATTCACCGCAGCGTGCTGATCTGCGATTACTAGCGATTCCAACTTCATGTGCTCGAGTTGCAGAGCACAATCCGAACTGAGACGGCTTTTTGAGATTTGCGCAGGGTTTCCCCATTGCGTCCCATTGTCACCGCCATTGTAGCACGTGTGTAGCCCAGCCTGTAAGGGCCATGAGGACTTGACGTCATCCCCACCTTCCTCGCGGCTTATCACCGGCAGTCCCCTTAGAGTGCCCAACTGAATGATGGCAACTAAGGGCGAGGGTTGCGCTCGTTGCGGGACTTAACCCAACATCTCACGACACGAGCTGACGACAGCCATGCAGCACCTGTGTTCCCGCCAGCCGAACTGAAGAGTTCCATCTCTGGTACTCATACGGGACATGTCA
>CAVSWY010000002.1:0-241442 GCA_963731805.1 uncultured Alphaproteobacteria bacterium
GGCACCTCGAAGCCGCGGTCCGCAACGTCTTTAGCGGCCAAGTCACCAAGGTGGATGTCGGAGAGGTCAACGGCCGCGTGTTCGTGAACAATTCAGGCGTCGGCGTCTATCCACATATCGTGCGGCAACGGGAGGACCGGGAGCAGCACGGCCACGTCAAATGGGTGGCGTTTGTGCTCGCGGTCGGATCGGTTCTGCGGCGCTATTCCCGGCTCCGGGTCAGACTGCATATGGACGAGGCGGAAGCGCTGGCGCGCGTGACGCCTTTCCTGTTCGTCGGCAACAACAGATATGAAATCGCCGGCTTGGAAATCGGCAAGCGCACCAGCCTGGATTCCGGCCGGCTATGGGTGTGCGCGGCGCCGCGCACCGGCCGCCGCAACCTTGTACGCATGGCGTTTAGAGCCCTCAGGGGACGCGTGACCGACCATGAGCTCAATGCCTTCGAGACGGAGGAGTTTTGGGTCCAGACCGCAACCCGATGGGTCAACGTGTCGACTGACGGCGAAGTTGCGATCATGAATGCGCCGCTGCATTATCGCATTCGGCCCCATGCGCTCGGCGTCGTCGTACCGGCTCCGCCCCATCATTGATTTGAGGGTAATTGATTTGGATCAATGCCGTTTCATGAGCGGCGGGGTGACGATCGGCGCGATTGGCCAGGAGCAGGCTTGGGAAGCTTGCTTGAAATGAAAGAGGCCACGAACTGAGGTGGCCCAAGAAAAAGAGCCCCGACACAAATGCGGGGCTCAAGGTCCAAGTCTTTGGGGAACGAAGGGACTTCGTCCAACGTGGCCATATAACGCACGTTCTATGAATATCACGCGACAACTACCGCTTGCGGCGCTGTCTATAAGTAGGCGCGTCCACAAGAAAATATTTGAGGATGAATGCGCCTTCCCACCCGAGAGCGGGCCGCCGCAACTCAGGCAGATTACGTCGCGCGCTCTGGACGGTTCGCAGCGTCAAACGTTCCTTGTTAGAGCCGTTAAGTTCGTCCACGTCCGTCACGGGTCGCCAAAATCCAGCGTCGAGTCGTGGGCGCATTCGTGGGTACAGAACCGTTAACATTGTAATTATCTGAGATCGCAGGCAAATTTCTGACGGTCGGAGGACACTCCCTCCGCCATACCATACTGAAATGACTACATTATTTCACGATTGTAGACTGCGACCCCCGGCTTGACCCCTGAATGGGTGGCTCGGTCTCTCACTAGTCGTGCTTCCTGATTGCCTCCGCACCGTTCACCCAGAGATCTAATCGCGCGTACTCATCAAATGATCTTTTGTTGATCCAGAATACTTGTCGATCTGAACGCCGCGTTGGTGCTTGATCCCCACATGGATAAAGGTTCAGATACTCTTCTCCTTCGAATTTTTCGTTGTCCTCTAGCACAGGAATGACCCCGACCTTTCCCTTTAGGCCGTCGAAATATCCAAGTTCCCAAGGCATCCATCGCGATTTTGTAGAATACTGACTATAGACATAAAGCAAAGCCTTGGATTGCCGCATCCTTCTACGAAGAGTTTCTGCCGTCTGCGACGTGACCGCAACGAGCGACATATTTGGATCGGTATATTTATCCACGTACACAGTCATATCGACGTCCTCAAGCAGCTTCTTAATTCCCAGTAGAATTTCCTCCGGCTCATTGAGGAGTGACTTAAAAACACGTCGAGTGAGTCGTCGGAGTCGGCGCGTGCTCCGGCCAATATCTCCCGCGCTGATTTATGCATCAACTCAGTGGTAAGCCTTGCCCGGCGCCGGACTTCCTGTTCGGTGAGATACGCCATGCTATGCCTCGTAGATCAACGGCCAGAGGCTTTGATTAAGCCGCGAAGCACGAGAGTAATGGCCTGGTCGATATGCACTATGCGTGCAAGAGTGGCGTTTTCTTCGGCGGTTAAGCCATTGTAAAAATCGGGATAGGACAGCCCGGCAGCGAAAAGCTCGCTCCTTTTGCTGCGGCTGCGTGCGGCAGAATTGGCCCGTCGCTACGCTGAGAGCGGCGCAGGATATGTCGGCAATTGGGGGCTAAACGGACAACGGGCGGACATCTCCAACCGATAGCGAGTGACCCATAGCTGCACACGACACGCCAACAGCCGAAAGATGGCACTGCCCTGGGTGGGGACTAACTTTCCACCACTGATTTTGCCATTATGGGGTCACCCGCGATATGAGGGTCCCTGAACTCTGACATGACAAAATCCAAAACCTGCCGAAGCTGTGGGAAGGATATTCCAGGCGAAGCCCGCTTTTGCAGCCAATGCGGCACGGCGCAAGCTCTTAATTGCACCGCATGCGGGCATCCGAATGCCGCGGGCTCGCGCTTTTGCGCGCAATGCGGCGCCAAGCTGGGCGAAGCCGCAGCGGCCGCGCCTGGTGCCACGGCGGCTGCAGCCGCGGCACCGGCCGTAGCGCGCCCCGCGTCCGCGGCCGAGCGACGTCAAATCACGGTGATGTTCTGTGATCTCGTCGGTTCGACTGCGCTCTCGACGCAGCTCGATCCGGAAGACCTGCGCGATGTGATCGCCGCCTACCACAAATGTGCTGCCGAGGTGATCGGCCGCTTCGGCGGCTATGTAGCCAAATATATGGGCGACGGCGTGCTGACTTATTTCGGCTACCCCGAAGCGCACGAGGCCGACGCCGAAAACGCGGTGCGCGCGGGCCTCGCTCTCGTCGATGCTGTCACCAACCTCTTCACCGAAGGTCGCCACCAAGTGCGTATCGGCATAGCCACCGGCCTCGTCGTGGTCGGCGAACTTGTCGGCGCCGGCGATGTGCAGGAGCGCAACGTCGTCGGCGAGACGCCGAACCTCGCCGCGCGGCTGCAATCGAACGCTGCGCCGAACACGGTGGTCATCGCTGCGACGACGCGGCGGCTTGCCGGCGATCATTTCGAATACCAGGCCATCGAGCCGGCGGCGCTGAAAGGCTTCGCCGAGCCGGTCGGTGTCTGGCGCGTTGTTCGCGAGCGCACCATCGCAAGCCGCTTCGAGGCGTTGCGGGCGGCGAATCTGACCCCGCTGGTCGGCCGCGAGGAGGAGATGGAACTGCTCGCCCGCCGCTGGCAGCAGATCAAAGACGGCGAGGGCCGCGTGATCCTGCTTTCGGGCGAACCGGGCATCGGCAAATCACGGCTGACTGCCGCGCTCGAAAGCAATCTAAAGGGAGAGCCGCATATCTGCCTGCGCTACTTTTGCCAGTCGCATCATCAAGGCAGCGCGTTGCAGCCGGTTTTGGCGCAACTTGCGCACGCCGCCGGCTTCGATTTCGACGATCCGCCGGACGCGCGGCGTGCCAAGCTAGAAAAACTGTTGGCGACGGCAGGCGCCGGCACCGCAGACATCGAGCCTTTTGCGGAGCTTCTCGCAATCCCCGGCAACAGGCCTACCGCATCGGGCGCGATGGATCCGCAGCGCGCGCGGCGTGCCGTGCTCAGCGGGCTGATCCAGCGCCTTGAGGCGCTCGCCCGCCAAAATCCGGTGCTGATGCTGTTCGAGGACGCGCATTGGGCCGATCCGACTTCGATCGAATTGCTGACGCTCACGATCGAGCGGGTGCAGGCGTTGCCGGTCTTGCTCGTCATCACATTTCGCCCGGATTTTCAGGCACCCTGGGCCGGGCAGCCGCACGTCACCACGCTAGCGCTCAACCGGCTCGGCCGCCGCGAGCGCACGATGCTGGTCGAGCACATCACCGGGGGAAAAACGCTGCCGCCGGAACTCCTCGACCAGATCGTCGATCGCACCGACGGCGTGCCGCTGTTCGTCGAGGAACTGACCAAGGCGGTACTCGAGAGCGAGCGATTACACGAGGACAGTGACCGCTATGTTCTAGAACAGCCTATGCAACAGCTCGCCATTCCGACGACGCTGCAAGATTCGCTGATGGCGCGCGTCGACCGGCTCGGCTCAGCGCGCGAGGTTTTGCAAATAGGCGCTGCCATCGGCCGAGAGTTCTCCTATGAGGTTTTGGCCGCCGTCGCTGGCCTGCCGGATGTGGTTTTACAGGACGCGCTCATCCGGCTCACTGAAGCGGAACTGCTGTCTCTTCGCGGCACGCCACCGAACGCGGGCTATTCGTTCAAGCACGCTTTGGTGCAGGACGCCGCTTATTCCGCCATGCTGCGCACGCGCCGCCAGCAGCTGCACTCCGCAATCGCGCTCGTCCTTGAGAAGCGGTTTCCGGACATCGCCAAAGCGAATCCGGAGCTGGTTGCTCAGCAGTTTGAGCGCGCCGGGCAGAGCGAAAAAGCCGTCGAGTTTTACGTCCGGGCTGGCGAGCGCGACCTGCGCCGCTTCGCCATGAAGGAATCGGTGGCGCATTATACGAATGCGCTGCGGCTAGTTACCGCAATGCCGGAAGGTCCAGCGCGAGACAACGTCGAACTTGGCGTCAGGCTTGGGCTCGGCTTGGCTCAGCTCATCGCGACCGGTCCGACTTCCGAGGTCGCGGCGGTGCAATATCGGCGGGCACTTGAGCTCAGCACCGGATCACCGGACCGCGGTCGCGAGCGTTTCCTCGCCACGTGGGGAATTTGGTTCTACACTACAGTCAGTGGCCGTGCCCTGGAGGCCTCGGAACTCGCCGACCAGCTCGTCGCCATCGCTCGCGAGCTCGATAATTCCGACTTTTTACTCGAGGCGTACCACGCCAAAGTTCCAATGATGTTGCGCTTGCCGGATTTCGCGGGGCTGAGCAAGGCTGCGGAAGAAGTTATCCGGCTCTATGACCGCGAGCGCCATCGCGATCATGCCTACTATTTCGGCGGTCACGATTCTCGTATGTGCGCGCGTTCCTTTCACGCGTTAGGCCTCTGGGGCCTCGGCCTTCTCGATCAGGCTCAAGCTACGGCATGGGAGGCAATCGCGGACGCCCGCGCACTGGGGCACGTCTTTTCACTGGCACATGCGCTGCAGCGAGGCGCGCTGACAATGCTCTTGCTGAGGGACGTGGAGTCCTGCCGGGCCATAGCGGAAGAGCTTTATCCGCTCGCCGAGCGCAATAAATTTCCGTGGCAATTGTCGGACGCTCTGTTCTTTCGCGGGTGGCTCGCCGCGCAACAAGGCGATTTCGACGCCGCACTCGAGCCGATGTTGCACACTATCAATCAGCCGTTCTCAGCGACCTTCCGTCCGGCTCTCCTCATCCAACTCGCCGAGCAGGAATTGCGCGCGGGACTGACCGCGCGCGGCTTGGCCACCCTCGAGCGCGCGGCCGGCGAGGTGGGGGAAAGGCTCAATCATTTTTGCGAACCGGATTTGTTGCGCCTGCGCGGCGAGGCTCTGCTGGCGCAATCACGCGACAAAGGCGCTGAAGCCGAACAATTCTTCCGCGAGGCCTTGGCGCAAGCTGCCCGGCAACCGTGCCGACCCCTTGAATTGCGTTCCGCCACGAGCCTAGCGAGGTTGCTGGGCGAACAGGGGCGTCGCGACGAGGCGAGCGCCCTGCTCGCGTCGGTCTACCGCGGCTTCACCGAAGGTTTTGAGCGGCCGGATTTGCAGGCTGCTAAGGCGTTGCTTGCCAAACTGAAATGAGCTCTTCGCGAAATTAAATGCCAGGAGTGGACTTTCCACGCTGCGACCTTAGCTGCGCCGCGTACGCGTCTCCCGAATGATCGCGTCGATAGGCGCAATTTCCGCTTTTGGCCCTTCACGTCACTTTGTAGCAACTTAGTATTTTCGGTCGCTATTCGAGGCACAGCGGACATTGGGTGGCGCTGGAGTCGGGAAGCCGAGTAGCGAAGACCGTCACTCGGGCGTAGCCTTGGATCAATTTCCTGTCGAGCAACTGCGGGCTAGGTGCGTCCGAAGCTGCTGCAACTCTGAGAAATTCCGGGGGGCAGACCAATGACCATTGTTGGCACGATTGAGAATCTTTGGCGCTTCCCAGTGAAATCAATGCGAGGCGAAGAACTTCAGGAGGCAGTGGTTACCGAGCGTGGTGTACTGGGTGATCGAGCCTATGCCCTGATTGACACCGATACCGGAAAAGTCGTCAGCGCCAAGAGCGTCAAACTCTTTCCCGATATATTGGAATGTGCAGCGAAATTCCTAGAGCCACCACCCCAAAGCGGCGGCGACATTCCGCCGGTGCATATCACATTGCCGGACGGCTCGGTCGTGCGAAGTGATTCCGCTGAGGTCGACCGTGTGCTCTCGGCATTCTTCAAGCGGAATGTCACCCTCAAACAGTCGGCGCCGGAAGATTTCACCGTCGACCAATACCACCCGGACGTCGAAGGGGCAGATCCAGGGGGCAATCGCGACGCTGTAGTCCAGCAAAAGCTAGGCTCTGCGTTATTTGCGTCGCTTGGAATGGAATCCCCACTCCCAGTCGGCTCGTTCCTGGATGTGTTTCCAGTCTCCCTCATCACCTCGTCTACACTCGCTCGGTTTGCACAGAAACAGCCGCAAAGCCGCTTTGATTCGCGAAGATTCCGCATGAACGTGATTTTACGGACCCAATTCAATGGCTTTGTTGAGAACGCTTGGATCGGTCATACGCTTGAGCTTGGCGAAACAACGCGGTTGAGTGTGGCGCTTCACGATCCGCGATGTGTCATGGTGACGCTGGCTCAATACGATTTGCCCAAAGATACCGACATTCTGCGCGCACTTGTTCGCGACAACAGGGTTCAGCTTGGCGACTTGGGCGCGTTCCCTTGCGCCGGAATTTATGCGGTCGTCGCCGCACCAGGCCCAATACGAATTGGCGACAACGTCGCATCTAACTGAACACGTTGGCCCATGGCAGCTAATGGCCCGAAGCGACAGATATTGCAGCGCAAGCGAATGTCGGCTGCCAGGGGTACAGCGGAAGTAACTGGCGCTTGCTCATATGACGTGGATGACCCATCTCGGACAATCGGGTTACAGCCTCCCTGCTGGCTCAACTAGCGCCTCCTTGTACGCAGGCATGTCCGGGTTTGGTCCGAAGCGTCGTTCAGTACGATGCCGCGATATGTCCGCATTCAGGTGAACAGCGGAAGTCGCTAGAGTGCCCTCAGGCCGACGCTCATGACCCATGCGGACACGACGAGAATGAACGGCGACCCTAGGCATCAATCTACTGATCCGGATGTGTATCGCTATCGGCATTCGTCCCGATTTCAGAGCTGGAATCGCCGACGGAGGACAATCAGCGCCGCGAGGCTCAGGAGTGCTGTTGCCATCATGTAGTAGCTTGGCGCCAACTTCGTGCCGGTCATGGCAATGAGCGACTGAGCGAAAAATGGCGCAAAGCCGCCGAAGATCGGTACGGAGATATTGTAGCTCAATGACATGCCACTAACCCGTGTCGCGACGGGAAAAATTCTCCCCATCAGCGAGGGCAGCGCGCCGCTGAAAAATGATTTCAACAGGCTGATCCAGCACACCATCAGCATCAGCACCGTAAGCGAAGCGTGAGCGTCCAGCAGCACGAACGCCGGATAAGACGTCAAAAAGAAAAGGACCGTCGATCCTATCATGATGCGGGTTTGTCCAATCCGGTCCACCCAAAGGCCGGCCAAGGGCACGACCGCGGTCTGCAGCACGGCAGCTACCATCGCGGCGGTGAAGCCGATCCATTGCGGTAAGCCCAGCTCGCGGATGGCGTATGTCGGCATGTAGAGGAGCAAGTATTGAGAGCTAGTCGAGGCTGCGACCACACCGACGGTGAGGAGGAGCCGTTCCCACTGCTCCGCAAAGAGAGTGCGCAACGGTGCGCGCGCCGGACCGGTGTCCAGGAATTCCGGCGTTTCCTCCATTTTACTGCGGATGTAATAGCCTACGGGTCCGATCAGGAGCCCGAAAGCGAAAGGTATGCGCCAGCCCCACGCGGTCAGGTCCCCGGCTGACATGGTGGTTGTTAGCAGCACACCGAAACCTGTGGCGATGACCGCAGCTAAACCCTGGCTTGACCATTGCCAACTCGCAAAATAACCCGCGCGGTCGGGACGATGCTCAACCAGAAAGGCAGTCGAGCTTCCGAACTCGCCGCCGACTGAAAAACCCTGCAGCAACCGCGCGGCAATAACTAGAACAGGCGCCAGCAAGCCGATAGAGCCATAGCTCGGCATGACAGTCATCAGCCCGGTCCCGATCGTCATCAGCAGGATCGACAGCGTAAGCGCCCGCTTTCTTCCCTTGCGGTCGCCATAGTCGCCGAAAAATATCGCGCCCACCGGCCGCGCCAAAAATGCAGCCCCGAAAGTGCCTAGTGTTACGAGGATCGAGACCGCTTCGTCGGCGGCTGGAAAGAACACCTTCGCTATCGTGACAGCGAAATAGCCGTAGACCAGGATCTCATAGAACTCGAGCGCATTTCCGAGCGATGCGGCGACAATGAGCCGTGTAGCGGCTCCCGCACCCTGGACCGGGGACGATTCACTTGCCGTCGCACTCATTGCTAGTCCGTAGAGAGGTTTATCGCTGAACCTTTGAAGAAGAACGGTACCTTTCGCCATGCGTAGAGTAAATGAGCTTGGCTAAAAACTACGGAACTGCCTCGCCAGCCGTCCGGATTGTTGCGTGGCGCACTCGCTCCCCCGCAATCATTCGCGGATCCACATGGTTGCGATCTCGCCCTTAGTTCACCGCGTCACTTGCCAATCGGAACTTTCATAAGCGTGCGGCCGTATTGTAGATACGACAGAGTTCCAGCCGGTAGATATGAAGCTTGGTTCTTAACGATCCACTCGTCCACCACGACGCGGTCCTCGCTGAGTCGAGCAATTTGCAGTGCAACAAACGCTTGGACGCTTTATTCGATCACCTCGTCGGAGCGCCCCGGGCAGGGGGCAGCGGGATCGTGAGGTGAAGCGCCTTTGCGGTCTTGAGGTTGATGACCAGCTCGACCTTTGCGGTCTGCCAAACCGGGAGGTCGGCAGGCTTGATACCCCTGAGAATTTTTCCGGCGTACAGGCCCAATTGACGAAAGGTTTCGTTCCGCTCTTTGCCATAGGTCATCAGGCCGCCGGCCGCTCGCGCCGGACGTAAATCGCCGGGATGGCGTGGCGTGCCACGAGCGGGATGATGTAATCGGGGAACCGACCAAGGAAGACATCGATACCGGCGAGGAGCACGCCGGCTGAAATTCGCGGTCCGGCGCAAGCCGCTTGTTGTCAACGATGGTCGGCTTTGCCGTGCCCGTCGGCGACCCGGCGGCCGTCTCTATTGAACAGATCGATATGGCAGGCCGCCGCATCGATCCACACCTGCCCATGCTCGGGGGCGACGAAATCAGCCGGCGCCCGGGCAACAAGATCGCCACCCGGCCATCGCGCGTGAATGAGGATTTCAGACCCGAGCGGCTCGACGAGGGCTACCTCGAGCGGCTTGCTCTCGGGCAACGGAAGGATCGACAGTCGCAGCCATTCCGGGCGAATGCCGACGCGGATCTCTTGATCCTCGGCTCCCATGGCCGGCAGCGGAAACAAGGCGACCGCCGTGCGCACCGCAACGCCGCCTTCGCCGGCAACGATCTCTCCGTCGAGCACGTTAAGACGCGGGCTCGAGAGGAACTGCGCGACGAATAACGTCGCCGGCGTGCGATAGACATCGAGCGGGCGGCCCACCTGCTCGAGTTTTCCTTGATTCATGACGGCGAGCCGGTCGGCGAGCGTCATTGCTTCCAGTTGGTCGTGCGTGACATAGAGCGTAGTCACGCCAAGGCGACGCTGCAGCTCCTTTAGCTCGGCGCGAGTGTTGGCGCGGATTTGTGCGTCAAGATTGGACAACGGCTCGTCCATCAAAAACAGCGCCGGCTCGCGAACGATGGCGCGCCCCAGCGCCACACGTTGCTGTTGCCCGCCGGACAGCTGATGCGGCTTGCGGTCAAGCAACGCTTCGATCCCGAGCATGCGGGCGACGCGCTCGATGCGGCGCGCAATATCGTCGCGCGGCACGCGGTGCCGCTTAAGCCCAAAGGCAAGATTGTTGCGAACGGTAAGGTGCGGATAGAGCGCGTAATCTTGGAAGACCATGGCAACGTTGCGTGCTTCCGCAGGTACTTCGGTGATGTCGATGTCGCCGAGCAATATGCTGCCGGCATCGAGAGCGGCGAGACCGGCAACCGCGCGCAACAACGTTGTCTTGCCGCAACCGGAGGGACCCAGCAGGACAAAGAACTCGCCCTCGAAAACATCGATGTCGAGCCCGTGCAGTACGGCGACGTTGCCGTGCGCCTTTGCCAGCCCCGACAACTTCAGTGCGACGCGCCCCATCCAGCGGGCCGATTCTATCGAGCCATGGCTGCGTTCGCGGAGGCGACTGCCTCCTTGGTAGCCGGTTCAAGCTGCGCTTTTCGCGCGAGCACGTCCTTGATCAGCGAGTTCAAGATGTCGCGCGCCGGCGCATAGTGAACCGCGGCGGGTTCGGCCTTGGCGTCGGCGAGTTGTTCCTTGGTCACCAACACGTCGGGATGCTCCTTGATAAGAGCCTGCATCTCCGGCCGATCCCAGGACGCGATGTTCGTCGCCAGGTATCCTGATGCGATGCTCCATCGTGCCGCCTGCGGCGCGTCGCTCATCCAGGTCATGAAGGTCCACGTCGCTTCCTGCCGGGCTCGATCGGCGGCGTACATGATCATGTTGCCACCGCCGGACGGCGGCCCGAACTGTGTGTTTTTGGGAATGCGGCCGAGGCCCCAGCGGAATTTCACGTTCTGCCGCATGAACGCTTGCGATCCGGTGGAATGCCAGACGATCGCCGTCCGGCCGGCGACAAATTCCTGCGGACCGTCGTTCCAGGGCGTGTAGGGCGGCGTTACATTGTATTTGTTGACGAGGTCGTACCAGAATCGTAGCGCCTGGACATTTCTCGGCTGGTCCCACAGGACCTTGGTGCCGTCCGCGCTCAGCGTTTGCCCCCCATTCGAAAAAGTGAGCGCGTAGTAGAACCAATTGAACGCCTCAAGTGGCAGCTCGACGCCCCAGCGGGTGGTGCGGTTATCCTCCCGGCGCGTGAGTTTTTGCGCAACGTTCACCAGTTCGTCCCAAGTGAGCGGCGGTTTCTCCGGATCAAGACCGACCTCAGCAAATGCATCCTTGTTGTAATACATCACCGGAGTCGAGCGCTGGAACGGCACGCCGTAAACTTTGCCCTGATAAGCGCAATTGAGCAGCATCGACGGCCAGAAACGGCCGAGAAACTGTTTGCCGCCGGACGCCGCAATCATCTCGTCGAGCGGCTGAGCGGCGCCGAGCGCGGCCAGCACCGGCACCGAGCTGATCTCGGTGACTGCAAGATCGGGTAAAGTCCCCGCGAGCTTCGCCGCCTGAATCTTCGCCAGCGTTACGTCATAGTTTCCGGTGTAGGTTGCCGACACGTGGATATCTGTATGCGCTTGGTTGAAATCGGCAACCATACCGTCGATAACCTTGGCGAGGCCGCCGCCGAGGTCAACGGGGTACCAGAAGCTCAATTGCACTGGTGCGGCGGCAAAGGCGGGCGCGGCCCAAACCAGCGGCGCCGAGGCGACCAAGCGGACGAATTTCCGGCGCGTATTCATTGGCTTTCCCTCCCGATTGGAGCTCGGCGTTGCCGCCTTGAGCGACGCTCCTGATAGGCGCAGCGTAGCGAGCATTCGGCAATCGAGTCCAGGCCCCTCGACTAGCCTTTCAAGCCCGCATGCATGTGGCTACGGATGAAATAGCGCTGTGTTAAAAAGAATATGATGAGCATCGGCGCCGCCACGAACAACGTTGCCGCCATCAACAGATTCCAATCGGTCGTCACCTCCTGGGTCACGAACATGGCAAGACCGATCGGCAGCGTGCGTATCTCATCACGATTGGTGACGATCAGGGGCCAGAAATAGTCGTTCCAATGAGCGACCATGGCGACGAGCGTGAAGGCGAGCACCGTCGGCCGCGACAGGGGAAGCAGCACGTGCCAGAGAAAGGAAAGTCCGGCACAGCCGTCCAACCGTGCGGCGTCTTCCAGCGCTTCCGGCACCGCGAGGAACGCCTGGCGAAGGAGAAAAGTGCCGAACGCGCTCGCGGCAAAAGGTGCGATCAGCGCCGCATAGCTGTCGAGCCAGCCGAAATGCTGCAGCGTGATGAAATTGGCCAGAAATGTCACCTGGATGGGTATGATCAGCGCACCAATGACGACGAGCAGAATAAAGCCGCGCCCGGCAAAACGGCGGCGGGCGAGCGCGAAAGCCGCAAGGCTTGATGTGGCCAGCTGCGAAACGATGATCGCCGTCGTCACCACGAGGCTGTTGACAAAGTAGCGTCCGAACGCGGCGCCCCGCCAAGCGAGCACGAAGTTTTGCCAATGCACGCCGGCAGGCAACCAGCGCGGCGACGGCGTGAAAATCTCATCGCTTGTCTTAAAGGCGCTGACCAGCACCCAATACATCGGGATGGCGACCACGACTGCCAGCGCCAAGACGGCCAGATAGAGCACGGCGCGTAGCAGTGCGCGCTTCATCGGCTGAACCAAAAGCTGACGAATGCAGAAAGTGCGTAGACCAGAACGAACATGACCACCGCGCTCGTGGCGGCGAAACCCAACCGAAAATATTGGAAGCCATGCTGATAAATGTAGAACACCAGCAGGTTGGTGGCATTGCTCGGGCCGCCCTGGGTCATGATGTTGACGAAGTCGAAGGCCTGGAATGACAGGATCAACGCAATCACGGTTGCGAACCAAGTTGTCGGTCGCAACAGCGGCCAGGTGATCGACCAGAACCGGTCCCAAGGTCGGGCGCCGTCGAGACGGGCAGCCTCCAGCACCGCTTGCGGCAACGCCTGCAAGGCGGCGAAATAGACCAACATGAAATATCCAAATGTCTTCCACACGCCGATTGCGATTAGCGTCCACAGCGCGTCGTCGGAATCTGTGAGCCACGCAAGAGGCGGCAAGCCGATCAGGCCAAGCAAATAATTGGCGAGCCCGTAATCGGTGTTGAAGATCCACAGCCCGACTGTCGCCGCCGCCACGGTCGGCAATATCACGGGCGCGTAGAACAGCGTGCGCAGGAAGCGCGCGCCGCGTAGTTGTTGGTTGAGCGCGACCGCCAGCGCTAAGCCGAGCCCGAGGCTGAGCGGCACGGTAAGAAGCGTATAAATCGCCGTATTGCGTAGGACACGCCAAAACAGCGGATCGGTGAACAGCTCGCGATAGTTCGCCAATCCGATCCAGCTCGGGGCCGGCGAACTCGCGTCCAATTTGTGAAACGACAGGTCGACGAGGAAAACGAGCGGGTAATAGTTCCATAAAGCCAGCGCAGCGAGCGCGGGAAGCACGTATAGATAAGGAGTGAGCCTGTAGACCTTAGCCGAGATGCGCCGGGCGCGGATCGATGGCGCAGTCGCGGTTGTGCTGATCATGTCGGTGATCCATTCACGAAGCCCGCGGACTATACCCGATCCTTCATATGCGCGCTCCTACAATTGCGCGTCGTGGTTTTGGCGGCTAGGGTCCAATGTCTGCTTTGTAATTCCCGGACTAGCAATGAATCATTTGCAGCGGCCTACTTAAGCGCGGGATCTATAAGGTTCATTTACTAGGCGGCCGGCCCATTGCGAGCACTTCTTATGGGCCAGCTCGCCTACGAGACCACGGGGGGAGCCGCCTGCGCGTCAGCCTTAGCCCTTCGTTCGCTTTCCATTTTGCGGCGAGGAAAGCCCATGCCTCGATCGTTATCGGTTTATGGACCAAGTCAACCCATTCAAGGCGGCCGCCGACTGCCTTAGCCGGCAAACCTCGAGATCTGATGGAAACTAACCGGAGAGCGCGATACGCTTGCCCGGAAGGTGGGCAAAGCCATGCAGAAAGTAGCCAATCGCCGCTGGCTGCTCAAAAGCTATCCGGAGGGTATGCCGTCGCTGGAAAACTGGACCATGGACGTGCAGTCAGTGCCCGACCCCGGACCAGGGCAGATTCTTGTCAAAGCCAAATGGCTCTCCGTCGACCCCTATATGCGCGGCCGGATGAGTCCCGGCACCAACTACACAAAGGGGGTCGGTCTCGGTGAGGTCATGCAGGGTGGTGGCGTTGGCGAAGTCATAGCTTCCAATCATCCGGCATGGAAAATCGGCGACATTGCCGGGTCCATGAGTTTTGGTTGGCAGGAATGGTCCCTGTTGACGCCCGACGTTTTCGGTCCGGCAGGCGTGAACAGGGTCGATCCGAAACTGGCGCCGATCGAAAGTTCGCTTTCCTGGCTTGGGATGCCGGGCATCACCGCATATTTTGGGCTTCTCGAGGTAGGTCGTCCCAAACCGGGCGAGACGGTCGTGGTCTCCGCGGCATCGGGAGCAGTTGGCCAACTCGTCGGTCAGATTGCCAAGCTGGCCGGATGCCGTGCGGTGGCGATCGCCGGTGACGACGAGAAGCTCAATTGGTGCCGCCAAATCGGCTTCGATGCAGCAATCAATTATAAGAAAGCGGCGGACCTAACAGCGGCGCTGAAGGAGGCGTGTCCCCAGGGCGTCGATGTCTTTTTCGACAACACCGCTGGCCCTATTCACGACGCCACAATGAAAAATTTGAGCATTGGTGCGCGAGTCGTGATCTGCGGTCGCGTGTCGCTCGCCGGTCAGTTCGGCAAACCGGACATTGGTGAGCGATTCATGGGCAATCTGATTGTTACCCGTGCCAGTATCCACGGGTTTCTGGTGTTCGACTGGTGGCATAGACGAGACGAAGCATTGAGGCGCCTTGCCGCCTGGCAAAAGGAGGGCAAACTTCGTTGCAAAGAGGATGTATTGGAAGGTATTGAACGCATGCCAGAGGCGTTTCTGCGCTTACTCCACGGCAAAAACTTCGGCAAGCAGATCGTAAAGATCAGCTAAGCAGGAAGACCGAGAGCCGGCATGAATTCGATGGGGAACGCGTCGGCATCTTTAGCGCGTATCGGGGTCGACGTCGGCGGAACCTTCACGGATATCGTCCTCACACTGCCCGATGGGCGCGTTTATGTGAATAAGACAACGACCACGTCGCAGGATCCGGGCGAGGGGGTAGTAACGGGTATTGCAGCGGTACTTGCTGAGTCCGGTGTCGCTTCAGGCAGTATCGCCGAGGTGGTGCACGGGACTACCGTCGCTTCAAACACAATCCTTCAAAAAAGCGGGGCTCGCGCCGGGCTGCTAACAACTCGCGGCTTTCGCGACGTGCTGGAGATCGCACGCATTCGCACCCCCGGCATGTTTGATCTAGCTTGGCGGAAGCCTGAGCCGCTTGTGCCGCGGCGCTGGCGACTGGAGGTCTCGGAACGCATCGGGGCCGATGGCAGCGTGGTACTGCCTTTGGATGAATTTTCGGTTCGGCAGGCCGTCACGTTCCTATTAGAGGAACAGGTAGAGGCCGTCGCAATTTGTTTTATCAATTCCTACGCAAATGACACGCACGAGCGACGTACGGCGGCCATTGTTCGCGAATGCGCACCGACATTACTGGTGACCGCATCGTGCGAAGTCTTGCCGGAAATCAAAGAATACGAACGCACCTCGACGGCGGTCGTGAACGCATACCTTCTTCCTGCCATGCGTGGTTATCTTTCGAAACTCGCCGAGCGGCTGACTGCCATCGGCGTCACGGCCCCCGTACAGATGATGGCCTCCAATGGCGGCATGATCGGCCTTAGTACTGCGCGCGATCGGCCGGTTTTTGCCGTCGGTTCCGGTCCCGCCGGCGGAGTGGTTGGTGCCGCGCGCCTTGGCGCCACGATCGGAGCTGAAGACCTTATCGTGTTTGATATGGGCGGGACGACGGCCAAAGCGGCGATCGTTGAGGGCGGTGAGCTGCAGATCGTCAGTGAATATGAATTCCGCGACGGGATTTCCACGCCGTCGCGCTTCGTCAAGGGCGCGGGCTACATGCTGAAGGCGCCCTCGATCGATATTGCCGAAGTCGGGTCCGGCGGCGGCTCGATTGCTCGCATCGATGCAGGCGGACTATTGGTCGTCGGACCCGAGAGTGCAGGCGGTGATCCAGGGCCGGCTTGCTACGGCCGTGGCACTGAGAAACCCACGGTAACTGATGCCAACATGGTGCTTGGGTTTTTAAATCCCCATGCTCTTGCGGGCGGTTCACTTGCAGTGGACGCGGCGCTTTCGACACGCGCGGTCGAACTGCATGTTGCACGTCCGCTGAAGCTAAGCACGGAAGATGCGGCACACGGCATCCGCCAGGTCGCCAACGTCAATATGGCGCGGGCAATTCGCGCGGTGACAGTCGAGCGCGGCAAGGATCCTCGCGATCTGGCGCTGATGGCGTTCGGAGGCGGCGGGCCGCTCCATGCAGTCGATGTTGCGCGGCTGTTAGGAATACGGCGGGTCCTGATAAGCCCGATTTCGGGCGTGTTCTCCGCCGCAGGGATGCTCGCGGCGGAAGCGGTGCATGAATTTGTGCGCCCGTTGCTGGCACCGCTCGCCACGGTCGCTCCGCTCGCGGTTCAAAATGCGATGGAAAGCATGGCTGCCGATGGGCATGCGGCGCTCGCTGGCGAGGGTTATGACAAGACAGCAATACAGCTTCGTTTCGCGGCCGATATGCGTTACCTCGGGCAATCGTCGCAGCTGATGGTTCAAATGCCGGACGGCTGTTACGACGCCTCGGCATTACACGTAGACTTCGAACAACTCTATTCCGAGACCTTTGGGTATATTGCCGAGGGCGAGGCTGTAGAGCTCGTCAATATACGGCTCTCGGCCATTGGCAAAGCCGCCAGCCGGCTGGATTTCAAGCGCCTTTCCTTGGATTCCCATGCGCTTGCGGGCGAGAGCGGCGAGCGCATGGTGTCATTCAGTCGTGGCGCACCTCGCGTAGCAACACGGCTCGTTCCACGCATAGCGGTTGAGGAGGGCCCAATTGTTGGTCCCGCTATAATCGAGAGCTACGACACAACAATCGTGGTTCCCCCGAGATGCACGGCGCGTGCTGCCGGGTCCGGCTGCATCGCAATAGAAATGGGGGAGATTAATGCCTGAGGCCGCGACCTTGCTGGGCGACCCGATTACTTTTGCTGTAATCAAGAATGCGCTGGATGCGATCGTGGACGAGGTCGCTTACACCGTCATCCGTACCGCTCGCTCGGAAATCGTCAAGGACGTGATGGACTACTCCGCCGCCATTTGTGATGCCAAGGGCGAGATGGTGGCGCAGGCAAAAACGATAGCGCAGCATCTTGGTGCCATCCCGGAAGCCATGGCCGCAGTGCAGCAGAAGTGGGCCGGACAACTCGAAAGTGGCGATGCCATTATATTGAACGATCCATATTGTGGTGGGATGCATCTGCCCGACATTTTCATGTTTTTTCCTATTTTCCACGGTGCCGAAATTCTCGCCTGGTCTGTCGTGATCTGCCACCACACCGATCTCGGTGGCAGGGTGCCCGGCTCGAACGCGGCAGATAGTACCGAAATCTATCAGGAAGGACTTCGTATCCCACCAGTAAAGCTGTTTCACCGCGGCGTCATGGATGAAACGCTCGAAGCTATGATTGGGCTGAATGTCCGCGTACCAGACAGAGTAATCGGTGATTTGCACGCCCAGTATGCCGCTTGCCAGGTGGGTGCTCGCGAAATGGGTCGGCTAGTGGCAAGGTACCGCGCCCAACCAATACGCACGTACCTCGCTGCGTTGCTCGACTATGCCGAACGCATGACGCGGGCCGAGATCGCAACTTGGCCTCAAGGAACCTATCGCTTCGCGGACCACATTGACAGCGATGGGTTATCCGACGATCCCGTTCCGCTCACGGTAGCAGTGACGGTGCGCGGCGATGGTACGCTGTTAGTGGACTGGGAGAACTCGTCCAAACAAGTGCGGGCAGCAATCAATTCCACGCTCTCGTTCACAAAATCCAACACCTTCCTCAGTGTCAGATGCGCATTGCGCGGTGATATTCCGAACAATGCCGGAGTCTTTCGTTGTATCGAAGTGAAAGCCCCACAAGGCAGTGTGCTCAATCCGATAGAACCCGCTCCCGTCGCCGCCCGCGCCCTTACCGGCTATCGTGTTATGGATACGATGTTCGGAGCACTCGCCCAAATCGTTCCACACATAATTCCGGCGGCCGGGGAGGGCGGGAACACGGTTGTCTGTCTAGGTGGACGGCTCCCGGACAACCGTCCATTCATTCTCGTGGACATGACCAGCGGCTGCTGGGGTGCACGTCCTAATCAGGACGGTATCGATGCCATCACCAACCCATCGCAGAATCTATCGAACACACCTGTTGAAGTGTTGGAACGGCAACATCCGGTGCGGATAGAGGAATATGGGCTGGTCCCTGACTCAGGCGGGGCGGGGCGTTTCCGGGGCGGACTCGGATTACGCCGATCCTATCGATTGCTTGCAGAGGAAGCCGTCTTACAACTTCGTGCCGATCGTCTGCGGTTTTCACCTTACGGCTTGGCCGGCGGTGAGCCCGGGGGTCTTGCTGGAAATTGGCTAGGCGAAGACAAAGCGATGAAGTCCGTTCCTGGGAAGCTCACTACTAGGATGCGCCGTGGGGAACTGCTTATTCATCATCAGGCCGGCGGGGGTGGGCATGGAAGCCCTTTCAGCCGTGCACCGGAGGCCGTTGTTCTTGATGTGTGGAATGGAAAGGTGACCGTTGCGGCGGCTCGAGAGCATTATGGTGTCGCAGTAGACGCCGCTGGCTCTCTGGACTGTCCCGAAACAGATCGATTGCGATCGAACAGCTCGCTAGAAGAGGCGTAAGGATGGATGCTATTAGCGATATGCGTCCACTTCGGCCATGAATCAAGCCATTACGGACATGATATGCGGTCTACTTGACAGAACTATCGGTGCTTAATCAGTGTCGGAAGATCTGAGTGAGAGCAGTCCGCATCCTTCGCTGCATCT
Source organism: uncultured Alphaproteobacteria bacterium (assembly GCA_963731805.1). Lineage (GTDB taxonomy): Bacteria > Pseudomonadota > Alphaproteobacteria > Rhizobiales > Xanthobacteraceae > BOG-931. The sequence continues at coordinate 18,823 of CAVSWY010000002.1, forward strand.
TGGCGCAGCATGCGCTAGACACTGAGATAATTGCGAAGAACAGATTCGTTCTTTTCAAGCTCAGCGGTACTGCCCGTAAAGCAAATCTGACCTTTGTTCATAACGTGATGAAGGTCGGCGACAGCGAGGGCCACGCCTAAGTTCTGTTCAACCAAAACGATCGCTAATCCCTCGCCTTTCAGATGCTTTAGCACGTCGATGATTTCCTGGACGATCATCGGTGCCAATCCTTCAGACGGTTCGTCGAGCAAGAGCAGCACCGGGTTAAGTAACAGCGCTCGAGCGATCGACAGCATCTGCTGCTCGCCTCCGGACAGCTGGAAGCCGAGATTGCGCTCCCGCGCCCGGAGACTAGGAAAAAGCTCAAAAACCCGCTGCAGCGTCCAATAGCCGTTTCGACCAACCCGCGCGAATACGGTCAAATTCTCGTACACGGACAAGCTGGGGAAGATCCCCCGTTCTTGGGGCACGAAGCCAAATCCAAGCCGCGCCACCGCATAGGGCGGGAGCCCGCCGATATCCTGTCCGTTGAAACGTATGGTCCCTCGCCGCGGGTGCAGATAACCCATCACTGTCAAAATTGTCGTGGTCTTTCCAGCGCCGTTGCGCCCGAGCAGACAGACGACCTCGCCGTTGCGCACGGTAAGCGAAACCCCGTGAAGGATATGACTTTCGCCGTAATAGGCGTCGATGTTTTCGAGATCGAGCATCAGTGCGCCACCCCGAGATAGATCTCGCGCACCCGCGCGTCGGCGCGGATTTCGTCGGGCGAACCGGAGGCGAGGATTTTGCCGTAATAGAGCACGGTGATGCGGTCGGCGATTGAGAATACCACCGTCATGTCGTGCTCGATCATCAGCACTGACAAACTACGGGGCAGTGTCGCGACCAGCTCGATCATGCGCGCAGTCTCGGCTGGCGACATGCCGGACGTCGGCTCATCGAGCAGCAGTAATTTCGGCTCACTCGCCAGCGCCACAGCGACCTCGAGTTGCCGCTGCTCGCCGTAAGACAAGGTGCGTACGATCCGCGCGTCCCGCTCATCGAGATGGACCTGCTGCAGAAGCTGGCGGATGCGCGCGACGAGCGTCTCGTCGCGGGTGGCGACACTGAAAAAATCCAGCGGATTGCCGAAACGCACCGCCAGCGCCAATCGTAGATTCTCGGCGACGCTCAGATTCTGAAACAGGTTGTTGCGCTGGAACGTCCGGGCCACGCCGAGCCGGCTGATGCGGCTCGGCGATTGGCCGGTAACGTCGCGCCCGTGCAGCAGAATTCGGCCCGCGCTCGGCCTGAGCTGGCCGCCGATCTGGTTGATCAGGCTCGTCTTGCCGGCGCCGTTGGGGCCGATGATGACGTGACGCTCGCCTTCGCCGATGGACAGGCTGAGATCGTCGGTCACCACCAGTCTGCCGAACGCACAGGTGAGATGGTCGATGTCGAGAAGGGTCACGGCGCCGATCCCTGCCAGCGGACTTTTTGCACCGCGCCCCAGATGCCGCCCGGAATGAACATGACGCAGAAGACGAAAGCGGTGCCGATGATGGCGAGCCAATGATCGCTGTATGAGCTGACCACGTTCTTCATCAGAAGGAACACAGCGGCGCCGATCGGCGGACCGATCAGCGTGCCGGCCCCGCCCAACATGGTCATGATGAGAATGTCGCCCGAAGCGGTCCAATAAACCGCGTCCGATGAGATGAAGCCGTTGTAGATCACGTAAAGGCCCCCGGCGAGCCCGGCGAAGGCCCCAGCGATGGTAAAGGCGATAAGCTTGTAGGTTTGCGTCGGATAGCCGATCGCCGCCATGCGTGCTTCATTCTCGCGAATGCCGACGAATGCACGCCCGAGTGGCGCATTGATTAGCCGGCGCAGCGCTAGATAGGTGGCGACCAAGAACAGTAGCGTCATGAAGTACATCACAAGCGAATTCGACAGGCTCAGCCCGAGAAAGCTCGGCTGCTCGGGGAGCGCTATGCCGTCAGAGCCACCGGTGACGTCGCGCCATTTCAACGCCACCGAGAATACGAGCTGCGAGAACGCAAGCGTCAGCATCAGAAAGGACGTGCCGCCGGTGCGGACGCAGAAGAAGCCGATCAAGGCGGCGCCGGCGGCCGCAAGCAGGACGCCGGCGCCAAGACCGAACCAGGCATCGAGTCCGAACTGGGTGCCGAGCACGGCGACTGCATAGGCGCCGAGGCCGAAAAACGCCGCGTGGCCGAGCGACATTAGCCCGGTAAATCCAAGGATCAGATCGAGACTCATGGCGAAGATTGCGAAAATGAATATTTCCGCGATCAGCGCGCGCTGATAATCCGGCAGCGCGAAGGGCAGCAGGATTAACACGACCAGGGCCACGAGCCCGACGATGAATGTTGCGCGCGTAGACGTGCCGCCGGTCCGCGTCACGGCCGACGGCGGCGAAACGTCCGAGAATTTCACGCCGAACAGGCCTTGCGGCCGGATCAGCAGGACTAGGATCATCGTCAGATAGATCAGAAACAGCGCGATGCTCTGGAAATAGGCCTTGCCGAACGTATCGGCGATGCCGATCAGCAGCGAGCCGACAAACGCGCCGCGCAGGCTTCCCATGCCGCCGATCACGGTGACGATGAAGGCCGGGATGAGGATGTCGGTGTCCATGCCTGGATAAAGGCCGAGCACCGGACCGGCCGCTATGCCGCCGAGCGCGGCCAGCGCGACGCCGAAGCCGAACACGCCGGTGAACAGCGCCGGGATATTGGCGCCCAATCCGGCGGCCATGCTGGCGTTGTCGACGCCCGCGCGCACCATGGCGCCGATCCGGCTGCGCTCCAACAGGAGCCACAGCAAGAGCGCCACAGCAAATCCGAAGCCGATGAGAAAGAGTCGGTACGCGGAGAAAACGCCGACACCGATATGCACAATGCTCTGAAGCGCTTCGGGGGGTGGCAGCGTCAGTACCACCTTGCCCCAGACGGTCTGCACCAGATCGTAAAAGATGAAGGTAAAACCGAAGGTCAAGAGTACCTGGTCCATGTGCCCGCGCGCATAAAGCGGGCGCAGGAACAGGATTTCCATCAGCACGCCGATCGCCAAGACCGGCAGCGGCGACAGCACGAGCGCAGCCCAGAAGCTGCCAGTGAGATGGAAGATCGAAAGCCCGACGAAAGCGCCGAGCATGAAGAACGAGCCGTGCGCCAGGCTGACGACGTTCATCAGACCGAATATCAGCGAGAGCCCGGCCGCCATCAGGAATAGTAAAACCCCATAGACGAGCCCATTCAGCAGTTGGGCGACGAGCAGTTCCATGGAGCCCTCAGCCGAGCGTTTGCAAAGCCGTCGGTGCGCCGCCCGCTAGATCTTGTGGCCCGGATCCTGCACCTGTTTCGCGGTCGAGAGCGTCTTGGTGGTTATCTTGCCGTCCAACTCGATCACCTGGGCGATGTAGACGTCCTGGATCGGATTGTGGGTCGCTGGATCGAACCGGAACGGTCCGCGCGGCGCGTTGAACTGCACTTTGGCCATCGCTTCAGCAAGCTTATCCTTGTTGGAGGCGTCGCCGTCGACGAGTTTCAATGCTTCGCCGATCGCGCGTGCCCCGACATAGCCATAGTCCGCAAACAGGTCGGCGGTCGTCTTGAACTTCGGCTCGTATTCAGCGACGAACTTCTTGGCTTCTGGATTGTCGAGCGTGTCGACGAAAGTCACGGCCGAGATCACCCCGATCGAAGCCTTGCCGAGCGCGCTGGACGATTGCGAGTCGATCATGGTGAAGCCGGTGAGCGGCATTTTCTCCTTCAGTCCGAACTCGGAATATTGCTGGACGAAGCGCACGGCGTCGGCGCCGGGCATGAAGTCGTAGGTGACCGGCGGGTTGATCGACTTGATGTCGGTCAGATAGGCGCTGAAATCCGTGGTGCCGAGCGGCGGCCAGATTTCCTTGAGGATCTTTCCACCCTTGGCGGTGTAGGGGGTCTTGAACGCCGCCATCACATCGCGGCCGCCGGCGTAATCGGACGCGGTCGTGACGATTTCCTTGCCGAGATTGTCGTAGATATAGCCGGCCATGGGCGTCGACAGCTGATAGGTCGAGATCGACGTTCGAAATAGATAGGGATAGGGGTTCCAAGTGATGGCGTCGGTGCCAGCACCGGTGACAACATAGAACGCGTCCTGCTGCTTCATGTAATTGAGCACCGCAAGCGCGACGTTGCTGGCCTGGATGCCGAACACCAGATCAACCTGGTCGCTCTCGACCAGCTTCTTCGCTTTCTGCAAGCCAACTTGCGGATTGAATTGGTCGTCCTCCTTAATGATCTCGATCTTGCGGCCGGCGACCGTCCAATTGATGCTGTCGAAATATAAATTCGCGGCGTTCCAATTGGCTTGACCGGCATAGGCCAGGCCCCCGGTGTAGGTATTGATATTGCCAAGCCGGATCGGTTTGTTGGCTTGCGCCAGAATGGGCGGCGCGGCGATGCCAGATGCGAGAGCCGTTCCCGCGCCCACCGCGCTTCGGATAAGCGTTCGCCGCGACACGCCGCGGGCCAGCATATTTCGCTGCTTCATTGTGATCCTCCCCCTGACCGCGCGATTTTTTTGGCGGCGTGCATACTATGCGCTCCCCGCTGCTTTTCGCCAGAGGCAATTGGGTTCGAGTTGACCCATCCGGGTCGCACCCTCATGATCGCCCCGGCCGCGAGCAAGCGCGCTTTACGTGAACGGCACATCATCATGAGCTTGGAATTTGGTGTATTCGATCATTTGGATCGCAACGATCTGCCGCTGCACCAGTACTACGAGCAGCGTCTACGCGTGATCGAGGCATTCGACCGGTTCAACTTTTACGGCTACCACGTCGCGGAGCACCACTTCACGCCGCTTGGCATGGCGCCGTCGCCGAGCGTGTTCCTCTCCGCGATCGCGCAACGCACGACCCGATTGCGTTTCGGCCCTTTCGTCTATGCATTGCCGGTTCATCATCCCTTGCGCGTGGTCGAAGAAATCTGCATGCTCGACCACATGAGCAACGGCCGGCTCGAGATCGGCTTCGGCCGCGGCTCGGTACCGTTCGAGGTTGCCTATTACGGGCAGAATGCCGAGGAGCGGCAGCAGATTTATGCCGAGCGCCTCGATCTCGTGCTCAAGGCTTTCACCGTCGCCACGCTGAATTGGAACGGGCGCTACGATCAGTTCCATAACGTGCCGATGGAGATGGCGCCGTTTCAGAAGCCTCATCCGCCGCTCTGGTACGGCGCCCATTCGCCGGAGAGCGCCGAGCGGGCCGCCCGTAAGGGCCTCAACATGGTCACCAACGACATGCCGGCACAGGCGCACGCCATGGTGGCGCGCTACCGCGAAGTTTGGTTCGCGACGCAAGGCGCGGCGCAACAGCCGAAAATGGGCATCGTGCGGTTCATTTTGGTTGCCGATAGCGATGCGGTAGCGCTGCAGATGGCCCGTCGCGCCTATTTGCGCTGGCGCGCGAGCTTCGTCTATCTGTCCGAACTCAACGGCGTTCAGATGCAGTCGCCGCTGCGCGTGGACAGCTTCGATGCGCTGATCGACCAGGGCCAGGGGATCGCCGGTTCGCCGGAAACCGTTGCCGCCGCGCTTACTACGCAGATCGAGGGCAGCATGACCAACTACCTCGTGGGCCAATTCTGCTTCGGCGATCTCACGCTCGACGAGATGCTCCGCTCGGTCGAATTATTCGCGACCCGGGTCGTGCCGAAGCTGCGCGCGGTATCCGGCGATTAGATCGCCATCCCTGTCAGCCGCTGTAGCCGTTGCGCGCGATAATAGGCGCCGTGGTAGACCGCAACCGCGACGTGCCCTGCGTTTGCGTCGCCCTTCGGAGCGCGCGTAGCTGCCCGTCGCTCGCGCTTGTTGTTTTCATTGCGATGGCGAAGCTAAGGTGCAGGCTTCGGGGCCGTTGCAGCCGCAGGCGCAGTCAATAAGAAAATCTTTGAACCCGGTCTCAATGCCCGACGCGGCGAGCTAACCGGGGCAGCTAGTAGGGAGGGAATGCATTGTCCGGTCCAGCCATGACGCGCGAGACGATAACGCTCGCCGGCATAGAGATTGAGCTATTTGAGGGCGGCAGCGGGACTCCGCTCCTGTTTCTGCACGGCGCCCAAGGCTTCATGCCATCGCAGCCCTATGTGGGGCTCCTTGCAAATCGCCGCCGGCTGATCACACCGTCCCATCCGGGCTTCGGACGTTCCGGATTGCCGCTGTGGCTCGATAGCGTCGACGACATCGCGCATCTTTATCTGGAGCTCATGGATCGCAAGGGGCTGGACCGCGTCGATGTCGTCGGCTGTTCGCTCGGCGGCTGGCTCGCCGCCGAGATCGCGACGAAGTCGCCGGAGCGGATCGGCAAGCTCGTGCTGGTCGGGCCTGTCGGCGTCAAGGTCGGGCCGCCGGACAAGCTCGACATCCCTGATATCTTCGCCATGTCGCAGGACAAAGTGGCGCGGCTGATATTCCACGACCTCGAAAAAGGCCGGCTCGACGTCGCCAACATGAGCGATGAGGACCTCACAACGATCGCGCGCAACCGCGAGACGACGGCGCTCCTGACCTGGGAGCCGTGGATGCACAATCCGAAGCTCCGCCACCGTCTGCACCGCGTAAGTGCGCCCACGCTGTTCATCCGCGGCGCCAGCGACGGGCTGGTCAGCCAGTCTTATGTCGACAGCTATGCCAAGCTGATCCCCAACGCGCAGATGGCGACCATCGCCGCGGCGGGCCACGCGCCGCAGCTCGAGCAGCCGGAAGAGTTCGCGCGCGCTCTAATCGCCTTTCTCGAGGCGTGACTCAACCAGGAGGAACGCCATGAAGGCTTGGCATTTCAGCGAAACCGCTTACCCCTATCTACCGCCAGAGGCGGAATACGAATCGATCCGCGTCTCGTTGCCGAACCGCAATTACGATCCGAAGAAGGGCGCGGCGCTGTACGACCGCTTCATAGAGGAGTGGCAGGTCGCCGAGGCGGAAGGCATCGACATCATGCTCAACGAGCATCATCAGACGGCAACCTGCGTCGATCCTGCGGCGCCGCTGTTGCTCGCTGCGCTGGCACGCGTCACGAAGACGGCGCGACTATTGATCCTCGGCAACCCAATCGCCAATCGCAGGCAGCCGGTGCGCGTCGCCGAGGAGATGGCCTTCGTAGACGTGCTGTCGCACGGCCGGCTCGAGGCGGGCTTCGTGCGCGGCGTGCCCTACGAGATTTCTGCCGGCAACAGCAATCCGGTCCGGACGAACGAGCGCTTTGCCGAAGCGCTGGAGCTCATCATCAAGGCGTGGACCAGCCATGACGGTCCGTTCAGCCACGAGGGTCGGTTCTTCCATCATCGTCAGATCAATATCTGGCCGCGGCCTTATCAGTCGCCGCATCCACCGGTGTGGATTAGCACAACGACGCCGAGTGGCGCCATGCGCGTCGGCGCGCAAGGATTCGTCCAGGCCACCTTTCTCACTGGCTATGACGGGACGCGGAAGGTCTACGACGCCTATCGGCGCGGCTGGCGCGAAGCGGGCCGCGGCCAGGACGTGCCGATCGATCGCTTTGCCTACGCGGCCCTGGTCTATGTCGGCGAAAGCGAAGCCGAAGCGCGCGCCGGCGCCGAAAAAATCATGTGGTACATTCGGGCCAACAAGGTGCCGCAGCACTTCTCCTTCCCGCCGGGATATGCGCCGCCGCAAGCCTTCGCCCGCATCCTGCGCGGCGATGTCGGCGATCAGCACGCCAACTTCTCCGCCAGGGCGACCGTCGACGGTGTGATCAATGCCGGGCTGATGATGGCCGGAACGCCGGATCAGGTTTATGCGCAGATCCGAAAAATGTATGATCACGTCGGCGGCTTCGGACACCTCCTGATCATGGGCCAAGCGGGCTTTCTCGAGCACGACGAAACCGTCCGCAGCATCCGAAATTTTGCCCGCCACGTGTTTCCGCGATTGAAAACTGAAATGCCCGACAACACCATTTCGGGCTTTTCGATCGCTCCGGAAAAGGCCGCCGTCTGACGCCGCCGCCGAGGGGGATCGCCGCTTCGAGAGCTGGGGACAGGGGGAGGAAACGATGAACGAGATCAACATCAGCCGCCTGGTCGACACGACGCGGTTACGGCCATTCCACATCTGGCTGGCGTTCTGGTGCCTGCTGGCCATGATGGCCGACGGCTTCGATCTGCTGAACGCCAGCATCGCAGGGCCGGCCTTGATCAAGCAATGGGGCATCGATCGCGCCGCACTCGGCCCGGTATTCAGCGCCAGCCTCGTTGGCTTTTTCGTCGGGGCGCCTTTCTTCGGCTGGCTCGGCGACCGGTTTGGCCGGAGGCTCGCCATCATCTCCAGCCTGTTCTTCATCGGCGTGACGACTCTGGCCTGTGCCTTCGCGACTGATCTCCACCAGTTGCTGTGGCTGCGCTTTCTTAGCGGCCTCGGTCTCGGCGGCGTGCTGCCGAACGTGATTGCGCTGAATGCGGAGTTCACGCCGAAGCGCCTGCGCGCCACCATGCTGGTGGTGATGTCGATGGGCATCTCGCTCGGCGCGGCGGTGCCGGGCATCGTCGGCGTGACGCTGATGCCGACCTACGGCTGGCCGGTTATCTTCGTGGTCGGCGGCCTTATCCCGTTCGCGGTCGGACTCTGCATGCTGTTCGCCATCCCGGATTCCGTCAAGTTCATGGTGCTGCGCGGCGGCCGCGACGAGGCGGTGGCCGCCCTGGCACGCAGATTCGATCCGGCGCTGACCGTGCCCCCCGGCACGCGCTTCATCCTCGACCGGGACGAAGGTAGCGGAGCGGCGCGCGGCTCACCGGCCGGACTGTTCCGCAACGGCTGGGCGCCGGTGACGGTACTGGTGTGGCCGATCTTCGTTCTCAACCTGATGGCCAACAACCTGCTGAACGCCTGGTTGCCGATGATTGTGCAGACGAGCGGCCACACCGTCGCGCAAGGCAGCTTTGCCGGCTCGTTGTATCAGCTCGGTGGTTCGGCTGGCGGATTGGTCATCGGCATCATGATCGACCGGTTCGGGCTGAAAGTGCTGGCGATCACGTTCGCAGTGGCGGTGCCGGTGCTGGCGTTCGCCGGCACGCCGGAGATTTCGGATGCCGTGCTGCTGACCATGGCGTTTTTTTCCGGCTGCGTAGTAGTCGGGATGCAGAACGCGCTGAATGCCGGAGCTGGGCTGATCTACCCCACCTCGCTGCGCGCCAACGGCGTCGGCTACGCGCTCGGCATCGGCCGCGTCGGCTCGGTCACCGGTCCGTTGATCGGGAGCCTGCTCACCAAGCTCGGCATGTCGGCGGCGGTATTTTTCTATGTCACCGCGGTCGGTCCCTTGCTTTGCTTGATCTGCTCCTTGCTCCTGCTCAGCCGGCTGGAGCGGGTCAGACACGCCACGGCGCTCGCCGAGCCGGCGCGCGGCGAGCAAGCAGTTGCCGCGCATTGATCGCGGCGCCGCGGCCGAAGACTGGTTCCGGCAGCTTACGTGGGAACCGGATAGGGCCTATCGATCGCCGATTTCTTCACATCCAAGCTGGGTAACGACGATGAGATCGATGCTTGCCTTTCTTTTCGTTCTAGCGGCCTCGGTAGGTGCGCTGGCGCAAGATTATCCGACGCGCGACGTTATGTTCATCGTGCCCACCGGCGCCGGGGCGGCGACCGACCTGTTGGCGCGCATTCTAGCGCCTCAACTTTCCAACGGCATCGGGAAGCCTTTTGTGGTGGAGGACCGGCCCGGCGCCGGTACATTGACCGCATCGAACGCAGTCGCGAAGTCTAATCCGGACGGCTACACCATCCTGATGGGAACCAGTACGCCGCTCGCCATCAACGCGACGCTTTACAAGCACCTGCCCTATGATCCAGCGAAAGACTTCGTGCCACTTGGCTTGATCGCGACGATCCCATTCGTCCTGGTCGTTAGCAACGATCTTCCGGTGCATTCGGTCAGCGAGCTGATCGCTTACGCCAAGGTGCATCCCGGCGAATTGTCCTATGGCTCGACCGGTCCCGGGACGCCGTTCCACCTCAATGCCGAGCTGTTTAGCGCGATGACCGGTGTCAAGATGGTACACGTGCCCTACAAAGCGGTGGTGGATGCCCAGGTCGATCTGATGGGCGGCCGCATTCAGGTGATGTTCACCGATTTCACATCTTCCGTGCCGCTCATCAAGGCGGGAAAGATGCGCGCGCTCGGGGTCACCACCCAGACCCGCGCGGCGGCGATGCCCGATCTCGCGCCGATCGCGGAGCTTGGCGTTCCCGGCTTCAACGCGGCCGCCTGGCAGATGGTGGTGGCACCCTCTGCCACGCCGCGACTGATCGTCGACAAATTGCATGACGCGATCGAAGCCATCATGGCGCGGCCGGAGACGCGCGAAGCCATTACACGCATCGGTCTCGTCCCCGCGGAGAAGGCCTCGATCGAGCAACTGCAAGCGTTCGTCCGCTCGGAAATCGTTCGCTGGGGCGAAGTGGTCAAGCGCTCGGGCGCATCGGTCGATTAAAGCTGCCGCCGCGGCAGATTCAGGATTCGATTCGCAGTTTCGAATCTTAAGACACGCTGTGCATGAGACCGTGAGTGTGAGTGGGGCAAGGATGGACACGGAAGTACTGATCGCCGGGGCTGGCCCTGTTGGGCTCACGCTCAGCATCGACCTCGGCAAGCGCGGAATTCCCTGTACGCTGATCGAGAAGAACGACGCACCGCTCGGCTTTCCGAAGATGGAGCGGTGCAATCCGCGCACTATGGAGATCTTCCGTCGCCTTGGTCTTGCTGAGGCGGTGCGCGCCGCCGGTTATCCGCCGGATTGGTCGATGGACGCCTATCTGGTGTTCGATCTGATGCATCCGCCGTTGATGAAAATGGCGCATCCCACCGTAGCGCAGGCCAAAGCCAAACGTGACGCTGCCACCGACGGTTCGCTGCCACTCGAGCCATACCAAATCATATCGCAATACACATTGGAACCTCTGCTCAAGTCGGTGGCGGAGCAGATTCCGGACGTGACAGTGAAGTTCGGTCACGAATTGCAGTCGTTCGAGCAGGACTCCGGCGGAGTCACCACGCAGGTGCGGAAAAGCAACGGCGACAACGCCACAATCCGCGCTCGCTATCTGGTCGGTTGCGACGGCGGCTCAAGCGTCGTTCGTAAACAGCTCGGCTTCAAGATGGACGGCCAGCCGCAGCTTCTGGAGATGCGGCAGGCGCTGTTCCACTGCCCGGAGCTCTACGAAACGGTCAAAGCCCCCCGCGCGCGCCACTATCATCGCCTCGACGATCACTGGACGCTGATGATCGTCCAGGATTCGCGTCAGCATTTCACGCTCCATGCGGTCGTCGAGAGGGATGAGGACATGGTGGATCTGTTCGCCAAGATTGTAGGCACGAAGCTGAAGTTTGAGATGCTGCACTGCGCGAAGTGGGTGCAGCGGCTCCTCTTAGCGGAGCACTACCAGCAGGGTCGGGTATTCATCGCCGGCGACGCCGCACATCTAGTCATCCCAACCGGCGGTCTCGGCATGAACACTGGAGTCGGCGACGTTATCGACCTGTCGTGGAAGCTTGCGGCGACTGTGCGCGGCTGGGGCGGCCCGAAGCTACTCAAGTCCTACGAAGCGGAACGGCGCCCGATCGGCGCCATCAACGTCAAGGCGTCAGGCGGCGGCACCGCCGGTCGGATGAAATGGCGCGCCGCCTACCGTCCGAACATCGCCGAAGACACGCCCGAGGGCCGGGCCGCCTTGGACAATTTGTTGCGCATCGCCACGGACGAGGCGCCGAAATCCTTCCGCGTCGTCGGCGCTGAACTCGGCTATCGCTATGCCGGTTCGCCCGTGATCTGCGATCAGCCCGGCGGGCCGGCGCCGAACATTGAGGAATACCGTCCGACCAGCTGGCCAGGCGCGCGGCTGCCCCATGTCTGGCTCGAGCCCGGCAAGCTGTCAGTGCACGACCGGATCGGCGATGGCTATACGCTGCTCCGACTGGGGCGCGACAAGAGGGATGTCGCGGCGCTACGCGACGCCTTTGCCGCGATCGGCGCGCCCTTTTCGGTGCTCGATATCGAGAGCGACGCCGTCCGGCGCGTATACGGTTTCGACTATCTTCTTGTCAGGCCGGATTTGCACGTGGTGTGGCGTGGCGACGCCTTGCCGAACCATCCGAGCGACGTGGCCGGTACCGTCACAGGACACTAGCGGTCTTGTGTAAAAGCGGTGCGGAGACCCAGCCGTTCGATCCTGGGCAGCACCTCGGCACAGAAGAACGGAAAGTCTTCGATGTAGTTGACGAGACCAAACGCCATGCCGTTGAGGCCGGCGTCGCTCAGAAACTTGAACTTATGGGCAACGGTATTAGGATCGCCGATCATCGGCAGGGTTCCGGTGCCGCTGATTAGTCTCTCTTTCATCTGCTGCAATCGTTCGGCCGGCACCGATTGTCCGCCCCGCCTGATGTCCGCCATGTGATCGGCCGCGGCCCAATCGCCCATTTCATGCACGATGTAGTGATAATAATCTTCCGTCTCCTTTGCAGTGCGGCGGCAAATAACATGACCGCTCGCATACACGCCCACCGGCCGACCGGCTTGTTCGCGCAACGCCATGATCTCCTGTGGCAGAGTTTCGGCGTCGACCACGACCATGAACAGGCAGTCGGCGTGCCGAGCGGCGAAAGCGCGACCCGCCCGTGAAGAGCCCGCACTCATCAAGAGTGGGCGGCCTTCGCCAATAGGCTTGGGTTTAATCGTGACGCCTTTGAGATTGAAATATTTGCCTGCGAAATCGAATGGTTCTTGCTCGGTCCAGACCCGCTTTACGATCGTCGCCCACTCTTCTGAGTAGACGTAGCGTTCATCGTGTTCCAACAGTTCTGTCCCGAACATTTCAAACTCGCCGGAATTCCATCCCGACACGATGTTTAGACCGAACCGCCCCTGGCCGATGTGATCGGCGGTGATGCATTGCTTGGCGGCGAAGATCGGATTGATAAGTGGTACATGCACGGTGCCGAACGCTACCAAGTCTTTGGTCTCGGCCAATATCCCCGACGCCCAAGTCAATGTCTCGAGCGAGGTCCCCTCTGAATCAGTCTCGCCGCGATAGCCATGCCAACGGGCAACGGGCAGGATGAATTCAAGGCCGGCCTCTTCAGAGAGCTTGGCAGCTTTCACGTTGTTGTCCCAAGACGCCTCCCAATGCTCGGCGGCTTTTGTCATGGTCAGGCCGCCCGAGCAATTGAGTCCGAATAGTCCGAGCTTGAACCGGTTGCCGTCATGCATGCGGTGATCGCGACGGCCAGTCATTTCCAAAGCCTCACTTTCGATGATTGACGGCGATTGTTGCTAGACGGTAGCAATGTAGGAAGTGGCCGTTCAAGAGTTTGCATGCCGGGAAGGGAGTGGCGCAATGGCTGGCACTACAACGAATCGATTGCCCGCATTCGAACATCTCATCCGTGAGTTGCGAAAGGTCTGGGCGTCTGTGAGTAACGTCGAGACGCGGATGAGACGTGCCGAGACGCTTCTCGAGACTGCCTTGGCGGATCCGGCAATCCTCATCCACTCCAAGCAGTGGCCATGGACGCCGGGACAGAATCTTCTGCTTTACGAAGATCCCGACTATCATTTCGTTATCAACGCCACGGTACGTCAGCCTGATTCCAAAGGCGCAATTCACGACCATGGACATTCCTGGACGATATATGGCCTTTTGGAAGGCACCGAGCGGATTGAGCGCTACAAGCGGTTGGACGATGGCAAGCGCCCTGGTTATGCGGAACTCCGGTTGATCGGTGATCGAGAGATGGGACCGGGCGGGGTCGATTTCGTTCCACCATACGAAGTGCACGCCGAGCGCGGCGGTCCCAAGCGTTCCGTCGCCATTATCATTCGCAGTGAGCGCATGGTCGGCAGATTTAAGCAGCACATGTTCGAGCCAGACAAAAAAACCGTCGCGGAAGGGTGGGGGCCAGCACAAGTTCCCTTTGAATTGGTCTAGGGCGATTCAGCGGCAATCTCCTTTCAAAGCGGCTTCGGCGCGCACATTGATCATTCGGCTGTTGCTCGCTGGTTAAATACGATCGCCAAGCGACAATGCCCACTCTCGAAGCAGCACCACAAAAATGAAAAAGGACCACTATGCGCACGATAACACTGGAAGAGCATTTTGCGACCCCGGAGTTTTTTGACGGCCCCGCGCGGTTCGTTAAAGAAAGGGCGGAGAAGATTGGCGGTCGCTATTCCATAGTCTTGGATCGGCTGCGCGATGTCGGGGCCAAACGGGTCGCGGAAATGGACGCCGCCGGCATTGACATGCAGGTGCTGTCACTATCGGCACCGGGTGTGGAGCAGATGGAAACGGCTGATGCCATTCCAATGGCTCGCGACACCAACGATTATCTCGAGGAAGCCATCAAGAACTATCCGACGCGTTTTGCCGGCTTCGCGGCTGTGCCGACAGGCGCGCCCGAGCACGCCGCAAAGGAGCTGGAGCGTCGGGTACGTCAGGGCTTCAAAGGCGCGGTCATCAACGGTCACAATCGGGGACGCTATCTCGATAACCAGTTCTATTGGCCGATCCTAGAGTGCGCCGAGGCCCTGAATGTCCCGATTTATCTTCACCCCACGCCGCCACCGCAACCGGTCATCGATGTTTCCTACGGCGGCTTTGCGCCGATGGTGACCGACATGCTCGCGGGTGGCGCCTGGGGCTGGCACATGGAAACCGCGGTTCATATGATTCGTATTGTGTGCGGTGGAGTGTTCGACAGGTTTCCCAAACTTCAATTCATCATCGGCCATATGGGAGAAGGACTACCCTTTTTCTTTCAGCGGCTCGATATCATCCCGATGACTACTACCAAGCTGAAGCGCCCTATCGTCTCTTATCTCAAAGACAACGTTCACTACACCTTCTCAGGCATGAATTTTCCTCCCACATTCCTTGACCTGTTTTTGGAGCTTGGTGGTGTGGATCGGATAATGTTTTCTGCTGACTATCCGTATCAGTCGATGGCCGAGGCGCGCGCGTTCTTGGCGCAGATCCCAGCGAGCGCCGCCGATAAGGAACGCATCGCGCATGCCAATGCAGAACGACTGCTAAGTCTGTGACAATCCTGGAAGGATTCCACCTACGCCGTGCCTTATGTCACGATCTGTAACAAACGGCCGCTTGAGCGGCGGGAGGAACATCCAATGAAACGCTTCTTGACGACTGTAGCGATCGCTGCGGGGATCACTTTGTCGCTAACGCTCACGTTCGATATGGCGGTCGCCCAAGACAAGACATTCGTGATGAAGATGACCCTGCCAACGGTCAACGATCCGAGCAGTCAGTTCGCAAAAAACTATGCTGCAGCGATTGAACAGGAATCCGGCGGACGAATCAAAACGGAAATATATCCCGCCAGTCAGCTCGGCTCCATCGCCAGACAAATCGAGGGGACTCAGTTCGGTTCCATTCAGTGCGCGATCATTCCGCCGGAGTTCTTCGTCGGCGTGGATGAGCGGTTTGAGGTACTGGCGTCACCCGGGCTTGTGGATTCAGTGGAGCATGCGAATCGCCTCGCCAATGACGCGGAGACGCAAAAGCTCGTGCTTGGGCTTGGTGCTGACAAGGGCCTCCACGGCGTTGGACTGTTCCTGAATGGAGTATCATCAGTCCTCTCCAAGAAACCAATCCGTCATCTCTCAGACTTCGCAGGCAAGAAGATTCGGACGCTGGCATCGAAATTCCAGACCGAACCGATGAGTCGCCTTGGTGCGACACCGGTGGTGATGACGCTAGGCGATGTGATGCCTGCGCTGCAGCAGGGCACGATCGATGGATCGATCGGCAGTATCGTGGTGTTCACCCCGATGCATTTTCAGGACGCGGCGAAATTCGTAACAGAAACGGGTCAGCCACCGGTATTCGTAGTCGTTGAGATTAGCAAGAAATGGTACGACACGCTACCTGCCGATCTGCAACAGATCGTCGATCGAGCGGCAGCTAAGCAGGCGACTGCGATTCATCCGCAAATGTTGGAATTATACAACAGTGCGCGCAAAGGCTGGACGGACGCCGGCGGCGAGTTGATTAGCCTGCCAAACGACGAGCAGAGCTTGATGATGACAAAATTTTCAGAAGCGATCGCCGACGTCGTAAAGGACAACCCAAAGGTCCGAGACTTCTACAAGGCACTTAGTGAGCGAGCAAAAAAGACGAGGTAGGGGAGCCGACGGCGACCTCTCAAGTGCCGGAGCTTTGGCGCTCGTCTGCTGCGGAAACTATGAGAACGTAAGACACCTGAAAGGGACATCAGCAAGATCGGCCCGCGCTGCTAGCGTGCGTCATGTGCCAAATAAAATCGTGCGCGCGGCAAGAGCCGACTTTGCATTTGGCATCGCGCCGGATAGCCAGTTCGTGCAGGCGTTTTCAGCGGTCGCCGTCGGCTCGGCAAAGGGTGGGGGGTGCTAAACGGCTGATCGAGTTTCTCGCCTCCACGCACGTGCCGAGGTTATCAGGAACAGCGGAAAAGAGTTGCTCGCGGGGCGCGCATACCGGCTGCAGGGGCTCCTGAATGTCGCTGCGCTTGAGCGGGCTTTTGCCGAAGTAAACGAAGTATCTACAATCGAGCGGACAGAGTACCTTGCTATATTTCGTAATTCGTAATCAAATAATAGTCGCGTCTCAGGAGGACGAAGATACGGAATCTATCAAGGTGTCGGTGAGTCGAATTCGTAACACACGTCTCGATCAGCACCACTCAACACCCGCCGAAGAGTGTGCCTGAGTGAGGGCGTGCAGTACTTCATGCGGCAGTGCGGCAGCTTGTCTGTAGTTCATTTTTGAGTTGGCGGGACGGAGGTTTGCATTGCCTCGTCCGTCGCCCCCTTCGAAACGGCTAGGTTCAATTCCCACTTGCGCGGGCTTGATGACGCGCCTCGCTTGTGCTCGTGCAAAAAATGCGGGTATCAATTTGCCGCCGTTGCTACATCGTGTGGGTTTGAAACTTGGAGATATCGAAAACGACAGCATTCCAATCAGCGTGGCGTCTCAGGTCAAATGCTTGAATTTGCTTGCCGCAACGTTGGCAGACGATCTTCTGGGATTTCACGTGGCGCGGGACATGGATCTGCGAAGTACTGGATTTTTGTATTATGTCGCGGCGTCGGCTAAGACTCTTGGTGATGGATTGCTGAATATCGCTCGGTACGCTGGCAGCGTTAATGAGGGAATTGAACCGAGAGTAGAGGTCGGAAAAACTCTTAGGATAGGCCTTACTTATTCCGGTGGTTCGCGACAATCTGATCGGCATCAGGTTGAAGCTTGGATGGTCGCGCTAGTTCAATTCTGCCGTGAAATGACCGGCCGTCGATTGCGACCAGTCCATATTATTCTCAAGCACCGTCGTATCCGCAAATCGCGTGCATTGGACGGCTTCTTCAGCCGAACCGTGGAATTCGGAGCGGGCAAGGATGAAGTGCTGTTTCCAGGAGAGACTGCAAATGCACCCATTGTCACCGCCGATCCATACCTCAATAAGCTCCTAATTGAACATTGTGACCGTATAATTTCTAGCCGAAAGACATCAACAGGTCCCTTCCGAACGCAGGTTGAAAACACGATAGCGGAACTGCTTCCGCATGGTCGAGCGCGGGTCGATATCGTCGCGCGCGAGTTAGGTATCGGAGCTCGAACAGTGCGACGGAGGCTTGCTGACGAACGCACAACGTTCGCCCGAATTTTGCAGGAGTTGCGGCTTGATTTGGCCAACCAATACCTTGCTGAAGGGAACCTATCGGTTTCCCGTATCGCTTGGTTGCTCGGGTACACTGAGGTGAGTTCGTTCTCCCACGCTTTTCGACGCTGGACAGGACGAGCGCCGCGCATCGACCGCTCTGAACGTCAGAGGTCGACTCCGCCACACGTGCGCGCTAGGCGCGTTCGAAAATAGCAGGATGCGCATGGAGTGGGCCTTGTTGGCAGGGCGAAGCAAATTTTTGTCCTAAAATCGCAAGTGTCACACGACCGATTACTGTACCAGCGCTCGATGTTTCTGCACGGATTAATCCTCGGCGCAATTGCTGGTGCCTGCGCGGCCTACCTCATATTCTCTCTTTTGGCGGCAGCACGAGACTGAAAGGCTCGGTTGTAAGCACTCATGATGCCAGAAATCATTACGTATCTCCGCGAAATTGCTCAAACTTGTACGCGCCTTGCCCGCGTCTGTCCCGATCTGGCGACCTCGCATGGTCTCGAGGAGATTGCTGTCGATCTCATGTCCAAGGCCAAGGAGCTTGAACACCTTCATTCGGAATAACAGACGTCGGCTGGTGCATTACCGCTGCCGATGTATAAGCGCCCATCTGCCGTGGGTCGAGAAGGTTGGATTGGAGTTCGGACCGTTCCGCCACCCCAGGCAAGTCGAACTGGAATCCAAATTCCACAAAGTGTGTCTGCGCTGTGGGTGTGAATGTGGGTAGGGCCCAGCAACGCCATTCCTATGGGGCGACTAGTACCCATGTTCTGCGGGTGGAGAAGGTTGGATTGGAGTTCGGACCGCTCCGCCAGCGCGCTGCGAACATATAAGCCGATCAAGGCATGCCTCGCACTTTCCATCCTTTGAACATTTGCACCGCGTAATTTGGCCCCGAACTCGACGCTTGCATGACGATCTGGGCGGCTGTCGGCTGCCATGATGAGCGCCAGCGGCCGTGGGAAGCGAGAGGGGACACATGGCACCACCGCAAAACCGACGTCCGAATCGTCAGTATCGTGAACGCGACAGCGTGGCGCGCGATTTGGATGCGGGACGTGCTTTACCCGGTGAGCGCCTCGGCGCGACTTCAGAAGAGCCGGAATATTATACCGAGTCTCCGCCAGTGGCGCCACCAAGCTATGCGCGTTACTCCGGTGAACGCCACAAGTTTGCCCCCGGCAGGCCTTCGATTAGCAGACGGGTGTTTCGCACCGTTGTGCGATTTGCCTTCGCCGTTCTCGTCGGTGTCGGCGCCACGCTTGGCTGGCAGTCCTACGGCGATAGAGCAAGTCCGATGATCAAGACGTGGGCTCCGTCGTTGACTTGGTTACTCCCCGGTTCAACGGCGGCACCCCCCGCGGCGGCAACTCTCCCCGAGCTTGTGGAGCAGCTTAAACCCATGTCGCTTGATCTCGCCATTGTCCGGCGCAGTTTAGAGCAGCTTGCTGCCAATCAAAATCAGCTCGCCGCTAAACAAGATGTGCTCGCCCAGAACCTCGCGGCACTGCAGGAGGTTGAACAGGAGGTTCGACAAGGAGTTCATACGCCGCGCAAGCCCTTGTCTTCCGCCGGAGAATCCTCGCGCTGAGTGCTTGCGCTGGCGCCTCGTCGATGGCCTATGAGAATAGGTCTGGCGCCGATCGCGATGGCGGTAAACTTGCGTCAGTGTCGCGTGAAGAACGGCGCGGCGTTCCTAGGACACGCCGCGCCGTCCCCGGAGCACCCCCGAGCGTACGCGCGCTACCAAAAATAAATCGCCCGGTATGGCCCCTCCCCCGACGGAGGCGGGACGATCGAACCTCGCCGCTGAGGCGAAAGTTTGCGGATTAGCAGGCGAGTTTCAGGCGCGAGAAAGGTGATTCTTGCTCAACACGTCGGCGTGAGAAATCGCGGAATTGCGGGCCGGATGCACCTTCCTCCAGGCTCGACGGCATAAGTGCTTAATCGCACAAAGCCCAACTCGACCAAGACACGTTCATCGCGGCCGACCCAAATATTGTCCCCCCCGATATCTAACCCGATCAATTTGCGCTATCGTGCGCGCAGCGTCGGAAATTCAACGTCAGTGGGGGATGACATGACGATGACCGATGTGGGTCTCTGGATTATTTTTGCGGCGTTGATCGCCTTGGTGCCGGTCGGTTGCATACTGACCCGGCCAACAAAAAAATAGGTCCCGCCGAACGTCGGCTAGACAGGCGCCAATGCTTGGAAGTCGAAGATGGCGGCTTAAAAGGTTGGATCGGACCTGCAGTTCGCGCTGTGGGGGCGGTGTTTATTGTCGCGCGCCACCCTAGTTTTTGGTCACCTGTTTGGCAATCCAAAGAGCAAAAACGTCTGAACACATTACTGACCGCTCGGGGTGCGTAAGCCGATCCAGGAATCCCGCACCTGCTGATAGTGCACCATCGGATCATAGACCGAGACCGGAAGTCTCAATTCCTCCGCCGAAAGCCCGCCGACCGCGGCAAGCAGACTGTAGGAGGCGACGACGCGGTCGTGCTGCGCGACAATCAGATTTTGCCGTGCATTGACCAGAGCCTGTTCGGCATTGAGCACATCCTGTGTCGTGCGTTGGCCGGCCATGGCCTCGTTGCGCACGCCGGTCAGCGCCCGCGCGGCGGCGTCATTCTGACGTTCCGCGGCCTCGATTTGCGCTTTCGCTGCTTGCAACTGTCCCCAGGCCTGAACGACGTCGGCGCGGGTCTGGTCGCGCACCTGATCGACGTTGAGCCGTTGCTGGTCGACATTTTCCTTGTTCGAACGGATGTTGGCGTATTCGCCGCCGCCTTGGTACAGCGGAACCGAAAGGTTCAGCGTCACCGTATCGGTGTACACTTTCGGCGTTGTGATGTTGGGAAAGATCTGCTGCTGGACATTGTACTGTCCGGTCAGCGTCGGCCACAGCGCGCCTTCGGCGATCTTGACCTGCAATTGCGCAACATCCACCCCGTACAGGGCCGCAACCACGTTCGGATTTTGCGCCGCCGCGACAACGATCGCGGCGTTCAACGTCGAGGGCGCCAACCGGTCGACGGCCGAGGCGGGAGCGAGGTTTGCCGGCTCGTCGCCGATGATGCGCCGGTAATTGGCGCGCGTCGTCATCAGCGTCGACTCGGCGGCATGCATGGCGGCCTCGCCAGCCGCCAATTGCGCCTCTGACTGGGCGACGTCGGTGTCGGTTATCTGGCCGGCGGCGAAGCGGTTACGGGTGTCCTGCAGCGTGCGCTGGAGGACTTTGACATTATTCTGTTGGACTTCGAGGTTCGCACTGTCGCGCGAGACGTCCATGTAGACGGTCGCCGCAGCCAGCAGCACCGATTGCTCCATGACGCGCAACGTCTCGCGTGCTGCGGAAACCTTGCTTTCCGCCTGACGAACGCTGTTGGCGGTTCGCTCGCCGTTGAAGAACGTCTGCGTAGCGGTGGCGCCGACCGAATAGGGCGTCGTCAAACCTCGGTCCGCGAAAGCCGCCCCGTTAGGGACGAGGCCCGGAGTCGGCGGAATGATGTTCTTGGTATCGGTATATTGTCGCCCCACCGTGGCGTTGGCGGCGATGGTCGGGCGATAGCCAGACAGCGCCTGCGGCACGCCCTCATCGCTTTGCCGGACGACGGCGCGTTGCGCGTTAAGCTGCGGATTGTTCTCGTAAGCCCTGGCGAGCGCCGCTTCCATCGTCTCGGCGATCGCCTCGCGCGGTGCAGCGGCAAAGAGCGCAAGGCCGATTGGAACTACCGCTGCGAGCGTCCGCCCGATCCGTCCCCGTGACGGATTTCGCCGCACGCCTGGAGCCATAGTTCCACTCGCCACCGCCAGCCCCAATTCGACCGGCGGCGACCTTAACGTGGGGACTTTTGGCTTACAAGGTTGCGGCCGTATCGGGGCGTCGGCCACGCGCGCGCCGCGCCAACAGGCGCAATTCGCGCAGACCGAACATGAGCGTGGCAAGCATCAGTGGAAGGAAAAAATCAAGCACGCGGAAAGTTAGAAGCGTCGCGAGAAGATCCTCACGCTGATACTGCGGCAGGCCAATGAGGATCGCTGCTTCGACGACGCCGAGGCTGCCCGGTGTGTGACTGATCGCGCCAAGGAGTGTGGCGAGGACGAAGACCACGACGACCGTCGCGAATCCGACGGTGGGGCTGTTCGGCAGCAGCATGAAGATCGACAGCGACGCTAGGCAACGGTCGAGCGTGCCGATGCCAATCTGCAAGAGGGTCCGCCGTAGATTGGGCAGGGCGATCCGCCAATTGGCGCGGCCGACGATGCGCGGCCGCAATGTCAACCAGATCAGGTAACAGCCTATGGCGAACAGTCCCGAAAATCCGATCAGGCGATTGACCCAGTCCGGCAGATGATCGACGACCGAAAGAGCAGTGGGTGCATAGGCCACGGCGCCGCCGAGCACAAAAATATTGCCCAGCCAGAAGGTCATTCCGGTGACGAAGGCAATCTTGGCGATATCGATGACATTGAGGTTCCAGAATGAATAGACGCGAAACCGCACCAGACCGCAGGTCAAGGTCGCGGCTCCGAGCGAGTGGCCAATCGTATAGCTCGTGAAGCTCGCAAAGGCGGCGACCCGCAGCGGAATTTTGTGTTTGCCGATTGTGTGCAGCGCAAACAGATCGTAGCAGATCAGATTGGCATAACCGGCAGCTACCAATACTGCCGCAATCAGAATGCGCAATGGCGACTGCGCCGCGAGTGCTACGACGACTTTGCCGACATCGATGCCACGCAACAAGTGATAGAGCGTAGCGATGGCGATGACGACGATGATAAGGCTGATCGCAAACCTGATCTTGTTCCGGCCGACGCCGCGGACGATGGTCTGCGCAATGGGAAACGATGCTGCCAGGGCCAAATCAGCTCCGTCGAACAAATCGCGACGGCAAAGTCCCATTCATTTGTAACAGCATTGTTACGCCCGGACTCCAATGCCGCGGCCGCGGCGGACTTTCGTGACCGTCATACGAATGAGATATGAAACCGCAATCCTCGCCCCATGCAATTCGAAAATCCGTAATTCGAGAATGGGGCGGCAGCGAGATGTTGGCCGAAAGCCCGGCGATGAAAATTTTGGTTGCGACGGATGCGTGGCGTCCGCAGGTCAACGGCGTGGTTCGGACTATCGGCTCATTGGCGCGCGCCGCCGCCAAGCTCGGCGTCGAGATCGATTTCCTGTCGCCAGACGGGTTTTGGACATTTCCGGTGCCGACCTATCCGGGGTTAAGGCTCGCTATCCCGCGGCGCCAACGCATCGCTGAGCACATCGAGAAGGCAAGACCGGATGCGATTCACATCGCCACCGAAGGCCCGATTGGCCACGCCGTGCGAGCTTACTGCGTCAGAAATAATCGGCCGTTTACGACCAGCTACACGACGCGGTTTCCCGAATATATCTCGGCGCGTTCACCGATCCCGCAGCAGTGGATTTACAATGCGCTGCGACGCTTCCATGCCGCCGCCGCGGTTACAATGGTGGCGACGCCGTCGTTGATGACCGAGCTTTCGGAACGCGGCTTCGGCAATCTCGGCATGTGGACCCGCGGCGTCGACGTCGATCTGTTTCGACCGGATCGCGCCATCGATCTCGATTTTCCGCGCCCGATCTTCATGACCGTGGGGCGGGTCGCCGTCGAAAAGAATTTGCCGGCGTTCCTTTCCCTAGATTTGCCCGGCAGTAAGGTCGTCATCGGTGCCGGGCCGCAAGAAGGGGAACTCAAGCGGCGCTTTCCGGCGGCAAAATTCCTCGGCCAATTGGATAACGGTATCCTTGCCGCGCATCTTGCCGCGGCCGATGTATTCGTGTTTCCGAGCCGCACCGACACTTTCGGCGTCGTGCAATTGGAAGCGCTCGCCAGCGGCGTTCCAATCGCTGCCTTTCCTGTAACAGGCCCGAAGGACGTCATCGGCGATCATCCCATCGGCGTCCTGAACGAGGACCTTCGCGTCGCTTGCATGCAGGCGCTCTGGATCTCCCGCGAATCTTGCCGCGAGTTCGCGTTGCGCTATTCCTGGGAGAACAGTGCGCGGCAGTTCATCGGCCACGCGCGAAAGATCGCTATCGGCGCCGCTGCTGAAGACGAGATGACGATTCCAGTCACCGAAGCCGAGCCACCCCCGGCCGAGCAAACGCTAGTGCCGGGTTGCAACACAAGGGTCACGCATGAGCACTCTGTCTGACACGGATTTAGACCATCGGATGGTCACCAAAGCCTACGCGCGTTGGGCGCCGGTTTATGATTTGGTCTTCGGCGCGGTATTCGAGCGCGGCCGCCACGCCGCGATCGCCGCCGCCGAACGTATTGGCGGACGCATTCTCGAGGTCGGTGTCGGCACCGGAATCTCGCTGCCCCATTATTCCAAGGAGTGCTGGCTTTGCGGCGTCGATATTTCCGCCCCGATGCTGCGCAAGGCGCAGGAGCGGGTTACCGAACTTGGATTGACTAACGTCGAAGGCCTGTGGGTTATGGATGCCGAGCATCTGTCCTTTGCCGACAGTTCGTTCGACGTGGTCGTCGCCCAATACGTCATCACGACGGTACCAAACCCCGAGGCCACGCTCGACGAATTCGCCCGCGTGCTCAAACCCGGCGGCGAGATCGTGCTGGTGAGCCGCGTCGGTGCCGAAGCAGGTTTGCGGCGCTCGCTGGAGCACTGGTTCCAACCTGCTGCGCGCAAGCTCGGCTGGCGCACTGAGTTCTCGTTCGAACGGTACGCGCGGTGGGCCAAACAAGCTGCCGCAATGCGGCTGATAGAGCGCCGCCCCGTGCCCCCGCTCGGACATTTCTGCCTGATCCGCTTCGGCAAGGATGGCGGAACCGAGCGTGCTCACGACAGCGAGCCGGTCCGCGCCGCTGGCTGATCCGCGCCATAAGAAGTCCATTCAACGACAGTCAGTCACGCCACTGTCATGCGCGCAACGGCGGACCTGATTCCCTGTCACAAGGGATTCATCAAATCGCCATACCCAGGCCGCACGGCTGCAGGACGGGGAAACACAGCAAATGGAAAACTTTTTGGATGCTCTGCGGACACAGCGCTGGGACGATCACCGCTATTATCACCATAGCCGGATCAACCAGTCGCTCCATTTCGTCAGCGCGATGAGCTTCCTGTTCTCCTATGTGATGATATTCAAGGATCCGGCGATTTCGGCACTGGCCGGCTGGCTGGTAGCCATGACGACGCGGCAAACCGGACATTTTTTCTTCGAGCCGAAGGATTACGACACCGTCAATAAAGCGACCCACGAATACAAGGAAGAGATCAAGGTCGGCTACAATCTGCGGCGCAAGGTGGTGCTGTTGACGATTTGGGCGCTGTCGCCGCTGGTGCTGTTCTACAGCCCGCGCTTTTTCGGCCTGTTCACACCGGCTGCCAATAAGAGCGAATTCGTGCGCCATGTCGCGATCATCTGGCTCGGGCTCGGCGTCGGCGGGGTGCTGTTCCGCACCGTCCACTTGTTCATCATCAAGGACGTGCAGACCGGACTCGTTTGGGCGACCAAAATACTGACCGACCCTTTCCATGACATCAAAATCTATCACAAGGCGCCGCTTGCTTTGCTGCGCGGCGAATTGATCGACCCGGAGATCGGCCTGCATCATTGGGATGAGGACGAAGCCGAAGAGTTGCCGCGCGCCAGTTGATCGAAAAGTGCGGCCGCGCGGTTCGGCTAATGCGTGCCGCGCGTTCGCGAGGAAAACAAGCGGTGCATGATGATCTCCTTCAAGACGGTCCGTTTGATCGTCTTGTTGGTAAGTTCCGGGCTGCTCCACCACCAGCCATCATCCCGCATCGCCTTGGCCGCAGCTATAAATCGCTTCATTACGGCCGCGAAGTCGGCTTCAGTGTAATTGAGGCTGAAAGCCAGCCGTCCGGTCCCAGTCCAGGTCAGCGCCAGCCCTTCGACGCGCAGGTAGTATTGCAGCATCCAGTTGTAGCGCGACGGCTGCGTGTAGCAGACCGTCCAGATCGACGACATGTTGGCGATCTGAACCGGCAGTGCTTCCTCAACCAAGCGGGCATTGAGCCGCTGGGCGCGCTCGTTCCATATTTCATCGAGACCGGCGTAGATCGCGTTTGCGCGTGGCGTCTGCAAAAAACGCAAGAATTCATTCATCGCCGCCATGACGTAAGGATGCGAATTGAACGTGCCGCGGGCAAAGCAAATGTCGCCCGGCCGATCGTCGCGGAAGCGCTTCATCAGCTCGCTCCTGCCGCAGACGACGCCGATTGGCAGCCCGCCGCCGAGCGTCTTGCCGTAAGTCACCATATCGGCGCGAACCCCGAAATAGTCCTGCGCGCCGCCTTTGGCGAGGCGAAAACCGACAAAGACCTCGTCGAAGATCAGAACAATGCTGCGCTCGGTGCAGACCGCGCGCAGGCGCTTGAGCCATTCCGCGTAGGCGTCGCGGTCAAAATGCGCGCCACGGCCGCTGTCGACGAGCTGCGAATCGGTCGCGTCCGACGCATTGACATGCAGCGCCTGCAGCGGATTGACCAATACGCAGGCGATATTGCGCCGCGTCTGCAATACACGCAGCGTGTCCTCGGACATGTCGGTCAGCGTATAGGTCTCGTGCGCCGGCACCGGATTGCCGATACCGGGCTGCACGTCGCCCCACCAGCCGTGATAGGCGCCGCAGAACCGGACCAAATGCGAACGCCGGGTGTGATAGCGGGCAAGCCTCACCGCCTGCATGACGGCTTCGGTGCCCGACATGTGGAAGGATACCTCATCGTGCCCGGAAATTTCCTGCAGGATCTTCGCATTCTCGACAATCATCGGATGATAGGGGCCGAGCACCGGACCAAGCTCGCGCACGCGCGCAATGCCGCGATCGATCGCCTCCTTATAGAAATCGTAGCCCAGCACGTTGATGCCGTAGGAACCACTCAGATCGTAAAATCGGTTGCCGTCGAGATCGGTCATGGTCACGCCGCTCGTCGATTGGACAACGGCGGTCGACGGCAGCTCCGCACTGACCTTGCGGCTGAACTGAAACGGCACCCGATAGGCGTCGGTGAATTTCAGGTCGGAGATGATCTCGGCCGCTTCGGCGGTGCGCCGGATGGTTTCGGCAAAGCGGTTTTTGTAAAGCGCGGAAAGCCGAGCGAAACCGTCACGCCGCTGCCCGGCGACATCCACTGGCGCGCCATCGGCGCAGAAAAAGCGATCTTCGCCATACTCGTAGAACGGCACCAAACCTGCGAGACGCCGCGCCATCCGGGAGTGGCCGGCGAGCGATTTGTGCTTGGCTTGCGACAGTTCGAGCCGCTTCTTCAAAGTCGCGACCGACGTCGCTACCGCTGCGGCGCCCAATCCATAAAAGGCGAGACTCGTCGAGCCCCATGTCATCGAATCGGGGTGTATCGCGGAGATTTAACAGTCCCATGACGGTGCGACCGCAAATCCTTCGGATCTTCGAGCAGGAAGACATTAATTTCCTGCTGACCAACCGCATTCCGCGGCGGCTGGCGACGCAATTCATCGGCTGGTTCAGCAAAATCGAACAGCCGCTAATCCGCGACCTATCGATCGCGACTTGGCGGATGTTCTCCGATCTCGATCTGAGCGAAGCCAAGAAGCAGGATTTCCGCAGCCTGCACGATTGCTTCATCCGCGAACTCAAGGACAGCGCACGCCCGATCGACACTGCTGTCGATATTCTAGTCAGCCCCTGCGACGCCATCGTCGGCGCCTGCGGTGTCATTGCGGGGACCGAGCTCTATCAGGCGAAGGGATTCCCTTACACGTTGCAGGAACTGTTGAGCGATCCGGATCTGGTCGCAGCGCACGGCAACGGCCGCTACGTGACGCTCCGCTTGACCTCGAGCATGTACCATCGCTTCCACGCACCTCACGATGCCCGCATTGAGCGGGTGACCTACGTCTCCGGCGATACTTGGAACGTCAACCCGATTGCGCTTAAGCGAATCGAGCGCTTGTTCTGCAAGAACGAGCGCGCCATCGTGCGGCTGACGCTCGCTGCCGGCGGCCACCGAGTGACATTAGTGGCGGTTGCGGCGATTCTGGTTGCCAGCATCCGCCTACATTGTCTTGAAGATTTATTGGATAGTGGCTATCGCGGCCGCAACGTCATTGCCTGCGATAGCGAGGTTCGCAAAGGCGACGAGCTCGGCTGGTTCCAGCACGGTTCGACCATTATCGTATTCACGCCTGATGGTTTCTCGCTGTGCGACAACGTGCGCGAGGGCGCCACAATCCGCATGGGACAGCCGCTGATGCGGCTGCCGTGAGAAGGCGGGGGGCCTCATTAGCCAGCCTTCTTCAGTTCCGCCGCTTTGGCGTCATCGAGTTCCTTGGCGCGCAAGCAGGCCGGCCGGCTGCTGACGCGCTGCCAATATTTCTCGAAGGCCGGGCGCTTCTCCAAGGTGCCGAACATCATGCCGAAGCCGATATGCGAGCCGACGTATAGATCGGCTGCCGTAAAGCTATCGCCGACGAGATAATCGCGCGACACTGCCGCTTCCAGTGTGGAGAGAGCTTGGGCGATATTGCCATAACCCATCATGCGTTCGCGATCGAGCGGCACGACAAAGCCCAACGCCTTATTGGTCAACGCCGCCTCAACCGGACCCGCCGTGAAGAACAGCCAACGGTAATAGGGTGCCCGCAATTTACTCCCGGACGGCGGCGCAAGGCCGGCCTGCGGAAAAGCATCGGCCAGATAGGCACAGATTGCCGCCGTCTCGGTCACCACTGCATCGCCATGGCGCAACGCCGGGACTTTGCCCATCGGATTAATGGCGAGATAGGTGGGAGCCTTCATCGTCGAGGAATAGTCGAGCACCTCCGTCCTGTAGGGCTGGCCGACTTCCTCGAGCATCCAGCGGGCAATTCGGCCGCGCGATTGAGGGTTGGTATAGAGAACGAGTTCGTCGGCCATTGTCAGTTCCTCATTGAGCGGACACGAGGGTTGAGGCGCGACTATGCGTCGTCTGTATTCGGCGGGCAATCGCGCGCGCGATCAATCAGCCGTGAGGATACGATACATCTCGGCGCTGCCGCGCGCGTTGCGCAATGCTGTCGCAATTTTCGCGTTGCGCAGCTTGCGGGCAATGGAAGCCAAGGCACCGAGCTGGTCACCCGCAGGTGCCGCTTCCGGCAGCAGCAGCAGAAAAACAATATCGACCGGCTCGCCGTCGACGGCGTCGAAGTCGAGAGGTTTGCGCAATCGGACCAGCATTCCGAACGGCTTGGCAACCTGATGAAACCGCGCATGGGGTATCGCCACGCCGCCGCCCATGCCGGTCGAGCCGAGCACTTCGCGCTTAACCAGTTCGGCAAGGAGCCGCTCCGGCAACACGTCGACAACGGCTCCCGCCTTGCGCGCAAGCTCCGATAGCAGCTTTTTCTTATCGGCGGCGGTGGCGTCGATGACGACATTGTCCGCTGAAAGAAAGTCCGGGATTTTCATGGGGTTGGCGGCGCGTTCA
The DNA here is from genome assembly GCA_963731805.1 of uncultured Alphaproteobacteria bacterium. GTDB lineage: Bacteria > Pseudomonadota > Alphaproteobacteria > Rhizobiales > Xanthobacteraceae > BOG-931. Next base: position 48,047 of record CAVSWY010000002.1, read on the forward strand.
ATGCGGAGATGAAAGGGGGGCCATATGGCGAGGCTTCAATCGGGAGCACGCAGCCGATAACCTATACCGGTTTCGGTGAGAACGTACTGCGGCCGTTCCGGATCGGCTTCGATTTTTTGCCGCAGCTGGCGCACATAGACGCGCAAATATTGGGCGTCGGTCAGGTCATCCCACAGCTCGCCGAGCAGGAACTTATGCGTCAAAACCTTGCCGGCGTGCTGCACCAGCACGCGCAAGAGCTCGTATTCCTTGGGTGAAAGCTTGACCTCCTTGTCGCCGACTTTGACGATGCGCCGCACCAAATCGACCGAGAGGTCGCCGACCCGGAAGATCGGGCGCTCGCCTTGCGTCTGCAATTGGTGGCGCAGCGCGGCGCGCATCCGCGCCAAAAGCTCGTCCATCCCGAACGGCTTGGTCACATAATCGTCGGCGCCGAAATCGAGCGCTTGGACTTTGCCGGCCTCGTCGCCGCGGCTAGAGAGAACGACGATGGGGACGCTTTCGTTGCGAGCGCGGATTGTGCGCAACAATTCGTGGCCCTGCATGTCCGGCAGGCCGAGATCGAGGATGATCAAATCCGGCGATTGGCTCAGAAGTTCGAGCGCAGTCTTGCCGTTGGGCGCTTCAAGCGTCTGATAGCCCTGCGTCGTCAGGCCCATGCGCAACAGCTTGCGGATCGGAGGCTCGTCGTCGACCACCAGAACGCGGAGCGGAGCTGCGGTCATGCGGCGGTGTCCAATCGTTGTCCTTGGCGCGGAATTGGCAGGTTGATCGTGAACATCGCGCCGGTGCGGTCGGGGCGATTGGCGGCGAAAATGGTGCCGTGCATTGCCTCGACGAAGCCGCGCGAGATCGCTAATCCCAGTCCGGTTCCGGCACGAACTTGGTCGGTTTTTTGCGCGCGGTAGAACTTGTCGAAGATATGCTCGAGGTCGGTCGGCGGAATGCCGCTGCCTTCATCGAGCACCCGCAGACTGACAATGTCGCCGTTGCGCCAGGCTTGGATGCGGATGGTCGTTTTTGCCGGCGCATATTTAGCGGCATTGTCCAGAATATTGAACAGCACCTGCTCGAACAGCACGGCGTCGAGCTCGAGCATCGGCAAATCCGGCGCCAAATCCAACTCGACTTCGTGCCGCGCCAGGATGCGGCTGGCGCGGCGGATCGCGCTGCCGACGATCTCGCCAAGGTCGTGTAGCGCGACGTTCGGCGCAATGGCGCCGGATTCGAGCTTGGTCATGTCCAGTAGATTGGCGATGAAGCGGTTGAGCCGCTCCGATTCGTCGATGATGGTGCCGAGCAGCTCGGCTTTCTCGCTGGTTGAAAGCTTTTCCGCAAGATCGCGCAGCGTGCCGGCCGATCCAAGCACTGCCGCGAGCGGCGTCTTGAGATCGTGAGAAATCGAGGTGAGAAGCGCCGAGCGCAAGCGTTCGGTTTCGGCGTTGCGTTCGACGCGATCCATTTCTTCGACCAGCCTGACGCGCTCGATGGCGAGCGCACCTTGATCAGCGAGCGCGTCGAGCAGGCGGCGCTGATCGGGCGTGAGCAATGGTCCTGGTTTGTCGCTGTCGATGCCCATCACGCCGATGGCGCCGCGCCCGGTGTGCATCGGCAGGAACAGGCGCTTGGCGCCGGGCAATGTATCCGAGCCGCGGCCGGCAACGCGATTGTTCTCCCAAGCCCATTTCGCCGCGGCGATGTCGGCGTCGTCGAGAATGTCTTCGGGCGGATAGCCCGCCTTCACCGCAATCGTGCCGCGCTCGGGCAATAACAAGACGACCCGCACCTTCAACATCAGCGCGGTTTGGTACGCCGTCGCCCACAGCACGTCGTCGAGTGTTCCGGCGCCGGCGAGCTTGCGGCTGAAGGCGTAAAGCGACTCCGTGGTGCGCGCCCGTTCCATCGTCGCGACTGCTTGAGTGCGGCCGCGCGCTGCGACGCTGGAAACGATAACCGCAACGAGCGTGAAAAATCCGAACGCGGTGACATTATGCGGATCGGCGATCGTGAAGGTGTAAATCGGCGGCAGGAAAAAAAAGTTATAGGCGAGCGCCGAGACGACACTGGCAAAGAGCGATGGCCACAGGCCGAAGCGAACGGCAATAGCCACGACGGCGGAGAGAAATACAAGATCGCTGTTGGTCGCGCCAATCCAGGCTTGAATCAATTCGGCTAGCGCCAGCGCTACAGTTACCGCGACCAGTGCGGCGCCATAGGGGCGCGGGTCGAAGGTCTCGTTGCGCTCCGCCGGACGGGTCGATTTCTTCGGAATCGACGGGCCGGCAACGACATCGCCGGCGATCACGTGCACGCTGATATTGCCGGAACGGCGCACCAGATCGTGCACCACGGAGCCGTGCAGGATTTCGAACCAGCGGGTGCGCGCCGATTTGCCGATGATGATCTGCGTAACGTTATTCGCTTGTGCGTAGCCGATCACGTCCTCGGCGATGCGATGGTCGCTGGACGGCAAGGTGACGGCCTCGCCGCCGAGCGCCTCGGCCAGCCGCAGCGTGTCGGCAATGCGGTCGCGCTCCTCTTCCGAAAGCTGCAGACTGCGCCTGCCCTCGACATAGAGTGCGACCCAGGGTCCATGGAGCCGGTCGGCGAGCCGCTTGGCGTAACGGACGAGGCCCGCGGAGCGCTGATCCTCGCTGATGCACACCAGAATACGCTCACCTGCCGCCCACGGCCCCTGGATCGCATGCGCCTGCATCTCCGAGAGCAATTGCTCGTCGACGCGCTCGGCGGTGCGGCGCAAGGCGAGTTCGCGCAATGCGGTGAGATTGGCCGGCGAGAAGAAATGTTCGAGCGCGCGCTCGGCTTGTTTCGGAACGTAGACCTTGCCTTCTTTCAAGCGCTGGATCAGATCGTCGGGCGTCAGGTCGACCAGTTCGACGGCATCGGCCCGGTCGAACACGGCGTCTGGCACGGTTTCGCGCACGCGCACATGAGTGATCTGTGCGACCACGTCATTGAGGCTCTCGATGTGCTGAATATTGACCGTCGTGTAGACGTCGATGCCGCTGCTCATCAGCTCTTCGACATCGAGATAGCGCTTGGGGTGGCGGCTGCCTTCGACGTTGGTATGCGCAAGCTCGTCGACCAGCACGATCTGCGGTCGGCGCGCGATGATGGCGTCAAGGTCCATCTCGCTAAGCGACTGGCCCTTATATTCGACGTGCCGGCGCGGAACGACCTCAAGCCCTTCCAACAGCGCTTCGGTCTCGCGGCGCCCGTGGGTTTCGACGATGCCGACGACCACGTCATAGCCGTCTTTTCTGCGGGCGTGCGCCTGCTGCAGCATTTCGTACGTCTTGCCGACGCCGGGCGCGGCGCCAACGAAGATTCGCAGCTTGCCGACGCGCCCCTCTTCGCGGCGCGCCGCCTCAAGAAGCGCTTCCGGGGAGGGCCGATGTTCGGATTCGCGCCTTTGCTCCGCCATCGCCGATGGATCTCAAGCTATGGGCGCTCGTCCCATTATCCGCTGGTCAATCGATCGAGCGCGAGATTGAGCTGCAGGACGTTCACGCGCGGCTCGCCCAAGAGGCCAAGCCATCGGCCTTCGGTGTTATCGTCGACGAGCTTGCGGACGCGATCTTCCGGCAGATTGCGGGCCTTGGCAATACGGGGCACCTGGAAAAGGGCCCCCGCCGGCGAGATGTCCGGATCGAGGCCGCTGGCCGACGTCGTGACCAGGTCGGCCGGCACCGCCATCGACGGGTTCTCCTTTTTTAATTTATCGATGTCGCCTTTGACACGGTCGATCAGCGCCTTGTTGGACGGTCCGAGATTCGATCCACCTGAATTATCGGCGTTATACGGCGCAGCGATGGTCTTGGTCGGATCCTTGGGATCGGGCGCGGTGGTCGCCGACGGCCGGCCGTGGAAATATTTGTCGCTGTCGAATTCCTGGCCGATCAGCTCCGAGCCCACGACCTTGCCGTCGCGCTCGATCATGCTGCCGTTCGCCTGGTACGGGAATATGACTTGGGCGATCCCGGTCATCGCCAGCGGATAGACCAAGCCGGTGATGAGCGTAAGAGCGATCAGGACGACGATCGCCGGACGGATTTCGCGCAACATGGCAGTTCTCCTTAAACCAGGTGCAAGGCGGTGACGACGACGTCGATCGCCTTGATGCCGACGAACGGGATGATCACGCCGCCGACGCCGTAGATCCAAAGATTGCGTACGAGCAGCGCAGCGGCGCCGATCGGGCGATAGCGCACGCCTTTGAGCGACAGCGGAATGAGCGCAATGATGATCAGCGCATTGAAAATAATCGCTGAAAGAATTGCGCTCTGCGGTGTCGTCAGCTTCATGATGTTCAGCGCCTGCAATTGCGGATAGAAGGCGACGAACATCGCCGGGATGATGGCGAAATACTTCGCCACGTCGTTGGCGATCGAGAAGGTGGTGAGCGCGCCTCGCGTCATGAGGAGCTGCTTACCGATCTCGACGATCTCGATGAGCTTGGTCGGGTTGGAATCGAGGTCGACCATGTTGCCGGCTTCGCGTGCCGCCTGTGTGCCGGTGTTCATGGCGACGCCGACATCGGCCTGCGCCAGTGCCGGCGCATCGTTGGTGCCGTCGCCGCACATGGCGACGAGCTTGCCTTTGGCCTGTTCGTCGCGAATGAGCCGCAGCTTCTCCTCGGGCGTCGCTTGGGCGAGGAAATCGTCGACGCCGGCTTCTGCCGCGATTGCGGCGGCCGTCATCGGGTTGTCGCCGGTGATCATGACGGTGCGGATACCCATGCGGCGCAGTTCGGCAAAGCGCTCGCGGATGCCGCCTTTGACGATGTCCTTGAGCTGAACAACACCGAGCAGGCGGCCGTCCTTGGCGACCGCCAGCGGCGTACCGCCTGACTTGGCGATGGAGTCGGCGATCGCGGTGATCTCCTGAACGGCCTCGCCGCTCACGCTCGGTCGCAATGCCTGCACAGCGGCGCCTGCTGCGACTGCCGTCGGCGGTCCGTTAAGAAAATTCAAGATGGCATCCACCGCGCCTTTACGGACCCAGGACGAGCCGACCTCAACACCGCTCATCCGCGTCTGTGCGGAGAATGGGATGAAACTGGCCTGCAGTTCATGCAGCTCGCGGCCGCGGATGCCGTATTTCTCCTTGGCCAACACGACAATGGAGCGTCCCTCGGGCGTTTCATCGGCGAGCGAAGCGAGTTGAGCCGCATCCGCCAATTCCTGCTCGGTCACTCCGCGCAGCGGCTTGAACTCGGTCGCCTGGCGATTGCCGAGCGTGATGGTGCCGGTTTTGTCGAGAAGAAGCGTATCGACGTCACCCGCCGCCTCGACGGAGCGGCCGGACATCGCTAGCACATTGAAGCGCACCAGGCGGTCCATGCCGGCAATGCCGATGGCCGACAGCAGCGCGCCGATGGTGGTCGGGATCAGCGTCACGAACAGGGCGACCAGGATGACGACCGAGATCGTGCTGCCGGCATAATAAACGTAGCTTGGGATCGTCGCGGTCGCGAACACGAAGATGATGGTCAGGCCGACCAGCAGAATGTTCAGCGCGATCTCGTTCGGCGTTTTTTGCCGTTCGGCGCCTTCGACCAGCCTGATCATGCGATCGAGGAAGGTCGAGCCGGGCGCCGCGGTAATGCGCACGCGAATCCAATCGGAAAGAACCTGTGTGCCGCCGGTAACGGCAGAGCGGTCGCCACCCAATTCGCGGATGACCGGCGCCGATTCGCCGGTGATCGCCGCCTCGTTGACCGAGGCCATGCCCTCGATCACATCACCATCCGACGGAATCGTGTCGCCGGCTTCGACGAGGACAATGTCGCCGACCTTGAGGTTGGTGCTTGGCACCAGCCGGTAATTCTGCGAGTCGCCGGCAGCGGTCAGAAGCTTGGCCTGAGTCTCGGTGCGTTGACGGCGCAGCGTGTCGGCCTGCGCCTTGCCGCGACCTTCCGCTACTGCTTCGGCGAAGTTGGCGAACAGTACGGTGAACCACAGCCACAGAATGATCTGGAACTCGAAGGCGATATGCCCGCCGCCGGTCGCAAGATCGCGAATCAAGATGACGGTTGTCAGCGCCGTCACTACCTCGAGCACGAACATGACGGGATTCTTCATGAGCGTGCGCGGATTGAGCTTGACGAAGGCGGAGCCGATGGCCGGCACGACGATCTTCGGATCGAACAGCGCCGAGACGGGCATGCTCTTGCGTAGGGTCGAGGTTTCCATCGAAGTCACTCCAAGCCTTAATTAGATGAGAAAAGTGTGCCGGCGTTGATCGCGAGCTGTTCGACGATCGGGCCGAGCGCCAGTGCCGGGAAGAAAGTGAGGCCGCCGACAATCAGGATCACGCCGACGACGAGACCAACGAACAAGCCGCCGTCGGTCGGGAACGTGCCGGCAGAAGCAGGCACTAATTTCTTGGCAGCAAGCGTGCCGGCAATCGCCATGGTCGGGATGATCATCCAGAACCGGCCGACACCCATCGCGACAACGCCACTGAGGTTGTAGAACATGGTGTTGCCGTTGAGTCCGGCGAAGGCCGAGCCGTTGTTGCCGTCCATCGAGGTGTAGGCGTAAAGCACCTCGGTGAAGCCGTGCGGGCCGGGATTGTTCATCGAGGCCACCGCCGACGGCACCAGCATCGCGACCGCGGTCCAGCCGAGATACATCAGCGGCAGCACCAGGATGGCGAGCATCGCCATCTTGACTTCCTTGGCCTCGATTTTCTTGCCGACATATTCCGGCGTCCGTCCGACCATCAGCCCGGCGACAAAGATCGAAATGATGACGAACAGCAGCATGCCGTACATGCCGGAACCGACGCCGCCGACAATGATCTCGCCAAGCTGAATGTTGATTAGCGGAATCATGCCGCCGAGCGCAGTAAAGCTGTCGTGCATGGCGTTCACTGCGCCGCATGAGGCGGCGGTGGTGATGACGGCGAACAGGGCCGAAGCAACGATGCCGAAGCGGGTTTCCTTGCCTTCCATATTCCCGCCGGTGAGGCCGAGCGCATTGAGCGCATCGTTGCCATGGGCCTCGGCCCAGTAGCAAAAAGTGACGCCGGCAATGAAGAGGACACCCATCACGGCGAGGACCGCCCAACCTTGCCGCTGGTTGCCGACCATCCGACCGAACACATTCGTGAGCGCAGCGCCGAGCACGAAGATCGAAATGATCTGCACGTAGTTCGACAAGGCCGTCGGATTCTCGAACGGATGCGAAGCGTTGGCGTTGAAGAAACCGCCGCCGTTGGTGCCGAGCATCTTGATCGCGATTTGCGAAGCGACCGGCCCGATCGCAATGTGCTGCTTGACGCCTTCCAGCGTGGTCGCGTCGACATATGCGCCGAGCGTTTGCGGGATACCCTGCCAGACCAGGAACAATGCATACGGCACGCAGATCGGAATGAGGATGTAAAGCGTGCAGCGGGTGATATCGACCCAGAAATTGCCGACGGTGCGTACCGAATGGCGCGCGAAGCCGCGGATCACAGCGACCGCCAGCACGATGCCGGTTGCCGCCGACAGATAGTTTTGGTGCGTCAGGCCGAGCATCTGCACGAGGTACGACATCGTGTTTTCGCCGGCGTAGTTCTGCCAATTGGTATTGGTGATGAAGCTCATCGCCGTGTTGAGCGACAAACCCTCTTCGACTGCGCTTTGGCCTTCGGGATTAAACGGCAAAAAAGCCTGTGTGCGCATCAACACATAAAGAATGAGCAGGCCGCCGACGTGAAACAGCAGCATGCCGACCGTGTAGGTCAAGGCATGTTGTTCCCGGCGCTCATCGACGCCCGCAATCTTGTAGATCGCGATCTCGACCGGACGCAGGAGCGGCGTCAGCCATGTGCGCTCGCCGTTGAACACGCGGGTCATATAGGCGCCGAGGACCGGCGTGATTGCGATGATGATCGCGCAATAAAGCAGAATCTGGACCCAGCCGATGACGGTCATGGTCGTTATCCTTCAGAACAGTTCGGGCTTGAGCAGAGCGTAGATCAGATAGACGAGCAGCCCCACGGTCACGAGACCGGCAAGCGAATAGTCGAAGATCATGACAGTCTCCCTCAGAGCCGGTCGCAGGCGTAGCAGTAGGCGATCGACAGCGCGAAAAAGACGAAAGCGATCGCCATCATGACGGCGTCCATCATCGCAGTTCTCCGAATAAAAATCCCCGCCTAGCAGATGCCCATTGGCGGCGCGCCGTCTTGATCTGAATCAAGTTCGCGCAATTAAACCCCGCCGTTCACGCGCGAATAGGTGTCACCAATGGCATATGAATTCGAGACGGGAGTGATGAAAAAGTTATAGGAATCTCATAGAGGTCTATTAGCGGTAGGAAGATAAGCCCAACGCCGCAATGGCTGAGCGGGAACAGCCTGTCTGAGCAAATTCGGCGGCTTTTGGTTGAATTTCGCTCAGTCGGATGAGACCCTCCATCGGTTTTGAGCCGAATAGGGCATCCGGAATGCTTGAGCGCCTGCGTGTCCTAGCCCATTCCGCGATGTACGCGCTTCGCGGGGGCTTCCTCATTCGGCCCTTGGTCATCGCATTGATCCTAGGAACGGCGGGCGCCGTTCTCTCATCGCTGGAAGAAGCGACGCCCCAAATCGGCGCCTGGATCCCGAACATCCTTTTTCCTTCGCATCAGGATGCTGGCGTGGCGCAAGTGATCCTCAGCAGCATCGCGACTTCGATCATGACGGTCGTGTCGATCGTGTTCGCGATCCTGCTGATGACACTGACGCTCGCATCGACGCAATTCTCGCCGCGCATCCTGATCAGCTTCGTCAGGGACCGCACCACGCAGTGGACACTTGGTGTGTTCCTCGGAACTTTCTCTTACTGCATGGCGGCATTGCCTGCCGCGCGTGCATTGCCGCATCCATTCGTGCCCGTCGTGACCGTGACGGGGGCGATGCTGCTCGCGCTGATGTGTGTGGGCTGGCTAATTTACTTCATCAACCACATCTCTCAATCAATCAGCGTCAACCACATCGTGGATCGAATTGCGCGCGAAACCGAGTTGGTTATCGAGGAACTCATGCCCCATCCGCGGGGGCCGTTCCCGTCATCGGATCGGAGTGAGATGCCGCCGCCACAAGACGGATGCCTTCTCAATCAGCGGTCTGGCTATATCCGCTATGTCGATATCAAGCACCTTATCGCCCTGGCGCAGGCCTATCGCATTTCCGTGCATTTGGAGCGTCGCGTGGGCCAGTTTGTGCCGGCCGGCGTTCCGATCGCGCGCGTGTCGAAACCGGAGCGCGTGCCGACCGACCGTGCGCTCCATCTCATCGCGGCCTTCGATATCGGTCCGACGCGCACTATGCAGCAGGATGTTGAGTTCGGCATCATCCAGATCGTTGACATAGCGCTACGTGCGATGTCTCCGGCGGTCAACGATCCCAGTACCGCGATCAGCTGCGTGGACCAGCTCAGCCGAATCATGATCCTCTGGATTAGCCGCATGCCGCCGCCGTCTCACTATTACGCGCCACCGCACGTATTGCGGCTCTTCGTGCCGTGGATGAGCCTCGATGGCCTGCTCGATACGGCGTTCGAGCAGATCAGACACTATGCCGCCGCCGATATTGCGGTAAGCTTGCGGCTGGTGCGCGCCCTTAACGATATCGCATTCGTCACCGAGCATGCGGATCTTCGTATGAGACTTATCGAGCGCGCGCAGCGTGTGGCGGCTGGATGTGCCGGGCACTTGCCGAAAGACGAATTGGTAAAATTACAGCAGCGTGTCACAGCGATCGGAACCACTATCGTGGCCGAGGGGTGAGATGTTGCCGAATGCGGTCGGCGGTCGTCCAATAAACGCTGTCGGCCTGCGCGATGCAGGGTGACGGCAGCACCACAATGAGAGACGTTGGTCTCAGCCCTCAGCCCGTCCCAAAATGCCTACAGGGAACCGGCCGCATGGGCGTGGACGATGTGAAGGAATTGTGTCGCCGCGCCGAACTTGGCGACGGCCGCTGCCGCCAGCAACGCCAAGACTGTCAGCAAGGCTGAAAGGTCTGAGCGCTTCTTGCCGCTTTGGGGTTGAACCTCGACGGTCTGTCTCATCGCAGGAGTCATTCGATCGAAATAGACTTGCATCTTTATAAACTCGCATCTCTCGCGCCAAATTACGAAACAGATGTGCCGACCGGCTCATAGGAAATCGAGGAGAAGGGGGAGATAACATTGTAGGAACCGCATAAAGGTTGAAACTCCGCCGCCGGCAAGTTCGAGGACGGAGAAGGCCTTTGACCAAGCGGCTTGATGTTGCTTGCGGGACGAGTCCTCCTGGGATATCGCCCCGGATTGTCCCGGGATATGGTGCGGGCCTGAGGTCAAAGCTATCGCCAGAGTGGGTCGGCCGGAGGGGGAATGAATAGCGACGACCAAAATCTGACGACGATATTGGATCGCGCGCTCGACCGCGCGACGCAAAATCTCACCTTTGCCAAACTGCTCATTCAAGTCGGCCTCGACCCCACCAACGTCACTTGGCACGCGATATTCGCGCAGCTGATCGACGTCTCGGTGGCTCACCTCAATTTCGCAAATGCCTGCGCGCTGATCGGCGCCGGCTTTTATGCGGCGACGTTGCTGATGCGGACCATGGTGCCGCTGCGCGTCTTCGGCATCATCAGCGCCTTGTTCTTCGTGGTCTACGGCGCACTTGCCGGAGCGATGTCGACTTTTTTCATGTATTTGCTCCTGCTGCCGATCAACAGTTGGCGGCTGTTTCAGATGCGCGGCCTGGTCAAGAAGGCGCGCGTCGCAGCCCAGGGCGATCTGTCGATGGACTGGCTCAAGCCGTTCATGAATCGCCGCATCTATCGCCGCGGCGATGTGCTGTTTCGCAAAGGGCAAACGGCCAACGAGATGTTTCTGACGGTGACGGGGAAATTTCTGGTGACCGAAATCGGCGTCGAGCTGCCGCCCGGCCGTTTGGTGGGTGAACTTGGTTTCGTCACCCCCAACAATCGCAGGACGCAGACGGTCGAGTGTATCGAGAGCGGCGAGGTGCTGACCATCACCTACGATCGGCTGCTCGAAATCTATTTCGACAACCCGGAATTCGGCTATTTCTTCCTTCGTCTTGCCAGCGATCGCCTGCTGCAAAACATCTCGCGCCTTGAGGCAATCATTGCGGCTGGAGCGGGCATTGCGGACGCAGCCGTGTCGGCGAGTCCGGCAGAGTTGCGCGCGCCAAGCGACCAGCCAAGCGGCGACGGGTCGGAAGCAACGCGGGCGATGGAAACGATTGACGTTGCAGAGCCTGTGAAGGACGTATCCACCACGGTTGCGAAAGCGAACTTGCCCGACGTGATCGTGCCTGCCGCAGATGGACGGCGAGCCATCGCGGCGAAGCTGGTCGAACGTTTCGCTTTGTGGTCGGGGGTAGCGGGCATTATTCCATTACCGTTTGTCGATCTGGCGGCGGTGGGCGGCGTGCAGGTGCTCATGCTCCGCCGCATTTCACAGATTTACGGTGTCCCGTTTTCCGCCAACCGCGGCAAGGCGCTGATCGCCAGCCTGGCGGGCTCGATGATCCCGGCGAGCAGCGGCATGGGAGCCGCCAGCATAACCAAGAGCGTGCCGGTCGTCGGGACGGCGGTGAGCGCGGTCGTGATGCCGGCCTTGTCCGCCGGCGCGACTTACGCGATCGGGATGGCGTTCATCCAGCACTTTGCATCGGGCGGGACGCTGCTTGATTTCAATCCGCGGCAATACCGCGAGTTTTTTAATGCTCAGAAGGAGTTTTGGAGCAGGCGATCGCGAACTGCCCGGGCGTCAGCCAAAAGCGCCAAGGCCGCCGAAGCCAAATCGTCTTCGCGACCTCATGTGAGACGGGCGCGATCATTTTTGAACTGGCGCAAATATTTGCGTGTTTCGCACTGATCGATCAGTCGCGCCGGTCAATTCCTATGAAAGCGCGGCCGGTCACTTATGCCGGCTTTATATCGTTCTAATCCGTGTCATCTGGCTTCTTTACGGCCTCCGATTGCATCTTACGAGGCAGCGCCGAAAGGCGGTTTCGCTGTCGTGAGGTCGCAATGTCATTTGGGTCCGACCAGGCCGTGTTGCTCGATCGGTTGGACGAGGCGGTTCGCTTCGCGCCGCAGCCGACGCATGGCCTTATTTCGAAGGTCATCGCCGGCGCGTGCAGCCGCATTCCGGTGCTGTCCAAGGCTGGAAAGACCGCTGGAATCGAGCGCTTAGTGGAATCAGGCGCTTGGGCCGACGCCGCGATTACGTTGATCGCGCTGGAATTGCCGGACTGGACGCTGCGACGGCTGATCCGCGAAGACGGGCAGTGGCATTGCTCGTTATCCCGACAGCCTAATTTCCCTATCGAATTCGACGATACGGCGGACGCTGCCCATGAGGTCATGCCGCTTGCGATTTTGCTGGCGTTTCTTCAGGCGCGTCGCCGGACCGCGCTCGCCGCGCAATCCGTTCCCGCCGTGCCGCTCGCTAACCCAGCCTCGGCCGGCCTGATCTGTTGCGAGAATTTCGCATGAGACCTGCGCTTTCTCCGTTTACCCTCCTATGCCGCCTTTATGAGAAAGCGCCGCGCCCGATCTCGAATTTATATGGCCGCAAGCGCAAATTTGGCTCAGCCAAAACAACAAGAAGGAGAGGGCCCGATGAGCGTCCTTTCTGATGATTTCTTACGAAAGCCGGCTGACCGATCGGCCGAACGGCGGCGGTTCTGGCACGGACTTGCCGAACGGCTTGATGCCCTGGCCGCTTACCCCGCTAAGCACGCGGTTTCCGAACAGGAATTGCGCAAGGTCGACGATGACATCAAACGCTGCCGGCAACTGATGTTCAAGAAGCCGCGGCCCCAACGTGACGCGAAGTTGGGGCGCCTGTCGATGTCGAACGCGGTTGGCGCGATCAAGACCCGATAACACGGCAAACCGATGAACAGCCTTTTCAAAAATTTCGGCTTTGCCAACTCCACCGGATCGGAAGGCATCAGGCTCGCCGTGGCCCACTCAAGATCCAGTCCCGCGTCGCGCGGCCATGCCTCTGGTGTGTCGGGCACGGTGGTCAATTTTCCCAGGCGGCCGGATCTCAGCGTTCTCAGCGAAACCATTCCGTTGTTCTACATCGCCCGAAACAAGCATGGGTTCTGGGTGGCGCGCGAGGCCGAGGGCCGCTGCGGCGGCGTATTTCTGCTCCGGCGTTCCGCTGTACGCTTCGCCCGCCAGCAGAGCGGGTCGGCGGGCTGCGCAATGATGTTTCTCAACGAGCAACTCGAACTCGACATCGATAACGAAGGTGACCGCCTCGTCGAACCCATTGCTGCAGTAATCGACGTGGCGACGCGGCGCACGCCAAAATTCGCAACCTTCGTCGCGATGGCGATTGCCGAATGGCGCAAGCTCGTCGCGCAAATTGACCGAGCCTTTGTCGGCGAGCGAAGAAACCGCAGGGCAATCGAGCGCGAGCTGTTCCACGGCGAGTATACGCTGGCGTCGAAGAACGACGACGATCTGCCGCTGCCATAATTTGCATCGCACTGGCGATCGCACGGATTTCGTTACTCATCTCTCCGGGAGCAAATCGATGAAAAACGAAGCTGAACCTCCCTCGTGCTTGCGTCCTCCCATCTTCATGATCGGTCAAGACAGCCGAGGCCATTGGGTGGCGCAAGACCAGAATGGCAGTCGAGGCGGGCTATTCGTAAATAGGGCCGAGGCGCTTCGGTACATTCGATCCGAGAACGGAAATCGACCGCACTCATTCGTCGCGATTACCGGCATTGTCGAACTCGACACAACACGCGCACAGGACGCGGCGCCGCAACGGCAGCTTAGCGTCGAGACCGAGCGCCAGCTCCGGGTCGCGTGACGGTCGCTCCTTACCAAGCATAAATGAGACTGCACGATGCGCGCGATCGGCCGTCATGTCTCGAAATTGTCAGGTTATGCGCCCGCCTTGCCGACGCCTTTCGGCGACAATGACCGCATCGACTGTGAAGCTTTCGAACGGATTTGTGATCTTCAGATCGGGAACGGGGCGACAGCGCTGGTCGTCTGCGGCACGACTGGTAAATCGCCGAATTTGATCGATACCGAGCACGGCGAGCTCGTCCGCATCGCCGTTAAAATCTCGGACGGTCGTGTACCGGTCATTGCCGGAGCCGGCTCTAATGCAACCACGCATGCGATCGAACTGACTAAGGTCGCGGAGGAAAACGGTGCGGACGCGATCTTGTCCGTAGTTCCTTACTACAACAGACCGACTCAGGCCGGGCTCTACGGCCATTTTTGTGAAATCGCCGCCGCGACTGCATTGCCGGTCATCCTTTATGACGTCCCCTCACGAACCGCTTGTGGCCTCGCCGATGAAACCGTCGCGCGGTTAGCCGAGGTGCCGGGAATTATCGGGCTCAAAGACGCCACCGGCGATGTGACGCGGCCGGCCCGCTTGCGCCCGCTTGTCGGACCGGATTTCAGACTGCTTTCCGGAGACGACTTCACTGCCCTGGGTTTTGTCGCGCAGGGCGGCGATGGCTGCATTTCCGTTACCTCCAATGCCGCGCCGGTGCTTTGCCGGAATGCGTTTCTATCTTTGCGTCAGGGAGAATGTGCGAGAGCGCAGCGGGTTGCCCTAGCGCTCGCGCCGCTGACGGCGGTGCTGTTTCGCGAGCCAAATCCGGTTCCCGTCAAATATGCGTTGAGCTGCTTCGGTCTCATGTCGCCGCGAGTGCGATTGCCGTTGATGGAGCTCGGACAGCGGGCCAAGACCGAAGTGGCCGGCGTTCTGGCGCGATTATGCGACGAGTACTCCGCGTCGATGATCGGCAAGATCGGCGGTCGAATACCTACGCGTCAAACCGCCATGGCCAGTTGACCGCGACATTTTCTCTGTCATTTCCCGGTTCTGGAACTTCCGTCCGGGCCGGCCGTTCAGAAAACAGCACGCAACACATTACTGGTCGGAACTCCGTGCCCGGCGTTCCGCCGAGGTGCCGGCTATGTCACAAACTGTTGGCGATTTCCTGGTCGAGCGGCTCCATGCTTGGGGCGTGAGGAAAATTTTCGGCTACCCCGGCGACGGCATTAACGGCGTGTTTGGCGCGCTGCAGCGCGCCACCGGCAAAATCGAGTTCATCCAGGCGCGGCATGAGGAAATGGCTGCGTTCATGGCTTCGGCCTACGCCAAATTCACCGGCGAACTTGGCGTCTGTATCGCAACATCCGGGCCCGGCGCCTCGCACCTGATCACCGGCCTCTATGACGCGCGGCTCGATCACATGCCGGTGCTCGCCATCGCCGGCCAACAGGCGCGCACCGCGCTCGGCGGCCACTATCAGCAGGAAGTCGATCTGCCGAGCTTGTTCAAGGATGTGGCCGGAGCTTTTGTCCAACAGGCCTCCGCCCCGGCGCAGGTCCGCCATTTGGTCGACCGCGCCATCCGCATCGCACTCGGCGAGCGCCGCGTGACGGCAATCATATTGCCCAACGATCTCCAGGACGTGCCGTATGAAGATCCGCCGCGTAAGCACGGCACGGTCCATTCCGGCATCGGTTTCTCCATGCCGAAGACGGTGCCCTACGATGCCGATCTGCGCCGAGCGGCCGACGTGCTCAACAGCGGCAACAAGGTCGCGATGCTGGTCGGTGCTGGCGCGCTGCGCGCCACCGACGAAGTCATCGCGGTGGCCGATCGCCTGGAAGCCGGCGCCGCCAAGGCGCTGCTCGGCAAAGCCGCGCTGGCTGATGACTTGCCCTGGGTGACCGGCTCGATCGGCATGCTCGGCACCAAGCCGAGCTACGATCTGATGATGGAATGCGACACGCTGTTGATGATCGGCTCGGGATTTCCTTATTCCGAGTTTCTGCCGAAGGAAGGCCACGCCCGCGGCGTGCAAATCGACCTTGCGCCGGATATGCTGTCGCTGCGCTACCCGATGGAAGTCAATCTCGTCGGCGACGCCGCGGAGACGCTGCGCGCGCTGTTGCCATTGCTCAAGCAGAAAGGCGACGGCAAGTGGCGCCAGGGTATCGCCAAAAACCTCAAGGAGTGGTGGAAGACGCTTGAAGAGCGGGCCAAGGCGTCCGCCAATCCGGTCAATCCGCAGCGCGTCACCTGGGAACTGTCGCCGCGGCTGCCCGACCGCGTCATCGTCACCAGCAATTCCGGATCCTGCGCCAATTGGTATGCGCGCGATCTGAAAATGCGCCGCGGCATGATGGCGTCTCTGTCCGGCGGCCTGGCGTCGATGGGCGCGGCGGTACCTTATGCCATCGCAGCGAAATTCGCGCATCCCGACCGTCCAGTGATCGCGCTGGTCGGCGACGGCGCGATGCAGATGAACAATATGGCCGAGCTGATTACGGTGGCCAAATACTGGCGGCAATGGTCAGATCACCGCTGGATCGTCTGCGTCTTCAACAACGAGGATCTCAATCAGGTGACGTGGGAGCAGCGCGTCATGGAGGGCGATCCAAAATTCGACGCCTCGCAGCAGATTCCCAATGTGCCATACCACCGCTTTGCCGAGTTGATCGGGCTTAAAGGAATCTACGTGGATCGGCCCGATGCAATGGGTGCCTCATGGGACCAGGCGCTCGCGTGCGATCGGCCCGTGGTGCTCGAAGTGAAAACCGATCCCGAAGTGCCACCACTGCCGCCGCACATCACGCTCGAGGAAGCTAAGCACCTCACCGAGACGCTCGTCAAAGGCGACCCGCGCGAGGGCAACATTATCAAGGAGACCGCGAAGCAGGTTTTGGCCTCGCTCGTTCCCGGGAAATAAAGTGACACGCACCAATAGCGGCGGGGCGCCGATCACAGGGCTGACAGCGGCCGCATACCGGATTCCCACCGATTACCCGGAAGCGGACGGTACATTCGCTTGGGACGCCACCACCCTGGTGGCGGTCCGGGTCGAAGTGAACGGACTGTCAGGTATCGGCTACACTTACGCCGACAGTTCCGTGACCGCGCTCATTGCCGGAGTGCTGACGAAGGCGATCAGTGGCTGCGATAGCTTCGACATCCCGGGATGCTGGATGGCAATGCAGCGCAGCGTCCGCAATCTCGGCCGGTCCGGGCTCGCGGCGTGCGCGATTGCCGCGATCGATAATGCGCTGTGGGATATCAAGGCGCGCGCGCTTGATTTGCCGCTCGCAAGCCTGCTCGGCCGGTGTCGCGATCGCGTGCCGATTTACGGCAGCGGCGGTTTCACCAGTTATTCAGACCAACAACTGCGCGATCAGCTTGCCGGGTGGGTCGATCGCGACGGCTGTCGCTTCGTCAAGATGAAGATCGGCAGCGAGCCGGACCGGGATCCGGATCGGGTGCGGCAAGCCAAGGCGGCGATCGGCGATTGCCAGCTCTTCGTCGACGCCAATGGCGCATTCTCCGTCAAGCAGGCGCTCGACTTCACCCAAGCCTGCGCCGAAGCCGACATCCGCTGGTTCGAGGAGCCCGTAACATCGGACGATCTGCCGGGACTGCGTCTGATGCGCGAACGCGCGCCCGGTCAGATGGCTATTGCGGCTGGCGAATACATTTATACGTCCGACGATGCGCGCCGCATGCTGCAGGCCGATGCCGTCGATGTGCTGCAGGCCGACGCCACGCGATGCGGCGGCATCACCGGGTTCTTACAGATTGGCGCGCTGTGCGAAGCGCACCACATCGATTTATCCGCCCATTGCGCGCCGGCGATGCACCGCCACGTCGCCTGCGCGGTGCCGCGGCTCCGTCATATCGAGTGGTTCCACGATCACGTCCGGATCGAACACATGCTGTTCGATGGCGCGCCCGTCGCACACGATGGCGCTATTGAGCCGGATCTCGGCCAGCCCGGTCACGGCCTCACCTTCAAGCGACAAGATGCTGAACGCTTCCGCGTCAATGGGGAGGCATCATGAGCAGGGCCGATGCCACGCTCGACCTTATCGCAAATCTTGCTTTGGCCGGCGCGGCGGCAGCCATCGTGGTGCGGCCGGAAGTCGTCTCGCGGATTGCGTCATCGCCTTTCTTGCCAAAGGCCGTTGCGCTGACGCGTAGCGCGGCCCGTGGCCTCCTGCCGGCTCCGGCAGCGCCGCGTCCCTTGGCGCGAGCGAAGCAGAAAACGGATGAACTGGCCCGGCTGATTTCGCGCTATGCGCCACGAACTCGGCGGCACCGTCAGGAACTGACACGCAGTTCCGGCCGGCGTCTTAATGGCAGCGCTGCCATGCTGGCCCTCTCGGTTCTCGCCGACAGCGCCGTCGAGCATTATCGCGGCTCGTTTGAGAACCGCGCGATGTATACGCCGCTCGTAGCGGCGGCGCTGACGCTCGGCGCCAGTCTATTTGGTGCTGCAGACACTCGCGCCAGCAAGCACGTCATGCGCGACGCGATCTATGCTTCGGCCGCCGCGGCCGGCTGCGCCGGCCTCGGCTTCCACTCTTATAACATTCTCAAGCGGCCGGGCCGCTGGTCGTGGCTCAATCTGTTTTATGCCGCGCCGATTGGAGCGCCGATGGCGCTGGCGCTGGCCGGTCTTCTCGGCCGCGGCGCCGAGCGTGTGCGCGATACTCAGCCGCATCGGCGCGCCGCCGTGCTTGGTCTCCCTGCCGGCCGGATGCTGGCGGGCGTGACCGCCGCGGGACTCGCGGGCACAGTCGGAGAAGCAGGGCTTCTTCACTTCCGCGGCGCATACCACGATCCATTCATGCTGCTGCCGGTGACCGTGCCGCCGATTGCCTCGATCCTGCTCGCTGCGTCGGCACTGCGCCCGCACCGCACGACGCATCGCCTCACCCGTTGGTGGCTGCGCCTGACGGCGCTTCTTGGCTTCGCGGGCGTCGGTTTCCACGCTTATGGCGTCTCCCGCAACATGGGCGGCTGGCGCAATTGGAGCCAGAACGTGCTCAACGGCCCGCCGCTGCCGGCGCCGCCGAGTTTTACCGGCCTGGCGCTCGCCGGCCTTGCGGCGCTCTCGCTCATCGAGGAGGCGGAAACCGATGCCTGAGCGTTATCCCGGCTACGACGTTCTCAACAAACGCAACTCGCAATCCTGGAACGGCCAGACGCGGCGGGTGATCGACGAGCGCTTGGCCATCGATCCCAACCGGCATCGCTTCTTTACCGAAGAGGAATGGCCGACCATCCGCGCGGTGTGCGATCGCATTGTGCCGCAGACCGTGGCCCGGCCACGGCCTGTACCGCTCGCCGCCATGGTCGATGAAAAACTCCACCGCAATAGCGGCGACGGCTACCGCTATGCCGATTTGCCGCCGATGCGGGAGGCTTGGCAGCGCGGGCTGGCGGCGCTCGACGCCGAGGCCAAGGCGCGCCATCGCCATCGTTTTCACGAGCTTGATCCGCTGCAGCAGGACGCGATCCTCGCGGCGGTGCAAAGCGGCGATGTGCGCGAAGGGGTCTGGCGCGATCTGCCACCCAAAAGCTTCTTTGCTAAGCGCGTACTGCGCGACATTGTCAGCTCTTATTACGCCCATCCCACGTCCTGGAACGAGATCGGTTTTGGCGGCCCGGCGAGCCCCCGCGGCTATGTGCGGATGTATTTTGACCGGCGCGATCCGTGGGAGGCCTCGGAGGCGAGGCCCGGTCGCGAGGCGCGCGCCCGGCGGGAGAATGCGCGTGTCGGATGATCCGCAACAATCCCCGCGCGCGATCGGCGGCCGCGCTCCCGACGTCTTCCATTCCGGCGGTTGGGTGCCAATGCGCCAATATGCCGAGGATGAACCGGTCGACTTTGCCATTGTCGGCACCGGCGCCGGCGGCGGCACGCTCGCCTGCAAGCTCGCCGAATACGGCTTCTCGGTGGTGGCGCTCGATGCCGGCCCCTATTGGCGGCCGCTGGAAGATTTCGCCTCGGACGAACACGAGCAGGCGAAGCTCTATTGGACCGACGAACGCATCACCGACGGCGAAAATCCGATCCAGCTCGGCGCCAACAATTCCGGCAAATCGGTCGGCGGCTCGACCGTGCACTTCGCCATGGTGTCGCTGCGCTTCCGTCCCGAGTGGTTCAAGGCGCGCACCAAACTCGGCTACGGCGCCGATTGGCCGCTCGATTGGCGCGAGATGTGGACCTATTACGCCGAGGTCGAGCAAGCGCTGAAGATCTCCGGGCCGGTGAATTACCCGTGGGGACCGAAACGACCGCGCTATCCGTACCGGCCGCACGAACTCAACGCCGCGGCACTGGTGCTGGCGCAAGGTGCGGAAGCGCTTGGCATCGATTGGGCGCCGACGCCGCTCGCGACTGTGTCGGCGCCGCGCGGGCATTCACCGCCTTGCGTCTATCGCGGCATGTGCGTGCTCGGCTGCTCGACCAACGCCAAGCAGAGCGTCCTCATCACTTGGCTGCCGCGTGCTCTCGCCGCGGGCGCCGAAATCCGCGATCTGGCGATGGTTGGTCGCATCGAGCACAACGGCGACGGCCGCATCGCCGGCATACATTATGTACGGCAGGGACGCTGGCGCTTTCAGCGCGCCCGCAATGTGGTCGTGGCCGGTTATGCGATCGAGACGCCGCGGCTGCTCTTGAACTCCGCTACCAGCCGCTTTCCCGATGGCCTTGTCAATTCATCCGGCTTGGTCGGTACGAATCTCATGGTGCAGTCCAACCAGGCGGTGTGGGGCACCATGGACCAAGAAATCCGCGCCTATAAGGGCCCGCCGTCGCTCGCCATTACCGAGCACTGGAATTACGCCGACACGGGCAAGGACTTCTTCGGCGGCTACGCTTATATGAGCCAGGGGCCGTTGCCGGTCGTCTGGTCCGGCACGCAGTCGAGCAAGCGCGGACTGTGGGGGCAGCGCCTGCTCGACGAAATGGAAAAGTATAATCACAACGTCGGACTGAAGATCGTCGGCGAGTGTCTGCCGCAGGAGCGCAATCGCGTGGCCTTGACTGACGAGAAAGACCAATACGGCCTGCCGGTGCCGCGCATCACTTACTCGTTCGGCGATAACGACAAGAAATTGATCGAACATTCGCTGTCATTCATGCGCCGCGCGCTCGACGCCGCGGGCGCCAGGGACATCTGGGACGAGACCGACGACACCTGTCACCTCAACGGCACCGCCCGCATGGGGGTCGATCCGAAAACGAGCGTGGTCAATGCCGACTGCCGCTCTTGGGATATCCCTAATTTGTGGATCTGCGACGGCTCGGTGTTTCCGACCGTGGGTGGCGTCAACCCGTCGCTCACGATCCAGGCGATTGCCTGCCGGACCGCAGATCGCATCATGACGATGGCCAAGCGCGGCGAACTCTGAAGAATCTCGGCCAAATCTGCCGAAGTATTTCAGCGAACCCCGCCGATGCTTATCGCAAGGTTAGCAAACAACCGAACATTTGAACTGCGCTTTCGCAAAAGGCGGCGCGGTGAAGAAACGATTCGTCGCAGAGTGATTTCACCGCATCTTTAGGAATGCGACGGCAAAACATCATGCGAAGAGACTGACGAGTCACGCTTTTGTGCCGGGCGGCTTTCGGCGGCTGTTTAACAAAGCGCTCGTAACAATAAGGGTTTTTTCCGATGACGAATGTCGTTCGCTTTCTGGTCGGCGTGATGCGCCAAGTGCATCGCTTCCGCCGCGACGATTGCGGCAGCATGGCGATAATGATGGGCCTGACGGCGGTGCCGCTGATATTCGCCGTCGGCGCCGGCATCGATTACGGCACTGCCAATATGGCAAAGGCCAAACTTGACGCGGTCGCCGATACCGCGGCGCTGTCAGCGGTCGACCACCAGGCCATCACCGGCACGCCGGCCGCGGCGCAGATCACGGCGCAAGACACCTTCAACGCCGAAGCCGTCAATATCCCCAATGTCACTGTCGGCAACGCGACCGCCACGGTGACGGATTCGACGACCGGCCGCACCGCTGTCGTGAATTACACGGCGACGAAATCCAATATGTTTATGGGGATTTTCGGCTATCCAACGATCACCATAACCGGTTCGTCGACCGCGCAGGCTGGCCTGACGACAAACATCAATTTCTATCTGCTGCTCGACAACTCGCCGTCGATGAATATTGCGGCGACCTCGGCCGGCATTCAGACGATGGTGAATAATACGTCGGCGCAAGGCGGCTGCGCCTTCGCCTGTCACGAATCCGATCCTGCGGCGGACAACCTGGGCAATCCGGGCGGCGAGGATAATTACACGCTGGCGCAGAATCTGGGCGTCGTAACACGGATGCAGAATTTGGCGAGCGCGACTCAATCGCTGATGACCTCGGCGGCTTCGATGGAGGGCTCGAACCAGCAATATAAAATGGCGATCTACACGTTCAACAATTCAAGCCTCAATACGATTCAGGCACTGACGTCGAATCTCGGGAACGCAAAGACGGCGGCGGCCACTATCAACGTGGAGGAAGTCTACTCCAACAACTGGTTGACGAAGACGAGCCAGAACAACGACACCGATACCGACTTCGAATCCGCCATGTCGTCGATCAACACCATCATGCCGTCGCCGGGGACGGGCACGCCGGCCAGCACGCCGCAGGAAGTGCTGTTCATCGTCAGCGATGGCGTCGATGACGAAGTGTCAACGTCCTGCTCGCAGACGCTCGATGGAAATCGCTGTCAGCAGCCGTTCGACACGACCTGGTGCACGAAGATAAAAAATCGTGGCATCCAGATCGCCGTGCTGTACACCGCCTATCTGCCGCTGCCGACCAATTCCTGGTATAATGATTGGGTCGCGCCGTTTCAAAATCAGATCTCGCCCAATATGGAGAGCTGCGCGTCACCGGGGATGTTCTTCTCGGTGACCACCGACGGCGATATTACGGCGGCGATGCAAACCCTGTTCCAGCAAGCTGTTGCCGCCGCGCGACTGACGCATTAGCCGAAACAAAGTCGCGGCGAAACCGGGTTCGCCCTTGCCGCTCGGCAAAGATGCGCTATTTTGCCGGCGGCGCGCGGGTGTAGCTCAATGGTAGAGCAGAAGCCTTCCAAGCTTATGACGAGGGTTCGATTCCCTTCACCCGCTCCACCTTTCGCTGCCAGCCAATCCATCAACGAGAGAGCTGTTCGCGCGAAGTTTCGGGTTTTCCGTCGTGCGACCAGACGATGTCGGAAATGCGCCAGTTGGCGTTGACGGTGACGAGTTCGAGCACGACCGTCGCCGGCTCGCCTTGATTGACGAATTTGACGGTCGCGGTGGCCTTGCCAGGGCCGGTATCGGCCACGGCGATGTCGAATTCCGGTATTTCCCAATCCTGAGCGTCGACGAACGGATCGCCATCGAGCTTGGGCGCTTCGTTGCGGCGGGCGGCATTCCTTTGATCCTCGACGATCAGCGTCACCAGCGACGGATCGAAATACCGGCGCAGAGTAGCGGTATCTGTTAGCGGGAGGCCCTTTGCGTCCTTGCCCCTATAGGCGGCGTATATCCCATTCACCAGCGCCAGCGCCGATGCGTCGTCGGCAAGGGCGGCACGATTGGCGGCCACGCAAACCGCGCTGAGAAGGATTGTACGCCGGGTTAACGTCATGCCGATAAGACGGCTGGCGGCGCCAATCGGTTCAAGGACTTGCTTTGGCGTCGATGAAGAGGCATTTCTCCGTCCCGGACGCCTAGGAGTGTAGCTCAATGGCTAGAGCACCGGTCTCCAAAACCGGGGGTTGGGGGTTCGAGTCCCTCCACTCCTGCCAATCCGAAGGGCCGGATCCAGGCTCCCAGCTGTCGAATAGTTACCGACTTAGGGCTATTTGAACCCTGATTTGTGGGCTTTGGCGCCGAATACCTTGACGCTGCGGCGGCCGGGCAGTACTTAACTGCCATCGTCAGCGGCCCGGTATCGGACTTCCGCGACGAGCATATTCCCCAAAGGAACCGCGGTGTCGGTCTCGTCCTTAAAAGTCGGGCGGGAAGGGCTATTGGATCAAGCGATGGCGAAAGTTAGTCCGTTCAAGTTTTTGCAGGAAGTGCGCGCCGAGGCGCAGAAGGTCACATGGCCGACCCGCAAGGAGACCACCGTCACCACCATCATGGTGTTCGTCATGGTGGTCATCGCATCGATTTTCTTCCTGCTCGCCGACCAGGTCATGCGCATCGCGGTAAGTTTTCTGCTCGGCATCAACACTTGAGCTTTGCAAATTCGCCAACCAATCACGATCAATTCATGATGCGGAATTTAATGACATGACGAGCCGATGGTACGCCGTCCACGCCTATTCGAATTTCGAGAACAAGGTGGCGGAGTCGATCCGTGAGCAGGCCAAGCAACGCGGCCTGTCCAGCCTGTTCGAAGAAATTCTGGTGCCGAAGGAAAAGGTCGTCGAAGTGCGGCGCGGCCGCAAAGTCGACGCCGAGCGGAAATTCTTCCCCGGTTACGTGCTGGTGAAGATGGAAATGACCGACGATGCCTATCACCTGATCAAAAATACGCCGAAGGTGACTGGCTTCCTCGGCTCCGATAATAAGCCGATGCCGCTGGCGGAGGCCGAGGCGCAGCGTCTGTTGCAGCAGGTGCAGGAGGGCATCGAGCGGCCGAAGCCGTCGGTGTCGTTCGAGGTAGGCGAACAGGTTCGCGTGTCGGACGGCCCGTTCGCCTCGTTCAACGGCACGGTGGAGGAGGTTGACGAAGGCCGCTCGCGCCTCAAGGTCGCGGTGTCGATCTTCGGTCGCGCCACGCCGGTCGAGCTGGAATTCGGGCAGGTGGAGAAGTTATAAGGCTTGTCTCGGATGCGGTGCCGCACGCAGTGATGCGCCGCTCATTAAGTGAAGGCGTGGGAGGTGAGGCGGCCGCCAGCCGTCAACAGCCACACCACTAACAGGAGTAGAGAATGGCAAAGAAAATCACCGGATATGTGAAGCTGCAGGTGCCGGCCGGGGCGGCCAATCCGTCGCCGCCGATCGGCCCCGCGCTCGGCCAGCGCGGGCTGAACATCATGGAGTTCTGCAAGGCGTTCAACGCGCAGACCCAGAAGCTGGAAAAGGGCGCTCCGATCCCCGTCACCATCACCGTCTACGCCGACCGCTCGTTTACTTTCGAGATGCGCCAGCCGCCGGTGTCGCACTTCCTCAAAAAGGCGGCCAAGCTCGAGAGCGGCTCGAAGACGCCGGGTCGCGATATAGCCGGCTCGGTGACCAAGGCCCAGGTGCGTGAGATCGCCGAGCAAAAGATGAAGGATTTGAACTGCGACACCATCGAGTCGGCGATGCTCATGATCGAAGGGTCCGCACGTTCCATGGGCTTAGAGGTGAAGGCATGAGCACGATTGGAAAACGCACGCGCACGGCGCGGGAAGGCGTCGATCGCGAGAAGCTCTATCCGCTCGCGGAAGCCGTGAAGATGGTCAAGGATCGCGCCAAGGCCAAATTCGACGAGACCGTCGAAGTGGCGATAAATCTCGGCGTCGATCCGCGCCACGCCGATCAGACGGTGCGCGGTGTGGTCAATCTGCCGAACGGTTCCGGCCGCTCGGTGCGGGTTGCCGTGTTTGCCCGCGGCGCCAAGGCGGATGAGGCCAAGGCGGCCGGCGCCGACGTCGTTGGCGCCGAGGATCTGGTGGAGAAAGTCCAAGGCGGCGCCATCGATTTCGATCGGGTCGTCGCTACGCCGGATCTGATGCCGCTGGTCGGCCGCCTCGGTAAGGTTTTGGGTCCGCGCGGGCTGATGCCCAATCCCAAGGTTGGCACCGTGACCATGGACATCACCAACGCGGTCAAGGGCGCCAAGGGTGGCTCGGTCGAGTTTCGCGCCGAGAAGGCCGGCGTTGTCCAAGCCGGCGTCGGCAAGGCCTCGTTTCCCGTCGAAAAGCTGATCGAGAACATCATGGCGTTTGCCGATGCGGTGCAAAAGTCGCGGCCGCCGGGCGCCAAAGGCCACTTCATCAACCGGGTCGCGATTTCCTCGACCATGGGCCCGGGTGTGAAGGTCGAGCCAGGAAGCTTGTTCCCGAGCTCCCAGCAGTCGCATTAAGTGGTCATTCCGTGGCGCGGGCAGCAGCCCGCGCCCCGGATCCATCTTCGCTGACCGGCGATATCAGGATTCCCCGGTTGCCCGGTTGCGGCAACCCGGAATGACGGGCGGCAAGTCACGCCGCCGCGCGCTTTCCCCATAGCGTCTGCGTCGCAAGGCGCGCGCCTTCGACCAGTGATTTCAGCTTCGCCCACATAATGGTCGGGTGAACGCGACGCGCGAACGGGCTTTGCGCGAAGCCGCAATCGGTGCCGCCTATGACATTCTCGCGGCCGACGATCTTGGCGAGCCGCACGATCCGCTCTGCAACCAGTTCGGGATGCTCAACGATATTGGTGGCATGGCTGATCACGCCCGGGATCAGGATCTTTCCAGAGGCGAGCTTCGCGCTTTCCCATACGCGCCAATCAAGCGCGTGGCGAGGATTGGCGGCTTCGAAGGAATATTGGCCGACGCGGACTGAAAGCACGAGATCGATAATCTCCTTGAGCGGCACATCGAAGGCATGCGGGCCGTTCCAACTGCCCCAGCAGATGTGATAGCGGGAGCGTTCTTCCGGAATGCCGCGCAGCGCGTGGTTCAGTGCATCGATCCGCAGCTGCGCCCAACGCCGATACTCTGCGTTGGACATCGGCGGCACCATCCGCTCATGCATGTAGGGCAGGAAGGCATCGTCAACCTGGACGTAAAGCCCGGCGTCGACGATTGCCTTGTATTCCTGGTGCAGCGCATCGGCGAGGGCCGTCAGAAATTCTTCCTCGTCCTTGTAGTGCTCATTTTTGGCACCGGGGAGCGCGCTGGCAGGCGCAACGACCGGCAGGAACGCTTCCAACGACGAATGCTCGACCTTTGCTTTGGCGAGGCCGGCCTTCAGATTGCGAATATCCCGCAAGACCTGCTTGTCCGAATAGCTGATCGGCCCGTTGACAACGACACGATTGCCCAGGCGTTTCGCCAGCCCCGAGGCTGCGTCGTATTCGGCGTAGAATTCCGGAAATGCTTGATGGTCGCGCCCGCCACCCATGGAGGCTATTGGATCGCTGGCTTCCTCGGCTGTCGTCGGTCGTACGGCGAGGCCGGATAGCCGCTTGTGCACGTAGAAGGCCCAATTGGCGCCTTTGCTGAATTCGCCGTCGCTGACGATGTCGATGCCAGTCTCGGCCTGCTGGCGCACGATGCCGGTCACGGATTCGGCAAGACACGCCTCGAACGCCGCCTCGTCATACGGCTTGCTATCCTCGATGGCGCGCCAGAACTCGATCAATTTCGGCGGCCGGATCAAGCTGCCGACATGGGTGGTCCTGATGCGATCGGTGTTTTGCGGCATGGGTCGACCCTCCCTCAATGTTCTTGCGAGAGATGCTAAGCCGCGCTGGGGTTTCCGAAAAGGCGCGTAAAAGCGCTTGGCAAGCGCGCTTTTGCGGTCTAAATAGGGGCCATGGGCGTGCCGGCCTGGTTTGTCGGCGCGCCTTTGCGCGCTTCTCGAAAATCATGCAAGCGAGGCTTTCTCTTAGAGCATTTCCTGTTCGGATTTTCTAAGAGGCTGAAGAGCTTAGTGAAATCGGTAAGTGCGTCCTGTCCGAGACTGCGGGCGCCGGCAACGGCTTAATCTAGCTCTCCAAAAGAGGGCGAGCCAGCATAGACGGGTGAAGGACGAGGGTTAGGCTTTCTACGAAAGCCGATTGCCCTTTGGTTCTGACCTCGATGGCCCGGAACGGCGCAAGCCGGCCCGGGGGGCAGGTTTAAATGTCGTCCTGCCTGGTTCGTCGATGACCTCGATGGGTTTAGCGCGGGACGGCCGGCAGCACCCGGCGGTCTTTCGCAAGACGGACCGCCAACCGGAGAGAACTCTTGGATCGCGCGGCAAAAAGCGAAGCCGTTACCGCTCTTGGCCAGGTCTTCAAGACCACCAAGGTCGTCGTGGTGGCTCATTATTCCGGCCTTACGGTCGCCCAGATGCAGACTCTGCGACGGCAGATGAAGCAAGCGGGCGCGAGCGTACAGGTCGCGAAAAACCGTCTCGCCAAGATCGCTCTCGAAGGCTCCGACGTCGCTTCGATCGCGCCGCTTCTCAAGGGGCCGGCCCTGATTGCCTATTCGGGCGATCCGGTTGCCGCACCCAAGGTCGCGGTCGATTTCGCCAAGACCAATGAGCGTTTCATCATTCTTGGCGGAGCGATGGGCACGACCACGCTCGATCCGAATGGGGTCAAGGCGCTTGCCGCCTTGCCGTCGCTCGACGAGTTGCGGGCAAAGATCGTCGGCCTGATCCAGGCACCGGCGACCAAGATCGCACAGGTGGTCAACGCCCCTGCCGCCAAGGTCGCACGCGTGGTGCAGGCCTATGCCAGCAAGACGGAAAGCGCGGCTGCCTAAGGCACCAATCTCAAGGGTTAGAACCAAAGGACAAATCTCATGGCTGATCTGCAGAAAATAGTAGATGACCTTTCCGGTCTCACTGTGCTTGAGGCGGCGGAACTGGCGAAGCTTCTCGAAGAGAAGTGGGGCGTGTCGGCTGCCGCTGCCGTTGCGGTGGCAGCGGGCCCCGCGGGTGGGGCGGCTGCTCCTGCGGCTGAGGAAAAGACCGAATTTACGGTCGTTCTCGCTGCGGCCGGCGAAAAGAAGATCGAGGTCATCAAGGAAGTCCGCGCCATCACCGGCCTAGGCCTCAAAGAAGCCAAGGACTTGGTCGAGGGCGCGCCGAAGAACGTCAAGGAAGGCGTCAACAAGGACGAGGCCGCCAAGATCAAGGCCACCCTCGAAAAGGTGGGCGCCAAGGTTGAGCTTAAGTAAGCAGTGCTTATTTAACGTAAATCCCCGGGTGAGCGGAGCGAAGCCCTGGGATTCCGAGAGTCCAAGACGTGCGCAATTGCGGCGATTCGGAGCTTTGGCCGAATCGCCGGAAAATAGGGCACGAACATACGGCGTGTGACGCCTGTCCCGACGGTCGCGATGGATTGCGGCCCTCTGGAGAGTCGTCTTGATCGCCTCGGTGCCTCAACCCGCGGGCCTTTTGGCCTTGCGGTGCGAGCGTGATGGTTTGGGCGGACGGTGTGGCTGCCGGCGGTTCGAACCCGATGGTTCGATTGAGCGAGAGGACATGATGGCGCAGACGTTTATCGGTCGGAAGCGCGTAAGAAAGTTTTTCGGAAAAATCGAGGAAGTCGCGGAGATGCCGAACCTCATTGAGGTTCAAAAGGCGTCCTACGATCAATTCCTGCTGGTGGCGGAGCCACAAGGCGGCCGGCCCAACGAGGGCTTGCAGGCTGTCTTCAAATCCGTGTTCCCGATTTCTGATTTTTCCAACACGTCACAGCTGGAATTTGTCAAATACGAATTCGAGCCGCCGAAATACGACGTCGACGAGTGCCGCCAGCGCGGCATGACCTATGCGGCGCCGCTCAAAGTGACGCTGCGCTTGATCGTGTTCGATATCGACGAAGAGACCGGCGCCCGTTCGGTCAAGGACATCAAGGAGCAGGATGTCTACATGGGCGACATTCCGCTCATGACCAATAACGGTACTTTCGTCGTCAACGGCACCGAACGGGTCATCGTCTCGCAGATGCATCGCTCGCCCGGCGTGTTCTTCGACCACGACAAGGGCAAGACGCATTCCTCAGGCAAGCTCCTTTTCGCCGCCCGCATCATTCCCTATCGCGGCTCCTGGCTCGACATCGAGTTCGACGCCAAGGATATCGTCTATGCGCGCGTCGACCGGCGGCGCAAGATTCCGGTCACCTCGCTGCTTTACGCGCTCGGCATGACCGGCGAGGAAATCCTCAACACCTTCTACAAGCAGGTGCAATACAAGCGCGCCAAGGACGGCTGGCGCGTGCCATTCGACGCCAACCGGTTGCGCGGCTACAAGGCGATCAACGATCTGGTTGACGCCGATACCGGCAAGGTCATCCTCGAGGCCGGCAAGAAGCTCACCGTGCGCCAAGCCAGGCAGCTCGCCGAGAAGGGGCTCAAGGCGCTGCGGCTGTCCGACGAAGAGCTGATCGGCCAGTACATCGCCGAGGACTTGGTCAATCCCAAGACCGGCGAAATCTACGCCGAGGCGGGCGAGGAGATCACCGAAAAGACGCTGAAGGTCCTCAACGAGGCCGGTTATAAGGAACTGCCGCTTCTCAACATCGATCACGTCAATGTCGGCGCCTATATCCGCAATACGCTGGCGATCGACAAGAACATGACGCGCGAGGATGCGCTGTTCGACATCTACCGTGTCATGCGTCCGGGCGAGCCGCCGACGATCGACACGGCGTCGACCATGTTCAATTCGCTGTTCTTCGATTCGGAGCGCTACGACCTCTCCGCGGTCGGTCGCGTCAAGATGAACATGCGCCTTGACCTCGACGCGCCGGATACCATGCGTATCCTCCGCAAGGAGGACATCATCGCGGTGATCCGTACGCTGGTCGATCTGCGCGACGGCAAAGGCGAGATCGACGACATCGATCATCTCGGCAATCGCCGCGTGCGATCGGTAGGCGAACTGATGGAAAATCAGTATCGCATCGGGCTTCTGCGCATGGAACGCGCCATCAAGGAGCGCATGTCGTCGGTCGATATCGACACCGTGATGCCGCAGGATCTGATCAACGCCAAGCCAGCGGCCGCCGCCGTGCGCGAGTTCTTCGGCTCGTCGCAGCTGTCTCAATTCATGGATCAGACCAATCCGCTGTCGGAGATCACCCACAAGCGGCGGCTCTCCGCGCTCGGCCCGGGCGGGCTCACGCGCGAGCGCGCCGGCTTCGAAGTGCGCGACGTGCACCCGACGCATTACGGCCGCATCTGTCCGATCGAGACACCGGAAGGTCCGAATATCGGCTTGATCAATTCGCTCGCGACCTATGCGCGGGTGAACAAATACGGCTTCGTCGAGACCCCGTATCGCAAGGTCAAGGATGGTCGTGTCACCGACGAGGTGATCTACCTCTCGGCGATGGAAGAGGGGCGCTACACTGTCGCCCAGGCCAACTCCGCGATCGACGCCAAGGGCCGCTTCACCGACGACCTCGTCGTGGTGCGGCACGCCGGCGACGTCCAGCTCATTCCGCCGGACAAGGTGGATTTCATGGACGTGTCGCCGAAACAGCTCGTTTCGGTGGCCGCGGCGCTCATTCCGTTCCTGGAGAACGACGACGCCAACCGTGCGCTGATGGGCTCCAACATGCAGCGCCAGGCGGTGCCGTTGGTTCGCGCCGAGGCGCCGTTCGTCGGCACCGGCATGGAAGGTGTCGTCGCGCGCGATTCCGGCGCGGCGATCGCCGCACGCCGCACCGGTGTAGTCGATCAGGTTGACGCCACCCGTATCGTCATCCGCGCCACGGACGAGCCGGATCCGACCAAGCCCGGCGTCGACATCTACCGGCTGATGAAGTTCCAGCGCTCCAACCAGAACACGTGCATCAACCAGCGGCCGCTGGTGAAGGTGAGTGATCAGGTCAAGAAGGGCGACATCATCGCCGACGGCCCGTCGACCGATCTTGGCGAGCTCGCGCTTGGGCGTAACGCGCTTGTCGCGTTCATGCCGTGGAACGGCTACAACTTCGAAGACTCGATCCTGCTCTCCGAGCGTATCGTCAAAGACGACGTCTTCACCTCGATCCATATCGAGGAGTTCGAAGTGATGGCGCGGGACACCAAGCTTGGACCCGAGGAAATCACGCGGGATATTCCGAACGTTTCGGAAGAGACGCTCAAGAACCTCGACGAAGCCGGCATCGTCTATATCGGCGCCGAAGTGCGCGCCGGCGACATCCTGGTCGGCAAAATCACGCCGAAGGGCGAAAGCCCGATGACGCCGGAGGAAAAGCTCCTGCGCGCCATCTTCGGCGAGAAGGCCTCCGACGTCCGCGACACCTCGCTACGGGTTCCCCCAGGAGTGCAGGGCACTGTCGTCGAAGTCCGCGTCTTCAACCGCCACGGCGTCGAAAAGGACGAGCGCGCGCTCGCCATCGAGCGTGAAGAGATCGAACGGCTCGCCAAGGACCGCGATGACGAGCAGGCGATCCTCGACCGCAACGTCTATGGCCGCCTTGCCGAACTGTTGGAAGGCCGTCAGGGTATTGCCGGACCGAAGGGCTTTAAGAAGGACACTAAGATCACGCGGGCGGTTCTCGAAGAGTATCCGCGCTCGCAGTGGTGGATGTTCGCTTCGCCGAACGACAAGATCATGGCGGAGATCGAAGCTATTCGGAAGCAGTACGATGAATCGAAGAAGCGCCTCGAACAGCGCTTCCTCGACAAAGTCGAAAAACTGCAGCGCGGCGACGAGTTGCCGCCGGGCGTCATGAAAATGGTGAAGGTCTTTGTCGCCGTAAAGCGCAAGATCCAGCCCGGTGACAAGATGGCCGGCCGTCATGGCAATAAGGGCGTGGTGTCGAGGATCGTGCCGTCTGAAGACATGCCTTTCCTCGCCGATGGCACGCCGGTCGATGTTGTGCTCAATCCGCTCGGTGTGCCGAGCCGCATGAACGTCGGCCAGATCCTGGAGACGCATCTTGGTTGGGCTTGCGCCGGCATGGGATTGAAAATCGGCGCCGCCGTCGACCTCTATAACAGCAAGAAGGACTCCAAGCCGCTCAAGGAGCTTCTGAAGAAGATCTACGGCGAGGACGAGACCATCAAGTCGCTCGACGAAAAAGGTCTCCACGAGCTTGGAACCAATCTGCGTCACGGCGTGCCGATTGCGACGCCGGTGTTCGACGGCGCCAAGGAGGCCGACATCGAGAACATGCTCGATCTCGCCGGCCTCGATCATTCCGGGCAGGTGTCGCTCTATGACGGGCGCACCGGCGATACGTTCGATCGCAAAGTTACGGTCGGCTACATCTATATGCTGAAGCTCCACCACCTTGTGGACGACAAGATCCACGCCCGCTCGATCGGCCCGTACAGCCTGGTCACCCAGCAGCCGCTGGGGGGCAAGGCGCAGTTCGGCGGTCAGCGTTTCGGCGAAATGGAAGTGTGGGCGCTCGAAGCCTACGGCGCCGCCTACACGCTGCAGGAAATGCTGACGGTGAAGTCCGACGACGTGGCCGGACGCACCAAGGTCTACGAATCCATCGTGCGTGGCGACGACGCGTTCGAGTCCGGCATTCCGGAATCGTTCAACGTCCTGGTCAAGGAAATGCGCTCGCTTGGATTGAACGTCGACCTGCACAATTCCAAGCAACAGCGCGGCGGCGACGGCAGCAGCATGCCGGAGGCGGCCGAGTAGACATCACCTCTCCCGTTCCGGGAGAGGTCGCGAGCATAGCGAGCGGGTGAGGGTACGTGGAAGCGCACTAGACCCTCACCAAGCCCTCTCCCGGAACGGGAAGGGGATTACGAAGCCAGTTTTAACCGACCCGCGGAGCAATCCAACGGTGTCGAGGAGCAGACGATGAACCAAGAACTTATGAATCTTTTCAGCCCGCAAGTGCCGGCTCAGGTCTTCGACCAGATCCGGATTTCGATCGCGAGCCCGGATAAGATTCTGTCCTGGTCTTATGGCGAGATCAAAAAGCCGGAGACCATCAATTATCGGACCTTCAAGCCCGAGCGCGACGGTCTGTTCTGCGCGCGCATTTTTGGACCGATCAAAGATTACGAGTGCTTGTGCGGCAAGTACAAGCGCATGAAATACAAAGGCATCATCTGCGAGAAGTGCTCGGTTGAAGTGACGCTTAGCCGGGTGCGGCGCGAGCGCATGGGCCATATCGAATTGGCCGCGCCGGTGGCGCACATCTGGTTTTTGAAGTCGCTGCCGAGCCGGATCGGCCTTCTGCTCGACATGACGCTGAAGGATCTCGAGCGGATTCTCTATTTCGAGCATTACGTCGTGCTTGAGCCGGGTCTCACTCCGCTCAAGGACCGTCAGCTCCTCTCCGAGGACGATTACGTCAAGGCGCAAGACGAATTCGGTGCCGACAGCTTCACCGCCATGATCGGCGCCGAAGCGATCCGCGAAATGCTGAAAGCGCTGGATCTCGAGAAGATGGCGGCGGATCTACGCCAGGAAATCATCGAGTCGACGTCCGAACTCAAGCCGAAGAAGCTCGCCAAGCGGCTCAAGCTGATCGAGGCTTTTACCCAGTCCAAGAACAAGCCGGAATGGATGATCCTCACCCACGTGCCGGTGATCCCGCCCGACCTGCGACCGCTGGTGCCGCTCGACGGCGGACGCTTCGCCACGTCGGACCTCAACGATCTCTATCGCCGCGTCATCAACCGCAACAACCGCCTGAAGCGGCTCATTGAGCTACGCGCGCCCGACATCATCATCCGCAACGAGAAGCGGATGCTGCAGGAGGCGGTCGACGCGTTGTTCGACAACGGCCGCCGCGGCCGAGTGATCACCGGCGCCAACAAGCGGCCGCTGAAGTCGCTCGCCGACATGCTCAAGGGCAAGCAAGGCCGCTTCCGGCAGAATCTACTTGGCAAGCGCGTCGACTATTCCGGCCGTTCGGTGATCGTGGTCGGGCCGGAGTTGAAACTGCATCAGTGCGGGCTGCCGAAGAAGATGGCGCTCGAACTGTTCAAGCCGTTCATCTATTCGCGCCTCGACGCCAAGGGTTTGTCGACCACCGTGAAGCAAGCGAAGAAGCTCGTGGAGAAGGAAAAGCCCGAGGTTTGGGACATTCTCGACGAGGTCATTCGCGAGCATCCCGTATTGCTCAACCGCGCGCCGACGCTGCACCGTCTTGGCATTCAGGCGTTCGAGCCGGTTCTGATCGAAGGCAAGGCGATCCAGTTGCATCCGTTGGTGTGCGCGGCGTTCAATGCCGACTTCGACGGCGACCAGATGGCGGTTCACGTGCCTTTGTCGCTCGAGGCGCAGCTCGAAGCGCGCGTCTTGATGATGTCGACCAACAACATTTTGCACCCAGCCAACGGCGCGCCGATCATCGTTCCGTCGCAGGATATCGTGCTCGGCCTGTATTACCTTTCGATCATTCGCGACGCCGTTGAAGGCGAAAAGCCAAAAATCTTCGGCGAATTGTCTGAGATCGAGCTTGCCTTGCACGAGAAGGTCGTCAGCCTGCATTCGCGGATCAAATACCGCTGGCAAGGCCTCGACGAGAACGGCAAGCCGGTGACGCGCTGGTACGACACGACGCCGGGCCGCGTCATTCTCGGTTCGGTGCTGCCGAAGCTCGCCAAGACGCCGTACGACCTTGTCAACAAGCTGATGACGAAGCGCGAAATCTCGTCGATGATCGACACGGTCTACCGCCACTGCGGTCAGAAGGAGACGGTGATCTTCTGCGATCGCGTCATGGCGCTCGGCTTCCACCACGCGTTCAAGGCGGGCATTTCGTTCGGAAAGGACGACATGGTGGTGCCGCGGTCCAAGAAAGCCAGCGTCGAGAAGACCCGCGATCTCGTCAAGGAATTCGAGCAGCAATATAACGACGGCCTGATCACTCAGGGCGAGAAGTACAACAAGGTCGTCGACGCCTGGTCGAAGTGCACCGAGGAAATCGCGGAAGCGATGATGAAAGAGATCTCCACGGCGCGGCCGTCGGCCGATAAGAGCCAGGAGGCTCAGGTCAATTCGATCTACATGATGGCGCATTCTGGCGCGCGCGGCTCGCCCGCGCAGATGCGTCAGCTTGCCGGCATGCGCGGCCTGATGGCGAAGCCATCGGGTGAAATCATCGAGAGCCCGATCATCTCCAACTTCAAGGAGGGCCTCTCGGTGCTCGAGTACTTCAACTCGACGCACGGCGCGCGCAAGGGTCTTGCCGACACCGCGCTCAAGACGGCGAATTCGGGTTACCTGACGCGGCGTCTCGTCGACGTGGCGCAGGACTGCATCATCACCGATGTGGACTGCGGCACGACGCATGGCATCAAAGTGCGCGCCATCATCGACGCCGGCACGGTGGTCGCCTCGCTGGCGAGCCGCATCCTTGGCCGTACGACCGCCGAGGACGTGCGCGACCCGACCGGCAACGAAGTGCTGGTGCCGAACGCGACGCTGCTCGAGGAGCAGCACGTGGAGAAGCTGGTTACTGCGGGCGTGCAGGAAGTGAAGATCCGGTCCGTGCTTACCTGCGAGACGACCAGCGGCTGCTGCGGCATGTGCTACGGGCGCGATCTTGCCCGCGGTACCCCGGTCAATATGGGCGAGGCGGTGGGTGTCATTGCCGCCCAATCGATCGGCGAGCCGGGTACGCAGCTCACCATGCGCACGTTCCACATCGGCGGCGCGGCGCAGATCTCGGAGCAATCGTTCGTCGAGTCGAACTTCGAAGGTACGGTGAAGATCAAGAATCTCAACGTCGCCCGCAATTCGGAAGGCGACATGATCGCGATGAACCGTAACCTGATCGTCGCCGTACTCGATCCCGATGGTACCGAGCGTGCCGTGCACCGCATTCAATACGGCGCGCGGCTGAAGGTCTCCGACGGCGAGCACATCAAACGCGGCCAGCGCATCGCCGAGTGGGACCCGTATACGCGGCCGATCCTCACCGAGGTCGAAGGTACCATCGGCTACGAGGATCTCGTTGACGGTCAGTCGTTGACCGAAACCCTCGACGAGTCGACCGGCATCGCCAAGCGCGTGGTGATTGATTGGCGCTCGGGCTCCGCCCGCGGCCAGCAGGACCTGCGCCCGGCCCTTGTGATCAAGGACAAGGAGGGCAAGATCCTCAAACTCGCCCGCGGCGGGGAAGCTCGCTATCTCTTGGCGGTGGATGCCATCATCTCGGTCGATCCGGGCAGCCGCGTGGGTGCGGGCGACGTCATCGCTCGTATTCCGACGGAAAGCGCCAAGACGCGCGACATCACTGGCGGTCTGCCGCGCGTCGCCGAACTGTTCGAGGCCCGGCGGCCGAAGGAATCCGCGGTGATCGCGGAAATTTCCGGCACGGTGCGCTTCGGCCGCGACTATAAGAACAAGCGGCGCATCACCATCGAGCCGACTGGCAAGGATGAGGAGCCCAGGGAGTATCTCGTCCCCAAGGGCAAGCACATCCACTTGCAAGACGGCGACGTGATCGAGAAGGGCGACTTCATCGTCGAAGGTAACCCGGCTCCGCACGATATCCTGGCAATCAAGGGCGTCGAGGAGCTTGCTGGCTACCTCGTCAACGAGATCCAGGACGTCTACCGGCTCCAGGGCGTCGCCATCAACGATAAGCACATCGAGGTCATCGTTCGGCAGATGCTGCAGAAGGTCGAGATCGTCAATTCCGGAGAAACGGACCTCATCCAGGGCGAGCAAGTCGACAAGACCGAGTTCGACGAGGTCAATGCGCGGTTCACGGCTGAAGGCAAAAAGCCCGCGACCGCGCATCCGGTGCTGCTCGGCATCACCAAGGCCTCGTTGCAGACACGTTCGTTCATCTCGGCGGCGTCGTTCCAGGAGACCACTCGCGTGCTCACCGAAGCCGCCGTCAACGGCAAGGCCGACACGCTCGATGGCTTGAAGGAGAACGTCATCGTCGGCCGGTTGATCCCCGCCGGAACCGGCGCCATGATGAACAAGATCCGCGAAGTCGCCGTCAAGCGCGATGCTCTCATCCTCGCCGAGCGCGAGAAGGAGGCTGCGATCAAGGCCGAGGCGGCCGCCGAACCGGCGGCGCTGCCGGCGGCGGAGTAACACTTGCCATAACGACAACAAGGGCCGCCCATTGGCGGCCCTTTTCATTCCTCATGCCCAGCCACCTTAAAATCCTCTCTGGCGGCGCCATGCGCTCGCTGATGACAGACCTCGTGCCGCTGTTCGAAGAGGCAAGCGGCATCAAAACCGCGATCGAATTCCGGCTGACGTCAGTGCTGCAGAAGGAAATCGAGGAAGGCACGGCGTTCGACGTAGCACTGCTGCCGCGGCCGGAGCTCGATGGGCTGGCGCGTGCTGGCCGGATCGCGCCCAACACTATTGCTGATATTACGCGCTCGCTGGTCGGACTTGCGGTGCGCGCGGGAGCGCATAAGCCGGATATCGTCACCGTGGAGGGTCTCACGCGGGCTCTGCTTGACGCGCGATCGATCGCCTATAGCGATGGACCGAGCGGCGCCTACATCGCCACGCTGCTGGAGCGCCTCGGTATCGCCGACGCGATGAAATCGAAGACGAAATTAACCGGCAGGCCTGTCGCCGAACTCATGGCGAGTGGCGAGGCCGAGATCGGCATGCAGCAGATCGTCGCCATCTTGCCCGTGAAGGGCGCCGAGCTGGTCGGACCACTGCCGAGCGAGCTGCAAAACGTCATTACCTATGCGGCCGGAGCCTCGACGTCTGCCCAAAATGGCGCCGGGGCAAAATACTGCATCGACTTTATGCGCGGCCCGACAGCGGTCGAGCTCGTTCGCGCCAAGGGCATGCAGCCGGGGTGACGGTTTACCGTTTGATTGCGCAGATGTGCTTGCGCCATCGCACTTTCATGCCCATATCGGCTCCACGCGGGGTTGACTTGGGACGGTAGCGCCGATACATACCGCCCACTTTACGGCAGGCGGTGAGCTTCGCCCGTCGGAACGGCCTTGCCGGGTCCCCGAATAAGCTATTGTAAGATTTAGCTTTATTGGTCCGGACGCGGCGTGACGCCTCGACGAAGGAAGCTCAAACGCTGCCTCTGACTTCGGAAAAGTCAGACGACTAGGGCAAGACCGCGCTCGCATCGCGGTCCTCTGCGCAGGCCAAGCGCCCTTCCGCGCCAGGAAGCGGATGGCGCGATTTGGTTTTGCGCGGATGGATTCGCGTAATGCGCGCGGACGACGACGAGGAGCAAAAGACGGATGCCGACGATCAACCAGCTCATTCGCAAGCCGCGAGTCACGCAGCGCGCGAAGAAGAAGGTGCCGGCTTTGCAGCAGTCGCCGCAGAAGCGTGGTGTCTGCACCCGCGTCTACACCACGACGCCGAAGAAGCCGAACTCGGCATTGCGCAAGGTCGCCAAGGTCCGGCTGACCAATGGCTTCGAAGTGATCGGCTACATTCCCGGCGAAGGCCATAACTTGCAGGAGCATTCGGTGGTGATGATCCGCGGCGGCCGCGTCAAAGATCTGCCTGGCGTGCGCTATCACATCCTCCGCGGTGTGCTCGATACGCAGGGCGTAAAAAACCGCAAACAGCGGCGATCGAAATACGGAGCAAAACGGCCCAAGTAATGGGTCGTTTTGCGTCTTAAGGAACGCGAGACGAAGGAAGCAACGAGATGTCCCGTCGCCACAGGGCAGACAAGCGCGAGATCCTGCCGGACCCGAAATTCGGGAACGTCGTGGTCACGAAATTCATGAACTCGGTCATGCATGCCGGCAAGAAGTCGGTAGCCGAGAACATCGTCTATGGCGCGCTCGACATCATCGAAGGCAAGACGCGCGGCAATCCGGTCAGCGTATTCCAGCAGGCGCTGGACAACGTCATGCCGTCGATTGAAGTGCGGTCGCGCCGCGTCGGCGGCGCCACCTACCAGGTGCCGGTCGAAGTTCGCACGTCGCGCCGTCAGGCGCTCGGTATCCGCTGGATCATCTCCGCGGCGCGCGAACGCAACGAGAAAACAATGACCGAGCGGCTCTCCGCGGAGCTGCTCGACGCGTCGAATAACAGGGGGAACGCCGTAAAGAAGCGCGAAGACACGCACCGGATGGCCGAAGCCAACCGCGCGTTCTCGCACTATCGCTGGTAAAGCCGGCGACAGCGAAGGATAAGCCCCATGCCACGCACAAATCCAATCGAGGACTATCGCAACTTCGGCATCATGGCGCACATCGATGCCGGCAAGACCACGACGACCGAGCGTGTCCTCTATTACACCGGCAAGAGTCACAAGATGGGCGAGGTGCACGAAGGCGCCGCGACCATGGATTGGATGGAGCAGGAGCAAGAGCGCGGCATCACGATCACCTCCGCCGCGACCACCGCGCAGTGGAACGGCAAGCGTCTCAACATCATCGACACGCCTGGCCACGTCGACTTCACCATCGAAGTAGAGCGCAGCTTGCGCGTTCTCGATGGCGCCGTCTGCGTGCTCGATTCCAATCAGGGCGTCGAGCCGCAGACCGAAACAGTCTGGCGCCAAGGCGACCGTTACAAAGTCCCGCGCATCGTTTTCTGCAACAAGATGGACAAGACCGGCGCGGATTTCTTCCAGTGTCTCAAAGATATCGTAGACCGTCTTGGTGCCAAGCCCGTCGCGATCCAACTGCCGATCGGCGCCGAAGCCCAATTCAAGGGCATCATCGATCTCGTCCGCATGGTGGGCGTGGTGTGGGACGAAGAGACGCTTGGCGCGAAATATCACGACATCGAAATTCCCGCTGAGCTGCTCGATCAAGCCAAGGAATATCGCGAGAAGCTGGTCGAGGCCGCGGTCGAGCTCGACGACGATGCGATGACCGCCTATCTCGAAGGCAAGGAGCCCGACGTCGCTACACTCAAGCGGCTCATCCGCAAAGCCACCATTTCCGGTGCGTTCTTCCCCATTCTTTGCGGCTCCGCGTTCAAGAACAAAGGCGTGCAGCCGCTGCTCGACGCCGTCGTCGATTATTTGCCGTCGCCGCTCGATGTGCCGCCTGTCAAAGGCGTCGATCTCAAAGGCAACGAAGTCGAACGCCATGCGTCGGATAGCGAGCCGATGGCGCTTTTGGCTTTCAAGATCATGGACGATCCGTTCGTCGGTACCATCACCTTCTGCCGCATCTATTCCGGTAAGCTCGAGAGCTCTACCGGAGTGATGAACTCGACCAAGGACCGCAAGGAACGCGTCGGTCGCATGCTGCTGATGCATGCCAACAACCGCGAAGATATCAAGGAGGCTTTTGCCGGTGACATCGTGGCGCTGGCCGGCCTGAAGGAAGTGCGCACCGGCGACACGCTGTGCGATCCGCAGAAACCGGTGATCCTGGAAAAGATGGAATTCCCCGAGCCGGTCATCGAGATCGCGATCGAGCCGAAGTCGAAGGCCGACCAGGAAAAGCTCGGCGTCGCGCTCGCTAAGCTCGTGGCCGAAGATCCCTCATTCCGCGTTCACACCGACCAGGAATCCGGCCAGACGATCATCAAGGGCATGGGCGAGCTGCACCTGGACATCAAGGTCGACATCCTCAAGCGCACTTACAAAGTCGACGCCAATATCGGCGCGCCACAGGTCGCCTATCGCGAAAAGATCACCCGCGCGGCACCGGTCGACTATACCCACAAGAAGCAGACCGGCGGCCACGGCCAGTTCGCGCGCATCAAGATCGTCGCCGAGCCGAGCGAGCCAGGTGCAGGATTCGTGTTCGAGAACGAGATCGTCGGTGGATCGGTGCCGCGCGAGTTCTTCCCGGCCGTCGAGAAGGGCCTCGAAGGTTCGTTGGGCTCCGGCGTTCTCGCCGGCTTTCCGGTGGTCGATATCAAGGTCAGTCTCGTCGACGGCGCCTCCCATGACGTCGATTCGTCGGCGATGGCATTTGAGATCTGCGCGCGCGCGGCGATGCGCGAGGCGCTGCAAAAGGGCGGCCCCGTCCTGCTCGAGCCGATCATGAAGGTCGAGGTGGTGACGCCGGAGGACTATACCGGTTCGGTCATCGGCGACCTCAATTCGCGGCGCGGTCAGATCCAGGGCCAGGACATGCGCGGCAACGCCAACGTCATCAGTGCAATGGTGCCGCTCGCCAACATGTTCTCCTACGTCAACAATCTGCGTTCCATGTCACAGGGGCGCGCCACATTCACGATGCAGTTCGACCACTACGCAGAAGTGCCGAAAGCCATCGCCGAAGAGGTTCAGGCGAAGTTCGCCTGACGAAGATTCACAAGGATTAGAGAGAGCCGAACGGAGAGTCCCATGGCCAAGGAAAAATTCCAGCGCACCAAGCCGCATTGCAATATCGGCACGATTGGTCACGTCGATCACGGCAAGACGTCGTTGACGGCGGCGATCACCAAGGTATTGGCGGAAACTGGCGGTGCGACGTACACCGCTTACGACCAGATCGATAAGGCGCCGGAAGAGAAGGCGCGCGGCATCACCATTGCGACAGCGCATGTCGAGTACGAGACCGAGAAGCGTCACTATGCCCATGTCGACTGCCCCGGGCATGCCGACTATGTGAAGAACATGATCACCGGCGCGGCGCAGATGGACGGTGCGATCCTGGTGGTGAGCGCGGCTGACGGCCCGATGCCGCAGACCCGCGAGCACATCCTGCTCGCGCGCCAGGTCGGCGTGCCGGCGCTGGTCGTGTTCCTCAACAAGGTCGACATGGTTGACGATCCCGAGCTCCTCGAACTCGTCGAGCTCGAAGTGCGTGAACTGCTGTCGAAGTACAATTTCCCGGGCGACAAGATTCCGATCATCAAGGGTTCGGCCCTGATGGCGCTTGAGGGCAAGGATCCGAAGCTTGGTCATGACGCGATTCTGGAGTTGATGAAGGCGGTCGACGCCAACATCCCGCAGCCGGAACGTCCGAAGGATCAGCCGTTCCTGATGCCGGTCGAAGACGTGTTCTCGATCTCTGGCCGCGGTACGGTGTGCACCGGCCGCATCGAGCGCGGCGTCATCAAGGTCGGCGAGGAAGTCGAGATCGTCGGCATCAAGCCGACCACCAAGACCGTCGTCACCGGCGTCGAAATGTTCCGCAAGCTGCTCGACCAGGGCGAGGCCGGCGACAACGTCGGCTGTCTCCTTCGCGGC
This sequence comes from uncultured Alphaproteobacteria bacterium, assembly GCA_963731805.1. Lineage (GTDB taxonomy): Bacteria > Pseudomonadota > Alphaproteobacteria > Rhizobiales > Xanthobacteraceae > BOG-931. The sequence continues at coordinate 90,599 of CAVSWY010000002.1, forward strand.
ACGAAACGCGAAGAGGTGGAACGCGGGCAAGTCCTGTGCAAGCCGGGTTCGGTCAAGCCGCACACCAAGTTCAAGGCCGAGGCCTACATCCTCACCAAGGAGGAGGGTGGCCGCCACACGCCGTTCTTCACCAACTATCGCCCGCAGTTTTACTTCCGCACCACCGACGTGACCGGCGTAGTGACGCTGCCGGAAGGCACCGAAATGGTGATGCCGGGCGACAACATCGCCATGGAAGTCACGCTGATTGTGCCGATCGCCATGGAAGAGAAGCTGCGGTTTGCCATTCGCGAGGGTGGCCGCACCGTCGGCGCCGGCGTGGTGGCGAGCATCATCGAGTAGCGGAAACGGGAGCAGGGAACGGCGAAGGGATTGGTATCCACCCGCCGTTCGCAATTCGGCACTCGCGGGGAAAAGAAATGAACGGCCAGAATATAAGAATACGATTGAAGGCGTTCGATCACCGCATCCTCGATGCGTCGACGCGCGAGATTGTCAATACGGCCAAGCGCACCGGCGCGCAGGTCCGCGGCCCGATCCCGTTGCCGACCAAGATCGAGAAGTTCACCGTCAATCGCTCGCCGCACATCGACAAGAAAAGCCGCGAGCAATTCGAAATGCGTACTCATAAGCGTCTGCTCGACATCGTCGACCCGACGCCGCAGACCGTCGATGCGCTGATGAAGCTCGATCTCGCCGCCGGCGTCGACGTCGAGATCAAGCTCTAAGGCGTGGAGAAGAGAAAATGCGTTCCGGGGTACTGGCGCAAAAAGTCGGGATGACGCGGCTGTTCACCGAAACCGGCGAGCACGTGCCGGTGACGGTGCTACGGCTTGCCAATTGCCAGGTCGTCGGCCACCGCACCAAGGACAAGAACGGCTACGTCGCGCTGCAACTTGGCGCCGGCGCCCGTAAGGTGCAGTCGACGACCAAGGCCGATCGCGGCCACTTTGCGGTCGCCAAGGTCGAACCCAAGCGCAAGCTCGCTGAATTCCGCGTTGACGACGACGCGCTCATTCCGGTCGGCGCCGAGATCACGGCGGATCATTTCGTGGTCGGCCAATTTGTCGATGTCAGCGGCACCTCGACCGGCAAGGGCTGGGCCGGCGCGATGAAACGCTGGAATTTCGCGGGGCTGCGCGCCTCGCATGGTGTGTCGATCTCGCATCGTTCGATCGGCGGCACCGGCGGCCGCCAAGATCCAGGCAGAACCTTCAAGAACAAGAAGATGTCGGGCCATCTCGGCGTCGAGCGGGTGACCACGCTCAATCTCAAAGTCCGCGGCACCGACGTCGAGCGAGGTCTGATCATGGTCGAGGGCGCCGTGCCCGGCGTCAAAGGCGGCTGGATCACGGTGCGCGACGCGGTGAAGAAAAAGCTGCCGGACGGCGTGCCGAAGCCTGGCAAATTCAAGCTTGCCGACAACGAGTCCACCGCACCCGTGGCTGTTGGTCAAGACGCAGGGGGTGCGTGACATGGAACTGCAAGTCACCTCACTCGACGGCAAGAAAGCGGGCTCGGTCACATTGTCCGACGCTATTTTCGGCCTTGAACCGCGCGCCGACCTCATCCATCGTTGCGTCGTTTGGCAACTGGCTAAGCGCCAGCGCGGCACGCACGAAGTAAAAAACCGGGCGGACATCCATCGCACCGGCAAGAAAATGTACCGGCAGAAGGGTACCGGCTCCGCCCGCCACGGTTCCGCGCGGGTTAATCTGTTCCGCGGCGGCGGCCGCTCGTTCGGTCCGCATACGCGTAGTCACGAGATCGGCCTGCCGAAAAAGGTACGCGCGCTGGCGCTCAGGCATGCGCTCTCGGCAAAGGCCAAGGATGGCGGCCTCATCGTGATCGAGGCGCTCGCCGTGAAGGAAGCCAGAACCAAGGCGTTGCGCGGTCATTTCGACAAGCTTGGTGTCGCCAACGCGCTTTTCGTCGACGGTGCCGAGGTTGCGGCCGAGGTACGCACCGCGGCGCGCAATATTCCGAATATCGACGTGCTCCCGGTCGCCGGCATCAACGTCTACGATATCATGCGGCGTCGAAAGCTCGTGCTGACCCGCGCCGCCGTCGACGCATTGGAGGCGCGATTCAAATGACCACCACCGATCCGCGCCATTACGACGTCATCATCGCGCCGCTCATCACCGAGAAGGCGACCAATGCGTCCGAATTCAACAAGGTCGTGTTCAAGGTCGCCATGACCGCGACCAAGCCGCAGATCAAGGAAGCGGTGGAGAAGCTGTTCGACGTCAAGGTCAAAAGCGTCAACACGCTGCGCCGCCGCGGCAAGTGGAAGATATTCAAGGGCCGCTACGGCCAGACCTCCGACACCAAGCGCGCGATCGTGACCCTCGAAGAGGGCCAAAAGATCGACGTCACGACGGGGCTGTAGGGAGCGGGCGATGGCATTGAGAACCTATAATCCGGTCACGCCAGGCCAGCGCCAGCTTGTCCTGGTCGATCGCGTCGGCCTGCATGACGGCAAGCCCGTCAAGGCCCTGACCGAAGGCAAGAATTCGAGCGGCGGCCGCAACAATAACGGTCGTATCACCTCGCGCTATCGCGGCGGCGGCCATAAGCAGGCCTATCGCAAGATCGATTTCAAGCGCCGCAAGTTTGACATGCCGGCCAAGGTCGAGCGGCTCGAATACGATCCAAACCGCACCGGCTTCATTGCGCTCGTCAAATACGACGACGGCGAGCTCGCCTACATCCTGGCGCCGCAGCGGCTCGCCGTCGGCGACACCATCGTGGCGGGCGAGCACGTCGACGTGAAGCCCGGCAATGCCATGCCGATCGCCAATATTCCGGTCGGCACCATTGTTCACAATATCGAGCTGAAGATTGGCAAAGGCGGTCAGGTCGCGCGCTCGGCCGGCACCTATGCTCAGATCGTCGGCCGCGACGGCGAATATGTAATCCTGCGGCTCAATTCGGGCGAGCAGCGCTTGGTTCACGGTCGCTGTCTCGCCACCGTCGGCGCGGTGTCGAATCCGGACAACATGAACGTCTCCATCGGTAAGGCGGGGCGTAATCGCTGGATGGGCTGGCGCGGCCATGTCCGCGGCGAGACCATGAATCCGGTCGATCATCCGCTCGGTGGACGCACGCGCGGCGGCCGGCATCCGGTCACGCCGTGGGGCAAGCCGACCAAGGGTATGAAGACTCGCAAGAACAAGTCGACGGCGAAATTCATCATGATGAGCCGCCACGCGCGCAAGAAGCAGAAGTAGGAGCGACCATGACGCGTTCGGTCTGGAAGGGTCCGTTTGTCGACGGTTATCTGCTGAAAAAGGTGGATGCCGCGCGCTCCTCCGGGCGTCACGAAATGATCCGCATCTGGTCGCGGCGCTCGACCATCCTGCCGCAATTCGTCGGCCTGACCTTCGGCGTCTATAACGGCCAGAAGCACGTTCCGGTGATCGTCACCGAGGAAATGGTCGGGCACAAATTCGGGGAATTCGCCCCAACCCGGTCGTTCTACGGCCATTCGTCGGATCGCAAGGCCAAACGCACCGGCGGCGAGGGTGGCGGAGCCTCTGCGCCGGCCGCCCCGGCAGCGGGCGGGGCATCGTGAGGCTGGGAGCGCATCGATGAGCAAGAAAAAGCGCGAGCGCGCGCTCTCCGACAACGAGGCCAAGGCGGTTGCCCGCATGCTGCGGATCAGCCCCCAAAAGCTGAACCTTTTGGCGCAACTTATCCGCGGCAAGAAGGTGTCGACCGCGCTCGCCGATCTCGAATTCTCGCGCAAGCGCATCGCCCGCGACGTACGCAAGTGCCTGGAATCGGCGATCGCCAATGCGGAAAACAATCATGATCTCGACGTCGACGATCTCGTCGTTGCCGAAGCTCATGTCGGCAAGGCGCTGGTGATCAAGCGGCACGAGGTGCGTGCGCGCGGCCGCGTCGGAGCAATTACCAAGCCGTTCTCGCACCTCACCATCGTGGTGCGTGAAGTCGAAGCGCAGGCGTAGCGGGCAGAGAGCGGTCAGGAGAACATTATGGGTCAAAAGGTCAATCCGGTCGGGCTTCGGCTTGGCATCAACCGCACCTGGGATTCGCGCTGGTATGCCGGCAAGGCGAGCTACGGCTCGCTGCTGCACGAGGACATGGCGATCCGCAAGGCGCTGATGGCGGAGCTCAAGCAGGCCGCGGTGTCCAAGATCGTGATCGAGCGTCCGCACAAGAAGTGCCGCGTCACCATCCACTCGGCGCGGCCGGGCGTCGTCATCGGTAAAAAAGGCGCCGACATCGAGAAATTGCGCAGGAAGGTCGCCGCGCTTACCGACAGTGACGTCGTGATCAACATCATCGAGATTCGCAAGCCCGAGCTCGACGCTCAGCTGGTCGCCGAATCGATCGCCCAGCAGCTCGAGCGCCGCGTCGCCTTTCGCCGCGCCATGAAGCGCGCCGTGCAGTCGGCGATGCGGCTCGGTGCCGGCGGCATCCGCATCAATTGCTCGGGCCGTCTCGGCGGCGCCGAAATCGCGCGCATGGAATGGTATCGCGAGGGCCGCGTGCCACTGCATACGCTGCGTGCCGACGTCGATTACGGCGTCGCCACGGCGTTCACCACCTACGGCACCTGCGGCGTGAAAGTTTGGATCTTCAAGGGCGAGATCATGGAACACGACCCGATGGCGCAGGACAAAAAGATGGCCGAGGGCGAAGCCGGGCGGCCGCGCCGGGACGCGGCGTGAACAAGGCAAGGGAATAGAGGCGTAAGCCATGCTGCAACCGATGCGAACGAAATTTCGGAAGGCGCACAAGGGCCGCATTCACGGCGTGGCCACCAGTGCCGCCACCCTTGCGTTCGGGCAGTACGGCTTGAAGGCGACCGAGCCCGATCGGGTCACCGCGCGGCAGATCGAAGCCGCACGTCGGGCGCTCACCCGCCACATGAAGCGCTCTGGCCGCGTCTGGATTCGGTTGTTCCCCGATGTGCCGGTATCGAAGAAGCCGCTCGAAGTGCGCATGGGCTCGGGCAAGGGCACGCCAGAACTATGGGTGGCGCGCGTCAAGCCCGGCCGCATCCTGTTCGAGATCGACGGCGTCCCCATCGATGTCGCCAAGGAGGCGCTGGCCCTTGCCGCCGCCAAATTGCCGATCAAGACGCGCTTCGTCGAGCGGATCAGCGAATAGGCGTGTGACATGAAACCAGCCGATATCAGAGCGATGACGATCGATCAGATCGACGACGAGGTGCTCAAGCTCAAGAAGGAGCACTTCAACCTGCGCTTCCAGCGCGCCAGCGGGCAACTGGAAAACACCGCGCGCGTGCGCGAGGTGCGACGCGACATCGCGCGATTGAAAAGCATTGCGCACACCAAGCGCCCTGCGGCGAAGAGCTGAGAGGAACAAGATGCCAAAGCGTACCCTGCAGGGCGTCGTGGTGAGCGACAAACAAGCCAAGACGTTGGTGGTGAAGGTGGAGCGCCGCTTTACCCATCCGATGTTCAAAAAGACCATCCGCCGCTCGAAGAAATACTACGCGCATGACGAGAACAACGAGTTCAAGGTCGGCGACATGGTGTGGATCGAAGAGCATCGCCCGATCTCCAAGCTCAAGCGCTGGGCGGTGGTGCGGGGCGAGAAAAAGAAGGCGTCGTAAATCGTGATACGACCGGAATGGAAAGAGTGGGGTAACCCATGATCCAGATGCAGACCAATCTCGACGTGGCGGATAATTCCGGCGCGCGCCGCGTCATGTGCATCAAGGTGCTGGGCGGCTCCAAACGCAAATACGCCACCATCGGCGACGTCATCGTCGTCTCGGTGAAGGAGGCGATACCGCGCGGCCGCGTCAAGAAGGGCGACGTGATGAAGGCGGTGATCGTGCGCATCTCCAAGGACATCAAGCGCGCCGACGGCTCGATCATCCGCTTCGACCGCAACGCCGCGGTGCTGATGACGCCGCAAAACGAGCCGGTTGGCACCCGCATTTTCGGACCGGTGCCGCGCGAGTTGCGGGCCAAGAATCACATGAAGATCATCTCGCTGGCGCCGGAGGTGCTGTGATGGCGGCGCGGATCAAGAAGGGCGACAACGTCATCGTCATCGCCGGCCGCGACAAGGGCCGCACCGGCGAGGTCATTGAGATGCACCGCGACGCCAGCCGCGTGCTGGTGCGCGGCATCAATATGATCAAACGCCACCAGCGCCAGAGCGCCTCGCAGGAAGGCGGCATCATTTCCAAGGAAGCGCCGATTCACCTGTCGAACGTCGCGCTTGCCGATCCCAAGGACGGCAAGCGAACGCGCGTCGGTTTCAAAATCGTCGGCAAAGGCGAGGATCGCAAGAAGGTGCGCTTCGCCAAGCGTTCGGGAGTCGAGATCGATGGCTGACACGGACGAGAAGCAGGCAAAAAGGCCCGACAAGGCCCAGCGGCCGCCGACACCAGAGCAGGCGGCAAGGGCTGAGAAGGACGACAAGAAGGCGGCTAGGCAGGCGCGGGCCGACAAGGCCGCCGCCGAGGGCAAGTCCGGCAAGCCGGCGGCGCCGCGCGAGCCCGAGGCGCGCGTGCCGGCGCGGCTGAAAGTGCAGTTCGAAGAGGCGATCCGCGGCAAGCTCGCCGAGCAGTTTGGCTACAAGAACCGCTTCCAGGTGCCGACGCTCGACAAGATCGTTATCAATATGGGCATCGGCGAAGGCGTCGCCGACAAAAAGAAGGTCGATGGCGCCGCCACCGATCTCGGGCTGATTACCGGGCAGAAGGCGGTCGTCACCAAAGCTCGCAAGTCGATCGCGACTTACAAGCTGCGCACCGGCCAGGCGATCGGCTGCAAGGTGACGCTGCGCAAAGCGCGGATGTACGAGTTTCTCGACCGGCTGATCAATATCGCGTTGCCGCGGGTGCGCGATTTTCGCGGGCTTAATCCGAAGAGCTTCGACGGCCGCGGCAATTACACGCTCGGCATCAAGGAACACATCGTGTTTCCGGAGATCGACTACGACAAGGCGACAGATATCTGGGGCATGGACATCACGGTCTGCACCACCGCGCGCAATGACGACGAGGCGCGCGCCTTGTTGACGGCCTTTAATTTTCCGTTCCGGCAGTGAGGCCAAAAACCTCAAACGCGGGACATTGGGAGCACTAAATGGCGAAGAAGAGCTCGATCGAGAAGAACAACCGGCGCCGCCGGATGTCGAAGAAGTTTTCCGGCCGCCGCGCGCGGCTCAAGGCAATCGCGCGCGACAAATCGAAACCGGTGGAGGAGCGCTTTGCCGCGACGCTGAAGCTCGCCGAGATGCCGCGTAATTCGTCCGCCACCCGTATCCGCAATCGCTGCGAACTGACGGGCCGGCCGCGCGGCTACTATCGCAAGCACAAATTGTCGCGCATCGCGCTGCGGGAGCTCGGCTCGAAGGGGCTGATCCCCGGCCTGGTGAAATCGAGCTGGTAGGAGGAGCGCACGATGGCCATGAATGATCCGATCGGCGATCTCCTGTCCCGCATCCGCAATGCGCAGATGCGCAACAAGTCGAAGGTCAATTCGCCGAATTCGAAGCTTCGCGAAAGCGTGCTCGAAGTGCTCAAGGCGGAAGGCTATATCCGCGGCTACGCCGTGGTCGAGAAAGATGGCCGCGCTGAGATCGAAATCGAGCTGAAATATTTCGACGGCGAGCCGGTCATTCGCGAGATCGAGCGGGTGTCGAAGCCGGGCCGCCGTGTCTATACCTCGGTCAAGAACATGCCGCGCATCAATAACGGGCTCGGCGTCACCATCGTATCGACGCCGAAAGGCGTCATGGCCGACCACGATGCCCGCGACGCCAATGTCGGCGGCGAAATCTTGTGCACGGTGTTCTGATGTCGCGGATCGGTAAACGAGCAATCGCGGTACCATCCGGCATCACCGCCAATGTCGAGGGCCAGACCGTAAAGGTGAAGGGTCCCAAGGGCGCGCTTTCGGTCGCCTTGCATGACGATGTGTCGGTCAAGCTCGATGGCGGCCAGATCAAGGTCGAACCGCGCGCCGAGACCAAGCGCGCCCGCTCGCAGTGGGGCACCTCGCGCACGCTGATAGCCAACCTTATTACCGGGGTCACCAAGGGCTTCGAGCAACGGCTCGAGATCAACGGCGTCGGCTACCGCGCGGCGGTGCAGGGCAAGAACCTGCAGATCGCGCTCGGCTACAGCCACGACATCGTCTATCCGATCCCTGAAGGCATCACGATCGCCACGCCACGGCCGGTCGAGATCGTCATCAGCGGCAGCGACCGGCAGAAGGTCGGCCAGGTTGCCGCCGAAATCCGCGAATATCGGCCGCCGGAGCCGTATAAGGGCAAAGGCATCAAATATGCCGACGAACGCATCTTCCGTAAGGAAGGCAAGAAGAAGTAAGGCAGGCGCACGATGACCAAGCTCAGCGACAGGTTTGTGCGGCGGCAGGGCCGCGTGCGCGGCGCCTTGCGGCACGCCGCCGGCGAGCGCAAGCGGCTTTCGGTGTACCGCTCGTCCAAGCACATCTATGCGCAGGTGATCGATGACGATCAGGGCGTCACGCTGGCGTCCGCGTCGTCGATCGAGAAGACGGCGCGGGAGGGCCTCAAGACCGGCGCCAGCGTCGACGCCGCGAAGGCGGTCGGCAAGCTCATTGCCGAACGCGCCAAGGAAAAGGGCATCGAGGACGTCGTGTTCGACCGCGGCGGCTATCTCTATCACGGCCGGGTCAAGGCCCTGGCTGAAGCCGCCCGTGAGGGCGGACTCAAATTCTGAAAACTGCAAACGAGTTCGACCGATAAAGGCTCATTGATATGGCACGTGAACCCCGCGAGCGAAGAAACGAAGAGCGCGACAGCGAGTTCGTCGACAAGCTCGTGCACATCAACCGCGTCGCCAAGGTGGTGAAGGGCGGCCGCCGCTTCGGTTTCGCCGCGCTGGTCGTGGTCGGCGATCAGAAGGGCCGGGTTGGCTTCGGCCATGGCAAGGCGCGCGAGGTGCCGGAGGCGATCCGCAAAGCGACCGAGGCCGCCAAGCGCGGGCTAACGCGGGTGCCGCTGCGCGAAGGCCGCACGCTGCACCATGACGTCGCCGGCCGTCACGGCGCCGGCAAGGTCTATCTGCGCGCCGCACCGCCCGGCACCGGCATTATCGCCGGCGGTCCGATGCGTGCGGTATTCGAAACGCTCGGCATGCAGGACGTAGTGGCAAAGTCGCTCGGCACGTCCAATCCCTATAACGTCGTGCGCGCCACCTTCGACGCGCTCAAGCGCCAGGATTCGCCGCGCTCGGTTGCCGCCCGCCGCAGCGTCAAGGTGTCGACCCTGCAGGCGCGCCGCCGCGACGTTGATGCCGAAGCGTCGGCCGATTGAACGCGGAGCCCGCCATGAACACCGATAAAAACGCCGGCAAGACCGTCAAAGTCCGGCAAACTGCCAGTCCGTCACGCCGCCATCACAGCCAGCGCGAGACGTTGGTCGGATTGCGGCTGAATAAGATCGGACGGGTCGCAGAGCTTCGCGACACCCCGCAAACGCGCGGCATGATCGCCAAGGTCGCTCATCTCGTCGAAGTGGTGGAGAAATAGCCATGCGGCTTCACGACCTTTCCGGCCGTCCCGGCGCCCGCAAGACGGGCAAGCGCATCGGCCGCGGCATCGGGTCGGGCAAGGGCAAGACCGGCGGCCGCGGCGGCAAGGGTCAGACCGCGCGCTCCGGCGTGCGCATCAAGGGCTTTGAGGGCGGCCAGATGCCGCTGCATCGCCGTTTGCCCAAGCGCGGCTTCAAGAATACGAAATTCGCCCGCAAGCTCAACGAGATAAATCTCGGACGCATCCAGGCGGCCATCGACGCCGGCACCCTCGACGCGGCCGGCAAGATCGACGCCGCGGCTCTGGTCAAAGCCGGGATGTTGCGCCGCGCCAAGGACGGCGTGAGGCTACTCGGGTCCGGTGAAATCAAGGCGAAGGTCACGCTCGCCGTCTTTGGCGCCTCGAAATCGGCGGTCGCCGCAGTGGAAAAGGCGGGCGGTACTGTCGAGATCCTCGCTCCCAAGGTGGAGACGAGCGAGCAGGCGGCCTGATAGGCTTTCGGGCCTGGACTTGTGCCGGGCATCCACGATTTCTACCTGTGAACGAGGGCGTGGATGGGCAGGACGAGCCCGGCCATGACGTGACAAAGGGGACTTAGCGCGCATGGTCTCTGCAGCAGAACAACTGGCGGCCAATCTCAACTTCTCGGCGCTCGCCAAGGCCGAAGAGCTGAAAAAGCGCATCTGGTTCACGCTCGGCGCGCTATTGGTCTATCGGCTCGGCACTTATATTCCGCTGCCCGGCATCGATCCGAACGCCTGGGACCAGATCTTCCAGTCGCAGCAAGGCGGCATTCTGGGCATGTTCAATATGTTCGCCGGCGGCGGCATCCACCGCATGGCGATCTTGGCGCTCAACATCATGCCCTACATTTCGGCGTCGATCATCATCCAACTGATGACGACCGTGTCGCCGACCCTCGAACAGCTCAAGAAAGAGGGCGAGGCCGGCCGCAAGATGATCAACCAGTACACCCGGTACCTCACCGTGGTGCTGGCGGCATTCCAGGCCTACGGCATTTCCGTGGGGCTGGAAGGCGCGGCCCATGTGGTCAGCGATCCCGGATTGTTTTTTCGCATCTCAACGGTGATCACGCTCACCGGCGGCACTATTTTTCTGATGTGGGTCGGCGAACAGATTACGCAGCGCGGCATCGGTAACGGCACATCGCTCATCATCATGTCGGGCATCGTCGCGCAGCTGCCCTCGGCGATCGCCGGCACCCTCGAGCTCGGCCGCCAGGGCGCGCTGTCCACCGGGCTCATTCTCATCGTCATTCTCATGGTAATCGCGGTCATCACTTTCATAGTTTTCATGGAGCGGGCGCAGCGCCGGCTCTTGATTCAGTATCCCAAGCGTCAGGTCGGCAATCGTATGTTCGAGGGCCAGTCCTCGCATCTGCCGCTCAAGCTCAATACGTCGGGCGTTATCCCGCCAATCTTTGCGTCATCGCTGCTGTTGTTGCCGACGACCGTCGCCAACTTCACCTCCGGGCAGGGGCCGGGATGGCTCACTGTCATCACCACGCAGTTGGCGCATGGCCGTCCACTTTTTCTCATTCTCTACGTCGGATTGATCGTCTTTTTCGCCTTTTTCTATACAGCGATCGTGTTCAATCCGACGGAGACGGCGGATAACCTGAAAAAACATGGTGGCTTCATCCCGGGCATCCGGCCCGGCGAGCGCACCGCCGAATATATCGACTACGTATTGTCACGGATCACGGTTATCGGCGCAGCCTATCTCGCGGTGGTATGCCTGTTTCCGGAAATCCTCATCTCCTACGCAGCCGTGCCATTCTATTTTGGCGGTACATCGCTCTTGATCGTGGTGAGCGTGACCATGGATACTGTGGCGCAGGTCCAAGGCTATCTGCTGGCTCACCAGTACGAAGGCCTGATAAAGAGATCGAAACTGCGGGGGCGCCGTCGATGAGATTGATCCTGCTCGGCCCGCCGGGGGCTGGCAAGGGAACACAGGCCCTGAGGCTCGTCGGCAAATACGGAATAGCGCAGCTTTCGACGGGGGATATGCTGCGGACCGCCATCAAGGCCGGCACGCCGGTCGGCCGTCAGGTGCAGGAAACCATGGCGCGCGGCGGCCTTGTCCCAGACAATCTCGTGGTCGGCATCGTCGGTCAACGCATCGATGAGCCGGACGCTCGTAAGGGCTTCATTCTCGACGGTTTCCCGCGCACCGTGCCACAAGCGGCGGCGCTGGATCGTCTGCTGGAGACCAAGGGGCTAGGGCTCGATGGAGTGATTGAACTGCGCGTCGACGAGGATGCCCTGACGCGGCGCATCGAAAGTCGTATCGCCCAGATGAAGGAGCGTGGGGAAACGCTGCGAGAGGACGATAACCCCGAAGTCTTGCATAACCGGCTCCGGGCCTATCGCGAGCAGACCGCCCCCCTGATCGCCTATTACCGGCAGCGGGGTTTGCTGCAGACCGTAAACGGCATGGCGCCCATAGCCGATGTGACGGCTGCTATCGACAGGTTCTTGCCGGGCGACCGGTCATTGGGCGGCTCGGGCACCGTCAAAAAAAAAAGCGAAGAGCTCAATCCCTGAAGTCGCGGCGCCGTCGACGCCCGGGAGCGAGAGTCCTAGGAAAAAAGTCCGCAAAGGGCACGGTAGCGGCCCGTGGCAGGCCGGCAAGAGCGAAATCGGGCTTGCCCAAGCGAACCGGCGGCGGAAGTCGGCGCCGTTGAGTAAGGTTATACAGGAGACGCTAGCCGAGGTTGACGAAAGCGATTGGAATCCATTAATAAGCCTCAAATATCCAGTCGGAGATTGAACAGCGATGCCGGGCCGCAGTGGCGGGCAGGCGCTTGTTTTTTACGTTTGTGGCCTTCTCGGGTGACATTGGAACCGGTGGAGGACGGTCGAGCGCTACGGGTCGTCCGTGGCCGGGCCGCTGCAAGACGTAACTGGCTTGAGGAGTAACGGACTTGGCTCGTATCGCTGGCGTCAACCTGCCGACCAACAAGCGCATCGTAATCGCGCTGCAGTACATCTACGGCATTGGCGGCGCCAAGGCCCATGAGATCCTGGGCAAGGTGTCGATCCCGGAATCGCGCCGGGTGTCGCAATTGACCGACCAGGAAGTGCTGCAACTGCGCGAAGTGATCGACCGCGACTATATGGTCGAGGGCGACCTCCGGCGGGAAGTCGCCATGAACATCAAGCGGCTGATGGATCTTGGCTGCTATCGCGGCCTGCGCCATCGCCGGGGTCTTCCGGTCCGCGGCCAGCGCACGCACACCAACGCCCGGACCCGCAAGGGCCCGGCCAAGGCGATCGCCGGCAAGAAAAAATAGGGCGTGGAGCAGGGATTACGTGACGGCAATGGAGCCGCCGGCTCCGGTTAGGATTAAGGGTTCAGAATGGGTAAGGAAGCTACACGCGTTCGCAAACGCGAACGCAAGAACATCGCTTCGGGCGTCGCGCATGTGAACGCGACCTTCAACAATACCATGATTACGATCACCGACGTCCAAGGCAATACCATCGCCTGGTCCACGGCGGGCACGATGGGTTTCAAGGGCTCGCGCAAGTCGACGCCTTACGCGGCGCAGGTCGCCGCCGAGGACGCCGCCAAGAAGGCGCAAGAACACGGCATGCGCACGCTCGAAGTCGAAGTTGCCGGTCCCGGTTCGGGGCGCGAGTCGGCGCTGCGTTCGTTGCAGGCGGCTGGATTCACCATCACTTCGATCCGCGATGTGACGCCGATCCCTCACAATGGTTGCCGCCCGCGCAAGCGGCGGCGCGTCTAGGAGATCGGTCGATGGATCAAATGGAACATCTGCCGCCGCTTGAGCATCAAACCAATTTTGGCCCCGCGGAGCGGAACGGGACGCGCGACACATTGGCACCGCGCAACACTATGGGTGATAACGTGACGATCCAGAAGAATTGGCAGGAACTGATCAGACCCAACAAGCTGCAGATCGGTGCCGGAACCGACACGCGCCGTTCGGCGACGGTGGTCGCCGAGCCGCTCGAACGCGGCTTTGGCGTGACGCTCGGCAATGCGCTGCGGCGTATTTTGCTCTCGTCGCTCCAGGGCGCCGCGGTGCAGTCGGTGCATATCGACGGTGTGTTGCACGAATTCTCCTCGATTGCCGGTGTGCGTGAGGACGTGACCGACATCGTGCTCAACATCAAAGACATCGCCATCAAGATGCAGGGCGATGGCCCCAAGCGCATGGTGGTGAAGAAACAGGGTCCCGGCACGGTCACCGCCGCCGACATTCAGACCGTCGGCGACATCGTCGTGCTCAATCCCGACCTCGTGCTGTGCACGCTCGACGAGGGCGCTGAGATCCGCATGGAATTCACGGTGAACACCGGCAAAGGTTATGTGCCGGCCGAGCGCAACCGCCCCGAGGATGCGCCGATCGGGCTCATCCCCGTCGACAGTCTGTATTCGCCGGTGCGCAAAGTGTCCTACAAAGTCGAGAACACCCGCGAGGGCCAGATTCTCGACTACGACAAGCTGACGCTGTCGATCGAGACCAACGGCGCGCTGAGCCCGGAGGACGCGCTCGCTTATGCCGCGCGCATCCTGCAAGACCAGCTCAACGTGTTCGTCAATTTCGAGGAGCCCAAGCGCGAGACTGCGCACGAGGCGATCCCCGATCTCGCCTTCAATCCGGCCTTCCTCAAGAAGGTCGACGAGCTTGAGCTCTCGGTGCGGTCGGCCAACTGCCTGAAGAACGACAACATCGTCTATATCGGCGATCTCGTTCAGAAGACCGAAGCTGAGATGCTGCGTACGCCGAATTTCGGTCGCAAGTCGCTCAACGAGATCAAGGAAGTGCTGGTTCAGATGGGGCTGCATCTCGGCATGGAAGTGCCGGGCTGGCCGCCGGAAAACATCGAGGAATTGGCCAAGCGGTTCGAGGATCATTACTGATCTTCGATCGGTAATCGGGAACGAGTGAGAATATGCGCCACGCCAAGACGCACCGTAAGTTCGGTCGCCGCTCGGATCATCGCAAGTCGATGCTGGCAAATCTTGCCGCGTCGCTGATCAAGCACGAGCAGATCGTCACCACGCTACCGAAAGCGAAGGATTTGCGCCCGGTGGTCGAGAAGCTCGTTACGCTCGGCAAGCGCGGCGGGCTGCATGCCCGCCGACAGGCAATCGCGCAGATGCGCGACCTCGCCATGGTCAAGAAGCTTTTTGACGTGATCGGCCCGCGCTACAAGGAGCGCAATGGCGGCTATACCCGCGTGCTCAAGGCCGGCTACCGCTACGGCGATTCCGCCCCGGTCGCGGTGATCGAATTTGTCGACCGCGACGTCGATGCGAAGGGGCTCGATTCCGGTCCGGTCCAGGAGCGCGGAGCTGAGGCGGAAGTGCCCGCCGCGGCGTAACTGTCAGCGAGCGCGAGGGGCGACATCGTCGACCTTCCACGGCCTCGGTCGGATGCCTATATCCGGGCGCATTGAATCGGGGTTTTCCATGCCGCGTCTGCATATATTGGCCGTTCCGGCTGCTGCGCTCGTCCTGTTGGCAATTTTGCTGTCGGGTGCCGGCGCCCAAGAAAGCCAGGTACAGCGACAGATACCGACTTCGCCCGCCCAGCTACAGCTTTCTTTCGCACCGATCGTGAAACGGGTGGCGCTGGCGGTGGTGAACGTCTATGCCGCGCGCGTCGTCGAAAACAGCAATCCCTTTCTGGCGGATCCGTTCTTCCGCCAGTTCTTCGGCGTGGTGCCGCGCCAGCAGGTAGAGCGCTCGCTCGGCTCAGGCGTCATCGTCGATCCGTCCGGTCTCGTCGTCACCAATTATCACGTCATCGAAGGCGCCAGCGAAGTGAAGGTCGCGCTGTCCGACAAGCGCGAATTCGCCGCGGACATCGTGCTCAAGGATCAGCGCAGCGATCTTGCAGTGCTGCGTATTAAGGGCGCCAAGGAGAGGTTTCCGACCTTGCAATTCGCCAATTCCGACGAGGCACAAGTCGGCGACGTGGTGCTGGCGATCGGCGACCCGTTCGGCGTTGGCCAGACGGTGACGCACGGCATCGTCTCGGCGGTGGCGCGCACCGACGTCGGCGTCAGCGACTATCAGTTCTTCATCCAGACCGACGCCGCTATCAATCCTGGCAATTCCGGCGGTCCGCTGGTCGATATGAACGGCCGCATGGTCGGCCTCAATTCGGCGATCTATTCGCGCTCCGGCGGCTCGCAGGGCATCGGCTTTGCCATCCCGGCCAACATGGTCCGCGTGGTGGTCGCTTCGGCAGAGGGCGGCAGCGGGGCGGTCAAGCGGCCCTGGCTTGGCGCCAAGCTGCAGGAGGTGACGCCGGACATTGCCGACAGTCTCGGTCTGCAGCGGCCGAGCGGTGCGCTGGTGGCGAACGTTGCCGCCGACAGCCCGGCCGGGCATGCAGGCATCAAGACCGGCGACGTCATCGTCAGCGTTGACGGCACCGCAGTAGACGACCCGACCGCATTTAATTACCGGTTTGCCACCAAGCCCATCGGCGGCACAGCGCAGCTTGGCGTGGTCCGGCAGGGCCATGCCATCGTCGTGCCGGTCCCCCTGCAGAGCCTGCCCGATACGCCACGCGAGGCGGTCGAGATCCGCGCCCATTCGCCGTTCCGCGGCGCCACGGTGGAAAACCTTTCACCGGCTCTGGCCGACGAGATGCGGCTCGATCCGAACGCTCAAGGGGTGGTGGTCACCGACATCGCCGAGGGGTCGGAGGCGCAGTCGATCGGCTTCCAGAAGGGCGACATCATCGTTTCCGTCAACAATCAGAAGATCGATAAACCGGCTGACCTCGAGCGTGTCGCTGGCACCGGCAGCCGGCAATGGCGCATTACACTGATGCGCGGTGGCCAGCAGATCTCCGTCATGTTTTCCGGATGAGCTCACGCCCTAAAAAGGGACCAAGCCTGTTCGCCGCCGCCGGCCTGGAGCACGATGCGCCGCGGCCACTCGCCGATAAACTCCGCCCCGATAAGCTCGGTGATGTCGTCGGCCAAGATCATCTGCTCGGTCCCGACGGCGCGCTCACCCGTATGCTCGACACCCGCTCGCTCGGCTCGCTGATCTTCTGGGGGCCGCCCGGCACCGGCAAGACCACAGTCGCGCGACTCTTTGCGCGCGCGACCGAGCTCTATTTCGAGCAGATTTCCGCGATCTTTTCCGGCGTTGCCGACCTGAAGAAGGTGTTCGATGCGGCGCGGCTGCGCCGCGAGACCGGGCAGGGCACGCTGCTTTTTGTCGACGAGATTCACCGCTTCAACCGCGCGCAACAGGATAGCTTCCTGCCGGTAATGGAGGACGGCACCATTGTGCTCATCGGTGCCACCACCGAAAATCCGTCGTTCGAGCTGATCGCTCCGCTGTTGTCGCGCGCTCGCGTGCTGGTGTTCAAGGCGCTCGATGCCGAGGCCGTCGAGAAGCTGCTCGCCCGCGCCGAGGCGATCGAAGGCAGGAAGCTGCCGCTCGACGGGGATGCACGCGCCTCGCTGATCCGCATGGCCGACGGTGACGGCCGCGCTGCGTTGACGTTGGCCGAGGAAGTCTGGCGCGCGGCGCGACAGGGCGAGACCTTCGATGCCGCGGGCCTGCAGACGGTCGTGCAGCGGCGGGCGCCGATCTACGATAAGAAGCAGGACGGCCATTACAATCTGATCAGCGCGTTACATAAATCGGTGCGCGGCTCCGATGCCGATGCGGCGCTCTATTATTTCTGCCGCATGCTTGATGCCGGCGAGGACCCGCTCTATCTGGCGCGCCGCGTCGTGCGCATGGCGGTCGAGGATATCGGGCTTGCCGATCCGCAGGCGCTGGTCGTCGCCAATGCGGCCAAGGATGCTTACGACTTCCTCGGCTCGCCGGAAGGCGATCTCGCCATCGCCGAGGCTGTGATCTACGTCGCGACCGCGCCGAAATCGAACGCCACCTATGTCGCGTTCGGCGAGGCCATGCGTACGGCGAAGGAAGCCGGCTCGCTGCTGCCGCCCAAGCACATTCTCAACGCGCCCACCCAATTGATGAAAACCGAGGGCTACGGCTCGGGCTACGAATACGATCATGATACGGAAGAGGCGTTTTCCGGCCAGGATTATTTCCCGGAAGCGCTTGGCCGGCGGCAATTCTACGATCCGCCGGAGCGCGGCTTTGAGCGCGAGATCAGGAAACGGCTGGAGTACTGGGCCAAGCTGCGGCGCGAGCGGAGTGACACTTGAGAAGCGATCGAGGGCCGAGGCAACCAGGGGGCGGCAAGCAAATCGCCGGCTCTAGGCACCAGCATCGTTCCGTTCAACGTCACCCTGACGCGACCGGGAACCGATCCAACAAGTCGGCCAGTGCCAACTCGAAATTTAGGAAACCGAAATCGGGCAAGCCCGATTTCGGACGGGGCGGCCGCCAGGACCGCACATCGTTCGAGTCGCGGCAGAGCTTGTCATCGGGCCGGCCGCAGGCCGGGCCCGTTGCCCGCGCTCCTCAAGATGGCGAGGAACGGAAAAAAGCATCGGCTCCGATGCCGACCGGCGTCCAAAATGTCGCCGTCACCGCCGACGAATCCGGCATGCGCGTCGATCGTTTTCTCGAATCGCGCTTTCCGGGCTTGAGCTTCTCCCACATCCAGCGCGTCATCCGTAAAGGCGAGGTGCGGGTCAACGGCAAGCGCACGCAGCCCAAAAACCGTCTGGAGGCCGGACAGACCATCCGCATTCCGCCGCTGCGTCTCGATGGGCCGAAGCCGCGCGCGCCGGGCGATGCGGCTGACGACAAGACGCGGGAATTCCTCAAGTCCATCACGCTTTATGAAGACGCCGACGTGCTGGTGCTCAACAAGCCGATGGGACTTGCGGTGCAGGGCGGCTCCGGCACCACGCGCCATCTCGACGGCATGCTGGAGGTCATGCGCGACACCCACGGCCAGCGGCCGCGGCTGGTACACCGGCTCGACAAGGATACCGCCGGCTGTCTGCTCGTCGCCAAGACTCGCTTTGCGGCGGCGGTGCTCGCCAAAACCTTCCGCTCGCGCTCGGCGCGCAAAGTCTATTGGGCGCTGGTCGCCGGGGTGCCGAAGGTGCATCAGGGACGTGTCTCGACGTTTCTCGCCAAGCAGGAGCACGAGGATGAATCGTTCATGCGTATCGCGCAGCACGGTGAAAAAGGAGCGATGCATGCCGTGACTTACTACGCGGTGGTAGACACATCTGGACCGCTCCTTGCCTGGGTCTCGCTCAAGCCGGTGACCGGCCGCACCCATCAATTGCGCGCGCATATGGCCCATATCGGGCATCCGATCGTCGGCGATCCGAAATATTTTTCGATCGAAAATTGGCAACTGCCCGGCGGCATGCAGAACAAGCTGCATCTGCTGGCCCGCCGCATCGCGGTGCCGCATCCGCGTGGTGGCACGATCGATGTCACCGCGCCGCTGCCGCCGCATATGGAACAGTCATGGAATTTGCTCGGGCTCGACGCCAAGCGCTACGACCCGATCGACGAAGCCCCCGGGGAGTAATGCCAGGAACAAGGCGCATCGCGCGGGGTTTATTCCGGTGATCCTGCTGTCGACCGGATGAGGCGCAGGTGGTTATTCGATATAGCCTGATATTAGTCTTTGCGATCGCGACGGCTGTCAGCGCCGCCGCGCAAGCGCGCGATTTCGAGATGGGCGGCGACAACAATTTTCCCTACTCGATCATGGCACCGGAACGCGGTTCCGTACCGCGTCGCCAGGGCAAAGCGTCGGCCAAGAAACGGCATGCGGCGGCGCCGCATCCGCAGGCGGTCACGAAGACAGTCCCGCGCACCAATTTGTCAGTCGTGCGAGGCTCGTCGGGTTCGGTATTGCCGACGCCGCTGCCGCGGACCGAGCTCATCCCCCCGGAGGGCAGCAACCGGCTGACGCTGCCCGCGCTGCCGCAGCAACAAGGGCCGTC
The DNA here is from genome assembly GCA_963731805.1 of uncultured Alphaproteobacteria bacterium. GTDB lineage: Bacteria > Pseudomonadota > Alphaproteobacteria > Rhizobiales > Xanthobacteraceae > BOG-931. Next base: position 110,058 of record CAVSWY010000002.1, read on the forward strand.
CATCGTGCCGGGAGTAGTAAATCCCGTTCCCAATCTGCCGCACGGGCCGGAGACGTTTCAGGACCGCGCATCGCGCTGCGCCTTCCAATCCGGCCTCTATAACGTGCCCGGCACCGCGGGCAGCCAATATATCGGCGGCTGCGTGCAGTAATCCTTGACGTTTACGGCGCCGCCGTTGGGCCGCATTTTATTGCCTTGACAGGCAACCAAATGGTTGCATATTGTCGTCATGGATGCGGTGTTCAAGGCGCTGGCCGATGCAAGCAGGCGGGAGCTGCTCGACCGGCTGCACGCCGACAACGGCCAGACGCTCCATGAGCTTTGTGCGCGGCTAGCTATGACGCGGCAGGCGGTGAGCAAGCATCTGGCGATTCTAGAGGACGCCAATCTGGTCGCCGCCGTGCGGCGGGGCAGGGAGAAGCTGCACTACCTCAATCCGGTGCCGATCCACGAGATCGGCGAGCGCTGGATCGGGAAATTCGAACGTTCACGCCTGCAAGCGTTGAGCGACATGAAAAAAGCGTTGGAGAAGCGTGATGAATGAGAAGCCGAAGTTCGTCTATGTGACCTATATCGCAGCGCCGCCGGATAAGGTGTGGGAAGCCCTCACCAAGCCCGACATCAGCGAAGAATATTGGTTCGGCTACCGCGTCGCGGCCGACGGCAAGCCGGGAGATTTGATGACCGCCACCAGGCCAGGCGGCAATCTCTCGCACCGCGATCCCATCATCGAAAGCGATCCGCCACGGCGGCTCGTTTACGGATGGAAACCGCTCGAGAAAGACAAACCCCGACGAAAGACCCTCGCGCGTGACCTTTGAGCTTGAGCCATTCAAAGGGCAAACGCGGCTCACGGTGATCCACGACGAATTCGATGAGGGCAGCAAGATATTCACAATGATCAGTAACGGCTGGCCCGCGGTGTTGTCGAGCTTGAAGACCTTCCTGGAGACGGGGCGTCCGCTTGATTCGTCCTGGAAGGATGCAGTGCGGAGCTGTGCCACCGAGGCCAACTCATGAGCGATCCGGCCAGGTTCAAACCCAAGACGGTCTACGTGACTTACATCGCCGCCACGCCGGAAAAAGTGTGGCACGCGCTTACCTCATCGGAGTTTACCCGGAAATATTTCTGGGATCGCACGATCGAAATCGAGCCAAAGCGGGGCGGGGCCTTCGTGCTGCGCTTGCCGGACGGCCGCATGAACGTTCAAGGCAAAGTCGTCGATTGGGATCCGCCACGCAGGCTCGCCGTGACTTGGCACGTCGAATGGCCGGAGGATTTCCGTAAGCTTCCCGAATGCCTTGTCACCTATGAGATTGCGCCGGCGGGCGAAGCGGTGCGTCTGACCATGACGGAATCCCATTCCTGGGAGGTGCCCGAAGCGATCCTGTCCGGCGGCAAGACAGGCTGGCCGGCAGTACTGTCCGGGCTGAAGAGCCTGCTTGAAACCGGCAAGGCGCCGTCCATCGCCATGGAACCGCCCAAGGCGATGATCGAAGCGATCAGGTCCCTGCGCTGACTAGCGCAGCGCGGCGTTGATCTTGTCCAGCGCCGCCGAGCCCGGGCAAAGGTCCTTCGCGTCAAGCGTATTGAGCGGCGTCTCGATCGTATTGAGATGGCCGTGCAGGTCTGCCGCCTCCTCTTCGACGTAGAGGAGTCCGGTGACGATCTGCCCTTGCGAGGCATGGTGCTGGATAAAAGTCATGGCCGCCAGGCGGTCGTGCACGTTGTATTCGGCATTGAGCTTGCGCAGGGCAAGCGTCGTGCCGTCGTGCTGCTCGACCAGTTCGACGGTGCCCGGCGCGTAGTCGACGTGGATCGGCGCTCGGCCGGTGATGACGTCGAGGAAGTTGACCGCCTCGTTGTGCTCGCGCACGTAATCGAAGCTCTTGGTCGAGCCGGGGTGGTTATTGAAGGCGACGCATGGTGAAATGACGTCGATGAAGGCTGCGCCCTCGTGCTCGATCGCCGCCTTGATGAGGGGCACTAGCTGCTTCTTGTCGCCGGAGAACGAGCGCGCGACGAAGCTGGCGCCAAGCTGCAGCGCGAGCCCGACCATGTCGATAGCGCTGTCGTTATTAGTGACGCCGCGCTTGGATTTCGAGCCGCGGTCGGCGGTGGCGGAGAACTGGCCTTTGGTCAGGCCGTAAACGCCGTTATTCTCGACGATATAGACCATGTTGACGCCGCGGCGCATGCAATGAGCGAACTGGCCGAGACCGATCGAGGCGGAGTCGCCGTCGCCGGAGACGCCCAGATAGATCAGTTCGCGATTGGCGAGGTTGGCGCCGGTCAGAACTGAAGGCATGCGGCCGTGCACTGAATTAAAACCGTGCGAATTGCCGAGGAAATAGTCTGGCGTTTTCGACGAGCAGCCGATGCCGGAAATCTTCGCCACCCTGTGCGGCTCGATCGAAAGCTCGAAGCACGCCTCGATGATCGAGGCGGTGATGGAATCGTGGCCGCAGCCGGCGCACAGCGTCGAGATCTTGCCTTCATAATCGCGGTGGGTGTAGCCGAGCGCGTTCTTCGGCAGATCCGGGTGGTGGAATTTCGGCTTGACGACGTAAGTCATGATACCACCTTCCGCAGCGGGGTGACCTTGAGCTGATCTTGATGCTCGCCGATCGCCTTGGCGATGAAACGGGCGGTGATCGGCGTGCCGTCGTAATGCAGGATCGGCACGAGCCGCACCGGATCGATGCCGATCTCGTTGACGATCAGTGAACGAAGTTGGGCGTCGCGGTTCTGTTCGACCACGTAGACGAAATCATGATCGGCGACAAAGCTTGTCACGCTGGAGTGGAACGGAAAGGCGCGCACGCGCAACCGATCGAGCTGGTGGCCGGCCGCCTCCAGCATGCCAGCCGCCTCGTCCATCGCCGGCGAAGTCGAGCCGTAATAGATCACTCCGTATTTGGTCGGCTTTTGCGCGTTGGCCTGGAGCGGCCGTGGCACCAGATCCTTGGCGGTCTCGAATTTGCGCAACAGCCGCTGCATGTTGTCGGCGTAGGCCGGACCTTCTTCGGTGTAGCGCGCGTAACGGTCGCGCGAGGTGCCGCGGGTGAAGAATGAACCCTTGGTCGGATGGGTGCCCGGATAAGTACGGTAGGCGATGCCGTCGCCGTCGACATCGAGATAGCGGCCGAAGTCGCGGCCTTCGTCGAGCATCGCGGCGGTCATGACCTTGCCCCGGTCATACTGCTTGTTGTCGTCCCAATGCAGCGGCCGGCATAAGCGGTGATTCATGCCGATATCGAGGTCGAGCATCAGGAAAATCGTGGTCTGCAGTCGCTCCGCCAGGTCGAAGGACTGCGCGGCGAAATCGAACGCCTCGTGCGGGTCCTCGGGAAACAGCAGGATGTGCTTGGTGTCGCCGTGCGAGGCATAGGCACAGGAGATCAAGTCGCATTGCTGAGTGCGGGTCGGCATGCCGGTCGACGGCCCGGCGCGCTGTACGTCCATGATGACGGCGGGGATTTCGGCGAAATAGGACAGGCCGATAAATTCCTGCATCAGCGAAATGCCCGGCCCCGATGTTGCGGTAAAGGCGCGGGCGCCGTTCCACGATGCGCCGATAACGATGCCGATCGAAGCGAGTTCGTCCTCGCCCTGGACAATGGCATATTTCGCTTTTCCGGTTGCCGGATCGTGGCGCAGCCTCTTGCAGTGGCTGGTAAAGGCGTCGGCGAGCGAGGATGACGGCGTGATCGGATACCAGGCGCAAACGGTGGCGCCGCCGTAGACCGCGCCGAGCGCCGCCGCCGAATTGCCCTCGATGAAAATGCGATCGCCGACTTTGTCCGACTTCTGGATGCGTATCCCGATCGGACACTTCAGATTCTGCAGCGCCCAGTCGCGGCCGAGATGCAGCGCGTGAACGTTCGACGATAAAAGCTTTTCCTTGCCCTTATATTGCTCGCCAATCAGCGTCTCGATCGCTTTCGGATCCATGTCGAGCAATGCCGACAGCGCGCCGAGATAGATGATGTTCTTGAACAGCTGGCGCTGGCGCGGATCGGTATAGGTCGAGTTGGTAATCGCAGTGAGCGGCACGCCTAGCACGGTTATGTCGTCGCGGAATTTCGAGACCGGCATCGGCTTCGTCGAATCGTAGAACAGGTAGCCGCCGGGCTCGATCGAAGCGACGTCCTTGTCCCAGGTCTGCGGGTTCATCGCGACCATCAGGTCGATGCCGCCGCGGGCGCCGAGATGGCCATCCTCGGTGACGCGCACTTCGTACCAAGTCGGCAGGCCTTGGATGTTCGACGGAAAGATGTTGCGCGGCGAGACCGGCACGCCCATGCGCAGGACAGATCGTGCGAACAGTTCGTTGGCGCTTGCCGAACCCGAGCCGTTGACGTTGGCAAAGCGGATGACGAAGTCGTTTACGCCGCTGATTGGGTTCTGGGCTGGCATGCTTGTTCCGCGTGGGTCATATCGATCAGGTATTTTTGCATGTCCCACGCGCCGGTGGGGCATCGTTCGGCGCATAAGCCGCAATGCAGGCAGACGTCCTCGTCCTTCACCATGACGCGGCCGGTTTTGAGGTCGTTGCCGATATAGAGATCTTGGCTGAGGTTTTTTGCCGGCGCCTGCAACCGCTGCCGCAGATCGGCCTCGTCGCCGTTGGCGGTGAAGGTGATGCAGTCCATCGGGCAGATGTCGACGCAGGCATCGCACTCGATGCAGAGCTGACCGGTGAACACAGTCTGTACATCGCAGTTGAGGCAGCGTTCGGCCTCCTTGAGCGCCAATTCGACGTCGTAGCCGAGCTCGACTTCGGCCTTGATGTCGCGCAGCGCCACGACTTTCTCGCGATGCGGTACCCGGAAGCGCTTATCGAGCGTGATCTCGTTGTCGTAGGACCACTCGTGGATGCCCATCTTCTGGCTCGACACCGCGACCTGCGGCGCCGGGCGGACATTGATGTCCTCGCCGCGACAGAAGCGGTCGATCGAGATCGCAGCCTCATGGCCATGCGCCACGGCCCAGATGATGTTCTTCGGCCCGAACGCGGCGTCGCCGCCGAAGAACACCTTGGGATGCGTCGACGCCATGGTCTTCGGGTCGACCTTCGGCATGTCCCATTTGTCGAACTCGATGCCGCAGTCGCGCTCGATCCAGGGGAACGCATTCTCCTGGCCGACCGCGACCAAGACGTCGTCGCAGGGAAAAAGCTCATCAGGCTCGCCGGTCGGAACGAGGTTGCGGCGGCCTTTCTCGTCGCGGACCGCTTTGACTTTCTCAAACAGGACGCCGGTGAGCTTGCCGTTGTTATGGGTGAATTCCTTGGGCACCAGATAATTGAAGATCGGAATATCCTCGTGCATCGCATCCTCCTTCTCCCAGGGGGACGCTTTCATCTCCTCGAAGCCGGAGCGCACGATGACTTTGACATCCTCGCCGCCGAGTCGGCGCGAGGAGCGGCAACAATCCATCGCGGTATTGCCGCCGCCGAGCACGATGACGCGCTTGCCGATCTTGTCGATGTGCCCAAACGAGACGCTGGACAGCCAATCGATGCCGATATGGATGTTCTTGGCCGCTTCCGGGCGGCCGGGAATTTCGAGGTCGCGGCCGCGCGGGGCGCCGCAGCCGACAAAAACGGCGTCAAAATCTTGTTCGAGCAGCGTTTTGAGGCTGTCGATGCGTTTGCCGCCGTTAAATTCGATGCCGAGATTGAGGATGTAATCGCATTCCTCGTCGATGACCGTTTCCGGCAAGCGGAATTTCGGAATTTGCGTCCGCATCATGCCGCCGGCATTCGGGTCCTGATCGAACACCACGCAGGTGTAGCCCATCGGAGCGAGATCGCGCGCCACGGCGAGGGACGCCGGACCGCCGCCAATGAGTGCGATGCGCTTGCCGTTCTTCTTTTCCGGCGCTTTCGGCAACCGGTCGCGGATGTCGTCCTTGAAGTCGGCGGCGACGCGCTTGAGCCGGCAGATCGCGACCGGCTCTTTCTCGACGCGGCCGCGCCGGCAAGCCGGCTCACAGGGGCGATCGCATGTGCGTCCGAGGATGCCCGGAAACACATTGGATTCCCAATTGATCATGTAGGCGTCGCTGTAGCGGCCCGCGGCGATCAAACGGATGTATTCGGGGACCGGCGTGTGCGCCGGACAGGCCCACTGACAATCCACCACCTTGTGGAAATAGTCGGGAACCGAAATATCGGTAAGTTTCATCAACTCCTCGCGCACGCAGCGACCCGCTCTTTAAAACGCGGCGGTAGGAACTCTGCTGCGTGGATTTCCTCTTCCGGCGGTCCCGTAGCCGAATCCGGCGCCGGATACTAGTCGACAGGAGGACGAATTTCTACCGCTTCTCCCTTGTTATAACGAGGATTTCGCGTCTATGGCCTGTTAACAAAAGCGCGACTGGAAGCGGCCGGCGGTGGGACTACGCGAGGGTTGCGCTGTCGGGTGCGGTGAATAACATAACCTATTGATAGAAAGGATAAATATCCTCGTTCTCATGCGTGACTTATTCGAAACCATCCCACTCCCTGACCCCGTGACGGCCGCCCGCCGCGACGCCCGGCGAGCCTCGCGGCGACGCTTCTATGCCGCGGCCGGGACGGAGCCGGCCGAGGGCGGCTTTGCCGCAACCCTTGACGGCAAGCCGGTGCGCACGCCGGCCGGCCGCGTGCTCACGGCGCCGGTGCTGGGACTCGCGCAAGCGATCGCAGCGGAATGGGAGGCGCAGCGCGACTTAATCGATCCGGCCACCATGCCGCTGACGCGGCTTGCCAATGCGATCATCGACGGCGTCGCCGAGAATCCGCACCCGGTGGCGGCAGAAATCGAAAAATATCTGTCGTCCGATCTTTTGTTCTATCGGGCGAGCGGCCCGCAACAATTATGCGAGCGCCAAGCAGCGCTTTGGGACCCGATCCTCGCCTGGGCGTGCGAGACGCTTGGCGCGCACTTCAATCTCGCTGAAGGCGTCATTCATGTCGCCCAGCCCGAGGCAGCCCTGAAATCCGTCGCCGCTGCCATCCCGAGCGATCCGTGGCGGCTCGGCGCGCTGCATGTGATCACGACACTGACCGGCTCGGCGCTGATCGCGCTGGCCATGACGCGCGGCGCGGTCGCTAGTGACGCGGCGTGGCAGGCGGCCCATGTCGACGAGGACTGGAATATGGCGCAATGGGGCAGGGACGAAATGGCGTTGCAGCGCCGCGCGTTTCGCTTCGCCGAGTTTGGGGCAGCGGCGACAGTCCTGCGCGAGCTTGCGCACTAAGGGCGCTCGTTTATCCGCCCGTCACGCTCATGTGCCGCGCCAGCGCCGGTCGCTGATGACGGCGATCGATCATGAAATCGTGACCCTTGGGCTTACGCGCGATGGCCTCGTCGATGGCGGAGAACAGAAGATTGTTGGCTTCTGAAGCGCGCAGCGGCTTGCGGAGATCGGCGGCGTCTTCCTGACCGAGACACATATAGAGCGTGCCGGTGCAGGTGACACGGACGCGATTGCAGGATTCGCAGAAATTGTGCGTCAGCGGCGTGATAAAGCCGAGCCGGCCGCCGGTTTCGGCGATACGAACATAACGGGCGGGCCCGCCGGTGCGATAGTCGATGTCTTCAAGCGTGAAGCGCTCGGCGAGCTGTGCGCGGACGAGCGAAAGCGGCAGATACTGATCGAGACGGCCTTCGCCGATCTCGCCAAGCGGCATCACTTCGATCAAAGTGAGATCCATGCCGCGGCCATGCGCCCATTCGATCAGCCGCGGAAGCTCCTCGTCGTTGACGCCTTTGAGCGCAACCGTGTTGATCTTGACCTTAAGACCCGCGCTCTGCGCCGCCTCGATTCCGGCCATGACCTGATCGAGCGCACCCCAGCGGGTGATGGCGCGGAATTTCTCCGCGTCGAGCGTATCGAGGGAGACGTTGATACGCCGGATGCCGGTCGCGGCCAGCGCGTCGGCATATCTGGCGAGCTGCGAACCGTTGGTGGTCAAGGTCAACTCATCGAGCGCGCCCGAACGGAGATGCCGCGACAGCGACGTGACGAGCGTCATAATGCCGCGACGGACCAGTGGCTCGCCGCCGGTGAGGCGGAGCTTGCGCACGCCGCGCGCGACAAAGGCCGAACACAGCCGGTCGAGCTCCTCCAGGGTCAGAACCTCGGCCTTCGGCAGAAACGACATGTTTTCCGCCATGCAATAGACACAGCGAAAGTCGCAGCGGTCCGTCACTGAGACGCGCAAATAGGTAATCGCCCGGCCGAACGGGTCGACCAGTTCCGGATGTCCGGTGGCGTCCTCGAGTTCCAAGCTTGGCAGGCTGGCTGGCACGCTATCCATGCCTCAAGAGATAAGCAGGTCAATGTGCCGGATAAAGCCCTGATCGTCCAGAATGTTTTCCCGAGGGCAGGCCGCGCAAAGCTGTTCGCTATCGCGTTGCAGGGGGCGGCGGGAAAGGCGATGCTGACGTTGGCGGCGGGGGCGGAAACACATTGTCTTGCGCCGGCGCTTGCTCCGGGGCGGCAATCGACGGCTCGGTCGGCCCCTGCGGCGCCGCAGGCCTGGGTCGTGCCACGGTCTTGCGCGGCCTCAGCTTCACCCTGCGCGGGGGCGGGGCCGGGGGCGGAAGCACCTGGAGCGTCGCGACAACCGGATTGGGGACAAGGTCCGGAGGCGGGGTACTGAACCAGGAACCTTCGGCTTGGTGAACCGCGAGCTGAATGGTCTGCGGCACGTAGCCATTCAGGCTGAATGATACCGCTTGACCTGTCACCGGCACGCCGAGCGAGCACGGCGTCGAACAGGTCTGGCCTTGTGCGGTCTGAACGTTTGCGCCTGCCGGGATGGATTGAAACTGGATGACTTGGGCTGGCGGCGGAGACGGCTTGAACATATCGGACGTGGAGCCCGAACTGGAGCATCCTGCCAGTGCGGCGCCCGAGGTAATCGCGGCGACGGCGAACAGCCGAACACGCAGCATCATGCACTCCCCGTCCCTCTCATGAACCTAGGCCGCTTGGGATTTTCGGTAAAGCGGATAGGCTCGCGTCGTAAGCGGCCGTTCGAACATTACAACGTCTGGCTGAAGCGCGGCAGCCACCAAAGAAACAATGGAACAACAAGGATTTATCTCTGGATTCATAGAATTGGTCTGCGTCAAACTCGCGGGTTAGCCGGTTGTTAACCCTAATGCATCCTTTGCTGGGTGTGGCCAGCCGAACACACTGGCGCAGTCAGTTACGGCCGGCTTCGATGTCGCGGATCGCCGCCGGTAGATCGGCATACGAGCCGACGATCCGGTCAGGACGCAGGAGTGCGATCGGCACCTCGCTATAGCCGAAATCGACCGCAATGACGGGCACCGTCGCCGCGCGGGAGGTGCGGATATCCGTTCCGGAATCGCCGACCATGATGGCCCGGGAGGGCTCGCCGCCGGCGCGCTCGATCGTCAGCCGCAGCATCAGCGGATCGGGTTTTTGCACGCCGAAAGTATCCTGGCCGCAAATCGCCGCGAAATGCCGGCTCAGGTGGAGACTGTCGAGAAGCCTGACCGAGAGCCATTCAAGCTTGTTGGTGCAGACCGCAAGGCGATGACCCTCGCCAGCCAAGTGCTCCAGCGTCGCTTCAAGCTGCGGGAAGGGCCGCGAACGGTCGGCGATATGCGCGGCGTAATGTTCGATGAATGCCGCAAACAACCGATCAAGCTCGGCTCGCGGACAGGCGCGGCCTTCGGCCGCGAGCGCCTTTTCGATCATGGCCCGGGCGCCGCCGCCGATCATGCGCCGGGCAGTGTCGTATTCGACCGGCGGCAAGCCCTCCCGCCCCAGAATAAGGTTGAGCGTGGAAATGAGATCGGGCGCGGTGTCGATCAGCGTGCCGTCGAGGTCAAAAGCGATGGTGAGCATTGCCCTCCGCGTAGCGGTCGTGAGCCGCTGGCGCAAGGTTCTAGCAATCAAGGCTCTAGGATCGAAGTCGGAAGGCGGCTACACACCCCCCTCATGAACGTGGACGCCTACAAGCGGGCCGCAGCGGCCGCCGCGATCGAACTGGTGCGTTCCGGCATGCGGCTCGGACTCGGCACCGGATCGACCGCTGCGGCCTTTATCGACTTGCTGGGCGAGCGTGTGCGAGCGGGGGTCGATGTCGTCGGCGTCCCCACGTCTGAGGCGACGCGTGCGCTGGCGGCGCGGCTCGGCATCGCGCTCACCACGCTCGACGACACGCCCGAGCTCGATCTCACCATCGATGGCGCCGACGAGATTGCGCCCGATCTGACCTTGATCAAAGGCGGCGGCGGCGCCTTGCTGCGCGAGAAGATTGTGGCGTCGGCGTCGGCGAAAATGGTGGTTATCGCCGATGAATCGAAATGGGTCCCTGTCCTCGGCCGCTTTCCGCTGCCGATTGAAATTGTGCCGTTTGGCGCGACAGCCACCCGCCGCGCGGTCGAAGCGGCCGCAGCCGCCGCGGGGTGTCCAGGTCCGGCACCGCTGCGTATGGGGCAAAACGGCCACGCTTTCGTCACGGATGGCGGGCACTGGCTCCTCGACGCCCAATTGCAGCGCATTGCCGATCCGCAGGACCTTGCGAACAGGCTCTCCGCCGTTCCAGGCGTCATGGAACACGGTTTGTTCATCGGCCTCGCCGGGACTGCTATCCTTGCCGGTCCGGATGGGGTTCGCCTTGCCGAACGACCTTGATCTCAAGCTCGAAGGGAGTGCGCATATGATCGCCCGTCTCTGCACGCGTCACGTGATAACCGCGCTGATCGCACTGTTTGTGGTCGGTATTGTTCGGCCCGCTTCGGCTCAGAGTCCGGCCGTCCCGGGCCCGCAACCGTCTCAAGCCGCACTGCTGCTGGCCAAACAAATCGTCGATATCAAAGGCGTCCAGAGCATATTTACGCCCCTGGTGCGCGGCGTGGTCGAAAAGACCAAGAACATGTTCATGCAAACCAATTTCATGTGGGCCAATGACCTCAACCAGGTCGCGGCGATCGAGGAGAAAAAATTAGCTCCGCGCGTCAGCGAGCTCGTCGATGCGACCGCGCGCATGTATGCCCAGCACTTCACCGAGGCGGAATTGAAGCAATTGCTGGCGTTCTACCAGTCGCCGGTCGGTAAAAAGGCACTCGTCGAGGAGCCGAAGGTGCTTGACGAGTCGATGGCCTATGCCGGCACCTGGGGGGACAACCTGTCCCAGGAAGTCATTGGCGACATGCGCGATCAGATGAAGAAGCGCGGCCACGATATGTAAAGCGATGAAGCAAGATGGCTGATTACGACGTCGATCTTTTCGTTATCGGTGGCGGCTCGGGCGGGGTGCGCGCGGCGCGTATCGCCGCCGAGCACGGCGCGCGCGTGATGGTCGCCGAGGAATATCGCCTCGGTGGCACCTGCGTCATCCGCGGTTGCGTGCCGAAGAAGCTATTGGTCTATGCATCGCGCTTCCGCGGCGAATTCGAAGATGCTGCCGGCTTCGGCTGGACCGTGCCGCAAACCTCATTCGATTGGGCGGCGCTGATCGCCAACAAGGATCGCGAAATCGCCCGCCTCGAAGCGGCGTACGGCGCCACCCTTAACAGGGCCGGCGTGAAAGTAGCGAAGAGCCGCGCCGTTCTTGTCGATCCTCACACGGTGCAACTGGCGAGCGGCGAGCGTGTACGTGCGGCTTATGTCCTGATCGCCACCGGCGGCACGCCCAGCTACGGCGATCCCATTCCGGGCATCGAGCACGCTATCTCCTCGAACGAAGCGTTTCATTTGCCGGAATTGCCCCGCCGCGTCGTGGTTCAGGGCGGCGGCTATATCGCCGTCGAGTTCGCCGGCATTTTCGCCGGGCTGGGTTCCCATGTAACGTTGGTATATCGTGGCGAAAATATTTTGCGCGGCTTCGACGACGACGTGCGCCAACATGTGCGGGTAGAGATGGAAGCCCACGGCATAAGGGTGCTGACCGGCTGCAAAGTCGCGGCCATTGAAGAAACCGGCGGTCATTTCTCGGTCCGGCTGTCGAGCGGCAATTGCATCACCGCCGACCGCGCCATGTTCGCGACCGGCCGGTATCCCAATGTCGCCAAGCTCGGCCTCAAGGAAGCCGGCGTTGAGGTCGCCAAGGACGGCGCGATCGCGGTCGACGAGTATTCGCGCACGTCAGCGCCGAACATTTACGCTGTCGGCGACGTCACCAACCGCATCAATCTCACTCCGGTCGCGATCCGCGAGGGGCATGCTTTTGCCGACACCGTGTTCGGCGGCAGGCCTACCGCTGTCGATCACGGCCACGTGCCGACGGCAGTATTCTCGGACCCTGAGGTCGGCACGGTCGGACTCACCGAAGCACAGGCCCGCGCCCGGCTGGCGCGTACCGACATCTACAAGGCCGTGTTCAAGCCGCTCAAAGCGACGCTCTCAGGGCGCGCGACGACCGTACTGATGAAGCTTGTCGTTGACGGCCTGTCCGATCAGGTCGTCGGTTGCCACGTGGTCGGTGAGGGTGCCGCCGAAATGGCTCAGGTCGCCGCGATCGCCGTGAAGATGGGCGCCAAAAAAGCCGACTTTGACGCCACGATTGCGCTGCATCCGACCGCCGCCGAGGAGCTGGTCACCATGCGCAAGAAGACCGCCAGCTTCGCCCGGGAAGCCGCGGAATAGGCAGCATTTCTCGGGCTGTCACGGCGACGGGCGGTTGTGTATATATGCCCCGTCATTCCGGCCGAACCGCCTCGGCGCCGGGCCGGAATCCATAACGACCGTTCGTGAATATGGATTCCGGGTTCGCCATAGAGTCGGTGTCCCCGAAATGACGGTTTGGAGATGCGTATGTCGAAACTCATTAACGCGGTGAAGTGGGGCCCGGACTCCTGGCGCGGCAAGCCGATCCTGCAGGTGCCGGATTATCCGGACGCCAGGGCGCTGGCCGACGTCGAGGCGCAGCTTGCCACTTTCCCGCCGCTGGTTTTTGCCGGCGAGGCGCGCAATCTCAAGGCTGCGCTGGCCAAGGTCGCGAGCGGCCAGGCTTTCCTGCTGCAGGGCGGCGATTGCGCCGAAAGCTTTGCCGAGCACGGCGCCAACAATATCCGCGACTTCTTCCGCGTCTTTTTACAGATGGCGGTGGTGTTGACCTATGCCGCGGCATGCCCGGTGGTGAAGGTGGGCCGTATCGCCGGGCAGTTCGCCAAGCCGCGCACTTCGCCGACCGAAAAGCGGAACGGCATGGAACTGCCGGTCTATCGCGGCGACATCATCAACGGCACCGACTTCACGCCCGAAGCAAGGACGCCGGAGCCGCGCCGGCAATTAGAGGCCTATCGCCAATCTGCCGCCACGCTCAACCTCTTGCGCGCCTTCGCCAAAGGCGGTTATGCGAGCCTCGACAATGTGCATCGCTGGATGCTCGAATCCGTAAGCGGCTCGCCGCAGTCCAAGCGCTATCGCGACTTGGCCGACCGCGTTTCCGGCGCGCTCGACTTCATGCGCGCCTGCGGCCTGACCTTCGCCGTCGATTCGAGCCTCGGCACCACCGATTTCTACACCAGCCACGAAGCGCTGCTGCTCGGCTATGAGCAGGCCTTTACCCGCGTCGACTCGACGACCGGCGACTGGTACTGCACGTCCGGCCATATGGTGTGGGTCGGTGATCGCACCCGACAGGCGGATCATGCGCATGTCGAATATTGCCGCGGCATCAAGAATCCGCTTGGTCTGAAAACCGGTCCGACGCAGAAGCCGGACGAGCTTCTAAAGCTCATCGACATTCTCGATCCGGATAACGAGCCCGGGCGTCTGACGCTGATCTGCCGTGTCGGCGCCGATAAGGTCGCCGATCTGTTGCCGGCCATGGTGCGTGCCGTCAAACGCGAAGGCCGCAACGTGGTGTGGTCGTGCGATCCGATGCACGGTAACACCATCACCTCGGTGACCGGCTATAAGACGCGGCCGTTCGACCAGATCCTCAAGGAGGTTCGCGGCTTCTTCCAGGTCTGCGCCGCCGAAGGCGTCTATCCCGGCGGCGTGCATCTGGAAATGACCGGCAAGGACGTCACCGAATGCACCGGCGGCGCTCGCGCCATCAGCGACGAGGACCTCAACGACCGCTATCACACTGTGTGCGACCCAAGGCTCAACGCCGAGCAGTCGATCGACCTTTCGTTCTTGCTGGCCGACCTGCTCAAATCCAAGCGCGAGGGCACGGCGACATTGCTGCCTGCGGTCGCGGGGCTGTAACCGCGCGGCCAGTTCCACTTGCCGGGTACTTGCTTTAGACCTTCGCCATGAACGAGCGTCCCGCCGACCGTCTGGCCATTGCCGTGGCGCAGCTCAACCCGATCGTCGGCGATGTATCCGGCAATCTCGAATGCGCCCGCAAGGCGCGCGCGCGGGCCGCGGCGGAGGGCGCCGATATCATCGCCTTCTCCGAGCTTTTCATCGCCGGTTATCCGCCCGAAGATCTGGTGCTTAAGCCGGCGTTCCAGGCCGCCTGCCGGGCTGCGGTCGAGGACCTGGCGCGAGACACTGCGGACGGCGGACCCGCCGTGCTCATCGGGGCGCCGTGGGTGGAGGACGGTAAGCTCTACAACGCTTACGCTCTTTTGACCGGCGGCCGTATCGATGCTATTCGCTTCAAGGTCAATCTGCCGAATTACGGCGTATTCGACGAAAAGCGGGTCTTTGCCTCAGGCCCGGTGCCCGGACCCGTCAGCTTCCGCGGCGTGCGGCTCGGCCTGCCGGTCTGCGAGGACACCTGGACCGACTGGGGCGACTACGAGAACGTCGTCGAATGCCTCGCCGAGACCGGCGCTGAAATTCTCATTGTGCCGAACGGCTCGCCCTATTGGCGCGACAAGATCGACGTGCGGCTCAACGTCTGCGTGGCGCGCGTCACTGAGGGGGCGTTGCCGCTCATTTACATCAACCAAGTCGGCGGCCAGGACGAGTTGGTGTTCGACGGCGCGTCGTTTGCGCTCAACGCCGACTGCTCGATCGCTTTTCAGCTGCCGGCGTTCCGCGAAATGGTGGCGATGACGCAGTGGTCGCGCACCGATGCCGGCTGGCGCTGCGCGCAAGGGCCAATGGCGCCGGCCGAGGATTTGGACAAATCGGATTACGCCGCCTGCGTGCTGGGCCTGCGCGATTACGTCGACAAGAACCGCTTCAAAGGCGTCGTGCTCGGGCTCTCCGGCGGCGTCAACTCGGCGCTATGCGCGGCGATGGCGGTCGATGCCTTGGGCAGCGAGCGCGTGCGCTGCGTAATGCTGCCTTATCGCTACACCTCGCAAGAGTCGCGAACCGACGCCTCCGCCGCCGCCCAGGCGCTTGGCGTGCGTTATGACGTCGTGCCGATCGAAAGCGCGGTGCATGGCCTCGAAACCGCGCTGGCCGGTATTTTTGCGGGCGCGCCGCGAGACGTGACCGAGGAGAATTTGCAGGCCCGCGCGCGGGGCGTCATCCTGATGGCGATCTCGAACAAGTTCGGCTTGATGGTGGTAACGACCGGGAACAAGTCGGAAATGTCGGTCGGCTACGCCACGCTCTACGGCGACATGAACGGCGGCTTCAATCCGATCAAGGATCTCTACAAGACCGAGGTCTATCGGTTGGCGCGACTGCGCAACGCCTGGAAGCCCGACGGCGCGCGCGGTCCCGATCGCGCGGTCATTCCCGAGAATATCATAACCCGGGCACCCAGCGCGGAGCTGCGCGAGAACCAGACCGACCAGGACACGCTGCCGCCCTATGACATGCTCGACCAAATGCTCGAACGGCTGGTCGAACGCGAGGAGTCGATCGCGACCATCGTTGCGGCGGGCTTCGACCGCGATACCGTGATGAAGATCGAGCGCATGCTCAATCTCGCAGAATACAAGCGGCGGCAGGCCGCGCCGGGTGTGAAGGTGACACTGAAGAATTTCGGCCGTGACCGGCGTTATCCGATCGTCAATCGCTTCACCGATCCCGGCACGCCAAATGCCGCCCCTACCGGCTCGGGGTCGCAAGGCGCCGCCATGGCGAAAGCCGGCGCGGCCGATTTTTGAGCCTGTTGCCTCAGTGCGGCGACGGCTGTATTTGCGACGATGATAGGAACGGCGGGCCGACGACCCGCACCGGACGCTTGGCGTCTTCGGGTGGTGCCGCGCTCGCCGTTGCCGGTGCCGGGGTCGCGTTGGCGACGGGCTTGCCCGGCAGCGCCGTAACCGGCTGCTTGCCGTAGGGCTTCGGCGGTTGCGACAGTGCTTTCGCATTTTGATCGGTGACGACGATGTCGCCGCTCGCGAGCGTCGAGGAATCGTCGGCATTCTTGAGCGCGTCTTCCCAGCTCTCGCCCGCCTTACGGCACGAGCAGCCGGAGACGAGCTGGGTGCGATACCGAAATGCGGTCGGCAGCGCCGTGTAGAGCTGGCCGGTGGTCGATACCGCCTGATCCATACTCTCGCCCGGATTGCGATAGGAATAGAGCGCGACGTCGGCGGCGGGGCATTCGCGCTGGCAGATAAGCTGGTCCTCGGCAAAGTGGGACGGCAGGGTCGAATAGGAGACCGGGAAATAATAGCCGTCGCAACTGCGCACGCAGACGGTGTGATAGGTCCCGTTCGGCGCGCCGTCGCCGTTCGGGTTCACGATGGTACCACCGCCGAACAGCGCGTCGAAAAAGCCCTGCGGGCCGCCTTGTGAATTGGCCGCCGCGGTGTATTGCGCGCCGCAATTGTTCTGCGCCAATTGCCCGATCAGCGCGCGGCGCTGATCGGCCTGATTGGAGCTGCCGCTTTGGAGCTGTTGTAGATCGCTCGTCATTCGGTCGAGATCGCCGCGCATCTGCTGGATCTGCGACGTAATCGGCCCACATTGCGGCGACAGCGCCGAGAACAAGGCGAAGAAACCCGAGCCGGCACAGCCGGACTTGTGCGCTTGCGCGGTGGCGCGATCGATGTCGGCCTGCTTCTTGGCGATTGCGTCTTCGGCTTGCCTGATCTGCTCGGCGCGGGCGGGATCCGCGCCGCCACGGTCGAAGGCGGCGAGCTGGCCTTCGAGTCGCACACAAACCGGATTGCTGGTCGCCGGGTTTAGCGGTGTTTGATTTGGCGCAGGCTGACTGGCCGTGGGCTGATAGGGCGCTTGCTGATAGGGCGCTTGCTGATCGGCCGGCTGGGGATATTGCGCTGGCTGGTTCGGGGCCTGCGGAATGGACCCCGGCGGGACCGGATAGCCTTGCGCCAAAGCCGGCGCGGACAAGACCGCGACGCCGAGCAGGGCGGTAAGCATGGCGCCAAGCGCCATTTGCGGCCTAGCCCCGCTAAGGCTCCAGCATTTATCGAGCATTGTCGCGTCCCAAAGCCGGTTCGGCCGAACCTACCCCCAAACGGGCCGCGGATAAGGCCCCGCAATGGTGACTAAAGTGTGAACGCCTCGTTGTCACTCCGCGTCGGGCTGATTTTCCGGCCGGGCGCGGTCGAAGGCGGGGAGAGCCAGACAGGCCGCATCGACGGCGACGATCTTTGGGAATTTGTCGAGCGGCACTTTCAGGCGTCGCGCGTTGGATACTTGCGGCACCAGGCAGAGATCGGCCAGCGTGACCTTGTCGCCGCAGGCATAGGGGCCGGGCTCGAGCAGCGCTTCGAGCGCCTCGAAGCCGGTCATGACCCAGTGATGGTACCAGGCATCGATCGTTTTCTGCTCCTGATGCAGTTCGTGCTTCAGATAGCGCAGCGGGCTGGTGTTGTTGAGCGGGTGGATGTCGCAGGCGATAAGTTCGGCCAGCGCGCGCACCTTGGCGCGGGCGAGCGGATCCTTCGGCAGAAACGGCGGCTCGGGATGGGTTTCGTCGAGATATTCCATGATCGCGAGCGACTGGATCAGGACCGAGCCGGCCGGGGTGACCAGAACCGGCACGCGCATCTGCGGATTGACAGCGCGAAACTCCGGCCGCTTGTTGTGGCCGCCATCCTTGACCAGATGGATAGATAAGGTCTCGTAGGCGATGCCTTTGAGATTGAGCGCGATGCGCACGCGATAGGCGGCCGAAGAGCGGAAATAGGAATAAAGCTTCACATTTCCTCCATCGGACCGTTCCACTCGACCGTCTCGGCGACGAGTTGCGCGGATCGATCGATGATTTGCTGCAGTGCGCGATTGAACGCTTCGCGGTCGCTCGGGGTGAGGATATCAGTTAGCCGCTGCGCGAACTCGAGCGCGTGCGGGGCGAGCTCCTCATAGATCCCCCGGCCGGAGCCGGTCAGTGAAAGAAACGACTCGCGCATGTCGGCGCGGTTGGTCCTTCGCGCCACGAGCTTGCGCTTTTCCAGGAGCGCGACCGCGCGCGACACCTTGGTCTTGTGCATATGGGTATGAGTGCCGATCGCCTTGCCGGTCATGACGCCGTACTGACCGAGCGTCACCAAGACCCGCCATTCCGGCACGCCGATCCGGTAGCGCCGCGCATAGACGCGCGACAGCGCTTGCGAGACCAGGCTCGCCACGACATTGAGCCGATAAGGCAAAAACTGTTCGAGTTTCAACGGCGCCTGTTCGGCGGTTGCCCGCGACGGTTCCTGATTGTCTCTTTCTATCGTGCGTTGAACCGCCATTCCTCACCACATCACTGCCGGTCAACGAATGCACTGGCCGGCTTCCGGCTCGTCCCACCCTGACGGTCCCGCATGAGGAGGGGACGCATTGCCGCGAAGATGAACGAACTTGATGGCCCACGCAACGGCGTAGGGACGCCCCTCAGGCGCAGTGGGCAGTATTCGGCAACGCTGGGCGTCGAGGGGACGCGGCCGGAAAAGCTAAGGCTTGGCGCTTCGCGGAAGGATCAGCGCGAGCACTCGATGGCGACATAATTGTCGCAATTGCCACCCTTGCAGGTGGTCGGATCGCTGGTCGGGATGGCGCCGGTGATGTCGTCGCGATCGACCTTGCGGAACGACAGCGCCTGCGCGAATTGCCGTGATTTGCAGTAGGCGCTCGCTACCGGCGCGCCGCACGGTGCGCCCGACGCGAGGCAGCGATCGACACCATAGCCGTCGCCGTCGTTGGCAATGATGAACATCCGCTTTTCGGCCTGAGCAGCGGCGGCGGCAAGAAGCACGGCCGCGCCGGCAGTCGCCGCAATCACGAAACGCATGGTTCCCCCACCCGGCGCTGGCGCGCCAAAGACCCGACCGACCTTCGATCCCAACATCTTTTAAGAATGCGACCGCGGAGTTAAGCTTGCGTTAAGGGTGTTAAATTCGCGCCTTCGAATGCTATCTCGGCTCTCATGATTTCCGCCGCGGAGCAATGCGGGCGGCGGTGCGATGCTGCCGTTTCCACAGGCCAGACGCGCCTTTCCGAGCGAGCGTGGCATGGCGGCGACAGTTTGTGGCGGCCAACGGGACCTTGACGCCATGCACCGCCTCTACCATTGTGCGCCCCATGAACGGTCACGCCCAAACTTTCGGCATTTGCCGGGAGATTATTCGCTAGCGGCAAACGCTGGCTGCGGCCGTCTTTTCTCATCGTCGAGATTTTGGACACGCCCGGCCAGCAGGCCCAGCGTGTACGTCTGGATATCGTAATCTTCTATTGCTCATGGTTTGATTCGACGATGGACCTGAAGCTCTACGATACGCTGACGCGCGAGAAGCGGGTTTTCACCCCGCTCGATCCGTCGCACGTGCGCATGTATGTGTGCGGGCCGACGGTCTACGACTTTGCCCATATCGGCAACGCGCGGCCGGTGATCGTGTTCGACGTGCTGTTCCGCTTGTTACGGCACATCTACGGCGAGAAGCATGTCACCTACGTGCGCAACATCACCGACGTTGACGACAAGATCAACGCGCGTGCGGCGCAGGATTTCCCCGGCCTGCCGCTCAACGATGCGATCCGCAAGGTCACCGAGACCACCGACCGGCAATTCCACGAGGACGTCGTCGCGCTCGGCTGCCTGCCGCCGACCGTCGAGCCACGCGCCACCGAGCACATCGCCGAGATGCGCACGCTGATCGACCGGCTGGTCGCCTCCGGTAACGCCTATGTCGCCGAAGACAATGTGCTGTTTTCGGTGCCCTCGGATCCCGATTACGGCCAGTTGTCCAAACGCCCGCTCGACGAGATGATCGCCGGCGCCCGCGTCGAGGTCGCGCCCTACAAGAAGGATCCGCGCGACTTCGTGCTGTGGAAGCCGTCAAAGCCGGGCGAACCGGCCTGGCCGTCACCCGCCGGTATCAAGGCGCCGGGCCGGCCCGGCTGGCACATCGAATGCTCGGCGATGTCATGGAAATATCTCGGCGAGATGTTCGACATCCACGGCGGCGGCATCGACCTCGTCTTTCCGCATCATGAGGACGAAATCGCCCAGTCGCGCTGCGCCTTCCATACGCCGGTTATGGCGAATTACTGGATGCACAACGGCTTCTTGCAGGTCGAAGGCGAGAAGATGTCGAAGTCGCTCGGGAATTTTGTGACGATCCATGAGTTGCTTCACTCGAATAAGTTTGGTTCGAATCTTTGGCATGGATACGTGTTGCGCTTGGCTATGCTGATGACTCACTACCGACAACCTATTGATTGGACAGTTGACCGCCTCGTCGAGGCAAGGCGGATGCTAAAAGAATGGATTGATTGCGCGATTGGCTTCGAACAAATTCTAGCGCCGGTTCCGGATGAATTGGTTTCGGCGTTAAGTGATGATTTGAATTCTCCGGCGGCTGTGGCGGTCGTATCACAGCTTTTTAGGGAAACTCGCCATCGCACAAATCCTGAAGCTTCCATCAGGCTTGCTTCCGCGTTGCAGTGGCTCGGAATCTGGGGCGGTGAGAGAACAAACGAAATTTACGGCTATGGTGTTGTCGTCGGTAGCGGGCCGTCAGACTGGGATATCCAGCATATCGTGGACGAGCGCGCAGCGGCACGCGCACGCAAAGATTGGAAGGAGTCGGACCGTATCCGTGATGAGCTAGCCAAGCATAACGTCGTGCTAAAGGACGGCAAAGACCCGCAGACAGGCGCACCAATGACCACGTGGGAGAGAGTTCCATGAACGCCCGCGCCCTGCCGCAGCTCGCGCTGCGCCCGATGGTGCCGACGGACGCGCCGTTTTTGGCTGAGATTTTCCGCGCTGCCATCGAGGAGCTTGCGGCCGAAGACTACAGTGAGACGCAGCGGGAGGCGTGGGCCTCGACTGCCGACGACGAAGAAGAATTTGGCAGACGGCTCGCCGGCGAATTGACGCTGGTCGCGACCTATGGCGGCTCCGCCGTCGGCTTTGCCTCGCTCGCCGATAACACCAAGATCGATATGCTCTACGTGCATCCGGCCGCCGCGGGGCAGGGCGCCGCCGCCCTGCTGTGCGACGCGCTGGAAAAGCTTGCCGCCGCGCGCGGCGCCAAGGAATTGACGGTCGATGCCAGCGACACGGCGAGCGGCTTTTTCGAGAAGCGCGGCTTTATCGCAAAGACCCGCAATACCGTGACGATCGGCGACGAATGGCTCGCCAATACCACGATGACCAAGCCGCTCGCCGCCAAGGAGTCTTCATCATGAAACGCGCCGACTCGCCGTTCCAGCGGCATTGGCTCTATTACCTGATCTTAAAATACGGCGTGATCGCCGTGGCTGCCGTGGTCGCGCTCTACACCGTCTATCGCCTCTATCACGGATAAACAGCGCCATGACCGAGCCGCGCCCCACCTTTTTCGGACTTCGGACGCATCACGTGGTGATTGCGCTGATCGCGATCTTGATTGCCGTGGCTCTGGCCTCGAACCATTATCTTTGGTGAGACCGGTCATGGCGCGCGAACGGCTATATCTCTTCGACACCACGCTGCGCGACGGCGCGCAGACCAATGGCGTCGATTTCACGCCCGCGGACAAGCTTGCGATCGCGCGCATGCTTGACGAGCTCGGCATCGATTATGTCGAGGGCGGCTATCCCGGCGCCAATCCGATCGACACCGAATTTTTCTCGAAGAAGCGGCCGCTGCGGGCAAAGCTCACCGCCTTCGGCATGACGCGGCGGCCCGGCCGCTCGGCGTCAAACGATCCGGGTCTCGTGGCGCTGCTCGACGCCAAGGCCGACGCCATCTGCTTCGTCGCCAAATCCTGGGACTATCACGTGCGCGTCGCGCTGGAGACGACGGAAGAGGAGAACATCGCCTCGATCCGCAATTCGGTGCGCGCCGCCAAGGCCATAGGCCGCGAAGTGCTGCTCGACTGCGAGCATTTCTTCGACGGCTATAAGGCCAAGCCCGCTTTCGCGCTGGCCTGCGCCAAGGCGGCCTATGAGGAGGGCGCCCGCTGGGTGGTGCTGTGCGACACTAATGGCGGCACGCTGCCGCATGAGGTAGAGCGCATCGTCGGCGACGTCTGCGCGCAAATTCCCGGCGACCATGTCGGCATCCATGCCCATAACGACACCGAGCAGGCGGTGGCGAATTCCTTCGCCGCGGTGCGCGCCGGCGCGCGCCAGATCCAAGGCACCCTCAATGGTCTGGGCGAGCGCTGCGGCAACGCCAATCTCGTCTCCATCATCCCGACGCTGAAGCTGAAGAAAGAATATGCCGACAAATTCGATATGGGCGTCTCGGACGAAGCGCTCTCCCATCTGGCGCGCGTGTCGCACGCGCTCGACGAATTGCTCAACCGCGCCGCGGACCGTCACGCGCCTTACGTCGGCGAGAGCGCATTCGCCACCAAAGCCGGCATCCATGCGTCGGCGATCGTCAAGGAGCCGGCAACTTACGAGCACATAGCGCCGGAGCGCGTCGGCAATAAAAGAAAGCTTCTGGTGTCCGATCAGTCGGGCCGCTCCAACGTGCTCGCCGAGTTGGAGCGCATCGGTTTGGCGGTCGACAAGGACGATCCCCGGGTCACGCGTCTCCTCGACGAGGTCAAGGATCGCGAGGCGATCGGTTATGCCTACGAAGCGGCTGACGCTTCGTTCGAACTGTTGGCGCGGCGTCTCCTCGGCAAAGTCCCGCATTATTTCGACGTCGAGAAATTCGACGTCAACGTCGAGCAGCGCATCAACGCGAAGGGAGTATCCATCACCGTCAGTCAGGCGGTGGTGAAGATCAAGGTCGGCGATGAGGAACTGATCTCGGTCGCCGAAGGCATCGGCCCGGTCAATGCGCTCGATCTCGCACTGCGCAAGGACCTCGGTAAATATCAAAGCTTCATCACCGGCCTTGAGCTCACAGATTATCGCGTGCGTATCCTCAATGGCGGCACAGGGGCCGTGACCCGCGTGCTGATCGAAAGCTCAGACGAAACCGGCGACCGTTGGACCACGGTCGGCGTCTCGCCGAACATCATCGACGCCTCGTTCCAGGCGCTGATGGATTCCATCGTCTACAAGCTGGTGAAATCCGGCGCGCCGGCGTGAGGAAACGCCATGATCGACCACATCTCCATCGCAGTACGCGATCTCAAAAGCGCCGAAGCCTTCTACGCCGCACTGCTGGCGCCGCTCGGCATGACCAAATTACGTGAATGGCCGGATGCGGCGATCGGCTTCGGTAAGAAATATCCGGATTTCTGGATCAATAAGCGCGCCGCAATGGACCGGATCGCATCCGACAGCGGCGTGCATATCTGCCTCCGCGCGCCTGATGCGGCGGCGGTCGACGCCTTCCACGCGGCGGCGCTGGATGCCGGCGGCGAATCTGACGGCGCGCCCGGTCCACGACCCGAATATCACGGCGGCTATTACGCCGCCTTCATCCGCGATCTCGACGGCAACCGCATCGAGGCGGTGACGTTTCTAAAGAGTGTGACGGAGTGAAGGTTCACAGCCGCTCCGCCGGGACCGCCATCGCCTTGTCCGCTTCAGCGACCTTGCGCGCCGCCTCTTGCAGCATCGGTAAGATCTCGTCGACGCGCTTGGCGACCAGAAAATCGACGCGCAATGCCGGCGGCACGAATTTCACCGCGCGCATGTGCTCGATCAAGGCCAGCAGCGGACCCCAATAGCCGGCGATATTGGCGATCAGGATCGGCTTTTTGTGGCGGCCGAGCTGGACCCAGGTCAATTGCTCGACCAGCTCTTCCAGCGTGCCGATTCCGCCCGGCAAGGCGACGAAGGCGTCGGCGCGCTCGAACATCGTGCGCTTGCGCTCATGCATGTCGCGCGTGACGATCAGTTCTTGCGCCAGCCGCCGCGGCCGTTCCCGCTTGGTCAGAAATTTCGGGATGATCCCGGTCACGTGGCCGCCGTGTTCGAGCACGGATTCGGCAAGCGCTCCCATCAGGCCGACGGAGCCGCCACCGTAAATCAGTCGGACGCCGTCCTCGGCGAGGATTTTGCCAAGTTTTTGCGCCGCTTCGATGAAGGCCGGCTCGGTCCCCGGGCTCGATCCGCAATAGACGCAGATCGCATTGATTTTGCTCATGGAGTCATTCTCATTGAACGGTAGATGTGGCGTCGATTCGCGCCGGCCGCAAGCGTTTGCGATCGTATGGGCAAGTTTTAAACTCGCCCCTACATTCCCGTGCGGAACCCGGTGGAAAGCTCTATATGACGAAAAACACGCGATGAGGGACGCCTGTTGCGCGTTGCGGCCCGGTTCGCTCCGTTTTGCTGGGCTGCGATGAGCGATTTGCAACGACCGACCAACAGCGACGGCGCGGCCTTGCTGCCGACGCTCACGAAATTGTGGCCCTATATCTGGCCGGCCGACCGCAGCGATTTGAAGCTGCGAGTCGTGTTCGCGACCGTGCTGCTGTTTCTCGCCAAGTTCGCCACCATCGCGGTGCCCTATACGTTCAAATGGGCGACCGATGCGCTTGCCGGGCACGGTACCGCGCCGGTGGCGCCGAACAGTTGGCTCGCCTGGGCGTTCGCCGCCCCTATCGTGATGACGCTCGCCTACGGCGGCACCCGCATCGTGATGGGTCTGCTCACGCAGTGGCGCGACGGCATTTTCGCCAAAGTGGCGATGAATGCGGTGCGGCGGCTGGCGATGCTGACCTTCGAGCACGTGCATCTGCTCTCGCTGCGCTTTCATCTCGAGCGCAAGACCGGCGGACTGACGCGCGTGTTGGAGCGCGGCCGCAACGCCATCGAGACCATCGTGCGCATGGTGCTGTTACAGATCGCGCCAACCGTCGTCGAGCTGGTGTTGATCGTCGCCGTTCTGTTGCTGCACTTCGATTGGCGCTACGTCGCCGTCATCGGCGCCACGGTCGCGGTCTATATGTGGTTCACCTATGCCGCGACGCAGTGGCGGATCGGCATCCGCCGCAAGATGAACGAGAGCGACAACGACGCCAACGCCAAGGCGATCGATTCGCTGCTCAATTACGAGACGGTGAAATATTTCTCCGCCGAGACCCGCGAGGCCCAACGCTACGACCGCTCGATGGCGCGCTACGAGGACGCCAGCGTCAAGGCCTATGTGTCGCTAGCCGTGCTCAATGCCGGGCAGGCGGTGATCTTCACCATCGGGCTTTGCGGCGCCATGGTGCTGTGCGCCTACGGCATCGAGCACGGCACCAACACCGTCGGCGATTTCGTCATGATCAATGCCATGATGATACAGCTCTACACGCCGCTGAATTTCATGGGCATGGTCTATCGCGAGATCAAGCAAGCGGTGATCGACATCGAAAACTTGTTTGCGCTGTTGTCGCGTCCACCCGAGATCGTGGATCGGCCCGGCGCACCGCCGCTGCAAGTCCGCGCCGGCACTATCCGCTTTGACAACGTCTCCTTCGCTTACGAACCGGCGCGGCAGATCCTCAAAGGCTTGAGCTTCGACGTCGCCGCCGGCCACACCGTCGCCATCGTCGGTCCGTCAGGCGCCGGCAAATCGACGATCTCGCGGCTATTGTTCCGTTTTTACGAAGTGAGCGGCGGCCGCATCCTGATCGACGGTCAGGATATCCGCGACGTGACCCAAGCGTCGCTGCGCGCCTCGATCGGCATGGTGCCGCAGGACACCGTGTTGTTCAACGACACCATCCGCTACAACATCCGCTACGGGCGCTGGGACGCAAGCGACGCCGAGGTCGAGGAGGCGGCGCGCCAGGCGCAGATCGACGGCTTCATCCGCCGCGCGCCCAAGGGCTACGAGACCGAAGTCGGCGAACGCGGCTTAAAATTGTCCGGCGGCGAGAAGCAGCGCGTCGCGATCGCGCGGACCATCCTCAAAGCGCCCACGATCCTACTGCTCGATGAAGCGACCTCGGCGCTCGACAGCCATACCGAGAGAGACATCCAGGACGAGCTCGACCGGGTGTCGAAGAACCGCACTACGCTCGTCATCGCACACCGGCTCTCGACCATCGTCGGCGCCGATGAGATCCTGGTGCTCGATCACGGCGCGATCGTCGAGCGCGGCACCCACCGCGAATTGCTGGCGCATGGCGGCCTCTACGCCAGCATGTGGAACCGGCAGCGCGAAGCGCAGATGGCGCGCGAAATTCTGGCGACAGTGGGCGATGAAACGGATGCCCCCAATCGCAACCCGCCGGAGGTGGTGAATGAGCCGGCGGACCTTCTCCCAGCCGCCGACGCCGCGGAATGATGGTGACTGCTAAAAATCGTCATTATGAGCGAAGCGAAGCAATCCAGTTGATGGCGCAGTTCTGGATTGCCAGGTCGCTTTGCTACTTGCGATGACGTTATAGGATCAATCGATTCCAATACTTGGTATAGAAACGGAATGTCGGTCTTCGATTCGATCCGCAAGCAGCTGACACCGATCCATCCGGAGGGGTATCCCTTCATCGGCGGCTTTGCGCTTGCGAGCCTCATTCTGTTCTGGCTGTGGACGCCGCTTGGTTGGCTGGCGACAGCGGCGACAGTGTGGTGCGCCTATTTCTTCCGCGACCCGCCGCGGGTGACGCCCGTCCGCGACGGCCTCGTGATAGCACCGGCCGATGGCCGCATCAGCCAGATCGTCAATGCGGTGCCGCCGGCGGAGCTTGGTCTCGGCGAGCGGCCATTGCCGCGCATCTCGATTTTCATGAGCGTGTTCGACTGTCACGTCAATCGCAGCCCCGTCGCCGGCCGTATCGAGCGCATCGTTTACCGCGCCGGAAAATTCTTCTCCGCCGATCTCGATAAAGCGAGCGAGGACAATGAACGCAATGCCTTGCTGATCGCGACTGCGAGCGGCCAGCGCATCGTCGTCGTGCAAATTGCCGGCCTTGTGGCGCGCCGCATCGTGCCGTTCGCACGCGAAGGCGACACCATCGTCGCCGGCCAGCGCATCGGCATGATCCGGTTCGGCTCGCGAGTCGACGTTTATCTGCCCGAAGGCACGCGGGCGCTGGCCTCCGAAGGCCAGACCGCCATTGCCGGCGAGACCGTGCTCGCTGATCTCAAGGCGATCGAGGCGGGGCGCACCTTTCGCGTGGCCTGACAGGACGTTAACGAGAATGCCACGCCGCGTGGCAGCGGTGCCCGGAACGGGCTATATTGTTTCCATGGCCATGCAACCACCCAATCATTTCGGCGAGACGCGGCGGCGGCGCTTCCGGCGCATTCCTGTGCGCACGCTGGCGCCGAATCTCATTACGCTGTTGGCGTTGTGCGCGGGCTTGACCGCGATCCGCATGGCATTCGAGAACCGCTATGTGCTGGCGCTCGCGGCTATCGTTTTCGCGGCGATCCTCGACGGCATTGACGGCCGTCTGGCGCGCTTCCTCAAAGGCACCTCGCGCTTCGGCGCCGAGCTCGACAGCCTCTCCGACTTTGTCAATTTCGGCGTCGCACCGGCGCTGGTGCTCTATTTCTGGGGTTTGCACGACCTGAAATCGGCCGGCTGGATTGCCGCGATGACATTTGCAATTTGCGCGGCGCTGCGTCTCGCCCGCTTCAACGTCATGATCGACGATACGGATCGGCCGGCCTGGACCGGCAATTTCTTCGTCGGCGTGCCGGCGCCGGCCGGCGCCATCACGGTGCTGCTGCCGATCTATGCGGTGTTCCTCGGCGTGCCGCGCTCGGGATTTCTCACTTGGCTGACGCTGTTCTACACGCTCGGCGTTGCCTTGCTGATGGTTTCGCGGTTGCCGGTCTTTTCCGGCAAACGCGTCGGCACCCGCGTGCCGCCGGAAATGGTCGGGCCGCTGATTGTGCTGGTGGTGCTGGCGATCGCCCTTCTGATCGCCTATCCGTGGATCCTGCTGACCGCGGGCACGCTCGCTTATCTCGCCAGTCTGCCGTTCGGCTGGCTGTCTTACCGCGGATACGAGCGCCGCACGCGCGAGGGTAGGGCTGAGCCTGCGCCGCTGCCGTCTTCGCCGACGATAGTTCCCGGTCTGGTCAGATCGCCCGACGACGACGAACGTCCATCGCGTTTGAATTGAGTCGTTGCGCCGGCGGCGGCGAGAGATTTTGCAATGCGTGTTGCCCGGCGCAGCTTCATGGCCTCCACCCTGGCCTCGCTGGCGGCTCCGGCCGTGATGCGGCTGGCGCGAGCTGACACGGCGCCGATCACATTCAAGCTCCACCACGCCTTCTCGGCGGTGTCGAGCGTCCACGAAAAATTCCTCGCGCCGTGGGCGCGCAAGGTCGAGACCGACACGAACGGGCGGATTCACATCGATATATTTCCATCGATGGAATTGGGCGGTGCACCGGCGCAGCTATTCGATCAGGCGCGCGACGGCGATGCCGATATCGTCTGGACGGCGCCTGGCCTGTCGCCCCGACGTTTTCCCAAGATCGAGACGTTCGAATTGCCGTTTTTGCCGTCCCGTCGCGCGCTGGTCGGTTCGCGGGCGCTGCAGGATTTCGCCGCGATCTATCTGGAAGACGAATTCGCCGAAGTCCGCCCGCTTTGCTTTTCGTGCTCGGACCGCGGGGTCATCCACGGCTATACGCCGGTGCGCTCGATCGAGGACATCAAGGACCTCAAGCTGCATGTGCAGACGCGGCTTGCCGGCGAAGCGATGCGGACGCTCGGCGCCCGTCCGGTGCCGATGCCGAGCGAAGAGCTGCCGGCGGCGCTCACCGAACGGGTCATCGACGGCTGTGTCGATCCCTGGCACATGGTGCCGCCGTTCCGCCTCAACGATCTTCTCAAGACGCATACTGAATTCTCCGAGCTGTCGCTGTCGAGCCGGACCTACGTCTTGGCGATGAACAAGCCGGCCTACGTTCGGCTGCCGCGCGACCTTAAAACCGTGCTCGACACCAATTCGGATGCGCTGGCGGCGGGCATGGCCGGCGCTATGTGGGATCTTCAGGCCCATGCGGTGGCCGAGAACGTCGCCGAGACTGGCGACGTGATCGTCACGCTGCTGCCGGAAGCGGTTGCGCATTGGCGCAAGGCGACCGAGCCCGTCGTCACGGCCTGGTTGAAAGATATGAAAGAAGCCAAGATCGACGGCGGCAAAATGATCGCCAGCGCGCATGCGCTGCTCGAGAAATACGCAACGTTGCCGGAGCCACAGCCGCCGCAAGCTCCGCCGCCGCAGCAGGAAACGGTGACCGAGCCGCAGCCGCCTCGCTCGGCCGGTGTCACCACGACGATCCCGAACGCGGCTGCGCCGTCGTCGCCTATCGTGAAGCCCGCTCCGCCGGCTGCGCCGCACGTGGCTACGCAGACATCGGCGTCGCCGCCATCCATCGCCAAGCCCGCGCCGGCCATTCCCGCAGCGCCCCCGGTGATGAAGCCTATTCATGCGCCGCCTGCTCACGTCGTAACGCCGGCGCCCCCGCCGGCGCCAACAGCGCCGGTCGCGCAGCCGGTACCCACGGTGTCGGCGATGCCTGCCGTCAAGCCCGTTCCACCACCGGCTCTTGCCCCGACACCTGCGCCGCCGCCGGTGCCAAAGACGCTGAATATTCCGCTGTGAAATCGGCCACCTAGAGCTGCGGCGGATAGCCCGGCATCAAGTCGTAAGGGTGCGCCCAGCCGGGCAAGGACTTGATGCGGTCGAGCCAAGCCGCGATGTTCTTATGCGTGGCGGCGATGTCGAAGCCGAATTCCTCGGCCGGGTAATAGAGATAAGCGCAAAGCGAAATATCGGCGATGGTGGGCCGCTCGCCGAGCATGAACGGCGCCGTGGCGAGCCGCTTGTCGAGGATCGCAAGATTGCCGTCGATGCGGCCTTTGAGGAAGGCCATCACCGCCGGATCGCCGGGCGGCCGGGCGAAATTTCTCAAGAACCGGTAAGGCCCGAGGAAGCCATTGACCTTCTGATTGTCGAAGATGATCCAGCGCAGCGCTTCGAGTCTCTCGTCCTCGCCTTCCGGCTTGAACCACCCGCTCCGCTCTGCGAGATAAGTGAGGATCACGCCGGACTGGCTGAGTTTTTTGCCGCCATGCAGCAGGACCGGTACTTCGCCCATCTCGTTGACTTCGGCGCGATATTTCGGCGTTCGCGTTTCGCCGCCCTTGAAGAAATCGACATAGATCGGCTGCCAGTCGGCGGCGATCAGATTGAGCATCAGCGCCGCGCGGTAGGCATTTCCGGATTGGGCGAAACAGTAGAGCTGATATTCGGGCATGAGATCTCCAATCGATGACACCGAAAAATACGATCAAGGTCTGGCCAATGTCAGTGCGCCGCCGCCGGGGACCTGGCCTTCGAAATGGCCGCCAGCAAAGGATAATTCGGCCAAAGCTTGTCCTTTGAAATCGCGAATAGTCAGCGCATCGTGGTCGTAGGACCACTTCCGGCTCATGAAGAAATTGCCTGGGCAGCCGCCGGCGGGAGCGATCTTGCCGTCGGTTGAGCCCGGCTCATCGGTGAGTGTCATTAGGCAGCCGCCGGCAGCTCCCGACAATTTCCATTTTCCGGCGAGATCGACCGGCGGCGGTTGAGCCGGCGCTGGCGCCGGCTCAGGCGCAGTGGCAGGAGGCGGCGGAGTGGAAGCAGCCGTTTCGGATTCGTCGCCGCCGAGGCGAGCGGGATTGGTGCACGCGCAAAGCGTCGCAAGAACGCACAACAGCACAGCAACTCTTATTTCGGTCGCGGCCCAAGGGCTGATGCGCGTCAAGCCGATCATCGGCGAACCGGCTGCATTTCACCGCATCGTCGGGATGACGAACTCGGCGCCTTCCTTGGTGCCCGAAGGCCAGCGCGCCGTTACCGTCTTGGTCTTGGTGTAGAAGCGGATCGAGTCGGGACCGTGCTGGTTGAGATCGCCGAAGCCGGAGCGCTTCCAGCCGCCGAAGGTGTAATAGGCCAGTGGCACCGGAATGGCGAAGTTGACGCCGACCATCCCGACCTGCACACGGCTGGTGAAATCGCGCGCAGTGTCGCCGTCGCGGGTGAAGATGGCGACGCCGTTGCCGTATTCGTGTTCCGACGGCAATCGCACCGCCTCCTCATAGTCCTTGGCGCGCACCACCGAGAGCACGGGACCAAAAATCTCTTCCTTGTAGATCTTCATGTCAGGCTTCACCTCATCGAACAGGCAGCCGCCGATGAAATTGCCGCTCTCGTAACCTTGAAGCTTGAAGTTGCGGCCGTCGACGACGAGCTTGGCGCCTTCCTTGACACCGGTATCGATATAGCCGCGCACCTTGTTGAGCAGTTCGCGCGTCACCATCGGGCCGTAATCGGCCTGCTGATCGGTCGATGGGCCGATCTTGAGCCCCTCGACGCGCGGAATGAGTTTTTGCACCAGCGCGTCGGCTGTCTTTTTGCCGACCGGAACGGCAACCGACACCGCCATGCAGCGTTCGCCGGCCGAGCCGTAGCCGGCGCCAATCAGCGCGTCGACCGCCTGGTCCATGTCGGCGTCCGGCATCACGATCATGTGGTTCTTCGCACCGCCGAAGCATTGCACGCGTTTGCCGTGCGCGGTGCCGGTCGAATAAATGTATTCGGCGATCGAAGACGAGCCGACGAAACCGATCGCCTTGACGCGGGCATCGGTCAGGAGCGTATCGACGGCTTCCTTGTCGCCATTGACGACATTGAGCACGCCCTCCGGCAGTCCCGCCTTGACGAACAGCTCAGCGATGCGCATCGGCACCGAGGGATCGCGCTCGGACGGCTTGAGGATGAATGCATTGCCGCAGGCAATCGCTGGGGCGCATTTCCACAATGGGATCATGGCCGGGAAGTTGAACGGCGTGATGCCGGCGACGACACCGAGCGGCTGGCGGATCGAATAGAGGTCGATGCCCGGTCCGGCCCCTTCGGAGTATTCGCCCTTCATCAGATGCGGGATGCCGCAGGCGAACTCGACCACTTCCAGTCCGCGCTGGATGTCGCCCTTGGAGTCGGCAAAAGTCTTGCCGTGTTCGGAGGACAGAAGCCGCGCCAGATCGTCGTACTGGCTCTGGATCAACTCCAAGAACTTGAACATGACACGGGCGCGGCGCTGCGGATTGGTGGCGGCCCAGCCGGAGAAGGCGGCCTCGGCGTTGGCGATGGCCTTTTCGACCTCGGATTTCCCCGCCAGCGCGACCTTGGCCTGCACTTCGCCAGTATTGGGGTTGAAAACGTCGCCGAAGCGCCCCGACGCGCCCTTGACCTCTTTGCCGCCGATAAAATGACCGATCTCACGCATCTGTGTTCTCCCTAAGCGAGCGCACGCCGGCCGCACAATTCCCGCCCATCTTGCCTTTTTACCGTAGTGGCCATCTCCTTGCCTGGACGCAAATAGCGCGGCCAATGCGAGGGAAATTGTGTTCACCTAGTTCTATCCGATCGTGCCTATCAGTAACCCTCCCTTAAGCGCAATGACCGTACCTATACGGCATTGCCAAGGGCCTGCCGTCGCGGGTTGGGTGCGGTTTCATGGATATTGCAACGGGTCTTGGCCTTCTCGCCGGCGCCGCGGTCGTCATGACTGTCATGCTCATGGGCGGCGGCCTAGGCATGTTCTTTAGCGACCATGCCGTCATCGTTATTTTTGGCGGGTCTTTCGCCGCGACCCTGATCCGCTTCCCGCTGTCGTCGATCTTTCACGGCCTGCCGCTCGGCATGAGGTTTGTCTTCAGCATGCGCCGCATCTCGCAGCGCGAGCTGGTCGATGAGATCGCAGGCCTCGCCGAGATCGCCCGCAAGCAGGGACCGATCGGCCTGGAGAAAGTCGAGATTGAAGATCCATTTCTCGCCAAGGGCATCCGTTTCGTTGCCGACGGCTACGATGCCGAATTCATCCGCGACAATCTCGAACGCGATCGCGACAACTTTCTCCAGCACCTCGACGAGGGACAGAAGATTTATCGTGCGATCGGCGATTGTGCGCCGGCCTTCGGGATGATCGGGACGCTCATCGGCATGGTGCAAATGTTCGCCAATATGACCGATCCGTCCAAGCTCGGTCCGTTCATGGCGACCGCGCTATTGGCGACGCTCTATGGCGCGGTCGTGGCGAACATCCTCACTCTGCCGATCGCCGATAAATTGCATCTAAAATTGGTCGACGAAGAGATTAATCGCACGCTGATCATCGACGGCATCCTCATGATCCGCGAGTTTAAAAGCCCGACGCTGGTGCGCGAAATGCTGATCGCCTACCTGCCGGAAAAACACCGGGACATGGAGCCGGAGCCGGTTCCGGCCTAGCCGCGAAGAACAAAACCATGGCACGGCGCAAGGAAGCACACGGCGGCGGCCACGGCTGGTTTGTCACCTTCGCCGATCTGATGGGGCTGTTGGTCAGCTTCTTTGTCATGCTCGTCGCGTTTTCCAATCAAGACCAGCAGAAGCTGCAGATCGTCGCCGGCTCGATGCGCGACGCTTTCGGCACCCAGAACAATGTGCGCTATTCCGGCATCATCGAGGTCGATGGCCTGCCCACGCGCCCCAAATTGAAAAACGCGGCGCACATCACGCCCGAAGACGCATCTGCCACGCCGACACCGGATCAGAACGCGCACGAGCGCCAGTTCGGTGGCAAATTCGAGAACGATCAGGCCTTTGCGCTGGCCGCTGCGTCGCTGCGCCAAGCGCTGGAAGACATGCCGGAACTCACCGAAGCCAGTAAGCACATCGTGTTCGAGGAGACCAAGGAAGGGCTCAATATCAACATCGTCGATCAGGACGGACGTTCGATGTTCCCGGAAGGCTCCGAGGAACCCTATGAGCGGACGCGCGCTATTATCGAAAAGATTGCCGCGCCACTTAAGGCGGTGCCGTACCGGATTTCAATCACCGGTCATACCTCTGCGTCGCAGGAGGCGCCGCAGCCGAACTATGGCCCGTGGAACCTCTCGGTTGATCGCGCCAATGCGGTGCGGCAAA
This sequence comes from uncultured Alphaproteobacteria bacterium, assembly GCA_963731805.1. Lineage (GTDB taxonomy): Bacteria > Pseudomonadota > Alphaproteobacteria > Rhizobiales > Xanthobacteraceae > BOG-931. The sequence continues at coordinate 144,168 of CAVSWY010000002.1, forward strand.
TCCTCGAGGAGCAGGGCTACCCGTCATCCAATATCTACGAAGTCGCCGGGAAGGCCGACACCGATCCATTGTTCCCGGACGATCCGTATATGGCAGCCAACCGGCGCGTGACCATCACATTAATGCATGAAGCACCGCCGGTGCCGCCGGACCTTGCGCCCTGACGTTCGGTGCCGCTGTCGTAATGTTACGATTAAGACCTAAGCTATTGATCTATTATAGATAAATGGCGGCTACGGGCCTTCATAGCCTTCACAACTCGCCGCTACTATTTGGCTGATGGCGAATTGCGCTTTTACCGGTGCGCGATTTTTTTTGGCTTAACGGCTCATGACTCTCGGGTACGAAGGGTGTATAGGCGCGGCCCTGCATCGGTCTCGATGCGGCACCAGGAACAGGGCGACGTCCTGTCTTAAAATTCATGACAGATAGTGTGAGCGCCTCCGCCGCGGGGGGCGAAATGTCGGTGGACGGCATCGGCGCTGCTCGTTTTCACGCCAGCTTATGGGGCTTGGCCCTCGGCAGTATCGGCGTTGTTTACGGCGATATCGGCACCAGCCCGCTTTACGCCTTTCGCGAAGCCATCATTGCCGCGTCCTCGGGCGGCGAGCGCGCCGAGCTCGTCCGCTCCGCGGTGCTTGGCGTGACCTCGCTCATTCTTTGGGCCCTGTTCATCACCGTCACGCTCAAATACGTCGTCATCCTGTTGCGCGCCGACAATAACGGCGAGGGCGGCACGCTCACCTTGATGGCGCTCGCTTCGCGCGCCGTGGGCCGTATCAGCAAGGCCGTCGGCGTCGTCGCGCTCCTCGGTATTGTCAGCGCTGCGCTGTTTTATGGCGATGCCGTGATCACGCCAGCCTTGTCGGTGTTGTCCGCCGTCGAAGGCATCGATATCGTGACGCCGGCGTTTCACGAATATGTTGTGCCTTTGACTGTAGTCGTCCTGCTTGTTCTTTTCGCTGTACAGTCGCGCGGCACGGCGAAGGTCGCGGCTCTGTTCGGCCCGATCATGCTGATCTGGTTCGTGGCCATTGCATTGCCTGGTTTGTTCTGGATCGCTCACGATCCGGGGGTGCTGTGGGCGCTTAATCCGTTCTATGGCATCGATTTCCTACTGCAGCACGGCTTTATCGGACTGGTTACGCTTGGCATGGTGTTCCTCGCCGTCACCGGCGCCGAGGCGCTTTATGCCGACCTGGGGCATTTCGGCCGCCGTCCGATCCAAGTGGCGTGGCTGTTCATCGTGCTGCCCTCGCTGGCGCTCAACTATCTGGGCCAGGGCGCGCTGGTCTTCGCCAATCCGAAGACGGTCGAAAATCCGTTCTTTCTGATGTTTCCGGATTGGGCGCTGATCCCCGTGGTCGTGCTGGCGACGGTGGCGACCGTGATCGCCAGCCAGGCCGTGATCACCGGGGCGTATTCGCTCACCAGCCAGGCGATCCAGCTCGGTCTATTGCCGCGGTTTGAAGTGCGTCACACCTCGGCGGAGCAAGCCGGCCAAATCTACATGCCGCGGGTCAACGGGCTCCTTTTGCTGGGCGTTCTGCTACTCGTTGCGCTGTTTCGTTCGTCGAGCGCGCTCGCCTCGGCCTATGGCATTGCCGTCACCGGCACCATGGTGGTCACCGGCATGATGGCCTTCATCGTCATCTGGCGGATGTGGCGCTGGTCGCCTATCGCGGCGGCAGGACTGATCGTGCCGTTCCTGGTGATCGACTTGACGTTCCTTTCGGCCAATATGCTCAAGGTCGTGCAAGGCGGCTGGGTGCCGTTGGCGCTCGGCGGCGTGGTGATGCTGGTGATGTATACTTGGCGGCGCGGCAGCCGCATCCTGTTCGCCAAGACCCGCCGGCTCGAGACCCCGCTCGACGATCTGGTGCGCATCCTGGAGAAGAAGCCGCCGCAGCGCGTGCCCGGCACCGCGGTGTTTTTAACGAGCGACCCGAGAAGCGCCCCCACCGCGCTCCTGCACAGCCTCAAACACTATAAAGTGCTGCACGAGAAGAATGTCATCCTCTCCGTCGAGACCATGCATACCCCGCGCGTCGAAGCCGATAAGCGCGTGCGTATCGAGCCGGTCGGCTCGACATTCATGCGCGTGCAATTGCGCTTCGGCTATATGGAAACGCCGAACATTCCCAAGGCGCTGGCGATCGCGCGCAAGCTCGGCTGGCAATTCGACATCATGTCGACGTCGTTCTTTTTGTCGCGCCGCGCGCTGCGGCCGGCGCCGCATTCCGGCATGCCGCGCTGGCAAGACCGGCTGTTCATCACGCTGGCCCGCTCGGCGAATGACGCAACTGACTATTTCCAGATACCCACCGATCGCGTTGTCGAGGTCGGCACGCAAGTCACCGTGTGAGGTTTCGCGGCCTTCACCTTCGGCGTGAGAGGACGTAAGCTGCGTCTTACGCCCCCAAGGAGGCCTCGATGCCCGATCAAAATCCCAGCGTGCGCGATCTGACGCCGCAAGAGGTGGCGCGCGGGCTGCAGGAAGACCGCATCATCCTGGTCGACGTCCGCGAGCCGAACGAGACGGCGCTGGAGCGCATTCCCGGCTCGGTTCTGGTGCCGCTGTCGAGCTTCGATCCGGCCGCGATTCCGGAGCCCGAGGGCCGCGAAGTGGTGTTCAGCTGCCGATCCGGCCGTCGCTCCGTGACTGCTTCGTTGGCGGCGCAGGAGCAGGGCTTCGCCTTTGGCAGCCACCTGGCGGGCGGCATATTGGCCTGGAAGGCCGCCGGGCTGCCGACCGAGGCGTGATGAATTCGAGCAGGATTATCTTCGGGCTCGGTCTTGCCGCCTTTCTGATCGCGGGGCCGGCGCTGCCGGCACAGCGCGTCGTCAACTATTACAATTGGTCGGACTATCAGGATCCGACCGTGCTCGACGAATTCACCAAGGCGACCGGCATCGCCGTTCGCTATGACACCTTCGATTCCAACGACACGCTGGAGGCGAAACTGCTGGCGGGCCAATCGGGGTATGACGTCGTGGTGCCGACCGCCTATTTTCTCGCCCGCCAAATCAAGGCCGGGATTTTCCAGAAACTCGATAAATCGAAATTGCCGAATGCCGCTTATCTATGGCCGGAGATCGCCAAGGCGCTCGCATTCTATGATCCCGGCAATCAATACGCCGTCGACTACATGTGGGGTACGACGGGCATCGGTTACAACGTCAAGGACGTGAAGCAGATTTTGGGTCCCGACGGCAAGATCAATTCCTGGGATTACGTTTTCGATCCCGACAAACTCAAGAAATTCAAGGATTGCGGCATTCACATGCTCGATTCATCCGACGACATCATGTCGGCGGGGCTGCATTATCTGCATGTTGATCCGAATACCAGCGATCCCGGCGATCTGCAAAAGGTCACGGACCTTTTGATGCGCATCCGGCCTTACGTGCGAAAATTTCATTCCTCGGAATATCTAAATGCGCTCGCCACCGGCGAGATTTGTTTCGCGGTCGGCTGGTCCGGCGACGTCAAGCAGGCCCAGCGCCGCGCAGCGGAGGCCAAGAGCGGCGTCGAGATTGGTTACGCGATTCCCAAGGAAGGCGCGCAGCTATGGTTCGATAATCTCGCCATTCCGAAAGACGCGCCGCATCCGGAAGAGGCGCTTGAACTCATCAACTACCTGATCGAGCCGGAGGTCGCGGCGAAGAACACCAATTATGTGTGGTATGCCAACGGCGACCGGCCGAGCCAGTTGATCGACCCAGCGATTCTCAACGACCGCACCATTTATCCGGATGCCGCGACCATGGCGAATTTCTATACCATCGTCGCCCACGACGCGAAGACGCAGCGGCTGATCAATAGGCTGTGGACCCGCGTCAAGACCGGAGAGTGACTGCGACAATTAAGCGCCGGCACAAACGCGGCGGTGCCGCGCAGGCAATATGCCGGGGGCGCTCGACTGTTCTAATATCCAGAGCCAATGCGATGGTAATTCGCACAAACGAGGGGGAGGGGATGACAAAATTCACCGCAGCATCGACGCCGTCACGGCGCAGCGTGCTCAAGGTCGCCGGCGCTGCTGCCGCCGGCATTGCAACGCCGGCGCTGCTCGGCGTCCGCTCGGCCTACGCCGATTATCCCGACCGCCCGATAAAATTCGTCGTCGCCAATACGCCGGGCGGCCCCTCCGACATCGTTGCCCGCATTGTCACTGCCGCGCTGCAGCAGTCGACCGGCAAGACTTTTATAGTCGAGAACCGCGGCGGCGCCGGCGGCAATATCGGCATGGAATATGCCGCGCATGCCGATCCGGACGGCTACACCATGCTCTTGGCGACCAATGCCTATTCGGTGAATTACGGTCTGTATAATCATCTACCCTACGATCCGTACAAGGATTTTGTCGGCGTCAGCGAGCTTGCATCGTCGCCCAACACATTCGTGGTCAAATCCGAGCTTCCAGCGAAGACGATGAAGGAGTTTATCGCTCTCGCGCATGCCACGCCAGACAAGTTCAATTGCGCGACGCCACCGATCGGCACCACGCCGGAAATCCAGCTCGAGGTTTTGAAGATTCGCGAAAACCTGCCGAATCTCGCGGACGTGGTGTTTAATGGTGGCGGAGACGCCATAACGGCTCTGCTCAGCGGCACCGTGCAGTTGAGCTCCGGCTCGCTCGGCCCGGCGCTGCCGCACATCAAGGCCGGCGCCATGCGCTGCCTCGCCGTCTGCGGCACCACCCGCTGGCCCGATCTGCCGAATGTGCCGACGATGGAGCAGTCCGGCTTCAAGGATTTTGTCTTTGCCACCGACATGGTGCTGCTCGCGCCGGCCAAGACGCCTTCGGCGAACGTCAAATGGCTGGAGGCGGAAACGCTCAAAGTCCTCAAGACGCCGGAGATGAAAGACAAGCTCTACAAGGCCGGCTTCCTGGTGCGGCCGGAAGGCGCCGACGCCGCCTGGGCGCGCGTCACCAAGGAAATCGGCATGTTCAAGCAAATCATCGAGCAGGCCGGCATCAAGAAGATGTAGCGGCCGCCCAATCTTGTCAGACTGCCTGGCAAACAGCGCGTAGGTTTTTGCCGCGCACGCATGACCGAATATCGCTGTCCTGTCAGGGACATGCTGGGGGCGCGCTTGCTGGCAACAAATCGCCGGGCCGGAGCGGGCGGATGGCCGACAAGCCCGCAACGCTGCCCGAGCTCCGGGTGACGGAACTCTCAAGCTTCCAATGGGTTCTCTTGCCAGAACCAAACGAACATCGGGAGCGTCAAATGGTCGATAAAGACCGCATCAAGGGCTCAGCCAATCAGGCCGCAGGCAAGGTCAAGGAATGGGCCGGCAAGGCGACCGGCGATTCGAAAACCGAAGCCGAAGGCAAGGCCGATCAGGTGAAGGGTAAGGTCCAGAACGCCGTCGGCGGTCTCAAAGACGCCCTGCGCGGCAAGTGATCGCTATGCGGACGGCAAGCAAATCATCGTCAAGGGTGGCAGTCATGCACAGCGAAGCATATCATCGGCTGCTCACCGCAAGTGGCTATATGATCGGCAGCGCCATCGTGGCGCTGGCGATTGCCTCCTTGCCGACCTTGGCCGCGACAATTCTCAGCACGCTGGATATTGTGCCGGCGCATCTGATGTAGCCGCGCTCATCGCCACCGGCGGTGCAGCCAAAGCCACTGCTCGGGATATTGCCGGATCCAGCCTTCGATCACCGTGGTGATCGCCTGCATCGTGCCTTTGATATCGACCCGCCCCTCGGCGTCGCGCACCGGCTCAACCGGATCGGAGACCTCACCCCAGAAACTATTGCCGTCTGCCCTGCGCACCACGCGCATGCCGTAGATCGGCAATTCGGTCTGCCGCGCCAGCATTGCGACGAGCGGATTGGCGAGGCAAGGCCGGCCGAAGAAGGTGACCTCGACTCCTTTGCTGTAGTGCTGATCGGCGAGCATGCCGACATGAATGCCCGATTGCAGGAGCCGCGCCAGCTTCACCGGTGCGTCGAGGCCGGTTGGAATGAGCTCGCCCATCAGCGGCTCGCGTAATTTGACGATGACATCGTTGACGGCGCCAATATTGGGCCGCCGGTACAGCACGGCGGACTTCACGCCGATCAGCTTGGCGCCGACGCCCGGCAATTCCCAATTCGCCAGATGCGCGGCAAAGCCGATCGTCGCCTTGCCGCTCCTGGTGATCCAATCGTGGCGCTCCTTGGATTCCGGCGGGTAGGTGATGACGTCCGGCGTCCGCGGGCCGAACCCTTCGACGCAGAAGTCGTCGAGATGCGCGAACTCGATGGCGACGCGGCCGAGATTGTCCCATACGCCGCCGAGGATGACTTCGATCTCGGCGTCGGATTTTTCCGGAAACGCCGCGCGCAATTGCTCACGGCCGGTGCGGTGTTCCTTAAACAGCGGGCCGATCCTGCGCATGAACGCGCCGGCGAAGTTCGCCATGCGCCGCCGGTCGGTGTGCCTGATGGCACCGAGCAGGGCGACGGTCAGCGCGCCTGCGGTCTTGTCGAGCAGAGGCTTGAAGCGCCTGGCCGTCATTAGAGCACGATCTGGAAAAGCAGTGGCCAGTTTTTCGAAAAGATCATGTCAGAAGATGACGATGATCTTGCCGAACACTTGGCGGCTTTCGAGCCGCGCCAAGCCGCGCTCGAACTCGGCGAGCGGCACTTCGGTATCGATCACAGGGGTAAGGCCGGAGGCCATCTTGGCGAGGCTCTCGCGGATGTTGCGCATTGAGCAGCCGAATGAGCCGAAGATGCGATATTGCTGCAGATAGAGCTGAAACAGGTTCATGGTGATCGACTGGCCCGAGGTCGAGCCGCAGGTCACGAGTTGGCCGCCGCGCTTCAAACATAATAGCGAGCCGTTGAACGTGTCGGGACCGACATGTTCGAAGGCGACGTCGACGCCTTTCTTGCCGGTGAGCTTGCGCACGATGCTTTCAAAGCGATCGGTCTTGTAATTGATGACGTGATCGGCGCCGAGCGCCTTGGCCTTCTCCGCCTTGGCGTCGTCGCCTACGGTGGTGATGACGGTGCAGCCGATCGCCTTCGCCATCTTGATGGCGCTGGTACCGATGCCGGAACCGCCAGCCTGCACCAAAATGGTCTCGCCCGGCTCAAGGTTGGCATTGTCGAACAGCATGTGCTGCACGGTGCCGAAGGCGACCGGCGCGCAGGCGGCGTCGCGGAAGCTCACGCCCGGCGGAATCGGCACCGCGAGGCGCGCCGGCATATTGATCAGATCGCGGGCAAAGCCGTCGACGTGGAAGCCCATGATCGAGGCGACGTTTTCGCAAAGATTGTCGCGGCCCTCGCGGCAGGCCTTGCAGGTGCCGCAGGTCAGCGCGCCATAGGCGACGACACGGTCGCCGGTTTTGAACGAGGTGACATCCGGACCGACCGAAGCGATTTCGCCGGCGGCTTCGACGCCGACAACCAGCGGCAGCTTGCGCTTGGCAAAGGCCATGCCGCGCCAGCCCCAGACGTCGATGTGATTAAGGCCGATCGCCTTGATGCGAATCTGCACTTCGCCGGTTGCCGGCGCCGGCGGTGCGGCGACTTCAAGCAGCTCGATCTTACGGTCGGCGACGAGCGTGAGCGCGCGCATGGTCTGCGCAGGGGCGGTGTCCCCCGGCTTGTTCAAAGCGTCTGCCGCGGCGCCGGTCACGCCGGCTCCCGCGTGAGCACCAGCGAAATGTTCTGGCCGCCGAAACCGAACGAATTGGAAATCGCGCGCTCGATGTGCGCATCGCGCGCCTCGTTCGGCACCACGTCGAGCGGGATCGCGGGGTCGGGCACGCGATAATTGATAGTCGGCGGGATGCGCTGGTGCTCGAGCGTGAGCGCGGTGAACACCGCTTCCACCGCGCCGGCCGCGGTGAGCGTATGGCCGATCATCGATTTGTTCGACGACATTGGAATGCTGTGAATGCGTTCGCCGAATACGGTGGAGACGCCGAGACATTCCATCTTGTCGTTCTCCGGCGTCGAGGTGCCGTGAGCGTTGATGTAGTCGATGTCTTCGGGGCCGACGCCGGCATCGGCCAGCGCGTTGCGCATGCAGGCGATGACCGGCTTGCCGTCCGGGCTTGACCGGGTGCGGTGGAATGAATCCGACTTCTCGCCGCAGCCTTCGAGGATAGCGAGCACCTTGGCGCCGCGCGCAATGGCGTGATCGTAGTCTTCCAGCACCAGCGCGGCGCCGCCCTCGGCGAGCACAAAGCCGTCGCGGTTCTTGGAGAACGGCTTTGACGCCTGACCCGGCGGATCGTTCTGCGTCGATAGCGCCGAAAGCAGCGAGAAGCGAACGAGCAATTCCTGCGTGAGCGAGCCGTCGGCGCCGACCGCGAGCACCGCCTGGCATTCGCCACGGCGGATCGCTTCGACGCCGAGTTGGATGGCGGTGCCACCGGAGGCGCAAGCCGTGGTCAGTGAAATCGGCGAGCCTTCGGTGCCGAAATGCGCGGCGAGATGTTCGCCGATGATGCCGTATTTGATCGTTTCGTAGATCGGCGCGAATTGCGGCTCATGCGCCACCCGCATCAGGTCGGGGTAGGTGGCATCGCGGTCCGGCGCGGCCTCTTCGGCGAGCCGGACGCGGTAAGGCCACTCAATTTCAAGCGGCGGCAGCGCCAGAAACAACGGACCGGGGAAGTGACCTTTGCTGCCGATTGCGGCTTGCGCAATGGCTTCCTCGCAGGCGAGGAACGCGATGCGCTCGGACAATTCCGCCGGCGGCATGTAGTCCTTGTAAACGTCGTCCACCGTGCCGGCGATGGTGGTACGCAGCGAGTTGAGCGGGAAACGCGAGATGCGCCGGATACCGGATTTCCCGGCAGTCAGTTTTGCCCAATTGTCCTCTTTGCCTACGCCAAGCGAGGTGACGACCCCCATGCCGGTGACGGCAATAACCGGGCGGCCGGCATTATCGCGCTTCGCGCTCGCGGTGGGCCGGGTCGAAGATGCCGCCATGATGCCCTCCTTCAATTCACCCGTTCGAGCAGCGCCAGCCCTTCGCCACGCCAATTGCCGACGCTGGTGACGACGATTTGGGACAGACCGGGCGGACTTTCCCCGGTATCTCCCGATCCCGTCGGGGCGAACAGCCTGCCGTGCTCGATCGCCGCGCAGCCGATACCCAGATTGGCCATGAACTGGGTATCGACGCCATGCCCGATATACGTACCGGTATTGCGGACGGGAAGGCCAACCTCCTTAAGCACGGACAGCTCTGAGGACGTCGCGGGTTCAAATCCGGAAGCGCCGGAAATGACGGCGGCATGGCTCCGGTCGAGCCGTGGGGCGATGGTGTTCCATTGGCGGCGCAGCGAAGCTTCGGCTTCGCCCCCCTTTCGCGCATTGCGGTCGGATAACACCTGCGAAATCCGCGCCCGTGGTTTGGCGCCACGGGCCTTGGCGTGCTCGCTGCTCTCGAAAACGAGGAACGCGCCCATCGTGGCGAAGGCGATGCCGCCGCCCGGGCCACGATCCCAGACCGGAGCGAATTTGTCCTTGAGCACCACGCCGCCGAGCTCGAATGCCAGGAGTACATCCCAGCGCGTGCCGTTATAGGCGCCGCCGACGAGCGTGAGTTCGCTTTGCCCCGCAGCAATGCGCGCCTGCGCCACGCGCACCGCATCGACGCCGGCTGCTTCCTCGCCCATGAACGTGCGCGAGGAGCCGACGACGCCGTGCACCAGCGAGATATTGCCGGCGAGGAGGTTGGGCAGCTGCGCCAGAAACAAAGTGGGGCGCAGGTCGCTCATCAGCCGTTCGTTGAGGAAAGCGCCGCGCGTATTGGTCTTGCGCATTCCGGCCATGATCGCGGTATCGACCGCCGTATCGCGCTCCCCGCCACCCGCCGCGACGATCATGTCGGCGCGGTCGAGCAGTTCGGCGTTGCCGGCGATGCCGGCATCGGTCAGCGCCATGCCCGCGGTGTAGACGCCGACCCGCTGCCAGGTTTCCATCTGCCGCTGGTCGCTTTTCTTCGGGATGTGCTTGTCGAAGCTCATCGGCGGGAGCTGATGCACGATGTAGGGCGCAAAGCTCTTGTCGTCGTAGGCCGGCGGGTCTCCGCGCTCGAGATGGCTCCAGGCCGTCTCCAGGCCCTCGCCCAGGCAGGTGAGCAGACCGACGCCGGTGATCCACACCTCGCGGCGTTCGGTCACTTCGCAAACTCCTTAGCCGGAAAATTGATGCGCTCAGCCCAGTCCCACAATCCGGCGCGCAGTTCCGGGCTCGGATAGGGAATAATGCGGTAGGTCAGCGTGGCGTCGCACACGGCCGCGCCCTTGCACCAGCCCTTGGCTTCGCCGATGGCATAACCCGATCCATCGTGCACCACTTTGCCCTCGAATTCGAGCTCATCGCCCGGAAACACGGCGCTGCGGATCTTGGCTTCCTTGACGCCGGCAAGTGCCGGCAATCCGGTAAAACCCGTCACTGCGCTCACCAGCCAGCCGGTCGTCTGTGCCATGCATTCGATCAAGAGCACGCCCGGCATCAGCGGATAGCCTGGAAAATGGCCTTCGAACACCGGGCTCTCTTTCGGCACCGTGCAGACCGCGCGCGCCACGCGACCGGCAACGTCGACGGCGACGAAGCGGTCGATCATCTGAAAATATTCAAGACGCATCGACGGCGCTCAGGCGCCCTTGGCAGCGATCAGCTCGTCGATCCGCTCGCAGAGGTTCTTCAGCACGAAATATTGGTCGGTTGTCGCTTTGCCGTCATTGACTTCCTGGGTCCACTGTTCGAGCGGAAGTTTTATGCCGAACGCCTTGTCGATGGCGAAGGCGATGTCGAGAAAATCCAGACTGTCGATCTCGAGATCGTTGATGGCGTGGCTTTCCGGCTTGATATTTTCACGCGGGATATCGCAAGTTTCCGCAATGATTTCAGCCACTTTATCGAACGTAGTGGACATCGGGCGTGCTCTTTGGTCAGCAGGGAATAAGCGCCGGCCCAGCCCGGCGCGAGCAAGCCCGTTGGTTCGGGCTCCTCAATGTGAACGCTTCGTATAGCGAAGGATGCCGGCAAGTTCAACGGCGGCAACCAGGGTAAAAATGCCAATCCGGCGGGCGTGCCAAGAGGGGATTCCTGCTTGGCGCCAAGAGCTTATCCGGAAGTCCCTGCAGCAAGCGACATGCGGCTGCGCTTGATCGGCCAAGCCGTAGCACCTAAGGAAGCCCCCGGGAGACCAGCCAGGAGTCTGCAATGCCGCCGGCGCAGCTGCACAAGCGTTGTTTCGTGCAGATGACGGGCTACGAGCCGGTCGGAGCGGAACACCAGCATCGTCGCTTCATCCGCGAAATGGGACGGTTCCACAAAGCCTGGAGCGTTAAGGGCAAGGTTTCGCCGCCGCAACTGTCGGCCGGTGATGCGGTGGCGAGCTGGACGGTCGATACCTTTGGACCGAACTGGCACGTCGCGACGGAATTTCACTGGTTTCGCTGGGACGACTTCGTGCGGGCCGACGGCGCGAAAAGCGACTGGCTGCGGTTTCCGCTCGGCATCGCCGCATTGATGGAATTCATCCTGAGCGGAACGGTGGTGAAATATTTCGTCATCGCGTGGCGCTACGGCGGATTTTTCTTGTTTCCGATTCTGTACCTTGTCGGCATGGCTTGGCTGGCGATCGGCCTGACGCGCTTTGTCGTCGGTCATCTCGGCCCGCCATATCCAATCTTGATCGCACCCGTGCTCTGGCTTGCGATCTTCGTCGCGCTGCGCCTGACATTCGGGCGCTCCGTCCATATCGGCTATGCGCTCGACGACTGGCATTTTGCCCGCGACTTCATCCATCGCACGCGAACGGACGTTGATGCGCGGCTCGATCGTCTCGCTGTCGAATTGGTGCGGCTCGCTCGCGAGACCGACGCCGACGAGATCATCGTCCACGGCCATAGTCTTGGCGCGCCACTGTCGCTTTGCGTCATCGACCGCGCTTTGCGGCTCGATCCGCAGCTCGGCGCGCGCGGCAAGCAGCTGCATGTCGTCTCGACCGGCTCCTCGCTGCTCAAAGTCGCGCTGCATCCGGCGGCCGGCTGGCTGCGCGAGGTCGTCGGCCGCGTGGCGAACGCGCCGGCAATCTATTGGGTCGAGTATCAGGCGCTGGTCGACATCATCAATGTCTATAAGGTCGATCCGGTGGTCGCCTTGGGGTTGCCGGCGACCGGCAAGCCGATCGTCAAAATATTCCGCATCCGCATGATGGTTGAGGAGCACACCTATCGGCGCTTTCACCTTAATTTTCTCCGCATCCATCGCCAGGCCGTGATGGGCAATGAGCGCCGCTACTCCTACGACTATTACATGCTGTGCTGCGGCCCGTTACCGCTCACCGATTGGGTCGACAAGGCGGACCGAGCTGTCGCGGCGTTTGCTGGCGATGGCGCATTGATCGAGACGCAGGCCGGCAACGGCGCGGTTCCCGCGGCGGCGGCGAGCGCAAGGGAATAAGACGTGACGGCAACGCTTGCGAAAGTCATCTGGCTCGTCTTCGCCATCGGCTGGTCGCTGTTGCGGCTTAATCCAAATCGTCGTGCGCGCAAGACGGCGGTCCGATATTCGGGCCGCGATTTCCGCGAGTTCGCGCTGTTGGCCGCTTCGCTGACCGGGCTCGGCATTGTGCCTTGCATTTATGTCGCGACCCATATCCCGCGGTTTGCCGACTACCCCTTCATGCCGGTAGCGAGTTACCTGGGGATCGCCGTCGATATCGCCGCGATGTGGCTGTTTTATCGGACCCATCGCGACCTCGGCCACAATTGGTCGGTTAGTCTCGACCTTCGCGAACGCCACACCTTGGTCACAACCGGAATCTACGCCACCGTGCGGCATCCGATGTATTCGGGTTTTTGGCTTATGGCGGTGGCCCAAGCCCTCTTGCTGCCCAATTGGGTTGCAGGCCCTGCCGGACTGATCGGCTTCGGCATTCTGTTCTTTGGCCGGGTGGGGCGCGAGGAGGAAATGATGATCGCGGCATTCGGTGACGAATATCGGGCCTACGTGCACCGGACCGCCCGCGTCGTGCCCTGGCTGTATTGACGCGCCCGGCACGTGGCATTTTTGCTACAGGTCGGCGGCAGATTGTAAGGCATTGATGAATTGGGGGGGAAATTCTCCGCGAAATCTGGCAGTGCAATGCGAATTGCTTAGAATGCGATGGCTCGGATGGCTCGGGCCGGGCCGGTGCGGCAAGCCGTGAGGAGGTCATGAGAAATTGGTGGCGGCTTAGTGTAATTGGCCTGCTGACGGCAGGCCTGATGCTGGCGTTCGGCGCAAGTCCGAGCATGGCGGCGCCGCGCGCGCATGTTTACCTGTTGCGCGGGCTCCTGAACATTTTCTCCCTCGGCATGGACACGCTCGCCGAGGAGCTCAATAGGCGGGGCGTCTATGCCACCGTCGACAATCATGCCGATTGGGAGTCGCTGGCTGACAGTGCGGCGGCGAATTACAAGGCCGGCAATGAAGGGCCGATCATCCTTATTGGCCATTCGCTCGGCGCCGATGCCGTGATGACCATGGCCGCCTATCTCGGCCGGCGCGGCGTTCCGGTTGCGCTGGTGGTGCCGTTCGACGGCACGGAGTCCTTTGCCGCCTCATCCAATGTCGCGCGCGTGCTGAATTTGAGTCAGCATTATTGGATGAGTCGCGGCCCAGGCTTCCACGGCTCACTGATCAATGTTGACCTTCGCGGTGATCCGAATATCGACCATCTCAATATCGACAAGTCGCCGCGGCTGCATGCGCGGGTGATTGCCGAAGTGCTCGCCATTGTCGGCTCGCACCGCATGGACGCGCCGACCGCTGCCGCGAAACCGCTGCCGGCCAGCCTGAAAACGAGCGACGGGGTTAAGCCGGATTCCGCACCGCTCGCGGCCGCGCCGGCCCAGACGGGGGCGGTGAAGCCCGTTGCGGAAGGCGGCACGCCGGTGATCGCGGCGCCGGAAAGAACGGGCAAACCGGTGAGTGCCAATTCGCCAGCGTCGACGAAACCGGCTGCAGTTTCGCAATAGCTTACTGCTGCGGTGGCACCGGCAATTCGATCGGGGCGCAATTAACGCGGCCCTGCATCATGCAATCCTGGTCGCGTTCTATATCGGCGATGGCATCAGCAAGCCAGACGCCGGTACTGACGAGGACCGCCAGGACCACGAGCGCGATGACGTTCATCAGCGTTCGCTGCCGATAGTCGACGATCTCTTCGTCCTGGTCCGGCTCGTATTGGGCAAAATCGTCGGCCAGATCGATGTCGGATCGCGCGATATCGCCATCCACCGGTCGCGCCGGCGGGGCGAAGAGCGGCGGCTGACCCGTCCGCCGAAATGGCAGCACCTGACCGAACCCGCCCACGTCGTGTGGGTCGGGCCGGTTCTTCGCCGCCTGAGAGCCACCTCGATTCATGATACCAGGATACCCCTCTTGCGGCTAATTTACTAACTACGGAATTGACGGAGGGATCGGACAACTCAAAATGGCCGAAACTGGTCCTGGCATTCCAACCGATCGCCGATTCCTCTAAATTCGATGCCGATGACCCTGCGGCACGACATGCGCGCCTTGGTGGGCTTGGTGGCGGCCTATGCGCTCGCCCTGCAGGCGATATTGCTTGCCGTCGGTCCGCCGCATGGCGCCCGGGGAGCCGAATTCGGCGGTCTGCCAATTTGCTCCCGCCTAGGTTCCAGCCATTCAGCGGGTCCCCGGTCAGCACCCCTGGGACATGCCGGAGACTGCCCTGGGACCTGCCTAGGCTGCTGCTGCGGGCCGCCACTAGGCCACCTTCACAGGCCCGCAATGACTTATGCGCCGGCGGCATCGAAAATCGTCATCGCCACCTTTGCCGCGGCGCCACCATTCCATGTTGGCGTGTCCGCCGCACACCGCTCCCGTGCTCCGCCGCTTGCCTGACCACATTCCCAGCGACGGCAATGTCTTTGCCGCTTCGGCAAGCCTTCAACGCGGAGAAATCCATGGCGAATTCCTTTTTGCGGTCCATCTTACGCGGCATTGCCGCGATGATTGCGCTGCTCACCGTACCGCTCTTGGCGGCGCAGCTCACGGCAAGCCCTGTGGCAGCTGCCGACTACGATGTCGGTTCGATGCACATTTCGCAGCCCTGGGCGCGCGCGACGCCGAAAGGCGCGGATGACGGCGCCGGCTACATGACGATTACCAATAAAGGCACGACGCCGGATCGGGTGAGCTGCGTGTCCGACGATGTCAGCAAGCAATGCCAGATCCACAGCATGACCATGGAAGGCGGCGTCATGAGAATGCGCCCGGTCGAGGGTGGCCTGGAAATCAAGCCGGGCCAAACCGTCACGCTGAAACCGGGCAGCTACCACATGATGTTCGTCGATCTCAAACATCCGCTGGTGCAAGGGCAAACGGTCGAGGCCGAGCTGAAATTCGATCACGCGGGCGCGGTCAAGGTGGAATATCCGATTGCGGCGATCGGAGCGCCGGCACCAGGCGCAGCTGCGGGCGCCGGCACGATGATGATGCAAGGTCCGGGTGGCGCCATGAGCGGGCCAGGCGGCGCCATGGGCGGTCCGGGCGGCGGCACGCAGCAAATGAGCAAGTAGTGCGTGTTTGCTGTTCACTTCCGGCGCAGCGACCAAGGCTGCGCCGGTCTGCGCCGCGGTACGTTTGCTGCGCTATTTCGGTTCGGCGAACGGCGCTTTGGTGCCTTCCGGCAGCGGCGCTTTGAAGGTGTTGAGCGTCATCGACACCATGGCGTAATAGCCGAGGATGCCGACCAGCTCGACGGTGCCGGCGTCGCCGAGGATTTTCTTCACCCGATTGAAGGTGCCGGCGCTGACGCGCCGCTTGCCGTAAAGCTCCTTGACGAAGGCATAGATCGCCATTTCGTCCTTCGGCGCCGATTTCGGCGCCCGGCCGGCTTGAATGGCGCGGATGGTCTCCGGCTTGACGCCTTGCTTTTCCGCCATCGGCGCGTGCATCGCCCATTCGTATTGCGCCTTCCAATGCGCGCCGGTGCACAAGATCGCGAATTCCGACAAGCGCGGCGGCACGCTGGTTTTAAAGCGTAGGTGGCCGCCGAGCTTTTGCGCCAGCTCGCCGAAGTCCGGCGAATGCAGATAGATCGCGAATGGGCCGGACAGCTTGAATTGTCCGCGCGGGCCGGATTTTATGGACTCCGCCAGCGCGCGCTGCGCAGGAGTGAACGTGGCTTCGGATAGCTCGGGCAGGCGGGGCGATTGCATACTCTTGGATGTGGGCATGGTTTCCTCTTCAAGCGGCGCCATGGGCCGCGCGATTATTCTATCGTGATTGATGGCTCGGAAATCGGCAGCGAACGATCATGACGCGATAGCGAGCTTTCCTGCGACTGTCGAGCATATTGAGCTCGGCGGTCGTCGCGCCGCCGGGCGTGTAACGACGCAACCTTGGATTTAATCATGCATCCTGGCTTCGGGGGCAAGAACGGTCTGTCCGTGCGTTGAGGCTATCGGAAGGCCACGCCCGGCGCCTATAATAATTATTGCGCGCTCGTTGATGAAGCGGCGCAATGACGGAAAGCGCACAAGGAGACGGTCATGAACGAGCCCCAAATCAAGCAGGATAGCGGCCAGCCCGCCAAACAGATTTATCGTGAGCTCGTCACCATCAACGGTAAGAACGTCGTGCTTGCCCACAACGAGCCGCCCGTCATCAATGCCGGCGTCCTCGACTATGCGGAGATCTTCCGCATGTTCAATATTTTCGACGAGAAATTCTCGCCGACCAATATCGATAAAGCCGACGGCACGCCGCTGCGGCTTTACACGTCGGATCGCGTCAAGGTCGACGTTTCTAAGCGCCGCAAGCACGACATGGGCTTCTGGCATCGCAATATCGACGCCCACGAGATTATTTTCTGCGTGCGGGGCGCGCTCAAATGGGAAACCGAGATGGGCGTGAAGATCATGCATCCGGGCGACATGCTGTTCATTCCCAAGGGCATCGGTCACCGCTCCATGCTGTGCGAGGATTCGACCGACGATAACGTGCTCATCGAGCTGAAAATCGCTGACGAATTGACCTATGTCGGCGACAACAGATAGGCGGCAAGCACGTGCAAAGCGTTGACCTGGTGGTTGCCGGTATCGACTGGCTGATAACCGTCGACCCCGCCCGCCGCATCATTCGCGATGCGTCGATCGCCGTACAGGACGGCAAGATTGTCGCCATCGGCAAGACCGACGACATCGCCAAAGCCTATTCCGCCGGCCGCCAGGTGGACGGCCGGCACACGGTGGCGACGCCGGGCTTGATCGACTGCCACTTGCATGCGTCGTTTCAATTGTCGCGCGGACTGGCCGACGAGGCGAACGCGCAATCGTTCCTGTTCGACCGCATGTATCCCTACGAGGCGGCACTCGACGGCGACGACGTTCGCATCGCGGCGACACTCGCCGGAGCAGAGCTGCTCAGGCACGGCGTCACCTGCTTCATCGATCCGGGGAACTACCATCCCGAGGCGTCGGTCGAGGGCGTGATGTCGACCGGCATCCGCTGCATCGTGTCGCGCTCGTCGTTCGATCTGACCAAGTCGGTGCTCGGCATATTGCCCGAGCGCATGATCGAGTCGACGGCGGTGGCGCTGGAGCGGGCCGAAAGCGTGCTCGAGCGCTACGCCAAGTCGGACAATCCGCGGCTCTCCGCCAGCGCCTCGTTTCGCGGTCTGAACAACGCATCGGACGAACTGATCCTCGGCCTCGACAAGCTCGCCCGCAAATACGGCACGCTCTTGCAGACCCATGCCTGCTTTTCCTATTCGACCCACGATTCCAGCGTCGCACGCACCGGGATGGCCGAGATCGAGCGGTTGGAAAAGCTCGGCGTCATCGACGAACGCATGCTGATCGTGCATTCCGGCTGGCTCGAGCCGGAGGAGGTCGCCATCCTGGCGCGGCGCAAGCCGTCGCTGGTCTGCGCACCGAGCTCCAGCCTGCACAACGGCTACGGCAATTTCCTGTTCGGCAAGCTGCCGGAGCTGCTCGCGCTCGGCGTCAACGTCACGGTGGGATCCGACCATGCCAGTTCCGGCATCGTCGACCTGCCGCAGGAGATCCGGCTTGCCTGCTGCTGCTACAAGGAAACGCGTATCAATCCCCGCGTCATGCCGCCGGAGACCGGAGTGGAAATGGCGACCATCAACGGCGCCAAGGCGGCGCTGATGAGTGACCGCATCGGCTCGATCGAAGTCGGCAAGGAGGCCGACATCGTGCTGTTCGATACCAGGCGGCCGGAATGGCAGCCGCTGATCAATCCCGTAGCCAATCTGGTCTACAGCGCGACCGGCGATTCCGTTCGCGACGTGTTCGTCGCCGGCGAGCATGTCGTCGCCGGTTCTCGTCTGACCAAAGTCGACGAGAACAAACTCTACCAGGATGTCCCGCTCGCGGTGTCGCGCTTTTGCAAGCACCTCAACTTCGAGCAGATGGTGCAATTGCGCTGGCCGGTGTCCTAGTCATCGCGGTTTGCGTCCGGGTCATTAGCGGCGCTTTGGACTCTTGCGCCTTTTTGCCGGCTTCCGCGCGGCGCTCGCCTTTGCCGGCATCTTGGTCCGCATCTTCGTTCGCATCTTGGCCGGCATCAGGCCGGCCTTCTCAACGTGGCGTACCCAATAATTCCAGGCGCGATTGGTCGACGGCGGCAGCATGCTGTGCTCCGACGACAGCTTTATCTCGCCGGGCGACAAATGATCGACATGGCCGTGCGCCATGGCCTTGCTCTGCAGCGCGGCGTTTTCGCAGCCGTAGACGGTTCGGAACGTCATTTCGCGTAAGCTCCTGCCGGCGACGGTGGCGCCATGGCGGCGCATCAGCACCATCCAGTTCTTGCCGAGCGTGCGGGCGAGCGAAGCGCCTTCTTCCGGCTTGACCACCAGCATATTAGTGTCACCGAACTCATCGTGCTGGTCCCAGAACGGCACATGGCCGATCACCGCGGGCAAATGGAACACCGGCACCAATTCGCGCCCGGAAATGCAGAACGGCAGAACGTCATGTGAATGATGGTGGCACACCGCATGGACGTCCGGCCGCGCCTTGTAGATCTCGCCGTGGATGACGCGTTCGCTATACATACGGAATTCGGTCGGCCGCACCGGCTGCGAGTCGAGGTCCATCTCGATGAGATCGGAGACTTCCGCCAGTTCCGGCGCCTGATGCCGCGAGATGAAATAACGGCCTGGATCGCGCGGATGGCGCACGCTGACATGGCCGAAGGCGTCGAGTACCTTTTGGTTGGCGAGAATGCGCGTCGCCACAATGAGTTCGTGCAATAGGTCCGCAAGATCATCGGCCATCATTGCCTCCCCGGATATTTGTGTTGGCGCCTTTTGCCATCCGCGGCGCAATTGCGCTAGAGCTATTGCATGGCGCCTGTGGTGAAAGCCCTGTTCTTCGACGTGTTCGGCACGCTGGTCGATTGGCGCAGTTCGATTGCGCGCGAGGCGCGGGCGCTGCTGGAGCCGCGCGGCGTAGCGCTCGATTGGCCGGCCTTCGCCGATTCTTGGCGCGGCGAATATCAGGGCGCCATGGACGAGGTGCGCACCGGCCGCATCGCCTTCTGCAAGCTCGACGTGCTGCACCGGCGCAATCTCGACATCACGCTTACGCGCTTCGGCGTGACCGACCTCGGCGAGGACGACAAGCGCAACCTCAATCTGGCCTGGCACCGGCTCGATGCCTGGCCCGACGTGCCGAAGGGGCTGGCGCGGCTCAAGCGCCAATTCCTGCTGGCGCCGGTGTCGAACGGCAATATTTCGCTGATGGTCGATCTTGCCCGCCGCAACGATTTGCCGTGGGACGCCATTCTCGGCGCCGAGATTGCCGGCGACTATAAGCCGAAGCCGAAAGTCTATCTCACCTCCGCCGCGGCCTTCGATCTAGCGCCGGACGCCTGCATGATGGTGGCCGCGCATTCGAAGGATCTGGCGGCGGCCGCCGCATTGGGCTTGCGCACCGCGCATGTGGCGCGGCCGAACGAGCACGGTCCCGGCCGGGGCGAAGCCGCGCCGACCGTGCCGGTCGATTTTGCGGTGAAGAGTCTTGAAGAGTTGGCGGAGAAGCTCGGCGTCTAACCCTGTATGCCTCAGCCGCCAAGCGCGGGATAATCGGTATAGCCCGCCGCCGAACCGCCGTAGAACGTCTTGCGGTCGGGCGCATTGAATGGACCGCCGCGGCGGAAGCGCTCCGGCAGATCGGGATTAGCCAAAAACAGCGTCGCGAACGCGATGAGATCGGCGGTCCCGTCGCGGATCGCGGCGTCGGCGCGCGCCAGATCGTAGCCCTTGTTGCCCACGAGCACGCCGCGCCAAATTTTTCGAAAGAATTTCAGATCCGGCATCTCGCCCGCGGCGACGGGATCGCTCGCCGCCGGCTCGACGATATGCAGATAGGCAAGGCCGAACCGCTCCAGCGCGGCCACCGCCGTGGCAAACGTTGCGGCGGGATGGCTGTCTGCGATGTCGTTATAGGGATTGGTCGGCGACAGCCGCACGCCGACGCGGTCGCCGCTCCATTCGCCGACGATGGCCTCGGTCACTTCGATGAGGAAGCGCGCGCGGTTTTGCGCGCTGCCGCCGTAACCGTCGCCGCGGCGATTGGTGCCGTCGCGCAAAAACTGATCGATCAGATAGCCGTTGGCGCCGTGGAGCTCGACGCCGTCGAAGCCCGCCTCACGTGCGTTACGCGCGCCGGAGCGGAAATCCTCGACGATGCCGGCAATCTCGCCTGCCTCGAGCGCGTGCGGCGTGACGTAAGGCTTCATGCCGTCGAGCGTCCAGGCCTGACCCGACGGCGCCAGCGCCGACGGCGCCACCGGCAGCGCGCCGCCCGGTTGCAGCGACGGATGGGAGATGCGCCCGACATGCCAGAGCTGCACAAAAATCCGCCCGCCGGCGCGATGCACGGCGTCGGTGACCAGCTTCCAGCCTTCGACCTGCTCGGCCGAGTGAATGCCCGGAGTGCCCGGATAGCCTTGCCCCTGCGGCGACACCTGCGTCGCCTCGCTGACGATCAGCCCGGCCGAAGCGCGCTGCGCATAATACGTGGCGTTGAGCGCCTCCGGCACATTGCCCGGCCCGGCACGATTGCGCGTCATCGGCGCCATCACCACGCGGTTGGAGAGTGTGAGGGGGCCGAGCTGAAGGGGAGAGAGGAGGGTTGTCGTCATTGACGCGGCTCTGGATGCACGCCCCACCTTCGCACGGCTGCCGCACGTGCAAAAGTCAGTACAGAGCACTCATGACGCAGCGCAGCGTCAACAATTTTTGAATCGCCGCATTCCCTCAACAACTGCCGCCGCTTGCGGTGCTATTGGCGGCCGTATTCGTGCCGTTGGTCGGCGAGCCGTAGGCCGAGGAGCTACCCGGCGGGGTCGTGCCGCCGGTGCCGGGAACAGTAGAGTTGCCCGGTCCGGTCGAGCCCGGCGTGAGCGTGTTCTGCCCGCCTGCGCCGGACGCCATGCAGGGATGCGAGGTACTGTTATTGCTGCTGGCGTTGCCGGTGCCGTTGCTCCCGGCGGGTCCGGTGCCCGAACTCTCGGACGAGCCGGACGTGCTGTTGCCGGTCGCGCTTTGTCCCGACATTCCTTGACTCGTACCTTGGCTCGTTCCCGTGCCGGTTCCGGTGCTGGTTGTTCCGCTGCTACTTGTGCCAGTACCGCCAGCGGTTCCGCTGGCGCCCGCCGCGCCACCGCTCGCACCGCCTGCTCCCGCTCCACCGCCACCAACGCCGCCACCTCCTCCACCCCCGCCGCCTTGCGCGAATGCGAGAGTGCTGCCTGCCGTCGGTACGGCAGCGGCGAAAAGGGTGATGAGTTTATGGGTCGGGCGAAGTTTCGGCATTGTATTGGTCCGCATCTGTGTTTTGCTCTCAAGCCAACGTCGGGGCTCCGGCTCCGTTCCACTCCGCAACCCTTGCGAGCCTTCGCGCACGTGAACCGATGCGGGCGGTCGAACCGATTTCCGTGTAAACTCTGCCTTCGCTTCACCTGCCCTGCGGCAAGCGAAGCCAAAAAAACTGGGATGAAACGCGATGGCACTGCAGCAGAACACCGACCACATCCAGACCACGCATATCGGCAGCCTGCCGCGGCCGCATGCGCTGCTCGATCTGATGAAGGCGAAATTCACCGGGCAGCCGTTCGACGAAGCGAAGTTCGAGGCGCTGCTCGCGCAATCGGTGAACGACGTGGTGCGCAAGCAGGTCGACTGCGGCGTCGAGATCGTCACCGACGGCGAATTTTCAAAGCCCGGATTTTATACATACATCCAGGAACGGCTCGAAGGGTTCGAGGCGAGGCCCGGGCAGAAGAGGAAAGTGTTTGTGCAGGAAGTCGCCGCGTTTCCGGAGTATTACAAGGACTATTTCGAGACCGCGATGATGGGCGGCGCCATCGTCAGGCTGGCGCCGGTGGTTTGCGTCGGCCCCGTCAAATATCGCGGCGAGAAATTCGTCCGCCGCGACATCGCCAATGTCAAAAAGGCCGCGGCTGCCGCCGGCGTTGCCGATCGCCACGTCTTCCTGCCGTCCACCGCCACATCCGGTGTCGGTTCGAACGAATACTACAAGAGCGATGAAGAGTATTTTCATGCACTGGCGGCCGAGCTCGGCAAGGAATATCGCGCCATCGCCGACGCCGGCATATTGGTGCAGATCGACGATCCGTTCCTGCCGGATATTTTCTTCGAGCCCGACCTCGATCGCGCGCAGATGCAGCGCCGCGCCGAGATTTACGTTGAGGCGACCAACACCGCGCTCAAAGGCATTCCGCCCGAGCGCGTGCGCTTCCACACCTGCTATGGCATTAACGAAGGCCCCCGGCTTTACGAGGCAGCGCTGGCCGACATCATCCAATACGTGCTGAAGATCAATGCCGGCTCCTACAGCTTCGAGGCCGCCAATCCGCGCCACGAGCACGAATATCACCTGTTTGAAACCGTCAAAGTCCCGGACGGCAAGGTGCTTTGCCCGGGCATGATCACCCATGCCAGCAATATCGTCGAGCATCCGCAGCTGATCGCCGAGCGAATCATGCGCTTTGCCAAGCTGGTCGGCAGGGAAAACGTTATCGCCGCCGCGGATTGCGGCTTCTCCTCGCAGGCTTTATACCGCACCGAGGTCCACGACACCGTGGTCTGGGAGAAGTTCAAGGCGCTGCGTCAAGGCGCCGATATCGCAACCAAGAAACTGTGGCACTGATGCACGCTCCTTCGCCAACGCTGAATTCCCGCCGTGCCATGCACGGCAACAATAAACTGCAGATCGGCCTGTTCGGCGCCAATTGCTCGTCCGGGCGCGCCGTGACGCTGGTTCCCGAGCGCTGGTCCGGCAGCTGGCCGGACAACAAGAAGCTTGCGGTCATGGCCGACGACGCCGGCATCGATTTTCTGCTGCCGATCGGGCGCTGGAAGGGCTACGGCGGCGACACTGATTATCAGGGCACGACGCTGGAGACGGTCACCTGGGCGACGGGGCTGCTCGGCGCCACCAAGCGCATCACCGTGTTCGGCACCGTGCATGCGCCGATTTTCAACCCGGTGGTGGCGGCGAAGGAAATGGTCACCGCCGACCACGTCGGCGAAGGCCGCTTCGGGCTCAATATCGTGGTCGGCTGGAACGAAGGCGAGTTCGACATGTTCGGCGTCGAGCAGCGCGCGCATGAGGACCGCTACGACTACGCGCAGGACTGGATCGACGTCATCAAGCTGATCTGGTCCGACCGCGAGAATTTCGATTTCGACGGCAAATACCTGCACATGAAGGGCATTAAGGGCAAGCCGAAGCCCTTTGGCGGCACCCGCCCGGTGATCATGAATGCCGGCGCCTCGGCGACCGGCCAGGCCTTTGCGGTGAAAAATTGCGATGCGTTTTTCCTGCAGGCCTCGCGCACCTCGCTCGACGAAACCGCCCAACGCGTGCGGCGGGCGAAAGACGCGGCGGTCGCGCAAGGCCGCGAGATCGGCTGCTATACAGTCGGCGTCGTCACCTGCCGGCCGACCAAGAAAGAGGCCGAAGAGTATTTCCACCACTGCATCGTCGAACGCGCCGACTGGAACGCCGTCGACAGCATTTTGGGGATGAAGAACATCACGCCGCAGACGGTGCCGATGGAGGAATTTCTCAAGCAACGCTCCGGCTATGCCCAAGGCATGGGCGGCCTGCCGCTGGTCGGCGATCCCGATCAAGTCGCCATGCAGCTTGCGGATTTGAGCAAAGCCGGTCTGACCGGCATCGCCATCTCGCTCGTCAATTATCTCAACGAGCTGCCGTACTTTTGCGACGAGGTCATCGGCCGGTTGGAGCGGATGGGATTGCGAGAGAAACCGGCCGGCCATTGAGCACGGCATAATCCCGCCCTCGCGGCGCGCCACGCCATCCTATATCTTACTAGAGCGTTGGCATGGTTATGCGGAAGATTAGTGTGTCCTAGAACGCGATGTCCCTCGGTGCAATTAAAGGAGTGATCACATGGCAGGCAAAGAAATTGAGATAACCCGCGACCGGCTCGCGGAGCTGTTGAACGAAGACCTGGCGCGGGAATATCAAGCCATCATCGCTTACACAGTCTACTCTCAGGTGCTCAGCGGCGCCGCTTATATGGACATTGCCGACCAGCTGGAAATCCACGCCAAGCAGGAGCTCGACCACGCGCTGGTCCTCTCGCGGCAGATCGATTATCTCGGCAAAATGCCGACGGTGACGCCGAAGCCGGTACGCACGTCGAAAGACTCCAAGGAAATGCTGCGCTTCGATCTCGACAACGAAAATGAGACCATTCGCAACTACCGTGATCGTATCCGGCAATGCGAGGCGCTCGGCGAATACGCCATGGCGGAGCAGATTCGAAAGATCCTCATCCAGGAGCAGGACCATCAGATCGATCTGGCCACCGCTCTGGGCATCGAAGTGCCGGACGTCAACAAGACATCCTGATGCAAGCTTAGATCGAGCCGGTAAGTTCGATCAGTGCCGGCTTTCGATCGGCGTGCCGCGCTTCTTGTTGTAGCGATGGATGTCCACGCGCTCCCACACGCCATTGACGTGATAGGGATCGCTCTTGGTGAAGGCGTCGACTGCGGCGCGGTCGGCGGCATCGATGACGAAGATGCTGCCGGCCGGCGTTTCGCCGTCGTCGGCAACCAATGTCCCCGCCGTCACCACGTCAACGCCGTGGTCGGCGGATTTGTCGAGATGGATGCGGTGGTCGCGGTAATGCTTGGCCCGCACCGGCATTACGGCTTTTTTGTCGAGGGCGTGGACGACGAACAGCATGGCCGGCTCCGCTGGAGGCCACACATTATGGCACTATTGTCATCGTCCGCGAAGGCGGACGATCCAGTAATCGGGAAAGTTTATCAGGAGCGATGATTGTGAAAGCGAAGCGCCGGTATCAACCTTGGGCGCCGTATCTCTCGTAGACGGCGGCGGCGATTAATTTTTTCCGTCCTTCACTGCTCGACTTCGCGCCATTGGCGGTACACCACTCGACGAATGTGCCGGGATCGATGCGGACGCGCAGGACGACGTGTCCGTAGGATATAAGACCCCGTTCCATTTCCTCGGCCATTTTCAGCCACTCCCGCCAAGTCTTCGGCAGCTTGCCGCCGTCGTCGAAAATTCTCAGCAGTGCGGGGTAGTCTTCTTCGTTGATCCAATAAACTCCGACCGCTGGAGGTCGTGTGTCTTGTTGGGTGGTCATGCCGGTCTTTCTCGCTGGGGCAGCTTATATGGCGTCCTCCGCCTTAAATTACAAAGAAAGGGATCGAACCACTTCAGGCCCGCCGCCGTGAAATCACATAGCTTTCGTCGAAGAACCACAAGCCGCCGCGCTCGCGCAGCACCGAGCGCGTGGCGTCGATATAGCTGCCGTCGGCGGCGGCCTTTGCCACGCGGTCATCCTCGACCTGCGCCACATAGATCGCCGCGTTCCACGCCGCGAACAGCGTCGAGGTGCCGATCAATTCGGAGATTTCCGAGGGCAGCGTATGCATGTCGTAGCGAAACAGCGAGCGGTTATCGGCATAGGCGTTGAAGTTGAGCTCGCGGCCTGCCGGGCCCAACTCGTGCTTGACCGCTTTGAGGATGTCGTGGCGGTCGTGAATGAACGGATGGTCGTCCGGCCAGACTTTTTGGATGATTTCCATGCCGGGATCTTGGCCGTGCGAATGGATGGCGATGAGCCTGCCGCCGGGGCCAAGCGCGCGGGCGAGCGGCGCGATCACCCGCTTGGCCTTGAATTCCAGCGGCGCGCGGGCGCGATAGGGCTGCGAGGCGATGACGAGATCGTAATCGGCGCGGGTGCCGCCGGCTTTGGGAATGATCGGATCGAGCAGGAAGCGATGGTCGTCGCGATAGATGACGAGCACCACCGGCCGCTCATACATCGGATTGCCGGTGCGCGCCGAGACTCCGGCTTTCCAATTCTGCGCCAAAAACGGCTCGAGGTTGATGATTTGTTGCTCGAAGCGATGCGCGGAATTGCCCAACAGCGGCAGCTCGTGCCAGACCAGACTTGACGCCGCGTTAAGCGATTTGACGTGCAGCCACGGCGCGTCGGCGTAAGCGAGATTGGTCAGCACCAACACCGTTGCCGGATGTTCGAAAAAGCGGTCCGACATTTTTTGCAGCGTCAGGCGCACGTCTTCGAGCGAGATTTCCTTGCCGACGACGTAGAACGGCATGTGGCTGAAGCGGTCATGGGCGGCGCGCATCACCCGGGTCAACACCGAGCCGTCGCCGACGCCGGCGTCGAAGATGCGCACTGCCGGCGGGTGCGGATGGATATGCGCCAGTTCCTCGGAGACGCGATGCGCGACCTCCCACTTCTCGCTGCAGGTATTGACGAAGAGGAGATATTTCTGCCGGTTGTCGAAGAAACGGAAATTACGCTGCGGATCGCCGGCCGTCAGCGGTGCCGCTAGCGACGGTGCCGGCAGTTGCGCGCGCGGCGCATGCGCGCGCTCGATGATCGCCGGCCGCTCGCTCAGCGCCGGATTTGCCGCCATGAAGCCATGGATGCGGTCAAGGGTGTCGGTGGTGATGCGACCGCCGTTGCGCAGCCGCGCCGCGAGCTTGCCGTCATTGACGGCGCGGCGGCCGAAGGTGGATTCGGCAAGTCCGGTCTGACGGCAATAGTCCGAGATTTCGGCAAGGAGTTGTTGCGCGTTCATGCTGTCTTGCGGCGGATCCACGCCGCTCCCATTGATGTCGTTTCCTCGCGCCGCGCGGGCCGCTGATGCGTGCATTCAGATTGCGCGGCGTTGGGGTCAGGGAACCAATCCGATGGGCAAGGGTCAACCATAATATTGCCCACGCATATAGTGGGCAATTTGATGGGATTTAAGCCACTAAAGGTGGGCAAGAGTCGCTGCGGGAATACGGGAAAGCAGGGCGGCGCGAAAATTATATGTTTGATATAATTAATGTAATTTATCTCGTCTGGGTGTGGGGAAGTCGCGCAGGCCGCCGGCGAGGGTGTTCCGAGTTCGAGCCGTCAAGCACCACGCCTTTACCCACCTAGGAGGCCCGCGAATAGCGGGCCTCAGCGCTTTCCAAAAATTGGTCGAACACCGCGCACACGAGGCGGACGAACGGCCGCGCATGCTCCGGCAGGCTGATCAGAGCGCCGGTGCGTTCGACAAGCCCTTCTGCCGCAAGCTCGTCGAGACGTGCGAGTTCGGCCGTGAAGTGGTCGGTCCCCGTGGCGTGCATGACGCACGTTTCCGCCAAGTCGATGCGCAAATCGCACATTAAGCGCGAGATAACATCGCGCCGCAGCCTGTCTTCTGGGGTGAGCGCGACGCCACGCGATGTCGCCAGCGTGCCGGCGCCGATCGCGCTCCGGTAGGAGACGCCGCTGCCGGCATTCTGCACATAACCTTGGGGCAGCGAGCCGATCGCCGAGGTGCCGAAGCCGATGAGAATCTCCGATTCATCGGTGGTGTAACCCTGAAAATTGCGATGAAGCCTGCCGTCTCGTTGTCGGCGCGCCAGAAGGTCATTCCGTTTGGCGAAATGATCGAGCCCGATTGCCACGTAGCTGGCGCCGGTCAGCAGTGCGGCAGCCGTTTGGCTCTGCGCGAAACGCTCTTCCGTGCCGGGGAGCGCCGTCTCGGGTATGAGCCGCTGATGGCGTTTCATCCAGGGCACATGGGCATAGCCGAACAGCGCGATGCGATCCGGGTCGAGCTCGACGGCGCGCGCGATGGTCTCCGTGAGCGTTGCCGCAGTCTGATACGGCAGGCCGTACATCAGATCGAGATTGATGCCGGCGATCTCCGCTTCGCGGAACCACGCCACCACACGCTTTGTTAGCTCGAAACTTTGCACGCGGCCGACGGCGTGCTGGACGCGTTCATCGAAATCCTGCACGCCAAGGCTGGCCCGGGTGATGCCGAGCTCCGCCAGCACCGCGGCGTGGCCGTGGGTCACGGTGCGCGGATCGATCTCGACGGCAATTTCGGCGTCCGCAGCGAAGCTGAATTTTCGTCGCAGCAAGTCCGTCAGTTTGCGGAAATCCGGCGGCGACAGCATGGTCGGGGTGCCGCCGCCCCAATGCAGATGCGTAACCCTGCGATCGCCGGTGATCGCACTGACGGCTGCGATTTCGCGTTCGAGCAGCGCGACATAGGCCTCGACCGGGCCATACTGGCGCACCGCCGTGGTGTTGCAGCCGCAATAGAGGCAAAGCTCGGCACAGAACGGCACGTGAAGATAGAGCGAAATTGGAGCTTGCTTCGGCAATTCGGCAAGCCACGCCACATAGGTTGCGGCGTTGACCTGCGGCCCGAACTGCACGGCGGTCGGATAACTGGTATAGCGCGGCACGCGCCGCTCCAGGGATTTCAGCAGATCGGAACGCATTGGGGCGCCTAAGTTCTTCAGCCGCGCATCAAGAGTGCAGAAGCGACTGCAGCGATATGATCTGGATCAAAGTCGTGACGCCCCGCTCGTGAGCGGCACGCCTGTTCCGCGCCTGCAATCCGCGCTAGGCTTTCCTGTCCACAAAGGAAACCTCAAGGAAGGTCGGATGCCACGCTTTGCCGCCAATCTTGGCCATCTGTTCACCGAATATCCTTTGCTCGAGCGCTTTGGCGCCGCAGCGGCCTGCGGATTTTCCGCAGTCGAATTGCAATTTCCTTATGACACGCCGACAGAAATGGTGAAGGCTGAACTGACTAAGCATGGGCTGACGGTGCTCGGCGTCAACACGCCGCAATGCCCGGAATTCGGGCTGGCCGCGCTGCCTGGCCGCGAGCGCGACTTCGACGCCGCGTTCACCCGCGCGCTCGATTATGTCGTGGCGATCGGCGGCACCGCGATCCACTGCATGACCGGCGTCGTGCCGGTCAACGAGCGGCCGGCAGCGGAGCGCGTCTTTATCGCCAATATGACCCACGCCGCGGCGGCGGCCGCGAAAGCGAACATCACGCTCCTGATCGAGCCGATCAATCCGCGCGACCGTCCTGGCTATTTCTTGAACCATGTCGAGCAGGCCGCCGATCTGATCGGTAAGATCGGCGCGCCGAACGTGCGCATGCAATTCGATTTTTATCACGTCCAGATCATCGGCGGCGACCTGATCAAGCGCTTCGAGAAATTTCAGCCGGTGATCGGACACGTGCAGATCGCCGCGGTGCCGACGCGCCACGAGCCCGACGAGGGCGAGATCAACTACCCGGCGGTGTTCGCCGCGATCGACAAGCTCGGCTACAGGGGCTGGGTCGGCTGCGAATACAAGCCGCGCACGCGCACCGAGGATGGCCTCGGCTGGGCCAAGCCCTATGGCGTCGTGCCGAAACGGAGTTGATGTCATGGCCGACGGCATGCGTCTCGACGGCAAAACCGCGCTGGTTACCGGCGCCGGATCGGGCATCGGCAAGGTTATCGCCGAGACTTATGCGCGAGAGGGCGCACGTGTGGCGCTCGCCGATGTCAATCTCGACGCAGCGAAAGCGGCTGCGCGCGCCATCGGCAACAACGCCATCGCGGTGCGCTGCGACGTGACCAAAAAGGCCGACATCGCCGCCGCGGTCGCGGAGACATTGGCGGCATTCGGCGCGCTCGACATTCTGGTCAACAATGCCGGCGCCACCCACGTCAACAAGCCGATGCTCGAAATCGGCGAGGACGAGTATGACCGCATATTCGCGGTGAATGTGAAGGGCCTGTTTCAGTTCTGCCAGGCCGTGGTTCCGCAGTTCCGCAAAGCCGGCGGCGGCACCATCATCAATATCGGCTCCACGGCGGGCTTGCGGCCGCGGCCGGGACTGTCGGCCCATAATGCGACCAAGGGCGCGGTGCATACGCTCACCAAATCGCTTGCGGTGGAGCTCGCACCCGACCGCATCCGGGTCTGCGCCATCGCGCCGGTCGCCACCGATACGCCGCTATTGCCGAGCTTTCTCGGCTCCGCGCCCGGTCAGCGCGAGAAGTTTGTCGCCACCGTTCCGCTCGGCCGCCTGGCGCAGCCGCAAGACATCGCCAACGCCGCCTTGTTCCTCGCCTCGGCGGATGCCGATTTCGTCACCGGCAATATCGTCGAAGTCGACGGCGGCCGGTGCGTGTAAGCGGGTTGCAAATCGCTCATTTTTGCCGATTGGCCGACTTTTTGCAGGCGCAATTGTTGGTGTATTGTCGGTCACCGGAGTCGTAGGGACGATTAGGGACATGTGGGGTCGCAAGCGCAAAGTCGAGGCGCCGAAAGACGCCGCGCCGCCGTCGCCCTTGCAGGAGGCGATGCATCAGGCCCGCGTCGAGGCCGCCGAACGCACAAGCGTCATCGTCGATCTGCGCGACGCCGAAGTGGCGCGGCTTGAGCTGTTGAACGAGGCGCTCGATCCGCTGTTCGCCGAAGTCCCCGCTGAAGTCGACCTGTTCGATCGGGGCATCAGTCGGGGCGAGACGCCGCGGTTGTGGATCGACGCGGTGAGTCACGTCGCCATGGGCCGTGACAAGCGCGGCTACCGCTTCCTTCATGACAGCCGCCTCGGCCGCCACGTGCTCACCGAGTTGCATGATATCCCGGAGATCGTGCGGGCGGTCACCACCTATGTCGCCCGCCGGCTCGTGGAACGGCAACGCGCGCTTGCGGAAGATCCCGAACTGTTGGCGCGTGCGCCGGCGAAAGAAGCCGAGCGTTACCGGCGCCGGCGGCGCTGGCGAACATTCGGCATTCTGCTGATCGGCGTTGTCATCGGCGTCGTGGCGCTGTTTGCCGTCGCTGTGCTGATCGCGACGAATTCTTAAACGAGAATTTTGCTTTCGACATCGCGGATAATTCCGTCCGCGCCGCGCTGCCGCGCGATCATCTCGCAGCGCCATTGCCTCACGGCGCCGCCGATCTTGAACAGATGATAGGCGGCCGCGCCTTCATCGCCGTGTGGCGCTGCGGCGGAAGCCGATGGCACGCCGACGGCAGGAATTTTTGTGCCATTGGGTCCATCGAGCCAGACCAGGGAGGACCGGTGATCGTGGCCATGCAGCAAAAGCTCGGCGCCTTGCTCGGCAAGAAGCCGCCGCAGCGCCGGCGCATCGATAAGCCGCCGCAGATAACGCGGCAGCGGACTTTGCGGCGGATGGTGGATCAGCACGACGCGGAACGTGTCGTGTGTTTGCGCGAGTATCTCGGCGAAACGGGAAAGCTGCCGGCCGCCGAGCCGCCCGGTCGCCATGAACGGCCCGGTCGCCACGCCGGTCGACAGCGCGATCAGCGCCACGTCGCCGCGCCGGCGCACAAACGGAAAACGGTCAAGGCCGTCGTCGCCGCGCATGTAATCGCCCCAAAATTGCGCCGGCATGGCCTCGACGCCGCGGACATAGACGTCGTGATTGCCAGGCATCGCCGTAACGTCGCGAGGATTGCCGAGCGCCGTCAGCCAGTCGCGGGCATTGGCATATTCATCCGGCAATGAGAAATTGACGAGGTCACCGGTCACCGCGATGTGATCGAAACTTTGCGTTTTCAGATCTCGCACCAGCGCGTCGAGAACTTCGGGCCGGTGGATTTTCTTACGCTTGCGGAGCCAATTGATGTAGCCGAGCCCGCGCTTGCTCAACAGCTGTGAGCCGCGCGGCTCGACAGCCATATGCAGGTCGGAGAGATGGGCAAGCGTGAACATGGCGTGAGCGCCGTTAAGCCGCGCTCAGCATCGCAGACGCGTCATAACAAATCACGAACTTCCGATCAGGATGCCGACGGCAAACACCAGGGCGCCGCCGACCACCACCTGGAACGCCGCCTGCAGGAACGGCGTATCCATGTAATGCGTACGGATCCAGGCGATCGCGACCAACTCAACGGCGACGACGGCAAATGCCAGCATCGTCGCGACATAGAAGTGAGGGATGAGATAGGGCAGCGCATGGCCGAGGCCGCCGAGCGTCGTCATCGCGCCACAGACCGCGCCGCGCAGCACCGGTGCGCCGCGCCCGGTGAGCGAGCCGTCATCGGACATCGCTTCGGCGAAAGCCATCGAAATGCCGGCACCGATCGCGGCGGCAAGCCCGACCAGAAAAGTCGACCAGGTATTGTGCGTGGCAAAAGCTGCCGCGAATAAAGGCGCCAGCGTCGAGACCGAGCCGTCCATGAGGCCGGCAAGCCCGGGCTGCACATATTGCAGCACGAATATGCGCCGTGCAGCCTGGTCCTCCTTGTGGCGCGCTTGCGGCGTGAGCTTTTCGCCAAGCTCATGGGCCAGCTCTTCGTGTTTGTCTTCGGCGGCGGCCAGCTTTCGCAGCAGATCGCGCACGGCGTCGTCATGGGCGGTTTGCGCGGCGCGGCGGTAAAAGCGCGCGGTTTCGTATTCCATCTCCTCGGCGAATTTGCGCGTAGCGTCGAGACCTAACGTGGCGTTGAGCCAGATTGGCCGGCGCGCGACAAATCCCTTGACGTCTTGACGGCGGATCAATGGCAAAAAATCGCCGAATTTCTTGCGATGCAATTCGAGCAGCATGTCGCGATGCCCGATCTCTTCCTGCGCCATCGTGTCGTATATCTCGGCGGTCTCGGGATACGCGCCGCGAAGCCTGTCCGCGAACGAGCGATAGATGCGATTGTCCTCGTCCTCATTGGAGATCGCGAGCGCGAGAATTTCCTGCTCATTCAAGTCGGCGAAACGTTTCACGGGCTGTCCTCAGCGAAACAAATTGCCTATCGGGTGTAAGAGTATCTTAGAACAATTCTAATTATTGAGGCGAGTCGGGAATACAAGATGGGACTTGATACGATCCGCCGCCCGTTCGAGCCGCTGATCCGGCGGTTTTTGCACAGTTATTGGCGCTTTTCGCGCGGCCTTACGCTCGGCGTCCGCGCTCTCATTCTGGACGGCGAGGGACGGATCTTCCTGGTCAAGCACTCCTACGTTGCCGGCTGGCACTTGCCCGGCGGGGGCGTCGAAACCGGCGAGACGCTAATTGCGGCGCTGGAGCGCGAGTTGCGCGAAGAGGGCAATATCGAATTGACCGAGCCGCCGGTTTTCTACGGCGTCTATTTCAATCGCCGGATGTCGCGGCGCGACCACGTCGCGCTGTATGTCGTGCGCGCGTTCCGCCAGATCGCACCGCCGCAGCCGAATAGCGAGATCGTCGCTCACGGCTTCTTCGCCACCACAGAATTGCCAAACGACACCTCGCGCGCGACGCGCGAGCGCATCGCCGAAGTGCTTACCGGCCGCACTGCGTCGGAACTGTGGTGAGCGGCCGCGTCGCGCTTACGACTTAACAGCTGCGTCATTGGGACATCATTACAAAGAGGTCATGCAACTCGGCGTGCGGGCGGGCGTTGTGCCTGTAACACCCGTTTGAATCAGCAAGGAGTCGGCGATGCGTAATAAGAGGATTTTGACGATTGCCGCCGTGGCGGCGTTCGGAACTGCAACAATGGCGACAAGCGCCCTCGCATTCCCACATGGTGGTGGCGGGCGGGGCGTTGGCGGCGGCGCGATGGCTTCGATGGGTTCGATGAAGAGCGGCGCCATGGGTGCCGGGCAAGGCAAGGTCTCATCGAATTTCGGGCCCATGCACAGCAACATGGCTGGCACCAGTGTCGCAGCGAACGCGGGGTCGAAGTTCAATGGTCCGAACGCCAACCCAAATTGGAACCATAATTGGCACGGTCATGGGCATTACGCCTATCGCGGCCAAGGTTATGGATATGGCTACGGCGGACTCTATGCATTCGCCCCGGACTACTACGACTATTCCTACGACAACAGTTGCTACCAGTGGCGTTGGGTTCCGACGCCGCTCGGGTTGCGCTGGCGCGACGTCTGGGGTTGCGACTAAGACTTTCCTCTGAGGCAACCGGGCGCGTCGGTCTGAAACATGGCCGGCGCGCTTTGCTTAGCCGAAGCGGCCGCGGTCGTGCGGCGCCGTGAAGTCGATCAGCGGCCCGATCGGCACGATGCCGGTCGGATTGACTTGACGCTGACTGCCGTAATAGTGCCGCTTGATCTGATCGATGCTGACGGTCTCGGCAACGCCGGGCACGGCATAGAGATCCAGCAAATAATTCCCCATGTTGGGGTAGTCAGCGACGCGGCGCAGATTGCATTTGAAATGGCTGTAATAGACGGTGTCGAAACGCACTAGTGTAGTGAACAGCCGCCAGTCCGCTTCGGTGATTTGACGGCCGACCAGATAACGCTGCCGCGACAGACACTCTTCGAGCTGATCGAAAGCGGCGAAAACGCCGCGGGCGGCTTCTTCATAGGCCGCTTGGCCGGTGGCAAAGCCGGCGCGATAAACCCCGTTATTGACGTTGGGATAGACGAGCTCGTTGATACGATCGATTTCGGCGCGCAATTCCGCTGGATAATAATCGGTGCGCACATTGGTGAAGGCGTCGAAGGCGGAATTGAGCATGCGGATGATTTCGGACGATTCATTATTGACAACGGTGCGGCGCTTCTTGTCCCACAATACCGGAACCGAGACGCGCCCGGTATAATGCGGATCGGCAATGAGATAGATTTCGGCAAGCGTGGCGTTGCCGTTGACCTCGTCGCTCATGCCACCTTTTTCCGGGCCGAATTCCCAGCCGGTCTTGCCATAGAGCGGCGCGGTGACGGAGACGGAGATTGCGTTTTCGAGCTTCTTCAGGCTGCGAAAGATCGTCGTGCGATGCGCCCATGGGCAGGCGTGCGAAACATAGAGGTGATAGCGGCCGGCTTCGGCGGGAAAGCCGCCTTCGCCGGTTGGGCCGGGACTGCCGTCGGCGGTTACGAAATTGCGAAAGCGCGTGGTCGGCCGGATAAAATGGCCGTCCTTGGTGCGTGAAACGTCTTCTTGCCAAGTACCGTTGACGAGCAGGCCCATCGACTTCTCCGCGGTTTTCGCCTCGCCCAATCTAAGCATTGTCGGCGCCGGCGATAGGCCGGTCGGCAACGCCTGCTGGACCCCGGTCAGGCGAGATGGTAGGCGGCGGCAGATGGACGACTTTTCCCTCACGATTCTACCCGAGACGCCGGACGATGCGGCTGCGATCGAACGTTTGCACGAACGCACCTTCGGACCGGGCCGCTTCTCCAAAACGGCCTATCGGCTGCGCGAACAGGCCGCGCATCGTCTCGACGCGTCGTTCACTGCGCGCACCGGCACGCTCTTGGTCGGTTCGGTCTGGCTGTCGCCGATCCGCATCGGCGAGACCAAGGCGCTCCTGCTCGGGCCGCTTACCGTTGAGCCGGCCTTCCGCGAACGCGGCGTCGGCCAGGCCCTGATCGAACGCGCGCTCAAGGAGGCCAAAGCAAAGGGTCACCGCCTGGTGATCCTGGTCGGCGATGAAGCCTATTACGGAAAAAGTGGGTTTAAGCCCGTGCCGCCTGGGCGTGCGACCATGCCGGGGCCCGTCGATCCGGCGCGGCTTCTCGTCGCCGAACTGGTGGAGGGGGCTTTCGACGGCGTATCCGGGCCGATCCGGCCGGATTGAAACAAACTAGCGCCCCTCGCGCGCCCAGGCGCCGGCGAGACTGCCGAGCAGGAGCAGAAGGCCGATCATGCCGGCGAAAACCGGCAGCACGCCGATGCCACGTACCACGCTGGCGTCGCGCATTTTGAGCCCGATCCAGTCGTCGCCCTTGTAGGTATCGCCGGAGCGTACCGCGACGATGCGCGGCACATTGAGGCCCGAGCCGTCATCGAGCCGCACTGAGGCGCCACCGGTCGCATCGGTGAGCGGCGCCATCACTGCGGTCGTCGAGGTGACCTGGGCATATTCGAGCGGATTGGCGGGGCCGATATTGACCAGCGCGTTGAGCTTGCCGTCGGTGGCGCGCCACAGGCCGAGCTCGTTGGCCGCTACGCTCGATTCCCACACGCCGGGTTCGGTCGGATTGAGCTTGAGCGTGCGCGTCGCGCCCGACGGTGCGGTCAAGGTCACATCGGCGACTTGATCGGCCATGGTCTGCCGCTTGACGACGAGATTGTGGCCGCTGACCGTAAGCCGGAGCGCCTCTTCTTCCAGATCCGGCTCCTTCATCAGCCAATGCGAGAGACGGCGCAGCAAATCGAGATGCGGGCCGCCGCCCTGGAAACCACGCGCCCACAGCCAGAGCTGATCGGATAACAGAAGCGCCACGCGGCCTTCGCCTTCGTGCGACAGCACAAGGAGCGGCTTCTGGTCCGGACCCTGCATCACCGCGGTGCCGGTCGTGTTCCTGGTGTCGACGATACGGAACCATTGGCTCCAATGCGGCGGGTTGCTGTCGGAACCTTCGAGGCCGCGGGTTACCGGATGCCGTTGACCGAGCTCGGTGAGTCGCGGGTGGAAGGGTTGATCGGTGACCTCCCCGGTCGGCTCGGCCGGCAGCACCTCATCGAGCGGGGAGTGCCAAACGCTGGTCGGGCTCGCGTAATCGGGACCGGCGGCGACCAGCACCGCGCCGCCATCGCGCACATAGCGCGCGATGTTGTCGAAATAGATCATCGGCAACACGCCTTGACGCGCGTAGCGATCGAAGATGATGAGCTGGAACTGATCGATCTTCTGCTGGAACAGCTCGCGCGTCGGAAATGCGATCAGCGACAATTCGTTGATCGGCGTGCCGTCCTGCTTTTCCGGCGGCCGCAAAATGGTGAAGTGCACGAGATCGACCGATGGGTCGGATTTAAGGAGGTTGCGCCAAGTCCGCTCGCCGGCATTCGGCTCGCCGGACACCAACAGCACGCGCAGCTTGTCGCGTACGCCGTCGATCGAGACCACGGCGCGATTGTTGACTTGCGTAAGCTCGCCGGGAAGCGGCGACGCCTCGATCTCGACGATGTTCGGGCCGCCATGCGGGATCGGAATTTCGGCGTTCTGCTGCGCGCCGACGGGAACGGTACGCTGATCGATGACGTCGCCGTCGCGGCGCACCGTCACCTCGGCGGTGCCGACATTCGCGCCCTCGTCCTCGACCCGGTACGTGATGGTCTGCGGCTGGCCGACAATGCCGAAGCGCGGGGCGGCGATGAGCGCGACGCGACGGTCGCGTTCGTCCTTGTGTCCGGTAATCAGCGCGTGGACCGGTGCGGCGAAGCCCAGCGTTGCGGCATTGGCCGGCACGTCATGAACGCGGCCGTCGGTGATCATGATCACGCCGGCGATGCGGTCGACCGGCACATCGGCCAGCGCCGAACTAAGCGCGGTGAACAAGCGCGTGCCGTCGGTCTCGCCGTCGGCCTGTCCGGCTTCCACCGTACGGACTTCGAGACCGGGAATGTGATGCAACCGGTCGACGACCGCGGCGCGCGCGGCTTCGGTCTGCTGGGTGCGGTCGCCGAAATTCTGGCTCGGGCTCTTGTCGACGACGACGGCGGCTACCGAGTTCAACGGATCGCGATGCTCGCGGGTGAGCGATGGATTGGCCAGCGCCAGCACGATCAGCGCCAGCGCCAGCGCCCGGATCGCAGCGCCCCGGCTGCGTGTCACAAACAGCAGCAGCGAAAACACGCACGCGGCGGCAAACGCCGCCCATAACTCGGCAGCGCTGATGAGAGGAGCGAACGCAACGCCGAGATTCAATGCGCTCTCCTATTGACCCAAACGCTCGAGCAGGGCCGGCACGTGAACTTGATCCGCCTTGTAGTTGCCGGTGAGAGTGTACATGACGATGTTGACGCCGGCGCGGAACGCCATTTCGCGCTGGCGCGGCTCGCCTTCGACCATCGGCAGCATGGGCTGGCCATCCGACCGCGTCGCCCAGGCGCCAGCAAAGTCGTTCGAGGTGATGAGAATCGAAGACACGCCGTCCCCGCCGCGGGCAGGCCGGCTCGACGTTTCTTCTTCGCTTGTCGCCGGCAGTGCTTCGACCCAAAGCTGGCCGGTGTCGAAGCGGCCGGGGAAATCGCGCAACAAATAGAACGTCTTGGTCAGCACGTGATCGCGCGGCACCGGTTCGAGCTCGGGAATGTCCAGCGAGGACAGGATTTTGCGCAGCTCAAGCATGCCCGGACTGTTGGTTTCGCCACCGGGCCCAGGCGGTGCCACCTCGGCATCGCGGGTATCGAACAGCACGGTGCCGCCGTCCTTCATATACGTGTCGACGCGCTTGAGCGCATCGTCGGACGGCCCTGGCGCCCCCGGTACGACGGGCCAGTAGATCAACGGATAAAACGCAAGCTCGTCGTGCGCGATGTCCAGGCCGATCGGATCGCCCGGTTCGAGCGCGGTCCGTTGCGCGAGAAAGAGCGTAAGCCCGGCGAGGCCGGCTTTGCTGATGGCATCGACGTCGGCGTCGCCGGTGACGACGTAGGCGAGCCGGGTATCCAGCGCCGCCGGCGGCACGTCCGGATTGGGGGTTTCCTCCTGCGCGCGCACTTGTACCAGCGTGAGCGCGAGCGCGGTAGCGACGATCACCGCGGCGCCAGCGGCACGTGCGCTGCGCGGAATGAGACGCTGGATGCCGCCGCCGAGGAACAGAACCACCAGCGTGTCGAGCAATAGAAGCGACAGCGCGATCAGGAAAATCGGCCCACGCAAATCCTGGGGCTCGCTGGTGCGATAGATGTCATGGCCCGCAGTGGCGAGCGGCGAGAAATCGAGCGGCGCCAGACGATCGCTGGGAGCAAGTGTGTTGACGGCAAGCAGGCTTTCCGGCGGCCCGTAAAAGCCCGGCGGATGCTCGGCGCTGGCGGGGCTGGAAAAGTCGGCCGGCACCGACCGCGCGGTTGGCGGCGGCGCGACAAAATTGCCGAAGCCATCGAGCATGTGGCTCGGCTGTATCACCTCTTGCGCATTCTTGGCCGTGGCGGCGCTTGCTTCGGCGGCGGGCGCGGTGCCAGAAAGCGCGACGATTCGCTTGAGCATTTCGACAAAACTGCCCGAGAGCGGCAAGTTCGACCACCGCGTATCGCCGGTGACATGGAACAGCACGATCAGCCCCTTGCCGCGTCGCGCCGCGGTGACGAGCGGGGTGCCGTCGGCCAGCGTCGCCCAGGTATTATCGCTCAGTGCCGCGTCGGGCTCGGCGAGAACCTGGCGGGTCACGGTGACATCGTTCGGTACCGGCATGCCGGCGAACGGGCCGGCGCGGGAGAAGGCGGCGAGCGGCTGCGGCTTGTCCCAGCTCAGCGCGCCGCCAAGGACGCGGCCGCCGCGGCGCAGCTTGACGGGGACCAGATCATCATCGGATGCGGCAAGGCGCGGCCCGGCGAAACGCACCAACACGCCGCCATCCTCGACCCATTGCGCGAGCCGATCATGGGCATCGCCGACATTGCCAACGTCGGTAAGGATCAGCATCGGCAGTTTTTGGTCGAGGAAATGGCTCACCGCGTCCGCCGGGGATTCACCTTGCGTGATGCGCACATCGGCGAACGGCGCGAGCGCCCGCTCGATGTAGTAACTCGACGACAACAGCGGTTCCGCCATGTCGGCAATGGCACCGGACACGATGCCGACGGTGCGCCGTTGCCAGCGCTTGTCCAGAAGCTGCACCGCGCCGGCGGAGCGCTCCCCGGAAATCTCGACACGCGCGATATCGTTGCGAAGCTCGACCGGCAGATCGAAACGGGCCTCGGTGTCACGATCGGAAGCTTTGAAAGTGAACGGAGCCTCGCCGAGCGGCAGACCTTTGAGATCGAGCGCGCGCACGGTGCCGCTCTCGGCTGCGCCGGTCGTGGCGCGCAGCACATTGACGGTCAGCGCTCCGGCCGAGTTCTCGGCGCCGGTCAAGGCGCGGGCTCCCGGAATGCCGCCGGCGACGATGGTAAGCGGATGCCGGCCGACCGTCTGCGCCAGCTTCTTTACAAAAGCAGAGCCGTTGCCCAGGTCGACGCCATCCGACAGCCAAATCAGTTCGACGTTCGGCTGCCTGGTCAGAAACTGCGACAGCGACGGCAGCGTTTGCGTGCGATCGAAGGTATAGGGCGCCGGCCGCATCTGCTGCAACCGGACGCGCGCCGAGTCCGCGGTTTCCAGCGAAATGTCGTGCGGTCCCTCGGATAGCGGGATGAGCGCAACCGCGCGACGGTCGTCCTCCGCACGCGCGATGATGTCGTCGGCGGTGCGCAGCCGCGCATCCCAGGTCGTGGCGGCGGTCCAGCCGTCGTCGATCATGATCGCAACCGGCGCGCTGGTTTTGGTCGCCGCCAGCGGCGGATGCCAGAGCGGGCCGGCAGCGGCGATAATGACAAGTGCCGCGAGCAGGAGACGTAAGAGCGTGAGCCACCACGGCGTGCGCGCCGGGGTCTCCTCCCGAGGCGCGATTTCGAGCAGCAGCCGCGTCGGCGGGAAATCCAGACGGCGTGGCCGCGGCGGAATGAGCCGCAACAGCCACCACAGCACCGGAAGCGTAATGAGCCCGATGAGCACCAGCGGTTCGGCAAAGCCGAGCGGTATGCCGCCAATCATGCCGGCATCCTCGACGCGGCCGATGCATGCGAGCGCGACGCGTTATGCGCCGTGCCGGCGCCGATGCGGGCATGCAAAGCAAGCAGGAGTTCGTTCGGCGGGCGGTCGGTGCGGTGAATCGTGAAGCTGAAGCCGAGCCGGTCGGTCTCGCTGCGAATCTCGCTACGGTGACGGGCGACGCGGGCGGTGTAATCGGCGCGCCAAGCTTCGGCGCGGCCGGCGGTGATGCGGCCGCCGCCTTCCGGTTCGACAAATTCGATGCGGCCCCCATAAGGGAAAGTCTCCTCGGCGGGATCGACGATTTGCACGACATGGCCGTGCGCGCCGCTGCTGGAGAGTTGCGTCAGCGTCTGCCGCACGTCGCCGATGTCGCTCCACAGATCGGACAGCAGGACGACCTCGGCGAGCGGCGAGGGCGCGAAATTCGGTGGCAGGCTTGGCCGTTCGCTGCGGTCGTGCACGATGGCCTGCGCGATCAATTCGACGATGTTGCGACTGCCGGTCGGCCGCAGCAGGCCGGGAACACCGACGCGTTCGCCACCCTCGACCAAAACTTCGGCGAGCGCGAGCGTGACGACCAGCGCACGATACAGCTTGGTGTCGCGAACCAGCGGGGAGGCGAAGTGCATCGACGGTGAGCGATCGGGCCAGATCCACACCGTGTGTGCGGCCTCCCATTCCAGTTCCCGCACGTAGAGATGATCGTCGCGCGCGGAGCGCCGCCAATCGACCCGCGCAGCGGGCTCGCCGGAAACGAAGCGGCGGTATTGCCAGAAATTCTCGCCCGGGCCGGCACGGCGGCGGCCATGCAGGCCGTGGATGACGGTGGCCGCTACGCGCCGTGCTTCCAGGATCAGGCGCGGCATGCCGGCCGCGAGCGTCCGGCCTTCGCCGACCGCGCGACCGGCGGCGGCAACGTCCTGGTAACTGCGCTGAGTTGAGCGCGGGGCCGCGGCCGCCATTCGCCTATCCGATCCGAGCCTTCAGCCGCGAAATCACCGCCTCGAGGCTTTCGCCCTCGGCGCGCGCGCTGAAAGTGAGGGCCATGCGGTGCTTAAGCACCGGCTCGGCAAGTTCGATCACGTCATCGATCGACGGCGCGAGACGGCCATCGAGCAGGGCGCGGGCGCGCACCGCGAGCATCAGCGCCTGGCTCGCCCGCGGGCTCGGTCCCCAGGCGATCAACTTGGCGCCTTCGCCGCCTTCCGGTCCCGGCCGGGCCGAGCGCACCAACGTCAAAATGGCATCGACGACGGATTCGCCCACGGGAAGCCGTCGCACCAATCGCTGCGCGGCCATGAGATCCTCGGCGGTCATCGCCGCTTTCGGCCGCGTTTCCTCGGCGCCCGTGGTTTCGAACAGAATTTTCCGCTCCGAGTCGCGGTCCGGATAAGTGACGTCGATCTCCATCAAGAAGCGATCGAGCTGTGCTTCGGGCAGCGGGTAGGTGCCCTCCTGCTCCAACGGATTTTGGGTGGCGAGCACATGGAACGGCTTTGGCAGATCGTGCCGGGTACCGGCGACGGTAACGTGCTGTTCCTGCATCGCCTGCAATAGCGCCGACTGGGTGCGCGGGCTGGCGCGGTTGATCTCATCCGCCATCAGGAGTTGGGCAAAAACCGGACCGGGGATGAAGCGGAAGTTGCGCTTACCGCTCGCGCTTTCCTCCAGGACTTCGGTGCCGAGAATGTCGGACGGCATCAAATCGGGTGTGAACTGGATGCGGCGGGCATCGAGCCCGAGCACGGTGCCCATGGTGTCGACGAGCTTGGTCTTGGCGAGACCCGGCACGCCGAGAAGGAGCGCATGACCACCTGAGAGGATGGTGATGAGCGCCTGCTCGACCACTTTCTCCTGGCCGAATATGACAGTGGCGATCGCGGCTTTGGCCGCGCGGACGTGGTCAGCGGTCGATTCGGCCGCTCGCACGATCATGTCTTCGAGCTTTTCGAGACCTTCTCCGCCAGCAGCCGGCATGGCTAACTCCTTGTGTTAGGCCGTGTTCTTGTGTCGAATTGGATTCGCGCCATATGCACGAAACGACGGCAGCCGATCTGCACGCCAATTAGGCACACAAGATGCAATATATAAGCCAGCTGCCCAGCAGCCGACTGTGCGCTGATTCTTTAGCCATAGGAAACACGACTTGGGATGGATTGGGGTTGGTGAAAACGCGGATATGTAGCGACAATCTCGAACTCGCGAATGGCCCGGCCCCCCGACGTCCTGTCTGAGCTTAGAGTCAAGGCAAACCATGGCGAAGGAAGGGCAAACCGGCCTTGAGGCGATCACGGCTGCGCTAGGTCGCGCCGGCAAGGGACCGCCGCCGGTCGAACGCTGGAATCCGCCATTTTGCGGCGATCTCGATATGCGCATCGCCACGGATGGGACGTGGTTCTATCTTAAGACCCCGATCGGGCGGCCAGCTTTAGTCAAATTGTTCGCTTCCGTCCTTAAGCGTGAGGGCGACAACTACTTTCTCGTCACACCGGTCGAGAAATGCGGCATCCGCGTCGACGATGCGCCGTTTCTCGCGGTTGAGCTCAATGTCGAGCGCGGCGACGGCGGGCGGGTGCTTAACTTCCGCACCAATGTCGACGATTGGGTCGCCTGTGGGCCGCAGCACATCCTGCGTTTCGACCCCGAAGCCGGCACCGGCGGCCTTAAGCCTTACCTTCACGTCCGCCGCGATCTCTGGGCGAAAGTGACACGCGCGCTGTTCTTCGATCTTGTCGAACTCGGCGAAGAGCGCGACATCGACGGCATTACGATGTTCGGCGTGGCGTCGAGGGGCGAATTCTTTCCAATGGCGCCGGCGGAGCAAATGAGGGATTTGGCGTGAACGAGAGAGTGACGAATATGCAGCCGGGCGCGACCGAAGATTTTTTCGAGCGGGCGCAGGCGCGGCTGACGCTTGAAGTGCCGCCGGCACTGACCGATCCGAACGCGCAAGGCGCGCGCGGCGATCTCGATCTCAATCCGGAAATGTGGGTGCGCGCCGGCGTCAAGGCCACCAAGCCCGCTGCCGTCCTCATCCCCGTCATCGACCGCGCCGAACCGACGGTGCTGTTGACGCTGCGCACCGCCGAGCTCGCCAGCCATGCCGGGCAGGTGGCTTTCCCCGGCGGCAAGATCGATCCAACTGACGAAAGTCCGGTCGCCGCGGCGTTGCGCGAAGCCAAGGAAGAGACCGGACTTGCGCCAAATCTAATCGAGCCGATCGGCTATCTCGATCTTTATCTGACGTTTTCCGGCTTTCGCATCTTGCCCACGGTGGCGCGGGTCAAACCGGATTTCACGCTTTCGCTCAATCCGCAGGAGGTCGTCGAAACGTTCGAAGTGCCGCTTTCCTTCGTCATGACGCCGGACAATCATCAACGCAAAACGCGCGACTGGAACGGACTGCAACGCGACTACTACGCCATCCCGTTCGAGAACCGCTACATTTGGGGCATCACCGCGGGTATTCTGCGGAATCTCTATGATCGGGTCTACGCCGCATGATCAGGACTGTCTTCACCGAGATCGGGCTGTTTCTTACCCCGTTCGTGATTTATTCGGTGTTCCTGTTGGCGACGCGCGCCGGTGTGATGGCGCCGACGGCTTGGACCATGCCGCGGCTGGCGGCTCTGGTCATCGT
The DNA here is from genome assembly GCA_963731805.1 of uncultured Alphaproteobacteria bacterium. GTDB lineage: Bacteria > Pseudomonadota > Alphaproteobacteria > Rhizobiales > Xanthobacteraceae > BOG-931. The sequence continues at coordinate 188,642 of CAVSWY010000002.1, forward strand.
ATCGCTCGTCCTCGTGACCGGAAGTTTTCTGCTGTTGGCGCAATTCTCCGGCGCGCCGCCGGGCGCGACCTACGTGCCGGCGCACATCGAAAACGGCAAGCTGGTGCCGGGAGCGACACGGTGACGAACGACGCGCTGCTTCGCGATGCGCCGTGGCTCCGCAATGGCGAGGTTGCGCGGCTCCTCGCCGCGCTCGGTTGCGACGGCGAAGAAGCGCGTGTTGTTGGCGGGGCGGTGCGCAACGAACTATTACGCGTCGCAGTCGACGAAATCGACGTCGCGACCACGGCGCTGCCGGAAGAGATCATACGCCGCGTCGAGGCGGCCGGCTGGAAAGCTATTCCCACCGGTATCAATCACGGCACCGTCACCGTCGTCATCGACGGCAAGCCGTTCGAAGTTACGACGCTGCGGCAGGATGTCGAGACCTATGGCCGCAAGGCCAAGGTCGTGTTCGGCCGGGATTGGCGGACCGACGCCGAGCGGCGCGACTTCACAATCAACGCGCTGTCTGCCACAGGCGACGGCCGGATTTTCGATTATGTCGGCGGCGTCGCCGATATCGAGGCGCGGCGTGTGCGCTTCATCGGCGCTCCGGCAATGCGGATCGCCGAAGACTACCTACGCATTCTGCGGTTTTTTCGCTTTCACGCCCGGTACGGTAAAGGCCATCCCGACGCTGCGGGACTGCACGCTTGCATCCTCGCGCGCTCCGGCCTCGAAACATTGTCGCGCGAGCGGGTGCGGATGGAGCTTCTGAAACTGCTGCTCGCGCCGCATGCCACGCCGACGCTTGCGGTGATGGCCGAAGCCGGCATCCTCGGCCCGGTGCTCGGCGGCGTGCCGCAGCTCGCCAGTTTCGAGAACGTGGTGAAAGCCGAATCGGCGATGGGGCTTACCGCGGACGCCGTGCGCCGATTGGGCGCGCTCGCGGTCGCAGTGAAGGAAGACGGCGAACGGCTCGGGCTCCGGCTTCGCTTATCAAACGCGGAAGCCGGGCGGCTCGTCGCGCTGGAGCACTGGTGGCGCGTCTCCCCGGCAGCCGGCGAGCAGCCCGCACGTGCGTTGCTTTACTATCTCGGGCCGCAATCCTTCACCGATCGCGTGCTCATCGCCTGGTCGCGCTCGGCAGCGGGCGCGGCAGATGGCGCCTGGCACGAACTGGCCAATCTGCCGCAGCGCTGGACAGCGCCAAAATTTCCGCTGAAGGCAGCCGATTTCATTGATCGAGGCCTGGCTGCAGGCCCGGCTCTGGGCGCGGCTATGCGCGCGGCGGAGGAAGCCTGGATCACGGCGGACTTTCCGGCCGAGCGCGCCGCGCTTGAAGCGATCGCTGCCGCGGCAACGCTCGAAGTCGCAGCAGCTCGCTGATGCGCACTAAGCTTATGACGATATCCGCTCGCGCAGCGAGCGCAGCCGCCTCCGGCTTCCGGTGGCGAATTCGCGCACGCGCGCGATCATGCGGCGCGGCTGCATGCGCTCGACCTGCATTTCATTGCCGCGCCAGACAAAATCGTTGCCGCGCAGCGCGGCCACGAACAGTATCGGCAGCAGGAGATCGCGAATAATTCCGTAGAGCGGTGAGAGTGGCGAAACATGCCAGCCGGCGGCGGCGGCGAGCGCCATTTCGGCGCCGTACCACAACGCTGCAAAGCTCGCGATGCAAAGCGTCACCGGCAAACCGAATGCGCTGGCCAGGAACGCGACGCCGATCATGGGCAAGATGCCGCCAGAAAAGACTTCGGGCAGGAAATAGAGCAAAAAACTCGCGCGCCGCAGCCGCGCCCACCGCAATTGGCGATTCCAGACCTCGGCGGCGCTGCGCCGGCCGAGCGGTTGCGCCAGCGGGCGATCGACGAGCCGTACCTTGAGACCAGCGCCGCGCACCACTTTGGTCGCCGCGGCGTCTTCGGCGACCTCCTTGCCGAGCGCCTCGATGCCGCCCGCGGCGTCAAGATCGGCCCGCCGCCACAGCATGGTTTTGCCCTGTGCGAAACCGAAGCCGAACGTGTCGACGATATATTGCCAACGCGCCTGATAGGTGTTGAGGAAGGCGCATTCGACTTCGGCCCAAACGCCGTCTGGCCGGCAGCCAACCGGCGGCGAGGCGACAAGTCCGGTGTCGTCGCACCAGCTCGCGAACAGCCGCTCGATGTAATCGCGGGGCATCAGCACATTGCTGTCGGCGATGACGATCCAGTCGTGGCGCGCGGCGCGCCAGCCTTTGACCACGTTATTAAGCTTGGGATTCGGGCTCACGCGATCGTCGCCGACCAGCAGGCGCGCCGGGCGGGATGGGTGGTCCACCATCAATGTCTTGACGAACGGAACGACGGGATCCTTTGTCGAAGCGACGCAGAACAGGATTTCGTAATGCGGATAATCGAGGTCGAACGTCGAAGACAGCGTCTCCGCGGCGTAATTGTCGATTCCGCATAGCGGACGCACGATGCTGACAGAGGGAAAATGGCCGAGCGGGGAGGGGAGCTTCGATAGTGGCCCGCTCGGCCCGCTGCGGCGGAAGCGGCCGATCGCGATCGCGATGCTCGTGAGTTGGACGACGCTGACGGTGATGCAAAATACCGCGGCGGCGAGAATCGGCGCTGTCATCACCGGAACTTTTAGGCGGCGGGCGTGACAGAGCTGTGACTCGTTCCCCTCTTCGTTATTGAGTTCGAGCGTGAGTCACCGCGTTAACTTTTGTTGTCACGGTCCTGCAATGGAAGGATTTTATAAAGCGATTCGATTGACATAGATGCGAGATCAAGCTCGGTGACGTTCGAGCAGGGCATAATCAAGTTCCGTACGCTTTTTATTTCCGATGTGCATCTCGGCGCGCGCGGCTGTCAGGCCGGGCACCTTCTCGATTTCCTGCGCTACCACGATGCCAACACCATCTATCTGGTCGGCGATATCGTCGACGGCTGGCAATTACGCTCCGGCTGGTTCTGGCCGCAGCAGCATAACGACGTCGTGCAGAAGCTTCTGCGCAAGGCGCGCAAGGGCTCCCGCATCGTCTATCTGCCGGGCAACCACGACGAGTTCCTGCGCGATTACTATGGCACGCATTTCGGCGGCATCGAAGTGGTCGAAACCGTCATCCACCAAGCCGCCGACGGCCGCCGCTATCTGGTGGTGCACGGCGACGTGTTCGACATGGTGGTCAAGCACGCGCGCTGGCTGGCGCTCCTCGGCGACACCGCTTACGACCTCGCTATCCTGATCAATCGTTATTTCAACGCGATCCGGCGCCACCTCGGCTTTCGTTATTGGTCGCTCTCGCAATGGGCCAAGCACAAGGTCAAGAACGCGGTGAATTATATCGGCGCCTTCGAACAAACGCTGGCTGAGGAGGCGCAGCGCCACCAGGTCGACGGCGTCATCTGCGGCCACATCCACCATGCCGTGATGCACGATACGTTCGGCATCCGCTACATGAACTGCGGCGACTGGGTGGAAAGCTGCACGGCGCTCGCCGAGCACGATGATGGCACTTTCGAGATCATCCACTGGATCGATCGGGCTGCCACGCTGCCGCCGCTGCCGGAAGAAGAGCCGGAACTGCCGCTCGACGAGGAAGACACCGAAATCGCGGCTTAAAGGGCAGGGGATTGCGCTTGAGCGCCGCGCTCGGCTCGTCATACTTCTCCCGGCATGGACCTTTCCGTTCACATCGAGCGCTGGCCGCTCGCAAACGCCTTCACCATCAGCCGCGGCAGCAAGACCGAAGCCCTGGTGGTGACGGTCGAACTGCGCGAGGCCGGCCATTGCGGCCGCGGCGAGTGCGTACCCTACGCGCGCTACGGTGAAACTCCGGAGCGGGTCGTTGCGGCAATCGAAGCGTTGCGTCCGGCACTGCGCCGGGGCCTCGATCGCGGCGCGCTGCAAGCCACGATGCCTGCCGGCGCGGCGCGCAATGCGCTTGATTGCGCTTTCTGGGATCTCACCGCCAAACAAACCGGCCGCCGCGTCTATGAGCTGGCGGGGCTTGCGGTGCCAAAACCGCTGGTGACCGCCTACACGATTTCGCTCGCTGCGCCGGACGCCATGGCGCAAGCCGCGGCACAGGTGGCGGCGCGGCCATTGCTTAAAGTCAAACTCGGTGCAAGCGATGGCGACGGAATGCGAATCGCGGCGGTGCGCCGCGCGGCGCCCAACGCGGAACTTATTGTTGACGCCAATGAGGGGTGGAGTGCAGACAATCTCGCGGAAAATCTCGGTGCCTGCGCCGACGCCGGCGTCACACTGATCGAGCAGCCATTACCGGAAGGCCGCGACGATCCACTCGCGCACATCAAACGTCCGATCCCGGTTTGCGCCGATGAAAGCGTTCACGATCATGCGTCGCTCGGCACACTCGCGGGCAAGTATGACGCCGTCAACGTCAAGCTCGACAAGAGCGGCGGGTTGACCGAGGCGCTGGCGCTCGCTGCGGAAGCGGAGCGGCGCGGCTTTTCCATCATGGTCGGTTGCATGGTCGCAACCTCGCTGGCCATGGCGCCAGCGGTGCTTGTGGCGCAGCGCGCCAGCGTCGTCGATCTCGACGGTCCGTTATTGCTGGCGAAAGACCGCGAGCAAGGCCTGCGTTACGACGGCAGCCTTATCTATCCGTCTGAGCCGGCGCTGTGGGGATGAAGCGGCCATGGTATGATGTGTTTTGATTGCGCTGCAACGATCAACGGCCGCAGAGCCGAGGCAGCTGGGGAGGATCACGATGACGACGAGGCGCAGAGTAATCACCGTACTTGCAGCAAGCAGCGCCGCGCTTCCTCTTGCGATGGCTGGTCCGCTATGGGCCGAACCAAAATATCCTGATCGGCCGATCAAGATGATCGTGCCGTTTCCGCCTGGCGGCCCGATCGATACCATGGCGCGGTTTTTGGCCGACGCCTTGGCCAAAGAGTTCGGCCAGATCGTGGTGGAAAACCGGCCCGGCGCCGGGTCCGTTGTCGGAACCAAGGCGGTCGCCGCCGCCGACCCTGACGGCTACACGCTGTTGTTCGGTTCTTCAGGCTCGCTCGCGGTGGCGCCGGCGCTCTACACCACGACGGACGTCGATCCGCGCAAGATGTTTACGCCGATCGCGACGGTGGCGCTCCTGCCCCACATTATGGTCGTCAACAATGAGGTGCCGGCCAAGACCGTTGCGGAGTTCATCGCCTATGCGCAGGCGCGCCCCGGCCAACTGAATTTCGGCGCCGGTCTCGGCACGCCGCCGCATTTGCTCAGCACGCTGTTCAAGACCGAGGCCGGTCTCGATATGGTCTTTGTACCTTATACCGGCTCGGCGCAATCGGTCACCGATCTGTTGGCGGGTCGCACCCAGTTCACCATTGACGGACTGGTGACGCTCTATCCGCTGATCAAGGCCGGCAAGTTGCGTCCGCTCGCGATCGCGCGAGCGGATCGCTGGCCGGCGCTGCCCGACGTGCCGACTCTCGCGGAGAGTGGCTTTCCCGATTTCGTCATCGATGCCTGGACCGGCGTCGTAGCCCCGGCCGGCACGCCGCATGCCATCGTCACCAAGCTCAACGGCGCGATCAACGACAGCCTCGAGACGCCGCAGGCGCAAGCGTTGTTCGCCAAGTTTTCCGCTGTTGCCAAGCTCGACACGCCGGAGGATTTCCAGACGTTCCTCGCCGAGCAGATGCGGAAATGGGCGGCGATCGTGAAGATCGCCAATGCCAGAATCGATTGAACGATCGATCTCAAGGATTGCTTGGCGCGCCGAAATCGACCGGTGCCGCGCCCGACATAGGTGCTGTCACCTATCCGCCGGTGCCGAGATTGCGCGACTGCAGCAGAGCTAATATTGCGTCGGCAGTGGATAACCTGCGGGTATCTCGGGTGCGGTGTTCCAAATTGGATTGCGCACCCCGCGCTTATACGGTTGATTCGCTTCCAGGTCTGGCAATGGCGAACGATGCACTGGCGCAGTCCGGTATCGATATCGGGCTGTCGGGGGAAGTGGATTACGACTCGGCCTACGCGGCGGTCACGGCAACCGAGCGCGGCCGCTGGTTTTTGACTGAGCTCGCGAACCGCAATCGTCGCGCCGATACCGACGCGCTCATGGCCGCAATTGCACGCGTCGAGGCTGCCGTTCGCAGTGATGCATCGGCAAAACAATCGGCACGCTTGCCGGACGTCGGCGCCGCCGCCGAGCGCCTGGCCGACGTCGCCTTCGAGCTGCGCGAACGCGGTGCCGACGCGGCGTTGTGCGATGCGCTTGATGCCGCCGTGCGCGAAATCTGCAAGGCCTGCGGCAGTGGAGCAAAAACGCAAGAAACCGAAAATGGCGCAGCCCCCGATCGGGCTATTCCCGTGCCGGCTCGGCAGGCGGCGTGCGGTGCTATTGATGCGGATTCGCCATCGTCTAACGAAGCTTTCGACATGCCGTTACAGGACTCCGCGCAATTTGCCGCGGCGGCCGCGGCACTTGGCGCGTCCCTGAGTGCGCTCAGCGAGGAGGCGCAGGCGTCGAGCGAACCCCAAAGCACCTCTTCCACTGCCGCGGCCATTCCGCCGCACGACTATGAAGCGGTCCCGCAGCCGGCCGCGGCCGCGGCAGCGGAGGAACACGGACCGCGCTGGCACATCGAAGCGCCAGACTTCGTTTTTCAGCGTCCGCAATGCGAAGCAAGCGACCGTGAGGTCGATTCCTCCGGCCAACCTGGCCGGCCGCGGGCGCTGCTTCCCGGTCTGCAGTTTTTGCCAAGTGCGGATGAAGATCCGGCGGAATTATTCGAACCGTCGTCGAAGCGCGTTGCGGTGATGCCAGCCGCAGCGCCGGTGACGTCTGCTGCAAAGGCGGCGCCGACTCCTTTGGCGTCGGCGGTATCGGCGGCCGCTCAGGCGGTTCGCGCGGCAAACACTGTGCCGTCGTCGCGGAGCCCGACCGGCCCCACGGTGCGGCCGATGCCGCCGCGACCGGCGCCGATCAGCCCGCTCGCGGCGTTGCGTGCCCTGACTGAGGAAGAACTGATCGCCTTGTTCGGGTAGTTTTAGAGCATGATGCGAAAAGTCGCTTCTGTTTCGCAGAAAAATTCATGCTCAAACAAATGCTAGAGCCCGGTTTTGATCAGCAGAACCGATGAAGCTCCAGTCCGCCTGCGACGGAAATAACGCGGGCGATCCGCGTTAGTTGCTCGCTAAACGCTCAAATTGTCCAATTGTCGCGTTCATAACACGGCACGGAAGTTGCTTTGAGTGAATCAAAGCGGATCAAAGACGACATGCAGGCGATGCGTGCCGAATGCCGCGGGTCTGCACGACCTTTCGTTCGCGGTCCGTCAAATTGATCATCTGGAGGCCACGATGCACAGACTTAGCAGTCTTGCTTTGACGGTGATGGCGTTGTGCATGCTCGCGTCGATTCCGAGCCACGTTTCCGCGCGTGATGACGGTCGCTTCGCCGGGTCACCGCTGAAAGCCTGGTTTGACCAGCTCGCAAGCGCCAAGGGCCTATGCTGCTCGTTCGCCGACGGCGTCTCAGTCCAAAACGTCGATTGGGATACCCAGAACGGCCGCTATCGGGTCCGGCTGGACGGGAAATGGATTGTCGTCCCGGACGATGCGGTCGTAACCGAGCCCAATCGCTTCGGTCAGGCCGTAGTGTGGCCGTATCAGGATGCTTCCGGCGCGACACAAATTCGTTGCTTCATCCCGGGGACAGGCGCCTGAGCCGCGGTAAGGTCGCCTAGCGTGCGCTAGGCGACCAGCCGGGAAAACACGTCCGGATCGACATTGCCGCCCGAGAGGACGGCAACGGCGACCTTGTTCCTAACGTCGACCTTGCCGATCATCAGTGCGGCGAGCGCAACGGCGCCGCCCGGCTCGACCACGAGCTTTAATTCGTCAAAGGCGAATGCGACCGCGGCGGCGACCTCCTGGTCGCTGGCTACGACGCCGGCGCCGACCAGCGATTGATTGATGGCAAAGGTGAGCTTGCCCGGCGTGCGCGCCATCAGCGCGTCGCAAATCGTGCCGGTCAGCTCCGCATTCTGCTCGCGCCGGCCGCTGCGAAACGATCGCGCGTGATCGTCGAAACCCTGCGGTTCGGCGGTATAGAGCATGGCCGCCGGCACCCGTGCTTTGATGGCAAGCGCGATGCCGGCGGTGAGGCCGCCGCCGGAGGCGGTGACGACCACGACGTCGGGCACAAGACCGAGCGCGTCGAGATCCTCGACGATTTCGCGGCCGGCAGTGCCCTGGCCGGCGATGATCAATGCGTCATCATAAGGCGGCACCAGCACGGCGCCGCGCTTGCCAGCTATATCGGCAGCGATAGCCTCGCGGTCATCGTGCGCACGGTCGTAGAGGACGACTTCAGCGCCGAGCGCGATAGTGCGCTCACGCTTCGCGCGCGGCGCATCGCGCGGCATCACGATCACGCAGCGCATGCCAAGGAGCCGGGCCGCTGCGGCAACGCCCTGTGCGTGATTGCCGGAAGAAAAAGCCACCACGCCGCCGGCGCGTCGGTCCGGCGGAATCGATGCCACCTTGTTGTAGGCGCCGCGGAATTTGAACGAACCGGTATGTTGTAGAGTCTCGGCCTTGAGAAAAACGCGCCCGCCGGTCATGGCGTCGAGCGTGGCCGAGGTCAGAAGCGGTGTGTGGAGCGCAACGCCGGCCAAGCGCCGCGCCGCCTCATCGACATCCGCGGCAGTGGGCAGTGCTACCGGAGCATCCATCGCACCAACCATGCGCACTAACCACGGCGCCTATACTGGCGCCAACAGCAGTATTCGCAACGGTAGCGCCGCGATTGCGTCACAAGCAAGGGCATTCGCGGCGCGGTGCGGCCAGTGCCTGACCTGCACCGCTGCGAGCGATGCTTCAGTCGAACCGGCCCGCCGCATGCGCCAGCATGGTGTAAACCTTGCCGGTGTCGGAAATCAGATAGTTGCGCGCCACTGCCGGACCGCGATCGCCGCGCGACACATCGTCGAGCAGCCGTTCGAATTCGTGGATGTAATGCTCCACGGTCTGGCGGAATTCGGGATCCGACCGGTACTTGTTGCGAATTTCGTCGAACGCCTTCTGGCCCGGCTGGGTATAGAGGCGCCGGGTAAAGGCGCCGCGCTCGCCGCGCTTATAGCGCTCCCACAGTTCGGCGGCGGCGTCGTGGTCGATCATCCGGGCGATGTCTACCGAAAGCGAGTCGATTGAATCGACGCTATCGCGCTGCGGCCGCTCTTCGCCCCGTGACGACTCGCGACCGCCGGGCGGGGCGATTGGCGGACTGTCGTCGCGCGAGGCACGCGTCAAGAGATCGGACAGCCACCCGCCATTGCGTGGCGCATTTTCGTCCTTGCCGCCTTGCACCGGGCTTAAATTGGGCGGATTGCCGCGCCGTGTCGGCGCGCCGGTGATATCGCGGACAGGCGTCGGCGCTTGTGGCGGCGGGGCAGCGGCGACCTCGGCACGCACCGGGCGTGCCGGCGCGCGGCCGCCGCCGGCGGCGAATAGCGGTTCGGCCTCACGCCGCACCGGTTCGGCAGCATCGAGCGATCGGCCGTGGCGTGCGACAATGCGATTGAGCTCGGCCAATGCTTCGATCTGATCGACGATGACGCGACGCATTTGCGCCGTGCTTTCGGCGGTCTCTTGCGGCAGTTCGAGAATGCCGCGGCGCAGCTCGGTGCGCGTGGTCTCGAGCTCACGCTGCATCTCCGCCGCCATCTGCTTCATGCCTTCCATGATCTCGGTGAAACGGCCGGCGCTCTGGTTGAACATGGCCTGCACTTCAGTAGAAGCCTCGTCGTAAATCGAATTGAGCGCCTCGCTGGTGCGCAGCCGTTCCTCGTCGGAGGTCTTACGCACCAGTTCGTATTGCTGCTCGATCGATTGTACGCCTTCGTTGCTGCTCTCGGCGATGATGCCCGCGATCTCTCTCGCGCGCGCCGCCGCGGTATCGAGCGATTCATCGAGCAGGCCGGAGAAGCGCTCGAGCCGCTGGCCGAAGTCCTCGGTTCGCGCATCGAGCGTCGAGACCAGCGCCTCGATGCTCGCATGTCGCGCCGCGATCGAGCTGTCGGTCTTGCGGTTGCTGGTGTCGAGCAATTCGACCGCGTCGGCGAGCGTCCGCCCGTGCGAGCTGAACTGATCCGCCAGGTCGCCGAGATCGTGCAGCACCTTGGCGGTAACCGAGTTGAACGTACCGAGATGCTGTTCGACCTTGGCGGTCGTCGCGCCGCTCTTGCTGGAGAGATCGCTCATCGCGGCGACGAATTCCGACACGCGCGCCGCCATGGTGTGCTCGATCGAATTCATGTTCTCCTGAGCGCCGCTGAGCACTTCCTGGAGCAGGATATTGGCTTCGCGCAGGCGCTCAAACAGGGCGGTGGAGTCGGAGCGCAGCATGGTGTGCGTCTCCATCATCTCCGCCACCGTCGCCGCCGCGGTCTGCTTCGACTCCTCGATCGCGCCCTTGGTCGCCCGATGCAGTTCCTCGAGCGTCCGGCTTATCGTCAGCTTGGCGGCTTCGGTGACGCCGACCGCGCCTTCCTGCATTTGCCCGAGCGTCCGGGTAAGGGCGCCGGTGGCGTTGAGGCTTGCATCATTGATCAGACGGGCGATTTCCTCGCTCTTGTCCATCATGGTCTGTGTGAAGACGAAGCCCTTAGTGTCGATTGCCTTGACCGCCTGATCGGCGGCGCGGGATACCTCGCCGGCAAACTGTTCGCCTTTGCCGGTGAGCGCCGCGATCAGCGCGTTGCCGTTCTGATCAAGCAACCTCGTCATATCGTCGACGCGCTGCGTCATCGCGGTGTGGATCTCATTGGCCTTGCCGACAAGATTGCGCGAGACCTCCGTGCTCATGCCAACCAGTTTGCGCTCGGCGTCGTTGACGCTGCGGCCGATCGTGTCGGCGCTGGTCTGCGTGCTCCTGACGAGAAGATCGGCGGCGGTGGCTGTCGCCTTGTTGATTGTTTCGTTGGCGCTGGTTGCGCTCTTGGCAAGGAGATCCGCGGCACCGGCCGTTGCCTTGTTGACCGTCTCATTGGCGGTGGCGGCGCTCTTGGCGAGAACGTCGGCGGCCGTGGTCGTGGTCTTGCCGATCGTTTCGTTGGCGGCGGTGGCGCTCTTGGTGATCGTGTTGCTCAGCGCGCCGGCGCTGCGGTTGAGCGATACGGTTGCTTCGGCGGCGCTGCGATTGAGCGCTTCGGTTGCAGCCATGCTCGCCGCCGCGCTCTTGCCGAGCGCTTCGGTGGTGTTGGCAGCCAGCTGAGAGAGTGCCCGCTCGGCGCTGTTCGAATTTGTCTTGATTGTCTCCGACAGCTGCTCCATGCTCGAATTGAGCAGATCGGCGGCGGTACGGCTGCTCAGCTCGAGCTGATGCACGACGGCATCGGCGCGGCCGATCAAAAGCTGCTCCAGCTGGCCGATCCGACCGTCGAGCGTATTGGCGACGTCAAGTGCGCCCTGGCCGAGCGTCGAATCGATTTTTGCGATCCGTTCGCTGAGAACTTCGGTCAGTTTGACCGCGCGTGCGTCGACCAGCGTCGTAACGTCGCTGATGCGCTTGTCGACGGCGGCGGCGACCTCCTTGCCGCCGTCAGCGAGCGTTTTGGCGATATCGACCACGCGCGCCGACAATGCATCGGTGAGGGTCTGCGAACGGCTGTCCAGCGCCTCCTGGAAGCGCCCCAGGCGCTGATCGAGAGCGGTGGTGACTTCATTGGCTTTCGCGGTAACGCGATTGTCGAAGCTGTCGACGTAAGTGCGCATCGACTCCGACACGTCTTGCGTGCGCGCGCCGAGCCGTTCGACGAGCTCGGAGCCATAGGTCTTCACGGTGCGATCGAATTCGGCGAGATGGCGGGTGATCAGATTGCCGAGTGTCGAGGAATCGCGCGCGATGCGTTCGCCCAGTTCCGCGCCGGTGTGATTGAACATGTCCTCGAAGGCGGCAAGGCGTGTCGCCAGCATTTCCTTCACTGCGTCGTTGCGCGTGGCGATGACGCCGGCGACGTGCTCGGCGCTCTCGCGCACCTGATCGGTCATCGCAGCGCTTCGCGAAATCATGGTCTCGGCGAGATGACTGCCGGCCTCTTGCAGCTTGTTCGCGACTTCGCTGCCGCGAAGATCGAGATCGACGATGAGCAATTCGCCGGAAGATTTAAGTGTGCTGTTAACCTCTTCGCCGCGGATCGCGATCGTCTCGGCCAGTTGGTTCGAGGTTTCGACGATGGCTTCGGTCAGTTCCTGCGATCGCCCGACCATCAGGTCGACGACGGCGAGCGACTTCTCGGAGAAAGATTCGGCGACCCGGTCGAGCCGGGCGGTCATCATATCTTCCAGGCCGGTCGCGATCTCGGCGAATTCCTCGCCGATATGATTGGTCTTGAAATCGAGGCTCGAACTGAGCCGTTCGCTGGCCGAGGAGATCGCCTGAGTCGTTTCGCTGCTTGCCGACTCCAGCCGATCCAAAAGATCACCGCCGCGCTCGGTCAATTCCGCGACCATGCCGTCGCCGATCTGGCCAAGCGTCAGCGTGATGTGCTCGCCGCGCTCCGCAAGCGCCTGCGTGATGCGTTGCGCCGCCTCGTTGACCTGCTGGCCGACCAGGTCGCTGATCGTGGAAAGATCCTGCGTCAGATCGATATGGACGTTGTTGATCACGGAGCGAACCTGCTCGGCCTGGCCGACCAGCGTGTCGCGCTGGCTTGCGAGATCCTGCAGCAACCCGCGAATCCGTACTTCGTTGTCGCTATAAGTGCGTTCGAGCGCGGCAACCTCGTTCTGCACCAGAGCCTCAAGTTCGCTCGCTCGCGCCAATGCCCGCTCGACGCCGTCGCCCATGGCGGCGACCTCGCGACGGATCGCTTGGCCGACGGTGACGATGGAATCCCGTGCAACGCTCTCGGGCTCGGCGAGGCGCATGGCGACCCGCGCCATCGACTGCGCGATCAAGCGCAACTCCTGGGCGCGCCAGGCCATATGCGCGACGCCGAAGAAGAAAATGATGGGCAACAGAGCGGCGGCGCCAAGGCCGACCATCAACGCAATCGGTGAGCGGCCGGGCCCGAGCGCGGCACTGATATCCGACAGATAGGCTAACGACAGCGACAGACAGCCGACAATCCAGGCCGCGGAAAACGCCGTGGCGATGAAATAGGATGACCGAGCGGGCCGGCGCTGCAGGGCGTGCAGGATCTGGCCGATGGATTGCTGGTCGTCATTAGCCGCACGCGCCGCGGGGCCGGCGAGATCGCGGGTCCCGACTGCATCGGAATTGTACAGATCGTCGCTTGCGGGAGTGGCCGGCGCGCTTTGCTGGCGGCTCTCGGCAGGGCCGGACAGAAGATCAGCCATGCCCTCGGGCTGGCTCGCAGTCTGCTCTTCTTCCTGTTGCAGATTGAGGGCTTCTTGGATCGCCGACAGCGCCGCTTCGGTCGGATCCTTCATCTTCTTCGGGTAGTTGGCCATATCGGTCGTCGCCTCGCGTGTTACGCCTGACTAGGACGGCCCAAGAACGCCGAGGCTAGCGCTCGGCATAACGTTGCGGCCGCGCCACGAGCGCGTGATCGTTGAATCCTCGCCAGTTCCAGGGCGCTCCCCAGTAGGCCCTTTTGTCTCACTAGGAGCACCCATCCTATCGATCTGGCAGATCGAAGAAAACCGGTTCGGTAACGTCCCTTTAATCATCGTTAACGGGTTGTTCACCCTAGTCATTGTTGTGCCAACAATGCGGCCGCCGTTGGGCCAAGGGTGTGGCGGATCGCGCCCCGGCCGGGCTCCTGCGGGGTAAGAGTTTGCTTACTGTCGGCGTGAAAGAACGCGGCTCATTTCCCTTCGGTAAGCCATTTGTGCTGTTGTCGCCGTCGCGTGTGAAAATCGGACCGGATCCAAAAATGCAGGTCCGGCGGGGAGAATGTCATGACTGCGTCGCGTTTGATGACCGCGGCAGAGGACGACCGCAAGGTTGCCGGCCTCGATGCGAACCACCTTGAAAGAATGACGCTCGGCGATCGCCGGCTGGAACGGGAGGTCCTCGAACTGTTTCTGCGGCAAACGACGATCATGCTCGGCCGCATCGTCAACGCCGCCCCACCTTTGGCCGGTGCAGCCGCCCATACGCTAAAGGGTTCGGCGCGAGGCATCGGGGCATGGCGCGTGGCGCGAGCGGCTGAACTTCTGGAGCATGCCGTCGCACAGAAGGACGACGAAGTTCGCTGTGACGAGCCGATGCACGATTTGACTGATGCGATCGAGGAACTTAAGGCCGCAAGCCTCGAAGCCAGCGCCGCAATCGGCGCTCGCCTGACGATGCTGCTGGCCGAGTTCGGTCGCCAACGCTGATTGCAGGCCGCGGCTGCCGGACTGGCGCGGCGCCGCCTGAGCCGATAGAAGATGGCGGCAGAACCGCTCGCCCGTTACCAATCCGACCAAGCTCCTCCATCATTCGCTCCTCCGGCCATGGTTCAGATCACTTTCATCAACTCCCGCGGCACCGCCCGCACCGTCGAAGGCGAGGCCGGTTCCACCGTCATGGAGACGGCGATCAAGAACAGTGTGCCGGAAATCGAGGCGGAATGCGGCGGCGCCTGCGCCTGCTCGACCTGCCACGTTTATATTGAAGACGCTTGGCGCGAAAAGGTCGGCGAGCCATCGCCGATGGAAGAGGACATGCTCGATTTCGCCTATAATGTGCAGCCGAATTCGCGCCTGTCCTGTCAGATCAAGGTCAAGGACGACCTTGACGGGCTGATCGTGCGCACGCCCGATCGGCAAGCTTAACTGGAACAACTGGCGTGCGTGGCGGGCATTTCGGGCCGCGGAATTGAGCCTTCCCCTCCCGCTTGGCGCAGGCTAGACACTCGCCAACCCCTCAACCCCTCGATTAGGCGAAATTACGGATACGCTATGAGTGAACCCATCAAGACCGACGTTGTCATTGTCGGCGCCGGACCAATCGGCCTGTTTGCGGTGTTCGAGCTCGGCCTGCTCGATATGAAATGCCACCTCATCGACATTCTTGACAAGATCGGCGGTCAATGCGCCGAGCTTTATCCGGAAAAGCCGATCTACGACATACCGGGCATTCCCTTCACCAGCGCGCACGGCCTGGTCGACGGGCTGCTACAGCAGATCAAGCCGTTCAACCCGCAATTTCATTTGAACGAGATGGTGGAAACGGTGGAAAGGATCGGCGATCCGCTGTTTCGCGTGACGACCGACCAGGGCAAGGTCTTCGAGAGCAAGATTGTCGTCATCGCCGCCGGCGGCGGCTCGTTCCAGCCTAAGCGTCCGCCGATTCCCGGCATCGAGGCCTATGAGGGCAAATCGGTGCATTATGCGGTCCGTAAGATGGAGGCGTTCCGCGACAAGCGCGTCCTCATCGTCGGCGGCGGCGACAGCGCGCTTGACTGGACGCTCAACCTCGCCCCGCTCGCCAGTCATCTCACGCTGTTGCATCGCCGCAGCGAATTCCGCGCCGCGCCCGATAGCGTCAACAAGATGATGGCGCTGGCCGGCGACGGCAAAATCGATCTCGTCGTCGGGCAAGTCACGGCGCTGGCCGGCGGTGACGGTCAGATCAACAAGGCCATGGTCAAGACCAACGACGGGTCGGCTCTCGAAGTCGCTTGCGATGCCTTGCTGCCGTTTTTCGGGTTGACGATGAAGCTCGGTCCAGTGGCCAATTGGGGATTTGAGCTCAAGAACAACGAATTGATCCCTGTCGATACCGCAGCTTTCGAGACTTCAATTCCCGGCATTTTCGCCATCGGCGACATCAACTGGTATCCGGGCAAGCTCAAGCTCATTCTGTCCGGTTTCCATGAAGGGGCGCTGATGGCGCAGAAAGCCTACCATTACATCTATCCGGAAAAACGACTGGTATTTCAGTACACCACGTCGTCAACCAGCTTGCAGAAGAAGCTTGGCGTGGCGCCGGAGCGTCCTGCGGCGCCCGCGCGCGCTGCGACCTGACTACGGCGTTCGCGCCGGCGGCGCCGCGGCGCCCGGCGGGACAGCGGGTTGAGGCGCTGGAGCATCCAACTGCGCAGGCCCGGGCGCGCTCGGCGGCGGCAACGGTTGGGCTTGAACCGCAGGCGGCGTCTTCAATCCGAGCACTCCGCGCACAGCCGGCAAGGCAGCGTCAGCCATGGCGGCATAGCCCTGGGCGGTCGGATGCACGGCGCCGCCATAGACCGCGCTGAGCACACCCCACAGCGCATCGTGGATGTCGCTCGGTTTCAAGATCGCAGGCATGCCTTCGGGATAAGTCATGGCGGTGAAATAACTGTCGTTCGCCGTCCTGATCCAGCGCGCCCGCGAGGCGTAAGGCTTGTAGTCGCCGGGCGGCTCGCCGCAGGCCATCGGGTTGTCGGGTGCGACATTCGGATCGGTCTGAAAGCTGTTGCCGTTGGTCAAAAAGCAATTGCGATCGAATTCCGGATCGCTTGGCGCTCGCACGCACATGCCGTGTCGGACGAATTCCGCTTGATGACCGTCGACAAACGTCATGCCGTCCGTGGTCGGATTGCGACAGGCCCTATTGCCTTCGCAGGTCGCGAGCGCGCGGATGCCGGGCAGGAATTTGGTCTCTACGAACTGCGCCGCGGCGCGCAGCCGTTCGGCATCGGCCCCGAAAGCCGGATGCACGTCGAGGCCGTCGCGGCCGCTCGGGCAGGGCTTGTCTTGCGCCTGCATTGCCGGATTGGGATAGGAGACAAAAACAACACGGTCGAGATTGCCGCCGACGAACGGTTTGAGCGCCGTGCGCAATTGCGAGAATTCGTCCGGCAAATCCTGCTCCAGGGATTTTGTCGCGTCGGCAACGCTGGCGATGGCGCCGCCTTGCTTGAGCAGAATTCGTTCCGTCGTTGCGTCGACAATGACGTTGGCGACGAGCCCCGCGAAATTCACGTCATTGGCGCCGATCGTCAGCAGCACCATGTCGAGGTTGCGCTTGGGATCCTGGCGATGGACCGCCGCCATGACGTCTCTGAGTTCGGCAAATTGCGCCGGCGCGGTGCCCGAGCACGTTTCGATGCCGACCACCCACGGGCAATCGTCGGCGCGCTGTCCGTCGAACATGCCGGCGCCGATCGTGGCGCCGGTGCAGGCGAGCGGCACCAAAGTCACCGCGAGATGCGGCTGCTCGATCGCCAACGCCAGCATGGTCCGCACCTGATAGCTGTACAGCGACCGGTGACAGGCGGGGTTCATCCAACGCGCCCCGTGGCGGTCCCAGTCTCTTGCCGCGGTCGGGCTCGACGAGCCGTTTTCGCAGGATCGGTCGTCGTCGTAGCCGGCACGGCTTGGTCGGAAATACTGGCTGAAGCCGCCGCTGAGAAACCGCTTGAAGCAGAAGCCGCCGTCGAGCTCCACCGCCTTGTCAGGGTTTCCTTCGCCGGCGGCGATCGAATCGCCAAGCCCGGCGACAAGCACGTCGCGCACGGCAATCTCGGTCGAAACGCGCTGGGCCGTCCCGTCGCCGAGCGGGACATCGACGGAGGCGATGGTGGTGCGGCCCGACGGCACGCGAATCTTGACCTCCTGATCGCACGGCGCGGTGGTCTGCTGCGACGGCCCGTTGCCGCTGTCGAAGCTCCAGACGCAGCTCGCATCCTGCGGCGCCGGCCCGGACAGCGTCACGCCGATGGGATGATCGCTCGGCGTCAGGTAATTCTCGCGCACGCCGTCCCGTTCGCAGGTCTCTACGAGGTTGCCGGAATTATCGAGGCACAGATTGGCCACGATATCCTTGGCCCAGCCGAGGCCGTCGGTGGCGCGTTCGAGCCGATCTTCGGCTGCAAGAACGCCGTCGCCCCGGCTCGCCGCCGCCAATCGCAGAAAATCGGCCTCATTGCGGAACAAGCGAAAACGGTTCTTGACCTCCCAAACGATGCGAAAGTCGCCTGTTCCCGCAAGTGGCGGCACCGGAGCTGCGGATTGCGGAGCCGTCTCGGCGGGCTGCGTAGCCGCTCCGGCGGGCTGCGCAGGCGCTTCCGGAGCCTGCGCCAGGACTCCGTCCAGTGGCGCTATGGCCAACAACACAACCAGAATGAGGGGAAGGCGCATTTTTGTGGGTGGTGAGCGAACGATAGTTCTTCTAGCACCCGGCTTGCGGCGGAAATGTGAGGATGGCATCAGGAACGCCAACCCGGCAGGCCTCGTTATCGCCTTGTCGCAAGCCGTCGGCGCACGCAAGTTATCAGAATGCCGGATTCCCCGATTATCGCCAAATGTGCCATTGCCGGCGGTGGCCCGGCTGGGATGATGCTCGGCTTTCTGTTGGCGCGTGCCGGGGTCGAAGTCGTCGTCCTCGAGAAGCATGCCGATTTCTTCAGGGATTTTCGCGGCGACACCGTGCATCCCTCGACGCTGGAGCTGATGTATGAGTTGGGCTTGCTCGACGAATTCCTCAAACTCCCGCATCAGAAGATCGAGACCTTAAGCGGCCAGATCGGCACCGAGCATCTGACGATGATCGATTTTCGCCATCTGCCAACGCATTGCAAATATGTCGCCCTGATGCCGCAATGGGATTTTCTCAATTTCCTCGCCGCGCACGGCAAACGCTACAAGACCTTCGATCTGCGCATGACGGCGGAGGCGACCGATTTGATCGAAGAGGGCGGCCGGGTCGTCGGGCTGCGTGCCAAGACGCCGGAAGGCATGCTGATCATCCGCGCCGATCTCGTCGTCGGTTGTGACGGCCGGCATTCCACGGTGCGCGAAAAAGCAGGTTTCACGAGTGAGGATTACGGCGCGCCGATGGACGTGCTGTGGTTTCGCGTATCGCGCAAGGCCGACGACACGACGGACACCTTCGGCCATGTCGAGGCCGGCAGGATGATGATCATGCTCGACCGCGGCGATTACTGGCAGTGCGCCTATGTCATCCAGAAGGGCGGCATCGAAAAAATCCAGGCGGAAGGGCTTGAAGCGTTCCGCCGGCGCGTTGTCGACATGTCGCCTTTTCTTGCCGGCCGGGTTGGCGAATTGAAAAGCTGGGACGACGTCAAGCTCCTGAGCGTTACTGTCGATCGCCTCGAAAAGTGGTGGCGGCCGGGCTTGCTTTGCATCGGCGACGCCGCGCATGCGATGTCGCCGATCGGCGGCGTCGGCATCAATATGGCGGTGCAAGACGCAGTCGCCGCCGCCAATCGGCTTGCCGGTCCGCTGGCACGCGGCGCGGTCGCGGACGAGGACCTTGACGCGATCCAGGATCGCCGCACGCTGCCGGTGCGTTTCACGCAATGGCTGCAGCTCAATATTCAGAAGCGCGTCGTCAGCCGCGTGCTCAGCATGAATAGCCAGCGGCGGCCGAAGCCGCCGCTGTTCTTCAAACTCTTCAGCTTTTTTCCGGTGTTGCGCCGCATTCCGGCGCAGCTTCTCGGCGTCGGTATCCGGCCGGAGCATGTCCACACGCCGGAGGCTCCGGCGCGCTGACCTAGCGTCGGCTCAGTTTCGTCGCTGCAATTCCGCGTCGGCGCGTGCGAGAATTTCAACAAGACTCGCTTCGGCGTCGGCATCGCCTTCGAGGCGCTTGCCCACCGTCTCGCGCAAATGGTTGAAGGCGGCTTCGACCAGAGGCGGCAGCGTGCGCCGATCGTCGCGTTCGCCGCGTGCTGCCCGCCGCCAGCGATTGACGCGCTCGCCAAGCGCGGTGAGCCGGTCGAGCACCACATCGGCCAGATCGCGATTGGTCTCGAGATGAGCGCGGCCTTCGTCGGTGATGGTGTAAAGCTTTTTTGAGCCTTCGGCCGCCGCGGTGACGTAGCCGGCTTCCTCCAGATAGGTCAGCGTCGGATAGACGATGCCGGGGCTCGGCGAGTACCAGTCGGCGGTCTTCTCCTCGACCAGCTTGATGATCTCGTAGCCGTGCCGCGGCGCTTGCGCGATCAGCACCAGCGCGACGAGGCGGAGGTCGCCCTGCGCCAACATGCGCCCGGCGCGCATATCGTCCGGGTTCATATCCCCCCGCCCGCCGCCGTGCCGTCCGCCAAAACCAAAGCCACCGAAGCGGCGCCGATGGTGCCGGCCTGCGGCCCAGCGGCCGCCGTAAGTATCAGAATGTCCATGCATTTTCGATTTTCCTTATGAAAGATATATCTTTAGATAGGTCATATCGAGTTATAACGCAAGATATATCTTTTCACTCGAAATTTTACCGTCGTTCCAAGGGCTTGCTGTCAAAGGACTGCCTTCCAGCCGTAGTGACAGCGCTCCGGTCGGGCTAGAATGGGCTTATGTTCACGACCTTCTTCCACGAGCTTAAAGCCGCCGGCGTACCGGTGACGCTGCGCGAATATCTCACGCTGATGGAGGCGATGGAGAAGGACGTCGCCTCGCGCCGCGTCGAGGATTTCTATTATCTGTCGCGCGCGGCGCTGGTGAAGGACGAGCGCAATCTCGACAAGTTCGATCGCGTGTTCGGCCACGTGTTCAAGGGCCTCGATCTCGTTCAAGACGCGTTGTCCGCCGAAATTCCGGTCGAGTGGCTCAAGAAGCTGACGGAAAAATATCTCACCGAGGACGAGAAGAAACAGATCGAGTCGCTGGGTGGCCTGGAAAAGCTTCTGGAGACGCTGCGCCAGCGGCTCGCCGAGCAGAAAGGCCGCCACCAGGGCGGCAAGAAATGGATCGGCACTGCCGGCACGTCGCCGTTCGGCGCTTACGGCTACAATCCCGAAGGCGTGCGCATCGGCCAGGACAAGAACCGCAATTTCCGCGCCGTGAAAGTCTGGGACAAGCGCGAATTTAGAGATCTCGCCGGAGACGTCGAGCTCGGTACCCGCAACATCAAGATCGCGCTGCGCCGCTTGCGCAAATTCGCCCGCACCGGCGCGCCGGACGAGCTCGATCTCGACGGCACCATCAAGGGCACCGCGCACAAGGGCTATCTCGACATTCTGATGCGGCCGGAGCGACACAACACCATCAAGGTGCTGCTGTTCCTCGACGTCGGCGGCTCGATGGACTGGCACGTCAAAGCCACGGAAGAATTGTTCTCCGCCGCCAAAACCGAGTTCAAGCACTTGGTGCATCTCTACTTCCACAATTGCCTCTACGAGAAAGTGTGGAAACAGAACGCGCGGCGCTGGACCGAGACGACGCCGACCTGGGATGTGCTGCACACTTTTCCGCACGACTACAAAGTGATCTTCGTCGGCGACGCCTCGATGTCGCCTTACGAGATCGTCGCGCCCGGCGGCTCCGTCGAGCATTTCAATGAAGAGGCCGGCCAGGTGTGGATGGCGCGTGTCGCCGCGACTTACCCCTCCTGCGTTTGGCTCAACCCGGTGCCCGAGCGCGAATGGGACACCACCGCCTCGATCCGCGTGATGCGGCAAATTCTCGGTTGGCGCATGTATCCGCTGACCATCGAGGGTTTGGACGCGGCGATGCGGGAATTGGGGCGATAACCGCACCGAACTTCTGCGTCGCGTCGAGCGAGGCGGACTTCCGAATCGCCGTGAAGGCGTTATATTGGGGGCCTTCGTCAACAACCGAAAGGAGGTGATCCAGTGTCTCATTGTCTATCGCCGCGGTCGCCGGCATCCGTGAACTGGATCCTCGCCTCTGCCGAGGTCCTCGCCTAGGTGGTCTAATCTCCCACTGGGCTCACGCGCGTAAGGCAAAAGATCGCCTACGCAACCGGGCCACGGCTCGACAATGGAAGGGTCGTCCGCAAGGGCGGCCCTTCTTTGCTTCGAGTCATGCGCCGCGCTGTGGTTGTAAAACAGGGTTATGGTAGCTGAACGAGGAGGCAACCATGCCCGCCGAAAAATTCGATTTCCGCAACGCCCAGGGTCAAACGCTTGCCGCGCTGCTCGACCGGCCGGACGGGCCGGCACGTGCGGTAGCGCTGTTCGCGCACTGCTTCACCTGCGGCAAGAGCAACCGCGCCGCGCGGCATATTGCCGAAGGCCTCAAGCTCCACGGCATTGCCGTGCTGCGTTTCGACTTCACCGGGATTGGCGCCAGCGAAGGCGAATTCGCCAACACTACGTTTTCGTCCAACGTTGACGACCTCGTCGCCGCCGCCGATCATTTGCGGCGCACGCTCGCGGCGCCGGCGATCTTGATCGGTCACAGCCTCGGCGGCGCCGCGGTGCTGGCCGCCGCGCATCGCGTCCCGGAGGCGAAGGCGGTGGTTACGATCGCCGCGCCGTTCGATCCCGCGCACGTCGTCGGGCTGTTCGGCGAGAAGATCGCTGAGATCGGCAGCAAGGACGAAGTCGAGGTGAACCTTGCCGGGCGGCCGTTCAAGGTCCGCCGCAGCTTCCTGGAGGACATCAACCAGCAGAATCTCCGCGAGCATATCGGCCAGCTGCACAAGGCGCTGCTGGTGTTTCATTCGCCGACTGACGATACGGTCGGCATCGATAATGCCAGCCACATTTTTATCGCAGCCAAGCATCCCAAGAGCTTCATCTCGCTGGCGGGTGCCGATCATTTGATCAGCAGCGCCGGCGACGCCGTCTATGTCGCGCGCGTCATTGCGTCGTGGGCGGACCGCTACCTCGACATGGTGGTTGATGCGCCAATGACAACGGATACGCCGGCCGGCACCGTGCTCGTGCATGAAACCCGGCGCGGCAAGTTTCAGCAGGAGGTCATTCTCGGCGATCACCGCCTGCTCGCCGACGAGCCGGTAAAGGACGGCGGTCTCAACAGCGGCCCCGGGCCTTACGATCTGCTATTGGCCGCGCTTGGCGCCTGCACCTCGATGACAATCCGGCTCTACGCTGACCTCAAGCAAATTCCGCTCGCGCGCACGCAGGTTCGGCTGCGCCATGAAAAGATCTACGCCGCCGACTGCGCTGAATGTGAAACCAAAGAGGGCAAAATCGATCATATCGATCGCACCATCACGTTCGAAGGTAATCTCACCGGCGAGCAGCGGGCGCGGCTTCTTGAGATAGCCGACAAATGCCCGGTGCACCGCACGCTGCAATCGGAAATCGATATCCGCACGACGGAGAAACTGGTAGGGTCCACCAAATAACGCGACCGTGCCAAGCGGCGTGCAAAAGTGCGGAGGCCACACGTGCTCAGCAGACGCCACGTTTTGTTGGCGGCGACAGGCTTCGCAGCAGGCTTGCACCCGTCGGCGAACGCGTCGGCGCAGGATTATCCGACCAGGCCGATCACGCTCATCGTCCCTGCCGCCGCCGGAAGCCCGAGCGATTTTCCGGCGCGGCTAGCGTCACAGGTACTGCCGCCCCGTTTAGGCCAGCCCATCGTGATCGAATATCGGCCCGGCGCCGCCGGCGCGATCGGCGCGCGGGCGGCCGCGGCCGCGCCGCCCGACGGCTATACGCTCTTCATCGGTAATTCTTCGACGCTTGCCGCCATCCCCGCCGTGTCCACGCATGCCGGCTACGATCCGGTGAAGGATTTCACGCCGATCGTCGAGATCATGCGCAGTTTTCAGATTTTGGTGGTCGATCCATTGGCGTCGTGGAAGACGGTGGCGGAACTCATCGCCTACGCCAAAGCCAGTCCGGGCGCGCTCAACTACGGCGACACCGGCACCGGCGGGCTGCCTGATCTGGCGGCCCAGCTTTTCATGATCCGCACCGGCACCAAGATGACCGGAGTTGCGTTTCGCGGCGGCAATCAGTCGGCGACCGCCATATTGGGTCACGTCGTCGACCTGACATTCGAGACCGGCGCGTCGCTGATCCCGCTGATCCACGCCGGAAAATTGCGGGCGCTGGCGGTGCAGAATGACACCCGCTCGCCGCTGTTGCCCGACGTGCCGACCATGATCGAAGCCGGAGTGCCGGACTGCGAGGCGCAGACCTTCTTCGGGCTGGTTGCGCCCGCTGGCACGCCGGCGCCGATCATCGCCCAGATCAACGCCGCGATGAACCAGGGCATGCAGGCGCCGGACATGCAGCATCTGGTCGCCAATATCAGCAGCCAGAACAAGCCGAACACGCCGGCCGAATTCGCCAAATTCATCGCCGCCAATTATCAGAAATGGGCCGCCGTCAGCGCGACAGCCCACATCAAGGTCGATTGAACGAGCGATGAGCGGCGACGGAAATGAGCTTGCCGGCAAGGTCGCCCTGATCACCGGCATCGGCCGCGGCATTGCGCTTGAATTGGCATCGGCCGGCTGTGACGTCATGCTGACGGCGCGCGATGGCAAGGCGTTGGAAGCCGTGGCGCAGGACATCCGCGCGCGCGGCCGCAAGGCGTCGATCCACGCTGCCGATTTGACGGTGGACACCGCGCCCGCCCGACTGATCGAAGCGCTGACACGTGATTTCGGCCGCCTCGACATCCTGGTCAACAATGCCGGCGCGACGAAGCGCGGCGGTTTTTTTGCGCAAGGCGAACAGGAATGGCGCGACGCCTTTGACTTGAAATTTTTCGCGCATGTCGCGCTTAACCGGCTGGCGTGGCCACTGCTCAAGGCCGGCAATGGCTCGGTGGTGTTCATCGCCGGCACCAGTCCGCGCGCGCCGGTGGCCGACGCCATGGTCGGCGCATCGGTGGTCGCTGCGATGCTCGCTTTCATGAAGGCGCTTGCCGATCTCGGCAAGCGCGGCGGCGTCCAGGTCAATGCAATCAATCCGGGCTCGGTGAAGACCGATCGCTTCCGCGGCCGGCTCGAAAGGGTCATGAAAAAGACCGGCCTCGACGAGGCCGCGGCCACCGAGCGGCATCGTCAAGACCTCGACATCACGCGCTTCGGCCCGCCGGATGACATCGCGGGCATGGTGCGTTTTGTCGTCTCGCCTCGCGGCCGCTGGCTGCACGGGACGGCGATCGACATGGACGGCGGCCAAAGCGCTCCGCTGCGCATGTCGAATTACGATTAGGCAAGCACTGACAATGATGCTCCCGTGAAAAATTCAACGCGAAACGTTCCGGTGCTCATCGTTGGCAGCGGACCCGTTGGTTTGGCGCTCGCCGCCGAGCTTGGCTGGCGCGGCATCCGCTGCGAGCTTGTCGAGCAGTCCGACGGCGCGATTTCGACGCCGAAGATGAACGAGGTGAATACCCGGACCATGGAGTTCTGCCGGCGCTGGGGCATCGCCGACGCGGTGCGCAATTGCCCGTTCCCCGGCGATTACTCGCTCGACGTGGTGTTTGTCACGAGCCTCACCGGCCATGAACTGGCGCGCATGCGGCGGCCGACACGCGCGCAACAAAAGGCCGAAAGCTACAGTCCCGAGCGGCTGCAAATCTGCTCGCAGCTCTGGTTCGATCCGATCTTGCGCGCCTTTGCGCAATCGCAGCCAAGCGTCACTCTGCGCTATCGGACGCGGCTCGAATCCTTCGAATCATCGACTGACGCCGTGACCGTCGAACTGCACGATCTCGAGACCAGCAAGCGCGAAACGGTCCAAGCGGACTATCTGGTCGGCTGCGACGGTGCGATGAGCGCGATCCGGGAAGCGCTCGGCATCGGCTTGAGCGGGCAGGGCATTCTCGGCCACCCGGTGCATTTGTTTTTTCGCACGCCGGATCTGTTGGGCCAATGCGGCAAGGCGCCGGGCGTCTTCTTTCTCGCCATCGACCGCGAGGGGCTGTGGGCGAACATCCGCGTCATCGATCCGGCGAACGGGCTGTGGCGGCTGATGGCGCTCGACAGCGACGGCAAGCAGCGGCCGGACACGGTCGATCGCGCCGCCTTGCTGCATCGCGCGGTGGGCCGCCCGATCGACGTGGAATGGAAAGGCGTCAGCGTCTGGACGCGGCGCAGCGTCGTTGCCGACCGCTACTCGCGAGGCCGCGTCTTTCTTGCCGGCGATGCGGTGCATCAGCTGTCGCCGACCGGTGCGCTCGGCATGAATACCGGCATCGGCGATGCGGTCGATCTCGGCTGGAAGCTCGCGGCGACGCTTTCCGGCTGGGGCGGTCCGGCGCTGCTGGCGTCTTATGACGCGGAGCGGCGGCCGATCGGTCTGCGCAATGTCGGTATGGCGGCGGAATTTTATCTGGCGCATGGCGAGTTCACAGGTGGCATTACCGCGATCGAAGACGACAGCGAAGACGGCCGGCAATTGCGCCAGCGCCTCGGCGACAGCCTCACGCGCGACGTCGGCCGCATGTTTCGCACTGCGGGGTTGCAGCTCGGCTACCGGTATGAGGAGTCGCCGATCTGCATCGACGATGGCACGCCGCCAGTGCCCGACGATCCGGAAAAATTTATCCCCTCGGAGCGCCCCGGAAGTCGCGCGCCGCATGCGTTTCTCGCCGACGGACATTCCACGCTGGATCTGTTCGGTCGTGGTTTTGTGCTGTTACGCTTCGGTGCAGCGGATACCGCTGGGCTGGAGCGAGCCGCGGCGGCGGCAGGGATGCCGCTTAAGGTTGTCGATGTCGACGAGACCGAGGTCGGCGCCCTTTATGGACGAAACCTCGTGCTAGTGCGGCCTGACGGCCACGTCGCTTGGCGCGGCGAGGCTATTCCCAGCGATGCCGCCGCGTTGGTTAACCGCGCTCGCGGGGTCAATTGACCCGCATTGCTGGCGGCCGGTCACGTTGCGGCCTGGTTTGATTTAGATCAAACGCGGACCGGATCAGGACTCTTTATGTTCGGTGTCGGTTCCGTTAGGTGATGGATCAGGGATCGGGCTCACCATACGGCAACGCATTGAGTGCTATTAGCATGCCCTCGAAGGACGGGATTACGCCGAATGCCGCCCCTGACTCCGAAGGCCGCCTGGACTTTCTCGCCGGTGGCGGGGAGATGGGAGCGTTGGTGCGCGCCTATGACTGGGCTGCTACGCCCCTCGGCCCGCCCGAAATCTGGCCGCAGAGCCTGCGCACCACCGTAAGATTGATGCTCAACACCCGCCATCCCATGTTCATTTGGTGGGGGCCTGAGCTCATTCAATTTTACAACGATGCTTACCGCCGAACGATGGGTCCGGAACGTCATCCGAGCGCGCTAGGACAGCGCGGCCGCCAATGCTGGGAAGAAATCTGGGACATCATCGGGCCGCAGATCGAAATGGTTCTCGCTGGACAGGGCGCGACGTGGCACGAGGATCATCTCGTACCGGTAACCCGGCATGGCCGACGCGAAGATGTTTGGTGGACTTACAGCTACAGTCCGATCGACGACGAGACCAATCCGGGCGGAGTCGGCGGCGTGCTGGTGGTCTGCAACGACGTCACCGAGCGTCACCGCTTGGTCGAGACGTTGCGCACCAATGAGCAGCACCTCAAGCTTCTCGCCAACGAACTGAACCACCGCGTGAAAAACACGCTGGCAACCGTGCAGGCGATCGCAAACCAGACCCTGCAAGACGGCACTTCAATGCGGGAGGCACGCTCCGGCTTGACGGCTCGGCTGATCGCGCTGTCGAAAGCGCACGACGTTCTCACCGAAGAGGCCCTGGGCCGGCGCCGACCTCGTCGACATCGTGAGATCGGCGGTGGACACCTTCGCCGCCAGCGATGTTGTCCGCTTCCGGGTCACGGGGCCGTCCGTTCGTCTGTCGCCGCGCAGCGCCGTTCTTTTCGCGATGACGCTCAATGAGCTTTGCACCAACGCGATGAAATACGGCTCGCTATCGGTGCCGGGAGGGCAAACTGAGATTTCATGGCGGGTCGAGGCGTCAAATCCCGGAGAAGCGGAGCTGCGGATGCGGTGGACCGAAAGCGGCGGACCGCCCGTCAAGCCGCCCACCCGCAAGGGCTTTGGCTCGCGGTTGATTGAGACCGCGCTGGCTGCGGAATTCGGAGGCGCGGTCGCCGTCGACTACGCATCGAACGGCGTGATCTGCGACATCCGCGCGCCTCTGGCGGCGATCCAGCAAGATAATTCCCATACCGCTTGATCGCGACGTTTCGGGAAGACACTGATAGGAGGGTCGGGTGCTTACCGGGCGCCGTCTCCCATCCGTGACCTCGCCGCCGTAATCACTTCCGGAATTGCCGCATCGTTACCAGGCGCCATGATGTGGACGCCGGAGACGGCGGGGATAGTTGAAAGCTCCTCGATCAGTTCGACGCAGATACGAATGCCTTCGCGTGCGGGGTCGGCGGCTTGCTCCAGCCGCGCGATATAGGCATCGGCAATGATGGTGCCGTAGAGGTGGCTTTTCATCCACGCTGCGGACTTCGCCGAGCGCAGCGGGTTGACGCCGATGAGGATGGCAAGCTGTTTGGTGATGCCGGCCGCTCCGAGCGTCCCGACATAGCGGCGCACGATCGCGGCATCCATGCAGAATTGCGTCTGCGCGAATTGCGCGCCGGATTTGACCTTGCCGAGGAGCGCATTGGGCTGCCAGCCGGCCGGCGGATCGATCGGCATGTCGGCGGCGCCGATGAAGAACGCGGCCTTGCCGCCCACCTTCCGTCCCGTGGGCAGCTCGCCTTGATCGCGCAGCCGCCGCGCGGTCTCGATCAAGGTCTTTGAGTCGATGTCGAAGACCGGCTTGGTGTCGGGCTGGTCGCCGGCCTTCGGGTCGTCGCCGGTGAGAAGGAGGAGGTTGCGGATGCCGAGCGCCGCCGCCCCCATCATCTCGCTTTGCAGCGCGATGCGGTTCTTGTCGCGGCAGGTGATTTGCAGGATCGGCTCGACGCCGGCGCCGATAAGCAGGCTCGATGCCGCCAGTGCGCTCATATGCGCACGCGCCCCGGCGCCGTCGGTGACATTGACCGCGTCGGCGAGGCCCTTGAGCCCCGCCGCTTTTTGCAGGAGCTCGGTTGCGTCGCACGAGACTGGCGGCGCCAGTTCGGCGGTCATAACGAATCGGCCTTTGCGCAGACGGTCTTGCAAAGTACCGGGGAGGGGGTTGCTGTGCTCGTTCATCGCGGCAACAGCGCATATATGCTTTACCGAACTACATCAAACCGGCTGTGAATTGCCCACTTCCAGGGTCGATTTCTGGACAGGCAGGCAGCGTGTGGTTAGACAGTGGCCCACTGCGAGGCTTGGAGTTCGGGACATTCAATGAGCGGCGTCAACGATATCAGGTCGGCCTTCCTCGGCTATTTCGCCCGCGAAGGGCACGAGGTCGTGCCGTCTTCGCCGCTCGTGCCGCGCAACGACCCGACCTTGATGTTCACCAATGCCGGCATGGTGCAGTTCAAGAACGTCTTCACCGGCTTGGAAAAGCGGCCCTATTCGCGCGCGGTGACCGCGCAGAAATGCGTGCGCGCCGGCGGCAAACATAACGACCTCGACAATGTCGGCTATACCGCGCGCCACCATACCTTTTTCGAAATGCTCGGTAATTTCTCGTTCGGCGATTACTTCAAGGAACGCGCGATCGAGCTTGCGTGGCGGCTGATCACGAAGGAATACGGCGTCCCCGCCGACCGGCTCCTGGCGACCGTCTATATCGACGACGACGAGGCGTTCAATCTCTGGAAAAAGATCAGCGGTCTTCCCGAGAAGAAAATCCTGCGCATCGCCGGCAGCGACAATTTCTGGGCGATGGGCGATACCGGGCCGTGCGGACCCTGCTCGGAAATTTTCTACGATCACGGCGAGGAAGTATGGGGAGGCCCGCCCGGCAGCCCGGAAGCGGAAGGCGACCGCTTCACCGAGATCTGGAATCTCGTCTTTATGCAGTACGAGCAACTGCCGGACGGCAAGCGGATCGATCTGCCGCGGCCATCGATCGATACCGGTATGGGGCTCGAACGCATGGCCGCGGTGCTGCAAGGCACCTACGACAATTATCAGATCGATCTGTTTCGGGTGTTGATCGAGGCGGTTGCCGAACTCACCCATGTCAAGCCTGACGGCGAGCGCAAAGCCTCGCATCGCGTCATCGCCGATCATTTGCGGTCGTCGTCCTTTCTGATTGCGGACGGCGTACTGCCGTCGAACGAGGGTCGCGGCTACGTGCTTCGCCGCATCATGCGCCGCGCCATGCGCCATGCCGAACTCCTCGGTGCCAAAGAGCCGGTGATGTGGAAGCTCGTACCGTTGTTGGTACGCGAGATGGGCCAGGCCTATCCGGAATTGCACCGCGCCGAGGCGCTGATCAGCGAGACGTTGAAACTGGAGGAGATCCGTTTCCGCCGTACCCTGGAGCGCGGGCTTGCGATCCTCGACGAAGCGTCGAAGTCGCTCAAGAAAGGCGACATGTTCGACGGGGTCACCGCGTTTACGCTTTACGACACTTATGGCTTCCCGCTCGATCTGACGCAGGACGCGCTGCGGCCGCGCGGCATCAGCGTCGATATCGCGTCGTTTACCGATGCCATGGATGAGCAGCGCAAGAAGGCGCGCGCCTCCTGGGCCGGCTCCGGTGAAGCTGCCGACGAGGCTGTGTGGTTCGGCTTGCGCGAAAAAATCGGCGCTACGGAATTTCTCGGTTATGAGACCGAAGGCGCCGAGGGCGTCGTCTCAGCATTGGTGAGGGACGGCAAGGAGGTTGCCGCGCTGAAAAAAGGCGAGAGCGGCGCCGTTGTGCTCAACCAGACGCCGTTTTACGGCGAATCCGGCGGGCAGGTCGGCGATACCGGCGTGCTGATGGGCGATAGTGTGCGGTTCAAAGTCACCGATACGCAGAAATATGCCGGCGATATTTTCGCGCATATCGGCATGGTCGAAGAAGGCGTGCTGAAAACCGGCACCGCTCTTGCGCTTGAGGTCGACCACGCGCGCCGCGGCGCAATTCGCAGAAACCATTCCGCGACGCATCTCCTGCACGAGGCGCTGCGCCAGGTGCTCGGCGATCATGTCGCGCAAAAGGGTTCGTTGGTCGCGCCCGACCGGCTGCGGTTCGATTTTTTGCATCCGAAGCCGATGACGAGCGACGAGATCGAGCGTGTTGAGGATATCGCCAACGATCTCGTGCTGCAGAATTCTCCGGTGACGACGCGGGTGATGGCGCTCGACGATGCGCGGCAATCCGGCGCGCGTGCGCTGTTTGGCGAAAAATATGGCGATGAGGTGCGCGTCGTCGCCATGGGTGACGGCAGTGGCAATACTTTGGGCTGGTCGGTCGAACTGTGCGGCGGCACCCATGTCGGGCGCACCGGCGATATCGGCATCATTTCGGTGGTGGGCGATTCCGGCGTGGCCTCCGGCGTGCGTCGCATCGAAGCGCTGACCGGGAAGGCCGCGCGCGCCAATGCGAATGATTTTGCCCGCCTTGCCAAAGCCGCGGCTTCGGAGTTGCGCGTGCCGGTCGAGGACGTGCCGAGCCGTCTTGCGGCACTGCTGGATGAACGCAAGCGCCTCGAACGCGATCTGACCGACGCCAAGAAGAAGCTGGCGATGGGCGGCGGCGGCAAGGTCGACGGCGCCGACGGCATCCGCAATGTGGGCAATGTGAAGCTGATGGCGCGCGCGGTGGACGGCATCGACCTGAAAGATCTGCGCAGCCTAGCCGACGAGGGCAAGAAGCAGGTCGGCTCCGGCGTCGTCGCGATCGTCGGCGTCACTGGCGATGGCAAAGCCGGCATCGTGGTCGGCGTCACCGAGGATCTCGTGAAGCGCTTCAACGCCGTCGATCTGGTGCGCAAAGGCGCCGAAGTCCTTGGCGGCAAGGGCGGCGGCGGCCGGCCGGACATGGCGCAGGCCGGCGGACCCGATGGCTCGAAGGCGGATGCCGCGCTGGCAGCAATCGAGGCGGCGCTCGGCGGCTGATCTGGACAGCTACAGCTCGACCATCATGCCGTCTTCCGCCGTCTCGTACGGAAGCTTGCTGCGCTGCGCCAGCATGTCGTTACTCATATGGGTGAGGATGAGCCGCTTCGGCCGAATTTGGTCCAGGTGCTGCTCGAGCAAGGTCAGCGCCATGTGCCCGGTGACCGCCTTGTCGCGCATATACGCTTCGCAGATGAACAGGTCGGCGTCGCGGCCGACATCGATCAGCGATTCCGTCCACTGCGTATCGCCCGAGAAAGCGATGACTTTGCCCTCGGCCTCGAACCGGAAACCGAGACAGGGACCGGCGCGATCGTCATGCACGACATGAAAGGCGGTGACATGGAGATTTCCGGCCGCGCTGCGCTTGCCGATTTCCAATTCCTGCAGCGTCACCGGGAACGACCATTGCATGGTCTTTGCTCCCGGAAAGGCGACGTCCATGATCTCACCGTAGCGCGCCTTCAGGCTCGGCGGCCCGACAACAGTGAGGTCGTGCTTGCGTTTGAGGACATAATTCGAGTCGAGGATGAAGAACGGCAGTCCGCCGATGTGATCGGCATGAAAGTGCGAGATGAAGATCGTGTTGACGTCGTTTGGATCGATCGCGAGCTTGTTCATTGCGACAAGCGAGGTCGCGCCGCAATCGATCAAGGCGTTGATCTTCTCGCCGACCAGATGAAAGCATGTGTTGGATCGTCCGCCCGAGCCGAAGGCGTCGCCGCAACCGACGAATTGCAGATGCATGAAGCGTCCTACGAAGTTAACACTGGAATGTCGAACCGTTGTCCAGCCTGGCACCAGGCGCCAATGAACAAGTGTGACCTGCAGGCGCAAGCGGGTCGGTGACCTTCATCACAATGGCTCGGCCATTTGGCTGCACGCAAGCCATTGTCTTTTCACATATTTTTGTCCTTTACCCAAGTTCGCTTTATAGTTCCGGCAAAATCCGCGACGGCGGTGGGCGGGGTGATATAGTGATAAGGTTGCGCCTTGATCGCAACACAAACGGGGGCATTGTTCCGCTCCACCAGGCATTAAGGGACGACCGGGTGCAGTTTCGATCAAATTCGTGCGGCCTGCTTGCTGCGCTGGCGACAGCGCTTGCGCTCGCTGGCTGCGCTGACGTCGATTGGAGCACTCCTCAGGCTTGGTTTGCCAAACCATTCGACGCGACCGGCAATAAGGGCGGGTACACTTTCTCGGAATTGCAGGAAACCAGACAGCAGCAGCGCCCGATTACGCCGAACGAGCTGGTCAACAGCAACGGCTCCTGTCCACCGCCGGCAGTTGCGCCGGCGCCCCCACCGGCTCCAGGCCAGGCGGCGGCTCCTGCCGCGCCCGCGGACACCACTGGATTACTCGGTGGCGGTGTTGCGCTTGGCATGAGCGAGTGCGACATCGTGTTCCGCGCCGGCCAGCCAAGTTCGGTGCAGATCGGCACCCTGCCGAATGGCGACCGCACCGCGGTTTTGACCTTCGATTCCGGACCACGCGCGGGCGTCTATCACTTCCAGCGCGGCGCGCTTCGGGAAATGGATAGCGTCCCGATGGCGGCGGCTCCGCCGCAGGCAGTCAAGAAGAAGCCAGCCAGAGCGGCCAAAGCCGGCAAGTCGACCAAGGTGAAAAAAGAGAACGAGTCATAGTCGTCGCTTCGAGCGCGATCAATATTTTCAATTCTTCAAGCCGCTCGCATCTCGAATAAGAAAGGCCCCGGCTGCAGCGGCCGAGGCCTTTCGTTTCTGGCTGCTGTTTTTGGCTTACGATCAATAGCAGCGATTGACCCAGCGCAGCGCCGGTCCGTAGGGCGTATAGACCCAACGCCGCACCATGCAGCCGCCATAGCCCGGGCCAGCGTAAACGCGAACGATGGGGCCGCGCCAGCCGCCGTACCAGCCATGGTGCCAACCACCATGCCAACCGCCGCCCCAATGGGCCGACGCGGAATTGGGCGCGAATGCCGCGGCGCCAAGCGTGACACAGGTGACGAGAGCGAGCATCGTTTTGCGCAGCATTTGAAATCTCCTCGGCTAGGACGTTTCGCAACGTCGATGTGTGTTAGTGAGGCCGGATGGCCTCAGGGTTCAGGCCGCAATGCTAAGGCGTTGCGGTTGAACGGGCGCTGAGAGCAAAATTCATCGCGGATTTATCGGGCTGAACGCGGATCGGCCGCTCCGTTCACCCTGCATTCACGCAGATTTCATCCGCGCTTGCCGCGGCCAAGCGTGAAGGTTATAAGCCCGGCGCGGATTTACGCCGCGTTCACACTATTCCCCAAAGGACGATCTGATGGCGATCGAGCGTACATTTTCGATCATCAAACCCGATGCGACCACCCGTAACCTGACGGGCGCGATCAATGCAATGATTGAAAAGGCCGGCCTGCGCATTGTGGCGCAGAAACGGATCAAGATGTCCCGCGAACAAGCCGAGACGTTTTATGCCGTGCATCGCCAGCGGCCGTTTTTCGGCGAGCTCGTCGATTTCATGATTTCGGGCCCGGTGGTCGTGCAGGTCCTGGAAGGCGACAACGCCGTCGCAGCCTATCGCGACCTTATGGGCGCGACCGATCCCGCCAAAGCCGCGCCCGGCACGATCCGCAAGCAGCACGCGGTTTCGATCGGCGAAAATTCGGTGCACGGTTCCGATGCCGCCGATACCGCACAGAAGGAAATCGCCCAGTTCTTCTCGGGCAATGAGATTGTCGGTTGAGCCGGCTGCGGTGACCTCGATCGCCGAATATCTCAATCCCGCGCTGTGGCGCGATTGGTTTCACGGCAGTGTCGAGCAACTAGGCTACGCGGCGTTCTGGCTCGCCGTGCTGCGGATCATCTTCGTCAATTTCCTCTTGTCCGGCGACAATGCCGTGGTCATCGCCATGGCGTGCCGCGAATTGCCGCCGCCGCAGCGGCGCTGGGGTTTGGTGATTGGCGCCGGTGTCGCCGTGGTACTTCGGATCGTCCTTGTCGGCGTGCTGACGTGGCTGATGCAGCTGCCTTATCTCAAGCTGGTCGGCGGCATTGCGCTCATTTTCATTGCCGCCAAGCTCTTGGTCCCTGAAGACACGGATCGCGACGAAATCCGGGCGGTTTCGCATCTTTGGCGCGCGGTGATGATCATCGCGACTGCCGACATCTTCATGAGCATCGACAATATGGTCGCCATCGCGGCGATCGCGCAGGGCAATCTATTATTGCTCGCCATCGGTCTTGCCGTCGCCATTCCGCTGATCGTGGCCGGCGCGGCACTGGTTCTGGCGCTGTTGAACCGCTTTCCGATCCTGATCTGGGCCGGTACGGCGTTGCTCGGTTGGATTGCCGGTGACCTTATTGTCGCCGACGCGGTGCTGTCGCGGCATTTAGCCACGAGCTTCGGCGGACAACTCGCGCCGCAAATCGAATTCGCGGCGCCCGCTACGGGTGCCGCGCTCGCAATTGCCTTGGGCGGGTTGTGGCGCTGTTGGCACGAAGGCAACGCTGGCGCGAGCGGACGGCAAACACGCGGCGCCTAAGTTCGAAATTCTGTCGCGGTCGTCGAAATTTACGGAAAGTGCGGCGCACTTTCACTGCTCGCATCCATATCCTCGTTACGATATTCGCAATGTCGGTATTTGTCCGTCGTGGTCCGGATTTGTGCAGCCATGGTTGCGCCGTATTTTTGGGGCTTCCTGATCGCGCAATTGGATTTTGGCCATCCGGCTGGTGCTGTCTTGCCGACACAATCGCTGACGACACAAACGCTTCGGACTTTCCCCCAAAATCTGGCTTGTGGCGCTCGTCGCGGGATTTTCCACGCCGCGTGTTTGGTCGGCGCGGAAAGTTTGCGTGGGCGTCTTCGCTGACATCTGGAATGACTTAGGAGACAGGCGATGCAGAAGGGCACCGTCAAGTGGTTCAATCCGACCAAGGGCTACGGGTTCATCAAGCCATCGGCCGGCGACAAGGATGTGTTCGTCCACATCTCCGCCGTCGAGCGCGCTGGCTTGCGCTCGCTCAATGAAGGTCAGGAAGTCGAGTTTGAACTTGTGACCAACCGCGGCAGGACCTCGGCGGAAAATCTGAAAGTTGCGTGAGCCAGTACCGGGGACACCCGGTTCTCGTAGCCCCCGGTTTTGCAGCCGGGGGTTTTTTATTGCCGCCGCGGGCTCAAGCTAGCGCGCGTTCTTTGCAGCGCCGTCCGGATGGAAGCTGACGCGGCCCTCGGCGACGAGGCGCAGTGCCTGCGGATAAATGCGGTGCTCGACTTCGAGCACGCGCCCGGCGAGCGTCTCTTCGCTGTCGCCTTCGATCACCGGGACCGAGTCCTGGACGATGATCGGGCCCGAGTCCGTTTCCGGAACGACGAAGTGCACGGTAGCGCCGTGCCGCTTGACGCCGGCTTCGAGCGCGCGGCGATGCGTATGCAGGCCCTTGAATTGCGGCAGCAGCGCCGGGTGTATGTTCAAGAGGCGTCCGCTCCAGCGCGTGACGAACCAGGGCGTAAGGAGCCGCATGAATCCCGCAAGGCACACAAGATCGATGCGCTGTGTCGTCAGTTCGGCATCGAGCGCGCGTTCGAAGGCTTCACGATCGCTGCCGAATGGCCGGTGATCGATGAGCGCGGTCGTGATTCCCGACTCGCGGGCATAGGCCAGCCCCATTGCATCGGGACGGTTTGACACGACGAGTACGATTTCCGCCGGGTAGTCTTGCGTTTTGGCCGCTTCGATCAGCGCCGTCATGTTCGAGCCACGGCCGGAGATGAGCACGGCGACGCGTTTTTTGGCCATCCGGCTCACCGGGAGAGATCAAGATGTCCGCGAAAATCGACGGTGCTACCCGTGCGGGCAACGACTTCGCCGAGCCGAACCACCGTTTCGCCGTTCTTGTCGAAACATTCGATGGCGGCATCGGCGCCGGCGCGATCCAGCACGGCGATCATACCGATGCCGCAGTTGAACGTGCGCAGCATTTCGGTCTCGCCGATGCCTCCGGCCTGCGCCAGCCACTTGAACACCGGCAACACCGGAACCCGAGCAAGTTCCAGTGAAACGCCGAGCTCTGGCGGCAGCACGCGCGGGATGTTTTCGGTAAAGCCGCCACCGGTGATGTGGGCAAGGGCCTTGACCGCTTTGGTTGTGCGCATCGCGGCGAGGCAAGATCGCACATAAAGCCGCGTCGGCGTCAGCAGCGCTTCGCCCAGACTGCGCGAGGGGTCGAATGGTGCGGGAGTGTCCCAGCTCAGTCCGGCATCGGCGGCGACCCGGCGGACCAGCGAATAGCCGTTGGAATGCACGCCCGTGGAGGCGAGCCCGACAACAAGGTCGCCGAGCACGAGGTCGGCGCGCGGCAATACGTCCTTGCGTCCCACCGCGCCGACGGCAAAGCCGGCAAGGTCATAATCGTTGCCCTGGTAAACGCCCGGCATTTCGGCGGTTTCGCCGCCGATGAGCGCGCAGCCGGCCTCGCGGCATGCCGCCGCAACCCCTTTCACCACCGCCGCCCCGATTTCCGGATCGAGCTTACCGCAAGCGAAATAATCGAGGAAAAACAATGGCTCGGCGCCTTGCACAACAAGGTCGTTGACCGACATGGCGACGAGATCGATGCCGATCGTGTCGTGGCGGGAGGTTTCGATGGCGATTTTGACTTTGGTGCCGACGCCGTCGGTTGCGGCGACCAGGATCGGATCGTCAAAGCCGGCGGCCTTGAGGTCGAACAGCCCGCCGAAGCCGCCGATTTCGGCGCCGGTCCCCGCGCGCGCGGTGGCGCGCACCAGTGGCTTGATCAATTCCACCATGCGGTTGCCGGCATCGATATCGACGCCAGCCGCCGCGTAGCGCGCCTTATCCACGAATGCCACCAATTCGGACAAACGAGCCTTCCCGGCCGGGGAAAGCACTGACCGCGCCTCCTACGTCGGAATCGCCGGCTGTGCAAGCGCACGCGCGTCGCTATATTGCACTGTGACTATGGTGCGCCGGGGCGCGGTTTGAGTATTCCAAATCTCATTACGCTGGGACGGATTCTGTTGGTGCCGGTCGTGGTCTGGGCGATCACGTCGGGAGAGATGCGTATTGCCTTTCTCCTGTTCCTGGCGGCCGGGATCAGCGATGCCATAGACGGTTTCCTCGCCAAAAACTTCCACATGGCGAGCGAGCTCGGCAAATACCTCGATCCACTGGCCGACAAGGCGCTGATCGTGTCGATCTACGTTTCGCTCGGCATTGCCGGCGCGCTGCCGATCTTCCTCGTCATTCTCGTGGTGTCGCGCGATATCATGATCATTAGCGCTTTCCTGCTGGCCTGGATGGTGGGCCGGCCGATGCCGATACGGCCGCTTTTGGTCTCCAAATTCAACACGGTGGCGCAAATCCTACTTGCCGCGCTCGTCTTGGCCGAACATGCCTTCGATTTCCACGCCATGGTCGCGACGAACCTCACCATGGCGCTGGTCGCCGTCTTGACCTTGCTTTCGATCGCCTTCTATCTCGCGGAGTGGATCCGCCACATGAACTCGTTCGGCGCCGGTCACTGATGCTTCGGCGCATGATTCCGAAAAGCGGTCGCCGGCTTTTCAGATAAGATCATGCCGATTGAGTAGTCCCTTGAAGGGAGTGCAATGCACATCGAGCGCAACATCGTGTTCTGGAGCGCTGCGCTCGCCGTGTGCGTCGGCTTATTGTGGCTGTTAAGCCCCATTCTGTTGCCGTTCGTTCTCGGCATGGCAATCGCCTACCTGCTCGATCCCCTCAACAGAAGGCTGACCAGGCGCGGCATGAGCCGGACGGTCGCTTCGTTCATCATCCTGGCCGGCTTCGTGCTAGCCTTCGTGCTGCTGCTTCTCCTGATTACGCCGCCGCTGATGCGGCAGCTTTCTTCCTTCATCGACAATTCGCCGGCTTATGCGCAGCGCTTGCAGGCTCTGGTGAGCGACCCCAACCATCCATGGCTCAAGCGCGTCATCGGCGACAATCTCGCCAGCGGGTCCGCCAGCGATATCATGAATCAGGCGATGGGGTATGTGACCGGTGTTCTCGCTTCGCTGTGGTCGAAGGGGCAGACTCTGATTTCAATCTTTTCGCTTTTGATCATCACGCCGGTTGTCGCATTCTATCTGGGCTGCGACTGGGATCGGATCGTAACCAGTGTCGATCATTTGATACCGCTGCAGCAGCGTGAAACGGTGCGCGGGCTGGCTCGCGAGATCGATGCATCCATATCGGCCTACGTCCACGGCCAATCCGGAGTTTGCCTGATCCTCGGCTCCTATTATGCGGTCGGGTTGACTCTGGCGGGCTTGAACTTCGGCTTTCTCATCGGCGTGGTTTGTGGGCTGATCAGCTTCATTCCTTATGTCGGCTCGCTGACCGCGTTCGTCGTCTCGCTCTGCGTTGCCGTCGCGCAATTCTTCCCGGAATGGGGCCGCATCGTCATCGTCGTCGGTATCGTGCTGATCGGCCAGTTCCTCGAGGGCAATGTGCTGTCGCCAAAACTCGTCGGCCACAGCGTCGGCTTGCATCCGGTCTGGCTGATGTTCGCGCTGTTTGCCTTCAGCTATCTGTTCGGCTTCGTCGGGCTATTGCTCGCCGTGCCGCTGGCGGCGGCGGCCGGCGTGCTGATCCGATTTGCGTTGCGGCGTTACCTCGCCAGTCCGCTCTACACCGGGAGCCGGCCATCGTAAGCGCTACGTCTCTTCCCCCGCGGCAGCTCGCACTCGCGCTCGATCACGCCGAAAGCTTTGCGCGCGAGGATTTCCTGTCGGGGGTGTCCAATGAAAACGCACTGGCGTTGATCGACGCCTGGCCGGACTGGCCGGCACGTGCCATCGCGCTGGTCGGGCCGGAGGGATCCGGCAAGACGCATTTGGCGACAATCTGGGCGGGGATTGCTGGGGCGCGCGTCGTTTCCGGTCATGCGCTTGGCGAAATCGACATTCCCGCCGCGCTCGCGACCGGCGCTTTGGTCGTCGAGGATGCGGTCGCGATCGCGGACGAGCGGGCGCTGTTCCATCTGATCAATCTTGCCCGCGAGGAGGGCGCGTTTCTGCTCTTCATCGCGCGCAGCGCGCCGACGCTCTGGCCGGTCACGCTGCCGGACGTGATATCGCGGCTGCGCGCCTTGCCGGTGGTGACGCTTGCCGCGCCGGACGATGCGATGCTGCGCGGCGTCATCGTCAAGCTTGCCGCCGATCGTCAGTTGCAACTCGACGAAAGCGTCGTCGGCTATCTCTCGACGCATATCGAGCGTTCTTTTGCCGCGGCCCGCGCCGCAGTCGTCGCGCTCGACCAAGAAGCCTTGCGTCAGGCCCGCCCACCGAGCCGGGCGCTCGCGGCCGAAATGTTTCGCGACGCGGTGTAGCGCTACCGCCTCTTGCGCATCCAAGCGCCTCGAATTTGTTCACTTTCATTGTCATGGTGCGGCCAATCACCCAATGCCGGGCTTGACGAAAGGCCGTTACGCCGCGTTATCTCAATAAGTTCCATTCATCGGATTGTTACCAAAGGTGGCCAACATAGCGCTCGAGGAGCACGCAACTGACATGGCCGATCGCGGCCAAGCTACTGCTGTTGCACGAGAATCCGGGACCGTGCGGCGGCTGGAAGAGCCTCTGCGGTCGCCGGAGGCGGTTGCCCACCAGCCAGATTCCGATCTCGCTTTCAGCCCCAGCCGTTTTATCAACCGCGAACTGTCGTGGTTGAATTTCAATCGGCGGGTCCTTGAGGAATCGGCCAATCCGAAGAATCCGCTGCTTGAGCGGTTGAAGTTCCTTTCGATCTCGGCCAACAACCTCGATGAATTCTTCATGGTGCGTGTCGCCGGCCTCGGCGCGCAGGTGCGCGAGGGCATCAACACCGTTAGCCCCGAAGGCTTGACGCCTGCGGAACAGCTGGTGCGCATTGCCGAGGCCGTCTCCGTCCTGGTGGAAGATCAGCAGGCGCAGTGGCGTGAGCTACGGACCTTGCTCGGCGATGCCGGAATCGTTCTGGTCGACGGTCAAGACGTCACCAGGGCTGAGAAAGCTTGGCTCGAAGACTATTTTCTGGCCCACGTATTTCCGCTGTTGACGCCGCTCGCGATCGATCCGGCGCACCCGTTTCCGTTCATTCCCAATCTCGGCTTCACCATCGCCTTGCAGCTGGCCCGCGCCAAGGACGGCAGGGCAATGAACGCGCTCATCCGTATGCCCAACCGGCTCGAACGCTTCGTGCGCCTGCCGCAGACGGGCGACAGCGGCGAAGTGCGCTTGATCAGTATCGAAGGCGTGACCAGCCTCTTCATCGGCAAGCTGTTTCCGGGCTATGCGGTGAAGGGCTTGGGCGCCTTCCGCGTCATCCGCAACTCCGAAGTCGAGATTTTGGAAGAAGCCGAAGATCTGGTGCGGCTGTTCGAGACCGCGCTCAAGCGCCGCCGTCGCGGCATCGTGATACGGCTCGACATTGAATCGACCATGCCGGTGGAGCTGCGGCGCTTCGTGCAACGGGCGCTCAGCGCCACTGACGACAGCGTGTTCAGCGTCGACGGTGTGCTCGCGCTCAACGAGATGGGCCAGGTCGCCAACCTGCATCGGCCGGATCTCGAATTCGTGCCTTATGCGCCGCGCTATCCCGAACGCGTGCGCGATCACGGCGGCGACTGCTTTGCCGCTATCCGGCAGAAAGATTTCGTCGTCCACCATCCTTTCGAATCCTTCGACGTGGTGGTGAATTTCCTGCAGCAGGCGGCACGCGATCCCGACGTCGTCGCCATCAGGCAGACGCTCTACCGCACCTCCGCCGATTCCCCGATCGTCAAGGCGTTGGCCGAAGCCGCCGAAGCCGGCAAATCCGTCACCGCGCTGGTCGAGCTGAAGGCGCGCTTCGACGAGGAAGCCAATATCCGCTGGGCGCGCGACCTCGAGCGCGCCGGCGTGCAGGTCGTGTTCGGCTTCATCGAGCTGAAGACCCATGCCAAGCTATCGCTGGTGGTCCGCCGCGAGGGCTCTTCGCTCGCCTCCTATGTCCACGTCGGCACCGGCAATTACCACCCGGTGACCGCGCGCATCTATACCGACCTGTCGTTCTTCACCTGCGACCCCGTTATCGCGCGCGACGTGGCGCGGATTTTTAACTTCATCACCGGCTATGCCGAGCCCGCCGAGCTGGACCGCATGGCGATTTCGCCGCTGTCTCTGCGCAAGCGCATTCACGACCACATCGAGGAAGAGATCGCGCACGCGCAGGCCGGCCGCCCGGCGGCGATCTGGATGAAGATGAATGCGCTGGTCGATCCCGACATCATCGATGCGCTGTACCGCGCCTCGAGCGCAGGCGTGTCGATCGATCTCGTGGTGCGCGGCATCTGCTGCCTGCGGCCGGGCGTTCCCGGCCTGTCCGACAATATCCGGGTCAAATCCATCGTCGGCCGCTTCCTTGAGCACGGTCGCATTTATTGTTTCGGCGCCGGACACGGCCTGCCGCATGTGAAGGCTGCCGTCTATATCTCGTCCGCCGACATGATGCCGCGCAATCTCGATCGCCGTGTCGAGGCGTTGTGCCCGATCCTTAATCCCACCGTGCACGAGCAGGTGCTCGATCAGATCATGGTGGCCAATCTGAAGGACAACGAGCAGAGCTGGCAGCTTTTGGCCGACGGCTCGTCGTCGCGCATCGCGCCGGCTCCGGGCGAGGAAGTGTTCAATTCCACCACTTACTTCATGACCAATCCCAGCCTGTCCGGCCGCGGCAAGTCGCCCAAGGACTCCATCCCGCGCCTGCGTCATCGCCCCGAGCGCATGTG
Source organism: uncultured Alphaproteobacteria bacterium (assembly GCA_963731805.1). Classification (GTDB taxonomy): domain Bacteria; phylum Pseudomonadota; class Alphaproteobacteria; order Rhizobiales; family Xanthobacteraceae; genus BOG-931. The sequence goes on from CAVSWY010000002.1 coordinate 230,945, forward strand.
AAGTTCCCGCGAATCGCATAGGCTGTGCCCGCCACCCTCTGCCGGGCCCACGGTGGCGATTTTCCATCCATTCTTTATCCGCGGCCAGCGGGCGGATGACGCCTTATATGATCGGCATGATATTGCGCCGAATGGATCGATGAACCGCGCTGGAAGCGACGCCCAAGGCCGTCTCGATCACGGTCCGCCGATTGCCGTTGTCGACATCGGTTCGAACTCCGTGCGTCTGGTCGCCTATGAGGGCCTGACCCGCAGCCCGACCGAGATCTTCAACGAAAAAGCGCTGTGCGGGCTGGGCCGTGAGGTGCAGACGACACGGCTGTTGGCCGCCGACGCGGTGCAGCATGCGCTCTCCACCCTCAAGCGGTTTCGCGCGCTGTGCGACACCATGGGCGTGAAGCGAACGCTCGCCATCGCCACCGCTGCCTGCCGCGACGCCAAGAACGGCCCGGCGTTCATCAAGCTCGCGCAACGCACCATCGGCGCCGACATTGAGGTGCTCTCAGGCGGTCAGGAGGCCGAGTTCACTGCGCTCGGCGTCATTTCCGGCGTGCATCGCGCCGACGGTGTCGTCGGCGATCTGGGCGGCGGCTCACTCGAGCTCGTCGACGTGCGCGGCACCCGCGCGCGGCACGGGATCACCCGCCCGCTTGGCGGGCTGGCGCTTGCGGATATTTCGGGGAAGTCGGTCAAGAAGGCGGAAAAGTTCGTCAAGAAGTCGCTCAGCAGCCTGCCGGTTCTGCGAGGCTGCGAACATCGCAACTTCTATGCCGTCGGCGGCACTTGGCGATCGGTGGCGCGGCTGCACATGTGGCAGACCGGCTATCCGCTGCATGTGATGCACGGCTACGCCATTCCCGCCGACGAAGCGCTCGAATTCGCCAAGCTCGTGCACCGCGTCGACGTCGATACGCTGTCGAACATCGAGGTGGTGAACAATGCGCGGCGGCCGCTGTTGCCCTACGCGGCGCTCGTGCTCGAATACATTCTGCGCATTGGCAAGCCGCGTCAGGTGGTGTTCTCGGCGCTCGGCATCCGCGAAGGTTTGCTCTATTCCCTCTTGAAGAAAAAGGACAAGGAGAAGGACGCGCTGATCGAAGCCGCGGGCCATCTCAACCAGCTGCGCTCGCGTTCGCCACGCCACGGCGAGGAATTGATCGGCTGGACCGACCGTTTCTTCGCCACCTCGGGCCTCGAAGAAACCGCCGAGGAACGCAGACTCCGCCATGCCGCTTGTTTGCTCGCCGATATTGGCTGGCGCGCTCATCCCGATTATCGGGGCGAGCAATCGCTCAACATCATCGCCCATGGCGGCTTTTCCGGCATCGATCATCAGGGCCGCGCCTATCTGGCGCTCTCCGTGTTCTTCCGTCATGTCGGCCTGGTCATGGACGACGAATTGTCGCCGCGGCTGCGCGAGCTTGTGTCGACCCGGCTCCTCGACCGCGCCCGCGTGCTCGGCGCCGCGCTCCGCCTCGCTTATGTGGTTTCCGCGGCGATGCCGGGCGTGCTGCCGAAGACTCCGCTCGCCATCGAGCGGCACCGCCTGGCGCTGCGCCTGCCGAGCGAATATGCGGCGCTGTCAGGCGAGCGTATCGTCAACCGGCTGCGGGCGCTGGCCCGCCTGATTGGCCGTGAGCCGGTGGTGCTGATGGGCTAAGATGCTATGCTTATTGCGTAGCATCGCTCGTCGCCGCCAGCAGTGCCTACCGGGAGTGCCGCATGGAAATGCCAGTAAAAGAACCGGGATTGATCGTCGCGCCGCTGACGCCGTTCACGGCGGAACTGGCGGTCGACGAGACCGCGCTCAAGCGCCAGATCGATTACATCATCGACGATTGCCGCGCCACCATGGTTGTCGCCGCCGGCGTCGAGACGCAGGAATACACTTATCTGAGCTTCGAAGAGCGCAAGGCGCTGATCCGCCGCACCATCGAGTGCGTTGGTGGCCGCGTTCCGGTCATGGTCGGCATTTCACATCCCTCGTTCAAGACCGCGATCGAGCTGGCACACGAGGCCGAACGGCTTGGCGCGGCGGCGGTGCAGCTCTTGGCGCCGTTGCGGCCGTTTGCCGGGCCGCCGACGCAAGCCGATCTGATCGCTTATTTCGCGGCCATCGGCCGCGAGACAAAACTGCCGATCACGCTTTATCTCAATCCCGGGCCGGGCGCCGACGTGTCGATCCCCGACACCATCGCGCTGGCGAAACTGCCCAACGTGCAATTGATCAAGGAATCGTCGCGCGACCTCGCGCGCGTGTCGCGGCTGATCGTCGAGATCGATCGCGCCGGGCATGCGCGCTACTTCACAACCATGCAGATGCTGCTGGCGACGCTGCAGCTTGGCGGCTCTGGCGCGACGATGCCGCCGCCCGCTTGCGAAATCGCGCGTCACGTCATCGATGCGTTCCTCGCCAAGGATTATGAGCGCGCAGCGGACATCCAGCTGCAGTTCGCGCTGTTCCCGTCGAAATGGATGCACCGCGGGTTGGCGCCGGCCATGAAGGCGGCGATGAATCTGATCGGCATTCCGGCGGGCGAGCCTTATCCGCCTTATGCGCCGCTGTCGCGCGATGAGATGTCGGCGCTCGCCGCCACGTTGCGCGGAACCGCGCTGGCGCCACGCTTCAAGGTCACCGCGGCGGCGTAAGCCAACTCACGTCTTTACAAGCCCCGCCGCCTGCGCGACCTGCGACCAGCGGCTGACCTCGCTTTTGATGAAAGCGCCAAACTGGTCCGGTCCGAGGTCCTCCGGCACAAAGCCCTGCTTGTGCAACGCATCGACGGCGTCCGGCGCATGCATCGCTTTCTGCGCGGCCGCAGCAAGCTTGTCGATGATCGGCTGCGGCGTGCCTTTCGGCGCCAAAAGCCCGAACCACAGCGGCGTGTTGAAGTCGGGCATGCCGGCTTCCGCCATGGTGGGCACGTCAGGCAAGAGATCGGAGCGCTTGTCGGCCGCAATCGCCAGCGGCTTGACCTGGGCGGCGGCGATCTGGCCGAGCACCGACGAGGCGATGGCAAAATTCATCGCCACGCGGCCGGCCATCAGATCGGTGATGACCTGCGGGCTGCCGGGGTAGGGCACCTGCACGAGCTTCACGCCGGCGCGCTGTGCGTAGAGCTCGCCGCACAGGTCGGGCAGGCTGCCCGGGCCGACCGAGCCGAACAGGATCTGACCGGGCTTCGATTTGGCGAGCGGTGAACGCGGCAACGCTGTTCACGCCGATCTTCGGGTCGACCACCATGACGATGGCGCCGGTGGCAAGGAGCGCGACCGGCGCAAAATCGTTCACCAGGTCGAACGGCGCTTCCGGATGCGTGATCTTGTACGTCAGCGTGGACAGTGCCTGCAGATAGAGCGTGTAGCCGTCATTGGCGGCGCGCGCGCCAAGGCCCGCGGCAATGCTGCCGCCGGCGCCCGGCTTGTTTTCGATCACCACGTTCTGGCCGAGAGCCTCACCGGCGCCCTTGGCGAAAATGCGTCCGGTGATGTCGGACGATGATCCCGGGGTAAAGCCGACCAACAAATGGATCGGGCGCGACGGATAGGCATCGGCCGCCCATGCGCGCAGCGGCGACACCATGGCGCCAAGACCGAGCAGCGAGAAGGTCCGGCGATCGACGTCGAAAATCATGTTTCCCTCTTGTGCCGCCCTTGGCCTGCCGCTCGCGAGCAATGATCGCGGCGGCGGTTGATTACAACAGCCTAAGGGTTGTGAGCATCGGAGCTCTGGGCTGACGCTACACTAGTCCCCTGTCCGGATGGAGCGGGGCGATGTCGCAGAGGAGACGAGAGGGCGCGATCGGGAGCGCCCGACCACGCCGCGTCGTCAAACGATCGCGCTTAGGGCGAATTTGCCGCCTGCGGATCGATCAGCGGCGTAATGCGCCGGATCGCCACGCGCCGGTTGGCGCGCTCGGGGGCGTCTGTCTGAATCACCAGCCCCTGCTTGCCGTAGCCTTGCGTCACCAGATTCTCGGCGGGCACCTGAAGTTGCTCGGTCAGTGCGACGGCCACGGCTTCGGCGCGCCGGTCCGACAGCGAGAGATTGTCGATATCGGAACCCACCGCATCGGTGTGCCCTTCGATCAAAAATACCTCGCGCGGATTGCGCGCGATCGCACGATTGAGCGCGTCGGCGATGGCCGACAGCCGATCGACCTGATCCGGGGTGAGCTGCCACGACCCGGTATCGAACTCGATGTCGAGATTGACGTACGGCATGTAGTCCCGGAGCGACTCGCTGTAGCGCACCTCGTCGAGCGTGTAGGGCCGCGCGATGGGGTCGACCGGCGGCGCGATGAAGACGCCGTAGATGTCGGCTTCGTCGGCGCTGTCGGCATCGACGATATAGCGGTCGCGCGGAATTCTGATCACCGGCGGCGGAATGTCGACGAACATTTGCGCTTGCGGGCCGGCAAAGCCGCTGTCGATGATCACGATCTCGCGGCCATCGCGGTCCTGCCGCACGCGCCGCAGCAGATGGCCCTCGTCATCGTCGATGTCGATGATCTGCACGCCGTCAGGACGGACGACGACGGTGTCGGTCTGGTTGCCGCGCTTCTCGACATGCACGTCGCGGGCGCCGACCGCGAAGCGATCGACCTCGTTGTGGCGAATGATCATCCGGTTGTTTTCCTGAACGATCGTGCGGTCGGGTTCTTGAATGAACACCTGGTTTCCCTGGCGCACTTCGTGGCGCTCCTGGTGCAGCGCCTCGATGGTAGCGGTGGGCGCCTGGCCTTTCAGCGCAAGGAACTGCGATTTGTTGATCGTCTGGGTCGGTGGCGGCACCGCAGCCGGGTTGGCGCTCGGCGCCGCGCGCTGGATCTGTTGCATGCCGCCGGCCGGCCCGGGATGCGCGTTCTGCACCTCGCCAGGCGGCACGGCACCGCCTTGGCCCGGGCCTTCGTGCGGACCGGTCGCCTGAGGCAGCGGTTGCGCGGGAGTGTTGGCCCCCGGGCGCACGTTTTCCAAAGGTTTCGTCCCATTCGGCGGCGCTTCGTGCGGCGGCGGCGTTCCCGGCGCGTGTTCCTCCATCCGATGCTCGGGCGGCGTCGGCTGGTTCACATGAGGCGACTGAATTTGCGGCTGCAGTGACGGGTGTTGCCCATTCTCCCGCGCTGGCGGCAGCTCACGCTGCGGCGGCGTCTGATGAAGAGCGGGCGGCGGAGGCGCCGGATGGGGAGGCGGCGGAGGCACCGGATGCGGAGGGGCCGGGGGTGCCGGACGAGCGGGCGGCGTCGGATGTGCGGGTGCCGGATGCGGCGGCGCTGGCGCGGGTTTTGGCGGAGCCGGAGGCGCCGGATGTGCGGGCGCTGCCTTCGGCTTCTCTTTCTCCTGGCCGGCTGGAGCAGCCTGAGCGAGCATCTCACCCTGCAACGGCGCCGCCGATGCGCTCAGATTGTACGCGCTCACGGCCGACAGGATCGTGCTCGCAAGAAGAACGGATTTCGTAACTCGCATATCGGCGCTCCGGCGTCAGCGTGTTGCTTCGGTCACCGCGCCGGTCGTGATTGCAAATCGCCGACGCCCCGTGCAGCAAGTACAGCGGCAAGTGAGACTGAACTAAGGCGATAGCTCGCGCGGTTGCGGAAACCGCTCTGCTTCTTGTTAGGGTGGTCGGAGTGGAACTCAGTTCCGTTCGACGGTCGCGACGCGGCCCTTTTCGATCGCGAGCGCGAGCTTGCCGTGCTTGAGCGCGAGCGCCTTGTTGCCGAACAGCTCGCGCCGCCAACCGCTCAGCGCCGGGACCTCGGCATTGTCGCTGGCGGCGATGCGTTCGAGATCGTCGACGGTAGCGATCACTTTGGCGGCGACATGATGCTGCTCGGAAATCATGCGCAGCAGCACTTTGAGCAATTCGACAATAGCCGCGCCATTGGTCGCCGGTTGCGTGCGCTCCTGCAGCGGCAAGGTTTTCGGATCGCGCGCCAAGCCGCGACCGACCGCGGCGACGATGGCCTCGCCCCAGCGCGAGCGCTCAAAGCCCTTGGGCAATGAGCGCAGCGCCTTGAGCCGCTCCGCCGTGGTCGGCGCCTGCGCCGCAATATCCGCGATTGCTTCGTCCTTGAGCACCCGAGAGCGCGGCACGTCGCGGTTCTGCGCCTCCTGCTCGCGCCAGGCGGCGACCTCGATGAGCACGGCGAGCTCCTTCGGCTTGCGCACGCGCGTCTTCAGCCGCTTCCAGGCGTTTTCCGGCTCCATGCGATAAGTGTCGGGCGAGGTGAGCACGCTCATCTCGTCCTCGACCCAATCGGCCCGGCCGCGGCGCTTGAGATCCTCGACCAGCGCCAGATAGACGTCGCGCAGATGCGTCACGTCGGAAATGGCGTAGGCGAGCTGCGCCTCCGACAGCGGCCGGCGCGTCCAGTCGGTGAAGCGGTGCGATTTGTCGAGCGCGTCGCCGGTGATGCGCTGCACCAGCTGGTCGTAGGAAATGGAATCGCCATAGCCCAGCACCATGGCCGCGACTTGCGTGTCGAAGATCGGATGCGGAATGAGCTTGGCGGCGTGCCAGACGATTTCGATGTCCTGGCGCGCGGCGTGGAAGACTTTCATCACCTGCTCGTCCGCCATCAGCGCATAGAACGGCGCGAGATCGATGCCGGGCGCCAGCGCGTCCACCACCACGGCCTCGTCGGGCGAGGCCATCTGCGCGACGCAGAGCAGCGGGTAATAGGTCGTCTCGCGCAGGAATTCGGTATCGACGGTAATGAAGGGATGGCCGGCCATGCGCCGGCATACGGCGACCAGTTCCGACGTTGTTGTTATTGGCTGCATTGCGGCTGGGGTAACAAAATCTAACGCCATTACAGGGAGTGTGGTTCAGGTCCACCGCTGGTGGCAAGCCCTGGATGGCAGGCCGCGGCTTGCCGGTAAAACGCCGTTATTGGCCGCGAATCCTGGGCATAAAGATGAATTCCCAGGGGCTCGGCATGGGACCGACCGGGACTTCGATCAGCGTCGGGCCGTCGCGATTCGCCGACGCCCGCCGCAGTGCCCCGCGCAAGTCCTGCGGGCTTGTGGCGCGCAGCCCTGCGGCGCCGAAGCTTTCGGCAAAGCGCACGAAGTCGGGATTGGCGAGATCGCTGCCGATCAGCCTATTGCCAAATCGTTCCTGTTGAATTCGCCGCACATTGCCGAAGGCGCTGTCATTGAACACCACCGTGACCAGCGGAATGCGATGCCGCATCGCGGTGGCGAGCTCGTTGGCGGTGAACATGAAACCGCCATCGCCGGAGATGGCGACGACCGGCACGTCGGGCCGGGCGTGCTGCGCGCCAAGCGCTGTGGCAAAGCCCCAGCCGAGATTGTCCTGGTAGCCGGGCGACAGGAACGTGCGCGGCTTATAGACCGGCAACAGCAGGCGGGCGGCAAAGCCGACCTGGGTGACTTCATCGACGAAAATGCCGTCCTCCGGCAATTCGTCGCGGATTGCTTCCAGATAAGCGAGCTGCGGGGTCAGTTTTTCCAGCCGCTTGCGCCATGCGGCCTGGCGCTCCTGCATTTCGGCTTTGCGCGACGGCCGCTTGATATTGTGCGCCGGCAGTTCGGCGAGCAGCGCCTTAAGGATCGGCTTGGCGTCGCCGGTCAGCGCGACGGCGGGTCGGTGCAGGCGGTCGTGCTCCTTCGGATCGGCATCGATGCGGATGATCGCCAGCTCGCGGTCGATGCCCCATTGCCGGAATTGGCTGAGGAGCCGCGTGCCGACCGCGAGCACGACATCCGCCTCGCCCCACAGATCGCGGCCGAGCGGCAGCGTGACGCTCAGCGGGTCGCGGCTGTCGAGCACGCCGCGGCCGCGGCGATAGCCGAGCACCGGCGCCTGCAGCAGCGCCGACAGCGCGGTGACCTCCGCCGACGCATCCTGTGCGCCGCCGCCGCAGACGATCATCGGCCGCTTCGCCGCGCCAAGCCGCTTCGCGGCGCGGCGGATGGCCGACGTGTCGATCTTCGCCGCCGCAATCGGCAGCGGCGCCGGCACGGCGACCGGCGCGGATTTGCCCCAGACATCGATGGCGCATTCGAGCGCCGCCGGTCCCGGCCGGCCGCTGCGCATCGCGCGCAGTACCAGCGCGGTCGTGCGCGCCGCTTGCTCAGGCTTGCGGATCAGCGCGCAATGGTCGACCAGCCGCTTGATGATGCCGGTCTGGTCGCGGATCTCATGCAGATGGCCGAGGTCTTTGCCGATATCGGCGTCCGGGATTTGTCCGATCAGCGCCAGCACCGGGGCATTCATGGAGAAAGCCGTGAGCAGCGCCGCCGACGAGTTGAGGAAGCCCGGCCCTGGCACCACTGCGTAAGCCTGCGGCTTGCCGGTCGCCAGCGCCGCGCCGAGCGCCATATAGGCCGCGCCCTGTTCGTGGCGCGTATGCACGGTGCGCAGCCGGTCGGAGAACTTGAACAGCGCCTCGAACAACAGATCGTTCTGCACGCCAGGGAGCGCATAGACGGTATCGAGGCCGTGGGTGGCAAGCGTCGCGACGACCGCCTCCGCCGCCGTCATCGGTACCGCCGCCGCTCCTGCTTTTCTCGCCTTTTTCCGCTTCATCATCGCTTCCCGCCCGCAGTGACTGTGCAGATCGGCGCCGATCTGTCGAGGGCGGGGCCGCCGCTTGACATTTCGTTGCCGCCCATGTGGTTGTGCGCCACTTTTCACGTTCCACCGGCGCTTCTACCGACCTTTGGACAAAATCGAACATGCACCGCTACCGCACCCATACCTGCGGCGCGCTCCGCGACAGCGACATCGGCCAAGAGGTCCGGCTGTCCGGCTGGTGCCATCGCATCCGTGACCATGGCGGCGTGCTGTTCATCGATCTGCGTGACCATTACGGCCTCACCCAGGTAGTGGCCGATCCCGACAGCCCGGCGTTCAAGGTGGCCGAAACGTTGCGCTCCGAATGGGTGGTGCGCGTCGACGGCAAGGTTCGTCGCCGCCCTGGCGGCACTGAGAACCCCGAATTGCCGACCGGCGCGGTCGAGGTCTATATCCGTGAGATCGAAGTGCTAGGCCCGGCCGGCGAATTGCCGATGCCGGTGTTCGGCGACCAGGAATATCCCGAGGAAACAAGGCTGAAGTACCGTTTCCTCGACCTGCGCCGTGAGCACTTGCACCGAAATATCATGAAGCGTGGCCAGGTCATCGATTCGATCAGGCGGCGCATGAAGGAGCAGGGTTTTTTCGAATTCCAGACGCCGATCCTCACCGCCTCGTCGCCCGAGGGCGCGCGCGATTATCTGGTGCCGTCGCGCATCCATCCGGGAAAATTCTACGCGCTGCCGCAGGCGCCGCAGCAGTTCAAGCAGCTGATCATGGTGGCGGGCTTCGACCGCTATTTCCAGATCGCACCGTGCTTCCGCGACGAGGACGCGCGGGCCGACCGCTCACCCGGCGAGTTCTATCAGCTCGATCTGGAAATGAGCTTCGTCACCCAGGACGATGTTTTTGCAGCCGTCGAGCCGGTGATGCGCGGCGTGTTCGAGGAATTTGCCAACGGCAAGCCGGTGACCAAGGAATTCCCGCGCATTCCTTACGCCGAAGCTTTAGCAAAATACGGTACCGACAAGCCGGACCTGCGCAATCCGATCGTCATGCAGGACGTGTCGGAAATATTCCGCGGCTCGGGATTCAAGATTTTCGCCCGCATCCTGGAGACCAGCGCCACCGCCGCGGTGTGGGCGATCCCGGCGCCGGGCGGCGGCTCGCGCGCGTTCTGCGATAGGATGAACTCTTGGGCGCAAGGCGAAGGCCAGCCTGGGCTTGGCTATATCTTCTGGGCGCTCGACAACGGCGCCGTGGTCGGGCGCGGTCCGGTCGCCAACAATCTCGGTGTGGAGCGAACCGATAAATTGCGCGAGCAACTCGGCTTAAAGGATGGCGACGCCGTCTTCTTCGTTGCTGGCGAGCCAGGAAGCTTCGTAAAATTCGCCGGCCCGGCGCGGACCAAGGTCGGCGAAGAGCTCAAGCTGATCGACAAGGACCGCTTCGCGCTGTGCTGGATCGTCGATTTTCCGATGTACGAATGGAACGAGGAAGACAAGAAGATTGACTTCTCGCACAATCCGTTCTCGATGCCGAACTTGCCGGTCGACGACTTCCTCGCGCTCGATGCCGCGGATCACCAGAAGATTCTTTCGCTCAAGGCGATTCAATACGACATCGTCTGCAACGGCGTGGAGTTGTCGTCGGGCGCCATCCGCAATCATCGCCCCGACGTGATGAAGAAGGCCTTCGCCATCGCCGGCTATGACGAGGGCACGCTGGAGCAGAAATTCGGCGGCATGTTCCACGCGCTCTCGCTCGGCGCGCCGCCGCATGGCGGCATCGCACCCGGCATCGACCGCATCGTCATGCTGCTGTGCGGCGAGGAGAATCTGCGCGAGGTCGTACTGTTCCCGATGAACCAGCGCGCCGAGGATCTGATGATGGGCGCGCCATCGGAAGCGACGCCGAAGCAATTGCGCGAATTGCACATCCGGGTGGTTAAGCCGG
>CAVSWY010000003.1:0-191331 GCA_963731805.1 uncultured Alphaproteobacteria bacterium
CCGGCACCAAAAAGGGCTGCGAATGGCGAATGCGGCGCCTGCACCGTGATGGTCGACGGCCGGCGCATCAATTCCTGCCTCACGCTCGCCGTCATGAAGGACGGCGCCGAGGTGACCACCGTCGAGGGGTTGGCGAAGAGCGGCGCGCTGCATCCCCTGCAGCAGGCTTTCATCGACCACGACGCCTTCCAGTGCGGCCATTCCACGTCCGGCCAGATCTGCTCCGGCGTCGGCCTGATCGCCGAGGGCAAGGCGAAGACCGCCGATGAGATCCGCGAGCTGATGAGCGGCAATATCTGCCGTTGCGGCTGCTATCCCTACATCCTGGCGGCGATCCAGCAGGCCATAAATCAGACCACGGGGCGGTCATGATAAATTTCCACTACGCCCGCGCCAATGATGTCGCCGACGCCGTCCGCCGGATCGCGGCCGACCCCAAGGCGAATTCATCGCCGGCGGCACCAACCTCGTCGATTTGATGAAGGAAGACGTCGAGCGGCCGTCGCGGCTGATCGACATTACGCGCCTGCCGCTCAAGGCCGTCGAGGAGACCAGCGACGGCGGCTTGCGAATCGCGGCGCTGGTGCCGAATTCGGACCTCGCCTATCACCCCTTGATCGCCGAGCGCTATCCGATGCTGAGCAGCGCCCTCCTCGCCGGCGCCTCGGCGCAGTTGCGTAACATGGCCTCGACCGGCGGCAATCTCCTGCAACGCACCCGCTGCTATTACTTTTACGACACCGCAACGCCCTGTAATAAGCGCGAGCCCGGCAGCGGCTGCTCCGCCATCGCCGGGCTCAATCGCATGCATGCCATTCTCGGCGCCAGCGAGTCCTGCATTGCGACGCATCCGTCCGACATGTGCGTGGCGCTCGCGGCGCTCGACGCCAAGGTCCATGTCGCCGGGCCGGCCGGCGAGCGCAGCATCGCCATGACCGATTTTCATCGCCTGCCCGGCACCACGCCGCAGCGTGACACCAATCATCCCGAGCGAATTCCACAATCCGATGGAATTGTACGCCTCGACCGTGATCTGGGAAGGCGACGGCAAGCTTACGGTGCACGACAAGACCCAAGGCGTGCAGAACGTACAACGCTATCTGTGCAGCGTATTCGCCATGAAGCCGGACGACGTGCGCGTGATGTCGCCGTTCATGGGCGGCGGCTTCGGTTTGGGGCTGCGCCCGCAATATCAGGCGGTGCTGGCGGTGCTGGCGGCGCGTGCGCTCGAATGCTCGGTGCGGCTGGTTTTGACCCGGCAGCAGATGTATGGGGTCGGCTACCGCCCGGCCACGATCGAGCATCTTGCGCTCGGCGCGAAACAAGGTGGCACGCTCGACGCGGTCATCCACGAAGCCATCGCGGCCACCTCGCAATACGAAGATTTCTCCCGCAACGACACCGCCTGGTCGGGCCAGCTCTACAAAAGCCCAAACGCCAAATATGTGCACAGGCTGGCGCGGCTCGATCTGCCAACGCCTGCCGACATGCGGGCGCCCGGTGCGACGACCGGCGTCTATGGACTGGAATGCGCGATGGATGAGCTCGCGGTCGCGCTCAAACTCGATCCGATGGAATTGCGGCTGCGCTGCTATTCGGATCGCGATCAGAACGAAGACAAGCCCTACACCAGCAAGAAGCTCCGCGAATGTTACCGGCAGGGCGCCGAAGCGTTCGGCTGGGACAAGCGCAATCCGGAGCCCCGCTCGATGCGCGACGGCAGCGAATTGGTTGGCTGGGGCATGGCGACCGGCATCTGGGAAGCGCTGCAGATGGAGACGGCCGTCCGCATCGTGCTGACGGCCAACGGCCATGCCGAGGTAGCTTCCGCTTTCTCCGACATCGGCACCGGCACTTATACGATCATCGCGCAGGTCACGGCCGACATGCTCGGCCTGCCGCTCGACAATGTCACCGTAAAGCTTGCCGACTCGACACTGCCGCAAGCTCCGGTCGAGGGCGGCTCATGGACGGCGGCGTCGGTGTCCCATGCCATCGCCAGAGCCGCCGACGCGATCCGCAAGGAGCTGTTGCGGGTCGCCAAGAAGCTGCCGGATTTGCCGCTCGCCTCCGCAAAGCTCGACGACACCGCGATGATCGACGGCAAGATCGCGGACAAGAAAGCGCCCGATAAGGCCGTACTGATCGTCGACGCCATGCGCCATGCCGGTCTTGATCGCATCGAGCGTGAAGCCAAGACCGATTTCAAGGAAAACAAGAAATACGCGCAAAACACCCATTCGGCCGTATTCGCCGAGGTGAAAATCGACGAGGAGATCGGCGTGATCCGCGTCACCCGCGTGGTCAGCGCGGTCGCTGCCGGCCGCATCCTCAATACCAAGACTGCGCATAGCCAGATCATGGGCGCCGTCGTCGGCGGCATCGGCATGGCGCTGCATGAGGAGGCGTTGGTCGATCATGCCTTTGGGCGCGTCATGAATGCCAACATCGCCGAGTATCATGTGGCGGTGAATGCCGACATTCACGACATAAAGGTCATCTTCGTCGACGAGCCGGACGACATCATCAATCCGCTCGGCATCAAGGGCGTCGGCGAGATCGGCATTATCGGCGTCGCCGCGGCGGTCGCCAATGCCGTCTATCACGCGACCGGCAAACGGGTGCGTGATCTGCCGATCACGCTCGATAAATTGCAGCGGTGAGGCTAGGCGCGAACCCGCTGCGCGTTGCGCACGCCATCGGCGAGCGCGCTGACAAGACCGGTCACCGCTGCGACAGTGCCGGCAGTGGGCTTGGCGTCGGCACCGAGGCTCTGACGCACCGCCTCGACCAGCGCCGAGCCGACCACCACGCCGTCGGCGCCTTGCGCGATGGCGCGCGCCTGCTCGGCGGAGCGCACACCGAAGCCGACGCAGACCGGCAGCTTGGTGTGGCGCTTGATGCGCGTTACCGCGGATTTGACATTGTCTGGATTTGGCGCGGCGGCTCCGGTGATGCCGGTGATCGACACGTAATAGACGAAGCCGGAGGTGTTGGTGAGCACCGTCGGCAGCCGCTTGTCGTCGGTCGTCGGCGTGGCGAGCCGGATGAAATTGACGCCGGCCTCGAGCGCCGGCAGGCACAATTCGGCGTCTTCCTCCGGCGGCAGATCGACCACGATCAGCCCGTCGACACCAGCCGCTTTGGCATCGGCCAAGAACGTATCGACGCCATAGACATAGATGGGATTGTAATAACCCATCAGCACGAGCGGCGTCGCATCGTCGCCGGCGCGGAATTCGCGCACCGCGGCGAGCGTCTTTTTCATATTCTGCCCGGCTTTGAGCGCGCGCAGACCCGCCGCCTGGATCGCTGGCCCGTCGGCCATCGGATCGGTGAACGGCATGCCGAGCTCGATGATATCGGCGCCGGCCTTGGGGAGCGCCTTGAGAAGCGCGGCGGCCGTCGCGTAATCCGGATCGCCCGCCATGGTGAAGGTCACCAGCGCGGCGCGGTTTTCCTTGGAAAGCGCAGCGAAGCGCCGTTCGATGCGTCCGGTCATCGCGCGCCGCTTCCCAGATGCCGCGCCACGGTATCGAGGTCCTTGTCGCCGCGACCGGAGAGATTGACCACCATCAAGTGGTCCTTCGGCTTTTGCGGCGCGAGGTCGAGCACCTTGGCGATCGCGTGCGCCGGCTCCAACGCCGGAATGATGCCTTCGAGCTTCGACAAAAGCTGGAATGCTTTGAGCGCTTCGTCGTCTGTCGCCGACAAGAACGTGACGCGGCCGACGTCATGAAGCCAGGCATGCTCGGGGCCGACGCCGGGATAATCGAGGCCGGCGGATATCGAGTGGGCTTCGGTGATCTGGCCGTCGTCGTCCATCAACAGATAAGTGCGGTTGCCATGCAGCACGCCCGGCCGGCCGCCTTCGATGGAGGCGGCGTGCATGCCGCTGTCGAGACCGTGGCCGGCGGCTTCGACGCCGTAGATCTCGATGTCCTTGTCGTCGAGGAACGGATGAAACAGGCCCATGGCATTGGAGCCGCCACCGATGCAGGCGATCAGCGAATCGGGAAGGCGGCCTTCGGCCTCTTGCATCTGCTCGCGCGTCTCGCGGCCGATGATGGATTGGAAATCGCGCACCATCATCGGATAAGGATGCGGCCCGGCGACGGTGCCGATGCAATAGAAAGTCGAGCCGACATTGGTCACCCAGTCGCGCAGCGCCTCGTTCATCGCGTCTTTCAGCGTCTTCGCTCCGGACTCCACCGGCACCACTTTGGCGCCGAGCATGTGCATCCGGAACACATTCGCCTTCTGCCGCTCGACGTCGACCGCGCCCATATAGACGATGCATTCGAGCCCGAACCGCGCACAGAGCGTCGCGGTGGCGACGCCGTGCATGCCGGCGCCGGTCTCGGCGATGATGCGCTTTTTGCCCATGCGCCGCGCCAACAAGATTTGGCCAAGCACATTGTTCACCTTGTGCGCGCCGGTGTGATTGAGTTCCTCGCGCTTGAGATAGATCTTGGCGCCCCGACAATGCTCGGTAAGTCGTTCGGCGAAATAGAGCGGCGACGGGCGGCCGACATAGTGGGCCAAATAGCCATCCATCTCTTTTTTGAATTCGGGATCGGCCTGGGCCTCGGCGTAAGCCTGCTCCAGTTCGAGGATCAGCGGCATCAACGTCTCGGCGACAAAGCGGCCGCCATAAATGCCGAAATGACCGTACTCGTCCGGCCCGGTGCGGAAGGAATTGAGCGGCTGCACGGTCATGGCAATCTTCCTCACGCCACCGGATGGACGCGCTTGGCTTCCGCCGCCCGCGCGGCACGCACGAAGGCGCGGATCTTTTCGGGGTCCTTCTCGCCCGCAGCGCGTTCCACGCCCGAAGATACATCGACGCCGGGCGCGCGGGTGATGCGCAAGGCTTCGCCGACATTATCGGCATCGAGCCCGCCCGACAGCATATACGGCACGCGGGGCTCGATGCTTTCCAAAAGGCGCCAATCGAACGCTTTGCCAAGGCCGCCCGGGCGCGTCGCCTCGCGCGGCGGCCGCGCGTCAAACAACAGCCAGTCGGCCACCGCGGCATAGCGGGCAATTGCTGCGAGGTCGCCTTTGGATTCGACTGGAATTGCCTTCATCACCGGCAGCTTGAAGCGCGCCTTGATCGCGGCCACCCGCAAGGGCGACTCGTTGCCGTGGAGCTGGAGGATATCGGGACCGAGCGCATCGACCACGTAGGACAGCAAGGTATCGTCCGCATCGACGGACAGTGCGACCTTCTTCGCTCGGCCTCGCACGCGCGACTCCAGGGCTGCCGCGGTCTTGTAGGACAGATTGCGCGGCGACGGCGGAAAGAACACGAAGCCGACCATATCGACGCCGGCGTCAAGCGCCACGTCGAGCGCTTCGGGGGTCGAAAGACCGCAAATTTTCACTGTCAGCGCCATGAACTTGCCGGATCGTGGAATGAGCTAGCCAGAATACGCTGCCGTTCTACATGGGCACGGGCACTTTGTCTTGCACGCGCGCGGCGGATTTCTCACTGCACCGGCGGCTTGAGCCTGAGCCGCTCGGGCGGCTCGACTGCGCGGGGAATATTCGCCGGAGCGGCAGCCGCGGTCCGTTTATGCGCCTCCAGCTCCTCGCGCAGCCTCGCGAGATCGCGCTCCAGCCGCCGCGCCGTGCGGCGCCACCGGCCGTGCCGCAGCCAGGATGCGCTGCCGCCGATGACGACGCCCGCGATCAACAAAACGATGACCAGCGCGAACAGTGGCAGAGCCACCGATGCGGCCGGACTCGCCGTATTAAACGGGTCGAACGACACCGTCACGACTTGGCGATTAGCGACCGCGAAGGCGATGAGCAGGACGCCAAGCGTCACCAGGATCAGCGCCGCAACGATCTTGCGGAGCAAGCTTCCGGCTGATCGCAATGCGCCGGTCAACCCGCGCTCGGACGATTGAGCCGCTCGCGCATCTCCTTGCCGGTCTTGAAGAACGGCACGCATTTCTGATCGACCGCGACATGAGCGCCGGTGCGCGGATTGCGCCCGGTGCGCGCCGGGCGCTGCTTGATCGAAAATGCGCCGAAACCGCGTAACTCGACGCGGTCGCCGCGCGCCATCGCCGCGATGATTTCGCCCAGGATGGCGTTGACGATGTTCTCGACGTCGCGCTGGTACAGATGAGGGTTCTGCGTAGAGATATGCTGAACGAGTTCTGACTTGATCATGGTCCGCCACCCTTACGCCGAAATGATTGGTTCGCCCGCGAACGCCACTCAATTCTCGCCGGCAGGGTGCCAAAGGGCCAATAGACCGTCAAGGTTGAAAGGCTCCGCTGCGTCGGCGGCGCCCCACAGGTCGAGGCGCTGGGCCAGCGCGCTAAGCCCCGCCGCATCGAGCGCGGCCGCGGCGGCGGCGTGCAGGAACGTCAGGTCGCTGAACCGGCTTTGCAGCCGATAATCCCGCACCGGCAGCTTGGCGTCGATGTGCTTCTCCTTGGCGAGCCACGCCAGCGCGGCGCGCTCGTCGCCAAGCTCGTCAACGAGCTTGAGCCCAAGTCCCTGATGCCCGGTGAAGACACGGCCATCGTCGACCGCGGCGAGCTGGTCGTCGGTGAGATGGCGGCGCTTTTGCACCAGGCCTTTGAACCATGAATAGGAGTCCTGGATAATGGCGTTGAGCGCGGCAGTCGCCTCAGGGCTGGTCGGCTCGTAACCGTCGGGTGCCGCTTTGAGCGGCGTCGATTTCACCGCCTCGACCTTCACGCCGATCTTGCCGAGCAGTTCCGACACGTTGGGATATTGGAACAGCACGCCGATCGAGCCGACCAATGAGGTCTGCTGCGCCACGATGTGATCGGCGGCAAGCGCGGTGATGTAGCCGCCGGAGGCGGCCATGCTGTCGACGACGACCACGAGCGGTTTTTTCTCGCGCAGCCGGGAGAGCGAATTGAACAGTTGTTCGGACCCGGCCGTGGTGCCGCCGGGGCTGTCGACATGGACGATGACCGCCTTCGCCAATGAGGAGTTGCCGAGAAGATCGAGCGCCCGCACCCGTTCCTGATCGCCGCGGATCAAGCCTGAGATTGTCACGCGCGCGATGTAGGGACGCACGCCGAACAGACCGGCGCGGTTGCTGGCGATCGTCGTTATTCCCGCGAGGCCAATAACGATGACGACAATGGCAAGCACGCGCCAGAACGTGAGCTTGCGCCGCAAGCGGCGGCGGTCGACGATCAGGTCGGCATCAAGCGACATGGTCCCTTCCTCTTGCTCCGCCCCCACATTTGCTCATCGCGGGGCGCGAGCCCCGCGATCGGCCGTCACTCCTCCGCCTCTTCCTTTTCGTTCTCTTCGGCTTCCTCGCCCTTGCGCTTGAGCGCGGTACCCAAGATATCGCCCAGCGTTGCGCCGGAGTCCGACGAGCCGTATTGCGCGATCGCTTCCTTCTCCTCGGCGACTTCCAGCGCCTTGATGGAGACGGTGACGCGCCGGGTACGGCGGTCGAATTGAATAACGCGCGCATCGACTTTTTGGCCGACGGCAAAGCGATCGGGCCGCTGCTCGGACCGATCGCGCGCCAATTCCGACCGCTTGATGAAGGACGTGTATTCGGTGCCGACGATCTTCACGTCGATGCCGCCCTCCTTCACCTCGGTGACTTCGCAAGTGACGACGGCGCCCTTCTTGAGCTCGCCGGCGGCGGCTTCGCCCGCGGCGGCGGGAGCGCCGCCTTCTGCAAGCTGCTTGATGCCGAGCGAAATGCGCTCCTTCTCGACGTCGACGTCAAGCACCTGGGCCTGGACCTTGTCGCCCTTCTTGTACTCCTCGATGACCTGCTCGCCGGGCCGTTTCCAGTCGAGATCGGAAAGGTGAACCATACCGTCGACATCGCCGTCGAGCCCGAGGAACAGGCCGAATTCGGTCTTATTCTTGACCTCGCCCTCGACCACCGAGCCCGCCGGATATTTCTCGACGAACACCTCCCACGGATTGCGCATGGTCTGCTTGAGACCGAGCGAGATGCGGCGCTTGACCGGATCGACCTCGAGCACCTGCACCTCGACTTCTTGCGAGGTCGAGACGATCTTGCCGGGATGCACATTTTTCTTGGTCCACGACATTTCCGAGACGTGGATCAGTCCCTCGATGCCGGGTTCGAGTTCGACGAAAGCGCCGTAATCGGTGATGTTGGTGACGCGGCCCTTGAACCGCGCGCCGACCGGGTATTTGGCCTCGATGCCCTGCCACGGATCGTCGAGCAATTGCTTCATGCCAAGCGAGATGCGGTGGGTCTCGTGATTGATCTTGATGATCTTGACCTTCACCTGCTGGCCGATATTGAGCACCTCGGACGGATGATTGACGCGCCGCCAGGCAATGTCGGTGACGTGTAAGAGCCCGTCGATGCCGCCAAGGTCGACGAATGCGCCGTAGTCGGTGATGTTCTTGACCACGCCGTCGATGACCTGACCCTCTTCGAGGTTTTGCACCAGTTCCTGGCGCTGCTCGGCGCGGGTCTCTTCCAGGACGGTGCGGCGCGACACGACGATATTGCCGCGGCGGCGATCCATCTTGAGGATCTGGAACGGCTGCGAGTTGTTCATCAGCGGCGACACGTCCCGGATCGGCCGGATGTCGACCTGCGAGCGCGGTAGGAAGGCGACCGCACCGTCCAGATCGACGGTGAATCCGCCCTTGACCTGATTGAAGATGACGCCCTGCACCTTCTCATTATTCTGGAACGCCTTTTCGAGCTTGCCCCAGCTCTCTTCGCGCCGGGCCTTGTCGCGCGACAGCACGGCTTCGCCGAGCGCGTTCTCGATCCTTTCGAGATAGACCTCGACGGTGTCGCCGACCTTGATCTCGGCGGTGCGGCCGGGCCCGGCGAATTCGCGCAGTGCCACGCGGCCTTCGGTCTTTAAGCCCACGTCGATCACGGCAAGGTCGCGTTCGATGGCGACGACCGTGCCCTTGACGACGGCGCCTTCCTGCAGATGGCCGTCGCCGAACGATTTATCGATCAGCTTGGCAAAGTCCTCGCGCGACGGCGCGTCGGTAGCGGCTTGAACGGCAGCTTGAGCCATAAAATACTCCGAGCCCCTTGAATGGAAATGATCCGGAACGTGCGGCGGCCGCCGGCAAGACCGGCGGTTGGGGCCAAGGCCATACGTTTCGGAAAAGCCTGCGTTCCGGACGCAGGTTAAGTCGGCATCACGTAGCGGAGGCGGTGAGCGGGCTAACCTCCAATGACGAAAGCGCTTGTTATCGACGCTTTCGGCCCGCTCGAACGGCCTCGATGATATCGACAGCGGCCCGGAACGCCGCGTCTATACCCAAATGCGTCGTATCGAGCAAGTGCGCGTCGGGCGCCTGCATCAGAGGGGCTGCGGTCCGCCGGGAATCGCGCTGGTCGCGACGCAACAGGTCGGCCAGGACGTCCTGCTCGTCACCGGTTTCGCCACGCGCCCGCAGTTCCAGTACGCGCCGCTTGGCGCGCACTTCCGGCGATGCGACCACGAATAGCTTCACATCGGCCCCGGGCGCGATAACGGTGCCGATATCGCGGCCGTCGAGCACCGCGCCGGGCGGCCGGGTGGCGAATTCGCGCTGATAGTTCATCAAAGCTTGCCGCACTTCCGGAATGGCGGCGACGACCGAGGCGGCTTCGGTGATGGCCTGGGACTTCAGCGCAGTGTCCTGGAATTTCGTCGGATCGAGCGTGATCGCGGCCTCGATCGCATGCTCGACGTCGTCTGGCTGATAGCCGGCATCCAGCACCGCCTTGGCGACGGCGCGATACAACAGCCCGGTATCGAGATGCTGCAGCCCATAAACCGCCGCGATCTGACGAGCAATCGTGCCTTTGCCCGAAGCGGCCGGTCCATCGATGGCGATGATCATGACAATTCCGCGCCCAGTGACTGCATCAATTCGACGAATCCCGGAAAGCTCGTTGCAATGAAGGTGCCATCGTCGATCTGCACCGGCTTTTCACTGGCCAGCCCAAGGATGATCGCGGCCATGGCGATGCGGTGATCCATGTGGGTGGTGACGAGGCCGCCGCCGGCGGGGCGGCCATTGCCGTGGATGATAAGATCGTCACCTTCGACGTCGACAGCCACCCCGTTGCCACGAAGGAGTGCCGCGGTAGCTGCCAGCCGATCCGATTCCTTGACGCGCAGCTCCTTTAATCCGCGCATCACGGTCGTGCCTTCGGCGCAGGCGGCCGCAACGGCCAGGATCGGATATTCGTCGATCATGGAGGGGGCGCGCGCCGCCGGCACCTCGACGGCACGCAATGTGCCGGCGCGAACGCGCAGGTCGGCGACGTCCTCGCCCCCTTCGTTGCGTTCCTCGAGCCGCTCGATGCGTGCGCCCATTTCGCTGAGCGTCGTAAGCAGTCCGGTGCGCAGCGGATTCGTCATCACGCCGTTGAGGATCATGTCCGAACCGGGCACCAGGAGTGCGGCGACCAGCGGAAACGCCGCCGAAGACGGGTCGGCCGGGACCATGACCGGCCGCGGTGACAATTCCGGCTGGCCGGTAAGCGTGATACGCCGCCCGCCACCCTCCTGCTCCACTCTCACCTGCGCACCGAAATGAATGAGCATTTTCTCGGTGTGGTCGCGGCTCGGCTCGGGTTCGATCACCACGGTCTCGCCCGGCGCGGCAAGACCGGCCAATAGCGTCGCCGATTTCAGTTGCGCCGAGGGCACCGGCGGCTGGAACACGATCGGCATCGGATCGCGCGCGCCGGCAAGCGTCAGTGGCAAGCGGCCGTCCACCGAGGCAAGCGTGCGCGCGCCCATGCGCTGCAGCGGATCGAGGAAACGCTGCATCGGCCGGCTGCGCAGCGAGGCATCGCCGTCGAACGTCGCGGTAATCGGGCAGCCGGCGACCGCGCCGAGCGCAAGCCGGCACCCGGTGCCGGAATTGCCGAAATCAAGGGCATTGGCTGGTTCGGCAAAGCCGCCGACGCCGACACCATGAATCTGCCATTGCCGCTCGCCGGTGCGTTCGATGCGGGCGCCAAGGGCCTGCAGGGCCTTGGCCGTGTTGAGGACATCCTCGCCCTCGAGAAGACCGCTGACCCGGGTAGCTCCTACCGTGAGCGCTCCCAGAATGAGCGCGCGAATTGACATCGACTTGTCGCCGGGGACGCGGACGGAGCCGGAAAGCGGACCGTTGCGGCGGGCGGTGAGTGGAACACGGTTGGCGGACATAAGATGTATCCAGGCGGCGTCATAAGGCACCATGACCGGCGACGGCAGCAGCGCCCTGTATCACGGGCTGCCGCGGCCCGTCATCCCGTCGTTTTTACGTTTGGAGCCGGGCCGCCACACGGCGACATCGTCTATTGACAGCCGCCCTGCGACTAGCCAAGTGAAGCACCCGAATTGCTCGACAAGGGATGCGGATCGTGGCCAAAGCCGAACTGGGCACCAAAAGGCTCTGCGCCAATTGCGGCGCCAAATTCTATGATCTGAACAAGGATCCGATTCACTGTCCCAAATGCGGCACGGTTCACGTGGTCGCCCCTATCGTGACGCGCGCCCGGCCTGAAGCCGCGCCGGTGGTCCCGCGCCCTGCGGCACCGGTTGAGGAAGTCGCGATACCAGAGCCGGCCGAGGTGGAGACCGTCTCCCTGGAGGAGGCTGACGCCGAGGCCCAAGGCGCGAAGAAACCCGCGACCACGGAGGCGGGGGTGGAAGAGGAAGACGTCGAGATCGACGAGACCCTCGACGACGACACCTTCATCGAGGAGCAGGAGGAAGAGGACGCCGACGTCACCGATATTATCGGCGGCGACATCGAACCCGAGGAAGAAGGATAATCAGCGGTCGGTAATCAGCCAGCGAGCGACAGAGCAACTCGCTTGTCGGATGACCGAGTGTTGACGTTTGTTCCCTGAAGGGGCCATAGCTCAGTTGGGAGAGCGCTTGAATGGCATTCAAGAGGTCGGGGGTTCGACTCCCCCTGGCTCCACCAATTAAGGCCATAAGCTATTGATATTTCAATAGATAAAGGCCATTGAAGTTGGCTTGTGGCCCCTGGTTGTGCTCCCCTCAACCCGCAATAGGGTTAGGGAAGGGCTGGGGCTGGGAGGGCTACTAGGTGCCCCAAGGCCAAAAACCCACCCTTGGCCTTCCCTAGGGCTGGGTGAGTCAATCCTGAGAGGGCTGCCATCTGCCCCTTGGGGTTACTGCCCTCCCTAGCCCCTCTCAGATATCAGGGGGCTGAGGCTCTTTATGAGGCTTTCCCTTGGCCTTGGGATGCTGCCTCAGAAGTGGCAGCGTTGGTTTTTTCGGCCATGTATCGAGTTCGGACGTCGTCAGCGCTCGGACCATCAGCGAGCGATACTGTCGAAGTGCTACTGCTGTGTCGCGGTACCACATCAGCTCCGTGACGATGTCTTTGCCTTTTAGGGCGATGGCACGGGGATTTAGCGCTAATTCGTAGGGCGCAATCTTGCTCCCTGGAAGCCCGTACGAATGACGACGGGCGCATGTATCGCGTTGTTGCGCTTGCGAGAAAGGAATTGATCTACCTTGTTCAGAGCTCAAACCATATCATCTTTTGCGGGTTTATTTTTGGCGAAGGCCACTTCGACCGCAGCGCGTAGCATTTTTCGCTGTGCGAGGTCGCTCGGCGTAGAGTGCCAGATGGCAAGAGCCATTTCTGTCTTTGCAGGCAACCCAACTACGATAGAAAACAGCCGCGCTAATTCGTCTTGTAAATGGTTCCAGGCATAGACAAGGGAGCCAAGTTCAAGCGCGTAAGGCTCGAAACTCGCATTAAACTTTCTCCGGATGAAACTTTGACGATAGCCACAACAAAGATCCCCCAAGCTGATTATATCGCGGTATCGGCTTGGTCATAACAACAAATCATTTAGCGGCGATGGCAAACGTTGACAGCACGATTGCGGATCACGATATTGCGCGAGTCGATGAACGATGCGTGTCAACTCGGTGCATAATTTGCGCCGAAATGGGAAGCAGTTGATCCATCGCCGTGGTAATTAAGACAGTGAGTTCTTTAGGGTGAAAAAGTAGTCCCCCTTGGCTTTAGCAGCCTAGCCCTAAGACACTTAAGGGGTTCAGCCCAACCCTCACGCTCTCGACGGGCAAAGTCTCTCAAGGTCGTCTGTAAGACCAAGGAGACCGATAACGGTGAAACCGCCGAGGAGGTCGGCATCCGCGTCGAGTTCGTGCCGAGCTCACACAGGAATGAGGATTGAGCGCCCATGGCGCGGAGGGCCTGGGGTGGGGGACGGTGAGTAGGATGATGTCGTTGTTCGGGTTGAGGTCGCGCCGGCGACGGACTGCGGCCCCCACCCGGTGCGTTTATCGGGCCGGTCCCCTATCTCCCTCCCCTCGCTGCCACAAAACGCATGGGGAATCGACCCGCGGACGGAGGCGAGGCCATGCAAATCCGATGTAGCGACCGTTTGCACCGCGCAAAACTGCGAACTTTATCGCCGTCGGGCCACCGTGAAGTAGGTCACAGACCTCCATTTCGAGGCGTGGTATATTGTTCTTAGGATTGCAGTAAGTATCGTCAGCCGACTTTCCTGAGGATTTTGCCCGTCTCGAAGATTTGAAAAGTGCCATCCTTGCGACGATTTACTTTCTCGCCATTGAGCAATGCGAGGCGCTTACCTCGTCTGAATGTGGATTGCTGTAGCTCAACAATAATATATCTCTCACCTTCGTTATCAACCGCACCGAGACGATTTGTTTCCTTGTCAGATTTGATCATGTTTTTCCTCAGCGGACAGTCACTCTTGCAGAGCAGCACGCACTGAATTTCCTGGCCTAGACGAGATAACTGAATGCCGGCCTATTCTGGCTGGCTGCTTGCCTTACCATTTCGTCAGTTAAAAGCCTTTGCAACAAAGCTCGCTTGGCGGCGTCAGTTTCTGTCATCAATAGAGTCGTGAAATGCACAATGTCATGATGTTCCGCGAGCTTATCCATGTTGGCCTCCTTTACGTGTAGTACGGAACAAACAAGGCCGCACACGGATGAGCCATTTTCCAGTTGCCAACCTTCCGTCACACTGAAAGCTTGGTATCCGTGCTCGAAACGCAGCGCGCACTCAAATTGCCTGTTTTGTCGAGTTGGCTGAACGCCGGCTCGCAACCGACCGGAATTGGCTGGATGTCTTTCGTTGGATCAAAGGCGCGGGCGAGCACACCGTTCTCTCCGAGCGTTCGTATCGTCATCGTCCCTAAAGCGTTCCATCGGTTGTTAAACGGAACGCTCGTAAGCTGATCGCCCTTGTTGGCTGGATTGACGCTGTCCGATGCGGACGACAGATGCGTCGGAACAACGTTCAAAGTTGTCATTAGACTGCCCATTAGAGTGGGCAAGTATGATATCCATAGCACTATAATCGCACTCGCAATCGCGTAAGCGACCATCATTGTAATTTTGTGCTGCTTTTGCTCTTGCACCCGCGCGACGGCGCAAGCACGAGGGGCGTACTGGCGATGGAACTGTTGCTGGCTGCGCATCGGTCAACTCCCCCAAGGTCGTATAATTCTCCAATACGAGCCGGCCATGCGCTCGAAAATTCAGATGTTGTCCCTAAGGGGAAGCCCCTATCCCCGATCTGGCGTACTAAAAGAAAAGCCCCAGCTTGGGGCTGGGGGGCCTGGGGAGCTGGGGGGCCTGGGAGCTGGGGCTTCCAACTTCGGGGTGGAACACAACATCACAACTCACGCTACATACCACCGCGATTTCAACGGTTTCGAGGATTGAGCAGCCTTTTTCGGTGCAGCGCCACTCGTGGGCGGAGCGCCCGTCTTAATATCGATTGTCTTGGTGGTCTTTATAGCCTTTGGGGGTTTTTGATCGTTAGATGTAGCCGACGCTGTCGGCTTTGATGTAGCGCAAAATCGCCGAATTACTTCGAAACGCGAAAAGTCGACCGAAAGCGTTCCATCTGGTTTTTCGGCAAAAACGTGATCTTGAGCGCCACGAGAGTGCCTCACGCGACCAGCAGCGAAGGAAACAGGGACGGGTCGGCCGTCAGAATATCCTTGATTGATTTAGTGTCGGCGTCGTCCGTAGGAAACGAAACCAAAGACTCGAAACAGCCGCCACAATTCGGACAGAGCCAAACATGACAGACATGTCTGTCGCCCCGATATTCAGACCGTTCGGGGGCAACCAAAGCAGTACTGCATTGAACACAGTGCATCATGTTAGCCTCCCTAATCCACATGGCGGGACGAGTCAGCAAACAATGCTGTCGCTTTGGTGGCGATTCGCTTTGATCTAAATCAAGCGATTGGCCGCTCGGAAGTTACTGTTTGGCGTTAGTGTGGTCTGCCTGTTTGACCATTTCTTCGGCCAAAAGCTTTTGCAGCAGTTCCCGTTTGACCGGGTCGGTTTCTGTCATCAACTGATTTGTGTAGTGCACAATGTTCTGGCGCTCGACGAACCCTTTCCGGAAAGCACCCATGACAGTCTCCCTCTACTCGCAGCCGTATGGAAAAAGACCCCAGCGCTGCGTCGGCATAACTGGGGTCTTAGTACGCACAACAAACCGGGCGCTGGGGAGGCTGGGGGGCCCAAAAAACGCGCCCGGCAGCTAAAAGTTTGACCCGGTCGTTTTTCTAAAACTGTATAAAACAGCACACTCTGAAACGACGGTGGAAAGCGGAACTCCACCGATGGCCTTGCCGCAATGAAGGGGCCAAACAACCGGCAGGTTGCCAAGTACCAGCACGCTCTTGCGATGTCGGCGGTGGGTCATCAGCGCCGTTTCGACCACAGGCCGGTCACTTCCGCTTTGCCACCAATTACAGACGTAATGCTGTCTCGCAGCAAACGACGTTCTGGGCCATTAACGGAAGTCACTTTGCTGGCAGCCTTCCTCCGGCCACGCCGCCTACCCGCGCTCCTCCTTGATTATGAGTAGCGCATGCCGAGAT
The DNA here is from genome assembly GCA_963731805.1 of uncultured Alphaproteobacteria bacterium. Classification (GTDB taxonomy): domain Bacteria; phylum Pseudomonadota; class Alphaproteobacteria; order Rhizobiales; family Xanthobacteraceae; genus BOG-931. Next base: position 15,902 of record CAVSWY010000003.1, read on the forward strand.
TTTCGAGTCCGTCGGCGACGCGATCAAGCAGCGTAGCGGTATGGGGTAGCCCGCTTCTGACCTCGGCGATGGTCAATTCGGGAAACTCGCGGCAGAGCTTGCGGAAACTCTGTTTCCCCTCGTCGTGCTTGCCGGCGTGTACCAAAGCCGCGGCGAGGAAGCGATTGATCCATATCGCCTTCGGCTGTGCGGCAAGCGCGCGCCGATACCATTGAACCGCGACGTGGTAGCTTCCGAGCTCAAAGTTGGCAGCGGCAATGCCGAGCGACCACACGAAATTGAGCGGGTCAACAGGCGCCAGCACCCGCGCGATCTTGCAACACTCGATCGCTTTGGTTGTTTCTCCCCGATAGGCATGAACCCATGCGAGGCGGCCCCAGCCCCAAGGCGATCCGCCGTCGATGGCGAGCGCCTGCCGTGCATGGGCCTCGGCGGCGCTGAGATCGTGCGCCAGCATCGAGGCGGCCGACAACATCGCATGGGCGAGCGGGTCGCCGACGGTGAGCGCCGATGCGTTCGATACAAGTTCAAGCACTTTACGCTGCTCGGCCTTGCGATGGGTGGTGAAGTGATGACCGGCTCGCAGCCCGTGACACCACGCTGCCATGGCGATCGGAATCGGATCGCGTGGCACGCGCGCGATCGCCTGGTCGAGCAATTCGAGCGCCGTGTCATGCATGGCAGGGTCGGCCGCAAGCACCATCGGAAGAGCCTGCATGCTGAGCTCCCAGGCGGTGAGGTGTGCTGCCTCCACGCCAGCGGCACGATCAATCTCCGCGTCACACACGACCGAACGAAGCGCGCCCGATACGCTGTTGGAAAGCCAATCCGGCGAGCCGAACAGATCGCCCGCCGCACAATCCGTGCAATCCGCCCAAATGTAGCGGGACGTGGTTTGATCGAGCAGCGTTACTCTAATCCGCAGCGCGCCGGCGCCGTCTTCCTTCACCCGGCCATGCAGGCAGTACCGCGCTGCGCGAGCCGGCGCGATCCTGACCCAGCCGGTTCGGCCCAATGCCGCGGCGATCTCCTCACCGATGCTGATCGCGCAAGCCGCCTGCGGCCCAATAAGATCAAACGGCAGGATCGCAAGCGTCGCCCGCTCCGAACATGCAGCCAATCGGAAAGACGACGGATTTAGTTGCTGTGGAATACGCCGATATCGCAGCGTGTCGGAGGGATTTTCTCCGTAGCGCTCGCGATAGGTCACAGCAAAGCGGCCGAGATGTGTCAAGCCACATTGCATGGCCACCCCGGTCACACTGGTGCCCGGCGCTGCCGCGATGAGCTTGCGCCGCGCCTGATCGAGCCGCGCGGTGCGCAAAAATTCCAGCGGCGCGCAGCCGGCGAAACGCCGAAAGTGCTTCTCCATTGTGCGCCGCCGCACGTCACAGAGGCGCGCCAGATCCCTGACGGTCCAACGCCGCGCGAGGTCACCTCGCACGAGATCGATCGCTTTTTTCACGTCATGCGGAACCGGCTGGCGCGGCATCGCGGGCATCTCCGTCAGCGACAATACCAGCCCAACCCTGCATCGTCATTCGGATCGGGGCCGGCGCGGTATTTTTTGGGCGCAAATTGGATAGCCGAGGCGCAACTCGGATTGTCCGGCCGCGGCACGGGGGGCGAAGCTGTTGGCGCCAATGCGCGCGCCGCGCGCAGCGAAACCTCGATGAAAGGATCGATGCATGACCATCCAACCGATCGCCGACCTCGATGGCCTCAAGACCCGCATCAGGGCGACCTGGATGGCGTGAGACTATAGCAGCGTGGCCGCGCTGACCGAATCCGCGGCGAACGATTTCATCGACCGCCGCCAGATCAAGCCGAACATGCAGGTGCTCGACGTCGCCTGCGGCAACGGCAACCTCTCCATTCCCGCGGCAAAGGCCGGCGCCGCCGTTACCGGCGTCGACATTTCTCCCAATCTGCTCGATCAGGCGCGCGCGCGAGCCACGCGGGAAAAGCTAAACATCAGGTTTGAGGAAGGCGATGCCGAAAATCTTCCCGTTGCCGCCGGCGCCTTCGATCTCATCGTCAGCATGTTCGGGGTAATATTCGCGCCGCGACCCGACCTTGTCGCCGCCGAGCTGCGCCGCGTCTGTAGGTCCGGCGGGCAGATCGCGATGGCGAATTGGACGCCAAGCGGCTTCATCGGCGCGGTGTTTCGGGCCACCGCCAAGCACGTCGCACCGCCCGCCGGCGTGCCGAGTCCGCTGCAATGGGGCGATGAGGCGATCGTTCGTGAACGGCTCGGCGCCGATGTGAAAGACCTGCAAGTGAAGCGTCGCTTAGCGCAACTCAAATTTCCATTCTCGATTCCGGAAACGGTCGACTTCTATCGGGTTCATTACGGCCCGACTCTGAAAGCATTCGCCGGGCTTGGCGAAACGGCCCAAGCCGCGCTCCGCCGCGACCTGGAAGACCTCTACGCCCAGCACAACGACGCCCGTGACGGCACAACCTGTATCGCCGCCGAATACCTCGAAGTCGTCGGAACGCGAACCTAAGCCGGCTACCTCCGATCTGAATTGATGGGAAGCAGCGACGATGGTCCCTAACAGGGCGCCCTTGTCGCATCCGCAAGGCGACTTGCATTTCGGCTTCGGGTCATTTTCGACTGATTCACGATGTCCGTAACATGTCGGCTGTACCTCGCATCGCAACCAAAATTGATGAGCGTCGAGGGTCCGGTGGTCACCGCAAGCCTATCTCGGTCAGCGGAATATCCAGAACACAACGCGCTATGCCGCGCTAGCGCCGGATCGTTTCGGGGGGCGGAACGACCAGCCCAGTATGGCCCAGACCGAGGCTGTGGTCGTTCAAATAAGTTGGACGCCACTCGCATCCATAAGGCCACGCGATCTTTGGGCATGCCACATCAGATTGGCTGCGCGACTAATGCGTGATCCCGCATTGCGGTAAGGAGCACATCCCCCAGATGGAATAGAAAGGGCCCCCATCCGAGGCGGCTCCCGATGCCCGACACAACTACGGAACCGTAGTGCGTAAGTGCTGGGGGTTCTTTTTGTGGCAAAAAACGGGAGTGCCCATCGCCGGGCAGCCGTGCGAGTCGCAATCTATTCCGCCGCCTCCAGAAAGCGACTTTCGGTGAGTGCTACGCCGCCTTCAATCAATCGTCGTCACCCAGATTTCCGCTTAGCTCCCTCCTCACTTCGCAAGATTAGAAGGTGTTGCGTCGACCAATTGAGTCCGCCCCCCAGAACCGGTCATATTGCTGCGCCGTATCAAGTACGGGATTGCATTCCGACAAGTGGAATTCCGGCAGTCGGATCAATGCGGGCTGAACCGTGAACTTGTCGGAATGAGCGTTGATATGCAAAGCATCTCGTCGTTGCGGTTACGGCCGTCAAAATTAATAACTCGGCAATTATCCGGCAAAACATGGACTTAACATTATCGGGCTAGTCTCTTGCTAGTAATGGTGTTTGCCGACGTTCCTAGCGTAGTCTTCATCTTGAATTGGACTGAGGTTCTGTGCCGTTGGTTGCAGTCCCTTGTTGGGTGATCGTGCGGCTTTCAGGTGATACCCATGTCGCAATCTACATCGAAGGCAGAGTATTATATTCGCAAGGCGGAACACCAAGCCCCGCTAATCGACAAAATGACCAGTCTGATGCAGGCTATCGATGAACTCGGCCATGTATTAATGGGATTAGATAAGGAGCTTCGCAAGATTCGGCGTGAAGCTCGGAAAACGCGGCTATTCCAATAGTGCATTGTCCCAATTTATGGGGAACAGTTAGATCGGAAAAATCTCAATTCAACGACCATCAAGTTCTTTGGCAAGTGCGACCATTTTTGGCGCAGCCCTCCGACCAAAACACGTATTGCTCCATCTTTTTTCTTTTCGTAGTCACCATGTTGGCGCAAGATGGAGTGGCAGCCAAAGGTCACAGACTTTCTGTATGAGAGCCCCCTGTGTAATCTTGTTTGGCCGAGCAAATAAACGGGAGGGAATCGTCATGCATTTCTGCTTTACCGCGCAATACACATCACAAGCTATCAACGCTATGATGGATGATCCCGCAACCAATCGGGCCGAAGCCATCAAGAAACTACTTGATGCTGCCGGTGCCAAATTGGTGTCGTTGTATAACTATCCTGCCGACGGTCCTGGTGTGATGCTAATCTTCGATGTGCCGGACCCCGAGATGGCACCTGCGATAGCAGGTGTCGCATTCGCAGGCGGCGCTATCCAGAACGTAAAACTTACGCGTCTGCTGACACAGGACGAATTAAAGAGCATTCAGCAAAAGGGGCGTAAGCTTCGTGCCGCATACAAGCCGCCCGGCAAGTAGTCGCTCAAGCCATAACGGGGACTTAGTTTATCATTCCCGATCCTATTGGAGACCCCTATAGAAGTCCGGAGCCCGGCACATCCCAGTTACCGGGCTTCGTTTCTGCAACATGAAATGTCGGCAACCGAGGTCCGGTTCGGGTCATCAGCGCCGTTTCGAGCGCAGGCCGGTCACTTCCGCTTTGCCCCCGGTTCCAGACGTAATCCTTTCTCGCAGCAAACGACGTCCATGGCATTAGCGGAAGTCGGGATTGCTCGCACAGCCATGCGCGCCTGCATCACGTCTATCTCGTTAGAACAGGCCGCGGCATGGCTTGGCGTCACGCCTGCCGCCAACAGCAGAACGCCGAGTGCCTTCTCCTCACCATCTTTGGCTTTCGACGGGCACCGGGTTGGTTTGCTAATGCAGAGCCAGCGTCATACCGCCGAGGCCGATATTGACCTGAAAACCGACCTGCGGACCTTGCACTTGGAGCACGACACCATTGCCGTTCTGCAGCGTCGCGACCTGGCCGCCGCCGACAAACGTGGCACCGGCACCAGCGGCGCCGTACGTACCGGCGACGCTGCCCGGCGTGCGTACATTCGAAGCCGTGCCTCGAAGATCGACCGCGGCGACACCGAGACTGCCGATCCCGATACCGCCGACGCTCAGTCGGTATGCCCGGCCTTGGCAGTAGAGCGTGCCGCTGCCGCCGCCAACACCCACGATGAAGCCGGCCTTCACGATGTGAAGGCGAATCGAACAGGTTTCCGCCCGCGAGGGCGTCGAAGCGCCGAACGACATCACCGCTGCCGTTGTGCACGCCGCGGCCAGTTTAATCGCACGATCAAAACTCAGCATTTTCATCCTCCCTGTTTCCTCTCTAACGCTATACGCTGTCAGACTCGATCGCAACAACGCGCCGATCATCTTTAGGTGGTGGGACGTAGTTGTGCGACGACACCGGACGATCACTATTGCCCTTCGTGGCTCTTCGTCTTTTGGTGGGTCTCGCTATTTGGAACTCTATTGGTCACGATTGTAACCATTCATCTCGTGCTCTCTAAAAATTCGCTGCGCATGAGCTAAAAATACTGGCTTAAGGCATTGCTGTCGCCTCACGCGGTGACCGTAGTGGAATGACGCCCGATAAGGACGGTAGTCTCACAATCTACGTCAAAAAGGACCCTCCGGCTGCCGACAAGCAGGCGAACTGGCTGCCTTCTCCCGACGGACAGTTTTTCCTTATCCCCCGAACCTATCTTCTGGCGGAAGACATCGTCGATCAGACTTGGCAACCCCCAAAAATAACGCGCGTTGGCGGATAGAAATTAGCTCGTTATTAGATGGCTCCATGTCGGCTAATGGAATGGTCCGGCCGTGCTCCTGCCCCGCCAGCAATAGAAGCTGGCCAGGGGCACAAAAGACGAGGAGTCCCGCGAAGCGAGCGAAGGCTGCCGCGCCGAAGGCCAAAGGGCCTAGGCAGACAACGTCGTCAGGGCTGCGGCTCGGCGAGCCGGGCGATAAAACATCAATGATGGTGTGCGGCGGCGGGCCGCGGCGTGCAAGCGCTGAGGCTGTGCTGGCCATGCTATATTACGATCCGTTGGGGAACGGAGGCTGGGATGGGTGAGAGATGGAACGGCGTAGCGCTCGCAGCGGCGCGTGGCTTAACCCTTGGTATAATCGCCGCCGGCCCGTCGGCGGCGCAGCCGCACGATCCGACGCTGAACTCGGAAGATCAACTGGCGCCCTCACAGCTTCAGCAAAGAGTACCTGCGGCTGTGGCGGAGCCGACCGGCGGCTCGCACACCACCGCGCATCCGGCAACGCACACCGCGGCCGCCCCGCGTCCCGCCGAGCCGAAGTTGCCCCCGCCGAGCGCTCATGTGGTGGCCTGCACCGGTATCTTCAGCAAGGATTCGAACGCTCTCCGGCTTGCAATGACGTTCGACTATAAGAACGTCACCTATGGCGACGTGGACGCCGACGGCGGCACCAAGGTCAAGGCCTCGATCGTGTTTCCGAACGATCCGAAGCGCCGCCTCGAAGTGTGGTGGTCCAATCCGGCCGAGCGCAGCGGCACTTATCTGATCGACATCAAAGGCAAATCGACCTGGGGCGCGCCGGGCGGCATGCGGCTTGGCTTCAACCTGGTGCAGCTCGAAAAACTCAACAAAAAGCCGTTCAAGCTCAAGGGCTTCGACAAGAACGGCGTGGCGACAGTCAGCGACTGGGACGGCGGCGCTTTGGCCTCATTGCCGGGCGGCTGCAAATCCGGCGTCAGTCTCACCGCCGATCCGAAAGCGCCGGCGGACGCGGTGAGCGCGATGTCGGCGGACAAGGAATATAGTTCGTCCGATCCTGCCATCCGCTCGGTCAAACCGACGGTAAGCGAGATCCTGATCGGCTATTAGCGGAGGCTGCCTGGCGAGCCGCTGAGCTTCACCCGCGGTTATGGCTTCGGCGCGGGCTTCGCGGGCGCGGCGGCCGGCTTGTTCGCCTCGCTGTTCATGGTTCGCACGTCTCGCGCCATTTCCAGGCAGGTGAGCAGCTCGGTATAGCTCGAATCGCCCCCCATCGTTGACTCGTTCGTGCAGGCGACCTTGTCGGCCGGCGCAAAGCTCGACCATTCCTTGACCAGTTCATCGCGAATAGCCTTTTCGCTGTCGAGACAGTTCTTTTTTTCCTCGGCGATGTCGGTGTCGTGGAAAGAAACCCCGCCTTGCTGCGCGATACCCCGGCAGACCTGCTCGACATTGAGAGTAGGCACGCCGTCTGAGACCGGCATGATCAAATGCGCGCCAAGGATCAATACCGGGGGAAGGATCATCGTCGTTGCTCCGTGAATTTGCGGCGCAATTATAGCATGCCTGCGGCGTGGAACCAGGGAAGACGACACCGTGGCGCCGGATGTGGGTTGACCGGTAATGACCGGCCCCGCTATGGCTCGTTTCGTCCGGGTGAGGAGCAACCTATGATTCTCGCACCGCTCTTCGGCACGGCGTTGGTCCTTGCCGTCGCAACCGAACCGCTCAACGATGGCAACAGTGCTGTGCCCCTCTCGGCGCAGCAGAAAAGCGCCGCAACCGAGCCGCTGGTGCGCTCGGCAACCGAATGCATCGTGCATGCGGTGGTCGCCGACCCGCGCTATGGCGCCAAGCCCGGAGCCGAAATCGGCGACCTGATCGTCGCGTCGATGCCGTCCTGCGTCACGCCGGTGCGCACCATGATCGACGCCTATGACCGCTATTACGGCGAGGGAACCGGCGAGGCGTTCTTCATGGGGCCCTATCTCGACGTGCTGCCCAAAGCGGTCGTGGAGACGGGCAAGAAAGCCGCACGCTAACGCCGCACCGGCCGCCGGACGACTGCTCGTTCCGCTTGCTAGGCCGACCGCTTCGGAACCGCGCTTCGCGATAGGTGGTTCTACCTAATCGCATTTTACCCATTACGAAGCACTATTCGATTAGCTGATTCTGCCTCCCGTCGTGGTCGCAGACTGCGGCGAAAGCAACAACAAGACCAAAGGCGAAATCCGGGAGTAATGGGACACGCACATGCCCGACCGCCTGGCATCCGAGGAGATCGTCCGGCTCGCGGTCGAAGCGTGTCCGAGCGGCATGATCATGACCGACGCCGAAGGCAAGATCGTGCTGGTCAATGCCGAGGCCGAGCGGCTGTTCGGCTATCGGCGCGAGGAACTGCTCGACCGATCGATCGATCTTCTGGTCCCGGAAGCGGGGCGCGCGCTGCATGGCAGTCATCGCGCAAGCTTCACAGCGAATCCGCAAGCGCGGCGCATGGGCGTGGGTCGCGACCTCTACGGCGTGCGTAAGAACGGGACCCAGACTCCGGTCGAGATCGGCTTGAACCCGATCCAGACCAAAGACGGGCTCATGGTGCTTAGCGCCATCACCGATATCAGCGAGCGCAAGCTCGCCGACGATCGGGCTACATTGATTCAGATCAACTGCGAGCGGAATCGGCCTGCACAACTAGAAGGCCAGCTAACAGGCCATGTCCCATCGTCGGATTCGTCAAACTTGTCATTGCAGAGCGCAACGTTCGACAACGACCGGTGCACGACGATGATATCGCCGTCGTAGTCGATGTAACGCAATCGGCGAAACTTGTTCATGAATTGATTGACGCGGGAGCGCGTCGTGCCGATCATCTGCGCTAGGCCTTCCTGGTCGACATTGCGTATGACGTTATTGGTGGCCGCCGTTGCGGCCATTATTTGCCAACAGCAAAAGCGCCCGTGCCAGGCGTTTTTCGCTGGAGTCGAAAAGTTGGCAGATGAGGTTTTCTCTCAGATCAACCACGCGCCGCAGAGCGAACGCGCGAAAGAAGCCGGCTATCGCCGTATTATCCCGAATGGCGCGAAGGGCGCTGGCGCCTCGATTCGCGCCACCAGGCTATCGGCGATGCAGGTAACTGTCGCCACGCGGGCCCGTTTGCCGAGCAGGCAACCTTCGCCGCAAAAGTCGCCGGGTCCAAGCACGCCAAGGATGCCTTCCTTGCCTTGGCTCGACACCACGGTGATTTGGAGCTGCCCGTCCTAAAGATAATACATGGAGTCGGCAGGCTCGCCCTGAGCGTACAACACGGTCCCGGATCTGAGCCGTGAAGACGTTAGGCCGCCATATTTGGCTGCGAACGCCTCAACATCAAACGACCGCCCGGAGTTGAGTGCTCCGCAGTCGAGAAATGGAAATCCTTCGTTCCTTGAAGTCATGGCCTGCCCCCCGAGCTAGCCACGATATGCGTTGTCACACATTCACGTGGACCCGTCATCGCCCCGCTGGAATTTTCCTAAGAGCTCATCCGGAAAGTTTGGATTCTTAACGAGGCGTTTGCAGCAAGCCGCCTGAGCATGATGCGGATCATGGCGAGGCGGACGAAGGCAGCGACGGTAATGGCGTAACGCTCGAAGTCGCGAGCCAAGCGGCGATTGCGACTGATCCAGGCGAATGTCCTTTCGACAATCCACCTTTTTGGCAAGACCTCGAAGCCAGAAACTTCGGATCGCTTCACGATCTCCAGCTTCCATGCTCCTGTTCGCCAGGCAACAAGCGCCATCTTCTCTCCGGCATATCCACCATCAGCAAAGATGCGTTTGATAAACGGGAACAGTCGTCTTGCCCGGCGCAACAACAGGAAGGCGCCGTCACGGTCCTGAACATCGGCGGGATGAACGACAACGTTCAACAAGAGGCCCAGCGTGTCGACCAGGATATGCCGCTTGCGACCCTTGACCTTCTTGCCCGCGTCGTAACCCGAAGGATCGAGCCAAGGCCCCCTTTTTGAGCACCCTTCGCGGTTTGCGAGTCGATAATCGCTACCGTCGGACTTGCGTCACGTCCGGCCTGTTCGCGCACCGCAACGTAGAGTGCATGGTGGATGCGCTCCAACGTGCCGTCCCAGTTCCATAGCTCCAGATAGTCGTGCACCGTGCTCTTCGGCGGCAGGTCTTTTGGCAGAGCCTTCCATTGGCAGCCGGTCCATAGGATGTAGAAGATCCCGTTCAGCACCTCACGCACGTTCACCGAGCGTTTGCGCCCGCCATGGCGTGCAGGCGGGATCATGGGCTCCACAATCACCCATTCGGCATCAGTCAAATCGCTCGGGTAACGCAGGCCACTGCGGCTCGCAGCTTGGCGGTGTTCGGGCTTCCACATCGGGGGGGCGCTCCATCCAGAATCAAGCGCCCATCAATGAATCACATCCGATTCATCAGATTCAAGAAGTTTTCGGATCGGCTCTAAGACCCGATCGTTACCTCCGCACAAACCTGTCAGGAAATACCTGACAAATTTTCATTTTTACTTTGTCGACCGGTAATCAAACTTTATATTCGAGACAGTTATTAGTTTGCACGATTACAACCGCTCGATATTGGCATTTGTAACAGCTTTATAACTTGATGATGCCGTCACAGAGTGCCAGCGCGACGGCATGAGTTCGGTTCACGGCGCCAAGCTTCCGCACCGCCGTCTGAACGTGCTCGTCGACCGTTCGTTTGGTGATGTGGAGAATCTCGCCGATCTCCCAAGCCGACTTTCCATTCGCAACCCAGCGCAGGACTTCGACCTCTCGAGCCGTCAGCTTGCCTTTGATGATCTGTCGTCTGGGCAAAAGGGAACTCCCGTTTTCGATGGCATTTCCATCGGTTGACGGGCTAAACCGAACCCAATGAACAATCGCCGCCAAATCTACTGTCAGTTTATGCAGCAGAAGATGTACGGCGAGGAATTGTGATATTTACGGGTATCTCTCTGTAGTTGCGTCAGAAATTGAATCAGTTGCTGCGGTTATCGCCTTATAGTTGCATAGAAAACCAGACTAAAGCTGTAAATGGCAGTATTGCGCCGATTGTAGCGCGGCTCCGTCACAATCGCGTCATTGCGGCTGCGACAAGCGGCCGCGTAAAGAAGACGGAAAGGCCGCCGCGAGCCACCAAGCGTTGGCCCGCGCCGGCGCAACCTGCCGAAGCGATTTTTGTCCTAACTCGCGCTTTCCTTTCAGCGCGGAATCGACTGCACGGCAATGCCGGTAGTCGGATCGATGACCAAGATTCGATCGGGCTCGTAGACGTACCGGTAGGCGGGAGCAGCCATCGCCCCATCGTCAACCATCGCGGCACTCGTCACGACCGGAGCTGGAGCCGGGGCGACCGGCGCCGCAACTGTGTCGTAAAGCGGAGGGCTCTCGGCGATCGGCGCCGCCACCACCTCGTCATAGATCGGCCGCGGCGTGGCCGGAACCGTACGCGCTACAACGGTCGGCGTCGGCACGATCTGCCGCGTTATGGTGCGCGTGGTCACGACGCGACGGACATGCGGACGAAGCGGCCGTATCGTGCGCACCGTCTCGGTGGTCTGCACTGTTTCAGTTGCTGGCCCCACCACTGTCGCAGCGGGAACCGTAACGACTGGATCCGGCGTGATAACCGTTTGGGCATGTGCGGCGGTTGTTGCGGCCGCTGCGAGCGCAAGACCGATCGCGGTCGAGGAAAAAACGGATCTCATGGCTTGCTCCATATGTTTGCCGGCCGGTTTTGCCTGCCTGCGGCATGGATCGACGACGTTTCGGGCGCATTGCCCGAGCCACGATCCCAACGTCCGTCGATCACACCCGTTCCCGCTGCCGCGCATTTGTAAGAAATTCCAATCTTTGGAACAGGCGCGGTTTTTTGTTCCGCGCGCCGCGTTCCGCTGCCGCAAATTCGACGCCGCGATGCCATGCGGCGAACTTTTATTCGCTCCTCAGGACGCCGCGCAGCAGCGCCGACAAGGGCAGCGTCAACAGCACGAAGGCCGCTACCAGCACCAAGGCCCGCCACACGCCGAGCAGATCGCCGACACGGCCGAACAGGATCGGCGCGATCGCGCCGGAACCGATCACACCGGTATAGAAGATGCTCAGCGCACGGCTGCGCCATTGCGGCGGCACCAGGTCGGGCACCGAACCGTACAGCACCGACGACGTGCCATTGAGCACGACGCCGAGAAGCGGCAGCACCACAAGCGCTGCCTCAAGCGGCAGCGGAAACAGGGCGAGAATGGCGGCGGCAGTCGAGCCTTCAGTCAGCCAGACGGTTCCGACCGCGCCGATCCGGGCGCCGATAAAGGTGCACGCGAGCTTTCCCGCCGCGCCGCCGGTGAAGATCAGCGTCAGCGCCAGGCCGATGGTCTGTTCGCTGGCGCCTTTATTTCGCAGCACGAACGGCAAAAACAGCAAAAACGCCATGCGCGTGGCGGTGTCGATGACGCCGATGGCGACCAAGACGGGAAATGCGTAGCGCGGCCGCTTCCGCTCTTGCGCCTTATGCGCATCGGCCTGCGGATGGAGGATCTCGCCATGCTGGAAGCGCGGCGCAGCGATATAGATCACCACCGCCACGACAAGGCCGAGGCTGCCTAAAATCGCCAGCGCCGGCCGCCACGCCGTCACCAAGAGCATCAGCGACAGCGTCGCCGGCAGCGTCATCTTGCCGAGATCGCCGGTGAAATTGTAAGTGCCGAGCGCTTTGAGCGAACGCGGCCCGGCGAAGGCGCGCGCGACCAAAGCCGAAGCGATCGGATGCTGCGTGCTTGAGCCGATGCCGCAGATCAGGAGCGCGCCGAGCAACATCGCGAAGCCGGAGCTGATGCCGGAGAGGCAAAAACCGAGACCGGCGAGCGCGGTGCCGGCCGCCAATATGGGCGCGGCGCCGAACCGTTCCGCCGCAATACCGGCCGGAATTTGCAAGGCGGCCATGGCGCCGACCAGCACGCTGCGTAAGAGGCCGAGCGCCGCGTAACTCAGCGCGAACTCCGTCTGCCACAGCGGGAGCATGATGTAGACGAGGTCGGTGTAACCGTCGTGCAGCGCGTGCGCGATGCCTGCGACAGAGGCAGCCCGCCGCTGGTCGCCGGACATTTGCGGCGCCAGCGCCGTGAAATCCTCCCAATGAAGCCTGCGCATCAAGAGCCCGTGGCTGTTTGCTCCCCGTCCTAATGACCCGCGGATTGGCGGTCAAATAGCGGCGCGAAACGGCCTCGATTGACCGTTGCAATGCCGCAGTGCAGGGTGCCGTTTCGCAAACGGAATCACCCAGTTTTGCCAGGAGGAATCATGTTCGGCCTCAGCGACCTGTTCCAGTGGGAGCGGTTCGTGACCCCCACCGTGATCAAGGTCTTCTACTGGCTCGCGGTCGTGATTTCCATTCTGCTCGGCTGCGCCGGCGTGGTGAGTTCGCTGACGACGATGGCGTATAATCCTTTCGTCGGCATGATCCTGCTGATCGTGAGCGTGCTCGGGGCCTTCATGGGCGTGATCCTCGCCCGCATCATCGCCGAATTCGTGCTCATCGTTTTCCGCATCAACGAGCATCTCGGCGCGATCAGGAATCAGGGATCGGGTCTGAGAGGCCCGTGATCAGTTGGCGAAGCGGAAGTGCATGACGTCGCCGTCCTGCACGACATAGTCCTTGCCTTCGAGCCGCATCTTGCCGGCTTCGCGCGCGCCCGCCTCGCCGCCGCACGCCACATAGTCGTCATAGGCAATCGTCTCGGCGCGGATGAAGCCGTGCTCGAAGTCGGAATGGATGACGCCGGCCGCTTGCGGCGCTTTGCTGCCGCGCGTCACGGTCCAGGCCCGCGCTTCCTTCTGACCGGCGGTGAAAAAAGTCACCAGATGCAGAAGCGCGTAACCCGCGGCGATCAGCCGATCGAGCCCGGCTTGTTTCAGATCGATCGCGGCAAGATAGTCCTCCCGTTCGTCGCGCGACAATACGGCGATCTCGGCTTCGATCTTGGCGGAGATGACGACGGCAGCCGCGCCTTCGGCCTTCGCCTTGGCCTCGACTTTTTCCGCGAACGCGTTGCCGGTCGCCGCAGACGCCTCGTCGACATTGCACACGTAAAGCACCGGCAGCGCAGTGAGGAGGCCTAGCATATGAAAGGCCCTTTCCTCTTCGGGCTTGCGCTCGGTCAACCGCGCCGGCTTGCCGTCACGGAGAAGTGTCAGCGCGCGGGTGATGAGATCGAGCGATTCCTTGGCTTCCTTGTCGCCGCCCTTGGCTTTTTTGCTCAGGGCATCGACGCGCCGCTCCAGGCTGTCGAGATCGGCCAACATCAGCTCGGTCTCGACGGTTTCGATGTCGGCGACCGGATCGATGCGGCCCTCGACATGCGTCACGTCGGTATCCTCGAAGCAGCGCACCACATGGGCGATGGCATCGACCTCGCGGATATTGGCGAGAAACTGGTTGCCGAGCCCCTCGCCTTTCGAGGCGCCGCGCACGAGACCGGCGATATCGACGAAAGTGAGTCGCGTCGGCACGATCTGCGCCGACTTGGCGAGCTTGGCCAGCGTCTCCAGCCGCCGGTCCGGCACAGCGACTTCGCCGACATTCGGCTCGATGGTGCAGAACGGATAGTTCGCCGCCTGCGCTGCCGCGGTTTCGGTCAGCGCGTTGAACAGGGTCGACTTGCCGACATTCGGCAGGCCGACGATGCCGCATTTAAAGCCCATCGGTAATTCAATCCGTTTCCTGGCTCACGCGTCTTCGCGATCGCCGTTGTTGTCGTTTGGCTGCTCGCCGAATCCCTTCGCCACCATGGCGAGATGGACCTTGTTCTGAAAGCTCGCATCCTCGCCGCGCGCGATCAGCTCGGCATTGTCGGCGATGATGGCGATCAGCGCTTCGAGCCAACCGCGCTCGCTTTTGGCGAAATCGCTCAGCACGTAATGCTGCACCAAATCCTTATCGCCGGGATGGCCGACGCCGATGCGCACCCGCCGATAATCGTTGCCGACATGCGCGGAGATCGAGCGCAGGCCGTTATGGCCGGCAATGCCGCCGCCGGTTTTGACTCTCACTTTGCCCGGCGGCAGATCGATCTCGTCGTGGAACACCGTGATGTCGCCAAGCGGCAGCTTGTAAAAATGCGCCGCTTCGGCGACGGCGCGGCCGGATTCGTTCATGAACGTGCCGGGCAATAACAACAACGCCCGCTCGCCGCCAATTGGGCCTTCGCAGGCGACGCCCTGGAAGCGCCGGCGCCACGGTCCGATGCCGTGGCGCTTGGCGATTTCCTCAACAGCCATGAAGCCGACATTGTGCCGGTTGCCGACATAGCGCGCTCCCGGATTGCCAAGGCCAACCAGGAGCCGCATCAGCGCCGTCCCGAGAGAAAGAACCTCACTTCTTCTCGGGCGCGGCGGCGGCCGGGGCGGCCCCCGGAGCGGCGCCGGGTGCAGCACCCGGAGCAGCGCCAGGCGCGCCTTCGGCTGGAGTGCCGGCGGCGGCAGCCGTGGCCGCGGCGGCCGCAGCAGCAGCGGCAGCTTCGGCGGCGGCTTTCATTTCTTCGGCATAACCCGACGGCGGCACCACCGTGACCAGAGTGACGTCGCGTCCGGCTACGGAACGAACGCCCTCGGGCAGCGTGATGTCGCTCAGATGCCTGGAGTGATTGATCTCGAGGTCGGAGACGTCGACCTCGATGCCGGCCGGGATGGCATCCGCGCGGCAGCGCACCGGCAGGCTGTGCGTGACAATGCTCACCGTGCCGCCGCGTTTGACGCCGGGCGACTGGTCGGCATTGCGCACATGGATCGGGATATTGACGCGGATAGTGGCGCCTTCGCCGAGCCGCATGAAATCGACATGCAGCGGCAGGTCGCGGATAGCGTCGAGCTGGAAGTCGCGCGGGATCACGCGGTGCTTTACGCCCTCGACCTCGACGTCGTGAATGGTGGTGAGAAAATGCCCGGCATAAATGCGCTGGCGCAGATCGGCATAATCGAGCGAGATCGGCAGCGGCGGCTGGCCGTCGCCATAGATGATTCCGGGAACGCGGCCGGAGCGACGTTCGGCCCGGGCGGCCCCCTTGCCTGCCCGCGAACGCGCCGCCGCCTTGATCAGAGTGACGGTCGCCATGATGGTATCCTTACCTAAAACCTTGTTATCCGACGGAAATTCCGCGCCAGGCCTCCAGGGGTGCTGTAGCAGGCGCGGAAGCGGCGCTTATAGCGGCGCAAAACCTTAAAAACAAGGAATGCGAGCGGCGAAATGCCGGCTCAGAACGTGCCCGGGCCCGAGGGGTTAACCGGCGGCTCCCCGCCCCCGGTCATACCCATGGAAGGATTGGACTGCGCGGCGTCGGACGCATTCTTGCCGGCGAGCGCTCCTTCGAGCGCCGCGACGCGAAGCTTCAAGGCCTCGTTCTCCTCCCGCGCGATGCGGGCCATATCCTTGACCGCCTCGAACTCCTCGCGCTTGACCAGATCGAGATCGCGCAACCAGCGCTCGGCTTGCGTCTTGAACAGCGTCTCGAATTCGCGCCGCACGCCTTGAGCGACGCCGGCGGCGTCGTTCATCAACCGGGCGACCTCGTCGAAAAACCGGTTCGTCGTCTGCGCCATGACTGCCTCCGCAGGCACTGTGGGACCCTGTGAATCCGCTCCGCGAGCCCGCTTGCTATGCGTTGTGACAATGGCGATGGTGCGGCGCAGCCGCAAGGGGGCTCGGCTGCATCTGCCGCAGCGGAGCCGCGGCGCGACAACGAAGGCGTGCCGCTCTAAGGAAAGCCCACCGATGTACGTCGTCCTGCCGGTCATTCCCTATCCCGCGATCAATCCGATCCTGATTTCCATCGGGCCGTTCGCCGTGCGTTGGTATGCGCTCGCTTACATCGTCGGCATCATCGCCGGCTGGTTCTATGCGCGCGCGCTGATCGCATCGGAGCGGCTGTGGGGCGGGCCCGCGCCGTTCACCGTACTCGACTTCGACGATTTCGTCATCTGGATCACGCTCGGCGTCATTCTCGGCGGTCGCACCGGCTACGTGCTGTTCTACAATCTGCCGCTGTTCGCCGCGCACCCGATCCAGATCTTCGAACTGTGGACCGGCGGCATGTCGTTTCACGGCGGCGTCATCGGCTGCACGGTCGCCATCGTGCTGTTCGCCTGGCGGCGGCGCATTCCGGTGCTGTCACTTGCCGATGTCACCGCCGGCGTAGCGCCGATCGGACTGTTCCTCGGCCGGCTCGCCAATTTCATCAACGGCGAATTGTGGGGCCGGCCGAGCGACGTGCCCTGGGCCATGGTGTTTCCCAACGGCGGTTCGGTCCCGCGCCATCCGAGCCAGCTTTACGAGGCGACGCTGGAAGGCATCGTGCTGTTCATCGTGCTCGCCGTGTTGATGCGCTCCGGCGCGCTCAAGCGCCCGGGCCTCGTCACCGGCGCATTTTTGATCGGCTACGGCGTCGCGCGCACGACGTGCGAGTTCTTCCGCGAGCCGGACGTGCAGGTTGGTTTCCTGTGGGGTTCGCAATGGCTGACCATGGGCATGCTACTCTGCATTCCGCTGATCCTCGCCGGCATCGCTGTTCTCGCTTATGCCTTGCGCCGCGACGCGACGGCAAAACGCAGCTGACAAAATATGGCTGACCAATTCTCGCCGCTGGAGCAGGAAATCCGCCGGCTGATCGGCGTCGCCGGGCCGATGTCGATCGCCGAATATATGCGCCTGTGCCTGACCCATCCGCGCTACGGCTATTACATCAGTCGCGATCCGCTCGGCGCCGGCGGCGATTTCGTCACCTCGCCGGAAATCAGCCAGATGTTCGGCGAATTGATCGGCCTGTGGATGGCGGCGGTCTGGCGGCAAATGGGGAGCCCCGAAAACATCCGGGTCGTCGAGCTCGGTCCCGGCCGCGGCACCTTGATGCACGACGCGCTGCGGGCGGCGAAAGTGGTGGACGGCTTCCGCAGCGCGATTGTCGTGCATCTCGTCGAGATCAGCCCGGCGCTGCAGCAGATCCAGGAGCGGCGCTTGGCTGAGCTCGACGTGCCGGTGCTGTGGCACAGCAGGCTCGACGAAGTACCGGCCGGCGCCAGCATCGTCGTCGCCAACGAATTCGTCGATGCGCTGCCGGTGCACCAGGCGGTCAAAGCGGACGACGGCTGGCACGAGCACGTCGTCGCTATCGGTCCCGACGGCCGGCTTACCATCGCCGCCGCGCGCGAGCCGCTGCCGCATTTCGAAACCTCGATGCCGCGCGCATTGCGCCAGGCGGAGGTGGGCGCCATTTACGAGTGGCGCGCGGACGATTTCGCGCTCGAATTGGGACGGCGCATGCGTAACGAAGGCGCGGCCTTGCTGATCGATTACGGTCACGATCATGCGAGCCTCGGCGACACGCTGCAGGCGGTTGCCGGACATGCCTTCACCGATCCGCTGCGCGCGCCGGGCAAGGCCGACCTGACCGCGCATGTCGATTTCGAAGCGCTGGGGCAATGCGCCGAAAGCATGGGCGCCCGCGTCCACGGCCCGATCCGGCAGCGCGACCTGTTCCTCCATCTCGGCATCGAACAGCGCGCCGCGGCGCTGAAAGCGAGCGCGCCGCGCAAGGCCGCCGACATCGAAATCGCCTACTCGCGGCTGATGGCGGAAGGCGCCCGCGGCATGGGCGACTTGTTCAAGGCCATCGGCATCGCCGCCCCCGCGCTCGGCCCGCTTCCCGGATTTGAGACGCCGTCATGATCGTCGAAGCGTCCTCGCTGGCGTTGACCGGCATCCGCCATGCCTTCTTCACGCGCGCCGGCGGCGTGTCCGCCGGGCTTTACGAAAGCCTCAACGGCGGCACCGGCTCGCGCGACGACGCCGGCAACGTTGCGCAAAACCGCACCCGCATGGCAGCGGCGCTCGGCGTCGAGCCGCACCGCTTGCTCACCGCCTATCAGATCCACTCGCCGATCGTCGTGGTTGTAGAGACGCCGTGGGGCCACGACGATCGGCCGCGCGCCGACGCCATCGTGACGCGGCTGCGCGCGCTCGCCATCGGCGTGACCACCGCCGATTGCGGGCCAGTGTTGTTGGCCGATCCGCAGGCAGGCGTCATCGGCGCCGCGCATGCCGGCTGGCGCGGCGCGCTCACCGGTGTGATCGAGGCGACCGTGGCGGCGATGGAAGAGCTTAGCGCGAACCGCCGGCAAATCCGCGCCGCCATCGGGCCGATGATCCGCCACGCCAATTACGAGGTCGGGCCCGATCTGATCGCGCGCTTTGCGGCCGAGGACCGCGCCAGCAACCGCTTCTTTGCGCCGGCGGCGCGCGAGGGCCACGCGCTGTTCGATCTGTCCGGCTACGTCGCGGCGCGGCTCGAACGGGCCGGCGTCGGCCATATCGAGGATATCGGGCTTTGCACCTATGCCGACGGGGAGCGCTTTTTCAGCTACCGCCGCGCCACCCACCGGGCGGAGGCCGACTACGGCCGCCATGTCAATGCCATCGCGCTGATGTGAAGCTTTTGAAGAGGATGTCATCATTCGTCATTCTGTTTGGGTGATTGCCCCAACAACGCGTCATCACTCCGGCATCGATGACGGCCGGCGAGCACTGTGGCGCACGCCGTGAATCACAATCTCGTCCTCCGTCGACTGGTAAAAAATCGGTAGGGATAAGGAGAGGCGACCATGCGTCGTAAGCGGCCTTTGCTCGTAAGCTGACCGGCATGGGGATGCCGCAACAAAAGGTCGATAATGACCTGAATGCGCGATTGCACGCGGTGGGCGCCCTGCGGTGATCGCGTTGCGATATAGGGTTGCGATATAGGTCAATACCTCGTCGAGTTCGGCAGCGGCCTGCAGGATATAGCGCAGCCTCACAGGCCGTGTTTCGCCCAGATGGCGCGCACCTGCGCGTCCGTCGCAAATTCCCCACGATCCGCCTGCGCGAGCGATTTCTCGAACGAGGCTTCCTCCTCGGCGCTCAATTCAAGGACGGGCTGATTTTCGCCCGCCAATTGCAGAAGCATTCGGGCGAGCTCGTCTTGCATTTCAGGCGGGAGGCCGCGCACGGTCTCGAAAGCTCGTTCCAGCAGTTTGGTCATTTGCAAAAAATGGACCTCTCCCCGGCCCTGCGGAAGGATTTTCGCAGGGCATTTATGCCCCTCTGGCCGGTTAATAAGCCGCAAACCCTTTGGGATTGCAGCGGAAAAAGCTGCGGACAAAACTCGTGATTCAGGTTGCCAGCCCCCCGGGCGGCTTGTATCAGAACCTTGTCTTTTGCCGGAGCTGACTTGTGCTTGAGAGCCCCAAAGCGCGCGGGAGAGCGGGAATGGCGGGCAATAACGGCGCGATCAAGCTTGTCGCCGGCAATTCCAATCCCACGCTGGCGGCGGCCATCGGCGACTATCTCGGCACGCCGCTGACCAAAGCGGTGGTGCGGCGCTTCGCCGACATGGAAGTCTTCGTCGAAATCCAGGAAAACGTCCGCGGCGCCGACGTGTTCGTCATCCAGTCGACGTCGTATCCCGCCAACGACCATCTGATGGAATTGCTGATCATCATCGACGCGCTGCGGCGCGCTTCGGCGCGGCGCATCACGGCGGTGATCCCCTATTACGGCTATGCGCGGCAGGACCGCAAAGTCGGACCCCGCACGCCGATCTCGGCCAAGCTCGTCGCCAACCTGATCACGCGTGCCGGCGTCGATCGCGTGCTCACGCTCGATCTGCATGCCGGCCAGATCCAGGGCTTCTTCGATATTCCGACCGACAATCTGTTCGCCGCGCCGGTGATCATGCGCGACGTGCGCGAGCGCTTCGACGGCAAGAAGGTGATCGTGGTGTCGCCGGACGTCGGCGGCGTGGTGCGGGCGCGCGGCCTGGCCAAGCGCATCGACGCGCCGCTTGCCATCATCGACAAACGCCGCGAGACGCCGGGCGAATCCGAGGTGATGAACGTCATCGGCGAGGTCGACGGCGGCATCTGCATCCTGGTCGACGACATCGCCGACTCCGGCGGCACGCTGATCAACGCCGCCGACGCGCTGTTGGAAAAAGGCGCCAGCGCCGTCTACGCCTATGTCACCCACGGCGTGCTCTCTGGCGGGGCGGTGAGCCGCGTCGGCAAATCGCGCCTCAAAGAGCTCGTCATCACCGACTCGATCCAGCCGACAAAGGAAGTCACCGAATCGAAAAACGTCCGCGTGCTGTCGATCGCGAGCCTGCTTGGCGAAGCCATCAGCCGCACCGCCGCGGAAGAATCGGTGTCGAGTTTGTTTGATTGACGCTGCCATCCTGCCCCGCGAAAGCGGGGAAGGATAATGCAATCTCATTCTCGCGATGCGCCACTTCATCCCGCCCCGCGAAAGCGGGGAGGGGGGACCGCGCTCTTGCGCGGTGGGCAGGGCGTCTGACTCGCCGCTTCGCTTTCGTTGCAGAATAGTCGTCAGTCACCGCCCGCGCCCCCTCCACCATGCTTCGCATGGTTCCCCTCCCCCTCCCCCTCCCCCGCTATCGCGGGGGCGGATGCACGCTCCCCCGTTCTCGCGATGCGGCTTCGCATCCGAGTCTTGCCACGCCACTGTAAGAAAGCCCTTCGTGCCTCCCTCCAATAAAGAAGGGAGGCGGAGCGCCGATAAGCGCATCCACTGGAGTCCGCCCCACCGCAGCAAAGAAAGCCTGCCAGCGTATGCGGCGCGCGCTATGTTCGCCCCCTGCCCCGCATTGGCGCGGAACGTAAGAGACGGCGCGCTCGCCTTTCGGCGCTCCACCGCGGTCATGCGCCGAGGGGCCCTACCCCCCAACTCGGCTCCGGGCCGCGCTTCCTGGAACCACCGGATCCAAACGGGAGGACCCTCTCCGGCACCAGTGCAGCCAGCACCTGGCAGTCCCGGTCACGCGCCGGACGGTCGATGCCCAAAACCGCCCGGACGCGCGGTGTATGGCCGCGCCACCGCCCCCCTCCGCCTAGGAGTACCCTCGCGAAGGCGTCCTTCGTCGAGCGGGATTTTGATTCGGGGGTTATGTAACGCATTGAGGGACAATTGTCAAAATGCGTCCTCAAACACGAGACGACCAGATCCAACCTGATCGGCAACGGGGTTATTGTGTGTTGCATCCCATAGTTGTGTATGACAAGGTTTTAAATGACACCTTTCACAGGGACGCTGGGAGCGATGGAATGCTGGACTCGCGTCTTGAAATTCAAAGTCTAAAGATTCGAGATGTGGTGGAGGATTACCGCGGCGGCCGCTTAGTGGTCCCTGAATTTCAACGTGAGTACGTCTGGAAACCCAGTCGCGCACCAAAACTCATTGATTCCATTTATCGAGGATTTCCCATCTCTGTCCTCCTTCTTTGGACAAGCGACGTTGAAACTCGCTCGCGCCGCAAAGACCCGAAACCAACACGGTCGGGTCTAATCTCTTGGCTTATTGACGGCCAACAACGAGTTATAACCCTGTCACGAATTCTCAGCGGCGATGAGGGAATCGATGTTGTATTCAATCCTTATGAGGATGCCTTTAGACTAGCAAATGCCGCCACCAATCGCGACAATAGTCGGATTCGCGTGAGTGAAATTTTGGATGATGAATCTTACCGGCAACTTCGACGAACGTTACCGGACGGTTCCAAAGGAGAAAAACTGAGGCTCAGTTTGAGCGTGTCAGGAAGGTTTTATATTACGAGATCCCAGCGGTTCGGATGCTGGACTATGACTTCAACCAAGCTGTTGAAGCATTCACCCGCATTCAATACCCTTGGCGTCAAACTCAAGACTGAAGATATTGAGAGCGCTAGAGTAAGGGCGCACTATTTGCAGCATATGCGGCGTGTCGACAAAAGGGCCTACGTGATCTTTTCTCCGGTGGAGAAATTTTGCTGCAGGCAAACGTTGACAGGCATCACATCCTGCCTCGCGCACAGTTTCCTGAACAGGTCCGGCAGAAAGCCGACACAATCGCAAATATCGCATTTGTTACTGGAGCGGCTGATCGATCGATTGGGGCAGCATCTCCCGATGTTTATTTGGCGCAACTCAGTGACGATATACGGGAAAGTCAATGCATCCCTTCCGATCGCGCCCTTTGGCGAATTGATCGCGCGGAGGATTTTTGGGCAGCCCGTGGTGAACTGCTTGCTAACGCCTTTAATGCGGCATTGCGAAGGATGTTACCGGGCCGACACATCGCGAGTTAGCGGGGGAGCAATTTCATCTTGAAGCGGAATGACTATGCACTACGGCCAATGGTGAAAAACATTGTTTAAGAAAACAAGCGTCCGATAGGCACCTATGGCGAGTGCGTTAGTGTGACGGAAAACTTGTCTAATTTACCTATCCCGTCGCCTTCTCCGCCGCGCTGCGCGTCAACAGCGCGGTGCCGAACCAGCCCCAATAGATGCGGTGGTGTTGGATCAGCCCATCGGCGATCTCCATCACTTCCACCAGATCGACCTGATCGCCGTCGGGCGCCGCGCGCGGATATTCCCAGACCAGCAAGCGCTCGCCGTCGGTAAGCCATTTGCCGGTGCGGTGCCAGCGCACCAGCGCGTTGGGCCGCCGCCGCGCGCCTTCCTCGAAGAACGGCCGGATCTCGCGGTGCCCGCGCAGCACGCCCGTCTCGCGGCCATCGAAGATCGCCTGCACCAGCGGCGTTTCCAGTACCGCGTCGTCGGCGTAGAGCGCCAGCAGGCCCTCGCTGTCGCGCGCCCTGGCGCGATCGTGCCACGCCTCATGAATGCGCGCGCAGTCCTTGAGGAAGGCATCGTCGTAGGGCTGGCGCTTTGCGGTCATGACATTCTCCTGTGGCGTGAGGACCCATAGCGCCGGACCCGGGTTCCGCGCTTCGGCCACGACCGAATTGGCGGCTGCGGCGCGACAAGCGGCGCAAATTTTAAGTTCCCGGAACCCGGCGGGCGCGGCGGCATTAGGGAAAGTGCGACACCTTACAGAGAAAGGGAACCTTCCATGCGCGCAATCATGCTGGCCATGACGGCCGCTTTCATCCTCTCCGGCACCATGGCCGGGATCACCACCGTCCAGGCCGAGGATTCGACCACGGTCATCAAGCACGACGACGGCAACAAGACCGTGGTCAAGAAATACAACGACGATGATGCCGACAAGAAGGTCATCATCAAGAAGCACGAGGATTAAGCGACCTCGTTAACGCCGCGATTGGGCGCGCCTGGAACCGGTTCGGCGAACCGGCCGCCAGGCGCCGCCCACCGCGGCGCCACATTAGCGACAAATAAAGTTGCGTCATGACGGAACGACGAGGCGACCGCACGCTTGTCCCGGCGACGCCGGCCGCCGCTCCCGTTTCCCTTGAAAACCTTCCCCTGAAAACGACGTGCACGATTCAAACGACCATTACGATGCGAACGCATTGGCGCGCGAGCTGATGATGCCGACCGGCGAGCCGGTGGCGGCGGTGATCAGCGCCTGCCTGCTGCTTGGCATGATCTGGTTTGCCGGAGCGTTCGGTCATGACGCCGCCGGTGCGAAGGCGACGCATACAACCACCGCGCCGCGGGCGAGCCTGCAATCCGACGGCGGCACGCCGCGGCCGCCCGCGCCCGACCGCTCCGCGGGCTGACACAAATGGGGATCCTGCTCGCCTATTTTGTCTGGGTCGTGAGCACGCTCGCCGTTATCGCGACGGCATGGATCGGCGTTGCCAACTCCGGCGTCGACCGGCTGCATCTGCAGCGCGCCACCTCGATCCAGCGAAGCTTCGATGCGTCCTTCATGGCGGCGGACGACGACGATACGGCGACGGCAAAGGCGAAGCCGGACGCCCCGCACGCCGTCACCGGCGCGCACCGCGCCGCGGCGCGCCTGACGCGACGGCACCGGAACTTTGAACCGCGCGTCGCGCTGCGCGCAAACCCGCCGCCGTTCGACGGACATTAAGATAGGCAGACGACAAGGTTCCGCCAACCTCACCCGCGCCGGCCTGCGCAGTCGAGGCGAGGCGGATTTTTTGCCGCCTGAGTCAACCTGTCGCAGGGTCTGCTGTGGACGGATTCATCTGCGCCATTGTGCGGCAGCGGCAAATCACTTCATGACTGCCAAGCCGTTTAGCGGCGGCGGCAGAGGCGCTTTTACAACCTTTGGCGGAGCGAATGGGGCCGATTATAGTCGGAGCGGCGGCTGATTCGCGGCTGCCAGTCAATCGGCCTGTAAAAGTCGTCCCTGCGTCAAATTGCAGCCGGTATTCGGATGGGTCCTGTGGCGTGCGCAGTTCCACTTCCTAGCGGCACTGTGGGGGGAAGGCAGCATGGCCCTTATCGAGACAGCACGCGACCAGCGCGCCGGCAATCCGCTCGACGTCGTCGAGCGCATGGCGACCGGCAATAACTGGCCGTTCGAACGCGCCGGCGAGGACGAGATCGGCATCGTCGTCACCGGGCGCTGGACCAATTACCAGGTGTCGTACACCTGGATGGACGACATCGAAGCGCTGCATCTGGCTTGCGCCTTCGACATGAAGGTGCCCGAGCCGCGGCTCGTCAGCGTGCAGCAGCTCATCGCGCTGATCAACGAGCAATTGTGGATCGGCCATTTCGACGTCTGGATGCAGAACGGCGTCATCATGTTCCGCCACGCGCTGGTGCTCACCGGCGGTGTCGCCGCATCGGGGCGGCAATGCGAGGCGGTGCTCGGCACCGCGCTCAATTCCTGCGAGCGTTATTTTCCGGCGTTCCAGTTCGTCATCTGGGCCGGCAAGTCGGCGCGCGAGGCGATGGATTCCGCGATGTTCGAGACCTCGGGTGAGGCGTGACCGACGGCGGTCCGAGCGCGGAGCTGCGATCCTTTTCCGGCCTCCTGGTTCTGGTCGGCGCCGGCAAAATGGGCGGCGCTTTGCTCGAAGGCTGGTTGCGGCTCGGACTTGAGGCGACGACCATCGCGGTGCTGGAGCCGCAGCCGGCGCCGGAAATCTCCGCGCTGGCGCAGCGCGGGCTCAGGCTCAACCCGGATCCGCAAACGCTTGCCGGCGCCACGGCGGTAGTGATCGCGGTGAAGCCGCAAGTGGCGGCGCAGGCGGTGCCGGCGCTGGCGCCTCTCGTTGCGCCGTCCACCGTCGTCGTCTCGATCATGGCCGGACGGACGTTGCAGTTTCTCGCCGCGGCGCTCAACCGCCCCTGCGCGCTCGTCCGCGCCATGCCGAACACGCCGGCCGCGATCGGGCGCGGCATCACGGTGGCGGTGCCGCGCGCCGCCGACGCCGCGCAGCGCGCGCTTGCCGACCGGCTCTTGTCGGCGACCGGAGCGGTCGAGTGGATCGACGACGAAGCGCTGATGGATGCGGTCACTGCGGTGTCGGGCTCCGGGCCGGCTTATGTCTTTTTGCTCGCCGAGGCGCTGGCGCAAGCCGGCGCGGCGGCGGGCTTGCCGGCGGCGCTCTCGGCAAAGCTCGCACGCGAGACCGTCGCCGGATCGGGCGAGCTCCTGCATCGCTCGCCGCTTGACGCCGCCGTGTTGCGGGAAAACGTCACCTCGCCCGGCGGCACCACCGCCGCGGCCTTAAGCGTGCTGATGGGCGAAAACGGCCTCAATGTGCTGATGACACGCGCCGTGGCTGCGGCGACCGCGCGCTCGCGCGCGCTCGCGGGATAAAGCCGGCGGCCATTCTCCCCGCCTTGGAAGCGACAAGTCCCGGCCCTACATTGATTCACAGCAGCCGTTCGAGGCGCCGTCCGTAGTCAGGAGTTCCCACATGGCCCGCAGACCCGCTCGTAAATCGGCGTCGAAGCCGGCGCGAAATTCCGCCCCCGCCAATTCTGCAGCGCCGGAGACGACGCGCGATAAGATTATCGCCGCGTTCATGGCGCTCGTTGCCGAAGAGCGCCTCGAACAGATCGGCCTCGCCGACATCGCCGAGGGCGCCGGCGTGACGCTTTCGCAACTGCGCGAGGAGTTCCCGTCGGTGCTGGCGATCCTGGCGGCCTATCTCAAATCCGTTGACCGCGCCGTGCTGGCGCAGGACTTCGGCGACATGGCGGAAGAGCCGCCGCGCGAGCGGCTGTTCGACGTGCTGATGCGCCGGCTCGAAGTCATGGCGCCGCATCGCGAGGCGGTTCGCTCGCTCATGCGCTCGGTGCGCCATCGTCCGCCGCTCGCTTTGGCGCTCAACGGGCTTGCGCTGCGCTCGCAGCAATGGATGCTCGCCGCCGCCGGCATCAAAGCCTCCGGCCCGCGCGGCATGCTGCGCGCGCAGGGGCTGGCCGTGCTGTTCGCCGCGGTGCTGCGCGCCTGGGTCCATGACGACGATCCGGGTCTGGCCCCCACCATGGCGGAGCTCGACCGCGCCCTGGGACGCGGCCAGCGCCTGGTCGGCCTGGTCGACGACCTGTGCCGCGTGCCGGCGCGGCTGTGCCGGCTGCGCTCGCGCTTTAGGCGCCGCCGCGACGATGAGGACGAGTCCGAGGAACCCGCCGCGGCTTGATTTTGATCCAGATCACGACGTGGGCGCCGGAACGGAGCATTATTGCTTTAAGGAAATCGGCGCGGGTTTAGGAGTTCGGGTTGGTTCGGTGAAGTTTAGAACGCCTATAAAGAGTTGATTTCCTTTGCAAAGTTACAGTTCCCGCTCTAGGGATAGTTTCAGATCGCACCAATTCGCCGCCGGACTCCTCTGCGCCATGATCGTCTGTTCCTGCAACGTGCTCACCGACCATGATGTACGCGCGACCTTGTCGGCGAGCGAAGCGGCGCCGCGCACCACCGGCCAGGTCTATGATTGCCTCGGCTGCAGCCCGCAATGCGGACGCTGCGCCCGCACCATCCGGCGCATTATGAATGAGGCGTTGGCCGGCGCGGAAGGTGGTTGTTGCCAAGACGCCTCCGAAGACACCTGCCAAGACGCCACCGATTAGTCCTGATTTTTCCACTGCCGGCGGACGCGACCGGCCGTTGCGTTCGCCATTGCGCTTTCGACATTCGTCGCCAAGGTTATAATCAAGCGGTCGCTTTACTCAGTGCGGAAACAACGCCCAGCGCAGGAGCACGATCATGAGAGGCGAGCCCGGAGTCATCGAATATCTCAATAAGGCGCTGCGCCATGAGCTGACCGCGGTCAATCAATATTGGCTGCATTACCGGCTCCTCGAAAATTGGGGCTACAAGGCGCTCGCCAAACAATGGCGCAAGGAATCGATCGAGGAGATGCAGCACGCTGACAAGCTCGTCGAGCGCATCATCTTCCTCGACGGCTTCCCCAATATGCAGGTGCTCGACCCCTTGCATATCGGCCAGAACGTCAAGGAAGTGCTCGACTGCGATCTCGCCGCGGAGATCTCGGCGCGCGCGCTCTACCAGGAAGCCGCCACCCATTGCCATGCGGTGAAGGATTACGTGACGCGCGACCTGTTCGAGAAGCTGATGCACGACGAGGAAGAGCACATCGACTTCCTCGAGACGCAGCTCGACCTCGTCGCCAAGCTCGGGCTTGAGCTCTACGCCCAGCATCACATCGGCGAACTCGAAGACGACGCCGACTAGACCCGCCGTCGCGATTTGTTCGGCGGTTTGTTGAGCCAGGCGGCGTCACAATCATCAACAAAAGCTTACCGGCAAAAGCTTGCCTGCACGGCGGCCGTTGCGACACCGGCGGGACAGCGCGAGCCCGCCAGCAAACGTCGTGCAATTACCGAAAAGTTACGTCGGATGAACGACCATGGTTAAGCGTTAAGGTTAAGAGCCGCTTAAGCATTTCCGCCTAACTTCGCCTTGCTCAACGACTGTGCGCCATTGCTGGCGCGCGGTCGCATCGAGGAAAGGTCGAAGCGATGGTCAGCGTCAAATTCCTCATCAGCACCGCTGCGGCAGTCATGGTTAGCACCGCGGCTCTCGCCGCGGACATGCCTCAACCTCTGCCCCAGCCCTATCAACCGCCGTTCATGGTCGTAGAGCAGCCCCAGAGCGCTTGGTATTTGCGCGGCGATATAGGCGTCGGCGTCATGAGCGATGCTAGCGTGGAGTATCTGCAAAATCCGCTCAACGCCAGCAACTTTTCCATCAGCCACTCGTCGATGGGCGACACCACGTTCTTCATGGGCGGCATCGGCTATGAGTGGAACAACTGGCTGCGCTTCGACGTGACCGGCGAGTACCGGAGCAAGGTTCCGGTCAATTTTTTCGGCACTTATACGTTCAATGGGACAAACATCGATTCGTACCAGGGTTTCCTGCAATCGGTGGTCTTTCTCGGCAATGCTTACGTCGATCTCGGCACCTGGGACTGCTTGACGCCCTTCGTCGGCGTCGGCATCGGCGGGGCCTGGAACAAGTTTGCCGACCTGACCGACGTGGGTATTCCCACGGCGGGAAGCGGCGTTGGCCGTGACAGCAGCAATGTAAGTTTCGCCTGGGCATTGCATGCCGGTCTTGCCTACAAAGTGTCGCAGAATTTCACGGTCGAGTTTGCCTACCGCTACCTCAATTACGGCTCTGTCACCGACACCATCGACTGCGCCGGCGGCTGCAACCCCGATTCATACAAGCTCCAGAATCTGAGCTCGAACGACTTCATGCTCGGCATGCGCTGGCGCTTCCCGATCGACACCGGGACGACCTTCGTGCAGGCGCAGCCGGCGTCCGTCGTGGTGCAACAGCCCGCGCCGGTCTACACGCAGCCGGCGCCGGTTTATCAGCCCGCGCCGGTCTATCAGCCCGCGCCGGCTTACAACCCGCCTCCCCCGGCCTACCCGCCGCCGCAACCGCAATATCCGCTGTCGACTCGCGGCTAAATACGGGACCATCGCGATGACAAACGGCGCGGGCAACCGCGCCGTTTTGCTTTTCGGCCCGGCCATATCGGCAGCCCGATCAGGCAATCAAAAAAAGATCTCGCGCCAGTGCAGCGGCGCGCGCCGGCCAAGCTAACCCTCCATTAAGGTTAATGCCGGATGATCGCGCCTATTCGGCCGCTCTACGAGCGCCGATCCGACGGAGAGCGCGGCAGTGCGTTGGTTCATCTGTGCTGTGGTCCTGCTCGCGTTAACGCCACGCGCGTTCGCGGACGACCTCGACATCCTGCGCGGCACCGAGAGCGTCGGCGCGGCGACGTTTCCGCGATGGAGCGGCTTCTATTTCGGCGGTGACGCCGCTTACGGCGGTAGCAACGTTAATTTCAGCAACGCGACACAGGCACCGCTCGCCTATGCGTTGCGCGATACCGTCGTTGAATCGCAATTCCAGCCCTCGTCATGGCAGGTGCTCGGCAGTGCCACCGCCCAAACGACGTTCTTCGGCGCCTTCCTCGGCTACAACACGCAATGGCAGGACGTCGTCATCGGCGGCGAACTCACTTACGCGCGGCCCAACTTCTCGGTTACCGCCTCGAGCTCGCCGCTAGCCCGGTCTTTCACCTATACGGATCCCACAACGCAGTCGGAGACGCTGTACGACCTCGGAGCCGCAGGCAGTGGCACGTTGCATCTAGTCGACTATGGCACTGTGCGTGCGCGGGCAGGATGGATCGTGGGCAATAACTTTCTACCCTACGGCTTTGCCGGCTTCGCGCTCGGTCGCGCCGATTACACTTTGGCCGCCTCGGTGGGGGGACCGACCGCATCTACGGTGCAGACTCTCGTGGGATCTACGCCCTTCACTCCGACGCCGGTATTGCCCTGCGTACCCTCCACCCCCGAGACTTGCTCCTCTTTCTCCGAGAGCAGTCAGACCAGCGGTGACCCCGCCTGGCTCTATGGCATCGATGCCGGGCTCGGCGTCGACATCGCGCTGATGCAGAATGTTTTCCTGCGTGGCGAGCTCGAATATGTGCACTTCTTTCCGTACAAAGGCATTACTGTCGATTTCGCCGCTGCGCGCGTCGGTGCCGGCCTCAAATTCTAAACTAGCCAGAACGTCGCGCTTGACGGCGCGACCGGCCTTCCCTATTTCCAGCCCCGGGCCACCCCTCCCCACCGAGGGGCGACTATCTGGAAGGATAGACCATGACGCTCGCGACGCCTGCTGTGCGGCCGACCGTGCCGCATTTTTCGTCCGGCCCCTGCGCCAAGCGCCCAGGCTGGAATTCGCAAAACCTCAAAGACGCCGTCCTCGGCCGCTCGCACCGCTCCAAAGCGGGCAAGGCCAAGCTCAAGCGCGCCATCGATCTGACCCGCGAAATATTGCAGGTCCCGGCCGATTATCGCATCGGCATCGTGCCGGCCTCCGATACCGGCGCCATCGAGATGGCGTTCTGGTCGCTGCTCGGGCTGCATCCGGTGACCATGCTGGCCTGGGAATCGTTCGGCGAAGGCTGGATCGGCGACATCGCCAAGGAGCTCAAGCTCAAAGACGTGACCGTGCGCCGCGCCGCCTATGGCGAACTGCCCGACCTTAACGGCATCGATCCGGCAAGCGACATCGTCTTTACCTGGAACGGCACCACCTCGGGCGTGCGCGTACCCAATGCCGACTGGATCGCCGCCGACCGCACCGGACTGTCGATCTGCGATGCGACCTCGGCGGCGTTCGCGCAGGCGCTCGATTGGGCCAAGCTCGATGTCGCGACCTTCTCCTGGCAGAAGGCGCTGGGCGGCGAGGCCGCGCACGGCATGCTCATTCTCTCGCCACGCGCCGTCGCCCGGCTCGAAAGCTATTCGCCGCCGTGGCCGTTGCCGAAAATCTTTCGCATGACCAAGGGCGGCAAGCTCAACGAAGGCATTTTCCAGGGCGAAACCATCAACACCCCGTCGATGCTGTGCGTCGAGGACTATCTCGACGCGCTCGATTGGGCGAAGTCGGTCGGCGGATTGAAGGCGCTGCAAGCGCGCGCCGACGGCAACGCCAAGGCCATCGCCGATTGGGTGGCGAAGACGCCATGGATCGATTTTTTGGCGCGCGATCCGGCGCTGCGCTCCAACACCTCGGTCTGCCTGAAAGTCGTCGACCCTGCCGTGACGCGGCTCGCGCCGGAGGCGCAAGCGGCCTTCGTCAAGGGCATCCCCGCGGCGCTCGAGAAAGAGGGCGTCGCCTACGACATCGACGCCTATCGTGACGCCCCCGCCGGGCTTCGCATCTGGTGCGGCTCGACGGTCGAGCGGAGCGACGTCGAGGCGCTCACGCTATGGCTCGATTGGGCCTACGCCAAAGCCAAGGAAGCCCTGGCCAAAGCGGCGTGACCGCCATGCCTCCGGCACAAGCTCCATTGGCTCAAGCGGGTTCGCCCGACAAATTCGCCGACCCGCTCACCGGGCGGCTGGCAACCTTCGTGCGCAGTATCGGAATCGAGATGCGCGCCGCGACGTTGACCGGGCCGACTTTTCTGCCGGGGCTCGAGATCCGTGATGGCGCGATCCTGGTCGACGAAGCACGCCTGACCTATCCCGGCGACATTCTTCATGAAGCCGGCCACATCGCCGTCGCCGATCCCGCCGAACGCCATGCGACGACGCTGTCGCCGAGCCCCGGCGACGAACTCGCCACGATTGCCTGGTCCTATGCCGCGCTGCGCCATCTCGACATCGATCCGGCCGTCGTCTTTCAACGCCGCCTTCAAGGGCGGCGGCGCTTCCATCATCGAGAACTTCACCGGCGGGCGCTATATCGGCGTGCCGCTCCTGCAGGCTTACGGCATGAGCTGCGAGCCGCACCGCGCAGTCGAAAAAGGCCTGCCACCTTTTCCCCACATGCGGCGCTGGATGCGCTGACCCAAAGGATCCTGCCATGAGCCCCCGTGTTCTGATCTCCGATGCGCTCTCTCCGGCCGCAGTCCAGATTTTCAAGGATCGCGGTGTCGAAGTGGATTTCCAGCCGAACCTCGGCAAGGACAAGGACAAGCTCGCCGCCGCGATCGACGGCTTCGACGGCCTTGCCATCCGCTCGGCGACCAAAGTCACCGCCAAGCTTCTGGAAAAAGCGGGCGGCTTGAAAGTGATCGGCCGCGCCGGCATCGGCGTCGACAATGTCGATATTCCCGCTGCCACCGCGCGCGGAATCATCGTCATGAACACGCCGTTCGGCAATTCGATCACCACCGCCGAACATGCCATTACCCTGATGCTGTCCCTGGCGCGGCAAATCCCCGAGGCCGACGCGTCGACGCGAGCCGGCAAGTGGGAGAAAAATAAGTTCCTCGGCGTGGAGATTTTCTCAAAGACACTGGGCGTCATCGGCTGCGGCAATATCGGCTCGATCGTCGCCGACCGCGCCATCGGGCTGAAGATGAAGGTGATCGCCTACGATCCTTATCTTTCCGCCGAGCGCGCGCTGCATCTCGGCGTCGAGAAGGTCGAGCTCGACGAGCTTTTGCGCCGCGCTGATTTCATCACCCTGCACACGCCCTCGACCGAGAAGACCCGCAACATCATCAATGCCGAATCGCTCGCCGCGACCAAAAAAGGCGTCCGCCTGATCAATTGCGCTCGCGGCGAACTGATCGATGAGCCGGCGCTGGTCGAGGCGCTCAAATCCGGCCATGTCGCCGGCGCGGCGATCGATGTATTCCGCGAGGAGCCGGCGACGCAAAGTCCGTTTTTTGCCTTGCCGAACGTCATCTGCACGCCGCATCTCGGCGCCTCGACCATGGAGGCGCAGGAGAATGTGGCGCTGCAGGTCGCCGAGCAGATGTCGGATTATCTGTTGCGCGGCGCCATCACCAACGCGGTCAATTTCCCGTCGATCACCGCCGAGGAGGCGCCGAAGCTCAAACCCTTCGTCGAGCTTGCGGAGAAGCTCGGCTCGTTCGCCGGCCAGCTCACCGAGACCGGCGTCAGTCAGGTACGGATCACCTACGAAGGCGTGGTCGCGGCGATGAACACCAAGGCGCTGACCTCGGCCGCGGTCGCGGGGCTGCTTCGCCCCATGCTGCAAGACGTCAACGTCGTGTCGGCGCCGATCGTCGCCAAGGATCGCGGCATCGTCGTCGAGGAGATGCGCCGCGACGCCGAAGGCGATTACGACAGCCTGATCACGGTGACGGTGGTCACCGACCGGCAGACCCGCTCGGTCTCCGGTACCGTCTACGCCGACGGCCGGCCGCGCATCGTCGACATCAAGGGCATCCGCATCGACGCCGAATTCGGCCCCTCGATGCTCTATGTGACCAACCAGGACAAGCCGGGCTTCGTCGGCCGCTTCGCCACGCTCCTGGCCGACGCCGGCATCAATATCGCCACCTTCCATCTCGGCCGCGAATCCGAGGGCGGCAACGCCATCGCGCTGGTCGAGGTCGACGGCGCGGTGCCGCCCGAGGTGCTCGGCAAGGTGCAGCAGATCCAAAACGTGCAACAGGTCAAACCGCTGATGTTTTGAACACGGCTGCCGACTAAGAGTCCATGTGAGCGCGAACACGACGCCCGCAAAGTGCCTATAGGCACTTTGCAGATCTTAGAAACCGGTCAGGACCGGCGACAATTACAGCGAGAAATTACAGCTCCTTGCCGATGGCGCGATCCGCCGAATAGGGACCGCCGCCGCGGATTGCGATGGCGAAGAGCACGATGCCGATCAGCAACACATATTCGTAGCCGCCCTGGGCGGCCGAGAACCCCTTCGGCAGGTGCACAACCAAAAAGGCAATGCCGATCTCAATGGCGAGCGCGGCGGCAAAGAACCGCGTAAACAGCCCGATGATGATGCACAATGCGCCGGCCGTTTCCAAAAACATGGCGGCGAGCGCGAAAGCCATGGCGGGCTCCAAACCTTGCTTGGCCATAAAAGCGCTGACGCCGGCGACGCCAGCGCTAGCTTTGACCCAGCCGTGCATGAACAGAATGTAGCCGATAACCACGCGAAGGAGCGTATAGGCAATATCGCGCCACGTTGCGTAGAAGCCAGCAAGCCCCGGAAACATCAACTTCGTCTCTGTAGCTGTCATCGTTTACCTCCCAGCGCTCTATGACGGACAGATGCGACGCCCTTGCATCGATGGATAGCATATAACACCACGTCCGTGACTATCTTCCAACGTTCGCACAAGATTGTGCACCGCAGCTAAATTTTCTCCGGCGCGCGAACCTGCCGCGTCGCCACCGTGATCCCGACGAACACCAGCGCGTAACCGACGGCGTGGAAGATCTCGAAGCGCTCGCCGAGGAGAAGGATCGCCATGGCAGAGCCGAACACCGGCACCAGATGGATAAACGGCGCCGCGCGATTGGCGCCGATCAATTCGATGCCGCGGTTGAGGAACAGATAGCCGAGCAGCGACGGAAATATACAGACGAAGGTGAAGCTCGCCAGGGTTTCAGCATCGAAGGTGACGGTGCGGCCGCTGGCGAGCTCCAAAACCACCGCCGGGATCAGCATCACGGCGCCCAGCCCCATGCCGACGGCGAGAAACGACAGCGGATGCATGGCCGGCCGCTTGCGCAAGTACGCCGCATAGAAGCCGTAGGTGACGAGCGCGATCACAAAACAAACGTCGCCGCGATTGAATTTGATCGTGAGCAGGACGGTGAGGCTGCCGTGACAGATGATGACGAGGACGCCGGTCAGCGACACGGCGATGCCGCAGGCCTGACGCAGCGTCAGCCGTTCGCCGAACAGCGCGAAGGTCCACATCGCCACGAACAGCGGCGCGACCGATTGCAGCAGCAGTCCGTTGATCGCCGTCGTGTATTGCAGGCCGTAATAGGCCATCGTGTTGTAGACGGAGAAACCGATGAACGCGATCACGATCAGCACTCCCGCATTCTTGCGGATGATCGGCCAATCGCGAAGAAGATGGCGCGCCGCGAACGGCAGCAGAATCAGCGTTGCGCCGCTCCAGCGGATGAAGGCGAGCGTGATCGGCGGCACATGCCCGGCAACGAAGCGGCCGAGCACGGTGTTGCCGGCCCAGAACAGCGACGTCAGCGACAGCAAGAGATAAGGCTGATCGAAGAACCAAACGCCGGAACGGCGCGAACTCCCAACTGAATTCGGGACCGGACTTTGGAAGCGCGCTCCCGGCATGCGTATCCCCCAGCGGTACGTATATTTGAGCTACCCCGGGGCACCCCGCGAGACCAGTGACCGGCGTCACATGACTCGCCGCCCCCCGGCGCTCCGCGTCCGTCGCACCACCCCAGTCGCGGTGCAAGACTGCGACAATCCGCCTGCCGCGCCTGCCGCATTACCGCCCGCAGCGGTCGAAACAAATCCACAATCTCGGCAACAAGGGTAACAGCGAATTTGTTGTGAAACCAAGGAATTGTCGGAACTCACGGGGGCCGGCCAGGCGCGCTTTTCCTTGCGTCCGGCGGCGGCATCCATTATCCGGGGCGGTCGGCTGCAGCCGGCAGCCGCTCCATCCGAGCAGTCATCCGAGTGTTCATTGGGCCTTCTGGGGACAATTCCTCATGGCAAATGTTGTCGTGGTCGGCTCCCAGTGGGGGGACGAGGGCAAAGGCAAGATTGTCGACTGGCTGTCCGAGCAGGCCGACATCGTCGTACGCTTCCAGGGCGGGCATAACGCCGGCCATACGCTGGTGATCAACGGCACCACTTATAAGCTGTCGCTGTTGCCGTCGGGCGTGGTGCGGCCCGGCAAGCTCTCGGTCATCGGCAACGGCGTGGTGCTCGACCCGCGCGCGCTGTTGAACGAGATCGCCCAGCTTAAGAAACAAGGCGTCACCGTCACGCCGGAGAACTTGCGGATCGCGGAGAACACGCCGCTGATCCTGTCGCTGCACCAGGAGCTCGACGTCGCGCGCGAGCGGGCCTCCGGCAAGGGCGCCATCGGCACCACCGGCCGCGGCATCGGCCCGGCCTACGAAGATAAAGTGGGACGCCGCGCCATCCGCTTGATGGACCTGGCCGACCTGCAGATGCTCAATGGCAAGATCGAGCGGCTCTTGGCGCATCACAATGCGCTGCGCCGCGGCCTCGGCATGAGCGAGATTGCGCCGCACACGATCTATGACGAGCTCTCCGCGGTGGCGCCACAAGTGCTGCCCTATATGGATTCGGTGTGGGCGTTGCTCGACGAGCGCCGCCGCGAAGGCAAGCGCATTCTGTTCGAGGGCGCGCAAGGCGCGCTGCTCGACATCGACCACGGCACTTATCCGTTCGTCACCTCGTCGAACACGGTATCGGCGCAAGCCGCGACCGGATCGGGACTGGGCCCGGGCGCCATCGGCTACGTGCTCGGCATCTGCAAGGCCTATACGACGCGCGTCGGCGCCGGGCCGTTTCCCACCGAGCAGCTCAACGAGATCGGCAAAACACTCGGCGAGCGCGGCAAGGAATTCGGCGTGGTCACCGGCCGGCCGCGGCGCTGCGGCTGGTTCGACGCCGTGCTGGTGCGACAAACCGTCCGAACCAGCGGCATCCACGGCCTGGCACTGACCAAGCTCGACATCCTCGACGGGTTCGACGAGATCAAAGTCTGCGTCCGCTACCGGCTGGACGGGCGCGAAATCGACTATCTGCCCGCCAGCGAGCATGCCCAGGCCCGAGTTCGAGCCGATCTATGAAACCATCGACGGCTGGCGGGAAAAGACAGCGCATGCCCGATCCTGGGCCGACCTCCCGGCGCAGGCGATCAAATATGTTCGCCGGCTGGAAGAGCTGATCGGCTGCTCCGCCGCCATCCTGTCCACCAGCCCGGAACGGGAGGACACCATCCTCATGCAAAATCCCTTTGAAGCTTAAGGTGAAATTTTCGCTCGCGAAGCGTAAACTGAAGAAATGGCAGACTATCATCCGCTCATCGCCCGCGCCGTAGAGGGCCTCGAAAACAGCACCGGCGAAGCCCGCCGGGGACTGTACGAGCGGGCGCGCGCGGCCTTGGTTTCGCAGTTACGCTCGATCGACCCGCCGCTGTCCGAGGCCGATATCACGCGCGAACGGCTGGCCCTTGAAGACGCCATCCGCAAGGTCGAGGCCGAAAGCGTACGCAAGGCGCGCGCGGAACGCGCGGCGCCGCCGCCGCGGCCGGCGCCGCCCAAGCCGCCGGTTCCCTCGACTGCGCCACTTGCGCCCCGACGCGAGCGGCCGGGCCTGGCCTCGGGCAATGTCTCTGCGCCGCGTCCAGAACTCACGCGCGCCGCGCCGCCGCAGCCGGATCCACCGCCGTTGCGGATGGAAAGCGATGCCGTGGCCGACGAGGCGCCGGCGCCGGCAAGTCCTGGCAGCGCCCGCGCCCGGCTGTTGAACGCCCGCACTTCGCCCGTCTCGCGTGAGGGGTTCAGGGGCTTCCGCGACGTCGTCAATGAGGTCGATGACCTTGGCGCCGCGTCGGCCAGATCGGCGCAATCGGCGCGCGACACGCGCGACTCCTATGGCGCCGCTCCGGCGCGACAATTCGCCGACGACGAGGACGAATTCGCGCCGCTGCGTGACCGGTTGGACCCGCGCTTCGATCAGAGCGACGCCGAAGTGCTCGACGATGAGGCGCTGCACCCGCATTCGCTCGAGCGGGCCGACGATCTGGCCGAAGACGAGGCGCCGCCGCCGCATTTCACCCGGCCGCAGCCGCCGCGCATGCGGGAGCCGGAAGACCATTACACCGAGCCGCGTCCACCGCGGTCCTATCGCGGCCTGGCGAAGCTTGCGGTGGTCGTGATCGTGCTGCTCGGTGTTGCGGCGACGATTTCGTGGCAGTGGTCCAACATCACGGGCCTTTACAACTTCGTCTCGCATATGCGCTCGAAGCCGACCCAGACGGCGCAGACGCCGGCCGCACAGCCAAAATTCTCAGGCCGCGTGCCGCAGGAGCAATTGCCCGGACAACAGCAGGTGCAAACACCGGCGCCGGCGCCGGGCGCGTCCGGCGAGCAGGCGGCGCCGCAGGTCGCCCAGCGCGTCGTGCTCTACGAAGAAGATCCGAACAACCCGGCCGGCCGGCAATTCGTCGGCTCCGCGGTGTGGCGCACGGAAACCGTCTCGCCGGGCAGCGGGCTTGCGCCCGAGCTTGAAGTCCGCGCCGACATCACGATTCCCGAGCGCAACATGACCGTAACCTGGACGCTCCGCCGCAATACTGATCAGGCACTCCCGGCAAGCCATACCATCGAGATCATGTTCAACCTGCCGCCGGATTTTCCCGGCGGCGGCATTGCCAATGTGCCCGGCGTGTTGATGAAGGATTCCGAGCAGGCGCGCGGCGTGCCGCTCGCCGGCCTCGCGGTCAAGGTCACCAACGGCTTCTTCCTGATCGGCCTGTCGGCCGTCGACGCCGACGTGCAGCGCAATATCCAGCTTTTGAAAGACCGGCCGTGGTTCGATATTCCGATCGTCTATAACAATGGCGGCCGCGCCATCCTGGCCATGGAAAAGGGGCCGCCCGGCGATCGCGCCTTTGCGGATGCATTCGCGGCCTGGGCGAAATAGACTTTCGCGATCGTTTGCGCCGGTCGGATCGGCGGCATTACCCGGCAAGTTGGAGTGCGGAGTGAGGACACGGGCAAAAATGAGTTCGTCCGACGCGAAAAAGCCGAAGCCCGAGGCCAACGCGCACATCGCCTCCGCGCTGCGCACGCTCGATACCGAGGCCGAGGGCGTCGCGGCGCTGACCGCGGCCATGTCCGACGGATTGGGCGCGCCGTTCGTCGCCGCCATCGAAACGATCCGCGCGGCACGCGGCCGGGTCATCGTCACCGGCATGGGTAAGTCCGGTCACGTGGCGCGCAAAATCGCCGCCACCCTCGCCTCGACCGGCACGCCAGCCTTCTTCGTGCACGCCGCCGACGCCAGCCACGGCGATCTCGGCATGATCACCTCGGACGACGTGATGCTGGCCTTGTCCTGGTCGGGCGAGACCGAAGAGCTCAAAGACCTGATCAATTACTCGCGCCGCTTCCGCATCGTCTTGATCGCGATCACGGTGAACGTCGACAGCACGCTGGGCAAAGCCGCCGATATCGTGCTGGCGCTGCCGGCGACGCGCGAAGCCTGCCCGCACAATCTGGCGCCCACCACCTCGGCGCTGATGCAGCTTGCGCTCGGCGACGCGTTGGCGATCGCGCTCCTGGAAAGCCGCGGCTTCACCGCGATCGACTTCGGCGTGTTTCACCCGCGCGGCAAGCTCGGCGCGGCTTTGAAATTCGTCGGCGAGGTGATGCATCCCGGCGCCGCAGTGCCGCTGATCAAGCGCGGCGCGCCGATGTCGGAGGCGATCGTCGAAATGTCGGCCAAGGGTTTCGGCTGCGTCGCCGTGGTCGAGCAGAGCGGAAAGCTTGCCGGCGTCATCACCGACGGCGATTTGCGCCGCCACATGCGCCCGGATTTGCTGCAGGCATCGGTCGACGCCGTCATGACGGCGGCGCCGAAGACGGTGCGGCCCGACCAATTGGCGAGCGAGGCATTGCAGATTCTCAATTCGTCGAAAATTACGGCGCTCATCGTCGTGGAAGCGGATCGCCCGGTCGGCATCGTGCATTTCCACGACCTGTTGCGCGCCGGCGTGGCGTGATGCCTGCTTTGTTTGAGCGCGATCTTTTCCGCAAGCCGGCGGCCGCCCAGGATCAAGTCCGGGACAGGCTTTTTCGGGATCGTCTAATACAGCCCGCCCCTCACCACGCCCGAATCCCCGGCGGCCGATGGCGGCGGAGCCTGTGCGCCGGGCGCCGGCGGCATGCTGGGCGCCGCGGACGCCGGCTTGACCTGTGCGGCGGATGCTGTCGGCGTGGCGGTCTGAAATACCGGCGTCACGGCACCAGCGGGCGCATTGGCGCCGTTCGCCGGGGGCAGCACATCCTGATCGGCCTGTCCGTGCGCGATGAATTGGTTGTAGCCCGGAGCGCCGGGACGCGGCGGCACGTCGCTCGGCATGCCGCCGGCCCAGTGCGGCCAATGATCGGCGACATAGGCGGAAAAGCCGTCCTCCGAGGTGGCGCCGGCGCACGAACCGAGCATCGCGCCGACACCGAGCATAACCGCGGCCGCGATAGATCGCTTGACGACCATGCGCGCGGCCGCCCGCCTGACGTTTCGCGGCGCCGGCCTTTCGTTAATCCGATCGATCGCAGAGCGGGTCATTAGCGTGCCGTCATGCCAAGCTTCGCCGTGCGGGAGCCGATGCGGCGCGGGCGCATTTAGAACACGAAAGTTTATATTTTCTGCCCCCCGCGCGCATCTCCAGGTGGGCGGACAAGTGGACGGGTTTCATGGCGGGACTGTGGTGTAAGCGTGGAGCGAGTACCGCCTTGGCGCGGGCGACCCGGCGCATCGCGCTCGTCGCGTCGCTGGCCATGCTCCCGGCATGCAGCGAGCTGGCGCAGCCGAGTGAAGCCGCGGCGCCGCCTGTGCCGCCGCCGTATGTCTCGCTGGCCGCTAAATATCTGCTGTCGGCATTGAAGGACCGCACGCCCTACGCCGACTTCGAGATATCGGCGCTACGCTGGGTCGATTCCATCAAGGGGTGGGCCTGGCTTGCCTGTGTGCATTTTCAGGATCGCGGGCATCTGCGCAGCTATGCGCTTTTCATCCAGGACAATGCCGTCGTCGACGCGCGCTTCGCCGTCGAGACCGATCGCTGCGAAACGCAGACCTATACGCCGTTCGATCTGGTGACGGGCCAGCTCGGCGTGCCGACAGCGCCGGTGCAGTCGCCGCTATATTAGGCGCTGGTCCGTCATCGCGAGGCACGTCCAGCCAGGTCGAAGTCCGGGTTCAAAGCGAAGCGCAAGTTAGCTGGCCGCCGAAATCGGCTGGCCGGCGCATTCGCGCATTCTATCCGCAGCATGACGAGCTAGCATTGGTTGAAAGGCACGGCATAGACGGCTTCTACGCCTCTCGGGAAGCCCGACTGTCCTGTTGTGGATATCGCAAGGTGTGGCCGCTCAATCGCGCGCTCGCTGGCGCGACGGGCTGGATCGTGGGGTTACGGGCGGACCAGTCCGAGCATCGGCGAGGGGCTAGTTTGCTGGCCGTTTGACGAGCGAAATCTGTTCAAGCTCAGTCCGCTGTTGGACTGGACACGGGAAGCCGTTCAAGACTTCACCGCGGCAAATCGCATCCCCACCAATCCGCTGCACAAACAGGGGTTCGTATCGATCGGATGCGCGCCGTGCACGCGCGCCATCACCGCAGGCGAACCGGAGCGGGCCGGCCGCTGGTGGTGGGAGACCGACGAAAAGAAGGAATGCGGGCTACACGAAAGGTC
This sequence comes from uncultured Alphaproteobacteria bacterium, assembly GCA_963731805.1. Taxonomy (GTDB): domain Bacteria; phylum Pseudomonadota; class Alphaproteobacteria; order Rhizobiales; family Xanthobacteraceae; genus BOG-931. The sequence continues at coordinate 57,533 of CAVSWY010000003.1, forward strand.
ACTGCCGGCCAAGATCCTGGAGTGACGCCCGCCTTGTTAGAGCACAATGGCTTCAAACGAAGTCGATTGGTCGTGCTTTAGGCCGCCTGCCGCACCGCCAGTGCTTGATCGACCGCGGACACGACTTGAGCGGCCGAGAGCTCGTCGAGACATTGGCTGTGGCTGTCGAGCCTTCTGTCACACCCTTCCAACTGGCACGGCAGGCATGGCAGCGGATTTTGCACCAGCCAGACATTGCCGCGCTGCTGGATGGTGCCGGCGGCGGCCCAGGGGCTGTCGAGACCGCCGCGCGGCCACGGTCCCCACAGCCGCGGATCGGTCGGACCGTAGAGCGCGACCGTCGGCGTGCCCGTGGCGGCGGCGAGGTGCGTGATCGCGGTGTCGGGTCCGACATAGAGGCGCGCGTCGGCGATCAAAGTTGTCAGTCCTGGCCAGTCGAGTTTGCCGTCCAGACGCACGACCTTGGCGTCGCGCCAAACCCCATCAAGATAGTCGCGATCGCTCGCGGCGCCGGTGACGGCCGTGGCGAGGCCGCGCTCGTGGAGCTCCGTGGCCAGCGCGCGCCAGCCGCCGCCGGTCCAGCGCTTATAGGTAAACATCGGCGCCGCGTGGATCACCGCATAGGGCTGCGCCGGCGCAAGCGACGGACGCGCGCCGCCGCCCGGGCAAACGATCTCGGCCTGGGTCGGAATGCCGATGAGCCCGGCAAGACGCAGGATGTCGAGGACGCGATGCTGACCGCGATCGCTCACCGCGGAACGGGCCAGCGCGATGCGCTTGATGGCGGCAGCGACGCCGCTGGCCTCGACCAAGCCGGCGCTGCGCCGTCCGGCGATGACGGCAAGGAACGTCGGCCGGTCTCCGGTCTGGGTCGACAGCGCAAGGTCGTAACGTTTGCGAAGCCGCGCCATCAGGGCGAGCGTGTCGCCGGCGCGCGGACGCTGCGGCAGCGTGAGGACTGTCGCAAGATCGGGATTGCCGGTCAGAATGCCTTCGGTTCCGGCGAAGACCAGCGCATCGATCGAGGCTTGCGGAAACGCTCGCTTGACGCTGCGGATAAGCGGCGTGGTCAGCAGCACGTCGCCGAGCCGCCGCAGCGCGACGACGAGGACGCGCGGATTTTCAGGTAATTGCAGCGGCGTCATTTTTGAACCATCGACGCATCGCCGCGCGTGCATGCCGTTGCGTCGTTCAGCGCGGAGAGGCCACGCAAGGCGCGTACGTGGCTGCCGCCGATGACCTCGTCGAGCTTGGCCTGGTTCACCGACAATTGCGAGCGGTCGTTCGGCGGATGCCATAAATGCAAGACGCCGGTGGCGAACCGGCCGTCCTTGCGCCGCACGCCGGCGCGAAGGAGGCGCACGACGAGGTCGGAGTCCTCAAGTCCCCAGCCGGTGTAATCACAATCAAAACCGTCGATGCGATCGAGATCGGCTCGCGCCACCGCGAGATTGCAGGTTTGCGCGCCCTGCCAAACTCTGCCGTTGCGCTTGCGCAGCGGGCCAAGCGGCAGGCGCAGCGTCGGCAACAGCCGATTAATGCCGCCGGAAAGCCGTTGTTGCAGCAGAGCGGCGAAATTCCACTTCTCGGCCTCGAGACCGCGAGCGAGCACAGTTGAGGTCAGTTCGGTCGACAGCAAAATGCGGTTGCCGGCGACGAACCAGCCCGGCTCATAGAGCCGGCGATGCGCGGCGATGAAATCGGCCGGCGCCAGACAATCGCCATCGAGGAAGATGCAGATCTCGCCGGCGCTGGCGGCAATGCCGCGATTGCGGATTTCGCCGCCACGGAAGCCACTATGCTCATGACGGACGTGCTTGAGCGGCAGCATCAGCCGCGCTCGCCAGCTTTCGACGACGCGCGTGGTGTCCGGCCGCGAACCGTCGTCGGCGATGATGACTTCGAAATTGCGATCCGACTGCTGAGCGAGCGCGCGCAACGCCGCATCGAGCGCATCTTCGCGGTTATAGGTCGTGACAATGACAGAAATCAGCCCCGCGCCGCTCACGGTTTGTCGCTCGCCCGAAGCGCTGCGAGGGGTGCCTGCCGTTGCCGCAACCGATCGCGCAGTCGGCGCTTGCGGTCCCTCAGCATGCGGATCGGCAGCGCCAAATAATATTTGCGCGCAATCTGCCACCAGCCGAGGCCAACCGAAGGCGCTTCTGCTCGTGGCACGTACCAGCCATTGGGACCGGTCCGCCGGATCAGCCGATAACCGGCGCGAGTCAGGAATCGGTGCGTGGCGAGACTGGTTACATGATCCTCTACCAAAAGGAGCCGCGGGCGCCAGCGCGCCAAATCGAAACCGCACAGGACTGCAACCTCATGACCTTCGACATCGATCAATACAAAATCGATCGGCACCGGCGCGTCTGCCTGTTCGAGAATCTCGTCCAGTGTCCGCACTGGAACCTCGATGATCGACTGCGCCACCACGCCGGTGACGGCAAGCTCACGATTGAGCGAAGAGTGCGGTCCGAGAACGTGCAACGCCATGGTCGTGCCGGCATTGACTGGCGACGAGCAAGCCGCGGCGACGACGTGAGCGCGCCGGGACTGGCGCAAGCGTGCCGCGAGATCCGGCTGCGGCTCCACCAGCACGCCGCGCCATCCGGCTCGTTCGAACTGCCAGCTTTGCGAGCCTTGTTGCGGCTGATTGGCGCCGACTTCGACGAAAAAGCCAGTCTGCAACGGGCCAAAGAACTCAGCCTTGAGCTCGTTTTCGATCTGCCAGGGAAAAACCGTCCGCATCGGTCAATCCTCCGCGGTTTGTTTCGTCGGCTGTGCCCGTTTGACCATGGCCGTGGTCGAGTGGCCGGGCACGAGATCGACCAGCATCACGGTGCCGCCCGCTTTCTCCACCACATCGTGACCGACGACGTCCTCGCGGCGGTAGTCGGCGCCTTTGACCAGCACGGCCGGGCGCACCCGCTTGATCAGCTCGATGGGGGTGTCGTCTTCGAACACCACGACGAGATCGACGGCTTCAAGCGCGGCGAGCACTTCGGCGCGGCCCTCGGCCGGATTGATCGGCCGGCCCTTGCCCTTGAGCCGCGTCGTGGAGGCGTCGCTGTTGAGACCGACCACCAGCCGGTCGCAGGTGGCACGGGCCTCGGCCAGCAATTTGACGTGGCCGCTGTGGAGAAGATCGAAGCAGCCATTGGTGAAGCCGACGCGCAAACCATGGCGGCGCCAATCGGACAGCCGCTCGTCGAGCATCGACCAGTCGAACACGATCTTGTCGCCCGAAGCGAGCGAGGCGGCGGGCAAAATACGATGGCGCAATTCGGTCAGCGAGACGGTCGAGGTGCCGCGCTTGCCAACGACGACGGCGGCCGCGGCATTGGCGGCGCGCATAGCGGAATCGAACGGCGCCTTCATGGCCAGGAGCACCGCCATGACGGCGGCAACGGTATCGCCGGCGCCGGATACGTCGCGCACCTTCACCGGATAAGCGGGAATGTGCAGCGGCGCATGACCGTCGACGTGCAGCGTCATGCCCTCCTCGCTGCGGGTGACGAGCACGGCTTCGCTGTCGACGATGCGCGCCAGCTCGGCCGCGGCCTTGCCGATCTCGGCTTCGCTGGTCACCGGACGGTGCACAGCGGCGCCGAGCTCCGCGCGGTTCGGCGTGATCAGCGTCGCACCGCGATAGATGCTGTAATCGTGCCCCTTGGGATCGACCACGACCGGTTTGCCGAGCTGGCGCGCCCGGTCGATGATGGCGCGGATCACGCGCGGCGTAAGCACGCCCTTGGCATAATCCGACAGCACCACAGCGCCGCAGTGCGGCAGCGCCGCTTCGGCGTGCGCAATGACCGCAGTCTCGCTTGCGGGGCCCGCCGGTTGCGCCGTCTCCCAGTCCGCCCGCATCAGATGCGCGGAATGGTGTTCGGACACGAAGCGCACCTTGCGCGTGGTGTGCCGCCCCGGCTCGACCACGAGATGCGGAACGACAGCGCCGTTGAGCTTGGCGAAGGCATCGGCCAAGGTCCGCGACGCTTCGTCCTTGCCGGTCAAACCGACGAAGATGCAGCGCGCGCCGAGCGCCGCGATATTGCGCGCGACGTTGCCGGCGCCGCCGATCTCGACTTCGCTGCGCGCCACCGCGAGCACCGGCGTTGGCGCTTCCGGGGAGATGCGCGTGACCTCGCCATAGACGAAATCGTCGAGCATCAGATCACCGACGCAGAGCACGGTCTGCCTGGCGACGAGCTTGAGGGCTTCTTCGAAATCGAACATGGCTGTTGCGCGCTTACTCCCGTGACCGTGCTCAACGATAGCGGTCGGTACGATCGAGATAGCAATTGACGTACCGCTGCACCGCCGCCTCGAGCGGCGTGAAGTCGGCATTATAGCCGGCGCGCCGCAAATTGGCGGTCTCGGCTTGGGTGAAATATTGATAGCTGTCGCGGAGCGCGACCGGCATATCGATATATTCGATCGCCGGCTCGCGGCCGAGCGCCGTAAACATCGCCGTCATCAGATCGCGAAAGCTGCGCGCTTGGCCCGTACCGACGTTGAAAATGCCGGATACCGATGGCGACTCCAAAAGCCAGCGCACCACCGCGATGGCGTCGTCGACACAGATAAAGTCGCGCTTTTGCTCGCCGTCGGCCACGCCGGGCCGATGCGACTTGAACAAGCGGATCGGCTTGCCGGCCTTGGCCTCGTCGAAGCGCTTGGCGACGAGGCTCATCATCTCGCCTTTGTGATACTCGTTGGGACCGAACACATTGAAGAATTTCAATCCAACCCATTGCGGCGGCATGCGGTCCTTGTGGCGGACGCGCTCGGCCACTGCGAGGTCGAACATGTGCTTGCTCCAACCGTAGAGATTCATCGGCTTGAGCCGTTGGAGCGCACCGTCCGACCAATCATCGGCATAGCCCTGCTCGCCGCCGCCATAGGTCGCGGCCGACGAGGCGTAGATGAACGGCGTGCGCGCCGCCGTGCACCAATCGAGGAGGCGGAGCGACAGTCGGAAATTGTTCTCCATGATGGCGTCGCCGTCGGTCGCGGTGGTGGAGGAGATAGCGCCGAGGTGGATGACGGCGTCGAGCTTGCGGCCCTCGAGCCAGCGTTCAAGCGCGGTGGGTGGGATAAAATCGGCGATTTGCCGGCCGGCAAGATTGCGCCATTTGCCGTCGCTGCCGAGCATATCGTTGACGGCAATATCGGCGCGGCCGGCCTCATTGAGGCTCGCGACCACGTTCGATCCGATAAAGCCGGCCCCGCCGGTGACCAATAGCATCGACCGTAAAGACCGGTTTGAGGAAAGGATCGGCCCGTGCCGGCCCCTTTGGCTCCTTTGCCCCACTATCGCCCGCTGGGCAACACTTGAAGTGGGATGGAATTAACAAATGAATTATATTTCATTCTTATGAGAATGCTCGATCCCGATAATTCGCAAAGCGATATCGGCGCTGGTTATACTGGGCCCGATCATGCAGACGATCTCCGCCTATATCCTAGCCTTCAATGAGGCCGAAAAGGTCAAGGCCGCTGCTGAAAGCGTGCTCTGGGCAGACGAGATCGTCGTTGTCGATTCCCACAGCACCGACGGCACGGCCGAGATTGCCGCGGCGCTCGGCGCGCGCGTCGTGCAGGTGCCATTTCAAGGCTTCGGCGAATTGCGCAATCGCGCCATCGACGCTTGCCGCTCCGATTGGATTTTCAGCCTCGATGCCGACGAGCGCTGCACGGCGGCCGTGCGTGACGAGATTTTGAGGCTGCTCGCCGACAAGCCGACTTCCGACGTCTATCGGGTGCCGCGGAAGAGTTTCCTGATGGGCCGTTGGATCCGCGGCTCGGGCTGGTATCCGAACTTCCGCCAGCCGCAGCTCTTCCGCAAAGGCAGCATGTGCTACACGTACGAACCGGTGCACGAAGGCTATGAGCTCCTCACCGACAAGCCGCTCGGCACGCTGCGTAATGCGATCTGGCAGTTCCCCTTTCGCGATCTCGACGAGGTTTTGCGCAAAGCCAACCGTTATTCGTCGTTGGGAGCGGCCAAGCTCGCCGGCAAGCGCGTCTCGATGGCGGGCGCGCTCGGTCACGGCTGCTGGGCGTTCGTCAAGCACTACATCTTGAAGCTTGGATTTATCGACGGCTGGGCCGGTTTCGTCATTGCCTTTGGCAATTTCGAGGGGACGTTTTATCGCTACGCCAAGCGCTACGAATACGTGCAGAATTGGTCGCCACCGCCAAGCGAGCCGCTGCGGCGCGAAGTGAAATCCTGAGCGCGTGCCACATAATAATGAATCATAATTCATACAATGATGGGGACCGCACTCCGATCCTCATCGTCCCCTATATGTGGATCGGTGATTTCGTGCGCTGCCATTCGGTGGTGAAGCTGCTGAACGCTCGCTATCCGGAGCGTCCGGTCGACATGCTGGCGACGACGCTGTGCGCACCACTCGCCGATTACATGCCGGGCCTACGGCAAGCCATCGTCGTCGACCTGCCGCGCAGCCGTGTGGCGCTGGCGAAACAGCTTGCGCTGGCCAAGCGCCTCAAACACGAAGGTTACGGCACGGCGCTGGTCATGCCGCGCACCTGGAAATCGACGCTGGCGCCGTTTTTTGCCGGCATTCCCGAACGGACCGGTTTCGCCGGCGAGGCGCGCTTCATCCTGCTCAATGACGTTCGCTTCGGCGAGCGCGCTTTGCCGCGCATGGTCGATCGCTGCGCGGCGCTCGCGCTGCCGGCCGGCGCAGAATTGCCGGCGGGTTGGCCTTTACCGGAGCTTGAAGTTCCCCGCCGAGACGTCGAGACTTGGCGCCAAAAACGCGGCCTGAATAACGATCATCGCCCGATCGTAGCGCTCGCTCCCGGCGCGGTCGGACCCTCGAAACGCTGGCCGAGCGCGGCTTATGCGGAGCTGTCCCGTCGCCTCTTGGCCGAAGGCCTCGCGGTTTGGGTTTTGGGCGGTCCCGCCGAAAAACCGCTGGCCGCCGAGATCGTCGGTGATACCGCGGCGCGCGATCTGACCGGCCACGATTTGCGCGATGCCATCCTGGCGCTTGCCGCCGCCAGCGCCGCGGTATCGAACGATTCGGGCCTCCTTCACGTCGCCGCTGCGCTCGGCAGACCCTCGATCGGTATATTCGGTCCGACCAGCCCATGGCACTGGGCGCCACTCAACCCACTGGCCGAAATCGTGGAAACAGCGACCGCACTCTCCTGCCGGCCCTGCCACAGGCCGGTTTGCCGCCTCGTCCATCACCGCTGCATGCGCGACATCGTGCCGGACCAGGTGATGGCCGCGACCCGCCGCGCGCTCGACGCCGTAGCGCCGCCCAATCCGGCCGCTTAACAGAACATTCGTGAAATCGGCGTAGGCCCAACAGAGGAAACCGAGCGAAATGAGTCGCGGACAATGGCGGTCTTGGTCACTGGTGGCGCGGGCTATATCGGCAGCCAGATGGCCCATGATCTGGTCGACGCCGGCGATCGCGTCGTCATCCTCGACAATCTTTCGACTGGGCATCGCTGGGCTGTCCCGGACGGAGTGCCGCTTATCGTCGGCGAGACCGGCGATCAGGCGCTGGTGACGCGGCTCATCCGCGAGCATGGCGTCGAGGCCATCATCCATTTTGCCGCTTCGATAGTGGTGCCGGATTCGGTGCGCGACCCGCTCGGCTATTACCGCAACAACACCGCCAATTCCCGCGCGCTGATCGAATGCGCGGTCGCGGGCGGCGTGCGCCATTTCATCTTTTCCTCGACCGCGGCGGTGTACGGCAATCCTGCCGCCATTCCGGTGCCGGAGGATGCGCCGACGCAGCCGATCTCGCCCTATGGCTCCTCGAAGCTAATGACCGAAATCATGCTGCGCGACACAAGCCGCGCGCATGATCTCGCACATGTGATCTTGCGCTATTTCAATGTCGCCGGCGCCGATCCGCGCGGACGTACCGGCCAATCGAGCCCGAAGGCCACGCACCTGATCAAGGTCGCGGCCGAAGCGGCGCTGGGACTGCGCGGAAAGATCGACGTGTTCGGCACCGATTATCCGACCCCGGACGGCACCTGCATCCGCGACTACATCCATGTCAGCGACTTGACGCGGGCGCATTCGGACGCGCTGCGCCACCTGCGTTCCGGCGGCGCCTCGCTGACGCTCAATTGCGGCTACGGCCACGGCTTCTCGGTTCTTGAAGTGATCGACATGGTAAAACGCGTCTCCAGTGCCGACTTCAAGGTTGACTATGCGCGGCGACGCGACGGCGACCCGGCGCGGATCGTCGCCGGCAGCGAGCGCATCCGGAGCGCACTGCATTGGCAGCCGCACTTCGATGATCTCGCCACCATCGTCGCGCATGCCCTCGACTGGGAGCGCGAGCTCATAACGCGCCGCTCGATCAGCCAGCTGCAATTGGCGAGCGAATATGGCGGCGCGCCGGAAACGGCGCGGGTCGCCGACCGCCGCGCGTAATTGGCATTGCCCTTGCGCGCCAATGCGCGCACAACTTGTGGATGGAGCCTGCCACGGCCGAACCATCGGCCACCTATGCGCCGGTACGGCGCGCCGCCCGGTTGCCAATGGGTGGCCGGTAGCTCGGCGATGGCTCCGACCGTACGCGCGTTTCCCCCGTGTAATGGACCAGCGTACGCGCGCGGCGTCCCGGGAGAATTTGCGATGACGGACGACAGCCATAAGTTCAGGGTCGGACAAACGGTCGATCTGGTTCCTTCATCTTTTCGCTCCGCGGCCAACGGATCCTATGAAATCGTAAGCCTGCGAGCGGCGGAGGATGGCACCATGCGGTACCGGATCAAAAGCAAGAGCGAAGCACACGAGCGCGTGGTTTCGGAAAATGATTTGATGCTCTCGAAAAACTGAAATTCAATCGCGATTGGCAACGGCTGCATCGAGGAAGCCGACAATGTTCAAGGTTCTCGAACTAAAAAGCACGGTCTCCGCGGCAGCGACCGAAGTCGGTCACGGCTACACCACGCACGAAGAAGCCTTGGCGGCGGTTAAGAAGTATCTCAAACGCTTCCACGTCTCCGGTCACAATGCGGAAGCAAATTATTGGTGGGCTCGGGATGCCGAAGGCTTGCGAAAATGCTGGATCGCAACGCCGGCTGAGGCAAACCCCTAGTCTTCGTTTGCGAGACGCTTAAAATCATCAAGGACCGCCGCAATCAGCGTCTGCCGCCGCGGATCCTGCGCCGCCAATGTAGCCGCGAACAGCTTGAGAAGATAACGCGCCTTCTCGGCGGCTTCGTACCAGTTCGCCGCCGGCGCCGCCAGCAAATGGGCTTCCAATTCGTCCTGCCGCAGGCGCAACGTGCTTTCGTTCGCCTCCACGTCCGCCAAAAGCCGGCGAAGCTCGGTGGCCTTCTGTGCGGCCATCCCGCGATGGTGGTCGAGATCGATCGTCTTGTCGGTCACGATCGCGCGCCGCGCGCCAAAGGAAATTCGGCGCTTTCATACAAACGGCGGATATCGTCGACGCCATATCTTTGCTCGTCGACTTCGAGGAACGCGCCGAGCAGAGATTCCGCCGGCAAGTCCTCCATGGCGAAACGGATCGCGTCCGAGGCCTGCGAAAATCGCTTGTAGCCGAAGGCTTGCCGCCTCGCCATCCGCTTGCGCGTCGAAAACAACTCGGCCGTTGCACCGTAATCAAATTCGGCCATGAGGCGGCCCCTCGTGAATGGAATAAAACTCATGCGAAACACTGCAAAAGATATAAGCACAAAGTGCCGTATTACCAGCCCGCTCCCCGGCACTGCCGAAATCGGACGACAGCAGGGGGGATTCCGTGCTATAAATAACTGCACAGTGTTGCGGGCGAATGTGGCTCCGCCGATTTGCTCCGTTTGGCGTCCGGCACAAAAAAGACGCCTTCCTGTGGAAAATCCCCGGCAAACCGCCTGTGATCTCTGGCACCGGCCGGCTTTCAGCACGGAGAGAGTTTTTTGAAGAACCAACCTAAACCTGATGCTAGCGCTGCGGCGACCGACCTTCGCGCCTTAAGCCGCAGTCTGGCGCGCTTTCGCGAGCCGAACAATGCGCGCAGCATCGTCGAGATCCTGATCACGATCGTGCCGTTCGTTCTGCTGTGGCTGTCAATGTGGTTGGCGTATCATCTCGGCTACGGGCTTTATTTGCTGCTGGCAATTCCCACCGCGGGCTTTCTCGTCCGCCTGTTCATGATCCAGCACGATTGCGGGCACGGTTCGTTTTTTCGTCATCGATCGGCGAACGATTGGGTCGGGCGCGTGATCGGCGTACTGACGCTGACGCCCTATGATTTCTGGCGACACACTCACGGCATCCACCATGCCACGTCCGGCAATCTCGACCGCCGCGGCATCGGCGATGTCGACACGCTCACCGTGCGCGAATATCTGGCGTTGCCGCGCTGGCGCCGGCTCGCCTATCGGCTCTACCGCAATCCGATCGTCATGTTCGGCGTCGGTCCGATCTATCTGTTCATCCTGCGCCACCGGCTGCCCTTGGGCCTGATGCGGGAAGGTTGGGCGCCGTGGGTCAGCACCATGGCGACCAACGGCGCGATCGCGCTTATCGTTGGCGGCATGATGTGGTGGATCGGCGTGTGGCCGTTCCTACTGTTACATCTGCCTATCGCGCTGATCGCCGGAGCAATCGGCGTCTGGCTGTTTTACGTGCAGCATCAATTCGAGCACACCGTCTGGTCGGATGACCGGAATTGGAGCTTGCCGATCGCGGCGCTTCACGGCAGCTCGCATTACGATCTGCCAGGCGTGCTGCGCTGGTTCACGGCCAATATCGGCGTGCATCATATCCATCATTTGTGCAGCAGAATTCCATTCTACCGGCTGCCGCTGGCGCTGCGTCAGCACCCCTATCTGGCAAATGTCGGCCGGCTCACGCTGGGGCAGAGTCTGGCATGCGTGCGCCTCGTGCTATGGGATGAAACCGCGCGCCGGCTCATCACCTTCCGCGAACTGCGCAGTCGGCTTGGCACACACGCGCCCATTGCCGCCTGATTCCGACTTGTAAAAGCCCTGCTTATCTACTAAGTAACTCGGATCGACATTTGGCCGGACAATCGGGCCGTTTCGCCTTCGCTCACTGGCGGGCGCACGTTCAGACCCTCCAAACATCGACGGTTCGAGTTTCAGTACGCGCAGTCGCGCGTCTGTCGCTCAAGTGCGCCTAACTCAGCGAAAGGATATCTTGATGAATACGGGCACCGTGAAGTTCTACAACGATCAAAAAGGCTTCGGCTTCATTCAGCCGGATGACGGCGGCAAGGACGTTTTCGTCCACGCCACTGCGCTCGAGCGCGCCGGCATGCGGGGACTGGTCGAAGGCCAGAAGGTCGCCTTCGATACCCAAGAAGACCGCCGCACCGGCAAGATCGCGGTCGGCAACATCCAGGCGGCCTAACGTCTGAATTGATTGCTGGCCGACAAAGCGAGCGATCGGAAACCGCCCCCTCGGGGGTGGTTTTTTAATTCATCGCGCCGCGGGCGATCAGCCAACGCGGCTGCCGTAACCAACATTCCCCGGCAGGCCAGCGCCTGCTTCAACTGCCCGACAGCGCTGTCCGCGGTCGCGGCGCTGTTAACCCTTTCGATGAGCCGAAGCAGCGTCTTCAGAGCGGGATCTTTGTCCCTGATCACCCACCGGCGCGTAAACACCTTGGCCTCGTGCAAATTGCTGACACGGATGACTTGAGTAGCGCCGGGAAAACTGGCATCGAAATAACCCGGGGCAATGGACATTCGATCTCCAAGGGTTCCACCGACAATGGAACGGCGGAATGAAGAGCGCAATGGTTCCGACCCAAACGGTCCCCACTGTTCTGCGCCGCTCCAACTTCCATAACAAGGCGCAGGTACCGCCGTCGGGGGCATTGCCTAAAGTGGTCTAAGCGGGCAGAACGAGGCAGCATGAAAGCCCTCACGGCCAATTCCTCGGACGATTACAAGACCGTCACGCTGGTGCGCCGTCTCTTGGTCGACGAAGCGCTTGAGCACTGGCCGCAATACGTCATTGCCTTTGTGCTGATGGGCATTGCTGCCGCTGCCACGGCGCTCACCGCCTATTTGCTCGGCACGATGACCAACGAGGCTTACGTCAGTCATAATTTTCATGGCATCGTCGTCATCGGCCTGATCGCCATGGTGATCTTCGCGGCCAAGGGGTTTGCCACCTACGGTTCCGCGGTGCTGCTGTCGTCGATCGGCAACAGCATCATCGCCAATAATCAGCGGCGCCTGTTCGACAAACTGTTGCACGAGGATATCGGTTTTTTCGCCGACCGCCATTCGTCCGAATTCATCGCGCGGCTGACAACCGGCGCCGCCGCCGTCAGCCAGGTGATCAATCTCCTCATCACCGCGATCGGCCGCGATCTTATGTCGTTGATCGGCCTGACGATCGTGATGGTGATCCAGGATCCGATCATGGCGCTGGGCGGCTTCATCATGGCGCCGCCGGCGTTCTTTTTCCTGCGCAAGTTGATCCGGCGGGTGCGTGGCATCGCGCGCATGCAATTCACCGGCGGCACCCGCATCATCGAGACCATGCAGGAGGCGCTGCAAGGCATGCGCATGGTCAAGGCCTTCGCGCTGGAAGACGAGATGAAGCGGCGGCTGGATAAAAGCGTCGCCGAGGTGCAGCACGAATCCAATAAGATGGCCCGGGTCGCCAACCGCGCCAGCCCGGTGATGGAAATGCTCGGCGGCTTCACCGTGGCGCTGGCGACCATCTATGGCGGCTATCGCGTCATCGATACCGGCGCGACGCCGGGCGAGTTCGTCTCCTTCATGGCGGCGTTTTTGCTCGCCTACGAGCCGGCCAAGCGGCTGGCGCGGCTCAATATCGACCTCAACAACAATCTCGTCGGCGTCCGCATTCTTTATGAGATCATCGACAGCCCTCCGGGCGAGCCGAATGACGACAACATGCCGCCGCTGCAGTTGACGACGGCGCGCATCGAATTCGACGACGTGAATTTCGCCTACCGCGCCGACACCCCGGTGTTGTGCGGCATGAGTTTCGTCGCCCAGCCTGGCAAGGTCACCGCGCTGGTCGGCCCGTCGGGCGGCGGCAAGTCGACGGTGCTTAATCTCCTGCTGCGCTTCTACGACGTCGGCTCCGGGCGGGTGCTGGTCGACGGCCAGGATATCGCGGCCGTGTCGCGCGGCTCTCTGCGGCAGCAGATCGCCCATGTCGGCCAGATCGTCCACCTGTTTCGCGGCACGGTTCGCGAGAACATCGCGCTCGGCAAGCTCGACGCCAGCGACGCCGCCATCGTTGCCGCCGCCAAGGCCGCGCATGCCCACGATTTTATCATGAGCTTCCCGGCGGGCTACGATACGCCGGTCGGCGAGCACGGCATGCAGCTGTCCGGCGGCCAGCGCCAGCGTATCGCCATCGCCCGCGCCCTGATCAAGGATTCCCCGATCATTCTGCTCGACGAAGCGACAGCGTCGCTCAATTCGGAATCCGAGCGCAATGTGCAGGAAGCGATCGCCGAGCTCTGCAAGGGCCGCACCACTCTGGTGATCGCGCACCGCCTCTCGACGATCATGCATGCCGACTGCATTCTCGTGGTCGAAAACGGACAGGTCGTGGAGTCCGGCCGGCACGACGAATTGCTGCGCAAGGGCGGCCGCTACGCCTCGTTCTACCGGCTGCAGCTCAGGGAGAAGTCGTCGCCGCCCCTCGAGCCAATCGCGGCCATCGCGTCATCGGCTTAAACTTCGTGAGTGGAAGGTCAGATTGACGCGATGGCGCGCAAGCGATAAGCCCGCGCGTTCTTCCCTCCAAAGCAGACTTAAATCATGAGCACCGACGCAAAAAACTATGTCATCCCCCAACCGCCGCAGGCGGCGATCCCGGTCGCCGGCACCGATAAATATTTTCCGGTGCGACGGCTGTGGTGCGTTGGGCGCAATTATGTCGAGCACATCAAGGAGATGGGCAACGACGTGCGCGAACCGCCGTTCTTCTTTGCGAAGCCTGCCGACGCCATCGTGCCGGACGGCGGCACGGCGCCTTATCCGTCGCTGACCAAGGACATGCATCACGAAGTCGAGCTAATCGTCGCGCTCAAGAGCGGCGGCCGCAACATCAAGCCGGAGAAGGCGCTCGATTGCATTTACGGCTACGGCGTCGGCATCGATCTCACGCGCCGCGACCTGCAGATCGCCTCGCGCGACATCAACCGCCCGTGGGAAGTCGGCAAGGCGTTCGACCATTCGGCCCCCTGCGGACCGCTCAAGCCGGCCGCCGAGACCGATCATCCGTCGAAAGGGCGCATCACGCTCAAGGTCAACGGCAAAGTGCGCCAGGACGGCGATCTCAATCAGATGATCTGGAACGTGCCGGAGATCATCTCGAAATTGTCCGAGATGGTCGAGCTGGCGCCGGGCGACATTATTATGACCGGTACGCCGTCCGGCGTCGCCGCCACCGTCGCCGGCGACAAGATCGAATGCGAGGTCGAGGGCGTCGGCAAGCTCAACGTGACGATCGGGCAGCCGCTCAGCTAGCCGCAGCGAGGCTCACGCTCATTATCATCCGACCAAGCCCGTCCGGCGTATTCGATCTGGACGGGCTTTTTGTATCCGCATGCGCCAAGTCAATGCGGCGTCACAATACAAGGCCCATAAAGCCAACGCCGCCAACGCGCGATTCGTTGGAACTTGAATAAATTTGGCGCGTTAGGATGCCACCATAGTCTGATTGGAGCTTGTCATGGGCGCCCGCCGTATCACCTTACGCGTTCTCCCACCCATGCCGTTCGGCGACGTTGCGCTGGTCCCGGCGCCCTTGAGCGGGCGGCCGGAAGCTGACATGGCCCGCGCCATGGTCGGCGGCGCTAGCCGATGTCGAGGCACCGACCGCGGCGGACGTGTACAATCGTCTGCGCCAGGCTTTTCCGATGGCGCCGCTGAGCGCGCGGGTGGCCGCCTTGTCGGCGTTGATGGATCGACTGCGCCGGCCGGCGCACTGATCGCTTTCTCACAATCTAAGCTTTTCATAATCCAAGATAAGCGCTGCGCACGCGATCGTCGGCCAGCAGTTCAGCGCCGGTGCCCGTCAGCGTGACCCGGCCGTTTTCCAAAACATAGGCGCGGCTCGCGAGCTTCAGCGACAGCGCCACATTCTGCTCGACGACGACGCAAGTGAGACCCTCGCGGTTAAGAGCGCCGATGGTGTCGAGCACGTTGCGCGCGATCGCCGGCGCCAGGCCGAGGGAGGGCTCGTCGAACATGATGAGCTGCGGCGCCCCCATCAGGCATCGACCGATCGCCAGCATTTGCTGCTCGCCGCCGGACAGCGTGCCGGCGGGCTGGCGCGCCCGCTCGGCAAGCCTCGGAAACAGAGCGAAGACGCGGTCGCGGTTCTTCGCGCGAGCGGCGCGGGCGCGCGACAGCATGGCGCCGACATCGAGATTCTCCTCCACCGACAGCGTCGGAAAAACCTGCCGCCCCTCCGCCACCTGGCCGATGCCGAGATCGCAGACGCGATGGCTTGACCAGGCGGATATATCCGTGCCGCGAAAGGTGATTCGCCCGCGCAGCTTGCGCTGCATGCCGGCGAGCGCACGAATGAGCGTCGTCTTGCCGGCGCCATTGGCGCCGACGATGGCAACGATCGCCCCTTCCGCGATCTCAAGCGACACGCCATCAAGCGCCTGGACGTCGCCGTAGAACACGTCGAGATTCTCGACGGCGAGCATCATACCGTCTCCGCCCCGAGATAAGATTGCACCACCGCCGGGTCGCGCACGACCGCTTGCGGCGCGCCTTCCGCGATTGCCACGCCATGATCGAGCACCAGCACGCGCGAGGCGAGCGCCATCACCGCGCGCATGACGTGCTCGATCAAAAGAATGGTCAGGCCGGTCTCGCGGTTGAGTTCGCGCAAGGTCGCGACCATGCGGTCGGTCTCGGTCGGGCGCAGTCCTGCCATGACCTCGTCGAGCAGCAGAAGCCGCGGCCCGGTCGCCAGCGCGCGGGCGACTTCGAGCCGCTTGCGGTCCGGCAGCGTCAAGGTGGCGGCGCGCTGGCGCCGCTTGTCGAATAACTCGAGCCGGCGCAGCAGACCGCGAGCGTGGTCTCGCGCCGCGCCGACGCTGCGGCGGTGCAACAGCGCGCCGACGACGACATTGTCCTCGACGCTCAACGCCGGAAACGGCCGTACCAGCTGGAAGGTGCGGGCGATGCCGCGCCGGCATACGGCATCGGCGCTCAAGCCGCCGATCGGTTCGCCGGCAAAGACGATGGCACCATCGTCCGGCGTCGTCGCGCCGGCGATCATGTTGAACAGCGTGGTCTTGCCGGCGCCGTTCGGACCGATCACGGCGAACAGCGCGCCCTCGACAACGTCGAAGCTGACACGATCCACGGCGAGCAAGCCGCGGAACCGCTTGCTGAGCGCGGTGAGCGAGAGCAGCGCGGTCACGACGCGGCCTCCTTGATGCCAAGCCGTTGCGCAAGCCACGGCCAAATTCCCCCGGGCAGCGCCGCGACCACGACAAGAAGGCACACGCCGTAGAACACTTGTTCCGCGCCGGGCAGATCGAGCCCCATCGCGATGAGCGCGGTGTTGAGCGATTCGGCAAGCCCGGTGAGCACGAAGGCACCGAGGATTGGTCCAAACAGCGTGCCGACGCCGCCAATGATCGGTCCAAGAATTATCTGGATCGATTGGGAAATATTGAACACCTGCTCGGAAAAAAGATTGTTGTAGAAGAACGCGTAAAATACGCCGGCGAACGCGGTCACCGCCGCCGAGAGCGTCACCGCGTACATCTTGTACCGGAAGGTATCGATGCCGGCGGCGCAGGCGGCTTCCTCATCCTCGCGAATGGCGAGCCAGAAATAGCCGATGCGGCTCGTGATCAAGAGCCGGCAGAGGATGAAGGCGGCAAGTGTTGCGGCGAGGATCACGTAATAGAACATCGTCGGACTGCCGCGCAGCCGCCACAGATCGTCATGGGCATATTGCGCGACCGGCAGGAACAAGCCGGCGGAGGCATTGACGATGTCGAGATGGTCGAAGCCGATGCGGGCGAATTCGGCAAACGCGATGGTGAGGATGGCGAAATAGACACCGGTCACGCCGAAGCGAAAGGCGAGAAAACCGATGATGGCGCCGCAGGCAGCTGCGACCGGCATGGCAGCAAGCAAGCCGAACCATGGGGCAACGCCGTAGCGTGTGAACAGCACCGCCGCCACATATGCGCCCAGCCCCACATAGATGGCATGGCCAAGCGAAAGCTGGCCGGCAAAGCCCATCATGATGTTCCAGGCCTGGCCGGTATAAGCGCGATAGAGAATGAGAATGAGGACCGTGACCAGATAATCGTTCACGACCAACGGCGCGACGATGAGCGCCGCAAAGAGCGCAGCGAGCCAGAGCATGGTCCGGCGCGACACGTCGCCGGTGAGGCGCGCGGCGAAGCCTGACATCACGCCGGCCTCTTACCGAGAATGCCCTGCGGCCGGAACAGCAGGATCAGCACCAGGATGCCGAAGGCGAACATGCTCTTGGCCGAAGGCGTGAACAGCAACCCGGCCAGTGCCTCGGTCAGCCCGATCAAGATGCCGCCCAGAAGCGCGCCGGGCATCGAGCCCAACCCGCCGGTTATCACGATCACGAAAGCCAGCAAGGTATAGGTCGGCCCGATCATAGGCGTGACGTCGACGATCAGCGTCATGATGGCGCCGGCGGCACCGACGCAGGCGGCGCCGATGCCGAAGGTCAGCGCATAGAGCCGGTTGACATTGAGCCCGACGACCAGCGCGCCGGTATAATTGTCGGCGCAGGCTCGGATCGCCGTGCCGATCAGCGTGAAACGGAAGAACGCGAACAGGAGCGCCGCGAACACGATCGCCGCGGCGCCGGCATAGACTTTAGTGGCGTCGACCAGCAGCGGACCGAGCTGAAAGCTGTCGAAGGCGTACGCGGTCTGCACGGTGCGGGCGTCCGGACCGAAGATGATCAGCAGCACATTGACGATGATGATCGCCAGCGCCACCAGCAGCAGGAACTGGCTGTGCTCCGGCCGGGTGATGAAGGGATTGATCAGTCCCGATTGCAGCGCGTAGCCGAACACGAACAGCACCGCCGCGATCGGCACCATCATGATTAGCGGATCGAGGTGAAAGGCGGAAAACAGAACGACCGCGAGAAACATCGCAATCGACATCATCTCGCCGTGGGCGAAATTGACGACGCGCACCACGCCGAAAATGACCGACAGCCCGAGCGCCATCAGGCCATAGACCAGCCCGGTCAGAACTCCGCCGACGGCAACGTTAAGATAGACCGCGAACGGCACCGAACGGGACTCAGCCGCGATCCTGATACGGTTTCAGTGGCCATTCCGGCTTGGCGTTGGAAGCTTCCTTCGGCGCCACCACCACAGGCTTGCCGCCGCGATTCTGGATCGCGCCATCCTTGACCTTGGTATTCTGTCCTTTAGCGTCGAACGCGATACCACCGCCAATGCTGACATTGTCGGTGATGTTGGTCGAGCGGATCGCGTCGGCCAATGCCTTGTGATCCGCCGTGCCGGCGCGCTTGTAGGCGTCGGCCGCCACCAAGAGCGCTTCGAACGTGTAGACGTGGTTGGTGTTCATGTTGACGCCCGGATAGGCCTTGGCCAGCCCCGCTTCCAGCGTCTGCGCCAGCTTTTTGTTCGGATCGAACCACGGCACGAAGCTCAAGGGGCCGTCGGACAGTTTGCCGAGCGTCTTGAAATACTCGTCCTCATACCAGCCGGGTCCCATGCTCAATATGGCCTGCGGCGTCCAGCGCTGCTTGACCAGCTCTCGCGTGATCAGCATGGCGTCATTGAGCCGGCTGACGACGAGGAGCGCGTCGGGATTGCTGGCCTTGGCCTTGGTCACCTCGACGGAGAGGTCGCGCGCCGCAGGATCATAAGAAATTTCGTCGACGATCTTATAAGGCATGTCGAACTTCGGCATCACGAAGTTGATGCCCTTGGACATCGCGGTGCCGAAGGTGTCGTTGACGTGCATAAATACGACCGTCTTCGGCGACTGGCTGACCGCGGCAAACACTACCTTCTGATCGGTGAAGGCGTCGCTCAAGATCATGCCTGCGGTGGGAAAGTTGCGGAATACGAATTTATACCCCTGCTCGGTGAGCTGCGGCGCGGCGGCGATATTGACGATGAGCGGGACGCCGTTCTGCTCGGCGACTTGGGCAATCGCCAGCGTCTGGCCGGAATCGAAGGCGCCGACCAGGCACTGGGCGCCGTCGCTGATCATCTTCGCCGCGCGGGCGCGCGCCGTCTCGACGCTCGACTCGGTGTCGCCGTCCATGATCTGCAACTCGGGCAGGCCGATGGATTTGAGGATCGCCGGCGCGATGGCGACGCCGCGCTGGCAGTCCTGGCCGATGCCGGCCTCAAAGCCGGAGCGCGGCAACAGCACGCCGACCTTCAGGGGTCCGTTTTGCGCCCGCACGATCGCAGGAGCGGCGATAGTGGCTGCGGTGACGGCGGCGCCTGCGAGCAGGCGACGGCGGGTCGTCGGCATCAATGTACGGTTCACGGCAAATCCTCCCTGATTTGACGAAATGCTAGGAAACTGCCGCGCTGGCGGCAAGCCACGATTAGGCGCTGAAAAGCTGCATCACCGCCGCGGCCATGCGGAACAGTCGGCGATCCTGGCCGTTGCGCGCGATCAGCATGAGGCCTACCGGCAGCGCGCCGCGAGCCGGCGGCAGCGGTAGCGAAATCGCGCACAGATCGAAGAAATTGATGATCGAGGTGTTGCGCAGCACCGCCGCGTTGCGGGCCGCGAAGACTTTTGTATCCGCGACTTCCGCGATCGTCGGTGCCACGATGGATGTCGTCGGCATCAACAGCGCGTCGAGCGAAGACAGCCGCGCGTCCATGGCGCGCACGAGCCGCGTGCGTTCGCGCATCATGTCGGCATAGTCGGCTTGGCTCACGGCGCAGCCGCGCTCAATCCGTACGCGCACATTGGGGTCGATATCCGCGGCGCGCCGCGCCATGCGGTCGCGATGGATGGCACAGGCTTCCGGCGGCGAGATGCCGCCTCTGGCATTGATGGCGGCCATGTCGTCGAACAACGGCATGGCTTCATGGGAGACCCGCACACCGGCGCGTTCGAGCCGTGCAACGGCGGAGACGAAGGCCGCGGCGACGGTGTCGTCCAGGCGGTCGAGCGGCAGACCCTCGGCGACGCCGAACGACAGCCCGTCGAGCGCGATCGGCTCGATCGGCGTGAACGCCCCTCCGGTCATGACGGCGTCGGCCATCACCCAGTCAGCTTTGGCGCAATCCTCGACGCTGTTGGCGATGGGCCCGATCGAATCCAGCGTTGTGCTTAAGGGAAACGCGCCGGCCGTCGGGACACGTTGCCGGCTCGGCTTGAAGCCGACCAGACCGCACAAACCCGCAGGCACGCGCACCGAGCCGCCGGTGTCGGTGCCGATGGCGATGTCGCATAGGCCGTCGCCGACGGCGACGGCGGCTCCCGAGGACGAACCGCCGGGCACGCGGCTCCGATCGCGCGGATTGCCCGGCGTGCCAAAATGCGGATTGGCGCCGATGCCCGAAAAGGCGAACTCGGTCATGTTGGTCTTGGCAACGATCACCGCGCCCGCCGCGCGCAGCCGCTGCACCACCGGCGCATCGGCAGCCGCCGGTTTGCCCTCCTCGGCGAGAACTTTTGAGCCGGCGCGGGTCACTTCGCCGGCGACGTCGAACAGGTCCTTGATGGTCACGATGACGCCGTCGAGCGGACCGAGCGGCGCGCCACGCGCGGCCCGCGCATCGGCGGCATCGGCTGCGGCACGGGCTTCCTTCGCATAGACGGTGAGGCAGGCGCGTGCGCCCTCCCCGTTTGGATCGGCAATGCGAGTGAGCGCTTGTTCGAGGCGGTCGCGGCAGGAAGGCTCGGTCATGAAACTATCCGGCGAAGAGGGAAACGCGGTCGGCAGGGCACCGTTGCGAACGAGGCACCAAAACTGCCATATCATTGGCCGAGCAAAGACGCGAGCAAGGGAATTGACCATGCCGAATACACGACCGCGCATCTCCTTTATCGGCTTCGGTGAAGCGGGCCACGCGATCGCCGCCGGACTTCACGATGAGGGCGTGGAGCGGATGACGGCGTGGGACATCCTTTTTCCACAGGGCGCCGGCGAAAGGCTGCGCCAGCCCGCGGCCCCGATCGGCGTGCGTTGCGCAACCTCGGCCGCGGACGCGGTACGCGAGGCGGATATCGTCATCTCCGCCGTCACCGCGGCGTCGAGCGTCGAGGCGGCACAGTCGATCAAGCCTCACCTTGCCGGAACACCCTACGTGCTCGACATCAACTCGGTGTCGCCCGGCCGCAAGCAACAGACCGCGAAGCTTCTTGGCGGCAGCGCCCGCTATGTCGACGTCGCCGTGCTGGCGCCGATCCACCCGGCGCGACACAAGACGCCGCTGCTGCTCGCCGGCGCCGATGCGGATGCCGTGGCGCCGACGCTCGCTGCCCTCGGCATGCGCGCCAGCATCGCTGGGACCGAAATCGGCGCCGCAGCCGCGATCAAGATGGTGCGCAGCGTCATGATCAAGGGTATCGAGGCGCTGACGCTGGAGTGTTTTTTGGCCGCGGCGCGCGCCGGTGTCATCGACGAAGTCGCCACCTCGATGAAGAACAACTATCCGGGGCTCGATTGGGCCAAGATCGTGCCTTACAATCTCGAGCGCATGGCAAGCCACGGCGAACGGCGCGCCGCCGAGATGGAAGAAGTCGCCGACACGCTGCGCGAGCTGGGCGTCGAGCCGCTGATGACGACGGCGACGGTCAAGCGCCAGCGGGAAATGGGCCAGATCGGCACCCAGCAACCCGTCCGCGCCGTGCTCAAGGAAGATCGCGTCGCCATGCTGCGCGCCATCAGCGCCGCGGCCCGCGACCGGCATTGATTCCGGCGCCGCGCGCCGCCTCGCAGGCCTTTACTTTATTGTCACCCGAAAATTGTGCCAGATTTTCGTGGGGGATGCCTCAGGCAATCCCGCACAACAGGGGGGATGTAATGAAGACCACCTTACGGCTGACTTCCGCGTTTGGCTTGCTCGTCGGCATTGCCGCCGTGGCGATGGCGATGACCTCAAGCATCGCTTCCGCCAAGGCCTGCCCATACGTTCTGGCGCAATATTGCGTTGCAGAGAAAAACGGCTTCAGGCACACGGCGTGGACCAACACCTGCCTGGCGAAGGTCCAAGGCATCAAGATTATTCACAAAGGCGCTTGCTAGGCCGCGCGATAGAATCTCGGCTCTGCCCAGCGAAGCATTGCAGACAAAATAGGGGGCGACGCGTCAGCGCCGCCTTCCCTTGCGCCGTTCGCGCGGCGTGACGCGGGACCGTTTCGGCACCGGGCGGCGCGCCGCCTTGGCGGTCGAGCGCCGCGGCGGCATGGCACCGGCTGCTTCCAGCCGCATGCTCCAATATTCCCAAGTCCGATTGACCACGTTGGGCAGCGCATTGAGCGTGCTCGCAAGCTTGACCTCGCCGGGATGTAACGGCTCCGGCGTGCCGAGCGCGAGCGCGCGCAACTGATAATCGGCGTTCTGACACATGAAGATTGAGCGCGACACCAGCTCGCGCAGGCCGCCGCCGACCACGGTGGCGCCATGGCGATTCATCAGAACCGCCGGATGCTGCGCCAAGGCCCGCGCCAGCGAATGCCCCTCCTCCTGCTTCACCACCAAAAGATTGGTATCGCCGAACTCGCGATGCTGATCCCAGAACGGCATGTCCGCGCCGCCCGCGGCTCCGAGATGAAAGACCGGCACGATCTGTTTGCCGGCGATGGCAAACGGCATCACCGCCGGCGCATGATGATGGCACACCGCCATCACGTCGGGGCGCGCCTGATAGATGCAGCCGTGGATCACACGCTCGGCATAGAGCTGCACCTTGGCCGGCCGCACCGGCTGGGAATCGAGCGTATATTCGAGAATGTCGTCCGGCTCGATCAGAAGCGGCGAACGCGAGCGCGACAGGAGATAGCGGCCCGGATCGGCCGGGTGGCGGACGCTGACATGGCCGAAGGCATCGAGCACGCCCTCATGGGCCAGGATGCGGTTGGCGAGCGCCAATTCCTCTATCAGATCGGTTAGCTTGGCATCGGACACGATTTCCCCCTGTTACGGCTGGTTCTTGGTGGGTTCCTTGGCGGGCCGCGTCCTTTTACACCATAAGTTCGCGAACATTGAAGGCGCGCACCGGCCGATGCAGGCCCTTGAGGTCGAGCTCGCCGAGGGGCTCCATGCCGGCGATCGCCTCGACGGCAAGTTGCACCCGCCCGTCGACCAGGATCTGGCCGTCTTCGGCATGGGCGCACAGCCGGGAGCCGAGATTCACCACAGTGCCATTCGCCGTATAGTGGAAGCGGCCCTCATAACCGACATTGCCAAGCGTGGCGTGGCCGGACGCGATACCGATGCCGAAACCAAGCTCGTGGCCAAGCCGCCGCCATTTTTCCGCAAGCGCCGCAACCCGCATGCGCATTTCGACCGCCATGCGCACCGCCTGCGCGGCCGGCTCGGCGCAGGGCACCGGGTCGTTGAAAATGATCATCAGCCCGTCGCCGGCGAAATGCTGCAGCGTACCCTCGAAGCGATCGATGCATTCGCCGAGGCTGCGGTAATATTCCTGCAGCACGGCGATGATGTCTTCCGGCTCGGCGCGCTCGGCAAAGGCGGTAAAGCCCCGCAGATCGCAAAACACCACGGTGATATCGCGGCGGTGGCTCTCCAACAGCTTCGGGTCGGAGACGACGAGCTTGGCGATCTGCGGCGACAGAAAGCTTTTCAGCCGGTTCATGCGATCGAGCTCGCCGACCTGCTCGTTGACGCGCTGTTCGAGCGTCTGGTTCCAGGCAGCGAGATCGCTTGCCTGCGCCTGAACCTGGTCATGCAATTCCTTGATGCGCAGCATCGACCGGACGCGGGCCACCAGAGCAGCCTGATCGATCGGCTTTGTCAGGTATTCGTCGGCGCCGGCGTCGAGCCCGGTCACCACGTCCTGCGAAGCCGCGCGCGCAGTGCACAGGATGATCGGGATGAACGGCACGGCAGGATCTTTTCGCAGCCGCCGGCACACTTCGAATCCGTCGAGCTTTGGCATTTCGACGTCGAGCAGAATGAGGTCGGGTAGATGTTGCGCCGCGCTGGCCAGGGCCTCCTCGCCGTCGGCCGCCTGCAGTGTCTGGTAGCCGTGCTTTTCCAGCCGCGTGACTAAAATATCGCGGTTGGTCTCGTTATCGTCGACGACGAGGATGCGGGCGGGATTATTCATGCTGTCGCACAAAATCCGTTACGGCAAAAATTCCTTGATCTTGGCCAGCAATTGACGCGGGCTATAAGGCTTGGTGACGTAAGCGTCGCAGCCAGCGGCGCGGGCCTTGCCTTCGTCGCCGCTCAGAGCATAGGACGTCACCACGATCACCGGTATGTCTTTGAGCGCGGGATCGGCCTTGATGCGGCGGGTCGCCTCATAACCGTCCATCAGCGGCATTTGAATGTCCATGAGGATGAGATCGGGACGGTGTTGTTTGGCCGCCGCGATTCCGGTCTCGCCGTCCCATGCTTCGGCCATTTCGTAACCGACGCTGCCGAGGAGATCGCGCAGAATTTGCCGATTGTCCTCTTGGTCCTCGACAACGAGAATGCGCTTGCTCATGTCGCTCCCGCCTGATGCTCAACGCGCAGCGGCAGCGTGAAGGAAAACGTCGAGCCGTTACCAAGGCTCGATTCGACCCACAGCCGGCCGCCGTGCATTTCGACGATGCGCTTGGCGATGGCCAGCCCGAGGCCGGTGCCGCCCTTGGCCTTGGTCTGCGTCGAATCCGACTGCTGGAATTCCTCGAATATTTTGGCCTGGTCGGCTTCGGTAATTCCCGGGCCGGTGTCGCGCACCGCGATGGTGTAGCTGCCATTGGTTGCGGTGGCCTTCATGGCGATTTCGCCGGCATCGGTGAACTTGATGGCGTTGCCGACGAGATTGAGCAGCACCTGCGACAGCCGACGCTCGTCGCCATGCGCGCGCGGCAAATCGGACGGCGCCTCCAATTTGAAGGCAAGTTTTTTATTTCCGGCCAGCGGCTCGACTGCGACATAGACGCCCTGCATCATGTCCTTGATCGAATAATCGTTGAGCGTAAGCACGAGCTGCCCGGCCTCGATCTTGGACAGATCGAGCACGTCGTTAATGAGGCCGAGAAGATGCTTGCCGTTGGTCTGCACGCGCTCCAGCACGCTGCGCATCTTGTCCGGCGCCTCGCCATAGATGCCGTCTATGATCAATTCGGTATAGCCGAGGATGGCATTGAGCGGCGTCCGCAGCTCGTGGCTCATATTGGCGAGGAATTGCGATTTATGCCGGCTCGCCTCCTCGACCTGCCGGCTCTTTTCCTGGATTTCCTCGAATAGCCGCACATTCTCGATAGCGATCACAGCCTGGTCGGCAAAGGTTTGCGCCAGCTCGATCTGCTTGTCGGTGAAGGGACGCACTTGGCTGCGCATCAAGACCAGCACGCCGGTCGGCATACCCTCGCGCAGCAGCGGGACGCCGAGCAAAGTGCGGACGTTGCCGATCCTGATCATGTCGCGGTTTTGATAGTCGGGATCGGCCATAACGTCGGCAATCTGCACAGTTTCGCCGCTCATTACGGTACGGCCCACGACCGAGCCCTTCCCCTTAGGGATGACCGGATGCTCGGTCATGTATTGCTTGAATTCGGGCGAGAAGCCGTACATGGCGACGGCGCTGTAGCCGTTCCCCTGGGCGCGATTGAGTGAGGCTTTCTCGGCTTCACAGAGGCGGGCGGCGGATTCCGCGAGTGTGTCGAGCACGGTCTGCAGATCGAACGTCGAGCGGCTGATGATTTTCAGCACGTCGGCGGTGGCTGTTTGCTGCTGTAACGATTGCCGCAATTCGTTGAGCAACCGCGCGTTCTCAATGGCGATCACGGCCTGCGCGGCGAAGTTCATCAGCAGCTCAATTTGCTTGTCTGTGAAAGGGCGAACCTCCTGCCGATAGATGGAGAAAGCACCAATCAGCTTATCGTCCTTAAGCATCGGCACATCGACTGTGGATCGCGCGCCGCCAAGCGTGACTGCCGGACTGGAGACGCTTTCGGCGGCATAGTCGGCAGTATGACTCACCTGCCTTGTTCTCAAGAGGCGCTCAAGGTGGCTACCCGAAACCGGCTGAAATGCTCCGCGCTGCCGCATAAAATCGGCAAGTTGCGGCGGCGTGCCGAGTTCCGCTGCGAGGCGGAATGCGTCGCCGTCGAAGTGGAACAACAGGCCGAATTTGGCCTCGCAAATGCGCATCGCGTTTTCGAGCATCGCGTTAAATACCGGCTCCAACTCGCCCGGCGACGAACTGATAACGCGCAGCACGTCAGCCGTCGCCGTCTGCTGCTCCAGCGATTGCCGCAACTCGCTGAGCAGCCGCGTGTTCTCGATGGCAATGACGGCCTGCGCGGCAAAGTTCGTCAACAATGCGATTTCCTTATCGCCATAGGGCCGTACTTCCTGGCGATAGATCGCGATTTGTCCGAGGATCGTGCCGTCCTTGAGCATCGGCACATTGAGTACAGTGCGCGCGCCCGTCAGCTTGATAAAAGCAGAACGAGCCGGGTCCTTGGCATAGGCGGCCTCAGCTTGGACATCCGGCAACTGGAACGGCCGCTTGGTTGCCGCAACGCGACCCATCACCGTATCGGGATTGGTAGCCACCACGGGCTCGCGTCGGCGGGCCTCCAGAAATGCCGGCGGCACACCGTGTGCCGCCACCATGCGGTATGCGGTCTCTCTCTCGGCGACGAACAGAACGCCGAATTTCGCCCCGCAAAGTCGCGTAGCGTTTTCCAACATCGTGCTAAAGACCGGCTCCAACTCGCCCGGCGAACTCGAAATGACCCGCAGCACTTCCGATGTTGCGGTTTGCTGTTCAAGAGCCTCGGAGAGATCGTCGGTTCGCTGACGCAATTCGTTGAGCAGCCGCGTATTCTCGATGGCGATAACTGCCTGCGCCGCGAAGTTCTTGACCAAATCGATCTGCTTTTCGGCGAACGGGCGCAGCTCCCGGCGGAAAATGACGAAGCCGCCAATGCATTCACCGTCCTTGAGCATTGGGACGCACAGCGCCGCGCGACTACCCAGCCCATCGACGAAAGCCACGACGCGCTGGTTGCCGCCGACATAGGCCGGATCGGTGGTCAGATCGGCGACATGCACAAGTTCTTTGGATTCGACCATGCGCACCAGCGGATGAACCGGGTTATCGGCAAAAAACAATTCGGAGCCGGGCTCAAATACCGTAGTGGAAACTTCCGGTGGCAAATGGCGGGAAACGATTCTGAGAAGACCCTCATCGCGCAACCACAGGATACCGAATGGCGCCTCGCAAAGCTTGGTGGCATTATCGAGCATTGCCTGAAACACCGAATCAAGTTCGCCCGGCGAGGAGGAAATGACACCTAGGACTTCGGCCGTCGCCGTCTGCTGCTCCAGCGATTCCCGCAATTCGTTGAGGAGCCGCGTGTTCTCGATGGCGATGACGGCCTGGGCGGCGAAGTTCTGCACCAGCTCGATCTGCTTGTCGGTGAAGGGGCGGACTTCCTCGCGGTAGACGCTAATTGCGCCGACCAATTCATTGTCTTTAAGCATCGGCACCACGATCAGCGACCGCGCATTATCAAGCCTCGCAGCGACGCTCGAAACCGTCAGGTTCGCCTCATCATCGATGCGGATAACGCGCTTGGTCTGCAGCAACGCGTCGAGTGCGCTTCCAGAACTGGGCCGGAACAGGCCGCGCTGTCGATGAAATTCAACAAGGTCGGCCGAAGCGCCATAGAACGCGATAGCTTCAAATCCTCCGCTGTCCTGCCGCCACATCGTTCCGAATTTGGCGTCGCAAATCCGTACAGCGTTTTCCAGCATCGCGTTGAATACTGGTTCCAATTCACCGGGCGACGAGCTGATGACGCGAAGCACATCCGCCGTCGCCGTCTGCTGCTCCAGCGATTGCCGCAACTCGCTGAGTAGCCGCGTGTTCTCAATGGCGATGACGGCCTGGGCGGCAAAGTTGGTGACCAATTCAATCTGCTTGTCGGTAAAGGGCCGGACCTCCTGCCGGTAAATCGCAAAAGCGCCAACCAGTTTGCCGTCCCTGATCATCGGCACGGCCACGGTGGATCGCGCGCCGCCTAATCTCGATGGCAGGCTCCGGCCCGGCTCAGTCGTGGCGTCGGCCGAATGGCTCAATTTTTTTGTCTGCACGAGGCGATCAAGCAGCGTGCCGTGCGTCGGTGTGAACGATCCGCGTTGTCTTTGCGCCTCAAGCAGTTCCGGTGTCGAGCCGAATTGCGCCGCCAAGTGAAACTTGCCGTCTTCAAAGCGGTATATCGTGCCGAACTTCGCCTCGCAGATACGCGTAGCGTTTTCCAGCATGGCGTTGAATACCGGCTCCAGTTCGCCGGGCGACGAACTGATGACGCGCAACACATCCGCCGTCGCTGTCTGCTGCTCCAGCGATTGCCGCAATTCGTTGAGGAGCCGCGTGTTCTCGATGGCGATCACCGCTTGATTGGCGAATGTACGCACCAGCTCGATCTGGCGCTCGCTGAACGGCTCTACGCGCTGTCGCGAAAGTCCGAACGCGCCGATGGCCTCGCCCTCCCGGAGCAGCGGTACTCCCAAAATCGTCCTTATGAAGCCCTTATCCGCGGCTCGCCGGGCGACATGTTCATTGTCGGCGCCGATGTCCGATATTTGTATCGGACGGCGTTCCGCCAGGGCTCGGCCAACGGCCGTCCCGCGGCCGGGCGCATATGACACCGACCGGATCAGCGCCTCCATCTCGCGCGACATCGCGGCAACCGCAACGCTGCGATAATCGTCACCAACGGGAAGTGCGAGATGTCCTGCATCCGCCTCACACAATCGCCGTGCCTTTTCCACCATCGCCTCGAACACAGGCGGGAGGTCGCCACGGGACGCGTTGATCACACCCAGCACTTCGGCGGTCGCTGCCTGTTGCTCCAGCGCTTCGTTCAATTCGCGCGTTCGTTGCACGAGTTGATCGCGCAGGCCGGCCACGCCCCCAGCTTCGTCACGTTTGCGCCCGGCCTTGCGCTTTACAACAACAGGGCGCTTGCGGCCCGCGGCTTTGCCCCGCCGCAGGTTTGCTGCCTTACCGCCCGTCTTGCCGGTCCGCTTCACGCCAGCCGCCACTCGCCGCGCCAAAAACCGTCGACAAGCCTACCACATCCCAGGATGGGAATTGTGTCAGGCATCACAACCGGGACAGAGAGGCCGTTAAGTCCCGCGCGTTATGACGCCTGGTCGCGATGCGAGATTTCAACGACGCGGGCGCGGGCGGCGAGCTCGTCGACCAGCGCGTCTGCCTTGGCCTTGTTGGCGGCGTCGAGATTGGCGTCCCATTCGTCGAGCAGATACACTTGCGCATCGGTCGCGTTAACGATCTCCTCGAGCGATTTGAGCTGCCGCTCGCCGGATGAGAAGCCGAGCTTCTTGTCCATCGTTTCGGCCACCACGATCGGCTCGCCCTCCTCGTCTTCTTCGACGTCGACCGGCACGACGCCGCCGGCGAACTGGAACGCCAGGCGATCCGTCGTCGGCCAATAATAGGCGCGCTTCTTCAGCTCGGTCTTCAAGCTTGCCAGCAGCGACGATTTTCCGGTGCCGTTGCCGCCGCGCACATTGATGCGGCCGGTCGGCTGCGCCAGCGTCACGCGCAAGGCGTCGCCCAGCGACGACACCACATTGGCGTGGTCGCCCTCACGCAGCACCAGGCGGTCGTATTTGATGCGCTTGTCGAAATCCGCATCCGGCTGCGGCGACATATTGGCGGCGACGCCGCCGAACCGCGTCCAGATCGCGATGAAATCGTTCCAGCCGCTGGCGAGCAGATGCAGCTCATAGGTCATCTCGATCTGCCGCGGCAGCGTTGTCGCCAGTCCGACCAGCAACACGGTATCGCCGACATGGCGCAATGCGACCATGGTGATGGTGGCAAAGACGATTGCCAGGCTGACGATGCCGCTCATTGCGCTCATGCCTTCGCGCGCGACAATAGCGCGGATTTGCGCCACCAGGCCTTCGCGCAATTTGGTCTTAAAGCCGAACAGCCAAAGCCGCAGATTGTAGCTGTTGCCGGCAAAAACATTGTCCCACGCGGTATAGCCCTGTGCCGTGATGCGGTTGTTCATGCGCTGGTTTTCGAGATAAGCGCCGGCGATCGGCTTCTGCAGCACCCATTGCATCAACAACAGCGTGCCGAAGGCGCCGACATAAGCGAACGGCAGGCTGGGATCGATCTCGGCACCGAGCACCAGGGCGTTGAAAACGAGACTCAAGAAAAGCTTCAGCGCAAATTCCAATTCGTACATGACGTTGAAGAAGCACTGGAACGTCTCGCCGGTGAGGAACGGCTCGACCTGCTCGCGCGAAGGCTTCTCATTGAGAAGCGTGACTTTGTCGCGGTTCTCGCGCGCGAAGCGGAGCATAAATTTGCCGAAGCCACGATAACCGGCCCGCTCGGCAAAGATCCAGCTGATCACCCCGACCACATAGGACGTCGATTGCGCGGTGAGAATCCAGACCAGATCGGTAACCAGGAATTCTCCGACCGCGACCCGGCGCCCGGCATTGATGACGAGCCAGGTGGTCGCCGCCGCCAGCATGGCCTCGACCACCATCAGCACCACCATCACGAACAGCGATGGCGACAGCAGATAGCCGGCAAGCTCCAAGCGTGTGATCGGCCGTCGTGTCATGGCGTGCCCTGGAGTGCCCTGGCGTGGTCGCGGGAGAGGGTCGTGAGTTGGCGATAGTGTAACGGTAACGGCGCGCTAAATTAAGCGCAGACCCGGCGCGGCGGAGCACGAATTTACCTTATCCATCAATAAGTTTCCGCGCCCCAGACCGCTTATTGCGTGCAATTTCGGCTGGCTCATCCGGCCGCGACGGCGTAATTTAGCACCGGCTTGGCCAACATCGGGTTTTTCGGGGTTCGCGTGATATTCAAAGACGCGATAGGGATCATCGCGCAATTAACCGCGCCGTTGCGCCGCTTCAGCGCTTCGTCTGTGGCGGGCGTCGTGGTCCTTGCCATCGGCCTGTCGGCGATGACAGCTTACACCGTGCCCGCCCTGCAAGGCGCGGCCGGCGGCTCGCTCGCCGCGTGCCTGTGGTGCTGTCTCGCTTATTTTGCGGTCGAGAGCGCGGTTCGCGCGCGGACCGCCATCCGCGCCGGCCTGGGCCAGAGCCATTTCCTCTCCTTTTCGTTTTTTGTCGACATCATCAGCGTGGTTGCCGTTCCGGTTGCGCTGCTCGACGGGGTGAGCGGTCCCAACGCATGGCTGTTCGCGTCATTTTGGGTGCTCAAGCTTGCCCAGAACTCGCCGGGCTTCGCTCAGCTCAGCCGCGTCTTCGTGCTCGAGGCCAAGCCTTTGGCGAGCGTGTTCGCGCTGTTTCTGATCGTGCTGTTTCTGTCCTCGGCCGCGATGTACGTGATCGAGCGCCGCGTGCAACCGGGAGCGTTCAACTCGCTGCCGGAAGCGCTGTGGTGGGCGGTGGTGACGCTGACGACGACGGGCTACGGCGACAAAGTGCCGATCACGCAATTGGGCCATCTACTCGGCGGCGTGGTTATGATCTTCGGCATCGTCAGTTTCGGTCTCTCCACCGGCATTCTCGCCACCGGCTTTGCCGCCGAAACCAGGCGGCGCAATTTCATCCAGACCTGGGATCTCGTCAGCAAAGTGCCGTTCTTCCAGTCGCTCGAGCCGTCGTCGATCACCGAAATCACCCACATGTTGCGGCGCCTCGAAGTGCCCGAGCGCGTCGCCATTATTCGCCGCGGCAAGGTCGGCGACTGCATGTATTTCATCGCCGCCGGCGAAGTGCAGGTCGATATCAAGCCCGTGCCGGTGCGGCTCGGGAGCGGGGCGTTTTTCGGCGAGCTCGCCTTGCTCGGCGATTCGGTGCGCAGCGCCAACGTCACCACGACCATGCCGTCGACGCTGCTCATTCTCGACCTTGCCGACTTCCGCACGCTCACCGCGAACCACCCCGATCTCAAGCGCGCCATCGACGCCGAAGCGCAGCGGCGCATGAGCGAGAATCAGCAGATACGGGAGCGGCAGCGCGCCGGCGGCGGGTCCCCGGCGTGAATAAGCAAGAAGAAACGCGAGACTCGACGAACTGGAGCCTCTAGAACCTTCCCATGGCTGATCGCGTTGCATTGATTACCGGAGCGACCGGACAGGACGGCGCCTATCTGGCCGAGCTTTTGCTCGGCAAAGGCTACGTGGTGCACGGCATCAAGCGGCGGTCGTCGTCTTTCAACACGGCGCGCGTCGACCATTTGTATCGAGACCCGCATGGCTCAGGCGTGCGCTTTTTCCTGCACTACGGCGACATGACCGATGCGACCAACCTCATCCGCATTGTGCAGGAAGTGCAGCCGACCGAAATCTACAATCTCGCCGCGCAGAGCCACGTGCGCGTCTCGTTCGAGACGCCGGAATACACGGCGAACGCCGACGGGCTCGGCACGCTGCGGCTGCTTGAGGCGATCCGCATCCTTCGCCTCGAGGATAAAGTACGGTTCTACCAGGCCTCGACGTCGGAGCTTTACGGCCTCGTACAAGAGGTGCCGCAGCGGGAAACCACGCCGTTTTATCCGCGGTCGCCTTACGCCGCGGCAAAGCTTTACGCCTATTGGATCACTGTCAATTACCGCGAAGCCTATGGGATGCACGCGTCGAACGGCATTTTATTCAATCACGAAGGCCCGACGCGCGGCGAGACCTTCGTGACGCGAAAGATCACCCGAGCCGTCGCCGCCATCGAGCTCGGCCTGCAAAACAAATTATTTCTTGGCAATCTTGCCGCGCGGCGCGATTGGGGTCACGCCCGCGACTATGTCGAAGGCATGTGGCTCATCGTGCAGCAGCCGGAGCCGGATGACTATGTCTTGGCCACCGGCGAAGAGCATTCGGTCCGTGAATTCGTCGAGAAGGCGTTCGCTTGCGTCGGCCGGACCATCGAATGGCGCGGCTCAGGGATCGCCGAGCAAGGCTTCGACGCGCGCGACGGCCGGGTGCTGATCGAAATCGACCCGCGTTACTTCCGGCCGACCGAAACCGACGCGCTGCTTGGCGATCCGTCGAAGGCGCGGCAACGGCTCGGCTGGCATCATAAGGTCTCGTTCGACGAGCTGGTGCGCGAAATGGTCGACACCGACTTGAAGGAAATGCGCCGCGAAGGCGCGCTGCGCCAAGTTCACGATTAGACGGCGAGATCGCATGAGCGGGACGCCCGTCATTTTCGACTTACGCGGCAAGCGCGTCTTCGTCGCAGGACACGCCGGCATGGCCGGCTCCGCGATCATGCGGCGCCTCGAACGCGAAGACTGCGACCTCGTTTTCGCCTCGCGCCGCGACCTCGATCTGCGGCAGGCGGACGAAGTCGAGCGTTTCATGGCGCAGGCCAAACCCGATGCGGTATTCGTCGCGGCCGGCAAAGTCGGCGGCATCCGCGCCAATGCGACTTTCCCTGCCGATTTCCTCACCGACAATATCGCGATCGCGCTCAATACCATCCGCGCTTCGCATCGCTGCGCCGTCAAGAAGCTCGTCTATCTCGGCTCGTCCTGCATCTATCCGCGGCTGGCGCCCCAGCCGATGTCGCCCGACATGCTGCTCACCGGGCCGCTCGAGCCGACCAATCAATGGTATGCTATCGCCAAGATCGCCGGCATCAAGCTATGCGAGGCCTATCGGCTGCAGCATGGTGCCGACTTCGTTTCGGTGATGCCGACCAATCTTTACGGGCCCGGCGACAATTATCATTCTCAGGACAGTCACGTCCCGGCGGCGTTGTTGCGGCGCTTTCATGAGGCCAAGATCAATGGCGCGCCGAGCGCGACGGTCTGGGGCACCGGGTCGCCGCGGCGCGAATTCCTGGCTGCCGACGACTTTGCCGATGCCTGCGTGTTCGTCATGAAATGCTATTCCGACATGCCGTTTCTCAATATCGGGACCGGTGAAGACGTGACCATTGCCGAGTTCGCCCGCGTCGTCGCCGGCGTGGTCGGCTATCGCGGCAAGATCACCTTCGATCCGTCCCAGCCGGACGGCGCGCCGCGCAAACTGCTCGATGTGTCGCGCATCAACGCATTGGGCTGGCGCGCCACGATCCCGTTGCGCGAAGGATTGCAACGCATGTATGCCGACTTTCTCGAACGCTACGACGCCATCCGCGCCGATGCGAAACGACAACCCGCCCATTGACGCGCACCACGCGAGTTTCCAGCCATGCCAATGCCGCTCAACGAGACCCATGATTCCGCGCGCAAAAGCTTCGTTGAAAGCGCCAACGCGCCCGGCGGCGATTTCCCGATTCAAAATCTGCCATTCGGGGTGTATCGGCCGAGATCGGGACCGCCAACGCGCGTCGGTGTCGGCATCGGCGATCAGATTCTCGATGTCGCGGCGGCCGGTGCGTACTTCGATGGCCTAGCGGCAGAAGCGGCGCGGGCTTGTTCGGAGCCGACGCTCAATGGCCTCATGTCGCTCGGGTCGCAAGCTTGGTCGGCATTGCGGCTCGCATTGTCGCGAGCCTTAAGCATCGAGCGCGGCGACGAGAGGCTGCGCCAACACCTGACGCCGATGGCGCAGGCAGAGCTGCAGCTACCGGTGGCCATCGGCGACTTCACCGATTTCTTTGCTTCGATCTTTCACGCCAGTAATGCCGGACGGATGTTCCGCCCCGACAATCCGCTAATGCCGAACTACAAATATGTGCCGGTCGCCTATCACAGCCGCGCCTCTTCGATCCGCGTCAGCGGCATGCCGTTCAAGCGGCCGCGCGGCCAGCGCAAAGGTCCGAATGACGCGGCACCAAGCTACAGCCCGTCGCGCAACCTCGATTTTGAGCTCGAGCTCGGAATTTACATCGGCGCGCCGAGCAAGCTTGGCGAACCCGTTTCGATCGGGCGCGCGGCGGACCACATTTTCGGCTTCTGCCTGCTCAACGATTGGTCCGCGCGCGATATCCAGGCCTGGGAATACCAGCCGCTCGGGCCGTTTCTCGGCAAGAATTTCGCCACCACGGTTTCGCCCTGGGTAGTGACGGCGGAGGCGCTGGCGCCGTTCCGCACCAAGGCTTTTGCGCGGCCGGACGGGGATCCAGCGCCGCTGCCGCATCTCGACGATGGCGAAGACCGCGCTAACGGCGGCCTCGACATCACGCTTGAGGCCTATATCGCGACCGAAACCATGCGGCGGACCGGAACGGCGCCGCAGCGGCTGGCGCAGACCTCCTGCGCGCTGCTCTATTGGACCGTGGCGCAGATGATCGCGCATCACACCAGCAACGGCTGCAATATCCGCATCGGCGACCTGCTCGGCTCGGGCACCGTCTCGGGACCGGAGAAATCGAGCTGGGGCTCACTCCTCGAACTCACCATGCGCGGCAGCGATCCGCTGACGCTGTCTGGCGGCGAGAAGCGCGGTTTCATCGAGGACGGCGACGAGATCATCTTCCGCGGCTATTGCGATAAGCCCGGCTACGCCCGCATCGGCTTCGGCAAATGCCGCGCCGTGGTGCTGCCGGCGGGGTGACCCGCGATCAGTGAATCTCCGGCTCCGCGATCGCCGCCTGGCCCTCCAGGAAATCGAAATCGCAGCCCTCGTCGGCCTGGCCGATATGCTGCGAATACATCGCGCCGTAGCCGCGCGGATAATGCGCCGCCGGTTGTTTCCAGGCGGCGCGTCGGCGCGCGAGTTCCTCGTCGCTGACATGCAGATGGATGCGCCGCGCTGCGACGTCGACTTCGATCTCGTCGCCGGTCTGCACAAAGGCCAGCGGGCCGCCGACAAAGCTCTCCGGTGCCACGTGCAGGATGCAGGCGCCGTAACTGGTGCCGCTCATGCGCGCGTCGGAGATGCGCAGCATGTCTTTCACGCCGGCTTTGAGGAGTTTTTTCGGAATCGGCAATTGGCCCCATTCCGGCATACCTGGCCCGCCTTTCGGCCCGCCGTTTTTGAGCACCAGCACATGATCGGGCGTGACATCGAGATCGTCGCGATCGACCGCGGCCGCCATCGCTTCGTAATTCTCGAAGGCGAGCGCCTTGCCGCGATGCGCCAGCAGGCGTTTGTCGGCGGCGGCCGGCTTCATCACGCAGCCGCGCGGCGCCAGATTGCCGGTGAGCACCGCGGTAGCGCCCTCCGGATAAAGCGGCTCTTTGAGCGAATGGATGACCTCGGGCAGATAGACCTTCACGCCTGCGATATTGTCGCCGAGGCTGCGGCCGTTGACGGTGACGCAGGACAGATCGAGCATCTCGCGCATCTCGCCCATCAGCGCACGTAAGCCGCCGGCATAGAAGAAATCTTCCATCAGATATTTGCCCGACGGCGTGATGTTGGCGATCACCGGCACCTGTCGCGAGATGGCGTCGAAACGCGCCATGTCGAGCGTGACCCCGACGCGACGCGCCATGGCGATGACATGGATGATGGCGTTTGTCGAACCGCCGAGCGCCATGTGTACGCGGATGGCATTGTCGAACGCGGCCGGGGTGAGGATTTTTTCCGGCGTCTGATCTTCCCACACCATGTCGACGATGCGGCGGCCGGCGGCGGCGCACATGCGCGGGTGGTTGGCGTCCGGCGCCGGGATCGACGACGCACCGGGCAGCGTGAGACCGAGCGCTTCGGTGATCGCCATCATAGTCGCCGCGGTGCCCATCACCATGCAGGTGCCGAACGAGCGTGAAATGCCACCCTCGATCTCGTTCCACTCCTCGTCGCCGATGCGGCCGGCGCGTTTCTCATCCCAGTATTTCCAGGCATCTGAGCCCGAGCCCAACGTGTGGCCGCGCCAATTACCGCGCAGCATGGGACCTGCCGGAACATAGATCGCCGGAATGCCCATCGAGATCGCGCCCATGATCAGGCCGGGCGTGGTCTTGTCGCAGCCGCCCATCAACACCGCGCCGTCGATCGGATGGCTGCGCAGCAGTTCCTCGCATTCCATGGCGAGGAAATTGCGATACAGCATGGTCGAGGGTTTGACGAACGGCTCGGCGAGCGACATCGCCGGTAGCTCGATCGGAAAGCCGCCGGCCTGATAGACGCCGCGTTTGACGTCCTCGGCACGGTCGCGCAGATGGCCGTGGCAGGCGTTGATATCGCTCCAGGTATTGATGATGCCGATCACCGGCTTGCCGACCCAATCGGCGCGGTCGTAGCCGAACTGGCGCAGCCGCGAACGGTGGCCGAACGAGCGCAGATCGTTCTTGCCGAGCCAGCGATAGCTGCGCAGCTCTTCGGGCGTCTTCTTGTTTTGCGATGTCATCTTACGGTCTGCTCACCTTGGGGCGCTGTATTTGCCGCCAAGTGTGCGCTTAATCCGTCAGAAAAGAAAAGCCCCGGCGAGTTGAGCCTCGCCGGCGCGCACCGCGATGCGGCATTGTTCAGGCCAGCGCTATTGCCATTTGTAATTCACGCCAGCACGGATGATGTTGTCCGTGAATATAGGATCGAAGACCGGGTTGACCGTATTGCCACGGTTGATCGACGGGATCGGCGTAGTAACCGTACCGGACGGCTCGTCGAGCGCCATGAACAGGTACTCGACCTTCCACGTCCAATTGCCGGCGAGATGTCCTTCGACGCCTCCGCCAGCCGTCCAACCCACGCTCGTCTTGCTGAAGCTGAATGGGGTGGTGGTGACGATATTGCTGATGCTGCCGCTGTCGGTGAGCTTGCCATAGGCCAAGCCGCCGGTGCACGGAGGTAATTCACAGCGAAATAATGGATAGCGTGTCGCTGCGGTCACAGTACCCTGACACCGTCCATAAGCCGCTGGGAATTCTCGAAAAATCCCAGAGACGCTATTCCGCGGCGCCCGCCAGCGCGCCCGCAAGGTCGAGCTTGAGCAGCTTTGCCGCATTACGCCAGAAGATCTTTTCACGCTCTTCGCTTGCGACACGCAGGCCTTCGACCAGCTTGATCGCCCGCGGCTTGAGCGATGTGAGCGGCGGGGCGTCGCTGCCATAAAGCACGTGACCGGCGCCGACGCTGTCGACGACGAGCTGCGCCGCGGGCGGATGATAAGTCACGGTGTCGAAATACATCCGCTTGGCGTAATAGCCGGGCTCGTGCTTGATCTTGATCGGCGTGTAGGGCCCGAGGAAATAGCACTCCTCCTGCAGCTCGTAGGCGTAGTTGAGCCGGCCGATCACTTCCCACAATCCGCCGCCGCCGTGCGACGCGACGATCGTCAGGCGCTGAAAATCCTCCAATATGCCGCGCACGATCAGCCGCGACAGCGCGAGGCAAAGATCCGCCGGCCGCCCGACGCTCGAGGCCAGCCGATAGTCCTTCACCCGCTCCTCGCCGAAGCCGACATGCGGCGGATGGATGAAAACCGGCACATCGAGGTCTTGCACCAGTTCCCAGAACGGCCGGGCCTCGTCGTCATCGGGATAATGGCCCTTGTGGTTCGAGTGGATGAGGATGCCTTTGAGGCCGAGTTGGCGAATGGCGCGTTCGGTCTCCTTGATAAAGGCCGGGCCGCCGCAGGGCAGCATGGTGGCGAAGCCGTAGAGCATGCCTTTATGCGCGTTCTGAATCTCGGCGGCGTAATCGGACCAGCGCTGGATCGCCTTGAGTTCCTCGGCTTCCGGCTTGCCACGCATGTAATGCGCCGCGTTGCTGAAAACCGTCACGCCGATGCCGCAGCGATGATGCGCCTCGACCACGTTCTCCAGTGTCATCGGGCAGCGGCCGGCCCAGGTCGGGCCGCTCTTGCCGTCCCAGGCGAGTGCATCGGCGGCGGCTTCCTCGGGCGGATAAACGTGGGTGTGCCATTCGATGATCATTGCGGCTCCATGCCGGATTCTTTGACGATGCGTGCGGACGCCGCGCGGTCGTCTTTGAGGAAGCTTGCGAATTCCTCCGGCGTGCTGAACACCGGCTCGAGGCCGACGTCGATCATGCGTTTCTGGCGGAAGTCCGGGTCCTTACCGACCGTGGCGAACTCGTCGGAAAGCTTGTGGACGATCGGCTGCGGCGTTCCGGCCGGCGCCACGATGCCGAAATAAAGCCGGGTGAGGTCGCCATGATAGCCAAGCTCGGCGAGCGTCGGCACGTCGGGCAAGAGCGGCGAGCGTGTCGGGCTGTCCACCGCGAGCGGAACAACGGTGCCGTTCTTGATGAACGACAGCCAGTTGGAGGCGCCAAAAAATGCCACCGGCGTCGAGCCGCTGAGCATGTCGTTGACTGCTTCGCCGCCGCCGCGGAACGGCACCTTGACGATGTCCGCCCCGTTCGACTTGATCCATTGCTCCATGAACGCGACCAGCGGAATCGACGGCGCCGTGTAGCTCAAGGTTTTCGGCCTGGCTTTCGACAGCGCGGCCAGTTCGGGCAGTGAATGCACTCCGAGCTTGGCGCTCACCACCAGCACCTGGGTGGTAAAGAACGGATTGGTGATCGGTGCGAAATCCCGCTGCGGATCGTAGCGCAGCGCTTTGAACAGAAGCTTGTTATAAGCGAGCGTCTCCGGCGGCAGGATGCAGATGGTATAGCCGTCGTTCGGCGCCTGCGCGCAAGCCTCGCCGCCGATATTCATCGAGCCGCCCGGTCGATCCTCCACAACGATGATCTGGTTCCAGCGCTTGCCGAGCTCCTGGCCCATCGCACGCATGAAAATGTCGCTGGTGCCGCCGGCGCTGACCGCAGTGAGCGCATGGATCGGCCGCGTCGGGTAATCCTGCGCCGACGCTGGCGTGCAAGCGCCGATCAAGCACAATGCAAAGAAAAGTCGGATCACCCGCCTACTCCGCCGTCGCCCCGGTGGCCTTGACCACCTTGGCCCATTTGTCCGTCTCGTCGGCGATGAGCTTGCCGAAATCTTCCGGCGTGCCGGGGATTAAGGTGCCGCCGAGCTCGGCGAGCTTAGCCTGGATTCCCGGATCGGCGAGCGCGTCGTTGACCGCGCGATTGAGCGTCTCGACGATCTCGCGCGGCGTGCCGGCCGGCACCGCCATGCCGAACCAGGCGCTGGCCTCGTAGCCCG
Organism: uncultured Alphaproteobacteria bacterium; assembly: GCA_963731805.1. Lineage (GTDB taxonomy): Bacteria > Pseudomonadota > Alphaproteobacteria > Rhizobiales > Xanthobacteraceae > BOG-931. The sequence continues at coordinate 97,686 of CAVSWY010000003.1, forward strand.
GCACGGTCTCGGCGACCGTCGGCACGTTCGGCAGCGCTTTCGAGCGCTCCGCCGTGGTGACCGCCAGCGCGCGCAGCTTGCCTGCCCGGATGTAGCCGATCGACGACGGCAGATTGTCGAAGAACACCTGCACTTGGCCGCCGAGCATATCGACCAGCGCCGGACCGGCGCCGCGATACGGCACATGCACCAGTTTGACGCCGGTCATCTGCATGAACAGCGCGCCCGACAGATGCGTCGAGGTGCCGATGCCGGCGGACGCCATGTTGACCTTGCCGGGATTGGCCTTGGCGTAGTCGATGAACTCCTTGACCGTATCCGCCGGCACATTCGGGTTCACCTCCATCACGTTGGGCACGCGGATGAAGCCGGCGACCGGCGCCATGTCGCGCAGGAAATCGAACGGCAGATTCTTGTAGAGCGTCGCGTTGATGGCGTTGGCGGGATTGACCAGGAACACCGTGTAGCCGTCCGGCGGCGAATGCGCGGCCATCTCGGCGGCGAGATTGTTGCCGGCGCCCGGCCGGTTCTCGATCAGGAATTGCTGATGCAAGGCCTGCGACAGATAACTGCCGATCAGCCGGGCGCAGATATCGGTCGAGCCGCCGGGCGGATAGCCGACCAGCCAGCGCACCGCGTGGTTCGGATAGCCGTCCTCGGCCCGCGCAGCGCCGGCAACGCCGAGCGTCGCCGCAGCCAATAACACCATTGCGGCGAACCGCCGGACTATGCGCTGCATGTTGGTTCTCTCCCTAGCGATCGTTTTCTTATGCGCCCCACCCAAACCTACGCGGCATCGGCGATGTCGCACAAGTGATGAGCGCGCCCGGCGCAATGGGCTTTGGCCGCCTTGCCCGCCCCCGATACGGCCGATAGGTTCACCGCCTTCCGCCGCTATCCAAACCAATATCCAAAGAGGAAACCGAGGACATTGCCATGATCGATCTTTATGCCTTGACCAGCCCGAACGTGCAGAAAATCTACATCATGCTCGAAGAAACCAAGTTGCCGTACAAGGAGCATTTCATCGACGTGTGGAAGGGCGAGCAGTACAATCCGGACTTCGTCAAGATCAATCCGAATTCGAAAATCCCCGCCATCGTCGATCACGACGGCCCCGGCGGCAAGCCCTACACCGTGATCGAGTCCGGTGCGATCCTGATGTATCTCGCCGAGAAGAGCGGAAAATTTTTGCCGAAGGACATGGCGAAAAAATACGACGTGCTGCAGTGGCTGTTGTTCCAGACCTCCAATGTCGGTCCGAATTTCGGCCAGTTCACCCATTTCAAGCTGTTCGCGCCGAAGGACAAGGATCACTCCTATTCGATGTCGCGCCATCAAACCGAAGTGAAGCGGCTCTACGAGGTGATGGAAAAGCGTCTCGGCCAGGCGCCCTATCTCGGCGGTGACGAATACTCGATCGCCGACATCGCCACCTTCCCGTGGACGCGCAATCACGACGTCCAGGGCGTGAAGTGGGAAGAGCATCCGAACCTGGCGCGCTGGTTCAAATCAATCGACGAACGCCCGGCGGTCAAGGCCGCGCTCGCCAAGGTCGCGGTTATCAAATCCAACCGCGAAACCGCCAACGACGACCAGAAAGACCGCTTCTTCAACCGCGGCAAATACGCCAGGGCGTAACATCCCTCCCCGCGCCAGCGGGGAAGGGGGACCACCCCGCGCAGCGGGGTGGTGGAAGGGGCGTCGGACTCGGCGCTCCTCCTGCGCCTACAACGAAGCTCTGACTCAGAAGCCCCTCCACCATCCTCCGCTCGCTGCGCGCGCTACGCGTGGTCCCCCTCCCCCACTTTCGTGGGCGCGTATGAGAGCTTCTCCATCATCCCGCGCATAAACCGCACCGCGGCCGGACCCTTGAGCGCGCTGGCCCACAAATCGCGCGCCATGGTCTCGTGCAAAGCCAGCGCCTCGGGGGCCGAGGTGATCATGGCGACGCCGGTGCGGATGTTGGGCTCCTCGCCGAGGCGGAACGGGCTTAGCGCCAAAATCTTGCGGTCGGGCTGGCGGAAGATCTGGAAGCTGGTATGCGGCAGCGTATCGCGCACGATGCCGATCTGCACGCCGATCGGCTCGTTCTCCATCAGCGCGGTGAAGTGCTCGGCCTCGGCGCGGGCGAGCGCGCGGCGGGCGCGACGGGTCTTGTCGTCGAGATCGTGGCGACCGACGAGGCCGTTGCGCAAGAAGCGCTCCATCTCGGCGGCGGCGATCAGATTGACGATGGCCGGACGGCGGCGGCGGTAGGTGTCCTTGCGCTGGCGCAGCACGTCCATCAGCTCGTCGATCTGGGCGAGCGCGCGGTCGCGCTTGGCGATGCCGTCGGGCACCAACTCGCGCAAGATGTCGCCGAGCGCGCCGTCAAAACCGTCGGAGGCGAGCACGTAGGAGATCGGGCCGGCCAACACGATGATGTGCTCGGCGGTTTCCTCGATCTGGCGCATGCGCTCGAAATAGCTGACCGCGGAGGCGATGTATTCGACGCCGACGCCGAGCAGCGTCGGCACCGAGACTTTGAGAAGCTCGGCGAGCTTTTCCAGCGTCTCGATCTTGGCCACCTCGCCCTTTTCGAAGCGATAGAGCGCGGTGCGCGAAATGCCGAGCTGCTGCGCGATCTCCTCCGCCGCGAGGCCGGAGCCGAGGCGGAAGGCTTTGAGCCGGTTGCCGATATCGTCGAAGCGGAGGGTCATCACGGCCCGCGCAAGCGCCTCGCCGCGTCGAGCGCGGCGGCGACGATGTTGTGGTAGCCGGTGCAGCGGCAGAGATTGCCCGAAATGCCGATGCGGATGTCGTCTTCGGTCGGATTCGGATTGTCGCGCAACAGCTCGATCAGCGTGGTCAGAATTCCCGGCGTGCAGAAGCCGCATTGCAGGCCGTGAAGCTCGTGAAACGCCTGCTGCAGCGGATGCAGCGTCTTGCCGTCCGGCGCGATGCCTTCGACAGTAAGGATGTCGTGGCCATCGGCCTGCACCGCCAGCATCAGGCAGGAGCGCGCCGAATGGCCGTCGAACAAGATCGTGCAGGCGCCGCAGACGCCGTGCTCGCAGCCGAGATGGGTGCCGGTGAGCCGAAGTTTTTGGCGCAGGAAATCCGCCAGCGTCAGGCGGACCGGCACGGTCGCCTCGTGGCGCTTGCCGTTGACGGTGACGGCGATGGTTCTTTGCTCGCTCACGATGCCGCCCTCGCCGCGATGCACTCGTGCGCCTTGGCGAGCGCGCGGCGCGCCAGCACCGTTGCCAGTTGCTGGCGATAGGACGCCGGCGCGTGGATGTCGTCGACTGCATCAAGTTTGCGCAGCGGCTCGCAGAGCTCGCGCAGCCGCTTGTTGTCAATAGTCTCGCCGATCAGCGAGCGCTCGACGTCGGTGGCGCGCAGCGGCGCCGGTCCCATGCCGCCGAGCGTCAGCGATGCGCGGGTGACTTTGCCGGCGGCGTCTTCCTCGAGCAGCGCCGCCGCGGACACGATGGCGAAATCGCCGTGGCGGCGGGAAAATTCGACGAAGGCAGAACCGTGCCGTTCTGACCAGCATGGAAAACTCGCGCCGGCGAGAAGCTCGTCGGGTGCGAGCGCCGGCGTCATATAGGCGACCGGGAACGCGGCGAAATCGATGGCGCGCGTACCTGCTTTGCCGGCAATCGTCACCTTGGCGTCGAGCGCGGCGGCGACTGCGACCAGCTCGGCCGCCGGATCGAGATGGCACAGCGAACCGCCGAGCGTGCCGCGGTTGCGGGTCTGGCGGTGGCCGACCTGGGCGATCGCTTCGTGCATCAGCGGGCAGCGGCGGCGCACCAGATCGGAAAATTCGATGTCGCGCTGGCGCGTCATCGCCCCGATCTCCAGCCCGCTATCTGTCTCGCGGATGTAGCTCAGCCCATCGACGCGATTGAGGTCGATGACGTGGTCGGGCAGCACGTAGCGCATGTTGAGCATCGGCATCAGCGACTGGCCGCCGGCGAGCAATTTGGCATTGTCGAGGCTCGCCAACAGCGCGACGGCGTCGGCGATTGTGCGCGGATCGTGATAGGAAAACGCGGGAGGCTTCATGCCGGCCTTTGCGGGTGGCGAAGAACGCGCCGGACTTTGACTCTGTGCCAAAATCTGTGCATCAATTCAAAAACATAGACCAATCCCAAAGTTGAAACCAGCCGGATGAGTTTGGCGCGATGAAGCCTGCGGCGTTTCACTACCACGCGCCGAAAACCGTCGACGAGGCGGTCGCCATTCTCGCGCAAGTCGCCGGCGAGGACGGCCGCGTGCTGGCCGGCGGGCAGTCGCTCGTGCCGACCATGGCGTTTCGGCTCGCCAAGCCGGCGCATCTCGTAGACATCAACGGCGTCGCCGCGCTTAATCGGCTCGTGGTTGCCGACGGCAAGCTCGTCATCGGCGCCGGCGTGCGCCATTCCGCGTTCCACCGTCCGGTCTGTGACGGACCGCTCGGCGCCTTGCTCGCCGACGTGGTGCGCCACATCGCCCATTATCCGATCCGCAACCGCGGCACGTTTTGCGGCTCGCTCGCGCATGCCGATCCGGCGTCGGAATGGTGCCTGGTTCTCGCGGCGCTCGACGGCGAGGTTTTGGCCAAGAGCGCGCGCGGCGAGCGCGTCATCGCGGCCCGCGATTTCTTCAAGGGCATCATGACCACGGCGCTCGCCGACGACGAGTTGTTGGTCGAGGCGCGGCTGCCGATGCTTGCCGCCGACACGCATTGCGGCTTCAACGAATTCAGCCGCCGCGCCGGCGATTTCGCCATGGCTGCGGCGCTCGGCGTCTATCGCGTGGAAGCCGGCAAGATCATTGAGCCGCGGCTCGCGGTCGGCGGCGCCGAGGTCAATCCGCGGCGCATCGCCGAGGCCGAGCGCGCGCTTTTGGACGCCCCGCCCGGCGACGCGGCGTTCCGCGTGGCGGCGCAAGCGGCCACCGCGGCGATCGATCCGATGGAGGACAACGTCACCACCGCCGAATTCCGCCGCGACCTCGTGCTCGCCGTGACACGCCGGGCGCTGGAGCGGGCGGCGGCATGAAGTGGATCGGCCAGTCGGTCGAGCGGCTGGAGGATCCGCCGCTGGTGGCCGGGCGCGGCGCGTTTGCCGGCGACATCAATTTTCCGCACCAACTTCATATGCGCATCGTGCGCTCTGCGCATGCGCATGGCCGCATCGTCGGCATCGACACCGCGGCGGCGCGCGCGCTGCCCGGCGTCTATGCGGTGTGGACCGCGGCCGATATCGCCGAGGTGCCGCCTATCGATTTCCGCGAAGGCTCGATCCCGGCGCTCGATCCGTATCGCCAGCCGGTGCTGGCGACCGACCGCGTGCGCTATGTCGGCGATCCGATCGCCGCGGTGTTTGCCGCCGATCCCTATATCGCCGAAGACGCCGCCGATCTGGTCACGGCGGAGATCGAAGAGCTGCCGCCGCTGCTGGACGCGGAAGCCCCGCCGGCCGAATTTTCGCCGGGCCATTCCAGCGAAGCCGCCATCATCCGCCAGGGCTATGGCGACGTCGACGCAGTGCTCCGCGACGCGCCGCACGTGGTCGAAGTCGAGCTGGCCGTCGGCCGGCATTCCGGCGTGCCGCTGGAAACGCGCGGCGCCATCGGCCGCTATGACGCCGCGCGCGGCATTCTCGAACTGCACGGCGCCGCCAAGGTGCCGCACCGCATCCAGGAATTGCTCTCGCGCATGCTCGGTCTCCCCCCGAGCGGAATTCACGTCCACGAATCCCATGTCGGCGGCGGGTTCGGCGTGCGCGGCGAGCTTTATCCGGAGGACGTGCTGGTCTGCGTCGCCGCCAAAAAATTCAACCGCGCGGTGAAATGGATCGAGGACCGCCGCGAGCATCTGATCGCGGCCAATCATTCGCGCCAGCAGCTCCATCGCATCCGCGCTGCGGTCGACGATAACGGCGTCATCCTCGCCATCGACGACCGTTATTTCCACGACCAGGGCGCTTATGTGCGCACCCACGCGGCGCGCGTCGTGCATATGACGGCGGGCATCCTGCCGGGACCGTATCGAGTGCCGGCCTATCGCGCCATCGGCCATTTCCGGCTGACCAACAAGACGCCGGCCGCGACCTATCGCGCGCCGGGCCGCTACGAGACCACCTTCGTGCGCGAGCGGCTGGTCGACGTCATCGCGCATCAGCTTAAGATCGACCGCATCGAAATTCGCCGGCGCAATACGATTACCGCCGCCGAGATGCCCTATCCGCGCCCGCTCGAAGCCTTGGGCGAGGAAATCCATTACGACACCGGCGATTATATCGGGCTGCTCGATAAGCTGTTCGCCAAGATCGGCTGGGACGCGCTCAATGCCGAGGTGAAGAAGCGCAAGGCCGCGGGCGAACTGGTCGGCATCGGCGTGGCGATGTTCGTCGAGAAAAGCGGGCTCGGTCCGACCGACGGCGTCAATATTTCCATCGATACTTCAGGCATGGTCGAGGTCGTCACCGGCGGCGCCTCGATCGGCCAGGGTTTCGAGACCGTGATGGCGCAGGTCGCCGCCGATGTGCTCGGCGTCGATTACAAGAATTGCCGCGTCATCCACGGCCAGACCGACCGCATTCCTTTCGGCATCGGCGCGCACGCCTCGCGCGCCACGGTGATGACCGCATCGGCGACGCATATCGCGGCGCTCAATGTGCGCAAGAAAGCGCTCGATATGGCAGCCGAATTGCTGCAGACGCCGACCGACGCGCTCGACATCGTCGGCGGCGACGTAGTGCGCAAGAACGGCAGGCCTGGTCCTTCGATCAGTCTCGCCGCGATCGCGAAAAATCTCGAACCGACGGCGAAGGCGCGCGGCGACCGCGCGCCCGGACTGTCCGCCGAAGGCTGGTTCAAGACCGAGCACCAGGTCTACCCCTACGGCAGCCACGTCGCCGTGGTGCGCATCGACCGCGACACCGGCGGCGTCACAGTCGAGCGCTATTGCATCGCCTACGACATCGGCCGCGCCATCAATCCGGCGCTGGTGCACGGCCAGATCGTCGGCGGCTATGCGCAGGGACTCGGCGGCGCGCTATTCGAGGAATTCACCTATAGCGAGCACGGCGACCCGCTTGCGGTGACGTTTGCCGATTATCTTCTGCCGGCGATGCACGAGACGCCGGCGCCGGAAGTGCTGCTGCGGGAGGACTATACCTCGCCGCTCAACCCGCTCGGCATTAAAGGCGCGGGCGAAAGCGGTATCACCGGCGTCGGCGCCACCATCGCTTCGGCGATCGAGGACGCCATCGGCATCCCCGGCGCGGTGCGCGAACTGCCGGTGACGCCGCAGCGGATCAAGGCGATGTTGGCGAACGGCAAACGCTAGACTTCACTCCGCTTTGATGCCGGCGGTTTTGACCACCTTGCCCCATTTTTTAATTTCGGCTGTCATATAGTCCCTGAGCTCCGCGGGCGTCATGATCATGGGCTCGGCGCCAAGATCGGTGAACCGCGCGCGCATCGTCGGCTCGGACAGCGCCGCGTTGATCGCCTTGTTGAGCGTATCGACGATCGCGGGCGGCGTCTTCGCCGGCGCGCCGACCGCATCCCAGACCGCGACGTCGTAGCCGGGGACGAATTGCGCAGCGTTAGGCACGTCCGGCAGCACGTCCGCATGCGCGACGCCGGTCACCGCAAGCGCGCGCAGCTTGCCGGATTTGATGAGGCTCAGCGTTTGCAGGACCGGCGTGAAGCCGGCCTGCACCTGCCCGCTCAACAGATCGGGAATATAGCTGTTGCGGTACGGCACGTTGACGAGCTTGATGCCGGCCATCTCGTTGAACAATTCGCCGGCCACGTTGGTCGCGGCGCCGCTGCCGACGGAGGCGTAGTTGATCTTGCCGGGATTGGCCTTGGCGTAAGCGATGAACTCCGGCAGCGTTTGCGTCGGCACCGACGGATTGACCACCAGCACCAGCGGCAATTTGACGAGACCGGCGACCGGCACAATGTCGCGCATCACGTCGAAGGCCAGATTGTCGTAGAGCGACACATTGATGGTGTTGGTCATGGTCAGCGTCAATAGCGTGTAGCCGTCGGGCGCCGCGTGGACCACGATTTCGGTGCCGATATTGCTGGCGCCGCCGGGACGGTTATCGACGATGAATTGCTGACCGAAATGCTGCGACAGCGCGTCCGCCAAAAGCCGCGTGGCGACGTCGGGAGCGATGCCGGGAGGATAAGGCACGACGATGCGCACTGGGCGCGCCGGGTAGTCATCCGCGCTGGCGACGCGGGTCAGCGCGGGAAGCGCCGCCGAGATTTCGGCAAGATGCAGAAACCTGCGACGAGGAATTATCACGATGCCTCCCAGGGACGCGCGCCGACGTCAGTCGGCTTTGATATTGGCGAATTTGATCACCTTAGCCCATTTTTCGGTTTCGGAGGCGATGAATTTCTCGAAATCGGCGGGCGTACCGGTGAAGACTTCACAGCCGAGATCGGTAAAGCGCTTGCGCGTCGCCGGATCGGCGAGCGCGGCGTTGACTTGTTGATTGAGCGCGGTAACGACGTCTGGCGGGGTGCCCTTGGGCGCGACGAGGCCGTACCAGCCGTTCGCCTCATAGCCGGGCAGAAATTCCGCCATGGCCGGGACGTCCAGCAACGGCGCCTGGCGCTTGGGGCTCGTGACCGCGAGCGCGCGCAGCTTGCCGGATTTGATGTAGCCGAGCGACGCCGGCATCACGCCGAACATTGCCTGCACCTGGCCGCCGATCAGATCGGGCATCGCTACGGCTTCGCCCTGATAGATGACGTCAACCAGGTTGACACCGGCCATCATGCGGAACAGCGCGCCGGCGACGTAGAGCGGCGTGCCGCTGCCGCCTGAAGCAAGATTGATCTTGCCCGGATTGGCCTTGGCGTAGGCGATAAATTCGGGAACGGTTTTCGCCGCGACCGCGGGATTGACGTCCATCACCAGGGGGATCGTGGCGATGCTCGCCACCGGCACGGCGTCACGGAGAAAATCGAAATTGAGATGTTGATAGAGCGCCGGATTGATCGCATTCGACGACATTGCCAGCAGGAGCGTACCGCCGTCCGGCGCGGATTTGAGAACAAGCTCGGTGCCGATATTGGTGCTGGCGCCGGGCTTGTTTTCGACGACGAACGGCTGGCCGAGCTTTTCCGACAGCCATTGCGCGATCAGCCGCCCGATGATGTCGGGCGAGCCGCCGGCCGGCACGGTGACGATCACGCGAACCGGCCGCGAGGGATATTGCCCGGCCTGCGCGATGCGCGCTGCGGCCGGCAGGATGCCGGCGCCTGCCGCGAGCTGCAGGAACTTTCGTCGCTTGATCATTTGTCCTCTCTGCACCCGCTCACCCCGCCTTCATGTGCGCGAACTTGACGACCTTGGACCATTTATCGGTTTCGTCGGCGACGAAGCTGCGGAACGCCGACGGCGACATGGCTTGTGGCAAAAAGCCAAGATCGGCAAGCCGCGTTTTGACCCCAGGGTCGGCGAGCGCCGCACCGATCCCGGCATTAAGCTTGGCGACGATGTCGGGCGGCGTGTCCTTGGGCACGCCGACGCCGAGCCAACCGGCGACGTCATAGCCCGGCACGGCCTCGGCGACGGCGGGAATGTCGGGCAAGGAATCGAGCCGCTCCGCCGTCGTCACGCCGAGCGCCCGCAGCTTACCGGCTTTGATGTAGCCGATCGACGACACGATCGGATCGAACATGACCTGGACGCGTCCGGTCATCAGGTCGGTCTCTGCCTCGACCTCACCGTGCGCCGGCACATGCACCATGTCGACGCCGGTCAGCATCTTGAACAATTCGCCGCTGAAATGCGTGAGATTGCCGGTACCGGTCGAGGTCATGTTGATCTTGCCGGGATTGGCCTTGGCGTAGGCGATAAACTCCGCCACCGTCTTTGCCGGGAATTCCGGGTTGACCACCATGACGAAGGGATTTTCGCCGAAGCTGCCGACCGGCGTGATGTCGCGCACGAAATCGAACTTCAAAGTGGTGTAGAGCGACGCATTGATCATGTTCGGCGTGCCGATCAGCAGCACCGTGTAGCCGTCCGGCGCCGCGCGTGTGACCAATTCGGTCGCGATGTTGGTGCCGGCGCCGGGCCGGTTGTCGATGATGAAGGGCTGGCCGAACCGCTGCGACAGCGATTGGCCGACCAGCCGCGCGATGATGTCGGGCGCGCCGCCTGCCGTGAAGCCGACGACAAAGCGCACCGGATGATTGGGATAGTCTTCCGCCGAAGCCAGACGCGACGCCGCTGGAAGAATTGTAGCGCCTGCCGCAAGCTTGAGAAAATTCCGGCGCGGCACGGACATGATGGCGGCTCTCCTGGTGCTGCGGTCCGTCAGTCCGCCCGCATATGCGCGAACTCGACCACCTTGGCCCATTTTGCGGTCTCGGCGGCCAGGAACTTGCCGAATGCGGCCGAGTCCATCGGCCGCGTCTCGCCGCCGAGATCCTTGATCTTGGCGACGAGGTCCGGGTCGGCGAGGCCGGCGGTGACGTTGTCGCTCAGCACTTCAACGATCGCCCGCGGCGTGCCCTTCGGTGCGCAGACCCCATCCCAAGCCGTGGCATCAAAGCCGGGCAACACCTCACTCACCGCCGCAACATCCGGCAGCACTGCCGCCCGCTTTTGGCTGGTCACCGCCAAGGCGCGCAGCTTGCCGGTCCTGACGAAGCCGATCGCGGTCGACAGCGTGATGATGAAGGCTTGAACCTGTCCGGCCAAGAGATCGGTGAATGCCGGCGCCGGGCCGCGATAGGGCACGTGCACGACGTCGATGCCGGCCTGCATCTTGAGTAATTCGATCGCCACATGCATCGGCGTGCCGATGCCGGGCGAAGCGAAATTGATCTTACCGGGATTGGCTTTGGCATAAGCAATGAACTCGGGCAGCGTCCTGGCCGGGAACGCTGGATTGACCAGAAGCACCATCGGCAGTTCGATCACTCCGGCAATCGGCGCGAAGTCGCCGGGAAAATCGAAACCCAGCTTGCCGTAAAGCGTGGCGTTGATCGCGTCTGAGGTGACGCAAGTGAGCAGCGTGTAGCCGTCCGGCGCGGCCTGGGCGACGGCCTCGGCCGCGATATTGCCGCCGGCGCCGACCCGGTTGTCGACGACGAAGGGCTGATGCAGCCGCCCCTCCAGCCATTGCCCGATCAGCCGCGACACCAGATCGGGCGTGCTGCCGCCGCCGAAGCCGTCGACAATGCGCACCGGCCGGGTCGGATAATCGAGCGCCGACGCCGGCCGCGATAAGCCCGATGCCGCAGCGGCAGCGGCCAGATACAAAAAACGTCGACGTGGAAATTTCGTCACGCGGCCTCCGGCAGGCACCGCTGCTGGCGCGGAGCCTAACCCGCCCGGATGACCCTGAGAAGTGGCGCGACAATCAGTCCGGCAGACCGGAGCGGAAGCTCATGACCAGAACGGCGCCGCCTTGGCGTCGCCCCGGCGCGGGGCCGGCTCGTTCGCGACTTCATACAGACAGGTCCGCGCAACGACTTGGAACGATCTCAACCGCCCAGATAACTTCCGATAATCGGCAAAATCTCGCCGGTGATGTAACTCGAGCAGGTAGGCGCGGCGAGAAAGACGAAGGCCGGCGCAATCTCCTCGGGTTGTGCCGGACGTTGCATCGGCGTCTCGCTGCCGAATTTGGCGACGGCTTGCGGCGGCTTGTCGGCGGGATTGAGCGGCGTCCAAACCGGCCCCGGCGCCACTGCATTGACGCGGATGCCGCGGTCGACGAGATGGGTGGCCAGCGAGCGGGTAAAGGCGTGAATGCCGCCTTTGGTCATCGAGTAATCGAGCAAGTCCTTGTTGCCGAGAAGACCGGTGACCGAGCCGGTCATGACGATCGCGCTGCCAGCCTTCATATGCGGCACGGCGGCTTTGACCATATGGAAGTAGCCGTAGAGATTGGTCTTGATGGTGCGATCGAAATGCTCCTCGGTGAGGTCCTCAAGTGTGGCGTGCTGTTGGAACGCCGCGTTGTTGACGAGAACGTCAAGCTTGCCGAACGTTTTGACGGCTTTGTTGACCGCCTGTTCGCAGAATTTCGGATCGGCGACGTCGCCGGAAATCGTGATGCAGCGCCGGCCTTCGCCCTCGACCGCGCGCTTGGTTTCTTCGGCGTCCTCATGCTCGTCGAGATAGACGATCGCGACGTCGGCTCCCTCGCGCGCCTAAAGCACGGCGACGGCGCGGCCGATACCGGAATCGCCGCCGGTGATGATCGCAGCGCAGCCCTTGAGCGTGTCCGAACCCAGATAGGCCGGCGCTTCATACATCGGTTGCAGCTTGAGATCCGCCTCGACGCCCGGCTTCTTGACGTGCTGGGCGGGAAATTCCGACGGATAGCGACGCTGGCCTGCTTGCATCGCGCCGTTCGATTTGGACGGTTTTTTGCGCGCGGCCTCGAGGCGATCGATATGAGCTTGGATCGATCGACCGCGAGCGGCGACCCCTTCGGCCTTTTCGGAGAACGATGCTTTGGCGGCCGAACGCTTATTCATGACTGACTTCTCCCGAGTGGCGGTTGATCCCCCGCCCTTCCCTAACGCGATGACAGGTTAAGATCTGCTCGGCCGCCGGGTTCCCCCGCGGCAGCAGCAGATCAACCATCCATCACATTTGAAACTCGCGGGATCGCCAGCTGATCCGCTGTCAGTCACTTCTTTTTCGGAACTCTCTTGCCTTCCTTGCGCGCCTCCGACAGCGCGATCGCGATGGCCTGCTTGCGGCTCTTGACCTTGCCGCCTTTGCCGCCTTTACCGCTCCTGGTGGTGCCGCGCTCGAAGCGACGCATCTCTCTTGCCACGTCGTTGCCGACGCTCGGCGAATATTTGCGTTTTCTCTTCTTGGCCATTCCTTTCCTCCTTCCCAATGACTTCCATCTCACTATGACATTACGTTTCACCGACGCAATGTCCTGATAACTGCTTTGTATCCAACAGGCTGCCCGATCGTGTCCGACTTTTGGAGCGCGCCGAACCGGACCGCGCGTCACGCCGCGATTTTCAATACGACTTTGCCCTCGGTGTGGCCTTGCTCGACGAAATCCTGGGCGCTGGCCGCCTCAGCAAGCCCGAAGGTTCTGGCGATCTTCGGCTTGACCCTGCCTTCATCGATGAGGCGCCCGATCTTTTCCAGTTCGCCGCCGTTTTCCTTGCAGGTGTAGCGCATGGCGCGCACGTCCTTGGCGCGGGCCTTCTCCTGCGACGGTTCGGCGAGCGTCGACACCATGGTGCCACCGCGCCGCAGCACATTCCAGGATCTCTCCTGCGTCTCGCCGCCGATCAGGTCGTAGACGAGATCGACGTCCTTGACGACGTCTTCGAAGCGTTGCGTCTTGTAGTCGACCACCTCATCGGCGCCGAGGCCGCGCACGAAGTCCATGTGCTGCGCGGACACGGTAGTGATGACATAAGCGCCGCTGACTTTGGCGAACTGGATGGCGAATGGTTGACGCCGCCCGAGCCGCCGCGAATCAGCACGCGCTGCCCCGCTTTCAACTCGCCGTAGCGGAACAGGCCCTGCCAGGCGGTGAGCCCGGCGAGCGGCACCGAGGCCGCGGCGACGAAATCGAGCGCGCGCGGCTTGGGCGCGGCTTCGCTGTCCTTGACGATCGCATATTCGGCATAGCCGCCGCGCTCGATGCCCAGCATGGCGAAAATCGCGTCGCCCTTTTTCCAGTCGTCGACCAGGCCGCCGCAAGCCTCGACGATGCCGGCAATGTCGCGCCCCGGCACATAGGGCAGCTTGTCGGCTTTGACCGGGGGGTATTTGCCTTCGCGGATCTTGTAATCGACGGGGTTCACGCTTGCCGCCATGACCTTCACCAGCAATTCCTCTTCGCCGAGCTCCGGGCGTGGCAAATCCTCCATTTTCAGGACGCCCGAGCCGCCGAAAGCGTGAAAGCGCAGCGTCTTCATGATCGCTCTCCCTTGCAGATTTGGCCGACGTTGTTTGCAACAACCGGGCGGCAGCCGGCCGGGTTTCCCCCGCGTTTAGACGCCCGGAAAATTCTTCTGTTTGAGCAGACGCGCGAGATGCACGGCGTTCGACGCCAGCAGTGAATTCCATTCGGCGATGACCTTGGGCGTCAACACGCGCTTGGCGACGCTCAACGGCTGGCCGAGCCAGATCGGAGTAGCGATGATGACGATGTCGGAATCGATGACGCGCTGGCGCAGCTGCGGCCACGCATCGTTGGCGCCCTCGTCGGACGAGACGCCCGGCTTGATCTCGAAATGGACGGCGCGGATCACCTCGCCCTTGGCGCCGTGCTCCTCGAACTCGTCCATGAGCTGCTTGAGCAGCGTATCGGTCGAAGACTTCTCGCGCGCATGCGCGCTCTTGAGGCTGCAGTTAAAGGCGAGAACTTTCAGCTTGGGGGGCGCCATAGCAAGGTCAGCTATCCGACTGATGGGCGAGGCTTGGCCGAAAGCGCGGTCCCGATGACGCGGCGCCGGCCGTAGCCGCCGGCTGTTCCTGCGGTTTGCGCGCGTCTTCGGGACGCTGCCGCCCAAGCGTCCAATTTTTGTACATGCGCACTTCCGAATTGGGCACGGTCCAGCAGGCGCCGTCTTCGTCCATGAACACCACCCAGAACAGCGCCGATTCCGGCCCGTAATCGATAAGGAAATGCGCCCAGCCCTCGCCTTTCGGCGTGACCATCGGCAGTGGCGGATTGAGCTGAATCACGGCAAATCTTTCCGGCATGCGGCAATGTCGGAAACGTCGCGGCGACACAAATAGTTCCGGCCTTTAGGCCTAAGGAAACGGCCCGCGGCGGCGGGCGCCGCGGGCTTGTGTAGGTCAAGTCGAGACCGTCAGTGCGGACTCATCCGCGCCGAGCCCGGCTGGCCCGGCACTTTGAAATGCTTGCCGGTATCGGTGACCTTGGTGCCGTCGACGCGCAGGATCGAAAAATCCTTGTCCATATAGTTGCCGACATAAATGTATTTGCCGTCGGGCGTGAAGGCGACCGCTTCCGGCAAGGCGCCGACCTCGATCTCGTTCAATCGCGTGACTTTCTTGCCGTCGATTTTCAGCACCGTCACCACGCCGTGCGGGTGATAGTACCAATCAGACTTGGGATGATTGGAGCCGGTGGCGTCGACCGCCACCGCAATATCGCCCTTCGGGCTGAACGCCAATCCCTCCGGGCTATCGGCGACCGTGATGTGATCGATGACATGCACCGGCGCCGTCAGATCGATGACGCTCACGGTGTCGACGTTACCGTCCGAGGTGCCGTTATTGCCGTTGTCCGCCGTCAGCGCGATGGCGCCGGTTGGCGCCACGACGACATTGTATGGAAACAGCCCGGTCAGCAGATCCTGCTTGTTGTAAGTCACCTTGTCGCCGTCGACGTCGAGCAGCGCGACTTTGTTGGCGGAGGCCTTCGAGGCCAGCGCGTGCTTGCCGTCCGGCGTAAAGACCACGGCGGTGACCTCGTCGCCCATGTCGATGCTGCCGACGAGTTTTACGTCGGTGCCGTGGATCGACAGCACCGAAATGGATTTGCCGGCGCGATTGGCGACCAGCGCCAGAGTGCCGGCCGGATTGATCGAAAGACCCGAGGGCTGCTTGTCACCCTCGATGGTGTTGACGAGCTTGGCGGGCTTTGCCTTGAGATCGATCACGTAGATCTTGTTGTCCGGCACTTGCTTCCAAGCGCCGCCGTCCTGCACGGCATTCATCGAGTCGGCGACGATCGCCACCGAATCGGTCGGATCGATCGCCAGATTGACCGGCGGGCCGACGACCGAATTCTTCAGCGGCAGATTGGCGACGATTTTGGGATCGAGCGGCTTCACGACGTCGACGATCAAAACCGCGTCGTTGCCCGGTGGCGATACGACGGCCTTGCCGTCGGCAAATCCCGCCTTTGCATCGTCGCCGACGATCAAAAACGGCGCCGCGCGCGCGGCGGTGACGCCGAGCGCGACACCGATCATGGTGACGAGCTTCAGCGTCATGAGCTGAAAGCGCATGGAAATCCTCCCGGCTGTAGTTATCTGTTAGGCTTGGGTCTTCGCGCCCGTCGCCAGGATTGTTGCGCTTTGGCAGCAATGCGGCAAGTAGGTTGCGGCCCGCGCCGGGCACTCACAAATCGCGTCGGCCCACGTCTGCTTTCGGGTGTAAAGCGCACATCAGCCGGGTGGAGCTTGATGTCGGCTACTGGCCGATGCTGTCGAAAAGTTAGCAGTTACGGTCGGTTTCGGCGTTGGGACTGCTGTTACGTCGGTCGGCCGGCCTAGGGATGGCGACTTTGATACTCACGCGACTGGCGTGGGCGGCGGTTGCCTAAGCAAATGATGCACACCGTTGGCGCTGCGGCGGGCCGAGGATTCGGAGCGCGAGCGTTTTCAGGTTCTGCACGATTGCGGCGAGGTGGAACTCGTCGCGGGCGTCCAAGAGACCGCGAAGGCGCATGCGCTCGAAGTACTGGCGCCGAACAATCCGACCGGAAACTTTGCAACCGACACTTGCCCATCGAGCCAACGGACTGCATCGACCAAGCGCTCGGCCAGCAGCGGGATATCAAAGACGTTGGCCCGGTCGGCTTCCTGCCAATAGATCGAACAACAGCGGCGCGATGCCCCGATCGTTCGATGCGGTGGCGACGGTATTGTTACGCGGACTCAAGCACCGCTGCCATGCGCGAACGCGACGAGCGCTTAAGCATTTTTGGTATCCCCAAACTTCCGGCAACGCCAAGCGGCGAAAATACGGACATCCGGATTTCGTGGCCATTTCCTGGCGCACTTCGTGGGGCTGTGGTACGGCTCATCATCGCGCCGTCAAGTTCTACCCGGAACGCGGCCGAGCGCCGCGAGCACCGTGGCCGGCGTCATTGGTAGTTTGCGCACTCGTACACCGATCGCATTGTAAACAGCATTGGCGACCGCGGCGGCTGTCGCTATGGTCGCTGGCTCGCCAATCCCGCAGGCATCGGTTGCGCTGATGGCCTGATAATTTTCCAGCAAGACGACGTCGATTGCGGGCGTTTCGCGCACGCCAGCGAGCTTGTATTGCTCGAGATCGGCGTTGACCATGTGGCCGGTATTGCGATCGAGAATGCGCTCTTCGAAGAGCGCATACGATATACCCATGATGATTCCACCGTGGATTTGACTCTCGATCTGTCGCGGGTTCATCGGCCGGCCGCAATCATGGACCGCCACGATCCGGTCGACCCGGACGACGCCTGTCTCCGTATCGATCACGACTTCGGCGAACTGAACCCCGCCAAGATCCTCACGTGCAATGGTCATCGGGCTGCTGACGCGAAAGCCGCCGTAATTATCGCCGCGCTCAGCAACCGCCTTGACCGTAGCAGTTTTGAGGAGCCCGGCCGCTTGGCGGAAGCTGATGCCTCGCGCGGGGTTGCCGTGAGGAAATATGCGACCTTGGCGAGCCGCGAGATCCTGTGGCTGCAAGCCAAAAGTGGGTGCCGCCGCGGCAAAGAGCTTTTGCCGGATCTGATAGGCGGCCTTGCGGGCGGCCGGCGTGATCGAGCCGGCCGTCTTGCTGCCGCCGGAACTCGGGCCGGGCGGAAAAACGGTATCGCCGATGCGCACCGCAATATCGTCAGCTTGCAACCCTAGTTCTTCGGCCACGACCTGCGCCAATAACGTGCCGATACCGCTGCCGATATCCTGTACTGACGAGCGTAGCTCGACCGACCCGTCGCGCTGCAGCCGGACCTCACAAGCAGCATTGACCTGCACAATGCCAGGCCAAAATGACTGTGCCATGCCAACGCCGCGCTTGACTGGTCCGCTATCGAAGCCGGGCCGTCGGCCTCGCTTCCAATGGAATCGCTCGGCGCCCATCCGGCGTTCCTCGCGCCGCGCCGGGCTTGGGTCGATCCGGTCGCGCAGCGCCAAAGGATCAAGCCCGAGCTTCTCCGCAAGCTCGTCGACCAACTGCTCGAGCGCGAAGGCGCCCTGCACGTTGCCGGGCGCCCGCATCGCACAGCCCGGCGCAGCGTGAATGAACACGTCGTGCTGTGCCATTTCGAAGTTGGGGCATTCGTACATCGCCTGCGCAACATTGCCGACGCCGGCTCCTACCTCAACGCCAGCCGTGCCGTAAGATCGAAGTGAAATCGCAGTCAGCATGCCGTCGCGGTGCGCACCAATGCGCAGGCGCTGCCACGTGCCGGGCCGGTTGCCGCCGGCCTGTTGCTCCTCGGCTCGGTCGAAGATGAGAGCGACGGGTCCGCCAGCCTTCCGCGATAACTCCACGGCGAAGTAGCTGTAATCGTCCGCGCTTAGCTTCGAGCCAAATCCCCCACCCATAAACTCGGTGATCACGCGCACGTGGCGACGCGGTAACCCGAACGCGGTGGCCAGGTCGTCGCGTACGCCGACAGTGTTTTGGGTGGAGATATAGACAGTCAGACCGTCCGGCCGCCAATCAGCAACGATGGCGTGCGGCTCAAGACAGCAATGCGTCTGCACTTGGGTGCGAAATTCCCCTTCGACGATCACGTCCGCTTCTTTGAAACCTTTCGCGACGTCGCCGCGCGGCCCGCCAAAAAAGCTGCTCGTGCTGGGTCCGAGCACGTTCGCCGCTTGGCTTGCGCGGGCTCTTTTGGCGCTGGTGTCGCTGTCATCGAAAACCCGGGGCGCATTGGGCTGCCGTGCCTCGTCCATGTCGACGACGAACGGCAGTGTCTCGTAGTCCACCTTGATCAGGCGGAGCGCCTCCTCGGCAGCAGAACGCGTCGCTGCCGCAATTGCGGCAATGGCAGCGCCGACATAGCGCACGTTCGGCAATGCACGATGACTCGACGAGGTTGTGCCGGCACGGCCATCTTCGCTCACGACGTGGACTGCCCGCACATCCGGGTAGCGCTCGGCGGCACTGGTGTCGATTGACAAAACGCGCGCATGCGGATGCGGCGAACGCAGAATGCGGGCAAACAGCATGCCCGGCAGCTTGACGTCCACCGTGAAGTGCGCGGCGCCGGTCACGAGCGCCCGGCCACCGACACGCGGTACAGATTTCCCAATGACGGCGAGTTCGGCGTTTGGCGCCAGCGGCGGCGGTTCGGACTTCGGAACCTTACGGCTGGCTTGGCCGATCGAAATGCCGGCGATGCCGTGGGCAAACTTCTCTGTTCGGGTCGATGAGTCGGACATGGATCGCCACCCTAAAACGTTCGGTCGACGAAACGGCGTACTTCCACAAGCCGTTTTTCGCCCTCCACCTTGGTCATGGTGGGATCAATGCCGCACAGATAGAGGTGCTGCACCATCTCAACGCCGCAGAATTGCATCAGTCCTTCATCATAGATGGTCTTGAACGTACGCAGCCGCCCGCTGCTCCTAAGTTCTTCTTTGTCCGCTCCCGACGTCGTTATGATCACGCCCTTCTTGCCGCGAAGTCCAGGCAAGTAATCGCCTTGTTTGATCACATAGGCGAACCCTGCGCAGAACACCCGATCGAGGTAGCCCTTCAACATAGCGGGAAAGCCGCTCCACCAGAGCGGCGCGACCAAGGTGATGACATCGGCCCGGCGGATTGCAGCCTGCTCCTCTCGAATGTCCTTTGACCCCTTGCGGTGGCCAATGGCAGCCAGATCACGCGCCGACAAAACCGGATTGAAATTCGCGGCATAAAGATCCCGGCATTCGACACGATGTTTGCGCTCGATCAGCGCGGACATGTAGGCTTCAACGACCGCGTGATTGAAGCTTTTCGCGCTTGGGTGAGCGACGATGACGAGATGGCGCACCTGCTCCTCCTCATGGCGATGGCAACCGAATAAAGGACTTCGCGCGCAGGGCCATTGATTCAGGTCAATAAATCTCACCCGAACCTTGGGCCGATTAAGGAACGTCTCGACGCAGCGTTCAACGAGCTCTCTTGATCCAGGTCAAAGCGGACGATCGCGATGAGGGCGATGAGAGGCTAGAGGCAGTAGCCGATCGATGAGCACGGCATCCCGTAGCTTCTCGTTAGCGGAGACGTGATCCATGGCAACAAATGATGCCCCTGTTTGGTTCATCACCGGCTGCTCAACCGGCTTCGGGCGGGAATTTGCCCGCGCGGCGCTGGCGCATGGGTTTCGTGTCGTGGCAACGGCGCGCGATCCGAGGAAGCTCGACGATCTTATCGCCGATCATGAATACAAGGCCCAGGCGCTCGCGTTGGATGTGACGAAAGCAGATCAGATCAAACGTGCCGTCAGCGAAGCCGAGCGCATGTTCGGACGCATCGACGTACTCGTCAACAATGCTGGTTATGGCTATTTGGCTGCGGTGGAAGAAGGCGAGGAGAAAGATATTCGCGCCATATTCGAAACCAACTTCTTCGGTTTGACTGCCATGATCCGAGCCGTTCTGCCGGGAATGCGGGCGCGCCGGCATGGATTTATTGTCAATATTGCATCGGTCGGCGGGACTGTCGGCCATGCCGGCTCGGGCTATTATGCGGCCACGAAATTTGCAGTCGAAGGCCTGTCGGAGGCTGTCGCGCAGGAGGTCGAACCGCTGGGAATCCGCGTGCTGATAGTCGAACCCGGCCCGTTTCGAACGAATTTCGGGCGTTCCGTGAAACAATCGCCCATCGTCATCACTGACTATGAGAAATCGGCTGGAAAGCACCGACGAGAAACCATAGAGCGCAGCGGCAAACAACCGGGCGATCCGGCGCGCGCCGCAGAAGCCGTAATAAAGGCATTGCAGTCACCGGCGCCACCGCGACATCTGGTGCTAGGCCACGCCGGCTTCGACAACGTGGAAAACCAACTGCGCTCGTTGCTGCAAGAGGCCGACCTCTGGAAAGCGACCAGTCTGGGCGCGGACTATCCCACAGCATAACGCCAAATCGTCGCGTCTCGCCAGCATGGCGCATGGCGGCCGCGCCATCTCCGGCAACGAGTGAAGAACTTTCGCCTGCTGCTGCGGCATTGGAACTAGCATCAGGCGGTTACGCCGCCGTCGGCGGCCAGCACTTGTCCGGTGACGTAGTCCGAATCGGCGCTGGCAAAGAAGAGATACGTGGCCGCCAGTACATCCGGCGAAGGATGGTCTCGACGCGGTGCTTCTGGGCCGAGCAACCTGCGGTTATATTCGTCGAGCGCTGCCGTCATGCGGCTTTCCGCAACCGGCAGCACGGCGTTGACTTGGATATTGAACGGCGCGAATTCCTTGGCGGCGTTTTTAGTGAACGCGATGATGCCGCCTTTCGCAGACGCGTAATCGGCCACACCACTCGACGCTCTGATTGCGGACGGCGCGGTGACGTTGATGATCTTGCCAGGGCGCTTAGATGCAAGGAACCGCCTTACCATCTCGACGGTACAATAAAAAGTGCCATACAGGTGAGTCCGGAGCACACGCTCCCATTGCTCGGGTGTGATTTCCAGCAGTGGCATGGGCCTGATTGTGCCGGCATTGTTGACCACGATATCGAGCGTGCCGAAATGCACGGCAAGCCTCTCGGCGATACGGCAGACATCGTCGTAGTTGCCGACATCGAACAGACCGGCCTGGACGTTAGCCCCTGTTTCGCGGGCGAGGCCGGCGGCCTCGCCCGATGCCACGGCTGCCGCCGGTAATGAGAGCAATCTTTCCTTCGAGCTTTCTCATCGCACCTCGGACTTAAACCCGGCTCCGCCGTCCCGGCAACTGTGCCGGATCAAGACCAAGTTCCTCACAGGCCCGGCGTATTATGCGCGGGTCAAGAGCTTGGCGTGAGCCGCCGAGCGGAACTTCGGTCTTTCGGCCTTCTCGATGCACCGTCACCATGACGTGGCTCTTGTGCCGTTGCTCGTGTTCACCGTGATCGATGTGGCATCCTCTCTCCACGAGCCATTTGCGGAATGTTGCGCTTTCCATTGCTCAGCTCCCATCGACTGTCGCATTTCATAACCAGCGATGCCGCTTTTGTCTGCAATGTCCTTCTCGAGCGATCGCAACGTCAGTCTGATTAGCGATCGCGCCGTGTTCCCCTAACAGTCGTTGGAAGATTTTTTAAACTCTGCGCAGATTTTCCATGCCTCCCATTGATCTAAATCAACGAGAGAATAATACAGCGCTGATAAGCGTCTCGTTATCTAAGAGCCGATCCGGGAAGTTCTTGAATCTGATGAATCGGATGTGATTCATTGATGGGCGCTTGATTCTGGATGGAGCGCCCCCCGATGTGGAAGCCCGAACACCGCCAAGCTGCGAACCGCAGTGGCCTGCGTTACCCGAGCGATTTGACTGATGCCGAATGGGTGATTGTGGAGCCCATGATCCCGCCTGGACGCCATGGCGGGCGCAAACGCTCGGTAAACGTGCGTGAGGTGCTGAACGGGATCTTCTACATCCTATGGACCGGCTGCCAATGGAAGGCTCTGCCAAAAGACCTGCCGCCGAAGAGCACGGTGCACGACTATCTGGAGCTATGGAACTGGGACGGCACGTTGGAGCGCATCCACCATGCACTCTACGTTGCGGTGCGCGAACAGGCCGGACGTGACGCAAGTCCGACGGTAGCGATTATCAACTCGCAAACCGCGAAGGGTGCTCAAAAAGGGGGCCTTGGCTCGATCCTTCGGGCTACGACGCGGGCAAGAAGGTCAAGGGTCGCAAGCGGCACATCCTGGTCGACACGCTGGGCCTCTTGTTGAACGTTGTCGTTCATCCCGCCGATGTTCAGGACCGTGACGGCGCCTTCCTGCTGTTGCGCCGGGCAAGACGACTGTTCCCGTTCATCAAACGCATCTTTGCTGATGGGGGCTATGCCGGAGAGAAGATGGCGCTCGTTGTCTGGCGCACAGGAGCATGGAAGCTGGAGATCGTGAAGCGATCCGAAGTTTCTGGCTTCGAGGTCTTGCCCAAAAGGTGGATTGTCGAAAGGACGTTCGCCTGGATCAGTCGCAATCGCCGCTTGGCTCACGACTTCGAGCGTTACGCTATCACCGTCGCCGCCTTCGTCCGCCTCGCCATGATCCGCATCATGCTCAGGCGGCTTGCTGCAAACGCCTCGTCATGAATCCAAACTTCCCGGATGGGCTCTAAGAGGAGCGAACTAGTTCACGAGTGATGCTAGCTTTCGTCTGCGCATAGGATTTGACCCAATGGCCAAGAGATCGACCCCCGCACATGCTGGCGCTGTATCGGCGGCACGCGATGATGTCAGTCGCATCCTTGGGACCTTGGATGATGCGAAATTAATGGACATTTTGGCATTAAGACCGACCACCCTCGATATCGAGGAGGCATCTTTGTGGCTCGCGGGGGATGCCGATATCTTTGGCACCGGACGGCCTCTAAAGCCCGTTGCCGGCGAGATCGTCGCGATTTTGACCGCCGACGAAGAAGAGGAGCCGCGCCCGGCGAGCTGAGCGCTTACAATGCGTACTTTTCGTGAACTCGCTGAGGTGTTGAACGCAATGTGGTCGCCGCCCGCCCCTTGTCTGAGCGTGCGCATCAAGGGTAGCGACGCCCACAAGAGAACGAACAGGTAGAAGACACCGAACATCGATCTCTTCTCCACCCGGGGGGATCAAGAACTTTCGGCCGACATTCCGCTGGCCTGCGATACGCGCTTTCGCCAAGTGCGGCGAAGTCGTGACTCTTCGGTTACACGCGTCCGCGATCCCACAGCCGCCAATGGGTCGGCTCAAGCGGGATCGGTTGTTTGGCGCGCACGTCACACCAGCCATCACCATCGCGCCCACAGGGGAACCCGACGTTCCTGACCCATTACCGACATCCGCAAAGCAAGGCTGCGCAAGCCCCATTTCGCGCGCATTGAAGCCAGGTCGTTGCCGTTGAATCGCTATGTACGATATCGGACATTTAACTCGACACACGTCTGTAGAATTGGCGCAGTCTTTTGTCTTCATGCCCTTTTAAAGGAGGGCAACGTGGACAAGTTTGTCGAGCGTCAGAACATCGCGCACTACACCAAATGTTGATGACGGAAATTGACCCGGTCAAACCGGAACTGTTGCAAAAGCTTTTGGCTGAAGAAATGGTCAAACAAGCGAGCCCTGGGCCAAGCGTTTCCTCGGCATCCCCCTTATTGGACTAAGGGATGAGCCTCCCCCGCGGGGGTCACAGATTCAATATTAAGATAGTCAATTTCTTCCGGACCAAAATCGGTCTGAAGCTTCAAACTTCCAGACCAACTCAACGACCGTGGGTTACTACCCTCTACAGCATTATTATCAATACTCGTGCCCATGATTGTTCCGCGAACGTGCGCGCCCGTTCGAAGGTTGACGAACACCTCTCTGCTGAATAACCCCTCAGCGATCTCACGATTTACCCGCTCAAACCGTTGAACATCAGCCGCATTCTGCGTCCGTGTGATCATCCCTCTCTCCCAAGTGTTAGGCTGACTGTTCTGATCTCAATTTGAAGAATATCACCATCTACGCAGGACCGTGCTTGATATAAGTCAACACGGTCCGGTTGCCGCTCAAAATGCTCATGGCCTTTTCTCCGACGCAAGGTCGTCCATGTCGGGAAATGGAATTGTTCAAAAGCGAATAAGCACGGCCCCAACGATCAGAAATGCCGCGCCTGCTATCCGAATTAGAGTTGCCGAGTGTTGCGGCACCCCTAGCAGGCCAAAATGGTCGAATGGCTGGAGCAATAGGGCCGCCATGATCAGCATCGAAATAGTGCCTCCTGGACGTGCGAGGCATGGCCGGTGCTCCTTCTGACAAGCCCCCGGCGCACTCTGAATGCCGTTGGGGGCGGGAGCGCGGCCGGTCCATCCCATTCGCTACACTCAGAGCGGTACAGCGACATGTCGGCAATTGGGGGGACAACGGGCGGACATCGCCAATCTGTAGCGAATGACCCGCGGCGGACATCCGCCGTTCCGGCAGTGCAATCTAGTTTGCTGGTTGCATCGCGGCAGCTTCTATTTCCCCGTAGTCGTAGCCTTGCTTGGCCCATAGATTCACGCGACCACGTCCACATATGATTGCTGACCGAGGCCGATATCACCGATGGTGCAGTCACCGTCAACCGAGGGACGTGCAGGCGGTGCCGGAGCCAGCGGTCATGGTGTCTCACTGGCAAATGGACCAAGCCTGGTAGTGATCGCCCGTAGCCAAACTTCACAGATCGAAGTGTCGAGCGAAGAGCTCGGTCGTGAGCTATTCGGACTTCTCGGTGTTCTTGGCGCCAGAGTGCCTTAGAGAACATCGTTGAGTTGGCAGTGAGCGGTCTTGCATCAAAGTACCCGGCCTTTCGTTGGAGCGTCGGTAATGACCAGGGCGCCATGGCCGCCAATGGTTTCCATCTGTTGTCGCTGTTGTCATTTGCGGGTCTCTTGCAACAGCTTGCACGCGGCGCCCAGTGACGTCCGGGAGCGCTGCGAGCGATGGCGCGCCAGAGTCAGCGGCGTACGCGATTTCGGGATTTTGCGGATAAAATTATGGCGCGCCACGTGGTAACTCGCATCGAAGCCGTAAAAATTAAGTCGGATTCGGGCGAGCTCTTCCGCGCGATAAGCATCCAGCGGCTTTTCGGCCTCGTCGCGCGCGCGACGGCGGTTTTTGTCGGCGAGCCGCGCGTCGAAATTATCGTCCATCGCCAGCGTGCGGGCGATAAGTGCGATCGGCGCAGCCAAATCGCGCGAGCTCGGACGCAAAACGCGATCGATCAGGCCGAGCCGATGCGCTTCGGCAACGCCCATCGGCAGCCGCGCCTGGGTGAGGCGCGCGGCATTTTCCTCACCGACGCGCCGCGGTAGCAGATAGGTCCAGTATTCCGAGCCGTGGAGATTTCCCATGTCCTTGTAATGCGGATTGAGCACGACGTTCTCTCCCGCCCAGACTTCGTCCGCCGTCAGCGCCAGAAAGACTCCGCCGGCGCCGGCATTACCGCGCAGCGCCGCCACGACCAGCCGGTCGGTGGTCATGATAATGTCGCGCGCTAGATCGTCGATCGCGTTGATGTTGCGCCAGGATTTATCGGCGGGACTGTCGGCCGCGTCGATCAGGCCGAGATGAATGCCGTTCGACCAATAATCCGGACCGCCCATCAGGGTCAGAACCCGCGTCGGGCGTTGAAGCGCCGCGGCATAGGCCGCACGCAAGGCCTCGCACTGCTCCGTGCTCATAGCGCCGTTGTAGAAGGCGAAGTGCAGATACCCGACCGGACCGTCCTCCTCGTAGCGGATCGGGGCGTAGCCGCCTGCCGCCGGCAAACTTGCCGCTTCGGCCGCAAAGACGTGGGTTGCCGGCAATTTCAGCGCGTCCTTGCGCTGTTCGCGGACATGCCCGATCCACACCGCGCCATTGCGAGTGGCGCGCGCGATCGCGCCGTCGCAACGCGCGACGATCGCTCCCGGCGTTCCGGCCAGCCCTCGCGCATCGTGGCCGTCATAAAGGTGCACCGCGCGATCGAATAAAATGTCGCTCACGCCCGGCGTTCCGTCGGCGCTGCGGATCTTGCGCAGGACGAGATCCGTCGGATCGGCCGCCCAGTCGATGGCGCGATCGCTTTGCCGGCAGATCGGACGGGCACGGCCACGCGCCGGAAAATCGGGCGCGCCGGCGCGTCGCGGCTGATAGCGACCAGACTCGATTCGCGACAACGCCACGCCGAGCGCATCGACAGCGGCCTCGGTCACCTCGCGCCGGTACAGGCTGGATTTCGTCGCCGTCCGCATCGGAAACGAGGCCGCGGCCCAAACCGGTCCGGCATCTTTTTCGGCTTCCGCCTCCAATATGGTCACGCCCCACTCGGCTTCGTCCTCAAGAATGGCCCAATCGAGCGCCGAGGGACCACGGTCGCCGACAATGCCGGGATGAACGATCAGACAGCGACGCGACCGCCAGATATCGGGTGGAATGGGTCGCTTGAGGAACGGAGCCAGCACGATAGCGGGGTCGAACAATTCGACGGCCTCTCGCGTCAACACGTCATTGACATCGAACTCCACGGAGACGTCGTGGCCGCGCTCGGCCAGCTCGACGTAAAGCCGTTGTGAAAGACTGTTGAAGCCGTGGACCAGAAGCAGGATGCGCATGGGCTGCTCAACAGATTCGCGGCAACTGCTCACCGGAAAGCCAGTCGATGATACGGCCGCTGCCGAACTCGGTGGTCATCTGCACGAAGCGGCGTTCGTCGGCCACGACTTCACCGATGATCGCGGCGGCATGTCCGCGCGGGTGAGCGTGCATCGCCGCGAGGACGGTGGGTGCCGAAGCCGGCGCGACAACGGCAACGAGCTTGCCTTCATTGGCGACATTAAGGGGATCGAGCCCGAGGAGTTCGCAGGCCGCGGCCACGCCTGCCTTCACCGGCAGCTTCGCCTCCTCGAGACGGAAGCCGACCCTTGAGCGCTGCGCCAGCTCGTTGAGCGTCGCCGCCAGTCCGCCGCGGGTCGGATCACGCATGACGCGCAGATCGGGCCGCCGGCCTCGACCATCACGGCGACAAGATCGTGCAGCGGCGCCGAGTCCGACACGATCACGGTGTCGAAGCTCAAGTTCTGCCGCTTCGACATGACCGCGACACCATGGTCGCCAATCGTGCCCGAGACGATCACGGAATCGCCCGGCCGCGCCTTCTCGGCCGAGAGGTCGAGACCCGGCGGGGCGAGGCCGATCCCGGTGGTCGAAATGAACACGCCATCGCCCTTGCCGCGCTCGACCACTTTGGTGTCGCCGGTGATGATGGAACGCCGGCGGCGCGCGCGGCCGCGCCCATACTGTCGGCAATACGCTTCAGGTCGGCGAGCGGAAGCCCTTCCTCGAGAATGAAGCTGGCCGATAAATAAAGTGGCTGGGCGCCGCCCATCGCCACATCGTTGATCGTGCCGTGAACCGCGAGCGAGCCGATGTCGCCGCCGGGGAAGAATAACGGCGATATGACATAGCCGTCGGTAGTCATCACCATCCGGCCGCGGGCGACGTCGAAGGCCGCCTGGTCGTTGCCGCGCCGCAGCCATTCGTTATCAAAAGCCGCGTGGAACAGGTCCTCGATCAGCTGCGCCATCGCCCTGCCGCCCGCGCCGTGCGAGAGATCGACCCGGCCGTTCTCGATGTCGAGTTTGCGCCGATAGGTCTTTACGCTCATGACGCCCGCCGGGCTTGATCGCGGAAGCGGCCGTAAGTCCAGTGCGCCGCGCAGGCGCCCTCCGCCGAGACCATGCAGGAACCCATCGGCGTGTCCGGCGTGCAAACCGTTCCGAACAGCTTGCAGTCGATCGGCTTCTTCACGCCGCGCAGGATCGCGCCGCATTCGCAGGCCGGGTTGTCGGATGCCGGAATATCCTCGACGTCGAAGCGGCGCTCGGCGTCGAAGGCGGCATATTTCTCCTTTAGCCGCAGCCCGCTATAGGGCACGTCGCCCAGGCCGCGCCATTCGAAACTCTTGCGCAATTCGAAGAACTCGGCGACCTCCGCCTTGGCCCGTTCGTTGCCCCCGGGGCGGACCGCGCGGCCATATTCGTTCTCGACCTCGTGGCGTCCGTCGTTGACCTGGCGGACCAGCATCAACAAACTTTGCAGCACATCGAGCGGCTCGAACCCCGCGATCACCACCGGCTTGGCGAATTCCTCGGCGAAAAAAGCGTAGGGCTCGGTGCCGATCACCGTCGAGACATGGGCCGGACCGATGAACCCATCGATGCGTACGCGCCCGAATTCGCGCACATCGGGACTCTCGAGGATATTTTGGATAGCCGACGGCGTGAGTACGTGGTTGCAGAACACCGTGAAATTGGTGAGACCCTTGCGCGCCGCCAGCCGTATCGCCAAGGCCGTCGGCGGCGTCGTGGTCTCGAAACCGATGGCAAAGAACACCACATCGCGGGTCCGTTCGGCTTCGGCGATCTGCACCGCGTCGCGGGTCGAGTAGACCATGCGCACGTCGGCGCCGGCGGCTCGGGCGCCCAATAAAGACGTGCCCTTGGTACCGGGTACCCGCATCAGGTCGCCATAGGTGCACAAGATCACGCCGGGCCGCGCCGCGAGCCGGATCGCCGCGTCGATGCGGCCCACCGGAAGCACGCAGACCGGACAGCCTGGCCCATGGATCAGATGGACATTGTCCGGCAGCAGGTCCTCGATGCCGTAACGCGAAATGGCATGGGTGTGACCGCCGCAGAACTCCATGAAATAATAGTCCGCCGACGGAACGACGGTGCGCGCGATCGCCGCCGCCAAGGAACGCGCCAGACGCGCGTCCCGATATTCGTCGATATATTTCACGGGCCGGCTTCCACCAACGCCGCGCCTTCGGCGAGCAGCGCGAGAGTTTCCCGCGCCTCGTCCGGATCGATCTTGCTGAGCGCGTAGCCGACGTGGATGACCACATAATCGCCGATGGCGACGCCCTCGACCAGCGCGATCGATACTTCCTTGCTGACGCCGTCGAGCGTCACACGCGCCATATCGTCGGGTAACAGCGCTGTCACCTCGGCGGGAATAGCCAGGCACATGGTCAGCCTCCCTTGGCAATGGCCGGCGCATTGGCGGCGACCCAGGCCTGGCCGAGACTCAGGCCGCCGTCGTTCGGCGGCAGCTTGCGCGCAACAAGCGGCGTCAATCCGCGCGCCCGCAACGCCGGGACTAGCATGTCGGTCAGGACCCGATTGAGAAAGCAGCCGCCGCCGAGCGCGACGGACGATACGCCGGTCCGATGCGCGGCATCCGCCACCCAGTCGGTGAGCGCCGCGGCGAGGGTACCGTGGAACAGTTCCGCCCCGGCGACGGGATGCAGATCGCGCTCGGCTAGGCTTTGCAACAATGGCATAAGGTCAAGCACGCCCCCGGTAACGGACCAGCCGTCGCGTTGCACACGCGGAGCCGCGACCAGCGCTTCGAGCTGCATCGCCGCTTGGCCTTCGTAACGTTGCGACGGGCAGACGCCGAGCAACCCGGCGACCGCATCGAACAGGCGGCCGGCGCTGGTGGTCGTTATCGCCTGTCCGCTTGCCAAAACCTCGCCGAGCCGCGCCGCGAGCGACCGCTCCGGAAATCGCGCCGCGATCTCGTCGCCGCGCCCGAGCGCGTGCAGCACGGCCGCCGCCATGCGCCATGGTTCACGCGCCGCCGCGTCGCCTCCCGGGAGCGGCAAGGGCTTGAGATGGCCGAGGCGCGCGAAACCGGAGCCGTCGGCCCGCAGCAGTTCGCCGCCCCAATGGCCGCCGTCGCCGCCGCGCCCGTAACCGTCAAGCACAAGGCCGAGGATCGCGCCCTCGATACGATGCTCAGCGGCAATCGCGGCGACATGCGCATGATGATGTTGAACGGCGATCGTCGGCCGCCCGAAAAACTCGGCGAATCGGGTCGAGGCGAAATCCGGATGCAGGTCATGCGCGACGACGGCCGGATCGACATCGAGAAGCGAGAGAAGATGCGCCACGGTTTCTTCGAAGCAGCAAATATTCTCGACGCTGTCGAGATCGCCGAGATGCTGGGAAACGAAAGCCTCCCGCCCGCGCGTCACCGTCACCGTGGTCTTGAGCTGACCGCCGACCGCCAGGATCGGTGGCACTTCGCGCGCGAGCGTAACCGGACGAGGCACATGGCCGCGCGCGCGCCGGATAAAGACGGGCGCGCCGCCGCTCACCGCCATGACCGAATCGTCGGCCCGCGTCACGATCGGCCGGTCATGCGTGACGACAAGATCCGCAATGCCGGCAAGCCGACGATGGGCTTCCGCATTGTCGATGACGAGCGGCTCGCCGCCCGAATTGGCACTGGTCGCCACCAGCGCGAGATCGACCGGACTTCCTTGCCAGACGCGCCCAGCGGGAGCTCCGGCGGCGGCACGAAAAATAAGGTGGTGGAGCGGTGTATAGGGCAGCATCACGCCGAGATGCGCGAGGCCTGGTGCCACCGACGCCGCGACCGCGCGGCGGTTTCGCAACAGAACGATCGCTCGCTCCGGCGAGGTCAGCAACGTCTGTTCCGCTGCCGATGCCTCCGCTATCGAAGCGAGCGACGCAGTCGAGGCGACCATGACGGCAAACGGCTTGGCGTCGCGTCGCTTGCGCCGGCGCAATTCGGCGACCGCGGTCTCGTTGCGCGCGTCGCAGATGAGATGGAAGCCGCCGAGGCTTTTGATAGCGACGATGTCGCCGCGCCGCACCCGGGTCACGATCTCTTCGACCGAATGGCTGAGACGAGGCCCGCATTCCGGGCAGCCGGTTGCTTCGGCGTGGAAGCGCCGATCATCGGGATCGGCATAGTCCCGCGCACAGGCGCCGCACATGGCAAAGCCTGCCATCGAAGTCCGCGGCCGGTCGTAAGGCAAATTCCGGATGATGGTGTAGCGCGGGCCGCAATGGGTGCAGTTGACGAACGGATAAAGATGAAAGCGGCTCTTCGGATCGAACAGTTCGTCAAGACAAGCCTCGCAAGTTGCCGCATCGGGCGCGACCCGCGTGGTCACGGCGCCGCCCAGGCTGCGCGCGATCGCGAAAGCATGTTCGCCCTTAAGCGGCGCGGGCTCGGTCTCGACGGCATCGACCCGCGCCAGTGGCGGTGCCTCCGCGTCCAGCGCGGCGAGGAACTGATTGAGGTTCGAGCCTTCGACTTCGATCACGACGCCACCGGCGTCGTTGGCCACGAAACCGGCAAGCGCATAGCGCCGGGCCAGGCCATAGACGAACGGGCGGAAGCCGACGCCCTGCACCGCGCCTCGAATACGCACGCGCACCCGCCGCGTGGTCGGGCAATTATCGGCGCGAGTATCGACCAGAACCAATTCCATTTTTATTCCGCGGCATGCCTCGCAACGCGGGCCGGCTTGATAATCGGCTTGGCGTTACGATCGATCCAGTCGTAGAAATCCGAGAAACCCTCGCCGCTGCGCGCCGAAACCACTAGCAGGTCGATGCCTGGATTGACGCGATGCGCATAGTCAATGGTGCGCGCGAGATCGAAATCTAGATGCGGAACAAGGTCGGACTTGTTGATCAGCATAAGATCCGCCGCCGCGAACATGTCGGGATATTTGATCGGTTTATCCTCGCCCTCGGTCACCGAGAATACGACAACCTTGTAGGCCTCTCCGAGGTCGAAGGCCGCCGGGCAGACCAGGTTTCCGACATTTTCGATGAACAACAAGCCGCCGGCCGGAAGCGCGAGCGCATCGAGCGCATGGCCGACCATGTGAGCATCGAGATGACATCCCTTGCCGGTATTGACCTGGATCGCCGGCGCGCCGGTCGCGCGAATGCGCTCGGCATCGTTGGAAGTCTGCTGATCCCCTTCAACCACGGCAATGCGATAGCGATGGCGCAGATCGGAAATCGCCCGTACCAGCAAGGTCGTCTTGCCCGACCCCGGACTCGACATGAAGTTGAATGCCGTGATCCCGGCCGCGGCGAGCCGAGCCCTGTTGGCGGCGGCGTATTCGTCGTTCTTCGCCAGGATGTTGCGTTCGATCTGAATGATTCGATGCTGGCTGAGACCCGGCACCTCCATGCCAGCGGCGCCGCCGCCGTAATCGTGACGATCCGCCGTCGTGTGCGCGTGATGATGACCGGAAATCTCGCCGTGCTCATGAACGCCCCCGTGAACGTGGTCATGAACATTTGCGCCACCGCAACCGCATGTCGTGCACATTAGGCTGCCTCCATCTCGAGCAGTCGCATTTCCTCGCCACCGTGAAACGCGAGCCGCGCGCTTCCGCAACACGCGCAAGGCTCGAGGCGCGAATCCAGATCAACCACCGTGCCGCAATCCTTGCAGGTCGCGTGGACAGGCGGCTGGTCTATTTGCAGTTCGGCGGTCTCGGCGATCGTGCCGGGCGCCATGGCCTCGAAGGCGAAGCGCAATGCATCGGGGTCGAGGCAGGACAGCCGGCCGATCTCCAACCGCAGGCGGACAATTTTTTTGACGCCGTGCTGTCCGGCCTCCCGAGTGAGGAGGGCAAGCAGGCGTTCGCAAATCGAAACTTCATGCATCGCGATGCGCTTCCTGCCGGATAGGATACATGATCTGCCCGTGGCATTGCACAATTTCGCGTGACAGCGCTTCGGTCTTCGAAGTGACCGTCAGATTTCCCAAAAAGCCCGCCATCGATTGACGTCGGGAGCGAGAACGCGTCCGGCAAGGAAAAGCTTGCAATCGAGGTGTTTCGCCTGTCCGGCAAAAGGCTTCTTTCACAGTGCAACGAAAAAAACACACGAAGATTATCGCACTTCAATCTCGCATGCGCCATCAGGGCCTTGATCTGGATCAAGGGACCCGCCACACCTTGAGATAGATTTAGCCTTCCCCCGCTGCGGCGCGTGCTTTGCCGCGGCCTCACCGCGAGGGCTCCGGCATGTGCACTCCCTCGGCTGTTGACGCGTGCCTTTCGCAGACCGCGAAACTTCGGAATCGCCGAAAACAGTTCGCGAAGACCTTTGAAACATGCGCGGAGAATGCACGATGTCGATTGTGAAGACAGTGTGTCCGTACTGCGGGACCGGCTGCAATATGTTCGTGCACACCGGCAACGGCCGTATTACCGAGGTGAAGCCCGATCCGGCTCATCCGGTCAATCAGGGCGAGTTGTGCCTGAAGGGTTATTACGGCTTCGACCACGTGGCTGACAGGCGGCGGCTGACGACGCCGCTCCGTCGCGACGGCAACGCTTATGTCCCGATGTCATGGGACGCGGCCCTCGATGAAGTGGCCGGCAAGCTCACCGCGATCCGGCGCGATCATGGCCCCGACGCTTTCATGCTGTTCGCCTCGGCGCGCGCCACCAACGAGGACAATTACATCGCGCAGAAATTCGCGCGCGCGGTCATGGGCACCAACAATGTCGATCATTGCGCACGGCTGTGCCACTCCTCCACCGTTTCCGGCTTGGCGCAGGCCTTCGGCAGCGGCGCCATGACCAATTCGATTCCCGAACTTGGGGAGATTTCCGACCTCATCTTCATCATCGGCTCGAACACCGCCGAGCAACATCCGCTGATCGCGCGGCACGTGATACGGGCGCAACAGCGCGGCGCCAAGCTCATCGTTGCCGACCCGCGACGGACGGAAATGGCCGAGAAGGCCGATCTTTGGATCCGCACGCCGCCCGGTCACAACATTCCGCTGATCAACGGCATGCTGCACGTGATCATCAAGGAAGGCCTCCACAATAAGGAGTTCATCGACGCGCACAGCGTGGGTTTCGATGAGGTCGCGCGTGCGGTCGAACCGTTCTCGCCGGAAGCAGTCGAGCGGATGAGCGGCATGCCCGCCGCTCAGATCGTTCAGGCGGCGCGAATGTATGCGAACGCCCGCGCCGCGGCAATTCTGTTTGCCATGGGCATCACCCAGTTCAGCCACGGCGTCGGTAATGTCGCGTCGGTGGCCAATCTGGCGGTCATCGCCGGCCAGATCGGCCAACCGGGTGCCGGAGTTTGCCCGTTGCGCGGCCAGGGGAATGTGCAAGGCGCGTGCGACCTTGGCGCATTGCCGAATGTCTATCCGGGCTACCAATCCGTCACCGACCCGGCGCTACGCGGCCATTACGAGCAAGCCTGGGGCGTGACACTCCCCGACAAGGTCGGACTTAAGATCACCGACGTGCCGCAGGCCATAGAGCGGGGCAAGGTCAAAGCCCTGATGGTGTTCGGCGAGAATCCGCTGATGAGCGATCCGGATGCAGGCTCGCTGCGCAAGGAGGTCGAGAAGCTTGATTTTCTCGTCGTCCTCGATCTGTTCATGACCGAAACCGCGCGCTTCGCGGACATTGTTCTTCCGGCGGCGTGCTGGGCGGAGAAGGACGGCACTTACACCAACACCGAGCGCCGGGTGCAGCGCGGCCGCGGCGCGGTCGCGGCGCCTGGCGAAGCGCGGCTGGACTGGTCGGTGTTCGCAGCGCTCGCCGCACGCATGGGCTATTCCGGCATGAAGTACGACAACGCTCAGGACATTTGGGACGAAGTCCGCCGCCTCGTACCGAAGACGTTCGGCGGTATCAGCTATGCGCGCCTCGACCAGATTCCGGGCCTGTGCTGGCCGTGTCCATCGGAGGACCATCCGGGCACTCCGATCCTGCACCGGGACGGCCATTTCACGACGCCCGAGGGCAAGGCGCAGCTAACGCCCGTCCTGTTCGACCCGAACATCTTGCCGGATGCCAAGGCACAGGGCTTTGCAAACGCCATCACCGCTCACGTGGTGGAACACGCCGACAGCGAGTACCCGTTCATTTTGAACACCGGACGGCGCGTCTACAATTACCATACCGGCACGATGACACGGAAATCTCCGTTGCTCGAAAGACTAGCGCCGGAGGAACGCATCGAGCTTAATCCGGCAGACGCCAAAGAGCTCGGCGTTGCCGACGGCGACTTCATCAAACTGTCGACGCGCCGCGGCAAGACTGTCGCGCGCGCCTGGGTGACCGAGCGGGTCGCGCCAAAGAGCGTTTTCAGCACGTTCCATTATTGGGAAGCCAATTGCAATGAATTGACCAATGCCGCAGCGCTCGACCCGATCTGTGGCATTCCCGAATACAAAGTCTCGGCCGCCCGCGTCGAGAAGAGTTCGCCCGCCGAAGCCAAGAGCTGGCGTGAATGGATTGAAGGGCAATATCGGATCCCGGTCGAGCGGGCCGCCAACGCCGTTCTGGCGGGGAGGCTGCAAAAATAAATCGCTTTGTCATCGCGGAGCCGAAGCTCTGCATCGGATGCTTCACGTGTGAAGTGGCTTGCGTGAGTGTGCACCAGAATGCCGGGCTGCAGGCCTATCCGCGTTTGATCGTAACCCAGACGGCGCAGGGAACGATGCCGGTGCAGTGCCGCCACTGCGAAGATGCGCCGTGCGCCAAAGTGTGCCCGGTCGGCGCGATCACGCACCAAGACGGCATGATCCAGCTCAACGAGAACACCTGCATCGGATGCAAGATGTGCGCGCTGGCATGCCCGTTCGGGGCCATCGAGCCGCACGGCAGTTCACCGCAGAGTCAGCAGTTGCCCTACGAGAGCTACGCCGAGACCGCGGGCGTCCTCCAAAGCGAACCGCTTGAGCCAAGCGAAATGTCGGGACCGCTCGGTTCGCTGCTCGACTGGACCGCCGGCGTGCGCACCGTCGCCGTCAAATGCGATCTTTGCTATTTCCGCGATGACGGCCCGAAATGCATCGAGGTCTGCCCGACCAAGGCGCTGCGTCTCGTCGACAACGAATCGCTCAATGCCTCGATCAAAGCCAAGCGGCGGCAAACCGTGGCGATGACGTCGCAAATCTTCGCAACCCCAGCGGCAACCGAGAACAAGTGACATGCCGCTCGCTCTCCTCGCTCTCTCCGTCACGCTCTATGTTGGCGGCGCCGTGGCATCACTGGTGCTGCCCGAGTGCGCCGCGTCGCGCGCTGCGGCAATCAGTGGAGTTCTCGGAGCGCTCGCTGGCATCGCCGCGTCATTACCGGTGATCGACGGTCACGCCGTAACCGCCACGTTATTCGGCCCATTTCCATTTGCCCATTTCGTCGTGCGTCTCGATCCGCTGGCGGCGCTCATGGTCCTGACCATCTCGCTGCTGGCCGCCGCCACCGCCGTATTCGGCTCCGCTTATGTCGAGGAGGAATATGCCGGCCGCGGCATCGGCGCGATGGGTTTTTTCATGAACCTGTTCATCGCCTCGATGCTGCTGGTCGTCGTCGCCGACAACGGGATGTGGTTCATCGTTTTCTTCGAGATGATGAGCCTCACCTCATATTTCCTAGTCATCTTCGACCAGGACGAGGAGGCCGTCAGCGCCGGCTGGCTCTATTTATTGATCGCTCATGCCGGCGCCATGCTGATTCTCATTGCCTTTTTGCTGTTGTTCGCGAGGACCGGCAGCTTCGACTTCGCGGCGTTCCGCGGCGCGGCACTGCCGGCGCCGCTGGCCTCGGTCGTGTTCCTGCTGGCCTTCGTCGGCTTCGGCGCTAAGGCCGGCATGGTGCCGCTTCACATCTGGTTGCCGCGAGCCCATCCGGCGGCGCCATCGCACGCTTCCGCCTTACTGTCCGGCGTCATGATCAAAATCGGCGTGTTCGGCGTCGTCAAGGTCGGCGTCGATCTGCTCGGCGCCACCACCATCTGGTGGGGCGCCTTGGTGCTGGCATTCGGCGCTGTCTCTACGGTGCTGGGCGTGACCTACGCGCTGGTCGAGCACGATATCAAGCGACTGCTCGCTTATCACAGCGTCGAGAATATCGGCATCATCCTCATGGGCGTCGGCGTCGGCATGATCGGCATCGCCGCGGGTCGGCCCGTTCTCGCCGCGCTCGGACTGATGGCGGCCTTCTATCATTTGCTCAACCATGCCGTTTTCAAATCGCTGCTGTTTCTCGGCGCCGGCGCCGTCATCTTACGCGTGCACACCAAGGACATGGGGCGCATGGGTGGGCTGCTGCATGTCATGCCCTGGACCGCCGTGGCGTTTCTGATCGGCGCGCTTTCGATTTGCGCGATACCGCCGCTCAACGGCTTCGTCAGTGAGTGGTTCACGTATCAATCCTTGTTCGTCGCGGCGCTGCACGGCTCGTTCCTGTTGCAGCTCAGCGCCCCGCTTGCGGCGGTCATGCTCGCCGTTGCCGGCGCCTTGGCGGTGATGTGCTTCGTCAAGGTGTTCGGTGTGACGTTCGCGGGCGAGCCGCGAAGCGTGCCGGCCGCGGCAGCGACAGAGGTAAACTGGCCGATGCTGGCTGGCATGGGTTTTTTGGCGGCCTGCTGCATCGTGTTCGGCATCGGCGCTCCTATCATCGCGCCGATCATGACCGGCGTCGCCGCGTCGCTCACCGGCGGCGGCATCGCGGTGGCAACGGGAATGGTGGTGTTCCCGGGCGATGCCGAGATCGGCCAATTATCGACGCCGCTCTTGGCGGTGCTGCTGATCGGGCTCGCCGGCGTGCCGCTCGCCATCGCCGGCCTGTTCGCGGGACGTCGGCCGCGGCGGCGCATCGGCGCCGAAGTGTGGGCTTGCGGCTATGCGCCCGATGCACGGATGAGCGTTTCAGCCGGCAGCTTTGCCGAGCCGATTAGCGTGCTGTTTCGTCCGCTCTATGGCGTGCGACGCCTCGCCGACCGCGGCCTCGCCGCGGCGCGTCCCTGGTTCACCGGCATGCCGGCAGGCGCCGCCCGGACCGAGCAAATCTGGGACCGTTGGCTGCTCGTCCCGCTCGGGCGCGGCGTACAAGCAGTCGGCGCGCGGCTGCAAATCCTGCAAGGCGGGGATTTTCGCGTCTATTGCCTCTACATCGTCGCAGCGCTCGTCGTGCTGCTCGCCGTGGCCATCGGATAGGGGCCCCGCGATGCCGAGCGTCGATCAATTGGCACTTGCGATCGGACAGGCGGCAGCGCTGCTTTTTCTGGCGCCGCTCGTCTCCGGCTTCTGCCGGGTGATGCGCGCCAAGATCCACACCCGCACCGGACCGGGCGCGCTGCAGGACTACCGCGACATTCTTAAACTCCTGAAACGGCAGGAAGTGGTACCGCACGGCGCCGGCCTGATCTTCCGCGCGATGCCGTTTATTCTGATGGCGACACTGCTGCTCATTGCCATGGCGCTGCCGGTACTGACCTTGGCGTCTCCGCTCAACGCCATCGGCAACCTGTTCACCGTCGTCTACCTGCTGGCATTGGTCCGTTTCTTCTTTTCGCTCTCCGGCATCGATTCCGGCAGTTCGTTCGCCGGCATCGGCGCGAGCCGCGAAACGACGATGGGCGCTTTGATGGAGCCGGTGATCCTGCTGGCGCTGTTTGTCGCGGCACTGCTTGCCGGCTCGACCGATCTGGGCCGGATCAGCGCATCGTTCGGTTCGTTGCCCGGCGGTTCAATCGCCGCCGAGCTCACCGTGATAGCCGCCATCGCTTTCGCCGTGTTCGTCGAGATGGGCAAGCTGCCCTTCGACATGACCGAAGCCGAGCAGGAACTGCAGGAGGGCCCGTTGACCGAATATTCGGGCCCCGGCCTGGCACTCTTGAAATGGTCTATCAGTCTCAAGCAGATCGTCATGGCTACGATCCTAATCGGCGTATTTTTGCCCTATGGCGCCGCGGCGGCGCCGACAATCGCGACATTGTTATGGGCGGCTCTCGCCTTCGCGCTCAAGCTTGCGATCGTCTTTGTCGTGGTCGCGCTGATCGAGAACAGCGTCGCGCGCAATCGCTTCTTCATGACGTCGCGAGCGACCTGGGCGGGCTTCGGCATCGCCACGCTGGCGCTCGTTTTCTATCTCGTGGGCTTGTAACGGGCGAATGATCGAGCCATGCCACAACTCGCATTCGCAATCATTCTGATCCCCTTCGCCGGCGCCATTTGCGCGGCGCTGTCGTCGCTCAAATGGGCAAAGCGGATCGCGCAGGTTTTCGCGCTGGGCACCTTCGCCGCCGTGGTCGTGCTGGCCTATGTGTTCGCCGCGGCAGGCAAGCCCGAGCTCGATATCGTCCTTGTCATGGTCGGCGACGCCGTCGTGCTCGGTATCCTCGTCGACAAGATCAGCGTGCTCGTCATTTTCGCCGTCGTCGGCGTCGGTCTTCTGGTGTGCATCTACTCCGCGGCCTATCTGAGCCCCGAGAACAGAGAGCATCCCGATCGCGGGCGGCAGAAATACTATGCCTGGCTGCTGGGCTTTATCGGCTCCATGGCGGGGCTCGCCTTCGCCTCCACACTGGTCGGACAATTATTGTTCTTCGAAATGACCGGCATGTGCTCGTGGGCGCTCATCGGCTATTACGAAGACCGTAATTCCTTGCGGGCCGCCGCGAAGGCGATGCTGGTAACGCATGTAGGCTCGCTCGGTCTTTACGTCGCCGCTGCCACGTTGTTTGCCACGACCGGCACCTTCGCGCTGTCGGCGATCGGCAGCCTCGACGGTGGGATGAAGACCGTGGTGCTGCTCGCGATTCTGTTCGCGGCCTGGGGCAAGTCGGCGCAACTACCGATGCAGATGTGGCTGCCGGACGCCATGGCGGCGCCGACGCCGATAAGCGCCTATCTGCACGCCGCCGCCATGGTCAAAGTCGGCGTCTACATTTTCGCCCGCGGCCTGTTCGCGGCGGTAGCCGTCCCGGAAATCGTCGGCTGGGTCGGCGCGGTGATGGCTGTCGCGACGATGATCTACGGCTTCTTTCTCTATCTGCCGCAGAAGGACTTGAAGCGGCTGTTGGCCTATTCGACGATCACGCAGCTGTCCTACATCTTCCTTGCGCTGTCCTTGTCGGTGTTCGGTTCGCAACTCGCCTTCGACGGCGCGATTGCCCACATCTTCAATCACGCCTTTGCCAAGAGCTTGTTCTTCTTCGTGGCCGGTGCGCTGGCCTACACCACGGGGACGCGCATGCTGCCGGACCTGCGCGGCATCATGAGCCGCGCGCCGCTGCTCGGAATCGGATTTTGCGCGGCAGCCATGGCCGTTGCCGGCGTGCCGCCGTTCAACGGCTTCTTTTCGAAATTCGCCATCTTTGCCGGCGGCTTCGAAGCGGCAAAAAGCCACCCGCTCCTGCTGCCGCTGCTGATCGTGGCGCTGTTGGAATCGGTCGGCAGTTTCGCTTGGTTTCTGCACTGGGTCGGCACCACGGCGTTCGGCAAGCCGTCGCCCCAGATTGCCGCCGCCGCGCCGGTGCCGCTGCCGATGCAGGGCGTGCTCATGGTTCTCATCGTGATGACGCTGTGCTCGGGCGAAATCGCCGCGTCCTGGCTCGGATGGAGTTCGCCATGACAGGAAACATGACGGGACTCCTGACGGGGTCCATGACCGGACTGCAACTTGTCAACGGCCTTGCCAGCCTGCTCATCGTCACTTCCTTGCTCGTGGTTGAGGCCAAGGGCGCGGCTCGGGCGGCCGTCTATTACGCGCTGCAATCCTTCGTGCTCGTGCTGATATTTTTGGCGCTGGCGGCGACAATGCGCGCGCCGCAATTGCTCTATTGGGCGGCAGTAGCGTTTGTCACCAAAGTAGTTCTGGTGCCGTTCATCATGTATCGCACGCTCGGCCGCCTCAGCGATCCGGCGCTCGCACCACGGCAGCTCGGCATCGCCTGGACCATTATCCTTGCCGGTGCCGTGGTGGCGGGCTGCTTCGCCGTCATCTCCAGCATCCATCTGCCGGGCGCGCCCGAGCTGAAGCCCGCGCTGGCGGTATCGCTCGCCCATTTCTTCCTCGGGCTCGCCTGTATCGTGATGCAGCGAAACCTACTCAAGCAGGTGTTCGGCTATTGCTTGATGGAAAACGGCTCGCACCTGACACTGGCGCTGCTGGCCAATGGCGCGCCCGAGCTTGTTGAAGTCGGCGTGCTGACTGATGCCATTTTTGCCGTCGCCATCATGGCGATCCTCGGAACCATGATCCATTCCAAGCTGCAAACGCTCGACGTGCGGCAGCTCACCTCGTTGCGTGGGTGACCGCATATGAGCCCTTCCGCCCTGATCATTCTGCTTCTCCTCGTACCGCTCGTCGCGACGGTGATCGCCTTTGCCGCGCCGTTGTTCAGCGCGAAGCACGGTCAGCTCGTCGCCGAGAGCGCGCATGTTGTCTCGATTGCCATCATCGCGATCATCGCGCTCGGCTTGGCAGCGACCGTGCTCGCGGACGGCCGACTTTTTGCGCTCGGCAGCTGGCTCTATCTCGATCCGCTGGCGGCGATCCTTGTGGCGCTGATCGGCGTTGTCGGCCTGCTCACCGGCATTTACTCGCTCGGCTATATCCGGCACGACCTCGCTTCGGGCACGATCACCCCGGGTCAACTGTGCCGTTACTACGGCTTTTTCAATCTATTCCTCTGCACCATGCTGTGCACCGTCACGGCCAACGACATCGTCATGATGTGGGTCGGGATCGAGGCGACGACGTTGGGCTCCGCATTTTTGGTTGGCTTCTATGGGCAGCGCGCGTCGCTGGAAGCGGCCTGGAAATACGTGATCATCTGTACGGTGGGCGTGGCCTTCGCGCTTTACGGCACCATGCTCATCTACGCCGAGGCTTCCGCCGTGATGCCGGATCCCTACGATGCCTCGCGCTGGACTTCCCTCGTCGGCCACGCCGCTTCATTCGATCCGGGCGTGATGCGGCTCGCCTTCGTATTCGTTCTGATCGGCTTCGGCACCAAGGCCGGCCTTTTTCCGATGCACGCCTGGCTGCCCGACGCGCACAGCGAGGCACCGAGTCCGGTCAGCGCGCTCTTGTCCGGCGTGCTCGTCAATTGCGCGCTTTTCGTCCTCATCCGTTACAGCGCGATCACCACCGCGGCGACCGGACCGGGCTTGCCGCATACGCTGTTCCTTGTCCTTGGCGGCCTGTCGGTCGCGGTCGGCTCGTTCCTGATATTCGTGCAGCACGATCTCAAACGTCTGCTCGCCTACAGCACGACCGAGAATGTCGGCCTGATCGTTCTGGGTCTGGGCATCGGCGGACCGCTCGGCACCGCTGCGGCGATCTTGCAGATGATCAACCACAGCCTGACCAAAACCCTTCTGTTTTGCGGAACCGGCAATGTGCTGATGAAATACGGCACGCGGGATCTACGCTCAATCAAGGGACTGGCCGCGATCGCGCCGGCAAGCGGCCTGCTGCTGATCGCGGGCGCATTGGCGCTGTGCGGCATACCACCGTTCAACATCTTCGTCAGCGAGTTCATGTTGTTTACCGCCGGACTGCGCGCCGGATACGGCTGGCTCATGGTGCTTTGCTTGTTGTTGCTGACGGTGACGCTTGCCGCGCTGTTGCGCTTTATCGACGGCGCGCTGCTCGGACCCCGCCCCGATGGCATACCGACCGGCGACGTCGGCGGTTTGGCAGTCGCGCCGATGCTGGTGCTGGTCGCCTTGATCCTGCTGTTCGGTGTCGCCTTGCCGCAGCCCGTGGCGCGCCTCGTCGCGAGCGCGACCACGGTCGTTTTGCAATCCGACGTCACGACCGCAGCCGTAGGCGCGCCTTGGCAGCATCCCACACAATCAGGCGAAGACCATCCGCTGGGTGCTGCTGGCGATGCTGGACGGGCCTCGCCTCCGCGCGGCCAGAATTGAGGAGACCGAGATAAATGTCCGTAACCCCTGAAGCCAGACGCGGCACCGCGTATGTCGCCGCGCTACGGCAGAAACTGCCGAGCTCCGTGCTGGACGAGTCCTGGCAGACCGCGGAACAGGCGACCATTACGATCACGCGCGAAGCGCTGCCCGAAGCGGTGGAGACGCTCTATTACGGCCATAACGGCTGGATGTCGGTCGTCGTCGGCAGCGACGAGCGGCTCCTGAACGGACACTTTGCCGTCTATTACGTGCTTTCGATGGAAGGCGCGGAGAAGAGCTACGTCGCGGTCCGCGCGCTGGTGCCGCCCGACACCATGGAGTTTCCCTCGGTCACGCCCAAAGTCCCTGCTGCGGTGTGGGGCGAGCGCGAAGTGCGCGACATGTTCGGGTTGCGCCCGGTCGGCCTGCCAGACGAGCGCCGGCTGGTCCTGCCGGATGATTGGCCCGACGATCTCTACCCATTGCGCAAAGACGCGATGGACTACCGGATGCGCCCGCAGGTCACGAACGAGACCGAGACCTACAAATTCATCAATGCGGCCAAGTCGGAGACGACCGAAGTGCCGCTCGGACCGCTGCACATAACCTCCGATGAGCCGGGACACTTCCGGCTGTTCGTCGACGGCGAGGACATCATCGATGCCGATTACCGGCTGTTCTATGTCCACCGCGGCATGGAAAAGCTCGCCGAAACACGGATGGGCTACAATGACGTGACGTTCCTCGCCGACCGCATCTGCGGGATCTGCGGTTTCACCCACAGCGTCGCCTATGCCAGCTCGGTCGAGAACGCACTCGGTATAAACGTGCCGCCACGTGCCGCCGCGATCCGCACGATCCTGCTGGAGGTGGAGCGGCTGCACAGTCATCTGCTTAATCTCGGACTC
This sequence comes from uncultured Alphaproteobacteria bacterium, assembly GCA_963731805.1. Lineage (GTDB taxonomy): Bacteria > Pseudomonadota > Alphaproteobacteria > Rhizobiales > Xanthobacteraceae > BOG-931. The sequence continues at coordinate 141,505 of CAVSWY010000003.1, forward strand.
GCCTGCCATTTCGTTGGCTTCGACACCGGCTTCATGCACTTCTTCCGGGTTCGCGAAAAGTCGATGGAGCTCGCCGAGCTGTTGACCGGCTCGCGCAAGACCTACGCATTGAATCTGATCGGCGGCGTGCGCCGCGACATCCTGGCCGAGCAGAAAGCCCGTACGCGTCAACTAATCGGCGAACTTCGCGTCGAGGTGACCCGCCTCCTCGATATCCTGCTGACCACGCCGAATATGCGTCAGCGGCTCGAGGGTGTCGGACATTTGGATAATCAAATAGCGCGCGACTACAGCCCGGTCGGACCGACCGTGCGCGGCAGCGGCCACCGCCGCGATGTGCGCATCGATCATCCCTATGCCGGCTATGCCGGCGTGCCGGTCGGCCAGCATGTGATGGAGGGTGGCGACGTACTGTCGCGCACGCTGATCCGCAGCCAGGAGTTCTTCGACTCGATTGCCATCATCGAGCATTGCCTGGATAACGCGCCGCCCGGCCCCGTGTTGGTGGAGGGCTTCACCTACACGCCGTATCGCTTTGCGCTCGGCTACACCGAGGCGCCGCGCGGCGAAGACATCCATTGGAGCATGCTGGGCGACAATCAGAAGCTTTATCGATGGCGCTGCCGCGCCGCCAGTTACAACAATTGGCCGTCGTTGCGTTACATGCTGCGCGGCAACACCATCTCCGACGCGCCGATCATTGTCGCCAGCATCGACCCTTGTTATTCGTGCACCGATCGCGTGACTGTTGTCGACGTGCGCAAGCGGAACACGAACGTCATTCCTTACAAAGAAATGGAACGCTACTGCCGCGAGCGGACCAATTCGCCGCTGAAATAGGGCTTCATCATGTTCAAGCTCCTTAAAGAGGTCTTTCGCACCGGCAACGTGACGGTGCGCTATCCGTTCGCGCCGATGCCGGCGAGTCCGGGCTTCCGCGGCAAGCCGCAATACGATCCCGAACGCTGCATCGCCTGCGCCGCCTGCACCATCGCCTGCCCGTCCAACGCGCTGTCGATGACCACCGATACCGCGGCCGGCAAGCGCGTCTGGGAAATTTGTTTCGGCCGCTGCGTGTTCTGCGGCCGGTGCGAGGAAGTATGTCCGACCGAAGCGATCGCGCTATCGCCCGAATTCGAGCTCGCGGTCATGGACCGCGCCGATCTCTATCAGACTGCGGAATTCCGGCTCGCTTCGTGCCGCGTCTGCGCGACGCCGTTCGCCCCAAAAAAAGAGATCGATTACGTGATCGCTTTGCTAATGCATGCAGGCCTTTCTGAGGCGGAGGCCGAGCAGCGGCGCGCCGTGGTCGAGACCTGTCCGGCCTGCAAACGGCGCAGCGATGTTCCGAGGGTCAATAGCCTCGGCCCGCTGCACCAGATGGGGAGGCTACCATGAGCACGCAGGCAGTGGCTGGTACGATCACCGCGACGGCGCCGGCACAGAGCGAACGCGAACAGACGGCGCGGCTGAAGCAGACGCTTCTTCACGACATACGTCGCTCGGTCTATGTGTTCCGGATCGACGCCGGTGGGTGCAACGCCTGCGATATCGAGATCTTCGCGGCGCTCACTCCCGTGTTCGATGTCGAGCGCTTCGGCATCAAGGTCGTCCCGTCGCCGCGCCATGCCGACGTCATTCTCTGCACCGGCGCGATGACACGGGCGATGCGTATGCCGACGCTGCGCGCCTACGACGCCGCGCCGGACCCGAAGATCGTGATCGCCTTCGGCGCCTGTGGCTGCACCGGCGGCATCTTTCACGATCTTTATTGTGTCTGGGGCGGCATCGACAAAATCCTTCCCGTCGACGTCTATATACCCGGCTGCCCGCCGACGCCGGCTGGTACGATCTACGGCTTCGCGCTCGCGCTCGGCATGCTCGACCAAAAACTGCGGGCGAGCCACCACGTCGAAGCGGAGGACGAGCAGGCCCCAGTGGCACATCCGCATGTTCCCCACGCATTGCGGGTTGCGCTGGAACGCGAGGCGCGCCGCATGGCGGGGTACCGCCAGGGACGCGAGATTGCCGAAAATTTTCTTACCTTGATCGAGCAAGACGAGGCCAAGCCGATCGGGCAGCGTATCGCGGAATACCTGGCGCGTGAGAACGATCCCCGATTGACCGAGATCGTGCGAAGCCTGGAGACGATCTGCGGCGCCGGCGGCGGCGGGGCCGAACAATGAGCGAGCGCGTCGTCTTTTATCAGCTCAGCAGCAAGTTTCTGCACAAAGGGCAAACACCTCCGCCCGATGCCGAGCAGGTGCTCTATTACTCGCTCGGCGTCGGCCACCATGTCGGCGTGATCGATACGTTCAAGCCGATCCTGACGTGTCCGTATGAAGGATACCTCAATGCCGTGGCGGCGTTGCCGGAGGGCGAGGCACGGCGGAAACTCGACGGCTTACGGCGCTTTGGCGAGATCGCGATCGACGTGAGCCACGTCGTTTCGTTGCGAAACGCGCTCCACGCGGCGCGCCCGAAGTTCGATGTAGCGACCGAAGTCTGGTCCGATCGTTTCGATCAAGCCCTGCAGGCGATCGACCATGAGCCGGCGATCACCTTGATGATCCGTCGGCAGCCATGAACGATCAAGTCATACTTACCGTCGGCAACGGCATGATGGGCGACGATGCCGCCGGGCCGCTGCTTGCGTCCCTGTTGCAGCGATCGCCGGCCGCCGGCTGGCACGTGATGGACGGCGGGTCGACGCCGGAAAACGTCATGCATCGCGTGCGCGCTCTTATGCCCAAGCGGGTGCTGGTCGTCGACGCCACCGAGATGGAGCTAGAGCCAGGCGCGGTCCGCCGCATCGACGACCGCTTCATCGCCGAGCAGTTCATAATGACAACACACGACCTGCCGTTATCCTTCCTGATCGCGGCGTTGCGCGAGAGCGTGACGGAGGTGCATTTTCTCGGCATCCAACCGTCTCTCGTCGCTTTCGGCTATCCAATGTCGGCCGCGGTCGAACAGGCGGTCATCGACATCCACGCGCAGCTACAGAGGGGGGCACCCTTCGAAGCCTGGCCTCCGCTGGACGTGTCGCGTTTCGTGTCAAGTCGCAACAGCAACCCAGAGGAGACGAACCATGCCTGAGCCAGCACTTGCACCGCAAACCTCTATTTTCAACTTCAATGCCTACAGCCCGCCCGAGATCGAAGAGGCCATCGAAAAGGTCGGGGTCACGAAAGCAAAGCTGCCCTTCATCCCCTGCTTCATGCTGGGCATCGTGGCAGGCGCCGGCATCGGCCTCGGTGCGCTCTACTTCTCTATCGTCGCCAGCGACGCGAATTTGAGTTTCGCGACCATACGCGTGGTCGGCGGACTGGTGTTCTCCCTCGGTCTCGCGATCGTACTGGTCGGCGGCGCCGAATTGTTCACCGGCGACAATCTGATCGTGATGGCTTGGGCGAGCGGCAGGATTTCCACCCTGGAGGTTCTGCGCAACTGGGTCATCGTCTATTGCGGCAATTTCGTCGGCGGCGCCGGGCTCGCCGTTCTAGTTCTCTACTCACACCATCTCGACATGAACGGCGGCCGTATTGCGCTGACGATGTTGAATACGGCGGTAGCCAAGATCTCTCCCGATGTGGCGACACTATTTTTCAAAGGGATTCTGTGCAACCTGCTCGTCTGTTTCGCGGTGTGGCTGGCGGCGGCGGGCCGTTCCGTGACCGACAAAATTATCGCACTGATTCTGCCTATCTCCGCCTTCGTCGCCGCCGGCTTCGAGCACTCCGTGGCGAATATGTATTTCCTGCCGATGGCTTGGCTTTTAGTCGTGCACGGCAATGTCCCGCCCGGCTTCGACGCCTCGCTAATCACGATATCCGGGATCATCCACAATCTCGTGCCGGTCACGCTCGGCAATATCGTCGGCGGCGCCGGCTTCGTCGGCTTCGTCTATTGGGCGATCTATCACAAAGGCCTGGGCGTGAAATCCGCAAAGCGAACGGGGCGAACGCCGAGAGAACGCCGGTCGTTGTGCGCTTGGTTTGCGAACGCCTAGCCGGTCGGCGACTTGGGCCGATCGCTCAGATACTGCGCGAGCGTTCCAAAATCCAGCGGGATCGGCGCCGAACGCGACGCGGTGATCGCATGTCAGCGTCACGGAAGGTGCCCTGCATGCGCCTCCGCGATCGGCAGGATCGCCGTGGCGCCCGTAGCGCTGATGTCTCACTATTTTCAGCAGATCTTGGAGGTATGGCTGCCGCGACTGTCACTGATTACTACCGCTAATGCCGCTAATCTGGCAGCTAAGTCATTGATTTTATTCGATGGTGGGCCCGGGAGGACTCGAACCTCAACCAAGCGGTTATGAGCGCCATAACTCCACCGGAAAGCTCAGTAACTATCGGCATTTCTGAGCACATCCGTTGCCGTTTGTTCGCGTTTGGTTACGGCGTTTTATTGGTCATCGATTGGTCGAACGCGAAAGCCTGCGATATGCCACTGTGCCTAACGACCCAGTGCACCGCGAACCGCGTATGCGAGCCGAAGTGGCTTTTCGCTTCCTGACTAGCTTCGCCACCAGTCAGGGTCACTTTATTTGGTAGCCGCCCGCTACGGCACATTTCGTGTATTCGAGGTTGCCGAGAAATCGTGCGGTTAATACCGCTGACGTCAGTCGGCGCAGAACGAGCGCTCGTCGAGCCAGCCGCGCGAGGATCTGCTCCACGTTTCGCCGCAAACTGCGCTACGTGGGAGGGCATGCCCCATCGTGACCTTCGTCGAAGCCTTGGCCGCTGGACACCCTGATCGAGATGCTCCAGGTCTAGGTACTCCCCTCTTCGGTAAGTCCGGACGCGGCCTGGGCAGTGTTAACCTTAGCGATCTCCTGATTGGAGAGAAGCTCAAGATGGTGTCACCCAGCGGGTTGTTCAGCACATTTCGCATCTGGCATTTCTATCTCCGATCAGCTCTTACGCAAGAAGTACAAGCTTCCGCGGGGAACAGTTGAATATTCAGTGTCCGGTATGCCTGGCACGACTTTGATCTCGATCGACGGTGGCCTCGCGAATGTCTGCAGCAACCCGGTCTCCCTCGTAAAAGACCTCGCGCTGGCGCCGACCGTGAGTGGCGTGGGTGCGACACCCGCCACTCCCTGGACGGCGTACGTCGGTTCCATGTCCTCTACCGGCAAGCTTCGCTGCGGATCCTCGCTTTCGGGCGTCCGGCTACGGCCGCGGTCGCCGCTCCGCTACAGAGCTAAAGCACGGTGGCCGCCTGTCCCACGGTACCCTCAGCGACCCGGTCCGCCCCACCGAAAATCCGGGCGCATCGTGATGCGCCGGAGTAATGCGGGTTCGCGATCAAGGCAGCATTCAAGGTGATGACTAAATTCTAACCGTATCTTGCGTCACGATTCCACGCAAAAGTCGTCCCAAAAGATCGGCTCCAGTTATTATGCGTTTTTGGTCTCCCCAGACCAAGATTAAATCGTTGTCGATGACATCATCTTCAGGATGTTCCGGCTTCACCTTCATGCGGCCGATCACGCTGCCCAAAGGTGTGCGCATATCCGTCACGATGATCGGGCGATGCCAGTAGATTTCCGGGTCAACCGACATTGCATTGAAAAGCAGATCGCGCAGAAAATGGTGTGCGTCCAACACGAATGATGGTCGGCCCGAGGCATCGACGATGATGACCCATTTTTTCCCGGAGGCATTCAAATGCCGCAAGAACGGGTCATCGGGCGAACGTTCAAATCTTCGGCAGCACAGGCCGTTCGTTTTCGAATGGAAGCGCGATGACGCTGCGAGGGTCGACCAGCTCCCCCTCATCCGCCACAAGGATGTCGTCGAGGTCGAGAAAGTTCAGCGCGCCGAGAGCCTCCAAATGTCCCACGTCCGCGCCCGCAACGCCCGCGTGCCTTGTGATAAGCGCTCGAAAGTCTCGCTCGCGCAGAAAGGTGATTCCTTCCGGCCCGAGCCACCAATTGAGAATAATCGCCGTCGGCTTCGCTATCGGAAAAAGCCCCACCTGGTACACATTCAGCAGCGGCGTCAGACGCGCCGCCATGCGCAGCGCATTTCGCGAAAAATAAGCTTGCGGGATAATTTCGCCGAACAGCGTGATGACGATCGTCGAGAAGGCAAATGCTCCTATGCCGGCAAGGACGGAATCCGACAACAGCGTGAGGAGCACGTTGATCGTGACATTGCCCCAGAGAACCGTGGCCAAGGTGAGGTTTGAATCTTTGCGCAACGTAAGCATCGCGGACGCATCGCGGTTGCCGCCTGCCGCTTCGACCTCCAATCGTAATTTGCTGATGCTGAAAATTGCCAGGTTGAGGCCGGAGAAAATTGCGGATTGGGTGATGCAGAGCGCGATGCCAATCCAAACGAAGACATTCGCCAGCAATGGTGAGTACCATGGTGCGGCAGCCATTCAGCTCAACCCGAACCGTCGAATGAACCATGTCTTCACGAAATGCGTCAGGATGACATAGCTCAAGAGGATAAGACAGAGCGCGATCCAATAAGCCGGAGGTAGCGGGACGAAACCCAGAAAGCCGCCAAGCCAGGTGAAGGGCAGGGCTATCCCGATTGCGGCAATGATGATGGTCGTCGTGATGAGCGCGGTACTGGCCCGGCTTTCCAGAAACGGAATCTTCGCCGTGCGAATGATATGGATGATGAGCGTCTGGGTCAGCAGAGATTCGACGAACCAGCCGGTCTGGAACAGTGCAGGATTGTTCCAGGCGTTGAAGACATAGAGCATCACGAAATACGTGACGTAATCGAAGATCGAGCTGATCGGGCCGATGAACAGCACGAATTTCGCGATGTTGCCAATGTCCCATCGCCGCGGCACCGCAAGGTATTCGGCGTCGACGTTGTCGGTAGGGATGGTGGTTTGCGAGAAGTCGTACAGCAGGTTGTTGGTGAGCACCTGAATCGCCGTCATCGGCAGGAACGGCAGGAAGACGCTGGCGCCGAGCACGCTGAACATGTTGCCGAAATTGGAGCTCGCGCCCATCTTGATATATTTGGTGATGTTGCCGAAGACTTTGCGGCCCTCGATCACGCCGTCACCGAGCACCGCCAGGCTCTTCTCGAGCAATATGATGTCCGCGGAGTCCTTGGCGATGTCGACGGCGCTGTCCACCGATATGCCGACGTCCGCGGCCTTCAGCGCCGGTCCGTCGTTGATGCCATCGCCCAAATAGCCGACGACGTGCCCCTTCCGGTGCAGGGCGTCGATGATTGCCGCCTTCTGAGACGGCGAGACCTTGGCAAACACCGCGGCCGTCTCGGCCAGGCTTGCCAGCTCGTCCGGCGACAACGTCGCAATCTCGCTGCCGAGAACGATGCGGTCCACGTCAGGCCGACTTCGTGGCAGATCTTCCGCGTGACGATGTCGTTGTCCCCGGTCAGGATCTTCACCTCCACGCCGCTGGCCTTCAGCGTCGCAAGCGCGGCGGCGCAGGTCTCCTTCGGGGGGTCGAGAAACGCGATGTAGCCGAGCAAGGTGAGGTCGGCCTCGTCGGCGACCGAATACGCCGTCTGCGTCGGCGGCATCTCCTTGAAGGCGACCGCGACGACCCGAAACCCGTCCGCGTTGAGCTTCGCCGTCGTCTCCATCGCTGAAGCGAAGTGGCTGGCATCGAGGGGGCCGGTCTCGCCGTCGATCGCGTAGTGCTTGCAAGCCGCGAACACCTCTTCGACGGCGCCCTTGCAGATGAGGATATGAACCCCGTCATCGCGGCCGAGAACGACGGACATCCGCCGCCGCTCGAAGTCGAACGGCATCTCGTCGATCTTCTGGAACCGGGCCTGCACCTTGAGGCCGGCCGCGAGCTCGACATGCTGCAGGACGGCGACGTCGAGCAAGTTCTTGAGGCCAGACTGGTGGAAACTATTCAGATAGGCGTATTCGAGGACGCGGTCCGAGTCGTCACCCCTGATATCAAGGCAGCGCTTGAGGATAATGCGATCCTGCGTGAGCGTGCCGGTCTTGTCCGTGCACAACACGTTCATGGCCCCGAAGTTCTGGATTGAATTGAGGCGTTTGACGATGACTTTTCTGCGCGACATCGCCAGCGCGCCCTTGGCGAGATTGACCGTCACGATCATGGGCAGCATCTCTGGCGTGAGACCCACCGCCACGGCGACCGCAAACAGTAGTGCCTCGAGCCAATTGCCCTTGGTCAGGCCGTTGATCACGAAGACAAGAGGGGCCATCACCACGATGAAACCGAGCATCAGCCAGGTAAACCGGATGATGCCCTTGTCGAAGCTCGTGAGCACCCGCTGCTTGGCAATTTCACTCGCCACAAGTCCAAAGGCCGTGCGCGGGCCGGTGAGCACGACGACACCGCAGCCGATGCCGCTGACGACGGCACTGCCCATGAAGCAGATGTTGGGGAGATCAAACGGCGTTTCCGCGGCTCCGATATGGGCAGCAGCGACCTTCTCGAGCGGCATCGCCTCGCCGGTGAGTGTCGATTGGTTGAGGAAGAGATCCTTCGCCGTGATCAGCCTGAGATCGGCGGGAATCATATCACCCGCCGACAGCAGGACGATATCGCCGGGTACGAGCTGCTCGATCGGCACGTCGATGTGGTCATGCGCCTCGGCACCCGTCTGCCGGCGCACGGTCGCGGTTATCGACACCATCCGCTGCAGCTTGTCGGCGGCATTGTTGGAGCGATGTTCCTGGATGAAGCTCAGCGAGATGCTCAGAACCACCATGACGGCGATCACGATCGCGGCCCGCTGGTCGCCCAGGAAGTAGGACGCGGTCGCGAGCGAGAGCAAAAGCAGATTCAACGGGTTGATCGAGCGGCCGATGAGCTCGCCGAGAATTGTATGTCGCGCCTGGTGAGCGACTTGATTCAGTCCCGCTGAACGGAGCCGCTCCTCGACCTGGTCGGGTGTGAGGCCCGCCGCGGTGCTGGAAAGTCGCTGCAATGCATCGTCGGGCGAAAGGCAAGCGATTTCGCCCAAGGCCTTTCCGCTCGCGGCCGATCCTTCGGGTGCCTTGGCCGCCTGGCGCCCCCCACGAGCAAGGATGGGCGTTATTGCTATCGGCTTATTCACGAAGCCATTGCCTCGGTGTCACTCTTTGCCCGAGAGGATCTAGCGGGTTTCCCGGACGTCCTGTGTCGCCTCTTTGAGCGCGCGTATCACGTCCTCGCGAGAGATTATCCCTGCCAATTGGCGATCCGGCCCGATAACCGGAAAGCTGCGGCTCTTAAGGCTCACCATCAACTGGAGAACTCGTGTCAATGGTGCTGTCGGTTCGACATGCACGACGGCTTCGGTCATCATTTCGCCGACCGGCCGTCGCATCAACTCATCGTAATGGGGCACCATCTGACCGGTGGTGAAGGCAAAGGCCCGAAGAAAATCGAATTTTGTAACGATCCCCAACATCTTTCCTTCTTCCACTACGGGGAAAGAATTGAAATCGTGTTTCTCGAATAACGCCTCCAGCTCACGCATGGTTGTCTGGCGCGTCACCGTCGTTACGGCACGCGTCATATATTGATCCGCTGTGCCTTCGAGAAAACGATACATGATTAGGACTGCCGCCGGCCGCGGAAGTAACCCTCGTTCGTGGTGTTCTGCTTGATATTGGCGGTGTCGCCTTCTTCCGCGGAGTTGGGATGATGCTCATGCTTCACCACCTTGTCGTCTTTCGACACTTCCGGATTCCTCTTCGGGCCGTGCTTACTGCGACTGGCAGGCGGTACGGGTGGCATATGGCTCGACATAATTCAAAATCCTGAAGTTGCGTGACACAGAGTCCGATGAGGCCTTCGCCCATTCTCGGGAGGATTTGATGCTCTACAAGGGTCCCAGCAAGCGCCGGATGATTTGCTCGGCGCTGGGAATACCGCGCCGGTGCCTGTGGGTCTCTGTTGGCGCAACTTCCAGGGCTTCGGCGTGGGCCGTACGTTGCGGACCGATCGCTTCGAACCTCGCCTTCTGCTCGTCGGACAGCGTTCCATAGAAGTCGTTGAGCGCCGCGCTCACCATCTTGACGGCCTGAAGCATGGTGTCGAGTCGTTTGCCGACCGCGGCGAGCCGCGCCGGCGGCGTGAGCGGCTCGCTAGTCAGGCACGAGGTTTTGAGCAAATCCGCCGCCTGGGCGGTGGCGTTCTGCAGCGCGACCAGGCTCGCGCGTTGCGCATCGGTCGGGCGCACCGTCTGGTCGATCTGGGCGGTCGGCCAATCCATCACGCCGGGTGGTGCGGCACTGCAGCTCTGGGCGAGCGAGCCAGTGGTGTCGTCGGAAGCCTTGCTCTGCCGCTGATCGTTGCCGAGCGCGGTCAACCGCGCCTTCTGCTCGTCGCTCAGGAGGCCGTAGAATTTCTCCAGCGGCGGCTGCACCGTCTGCACCGCAGCGATCATCGCCTCGATACGCTTTTGCATGGCCGCGAGCCGCTCGGGGCGGTCAGCGCGATATCGGTCGGGCATGCGGCCTTGATGTCCTGTGCTGCTTTGAGCGAAGCGTTGGCGAGATCGTCAAGGGCTGCGCCTTGTTCGGCAGTCGGCTGAATAGCCTGCTGAATCTGATCGATTGGCAGGCCGGCGATGTCGCGGCTGTCGGCGCCGCACATTTGCGTCAGCTCATCGGGTGCCGCGGCCGGCGCGCCGGGAGCCGGCGTCGTTTCGCTCGGGTTGCCGGCGGCGTATTGCGGCATGTAGCCGGTGAGGTCGTCGTAGCCGTAGGGCGCGAATATGCCGGCGTAAATGTCGCCGTAGCCATAATCCCAGAACAAATCGTCGTAGCCGTAGCCCCACATCGCGTAGTCGTACATGTCGTAATAAGCGAACGGCCAGTACAACGGGCCGACCCAGCCGTAGCCGCCATGACCGTGTCGCCACCAGCCGTTGCCGCCGTCGCGACCGTTATGCCATCCTGCCGTCGCAGCGCTCGCGGTGATGCGGGCGCGGTTGCTCGAATTGCGTAATGCGCTCGTCCTGCGCAATGCGCCGGCGACCGACGAGCCCTTCAGCGTGGTGCGCACGGCGTGAGATCTGAGGTTTGGATTTACGGTCCGGTTTGCATTGCGCGTTGCGTTCCCGGTTGCATTGAGCGGCGTCGTTCGGCCGACGGCATTATTCGAGGGGTGCGCCGTCGAAGCTCGGTTGACGCGCGAGCTCGGCCGTGCCGTCGAACGGGATACTGCCGGTCTGGCGCTGATGTGACGCGCGCCACCACCGCCGCCGCCACCGCGCGCATGACCACCGCCGCCGCCTCCGGCAGCATGTCCGCCACCACCACCGCCGCCGCCGCCATGACCACCGCCGCCGCCTCCGGCAGCATGTCCGCCACCGCCACCGCCGCCACCACCCCCGCTCTTAGCCGCGTAGGCGGGGGCCGACAGTGCGGTTGCCAGAATAATGACGGCGATGCCGAAGCTTAATTTGAATTTGAACATGACTTTCCCCAATCGGTTTGGAGCCCGAATACATTTTTTACAATTGTGGCAGAGAAAGCCGAGCTGCATTGATGTAGATCAACTGTGTCCGACACCGGACATTTATATTTTATTCTGACGGGTTCTCAGCCGAATTGAACAGATGATCGATCGGGGTCAATGATGTCTATTGCGACTGTTATCGACGACCGTTGCGCAAGTGTCCGGTTCCGGACATTATTTGATTTGCATGGATGACCATCCCGACGGTGTCGTCCCGCTGGCGATCATCTGGCGATCATCCCGCCCGCCGCAAGGGCAAACATTTATCCATAAAGGTCTCAAATGACTACGCACCGACATTCGGACAGCGATCGTGTTCCTGGAACGGTCGCGATATCGATCCATGACCATTGGATTCTCTTTGTCGTCGAAGGAGTGGCCCTCATTTTGTTAGGGCTGCTCGCGATCGTCGTTCCATCGATCGCCAGTTCGAACGTGACCGTTGTTCTGGGCTGGCTCTTTCTTATCAGCGGCGTCATCGGCTTAGCGACAACCTACTGGGCGCGTCAGGCACCAGGGTTCTGGTGGTCCGCTGTATCGGCTCTGCTGGCGATTTTCGTCGGCGTAGTCCTGATCGCGAACAAATCGCAAGATCTGTATGGCGGTCTAATGGGGTGGCCATTCCAGAACGTCGGCCCGCTGCGGCTGATATTGGTTCTGTTCTTCCTGGTCGAAGGAGGCGCTTCTATCATGTTCGCTGTCGAACACCGACGTCAGTTCTCTGGGCGGTGGGCCTGGATGTTGGCAAGCGGTGTCGTCGACATTGGCTTGGCCAGTATCATCATTTTTGATCTTCCGGGGACCTCGGCCTGGGCGATGGGCCTCCTGGTCGGGATCAACATGATCCTCGGCGGCTCCGCTCTGAGCGCAATGGGATCGCATGCCCGCGTTGAAATCTGAGAGAGCTACGAAGAGCGCCAATGTAAGTTTAGGTCATGCCAGAGGGAGATAAGCATGTCACTGGGACTAATTCTCGTCATTATCCTCGTCATTTTCCTGCTCGGCGGTTTCAGCGGCCGGTTTGGCGGCTATGGCTACGGCTACGGTCACCGCGAAATCGGTGTCATCGGCATCATCCTGATCATTCTCGTCGTACTGCTTCTCATGGGTCGGATTTGATCTGTAGGCGGGGTATCGGATGAGCCGTCTTCGGCAGCGTCCGGAGAGGCATTTCGTCAACCGCATCGGATGGTTGAGAGCAGCGGTGCTCGGGGCCAACGACGGCATTCTCTCGACCGCGAGCTTGATCGTCGGCGTTGCGGCGGCCGCAGCGACGCAGAATGCAGTCTTGATCGCCGGTGTCGCGGGACTGGTGGCTGGCGCCATGTCGATGGCCGCCGGCGAATATGTGTCGGTCAGCTCGCAATCCGATTCCGAACACGCGGACCTCGCGCGCGAGCGCGCGGAGTTGGCGGAGAGTCCGGAATTCGAGCTCGATGAGCTTGCCGAAATCTACGTCAAGCGTGGTGTCGATCGAGACCTGGCGCGGCAAGTTGCCCAGCAGCTGATGGCGAAAGACGCCTTGAGCGCCCACGCCCATGATGAGCTTGGGATTTCGGAGATCACCGCCGCGCGTCCGGTGCAAGCCGCACTGACATCGGCTGTATCGTTCTCTATTGGCGCGGCCATGCCCCTACTCATGGTGGTCGTGTCGCCCGCGAACGCGCTTGTTCCCAGTGTGTCCGCTGCGTCATTGGGCTTTCTCGCTTTTCTCGGCGCGATTGGGGCGAGAATAGGCGGTGCAAACGCTCTGCGCGGCACAGCCCGAGTCATATTCTGGGGCGCCCTGGCGATGGCTTTCACCGCCGGTATCGGAAAATTGTTGGGCGCAGTTATCTAACGATTAAATCTGGAAAAGATGCGATCAAGGCGTCCTCACTGGCAATTGCCGACGCCCACACCGCTTCTGCCGTCCGAATTCTTGCCCGGCCTTCAGATGGATCATCTACCACAGGCCAATGATCCATTTGGCGCCGCGGATCATCTCCCAGACCACCGTGACTTCGACCGTTATCACGACGAGCGCGTCCAGGAGAGCGATTGAGAGCAGAAGCCCGTCTTCTTCGAGATAGGCCAACGAGATCAGCGCAATCACTAGGGCGGGTAAGACGTTGCTCAGCGGGATCGGAATAAACACCAAGCTGGCGCTCAGAATCGCCACGACGATGCCGACAAGGCGCTTGGTCGCCTCGACCGGGGTGGGCCAACGCGGGTGGATCGCCTTCTCAAGATATCTCAGCACCGGTACGGCGCGCTGAACCAAGGCAGCGAGGTGCCGGGTCGGCAACGGATGGGCGGCGATCCGGCGTGGGAAGACCGGGGCAGACCGGCCCGCGATCATCTGGAACGAGGGGATCAGGAGCAGCGCGCCGGCGACGACTGAGGCGCCTGGTGCGATTGCGATTATGGCGAGGAGAAGCATGATGATGCCGAAGGAGCGCCTGCGCAGGCTCCCCATTAGCCAGCCCAGGGTGAAGTGATCTGCTGGTGCTTCGTCGTGCAGCTGCTGCAGCACAACGGAAGTGGGGATCAGTGCGGTTGCGCCGGGGGCAAATATCGGCTTCAGCTTGGACCTCGTCGCCCGTTCTTACCGGAAATCAAATTCGGCCATTGATGATGCGGACTGATATCATTACCGACTGGCGCGCTACATTCCACGGCTTCGACCGCCATGCCAACTATCGCCCACTGATCTGCTTGCCGGGCGCAGCCATTATGGAGCAACCTTGCGGCAATCAAGCTATCTGGGAAATGTCGGCTAAATACCTCGGAATGTCCGCCGTACTGGCAGTAATAGCTCTGATGCTGCTCGCACTGCCCTCGCGCGCCGACGAGCAGCGCGTGCGCATCCCCGACGGTTGTCGGGAACTGGCGGACCGGGCCGGGCTTCCTCTGACGTTAACCCATGCCGAAGCCAGACGCGCCATCGCATATCTCAGCATCATGAGCAGTCAGGAGCCCGCGGTCGTGCGCTGCCGCATGGCGCTGCACGGCTAGTCGAATAGAACCCGTTGGTTTCGGCTAAGACGCTGCTGAATAAACGGCGATCGACACCGCCCAAACTCGGCTTGCTGACAGGCCTTTGGCAATAGCCTTTCCGTTGTGTGCATCTTTCGTTGATGCTATTCATTGGAGAGAGAGGAATTCATTTCAGCGGGCGCGGCGGGATCAAATGACGGGTTGGAGGCTGCTCCTCGCCGGTCTCATTGGCGCGATAGCGGGCAGTGTCATAACGGCCGGCGTGTTCCTTTACACCGGCACGAAAGCTCTTCAAGCAAATACGGCGCGAGAACTCCTTTCGGAAGTCGTGGCGATCAATTCGCTACAGGAGGGCTGGCTGCTTCAGGGCGACGGTAGTCAAACCGCAACACTGTCGGACCACCCCGGCCTTCCGGAAACGCAAACTGGCTCCGGTCTTTGGCTTATGCCTGTTGAGATCAGGTCAATTCTGGACGAAGCGCAATGGAATTCTCTGTCGGACCCGAGCTATGGCTTCATCCAAGGGCGCCGGGTCTGGATTATCAGAAATCAAATATTGCCTGACGCTCCGCTTTCATATTCGGGGCTCAAAGAAGCGCATTTCCCCGCGCTTATCAGTTCCGATGGAAGGCAAGAATTCTGCGCCTGGATTGAGCGCGTACAGATTGCGTACAACGGCGGGACGCTGACCGATCGCGGACTTGCGCCGCTTAGGCCTTATTTAGTGCCTTTAGCGCAGGAAGATCGAGTGAACGTATTTCAGATCTTGCTGTCTCAGGACGCTCGGAATTTCCTGGCGCAAATTCGGGCGCGGTGGGGCAGAGCATCGTTTGCAAATTAGCGCAAAGGCCGGCGCGAGCATTGGCCGGCGCGCCGACAGTGCAATCGGGGAAAACTCGCGCTCATCGTTTTTTTGCAGAACGACTTTCCCCGACCAACGCGATTTGGTTCGATTGTGGTGGTTAAAATCCATTTATGCCCGCCAGCGGTAGCACCCGCGCAAGGATCGCCCCCACGCAAATCAGCACGACCAGCAGTTTGAGAAGATTTGCCAAACGACGGTCATTAGCAAACCTGTCGATGGCCCAAAAGCAAATTGCACCGACGACGCAGATAATCAGAACTCCGATTAAGACCGAAATCATAGCTACCCCCTCTCCTGATGATGCGGTAATGACCTTTGGCCGGCAACGCTCGCGACTGGACAGCCAACCAACACTATCCCCGATTTTCAAACTGAGACACAACTGAAAGAGCAAAGCTCGCAGCCGCGGTGCCTATTTCCCTTTAAGCGTGTCTTTGAAGCTGCCAATGGCGTTCTGAACCTTGCCCTCTATCTTGTCAGCGTTTCCTTCCAATTCCAGCTTGGCATCACCGAGCGCCTTGCCGACCGCCTGCTTGACTGTGCCCTTCACTTGTTTCGCCGATCCGGCGACCCTATCCTTGTCCATGATTTCTTCCTCCAAACCTGAATGGGAGACGAGGCCTTAGCGTAATTTTGTTTTGATTTATTGCCACAGCGACAGCAGTCGTCCTTGATCCACATCAACCTGCATTTCCCCGATGTCCGGTCGTCGGACCGCGCCCGAATGCAGCCTCTTGGCCAAGCGCCGATATTTCCTATGGGCCTTTCCCAGTCCCTCCGATGAGACCGATCTCAACGGCTATTGCGCAATGTCCGGTGCCGGACGTTGCTTGATTTACATCAATGCCGCCCGGAAATTCACCCATATTTTATGAAGCTCGATCAAACACTGGGAGGTCATTTATGCGTGGATTCGCTATTACCATTGTGGCGGCAGCCGCTTTTATCGCCGGGGCATCGATCATCGGCGCCAACGTCGGCGCGGCTCCGATGGTCGCGCCAGGTACAATTCGCAGTGCGGCCGACAGCCTGAACATGGTCGAGCGCGCGCAGTTCATCTGGCTCGGTCACAATTATTGCTGGTATGACGACGGTTGGAACGGCCCAGGCTGGTACTGGTGCGGCCAATACCTCTCTTCCGGCATCGGCTGGGGCGGCGGCTACGGCTGGCATCATTGGCATGGCGGACATCCCGGCGGCGGTCATGCCGCTCATGGCGGTCATGCGCATGCGGCAGTCGTTCATGGCGGTCATGCGCATGCGGCGATCGTGCATGGTGGTCATGCCCATGCAGCGGTTAGTCACGGCGGTGGCGGTGGCGGCAGGGGCCATGCCCGTGCGGCGGTCAGTCACGGCGGTGGTGGTGGCGGACATGGTGGTGGTGGCGGACATGGCGGTGGCGGCGGACACGGCGGCGGCGGCGGTGGTGGACACGGCGGCGGCGGTGGTGGACACGGCGGCAAACATTAATCTGACATCCGCCTCAAGCGGCGCGCATAATCCCTCGGCGGCAGCAAACCGAGCAGCCGGTTAGCACGCGGGTCCGTAGCCTTGCGGCTAGCCACCGCCTTGCTGCTTCTCTCCGTCATGCTCGACCCGATACTCGGTTGCCGCGCTGACGGATGATCGTGCTGCGGGAGCGTCGCCTCTGCGCCTCAGTTCCAACTTGATCTTCGTCACTTCCTCGGCCAGCAATTTCATAATTCGTGATCGCTCGGTAGAATCTGGCGTTTCGCTGGCAAGCTTGCGATATCGATCGATATTTTCTCGGGTGACGAACCTGTCCATTTCATCCATGGCAGCCTCCAGAGGGGCTAGCGGACGCTTATCAGTAGAATAGGTTGCGCCCTTTTAGCTGGCGCTGCAAGCCAAATGTCCGATAGCGGACATTTTACTGGACTTCGCTCGGAATGAAGAGCAAGTCGATGTAGCTGGCTGCGCGACGACAGAGGATGCTGAGGTAGAGCATGCGTCGGGCTTGATCTTTAAGCCGGCTATATAAGACAGCTATATGCGGTCGTCGCGTTCGTTCCGAGAGATTATCGGGACGCGAAATGAACGATATTGAGTAAGCGCGTGTTTCGTCGCCTGCGACATCGATCGACGACCTGTGCTGTGTCGGTTTGATGACGGAAATAAAAGAACTGGCGGCACGGCGAGACAATCCGAGCACCAAATCAATGTCCGGTATCGGACACAATTGATCTGTATCAATGTGTATTGGCTGTTTCGACGGCAATTTATTCCAGTCAGTCCGGGTGTCCTGGTAACTGCCGGGATACGGGAAGAGGGATGGCAAAAAATGACCATTGAGCAATTTTCGTACAGGAGGGATTCGCCTCCAAATGTCATTGTTGAAAGTCGCGAACACCGCACGGTCGCAAGTTATGAGCGCGAGTTGATAAGACGCAGGCGAACGGAAATCGGACTGCGACGGACTCTCGCCCGGGATGAGGCTCTGCTTCGGCAAAAGGACGGGTTGATCCAACAACAGGCGGTCTTTAGCCAGGAATCCGATCATCGGCTGTTAAACGGACTGCAAATGATCATGAGCCTGCTTTCGTTGCAAAGCCGGGCGTCGGAGAATGCCGAGGTTGCTTCGCAACTGGCCGGCGCGGCCGATCGCATCGCCACGATCGGGCGTATTCACCGCCGCCTTCACTCATTTGATGGCGTACAAACCTTTGCGCTCAAGCAATACCTTGAGGACCTGTGTCGCGATTTCTCCGTGATATTGTCCACGGAGCGCCCGGAGCGGCTCATCGTGGTCGAGGGGATTGAAGTCACGTTGCCGGCAGTCACCGCCGTTCCGCTCGGCTTCATCGCCAGCGAACTGATTACGAACGCAGCCAAATACGGTACGGGCCGGATCACGGTCAGCTTGGAAGCCAATCCTGTAAATGGCTACGCGTTGTCGGTTTCCAATAACGGCCCGGGTTTGCCGGAAGGTTTTGATCCGGCCGCCGGCAAAGGACTGGGAATGAGGATTATTCGGTCTCTTGTCAAACAGATCGGCGGCGAATTGCGGATTGGGCAAGACGATAGGAACCGGGGCGCGCGATTTACCGTGCTGTTCTCCTGACTGCCTGCAACAACTCCTGGAATTTGTGGCGACCGCTCCAGACTGCAACGGAGTTTTCGATGAAAAACGTAATTTCGTCAGTATTGTCGGAAAGGCAAAGTACTGACATTTCGTGCTGAGATAACGATCAAGCGCGCACGATCGTTTCTTCGATTGCGTCGCGGGAGGCGCCAGCGATAATCGCGAATGTCGAATAAGTGTAATAATAAACACCCAGCAGAGAACTAACGCCGAGAGCTGACAAGCTGAATGCCGCTGTTAGTTCGGGTATCATGACACTGGGTGCGGAACGCACCGCATATTGCAAGAAATAAAACAACAGACAAAACAGCCAAGCGATTATAAACGCCCAGTGAAAGCCGCGGGAGATCAGCACCGGCGAGGAACTTGTCGGTGCCGCAATCGTCTGAACCGTCATGATCGCCTCACGGGCTTAAGAATAATAATCGGAATAGCGGAATAGTATTGAGAGCGAATCGCAAGACGTCATTGATTTAAATCAAGCATCGCCTACGCTTCGTCTGGTACCAGACACATTGGTCGGTTTCGGTTTCGCTACAAACGTAGTGGACCTCGTTTAGCCCGACTGTGCAAAATTGCTCAGTCATCCCAAGCGACCGAGGCTAGGGTCTAACTCTTGCTGCGTGAAGCCTGCCCTGCAAGACGCTTGATCGTGTGGCGAGTTCTGACGAAAGAGGCGCAGTCATGAATGATGTCATTCACGACGGTAGTGTCCAGAGTTTTTCGCACATTTGGTTTGGGCTGAGCGGCTCCCGGCCCTGGCTCAAGCGATGATGGCACCTCTCATCTGCTGGTCCTTCAGCAACTCGATGTTCAAGTATCGTTTGGTCGACCACGCGGTGCCGGCGATGTGCCGCAGCCTTGCCGCGGCCAGGTTGAGGGCGGATTGGCCATCCGGGAATGCACCGACCACGCGGGTGCGCCGGCGGATCTCGCGCAAGATGCGCTCGAGCGGGTTGTTGGTTCGGATGCGTCGCCAGTGCTCCTCCGGGAAGGCGTAATAGGTCAGCGTCTCTTCGACCGCCGCCTCAGCAAGCTCGGCGGCTCTGTTAAGGCGTAAGCCGCGCAGCTTCTCGATCACTCGGACAGCCTTCTCGCGGGCCGCCACGATGTCCTCGCTGGCATGGATGGCCTTGAGCATCGCCGCGATCTCCCGCACCTTGGTCGAGGGGACATGACTGAAGATGTTGCGGTACCAGTGCACGACACACCTTTGCCAGGCCGCGTCGGGAAAGAACTCGGCGGCGCTCTCGGCCAGTCCGATACAGGCATCGGAGATGATCAGTCGCACGCCCTTCAAGCCACGCTCCTTGAGGTGTTTGAGGAATGCGCTCCAGCCAGCCCTGTCCTCCTTCGCCCCCTCGCAGATGCCGAGAATCTCCCGATAACCCTCGCTGTTCACCCCGATTGCCACCAACAGCGATACGTTGCGAACCTCGCCGGCCCAGCTGCGCTTGAGCACGATACCGTCGAGATAGACATAAGGATGCTCGCCCTCGATCGGCCGATTGCGCCAGGCCTCGATCGTCCCATAAATCTTCTTGTTAAGGTCCGACACCGTCGACGGCGAAACTCGCGTGCCCCACAGCGCCTCCGTGATGTCCTCGACACGGCGCACCGAAACTCCCGCCAGATACATCTCGATCAGGGCCTCCTCGACCGAGCTCTCGCGCCGCCGGTATCGTTCAATGATCGCCGTCTCAAAGGTCTGCTGGCGAAGCTTCGGTACCTTCAGCCGCACCTCGCCGGCCTTGGTCTGCAGATTGCGCTCGTAGTGGCCCGCGCGCGTATCGCGACGGGCCGCGCTGCGCTCGTAACGCTGCGCATTGCACAGCCGATCCGCCTCCGCGTCCAGCAATGCGTTCAACGTCTCCTCCACACTGCCCCGAACAACCCGATCGAGGTGGCTCTTGATCCGCTCGTCGTCAATCGTGATGACATTGCCCAGCGGACTCAGTGTATCTTCGTTCATGGCGGCTCCCTTCTGCTGTCCTGGTTGCGTTTAGCCACCTCCAGTTCAGCCAGATTCGGGGCCGCCAGCCCTATTCAATTGTGCGAAAGATTCTGTACGTCATCTTCACGACATGAGCCCGCTGGTCGATATGACCCGCCGGCGTGAGACAGGACCAACCCGCAGCTCTCGGCCGATCTATGTCGATCTTCTGCCACCGTGCAATAACGCATGTCCGGCCGGTGAGGACATTCAGGGTTGGCTTGGTCTTGCCCAGAGCGGGAAGCTCCGCGAAGCGTGGCAGCGGCTCATCCGCGACAATCCATTTCCCGCGGTACACGGCCGGGTCTGCTACCACCCGTGCGAGGGCGCCTGCAATCGCGGCGAGTTGGACAGTTCCGTCAGCATCCATGCCGTCGAGCGCTTTCTTGGCGACAAGGCCGCTGTTGAACGCTGGACCATTCCAGTAGAGGCAAAGCCGAGTGGCAAGCGCATCCTCGTAGTCGGAGCAGGGCCAAGCGGCCTATCCGCCGCGTTCCATCTCGCACGGCTCGGTCACCAAGTCGAAATCCACGAGGCAGGGCCGCTACCGGGCGGCATGCTCCACTTCGGCATTCCTGCCTACCGCCTGCCGCGCGACGTGCTGATGCAAGAGATCGTCCGCATCGAGGCGATGGGCGTGCGCATCATTCTGAACCACAAAGTCGAGGATGTCTTGGCCGAGCAAGCTTCGGGGAAATTCGACGCGGTGTTCGTGGCGATCGGTGAACAGATCGGCCGGCGGATCGGCATCCCCGCCCGTGACGCCGCGCATGTGGTGACCGCGGTCAGTCTTCTGCGCGATGTTGGGGCCGGAGGGACACCGAAACTCGGCCGTCGCGTCGTAATCTATGGCGCTGGTGACACGGCGATGGATGCCGCACGCACAGCCAAGCGCCTTGGCGCCGAGGAGGCGCTGATCGTCTTTTTCTCGGACCGCGCGCATATGGAGGCGCACAGTTCGGATGCGGACGAAGCGCTGTCCGAAGGCATCAAAATCAAGTGGCTGAGCAGCATCCGGGATATCGGCGAGGCCTCGATGAAGGTCGAACTGATGGCGCTAGATGCCAAGGGGATTCCCCGGCCGACCGGTCAATTCGAGACCATGCAAGCCGATTCCGTTGTCTTGGCGCTCGGCCAGAAAGCGGAGAGCGGCTTTCTGCGCGCCGTCCCCGGTATTGAAATGAAATCCGACGGCACCGTCATGGTCGGTCCCGACATGATGACCGGCCATCCCGGCATCTTCGCCGGCGGTGACGTGGTGCCGAGCGGGCGCACCGTGACCATCTCGGTCGGGCACGGCAAGAAGGCGGCGCGTCACATCGACAGCTGGCTTCGCCATCAGGCTTACGTGCCGCCACCCAAACACAAGGTGGTCGAATTCGCCGACCTGCACCTTCCCATCTACAGCGAGGCGATCCCGTCCGAGCAGCGCGACATCGCGCTGGCGCTGCGGAAGGGCTTCGCCGAAATCACGGCCGGACTGAGCGAAGCCGCCGCCCTGCACGAAGCGCGGCGCTGCCTATCCTGCGGTAATTGTTTTGAGTGCGACAACTGCTTCGCTGCCTGCCCGGAGACCGCGATCGTCAAGCTTGGCCCGACGCACGGCTACCGAGTGAATATGGAGCTGTGCACCGGCTGCGCCATCTGTGTCGAGCAGTGCCCCTGTCACGCGATGGAGATGGTGCCCGAACCTGCCCGCGTCATTGGAGCTGCTCGATGAGTACAAGAACGACCATGGACGGCAACACCGCCGTCGCGCATGTCGCGTATCGGGTGAACGAGGTGTGCGCGATCTTCCCGATCACCCCATCCTCGCCGATGGCCGACATCGCCGACCAATGGATGTCGGACGGGTTGCCGAATATCTGGGGCAATATCCCGGTTGTGCAGGAGATGCAGGCAGAGGGCGGGGCCGCCGGCGCCGTCCACGGCGCGCTTCAATCTGGCGCTCTGACCACAACTTTCACGGCCTCCCAGGGCCTGATGTTGATGCTGCCAAATATGTTCAAAATCGCCGGCGAACTAAGCGCGACGGTCTTTCACGTCGCCTCGCGCTCGCTCGCGACCTCGGCGTTATCGATCTTCGGCGACCATGCAGATGTGATGACCGTGCGCCCCACGGGATTCGCGCTGTTCTGCTCCTCTTCGGTGCAGGACGCCCATGACTCTGCCTTGATCGCGCAGATGGCCACGCTGGAGGCGCGCGTTCCCTTCGTGCATTTCTTCGACGGCTTCCGCACCTCGCACGAGCTCAACACGCTGGATCTGCTCAGTGACGCCGACATACGGTCGATGATCGACGACGATCTGGTCCGCGCCCATCGCGGGCGAGCGCTGAACCCCGAGCATCCATTCATCCGCGGCACCGCGCAGAACCCGGACACTTTCTTCCAAGCCCGCGAAGCGGTGAGCCCCTACTACGTGAAGGTGCCTGGCATCGTCGAAAAAGCGATGCAGCGCTTCGCCGCGGTTACGGGCAGGCAGTATCATTTGTTCGACTACGAAGGCGATCCCGCCGCAGAACGGGTGCTGATCCTGATGGGTTCCGGCGCGGAAACCGCGCGCGCCGCCGCGGCGGATTTACGGGCCGCGGGGGAGAAGGTCGGGGTCATTCAGGTA
Source organism: uncultured Alphaproteobacteria bacterium (assembly GCA_963731805.1). GTDB lineage: Bacteria > Pseudomonadota > Alphaproteobacteria > Rhizobiales > Xanthobacteraceae > BOG-931. The sequence continues at coordinate 164,507 of CAVSWY010000003.1, forward strand.
CGCCTGTATCGTCCGTTTTCCGTCTCCCATTTGCTCGCTGCCCTGCCTGCCTCGGTCCGCGGCATTGCAGTTCTCGACAGGACCAAGGAACCCGGCTCGACCGGCGAGCCGTTGTTCCAGGACGTCGTGACCAGCCTGGCCGGTGCGGTCGCCAGCGGCGAGCGCGCAGCGATGCCTCGGGTAATCGGCGGTCGGTACGGACTGTCGTCAAAGGATTTCACACCAGCGATGGCTAAGGCTGCCTTCGACGAGCTGAAGTCAGACAAGCCGCGGACCAGCTTCACCGTCGGCATCAACGACGATGTGAGCCACTCGAGCCTGGCGATCGACGAGACCTTCATGATCGAGAAGGCCGACGTCACCCGCGCTGTCTTCTACGGTTTGGGCGCGGATGGGACCGTTGGTGCGAACAAAAACAGCGTCAAGATCATCGCCGAGGACGCGGGTCTCTATGCGCAGGGCTATTTCGTTTACGACTCGCACAAGTCCGGGGCGCAGACGATTTCTCACTTGCGGTTTGGCCCGAAGCCGATCCACGCGTCCTACCTCATCGCCCAGGCGGGCTTTGTTGCCTGTCACCAGTTCGTCGCTTTGGAGCGGCAAGATTTACTTCGCGTGGCGGCGCCGGGAGCGACAGTGCTCCTGAACGTGCCCTATCCCGCGGCGGAAATCTGGGGCCGCCTGCCGCGCCCAGTGCAGCAGACCATCATCGACAAAAAGCTGCGGCTGTTCGTGATTGACGCCGGTGCTGTCGCACGCGAGGTCGGGCTGGGTGCGCGGACCAATACCGTCCTGCAAACCTGTTTCTTTGCCATCTCTGGCGTCCTGCCTCGAGAGAAGGCGATCGGCCATATCAAAGAAGCGATCCGCAAGACCTACGGGCTCAAAGGCCAGTCTGTGATCGACAAGAACTTCGCCGCCGTCGATGGCGCCTTGGCTCGGTTGAGTGAAGTGAAAGTTCCGGTGAAAGCCACCAGCAGGATCGAAATGCCGGCACTCGTCCCGGCTGACGCCCCGGAATTCGTCCGCGCCGTGACCGCCCGCATCTTCGCCGGCAATGGCGACGAACTTCCGGTTAGCCTGATACCGGCCGACGGCACGTTCCCATCAGGTACATCGGTCTTTGAGAAGCGCAATGTCTCCGACATCGTTCCAGCTTGGCGGGAAGATTTGTGCATCCAGTGCGGACAATGCAGCTTCGTTTGCCCGCACAGCGTCATCCGCGCAAAATACTATAACGATGAGAAGCTCGCAGGAGCGCCGGCAGGTTTCAAATCCGCACCGGTCAACGCGCGCGGCTATCCGGAGACTCGCTTCACGTTGCAGTTCTACGTCGAGGACTGCACGGGTTGCGGGCTCTGCGTCGAAGCCTGTCCGGCGACCAGTCCGCGCGAGGCCGATGTGAAAGCGATCAACATGGCCGACAAGCTGCCGATGCTGGCGGAGCAGCGCGCCAATATCGCATTCTTCGAGAGCCTACCGGTAAACGATCGCGCGCGTGTGGATTTCGCCGACGTCCGTGGCGTGCAGTTCCTCGAGCCGCTGTTCGAGTTTTCCGGCGCCTGCGGTGGCTGCGGCGAGACGCCTTATCTCAAGCTGTTGAGCCAGTTGTTTGGCGACCGGCTGCAGGTCGCCAATGCCACGGGTTGTTCCTCCATCTACGGCGGTAACTTACCCGTCACGCCGTGGGCAAAGAACGCGGAAGGCCGCGGGCCCGCATGGTCGAATTCGTTGTTTGAGGACAACGCCGAGTTCGGGCTTGGTTTCCGGCTCGCTGCCGACAAGCATCTTTCGCTTGCCCTGTCGCTGTTGGCCAGCCTGGCGGACAAAGTCGGGCCGGAACTCGCCGAGGCCATTGCCAAAGCACCCCAGATCAAGGAGTCCGACATCCGCGCGCAACGCATCCGGGTCGCTCAACTGAAGACCCGGCTGCTAGGCTTCAAGGAGCCGCTCGCGCTCGATCTGCTGTCTGTCGTCGATCATCTGGTTCGTCGCAGCATCTGGATCGTGGGCGGTGACGGCTGGGCATACGATATCGGGTACGGCGGCCTGGATCACGTGCTCGCCAGCGCCCGCGACGTCAACGTTCTGGTTCTCGATACAGAGGTGTATTCCAACACCGGCGGCCAGGCTTCGAAAGCGACGCCGCTCGGGGCCGTGGCCAAGTTCGCTGCCTCAGGCAAGCGGACAGCTCGCAAGGACCTTGCCCTACAGGCGATCGCCTACGGCAACGTCTATGTCGCTCAGGTCGCAATGGGAGCCAACCCGCAGCACACGCTGCAAGCCTTCCGCGAGGCCGAGGCCTATCCGGGCCCGTCGCTCATTCTTGCCTATAGTCACTGCATTGCGCACGGCATCGATATGCGTTTCGGCATGAAGCAGCAAGATTTGGCGACGGCCAGCGGATATTGGCCGTTGTTCCGCTTCAACCCGATGATGCGCACCGTTGGCGAGACCCCGTTCCGACTTGACTCGCCGCGTCCTCGCATTCCGCTAAAAGCCTATGCCTACAACGAGCTCCGCTACAGTTCGCTCGCCGCCACCCGGCCCGCGGAAGCGGACACGTTGCTGGGCATGGCGCAAACCGCCGTTACCGAAAAATACCGCCAATACGAGGAGCTTGCGAGCCGCGATGGCAGCCAATTCCATCCCGATGTGCGGCACAAGCTAGACATGCAAGGGAACCAGAACGTGCCGTTGAGAACCCTGGACACTCAGGGCCACGGCGGCGCGCTTTTGCCGCGGGCCGATGCCGGCCAGCGACACGAAAAGAGAGTCGTCGTGCAAGGCGAGTAACGAGTTGCTCAGGAGCCTATCATGTTATTGGCGACCAAATATCTTGGCCTAGCGCTGAAAAATCCCCTGGTCGCATCGGCGTCTCCGCTGAACAGCGAGCTCGGCAATCTCCGCCGTCTGGAGGACGCGGGCGCCGCCGCCATCGTGCTACCCTCGCTGTTCCAAGAACAAATCGAGGGCGAGGCGGACATACAGACAACCCGCGTGGACACCTACGCGGAGAGTTCGCCCGAAGCGTTGTCTTATTTTCCTGCCGCGGTTAGCAGTCCGTACGGGGTGCGCCCGGAACGCTATCTGGACCTGATCCAGCGCGGCAATGAGGCGGTTTCAATTCCCATCATCGCCAGTCTGAACGGATCGTCTCGGGCCGGCTGGGTCGACTGTGCGCGACTTGTCGAGCAGGCCGGCGCGGCAGCGCTAGAACTCAACATGTATCACGTGCCGACCGATCTGCTTGAATCCGGGCGTGAGATCGAAGCGCGTTATATCGATATCGTGCAGGCGGTTTGCAACTCCGTCGATGTGCCTGTATCGATCAAGCTTACCCCCTATCTCAGCTCGATCGGCCATTTCGCGGCAATGCTAGTTGAGCAGGGGGCAGCCGGCTTGGTGTTGTTCAACAGACTGTTGCAACCAGATATTGACCTCTTGCGCATGTCCCTTGCCGACACGCTTGAACTCAGCGACCCGGTCGAGATGCGCCTGCCACTGCTCTGGATCGCGATCCTTGCTGGGCGTACCCGTGCATCGCTGGCTGCATCCACAGGCGTAGCCACGGTCACTGACGTCGTGAAGTACCTGCTGACCGGTGCCGATGTGGTGATGACGACGTCCGCGTTGTTACGCCACGACATCGAATACATGTCCACGCTTACCAACGGCTTGCGGACATGGATGGAGGAGCGCGAAGTTTCCTCTCTTGCCGATATTCGGGGCATGATGAGCTGGCAGCATTGCCGCGATCGCAGCGTCTATACGCGAGCTAACTATCTTCGGATTCTTGAGCGATACGTGGATCGCCTGGCACGAGACCAAGGCTCCGCACTCGCCGTCGCCAATGCCTCTGAAGGCAATCTCTGAGGTGCCACTGTAAAGCGCCCTGCCCGGTTAGACCGCGTCGCCAACAGTTTCCTCGTTACCATCTATCTCGCCGAAATCGAGAGCACCTGTACCGCCGCATGTAATGATGACGATGAAAATCCGGATAGTTGATATCATAAACAGCCATCCGCGTCATAAAATTACGACGCGCTGATGAAGAACGTCAACCTAGTGCGGCTGGGCGAGTCTTTCCTGGTCTCCCAGCATTTTAAAACGGTGTCGGGCCGATTACCTGACTAATCATTCCATCGCAGGGGTGGGATCGGCATGTCCGCTCTTGGGAAAATCGGACAACGGGCGGACATCGCCAATCGGTAGCGAATGACCATGAGGGACATTGGCCAGCGTTTCATGTTGCAATAGCGTAGGCAGACGCTATCAAAGTGCTCTTGCCTTTATCTAACTTGGCCCGGCTTCACCTCGCAGTCGTCGAATGCAAGATCCGAAAAATAGGGAGGTTAAGAATGGTCGGGCGAGCGGATCTTCAGGACATCTTCAAGGAGCAGGCCGAATGGCGGCGCGAGAAGGCAAAACAGCATCCGGCGGACGAGCGCTACCTGGAGGCCGCCGCCGTTTTCGATCAGCTGGCCGCAACGGTCGATGCGATACCGGAAGATGTTTTTGCAGTCTTCTCCCAAAGTCCGGACGTAAGCGACGGCCTCCTGGATGTGGAACGGTGGACTGAAATGTTGCGCGACGTTGCATTTCAATCGACGCCAAAGAATGCCGAGGACTTCGTCCGATCTTTCATTGCGGATCGAACAGGGCGACAAACGTAACTGGCAATGACGATCCGCGACCAACAGTGTCGCCAGCTCGCTTCGATTGCTGGTTTCCAGGGCGATATGTCTGCAATTGGGGGCCAACCGGAAGTCGCTCGATCATTGTGAATATGTAGCGATTGACCCAACAGCGACGTTGGCTGAGGGACTTCGGTGCATCGCAGCGCGGCGCCGGGGAGATCGGCAATCGGTCGCGGATGGCTATCTTTCACGTCAAGATTGACGACTTATAATGGATCAGTTGTCCTATCAACACGTCGCTCGCGGCACATGAACAGATAGATATTGACGGCATCGATTGTTCAGCCGCGCACACGAGTGCGGGAGGAGAGAATTGTGTCATGTCTAGAGCGGTTGAGTACCGTGCGCTGGCGAAGCAGTGTTTGCAATGGGCACATGACGCGCCGCCTGAATAAGCCCGTAAAGCGTATCTCGATCTGGAGCGGCAATGGCTTGAGGCGGCATCTTTCCTGGACGGCCTCCCACCCATTCGCTCGCCAAAACGCAACGGTCCCACCCACGAGATTACTTGCGGTTGCTCACGCTGTAAGCGGTTTCAACGTGGACCGCGCTGGCTAACGATGGGGCACGAAGGAACCTAATTCAGTGTCGAGTGTTGTACTGTCGGTCACGGGATAAGTTTTAGTTCTCGGAGATCAGAAGCCCCAGCCCCAAAGCCCCCCAGCCCCCCTGCTGGGGCTTTTTCTTTTGGGCGCCACAGTTGGCAGATAGTAAGTACGCCGCAATTGATTCAGTGTTGAACATGCCACCAAATGATCCGAAGACCGAGGTCGTGCAGCCGGCAGAAGTGCCGGAGGACTTGCCTCTGCCCTCAGATCCAAAAGTTATATTCCTTGGTGGTCTATTCGTCCTTGCGGTGCTGACGGCAGCCTATGTTGCGAGCGATATTGTGTTGCCATTGGTATTTGCCATTGTTCTCAAGCTACTCCTACAGCCTGCCTTACGAATATTAGTGGGCTTGCACGTGCCGCGGACAATCGCGTCGCTGCTGCTGATCCTTGTGCTTTTCGGAACGATCGTCGGTTTGGGCACAGCCATTTCCGGCCCCGCTCGCACATGGGCCGCCAAGCTTCCGGAGGGCATTCCTCGGCTCGAGGAGCGGCTGAGTTTCATGCGAGCACCCATCAATACACTGCAAGGGTTTTTGCAGCAGGTGGAAGATTTTGGAGCAACGGGACCATCCCCGAATGCGGCCGCCCCGGCGCTAGGCTCAACTCTCCTGACGAAGGTATTCACCGGCACTCGAAACTTTGCCAGCGGCTTCTTCACTACAGTGCTGTTTCTTTTTTTCCTTCTCGTGTCCGGCGACATCTTCCTGCACCGCCTCGTCGAGATACTGCCGCGTTTCAGCGGCAAGCGCCAGGTTGTGGAAATCTCGCAGCAAATAGAAAGCGACGTCTCCGCGTATCTGGCCACGATCACGCTCATGAACGCAGGAGTAGGTCTCGCTACCGCATTGGCGATGTGGCTCACGGGGGTGGGTGACCCGATCCTCTGGGGGACGGTAGCCTTTCTGCTGAACTATGTGCCGATACTCGGCCCTGCTCTAGGCGTGTTGATCTTTCTTCTCGCTGGCCTGTTGACCCATGACACGCTCTGGCAAGCGCTGCTTCCTGCGGGACTGTATTTTGGATTTCATTTGATTGAGGGAGAGACTGTAACGCCGATGCTTTTGGCCAGACGGTTCACGCTCAATCCCGTCCTCGTCATCATCTCGCTCGTCTTCTGGTTCTGGATGTGGGGTGTTCCGGGCATGATCCTCTCTATGCCGATGTTGGCAATTACTAAGATCATCTGCGATCGTCTTCAGCCGCTGGCCGCATTTGGACACTTTCTTGAGGGGTGAACGTGCCGCGCCACCAGCAGGCGCCCAGAGCGACATATGACGGCCCATATCGGCAAGCAGAAAACGTGCGTGGTCTCAGGTCCTGCGCGACTTAGCGACTATTACTGCGTGGTCATAACGAGTTGCATAGACGTGAGTAAATTCCGCGCCCAGCAATAAAATCTGCGCTGAATAGTAGACCCAGATCAGAAGCACCACGAACGAGGCGGCCGCGCCATAGGTCGAATTAAACGCCTGTCTGCCGATATAGATGCCGATCAGGAGTTTGCCGACTTCGAACAGCGCGGCGGTGATGGCTGCGCCGAGCCAGACGTCCCGCCAACCGACCGGCGTGTCGGGCAGCCACTTGAACATCATGGCAAAGACGACGGTAACCGCGGCAAAGGAGACCAGTACGCCCGAAAGCTGCAAAGTTGTGGCCGGAAATTGCGCATCGACATATTTGCCGATGACGGAAAGCGCGGCCGTGAATAACAGAGAGACCAAAAGCAGAAACCCGAGTGAGATCACCGCCGCGACCGAAATGAGGTAGGTGCGGATGAATTGCCAGAAACCGCTGACCTTTTTGGAATCTACCTCCCAGACCGTGTTGAAGGCATCCTTGAGCTGGACGACGACGCCCACAGCGGTAAACAGCAATATCGCGGTGCCGACGCCGGTCGCGAACAGTCCCTGCTGCGGCTTGCTGGCGCCCACTAGCATCGCATCGACGGCAGTGGCGGCAGCCTTACCGAGCAGCCCGGTGAGTTGCGCCTCCACTTCTCCGCGGGCGGCCTCCCGGCCAAAGACAAGGCCGGCAATGGCGACGGCAATTACCATAACCGGACCTAGCGAGAAGACTGAATAATAGGCGAGCGCAGCGCCTTGCCGTGCGTCCTTGTGGTCGACCCAGTTTGCGGCGGTGTCCCTAATCAGAACCCAGATACTCGTCATGAAATGGACCCCGGTTTATCAAACGTAAAGTCGAGGCGTGGGTTCCGTGACTAGTTCCTGACGCAGAACCTCAATGATCTCTATCATCGCGACTCCCGCGGTTCATCCTGTTGGTACGCAGGCATACAATGCGTTTTATGGCGTTGCGCTAGATCAAACTTGCCGTACTCCGCAGATCTATCGACTGCGAAAAGGCTTACCGTTCTTTTGCAGTGCAGAATGTCGCCTTCTGGCCCATCGCTACACTTACCGCGCTGCGAAGGGATGTCGGCTTTTGGGGCAAAAGCGGAAGTGGCCGACCGACGCTTGTGTACTCGTGCTGTGTACTCTGAGCAAGGTTCCATGAGTTGTCATTCAATCCTCCGGAACATCCCTTATGGAGATTATCTGAGTTTCCCTCTTATGCAGCCGCTACGACTATCCCACGGCAACAACGTAGGAGATAGGCCATGCGAGCGCAGAGCGCAGCCGATAGTGATATTTCCAAGCGTTCAAAGATGCAGAACCTGTCTCGCGTGAGCCCTAATCGACCGGGTGGGCGCATCGTGTTTCCGGGTATCCCTGTGAACTTTTCTCGGAACGCTGAGATATATGGCGAGAGCGAGCCAGCTGATTACTTCTACAAGGTTGTGAGCGGAACAGTGCGGACCTCTAAGGTGCGCATCGACGGGCGCCGCCAGATCGGCGGGTTCTATCTGCCGGGCGAAATATTCGGGGTCGAGATCGGCGAAGAACATGCCCTTTCCGCCGAAGCACTCACGGATTGCCAGATGCTGTTGATCAACCGCCGCCTGGTAATGGCCCGAGCGGCGCGCGAAGCCGCGGTGGCGCGAGAATTATGGAGGCTGATCGGACACGAGCTTGAGCGCGTGCAGGATCACATTCTGTTGCTGATCAAGAGTGCAGAGGAACGGGTCGCATCATTCCTGCTGGAGATCGCCGGACCAGCTTCCGCAGGCAACACAGTCGAGCTGCCGATGACGCGCCGAGACATTGGAGAATATCTCGGCCTGACCCTTGAGACAGTTTCCCGCACGCTCGCCCATTTGGAAGCAACCGCGGCAATCGAGGTTCAGTCTCGTCAGATCGTGCTGCGCAATCGTTCCGCCCTCAGACGGTTGAATGCTTGACGGATCGGACATTGCGCGTTCCGCGTTCAGATATTTCCGCAGTCTGAAGTAAAGGATTGACGCTGCATCGAGATCGTCGCCGCGACACACCCTGTTCATCCCCGAACCCGCTCGGCGCAAACGGGCAAAAAGTCTCCGGACGGCTCGTTCGCAGAACGATAACAGCGTTCGGCAAGGGCCGCCTAATCTGCGACACAGCCACCAAACCCCCGCCGCCAACACTAAGCAGACGCCTAGCGGTTCGGGCACGAGGAACGCACCGCATGCAGCGAGCGTAACCGGCGATTTGATTGTGCGGACTTTTATCATTCCCGCGCGCTCCCCTCGGGCCGCGCAAGAACCTTAACAAAGGCTTAACGCCCCGTGCCAGACGCACCAGACCGCGTGGTTAATGCTGGTTTTTGCGAATGAGAGGTCCGCGGAAGAAATCGTGGCCGATAGAGCCTTGATCCATGTCAAAAGGGCTCTAATCCCAAGGTCCTAAGGTCAGCGTGCTCTGAGGCGCTAACCAACCGCAGAGCGGAGCGGCCTTGACCGAGCCCCGGATGCCCTTTCCTCCCCAGCTCTGGTCTTGGCCGCTTTCGTGCATCGCGGTGAACCGTCACGATCCAGAAGCACAAACTCGTGTCGAGAAATGCCGCCATGAAGCACCCAGTGGAAAGCGACTTCGACAGCGCAGTGACCGAGGCAGGCGTGACCGTCACGTTCAAACCAACAAACAGCATCTATTGCTTTTACAGGCTTGCCGACACCGACGACATTGCGCGCATTGGCCCTGTCTCTCCTGCAGGCGTTCGACACGCGGGACCGAGCGGCGATACTGAAGACTACCCCTCTGATGAGGTTCAAGAGATGGCGCAGCAAATCGCGTCAGAAGTCGCCGCGTCGGTCTGGTCCGTTCAAGACGAGGAACAAGCCGACAAACTGACGACGGCGGGTCCGGTCCCGGTTGTCGGAGATAAAGGGGATTGACCAACGCACGCCGTATGCGCCGGCTCGGCTCAAGATTTTCGTCGAGCCAAATGGCTCTCGCCGGGCTGAAGCTCGCAGAGCGTAGGCTGCTCGGAGTGGCAGGATTTGAACCTGCGACCCCCTCGTCCCGAACGAGGTACCCGCAAGTGCCAATGAACTCGGTTGATCCAGGCTACTACTTTGGCTGTTAGAGCCGATCCGAAAACTTCTTGAATCTGATGAATCGGATGTGATTCATTGATGGGCGCTTGATTCTGGATGGAGCGCCCCCCCGATGTGGAAGCCCGAACACCGCCAAGCTGCGAGCCGCAGTGGCCTGCGTTACCCGAGCGATTTGACTGATGCCGAATGGGTGATTGTGGAGCCCATGATCCCGCCTGCACGCCATGGCGGGCGCAAACGCTCGGTGAACGTGCGTGAGGTGCTGAACGGGATCTTCTACATCCTATGGACCGGCTGCCAATGGAAGGCTCTGCCAAAAGACCTGCCGCCGAAGAGCACGGTGCACGACTATCTGGAGCTATGGAACTGGGACGGCACGTTGGAGCGCATCCACCATGCACTCTACGTTGCGGTGCGCGAACAGGCCGGACGTGACGCAAGTCCGACGGTAGCGATTATCAACTCGCAAACCGCGAAGGGTGCTCAAAAAGGGGGCCTTGGCTCGATCCTTCGGGTTACGACGCGGGCAAGAAGGTCAAGGGTCGCAAGCGGCATATCCTGGTCGACACGCTGGGCCTCTTGTTGAACGTTGTCGTTCATCCCGCCGATGTTCAGGACCGTGACGGCGCCTTCCTGTTGTTGCGCCGGGCAAGACGACTGTTCCCGTTTATCAAACGCATCTTTGCTGATGGTGGATATGCCGGAGAGAAGATGGCGCTTGTTGCCTGGCGAACAGGAGCATGGAAGCTGGAGATCGTGAAGCGATCCGAAGTTTCTGGCTTCGAGGTCTTGCCAAAAAGGTGGATTGTCGAAAGGACATTCGCCTGGATCAGTCGCAATCGCCGCTTGGCTCGCGACTTCGAGCGTTACGCCATTACCGTCGCTGCCTTCGTCCGCCTCGCCATGATCCGCATCATGCTCAGGCGGCTTGCTGCAAACGCCTCGTTAAGAATCCAAACTTTCCGGATGAGCTCTTACGCAGCCTTTTTTTCGCGCGCCGAAAACTCAAAAAAGCTAATTGATCGTCGGTGAGGTCGCGGAAAATGACAAACAGATTTTCTCGCGCGTGACTGGACGGTACTCGCCACACGCTGACGCGTAGACGTTCTTTTGGAATGCGACTCTTCATCGACAAAGCCTACGCAAGGGCGATTGGTCAGCAGTCGCCTTGTTTCCTGTTATTGTCGGCGCCTGTTATTGTCGGCGCCGGCCGACAAGGGATAAAGAGCAGCATCCCGCCAGCCTGAAATGTCAGAGCGAAAGCACGGCGTAGACCCATCAGCGTGCTGTCGCGATCGGGGTGTTGTGACGTCGACCCCGTAGCTCCTTCAGCTCAACCGGCGCCGGCGCCATCGTCGCCCCGATCCGCAATTCGCTAAAATGGAATCGGCGGCTGCTGCGGGTCGGTTTGTCGGCGCCGCGCCGACAAGGGATAAAGAGCAGCATCCCGCCAGCCTGAAATGTCAGAGCGAAAGCACGGCGTAGACATCGCATTTCGGTAGAAATTGACCCGAGGCAGACATCAGGGCCTGACTGCCGTATGTTTGAGGAATGGCAGAAACTTGTGCCCCGCGTCACCGCCACAATTGCCAACGACTGTTCGGATTATTCGCGGATTAACGGTCTGCAGGTCTTTGGCGAAGCCGATAAAATTGTCGATGCCACGGAATGCGAACAGTCCCGGCGCCGACTCGAACTCCGGTTTCAATTCGTGTCCGATCTCGGCGACGCCCCCGGTCGCTTGCGCGATGCTTACCGCCGCGCCGAGGACTCCGGGGGGTCGACGTCCTCGTTCTGCCTTGACGTAAATCAACTCCGCAAATCTCCGTAATGCTATATAGTTTACATTTCTTGTTGTCGTGCGCAGAGCGATATCGGCCCTTGCGTACATATTCGTGGTGACATGCCATGATCACTTTCAACGTTGTTAAAGAGCAGCACGGCTGGGCCATCCGGATGGATGGGCGCATGATGACGCCCTTCTGGTCGAGGGACTTGGCGATCCGCGAGGCGAACTGTCTGGCCGACGCCATCCGCTGCCATGGCGAGTGCGCAGAAGTGATTGTTGAGGGCGCCGATCCGAACGAACCGCTTAGGAAGGTCCAGGGCTCGAACTCGTCTCGGCTCGACGGCGCTCCTGCAGGGGGACGCTGGACAGGTCCGCAGTGACGTGGTCCGCGTCCAGGCCCGCGTTAAAGGGGCCGCAAGACCATGCTTGTCGAGACCGATGACTTCGCGAGCCGGCACAGACCCCGCCTCGAGAGTGCGCTGAGCTTTCCATTGCGGCGCTTGCGGGGGGCTTATGGACCGACCCCGCCATGGGACGACGGAGCTCCCATTCGGGCCGAGCTTTTCAGCGTCGAGCGGCTTGAGGAACACGCGCGGAGCCTCGCCGCAGCGCAAGTCGTGACGCCCGGCCGGGTGAAGGGCGCCTCACTAGCGAAGAGGCTTGGCGACAACGAGGCTGTGCTCCTGGCGGCCTACCGCGATGTCGCCGAAGCCATCGGCGCGGACGAGGCCATTACCCCTGCGGCCGAGTGGCTGATCGACAATTTCCATTTGGTCGAGAAGCAGATCCGCGAGGTCCGCGTCGATCTACCGCCCGGCTACTATCGGCAGCTGCCCAAGCTCGCCGGCGGACCCTTCACCGGATATCCACGCGTGTTCGGCGTGGCCTGGGCGTTCGTGGCCCATACTGACAGCCTCTTCGACCCGGAGGTCCTGCGGCGCTACCTGCGCGCCTATCAGGTAGTGCAGCCGCTGACTATCGGCGAACTGTGGGCAGTGGCGACCACCCTGCGCATCGTGCTCGTCGAGAACCTCAGGCGAATCGCCAAGCGCATCGCCGACAGCCGGGCCGAGCGCCGCACCGCGGACGTCATGGCGGACCGGTCGCTGGGGACTGGCGACCGCATCGCCGAACCAGCCGAGGCGGTGCTTCCGCCGCATGCACAGACGACGTTCCCAGATAGTTTTCTCGTGCAGCTGATCCATCGGTTGCGCGATCAGGATCCCAGCATTGCGCCGGCGTTGGAGTGGCTCGACGAGCAACTGGCCCGGCAGGGGACGACTGCCGACGCCATCGTCCGCGACGAGCACCAGAGGCAGGTCGCCGCCAGCGTCACGGTGCGCAACATCATCACCAGCATGCGCCTCATCTCCGACGTCGATTGGACGGAGCTGTTCGAGCGCGTCAGCCTGGTCGATGACGTCTTCAAGGCCGGAAGCGCCTTCGAGGACATGGATTTCCGGACGCGCAATCTCTATCGCAACGCCGTCGAATACCTCGCCCGCGGCTGTGAACTTACCGAACTGGAGGTGGCCCACACGGCCGTGGAGACGGCGCGGCGCGCGTACCGAGCGGACGCTGAGGCGAGCGACGCTCGCCTGGCGGATCCAGGCTATTACTTGATCGCAGATGGCCGGCCCGGTTTCGAAGCAGAGATTGGATTCAAGCCATCGGCGCGAGCATGGCCCGGGCGCTTATATCGTGCGCTCGGAATCGGCGGCTATGTCAGCGCCGGGACGTTCGTCGCAACCGGCCTGCTGGCCGTCCCGCTATCTGTCGCCGCGTTTAACGGTGTGGAGTGGAGATGGTTGCTGCTGCTCGGGATTCTCGGATTCGTCCCAGCGATCGACTTGGCCGTTGCGGTTGTCAACTACATCGTCACCCGAGGTTTCCGCGCCACCTTGCTGCCGGCGCTCGAGCTGCGTGGCGGAGTCCCCGCTGACCTGCGCACCCTCGTCGCCGTGCCGACGCTGCTGACCTCGCTCAAGGACATCGAGGAGCAGATCGGCCGGCTCGAGATACACTATCTGGCGAGTGCCCAAGGCGAACTTCATTTCGCCCTGCTGTCCGATTGGCGCGACGCGCCAAGCGAGCACGTAGACGGCGACGAAGAGCTGCTGGCCGCCGCGAAAGAAGGCATCGCGAAGCTGAACCAACGTTACGGACCTGCACCGGGCGGCGACCGCTTCCTGCTGTTGCATCGGCGGCGCGTGTCGAACGACAGCGAAGGCTGCTGTATGGGGTGGGAACGCAAGCGCGGGAAGCTCTGCGAGCTCAATCGGGTCCTGCGGGGCGCCAAGGACACCACATTCCTGGCGTCCCCCACCGTGCCCAAGAATGTGCGGTACGTAATTACGCTCGATGCGGACACGCGGCTCCCGCGCGAGACGGTCGGGCGGCTCATCGGCAAGATGGCGCATCCTCTCAACCGGCCGCGCTTGGATGCCGTTCTGGGGCGAGTCGTCGAAGGCTACGGTATCCTGCAGCCGCGGGTCACGCCCGCACTGCCGGTGGGGCGCGAAGGGTCGCTCTTTCTGCGCGTGTTTTCCAGCGCGACTGGCATAGATCCCTACTCCGCGGCGGTCTCGGACGTGTACCAGGACCTCTTCGGTGAAGGCTCCTATGCGGGCAAGGGCATCTATGACGTGGATGCGTTCGAGGCGGCGCTGGACGGACGCGTGCCCGAGTCAATGCTCCTCAGCCATGACCTGTTCGAAGGCATCTTCGCCCGCGCCGGCCTGGCATCGGACGTGGAGGTCGTGGAGGATTTTCCGCCTCGCTATGACGTCGCCGCTCTTCGCCACCACCGCTGGGCCCGAGGCGACTGGCAATTGCTTCCGTGGATCTTCGGACGGGGGCCTAGAAGGGCCGATCGTCGGCCGCGAGGGGGCGTTCCCGCGATCGGCCGCTGGAAGATGCTCGACAACCTGCGGCGGTCGCTGTCGGCGCCGGCAATTGTCCTGGCCCTGATCGCAGGATGGGCTATGCCGCTTGAAGAAGCGGCGGTTTGGACCGGTTTCATCCTGTCGACGATCGTTCTGCCGCCGCTCATTCCCGTGGTGGCGGAGATCGCGCCGCGCCGCCCCGGCGTGACGCTGCGCAGTCACGTCCGCGCCCTGGGCGCGGAGCTGCGCCTTGCGCTTATCCAGTCCGGCCTGATGATCGTTTTCCTGGCGCACCAGGCTTGGCTGATGGGTGACGCCATCGTTCGCACCCTGGTCCGGCTCACGGTGACGCGCCGCAACCTTCTCCAATGGGTCCCGGCGGCCCACGCCGCGTTCGGGCCGCGTCCACGGTTGATGCGTTTCTACCGCCGGATGTCGGGGACGCTGGTCATCGGCGCTGCAGCGATAACCGTGGCTTGGTTCTGGGGACGGCAAACGTGGCCCTTGGCCGCCGTGTTTGCAGGCGGCTGGTTCGCCTCTCCGGCCGTCGCCCTTTGGGCGAGCCTGTCGCCTCGAGTCTTGGGCCGCCGTCCGCTGGCTGAGGCAGACGCGCATGGTTTGCGCCAGGTCGCTCGTAGGACGTGGCGCTTCTTCGAGGCATTCGTCACACCGGCCGACAACATGCTGCCGCCGGATAACTTCCAGGAAGTTCCAGAGCCAGTGGTAGCCCATCGCACATCGCCGACCAACATCGGCCTCTATTTGTTATCGGTAGCGTGCGCGCGGGACTTCGGATGGATCGGGACACTCGAGGGGGTGGAGCGGCTGGAGGCGACACTCGCGACCATGGCTCGCATGGCGAAGCACCGCGGCCACTTCTTCAATTGGTACAACACACACGACCTGCGTCCGCTCGATCCGCAGTATGTGTCCTCGGTCGATAGCGGGAACCTGGCTGGACACCTGGTCGCACTCGCCAACGCGTGCCATGAGTGGCGCACCTCGTACCCGGCGGCGCAGCTGCGTTTCCAAGGCGTGGCGGACGCTCTCGACCTGGTTCGGGACGAGGCTCGCCGGTTGCACGACCTGCGCAAGTCGCAGGCGGTGTCGTGGCGGCGGCTCGATGACGAGATCGGACGGCTAGCGTCTGGCCTGCTTCAGGCGAGCGCCAGCGGCGCCGGTATCGAACAGAGGCTGGCGGAACTCTCCGAACAGGCCGCGATCCTGGCCGATGCGGTCCACCAGATTGTTCTCGAAGAAAGCGATCAGGCGGGGGCGGACCTGCAGTTCTGGGCGGATGCAGTCTGCGCCTGCATAGAGAGCCACCGGCGCGATCTCGGCACGCCGCGGGCGCCGTCGTCGCTTGAGGCGCGGCTGAAGTCGCTGGAGGAAGCCGCGCGGTCGACAGCGCTATCGATGGAGTTCGACTTTTTGCTCAACCCCGACCGACTGTTGCTCTCAATCGGCTATCAGGCGACTGAAGGCACGCTGGATCCGCGCTGTTATGACCTTCTCGCCTCAGAGGCGAGGCTTGCAAGCTTCATTGCTATCGCTAAGAGGGACGCACCGGCGCGGCATTGGTTCCACCTGGGCCGTGCGGTGACTGGGGTGGCGAATGGCGCAGCATTAATCTCGTGGTCGGGCTCGATGTTCGAGTACTTGATGCCTTCCATCGTCATGAGGGCGCCGGCCGAGAGCCTGCTCGAGCAGACCAATCGGTTGATCGTCCGCCGCCAGATCGAGTATGCAGCGACGATGCGGGCGCCATGGGGCGTATCGGAGTCCGCTTACAACGCGCAAGACTTGGAGTTCACCTACCAGTACTCCAACTTCGGCATTCCAGGGCTCGGCCTGAAGAGAGGGCTGGCGGACAATGCCGTGGTCGCTCCCTACGCCACCGCCCTGGCGAGCATGATCGACCCTCAGGCCGCCGCGCAGAACTTCAAGCGCCTCGACGCCCTCGGCGCTCGCGGCCGTTACGGTTTCTACGAGGCGCTGGACTTCACGCGGGCCCGGGTCCCGGACGGCGAGCGCGTCGCCATCGTGCGCGCATTCATGGCCCACCACCAGGGCATGACGATCACGGCGATCGCCGACGCCCTGCTGGACGGCGTGATGCGAAAACGCTTCCACGCCGAGCCGATCGTTCAAGCGACGGAGTTGCTTCTGCAGGAGCGCGTGCCACGCGAGGTCACGGCGACCCCGCCGTTGGTCTCGGAGATGATGATGTCGGCGGCCAGGGTCCGCGAGATCGAAGGACCCACCAATTTGCGAAAGATCAGCCCGTACAGCGCCACGCCAGCCACGCAGCTATTGTCAAACGGCCGCTACTCCGTGATGCTTACCGCGGCTGGGTCCGGCTACAGCGCCTGGCGTGACCTGGTAGTGACCCGCTGGCGAGAGGACGTCACTTGCGACGATTGGGGCTCGTACGTCTTCTTGAGGGAGGTCGCAAGCGGCGAGGTCTGGTCGGCGACCTACCAGCCGATTGGGACCGAGCCTGACGCTTACGAGGTCAGCTTCAACGAGGATCGCGCCGAGTTCACGCGTCGGGACAAAACGCTGGCGACCACCCTGGAGGTGCTGGTTTCCGCCGAAGACGATGCCGAAGTGCGCCGCGTGACGATCTCGAACTTCGGCGACCAACCGCGCGAGGTCGAGGTGATTTCCTACGCCGAACTGGTTCTGGCGTCCCAGGCCGCAGACGTAATGCACCCGGCGTTCTCGAAGCTGTTCATCGAGACCGAGCACCTCGCCGGCCTCGGCGCCATACTGGCGACGAGGCGGCGGCGAGCACCCACGGAGCCGCAGGTCTGGGCCGCGCACCTGGCTGTTGTCGACGGTGAAGTGGCGGGCAAGCGCGAGTTCGAGACTGATCGCGCGCGCTTCCTTGGTCGCGACGGCAGCGTTCGCGCGCCCGGCGCAGTAATGGGCGGCCGGCCACTCTCTGGTGCGACCGGGGCGGTGCTCGATCCAATATTCGCCCTGCGCCGCCGGGTGCGGATCGCGCCGGGCGCGACGGCGCGGATCGACTTCTGGACGATGGTCGCCTCCTCACGCAAAGAGATCCTCGATCTGATCGACAAGCACCACGACGTCGGCGCCTTCGAGCGCGCCGCCGCGCTCGCCTGGACGCAAGCCCAGGTTCAATTGCACCACCTCGGCATCGATCGCAGCGAGGCCGCGCAATACCAGCGTTTGGCTGGGCACCTCGTCTACGCCGCGCCCATGCTGCGCCCACCGTCGGAAACCATCGAAAGCGGGAGCGGCGGGCAGCCGAGTCTGTGGACGCTAGGCATATCCGGCGATCTGCCAATCATCCTGGTCCGCATCTCCGACATCGACCAACTCGACGTGGCGCGCGAGGTGCTCCAGGCGGTGGAATATTGGCGGGTGAAACGGCTTGCGGTGGATCTGGTCATCCTCAACGAGTTGGCCTCGTCCTACATGCGGGATCTCCAGACCGCGCTGGAGACCCTGGTGAGGGCTAGCCAGTCGCGGCCCCAGATTGGCGTAGAGCGGCTACCCGGGCACACCTTCATGCTGCGCGCCGATCTGACCTCGCCCGAGGCGCGAGCCCTTCTCGTGTCCGTCGCGCGTATTGTCCTGGTGGGAGCGCGCGGACGACTCGCCGATCAGCTTGATCGCGCGCCCGAGGCCAGGCCTTCGCCCCGGGTTACGGCAAAGCGCGCGCCGCCCGCTTCCGAGCTTCAGGTCTCGCGTCGGCCACCCGGCGTGGAGTTTTTTAACGGGCTCGGCGGCTTCACCGAGGGCGGCCGCGAATATGTGACGACCCTGGGCCCGGGCCAATCGACGCCGGCGCCGTGGGTCAATGTGGTCGCCAATCCCGTCTTCGGTTTCCAGGTGTCAACGGAAGGTGGCGGCTACGCCTGGTCAGTGGACAGCCGCGAGCATCAGCTGACACCTTGGTCCAACGACCCAGTCACAGATCCGCCGGGCCAAGCTTTCTATCTTCGGGATGAGGAGACGGGACGTCTCTGGAGCCCCACGGCGCTGCCGATCCGGGACGAAACGGCCACCTATGTGGCGCGGCATGGATGGGGTTACAGCCGTTTCGAGCACACCTCGCACGGCATCGCCGCGGAGCTGATCGAGTATGTGCCGCTCGCCGATCCGCTGAAGATCTCGCGCCTGAGATTGCGCAACCTTTCGAGCCGCACCAGACGGCTGTCGGTGACGGCGTACGTGGAATGGGTTCTCGGCGCTTCCCGCGGCGCGGCCGCGCCGTCGATAACCACGCGCATCGATCCGGAAAGCGGGGCGATGCTCGCGAACAATCCGTGGAACCCGGCCTTCGGGAGACGCGCCGCTTTCGCGGACCTGGCCGGGCGCCAGACGAGCTGGACGGGTGATCGCCGGGAGTTTATCGGCCGCAACGGCGCGCTCGCCTGGCCGGTGGCCCTGGTTAACGGGACTTCGCTCAAGGGGCGGGTTGGTTCCGGACTCGATCCCTGCGCCGCTCTCCAGACCGCCGTCGGAATCGCGCCGAACGGTGTTGCCGAGATCGTCTTCTTCCTCGGCGATGCTCCGGATGAAATCGAGGCACGGTCGCTGATCGCCCGCTACCGCAAGACCGATCTCGACGCGGTGCTGTCGGATGTCCGGCGTTTCTGGGACGACATTGTCGGGACGGTTCAGGTCAAGACCCCCGACCGGTCGATGGACATCATGCTCAACGGCTGGCTGACCTATCAGACCCTCGCATGCCGCGTCTGGGCGCGATCGGGTTTCTACCAGGCCAGCGGCGCCTACGGCTTCCGGGACCAGCTGCAGGATTGCATGGCGCTCGCCGCGGTCCGCCCGTCAATGACGCGAGACCACCTGCTGAAAGCCGCGGGCCGCCAGTTCGTGGAGGGTGACGTCCAGCACTGGTGGCTGCCGCGCTCCGGCCAGGGGGTTCGTACGCGCATATCGGACGACCGCGTCTGGCTCGCCTTTGCGGCCGCGCACTACGTCAAGGTCACCGGCGACGCCGCTGTGCTCGAGGAGGCAGTGCCCTTCCTAACCGGCCCGGCGCTCGAGCCGGACGAGAGCGACAGCTTCTTCCTGCCGACCATCTCGGACGAGACCGCCAGCCTTTACGAGCATTGCGTCCGCGCTCTGGACGCCAGCCTGAGGATCGGCAGCCATGGTCTGCCGCTGATCGGCGGCGGCGATTGGAACGACGGCATGAACCGTGTCGGCGAAGGCGGCAAGGGCGAGAGCGTCTGGCTTGGTTGGATGTTACACGCCGCGCTCGACGCCTTCGCAAATTTGGCCGATGCGCGCGGCGACCGGACGCGGGCGGCGAAATGGCGGGCGCACATGCGGGCGCTGGCGACTGCCTTCGAAAGCCAGGCCTGGGACGGCGATTGGTATCGGCGCGGCTGGTTCGACGACGGCACTCCGCTCGGCTCTGCGACGAACGAAGAGTGCCGCATCGACTCCATCGCGCAATCCTGGGCCGTAATCTCCGGCGTGGCCCGGCCCGATCGCGCGGCCCAGGCCATGGCCGCCGTTGACCGCGAACTGATCCTGCCCCACGACGGGTTGGCTTTGCTGTTCACGCCACCGTTCGACCGCACGCCGCTCGACCCCGGCTACATCAAGGGCTACCCGCCGGGAGTGCGCGAGAATGGCGGGCAGTACACTCATGCCGCTCTGTGGTCGGTGATGGCTTTCGCCGGCCTCGGCGAGGGCGGCAAGGCGGCCGCGTTGTTCTGGATGCTCAACCCGATCAACCACGCCCGCACGCGCACCGACATGCACCGCTACAAGGTCGAGCCCTATGTGGTTGCGGCCGATGTCCATGCCGCTTCAGGCCACGTCGGGCGCGGCGGCTGGACTTGGTACACTGGCTCGGCGGGATGGATGCAGCGCGCCGGCGTGGAGAGCATTCTGGGGCTTCGCATCGAGGGCGACAAGCTGCGCCTTGACCCCTGCATACCAGCGTCCTGGCCCCAATTCGAGATCACGCTCCGGCACGGCGCATCACGCTACGAGATCGTCGTCCAGAACCCGCAGAGCGTGGAGCGCGGGGTGGCCGCCGCCGAGCTTGATGGCGCGACGGTCACCGCAAGGCCGTTGTCAATCCCGCTCGAAGACGACGGCGCCGTCCATCGCCTTCAGGTTCGCCTCGGCTGATCCGGGCCGATCCGGCACAGTTTACCGACATGGTTCGGCAAAGCGCAGCGCTTCTAGCTCGACGGATACCTATTCTCGGCTTCTTCTTCCAATGTGGGGAGACGGTCGCATCGGAATGCTCCTCGGAGGGGTCGCCTGGGGACCCATGCGATGTTGTCGGCCGCCTCGATGCTGGCGCACGATCTCACCGCCGCCGAGGCCCATGCACGGCAGGCGCTCGCCATCGACGGCGGATCGCCTTGGGGCTGGGGCCGCCTCGCATGGGTTCATGCCTATCGGGGAGAAACAACCAAAGCGATCGAGTGTTGCAAGATCGCGCGGGTGCTGGCGCCTGTATGGGATCTTTTTCGAAGGCATCGGCGACGCGCGCCATGAAGTCGGCCTTGCTGCGATACGCGTTTCTTCGCCCGAAAGGTTTCCGGCCACAGTGACAATGAACAATTTGCCTCGTAATGCCATGGCGAACTCGGTCGCGATGTCGACCGCGCGATCTGCGCCCTCCGAGCCGTCCGTCGCCACCATGATATTTCGCATCACCAACCCTGCCGGATTTCCATAAAACTCAAGCAGATCACGGTAGTCCCGGCGACGGACTGATCCAGATCAAAATGATGCGAATGTGTAATGGCAGTACTTTAAAGCGCTGCAGTGTCCGTGCGGAGCCCACAATTTCACCCAATAGCAGGGAGGCGAAAACCCGGCGTTTTGCTGTCGTAGCTGCTTGGCTTGGCAAATTATACTGCCTGGAACGCCAATAAATCGAACGGGTTAGGCAGACCAGGCCCGAATGATCCAAATCAATGAGGTTAAGGCCGACTTCAGTAAAGAATAGTTCAAGTTGAGTGATCTCCGGTGATGGCCAGAACGCTGCATAACGATCATGTCTGACAAACAACCCGCGCCAGCCACCGCGCTCGCCATGGCAGCGCGCCAACGTGACATTTCCGTCTCAGAATTTTTCCTCAAGAACCGCCATTTGCTCGGCTTCGATACACCGACGAAGGCGCTGGTCACCGCCGTCCGGGAGGCGGTCGACAACGCGCTCGACGCCTGTGAGGAAGCCGGCATCCTGCCCGAAATCAGCGTGCAGGTAATCGACTGCTACGGCAAGTACCGCGTTGTCGTCGAGGATAACGGGCCGGGCATCGTGGAAAACCAGATCGCCCGCATTTTCGGCAAGCTGCTCTACGGCTCCAAGTTCCACAAACTCAGCCAGTCGCGCGGCCAGCAGGGCATGGGGATTTCGGCCACCGGCATGTATGCGCAGCTCACGGCCGGCAAGCCGTTACACATCATTAGCCGCGTCAAGGGCCAGCCACTGGCGTCGGAGATGTACGTGTCGATCGACGTCGCCAGTAACCGGCCGGACATCCACCGCAAGAAGCAGCTGGAATGGGACCGCCCGCACGGCACACGTGTCGAGATGGAGCTGGAGGGCCACTATCAGAAGGGGCCGCATTCGATCGAAGCCTATCTGAAGCAGACGGCCATCGCCAATCCGCACGTGACGCTTATCTACAAGGGCCCGCAGGCCGCCAAACTCCGCTTCGAGTGCACGGTGCGAAAACTTCCGCGCCGGCCGAGAGAGATCAAGCCACACCCCTACGGCATCGAGCTTGGCCGGCTCATACAGATGCTGAGCAGTACGAGCAAGCACACCTTGCTGCAGTTCCTGGTCGGCGAGTTTTCCCGCGTAGGCAGGAAGACCGCGCTCAAGATGATCGCGCAGGCGGGTGACCACTTGAGCGAGCGCTCCTACCCCAAGCACATCGCGCGCGCACAAGCGACTGCTCTGCACCGTGCAATCCAGAAGACCCGCGTGTTGGCGCCACGTACCGACTGCATCGTGCCAATAGGCGAGCCGAACCTACTAAAAGGGCTGCGCAAGGAGCTGGAAGCCGATTTCATTGCCGTCACGACCCGGCCAGCCGCCGCCTACCGCGGCAACCCGTTCCAGGTGGAGGTGGGCATCGCCTATGGCGGCAAGGCGGACGCCGCCATCGAAGTCGATTCCAGCGGCCACATGCGCAAGAAGGCATCGGAACGCGACGGCGAGCAGCTCCTGGCGCAGGAGAACGAGCCGGTGCGTCTACTGCGTTTCGCCAACCGGGTGCCGCTGCTTTACCAGCAGGCGAGTTGTGCCATAAGCAAGGCCGTAATGCAGACCAATTGGCGTGGCTACGGCCTGCAACAGCCGAAGGGCGCACTGCCAATCGCGCCGATGACGATCATGGTCCATGTCGCCTCGGTCTGGGTTCCCTACACCTCGGAATCCAAGGAGGCGATCGAGCCATATCCCGAGATCCTCAAGGAGATCAAACTGGGGCTGCAGCAAAGCGGACGCGAGCTCGCACATTATCTGCGCCGCTCGGCGCGGCTGCACGAGGAATACGACCGGCGCAGCTATATCGAAACCTTCCTGCCCCACATCGGCTTTGCTCTGCAAGAGATGCTAGCGCTGAGTGACAAGGAGCGCGACGCCGCGATGAAGAAGCTCGATGACACGCTACACAGCAGTCGAATGACCTGAGGACGCAGACCATGAGCAAGCGCGACGGCGAGGCCATGACCGACGAACTCGACCGCAAGACGATCGCGTTGATTGATTCGATCGCGGGGCAAGTCCGCGCCAGCATCGAGCACGGCGAGCTGCCGGCCATCGAGGTGCCAGTGCGCAGCCTCGCTAATGTTAGTTACGACCAGGCCAAGGGCTATTTCGAGCTTGGCAACGAGCGCAAGGTGCGCACCTTAACGGTCAACACTGCCCGCTCGTTCGCACAGACCCTGCGCCTAATGGCGACCTCGCGCACCATGGTCGAGCACGACGATTTCGCCACGAAGCGCGAGGCCTATTACATCAGCAAGAATTGGGGCGACTGCCAATTCGACGAGCAGGCCGAGTCAGACGCCATCATGGACGACATCGAGGCGATGGCCTCGATGCACGGTCTGTCGCGCGAGCAACTCCGCTTTTATCCCGAGACACACGGCGGCTCAATTGCCGGCCGGCTCGCCGTGATCGACAAGAACCCGGCAACCGGGGAGGCCATCGAAGTCAACTGCGCCAATCTCGGCAGCGGTGCCTACAGCATTCCACGCTCGGTCGAACACTTAAGTTTCCGCACCGACGCCCGTTTCGTGTTGGCCATCGAAACCGGCGGCATGTTCCAGCGCCTGAACAATCACAAATTCTGGGATACGGCGAACTGCATCATCGTCGAGATGGGCGGCGTGCCGACCCGCGCGACCAGACGCTTCGTGCGGCTGCTGTCGGACAAACAGGATTTGCCGGTCTACACCTTTGTCGACTGCGACCCTTACGGCTTCGCCAACATTCATCGCACGCTCAAAGTGGGCTCGGGCAATGCGGCGCACCTCAATCGTTTCTTCTGTGTGCCGCGCGCCCGCTTTCTCGGCGTCACGCCGCAGGACATCATCGATTTTGGACTTGAGGACGCGACTCACCCGCTGAGCAAGGGCGATATCAAGCGCGCTGAGGACGCCTTGCAAAACGATCCGTTTATCGCGGCGCATCCGCAATGGGGCGCGGCCATCCGGCAAATGCTGAAGATGGGCGTTCGCGCCGAACAGCAGGCGTTGGCCAAATGGGGCCTCAACTACGTGATAGACGAATACTTGCCGCGCAAGCTCGCCAATGAGAACGGCTTTTTGCCGTAAATATTATTTGGCCATCCAAGGCACGACGGACTAATGAGGGTGCCGGCACCGGGACCGCTCGGGTATCATCGAACCAGATGTACTCATCGAATTGCCGCGGCAGGATCGCCTGGAAATAGTGACTGGCGCGCTCGGTCTCTGGCCGATAGACCACCCCGATCGCTCGCTCAAGCTGCGGCTTGCCCAAGCCTTGCTCACCAGTCAGGTCGGCGCGATCGCGCAAGCTCAACATAAAGCGCGGATGCTCGGTAGCGTGACCCAATTGCTCATAGCTCTTCGGCAGCGCTGGCTGAACCTTCTTGATCTCCATCGGCCCGCCCCAGTCGGATGCCGCCGCAACGGTTCCACTATTGGTTCCGAAGCCGACCAGGTAGGCGCTGTCACCGAATTCCTGGCGACACAGGTGGCCGATATTGTGGTCGCCGCGCAAGGTCATTTCTGTCGCCGCCGAATCGCCGACGTGAGAATTATGCGCCCACACGATCGCCTTGCTGGCCGGTCCGTAAAACGCCAGCAGGCTCTTCAGCGTGAACATATGTTCGTCGCGCAGATTCCAGGACGCGCGTGACCCGTAATACATAATCCGATAATAGCGCTCCGCGTTGGTGACGAGGCGGGCATTCTGCACCGCGTCGAAGAAGCGTTCGCCGTCATGCTCGGCGTAAGCAACTCGATTTTCCAACAGCTCCTTGAGTGCGCGCACCACGTGCGGCTCGCATGTCCGGTAGGAGCCGGTCAGCGCGGCGTGGCCATAGGTTGCCGGGTCGCCCTGCCACGGCGTCAGGCAACCATAGCGCTGACGAGCAACCTTGGCGGCCTCCGGATCGACTTGCTCGAGATAGTTCAGAACCGCGCGTATGGACACATACAGGCTGTAGAGATCGAGGCCGTGAAACGCCACTCGCGCCTCGGGCTTGGTCACCGCATTGTGCTGACGCAGCCAGTTGACGAAATCACGCACCTCGTTGTTGCGCCACATCCAGGTCGGGAAGCGGGCAAACGCCGTCCATTCGGAGGGAGGATATTCGCGATGCCGCACATAATGATCGACGCGCGCGGCATCCGGCCAATCGCCCTCGATTGCGATGAAGCGGAACCCCTTCTTGACGATCAGTTCACGCGAGATGCGCTCGCGCATCCGATAGAATTCCGAAGTGCCGTGGGTTGCCTCGCCGAGCAACACGATGCGCGCGTCGCCGATCCGTTCGAGCAGCGGGCCGAGATCGACTGTGTCGATCGAGCCGAACGGCTCGGCCGCGTCGGCAATCTTCTTGACCAGCGTTTCTTGGCTGAATGCGCCGGTTGGCGGCGTATGGCGAACGCGGACCGGCCCCGCCTCCTCGGGCGCCCACCCTTCCTCACCGAGCAGCGGGACAAATCGCACATCGGCAAGGTCTTCGCGCCGATATTCGCCCTGCGAAATCCGTGTCACCCGGGCCAGTTCTTGGACGTGCTGGTCCGCACCCACCGGGATCACCAGCCGGCCGCCGATTTTCAATTGGTCTTTTAGAGACTCAGGGATTGCCGGGCCACTGGCCGCGACAATGATCGCATCATAGGGCGCGTGCGCCGGCCAACCGCGCGTTCCATCGCCGTGTAGAACGTGGACGTTGTCGTAACCAAGATCGGCTAGCGTCGCGGCAGCCTTCTCGGCCAACGGACGAATAGACCTCGCACAGCAGGCTACTCGCGCATTATGCTTCCGACATGGGGCGACGGCCGGGTCCAGTTGCTGCTTGGCGCGATCATTTGATGGCATCGCGACGAGCTCGCGGGAATTCCGCGGGATCCGGGCGCGTGCGAGAATAAGACGAACATGTCACCGACGCGGTGAACCTCGCGCCCCAGCCGTACTTTTTGGAGCCCATAATTACGAGTTATTTGCAGTCGGCGAAAGCGGCGCCGACAGGGTTAATGATGGAGCTGAGCCTACCGCTCGGAATGAATTCTATTTTGAATTTACTAAATGGCAATCCCTCAACTGCCGGTTTGGCTGGATTGCTTCCAGCCTCGACATCAGCCGGCGCGGAAGCGGCAGATTAAGAGCGTTAAAAGCCCACGAGTACCAGAAAGCATCTCAATTACCGCCCTCAAGAAGAGTTTGACTGTCCTATAACGTAGTCTCGGTAAGGCGGCGTCGGTCGGTCCCTGTATCTCGCGATTTCTTTGATTAGCCGGTCGGTTTGGAAATCAGGATTGTCGAACCAATCTCGCGCGCTTTTACTTGAGTGATATTTAGCGCCGTCGCACTCGATACCAACGATAAAGCGGGAAGCGTCGTCAGGATGTCGCACTCCCAAATCAATCTTGAAGCCGGATACTCCGACCTGCGGTTCAATTGAGTAACCGCGCGCACGAAGGCGCTCCGCTACCTCAATTTCGAAGTCGCTATCCGGGTCGGCCACATTGGCGTCAGGGCGCGCCTTTCTCCTTGGACGTTTCCCGTGCCCTTGAGAACCCGAAATTTGGTGGGCAATCAGGGGATATTTCGGATTTGAAGCGTTCCCAGACTGTCACTAATGACTGCCGCTAATACCGCTAATATACCAGATAAGTCATTGATTTTATTTGATGGTGGGCCCGGGA
>CAVSWY010000004.1:0-131577 GCA_963731805.1 uncultured Alphaproteobacteria bacterium
AACCTTCGCTCGCGACGCAGAGCGAAGGTTTGGCCGCCGTAGCCTTGGAGCGCGTAAAGCTTTGCAGGTCTGGCATTTTGGGACTAAATTGCAGCCATGAAATCGACAATTATTTCTCGAAGTGACGACGTCATGGGTGGTGCGCCGGCTTTTTCCGGTACCCGCGTGCCCATTCAAACGCTCTTGGACTATTTGGAAGCGGGAGAATCCATCGATGACTTTCTTGGGGGCTTTCCTTCGGTGACGCGATACCAAGTCGTCACGTTTCTCGAAGAAGCGAAGGATCTTCTTGTCGAATCCGTCCCGTGAGAATTTTCCTCGATGAGTGCGTTGACTGGCGTTTAGCACGGGACATCAAGGGCCACGACATAAAGACCACGCGCCAAATGGGCTGGACTGCCATCAAGAATGGCGAGTTGCTGGCTCTTGCGTCGACGCAATTTGATGTGTTCGTTACGGTCGACCGAAATCTGTCCTTTCAGCAAAATCTTGCGCCGCTAGCGCTCGCCGTCATTGTTCTTCGCGCGAGTACAAACAGACTAGGTGACCTGCGACTGCTAGTACCAAGTCTCCTCTCTGCGATCGACGCCGCGAAGCGGGGGGACGGTGACGATTGTGGATGAGACGGTGACCCCATGAAATTCGCCCACTTCTCCCACATCTGGGCCAAGCCCGGAATGACGCCGCATCAGCGCTATGAGCAGCTGTGGCGCGAGCTCGAAGCCTGCGACGCGCTCGGCTTCGATTATTCGTTCTGCGTCGAGCATCATTTCCGGCCCGACGAGAGCTGGATGTCGTCGCCTTCGCTTTACGCGGTCGGCGCCGGCGCGCGCACCAAGCGGCTGCGCATCGGGCCGATGGGCTACATCGTGCCGCTCTATCATCCGCTGCGGCTCGCCGAAGAGATCGCCATCGTCGATCAGATGCTCGGCGGCCGCATGGAGCTTGGGCTCGTTCCAGGCATCAACGCCGATTACTTCCGGCCGTTCGGGCTCGATTACAACCAGCGCAAATCGCCGACGCTGGAGTTCGTCGATTATCTGCGCGCGGCGTTCGGCGAGGCGCAGCCGTTCTCGTTTCACGGCCAGGATTTTCATACCGACAATGCGCAGATTTCGGTTGCGCCGGCGCAGCGTCCGCATCCGCCGTTATGGATGATGAGCCGCGATCCGCAGACGCTGGAGTTCTGCGCCAAGAACACAATCAATCCCGGCTATTTTTTGGTCTATCCGCGCGCCGACGCGGCGCCGCGCTACCGCAAATTCCTGGCCGATCGGCAGGCGGCCGGCCGCGTGCAAAAGCCGAACATCGCCTATTGCACCGTCGTTTACGTCGACGAGACCGACGACAAGGCGATCGAGACCGCGCTGTTTCGGGCGAGCCGCGCCTATGAGGGATTTCTTGCGCCGCCGAAGCCGGGTGAGACCTTCGAGGAGCGCGCCAAGGAACACGCCAAAATGTTCGTCGGCCGCGGCGAGCCCGGCGCCTCGGAGATCATGCAGCATCTGTTCGACGGCGATTATCTGTTCAAGAACGATCTCGTCTTCATTGGCTCGCCGCAAACTGTCGCCGCCAAAATCCGCGCCGCCGCCGAAGCTGGCGTGTTCAACGTCTTCATGGGCGAGTTCAATTTCGCCGACTTGCCGGAAGCGGACCTGATGCGCTCGATCTGGCTGTTCGGCGAGCAAGTGATCCCGGCGCTGCGAGGCTTTGAGCCGTTTTAGAAACTACCTCTCCCCGCGCAGCGGGAAGAGGTTAGGTCACTGCGCCTTGGCCAGTTCCGGATGAGCCGCCAACCGCGCTCTGTTCAGCACGTAGATCAGGAACGTCACCACCGCGCCGGCAGCGAACGGCAGCGCCGACCAGACGTAGAGTTGCTCGACCGGCAGGCCGACGAACAGCGCGCCCATCAGCGGGCCGACGATGGCGCCGAGCCGGCCGATGCCGAGCTGCCAGCCGGAGCCGTTGGCACGCAGCATGGTCGGATAGATCAAAGCACCGATGACGTTGATGCCGGACTGAATGCCGAGCACGATGAAACCGGCGAAGAAGGTCGCGATGATCAGCGCGGTCGTCGAGGTCAAGCCGGCATAGCCGATCGAGCCGACGACCGGCACCGCGATCACGAACAGGATGGCGATGGCGAGGAAGCGCGCGCGTTGCAGCCACCAGCACAGAACCAGAGCGCCGACGGTGCCGCCGACTTGCAGCGCAGCGCCCGCCAGCGCCGCGGTTGCCGGCGGCACGTGCGCAGCGCCCATCAGCGTCGGCGTCCAGCTGAGCAGAAAGAAATAACCCATTAGATTGCAGGCGAACATCAGCCAGGTCAGCGGCGTTATCGCCGCCAATCCATTGGCGAACAAATAGATCGGGTTCGAGCTCGGCGACTGCTGCTCGTCCTCGATCACGAACCGCGCGTCGGGTGGCACTCGGTAATCGGGACGGATCGCCGCCAGCAATGCGACGATTTTGTCGCGATGACTTTCATGCAGCGTCATGAATTTGATCGACTCCGGCAGGCTGAAGATGCCGGCGAGCGCGAGCACGATGGGCACGATGCCGCCGATTTCGAACAGGATTTGCCAGCCGTAGTGCGGCACCAGCGCCGCGCCGACAAATCCGGCCAGCGCGCCACCGAGCGGAACGAGGCCGGCGGCGATGATCGCCAGCGTCGCGCGCAGGTTACGCGGCGCCGATTCGGCATTGATGGCAACGAGGTTCGGAATGACGCCGCCGATGCCCAGCCCGGCAAAGAAGCGCAGCCAGGAGAGCTGAGTCAAATCGGTGGAATAGGCGGCCGCGTAAGTGAGCACGCCGAACAGGATGTTCGCCAGAATGAGCGCGGTCTTGCGGCCGTAACGGTCGCCGACCCAACCGAAGATCTGCGAGCCGAACAGCACGCCGATATTGCTAGCGCTCAGAACAAGGCCGAGTGCTTTCGGCGGGATGTGCCATTCGGCGATCAAGTGGGGCGCAGCGAAGGCGATAGCGCCGATGTCGTAGCCGTCGATCATCGCCAGGAGCACGGACCAGATGATCAGCTTGATCTGGAACGAGCCGAGCCCGTATTCGTCCAGAAACTGCGAAACCTGAACCTTTGCCTCGCCGGCCATCGTTTCCCCCGAAGTGTCTTTTTGTGGCACCTAGTTGCCTCGGCCGGAAGCTAAGGCAGGCGGCCACTAAAGAAAAGCGACATTGCCGCGCAGCGTCGGTTGGGCAGTCGCCCGTTCGGTGCCTTTCCCGCGCTCGCCAGAACCAATAAGGTCGCAGCAACAGGGTGGACAGTTGCCAAAGGGTGGATCGCCATGGACATGAGCGTGTCAGTCGCGCCGCAGCAGCAGGCGCCCTCGAATGAGGGCAACGTCAGTCAGACGCGGCCCAATTCCAGCGGCCTCGACGAATGGCTGGCCAAGATCGAAGCCATGGGCGAGCTCAAGCGCATCAGCGCGGAGGTCGATCCCGACCTCGAGGCCGCCACCATCACCTATCTCGCGGCCAACGAAAAAGGCCCGGCTTTATTGTTCGAGAACATCAAGGGCCATCCCGGCCACCGCGCGCTTTACAATATGATCGGCTGCAATCTGTCGCGCTTCTGCCTGATGATCGGCGAAGAGCCGGTCGATCATCCGCTCAAAGCGGTGCAGGCGCTGCAGCGCAAGATGGGCCGCACGATGAAGGCCAAGGAGGTGCCAGCCGAGACCGCGATCTGCAATCAGAACATCGAAGTCGGCGACAAGGTCGACATCCGCAAATTCCCGGCGCAGCGCATGTGGCCGCTCGACGGCGGACTTTATCTCGGCACCGGCGATGCGGTGGTGACGCAATGCCCGGAGACCGGGCGCGTCAATGTCGGCACCTATCGCATGATGATCAAGGGGCCGCGCGAAATCGGCATCTACACTTCGCCCGGCAAGGACGCCACGCTCGACCGCGAGAAATGGTGGAAGATGGGCAAGCCGATGCCGATCGCGGCGGCCTACGGCATCGATCCTCTGCTGTTTCTGGTGGCGGCGACCAGCTTCCCCAAGACCGAATGCGAATACGATTATTACGGCGGCATCAACGGCGCGCCGATCGAAGTGTTCAAGAGTGATCTGACCGGCCTGCCGCTGCCGGCGCGCGCCGAGATCATCATCGAAGGATTCGTTTATCCGGACGAGACTTTCGCCGAAGGCCCGTTCGGCGAATTCACCGGCTATTACGGCCGGCCGACCGGCGCCACGCCTTATATGCGCGTCGAGAAAGTCCGCTTCCGCAACAATCCGACCTTGACCTGCGCCTTGATGGCGGACGGCCCGGCCAACGAGTGCGGCCTGTTCTGGGCGGCGCTGCGCTCGGCGGCGATCTGGTCGGATCTGCAAAAGCTCGGCATCCCGGGCATCCAAGGCGTGTGGTCGATCCCGGAAGCCGCCGGCTGGGGTATCACGGTGGTTTCGATCAAGCAGATGTATGCCGGCCACGCGCCGCAAGTGATGGCGCTCGCCGCGCAATGCACCGGCGGCGCCTATTTCGGCAAGTATGTGATCGTCGTCGACGACGACGTCGATCCGAGCAACATCCATCAGGTGCTGTGGGCGATGGCGACGCGGTCGCGGCCGGCGCAATCGATCGACATCTTGCGCGAGACCTGGAGCACCTTCCTCGACCCGAGTCTCAATCCGCCGGAAATCCGCCCCTGGGGGTCGAAGGCCCTGATCAATGCCTGTATGGATTACCGGCACATCAAGACGTTCTCCAAACGCACCAAGCTGTCGAAGCCGATGTACGAGCAGGTTGCGGCGCGCTGGAACGAGCTCGGCTTTGCCGGCAAGCCGATGGAGGTGTCGGTGTTCGAGGATGCCGCGCCGGGAACGGTCGTCGACTAAGGACGCCGAGGCTCCGGATCTTAAGCTCCGCTTTTCTCGGAGTGTTAGGGACGTGAACTTGAAAACCTCGCTTCTGCTATTGCTTCTTTCTGTGGTGGCGGCGGTAATGCCGCCGCGCGGCGCATACGCCGATGCGCCGTGCAGCGGACATCAGCTATTGCCGCAGCCGCGACCGCAGGGCAGCTGCCAAAACCTCAAGCCGACGATTTTCATCTCGCCCGACAGAAAGACGATCGCGTCGGTGTTTGCCACCGACAAAAGCCTCAACGCCACGCCCGATATGGAAAGCAATGTCGCCATCCGTTCCGTGAGCGGGAGAGCGCTTGCATCCAAGGATTATTCCTCGCCTGGCGGCGCCAACGGTTATTATGTGCTGAAAGCCAAATGGTCCCCCGATTCGCAGTTTTTCGCCTACAGCATGATGTCATCAGGCGGCCACTCGCCGTGGTCGTTTCCGATCTGGGTATACAGCGTGAAGAGAAATCAATTCGCCAGCTTCAGTGACATGATCAACGGTTCGCCGACCATCTCGGGAACGTTCACGATCGCCGGGCCGCACACGCTGCATGCCAGCACCTGGAGGAAGCCAGGCGATCTCGTCGATAAGGTCCCCGTCAGCGTCGACCTTGAGACGGCGTTCGATAGGCTGCCGCGGCTGCCGCCGAAGTAATGCTTCGGCTTTTCATGTTGCCGTAGACGCGCCGGAGGCAGCGCTTGAGCACCAGGGTTTCCTCGCGCGACAATCCGGCGACGGCCGCTTTTTCGTAGGCGAGCGCCACCGGGATGAGACGACCGACCAGCGCCGTGCCTTTGGCGGAGAGTTCGACTGCGACCTCGCGATTGCTGTTAGTCGAGCGCGTACGCAGGACGAGCCCCATGCGCACCAGCCGCGACACCAGACGCGACAAGGTCGAGGCATCGGTGCTGGTCAGGTCGGCAAGATCGATCTGGCGCTGGCTGCCGCTGCCGGCGAGCACGGCTATGACCCGCCACATCGCGATGCTGAGCCCGTGTGCGGCAAGCGCCTCGTCGGCGAACTGGTCGGCGATGATGGTGCCGACTCGGTTCACGAGGTAGGGCAGATAGTCGCCGAGATCGAGCGTGGAGGATGAATTCGCCGCCATGTTCCGCCGCCGTATCCGGTGCAGAGTAGCGCCAGATTAATGCATTTACAACAGATGCATTTTCAACTATTCTAACTGCAAACGCGCTTGAGATGCGGCGGTCACGGGAGGATAGGATGGACTTCGGCTACTTCACGCTGAGCGACAACCACTACGAAAACAATACGCGCTCGTCGAACCAGTTCGTCGCCGATATCACCGCCGAGGCGCTCTATGCCGACAAGCTCGGCATGCATTCCGCCTGGATCGGCGAGCATCATTTCAATTCGCTCGGCGTGCTGTCCTGTCCCGACCTGGTGCTGGCCTATGTCGCCGCCAATACCAAACACATCCGTCTGGCGCCTGCCGTCACGGTGACGCCGCTGCACCATCCGATCCGCGTCGCCGAGCAATGGGCAACGCTCGATCTTTTGTCCGGCGGCCGCGTCGATTTCGCCTGTGGCCGTGGTTACGACCGCCGTGAATACGAACCGTTCCACGTATCGTTTGACGACAACCAGGGCATCTTCGAAGAAAGCCTCGAAGTGATCCGCGCGCTGTGGGCGGCGGATGACCGCATGTCGCACCACGGCAAACATTTTTCATTCGACGATGTGCGCATTACGCCAAAGCCCGTGCAAAAGCCGATCCCGGCCTATGTCGGATCGTTCTCCAAGCCGTCCATCGAGCTCGCGGCGCGCCTGGACTGCGGATTGATCGTGGCGCCGTTTGCGGCGGCGATCAGCTTCGGCGGATTGAAGCAGGTGTCCGATCTTTATCACGAGACCTGCGCGAAGCGCGGTACCAAGGCCCATCGGCTGATGTGCAGCTATTTCATTCACTTCGCCGACAACAAGACGGAGGAGGACGCCGCCCGCGCCCGCCAAATCCGCTACTACCGCGAATGCGTGATCCCGGCGCTGCCGGGAGATCCAAAGACCGCGCCGCCGAGCTATCGTTATTTCGTCGACATGGTCGCCAAGCTTGCCAAGGTGCAGCCCGAGGATCTGACGGAAAACTCGGTGCTGCTCGGTTCGCCGGCGCGTATCGTCGATACCTTGAAGAAGGTCGAGGCGGCGGGCTTTGACGAAGTGATCCTTTATTTCAACGTCGGACAAAAGCCGCACGGCCAGGTCAAGGACGAGATGGCGCGCTTCATGGCCGAAGTGGCGCCCGCCTTTGCCGGCGCGCGCAAGGAAGCGGCGGCATAGTTCTGCCGAAACTTACGGATCGAGCTCGGTATCCCAATAGAGATAATCGAGCCAGCTGTCGTGCAGGTAATTGGGCGGGAACAGCCGGCCGTTGCGATGCAGATGTTGCACGGTCGGCTGGAACGGCCGCTGTGACGGGAACATCTTGGCTTCGTCCGGCGTCAGGTTGCCTTTGCGCAGATTGCACGGCGAGCAGGCGGCGACGACGTTGTCCCACAGCGTGTGGCCGCCGCGCGACCGCGGGATCAGATGATCGAAGGTCAGATCGTCGCGCGCGCCGCAATATTGGCAGACAAAGCGGTCGCGCAGGAACACGTTGAACCGGGTGAAGGCCGGATGTGTCGCCGGTTTGACGAAAGTTTTCAGCGACACCACGCTCGGCAGCTTCATTTCGAAGCTTGGTGAATGCACCGAACGGTCGTAATTGGCGACGATGTTCACCCGCTCGAGAAAGACCGCCTTGATGGCGTCCTGCCACGACCACAGCGACAGCGGGTAGTAACTCAGCGGCCGGAAGTCCGCGTTGAGGACCAAGGCCGGAAAGCCCGACGGCGATACATGAGCGTTCAAAGCGACGCTCCCACCTCGACTCAGTGCCGCAGTGCGGCGATGGGCGCTAGTTTATAGGCAGGCGTGACAGGATTGTGAAGCCCGGCCCGGGGCTTACGGGCCATGCCTTTTCTCGGCCCGGTCAGGCGGTGCTGGGGCGGAAAATTCACTGCCGCGAATATTCGCTGGCTCCGGCGAGGCGCACCGCATCCAAAGGCTGCCGGCCGCGCACGAGATCGGCGGCCTTTTCCGCGATCATGATGATCGGCGCATTGATATTGCCGCCGACCAGGTCCGGCATCACCGAGCCGTCGACCACGCGCAGGCCCTCGGTGCCGAACACGCGAAGCTCGGCATCGACCACCGCCAGCGGATCGGAGCCGGGACCCATTTTGCAGGTGCCGAGCGGATGATGGACGGTGATCGAATCGGCGCGGATATGCGCGTCGAGCTCGGCGTCTGCCGCCGCGCCGTCGCCAGGTGCGATCTCATGCGCCATGAACGGGGCCATTGGAGCCTGCCGGCAGACTTCGCGCGCCATGCGTAGCCCGGCGCGCAGCGTTGCGCGGTCGTGGTCGGTGGCGAGGAAATTCTGGCGGATGCGCGGCGCTTGGCGCGGGTCGGCGGAGACGAGCTCGAGCCGGCCCCGGCTCTCCGGCCGCAGCACCACGGTGCGGCAGGCGTAAGCATCGGTGTAAGGCCGGCGGAACGGCCGCAGATAGGGCGCCGCTGTCATCGGCGCCGCGTTGAAGATGAATTGCACGTCGGGCAAGGCGGCGTCGGGCCGGCTTTTCAGGAACGCCATGCGCCCGGTCGGCAATCCGGTCGCTATCCCTTCGCCGCGCAGATAGGCGCGAACGAGCGCCGGCACGATGCGGTCGAGCCGCATCGCCTTGTGGAACGGGCCGGGTTCTTTGCGCGCATAGGCGACGCTCGCCGAAATGTGGTCCTGCAGATTCTTGCCGACGCCGGGCAGCGCCGCTTTGATGGCGATGCCGTGCGCGGCGAGTTCGATCGGATCGCCGATGCCCGAGAGCATCAAAAGCTGCGTCGAGTTGATGACGCCGCCGCACAGGATGACTTCGCGTTCCGCATGCGCGGTGACGGTTTCGCCGCGCTGTATATAGTCGACGCCCGCGGCACGCCGGCCGTCGAACACGATCCTCGTCGTTAGCGCCTCGATCTCGACGGTGAGGTTTGGCCGTTGCAAAGCGGGGCGCAGATAAGCGTCGGCGGCGCTGCAGCGGCGGCCGTCCTTCACCGTCATCTGCCAGGTGCAAAAACCTTCCTGCTGCGCGCCGTTATAGTCGGCCGTGGTCTTGTAGCCGGCGGCGTGGCCGGCGGCGGCGAAGGCGTCGACCAGCGGATCGTCGAAGGCAGCGGTTTGCGTCGCCAGCGGGCCGTCGCCGCCGCGATAAAAGCTCGGCCCGCGCTGCCAGGATTCCTGGCGGCGGAAATAGGGTAGCACGTGAGCGTAGGACCAGCCGTTGAGGCCGGACGCCGCCCAGCGGTCGTAATCGCCGGGATGGCCGCGCACATAGGCCATGGCATTGATCGACGAGGAGCCGCCGATAACGCGGCCGCGCGCGCATTCAAGCCCGCGGCCGCCAGTGGTCGCCTCGGCTTCGGCGAAATACATCCAATCGTGCTTGCGGTTGAGCAGCAAATGCGGCCAGCCAAGCGGGATCTTGATCCAGGGATCGCGGTCCCAGCCGCCGGCCTCGAGCAGCAGCACCCGCGTGCCCTTATCCTCGCTGAGCCGGGCAGCCATTGTGCAGCCGGCGGAACCGGCGCCGACGATGATGAAGTCGTAGTTTTTATTGTTGGGCATGACGCAACGCGAACTGTAGCGAGGCCGTCGCCGGCCTGTCCACGGGAAACGGTGGGACGCTAATTCAACCGGTAATTCCGCAGCACCGCTTCGTCGACGTCGATGCCCAGACCCGGGCCTTGCGGCACCCGCATGAAGCCGCCGGGCGCCGTGACCAAATCGCCGAGCGGACTGGCTTCCAGGTCGAGATAGAAGCGCTCGATGGTCGGCCGTTCGGGAATGCTGGCGGCGAAATGGATGGTGGCGATCAGGCCGGGGCCGAAATACGGCGAATGCGGCGCGATCTTGGCGCCGCTTTGGCGCGCCATCTCGGCGATCTGCCGCATGGCGCTGACCCCGCCGATCTTGGTGATGCTAGGCTGGACGTAATCGACGCCCGCGGCGCCGATGAGCTGCGCGATGTCGGCGAGCGTAACGGCGTTCTCGCCGACGGCGGTCGCCACGCCGCATTCCTTCTTCAAGCGCGCTAGGCCGGCATAGTCCTCCGGCGGCCACAGCGGCTCTTCCAGCCATTTGAGATGGCAAGGCTTCAGTTTGTTGGCAATCTCGATGGCCTGCGGCACGGTCCAGGCGCAACTGGCGTCGACCGTGAGCGCGATATCCGGGCCGATCGCCTCGCGCGCGGCGGAGATTTCCGCGATGCCGATCTCATGCAGCTTGACGTCGCGGTAGCCGCGCGCGACCGCTGTGGCGCTGTTTTTCCGCACCACATCGGCGTTGCCGTAGCGCAGGAGACTGGCATAGGCCGGCATGCGCTCGACGGTCTCGGCGCCGCCGAGCAGGCGATAAAGCGGTTGCTCCGAGCGCTTGCCGGCGATGTCCCATAGCGCGATGTCGAGCGCCGATAGCGCGAAACCGACCGGGCCGTTGCGGGCGCAATTACGCTGCCGGTAGGCGACGTCGCGCATCAGCGCCGCAATGTCGGTCGGGTCGCGGCCGACCGCGAGCGGCGCAATCGCCTTCTCGACCGCGACTTTGGTGATGCCGCAGGCGGCGAGGCCAAAACCCTCGCCCCAGCCGACGACGCCGTCATCGGTTGTCACCTTGACGAACAGCGTCTCCATTTTCGACCATTGCGCGGCGGCGGCGTTCTCGGCGGTATTACCGAAGTCGTAAGAGCTCATCCGGAAAGTTTGGATTCTTAACGAGGCGTTTGCAGCAAGCCGCCTGAGCATGATGCGGATCATGGCGAGGCGGACGAAGGCAGCGACGGTAATGGCGTAACGCTCGAAGTCGCGAGCCAAGCGGCGATTGCGACTGATCCAGGCGAATGTCCTTTCGACAATCCACCTTTTTGGCAAGACCTCGAAGCCAGAAACTTCGGATCGCTTCACGATCTCCAGCTTCCATGCTCCTGTTCGCCAGGCAACAAGCGCCATCTTCTCTCCGGCATATCCACCATCAGCAAAGATGCGTTTGATAAACGGGAACAGTCGTCTTGCCCGGCGCAACAACAGGAAGGCGCCGTCACGGTCCTGAACATCGGCGGGATGAACGACAACGTTCAACAAGAGGCCCAGCGTGTCGACCAGGATATGCCGCTTGCGACCCTTGACCTTCTTGCCCGCGTCGTAACCCGAAGGATCGAGCCAAGGCCCCCTTTTTGAGCACCCTTCGCGGTTTGCGAGTCGATAATCGCTACCGTCGGACTTGCGTCACGTCCGGCCTGTTCGCGCACCGCAACGTAGAGTGCATGGTGGATGCGCTCCAACGTGCCGTCCCAGTTCCATAGCTCCAGATAGTCGTGCACCGTGCTCTTCGGCGGCAGGTCTTTTGGCAGAGCCTTCCATTGGCAGCCGGTCCATAGGATGTAGAAGATCCCGTTCAGCACCTCACGCACGTTCACCGAGCGTTTGCGCCCGCCATGGCGTGCAGGCGGGATCATGGGCTCCACAATCACCCATTCGGCATCAGTCAAATCGCTCGGGTAACGCAGGCCACTGCGGCTCGCAGCTTGGCGGTGTTCGGGCTTCCACATCGGGGGGGCGCTCCATCCAGAATCAAGCGCCCATCAATGAATCACATCCGATTCATCAGATTCAAGAAGTTTTCGGATCGGCTCTAAGGCACGCTGATGTGGAA
The DNA here is from genome assembly GCA_963731805.1 of uncultured Alphaproteobacteria bacterium. Taxonomy (GTDB): domain Bacteria; phylum Pseudomonadota; class Alphaproteobacteria; order Rhizobiales; family Xanthobacteraceae; genus BOG-931. The sequence continues at coordinate 11,642 of CAVSWY010000004.1, forward strand.
CGGCTCAACGGCGGTGATTTTCATCGGCTGAATTTCGGCGGGCTGTGACAGGCATTAGTGCGGCGGGCAAACATTATGATATTGCAAGCGGCGGTCCCTGCCTATGTCACCGACGCCGGAGAGCCTTCTTGCACACCAACGACAACCTCACCACCGAACGAAAAACCTTCGTCACCCATCTCGAGTGCTCGGAGACCGGCGAGAAATATCCGGCCAACGAAATTTATAATCTCTCCCGCGTCGGCAAGCCGTTGTTGGTGCGTTACGATCTTGCCGGCGTGAAGGCGGCGCTGAGCAAGGACGCGCTGGCGGCGCGGCCGCCGGATCTGTGGCGCTATCGCGAGCTTTTGCCGGTGCGGCGCAAGGAGGACATCGTCAGCCTCGGCGAGACGATGACGCCGATCGTGGTGCTGCCGAAGCTTGCCGCCAAATTGGGCGGCGGCGAATTGCTGGTGAAGGACGAAGGCCGGCTGCCAACCGGCTCGTTCAAGGCGCGCGGGCTGGTCATGGCGGTTTCGATGGCGAAGGCGCTCGGCATCAAGCACATGGCGATGCCGACCAACGGCAATGCCGGCGCGGCGCTGGCGGCTTACGCCAGCCACTGCGGCATCAAGACCACGATCTTCTGTCCCGAGGATACGCCGGAGGTCAATGTCAGCGAGATCGGCCTGCAAGGTGCGAGCGTCTACCGCGTCAACGGCCTGATCGACGATTGCGGCAAGATCGTCGCCGAGGGCAAGGCCAAGCTCGGCTGGTTCGACACCTCGACGCTCAAGGAGCCGTATCGGATCGAAGGCAAGAAGACCATGGGACTGGAGCTCGCCGAGCAGCTCGGCTGGAGCGTGCCCGACGTCATCTTTTACCCGACCGGCGGCGGCACCGGACTGATCGGCATGTGGAAGGCGTTCGCCGAATTGGAGGCGATCGGCTTCATCGGCAAAAAGCGCCCCCGCATGGTCGCGGTGCAGGCGGCGGGCTGCGCGCCGATGGTGCGCGCCTACGAGGACGGCGCCGAACACGCGGCGCGCTGGGAGAATGCGCGGACTATCGCGTCCGGCATCCGCGTGCCGCAGGCGATCGGCGATTTCCTGATCTTGCGCGCGGTGCGCGACAGCGGCGGCTTTGCCATCGCCGTGACAGACGAGGCGATTTCGTCAGCGCTGGAAGAAGCCGCGCGCGAGGAAGGTTTCTTGCTGTGTCCCGAGGGCGCGGCCACTTACGCCGCCTACAAGCAAAGCCTCGCCGACGGTCGCGTGACGCGCAGCGAGCAGGCTTTGTTGTTCAATTGCGCCACCGGGCTCAAATATCCGCTGCCGCCGATCCACCGTACGCTCGACCGGAATAAGCCGATCGATTTCGCGGCTTTGTAACGATTAATCGCGCGGTCGAGTAACCTTAACGTCGGCTTGCCGCGATCTGCGCACAATGCGGTTTATTCGTCGTGGGCAACGAATAATCAATGTGTCTCAACTATGAGCGGAGGTGCAATTTCAGTTTTGCGGATCGTTTGTCGAGCGGGACACGCTTGGTATGTTTCGAGCTCTGGCGAAATATCTCCGGTGCAACGTCGCTCGTTTTGGCGCCGCCCGGGAAGGCGCGACGATGGTCGAATTCGCGCTGATCGCGCCTGCGTTCCTGGCGATGCTCTTTGCCATCATCGAAACGGCGCTGTTTTTGTTTGCGCAGGCGACGTTGCAGGATGCCGCGGTCGAGGCGGGCCGCCAGTTCATGACCGGGCAGGTGCAAAACGCCGGAACGACACAAAGCAATTTCAAGACCAACACCGTCTGCCCGATGCTGTCGGCGCTGTTCAACTGCAACGATGTGCAGGTTGACGTGGCGACTTACGCATCGTTCAGCAGCGCGGTCACTTCAGCGCCGGCGCTGTATGATGCCAACGGCGCGTTGATCACGACCGGGGTCTGGGACCCAGGCACGCAGGGCGACGTCATGGTCGTTCAGATCGCCTATCCCTGGCAGATCTTCGGCATACCCATCGGCTCGATCTTGCCCAATACCGGTCAAGGCACGGCCGAGGTCATGGGCGTGTCCGCTTTCATGGTGGAGCCCTATTGATGATGCGCGTGTCAGCCCCGCTTCAGCGCCTGCGACGCCGCTTCCTGGCGTCGACGCGCGGCGTCGCCGCAATCGAATTCGCGATGATTTTGCCGATGCTGGCGACGCTGCTGCTGGCCACCTTCGACGGCGGCCGGGCGCTCGCCGTCTATATGAAAGTACGCGCGACGACCTACGCGCTCGACTCCATCACCAATCAATATAAGACGATCGCGTCCACCGACATGACCACGATCGTGGGAGCAGCCTCGCAGGTTCTTGCTCCATATTCCAGCTCCCCGGCCGTCGTGACCATTTCGCAGATCGCCGTCAACAGCAGCACTAATGCGACTGTCGCCTGGAGCTATTCGCTCAACGGTACGGCCCTTACGCCCGGCAACACGGCACCGACGCTGCCGACGAACCTCGCAACCTGCGGCACCTATCCCTGCTACCTGATCTACGGCCAGGTCAGCTACAACTTTACGCCGTTGTTCGGTCTGTTCAGCGGCGGCACGACGATCGGTCTTTCCGATGCGCTGTATACGGTCCCGCGCAGCAGCACGTGCATCGTCTATACCCCGCAAACCGGGACAGCCTGCGCCGTCGCCTCCTCAGGTTCGGGCTCTGGTTCGGGTTCCGGCTCAGGTTCGGGTTCCGGCTCTGGTTAGGGTTCCGGCTCTGGTTCGGGTTCCGGCTCAGGTTCTGGCTCTGGGTCCGGGTCTGGCTCGGGTGGGTCCGGCGGCGGCGGTGGGTATCACCACGGCGGCTAAATGCGTGGCGACCGCAGCCAGCGCGTCCGCGCGGCTCGCTCTCTTAGGTAATCTGACGTGCCGGCGATCCGTGGCTCGCTGCCGGCAGCGTGGCCGCGGAATTCTCCATAATGGCACGCGTCGCTCCATCTATGCGGCGCCGGTGACCGCATTACCTTAAAATGTGCGCCGTGCTTGTGGCCTTGTCGAACATTTGTTTCATCGTGCTGTCGATGTCCGCCGGCGTGTTTGCCGTGTAGTACAAGACTGTCCCGTCACTGGCTGTAGAGGCGCACGTTCGCAGGGTGTTGGGAACGTCATTGGATTCCGGCGGAATGAGCGCGTTGACGTTATTGTCCTCGTTGCCGGCGAAATTCGTCGGGTTCTGGATCGGCTGATAAGGAATATAGAGGACAGCAATCATTATGCCGCGGTTCTTGAGCGTGGTGCAAAGCGAGGTGGAGAAAACCTGCGGGTTGCTTCCGGTGAAGGGGGAATAGGTTTGTGAGTTGTCGACTCCGTCGGTGACCAAAAATACATAAGGCAGCGTGTTGGACGAGCTTGTTCCTGTGCCGACCGACCTGATCGTGGTGTTCATGCTCGGGAACGCATTCTCGAAATGGGTGCCGCCGGAACCGAGGTTCGAATTCACACCGGTATCCAGTAGCGTGGCGAGTTGCGTGGCTGCGTAGTTGATCGTGCCGGAGCCCGTGTCGGTCAGATCGGTGGTCAGCGGAAAATAGGAATAGAGGTAGCGAATGAAGGGATAGAGCCCGACGCGGAATTGGTTAGTCACCACCTGTTTGGTGCTCGCGTAGTACAGCAAGTCAGAGACGGCATAGCCGACGGCGTCGGCGCGCAACTGGATGCAAGACGAGGTCCCAGCCGTGTTGCAAGAGGTGACGGGCGTATTGGACCAGTTGATGTCGCTCGGCTTGATGTTGGTGCAAGTTGTTGACGACGTGCAGGTCGCAGGCGTGGTCCCTAAACGCGTGATCTTAAATCCCTGGCAATAGCCGCCGGGGCTTGGGTTATAGGTCTTAGCATAGTTCACAGGGCTCGACGGCGGGATATTCGGTTCTTCGCCCGACCCGCAAACTCCCGATGAGGTGAAATGACAGGCGAAGGTGCAGCCGTTCGGATATTGGCTGTAATTGTCAGGATTGACGGCCTGCAACCGTTCCTGCTCGGCGGCGGTCGAGGGGAAGCTCATCGAGCCGGACACGTCGAGCATCAGATAAAAATCGATGTATGTCGGCAGGGTGTAGGTCGCCGTCGACGTGCCCGTCAGCGCGATGTTTTTGTACCCCATGATTCCCATGAAATAAGTGGGCGACTCTGCGGTGAAGGACAGGGTGGCCGTCACCGTCGTGCCGGACAGCGTGACGGTCGCGGTCGGCGTCAGGCTGTTGTAGCCCGTGGTTTCCGGCGCCGATGTCAAATTAGCATTGAAGAAATTGGTCACAAAGGTCGAGCCGCCGCTGACGGTGCCGGTGCCCGACATGGCCTTGGCGGTGGTGATCACCGTCGAGTTGAGCGAGACGGCTGCCAGCGTCGCCGCGTCGGCGGCGGCCTGCAGCTTGGTCTTGACCATCGACGCCGATGTGTAATCGATGACGCAACCGACCGCGGCGACCATCGGCAGCGTCGCCAGCGCCGTGATCACGGCGACGTTGCCGCGCTTGTTCCGCCGAAAGTTGGAAATAAGCGACCGCAGCCGCGCCAATCGGGCGCCCCGGGCCAGCTTCCGCATCGCCGCCATGACCATCGCACACCTTTAAGCAATTAGCGCGCTTCTAGGCCCAAAATGCTAGGAAATCGTTACGCAATACAAAGGCTTGCGGTTAAATCCCGCCGCGTGGGGCGCCAAATCGCCGCGCCAAGAATTCGCCGCCATGGCGCAGTCCGTCGGGGTCGATGCCGTGGCCGACCCCTGCCGACAAATGCCACTCGACCGGCACGCCGAGCGTGGCGAGGCCTTGCGTCGCCTGGAATAGTGCTTGCGGCGGGATGAGGTCGTCACGGTCGCCGTGAACCAGCAGGACCGGCGGGCGGGATTTGATCTCGGCGGCAAATTTCTCGGCGTCGCCGTCCGCTCGCTCGACCAATATTCCCGAATAACCGACGATCGCCGCCGGAGCGACGGCGCGGCGCAGCCCGACATGCAGCGCCATCATGGTACCCTGGCTGAAACCGACCAGCGCCAGCGCCGACGGCGGCAGCTTATGATGGTCCAGTTCGGCATCGAGAAAGCGCTCCAACAGCGGCGCCGCCTGGTTGACCCCGATCCAGCGTTCGTCCGGGTTGCGGAAGGTCAAAGCGAACCATTGCCGGCCGACCGGCGCCTGCGCGCACGGCTCCGGCGCATGCGGCGACACGAAGGCCGCGTGGGGCAGCAAGGACTGCCAGGCGCGGCCGATCTCGATGAGATCGTTGCCGTCGGCGCCGTAGCCGTGCAGGAAGACCACAAGCTGTCGCGCAGTGCCGGAGCGGGGATCAAGCCGCGGACCGTCGAGTTCAGCGGCCATTCACTCCTCGTTTTGGCTTTGTATCTTTGGATTTGGCTTTCGGCAGGATCTTGGTCACGACGGGAGCGCCTTCACGTCCTTTGACGGCGCGATAATAGGTCCATAGCACGCGCGCCGCCACGGCGCGCAACGGCCGCCACGGTTCCGCGAGCGCGATCATCTCCTTCGCGCTCGGCCGCGCCCGCAAGCCGAACGCAAGACGCGCCGCTTCCTGCAATGCGAGATCGCCCGCCGGCCACGCATCGGCATGGCCGAGGCAGGACAAAAGGTAAATGTCGGCCGTCCAGGGTCCTATCCCATGCACCGCAGTGAGCGCGGCATGGGCTGCGTCGGCCTCGATATCCGCAAGCGAAGCGAGCGCGAGATCGCCGCGGGTTACGGCGCGGGCGATCTCCTTGAGCGCCTTGATTTTCGGGGCCGACAGGCCGAGCCGCGCCAGCCGGGCGGGGCGCGCCCGTATGATCGCCTCCGGCTGCATCGGCTCGAACGCCGCGGCGAGCCGCCCCCAGATCGCGCCCGCGCTCGCGGTCGAGAGCTGCTGCGACACCACGGTGGCGGCAAGCCCGGCAAAGCCGTCGGGGCGCCGCCGCAATGGCGGCCGCCCCGCTTCGGTCACGAGCGCGCCAAATCGCGGCTCGATTTCACCAAGCATTTTGAGCGCCGCGTCGAGATCGGCCTCGCTGCGAATATGGGTCAGCATGTTAGAGTGTCGGGCCGGTGTTCATAGGTGAGTGTCGAGAAGCGTATCGCCGATGTACAGCCGTATCCTGCGTTTCGCACCGAGTCCGAACGGTTATCTGCATCTGGGCCATGCCTATTCCGCATTGCTCAACCACGATCTGGCGCGCGAATTCGGCGGCCGCTTGTTGCTGCGGATCGAGGACATCGACGTCGAGCGCTGCCGCCCGGAATACGAGACGGCGATCTTTGAGGATCTGCGCTGGCTCGGCATATCTTGGGTTGAGCCGGTGCGCCGCCAGAGCGAGCATTTTGACGATTATGCCGCGGCGCTAACCGAGCTCGAGGCGCAGGGGCTTCTCTATCCGAGCTTCGAGAGCCGGAGCGAGCTCAATGCCATGGTCGCCGAGCTCGACCGCCACGGCCACTGGCCGCGCGACCCCGACGGCGTGCCGATTTATCCGGGGCGGGCGCGCAAGCTCTCGACCGCCGAGCGGACGCGCCGCCGCGCCGCCGGCGAGCCGTTCGCGCTGCGGCTTGCCACGGACGCGGCCGTCGCGCGCGCCGGCGCGCTGACCTGGACCGAAACCGGCGCCGGGCCGCGTGGCCAGATCGGCATCGTTACCGCCGCGCCGCAACTGTGGGGCGACGTCGTGCTCGCCCGCAAGGAAACGCCGGCTAGCTATCACCTCGCCGCCGTTCTCGATGACGCCCTGCAAGGCGTCACCGACGCGGTGCGCGGCCAGGATCTGTTCTGGGCCACCAGCATCCACCGGCTGCTGCAGGCATTACTCGGGCTGCCGGAACCGACCTACCATCACCACAAGCTCATCCTCGACGATGAGGGCCGCAAGCTGTCGAAATCGACCGCGGCGACGGGCTTGCGCGAATTGCGCGCCGGCGGCGCGACGCCGCGCGATATCCGGCGCATGGTCGGGCTCGGGCGCTAGATCCCGCGGCAGCGTGTTTTGTTCGGTCCGCCGCCGTGGCATGTTGCCTGCCGGGATGCGTGGGACCGCCTATGGCGCGAGCGAGGACCAAACAAAAGGCTGCCGCAAGAGCGACGCGCCGCCGGCCGCCGGCGGCGAGCGACGGCGGAACCGTGCTCGCGGTTTTCGCTCATGACATCCGCACCGCGCTGACCGGCATCCTTGCACTGGGCGAATTGCTGGCAAGCTCCAATCTCGGCGAGCGCGAACGGCGCTGGGCCGCTGGCATCAAGGACAGCGCCGAGCATCTTGCTTCGCTCACCACGCTCGTCATCGACGCCGCCAAAGCCGACGCCGGATCGCTCACCTTGCAACAGGAGATTTTCCAGCCGCGCCGTCTCATCGCCGCCATCAGCGAGACGCTTGCCGCGCGCGCCGAGACCAAAAACTTGCGCGCGGAGGTGACGGTGGCGGACGACGTGCCGGAATGTCTGGTCGGCGATCCGGTGCGGCTGCGCGCGGCGCTCGAGAACCTCGTCGACAATGCGGTGAAGTTCACCGCGCAGGACACGGTGCGACTCGATGTGAAAACGGGCCGCGCCGCGGGCGGTCGCACAAAGCTGACCTTCATTGTCAGCGACAGCGGTATCGGACTTAAGCCCGCCGAGATCAAGCGACTGTTCCGGCCGTTCGCGCAAGCCAGCACCGAGATCGCGCGCCGCTATGGCGGCGCCGGGCTGGGGCTCGCCGTTGTCAAAGTTTTGGCGAGGCTGATGGGCGGCGATCTCACCGTCACCAGTGCGCCGGGGCGTGGCTCGCGCTTCACACTATCAGCCGTGCTGTCGATTGCGGCCGCCCAGACGGCTACGGCCGAACATGCGCGGCACGGCACGACACCGGCGCGTCGGCTCAAGATCCTCTGCGCCGAGGATAATCCCTACGGCCGCGTCATCCTCAACACCATCCTTACCGAGCTTGGCCACAGCGCCGACTTCGTCGGCTCTGGCGAGGAAGCCGTCGCCGCGGTGCCGCGCGGCTATGACTTCGTGCTCATGGATGTGACGCTGCCCGGCATCGATGGATTTGAGTTGACGCGGCGCATCCGCGCGCTGCCCGGAGCTTTGGCGGCAACGCCGGTCGTTGGCATTTCCGGCCGCGACGCCGACGACGCCAAAGCTCGCGCGGCTGGCATGAACGCGTATCTGCGCAAACCATTGAGTCCGAGCGCATTGAGCGATGCCTTGGCTACGGCCGCGCTACGATAATTATTCCGCCGCGTCCGCCGATGTTTCCACGATGCGGCAGAGATCGCTCATGATGCGATTGAGCTCGAAATCCTTCGGCGTATAGACTTCGGCGACGCCGGCGTTTTTCAAAGCAGTCGCATCCTGCGGCGGGATGATGCCGCCGACCACGACCGGCACGTCGTCGAGGCCCGCTTCCTTCATGCGCGACACGACGTCTTTCACGAGCGGCATGTGCGAGCCGGACAGGATCGATAGTCCGACAACGTGCACATCCTTTTCCGCCGCCGCGGCAACGATCGCCTCCGCCGTAAGGCGGATACCGTCATAGACCACGTCCATGCCGGCGTCGCGGGCACGCGCCGCAATCTGTTCGGCGCCGTTGGAATGGCCATCGAGGCCGGGCTTGCCGACAAGGAATTTTAAACGCCGGCCGAGTTTTTTCGACACCCGGTCGACCTCGGCACGGATGCCGTCGAGACCTTCGGCGTCGTTACGCATGGCGCTGCCGACGCCGGTCGGCGCGCGGTATTCGCCGAACGCAGAGCGCAGCGCAAAACCCCATTCGCCGGTGGTGACGCCGGCTTTGGCGCAATCGATCGACGGCGGCATGATATTGGCGCCGCCTTTGGCCGCGCGGCGCAAGGCGTCAAGTGTAGCGGCGACAGCCTTGAGATCGCGCGCCGCGCGCCAGGCCGCGAGCCGCTCGATCTGACCGGACTCGGCTTCCGCCGATACGGTGACGACCAACTCGGCGGCGTCGGTCAGCGGCGAGGCTTCCGTTTCGGTGAAGCGGTTGACGCCGACCACGATCTGCTCGCCGCGTTCGACGGCTTCGATGCGGCGGCAATTCGATTCGACAAGCTGCTGCTTGAGATAGCCGGATTCGACCGCCTTGACGGTACCGCCCATCGCCTCGATGTGTTTGAGCTCATCTTTGGCCGCGGCTTTCAGCTCGGCGACCTTGGCGGCTATGACCGGCGAGCCGGTGAAAACGTCGCCGTATTCCAACAAATCGGTCTCGTAGGCGAGGATTTGCTGCATGCGCAGCGACCATTGCTGGTCCCACGGCCGCGGCAGGCCGAGCGCCTCGTTCCAGGCCGGCAACTGCACCGCCCGCGCGCGAGCATCCTTCGACAGCGTCACCGCGAGCATTTCGAGCAGGATTCTCGCGACGTTATTTTCGGGTTGTTGCTCGGTCAGCCCGAGCGAATTGACCTGCACGCCATAGCGGAACAGGCGCTGCTTGGCATCGCTCACGCCGTAACGTTCGCGCGTGATCTCGTCCCACAATTCGGTAAAAGCGCGCAGCTTGCAGATTTCGGTGACAAAGCGCAGCCCGGCATTGACGAAGAACGAGATGCGTCCGACCACGTCGCCGAATTCCTCCGGCGCGCATTGGCTCGAGGCTTTTACAGCATCGAGCACACCGATCGCGGTGGCCAGCGCGAAAGCGAGTTCCTGCACCGGCGTCGCGCCGGCCTCCTGCAAATGATAGGAGCAGACGTTCATCGGATTCCATTTCGGCATTTCCTTGGTCGTGAACAGGATCACGTCCTTGGTCAGCCGCATCGACGGCGCCGGCGGAAACACATAGGTGCCGCGCGACAGGTACTCCTTGATGATGTCGTTCTGCGTGGTGCCTTGCAGTTTTGCGCGGGGCACGCCTTGCTCGTCGGCGAGCGCGACATAGAGCGCCAAGAGCCACGCCGCGGTCGCATTGATGGTCATCGAGGTGTTCATCTCGCCGAGCGGGATGGCCTCGAACAGCGCGCGCATGTCGCCAATATGCGAGATCGGCACGCCGACTTTGCCGACCTCGCCCTTGGCAAGCGGATGATCGCTGTCGTAGCCGGTCTGAGTCGGCAGATCGAAGGCGACCGAAAGCCCGGTCTGTCCCTTACTCAGATTCTTGCGGTAAAGCTCGTTCGATGCGGCAGCCGTCGAATGGCCCGCATAGGTGCGGAAAATCCAAGGTTTGTCGCGTAATGGCTTGTCGCGGCGCAGCTGGTCGCCCATCGGTTTTCCACGCATTCCACCGGCGCGGCTAATGTGGCGCGGATTTTGTTGCGATGCAACACGCGCCTAGCGCCGGCCAGTCGTAGGCGGCGGCAGGCTCGCCGTCGAGGATGGTGCGGGTCGGTGAAAAAATCGCGCGGCGCACTTTTAGGGGCGACGGCCAAAAAAAACGTCGGCGCGAGCGTTATGCCCCCGCGCCGCCGCTTTGGCGCGTCATTCCTTCCGCGGTGTTAGCGGGCGATCAGGCGCGTTTGATCAGCCTGATAATGACCAGAAGGATCACCGCGCCGATAAAGGAGTCGATCACGTCGCCGACAATACCGCCGGCGATCACGATGCCAAGCTGCGGCAACAGCCAGCCGGCGATGATGCCGCCGACGATACCGACGACGATATCGCCGATCAGGCCGAAGCCGCCGCCCTTGACGACCATGCCGGCCAGCCAGCCGGCAATCGCGCCGACGATAAGCCAAATGATAATGCCCATAATCTCTCCCCCCGATTGTCCGTTTCGACGTTGGTGAGCTTAGGGCTTTGCCGGCCGCCTGTCAGGGGGATGTCAGTGCCAAGTAATTGTTGCGCTGCAACATAAGCTGCGGCAGACTGCTGACCATGCCTCGCGACGCCGCGTCGCGAATGCCGGTGCATACCGGGAGCCCATCATGGCCGTTGCGCAAATAAAGCCGTCCGCCGCGCCGCTCAAGGATCTCTACGAGATCGGCGAGGTTCCGCCGCTCGGACACGTACCGGCGAAAATGTACGCCTGGGCGATTCGCAAGGAACGGCACGGGCCGCCGGAAACGGCGATGCAGCTCGAAGTCGTTCCGACTTGGCCGATCGCCGAGGACGAAGTGCTGGTCTATGTCATGGCCGGCGGCGTCAATTACAACGGCATCTGGGCCGGGCTCGGCCAGCCGATCTCGCCGCTCGACGGCCACAAGCATCCGTTTCATATCGCCGGCTCGGACGCGTCCGGCATTGTCTGGGCTGTCGGCTCCAAAGTGCGGCGCTGGAAGGTCGGCGACGAAGTCATCATCCATTGCAATCAGGATGACGGCGACGACGAGGAATGCAATGGCGGCGATCCGCTGCTCTCGCCGTCGCAGCGCATTTGGGGCTACGAGACGCCGGACGGTTCCTTCGCGCAATTCTGCCGCGTGCAATCGCGACAATTGATGCCGAAACCCCCACACCTGACCTGGGAGGAATCGGCCTGCTACACGCTCACTTTGGCCACAGCGTATCGCATGCTGTTCGGCCACGCGCCGCACATCCTCAAGCCTGGCGACAACGTTCTGGTGTGGGGCGCCTCGGGCGGACTCGGCGTGTTCGGCGTGCAGCTCGTCGCGGCTTCCGGGGCCAATGCCATCGGCATCGTTTCCGATCCGTCAAAGGTGCAATACGTCATGGATCTCGGCGCCAAGGGCGTCATCAATCGCAACGATTTCAAATGCTGGGGCCAGATGCCCAAGGTCGGCACGCCCGAATACGACGTGTGGGTCAAGGAAGCGCGCCGCTTCGGCAAGGCGATCTGGGACATCACCGGCAAGCGCGACGTCGATATCGTGTTCGAGCATCCCGGCGAGGCGACGTTCCCGGTGTCGTGCCTCGTCGTCAAGCGCGGCGGCATGGTGGTGTTCTGCGCCGGCACCACCGGTTTCAACATCACCTTCGACGCGCGCTATGTGTGGATGCGGCAGAAGCGGGTGCAAGGCTCGCACTTCGCCCATCTCAAGCAGGCGAGCGCCGCCAACCAGTTCGTCATCGACCGCCGCGTCGACCCGTGCATGAGCGACGTGTTCCCGTGGGACAAAATCCCTTATGCGCACGAACTGATGCGCACCAACAAGCATAAGCCGGGCAACATGGCGGTGCTGGTCAACACGCCGCGGCCCGGCTTGCGCAATTTCGATGATGTGATCGAGGCGGCAGCCGGCTGAGGCGTCTACTGTGGTTGCGGGCGCCGCCGCGTGTCGCCCCTTTGGGACGAGTAATCAGGATTGGCCACGCAGAAGCCGTGATAATCCACCGTCTCCTCGCATTGTTGGCAATTCATATAATAGCAGTGCAAGGCGCTCCCCTGGGAGCACCAGGGGTATGAGACCTCCTGCGCGGCCGCAGGCTTGACTTGCTCGCCAATAAACACGGCGGCGCCCATGCCGAGACCTAACATCGCCAGAGCAACAAATTGTTTGAACGACATATTTGCCTCCAGGGCTAGATGAGTTCCGTCGCAAATGTCGCTTTCGAACAAATGGGCTGCAGTTGCGGCCGTCGCTACACACGAACTTGTGGGGCGCGATCACGAAGTCATGAAGCGGGAGCGGCCGCTGGCCTCGCCGTGCCAAATCCGCTAAAACTAACCGGTCGGGTACGGGGCGGGTGTCATGCTACCGCAACAACGGACCGAGGCGAGTACCGCACGAAAGCGCTTCCGCATCGTGCTAATCAAGCCGTCGCATTATGACGACGACGGCTACGTCATCCGCTGGTACCGCTCGCCGATGCCGGCGAATTCGCTGGCCAGCGTTTACGGCCTGATCGACGACTGCGCGCAGCGCAAGATTCTCGGCTCCGATATCGACATCGAGATCACCGCGATTGACGAAACCAACACACGGGTGCGCGTCGACCGCATCATCGCCGAGATGCGCGCCAACAATAATTTCGGCTTTGTCGGCCTGGTCGGCGTGCAATCGAACCAATATCCGCGCGCGCTGCATATCGCCAAGTCGCTGCGCGAGGCCGGTATCCCGGCCGTCATCGGCGGCTTCCATGTCTCCGGCATGCTGGCGATGTTCCCGAACGTAATGGCCGATTTGCAGCAAGCGCTCGACATGGGCATCACATTGTTCGCCGGCGAAGCCGAAGGTCGCATGGACGAAGTGCTGCGCGATGCCGCCGCCGGCGCGCTCAAGCCGATCTACAATTATATCGATGACCTGCCGGCACTGGAAAACGCGGTGACGCCGTTTCTGCCCGGCAATTCGGTGCGCAAGACCATTGGCAACGTCACCACCTTTGACGCCGGGCGCGGCTGTCCGTTCCAATGCTCGTTCTGCACCATCATCAACGTGCAGGGGCGGAAATCACGGCGGCGCTCGCCGGACGACGTCGAGCGCATCCTGCGCAAGAACTACGAGCACGGCATCGACCGCTTCTTCATCACCGACGACAATTTCGCCCGCAACAAGGACTGGGAACCGATCTTCGACCGCATCATCAAATTGCGCGAACAAGACGGCATGGATGTGCGCTTCCTGATCCAGGTCGACACGCTGTGCCACAAAATCCCGAATTTCGTCGCCAAGGCCAAACGCGCCGGCGTCACCCGCATCTTCATCGGGCTGGAGAACATCAATCCCGACAATCTGCTGGCCGCCAAGAAACGTCAGAACAAGATCACCGAATACCGCAACATGCTTTTGGCCTGGAAGGCGGCCGGCAACTGGACTTATGCCGGTTACATCCTGGGTTTCCCCAACGACACCCCGGAATCGGCGCGGCGCGACATCGAGATCATCAAGAAGGAAATGCCGCTCGATGTCCTGGAATTCTTCTTTCTGACGCCGCTGCCGGGCTCCGAGGATCACAAGATTCTGTTCAACAAAGGCGTGCCGCTCGATCCCGATCTGAACAAATACGATCTGGAACACGCGCTCACACCGCACGCCAACATGTCCAAAGCGGAATGGGAAAAGCTCTACCGCGATGCCTGGACGATCTATTACACGCCGGAGCACATCGAGACCATTTTGCGCCGCGCGCAAGCTTACGGCATCAACATTCTCCGCCTGGCGCAGATCATCCTATGGTTTGCGCAATCGCTCACGATCGAGAAGGTGCATCCGCTGCAAGGCGGTTTCGTCCGGCTCAAGAATCGCCGTGAACGGCGGCCGGAACTGCCGGTCGAGCCGGTCTGGCGCTTCTATCCGCAAGTCGCCTGGGAATTTGCCGTCAAGCACGCCCGTGTTGCCGCGGCGGCGTGGGGCATCTTTCGCATCTATCGCCGCGTCGCCAAAAGCGCGGACGTTCCCTATGCCGATCAGGCCATGACGCCGGTGACCGAGGACGAGATGCAGACCTTCGAACTGTTCACGCACAACAAATCGGCGCGTGAGGCGGTCGATCACGCGCGTAAGGTCAAACAATTGACCGGCGGCGCCGAGCAAACGCCGCTCATTCCTGCGTAATCGCCCATCGGTTGCAAATCAGGTGAACGGCGCGGCCGGGTGAGACTTCCGCCCCGTCAACAAATGCCGCTTGCGGCCGCCGCCTTCGAGCGGTAGCGACGGGTCCTCCTGTGCGCGTGCGATCGCCGCATTGAGCTCGCCGCCATAGATGAAAATGAGCGCGGTGAAATACAGGAAAACCAGCGCCATCATTGCCGAGGCGAGGCCGGCATAATAGTTCACATACGTGTAGGAGAAATCGGACAGATAGCGGCCGAAGGCGTAACCGCATGCCAGCCACAGTGCAAGGGTGGCGACAATGCCGGGCCATACCGCGCTGAGCGGCCGGCGGCCGCACGGCAGCCACATATGCAGGATCAAGAGCGAAGACGTCAGCAGCACGCCGGCGATGACGAAGCGGCCGATGTCGAAGTGGCTTTCCAGTTCACCGAGCCACGGCGCGCAGAACGCCGCCGTGCGAAACACCAGCGGGCCGAGCACGACCAGAAATGCCAGCGCCAGGAGTCCGATAGCGCTGACCAGCACGTAGCCGATCAATTCGAGCCGCAACAGCCACCACGGCCGGGGGTCGATCAGCCCGTAAGCGCGGTTGAGCCCGATGCGCAGGCTCTCGACGCCGCTCGAAGCGAAATAGATGGCGAAGAACGCGCCGACGGTGAGGAAATCGCCGCGCGCCGTGGTCAGCACCTCATGGATTTGCCCGGCGATCTGGCTCGACACCACACGCGGCCATGCGGCGACGATCATGCGCGCCACTTCGTCGGCGAGATCTTCCGAGCCGACGAAGCCGGCGATCGCCGTCACCAGGATCAGGAACGGGAACATCGACATCAGGACCGACAGCGCGATGTGGCTGGCGATCGCCCAGCCGTCATCGGCGTTGAAGCGATAGAAGGCATCGATCGCGATGCGCAAGCCCAGGCGGATGGTGTTCAACGGCAGGGAGCCTCCGCGGCTAATCTATCCGTCCCCGTGCAAGGCGGGGAGGGGGCGCAAGATCACGATGCACAATCGATGCCAGTGAGTCGGTGACAGCCGAATAACGCGCCAAACAGAAAACGGGTGGTCTGGCCGTTCGTCATCGTTAATTTCATGCACCTGACAGAGAAAAGGGTCCGGTCATGGCAAAGGCCTATTACAGCACCGTGTTCGCGCAATCCGCCGGCGACATCTGGAATACGATTCGGGATTTCAACAACTATCCGGTCTGGGTCGACGGCGCCGGCGACAGCCAAATCGAGGACGGTAAGTCCGGCGATGCGGTCGGCGCAATCCGCAACGTCCTTTACCGGGGTCAACGCATCCGGCAGCGGCTGGTTGCCTTGTCCGAGCAAGAGTGCTCGCAAGTTTACGAATTCTGTGATGCCGCGCCGATGCCGGTGCAGAACTATCGCGCGACGCTTAAAGTCACCCCGATCGTGGATGGCGGCCGCAGCTTCGTCGAATGGTGGGCCACCTTCGACTGCGCCCCGGAGCACCTCGACGAGCGGACGGCATTTTTCCGCGACGCTTTCGCCGGCTGGCTTGGCTCGCTGCGGCGCTATTTGGACGGCCGCAAATTCGTCGTTCGACCGGCCTGCCGCAAATGAAACGGCCGGGGTGCCCGCGCACACGGAGTAACCCCGGCCGCCCGCCGTCACGGAGTCGCCCCCGCTAGGCCGGGCCGACTTTACGGAATCTGCGGGGTGGCGGTTTGACCTGGATCAAACCCGTTCGCGCCGCACTGCTCTACCTGTCATTTTGTCCCCGCTTCTCGCTCGTTCGTGGTGCAAGTAATGAGCATGATATAGGCCCTGGCGGCGCTGGCGATATCCGCAGCCTTCAATTCCGTTTCAGTTAACTCGGTGTCGTACGGCACAGCGCTGTTGTCCAGAAAATCTCTTAGCGTTCCCGTCTTGATGGCAAAATTGACGTTCTCCGGGATGTCGCCGGTGGCCTTGGCAAATTTCAGCGCGTTCGATTTAGCCGAAACAACTCCGACCACGTGACCGCTCATGTCGAGGAGCGGACCTCCGCTGTTGCCCGGCTGCACCGGCGCGCTGATCTGCAGAAAGCGCGTATCGTTCAAAATGCCGCTGAGCGAACTTACAATTCCGGTCGTGACCGTGAAGGCGGATGTCAAGAGCCCATGGTAGGGAAATCCAATAGCCACGACTGCGTCGCCCGACCGAACCGGCATTTCCCGCATCATCGCCGGTTCCTTGAAGGCTTTCTTCCCGCCCTTCGTTTGCAGCAGTGCCAGATCGTTGATTTCGTCGGTGGCGACGACCCGAAGTTTCGTCGGCGCCTCCCCAACAAAGTTGCCTTGTACATCCCCTACACAATCTTTGATGACATGATTGTTGGTGACGATTTGCCCTTCCGTACTGATCAGAAAACCGGTGCCGCTGACATCGGCAAGTCTCGGCGGTCCGGCTGGCTCCGTCGCGGCTTTTGCTTGCCTGAATGGAATTGTCGGCTTCGCCGGAGCGCCGGTTCTCTTCGCAGTGATGGAGAAATCGCCCGCGCCCGCGGGGCTGCCGCTGCTCATGCGGGCCACGCAGTTTTCGATGACCGCCACGAGACTGTCGGTCGAGCTTAGAGGAAACTGAGACGTGTGATTTTTGCCCTGGAAGACCATCAAGTGAGATTTGCGAAACTGGCTCACGGCCGGGTCGGGGAGCACCACTGTGAGCAGCATCGGGGTTGTGGCCGTTCCAGTGACCTGGAACCGTGCTTGGCCATCGAACGTGATGTCGATGGGAAATGTAGATCCTTGCGGCATATTGAGCGATGGATCGGCGAAGCCCACCAACCACAGCCGATAGACGCTCTCCGCAACGGTGAGAACGCCTCCGCTGCCATAGGCCTGGGCGGCGGCGCAATGCGAAAACGCCCCGGTCTTCTCGTTGGTATAGGCGCCCCCCAGCCACGATCCGACTTGGATGGTTCCAAGCGGCCCTGCCGCGTAGGCATGCGGCACTGGAAAAAACGAGGATTACGGAAGCAACAAAACAACTCCAGCACCGCGCCATAACCCCACTCCCGACGCCGGACCTCACGCTCCTACTCGACGTAGAGTTGTAAATATTTCCGCATTCGTTGCGGCTGGGCAAGACCCTCGCGGGAGCCCACGCTCCGTTGCGAGAGGGGCGGCTTACGCCGCCTGAACGTCGGTCAGGAAGCGGCGGACTTCGCCTTGCAGGTTTTCCGCTTCGACGGCGAGCGCGTCGGCAAGCGCCTTGACGTCGACCGCCGTGGCGCGCGCGCCGGTCGAGGCGCCGGCGACGCGGCCCATGGCGTCGGCGCCGGAGCGCGCCTCGGTCGAGGCGCGGTTGACGCCTTCGGCGATCGAGGCCACGGCGTTGTTCTGCTCCTCGACGGTCGAGGCGACGGTGGTGGCGATCTCCGACATGTCGTCGATGATCGTCGAGACCTGCTCGATCGCCTGCGCGGCGTCCGCGGTCGCCGACTGAATCGAACCGATCTGCGCCGCGATGTCCTCGGTGGCGCGCGCGGTCTGCGCGGCCAGCGATTTCACCTCGGCGGCGACCACGGCGAAGCCGCGGCCGGCCTCGCCGGCGCGCGCCGCCTCGATGGTGGCGTTGAGCGCCAGCAAATTGGTCTGGCCGGCGATCGACTGGATGAGGCCGATGACCTCGCCGATGCGGTTGGCGGCATTGCCGAGCTGCGACATGGTGTTGACGGTGCGTCGCGATTCGGCGACGGCGCGACCGGCCACCTCGGTCGATTTGGTCGCTTGGGCGGCGATCTCGCCGATCGAGACCGCCAGCTCTTCAATCGAGCCGGCCACCGTCGTGACGTTGACGGAAGCGGCGCTCACCGAGTTCTCGGCGGTGCGCGCTTCCGAAGACACCGCATCGGCGGCCTCATTGAGCCCGCTCGAGGCGTTTTCCAGGCGGCCCGAGGATTCGCGCAGGCGGTCGAGCGCTTGCTCGATGGAGGCGCGGAATTCGCGGATCAGAGTCGCCACCGCTTCGCCGCGCCGCTCCCGCGCAATATTGGTTTCGCTCTCCACCCCGGTGAGGCGCTCGCGCTCGATCATATTGTCACGAAATACCACGACCGTACGCGCCATTTCGCCGATCTCGTCGTGCGAGTGGGTCGCGGCCGGGCGCGCGGAATTGTCACCGTTGGCGAGCCGCTTCATCACCCCGGCCAACTCCTCGAGCGGTTCGGTGATCGAGCGGCCGATGCGCCAGCTGCAACCAAGCCCGATCAGCACCACCGCCAGGTCAATCCAGATGATGACATTGCGGGTTCGCGTTCGCGACGTCGCCAGTTCCGCGGCGGCGTTGCTGGCGTTGCCGCGCGCGGCGGTGATGATCTTGTCGGCCTCCGGCAACACGCTCTCGGTGTCGTGGTTGATGAGTGAAACCAGCGGCGTGATGTCTTCGGTGCTGGCGACCCATTGCGCGAAGGTCGAGTTATAGGCCTGGATCTGTTTGGTGAGCTTTTCCTTCATCGCCGGCGCGCCGTCGACCGATTCAAACAGCTCGTTGAAATGCTTGACCTCGTCGAGGAAATGCCGCTCGGCGCCTTCGTTGCGCGTGAGCCGATACTCGATCTCGTAGCGGCGCATGGTCAGAAGCGACAGCGTCAGATTGGCGCGATCGACGTCGCCGACCCAGGACAAATCGCTATGGATAATGTTCTCGACCGCGTTGCTCGCGGCGATGAGACCGGCGGTGATGCCCTCGGTCTCACTGTAACCCAGAGATTTCTGCTCGCTAACCAGGCTGTCGAAGCTCGCTTTGAGGTCACGCACGGTGATGCGCAGCGGCAGGACCGAGTCTTGGTCCGCCGCGGCGAGCGAGGCCTGAATGCGGTCGAGGCAGGTCATCGCCATCGCCTGGCCGCCGTCGAAGTTCTTGACTTCGGCGTCAGATGGATGCGCGACGAAATCGGTCGTCGCGGCGCGCATGATGAGGAGGCCGGTTTTGAGATCGCGGCTGGCGTCCGCCACGTCGGTATTGCGATGCACCGCCTCGAAGGCGTGCCCAACCTCGGCGTCACCGGTCAGATAAGCGATACCGTTGGCGAGGAAGCCGACCACGGGAATGACGCCGAGCAGGATGATGCGGGCGCGGACCGAAAGCCGGGAGAAAACCTGGGGAATGAACATCTCGATGACCCGATCGGACCCCATCTTGAACAATCGGACGGCTCATTCGGCCCGCGGCACGCCGGGTGCCGCCGGCACGCATTGCGCCGCAACCCGCAATCACCGCCAGCACACCGTAAAATGGTTAATATTGTGCAAGAATCATACGCAAAACCCATCATGACGCCGCCGCGGACAGCCCCCGTCGCGACGCGCGATCCCGGCGATGGCCGGTGTCCGGGTACCGGATTTGCTTTTGTGCACTGCACGCGTAAGCTTCGGTACCGCGCCGGGCCGGACCAACTTCTCGAAAATCAGCTCATCGGAGCCAGTCATGCCGCTTGCCGCCTCGCAGAGAGCTCAGGGCCACGAGGTCATTCCCGCGCTAGCCGACGCTGTCGCTGCCGTTGAGGCGCTGTTCGCAGACGCCCGCCGTGCCGTCGCCGATCGCGTCACGATCGAGGGCCGCACGGTGGGGCGTGTCTTCGATCGCGAACAACGCGCCACCCACGGGCTCGCCTGGCTTGCCACCTATCTGGAAGCCATCCGACAGCTTTCCGCCTATGCCCAGCGGCTCTCCGATAGTGGGGCCTTCGGCGAGACCGAGGATCTGATCGTCCGTATCGGCGCCGGCGAATATCTAGCCCAGATCTTCGGCGGCATCCCAATGAGCCAGGGCGAGATCGTGCGGCTGTCCGATCTCGGTCTGTCGCCGGCGGCCGTCGCCGTGCGCATGACGCCCGCCGTCGAGCATCTCATCGCCACCGGCAACACGGCGCCGCGCCGGGCCCGCCTGGTCGAGCTGATCCGGCAGCATCACGATGCGACGGTCGGTGCCTGCGGTCTCGACGACACGCTCGATTCGATTCGCGAGGAGATGCGCAAATTCGCCGACGATCGCGTCGTGCCCTATGCGCAACAATGGCACCTGAAGAACGACTACATTCCGCTCGACGTGATTTCGCAGATGTCGGAGCTCGGCGTATTTTCGCTGACCATCCCCGAAGACTACGAGGGCATGGGGCTCGGCAAGGAATCGATGTGTGTCGTTTCTGAGGAACTGTCGCGCGGCTATATCGGCGTCGGTTCGCTCGGCACGCGATCGGAGATCGCCGCCGAATTGATTTTAGGCTCCGGCACCGAGGAGCAGAAGCGCAAATGGCTGCCGAAGATCGCGACCGGCGAAGTGCTGCCGACCGCGGTGTTCACCGAGCCGAATACCGGTTCCGATCTTGCCTCGTTGAAGGCGCGCGCGGTGCGCCAGGGCGACGTCTACAAGGTCTTCGGCAACAAGACCTGGATCACCCATCCGGTGCGCGCCGATCTGATGACGTTGTTGGTCCGCACCAATCCGGCCGAGACCGGCTATCGCGGGCTGTCCATGCTGCTCGCCGAAAAGCCGCGCGGCAGCGACGACAATCCGTTCCCGGCCGCCGGCATGTCCGGCACTGAGATCGAGGTGTTGGGCTATCGTGGCATGAAGGAATACGAGATCGCCTTCGACGGCTTCGTCGTCAAAGCGGAGAATCTCCTTGGCGGCGTCGAAGGCCTCGGCTTCAAGCAATTGATGGCGACGTTCGAAGCCGCCCGCATCCAAACCGCAGCACGCGCCATCGGCGTGGCGCAGGCGGCAATGGAGCAGGCGCTGACTTACACTACCGCGCGCGTGCAGTTCGGCGAACCGATCGCCAATTTTCCGCGTGTCTCGGACAAGCTCGCCATGATGGCGATTGAGATCATGATCGCGCGGCAGCTCACTTACTACGCCGCGCGGCAGAAGGATTCCGGGCGGCGTTGCGATCTCGAAGCCGGCATGGCGAAGCTCCTCGCCGCGCGAGTCGCCTGGGCCGCCGCCGACAACGCCGTGCAGGTTCACGGCGGCAACGGCTTTGCCGTCGAGTTTCCGGTGTCGCGCATTCTGTGCGACGCCCGCATCCTCAATATTTTCGAGGGCGCCGCCGAAATTCAGGCGCAGGTCATTGCGCGGCGCCTGCTGGATGGGTCGAATTGATTCTCGCTCGGGTTCGAGCGGTTATCGCCGGGTCCGGAACGAAGGCGCCACCACCGCCATTGACACAGGTCAAAGCGCGGCGGCTAAGCTGCGAGCACCATCCGCACGCATTCAAAAAGAACTGTGAGTTGACCGATGACCAAAGTGAATATTCCCCATAATGCCTATGTCTTCGTCGGCGACGGCCGCAAAGCCTTGGTGCTCCGCAATGAGGGCGACGCGAAATTCCTCGATTTGAAGACCGAACGCGTTTTCAATGACAAAAATCCGTCGACCCATGAGCAGGGCACCGACCGTCCGGGCCGCGAGCATTCCTCGGTGGGCGCCGGCCGCTCCAGCGTGAGCCAGACCGATTGGCACGATCTCGAAGAGCACAAATTCGCCCATGAGGTTGCCGCGACTCTGGAAAAGATCGTGCGCGAGCGCAAGATCGAGGCCTTGGTCGTGATCGCGCCGCCACGGGCGCTCGCCGATTTGCGCAAGGCGTTCCACGACGACGTAAAGAAAAAGATCATTGCCGAGATCGACAAGGATCTCACCAAGCACCCGGTCTACGATATCGAGAAGCACCTCGGCGGAGCCGGTTGAGTAGAAATGTCTGCTCTGCGAAGGCGGAGCATCGGTAATCTTCGAAGTGATACCTGAAGATTGATTACTGACTCACCAGTCGGCGCGAATCACTGGGATTGACGCTGGTGTTCACGTCGGGGAATGTCGCCGCATGGAAACGTCCGCGGCGATGAGCTCCGACAAAGAACCCGTCCCCGATTCGCGACAGGCATGGCTGCGCCTTGCCGCGACGATGCTGGTCTCGACCATTGGCGGCGTGGGGATGTGGTCGGTCGTGGTGGCGCTGCCCGCCGTGCAGGCGGAATTCGCTGTGCCTCGGGCGCAAGCCTCATTGCCGTTCACGATGGCCATGCTGGGATTTGCCTTTGGCGGCGTGGTCATGGGCCGGCTTCTCGACGCCGCCGGAATTTTGGCTCCGCTTGCCGCCGGCGCGCTGGTGCTTTGCCTCGGCTATCTCGGCGCAGCGAGCGCCGGCAGCCTTGCCGTATTCGCGCTGGCGCATGCCGTCATCGGGTTCGGCACCTCGGTGACGTTCGGCCCGCTGATGGCGGACATTTCGTACTGGTTTGTCCGCCGCCGTGGGGTGGCGGTGACCTTGTGCTCGGCCGGAAATTATATTGCCGGCACCGTATGGCCGCCGGTCGTGCAGCACGCCATCGCGCTCTACGGCTGGCGTGCAACCCACGTCGCCATCGGGTTGTCCTGCGGCGCCGCGATGCTTTTGATCGGCTTAGTCGCATTGCGCCGGAAAGCGCCCGCGGGGTTGGTGAATGCCAGCGCCGCGACACGCACGGCGTCGCCCGCAAATCTCGGACTTTCGCCCGGGGTGCTGCAAACCTTGCTGGCGCTCGCTTCGGTCTGCTGTTGCGTGGCGATGTCGATGCCGCAGGTTCACATCGTCGCTTATTGCGGCGATCTCGGTTACGGCGTCGCCCGCGGCGCCGACATGCTGGCGCTGATGATGGCGTTCGGCATCGTCGGCCGCATCGGTTCGGGATTTATCGCTGACCGCGTCGGCGGCTTGCTCACGCTGATGTTGGGATCGGCGCTGCAAGGCGTCGCGCTCTTGCTGTATCTTCTCTATGACGGGCTGGTCTCGCTCTACGTCATCTCGGCGGTATTCGGTCTGTTCCAGGGCGGCATAGTCCCGAGCTACGCCATCATCGTGCGCGAATATTTTCCGGCGAAGGAGGCCGGCGCGCGTATCGGCATCATTCTGATGATGAGCCTGTTCGGCATGGCGCTTGGCGGCTGGATGTCCGGATATATTTTCGATCTGACTGGGTCGTACCGCGCCGCATTTTTCAATGGGCTTGGCTGGAATGCTGTCAACGGTTCGATCGTGCTGTGGCTCTTGTTTCGCCGCGGCCGCTCGCGCATCGCCTATGCGTGAGCTTTGAGCGCTGGCTCCTTCAGCAACAATCCGACATTGCCGGAGAGTATGCGCTCGCCATCGGAGCCGAGCGCGCGGATGTCGCGAACGAAATCGCGCACCGGTTCGCGCTTGCGGATTTCCTGCGGGTAGTCGGTGGCGAATACCATGCGGGACGCCGGAATTTCAGCGAGTCCGGCCTTGATTGCGCCGATGCCGCCCGCAAAGCCGGCGGTGTCGAACACCAGATTGTTGCGGATGTAATAGTCGAAATCCTTGTTGCCCTTGGCGCCGTGGTGCGCATTGCCGGCGGTGCCCCAAAATTCCTTGTCCTGGAAGCAGCGGATGCGCGCCAGCATGCCGGCGATGCCGCCGGACAGATGCGCCATATGCACGGTGAGCTCGGGGTGACGGTCGAACACGCCGGAATTGACCAGCCGGATCGTCGCCATGATCAGCGAGAATTCGCGCCCCACCGCACGCGCGGTGTCGTAGCTGTCGAATTGTTGAGCATGATTGAGCTTTAGCGCCGGATGCACGAACACGAACATGCCGAGCTTGCCGACCTCGTCCCAGAACGGCTCGAGCCCCGGGTCGTCGATCCACTTGCCGTCGAACTCCGAGGTGATGGTGACGCCTTGGAAACCGAGCTCGTGCCGGCAGCGCGCGAGTTCCTTGAGCGCTGGGGCGCCGCCGAGCGGATGCGCATGCGCGGCGCCGATGAAGCGGCCGGGATAATCGCGCTCGGCCTTCTTCGCCTTGTCGTTGACCAGCCGCGAGGTGTCGAGATCGGCGCACATGCCGGCGGCGCTGGTCAGCCAGGCGGCGTCGATGCCGGCCAGATCCATCATCCGCACATGCTCGTCGAGATCGTAGAGCAGCGAATGCACGGTATAGCTCGGCGCGCCGAGCGCGTCGTAATTGAGCACAAGGCGGTCGCCCGGATCGGATTTGATCAATTCGTGCGGCGTGAAATGGTGCTGGAAATCGACAATCATCAGGGCGGTTCCTCCGATCTTGCGGCTTTCTTTTAGCCCGGATTGCGCGAAGCGCAATGCGGGAGCGGCAGAGAAGCCTGACCGCTCCTCCCGGGTTTCGCTGGCGCTCAACCCGGGCTACAAGGGTCGCCATGGCTAATTTCATGTCGCATGTCGCGGTCCCGATCGCCATCGGCGCGGTCGCGATTGTACTATTGCTCGGCCTCGTCAACATGATGATGGGCGGTTCCGGCAACACCTCGCAGAAGCTGATGCGGCTGCGCGTGTTGCTGCAGGCCATCGCCATCGGCGTCATCATGCTGACGCTGTGGTTCATGGGGAAATAAAGACCCATGGTCGTCCTCAACAAGATCTATACCCGCACCGGCGACGACGGCTCGACCGCGCTCGGCTCCGGCGAGCGGCGCAAAAAATACGATCTGCGCGTCGCGGCCTACGGCACGATCGACGAGGCCAACGCCGCGCTCGGCGTGGCCCGGCTGCATACCGTTCATGACAGCGAGCTCGATGCCGCCTTGGCGCGCATCCAGAACGATCTGTTCGACGTCGGCGCCGATCTGTGCACGCCGGGAAAGGGCAAAGGGCCCGGAGGCGCGCGGCTCACGGTGACTGGCAAGCAGGTCGAGTGGCTCGAAGCCGAGATCGACCGCTTCAATGCCGCGCTTGCCCCGCTTCGCTCTTTCGTGCTGCCGGGCGGCAGCGCAGCCTCGGCGTATCTGCATCTGGCCCGCACCATATGCCGGCGCGCCGAGCGGTTGATCGCCGAACTCAAGGACAAGCCAGACGAGAGTATCTCGTCCGAGGTGCTCAAATACATCAACCGTCTCTCCGATTTCCTTTTTGTCGCAAGCCGTTACGCCAACAGCCGGGGCGTCGGCGACGTCCTCTGGAAGCCCGGCGAGAACCGCTAGCGGCGTTGACCGCCCCCGCGGCGGCCGTTAGGTTTCCCGCACCGCAGCAACGGTCAATCAAAACGACGGCCGGACGCGGCGTCGAAAAACACCCGAACAAGCAGCCATCGCAGCCGAAATAGCATCATGAAAATTCTCGTGCCCGTGAAGCGGGCGATCGATAAGGACGTGAAAATCAGGGTCAAGGCCGACGGTTCCGGCGTCGAGCTCGGCAACGTCAAGATGTCGATGAATCCGTTCGACGAAATCGCCGTCGAGGAAGCGATCCGGCTCAGGGAAGCCGGCAAGGCGACCGAGATCGTCGCCGTCTCGATCGGGCCGCAGCAAGCCGCCGAAACCATCCGCACCGCGCTGGCGATGGGCGCCGACCGCGGCATCCTGGTCAAGACGGAAGGCACGGTCGAGCCGCTGGCCGTGGCGAAAATCCTCAAAGCCGTTGCTGAAGCAGAGCAGCCCGGCCTGATCATTCTCGGTAAGCAGGCGATCGACGACGACAGCAATCAAACGGGGCAGATGCTGGCAGCGCTGCTGGGCCGGCCGCAAGGCACTTTTGCTTCCAAGGTGGCGCTCGATGGCGACGCGCTGTCGGTGACGCGCGAAGTCGACGGCGGGCTGCAGACGGTGAAGCTCAAGCTGCCAGCCATCGTCACCACCGATCTGCGCTTGAACGAGCCGCGCTACGCCTCGCTGCCGAACATCATGAAGGCGAAGAAAAAGCCGATCGACGAAAAGACCGCCGCGGACTACGGCGTCGACGTGAAACCGAGGCTGGAAGTGATCAAGACAACGGAGCCGCCGGTGCGCAAAGCCGGCGTCAAGGTCAAGAGCGTCGCCGAGCTGGTCGAGAAGCTCAAAGAAGCGGGGGCGGTCTGATGCCTACCCTTCTGCTTGCCGAACACGATAACGCTTCGCTGAAGGACGCCACCGCCAAGGCTTTGACCGCCGCCAAGGCGTTGGGCGCCGAGGTGCATATCCTGGTTGCCGGCCATAACTGCAAAGCGGTCGCCGATGCTGCGGCCAAGCTCGACGGGGTGAAAAAAGTCCTGCTCGCCGACGCGGCGACTTATGAGCATATGCTTGCCGAGCCGACCGCGGAACTCGTTGTTTCTCTCGCCGGCCCTTACGAAACCGTCATGGCAGCGGCGACTACGACCGGCAAGAACATCATGCCGCGCGTCGCCGCGTTGCTCGACGTGATGCAGATTTCCGACGTCATCAAAGTGGTGGCGCCCGATACCTTCGAGCGACCGATCTATGCCGGCAACGCCATCCAGACGGTGCGCTCGACCGAGAAGAAGCGCGTCATCACCGTGCGCACCGCGGCGTTTCAGGCAACCGGCGAGGGCGGTTCGGCTGCGCCGATCGAACCAGTTGCAGCGGCTGCCGATCCCGGCCTGTCGGGGTTTGTCGGCGAAGAACTTTCCAAATCGGAGCGGCCGGAACTGACCTCGGCGAAAATCATCATTTCCGGCGGCCGGGCGATGCAAAACCGCGAGAACTTTACCAAATATATAGAGCCGGTGGCGGACAAGCTCGGCGCCGCGATCGGCGCTTCGCGCGCCGCGGTGGATGCCGGCTATGCGCCGAACGACTGGCAGGTCGGACAGACCGGGAAAGTGGTGGCGCCCGACCTTTATATCGCGGTCGGTATTTCCGGCGCCATTCAGCATCTCGCCGGCATGAAGGACTCGAAGGTCATTGTCGCGATCAATAAAGATGAGGAAGCCCCCATCTTCCAGGTCGCCGATTACGGATTGGTGGCGGATCTCTACCAGGCGCTGCCGGAGCTCGCCACCGAGCTCGATAAGGTTAAGCGCTGACGGAATCTGGCAAGCAGGCCGAGAACGTCGTAAAAGGTGTATCGAAATGGTCGACGTCAAGGAACGGCCCAAAGCGCAGCAGATGCGCGGCGAGCAGGCGATGCCTCCTACTATTCGCAAGATCGGCGTAGTCGGCGCCGGCCAGATGGGCAACGGCATCGCCCATGTCTGCGCGCTGTCCGGCTTTCACGTGCTGCTCAACGACGTCGTCGCCGACCGCATCAGTGCGGGGCTTGCCACCATCAACGGCAATCTGGCGCGCCAGGTCAGCCGCCAGCGGATCAGCGAGGAAGAGCGCCAAGCTGCGATCAAGCGCATTACGCCGGCCAATACGCTCGACGAGCTCGGCGACTGCGATCTGGTGATCGAGGCGGCGACCGAGCAGGAAGACGTCAAACGCAAGATTTTCGCCGCGCTGTGTCCGTCGCTTAAGCCGGCGACCATCGTCGGTACCAACACCTCGTCGATCTCGATCACGCGGCTTGCCGCCGCAACCGACCGGCCAGAGCGTTTCATCGGCATTCATTTCATGAATCCGGTGCCGCTGATGGAGCTCGTGGAGGTGATCCGCGGCATCGCCACCGATGACGCCACCTTCGAAGCGACCAAGCAATTCATCACCAAGCTTGGCAAGCAGATCGCGGTGTCGGAGGATTTCCCTGCCTTCATCGTCAACCGGATCCTGCTGCCGATGATCAACGAGGCGATCTACACGCTCTATGAGGGCGTCGGCAATGTCGAGGCGATCGACAAAGCGATGCGGCTCGGCGCGCACCACCCGATGGGACCCTTGGAGCTTGCCGACTTCATCGGGCTCGACACCTGCCTCTCGGTGATGCAGGTGCTGCACGAGGGGCTCGCCGATTCCAAATACCGGCCGTGTCCGCTGTTGGTGAAATACGTCGAAGCCGGCTGGCTCGGCCGCAAGGCGCAGCGGGGCTTTTACGATTATCGCGGCGAAAAGCCGGTGCCGACGCGGTAACGCGGTACAGATAGTAGGCTGTCGCCGTTCCGCTCTCGGCCTTAGCGCAAATCCCAGCCAGAGTCCCAGCCGCCGAGCTTCAGGTTAAGCCCGACCTTGACTGTGTGAACGGTGGTCTTCTCGCTGAGCGAAAACGGTATGGCGGCGAGTGAGCCGCTGGCCACGGTGTTGGTGCCGAGATCGAGATACAGATACTCGGTCTTCATCGATAGCCATGGGTTAAAGGCGTATTCAATGCCGCCGCCGGCGGTCCAGCCGTTCTGCGTGTCGCCGGTCGAAGCGAGCGCCGACAGTCCGAGTGCCGCGGCATTGGCCGAGGCCGCAGTGTGGCCGTAGGCCCATCCACCAGTGGCGTAGAGAAGCGCGGTGGGAGTTACCAGATAACCGACGCGGGCGCGCACGGTGCCGAACCAGTCGAGCGTGCTGCCGACATTGCCGGTAAAGGTGTTGGCGGTCGTCGTTGCCTTGCCTTCGATATCGGCGCCGTCGAAGTCCGCTTCGACGCCGGCAACCCAGGCCGGCGCGAATTGCCAATTGTAACCGACCTGGCCGCCGCCGAAGAAGCCGCTTGAATTGAGCGCCGATGTCCCGGTCGTCGCGCCGAAGCCCAGCGCGGGGATCGATCCGACGGTGAAGGGATACTGGAATTGATTGCCGCCGAAGCCGCCGTTCGTGCCGATGTAAAAGCCGGTCCAAGAGTAAGCCGGCGGGGGAGGCGGCGGAGGGTTGTACGGCGGCGGCATACTGAGATCCGCCGCGTGCGCGGCGCTGTCGCCGAACGCGATGGCTGCGGACATCGCCAGTAAATACAGAATGTGCTTCATTGCCGGCCCCCATGCCTGGACACATACCCCGGGGGCGACGAACGCATGAGACCTGACAAAGGGCGGTTAATGCCGCGCCAGCAGGAAAAAATCGGGGGAACCTGTTGCCGTGATGCAACAAGTAGAAGCGCGCATCACGCTATCGAAAGTCAAGTCGGAACGGGGAGAGGCACGTTCTAGACGGAGCTCTCCCCCTGATGGAAATGATCTTCTTAGGCTGCCGCCGCCATCGGCGGGGCGGTGTCGCTCCAGCACGGCAGAGCCGACACGCGCCCGAACCAGGCGCCGATATTGGCATAGGGTGCGACCGGCATGCCGGCGGCTTGGGCATGAAACAGCGGCGCCGCCACGGTGAAGTCGGCGATCGTCAGCGTATCGTTAACGAGATATTTGTGCCGCGCCAGATGCGCATCGAGCATCTTGGCTTCCTTGTTGAAGGCCTCGGTGGCCTTGGCGACCACGGCCTGGTCGGGGGCGCCGAGATTGACGAATTTCTTGACCAGATTCTCGAACGTCAATGGCTGGCAGGCCTGTGCGCCCCAATGCGCGAGTTCCCAGCATTGCCAACGGGCGACGTCGGCGCTGCCCCTCGCATCGCTCGGATAAAGCGGCGACCGGTTTTTGCTGGCGAGGTACTGCAGGATCGCGTTCGATTCCCACAGCTTGAAATCGCCGTCGACCAGCACCGGCGTGCGGCCGGTTGGATTGAGCGCGAGGAAGGCCGGCGTCTGCTGCGCGCCTTTGAGCAGATCGACGAGCTCGAATTCCAGCGGCATTTTCAGCTGTGCGGCGAGCGCCCGCACCTTCCAGGTGTTCGGCGAGGCGGGAAAACCATAGAGCTTCATGATCGACTCCTACGTTGTTGTGACGGTTGCCGAACTAATCGCAGCATGAGGCGGATTTGGGTTGCTGGTATGACGCTTTTGTATCGACCACCGCGCCTTGGTAGCGGTCGTGGTGGCGGACCCAAGCCATGGGAAAGGCAAGGCCTGACTCGTCGCGGCCCTTGGGCACGAGATCGATAAGATTGTAGGCGCCGATCAGAATGTCGAGACCGCGGCCATAGGTCGAATAAGTGTGAAAAACCTCGCCCGCCGGACTTTTGAAGAACACGCTCGCGCCCGGACGCTCGTCGCTCGGGAATTTTTCGATGATCTCGTAATTGTACAGTACCTTGCCACCGGCTTTCTCCTGCGGCGACACCGAGACCTGATAGTCGGCATTGAAATCGCTGCCGAATGACGACACCCATGTGAATTTCCAGCCCATGCGCGCCTTAAATTTTTCAATCTCCGGCAACGGCGCGCGCGAGACAACGACGAAGGCGATGTCGCGCTGCGCCAGATGAATGGTCGCGCCGTCGAAATGATCGGCGATCAGCGAGCAGCTCGGGCAGCCGGCCTCCCAGCCGGGGCCGAGCATGAAATGATAGACGATAAGCTGGCTCTTGTTGCCGAACAGGTCCGCGAGCGATTGCTTGCCGCCCGGCGTGTCGAACACGTAATTCCTTTCGACCTTTTCCCACGGCAGCTCGCGGCGCTTGCGGGCGAGTTCGTCGCGCACTTTCGAAAATGCTTTTTCCTCGGCGAGATAGGCCTTGCGCGCGGCGATCCATTGGTCGTGGGACACGACTTTGTGCGATTCCATGGACTTACCTCCGAACTTCATTTCAGCCAAACAGCTTTTCCATCTTGTCGAGCGCGCCGGCCCAGCCTTGCTGGTGGCGATCGCGCGCGTCTTCGTCGAAGAATTGTTCGTGGGTCAGCGTCAACAGCGAACCCTCGCCGTCGGGTTTGATCAGGACCGTCACCAAGGATTCGCGCTCTGGCGTCGACTTCCAGGCCCAGGTGAAGACCAGCTTTTCGTTCGGCACGAATTCGCGATAGACGCCGCTGACATCGTGCTGTTCGCCGGCTGGGTTCTGCATCAGCCAGCGGTAGTGGCCGCCGGCGCGCGGCTCGCACTCGATCTTGAGCACCGTGACCTCGCCGGGTCCCATCCAGCGCTTTACTTTTTCCGGATCGGTCCAGGCGGCGAAGACTTTTGCCGGCGGCGCCTTGATGCGGCGCTTGATGGTGAGGCTCGGTTTGGTTGCGGCTTGGGTGGACATGACTCTTCTTCCTCTTCCAAAAAAGCGGCGAGACTAGACAGCCGCTCGGACCAGAATTTTTCGTAGCGGTTGAGCCATTCGAACGCTTCGCGCATCGGCTCGGCGTCGAGCCGGCAGGCGACGACGCGCCCCGTCTTGGTGCGCGAGACGAGCCCGGCATCGGACAGCACATCGAGATGCTTCATGACCGCCGGCAGCGACATCGCAAACGGCGCGGCGAGATCGCTCACAGACACATCGGGCTCGGCGGCGAGCCGCATCACCAATGCTCGCCGTGTTGGATCGGACAGCGCCGCGAAAGTGCGGTCGAGGGCGGGGTCTAAAAACTTAACCATACGGTTTAGTATAGGGCGCGCAAGCTCCTGTCAACCGTCGTTGTGACGCCGATTGAGCGGCACGAAATCCGTTATAGTCAGCGGGCCTAGGCCGCCCGACATTTTCCGACCTATCTCCTTCCAAGCCAGCATGCCGCCGCTTACGTCATACGAAAGTCGGGATTTTCATGAGCGATTTGCCCATAACGCGCGAGCATCGCATTACCGTCAGGGCGCTGTTGCTCGGCGACCGGATCGAAACCGCGGGGCTCGAACGCAGCGACGTGCTGTCGACTCTGCCGCTGGCGTTTCGCGCCGGCCAGAAAGGTATCGTTGCTTTATTCCGCTATGGCGTTGCGGTCATGGTCGGCATGTCGCCGCTCGAAGAGGACGAGGTCATCCGACGATTGGATGGCCGGGTTATCGGTCCTATTAGCCCGCGCGAAGAAGAATCCGTCCAGATCGAGATCGCACCGGACAAAGACGACCAGCCGACCCCATCGGGCATCATCGCGGTGAAGGCGCTGACGACCGAACACACACTGCTGATCGCGGATGCGCTGGCCACCAGCGTGGTGCTGGCGCACGACGAAAAAAAAGTTGCGACTGTTTTCGGTGTTATTCAGCCTATTGCCCAGGAACTGGCGGATCATGGCCGCACGCCCGGCGGCCGTCGTGCGATTCTCAAGCACATCGGCAATGCGCTACTGGTTCAACATCGCATTTCCGGTCTCGTCGCGGTGGCGGAAAAGCCCGACGTGCTGTGGGAACGACCCAGTCTGGAGCGCTTTTACGCCCGGCTCGAAGACGAATATGAATTGAAGGAACGGGCGGATGTGTTGACCCGCAAACTCACGGTGATCTCCAATTCGGCAAAAGCATTCGCCGATATTATCGATACCGAGCGATCGTTGCGATTGGAACTGATCATCGTCGTGCTGATCGTCGTTGAAATCGTCATTGCCGGAGTTCAGCTGCTGGTTCGTTAGAGCATGATTCCGAAAAGTGGATGGCGGTTTCGGAAAAGATCATGCTCAAAGCTGGAGCCCGGTTTTGATTCCATCAAAACCGATTAGGCTCTGGGCGCGGTTCACATGTTTTTTTAGTTTCAAGGCGATAATGGTCGGCCATGGACATGATGAGCCTTGTCACGGCGCTGGTCGGCGCCCAAACCGGCATAACGCAGCTTACCCTGGCGGCGGACATGGCGCGCATGAATCAGCAAGACAGTTCCTCGGTCGTGAAACTGATCGACGCCGCGCAGCAGAATATCAATTCGCTGGCCAACGTCGCCGCCGGGATCGGCACCAATCTCGATATCAGCGCCTAGAATGCCCGTTATCGACCGCTTTGCCGCGAGGTGCGGCGGACAGCGCGCTGAACTCTATTTAATTTAAAACATTGAACTTCCGACGGGCGCGGAGCCAGGGTTAGTACGTATAGAACCGGATCGGGGATCTGCATAACTCCCGAATGTTATGAAAGCTGCGGCGGCGGCCACGAGTGTGACCGCCACAATTCGATCGCGCCGCGGCATTTAGTTCGGGAGTATCGTCATGAATATAACAAGCATCTCTTACGCCGGCGCCCAGGCGGTTCAAACACAGGCCCAGCCCAATGTCCCGCCGCGACCCGTCAGCTCGAATTCGAATACTGACAAGTCCAGTTCGACCGCAAACGCGACCGCTACGACCCAACCTGCCGGTCCGACCGAGAGCAATTCTGGCTCGGCCGCAACACCGAATAATGCGCAGCAGGGCAGCAATCCGCTGACCAATGCCGCCGCCGGGATCGGCACCACTATCGACGTCACCGCTTAGGGCGGATTCAGCGCGGCGTACTCCGCAGATCGATGGGCACGGCTGATCATGTGTTACGCAGCCGTGCGGCTCGACCATCCTATGGATTTGCAATCGCCGCGCTGACGAGTTTCACGCCGTCGTTGCTCGACCATTCCGCCGGGCCGGCCATGTCGCCGATCTCGCAGCCATTGCGGTCGACCAGCACCGTGGTCGGCATGCCGAAGGCTTTGCCGGCGGCTTTGAGATCTTCGAAAACGTGCGCGCTCTGGTCGGAATAATAAGCGAGGTGGGTGACGCCGATCTCTTTGAGGAAGGCGAGCGGCTTTTCCGGATTGCGGGTGTCGATATTGACGGCGACCACCTGGAAATTCGGTCCGCCGAGCTTGGCCTGCAATGCGTCGAGTGCCGGCATTTCGCGGCGGCATGGTACGCACCAAGTGGCCCATAGATTGAGGAGCACGGTGCGGCCGCGCCAGTCGGCGAGCGTCTTGTCGGCGCCGGTGGCATCCTTGAATGTCAGATCGGGCACGCGGAACGGCGTCTGCGCCGGCGCCAGGGCCGCCACCTCGCCTTGAGCCAGCGGCGCGATCCGCTGGGCAATATTGACCGCCGGCCGGCAGGCGGCATCGGCCGGATTGCTTCGGAAGTGCTCGATCCCGTATACCCCCGCTAGCACAATGAGGATGCCGATCGCCGCTGCGGCAGAAACAAGCCGCAGCCGGCCGATTTTGCGCAAGACAGGCGGGTTTTTGGATTCGGCTGGTTGTTCGGTCATGAGCGGCAATACCTCGGCGTGAACGTCATGCGACAACCTTTAACAAGTGGCAACCTTTAACAAGCGATCGGTCATGAGCAACAAGATGTGGGGCGGTCGGTTCAGCTCGGGACCCGACCCGATCATGGAGGACATCAACGTCTCGATCGATATCGATCGCCACCTGTACCGGCAGGACATCGCCGCCAGCAAGGCGCATGCGGCGATGCTCGCCAAAAAAGGCATCATCGCGGCGCAAGATGCAAAGCAGATCGCTCACGGTCTAGACACGATCTTGTCAGAGATCGAGGCCGGCAAATTTGCCTTCAAGCGGGCGCTAGAAGACATCCATATGAATGTCGAGAGCCGGCTCGGCGAATTGATCGGGCCGGCGGCCGGGCGGCTGCATACGGCGCGCTCACGCAATGACCAGGTGGCGACCGATTTCCGGCTCTGGGTGCGCGACGCCATCGATGGCATCGACGCCGCGCTCGCCGGCTATCAGCGCGCGCTCGCCGGAAGGGCGCTCGATCATGCCGCTACCGTGATGCCGGGCTTCACCCATCTGCAGCCGGCGCAGCCGGTGACCTTCGGTCATCATTTGCTTGCTTATGTCGAGATGGCCGGCCGCGACCGCGGCCGCTTCGCCGACGCGCGGGCGCGATTGAACGAAAGCCCGCTTGGCGCCGGCGCGCTGGCCGGCACCTCGTTCCCAATCGACCGCGCCATGACTGCCAAGGCGCTTGGCTTTGCGCGGCCGATGGCGAATTCGCTCGACGCCGTGGCCGACCGCGATTTCGTGCTGGAGACGCTCTCAGCCTGCGCGATCACCGCCGTGCATCTGTCGCGCTTCGCCGAGGAAATCGTGATCTGGTCGTCGCCGCTCGCTGGCCTCGTTCGGCTGTCCGACAAATTCACCTCAGGCTCGTCGATGATGCCGCAGAAGCGCAATCCGGACGCCGCCGAGCTGGTGCGCGCCAAGACCGGCCGCATCGTCGGCGCGCTGATGTCGCTCCTGATGGTGATCAAGGGATTGCCGCTCGCCTATCAGAAGGATCTGCAGGAGGACAAGGAAGGCGCGATCGACGCGATCGGCGCGCTCAATCTGTCGATTAGGGCGATGACCGGCATGGTGGCCGATCTCGAGCTCGACGTGGCGCGGATGAAGGCCATGGCCGGCGACGGCTACTCGACCGCAACCGATCTCGCCGATTGGCTCACCCGCACGCTCAAGGTTCCGTTCCGCGACGCCCATCACATCACCGGCAAGATCGTCGCCGCGGCTGCCGCAGCCGGCGTGCCGCTCGACAAGCTGCCGCTCGAAACCATGCAGGCGGTCGAGCCCAAAATCACCCGCAAGATCACCAAGGCGGTCTACGCCGTGCTGTCCGCCGACAAGTCGGTCAAGAGCCGGGCGGCTTTCGGCGGCACGGCGCCGAGCAATGTCCGCCGCGAGGCCAACCGCTGGCTCAAGCGGCTGGATAAAAAGGCATAAGCGTTTGGCAATGCCTTTCGCCCATGCTCAGGCGGACACAATGTCGCCGCCGCAGTGCGGTCTGATTAGGACGGTTGCTGGAAGCCCGGTGGGGGGACGTGTTTTGGCCCGCGTTCATTTGAAAATCTCGCGAACTGTCGCGCTTATTGCAGCGTTGGCCGCGGTTTTGGGGCTTACCGGCTGCGGCCGGGAGGGACCGCTCGAATTGCCGCCCGGGCCGGCGCCGGCAACACCGGCGGCAAGCTCTGAGCTCCGCTCGCCCGACGGCACGCCCGCTCCAGGCTCGCCGCAGGACACCGCCACCAAAACCGGCTTCGACGCCCAGGGCAATCCGGTGGCGGCGCCGGGCCAGAAACGCTCCTTCATCCTCGATCCGCTGCTTCAATAGATCAGCGCCTCGATCCGTCACTCTGAGGCGGTCGCGGAGCGGCGCGCCTCGGGCGAAAGCGCGCGTAAGCCGCTTCATCCTGTCCGCATCATGCTTTAAACACTTCCCATGCATCATTTTCACTATCGCGGCGGCATGCTGCATGCCGAGGCGGTCGATCTCACGGCGCTGGCGGACGCCGTCGGCACGCCGTTCTATTGTTATGCCAGCGCCACCATCGAACGGCACTACAAGGTCTTTTCCGGGGCCTTCGCCGATGTCGACGCCCTGGTCTGCTACGCCATGAAGGCGAATTCCAATCAGGCGGTGATCGCGACGCTGGCCAGGCTCGGCGCCGGCGCCGACGTCGTTTCCGAGGGCGAACTCATTCGCGCCCGCATGGCCGGCGTGCCGGCCGACAAGATCATGTTTTCCGGCGTCGGCAAGACCGCGCGCGAACTGGCGCTGGCGGTGGACGAGAACATTCTCTGTATCAATGTCGAATCCGAGCCGGAGCTTGAACTGCTGTCATCGATCGCCGCAGCCAAGAACCGCGTCGCCGCTATTTCCATCCGCGTCAATCCCGACATCGATCCGAAGACCCACGCCAAGATCGCGACCGGCAAGGCGGAGAATAAATTCGGCATTCCGATCAGCCGCGCGCGCGAGGTCTATGCGCGCGCCGCCAAGCTCAAAGGCGTACGCGTCGTCGGCGTCGACATGCATATCGGCAGCCAGATCATCGCGCTCGATCCGTTCGGCGACGCGTTCGCGCTATTGGCCGAATTCGTCAGCGTGCTGCGCGCCGACGGCCATGCCATCGCGCATGTCGATCTCGGCGGCGGCTTAGGCATTCCCTATCGCGAGGACAACGAGCCGCCGCCCGATCCCGATGCGTATGCAGCGATCGTCAAGCGCGCGACCAAGGATCTCGGCTGCAAGCTGATCTTCGAGCCGGGCCGGCTGATCGTCGGCAACGCCGGCATCCTGGTGACGCGCGTCATTTACCTCAAGCGCGGCGAGGCCAAGAGCTTCGTCATCGTCGACGCGGGCATGAACGATCTGGTTCGCCCGACGCTTTACGAGGCGCATCACGACATTAAGCCGGTGCGCCAGGCGGCGGTGGGCGCGCGGCGAATCACCGCCGACGTGGTCGGGCCGGTTTGCGAGTCCGGCGACTACCTCGCGCTCGACCGCGCTCTGGTCGAGCCGAAGCCGGGCGATCTCCTCACGGTGATGACCGCCGGCGCCTATGGCGCGGTCCAGGCCGGCACCTATAACAGCCGCCCGCTCGTCCCCGAAGTGCTTGTTCGCAATGACGAATGGGCGCTCATCCGGCCGCGCCAGACGCTCGACGAACTGATCGGGCTCGACCGGCTGCCGGGCTGGTTATGACCTCGGCTGTGACGTTGGCTTTGATCTTGCTTCGCTAAATTTTACCGGGGTTTAAGTGCCTTGAACTGGCCCTCATGTTAACGTGTTGTCTGCCAGTTGCAGGCGCATGAATGCCGGCCGCCGCCCCGGAAAAACGGAAGAATTGTGACCGAGCAGCTACTGCCGAATAACGCTCCCGAAAAGTCCGAACCCACGGCAAAGACGCTGCTTGCCGTGGCGCTGCGGCGTGCACGCTGGACCATCCTGTGGGAGCGGCTGTGGCCGGCGTTGGCGACGCTGGCGACCGCGCTCGGTCTATTGCTGGCGCTGTCCTGGCTCGGGCTGTGGCTGTGGCTGCCGCCGCTCGGCCGCGCCATTGGCGTGATCGGTTTTGTCATCGCCATCGTCGCGGCGCTGGTGCCGCTGGGACTGCTGCGCATGCCGGCGATGCGCGAGGGCTTGAGCAGGCTCGACCGCGGCAGCGGGCTGCGTCACCGCCCGGCGACAGCGATCGCCGACGAGCTCGCGGTCACCTCGAAAGATCCCTATTCGCTGGCGCTGTGGAACGCCCATGTCGAGCGCGCATTGGCGGCGGCGCGTGCGCTCAAAGCCGGTAAGCCTTCGCCGCGCGTCGCCTGGCGCGATCCTTACGCGCTGCGCGCGCTGGTGCTGCTCGTCTGCATCGCCACGTTTTTTGCTGCCGGCGGGGAGCGCTGGAAGCGCGTCGTCGCGGCGTTCGATTGGCAGGGCGTGGTGCTCCCGGCGAATTTCCGCGTCGACGCCTGGGTGGTGCCGCCGGCCTATACCGGCAAGCCGCCGTTGGTGCTGCCCGGCATTCATCCCGGCGACACGGCGGCGGCGCAGGCGCCAGGCGATGGCCCCTTCGCGGTGCCGGTCAATTCGACGCTGATCGTGCGCTCGACCGGCAACGTCAATCTCGACATTTCCGGCAATGGTGGCGTCACGCCGTCGAAGGAAGCGGCGCAGGCGCCGGCCGGCACCGAGGAGCATCGCTTCACCATCACCGCGACCGGCACGGCGACGTTGCGCGGCGCCGGCGACGATCTCACTTGGCCGTTCAACGCCATTCCCGATAATCCGCCGACCATCGCGCTCAACAAGGATCCGCAAGCGCAGAACCGCGGCTCGCTGCTGTTGTCCTACCGGCTCGAGGACGATTACGGGGTGACGGCGGCCGAGGCGACCTTTGTGCGCAAGGACGATGCCGCCGCGGCGCCCGCGCCCGGCGACAAACCGAAAGAGCAGCCGCGGCCGCTCTACGGGCCGCCCCAATTCCCGCTGGTGCTGCCCCAGGCGCGCACCAAGAACGGCGTCGGCCAGACCATCAAGGACCTCACCGACCATCCCTGGGCCGGCGCGCAGGTGACGATGACGCTTATCGCCCACGATGAGGGCGGCAATGTCGGCAAGAGCGATCCGGTGATGTTCCAGCTGCCGCAGCGCGTGTTCATCAAGCCATTGGCGCGGGCGCTAATCGAGCAGCGCCGCGATCTGGCGATGGACGCCAATGCGCGGCCGCAAGTCATCACCGCGCTCGATGCGCTCGCCATGGCGCCGGAGAAATTCACCCCCGACGCCGGCGTCTATCTCGGCCTGCGCTCGATCTTCTGGCAGCTGGTGCGCGCCAAGAGCGACGACGATCTGCGCGATGTGGTGACGCGGCTGTGGCAGATGGCGGTCGACATCGAGGATGGCAACATCTCCGACGCACAGGACGCGCTGCGCAACGCCGAGAATGCGCTGCAGCAGGCGCTTGCGCGCGGCGCCAGTGACGACGAGATCAAGCAGCTGATGGACAAGCTGCGCGAGGCCATGGCGCGCTACATGCAGGCTTTGGCGCAGCAGTTGAAGAACAATCAGCAACTGGCGCGGCCGCTCGAGCCCAATGCGCAAGTAATGACGCAGCGCGACCTGCAGAACATGCTCAATCGGCTAGAGAACCTCGCCCGCAGCGGCGCCAAGAACGCGGCGCAGGCGCTGTTGCAGCAGCTTCAGCAGATGATGGAAAACCTGCAGATGGCGTCGCCGGACATGAACGGCGACGAGAGCGAGGAGCAGTCGGAGCTCGATGAGCTCGGCGACATGATCCGGCAGCAGCAGGACTTGCGCGACCGCACCTTCAAGCAAGGCCAGAACCAAAATCAAGATCAGCAAGGTGCGCGGCGCGGCCAGCAGGGCAAGCCCGGGCCCAGCCAGCATCCCGGCGATTCGCTCGGCCAATTGCAGCAGAACCAGCAAGCCTTGCGCGACCGGCTCAATCAGTTGCTGCAAGACCTGAAGAACCGCGGTCTCGGCCAGAGCCAGCAAGGGCAAGAGGGCCAGCAAGGGCCGGGGCAAGGTCAAAACGGCAGTCAACCCGGCAATCAGGGCGGCGACCAGCTCGATCAGCTCGGCCGCGCCGGCGACGCCATGGGCCAGGCCGAAGGCGAGCTTGGCCAGGGCAACGCCGACAGCGCGGTGGACTCGCAAGGGCGCGCGCTCGACGCCTTGCGCAAGGGCGCGCAATCGCTGGCGCAATCGATGCAGCAGCAGATGGGGCAGGGCCAAGGCCAGGGCCGCGGCCGCTTCGGCGAGGCGCGCGGCGACAGCGACACCGATCCGCTCGGCCGACCGCTGCGCGGCCACGAATACAGCGACAACTCCTCGGTCAAGGTGCCCGGCGACATCGACGTGCAGCGCGCCCGCCGCATCCTCGAAGAATTGCGCAAGCGCTTCGGCGAATTCACCCGGCCGCAGGAAGAGCTCGATTACCTGCAGCGGCTGCTGAAGAATTATTGAAATTATTTTTCCTCCACCGCGAAAGCGGGGGAGGGGGACCATGCGAAGCATGGTGAAGGGGGCGTCTGAGGCGACGTTTCATTGTTCCTCTTCGCAGAATCGTTGAGGCCGACGCCCCCTCCACCGCGCTACGCGCGGTCCCCCCCACTTGCGTGGGGGAGGATGCATCGTCCCCCCCGCGTTGACACGCCCCCTTAACGGCCTAGATTACAGGGGTTCCGAGGGGTGCCCGGTTTTGGGCTGAGAAAAACCCTTTGAACCTGATCCGGGTCATGCCGGCGAAGGGACGGAAACTTCTGCAAATCCCGCCCTGACCTCGCCTGTAGCCGGATCGCTTGAACTCAAGGAGCGACCGATGAACAAGCCCCTCTCCGAAGCCGATCTCGCCACGCCGACGGTGACCACCGGCCCGATTGCCGGCTCGCGAAAAGTTTACGCGGCGCCCGACGCGGCGCGCGATCTGCGCGTGCCGTTGCGCGAGATTCCGCTGACGGAGGGTTCCGGCGAGGAGCCGGTGCGGGTCTATGACCCCTCCGGCATCTATACCGAGGCCGACTCGGCGATCGACGTTGAGAAGGGTTTAGCGCGCGCGCGCGTCGCTTGGGTGAAGGAGCGCGGCGGCGTCGAAGAGTATGACGGCCGCCCGATCAAGCCGGTCGACAACGGCAACGTCACCGGCAAGCATCTCGCCCGCAATTTCCCCAACACGCCGCGGCCGATGCGCGCCGTCGGCGACGCGCCCATCACCCAGCTCGAATGGGCCCGCAAAGGCGTCATCACCAAGGAAATGATCTACATCGCCGAGCGCGAGAATCTCGGCCGCAAAAAAATGCTCGACGTCGCCCAGGAGCGTGCCGACGACGGCGAGAGCTTCGGCGCGTCGGTGCCGCTCTTCGTCACGCCGGAATTCGTGCGCGACGAGGTGGCGCGCGGCCGCGCCATCATCCCGTCCAACATCAATCACGGCGAACTCGAGCCGATGATCATCGGCCGGAACTTCCTCACCAAGATCAACGCCAATATCGGCAACTCCGCGGTCACTTCATCCGTCGAAGAGGAAGTGGAGAAGATGGTTTGGGCGATCCGCTGGGGAGCCGACACCGTGATGGACCTCTCCACCGGCCGCAACATCCACAACACCCGCGAATGGATCTTGCGCAATTCGCCGGTGCCGATCGGCACCGTGCCGATCTATCAGGCGCTGGAGAAGGTCAACGGCGATCCGGTCAAGCTCGACTGGGAGTGCTACAAGGACACGCTGATCGAGCAGTGCGAGCAGGGCGTCGATTATTTCACCATCCACGCCGGCGTGCGGCTCGCTTACATCCACCTCACCGCCAACCGCGTCACCGGCATCGTCTCGCGCGGCGGCTCGATCATGGCCAAGTGGTGCCTGGCGCATCACAAGGAGAGCTTCCTCTACGAGCGCTTCGACGAGATTTGCGACCTGATGCGCAAATACGACGTGTCGTTCTCGCTCGGCGACGGGCTTCGCCCCGGCTCGATCCGCGACGCCAACGACCGCGCCCAGTTCGCCGAACTGGAAACCTTGGGCGAACTCACCAAGGTGGCCTGGGCGAAAGGCTGCCAGGTGATGATCGAAGGCCCCGGCCACGTGCCGCTGCACAAGATCAAGATCAATGTCGACAAGCAGCTCAAGGAATGCGGCGAGGCGCCGTTCTACACGCTGGGCCCGCTCGTTACCGACATCGCGCCGGCCTACGACCACATCACCTCGGCGATCGGCGCCGCCATGATCGGCTGGTTCGGCACCGCCATGCTCTGCTACGTCACGCCGAAGGAGCATCTCGGGCTGCCGGACAGGAACGACGTGAAAGACGGCGTTATCGCCTACAAGATCGCCGCGCACGCCGCCGACCTCGCCAAGGGCCATCCCGCCGCGCAATTGCGCGACGATGCGCTGTCGCGGGCGCGCTTCGACTTCCGCTGGCAGGACCAGTTCAACCTCTCGCTGGACCCCGACACCGCGCTCAAATACCACGACGAGACGCTGCCCAAGGACGCGCACAAAGTGGCGCATTTCTGCTCGATGTGCGGGCCGAAGTTTTGTTCGATGAAGATCACGGCGGATGTGCGCGAATACGCTTCGGGGCTCTCCGACAACGAGAAGGCCGCGCTTTATCCGGACGCGGCGCGGGCCGGCATGGACCAGATGTCGAAGAAGTTTCTCGACATGGGGGCGGAGGTTTATGTCGATAAGGCGGAAGCCGCCAAAGAGGCGAATAAGGCGCTATAGTTCTCGTCATCCTGAGGTGCTCGCCGCGTAGCGGCGAGCCGCGAAGGATCACGGCCGTGCCGCTCTCTCAGCCGTCATGCCCGGCCTTGTGCCGGGCACCCACGCCTTGTCTGCTTGCGTCTGAAAAGCAAAGTCGTGGATGGCCGGGACAAGCCCGGCCATGACGGTTGCTCGAACCCGCGAGACGCCTCGCCGCTTACTTCAGCGACAACGCCAGCCCGCTCAAATCCA
The DNA here is from genome assembly GCA_963731805.1 of uncultured Alphaproteobacteria bacterium. Lineage (GTDB taxonomy): Bacteria > Pseudomonadota > Alphaproteobacteria > Rhizobiales > Xanthobacteraceae > BOG-931. The sequence continues at coordinate 54,135 of CAVSWY010000004.1, forward strand.
GGCTGACGATCAGGCCATTCTGCTCGCCGGTGAGCGTCAGCACGGCGCCGCGTTGATTGGCGAGCACCACGGCCTGCGCGCCCCTGATGGCGGCCGCGCCGGCGCCGCCCTGGGCGTAGACGCCGTTGACGTCGGATGGACGCTGGATATTGGTGACGGTGCCATGGAAGCGCGTTTCCGAGGCGCCGAAGGTGAAGCCGTAGCTCAACCCGCCGATCGACAGCGGATAGCTGCGGCCCTGAAAGGTCAGCACGCCTTCGCCGGCCGAACCGCCGACGATGAAGCCCGCCTTGAAGATGCGGATGCTGATGGTGCCGCTGTCGGCATGCGCCACCGATACCGCGCCGACCAGCGCCGCGAGCGCGAGGAGGCCGGCCGTCAATCCCGACAAGGCTTTCATCCTAAGTTCTCCCTCACATCAAAATCGCCGCAGCACATGAATGATTCGGCACTGTACCATCATGACGCGCGGAATGCCCTCGTTCTCCAGGGGTACACCGACGATTGTCCGGGTGAGTTTGTAAAGCCCGTAGGATGGGTTGAGCTGTTGCGAAACCCATCCATCCTCGCCGCCGCATGATGGGTATCGCTTCGCTCCACCCATCCTACGCGCTAAGACCTTACCCTTCCGCCATCCACATTCAGCGTCTGCCCGGTCATGAAGGCGGCATCGTCGCTGGTGAGAAACGAAACGGCGCCGACGAGATCGTCCGGCACCTCCACGCGCTTGATCGCCTGCAGGCTCGCCACCGCGACGAATTCCTCGTCCATGGTGGCGAAGCCCGGCCGCGGCTGGCGCACCAGCGTTCCCGGCGAACGGGTCAGTCCCGGCGCGATGGCGTTCACCGTGATGCCGTCGGCGGCGACGTCGCCGGCGAGGCCGCGGGTGAAGCCGATGATGCCGCCCTTTGAGGCGACGTAATGCGCAAAGCCGGTGGTCACCGAGCCGAAGGTGCTCGACGCCATGCTGACGATGCGCCCCCATTTGCGCGCGCGCATGCCCGGCACGAAGGCGGCGGTGACGAGGAAGGTGCCGTCGAGATTGATGGACAGCACCTTGCGCCAGTCGGCAAACGTCATGGTAGCAAAATCCTGCTGCGGAAAAATGCCGGCGCAGTTCACCACGATATCGACGCGGCCGAATTTGGCCTGCACCTGTTTGGCCATCGTTGCGACCGAGTCCTCTTTGGACACGTCGCAACCGACCGCGAGCGCCTGCCGTCCGGCGGCTTCGACGAGCTTCACGGTTTCGCGCCCGTCGGCGAGGTCGGCGACGGCGACATGCACGCCGTCCTCGGCGAGACGCTTGGCAAAAGCCTGCCCGATGCCATTGGCCGCCCCGGTGATAACGGCGACCTTGTCCTTGTGCCCTTTGCCCACGAAGCGTCTCCCTGAATTGTCGTTGCCCGGTTGGAGCGTAAGTCTATCCGCCTCAGCGCGGGGCAGGAAAGAATAAGCGTAACCTTTTGCGGTTTCGCGCGTTGTATGCCGTTGGCGATCGGATTTAGCGATCGCATTGGGTCTTTCCATTAAAGGATTTGGAGCACGTCCATGCATCTGTCGAATGAAAGTCTTCTGGTCATCCTGCTGGTCGGCCTCGTCGCCGGCTGGCTCGCCGGCAAAATCGTACGCGGGGCCGGCTTCGGCCTCATCGGCGATCTCATCATCGGCGTTGTCGGCGCCTTCATCGGCGACTGGCTGTTGCCGCAGCTCGGCATTGCTCTCGGCACCGGACTTGTTCCCGCCATCATCAACGCCACCATCGGAGCGGTCCTGCTGCTGCTCGTGGTTCGGCTGGTGAGCGGCGGCTTTGGCGGCTACGGCTATGCCGGCGGCGGTTGGGGCCGGCGGCGCTGGTGGTAACCCGCTCGGCGGATTGACCCGCCCCCCTTCCACCGGGGGGAGGATGGCAGAGGCAAATTTTGCTATAACCCTCCGCTGCGTCGCGCCACGGATTGAGGGGAGGGGCAAATGGCCAAGGCCGCTGCGAAGGCTGCCGACGAGAGGGCTGCGGTCGATAACGCCGACACGCCGAGATCGCCGATGCTGTCGGATTACAGCCTGGCGCTCGCCGTGTATGTTTTATATCTGCTCGGCTTCTTCACCGGGCTGACCGCGGTGATCGGACTGATTATCGCCTCGATGCAAGTCGATCGCGCCGACCCGGTGAGCCGCAGCCATTTCCGGTTTCAGATCAGAACTTTTTGGATCGGGCTGCTGTTCCTCGTCGTCGGCGTCATCGGGCTGCACGTCGCCGTCGGCGCGTTGATCCTGTTGTGGTGGGGCGTCTGGACCTTGATCCGCTGCGTCAAAGGCCTCTTGGCCCTGAACGCCGGCGAGCCAATCGCCGATCCGGAGTCGTGGTTTTTCGGCTGAGGACGCCGCCGCCGATCAGAAAGACACGCCGACGCGCCGGCCTTTCTGCCACATCACCAGACAGTTTTTTCGTACACCGCCGTGGTGGAGCATGAACCGCTTCGGAATGACGTCGCCGCCATGCACGTCGAGGCAGGCGCCGCCGGCGCTGAGATCGACGATGGTGCAGACGGTCGACGCGCCCTTGAGATCGGCGAAGATGATTCCGGTCTTGGCGACCAAACCCGTCGGCCGGACACGATGGAATCGTCTATTCTCTCGCATTGCGGTGTCTTAAGCGGCGTTTCCGGCCGTGAGTGTAATGTCAGGATTTATACGGATGCAATGCGCCGCATCGTTCGCCGCCGGCGATTGCGGAACACAGGCTAAATCTTTTGTTTATTTGATCGTTACAAGCGTGGAGGGATTCGCTTCAAGCGAAGCGCTTTGGCCCTCGCCTCACTCGGCAGCAACCAGACGGGCGTGCAGCTAGAACCCACGCGACGATTGGCCGGTCCCGCACTGCTTCTGGGCGCGGCCGCGCTGTTTCTCATTCCGCTCGCTCGTCTGTCCTCGACGCCCGCGGCTGCTGCCTCGGAATGCTCCGACTGCAAGATACGCAAAGGGTATACGACGTTGAAGCAAACCGGGGAGGGCTGCACCAACAAACTGGTCTCCTGCACATGCACGCCGCCCGGCGGCAAGCCTACAAAAAGCTCGCAGGAGATGTGCCTTTATACGGTCAAGGCGGGTGGCGGCGGCGGTGTGAATCCGGCGGTTCTCACGCCCAATTCCAAGTGAGCTAGCCGCGGCCGAAAATTATCTTCGCCGCGATAATTAAGAGAGGATAGGCGTCGTTCACCCCGCGCCGCCCGTCTTCGCCCGATAGGCCTCGATTGCCGCGCGCAACGGCGCCGGCAGCGGCACTGGTTTGCGCGTTTCGAGCGACATCATGGCGGTGACCATGCGGGCGCGCAGCCGAAGGAGCCCGTCGCGGTGGCAGACGATGACGATGCCGAGCGACGAGCGGCCGATGCGATCGACCAAGAGCGTCAGCTCGATCACCTCGCCCATCAGGCTCGGGATCTTGAAATCGCATTCGATGTGCACGAAGGGAAAGCCGAAGCGCTCTCCCATCACCAGCGCGGCGTAATCGTGCTTGAGCTCGTCCTTGTACCAGTCCTCGATGACGCCGTTGAACATGTCAAAATAATGCGGGAAGTAGACGATGCCGGCCGGGTCGCAATGCGAAAAGCGGATCGGCACGCTGCGGGTAAAGGCGCCGGCGGGCGGCGTGAAATTTTCTTCGACCATAGGGGTGGCATCCATTTTGGCTCAAGCGCGAAGCGTAATCGCACATCCGCCCCCGCGATAGCGGTGAGGGGGCCGGCCCCGCAGGGGCGGCGTCCGACCCGCCGCTTCGCTGTCGTTGCAAGAACTGTGTAGATCAGAAATCGGGTGTCGCCGCGCGCCTTTTGACTCCATGTTCCGCACATCAACACATGGAGACACATCATGCACTTTCGTATCCAGGGCCTGCCGGCCGAGCAATTCGCCCCGCTGTTCGCGCTGTCCGATGACGCGCTCAAGGAGCGCGGCGCGGTGCGCACCATTGCCGATGGACCGCGACCCTGTCGCATCAGCCTCACCGACGCCAAGGCCGGCGACCAGCTGATCCTGGTCAATTACGAGCATCACGCGGTGGTTTCGCCGTACCGCATGCGCTTTGCCATTTATGTGCGCGCCGACGAAGAGACCTTCGACGCCGTCGACACCGTGCCGGAACAGTTGCGCAAGCGTACGCTCGCGGTGCGCGGTTTTGACGATGACGCGATGATGACCGGCTGGGAATTGATCGAAGGCGTCAAGCTCGAGGAGGCGGTCGCGCGCCAATTCGCCAATCCGCGCACGGCCTATCTGCACGTCCACTTCGCCGCGCCCGGCTGCTACGCCGCGCGCATCGAGCGGGCGTGAGATGTAGGGTGGGTTGAGCCCTTGCGAAACCCACCATTCGTCCTCGCCGGCCTATGATGGGTATCGCTTCGCTCCACCCATCCTACGTACTGCAACGTAAACCGCTATTTCAGGAAATCGTTGGAGCGCAATACCACGGGCCGGTCGGGCCGGGCCTGCTCCTGGAGAAATTTCATCGAGACGCGGTCTTCGATGACGTCACGCAAGCGCAGAAACTGATCGACCCGCTCTTCCGGCTTCAAGGCGCGGCCGTCCTCGAGATTGTCCATGGCCGCGGTGCTGATCGCGCAAACGATGGTTTTGTCGGCATCGCGCATCGTGAAATCGACCACCATCCGGTCGAAGTCGTAGCCTTGGACTTCGCCTCGCTGCAACGGCATTGCCGATACTCCGTCCCGGCGGAAGCTCATTCCCGCCATAGTGTGCAGCCCACATTGTCAGGCTAACCCCACTATAGCCTAAAGCCGGCGGCCGCCGGAATTTAGTTTTGCCCGTGCCCTTGTGCTTTGGTCGCAGCGCCACAGAATGTAAAGATACCGGCAAGCAACGGCTTGCCGGAGAGCTGCCCAAAAAACGGCAACCTGCCGAAATCGCCGTTCAACAATAACCGGCAGCGTCGGTGCTATCGGCTGGCACTCTCTAAAAATCGATCTTTGATCTGCATGGCGGGCGCGTTCTGCGCCGGCAAGGCCGATGACGCGCGCGACTCCGATTGCGCGCGTCAGCTAGACGTTTTCACACAGCATTTTCACAAGGAGAATACCAATGGCTAACGAAAACCTGACTCTCCACCTCAAGGTCAAAGACTTCGCCGCATGGCGCACGAGCTACAATGGCCACGAGAAGGAGCGCACGTCTGCCGGCATCACCAATAGCAAGGTGTTCCGCAGCGCTGACGATCAAAATGACGTCGTCATTCTTGCCGACGCCGCCGACGTTGCGAAAGTCCGAACTTGGCTGGGCTCGAGTGAAATGAAGACGGTGATGGAGAAGAGCGGCGTCCTCGGCACGCCTCGGATCCAGTTTGCCGCAGCCGCCTAACTGCAGCTCGCTTACATTCTAATCGGGACGGTCTGTAGCGTGCGCGTTTTGTTGCGTTCTGTTGCGTGACCGTCCCGACGATGGAAGCCCCGGCTACCCTGCCCCCAACAAGCACCGCGACTGGGGCGACTAATTTGCATCCGCCGCGCAGGCTGCGCTTTAGCTGCCGCGGCCTTCTTTGGCTTGGCCGTCCAGCCAATCCGACAAGGTGCCGGATTTGCCCTTGGTCCTGCCTCTTCGTTTCGGCGCGGCCGGCTCCTGCGGCGTGGCGGCGTCTCGTGCCAAGCGCAGCGCCTTGAGCCGCTCGGTCTTGGCGCGCATCGCTTTGGCCGCGGTTTCGTATTCGGATGTCGCCTTTTTGGCGTCATTGGCGCGCTGTGCCTTCGCGAATTGCGCGCCCGCCTCGTATTTATTGGATTTCTCCATCGCGGCAGCATCCTTTCTTTTTATGGTTTGTTCGGGTCCGCCAAGGCGTAACAGGTCGTCAGAGCCAATGCGAGGCGATTCAGGATAAAGCGCGCGGAATGGACAACGCGACCGTGCGGCCGCCATCAATAGCGGCCGAATAGCGCGGCAAGGGGTGTTTTAACGACGGGGCGGGGGCGGCCCGCACGCTTTACGAGGAAGCGTGGCGGTTCTTCAGCCAATCCGCCAGCGCGACCGCGGGGCGCTTTTTCTGTTTTTTCTTGGCGCGGCCCTTTTTCGCTGGGGCTGGCTGTGGCGCGGCGCGGGCCGCCGCGTCTCGCGCCAAGCGGAGCTCCTTCAGCCGCGCGATCTTGTCGGCGAGGGCGCCGGCGGCGGCTTCGTCTTCCGACCGGGCATCGTTACCGTCCTCGAGCCCCGGCAGCTTTTTGAATTTGGGTTGAGCCCGTTGCATGTAAACTCCTTAAAGCGGCGACCCGCTTTTCGCTTTTACGGCAATCGGCGCTCCGCACGCAGCACAGGCAGAGCTGGTATCCGTAATAAGGGCCAGAAAGTCGCCGCGCGACAAACAGTCCCAGGCCGCCATTTTCAATAGCACGTTTGAAGCTCGCTGGAAACGGCGAACCAAATCAGGTCCAGCAATGACCGGCTGTCCGGTTCTCGTGGTGCCGCGTAGGTGGTACCACGCAGATGTTTCATCCAGACGGTCGGCCATGACGTCAAAGCGATCGCGTTCGGATGCAATCAAAAAAACAGAGACGTCAATGCGCCGATCCAATCCGGCAATGACGAAAAAGCAAACTCACTGCGCTTCCTGCAGGATGCGCGCCTGCACGTCGGGACTTTCCATGATGCCCATGTGGCTATAGCCGGGCACCGGGATGTTCTGCGCGCCGGCAATCGTGCCGCCGAGCTCGCCGACGAAATTAACTGCATGGGCGACGCCGCTGACCCGAGTGGACTCCGACGGATCGATGCCGATCATGGTGACGTCGCGGGCGCCGCAAGCGGCAGCTTGTGTCGCGACCTCGGCGGCGCGTTCGGCGCCGAACGAGTGGCCGATCACGATGATGCGGTCGTCGGTGTGCGCGCAGGCATCGGCGGCGAATTGGCGATTTTGCTCGTAGCTGCCGTAAGCGACGATGTCGCCGCGCTGGCGCAGCTGGTCGGCGATGATCGCCAGACCGTGGCCGACAAAGAGACCGTTCATCACATAAGCGCGGGTAGCCGCGGAACATTCCGTGGTGAGCGCCGCCAGCACCGCAATGCAGCAACAAAGAAGACGCATCTCGCTAGAATTGCCGATTATCGGGCGCCCGGCAACACCGCGTCGGGCGAGAGTTGTTTACTACCACCACCCCGTGTACGTTCGCTGTATTCGCTTTGAAGGGGAGTGATCGTGGACGCACCTGCACCGACCCAACCGATGCTCGGACAGATCGAGATTTTCGCCTTCGATTTCGCGCCGGCGGGCTTTGCCGCTTGCCAAGGCCAGTTGCTGTCGATCGCGCAGAACCAGGCGCTGTTCAGCCTGATCGGCCCGCGCTACGGCGGCAACGGCGTCACCGATTTCGCGTTGCCGAAACTGCCCCGGTCACGCCCGCAGGCCCGTTCTATTTCATCTGCATCTGCATCGGCGGCGCGGTCCCGCCGACGGATTAACGCGTCCGATCAAGTCGCCTGCCGTTGCTCGGCGGTTACTCCCCTCACGCTCGCGGTTTGCGTGCCCGCAATGACCGTTCGAAAACCGACTTTTTGATATGACGCGAGCGCATGCGCCGCGGGCGTGATCGCGCTATGCTGGCGTCAAACAAAGGGGGAGACGGCCATGCCCGGGCTTTTGCACAATCACATCGCGGTCATCACCGGCGCAGGCTCCGGCATCGGTCGCGCCATTGCGCTCGGCTATGCACGGGAGGGAGCGGCGGTCGCTGTGCTCGACATAGACGGCGAGACCGCGGCCAAGACCGCAAGCGACATCCGCGGCGAGGGCGGTAAGGCACTAGCCTTCACCCTCGACGTGCGCGACCACGAGTCTTGCCGCGCCGTCGCCGCTAGGGTCGCAAGCGATGTCGGTCCGGTCTCGATCCTGGTCAACGATGCCGGCATCAACCGGCGCAACGCGTTTACTGCCGATCCTGATGCCGTGATCAAGGACTGGCAGGATATCATGGCGGTGAATCTCAACGGCCTGTTCAACGTCACGCACGCCTTCCTCGCTCCGCTGCGCGCTGCCAAGGGCCGCATCGTCAATATTGCCTCGATCCAGTCGTTCGTGCATGTGCGCACGCCGAATTCGCCGGCCTACACCACCTCGAAGCACGGCGTGCTCGGTTTCACTCGCGCCTTGGCTGCGGAGCTGGGTAAGGATGGCGTGCGCGTCAATGCCATCGGCCCCGGCTTGATCGAGACGCCCCTGAACGAAAAGGTGCGCGCCACGCAGCCTGAGCTGATGAAGATCTTTCTCGACCACACGCCACTCGGCCGCGCCGGCAAGCCGGAAGACATCGTCGGGCCGGCGCTGTTTCTGGCGTCGGATTTGTCGGCCTACGTTACCGGCGCCATCGTCATGGCCGACGGCGGCTACCGGACGATTTAGACCTCCAGATGCTTTCCCGCTTCGCGGGCCAGGAAAGAGGCTACTTCGCCTTCATCTGATCGGCGGTCTTCAGGACGATCTCCGGCTTGCCGCGATAGATACTGACTGCGCCGGTAACGTCGACGACCTTGCCGTTGAGCGCCTTGACGTCGGGGAATTTGCCGCTGTCGTCGGAAAAGATCACCGCGGCAAAGGCATTGTCGGGATAGCGGCCGCCAATATCGATGAAAGTCATACCGGAGCGCGCGGTATAGACGTTGCCAACCGGACCTTCGATCGTCACCGTCTGGCCGATATGTGCCTTGGCGTCGGCCGGTGCGATGACCTGAGTTTGCGCCAAAGCGGGTGCGGCGAGCGCGGCAAGACCGAAAGCCGGGCCAATAACAGAACCTAAAATCAGAACGGGAGCTTTCATGTCTCTGTCCTCTCAGTCCCGAATGCCGAACAAAACAGGAACATAAACTCTGGTCGAGTCAAGCCGGTTGGACACGGATTACGAGGGCCGACCCGCCGTGGGCCCTTGAACCGCTGCTGGACGCAAACGCGACAAATGCCATCCATACCGCGAGGCAGCCGTGACTCGTCGTCCCTTGCCAATCATGCGCACGCTTACGGTCGCCTATCGCGACTGGCGCCACGCTTTGGTCGCGCTGCGCTTGCTGGTGCTATGCACCTTCCTGATCCTTGTCGCGCTCGACGCCATCGCGGAACTCGTGCCGCAGAGCTTGTGGGGCCAAAATCTCATCGGCCAAGCCTTGGATCTCGCCGCCGACGCGATTTGGGCCATCCTGCTCACGCCGGTCGTTGTCGCTGTCCATCGCTACGTGATCCAGGACGTAGTGACGCCGGGCTATACGCTTCCGCTCGGCGATCTGGTCTACCAGAAGGTCTGCGTCTGGCTGTTCGCGCTAAAGGTCTTGTCGGGACTGCCGTTCGACCTGCTCGGCGTCATGCAAGCTCTCGAATTGCCGCTATGGGTCAGCACGCTCGGGTTTGTCGTCACGCTGGTCGCGGCCATCGGTCTGTCGCTGCGGCTGGCGATTTTGCTGCCGGCGCTTGCCGTGCAGGCGCCGGGCGCGACGGCCGTCCATGCGCTCGCGGACAGCAAAGGCCAAGCCTTGCGGCTCGCCGCGATCTTTTTCCTCGCCCTCATGCCCTGGGTTGCGGTCAGCCTTTGCGGCATCCTGTTGCTCGGGCGCCGCATCGAGGTCACCGGCTCGCCGCAAATGATGGTCGGCTTGGTGATGGGCGGCCTGTTGCAGACGAGCATCCTGACGCTCTCGGCGGTCATTGCCAGCCACGCCTTTCGATCGCTTGCCGCCGCAGTCAATCGGGCGCCAAAACTTGTGCCGGCGCCCGCGGTCAACCGGCACAGTGTCGACTGAAAACGGCCCGCAACGATCCTTACGTATTTCTACAAATAGCCGCCTGTTCGCTCCGTGGGCATTGTCCAAACATTCGCGCAGCACTGATTCGGATTTTCGCCGAAAGGTGCAGCAGATGCGGATCCGGCGCGGCGTGTCTCGTAGCAATGTCAGGGCAGTCTTGCGTAACCGTGCCAGTCGACGGCGCGGCCTATGCGGCCGTCCGCGCGACAGATCAGCAGAAGAGATGCGCGATGCACACAATCGCTTTGGTTTCGCAAAAGGGCGGCAGCGGCAAGAGCACGCTCGCCATCGGGCTTGCGATCGCGGCCATGCAGGATGGCCACAAGGTCTGCCTGCTCGAGACCGATCCGCAGGGTACCGTTTCGAACTCGCGGCGGCGGCGGACGCAAAGCGAGCCGATGGTCGAGGCCGTCATTGCCGGCTTTGAGATCGAACAAAACTTCCGTTACTGGAGCACGGTGGCGTGACGCTGAACTGATCGATACCGCCGGCGGCGAGAGCTCGACGACTGCGGCTGCGATCGCCGCTTCCGATTTGTGCCTGATCCCGGCGCGGCCGAGCCCGGCCGATATCGAGGCCGCGGCGCCGACGCTGAGCTCGGTGCGCCGGCTCGACAAGCCGTTCGCCTTCATCCTCAATCAGACGCCCGCGCGCAGTCCGCGGCTCGATCACGCCGCGGCGGCGCTCGGCGATGCGGCCGCGGGCAACGAGATATCGTTCAATGAAATTGTCGCTGACCGCGATGGGCGTGCTGGCGAGGCCCTATATTGTGCTGCGCAACGATCAGCAGGATGCGCTCGGCGCCGGGCTTGCCGTCACCGAATATGCGCTGGACGGCAAATCGGCGGAGGAAATCCGCAGCCTGTGGCGCTGGGGTCTGGAGCAAGCTCACCGGCGGATCGCCTTATGCGGCGCAGGAGCTGCAGGCGCCGCAGGAGCTGCAGGCGCCGCAGGCCGCAGATACGGGCGTGATCGCGCTGAGCTGAAACGGTTTGGCCACGTCGAATTCTTGCCTGCTCAACTCTTCGCTCAGGCGGCAAGCGGCTCGAACTTCACTACCGTGTCGAAGCGATGGTCGCAGCCGTCGCAGCGCCAGAAATTCCGAATTTCGCTGCCGCTGCGGCATTCCGAGAATTCCGGATATTCGGCGGCCATCAAAGGTTCGCCGCATTTCGGGCAGCACGGCCGTCCGAAATAGCGTTCGTGGAAAAAACGCATAGGGGCTGCAGCTTTGCCAGCGACTTGAAACGTCATGGCAAATCCCTCCGTGCTCAGATGGGACCTTGTTACCGATCCTCTGTGTCATCCTTGCGGTCGCCGCTTCAATAAAGCGTGAAGGATGCGAAGGGCTTTTTATCGATTTGCCGCTTTGCTGCGGTTCCGTCGCCCGGCAATCACTCACGACAGCAGTAAAATGTTACTTGCCGGCCGCCTTGCGCAGCGCAGCATTGATACGATCCTGCCAGCCTGGTCCATCTTCTTGAAAAAAATCGAGCACGTCGCGGTCGATGCGCAGCGAAACCATTTCCTTCACGCCGGGTAATGCCGGCGGCGCTTTCGGCGGAGCTTCCGGAGGCTTCGCGGTGACGGCCTTGAACGCCTGTTCGGCCGCGGAGCGAGGGTCGGCTTGACGACGCGTCATGAGATCTCCCTGTGAGTGCAATGGCGTGATTATCGCATTATAGCGCAGCCCTGGTTGGGCGGGACCAACCGGCCCACCTTGTTGATCGTCATTCGCCCGACTTTGCCGCTGCGTCGTTGACGGCGCGCAACAGCGTCAGCAGCGCCGTATTGAGCGGCGTGGCGATGCCGTGACGCTCACCGGCTGCGACGATGGCGCCGGTCAGGGCTTCGACTTCGAGGTGGCGGCCGGCGAGCCGGTCGAAATACATCGAGGTGCCGAGTTCGCCTGAAAACGTAAACAGCGTTGCCATTGCGCGGGCCGGCTCGTCGTCCGCGAGATTCGCACCTTCGGCGCGCGCGATCGCGACGGCTTCGGCGAGGATGGTGTGACAGAGCTCCTGCACATCCGGCCGGCGTAGCACCGCCTGCCGCTGCAGCGTCAGCGTCGTAATCGGATTGGCCACCGCATTGATCAGGAGCTTGCGCCAGATCAGGGTGGCAAATTCGTTGCTGCGCAGGACCCGAAGCGGCGTGCCCTCGAAAAGCGCGGCGAAAGCGCGGCCGGCCTCGTCGTCCGCCACCGCCAGATCCTGATCGGAGCCTTGACGGAGCCGCACGCGATCGGGCGCCAGCCGTTCGCCGTTGTAATAGACGATGACCGGCAGCACTGTTGCGCCTTGGGCGAACGGCGCGACGCGCGCAACATGGCCGATGCCGTTTTGCAAAACCGCGACGCAAGTCGACGGCGTGCACAACCGAGCCAGCCACGGTGCCGCTGATTCGGTCTGATGCGTCTTGGTGCAAAGCAGCACCCAGTCGACTGGCTTGGCGCCCGCCGGCTCGGTGAGCGCATTGAGCTTGACCTCAACGGCCCCGTCCGGCTGGTCGAGCGTGAAGCGCTCGATCGGCCGGCGCATGCAGGCAACGATGTCGTGCCGGCCGGCCGCAGCAAGGCATCCGGCTGCGACGCCGCCAATGCTGCCGAGCCCGACCACGGCGACGCGCAAACGCGAATTTGCCGAAGTAACCATGTCGCCATGGTCGGTGAGATCGTGGGAAAGTCAAATGTGCGGATTTGCCGGATCTGCTCGCAGCCGGCTACCGAGCGTCAGCGCTGTGACTCAGCACTGTTGCCACGGCCGGGGCCGTCGGAGCGCTCATTGTCGTACCAATTGCCGCCATAGCTGAAACCGGGCGCGTAATCATATAAACTCGAGCCAGCGCCGGGGCTGTAATCATAGGTACCGGAACCGCCATATGGCGTTCCGTAAACATAACCCTGCGCCATCGATGCCGAAGTTGCGGCCAAAACTAGGGCGGCGGCGAGAAGCAGTTTCTTCATAGGTTCATTCTCCGTTTCTTGTCCCTCATCGAAAACTATCGCAGCGCGATTTTGTTCATGGGTTTTTGTTGCGCGCACGGTTCCATAAGCGGTTCCATTACGGTTGCCGGAGGATCCGAAGCGTGCCGCCGGGCGGATGCGCCGCCCGGCGGTCATCACAGATCATATTCGGATCAGCGCTGTGAGGCGGCGCCGGCGCCGTGCTGGGCGTCTTCGAAAATCGTGCCAGGCGTACCGGACTGCGCGCCGGAATAGTCGGTTCTGGGCATTTTTGCGAAGGCGGTGGACGACGCGCTGGCGATCAGCGCCAGAATCAGAATGAGTTTCCTTGCGGTCATGGTCATCTCCTGTTGCACGGCCGCATTGGCCGTTGTGCTTGCGTGCACCTCCTCGTTATCGACCGCGGCCTCGCTTTATTCGCAGGGCGCCATCACAACAATGTGCGCGGCGATTTGATTGGGTGGCGGGAATGCGCGGCCGAAATCGTCCCGCCGCGACGGACGCATTTTGACGTGCATCAATAGCTGCGGTTCCAATTCTTACTAGGTAAGTGACGGTCGTTTGCCCTAGCCGCCCGGTTTTGGTTTATGAATGCTTTAACGCGCCTGCGTCGATTGCGCGCCGCCGATGAGAGGCCGAGCGCGTCGTCAAGCCATGTGCCGCGCGGCAGCTTTGCCGGGTTGACCATCGGCGCGCTCGGTATCGTGTACGGCGACATCGGCACTTCGCCGCTCTACGCGATGGACCAGCTGTTTTTCGGCCGGACTGGCGCAACGCAAACGCCGGATGACGTCCTTGGCGGCGTATCGCTGGTTATCTGGACGATCACTGTCATCGTCGCCATCAAATATGCCCTTTTCGTATTGCGCGCGCAGAACGACGGTGAGGGCGGCGTGTTCGCGCTTTACGGTCTGCTGCACGAACAGCGTCGGCGCGGCACCACGCTGTTGCTGTGGGCGCTCATGCTGGGCGCGGGATTGCTGTTCGGCGACGGCATCATCACGCCCTCGATCAGCGTGCTGTCGGCGGTGGAGGGATTGCATGTGGCGACGCCGGCTCTTGGCAACGCCGTCATTCCGATCACAATCGGCCTCTTGACCGGATTGTTCGCCATTCAATTCAAGGGCACCTCCGGTATCGGCATCGTATTCGGCCCCGTTCTCATCATCTGGTTCGTGGCGATCGCGGTGCTCGGCGTGGTCCAGATCCAACACCATCCCGACATCCTTGCCGCGTTCAATCCGATCTACGGGCTGAGCTATCTGCAACGCGCCGGCTTCTTCGATACGCTCCTCATTCTCGGCGCGCTGATGCTGGTCGTCACCGGCGGAGAAGCGATGTATGCCGATGTCGGTCATTTCGGCGCCCGGCCGATCCAGGCGAGCTGGTTCGCCGTGGTCTTTCCGGCGCTGCTGCTCAATTATCTCGGTCAAGGCGCTTATGTGCTCAGCGGAGCGCCGGTCGAAGCGGGCAGGCTGTTTTACAGCATGGTGCCGCAATCCATGCTGTATCCGATGGTGCTGCTGGCTACCGCAGCGACCGTCATCGCTTCCCAGGCGCTGATCTCCGGAGCGTTTTCGCTGGTGTCGCAGGCAGTCCGGCTTGGTCTGTTTCCACGGCTCGCGCTGTTGCACACCCACGAAAAGCATGCCGGCCAAATCTATGTGCCGTTCATCAATTGGGCGCTGTTCGTCGGCTGCGTGCTTCTGGTCTTGACGTTCCGTTCCGCTTCCGCACTCGCCGCCGCCTATGGCCTCGCCGTGTCCGGCGTGATGCTGATCACTTCGCTCGCGATGTTTCCGATTTCGCGGTTCTATTGGAAATGGGGGGCGCTGGCGACCGGCCTGGTGTGGGGCGCGCTGACGGCGGTCAACGCTTCGTTCCTGCTCGCCAGCTCGCTGAAATTCATCGAAGGCGGCTATGTGCCGCTCTCAGTGGGCGCCGCGGTCTTTCTGGTGATGACGACTTGGCGATGGGGCCGCAAGGCGACCTTTGCCGCCTATTCGGCGAAACCGACCATGACCATGGCGGAGCTGGTCGCGCTGCATCGCGATTGCAAAGTTTTCATGGAGCGCAACGCGGTGGTGATGACGCCGAAACCGATGAATCTGCCGAGCGATCGCGCACCGGCACTGATCCAGATGCTGTGGGAACGGCACGGCATCCTGCCGCGCAATTTGATCCTGGTCGAAGTCAAACACCGCAAAGTGCCCTACATCCACGACAACCGCTATCGCGTCACCGTGTTCGATCGCGACCACAACCGCGGCAGCATTATCGCCGTCGAGTTGAGCTTCGGCTTCATGGAAGAGCCCAATGTCGAGCGCGTGCTGGGGGAAATGGCGCGGCACCGCGAAATCGATCTGCCGGCCGACCGCCATCGCTGGATCGTGCATGCGTCGCAGGAAAACCTGTTGCCGGTCCGGCGCATGAATCTTTTCAAGCGGCTGCGCTTCCGGTTGTTCATGTTCCTGCGCCTGGTGTCGCAGCCGGCCTATTACTATTACGGGCTCGGCGACGAAGTGCTGCTGTCGGTCGAATTCATCCCGGTCCGGGTGCATTAGCGCCTGCGCTGCCAAATAGCATCATGCTAACCTGCGGCCGCATCGCAGGGGCCCGTACATGTCGAACTATCTCGAATTCGATCCCGCCATCACCGACAAGCGCCAGGTCTATCGCCTGCTCACGGGTTCCGTGGTGCCGCGGCCGATCGGTTGGGCTTCGACCGTCAACAAGAAGGGCGTGCGCAATCTTGCGCCGTTTTCCTTCTTCACCGTGGTTTGCGTCAGCCCGCCGATGATTTCGTTGACCATCGCGCGCAATCCCGACGGCAGCGAGAAGCATACATTGAAGAACGTGCGCGAGACCGGCGAGTTCTGCTTCAACGTCGTGACGCATCCGGTATGGAAAGAGATGGTCGATTCGGCCAACGCGTTCCCCGAGGATGACAGCGAATTCGCCGAGACCGGCTTGACGCCGATTCCGAGCGTGAAAATAGCGGCACCGCGCGTCAAAGAGGTGCCGATACATTTCGAATGCAAATTGCACCAGGTCATCGAGCTCGGCCCCAACCGGCATCCGCTGGTCATCGGCGAAGTCGTCTATATGCACGTCGATCCGCGCTGCATGACCGACGGCTATATCGATATGAAGAAGCTCGATCCGATCGGCCGGCTCAACGGCTTTTTCTACGCCACGCTCGGCGAGATTTTCGAGCGCAAGTTCGACGACGGCCAGCCGCGATGAACGCTTTCGACGCGGTGGTCACCACCGCCATTATTCTTGGCGCCGTGCTGGGTTTCATGTCGGGCTTGGTGCGCAGCTTGGCAACTATCCTTGCCTATCTCATCGCCGCGCCGATTGCCGTTGCAGTCGCGCCCGATGTCGCGCCTTTGCTGGCGGGAAACGTGACACTGCCCTCCGGTATGGCGTGGGTGCCGCTGTTTGCGATCTTCCTGGTGATCGGCGTGGTCCTCGGCGCGCTGTTCCGCCACCGCGCGAACGAATTCATAGGGACCGATCCCCCGCTCATCGATCGCATCGGCGGTGCCTTGTTCGGTGCGGTGCGCATGCTGCTGGTCGCCATGCTGATCGTCGTGATATTCGATCGCATCGTTTCGGCCGATCGCCAGCCAGTCTATCTCACCAACTCCAAGCTCCGGCCCTATCTTTCTGCCGCCGGCCAAAAAGGCTTGGCGTCGTTGCGTCCGATGCCGAAGCCTATATCGATAGGCTCAAGCGCGAGCGCGGTCTGTAGCGCCGTCGTTCCTTCTTTCGTCAACTCACCGGCGGCGGCCCGAGGATCGCAAAGATCAGAATGCCGCCGACGATGACCAGCGCCATCAGCAGCAGCGGCGTCAATAATCGATTGTCGTTTTTCCGATCGATCTCGCGCCGGCTTGGCGCCTCATCTACGTCTGTCATGGCGCTACCCTTTCCCGGGCAACGCGCATAGCGAGATAAGGTTCTTCACGCCAAGGCGCGTCGCATTGCCGCGAGCGACTGCGGCGATGCGCGTCATCGTCGCAAGTCTACGCGCTCGACGCGATTCGGCGAGCAATTCGTGGCGTTCGGTGGATCACTTTTTGAACACATCGAGCCGCAGCGGCAGCACCGCGCCGAACCAGGCCGCGTGCGCGCTGTGATCGGTGAAGTCGTCGCCGGTCTCGGGATGCAAAAGAACGGTCAAACCATCGCGGTTGAGCATCAGCCACGGCACGAAGGCGCCCGCATCTCGGTCGGGAACGCGATCTGATACATCGATTGCGGATGCGGTCCGACCAGTTCGTCGTGCCAGCGACCGAGCTTGGCCTGCGGAAACTCGGCGCCGACGCGGTCGCGCAAGCGTGCGGCGTGGTCGCGGCTTTTTGCCGGGTCGTAATAGACGTGGACATGATAATCCTTGATCGCATCGACTGGAGACGCTGGCATTGCGGTCGAGCCTCGCGCGTTTTGTGGCTAGCCGAGCTGTACCCGCCGTGGCCCGGCATAGAGATTGGCGATGAGCACGGCGAGAATGCTGGTGAGAAAAATGCCGTCGAAGGTGCCGGCGCCGCCGATCGAGGCGACCGGCGCGCCGAGCCCACGGACTTTATCGAGATTGGTCAGATCGGCGCCGATCAGCGTGCCGAG
Organism: uncultured Alphaproteobacteria bacterium; assembly: GCA_963731805.1. Taxonomy (GTDB): domain Bacteria; phylum Pseudomonadota; class Alphaproteobacteria; order Rhizobiales; family Xanthobacteraceae; genus BOG-931. Next base: position 71,512 of record CAVSWY010000004.1, read on the forward strand.
ACTGCCGGCGATATAAGCAAGTGGTGCGGCGTCCCGGCGCGACAGCAGAAGCGCGACCGCAGCCGTAGTGACGACTGGCACGAACACTGGCACCGCGATGCCAAGTCCTGGAACGGGATTGGCGAGCCAGTGCAGCACCAGGGCGACGATCGCCGTCGCGATGGTCCCTTTGATCCACAGGTCGCGCTTAAAGAGCAGATAGAGCGACAGCAGCGTCGGGATGACAGCGCCGCCGACATTGACTGCGATCACCGTGCCCTGCCAGTGCGTCACCACGGGCACTTCGTACTGCATGCCGAAAAAATCCACGACCTGGTCGGACATCACCCGCTCCGGCGGCAATTGCGCGATCGGGATGTTGAAAATGCTGCCGATGAGCGAGCCGAACAGCAACAGCAACGCCGTGCCGGAACTGATGCCGAGGCTGGTATAGGCAAAGCGCACCGTTTGCAGGATTAGAACGGCGAAGAAAATGCCGACCAATATGGCGAAGAAGCCGGGCGCCAGCGGCAAATAATGATATTGGCTCATTTCCATCGAGCGCTGCTCCCGCGTTCAAATATCGTAACCCAGGATGAGCGTAGCGACATCCGGGGCTCGCGTTAACCGATCCCGCATATCGGCTTGGCTGTTGCGGCTACATGAGACCCAGCCGCCTTGCACCAGTAACGCGCGGCCCTATAATACGTCGCTTCCTTCGCGCAGGGATATTTTCGTGCCGCCGCCGGGAGCGAAATCAGTCGCCATTATCATGGGCAGCCAGTCCGACTGGCAGACCATGAAACACGCCGCCGAGACGCTCGATGCGCTCGATGTGGCCTATGTGACGCGCGTCGTTTCCGCCCATCGTACGCCCGAACGGCTCTATGCCTTCGCCAAGGGGGCGAAAGCGCAAGGCTTTAAGGTCATCATTGCCGGGGCAGGCGGGGCCGCGCATCTGCCGGGAATGACTGCCGCATTGACGAGCCTGCCGGTTTTCGGCGTTCCGGTGGAGTCGAAGGCGCTGGCGGGGCTCGATTCGCTTTATTCCATCGTGCAGATGCCGCCGGGCGTACCAGTCGGCACGCTGGCCATCGGGCAGGCCGGTGCGACCAATGCCGCGCTCTTGGCCGCCAGCGTGTTGGCGCTGAGCGATCCCGCTTTGAGCGAGCGGCTTGAAGCGTGGCGGGCACGGCAAACCGCATCGGTCGCCGAAGTGCCGAAGGACGGCGCGTGAGCCAGGCTTCGCACGTTGCGTCGCCGATGCTGAAGCCCGAGGCCACCATCGGCATCCTCGGCGGCGGTCAACTCGGCCGCATGCTCGCCTTGGCGGCGGCCCGGCTCGGGTTCAAGTGCCACGTCTTTGCGCCGCATCCCGATTCGCCGGCGTTCGACGTGGTGCGCCGCGTCACCCGCGCCGATTACACCGACACCGAAGCGCTGGCCCGCTTCGCCGAAAATGTCGACGTCGTCACTTATGAATTTGAGAACGTGCCGGCGGAAACCGCGACGTTCCTGGCTGCCCGCGTCCCAGTTTTGCCCGACCCGAAGATTCTCGCGATCACCCAGGACCGCCTCGCCGAAAAGAATTTTGTCACCGCGCTCGGCATTCGCACCGCGTCGTTTGCCGAGGCCGCTTCGCCGGCCGAGCTCGCCGCGGCGATCGAGCGGATCGGCCGCCCGGCGATCTTGAAGACGCGCCGCTTCGGCTATGACGGCAAGGGCCAGGCGGCGATCAAAAACGGCAGCGACCCGGCAGAGGCTTGGCGAGAAGTCGGCGGCCAACCTTGCATTCTCGAGGCCTTCGTGCCGTTCGAGCGCGAAGTTTCCGTCATTGCCGCGCGCGGCCGTGACGGCGCCGTCGCCTGTTTCGACGTCACCGAGAACGAGCACCGCGACCATATCCTTAAATTTTCACGGGTGCCGGCGGCGCTCAACGCGCAAGCGGCAGCGGAGGCCCTGCGCATCGCCGAAACTATCGCGCATCAATTCGCCTATGTCGGCGTCCTTGCGGTCGAGATGTTCGTGCTCGGCGACGGCGGCCTCGTCGTCAACGAGATCGCACCGCGGGTTCACAATTCCGGTCATTGGACGATCGACGGCGCTTCGGTATCGCAATTCGAGCAGCACATCAGGGCGGTCGCCGGCTGGCCGTTGGGAAAGCCGTTGCGGTATGGCCGCGTCGAGATGACGAACCTCATCGGCCACGAGGTGGAGGATTACCCCCGCTGGCTGGTCCTGCCTGGAGCCGCGGTGCACCTCTATGGCAAGGCAGCGGTTCGCCCCGGCCGCAAAATGGGCCATGTGACGCGGGTGTTTCTGGACTGACGGATCCCTTGATGCGCCGGCTGGTAGACTTTTCAGCGCATTTCTGCTAAAGGCGCGCGCCAAGGTGGCCCGGGCGTTGCGCCTAGCCATTTTGAAATCTCACGAACCCGACTGGAAAGGAGCACGCGTGCAGGTTCTCGTCCGTGACAACAATGTCGACCAAGCCCTCAAGGCGCTGAAGAAGAAGATGCAGCGCGAGGGGATTTTCCGCGAGATGAAGCTTCGCGGCCATTACGAAAAGCCATCCGAAAAGAAGGCGAGGGAGAAGGCGGAAGCGATCCGCCGCGCCCGCAAGCTTGCGCGCAAGAAGCTGCAGCGCGAAGGGTTGCTGCCGATGAAGCCGAAGCCGACCACCGGTCCCGGAGCCGGACCTGGAATGGGCCGTTCCGCCGTGCCACGCGCACCCCGTTTCGGCTGAGATATCCGCGTATTCGACGAATGGCGCAGGGCTTTGCCTGCGCCGTTTTTTTGGCGTGCCGGGATGTTATCTTGCCATCGATGACCCGGTCAGCCCTCGCCATCTTCCAGATCGCGCAAATAGCGCCCGGCAGCCTCGCGCTGTTGGGCCTTTTGGCGGCGTTGGCCGGTTGCACGACACTGGGCAATCCGCCGGCGTCCAACGCCGGAGCCGGCGAAGGTCTGCTGGCGACGTCGCAGGCGAACCTGACCTCGCTCGGCGAGGTCATTACCAAGCATCCCGACGATCCGCAGGCCTACAACATGCGCGGGACCGTCTACGGCGAAGCCGGGCGCAACGATCAGGCACTCGCCGATTTCAACAAGGCGATCAGCCTGGATCCGCATTACGCGCAGGCCTATGCCAATCGCGCGCTGATCTACCGCAAGTCCAACAAGTTCGATCTCGCGCTCGCCGATGACAATGAGGCGCTGACCATCGACGCCGATTATGCGCCCGCTTATGTCGGCCGCGGCATCGTCTATCGCGAGCAAGGCCACGCCAGCGAGGCGCTCGCCGATTTCAACAAGGCGATCACGCTCAAGCCCGATAATGCCGACGCCTATTACAATCGCGGCCTGCTGTATCAGAGCCGGCAACAGCACCAATTTGCCATCGACGATTTCTCAACCGCGGTCGGCCTCGAAAACGACAATGCCGAACCGTGGATCGCGCGTGCGCTCAGCTATCTCGCCATCGGCGACAACAAGTCGGCGGCGAGCGATCTCGACAATGCGGTGCAGCTCGATCCGCAGAACGTGCGAGCCTGGAGCAGCCGCGGGCTTGCTTACGAGCGTCTCGGGCAGAAGGACAAGGCCGCCGGCTCCTATGCGAAGGCGCTCAATATCAACGACAAATATCCGCCGGCAAAGGAAGGCTTCGCCCGCGTCGGCGGCAAGGTTGGCCAGACCTATCCGACATTTTGAGGATGGGCCGCTCGATCGCTCTCCCAGATCGCGCAGGCGCGATCCGGGCTACATCGTGATCAATCCAAATCGCCGGCGAGGAAGCGGGCGACGGCGTCGAGCGCGCCGTTATTGTCGAGATCCTCGTGGCCGCCGTCGAGGAAACGCACGATGTGCTTCGGTTTGTTGGCGAGTTCGAACAGACGCTCGCCCATGGCATAGGGCACGATCCGGTCGTGTACGCCGTGCAGGATCAAAAGCGGCGCCGTGACTTTCCCGATGCGCTCGTCGGAACGGAACTGATCTTTCATCAGGAGCCGCACCGGCAGATACCAATAGCGGCGTTCGCCGACGGCAAGCGCGGAGGTGAACGGCGCCTCCAGGACGACGCGGCCGACCGGCTTTTCCGCCGCCAGTGCCACCGCCACGCCGGAGCCGAGCGACTCGCCCCACAATACGATCTGCTGCACCGGATAACGCGCGGCGGCGAAGGCATAGGCCGCCTCGGCGTCGCGGATCAGGCCTTGCTCGCTCGGACTGCCGGAGAGGCCGCCATAGCCGCGATATTCCAGCGCGACCAGTCCGATGCCGGCACCGACGAGGCGACGAAAGCGCTCGACGCGGTAGTTCAGCGCACCGCCATTGCCGTGGAAATAAAGAATGACCGGTTTGCCGGCCTGCGGCGGCACGTGCCAGATCCTGATCTGCACGCCGTCGGCTGCGGTCAGCGGCATTTCGGTGGCTTCGGGCAGACCGGCCGCGGCCGGCGTGACGTGCGTCCGGTCCGGGAAATACATCAGCGAGCGCTGCGTGAGATAGATCATCGCCGTCAGGCCGACATAGCCGCAGACCGCAATGACGGCGAGCCAGCCTAGCACGGTCATCGTCCGCGAAAGCGATCGGGGGCGCTTGTTGCTCCACGCGCGCGATAACAGCCCCGCCGCGACGGCAAGTGCCAGTGCGGCATAGCGCCGGGCCTGTGCAACAGCGGTAGATCCGCCGCTACGTTCACCGATACGTTGTTTGGCATCGCCGATTGCCTCGCGCGCCGACGCGAGCGGACGGACGCTGTCTGAGGTCGTTTCTATCGGCATCGTCGCATGGAAATGGCGGACCGACGACATTGCAGGAGGCTACCGGCGTACCAACAAATACAACGTAGGCCTAAAAGAAACCGGCCGGCTTACGAAAAGCCGGCCGGCCGAAATTTGCAACGCGATGGCGCCGTCACAGCGAAGCCGCTCGCGCTGCCCGCGTTATTGGCAGATCTGGACAGTGCGCCAGCGATAGCCGGCGCCCTCGATCCAAACCTTGCGCTTGCCCCAATAGCAGCCGGGCGCGAGCTGCGCATAGCCGGGTCCGTAGGCCGGTGGGGGCGGCGGATAGTAGGCGGCGGCCGGCGGCGGATAATAGCCGGGCGGCGGCGGGGGCGGCGGGCTGTTGGCAATGGCGTTGCCGACGATCGCGCCGGCGACAACTCCGCCGAGAACTCCCGCGCCCACAGCACAGCCCACGCAATAGGCGTTTGCCGGCGCGGGGGCGGCCACGGTCGCGAGGCCAAGGCTGGCTGCTGCGGCCAAGCCCAAAAGCGTCTTGTGCATGTGTTCCTCATGTGACCGGCCGGGCGCCGATCTCGAAAGTGAAAAGCGGGAAGTCCCGGATACCCCCGAATTCTATGTCGGACTCGCACCCATTGAAGTTCGACTATTGGGCGGAAGTTAGGTGCGAATGGCGCCTATATCCCGCATGACGGGCGTCCCCGCCGGGGACGCGGCCAACTTTCCCACGCAACAGGTTGCAGCCGTACGGCTTAAACGCAGCCGCGCACCCACGCGTAACCATTCCACCAGCGCCGCCACACGCAGGGACGGCCGTAATAGGGCGGGGGATAATATCCGTACGGATAGTAGCCGTAGGCGTATGGAGAAGCGAGCGCGCTGCCGACCAGGGCGCCGGCAACGAAACCGCCCGCTCCCCAACCCCAGCCGCCACCACGCCAGCCGCCATGCCACCCGCCGCCGTGCCAGGCCAGTGCGGGGCCAGACGTTGCCACCGACGCTCCCGCGAGCGTCGCCGTAACAACAAGAGCAGCCAAGACCTTTTTCATGACATCACCTCGACAATGGGTTTGACCCGCACCCCAACCGCCCCTCGTGGCCTTAAGTTCCCATTTATTGGTGAACGCAGACTGAATGAATGTGCCTGAATCCAGCCATCATTGGAATGGCAGGCGAAAAGGCTGGTTTTTGTCTCCCTGGGATCGTTCAATGGCGCAGTGCACAAATCCAAGAACCGGTCGGTGTGACGGTCGAAGTCCCATCCTTTTCCGCTGCGGATGTGAATCAAGAAGCGATTCTCGATGCTACCAAGCATCGTGGTCGGCAGCGCTTCACGAAATTAAATCTTTGTAATCCGACCCGTTGCTTCCGATTCACCTGCGACGCTGATTGGCGGCGCGTCGTGCGCTATGCTTTTGTTGCGATTCGCGCGGCGGGACTCTTTGGGCGATGAAAAACCGGGCGGCAAAGCCGGTCCGCAAACCGAACGTGTTGCCGCGCCCGCGGCCGGTTTCGCGCCGCACGGAACCCGGCAAATCGCTCGAGCCGAAATCGCCGCGGCCGTCGTCACGCTCGAGCTTCATGCGGCTCGCGGCGGAAGTCGAGGCGCTGGCGGCAGAGCTTAAATCCTCGCGCCAGCGGATCGCCGATCTCGAAGCCCGCGTCGACATCGATCCCTTGACCGACGTACTCAACCGCCGCGGTTTTGAGCGCGAGCTCAAGCGCTCGCTCGCTTACGTCAAACGCTACGGCACCAGCGCGGCGCTGATCTATGTCGATCTCGACGGCTTCAAGCCGGTGAACGACCGCCACGGCCATGCCGCCGGCGATGCCGTGCTCAAGGCGGTCGCGGCGGCGTTATTGCGCCATGTGCGCGCCTCCGACGTCGTGGCGCGCATCGGCGGCGACGAATTCGCGGTGCTATTGTGGAATGTCGATGACGCCGCCGCGGCCGCCAAGGCCGCCGCGCTCGAAGCGGCAGTCTATTCCACCGAAGTTCGCTGGGGCGCCTCGACCTTCGTCGTCGGCGCCTCGGCCGGCCTCGCTTTGTTGGGTCGGCTTGATACGCCCGCCGAGGTGCTGGCGCGCGCCGATGCGGCGATGTATGCGCGCAAGACGGAACGCAAGCAACGCCGTGCAGGCTAAGCGATAATGTCGGGCGTGAGCTGGTCTTCGACAAAGGAGATGCGGTCGCGAAGCTGCAGCTTGCGTTTTTTCAACCGCTGGACCTGGATGAGATCCGAGCCCGGCAATTCCTGCAGTGCCGCGATCGCGGCATCGAGGTCGCGATGCTCCTGCTGCAGGCGCGCCAGTTGCGCCTGAAGCTCGCGTTCTTCCTCTTGGGTCATCGCCGCCTTGGTCGAAGCCTCGAACCCGCTCTGCTCTGCGCCGCGGCCGGCCGGCCGCGCGCCCAGAGACCAAGTAAGACACTCTAGATTATCGCGTTTTGGTTAATCGCCGACAAGGCCGCGCGGCGACCCCGGCAATTGTGCACAACAGGCCTGCAAGGCCAAGGCTTGGGGATGTTCGTAGGGGCTAAACCGGAGTATCCTTGCTTTTGCTTGTTAGGGTGTAGGATGATCCGATCAGGCTCAAATCTGACGCAAGGAGGCAGCCCACATGGCGATTGAATCGCATCTTGCGGAACTCGAAAAACGACACGAGGCGCTGGAACACGAAATCAACGAAGCGCTCACCCACCCCTCCGCCGACGACCTTCAAATTGTGGAACTCAAGCGGAAAAAATTGCACGTCAAGGACGAGATCGAGCGGCTTAGGCACGACACGCTCGTCCATTAGTCGGTAACTCCGTAATCGCTGCGTTGGCTCGCCCCGCGTATTCGCGGGGATCGGGTTGTCTTTATCTCCAATTTGAGAGCCTTCCGGATTCCCGCTGGCGCAGGAATGGGCGGAGTGTTTACATACCCTTCACGACGTCACGAAGCTTGAACTTCTGCAATTTCCCCGTCGAGGTCTTCGGAATCTCCGCGAACACGATGCTACGCGGGCATTTGTAGCCCGCGAGATGATCGCGGCACCAGGCGATCAGCTCGTCGGCACTCGCCGTCGCGCCCGGCTTTAATTCGACGAAGGCGCACGGCGTTTCGCCCCACTTCTCGTCCGGTTTGGCGACCACGGCGACCACTTGCACGGCGGGATGCTTGTACAGCGCATCCTCGACTTCGATCGACGAAATATTCTCGCCGCCGGAGATGATGATGTCCTTGGAGCGATCCTTGAGCTGGATATAGCCGTCGGGATGGATGACGCCGAGATCGCCGGAATGAAACCAGCCGCCGGCGAAGGCGGCCTGGGTCGCGGATTTGTTTTTCAGATAGCCCTTCATCACCACATTGCCGCGGAACATCACCTCGCCAAGCACGGCGCCGTCGCGGGCGACCGGCTGCATGGTCGTAGGATCGAGTACGTCGAGCGCGTCAAGTACCGGATAGGCGACGCCTTGGCGCGCTTTTTTCGTGGCCTGCTCGGAGCCCTCGAGCGCGTCCCATTCACGATGCCAATCGTTGACGCTGGCCGGTCCGTAGGTTTCGGTCAGGCCGTAGACATGGGTGACATTGAAGCCGGCCGATTTCATCGCCGCCAGCACCGATTCCGGCGGCGGCGCCGCGGCGGTGATGAATTCGACGCCGTGCGGCAACGGCTTCCGTTCATGCGCCGCGGCGTTGAGCAGTGTCGACATTACGATCGGCGCGCCGCACAGATGCGTGACTTTGTGTGTCGCGATGGCGTCGTAGATCGGCGCGGCGCGCACCGTACGCAGGCAGACATGCGTGCCGGCTACGACCGACAGCGTCCAGGGAAAGCACCAGCCGTTGCAATGGAACATCGGCAGCGTCCACAGATAGACCGGATGCTTGGCCATCTCGCAGGTGATGACGTTGGCCATCGCCAGCAAGTAAGCGCCGCGGTGATGATAGACGACGCCTTTGGGATCGCCGGTGGTGCCGGAGGTGTAATTGAGCGCGATAGCGTCCCACTCGTCAGCCGGCATCAGCCAGGCGAAATTTGGATTGCCGTCGCACAGAAGCTCTTCGTAGTCGAGATTGCCGAGCCGTTCGCCGGCGCCGGTGAATTCCGGATCGTCATAGCCGACGACGAGCGGCTGCGCTTTGCAGCGCGCCAGCGCGTCCTTCGCCACATTGGAGAACTCGCGGTCGACGAGCAGTACTTTGGCTTCGCCGTGGTCGAGGGTGAAGCCGATGATCGCGGCATCGAGCCGCGTATTGATGGTGTTAAGCACTGCGCCGGCCATCGCCACGCCGTAATGCGCTTCGAGCATCGCCGGCACGTTCGGCAACACCGCCGCGACGGTGTCGCCGCGCTTGATGCCGCGCTCGATCAGCGCCGAAGCCAGCCGCCGTGCCCGCGCATAGAACTCAGCGTAGGTCCACGACCTCGCGCCGTGAATGATGGCGATCTGGTCGGGATAGACAGCCGCCGCGCGCGCCAGAAACGACAGCGGGGTGAGCGGCTGAAAATTCGCGGGGTTGCGGGGAAGATCGGTGTCGTAGGGCGTCGTCGCCATGTTTCTTCCCCTGCTGTTTTCTTAAGCCTAGCAAATATGCGAAGCGCCGAATAGCGAATGACGGGGGCGAAAAGCCGTCGGTCGCGTCCGTTACTCACGTTTCGCTGCGCCAGCCCTGCCACAGCAAAGCGAGCGAGATCAGAAACATCAGGCCATAGGCGATCTGATAGAACCGCTCCGTGGGCGTTTTGCGCACCAGCCAGATGCCGAGATAATTGGCGGCGACGGCGAGCGGCAACAGCGCCAAGGACGTCGCGAAATTGCGCGCGGAAAACTGACCCAGCACGAAATAGGGCACGATCTTCATCTCGTTCATGAAGGCGAAAAAGATCGTGGTGGTGCCGACCAAAGTGAGCTTGTCGAGGCGCTGCGGCAAAATGTGTATCTGATAGGGCGGCGCGCCGACATTGACGAGGAGCGACATGAAGCCGGCAAGCGAGCCCCAAAACACGCCGAGGAGCGGATGCGGACGTCCGTCGCCAGCCTTCGCCGGCACGGCGGCCGGCCGCAGCCATCTGATGAGCCAGGCGTTGAGCCAGCTGTAGACGACGAAAATGAAGCCGATGCTGCCGACTGCCAGTTCGATGGCGGCGTTGGAGACGTGGCTTGCGAACAGCGTCCCGGCGGCCATGCCGATCGCGGCGCCGGGGACCAGGACTTTCAGATTCCAAAGGCTCCAGGTGCGGCGGTAGGTCCACACCGAGATGGCATCCTGGATGATGAGCAGCGGCAAGATGATCGCGGCGCCCTGCAGCGGCGGCACCGCCAGCGCCAGCATTGGCGTCGCTACCATGCCGAGCCCGGCAAAGCCGCCCTTGCCGAGGCCGAGGAGCGTCACGGCCGGGATGGCCAAGAGATAGAACAGCGGATCGGTGATCACGGCGGGATTTAAGTGATGAACGGGCAGGCCATCGTGACATAGATCAAAGCGGCCGCCTGGAGCCAGTGCCGTGATGCACGTCGCTCTTGCATCGCGACTGTTGCGAGGTCGAAAATAGAGGAAAATTATTGGAGGGCAGCGCCATGGACGCCCGTTCGAGCCGCTATCACGAGGTTTATGCGCGTTGGCAGCGTGATCCGCTCGGCTTTTGGGGTGAGGCGGCGGCCGACATCGACTGGTTCGAGAAACCGAAAACGGTGTTCGATGCCAAGGCCGGCATTTACGGCCGCTGGTTCCCGGACGGCGTCTGCAACACCTGTTTCAACGCGGTCGACCGCCATGTCGATGCCGGCCGCGGCGAGCAGGCCGCCATTATCTACGACTCGCCGCTCGCCGGCGAAAAGCGCACCATCACCTACCATCGCCTCCTCACCGAGACCCAGGTGCTCGGCGGCATGCTGCGCGATCTCGGCGTCGGCAAGGGCGACCGCGTCATTCTTTATATGCCGATGGTGCCGGAGGCGGTGATCGCGATGCTGGCCTGCGCGCGCATCGGCGCCATTCATTCGGTGGTGTTCGGCGGCTTCGCCGCGCGCGAATTGGCCACTCGCATCGACGACGCCACGCCAAAGGTCATTCTTTCCGCAAGCTGCGGCTTGGAGCCAGGCCGCCTCGTTCACTACAAGCCGCTGCTCGATGAAGCAATCGCGCTGGCGAAGCACAAGCCTGAGGCGTGTCTCATTCTGCAGCGCCAGCAGGCGCAAGCGAGCTTGATCGAGGGCCGCGACCGCGACTGGAAGACGATGCGCGATTACGCGCTCGTTCACGCCCGCTCGGCATGGGATTGCGAGCGGATGGCGGCGACCGATCCGCTCTACATTCTCTACACCTCCGGCACGACCGGGCGGCCGAAAGGCGTGGTGCGCGACAACGGCGGCCACATGGTCGCGCTGAAATGGTCGATGAAAAATCTTTACGGCGTCGATCCCGGCGAAGTCTATTGGGCGGCGTCCGACGTCGGTTGGGTGGTCGGCCATTCCTACATCGTCTATGCGCCGCTGTTGCACGGCTGCACCACCATCCTCTACGAGGGCAAACCGATCGGCACGCCGGACGCCGGCGCGTTCTGGCGCGTCATTGCCGAGCACGGCTGCGCTGTCATGTTCACTGCACCGACCGCGTTCCGCGCCATCAAAAAAGAAGACCCGCAAGGCAGGCTGCTCACCGGTTACGACCTGAAAAAATTCCGCGCGCTCTTTCTTGCCGGCGAGCGCGCAGATCCCGACACTGTGATCTGGGCGGAAAATCTCCTGAAAATCCCGGTGCTCGATCATTGGTGGCAGACCGAGACCGGCTGGTGCATCGCCGGCAATCCGGCCGGCTTGGGCGCACTGCCCGTCAAGCATGGCTCAGCCACGGTACCGATGCCCGGCTACGACATCCGCATCGTCGACGAAGGCTGCCACGAAGTCCCGGCGAACAAGATGGGCTCGATCGTCATCAAGCTGCCGCTGCCGCCAGCCTGTCTGCCGACGCTGTGGCAGGCTGACGCGCGCATGCGCGAAAGCTATCTCGACGAGTTCCCCGGTTATTACAAAACCGCCGACGCCGGCTTCAAGGACGAGGACGGTTACATTTTCGTCATGGGCCGCACCGACGACATCATCAATGTCGCCGGGCATAGGCTTAGTACCGGCGGCATGGAGGAAGTGCTCGCCGCACACCAGGACGTCGCCGAATGCGCCGTGCTCGGCATCAAGGATGAACTCAAGGGCGAGGTGCCCTGCGGCTTCATCGTGCTCAAATCCGGCGTCAACCGGCCGCCGACCGAGATCGAGAAGGAATGCATCGCGCTGGTGCGCGAAAAGATCGGCCCAGTTGCCGCGTTCAAGCTCGCGATCACCGTGGCGCGGCTGCCGAAAACACGCTCGGGAAAAATTCTGCGCGGCACGATCAAGAAGATCGCCGACGGCGACAAGTGGCAAATGCCGGCGACCATCGACGATCCGGTGATTCTCGATGAGATCGGCAGTGCGCTGAAAGGGAAGGGCGTGGGAGCGTAGAATGTAGCCTGGACGAGCGAAGCGAAATCTCGCCTGTCGCTGCGCTCATGCGGACTGCTATATAGCGGCACCTTTCGCAATCGCCGACGTTCACCACCCATGCTGCGTGCCGGATATCTATTGATGGCTTGGATGGCATGGACTGCGCTCGCCCACGCGCAGACACCTACTCCTGTCCCCGCGCCAGGCTCACCTCCAGCCGCTGTGCCCGCGCCCACCGCGCCATCGCCTGTGTCTAACCAATTGCCGCAGCCGGCAGCGGCTGCCCCCAAGAATCCCCCCACTAGCGACGACATTTGCCGCGCCATCGAACAGGACGCGGCGGAAAATCAGTTGCCGGTCGAATTCTTCGCCCGCGTCATCTGGCAGGAGAGCCGCTTCAACGCCCAAGCGGTGAGCCGCAAAGGCGCCGAGGGCATTGCGCAATTCATGCCGGCGACGGCGGATTATCGCGGGCTGGTCGATCCGTTCGATCCGATCGAGGCGCTGAAGAATTCGGCGAGCTACCTGCACGATCTTCAACAGAAATTCGGCAATCTCGGGCTCGCCGCCGCAGCCTATAATGCCGGCCCCGGCCGTGTCGCCGCATTCCTCGCCAACAAGGGTCCGCTGCCGAGCGAGACGCGCAATTACGTCGCCATCATCACCGGCTGGACCGCCGACGAATGGGCGTCGCCGTCGCCGCCGAAGACCGCGGAGACCACGATTCCACAGGGCGTGCCCTGCACGAGGCTCGCCAATTTGATCCTGGCGCCGAAAGCAGAGGCGCAACGCTTGGCTGCTTACGTGCCGCGCTGGGGCATGCAGCTCACGGCGAACTGGTCGGAGAGTAGGGCCTGGGCGATCTACCGCATGATTGCGAAAAAATATGCAGGACTGATTGGCGATCGCGAGCCGATCGTGATCCGCAGCCGCGGCATCGGGCTTGGCGCCGCCATGCGCTACAACATCCGCATCGCCGACGACGACCGCCGTTATCTGGAAAAATTCTGCAACAAGCTCATCGCCGCCGGCGGGGCGTGCGTGGTGCTGAGGAACGATCGGGGGCTACTGGATCGTCCGCGAAGGCGGACGATCCAGTAGCCACAGATGGGCATGGCGATTACTGGATGCCCCGCCTTCGCGGGGCATGACAATTACTCCGCCTTGCCGCCGAGCTGCTTGAGCTTGGCGAACACCGCACTGACGTCGAGATCGTCGGCCTTCTTGACCTCCGCAGGCGTCGGTTCCGGCTCTTCTTTCGGCGCGGTGGTGACGGAGGCAGGCAAAAGCGTTGCGCCCTGTTCCTCGACCGGAACGGGCTTTTCCTTGGCCGCCCGCTGCACTTCGAGATCGAGATCGATCTGCGAGCAAAGCCCGAGCGTCACCGGATCGAGCGGCGTCAGGTTGGCCGAATTCCAGTGGGTCCGGTCGCGGATCGCGGCGATGGTCGATTTGGTGGTGCCGACGAGCCGCATGATCTGGCTGTCTTTCAACTCGGGATGATTGCGCACCAGCCAGAGGATAGCGTTCGGGCGATCCTGGCGGCGCGACACCGGCGTATAACGCGGGCCCTTCTTCGGCTTGGCCTCGGGCAGCCGGGTCTTCGGTTCGGCGATATGCAGCCGGTAGTTCGGATCGGCTTCGGCGGCCTTGATCTCCTCGCGGGTCAATTGTCCGGTGAGGACCGGATCGAGACCCTTGATGCCCTGTGCCGCATCGCCGTCGGCGATCGCCTTCACCTCCAACGGATGCAGGTTGCAAAGCTGAGCGATCTGGTCGAACGACAGCGACGTATTGTCGACCAGCCATACAGCCGTGGCTTTGGGCATGAGCGGCGCGATCGCCATAGATAAACCTCCTCTATGCTCCGCCCGCCCATCCGGGCGAAGCCACTCAACGTCATCGAAGATGACTGGAAAGCGCCCTGAATATAGGCGCAGCCCCGATCCTGCGCAACGGGCCGATTGCGGCGCCTGGAACTGGCCGGTTCACAAATATGCCGGTAAAATGCAGGTAAGCGAGGGCATTACGGCCCGACGAGGCCGCCGGTGGGGACGAATGAGATCGATGCTATCCGCGCTCTCTTGGGTGCGAAGCCGCGTCCCGTCGGCTGGGTGGAACGACGGGCACGGATCGAGGAGGTCGGCTCGGTCTGGCCGGTGGCCGATGATGTCGAGCTGACGGCGGTCGACGCCGGCGGCGTCCCAGGCGAATGGTCGATCGTTCCCGGCAGCGATCGATCCCGTATCCTGTTGTTCTTTCACGGAGGCGGCTATTGCTCGGGCTCGATCCGCAGCCATCGCCGCTTGGTCACCGAGGCAGGGCGTGCCGCGGCTGTCCGCACGCTCGCCGTTGCTTATCGCCTCGCCCCCGAACATCCGTTTCCCGCGGCGCTCGACGATGCGCTGGCGGCATGGCGTTTCCTGCGCCGGCAGGGAATTGCGGCGCGGCATATCGCCGTCGGCGGCGACAGCGCCGGCGGCGGGCTCGCCGTGGCCCTGATCAATGCCCTGCGCGGCGCCGGTGAAGAGATTCCTGGCGCCGCATGGCTCATCTCGCCGTGGACCGATCTCACCATGTCCGGCGTGACGCTTATAACCAAGGACACGTTCGATCCGCTGATCCACAAAGCGTATCTTGAAGAGCTTGCCGCGGCCTATGTACCGGCTGGGGTGGATCGGAAAGATCCCCGCGTGTCGCCGCTCTATTCCGATCTCAAGGGTTTTCCGCCAACACTCATTCAAGTCGGTTCGGCGGAAACTTTGCTCGCGGACGCAACGCGCTTTGCCGAAGCCGCCGGCACCGCCGATGTCGCCGTGACTTTGGAAATCTGGCCGCGCATAATTCATGCGTGGCCGATGTGGAACGCGCATCTGCAAGCCGGCCGGGACGCGCTCACCGCCGCCGGTGCATTCATCCGCGCTCATCTATAATAACGCAAGCAAAGGGGAGGCAGGCATGACCGGGACAGTGGCCGGAGCACTCGACGGCAAGGTCGCGATCGTCACAGGCGCCGGGCGCGGCCTCGGCCGGGTGATGACGCTCGGATTGCTCGATGCCGGCGCGCGTGTCGCCGCCGTCGAGCTTGACGGGCCGGCGCTGGAAGAAACCCAGGACGCGGCCGAGGATCGCGGCGCCGGCCAGCGCTTCAACGGCATCGTCGCCGACGTCACCTGGAACGACAGCGGCCCGAAAATCCTGCGCGCCACCACCGAGCGGTTCGGCCGCGTCGATATTCTGCTCAATAATGCCGGTACCAATATCGGTCTCCTTCGGCGCGAAGGGCAGCCGCGTGGCAGGCTTTGGGAAATAACGCCTGAAGAGTTCCGCCGCATCATCGACGTCAATGTCGTCGCTGCATTCCTGATGACGCGGGCCGTGCTGCCGACGCTGTTGGCGCAGCGTTGGGGCCGCGTCATCAATGTGACGACGAGCCTCGACACGATGTGGCGCGGCATGATGCAGCCTTATGGCGCCTCCAAGGCGGCCAATGAAGCGATGCTCGCGGCCTTGGCGCAGGAGCTCGACGGCACCGGCGTCACCGCGAATGTGCTGGTGCCGGGCGGGGCCGCCGACACGCGCATGGTCTCGCGCGCAGCGGTGCCGGATCGTTCGACGCTGATCGCGCCGGAGGTGATGGTCGAGCCGCTGATCTGGCTGTGTTCGAACGCCTCCGATGGTGTCAATGGGCAGCGTTTCATCGCCGCGAAATGGGATCCGAAAGTGCCGCCCGAACAAGCGGCAAAGAACGCCGCGGCGCCGGCGGCCTGGCAGCAACTCGGTCGCCAGGCGGTCAATCCCGCGGAGTTGCGGTGACTGTTATGGGTTCGTCGGCACTCGGCCCTTCACCGCGTTGGCAAAAGCCTCGTAAGCAATGCTGCCGTCGGCCGCGATCGGCAATAGTTCGCGCAGGCGCGTTTTGAGCTGCTCGATCTTGTCCGGCGACAGCGCCGCCAGCGCCTTGCCCGAGGGGCCGATTGGCACGCTGCTGGAAGCCCAGAAGTCGTCGAAATCGGCATAAGCGACGCGAATGCGGATCACCGTGGTGTCGATCGATTGCATTCCCGCCTGTTGCCAAAACGCCTGCATGTTCGCGCGCCGTGATGCTTCGACATTCGGCCGCGCCGGTTCTTCGAGACCCAAGGAATTCATCGCCGTGGCAAGCGGTCGGATCGGAAACCCGCCGCCCGGAATATCCCACATATAAGTGGCGACGATGCCGCCCGGCTTGACGACGCGCGCCATTTCGCGCGCTGCTTTCGCCGGGTCGCTCAGGAAGGTGATGACCAGCGCCATCGATCCGGCGTCAAAGCTGTTGTCGGCGAACGGCAAGTCCTGCGCGTCGCCGACGCGAAATTGCGCGAGCTTGGCCCCCGGCCGCGTGCGCGCGTAATCGATCTGGCCGTCCGACGGATCGATGCCGGTCACCGCCGACGGGGCAGCACGCGCAATCAGCACTTCGGTAAAGGCGCCGTTGCCGCAACCGACGTCGATCCAATTGAGGCCGTTCGGCGGCTCGAGCCAATCGAGAAATTTTGCGCCGGCGACCTGGCTCCAGCGGCCCATCAGCCGTTCATAGGCCTTGCCGTCGGTGAAGAGGTTTGTGGGTGCGTTCATGAAAGCGCCTTTGCTCGCGCGGGGGAGGATGCCGCGGGGGAGGGATACGTTATTGCGCCGGCATGGTCTCTTTGATGATCGGCGTCCATTTGGCGATTTCGGCTTTTTGTTTCGTCGCCAAGGCTTCAGGCGTCTGAAAGTCCGCCGGCCAGATTTCCTGGCCCAGCTTCTTGAAGCGCTCCTGCACGGTGGGATCGGCCAAAGCTGCGCGAATAGCGGCGTTGAGCTTGGCGATTACCTGGGGCGGCGTACCTGCCGGTACCCAAATGCCGTGCCAGAAGCTCGCATCGATGTCGTGGATGCCGAGTTCGTCAAGCGTCGGCACGTCGGGATCAGCCCACCATCGCTTAGGCTGCAGCACGGCGAAGGCTTTCAATTGCCCGCTTTGCACTTGTGCCAGTTGCGACGCGGCTTGGCCGAACAGGAAATCGATATGGCCGCCGAGCAAATCCGTCAGTTCCGGCGCGCCGCCGGTATAGGGCACGATCTGAAACGCCGTGCCGGTGCGTTTGGCGAAAAAGCGCGCGGCGACGTCGGTCGGGCCGCCTACTCCGACGGTTCCCATGGTCGCCCTGCCGTTCTGCGCCTTAAGCCACGCGATCAAGCCTTCCACATCGTCGGCCGGCACCGCCTTGCCCGCGACGATCCAGATCGGGGTGTCGGCGATCAGCGACACCGGCGCCAAATCTTTCACCACGTCGTAGTTGAGCTTCATCATGGCCGGATTGAACACCGCCGTCTGGATGTGGCCGATGCCGACGGTGTAGCCGTCGGGCGAAGCATGCGCGACGCGGCCGACCCCGATGCTGCCGCCGGCGCCGCTGACGTTCTCGATGATGACGCTCTGGCCGAGCGCCGACTGCATCTTCTCGGCCAAAATGCGCGCGATGGTGTCGGTCGGACCGCCGGCCGGGTAGGGCACCACGATGGTGATGGTGCGCGACGGATAGGTGTCGGCTGCGGCCGCGCCAAAACCCACCGCGACGAAAAGCACCACGAGCGCGACAAGCTTGCGCATGCATTCCTCCCCATCGTGGCGAGGAACAGCGTGACGCTATTCCGCCGCCTGTTTTTGCGCGCCGCGGGCGTTGATCGCCGCCCATACCCGGCTCGGCGTTGCCGGCATGTCGATGTGCTCGATGCCGAGCGGCTTGAGCGCGTCGAGGATGGCGCTGATCACCGCTGGCGGCGCGCCCGTCGCACCGGCTTCGCCGGCGCCCTTGACGCCGAGCGGATTGGTGGTCGCCGGCACCTCGGTCAGCTCCGACACCATATCGGGAAAATCCTCCGCGCGCGGCATGGCGTAATCCTGGAAGCTGCCGGTGACGAGCTGGCCGCCGGCATCGTAGACGATCGCCTCCATCAGCGCCTGGCCGATCCCCTGCGCGACGCCACCGTGAATCTGGCCTTCGCAGAGCAGGCGATTCATCACCTTGCCGACGTCATCGACGGCGGCATAGCGATCGAGCCTGACCATGCCGGTCTCCGGATCGATCTCGACCTCGCAGACATGGCAGCCATTGGGATAGTTCGACGGCTCCGCGGAGAACGTACCTGACGCTTCGAGCCCGAGCTCGAAATTCGGCGGCAGCATCACCGGGCGATGCAGCGACATAGCCACCGCGGTCAGCGGCAGCGCGTGGTCGGTGCCGACGATGCGGAAGCTGCCGTCCTTGAACTCGAGGTCACCGGCCGCGGCTTCCATCATCATCGCCGCCATCGGCTTTGCCTTCTCGATGATGGCGTCGGCGGCGCGTTTGAGCGCGTTGCCGCCGACATGCATGCTGCGCGAGCCATAGGTGCCGCGGCCCATCGGCACTTCGTTGGTGTCGCCCTGGATGAAGCGGATGGTGTCGATCGGCACGCCGAGCCATTCGTGCACCATCTGCGCATAGACGGTCTGATGGCCCTGGCCGTGCGAATGGGTGCCGGCAACAATCGTCACGGTGCCGCTCGGATCGAAGCGGATCACCATCTTGTCGTTGAACACCGCGGCCTCTTCCAGGAAATAGCCGAGGCCGCGGCCGCGCAACTTGCCGTGCTTTTTCGACTCCGCGGCGCGCTTTGAAAAACCGTTCCAGTCGGCAAGCTTGAGGCACTCGTCCATGACATGCAGGAAGTCGCCGCTGTCATAGGTCATGCCGGAATGCGCGATCTTGTGCGGCATGGCGGCGGCCGGAATGAAATTGCGCCGTCTCATTTCAATCGGATCGATGCCAATGACGCGCGCCGCCCGTTCGATGAGTTGCTCGATCAGAAAGGTCGCCTCCGGCCGGCCGGCGCCGCGATAGGGCGCCATCGGTGTGGTGTGGGTCAGCACCGCCTTGGCCGAAGCGTGCACCGCCGGGATGTTGTAGACGCCGGGCGCGAGTTTGATGGCGTAAAGCGGCACCACGATGCCGGCCTCGAAGACATGCGAGCCCATCTGGTGCAGCGCCTCGACGCGCAGGCCTAAGATTTTGCCGGTCTCGTCGAGCGCGAGCTCGCCGGTCACCACTTGATCGCGCCCATGGGCGTCGCCGACGAAAGCTTCTGAACGCGTCGAGGTCCATTTCACCGGGCGGCCGCCGACCCGCCGCGACGCCCAGACCACCAGTCCGTCTTCCGGATAGCCGCCGCTCTTCATGCCGAAGCCGCCGCCGACGTCGGGCGAGATCACGCGCAACTTCGATTCGGTGATTTTCAACACATTGCCGGCGACGTGCTGCCGAGTGCCGTGCGGATTCTGCGTGGTCGAATACAGCGTGTAGCCCTCGCTGTCGGGGTGATACTGGCCGATCGCGGCGCGCGGCTCGATGGTGTTGGCGCTGACCCGGCTGTTATAGAGTTTAAGCGCCACGACGTGTTTGGCCTTGGCGAAAGCCGCGTCGGCCGCATCCTTGTTGCCCATCATCAGGCCGACCGCCACGTTATTGGGCGCCTCGTCCCATACCGCCGGCGCGCCGGGCTCGACCGCGTCCTCGACATTGATGACCGCCGGCAGCGGCTCGTAATCGACCTCAACCAGTTCGGCGGCATCCTTGGCCTGCGTCAGCGTCTCGGCGACAACGAAGGCGACACGCTCGCCGACCGCTCGCACTTTGCCGATGGCGAGGATCGAACGCAGCGTCCGGTAGCCTTTCGGGCCACCCATATCCTCGGGCATCACCGGCGAAAACGCGCCGAGCTTGTCGGCTTCGACGTCGGCACCGGTGAGTACCGCGAGCACGCCGGGCGCGGCCTTGGCCTTGGCGGTGTTGATGCGTTTGATGCGGGCATGGGCATGCGGGGACATCACGGTTACGCCGAAAGCCATAAGCGGCAGGTCGATGTCGTCGACATAGCGACCCCGCCCGGTGATGAAACGGGGGTCCTCGAACCGGGTGACGGGCTGGCCGATGCCGAACTTGCTGCTCACGTAGTCCTCCTCCCGATCTACCCCCGTTTCCACGGGGCAGGATCGTTTATACTTGCGAATGCCGATAATGAGAATGCAGGACGGAGGGAGAAAATGGCGGCGGGCGCGGACCAGGGAAGCTTCGATTATATTATTGTCGGCGCCGGCTCCGCCGGCTGCGTGCTGGCCAACCGGCTCACCGCATCCGGCCGCCATCGCGTGCTGCTGTTGGAGGCCGGCGGGCACGATCGCCATTTCTGGATTCATGTGCCGCTCGGCTTCGGCAAGCTGTTCGACAACGCCAAGGTCAACTGGCTCTACAAATCGGAGCCGGAGCCCGAGTTGAACAACCGGAGCATCATCCAGCCGCGCGGTAAAGTGTGGGGCGGCTCGAGCTCGATCAACGGCCTGCTCTATATCCGCGGCCAGCATGAGGATTTCGATCACTGGCGGCAGCTCGGCAATGCCGGTTGGGGTTTTGCCGATGTGCTGCCGTATTTCCGGCGCGCCGAGGACCAGGAGCGGGGCGCCGACGAACTGCATGGTGCCGGCGGCCCGCTTGCGGTTTCCGACGTGTGCGAGCCGCATCCGTTGTGCGAGGCCTTTATTGCGGCGGCTCAAGCGGCTGGCTTTCCGCGCAACGACGATTTCAACGGCGCACGCCAGGAAGGCGCCGGCTATTTCCAATTGACGGCGAAGAACGGCCGGCGCTGCTCGACTGCGGTCGGTTATTTGCGGCAGGCGCGGCGGCGGGGAAATCTTGCGGTGGTGTCGAATGCCCTGGCGACCCGCGTTTTGTTTTCCGGGCGGCGCGCCGTCGGCGTCGAATATCGCCAAGGCGACGTGACGCGCACCGCTTATGCCGAGGGCGAAGTGATCCTTGCCGGCGGCGCGTTCAACTCGCCGCAGCTGTTGCAGCTCTCGGGGCTTGGGCCGGAGAAAGTTCTGCGCGAGCTCGGCATTGCGGTGATTGCCGATCTGCCCGGCGTCGGCGCCGACCTGCAGGACCATCTGCAAGTGCGCATGCAGTTCCGCTGCACTGAGCCGATCACCATGAACGAAGTGATCCATCATTGGCGCCACCGTTACGCCGCCGGCTTGCGGTATCTCATGACGCGCAAGGGTCTGCTCACTATCGGCGCCGGCTATTGCGGCGCGTTTCTGCGCACTCGGCCGGAATTGGCGACGCCGGACATGCAAATCCATTTTCTTATTTTCAGCGCCGATACCGCGGGCGCCGCGTTGCATGCATTTCCCGGCTTCATGGCCTCGGTCTGCCAATTACGGCCGGACAGCCGCGGCTTTGTGCGCATCAAATCGAGCGATCCAAGGGTGCCGCCGGCGATCCAGCCGCGCTATCTGACCGCGCGCAACGACCGCGACACCGTCGTCGCCGGACTCAAGGTGTTGCGCCGGATCATGGATCAGCCGGAGATGCGCCGCTACATCGCCGAGGAGCGGGCGCCTGGGCTGAATTGTCAAAGCGACGACGACCTTCTCGCCTTTGCCCGCGACAACGGCTCCACCGTCTATCATCCGACCTCGACCTGCCGCATGGGCTCCGATCCGAATGCGGTGGTTGACGAGCGGTTGCGTGTGCGCGGCTTCGAGGGTTTGCGCGTGGTCGACGCGTCCATCATGCCAACGGTGGTTTCGGGCAATACCAACGCCGCCTGCGTGATGATCGGAGAGAAAGGCGCCGACATGGTGCTTGAGGACGCGCGCACGAGCGCGGCGGTGGCGGCCTAGTTTTGCGCGCCTACGCGGTCGCCAAGTTCGCGATGCGCACCGGGCTGCGCAGTGCCGCCGCTGCGCCGAGCAAAATTCCGGTCGCGGCCAGGACCGACGGCACCGCCAAAGTCGACAGCCCGGTCAGGCCTTGCCCGATGGTGCAGCCGTAATCCAAGGCGCCGCCGCAACCCATCAGCGCCGCGCCGCCGATGGAGCGCAGCATGTGCCGCGTCGACGTGTAACCTTCGAGCGCGAAGCGCCCCGTGACGAGCGCGGTGGCAAAGCTGCCGACGAGCACGCCGGCCACGACGACGATGCCGAAGCTCAGCGTCGATCCGGTCGACAGCATGGCGTATTGCAGCGTGTCGGCGATCGGCGCGACAAAAGTCAGCGACGCCACCGGCGCCGGATTGAACGGATCGGCGCCGAGGTAAGCGGTGGCAAACCAGCCGGCCGGGATCAGAAGCCCGATGGTCAGGGCTGCCGCGATCTGGCCCTTGGTTTGCCGGAACGGTGCATGAGACAAGGCAAAGATCAGTAGCGCACCGCTGGTCAGCGCGACGGCAAGGAAGCGCGCAACCGAATCGCCCGGACCCCACGCGGAAATCAGAGCCGGCACTGAAATGTCGTGCAGCGTGGTCTGCGACCAGTGCAGCACACCAAGCCGTAGCGGCGCGATCAGACCTTTCAAGGTTATCTCGGCCGTCACCCCGACAGTGGCGACGACGACCAGCGAGCGCAGGTTGCCGCGACCGAGCAGCACCAAGGCGCGCGACGCGCAGGCGTTCGCGGCCACCATGCCGTAGCCGAACAACAACCCGCCAAACAGCATCAGCGGTGCGGAAAACGCCGGTTGCAGATAGATCGACTGGCTGAGGTCGACAAAACCACGCGCCGCCAAAAATTGCGTGCCGGCAATCGCCACCGCGAGCGCTAGCGCGAAGCTGCGGACCAGGCGACCGTCGCCTTGCGTCCACCAGTTGCGCAGGCCGCTGGTCAGGCAAAAGCCGCTGAGAAGAGCGACTGCGCCAAAGACGAGGCCGATCAGCAAACCGGCAAAAAGGACGATGTTCGGGATAGGGGTCACGACGCCACCTGAGGCCCGCAACAGGCGGGATCAGCTGCCTTACTTGGCGTATAATGACCTCAGATTCAACGAGTTGGCTCGGTCGCCGCCGCAATAAGAATGTCTTGCTGCGAATGAGCGCGGTCGCGGGACAAACATCCTCATCGCGCGCTTGATACTGGAACGAACGTCATCTCGGCTAAGCGCTTGGCGAGATCAGGCGGCGCCGTCAAAGGAAGCTATGACGCTTTGGGAAGCGGCTTGGTGTAACCGAGCGGTTGATATTGGCGCCGTTTCTCCGACTTGGTGTGAACCGGATTGCAGCCATTGCTGCCACAGATGATCGTGGCTTCATGCGCGAGCGGCGAAATTGCAATCGTCGACGGCATCGGCACAGCCACAGTCGTTGCGTCGGCACGTGTTGCAGGCGTTCCGGCGACGAAAAGAATCACAGCAGTGAGCGCCGTGAGAAGTGTCTTGATCATCTGAATCTCCGTGGCGTTCCCCCGTCTCCGCTCGTTAGAAGCTTATGGTGAACGAAGCGTTAACGGCGCATTGCGCTGGCCTAGGCGCGGGTGCATCATGTCAGAAAATACGGCGCCAAGTCGCAACCCAAGGAGCGGCTCTATGCATGACATCGTCATTCGCGGCGGCACCATTGTCGACGGCACCGGCAAGGTGTCTTTCACGGGCGACGTCGCCATAAAGGACGGCCGCATTGCCGCTGTCGGCGGCAAGCAGGGGCCGGCGCGGCGCGACATCGCTGCCGACGGACTCCTCGTCACGCCCGGCTGGGTCGACGTACACACCCATTATGACGGCCAGGCGATGTGGGACCCGCTCTTGGCACCGTCGTGCTGGCACGGTGTTACCACGGTGATGTTCGGCAATTGCGGCGTCGGCTTCGCGCCGGTGAAGAAAGAGCATCGCGGCGCGCTGATGGATCTGATGGAAGGCGTCGAGGAAATTCCCAATCCGGTTCTGGCCGCCGGCCTCACCTGGGAATGGGAAACGTTCCCGCAATTCATGGACGCGCTGGAGCGCCGGCCGCGCGCGATCGACATCGCCGCGCAGGCCGCGCATCTGCCGACCCGCGTCTATGTCATGGGCGATCGGGCCGTGCGCCGCGAGGCGGCGACGCCCGACGACATCGCCGAAATGCGCCGGCTCACCGTTGAGGCGCTGCAGGCCGGCGCCTTCGGCTTTACCACCTCGCGCACCGACTCGCATAAGACACTGGACGGCGAACTGGTCGCCTCGCGCGACGCCGACGATCATGAGTTGCTGGGCATCGGATCGGCGCTGGGAATCACCGGCAGCGGCGCCTTCGGCATGAACTCCGATTTCGATGACGAGGAATTCGAGCTGCGCTGGATGCGCAAGCTCGCCAAGGACACCGGCCGGCCGATCTGGTTCCTGCTGACCGACCGCTACGAGGATCCGGCGCGCTGGCGCCGCCTGATCAAGGCGGTGCATGAGATGCGCGCACAAGGCCTGCCGATCACCGCGCAGATGGCCGGCCGCCCGATCGGCGTGATGATGGGTGTCGGCACTGCGCTTAATCCGTTCACAGTGCGGCCGAGCTATAAGAAGCTCGAAAGCCTGCCGATCGAAGAGCAGCGGCGGCGGCTGCGCGATCCGCAAGTGCGGGCGCAAATCCTCGCCGAAAAACCGTCGGACGCCGAGGTCGCCAAGCTCGCGCAGTTTCGCCAGGCCGTCACCCGGAAGTGGGAGCGCTTCTATGTCATGGGCAATCCGCCGGACTACGAGCCTGGCCCGGAGAAGAGCGTCGCCAACATCGCGGCGCGCACCGGTCGGCCGCCCGACGAAGTCGCCTACGACACCATCATCGAGGACGGCCAGTATCTTTACTTCCCGGTGGTGAACTACGTCACCGGCGATCACGCACCGATCTACGAAATGCTCAACGACCCGGCCTGCCTCCTCGGTCTGAGCGACGGCGGCGCGCATTGCACCTCGATCGTCGATGCCGGCGTGCCGACTTTCATGCTCACCCACTGGAGCCGCGACCGCGCGCGCGGGCCGAAGCTGCCGGTGGAAATGCTGGTCAGGCGCCAGACCAGCGAGACCGCCGATTTCTTCGGGCTGGCGGATCGCGGTCGGCTCACGCCCGGGCAGCGCGCCGACATCAACTTGATCGATTACGACCGGCTGCAGGTGCAGAAGCCTGAGCTCGTCCACGACATGCCGGCCAACGGCCGGCGCTTCGTGCAGCGCGTGACCGGCTATGAGACGACCCTGCTCGCCGGCGAGCCGATCTTCGAACGCGGCGAGCATACCGGCGCGATGCCGGGGCGCCTCGTTCGTGCCGGCCGCGAGCCCGCGGTCATGGCGGCGGAGTAATATGTTCTGACAATGCAGCGCAGCGTCGCGAAGATCCTGACGACCCACGTCGGCAGTCTGCCTTTTCTTACGCTCGAAACGGGGGTCGCAATCGGCGACGAGGCGCGACTTGCCGCGGACGTCGCCGCTATCCTCGCGCGCCAGCGCGACATCGGTATCGATATCGTCAATGAGGGCGAATACGCGAAGGGGGGCGACTGGCTGCGTTATATGCAGAGACGCTTCGGCGGCTTCACCGACATCGAGGTGCCGGAAGGCAAGCCGCTTGTCGAGCAGGGCAAGGATCGCGAAGAATTCGCCGATTTTTACAAATACGCCAATGAGCGCGGCACGCTGTTTTATACGCCGGGTGCGCAGATCGCCAAGAAACGTCCGGTGCAAGTCGCTACGGGGCCCGTCAGCTATGTCGGCCAGGCCGAGCTCAAGAAAGAAATCGACCTCACCGTGGCAATTGCCGGAACGGAAAATGTGTTCCTGACGTCGACCGCGCCTGGAAGCCTCGAAGTCTATCGCCGCAATCGCTACTACAAGAATGATGAGGACTATGTCTTCGCGCTCGCCGAAGCGATGCGCGTCGAATACGAGGCCATCGCCGCCGCTGGCTTGATCCTGCAAGTCGACGACGCCTGGCTGCCGGCACTATGGGATCGGATCGGTATCGGCATGGGGCTTGCGGCCTTTCACGCCCGCTGCGAGATGCGGATCGAGGCGCTCAATCATGCGCTACGCAATATCCCGGAAGATCGCGTGCGCTATCATCTGTGCTGGGGCAGCTGGCACGGACCGCATGCTTACGATCTTGAGCTTGAGCGCATCGTTGACATCGTGCTGCGAGTCAAGGCGCAGGCCTATCTGATCGAAGGCGCCAACGCCCGCCACGAGCACGAGGTCGCGGTGTGGGAGACCGTGAAGCTCCCGGCCGGCAAGATTCTCATTCCCGGCGTCGTCACCCATTCGACCGACGTGGTCGAGCACCCCGAACTGGTCTCACAGCGCCTGCAGCGCTACGCTCGCCTTGTCGGCAAGGAGAATCTCATTGCCGGCACCGATTGCGGTTTCGGCGGCCGCTCGCATCCGCAAATCGCCTGGGCCAAATTGCGCTCGATGGTCGAGGGCGCAGCGCTGGGGAGCAAAGCGCTGGGTTTCCCGGGATAGGCGGTCTTGCGAAATGCCGATGTGCGCCGTAATCGACTAATGCCTGACAATAATAGTGCGGCTCGCGCAGGCCGCACCGCATGGGGAGAAACGCGATGGCCGCCGCCAAGGTAGACGTCATTGATCTGATCGACCGGCATCGTGTCACCGGCTTTCAGATCGCCGTACTGGTTTTATGCATGCTGGTGGCGGCGCTCGACGGCTTCGACACCCAGGCCATCGGCTATACCGCACCAGCCATCGCCGCCGTGATCCACTTGCCGATGCCGCAGTTCGGACAAGTTGCTTCCGCGGGTCTCGTCGGCGCCACGCTCGGCGCGCTGTCATTCGGGCCGCTTGCCGATCTGTTTGGCCGCAAGTGGTTCATGATCCTCGCCATGATCGTGTTCGCGATTTTCAGCTATTTGACCTCGCAATCAACCACGCTCAATGAATTGCTCGCCTATCGTTTCTTCGCCGGCCTCGGGCTGGGCGGGGTGACGCCGGCGTTTCTAGCGATGGGCGCGGAGCTGGCGCCGCGGCGCCTGCGCGATGTCTTCGTCACCGTGCTGTTCGCCTCTTTCCCCGGCGGCGGCTTCATCGGTTCGCTGACCAGCGCCTGGGTCATTCCCACGTTCGGCTGGCAGACGGTGTTCTATATCGGTGCGGTCGCGCCGCTCGCCATTGCCGTCATTCTCGCGATTTGGCTCCCGGAATCGGTGCGTTTTCTGCTCGCCCGCAACATCAGGCAGGACGAAGCCCGGCGCACGCTGGAACGAATCATGCCCGGCGAAGTCCCCATCGGTGCCGAGCTAGTTGCACCCCCGATCCGGCGCGGGAAGGCGTTCCGGTGAAGCATCTGTTCATGGAGGGCCGCGCCATTCCGACCGTGCTGCTCTGGGTACCGTTCTTCATGGTGTTCATGGTTTTGATCACGGTCACGTTCTGGACCCCGGCGGTGCTGCATTCGGTCGGCTTCTCGCTCTCGGCGGCGGCGCTGATCATCGGCCTCAACAATCTCGGCAGCGTGATCGCCAGCGCCATGCGGGCTGGCTGGTGCATCGCGGCGGCGCATTCCGGCTACTCATCCCGGGATTCATCATCGGCGGATTGTGCCTGGCCTGGTTTGGGCAGGCGACCTCCTCGATGGTGACGCTGGGCGCGGCCTCTTTCCTCGCCGGCTTCTTCGTCGGCGGCACCGGCACCGGGCTTATCGCGGTGGCAGCCGGCATGTATCCGACCGCCATCCGCTCCACCGGTATCGGTTGGGCTATGGGCATGGGCCGCGTGGGCCAGGTGTTCGGGCCGATGCTGACCGGTATTCTGGTCGGCCTCGGCTATCAGGTGGGCGGCATCTTCTATGCAGCCGCGGTGCCATGCTTTGTCGGCGCGCTGTTCTTGCTTTTCCTGATGCTGGCCCGCCCAACCATGCAGGCCGACGCGGCCGTTATCGCGGCGCCCGCCGAGTAGCTCGCATTTTCCACGCCGCATCGGCCGGCGAGAACTTCACAATCCGAGCCGATGCGGCAACCATAGCGAGATGGCGGGCAGATAGGTCACCAGCATCAGCACCACGAACATCACGGCATAGAACGGCCAGATCCGCCGCAGCACTTGCTCGATGGTGACATCGCCGACCGCGCAGCCGACGAACAAAATGGCGCCGACCGGCGGATGGCAAAGCCCGATGCCGAGGTTGAGCAGCATGATCATGCCAAAGTGAACCGGATCGACGCCGAGCTTGAGCATCACCGGCAGCAAAATCGGCGTCGAGATCAGAATCGACGGCGCCATGTCGACCAGACAACCGAGTAGCAGTAACAGCGCATTGACCAGCATCAGGATGACGTATTTGTCGCTGGAAATACCGAGGAAGAACGCCGTGATTTTGGCCGGCATCTGGGTGAGCGCCATGATATAGCCGACGCTCGAAGCGCAGGCGATCAGCGTCAGCACCATCGCCACCGTACGCATGGTCCGGTACACCAAAGCCGGCAGATCGCGCCAGCGGTAGTCGCGATAAACAAACATGGTGACGAAGAAGGCCCAGACGCAGGCGACCGCGCCGGCCTCGATCGCGGTGAACACGCCGGCCAAGATGCCGCCGAGAATGATCAGGAGCGTAATGAGGCCCCACAGTGCGTCGAATGAAATTTTAGCGGCTTCGCGCAGCGGGACCGCGCTGCCGCGCGGGTGGCCGTCGCGATAGGCGATGACCAGGCACAGCACGACCAGCGCCACGCCGAGAAGAAGGCCCGGCACCACGCCGGCCATGAACAGGCTGATAATCGAAATAGTGCCGCCGGTGGCCAACGAATAGATTACCGCGTTGTGGCTGGGCGGTATAAGGAGCGCCTGCACCGAGGAGGCGATCGTGACATTGGTGGCAAAGACGCGGGGATAGCCGCTCTTCTCCATCTGCGGGATCATCACCGAACCGATCGCCGAGGTATCGGCGACGGCCGAGCCGGATATGCCGGACAGGAACGTGGTCGCGACCACGTTCACCACCGAGAGACCGCCGCGCACGCGGGTGAAGCCGACCAGCACGTCGGCGAACGCCACCAGCCGTCGCGCCATGCCGCCCTCGGCCATGATCGCGCCGGCCAGCACGAAGAATGGAATGGTGAGCATTGCGACCTTGCTCACGCCGTTGGAAATCTGCAGCATAACCGCTTCCAGCGGGATGCCGATCCACAAAGCGCCGGCGATCGCGGCAAGCGCCAGCGCATAGGCGATCGGCATGCCGATCAGGAAGCCGGCGAACATCGTGGCGAGCAAGATGAAAATGTCCATGGATACGCCCGTGGGCTAATCGAACGCGACGCTGTCGACGCGCCCGGCCTGGGCCGGCGCGCCGATGGTCATGCGCTCGATCACGAACAGAAGCAGGACTGTGCCGCCAAGCGGGATCGGCAGATAAGTGACGCCGACCGACAGCGATGGAAAATCCGCGATGGAGTTTTGCCAGGTCGCCATCACGAGCCGGGCGCCCCAATTGATCATGAACAGCGCGATCACACCCATCAGCAGCTCGACGGCAAGCCCGGTGGCGCGCTGCAGGCGCGGCGGCAACAGCGACACGAAGAAGGACATCCGCATATGCAGGCCGGCGCGGTAGCACACCGCCGCGCCGAAGAACGTCAGCACGATCATCAGCAGCACCGCCGTTGGCTCCGGCCATGACGCGGCGCTGTTGAGTACGTAACGGGTAAAAACCGCCCACGGCATGACGGCCGAAATCAGCACCAGCGCCGTGCCGGCGATAGCCGCGCTCAGCGCGTAAAGCGCGTCCATCAGCCGGCGGATTGCATGCGTCATGGTCTGCGCAGTCAGTCGACGGCCTGGATACGCTTGACCATCTCGGCAAAGCGCGGTCCGTATTTGTCCCAGACCGGTTTGACCGCGCTCTGGAATGGCGCCTTGTCGATCGTTTCGACGATCTGCACGCCGCCGGCGCGGGCCTTGTCCATCGCCCGGTTTTCGTAGGCCGCCCACAGCACGCGCTCGTCGGCCTGCGCCTCGCGGGCGAGCTTGCGCAATAGATCCTGGTCAGGCTTTGCCAGCGTATCCCAGGTCTTGCGCGAGAAGATCAAAATTTCCGGTACGATCAGGTGCTCGGTGAGCGTATAGAATTTCGCCACCTGATAATGATTGTCGAACACGAAGCTTGGCGGATTGTTCTCGGCGCCGTCGATGACGCCGGTTTGCAGCGCGCTGAACACCTGGTCGTAGCCCATGGCGACGCCGTTGGCGCCAAGCGCATTGGCCATGTCGACGAACATCGGATTGCCGATGACGCGCACTTTGAGGCCCTTGAGATCGGCGATGCTCTTGATCGGATGCTTGGTGTCGTAAAAGCTGCGCGCGCCGGCATCCATCCAAGCGAGGCCGACGAGCCCGGCTTTGTCATTGGCGGTCACCTTGTCGAGCAGTTCCTGGCCGATCGGGCCGTCGATCACCTTCTGCATATGCGCGGTGTTGCGGAATAAAAACGGCAGATTGAATACGTTGAGATCGTCGATCACCGGTCCGATCGCGCCGACGCTGATGCGGGCGAACTGGATGGCGCCGACCTGCGCCTGTTCGATCGCCTCCTTCTCGCCGCCAAGCTGCATCGAAGCGTACATCTGTACGCCGAGCCGGCCATCGGTCGCCTGTTCGAGCTTCTTGCCGAGGTTTTCGACCGCGGCGACCGTTGGATAACCGGGAGGATGAACGTCCGAGGCTTTGAACTGCGTTTTCGCTTCTGCCAGGGCCGGCATTTGTGCCGCCCCGGTCGCTGCCAGTGCGCCGAATAAGGCCGCTGTGCCGCGAAGCATGTCACGTCGGCGCATTTATTCCTCCCTTGGTTTCGTCCTTATCGCTCTTTTGAGTCAATGACGGGCGGGTCACTCCCTGCGATCGGCGTCGTATTCGTTGCTGCAATAAGGTCCGCCCTGATAGCGCGCCGCTACCGGATCCGGGGCGAGTTTCTTCTGCGCGGCCATCGCCTCGGCGCGAAAATCCTCGGCGCGGCCCTGCGGTCGATAGCCGAAACGCCGGGCGTTGCTGTTGTCCCACCAGCTCGTCGTATTATCGGAAACGCCATAGAAGATCTCGTAACGGACGTCGGGGTGCTCGAGGCCTATGCGCACGAGCTGCGCCAGATCCTCGGGCTTGATCCAGATCGCCAGCCGCCGCTCATCCACTGGGGCGTCGGCGACATTACCGATACGCAAACAGGTCACACGCAGACCGTGCTTGTCGGCATAGAGCGCGCCGAGCGCTTCGCCGAAAGCCTTACTGACGCCGTAGCGGCTGTCCGGCCGCACCGTAACGTCGACGCCGACGCGCCGGCTGCGCGGATAGAATCCAACAGCGTGGTTGGACGAGGCGAACACGACGCGCTTGACGCCGGCGCGGTAAGCCGCCTCGAACAAATTGTAGCAGCCGACGATATTGGCGCGGTGGATGGTGTTCCAGTCGCCCTCCACCGAGTATCCGCCGAGATGCACTATGCCTTCGATGCCGGCGACAATGGTCTCCACCTGCGCGGGATCAGCGAGATCGGCGGCGACAAAGTCGTCGCCGGGTGCGAGATCCGGCGGCGTACGGACGTCGCTCGACCGCATATGCGGGTAGGCGCCCTCGAGCAATTTGCGCAACCGCGTGCCGATGTCGCCGGCTGCTCCGGTGATGAGGACGGACTGCATCGAGGCGCTCGCGATAGAGTTGCTGTTTACAAGCTCGTATTGTTCATTGTCCGAGCACGGGGTCAATCGCGACTATCGGACGATATTCTTGCACTTTTGCCCGGGCCGGTCGATGCTCACGACAAAGACGCGAGGGAGGATCATGCTGCATCAACCTGGCCTAACCGAGCGCTTGGCGAACTTCGTCACCGCGGCGCGGTTGAGCGATCTTCCGAATGAAGTCGCGCATGCGGCTAAGCGCTCGCTGCTGAATTTCTTTGCCGTGGCCCTGACCGGCTGCCGCAATGAGACTTTTGAGATTGCGTTGCAAACGCTCGCTGCTTTTTCCGGCGGCCGGCAGGCGACCCTGATCGGACGGCGCGAGCGCATCGATGCTCTCAATGCGGCGTTCCTCAATGCCGCAGGGGCCAACGTGCTCGATTTCTGCGATACCCACGTGCCGACTGCGATTCATCCGACCGCGCCGCTGGCGCCGGCGGTTTTGGCAGTCGCTGAGCTACAGCGCGTGACTGGCCGCGATCTGCTTTTAGCTTTCGTGCTTGGTCAGGAAGTGGAATGCCGCGTCGGGCTGGCGATATCGCCGAGCCATTACAACAGAGGCTGGCACATCACGGCGACCTGTGGCGTGTTCGGCGCTGCCGCCGGCAGCGGTAAGCTGTTGGCGCTGAACCCGCAGCAGATTGTGTGGGCGCTCGGCAGTGCGGCAACGCAAGCCGCCGGCCTGTGCGAATGTCTCGGCACCGCGGCAAAAAGTGTCGGCGTCGGCAATTCGGCGCGCGGCGGCCTTTTATCGGCACTGCTGGCGGCGAAGGATTTCGCCGGCCCGGCCGAGCCGCTCACCGGCACACAAGGCTATTACAACGCGCTCAACGAGACGCCGGACTTGGCGGCGATCACCGACGGTCTCGGCGAGACCTGGGCGATCTTGAAGACTTCCTACAAGCCGTATCCGTGCGGTTTTGTGCTGCATCCGGTGCTCGATTGCGTCCTCGATTGGCGCCGCGACAATCCCAAGGCCATCGTCGAGCGGGTCAAGGTCAGCGGCAATCCGCTGCTCGGGCTTCGCGCCGACCGCCCGAAGATCTCGACCAGCGCCCAATCGCAAGTCAGCGTGCAACACGCGGTCGCCGCCGCGCTTGTCACCGGCAAGGCCGGCGTCGAACAGTTCGCGGCGGCTTGCGTGAACGATCCGGCAGTCGCCGCGCTGCGCGGCAAGGTCGAGGTGATGCGCGATGAACGCTTCGCGACGGTAGCCGCCGCGGTCGAGATCGTCACCGCCGATGGCAAACGGCATGAGTTATCGCAAACTGCGGCGCGCGGCAGCGATTTAAATCCGATGAGCGACCGTGACCTCGAAGAGAAATTGCGGGCCGCCGCCGCTGGCTGGAACCCGCATCATGATATCGCGCCGTTGATCGAGGCAATCTGGCAGCTTGATGAAAGTGAGGATGCATCGAGACTCGCTTCGCTCACCGTGCCGCACACGTGATAGCCCACTCAATGCGCGGCGCCGCCGGATGGCTTGAGCTGCTGTAAAGCGGCGCGGATCGGCGCGAACGGCCCGTATTTGTGCTGCTGCGCGCTGAAACGATCGGCGTAGGGACCGTACGGCGTGTCCACGGGTTTTAGCCGCAAGTTCGGAAAATCGTGCGCGATGCCGGCGAGGTTCGGCCGCGGCTGCGACAGCACATAAGCCGCGACGTCCCAAGCGTCGTCGACGCTGAGCTGCGGATTCACATAATCCGTGCCGTGCGGCATGTTGAAATGGACGAAGTTGGCGAAGGTGATGATCCGCGCCATGCCCGCGCCATCATTGAAGGTGTTCTGGCCCCACAAGGGCGGGTCCACGTAGCCCAGATCGGACTTGGCAACGTCATAGGGGACACCGGATCCGTCGCTATTGTGGCAAGCGGCGCAGATGCGCGCATAGATCGGCCGGCCCCGCTGCGGATCCGCGGCGCGCGTGAGCTCCGGCATGTGGCCGGTGCCCATTCCGGGCAATCGCTGGTCCGGCGCGACGTCGCTGCTCAGAAACTTGATATAGGCGACGATCGCCTGCATCTCCGGCGCATCGACCGGTAGCGGCCGGCCATTCATGCTGCGCGTCATGCAGGAATTGACCCGATCCTCGATGCTGATCTCACCACCCGACCGCGCGCTATATTGGGGAAAGTCGCCGTAAAGTCCGAACAGCGGCAAGCCGAATTTCTTGGTGCCGGCCTCGAGGTGGCAATTGGCGCAAGCGAGATTGTTGCCGGCGTAACGCTTCGACGCATCCGGCACATTCGGCCCGATGTAGGCATAAGTCGCGGTGATCAGATCGCGGCCTTCACGGACCAGAAGACCGTGGGCGTCGCGCGGTAGCGCGCCGACTTCAGGCACGGTCCATGCCGTCGCGGTTTGCGCGCCGGCGGGCGCCGCCGTGTATGCGGCCCAGGTACCCACCACAAGGAGCTGAGCGAGAATGACGAAAGCAGGTCGGCATCGCGCCAAGCACCGCTCCATGAATTACCCCCGTGAGTTGGCAGCTGGACTGGTGGTCGGTTCGACTCTATCACCTTGGACGACGATTATCGCGGCATGGGCGCCTGGAATTTGGCCGACACCTGCGGTGCGAGATGGCAACCTACGAAGGCAAACGCACCATCGATGGCCTGGTCGTGACCGTGGACGGCCGGCCGCTCCCTGAGCATTACGAAATCAAACGTTTCACCCGGTTCGGTTTCGAATGGACCTATGAGGGCGAGAGCCCGCGGCAGCTCGCGCTGGCGATTTTGGCTGATCATCTCGGCGATACCGAGCGGGCGATCCGGCTGTCCGAGCCGTTCATGAAGACGATCGTCGCCAATCTCGATAACGATTGGCGGCTCACTGGCGCCGAAATCGATGCCGCGGTCCGTGACTTGGAAAAGTAGCGGGGCGGTTCGCAAGCCCGTAGCCGGGTGCTAAACTACAGAAAAACAAGACGACCCGGATGGAACGCCAATGATCACGCAACGGCAGATCGATTTCCGCAACGAATACCGCTCCCGCATTGTCGGCTGGTACAATGGCTATTTTCACATCGCGCTGATCTACGCGATGGGCGCGGCGGTGCTCTACATCTACGTTTCGCACATCCACAACGTGACGCCGCTCGAATGGCTTACGGTGCCGCTGACTTTCCTGTTCACCAACGTGTTCGAATGGCTGGTGCACAAATACGTCATGCACCGCCCGGTGAACATCAAGGGCCTGCGCGCGATCTATGAGCGGCACACCCTCAATCACCACCAATTCTTCAGCGACGAGGAAATGCGCTTCCGTGACGACAAGGATTGGCGCGTCACCGTATTCCCGCCTTATGCGCTTGTGGTGTTCACCCTGATGTCGATCCCGCCTGCCGCGCTTCTCGGCCTCGTCTTCTCGCCGAATGTCGGCTGGCTGTTCATCACCGTCACCACCGGCATGTATCTGATCTACGAGTTCATGCATTTCTGCTGCCATGTCGATGAGGGCTGGTTCGTCAAGCACTTCCCGCTGGTCAACACGCTGCGGCGTCATCACACCGCCCATCACAATGCGCGGCTGATGATGGAAGTAAACATGAACCTGACCTTCCCGATCGCCGATTGGGCGTTCGGAACGTCCGACCTCGATCGCGGCTTGCTCGGCACGCTGTTCAACGGCTATTCGACGCGCCACCTCAAGCGCAATTTGCGCGGCAAGCCGAAGGGGCCAGAAGAAGCCGCGGCGGAGCCGGTCGGCGCCAATTGAAGCGGCGCGGGGGCTCGCCTTGCCGACCGATGTGAAAGCGGCTGTTTCCGCGGTGGTCATCGCGCTGGCGCTCGGGCTGGTGCTGTGGAGCGGCTCGCCGATCCAGGCGGACTTTCATAACTTTGTCCTGCTTACCGCCGTCTTCTTTGTCGTCGCGATGTGGATCTTCCCGGAAGCGGGCGGCAAGAAAAGCGGCAGACAGCAATAAGACGCTCCACCTTGGCGGCGCTTGCGTGGCAAACGCTCGCGGCCGCCGGGGCCGTCAGCCCGGTCAAGCCTCGTATTTGAACGACAGCGCGACGCGGGTGCGAAACGCCAGGACTTTGCCGTTCTCCACCCTCATGTCCATCTTGGTGACCTCGGCAACGCGGAGATCGCGCAGCGAGCCGGCGGCCGTTTCTACGGCGCGGCGACCGGCATCCTCCCACGATTTGTCGCTGACGCCGACGACGTCGACGACACGGTAGACGCTGTCAGATTGCTTCTTAGCCATGGGATTCCTCCTTCAACGGGTGAACCGAACACGCACAGTTACGGACGTCACGCACTGATTCTTCGCCGCGGTCACGCCGCCGGTTTATCCGCAGCCAATTTTGCCCGCAGGCCTACTTCCTCATAGCCTCCGCCGCTCTCGTCCGGCCACGACACCGCGGTCTGGAACGCTGGCCTGGTGGAGAGGCGAGCGTACCAATCGTTGATGCGCGGCCGGCGGTCCTTCGACCAGAAGTGGTCGCTGCCCAGCGCCGACAGCCAGAACATGTAGGGCGCGACAGCGATATCGGCGAGCGTCAACGTCTCACCGACGATCCACGGTCCCGGATCCAGCGTGCGCTCGAGGCGGTCGAGCAGCTCCTCGATCATGACGCGCGCCTCGGCAAGCTCGGCGGCGGTGATTTCGCCGCGTACCGCGCGGGAATGGACGTCTTTGTAGTAGCGCATCGGGCGCTGCGCCGCGCGTTGGATCAATTCATCGTCGCTCCAGCGATTGCGCAGCTTCGGCAGAATATATTTCACCATCGTCAGCTTGACGATTGCATCGAAGCCGTCCTCGCACTTGCGGATGAATTCGCGCATGCGCGCCTGCCGGAGCGGCTCGCGCGGGGTGAGCGCGGGGCCGGGGAAGGCGGCATCGATATATTCGTTGATGATGGTCGATTCCCGGACCGGCTCGCTGTCATGGACCAGTGTGGGCACCACGCCGTCGGGGTTGATGGCGAGGTAGTCGGGCTTGAGCTGGTCGAATTTGAACAAATCGATGTAGCGGCTGGTCCATTTGACGCCCTTTTCCTCGAGCGCCATGCGGCAGCGCACCGAGCAGACTGAACTCCAAAAGTGGTACAGCTCGACCATTCGGCATCTCCCTTGCGCGCCGCCTCCGCCTGGCGCGCGGGGTGGCTTGGAATTTATGGTGGCTTGATGATACCAGTTTTCCTCAGGGCAAAGACCCGGGCTCTGTGTCCTTTCGCGGCCCGGGTGATAAGGGGGAAACGTCGACAATGAACAGCGTGGTCAACAGTAAGCGCGTGTTTTGTGTCCAGCCGCACCGGCCGATTGGCTTCGGCGAGATGCTCGGCAAGCGCGGCGATATTCGGCTCGATATGCTCGAGCAAAAAAGCCCGGACGACGCCGCGCTGCAAATTCTCGCCGCGGCGCATGCCTATCAGATGAGCTCGGCCCGCGACGAGCTGGCGCCGCATTATCACGCCCGGCCCGAGTTGTTGGGCCGCACGCCGAACCTGTTGATCGTTTCCACCAACGGCGCCGGCTACGATACAGTCGACGTCAATGCCTGTACCCAGCGCGGCGTGCTGGTCGTCAATCAGTCCGGCGGCAATGCCGAAGCGGTCGCCGAGCATGTGCTCGGCATGATGCTCTGCCTGATCAAACGGGTTCCCGACTCGGATCGGGCGCTGCGGGCGGGCACGATCAAGAACCGCAACGATTACACCGGTGGCGAAGCGTACGGCCGGACCGTCGGCATCGTCGGCCTCGGCAATGTCGGACGGCGTGTCGCCGAGCTCGCCGGGATTTTGTTCAAGATGAAGGTGCTGGCCTACGATCCCTATCTTTCAGCCGATGTGGTGAAAGCGCGCGGCGCCGAGAAAGTCGAGCTGGACGAACTGTTAAAGCGCTCCGATTTCGTTTCGATCAATTGTCCGCTGACGCCGGAGTCGCGCAAGCTCATGGGGGCGCGGGAATTCGCGCTGATGAAGCCGGACGCCTATTTCATCACCACAGCGCGCGGCTCGATTCACGACGAAGAGGCGCTGGAGCGGACGCTGCGTGACGAGAAAATCGCCGGAGCCGGGCTCGACGTCTGGGAAAAGGAGCCGCCGCCGGCCAGTCATCCGCTGATGAAATACGACAACGTGATGGTCACGCCGCATATGGCGGGCGTCACCAAAGAGGCGCGCATCAGAATGGGCCGGATTGCCGCCGAGCAGATGCTCGAT
This sequence comes from uncultured Alphaproteobacteria bacterium, assembly GCA_963731805.1. Taxonomy (GTDB): domain Bacteria; phylum Pseudomonadota; class Alphaproteobacteria; order Rhizobiales; family Xanthobacteraceae; genus BOG-931. The sequence goes on from CAVSWY010000004.1 coordinate 109,402, forward strand.
GCGCTCGACGGTAAACCGGTGCCGCGCATCATCAATCCGCAGGTCTGGCCGGATTATGCCAAGCGGTTCGAGAAGGCGTTCGGCTTTGCGCCGCAGAATCCGCCGGACGAGCCGAACTGGCACGCCGCGGAGAAGCACGGCTAACGCGACGCGGAAGCGCTGGCGCTCAGTTGCCCATGATGGCGGCCGTGAACGCATCGCCGTTCGACGAGACGATTTGCAGGACCACATTGCTCGGCGAGAGATTCTCGACCTGGTACATCTCGGAACGCCATTCTGATCCCGGAGTGTCGGCCGTGGGCTTGAGCGTCAAGGCGTTGGAGAGCGCGGCGAAGAGATCGTCGCGGCGGGGTTTTGGATCGCCGAAAACCACCATGCAGGTTGTGGTATTGTGAGGGCCGGTACCGGTCGTGACGGTGTAGGCGTGGCCGTTCTCATCGGCCTTCCACATGCCTTTCACCTGGACAGGATCACTTTCGGCGATGTTCGGCTTGATCATTGAGGTCCAATGCTGATCTGCCGCACGTTGCACGACGACGGCAAGATTTTGAGCGGAGTCCCTGCACGTTGCGAGCAGGAAATCGGCCGCGGCCTCGGTGCCAGCCGAGACCGGTGCCGCCGGCAGAGCGGACGACGGTCCACCCAGCAAGCCGATGGCCGAAACGAAGCTGATGAGCATACGGCGCGAGATTGGCATTAGCCGGTATATTCCAGAATGTGCATGCCCTGGCCCCAGCGGTCGATCAGATAAAGCCGGCCATCGTCGTCGCTGCCGATATCGTTCGACTGGATGCCCGGCGCGCCTTCCGGCGTTTCCGGCACGTAATAGCCGACTTCCTTCGGGTGCAGCGGGTCGCTGACGTTTATCGCGCGCAAGCCGGCGTTGAAATAAGTGAGAAAGACGATGTCCTTCCACGGTCCCTCGGCGGGCAGGTTCTCCAGGATATTGTGCGCGCCGAAACGGCCGGGCCGGTCGTAATATTTCTCGCGCTCCGGCATGTAGGTCGCGATCGGCAGCGGATTGGTTTCGTCGCGGGCGTCGATGATCCACATGAATTGCGCGTCCCAGAATTTCTGCTTGGCGCGTGCCTCGTCGGTGACGACGAGATAGGGACGGTCGCCGATCGGCCAGCAGGTATGGGTCGAGCCGGGAAACGGCGGCGACCATTTGACATGGCCGACGAGCTTCATGGAGCGCAGATCGGTGCAGTCGATGATCGCCATGCCGCCGCCCCACCAGGCGCAATACATGCGGTTGCCGCGGATCATCGGCGGCCCGTGCAGCGTGGTGGCTTCCTCGGCCGGATGCGGGTCGTCGCCGACTTCATCGGAGTCGGTCTTCATCCACGGCAGGCCCCAGATGCTGACCACTTCGGGCTTGAGCGGATCGGAAATATCCAGCGTCCAGATCACGCGCTTGGTCCAGCCCGGCGCGTCGTTCGGCATGAAGGCGAGCTTGCGCTTAAGATCGACGCCGAAACGGTGCGGGCCGGAGCCCGGCATGTCGTAAAAGCCGATCGGCTTCGGTGCCGACGGCGTCGAAATGTCGAAAATGAAAAAGCCGGCGCGCGCGTTCTTGCCTTTGTCGCCGGCGAGCCGCTCCGAATTCACATAAAGCAGATCGTCGCCGACGATGCGCAGCTTGTGACAATGAATGCCGGGCGGCGCGCGGAATTCGCCGACTTTGTGCGGCTTCTTCGGATCGCGCACGTCGTGCACGGTAAAGCCTTCCGGGCCATTATAGCTCGAGCCGCCGACCGCGCCGACATAAGCGTGGCCCTTGTGGATTTGCACCAGCGAGCCGCCGCCCCAGGCCGCCGACGCGTCGTGGCCGATCAGACGAAAGTTTTTGGCTTCTTCGGCAAAGGCGGGCATTGTCACTCCTTGTTCACGAGCTTTATTGCGCGATCGTAGTAGGACAGGTCGATATAACGCTGCGGATCGGCCGGTTGGCCGCCTTCCACTTCGGCGCGCAGCGCCAGCACGTTCTTGAAGCCGGCCATGTCGAATTTGGCGTCGCGGGCGAAGCCGAAGCCGGGCTCGGCCATCAGCGTGAGGCTCTTCTCCGCGATGTCTTGCGGCATTTTGAGCTTATCGACCAGGATGGCCACGGCCGCGGTGCGATTGTTCGGGTCGAGAGACCAGCGCAGGGCTTCGATAAAGGCGGCGAGATAATTGACCAGCGTGTCGGCGTGGTCGCGCGCCCAGGCGCGGCGCACAAAATCGCCGCCGGCTTGATAGGGGCCGACCAGATCGGTGGTGCGGCCGAGACTGTGCATGCCTTTGGCGGCGGCTTCGAGCGAGAACGGCAGATTGAGGATGGCGCCGGCATTGTTCTTGTCCGCGAATAGCGCGTGCAGCCGAAACGAGCCGTTGCCGACCGGATTGAACGTATAGTCCTTGCCTAATTCGAGCCCATGCTGCAGCAGGATTTTCTTCGCCTGCAGCGCATAGGCGGTGTTGGGGGCGTCGACGACGATGGCATGGCCGCGGATGTCGGAAAAAGTCTTGATGCCGTCCTGCACGTAGAATTCGTTGGTGCCGCTGTCGCCGCCGCCGACGATCACGATATCGTCCTTGGCGACGTCGATCATCGCCACCGCGTTGTCGACCGCCGAATGCACGATATCGGCGGCGCCGCTCGCCAGCGCGGCGCGCTGGCTTTTCGAACCTTTGGTGAATTGCAGGTCGGCGTTCAACCCGTGCCGGGCGAAGAAGCCTTGCTCGACCGCGACGTAAAACGGCAAAGCGCGGGCATTGGGGAAGGTGTTGACGTGGATGAGAGTAGGTTCGGCTGCGGGAGCCAGAGCGGCGAAACTCCATAGTCCGCACGCCAGGAAAGTTGTCCGGCCGAGCATCGTTCCTCCGTGGCGTCGATCTTGCTTTCTTGTCATCATCGGCGAATGCCGGACGGTGCAGTAATCACGTCCGGTCCGGGTTGTTCAAGCCCCATCGGCTGCGCTGCGACCATGCCAAGGACTGTGCCAAGGATGCCGTTTTGACCGAGCGCGTTGCATCGATTTCCGCCGCTGCGGCGGGGCAGGGCGAGTTGTTCGGCCATCCGCGCGGACTCACTTACCTGTTCACCACCGAGATGTGGGAGCGCTTTTCCTATTACGGCATGCGCTCGCTGCTCGTCCTCTACATGACCAAATACCTGCTGCTGGCCGATCATTCGGGCAACGTTGTCGGCCTGATCACGCTCAAGCGCGCGCTCGAAAGCGTTTTCGGTCCGCTCGATGTGCAGCCGCTGTCGTCGCTGATCTGGGGCCTCTATACCGGGCTCGTCTATTTCACGCCGATCTTCGGCGGGCTCTTGGCCGACCGCGTGCTCGGCCAGCGCCGCACTGTCGTGATCGGCGCGGTGCTGATGGCGATCGGCCATTTCATGATGGCGGTCGAGCAGCTTTTCCTGTTCGCGCTGTTGGCGCTGATCCTCGGCTCCGGCTGTTTCAAGCCGAACATCTCGACCCAGGTCGGCGGGCTTTACCCGCCCGGCGATCCGCGCCGCGACCGCGCCTATTCCATCTTCTATGTCGGCATCAATGTCGGCGCGTTCCTGGCGCCGCTGATTTGTGGCACGCTCGGCGAGGAAGTCGGCTGGCACTACGGCTTCGCCGCCGCCGGCGTCGGCATGTGCATCGGGCTTTGCATCTATCTCTATGCGCTGCCGCATCTGCCCCAGGACGAAATGCACAGGGCGCAAACCGCGCACACCGAACACCGGCCGCTGAGCCGCGAAGAATGGCGCGCCATCGTCGCGCTGCTCGTGCTGTTCGTGCCCAACACATTGTTCTGGGCCTGTTACGAGCAGATCGGCAACACCACGGTGTTGTGGATCGACGCCGATGTCGACCGCGGCATCGGCCTGTTCGGATCGGCGGCGCGGATACCGACGACCTGGTTCCTCGCCTTCAACCCGTTCATGATCTTCGCCTTCACGCCGTTCGTCGTCGCGCTGTGGGCGCGGCAGGCGGCGCGCGGCAGCGAGCCGTCGACCGTGACGAAAATGGCGCTCGGCTGCTTCGGCGTCACCGCGGCCAATATCATCTACGCCATCGCCGCCGTTCACGCCGGCAGCGGTCAGGCAAGCTGGCTGTGGGTTCTTGCCGCCATCGCCACCTTCACGGTGGGCGAGCTCTATCTGTCGCCGGTCGGGCTGTCGCTCGTGACCAAAGTGGCGCCCGTGCGCCTTCTGTCGATGATGATGGGTATCTGGCTGGCGACGAGTTTTACCGGCGGCTTCCTCGCCGGCTACATCGGCAGTTTCTGGAGCCGCATGCCGCATATCGAATTTTTCCTGATGATCGCCGCCATCGCCGCCGGCGCCGGCCTGATGATCCTGGCTTGCCACCGCCCGCTGAAGGGCGCGTTGGGGGAATAAGCATCCCGCCCCGCGACAGCGGGGAGGGGGGACCGCGCGTTTGCGCGGCCGGAGAACGGCTCAGCGCTCAACTTCACCGTGGTGCCGCAGAATATCTATCGCAATAAGGGTGAGCTCTCGACGCTGTTCGACAAGTTGATGGAACATCCCGACGTGTCGAAGCAAAAAAATGGGCCTCAGTATGAGATGCACAATGCCAGCATAGCTAGCGCCTTTGAGGTCGCAGTCTCGCTACCTGCGCTCTACGATAAGATCTTCGTGGAGATGGGACCTAAGTACAACGCTAACAACGGCAAGTTTGGCAAGATCAAGGAGGTGCGTGTTCCCAAACGTGGCTGCGCCTACTCGCCGTTCGTACATCTACCTTCGGAATTTGGCGTTCCAGACGGCTACATCATTCCCGTGTTGTACGGCCTGAAGGCCTTGTTGATGGTGAGAGATGGCAAACTTGTGTGGCGCACGGACCCGAAGGCTTTCCTCGACCGTCACATGAAAGAGCTTATCGGCGCTTTTAAGATGCCGATGGAAGTGGCTGGTTTCGATCCGCAAAAGATTGCCAAGAGCGAAAACTCCTACCTCTTCATGGTTGGCGAAGTGGAGAAGGCGTTACTCAAAGAGCAGGTGGCGGCGTAACCTGTGGCCACTGGATGATGCCAAGGCGGCGGTGGCATTCTGTCATCGCCGATCTTGCTCACGGCCAAGCGAAGTCCACGAATAAATGCCCGGCACAAGGCCGGGCATTCATGCAGCTTCGAGGTTCTATGGATTGCCGGATCAAGCCCGGCAATGACGAGTGGCTTAATGCATCGCCGCCGCGGCCGCCGGCTCCGGATTTTCCATATGGGCGATGTTGTTCTTCACCGCCTTCTGGACTTTCTCGAAAGCCCGCACCTCGATCTGGCGGACGCGCTCGCGGGAGACGCCGAATTCGTCGGCGAGCTCTTCCAGCGTGATCGGGTCGTCGGCCAGCCGCCGCGCCTCGAAGATGCGGCGTTCGCGGTCGTTGAGGACCGTGAGCGCGTCGCCGAGCGCCTTGTGGCGGTTCTCCGATTGCTCGCTTTCGGCCAGCCGGCTTTCCTGGCTAACTGAATCGTCGACCAGCCAATCCATCCATTCGCCGGAATCGCCATCTTCGCGGATCGGCGCGTTGAGCGAGGCGTCGCCGCCGAGGCGGCGGTTCATGTCGATGACGTCCTGCTCGGTGACGCCCAGGCGCTTGGCGATCAGCTTGACCTGATCCGGCCGCATGTCGCCTTCGTCGAGCGCCGAGATGCGGCTCTTCGCCTTGCGCAGGTTGAAGAACAGCTTCTTCTGGTTGGCGGTGGTGCCCATCTTCACCAGCGACCACGAGCGCAGGATGTATTCCTGGATCGCCGCCTTGATCCACCACATGGCGTAAGTGGCGAGCCGGAATCCCTTGTCGGGCTCGAAGCGTTTCACCGCCTGCATCAAGCCGACATTGCCTTCCGAGATGACTTCCGAAATCGGCAGGCCATAGCCGCGATAGCCCATGGCGATCTTGGCCACGAGCCGCAAATGGCTGGTGACGAGCCGGTGCGCCGCGTCGCGGTCGCCGTGCTCGCGCCAGCGCTTGGCCAGCATGAATTCTTCCTGCGGCTCCAGCATCGGGAACCGCCTGATTTCTTCCAAGTACCGGGTAAGGCCGGTTTCGCCTGATAAAATCGGTAAAGCTGCAGTCTGGGCCATTTTAGCGCCCTCCATATCTTCTATCTATTTGTGCCCCCGCGGAAGCGGCGGGCGAATGGCGCCACCGCTTGCCTTAAGCCGGCAGCACCAGTCCATTATCTCGCACCCGCAACATACACGGTCGAATCAGGCGAGCGGAAGGGAAACGGCATCACATCGACGCGATACCGCGTTGATCTCGGTCAAGTGACTGTGAAAAGCCGAAAAATCGGTAAATCCTTACTTATCGCCTGACGCTTTCGCGCCGGCCTCGGCCCGACCGCCGGCCAGCGCTGTATGCAAACGGGCGAGGTCATGCGGCAGTTCCGATTGGAACCGCATGAATTCGCCGCTGCTGGGGTGTTTGACTGATAGTATATGGGCATGAAGCGCCTGTCTGCCAAGGGCGGCCAGCGCGGCCTGGGCGGCCTGCGGCAAAAGCGCCGTTTTGGTGCGGAATCCCGCCCCGTAAGTCTCGTCCCCCAGCAAAGGATGGCCGATCGAGGCCAAATGGACCCGAATCTGGTGGGTCCGCCCGGTTTCCAGCCGACAGAGCAGGAGGCTTGCCACCGGCGCCTCGGGCTTGGCGCCCTTTGCCGTCACTTTGGCCGGTTTTCCGCCTTGGTATCGTTCCAGCACCTGCCAATGGGTGATGGCCTCGCGGCCGCCTTCGCGGACCGCCATGCGGTCGCGCGCCCGCGGGTCGCGGTCGAGCGGCTTATCGATGGTGCCGTGCGGCCGCTCCGGCGACCCCCAGACCAAAGCCAGATAGCCGCGCTCGAACGCTTCGTCGCTGCGGCCATGGTCGGCGAATTTCCCGGCCAGCACCCGATGCGCGCGATCGTGCTTCGCCACCACCAGCAGCCCGGTGGTGTCCTTGTCGAGCCGGTGCACGATGCCGGGCCGCCGCTCGCCGCCGATGCCGGAGAGACTTTCGCCGCAATGCGCGATCAGCGCATTGACCAGCGTTCCGGTCCAATGGCCGGCGGCCGGATGGACGACCAGATTGCGCGGCTTGTCGATGACGATGATGTCGTCGTCCTCATAGACGACCTTGAGCGGAATCGGCTCCGCCGCGGGCTTGGCCGGCTCGGCCGGCGGCACGGCGACGACGATCTCGGCGCCGGAATTGACGCGATGGCTCGGATCGCGGATCGTCGTGCCGTCGAGCGCGACCGCGCCTTGCTCGATCAGCACCTTGAGCCGCGATCGCGACAGCGCGGCGGGCTGCTCCGCGAGATGGCGGGCGAGCACGCGGTCGAGCCGCTCGCCGTCCTCTTCGGCGGCGACCAGCACCGAAGTCGGCGTTGCGCTTTCAATCATGGTGACGGATTTGCATGGTGACAGTTTTGGCCCAAAAACCCGAAAATAAAAAATCCGACGATGCCGCGCCCGATCAGCCGCCCGAAGCGCTGGCGAAGGTGCGGCTCCTGATGCTGATATCGGCAGTCACCACCGCGGTTGCCATCGCCGCGGTGATCGGCGTCATCGGCTACCGCGTTTATCACGCCGGCGAAAGCGGCGCCGGGGCCATCACCAACGGCACCATCTTCCTGCCCAAGGGCGCGCATGTGGTATCCACGACCATCGGCGATGGCCGCATCGTCGTGACCTTGGATATTGGCGGCCAAAGCGAGGTCCGCATTTACGATCTCAAGACGCTGGTGCAGACCGGCCGGCTGCGGTTCGGCACCGAGCAGTGATTTGGGAGAGGAGGGCCCGCCTCAACGCGCTTGCATGGCCGCTTTATCGCGGTTATTTCGACAGCCAGGCTCCCTTCGTCTAGCGGTCTAGGACGCGGCCCTCTCAAGGCTGAAACACGGGTTCGATTCCCGTAGGGAGCGCCAATATAATCAATAGTTTAGATCCAATAACTCTGGCGAACGCCAGATCGTACGGCAAAAGTACGGCATATGCGTCGGCTTTTTCAATCTAAACTAGCTGAGCGCGAGCGGCGGCGAACGTTCGGGATTACCATTTGGCCGGTGACAGCCGCGTTCAGTTCACTGCTCCGTGTGCCAAGACGTCGGGACGCGGTCCGATAAAATATCGAGGGACCCCAGCTACCCCCCGGCACCAAAATTTTTTTTCGGTGGACGTCGTCGTGCGAACCACGCTTACGCCTCGACGCCATTAGGTTGTACTTCAGCCTCTAAGAGCCCATCCGGGAAGTTTGGATTCATGACGAGGCGTTTGCAGCAAGCCGCCTGAGCATGATGCGGATCATGGCGAGGCGGACGAAGGCGGCGACGGTGATAGCGTAACGCTCGAAGTCGTGAGCCAAGCGGCGATTGCGACTGATCCAGGCGAACGTCCTTTCGACAATCCACCTTTTGGGCAAGACCTCGAAGCCAGAAACTTCGGATCGCTTCACGATCTCCAGCTTCCATGCTCCTGTGCGCCAGACAACGAGCGCCATCTTCTCTCCGGCATAGCCCCCATCAGCAAAGATGCGTTTGATGAACGGGAACAGTCGTCTTGCCCGGCGCAACAGCAGGAAGGCGCCGTCACGGTCCTGAACATCGGCGGGATGAACGACAACGTTCAACAAGAGGCCCAGCGTGTCGACCAGGATGTGCCGCTTGCGACCCTTGACCTTCTTGCCCGCGTCGTAGCCCGAAGGATCGAGCCAAGGCCCCCTTTTTGAGCACCCTTCGCGGTTTGCGAGTCGATAATCGCTACCGTCGGACTTGCGTCACGTCCGGCCTGTTCGCGCACCGCAACGTAGAGTGCATGGTGGATGCGCTCCAACGTGCCGTCCCAGTTCCATAGCTCCAGATAGTCGTGCACCGTGCTCTTCGGCGGCAGGTCTTTTGGCAGAGCCTTCCATTGGCAGCCGGTCCATAGGATGTAGAAGATCCCGTTCAGCACCTCACGCACGTTTACCGAGCGTTTGCGCCCGCCATGGCGTCCAGGCGGGATCATGGGCTCCACAATCACCCATTCGGCATCAGTCAAATCGCTCGGGTAACGCAGGCCACTGCGGTTCGCAGCTTGGCGGTGTTCGGGCTTCCACATCGGGGGGCGCTCCATCCAGAATCAAGCGCCCATCAATGAATCACATCCGATTCATCAGATTCAAGAACTTCCCGGATCGGCTCTAAAAGCGAACAGAGAATGTCCAAAAGGAGAAAAGAAAGTTTCAGTCGAAACTGCTTATTAATTGATGCGGCTAAGTTCTCGCCTAATCTGGTTCGACGCGCGCCCCCATCATATGCATTCCGCAACGGGAACACTTTGCTCCTAGAAATGAATATTCGGCCGGACAATTAGCCTGTGGACAATCGACCGCAAAACGAAAAGCAGATATTCTTCTGATCGTCGCATTGCCAGCATCACCAACTCTCAAAGTGCCCCATGTTATTTTTTGGGAGTGCGGTTCAATCAGATCCACTTTAGCGCCTCTCGGTCAGTCATTGATTTCTGGTCGGTTTAGCCTACTAGTTTGCCATTGGCCTCTGACAGCATCCAATGGGCAACACGGCGTTGCCCGACAACTAATATTTTCTCTTCGGTCCAATCAATTATTGGATCGGCCTTGCGCAATTCAATGAGCTTTTCATTATAACGAGCGAGTTTCCGCGCCTCCAAGTTGCCGCACGCGGCAATCCAATTCGGTTCAGCGGACCCGCGCGAACTTTCTTCCGTCAAAACGATTGCACATCCCGCCGGAGGGGAGACATGCAAGATCAATTCTTTCAAAATCGCCTGGGCGGTTTTCATCGTAAATCCTATACTGCTTCTCTCTCCACATCATCCCACATGACGCGCGCACATAAAATAGCGTATGGCGGACACGATTGAGATCGATCTAGCGACGCTTGAGCGCATCCTTCATGATGGACTCGACCCGACCTCTCACAGCCTCCATAGCTGTGTGCCTGAGGTCAGCATAAGTCCCATGACACTTGCCGCAATTCTTGCAGATGATTTCGGTGGAATCGACGGCGTCGTCAGTCCACCTGATCTTGGCGTTGCAAGCATCGCATCGAAATGAAACGGGAACTTTAGTGGCCTCCATAACAGCCTCTCACTATTAGAGTGCCGCCTTGACCACGGAATCGGAATCTGCGATGAAAATCGCGCAACTGATTCCATGCTCGCGACGGCACCAACCACACGCGAGTAAGTTTACGTCTGAGGCTGCAACCCCAGACCGATTCGCCTTCTAACAGATTTTCGTCTGATTCGGCGAGAGGAAAGGCCGGGAGCAATGCCCGGCCTTTTCACTTCCAAAACTGCAATTCAAGCTGTCGCCAATCACCGCGACGCGGGTGTTTTTTCCGCCAGCGGATTGATCGCTTTGCCTGATAACTGAAATCCGGCTTAGAGGTTCAGGGCGCGGTGGAGCGGGTGGGCCGATCGCCCTTCTCGCTGGCGTTCATGAGGTAGAATGCCGTCAGCCATTTATTGAAGTGGATATTGCGATCATCGCCTTGCGCGTAAGACACCAATCGAACAGATCGAAAAGATCGTATTTTCTGAAATTAAGCACTCAGGTGCTTTGCCAACTCGGAAAGCTGATCGGGTTTAAGCTTGAATTTGGCAGGGTTCAGAACGTGTGCGAACGACAGCATTTCTGCGTATAGATATGCGAATTTGCCTGCGAACACTTTTATTTCGTTCGTCCCAAAAGCGTAGTCGGTATTTTTATAATAGAATTTATTATAATCAAAACGCGCCTTGGCGTCTCCTAGTCTCAGTCCTTTGGCGTCACGCAATCTGAAATCATCTTCAATCCAATTGACAGTTTTCCGTGACTGATAATTCGGTGCAACCAAAAACCAAGAAAGGTCCTTGCTCTCTTTGAAGCTGAGTTCCCAAGCTATCCCATGTGCGATATCATTTCGCCGCCCGGAAGCTTGCCCATAATTGTGAATTAAAATACCAGCGCATTTTTCCGCCACCTTCAAATCTTCGTATATTTCTCCATTCTTCTTGTTCAGATTCTTGCGTAGAGAAAAAAATGTATTTGCGGCCTCTCTGAGAGCCGCTTCGCGGGCTTTTGCTCCATTGATAGTGCCGTAGGCCCGCTGCGCAGCTATCGAGTTGGAGTCGGCGAAAAGGCCAAAGAGCATCGCGCCCGCCGCTTCCACATGTTCCCAATTTGTTAGGGCGTGTCCGACCGCAATATGGATTAGCTTGTCGTGTTTGGCTCCAGCCTTGGCTTTGTTCCCGCGTATCCAATGTTTGGGATCTTGGTATCGACTAGCAAGCTGGTATATAGGTTTTGCCATGGCCCACTCTGACATTGCTTCAACGATGCGCCTTGTGGGCGCGCTCTTGCGTATGCCGCCGAAGCCACATTCGGAGATGAAGCTCGGGACGACCAACTAGAACAGGAGAAGCGCAAACAAAAATTGAAAGGAAACGAAGCAAAAAGTTAGAACAGTCAGCGAAATAACCGCGGCTTCCGGCATTGCAGAAAATGCTTTGCAATCTATTGAACACTCGGTGAACGAGCGACCAGCTGCTCAATATGCGCGACTAGGCGATTGAACTGCTCCTGTGGATTAGCAAACCAATCAGTCGACCAAATTCGATAGATATTCCATTTGAGGCCGGTTAGTACCTGTTCGCGCAAGCGGTCGCGGTCACGCGCTGACTTGCTGGAATGATACATCGCGCCGTCACATTCAATTCCAAGGATGTATCCGCTGCGTTTCGGATGCTTGACGGCCAAGTCTATGAAGTACCCAGCGACGCCTACCTGAGGCACGACTTCGAAGCCGTGTTGCGCAAGACGGTCGCGCACAAATATCTCAAATTCAGAATCGGGTTCGCGACCTGTCTGTACGCCCTGCTCTAATTTTCCTGTCTCCGCATATTCAAGATATGATTTGAGGGTCTTGATGCCGAGACTTGCGCCTTCCGCGATTCTGATGTCTCCGCTGCGCATCGACGTGAACAGATCAACGCGCTGCTTCGCGCGTGTAAACAGCACATTCAGGCGGCGATGACCGACGTTACTGTTCACTGGACCGAACCAATTCATCACCACGCCTGTTTCGGCATCCGGCCCATATACTGTTGAGATAAAAATAACGTCGCGCTCGTCACCCTGCACGTTCTCGAGGTTCTTCACGAAGAAATATTCTAGAGTGGGCTCCCATTTCTCCCGATATTTTGCTGCTCGATGATCTCGAGCGACTAGTCGATCAATCTCTCCAAGTAACAACTCTTGTTGTGGTTGGTTGAGCGTCACAACACCGAGCGAACTGTCTGGATTATCGCGCATAAACGCGACGGCCGCCTCAGCCACAGCCTGCGCTTCAATTAGATTGAGACTGCTTTTGTACTTGCCACCTACAAAATGATTGAAGACTCCGAAAGGCGGTCTTCGCTTAGCTTTGTCTGGATCAAGTGGCGATGGGAACACGATAAGTTTGTCATCATAGAATTTACGGTTCGAGAACGCGATTAAGCTCTCGTGGCGGGATCGATAGTGCCACCGCAACTCGCGTGCCGGACGATACGTAGCTAGCGCTAAGTCCAGGATCAATTCGCTATCAATGATCTCTTCAGCTTCATCCTCAGTACCGATGAAGTGATCAGCCCTGTCGAAGAACGATGTCGGCGGTAATTGCATTGGATCTCCGACGATCACGGTCTGGTCACTGCGTACAATCGATCCGAGAGCCTCCTCCGGACGCATCTGCGAGGCTTCATCAATCACCAAAATATCAAATCGCAAGCCTCCCGGCTTTAAAAATTGCGCGACCGAAAGTGGTGACATCATGAAACAAGGTTTCATCTGTTGGATCGAGCGTCCCGCTCTTTCCAGTAGCGTTCGGATCGGTAGGTGACGCTGCTTCTTTGAAAGCTCGTTACGAATAAGTTCGAGGCCCGTGTAGTCCTTCTTTAGTGGCGTGAGGACACCAGGATCGATAGGATTGCCAGCCAATTGTGCTGCAAGACTTTGCTGATGTAATTTAAGGATCTGTCGATCAAGTTCGCTAAAGCGTTCGCGCGCCTGCGTTTGAGTTATACCCTTAAATCGGGTGAGCTTGGGATGTCGCTCGAGTGCCGTACGTGCAAGGTTACGATTAAACGCTCGCTCCAATGCCGTTCGAAGCAACTCTGGCAACAATGGAGAGCCTTCGAACACCCCGAGCAGAGGAGCAAGACCTAAATCCACACAATCTTGCCACGCGCTGCGATACTCAATCCAAGTTGCGAGGCCAGGGCGATCAGCGATAGCGAGAGCCGTCCGGTTCGCCATGGTAGTGGCCGAAATTGTCTCAAACGGCGCTCCGTAGAACGCAGTATCGTCTACCTTCGCTCGTTCCTTGAAAGTGAGCCAAGCGTGCCGAGCGGATGTCAACGTGGCATCAAGTTCCGTCTTAAGCAAATGCAGCTGTTTGATTCGCGCGTCATAATTGCTGGAAAATAAGTACCTCTGCAGATATTCGGGCAGCCCGGTGTTTTCAATTGCCTGTGCGGCGTCGGTAGCTCCTCGCAGGTGCCGTTGGTCGGTTGCGGTACCCTGGAAATCCTCGCCCAACACTTCTCGTGCGCGTTGATTGGATGTTATCCTCTCCGCGGCGTCGCACATTAGCTTGGCGCCGCTTTCCGTTTCACGAAGGCGAGAAAAAAACGTATTGTCAAATAATCCTATTTGACGCGAGAGCAGTCCTACCATTTCAGCGACTTCAGCGCGGCGAGCGCACCAATCGATCAGGTCCTCGATGGATCTGCCGGAACCCGCTAAGGCATTCACTCGCTGTTCCAAAAGAGCGTGCGCAGGATCTTTGGCTAATCCCAAGATGGAATTGAGCGTGTCAACCGCGCCTTCCAAGAGCACTTTGCTAATTTGTTGGTCGATGTCATTAGCGATCGGAGTTAACTGCTTAGTTTCAACCATCCAATTGTGTATGACAAGGAAATCATCGAATGGAGTGTGAGTTCCTCGAAAACGCTCACCACATAATTCGCGTAGGTTCACATCATGGTCAATTGCGGAAACAGCTGAAAGTGCACTGGCGAGCTGTTCAAAATCGTCCGCCATGCAACTCGTCCGCACTCTCGCGTGGCTGCGCTGTAAACTTTTGTACGTGCGCTTGGCTGCACGCACATCAGCACGCAACATCCTGAATAATCCGGCGGATCGCAGAGCCGCTGCGTGATTACGAAACACATCAGGATCATCGTCGCGTCGTACCATTAGTCGTTGCGATGTGTCCGTGAGAATGGCCTCGAGGTCTTTTGCCTTCCGGCCAGCTTCTTTTAGTTGGGCGCCAATTAAAAGCTGAACGCCCATTACTTCATTAACGAGCTTGTGGGAACGAAAGCCTGCAAGATGCCTGGGCAATGCGGAAAGATGGCGGACTGCAGCGATAATTCGAGGTAGATTTGAAATATCTAGTTTGTCATCGGAAATGCCGAATGCTTTCAAAAGGCGTTCCGCGTGGGCCGCGGCGCGCCGTAACGCAGTCGCCTCATTGCGCGAAGCCTGCGCTAATAGAACCAGAGTAGCGGAAGTCTCATCCATTAGATCGAATTGCTCCGCGGCTTGAGCGAGCATCTGCAGATCTCGGAGACGGGTGCTTAAGCGCTCGGGATTACCAAAGGTCGCAATTCTCGCCTTGGCGTCGGTCCAGAGAATTAAGCAATCAAGCAGGTCTTTGAGCGCTTGGCGCGTGACGGGGTTAGCCATAGCATCGAGCAAATGCCTATCGACCTCCGGCGCTAGCAGCGGCAGTCGGTCAAGTGCAGCCTTGAGCTTCTCTCCTGTCCCGAGATCATCCGAGATCTCAGTACCCAATTCGGCTGCAAGCGCCCGGACAACATCGGAGAAGATGTTGAGCGCCTCGTTTAGCCTCTTGCCTTCCGTTATGAGCTCGTCTTGGTCAAAGAGGTTAAGCTCAGTGCTACTGATCCCGTGCCAAGGGTGGCGTTCAACAGCACCGTGTGCGGTGACTATCGCCTGATTGAGCTCGCCTAGCGCCACGAGCTTCATCGACCGCTCTGTAAACTCAGCTTCGGTAATGGCTTCAACATTCGAGAGACGAATATTGTCGAGTGCCTTCGGCAGATCGGCGGCCGCATCCCGGCTACGCTGTTCGGCCCAAAGAATGTTGTGAATGGTTTTGCCACTGGCGCCAAATTCTGTGTTGACGAGCCCAACATAGTCAGACAATTGACGGCGGTGCTTCTCGAGCTCGGTCACCGCCGCATCCAACTTCCTTGGCGGCCTAAGTTTGTTCTGGATTTCGCGCCGGGCTTCGAGTGCGGCAAGCAAGTCAGTTTTGCGAGCTTTAGTTGAATAAATCTCTAAGCAGAAATCACCGAGTTCCGCGCTATTGAGGCGCTCTTTAACAACGTTTAGTGCTGCCGCCTTCTCTGCAACAAATAAAACGCTTTTTCCCTTTGCTAAAGCGGCAGCGATAATGTTGGTGATGGTTTGTGATTTACCGGTGCCGGGAGGTCCTTTTAGAGCGAGATTCTTGCCGTCCATGACATCGACAATGGCGCTGAACTGTGAAGCATCGGCATCCGTGATCAGGAGAGGCACTTTGCCAGAAATTGTAGGGTTGTCGACTTCGTATTCTTCAGCGCTAAATCCTCCATCCTGCTCGTTCTTGTCCCTGCCGGCGAACAACTCAAGAATGCTGGGGTTGCCAACTATTCCGACTTCCCCTGGCCATAACGTTGGATCGAGGTCGTTGTAGATCACCAGCCGTGCGAAAGCAAAGTGACCGACAACAACAAAGCGCCGCACTCGCCAACGGTTTTTGCCCTTGATGACTTTTTCTAACTTGGAAAAATAGTCTTCCGGCGTGTCATCTTCCTCGAATGATGGTAGGTGCAATCCGAAATCGTAACCGAGCCGCTCTGAAAGTGTTTTGTTGATATCTGTTTCTTCACCAAGGCTGCTAATACTATACTGGTATTTGGAGTAGACGAGCTTACGCTCAATATCGATTTGGTGCAGGAGCAGCGGGGCGAACATCGCTCTTTCGGAGCTCGCACTTTCGTACCATTCGAGATAACCGAACGCGACGTAAAGCGTATTAACTCCCTTCTCTTGTAGGGCCGTCCGCGCCTGAGCTGAAATTCCAGCAAGGCTACGCTCCATTTGGTCTGGCAGCATCAACAGCTGTAGGTGGCCAGCTGCTTGTTTTTTGCTCTTCTCGAGCGAGGGCGGATCGAACTGCGGATCGATATCATGGAGGCGTGCAAAATTTGCTAACGTCATCTCCTTGATTTCAACAAGCGGCTTGAGGCCAAGTTGGGTTCGCACCCGGTCCTTTAGCCGCCGTTCTATGCGTCGCGTTTCCTCCCCATCAGGATCATCATCGAGCGCTCCGACTTCGTCGCGATAGGCTGAGTCCGAATTTCGCGCCTGTTCGAGCGCCATAAGAAACTGATCGGTGTTTTCGTCCGGAGGCTCGTCGGACTTCTCTGGTAGGGCGCGAAACGAAAGGCGTTTTCCTTCGACAAGATTTTCAAAAATCGCATTCGACGAAGCCTCAATTACACGGACATGGCTGCGCGAACGCTCAGTAAATTTGAAGTTGAGCAGGCGATTTGAGTTTTTGAGGTCAAGCAACCGCCTCCTGAGCTCGGCGACCCGGGTCGCGGCTGCTCGCTCCCATGCAGTGGGTCCTCTGGTGCTCATGGCCCTCTCTCGACCCATCCTACCCGGTTTCCCGGTTCGCAGGGGAGGGGCCTAATGCCGCCCGGCGTCTCACTAGCGCCGGGCTCACCCGCGCCAAATCACCGGCCGCGTGGTCTCTTCCTCAAGGGTAGCTTCAATAATTCGGCAGGTTCAACCTCAAGAACGGCCGCGAGCTTTCCGATGATCTCAAGGCCCGGATAGCTCGCTCCCTTTTCGAGCTTGCTCATGTAGCTGCGGTTCACGCCCGCCGCATAGGCCAAATCTTCTTGGGACAGCCCTTTCGCATGGCGGAGCCGGCGAAGATTGGCGGCGAAGACTTGGCGCAGGTCCATGCGTCAAGCCAAGCCCGTTGTTGGCTATTGACCCACCGCTTTAAACCAACAAAAATTCCGACCTTCGCGAGGGGCGGCGAGTACCATCCCCCCGCTGGCAATGGTCAATACATGAGTATTCCGACCGAATGGCATTATGCGTGGGGCGGCTCACAAATTGGTCCTCTCTCAACCGAGGAGGTCAGGCGACGGCTTGAAGAAGATGGATTTCCTGTCGACGCACTTGTTTGGCGCGAAGGGCTTCAAAACTGGCAGACGCCGGGTGCATTTCCTGAGTTTGTTCGTAAGTCCCGGGTAGCGCCACCACCTCTCCCTATAAGTCCACCAACCGTGCCACCGGCTAAATCGCGGTTGCCTGAAAAATGCAAATCTGTGTGGTTCACTGCAATCACGACACGGGAACAAGCACTCAAGATTATCAAAGGAGCGGCAATAGCGTTCTTCGTTATCTCCGCACTGCTCATCCCTCTTGGTATCTTCATTATCGTTATCGGTTGGGGCCTCGATTTTGCAGTCGCCAGAGGCTTCAAATCACTGCTAACCGGAGTCATGAGCGCGGCGCTCGCGCTTTGGCTAATTTTAAGCAAGAGCCGGGTCGCCGCAGTCGGCCTCGCCATCCTCAGCGTCCTATTAGTGGCGTCTGGGATATTCGCAATATTCGTGATTAAAGCTGGCGGCGGTGGCGGGGGTGTCGTTGCTGTCATAGCTCTCTTTGCGGCTGCCAAGGCTGTCGAGGCAACGTTTAAATTGAGAGGCCGCCTTCCAAGCGAACTAGCAAAAGAATAATCGAAACATGGGAAAGCACTAACACATTCGATGAGCTGAGTGCCCCGACCACGAGAATTAGCATCGCAGCGCGATCAACTTGGGAGCAGGCAATTCGCCTCCTCACCGTTTCATCGTGGATTGAAAGTTGCCCTGTGGGCAAGCCTGATTTACTTTGCCGTCAGCATTCCCGCTGTTTTTGTTCTTCATTTTTCAGACAGCATGAGGGATTTTCAGTACGCCTATTCGGAAGGCGGAGCAGTTGGACTGACCGGGGCAATCGTCGGTCAAATCCTCGGACAATTCTTTGGATCGATGATCGTGGGGTTCGTCTGCGGGTTCATCGCGTGGCTGTGGGCGGCGGCCTCTCTCTGGCGTTCCTCTCATCCAATATCGCGTCCTCCAAAACAGGATTAGCATTTAATCTGTAAAAACGGGCCGCCGTGGTCGTCCGCGCCGATTGCGGCCATCGCGCGGAATGCTGCCGGGTCCATCCCGCTCGCGTATTTTATTAAACCCGGCCCGAGGCTTTATCGGCTCGCGCTCCCGTTGCCATATGTAGCCCCTAAGCAGTTCGGTCAGATCCAATACCAAGGCCTGGTTTTTATGCGTCGGCAGCGCCGCCTGCAAAGCCGCGTACACATCGTTGAAAACCCTAATCGGCGGCCGACGGTTGCCGTAAGCCCAATGCTTGCTGCCGTAGGCCCAGGTCTTCACGGTCGAATGGGCGACGCCCGCAAACCCGGCAAGGCACTTGAGAGGATGCTCCGGGAATAGCGCCGCCGCCACGCGGTAGACCAGGGTTTTTTCCATGCTTACTCCAAAGGTTGCTTCCCAGTTCCGGGATCGAGAGGGGTGGCTGTTGGGACCGTTCTCAGTTCTCTAGAAGGGGGTCACTAGCCCATGGGTCTCTACTTCATGAACCATGAGCTAGTGACCTAAAATCAGTACTTTCTGATGAGCCACTGAGGGATCATGAGCTACTGACAGGGGGACCACTGGCTCATGGTTCATGAAGGCCTTTTTGATGAGCCACTGATCCCCGGTCATCATCGAGATTACTACCGCTTGCGCCATTGATCAGGTACTCCCTATTGGGAGCAGATACTCCCAACCGCCGTGCGCTGAGCCTTTGATCTGCCGAGCGATGACGCCGATGTTCTCCCGCGCCCGCTTCAAGGTCGCTGCCGATATGCCAAGCGCGGTCGCGTGCGACTTAACCCCCTCGACTGGGCGCGGGCCGTCCTTCAATTCGCTTCGCAGGAAGGCGATTGCTTCGTCCAGCTTCGGCGTCTCCCGCTCACCCATCATCGCCACAACGGCGTCAGCGGTGAGGTCGGTCTGCCCGTCCCATACGACGTGCGTCGCCCGGATCAGGTCGCCGGTGCGCTTGTCGGTGCCGGCATCGGCCATTTCCAAGTGCATCCGTAGACCTTGCGGCATGGGGCCGATGTTCGTCTTCAAACCAAGCAAAACCCGCTTGTTCTCATCGTCGGGATCGACCAGCAAGCCGAGCGCGCAACGCGGTGCATTGACGAACCCGGCGCCGCCCATGACGCGGTCCATGGCGGTCTTCATCGATGTCGCTTTGTTGAAGTGCATAATGCTGAAGACCGAACAGCGGGCGGCGCTTGCCATTTCCGAAATCGGGTCGAGCGCGCTGCGCAGTGCGGCGTCGCGGTGGGTATCAAGTTCACCGCCGAGATAAGAACCGAGTGGATCAATCCCGACCATGACTACATCGCCCAATTCGCGGCAGGCTCGATACAGCGCGTCGAGATCGGCGAGAAGATTGAACCGCTTTTTCTTGCCACTGTCCTCGACCACAGCCTTGATCGCCTTCACTCGCTTGAGATCGGCACCGGCCGCGATAAGACGCGGCTGCATCATGTCGGCTATGTCATCTTCGGCACTCAGCAGCACGACGCTTCCCTGCGGGGCGAGACCTTCGCCACACGGCCAAAGAGCACCAGTCGTTATGATCGCCGCCGTGCTATAGAGAACCTGAGACTTGCCCTTGCCGCCGACACCGGCCAGGGCTGAGTGCTTGCCAAGTGCGAGCCGGTTCGACCAAAGAAAATCGATGTTCTGCCCCTCGACTTCATCCATGCTGATAATTTCGAGGTGCGACGGCGGCGGCTTGTTGCCGAATTTATTTTCTTCGGTCGAATCTCGCTGTGTCCGATCACCCCCTGCCGAATCCGATTGGTCTGCCGATTGGGTGGTGTCGCCGTTCGGCGCGCCATTAGTGCCGCCACTGGATTGATTATTGGTGTCGCTCCAGCCCAGCTCTCGCGCCCATTGAAACAAGGTCCCGAGCCCCAGCCCACCGCGTCCCGCCTTCCCGAAACTTTGCCACTTGGCTTGTAGCGTCGCTACGCCTTGATACTTCGGCGACCGCTGCGACCACTCGTCCCAAATTGCAAAGCCAATATCTGAGCCGTCGCTCCTGATCCATCGAAGCGACTGCAAGATCATTCCGATTTTGTACCAAATCTCGTAGTTGTCGGCCGAAATGGTCTTAAGCGCGGACCGCACCCGTCTTTCCTCCGCGACGGTCCATTCCGGTCCGCCCAAATTTCGCCGGCTGCGCTCCGCTAGGCCGCGAGAGGGCCGCGACCGTACATAATCGGGCTCTTGTAGGATTTTGCCAAGCTCTGACGAACGCTCGGACCTTACTCCCGGCAAATCCAACCACTTTCGCACTTGATCCACCACACACAGATGGATGGGATCGATCGCATCGAGAGCCGCAGGCAGGCCCGCGGCCCCGGTTACCGAAGGACAGTACCGCTTAATGAGACAGAAACCGGCAAGGAACTGCGCGGACTTGATGAGTGCCGCAGCTTCAATCGAAATCGGATCGCCATCCTCCGCCCATTCGATCGCCTCACCGCTCGGATGGATCGACGGCGGGAAGACCGTTTGCAAACCGCCGTCGCCACGAATTTCAAGCAAAACTGCCCCCGTGATCGGATCTGAAAATTGCATTGTCGGTGCCCGGCCTTCAACGCGGTAGAGCCGGTGCGAACCGGGTTTGCTGGCTCGCCCGAAGATGGCGCGCGTCGCTGGCAAAGCCTTGCCGGCAAGCTCTATAGCTTCGCGACAGTCAAGATCAACATCGGTGAGACCGCCGCTCTTCCTGCCGAGAATGATGCCGATGTTGCCGCGGCCCCTGAAATGTGCGGGTACGTCGGTCTCTGAAAATCGGAATTCTGGCCATCCCCGAATTATCGGTTTCTTTTTTCCTTCGGGAATCGGGATAGGCGCCCAGCCGCGGCGGATGTATGCTAGCGCCCAATCGAGCAGCGTGCCACGTGATTGAATTGAGGTGGGCGGTGTGGTATGTTGATGTTGTTCAAATTGAGCTACCGCTTCCGCCCCTGCCGCATCTGCCACGATGCGGTGGGGGTTTTCGTTCATGCGGCGGCATCCCTCTTGGTGAACCGTGGGAGGCCGCGCAAAAATTGTCGCAAGTCCGAGTCGAGGATCACTGTCCGCGCGCCGAATTTCCGAGCGCGTAGTGCGCCACGCCCGATGGCGACGTAAAGAAGCGACCGACTTATGCCGCTTGCGCGCGCTGCCTCTTTGATTGTGAATGCGACTTTGCTTTCCGTAGTCGTTGGTACATTTGCAGTTTGCATTGACGGCTCCAGGTGAAATTGCCGTCCAGAATTATGTACACGCGTTCTCCCCTGTCATTGCCAATGGTTTCAGAAAGTTTCAGCTCTACCCACCTCCTTCCGATAGAGGGTTGCTACCCTCTTTGCCTTGCTTTGGGGCGTTCCATCACCAGCTAGCTCGTCGGCAAGTTTTAATGCTGCCCCGTATGCGCTTCTCGCCTTACCTTCCTTTATGAGTCGCGACATGCGGCGTAATGCTTTGCGGTCTGAGGCATGATATCCGGTAGTTTCGTACTCTGGCCCCCTGCGCGATTTGTTCGCCTTGCGGAGCCATTGTTCGAAATCAGTTGTGCGCACAATGATGTGTTTGAGAATGCGCGCGAAGTCATTTGGATCATTAAATCGATCAACGGCATCACGAAAGCCACTGAACCAACCTCCGAACGTCATTGCTGGTGATATCTTCTCCGAAAGATTCAAGGCTGGAAGCTCTCTATTAGCAACCGCCTTCGCAGTCTTTTGCCACAGCTCTAAACGCGGGACTTTGCGGCGCGCCGCTGCGCGCTCGACAAGGTCATAAATGTTGTCTTCTTTCGACATCCGCGCCTCTGCTGGCGGTTCCGCATGGCGATGCTGGCGGTTCCGCATGGCGATGCTGGCGGAAGGCCAGTTGCGGTGCCAGCCGGGTAGTGTGGCTAATTTGAGTTTAGGGCCACTTCGAAACTAAAATCAGAAGAGCCCCCAAGCCGACCGATATGGCTGGCC
>CAVSWY010000005.1:0-154044 GCA_963731805.1 uncultured Alphaproteobacteria bacterium
CAACAACGTTACCTCGAACGATGCGCTGACCGGCACCGCCGACGCCAACGCCACCGTGACCTTGACCGAGGGGTCCACCGTTCTTGGCACCACCACCGCCAACGCGAGCGGCGTGTGGTCGTTTACTCCGACTGGCTTGGCGCAGGGTGCGCAGACCGTGACCGCCAGCGAGACCAATGCCGCGGGGCTGACCGGCTCGTCGTCGCTGACCTTCACCTATGACACCACCGCGCCCACCGTCACCATGGCGCTCGCTCACGACACCGGCAGCAACAACGTCACGTCCAACGATGCGCTGACCGGTACTGCCGACGCCAATGCCACCGTGACCTTGACCGAGGGATCCACTGTCCTCGGTAGCACCACCGCCAACGGCTCCGGCGTGTGGTCGTTCACTCCGACCGGCTTGGCGCAAGGCGCGCAGACCATCACCGCCAGCGAGACCAATGCTGCAGGTCTTACCGGCAGCTTCGTCACTGACCTTCACCTACGACACTGTGGCGCCGACCGTGACCGTGGCGCTGGGCCACGCCACCGGCAGCAACAACGTCACCTCCAACGATGCACTGACCGGCACCGCCGACGCCAATGCCACCGTGACGCTGAGCGAAGGCTCCACTGTTCTCGGCAGCACCACCGCCAATGGCTCCGGCGTCTGGTCGTTCACCCCGACCGGCTTGGCGCAGGGCGCCCAAACCATCACCGCCAGCGAGACCAATGCCGCAGGTCTGACCGGCTCGTCGTCGCTGACCTTCACCTATGACACTACCGCGCCGACCGTGACCGCAACGCTGGCGCACTCGACCGGCAGCAACAACGTCACGTCCAACGATGCACTGACCGGCACCGCCGATGCCAATGCCACGGTGACGTTGAGCGAGGGCTCGACGGTGCTCGGCACTACCACCGCCAATGCCTCCGGCGTCTGGGCCTTCACCCCGACCGGCTTGGCCCAGGGTGCGCAGACGATCGTCGCCAGCGAGACCAATGCCGCAGGGCTGACCGGCTCGTCGTCGCTCACCTTCACCTATGACACCATCGCACCGACCGTGACCGAAGCGCTGGCGCATTCCACCGGTGCCAACAACGTCACCTCGAACGATGCGCTAACCGGCACTGCCGACGCCAACGCCACGGTGACTTTGTCTGAAGGCTCAACCGTGCTCGGCAGCACCACCGCCAATGCCTCGGGCGTGTGGGCTTTCACGCCGACCGGTCTGGGGCAGGGCGCGCAGACCATCACCGCCAGCGAGACCAATGCTGCAGGCCTCACCGGCTCGTCGTCGCTGACCTTCACCTATGACACCACGGCGCCGACCGTCACCGAAGCGCTGGCGCATGACACCGGCGCCAACAACGTCACCTCGAACGATGCGCTGACCGGCACGGCGGATGCCAATGCCACGGTGACGTTGAGCGAAGGCTCGACGATGCTCGGCACTACCACCGCCAATGCCTCCGGCGTCTGGGCGTTCACCCCGACCGGCTTGGCCCAGGGTGCGCAGACGATCGTCGCAAGCGAGACCAATGCTGCCGGCAATACCGGCTCGTCGTCGCTCACCTTCACCTACGACACCACGACGCCGACCGTGACCGAAGCGCTGGCGCATTCGACCGGCACCAACAACGTTACCTCGAATGATGCCCTGACCGGCACTGCCGATGCCAACGCCACGGTGACGTTGACCGAGGGCTCCACCGTGCTTGGCAGCACCACCGCCAACGCCTCCGGCGTCTGGTCGTTCACCCCGACCGGCTTGGCGCAAGGCGCGCAAACCATCACCGCCAGCGAGACCAATGCTGCAGGTCTTACCGGCTCGTCGTCGCTAACCTTCACCTATGACACCACCGCGCCGACCGTGACCGTGGCGCTGGCTCACGACACCGGCAGCAACAACGTCACCTCGAATGATGCCCTGACCGGCACCGCCGATGCCAACGCCACGGTGACCTTAACCGAGGGCTCCACCGTTCTCGGCAGCACCGCCGCCAATGCTTCTGGCGTGTGGGCCTTCACCCCGACCGGGTTCGCTCAGGGTGCGCAGACCATCACCGCCAGCGAGACCAATGCTGCGGGGCTGACCGGCTCGTCGTCGCTGAGCTTCACCTATGACACTACCGCGCCGACCGTGACCGTGGCGCGGCCCACGACACCGGTAGCAACAACGTCACCTCGAACGATGCGCTGACCGGCAGCGCCGATGCCAACGCCACGGTGACGTTAACCGAGGGCTCCACCGTGCTCGGCAGCACCACCGCTAACGCCTCCGGCGTGTGGGCTTTCACGCCGACTGGCCTTGCCCAGGGCGCCCAGACCGTGACTGCCAGCGAGACCAATGCTGCAGGCCTCACCGGTAGCTCCTCACTGACCTTCACCTACGACACCACCGCGCCGACCGTGACCGTGGCGCTGGCTCACGACACCGGCAGCAACAACGTCACCTCCAACGATGCCCTGACCGGCACCGCCGATGCCAACGCCACGGTGACCTTAACCGAAGGCTCGACCGTGCTCGGCAGCACCACCGCCAAGGCATCGGCGTGTGGGCCTTCACGCCGACCGGGCTGGCGCAGGGCAGCCAGACCATGACCGCCAGCGAGACCAATGCCGCAGGGCTGACCGGTAGTCGTCGCTGACCTTCACCTAGACACTACCGCGCCGACCGTGACCGTGGCGCTGGCTCACGACACCGGCAGCAACAACGTCACCTCCAACGATGCGCTGACCGGCACCGCCGACGCCAACACCACGGTGACGTTGACCGAAGGGTCGACCGTGCTTGGCAGCACCACCGCGAACGGGAGCGGCGTGTGGTCGTTCACGCCGACCGGGCTGGCGCAAGGCAGCCAGACCGTGACCGCCAGCGAGACCAATGCCGCGGGGCTGACCGGTAGCTCCTCGCTGACCTTCACCTACGACACCACCGCGCCGACCGTGACCGCGGCGCTGGCCCACGACCGGCAGCAACAACGTCACCTCGAACGATGCACTGACCGGCACCGCCGACGCCAACACCACGGTGACGCTGACCGAAGGCTCGACTGTGCTTGGCAGCACCACCGCCAATGCCTCCGGCGTCTGGGCTTTCACGCCGACGGCTTGGCTCAGGGCGCGCAGACCATGACTGCCAGCGAGACCAATGCTGCAGGCCTCACCGGCTCGTCGTCGCTCACCTTCACCTATGACACTGTGGCACCTGCGGCGCCGGTCATCACGGCAGACACCGTGAACAGTAATAATTCCGCTTCTCTGAGTGGCACAGCCGGGCCGGACACGACAGTTACAGTCTACGACGCGCAGACGGTGCTTGGTACAACGACGACGAATGCAAACGGTGCCTGGAGCTTCACGACTGGCACTCTGTCAAGTGGCTCGCAAACCCTTACTGCGACCGCGACAGACGCCGCGGGTAATACGAGCACAGCCTCCAACGCAGTCGATCCAGTCATTGTGTCGGCGAGCGCGCCGACGGTGGCATCGAAATCGATCACAGTCACCGGGAACAGCCAGACAATCAGCACGCTCACGGCGGGCGAGACCGCGGTCGTAACATTGGGCCTCAGTGGCGCAGTGATTGTCTCTAACGGCGTCCCGACTCTGACGTTCAATGATGGCGGCACCGCAACCTACGATGCGTCGCTTTCGACCGCGACAGCGCTAGCGTTCGATTACACGGTCGCCGCTGGGCAAAACGCAAACGCGCTTGTCGTGACAGGTGTCAATCTGAACGGAGCTACGGTCGCGGATGCATTTGGCAATACGGCCAACCTAGCTGGCGCTGCTACGACTTTTTCTCCGATCTCGGTCAAAACTGCCACGACGCTACAAGAAGCGAGTACTACAAGCGCGTCTAACGAGACCGCAACGTGGACTTATAACGCTGTAGGTATGCTCCAGGAGGTCATCTACACCGGCATTACCGGGCATTCGTATACGACGACCGACCTGGTCTATGGCCTCAACAACACGCCGGCGAGCGAGGTGTGGAGCAACGGCTCGACCATCGTCCAGACCGAGACCTGGAACGCCAACGGCACCGTCAACAACATCCACTATTACGACATCACCGGTCAGCTCTACACCGACTACGACGTCGTCTATGGCGCCAACAACAAGCCGGCGAGGCCACCTACTCCAATGGCATGACCGAAACCTGGAGCTATAACAGCGACAACACGCTCAACGAGGTCATTACCCAGGGCATTACCGGGCATTCGTATACGACGACCGATCTGGTCTATGGCCTCAACAACACGCCGGCGAGCGAGGTGTGGAGCAACGGCTCGACCATCGTCCAGACCGAGACCTGGAACGCCAATGGCACCGTCAACAACATCCACTATTACGACATCACCGGTCAGCTCTACACCGACTACGACGTCGTCTATGGCGCCAACAACAAGCCGGCGAGCGCCACCTACTCCAATGGCATGACCGAAACCTGGAGCTATAACAGCGACAACACGCTCAACGAGGTCATTACCCAGGGCATTACCGGGCATTCGTACACGACGACCGACCTGGTCTATGGCCTCAACAACACGCCGGCGAGCGAGGTGTGGAGCAACGGCTCGACCATCGTCCAGACCGAGACCTGGAACGCCGACGGCACCGTCAACAACATCCACTATTACGACATCACCGGTCAGCTCTACACCGACTACGACGTCGTCTATGGCGCCAACAACAAGCCGGCGAGCGCCACCTACTCCAATGGCATGACCGAAACCTGGAGCTATAACAGCGACAACACGCTCAACGAGGTCATTACCCAGGGCATTACCGGGCATTACTATACGACGACCGATCTGGTCTATGGCCTCAACAACACGCCGGCGAGCGAGGTGTGGAGCAACGGCTCGACCGTGGTCCAGACCGAGACCTGGAACGCCAACGGCACCGTCAACAACATCCACTATTACGACATCACCGGTCAGCTCTACACCGACTACGACGTCGTCTATGGCGCCAACAACAAGCCGGTCGAGCGCCACCTACTCCAATGGCATGACCGACACCTGGACCTACAACAGCGACAACACGCTGGCAACGCAGGTCATTATCAGGGGATCACCGGACAAACGTATACGACCACCGATCTGGTCTATGGCGCCAACAACACGCCGGCGAGCGAAGTGTGGAGCAACGGCTCGACCGTGGTTCAGACCGAGACCTGGAACGCCACGGCACCGTCAACAACGTGCACTATTACGGCTTCACCGGCGCCTACACCGACTACGACGTCGCTATGGCGCCAACAACAAGCCGGCCGAGCGCACCTATTCCAACGGCATGACCGAGACCTGGACCTACAACAGCGACAACACGCTGGCGGAGGCCATCACCCAGGGCATTACCGGGCATTAGTATACGACGACCGATCTGGTCTATGGCCCAACAACACGCCGGCGAGCGAAGTGTGGAGCAACGGCTCGACCGTGGTCCAGACCGAGACCTGGAACGCCAACGGCACCGTCAACAACGTGCACTATTACGGCTTCACCGGTCGCCTACACCGACTACGACGTGGTCTATGGCGCCAACAACAAGCCGGCGAGGCCACCTATTCCAATGGCATGACCGAAACCTGGACCTACAACAGCGACAACACGCTCGAGGCCGTTACCCAGGGCATACCGGACAAAGTATACGACGACCGATCTGGTCTATGGCCCAACAACACGCCGGCGAGCGAGGTGTGGAGCAACGGCTCGACCATGGTCCAGACCGAGACCTGGAACGCCAACGGCACCGTCAACAACATCCACATTACGGCTTCACCGGCGCCTACACCGACTACGACGTGGTCTATGGCGCCAACAACAAGCCGGCCGAGGCGACCTATTCCAACGGCATGACCGACACCTGGACCTACAACAGCGACAACACGCTGGCCTCGCAGGTCTATCAGGGGGTCACCGGTCAGAACTATACGACCAGCGATCTGGCCTATGGCCTAACAACACGCCGGCGAGCGAGGTGTGGAGCAACGGCTCGACCGTGGTCGAGACCGAGACCTGGAACGCCAACGGCACCGTCAACAACGTGCACTATTACGGCTTCACCGGCGCCTACACCGACTACGACGTGGTCTATGGCGCCAACAACAAGCCGGCCGAGGCGACCTATTCCAACGGCATGACCGACACCTGGACCTACAACAGCGACAACACGCTGGCCTCGCAGGTCTATCAGGGCGTCACCGGTCAGAACTATACGACCAGCGATCTGGCCTATGGCCTCAACAACACGCCGGCGAGCGAGGTGTGGAGCAACGGCTCGACCGTGGTCGAGACCGAGACCTGGAACGCCAACGGCACCGTGCTCATCACTACCCCGGGCGAAGCTTACGTCACCGGGGTCGCGGGCAGCACAATCACCGGAGGCCTCACCCCTAGCGTGCTCGACGGCAGTGCCGGTAATATAAACGTCACAGCCGGCGCCTCCGCCCAAGTGCTCATAGGCGGTCCAGGCGATACGCTAACTGGCGTCAGCGCTGGTGATACTTTCATGTTCCCCACGAACCCCGGCAATGAGACAGTCAATAATTTCAACACGGCCCATGATGTGATCGATCTTCCTTCCGCCGAAGTCGCAAACTTTGCCGCGCTGCAAGCCGATATGCAATCCTCTGGTGCAAATACCGTTATTACGTTGGATGCTCACGATGCAATCACACTGAGCCATGTCGCGGTCCAAACGCTAACCGCTCAGAATTTCCACTTCATGGTATGACGGATCGCTCGTAAGGACTCATGGTGCGACGTTAGATCATTGCGAGATGATGTCGCTGCGCCAGAGTTGAAACTGCCCTGTTGCAAAAGGCAGCACGTCAGGAAACGATCTTCGGCTGGCCCTATTGGGTCTCAAGGCAGAGCAGAGCCCCGATCAAACCCTCGCCAAACAAACTGGGCTACCTTTATTTCTCCGATACGCAAAAAAGGCGAGACCCGCGAAGCCAGCGATCAGTAGCGTCCAGGTCGAAGGCAGCGGGGTAGCCGTGATGGAGATGGCGTCGACACCAATCGAGTTGTCACCCGGGTTTGCGAGGGGGTTGATAGCTATCTCGAAACTGTTCGATCCCGCTATGGCATCGAAGACCAAAATTTCCTGGGTCCACGCAAGGGTCGACGGAGTCCCGAAAATCGTCGAATTCCCGTTTGCCGTGACCGTATAAGGCAGTCCGCCATCCTGCTGTGGTCGACTTTCAACATCAAACAAAAGATCATAAGTCAATCCCGCCGTCAGACTATCGGAAGTGAATGTTATATAGCCCGGTGAGTCAGGCTTGCCCGAGTAGCTCTGCAGGAAGGCAGTTTGGTTCCCGTCGGGAGCGGTGGTGAAACCCCAAGCGCTGCCATTGGCTTGAATGCCGGACATGCCATAGAACGTTACGCCATCTGCGGTCGTCGGACCAAAATTGCCGTTAGGACCCGCGAACGGTGAGTTGCTGCTATATTCGTAGCCGTTACTCACAACTGGCGTTTCGAAGGACGTCGCGGTCATGGCGTCAGCGGGCTGGTTTAGCGCTGAAATGGCAAACGCCGAAGCTCCAATAGCAAGTACCGCAATCTGTCTTAGCGACATTACATTGCCCCAAAAACTAAACATTGCTTCAACCGTTAGTTTAACAGTGCGCGACGGCAGGTCAAGGTTCTTCCGCTGCAATAATAGATTTTTCAATTGCCCCACAGTATGGCGAAACGCCGAAAAATAGTCGACGGCGGAGCCCTTATTTAGAAAGCCAGGAGCTGCACATGGCACTGACTTTGCTGAACTTATAGGGGCCCGCCTGGTGGAAAGCTTTTGCCGCAATCTACCATGCAGTTCAAAGATGCCCGATGGCTAAGCGTCTGTCGAGTTACCCAAATTCTCGCGTCTGTGTTTTATTTAGCGCGGTCAGTTCCGATCCAGTGCGCGGGCATCTTGCCGCGCAAAACACCCCAATACAGGCCCAGTTTTCGAAAGATATAACCCGGTATTGATAAAATCGCACGCGGTGGCAGTACGTCCCGCCCGTAGTTTCCCCAAGCGAGACCGACTGCTGCTGCGAAACAAATAATACAAATCGAGCTAACGATCAGTGCGGTGTGACCGAATCCTAGCGCTGCGGCACAGCCGGTGACAAAAAATATCAGAATCAACAACAGGGCTAGAAGCGAAAGCGGGGGAATAGCCAGATCGAGAGCAAGCGCGAAAAGTCCAAAATCGCCGCGCACGGTGGCAGCGGAGAGTAAGCGAGGAGCGTTAGCGATAATGGTGGCGATGTGACCCTGCTCCCAGCGTCGCCGCTGAATGTCGGCGCCTCGCCCCGTAGTCGCGAACTGGCTAGTCACGTGGGCGGTGGGGCAGAAGAAGGGTGGGTGCCCGGCCGCAGTCAGATCGAGCCCAAGCTTCAAGTCCTCGACGATACCCTGGTGCGCGAGATCCGCGGCGCGGATCAGTTTCCAGGGAAACGCCATGCCGGTGCCCATCAACTGGCAGGGCAGCCCAAGTGCCTTCAGTCCCAGTGGTCGCACCCAATTCTTAACCCGCCAGGCAAGTTCAGCAATTCGATGCGTTCCGTCCGATGATGTCATCAAATTAAGAGCCTGCACAGGCCTTGCCGTGCTGGCGCAGCAAGAGACAAGGTTGTCAATCGCATCATCCGCGAGCCGACAATCGGCATCGACCATTATGACGATGTCCGGGGGATTTTTTTCGAGGTGGCGAAGACCAAAGTCCAAAGCGTATCCTTTGCCAATTCTATTGGCATCGTGACGCTCCACGACGTCGGCCCCGAAGTCTCGCGCGACTGCGGCTGTATTGTCGACGCAATTGTCCGCCACGACCAACAGGGTGTCGTTCGCACGGAGCTGACGCTTGATATCTTTGAGCGTGGGCGCGATCGTAACGCCCTCATTGCGTGCCGGGACCAATACCGCCACCTTGCTGTGGGTGGCGCGGACGAACTTAGTTAGATCCGGCCGGCGTAATACACCGATGGTGATTTCAAGGCAAAGCGTGATCGTTGGAATCGCGACCAGCAAAATCAAAATAACCGACATCCCAGAAACGAGCTCCTGCATTTCGCAGTCCCCCAATGTCGCTTCGGCCCAGGGCAACCCCTAGCTAGCTCATGCGTCAAATTGGTGCAATCAAAGAGAATGATTTTAATTAACGGCAACCCTCACAACGCCCGAAACTGACCTGTCGCTGGTTCCAAAGACACCGAGTGGGCGGTTTTTAAGCGACCGGAGGTGTCATGGAAAAGACCAAGATTTTGCCGGCGCCCGGGGTCGATGTTGAGAGCGCTGGCCGCATTTAGCTCGTCGACGCAACACCGAATAGGCTGGGGAACAGTCGTTGGCGCGTGCGCAGCGACCATTGACCGAGGCGGTCGAGATAAAGATAGACCACCGGCGTCGTATAAAGCGTCAGCAATTGGCTGATCAGGAGCCCGCCCACGATCGAAATGCCCAGTGGCCGGCGAATTTCGCCGCCGTTGCCGAAGCTCACCGCGAGCGGAACCGCGCCGAGGATTGCGGCGGTGGTTGTCATCATGATCGGCCGGAAGCGCAACAGGCAGGCCTGAAAGATCGCATCATAGGAGCTCAAGTTTTGCGACCGCTTGGCCTCGATGGCGAAGTCGATCATCAAAATCGCATTCTTCTTGACGATGCCGATGAGCAGGATCACGCCGATCAGGGCGATGATGGAAAATTCGGTATGGAACAGCATCAGCGCCAAGATCGCGCCGACGCCGGCCGACGGCAGCGTCGAGAGGATCGTGATCGGATGGATGTAGCTCTCGTAAAGCACGCCGAGCAGAATGTAGACGGCGGCGATCGCGGCGGCGATCAGCACCGGCTCATAAGCAAGCGATTGGGCGAAGACCTGCGCGGTGCCGGCGAGTTCGCCGTGGATCGACGCCGGCATGCGGATTTGCTTTATCGCGTTGTCGATTTCGGTCGCCGCGTCGCCAAGTGCGGCGCCGGGCAACAGATTGAAGGAAAGGGTGGACGCAACGAACAAGCCTTGGTGACTTACCGACAACGGCGCGTTGCCGGGATTGTAATGGCTCAGCGCGGCAAGCGGCACCATGGTTTCCGCCGTGGTCGATACCGCGGCGCCCGATGAAGGGGCGCTCCGTCCGGTATTGGCCAGCGCATTGATGGCGGCGTTGCGCGCCGAATTGTTGTCGGCGGTAGCCGCCGCGGTCGTGGTTGCCGTTGTGCTTGAGGCAACGGAACTATTCTTGACTGCGGTCACGGTGCCTCCGGGCGCATTGGATTGCGCCGTCCCCGTTGCGCCGCCGCCGGAGGTCGCCACATAGATGTCGCGCAGCGACGCGGGATACTGCGTGTAGCGCGGGTCGATCTCCATGACGACGTGGTACTGATTGATCGCGCTGTAGATGACCGAGACCTGCCGCTGGCCGAATGCGTCGTAGAGCGTATTGTCGATTTGTGCCGGCGTGATGCCGAGCCGTGACGCGGTAGTCCGGTCGATGATAAGGTCAGATTCAAGACCTTTCTGATTAAGATCCGAATTTACATCAACCATCGACGTGCTGTGTTGGAGCGCCTGGATAAGGCGTGGCGTCCAGGTGACGAGATCGTCCATGCTGTCCGATTGGAGTGTATACTGGTACTCGGCATTGCTCTGACGGCCGCCGGCGCGGATATTCTGAATAGCGACAAGAAACGAACTACCCCCGGGGACCCGGGCAAGTTTCGGTCGCAGCCGCGCAATCACCTGCTCAATTGGCGGACGCAGTGACAAAGGCTTTAGCGACACGATCACGGAGCTCGAATTAGCCGATCCGCCAAATCCACTACTCGCGCCTGTGAAGCCAACCACGTTTTCCACGGCCGGGTCATGCTGCACGATGGCCATCATTTCCCGCAGCTTTGAAGCCATGGC
Organism: uncultured Alphaproteobacteria bacterium; assembly: GCA_963731805.1. Classification (GTDB taxonomy): domain Bacteria; phylum Pseudomonadota; class Alphaproteobacteria; order Rhizobiales; family Xanthobacteraceae; genus BOG-931. The sequence goes on from CAVSWY010000005.1 coordinate 10,907, forward strand.
CTGGAAAGAGATGCTCTGATCGGCCCGAAGTATGCCAAACATTCTTCCAGTATCCTCTTCCGGAAAAAATCCTTTAGGGACGATGTAGAACAGGACGACGTTGAGGCCGATTGCAGCAAAAAATATCAAGAGTACGAGTCTGCTGTGCTCCAAAGCCCAGGCCAGGGAATGCGCGTAGCCGGTGTAGAATTGATCGAATAAGCTGCTGCGATGTTGGCGCTGTAGCGTCGGTACTCCGCGCAAGAAAAGCTCACACATCATTGGAATTGTCGTGAGAGAGATGACTAGCGAAATTGCAACGGCCAGCGAGAGGGTGACGGTAAATTCACGGAATAAACGGCCGAGGATGCCGCCCATCAGCAGGATCGGTAGGAACACCGCGATCAGCGACAGGCTGATCGACAGCACCGTGAATCCGACCTCGCGTGCACCAACAGACGCCGCCTGCAAGTGCGGCATGCCAGCCTCGAGGTGCCGCGAGATATTCTCCAGAACGACGATTGCGTCGTCGACCACGAATCCGGTCGCAATGGTGAGCGCCATCAGGGACAGGATGTCGAGGCTGTAGCCCAGAAGATACATCGCGCCAAATGTGCCGAGGATGGAAACCGGCACCGCTACCAATGGAATGATGGTGGCGTGGACATTGCCCAGAAAGAAAAAAACCACGATGGAAATCAGGCCAATGGCGACCAGCAGAGTGAGCTCGGTGTCCTGAAGCGAAGCGCGGATCGGTGGGCTACGGTCGATGGCGATGGACACAGCGACGTCGGCCGGCATTGCGGCCTCGAGATGTGGCAGCTCGGCCTTCACGGTGTCGATGGTGTCGAGGATGTTGGCGCCGGGCTGGCGGAACACGACCACGAGTACCGACGGCTGACCGTTCGATAGCCCGAGATTGCGTACGTCTTCAACGGAATCGGTGACTTCGCCGAGGTCCGACAATCGCACCGCGGCACCGTCGCGATAGGCGACCACGAGCGGAGCGTAATCAGCCGCCTTGGTCGACTGGTCATTGGTATAGATCTGGAAGCGCCGGCCGCCGTCGTCGATGGTGCCCTTGGGACTGTTGGCATTGGCGCTTGCCAATGCGGCGCGGATGTCCTCAAGGCCGATGCCGTATTTGAACAGGGCCTGCGGATTGAGTTCGACGCGCACCGCGGGCAGCGCCGAACCGCCAATGCCAACTTGGCCGATGCCGCTGATCTGCGATAGCTGTTGCTGAAAGACGTTGCTCGCTAGATCATAGAGCTGTCCTTGCGTCAGCGTCTTCGAAGTTAGCGCCAGGATGAGGATCGGGGCATCGGCCGGATTGACTTTGTGGTAGGTCGGATTGGTCTTCAGGCTCGCCGGCAAATCGGCGCGGGCGGCATTGATGGCAGCTTGCACGTCGCGCGCCGCGCCATCGATGTCGCGGTCGAGGTCGAATTGTAACGTGATGCGGGTCTGACCGATGTTGCTGCTCGAGGTCATCTCGGTAACATCGGCGATTTGGCCGAGACGACGTTCAAGCGGTTCCGCGACGCTGGTTGCCACGGTTTCTGGACTGGCGCCGGGAAGCTGTGCGCTGACCGAAATAGTCGGGAAGTCGACTTGCGGCAGCGGCGCCACCGGCAATTTCGCAAAGGCGAGAATGCCGGCAAGCGCTATACCGAGGGTGAGGAGGGTCGTCGCCACTGGTCGGCTGATGAATGGCGCGGAAATGTTCATTCAGCTGCTGCTCCGCGAACCAGCGATTGCGTCCTTTTCAGAGGGCCTAGCAGCGGCTGGACCATTTTGGTCCGCGTAGCCTTCGCTCGGAATCCATCTTTTCAATAGGAATCATAAACACCGATGATTTTTGGAGCTTTGGGAACCTTCGAATTGTTGGAGTTTGACTGTAGGTCCTCTAGCTCGCGCGCCGAGTGAAACCTCTATTAACTATATGTTGTTCTGAGCGTCTGCTAAAGCCGTTCTCGCACTTTCGTCTCATGACTGTGTTTCGTTGCCTCAGTTGCAGGTCAAACACGAAATTGCTCCCACTCGGTAGCAATGACCAGCGCATCGATATCTTTGGCGCAAGCGTTTACGCTCTGCCCAGGCTCGTGACCGACAGGGCAATAGCGGCAATGATCTAATCACGATACTTTGCTTGAAGATAACGTTTCAGCGCATCCTGCCACGTTGGAAGTGTGACGCCGAGAGCGCTCGCCCGTGTGTTTGCGAGCACCGAATATAATGGCCTCCGCATGCTGCCCGAGTGGCCTTGTCGGTCGACGGGCTGAAGCTCTGCGCCGATCCCGAGATATTCGTAAATCACCTTGGTGAATTCGAACCAAGTGCACTCGCCTTCATTCACCAAATGATAGATGCCTGGGCAAAGCCTAAAATTTGCGATCAAAGCGAAAACGGCCTTGCTCAAATCGTATGTCGACGTGGGACAAACGGTTTGATCGCTGGACATTACCTGCGGCAATCCGCGTCGTCCCTCGGCGACACGCTTATCTACAAAGTTCCCGCCTTTCGAAATGGCGCCCGATTGGCCGTATAAACCGCAGGTTCGTACAATGATGGCACGCTCAGGAGCGGAAGCCAGTGCAGCTTGCTCGCCAGCGAGTTTGGTGAGGCCGTAAATCTGCAACGGAGAAGGACGATCGTCTTCGCGATAAGGAGTCCCCTTCTCGCCGCCGAATACGTAGTCTGTACTGAACGTCATCAGCCGCGCATTATGCCTACTGCAGGCCTGAGCAAGGTCTCTAATTGCAACACAATTTACGCGAAAGGCATGTTCGGGTTCCTCCTCACAAAGTGGCACGTTGTGAAAAGCGGCTGTATTGATGACCCAGTCGGGTCGTGCGTCACGTACTGCAGCAAGGATCGCATCGCTTCGCGTAACATCGAGCTCAGATCTCGCCGGTGCAATGATGTCGGCGCCAGGGTTGCTCTTGATCAGGTCTGACCCGAGTTGTCCGGTCGCGCCGATCAGTAGGATTCTCATTTTGGCGGTCTATCGAGCAAGGGATGAGTGCGGTCCTTATCCGAAATTATCGGATCGCCTAGCGGCCATGCAATCCCAAAAGCCGGATCGTCCCAACGTAGTCCGCGGGCACTTTCGGGATGATAAGATTCGGACATAAGGTAGAAGACTTCCGAGCTGTCCAGTAACGTCTGGAAACCGTGGGCAAAGCCGCGCGGAATAAATATCATGCGCCGGTTGTCCGGCGTAAGTTCGACGGCGTACGAGTTCAGATAAGTGCGGGACGTCGGACGAATATCAATTGCAACGTCATAAATGGCGCCCCGCGTGCAGCGGACGAGCTTTGCTTCTTCATGCGGCGACGCCTGAAAGTGAAGGCCTCGTAGTGTGCCTGCCTTTTCGTTGAAGGAAATATTGCACTGGGCGACCGTCGCGTCCAAGCCGAGGCCCTCAAATTCGCGCACACAGAAGCTGCGCGCGAAAAAACCGCGGTCGTCGTTTAGAGTTTCGAGCTCCACAACATAGAGCCCATGCGAGTGGCGTCTCTAGGAATTTCAATCGAGAACCCGAACTTGAGGAATGGGGATTACGAACTTGCCGCCCCACATAGAGATGCCTGACATTTTCGATGCGATCTCGTCGCGCAGGTTCCAGGGCAGAATCAATACATAATCGGGCTTTGTCTCGAAAATCTTATCCGGGGCAAATATTGGGATCCGGGTGCCGGGCAGGAACATGCCTTGCTTGTGGGGGCTTATATCGACTGTGAAGTCGATAAAATCCGTTCGGATGCCGCAGAAATTGAGCAGGGTGTTGCCTTTGGCCGGTGCGCCGTAACCGACGATGGTCTTGCCGGCCCGCTTTGCATCGATGAGGAAGTCCAGCAGATCGCGCTTCGTCGCTGTTCACCCGTTTCAGAGAACGCCGAATAGCCAGTGACTTCATTAAGCCCGGCATGTCGCTCCTCAGCAAGCAGATCCGCGACCGAATGTTGCTCCTGCCAGTGCCGGCTTGCCCTCATGCGTAGCGTAAATGCGTAGCGAGCCACCATGCGTTGGCAGTCGGTCGACGTCGAAGATGCGAAGTCCGTGCGCCAGCAAATATTCGAGTCACGGCGAAACAATGAGAAATACGAAAAATGCTCGTGATAGATGGTGTCAAATTGATTATCCCGGATTAGGCAAAGGAGATGGGGGAATTCCATGGTGATCACGCCATCGATCCGCGAGTGAGGATCTTGAGACCCTCAACGAAATCGTTCAAAGCCGGAACATGAGCAAGAACATTGTTGCCCAGTACGAGATCGGCCTTGCCTCGTTGGGCGACGAGCTCTTGTGCCGTGCTTGCAGTGAAAAACGTTACCCAACTATCGATGCCTTTGTTTCTTGCCGCATTCGCGACATTGCTGGAGGGTTCAATGCCGAGAACCGGGATGTTCTTCTGCAAAAAAAATTGCAGTAGATAGCCGTCATTACTCGCGATTTCGACGACGAAGCTTTTTTCGTTCAGAGCCAAGCCGCGCGATGATCAGATTCACGTATATCGGCGGGCGTGATCCACCCAACTGTCCGAGTATGATGAAAAATAGGCGTATTGGTCGTTGAAGATATGCTCGGGACTTTCAAAATCCTCGAGCTGCACGAGCAAACACTCCTCGCAGACATAGGCATGCAAGGGAAAAATGGCTCCATTGCATTGAGCTGGTCCGGTCGAAGAAATGCGTTGGCGACTGGGGAGACGCCGAGATCGGCAAAGGTGCGCGAGAGCGGTGATCCGGCAAAATCGGCAAAGGCGTTCGGTCATAAGCAACTGCGGGTCTAAGCTGCTACGCCACCTTGAGAAGATCGAGACGCCGCTTCAAGGCACGCAGCCGGACGAATTGATCGCCGTCCCAATCTCGCTTGTTAAAGCCGTGGTCAATCAGCTTGCGGTGCAGTTCCTCCATGCCGGAGGCGAGAGTTGTACTGCAGCTTGAAATCCGGCAGCAGCTTGTTGAGCAGATCGAATTTGACGCGGTAATTGCGCGGATCGGCACCGATTTCGCCAGTATAGGCGATTTTGGCGCTCGGGATCAATTTTTTGACCTGATCAGCCGACGTCGCGGACCTGATAGTTTTCGGTATTGCCGCCGACATTGACGGCCATGTTGTGGATGCGCGCTTTTGGCGCATTCATGAAGGCGACGAAGGCGCGGGCGATATCGCGGCAATGGATCAGCGGCCGCCACGGCGAGCCGTCGGACATAATGCGGATTTCGCCGGTGGCGACCGCGCAGGCAAGCAGATTGTTGACGACAAGGTCGATGCGTAACATCGGCGAATGACCATAAGCCGTGGCGTTGCGCAGATAGGCCGGCGTAAAATTTTCGTCGGCCAATTTCGAAACGGCCTGTTCGGTCTCGATCTTGGATTTGGCATAAGCCGTGAGCGGGTTCAGCGGATCGTTCTCGTCGAGATCAAGCTTCTGTCCCGCTCCATACACCGAGCAGCTGGCGGCAAAGAGATAGCGCGGCACGCCAGCCTTCTTGGCGAGCTGCGCGATCCGGATCGAGGCATCGCGATTGATCGCATAGGTCGCGGCCGCATCTACTTCGCCCATCGGGTCGTTGGAGAGCGCCGCCAGATGCATGACGCAGTCGTGACCAGCGAGATCCTCAAGGCTGATCAGCCGGACGTCTTTATGCAATTCACGGTCGGCCGGGACGACCTTTTCCCACTCACAACCGTCAAATAGGCCGAGATCGCATCCGGTGACGGTGTGACCGGCCTGCTTGAGCAGGTCCACGAGATGGGCGCCGATATAGCCTTTATGGCCGGTGACAAAAACTTTCATGCTCTACTCCGAAACATGAGCGGCGGAAATCGCAGCGCAAAAAGCGCGAAGATCATTTGACGCTCCAGGGCGCATTTCCGGAGTCCCAAAGCTTATTTAGGTGTTCGCGGTCGCGCTGGGTGTCCATCGCATACCAGAAAGCCGCGGTGCTTGCGGATCGATAACTGGCGATCGCGTGCAAGCTTCATGAGCGGCTCTCGTTCCAGCACGCATCCTTCGTCTGCATTGAGGTAGCGCAGGATGTCGCGCCTGAAGAAGAAATAGCCGCCGTTGATCCAATTGTCGGCAAATTCCGGCTTTTCGGCGAATTCGACGACTTCATCGTGATCGAGTTTGAGTTCGCCGAAGCGCGAAGGGGGATTGACGCCAAGCACGGTTCCGATCCTTCCTTGCGCGAGATGAAATTCGAGTTCCGCGGCTAGATCTGCGTCGGTCACGCCATCGCCGTAGGTGACGGCGAGGTGCTGCGCATTGCCGAGATACTTGGCCGCGGCTCGCGCCACGCGGGCTCCGGTCATAGTGAGTTCGCCGGTATCAGCAAGGGTGACGTCCAATCCTGTTCATGATCGATCTTATGAACCTTTATATCGTTGGTCTTCAGCTCAATCGTGAAATCGCTGTTCATGGTAGGATAGTTGAGGAAATAGGATTTGATGACTTCGGCCTTGTAGCCCAGGCAAAGGATGAAAGTTCTTGAAGCCGTAGTGGGAATAGGTCCGCATGATGTGCCAGAGGATCGGGTGGTTTCCTACCGGCACCATGGGTTTGGGCCGGATCTCGGTTTCCTCGCGCAGGCGAGTGCCAAGGCCGCCGCATAGAATGAAGACGGGAACCTGGGAAGGCTCGAACACGTAAACCTCATCCTTGTCCGCGATTAGCGCTGACGCGACTGCGCGCATGCGGAGGGATACCGGATTGGCCGACACAATCGGGCGATTTGTCTATTTTCGCAATTGCCAAGCTTCGCCCGGCCTGGCCAATGTAGAAGGGCGGTTAATGAGCCCGGTTCTGCAAGTCAAGAAGCCCAATGTTGGCTACTGCGGCATTTTGCCTTAAGGAACGGCCCCATTTACCGCAGGGGACAAGCGCCGTGTCGCGGCACGAACTTCTGTGGAATTATAGGTCTTGAAGTTTGCTGCCGTTGGGAACGAGAAGCGAATGAAGCTCTTGGTCGTCATTGCTAATTATCGCGTTGCCCATCTAACGATCGACTGTCTTCGCTCGATCGCTGCAGAGATCGGGAGCGTTCCGGGGACGCAGGTCGCCGTCTGCGAGAACGGCACTGGAGACGATTCCGCGGAGCGAATACAGCAGGCGATTACCGACAATGGCTGGAGCTCATGGTGCACACTGACGGCCGTCAACCCTAATCTAGGATTCACTGGCGGCACCAACATAATTCTGCGGCCGGCACTGCAGTCGGCGGACCCACCACAATATTTCCTGTTGTTGAACGCCGATACCGTCGTGCAGCCCAACGCGTTCCGCGCGTTAGTCGAATTCATGGATCAGCATCCGAGGGTAGGCATCGCAGGCAGCCGCCTGGAGTATCCCGATGGAACGCCGCAGCGCTCAGCTTTCCGTTTTCTCACGCCCTTAAGCGAGTTCGAAGCAGGAATCAGCCTCGGGCCGGTCAGCCGATTGCTCGAGCGGTGGATTGTCGCGCCACCGGTGCCAGAACAAAATTGCGAGGCGGACTGGGTAGGCGGGGCTTGCATGATCATCCGGCGGGAGGTGTTTAGAGATATTGGCGTCCTAGACGAGGGATATTATACACATTTCGAGGATGTTGATTTCTGCTTTAACGCCCGAAAGGCTGGCTGGCCAATCTGGTACGTGCCAACCAGTCGTGTAATTCATCTGGTGGGACAATCGACAGGGATCACGGTCAAAAATCCCAAACGTTTCCCACCGTATTACTTCAAGGCGCGCCGCCGCTATTTCGTCAAGAACCTCGGGCCCGTGTATGCAATGCTGGTCGATGCCGGGCTGATTTCCGGACTTCATGCTGTCGCGGCTACGTGTGATCCTTGGAAAGCCGGATTCCAGGCCGCCCCACTTTCTTCGTGATTCCATCCTTCACAGCGTGTTTCTGACGGGATTTGAGGTGAGGGACGTCGAAAACCCTGCATTCGCTTCGCAGAGGAAATCAGGAATAGAATTGAGAGCGGTCGGCTCGCATGTGAATATGCCAAGAAAGTGAGTGCTGATCGGCCATTGGTTTGGGTTCGACCCCGGGATTTGCACATCCTCCCCTGATGCAGATCCTCCCTGATTTTGGGTTCCGAAGCGATGCTTGAGGACAAGGAAGGTGAAAGTGAAATTAGCGCTGAAATAGCCGATTGGAGCTATGAACGACCACGTCAATTCTGGGATCCTGGGCCAAAGCTTTTGCGCGCGATTCGCCGCTATCAATATTGGCGTAGTAGCCGGGGTCGCGCCGCACCACTTTTTTGCAAATGGCTGGTCCTGCGCCACCGCTTCTGGAGTGTAGTGACCGGTGCGGATATTCCATTGAATTGCCAAATTGGCGGCGGTCTTCTCATTCCTCATCCGAACGGGATCGTCATCCATCCAGGAGCCAAGATCGGGGTAAATTGCCTGATTTACGCGCAAGTGGTGATCGGGGCCCGCAAAAACGGTGTCCCAGAGATCGAGGGGCACGTAGAAATCGGCACCGGAGCAAAAATCTTGGGAGCGGTTCGGATCGGCGCTCACGCCAAAATTGGCGCAAATGCAGTGGTCATTTCCGATGTACCGCTTGGAGGCACTGCTGTAGGCCTGCCCGCAAGGATCATCGATTAACTCTCCGGTCAATCGAGTGCTTCAGAGAGGCGGCTTGTACTACATTATTGAACTGAATCATCAAGCGCGGACGACGACAAATAATGATGGTGATTTGCACTTTTTGCGGCCAACGAATGGTTCCGCTGTTTCGTGCGCGCGATTACCGGCGCGCGGACGATCGAAGAGAATGGCAGCTAAATTGGTGCGCTGAGTGCGAGTTTGGACGTCTCGAGGGCGAGTTTACGCCAGAGAAAGTTGCGTCATTTTATCCGGCTGCATACTACACCCACGGCGAAGATCTGCAAAGAGAACGTCACGTACCTTTCTCCGACCGATTGCGCGCCCATTTGGCTTGGCGGCTCGATGCGGGCACGCCGCTGCAGCCGCGCGAAATTACACCGCCTCGCGACGGCCCATCGAGCTTCTGTGACTTGGGATGTGGTTCTGGCGAACAGCTTCGTCTATTTCGCGAAGCCGGCTATAAGGTAATCGGCGTCGAGCCAGATCCTCGCGCTCGCTCAATTGCACAGAAAGCCGATGAAGTGTTGAATGGCACCGCTGAACATATCCCACCAAAAGTGGCAGGCATGCGGTTTGACCTGGTTTTATTGTCACACGTTCTTGAGCATTGCATTGATCCAATGATGGCACTTTCGAACGTTGGCAAAATCCTGGCTGCGGACGGCACGCTTTTGCTTGAAGTACCGAACAATAGCGCATTGGGATTCTCTAGCTTCGGAGCGACGTGGCCTTGGGCCGATATTCCTCGTCATCTGAATTTCTTTACTGAACGATCGTTGCATATTGCGCTTCAAAAATCCGGTTTTGCAGTAACAAGAGTGAACTACGTGGGTTATACACGCCAGTTTCAGCTCGAATGGATTCGGGCGCAGGAGCGCATTTGGGCACAAATCGGCGTCGGCTCGAAACCGAACTATAAATGGGCCGCATGGAAACTCCTGCTTCGCACAGCATTCGCATCAGCTCCAGTGAAATACGATTCTGTTCGGGTTCATGCCGTTCACCTTGCTCAAGCGTGATGGGGCATCTAAGAGAAGCGGTCCTATCTCAGAAGTGTAGCGCAGAGGAAGATCTTATTGCTAACGGCGTTTAGAAAGCTCTTCTCATATGTCCTGTCCTGCCTTCCACCGGACTCCCGCACACGGCTAGATCTGATTACAAGGGTCTTGTGGGAGCTGCCTGACGTCGTCTATTTCCGCCTACGTGATCGCGGCTTCGGGCCGAACGGCATCATCGATATCGGTGCGCATGTAGGCGAATGGACCCGGTCTATCAAAAACGTATTTCCATCCGCGCCAATTATTATGATCGAGGCGCGAGAGTCGCAGCGCGAAGCACTTGAGCAAGTCTGTGCCGAACTGCAGAACGTGAGCTATGTTATTGCCCTGCTCGGCCGCGAGCAGCGAATTCGGTTGAGTTCCATGTCCTCGACACGGGCTCCTCTCTCTTCAACGAACGCAGCAACGTGCCGCGATCTTCCGCGGTATTGCCGGTGCTTACGCTTGATGAACTCGCTAGTACTGACTGCCGTTTAAAATCTCCCTTGTTTCTCAAGCTTGATGTGCAAGGGGCCGAACTTGAAGTGCTGCGTGGAGCAGCTTCTACGCTGTCGACTGCAGAGGTTGTTCAACTCGAGGTTCAAATCCTTCATTATAATGAAGGTGCTCCGAGCGCTGCTGACGTAATTGCTTTTATGAACGAGCATGATTTTGCAATTTTCGACGTTGCGGGATTCATTCGTCCAAACGGAGTGGGCCTGGTACAGCTTGACCTCATTTTCGTGCGTAAGAACTCTTCATTGCGCCCAGATTTCTTTCGGTATTTGGTCGGTGAGACGGCATGAGGGTACTCTTTGCATTGCCTGGCCTTCACAGGCACAATCGCGGCGCCGAGGTGGCGTTCATTTCGATCGCCAAAGAACTTGCGACGATGGGCAACACAGTCACCCTCATTGGCTCTGGACATTGCGATCCAACGGTTCCCTATCAATTCCTGCGCGCGGTGAGCGTCCCGCGGGAAAGGTTCGGATCGTTTCCGCTCGTTCCTCTGCTTCGCCACGAATACGCTTACGAGGAATTGACGTTTGTCCCCGGCCTATTGTGTCAATATCGACCCAAAGAATACGACGTCACCCTGACCTGCAGCTATCCTTTTACCAATTGGGTGTTTCGGCGGCCCGTCCTTCGCAGCGCTCGGCCGCCGCACGTTTTCGTGACGCAGAATGGAGACTGGCCGGCGATCGCCGGAAACTCGGAATATCGTTTCTTCGGTTGTGAGGGTCTTGTTTGCACCAATCCCGATTTCTATGAGCGAAACAAAAACCGTTGGCCCTGCCGACTAGTCCCGAATGGGATCGACTGTGATCGTTTTCGGCCAGGCCCTGCGGAGCGACAAGCTTTCGGCCTTCCTCCCAACCGTTTGGTTGTCTTGATGGTCAGCGCTCTGGTCGCGAGCAAGAACGTGGCGAGCGGAATCGAGGCCGTCAGCCTCATTCCCGATGCGCATCTTGTAGTTGCCGGGGAGGGTCCGCTGCGCCAGTCCATCGAAGCGGCGGCAGCGAGACTTCTACCCGGAAGATTCACGCGCCTATCAGTCGCGCCGGAACGGATGCCGGGGCTTTACCGATCGGCCAATGTTTTCCTGCATCTTGCCAAAGACGAGCCATTTGGGAACGTGTTCCTTGAGGCAATGGCATGCGGTCTTCCCATTGTCGGTCTCGACTCAATGCGGCTGCGGTGGATCGTCGGCGAGGACGAGTTTCTGCTAGACGATGACCGTCCTGTAACAATCGCCTCACGCATCGGGGCCGCACACAATTCACCGCCTGTTCAGCGGGATCGTAGAGCAAAGAAGGCGGCAGTGTTTTCTTGGCGGAAGATTGCTGAAATGTATCGAGACTTCTTGAAAGAAGTTATCACTTCATCGGGAAACGATCGCTAACAGCGTTCGTTCCAAACCAAACGGTGTCCTACCGAGGGAACGTCTTTCACTAATGACATCATCACAGCCTTATCTTTCGGAAGTTTCAGGAAAAGCGCCAAAGCGCCTGACCCACGAGTTCGCCGCCATCGCGATCGGTCGGAACGAGGGTGAGCGCCTGAAACGATGTATTGAATCGCTGTCTGCCGCTGCCACGGTCATCTATGTAGATTCCGGGTCTACCGATAGGTCGGTGCAATGGGCGCGCGAGCGCGGCATGGAGGTGATTGAGCTTGACCTAAGCGTACCCTTCACTGCGGCACGCGCGCGTAATGCCGGTTTTCGGCGATTGCGCGAAATAGCTCCCGATCTGACGTATGTTCAATTCGTCGACGGAGACTGTGAGCTGAATCTGAGTTGGCCCAAACAAGCGATCTCCCACCTCGATAGGCATGCAGATGTCGGCGCGATATGCGGGAGACGACGCGAGCATTTTCCGGAACGATCAATTTACAACTGGATGTGTGATCTGGAGTGGGATCGGCCGGCGGGCGAGACGCGAGCGTTTGGCGGCGACGTGATGATGCGTGCGGCCGCCCTCGAAGCCGTCGGCGGCTATCGTGACGATGTCATTGCTGCCGAAGATGACGAGCTGTGCGTACGGCTGCGTGCGGCCGGATGGCGCGTCTGGCGGCTTAATTCAGAAATGACCCTTCACGACGCCGCCATGGTGCGCTTTGGCCAGTGGTGGCGGCGCACGTATGCGCGGCGGTTATGGTTTCGCGCTGGGTGCCTACTTGCATGGGAAGCCCCCGGAGCGCCATTTTGTTTGGGAGTCGCGCCGCGCGTGGCTGTGGGGCGTATGGTTACCTTTGGCGTGCTTGGCGGCCACCATCGCGTTTTGGCCTTGGGGCGCGCTGGCGTGGCTGATCTATCCGTTGCAGATTCTACGCCAGATGGCGCGCAATCCTGGACCGCTTAGCCACCGCGCGACGCTCGCGTTGTTCCAGGTGCTCGGCCGATTTCCCGAGGCTCTGGGACAGATAAAATTCGCTCGCGACCGTTTTCTGGGCCGTCAGCGACGGCTAATTGAGTACAAGTGACGCTTATGCGCATCGCTTATCTTGTTAACCAATATCCCGCCGGCAGCCACAGTTTCATCCGTCGTGAGATTTTGGCCCTCGAACGTCATGGATTTGAGGTAATTCGCGTTTCGCTGCGTGGTTGGGAAGGCGCGTTGGCCGACCCTGATGACAAAGCCGAGCGCGAGCACACACTCTATGTGCTCCGCGCCGGCGCGGCGTCACTGTTGTTGGCCTTGACGCGCATGCTGTTGACCCGGCCCGCGCCCTTCATGCGGGCGCTGTGGCTCGCTTGGCGAATGAGCCGCCGCGCCGATCGCCCTTTACCCGTGCACATCGCTTACCTCGCCGAGGCCTGCCGCATCGAACCCTGGTTGCGCGCAGACGGCGTCCAGCACCTTCATGCGCATTTTGGCACCAATTCCGCCGAAGTCGCGATGCTGGTGCATGAGTTGGGCGGCCCACCTGGAGCTTCACCGTCCACGGACCGGAAGAATTCGACCGAGCGCCATTTTTAGGGCTGGCCGATAAAGTACGCCGTTGTAGTTTCGTGGTAGCGGTCAGTTCTTTGGGCGCAGTCAGCTGTACCGCCTGATCGGGCAAAATGACTGGGCAAAGGTGCAGGTGGTGCATTGCGGGCTCGACCGTACCTTCGTCGAGGCGCCCCAGGCCCGCCGCCGGCAGCGCGCCGCCTCGTGTGCGTCGGCCGCTTTCACGCGCAGAAGGGACAGCTTCTGCTGGTTGAGGCGCGCCTGCCTGCCTGGCAGGGCGGGCACCCAGTTTGAACTGGTGCTTGTGGGCGACGGCGAGCTGCGCAGTCAGATCGAGGTGCTATTACAGTCGCACGGGCTCGCAGATCGCGTTCGAATCACCGGCTGGATTAGCGGCGCGGAGGTGAGGCAGAAGATTCTCGCCGCGCGGGCGCTGGTGCTTGCCTAGCTTTGCCGAGGGCCTACCGGTGGTGCTCATGGAAGCGATGGCACTGCGGCGGCCGGTTATCAGCACATATATCGCCGGCATTCCCGAATTGGTACGCCCGGGCGAACATGGTTGGCTTGTGCCGGCCGGCGACGTCGAGGCGCTTGCCGCCGCCATGCAGGCCTGCCTTGACAGCCCGCCAGCGATGCTTGCGCGCATGGGTGAGGCTGCACGCAACGTCGTCTTGGCGCGGCACAATGTCGATGTCGAAGCGGCAAAGCTTGCGGCATTATTTCGTCGGAAGCCGAGGCCGCTGAACGAAAATGCCGCAAATGGCTAGTTGGTTTAGGACCATGAATAACAAAAGCATGATGGCGTCTGGATCGAATCAGGATCGGCCAATTGGCATGAAGAGCTGGGCGCGCGGCCGATCCGTTCGGCAATCGTGGGAACGGGCTACATCGCGGAATTTCATGCGCGTGCAATCCGGGCAGTGCCGGGCGTCGAGCTGGTCAGTGTTTGTGACACAAATTTGCGAAGTGCGCGCTCGTTTGCCGCTGATTGGAACGCGGCTGCTGCATACGATTTGTTGGAATCGATGCTTGCGGACCAACGCATCGATGCGCTTCACGTGCTCACTCCGCCGGATCTGCATCATTCGTTGGCAAAATCGGCGCTTCAGTTTGGCATCTCTGTCTTTCTCGAAAAACCAATGTGCACGTCTGTCGGCGAAGCGGATGAGCTTGTGGCCATGGCGCGTGGCAAGGGACTGTGCCTCGGCGTCAATCATAATTTTCTCTTTTCCGGCGCTTACCAGACTCTTACGGCGGGCCGTCCGTTCAAGAGCACTCGGCCCGCTCGACCACGTAAGCATCAATCATTTCTTCGAGATTGGACAGATCCGACTCGGTCCGTTCGATTCCTGGATGTTGCGCGCACCGGAGAACGCCCTTCTTGAAATCGGTCCACACCTAGTTTCGGTGTTGCTCGATCTCGTGGGTTCCCCCGATGACATTTCAGTCGCGGTCGATCGGAAGATCGCGATACCCAATGGAGCCCACGTGTTCCGGCGTTGGCGCATCCAGTTGGCGGTGGGGCGCACGGCCGTGGACATCAATATCAATTTGGGGCCGGGGTTCGCGCAACGAATAATTTCTGCTCGTGGTCTTCTAGGAACGGCTACCGCCGATTTAGACGCCAATACCTGCATCGTCGATCGGCGTACGCCGCTCGGCCCCGATTTCGATCGTTACCGCCGAAGCGCGTCACTCGCGCGCCAACTCCGATCACAAGCGCGCACGACGCTCGCAGACTATATCCTCTCAAGGCTCAAGCTTCGGCAACGCGGCAATCCATATCAGGTTTCAATCATCGACAGTATTGCAGCATTCTACTCCGGACTGGTTCTGGTGAACTCGATAGCCGCATCAATGGTGATTTTGGCCTTAAGGTCATCGGTTGGTGCAACAAAATAATTCAATCGGCCAACATTGCGACGATTATCGCTTCCAAGAGTCCCCAGCGAAGTAAGTCACCTGTCAATCCAACCGTTCTAGTAATTGGCGGCTCTGGGTTCATCGGTCGAGAACTAATCCGACAGATGCTGGCGGCTGGCTATGGTGTCCGTGCAATGATGCGAGGCTCAGGCGCTGTTCTCGAAGAACTTGACAACGGTCGACTGGAAATCGTTCGGGGCGATATGCGCAACGAAGCCGATCTAATGCCGCGATGCAGGGGATCGAAGTCGTTTACCATCTAGCGACGTCTGAGGCGAAGACGTGGGACGCCAGTGTGCGAAATATCGTTGAGCCGACGCGCTATGGTCGGCGAGGCATGCCTGGCTGCCGGGGTTAGCGACTTATCTATACCGGCACGATCGATTCCTACTACGCCGGCGCGAAAGCCGGAACCATAACAGAGCAAACGCCGCTCGACCGCAATATCGGCCGCCGCAACTACTATGCGCGCGCCAAGGCTGCCTCCGAAGCCATCCTGACGGAGATGCATCGCAAGCAGGGGCTACCAGTGGTGATTTTCCGGCCTGGGATCGTGATCGGTAAAGGTGGAAATCCCTTCCACTGGGGCGTCGGAAGTTTTTCGGAGAGCGTCTGTGAAGTCTGGGGTGACGGAAATAACAAACTGCCGTTCGTACTCGTGACGGACGTTGCTGCTGCGCTTTTGCGTGGCATCCAGGTGCAAGGGATTGAAGGTCAGTCCTACAATCTCATCGATGCTCCGCTTCTGACCGCGCGCGACTACTTGCAGGAATTGCAGCGACTGGCGGGGATAAAGCTGACCGTGCACTATCGGCCGATCTGGCATTTCTACGTTGCCGATATGCCAAATGGGTCGTGAAGCTTGCCGTCGGTCATCCTGACCGTATCCGGATTCCAAACTATCGCGACTGGGAATCTCGCACCCAGAAGGCTTTTTTCGATTGCGCGCGCGCGCGCAACGAATTGGGCTGGGCACCAGCTTCCGATCGGCAACGCTTGATCGATGAAGGTATCGGTGGTTCGCTGCAGTCCTGGCTCGAGGCGTCTCGGTGAAGAATCGACGCTCAGGCAGCCAGCCATGACAGTCACTGGCGAGGTTCGAAAATAGAAGATGTCTAAGAATGAAATCAGCGTCTCTAGACGTGTGTCTTATCTGCGCACGGCACAGTGCATGCATCGTTATGAGCGAACGGGGTTGTTCCATGAAAATCAGCGCACCGATGGAATAATCCAACTCAAGTGAACGCAAATTCTGAATTGAGGAACTAAATGAGGATTGGATACTATATTCCGGGTTGGGCGCCCGGATCAGTACCAAACGGTATAGTTACATATCTGGGCAATCTCGGACGACAGCTGCGGGAGATGGGGCATGAGGTCTTTTATGTCACCCCATTTTCGAACGCTCCCGACGATGATCCATATGTTACCGTCTTGGAGCTCTTTAAAAATTCTAGTATTGTTCAGAAATTGCGTTTCAAATGGAACTTCGAAAATGCGTTATTTGATGGGACGTCAAATGGAATTGCGGACGCGGTCCAGAATCTCATTCGGGACAAAGGTATCGAAATTTTTCAGATGGAAGAGACGCATGGATTAGCGTACACTGTCATGCTGCGCGTGTCCATCCCGGTCATCGTCAGGCTTCACGGTCCATGGTTTCTTGTTGGTGCACCGGATCCGCTCGAGAATCGTAAGCCCGAAAATCGACATCGCCTTGAGAGAGAAGGAAGGGCCATTCGTCACGCTGCTGGGGTGACAGCTCCATCGAACAACGTGCTTAGCCAAACAACGACATTCTATGGCCAATTGAAGTGTCCGACTGAGGTGATTCCAAATCCAGTCCCCTCCAGATCAGGCGCCACGTGCTGGAAGCTCGACGCTTGTGATCGAGACGTCATTCTTTTCGTCGGTCGCTTCGATCGGGTCAAAGGGGCCGATCTTCTACTTAGGGCCTTTGCCAAGCTCGCGCAGGAAAGGCCAAAGATTAGGCTTCGGTTCGTCGGGCCCGATATCGGATTGGCTTCAGACGACGGCCGTCGGGTGAACTTCGCGGAATTTGTCGATCGGGAAATTCCTTTAGCAATCCGCGATCGGATCGAATGCCGCGGTCCTCTTCCCTACAATGAAATAGAGAAGCTGAGAGTACAAGCATATTTAACGGTTGTGTGCTCAAGATTTCGAAAACTTCGCGAACACTGTTATGGAGTCGATGGCCACAGGCTGTCCGACAGTAGCAACTAACGTTGGCGGAATACCTGAAATGCTCGTGGACAATCGAAACGGACTTCTCGCCCCCGCAGAAGACGTCGACGGACTCGCGTGCGCAATCGCGAGGCTGTTCGACGAGCCCAAGCTCGCGATAAATCTGGGAGAGCAAGCGGCTCAAGATTGCCGCAACTGGTTTGAACCCAGGAAAATCGCCCAGCGGACGCTCGATTTTTACGCGAAGGCTATCGCGCGTCACAAGCAGCTTGGCGGTTTGTGTTCCACGCCGCTCAAAGCGAGCTAAATAAGCGCGTTAGCATTGTAGGTACTCGCCGACATGCGAACCTCGATATCGTCAATTTCCGCAACCGAGTGGCGCCTCACACAGTTTCGCGTGGAATGATCGCTATGGAGCATGGACGCGTTTCTCAATCGTCGCATACTTCTTCTCTTCGCATAGGTCTGCTTGTTGATAGCGCAAAAGTGTCCAAATATGCGTATGAATTCGTAAAATGGGCGCAGGCACAGCACGGCACTTTGGCGATAACCCATATCATAGTGGTGCCTCCCCTAAATCCTTCCGACGGCAGCCGAACAAAATCGAGTGACATTGCGCTGTTTCAGTCAATTATGAAAATCGAACGTCACATGCTCGGCGAATACGTTCGACACCGAGATCATCTGGATAGCTATGATTTATCAAAGCTCGTTCCAGAGCAAATCATCGTCACGCAGATCACCTCCGAAATGGGGCCTATTCTTCATTTTGCGTTGGATGATATCTCGAAGCTCAAGAAGCTGAATTTAGATCTGTTGATAACGTACGCAAGCCGCAATTTGCGAGGGGACATTTTGAAGGTGGCCAGGCTGGGGATCATTGGGGTAGATTATGCGAACAACAAAAGTATCCCCGGGGGGCCAGCGGGCTTTTGGGAGGTTTATTTTCGAGAAGATACAACGACATTTACCATCGAGCGGCTCGGGGAGGAATCGGATGACGGTGAGGTAATGATGAGGGGGTGCTTTCAGACGGGGTCTTATTATTTGCTCAACCAAGCGGTACTTTTCGATCGGTCAAACTATTATTTAAGGTCGGTCGTTGAAAGGATCGTAGCGCGCGACAGACTACCTGATGTTATACGGAGCGTATCGCATCCAAATAAACGGGTTCGCTTGCCAGCGGCAGTTGAAGCGATCAATTATTTGGTCAGACTATTCGCCTATCGCACGCGAAATGAATTTAGGCGCAGAGCCGGCATCGATTACAGTTGGCAAGTCGGATATACGATCGGCGGCTGGAGGAATGCTGATCTCTCCCGAAGTGCAAAAATTAATAATCCTCCGTCGCATTTTTTGGCTGACCCGTTTATTATCAGCAAAGACAATAGAAAAATCTGCTTTGTTGAGGACTATGATTTTCAACGATACAAAGGGACGATTGTTGCTTATGAACTCACAGCGAAAGGTGCTGTTCGGTTGGGGACGGCCCTCGAAGAAGAATTTCATTTGTCCTTTCCCTACATTTTTGAATATCAACAGGGACTTTACATGTGTCCTGAAACCTCAGGAAGCTGCGATATTCGAATTTACAAGTGCGCCGAATTTCCCTTGAGGTGGAAATTGGAGACAATTGCGCTGCAAAACATATCTGCCGCGGATACGATGCTGTTCGAGCGGGATGGCAGATGGTGGATGTTTACCAATACGGACTCGGTGGGAGACGGAGACCATTGTACAGAACTGTCGATCTTCTTTTCTGATTCGCCTTTTGGGAAGCGCTGGACGCCGCACGCTCTCAATCCCATATATGTTGACGCTGGTCGTGCACGAAATGCGGGCTTGATCAAGGAAGGAAATGTCTTTTTCCGAATATCGCAAGGTCAAGGATTTGATACTTATGGCAAAAGGACGTTGATAAACGAGATCGTAGAACTTACGAATTCAAAATATTCCGAGAAAACGATATCCGTGATTACGGCCGCATTCGCAAAGGGTGGCGTTGGAACCCATCATCTGCATAGCAATGGCGATGTTACAGTTTTTGACTTTTCAACTTTTTCTCGTACCAAAAACTAGACGTTCCCGCGCCGAATGCTAGATGCTACGCTGACGTAGAGAAATGTTTCGACAAGAAGGTCCCCTAAGAATAAACATGCATTCACCGGTGGCGGATTGAGCGTGGTTTTGAAGATAGTCGAAGGGGTGTTGGATGAATAGGGTCGCCGATAGGGTCGGTCGGTACTTTGATTTTGCGCTTTTCATTGGTCGCAAACACCTAAAAGGGTATCACGTCGACCCAACGCCAAGCTTCGACGCTAAAGGTCTTGAATATTTCCAGCGTGTTGTCTCCGAAGCATCAATTTACCTCGAATATGGAAGCGGCGGCTCAACGCTTGTTGCTTCAAAATATGTAGACAAATTGGTGAGTGTCGAAAGTGATGTCGTTTTTAAGAAAGCTGTGCAGAGAGCTTTGACAAAAACAAACTGTGCTGTTCAATTGTTAACGCCAAACATTGGTATAACGCGCGAATGGGGCTTCCCTGTTTTTGGTAGAGCAACAAAGCGACGAGTTGCTCGATGGCGAAAATATCCGCAAGCCCCATGGTGTATTGTCGCTCTAAAGAAAGCATCCCCTGATATGATTTTAATCGATGGGCGTTTCCGTGTCGCGTGCGCGTTAGAGACGCTTTTAAATGTTGGTAGGGACTCCCTCATGCTCGTGGACGACTACGTTGGTCGCGACTATTCCATTATAGAGCGCTTTGCAGAATTGATCGCGCTTCATGGGCGGATGGCAGAGTTTAGAAGGCGAACTGTTTTCGACGAAGTGGCGTGTAGGAAAGTATTGGATATATCATATGCTAACCCTTTATAGCTTTGCTGGGGTTAGGTCGGTTGGACGGATTTTATCAAGATGAAGCCGAGAGCGAGCGCGACGAACGAATCGAAGCGCGATACGCTTGAAGCGCTTGCCGACCGTTTATTCAATTCGTGCCCGCGTCTTATAGAGGATTTCGGAGAGAAGGCCGGCGTGTCTTTGGTGTCAAATCGGTACGGGATTGCCGGGCATTCAGGATTGGCGTGCGGCATCGTTGTCCAGCAAGGCCTACGTGTGGCCGCTGATCATAATTGCTATTATTTTTCCGATGACAATTCCAAAGCCGAACACAGGAAGCACAAGCAATTCCCTGCGAAAATCAAACAAAGCAAGGCGAACACGATATAGGATGATCGCCGGCAAGCACAAGAACCAGCTTGATACGAGCCCCCATAGCGCGCCCGAAATACCAAACAAATGAAATCCGAGAGGCATCGCCACGAAAACGGCTATAAGACGGATCATGGAAATACTCGAATAAAGATTAGTCATTCCGAGTGCCGTAAAACACTGCATGGATATCTGGAATGGGACAGTAAGTAGATTTGCAGCAAGGATTTCTAGCATCCAACCGGCGTTCGCATAGCGTGGATCGTAAAGTAATCCGATCAGCGATTGCCCGGACGTCATCAGGACGCCCGAACAGAAAAAGGCGACTGAAGCAACGAATAGATGAATGCGATAATAGCTCGCTTTTAGTTTTTCAGGTCGCTCGCGCGCAATCTCGCTAAGTGCGGGGAACGTTGCGCCGGCCATGCCTTGGGTCAGCGTCTGCTCCGCCGCGCTAAAGATATTATACGCGATCGCATAAACGCCGAGCAGCGTAGCGTCTAAAATGCCTCCGAGCAGCAAACGGTCACTGTTGATTGCGAGAAAGCCGAGAATAGATGACAAAAACAACCACTTACCGAAATGAAAGATCTCCCAAAACGCCGATGTGTCCCATTGCCAGCGATTGGCGGTGCCGGGCAACCACCAATGGGTTAAGATTGTTGTTGTTAGCGCGCCAAAAATGCTGCCAGCAACCATGGCCCAAATCGACCGATCAAGAAAGACCCAACCTAGCATGACTGGGATCGCGACAATTTGAGCGGCGAGACCAATCAAAGTGACACGCCCGAACGCGAGCTTACGCCTTGCCTCGAATTGCTTCGTAGAGGCGAATCCCGTGATGACCGTGACAAACGACAGAACGGCAATAACAGATGGTAGTTGTGGATCCGCGTACGCGCTGTTGACGGGTACAATACCCAAATGGTTGGCGAAAGCGATGAAAAGTGCGATACCAACCGCGATCGGCCAGAGCAATAAGGCGCGGGCAATCTGGACAATCCAGGCCGTATTCAGAAAGGCGGGATCGTTACCGCGCCTGCTCTGGACAATATTCAACCTTATCCCAAGGTCTGAAAACATCGCCAGACCAACCAAGACGATGTTCGCGATCGCCATTATCCCGAACATCTTTGGGATCAAGAGCCGCGTCAGCAAGAGATTGGTGCCGAACCGGAGCGCTTGGCTAAGGCCATATCCGGCAAGGGTCCATGCGCCGGCATTTAATATCCTGCGCTTGAGCGATACGGGGTCGGAGGGAGTGTGTTGCGAAAGCATTGATGCTGGGCTCATACGCAAGAGCGTAAGGGTATGATTAGACGCTCGGGGGCGACCAAGCAACTCTGTCAGCGTCAACCTCGATTATCATTACCGAGATTAATAATTGTTTCTGCAGATACCATCGAGACCTTGGTCTATCGCGAAAGTTTATGTACGAGCCGGGTTGCCACTTGCATTCATTCCAAGCCGGCCGGCTTGGGTGTATTCCGGACGACATATTGTGAATTGACAAACTCCGCTGGAGCGCCGAAGCAAATTACTGGTGGCTACAGGGGCAAGAGACGGTTAGTTCCAAATTTCCGAACTAATCGGCCTACGGAGTAATTCGGTCGTAATGAGCTTATCCGAGACTAGGAAATTGGTGCTGACAACATCATCCGATTGGAAAAGGGTTGAGATAGCTCGAGCAAGTGAGCGCTGCTCCAGTAATGTGGAAGACGGAATCATGATTGAGCACGATCCGGTTTTATCGATTGGTGTTCTAGCGCACAATGAAGAGCTGAATATTGCAAAGACTTTACAGTCATTGTTCACGCAGGATGTATTTCAAAGGTTCTCGACGGAGATCATAATTGTTGCAAACGGGTGCGCGGACGAAACCGCGGCAATAGCGAAGCGGTCATTAGCAGATCACCACGCAGTATGGTCAAATCGCGGCTCGGCGAGAGTGGAGGAATTAGTTGTTGCAGGAAAAGCCAACGCCTGGAATCAATTTGTCCATAAACTAAGCTGGCCTCGGGCATCAATACTAATTTTAATGGACGCTGATATTACGTTTTTGAACAGTAGCACGATTTCATCCATGTTGAATACTCTAGAACGCAGTCCTCAAGCCGTTGTATGCGTGGATCGACCCGTAAAAGAAATCGAATTAAGCACCAAACGCCTTTTTTTTCAGAATTTGCTTGTTGCCGCAACACCAAAGATCGATCTGGATAATGTGCCCTTGTGTGGGCAGCTTTATTGCGCCCTTAGTGCAGAACTACGGCTAATTACGCTTCCCATCGATCTTCCAGTTGAAGATGGGTTTTTGCGCGCGTTGTTGCTTACACATGGCTTTACCAGATCTGAAAATGTACAACGCATTGTCTTAATTCTGCTGCAGCACACTGCTTCGCTTCAGTTGCGTCGGTTCGGGAACTCTTCAAGCACGAAAAGTGGCTTGTCTCTAGTTCAATCATTAATATGCTCTTATTTGAGCGCTTCGCGATGGAATGTGCCGCAGATCGCAGTGCCATGACACTCATGAAGCAATGGCAAGAACAAGACCCGGAGTGGCTACCGCGCTACGTTCAGCACCGGGTTCAAGAGAGAGGATGGCGTCTGTTGCCTCGCGCTTGGTGGATAAGACGCTGGTCGCGCTTGCGCCTGCTTCCCTTGGGCCAAAGGTTGCGACAACTGCCAGTTGCAGTAATTGCCTCAACTATGGATGTGTTGATATTCATTGCTGCGATTTGAGATGTGCGACTTGGACGTGCATTTCGCTATTGGGGTCGGAAATAGTCGCCGCGAAGAATTCGGATTTCAGGCGGGATTGAACTGAGCGGTGGCTTCGCAACGCGAGTGGGATTTTGCGCAACAAGAGCCTCAGCCACAGGAGCAGAGATGGAAGTTATAGCGTAAGCAATCGCTGAGGACTGCGGTTAGCCTGGCTGAGAGGAGCCCTCCTGCGTCAACTGAAGCGATCTGTCTGGTCCTTGATTATTGAGGACGTCGATGGCTTCGCCCGTGAAGGCGAGGATTTCGATTCCGTCAATATCGTAAACCAACAACATTCCATCTTCAGGCTCGAATTGATCGCACAGATCCGATAGCAAGCTTTCATCTCGGCCCCTCACTGCACCAACCGGGAAACTCTACCGGCCGGCGATCCAAAGACGGGTCGTATCAAAGCAACGTCGAGGGCTCGGCGCCCCAAAGTAGGCGCTCAGGTCAGTAAAAAGCATCCCAAGGACACCGCGTGCGTTGGCGGGTCTCAGGCAATGGCGGCGTTATTTTTGCGGTTTTACGCACAACGCTCTTGGCAAAGGGATTTAAGGTCTGTTAACCGGATCCGCCACCGCTGCCCGAAAACAGGTTCAGATCGATGACACCGATAAACGCAACCTGGCTTGCTCCGGTGGCTCTAATTACATGGCCGCTTGCAGCGCTATGGCTTTATAGCACGCAGCCGATCGGCCGAGCGACCATCTGGACGATTTTGGGAGGTTATCTGCTCCTACCAGTGGGGATGCAGTTCAAAATTGAAATGATCCCAGCGTTCGACAAGGATTCGATATCCAGCTTCGCCGCGCTGCTAGGTTGTATCATCGTTTTGCGGCGCCCCATTCGGTTTGGTAATGGACCCGGCCTGGCAGAGATCTTCATCCTGATATTTCTCATCAGCCCTTTCATCACCTCGCAGCTGAACAGCGATCAAATCATCAATGGTGGCGTTGTCGAGCCAGGCATTGGCGCTTACGAAGGAGGGTCTACCATCATAGCTCGGTTCGTTAGTCTTATTCCGTTTTTCCTCGGCCGCCAGTTCCTGCGCAACGAAGCCTCAAACATAGAAGTCCTGCGGGTTCTTGCCATCGCGGGCCTTATATACTCCCTGCCTATGCTGTTCGAGATCCGCATGAGCCCGCAACTCCACACCTGGATTTACGGTTATTTCGGCGGCGGGGCATTCTCCCAGACAATACGGGGCGGCGGCTTCAGGCCAACCGTTTTTTTGGGCAGCGGCCTCGCCTTGGCTTTTTTTACTATGACGACCGCCGTAGCGGCAGCCGCCTTGTGGCGGAACCGCATCCGCATCGCGCGGCTCCCGCCGGCCGGTGTAACGGCTTATCTGGGCGTCATGCTGGCCTTATGCAAAACGCTTGGAGCAGGTTTTTACGGTGCGCTACTTATCCCGCTGGTACGCTGGGCGACGCCGCAGACCCAGCTTCGGGTTGCGACGGTGCTGGTAGTAATCGCGGTGAGTTATCCGCTTCTTAGGACTTTGGATCTTGTGCCGACGACGTATTTGGTCGACAGCGCAAAATTGGTGAGCGCTGAACGAGCCGGTTCTCTCGAGACCCGTTTCTCGGATGAGAGTGCACTGCTCGATCGCGCAACCCAACGTTTCTGGTTCGGGTGGGGAAGATTTGGTCGCAGCCTGATCTACGACAATTATGGAAATCTCATCAATCCTCCAGACGGGGCTTGGATCGTAGTTATGGGAACATTTGGCTTCTTTGGCTTCCTAGGCCAGTTTGGGCTGCTCGCGCTCACGGTATTCCGGGCAGCTCTGGCACTTAAATTCGTAGACTCCGTGCAGCAGAGCACTTTTTTCGCCGCGCTTGCCCTCATCGTTGCCATCAATGTCTTCAATCTGCTGCCTAATTCCGCCATGGGACCATGGAACTGGTTGTTCGCTGGCGCGCTATTGGGTCGCGCGGAGACGCTTCGCGTGAGCGCCGGGCAACGTGCCGATTTGCAACGACCGAGCCTACGAATTGACAGCTCCGTGTCGTGATGGGCTCTCTGGCCGCGCAAATAGGGAATTACTTCACCGCTACAAAATCGAAAAACTACTTCTGCTGTATCAAAGGGATGCATCGCCACGCGCTATGACAAACTTGCCCGAAACTTTGCAATCTGTTGAGTTTGCCAACGCAACTAATTTGTGATTCAACTGATTCAGAAATTAGCGTGAGCCCATGCAAGAATATCGCAATCATTTGCAAACGGTTGTGTGGCAGTATCGAGCCGCCTTCGAACGCATAAGATGCGGCATCGCGCAATGCATCGGGCTCGACGTTGATCTCTTCAAGTCAGCAATTTCAATTGAAGAATTGCATCCTGCCGAGGCCATTGTTGGGCCCCCCTGCCTTGCTCTTCCAGGCCAATATGAACGTGTAAGAGCATGCGCATTCGGGCGCGATGTCGCCCAGCAAATAGGCGAACTCCAGGGAAGTCAGCTAAATGTTGGGCCGACCGTGCGTTTTGTACTTAAAAACGTTCTGATCAACCGTGGTGTCGTGTACGGTCGCGGACGGCGAATAACATTCAATCGCCAAATTTCCTGCAATCGGGCCGAACGGCCCTGGGTGGAATGCGACGAGATAGCACTCAGAAGTTCCTTTCTCGGATCGCATTTCTTTGGGCATTGGCTTCGCGCTGATTGCGCAACTCATTTGCTTGCTGAGCAATCTGGCAAGCCGATGACCATGCCAACGCCGCGGTGGCACGATCAGGATGGTTACCTTGACTTGTTCGGGCAAACTTGCGTGGAACTGGACCGGACGCATGTCAGGCGGCTCATTCTCTTCCATGACATCAGCCACAATTCCCACCAGGTGCGACGGCTCCGCACGCTCAGAGGTGATGTGGCGGGAAACCGAGATCCGAACGGCGCTGGCCGCATCGTTTATCTGATGCGCGGTTCGAGTGGAGAGAAACGAGTTCTTATAAATGAAGAAGAAATTATCGAAACTCTTATGCGCCGCGGCGCCTTGATCATTAAGACAGAGTTGATCAGCGTGTCGCAATTGATTACGCAGTCGTTAGGTGCCCGGATAATCATCGGCCTCGAGGGAAGCCAACTTACTCATGCACTGTTTACGCTGTGCGATGCGGGCGGCTTATTAGCGATTTAACCGCCTTATAGGTTTTATACCTCGCATATGGATTGGACGCGCGCACTAAACATGCGATTTGGTATCGTGGTGGGCGAACAACGAAATGTGGGATTTTATCTTTCACCCGACGATCTTTTGCGCACTATTGACCTCATGGACGCAGAATTACCCTAGATGGACCTTGCAAATTGGCGGAATTGATGTGGTGCTACTTATTGCGAGTGAATTGTGAGACAAACAGATAGCGTGATCACTGGTCTACTCAAAATGCACAGTCGGATTTGAAAGAAAAATACCTGCTTCTACTCACATAGCCAACTCTGCATCTCGATCGCACTCGGCCTTCGGCGGCAAGACTCCCAACGCGGTCTAAACGAGGAGAAATTGGCGGCGTAATCAAACCCAGAATCTACCTTAGCTAAGCCGCCATTCTGTCCCGCAAGGCAGGACCACCTCTTGGTGCAAGGCAACGAAGTTGCCCAACCAAGAGTACCGCAGTCGTAACCTCCCTATTCTGCTAGGCTTGATTAAGATTATCGCGCAGAGTGCGCTGTCGGTCCAGGTACCGGACCATTTGCCGGTTGCACCGCTGCGGAGTGGAAGACTTTTTGCGGGCGGTGCGAACCGAAGAGCGCCGGTCGGTGATGTCATCCGTAAGGTGGCGGGGGCAGTTGCGCCGCCGCGATAAGAGATTCGCAATTGAGCCACGGTCGTTTTCCTCGGGTTGCCATCGCTGGTTGATTGTGCGTAGGATTTGCAACACACGACAGACATTGACGACGGAACTACAACTATGAAACAGCGGGACACACTCGTGGTCTTGAATTTTGTGTTAGGTTTGGCTCGAAGTATGCCGCGAACACTTAAAACTTCAGTTCTTATTCCAAGGTCGAAAGCCGCTAAGGAAGCAAGATGTGATGGTGCCGTGTGACGTTGCCCTCGATTTCCATCCAGTGACGACCGGAGTGATAATCTCTCCATCTGCTCGGGCTAGCAAAGGGCCAAGCAGCGGAGCGATTGGCTGACGTAGCGAGATGGCAATTGGAACGTGCCCGGATGGAGATGTGATGCTTTCGCATGACACCCTAGGGCGGACGGGTTACTCACGAAAAGTTCGCCTAGCGCGCAAAAGCTCTGGCACCGTGGAGATTCCAATTTGAAACCCGGCGAAAGATCGTTTGTGACACTTGATGGGCTTCGCGGAATCGCGGCGTTGGCAATTGTTACGCTTCATGCGCCGAAGTATTTTCAGATTCCGTTCTTTGAGGCTTATCTGGCTGTTGATTTTTTTTTCGTGCTTAGCGGCTTCATTTTGGCCCACGCATATGGGCAGAGACTAGCAGATGAGTTATCGGCTCTGGACTTTATGAAGATAAGAATCGTCCGGCTCTATCCCTTATATGCACTCTCCCTCGTCCTGACTGCCGTTCCTATATTGCTCGGTTTTCTTCGTCACGGAATGGCGCTGACGGTTCCTTTGGCAATCAGCTTCATTTTTGCAACCCTGTTCCTTCCCAGGCCAGGCACAGCCGGAGATTTACTTTTTCCGCTTAATCCGCCTTCTTGGTCCTTATTCTTCGAACTAATTGCAAACGCTGGATTTGGACTGATATCACCAAAAATCGGAAATCGCATGCTTGCGATGATCGTGCTTGTAGCTGCGTTGGTCCTAATTGCCGCGGTCCTCAATGAGCAGCTGGGATTTGGGTTCGCTTCTGCGACAGGGATAATGGATAATGGTTGGGAGTGGGGCTCAATTGGAGCTGGCTTTGTACGTGTCACCTACTCCTTCTTTTGTGGCGTGCTAACTTATCGGATCTGGAGCGTCAAAAAGCTCTCCATTGACATTCCGCCACTAGGCGTGGCCGCCGCTCTTTTCGCCGTGCTAGCTGTGCATCCTCCAGACAGCTGTCAAGTTGCTTATGATCTAATCGCGACACTTATCGTTTTCCCAGTTTTGGTCTGGTTCGGAGCGAACAGTGCAGTGAGTGGCTTCACTGCTAGTCTGTTTTCGTTACTAGGGATATCATCCTATGGCGTCTACGTGCTTCAAGCTCCGCTATACATGATCAGCTGGATCATCCTCTATAAAGTCAATCCGGGGATCACCGGCGGTTGGAATTATGGTCTCGGACTTATAGGGTTCGTTTTTACCGTTACATTAGTCGCGGATCATTATTTCGATCGGCCTATCCGTCGTGCACTAATGTTGCGCGTGCGCCGGAAAGAACCGTTTTCTACTGGAACCGCAAAATTGGTTAGCGCCGAATTCAAAGAAGAAGAGCTAACCGTAAGGCCCGCGACTACAGCGAATGTTTCTACAATGCTAAACGCCGACGCTCGACAATCGGATACATCAGGGCGCTCCAGATGCAGGCGGGATTAGTTTAAGGCGTGACGTTGCCACCGCTAATTAATCCAGGTTAAACGGAGTCTGAGCCTTTATGGAGGCCGATCTTTGGACCGGCGGATGGTGGACTTTTCCGGCTTGCTCACGATGGCGGCCTGGCTGCGCCAAGGTGATTGAGCAACATAATCGGCGTCCTGTGGCCGATCGCCCCATGGGGGCGCTCCTCGTTGTAGTACTTGCGCCAATCCTCCAACTTTTCTCGGGCGGCTGCAAGACTCAGGAATCAATGCGCGTTGAGACATTCGGCTCGGAAGCGACTGTTGAAGGCTTGAACGCATTGTCGGTGGGTTTTCCTGGCCTTGAGAAGTCGAGCGTGACGCCGCGCTGGTAAGCCCACAGATCCAAGTCGCGCGAGACAAACTCGGTGCCCTGGTCGACCGGCACCTTCGGGTCGGTTAAGATCGCGGTGCCGCGCGGCCGAACACTTTTGCCGATAAGGTACAGAATCTTTCGCACTTTCAGGATTGGCTTCTTCTCGAAAAGGAAGGAGCAACCCGATGAATGACGAGAAAAGATGGGCTAGGTCATCCAGACCGATGAAACTCAGATTCGAGGCGAGATGGTTCGTGGGATTGTCGAGGAGACGTTGAACGCCATGGGTAGTGTCCAGAATCTTTCGCACATTTGATCAGGCGACGGCTTCGGTTTGCATGACCTGCGGCTGATAGAGAGGCCGCATATTCATGTAGCACTTGGCGGACCATGCTGTGCCGGCGATGTAGCGCAGGCGCGCGGCCGCCAGGTTGAGGCATGATTGGCCATCAGGGAATGCTCCGACAACACGGGTCCGCCGCCGAATCTCTTTCATGATCCGCTCGAGCGGGTTGTTGGTACGGATCTTCAGCCAGTGGATGTCCGGGAAGGCGTAGTAGGTCAGGGTCTCGCACACGCACCGCTCGACGAGATCGGCCGCCGTGTTCATCCTGGCGGCACGCAGATCGTCGACGACCGTTCGTGCCTTGCGGTCGGCGGCTTCCCGGCTCTCCTGGGCATGGATGGCCTTGAGCATATGGCTCACCTCGCGGACCCTGGTCGCCGGCACGTGGCTGAAGACATTCCGGTAGAAATGCACCATGCAGCGCTGCCATCGCGCCTCGGGCAGGTATTCCGCGGCGCTCTCCATCAGGCCGCGGCAGGCATCGGAAATGATCAGCCGTACGCCCTTAAGGCCACGGTCGACGAGGTGGTGCAGAAACGCCGACCAGCCGGATTTGTCTTCCTTGGCGCCCTCGCAGATGCCCAGAATCTCCCGAAAACCCTCAGAATTGACGGCGCTGGCCACCAGCAGTGAGACATTGCGGACTTCGCCGGCCCAGGTGCGCTTCATCACGATGCCATCGAGATAGAGATACGGATGCTCGCCTTCGATGCGCCGGTTCCGCCAAGTCTCGATCTTGGCGTAGATCTTCTTGTTGAGGTTGGACACCGTGCTCGGGCTCACCCGTGTCCCCCAGAGCGCTTCGGTGATGTCCTCCACTCGCCGCACCGAAATGCCCGCCAGATACATCTCGATCAACGCCTCCTCGACCGAGCTCTCCGATAACGTACAGAATCTTTCGCACTTTCGGGATTGACGGCTTCTTCTAGAATGAAGGAGCAGCCGATGAGCGACGAGAAGCCGATGGGGCAGGTGATCCAGATCGATGAAGCCCGGATTCGAGACCATCTTGGCGAGATGGTTCGTGGGACTGTTGAAGAGACGCTGAACGCCATGCTGGATGCTGAGGCGGACCAGCTTTGCGGAGCTGGACGTTACGAGCGCAGCGAAGCTCGGCAGGATACCAGGGCTGGCAGCTACGAGCGGACGCTGCAGACCAGTGCTGGGGACGTCAATCTCAAGATCCCGAAGTTGCGGCGCCAGACCTTTGAGACCGCGATCATCGAACGCTACCGGCGGCGGGAGAGCTCGGTCGAGGAGGCGTTGATCGAGATGTATCTGGCGGGCATTTCGGTGCGGCGAGTGGAGGACATCACCGAAGCGCTCTGGGGGACACGGGTGAGCCCGAGCACGGTGTCCAACCTCAACAAGAAGATCTACGCCAAGATCGAGACTTGGCGGAACCGGCGCATCGAAGGCGAGCATCCGTATCTCTATCTCGATGGCATCGTGATGAAGCGCACCTGGGCCGGCGAAGTCCGCAATGTCTCACTGCTGGTGGCCAGCGCCGTCAATTCTGAGGGTTTTCGGGAGATTCTGGGCATCTGCGAGGGCGCCAAGGAAGACAAATCCGGCTGGTCGGCGTTTCTGCACCACCTCGTCGACCGTGGCCTTAAGGGCGTACGGCTGATCATTTCCGATGCCTGCCGCGGCCTGATGGAGAGCGCCGCGGAATACCTGCCCGAGGCGCGATGGCAGCGCTGCATGGTGCATTTCTACCGGAATGTCTTCAGCCACGTGCCGGCGACCAGGGTCCGCGAGGTGAGCCATATGCTCAAGGCCATCCATGCCCAGGAGAGCCGGGAAGCCGCCGACCGCAAGGCACGAACGGTCGTCGACGATCTGCGTGCCGCCAGGATGAACACGGCGGCCGATCTCGTCGAGCGGTGCGTGTGCGAGACCCTGACCTACTACGCCTTCCCGGACATCCACTGGCTGAAGATCCGTACCAACAACCCGCTCGAGCGGATCATGAAAGAGATTCGGCGGCGGACCCGTGTTGTCGGAGCATTCCCTGATGGCCAATCATGCCTCAACCTGGCGGCCGCGCGCCTGCGCTACATCGCCGGCACAGCATGGTCCGCCAAGTGCTACATGAATATGCGGCCTCTCTATCAGCCGCAGGTCATGCAAACCGAAGCCGTCGCCTGATCAAATGTGCGAAAGATTCTGGACACTACCGAGAGGAGGCGACAACCTCTCTTGTCCGGCATGGCTAAATAAGGCAACCTGAACGCCGCCGTCTGCCAAATCGGTTGTCGCCCACCGTGTTAGTCCAATGATTAGAATAGCAATCTCGTTAGTCTGCTTTCGTCGCGGAATGGACGGTGATCGAGAACCCATAACTGTGGATTTGTTCGCGTGACCGAGCGCACGCGCAATGTCCATTATCCACAGCTAGAATCGTGGGAAAGGGCGGCAGTATCTCAGTTTGATTGTGACGGACTGCCGACAGCTATTTGATATGCGCCACGAGACTCAGAATCGATGAAAAATGTACCGCAGCTTCTTGGGCTATTTTCACTGCCCGGCGGTCTTCCAAGCAATAGATTGCCGCAGGCGCGCGACGGCATCCGACGATCGCCGAAACCCCTCCTTGCGGAGGCGTGGTACCATTTGGGTTTTCCTTCGCCATCGTATCTGGCCGCTGAAAATCGAAAGCGAGTTGAAGTTCGTGTTGATTTTTGGCCATCAGGAGACCTCCGCCGGAAGGAGGTTTTTGTCCCGCAAACCTTTCACGACCATAGCCTCTAGAGTCGGAAGGGCCTCCAAGGTCTTGTCAAACCTCGGTTCAGCCTTCAGGGGATCGATTTTGACTAGTTTGCCAGCCGACTTTCGACTGTCAGGAGGTACACGGAACAATTTTAGATATCGTAAAGGAGCAACGCCATCGTATGGCAGGATTCGGACCTTCGCAACATCCAATTCATTCTCCGTGATGGCGTCGCTGTGTAGTTTTGTCGCCAAGCTTTTGCGATATGGCTCTATGTAATAAACCTCCTTGATGCCAGCAGCCACGATATGGCGAGCACAATTGTGGCAAGGATATGTAGTAATAAACATCTTTCCATCTTGAATATTATTGATGGCAAGCTTTCCCGCATTGATGATTGCGTGCATCTCCGCATGAACTGACCTAGAAAATTCAATTAAATTCTTGAGCTTACTGTTATTCGCAATTGTACTGAATGCCAATGATTTAGTTTCGTCCGATATAGCATTGGCCTTGACAAGCTCATCCACAATCAATTCAGCGATCAGCCTTTTTTCTTCGTCATTGAAACAGGTTCCACCCTGGAGATTCCAGCATCGTTGATCGTGGTTTGACTGAGGATCGTTTTTCGGGTCGGCCATATAGAGATTGCCGCCAGCTTTTGGAACGTCATTCCAGCCGACTGCTATCACTTCGCCCGATGCATCGGTAATGGCCGCTCCCACTTGTCGTGAAAGACACGCAGAATTTCCGGCGGCGGATGCCGCGAAGTACATTGCAGTCTCCGCTGGAGTAGGCGTAATTACCTGAGTTCCCAAGATCAAATGAAGAAAGCGTTCTACACGAGCTGCGATTTGGCTGTCCGTGTCGATATCGATCCGAAGAAAGCAATCTGCATTAGGGAATGTGTCTCGGACCGTTTGTCCATGTGCAATTTCCTCCCCTGAATCTTGATCGATCAGGCCATGAATCTCGCCAGACGACATGCCCATGTGGTCAAGCGATTTCACGCGCGCTGGCAATGGTGCGTACACACCAACAAAATAAAGCATGTCTCGATAGACAAGACGCAATAAGTCTAACTCGTGCTGATTTTTTATGGAATCAATGATGTGACAAATTCTGCGTGGCTCGAACGTACTTGCTCCAGACGCTGCTTTGAACTTTTGTCGCTCCAGAACAATTTCGCTGACTGCCAATTCCGCCAATATAGCAGCCCCGTGCTTTTCCCGCAGCCGGTCACCCTCCTCAATTAATTGTTTTGTGTGGGCAAAAGCGGGACTCTGTATGGCTTTTCCTTCGTGAGTTTCGATAAGCCGACTTAGACGCAAGATGAGACACCGCTCGTAGCCGAATTTGCCCTCAAGGGTTTCTTTGAAGGCATCTGCAACCTTGTGAAGGGGCGACCCGATTGGTCCGCAGAGCGCAATTACCAATTCACTGGTATGAGAGGATTTGATCTGCGTTTTTGCATCGAACATATCCCCGGCAGTCGGTTGCTGTTGCTTCTGAAGGGGTACGACAGAATTCATGTTACTTCCCCGCGGCATTTAAATGGGATATGCTTACCGCCAAGCAGACATATGGTTGTAACAGAATGCCTCGTGGACCAAAAGGCGAAAAACGCCCTGCCGATGTGATCGGCAACGCCGTCAAAGTCATGCGCATAGCGACCGGCGAGGAACCGGAGGACTACGGCCCCAGCGCCGAATCAGAGGGCAAGAACGCCGCTGCGGTCGCCCTTGGCCGTATGGGCGGGAAGGCGCGGGCAGCGGCACTCGGAAAGCGCAAACGGGCCGAAATCGCCCGAAAGGCCGCAAAAAGCCGGTGGAAAAATCGGTAAGTCACTTTACACAGAATACTAAATTCAGTACGCAGCTTCCGTTCTCGGCAGGGAAAGGAGCCGTCCGATGGATGACCGCCTGCAACGCCTACTGGAGGTAGCGTTTCCCGAATACACGGACGCCAACGTGATCAGGGCCGTTAGCGAAGGAATCGCCCTGGCAGACGATTTAATCGACAACAGCCGCGTTCTCCGTAATGCCGGCGGCGGTGATTTGCGAGGGCATATCCGTCGTGTCGGCATCATGTTTCGTATCCGTGATCTCTGTGAGCGAGGTGATCTGCCGTTCACTGCGGAAATTGTACCGATGCCACTAGGGCCGTGGCACTGGCTTGAGATCAGGCACGGCAATTTCTTGGCACACGCTTGCAGAACGTCTGCGCCGCATGCGTTTCCGGAGGATACGCTTAGTCGGCAAGATGCGCGGCTCCGCAATCAAGAGGATTTGTTTGCACCGCCGGCCATTGATCGTGGCGACGTGATTATAAGCATCCGAGAATTTTACGCTTGGCTCACGTTTGGAATTGGTCGCGAAGGAATTTTGGAACATCTTTGCTGGGCCATGCCGCCCGCCGATGATGGTGATTGGTTGGCCTACAGAGACATTCTGCGCCACACTGCAATCGTTGCGCCGGCTCAACTCGAGGAATCGCAACCTCTTCAACCGGAACAAGGTTCGGCCGAATCCTCAAACGACGCTCTCGGCCTTCGCTTCCAGGAACACATTGAGCAAGCTCTCTCTAAGCAGAACGAAAAAGACAAAGAAAAAGACGACAAAAGTAAATAGGGAAGCCGATATGGATGTGTCGCATGACGGGCGCGACAAACACGCCCTAATGAAGCCGATTCCTGAACGTCTTAAAGAGGCGCGTGAAGCCCGTGGACTTACTGTAGAGGCATTTGCTGACCATCTCACTGTAACGAGACAGGCTGTCGCACAGTACGAAACAGGACAAATTTCGCCGAGCGGCGAGGTGCTAGCCAAAATCATTGCCCTTACAGCTTTGCCACCCTCTTTTTTTACTACGCAACGCGAGCGCGCTCGGCACGGAACGCCATTCTGGCGTGGTCTAAAAAGAATGGAGTTACATCATCGTCGGCGCATTTCTCGTCGCTTGGAGTGGGCGCACGACATAACAGCTTATTTGGCCCGCTTTGTTCAAGTGCCGAAAGTCAATCTTCCTAATGTAGAGTTTGATGCCAGCTCTGACGGCATAGAGCAGATCGAGGTAGCTGCAGAGGCATTGCGGGATTTCTGGGGGCTTGGCCGCGGACCCGTTCGCGACCTGTCTTTGACGCTCGAAAAGAATGGGATTGTTCTAGTCAGAGAGGCCGTGAATTGTCCTGACATGGACGCTGTCTCATGCTGGCAGTCAGGGCGCCCATATTTGATGTTCTCATCTGAGGTCATAAGCGGCCCACGATTGCTGTACAACTTGGCCCACGAACTTGCCCATATTCTGCTCCATGCTGGCGTGGAAGTAACAACAAAAAACTTGGATCGCATTGAAAAGCAGGCAAACAGATTTGCCGGTGCATTTCTACTGCCACGCGAGACATTTAGTGAAGAAGTTCTTGGAAATTCAATCGGCTACTTCAAGCAGCTAAAAAAACGCTGGGGAGTGGCCATTGCCGCTATGGCCTATCGGTGCAAGGACCTTGGATTGCTTAGTTCACACCAATACGCCTACCTCCTTCGGCAAATGAACACGCTCAAAATTCGCAAGGTCGAGCCGCTTGATGATGCTTTTCCAGTACGAAGCCCGAGTCTCATGGCCAATTCTATGACGATGATCTTGGAACATCGCGTCCAGACACGGGATCAGCTTGAGGGGGCACTCAAGCTCAATTTAGCCGATGTCGAAAGCCTCTGCGGGATGCAGCCGGGGTTTTTGGATGTCAGAGTAGTGCCCTTCCAGCCCCGGCCGCTTAAGACTTAGTGAACTCTTTAATTGACGCCAAGAGTTTCCGGCGCGAACGTGCTCCGACTGAAAATGTTGCTGTTGTGCGGGTGGTGGCGCTGTATTCGGAAAGAAGCGCCCCCGCACAATTGCGAACAAGACACCGAATTTAACCGCAAGGTAGCTGAAACCAATATGCTGATAGGCCGCTTCATAGGGAGCGGTGGCGGCGAAAAAATCGTCAACAAATTTTCGGTTAGCGTCGATTAAAGCCATAAAAGAGATTAGCGCAGCAATGAGCCGATCATCAATTCAATTCGTGATAACTGCACGCTTTAAGGATTGTAAACTCAGTATGGGATTAGGGCGCTCTAATTACCCTTCCGCTTAAGCTCTTGCTGTTCGTAGCGCGCTTTCAGTGCGGGTTCGCTCGTTTTGCCGAGTACTGCATTCTGCGCGTCGTTTCCATCAAGGCCTGGCGCCTGCGCGATTTTCTCGGCAAGGCGTGCGTCGGGTAAAGCTTCGCGGATAAAGGGCTTGAGGTAACTGTCCAGATGGCCTTGTCCGGGATTGTCCAGCTCTTTGGTCAGCGCCGACAGGTATTCGTTTTTTTGGGTGGCCGCCCAATCAATGCTGAATCCGGCGCGCTGCGCGAGCACGCCATGCACGAGCATGATGGTGCGCCCGTTGCCATCAAGGAACGGATGCCCGTAAGCAAAATAGCCCATGATCTCGCCGGGCTTCGCCGTCATGACCTTTTTGTCTTGCCCGCGGATAAGGGCGTGCTCCACCGCGCGACGTATATCCTCCGGACGGGCGAAAAGAACTGAACCCTTGCTTACCGCAAGATCGGGAGCTGTCTGCAACCGGTCCTGGCCCGCCCACGGATAAACGGCGTCGAATAACGTTTTATGTGTTGCCAGAACGTCCTCGTAAGTGATGGGCCTGGCCTTCGCGAGATCGGCGATGGCCGCGTCGATGCCGGTCGTAAACGAGCTGTGCTCAAGCCGCCGGATGATTTCGGGATCTTTCTCGTTCGCGAGGTTGCGTAAGTATCCCCGCGTTTCGAAATCGCCGAACGGATCGAAACTCACGGCTTGGCTTCGCGAAGATAGCTTGCTTGCAAACGCACCAATTCGGTGCGGCTAAGGTGGCCAGCGCGTTGCAGTGCGATCAAAAGCTGCTCAATCTCATCCATTTCCACGTCATCACCGGCCAGCCGCGTAATGTGGTGGGCGAGCGCATCGTTTTCCGTCCGGACATAATGAACGTGATACTTCCGGGCCAGCTCCCGGATGTGCAAGGCGGTCACGCTTTGAAACATTTCGGCCATGGATTCTCCTCCTCAAAATATAGCATTTCGGCGGGTGAAAATCCATTAAAATGACGGAATACGGCGTTTAATCAGTGACTTCCGCTAGGAACTCAAATCCCACATTCTGGCTACAAAAGCCCGCTCCTCGGGTCCGACAACATCGCTGTAGATTGCTGCCGTGCGAAACGATGTGTGCCTGAACCATCGTTGCACGAGGTGCACTGGAATCCCTCGTTGAAATGCATGAACGCCGAAACCATGAAGTAGGCCCTTCGGCATGGCAGGCGTCCCCATAATATCCGCTGCCGCCATTACAGACTTCACGTAACGCCAAGCCGTCGTTCGGCTAAAACGCCAAAGCCTGCCGCTTGCGAGAGCGGGATCACGCTGAGCCGGTGTCACACCAAATGCGGCCTCAAGCATGCTGAGAACGCTCGGCGGCAACGGCACCTGCCGGACAATGTCGCGCCTCCGCTGTTTGAGAGTGTGAATACTGACGACACCGCTTTCCATGTCGAATGACGACGGCGTCAATGCAGATCGAGCAATGAGCGACCAGCACTCAGCAAACCAACCTATCAGCATACGACCTCAGAACCGCCGGCTACTGTCGCCGCCATTTAGGGAAGTCACGATTTGCGCCCGTTAGAAATGTCACTCGGTTGGGGAGTAGGTTTAGCCGCCTTTCTATGGGTTAGGTTTGAATTCTGCTTCTCGGGAGGGCGGCGCGTGAAGCCTTCGCATTGCGCAACGCGCCGCCCGGGTGCCCATCTATCCGACCTTGAACATGTGGTTCTTCTGGCCACGCCGGCGCGGTGCTTTTGACGAGCGGGACATGTCGAGTTGCTTCTGCTGCTCGGCGATGTAGGCCAGAATCGGACCTAGCCGTTTGTTCTCGACAATCGCGGCCTGGTTGATCTGCGGACGCTTGTCGAAGGTGCGGTAGGGAAGGTCGACCCCGTTGTACCGGATCGCCAGTCTCCCATCCGGGTAATCAATCACCGTGACCCGCTTGCGCGCCAGCGAACGAGCAATGCCGGTCGGCTCAAGAATGAACAGCACCTGGTCGTATTGCAGGGTTACCTGTGTTGGCTTCGGTGGTGTAAGCCGAGAGGCGATTTCCAATTTTTTAACGAGCGATTTGCGACGGGGACTTTTGATCAGCGGCGAGTGTCGATGAGTGATATTGCTCGGGGCGTATAATCTACTTGGGCCTTCCCATTCTGGAAGAGGCAGCTTTAGCTGCGGTGACGACGCTCGTTTTTTCTGCGATGACAAGCGCGCTCCTACTCGAACGAATCATTTTACCGAGAATCCTGCAGGAGTGACTCTGGCGTCAAGAGCGGTCTACGGAGTATACAAGGCCTGCGATATCGTTATTTTGCGTCCGGCACGAGGTTGTTCAATGTAGGGCAGCGGAAGTACTTCCGTTGCCCCACCGAGGCATGAGGGTGACTAACTACGCCGCTTTACGCTTCGGCATTGCCTTTGCGCGGCTAGCCTGAGCCAACTGTTCATCGAGTTCACCACCGCGCACTGCTGTGATGAGCGTATCGGGGACACTCGGCAGCTTCTCCTTCGCCGGCACGACAATGCCGCTCTTGCCCTTGTCGAACTCGATCGGCTTGCCACCAGAGCGAATGAAGAAGAGGTAGCTGCCGTTGTTCGCAGCGACGCTGCGCAGCGCACGACGTAGTGAGGGCGTTTTTCAATTGGGCCTCGCCGCGCGTGGCGTTAACTCGCCATGCGAGAAGATCGTCGCGCCTTCTAAGGACACCGAGCGGAAGCCACATCTTGACGGCGCGAAAATCAAGATCGTGTGGAAGGTGGTTCAATGCAACCGTCGGCGCCCTAGTCGTGCGTTCAATGCGACAGCGGTTATATTCTCCAAGTTTCGGGGCGTACCACTGTTGCCAATGACTGTTGCCATTGCTGCCAATGAGAAACCTAAGTACTTGATTCAATTAGGTGGCGGTCCCGGGAAGACTCGAACTTCCGACCTTCGGTTTAGGAAACCGCTGCTCTATCCGGCTGAGCTACGGGACCTGTAGAGGAATCTCACTGCGGCGCACATGCCCGTTTGCCGAGACTTCCTATAGCATACGTGCCTCGGGCCACGTCCAGATGATGCGTCGCAGTGCCGCCACATTGCGGCCTTTGCCTCGACGCCCATGTTGGGCTGGCGCCAGGGCACTCTCAGCGTTGCGATCGCTTGCGCGTTCGTCATAAGCGGTGGCGTGGGCGCCATGGCTCAAGAGCAAACTCCACCTTGCGGTGACGATGAGATCGCCCGGGCCACGGTGAGCCACATCGGTGACGGGCGCACATTCACGCTCGCCGATGGGCGCGAAGTGCGGCTTGCCGCGATCGAAGTACCGCCGGTGCCTATGGCGCAAGAAAGCGACCGGGCGGCGCCGCCTGGCGGCAATGCGGCGAAGAACGCGCTCGATGCGCTCGCCGGCGGCGACACCGACGTGCTGCGACGTGCGCAAATCGCGTCCGACCGCTATGGGCGGATGGTCGCCTATGCCTACACCCAACGGGACGGCGACGAGCTGTTTGTGCAGGGCGACATGATCGCGGCGGGCTACGCCCGGGTCGGCGACCAAGTCGGCAGCCACGACTGCGCCGCGGCGCTGTTGGCTCGGGAAAGTGTCGCGCGTAAGGCCAGGCTTGGCCTGTGGGCCGATCCGTATTATGACCTCGTTGACACCGAAACCCCTGCGGATGTGCTGGCGCATAAAGGCCGATTTGCGCTGGTGGAGGGTCAAGTGGTGTCCGTGCGTCAAAGCGGAGCCACGATCTACGTAAATTTCGGACGGCATTGGTCCGAGGATTTCGCGGTTACGGTCCGGAAACGAAACGAGCGCAGTTTCGCCGCGGCGGGGCTCGATCTGCAGGGGCTGACAGGGCGCCGCGTGATCGTCCGCGGGTTTATTGAAGCGCGCGGCAGGCGCGGCAGCCCCGCAATCGAGGCGACGCGTCCGGAGCAGATCGAGAGCGCGGATCGCGACTGATCCGCGCGATTGACGGGTGTCATGGTGAGACCGGGACGATCAGGCATCGCGAGCTATCGGCTGCGCCAGGCGGGCGTCGCCTTCGCGGCAATGCTGCTTGCCGCGTGCACCTCGACGCCGCCCGACACCGTGTCGCTGGCGGGGAATCCGGCGCCGGCGAAGCTCGCCGACGCCACCATGTCGCCGGCCGTGCTGCGCGAACATCAGCGCATCCTGGCGACTTATGGCGGCGTCTATAACGACCCGCGGCTGCAGCCTGTGATCGAGCAGATGGTCGAGCGGCTGGTGGCGGCCTCGGACAAGCCTGATCTGCATTACAAAGTCACCATCCTCAATTCGCAGTCGATCAACGCCTTTGCGCTGCCGACCGGCCAGCTTTATGTGACGCGTGGACTCATCGCGCTCGCCGACGACGATTCCGAGTTGGCTTCGGTCATCGCTCACGAGATGGGCCATGTCATAGCCCGGCACGCCGAGCTGCGTGAAAAGGAAGAGCAGCAAGTCGATCTGGTCAGCCGCGTCGTCAACGACGTGGTCAGCGATCCTGAGGCCGGCGCCATGGCGCTCGCCCGTTCCAAACTCGAGCTCGCCAATTTTTCGCAGCAGCAGGAGTTCGAAGCGGACGCGATCGGCATCCGCACCGCCGCGCGCGCCGGCTACGATCCGTACGGCGCGGCGCGGTTTCTTACAGCCATGGAACGCAACTCCGAGCTCAAGCCGGAGCAAAGCAATGCCATCAACCCCGGGGCCCCGGATTTTCTGTCGTCGCATCCGTCGACCCCGGAACGCGTCACTCAGGCGATCGCCAATGCGCGCCAGTACAAGCCGCCCGCCAGCGTCAGCCCGACCGAGCGCGAGCAGGCGCGAGACACCTATTTTGGCGACATCGACGGCCTCGTCTATGGCGAGGACCCTAGCGAAGGCTTTGTGCGCGGACGGCGTTTTCTCCATCCCAAGCTGGGCTTCACTTTCACTGCGCCCGAGGGGTTCGCGCTCGACAACACCGCGCAAGCGGTTCTCGGCGTCAAGCGCGGCGGCGGCGAGGCGCTTCGCCTCGACGTGGTGCACGTGCCCGCCGAACAAGCGCTCACGCAATATCTCACGTCGGGCTGGATCGAGAACGTCGATCCGGCGACCGTGGAAGACGTCACCATTAACGGCTTCCCCGCCGCGACTGCGGTCGCCAAGGGCGATCAATGGGAATTCCGGCTTTATGCCATTCGGTTCGGCAGCGACGTTTACCGCTTCACCTTTGCCGTCAAACATCGCACGCCCGACACCGATCGCGCCTTTCGCGAAGCCGTCAATACCTTCCGCCGCATGAGCCTGGCTGAGATCGAGCAAGCCAAGCCGCTTCGGATAAAGATCGTGAAAGTGGCGCCCGGCGACACTGTCGAGAAGCTGGCGGCCCGGATGGCCATTGGCGACCGCGCAGCAGACCGCTTCCGCGTGCTCAATGGCCTGGAGCCCGGCGACCGGCTCAAGCCGGGCAGCGAGGTCAAGATCGTTGTCGACTGACCTCATTGCCCCGTTTACTTCACCGTTCTTCGCCTATTTTCTCCCCCTATAGCCTCGGCTATGATGTGCGAAAGAGCCGAAAAGGCCGTGGGGGAATTTCGTTTGGGGGGACATCATGCAGCTCGTGAAAGCGGCGCTGCCCGTCACCGTAGCGCTAGCCGTCGTGTCAGCGGTCACCGCGGTGTTGTGGTACTTCAAATTGGCCATGTTCGGACCGGATCACCCGGTTTTCTTTTATCTGCTGCCTATCGCGCTGGTAACGATTTTCTACGGTAGCTATCCCGCATTGCTCGGCGTTCTCACGGCGACGCTATGTGCCGACTATTTCCTCTACGATCCGCTGTATAGCTTCGACATTTCCAGCCGGGGTGAGTTCGGCGACCTGTCCTGCTTCGCGTTTTTGGCGTTGATCGGTGTCAAATGCGCCAACGAGCTGTTCTGGCGTCCGGCCAAGGTGCCTGCGCCCAAATCCCGCTACGGCAGATCGTGAAAATCCGGGCCCGGCAGGCCGGGCCGCAGGATGACGCCTCAGAATTCCGACGCGAGCTGATCGAGGCCCATGACATGGGCGAGGTCGCGGACCTGTTGCTTCTGCTCCTCGTCGAAACTCATGATCAGCGGAACGGCCGCCGATTTGAGGCCGTCAACGCTCTGCGGATCGATGTCGGCCGCCGGCGTGGTATCGCCCGAGACGCCGCGCAGGCGCGCCTGTTGCGCATGCGTATAAGCGATGTTGCGCAGCGCCGCTTCAACAGCCGGCCACATTTGCTCCTGATCCGGCGTCAGATGCAGCCGTTGTTTGATGCTCGCGATCTGGGCGTCGTCCAGCATAAAACCCGGCCGGTTCATGACGGCGCGACGGGGAGCGGCAGAGACGCGGGTTATTCGCGGCGGCGCGACCGGGATCGCCGGCGCGACCGCCGGCATCCTGGGGGCCGACACAGCGGGCGAACGCATTGGCTCCGTCACGCTGGCGACCGGCGGCATTGCACTGGTCTCGGCGGAGGCCAGTTGCACGCGCGCTTCGGGGGCGGGGGCTTGCGCGATGGGTTGCGGGGCTGACGGATGAACCGCCGAGGGCACCATCGGCTCGGGGTTCAAGAGCGCCAACTGAGCGTCATTCGCCGGGATTGCTGGCGCCGTCGTCGATGCATCCAACACGCCGGCGGGCGGCGCGACGTTGGCGTCTTCGGCAGCGGGTGCGGCCGATTCCCATTGTTGTGGAAATCGCAGTGCGACGGACTGGGCCGCCGAGAGGTCCTGGCTTTGCAGCGCTGTCGGATGCCAGCCGCCGATCAGATAGCCGATCATGCCGGCGAAGACGATCGGCAAGGCGGGTCCGCGGATTAACGCTATACTTCGCCCCATACCTTCCGCCCCCGCGATGTCACGTGCTGTGCCTTCTATCTCCTTTCAAATGAAGCTTAATTTATGACTAACCATGGGTGTTTTGCCGGCATCGGCCGGACATTTTGAGTATCGTTAATGTGCGTAACCAAACAAAAAGGCCCGGCGTTTCTGCCGGGCCTTTGGAACTCGAAATGTAGGTTGGCCTAAGCCGCCTCTTCCTCGACGACAGCTTCCTCGTCGGTCTCGGGCTTCGGGCCGCGTCGCGGTCCCTTGGCGAGCGCCGCTTCGATCTCTTTGATCGCTTCGGTCTCGGTGATCCGTTGCACGGCGGATACCTCGCGCGACAGCCGATCGAGAGCAGCCTCGTAAAGCTGCCGCTCGGAATAAGACTGCTCCGGCTGAGTGTCCGAGCGGTAAAGGTCGCGGACAACCTCGGCGATAGCGACGATGTCGCCCGAATTGATCTTGGCCTCGTATTCCTGGGCGCGCCGCGACCACATGGTGCGCTTGATCCGCGCCCGTCCCTTGAGGGTCTCGAGCGCCCGCTTCACCATCGGCGTCTCGGCAAGCTTGCGCATGCCGACGGAAGCCACCTTCGAGGTCGGCACCCGCAGCGTCATCTTATCCTTGACGAAATTGATGACGAACAGTTCGAGCCGCGCGCCGGCGACCTCCTGCTCCTCGATCGACACGATCTGGCCTACGCCGTGAGCCGGATAAACGATGAATTCCTGAGTTTTGAAACCTTGTCGTTGAGTAGTCTTCTTCGCATTCATTCCCAAAGTTGCTCCTTCCGGCTCCGGCTTGCGCCGTGGCGCGGGCTTTGCCACGCTGACCCGGCTCCGGGCCGCAGCGCGCGTGGACTGTGAGGGCCTCCGGCTCGCGCGGGAGGAGGTTTTCGTTGCCTTCCGGCTCATGCCGGCCGCACTCTTTTTAGAACGACGACGAGTTTTCTCTGCCACTGCTCTCGCGTGGAATTCACGCCTCTATTGACGGTTCCTCGAAAATTGCCCCGAAAAAATATG
This sequence comes from uncultured Alphaproteobacteria bacterium, assembly GCA_963731805.1. Classification (GTDB taxonomy): domain Bacteria; phylum Pseudomonadota; class Alphaproteobacteria; order Rhizobiales; family Xanthobacteraceae; genus BOG-931. The sequence goes on from CAVSWY010000005.1 coordinate 54,969, forward strand.
CTCCCGATGGGGGAGCAGCGTCTCGCGGGGTCTTTTTCATTCTAGATAAGCGTATATCACATTTTCAGCCAAAATCAAAGCCTTATGCCATTGCGAAAGCGCCGCATGAGCAACAGCCGGCCGAAATCGTTAATAACGGTTAATATCGACAATCTGTAATTGTGCTTAGTCGCCCGTGCCCGGATTCGGAGAGAATTGCTCTTCGAACTTATTGGCGACCCCCTCCCATTGCTTGGCGTCGGCCGGCGGGGTCTTCTTAGCCGTAATGTTGGGCCACACTTTTGCAAATTCGGCGTTGACCCCCAGCCACTTCTCAACGTCCGGCTCGGTATCGGGCTTGATTGCCTCGACAGGGCATTCCGGCTCGCAGACGCCGCAATCGATGCATTCGTCTGGGTGGATGACGAGCATATTCTCGCCCTCGTAAAAACAATCCACGGGGCAGACTTCGACGCAGTCCATGTATTTACATTTGATGCAATTGTCGTTGACGATATAGGTCATTTGCACACTCTGAACGGGCTTTTTTGCAACTTTGCTCCTAACGCATGGGTCAGATGGGCGCAAGGCTGGCCGCTCGCGGGCAGCGGGCTCATTCGAGATCTTCATATAGCGTCGCCGCACCCCCGGCGGGACCCCGACGCTCGACAAAGCCTGTCACCTTGAGGACCCGGACACGGCGGTCGAGCGCCACCGTGATGACGTCCCCGGTGCGCACCATGCGGCCCGGCGCATCGATACGCGCGCCATTGACGCGAACATAGCCCGCGCCCGCCAGTGCCGCCGCAGCGCCACGCGTGCGCACCAGGCGGGCGTGCCATAACCACCGATCGATGCGCTGGCGCTCCAGCCCTGCCGACACTCAACGGCGCTCCTTGGCGTCCGCCTCGAGCTGCGCCTTCAAGGCCGCAAGCTTGGCAAACGGCGAATTCGGATCGGGCGCCTTTTCGCGCCGTTCGAAGCGCTTGACCGGCGGCCGATCACGCTCACGTTGCGGCCGCTCATGGTCCCGCTGCGGCCGGTCGGGTCGATGCTCTCCGGCATGTCGGCGGCGATGATGCGGATGGCGATCTTGCTTCGGGGCCACAGCGTCTGCCGAGTGGATCTGTTCGCTTGATGGCGAGGGCGCCGCCTCGCCGGCAGGAGCCGCAGCCAAAGACGGCTCGCCGGCGCGCTGGGGGGACGTCGTGTCGGTGTGTTTTGGCCTGCGGCGATCGCGATGCTTCTGGCGCGGTCGATGACTGCCCTCGCTGCGCCCAGGCCGCCAGACCTCGATCAAGACCGGTCCGGCGGCAGATCCGTCCTCCGTCGCCGTAGCCTGCGCAACATTCGTGGCCTCAATTGCGGGGGCAGCGGCAGCCGGTTCAATCGGTTGAGGCTCCGCCAGCGTCTCCGTCGCCGGTAACGCGCTAGGTTCGACGTCTGTGGCGGCGCTTTCCGCGTGGACCGGCGGAGCTGCGTCGGCCAATGCTGATTCAGCAGAATCAATTACAGGAGCGACACTTTGATCGACGTTCTCCGCGGACACCTCGGCAGCGGTCGGCGGAGTTTCGGCTTCGCCATCGTCCGTCGTGGCAGCCTCTAGGATCGGCGCAACCGGCGACGGTTCTGCTGGCGGCTCGGTTACAGGAGTCACAGGCTCCGGCGGCTTCGGCCGGCGCTCCATGCGATAGCCGAGCGAACGCAAGATGGAGGCAAAGTCTTCACCGGAGGCGCCGGTCAAAGAGGTCATGCCGCTGACGACAGTGAAGCCGCCGCCCGCGATCGCTCCGGGCGGTTTTGGGCTGATGCCGTCGCGCCACGACAGCACCGGACGGATCAGATCCGCCAACCGTTCCAATATGTCGACGCGCACGGCGCGCTCGCCGCACACGCGATACCCGGCCGTGCGATAAAGCGCCGGATCGATCTCGCGATTGACCGGCATCGACGTGCGGCCGCTGCCGGCAAGGTGCAATAGGTCATCGAGGCCTTTGCTTTGCGGCCCGTCGTGCCGCAGCGCCCACAATTGCGCGGCAAGCGTCCGCGGCGCCGGCTTGAGCAGGAGTGGCAGATAGATGTGGTAGGCGCCAAACCGCACGCCGTATTTGCGCAAAGTGGCGCGCGCCGGCTGCTCCAGGCCCTTCACGTCGTCGGCGACGCGTTGCCGATCGAGCACGCCGAGCGCCTCGACCAATTGGAAGGCGACGCCGCGGGCGATTCCGGTCACGTCCTCGGCCGCCGCCAATAAAGACAGCGGCCCGAGCAATCTGTCGATATAGGATTTGAGCCAGGCGTTGAGCCGCGCCTCGACGGCGTCGCGTGGCGCACCAGTCAGATGCTCGTCGGCGATCAACCGCGCGCGCGGATGCAAGACCTCTTCGCCGGCCTGCAACTTGCCGACCGCGGCGCCGGTCCAGCGCAGCGTACCGTCGAGCGTCAGCACGAACTGTGCGTCCGGCGCCGCGGCGAGCCGCGATGCGCGCGCGGCGATCTCGCCAACAAGCGCCTTTTGCGCGGCGTTGTGCAGAGCTTTTGCCTCCGACCCCCCCGACGACGCGTCGGGCACGAAGACAAATCCATCGAGCCGGCCGATGACGTGGCCTTCGACCGCGACCTCGCCGCTCTTGTTGAACTCCGGCTCGAAGGTCGCGTTCTCGCGCAGCCGCCGCATCAAGACGCTGGTGCGGCGATCGACGAAACGCTCGGTGAGCCGTTCGTGCAAAGCGTCCGAGAGGCGGTCCTCGACGGCCCGCGTGACGCCTTGCCAATGCTCGGGATCGGCGAGCCAGTTCGGCCGATTGGCGGCAAAGGTCCAGGTGCGGATATGGGCGATGCGGTTGGACAGCGTATCGATATCGCCGTCGGTGCGATCCGCGAGCGCGACCTGTTGGGCGAACCAGTCGGTCTTGATCGCGCCGTCGCGCTGCAGAAATCCGTAAACCGTCACCACCAACTCGGCGTGATTGGCTGGCGCAATCTTGCGGTAATCGGGAAGCTGGCAGACGTCCCACAGCCGCTCGACATCGGCTGACGTTCTGGTCAATGCGCGCACGCTGTCGTCGCGCGCAGCATGATCGAGCACCAGAATGTCCTCGGCCACCGGCGCACGCGCCAGCGCGGTCTCCGTCGGCGGCGTCGCGAGGGTGGCTTGCAAGGCGCCGACCGACGAGAAGTCGAGATCGGAGTTGCGCCATTGCACCAATTTCACCGGCTCAAAAGTGTGCGATTCCAACGCCTGGACCAATTCGGTCTCGAACGGCGGACAGCGGCCGCTGGTGCCGAAGGTGCCGTCGCGGGTGGCGCGGCCGGCACGGCCGGCGATCTGGGCCAGTTCGGAGGGACTAAGCTTGCGGAATTGGTAGCCGTCGAATTTACGGTCGGAGGCAAAGGCGATGTGATCGACGTCGAGATTGAGTCCCATGCCGATCGCGTCGGTCGCCACCAGATAATCGACCTGGCCGGACTGATAGAGCTCGACCTGAGCATTGCGCGTGCGCGGTGACAGCGCGCCGAGCACCACCGCAGCGCCGCCGCGCTGGCGTCGGATCAACTCCGCGATGGCGTAAACTTCCTCGGCGGAGAACGCGACAATGGCGGAGCGGCGCGGCAGCCGCGTCAGTTTCTTCTCGCCGGAGAACGTGAGCTGCGACAGCCGTGGCCGGCTGACGATGCTGGCGCCGGGCAACAGCCGCTCCACGATGGGCTTCATGGTGGCGGCGCCGAGCACCAGCGTTTCTTCGCGACCGCGCCGGTTGAGCATGCGGTCGGTGAAGACGTGGCCACGCTCGAAATCGGCGGCGAGCTGGATCTCGTCGATGGCGAGGAATGCGACATCAAGATCGCGCGGCATCGCCTCGACGGTGGCCACCCAGAAGCGCGGATTCGGCGGCTTGATTTTCTCTTCGCCGGTGATCAATGCCACCGCCTCGGCACCGACCCGCTCCACCGCACGGTTATAGACCTCGCGCGCCAACAGCCGCAGTGGCAGGCCGATCAGGCCGGAGGAGTGTGCCAGCATCCGCTCGATCGCGAGATGCGTTTTGCCGGTATTGGTCGGGCCCAGCACGGCGGTAACGCCGGCACCACGGGCACGCAAATCACGGTCGGCTGGAGGCGAGAACGAAATTGGCATCAAAAGCCCGGCATTGACGCCCCTTCCTGGACGATCCCGCTGGCGCGGGAAACAGGCGGGGACTGTCTTCTGTACCACAATGTAACGCTGGAAAGTCCTGTGCTTAACGTGTGGAACGAGTCTGGAACGAATCGCGGCCGAATCGGCGACTCCGAGTCTGTACAGCTTCGTTCACTGCGATATATGGCGCGGGGGGCAGCTTCGAATACCACATCGGGTGGAATCCACGATTTCGGCAGGTCGCCATGGCGATAAAATTGTTAAGGGTTGCGACGATCACGATTCCACGCCAAGTCAAGGGTCATCATCCTGTGGATAACGGGGACGCAGCGGGGACGGCGAGGAGGCCGCATCACGTCGGCAGCGATCATTCCGTCTTCGCCGCCGTACGGGGGACCGGTTGCGCGACCGAGACGAATTCGGTGGCCTGCAACAGGCCCGTGCCGAGCGGTGTCGGCATCGAAAAGCGGAACGGCACCAGCACGCGGGTGCCGGCGATCGGCGCCAGCCACACTTCCGCGTCGCGGAGCGTCACGAGATATTTGATGGCTGGCCGCTCCGGCACATAGCCGGAGATCGGCGTAAAAAACACGGCGCAGACGACGGCGGGACCGGCATAGCCGCGATCCGCTTTGACGGTCTCCATGCGTCGATATTCGCTGCGCAAATCGTAACGCACGCGGCCGTCGAAAACAGGGACCTTGCGATTGCAGGCTTGTGGAGACACCGGATCTCCGGTGCCGGCGACGCGGTTGAGCATCGACGTCATAGGATCCAATACGCCGCGGCGATCCGCATCCGTCACCGGGACACGGTCCGGCGCGGGGGGCAACGGCGGCTCGACCGCATAATTCGTCACGTTGCCACCGGCGAGCGCCATGCGCACGTCGTCGACCTTATGATCGAAGGTGATGGTCGCGCCGTAGCTCGTCGGCATCGGCTGGCCGGCGGCGATAGTGCCGTGCGCGGCACCCGTGCCGCGGGCACCGGTGAAGAACTTGATGAGGCCCGTCGTCGTACCGCTCGCCGCGGCGGTGTACTGATCGCTGGCAATATCGATGATCCAGTTGCCGCGGCCGATCGGTATCCCGGAAATGCTGGCCGTGTATTGGGCCTCGAGTCGGCCCTGGGCGCCCTGAGCGGCCGCGGGATGGCCGGCATCGGCCGCCACAACGGCAAATAATGCCAATATGAAAAACGCCGCGGATGCGGCGCGGCATTTACGGCAGGCAATTGACGGTACTTTGAAAAAGACGGGCAAGGGCTTCCCTCAAATTCCCCGGCTGGAGACCATTGCTTTGTCTGAGAATACGTCGTTTCTGTGGTTTTGTGCCGCTACCAGCCAATAGCCGATTCAATCCGCGTTAGACCTACCATTCGCGCCCGCTTGACGCTCAAGGAAGCCGCGCTTATAGGTCCGCGCCATCTCCCAAAATCGTCTCAGGCGGCCGCGGGAACGGAGCGTTCGGGTTACAAGGATATTGCATCATGGCATGGCGTTGCGAACTCACCGGCAAGACGCGCCAGATCGGGCACCGGGTGAGCCATTCCAACCGCAAGACCAAGCGGCGGTTTCTGCCCAATCTGCTCAATGTCACTTTGATGTCGGACGCGCTCGGCCGCTCGGTTCGTTTGCGGATATCGGCCCATGCGCTCAAGAGCGTCGACCATCGCGGCGGCTTCGATGCGTTCCTGCTCAAGGCTAAGGATGTCGAGTTGTCGCCACGCGTGCTCGAGCTCAAGCGCCAGATCGTCAAGAAGCGCGCTGCGGCCGCATAGCCTTGCCGGCTAAAATTCCTCGAGGATTCGGCCGTAGCCGGCGACGCGGTCTTCGATACCGCAGCGGCGTAACGCGTCCCAATAGGTCACCGCATTGATCGCCAGCACCGGCTTGCCGAGCCAGCGCTCGGCTTCGGCTGCGATCGCAACCGTCGGCAGCGCGGTGCCGACCTGCAACAGCGCTTCGACATCGGGCCCGTCGAGACCTTTAAGCGCATTACGAATGTCTGCCGCCGGCACCTGCGCGATGGCGCGCGGGGTGACGCATTTCAGGCCCAAGAGGCGGACGATGTCGAAGCCTGCTTCGCTCAGATAAAGCCGCACCATATCGTCGCCGCGCGGCTGATGCGGCGTCAGCACGGCGATCTTCTTGGCGCCGAAGGCCTTCAAGGCGGCAACCGCCGCGGTCGACCCCATCGATATGCCGACGCCAGCGCGCTGGCTCAGTTCGTCTTGCAGTTTGGCCGCAGCGGCAACACCGCCCCAGAAGGTCTCCAGCGCAATGCCCATGATCAGATGATCCAAGCCCGCGGTCATGATCTGGTCGATCGCGACGGCAGTGCCGTCGCGCATAGCCGCCATGTGTTCGAAGAAAGCCTGCTCGGTGTTGAGCGGCCGCTCCTTGATGGTCGATCGCGCGGTGTGATTGGTGACGCCTCGGGGCCGCAATGCTTCGCATTCCGGCTGCACCGTGGTGTTGGTCGAGGGAACGATGATGCCGATGCGTTTGCGAAACCCCAGAGTGTCGGGCACTGCACTATCCTCGCGGGTCGGTCCCCGGCCGGCGCCGGGAGAAACATCTTTCCAACTACGCACAATGACCGCGGTGTGACCATGTCTCACCGCGACGGTGCCAGTTGCATAATTCGCAGATCGACAAATGCAACGAGCCCGCGCGGCAGTCCGCGCGCTCGCGCAGTTTGGAGTTTAGATCCGGCCGGTTTATCGCGCCGGAATCGTTTTCAGCACCGGGAACCAAGTTTCCTGCTGCTTGTCGACAAAGGCCAGCGTTTGCTCCGGCGTCATGGGCTTCGCGTAGCTGCCGGTCGCAAGCAGCTTCTTCTTAACGTCCGGATCGTTGAGCGCTTTGGTGAGGTCCGCGCTCACTTTGTCGATGATCGGCCTCGGCGTGCCCACCGGCGCTGCCACGAGAAGCCAGCCCGCCGCGGCAAATCCAGGAATCGTTTCCGCTACCGTCGGCAGATTGGGAAATTCCGGCAGCCGCTGGGGCGAGGCAACGGCGATGAGCTTCACCTGCCCCGCATTGACGGCGCCGATGATGCCCGGATAGCCCTCGATGATCATGTTCACGCGCCCGGAGGCGACGTCGCTCAATGCGGCCGAGGGGCCGCCGTTATACGGCACCGGGATGAGCTTGATGCCCGCTCGCTGCTGCAACAGCAAACCCGTCAGATGCGTCATGCGGCCGATGCCCGAGACCGCGATTGAAAGCGTTCCCGGCGCCTTCTTGGCCCGATCGATGAACTGCGGCAGCGTGGTGATGCCGCTCTTTGGATCGACGGAGATGAACATCGGTTGGTCGGCGATGAAGCCGATCGGCAGGAAATCGCGCGGCAGCTTGACCGGCAGATTGGGCGCCACCGTCGGCAGCGCCAGGAAGGTCGATAACGCGGGTGAATAGAGCGTATAGCCGTCGGGAGTGGCTTCGCTCGCCGCGCGCGCGGCGATGCTGCCATTGGCGCCGGGGTGATTGACCACCACCGCCTGCTGCCCCCACATCTCGCTGAGCTTGGCGGCAACAATGCGCATGGCGACATCCGGGCTGGCGCCGGCGCCGGCATCCGAGATGATCGTCACGGTCTTGTCGGGATAGTTCGCGGCCTGGGCATTCGCCAGCGACGTGCCGGCCAATGTCAGCAAGCCGATTGCGGCAAGCTGCAGCCAATTTCGGCGTTCCATCATGTCGTTCTCCCCATCGTCTCTGCGCGCTTCTATGGAGATGGCGCGCGTTCACACAAGCAAAAGCGAAATTTTCGCAGGAGCGACCCGACCTTACTCCTTACGCATGCAGCCGGCGCGGCGGGCGGGCCGGACGCTGCGGTTGCTCGGTCGGTGTTTCCTCAAACAGCTCGGCGAGCTTCTCGGTCATGACGCCGCCAAGCTCCTCGGCGTCGACGATAGTCACCGCGCGACGGTAATAACGCGTCACGTCGTGGCCGATGCCGATGGCGATCAGCTCGACGGGCGAGCGCGTCTCGATGTCTTCGATCACCCAGCGCAAATGCCGCTCGAGATAATTGCCGGGATTGACCGACAGCGTCGAGTCGTCGACCGGGGCGCCGTCGGAGATCATCATCAGGATCTTCCGTGTCTCCGGCCGCGCCAATAGCCGCTTGTGCGCCCAATCGAGCGCCTCGCCGTCAATATTTTCCTTTAGCAGGCCTTCGCGCATCATCAAACCGAGATTCTTGCGCGCGCGGCGCCACGGCGCGTCGGCCGCCTTGTAGATGATGTGGCGCAGATCGTTGAGCCGTCCGGGATTCGGCGGTTTGCCCGCTGCGAGCCAGGTTTCGCGCGACTGGCCACCCTTCCAGGCCCGCGTGGTGAAACCCAAAATCTCCACCTTGACGCCGCAACGCTCCAGCGTGCGCGCCAGGATGTCGGCGCAGGTCGCCGCGACCGTGATCGGACGGCCGCGCATCGAGCCGGAATTGTCGAGCAGCAACGTCACTACGGTGTCGCGGAAATCAGTGTCCTTTTCGCGCTTGAAGGACAGCGGATGCATCGGATCGACGATGACGCGCGACAGCCGCGCCGGATCGAGCAGGCCTTCTTCCAGATCGAATTCCCAGGCACGATTCTGTTGCGCCAGAAGGAGCCGCTGCAGACGATTGGCGAGCCGCGCGACGACGCCTTGCAAATGCGACAGTTGCTTGTCGAGATAGCCGCGCAGCCGGTCGAGCTCTTCCGGCTCGCATAAATCCTCAGCACCCACGGTCTCGTCGAATTTGATGGTGAACGGCCGATAATCCGGCCCACGCGGCTCGTTGCGCTGATTCCGCGGCCGCCACGGCTCGGCGGCGGTTTCGGAATCGCCCATCTCGGCCTCGTCGGCCATTTCGGCGGCCGGCGCATCGACCGCTTCGGAGGCGCTGTCGGGCAACTCGTCAGCCGACGCCTCGGCTTCGGCGCTCATTTGGTCGCTCTCGGCGGTATCGGAGGCTTCGCCGTCCTGGCCGCTCTCGTCCTTCTGGTTCTGCTCCTCGCCCTCTTCGCCATCCTCCTCTTCGGATTCGCTGGAGCGGTCCTCGCCCATGTCCAGGCAATCGAGCAGATCGTGGATGACGTCGCCAAATCGGCGCTGATCGTTGACCACGCGTTCGAGGCGATCGAGATCGCGGCCGGCGCGTTCCTCGATCAGCGGGCGCCACAGATCGACAAGCTTGCGCGCGGCCGCCGGCGGCGTCTCGCCGGTCAGCCGCTCGCGCACGATCATGGCAAGCGCATCTTCGATCGGCGCATCGGCGCGGTCGGTGATCTCGTCGAATTTGCCGCGGTGGAACTTGTCGTCGAGCATCGCGGCGAGATTCTTGGCGACGCCGCCCATGCGCCGCGATCCGATCGCCTCCACCCTGGCCTGCTCGACGGCTTCGAACACCGCGCGCGCCTGCTGGCCGCCGGGCGCGAGCTTCCGATGCACGGTCGGATCGTGGCAGGCGAGCCGTAACGCGATGGAGTCGGCATGGCCGCGGACGATCGCCGCCTCGCGCTCGTTGAGCCGGCGCGGCGGCTCCGGCAACCGCACCTTGCCGCCGGCAAGGCCGGGACGCTCGGACGCGAAACTGACCTCGAGCTCGTTCTTGCCGGCAATGGCGCGCAGGCAGACGCCGACCGCGCGCTTGAACGGCTCGGTCGGCGCCTCTTTGGCGGTGCTTTTCGGCTTGATGTTCGAGTTCATTGCAGCTTTCGGCGCGGACGGCCTCAGCTCAGCGCCACATTGACCGCGGACTCCGGCAGCTCCTGACCGAAACAGCGCTGATAGAACTCCGCCACCAGCGGCCGCTCCAGCTCGTCGCATTTATTGACGAAAGTGAGCCGGAAGGCGAAGCCGATATCGCTGAAGATTTCGGAATTCTCGGCCCAGGTGATCACCGTGCGCGGGCTCATCACAGTCGAGATGTCGCCGTTCATGAAGGCGTTGCGGGTGAGGTCGGCGACGCGCACCATCTTGGAGACGATGTCGCGGCCCTCCGCCGTGCGGTAATGCTTGGCCTTGGCCAGCACGATATCGACTTCGTTGTCGTGCGGCAGGTAATTGAGCGTGGTGACGATCGACCAGCGGTCCATCTGGCCCTGGTTGATCTGTTGGGTGCCGTGATAGAGGCCCGAAGTGTCGCCCAAGCCGACGGTATTGGCGGTCGCGAACAGGCGGAACGCAGGATGCGGCTTGATGACCTTGTTCTGGTCAAGCAGCGTCAACCGGCCGGACGATTCCAGAACCCGCTGGATCACGAACATGACGTCAGGGCGGCCGGCGTCGTATTCGTCGAAACACAGCGCGATGTTGTTCTGCAGCGCCCACGGCAGAATGCCGTCGCGGAATTCGGTGACCTGCATGCCCTCGCGGATCACGATGGCGTCCTTGCCGATCAGATCGACGCGGCTGATATGGCTGTCGAGATTAACGCGCACGCACGGCCAATTGAGCCGCGCCGCGACCTGCTCGATATGGGTCGATTTGCCGGTGCCGTGATAGCCGGTGACGATGACGCGGCGGTTCCTGGCGAAACCGGCAAGGATGGCGAGCGTGGTCGGTTTGTCGAAACGATAGTCCGAATCGACCTCGGGCACATGCTCGTCCGGCTCGGAATAGGCCGGCACTTCCAAATCGCTGTCGATGCCGAACACTTGGCGGATCGAAACCTTCATATCCGGCAAGCCGGATTCACTGTCAGTTGCGAGGCTCATTACTCCTCCGTGCCCTCGGTAATCCGAGGCGCGACTTGGCTTTCACCGGCGATCGGATATCGCGCTACATCTAGCAGAAAGGCCCAAGCCGATAAAAGCCCAGCGCAAGGGCGCGAGAACTACCCACAGGATCAGCAAAAACCCGCTGTCTTCAGGTAGTTATAGGCCTGGATGATCTCCCGCAGTTGCGCCTCGGAACCGCGATCGCCACCATTGGCGTCGGGGTGGTGCCGTTTCACCAACATCTTGAACCTGCTCTTGATATCGGCGCGTTTGGCATCGGCTTCAAGGCCAAGCACGTCAAGGGCGCGGCGCTGCGCATTGAATATCTTGCGGCCCTCGGACGCAGTGCGCGCATGGCCGGCGCCGGCGGCGCCGGCTTCGCCGAACAGCGAGAACGGATCGTCGGCGGGCCCTTCGAAGTCGCGAAAAGCACCGCGGACGCGTTTGGCGGCGCGTTTGCCTCCGAGCGAGCCCATTTTCCAGGTTGGCCGGTGACCGGTGATCGCATCCTTCTGATATTGCGCAACCGCGTCGTCGCTCATGCCGGCGAAGAAATTGTACGAATTATTATATTCGCGCACGTGTCCGAGACAGAATTGCCAATATTCCGACGCCCGCAACCGGCCTTTCGGCGCGCGATGGGTTGCCGGCTCCGTGCACTTTGGCCATTGGCAGCCGGGGAGATCCGCTTTCAAGCGGCGGTCCTGATCGGGCTTGACCCGGATCCGATCGAACAGCGGAGAGTTGGTGCTCATTGTTGCGATTATGCGGGTGCGTCGCTGACAGCTTCAAGACTTGACAGAATCAAAACCGCACCTCGTGGACGTTGACCTTAATGCCCCGTTGTCGCTAAGCCAGCCGCATGGGAATGCAGGACATCATCACGACGAAACTGTTGGCGGCTTTCGCGCCCGAGAGCCTGCATGTCGAAGACGAGTCGCATCTGCACGAAGGACATGCCGGACACCGGCCGGGCGGCCAGAGCCATTACCGACTCTATATCGTATCGGAAGCCTTCCGTGGGAAGAGCCGGCTCGAACGCCACCGCATGATCAATACCGCGCTGGCAAGCGAACTCAAGAGTCGCGTCCACGCGCTCGCCATTCATGCGCAGGCGCCGGGCGAAAGCTGACTACGAACCGCGATCGGACGCCGCGTCGGCCATTTGCGGCCGCGGCATAGTTTCGGCCTCGCGCAGCAGCCCCGCCAGATCGAGCCGATGGGTGAACATCGCGAGCTTGCCGTCGGCGTCGTGCGGCCATTGGTCCTTGGGCCGGTCCCAATAAAGCTCGACGCCGTTGTCGTCGGGGTCGCGCAAATAAAGCGCCTCGCTAACGCCGTGGTCGGAGGCGCCTTCGAGCGGGATCTTGGCCTCGATGAGGCGGCGCAACGCATCGGCAAGCTGCACTCGCGTCGGATAGAGGATGGCGACGTGGTAGAGGCCGGTGCTGCCAAGGGGCGGCGGCGAACCGCCGGCGCTCTCCCAGGTGTTGAGCCCGATGTGATGATGATAGCCGCCAGCGGAAATGAACGCAGCGCCGCGCACCCGCTGCATCAGCGTGAAGCCGAGCACGCCGCAATAGAAATTCAGCGTGCGATCGAGATCGGCGACCTTGAGATGGACATGACCGATGCGAACGCCGGGATCGATCGGAGTGCTTGTCATATCAGCCCGTCCTTTCAGCTCGCCTTGTCAACTCGCCTTGGCCGTTATCTTGCGCGTCAGCGGCGCGACGCGGAGCGCGGTGATGCGGTTGCGGTTCTTGCGCAGAACCTGAAAGCGAAAGCCGTGGAAGGTGAAGCTCTGGCCCGGCTCCGGGATCGAGCGCGCCTCGTGGATGACCACGCCGGCGATGGTGGTCGCTTCGTGGTCGGGAATATTCCAATCCATCGCCCGGTTAAGGTCGCGCACCGGCACTGCGCCGTCGACATTGACGGAGCCGTCCGGCAGCGCCCGCACGCCCGGCACTGCGACGTCGTGCTCGTCGCTGATATCGCCGACGATCTCCTCGACGATGTCTTCCAAAGTGACCAGCCCTTCAAGCTCGCCGTATTCGTCGACGACGAGCGCGAACGGCGTCTTGCGATTGCGGAACGCCTTGAGCTGCTCGTAAAGCGGCGTGGTATCGGGCACGAACCAGGCCGGCTTGAGCAAAGCCGGGATGTCGATCTTGTCCGGATCGCCTTTGGCCGCATGGAGCGCGCGCAAAAACTCCTTGGCGTGCAGCACGCCAATCACATTATCCGGCGAGCCGCGCCACAGCGGCAAGCGGGTGACGCCGGTCGACAGCACAGCCTCGACGATCTCGCGCGGCGGCTCGTCGGCATCGAGCATGACCATTTTGGTGCGATGAACCATCACATCCGACACAGTCAGCTCGCGCAGATCGAGGAGCCCGCCCATCATGTCGCGGTCGAGCTTTTCCACGACGCCGGCACGGTGCATCAGATCGACGGTGCCGCGCAGCTCCTCCCGCGGCGACAGGATCGACTGGATGCTGCCGACCGGCATGCCGATCCCGCGCAAGATGATCCGCACCAGCCACTCGACGGCCCGCAATACCGGGGCAAACAAGCGCACCGTGCTTTCGACCGGCTGCGCCACCAACAACGCCATGCGATCCGGTGCATTGAAGGCGGCGGTCTTCGGCAACACCTCGGCTATCACGAAGATCAGAATGGTCATGACGAAGGTGGCATAAATCTCGCCGGTCTTGCCGAAGAAGGCGAGCATCAAGCCGGTCGCCAAGGTCGAGGCGGCAATATTGGTGAAGTTGTTGGCGAACAAGATCGCTCCGAGCAGCCGCTCGCGCGTCGCCATCAGCCGATTGACGATGCTGGCATCGCGATTGCCCTGCTTTTCCAGTCGATTCATGGCGGCACGCGACGAAGCGGTCAGCGCCGTCTCACTGGCCGAATAAAAGGCCGACACAACCAGGCAGATCGCGACTGCCACGACCGTGAGCCAATCCATAAAAGTCATCGTTCGGCGAGCTTCTCGCTGAGAAAGGTACCAACCTCGCGCGCATCGACGCCGGCCTCGACGAAGGCCGCGCCGATACCGCGCACCAAGATAAATGTAAGCATTCCGCGCTTCACTTTCTTGTCCTGCGCGATCAAATCCATCAATTGGTCAACAGATGGTAGTTCGCCCGGAATGCCTTGAATTCTCGTCGGCAAACCGACTTCCCCCAAATGGCGGGTGGCGCGCGCCGCCTCGGGTTTCGATACCAGGCCTTGCCGCCGTGCCGAAAATTCAAAGGCCAAGGCCATGCCGATGGCGATCGCCTCGCCGTGCAGCAGCCGGTCGGAAAAGCCGCAGGCCGCTTCCAGCGCGTGGCCGAAGGTATGGCCGAGATTGAGCAGCGCGCGATCGCCGGTCTCGCGCTCGTCGCGGGCGACGATCGCAGCCTTGGCGCGACAGCATACCGCGACGGCATGCTCGCGCGCGGAACTTCCGGACGTGCCGCCTGAGAAGATGTCGCGCCAATTGGCCTCGAGCCAACTGAAGAAACCCGCGTCGCCCAGGAGGCCGTATTTCGCCACTTCCGCATAGCCGGCGCGGAATTCCCGCTCCGGCAAGGTATCGAGGAGCGCGGTATCGGCCAGCACCAGGATCGGCTGGTGAAAGGCGCCGATCAGATTCTTGCCGTGGGCGGAATCGATCGCGGTCTTGCCGCCGACCGAGGAATCGACCTGCGCCAACAGCGTGGTCGGGACCTGCACGTAATCGAGGCCGCGCCGCACCACCGCCGCCGCGAAACCGGCAAGATCGCCGATGACCCCGCCGCCGAGCGCAATCACCAGATCGCCGCGCTCCATCCGCGCCGTGATGATCGCCTCGCAGACCTGCTCGAACACCGCAAAGCTTTTCGAGGCCTCGCCGGCCGGCACGATGGCGCGGTGCACCGCCACGCCGGCAGCGGCCAGCGCCGCCTCGGCGCGCGCCAGCACGTAGCGCGCCACATTGTCGTCGGTGACAACGAAAACCTTGGCGCCAGGCCGCAGCGCCGCGATCCGCGTGCCAAGAGCGGCAATAATGCCGCGTTCGATGACGATCTCGTAGCTGCGCGCACCGAGCAAAACCTCGACAACAGTGGGAGCGCTGCGAACGATTGTCGTCATGGTCCATCCTTTGGGCCGTCATTTATCGCCGGCAAATCCCGACCGTTGAGGAAGTCGGCAAGGGCGCGGATGATTTCGGCGACAATTGCATCATGCGGCACTTCGCGCGACTGCACGGTGATGTCGGCCTGCGCATAGACCGGTTCGCGCTCGGCCAGCAGTCGACGCAAGGTTGCAGCCGGATCGGCGGTCATCAACATCGGCCGATCGTTCTTGCGTTTGTTGATACGCCGCATCAGCACGTCGAAGTCGGCGGACAGCCAGATTGACACGCCCTTCGCCTTGATGGCCGCGCTGGTATCAGCATTCATGACGGTGCCGCCGCCGGTTGCCAGCACCTGCGGCCCGCCGTCAAGCAGCCGCGCAATCACGCGCGCCTCGCCGCTGCGGAAATCGGCCTCGCCATGACGCGCAAAGATATCCGCAATGCTCATGCCGGCGGCCTTTTCGATCTCGGTATCGGCATCGACAAACGGCACGCCAAGACGGACGCCGAGCCGGCGGCCGATCGAGGATTTGCCGACCCCCATCATGCCGACCAGTACAATCGAACGGCGGCCCAAGCGTTCCAGGATCGCGCTTGCCGAAACTATTCCGGTGGCATCATTTTTCGTCGCAATATCAGACATTTAACTCGGATCCCCCAGCGCCTGACTGCCGGCCGGCGGGGCCCCTATGCGCCATTTCGTCGGCGTTCCTAATCACTTATCGATGTGACTTGCCAGTCCGGGCCGAACATGATCGTACTCGGTCCTGTTCGCCGGCACCAATGGGATGAGCGCGGGCACCTTAAGATGCCGAGCCTGCTGCGTTTACTTTCGGTCATCGCGTTGATCTGCGCGGCCATCTACGGCGGCCTTTTTGCGCTCGCGCATTTCGTCAAACCGCACCCGCGCGACATGTCGGTGTCGATACCACCCGATAAGTTCTTCAAGGATCGCTGAGGGCCGGCGAATGGTTCGTGCAACTGCTCGCGCGAATGCCCGAAATTCCACCGGCGGTGCGCGGGACACCGACCAGCGGCTCGTGGCGCTCTATCTCGATATGCTCGCTGCGGAACGCGGCGCGGGAAAAAATACGCTTGCGGCCTATGGCCGCGACCTCGAGGATTTTTCGGCCTACCTCAAAGACGCCGGCCGTTCCATCGCCAAGGCAACCACTGCCGATCTGCGCGGCTATCTTGGCGAGCTTGCCAAGCGCGGGTTACGCGTCACGACGGTGGCGCGGCGGCTCTCCGCGATCCGCCAGCTCTTCCGGTTCCTCTATGCGGAGGGCCAACGCGGTGACGATCCCGCCGCGGTGCTTGAAGGTCCCAAGCGCGAGCGCGCTTTGCCCAGGACATTGACCCTCGCCGAAGTCGACCGTCTGCTTGCTGTCGCCAGCAAGAGCGAGCCGGCAGCGCCGTTGCCGGCGCGGCTGCGTGCGTCGCGGCTGGCCTGCTTGCTCGAAGTTCTTTACGCGACCGGGCTTCGCGTGTCCGAACTCGTGGCGCTGCCGCTATCGGCGGCCCGCAAAGACGCACGCGTCATCGTGGTGCGCGGCAAAGGCAATAAGGAGCGACTTGTCCCGCTGAACGATGCAGCGAAGCGCGCGATGCTCGCCTATCTCGATCTGCTTGCCGAAACCGACAGCGCGGCTTCATCGAAATGGCTGTTCCCCTCATTCGGCGAAAGCGGTCATCTGACGCGCCAGCATTTTGCCCGCGAACTAAAAGCGCTGGCAGGCGCCGCGGGCTTACGTCCCGCCCAGATCAGCCCACATGTCCTGCGCCACGCCTTTGCCAGTCATCTGTTGCACAACGGCGCGGATCTCCGCGTGGTGCAGACGCTCCTTGGCCACGCCGACATTTCCACCACGCAGATTTATACCCATGTGCTGGAAGAGCGGCTGAAAAGCCTGGTGCGCGATCTACATCCCTTGGCGCAGGAGTAACATTGAACAAGGCCGTTTATCTTGACTCAGGTGTGATGGGCAGGCGAGTTAGCGGAGTCTTTGCACGAATTGTTCAACCTCATTTTGTAAGTTCCCTGTGGCATGCGTAGCTATCTCGACTTCGAAAAACCGGTGGCCGAGCTTGAGGCCAAGATCGACGAATTGCGCGCGCTCAACAGCGACGGCGAGGCGATCGCCGACGAGATCACCCGCATCGAGGGCAAAGCGGCGCTGGCACTCAGGGAACTCTATGCCGGATTGACGCCGTGGCAGAAGACGCAGGTCGCGCGGCATCCGCAGCGGCCGCACTGCCTCGACTACATCGCGGCGCTGATTTCCGATTTCGTGCCACTGGCCGGTGACCGCAAGCACGGCGAGGACGCGGCAATCGTCGGCGGCCTCGGTCGTTTTCGCGGCGAAGCGGTCTGCCTGATCGGCCATGAAAAAGGCTCCGACACCGAAAGCCGGCTCAAGCACAATTTCGGCATGGCGCGGCCCGAAGGCTACCGCAAGGCGGCGCGGCTGATGGACATGGCCGATCACTTCGATATCCCGGTCATTGCGTTGATCGACACCGCCGGCGCCTATCCCGGCATCGGCGCCGAAGAACGCGGCCAAGCCGAGGCGATCGCACGATCCACCGCCGCCTGCCTCGAAATCGGCGTCCCCAACGTCGCGGTCATCATCGGCGAAGGCGGTTCGGGCGGCGCCATCGCGATCGCGACCGCCAACCGCGTGCTGATGCAGGAGCACGCCATCTACAGCGTGATCTCGCCCGAAGGCGCAGCATCCATCCTGTGGCGCGATACCGCCAAAGCCCAGGAGGCGGCGTCGAGCATGAAAATCACCGCACAGGATCTGGTGCGGTTCGGCGTCGTCGACGTTATCGTCGGCGAGCCGACCGGCGGCGCGCATCGCGACCCCGGCGCCGCGATTGCCGCGGCCGGCGAAGCCATCGCGGAAGCGCTCGGCGCATTGCGCGGTCTCGACCGCGCCACCATCGTGCGGCTGCGCCGAGAGAAGTTCTTCGCGATTGGGCGAACGCTGGTGTGACCAGCAGGTCAGCGCGACTGCCGCTTTTGCCACAATCCCGCCCCGATTGGTCCCCGGCGGCTTGGCGCTGCTAATTCCTTGGATTCGACCGTCAAAATCGACGATAATTTACCATTCATTTATCCGGCGCATGCTGAAGGCGAGTACGTGCGCCCGGTTGCCTTGCGAAAGCCACTGCTTATGGATAACGATTAGCAAGTGATGGCAAGGGGATGGCCGATCTGTTGGGGAACTTTACCTTGATCCGCGCCTGCATTGCCCGCGCGCTTTCGTCGTGCGCTGTGAGCGTGCGTCTGCTTGCTACATCGGCGCTGCTTGGCACCGCCGCGCTGGCGCTTGCCGGCTGCTACGGCGACGAGGGCTATCAGCTGCCAACCCGGGCGATGAAGGAGCTGTCGCCGGAAATGCTAGCGCTGTTGCAGCAGAAGAATATGCCGAAGGATTCACCGATCCTCGTTCGCATCTTCAAGGAGGAGTCGGAACTCGAAGTTTGGAAGCAGGACACCACCGGCCAGTACCAGCTGCTGAAGGTCTATCCGATCTGTCGCTGGTCGGGCGAACTCGGACCGAAGAAAACCGAAGGCGATCGTCAGGCGCCCGAAGGCTTCTACGCGATCACGCCCGGCTTGATGAATCCCAACTCCAACTATTATCTCGCCATCAACATCGGCTTCCCCAACGCTTACGACAAGGCGAACGGCTTTAGCGGCGCGTTTCTGATGATCCACGGCGACTGCTCGTCGCGCGGCTGCTACGCCATGACTGACGAGCAGATCGGCGAGATTTACTCGCTGGCGCGGGACTCGTTCCTCGGCGGCGAGAAAGAATTCCAGATCCAGGCCTATCCGTTCCGGCTGACGGCGGCGAACCTCGCCAAGCACCGCAACAATCCAAACATGCCGTTCTGGATGATGCTCAAGGAAGGCAACGACCATTTCGAGGTGACGCATCTCGAACCGAAGGTCGATGTCTGCGACCGCCATTATGTATTCGACGCGCAGCCGCCGGAGGGCTCGACCAAGCCGCTCGTCTTCAGTCCCACCGGCCGCTGCCCGGCCTATCAGGTGCCGCAGGAGATCGCCGGGCCGGCGCTGGAGAAGCAACGCAACGACGAATATCAGCTCGCCCAGCTGGTCAAGGAAAACGTGCCGACCGAGCCGGTGGTCTGGGGTACCGACGGCGGCATGAACCGCGTCTTTGCCGCGAAGCTCGCGGAGACCCAGCCGGTGATGGACAACGAAGGCCGGCTGCATGCGCCGCCGATCCATCCCGGCATGCCGGCGCCGACGCTGAGCGGCCCGCGCGAGAATCCGCAGGATGGATTTCCGCAAACGCAGGTGGCCAGTTCATCGTCCGGCATCTTTGGCGGCCTGTTCAACAGCGCGGCGAGCGGCCAACAAACTTCGGCGTCAGCCGCTGCCCCTGCGCCTGCGGCCGATGACACCGCAACCACCGCAAGTTCGCAGAGCCATTCGAACTTCTTCGCCAGCCTGTTCGAGCCGAAGAAGCCGCAGACCCAGCCCGCGGAACCTCAAGGCGCCGTCCTGGCCGGCCTCAATCCCACCCCGCGCCGGGCCGAACCACCGAAGACCGAAGCAGCGCGTATTGAGCCGCAACGGGCTGAGCCCCAGGTCACACAGGCACCGAAGCCGAAAGCCAACCCGCAGAACGCCGCGCAACAAGATGCCAGCGCCGCTCCAGCGACGGTGGGCAGCACTGGATTGCTGCGGGGCGCGCAGCCGGTGGTTCCAGCAGGCTCTTTCGACGGCCGCTGGGCCGGACTCCAGTAAATCGAAAACGAAGTCACACCCGATGCGGGCGTCGGATAACCGACGCCGATTCGGTTATACGTACCGCCCGTGACAGTGCTTGAATTTCTTGCCTGAGCCGCAGGGGCACGGCTCGTTGCGGCCGACTTTGCCCCAGCTTTGCGGATCTTGGGGATTGCGCGCCGGCATCGCCCCTGCGAGCGCCGGCCCGGCCCCGCTCACCGCCGCAGGCGCCGCGCCGATAGCCTGGCCGATGCCATGCCGCGCCAGGGTTTCGGCGCCGGCCAAAGCGAGCGCCATCTCGTCCTCGCCGGTGTTCGGATCGATCTTGTGCGCCGCCATGACCGGCAGCGACGCCAGCGGCTGCTCCGGCGGCGGCGCCGCCTGGATCTCGACGCGCATCAGCTGCGCGGTCACCGCCTCACGCAGGCTCTGACTCATGGCTTCGAACAAGCTGAAGGACTCCGCCTTGTATTCGTTGAGCGGATCGCGCTGGCCGTAACCGCGCAGTCCGATCACGTTGCGCAGGTGGTCGAGCATGACGAGGTGCTCGCGCCAGAGATGGTCGAGCGACTGCAGCAGGATCGATTTCTCGATGTAGCGAATGACGTCGGGGCCCCATTGCGCGACTTTCGCCGCCATGTGCTCGTCGGCGCGCCGCTCGACGCGACTGAAGATTTCCTCGTCGGCGATGCCTTCTTCCTTGGCCCATTCGTCGACCGGCAGATCGAGGCCGAGCACGCGCTTGAGCTCTTCGCGCAGGCCGGCGACGTCCCATTGCTCCGGGTAGGCATGTTCGGGCACGTGCTTGGCGACCAGATCGTCGAGCACGGTATGCCGCATATCGGCGACCACCTCGCCGACGGTCTCGTCCTGCATCCATTCGACGCGCTGATCGAAGATGACCTTGCGCTGGTCGTTCATCACGTTGTCGAACTTCAGGATGTTCTTGCGGATATCGAAATTGCGCGCCTCGACCTTCTGCTGCGCTTTTTCCAGCGCTTTGTTGATCCAGGGATGGATGATCGCCTCGTTCTCGCGCAGTCCGAGCTTTTGCAGCATGCCGTCGAGCTTGTCGGTGCCGAAGATGCGCATCAGGTCGTCCTCGAGCGACAAGAAGAATTTCGAATGTCCGGGATCGCCCTGGCGGCCGGAACGGCCGCGCAACTGGTTGTCGATGCGGCGGCTCTCGTGCCGTTCGGTGCCGAGCACGCAAAGGCCGCCGGCGGCAAGCGCCTTCTCCTTCAATCGCGCGACCTGGGCGCGAATCTCTCCAGCCCGTGGACCTTTCTCCCGCTCGTGCGGATCCTCGATGTCGGTTAGTTCCTGGCGGATGCGCATATCGGCGTTGCCGCCGAGCTGAATGTCAGTGCCGCGGCCGGCCATATTGGTGGCGATGGTAATGGCGCCCGGCACACCGGCCTGCGAGACGATATAGGCCTCCTGCTCGTGATAGCGGGCATTGAGGATGGCGAAGACCTTGGCCTTGGAGGCGCCCTCGTCGCCGGAGTAGAGCGCAGCGAATGCGTTCGGATCGGAGAAGTCGTGCTGCTCCCAGCCGTGCTGGCGCAGCATTTCCGCAAGCTGCTCGGACTTCTCGATCGAGGTGGTGCCGACCAGCACCGGCTGGCCGCGCGCCTTGCAGTCCTCGATCAGCGTCAGGATCGCCCGGAATTTCTCGGTCGCGGTGCGATAGACCTCGTCGTCGTCGTCGAGGCGGACCATCGGCATGTTGGTGGGGATTTCCAGAACCTCGAGATTATAGATGTCCTGGAACTCGTCGGCCTCGGTCGACGCGGTGCCGGTCATGCCGCCGAGCTTCTCGTACATGCGGAAGTAATTCTGGAACGTGATCGAGGCCAGCGTCTGGTTCTCTGGCTGGATCGGCTGATGCTCCTTGGCCTCGAGCGCCTGGTGCAGGCCTTCCGAATAACGGCGGCCCGGCATCATGCGGCCGGTGAACTCATCGATGATGACGACCTCGCCGTTGCGCACGATGTAGTCCTTGTCGCGCTGGAACAGCTTATGCGCGCGCAACGCCTGGTTCACGTGGTGCACGACCGAGACGTTCTCGACGTCGTAAAGCGAATCCGACTTGAGCTGGCCGGCATCGCGCAACGAACTCTCCATCTTCTCCATGCCGGTTTCGGTGAGATTGACGGTGCGCTGTTTTTCGTCGAGCTCGTAGTCTTCCTTGGCGAGCTTCGGGATATAGGCGTCGATGGTGTTGTAGAACTCGGAGCGGTCGTCGAGCGGACCGGAGATGATCAACGGCGTGCGCGCCTCGTCGATCAGGATCGAATCCACTTCATCGACGATGGCGTAGACATGGCCGCGCTGCACCATGTCTTCGAGCCGGTATTTCATATTATCGCGCAGATAATCGAAGCCGAGCTCGTTATTCGTGCCGTAGGTGACGTCGCAGTCGTATTGGGTCTTGCGCTCGCTGTCGTCGAGCCCATGCACGATGACGCCGACGGTGAGGCCCAGAAACTTGTAGATCTGGCCCATCCATTCGGCGTCGCGCTTGGCCAGATAGTCGTTCACGGTGACCACATGGACGCCGCGGCCGGCAAGCGCGTTGAGATAGACCGGCGCCGTGGCGACCAAGGTCTTGCCCTCGCCGGTCTTCATCTCGGCGATCTTGCCTTCATGCAGCACCATGCCGCCGATCAGCTGGACGTCGAAATGGCGCTGGCCGAGCGTGCGCTTGCCGGCTTCGCGGACGGTGGCGAAGGCCGGCTCCAGGATATCGTCCAGGGTCGCTCCCTCGGCGAGCTGCTTCTTGAACTCATCGGTGCGCGCGCGCAGCGCCTCGTCGGAGAGCGCCTCCAGCTCCTTTTCCAAGGCGTTGATCGCTTCCACGCGCGGACGATACGAGCGGATGCGCCGGTCGTTGGAGGAACCGAACAGCTTACGGGCGACAGCGCCGATCATCGCATCATCCTTCTAGATTTCGGGCTTGCCCAGCGATCGGCTTCATTGCGCATAATCGTGTCGGAAAACCGGTTCCAATGGAGCGATCATGCTTTCGTCTTTTCTGCCGGCGGCAGGACCCAACCGACGGAAAATGCGGGGCTATTCTGGTTTCTGCAAGGCGACTGAACGTCCCAATGTCTTGCCGAGAGATAGGAGGGGGTCGATTTTTTGTCAATGCAATCAGGCTCATTCGACGCAACCGGGCTCGGCGCGGATTCTGCCATTGCCAAGGCTTTAGGTTTCGGCGAGTGTCCGCCCGACCCCCGGATCGCACATCGGATGCGTCCGATAGACCTTCAACAACCCGGCGAAGCGCCGCTTCGTCAAAGGATCGTGTTCATGGCTTCCATCCGCCCGCTCGGCCGCCCGCTCGGCGCATTCGCGCTCGCGGCTTTCCTCTTCGCGCCCGCCGCCGTCAAGGCGCAGGATTCCGACCCGATCCTTGCCCGTGTCAATGGCGTCGAGATCCATCAGAGCGACCTCGCGCTGGCCGAGGATGAGGTCGGCGCCAGCATGCCGCAGCAAATGGCGCCCGAGCAGAAACGCGAATACCTCATCACTTATCTGACAGACGTCGTTATTCTGGCGCAGGCCGCCGACAAGCAGAAGCTCGCCGTTCGCGACGACGTCAAGCGGCACCTCGCCTTCGAGCATAACAAGGTAATGATGGAAGCGCTGTTGCAGGACGCCGGCAAGGCGGCCTTGACCGACGACGCCATGCACAAGGTCTATGACGAAGCGGTCAAGCAGATGCCGCCCGAGGAAGAGGTCCATGCGCGGCATATCCTGGTGCCGACCGAGGCCGAGGCCAAGGAAGTCGAAGACGAACTGAAGAAAGGCGCGGACTTCGCTACGCTCGCCAAGGAAAAGTCCAAGGACCCGGGCGCCGCCGACGGCGGCGATCTTGGCTATTTCACCAAGGACCAGATGGTGCCGGAATTCTCCGCAGCGGCGTTCAAGCTCGACAAGGGCCAGATTTCCGATCCCGTGCATACGCAATTCGGCTGGCACATCATCAAGGTCGAGGACAAGCGCACCAAGCCGACGCCGACCTTCGATCAAGTCAAACCGCAGATCGAGAATTTCGTCGCCCATAAGGCGCAGGCCGAAATGGTCGAGAATTTGCGCAAGTCCGCCACCATCGAGCGCCTCGACCAGCCGTCGCCTGCGGCGGCAGACCCCTCGACACTCAATCCGGCGGCGCCGGCGAAGAAGTAGGGCAAGCGCATCCCGCTGATCCGGGATCGTCACAGACACAGCATATGTTACGATCCCGGGTCTGCGGTGCGCCACTCCGCTTCGCTGCGTGCTGCCCTGCGCCCGGGAAACAGTCCTAGAGCTATGTCCACCCCCATCTCTCCTCTCGCTCCGAAATCCATCCCCGACATGCCACCGATCGCCGGCGTGCGGCTTGCCACGGCCGCCGCCGGCATCCACTACCGCGACCGCACCGACGTCATGCTGGCGGTGTTCGATGACGGCGCCAGTGTCGCCGGCGTGTTCACGCGATCGAAATGCCCGTCGGCGCCGGTCGAATGGTGCCGCGCCAGGCTCAAGGGCCCGCGCGCCCGGGCCCTGGTCGTCAACTCCGGCAATGCCAATGCCTTTACCGGAAAAAACGGACGCGAAGCGTGCGCCTTCACCGCCAAGCTCGCCGCCGCCGCGGTCGGCTGCAAGATGTCGGAAGTATTTTTAGCTTCGACCGGCGTCATCGGCGAGCCGCTGCCGGCGCAGGCCTTCGACGGCGTTTTGGCAAAGCTCGCCCTCGAAGCCACCGCCGATGGCTATACCGACGCCGCCGGCGCCATCATGACGACGGACACGTTTCCGAAGCTCGCCACCGCGCAAGCGCGGCTCGGCGGCGCGACCGTGACCATCAACGGCTTTGCCAAAGGCGCCGGCATGATCGCGCCCGACATGGGGACGATGCTCGCCTTCGTCTTCACCGATGCGCCGATCGCGGCGCCGGCGTTGCAGGCCCTGTTGCGCGAGGGTGTCGTCGATACCTTCAACGCCGTCACCATCGACGGCGACACCTCGACCTCGGACACGCTGCTTGCCTTCGCCACCGGCGCCGCGTCGGGCGCGCCGCGCATTGCCCGCGCGCACGATCCGCGGCTCCTGCCGTTCCGCAAGGCGTTCAACGCCGTGCTCGCCAATCTCGCCGAGCAAGTGGCGCGCGACGGCGAAGGCGCGCGCAAGCTGGTCGAGATCACGGTCGAAGGCGCAGTGTCGAAACCGTCGGCGCGCCGCATCGCGTTGTCGATTGCCAATTCGCCGCTGGTGAAAACCGCGATTGCCGGCGAGGACGCCAATTGGGGCCGCGTGGTCATGGCGGTCGGCAAGGCCGGCGAGCCCGCCGACCGCGACCGGCTGTCGATCTGGTTCAACGGCATCCGCGTCGCGCATAAGGGCGCGCGCGATCCGGCCTACGAGGAAGCGGTGGTTTCCGCGGCGATGAAGAAGCCGGAAATCGCGCTCAAAGTCGCGCTCGGCCTTGGCAAGGGCCGCGACCGCGTGCTGACCTGCGACTTGACCAAAGAATACGTCGCGATCAACGGCGATTACCGCAGCTAGCGCCCGGCCCGATGACTGCCGCCATCAAACATATCCGCACCGCGACGCTCGACGGCGCCTATGAAGAGAGCGGCGCGGCGGACGGTGCGCCGGTGTTTTTGCTGCACGGCTGGCCCTACGATCCACGCTGCTACGATGAAGTCGTTCCGCCGCTCGTCGCCGCCGGTTGCCGCGTCATCGTGCCTTATCTGCGCGGTTTCGGCCCGACACGGTTTTTGTCCGCGCAAACGCCGCGTTCCGGCCAGCAGGCCGCGCTCGGCAACGATTTACACGAATTAATGGATGCGCTCGCCATCCAGCGCGCGGTGCTCGGCGGCTACGATTGGGGCGGTCGTGCTGCCTGCATCGTCGCGGCGCTGTGGCCGGAGCGCGTGCGCGGCCTCGTCACCGGCAATGGCTATAATCTGCAGAATATCCCAGCGTCGGTTAAACCGCTCGATCCGGTATCGGAGCATCGGCTCTGGTACCAATATTATTTTCACACCGAGCGCGGCCGCGCCGGGCTCGACGCCAATCGCCGAGCCTTCGCCCGTCTGCTCTGGGAATTTTGGTCGCCGACTTGGCGCTTCGACGACGCGACCTTCGCCCGCAGCGCGAGTTCCTTCGACAATCCGGATTTCGTCGCGGTGACAATCCAGTCCTATCGCCATCGCTTCGGCTATACGGCCGGCGACCCGGCGTTGGAGGACATCGAAGCACGGCTTGCCGCGCAACCCAAAATCGCGGTGCCCGCGATCGCGCTGCAGGGCGAGACCGACGGCGTCCAACCGCCAGAGGCGACCGCCAAGCACGGCGCCTATTTCACCGGAAGCTTCTCGCGCCGCGTGCTGCCGGGGGTCGGCCACAATCCGCCTCAAGAGGCGCCGCGGATGTTTGCTGACGCGGTTCTGGAACTGGTTCGGCAGGCGGAGACCTGATCGGATTACATACCTTTCGTTAACCAGAGTGCCGAATGCGGCCAAGTACGGGTCACGTACAGGTTCGGATTGAATATGCCTTTACCCTCCACTCCTTAGATTGAGCCAGGCCGTGAGCGCCAAATTTGTTCTCGTCGTCGCTTGCGCGTTGATCGATCCCGACAGCCGCGTGCTCATCGCGCAGCGTCCGCCGGGCAAGTCGATGGCGGGGCTGTGGGAGTTTCCGGGTGGCAAGGTCGAGCCCGGCGAACGGCCCGAACAGAGCTTGATGCGAGAGCTGAGGGAGGAACTTGGAATCGCCGTCAAAGAGGAATGCCTCGCGCCGCTGACCTTTGCGAGCCACCTCTATCCCGATTTTTATCTGCTCATGCCGCTTTACGTTTGCCGGCGATGGGAAGGGTTCGTGGAGGCGCGGGAAGGACAACAGCTCAAATGGGTGCGGCCGCCCGAGCTGCGAAACTATCCGATGCCGCCGGCCGACGAGCCGCTGATCTCGCACTTGATGACGCTGTTATGATCTGAAAGCCAAAAGGCCCAAGGACCATGTCGAAGCTCGAAAAACTGCCGCTGGCCGCCCTCGCCTTGCACTTCCTGCGCGATAACCGCGGCGCCACCGCGATCGAATACGCCATGATTGCATCAGGCATCGCGATCGCCATCGCCGCCACCCTCGTGACGCTCGGCTCGAGCGTCACCAGCCTGTATTCGACCGTGCTGACGGCGATGAAGTAGGGCTAGCCGTTGCCGGCCTTTTCGCCCCCAGAAATTTCATTCGTCCTCAATACATCGGCGAGTCGTGTCTGCGCCGAGCCCGGCTTGAGCGGCTGCTGCTGGCGCGGATGCGGCGCCCAGCCCGACAGCCAGACAATCTCGAAGGTCGCGCGCACGCGCCCGTCGCCGTCGGAAAATCGCTCCGCGTAGACTTCGGCCATGCGCAACAGCGTCGCCCGCTTGAGCGGCGCGCGCCGGCGAGCATCGAGCGCACTGGTCGCGCCCATGCGGCGCAGATCGCGCATCAGCCCGAAGACGGAGTCGTAGCGCACCGTCAGCCGGTCGACGTCGGTCACCGGCAAGGCAAAGCCGGCGCGCTGCAGCAAGGCGCCGAGCTCGCGCAGATCGGCGAACGGCGCGACGCGAGGCGAAACCCCGCCTTCGACTTCGCTCTCCGCCGCGGCAAAGGATTGGCGCAGCTCGGTCAGCGTCTCGCCGCCGATGAGCGCGGCAAGAAACAAGCCGTCGGGCTTGAGCGCACGGCGAATTTGCACAAGCGTGCCGGGCAGATCGTTGACGAATTGCAACGCGAGCGCCGACACCACGAGGTCAAGACTGGCTTCGCCAAAGGGTAGCGCCTCTTCATCGGCAAGCAGGAATTTATCGGCGCGCGCGGCGTCGCCCGGAGCGATGGTGTCGGATTTTAAGATCGTGCCGACCGAGCCGAGACGGGACAGCGCCGCGCGCACCGCTTCCCCCGGCGTGCCGAGATCGAGCGCCAGATCGAACCGGCGCAGCACCGCGGCCAGCCGGTCGGCGAGGTCGTCGGCTGCGCGGTCGAGCAAAAACGTAACCGGACCCGACGCGGCCGCGCGGCGGCGGCGAGCGCGCAAAAGCGCACGGTCGAAGATCACTGGGTTTTCGGTCATGACTTTCTTTTGGACCATGACATTTTCATTATAGCGCGATAGCGTGGTGCTATGACGCCCTCGGCCGTCACGGCTTTTCCCGTGCATATCAGACGCGCCGCAGATGCCATCCGCGCGGTGCTCCGCACGGCGCTCGATCTCGCTCTGCCGCCGTTATGTCCCGCCTGCCGCGAACCCGTCGAAAGGCCAGGCGCTTTGTCCGGCGTGCTGGTCGAAGCTTTCGTTCATCACCCGACCCTACTGCGAGCGCCTCGGCATTCCGTTCGTCTACGACCCCGGGCCGGGCATTTTGTCTATGGAAGCGATCGCCGATCCGCCGGCTTATCAGCGCGCCCGCGCCGCCGTTCGTTTCGACGAGATATCGCGGGCGCTGGTGCACGCCCTCAAATATGGCGACCGGCTCGACCTCGCGCCGATGATGGGACGGTGGATCAGCCATGCCGGGCGCGAGCTTCTGGCCGAGGCGGACGCGCTCGTGCCGGTGCCGCTGCACTGGCGACGATTGTGGGCACGGCGCTTTAACCAATCGGCGATGCTCGCCGCGGCGATCGCGGCCGAAAGCGGCGTGCCGATCGCGGCTGGCGCACTCAAGCGCGTCAAGCCGATCGCGCAGCAGGTCGGTTTGTCGCGCACCGAACGCGCGACCAACGTCCAAGGGGCATTCCGCGTGCCGCCCGAGGCCAGAGGCGCGGTCGCCGGCCGCCGCCTGATTCTGGTCGACGACGTGCTCACCTCCGGCGCCACGGTCGACGGTTGCGCCCGGGCGCTGCTGCGCGCCGGGGCTGCCAATGTCGATGTGCTGATTTTTGCCAGGGTTGCCGAGCCGGTGCGAACGTCCATATAAAGATTTGACGGGAAAATAAGCAGCTTACGCCGACCCATACGTAGAAACATGGCCGCTATCGATATCTATACCATTCGCTACTGCCCTTATTGCTTCGACGCCAAGGAACTGCTCTCCCGTAAGGGCGTAAGCTTCAATGAGATCGACGTCAGCGCCAATCGGGACAGACGCAAAGAGATGATCGCGCGCGCCAACGGACGCAGCACTTTCCCGCAGATATTCATCGGCACGACCCATGTCGGCGGCTGCGACGATCTCTATGCCCTCGACGAAGCCGGCAAGCTCGACACCCTGCTGGCGCAGTTCAAGGAACAGACGGGCGAAGGATCGCCGGCATGAGCGTTACCGCGGCATCGACATTCAAGGTCGGCCTCGTCCAGATGCGCTCGGGGCTCGAGCCGCAGGACAATCTCCTCGCGCTGTTGGCGGCCATCGATGAAGCCAAGCGCGGCGGCGCCGATTACGTGCTGACGCCGGAGATGACCAATATTCTGGCGCTCAAGCGCGATCAGCTGTTCGCGAAGATCGTCGAAGAAGAACATGACCCGACACTGGCGGCGCTGCGGGAGCTCGCCCGCAAGCTCGGCATCTACATCCATATCGGCTCGCTCGCGATCAAGGCATCGCCGGAGAAAGCCGCCAACCGTTCCTTCCTAATCGATCGCAAGGGCGATATCGCCGCCCGCTATGACAAGATTCATATGTTCGACGTCGATCTTGCCGGCGGCGAGAGCTACCGCGAATCCAACAATTACCGCGCCGGCGAGCTTGCCGTCATCGCCGACCTGCCGTGGGGCCGGCTTGGTCTGACGGTGTGCTACGATCTGCGCTTTCCGGCACTTTATCGGGCGCTGGCCGAAGCCGGCGCCTCGTTCCTCGCGATCCCGTCAGCGTTTACCCGTCAAACCGGCGAGGCGCATTGGCACGTGCTGATGCGCGCCCGCGCTATCGAAAACGGCTGCTTCGTGTTCGCCGCGGCGCAAGGCGGCAAGCACCAGAACGGGCGCGAAACTTTCGGCCATTCGCTCGTCGTCGATCCGTGGGGCCGCATTCTTGCCGAGGGCGGCATCGAACCGGCCGTGCTGATCGCGAAAATCGATCCGGCCGAAGTCGCGGCGGCGCGGGCGCGGATTCCATCGCTGCGTCACGGTCGGCGTTTCGAACTGGTCGAGCCGATGGCCGAGCCGACTTATCTGCACGCCGTGCGGGAGCCGTCATGATCCGCTACGCGCTGGTCTGCGACCAAGGCCACAGCTTCGAAAGCTGGTTTGCCAATTCCGCCGCCTACGACAAGCAGATCAAGCGGTCGCTGGTGACCTGTCCAGCTTGCGGTTCGGCAAAAGTCGAAAAAGCCATCATGGCGCCAAGCCTGGCGTCCGGCGCGATGCGCGCAGAGGCCGCCCCGCCACAGCCGCCCGGTCCATCGCCCGCGCCGCCCAATCCGTCATCGCCACCGCTGCAGCCGGCGCCCATGCCACCCATCCCGCCAAAGACTTCAGTGGCGATGCTGTCGCCGGAGCGCGAGCTGCGGCAGAAGCTCAAAGAGCTGCGCGACCACATCACCAAGAACGCGAGTTACGTGGGACCGCGCTTCCCGGAAGAAGCGCGAAAGATCCATTACGGCGAGACCGAGCACCGCTCGATCTACGGCGAAGCATCGCCGGAGGAAGCCAAGGAATTGCACGAAGAAGGCATCGAATTTCACCCGCTGCCG
This sequence comes from uncultured Alphaproteobacteria bacterium, assembly GCA_963731805.1. Lineage (GTDB taxonomy): Bacteria > Pseudomonadota > Alphaproteobacteria > Rhizobiales > Xanthobacteraceae > BOG-931. The sequence goes on from CAVSWY010000005.1 coordinate 85,344, forward strand.
ATTCTGCCGGACGATAAGAACTAATAAGCCAATATCAAGAGCACGACGCCGGCGACGACTAGCACCATGCCGACCATTTCGCGCGCCGTGGTGCGCTGTCCAAAGGCAAAGCGCGCGACAAGCTGCGCAAACAGGACTTCCACCAAAGCAAGCGTCCGCACGCTTGCGGCGGTGGCGATGGCGATGGCAAGAAACCAGAATTGCGAGGCGAACGCGCCCATGAAGCCGGCGAACAGAGAGCGTCGCCACACCTTGAATATAGCCGTCATCACGCCTGGAGCGCGCAACAGGAGATAGAGCGACAGCATGATCGTCGTTGCGACCAGTCCGACGGCGAGCGTGAAGGTGGCGGATATCATGTAATTGGCCAGGCCGAGACTGAGGATCGCGCCGCGATAGCCGATCGCCGACAGCGCGAACGTGCCGCCCGAGGCGAGGCCCAACAGCATCGGCCTCACGCCCCCGGCCATGCCGCCCGGCTTGGTCGACATGATCAGCACGCCGGCAGTAGCCACGACAATCGCCGCCGCCATCGGCGCCGTCACTTTATCGCCGAGAAAGATCAGGCCGAAGATCGCGACCTGGACAGGCTCGGTCTTCAGATAGGCGATGGTGACGACGAAGGATCGCTCGCCCATGGCGACGAGCATCAGCGCGGTCGCGGCGATCTGCGCCGCCGACCCCTCCAGCACCCAGAGCCAGAACGCCCAGCCTGTATGCGGCAAGCGCGCGCCGGTCCACACCATCAAGGCGGCGAGGAAGACGAGCGCGAAGGGAAAGCCGAACAGGAATCGCACATGCGTGGCGCCGAGCGTACCAAGCGTGCCGGTCAGCTCGTGCTGCATCGCATTGCGGACCGTTTGCGCGGCCGCGGCGATGATCGTGAAAACGATCCAGAGCCAGGGATAAGCAGTCACCGGAGCGTCACGCCGCTTTGTCCGCGACAACCATATAGTTGACGTCCATGTCGGCGGAAAGCTGCCAGCGGTCGGCCAGCAAATTGTAGATCACGCCGGTTTCGCCGGCGATCTGCATGCCGCTTTGCGCGATGGCGATTTCAAGCTCGTTCGGGGTGACGAACTTGTCCCACTGATGCGTGCCGCGCGGCAGCCAGCGCAGAATATATTCGGCGCCGACGATCGCCAGCGCAAAACTTTTCATGGTGCGATTGAGCGTCGCTACAAAGAGCAAGCCGCCGGGCTTGGCCATCGCGGCCGCGACCTCGACAAACAGGCCGACGTCGGTGACGTGCTCGACCACTTCCATGGCGAGCACGACGTCGAATTTTTCGTCGGCCTCGGCCAGCGCCTCGGCGCTGGTGTTGCGGTAATCGATCGTCAATCCCGATTGCGCCGCGTGATGCCGCGCGACCTCGATATTGCGCTCCGCGGGATCGGCGCCGACGACCGCTGCGCCGAGCCGCGCCAGCGGCTCGGACAGAATGCCGCCGCCGCAGCCGATGTCGAGCATGCGCAGGCCCGCAAGGCTGTCGAGCCGTTTCGCGTCGCGGCCGAAATGCGCGGCGGCGCGGTCGCGGATGTAACCCAGGCGGACCGGATTGAATTTATGCAGTGCCGCCATCGGTCCGCGCGGATCCCACCATTCCCCCGCCACGCGCGAAAACCGCGCGATTTCGTCCGCATCGATGGTGCCGGCCGATATGGGTTGGCGATCCATGGTTGATCCGTTGCTGCCACCGGTATTCTGGACCATGGGCGGCGGGCCCGTGCAAGGGCCTGCCGGGGCCGCGGCCCACCTTCGCTGCCTCCGGCGCGCCAAGCTGGATTGCACTCGCGCCGAACCTGAATGAGGATAGGCATTCGGAAACATGCTCATCGATGAGCAGGGGGAGGGAATAATGCAAAAAGTCCTCATGGGACTTGCAGGCTTGGTATTGGCGACGACGTTCGGCGGCGCGGCCAACGCGCAGGACACCGTCAAGATCGGCATCATCAACGAATATTCCGGCCAGTTCGCCGACACCGGCATGCAGATCGACAACGGCATCAAGCTTTACGTCAAGCAGCACGGCGACACCGTTGCCGGCAAGAAGATCGAGCTCATCCGCAAGGACACCGGCGGCATGGCGCCCGACGTCTCCAAGCGCCTGGCGCAGGAGCTCATCGTGCGCGACCACGCCGATATTCTGGCCGGCTTCTCGTTGACCCCGAATGCGTTGGCCGCGGCAGACATCTCCGCCGAAGCCAAGAAATTCATGGTGGTCATGAACGCCGCGACCGCGATCATCACCACCAAGTCGCCCTACATCGCCCGCACCTCCTCGACGACGCCGCAGCTCAATTACACGCTTGGCGTCTGGGCGGCGAAGAACGGCATCAAGACGGTCTACACGATGGTCTCCGATTACGGTCCCGGCATCGACGCGGAAACCTGGTTCCAGACCGGCTTCAAGGAAGGCGGCGGCCAGGTCATCGGCTCGGTGCGCTTTCCGGTGGCCAATCCGGATTTCTCGGCCTTCGTTCAAGCGGCAAAGGACGCCCATCCGGACGCCATCTACATCTGGATTCCCGGCGGCGCCCAGCCTGGCGCGGTCGGCAAAGCGCTCGCCGAGCGGGGGGTCGACCCCAGCAAGACGAAAGTGCTCGGGCAGGACGCGCTCGGCGCCGAAACCGCGCTCAAGAGCATGGGCGACGCGGCGATCGGCATCATCACCGTCGCCGATTACGACTACAGCCATGACTCGCCGCTCAATCATGAGTTCGTCAAAGCCTTCAACGACGAATTCCATCGCAATCCGGATTTCTTCGCGGTGGGCGGCTATGACGGCACGCGCCTGATCTACGAAGCGCTGAAAAAGACCGGCGGCAAGGCCGACGGCGACTCGCTGATCGCGGCCGCCAAGGGCATGAGCTGGGAGAGCCCGCGCGGCCCCATCAGCATCGATCCGGAAACGCGCGACATCGTCCAGACCGTCTATATCCGGCGTGTCCAGAAGGTCGGCAACGAACTGGAGAACATCGAGTTCGACAGTGTCCCGAAGGTCAAAGACCCGGCGAAGGCGCGCATGCCGCACTGACGCCGGCCTTGCCCAGGGACGCCGCGTCAAAACGCGCGGCGCTTTGGGCGGCCGGCGAAGTGGTACAGTCGCAACGTCAGCACGACAATGGGAGGATACAATGAAACGTATCTTGTTAGCTGGCATTGGCCTGTTCGCGGCAAGCTTGTTGCCGGCCTCCGGTCATGCCCAGGGGACAGTCAAGATCGGCCTCATCCTGCCTTATTCGGGCCAGTTCGCCGACACGGCGACGCAGATCGATGACGGCATCAAGCTTTATCTCAAGCAGCACGGCAACAAGCTCGGCGGCATGAATGTCGAGATCGTCCGCAAGGATACCGGCGGCATCAATCCGCCGGTCGCCAAGCGGCTCGCCGAAGAGCTGGTCACGCGCGACAATGTCGACATTTTGGCGGGCTTCGCGCTGACGCCGAACGCGCTCGCCGCCGCCGAAGTGTCGGCGCAGGCGAAAAAATTCATGGTGGTCATGAATGCGGCCACCGCGATCGTCACCACCAAGTCGCCTTACATGACGCGGACCTCGTTCACCGTACCGCAGGTCAACGAAACGCTCGCCACCTGGGCGGAAAAGAACGGCGACCAGAGCGCCTATACCATGGTCACCGATTACGGCCCGGGCATCGACGCCGAAGGCGCGTTTCAGAAGGCGTTCTCGGCCGCCGGCGGCAAGGTGGTCGGCTCGGTCCGCATGGCGGTGCAAAACCCGGATTTCTCGGCCTATGTGCAGCGCGCCAAGGACCTCAATCCGCAGAGTATTTTCGTCATGATCCCCGGCGGCTCGCAGCCGGGCGCATTCGGCAAGGCCTTGGCCGAGCGCGGCATCGATCCGAAAAAGACTGAAGTGCTGGGCCAGGCGGAAATTTCCGACGAGCACGCGATCGCCAGCATGGGCGACGTCGCCGAGGGCATCATCACCTCGGGCAATTACGACTACAATCTCGATAACCCGACGAACAAACAGTTCGTCAAGGACTACAACGCCGACTACAACCGTAATCCCGACTTCTTCTCGGTCGGCGGCTACGACGGCACGCACCTGATCGACATCGCGCTGACCAAAGACGGCGGCAAGACTGACGGCGATTCGCTGATCGCCGCGGCCAAGGGTGCGGCCTGGGACAGCCCGCGCGGCCCGATGTCGATCGATCCGGAAACCCGCGACGTCATCCAGACCGTCTATATCCGTAAGATCGAGAAGGTGAACGGCAAGCTCGTCAACGTCACCATTGCGAGCTTTCCGAACGTCAAGGATCCGTTCAAGGCGGCGATGAACAAATAGCGCGCCGCCGGCAACGATGGTGCCTGAGCAGAACCTTGAGCAGAACCTTGGCGCGGCGGGCCGCAATGACGTGGCCCGCCGCGTCCCGATTCGATAGCCTCGCGAACTTTCCATAGGGTCGGTCCGGCCATGCTTCCTCCGATTTTCGGCGTCCTGTTCGACGGCTTTGCCTATGGGATGCTGCTGTTTTTGCTGTCGGTCGGGCAGTCGGTGACGCTCGGCATGATGAATTTCATCAACTTGGCGCATTGCAGCTTCGCCATGCTCGGCGGCTACGTAACCGTGGCGCTGATGACCCGCTATGGCTGGCCGTTTTTCGCCACGCTGCCCTGCGCCTTCATTGCCGCGGCCGTGGTCAGCGTCGGTTTCGAGCGGCTGTTCTATCGGCGCCTTTATCGGGCGAGCGATCTGGATCAGGTGCTGCTGACCATCGGCATCGTCTTTATTTCGGTCGCGGTGGCGGCTTACGTCTTCGGCACCGAGCAGAAGCCGCTGCCGCTGCCGGAATATTTGCGCAGTTCCTTCACCTTCCTCGGCCTTCGCTTCGCCGTCTATCGCCTGATCATGATCGTCATTGCGCTGGCGATCACAGCTCTCCTGGTGCTCACCGTCGAATACACGCGGTTCGGCGCCAAAGTGCGCGCGGCGGTCGACAATGAGCGCATGGCGCGCGGTCTCGGCATCGACGTCGACCGCACCTTTGCCGTTACTTTCGCGCTCGGCAGCGGCCTGGCCGGGCTTGGCGGCGCCCTTGCAGTCGAGATCGTCGGACTCGATCCGTCGTTTGCGCTGACTTACCTCGTTTATGTCCTGATCGTGGTATCGGTCGGCGGCCTCGGCTCGATTTCGGGTTCGTTCGTCGCCGCGGCGCTGCTTGGCATCAGCGACGTCGCCGGCAAATATTACGTGCCCGCCATCGGCGCCTTTCTCATCTATTTTGTGATGATCGTGCTTCTGATGTGGCGGCCGCGCGGTTTGTTCGGGAGACGCTGAGCGATGGCGTTGACCCAGAGCTTTGACGCGCCACAGCGTTATTTTGCCTCGCGCACGCGCTGGCGGCCGGTCGAGATCGTGTTCTGGCTGGCGACACTTTTGCCGTTCGCGCTGTTTCCCGATTATCTGATCCTGGCGAGCCAGATCGCCATCACGGCGTTGTTCGCGTTGTCGCTCGATCTGATCCTCGGCTACGCCGGTATCGTCTCGCTCGGCCATGCCGCGTTCTTCGGCGTCGGCGCCTATGCGGCGGGCTTGCTGTCGAAATACGGCTGGGGCGAACCGATCACCGGTCTTATGGTCGCCGCGATCGGGGCCGGGATCGTCGGCTACGCCACAAGCTTCGTCATCTGCCGGTTCCGCCATCTGGCGTTGATCATGCTGACGCTTGGCTTCGGCCTGATGCTCGAAGAGCTTGCCAACAGCGCCGGCTGGCTGACCGGCGGCTTCGACGGCCTGCAAGGCATCGCTACCTGGAAACTGCTCGGTCATTTCGAATTCGATCTCTATGGCTACGTCGCCTATGCCTATTCGCTCGTGGTGCTGTTCGTGCTGTTCGTGTTCGCGCGGCGGCTCATTCATTCGCCGTTCGGGCTGTCGCTGCGGGGCATCCGCGAAAACTATGTGCGCATGCCGGCGATCGGCGCGCCGAGCCGCGCCCATATCCGCACCATCTATACGATCTCCGCCGCCATGGCCGGGATCGCCGGCGCGTTGTTGGCGCAGACCACGGAAACGCTGTCGCTCGATTCGCTCGGCTTTGAGCGCTCGGCCGAATTGCTGGTCATCCTCGTTCTTGGCGGCGCCGGACGGCTTTATGGCGGGCTCGTCGGCGCCGTGATCTACATGATCGCGCGTGACCGTTTCTCCGGCATCGAACCGCAATATTGGTATTTCTGGATTGGCGTGCTGTTGGTGACCGTCGTCATGGTACTGCCCAACGGCATCCTCGGCGGGCTCGCCAAGCTTTCCGCGCGCTGGAGCCGCTCGTGACCGCGCCGGCGCTCTCCACGCGCGGGCTTGCCAAGCGGTTCGGCTCGCTGGTCGTCGCCGAGGATATCGCCATCGAGCTGCCGGCCGGCGTGCGCTACGCGCTGATCGGCCCCAACGGCGCCGGCAAGACCACGCTGATCAATCTGATCACCGGCATGCTGCGGCCCGATGCCGGGGCGATCTTTCTCGGCGACGACGAGATCACGACGCTGGCGCCGGACGAGCGGGTGCGGCGCGGTCTCGTGCGCACCTATCAGATCAACTCGCTGTTCCCGCATCTCACCGTGCTGGAATCGGTGACGCTGGTGGTGTGCGAGCGGCGCCGCGTGGCGCAGACCTGGTGGCGGCAGCTTGCCGCCTACAGCCACGAGATCGACGAGGCCTACGACATCCTCAATGCCTTGACGCTCGGACCGGCCTGTCATCGCGTCACCCGCGAATTGCCCTACGGCCAGCAGCGGCTTCTGGAAATTGCGTTGGCGCTGGCGACCAAGCCGAAGGTGCTGCTGCTCGACGAGCCGGCGGCGGGCGTGCCTCGCGAGGAAAGCAAGGATTTGTTCGCCGCCATTGCCGGGCTGTCGCGCGACATCACAGTATTGTTCATCGAGCACGACATGGATCTCGTGTTTCGCTTCGCCTCGCGCGTCATCGTCATGGTCGGTGGCCGCGTGCTCACCGAAGGCACGCCGGCCGAGATCGCGTCCGATCCGCGGGTGCGCGCGGTCTATCTCGGCAAGGGCCATCATGACGGCGCCCCGCAAAGAAGCCTGTCGGGGCTAGCGCCGTGACCGCGCTGCTGTTGTCGTTTCACGACGTCCGCGCCGGCTATGGCCCCGCCGTGGTGCTCGACGGCGTGTCGTTCGAGCTCCCCGAACGCGGCGGGCTTGCCGTGCTGGGGCGGAATGGCGTCGGCAAATCGACGCTTCTGCTCACCATCATGGGCTACACCCAGGTCGGCCGCGGCCGCGTGCTCTGGCGCGGCGCGGACATCACCGCGCTGCCGCCGCATCGCCGCGCGCTCGCCGGCATCGGCTGGGTGGCGCAGGAGCGCGAGATTTTTCCCTCGCTGACGGTGGAGGAGAACCTCACCGTCGCCGCGCGTCCCGGGCGCTGGGATCTCCCCGCGGTGTACGACCTGTTTCCGCGGCTTGCCGAACGGCGGCGCAATTTCGGCAACCAGCTTTCCGGCGGCGAGCAGCAGATGCTGGCGATCGCGCGCGCGCTGATGACCAATCCGGCGCTGTTGTTGCTCGACGAGCCGCTCGAAGGTTTGGCGCCGATCGTCGTCGACGAGCTTGCCGCGGCCATCGCCCGCATGACCAGAGAAGGCACCTGCGCCCTCATCCTGGTCGAGCAGCATGTCGAGCTCGCGCTGCCGCTGACACAACACGCGCTGGTCCTCGAACGCGGCCAGATCGCCCACAGCGGCCCCTCGGCGGCGCTCCTTTCCGACCACGCCACGCTCGACCGCCTGATCGGGCTGCGGCTCGCGGAGGGGTAACTCTTCCCGCCCCGCGGTAGCGGGGAGGGGGGACCGCGCTCTTGCGCGGTGGGCGGGGCGCGGGTCTCGACGAAATTTCTGCACCGACAACGAAGCGCCGAGTTAGACGCCCCCTCCACCGCGCGAACGCGGGGTCCCCCTCCCCCACTTTCGTGGGGGCGGATGCAACACTATCCCGGTCTCGCGAGCGCCTGTGCGCGCTAGTGATGTCAAACAGCGATGTCACTTTCCTCGTCATTGCGAGCGAAGCGAAGCAATCCAGTGCAGCGGAGAGGTTCTGGATTGCTTCGTCGCTTCGCTCCTCGCAATGACGACGAAGAAATAAAGGAAGCGGAAACGCCGGCAGACGCGGTATTCCACAGTCCGCACACAACGGCGTGCGGGGCGCGCCACGGAGAAGGCGGCTTGCGCCGCCCCTCCGCTTCGGGCGCGCTCGCCTGCCGGTGTTCCACCACGGCACTTGCGCCAGCGACCGAACGCCACCGCTCAGCTCCAGTTCACGCACTTCCTGGGACGGAACTAGGTAGGGATGGGCGTTACCCACCCCCGGCCGTCCCAGTGCAGCGGGCGTTATGAGCCCGCAGGCCGGTCGTCATGCCGGCCGGGCGTTTTGGCCCGGAGCCGCCCGGGAGTGGGGCTGACGACCCCGCCCGCGGGAACCGCACTCACCCCTCTCCGCCGGTGTCACCCGGCGGCGTCCTTGCGGGGGAGATGATTTTGCATTGTAATCGAAACGGGGACATATGTCACATCAAGTCTCCGTAATTGGGACGTCGCCCCAATACCTGTTTCCCGGGCGCGGCGCAGCAAGAAGTGGTGCGCCGCAGAACCGGGATCGTCGCAACGCCGCAGTTTGGAACGATCCCGGATCAGCGGTGCATCGTTTCACGCTGCACCGCATCCGGGAAACGCAAATCGGTGCGCCGCGCCAGCATGGACAATTGCTCGGCCGACGATAACCTTGGCGCGCCGGGCGGTGGGAACCGCTCCGCACATAAAGCTCGAACGGGAGGACGGACGCCTATGACAACGATCGTACGACTTCTGCTGGCGGCGGCGATCGGGCTGGGCCTTCCGGCGTTGAGCCAGGCGCAAACCTATCCGGCGCGGCCGATCAAGATCATCGTGCCGTCGCCGGCGGGCGCCACCACCGACACGCTGGTGCGCATGACGGCACAGAAGCTGTCGGAGAAATGGGGCCAGCCGGTAATCGTCGACAACCGGCCCGGTGCCGGCGGCAATATCGGCGCCGAAGAGGCCGCCAAGGCCGCGCCTGACGGCTACACTTTGCTGTTCACTTATCCGGCCCCGCTGGTCGTCAACAAGATGCTTTTCAAGCAGCTCGCCTACGATCCGGACAGCTTCGTTCCGATCTCGCTCGAAGCGACCGTGCCGCTGGTGCTGGCGGTGCCGCCGAAGGAGCAGGCGACCACCGTCCAGCAATTGATCGCCCTCGCCAAGGCGCATCCGAACCAGCTCAATTTTGCCTCGCAGGGTTACGGCACCAGCGCCCATCTGGCCGGCGAGCTGTTCAAAGCGATGGCGGGGATCGACATCGTCCACGTCCCCTACAAGGGCAGCGCGCCGGCGCTCACCGACCTGCTCGGCGGCCGCATCGACATGATGTTCATCGAGCTCTCGACGGTGCTGCCCCAGATCAAAGCGGGGAAGCTGCGCGCGCTTGCCGTCGGCAGCGAACAGCGCAACCCGTTCCTGCCCGACGTGCCGGCGATGGCCGAGGTGCTGCCGGGATATCAGGCGTCGACCTGGTTCGGCATGGTCGCGCCGCCGGGCACGCCGCCGGAGATCGTGAGCAAGCTGTCGTCGGCCGTCGCGGCGGCGGTCCGCGAACCGGACATGGCACAGCGGCTCATCGACATGAGCGCCACCGCGATCGGCGACACGCCGGCTCAAATGGCCGATTTTCTCCGCGACGAACGGCAACGCTGGGGCGGCGTGATCCGCACCGCAGGCGTCAAGGCCGAATAGGCGACACAAAGCCTAGGGTGGGTAAAATCGCCGCGCCTTCGTGACCGCATGGGACATAAGGGCGGTTACGCCCATCTTCGACGAGCTATGGCGCTTAGACGATTTTGCCCACGCGGCTTGGCGCTCACGCCGCGGTGCCCATCCTACTTCCGACTTCAATAAAAAAACGGCCGGAGACGCCTCCGGCCGTTTTGTCTTCCGAAGCAGACCCTACGCCGCTTTGGCGTAGCTCGGGACGAGATCGAAACGATCGGCGTTCATTACCTTGGTCCACGCCGCCACGAAGTCCTTGACGAACTTCTCTTTCGAGTCAGCAGAACCATAAACCTCCGCGAAAGCGCGGAGCTGCGAGTGCGAGCCGAAGATCAGGTCGACGCGGGTGGCGGTCCACTTGAGCTCTTTGCTCTTGCGGTCGCGGCCCTCGTAGACACCTTCACCGGCCGGCGTCCACTCCGTGGCCATGTCGAGGAGGTTGAGGAAGAAGTCGTTGGAGAGCTTGCCGGGTTGCTTGGTGAAAACGCCGTGCTTGGATCCGCCGGCATTGGCGCCGAGGACGCGCAGGCCGCCGACGAGAGCCGTCATCTCCGGTCCGGTCAGTTTCAGCAATTGCGCGCGGTCCACCATCGCCTCCTCGGGCTGCATGAACTGCTGCTTCTTGCCGATATAGTTGCGGAAGGCGTCAGCCCTCGGCTCGAGCGGCGCGAAGGATTCGACGTCGGTTTGCTCGGCCGAGGCGTCCATGCGGCCCGGCGCGAACGGCACCTTCACGTCGTTGCCGGCATCCTTCGCGGCCTTTTCGACGGCCGCGCTGCCGGCGAGAACGATGAGGTCGGCGAGCGAGATCTTCTCGCCACCGGCGGCGTTGAACTCCTTCTGGATCGCTTCGAGCTTTTGCAGCACGCTCACGAGCTGTTTCGGCTCGTTGACGTCCCAATCCTTTTGCGGGCTGAGGCGAATGCGCGCGCCGTTGGCGCCGCCGCGCTTATCGGAGCCACGGAACGTCGATGCCGAGGCCCAGGCGGTCGAGACCAGCTGCGATACCGAAAGCCCGGAGGCGAGGATCTTCGCCTTCAGCGCCGCAATGTCCTTGTCGTCGACCAGCGGGTGATTCACCGGTGGGATCGGATCCTGCCAGATCAGTGTCTCTTTCGGCACCAGCGGGCCGAGATAGCGCTGGATCGGTCCCATGTCGCGGTGCGTGAGCTTGAACCAGGCGCGGGCAAAGGCGTCGGCGAACTGCTCCGGATGCTCGTAGAAGCGCCGCGAGATCTTTTCGTAAGCCGGGTCCATGCGCAGCGACAGGTCGGTGGTCAGCATGGTCGGCACATGCTTCTTCGACTTGTCGAACGCGTCCGGAATGGTGGCTGCCGCCCCTTTCGCCTGCCACTGTTTGGCGCCGGCCGGGCTCTTGGTCAGCTCCCATTCGTTCTCGAACAGGTTCTTGAAGAACAGATTGCTCCATTTCGTCGGCGTCTGCGTCCAGGTGACTTCCGGGCCGCCGGTGATGGCGTCGGCGCCGATGCCGGTGCCGTGCTTGCTCTTCCAGCCGAGGCCCTGGTCCTCGAGCACGCCGCTCTCCGGCGCCGCCCCGACCAGCGACGGATCGCCGGCGCCGTGGGTCTTGCCGAAGCTGTGGCCGCCGGCGATCAGTGCGACGGTCTCCTCGTCGTTCATCGCCATGCGGAAGAAGGTTTCGCGGATGTCCTTGGCCGCGGCGACCGGGTCCGGATTGCCGTTTGGACCTTCCGGGTTGACGTAGATCAGGCCCATCTGCACCGCGCCGAGCGGCTCGGCGAGCTGACGTTCGCCGCTGTAGCGTTCGTCGCCGAGCCAGGTGCCCTCGGGCCCCCAGTAAAGCTCTTCCGGCTCCCAGACATCGGCGCGGCCGCCGGCGAAACCGAACGTCTTAAAGCCCATCGACTCCAGCGCGACGTTGCCGGCAAGGACCATGAGATCGGCCCAGGATAGTTTGCGGCCGTATTTCTGTTTGATCGGCCACAGCAGCCGCCGCGCCTTGTCGAGGTTGGCGTTGTCCGGCCAGGAGTTGAGCGGTGCGAAGCGTTGCTGGCCGGCGCCGGCGCCGCCGCGGCCGTCGGTGATGCGATAAGTGCCGGCCGAGTGCCAGGCCATGCGGATCATCAAGCCGCCGTAATGACCGAAGTCGGCCGGCCACCACTCTTGCGAATTCGTCATCAGGGCCTGGAGGTCCTTGATCACGGCATTGAGGTCGAGGCTCTTGAATTCCTTGGCGTAGTCGAAGTCCTTGCCCATCGGATCGGACAATGCCGAGTTGTGATGGAGCACCTCGATGTCCAGCGCATCCGGCCACCAGTCGCGATTCCTGTGGGCGCGGGCTCCGCCGCTGAACGGGCATTTGGTCACGTCATCCATGGGGTTTTCTCCATCGGCTGTAGGGGGTGTTCTGGGGCGAGCTTAGCGCACCCTATCCCATCAGGTAAAATTGACAATAGTGATTGCTGCGATAAGATATTCTGATGATAGAAGTGTCGCTGCGGCAGCTTCACTATTTCGATGCGCTGGCCACCCACAACCACTTCGGCCGCGCGGCGGCGGCCTGCGCGATCTCGCAGCCGGCCTTGTCGATGCAGATCAAGGAACTGGAAGACGCGCTCGGCGCCGTGCTGATCGAGCGCGGCGCGCGGCAAGTCCGCCTGACCAAATTCGGCGAGGATGCCGCGGCGCGCGTGCGCGGCATTCTGCGCTCGGTCGACGAATTGGGCGACTTCGCGCGTGCGTCGCGCGACCGGCTTGCCGGCCGGCTGCGCATCGGCATGATCCCGACGATCGCGCCGTATCTGCTGCCGACCGTCATCGGCACGCTGACGCAGATGCATCCCGAGCTCGACATTCACGTCCGGGAAGCACTGACCTCGAAGCTGATCCAGGAGCTCGCCGAGGGCCGGCTCGACACCGCCATCGTCGCGCTGCCGGTGTCCGAGCCTTCGCTGACGGAGGTCGCGCTGTTTTCGGAGAATTTTCTGCTGGTCCGGCCGGGCGAGCATACCGGAACGCCGGTGCCGAGCAGCAAGAGCCTGCGCGAAATGCGGCTGCTTCTGTTGGAGGAAGGACACTGTTTCCGCGATCAGGCGCTGTCGTTCTGCAATATGCAATCGGCGTTGCCGCGCGAGGTGCTCGACGCTAGCTCGCTGTCGACGCTCGTGCAGATGGTCAGCGCCGGCATGGGCGTCACGCTGATTCCGGAAATGGCCGTGTCGGTGGAGACGCGATCGGCCGCCGTATCCGTCGCCCGCTTCAAGAAGCCGCAGCCGTCGCGCACCATCGGCATGATCTGGCGCAAGACGACACCGCTCAAGGAGCAGCTCCTGCAGATTTCCGAAGTGGTCTGCCGCTCGGCTGAAACATTGCGCAAAGTCCAAAGCCGTCGTCGCGCAAGCCGAGACGCTAGATCGCCAGCCGCAAATTCCTAGAACTTAGTCTCCGTTCTCCAATTCCAGGCGTGGTCCATGTCGTGCAGGCGTTCACAATCGGCGCGCGGTAAACAAAGATACCGGGCGGTGTAGCTATTGTAGCAATACCCCCCTCGATCGACGGGACAGTGTGGGTGCGGATCCATTCTGACAACTTTCTTTTGGCGCAGTTGCTCCGCCGAGGCTTGAGCGCGAGCAACCCCAATAATTGCCATCCACGCTACCAGTGCGGCAAGAACAAATCGCATTTAACACCCCAAGTTCCGAAACCTTATTTTTAGATCACTCAATGCGGTCGAACCTCGCGATCAACCGAGCTCCATTCTGTAATGCCGGCTAGTAATCCTAATGGCTTACCTGCCCCGCCCCGTCTCATTTCGCGGCAACCGATGATCGTTCCGGCAATTTCACCCGCTCCGCCTTGGCGATCGCTTCGAGCTCCGCCCAAAGCTTTGCCGGGATCGGGATGCCGGATTTGCGGCGCAACGCTTCGGTGCGGGCGGAGCGCTCGCCGGGCAGCGTGATTTCGTCGAAGCCAGCTTGCCGCGGCAGGCTTTTGAGGATGGCGGCGAGCCCATCGGCATCGTTCGTATAATCGGCGAGCGGCCGGAAGCTTGCGATATCGATGACGAACATCGCGGTGTTGCCGGTGTTGCGGTCGCGCTTCTCGGGGCCGAGGGCGCGGGCCTGGATCGGCGCGCCCGCGAGCACGCTGGCGACGAGCTCGAACATCAGCGCGAGGCCCGAGCCTTTCGGGCCGCCGAGCGGCAGCAAAATCTCGGCCTTGGCCGGATCGGTGGTCGGTTCGCCTTCGGCGGACAGCACCGTGTTCGGCGGCAGCGGCGTGCCGGTGGCACGGGCCTGGAGGATTTTGCCGTTGGAGATGGTCGAAGTCGCCATGTCGAGCACGATCGGGCCGTTGCCGCTCGGCACCGCGATGGCGATCGGGCTCGTGCCCATGCTGGCGACGCGCGCGCCGTGATAGGCCATCAAGGCCGGTCCGGCACCCATCAGCACGGCGGCGCAGCCGCGCGCCGCGATCCATTGCGCGTAGCGGCCGATGGCGCCGGTGTGCGTCGTCTCGCGAATGAGCGCGAAGCAGATGCCGCTTTGCTTGGCGCGTTCGACAGCAAGCGCCGCAGCCTGCATGACCGAGACCGGGCCGAAACCGTGGCCGCAATCGAGCACGAAGCTCGCGCCGCGATCCTGCGACAGCCGCGGCTCGACCTTCATGTCGATCTCGCCGCGCTCGATGAGTTTCAGATAGCGCGGCAGCCGCGACACGCCGTGGCCGTCGCCGCCGCGCAGATTGGCCCAGACCAGGCCTTCGGCGACCGCGGCGGCATCGCGCTGGCGCGCGCCTTTGGCCATGAGCACGTCGCGGATGAAGCGGCCCAGCTCGTCGGGGCCGACGAGGATTTTCCCGCTGCTCATTTCGCCGCCGGGAAATAGAGGTCGAGCCAGTTGCGCAATAGCGACCACACCCGCGTCGAATTTTCCGCGAAAAGGAAATGATCGAGGCCGCTGAACAGATGCAGCTCGGCGGGCTGTTTGGCGCGCTTGAACAGCTCGATCGACTGCTCGGTCGGCGTCACCGAATCGTTGGCGGCATGAATGAGCAACAGCGGCCGCGGCGCGATCTTGTCGACCACCTCCTCGGCGCGGAAGTCGAACATGCTCTGCGCCGTCTCGGCGGGAAACATCTCGACCGAATGAGGCGCCAGCATGCCGACCTTTTGCCGCTCCAGGTTTTCGCGCACATGCGCTGGGATAGGCACGATGTCGTAGCGCGGCACCATCAGCGATTGGCCGGTGCGGGCGCGATGGGCGCGGCCGTCTTCGAGCATTTTTGTGAATTTCGCCCAGGCCTCCGGGCTCGGATGCTGGCCGCGGAATTTGCGCTCGCCATGGCCCCAGCCGCCGTTGGAGATCACCGCGGCGACGCGCGGATTGGTGCCGCCGGCATAGACCGCGACCGCGCCGCCGAAGCTTGAGCCGATGACGCCGATGCGGTCTGGATCGACAGAAGGATGACGGCTGAGGAAATCGAGCGCGTTGCCCAGATCCTCGACCTGCTCGAGGCAGATGACGCGGCCGAACTCGCCCTCGCTCTTGCCGCAGCCGCGCATGTCGAAGCGCAGCGTGACATAGCCGAAGTCGCTGAGCACCCGCGTCGGTCCCAGCACGTTGGCGCTTTCGCTGTTGGAGCCGAAGCCGTGCAGCACCAGAAATGCGGCGCGCCGCCCCGACGGCCGCAAGCCTTCGGGCACACCGAGCACGCCGTGCAGGCGCAAGCCCGCCGATTGAAAACTCACCACTTGTTCTTTCATGATGTCCCTAACGAATGAATTCCTGAATGCACGCCACGGCTAATCCTGGCGCATATCGAACGTGCGCACGCCTTCGAGTCGATCCGGAAGTTCGAGTACCTCTGGGTTTTCAAGCGTATGCCGGGCGTTTTGATAGCCGCTTTTCCAATGTTCTTCCATGGTGCGGCGAGAAAATTCAAAGTCCTTGGCGATGCCTTCGTACTGTTTGGCGCGATAGATCAGGTGCACGATGTTGCAGACCTTGTCATCGGTTTCCTGGGCGAGGAGCTTGGCCTCGTCGGACTCTTTCAACTCCGGAGGAAGCCGTTCAAGCAGGGTCGCGCAGGCGATGCGCAGCTTCTGCGCCCTCTTGTATTGGTCCGTCGCCGCGCGGTTGCGGCTCGAATAGATGATTTCCTTTTGGCGGACCTCGACCTCGATCAGGTCTTTCGGCAGCTCGCCGCGGGCACTCCACAGGTCGACCTGGAACGCCAGCATATCGCGCCGCTGCCGGCTGTCGAGCACCCACTGCAGCGGTGTATTGGAGATCAGCCCGCCGTCCCAATAATATTCCCCGTCGACTTCGGTTGCCGGAAAGCCGGGCGGCAGCGAGCCGCTCGCCATGGTGTGCTCGACTCCGATCTTATGCGTGGTGGTGTCGAAATAGGTGAAATTGCCGTTGCGGATATCCACGGCGCCGACGCTAAAGCGCATATCACCCCGATTGATGCGGTCGAAATCGACCAGCCGCGCCAACGTCGCCCGTAACGGCGAATTGTCGTAGTAGCTCGCCTTCACCGCATTGCCGGCCGGCCACAGCGCCGCAGGCGGCACGCGTGGAACGAAGAAATTCGGCGCGCCGAACATCAGGATGTTCAAGGCGCGAAACTGATTGACCAGTTGATGATTGAACTCGTCGCGCATTTCGATCGATTTGACATAGGGAATTCCCAGCGGCGACGCGCTCACGGTCTCCCAGAAGTCGCGCAGGCGCTCGACGCGCTTTTCCGGCGGATTGCCGGCAATGATCGCGGAATTGATCGCCCCGATCGAGATGCCGGCGACCCAATCGGGATGCAGGTCCGCTTCGGCCAGAGCCTGATAGACCCCGCCCTGGTAGGCGCCGAGCGCACCGCCGCCTTGCAGCAGTAACGCAATCCGCTCGAATGGCGTGCGTCTGTGCGGCAAAACCGGCGACTCCGTTGAATGCGCCGCAAGCCTACGGTGCTTACCTCGACCCCGGCAAGTCATTGTTGGCGGCGGCCGGGCTCGGCCAGCGCTCATGCGTGAGCGGCACCACGAGCTTCACCGCCAGCCCCTTGCGCGAGAAAGTGCGGGTCACTTCGCCGTTGAGCTGGCGCTCGATGACGAGGTCGATCAGCCGCGAGCCGAAGCCGGTTTTGCGCGGCCGCCGTGCCGGCGGACCGTTCCTCTCCACCCAATCGAGCGTCAGCGTCATGCCGCGCAGGGTCCGGCTCACCGTCCAGCGCAAATCGAGCTGGCCCTTGGAACGCGACAGGCTGCCGTGTTTGATGGAGTTGGCGGCAAGCTCGTGCAGCGCGGCGCTGAGATTGAAAACCGGATCAGGTTCGAGATCGATATTCGGCCCGTCGAGCGTCGCCCGGTCGATATAAGGGCCGAGCACGACATAAATCAGCTCATTGATCGGGATCGATTGCCAGCCGCCCTCGGTGATCAGCCGGTGGGCGTTGGCCATGGCCAAGACGCGCGCCTGATATTTGCTGGCGAGATCGGCAATGCTCTTCGAGGTCCGCGCCGTCTGCGAGAACAAGGCCAAGAGCTGCGAGAACAGATTGCCGGAGCGATGGCGCATATCGCGGATCATCAGCTCGTGGCGCTGCTCGAGCTGGCGGCGCTGGATGGCGCCGGCGAGCAGATTGCCAGCCGCGGCCAGGAACGCGATGTCTTGCGCGTTGAAATGCCGCTTTTTCACGGTGCAGACGCCGAGGATGCCATAGGCGCGGCCGTCGCGGCCGGCGATGGTCACGTTCATGCCGCTCGTGCAAGCGTGGTCCTTCACGTAGCGCGGCACCTCGAACCGGCTTTCGCCGGCAAATTCGTCGATGACCACCGGGACGGCGGAATCCAAAGTGAAGCGCGCGTAGCTGTTCGGTTCGCTGATCGTCAAAATCGTGCCGACGATGTCACCCTTCCAGCCGAAGCCGGCGCGCATCAGCAGCTCGCCATTGCCCGGCAGCAGCTCGAGGATTTTGACGAAGTCGACCGAAAGCGTCAGCGCGACGGTGCTCACCGCGTCGTTGAGCAGCCGCTCCAGATCGGGCTCGACGAGCGCGCGCTCCCCGAGCTGCGCCAGCGCTTCCTGCTGCTTGGCGCGGCTGCGCAACTCATTTTCGAGATTGGCGATGTTTTCCGGATGTTCGAGCGCCATCTCCGGGGCAATTTGGTCCGGAGCGTTTTTTTCGGACTTGTTTTTATCAGGCATGTCCATGCCTTCACACTTTCACTCCACAGCCTATGCCTGAAGATCGTGATTGGTTGCAATAAAGAGAAGAGGCTGGAACCCGATGGTATCGGATTCCGGCCTCAAAAAGAAACTCTGGCCGCGGGGCTATGCCGGCTCAATAGACCCCGGTTGTGCGAAAAGCCCGCTGCGGTAGGCCGCGCGGGTCCTGCGCGACGTCTTCACTGGCGATGCGGTTGCCGCCGCCGATCGCGGCCTGCCTCTGATCGTTCGGCAGCACGATGACTTTGGTGCCTATGCCGACGCGGCTGTAGAGGTCGATCACGTCGGCATTGAGCAGGCGAATGCAGCCGCTCGACATGTGCTTGCCGATCGACGATGGATCGTTGGTGCCGTGGATGCGGTAATCGGTGTTGCCGAGATACATGGCACGGGCGCCGAGCGGATTGCCGGGACCGCCGGCGACGAAGCGCGGCAGATAAGGCTGCCGGGCGACCATCTCCGTGGGAGGAATCCAATCCGGCCATTCGGCCTTGCGCACGATGGTTTCGGTGCCGGACCAGGTGAAGCCTTGGCGGCCGACGCCGATGCCGTAACGCAGCGCTTTGCCGCCGCCGAGCGTCAGATACAAAAAAGCGTGCGCGGTATCGATGACGATGGTGCCGGCCGGTTCATTGCTCGGATACGACACCACCTGCCGCTGCAGCGAAGCCGAAAGATCGGCGTCGTCGCCGGGCTGTTGCTCGGGCTGCGGCGCATATTGCGGCGAAGACGGATATTGCGGCGATGCCGGGAAGAACTGCGCCGCGGCGGGCGCGACGGGAAGCACAAGCGCGCTTGCGATCAGCGCCGCGGAAAACATTGCCGTTCGTCGATTGGCCCAACTTGCCCACATAGCACCACTCCCGTGTCTAATGCCGTTCTCAATCGCAATAAGTGTCGGCCCAGTGGTAAAGTTCCGCGACCCGCGCCAAACAAACACCAAACAAACAAAGAAACGCCTACAAAAGCGCGCGAGCTTTCACGGCATTGCGCAAAGTGGCGTTAACTTTGTTTTCGATGGGACGCGCGCCGAGCTGAAACGGTTCAGCATCAGGCGGAAAAGCTGCGCGGCACGCGATCGGCCGTTTTTCTGATGCCGCGGCGGCAGGCCAAAGAACTGCGGGGATGCGCGGCCGCTTATGACAAGCAGCGGCCGTAGATATAGGCGAGCCGCGGCGACGTCACCGGCGAGAAGGACGGGTCGCAACCGACCGGAACTTCATGCGGTGCGCTGGCGTGGGCCAGCGCTGCGAAGTCGGTTTGCCATGCCGAGGCATTGAGCGCGTCATGCATCGGCAACCGGTCGCCCTTGAGCGCGCGATTCACCGTGAAGCTCGGCGCGTTCGGCACGTAAGCCGCGCCCGACGGCGCCACGCTGAGAAATGGAATGAGACCGAGGAAACACACCGCCAGCGCTGTCACGCCCAGCGCACCCGTGATGCGAACAAACAGCTTGGCCATCTGACTTCTCCCCGCCGTACCAGTCCACCGACCGATCGGACACGCGAAAAGCCCCCAAGCCGTTCACCGATAATTCAACGTGTGCGACCGAACAGCGTTCCGTCAGCCCGCTCCAGTCACTCAGTCGTGATGGAGCGCCGGCTGGTTCATCCCATCGGAACCGCAGGACCAAAATTTTGCATGAGCCTGCGCGACGGAACTGCGGCACACCCTCCCAGATGGGAACAAACATGCCGCCCGGCACTTGTCATGGCGGACGGCCATTCTTCCCCCTCCCCCCGTGCTTGGCCGCCCGAATTGGGCGCAGCCGATATGCCGATCGGCTGCGCCCTAATATTTTCCCTCACATTTTTGACACGGCGCCGCCGCCTTCGATCGCGCACAAACAAAAAAATGCCGGGACGGGCCCGGCCATTTCATCGCATTGTTTTAGCTGCTTACAGCGTCGCCTGACGCTCGGCCGGCTTGCGCTCGCGCTGCCGCGCCTTGCGCCCGAAGAACAGCGCCTGGCTGACCACCGCGGAGACCACCGCGACCTGGAACGGTTTGGCGATCAGGAAGGCCGGCTCCGGCCGCTGCCCGGTCAGGAAGCGTTCCGGATAGGCGGTGATGAAGATGACCGGCACTTCGAAGGAGCCGAGCAGTTCGTTGACCGCATCGAGCCCGGAACTGCCGTCGGCGAGCTGGATGTCGGCGAGAATAAGTCCCGGCCGTTTCTGCTTCGCCAACGCCAACGCCTCGCTGTGGGTGCGGGCGATACCGATGACATTATGACCGAGGCTTTCGACCAGCGCCTCGATGTCCATGGCGATGAAGGTCTCGTCCTCGATGATCAATACGTCGGTCGCGATCTCGGCGGCGAGCTCGCGGCCGGATTCCTCGACCAAAGCGCGGAGGGTCTGCAGGTCGCAATCGAGCACCTCGGCGGCGTCTTCTTCTGAGAAACCCTCGAGCGCCACCAGGAGAAAGGCCTGACGGGGCCGCGGCGTGATCTGGGTCAGATGCTGCTCCGGCGCCAGAACGACCTCGCCGCTCTCCGCCTTGCCGTTCACCGCGACCGAGTTCCAAATCTTGGTGAACAGCCCATAGAGAGCGACCCGCGAATTGGAGCCCGATTCGAGGATTTTTGGACTGGCAATCAGCGATTCCACGGTGGCGACAACATAGGCGTCGCCCGAGGCCTGACTGCCGGTTAAAGCGCGCGCATAGCGGCGTAGCGACGGCAAATGCTGGAGTACGGCTTGTGAGGTGGACAATGCACCCTCCCCTTCCATAGTGCTGAGGTTACTGGCAAAAACGCCGCAGCGCAAAAAAAGTTCCATTTCGGTTTCTAGCGCGGAACTATGGGGCCTCTCAGTGCGTTAGCGCTGATCAGTGGGGGTTCCAGGGATGGGTTGGCAATGGGTGAACGGGGAAAAGACGACACAATGAAGCACCGCAAAACCAACCTTGAACCGTTGGAGCCGGTCGCGGAGAAGCCGGAGAATCAGGATCCAATGGCCACGCCAGCCGCCACTCCCCACAAGCCCGAAGCCCGCCTGGGCCGAGAAGTCCAGGCGCGGATCGGCCAGCAGCTGCGCTCCATGTACAACGACGTGGTCAGTCAGGGGGTGCCGCAGCACCTCGCCGATCTGGTTCGCCGGCTAAGCGACCAAGACCAGGATTGATGGTGGACCAGTCAGCAATGAAGCTCGACCCCGCGATACGTGACCAAGTCCTCGCCACCGTGCCGAGCCTGCGCGCCTTTGCGATCTCGCTGTGCGGCAATATCGACCGCGCCGACGATCTGGTGCAGGAGACGCTGCTGCGGGCGCTCGCGCATATCGACTCATTTCAGCCCGGCACCAACATGCCGGCATGGCTGTTCACCATTTTGCGCAACCTGTTCCGCTCCGAATATCGCAAGCGGCGGCGCGAGGTGGAGGATGCCGACGGCCGCTACGCCGAGACGCTCAAATCGCATCCCGAGCAGACCGGACGGGTCGAATTCGAGGAATTTCGCGCGGCGCTGGCGAAACTGCCCGCCGATCAGCGCGAGGCGCTGATCCTGGTCGGTGCGTCGGGCTTCTCTTACGACGACGCCGCGGCGATCTGCGGCTGCGCGGTCGGCACCATCAAGAGTCGCGTCAATCGCGCGCGCACCCGGCTTGCCGACTTGCTGGCGATCGACAGCGTCGACGATTTCGGCCCCGACCGCGCCACTCGCGCGGTGCTCGCCGGCGGCGGACGAAACTAAGACTCATCGCTATTTTCGTCGTCCTGAGGTGCCCGCGCGCGGCGCGGGCCTCAAAGGGTGCCGTTCAGCGGCCCCGGCCGTCACATATGTGACGGCAGCCACAGCGCCAGAATCGGAAACGAGATCAGGATCACCAGCCGAATGAGGTCAGTGACGATGAACGGCAGCACGCCGAGGAAGATCGTCGAGAAGCTGACGTCCTGCACCACGGTCTTGATGACGAAGACGTTCATGCCGACCGGCGGATGAATGAGCCCGAGTTCGACCGTCATCACGATGATGACGCCGAACCAGATCGGATCAAAGCCGAGCTGCGTGATCACCGGAAAGATGATCGGGATCGTCAGGATAATCATGGCGAGCGAGTCCATGAGGCAGCCGAGCACGATGTACATCAGCATGATCAGTGCCAGCACGCCGTAACGGCCCAGTCCTAGGCTGGTGAGAAATTCGGTCACCTTTTGCGGCGTCTGCGTCACGGTGAGGAAATAGCCGAACAACAGCGCACCGATCAGCACCGTGAGCACGGCGGCGGCGGTGCGCACCGCCTGCAACAGCGACCGGCGGATTTCGCTGCGCGACAGTTTTCCGCGCGCCACACCGATGATGAGCGCGCCGGAAGCGCCGACGCCGCCGGCCTCGGTCGGCGTGAACAGCCCGCCATAGAGACCACCGATGACGAGCAAGAACAGCAGCAGCGTCGCCCAGATGTCGCGCAGGCCGGCGCGACGCTCGGCCCAGCTATGCCGCGGCGCCGCGGGCAGGAAGTTCGGCCGCAGCTTGCCGATCAGCACCACCGTCATCATGTCCATGGCCGCGGCAAGGAGCCCCGGGATGATGCCGGCGATGAACAACTTGCCGATGTCCTGCTCGGTGATGATGCCGTAGACGGCTAGCACCGTCGACGGTGGCAGCATGGCGCCGAGCGTGCCGCCGGCGGCGATCACGCCGGTGGCAAAACTCTTCGGATAATCGTAACGGCGCATTTCCGGATAGGCGACGGTGGCGAAGGTCGCCGCGGTGGCGACCGATGAGCCTGAGATCGCGGCAAAGCCCGCGCAAGCGGCGATGGTGGCGATGCCGAGACCGCCTTTGAAATGGCCGACGAAGGAGTTCGCGGCGCGGAACAATTCGCGGCTCATGCCGGAATTGGACACGAAAGCGCCCATCAAGAGAAACATCGGGATGACGCCGAAGGTGTAATCGGTGACCGTGCGCATCGAGGTCAGTCCGACGCTCTTGAGCGCCGGACCGGCGCCGACCAGATACGAGAAGCCGGCGACGCCGACCAGGCCCATCGCCATGCCGACCGGCACGCGCAACAGCATCAGAGCGAACAGGCCGAGGAAGCCAATGATCGCGACGGCGTCGGGACTCACAGCTGCCTCATGCGCTGCCGCCTCATTCGACCGGCTTGTACTGGTATTTGCCGCCGAGCAATTCGGGATGGAAAATCAGCCGATAGGTGCGCACTGCGATCAGCAGCACCGCCGAGACGTCGCCGAGCCAGGCGATCAGGAAAAACGGCCATACCGGCAGCCGGAGGTCGAAGGTCAGCACGTTGTCGGCATAAGTATCGCGGACCTTGTCGAACAGCGTGTAGGTTTGCACCGTCACCACGAACAACAGCACCAAGGTGGCGAAGATGTCGATGAATCGCTGCATGCGTTCGCCGACATTGGCATAAATGAGATCGACGGTGATGTGATTGCCCCGATACGACGTCGCGGCAATGCCCCAGAAAATGACGATGCCGAGCAGTAGCCGGCCGAAATCGTAGCTGTCGGGAATCTGCACGCTGAAGAAGTAGCGCAGCATCACCGAGACGAAGATATCCAGAGCGACGAGGCCGATGAAGAACGCGGCAATGAGCTCGATGACGTCGATGAAACGGTCCATCGCGCTGGGCTTACGCGCCGGCTCAGGCGCAACGATTTCGGCGACGTCAACGTCGGCTTCCGACATCGGCACTGGTTCCGTACGGAACGGCGGCGGGAAACCCGCCGCCGTCATTGCGTTGATGTCGGTCAGAAGCCGGCGTTGTATTGGGCGAGCGATGCTTCCAGGCCTTTAAAGATGGCGTCGGGATCGCCGCCAGCCTTCTTCACGCCGTCCGCCCACTTCTGTTTGAGCGGCTCGGCCGACTTTTTCCATTCGCCAAGTTGCTCGTCGGAGATCTTGTAGACCTCGTGGCCGGGCGTTTGCTGCATCTTGGCAAGCCCGGCGTGCTCGAAGTCGGCCCACGGATCGGCGAAGCGGGCGGCCCATTGCGACGTGCAATGATCGTCAATCACCTTCTGCTGCGACGCCGACATCGACGCGTAGACGTTCTTGTTCATGACCCACACGAACATCACCGAGCCGAGCGGCTCGTCCATGTCGTATTTGGTCACCTTGTCGATGCCGAACAGGAACATCGAGCCCCACGGGAAAGTGACGGCATCGGCGACGCCCTTGGCGAGCACATCGCGCACCTCCGGCGCGCTGGATTCGACATTGGTGCCGCCGAGCTCCGTCACCCAGGCCGCGATGGTGCCTTGGGCCGGCCGCACCTTCATGCCTTTGATGTCGGCCGGTACCACGATCTTCTTGTTGGTGGAGTGCCAAGCCAGCGGATCGAGCACAAAGGCGAAGCAATAATGCACGTCCTTCATTTCGGTGGCCGCGTATTGTCGGTACCAGGCGTCAACCGCGAGATTGCCGCCCTTGGCCTTGCCGACCAGGAACGGCAGCTCGCCCGCCGCGATGATCGGGAAGCGCCCCGGCTGATAGCCGGGATTGACGTAAGCGAAGTCGGCGATGCCGTCGCGCGCCATGTCGTAATGGTCGAAGGCCTTGCCGAGCTGCTGCGAGGGATAGATCTGGTATTTGATGGTGCCGTTGGACGCCTTCTCGATGTCGTCGGCCCAATCCTTGATCGCCGCCTGCAATGGATGCGACGGCGGCACCCAATGCGACAGTTTCAAAGTAAACGTTTTGTCCTGCGCCGAGGCGGCGCGAACGCCGAGACCGAGCGCGAGGCCGCAGACGGCAAGAGCGCAAAGCTTTATGAGGCGCATCCGAACTTCCCCCCTATGTCGCCGCATTGCAAAGCGGCGTTAGTTTCAAAGCGAACTGTCGCATTTAATCGCAGAAACGGCCCACTGTAAAAGCATTTCCAACGCGATCGATAAAATTGTTCGCGACCGCTT
This sequence comes from uncultured Alphaproteobacteria bacterium, assembly GCA_963731805.1. Taxonomy (GTDB): domain Bacteria; phylum Pseudomonadota; class Alphaproteobacteria; order Rhizobiales; family Xanthobacteraceae; genus BOG-931. The sequence continues at coordinate 110,267 of CAVSWY010000005.1, forward strand.
GGCGGTTACTACACGCTGATTTCGTTCCGCCGGCCGCATGGCCGCCGCCTTAACCGGACGGCAGCGGCGGCTGCGTTATGGCGTCCCCGAACAACAAACCGGGAGAGAGCGCAGAAGCGCCGGACCCGGGAGTTCAGGGACGTCAAAATGTTGCGTCGTGGAGCGGCATTCGCTTTTGCCGCATGCATCCTGGTATGGCCGGCTGGCGCCGGCAGCGATACCGACACGTTCTGGAGCGCGCCGTCGGCGGCGGTACTCGGAGCGATACCTGTGCGCGCGATCGAGTCCGCACTCGATCCCTATCAACAGCAAATCGCCAAGATCGTCCAAGTTGCGCCGGCCGAACAATCCGCCGGCAAAAACCAAGTGGCGATGCAAAATACCTCCCGCGCCGATACCCCGGCGCCACCGGCGGCTCGCGATCAAGTGGAAACGAAAATCGCGCCGTCGCCCGCTTTGCCGTCGGCATCGCAGCCTGCGCTCGCGCCCGCGCAACGGCAAATCGCGAGCGCCGCTGCCGAAGATGGGCCCGCCGATAAATCCGACGGCAAAGACGAAGCGCAAGCGGACAATAATACGCACGTCGATGGACCGGCGCGGACGGCGAAACTCGATCCGGCGCAATCGGAGATCCCGTCGTCGCCGCCGCACGCGTTGGAACCCTTCGGCCTCATCGCGACGCCCGTCTCGTTCGGACAGGTTTTGACCAAGTGGCACGGCGTCGAAACCAGAATTCGTGCCGACAATGAAGTTTTCGCGCGATGCGCCGAAGGCGACACACACTGCCCGCAAGGGGCACGGAATTTTCTTGCCATCGTTGCGCAAGGCCGTGCATTGAGCGGGCTGGTCCGCATCGGCGTCATCAATCGCGCGGTTAATCTGGCGATCGAACCGATGAGCGACATGGCGCAGTGGGGAGTACCCGACCGCTGGAGCCCACCGCTTGAGACGTTCACCACCGGCCGCGGCGACTGCGAGGATTACGCCATCGCCAAATACGTCGCGCTGACCGCGGCGGGAATTCCGGCACAGGACGTCAAGCTGGTGATTGTCCGCAATACCGCCGCCAACGAGGACCACGCCATCGTCGCCGTCCGCAATGGCGGCGATTGGATCATGCTCGACAATCGATGGCTGACGCTGGTCAAAGACGTCGCGACGCCGAAGATCATTCCGGAGTTCGTGCTCGACGACGCCGGCGTCCGCGAATTCGTACCGCCGGCCATTGCCGTGGCACGGCGGGGGCCGGCGCCGGCTTCGGTTGGCTTCTAGAAGCGCTATTTCGACTCGGCTTCGTAGACGCCGTCCCAGTCCGGGCCGGGCGGCTCGGCGCGATAGGTGGCGATACGCTCCTCGTACATGTCGTAGAGACCGGCCACGTCAAACCCGTCGGCGGCCTTGCGGCAGCGCCCGATCAATTCAAGCGCTTCGTCCCATTGCTGCTTGCGGAAGGACGCCAGCATTCCCGCGTTGAGCTCGCGTAATTGGCGGCAGCGCGGATCCTGGTCGACCTCGGCGCGGCCGAGCACCGCGTATACCGCCTCGGGCTGTGTCTTGCCCTTCACCTGGATCAGATCGATCTCCATGGTGGCGAATTTCTGCTTGGCGCCTTCGGCGGTCCGCGAACCGATCACCAGCGGCAGGCGATAATCCTTGGTCCGGGCTTCGAGCCGCGACGCAAAGTTCACGGTGTCGCCGAGCACCGAATAGTTGAAGCGGAAATCCGATCCCATATTGCCGACCACGCACGGCCCAGTATTCAACCCGACGCCGATCCGCAGCGGCATATAGGTGCCGCCATTGGCTTCGGCCTCGCGCTTGAGCTCGACATTGAGGGCGCCGGCGCGCGCCTGCATTTCGAGCGCCGCGTCGCAGGCATTGGCTTCCTGCTCCGGATCGTCGACCGGGGCGTTCCAGAATGCCATGATGGCGTCGCCGATATATTTGTCGATCGTGCCCTTGCGCTCGATGATGGCGTTGGTGAGCGGCGTCAGGAAGCGGTTCATCAGCCGGGTCAGGCCCTGCGGGTCGTCCTTGTAGTGCTCCGAAATGGTGGTGAAACCGCGCACGTCGCTGAACAGGATGGTCATGCGCCGCTCCTCGCCGCCGAGCACCAGTTTCTCGGGCGAGCGCGCCAGCTGCTCGACCATGTGCGGCGAGAGGTAGTAGCCGAAAGCGGAGCGGATCTGCTGGCGCTGCTTCTGCTCGCGGAAATAGTTCACGAAGGTCAGCACCAAATAGATCAGCCAGCTCGAGATCAGCGGATAGGTGAAATCGATCAGCAGATTGTGCTCGTCGAACAAGTAGAGCGACAGCCCGACCAGTCCGGCGACAATGCCGGCGCCAAGAACCACGACGACGGTCGCCGACAGCATCGGCGCGGCGACGATGATCGCGAGCCCGATCAAGACCGCGATCGTGAGCTCGGCGCCGATGGCGTAATTCGGATTAACCAGAAGCGACTTGGTCAAGACGCTTTCGAGGATTTGCGCGTGCACTTCGACACCGGGCATCGCCGCCTCGACCGGCGTCGTTTTTAGGTCAAGGAGACCGATCGCCGAAGTGCCGACCAGCACGAGCTTGTTGCGAAAACGGTCGGGGGAGACATTGCCCTGCAGCACGTCCTTGGCCGAAATGTAACGCGCCGGATCGGTCTTGTTGAAATGCACCCATAACTGGCCGTGCTCGTCGGTCGGCACGACGAGGCCGGGCACCGCCACCGATTGCACACCGGCATTGTCGGCGCGAACCAGAATCGCGCTGGCATGGGTGACGACGCGCAGCATTTCCATGGTCAGCGACGGCACCATTGCGCCTTGCGCCTCCATGATCACCGGCACGCGGCGGATGATGCCGTCGTGCTCGGGATCGATCGAGAACAGGCCGCGGCCGGCCGCGGCCTCTTCGATTGCCGGCACGTTCCGCAAGATGCCGGGGAAAGTCACAAGATGCGGCGCCGGATCGGATCCGAGAACCGCAAAGCCGGTTTGCAAAGCGGCTTCCCCCGGGGCCCGCAGGGTGGGGGCCGCCGTGCCGACTTCGCCGACAACAACACGCGACTGCTTGATCGCATCGGCCAGCACTGCATCGTTGCTCGGCAGGCTGTCGAGCTTGGCGCGCGTGTCGGCGTCGATGCCGCGGAAGCTTTGCTCGGCGATCGCCGGCGACATGCGGTCGGGCTCGGCGAAAATTACGTCGAAGCCGATGGCGAGCGCGCCGAGCTGGGTGATGCGGGTGACGAGATCGGCCACGGTGGTGCGCGGCCACGGCCACTGCCCGATCGCCTTGAGACTCGCCTCGTCGATGTCGACGATGACGACCGGAAAGCCTTTTTGCACCCGCGGGCGAAGGACCTGGAAAAAATCGAAGGTCCGCACCCGCAGCTCCTCGAGCGGCCGCGGATCCGCGAGCCGCAGCGGAATAAGCGCGAACAGCAGCACAAGGCAAACCGCGCGCGCCACTCCGAACCGGCGCGCCCAGCCGGCTATCCTGGTCATGATTCTGAAGGTTCCCGCAACACGCGTCGCATTCTAGCCTACTCTGCCCGGCGCGGGAGATGAAAAGACGCTTATTTTTCGCGGAACGACCGCATCAGCTGATCGTGCAGCGGCTTGAGCAGATAGGACAGCATCGTACGTTCGCCGGTCTCGATATAGGCTTCGACCGGCATGCCCGGCGTCAGCTTGACGTCGCCAAGCCGCTGCAGCTGATCGTTGCTCAGGCCGATACGGATCGAATAGTAGGTCCGGCCGGTGCGTTGATCGGTTGAGGTATCGGCGCCGATCCGCACCACTTTGGCGTCGATTTCGGGCGTGGTGCGGACGTTGAATGAGGTAAAGCGCAGCACGACGGGCTGATCGACCTGCACGTCGTCGATATCCTTGGGGTCGACCTTGACCTCGACTTGCAGCTTGTCGTCCTCGGGCACGATCATCATGATCGGATCGCCGGCGGTGATGACGCCGCCGACAGTATTGGCGGTCATCTGGAACACGATACCGTCTTGCGGCGCGCGGATGTCGGTGCGCTGGAGCTGGTCTTCAGCGGTGACCTTGCGCTCGACATATTCGCCGATCTTGCTGTCGGTCTCGCGCAGCTCCTTGGCAACGTCGCTGGCGAGGTCGGCATCGACCTGAATGATTTGCAGCTGCGTCTCGGCGATCTTGCCCTTGGCTTCGGCGGCTTGGGCGACGAGCTCGCCGCGCGAGCCCTCAAGCTGCGCTTCGTCGCGCTCGAGCGAGGTCAGCCGGTTAAGCTGCACCAGATTCTTCGCATAGAGATCGCGGACGCCCTTGAGTTCCTGCTCGATCAGCGCGACCTCCTTGTCCTTGGCGTCCTGTTGCGCGGTCAGCCCGACGATCTCCTGCTGCAATTGGGTGACGCGCTCCTGAAGCTGCTTTTTCTGGCCGGCGCGGTCTTCCCGCCGCAAGTCGAACAGCTTGCGCTCGCTGGCCATCGCTTCGGCGACGTCGGGATCATCGAGATGGTCGGCAAGCTCTTTCGGCACGGCGACCGAATCGGCGCCGTCGCGCTCGGCGGCGAGCCGCGCCTTGCGCGCGTAAAGCTCGGTGAGACCCTTGGTGACGATGGCCAGATTGGCTTGCGTCACCGTCTCATCGAGCTGGATAAGAATTTGCCCGGCTTTCACGTGGTCGCCGTCGTGGACGAACAATTTGCCGACCACGCCGCCGGTGGGGTGCTGCACTTTCTTGATGTTGGAATCGACGACGACGTCGCCCGGCGCGATCAGCGCGCCGGAAATCTCGGCGGTCGAGGCCCAGCCGCCAAGGCCGAACGCCAGAATTCCCACCAGCACGCTCCCGGCAATGATGTGCCGGCGGATTGATTCGTTTGCACTGTCTGCCGGCCCGGCGTCGCCGAAAGCCCAATGCAACCCGGCCTTCGCCGCGCCGACCGTCTTGACGATCGGATCGGTCAACCAGCGCGGTGACATGTGGCTCTCATCCTGTGCCTCCTGGATCCGCGACGCGCAAGGCACGCGGCGCGCTTGGCTGCGGTAGGCGGCTGAGGACTTCTTCTTTCGGCCCGAACTGCTGTTGGCGGCCCTTGCCCATGATGAGAATATAGTCGACGCCAGCGATCGCGCTCGGGCGATGCGCCACCACGATGGCGATAGCACCCCGCGCGCGCAGGCCCAGAATGGCGCGGGTCAGCGCTTCGTCGCCTTCGGCGTCGAGATTGGAATTGGGCTCATCGAGCACGACCAGGAATGGGTCACGGTAGAGCGCCCGCGCCAGCGCGATGCGTTGCGCCTGGCCCGCGGACAGCGCGCTGCCATGCTCGCCAATGACGGTTTCGTAGCCGTCGGGGAGATTGATGATGAGATCGTGAACACCGGCCGCGTGCGCCGCGGCGATGACGGCGTCCGCGTCTGGCGGCTCTTCGAAGCGGGCGATGTTCTGCGCCACCGTGCCGTTGAACAATTCGACGTCCTGCGGCACGTAGCCAACATGCCGGCCGAGCGCCTCCGGCGACCATTGATCGAGCGTGGCGCCGTCGAGCCGGACGGTGCCGCGGGCCGGCGTCCAGACCCCGACCAGCATTCGTGCGAGCGAAGATTTGCCTGATCCTGTGGGGCCGATCACGCCCATAGCCTTGCCGGCCGCCAGTGTGAAGTTGATCTCCTGGCAGACAACCCTTTGTTGGCCGGGCGGAACCACAGTTCCGTTCTGCACCACCAGCGAACGTGCCGGAGGCCGCAACGGCATTGGGTCGGTCGTCGGCGGCAAATGGCCAAGTAATCGCGACAGCCGCTGCCAGCTTTGCCGCGCCCCGACAAATCCGCGCCAATTGGCGATCGCCAAATCCACTGGGGCCAGAGCGCGCCCGCCGAGGATGGAGCCGGCAATAATGATACCGGGCGTCGATTCCTGATTGATCACAAGCCACGCGCCGACCGCAAGTATCGCGGACTGCAGCAGCATCCGCAACACCCGCGAAAACGCGCCGAGACCGCCGCCGACGTCGCTGGCGCGTCCACTGGAGACCACAAAACTGCGGTTGAGTTCGTGCCAGCGTTTGGAGATGCGGCCAGCCATCCCCATCGCTGTAATGACTTCGGCATTGCGGCGGCTCGCCTCAAGAAGCGAGTTGCGCGCCACCGCGAATTGGGCGGCGCTGCGGGTCGGATGGCGGGTTTTTATCTCGGTCACCACTGTCAGTGTGACAAGGATGATGGCGCCGGCCAGCGCCGTAAGTCCGATCAGGTAGTGAAACAGGAAGCAGATCGCGAGATAGACCGGCATCCACGGCAGATCGAAGAAGGCGACAGGCCCGCTGCCGGAGAGGAAGGCGCGCACCGCATCGAGGTCGCGAATCGGCTGGCTACCGTCGCCCTTGTTGCCGATTTTCAGCGGTAGTCGCACGATCGCTTCGTAAACCCGAAGGCTCATTGCCTCGTCGAGGCTATGGCCGATGCGCACCAGGATGCGGCTCCTGATCATGTCGATCAGGCCCTGCGCGCCGTACAGCCCGGCCACCAAAAGCAACAAAGCCACCAAAGTCGGTACGCTGCGGCTGGGCAGCACTCGGTCGTAAATTTCGAGCATGAACAGGGCGCCGGAGAGCATCAGGATGTTGCTCATGCCGGAAAACACCGCGGTGGCGACGAAAGCCCGCCGACAGGCGCTAAGCGCGGCGGCAAGTTCAGAACTCGCGGGCTGCTGCCGCGGCGGGCCGAGGTGCTGGTTCATGACGCGTGCGCACCACTCTACCGGGTCAGATGCTCCCCGCTCCACTACCGAGCGGCGCCGGTCTAAATAAGGCGGCCGAAAGACCAACCCTTTCGGGCCACAATCGCCAAATTGACTAAAGACTTAGTTAGCAGACCAGATGTGCGGATCTGCCAGCAAGCACTCAATTTGGTAATGCGACGTCATTCGCGCGTCGCGGCGGTGCCCCCCAAGACCACCGGCTTTCGCACTCGTTCCAAAATAGGGACCCCAAATAGGGACCCCAAATAGGGACATCGGCAGCGAGTGCGAGCCCGACAAGCGCGCGCCAGCGCTAGCCATATTAGTGCGTGATCGAGCTTAAAACACGAACGCGTGTTCGCGCAATGGACACCTGGGACATACCGCGCATGGGGTCACTCAAGTGAACTGGCCCGCATACGGTAGCGTCGGGATGTTCGAGCCCTTTACACCAGCTAGGAAAAATCTTGCCTCGCCACCGCAGCGGGAGGGGATTGCCCGTTCGCTCAAGCATACTGACAACGTCGTGGCAGGTGGTCGAAGCCCGATAAGTTTGCGACTTCGCATTGTTTACCGGAGTTACATCGAGCCTAACTCGCGTGGCCCAATTCTCGATCGGCCGACCGGTGATCGTCACGACGTAGTTGCGTGTTTCGGGTGGAAGCTCATGGCCGCCGGCGAGAAAATCGTGCACCCGTTGTGGCCCAGCATTATACGCCGCAGCAGCGAGTCCTAAATTTCCGAATTCACGGCGCAGCTCTGCTAAAAACTCTCCCGACTTTGGCAGCGCTTCAATCGGGTTGAACGGTTCGAGGAGGCCCCGCGCCGCCGCGGTCCCAGGCATGAATTGTGCGATGCCTTCTGCGTGTTCGCCGCTTGCAGTCAATGGCCCAATAATGTCGGTCTGAAAGTGGCTCTCTTGCCAGATCACACGAGTGAAGAAATCAATTGGCAAATCATTTTTTTGCGCGACTGCCTGGATCATTTGGCAGATCAGATCGTTTGAGCTGCCAAACCGCGCAGGCGACGGATTCGTCTGTGCTGAAGCTGGTAACGCCGCAGCCGACAACAATAGCGCGAGCCCAACCACAAAGAGAATCTGACCCGACCGACGATTGGCCGGCCGCTCACCGACTAACCGCTTTGCTGCGGCGCCTCCGACGGCTCGTGTCGATTTCTGGCGCCCCGACATGTCGTTCTGCTTCCTTATGGCGGTCCAAGCGCGTCCAGGAGGCGACGTCTACCGTGCCCCTTGTAATAATACCAAGCTTTGCCGCTGTGAATAAAGCCGGCACTCTTCGCCGGCCGGTAATGTCGCGTCGGAAAAGTCGCAATATTGATAGAAGCCCCGGCGGAGGGTAAGGCCGGTCGCCGGGGCTTCCCCGTCCCAGTACCGCCGGTACGTACACAACGCTCCGGCCGGCAAAACTTACAGGTTAACTCTGTGCGAATAGTTAAATGGGCATTACGGCTGATTCGCATGGACAAAGATTGGCTGCGATATGTCGGCCCGGTTGCGGCGCGATCGGGTGCCGCTGTGGTCTCGCCGTCATTGGCGTAGTCACTGAGCCGATAGTGGTGGGCCGCAACTGGCATGCTTCAGGGAAGCGTGAGCTGACCGCGAAGGTCGGTTTGACGGCCGGGTTGTGACCTGCTGTGCCGGAATCTCGGCCGCTTTTATCTCTTGCTATGCATGCCCGGACGTATCGATCGGCACAGTGACGAAGGTGGCATTTGTACTCGTAATTCTGTTTTGGCGCACAATTAAATTTCGAAATCGAGAAGCCGTCAGGCGCTCCATCCACTCCTATGGAGCTAGTATTTCGAATTTTAACAATCGTCGTAGTCGATCCGGCGCACTTGAACGTCATAATTGATGCCACAGAGAATGGGGATCGGATGAGAATCCGGCAGTGTCATGCGCGGCCACTCTGAGGACCAGCGGACGCCAACGTGCTGCATTGCCGGCACTCAATGTTTTTTACACGGTCGATTGTAGAGGACTTATGTGAGCTGCGAACCTATGTCTGCTATCCATGTGGTCTCGCATTCACCGGAGAAGCCGTCGCAGAAGCACTGGAAATGGGGATGTGCCGCGTCGGGCCACTGAGTGACGCGGGAACCCATGCGCGCTTGCCATCTCACGAATTGAGCGAGCTTGCTGGGACCGCTTAGATATAGACTCCCTGGCAACATTGAATTTGCTTTGTGCCGATTTGCCTGTTGCCGCAGTAAGGACACTTCCAAGAAAAGTCCTCGACGATTGATTTTTCAGTTTCTGCCAGGGAGGGCGCCTCTCTTAATACCGTGCCGCCGCGGCAGCGTTCGCAATCGATCACAAAATACCACTTGTCCCGCTCAACGATATTCATCTAATTGTCCCCTCAACGATATCCATCTAGCAACGCCAAAAGGCCGTCCTTTGGGACTTAGGCTACACACGCGGCGGACACACGTTGCTTAACCTTAACGGTGGCAGCCCAGCTCCGGGCAAGAGGGCTACCGACTTGGAAGAAGGCCGCCCTGTGTTATTCGGGATCTTGATATATGAGGGCGTGGAGCCAATCGATCTCGCCACCTTTGGTGTGCTGTCGATGGCGCGGCGCATCCGGCCCGAAATCGAGGTTTGCACCATTGCGCCGCTAGGAGGCGTTACGGTGTTGGCAAGCGGGCTGCGAGTGATCGCAGACTACGATCTTCGGACTAGCCCTCGTCTCGATGTGCTGATCGTGGCTGGCGGGCCGGGCTGGATCGATCAGGCCCGCTCGCCCGAGACGCTTGCATTCATCCGGCGCCATGCCGCCGCTATCCCCATCGTGTCGGTCTGTACCGGTGGTTTGATACTCGCGGCGAGTGGTGTCTTGGATGGCAAGTCGGCAACTACTAAGCGCGAGGTGGTGCCGCCAGAAATGTCGCCTCTTGAACGCTTGCGCATCGACTATCCGGATATCGTGACGTGCGAAGCGAGCCTTGTGGACGCGGGAAGCATCATCACCGGAGGTGGAGTATCGCTCTGCATCGATACCATCCTCCACCTGCTCAAGAAGCTGTTTGGTCCAGGAATGGCAGCCGAGACGGCAAGAATTATCGAATACCAAAGGGCCTGGGCAGCAAATCTAGACCAATTTCCACCGCGCCTGACCGGCACCAACCGGTGACCGTGGCTTAGGCCACGGTCACCGTCGGCTTATGGCTTCACACTGTCGCTCAACCACTCGATTGCAGCCTGAGTGCCTCCGTTGCCATGCGGAATATCCAGTGCTTTGAGTCCCATTTCGATGACACCGAGTGTACCGAGCACCATCGGAGCATTGATATGGCCCATGTGAGCGATGCGGAAGGCTTTGCCTTTCATTTGTCCGAACCCGGCTCCGAGGACGACACCGCATTTGGCGGCGCAGTATTCTTGCAACAGCCCGGGATCATAACCCTCGGCCATAAGGACGGTCGTTACCGCATCGGAACGCTCGCTAGGTTCTGCAATATTGAACTTGATCGCCCCTCCTTTCTGCCACACCTCAACGGCGCGCCGCACCGCCTCAGCCAGCAAGCGGTGGCGAAGGAATACATTGTCAAGACCTTCCTCGAACAACATGTCGAGAGACTGACGTAACGCGAATATAAGGTGCTCAGGTGGCGTGCCAGTGTATTTTTGATAGTGCGAGTCTCCGTCGCGCGTTGTCCAGTCCCAATAGGGCGTTCGCAACCCAGCTTTCTGATGTGCCGTGCGAGCGCGCTGACTGGCGGTTACGAAACTAAGACCCGGTGGCGCCATTAGGCCCTTCTGGGATCCTGACACCGCAACGTCCACTCCCCAAGCGTCCATCTTAAACGGTACGCACCCCAGTGAAGCGACGGCATCGACCATAAATAGGGCGTCGTGCTGGACTGATCTGATAGTTTCGCCGATCGCAGCGATATCGTTCACAACGCTCGAGCTTGTATCGATCTGGACCGCCAGAATTGCCTTGATTGTGCCGGCCTTATCCTTGCGGAGATGGGTTTCGACCTCGGCCGGCCGGACGGCGCGGTGCCAATCCCCCTTGAAAACTTCGACCTCTACACCAAGCCGAGCCGCCGTGTCGCCCCAATCGAGCGCAAACCGGCCGCTTTCCAGCACGAGGATTTTGTCGCCTTTGGACAGAACATTGGTGAGTGCGGCTTCCCACGCTCCGTGCCCGTTCGCGATGTAGATGTATGAAGGCGCCACTGTACCGAACAGCTGGCTGAGATCACGAAGCAGACTATCGGTAAGCGCTATCAGCGGCTTCGAATACATATCGACAGCTGGGCGATGCATCGCCCGCAACACTTCGTCGGGTATCGTCGTCGGTCCAGGGATCGCCAGGAATTCGCGCCCCGCTCGAACGGCCATTTATTCTCTCCTTTGCGTTCACCCCAGCAAAACCTAATCCGAGTGTCACGATAGGGCGTGAAGGGTTTATGGTAAGCGTAACTCGGATCGAGTTCCGGCGAAATCTAAAATCAACGCTGTAGCGGCGAGTGACGGTTCTCAAAACGACGAATGCTGGAGCCATACGCCTTTTACGGTTTGGACAGCGTCTTCCTGTCGTTCGAAGCTCGAAGCAGTCACTCCGACAGCTCTTCCAAGCTCCGTGTGCGATAGCTGCGTTGCCTTTCAAAGAACTCGAATGCGCTGAGTAACCCGCTTGTCGATTTCGGTGGGTGACTTGTTCATCGACAACACCCTGCAAATGCCTAACCCAGGCGGCAATCCTAACACCCAGAGCGAAGCTAGATTCGACAGGGGGCCATTTGCTCGCTCGTCCTGCTAGCGCATGTCAACAAGCCTTAATGTTAATAGTTTATTCGATTGTCGTTTGACAGTTGCCGCGCCTGGCGAAGATTCCATGCCCGTATCTTACGAAACAGGGGGTGCAGGTGAACCTGCATTTTCTATAATGGGCATTATCAGAAAAACGTCGCCGCGCCGCCGTGCAGTTTGGCCAGTTGCAATCGTGGCGCTTGCGATCGTAGCGACGCTGACTTGGATGACGGTCCTGGTCTGTCTACCGTTGCGACTGTTCCACGTAATCTAGCGATCAGACTTGGTCTCTAGAGGCTGGAACTTAATCTCCGAACTCGCGATCGAGTCCAAGATCGCCAGCTTGCCAAAGCAACCACGCCATGACTAGGGCTGACGGGGTCAGAGTGATAAACATTCCCATGAGAAAGAAGCGCATCCTTCCCCCCGACAACAGATGCTCCGCAGCGTCCCCAGCAAAGCCTGACGTTCAAAACAAGGAACCGCAGTAATATTTAGGTATGATTCTGGGCGGCAAAGCAACGCAACATTCGCGAGTCTGCAAAATATCCACGTTTGCGACCTCTGATATGTGCACAACCGTCGCAAAATCTAAATTCCGAACAACTTCTGTCGCCGCGCCGCAAAACCGACACGATCGCGGCCAAGTTTTGCAGCCGGCACGCTCGGCTGCGACGGCTGTCCAGCAAGCGCGTGGCGGCGGATTGAACTAATGCCAAGCAAATGTTTTGTTCCAGAGAGAGCCGGTACCGCGGCAGCGCGCTCGCTATCAGGGGGGAGCTGCTCTTGAGTTATAGCGCGCGCGACAATCCGCCGACTGCGACTGCACCGACGAGAGGCGGTGGCTTGCCGTGTTTGACGCGTCCAAGACGCGCGTGAATCCCGGCGCTGCCGCTTGCGGCGGTATCATTGAGCATCACATTGTTGAGCGTCGTGTCGGCCTAAGGCGTCTTAGCGCCCGTGGCCTCTTTCTTTCGTCTTCTAGAATTGGCTACCATCGTGCTTGCGATGTGCAAAACCACCGCACTTCGCCTTCCCTTAATACCGCGTCGATCGGTTGGCAGCTTATTTACCGTCTGGAACTCTTTTCGATCCAACCGCGCCGGGATTTTCGATTGACTGCCAGCTACGCTTCTTGGAAAGCACGAGGATGGGAACCGTGCCGCCACTGCGAGCGCCGATTCCGTCACCGAGCACCACTCCAACGCAGACGCGATAGATCGAAGGCAAATGCAAATGGAGAATAATTTTAAGCGAGCAAGGATGCAGGTTAAATAAATAAATGACTAATGTTCAAAGGGGAATAAGCTGGGCGATTGGAACAGCTCTCGTTGTGTTGATGGCGGCTTTTGTGGGCACCATCTGGTTAGCACATTGGACGTCACAACGTGAAGCGACGATATTCGCCAGTCTCAGTACGACGGCGTTCAGACAGGGCTTTTGCGATCGAGCACTGCGGTTGGCCGTTGCTGGTCTGCCCGCGCTGAAAGGGGCATTTCCCTGGTCATATCGCTCGCCCCAGCTGCAGGGCGAACTAGCCTTATTTGCGTCCGACCACGATTGTTTCTTCCGCTCGGCATTGCTCGGACATTCCGGATTGGTAAACGACGTCGCATTCAGCGCCGATGGCTCACGCATAGTCACCGCTTCTTGGGATGGAACCGCGCGGGTCTGGGACACAAAGACCGGCGATACGCTCGCTATACTGGTCGGGCATAAGGCTTGGGTGATCAGCGTTGCATTTAGCCCGCATGGTTCGCGCGTGGTTACGACGTCGGCGGATAAAACCGCACGAATTTGGAACGCCAAAACGGGCGCTTTGCTTACTACTCTAATCGGGCATACGGACTGGGTGAGAACTGCGGCGTTTAGCCCGGACGGCTCTCGCGTTGTTACCGCCGCCGACGACAACACTGCGCGGGTGTGGGACGCTAAGACGGGTGCCGTGGTCGCCACGTTGAGCGGCCATACCGAAGCGGTCACCAGTGCCGCATTCAGCCCAGACGGTTCCCGCGTCGTCACCGCTTCATGGGACAAGACGGCAAGACTTTGGGACGCCACAACGGGCACGGCGCTGGCCATATTCTCCGGCCATACCGGTTGGGTATGGAGAGCGAGGTTCAGCCCCGACGGTTCTCAGATTATTACTGCCTCGGAGGATAAGACTGCGCGAATTTGGGACACCGAGACAGGCGCCAGTGTCGCAACACTCACGGGCCATGCAGCTCCGGTTCTGGATGCAGCTTTCAGCTCGGACGGTGATCGCGTCGTCACAGCTTCGTTCGACAAGACTGCGCGCATTTGGGACGCCAAGACCGGCGTTGAGCTGGCAACACTCTCTGGACACACGGGCTGGGTGTGGGATGCGAGGTTCAGCGCGGACGGCTTCCGTATCGTCACCGCGTCGGAGGACAATACTGCGCGGGTCTGGGACGCCGAGACGGGCGCTGTTTTCGCCACGCTCCTGGGACACGCGGGTCCAGTATTCCGGGCGGCGTTCAATACCGATGGTACTCATGTTGTCACTGCATCCTTCGATAAAACTGCGCGCGTTTGGAACCTTGGTAACGGCAGCCCACAGCTAATATTGTCTGGACATGCGGACGCCGTGAACAGCGCGGCATTCAGCCCGGACGGGTCGCGCGTTGTCACTTCATCCGAGGATAAGACTGCGCGAATATGGGATGCGACCACGGGCACTCTGATTGCTACGCTCTCGGGACATGTAGGTGCAGTGAACAGTGCAGCGTTCAGCCCTGACAGTTCACGTATCGTCACAGCATCCGACGATGGCACCGCCCGCGTATGGAATGCCAGAACCGGCGGCGCACTGGCTGCGATTTCAGTGGATGAGGATCGAGTGGTCACTGCGGCCTTCAGTCCTGACAGTTCGCGCGTCGTCACTGCGTCATTCGACAATACGGCGCACATTTGCGACGCCCGAACTGGTGCTGTTCTCGATACCCTTGCGGGGCATAGAGGATGGATCAACGCTGCGCAGTTCAGCTCCGACGGTTCACGGGTCGTCACCGCATCTTTCGATGGCACAGCGCGCGTATGGGATGCAGCGACGGGAGCCGTAGTCGCAACGCTGAAGGGGCATGGCGGGCCGGTCCTCGACGCGGAGTTCAGTCCCGATGGCACGCGTGTTGTCACCGCATCAGTGGATAAGACCGCGCGAATTTGGGACGCCAAGACGGGTATTACTCTGGCTACGCTTTCAGGGCATCAAGATTGGGTAAACAGCGCGGTTTTCAGTCGCGATGGCTCTCGCATCGTCACCGCCTCCTCCGACAACACCGCTCGTATCTGGGCTGCTCGGTCGGGAACGCTGCTCGCCACGCTTGCGGGGCATACTGATCGGGTGGTTCACGCGACATTCAGCGCGGATGGCGCCCTGGTCGTTACAGCATCAGCCGACAAAACCGCGCGTGTATGGGACGCTACCACTGGAGTCGCGCTGGCCGTACTGCGGGGTCATACAGATCAACTGGTCGGCGCGTCGTTCAGTCCGGACGGTTCCCGCGTCGTCACCGCATCGGTGGACCGGACCGGCCGGATTTGGCGACTCGATCCGATCATCCTGATACCAGCCAACCAACGACAAGAGTATGCCTGTGAAAAGCGCCTGGTCGGCGCGCGATCATTCACCGATCGGGAGATGCTGGACCCCATGCTCCGCGGCAGCGAAGATTTGCGTCATCCATGTGATCGCGCCGGGCCACTTAGTGTCGCCTATTATCGGCAGGCGGCAGCCGCTGCGGTGGCGACAATTCGAAGTCTGATCGGGAATTAACTGCGCAAATCTTTGGACGGACAGGCCGTCGCGTTTTCGCTCGTTGTCCATCTCGCTCGCAGCAAATGAGCGCGTTGATGATGCCACTCCGCAGTGTAGTGGTCCGGTTGCGGTACTTCCGCGCTCGGGCTCTTGAGACAGCGCAAATTCGCGTAACGGCGAAGAGCGCTGCCTCCGGCAGGGCAATCGAGCGGCCAGGGGGACTAATTCAAGCACTTCATCAAATTAACGCCGGCGTCCCGCCCGATAAATACGGCAGTGGATCGCGCCGATCTAGAGAAAACGCAACCTTGAACGGAGCGTCCCTTCTTTATTCGGAGCTCCGCAATCACCTGCGGCAAAAGCACGATTTCGTGCTGTACGTCACAAAGCCCACGACCGGGCAGGGATAAAGACCCTGCTATCCTCGAGCGCCCGAACGGTCGTGACGATAATGAACTGCTGTCGACCTCAATCGTCTGAGGAAGCCAGGAATTCGCGGCTTCCGCTGCGGCTCAGCGACCGAAATTCGCCAAAACCGCCCCGCGGATTCGCTCGTTCGTTTCATGCCTTCGAAGAGGCCTCCGATCGAGTAGGGAGCGGAAAGTCATACACTGCCCTTCTCTTCTCCCAATCGAACCTAGGAGCCGACCTGGTCCGGCCGCGGTTCGGGGCGTTTTCTCTAGTGTTTTCAAAGGGGGATGAGATTCACCTTTTGTTTACGACGATATTGCGGAAAAGACTCAAATGCCTCACTATCGCGTTCAGCAGCTGCCGTCGGGGACTCGAGGACGGCAGCGAGCTCACGGTTATCACTCAGGGGAGATTGAGTGTGGCTCTGAAAGGAGCATCGGATGGCCTATGTCCCCACCGCGGCTGAGAGTTACGGTACCGATGCGTCCGTAATCCCGTTAGATTCGTCGCATCCTGGCTATGTATTAGTTCCAGATGCGAAGTTTTTATTCACGGCTGAATTTCATCGCGCCGGTCCTGACCTCCTCCTGACGGGCCAGGACGGCGAGCGGCATCTCATCCCCGGGTATTTTGCTGCCACGGAGCGGCCGGCATTAACCGCGCCAAACGGCGCGAGTCTCTCGCCGGATCTGATCCATTTGTTAGCTGGATCGTTGGCACCGGGCCAATACGCACAAGCACAACCAAGCGCCCCACCCGATTCGATTGGCAAAATTGAAAAGGTCGTCGGCAACGTCACGGTTGTTCGCAACGGTGTTTCCGTTGCGCTCAATGTCGGTGATGCGGTGTACAAAACCGACGTCATTCAGACTGGCGCCAATTCCTCGGTTGGTATCGGCTTTCCTGACGGCACAGCTCTTCAGCTGGTTGCCAATACGCGGATGGCCCTGAACGATTATTCCTATGATCCGAATGGAACGTCGAATACAGCTCTATTCAGCCTAGTCGAGGGCACCTTCGCCTTCGTCGCCGGTAAGGTGGCTCACACTGGGGATATGAAAATCGCCACGCCGGTGGCGACGATGGGCATCCGCGGCACCACTGGCTACGTCCAGGAGGCTGCTACGGTTTCTGCCAATTCCGGCAACGTGAGCTATTCGTACGTCATTGTCGACGACTACGGCAGCACGAATCACGGCCAGTATGATCTGATTGATCAGAGCGGCAATGTCCTCGCGACAGTGTCGCAAACCGAATACATCACTTACGTCACCCCTCAAGGAATTGGATTACCGCCGCTGGTATCGACCATGCCAATGTCGAATTCGCAAGTGGCATTTGGTCAGGAGTTGATTCAACAAGTCTTCCAGACGCTCAACCTCATCAACAATCCTAATCCGCAGACAAACGGCACTAACGGCAGTTCGACACCCGAACAATTAAACTCTCCGCTGTTTCCTCAATTGATCCATGACCAGGGCACTATTCCTCTCGACCTGAACGGTTCTGGCGGCGGCTCGTCGTCGGGGACGCCCCTCACGGTCACGCTCGATATCATCACGCCACCGCCGCTCGCGGCAACGAATATTTTCATATGGACTTCTCCGGCCAGCGGGACCTTTCAAACAGCGCCGGACTGGAACACTGGCGCGGTCCCAGCGGCGTCGGACACCGTCGAAATCAACAACCCACTTGTCACTGTCACCATCGATCAGGTCGAGACTGTCAACAACCTGATGCTCGTCGCTGGTGCGGTCCTCAACATCGTGGATGATTCCAACGGCAATGGTTTTCTCACAGTCTTGAGCGGCTTAGATAATGCCGGCCTAATCGAAGTTGGTTCGTCGGGTTCTGATCCAAAACTCGAGGACATCGGCGCGACGACGGTAGCAAGCGGTGCTCAGGTCGAGGCAAACGGAAGCGACGCAACGGTCGATTATCAGAACAATGAGGTCGTCAATGCCGGCATCATTGACGCCACCAATAGTGGCACGGTGTCATTCGAGTTCGTCACAATTGACAATGAGCCTGGCGGCACCGCGGGCGAGGGCACTATCATCGCGCAGCTGGGTGGCACAATCACGCTCGATCACACCGTCATCGACAACACCGACAGTGGCCTTAATGACGGCAGCGTTGTGGCGAATGGAGCGGGCTCGACCGTATTCCTTTACGATGGGACGACAGTTGTCGGCGGCACACTTTCGACGAGCGACGGCGGCCTGATTGAAATCGCCAATGGGCCGGACGAGACAAGCAGCAATGTCACGTTCGATGGCTCGGAGACTTCCGGAGACGGGGTGCTTCCCGTTACGATTGCTTCTGGCAGCGAGGTGCAGGTTGATGGCGGCACGTCGCTGACGCTGCTCGGCGCCATAGTCAACGAAGGTACGATCACCATCGATGGGGTTTTGGGCGCCGATCTGGTGATCGATGGAATTGTTACGCTTAATGGCGGCGGTGCGGTCACGCTAACGGGCAGTGCCGACGAGATCGTCGGCGCGTCCAGCGGTGGCACGCTCGATAATGTCGACAACACGATCTCTGGTGCCGGCGAGATCGTTGGCACTGTCGACGCTCCATTAATCCTAGACAATCAAATCAACGGCGTGATTGAAGCCAACGTCGCCAACGGCACACTCACCCTCGACACTGACGCCGACGCTATCATTAATGCCGGCCTGATCGAGGCCAATGGCGGAGCGCTGACGATTGACGCCACGCCGGTGACCAATAGCGGCACCCTGCTGGCGACCGACGCCAGCACGCTGACGCTGTCGGGCGATACGGTGACCAATACTGGCGGCACGGTGGAGGTAGACGCCGGATCGACGCTCGATCTGGAGAGCGCTACCATTAACAATGGCATTGTCACGGTTGACGGGCTTCTGGATTCGACCGGCACCAGCGCCATTGACGGCGCGGCCATCACTATCGCCAGCACCGGCACGCTCGAGTCGACCTCTGGTGCGCTGACCATTGATCCCGGCTCGATCGACAATACGGGTCTGCTGGAGGCCAATGGCGGAGCGCTGACGATTGACGCCACGCCGGTGACCAATAGCGGCACCCTGCTGGCGACCGACGCCAGCACGCTGACGCTGTCGGGCGATACGGTGACCAATACTGGCGGCACGGTGGAGGTAGACGCCGGATCGACGCTCGATCTGGAGAGCGCTACCATTAACAATGGCATTGTCACGGTTGACGGGCTTCTGGATTCGACCGGCACCAGCGCCATTGACGGCGCGGCCATCACTATCGCCAGCACCGGCACGCTCGAGTCGACCTCTGGTGCGCTGACCATTGATCCCGGCTCGATCGACAATACGGGTCTGCTGGAGGCCAATGGCGGAGCGCTGACGATTGACGGCACGCCGGTGACCAATAGCGGCACCCTGCTGGCGACCGACGCCAGCACGCTGACGCTGTCGGGTGATACGGTGACCAATACTGGCGGCACGGTGGAGGTAGACGCCGGATCGACGCTCGATCTGGAGAGCGCTACCATTAACAATGGCATTGTCACGGTTGACGGGCTTCTGGATTCGACCGGCACCAGCGCCATTGACGGCGCGGCCATCACTATCGCCAGCACCGGCACGCTCGAGTCGACCTCTGGTGCGCTGACCATTGATCCCGGCTCGATCGACAATACGGGTCTGCTGGAGGCCAATGGCGGAGCGCTGACGATTGACGCCACGCCGGTGACCAATAGCGGCACCCTGCTGGCGACCGACGCCAGCACGCTGACGCTGTCGGGCGATACGGTGACCAATACTGGCGGCACGGTGGAGGTAGACGCCGGATCGACGCTCGATCTGGAGAGCGCTACCATTAACAATGGCATTGTCACGGTTGACGGGCTTCTGGATTCGACCGGCACCAGCGCCATTGACGGCGCGGCCATCACTATCGCCAGCACCGGCACGCTCGAGTCGACCTCTGGTGCGCTGACCATTGATCCCGGCTCGATCGACAATACGGGTCTGCTGGAGGCCAATGGCGGAGCGCTGACGATTGACGCCACGCCGGTGACCAATAGCGGCACCCTGCTGGCGACCGACGCCAGCACGCTGACGCTGTCGGGTGATACGGTGACCAATACTGGCGGCACGGTGGAGGTAGACGCCGGATCGACGCTCGATCTGGAGAGCGCTACCATTAACAATGGCATTGTCACGGTTGACGGGCTTCTGGATTCGACCGGCACCAGCGCCATTGACGGCGCGGCCATCACTATCGCCAGCACCGGCACGCTCGAGTCGACCTCTGGTGCGCTGACCATTGATCCCGGCTCGATCGACAATACGGGTCTGCTGGAGGCCAATGGCGGAGCGCTGACGATTGACGCCACGCCGGTGACCAATAGCGGCACCCTGCTGGCGACCGACGCCAGCACGCTGACGCTGTCGGGCGATACGGTGACCAATACTGGCGGCACGGTGGAGGTAGACGCCGGATCGACGCTCGATCTGGAGGGCAGCAGCATCGGCAGCGGCACGGTCGATGTTTACGGCACCTTGAGCTCTACGGGAACGAGCGCGATTAGCGGCGCCAGCATCCGGAATACCGGTACGCTGGAAGCGAGCAGTGGAACGCTGACCATCGATCCTAGCTCGATCGACAATTCGGCTCTCGTCGAGGCCAATGGCGGTGCGTTGATCATCGACGACACGCCGGTGGTCAATTCCGGCACGCTGGAAGCGACTAATGGCGGCACGCTGACGCTATCGGACGATACGGTCACCAATACCCCTGGTTACACTCCTGTGGGTACTCCCAATCCAGAAGTTTACACTTTCATCGGCACCGGCGCTGACGTGGTAGCGACGTTTGTTGGTGGGGGCAACGCCGCTGACACTGACATTTTGGAAATGTCGGTCAATGGTGGCCCTTACGTACTATCGACCCTCCATAATCACGGCAGTAGCATCGGCGCCACATATGATTTTGGATTTGTGCCCGCTGGCGCTGTTTTGACGTTTGCGATTCTTAATGAAAGCACCGGCTCGACGCTCAGCTCCGACGCCGCGTTAAATGCCGACCACGATCAGCACGTGTGGGCCTTCGGTTATACGCAGGGCACTCTCGGCTTGACGAACGTCAATTCGGGGATCGCGCTGAACTTCGAGGATCTTTTGGCCGCCGGAGGCGACTTTAATTACAGTGATTTACAGGTGGTCGTTACTGGGGCCACCGACCCAACGCCACTGCCTTCTTCCGCCACAGTGGAAGTGGCTGCCGGCTCACAGCTCAACCTCGAAAGCAGCAGCATCGGCGGCGGTCCCACTGATGGCAGCGACTTCAGCGGCGGCATTGTCGAAGTCTACGGGACCCTGGATTCGACTGGGACGAGCTCGATCAACGATGCGAGCATCAGTAACACCGGTACGCTAGAAGCGACCAGCGGAACGCTGACGATTGATCCCGGCTCGATCGACAATAGTGGTCTGCTGGAAGCAAATGGCGGGGCGCTGACGATTGATGCCACCCCGGTGACCAATACCGGGACGCTGAAGGCGACCGACGCCAGCACGCTGACGCTATCGGGCGATACGGTGACCAATACTGGCGGCCTGGTGCAGATGGATGCCGGCTCGACTCTTGATCTTGCCGGCAGCGGCATTAGCGGCGGCACGGTTGACGTTTACGGCACGCTGGATTCGACGGGAGCGAGCTCGATCAATGGCGCCAACCTGACCAATACTGACCTGGTGGAGGTGACTTCTGACACGCTGACGCTGTCGGGCGATACGGTGACCAATAGTGGCGGCGTGATGCAGGTGGATGCCGGCTCGCTGCTGGACTTTGCCGGCAGCAGCATCGTCGGCGGCACGGTTGACGTTTACGGCACGCTGAACTCCACCGGGACCAGCTCGGTCAACGGCGCCGGCCTGACCAACAGCGACATAGTTGAGGCGACGTCTGGCACGCTGACCATTGATCCCGGCTCGATCGACAATAGTGGTCTGCTGGAAGCAAATGGCGGGGCGCTGACGATTGACGCCACGCCGGTGACCAACACCGGCACCCTGCTGGCGACCGACGACAGCACGCTGACGCTGTCGGGCGATACGGTGACCAATACTGGCGGCGTGGTGCACGTGGATGCCGGCTCGACTCTTGATCTTGCCGGCAGCAGCATCAACGGCGGCACGGTTGACGTCTCTGGCAGGCTGGATTCGACGGGAACAAGCTCGATCAGCGATGCCACCCTGATCGACGCTGGCCTGGTCGAGGTAACCAATGGCAGCGCGCTAACCATCAACGACACCCCGGTGATCAATTCCGGAACACTGCAAGCGACCGACGCCAGCACGCTGGTCATAGGCGGCGCCGTCGATAATTTTATGGGCACGGTCGTTGTAGACTACGGCAGCAAAGTCGATATCGGCGGCGACATCTTCGACGGCAACGCCATCGTTGATGGCGGCACGCTCACATATGGCAGCTCTTCGAACGTGGGCACCAGTTTCGATGGCATCGGCATGCTGGTGCTCGATGGCACCAATAGTTCGAACCAGTTTACCGGGACGGTTTCTGATTTTGGCAACGGCGATATTATTGATCTTGCCGCTATTTCTTACTCTGATGAAACCGGCCTCACTTATAACGCGCACCTTGACACCTTGACGGTTAGCGATGGCATTAGCAGCCCGTCCATAACGATTCAGCTTGCGGGAAGTTATAATGCTTCCGACTTTGTTCTGAGTAATGATGGAAACGGCGACGCGGAGTTGACGTTCACCGCGGGAGAGGCACACGAGTCGCCGACGCTGTGGCTTGACGCTACGACGGCGACAGTGAACCAAGGAAGTACGGTCGTACTGCCCACGATCAGGGTTATAGGTGTTGACAGCGACGACACCCTGACCTTGACGATTGTCGGTCTGCCGACGGGCGCTACCATCACGGATTCGGCAGACAGCAAGGTCTTCAGCGGGTCGAGCTTCACGCTGACCGGGGCCGAGGTTGGTAGCACCCTGACGCTGCATGACGGCAGTAATTCAGGAAATTTCACACTGAACGTGACGGCCAACAACACAACGATCGGAGAGGCAGCAAGTTCGGCGACGCAAACGCTGGCGGTGACGGTGAACCCCAGTGCCGGTCCAGCTGGTGCGGCTGGCAGCCCGATTAATTTGGCGTTGGCTAATCCGCCGGCAGCAAATGGCGCACCGGTCACCGTCACCATCACCGGGGTTCCATCAGATTGGCAACTCAGCCAGGGAACAAACCTGGGCAACGGCACCTGGACGGTACAGACTGACGATCTCACGACGCTGACGGTTCTGACGGCAGCTGCTTATGCTGGAGCGGTCGAGCTCGGTGTCACTGAGAGCTGGACTAATGCGAGCGGCACCACTGGCCTCGCTACAATTGCCGATAACGTCGAAACCTATGCAGCCGGCTCGCCGATTTTCGCATGGTCGGGAAACGACACGCTCACCGGCGTCGGCGGTCACGATGAATTTGTTTTCGCGCAATCGATCGGCAGCGACACGATCTACAATTTCAATGTTGCGACCGACAAGATCGACCTCCTCGGCTTCGCCAATGTTGCAAGCTTCAGTGATATCCAGGGCCACCTCACCGTGGACAGCAACGGTGATGCGGTTATCACACTCGGCGCCGGCGAGACGATAACGTTGCATGGCATCGATGTGGGGTCGCTGACCGCAGCCGACTTCGTGTTCAATGAGACTCCGGTCGTCGACAACGCCGGCACTCTGGCTGTGAGTGACGGCGCGACCTTGCCGCTGGATGGCACCATCGACAACACTGGCACCATCGCTCTGAACGGAACCGGTGATCAGACCGAGCTACAGATTGTTGGCGACGGCGTGACGCTCCAAGGCGGCGGTCAGATCACTATGTCGGACGGCGCTGGCGATATCATTGTCGGCACTACAGCGGCCACTACCTTGACCAATGTCGATAACACCATCTCCGGCGCCGGTCAGATTGGCGCTGGCGACGGCAATCTGACGCTGGTCAACGAGGTGAATGGCACTATCGAGGCTAATATCGCGGGTGGCATCCTCACCGTCGATACCGGAAATGAAATCACCAACAATGGTATTTTGGAAGCGACCAACGGCGGCGTACTGCAAATCGACGACGCGGTGAGCGGCAGCGGTCACGCCGTTATCGCAGGTGGAACAATCGCGTTCGAGGCTGCAGCGAATATTGACGTCATATTCGATAATGGCACCAGCACACCGGCCTATGGCGAGCTCGTCGTTGGCGATGCATCGGCTTTCGCGGGCCAAATCTCCGGATTTTCCGGAACCGCGCCTGACGCGGGTCACTCGGATGTGATTGATCTCGCCGGAATCAATTATGATTCCTCGAGTTTCTCGGAAACCTACAATGCGTCGAGTGGCCTGCTCACGGTCAGCGACGGAAGCAATATCGCCAACTTGACGCTTGACAATTTTGACGGAACATTGAGCTTTGCCTCCAACGGCGACGGTGGCACGCTCATCACCGACCCGCCGGCGACTTCATCGATCACCGCAGACGGCGTCCTCTCGCTGCCGGCCGAGGGACCTGCCACGACTTATACCGAGAGCGTTACGGCGAACGGCCATGACTATGTCGGCAGCTTCTCGCTGGATCCGGTAACCGATGGTAATGGAAGCCCGTCAGTCGAGTTCCAATTCGCTCTCGGCAACGACCAGATCAATCTGGCGCCAGGCCAAGTTCTCACCCAATCCTATAATGTCGATATCGCCACGCAGAATCCCGCTGACACACTTAATCAGACTGTCGCAGTGTCAATCGGCGGCCCGGGCTCGGACAACTTCGTCTTTGCGCCGGGCATCGGCGCGGAGACCATCGCTAACTTTGATCCACAACACGACACGATTGAGCTCGATGGCTTCACCAACGCGCACACCGTGGCGGAGTTGCAGTCGTTGATCACTACGGACCTTCACGGCGACGCCGTAATTGATCTCGGTCACAACGATAGCATCACGCTTGCCGGCGTGACCGCAGGCCACTTGCAAGCCGTGCTGCAGAGCGCCGTGCATTTGCATTAATGCGCGGCGCGTCGTCTCGGCGGTAATGTCTTAACCCTTCTGTAATCGAGCCGATTTTCATTAAAATCTGATTTACCCTAGGCGGCGTAGTTTGGCTCCATGAGGGAGACCAGGCCGATGCACGAACGTCGCCGATCAAACCGCCAGAAAAGCTTTCTGCGCGGATGCGTTTATTCGCGCAGTAGGACGATTTCAGCCAGCTGCATCATTCGAAATATTTCTCCCGAGGGAGTGCGAATTGTCCTTTCCGCAGCCCTAAACATACCCGAAGAGCTGGAACTCGAAATTCCTGACAAAATGCGGAATATACCGGCACGGGTCAGATGGCGCCGTGGCGACGAACTAGGCCTCGCTTTCTGCGACGCTGATTTTGCTGTCGCCGTACCTCGGGTTAGCGAATTGGGCGAGCGAATTGCCCGTCTTGAAACTGAAATTGCTGCACTACGAAGGTTATATGAGCAGGCTAAGGGTCACCTGACGGTCGTTCCCGCCAGTCAAGGCCACTGATGCTGTTGAGCTGGGTCATCCACCGTCGCCGATCTCCCGTCCGCTCACGACGAAATCATCGCTAGTAACCGTCTTTCGTCCGCGGGGCGTCGCGGTCTGAAAGGCATTCCTGACGCTTTCTTTACCTTGTTTCGACCGTGCCCGCCGCGGGTATGGGGCCTTAACCTTACTGAAGTGACACCGCTGTATTCCTTTTTGAAAGATCTATCGGCTCTAACACGCTTTACCGATAATGGCTCAACGTCTAAAGCGCTGCGGCCTTCCATCTCCCGCCCTAATTTGTTGTCCGGCGCTAATTTGTTGCCTACTGGGCGCTTTCGACATCTGGGCGTGGAAAGTCGTTGCTGGCGGTGCCGAACCAGTGATCCAGAGCGCGGCGATTGTGACGCCTCTTGCCGTGTACCGCGAGGAGCATGCGTCTGTCGCACTCGCCGACGCGCGACCGATGGCAGTGATTGCAGCGCGGCCAACGTCACAACCGTTCGGCATTGCCGCCGTGCCGGTAACTGGTGGCAAGTTGCCAATGACTTGGCGCCGGCTTAAACATGACATCCATGCTGAGCGCACACTTCTCGCACACTGCCGAGCCGCCGCGGTCAACTGCTCGCCAGGCATGCAGTCGTTCCTCGCGATTATTGCTAAAGGCGCTGCTTCTACTGGCCGCATCCGTATAGGGCTGATCAACCGGGCGGTGAACCTTGCCATCCGACCCGTAAACAACTCGACCCCGCGCGAGGTTCGCGATCATTGGAACGATCCAATCACCACGCTTATGGCTGGTCGTGGCGATTGCAAAGACTACGCCATCGTCAAGTACGCAGCGCTTATCGAGGCAGGCATCGCTGAGCGAGATCTGAGGGTGGTCATCCTACGCGATCTTTCGGCCAGCGAGGATCATGCCGTCGTTGCCGTTCGTCTCGACGGCGCCTGGGTTGTGCTCGACAATCGCTGGCTAGCGCTGGTTCGCGACGTGAACATACGACGCGTGATACCGCTATTCGTACTCGACGAGGCAGGCGTCGGACGCAACAGTCTACAAAACCTCGAGCCAGCATTTGCGCAATTAGCATCGTGACGAGAGTGGCTTTCGAAGTCCGCACCGACCGCAAATTGTCGAACCAATCTGATTGTTGGCCTCGTCGATCGATAAATGGTCTTTCCGCCGTCAACGCAAGTACGTGCCCAGCCAATTGGCCGTCGAAAACGCCTTACGTTTGTTTGTCGATGTGTTCTCGATATGTCGCGGAAGCCATCGCGGTCATCGATGTCAGCAGACGTAGACGCCGGCGCAGGCGGCGACTAATTGCGCGCCGCCGCATTATCGCAAACTCCCGAGACCTCCGAATATGAGTTTACGAACACGAGCTAGAGGCAAGCCGGTATTGCCCGCCGGAATCAATATATGGTCGAAGCTTTTGAGGGTCGGTCGTATCCGACTCTTCGACCCTTCGATCAACCCATCCATGCCAAACGCAGCCACCGCCGCTGCGCCTGTCCAGCTGCGTTTGCCGGGAGCTGATAGTCACTCCCTATCCTTACGCTTCTGCCCGTGGCCTCTCGTAACCCTAACGCCTAAGGTTGACGACAAGTTTTGTGGAAATCCGATAATCAATTTATTGCAAAGTGCATAGCCCTCAGTTTTGATGACTAACAACACACTGGCGATACACCTGCCATGCAGAACGATCGTTTGGAGTCACGTCAACACACCACGAGGGCTACTCTCAATCGTTGCGCTCAATGTGGTGGACGTTTTGGGCTGATCCGCCATAGAAATGGCGTTCGGCAATTTTGCTCAACCGCGTGCCTGGACAAGTACAAAGCCGGCACGCTGGACAAAATATCTCCACTCAAAGCTTGGACGTCGTTCTTTAATCGGAAGGACTGAACGTACAATCACTGCTGGGTCGGTGGCAGTCTCGGATCGCCCGACGCGGCTTACACACAAATTGCGCGAAAGAGTAGGGGCGGCCGGAATCCTTGAGAAATTATCCGAGTCGTCGAGTAGATGAAGTGCCCTTACCGTCCAAACTGCAGCCGCCTAAATTCCTACGCTCGTATGATTAGGATTTCGGTACCGTGGTTGTGGTTTCGCGTCGACAGTGTACCATACGCCGAGGGTGGCGGCGCCAGAGCAACGCGCGAATCAGAATTAACAAGTGCCAGCCCGTTACATCCGACATCCCTGGCTTCTTTGACCTGCTTGCGGCAAGTAGTCTGACGGCTTATAAATTTCTTGGGGAGAATGACGTGTTGCAGAAGCTAAATTATGCGGCTGCGCTTGTTGCGCTGATCTGCACTGTAGGTGGGATGATGACAAACGGTTCATCAGCCCTGACGGTCGATGTCGCGAGGAAGTGCCAGGCTTTGGTTGCCAAGGCATATCCTCCACTTGTACCTGGAAATCCCGCGGCAGGTCGCAAGAACGGAACAGCACAAGTGGTTAGGGCGTATTTTAACAAATGCGTGGCCAATGGCGGAAATATGGAGGAACAAGCTCCTCAAGACGGGAGTAAAAATGACGCTCAAGCTCCCAAAGATGCGAAATGAGTAAAAATAGTAGTGATCGGCAGTAAAATACGCCAATTGCCGAATAGCTGTCGAGTATAGTGCAGCGTTAGAGCGACACGCCTTAGTCGGATCATCAACAATGATGATCGCGGGGACCGGTTCAATTTCTCGCCTCCTTTGTCAATTTAGTCAATTTTACTGTGCCTCCAGCATACCGATGAACCTTATGGCGTCAGACGCCGGCGGAGGCTTTGGCGGCCAACGTACAGGCTTATTGTCTAATACACGTCCGTATGTGATGATTCTGCGAGCAGCTTTGAGACAGCAACTATTTCGTCACGCGATGTACCCGCCCCTCAACAAGAGGCGATAGAGTTGCTTCAAACCCATGTTACAATTGATCCATCATCCTTTTTGTCCGCACTCGCGCTTCGTGCGGCTAATATTATACGAATACGAAATCAAAGTGCATCTGATTGGAGAGCGCGTCTGGGACCGCCGACAAGAGTTTCTTGCTTTGAATCCAGCGGGCACACTTCCAGTCCTGCTGGTCGAAGGGCAGTCGCCTGTTCCGGGCGCCACGGTCATTGCTGAATATCTTGATGAGACCATCGGAGCAAACTTTGGGGATCGACGGCTACTACCGCTGGAGATGCTTACCCGGATTGAGGTCCGTCGACTCACCTATTGGTTCAGCAATAAGTTCTTTGCCGAGGTGAGCGGCCCGCTTACCGAAGAACGATACAAGCAATATATGTCTTTGGAAGCAGGCGGCGGATCGCCAAATTATGCTTTAATCCGTGACGCTCGTGAAATTGCCCACGATCATATCGCCTACATTGATTATTTGTTGGTAAAGCGAGATTGGCTTGGTGGCCCTCGCTTGTCCTATGCAGATCTAGTAGCGGCCGCGCACTTGTCGATCATCGATCATTTGGATGATTTACCTTGGGACCAGGTTAAGAACGCCAAAAATTGGTTTGAGCGCATGCGATCACGACCGTCATTCGGATTGATGCTCGCGGAAGGTTGGAGAGGTTTTATTCGGATTTGACTAAGCGGGGTTGGAAAATTTGCGACGAGGATCCATCGCCGCTTGATTGACGTATACAAGCTTCCTTAAAAGCCGCCGTAGGATCGTCGAGGTCGAACGGTAGACCGCGCTTATGTCCCTCAACGTGCGATAAATAACTATTGTTCCGACCCAAATTAATGACGCAGGAATGATACCTAAAATAATGACGGTGGTTGTCCGTTGAAAGATTGGTTCACTGTCGATAAGCGCTAATACTGCGGCGGTCACAAGGATTAGAATAGCGATGGCTCTTCCAGGTCGATACAGGAGATGGTCCCAATCCGCCAATTGTTCCGGGACTTGAGGGGCGGCGACGTTCTCCTGATTTGCTCTTGTATATCGAGCCATAGGCAGGCCTCTGCCGACTGCTACTACTATACCTACCGAATGGTAACCGATGTATTACCAGCGCGGTGAAGTTCCCGATCGAGGATCATTCCCGTCGATCGTGTTCACGGGTTGCGCGGCGGGTCCCTAAGTTTGTTCGCTCTTGAGCAGTGAGGTAAATCGACGGCACTGAGGGACGGCCCGGTCCGGTGGCGAGGGCGT
This sequence comes from uncultured Alphaproteobacteria bacterium, assembly GCA_963731805.1. Lineage (GTDB taxonomy): Bacteria > Pseudomonadota > Alphaproteobacteria > Rhizobiales > Xanthobacteraceae > BOG-931. The sequence goes on from CAVSWY010000005.1 coordinate 139,647, forward strand.
TTATGCTTTTCAATTCCCTCGTTGAGAGAAGATAAATCTACAGAATAGCGAAGCGTTACTATCTGCCGTCGGGCGTGCGTACGCCGACCCAGGCATCGCGCACTTGCTGATAATGCACCTGCGGATCGTAGATCAGCACATTCAATCCCAGGTGCTCCATCGACAGTCCGCCGACCGCTGCCAGCAGCGTATAGGAGGCAACCACCCGGTCATGTTGAGCGGTCACCAGCGCAACGCGTGCGTTGACCAGTTCCTGCTGCGCATTGAGGACGTCGAGCGTGGTGCGCTGGCCGACGCGCGCTTCTTCGCGCACGCCATTGAGCGCGATCTCGGCCGCGTTGACCTGGGCGGTCGTCGCCTCGATCTGCGCCTTGGCGGCGTCCAATTGGCCCCAGCTCTGCACCACCGTGGCGCGCGCTTGGTCACGCGTGATGTCGAGATTGAGACGCTGCTGTCCGACCGTTTCCTTGGATTGGCGGATCGCCGAATATTCCGCGCCGCCCTGGTAGATCGGGATGGTTAGAGTGCCGAGCACCGACGCGGTCGTCTGCTTCAGTACGTTATAGAGCGGCGAATACTCCTTCGCCGCGCTCGCGGTCAGCGAGAGGTTCGGATACAGCGCGCCTTCGCTGATTTTCACGGCGAGCTCGGCGATATCGACGCCATAGGCTGAGGCAAGCACCGACGGGCTCTGGTTCTGGCCCTCGGTAACCGCGCCCGGCAGTGTCGGCGGCGACAGCCGGTCGACCGGCGTGCCCGGACTGAGCCGTCCGGGATCGACGCCAATCACGCGCCGATAGTTGGCCTGCGACGTGACATAATTGGATTGCGCGCCGAGCAACGCCGAGCGGCCGGCGGCCAAGCGCGATTCGGCTTGCGCGACGTCGGTCCGCGTCACCTCGCCGACATTGAAGCGATCGCGCGTTTGCTTGAGCTGCTCGGTAAGGACCTCGACGTTGCTGCGGTTGAGGTCGAGAATGGCCTCGTCGCGCAGCAAATTCATGTAAGCGGTGGCCGCATCGAGCAGCACTTGCTGTTCGGTGACGCGCAAGGTCTCGCGCGCACCCATGACTTGGCTCTCCGCTTGCCGCGTCTTATTTGCGGTCTGAAAGCCGTTGAACAGCGTTTCGGTCGCGGTGGCGCCGAAGCCGCGCTGCCCCATGTCTTTGGCGATGTTCGAATAGGTGACGGTGTTGGGAAACACCTGTTGATTGACACTGTTCGACAACGTGCTGGAATAAGCGAAGCCGTCGGTGCTGGTGACACTCAACTTCGGCCGGTAGCCCGACAAAGCCTGCGGCACATTCTCATCAGTGGCGCGCAGGGCCGCCCGCTGCGCATTGAGCGACGGGTTGTTCTGATAAGCCTGGACGAGCGCCCACTCCAACGTGTCGGCAGCCGCCGGGAAATTGGGGAAGGTGAACACGAGCAAAAGGCCGGCTACGGGTGAACATAGTTTTCCCCGCCGCTTTTGGGACGCTTTATTGGTTGCCATCCCAGCTGTCCCTCCCAGCCTAGCTGCCCGCGCAGGCACGCATTTGACAGCAGTCCTGGAGATTGAGGTAATACGTTGACCGGGTGACAGGAAATCCGATGCGCTATCTCTCCCGTCGGCGAAATCGCGGTATCGTTTTGACAAGCGCAAGACTTAAGAGTCGCTCACGCGGCGAAGAGGCCGCCGCCATTGAGCATTGTGGCACCAGACTCAGGTCCATTTCAATGGGCGCCACGTGAAAGGCATGCGGGACTCTACCTGTAGCGAGCTCGCGCTTGCCAGAAATGAGCCGTTTGCTCCTCGGATTGCTGCAGGAAAGCTTCGCCACAGCAAATCTTCAGCAACATTTTCCGCTTTTTTCCGTCATATAATCGGTTTGCTGCTTCAGGCATTGAGCGGCGCGGCACTTCTGTTTGGGCTCCCTCCTTGAGCGACCTTGGTCTTTGTTGTTATTTCTTTGTTTCCGACCTGCCTATGGCACGATAGACGAGGGATTTCAGCGGGCCTGAACTTCCAGTCCAACTGCTCATAGGCACATTCCGTCCTTTCTCGTGCGAGGTGCGCGGCGCGAGTTTGCTCGGGCAGAACGAGAGCATTTGCTGCGTCAATTCGCGGCCACATAGTGGCTTTCGGGCACGGCCAGAATTATTCCGATCTTGCCGGCATCCGGTCTGGGTGTTGGCCGTGTGAAACCTTAAGCGTGTCGCGGCTCGGGCCTCCAATCGCGCGCCAATTTTTAACCTTCGGCGATCTGTGGCGACCTCATTTTGGAGGCGGCCGAACCGCGGGCTCTGCCGAGCATCCCTCGGCAAGTTACTGAGATTCATTGCAGATTTCGGCTGTGATAAATTCACCGTTTGTTTACAATGTTGTTGCCTGCGCTCCTGAGATAGAGCATTCTAGTCGTTGCGCTTGGGGATGGACTGAGGGGCGCTGCGAATTGCATGGCATGACGGGGACCATTAGCACGCTCTGGTGGGGGCGACATGTCGGCTGCGTTTTCGAGGGAGGGCTTTTACGGGGCTCCAGCTTCCGTAATTGGTGTTGATTCCTCTCATTCTGATCATGCGATCCTCGTTCCAGACGCTCAGCTGCTATTTACAGCTGAATTCCACCGCGCTGGACCCGACCTTGTTCTCATCGGCCGTGATGGCCAACGCCACCTGATCCCCGGGTATTTTTCCGGCGAGCACGAGCGGGCGTTGGTCGCACCGAACGGCGCTAGTCTCGCGTCCAATGTCGTTGACCTCCTCGCTGGCTCGCCTACGCCCGGCGAATACGCCCAGTCTCAACCGACGCCGCCATTGGACCCTATTGGCAGGGTCGAGAAGGTCGTCGGCAATGTCACAGTTGTCCGCAACGGCGTCTCGGTTGCGCTCAACGTTGGCGATGCCATCTACAAAAGCGATGTCGTTCAGACTGCTGCAAACTCGTCAGTCGGCATCGCCTTTCCCGACGGCACCGCACTCAATCTCGTCGCCAACACTCGGATGGCGCTCAACGACTATTCATACGACGCCAACTCGACCTCGAATGATGCGATATTCAGCCTTGTTGAAGGTGGTTTGTCCTTCGTTGCCGGAAAGGTGGCGCATACCGGAGACATGAACATCAGTACGCCGGTAGCGGTAATTGGCGTTCGCGGTACCGCGGGCTGGCTATATGAAGATCCAGTAGCGACCGTTACAGCAACGTCCGGCAACGTTACTCTGCACTTTGCAGCGGTGTTTGATAGTGTCACTAACACTGAGAGCACGTACACTCTATACGCTGTCGATGCCAACGGCCAACTTCAGCACGATGCGAACGGGAATCTCGTTGCGCTCGCGACAGTATCGTCGACCCAGAACGGGCAAGTAACAACGCTCACGGGAAATGGTGTCGGCGCGTTGCCAAGTGTGGCGGTTGCGGCGGCCGATATCACGCAGCAGCAGTTCGCGCAAACCGTCGTTCCGGTAGTCATCAATATGGCCGTTCAGGCCATCCAGCAGTATCAGCAGCAACAGCAACAGCAGAACAATCAGCAGAATAATCAGCAGAATAACCCCAACCCTCAGTCCAATCCAAGCAGCACGGGCAGCCCGACAGCACCTCCAAATCAAGACAACGGCGATACCACCAGTCCGAACGGTATCAACACTAGCAATCCGCCGCCCCTTACTCAGACCATACCAGTGCCTACCAACACTGGCGTGGTGAATGTTGCGGTCACCGCGACGACCACCCAACCCACTCAGCAGATTACGACACCACCGCCGACGCAGCCGCCCACTGAACCGACGACCGACGTTTGGATTCCGCCGTCGGGTACTACAACGTCCGGGCCTACTTGGAATATTGCGTCAAACTGGAGCGCTGGCGCTCCTCCATCATCGACGGAATCCGTACAAGTCAATTCACCGACGTCGGGCACCGCAGCGGTCCCGGCGATCATCAACAATGCCACAACCGTCGAGAGTCTAACGGTAGACGCAGGCGCGACCGTCGCTGTCGTTAGCAACAGCGACACCACCATCACGAGCTCTCTCATCGTCGCTGGGGCGGCAGATGTGGCTGGCACGGTCAAAGCCGATTCCACCGTGTCGGATCCGTCGGTCACTTTCGATAACGGCGTAACCGTAGAGTCGGGGGGCGAGATCGATGCGCATGGCAGCGCAGCATCGGTCTTTATCACCGGTAGCGCCGGCGTCGACAACTCCGGAATTATCATTGCCGACGATGGTGGCAGTGTCCTGTTCTCTAACGTCACTGTTGCGAACGGCTCGGCGGGCGCGATCGAGGCGATCGATGCCAATTCGCTCGTGACGCTGTCACACGCCTATGTCTCAGGCGGCTCGCTTGAGACTGGCAGTCTATCGTCAGCAGCCGACGGTATGATCGAGATTGGCGCAGGGCTCGGCTCAAATTTGAGCGTGTTCGACGGCTCGACCAATGCGGTGACCGTCGATGCCTATGTGCAGGTGGATGATGGTTCGAGCCTCGAACTCATTGGCACCATCCACAATCCCGGGACGATCGTCCTGGGGTCGGAGTTCGGGCGCCGATCTTGTGATCAGCGGGCCAGTTACGCTTGATGGTACCGGCACCATAAGTCTCCAAGGAAGTGGCTCTGTCATCACCGGCGCCGGCAGTTTGACCGATGCGCTCACTAACATCGGTAATCTAATTTCCGGCAGTGGGACGATCGAGAGTCTCTCGATTACGAACCAGAGCGGCACGATCGCCGCTCAGGGCGGCACGCTTAATATCCTCGCTAGCGTCGTGAATGATGGCACGATGACGGCGGAAACCGGCGCCACTTTAAATCTTGGCGGCGCCGTCAGTGGCGGCGGGTCGACAATCATCGATGCTGGCGGAACGGTGGTGGTCGGCGCGCTCGACAGCCAGGCGATCACTTATGACGGCGTCGGCACGCTACAGATCAATCCAACGGGGGACCTCACCGGCGCGATCGACGGCCTCGTCCAAGGCTCCATAATTGACTTTGCCAATAATACGTCGATCACCTCGACGTCGATCAGTGGCTCGACACTGACAGTGGATGAGAGCAGCGGCGGCCCGCTGACCTTCCAGGTCGCCGGTGCGCTCACTGGAAATTATTTCGCCATTCAGAGCGATAATAACGGCGGCGATGAGTTGGTGTTCTCGCCGGTGCCGGCCATTACGGAAACGCTGACTGGGACGCTGAGCGGCGGCGAGCAGGCGGCGATCTCGCTGGCTGGGCTCTCGGTCGCGGATGCGACGAATCCGAGCGACACGCTGACGACGACGCTGACGGTGACGAACGGCACCATCACGGCGGGCGGCCAGACTGGCGCGACGGTGACGCTGAGCGGGACGGCGGCGGCGATCAACACGGCGCTGGCGAGCGCGAGCTACACCGGCAACAGCGGCTTCCATGGCAGCGACACGCTGACGGCGACGACGACGGACGGCGTTGTGAGCTCTGGCGCGCAGCCGTTTACGATCACGGTTGCGGATACGGCGGCCATTACGGAAACGCTGACTGGGACGCTGAGCGGCGGCGAGCAGGCGGCGATCTCGCTGGCTGGGCTCTCGGTCGCGGATGCGACGAATCCGAGCGACACGCTGACGACGACGCTGACGGTGACGAACGGCACCATCACGGCGGGCGGCCAGACTGGCGCGACGGTGACGCTGAGCGGGACGGCGGCGGCGATCAACACGGCGCTGGCGAGCGCGAGCTACACCGGCAACAGCGGCTTCCATGGCAGCGACACGCTGACGGCGACGACGACGGACGGCGTTGTGAGCTCTGGCGCGCAGCCGTTTACGATCACGGTTGCGGATACGGCGGCCATTACGGAAACGCTGACTGGGACGCTGAGCGGCGGCGAGCAGGCGGCGATCTCGCTGGCTGGGCTCTCGGTCGCGGATGCGACGAATCCGAGCGACACGCTGACGACGACGCTGACGGTGACGAACGGCACCATCACGGCGGGCGGCCAGACTGGCGCGACGGTGACGCTGAGCGGGACGGCGGCGGCGATCAACACGGCGCTGGCGAGCGCGAGCTACACCGGCAACAGCGGCTTCCATGGCAGCGACACGCTGACGGCGACGACGACGGACGGCGTTGTGAGCTCTGGCGCGCAGCCGTTTACGATCACGGTTGCGGATACGGCGGCCATTACGGAAACGCTGACTGGGACGCTGAGCGGCGGCGAGCAGGCGGCGATCTCGCTGGCTGGGCTCTCGGTCGCGGATGCGACGAATCCGAGCGACACGCTGACGACGACGCTGACGGTGACGAACGGCACCATCACGGCGGGCGGCCAGACTGGCGCGACGGTGACGCTGAGCGGGACGGCGGCGGCGATCAACACGGCGCTGGCGAGCGCGAGCTACACCGGCAACAGCGGCTTCCATGGCAGCGACACGCTGACGGCGACGACGACGGACGGCGTTGTGAGCTCTGGCGCGCAGCCGTTTACGATCACGGTTGCGGATACGGCGGCCATTACGGAAACGCTGACTGGGACGCTGAGCGGCGGCGAGCAGGCGGCGATCTCGCTGGCTGGGCTCTCGGTCGCGGATGCGACGAATCCGAGCGACACGCTGACGACGACGCTGACGGTGACGAACGGCACCATCACGGCGGGCGGCCAGACTGGCGCGACGGTGACGCTGAGCGGGACGGCGGCGGCGATCAACACGGCGCTGGCGAGCGCGAGCTACACCGGCAACAGCGGCTTCCATGGCAGCGACACGCTGACGGCGACGACGACGGACGGCGTTGTGAGCTCTGGCGCGCAGCCGTTTACGATCACGGTTGCGGATACGGCGGCCATTACGGAAACGCTGACTGGGACGCTGAGCGGCGGCGAGCAGGCGGCGATCTCGCTGGCTGGGCTCTCGGTCGCGGATGCGACGAATCCGAGCGACACGCTGACGACGACGCTGACGGTGACGAACGGCACCATCACGGCGGGCGGCCAGACTGGCGCGACGGTGACGCTGAGCGGGACGGCGGCGGCGATCAACACGGCGCTGGCGAGCGCGAGCTACACCGGCAACAGCGGCTTCCATGGCAGCGACACGCTGACGGCGACGACGACGGACGGCGTTGTGAGCTCTGGCGCGCAGCCGTTTACGATCACGGTTGCGGATACGGCGGCCATTACGGAAACGCTGACTGGGACGCTGAGCGGCGGCGAGCAGGCGGCGATCTCGCTGGCTGGGCTCTCGGTCGCGGATGCGACGAATCCGAGCGACACGCTGACGACGACGCTGACGGTGACGAACGGCACCATCACGGCGGGCGGCCAGACTGGCGCGACGGTGACGCTGAGCGGGACGGCGGCGGCGATCAACACGGCGCTGGCGAGCGCGAGCTACACCGGCAACAGCGGCTTCCATGGCAGCGACACGCTGACGGCGACGACGACGGACGGCGTTGTGAGCTCTGGCGCGCAGCCGTTTACGATCACGGTTGCGGATACGGCGGCCATTACGGAAACGCTGACTGGGACGCTGAGCGGCGGCGAGCAGGCGGCGATCTCGCTGGCTGGGCTCTCGGTCGCGGATGCGACAAATCCGAGCGACACGCTGACGACGACGCTGACGGTGACGAACGGCACCATCACGGCGGGCGGCCAGACTGGCGCGACGGTGACGCTGAGCGGGACGGCGGCGGCGATCAACACGGCGCTGGCGAGCGCGAGCTACACCGGCAACAGCGGCTTCCATGGCAGCGACACGCTGACGGCGACGACGACGGACGGCGTTGTGAGCTCTGGCGCGCAGCCGTTTACGATCACGGTTGCGGATACGGCGGCCATTACGGAAACGCTGACTGGGACGCTGAGCGGCGGCGAGCAGGCGGCGATCTCGCTGGCTGGGCTCTCGGTCGCGGATGCGACGAATCCGAGCGACACGCTGACGACGACGCTGACGGTGACGAACGGCACCATCACGGCGGGCGGCCAGACTGGCGCGACGGTGACGCTGAGCGGGACGGCGGCGGCGATCAACACGGCGCTGGCGAGCGCGAGCTACACCGGCAACAGCGGCTTCCATGGCAGCGACACGCTGACGGCGACGACGACGGACGGCGTTGTGAGCTCTGGCGCGCAGCCGTTTACGATCACGGTTGCGGATACGGCGGCCATTACGGAAACGCTGACTGGGACGCTGAGCGGCGGCGAGCAGGCGGCGATCTCGCTGGCTGGGCTCTCGGTCGCGGATGCGACGAATCCGAGCGACACGCTGACGACGACGCTGACGGTGACGAACGGCACCATCACGGCGGGCGGCCAGACTGGCGCGACGGTGACGCTGAGCGGGACGGCGGCGGCGATCAACACGGCGCTGGCGAGCGCGAGCTACACCGGCAACAGCGGCTTCCATGGCAGCGACACGCTGACGGCGACGACGACGGACGGCGTTGTGAGCTCTGGCGCGCAGCCGTTTACGATCACGGTTGCGGATACGGCGGCCATTACGGAAACGCTGACTGGGACGCTGAGCGGCGGCGAGCAGGCGGCGATCTCGCTGGCTGGGCTCTCGGTCGCGGATGCGACGAATCCGAGCGACACGCTGACGACGACGCTGACGGTGACGAACGGCACCATCACGGCGGGCGGCCAGACTGGCGCGACGGTGACGCTGAGCGGGACGGCGGCGGCGATCAACACGGCGCTGGCGAGCGCGAGCTACACCGGCAACAGCGGCTTCCATGGCAGCGACACGCTGACGGCGACGACGACGGACGGCGTTGTGAGCTCTGGCGCGCAGCCGTTTACGATCACGGTTGCGGATACGGCGGCCATTACGGAAACGCTGACTGGGACGCTGAGCGGCGGCGAGCAGGCGGCGATCTCGCTGGCTGGGCTCTCGGTCGCGGATGCGACGAATCCGAGCGACACGCTGACGACGACGCTGACGGTGACGAACGGCACCATCACGGCGGGCGGCCAGACTGGCGCGACGGTGACGCTGAGCGGGACGGCGGCGGCGATCAACACGGCGCTGGCGAGCGCGAGCTACACCGGCAACAGCGGCTTCCATGGCAGCGACACGCTGACGGCGACGACGACGGACGGCGTTGTGAGCTCTGGCGCGCAGCCGTTTACGATCACGGTTGCGGATACGGCGGCCATTACGGAAACGCTGACTGGGACGCTGAGCGGCGGCGAGCAGGCGGCGATCTCGCTGGCTGGGCTCTCGGTCGCGGATGCGACGAATCCGAGCGACACGCTGACGACGACGCTGACGGTGACGAACGGCACCATCACGGCGGGCGGCCAGACTGGCGCGACGGTGACGCTGAGCGGGACGGCGGCGGCGATCAACACGGCGCTGGCGAGCGCGAGCTACACCGGCAACAGCGGCTTCCATGGCAGCGACACGCTGACGGCGACGACGACGGACGGCGTTGTGAGCTCTGGCGCGCAGCCGTTTACGATCACGGTTGCGGATACGGCGGCCATTACGGAAACGCTGACTGGGACGCTGAGCGGCGGCGAGCAGGCGGCGATCTCGCTGGCTGGGCTCTCGGTCGCGGATGCGACGAATCCGAGCGACACGCTGACGACGACGCTGACGGTGACGAACGGCACCATCACGGCGGGCGGCCAGACTGGCGCGACGGTGACGCTGAGCGGGACGGCGGCGGCGATCAACACGGCGCTGGCGAGCGCGAGCTACACCGGCAACAGCGGCTTCCATGGCAGCGACACGCTGACGGCGACGACGACGGACGGCGTTGTGAGCTCTGGCGCGCAGCCGTTTACGATCACGGTTGCGGATACGGCGGCCATTACGGAAACGCTGACTGGGACGCTGAGCGGCGGCGAGCAGGCGGCGATCTCGCTGGCTGGGCTCTCGGTCGCGGATGCGACAAATCCGAGCGACACGCTGACGACGACGCTGACGGTGACGAACGGCACCATCACGGCGGGCGGCCAGACTGGCGCGACGGTGACGCTGAGCGGGACGGCGGCGGCGATCAACACGGCGCTGGCGAGCGCGAGCTACACCGGCAACAGCGGCTTCCATGGCAGCGACACGCTGACGGCGACGACGACGGACGGCGTTGTGAGCTCTGGCGCGCAGCCGTTTACGATCACGGTTGCGGATACGGCGGCCATTACGGAAACGCTGACTGGGACGCTGAGCGGCGGCGAGCAGGCGGCGATCTCGCTGGCTGGGCTCTCGGTCGCGGATGCGACGAATCCGAGCGACACGCTGACGACGACGCTGACGGTGACGAACGGCACCATCACGGCGGGCGGCCAGACTGGCGCGACGGTGACGCTGAGCGGGACGGCGGCGGCGATCAACACGGCGCTGGCGAGCGCGAGCTACACCGGCAACAGCGGCTTCCATGGCAGCGACACGCTGACGGCGACGACGACGGACGGCGTTGTGAGCTCTGGCGCGCAGCCGTTTACGATCACGGTTGCGGATACGGCGGCCATTACGGAAACGCTGACTGGGACGCTGAGCGGCGGCGAGCAGGCGGCGATCTCGCTGGCTGGGCTCTCGGTCGCGGATGCGACGAATCCGAGCGACACGCTGACGACGACGCTGACGGTGACGAACGGCACCATCACGGCGGGCGGCCAGACTGGCGCGACGGTGACGCTGAGCGGGACGGCGGCGGCGATCAACACGGCGCTGGCGAGCGCGAGCTACACCGGCAACAGCGGCTTCCATGGCAGCGACACGCTGACGGCGACGACGACGGACGGCGTTGTGAGCTCTGGCGCGCAGCCGTTTACGATCACGGTTGCGGATACGGCGGCCATTACGGAAACGCTGACTGGGACGCTGAGCGGCGGCGAGCAGGCGGCGATCTCGCTGGCTGGGCTCTCGGTCGCGGATGCGACGAATCCGAGCGACACGCTGACGACGACGCTGACGGTGACGAACGGCACCATCACGGCGGGCGGCCAGACTGGCGCGACGGTGACGCTGAGCGGGACGGCGGCGGCGATCAACACGGCGCTGGCGAGCGCGAGCTACACCGGCAACAGCGGCTTCCATGGCAGCGACACGCTGACGGCGACGACGACGGACGGCGTTGTGAGCTCTGGCGCGCAGCCGTTTACGATCACGGTTGCGGATACGGCGGCCATTACGGAAACGCTGACTGGGACGCTGAGCGGCGGCGAGCAGGCGGCGATCTCGCTGGCTGGGCTCTCGGTCGCGGATGCGACGAATCCGAGCGACACGCTGACGACGACGCTGACGGTGACGAACGGCACCATCACGGCGGGCGGCCAGACTGGCGCGACGGTGACGCTGAGCGGGACGGCGGCGGCGATCAACACGGCGCTGGCGAGCGCGAGCTACACCGGCAACAGCGGCTTCCATGGCAGCGACACGCTGACGGCGACGACGACGGACGGCGTTGTGAGCTCTGGCGCGCAGCCGTTTACGATCACGGTTGCGGATACGGCGGCCATTACGGAAACGCTGACTGGGACGCTGAGCGGCGGCGAGCAGGCGGCGATCTCGCTGGCTGGGCTCTCGGTCGCGGATGCGACGAATCCGAGCGACACGCTGACGACGACGCTGACGGTGACGAACGGCACCATCACGGCGGGCGGCCAGACTGGCGCGACGGTGACGCTGAGCGGGACGGCGGCGGCGATCAACACGGCGCTGGCGAGCGCGAGCTACACCGGCAACAGCGGCTTCCATGGCAGCGACACGCTGACGGCGACGACGACGGACGGCGTTGTGAGCTCTGGCGCGCAGCCGTTTACGATCACGGTTGCGGATACGGCGGCCATTACGGAAACGCTGACTGGGACGCTGAGCGGCGGCGAGCAGGCGGCGATCTCGCTGGCTGGGCTCTCGGTCGCGGATGCGACGAATCCGAGCGACACGCTGACGACGACGCTGACGGTGACGAACGGCACCATCACGGCGGGCGGCCAGACTGGCGCGACGGTGACGCTGAGCGGGACGGCGGCGGCGATCAACACGGCGCTGGCGAGCGCGAGCTACACCGGCAACAGCGGCTTCCATGGCAGCGACACGCTGACGGCGACGACGACGGACGGCGTTGTGAGCTCTGGCGCGCAGCCGTTTACGATCACGGTTGCGGATACGGCGGCCATTACGGAAACGCTGACTGGGACGCTGAGCGGCGGCGAGCAGGCGGCGATCTCGCTGGCTGGGCTCTCGGTCGCGGATGCGACGAATCCGAGCGACACGCTGACGACGACGCTGACGGTGACGAACGGCACCATCACGGCGGGCGGCCAGACTGGCGCGACGGTGACGCTGAGCGGGACGGCGGCGGCGATCAACACGGCGCTGGCGAGCGCGAGCTACACCGGCAACAGCGGCTTCCATGGCAGCGACACGCTGACGGCGACGACGACGGACGGCGTTGTGAGCTCTGGCGCGCAGCCGTTTACGATCACGGTTGCGGATACGGCGGCCATTACGGAAACGCTGACTGGGACGCTGAGCGGCGGCGAGCAGGCGGCGATCTCGCTGGCTGGGCTCTCGGTCGCGGATGCGACGAATCCGAGCGACACGCTGACGACGACGCTGACGGTGACGAACGGCACCATCACGGCGGGCGGCCAGACTGGCGCGACGGTGACGCTGAGCGGGACGGCGGCGGCGATCAACACGGCGCTGGCGAGCGCGAGCTACACCGGCAACAGCGGCTTCCATGGCAGCGACACGCTGACGGCGACGACGACGGACGGCGTTGTGAGCTCTGGCGCGCAGCCGTTTACGATCACGGTTGCGGATACGGCGGCCATTACGGAAACGCTGACTGGGACGCTGAGCGGCGGCGAGCAGGCGGCGATCTCGCTGGCTGGGCTCTCGGTCGCGGATGCGACGAATCCGAGCGACACGCTGACGACGACGCTGACGGTGACGAACGGCACCATCACGGCGGGCGGCCAGACTGGCGCGACGGTGACGCTGAGCGGGACGGCGGCGGCGATCAACACGGCGCTGGCGAGCGCGAGCTACACCGGCAACAGCGGCTTCCATGGCAGCGACACGCTGACGGCGACGACGACGGACGGCGTTGTGAGCTCTGGCGCGCAGCCGTTTACGATCACGGTTGCGGATACGGCGGCCATTACGGAAACGCTGACTGGGACGCTGAGCGGCGGCGAGCAGGCGGCGATCTCGCTGGCTGGGCTCTCGGTCGCGGATGCGACGAATCCGAGCGACACGCTGACGACGACGCTGACGGTGACGAACGGCACCATCACGGCGGGCGGCCAGACTGGCGCGACGGTGACGCTGAGCGGGACGGCGGCGGCGATCAACACGGCGCTGGCGAGCGCGAGCTACACCGGCAACAGCGGCTTCCATGGCAGCGACACGCTGACGGCGACGACGACGGACGGCGTTGTGAGCTCTGGCGCGCAGCCGTTTACGATCACGGTTGCGGATACGGCGGCCATTACGGAAACGCTGACTGGGACGCTGAGCGGCGGCGAGCAGGCGGCGATCTCGCTGGCTGGGCTCTCGGTCGCGGATGCGACGAATCCGAGCGACACGCTGACGACGACGCTGACGGTGACGAACGGCACCATCACGGCGGGCGGCCAGACTGGCGCGACGGTGACGCTGAGCGGGACGGCGGCGGCGATCAACACGGCGCTGGCGAGCGCGAGCTACACCGGCAACAGCGGCTTCCATGGCAGCGACACGCTGACGGCGACGACGACGGACGGCGTTGTGAGCTCTGGCGCGCAGCCGTTTACGATCACGGTTGCGGATACGGCGGCCATTACGGAAACGCTGACTGGGACGCTGAGCGGCGGCGAGCAGGCGGCGATCTCGCTGGCTGGGCTCTCGGTCGCGGATGCGACGAATCCGAGCGACACGCTGACGACGACGCTGACGGTGACGAACGGCACCATCACGGCGGGCGGCCAGACTGGCGCGACGGTGACGCTGAGCGGGACGGCGGCGGCGATCAACACGGCGCTGGCGAGCGCGAGCTACACCGGCAACAGCGGCTTCCATGGCAGCGACACGCTGACGGCGACGACGACGGACGGCGTTGTGAGCTCTGGCGCGCAGCCGTTTACGATCACGGTTGCGGATACGGCGGCCATTACGGAAACGCTGACTGGGACGCTGAGCGGCGGCGAGCAGGCGGCGATCTCGCTGGCTGGGCTCTCGGTCGCGGATGCGACGAATCCGAGCGACACGCTGACGACGACGCTGACGGTGACGAACGGCACCATCACGGCGGGCGGCCAGACTGGCGCGACGGTGACGCTGAGCGGGACGGCGGCGGCGATCAACACGGCGCTGGCGAGCGCGAGCTACACCGGCAACAGCGGCTTCCATGGCAGCGACACGCTGACGGCGACGACGACGGACGGCGTTGTGAGCTCTGGCGCGCAGCCGTTTACGATCACGGTTGCGGATACGGCGGCCATT
>CAVSWY010000006.1:0-108626 GCA_963731805.1 uncultured Alphaproteobacteria bacterium
GAAGTAGCGCAGACAAATGAATGGATTAATACAAACGGCGGAATTTGGACTGATACAGCAAATGCCGGAGTTGACTGGAGCACTGGCGCGCTTCCAACTAGTCTCGACACCGTCCTCGTAGATCAGCCGGGCTCCGGCCCGTACACCGTCACCATCCCGGACGGCGCATCGGCGACCGCAGCCACGCTAACACTTAACACCGTCAACGCGACCCTTTCGGATCAAGGATCGTTGACGCTCGGTGGTGCGCTTACAGTCAATGCTGGAACGTTCCAACTCTCCGGCAACGGCACCCTTAGTGGCGCGACGGCGATTACCAATGCCGGTAGGTTCGAGATCGCCGGGTCGGACGCACTCGCGACATCCGTCACCAACACGACCGGAATTGTGCAAGTCGATGCCGGCGCCACTTTAACACTTGTCGGAGTTTCGATCAGCGGCGGCACGATAAACATACTTGGAACCGGCACTTCCGCCGGTGATGTCGCGGTCACGAGCAACAGTACGCTAAGTGGCAACGCCACCATCAATGGCGGCCAGATTACGCTCGCAAGCGACCAAACATTAACGCTGGACGACGTCACCCTTAACAACGTCGCGCTCATCGATAACGGAACGCTTAAGGTCGATGTGGGCCAGACTTTGACATTTAGCGGCACCGATTCGACCGACGGCTCAGGCATCTCCGGCGACTTGGTCTTCGATAATGACGGCCACATCATCTATTCCAGCACGGTCACCAATGATTTCTCGATGGTGACTTTCGAGGGCTCCGGCACAGTGACCCGCGATGGCTTCGGAGGATCAAGCACCCAGCCAAACGTCACCCTCGATAATCAAGGCAACACATTCGAAGGCTACGGCGTGCAAGGCAACGCCGGAGGCGTGCTGATCAATGAGGCGCTCGGCACGTTCGATGCCGATTTCACGAACCAGACTTACACACTTGAATTCGGCAATGTCACCAATACAGGAACCATTGAAGCCACAAACGGCGGCACGCTCGAAATTGCGAACAGCATCGTCGCCAATTCCGGCATTGTTCAGGCTGGAGCCAACTCGGAGGTCTTGCTTTCGAACGCGACGGTCAGCGGGGGCACGATCTCGATCGCTTCGACCGGAACGCTGCTTGCCACCAACGGCAGCGCGGTCGAGAACGCGATCATCAACATGGCCAGTGCCGGCGAGCTCATCACCGGCGGAGTGTTCACGCTTGACGGCGATACGATCAATGGCGGCATCCTGACCGGCGATGCAGCCGGCGCGAGCTTCAATCTCGATCAAAGTGACACGCTGACGCTGAACGGCGTCACAGTCGTTGCCGACAATGGCAACGATGCGACCCTGACCAGTGCCGGCACCGTCACTCTTGAGAGCACGCTGACGCTCTCGCCGCCCTCGGGCGCTTCCAATCCGGCCTTCACCTTGCTGCTCGACGGCGGCGGCAACGTGACGCTCGACGACGTGACGATTGCGGCCACCGGCGCCGGCGAGATCCTGGAGAACCAGAACAATAACATCTCGGGAACGGGCCTGATCAGCGGCAGCGATTTGAGCCTGCAAAATGACAGCTCGGGTTCCATCACCGCGCAGGGCGGCACGCTCACCATCCTCGCTAGCGTCGTCAATGACGGGACCATGACAGCTGCCAACGGGGCGACATTGAGCCTCGGCGGCGCGGTCAGCGGTTCTGGCTCGACGATAATCGATGACGGCGGCAACGTGGTGGTCGGCGCGCTCGACAGTCAGGGGGTCACCTACGACGGCATCGGCACGCTGACGATCAACCCGACGGGCGACCTGACTGGCGCCATTCAAAACCTGGTGCAAGGCGACATCATCGACTTTGCCAACAACACCTCGATTACCTCGACTTCGATCAGCGGGTCGACGTTGACGGTGAATGAGAGCAGCGGCGGCCCGCTGACCTACACCATCGGCGGTGCTACTTCTGGCGAGTATTTCGCCGTCCAGAGCGACAACAATGGTGGTACCGAGCTGGTCCTGTCGCCGGATAGCGTTAATGTGTCGGTGTCGGTCATCGGCAGCAACAACCCATCGGTCCAGGTCGGCCAGACCCTGGTCGCGACGGGAGCCATCACCGGTGACACTACCGACGTTGCCTCGCCGATCACTTATCAGTGGCAGATTTCCAGTGATGGCTTGAATTGGAGCCCTGTGGCAGCGTCGACGACCGGCCTCGCCAATGGCGTGCTGTCGTCTTTCTATCAAGTCGACCAATCCGATTTGGGCGATTTGGTCCGCGTCCAGGCATCGTTCACCGACGACACCGGGCAAATCATTACCGCGACTAGCACGCCGACCGCAGCGGTTGCCGAGATCACACCGATCCTTACCGTGCCCTTCAGCTATGCGGTCGACGAATTCCAGGTTTCTAATGGACTCGGCCAGTCATTCGTTGACACGTTCAGCAACGGCGTGCCGCCCGTCGGCGGCTCATTTGGATCGAATCTTATCGCGTTCCAGACATCTTCCGGTGGTTCTGCGAACGGCGGCAGCACGTGGACGGAGGGTCTCAACAGCGCCGGCCAACCGGCGGCGATCATGTCGTCAAGCGGGGCTGCCTATAATGGCACGGACGATAGCGTGCAGGCGATTCTCCTCACCAACAACCAGCCGGAGGGCACCGGCCCGGGCGAGAGCAATAGCGGCCTGAAGGAAGATGACACTTTCACGGTCAGCGGCACGTTCGACCTCGTCGTGCCGCAGCCTAGCACCAGCTATGGGATTGAGCTGAACGAAGTGTTGCCCACTCCCGGTACGACCACGCAACAAGTGCAGATTCAGGTCTTCGGCACCGCCAATGGCGGCGCGCAGGTTCATCTCGGCGAGCGCGACCCGGCGACCGGCGTGTTCATCCTTCTCGCCTCCTACACTCTCACCGCGGCGCAGTTGAGCGGCAACAACCAGATCGAGCTCGATCTGGTGCATGACACGGCGAACAGCACGGCGATCTCGGGTTCCTTCGAGCTTATCGATAACGGCGCGCAAACCTTCAGCGAAACTTTCACGCAAACTGGCACTTCGTTCGCCGATTCGACTGCTGTGCGCGCGCTGATCCAGGGTATATCGACGGATGGCGTGCTTATCACCGGCACCGCGCAGGAAGGTCAGACGCTCACCGCCAATACGGTGACCAACGATCCCAATGCGACCATCACTTATCAGTGGATGGAGAACAGCGGCCAAGGCGGAGCCTACCAGGATATCATCGGCGCTACCGGAGCGACCTACGTCGCCCAGCAGAGCGACGTCGGCTTCAACATCGAAGTCGTCGCTACCGCTAACGACCCGATCTCTCATCAGAGCGTCTCCGCGACCAGCGCGGCCACGACAGTCGTGACACTGGCGGGCCCGCAGACCGACGAATGGCTCAACACTAGCGGCGCCAACGGCGCTGTCTGGACTGACACGATAAACGCAGGCACGAACTGGAGCTTGGGTGCGGTGCCGGGCAGCAGCGACGATGTGCTGATCGACCAGTCCGGCGCCGGTCCGTACACCGTCAGCATTCCGGACGGTGCGTCGGCGACCGCGGCTTCGCTGACGCTGAACACCGGTAACGCGACGCTTTCGGATCAGGGCGCGCTCACGCTGGACGGTGCACTCACGATCCAGGCCGGAGATTTCCAGCTTGAAGGTGGCACGCTCAGCGGCGAAACCGCGATTACCAATGCCGGCACGTTCGAGATTGCCGAAGCGTTCACGCTCGCAATTTCCATTACCAATACCGACGGCATCGTGCAGGTCGATGCCGGTGATATGCTAACGCTATCCGACCCCACTATTTCTGGCGGCACGATCAATGACGGCACCAGCCTCTCTGGCGCCACGATTGACGTCGCCGGCGACAGCGAGATCGAGAACGCCAATCTCAACAATGGCGGCGTCACCGTCGCGAGCGGTGTAACGCTGTGGCTGGACAATGACACGGTAACGGGAACGACCTTCACGGACACAGCGTCTGGAGCGATCATCGCGATTGACCCGGCCGACACGCTGACGGTGTCTGGGGTCATGATCAACGGCGGCACGATCAATGATGGCACCGTCGCTTCCGGTGCCACCATCTCCGTTAGCGGTAACAGCGAGGTTGAGAACGCCGCCCTCAATAACGGCGATGTCTCCATTGAGGCCGGTGTGACGCTGACGCTGGACGGCACGACGGCGACTGGCAGCACGATCACTAGCCTGAGCACGACCACCACGACGGGTACGGTCAATGTCGACAGCGGCCAGACGTTGAGGCTGGCGGGGACCGACGCGATCACCGGCGGCGCGTTCGCAATCTTCGCGGGCCCTGTGCAGACGGCCTCAGGCAACTCTGTATTATTTACGAACGTTTCAATTGCTGATCTCAACCCCGGCAATCCATCGGTGACGGTGACGCTTCAGGCGAGCAGCGGTTCGTTTGCTGCGATATCGGGTTCGGGCCTGACCGTCAGCGGCAGCGGTGACGATATTACGATCACTGGAGATCTGACTGACATCAATAACGCGATCTATAATGGCATCATTTACACCCCCGTGGGCACCTCGAATACGCTGACGCTGAGTGTCACTGACGGCTCGGGCGATACGGCATTCAGGACGTTCGGGATTAATACCAGCAATCCGGCATCGCCGACGACCACAAACGTCAGTATGAGCGGGGAGATCACCAACGCGGGCCTGATGGACATCACCGGAACCGCCATGCTGAGCAGCGGTGCGGTGTTCAATAATACGGCGACTGGGACGGTGACGGTTGAGACCGGCGGGCTTTTGCAGCTTGAGGACAGCAAGATCTATAGCGGGACGATCACGGACAACGGCACGGTCGAGATTGTGGGGGTTAGTTCGCTTTCCAGCGGCCCCAAACTGAACATTGGCACTGGCGATCAATTGACGATCGACCCGGCTGCCACACTGATACTCTCTGGCGCGACTGTCTCGGGCGGGACGATCAACAATAACGGCACCATCGATGTGTGGGGTTCGAGTGCGATCAAGGTGGCGAGCCTCAACGATGGCAGCGTCTCGATTGTGGCCGGAGTAACACTGACGCTGGATGGCACGACGGCAACCGGCAGCACACTCACCAATCTCAGTACGACGACTACGGCCGGTATAATCAATGTCGACGGCAGTCAGACGTTAACATTGGCGGGAAGCGACGCGATTACCGGCGGGGTGTTCGGCACCATCATGTTCGCTCCGCAGGCGGCGGGCGGCAACTCAGTGTTCTTTCCGAAGGTTGCAATCAGCGATCTTAACCCCGACGCCAACCCGACGGTGACGGTTACGATTCAGGCGAGCAGCGGTTCGTTTGCTGCGATATCGGGTTCGGGCCTGAGCATTACTCAGAGCGGCGATCAGGTCACGATCGTAGGCGATCTGACCGATGTCAACGCCGCGCTTGATAACGGCATCACCTATACGCCCGTAGGCACTTCGAACACGCTGACGCTGAGCGTCACCGACGGCTCGGGCGATACGGCATTCAGGACGATCGGCATCAATACCAGTAATCCGGCATTGCCGACGACCACGAACATCAGTGCGAGCGGGGAGATCGCCAATGCGGGGCTGATCGACATTACCGGAACCGCCACGCTGAGCAGCGATGCTGTGTTCAACAGTGGGACTGTGAAGGTTGAGACCAGTGGGTTCCTGCAGCTCGACGACTCGAGAATCTATGGCGGGACGATCACCGATAATGGCACGGTCGAGATCACCGGACTCAGTTCGCTCGTCAACGCCAGACTGAACATTGGCACTGGCGATCAATTGACGATCGACCCGACCGCCACGCTGTTCCTCACCGGAACAACCATCAATGGCGGCACCGGCGGTACGATCAACGACGGCACCAGCCTCATCGGTGCGACGATTGACGTCAATACCAGCAGCAGCAGCAGCAACAGCGCGATCGATAACGCTAGCCTCAACTATGGCGGCGTCACCGTCGAAAATGGTGCGGTATTGACGCTGGACAACGACACGGTGACGGGAACGACGTTCACCGATACGGCGTCTGGTGCGCTTCTGTCGATCGATGGCGGCGATCAGCTGACCATCTCCGGTGTCACGATCAACGGCGGCACGATCAACGACGGTACTAGCCTCTCTGGCGCTACGATTGACGTCACCGGCAACAGCGAAATCGAGAACGCCAGCCTCAACTATGGCGGCGTCACCATCGCCAGTGGCGTGACACTGACGCTCGATGTCACGCTCGAAAACACCACGATCACCAATAGCGGCACGCTCAACTTCACTGGCCCGAGCACGCTCGACAATGTCAGCATCACCGGCGGCGACCTTACGATCGCAAGCGGTGTGACGGTCATCCTCGACGACGTCGTCCTCGATAGTGTAGCGGTGACAGTTAGTAGCGACGGCGCGACACCCAGCATTCAGATCGACGCGGGTCAAACGCTGACCTGGGCGGGGGCGAGTTCGTTCGGCGGACCCGACGCCATCATCATCGATAATAACGGTCAGATTATTCATGCCGGCACGCTCTCGATCGGCTTTTTGCAGGTAACATTCGAAGGCTCCGGCACCGTCACTGAGAATGGCGGAAACATGGGGACGGAGCCGCAGATCCTAATCAACGAGGGCAACACTTTCGACGGCTACGGCCAGATGGGCAACGGCACGGCCGGGTGGTTGACGCTGACCAACCAGGCGGCCGGCACCTTCAACGCCGACAACAGCAGCCATCCGTACATTCTCGACCCGGGCAGCAGCATTACCAATGCCGGCACGTTCGAAGCCACCAACGGTGGCACGTTAGAGATTGAAAGCACCGTCGCTAACGACACCACGATCCTCAACAACACCGGCGGTAGCGGTATCCTTCAGGTCGGGGCCAACTCGGAGGTTCTGCTTTCGAATGCGACGGTTAGCGGCGGCATGGTGTCGATCACGGCGACCGGCGAACTAGTCGCCACCGGCGTCAGCGCCATCGACAATGCGATCATCGACAATTCCGGCTCGCTCGAGACCGGAGGCACCTTCACCCTCGATGGCGATACTGTCGATGGCGGCATTCTCACCGGCACTGGGGGCGGCGGCGGCCAAAACATTATCAATGTCGACGCCGCTTACACACTGACGCTCAATAGCGTGACGGCACAGGGCAACACGGATGGCACCGGCACGGTCGACAATTCTGGCACCATCCTGCTCGATAACACGCTGACCCTTGCCGGGACTGGGGTCACGCTGCTGTTTGACGATACCGGCACGGTCTCGCTCAACGGCGCGACGATCGCCGGGGCGAACACCGGCGAAACGCTGGAGAATAATGCCAACACGATCTCGGGCGCCGGCCAGATCGGCAATGGCAATGGCGATCTGACGCTACAGAACGATGCCAACGGGCAGACTACAGCGCAGGGCGGCACGCTGACCATTGACGCCAGCGTTACCAACAACGGCACTATGACCGCCGCTAGCGGTGCCACTTTGAGCCTCACCGGCACCGTCAGCGGCACTGGATCCACCGTTGTCGACGCTGGCGGCACGGTCGTGGTCAACGCGCTCGACCAGCAAGCGATCACCTACGACGGAGTCGGCGCGCTACAGATCACCCCGACGGGGAACCTCACCGGCGCCATCAACGGCCTGGTGCAAGGCGATGTCATCGATTTTACCAACAATACGTCGATCACCTCGACCTCGATCAGCGGCTCGACTCTTACGGTGGACGAGAGCAGTGGCGGCCCGCTGACCTACACGATTGGCGGCGCGACCTCCGGCGAATATTTTGCCGTGCAGAGCGACAACAACGGCGGCACCGAGCTTGTGCTGTCGCCGGACAGCATCAGTGTCGCCGTGTCGGTCGTCGGTTCCAATAATCCGCCCGTGCAGGTCGGGCAAACTCTGGTGGCGACGGCGTCCATCACCGGCGACGCCACCGACGTCGCCTCGCCAATCGCGTATCAGTGGCAAGCTCTGGTCAACGGCGTTTGGACCGACGTAAGCGG
Organism: uncultured Alphaproteobacteria bacterium; assembly: GCA_963731805.1. Classification (GTDB taxonomy): domain Bacteria; phylum Pseudomonadota; class Alphaproteobacteria; order Rhizobiales; family Xanthobacteraceae; genus BOG-931. The sequence goes on from CAVSWY010000006.1 coordinate 7,998, forward strand.
GGCTCTTGCCGGCAACTTCGATAACGGGCAACCGAGCTCATTCCTGCAATTGACGCAGGCCGAACTCGGCGGGCAATTCCGGGTTCAAGCGTCGTTCACCGACGACACCGGTCAGCAGGAGACGGTCACCAGCGCGGCCACCGCGGCCGTCGTTCCGGTCACGCCCGAGATCACGCTGCCGTTCACTTATGCGATCGAGAACCTGACGATCGTCAAGGGCGGCTCACAAGTCTACGACGACTCGTTTACCGAGGCGCCGCCGGCTTCGCCGAAGATTGAGTCCAGCAGCGGCCCGACCTCGATCGTGTTCGATACGCTGGGCAGCTTCTGGTCCGAGGGCACCGTCAACGGCAATCCGGCGGCGATCCTGTCGTCGAGTGGCGTGGCGCTGAGCGTGCTTGGCACCGGAAATGCCGACGTGGTTGCGCTTCTGAATACCAATACCTCGTCGGCCGCCGCCAACGCGTCGCAAGGGCTGAAGGTCGGCGTCGCGTTTTCGGTTAGTTCCACCTTCGAGCTGACGGCGCTGCCGAAAGGCTCCTACGGCATGCAGCTTACCGACGGTACGTCGACGCATAGCTCCGATGAGGTTGTCAGCTTGGTCGTGCAGGGTTTCGCCAACGGCACGACCGCCGTCGAGCTGCTCCAGGAGAACTTCGCGACCGGATCGACGACGACGCTAGACAGCCAGACACTGACGTCGACCCAGCTCGCGGACGATAATCAGATCGAGTTCACGTTCACTCACACTGCCAACGCATCGACGGTGACTGGCTCGTTCGAGCTGCTCGACAACGGCGTCGTCGACACGACAAACCCCAATTCATCGATCATCTTCGCCTCACTCGGCACCGCTTTCAACAGCGCCAGCGGCGGCAACAACTGGACGCGAGTCGCTGTGTTGGCCTCGACGACGCCCGGCGTCGGCGTCAATTACAGCGCCGGTCAGTCGGTACACGTGGGTCAGACGCTAATCGCGAGCGCCTCCACCAACGATCCCGCCGCCACGCTGAATTATCAATGGCAGGAATCGACCAATTCGTCGTTCACCGCCGGTACTATCACCAGTATCGGCGCGGACAGCTCCAGCTATACGCTACAAAGTACCGACGCCGGTGACTTTATTCGCGTGGTCGTCAGCACGTCCGATCCTGGCAACAGCAGCGCCAGCGAAACCAGCGCCGTTACCGGGCAGGTGGCGGCTGCACCGATGATCTCGGTGCCTGGCGCACAGACCCTCAGTCAGGGTCAATCGACCGCTATCCCCAACGTGAGCGTTTCGGAAACCGGCAATGCCACCGGCGAGACCTTCACGGTGACGCTGACAGATACCAGCGGCGATCTGTCTGCCAATACATTGGCGACGGGCGGCGGCGGCACGATCACCGGCGCCGGGACGACGGACCTCGTTATAAGCGGCACGCTCGGCCAGCTGAATGCCGACCTGACCACCTTGACCGATGCCGACGCCACTGCGGGGTCTGACACGATTACGGCTAACGCCACCGACAGCTTTGACAACAGTGCCACGACGCAGACCATCGGCGTAACGGTGACTGCCGGGCAGAATGACAACTGGATCAACGCATCCGGAGGCACCTGGACCGACATCGCGCACGCGGCCGCGAATTGGAGCACCGGCGCGGTACCGCTCGCCAGTCAGGCGGTGATGATCGGCGAGACCGGGACCTACGACGTCACTATTCCGAGCGGACAGACCGCGGAGGTGGCTTCGCTCACACTGGACAGCACCAACGCCACACTTTCGGATCAAGGCACCCTGACACTCAACGGCGCGCTCACCATCGATGCCGGCACTTTCCAACTCGCCGATGGCGGCACTTTTGCCGGGGCGACATCAATCACGAATGCCGGCACCATTGAGTTCGCCGAATCCTTCACGCTCGCAAACTCCATTACCAATACAGGCACGTTGCAGGTTGACGCCGGCGAAACGCTGACGCTGGTCGGCGTCACTATTTCGGGCGGCACGCTGTCGACTGCATCGACCGGCGCAATCGATGTCACCGGCACTTCCACTCTCAGCGGGATGACGGTGAATGGCGGCGCAATCGCCGACAGCGGCACACTCAATATTGCGGGACTTGTCACCCTCGAAGGCGGAGCGAACATAACCGGCGGCGCGATGTCGATCGGCAGTGGGGCAACGCTCGATGCGGATACCCCCAGCGGCTCCGACACGCTAATCGATGTCACCGTGTCCATCGCCAATACTGGAACCCTCAAGGTGGACCCGGCGACGGGCGCAATGTTGGTGCTTTCCGGAGGCACGACGGTAACGGGTGGCACTCTGTGGATTAACATCGCGGGCACCGTCCAAGTCGGGGCTGGTGGCGCCGCACTCGATGACGTGGCCGTCACGGACGACAAGACGCTGTCGATCAGCGCGTCGACAACCCTCTCGGCCAGCAGTGGCACAGCGATCACGGGCGGCGTGATCAGCGATCTCGGCACGCTGGAAGCAAACGGCGGCCTCGTCACCGTGAGCGCCGGCACAAGCATCAGCGGCTCCGGCAATGTCGAGGTCACGAACAGCGGGACAGCCGATTTCCTGGATGCTTTCAATCAGGCCGTCACGTTCTCGGGCGCTGGCATGCTCGAGCTTGCACAATCGACAAGCTTTAGCGCTGCGGTGACCGGTTTCAACTCCGGTAGTAACTCCGGCGATGTGATTGATCTGCAAGATGTTGCTTATGCAGTGAGCGACTATACGGTGTGGACACAGACCAGCACCAGTGGCAATGGCAGCGGAACGCTGCAGGTCTATGACGGCACGACACTGGAGAGGACGCTTAATCTCGCAGGGATGTACAGCTCGGGTAACTTCGCGCTGACGGCGGACAGTGGCACCGGTACGGAAGTGATAGCGAGTCCGACGACGGTGACGGTTTCGGGCCTGACCAGTGGTAACGCCGAGCAAGGCGACCTGGTCATGGTGAGCCTCGGCGCCAGTCTTAGCAACGTCACCTATACATGGCTCCTCGATGGCCAGGTTGTTTTGGGCGATAGCACTGACAGCTACACGCCGGCCTACGCCGATCAGGGCAAGACGCTAGACGTCGTCGTTAACTTCACCGACCCGACCACGGGGAATACCGACGAGGTCACTGGCGTTGCCGGCACAGTTCAGGCCAACCCGAATGACCTCCACTGGAACAATTCCGCCGGCGGGAACTGGACCACCGCTACCGATTGGACGCCCAACACCGTTCCGAACAGTACGACGCAGATTGCATTTATTGACGCCTCCGGAACCTACACAGTCAATATCACGTCTACAGTCACAGTGGGCGGACTGACCGACGCCAGTTCGACGGCGACGCTTGAAATCAACGGCGGCACGCTGAACGCCGACGGCGCGGCTAGCATCACGAACCTGATCCTCACCGGTACCAACAACGGCTCCGGCGGCGGTGCCGGCACGCTGCAGGGCAGCGGCACGGTCGACATCACCAATACGTTGACCTCCAGCGGTTTTGCCCAGATGGGCGGGTCGGGGACGACCATTCTGGACGCAGGCTCGACCGGCAGCACGCTGGATTTCGGCCTCAGCCGCACGCTCGAGATTGGCGGCAGCGCCACAGTTCTTGCGAACAACAGCGTCAACGTCGGAGGCGACGGCGGCGTCGGCATGGTCGAGGTGTTGTCGGGTGGGACACTGACGCTGCAATCCGGTTCGGGGGAAAGCGACGCCGCATTGGCAAATAGCGGTTCCGGCAACAGCGTATCGAACGCGGGCGATCTGATCGAAAGCGGGTCGGGCTTGCGCCGGATCGATGTGGCACTGACAAATACCGGCACCGTTGATGCCCAGAGCGGCACGCTCGACATCAACGGCGGCGGTTCGAGCTCGGGCATCTTACAGGCCGAGGCGGGCGCCACGCTCGCATTCGCCACCGGCAGTTTCACTCTTGCCGCGAATTCACAGCTCAACGATGCCGGCAATCTGACTGTCACCAATAATGGCACGCTGACGACGGATCCGACGGATCAGGTTTCGGTGTCAGGGGCGCTCATTGTTACGAGCGGTGGCACCCTGAACCTGAACAGCGCGGTCACACCGTCGAGCGTCACCATCAACGGCGGCACGCTCAATGCCAACGCGACGCTGACGACCGCGACGCTGACGCTGACCGGGACCAACAACGGCTCTGGTGGCGGGGCCGGTACGCTGGGCGGCAGCGGCACGGTGCATGTGACCGGCACGTTCAGCGCCTCCAGCTTCGCCGAAATGGACGGATCTGGAACCCTCGTCCTCGATGCCAGCTCGACCGGCAGCACGCTCGAGGGCGGGGTAAGTCGTACCGTCGAAGTCAGCGGCAGCGCCAACATTGCGGCGAATACCAGTATCGGCCTCGGTTCGGACGGCGGTCCCGGGACGCTTGAAGTGCTGCAGGGCGGCACCCTGACGCTGCAATCGACGGCGGGGGAGAGCGACGCCGCAATCAACGGCAGCGGCAGCGGCAACACCTTCTCGAACGCCGGTACCCTGATCGTGAGCGGCGGCGGCCAGCGCAATGTCGGCGTGGCGCTGTCCAATACCGGTACGGTCAATATCCAAAGCGGGACGCTGCTGCTCAATGCTGGCGGATCGAGCTCGGGCACCGTGCAAGCCGAGAGCGGCGCCACCATCCAGTTCGGCGGCGGCGGCGGAAGCGGCGGCACAACCTTTACGCTCGCGGCGAACTCGCAGCTCGACGACGCCGGCAATCTGAGCCTGATTGGCAGCAATACCCTGACAACCGACGCTACGGATCAGATGTCGGTCGGCCAGACGCTGACGGTCAATGGCGGCACGCTGAACGCGAACGCCTCGTTCACCGCCGCCGATTTCACTCTGACCGGCACGAACAACGGCTCGGGCGGCGGCGCCGGCCTCCTGTCCGGCAGCGGCACGGTAGATGTCTCCGGCACGCTGACCATGAGCGGCTTTGACGGCATGGAAGGGTCCGGCACCACGATCCTCGATGCTGCCTCGACCGGCAGTACGCTCGAGGGCGGGCTGAGCCGCACGCTCGAGATCGGCGGCAGCGCCAGCATCCAGTCGAACAATGCCGTTACCATCGGCGGCGAAGGCGCCGCCGGGACGCTTGAGATTCTTTCCGGCGGCACGCTGACACTGTTGTCGGGCTCCGGTGAGAACAGCAATGCCATCAGCAACAGTGGCAGCGGTAACAGCGTCTCCAATACCGGCACTCTGATCGAGAGCGGCTCTGGGCAGCGCAATATTGCAGTGGCGCTATCCAATAGCGGAACCATCGAGGTTCAGAGCGGCACGCTCGATGTCACGGCCGCGGTCTCCGGCACCGGCAGTGTCCAGATTAGCGGCGGCGGTGTTGCCGAATTCGGCAACACCTTCAACGAGAATGTCGCGTTCTCCGGCGCCGGCACGCTCGAGCTCGCGCAAAGCTATAGCGGCACGATCTCGAGTTTCGACGAGGCCGGTACCAGCGACACGCTCGGTCTCGCGCTTTCCGCGGCGCGCTCCGGCGACGCGTTCACGGTTACGCCGAACTACAATGGCACGACGACGACGCTGACCGTCACCGACACAACGCACACCGGGTCCGCGTCGGTCGTGCTCGCGGGTAATTACTCGAGCGCGGCGCTGGTCGCGCAAAATCTGCTCTGGTCGGCGTCGAGCAGCGCCACCGGCGTCGTCACTGTGACGGAAGCCGCGCCGACGGCCGACACCTGGAACGACACCACCGGCAATTGGGCGACGGCGGCCGATTGGAGCACTGGCGTATTACCGAGCGCGAGCCAGGAAGCGGTGCTCGCCAGCGGCGCGGCCTACACCGTCACGCTGACCGGCACGCAGTCGCCGTTCTCGGTGCTCCTGAACGACGGCAACGCGACGCTGAGCGATCAGGGAACTTTGGCACTTACGGGCTCCCTGACGCTAGCCGCCGGTGCGTTCGCGCTGACCAGCTCTGGCACGATCATCGGCGGCACCATCACGGATGCCGGCTCCGGCATGGTGTTCGATGGTGGCACGTTGCAGGGTCCGATCACCTATGAAGGCACGATGAACCTGACGCCGGCGGGTTCGAGCGTCATTGTCATCGGCAGTCTGACGACCTCGGGAGGCGGCACGAGCTACCTGACGCTGACGGGAGTGGGCGGCACGGGTCCAGGCGCGATCAACATCAGCTCGAACAGTTACCTCTACCTCGACGACAGCCAGACCATCAATAACGCAACGATCACGCTCAGCGGCACCAACGCCTACGTGGAAGACAACGAGACCTCGGCCGGCAATTCGGCCAATGGTGGCGCGCCCGAGGTGCTGACGTTCGGTTCGAGCTTGATTATCGACCAGACCGGCGCCAGCGGCATCATCGGCACCACCTACGACGACGCTGCCGCTAGCAACATCGTCAACGACGGTACGATCAACGCGCAGGCCGGGACGCTCTATATCGCATCTGGTGGAACCCATGCCTTCGGTTTCACCAACGCCGGCGCCATCACGGTTTCCGCCGGCACGCTCGAAATTGAACCCACCACGTTCACCAATGCGGCCGGCGGCTCCATCACGGCGGATGGCGGTACGACCCTCTATATCGGCACCAGTACCGCCACTACTTGGTCGAACTCCGGCACGGTCACGATCGACAGCGGCGCGAAATTGTATATGTGGGGCGCCTTCACGACGGCGAGCCTTGCCGGCTTCACCGACAACAGCACCACGACCTACCTCGACGGTACGCTGACCAATACCGGGGCGACGCTGGCGCTCGGCTCCGGCGGCACGTTCGCACCACTCACGCTGGTCTCGGGCACGATCATCGGCGGCACCATCACGGATGCCGGCTCCGGCATGGTGTTCGATGGTGGCACGTTGCAGGGTCCCATCACCTATGAAGGCACGATGAACCTGATGCCGGCGGGTTCGAGCGTCATTGTCATCGGCAGTCTGACGACCTCGGGAGGCGGCACGAGCTACCTGACGCTGACGGGAGTGGGCGGCACGGGTCCAGGCGCGATCAACATCGGCTCGAACAGTTACCTCTACCTCGACGACAGCCAGACCATCAATAACGCAACGATCACGCTCAGCGGCACCAACGCCTACGTGGAAGACAACGAGACCTCGGCCGGCAATTCGGCCAATGGTGGCGCGCCCGAGGTGCTGACGTTCGGTTCGAGCTTGATTATCGACCAGACCGGCGCCAGCGGCATCATCGGCACCACCTACGACGACGCTGCCGCTAGCAACATCGTCAACGACGGTACGATCAACGCGCAGGCCGGGACGCTCTATATCGCATCTGGTGGAACCCATGCCTTCGGTTTCACCAACGCCGGCGCCATCACGGTTTCCGCCGGCACGCTCGAAATTGAACCCACCACGTTCACCAATGCGGCCGGCGGCTCCATCACGGCGGATGGCGGTACGACCCTCTATATCGGCACCAGTACCGCCACTACTTGGTCGAACTCCGGCACGGTCACGATCGACAGCGGCGCGAAATTGTATATGTGGGGCGCCTTCACGACGGCGAGCCTTGCCGGCTTCACCGACAACAGCACCACGACCTACCTCGACGGTACGCTGACCAATACCGGGGCGACGCTGGCGCTCGGCTCCGGCGGCACGTTCGCACCACTCACGCTGGTCTCGGGCACGATCATCGGCGGCACCATCACGGATGCCGGCTCCGGCATGGTGTTCGATGGTGGCACGTTGCAGGGTCCCATCACCTATGAAGGCACGATGAACCTGATGCCGGCGAACTCGAGCGTCATCGTCACCGGCAGTCTGACGACCTCGGGAGGCGGCACGAGCTACCTGACGCTGACGGGAGTGGGCGGCACGGGTCCAGGCGCGATCAACATCGGCTCGAACAGTTACCTCTACCTCGACGACAGCCAGACCATCAATAACGCAACGATCACGCTCAGCGGCACCAACGCCTACGTGGAAGACAACGAGACCTCGGCCGGCAATTCGGCCAATGGTGGCACGCCCGAGGTGCTGACGTTCGGTTCGAGCTTGATTATCGACCAGACCGGCGCCAGCGGCATCATCGGCACCACCTACGACGACGCTGCCGCCAGCAACATCGTCAACGACGGTACGATCAACGCGCAGGCCGGGACGCTCTATATCGTATCTGGTGGAACCCATGCCTTCGGTTTCACGAACGATGGCGCCATCGTCATTTCCAGCGGCGCCACGGCTTATATTGAGCCCACCACCTTCAATAACGGCACTGGCACGGTCTCGTTCTCCGGCGCTGGCACGCTCGAGCTTGGCTCGACGGTGACAAGCTTTACCGAAACGATCGGAGGCTTCGGCGCCGGTGCCATCATCGACCTGAAGAATCTCAGCTACTCCGCGGCTGACACGACGCTGTGGACCCAGGTTACCACCGGGGCGAACGCCGCGGGAACATTAAACATAAGCAACGGATCCGGAACGGTCCTCGAGACTCTCAATCTCGCCGGCACCTACAGCCAGACCGGATTTACGCTCCAAGGCGACAGCGGCGGCGGAACATCCGGCGACGTTGAACTGCTGCTCAACAGCGCCCCGACGGCCGATAATTGGACCGGCGCCGGCGGTAACAGCGAATGGTCCAACAGCGCCAACTGGAGCGCCGGCGTCCCGGCTGCGAACAGTGAAGTGAGCATCTCCAGTGCGACTGTAACGTTCGATCCATCCGGATCGCCGGACAGGGTCTATAGTTTGAGCGCAAGCTCAGGCTCGACTCTTGCAATTGTCAATGGCGCCGTGCTGACTGTTAGCACTAATGTGGGCAACAGCGGCTCGATTTATGTCGACGGTCCGTATGGCGACAGTGGCGGCGGCAGCCTGACGATCGACGGCACGCTGACCAACAGCAACTTTGTTCAGATTGGCAACGGCGGCGGTGCGGCCGGCACGATCACGGCAGCGGGGCTCGACAATACCGGGACGATCGACATTGCCGGCAACGGCAATACCAGCCCGGATCTGATGAACATCGCGGCGGTGGCGCCAGCAACCTGGGTCGGAACGCTGAACATCAGCGGTGACGGGGAATTGGAATTTGCCAGCGGTGAGATCGCCACGATTGCGAGCGGCGCGCAGATCAACCTGTCTGGTCCGCAGGCCTGGGTCGCAGATGCGGGGGCGGTGACCGGCAACACGGCGCTGGCCGGGCTGACAAGCATTGCCGGGCAGCTTCAGGTGGCGAACGGGGCACTGCTGACGACGGACGGCGCCCTCGACAACAGCGGCACGATTTACGTTGACGGTCCTTATGGCGACAGTGGCGGCGGCAGCCTGACGATCGACGGCACGCTGACCAACAGCAACTTTGTTCAGATTGGCAACGGCGGCGGTGCGGCCGGCACGATCACGGCAGCGGGGCTCGACAATACCGGGACGATCGACATTGCCGGCAACGGCAATACCAGCCCGGATCTGATGAACATCGCGGCGGTGGCGCCAGCAACCTGGGTCGGAACGCTGAACATCAGCGGTGACGGGGAATTGGAATTTGCCAGCGGTGAGATCGCCACGATTGCGAGCGGCGCGCAGATCAACCTGTCTGGTCCGCAGGCCTGGGTCGCAGATGCGGGGGCGGTGACCGGCAACACGGCGCTGGCCGGGCTGACAAGCATTGCCGGGCAGCTTCAGGTGGCGAACGGGGCACTGCTGACGACGGACGGCGCCCTCGACAACAGCGGCACGATTTACGTTGACGGTCCTTATGGCGACAGTGGCGGCGGCAGCCTGACGATCGACGGCACGCTGACCAACAGCAACTTTGTTCAGATTGGCAACGGCGGCGGTGCGACCGGCACGATCACGGCAGCGGGGCTCGACAATACCGGGACGATCGACATTGCCGGCAACGGCAATACCAGCCCGGATCTGATGAACATCGCGGCGGTGGCGCCAGCAACCTGGGTCGGAACGCTGAACATCAGCGGTGACGGGGAATTGGAATTTGCCAGCGGTGAGATCGCCACGATTGCGAGCGGCGCGCAGATCAACCTGTCTGGTCCGCAGGCCTGGGTCGCAGATGCGGGGGCGGTGACCGGCAACACGGCGCTGGCCGGGCTGACAAGCATTGCCGGGCAGCTTCAGGTGGCGAACGGGGCGCTGCTGACGACGGACGGCGCCCTCGACAACAGCGGCACGATTTACGTTGACGGTCCTTATGGCGACAGTGGCGGCGGCAGCCTGACGATCGACGGCACGCTGACCAACAGCAACTTTGTTCAGATTGGCAACGGCGGCGGTGCGACCGGCACGATCACGGCAGCGGGGCTCGACAATACCGGGACGATCGACATTGCCGGCAACGGCAATACCAGCCCGGATCTGATGAACATCGCGGCGGTGGCGCCAGCAACCTGGGTCGGAACGCTGAACATCAGCGGTGACGGGGAATTGGAATTTGCCAGCGGTGAGATCGCCACGATTGCGAGCGGCGCGCAGATCAACCTGTCTGGTCCGCAGGCCTGGGTCGCAGATGCGGGGGCGGTGACCGGCAACACGGCGCTGGCCGGGCTGACAAGCATTGCCGGGCAGCTTCAGGTGGCGAACGGGGCGCTGCTGACGACGGACGGCGCCCTCGACAACAGCGGCACGATTTACGTTGACGGTCCTTATGGCGACAGTGGCGGCGGCAGCCTGACGATCGACGGCACGCTGACCAACAGCAACTTTGTTCAGATTGGCAACGGCGGCGGTGCGGCCGGCACGATCACGGCAGCGGGGCTCGACAATACCGGGACGATCGCTATCGAAAGTGGCAGCACACTGAGCGTGTCTGGCAGCATGACCGACGAGGGCATGATCTCTGGGGCCGGCACGTTGATGCTGACCGGGACCTATCTCAAGAGCGTCAGCGACACGACCACTATCAGTGCTGCCATCAACAATACCGGCACCGTGAACGTCGAGGCCGGTACGTTAGAGCTTTCGGGCGGCCTCACTAATAACGGTGAGCTCGAAGTATCCGGCGGTGCGCTCGACGTGATTACAGCGATCGGCGGCATCGGAACGATCTTATTCTCCAGCACTGGCACGTTTGAACTCGCCAATCTTTCAGGGTTTAACGACACGTTCAGCGGCTTCGGCACGACCGATACGCTCGATCTCGGCGGGTTCAATTCGACGGCCGGGAATACGTTCACGACGTCGACCACCTACAACGGCACCGACACGACGCTGACCATAACGGACACGACGAAGGGCACGTCCGAGTTCGTTACATTGGTCGGTAATTACACGCCGCCAGCCAATGTCGCCTGGTCGGCCACCTCCGACGGAAGCGGCGGCGCCGACGTGATCAAGCTTCGCCGACGGCCGACAATTGGGTCGGCACCGGCACCACGACGTGGGGTAGCGGCACCAATTGGAGCAGCGGTAGCGCACCGGGCGCACTAATGAGGCGGAGTTCACCGGCACGGGCAGTTCCGCCGTCACGCTGTCCGCCGCGACTTCTCAATCGCCATTTGGCCCGGCTGGACGATTCTAACATCACAATCGACGACCTAGGAACACTCAATCTCAGCGGCGCGCTGACGCTCACCGCCGGGACGTTCACGCTGGGCGGCTCCGGCACCATTGCGGGCGGCACGATTGTCGACCAGGGTTCTGGCCTGACGTTCAGCGGCGGCACGCTATCGGGTGTGACTTATGACGGCACCTTGAACCTGTCGGCCAATTCGTCCTCGGTTTACGTTGCCACCAGCCTGACGGCGACGGGGGCGAACGGCACTGGAGCAGGGACCGTCAATCTCACCGGCACCAGCGACGACATTTATTTCGAGGGCAACCAGACCTTCGACAACGCCACCATCAATCTTGGCAGCGCGACGGGATATGCCGATTACATCGACAATGACGACACCAACAATACTGGCTCGGTGCTGACGCTGGGGCCGAACCTGATCATCAATGACAACAGCTATGCCTATGAGTACATCGGCTCCACCGGCTCCAATCACACCGGCGACGGCATCGTCAACGAGGGCACGATCAACATCGAGGCCAACGATCAATCCTACTATGCCTATATTGACCCCTATAACTTCACCAATCAGGGCGCGATCAACGTTGCCAATGGCGACACGCTCTATATCGAGCCGACTTATAATCTGACCAACACCGCAACTGGCGAGATCACGGTCTCGGGCACGGGATCGAAGCTCTACATCGAGCCGACCAGCTTCACGAACAACGGAACCATCACACTCTCAAACGGCGCCACGCTCGATATTACCTCGCCCGCAACGGGAACGGGTTCATATACAATCGATGCAAGTTCAACTTTGGAGTTCAACAGCACCGTTGCTTCCGGCGCGACCGTTTATTTTGGGGCGTCGATCGGCACGCTCATGCTCGAGCAACCGTCAAGCTTCAACGGTGCAATTTCGGCCAGTTCTGGAAGCTTGGCGAGCGGAGATGTCATTTATCTCAAGGGGTTCAATGCTACATACACGACGGCCACGCCGACCTTTAATGCGAGCAGCGATACGACATCACTATTAGTGACCGATCCACACGACAGCCTGTCCGTCAGCCTCACGTTGGACGGCAACTATTCGGCCGATACCTTCATTGCCTCGAGCGCCAGCAGCGGCGCCGATATCGCCGATCCGCCGCCGGCGCCCACGATCGTCAACGGGGGCAGTCTCGACATCAGTGCGCCATCCGACGATACTGTGACATTTACTGGCGCAACCGGCTCGCTCATCCTCAGCCAGCCGGAGAGCTTCACTGGACAGATTGTCGGATTTACCGGTACCGCACCTGACGCGTCCCATTCGGACACTATCGATCTCATCGGAATCAATTTTAATTCGTCGCAGTTCGCGGAGTCGTATAATTCCACGACCGGTTTGCTGACGCTGACCGACGGCACGAATACCGCGAGCCTCACGTTCGATGATTTCAACGCCACATTGGATTTTGCGTCGGATGGAAATGGCGGCACGCTCATCACCGATCCGCCAGCAACTGGTTCATCTGACACTACAGTGAGTGCGTCGCTCGACTGCGGAATGACGTTTGACAACGACAAGATCGACCTCAACTCCGATCGTTCGATGAACCAGCCCGACGGCGCGGCCAGCCGAGACGGTCCGAAGGATCCGCTGGTATCGCTCCACAGCGGCACTTTTGTCTTCCATCCAAGCCTCGGCGCTGAGACCGGCGCCAACATGGACGCGCACATTGACCACGAGCACGCCAACCCTGCCGACACTCAACTGGCTCAGCAACTCGCGGCGCTCGTGACCCCCGACCCGCATCACGAGGCGTTCATCGACATCCAGCACAATGATAATTTCAACGTGCTGTCCAGAGTTTCGCCTACGCAATGGCACGAGCAGCTGGCGAACGCGGTCCACCTGCACTGAGCTTTGCAAGTCTTTGCCCAAATACGGGGCTAGATACACCAGCTGGTCCAAATCTAGTCTTTAAGGATTTTCCCGCGAAGCCGGAGAAGTTTCTTCATGGCATTAGTTTCGAGCGAGGTCCAACAAAATCAACAGTCAGCGGCTCTTGAGGGGCGCCGAAAAAAATAGAAACCGCGCCCTCTTTCCTGCGGTTTGCGGCGATCCAGCCCATCGAGCGCAATCAGAGTCTGGTCGACTTGCCGCCACAACGCTACCTCGTAGCGACCGAGCCGATCCAAGGCAAAGCTGGGGAGATTGGCCAAACGCAAAAAGCAACGCGCGAGGTCGGTGGTGACACTGGCACTAGCGGCGAGATAGTTCGGATCGGACTGGGGCAAAGCACTAGCTGCAGTAGGAAGGCTGCCTGGAGTCAGATTGCGATCGATGCTTGCAGCGTCCTTTTGACGGAATACGGCATGGACAATCTCTCGCGACGTCGGATCCACGCGGCTGATCGACTGAAATCCGCCCGACCCGTTGGCCTGGATTTCGAATAGCCCAGTTTCCACCGCTGTGGCGCGGCGCAGCCGCCACAGCAGGCTGGCTAGCCGTAGCACCAGTTCCCGCTCGACAGCCGATTGCGCATCGTAATCCGCGATAACAGTCGCTTCGAAGGCGCGGTAATCCTCAGCATCCTCCAGCGCGCCGATCACGGTTTCAGCCGTAAGTCCGTGCCGAACCGCGTTGCAGCGGGAAGTTTTCTTGCCTTCTTCGGTGATGGGACCGGTGCTTTTATGAGCATTATTGCGGTTGGCCTGCCACTGTCTGAACGAAGTCATTGAGAGACCGCCGTAATAATTGGCTTCGTTTTGTAATTCCGACCTCTGCCAACCGACCCATTGCGCTTGATCCCCTTCGCGTCGGTACTTCTGGTGGTCTTGGAGATCGACTTGTCGATGCCTTCACTATGCTGGCGAATAGGCAGCGGATCTGTTTCCCGCCATAGCGCTCCGGCAGCAACGGTCGGATCAACACGGGCGGCCTTCCACCACATCGCCTCATCGCCGCAGTGATGGACCTCGCGATGGTGCCCTCGGCACAAGGGGACGGTGAACTCGTCGCTGACCTTGCGGCCCAGCGCCCGGCTTTGTGCAAAGCGTAAGTGATGCGCATCCGAGGGTCGACGGCCGCAAATCAGGCACGGCTGCTTGGCGACGAATCTGACATGGTCACGGTCGCGGATTCGACGCGGCTCCGGCAATGCCAGGACGCTCTTATCAATCGTCTTGGAGGCCTGTCGTTTCCTCGGCGCTTTGGAATTGGCACCGTGCGATTGAGGTCTCTGCTCCCTTTGCTCTGGCACTGGTGCGATACCTGCAAGCCTCGCTTGGAACGCTTCCTCGACGCGCTGAGCATCGGCTACGGTCAGCTTGTTCTTGTCTGGCAGCGATCGCTTCGCCCAAAGGGCGGCCTTGTCTCCGTCAACAATGGCGTCGAGTTGACTGAGCAATTGGTCGCGCAATTGCGCCGAGGCTTCAGGAGTAAGGCCTAGCGTAGGCAGGTTTGGAAAAACTCGGCCATGGCGGCGAACAGGCGGTCGGTAACCGGAATGAGGCTTAGCGCCACCGTTGGAGTGGCCGCCTGCACCGCCGTTCGGCGGCTCTAAGCTCGATGACGGCGTGGTCGGTGCCACAAGATCGGGCGCATCAAGATCATCCTCGCCGGCAATGCCAACCAGCGTGAACAACGCATAGCGCCGGGCATAGGTCAGCGCCGCGCCCATGCGATGCGGAGTGGCGGTTTCGCTGATGGGGCAGACCGGCCAGTCCGACGCAATCCATTCCCCGGAGGCATGGGCCAGCACAGTGGTGAGATTGACGATGCCGGCGCTCTGATCGATGGCCGTGGTCTGTACCGTGGCGATCTCATGCTGACCCAAGGTTTTGCGCACGATCTCAAGCCCGCTGGACAGCGGTGCATAGCGGAACAACCGCTCCGGACCATCCCGTCCTGGTCCCGATTTGATGGTGCCAAGGAGCGACTTCTCCGGGTTGGCAAGCTCGATTTGGGCCTTGGCGACCGCAGCCGCCAGGGAGGCAATCGATTGACTAGACCGCTGCATGAGAGCCCTCCTGGCCGTTACTGCGGCTGCCGAGGAGATCGAAACTGACCGCCCCTGATTTCGACCGCTTGGCCCGAATGCCATGGCCAAGCGCCTCCTTGGCGTCCTTGGGCATTAGCCCCTTGAGTTCGGACTTGGCCTGTTCATGCTCGAGATGGGCGGACCGCGTGCGGGCGAAGACGCCAGCAAACTCCGCCCAGGCATTAGACGTGCTCATGTCGACAATGCGGATAGCCTCGATCCGCGGCTTTGGCGGCTCAACACCAAACAGCTTGGGCTCCTCGCCATTTTCGACACAGCGCCAGAACTTCCGCTCCGCAGTCACAATCAAATGCTGATAGAGCGGATCGGCATGGGCCAAAATCTCGACCCACTTGCCGCCCCCGGTAATCACCGAAAGCACGGCCGTCCGCGCTGCCACCACCCACATGTTGTGCTGCAGCTGCGGGCTATACTTGGCCAAGGCCCCTTCTTCCGAGAACGACCACGGCAGCATGAACTTGGCTTCGAATACCGCATCCGAACCCGCCACACGGCCATCCAGGGTGGCCGCCATCTACTTGAGCGCCGGATGAAAGACCCGCTCCTGGATGTCGGTAACGACCTGCCCGGTATTGGCCTCATACCAGCGCCGGTTCAGGTCCTCGGTGGCCAGCCCAAGCTGGACGATGAGGTTTGCCGAAAGATCCTCCGGCTCGACCTCGCCTCGTTTTTCGCGCCAGAGGCGCAGCAGGGCCGCCTCGTCATCGCCCATAATGATCCGGGCGTCCGAGCCGCCGACAAATCTTCGCCTATTGGCACCTGAAGTAGCTTCCGTAGGATGAGCACGCATGATTCTATTCCTTCAGACAGATAGCGATACCTCAGGTATTATATATCGGCGCACCATAAGTCAATACCTCAGGTATTAAATAGGCTGCGATGGGTAGGCCGGCGTTTATCCTCAGCAGTGAGCTCGTGAGAGCTGCCAGAGCCCTTCTGCGCTGGGAGCAACGTGACCTCGCGATCGCTTCGTCTGTTTCGCTGCCGACAGTAAAGCGCCTCGAGTCAAAGCCGGGCCTTATGAGCGCGCACATGTCGACCGTCACGGCGCTAAGAAGCGCGCTTGAGGCGGCCGGGGTGGAGTTCATCGACGAAAACGGCGGCGGTCCGGGGGTTCGCTTACGCAAGCGGCAAGGCGGAAAGGACTAGAAGCCAGCAGGCCTCCTTACGAAACAAAGCCAATTCCAGCCGATATCCAGACGTCCGAGCACAATGAGTATCGATTGATGCTGTGGACGGCGCCCACTCTGCGGCATCGGTGTGCCATAGGGTGGTTGCGTTAAAGCAAACCACTATGAGGGGAGCCGTCCATGGGCGAGGTTAGCACAATCGGTCTCGATATTGCGAAGTCGGTATTCCAAGTTCACGGCGTGGATGCTGATGGGGCGGCGGTGATCCGCAAGCGGGTGAGCCGCGCCAAGGTATTGGAGTTCTTTGCAGCTCTACCACGATGCCTCGTGGGTATTGAGGCGTGTCCGAGCGCACATCATTGGAGCCGCACGCTTCAGGAGCTCGGCCATTCGGTGAGGCTGATGCCACCGAGCTATGTGAAGGCCTACCTCAAGCGCGGCAAGAATGACGCGAATGATGCAGCCGCGATCTGCGAAGCGGTGACACGGCCGTCGATGCGTTTTGTACCAACAAAATCCGAACAACAGCAGTCTGGCTTGATGCTGCATCGCGGTCGTCAGCTTCTCGTTCGGCAACGAACGATGCTGTCGAATGCGATCCGCGGGCATCTGGCGGAGCTCGGATCATCTCGGCCAAAGGCCGCAATGGCACGGCTGGGCTATTGGAGATTATTGCAAACCAGGAGGATGATCGCATTCCGGCGGCCGCACGGTTTAGCCTCGAGGTTCTTGCTCGCCAATACGTAAGTGTCACGGCAGAGATCGGTACTATCGAGAAGCGCATCCACGCCTGGCATCGATCGTGTGAAGAGAGCCGGCGGCTTGAGGAAATCCCTGGCGTCGGTCCGATCGTCGCCACCGCCCTGGTCGCCGAGGTCGGCGATTGGAAAGCATTCGCGTCGGGCCGTAGTCTCGCGGCGTGGATAGGCTTGGTTCCCAGGCAGCATTCGACGGGCGGCAAGGAACGACTCGGCGGGATCTCAAAGCAGGGAAATCGATATTTGCGATGGTTGCTCGTCGTTGGAGCGATGGCCGTCATCCGATACGCAAGACAACATGGTACGAAGCGGCTGTGGCTCACGCGCATCATGGAACGTCGGCCGATCAAGGTCGCTGCTGTCGCCCTGGCCAACAAGATCGCGCGTATGGCCTGGGCCATGATGGTACGCGGTGAACGATTCAAGGAGCCGAGATTGTTCCCCGTAGCGGCATAACCGATACAAGCTAAGAGCTTCAACGAATTGGCGAGGGCACGACGACGTAATGCAGATACGGTCGTTCCGGGGATCGGGAGAGCCCGCTTGGGTCAACGCATACTTGTGCGTGCGATGGATTGGGACCCGATCCGCGCAGAGCATTAGGGCCAGCGGCTATCCGCGCCGCATCAACAGGCCGGACACGTGACCGCACCCGACCAATGCTGCAGCAACGTCAGAAAGTTCTTGCCAAGGCGCCGTCCACACGTGACCGCACCCGACCAATGCTGCAGCAACGTCAGAAAGTTCTTGCCAAGGCGCCGTCCACACGTGACCCAACGCCACGGCGCGGTGGGATTGTTTGGCTGGCGTAGGAAGCGGAAGGCGCAGCCGCATCCGCCCCAGCCTGGCGTGTGAAAAGATCAAAAAAATAAATCAAATCAATTGCGTAGGTAGTGGAACCCACATTATCATCTTGATTATTTTTCAAGATTGCTTTTTTCAAGTTCTGTAGCGAAATCAATGACTTGCATGCCCACTGGAAATCAAGTTTCGCGCGTGCGATGTGGCCTGGCATAGGAACTGCGGCCACAGGAGCAGCCCTCGGCAGCGCGAGCGTGTTTGACGGCGATCATGAGTGAATTGACCTGCTCCACTCCCCGATCAGACAGTTAGGCGAGCTACCTGAGTGAGGATTTAGCAATCACGATTTTGATTTCTTGAAAAATCAACTTGAAAATTTTTCAAGATTTCGCGCGACGCATTTAGGACGTTCTCGTTTCCACATTTTTTATTTGCTTGGTTGCGTCTTACAGCGCTTCTTCGGGCTAACCGGCCTGCTCCACTCCCCGATCAGACAGTTAGCCGAGCTATCTGAGTGGAATTTGGCAATCGCGATTTTGATTTCTTGAAAAATCAACTTGAAAACTTTTTCAAGATTCCTGCGACGCATATCTGGGCGCCTGGTTTCAATTTTACAATTTGTTTGCTCACGTCCAGTCGCGCTTCTGGTAGAATCCGAATTATCCCTGTTATTTGGAGCTTCCGATGAACAAGCAAAAAAACCGAATTCCACCCGCGTTGCGACACGGCTGCTACTCGGGCCTTAGTCTATTGCCAACAGAGGATCGAGCCGAATTTGAAAAAATGCGCCGAGATATCATCGCCGAATATCGGCCATCGGTGATTGTCGCGCACTTGGCGGATTTGCTGTGGCGTAGGGAAAATCTCGTAACGTATCGATTGCGGGATATGCGAAGATCAAACACGAACTAATTTATTCTCGGCTGCATCGCCAATACAAGCTCGAGTTACCAATGTTGGGAATGCAGCTCGAAGAGGAAACGCGCAGTCTTGAAGAGCTCCGAGCGTTACGCAAGGAAGCGGATGAACAAGCACAACGCGAATTAGGTGGTGTCCGGGAGCTTATCGACATCGGGAGTGCTGCGACATCTGACGAGTTGCAAAAGGATTTAGAACTTCTTGAGCGTCTGGATGGAGCGATCGCTCGAAGTTTGAAACAATTGCTGCTGGTGCGAGGAGTTAAATCGATTTCACCGTCGCCCTGACCGTCGCAACCATCGCATTTGTAGTGCTGCGAAGTGACGCCACGGCCAAGTCCGATCGCGCAGGACACGCGGGTTGCTCCGAAGCTAGTCTATCATATCACACGCTCAGGAAGTGATTTGCTCGGACTTTAATACTATCTGTGATATCATATATATCTATGTTCTATTTAAACGCGTATTTCGGTGGATTGGCGTCGAATTCGCTAGTCTGGTCAAATGGGTCGCCCAGGAATTACCTCAGCCGGGATCGAATTCATCAATGAAAATGGGGGCGGCCCAGGGGTCCGCTTACGCAAGCGGCAAAGCAGAAAGGACTAATGGGTTAGACCGCTTTCTACGAAACAAAGCAAATCCTAGCCAACGTGCAGCGTAACCGTCACTGCCGACAAGGCTAACGACAGCGACAGAGTGCGTCAGCACATCAAGGATGAGGGCCGCGGCAATGCGATCAAGAAAACCCATTGTCCGAAGGCTTTTTTTACTGTCGACGCCACAAAATCGAAAACTACTTCTGCCGCATCAAAGATTGGCGCCGGATCGCCACCCGCTATGACAAACTTGCCCGAAACTTCCTTGCCGCCGCAGCCCTCGTCGCGGCACTCTACTGGATCAATTGTGAGTCCAGACCCTAGCATCCTCAGGGCGGAGCCAACTGCTATCGACGCCGTGGCGGCAAGCTAGTCATCATGGGAGGATTGAATGTTATTCAAAAATATCTCGCCGCAGAGAACACAGCCAATTCCAAAACACGATCCAATTATGTCGATAACCAGATCGCTTACTCTAGCGTGTCTGGTTGGCAGCGGCACCTGAAGCAATTCGACTCCGCTGCAAAAGAAAATAGCAAGCGTTAAAAGTCGGAGCGATGAAAGTCTGTAACCGATCGCAAAACATACGGCAACGATGGCGAAGGGCGCTGCTGCCGGCGTCCTCAAGTTCAACTCCTGGCGCGTGTTTCTGGCACATCTCGCGGATGTCGCAATCAAAATCGCCGCACGAAGCGGTGGCGCAGCGGGAAGCGGTGAGGACCGGCCGCGAGCAGGGAAGGCATCCATCGTACGCACAGCCCACGATCGCGCCATCCGGTGTCTTGTTATCGCAACCCCGCCGTCAAGTTAACCGTCTATTAACCACAGTGCCACCATCTTGCCGTGACCAAGGCAATGGCGTGGCGCAGTACGCATGGCAATGACCTGCAACGCGACGCGGCAGGATGGCTGGCAAAATCAGGCCGAGCATCTCACCCTCACTCATGTGGCATTCGGTGTGGCCGCCATAGCTCTCGCAGGCAAAGTCCAACGCGGGCCTTCAGACGAAAAAATGGCGCATCATTCCCAACCGATCCAGTCCGAACTGGACGATATGTCGTTCACGAACAAAAGGCAGCCCATGTACCAACTTGAACCAGGGCGAACTAATCCCATTCCGCTGCCGCAGCGCGAAGTCCAAAAGCTCGGCTCTGCCACGGCAATGCGAGATAAGTTAAAGACATTAACCGCGCGCAACGCATTAGCGGAAAGGAAGATCGCAGAGCTTACAATGGATCTGAATGTCGCGGAGGAAACGCTCGCTTTCCAGCAAAACGAAAACAACTCACTTCTGACATCCCTTGATCTCATGGCGAGCGAAAGTGCACGGCAGTCACAATGCCTCAAGGAAACTGAGGCCGCCGTGCAAGAAGCTCGAACTGAACTTGAAAAGTTAAGGGCGGAATTCGAGGCGGCGCGTAACACGCAATCCGCTGAGGTGCGGTCTGCGCTCGAACGGCTTGCGGCATGTCAAGCTGAACGTAACGTGTTAGCTGCCGAGGCGCGGTCGGCAATAGCGCGGCTGAAATCGAACCTCGTCGCCTGCCAGGCCGAACATAAAAGGTCGTTAGCCGGAGCCGAATCTATGCTCGAACGCCTGAATGGGGAACTCGCTGCCGCTCACACTGAACGCGCCAAGTTATCCGCCACGCTGGATAAGACAAAAGCCAAACACCAAGCCGAAAGCAATGAATTAAAGACGAGGCTCTCTGCTGCGATTTCCCGCGCCGCAGCCGCCGAAGATCTCATCAAAGAGGTCCAACGTGGCTTGTTGAACAAATTAGATTCATTTCAGAATTCCGTTGCCGGAAAAGACCACAAAATCCGGGAACTTGAGCAGTCTCTCGCAAAACTAACCGCCGCGACGAACGCGTTATTGCAGAGTTTCTCGTCGCGCGACGCCGCTCGGGCTTCGGCCGACGATAAGCTAACGTTTTTGGCCGAGCGCGTCGCTCAACTTGAGGCGGATGCGATGCCGCCACCAGCTGAACCTCGACGAACCGAGATGCACGATAATAAGGCGCACCGAAACCTTACTGCTCCGCAAATCGAGTCAGCTCATTGTCATGAGGAGGCGATAGCAGATACCGTCGAGGCATGCTTGTTTGAAAATCATACCACAGACCATTGTCCCAGTCCGCTAGCTGCAGGTTCGAAGCTTGCTGACACCATGCTCGCTGAGACAATAAACTTTTAAGAGTCCAGAAGGCGTTATTTCCCGTTTGTAAAAATCAACAGGATTGCCGAAGCACGCTCTGACGATGAAGCTATTGCACCGTGGGCGCAGGAATTCGGCTTCTGGCGAAACACCGTCTGCCCTCTTATAAAAGTTGCGTCGCAGCGCCGTTGGCAACGAGTTTCCGGACTTGATAAGCAGGCTGGAAACAAAAATACGGTATGGTGGTGCGGGGGACAGTGACGGTTTTAATGGCGATCAAGGGGCTGCGCCATACGTGGATACCGCTGGACCGTCTCGCGACGGGTCGTATCCATCAGCTATTCTTTGTTCCAATTGTGTTGCTGTGCTGACTGCCGGCCCTTCGTCGAGCGAGCGGACGCTGCAGCCGCGGCCTAAACCAACAAGCCGGCGACCTGCTGCCCCAAACGATTTAATCAGGTATGAGGTGCCCGACTTTGGGTTCGCCGGTCAGGTAACCGCTTTTCCAAGCAAGCGGCCAGCTCCATCACTTGCAGCCATGCCGAACAGATCATTATTTTTTAACCATGGGAATTACCACAAATGCAATTTGTCAAGTGTAATATGAGGGTAGAATTTTGCGAAAACTGAATTGCGAGTTAAAGGCAAAAGTGCGCCGCCATACCGATCAAAGCAGTTGCAATGCCGCCGTCACCAAACCTGGAGCGCCACGAACGGCTACCCAGTGCATTGGTCAAAAAGCATCGAACGTTCGGGGGGCGGCAATAGCGACCGGTCGTTGTTATAGGAATCAGGACGCAGAACCATGGCTTTAGATCCGTCGATGCCAGTCCTTGTCGTTGACGACTCCGGGACGATGATCAATATCCAGCGGAACCTGCTGCGGCAAATTGGATTCAACGACGTTGATGATGCCCAAGATGGCCCCGCGGCGCTAGCTAAAATGCGCACCCGACGATATGGCCTGGTTATTTCGGATTGGAATATGGAGCCGATGTCGGGCTATGACTTCCTGCGTGAGGTCCGCAGCGACCCGATTTTGAAACGCACACCGTTTATCATAGTGACGGCCGAAGCCAAAACCGAGCATGTGATTGCCGCCAAGAAGGCAGGCGTGAGTAACTACATCGTCAAGCCGTTCAATGCGGAATCTCTAAGGATGAAGATCGAAGCCGTGTTTGCTGTGAGGACCTCAGCCCTGTCAGCGTCGGCTTAGCACATTTGTCTACTCGGCGTGCGGCAGTGAATAACAATAACCAGAAACCCCGCACGGCGGCGTTCCTGAAAACTATTGATTGACTTCCAGTGGTGACTCTGCCTGAGCGCGCAGGCGATAAAATTGCATTGCCGAGATGGCTGTCTTCGGCTGTAGCTTCAAGAAACTTGCACGATAGCTCTCGATGTCACGCGCGCTCGTATTTCCCGTCGGTTTTCTCATTGACAATATTGCGCTTGTCGTATCCCAGGAAAAACCCATGGCCCTGGCAAGCACTAATAGATGGTCGGCTTGATTGTGAATAATGGCGCGCTCAATGTGCCCGACTGGCAAATCGCACATGAATGACAAAGCAATGGTTGCCTCATCGAATTGGCCATTTTGCGCGAATGTCAAAAGAGTTTCTGCCGATAGTTCGCCGGACTGCTGTAGGGATTCGACATGTGCGCGAGCTGCCATGTAGTCCGAAGATTGTTCACGTATCTTTGCTTGCAGCTGATGCTTGGCCTGGGCGACCATATAGCGATAGAGTTGAACCTTCTGCCGGTCGGCGGCCTCCAATTGCTTGACTACCTCGTCGGAGGCCTTGGCAAAAAGGCTTAAGAGGTGGTGCCGCGGAATGTCGGGGCGCAGCCAAACGCAAAGTGCCAGCTCGGCGTGATCGTGGGATCGCGTTGCAAGGGTAGAGCAACCAAATTCGGAAAAACGTGCTCCGGGGTTGGTCGCCACACTGACAACAACCTCCTTATTGCCGCGCTCGACAATGATGTCGGTAACCGCTTCGCCTATCGAGTCGCGCTGAGAAATCGCTAACAGATGTGCTTGACTTTTCGTTTTGGCGCCCTTGATCAACGTCGCGTCGTCAAGTTTTTTTGAGTGTGAAAGAAACGGTCGCGCGACTTTGATCTCATCGTCAAGGGCTAAAAGACGCGACGTCCGTGTTGGGGCATTTGGATGCTGGGCGATTAAATCCCCGAATTCGGCACGTGCAGAACTGTCGATTGCAACGACGAGCCGGCTCATTACATCGTCAAACATGGCGATGTGCTCTTCGGTAAACTCCGCGCCATTCAATATGAATAGGTCTGTCACGCGCCGCATTACCGCAGCCCGGTGACGCAGGTCTTTCCGAGTTATCGCCTCCTCAAGCTCATCGATCAAAGAGCGGGGCAGCGTCCCGCCGTTGGCGTGGGCACTTTGCGGGGAATCCTCGGTGGCGGCCGAAGCGGGGCATCCGATTTCCTCATGCTGCATTACCGATAACTCCTGGAGTGAGGGGCTCATGGAAATTGAGCTCCGATGCGGGACATGGACGGCAAATCAAATAGCCCTGGATATACGTCACGCCAGCCAGTCGTAGGAGCCGGAGCTGATCGTCCTTCTCGACCCCTTCGGCTGTCGTTTCTATATCCAGACTTTGCGCGAGCGCGAGCACAGCGGAAATGATGGCGGCACAATCAGCGCGGCTTGTCATGTTGGTAGTAAATGACTTATCGATTTTAATTTTGTCGAACGGAAACATAGTCAGCTGGTTGAGCGACGAATATCCCGTGCCGAAGTCATCGAGAGTTACCGTAATTCCAAGGTTCTTAAGCTTCTTGAGAAGCGACAGGCTTTCGGTGCCGTATTCCATCAATGCCGTCTCGGTAACTTCGAGCTCCAATCTGTCAGGCGGCAAGCCCGATTCGACGAGCACACACATGACGTTGTCGAGCAGATTGGCGCTGCGCAGTTGGACGGTGGAGAGGTTCACTGCAACCTTTATCGGCGAAGGCCACTTCGCTGCTTCCTTGCATGCCGCTTGAAGCATCCATTCGCCAATTTGAAGGATCGTGCCAGACTCCTCTGCGAGGGGAATGAATTGGTCGGGTGATATCAGTCCCTTTTCCGGATGGCGCCACCGGATCAAAGCTTCCGCACTGCATATTGTGAAGGTCTTGCTATCGACGATCGGTTGAAAGTGAACCTCAAGATTGTCATCCGTCAAAGCCTGACGCAGCTCGCTTTCGAGGATATGTTTGTCGGCAGCGGCGCGGCCCAACGCGGGGTCAAAGGTCGCGTATCGGTTTCGACCTAGCGATTTGGCGTGGTAGAGCGCAAGATCTGCCATTTTTAGAAGATCGTCGGCGTGAATGCCGTGTTGCGGCGCAAGTGCAATTCCTATGCTTGCGCCGATACTGACGGCATTACTTTTGATGGAGAACGGTTCGCCGATTACTGCGATGATCTGCGTAGCAAGGTTCTCTGCCGCCTCGCTTTGCTCGGTATCATTGACCTGGACAATGGCGAATTCATCGCCCCCCAGACGCGCCAGTATATCGGTCTCCCGCAGGGTTGCGCTGAGTTTGCCGGCAACCTGCCTAAGCAAGTCGTCGCCGGCGGGATGACCAAAAGTGTCATTAACCTGTTTAAATCGATCCAGGTCTATCATTAAAACATTGAATTCTTCGCCCCAGCGGCGATTTCGCGCACATGCGTCTTCAATTTTTTCAATTAGGGCCGCCCGATTGTAAAGACCAGTCAATGCGTCATGATGAGCCAGAAACGCGACGCGGGTTTCATTGCGCCAACGATCGGTAATATCTTCATGTGTTGTTAACCAGCAACCGTCGGTCATCCGATGCCGCAACACTAAGACGACACGGCCGTTTCCAAGTTTCTCGATAGTGGTTGGACTGCTCAATTGAGCAGCAATATATTCGGATGGCACCGGACCGATATAATTGCCGGTCCCGGATCGATATTCTATAATTTCGCCGAGCGTCGTTCCGGGCTTCACCAGGTCCTCGGTGAGATTGTATATCTGCCGATATCGTTCATTGGCAACCAGGATTTTCTGCGATGCATCGATCATGCAGAGGCCTTGTGACATGTTTTGCAAGGCGGCTCCGAATCTCGCATTCGAGTTTTTCAGTGCCTCAGTGCTTTCGACCAATGCTCGCTCAATTTTCTTGTGTTCGGTGACGTCCTGATGAATGGCGACCCAGCCGCCATCCGGCATTGGCCGATGGTTGACGGCATAAACGCGACCATCGCTCAACTCGTTCTCTGCGTAATAGGGGGTGCCCTCGTCCACTTCGTTGAGTCGTGTAAGGAGGTATTGCTCTTTATCTTGCGGTGCTGTTCCGGCGCTGATTCTCGCTTCAAGTATTGAACGCAAGCTCGTACCAGGCGTTGTTTGTTCGGGAGCGAGATTGTACATCTCGCCATAACGTTCGTTGCATATGACGAGACATTGGTTGCGATCGAACATACACAAACCGTGAGCCATGTTGTGGAGCGCGGTCTGCAACAGAATGTTTGCGTGTTCGAGGGACGAATTTGCCTGTTCCAACGATCGCGATGACTGCTGTAGCGCATCTTTAGTTGACAGGATGCGTGCTTGGCTCATGGCGCCTAACACCATCGCGGCAAGGACCATTAGCGTTAGCGCCGTTCCTGCGATAAAATAAACACGGAGGGTAGCGTCGGCCTGCTGGAAGATGCTCTGCTTGGTCAATCCAATGACGGCGACCATCGGAAGCTCTGGAACTACACGGTAAAACACGAGGCGGCTGACGCCATCGAGCCGTGCGCTGCTGGCCGACGAGTTCCAATAACTTCCCGCTGGACTCTGACGCAACGCGTCGAACAGCGGCGAGGTGGTGATTGAGAGGCCGTCGAAGTGGCCCATCGGTCCGTCCGGTCCACCACGCGCTAGGAGCACGCCATCGAGGCGCACCAGCGATACGACTCCGCCATGGCCGATTTCAAGGGAGCTGAAAAAGGTTTCGAGTTGGGAGAGATCGAGCGACGTTACCACTACCCCATCAAATGAGCCATCTGGTTTACTTACACGGCGGGTCAGCTCGATAGCCAACTTTCTGCTGATGCGGCCGGTGATTGGCGCGCCGATATGGAGTTGATCAGTGCTGTCGGTAATCTGAAATACGAAGTGGGCGCGGTCACCGACATAAACTGGAGCGAAAAGCGGACCCTTGCTGGATTGCTTTACGAAACCATCAGGACCCGCAATTCCGTATTGGACAGTAAACGTCTTATGGATCTGAGTTCGCGTGACCCATTGAGCAATATCAAAGTGGTCTGGGTCTTTTTGGTAACTTCTTCGCAGCGCAAGCAGCGCGCTATCGGATTGCTGGAACACGCGACTTATGTATTCTTCTAGAACGCGTGTGAGATTGTTGCCTTGACGAAGGGCGTCCCGATAGGCGCGCTCATGCTCATCGGTGGTAAGCAGATAAATGCCACCCCAAATGAGTGCGATTACAGCGACGCCCAAGTAGGTCGTCGTTTGCCGCATCGAGCGGACCCAATTAGCCATTCTGGAGGCTCTCAGAACTTGGCCAAATCGCTAAGTGAAGTCTTAGTGTGACAGCGATTTATTACTTTGTGGTTGTGGGCAAACGAAATAGCACGCAACCGAGGTAATAACCTTTACAAGGCCTTACATTAATCAGAGTACCTTGCCGTGCTGGGCAGGGTGGAAATCCCCACGATAACAAAAAGAGCCTAGGGTCGCAGCCGCCAGGCCCGACTTCACACTTGCTCTTCGTTATTAGCTTGATCGCCCTGCCGCCTGTACCAGAGGCGCAGGACCTCCTGGGATCCGGAAGCTGACAATTTCTCAAAATTGCGATGCTTGCTTTCGAGAGTATGCGCAGAGGTGCCCTGTCCCTTTGTCAGCAGCAGAATGATCGCCTGCGCTGTTGGCCAGGCAAAGCCTAGGGCTTTACACACAACGAGCGCCGGATCGGCCCGCTTATTGGCTAATATCCGGTGCATGTGTTGGAGTGGCATTTTACAAAGCGCTGATAGCGCAGCAATCGCTTCATCATAACGCCCTTCGCTGGCCAATTCAGCGATTGCCACCTCGTCCATTTTAGCATCGTGCTCGATATAGTCGCGCCTGTCAGCGGGGTTCTCCGCTGTTACCGTATCACGCGTCAATTGCTCGGAGATATTAGCGAGCACGCGATGGATCTTGGCCTGCGTTTGGGGTGTTGCCGTCGCCAAGAGTCGCTTTTGCACGATGTGTGTCGCCTGGATAAACAGCTGATGGAAGAATGGTTGCGGGGTATCGGATCGTTGACCTATTTTCTCGGCGAGAATTCCGTCCCTTTCCGCCTTCCTGACCAGAATGGAAAACCCGGTTTGCGACAGGCAGGCTCCTAAATTTCCCGCGACATTGCGCGCGACCTCGCGATCCCCGCGGCGCACCAGCACATCGGTGATGGTCTCGGCAATCCGGTTACGGTTAGAGATGGCGAGCAGATGCAATTGGCTCTTGGTTCTTGCCACATTGAGCAAATCCGGGTCGGCGAGGCGCTCGGAATGTTCTAGAACGGGTCGAGCAACAAAAATATCATCGTCCTCGGCGAGCCGTCGGACGACGCCGAGGGGGGCATTGCTAACCCCAGAGAGCTTGATCGATAGTTCAAACCGAGCTTTCGCTTCAATTTCGGCGATGAGGCGATTGAACACCTCGTCGAAAAGCTGCACGTGTTCCTCGCTGAACGAGGCCGCACTTCCAATGAAAAGGCTGGCGATGCGATCGAGCATGTCGGCCCGCCGGTCTTGAGAGCCGTGCTTGACGATATCTTCGAGCGCGGCGAGCAGAGGGGCGTCAGCACCCACGCGGACCTGCGGGGCTGCAGTCGTGGCCAAGGAGGTTCACAAGGAGTATTTGGGCTTGAAGAAACATTGATGGGTGGCCTCGGCGCCGTCTAGAGTTGCGTATTGGCTTAATGCTGGCCTGTTACGAAGGATTTGCTGATCGCATCGAGGCGGTGAACTGTGCCCATGGGTACAGGTGCGCCATGAGAATCCAGGGTGACATCTTTGCGGCACCGCGCAGTATTTTCGATAGTGCGCCCCGTTTCATTGTCGAACTTCATAAGCTCGCATTCATTTCCGTCTGTCTGCACAGTAAGCGTTCCTATCTGCAAATTTTTGACATCGGGTGTATTAAGTGCGGCGTTTGAGGTCGGTTGCGACAACCATGGCACGCCCAATTCAGCGACGATAGCCAGAGCTGCAACCAACCCACTAGCCAATAAAAAGCTGATGACGATATCTTGCCGTCTGCGCGCGAACCTTTTGCGGCCATGGCCGGTTTTCGAATTGCGGTCGTGACCAGGATGATTTTGCGCGTTGCTCATAGGCCCCCATTCGACCAACTGGGCTTGGCATTATGCCCCTCGGCACTTTGACCGCGTCGGTTCGCTGCGTGGCTCATGTCAAGGGTGGCTGCCACGCCGTGATGCCATGGCTGGCTAACTTGCCACCCTAGATTAAATTCGAGATTAATTCTGTGGCAGGGCCAGTCGTCGGAAGCTGGCTAAGCCATTATCTCGCCGCTGCAGGGCCGGGATGGCCGGTACTTCCCTGGCACGACCAAGGCTCTGATTGCGTAATTGTTGTTTTGCAACTTCTTTAACCAATCGCCCGCATTATTTGTCCGGTGCATGGACAGAGCAATGGTTCTACGGCCAGCGGAACACCGAAAAAGCCCGCGACATGCGATGCATCGCGCCGCCGAAATAATCTTTGGTGAAAACGCGCAGCCCGTTCGCTGTAGAATTTCGGATATGTCGGAGGGCGGTGCGCGTCTGGCCCTTGCATCCCCCGTGGCAAATATCCCGCATAATTTCACTCTCGTATTGTTTAAGGATGCGAGCGTTCGACGAGATTGCGAACTTGTCTGGACTGATCGGCGCCACATTGGAATCAAGTTTCTTTCGCGATGGTACGGAGCGACCAGGCCTTAGCGTTAGGCCTATATTTCCTATAAGTGACCGGTCCGGGTGGGTGCTGAAAAAGAAGGCAGAGACGAAAGAGACTAATTAAACGCGACACCAATGCGATTAGCTTTACGCCAAGCGACATGACACGAACGGCGCCAGTTATCAGTTCCAATTACCAGATTGAAATCATCTGGAATTCCGAATTGACTTGCAACCTCAAGGCAGGCTCCGCCTTCCGAGATGTTGCGAATTCTGCAGCTGATTCCGCCGGCGCCGCTTAACGCAATCGTTCCGAGTTTCAAGACCCGGAGTCTCGTGATTTTCCGGTTTTCTGACATCTAGTGGTTTCGCGGTGGTCGTTACTCAAATGGCGAGCCAGTACGTCGGCTATATTCAACCGGCTAAATTAGCAAAGCGTTAAGAAGCCGTTAAATTCATTTTGCAGATCTCAGCACGGTGGCCAACTTGGCGGTTGCCGCACCTTTCGTTATGGCGGCGATCCGCCCTAGGTGCAGGCCAAAGGATGAGGCGCTTTGCCCGGGCGTCGATTTGACGGCTTTTAACATTTGGTTCGGCGTCGTGCGTTACCTTAGTTGATCTCTGCCGCCGGCCGCGTCAACGGATTTGAACAATCTTCTCCCAGATGTCGGCACAACCCAGCCTTATTCATGAGCTTGAGAATGTGATCGCGCACGGTTCGACGCAGCGGCGAACCGAGATTCTTTGGGAGGTTACGAGTTTTTTTACGCGCGGTTCGCAGCGGTTTTCGGAGGATCAAATAAGCCTGTTCGATGCCGTAATTACCCGGTTGGCCGTGGAAATTGAGGTCTCGGCGCGAGCATTGCTCGCTCAACATCTGGCGCCGCTTGCCAAGGCGCCGCCGAACATTACCCGGATTCTGGCAAGCGATGATGATATTAGAGTAGCCGCGCCGATTCTTACCCAGTCCGAGTGCCTTGACGGTGTCGTCCTCCTGGCGACCGCGCAGTCCAAGAGCCAGGCGCATTTACTCGCCATCGCGAAAAGGAGATCATTGAGCGAAGAAGTAACCGACGCGCTTATTCGACGCGGCGATCGCGAAGTGGTGCTAAATGCTACACAGAATGCCGGCGCCAGGTTTTCACAAAATGGCTTTTGCCTGCTGGTGAAGCGCTCGCAAGGCGATGATGTGCTTGCGACAAGCATTGGCCTGCGGCCGGACATTCCTCAGGAGATATTTCTTGAGTTGCTGGCAACGGCGTCAAGTGTGGTAAGAGCCAAGCTCATTGCCGAACATCCGCAATTAACGACTGAGATTAACAGCGCTGTGTCGGTGGTCACTGATGACCTTCGCAAAGCGGCCACGCCGGAACGTCCAAAAGAATATACCGCTGCGCGCTCGTTGGTTCACTCGCTCAGCGCATCCGGCAAACTTAACGATGAGACTGTTCGGTCGCTGGCTGAAAATGCCAATAGTGAGGAAGCTGTGGTTGCCGTTGCCCAGCTCTGCGATGTTCCTGAACGAATCGTCGAGCAGGCATTTATCGAGAATCAAACCGAGACAATTCTTATCCTTGCCAAAGCGGCAGGATTGTCGTGGCTCACCGCAAGGGCGATTCTGAAATTGCACGAAAAACACCAAGGCTCATCGTCGGCGATTGATAAGAGTAGTAGGGCAAGCTTCGACCGGTTGAACTTTAACACGGCGCGGCGGATTATCGACTTCTATAGGACGCGTGGTTTGAGTTTCACAACCTTACGGAGCCTGGGGGGAACGCAACCATCGTCCAGTGCAGTCTCGTCGCGCAAGAACTGACAAGCTGCGGCGCGCCACCTTTCGTTCCTCGCGGGAAGCAGGAGCGCCATCGGCCGGCTGGCGCCGAGCCGAATTCCGCGGAGCCACCGGTCCGTGCCGATAAGCGCCATCAGACCAAAGCATCGCGAAGGCGGGCTGCAGCGACGACCGCCGCAATCGACGCGTACTCTTCTGATTGTCGATGGAATGACAACTCTGCAGCCGGGCTCGAATGCTCGCCGCAGGCGATGGCTATCAAATTCAACGTAAGCAAGCGGCTATTGTGCCTGCCTTCTTCCTTGCGCTTGATAATGTTTAGTGGTTTCGCGATCGAATTAACATTTGATGAATGTGCAGCATTTATGGACTGGGCTGCCGGATAATGTCTGAGCTCCGGCGTTAGCAGGGGGCCCCGGTCGCAAGGCTGGGGCTTCTTTGTGAGGGGCGCAGGGCAGCCACGCCTGATTTCCGCACATCCCGACCGATCCAGCTTTCGCAGTGGCGGTGGCGTCGCTGCGCCAAATACAAAGCCTGCCAGATCTGACCGAGGGTTCCAAACGCACCATGGTGAGGGAGACCGGAGAGGGCCTCAACATCGACATCGTCGATCAGGACGGCAGCTCGATGTTTCGAGAAGGCTCCCGGGAGCCCTACGAACGGCGAAGCCCCGCTGGTGCCCACCAGATCTGCAGCCTTAAGAGGGGCTCCGCGAGCTTCGTGCGCGGGAGCGCGGGGTGTTAGACAGTCGAGCCCTTGATGCAAATTCGTGACCCCGGCGGCGAGCATAACGCAAGGGGGCGCCCAAGACCGCGCTAGCCAATGCTTAATGTGCTGACAACAAATCCAGTCGAATGTCGCGATTACCCCGATCGATGTAGTCCGCGAACCACCGCGGCGTAACCAAATCGGGACATGCTCACCGCACTCGTTACCCCGCAATCGGTTGCGAATGCAGTGTAGTTCCATCTCGGCGTCGCCTGCAATCAGACGGAAATCTGACTTGCCGGGCCGGACAGCGGCACCGTCTGCCGCCTATTCATCTATATTTATTGATTGATTTAAACCAAGCATAGGAGAATCTACTTACAAGCTCCGGCATAACGACTTCGGCAGGTAACAGCATGAAGCGCTTCTTTTTCGATTACACAACGGACGATCAGTCGTTATACGACTACTGCGGACACGAGTTTGTAAGCTTGCAGAGTGCGATCGATTTTGCGCAAGCGACTGTCCAGGTATTGCAGCACAGTCTAGCCGGCGGCTGGAATGGTTGGTCAATCGAAGTCCGCAATGCGGAGGGCAAGAAATTCGTTGCCTTGCCGATCGGAACTGCTGGACCGATTGCCGCCTAGAGCCGACAGGCGGCATACGATCCTTCAAGGTTGGATGTGCCACGGCAATTTTTGATTGCGATCAGCCACGCGAGATCACACCTTTTGCACAGCTGAATGCACGCCTTTTGTGGCGAGCAAGTTAGAGGGTGGGGAATAAATGCGTGAATGAAGCGAGCAATTTACGTAAGCTGTCGCCGAACTTCTCGTCCATCTCGTCTGCTATGCCAGGGAGACGCTCGCGAAGCGCTGCTGAAAGTATCGCCATTGTGCATTCAGCAATGGCGTCGAACACGACGCTCAGATCAAATCTGGCCAACCACTGACCGTCGACCTGACCGCCTCGGATGGCTACCGCCGTTTCGATGTCCTTGATTAACGATGACCTGAGATCGGCATTGAAGCTCATGGCTATAAGCTTCAGGGCCGCGCGATTGATCGCCTCGGCATAGCTGCATTCGGCGGTTTCGGACATTGATCGGCCGATTTAGTTCCAAACCGAATAACGTAGGCAGGGTTAACGAGCTATTAATGTGATAAGGACGAGCGCTCGCTTTCCTATTCGTCCGCCTGCTGGCATAGGCAGCGTGACCGGTGCGGTGAGGTATCCCTAGGTATTCCAAACGCTGGAGAAAAAAGACCGCAACTTTCGTTTTGAGATCAGCGGCGCCGGTCGACAGCCGCTCGACACACTTCACGATCTTGCCGGGAAAAAATTGTTGCTCGTTTGTTAATGTTCCGGTTACCAGGGGCGCGAGAACGGCAGACGCGTCGCGATCTGCAGCCTTG
Source organism: uncultured Alphaproteobacteria bacterium (assembly GCA_963731805.1). Taxonomy (GTDB): domain Bacteria; phylum Pseudomonadota; class Alphaproteobacteria; order Rhizobiales; family Xanthobacteraceae; genus BOG-931. The sequence goes on from CAVSWY010000006.1 coordinate 41,743, forward strand.
GCTTGTAGCGATTGCAGTCATTGTTTCAATCTGATCTCAACCAGTCCGCATTATCGGTTCCAGAGGGCGATCCACATTGGCGCGAGCCTTCAACGGTCCAGCCGCCGGCGCTCGGACTAGCGCGTCCGCTGAGGTCGCCGCCGCATTGGACGTGAGTCACGCACAGGTGGTCCAAAGATGCATGCAAGCCCCGTAACTTCGCTGCCGACCGCGAATGGCGAGGGGGGCGGCTCGGCGGCGCGCGGCGAGGATTCGCAGGCCCCCCGCTGCTTTGTCGTTGATTCTGACGCTAGCGTTCGGCGATTTCTGTCGCTCATTCTGCATGGCGCCGGACTCAATGCCGAAGAATTTGCGGCCGGCGAGACATTGGCAACGGCGCTGGCTAATCGGCCGCCCGATATTATCTTCCTCGACGTCGCGCTGGAATTTTCCGAGCCGATCCAGTGCCTCGGCGAACTTGCCGCCAGCTGTTATCGGGGGCCCGTTCAACTCCTCAGCAGTCGTGGTGCGGCAGTGCTGGCGCATGTCAAGAATATTGGCGAACAAGCCGGCCTGCAGATGTTGCCGGCGCTAAAAAAGCCGATCGAGCCGCAGGCCATTCTCCAGGTCTTGCATGGACTCAAGCTCGGTCACGCGTCGCCGACCGCCGGCAGGATCGATCTCGATGAGGCATTGAAGAGCGGATGGATCGAGTTCTGGTATCAGCCGAAAATCGACTTACGCAGGAAGCAACTGGTCGGCGCCGAATCGTTTGCCCGCGCCCGCCATCCGCAACACGGCATTATGATGCCGGAGGCGTTCATGCCCGGCGCCACGGAAGCTAGCTTAGTCAAGCTCGCCGAGCATGCCTTGATATCCGCGCTCAAAGCCGGATTAAGTTTCGCCAAGCTCGGCGTTACCCTGCAGCTCGCCGTCAACGTGTCCGTAAGCGCTCTCGGCAAGCTGAGGATGTCTGAAGTGTTGCAGACTTATCGTCCGCAATTCGAGCGGTGGCCAGGTCTCATCATCGACGTGATGGAAGAGCAGGTTGTCGCGGATCCCGCGCGAGTAAGCGAAATTGCCAAGGAGCTTAAGCAGCTCGAGGTCAAACTTGCGATCGATAACTTTGGCCGTCGCTACGCCGCGTTGCCCAACCTCAAGGAACTGCCATTGGCCGAGGTCAAGATCGACCGCAGTTTCGTGGCCGATTGCGCCACCAGCAAGGCCAACGCGCCGGCATGTAAGACAATGATCGATCTTGCACACAACCTTGGCAGTCTCGCCGTCGCGATCGGCATCGAGAAGGCGTCCGACGCGATCGCACTGCTGAGAATGGGCTGCGACTGCGGCCAAGGCTTTTTGCTCGGTCAGCCGATGCCGGAACCGCTGTTTGTGTCTTTGCTGCGGCAACGGACTACCGGACAGCAGCAGCCTGGTGGTGCGGAGCGCTTGCCGGAACTGGTAGCAGTCTAGCCAATGGGCGAACTGCCGACGCCGTCAACGGCTGTCACCTCGAGCCTTGTGCAAGCAAACACCGCAAAATGTGCCCTAGTCGCGCAGAGCCGCGACAAACTTCATCACGATCCAAAGGCCGCCCAATCCGGCAGCAACGTAGGCCATTTGCTGCGGGTTCTCACAGGTCACCGGTGCCGCCATACAAACATCGCTCGCCCAGTGCTGACCATAACCGGCCGCAGCGATGTCCTGGGCGGTAAACGATACAAAACTCGCAGCGCCAACTACGACCGCGATGAACAGTACGAAGCTTGCCATTTCGTCCCCCCGGATGGGTGAACTCCAGCGGCTAGTTTAGGCCGTCATGTATTGGACGGCCCGAACGTCACTCCAATCGAATGGGAATTGCGCCACACCGTTCGACAGGAAAAGCGCGGATGCCCGTACCGGGTCAGACGAAGACTGAACGTGTCCGGAATCTGATGGGTTTCTTCAAGCGCTAGCTTGGCGCCGCTTGGCGAAATGTCGACCAGGGTGCAAATCACCAACGGACCGCCATCGCCGGTATCGAGCCAAGCCCGATGGCCCATTTCCTCTCGCGTCTCGCGTCGCATCGTGAAAGTCATAATTAAACTTCCATCAATGTCAGAGCATCCACCTGATCACTGTCATTATTCCAAGTTAGAAACAGGGTGTTGCGAAACTGCTTCCCAAGAAAGTTCATTTAGATCAGATTTTGATGTCGTTTTTCTGCAAACAGATGGAAATTCCGCTCGTTAGCTGACCCGAGTGATGCGCCGCCGCCGGCCAGCGAAGTTGCCGGCATCCCCTTGTTATCTTGTTCGCTCCTCATTGCCCCGACAAAAGGAACGTCGATTGCATCGCCACAAGTTCCTAGCCTTCTCCCTCCCAGCGGCCGCAACAGCGCAAATACAATCTCCGTACGACCCGATCGCGGCTACGTGGTAATTACCGCGTGAAGACGAATTTTATTTTACTCGCTCACCTGCACGTTCGGCTGCAATGCCGCACCGCCGAATTTGCCAGTTCGGTATGGGCGATAATTACACTCAATTAATAGCGCAGGATACGATTAGAATCTAGTCGTCCGTAGGACTTCGTAGCCTCGGCTATAAGCGCGAGAGATGATACCGCAGCTCAACGCCGCGCAGCTTGGAATATTGCGAAACGTCGCGTTTCTTTTCGCTTGTCTGCCTGTTCATCTCGGCGTCGAGACTAACGAAAAAGTCTTTGACCGTCCAGCCGCCATCGTCATCAAACGGTGTTTATCGATCGGAACTGCGTCCACGATCGCGGCGACCGAATGGCGGCTGAGTGTCACTATCGCAGCTTCGGCTGCTAACAAATCTACATATGGTCCTTCTGGCGTCTGTTGACGCCGAAAAGCTCGTACAGCGCGGGAGATTTCAACATGAGTTTCGACCCACTGTTGTTGCTCGCAACCTTGCTGTTGAGCGAATGTGGCCGCGGAACTCACCGCAATCTTGCCTTGTAATACGGACTCCTGGAGTTTGGGAATGCCTTGATCTCGGACAATCGCGGCGTGTGCGACGCTGCGAGGGGAGACATCAAGAAGTCGCGCCGCCTGTTCTCGATCGAGATGCAGTTTTGCAGGTTGATCAGAGCTCCGGCGATCGCCGCCGTGCCAGAAAGTCTCGATCGTTGCCGCGATCATTGCGCGCTGACTTTCGTTGAGGTGTCGTCTGATAAGAAACGCGCGCGGCCATCGAGGAGTTTATCCTCGTACAATGTGATTGGCTCACGTAATCCATTGCGGCGAATGTCGTCGGCCAGCGCGTGAATATCGCTACCTGCCGCAGATGGCAAAATTTCAGGGAAGGTATGTGGCGCGAGACGCTCGTGCGACTGGAGCTCAGTCATATGATGCCATCGATTATGTCGAAGACCGCGGGCGCCTTTTTGTCGATGCGTTTGCCGACGAACAAAGGCATGTTCAACGGCGCCAGCACCGCCCAAAGCCGTCCGCGTTCGTAGGCCTAATCATCCTCGCCGTCATGATCGTCAAACCGCGGGGGCCGGCCGGCTCGAGCATCCTCAACGCCTTGCAAAAAACCCGGGCGAACGCATTATCACGACAATCGGCACTTGCCTGGCGCTGAATTTCGGAACTCATGACGTGCCTCGCTTCGAGATGCTCGGCAGCGCGATATTTGCACACTAAGACACTCCGGCTGTTTTGACAGCCAATCCTGCGCATCAATTGACCGCGCCACGCGGCGGCGGTCCGCGCGGATGTTTCACGGCGTCAACAGCATAGTGCACCACTAACCAATGCCATTGGCGACGAGGATGAAGCGGCCGAAGCAGAGTTCAACTAGCGCCGCCGAGAGAAGACGTACCGCGTCGGTCTGCCGGCGTTCCAATACAACGTCTCGCGCGCCCGCCGAATATTGCCACGAGCACCCATCTCTTGCCGTGGACATGTGATCGGCGTCACCGGGTTAGATCGTATCCAATCGAAAAACTGCGTGGCAGCGTCAACCTGATCATCGTTAAGGCCATATGGGAACGCTTCGAACTCGGGCATCAATTCCCCCATGTAAAGTGCATCAGCGCGCAAGATGATTTTGCGATCGCGAAAAAGATCGATGTTTCGACGAAGCCGCGCAACTTTATCGCCGCTCGCTGTCAGCAAATGCACGGGACAACTTGGTGTTGCGAATTGCTCTGCCAACTCGAGCGCTGGGCCATTGTCCTCGATCAAAATAGCACACGGTCGATAGTTTGCTTTCATCATGCGAATTTGACGGGCAAACGCAGATTTGCCGGCGCGTCCTCGCCACTGATCATAAAGCAGATACCGGCCATCGCCCAGCACCCCCCAACATTGGATGACGCTGAAGCTCTGTCCACTCTCGCCCTTGTAGTTCGGATCGATGCTGAGGACGTAGGGGACAGCGGGCCGGGCGTAGAACCGCTGGACAACGAAAGCTTCGCGCTGAACCTGGATCACGTCCGGCCCGTCGAAGCGTTGCTGATAGAGCGGACCAAACCCGGGCGGCCCCGTATGCTCGCGCAACTCGGCGATATCTTCGGGGCTATAGGCGGTTGGACGCAGCACATCGCCTTCCCCGCAATGCCAAACACCACTCTTCAGCCGATATTCGCACTCGTGCGTCGCAATTAGAGGAAGCACGCGAACTTTATAGCCCGAACGATTTTGTAAGTAGCCCGTGAGGTCGTGCTTATTGAGGCGATGCTGTACGATGACGATCGTGCCGGGTGGATTTAATCGAGACACGAGCTCGGCGTCGTATCGCTTATTGATAGATTCAAGATGCGGAAGGTTCCCACTATCGCGGATTTGTACAAGATCGTCGCAGATCAACGCATCACATCGCAGGCCGGTAGTTGCCCCATCAATTGACCTAGCATACACGGCACCGCCGGCCGTGGTAGCAAAATCCCCGGCTGCCCGCTGGTTCTTTGCGAGTATCGTTCCGGGAAAGGCCTCCCGAAACCAAGCCGCCTGCAGGATATCTCGAATGTGTTTCGAGATTAGCAGCGCAGGCACTTCCGCGTATGACACGATCAATATCCGCGACGAAGGGTTATGGCCCAAAAGCCAGAGGGACAAACCAACTGCAAAAATAAAGGTTTTGCCGGAGCCCGGCGGCATGTTTATTACAAATTTGCGGAACTCACCTGAACCGATCCTCTCAATATCAAACGCAAGAAGGCGCAGATACCAATCAGGGTCGAGCGGGCTACCGCGGAGCTCGATATGAGCTCGGTTCAGCAACGTTAAAGCATCGCTTCGTAGTAGTGAGCTGAAATTACTCATTTGGGGTGTCTCCGGCTGCCGGTTGTTCTCGATGGACGAATTCTTCGATCAGCGCTTGCTCTTGCGCGTTGGGCTCTTCGTTGGCTTCATTGACAGAGAGCGCTCTGGCGATCGACGCAACAATCTTTACTGCGGCCGGATCACTAGCCAGTGCGCCGTTCACTAGATTCTCGGCGAACGCCCGCTGCTTAGTGACCGCACCATCGGCGCCTGTCGCCAATGCATCCAATGCGGCAGCGATATCCTCTAGGAACGACGGGCGGCGCTTCGGTCTTCCGCTGGGATTCCCGCTTTGCCCAGGCTGGAACTGCGAGCGCACAGGCGGCCGACGATAGCCGACTGCATAGGAAGGATCTGTCATGGGGGTACTCCAAATTTGTTGATGACTCAAATGCTAAGCGCGTCGGCGCGCATAGCGCGTCAACTCCGACGATTTCATCTTTCGTTTTGGGTGGCTTCGCTAAATGACTTGGTCAAGAATCGGTCAGAAAAAATCTTTACTTGTTACCCAGACATAAACCTAACATGCAGCAACGTCGGAGAGAAAAATATTATCGCAGTTCTGATCATAAGCGCAAGACGCAGTCTTCGACCGGTGCACGAAAGTCATCTTGATTTAGGCAGTTCTGGCAATTCTCTCGTAGATGTGATCCAATGGGGTCAATGGTTCTATTGTAGAATGCACTGTTAGGACCAAAGTTGAAAAAAGCGATCGACCGTATACGTGATTGGCTGTTTGACATCGTTAAAGCGCCCCGTCAAAACTGAGCGCCGCTCCATCCATTTAGACTATCGGTAGGTAGTCACCGGTTGTGCTGCGGCGCGGATTAGTGGCATCGCTCTTGCCGAAAGTTCCCTGTTATTTTCCCTGATACCAGGGAATTGTGCCATGCAAAAAGATTGGGCAATCACGAGCCTTGACGCCGGTCAATTCTTGAATCGTGTGAGATCATGGGAATTCCGAAACACCCGACGCTACAACAAGACCGCCGCGGCCATGGCTGATCAGTCGTTGATGGTTCGAGTGGGTTCCCTACGTTCGACTCCGCCGGCGTTATCGCTCATGCGGAGCTCGATCTCGTGCGGATACGGCGGCTCAAAGTTACCTTGATTCAAGAAGCCATAACCCAACAGCGTGAGGTCTTGGTCACGACGGGCACGACGGCGGAATCGCTGAAACGTCGAGGTGACTTGGCTGCGGCAGTCCGACAGGCGCTACCGCAACTCGTCAAGTATGATCGCTACGAGCGCCGGGCCGCAGCCCGGCGCGATCGTGGTATTTGCGACCTCGATAGAGTGATCTGTGGTCGGCTGAGCAAGTAAATTTCGCAGAACGAAGGAAAAAAAGATAGCAATTTCAGAGTTTTAGCTATTTTGGATGCACCCGTTTTGGCGGTTGCGATGCCGTGCTGCGCCGGCGGATTTCCTCGATGACGATGCTGTTGTCCTGCTCACCTTCGCCATGCTGCAGGCAGGCCCGCAAGACTTCGGCGTGAACCTCAAGAAGCGGCAATTGCTGCCCGACCTTACGCGCCTGATCGAGCATGAGCTGCGTATCTTTGAGCGTTTGGCGCACGCGGCCCTCAGGGACGAAATTTCCGGCAACCATTTTCGGCCCCTTGGTATCCATCACTTGCGACGCCGCAGCCGATGCCCGCGCCACATCAAGAAAGGCGGCCGGATCGAGACCGAGGCGGGAGGCGAACACCAAGCCTTCGGCAAGCGCGAGGCGGTTGAGGCCGAGGATCAGATTGATGGCGAGCTTGGCTCGCCCGCCGTCCCCGATCTTGCCGATATGAAAACGCCTCGGAAACAGCGCGTCGAGCACCGGCGCTGCGGCTGTGGCGATCCGCGGGTCGCCGCCGATCAGGCCGACGCCGTCGCCCTGGCGGACCTGCTCGCTGGTGCCGGACACCGGCGCTTCGAGGAAGCACAAGTGATCCGCCACCCGCGCCCCGAGCGCCGCGATCCGATCGGGATCGCAAGTCGAGGTGCAAATCACGATCTTGCCCGCCGCGACGGGAAGCAGGCCATGCTCAACCACATCTTCGACCTGATCGGTATTGAAGACCGCAAGCACGATTGGCTCGCAGTCCCGTGCGATATCGCCCAGCGATCCAGCACGGACGCCAAATTCTTCGAGTTTTGCGTTTTTGTCGGCGTCAATGTCGTAGCCGATGACGCTCAGCCCCGCTGCGAGGAGACGGCGCGCATAGACTTCGCCCATCAAGCCGAGGCCGATAAGACCGACCGGAGTGCTATTGCCCGTCTCGGGTCTCATCATGGGTTAGCCTAAAAGCTCGACGTTGAGGTCGCGCGCGACACTATCGAGGCTCTCGCGCAGCGCTTTTGGCACCGGTACACCATGTGCCCTGCGTTCCAACAGCTTGGTGTGGCTCTGCTCGCCGGGCAGCCATATGCGCTCGACGCCCGGCAACCGCGGCGAATTGCGGATGTCGCGAATCAGGTGGTCGACGGAGCGTTTGAATTCGAGTGGTGGCAGGAACGCTTCGATCGACAGCGCAGCAATCGCCTGCCCGGTATTCGTCGGTTTGCCGGCTTCCTTGACGAAATCGACGACGTCGCGCCCGATTGCGGCGCGATTGAGCGCGCCGGCCAGAAGCCCGATAATCAGGCTCAGGCCCGAACCTTTGTAGCCACCGATCGGCAGCAAGTGACCTTCGTCGGCGCGCTTCGGGTCGGTGAGCGGCTTACCCTCGCGATCGATCATCCAGCCGACCGGCATCGGCTCGCCGCGTTGCGCCTTGAGGCGGACCTTGCCGTAGGCCGCCACCGTCGGCGACATGTCGAGCACAATCGGTGGCTCGTCGAGCGCCGGGACTGCGACGGCCATCGGATTGGTGCCGAGCAAACTCTCGCTGCCACCCCATGGCGGCAGGTGGTTGCTGCTGCCGACGGCAAAATAGAGCCCGATCATGTCGTGCTCGAGCGGCATCGTCACGTAAAGGGCCGCCGGACCGGCGTGATTGCTCATGCGAGCGCCGACCCAGCCGACGCCGGTCGCCTTGGCTTTATCGATGGCAAGCTCAGCGGCGCGCCGCATCACCAGATGGCCCATGCCGTTGTCGCCATCGATCAAGGCCGCCGATGGTCGATCGCTCACCACGCGGATATTGGGGGTGGCGTTGACGCCCCCGGCGCGAAGACGGCGCACATACAGCGGCAACCGGATCACGCCGTGAGTATCGCTGCCGCGCAAATCCGCCTCGACCATAAGGTTGGCCAGAATTTGCGCATCACCAGCGGGCACGCCGGCCGCTGCAAAGGCGCGGAATATAAAGGCGGCGAGCCACGCGGCGGGAACGCGGGGAACGTCACTGGACATACGGGTCATGCTCCGGAGGGCGATGGTGAGGGCTGGTTTCGGGTCGCCTCAAATCATAGGATTAAACCAACCGGGGAGGTAAGCCGAACATGAGTACAATGACTGCGGAAAAAATCGAGACGCTGGACGCCTGTTTCGGGACCTACCCGCACACCCAACCGCTGAAGAACGGCGACATCAGATCCGACCGGGTGGCGCTGCGTTTCAACGAGGTCAATCCCATCAACAAGGCGTTCCTCATGATGGTGCGCCAGATGAAGTTCGACGTCAGCGAAATGGCGATCGCCACCTATTTGCAGGCCAAGGCCTACGGCAAGCCGATCGTCTTGATGCCGGCGACCATGTTCGGGCGCTTTCAGCACGGCACCATGCTGTACAATTCGGAACGCGGCGTTGTGACGCCGGAAAGTCTGCACGGCCGGCGGATTGGCGTGCGCGCTTTCTCACAGACCACGGGCGTGTGGCTGCGCGGCATTCTGTGGAAGGATTACGGCGTCGATCTCAGCAAAATTAAATGGGTGACGTTCGAGGATGCCCACGTGCCCGAATACCGCGATCCCCCCGGCGTTGAACGCGCCGCCGAGGGCAAGGACATGACCAAGATGGTGCTCGACGGCGAACTCGACGCCGCCATCTTCGGCGGCAATGTGCCGAACGATCCGCGGCTCAAGAGCGTGATCGTCGATCCCGAGGCCGCGGCGCGGGAGTGGTACAAGAAACACGGTACCGTGCCGGTCAATCACATGGTCATCGTCAAGAGCTCGCTGTCACAGTCCGACCCCGGCGCGGTGCGCGAAATTTACCGCATGCTGGCGGCTGGCAAGAAAGCCGCCGGGCTGCCGAAGCCCGGTAACATCGACACCATCCCGTTCGGCTTTGAGGCGGTCAAGCCGGCGCTCGAACTGATGTCGAGCTACGCGCTGGAGATGAAGATCATCCCCCGGCGTTATTCGGTCGAGGAATTGTTCGACGACACCACACGCACGCTATAGGTGCGAGGTAAATTTTTGTAGCTCCTCCGGCAGCTAGCCACCCGTGTTCTGCGGACGCGGGTGTTGTTGGTTCCATTGCAGGAATTCCCGGAACAGTGCGTCGCGTTGCTGTCAGATCCGGCACCCCGCCGGCCCACTGCGCCAGGAACCGGTCGAAATCGGCCTGCTGCGCCGAAATCTGCGGTGCCGGCGGCCGATGATTGTCCAGCCAGTCTTGCGCTTCCGGGAAACGCCTCCAGCCCGACAAATTCGCGGCCAGATTGACCTCGCGCCAAGTCGGGTGGCGCGGCGGTTTCTGAAATTCCGCAAAGTGCGAGAAGAAGTGATCGACGAAATTAGCGATACGCTGATAGCGATCGCTGCCTTTCGGCCAATTGTAGCAGATCATCACCGCGCCATAAGCGATGGTGTCGACGCTCTGACCTTCGGGGATGATTCCCGGATAGTCCTTGTTGGTTAGAGTCGCCGGCAGATAGTCCTGCTGCAGTCGCTGGTCGTAAGGAACGGGAAGCAGGCGAATGCCGTCAGCCGCGTGCAATTTCGCGATGGCCGGCGCCGGTTTGGCCCCGAACTGGATCGTCGCCGCGATTTCGCCGGTCTTCATTTTCTCGTAGGCGTCGGCCTGCCCCATATTGACCTCGATCACCTTGATGCCGAGTCGCTCGAACACGTCGCCGGCCGATACTTCCGTGGCGCTGCCCATGTCGCTGAAATTGACCTTCTTGCCGTTGAGTTGGTCGAGCGACGTGATGCCGGAATCGGCGCGCACCATCACGTGCATGTCGTCGTCGGAAAGCTTGGTGATGTAATCGATCTTGTCGGAGATATCGCCGAGCTCGCCGGAGCGACGGAATTTTCCCAGTACGCTCGTGACCGTAATGCCGAGATCGATGCCCTTGAGATAGCGAACATCCCGGACATTCTGCGCGCCGCCCTTGCCGATGACCGGCAAGACGCGGAAATTATTGCCGTCGTCGAGCACCGCCGACAAATCGTAGGCAAGCGTCAGCCAAGCGGCGTTGATGTTGCCGGATACGATGGCGATGGTGTTGGCGTTGATCTGCGCACCGAGCGAGCCAAGATCGGGCTTGTCCGGGATCGGTGCGTTGCCGTCGATGACATGCTTCTTTTGCGCAAAGCTCGGCGACATGCCAATGGCTGCGGCCAAGCCTGCAATCAACAAAACAAAGCCTAGCTGTTTGAATCCTGTTAACTTCGATCCCAATGATCGCCGCAGAAACGCCCGCATGTTCACCCCCGCGCGGCAGGCTTACACTACGAAACACACACAAATAAACGTAGCGGCAATCCCTCAAAAGCCATTTGGCCGCAGCCTGTTGATCCGATCGCTCGCGCTCTATGCAGGCGTTGACTTTGCCGCATCGCGCAACGACCAAGTTGAGTCATTGCAGCGGAATCCGGCAACCGCATGATTGAACTATGATCATTTGTGATCGGCCTGGGCCGTGAAGTCGTCACATTTTCATGCGGCCATTGCGCGTGGGAGCCGCCCGCAACGGGTGGACCAAAGAGTAGGGGTGCGTCATGAATTTTGCCAAGCCATTTGGATCCGTCGAAATCGACAAGTCGACCGAGACGGAAGTCGAAGGAAATATTCGCGAACTGACGCGCGGTGGCGCCGCGCTTCGCCAAGGCGACAGCGGCGACGGTGAAATGACGGCGAACAATCTCAGCACGCTGCTGCGGCGCGTTTCAGGAAGCTCGACGCGCCAGATCGACAATTTGATCGGCGAATTGCGGACCCTGCGCGAGAAGCTGCAGTCGGACGGCGACCGTGTTCAGCGCGACATCGTCGAATACGCGTCCTTGAGCCAATCGGTGATGCAATTGACGAGAATCGTTGCCGAAAGCGTCAAGAACCTTCCAGAAGAACCAAAAACCGTCGGATAGCGCAAGGAGCTTCGCCTCCCGAGGAGGATTCCCAAAGCAACGGGAATTCGGTAAAGCCTGCCGGTGCAGTCGCTGTCATTGATTCTTGCCGGACGAGTGGTCCGGCGAGCGCTTTGTGACGCCGTAAGCGTACGGCCGGAAACGCGGAAACGCGCCGGAAATGCAGCTGTAACCTTTCGTTAACCATTCTTACCGCAACGTTGCCGTAGCAAAGTGGTCGGGAGATCACGCATGAACATCATCACGATGGCGTCACGAAAGGGCGGGGCCGGCAAAAGCACGCTGACGGCTCACCTCGCCGCCTTTTCCCAACAGGCCGGCCACCGCAGCGTCGTTATCGACGCCGATCCGCAAGGCTCGCTCAGCCTCTGGCATTCGCTCCGCGCCGACGGCAAGCCGCCGCTGCGCAGCGCCGCCCGCGGCGTCGACCGCGCGCTCGCCACTGCGATGGTCGAGGGCTACGAATGGGCTTTTATCGACACCGCTGCGAGCATGTGGGTGGTGGCGCTGGAGGCGATCCGCGCCGCAACCTTCGTGCTGATCCCGGCCCGCCCCGGCTTCTTCGATCTCAACGCCGTGCGCGAGACGGTCGCGACCGCCCGCGAACGCAACAAGCCTTATGCGGTCGTGCTCAATGCCGCGCCGGTGAAGCGCGAGGACAAGGAGGCTCCGGCGGTGGGGCAATCGCGGGCCTTCTTCGACAGCCTTGGCATCCCGGTCTGGTCGGGCCAGATCAGTCAACGCGCCGGTTATGTGCTGACCCTTGCGGCGGGCGCCAGCGTCTGCGAGGTGGCGCCCGATTCCTTGGCCAGTTCCGAGATTGCGCGGTTGTGGTCGGCAGTTGAACGCTCTGTTGCGGCCATCCACGACGCGCGCTCGGGTGTCGCCGCGACGCGCGGCCAGGCGGCGTAGTGCGTTTATTCTATCGGCCCGTCAATTCGTCACGGCGTTCGGCCGCGATACGACGATCAATGCCTGCCTGAAGGCGGCGTTGAGTTGTTTTGTCTCCGCCTCTGCAAGCTTCCGCAAGGCCGGAGACATGTCGTGCAGACGATCCGGATGGCTCTGCTTAACGAGCCGCTTGTAGGCCTCCTTGACGTCTTCGATGCTGGCGGCCGGCGACAGGTCGAGGACGGCAAACCAAGTTCTGTCCGCGCCGGCATCCCTCGCATCCACCCCCGACCGGGCATTCGCGTCGCCCTCGACGAAGTCCATTTGATCGACAAGTTGGCCGGGATCGCCGCGCGCCAGCTCCTTGAACGTGCAGAACTCACAGCCGTATTCGCGTCGCAACCCGAGCCATCGCGCCAAGTAGAACATGGGCACCGCCGCGGCGGCAAAACTTGTAGCGACAGCGTTGGCGTAGAAAAACCGGGCGTCGAAGGGGTACCACGCCAGCACGTTCCTGGCGCCGGTCGCCACTTCATCGGCCCATGCCGGTTGTTCGGGGCCGTGAAAGGCGGCGAGCAGCAGCGTAAATCCCACGACATAGGCGGCCAAGCCGCGCCCCAAAGCGGATTTCGAGCTGACGAGGTGCACCCACGATCGCAGCCGCTGCAGCGGGCGGCGTTTGAGCCGGACGATGGTCTCCCGCAAGAGCTGGGCGTGCGCTTGCAAATCCTCGAGTTCATCGGAATCCGGCTCAATCGTGGCATGCCGACGAAGCAAGTCGTGCCAGAATCCTTGCGGGTGCTCGCTTTGATTTTCGAGGGTCTTGATGCGGCGGCAAATCCCCTCGTACAGCCGGACGGCGCGCTCCAATTCGCGCGATTCGGACTTGCGGAGTGAGAAGTCCGGTCGCGTATGGCGCACCGCCAAGGCTTGCCGGGCGTAGCCAAGCAGCAGTCCCGGCAGCACCGGCCACAACGCGAGCAGGGCCGCGTTGACCAGCGCCAGTGAAATTTCTTGGCTGCTTCCCAGCTCAACCATAGCACGCGTCGGGTACACTACGCTTACGCTGACGGTCGCGGGCGTTCAGGTCGCCCTTCGTTAGCGCCAGGCTAGAATGCCTTCCTGGCAGAACACGGGCGGCGGGCCGTCAAAAATGTGCATCGTTTGCGAATGCGATGGAGCGCTGTTTCGCGCCCGGCCATATTTAAGATCTAAACTCGACCGTATCGTTGCGACGATGGCCGGCAAGTAGCGAGTACGGATGCCATGCGCGAGCAATTCATCGCCTATGTGGTCTGCCCCAAGTGCGGGCAGAAAGGGGCGGCGGTTTGGGAACAGAATGAAGATCCGGTTTTTCAAGGCGGCGACTGGGGCACGACATTGACGCGGGTCTCGGAAGGCTTCCGCGCCGGTTCAGCCGAGAAAATATTCTGCGCCGTCTGTGACGTCGAGGTGGTGGTCGGGCCAAACCGGATGGGCCAGCACCCGCGAAATTGATGCCAGCGCCATACCGTGGGCAAGAGCGTGATCCGTTGCAGGCGGCGACGCATATCACGTAATCTGTCGCCGGGCGCTTAGAACACAGTCCAGAGGGGGGATCGAAGATGCAAACGCCTCGCCGACAGTTTTTGCAGTGGGCGACGGGCGTCGCCGTTGCGCCCATATTTCCGCGGCTCGCACGAGCGCTCGAATATCCGGCCCGACCGATTCATCTGACGATTGGTTTCGCACCCGGTCTGGCGCCAGACATTGTCGCGCGGGTGATCTCACAACCGCTGTCCGAGCGGCTCGGACAGAATGTCGTTATCGACAACAGGCCTGGTGCCGGCAGCAATATCGCCGCCGACGTTGTCGTCCACGCCCCGGCCGACGGCTACACGCTGCTCTACGTCACGCTCGGTAACGCCATCAATGCGAGTTTCTTTCAACACCTGGATTTCGATATCACCAAAGACATAGCTCCGGTTGCCGGCGTGGTGCGCTCGCCGAGCGTGCTCGTGGTCAGCCTCTCGGTCCCGGCACAAACGCTTCCCGAGTTTCTTGCCTATGCCAAAGCCAATCCCGGGAAGATCAATTTTGCCTCGGGCGGTGTCGGCACGGCGCCGCATTTGGCGGGGGAACTGTTCAAGCAGGTGGCCGGCGTCGATCTAGTGCATGTTCCGTACACCAGCAGCTACATGCCCGATTTGCTCGCCGGACGCGTGCAAGTCACCTTTGCTCCGATTGCGACATCGATCGCCAATATCAAAGCCGGCAAGCTCCGCGCCCTTGCGGTGACCGGGGCAACGCGCTCAGACGTGCTGCCGAATATTCCAACAGTGGGTGAATTTGTCAGAGGTTATGAGGCAAGTGTCTGGCACGGCGTCGGTGCGCCGAGCGGCACGGCGCCCGATATCATCAGCAAGCTCAATCAGCAGATCAACGCCGTGATCGCCGATCCGGGCATGAAGGCCCGGCTTGACGACCTCGGCGCCGAACCGATGCCGATGACACCCGGCGAGTTCGGAAAGTTTGTCGCCGCAGAGGTCAAGAAATGGGCGAACGTCGTGAAGCTCGCAGGCCTTAAGCCGGAATAATTGACACCAGGGGAAAGGCCACCAGCCAAACTGGCCGCCTCATATCCAGCTTCAGTAGCCGCAAAGCTCACCGAGCCTTCGGACAAGGTGGTAAATGGCACGGCGCTCCAGTTGCCCCCGTAGGGCCGAACAGAGCCGCCGGCTCGTAAACCTTTGTGGCAGATGCCTCAACAATACCTCAGATTTCGACACAATCGGTCACGTCGCCGCCGTGTCGATTTGTTGAGATCTTCCTGACCGATAAGGTCGGGGAGCTGCGCGCCATGCGTTGCTGGGGAATTGCCGTCATCCTCGCCGGGGTCTTGGCGATCAATGCATCCGCCGGGCTAGTCTCGGCGGCCCGCGCCGCCGACTCGCGCGGTGCGCCCGCGGTCATTACGGTTTCCGGCAATCGGCATATCGGCGCCGATGTGATCCGCTCCTATTTTCAGCCTGCGCCTGACGGCAAGTTTGATGCAACGGCGCTTGATGCCGGCCTCAAGCGGCTTTATGCGACTGGCCTGGTCAAGGACGTGAAGATTTCGCGCGCCGGTGATCGCGTTCTGGTGAAAGTCGTCGAAAATCCGACGATCGGTGTCATCAGTTTCGAGGGCAATAAGAAGCTCAAGGACACGGATCTGACGAAGGCGATTCAATCAAAGTCGAACGGTCCGCTCTCGCGCGAATTCGTGCAAAGTGACGTCGTCAATATCATCACGCTCTATCGTCAGCATGGTTATTACGATGTCCATGTCGTTCCGGAAACGATCGTCGCCAAAAAACCCGGCAGCAACGCCGCTCCAAACTCCGTAAGGGCCGACCGCGTCAATCTGGTCTTCGAAATCATGGAAGGCGACAAGCTCGCGGTGCGGCAAATCGGTTTCGTCGGCAATTCGGCGTTTTCCACGACGAAGCTCAAAGCGGTAGTCAAGACCGGCACGACCAATGTGCTGAGCTTTCTACTCGACAACGACATCTATGATGCCGACCGCATCGACTCCGATCGCGATCTCGTTCGCCGGTTCTATCTCGATCACGGCTATGCGGACGTGACGGTGTCCTCGGCAGCGAGCTACGACGCAGCCGAGAAAGGCGTCGTCTTGACCTTCAAGGTCGATGAAGGTCCCCTATATCGGCTCGGTAAGGTCAAGATCGAGTCGATTATCAATGCTGTCGATCCGGCGGCAGTGCGCGGCGCGTTGCTTACACAGGCCGGCGATATCTATGATGCCGACGCGGTGCACAAGACCGTCGAGGATATGACGATGGCGCTGGCCAAATCCGGCCAGCCGTTTGCGACCATCGTAGCCGGCAGCGAACGGCAGCCAGGGCAGTTGATCAACTTGGATTACACCGTCGAGCAGGGCAGGCGCCTCTACATCGAGCGCATCGACATCCATGGCAATATACGAACGCGCGACGACGTGATCCGGCGCGAATTCGATTTTAACGAAGGCGATCCCTATAACCCCGCTTTGGTCGATCGTGGCGAACGTCACCTCAAGGCGCTGGGCTATTTCAAGTCGGTGAAAATCAGCGAGCAGCCGGGCTCGGCGCCCGACCGCATCGTGCTCGACGTCGCGCTGCAGGAGCAGCAGACCGGCAACTTCTTTATCTCCGGCGGTTATTCCACCACTGCCGGCATGCTGGCCGAGATTTCGATCAGCGATACCAATGTCTTCGGCACCGGCGACACGGCGAAGGCGTCGGTCACCTACGGCCAATATGCCAGGGGGTTCAATCTTGCCTTCAGCGACCCATGGTTCATGGGCCAACGCATCGGGGTTGGCGCCGACCTGTTCGCAAACCAGACCTTTGCCAACACCAACCAGGCCTTCAACACGCTGATGTACGGCGCGAAATTCTCGGTGGCCACACCACTGAATGACAATCTCGGCGTCAGCTGGAATTACTCGATCTACAATCAAGGCCTCAGTCTCGATCCGTCGCTTGGAACGGCGTCGCTGCCGATCCAGCAGGCGGCGCAGGCTGGCTCCTATTGGGTGTCGTCGATCGGCAACGGCGTGACCTATTCGACGCTCGACAATCCGAAAGACCCGACGACCGGCATCCGCGCGCAGACCAACAACGAATTTGCCGGCCTCGGCGGGGCGGCGAATTTCGCCAAGACCACCGAAGACGTGCGTCTCTATCATCCGATCGCCGGCGATGTCGTCGGCATGGTGAGGACGCAAGGCGGTTACGTCACGCCGTGGGGCGGCCAGCAATTGCCGCTGCTCGATGGCTTCTTCGGCGGCCCGCAGCTGGTGCGCGGTTTCGCCCCTTATGGTTTCGGACCACGCGACATCACGCCGGGCACGACCATGGATAATCTCGGGGGCAATGCCTATTGGACGACCACAGCGGAGTTGCAGTCGCCGATGCCGTTCGTGACGCCGGACGCACAGCTGAAAGTCGCTTTGTTCTCGGATACCGGCAGCCTCTGGGCGACGAATGCATCGAGTGTCTCCAGCATGGCAACTTCGCTGTCTCCGTCGCAGCAGATCGCCAATTCGCGCGCGGTGCGCTCCTCGGTCGGCGCCAGTCTGATCTGGGATTCGCCGTTCGGGGCGCTGCGGGTCGATTACGCTTACCCGATCGCCAAACAGCCCTACGACGTTACCCAGCGGCTAAATTTTACCGCCGGCGGGTTTTGAGTACGCCGCTGCTCTTAGTTGAACTTCAATCCGGCAGCCTTCGCCAGCTTGATATTCTGGACAATTTCCTTGGCAATCATGGTGTCGATTTCCCGCGGGCTCAGCGGCAGCGGTTCGACGCCCTGGGCGCCCAGCTTTGCTTGGACATCGGGCAATGCCAGCACCTTTTGCACCTCATCGTGCAGCCGGTCGACAATCGGCCGCGGCGTCTTTGCCGGCACCAGCATGCCGTTCCAGAAGACGTAGTCGGAATCGGCAAAGCCAAGCTCGATTGTGGTCGGCACGTCCGGCAAAGCCGGCGAGCGCTTGGGCATGCTTACCGCGAGCGCCAGAAGCTGGCCGTTCTTGATGAACGGAATTGCCGATGAAACGCCGATAAAGCAGAAGTCGACGCGGCCGGTCATCACTTCGGTAAGCGCCGCCGGTCCGCCGCTGAACGGAACGTGCGTCGCCTTGATGCCGGCCGACAGCAAGAAGCGCTCGGCCGCCCAGTGGGTGGCGCTGCCGACCCCGGCGGAGGCAAAGGTCATGTGACCGTCCTTGTCCTGTGCGACGAGATCTTTGGCCGTCTTGATCCCTTTTGACGGCGCAACCAGCAAAACGTTTGGCACGACGCCGAAAATAGCGACACCAGCGAAATCTTTAGACGGGTCGTAAGAAAGATTCGGGTAAGCGGCGGGCGCGGCCGAATGCGCCGACGCATTGATCAGCAGCGTGTAGCCGTCCGGGTCGGCGTTGGCGACGACGGCGGAGCCGATGGTGCCGCCGGCGCCGCCGCGGTTTTCCACCACGATGGTCTGATCGAGTTGTTTCCCCAACGGGTCGAGCACCACCCGGCCGATGATGTCGATGGTGCTGCCGGGCGCAAACGGTACCACCGCGCGGATGATCTTGTCCTTGGGCCAGCCATCGGCGAAGGCCCCGCGCGAGACGGCGGGCACGGCAAGTGCGCCGGTAGCAAGAGTTAAGAAATGGCGGCGAGAAGTCGTGCTCATCGGGATTACTCTTGGTCCTAGAGTTTAGGCGTTCCACAACGTCGCGAACTGCGTCGCAACAATCTGCTCATAAGCAACCTCGCCGTCGAGTATGTCCTGCCGGCGGGCAAAATCCGACATGCCGACGATGAACTCGCGTGACAGCGTGGCATCGTAGTAGGGCAGGTCGCGGCGAATGAGGTCGACGATCAGCGCGGCTTCGGATGGCGGATACAGTTTGTTGCCGACCTCGGCCGCGCGCGTCACGTCCGCCTTCAGCGCGACTTGTGTTTTGACGATGGCGCGTACCGCGGCAGCGACGGTGTCCGGCGCGCGCGCGATTAGTGCATCGGTCGTGGCGATCGTGGCCGCGGTGTAGTTGAAGCACGGTTTCGGCCCATCGCCACGGCGCACGTCGAGCACGACGGTGCCGATGCCGCGGCGCACGGCCACCTCGGCGCCCATGCCGTTCGCCCAGAAGCCATCGATCTTGCGTTGCTCCAGCGCTTTCGCCGCGGTAACGCCGAAATTCACGCCGGCGTCGAGCGAGCCTGGAACCGGCGCGATCTTCACTTGATCGCGCTCGAGATCGATCCCGGCCGCGACGAGCAGACCGCGCAAGCCTTTATCGACCCAGGGTGCGGCGCCGATGCTGCGGCCCTTGACTACGGCAATGTCGCCGCGCCGCGCGCGCAGATCGGCGTGCATCAGCAGAAACCAGTACATGCCCTGCGCCTGCGCGCAGATGAGCTTCACGCCGCGAAAATTCGGAAACGCCGCCAGCGCCGAATGCGCCGAACCGCCGACGAAATCGACCGCGCCGTCGCGCAGCGCTGCATAGGCCTTGTCGACCGGGAAAATCAGCTCGAGCTCGACGTCGAGCCCTTCGGCCTCGAAGAAGCCGAGCTCCACCGCGGCCTCGGCGGGGAAATACGAGTTCGAAATCATGTCCGGTACGGCGAGTTTCATAGGCATTCGGGTCGACCTCAAACACTCGTCCCCGCCAAAGCGGGGACCCATTCGTATCCACGCATATGTCCGTCAGGATTCCCGCGGTCGCGAGAATGACCAGATTGTAGAGTCCTACTTCTTTGCGTCCAACAACCAGCCGAATTTTTCGCGCGCCTTGCGCGCAACCTCCGGACTAGGCGTGTTGGTCGGCGGAAACTTGTCGCGCCAGTGGAACGGGCGGCAGGCATCGATCACCGCGACCGAATGGGTCATGTCGCCCGAGGCGCGTTTCCACGGCGGCAGCGCCGGGTCGGCCGGCGAATCCCACGAGCCGTTGATAAATTGGATCGATTGCGCCGGATCGGTGCGCGTGAGCATCGCCCAGAGCAGGTGATCGAGGTTGGTGACATCGACGTCATCGTCGACCACCACGATATATTTCGATGCATAGGCTGATGCGCCGCATTGCGCCGCGATATGGCCGGCCTGTACCGCATGGCCGGGATAACGCTGCGTGATCGATACGCCGTGGAACAGCCGTGCGCCGCCGATCTCGTGGCACCACACCTGTTGCACCCCCGGCACTCCGGCATTGGTCATGTTCTGTTTGATGGTCGCCGAGCGAAGGACGGCGCGGTAGCGCGCCATTTCGTCGGGCCCGCCACCCATCGGCGGCACGCCGAGCAGAATCGGATCGTTACGGTGATAGATCGCCTTGACGTCGAGCACGGTGGTCGGCTTGGCGCCGCCCGCGTAATGGCCGGTCCACTCGCCGAACGGGCCCTCGACTTCGCGCCGGTCGGGGCTGACGAAACCTTCGAGCACGATCTCGGCCGCGGCCGGAAACGGCAACCCGGTGATCTTGCCCCGCACCATTTTCATCGGGCGGCCGCGCAAGCCACCGACGATGTCGAGCTCAAAAGTGCCGTAAGGCGCTTCGAGCCCGCCATAGAAGAAGCTCAGCGGATCGCCGCCGAGCACCATCGCCACCGGCATCGGCTCGCCGCGCTTGAAATATTTGGCGCGATGGATGTCGCCATGATGTCCGGCCGCGATGAGAAGCCCCACCGAATTACGGTCGTGCAGCTGCGCGCGATAGGCGCCGGCGTTGAGCCAGTTCTCCTCCGGATCGCGGGTGATGCTGTAAGTACCGGTGCCGATATAGCGGCCGCCGTCCTTTTCGTGCCAGATCGGCGCCGGAAATTTGGTGAGATCGACGTCGTCGCCGATAAGTACGTTCTCCAGCACCGGACCGTCTTCGACGATCTCGTGCGGAATGATTTTCTGTTCCGTCAGATACGCCTCGCGATAGGAATCGCTGAGTTCCCATTTGGACAGGTGATCGGGAAAGCCGAGGGTCATGTTGCGGCGGGTGCCGGCGAACACGTTCAGAAGAACGCGAAAACCCTTCGGGCAGCCGGGGATGTCGTCGAACACCACGCACGGGCCGTTTTCGGCGCGCAGCACCGCCTCGGCGGCGAGCCCGATATCTTCCTGCCAGCTGGCGCCCGAGATATTGCGAACTTCGCCGAGCCGTTCGGCGAGCGACAGCCATTCGCGCAAATCATCGTAGGCGATCGCGGCTTTGACATTGCTCTGCTGATCCATCGGCTCCTCCGGGCGGCGATCAAGATGGCCGGAGGCGCGGGCCAGTGCAAGGAGACTTCTGCGTGCGAAGCAAAGCCCCCGGGTTGAACCCGGAGGCGTGTTCGCTTTTCTGGCCCTTATCAGCGGTGCCAGTGGCGCCAACCGCAGCGAGGCCCCACCAACGACGACCTGATCGCCACCAGCAACGGTAGGGGCGGCAAACCCATGCGGTCTCTTGCACCTTACGGCGTTGGAGTAATGTCTCGCCGGGGCGGAGGTTCCGACCAAAGCGCAGCCGACCGCCGCGGTTGCTAACGGGGTTTTGCGCATAAGAAGCATTCTGACTATGGACTCAGCAGTTCCCGACGGCGCGCCGTCGTTCAAAAAAACAGTCCACCGAGGAACGGCGTCACATCCCATACGTTCACCCTTAAGTAGCAGTGGAGGGAACTATGGCGAACAATCCGCGACAAACCGAGCGAGAAACCAGCGAGATGGGTCAGGCATCGACCCGACGCGCCGCTGAGCAGACGACACAAACCGCCCGCACGATGTCGGAGGCGACCGAACGCGCGGCGCGCACCGGCGCCGAGGCAGTCCGGCGCAATACCGAGAACCTGAATGAGAGCTGGCGCAGCGGCACCGATGTGGCAAGCCGGATGGCGGAACGATCGATGGATCAATTCTCCAAAATGTTCGGCCTGAGCAGCGATACTGCACGACAGACCCTGCAGCGTTCCTCGGGCAATCTGCAGGCCATGATCGAGACCACCACCATCATCGCCGGCGGGCTTCAGAACGTTTCCGGAGAGTGGATGCGTTTCGCGCAGTCTCGTTTCGAGGACAATCTCGACCGGTTCGACGAACTGATGGGCTGCAGGACCGTGCAAGACTGCCTTGCGCTACAGACCGAGATCGTCCGCGATAACTTCGAGGCGCTGCTGCAGAGCATGCGGCGGGCGTCCGAACTGTCGACCCGGGTCGCCGACGACGCAATGCAGAAGATTGGCAATACGACGCTGGCGCCCGTCTAACAAGCATACACGCTTGCCGGGATGAAGCCGGCCAGGCGTTGGCGACGCCGCTTGGACCGCGAAGCTGCGTTGACAACCCGCCACCTGTTTCGACGATAATGCCCGCCACAAGATGGCGGGCACATTGTCATGCTTGCGCCGTCGCAGGTGAGGGAGCGTCATGCCATGAATCGCCCACAGCAAGGATTCCCGCCCATTCTCGACCATCGCGGTCCGCCCCAGGTGCGCCGCTTTGACGAGCAGCGCTGGCTGATCGACAACATCATCCGCGCCAACGGCATCGATTGGGACCAGCCGCGCTCGCTCTATATCCACTTGCCGTGCGGTATCGAGGCCAATGCCGACTTTGCCGGCATCCGCGAGCGGGTGAAGAAGATGGCCGATATCGGGCCGGCGTTCGCAGCGGTGGCGCGACGTCGCGAAGCCAAGGCTAACGCGGCGGCGCTGGCCGACCATAAGGTTACCGCGCGGGATAATTTCTTCATGGCCGCGGTCCATTGGGGTGCCGCGCAATGGCCTTACGACGAGAACGACGAGACCAACATCTCCTACAACAACAAGAAGCGCGAGTGTTTCGCCAAATACGCGACGCTCGCCGATCATCACGTCGAGGCGGTGTGGGTGCCGTTCAAGGACAAGGCGATCCCGGCGTGGCTGCATCTGCCGCCGGGCTATTCCAGCGGCAAGCTGCCGGTGGTGATCGCGATCCCAGGCATGGACAGCTACAAGGAAATCCAGGTCGCGCTGTACGGCGATAAATATCTCAGCCGCGGCATGGCGGTGCTGGCGATCGACGGGCCGGGACAATACGAGGCGCCGATGATCGGGCTTTATTTCACAATGGAGAATTGGGTGGCTGCCGGCCCGGCTTTGGTCGACTGGATCGCGGCGCGGCCGGAACTCGATTCGACGCGTATCGGCGTCGCCGGCACGAGCTTCGGCTCGCTGTTTGGCACCGTGCTGACCGCCAACGAACCGCGCATCAAAGCCTGCGCGGTGATGTCGGTGTGCCACGAGCCGGGATGCCACACCATCTTCCAGGAAGCCTCGCCGACCTTCAAAAAGCGCTTCATGTATATGTCGGGCATCACCGGCGAGGACGAGTTTGACGAATTCCGCAAGAAAATCACCTGGGAAGGTCACGCCGCCAAGATCCGCGCGCCATATCTCTGCGTGGCCGGCGAAGCCGAGGAATTAAGCCCGCTCGAGCATTCGGACGCGCTGGTGGCGGCACTCAAGGGACCGAAGCAGATGGTGGTTTATCAGGAATCCCGTCACTCGGTCGGCAACGTGCCTGCCGCCAATCTCGGGCCGTTTCCGCCGATCTTGCTTGCGGACTGGCTCGCCGACCGGCTCGCCGGCAAGCCGTTTATCAGCGAACGCTGGTACGTCACCGGTTCGGGCGAGATCAACAAGACCGCCTATTGATCGGCAGCGTCCGGCGCGACCGCCGCAGGCAAGCCCGACTCTCTTAGCGGCGAGGTCTCGTCGAGGCCGCCCGTCCGGCCGCCCGCAGGGCGGATCAAGGCGTTTGAATCGATCGCAAGTAAGCGACGAAGGCTCGCGCATCCTGCCGCGTGAAACGAAACGTAGGCATGTCGGGATGACCGGAGGTGAGACCTTCGCGCAGCTGCGTCATGAAAGCGTCGAGATCGAGCCGGCGATCGAGATCGCGAAACGGCGGTGCGCCGATGTGGGGACTTTGATCCGCACGCCCGACCGCGTGGCAAGGCGCGCACATCCGCGCGGCGAGCGCCCGCCCCTGCCTTTGCAACGCCGTCAGCTCGTCGGCGCATGCCGGGCTACCTATCAAGAGCCACGCGAGAATAAATCGAAGCATTCTGCCCTCCGAGACTGACGAATGCCGCGTTGGAGTCGAGATCACCTAGCCAGGCAAAGATTAAATTCTTACAAAGCACGTAATACGTACTCGTACGGAGATCAAATCGCAAACACTCACGGTGTGTGCAGTTTCGTTCAGCAGGAACGCAACCCGAACATTCAGCTAACCGCACGACGAACTGATTGCAGCGAATGGGCGCGCTCAAATAGCCGAGGCACGCGGCGCTCGCGCGGCGCTGCCGCCGCGCGACAGCCGCCACGGCAATTCGACGACGACAAAGGTTGCCGCGGCGAGTGCAACCACGATCAGGGCGCGCGCCGGCCACGGCCCGAGCGCGGCGACGAACGGCGGAATGTTTTCCGGGGGCAGATCTCCAAGATAGCCGTAGTCGGCGCCAAGCCACAAATCCAAGGGCACCACGATCGCGAGATAGGCTGCGCCCGCGGCGCAAGCACGGCCGCAGTCGCGCCAGTCCGGGCGAAAGCCGAGCACGGCGAGATCGAACACGGCATAGCCAAGAATGATCGTGTGCTGCGCCCAAAACCACCAGAAGATCGGATTTGCCGGACCGGCCTGCAGCGCCGGCTGGATAAAGGCCTGGGTGGTGAGCGCGAAAGCCCAGAAATAAAGCGTGGCGCGGAGCCAGCGCCGGAGCGTCAACAGCGCCAGCGGCGCGATCACGCCGTTGACGTCGCAAATCTGCAGCGGCAGGCCGGTCGCGACGTCGATGCCGTTGCGGTTCCACCAGATGTTATAGGCGAGCCAATAGGCAATGCCGAAAATGCCGAGTAAGCGCCGCAGCTGCGTCTGCCGCGCTTCGTCCAGGCTCCGGCCGGCGAGCACGACGCCGGCGATGATGGCAAGGCAGCCGCACACCGCGCCGAGGTGCAGCC
The DNA here is from genome assembly GCA_963731805.1 of uncultured Alphaproteobacteria bacterium. Lineage (GTDB taxonomy): Bacteria > Pseudomonadota > Alphaproteobacteria > Rhizobiales > Xanthobacteraceae > BOG-931. The sequence continues at coordinate 66,637 of CAVSWY010000006.1, forward strand.
AGCCATAAGGAGCGAATTCGTCCCAACCGTCGACGGCCACGCCACGAATTTTAGCCGCGGCCGCCGACACTAATATGTCACGCCGCGATTGCCTCGAGCCGGCGCTTCGTAACCGCCGGGCCGAAGGTGCCGATGACCACGAACACCACCGCCATGGCGCCGGCGATGACGCTGAACACGCCGACGGTGCCGTAATGGCCGAGGAAGAAGGCGATGACGAAGCCGGAGAAGATGGCGGAGAACCGGCTCCACGAATAGACGAAGCCGACCGCCTGGGCGCGGATGCGGGTCGGATAAAGCTCGGCCTGATAGGCGTGGAACGAGAACGACATCCAATTATTGCACAGTGTGATCAGAAGCCCGAACACGATCACGCCGACGGCGCTCGATTGCTGCGCGAACAACAGCCCGAACACCGCGATGCCGGCCGCGGCCCAAGCGATCTGCCATTTGCGCTCGAACCGGTCGGCGAATTGCATGCCGACCAGCGGCCCGATCGGCGCCGCCACCGCGATGATGAACGTATAGGTGAGCGACTTCGTCACCCCGATGCCTTGCGCGATCAACAGCGTCGGCACCCAGCTGGAGAAACCGTAATAGCCGATGGTCTGGAACAGATTGTAGATCACCAGCATGACGGTGCGGCCGCGATAGGCTTCGTTCCACATTTCCATCCAGGCGCCGGTCTTGCGCTCGTTCTCGCCGGCGACAAGCTCCGGCGGCGGCAACGTGACGCCGTCGGCGATGATCTTGTTCTCCAGATCGGCGACGATCGCTTCGGCTTCCGCGGTGCGGCCGTGCTGGTCGAGCCAGCGTGGCGATTCCGGCAGGCGGCGGCGGATCCACCAGATCACCAAGGCGCCGATCGACCCGATGATCACCACCCAACGCCAGCCGTCGAGCCCGAAGATTGTCTGCGGCACCAATTGCCAGGCAATGAAGGCGACGATCGGCACTGACGTGAACATGATGAACTGGTTGTAGGCGAAGGCCGGGCCGCGCTGGGTCTTTGGCACCAGTTCCGACAGATAGGTGTCGACATTCACCAGCTCGACGCCGAGCCCGATCGAGGCGATGAGCCGCCACAGGTCGATAGTCTCCGGCGTGTTCTGAAACGCCATGATGAAGGCGCCGACCGAGTACCATAACAGCGCAAAGATGAAGATCGAGCGCCGGCCGAAGCGGTCGGACAGCCAGGAGAAGGCGAGCGTGCCGATGAACAGGCCGAGGAACAGCGCGGCGACGAAGCTGGCAAAGCCCTGCAGGTCGAACAGCCCGGCCGTGGTCGGCTTGAAGATGCCGCCCTTGAACAGGCCGATGGCGATATAGGCGGTGAAGAACAGATCGTAGAATTCGAACCAGCCGCCGAGCGACAACAGCGTGACCAGCCGGCGCGTATGGCGCGACGGCGGCAGCCGGTCGAGCCGCGCCGCAACGGTGATTGTTCCTTCCGCCAAGCTTCCTTGCGCCAAGGTTCCTTGCGCCATGTCGTCCTCCCCCTTAGTTTTTCCGGCGCGTGTTGACCGCGCCTGGTCCCGGCATTTGCCGGTCGATTACTTTCGTAGGCTCATGATATACGCCGCCGCCTGCTTGACCTGATAAGGCGCCAGATCCGGATTGGGCATGCCTTTCGGATTGTCCAAGCCGCGATGCGCGGTGGTGATGAATTTTTCCAGCGCGTCCGCCGTGAGCCCCGGGCGCTGCGCGATCGATTGGAACGATGGTCCCGGCGGATTGAGCAGCGGCTTCGCTTCCTGATCGGGCGCCGCGAGATGACAGATCGAGCAGACGCGGACCGCCAGATAATGGCCGTTGCTGACGTCGTCGCCGGCATTGCCGGTTTGGCTCCAGGCCGTTGAAGCCATAACGCAAAGAAGAGCACAGGCGGCCGATGCGGCTCGCAAGGATGGCACTATGGATCGCGACATGACGCACACTATCCCGGTTCGGGCGCGACCGTACCATCCGTATCCAATGCCGATCAACCTTGTGGCCCTGGCGTTTGCGGCTGGGCGTGCAGCGTTGCGCTGCGCTGCGAAATCGGTGGCATTCGCCTTTTGCCGCCGATGGGATATGACGCTCGGCGGGCGATTTTCCTCTTGCACCCGTTAGCTGGACTGACCCTTGGACCCGATCATGGACGTATTTGAAGCCGTCAATTCCCGCATGTCCTGCCGCTGGTTTCTCGACAAGCCGATCGACGCCGCGATCGTGCGCGACTTGATCGTGCGGGCGGCACGGGCCGCGTCCGGCGGCAATCTGCAGCCCTGGCAGGTTTATGCGCTCACCGGCGCGCCGCTCGCCGATTTGAAGCGGCAGGTCGCCGCCTTTGTCGCCGGGCGCGACGCGCGCCACATCGACGCCGAATATCCGATCTACCCGGCGACGCTGTGGGAGCCCTATAAAGAGCGCCGCGATTATCACGGCGTGCAGCTTTACGGCGCGCTCGGCATCGATCGCGGCGACGCCGCGGCGCGGCTCAAGCAATACGAGCGCAATCTCGAATTCTTCAACGCGCCGGTCGCGCTGTTCATCGCCATCGAGCGCCGGTTCGGACCCGGGCAATGGGCCGATCTCGGCGGCTATATCCACGCGCTGATGTATCTCGCCCGCGGCTACGGGCTCGACACCTGCCCGCAGGAATCCTGGGCGCGCATCCACGAGGTGGTCCGCCCGTTCGTCGGCATGCCGCCGGAACAGATGCTGTTCTGCGCGATGGCCATCGGCTACGGCGATCATTCGCATCCTGCCAACAATTTCCGCGCCCCGCGCGCGGAGCTTGGCGAGTTCTGCCGGTTCTTCGGGTTTGAGTGAGTTTCGCATGTGATCCGTCACCCTGAGGTGCGCGCGTAGCGCGCCTCGAAGGGCGGTGGCCCGGACCCCTAAGCAGCATCCTTCGAGGGCCGCTTCGCGGCCACCTCAGGATGACGGGCGCACAAATTCACCTCATAAGAAATCGAACGGCATGCACAGCCGCGCTTCGCGCTCGGGACGGCCGATATTGTGCGGCGTCGCTTGCAGGATCTTTTCGCGCACCCGCATCTGCGTCTCGCGCGGCAGGCCGAGCGCGCGCTAGTGCGTAGTCGAGACCGACGCCGATGTAGCCGCCGCCGCCGTTCCGGGACGTGGCCGTTTCAGTGGCGAGGGGGGCGCTTGGTGGAACGGTCTGTGCGTCGAACTCAAACGCGCCGCTGGCAAAACCGCCGGTCAGGTAAGGCATCCACATACCCATCGCCAAGCCGGCCCTAGCGCCAATGCTCCAGACATCTTTCAGCTTGGCCTGCGCAGTTCCTGTTCCGCCTGGGAAAAAGATGCTGAGCGAAGGAGTTGCGCCCAGGCTTTGGCTGCCGGTCGCGGCCTGATAACCGTCCTCGATGCCCAGGACGAATTGACCAAACTGCTTCTGCGCGCCGGCAAAGCCGCCGCCTATGAAGGAGTCGTGCGTTTGGCGCGTAGCTTAGGGCGACAGCGCCTGGAGCTGTGAATGGAGTTGACAGGCCGATGCGCGAACCCTGCCAGCCGGCATCGCCGCCGATGTAGAATCCGCTCCAATCATAGGAAACGGGGGCTGCAACGGGCGGCGGTGCTGCCTTGGTTGCCATATCCGCCGCAAACGCGCTCCCACTTGCGAGCGCAAGCACGGTCATGGCTACCAGAAAACGTTTGTACATGTCGGTGCGTCGATCACAGGGTATGTGGCCCATTCCGCTGCTAAGTGGCATTCAGGCAACAAGCGCCATAGGCCGACAAACGCGGCCAAAAGCCGTGCTTTGCATCATTGCAAAATCGGATGGCCGATGACCGAAAGGGGTCGTTCGCGACAGGGACGAGGTCGGCATAGTTCCTGTCATGTCGGCTATCTGCCGAAAGCGGATGCCCGACAATGACGAATGCACAGGCCCCGCCATGGCCGGGCTTGTCCCGGCCATCCACGACTTTCTTTGCTTGACGAACTAAAGACGTGGATGCCCGCAACAAGTGCGGGCATGACGCGTAATCGCTCGCATCCGGAATAGGCTCGCTTCAAAATCCGTCCGCGCTTATGCTTTGCATTCGGGGAACGCTCAAATCCACATCGCAAAATCCATATCAGGGGGCATCGTCATGAAATTTCACCGTCGTCACGCGCTGCAGTTGGCCGCTGGCGCAGCCGCTCTTCCGTTCGCGCCGCGGCTTGCGGCGGCGCTTGATTATCCCAATCGTCCGGTCCGCATGCTGGTCGGCTATACGGCGGGCAGCTCGCCCGATGTCGAAGGCAGGTTGATGGGGCAATGGCTTTCGGACCGGCTCGGCCAGCAATTCGTGGTCGAGAACAAGCCCGGCGCCGGCACCAATCTGTCGACCGAGGCGGTCGCCCGCGCCACGCCCGATGGCTACACGCTCCTGGTGATCGCGACCCCGAACGAGATGAGCGGCCTCCTGCATGACAATCTCTCGTTCAACATCCAGCGCGACATTGCGCCGGTCGCCTATTTCGGCGCCACGCCCTTTGTCATGGTGGTGACGCCGTCGTTTCCGGCGCAAACGGTTCCCGAATTCATCGCTTACGCCAAGGCCAACCCGGGCAAGATCAACATGGCCTTGAACGGCACCGGCAATCTCACCCATGTCGCCGGCGAGTATTTCAAGATGATGGCCGGCGTCGATCTCTTTCACGTGCCGTATCGCGGCGAGATGGAGGCGCAGGCCGATCTGCAAGCAGGCCGTGCCCAGGTCATGTTCGATCCCATCATCGCCTCGCTCGGCGCCATCAAGGCCGGCAAGCTGCGCGTGCTCGCCGTGACGACGCCGCAGCGCGTCGCCTCGCTGCCCGACACGCCGACCGTGAGCGAGTTCGTGCCGGGTTACGAAGTCACCGGTGGATTGGGTTTCGGCGCCACCAACGGCACGCCTGCGGAGATCATCGGCAAGCTCAACCAGACGGTCAATGCCGGGCTGGCGGACCCGACATTGCGCGCGCGCATTGTCGACCTCGGCAGCATACCGATGCCGATGAGCCCGGCGGATTATGGCAAGCTGATCGCCGGCGAAATCGACAAATGGGGCAAGGTGATCAAATTCGCCGGCATCAAGCTGACGTGATGCGGACCGAGAACCATTTCTAATGTGCGCCGAGACATACTCCCGCTGAATTGGGCGGGCGACGCGGGCCGATAACGAGCGGAACGAGTTGTAGGATCAGGCCGCCAATTCGGACGCGACTTCCACTATCGATGAGATCTCCGCCACCGTCCGGTTTCTTCCCTGACGCTTTGCCTCGTACAAGGCGGCATCCGCCGCGGCAATGATGTTATCGTACGCATCAGGGAGGCCAGGCGCGCGACAGGCAATACCGATGCTGACCGTGGGGCCGCGGCCACCGTTCTCGTGGCCGAGCGCGCCGCGAATCCATTCGGCCGTCTTATAGGCGTCATCGATCGACGCGCCGGGAAGGATCATCGCGAATTCTTCTCCACCGTAGCGGGCGACCACGTCGCGGTCGTCGCGTCTTGCCCGTTCCACGACACGTCCGATGGTAAAGAGCGCCCGATCGCCCGCTTGGTGGCCAAATTGGTCATTGAAATCCTTGAAATGGTCGACGTCGATCATCAAGAGCGCCAATGCCGCGCGCGACGCAAAAGCACCGTTCCACTCCTGCGATATCGCATTTTCAAATCCACGGCGGTTGCGGATTTCGGTGAGCGCGTCGGTCATGGCCAATGCCTTTAGCCTCGCTTCAGCCCGCTCCCGGCGCTGCAGCTCCAGAGTGGCAAAAACGGCGAGGGCGATAACCGACAGACCGAGCACGAGCAAAATCGCGCCAATGGATAACGCGTCGCGCCACCAGCCGGCCAAGGCGTCCGTTGTCGAAATGCCGGCCCCTATGAGCAAAGGGTAGTCTGCCACCTTTCGATACGTATAGACGCGGTTCACTCCGTCTATGCCGCTGACGGCTTCGTAGTGACCGGCACTCATCCCTCGCGTATGCACGAAAAAGTCGGATTGGCTCATATCGCGGCCGATGTCCCCGCGGATGAAGGGACTCCGCATGAGCAGTGTTCCATCGGAGTGAAACAAGGCCAGCACGCTATGCGGCGTCTGCTGCACTTTGTCGAACAGTTCCTTGAAGTAATCCAATTCCATCGTTCCGACGACGACGCCGGCAAACGATCCGTCCACATGGGACAAGCGGCGGCTGATCCCGATCAGCCATTCACCGTGGTTACCTACAAACGGCTGCCCGATGTAAAGGCCAAGATCGGGATTATCGCGATGCGCCAGGAAATAATCCCGCGACGAGAGGTCTCGCCGCGGCGGGTTCACGGTTCGCGAATCGATCGCGAGTTGACCGGCTTCATCCAGTACTTTGATGCTGGACAGGTACTTCGCGGTCGCGGCCCGGTCAAAAAGGATCAATTGACGGATATCCTTGCTGACCGACTGCACGCCGGGATGTTCGAGATTGTCGCGCACGGCGTGCAACGACAGATCGAACATTTCCAGATTGCGTGCAATGTCGACCGACATGGCCGAGACCATGTTGTCGCCAGCCTGAACCGCTTCAGCTAATTCACTCTGCCGCATCGTCCAAAGAAGAGCGACGCCAAAAACCCATAGGCCAAACGCGAGACCAATACTGCAAACGACCAGCAACCCGCGACGATTGCCGCGCCGTAATGTTGATTTTTCGAAATACATCCCTGGCCGCCCGACTTCCAGAGGACGACACTACAGAACCTGCGTTGCCAGACCGCGTATAAACCCTGACCAAATGCCCTCGATCGTGGAAATCTTTTGTTAAGCACCGTCCGGAGACGAACCGGTAATCGCGACGGTCAAGCCGGAACCAGCGCCAGATTCGCCCAGATAATCCGCTGAAAAAACAGCGAAAATCATGCCCTCTGCCACGGGCAGGAGGAACATGCCGCCGACTTATTGCAGAACAATACCGATCGGGACAGGCCCCCTCCCGACGGGAAACGACGGTTCTCGGCAAAAAGTTCCAAGACTGTTACCGACTTTTGGTGCCGGCAAAAAATGCGGAATCACAAGAGCTAACAGGAACTAAGTACGCTCGGCGACATTGTCGCTGACGCAAGGGCGGTTCCCATGAAATTCACTATCGAGGTCGTCCGCGCCGATGAGTCCGGACCGCAGGACGTTTTGCATCGCACGACAGCCGACGAGATCAGTCCGCGGCGGGCAAAAACCAAGGCCGACCACCTCTGGAACGCATGGCGGGGCAGAGGCGCGACCACGGTCCGGGTGCTCAATCCTCGCGGCGAGGAGCTTTATACCGCGACGTAAGACCTCTCGGGGCACGGTGTTTGGGCCGCCGCCGGCGCTGTTTCGCCCGCGGGGCGAACATGATATGTTCTGCATTCAAAAACGCGCCACCCGCGGCCCTACCAAGAGACGGCCATGAATCTCAATGCCCTCGGCTATGTCGGCATCCGCACCAGGAATCTCGAGGATTGGGCGGCTTACGGCACGCGCTTTCTCGGCATGCAGCTCGTCGACCAGAGCCGCGGCACACTCGCGTTGCGCATGGACGACCGCAAGCAGCGGGTGATCGTGCATACCGACGAGGACGAGGGACCGTCGTTCTACGGCTGGGAAGTAGCCGATGCTTCCGCACTCGATGCGCTGGCGGCGCATCTGGAAAAATCTGGCGTCAAAGTAGCGCGCGGGTCGCGGGCGCTGGCGGACGAGCGCCGCGTCAAGGACCTCATCGTGTTCGCCGACCCGATCGGTAATCGTCTCGAAGTCTTCCATGGCGCCGAAGTGACCACCGAGCCATTCAAACCCGGCCGATCGATCTCTGGTTTCCGCACCGGCGTACTTGGCATGGGCCATGCGGTGCTCACCGCCGAACGGCTCGAGGACGTACTGCCGTTCTATACCGACATCCTCAACTTCAAGCCCACCGACTATCTGCTCAAGCCGTTCAAGGCTTATTTCTTCCACCTCAATCCGCGCCACCATTCGCTTGCCTTCATCGACACCGGCAACAACGGCATCCATCACATGATGTTCGAGGTCTGCTATCTCGACGACGTTGGCCAAGCCTATGATCTCGCTCTGCGTCAGCCGGAGATGATCGGCACCACGCTCGGCCGCCATGCCAACGATCAGGTGACCTCGTTCTATTCCTATTCGCCGTCGAAATTTCTGGTCGAATACGGCTGGGGCGGCCGCTCCATCGACACCGCCAACTGGACGCCGCATGAGCGCACCGAGGGCCCGAGCCTGTGGGGCCACGACCGCATGTGGCTGACGCCGGAAAAGCGTGAAGAAGCGCGCACCATCCGCGTCGGGGTCGCCGAGTCAGGCGGCCGCGCGCCGCTCAATGTCATGGACGGTAATTATCTGTGCGCCGCCGATGTCTGCCCGTGGTGGAACGCCAACGCACCGGCGCGCAAGACCGGGTGAGGGCTTCGCTTCCGCTCGTCCCGCAAGGGCGGAGACGCCGGATAGGCCTTCTGGATTCCAGCGTTCATCGCACGGAGCAGGAACGGACTACCAGGCCGCTGAGGAAAAGGCCTACCAGCTGTCCGCCTTGCAACGGACCGGCGATGACGGGTTGCGCGGGTCGCACTGGATGTAGTCGCCGCCGGGCGCATTGACGAAAGTGACGGTGGCATCCAAGTCCTGACCGGCGGCGGAGTCGTAGGTCACATGGCGGCCGTGTCCCGACGCCAGCGCTGCCGGCGTCGCGGCCATAAGGAGTGCCGCAGCAAAGAAAAGCTTTTTCATAACCCGCTCTCCAATATCCCAACGCCAGCTTGGGCTGGTCCGTCAAGATTGTTTCAACTCCTTTGGGTTGCGTTTCCTTGTCGAATATCGAATTGACCATGGGCACAAATGGCGAGGCGTGGCATTCATGCAAATCGCATTTTCGCGATTGCACTGTGATCGGACGGTCGCCGTCGGGCGCCTTTCGCTAAGGTGCCAGAACGACTAGACTCAAGTGACTGAGATGAGGGAGTTTGCCATGAACCGCGAAGCCAACGGTCCGCATCAGGATGAAGCCGACGCCGCCATTCTCAACGTCGACATCGACGACGCGGCGATTGAGATCGCTGCGTCGGGCGTCGGAACGGTGCCGACCGCGTCGGTCAATATGGTGCCACCGAACTGCTGCGTGCAGCACCCGGCGCACAAGGCGGAGTAGGGCGTCGGCCAAGGCGATCGGAGTCTTATGCCTGATCGTCGCCGATAGCGGTGGGCGCTTCCAATTCGGACAGGCGTCGCGCGCGATCGGCAATCTGCTGCTCGGTCAAATCGGCAAAACTGCGGAATTTGCGGTGCGCGTCGGCATCGGGATAGAAGAAATTGGCGCTATAGATGCCGCGAAGTTGTGGGGATGCAATGTCGATCCAGCGCAGGTCTAAGGCGCCGACCAGCCAGGCGATGCCCGGAACGAAAACCAGCGATGCGCCGATGAAGAAAACCGCGTAGAGCGTATCGAACAGGAAGAGTCTGATCACGCAGGCTAAGGCGCCAATCGCCAAGAGCAGCATAATGACGATGCAAAAGCGCTTTAAGAGCCGCGCCAATAGGACATATTGACCATGCCGTAAGCGCAGGAGCGCAAGCTCCTGTTTGATCTGCTCGATTTCCGCGTCGCGGTCCATTGCCTGCGTCCCAATTCGAGATCGCCATCGAGATTGGGTCAGCGGCGCAGCAAGAAGGTTCAAACAGGCGACGTTGCCTGCCTGTTTGCGGTTCATGCCTCTAGGGTCCGGACTTAATTGATCCACCAAGTGAGGGCGGCTGCCAAGTGGATGGCAGAAAGATAAATGTCGGCTCGTTTGTCATAGCGCGTTGCGATGCGCCTGAAGTCCTTGAGTCGGCAGAACATGCGTTCGATGAGATTGCGCAGCTTGTAGGCCTTCGGATCGTAGGAATGCGGATGCTTGCGGGTCGGGTTTGGCGGGATGACAGCTTTGACCCGGCGTTCTGCGAGCCAGTCGCGCAGGCTTCTTGCGTCGTAGGCGCGATCGGCCAGCAGGCGACGAGGCAACCGGGCGGTGGCCAAGAGTTCTTGGGCGCCAGCGAGATCGTGGCTGTTACCGGGTGTGATCAAGAATGAGAGTGGCCGTCCCTGATCGTCAGTCAACGCATGGATTTTGGTCGTGCGGCCGCCGCGCGAGCGACCGATCGCGTGCTGGAAGGCCCCCCTTTTGCGCCCGCAGCCGAGCGATGCGCCTTGATGTGTGTGCTGTCGATCGACATCGTCCCCACCATGCCGGTCGACCCCGTCAGCGCGTAGAAAATATCGCCCCAGATGCCCTGTCGGCTCCAACGGTTGAAGCGATTGTAGACCGTCGTGTAGGGGCCGTAGTCCGTTGGGCAATCCCGCCAACGCGCGCCCGAGCGCAGCATGTGCATGATCCCGCTGATAACGCGCCGATCATCGACACGATGGGCTCCACGCCGACCCTGCGGCAAGAGGGGTTTAATCCGCTTCCACTGCGCATCATCCAGCCAATAGAGTTGCTTCCTCATCAAGGCCTCCTCGATTCGGAAACCTTGAATCACAACTCACGCCGCGCTGGAATCCTTATTGAGTACAGACCCTAGTTCGAGGCGCGGCGCATGGCGCTCCAGGTGCCGTAACAGGTATTGCCGCCGGCGCTCCAGCGGCCGTAGCCGGTGGCGCCGTGCAAGTGGCCGTAGCCGGTGGCGCTCTGGCCGCCTTTGCTCACCATCACCGCAATGGCGCCGCTCGACACCACGACGCCGGAAATCTGATAGCTGAAATCGTTCTCGGCCTGGCGGATCTGGCCGCCGACGATGCGCGCCGGATAGCGGTAGCTCGCATCGCATGGCCCGGCCTGCGTGCGGATTGCGACGCTCCACAGCCCGTCATAGGCGTGCGATCGCGCGTAGACATGCTTCTTGCCCGCGGCATCCGACGGCGTTGCCGTGATCGCCGCCAGCACACAGGCGATTGATATTGCCGAAACAACTCCTCCCGACTTGATCATGTGGTCGCTCCCGGTTGTGCAATGTCGTCACTTTGCTATTTCGGGTCCGTCGTTGGCGGCCCCGGATAGGGCGGCGGCGTGGTCGCGAATGCGGCGGCGCTTTTGCCCTGCGCGTAGCCGACGTCAAACAACGCTTTCATGTAATTCGGATCGAACGGGCCGCGACTCGGCGCGCTGAAATCCGCGGGAATGGTGGCGGCATTGAAACCGACGCCCGAATTCTTGGCCGCGACAAAAGTGCGGTCGAGCATCAGCCGCAGGTCGACCTGCACCGCCATGCCGACTGCTTGGGAGAGAATCATCGGCGTCGCGCGATCGACGACCTGAAAGTCGGGCTGCAAGGCACTGTTGACCACGATGTAAAGCTGGCTTGCCGGAATCCGGTCGGTGCTGTTGCTCGCCAGCATTGCCGGCGGCGCGACAAAGAACTGGCCGCCGACGCCGCCGTCGACATGCATTTCGGCAAAATGCTTGCCGTTACCCTCGACGTCGATCAGCACCGGTGGAAAGGCGCCGGGAATACTGCCGGAGGCAAGCAGCACGGTGCGGAACAGATTGAGCGCGGCGTCGCCGCTGGTCTTGTCGCTCGCGTGCGCGGCGATAGCGCCCATGTTCCAGACCACCGAGCGCTGGGCGTCGAGATCGGTGGTAACGACGAACAGCCGCCGCCCGGCTTGATAGCCGGCGGCAACGTCGGCGAGCAATTGCGGCGTGATCTGTTTGGCGATGAGATCTTTCAACGGCCACGAATCGACAAAACTCTCGCCGGTCGAGCCGACCTCGAAAATATCCGCCGAGGTGATCTTGGTGTAGGCGTCCTTCAAGGCTGCATCGTATTTCGGACCGGCAAAGGCGAACGGCGCCATCAGCGCACCGGTGCTCACACCGGTGACGACGGCATAATCAGGCCGGTTTCCAGCGGCGCTCAAGCCGTTAAGGAGGCCCGCGCCGAAGGCGCCGTCGGCGCCGCCGGTCGAGAGAATGAGCCACGGTCCGGGCTGGGACGGCAGCGCTTTTTCGAAGTCGGGCACCGAGTTGGCCCAGAACCGGGCATCCGGGATGCCCGGTATGGCGGCGACCGCATCATCAGCGGCGGTGAACGGCGCGCGCGGCGGAAATTTGGACTGTTGCGCGGCGGGACCGGGGGCCGCAACGGGCGGTTTGGCAGGCGTTTTCTTGACGCGGGCGCCGACCTGGTGCGCGCTTTGCGCTTGCGCGGTTGCGAAAGGGCGTTGGGGCACAAACGCGAACGTCGCCGCCAGCACGATGGCAGCGGCGCATGTCGAGATCGTCCGGCGCACGAAAGGGTTCATTATCAGCTTAGTCTTTCAATATCGGCCAAAAGTTCGGCGCGGTTGGTGTTTTTTCTCGCACAACAAGTTTGCAGCAAATGGGGTCGGCCGTTGTGGACGGCAATCGCCTGGATCAAGTGTTGCGCTTTGCCCACAACCTTGATCCGGCATCGCCATTTCGCCTCAAAACGTTCAATTCCCACGAAACTGTTACGACGCTGCGACGAATCGGCCCATGCCGGCACATAACGTCAATCAGGCATGCCGGTCGGCGACAAAATGAGCGCCTTTGATGAGAACGGCGGCGGCCGCGCCGAACGGCGCCAACGCCGCTTCGGCTTCGCCAACCAATTCGCGAAGCCGCGCTTTGGCGCCGTCGACACCGAGCACGCTGACGAAGGTCGCCTTGCCGGCGGCGGCGTCCTTGCCGGTCTGTTTGCCGACCAGCGCCGGATCGCCTTCGATATCCAGAAGGTCGTCGGCGATCTGGAAGGCTTCCCCAACCGCCGAGCCGTAACGCTCCAGTGCCGAGCGCTGCGGCTTGTCAGCGGCGGCGAGAATGCCGCCGGCCGCGCAGCCGAAACGAAGGAGCGCGCCGGTCTTCATCGCCTGCAGCAGGCGTACATCGCCGGCGTCGTGTTTTTTCGCACCGAAGCGGCCTTCCGCGGCGAGGTCGAGCATCTGGCCGCCGGCCATGCCACCTAGCCCGGCGGCGCGGGCAAGCGCGCTGACTAGCTCGATGCGGACGGCTGGATCGGCATGGGTTTCCGGGCGCGACAGGATGTCGAAGGCGAACGTGAGCAGCCCGTCGCCGGCGAGGATCGCGGTCGCCTCGTCGAATTTCCGGTGCGCGGTGGGTTGGCCGCGTCGCAATTCGTCGTTGTCCATGGCCGGCAGATCGTCATGTGCCAGCGAGTAGCAATGCACGCATTCCAGCGCCGCGCCCGCCATCAGGGCGTTGGCCCGCGGCACGGCGAACAGGCTTGCCGATTCGACCACCAGAAACGGCCGGAACCGCTTACCGCCACCGAGGCACACATAGCGCATGGCCTCGAGAAGCCGCGCTGGACGGCTTAATTCCCCAGCGGCCGGCGCCGCCGCAAGGAGCCGGTCAAGAAGCGCTTCGGTATCGGCCGCGACGGCATCGAGGCGCGTCAGAAAAGAGCTGTTTTTGGCATCCATCGGGTTACCTACTTGGCTCTCCCTTGGCGTTCCTCCCGAACCTCCCCCGGTTGCGGGGTCGGCTAGGGCCGGGGAAGCGGGGTCCTATATCAGGTCCTACATTTAAGGGATAACGGGCGGGTAAAACCCCGCCGGAAACGGCTCTATCCGCCCCCGAAGGAGAATGTGTGGCGAACGACCTTATAGCGTCAATGGTGCTGGCGATCTGGCTCTATCTCATCGCCGCGCGCGGCGGCTTTTGGCGCGCGGCCGAGCGCGATGACGGGGCCATGCCGCCGCCAGGCGCTTGGCCTACGGTCACGACCGTTATTCCTGCGCGCGACGAAGCCGAATGCGTGGGCCAGACCGTCACCTCGCTGTTGCGGCAGAATTATCCCGGCGCGCTCGCCGTGATCGTGGTCGACGATCAGAGTCGCGACGCCACCGCCGAGGTGGCGCGCGGCGCCGCGACTTCGATCGGCGTCGGCGAGCGGTTGACCGTCTTGCCGGGTCGGCCGCTGCCGGCCGGCTGGACCGGCAAGCTCTGGGCGCAGCAGCAGGGCGTGGAATTTGCTGCGACCGGGGCGGTGCCGCCGACCTATTTGCTGTTGACCGACGCCGACATCGTTTATGCCGAGGATGCGGTGGCGAATCTTGTTGCGCGGGCCGAGCAGGGCGGCTTGGTGCTGACCTCGCTGATGGCGAAGCTGCGCTGCAAGAGCTTTGCCGAACGCATGTTCGTGCCGGCCTTCATTTTCTTCTTCCAGATGCTCTATCCCTTCGCCTGGGCCAACAATCCGCGGCGCTCGACCGCAGCGGCGGCTGGCGGCTGCATGCTGGTGCGCCGCGATACGCTGCAACAGGCCGGCGGCCTCGCCACGATCCGCAATGCCCTGATCGACGACTGTGCGCTGGCCAAGGTGCTTAAAGGTCACGGCCCGATCTCGATTGCGCTGACCGATCGCGTGCACAGTATCCGCGCCTATCCCGCGATCGCGGATATCCGCCGCATGGTGTCGCGCAGCGCCTATGCGCAGCTTCATTATTCGCCGCTGTTGCTGGCCGGAACCGTTGTCGGCCTGGCGCTGACCTATCTTGCGCCGGTCGCGCTTGCGCTGTTCGGCGGCGGAGTGCCGCAATTCATCGGTTTGTTCACCTGGCTGCTGATGGCATTCGCGTTCCGCCGCACGCTGCGCTTCTACGGACTGTCGATCCTATGGGCGCCGCTGCTGCCGGCGATCGCGGCGATGTATATGGCCTTCACCGTCAATTCCGCCTATCAGCATGCGCGCGGGCGCGGCGGCATGTGGAAAGGCCGCGCGCAAGCCAATATTTCGGAAGCGCGATGAACGACGCAGGTACATTACGGTCGGGCAAGGGCCATCGGGATGAGAATTTCCCGGTGGCGTCCTTCATCATTCACCCGCAGCATCGCGGTGCAATCCTGGCGTTCTATAATTTCGTGCGCACCGCCGACGACATTGCCGATCATGCAACGCTGCCGCCCGATGAGAAGCTGCGGCTGCTCGACCGGCTCGAAGCCGGATTGACCGGCGCCAATGCCGAGGATGCGGTCGCGGTGCGGCTGCGCGCCGTGCTTGCCGAGCGGGGGCTGTCGCCGAAGCACGCACAGGACCTGATCGCCGCGTTCAAGCTCGACGTCACCAAGCTGCGCTATCGCGACTGGGACGACCTGATCTCATATTGCGCGCTCTCCGCCATGCCGGTCGGACGCTTCGTCTGCGACGTCCACGGTGAGAGCCGTTCGGTTTGGCCGGCCAATGATGCGTTGTGCGCCGCGCTGCAAATCATCAATCACCTGCAGGACTGCAAAGACGATTATCGCAATCTCAACCGTGTCTATATTCCGCAGGACGCGCTCGCCGCGAGCGTGGCGAACGTCGAAGAGATCGGCGCCGCGCGCGCCTCGCCGGCGCTGCTCGACTGCCTGCATCGCCTCGCCGAGCGCACCGAACGTCTATTGAGCGAAAGCGACGGTTTCGCCACGGCAATCGCCGACACGCGGCTCGGCCTGGAAGTCGCCGTGATCAACGCTTTGGCGCATCGCCTGACCCGTTTGCTCAAGGTCCGCGATCCGTTGCGCGAACGGGTGCATCTATCCGTGCCAGCGGTTGCCGGCGTCACGCTCTTCGGCGTGCTGCGCGGCGGTGTGCAGCGTTGCGGCCGTCGGTTTTCGGCCGCTGCGCATAAGCCGCGGGGTGCTTAGGTGAACCAGCCCACCCCGGCGGCCGAACGCGCCTCGCGCAGCTCGTTCTATAACGGGATGCGCATCCTGCCGCGCGCCCAGCGCAACGCCATGTTCGAGATCTACTCGTTCTGCCGCGCCGTCGATGACATCGCAGACGATCCCGGGCCGCCCGACGAAAGAAGCGCCGCGCTCGAACGCTGGCGCAGCGATCTCGCCGCGCTCTACGGCGGCTTGGCGGCGCCGCATTTGCTGGGGCTCGCGGAAGCCATCCGCAATTTCGATCTCGCGCACGGCGATTTTCTCGCTGTCATCGCCGGCATGGAGATGGACGTGGTGTCCGATATCCGCGCGCCGGACAGCGCGACGCTCGATCTTTACTGCGACCGCGTCGCCTGTGCGGTCGGACGGCTTTCGGTGCGGGTATTCGGCTTGGAGCGAGACGCTGGCCTGGCGCTCGCCCATCATCTCGGCCGTGCGCTGCAGCTGACCAATATTTTGCGCGACCTCGACGAGGATGCGTCGCTGGGACGGCTCTATCTGCCGCGCGAAGCGTTGCGCGACGCCGGCATCATCAGCACCGATCCGGCGACGGTGCTGGCCAATCCGATGCTCGGCGAAGCCTGCAAGACGCTCGTCGCGCTGGCGAAAGCCGAGTTCGCGCAAGCCAGCGCCATCATGGCACAATGCCCGCGGCGTGCGGCGCGGGCGCCGCGCATCATGGCCGAGGCCTATCGCCTCATTCTCGACCAATTGATCGCGCGTGGCTTTGCGCCGCCGCGGAAGCCGCTGCATTTGCCGCGCGCCAAGCTTCTTTTGATCGTGTTGCGCAATTTGTTCTGATGCTATTTTCGCGATGAGCCGCATGGTCCACATCATTGGCGCCGGGCTTGCCGGCCTCTCGGCTGCGCTCAAGCTTTCCGCGCGCGGCGACGACGTGATCGTGCACGAGGCGACCGCGTTTGCCGGCGGGCGCTGCCGCTCCTATCACGACGCCTCGGTCGGCATGACCATCGACAACGGCAATCATCTGTTGCTGTCCGGCAATCGCGCCGCGCTCGATTTTTTGCGCGAGGTTGGCGCCGCGGACCGCCTGATCGGCCCGCCGTCGGCCGAGTTTCAGTTTTTCGATCTGGCGAGTGCGCAGCGCTGGACGCTGCGAATGAACGACGGCCGCGTGCCGTGGTGGATTTTCGATGCCGCACGGCGCGTGCCAGGCACGCATGCGCTCGATTATCTGGCGCTGGCGCGGTTGCTGTGGCCACCGGCCGGCAAGACGGTCGGCGAGATTGTCCCGATCAAAGGACCCCTGTATTGGCGCCTTGTCGAGCCGCTTCTCCTGGCCGCGCTGAATATCGATCCGCCGCACGGCTCGGCGAAGCTCGCCGCCGCGGTGATCCGCGAGACGCTTGCCGCCGGTGGCCGCGCCTGCCGGCCGCTGGTGGCGCGCGACGGCTTGAGCGCGACGCTGATCGAGCCGGCGCTCGCCATGCTGCAACGGCGCGGCGCGCAAGTGCGGCTCGAGCACCAGCTTCGCGCGCTCCGATTCGGTACGCAGCGGGTCGATGCGCTCGATTTTGGCGGCGAGACTGTTGCATTGGCGGAGTCCGACGCCGTCATCCTCGCGGTGCCGCCTTATGCCGCCGCTTCCTTAATTCGCGGCCTTGAGGTGCCGACCGAGTTCCGCGCCATCGTCAATGCGCATTTCCGTATCGATCCGCCGGCGGATCAGCCGCCGATCCTCGGCGTTATCAACGGCACGGTGGAATGGATTTTTGCTTTCCCGGGCCGGATGTCGGTCACCATCAGCGCCGGCGACCGCCTGGTCGATACGCCACGGGAGGAACTCGCCAAGACGATCTGGGCCGAAGTCGCAAGCGTGACCGGGCTGCCGCCGGACCTGCCCCCTTGGCAGATCGTGCGCGAGCGCCGCGCCACTTTCGCCGCGACGCCGGCGCAGGATTTAAAGCGGCCGGACGCGGCGACTACGTGGCGCAACCTGGTGCTTGCGGGCGATTGGACCGATACCGGCTTGCCCGCCACCATCGAAGGCGCGATCCGCTCTGGCAACCGTGCCGCCGAACTCATCGCCAGCCGCCAAGTTAAACTCCAATGAGCGACACGATCCAAATGAGCGCGACGGAACTCGACCGCCCCATCGAGGCGGCGACCCAGGCGCTGCTGGCGATGCAACGCGCCGACGGCCATTTCCTGTTCGAGCTGGAGGCCGACGCCACCATTCCGGCCGAATATGTACTGCTGCGCCATTATCTCGGCGAGCCGGTCGATGCCGCGCTGGAGCAAAAAATCGCCGTCTATCTGCGCCGCATTCAAGCGCCGCACGGCGGCTGGCCGTTGTTCCGCGACGGCGAGTTCGATATGAGCGCGACGGTGAAAGCCTATTTCGCGCTCAAGATGATCGGCGACGCGCCGCAGGCGCCGCATATGCACCGCGCGCGCGAGGCGATCCGTCTGCGCGGCGGCGCCGAGCGCGCCAACGTGTTCACGCGCTGCCTGCTCGCGCTCTATGGCATTGTGCCGTGGCGCGCGGTGCCGGAAATGCCGGTCGAGATCATGCTGTTGCCGAAATGGTTTCCGTTCCATCTCGACAAGATCTCCTATTGGAGCCGCACCGTGATCGTGCCGCTTCTGGTGCTGATGGCGAAGAAGCCGCGCGCCGTGAACGCCAAAGGCGTCTCGATCAGCGAATTGTTTCTCGAGCCGCCGCAATCGCTCGGGCCGACGCCGAAGGCGCCGCAGCAGAAGGCGTCGTGGTTCTGGTTCTTCCGTGGCGTCGACAATGTGCTGCGCCCGGCGGGGCCGATATTTCCCAAACGCACCCGGGCGCGCGCCATCGACCGTGCGGTGGCCTGGGTCGGCGAGCGGCTCAACGGCGAAGACGGCCTCGGCGCGATTTTTCCGGCGATGGCCAACAGCGTGATGATGTATGCCGCGCTCGGCTATGCGGAGAACCATCCGCAGCGCGCCATCGCGCGCCAATCGATCGAGAAGCTCCTCGTCGTGCACGACGACGAGGCCTATTGCCAGCCTTGCGTGTCGCCGATCTGGGATACCGGGCTTGCCTGCCACGCGCTGTTGGAGGCGGGCGGTGAGCGTCTGGCCGCGCAGGTCAAGCGCGGCCTCGATTGGCTCGTGCCGATGCAGGTGCTCGACCTGCGCGGCGACTGGATCGCGCAGCGTCCCGCGCTGCGCCCCGGCGGCTGGGCGTTCCAATATGCCAATCCGCATTATCCCGACGTCGACGACACCGCGGTGGTGGCGATGGCGATGGACCGCCTGCAGGGTATGACGCCGCCTCCGGGGACGGAGGCGGCGGATTACCGCGCCGCGATCGCGCGTGCGCGCGAATGGATCGTCGGCATGCAGAGCGAGAACGGCGCCTGGGGCGCGTTCGACGCTGATAACGAATATTATTATCTCAACAACATTCCCTTCGCCGACCATGGCGCCCTGCTCGATCCGCCGACCGAAGACGTCACCGCCCGCTGCCTGTCGATGCTGGCGCAATTGGGCGACACGCAAAGTTCGGTGGTGACGCGCGCCGTGGATTATCTGCGCCGTACGCAGCTTGCCGACGGCTCCTGGTATGGCCGCTGGGGCATGAATTACATCTACGGCACCTGGTCGGTGCTCTGCGCGCTCAACGCCGCGGGGCTGCTGCGCGACGCGCCGGAAATGAGCAAGGCGGCCGCTTGGCTTGCCACGATCCAAAACGAGGACGGCGGCTGGGGCGAGGACGGCTCAAGCTACAAGCTCGACTACAAGGGTTACGAAAAGGCGCCGTCGACCGCCTCGCAGACGGCCTGGGCGCTCCTCGGCCTGATGGCCGCCGGGGAAGTCGATCATCCGGCAGTTAAGCGCGGCATCAAATACCTCGCCGACAATCAGGGCGCCGACGGTTTCTGGAACGAAGAGCGCTACACCGCCACCGGTTTCCCGCGCGTGTTCTATCTGCGCTACCACGGCTATGCGAAATTCTTCCCCTTATGGGCGCTGGCGCGCTACCGCAATCTCAAAAGCGGCAATGCGCGCGCGGTGGCGTGGGGGATGTAGGACTACGTCATTCCGGACGTCGCGAAGCGGCGAGCCCGGAATCAATACGCACCGTCCCGAAAATCTGGCGTAGGCCGAATTCAAACCGCCAGAATTGCGATTATGGATTCCGAGCTCGGCTCTTCGGCCAACCCGGAATGACGCTTATGCCGCGCTGGCCGAAGTCTGAGCCGCGTCCTTGGCGGCCGCTTTCGCCGCCTTCTCGCGCGCCTCGTTGGCGCGCATTTGCGACAGCGTGAGCTGCACCTGGCTGTCGAAGACGTATTGCGCGGGGCGCTGATGCTCAAGCGAGATTTCCGGCGCCATCGGGCCTTCGGTCTTGATGCCCTTCCAGGCGATCATCGCCGCCTGCAGAGGATGATCCATCATCGCCTGTGCGGCTGTCGGCTCGTAGCCGCAATGCGCCATGCAGTTGGCGCATTTTTCGTAAGCGCCGGTGCCGTAAAGGTCCCAATCGGTGGTGTCCATCAGCTCGGCGAATGTCTTGGCGTAGCCTTCGCCGAGCAGATAGCACGGCTTCTGCCAGCCGAAGATGTTGCGGGTGGGCATGCCCCACGGTGTGCAGTGAAATTCCTGATTGCCGGCGAGGAAGTCCAGGAACATGCCGGAATGGGTGAGATTCCAGGCCTTGCCCTTGCCGAGCGCAAAGACCTTGCGGAACAGCTCCTTGGTCTTGCGGCGATTGAGGAAGTGCTCCTGATCGGGCGCGCGCTCATAGGCATAGCCCGGCGATATCGAGACGCCTACGTCGAGTTCCGCGGTCAAGTCCAGGAACTTGGCAATGTCTTCCGCCGGATGGCCGTCGAACACCGTGCAGTTGACGTTGACGGCAAAGCCCTTGGCCTTGGCCGCCTTGATTGCAGACACCGCCTTCTCGTAGCCGCCGTCCATGCACACCGACTTGTCGTGGTGCTCCTTGATGCCGTCGAGATGCACCGAGAAGAACAGATAGGGCGACGGCTCGAACAGTTGCAGCTTTTTTTCGAGAAGCAGCGCATTGGTGCACAGCGAGACGAATTTCTTGCGCGCCACGATGCCTTTGACGATCTCGCCGATCTCTTTGTGGATGAGCGGCTCGCCGCCCGGAATGGCGACCATCGGCGCGCCGCACACGTCGACGGCGTCGAGGCATTCCTGGACCGACAAGCGCTTGTTGAGGATGGCATCCGGATAATCGATCTTACCGCAACCAGTGCAGGCGAGGTTGCAGCGGAACAGCGGCTCCAGCATCAGGACCAGCGGATAGCGCTTACGCCCGGCCAGACGCTGACGCATCACATAGGCGCCGACCTTCACTTTCTGTCGCAGAGATACACCCAAGGCTACGATCCTCTTTGTTCTTTACGTCTGTGCTGCCGCCGCTGAAAACCGTTCAATCCAGACTTTAGCGCAATCTAGACTTTGGCGGTGACGCGGCCTGCGGTGGCGCCGTCCGTCAATTCCGGCGGCAGGCGGAACTCTATGGTTTCGTGGCGGCCGTGAAGCTGGCTGACATCGACCGGGCCGAGCCGCCGCAGCGCGCTGATGACATCCTCAACCAGAACCTCCGGGGCCGAAGCGCCGGCGGTGATGCCGACGGTCTTGGCGCTGTTGAACCAGGCCGGATCAAGCTCGCTGCCGTCGGCGATCAGGTAGCTTGGCGTGCCGGCTTCTTCGCCGATCTCGCGCAGCCGGTTGGAATTGGAACTGTTCTTGGCGCCGACCACCAGGATAACGTCGACCAGCTCCGAGAGTTCACGCACCGCCGTTTGCCGGTTCTGCGTCGCGTAGCAGATGTCGCGCGTCTCCGGGCCGACGATGTCGGTGAAGCGTCTGTGCAGCGCGGCGATGATGCCGCGGGTGTCGTCGACCGACAGCGTGGTCTGCGTCACATAGGCCACCGGGGTGTCGACCGGAATATCGAGGGCTGTGACGTCGTTCTCGGTCTGCACCAGTGTCACCGGCTCGGCGATCTGGCCCATGGTGCCCTCGACCTCCGGATGGCCGGCATGGCCGATGAGAATGAGCCGGCGTCCCTGACCGACATAGCGCTTGCCCTGATTGTGCACTTTGGTGACCAGCGGGCAGGTGGCGTTCAATACCGGCAGATTGCGCGACGCGGCCTCTTCCTCGACGCTTTTGGCGACGCCATGCGCGCTGAAGATGGTGACGGCATTAGCGGGAACTTCGGACAGGTCCTCGACGAAGCGGGCACCTTTGGCTTTGAGGCTCTCCACCACATGCTTGTTATGCACGATTTCGTGACGCACATAGACCGGCGGGCCGAATTTCTGCAGCGCCCGCTCGACAATCTCAATGGCGCGCACCACTCCGGCGCAGAAACCGCGGGGTTGAGCGAGTATCACTTTCATCAAGACCTCCCGGTCGATCGGCCGGTTTACCGTTAATGTCTGCGCTGCGGCCTTGCGTCGCAATTATGCGGCCGCCGCGGTGACTTGTCCCAGTTCTCTAGCTCTTGTCTCAGTTAGGTGGCCGCAAAGGCGCTGCAATCAAGCCCAGAGTCCCATGCTTTCAGTTGGTTCCGCCTCTGGCCGGGGAATACCCCCTCAAACCGGGCCTCATTGAGCGGAAATGCGGCCGTTTGTCCAGCCGGCCTCTCCCTAGCCATTGAACCGGGCTTTGGTCCCGGCCGTCCAAAGGCAACGCGGTTTTGTGCAACCGGTTCGGGGTGCGGCACGTTGGCGGCTGAATTGGCTGCCAAAAGCGAGATTCCGGCATGTTGGCTCATCAAGGGCGGCGAAACAGCGCCGCAGGGATAGGAAAATATCCAGGATTTCACTTTTCGAGCCATTCAGGGCATCTAGGCCCGTTCGCAATGATTCATCGTCACCATTTTGCCTTTCTCTTGACGCCTCAAACCGGTTCCTCGATCCGCCAATCCCCTTGACCATCCCTATTGGCTGACCAGCCCATGAAAACGATCACCGCCCTCGTCGTCCGCGCAATCGATGTTTGCGCGCAGTATGCATGGCCGGTCATCGCCGCGGGCATCCTCCTGGCGATTATCTCGTCGTGGTACGCCGCGACGCATTTTGCGATGACGACGGACATCAACCAGCTTATTTCGGCGAACATTCCGTGGCGGCAGCGCGAGGCCGCCTTGGAAAAGGCCTTCCCGCAGTTTGAGACCATTGTTGCGGTGATCGATGCGCCGACGTCGGAACTGGTCGACGAAGCGACCGGCGCGCTGGTAGCGCGGCTGTCGCAGCAGAAGCACTTGTTCCAATCGATCGAACAGTTGAAGGGCGGCAGCTTCTTTGCGCAGAACGGCTTTTTGTTCGAGAAGACCTCGGATCTGGGGCCGCAATTGAAAGCGCTCACGCAGGCGCAGCGCTTGATCCAGGTGCTGGCCGGCGACCCGTCGCTGCGCGGCGTCATTCAAGCTCTGCAATTCGGTCTGCTCGGCGTGCAGGGCGGCCAGATCACACTCGACAACATGACCTGGCCGATGACGCTCGCCGCCAACACGCTCGAAAAGGTCAACGCCGGGCAGCCAGCGAGCTTTTCCTGGCATGATCTGGCGCAGGGCCACGCCTCGACGTCCACTGAGCTGCTGCGCTTTTTACAGATTCGCGCTTCGCTCAATTATTCCGAGCTCGAACCGGGCAAGCAGGCCACGGACGCGATCCGCCAAGCCGCCCAGAACCTCGATTTCGCGTCCAAATATCAGGCACGCCTGCGCCTGACCGGTCCGGTGCCGATGGCGGATGAGGAATTCGCCACCATCAAGGAAAATGCCGGGCTTAACGCCACCGTGACCATCGCAGTGGTGCTCGTCATCCTGTGGTTGGCGCTGCGCTGGGCGCGCATTATTTTCGCGGTTTTCGTTTGCCTTGCCGTCGGACTGTCCGTCACCGCCGCGCTCGGCTTGGTGATGGTCGGCACGCTCAATCTGATCTCGGTCTATTTCGCCGTACTGTTCGTCGGCCTCGGCGTCGATTTCGGCTTGCAATTTTCCGTCCGCTATCGGGCGGAACGGAACGAGGTCGACAACTTGCACGAAGCGTTGTTGCAAGCCGGCCGGCGCGCCGGCGCACCGCTGACGCTCGCCGCCTTCGCGACGGCCGCCGGCTTCCTGTCGTTCCTGCCGACGGTCTACAAGGGCGTTTCCGAATTGGGCCTCATTGCCGGCGTCGGCATGCTCATCGCGTTCGCCACCAGCGTCACTCTGCTGCCGGCTTTGTTAAGCGTGCTCAAGCCGCCGAGCGAACCGGCGCAGCTCGGCTACAAGGCGTTGGCCCCGGTCGATCGCTTTTTGGCGCGGCACCGCCTGCCGATCCTGATCATCACGCTCGCCGTCGTCGCCGCGGGGTTGCCGTTATTGTTCTGGCTGCGCTTCGATTTCAATCCGATCAATCTGCGCAGCCCCAAAACCGAGGCGGTCGCGACCTATCTCGCGCTCAAGAGCGATCCGGAGGCCGGCGCCAACGACATTCAGGTGCTGGAACCGTCCTTGACGGTCGCCGATGAGGTGGCGGCAAAACTGCGGGCTCTGCCGCAAGTGTTGCGTGTCGTCACTTTGTCGAGCTTCATTCCGAGCGACCAGCAGGAAAAATTGCCGCTGATCCAGGATGCGGCGAAGACGCTCGACCCGGTGCTCAACCCGACGGCCTCGACGCCGCCGCCGACCGACGCGCAAAACGTCAGCATGATGGGCTCCACCATCGACTTTCTCAACCGGCTCGCGGGAAACGGCACCGGCTCAGGCGCTGTGGCGGCGCGGCGCCTCGCTGCGGCGATGGCGGCGCTCGCCAAGGCCGATCCGTCGGTGCGCGGGCGCGCCGAGACCGTGTTCGTGCAGCCGCTGCACACCGCGCTCGACGATCTGCGTAATCTCTTCAAGGCGCATGAGGTGACGCTCGACAATCTGCCGCCGGATCTCAAGAGCCAATGGGCGACGCCGAATGGCCAAGCGCGCGTCGATGTTGCGCCGGCGGGCGATTCCAACAACAACACGGTGCTGGAGAATTTCGCACGCGCCGTGCAAGCCGTGGCGCCCACCGCAACCGAGGGACCGATTTCGATTCTGGAGGCGCGCCGCGCCGTGGTCAGCGCCTTTCTCGAGGCCGGCGCCTGCGCACTGATATCGATCGCCATCCTGCTGTGGATCACGCTGCGCCGATTGACCGACGTGCTGCTGACGCTAGTGCCGCTGCTCTTGGCGGGTGTCGTCACGCTCGAAATTTGCGTGCTGGTTGATCTGCCGCTGAACTTCGCCAACATTATCGCCTTGCCGCTGCTGCTCGGCGTCGGCGTGGCGTTCAAGATCTATTACATCATGGCGTGGCGCGAAGGGCAGACCAACCTGTTGCAGTCGGTGCTGACGCGCGCGGTGACGTTTTCCGCCTGCACCACGGCGACGGCATTCGGCAGCATGTGGTTTTCCAGTCATCCCGGAACGTCGAGCATGGGCAAATTGCTGGTGATCTCGCTGTTGACCACGATGGCGGCAGCGGCCGTGTTCCAGCCGGTGCTGATGGGCAAGCCGCGCGACCCGCAGCCCGAAGCCTGAATATTATTACTGCCGCGCGTTTTGCGGCGGCGCCATCAGTTGTGTGCGATGCGGCGGCGGGTGCCGCGGCGCCACCAGATTGGGATTGACCGCCGGATTGGGATTAACCGACGGGTCGAGCATGCTGTAGGCGGAATCGGGCAGCCGCGCCCAATATTGATTTTCGCCCAACAGCTCGATGCCGATATAGCCGCGCACCACGAGTGTTTGGCCGTCGGGCGTGACTTTCATGGTGGCGTGATAAATTTTGCCGTCGCGCGGATCGAGGATGGTGCCGCCGCCATATTTATCGGCGTCTTCCTGCTTCATGCCGCGGATGATTTCGAGCCCGAGCCAGCGCTGATCGTGGCGATCGTCCTTGCACTGATCGCATACGACATTGGGATCTTCGCCGGGCTTGAGAAACATCCTGGCGATGATGCCGTCATAGACGCCGTTGTGATCGGTAATCAGGAACCAGCCGGTAGGCTGCTTGGTGTCGTTGTCGACCGCTTGCCACAGTCCCGCGGGGCTTGGGGCGACGGGGCTGGTGCCGGACGGCGCCATCGGATCGGCGCTCACCGCATGCGTTGCGGCGATAAGCGGCACCAGCGCCGCCACGACCATGGCAAGTTTTGCTCGCATCGTTCGACCTCCCGGTATTCAATGACGTCCGTCATAACGCCGCTCCCGCATTGCGGCGGAAGCTCAATTATGCTTATCGCCGACCCCACGCAATGGTCCTCCGATGGTCGATTGCGGCGGGCGATCCCTGCTGACACCGGGAGGACACAATCGAACAAGGCGGCGGAAACGTGATGCAAATACCGAGGAATCGCCGCGACGCGTGCATCGCCGTCGGCGTTCGGCGGCTTGTCGTCTCGCCATCGCTGCCGTTACAATTCTTCGTTCGTCCGCGCATCGCTGGTCGCGCTGTGCATTTTTGGAACGTGAGCGAGGCATGGCGTGAAGATCACGGCGATCGAGCCTATCGCGGTCAGTCTGCCGATGAAGAAGCCGGTGCAGATGGCCGGCGAGACCGTGACGCGGGCGGATAACGTTCTGGTCCGCATCGAATCCGACGACGGCGTGGTCGGCTGGGGCGAAGCGGCATCGGCGCCGACCATGACCGGCGAAACCGTCGCCGGCATGATGGCGGCCGTGGAGCTTTTGACGCCGGGCCTGCTCAAGCGATCCGCCGACGATTTCGCCGGCGCGGCCGCGGAGATGGACGCGCGGCTCTACGGCAATAGCGGGGCCAAAGCCGCCGTCGAGATCGCGCTGCATGACCTGGTCGGCCGCGCCACCAACTGGCCGATTTATGCGCTTCTTGGCGGTCGGCAGCGCGGCCGCATGGCGGTACTCGCCGTCATCGGCAGCTTGGACACGGCTGCCGATATCCGCGAAGCGCGCGAGCGTTTTGCCGCGGGGTACCGCGCCTTCAAGATCAAGGTGGGATTGGCTTCAGCGTCGGCCGACGCCGAACGCACGCGCGCCGTTTGCCTGGCGCTCAAGGGCATGGGCGAACCATGCCTTGTCTCCGCCGACGCCAATCAGGGCTTTGCCGTCGACGACGCGCTTGTATATGTGCGTATGCTCGGCGATTGCGGGCTGGATTTCTTCGAGCAACCGGTCGAGGCGCACGATCTCGACGGCATGGCGCGCGTCGCGGCGGCAAGCGGCGTGCCGATCGGCGCCGACGAAGGCCTGCATTCGCGCGACGACATCGCACGTCATCACGACCGCAAGGCCGCGCGCGGCGGCAGCCTCAAGGCGATCAAGTTCGGCGGCCTGCGCGCGCTGTTCGAAGCCGGCCGGCTGTGCGACCGCCTCGGCATGAAGATCAATATTTCCTGCAAGACCGGCGAGTCGAGCATCGCCTCGGCGGCGGCCACGCATGTGGCCGCCGCGGTGCCGGCGCTCGATTGGGGATTGACGGTAACAAATTCCGGTCTCGCGGAGGACGTCGTGATCGAGCCGCTCGCGGTGACGCATGGTCACGTCAATGTGCCGGAGCGTCCCGGCCTTGGTATCGACGTCGACGAGCGGCGGGTGCGGCGCTGGCAGCAGGAGTTTAGCGCCAGGAAAGTGGCATAGCCGATCTCGCCGGCCGAAGGATCAGGCGCCTTTCGCGTCCTCCTCCGCTTCGTCTTCCTCTTCATCGATTACCCGCGTGTCGTCGGTTTCGATGAGACTACCGGGGTGGGTTTCGCCCGGGCGATCCGCCTCGCGATCGCGGGCCTCGTCGATCTGACCCGCGATGAAGGCCGCAAGATCGTCGAACGCCTGGTCGATCTCGGCTTTGGGGATCCCGTCAGCTTGTGCATCTTTCACGCATTGCTCGGCCAAGTTCGCCGCCTGCGCCTGAACGGCGGCCCCGGTTTTGGCGGCGGCGGACATATCCGTCGCTTCGATCTTCTCCGAAACCCAGGTCTCGACGAATTCGAGGGCGCGTGCACTCATGCTAGTCTCCTGCTTACCGTCATCGGCGACAGTAGCATAACGCCAGGGGGAAGCGCGTGCAGGCCAGGGAACTCGGCATTGCCGTTGTCGGCTCGGGCCGCATTGGAACGTTGCGGGCGCGGCTCGCCGCCAAGCATCCGGCGGTGCGATTTCTCGCCATCTCCGACAAGGATCGGGCGCAGGCCCAAAAGCTGGCCGAGCTTGCCGGCGCCGACTTTTATTCGGCCGACAACGATGAAGTGATTGTGCATCCGCAGGTGAACGCGGTGTTCGTCTCGACGCCGGAGGGCGAGCACGCCGCGCCCGTGTGCAAGGCGCTGGAGCTCGGCAAGCCGGTATTGGTCGAGAAACCTTTGGCGCTGTCGCTCAATGACGCCGAGGCGATCTTCAAGACGCTGCATGCGACCTCCGGCACGCTGCGCGTCGGCTACAGCCGGCGCTTCAAGGAATGCTTTCTGCGCGCCAAGGAGCAGATGCGGCTCGGCCGGCTCGGCACAGTGAGCGGCGGGCTGGCGCGCGTCTATAATTCGCGGGCGCAGACCTTCGCCATCCTCAGGCGCGATCCGCACGCAACGCCGGTGCTCGACGTGCTGACCTATTACGTCGACCTGATGTGCTGGTTCCTCGAGGGCAACCGGCCGGTCGAGGTGGTGGCGCGCGGCCAGTCCGGCATTTTCCGCGACGCCGGCTATAGCGCCCAAGATGTGACCTGGGCGATCGTCACCTTTGCCGATGGCGCGGTGATCAATTTCGGCATCAGCTACGCACTGCCGGCGAATTATCCGACGCAAGGCCAATCGGATCGCGTCGAGCTTCTGGGCACCGACGGCACCATGATCATCGACGATGACCACATGGAGCACTTGATCTTTTCGGAGAAGGGCATCCCGCACCCTTACGTGCCGGGCCATTCCGTGGAGATGGCGTTTCTCGGCAGCAACACCGCGGGCGATTGGGCGATGGGCGACTTCTGGGGCCCGCTCGGTAACGAGACGCGCGCCTGGCTCGATTTTCTCGCCACCGGCCGGCCGAGCATCCACTGCACGCCTGAGGAAGCGATGCTCAATCTGAAAACGACCTATGCCATCGAGCGCGCCGCCGCGACCGGTCAGACGACGGTGCGGCTCGATTAGCCGGCTTCGCACGATACAAACACGATACAAACCCTTCTCAACAGCCGGGGGATTATCATGAAATTTCCACGCCGAGACGTTCTCCGCATGGCGGCCGGTGGAGCTGCGATTGCCGCTATGCCGCGGATCGCGAGAGCGGAAGCTTATCCGACGCGTCCCGTGCGCCTGATCGTCGGCGGCACGCCGGGCAGCGCGCCCGACGTGATCGCGAGGCTGATGGCGCAATGGCTGTCGCAGCGGCTGGGTCAGACCGTATTCGTCGAGAACAAAAACGGCGCCAGCGACAATCTCGCCACCGAAGCGGCGGTGGAGGCTGTGCCGGACGGTTATACGTTGCTGCTGGCGTCCGCCAGCAATGCGATCAACGCCACGCTGTTCGCCAATCTCAAATTTGATTTCATCCGCGACATCGCACCGATCGCCGGCGTCGTCAGTTTTCCGATGGTCATCACCGTGAATGCGGCTTTTCCGGCGAAAAGCTTGCCCGAATTATTGGCAGATGCCAAGGCGCATCCCGGAAAAATCAATATTGGCACCCCGCCGCTCGGGTCGCCGCAACACGTCGCCGGGGAGCTGCTCAAAATGATGACTGGCACCGACATTGTTTTCGTTGCGTATCGGGGCGGTCCGGCGGCGATCAACGACGCGCTCAGCGGACAGATCCAGGGCGCCGTGGGCACTGTCTTACTGACGCTGCCGCAAATCCGCTCCGGAGGATTGCGCGCCTTGGCAGTGACCAGCACGGCGCCCTCCGCATTGCTGCCGGAAATCCCGACAGTCGATCAATTCGTGCCAGGTTTCGAGGCCGGGCAGTGGGTCGGTATCGGCGCGCCGAAAAACACGCCTGTCGAAATTGTCGAGCGGCTCAACCGTGCGATCAATGCCGGATTGGCCGATGCCACGCTCAAGACGCGCATCGCCGAGCTTGGCGGCGTGCCGTTGCCGGGCTCGTCCGCCGATTTCGGCAAGTTTGTAGCCGCGGAAACCAAGAAGTGGGGCGATGTCATCAACTTCGCCAAAATCAAGCCGGAGTAAGGATCAGCGCCGCAGCTCGGCCATCGATGCGCTGTGGCTAGCCAGGGCGGAGCGGCTGCCCAATTGTGGCAGCGCCTGAAGGACGCGAATCGCGCCGAGCATGTTGTCTTAATTCCGGCTCAAATAGGCCGGACGCTAGGCCGGTCGGTGGCGTGCGGGGGGTGTACGATGATTGTGCGCGTTCGGATGGCGCTTTGCCATAATTCCCCTGCGCTCGCCGATTCACACAACGCTTTAGAGCCATTGCAAACCAACGCCGCGTGATCTGCGGTTAGCCACCGCTTGAGTACAATGTTGCGCATTACGGTCTTACGTATCCGCATTTTTCTCGCCGTGCTGGGTTGCGCGATTCTGAGCGCGTCGCTGTTCGATTGGGCCCAGAATTTGCGGGCTGCCGAAGCCGGCTATGCGTGGGTGAGGGCCGACACGCCGACCGCGCCCGCCGCCGAAACCGCCGAAATATGGCAAGTGTCGTCAAGCTGCGTGCGCCCGTTCTTCGTCAACGCGGTCCTGCAGTCGAAGATAGCGCTCAACAATCATTACGCTCTGGCCCCCGAAGCGGTTCGCGCCTGGCGCACGCGATCGAGTGACCAAAGCCTTGAGCCGGCCGCGGACCGGAATGGCGGCCTCTACCGCCTGGTCAACGGCGAGCAAGACGGCGGCGGCCAAAACTCCGCGCAGATGGAACGCGGCGCCATGCTGCATGTGCGCTATGCCGAATGGTATGCCGACCTCTTCAGGCTCGAGGTCAAAGCCCACGAGTGGGAACGGCGATTGGCCGACATCGCCGATCAGAGCGTGACGGTCGGCGAAGCCACGCGCAAAAGCTTCGGGGCCTATGGCGGCCGCGGCATCGAGCCGGCCGGCGGCCATGGCGATTTCGATCATTACCTGCTCGTTCTGTTGGGGCTCGGTGGATTTCCCGCCGATCAGGAGCAGGCAATCCGGGTGGATTGCGTCAAATTCATCCCGGTGCAAAAGATCTTCAAAAGCGCCAACTATCTAGGCGAGATTTGGCGCTGGCCGGTCGACCACGCGGCCGCGTTCTCCTTCGGCCTGGAATTGGTGCTGATCGGCATCCTCTTTGTTCCCATCGATTTGTGGATCGCCACCGGCGACGCGCAAGCGGTAAGGCGGCATATCGCCGAGACGGCCACGCGCGTCGCCGCGAAGCTCGTCTCTCATGGACGCAAGTTCGTCTCTCGTGTCTTGGCAATTCTTTTTCATGTCCTTCGCGCGGTCGTCCTTGGCGTGCGCGCGATCTTCACCGCGAACATCAAATCCGGCGGGGCGGTCGGTCAAATTCCCTTTGCGGCAAAACTCGCCGAGATCCGACTGCCACAGCGTCTCGCGCAGATCGCGGATGTCAACGCGCTGGGCAAGACGATCGAATGGCTCAAGCGCACTGAGCGAGCCGAGCCGGCGCCGTTGAAGCTCAGCCATTTGTTTGTCGAGAGCGATTGACGGGCGCGAGGATTGAAATCCTCCGCTGTGCCGGATAAGCGCCGTCGCAAGCTCCCTTGCGAGGCTATTGGGAACCGCGGCACAGCGCAGTAAGTTGCGCCTCTATTGCTGCGTGCCCGGCCAAGGCAGATCTGCCAAGAACAACAGGATGAACAATGTCACACGAATTCGCCGATAAGGTCGCGGTCATCACCGGCGGCAGTCGCGGCATCGGCCGCGAGATCGCGGTCGAATTCGCGCGCGCCGACGCGCGGACCGTTATCGTGTCCTCCTCGGCGGCGAACCTCGCGGCCGCATGCGAGACCATCGCGGCGGCCGGCGGGCCGGCACCACTTGCCGTTACGGCGGACCTGCGCCAGCTCGAAGGCTGCCAGCAGGTGTTCGCCGCGGTGAAGGCAAAATTCAACCGCTGCGACATCCTGGTGTGCTCGGCGGGCGCGACCCGCGCCGGCAATTTCATCGATCTGCCGGACGATGCCTGGCTCGACGGTTATGCGTTGAAATTGTTCGGCTGCGTGCGGATGTGCCGGCTGCTCTGGCCGCTTCTCAAGGCGGCGCAAGGTTTCGTCGTCAATATCGGCGGCGGCGCTGCGCGCTCGCCCGGCTCCGATTTCTCGATCGGCGCGTCGGTGAACGCGGCGATGGGCAACTTCTCCAAGGCGCTGTCCCAGCTTGGCAAGCGTGACGGCGTCAATGTCAACGTCATCCATCCCGGCGCGACCGAGACCGAGCGCTTCTACCAACTGATCGAGCAGCGCTCGAAGGCATCGGGAAAATCGGTCGAACAGCTCAAGCAGGAGGCGACCGCCAAAGACGGCCTGCGCCGGCTGGGCACCGCCGAAGACGTTGCCGCGCTCACTTTGTTCCTCTGCTCCGAGAAGGCGCGCCATATCCAGGGCACCGCCATCGCTGTCGATGGTGGCGCCACCGTGGGCTATTATTGACGATGCCAAGACGATCGGACACAGCAAAGACCCAATTTTAGATTCTGTCTCCGTCACGCCCGCTTTTTCTTTGTCACGGGTCTGTGGCATAGTGTGCGCCAGACCGTGGGCATCGTGTTTCCTTTGAGCTGATGGCAATAGAACTCGACCCGCTCAAGCTGTCTTCCCCGCGCATCTTCCTGTTCCGGATGCTGCTGTTCGTCGCGCTGTTCGGCGTGATCGTGTTTCTGCTGCACAAGCAGATCGAGATCGCGTTCATGGCCAATCCGGCGCTCAACGCTCTGATCATCCTGGTGCTCACTGTCGGTGCCGTCCTGGCGTTCCGGCAGGTGCTGCGGCTCTATCCCGAAATCGGCTGGGTAAACCAGTTCCGCCGTGCCGATCCTGGCCTTGCCGTCAAGCGGCCGCCGGTGCTGCTGGCGCCGATGGCGGCGATCCTCGGCAGCCGCATGGGCCGCATGGCGATTTCCGCGCAAATGCTGCGCGGTATCCTCGAATTCGATCGCCACCCGCCTCGACGAAGCGCGCGACATCTCGCGCTACATGACGGGTTTGCTGGTGTTCCTCGGGCTCCTCGGCACGTTCTGGGGCCTGATCCAGACGGTGGGCTCGGTCGGCGGCGTCATCCAGGGGCTCAAGGCGACCGGCGACGCCGCGTCGATGTTCAACGCCTTGCGCGAGGGTCTCGCCGCCCCGCTCAGCGGCATGGGTATCTCGTTCTCGTCGTCACTGTTCGGGCTTGCCGGCTCGCTGGTGCTTGGATTTCTCGATCTGCAGTCGAGCCAGGCGCAGAATCGCTTCTACACCGAGCTGGAAGACTGGCTCTCCACTACGGTGTACGACCATGCCGGCGAGCCGGCTATGGCCGGTGCCGGCGAAATGCGCAATGCGATCGAACGCTTGCGCACCGCGGTCAATGAAGCCGGCGGCAACAAGGCCGCCACCGCGGTGCTGGCCAACCTCGCCGAGGCCATCCAGGGCCTGGTCAACCAGATGCGCGCCGAGCAGCAGACCATCCGCGATTGGGTCGAAGGCCAAGCCGAGCAGCAGGCCGAGCAGCACGGCGAGATCAAGCGGCTGTTGGAGATGATCGCGCGCGAGGACGTCAATTCATGAACGAGGTTTTGCCGGCGCCGGCCGCTCGGCCGAGTAAAGCCGCAAACGACGAGCGGCCGTCTATCCTCCCGTGCAGGCAGGGCGCGGCGAAAGGCAGAGAGTAGGGTGCATGGCGCTGGCACGGACCCGCCGCGGCGAAAGCGGCATGAATTATTGGCCCGGCTTCGTCGACGCATTGTCGACGCTGATTCTGAGTATCATTTTTCTGCTCAGCGTTTTCGTCGTGGTTCAGTTTTACCTGCAGCAGGAAGTGCAAGGCCAAAGCGCGGCGCTGCAGCGCCTTAATTCGCAGATCGCCGGACTTGCCGAACAATTGTCGATGGCGAAGTCCGACAAGGCCGATCTGGAGAGCCAACTTGCCGGTCTGCGGGCGTCGCTTACCGGTGCGCAGAGCGACCGCGACAAATTCCAGGCTCTCTACCGCGGCGCCGCCGCGGACGCTGCGGCGGCGCAAGACAAAGTCAAAGAGCTGTCCGGAGCGCTCACCGGCGCGCAGAGCGATCGCGACAAATATGAGGCGCTGTATCAGGGCGCCGCCGCCGATTCGACTGCGGCGCAGAACAAGGCCAACGCGCTGTCCGGCCAGGTGCAAAGCGAAAAAGACGTTTCGGCGAAGGCGCTGGACCAAGTCGAGACGCTCAACGCGCAACTTGCGGCGCTCCGCCAACAACTCGCCGCGCTCAACACCGCGCTGGACGCGTCCGAGAAAAAGGATGCGCAATCGCAGCAGCAAATCACAGATCTTGGACAGCGGTTGAACGTCACGCTGGCAAAAGACGTCCAGGAGCTTTCCAGCTACCGATCGGATTTCTTCGGCAAGCTGCGCGCGATCCTCGGCAACCGGCCCGACATGCGTATTGTCGGCGACCGCTTCGTGCTGCAATCGGAAGTCTTCTTCGATACCAGCAGGGCGGATCTCAAGCCGGAAGGCCGCGCCGAGCTCGACAAAGTGGCGGGCGCGATCGTCGAGCTGGAGAGCCAAATTCCACCCGACGTTGCCTGGGTGTTGCGGGTCGACGGTCACACCGACGTGCGGCCGATCAGCGGCGGCCAGTTCAAGTCGAACTGGGATCTCTCGGCGGCGCGCGCGATCGCAGTGGTGCAATATCTGATCGACAAGGGTGTCAAGCCGGACCGGCTGGTCGCCGCCGCCTTCGGCCAATACGACCCGATCGACACCGGCACCACCGAGGACGCATACCGCCGCAATCGCCGCATCGAGTTCAAACTTACCGAGCAGTGATCCCCTGCGTTTGCTCGCGGCGGTCCTCATTCAGCGGTCGAAGGCGCGAAGCCCGCGAACGAGCCTGTTCGCGCTCGTTCCATGCCCGGGTAACCCCGCTGCGTGAAGTGGCCGACGGCGGTGCGGCATCTACTCCACCTGATCATGCGCAGCCATGCACTCCCGGTACACCGCCAACTGCGTGGTTTCCCAAGCGCTGAAACTCCATTTCGAGGCCTTGACGCTGCAGGTGTGGAGGGCTGCCTCGCGTGACGTCTCGCCAGTGGGAGCCTCAGGCGCCGGGCTTTGATTCTGTTCGAGCCCGCTGGGCGCGTACATATAAAGCCGCCGCGTGTGCACGCCCGCGTGGTGGATGCTTGCGTTCGGCGGAGGCGCTGCGTCCTCCGGATCTCTAGTCGTGGCCTGCGCGAATGCGACCGACGTCGCGCTCAACAGCAGAGCTAGAGCGGCGCCGAGTTTTCTCGAAGTCATGGTTCATCTCCATTTTCTTCACTGTGTTCGAGAAACGGCCGACGATGCATCGCGTTCGTTCACAACATTTTGCAGAAGGCGGCGGGGCGAGAGGCGAACGCTTCCGCTGTCACGAGACGGTAATGAAGAAACTTTCCCGCTCTCTCCCGGCGTGGCAAAGGAAGTTCCACTGGCGGACGGCACTGCGAAATGTGGTTCGACAGCCATTGCCGAGGCGTCGCGCCGTCCGCATCACGGGGGACTTGGGAAGGCGCGTGGGCCGCAGTAAGTTGCCGGCCCGTTCAATAGCTGCGGCGAGGACCGATGGACGACAAGACAAGGCCGGACCAAACCGGCTACCGCTTCATCGGCAAGCCGATGCCGCGCAAGGAGGATGCGCGGCTTATTACCGGCCACGGCCGCTTCACCGATGATTTCAGTCTCGACGGCCAGGCCTATGCGGCGATGGTGCGGTCGCCTTATCCGCACGCGCGCATCGTCACGATCGATACGGCGCCGGCCAAGGCGATGCCGGGCGTGCTTGGCGTATTCACCGGCGCCGATTGCGCCACGGACAATCTAAAGTCCATTCCGCACGATCCGTTACCGAAGACCAAGTTCGACATGAAGCTCACCGCGCCGGGTGGCGGCGCGGTGTTCATCGGTCCGCATCTGTTGTTGCCGGCCGACAAAGCCAGGCATGTCGGCGAGGCCGTCGCCATGGTTGTGGCGGAGACCAAGGCGCAGGCGCTCGACGCTGCCGAGGCGATCGAGGTGACTTACGAGGAACTGCCCTTCGTTCTGCATTCCGAGGACGCTATGCGATCCGACGCGCCGGCAGTCTGGGACGAGGTGCCCGACAATGTGCTGGTTGATACGGCGTTTGGCGATGCCGCGGCAACCGATCGAGCTTTCGCGCGCGCGGCGCATGTCGTGAAGCGAAAATTTCATGTCGGCCGCGTCACCGGCGTGCCGATGGAGCCGCGCGCCGCGCTCGCCGCTTATGATGCCGCGACCGGGCGCTACACGCTCTATGCGGGGTCCGGCGGTGCGGTGCGGCAGAAGAATGAACTCGCCGCGGTGCTTGGCATTACGCCGGAGCGCTTGCACGTGCTCGCATACGACATCGGCGGCAATTTCGGCACGCGCAACCGCGTCTTCGTCGAATTCGGACTGGTGCTGTGGGCGTCACAGAAGCTCGGCCGCCCGGTGAAATATACTGCCACGCGCTCGGAAGCGTTCTTGAGCGATTATCAGGGCCGCGATCTCGTCACCGAGGTCGCGCTGGCGCTCGACGCCGGCGGCCGCTTTCTCGCCATGCGCGCGACCAATATCAGCAATGTCGGCGCCCGCTGCGTGTCGTTGTCGCCGCTGAGCAAGGGCGCCGGCCTCATTCCCGGCTCCTACGCGATTCCCACCGCATCGTTGCGCGCGGTCGCCGTCTACACCAACACCATGCCGACCAACGCCTATCGCAGCTCCGGCCGGCCGGAAGTGACCTATGCTATCGAGCGGCTGGTCGACGCCGCGGCCGAAGAGCTTGGCATCGATCGGGTCAAGCTGCGACGCAAGAACTTAATTCGGCCGGACGCGATGCCGTACCGCAACGCAGTCGGCATGCTCTACGATTCCGGCCGCTATGAAGAGAACATGGATTGGGCGATGGAGGTCGCCGACTGGAAGGGCTTTGCCGCACGCCGCCGCGCCGCGAAAAAACGCGGCAAGCTCCTTGGCGTCGGGCTTGCCAATTATGTCGAATCCTCGATCGGCGCGCCGCGCGAGCAGGCGCGCATTACCGTGCAGCCGCAAGATTCTTCAGGTCCAGCTCGGGTCGATGTGATTATCGGCACGCAACCGGCCGGGCAGGGGCATGAGACCAGCTTTTCGCAGGTCGTCTCCGATCTTCTTCATGTGCCCGCCGAAAGCGTGCGAATCATCATGGGCGACACCGATGTGGTGCGGGCGGGCGGCGGCACCCATTCCGGCCGCTCCATGCGCCACGCCGCCACGGTGTTCGCCAAGGCCGCGGTCGATCTCGTGGAAAAAGCCAAGCAAGTAGCCGCCGCGGTGCTCGATACAGCGGTGGAGAACGTCACCTATGACGACGGCCGGTTCGGTGCGCGCGGTACCAATCGCACCTTCGATTTTCTCGAGCTGGCGAACGAGGCGGCGCAGCACGGATTGCCGGCGGCGCTCAAGGACGGGATATCAGTCGTCACCGACAACGAAATGCACGAGCCGGTGTTTCCTAACGGCACCGCGATCTGCGAAGTCGAGATCGATCCCGACACCGGCGCCATGACGATTATCCGCTATGCTTCGATCGACGACGTCGGCCGCTGCATCAATCCGCTGATCGTGCACGGTCAGACCCACGGCGCCATCGCGCAGGGCGTCGGCCAGGCGATGTCTGAGCAAGTCTATCTCGATGCCGCTTCCGGCCAGCCGCTGACCGGCTCGCTGATGGATTACGCCATGCCGCATGCCGACACGCTGCCGTCATTCGACACCGCGATCGCGGAGGTGCTGTCGCCGACCAATCCCCTCGGCATCAAGGCCGGCGGCGAGGGCGGCACCACGGCGGCCCCTGCGGCGGTGGTCTCCGCCGTGCTCGATGCCTTGCGCGAATTCGGGGTGCGCGACCTGGTCATGCCGGTCACGCCCTACGCGATCTGGACCGCGATCCAGCAAGCCAAGGCCGGCAAGAGCTAGCGCCGTCACGTCCTTGACGAAGTCCGCCCGGCGAATGACTGTACCGCCGAACAACCATTGCAAGGCCGAGGGAGAGACGAACCAATGGCGAACAAGATCATCATCAGCTGCGCGATCACCGGCTCAATCCACACGCCGACCATGTCGGACGCGCTGCCGATCACGCCCGATCAGATCGCCACCCAAGCGATCGATGCCGCCAAGGCCGGCGCCGCCATCCTGCATCTGCATGCGCGCGACCCCAAGGACGGCCGGCCATCGTCCGAGGCTTCGGTGTTCATGCAGTTCCTGCCGCGCATCAAGCAGGCGACCGACGCGGTTGTGAACATCACCACCGGCGGTGCGGTGACCATGACGGTCGACCAGCGCATTTCGGCGGCCAATACGCTGTCGCCGGAAATGTGCTCGATGAATATGGGCTCGATGAATTTCGCGCTCTATCCGATGGCCAAGCGCTACAAAAACTGGAAATACGACTGGGAGGAGAGCTATCTGCTCAATTCCGACAGCTACATCTTTCCCAACACCTTCCGCGACATCGAGAAGGTCTATAAGACGCTCGGCGAAGGCCATGGTGTGAAGTTCGAGCACGAATGTTACGACACCGGGCACCTCTATAATCTGGCGCATCTCGTCGACCGCGGCATGTTCAAGCCGCCGATCTTTCTGCAGCTCATTTTCGGCATCCTCGGCGGCATCGGCCCCGATCTCGACAATCTGTTCTTCATGAAGCGCACGGCGGATAAGCTATTCGGCAAGGACTATCTGTGGTCGGTGCTGGCCGGCGGCCGCCATCAGATGAATTTCTGCACCGCCGCCGCCATGATCGGCGGCAACGTGCGTGTCGGTCTTGAAGACTCGCTCTATATCGGCCCGGGCAAGCTCGCCAAAAGCAACGCCGAGCAGGTGACCAAGATCCGCCGCATCGTCGAAGATCTCGGCTTCGAGATCGCCACACCCACCGAGGCGCGGGCGATGCTCGGGCTCAAAGGCGGCGACCGCGTGAAGTTCTAGCCTAACGTCCCAGGCCGTCCGCCATGAACGCTATCGATCTGAAAGGTCGCACTGCGATCATGACTGGTGCGGCGCGCGGCATCGGTTATGCGACGGCGCAGAAGTGTCTTGCCTCCGGGGCGGCGGTGGCATTGTGGGACATCGATGCGGTCGCGCTGGATAAAGCTGTCGCGTCGCTCAAGCAACACGGACCGGTCCACGCCGCCGTGGTCGACGTCACCGATGAAGACTCGGTCGCCGGTGCCGTCGGCGGGCTGAGCCGCGAAATCGGCAGGATCGACATCCTCGTCAATAATGCCGGCATCACCGGCGGCAATGCGCCGCTGTGGCAGCTTGCACCCGAGGTGTGGCGGCGCGTCGTTGAGGTCAATCTGGTCGGCCCGTATCTGGTCTGCCGCGCCGTGGTGCCGCATATGATCGCCGCCGGCTATGGCCGCATCGTCAATATCGCCTCGATCGCCGGCAAGGACGGCAACCCGAACGCGTCGCACTATTCCGCGTCGAAAGCTGGCCTGATCGGACTGACCAAGTCGCTCGCCAAGGAACTGGCGACGACTGGCGTGCTGGTGAACTGCATCACGCCGGCCGCAGCCAAGACCGAGCTGTTCGGCCAGATGAAGCAGGAGCATATCGACTATATGCTCTCAAAAATCCCGATGAACCGCTTCGTCACCGTCGACGAGATCGCGGCTATGGTGGCGTGGCTCGCGTCCGAAGAGTGTTCGTTCTCGACCGGCGCCGTATTCGATATTTCCGGCGGCCGGGCGGTGTATTAAGCGCCGTTAGTTTGGGCTCGCCCTTTGCGCGCCCGAAATGACGGAAATGGTGGGCGGTAGAGGGATCGAACCTCTGACCCCTTCCATGTCAAGGAAGTGCTCTTCCGCTGAGCTAACCGCCCGAAAACCAAGGTGAAGCATGATGTTATCGGAAACCCGATCACGACTTCACCGGATCACGCCAGGCGCGGATTTAGCGTCGCGCCACCCGCGGGGTCAAGCCCGCGGGCCGCACCGATCGTTCGGGGTTACAAAGCTGCAGACGCGCCGAAGCTCAGGCCTTGGTGGCGTCGGCGACGCACTTCTTGGTGAAGCTCGTGGCTGCCGCGCCCTTGAGCTTCGCCGCCGTGGCGGCGTCCTTGCAGCACTTCGTCGCCGAGCTCTTGAGCGCGGCCCCCTTAAGCTTCTTGGCGGCCACTTGGGATTGGCAGGTGGCGCCGGCGGCATCGGCTGGCGCTGCCGTGGCTGCTGGAGCCGGAGCGGCGGGAGCAGGCGCGGGGGCATTTTGCGCCATTGCGGCGCTGACGAGGCAAAAGGATGCGGCAAGGACTGCAATCGTTTTCATGATGAGCTCCATCGACTGGTTGCCCGGACGAGCGGAAAGTTCCCGCATCGTGCCGGGTTTTGCAATAACGCCATTACATTCCTTGGGCTTTTTTGCGCTTGTTGCACTCGCTCCAATATTGCGGCCATTTCTGACCGGCCGGGATTTTGCCGGCGGCCTTGGCTTCTTTCCATTCGGCACCGCAGGCGCGCTCGCGCGTGATCATCGCCTGCCGTCCCGCGGACACCGGCTTCTGGCCGGCTGCGGGGGCGCTCGCGGCGGGAGCCGCCGGGGTGGGGGCCGGAGCCGGAGCAGCGGCAGCTGGCGCTGCGGCCGGCGCTGCACTGGCCTCTGCGCCGCATTGCGCTTTGCGGAAGTCGTTCCATTTCATGCCGTTGAGCGTGCCGGCCGATTTGGCGGCTTTATATTTGGCGCTGCACTCCGCCATCGTAAGGGCATGAGCCGGACGCGGCGCCGCCGCGGTGGCCAAGGCAGCAAGCGTGATACCGAATGCAATCAATAAGGACGTCTTCATGGCGGCATTTCCTTCCATGCTGAGACAAAATAAAGCGGAGATGCTTATCCTCCCCCTCGCGGGCTTGCGCGGCGGCGTCGATCATATCAGGCGGCGGGTTTCAGGACCCCGTTTGGCGATGCCTTGTCGATGATCTCCGGCAGATATTTTGCCAGAGTCGACAGAGTCTGGTCGACCGGCAGGCCGAGGTGCCGGGCGAATTCCTGGACCTGGGCATTGCCGAGAACGGTCTTCAACTGATCTTCGGTGATCGGGATGTTGGCGCCGTTGCCGAGCCAAGACTGCACCTGTGGGCCAAGGCCGCCTTTGTCTAGGGCGGTCACCAGGCCGGGCAAGTCGTGGTATTGCGTCTGCGCCAGCACGGTATTGATCACGACCGGCAAGGCTTCCGATTCCAGTGCGCCCTTGAGAGAGTCAAACAATCCCATGATTGTCCTCCATGCATTGCACGGCAACCTCGTAGCGCGTTACCGTGTCAGCGCGACGACCAAGCTTAGTCGAGGCGTGGGTGGTCGAATAGGGGGGATTCGCCGATGTTTTGCGGCTAGCCAGATTTGCGTGCGAGCAAGCTGTAGCCCGCGATCGCCGCCAGCGCCAACGAAATCAGCGCGTTGTAGCCGGCGAGCGAAATGCCGAACAGGCGCCACGCCGCTTCGTCGCAGCGCACGACATGGATCGATTGCAGGGAATTGAGCAGCGAACCGCCGGCGCGCAGGTCGGTCAGTGGGCCGGTACAATCGGTCGGGCCGGCCCACCAATGCCACTCGACGCCGGCGTGATAGCCGCCGAGCACGGCGTTGCATAAGGCCGCAACCGCGATGACGGCGAAGCCGACCATGAGCAGCTTTGCCGGCGCCCGCACCAGCGCGGCAATGGCGAGCAGCAGCGCAAGCGGGATGATGATGTGATAGGGGATGCGCTCTTCGAGGCAGAGCGGACAGGGCGGCAGCCCGACCACGAGCTGGAAGTACCAGGCGCCGGCGAGTGTCGCCGCGGCGATGACGAAGATCGCCAGCGCCGCCGCTGCGGCAGGCTCGGTACGGCCCCGATCGATCCAGCTTTGCTTCGCCATTGTCCGCCGGCCTCTCCGCCACGCCCAATCCGGAGCGCAATTTGCCGATCCTGAGGGCGGAAGCAAGGCCAGCACGATATCGCCGCTCATTCCCGCGCAAGCGGGAATCAAGCATTCGTCTCGTCCCGCTTTCGCGGGGACGAGCGGTGTCAGGGTAAGCCCGGCGATGGACGGCGGCGCGAGCGGAATATATAGAGTGCGCCGGATGCCCGTGTGGCGGAACTGGTAGACGCGCACGACTCAAAATCGTGTTCCGCAAGGAGTGTGGGTTCGATTCCCTCCACGGGCACCA
>CAVSWY010000007.1:0-271582 GCA_963731805.1 uncultured Alphaproteobacteria bacterium
GTCTGCGGGTTCATCGCGTGGCTGTGGGCGGCGGCCTCTCTCTGGCGTTCCTCTCATCCAATATCGCGTCCTCCAAAACAGGATTAGCATTTAATCTGTAAAAACGGGCCGCCGTGGTCGTCCGCGCCGATTGCGGCCATCGCGCGGAATGCTGCCGGGTCCATCCCGCTCGCGTATTTTATTAAACCCGGCCCGAGGCTTTATCGGCTCGCGCTCCCGTTGCCATATGTAGCCCCTAAGCAGTTCGGTCAGATCCAATACCAAGGCCTGGTTTTTATGCGTCGGCAGCGCCGCCTGCAAAGCCGCGTACACATCGTTGAAAACCCTAATCGGCGGCCGACGGTTGCCGTAAGCCCAATGCTTGCTGCCGTAGGCCCAGGTCTTCACGGTCGAATGGGCGACGCCCGCAAACCCGGCAAGGCACTTGAGAGGATGCTCCGGGAATAGCGCCGCCGCCA
The DNA here is from genome assembly GCA_963731805.1 of uncultured Alphaproteobacteria bacterium. Taxonomy (GTDB): domain Bacteria; phylum Pseudomonadota; class Alphaproteobacteria; order Rhizobiales; family Xanthobacteraceae; genus BOG-931. The sequence goes on from CAVSWY010000007.1 coordinate 459, forward strand.
CGCGGTAGACCAGGGTTTTTTCCATGCTTACTCCAAAGGTTGCTTCCCAGTTCCGGGATCGAGAGGGGTGGCTGTTGGGACCGTTCTAGGTTCTTAGAAGGGGGTCACTAGCCCATGGGTCTCTACTTCATGAACCATGAGCTAGTGACCTAAAATCAGTACTTTCTGATGAGCCACTGAGGGATCATGAGCTACTGACAGGGGGACCACTGGCTCATGGTTCATGAAGGCCTTTTTGATGAGCCACTGATCCCCGGTCATCATCGAGATTACTACCGCTTGCGCCATTGATCAGGTACTCCCTATTGGGAGCAGATACTCCCAACCGCCGTGCGCTGAGCCTTTGATCTGCCGAGCGATGACGCCGATGTTCTCCCGCGCCCGCTTCAAGGTCGCTGCCGATATGCCAAGCGCGGTCGCGTGCGACTTAACCCCCTCGACTGGGCGCGGGCCGTCCTTCAATTCGCTTCGCAGGAAGGCGATTGCTTCGTCCAGCTTCGGCGTCTCCCGCTCACCCATCATCGCCACAACGGCGTCAGCGGTGAGGTCGGTCTGCCCGTCCCATACGACGTGCGTCGCCCGGATCAGGTCGCCGGTGCGCTTGTCGGTGCCGGCATCGGCCATTTCCAAGTGCATCCGTAGACCTTGCGGCATGGGGCCGATGTTCGTCTTCAAACCAAGCAAAACCCGCTTGTTCTCATCGTCGGGATCGACCAGCAAGCCGAGCGCGCAACGCGGTGCATTGACGAACCCGGCGCCGCCCATGACGCGGTCCATGGCGGTCTTCATCGATGTCGCTTTGTTGAAGTGCATAATGCTGAAGACCGAACAGCGGGCGGCGCTTGCCATTTCCGAAATCGGGTCGAGCGCGCTGCGCAGTGCGGCGTCGCGGTGGGTATCAAGTTCACCGCCGAGATAAGAACCGAGTGGATCAATCCCGACCATGACTACATCGCCCAATTCGCGCAGGCACGATACAGCGCGTCGAGATCGGCGAGAAGATTGAACCGCTTTTTCTTGCCACTGTCCTCGACCACAGCCTTGATCGCCTTCACTCGCTTGAGATCGGCACCGGCCGCGATAAGACGCGGCTGCATCATGTCGGCTATGTCATCTTCGGCACTCAGCAGCACGACGCTTCCCTGCGGGGCGAGACCTTCGCCACACGGCCAAAGAGCACCAGTCGTTATGATCGCCGCCGTGCTATAGAGAACCTGAGACTTGCCCTTGCCGCCGACACCGGCCAGGGCTGAGTGCTTGCCAAGTGCGAGCCGGTTCGACCAAAGAAAATCGATGTTCTGCCCCTCGACTTCATCCATGCTGATAATTTCGAGGTGCGACGGCGGCGGCTTGTTGCCGAATTTATTTTCTTCGGTCGAATCTCGCTGTGTCCGATCACCCCCTGCCGAATCCGATTGGTCTGCCGATTGGGTGGTGTCGCCGTTCGGCGCGCCATTAGTGCCGCCACTGGATTGATTATTGGTGTCGCTCCAGCCCAGCTCTCGCGCCCATTGAAACAAGGTCCCGAGCCCCAGCCCACCGCGTCCCGCCTTCCCGAAACTTTGCCACTTGGCTTGTAGCGTCGCTACGCCTTGATACTTCGGCGACCGCTGCGACCACTCGTCCCAAATTGCAAAGCCAATATCTGAGCCGTCGCTCCTGATCCATCGAAGCGACTGCAAGATCATTCCGATTTTGTACCAAATCTCGTAGTTGTCGGCCGAAATGGTCTTAAGCGCGGACCGCACCGTCTTTCCTCCGCGACGGTCCATTCCGGTCCGCCCAAATTTCGCCGGCTGCGCTCCGCTAGGCCGCGAGAGGGCCGCGACCGTACATAATCGGGCTCTTGTAGGATTTTGCCAAGCTCTGACGAACGCTCGGACCTTACTCCCGGCAAATCCAACCACTTTCGCACTTGATCCACCACACACAGATGGATGGGATCGATCGCATCGAGAGCCGCAGGCAGGCCCGCGGCCCCGGTTACCGAAGGACAGTACCGCTTAATGAGACAGAAACCGGCAAGGAACTGCGCGGACTTGATGAGTGCCGCAGCTTCAATCGAAATCGGATCGCCATCCTCCGCCCATTCGATCGCCTCACCGCTCGGATGGATCGACGGCGGGAAGACCGTTTGCAAACCGCCGTCGCCACGAATTTCAAGCAAAACTGCCCCCGTGATCGGATCTGAAAATTGCATTGTCGGTGCCCGGCCTTCAACGCGGTAGAGCCGGTGCGAACCGGGTTTGCTGGCTCGCCCGAAGATGGCGCGCGTCGCTGGCAAAGCCTTGCCGGCAAGCTCTATAGCTTCGCGACAGTCAAGATCAACATCGGTGAGACCGCCGCTCTTCCTGCCGAGAATGATGCCGATGTTGCCGCGGCCCCTGAAATGTGCGGGTACGTCGGTCTCTGAAAATCGGAATTCTGGCCATCCCCGAATTATCGGTTTCTTTTTTCCTTCGGGAATCGGGATAGGCGCCCAGCCGCGGCGGATGTATGCTAGCGCCCAATCGAGCAGCGTGCCACGTGATTGAATTGAGGTGGGCGGTGTGGTATGTTGATGTTGTTCAAATTGAGCTACCGCTTCCGCCCCTGCCGCATCTGCCACGATGCGGTGGGGGTTTTCGTTCATGCGGCGGCATCCCTCTTGGTGAACCGTGGGAGGCCGCGCAAAAATTGTCGCAAGTCCGAGTTGAGGATCACTGTCCGCGCGCCGAATTTCCGAGCGCGTAGTGCGCCACGCCCGATGGCGACGTAAAGAAGCGACCGACTTATGCCGCTTGCGCGCGCTGCCTCTTTGATTGTGAATGCGACTTTGCTTTCCGTAGTCGTTGGTACATTTGCAGTTTGCATTGACGGCTCCAGGTGAAATTGCCGTCCAGAATTATGTACACGCGTTCTCCCCTGTCATTGCCAATGGTTTCAGAAAGTTTCAGCTCTACCCCACCTCCTTCCGATAGAGGGTTGCTACCCTCTTTGCCTTGCTTTGGGGCGTTCCATCACCAGCTAGCTCGTCGGCAAGTTTTAATGCTGCCCCGTATGCGCTTCTCGCCTTACCTTCCTTTATAAGTCGCGACATGCGGCGTAATGCTTTGCGGTCTGAGGCATGATATCCGGTAGTTTCGTACTCTGGCCCCCTGCGCGATTTGTTCGCCTTGCGGAGCCATTGTTCGAAATCAGTTGTGCGCACAATGATGTGTTTGAGAATGCGCGCGAAGTCATTTGGATCATTGAATGGATCAACGGCATCACGAAAGCCACTGAACCAACCTCCGAACGTCATTGCTGGTGATATCTTCTCCGAAAGATTCAAGGCTGGAAGCTCTCTATTAGCAACCGCCTTCGCAGTCTTTTGCCACAGCTCTAAACGCGGGACTTTGCGGCGCGCCGCTGCGCGCTCGACAAGGTCATAAATGTTGTCTTCTTTCGACATCCGCGCCTCTGCTGGCGGTTCCGCATGGCGATGCTGGCGGTTCCGCATGGCGATGCTGGCGGAAGGCCAGTTGCGGTGCCAGCCGGGTAGTGTGGCTAATTTGAGTTTAGGGCCACTTCGAAACTAAAATCGAAAGAGCCCCCAAGCCGACCGATATGGCTGGCCATATGACCGCCACCGCATTTTTTCTTGACGACTTGGAGAATGCTACGTCGAAAATCGCATTTGGATCAACGTCAATCATTTTCTGACCTCTACGGAATGAACTCCATCGGCCCATAATGCAGAAATGAGCGATTTCTTGGAGATCGTTCCGCGATACGCGTCAGCATTACTCGGCACAGTGCCACAATAAATGCACAGGCAACGATAAATTCTCCCAAAACGCCGAAGCGTACGGCGTCCAGATCTAGCGACATGGGATCTGCTCTCCACTGAGACGCAAGCCGTCTTAATGTCCCACGATCCCGCTTCCCAATGCTCGAAGGAAACCAGACATCATAATAATGGCGATATTGGAGGTCGTTCCGTAAGGTACTCAACCAGCGATAAGAACCGTGTCGCCCTATCAGCCGATCAAAAGCCTCCAATTGTGCAAACACGGCCTGAGCATCACTTGGTACCAAAGGGCCTTGCAGTACTCCCGCAGTTGCCGCGCTTAGTCTTTCGCCGAATACATTCCAAAATGATTCATGAGTGCCGCCTGCAATCCGAATACAACTCAGCTTGGTCACGGTAGGGTCCAGCGTGCAGCGATATAAGCCCGCTTCCGGCTTAAACGTTGGCGTTTTTCCCATCGCCTGCGCGAGCGCATCAATGCGCGAGATGTGGCGGGCGTCGAAAAACGAGCAACCTTCGCCCAACAGCCGAATTAGAGTTTGACCTGCATAGAATGCAGAATAGTAGAGCTTTATTATTTCCCAAGGAAGTGTCTGCTTATCGAAAACTTCTTCTAAGGCAATTGATGACACGGTTTGAAAAGCCGAACCTGAAAAGCGACAGCAATCTGAAGCGGTAGCCGTCACTATTAACGCGGCATCCCGGAAATCGAATAATATTGATCGATTTCCATTGTCAAAATCGAGATCGTACGCGGCGCGCGGCGAAATGATTGCATCGGGAACAGACATAACTTGTAGGCGTCCAGCTATCCCAAGTATGCCTTGAACCATTTGCGGTTGAAGTGCATCAGCCAGGAGCGACATTTGCTTATCGCCCCCGGCCGATTGAGAACCCGGACTCCATCGCTTTTTTGAACGTGTCGTGTAATGCAACTGGGCTGCCGCCAGGGTGTCTCAGGTCAGATTTTTTGATCCGAGAAAAGAAAGAATCAAGTATTTCGGAAAAATGTTCTGCCGTATATTCCTCGCCGTGTCGGTCAGACACGCGCTCAGCGGCCGCAGGGAAGAGCAACATGATCGCACGAAATAACGTCGGGTTAGTAATATTTCTTTCAGCATCGCTTCGACGAAGGGCAGGCAACCAAACCCGCAAATATGCACTCAGGGCTTGATACACAAACTCCGCAGGATTGCCAGCGAATGCATTCCAAATAGGACGGAGAGCTGTGTTGAAAGTGACTCGTGAAATTTTTCCGCGACTGCGCGCCGCCGAACTCATTAAGCCCAAGAGTGGGCTCGTTCTATTCTTCGCAAACAGGTCAAAAACGTCTCTCAAAAGAGCTTCGACGTCGGTTTCTGTCTCTGCCATCCTCTTTATGTCGAGAAGAAGTTCATTCGGAACTGGCCGCTGTTTGGTGTTGATGTCAATAAATAGCCTTGCCTCCTCCGCCTTGCGCAAGCCGTTATATATAACTACCGGCACTCTCAGGCGGGTTTTAGCCCTCTTAAATCCAAAGACTCGATGTTGGCCGTCCAAGATTAGAAAAGCGCGTGGCCCCTTTTTGAAGCTGAGTACCTGAGTTCTACTGTTGTAATCTAAATTCGCGTCTGCCTGAGCTGAAAGGACTATTGAGCATGGGATCGTACCAAACCCATGATCAATATAATCAGCGATTTCCTGCGCTCGCTTCACATCCAGCAAGCGTTGAAACCCCTCATCTGGATTTTCTTCTCGCGTATCCACAACGCAGGTCTCTGCCAAAACGTCGCTTGGCATCGTCAGTGTATAAAACCGGTGTCGCCCCTGCCGGATTAGCCGCGCTGCATAGCTTACTCGGCTCCCAGCTCTTATACCGCGATCATGCCCCTCATCTTCGATCAGAGCGAGCTGCTTCGCCATAACCCATCTCCCAAACATCTCTAATCATTAAAGAATTTTCCTGCGCTTTTCGCTTTAGCCGTTCAATCAACTCAAGATAGTGCAACATCAGGCCTTCAGCCAATCTTACTATTGCGCCTTTCCCATTCCTTGGCGGTTCTCTGTGCGCCTTTGCTTTAGGATTAAGCCGAACCCGACGGATAACCAACACTTTCAGTAAGAAGTTTTCGCGCACTACAATCTGGTCCGGCTGCACAAGACACTGCGCGTGAATCCAGATGGCGGCGAACGTGACAGATCGGGTATGGTCGTTAGAGAAATTAATGGACTGAACGAGTAAGTAACGAGGGCTTCATGGCGACTACCCTTCCCCCCGTCGGTGTATGTACTAAGTGCGGCGACATAACGTATGACGCGGCGCGGATTAACGAAAATTGCGACCGACAACCCGGCGGCAAACGCTGCAAGGGAGTCTATGGAAGCGCGATGAACAGTGATGACTGGGAGAAATGCGGCGCATGCGACGGCCTTGGAAGAGCGGGGAACAGCGGAAGCTGCTCCATATGCCAAGGCACTGGCTGGGTCTTTGTACGCGACCGGCGCCGCCGATAAATTCAAATTAGGATAGTACGGCCAGCCGTGTCGGTCGCAATCCCATCCGCCGTTTGCAAATTTTACGATTTTGCGTCGAGTGAAACCACTTTGCGGTCGGGCTTGATGCCGAATTTGGGTGCCGCTGCGCGGATCGCATCTGCGACGTAGCTTGGCGCCAAATGCCCGTAGTGCCTTTCCACCATGCGCGTGTCGCTGTGGCCTAAGTTGCGGGCCACCACCATGAGTGGTCCGCCTGCCATGACCGCCAGTGAAGCCCATGTGTGCCTCAGCACATGGAATGACACAGATGGCGCAATCTTTGCCCGCTTGCAGGCTTCCTTCATACGGCGAGCCTGATGGGCGGCTTTCCAAGGGGTGCCGTCAGCCTTCGACAGCAAAATGGCATCCCCCGCCTTTCCTGCTGTGAGTGACTTGAAGAGTGCCGCACCCTCGTCGTTCAGAACGATATGGCGCCCCTTGCCGCTCTTGCTCGTTCGGACGTGGATCGTCCCGCTATCCGGGCTGAAGTCCGACGCCCGAAGCGCAATTAATTCACCGTAACGTGCGCCCGTCACCAGTGCAGCTTGCGCCAACCGGCGGAAATCAGGCTCGCAAGCATTTAGGAGCCGCTTTGCCTCCGCGACAGTTAGATAGCGAACGCGCGCGGCGTCCGCCTCCTCGAAAGGCTCGACGCGCCGCCATACCTCATCCGAGGGGATTTTTCCTTCCCGCCATGCGCGATTGAGTGCTGCTTTCAAAACTGTCAGCGTTCGATTTGCGCTCGCACGCCGCCGGCGGATGGCGTCGCCATCGCTTTTGTTCAATTCCCGAAATTTCGGCATCTTGGCGTCTTTCTTCGTGCGCAGACGGCCCGGCGATGCCGCCAAATCGTGCAACCATTTCTGGATTTCAGCGGTAGTTAGCCGGCCGCATTGCGTTTCGCCGAGCTTGGGCAATATGAGCGCGTCAATCCGATAGCGCGCGTCGTCCCCGGTTTTACGATGCCCTTGCAGCCAGGTGAGATAATCCCGAAGGCATTCATTGATCGTATAGGGACCACTCCTGACTTCCCCGCGATCATGTTGCGCCAGATGGGCGAACCATTTACGAGCGCTTTCCTGGGCCTGGGCGAAGGATAGAACGTGCGCGCCGTCGGAGTCGGCTATATCGTCCGCAGTGCCAGTCGAGTGATATCGGCGGCCATGTTCAGTGCTGTAATGGCGTGCGATCCAGGTGCCGCCCTTTACGCCCTTGCGGTAGCCCACCGCCAGCCCTTCCGAGATCGAGCGCCAATAAGGCTCCCGCCGCTTTCTGAGCCGCAAGCGAGCGGCGCGGGTGTCTAGCTTTGCGTCTTGCAGCGTCCGTGCCATTTCGCCCCTCCAGGTTAGCCGTACGGCAAACGTACGGCATACATGTAGCTGGATAGGGGTGGACGCGCAAGGATGATAAATCGCCATATTACAGGTAGTTATTGATAATCACGGACGGCGGCGGATGTGGTAACGTCTCTCTCAAGGCTGAAACACGGGTTCGATTCCCGTAGGGAGCACTCAAGCATTTTTTGACCTTTGAACTCGCTAAATAATTTTGACGGAAATGTCCCACCCGAGAAAGTGGAATCTCATCCCCTAGCGGGGTGCTCGCGCCGACGAATGGCCGCCAACCAATTTATTTGTGGGCCTCAGTTCACAGATGCCGACATCACCGCGTTGGTCACTTGTCGACTTCGCCACCTGGGCGCCTATCCTCTTCACGCATTTCGTCGGCGATGCCCGTCGCGGATAACCGCACGAGCTCACAAAACGGCGCGATTGGTCTACAGGAGCGGCAGAATAGGGCAGGGCAGAACAGGGCGCTCTCCAGGGCGCTCTCCAGTTCTCCTAAATGTCGTGACCGGCCGCCACGTGCAGAAGATCAAACGGCCAGGGCTGCGTCTACGGGAGGACGACGACGGCGGTGCCGACCTTGACACGATTATAGAGGTCAATCGCGTCCTCGTTAGTCATGGGTATGCACCCGGACGAGATCGCGTGCCCACTATGGGGGTTTGCTGGCGTTGTAGTAGCCAATCCCGTGACCAACCTGCGCGAAGTTGAGTTCCGAGAAATTGCCGAAGGGACGATAGAGACGTAACAGTGGATAGACCTCGCTGTTCCAGAGATCCTGGTTCTCATATTCCGAAAGCACAGACCCGGGCAAGGTCCGCCCGGCTTCAACAAACTCCTGCATCGCAGCGAGATGGGGCAGAGCGATCTCGCTGCTGCGCGCGCGTTCGATGCCTCGTCGAGCGTATTCCCAAAAAGGAGTATCCCACCGGGAGCCACACGCATAGTGCCAGGCGACGAATAGCGAATCGCGACACACGTAGGAAACCATCTCGCGGTTGAACTCGTCAATCTCGTCGGCCTCTGCGCATCTGCCTCGGCCGTCCTCTGCGATCCATCGGGCTGCTGAGCGAATTTGCACGATCGTGTGTCCGATCGTCGTCGCCTCAAGGGGCTCCACAAAAGACGCCGCGTTGCCGCCCCAGAAGATCCGACCGTCGAACATTCTGCGACGCAAGAAGCTCGGGAAACTGGGCGTGCCACGCTGCTCCCAGGCAACAACCCCCTCCTCGTGCAGGAACGCCGTGAGATCATGTGCAACCTCGGCATCGCTGCTAATGCGATGATTGAAAACATACCCGCATGAGGTCCATTCGCGAAGAGGAATCTGAAAAATCCACCCATGCGGTCGAGCAACAATGCGGCTCACTCCTGATAGTTCTTGAGGAACCAACCGCCGGATCATCGCTCGACCGGTAGGAATCCAGTCGAGTTGAATCAGGTCCTCCGCGGTGCAAGCGCCATCCCTAGGGAAGCCGCGTGCATCGAAAACGTAGTCGCAAAGATGCGCCGTGCCGTCATCCAACCGTACCCGGACTCCGTCGGCGGCCGTTTGCAGCTCCTCGACTCGCGCGTCGAATTGCGTTGCGCGAACGTGCTCCGCAAGGACCCGAACAATTTCGGCGGCATCAAAATGGTAGGCGATCAACCATACCGGATGGAAGCGGTGCACAAATTCGGACCTGTCACTTCCCCATCCTTCGTAGCGGCTACCTTTTTTCAGGGTCGCGCCGCAGCGCTCCGCTAAGTGGGAAAAACCAAGTCCCGTGACCTCCTCGAACCAGACTGGGAACCGCGGGGTTGTACCTTCCCCTACACCAATAGTGGGAATGCGGGAGTCGAATATGTGCAATAGCCGTGCTTGCGGCAGGTGCCGGGTGATATGTGCAGCAGCAATAAACCCGGCGGTCCCGCCACCGAGCACTGCGATTTTCATAGCGCGGCGACCTTTCCGAGGGTTTCGACCGGACGGAGCAGATGCTGCATGGCCAGAAGGGTATGTGCAACCGCAGGACTCAAGGTAGCCGCTTCAGAGAGGTGTCTCAGGTGCGTCTTATCTAGGGCAGGTGTCTGCCCATTGGGCTCGCGACCGGTGGCCAGGCGCCAAGCCCCTGCATTCAAGTTGGCCAGTTCTTTCTGGAAACCCATGGAAGATATAGAAGCACCGTCTTTCTGGTCCAGGCATGCCCGCAGAAGGGCTGCGCCTCGTGCGGCCAGCGTCATGCCCAGTCCGAAGTAGGGATCAAGCGTGCATACAGAGTCGCCGATCGAAACTAATCCCTGCGGCCACTTTGTTACTAACTCAAGGTGTATCATGCGATTCGAAGTCGGCCCGTAGTGGAGAATTGTAGAGCTAGGCTTCGCATAATCGAACGTCCGTTGCAGTTCGCGATCTCCAAGGCTTGCTATAAACTGCTTGAAGCTCGTGTCGTTACTGGGAAGCCGTTCGCCGTCGCGAGCCAACAGTACGACGCCCCAGCGATTTTCCTCTGCACGCAAGATCATTGCAGACCGAAACGCGGTACGAGCGCTCGGTGCAATGGAAAGGCAGCGCCAGTCAGGTGCGTCTTCTGGTTTGATATTGAACCAGCGTGAGACGTACTGCATCCCGGATTTGACCACGCTCTTTTGCAATTGCGAGCTGATGCCATTCGGTAAGCGGGCAATCCAACGAGGAAGTGCCGAACCAGTGCCGCTGGCATCCACAACAAGGTCAGCCAAGTGCGGCGTCTCACCGGCGGCATGCTCCTGGGTCGTTAAAATGCCAGTCACGCTCTCACTCCGTGGATCACTCAGCAGTCCGACGACCTTCTGACCCTCTCTCACGCTCACTGACGACTTGCCAACGAGGCTACGTCGCAGCACCTTTTCGAGAAGCGCCCGGGAACAGGCGTACGCGGTGATCCCCGAAGGAACTCGAGGAAGCCAGCCTGGAGGCAAGCGCAATGCGGTGTCAGCGCACGCATCAAAAGGGCCGGCGCCCCGCGCGACCAGCTCTTCGCTCCAGCCGGGCATCAATACGTCAAAAGCCGAAACTCCCGCCGCCATCAGGAGGTGAATACAGCGGCTTTGGGGTACGCCCCGGCGTGCCACCGGCTCGACGGAGTCCGCAGTGGGCGGATAGCGAAATTGTTCTAGCAGCGTGACGCGCTCGAACCGGTCAGCAAGGGCATGCGCGGCGAGCAGGCCAGCGATTCCCCCGCCAACTATCACAGCATGGCCTTTTAATGCTCGGGCAGGCAAACCGCTCAAATTTTGAGTTCTCGCTTATGCTCTTACTTTTTCGAACAACGAATCCGCTTGAGGGCCTGCATGGCCACCCATTCGACTTGACCAGATTGGCCGGCGGGCTCGAAAGAACCAAGTACAACCCGCCTGTTCCGGCTCGTGAAATAATGGTTGTTGTACCAACTGCCCGGTTCGCTACCGACCATGAATTTTAACTTGCCAGCCTGCGGAACATTTCGGAAATTAAGAAGAAAGAAATAGGCATGACGCTTTGTCTCGGTGCCAGTTACGCTGACCTCCGCCGTCCCGCCAGTGAGATTCTTGCCGTTTACCTGAAGATCGTATTCGAGGGGGGGTGCGTTGCCGCTATCGTCCGTTTCCAAAAAATGCAACACCGTTTGAGGGGTTTTCCAGTAGACAGAACCGTGGCTCGATGAAGATCCTAGGTGCTGCCCCATTAGATCGTAGACATCAGCTTTGCCAGTCCAGCACCCTATCATGATATCATAAGGCCCGGCGCCTGCCGGACCGATTGAACTGCACATCAGCGTAATGAAGCAGCCGGCCATTACAACTAAGCAACGAAAGTTTACAGCTAAACTACGCATGTTGGTGCATTCCAGCTGCTCGCTGGATCAATCTTAAACGAGCAACGGGCCTGTAGCAACGACCGTATATACGCGAAATATGTTACATTTGAACGATAAATGGATTTAGCTCGCATTCCTCAAGCGGTCGGCGAAGCCACCCTTCACGTAAAGGCACGTCGTATAGGCGGCCGGGCCCAAATCGAGGCCAGAAGTGTCTAAGCCCTGGCGCAACCACGCGTATAACAGGAAAGTTCACGTCGGGTCGCGTCTGGTCAAGGACGAGGACTTCAATCGCTTGGATGGATGCCAGACCCACGCAAGTGAGAACGTCCTGATAGAGGTCATCCGATGATAAATTCTTGAAGTCCTGTAGACGACATGGTCCGCTTTCTATGTTGGGCATCAAGTAGCTGGCATCAGAGGCTTTCACTGTTCGCCACCAATGGACGGCGTCACGGCTGCCTCGGTAAGTTAGGCTTGATTCTGCGCCAGTCGCGGTCGGGACCGACTCCAACGCCTGATTCATTTCTGTTAGCGCTCGAGATAGAGCTATCTGAGGATCGAGGTGGGCGCCAAAGCCATAGATGATGTCTTCTTCGGCTTTGTCCACTCGCCTCGATATTGCAGCAAAAGTGGGCACGCCGATGTCACTCGTGACATTGAGTGCCCATAGTTCGCGTCGAAGCTCGCGATAATGACGCCTCAGCGCCGAGACGTACGCATCATCCACACTATTGAGATCTACGCCACGCCGTTGCAAACGATTGTACCACCACAATGCCACAGCGTCGCGCTCCATCAACTCGAGCAGTCCTTGAAGCACGGCCTCTTCGATGACTGAGCCGGCGGCGCATCCGTTGGAATCGGCTCGGGCAAATAAGGGATCCGAGCTGTGATATCCGAAGTAACAGAATGAGGTCGGCAGATAGCGCATCTCTTGCGTCGACAAGGACCACACTGGAGTCCACTCGATTTCAACGTCTTCTCGAAACGGCTCGGGAACACAACGGGCTTTCTGTCCAGATCGATTGTGCAACTGCCGCTGCGCATATTGCTGTTTGCTGTATCCCATGCATAAATTCGGATGGATTGCTGGCCCACCAAGCTCCGAAAAGGTTGCGCGTATACGGGGTTCTGTTCCATCGAAGACGCCGGAATAACGCTCCAAAGATTCGGCGAGCGCGCTCACCCGCGCTTGTTCGATGCTCTTTCCTTTGCCACCAGAACGTCGCCGTAGTCCTTCCGAAAGAAGGAACCGTTCATCGTATATTTCACAGAAAATATGATCGGCCGCGAAGATAGGAGTAAGATCTTTGCCCGTATTGTCAGTTCTAGCGCTTCGCTCGCCCGGTACTAGTGAGCTAATGATGCCCGTGATCGGACTAAGGTGCTGTTCAAGCTTCTCGATCACCTGTTGGTGGTCGCGCGCACGATGCCCTCCATCCGACGTAAGGACCTTTAGACATGATTGGAGGCGTGGCGGCTTAGGGGCAATGCTATTATCGCAGGCGAAAGAACCGCACGAGGGGCACTGAGGCCGACGAATGAGAAGGTGCCTTGCGCGTTCAAACGTGAGAACGCTTGTTGACACGACCTGATTTAAGAGGGGCGATTGCCCCCCTGATCCAATCCAGCGGGTAATCTCCGTCGCTGCTTCTGCCAGAACTGCGTGCACCGTGGAAGTAATACTGGCAGAGATCGCGGCCACTGGTGGAATGGCCGTGCGGCCGCTCCGCCGCCCAACGTACTGTTCGAGTTTCCGATGGCCTCGGAGTCGTTGGGCAAGACACTCCCAGCACGCAGTCTCTTTGGGTACGAACATTGGTCCAATTAAAGTCTCAATTCCCACAGGCTTCACCAGAAGCCACGCCTTTCCCGATATCAGTGCTCGGTTATTCCAAGCCGCAAGTTCCGGTCGCAGGTAATCGTCGGTGACGACGACGGTGAGTTCTCCTTCTTGTCCCACTTGGATCCCTTGTAGTGCAAGCAAATCTGTGAGCGGCTCGATGTCGACTTGCCCGCACGCGAGCGTCGAGACAGTTGTGACGTCAAGACGTGATCGTGCCGCCGTTGGCAGCACACCAAGGTGCTCCCAGAATGCCACGGTGGCTCGCCCTTCCGCTGCTACATCCTCAGCGAGGTATCCGCTCGTTCTCAAATGATCCAACGCCGCAAAAACTTGCTCTGCTGGATGGGTGCTAGAGAGAGCTGCGAAAATAGCCTCGACTTTGTGGGCGCCGTCCAACATGGGTGCGACGGCGGCGTACACAGACCCGGGTAGCCAAATTTCGTTATGTTCAGAAAAAATAAACAGCCCACCATCCGCGCAGATGATCGGCTGCAGGCATGCTTTAAAGCGCGGTCGTGCTGCCGCGTCTAAATGCATACAAGATTAACCGCTCAGCAGCACCAAGGTGGAAATGGATTGACTTGTTCAAGAAATTTTTGGGATATTTCCCCAGATTTTGCGCCCTTCGGGGCGGGGCGCAGTTTGAGTATTTTGTCGAAAGTCTTGCCCACTTCTCGGCCATATTTTTTGATGGCCGCGGTCGGATCAGTCTCGAGCAGCTTTCTGAATTCAGGGTCAAGCCATGCCTTCGCATGGATTTTACCCCAGTCCGCATTGGTTAGCTCAGCCACTGAATTACCTCCCTTGAATAGGTCGGGTCGCTCGTAGTCCTGTCTCCAGACGTTCGCTGCGGTCTGCTGGCACGATGCAATTTTAAACTTCACTAGGAGAAGGGGTCCCCATACTCTAACGGGTATGACCAGGACCATTTTTTGGTATTCGTACGGCAAACGTTAAAGTACGACTAAAGGCTCGCTGTGTCAACGAAATCACCCGTTGTTGGATCCCCTGGGCTGTATTCGAAATTCCCGCTCGTCGAGGGTTAGGGCCAACCGGAACCGACGAGCGGTGAGGAGAGTGATGAGGGTTGTTTGGCACAGTGCTAGATGGCTTGCGACACACTTGCGCCGTCCGGCGCCGAATGGGAAGTAGGGTGGTTGGCGCGTGCCTGCTTGGCTTCCGGTCAAGAAACGCTCTGGAAGAAAACGATTGGGTTCAGGATAATTCCTCGAATCGTTATGAAGCAATTGCGGACTTACCCACACCGTAACATTGCGGACGAACTCAAACCCATTGAGCTCGAAACCTCTCTTCACCTCTCTGTGGAGGATGGGGGCCGGTGGATGAAGACGCATGCTCTCCTTAATCGTGGCGAAGCAGTAGGATTCCAGCATAGCGGGCGACGACAGGAAGCCAGCCACAAAAAGTTGGTCGGCTTCGGCAGCGATTCGCGTAGCTACGTCACTGTCGGCGATGTCGCGCCATAAATGCATCAGAGTGGAAGGTATGGTCAGATGTCCGGCATGGAGCATCTGCATGACCTCTCCTATGATTTCGTCGCGGCTCAACCTTTCTCCGTCAGGAAGCCGCGCACGAACCAACTGCGAGAGGATATCTCCTCGATCTTTACGGGTCGCGATACGCTCATCAATAATGCGCGTGGCTGCGTCCATCCTGCGGGGTGCGCGGGGTCGCTCGATGATCATCGGGGCCTTCGGATCACCGCCAGGAGCACTGACAAAATCCTCTCCGTACGCTTCCGCAAAAGGAAGCACCCCGGACCGACCTTGCGCAGGTCCGTAACCTTCGAGTTCCGCATCCAAGACGATTCGTGCAGCGATACGGGCCGTGAGAACGCGAAGTTCTTTGGCCAGATCCAGCCGGCGGTCAGGATGCCAAGCATCCAGCATGTCCTCAGTACACTCGATCACCACGTCCATGAATGCCGAAACCGCCTTGGGCCCGAAGCCGGACCGCACCACTCGGCGGCGCTTTTGCCAAGACGATTCCTCGAGGGTCGTGAGGCCGTCTCCCCAGTGGCCGCGATTAGATCTCTTAACGAATTCCGGTTTATGTAGGCAATCTTCGTGTTCAGAAAAAAGTTCACGCACTTGCTCCACTCCATTGACCAAGATGTAGTGCGAGCAGCCAAGATCGAATCCAACAACATTTCCGTAATGCTCGACAAGAGTTGTCAAAAACCCGAAAGGATCAGCGCGCCAAAACTCGTAATTAAGTTTGGCCAAATACTCGCCTCTGGGTCCAGGTGGTTGTGTCGCCATCAATCGACTCCTGCTGAGTTGGGAGCTTATTCATGAGCCCGGAGGCGGTTCCCTGGACCTACGCTCTCGCGCCAGACGTGATGGTCGATGCGAGACACGGCGGAGCATTCCTTCGGACCGCGATCAATAAGATTTGGATCGAGGGCAGCGTCGAGCTTGAGGTGCTCAGACTTCTTACAGGAGCGGGCAGCAGCGAGCCCGAGATTTACGCCCAGCTTGCGCTCACTGAGATAGATCGAAACAACGCGACGCGCTGCGCTGCGCTGCTGTTTCGCCTCGATCGCCTGGGACTCCTCGCAAGGGGGCTGAATAATTCGGGGCGCCACCTCGCGTCGTGCATCCCCGTGCGTCCGCCACCCCCTTACCCTCCGCAATCCCCACCCGAGGGAACGCTCCGACTCTCGCCGCGGGCGCTGGCTCGCGCTGACGTCAACGTCAACGCAGTGTCGCTTGAGGTTCCGGGTTTCTGGGCACGAATAACATTCCACGACCGCAACCTACTCCCGCTCTTACACGACTTGGCCGTTGGGCGGGGGGCGGCCGAGTTGGCTGCCGCCGCCAGTGTTCATTCCGAAAACGCGATTATTCTTGCTGTTGTTTCACTGATGAGTTGGTGTGGACTTCTTGACTGCGACGGCCCTCCAAAGTGGTCCACTCATGACTTGCTGTTTCACGCGCGCACCCGTAAGGGATATGCGCGGATTCTGCTCGGAAAGACCTATCCAGACGGAGCGGTAGCTGCGCCCCTCGCGCCGAGCGCGAATATGAATGGTAGGGGCCGTCTGGCCTTGAAGCCGCCCGATCTCACTCGGCTCCTCAACGAGGATCGGCCTTATGCGTGGGTTTCCGAGCAGCGGAAGTCCCTCAGGCGGCAGGGATCGGCCCCACTCACATTGGATCAACTCTCCGAGTTCTTGTTTCGCACGCTCCACGAACGGGCGGGGCGGCGCCCCTATCCGAGCGGAGGCGCCTGCTATCCATTGAAGTGCTACCTTGCTGTGCATCACTGCCTCGATATTGTGCCGGGCCTCTATGCCTACAACTCGTCTCTGCATGAGCTAATCACCGTCGGCGAAGCCGGGCCTGGCTTTAACGAATTGCTTGGCGACGCCGCAAACGCTGCAAGCGTTGAGCGACCGCCGCAGATCCTTCTCGTGCTCGCGGCCCACTTTGGACGCACGGAGCGGGTCTACGGGGACCTCAGCTATAGCCTAATCCTGAAAGAAGTAGGTGCAGTTTTTCAAGTGGCGATGATGGCGGCAGCCGCCATGGGGCTGAGTACGTGTCCCTTAGGTTCCGGAAACTCACTCCTTTTTTCGGAGCTCCTTGGCGTGAATCCGCTCGTCGAGAGTTCGGTGGGCGAATTAATGATAGGTTCTCTCGAGGAGAACGTTTGAGGCGTATGCGCTGCGTGGCCTCGAACGCAAAGTCGGCCCCAATCTGGGCCGCCTGAGAACCAGTTTTTTGAACCTCAAAGCCGCGGGCCGGCGCTACGCAGTCCTGATTGGGATAGCAAACTGACCTTCCATGTCCCTGTCGTCTGACGTTGGATTGTCGAGCAATGTCCTGGCTTGACGCAAGTCAAGCGTGTCGAAACCTTCGGTGAACCATTCAATAACCGAAGCAAGATATTTTCGACCTTGCTGTCGCTTGCCCTCGTCGCGCCATAGTCGCGAAAGGCTCATTGCTGCGCGGAGCTCCCAGGATTTTGCCTGTTGAGCTCGCGCAATCGCAAGCGCACGCTCGAAATAAGCTGCGGCTTTTGCTGAGTCAGGCGCGGTCGATAGCAGTGTGATTTCGCCTGCTAATCGATAAATTTCCGCTTCATACCATCGCTCCTTGGTCGTTTCCGCCGCCGTCATTGCTTCGTTAATGCAGCGCCAAGCGGCTTCAGATTGACCGAGTTTAGACAATGCACTCGCCAAATATGATAATGACAGTGGCGTCCAAAACGTTGATCCCGTTGAGCGCCATGCAGTGATGCCCGATGTGAGAATTTGAACTGCGTCTCCGGCTTTGCCTGTCGCTGACAATAGGTACCCTTGCACAAGCATTCCATGCGCCTTCCAGAACAACGCGCCCTTTTCGCTCGCCAGGGCGATAAGTTCTTTGGACTGTGCGTTTGCTGCCGCATAATCCCCACATTGGATGTGGACCACCAAGGCGTGGACTAGCGCATACATTAACGTGGCGGCTTGGCCGATCTCGCGCGCGTCCTTGATTGCGCGGCGTGCGTCTACTAGCGCGGCATCGGGATAGCCAAGTGCCCACAGCGCCCACGATCGATAGGATAAAGCTGCCACTCGGACGTCTTGGCCAAAGCGGGCAGTCAGCGAACGGTGCTCGCTAGGGTTATATAGCGCGATAGCCTGGTCTAAATGCGCTCGCCCCTCTCCGAAGTCGCCTCTGTGCAGCACGGAACCCATCATCCGATGCCCGATCATTATCGGAACCGTCAACCTACGAATCTGGGCGAGTGTCAAAAATTGGTCCGCTAGCTCCCGCACGGCGTCGCCATTGAAAGCAACGACGCTCGCTGTCCAAAAGCTGTATAGAACCGAGAACAAGAGCAGTGGATCCTCCGGAGGCTCTCCAAGTGCTTCTGCCTGTTCAATCAACAGACGCGCTCGCTCTGCGGCAGCCTTAGTTTCCGGCGCAGCATATCCTTTCACGTGCATAAGCGGCGTTATGATTGCCACCTGAAGCTGGATCTGCTCGCGACGCAGTGCAGGACCAATGGGCAACACTGAAATTTGAGTGAGGGCTCGAGCGAGTTGCTCTGCGGCTTCGACCAGCGCCGAGCGTTCCAGTGATCGCCGTCCCGCTTTACCCCAAAGAGTTGCCGCCTTCTCGATCAATCCAGCCTCGGTACAGTGACGTGCCAGCAATTCCGGTTCACGTTCGCAGATCTCGGTGAACCGGCTTTCGAGGATTTCGGCGATGCGGCCATGAAGAGCCCGTCGCGGGTTGCGCAACAACGTGCCGTAGGCCGCGTCTTGCACAAGGGCGTGCTTGAACAGGTAGGTCGCGTCCGATCCGACTCCTTGACGGAACAGCAGGCCGGCCGCGACGAGACGGTCGAGCAACGGCTCCAGCTCGGCCTCCGGCTCGTGCACTACCGCAGACAGTAAAGCATATGAGAAACTGCGCCCGATTGCGGCACCGATCTGTGCTATCTCTTTAGCGGGGCCAAGTCGATCGAGCCGCGCCATCAAGGACGCGTGCAAGCTCGCCGGAACTGAAAGAGCCGGCGCAGCAACCGCTGCAATCAGCTTTTCAGAACTGGCATCGCTGCCCGCCTCCAGCAGTGCCTTCGTCATCTCCTCGAC
This sequence comes from uncultured Alphaproteobacteria bacterium, assembly GCA_963731805.1. GTDB lineage: Bacteria > Pseudomonadota > Alphaproteobacteria > Rhizobiales > Xanthobacteraceae > BOG-931. The sequence goes on from CAVSWY010000007.1 coordinate 19,369, forward strand.
GAAAAGAGGGATGCCGTCGGTACGCTCAACGATATCCTCTCGGATACCTGCCCGCAGTACCTTGTTTCCTACCAAATGGTCGATCATGAGCCCGACTTCGCGCTGCGTCAGTCTATTGAGGGTTAACGCAGTCACATGAGGCCGCCCGATCCAAGGCGCATCGAATTCTGCCCGGAACGTCACGATCAACAGCATGGGAAGCGTCGCAACTCGGTCCACGGTTCGACTCAATACTTCCAGACTTGTGGGGTCGATCCAATGCGCATCCTCAAAGACCATGAGCACTGGGCCGGAGCGCGTGAAGGCTTGCAATTGCCAAATGAGCGCGTCTAATGCTCTTTGTCGGCGCTGCTCTGCCGCCAGCGGGAGCGCTGGGTAGCGTCCGTCGTTCTCTAGCGAGAGCATGTCGGCAAAGAGAGCCGCATCCTCGACTGGGGTTGAGGTCCGCGCTAGCATTGCATCGAGCTTATCAAGTTTGACTTGTGGTGGATCTTGGAGGGCCAGTCCGGCGGCATGTTCCAGCTGGCGAATGATCGGATGCAACGGACTATCTGTACTTTGCGACGAGCAGAAATAGCGTAAGCGCAAATGTGGCTCGTCGGAGAGTCTTTCCTGCAGAGTGGCCGCAAGCCGCGATTTGCCGATGCCCGGCTCGCCAGAGAGCAATACCACCTGACCTTCACCCGACTTGGCTGTTAACCAGCGTCGAAGAAGCAATTCAGCTTCTTCGTCTCGCCCGATGAGCGCGGTCAGCCCGGTCCCGTGAAGCGCCTCGAAGCGGCTTGCTACCGAACTCGCTCGCAACGCCTTCCATACCCGTGCCGGCTGGGGGATACCTTTGAGATTCTTACACCCGAGGTCATCTAGCTCGAAAAAGCCGCCTAGCAGTTTTCGTGTGTTATCGCAGATGACGACTGTATTGGGCTCGGCGATCCCCTGTAAACGCGCGGCCATGTTTGGTGTTTTGCCAACGATGCCGTGTTCCTGCACTTCTCCCGAGTCGACCAAATCGCCGACCACGACCAACCCGGTCGCAATACCGATACGCGTTTTCAGTGAGGTGCGTACCTTGAGGGCTTGAGTTAGCTCAAGCCCCGCCCGCACCGCTCGCTCGGCGTCATCCTCATGAGACTCCGGGTAGCCGAAATATACCAAAACCCCGTCGCCCAGATATTGCGCCACGAATCCGCCGAAGCGTCGCACAATATCAGCAGCGCATTTTTGATACTCTCCAAGGACTCCACTCAGATCTTCCGGGTCCATGCTCATTGAAAGTGCAGTGGAGTCAACCAAGTCGCAGAACATTACTGTGACTTGCCGGCGCTCTGCGGCTTCGATATGCGGTATTGCGGACGAACCTTCGGTTAGGGGACTTGTGACGCCTGTATTCGCACTGATTTTCGCGATTGCTTTCAGGAGTTTGAGGCGTGCACCTAAAGAAAAACCGAGCTCGCGAAGATGATCCTCCGTGAGATCGCTTAGAACCGACTCATCTATCGCGTTGTCGCGGAAAACGGCCTCAAACTCTTGGAGACCAAGGCTCCGCAGCCAAGTCGCGAGGTCCATGATTTGTCCTAACGCCACGCTAGCACCATGATCCTCCAGCAAAATCAATGTGTCCAGAGCGCCAGAACTAGGTCCAGAACTAGGTATGGTGCCTATCGAAGCTGATATCCTGAATGCATGGACAGATCCGACGTCATGCGAGTGAAGTGATCCAGGCGCGGAAATTTACTGTTATTTGAAGACTAATTCTGATGACCCTTTACGAATGGCGGTTGCCCGGAGCACGTCTATGCCGAGAGCGAAATTCGATGAAGTCGTATCGTTCGGTGGGACACCTGCCGTAAAAAGCCTAATGATTCCATGGAAGGACTCAGTGTCCCACTTTTCTGCAAGTCATTAATTTTACTAATTTTGCGCGGTCCCGTAGGGAGCGCCAATAACCATTTCACCTTTCGATAATCGGTTGATCCTCTTGGTCAGTCGTGCGGCCAATGCGATCTGATGGGCGGCCGCGCCGGGGTCCCGGCTTCGTCGCTCAAGCGGATGCCGCTGCCGATACGGGCCAGCCGAAGCTGCCCGAAAACTTCGTTCGGAACTTTCCTGTCTGCCGGAAGGTTCAGTCACCGGATCACCTTTTCAGGAAAGCGGTCATGGATGAAAATCGAGTAGCGGGCACTGCCAGAAACATCGGCGGCAAGGTCGAAGAAGGTTTTGGCCGTGTTACTGGCGATAGCAAAAGCCAGGTCGAGGGAATCGTAAATCAGGCCACTGGCGCGGCGCAGGACCTGTATGGCCAAGCGGCCGACACGGCCCGTGACACGGCTTTGACGTTCGACAAATGGCTGCGCAATCAAATCGAGACGCAACCGTATACCACGGCACTGGTTGCGGTCGGCATCGGTTGGCTCCTGGGCCGATTGCATCGGCCACTGTGAGTCGCGGGACGACTCTGAGATCGTTTCGCCTGGCCTACGCTGACTGCAGCGGCCAAATCTGCACTGCATCGGGATCGATGTCGAAGCGGCAGGTGCTGCCAGGCAGCGGATCGATGTAGCCGGCGGCGACTTCGATCGAGGCGTCGCCGAAGCGCAACGTAATCTGATGACCGGACGCGACGCGGGTGACGGCTTCGACCGTCCCCTCGTAGCGGCCGGTCTCGCTCAAGCGAACGCGCGCTGGCGACACGGTCCAGCCGACCTGCGTGCCGGGCGTCAGCGCCGGTCCAGAAACCTTGAGCACAACATCAGCGCCGATCGCGATACCATCGGCACCGACGGCGATACCCTTGGCGGCGTGGTCCGCACCGAGAAGCCGCGCCACCGTTTCGTTGTTCGGGCGGCGAAAGACTTGATCGGTCGAGCCCGATTGCAACACGCGGCCGTTCTCGAAGACGAGAATCTCGTCGGCCAGCATGGCCGCCTCCACCGGATCGTGGGTGACGAGGATGGTCGTGGCGCTAAGTTCGCTTTGCAGCGCCAGCATTTCGCGGCGCAGTCGCGCGCGCAGCGGGGCATCGAGCGCGGAGAACGGTTCGTCGAGCAAAAGAAGACGGGCAGGGCGCACCAATGCGCGCGCCAAAGCGACGCGCTGTTGCTGGCCGAGCGATAGCGCATCCGGTTGCCGGGTTTCGAGACCGCGCAGGCCGAGACGATCGATCCAGTGCTTGGCGAGATCCGGATCGGCGCCGGCCGGGAACGCCAATTGCTCCGACACAGTGAGATGGGGAAATAGTCCGTAGTTTTGCGGCACATAAGCGACGCCCCGCGCCGCCGGTTCGAGCGAAGCGATGTCGCGGCCGTCAAGCCGGATGTGGCCCTGATCGCACGCCTCGATGCCGGCGATCATCTTCAGCGTCAGCGATTTGCCGGAGCCGGACGGACCGACGATGGCGAGCCGGCGCGCCTGCGGCGACCATGTCATGTCGATCTGGAAATTGCCGAGCCGCTTTTGCAGTTGCAGGTCGAGATCGACCGAGCGGCTTTTTGCGGGAGCGCGCGTGGCTATTTCGGGCATCGCGTCCGGCAATGCAGCGGGCGATGCCGCTGCGGCCGCTCGCGCCGCGGCCCGATTACCGGCGAGTGTGCTCAGCACCATGATCGCGACAGCAAGTGCGAGCGTCGGCACGAGCACCGGCAGCATCGCCGGCAGGCCCTGCGAACCGAACGCCACATACGTGTAAACCGGCAGCGAATAGGGGTGATAAGCGACCATCACGGTAGCGCCGAATTCGCCGAAGGCGCGCAGCCACGCCAGCAATAATCCGGACAAAATCGCCGGCCGGGCGATCGGCATGCTGACATGAAAGAAGACGTAAAGCGGATCGCGCCCGAGCGTGGCTGCGACGGCTTCCAGCCCCGGATCCATCGCGGCGAAGGCCGAGCGTGCGGCTATGATGAGAAACGGCGCGGCGACGAAAACTTCGGCCAGCACGATGCCGGTGAACGAGTCGGTCAGCGCGCCGCCGGTAAGCCGGCCAATCGGCGTCGCATAGCCGACCAGAAACAACAACAGTACGCCGCTCGCCAGCGGCGGCAGCGCCAGCGGCAACTGGACCAGAAAGCCGAGCAATCCCACGGCACGGCCCGACACCCGCGCCAAGAGATAGCCGAGCGGAATGCCGCCCAGCGCGATCAATAATGTCGCCAGTGTCGCGCTGGCGACAGATATCAGGCAGGCTTGCGTCAGCGCCGCGGTATCGACCGTATTCCAGTCCGCCAAGCCCGCTTGCTGTGCGCCGGCGATCAGCGGCGCGATCAGATAGATCGCAAGCAGCCCGGCGAGCCAGGGAACAAGTGCGGGAAGGCGCCGTGTCACTTCGGCCGCATTCACTTGGCCCGATCAAGCAGCGCCTGGACGTCCTTCGGCACGCCCGTCGCGTCACCCGTCAGCGTCAGTTTTTGCACGCCGAGCCCGTGCTCCTTCATCACCTTCTGGCCGCCACTACCCAAGAGAAACGTGACGAACTTGTCGGCGCCGTCGGCATTCGGCGCATTGTGCAGGATGGTGACGGTATAAACCGCCTTGGGCGTTATTTCAGCGGGCAACGCCAGTGCCGGTATCTTGGCGTCCGCGGTTTCGGTCGAATAGAAGAAGCCGACATCGAGCTGCCCCGATTGCAGCCGGCCGACCAGCGTCGCCTCCGGCAGAACCTGCGCCGGATTGTCCGGCGCGCCGACGACCTTCTCCGACAAGTCCGGGCTCTTGTAGAAGGTCTCGGCCTGTTTCATCAGCGTCACGGCAAGCTCGCCCTTGGGATCGAGCTTTGGATCGGTGCGGCCGATCCTGACTCCCGGCTCTTGCAGCACCTGATACCACGGCTTCGATTTCAAATCGGCGGCGAATTTGCTCGATGCGTTATAGCCGATGACGACGGGGGACTGCGCGAAGGTGATGTACCAGCTCACCCAATCGCCGTTCGCCGCGCCGATGAGGCTGTCGTTGACCTTGGGGCTGGCGCTGACGAACACGTCGCCTTGGCGGAGCTTGCCCTTGATCTGATTGGCAAGCCCGCTCGAGCCGCCGGCATAGCCCTGGAACGTATCGCCGCTCGCTTTATCGAAGGCCGGGCCGACGCCGTGTTCCATCAGGTTCACCAGCGAGCCGGCGTAGAGCACGTTGACCTTGCCGGCGGCTGAGGCTGGCAGTGCGGATAATAGGGTCATGCCGGCCGCGAGGGCTGCGGCGCCGGACAGCAGGGATAATATTGAAAATCGCCGAGCAGTTTGAACGACGGAAGACATGGACATCTCCTTTGAAGCCTTAAGTGGTTCAGTCCGGCGTGACGACAAAGCTCACCGCATGCGCTGTGGTGCCGGAAAGCTCCACGGTGAAAGGCGCAGCGGAAAGCTCGAATTTCACGCTTTTGGCAAGGCCGGCGCAGCCGGCCGCGCCGCTGAACGCCGTCGATTGCAAGGCATGGCCGTTTTGGATGACATCGATCCATGCCGGCGCCGCGAGCGTGACGCGGTACGTGCCGGCTTTCGGCAAAGCCGCAGCGTTGACGAATCCGGCGTAACTGTCGGGCGATTTCGGCGCGCGCGAGGGTGCGACCGGCAAATTCGCATTCGCCAACGGTAGCAGCGCGACCGTCACTGCCGCCGCCAGCGGCTGTGCCATCGCGGCACCCGACGCCAGTTGCGATGGCGAAGCCAGCAAAGCTCGCTCGTGGTCGAGCGGCCATTTGAACTTGTCGCAGCCGACCGGCTCCTGCGCGAAGGCGGGTGCCGCAGCCAACAGCGTGGCGGCAATAAAGAGGACAACTCGGATCATGGCGGCGGCCTAAGCGACGCCGATCATGACGTCGGAGGCCTTGATGACGACGATCGCCGCGTCGCCAACCTTCAAGCCGAGCTCCTCGACGGCCTCGTTGGTGATCGACGAGGTAATGACCTGGCCGGCTGCGATTTCGACCCGCACATGGGCGGTCGTCGCGCCTTTCTTGACCTCGATAACTTTTCCTTTGATTTGATTGCGCGCGCTCAACTTCATAACACGTCCTCAAATAGCTCGCCGCGCGGCGAATACCGCGCGTTCTGCACGTCAGTGGCTTTCGGGGACAGGCTTCGGAGGCGCAGTCCGAAGCATCGAGGACGCGCTTACGGCGCGTCAGTGTCGGGCGCGACAATAGCAAGGATCGCGGGACGCCGCAAAGCGCCGGGAATGCTGCAAGTGTCGCAGCTCCGACTAATGGCTTGGCTGCGCCGAGAGCGGCGCATCGAAGCCGTTGCGCGAAAGAATGCTTTGACCTTCCGGCGAGAGGATGAAAAAGGCGAAATCAGCGGCGTTTTCGTTTTTCGTCGGCAGCAAGGTCAGGCCGTAATCCGCGCCGGTCGCGAGATCGGCCGGAAGGTCGACCACAGTCGCGCCCGGCAAGTCTTTTTTGAAGCCGGCGCCGGCCGAGCAATATTCGATAAAGATATCGGCGTGCCCCTCGCGCAAGTGCCAGGCGAAAACATCGACTCCGGCGGGCGGCGGTGCCGTGATCAACGGACCACCGATCAGCTTTTGCGCTTTGGCTTCCAGCGTCGCGCGGCTGCCCGGCCGGATAGCGTCGGCCTTGGCGAACATCGCCCAGGTGTAGTCGCCGAGCGGATCGGCTTTGGGCGTTGAAGTGCCGAGTTTGATCTGTGGATCGAGCAGGGTGGCGAGGAAATTGTCGGGGGTGAGCGAAAGTCCCGGGCGCACCAGCGCACAGAGCCGGTTGCGTGCGAACAAGACGACCGGCCCCGATTTACCGGCGCGCGACAACGCCTGCGGATTGCCCATATCGGCGGACGCGAACACATCGGCGGCCTCGCCCTTTGCTATGCGTTCGCGCAGCACGCCCGAAGGACCGAAGCCGGTCTCCACTTTTGTCTTTGTCGCGCTGGCGAAGGCAGCGGCGATCTCGCCGATCGCCGTCCGCAAGCTGCCGGCGGCCAGCACGCGAACCGCCGGAGTATCGTCGGCGCGAAGTGGTTCGCTCATGACGAGACCTCCCACGATAAGAACGAGGACGAGAAGAGGCAAATATTTTCTTCTCATGGAGACTTCCTAACTTCCTCGACGCTGCTGCACGGCGCTGGCCGACAGGTGGCGGCCGTCGCCGATCCCCGTTATATATTGAGATATATAACGCAAAGGCGCAGCGTGGCGAGAGCCACGTGGCGGCAATCTGAGACACCAATCGGAAAATGGCGAGGCAATACGGACCGCCGAACCTGCGGTCGGCTATCGGGCTAGCTGACAGGCCTCGCGGATCCGCTCCACCAGCATATTGTTGAGGAACGGCTTCTCGACGATGGGAACCGCGACCGCGGCCGCGCGCGCACTCAAGGCGTCGCTGGGCTGGCTGATGATGAGAATCGCCGGCGTTGCGACCTTGCGCTCGCGCAGCCTCGCGATCAGGTCCATTCCACTCATGCCCGGCATGCGCTGATCGATGACGAAGCAGTTGCAGTCGTGCCAATTGCCGTCCTGCAGCAGTTCGGCGCCGTTGCGAAAGGTGCGCACCGTAAAGCCTTCCAGCTCCAGCGAAAATTTAAGCGAACCACAGACGGCGGGATCGTCGTCGACAACGACGATCACCGGGTCTTTCGCTTTCAATTGAAGATGCGGCACCATATCCGGCAAAATGTCGAGAAGCCGGCGTCGCTGCATTGATATGGCTCAAATCGGCGGGGCGATCCTGCCTATCTCGCCTCATGGGTGGGATTACTCACTCCGCTCCCAGAATGCCCACCACCAGCGCCATGCGGACGAGGTCGGACAGGCTGCCCGCCTGCATCTTGTTCATGAGATTGGCCCGGTAAATCTCAACGGTGCGCGGGCTGATGCCGAGGTCGAAGGCGATCTGCTTGTTGGCGCGGCCCGCGACCAGGCCGCCGAGCACGTCGCGCTCGCGCGGCGACAGCGCCGCCAGCCGGCTTTCGATTTCCGCGCGTTCGCTGTCGCGCTTGACTTGGCCGCCGCGCTGGCGCAGCGCTGCCTCGACGCTGGCCAACAGCACTTCGTCGTCAAAGGGCTTTTCCAGGAAATCAACCGCGCCGATTTTCATGGCTTCGACAGCGAGCGCGACATCGCCATGGCCGGTGACGACGATCACCGGCGCGGCGATCTTGAGTTCCTTGAAGCGCCGCAGCAGGTCAATGCCGCTCATGTCCGGCATGCGCACGTCGGTGATGACGCAGCTCAGGCTCAGATCGGGCAGCGTATCGAGAAAGGCTTTGGCGCTGGCGTAAGTCTTTCCCTCGATCCCGGCGGTGCCCAGCAAGAACGCCAGCGATTCGCGCAGCGCATCGTCATCGTCGATGATGTGCACCACTTCCTTGTCAGCCATCGCCAGCCTCCTCCTTGGTCACGGCGGGTAGGGTGAACGAAAAGACGGTGCCGCCGCCGGCATTCGGCCGCGCTGCGATCGATCCGCCATGAGCCTCGATAATGGTGCGCGAAATCGACAGGCCGACGCCCATGCCGGTGCGCTTTGTGGTCACGAATGGCTGGAACAATTGCGCGGTGACTTCCGGCGCAATTCCCGCCCCGGTATCGGCGACGCTGATCTCGATCAAGCCGCCTTGCGCCGGCGCCGTCGCGATGACGAGTTCCCGCGTCGAGGAATCCTCCATCGCCTCGATGGCATTGCGCATAAGATTAAGCAGAACCTGCTGGATCTGCACCTTGTCGGCGAGCACGAAGTCGAGCCCGGGCGCGAAACTAAAGCGCACGCGCACGCCCTTGTCCTTGGCGCCGACCAGCGCCAGCGCGCTTGCTTCCTCGACCAGCTTTTTGACGTCTTCCACCCGCCGCTCGCTTTCGCCGCGGGCGACGAAATCGCGCAGCCGGCGAATGATCTCCCCGGCGCGCAGCGCCTGATCGGCCGCCTTGTCCATGGCGTCGCGAACCAGGCTGGCGCTGTCGTCGGAACTGCTCGCCAAGAGCCGGCGCGATCCCTTCATGTAATTGGCGATCGCTGACAGCGGCTGGTTGAGTTCGTGGGCAAGGGCCGAGGCCATTTCGCCCATCGCGGTGAGCCGCGACATGTGGACGAGCTCGGACTGCAGTTCCTGCAGGCGGGCTTCGGTCTGCTGCCGCTCGGTGAGGTCGCGAATGAAACCGGTGAAAAAACGCCGATTGCGTACGTGCATCTCGCCGACCGCGAGCTCCATCGGGAATGTCGAGCCGTCACGGCGCTGCCCGACAACGACCCGGCCGATGCCGATAATCCGCCGCTCTCCGGTGCCCAGATAGCGATTGAGGTAGCCGTCGTGATTCTCGCGATAGGGCGAGGGCATCAGCAGCCTGACGTTCTTTCTCAATACATCCGCGGCGGTATAGCCGAACAGCCGTTCCGCCGCCGAGCTGAACGAGTGGATGAGGCCATGTTCGTCGATCACGATCATGGCGTCGGGAATGCTGTCCAGAATCGATGTCAGATGAGCCGCGCGCTCCTCGGCATCGGTCGCGCTGGCCGTCGCGCTGGTTCGCGCGCGGCGCAACAGCTCGCCGCGCCATGACACGCCGATACCGACCAGGGCGAAAACCGCGCCAACCACCCAGTCCGCAGGGAGTAATGTGTGGAAGTCCCTGACGATAGAAAGCCCGAAGACCAAGCCAAGCGCGGTGGCGACAAGTCCGGGCCCCCAGCCGCCGAATGCCGAGGCAACCAGGACTGCCGGGATGAAGAACAGGTACGAGCCGCGGCCCTGCAGCACATCGGCGAGCGCGAGTTCGACGGCCAGACCCGCCGCAATGGCTAGGATTGCGATGCCGTAATGCCGGGTTACACGGTGCCAAGCCGGCGGCGATTCGCTGGCAGCCGCGAATGATTGTGAACGGGGTAAAGTTTCAGCCATTGCCGGGCCGGTAATTTGTCGCCTGCCGGCCTCCGGCAACTCGAATATAGGGCTGTCTATTCAAAGGCTTCATGGACGACACGTGCCATAGCCTAAGGAATAACCCTTAGGGTCAATATCTGAATTTTCCGCATGTCCGCCGAGGCTTAGCAATACCTCCCGACGCTCCCGGAGGTAAAGCCCCATGCACACGCAGCACGCAATTCGCAGCGACGCAAGACACCGCACCGTAATCTCGGCTCGTCACCCGGCACCCGCGGCAAATCCTATACACGACGGTGCAATCGATGCCGATGCGCTCGATCAGTCGATGCAGCTTATGGGCGCGGTGATGAGCTATCCGCGCAATTCGGAAATTTTCGGCGACAACGAGTCGGCTGACTACCTTTACAAGGTCGTTAGCGGCAGCGTGCGCACCTACAAAATTCTCAGCGACGGCCGCCGTCAGATCGGCGGATTTTATATGCCCGGCGACATATTCGGCCTTGAATTCGCCGACGAGCATACGCTGTCCGCAGAGGCGATCACCGACACCAAAGTTCTGGTGGTCAAGCGCAGTGCAATCACCGCGCTGGCCGGGCGCGACGCTTCGGTGGGCCGGCAGCTGTTCACCCTGACCGGCCGCGAACTGCATCGGGTTCAGGATCGCATTCTGCTTCTCATCAAGAGCGCGCAGGAGCGCGTCGCAAGCTTCCTTCTGGAAATGTCCGAGCGCGTACACGGCGCGAACGCCATCGAGTTGCCGATGTCACGCCAGGATATCGCCGATTACCTCGGTCTGACCATCGAGACCGTGTCGCGGACGCTGACCTTGCTGGAGGACTCCGCCGCGATCGAAGTGCCGACGTCGCGGCGCATCGTGCTGCGCAATCGTCCGGCGCTCAGCCGCATGAACGGCTGAAGCCGACGCCGCGAGGGGGCGCAATTCCGGGACGGGAGAAGAGCCATGCAAGTCAAAGATGTCATGACGCGAAACGTCATTTCCGTCGGTGCCGATGAGCCGGTCGTCAAGGCGGCCCGCATGATGCTGCAAAACCGGATCAGCGGTCTCCCCGTGGTCGACACCAAAGGCGAACTGGTCGGCATGGTGACGGAAGGAGATTTTCTGCGCCGCCGCGAAATCGGTACCGAGCGTCGGCGCCCGAAATGGCTGGAATTCGTCCTCGGCCCGGGCCGGCTCGCTCAGGAATACGTTCACACGTCGGGGCGAAAAGTCGAAGAGATCATGACGCCCAATCCGTGGACTGTCGGCGAAGACGACTCGCTCGAAGACGTCGTCGAAGTGATGGAACGCCGCCATATCAAGCGCCTGCCGGTGATGCAGGACGGCAGGATGATCGGCATTGTCAGCCGCGCCAATCTGATGCACGCATTGGCAAGCCTGTCGCGCGACGTACCGGCTCCGGCCGGCGGGGATTCCGCGATCCGCGACGCATGCATCGCCGCATTGAGCAAGCAGAATTGGGCGCCGCACGTCAATGTCGTGGTCAAGAACGGCGTCGCCGAGCTGTGGGGCGTCGTCACCGACGAACGTGAACGGCAGGCTCTGATCGTCGCCACCGAAAACGTAGCTGGCGTCGAGAAGGTGCACGACCATCTGGTCTGGGTCGAACCGATGTCGGGCATGGCCTTTCCTTCGGTTGAGGACGAAGCCAAAGAAGCGACCCAGCAACGCGCCGCCGCATCCTAAAGTCGCGCCTCTTTCAGCAACTCCATCCCAATCGAAGGCGAAACCGACCATGCAGCGGATCATGCAACTTTGCGTCAGCATCGCCCGCTTCGCCAGTGTCGTGGCGATTCTCGTGGCAACAACGGCATCGCCGGCGAAAGCCGCCGACACGCTTTCGCCCGCAGCCCAGCGCGGATTCGTTTTGTTGCGTGAAGACTGTTCGCATTGCCACGCCATCGGCAGGGTCGGCGACAGCCCGCTGAAAATCGCGCCGCCGTTCCGCACGCTGCACGAGCACTATCCCGTAGAAGATCTCGAAGAGCCGCTCGCCGAAGGCATCATCACCGGCCATCCGACCATGCCGGAGTTCCGCTTCGATCCCGGTCAGGTCGGCGACATCATCGCCTACCTGAAATCGCTCGAGGACTAAGTCGGCAACGCGAGAGCGAAACGCGCGAAACCCGTTGACCCAAGTGAATAAAAAAGCCGCGTTGATCTAGGTCAACGTCAATCCTCCGTGCGCATGTTCAGTGGGCACTATCGTCGTCGCTTGCACAGGCCAGATCAAATGACCACATCGCACGCCGCATCGAAATACATGACGCTGGGAGAAGGTGGTTTGGCGGCCGCCATGACCGGGCTTGCTTTCGTTTCGATCGTAGTCGCCGCCAAAGCCTACACTCCAGAATATGCGTTTCACGCTTATCTGTTTGCCGCGGCAAGCGTCGCTTCGGTGTTTGTCATCGTCAATCGTTACTTCGAGCGGAGCGACGAGCCGACGCCGCTCGAGATCGACGGCAAGCCGAACTACAATATGGGGCCGGTCAAGCTGGCGACGCTGCTCTCGCTGTTCTGGGGCATTGCCGGCATGACGGCGGGACTTTGGATCGCCCTCGAGCTCGCCTATCCGGCGCTTAATTTCGGCTTGGCGTACATTTCCTTCGGACGGCTGCGACCGCTGCACACCTCGGCGGTGATCTTCGCCTTCGGCGGCAATGTGCTGTTGGCGACGTCGTTTTATGTCGTTCAGCGCACCTGCCGCGCCCGGCTTGCCGGCGATCTGGCGCCGTGGTTCGTCATCCTCGGCTACAACTTCTTCATCGTCATCGCCGGTACCGGCTATCTGCTCGGCATTACGCAATCCAAGGAATATGCCGAGCCGGAATGGTATGCCGACCTCTGGCTGACCATCGTCTGGGTCACATATCTGCTCGTCTTCATGGGCACGCTGATGCGGCGGAAAGAGCCGCATATCTACGTTGCCAACTGGTTCTATCTCGCCTTCATCGTCACTATCGCGGTTCTGCACGTCACCAACAATGCCGCGATCCCGGTGTCGCTGTTCTCGTCGAAGTCCTACATCGTGTGGTCCGGCGTACAGGACGCCATGGTGGAATGGTGGTACGGCCATAACGCGGTCGGCTTCTTCCTTACCGCCGGCTTCCTCGGGATAATGTATTACTTCATCCCGAAGCGTGCCGGACGGCCGGTTTACAGCTACCGCCTCTCCATCATTCACTTCTGGGCGCTGATCTTTCTCTACATCTGGGCCGGCCCGCATCACCTTCACTACACGGCGTTGCCGGACTGGACGCAGACGCTCGGCATGACGTTCTCGATCATGCTGTGGATGCCGTCATGGGGCGGCATGATCAACGGCTTGATGACGCTGTCCGGCGCCTGGGACAAGCTGCGCACCGATCCGGTGCTGCGCATGATGGTGCTCTCGGTCGCGTTCTACGGGATGTCGACTTTCGAAGGTCCGGTGATGTCCATCAAAGAGGTCAACTCGCTGTCGCATTACACCGACTGGACGATCGGGCATGTGCATTCCGGTGCGCTCGGCTGGGTCGCCTTCATTTCCTTCGGGGCTATCTATTGCTTGGTGCCTTGGCTGTGGAACAGGCCGCTCTACTCGCTGCGGCTGGTGAGCTGGCACTTCTGGATCGCCACCATCGGCATCGTGGTCTACGTCACCTCGATGTGGGTGTCGGGCATTCTGCAGGGATTGATGTGGCGCTCCTACACCAGTCTCGGCTTCCTCGAATATTCCTTCATCGAGACGGTGCAGGCGATGCATCCGTTCTACGTCATCCGCGCGCTTGGCGGCGGCCTGTTCCTCGCCGGCGCACTGATCATGGTGTTCAACGTGTGGCGGACGCTTTATCCGCCGCGCGAGGCGCTGGCGCCGGCCGCAAATCTCGTTCCGGCCGAGTAGGGGGATCGCAGATGTCTACGACGCTTTGGCAGAAACACTGGATCCTGGAACGCAACTCGATCCTGCTTCTGGTCGGCATCCTGATCGTGATCGCGATCGGCGGTCTCGTGGAAGTCATTCCGCTGTTCTATCTGAAAAGCACGATCGAGACGGCGGACGGCATGCGGCCCTATACCCCGCTCGAGCTCGCCGGCCGCAATATCTATGTCAGCGAGGGCTGTTATTTGTGCCACTCGCAGATGATCCGGGCGCTGCGGGACGAGGTCGAACGCTACGGGCATTATTCGCTCGCCGCCGAGAGCGAGTACGATCATCCGTTTCAATGGGGCTCCAAGCGCAACGGTCCCGATCTGGCGCGGGTCGGCGGCAAATATTCCGACGATTGGCACCGCGACCATCTGAAGGACCCGCGCGCGGTGGTGCCGGGATCGATTATGCCGGCCTATCCCTGGCTGTTCATCACCGATCTCGACTATGCGCACATCGCGCAAGACATGAAGGTCCAGAGCGATCTCGGCGTCCCTTACAGCGACGCGATGATCGGTAACGCGCTGGCCGACGTGCGCACGCAGGCGACGGACAATGCGCCGGATGCCGAGGCGCTGGCGAAGCGCTACCCGAAAGCGCAGTCGCGCGATTTCGACGGCAACCCGGATCGCGTCACCGAGGCCGATGCGTTGATCGCCTACCTGCAAATGCTGGGAACGCTGGTCGACTTCAAGCTCTACAACGACAAAGCCAACATCCGCTGAGGAGACGATCGTGTCGCCGACCTACGCCTTCTTTTCGCACTTCGCCCAGACCTGGGGGATGGTCTACTTCATTTTGATCTTCCTCGTGGTGCTCGCTTACGCGCTATGGCCGTCGCGCCAGAAGCAGTTCGACGAACAAGCGCGCGTCCCGCTGCGGGAGGACTGATATGACGGATAAAAGCGAACACCTCAAAGAACCTCAGCACGGCACGACCGGCCATGAATGGGACGGCATCCACGAGCTCAACACCCCGCTGCCGCGCTGGTGGCTGTGGCTGTTTTACGTGACTATCGTCTGGGCGGTGGGCTACTGGATAGTCTATCCGGCTTGGCCGCTGGTCTCGTCCTATACGAACGGCGTCTTCAATTGGCATGCGCGGTCCGCGGTGGCGAGCGATATGGCAGCGCTGCAGGCGGAGCGACAGCCGATGATGGCGAAGCTCGCCGATGCTTCGCTGCAGCAGATCGAATCGACGCCGCAGCTGCTCGACTTCGCCCGCGCGCTCGGCGGCCGCGCTTTCGCCGATAATTGCGCACCGTGTCACGGCTCCGGCGGCGGCGGCGCCAAAGGCTATCCCAATCTCAACGACAACGACTGGCTGTGGGGCGGCACGCTCGCCGATATTCAGCAAACAATCACGCACGGCGTGCGCTCCGGCGACGACCAGGGCCATCAAGGTTCGATGCCGGCCTTCGGCCGCGACGGCATGCTCAAGCACGACGACATAGTGATGGTCGCCAATTACGTGCGCTCGCTGTCGGGTCTTTCGACCGCGCCCGGGACCGACCTTGCGGCCGGCGCCAAAGTCTTCGCCGCTAACTGCGCCGTTTGTCATGGCCCGGAAGGCAAGGGCAACCGCTCGGTCGGCGCACCCAATCTGACCGATCAGATCTGGCTCTATGGTTCGAGCACCGACACCATCATCGACGGCGTCTGGAACGGCCATGGCGGCGTGATGCCGGCCTGGGGCGGCAAGCTCGATCCGGTGACGATCAAGGCACTTGCGGTTTACGTCCACACGTTTGGCGGCGGGGAGTGACGGATGTGCCCCGGCTGTTCATCGGTGCTCGCCATCGAAGGCGCGGTCGCGGCGCAGCCGGAACAGCCTGCGCTCATGTCGTTGGTCGAGGAAGCCACGCTGGCGCCGGGCGGCGCCGCTGCCGAGCTGCAATTTCCTGAGGACAATCCCGACGACGAGCCGCTCTATGCCGCGCGCAAGAAAATCTATCCGCAGCATGTGAACGGCACGTTTCGCCGCATCAAATGGGCGGTGCTCATCGTCACGCTCGGCATCTATTATTTTCTGCCCTTCGTGCGCTGGGATCGCGGTCCAAATGCGCCGGGCCAGGCCGTGCTGCTCGACCTGCCGGGCCGGCGCTTCTACTTCTTCTTCATCGAGATCTGGCCGCAGGAAGTCTATTACCTCACCGGCCTCCTTATTCTCGCGGCGATGGCGCTGTTCCTGATGAACGCGCTCGCCGGCCGGGTGTGGTGCGGCTATCTGTGTCCGCAGACGGTGTGGACCGATCTGTTCATCACCATCGAACGTTGGATCGAAGGCGACCGGCGCGAGCATCTGCTGCGCGACCGGCAGCCGTGGAATTTCGAGCGCATCGCGCGCACCGCCTCAAAACATTTCTGGTGGCTGATGATCGCCTGGTGGACCGGCGGCGCCTGGGTATTGTATTTCGCCGATGCGCCGACGCTGGTGAAGGATCTGGCGACGTTTCAGGCGCCGCTCGCGGCTTACGCGTTCATCGGCATCCTCACTTTCACCACCTACGCGCTGGCCGGCTGGATGCGCGAACAAGTCTGCGTCTATATGTGCCCGTGGCCGCGCATCCAGGCGGCCTTGACTGACGAATATGCACTCAACGTCACCTATCGCTACGACCGCGGCGAGCCGCGCGCCTCCCTGAAAAAGGCCGCGGCGCTGCATGAGCACGGCCAGCCGGCGGGCGACTGCATCGATTGCCTGCAATGTGTCCATGTCTGTCCGACCGGCGTGGACATTCGCGGCGGTCCCAATCTCGGCTGCATTCAATGCGGGCTGTGCATCGATGCTTGCGACGCGGTGATGGCAAAGATCGGCCGGCCGACGCGGCTGATCGCATACGACACCGACATCAACATCAAGCGGCGCGAGCAAGGCCTGCCGTCCGTCTACAATCTGCTGCGCACGCGGACGCTGCTCTATGCCGTCATCATCGTGCTGGTCGGCGCTGTCATGGCTTACACGCTCGCCACGCGCCGCAATGATGCGGTCAGCGTCATTCACGACCGCAATCCGATCTTCGTACGGCTCTCTGATGGCGCGCTGCGCAACGGCTACGCCATCCGCATTCTTAACAAGATGCACCAGGCGCAGAGCTACACGCTCAACGTCTCGGGCCTTCCCCACGCCGGGGTCGAGGTGATCGGCAGCGAGGGCAGCTCCGGCGACAATCCGCTGATTTATGTAGGGCCCGATCAAAGCCGCGAAGTGCGGGTGCTGGTGACGACGCATCAAAAACTCGAAGAAGGCGCGTCGATCCCGCTCACCTTCACCATAGCCCCCGTCGAAGGCGGCGCGGCGGCGACCGCGGCCGATCATTTCCTGGGACCATGAGGAGACAACCGATGAGTGATTTCACCCAGGACTCGATGGTAATGGACGAGACGGAAGTTAGCCGGCCGCCGCGACGCTGGACCGGCTGGACAATTCTGTTCGCACTGCTCGGTTTTTTCGGCGTGATCTTTGCGGTCAACGGCCTGATGATGTACGAGGCGCTGTCGACATTGAGCGGCGTCGACACCGACAGCGCCTATCAAGCCGGCCTGATGTACGAGCAGGCGGTCGCCATGGCCAAGGCGCAGGACGCGCGGCGCTGGCACGTCGACGCCAAGCTGACGCCGTCATCGGCCGGCGAACGGCTCGACGTCAATGCGCGCGATGCGACCGGCCGGCCGCTCGCGGGAATGCAAGCCTCCGCGGTCTTCGAGCGGCCAACCGATCGTCGTATGGATCGCAGCGTGCCGCTGTTCGAGGATGCCGCCGGCCGCTTCCATGGCGCCGCCAACGTCGCGGCGGGGCAATGGGATATCGTCATTGAACTGACGCGCCACGGCGAGCAACTGTTCCGGTCGAAGAACCGCGTCGTCTTAAAGTGAGCGGTGCAGCCGCAAATGAGCGTTGATCATGGCCGAAACGCTTGATCTATCCCAGTTCGTCGCGCGGAGCGATTCCGGCGCGGCGCATATGACGCTCGCCGTCGACGGCGTCGGTTGCGCCGGCTGCATCCGCAAAATCGAAGGCGGGCTGACCAAGCTGCCGGGAGTGATCGACGCGCGCTTGAACTTCACCCAGCGCCGGCTCGCCGTCGATTGGCGCGACGACGAGATCGGCGCCGCCGACATCATCCAGGCGCTGGAACGGATCGGCTACCAAGCTCATCCGTTCGCGCCTGAGCGGGTCGAGGCCGACGACAACCGCCAGGCCAAATGGCTGTTGAAATGCCTCGCCGTCGCCGGCTTTGCCGCCATGAACGTGATGCTGCTCTCGATCTCGGTGTGGTCGGGCAATGTGTCCGATATGACGGTGGTGACGCGCGATCTGTTTCACTGGCTCTCCGCCTTGGTCGCTCTGCCGGCGGCCGCCTATGCCGGACAGCCGTTTTTTCAAAGCGCGTGGCGCGCCTTGCGCACCCGCCAGCTCAACATGGACGTGCCGATCACGGTCGGTGTCACGCTGGCGCTCGCGCTATCGCTTTACGAAACCGCGACGCATGCGGCTCACGCCTATTTCGATTCGGCGCTGATGCTGTTGTTCTTTTTGTTGTGCGGCCGCTATCTCGACCTGGCGATGCGGCGCAAGACCAAACTGTTCGCCGGCAATCTCGCCTCGTTCAAGGCGGAGTTTGCGCATCGGCTCGATGCCGCTGGCGAGTTGACGCGTCTGCCGGTGTCGGCGCTTAACCCCGGCGATCGCATCCTGGTGCGGCCGGGCGAGCTCATTCCGGCCGACGGCGTCGTTCTCACCGGCGCCTCGGCGATCGATGAGAGTTTGATGACGGGCGAAACCACGGCGCGCACCGTCATGCCGGGCGCGACCGTGTATGCCGGCAGCATCAACGGCTCCGGCGCGCTCACCATGAAAGTCGTCACCGCAGGAACCGGCACGCTGGTCGACGAGGTGGAGCGGCTTTTGGACAAAGCGATCGAGGCGAAGTCGCGCACCGTGCGGCTTGCCGATCGCGCCGCGAGGCTCTATGCGCCGGTGGTTCATACCGCGGCCGCGCTCACCTGCGTCGGTTGGCTGATTGCCGGCGCCTCGATACACGCCGCCATCGTCACCGCCATTGCCGTACTCATTATCACCTGTCCCTGCGCCATCGCGCTGGCGATTCCCGCGGTGCAAGTGGTCGCCGCGGGCCAATTGTTCCGTTCCGGCGTCATCCTCAATAGCGGCGACGCCATCGAACGCATCGCCGAAACCGATACCATCGTATTCGACAAGACCGGCACGCTGACGCTGCCCGACCCGGCGGTCGATCACGCCGCGATTGACCCGGAGCTCTTGCAACAAGCGGCGCGGCTCGCTTTGTCCAGTCATCATCCGCTGGCGGCGGCACTGGCGCGGCGCGCGGTCAAGCGCGTTCCTTATCCCGGCGCGGTCGAAGAGCCGGGGCGGGGCGTCCGCGCCGTGATCGACGACGTCGAAGCGCGGCTCGGTAGCGCGGCATTTTGTGGCCTGAGCGACGCGCAAGCTGCGGGCGACGGCGATGCCTCCTCCATCGTCTTTACCTATGGCGGACGCACCGCGGTGATCCCGATCCGGCAAAGCTTGCGGCCCGATGCAATCGAAGTCGTGCAAGCCTTGCGCAAGCGCGGATTCGATCTGATGATCCTCTCCGGCGACCGGCCCGACGCGGTGCGCCCGATCGCGGAGCGCCTCGGCTTGACGCAATGGTTTGCCGCTGTGACGCCGGCGGAAAAAATCGCTTTCATCGAACTTCTGAAGTCGCAAGGCCGCCGCGTCCTGATGGTCGGCGACGGGCTCAACGACGCGCCGGCACTCGCCGCCGCTCACGCCTCGCTGTCACCGATCACCGCTGCGCATCTCACCCAGGCGCAGGCCGACGCGCTCTTCCTCGGCGATCGTCTCGCGCCGGCGCTGCGGGCCGTTATCGTGGCGCGCAAGGCCCGTTCGCTGATGCGGCAGAATCTCGCGCTCGCCGCGATCTATAACGCGATCGCCGTACCGATCGCGGTCGCCGGCCTGGTTACGCCGCTGATCGCAGCCGTGGCGATGTCGGGGTCCTCGATCCTGGTGACGCTGAACGCCCTGCGCGCCCGACTAGGTGGCCCTTGCGAGTCCATTATGCCGTCCAAATCGGGTGATGACGCCGTTGGCGCGACCGCCGGCATGGCTGAGCCACTGCCGTTGCCTGCGGCCCAACCCATCTTCGCCCCACATCACAACGCGGAACTGGTGTCGTGAACGTCCTCATCTATCTCGTGCCGCTGGCGCTGTTGCTCGGACTTACCGGGCTGGTCGGGTTCATGTGGGCGCTCAAAAACGGCCAATACGACGATCTCGACGGCGCCGCGCTCCGCATCCTGCCCGACGACGATATCGCGCCCTGAGCGCTCGGCCGCCTGCCGCGGCTGCTTGCTTTATTGCCTGGCGATCGGCATCGGCCTATATGCCGCTCGCTGCGCGACATTGCTTTTCGATCTTGTCGCCGTTCAGTTGCACCAGCATGCGTGGCGGCGTGCTCTGCTGCTCGGCCGCTCCGCCGTCGATCTCAATGAGGGTCTGACCGCCGGCCTCTATGAGAAACGCATTCGAACCGCGGCAGTTGGTCATATCCCCTTCCGCGGCAAGGAGCGCGGTGTTGCGCGGCGATTTCTCGATGTCGCTTCCTTGCAGCAGCACGACGCCCGCGGCTTGGCAGCCGGAGCCCGCGCTGCTTTCGTAGGTGAAGTAACCCACGGTGACCGGCGGTGCGGCGGGGTCGAGCCGGAGCTTTGCATAGCGCGCGATAGACGGACTGAAGGGACCCGGCAGATCGAGCGTATCAGCGTCTTCCACGGTTATGGCGTCGGCCAGCTTTTGCGTCGGCAATTTCTTGAAAGACGCTCCTGCCAAGGCTTGCTTGCACAGGGCAGGCGCATGGTCTTCGCTCAAAACCGCCGAATAATGCCGTTTGAACCGACAGAGCTCGCCAACATCGGGTTTGACAACATCGTACGGGCCGCCGTCGCCTTCGTAGACGACGTAGTACATGCCCTTGAACGCGAAGATGTGGGGAACCGTCTCCAGCGCCATGTCTTGCCCGATCGAACCGTAGAAGTTCACTTCGCTGCTTGACGCCGCATCTTGCTCGGCCGGCGATAGCGGGTTTGTGCTGGCGACGATGCTGTGCACATGGGCTGTGCCTTGTTCGACGATGTAGACGTGGCGCAATTTGCCGTCGCCGGCGATATCGACAGGGTCGGGATAGCCCCACAATTTATCCGCATCGCCGTGGTTATAGGCTGCCGCAACAAAAGCGCAGACATTCGCGACGGAGGCGGCGGAACTTGCCGCGGCACGCTGCGCCTGCGCGCCGGCGGTTTCGCTGTACAGCGCAACGACAATGCAAATCGCAACGGGAAGCGTTCTCATGTCGGTAAAATTCGGTCGCGCTTGTGGGCGTAGGGCCCCGGCCTTTAGTCTCAAGACTAGACCGGCAGGTTCACGACCACGATGGAGGGGTCCTGCGGATCGGACGCGATGTGGAAGCCGAGCTTGCGGCACATTTCCAACATCGTGACGTTTTCGCGCAACACTTGGCCGCGAACCGAGCTGAAACCTTCGGCGCGCGCATATTCGATGATCAGCTCCATCAAGAGCCAGCCGAGTCCGTGTCCCTTCAGATCGGAGCGGATCAGGATGGCGTATTCGGCGGTCTCGAAGTTGGGATCCGCGTGAATGCGCACCACGCCAAGCATTTGCCCGGTCGCCTCGTCGATGGCGATAAACGCCATGGCGCGGTCGTAGTCGATTTGCGTGAAGCGGGCGATGAAGGCATGGCTGAATTCTTTCACCGGCGCAAAAAAGCGCAGGCGTAAATCCTGCTGCGTGACCGCGGCGAAGAACGGCGGATACAACGCTTCGTCTTCCGGCCGGACCGGCCGCATCACTAGCTTCGTGCCGTCCGGCAGGACCGAGTGGTGCTCCCATTCCTTCGGGTAAGGCCTGATGGCGAATCGCGCCGACGGTCCGCGCCGATGCGGCTCGGCCGGCGCCACCGCGACGCGGGCATCGACGGCGATGACACCGGTTTCGTCGGCTAGCACCGGATTGAGATCGATCTCGCGGATCTCGGAAAAATCCGCGGCGAGTTGCGACAGCTTGACCAAGAGGAGCGCGATGGCTTGTTCGTCCGCGGCCGGCACATTGCGATAGGCTTTGAGAATGCGCGACACTCTGGTCCGGGCGATGAGGTTGCGCGCCAGCGCCAGGTCGAGCGGTGGCAGCGCCAGCGCCTTGTCGTCGATCACTTCGACCGCTGTGCCGCCTTGGCCGAAGACGATGACCGGGCCGAAGGTCGGATCATCGGCCAGACCCACGATCAACTCGCGCGCCTTCGGGCGAACGATCATGGGAAACACCGTGACGCCATCGATCCGCGCATCGGGCTTTGCCGCCCGCGCCCGGCTCAGGATGTCCGCCGCGGCCTGACGCACGTCTTGCTCGGTGATGAGGCCCAGGCGGACGCCGCCGACTTCCGACTTATGGACGATGTCGGGCGAGAGAATCTTCAGGACCACGGCGTTGCCGGCGGCAAGATGCGGTTTGGCCGCCGCGACCGCTTCATCGGGGTTGCGCGCCAGCACGGCCGGCGTGATCGCGATGCCATAGGCCGAAAACAGCTTGGTCATTTCCACCGGATCGAGCCAAGTGCGCTTCTCGGCCAATGCGGCGTCGATGATCGGCCGCACCGCCTGCATGTCCGGTGCAAAATCCTGCGGCAGACTGGGTGGCGTCGCCATCAGCTGCTCACGCGATTGCCGGTATTGCACCAGATGCATGAACCCCCCGACTGCGTCGGATTCGGTGGCGTAGCTCGGAATTCCGGCGGCATCGAAGGCTTCCGCCGCCGGATCGCTGCCGCCGATCCACACCGCGAAGACCGGTTTTGCCGGGCTGCGTGCCTTGCGGTGCCGCTCGGTCACGGCGATGACCGAACTCGCTGCCGCGGCGGGCGAGGCGAGTGCCGTCGGCACATTCATGACCAGCACGGCATCGTTGGCGTCGTCGTCGAGCAAACATTGCAGCGCCACGGCGTAGCGCTCTTCATCCGCGTCGCCGGCGATATCGACCGGATTGGCGCGCGACCAGATCGGCGGCAGCCCGGCGTCGAGTTTTTTCATGGCTTCAGGCGAAATATCGGCAAGCGCGCCGCCGAGATCGGCGAGCCGATCCACCGCCAAAACGCCGACGCCGCCGCCATTGGTCAAAATCGCCAGGCGGGTGCCGGCAAGCCTCGTCAGATGGCCGAGCGTCTCCGCGGCGGCAAACAGCTCGTCGAGATCAAGCACGCGCAACAGGCCGGCGCGGCGGAATGCGGCATCATAGACCGCGTCCGAGCCGGCGAGCGCCCCGGTATGCGTCATCGCCGCCTTGGCGCCTTGCGCATGGCGCCCGGATTTGACGACCAGCACCGGCTTGGCGCGGGCGGCGGCGCGCGCCGCCGACATGAATTTGCGCGCGTCCTTGATCAATTCGATGTAGAGCAAGATCGCCCGCGTCGCTCGATCCATGGCGAAGTAGTCGAGCAGATCGGCGAAATCGACGTCGACGCTGTCGCCGATCGAGACGATGGCGGAAAAGCCGATGCCGCGCACCGCGCCCCATTCCACCAAACCGGTGGCAATGGCGCCGGACTGCGAAATGAGCGCCAGGTCGCCGGCTTGCGGCATCGAAGCGGCGAAGCTGGCATTGAGTTTGACGCCGGGAACCAAAACCCCCAGGCAATTTGGTCCGATAAGCCGTAGCCCGGCGGCGCGCGCGGCCTTCTCGCTCGCCTCCGCGAGCGAGCCGGGACCGTGACCGAGACCCGACGTAAGGATGATCGCGGCCCCCGTGCCCTTGGCGCCCGCCGCCGTCACGATGGACGGAACGGCCACCGGCGGGACGCCGATCACGGCGAGGTCCGGTGCGCTCGACAGGTCGGCATAGGATTTAACCGCGCGAATGCCCTCGATAGCGTCGTAATGCGGATTGACCAGTTCGATGGCGCCGGCGAAGCCGCCCCCGCGCAGGTTTTTCAGGACAGCGTGGCCGGGCGACTTTTCCCGCGGACTGGCGCCGACGACAACCACGGATCGCGGCGCGAACGCTTTATCGAGTCGATAGATCGACATCCGTTGTCCGAATTCTCCGGCCGCCTCGTTATGATTTAGTCGGCTTCATCAACGAATTTAAGACGGCGATGCCCGGCGCGAGCGCCGGGCATCCCGGTCGTAGGTATTGCTACCGGTGCGACCGCTCAGCCGACCAGCGGCTTCAGGATCGGATACTCGTCGACCATATGCATCTCTTCGACCAGGCCGTCGAGCCCGAAAACATGGCCGGCGCGATGCGCGATCAGATAGACGATCACGGTCGCATAGACGAGGTGATAATCGACGAGGAAATTGACCGGTTCCTCGATGTAGGGGAACTTCATGTGGGCGAAGTAATAGGTAATCATCAGCAGGATGCCGAACGGTCCGCTGACGCGCACCATGAAGCCGGAGATCAGCGACAGGCCGATCAACAGGTGGCCCCACTTCACCAGGAAGTCGGTGATGGGTAACAGTGTCGGCGTGGCAAACACCGCAAAGACGTCGTGAAACGTGACGACGTGATTGAGGAATCCGGCGGTATCGAAATTGTCCCAGATCTGCCAGGCGCCGGCGTAGAGAAACGTCCAGCCTATCAGAATGCGCAGGACGAAAATGACGCCGCGGTCGAGTTTGGTCTCAGTCATGGCTCAGCTCCCTCGGAAATGATGCGGCCTCAATCGCATACGAACGGGCCGGCAGCTTTGACCTGAATCAAACTGCGCCAGGATTAAAAAAAGTTAAGCAATTCCGGCATCTTCGTTGATGCAGATCAATGCCGTGGAGGTTCGGACTTGTCGAATGTTGCGGCAGACTTCGAGCAAACGAGGTGCCGTATCATGACGACAACACGACGACTTGAAATCTTCCGGCAAGGCGCATTCGCCGGTGCCGCAGGCGGCTTGGCCGAGGTTGCATGGGTGACGCTCTATGCCGGGATTACTGGCGGAGATCCGGCCGTGTTGGCGCGCGGCGTCACCACGGCGGCTGGGGTGAGTGCGCTGTTGCCGGCCTCGCCCGTGATTCTCGATGTGGCCGTGCACATGACGCTCGCCGTGATGCTCGGCGTTGCGCTGTCGTGTGCGTGGTCGGTGTTGCGCGACTATCGGCCCGGCCTGAACAACCCGTTGCCGCTCATGATCGCTGCGCTTGCCGGCGTGTGGGCGCTGAACTTCTTCGTTGTGTTGCCGATCATTAGCCCAGCCTTTGTCCATTTGGTCCCCTATGCGGTCAGTTTGGCCTCGAAGCTTCTGTTCGGTGTGGCTGCGGCGGCAACCCTGCGCTGGCAGGACGCCTCCGAACTGCAGCCGGTCCGGCTCCTGAAGAAGTGAGTTGGACGTCTATGAGACCTTGGGCGTGGCGGCCAAGACCAACGCGCTCAAGGTTTTGATCGAGGCGTAAAGGCGGACCGCAGGCGGATCGCCGTCAACCGCCCGTCAGGGGAGATAGCAATGGCAGGAATCGAGCGGAAGGAACTGGAAGCACATCGCGACCAGATCGACGCCGACGTCAGAAAATTGGTTGAGAAATATCGCGCGATATTCGACTGGGATGTACCGGATATCGATCAAGCCGCCGCGGACAAACTCATCTTGACCGAGGTGCGCAGAGTCTTGGATGCGTTGGAGCGCGGATTGTTGGGCTGACTGCGCTGCGTTACTTCTTCCCCACCTTCAGCTTCAACAGCGCGTCCGCATTGCCGTGGGTGAGCTTCTCGCGGTCGCCCGGCGCCGGCGCGACGCGCTCGAGGAAAGCGGCGCCCTCGGCATTGGTGGCAAACGGATAATCGACCGAGAACATGATGCGATCGATGCCGAAAGTCAGCAGCGCGCAGATGAACGGCGGCGCGTCGAACACGCCTGAGGTGGTGAGCCAGACCTGGTCGCGGATGGCGCGGCTGATCGGTCGCTTGAGATGGCTGACATCGTGCACGAACACCTCGTCGATGCGCGCCATCATCATCGGCAGCATCTCGCCCATATGGCCGATGATCAGTTTCAACCGCGGATGCTTATCCAGCGTGCCGGCGAGCACCATGCGCAGCACGTGGATCGCCGTTTCCGAATGCCAGCCCCAGCCGGCGGTTTCGAGGACGCGCGCCGCGCCGTCCGGCAGATTTGAATAATACGCTTGGCGCACCGGTTCGGGCGGCAGATGCGGGTGAATGTAGATCGGCACGTCGAGCTCGATCGCAGCGGCGAGCAGGCTGTCGTAACGCGGATCGTCGAGGAAACGGCCTTCGGTCGTGCCATTGACCATGGCGCCGACGAAGCCGAGCTCCTTCACGGCGCGGTTGAGCTCGGCCGGGATGGCGTCCGGGCTCTGCATCGGCAATGCGGCAAAACCGGCAAAGCGGCCGGGATGGCGCGCAATGGCTTCGGCGAGGTGATCGTTGATGGCGCGGGCGAGCGCGATGCCGTCGGGGCCGGGCACCAGATCGGCGGCCGGGCCGGCATTGGACAGCACCTGCACCGTGATGCCCGCATCATCCATGGATTTGAGGCGTCTCTCGCCGATCTCGGGTAGCAACTCCATCGGATTGACCGCACCGGGCGTAATATTTCGCGGCCGGAAGCCGCGGGCGCTGACGACTTTCGGGTCGATGCGCTTGGCCAGTGCGGGGACCGAAAAGTGCTCCTCGAGTGCGACTATACGCATGGGCGAAATCCTCTCCTCAATTCGCAGGAGGGTTGTTGCATTGCCGCCGCGGTCTCGCAAGCGTGGCAGTGTCAAAGCGGAAAATACGACGGCGCCGTGTTATGCTGAAATCATGACATGTCGCTCCCGTTGGCGCCGGCCATGATCCGCGCCGCAATCGTCGGGCTGGGCCGCTGGGGCCGCTCGCTCGTCAACGCCGTCGCTGGAAGCAGCGACGAAATTCGTTTCGTGCGCGCCACAACGCGCACCCGCGCCAGCGCCGAGGATTTTTGCCGCGAACGCGGGGTCGTCTTGGTCGACAGCTATGACGAAATATTGGGCGCTTCCGATATCGACGCGGTGGTGCTCGCCACGCCCCACAGTCAGCATGAGACGCAGGCGCTGGCCGCGATTGCGGCGAACAAGCACGTCTTTGTCGAGAAGCCGCTGACGCTCGATCTTGCGAGCGCGCGCGTCGTCGCCGACGCCGCGCGCCAGGCGAAGCTGGTGCTCGCGGTCGGCTTCGCCCGGCGCTTTCATCCGAGCATCGCCGAACTGCGCGCCCGTGCGCGCGACGGCAGGCTCGGCGACGTGGTCGCCATGGTGGCTCAGCACACCACCTCCACGGTGCAATTCATCGCGCCGGACAATTGGCGCGCGTCGGCGGCGGAAGCGCCGGGCGGCGCCTTCACCGCGGTCGGCGTGCATTCGCTCGACAATATGATCGAATTTGCCGGCCGCGTGCGCGACGTGCGCTCTGTTACTGCGCGCAATTATCCCGGGCGGTCGGACGATACCACCACGGTAATGCTGCGTTTCGATAATGGCGCGACCGGGCTGATCTTTTGTTCAGTCGCGACCGCCACCAATTTCGAGCTTACGACCTATGGCACCAAAGGACTGATCGAAATTTCGCGCATCGACTTGTCGCGCTTTCGTTTCGCGCCGACCGCGACCGCGGCGCCGACCGGACCGGTGCCGGCGCCGCCGGACGAAATTTTGCAATTCTCAGGCTTCGACATGCTGCGCGCCGAAATGACCGCGTTTGCGCGCGCGATCCGCGACGGCGCTCCGTATCCGGTGCCGATCGCCGACGTACTGCATGGTATGGCGGTATTCGACGCCATCGTGGAGTCGTCGCAACGCGGCGAAATTGTTGCCGTTCGCAACTGATTTTTTGTGCAGCGCCGCCTAAAAATATTGCTTTCCATTTTGTTAAACCCTGTCGGCTGGGTGTCACAAACGGAGTGGCGCGGTCTTGCGAAGCGGCCGCGTTGCGGCTAAATAGGTCGGATCGAGTTTTCGGCCGAATGACTTGGCCTTGCAGCGATTGATAAGCGCGCCTGACTGACGATCTTTCACCAAAATCTCGAGCTAACCGAGCCGCACATACTCGCGCGGCTCACATCGACATGTCTATGAGGAGAGACCCGTGAACAACGGTACCGTGAAGTGGTTCAACGCGCAGAAGGGTTATGGATTCATTCAACCCGAGGGCGGCGGCAAGGACGTGTTCGTCCATATCAGCGCCGTCGAGCGCGCCGGTCTTCGTGAGCTGAGAGAAGGCCAACGCGTTTCCTTCGAAGTCGTGGTGGACCGCAAGACCGGCAAGTCGGCCGCTGAAAACCTGAAGACGATGTAAGTCGCAAGGCGCGGTCGCCATCGGCGGCGGCGCCGCGCAATCTTAACCCGGATGACGGAAACGAATCCGGGACCGGCAGAAAGTAATCCCGGATTGCACCAGCGCAGTCCGGGCTACATCAAAGTCTGCACAATCAAAACCACGTTGAGCCCCAGCACCAGCGCGGTGGCGATCACGGCGGCGGCGCGCGTCAACGCGTTGTTGGCGAACGTCCCCATGATGTCGCTCCTGCTGGTGAAAACGATGAGCGAAATCATCGGCAGCGGCAGCGCTAAGCTCAAAACCACCTGACTGATGACCAGCGCGCTGGTCGCGTTGACGCCGAGTGCGACGACGACGAAGGCCGGCACCATGGTGACGAGCCGGCGCAGCCAGATCGGAATGCGGAAGCCTATGAAGCCCTGCATGATCATCTGGCCGGCCATGGTGCCGACGGTCGAAGCGGAAATGCCAGAGGCGATCAGCGAAACCAGGAAGACGCCGGCCGCCGCCGCGCCAAGGAGCGGGGTGAGCGTGTGATAGGCGGTCTGGATTTCAGCCACCTCGGGATGGCCGGCGTGGAACGCTCCAGACGCCATCATCACCATCGCCATATTGACGAGGCCGGCGACCGACAGCGCAATGACGACTTCCCGGTTGGAGAATCGCAGGACCATGCGCCGGTCATTGTCGTCGTGCACCGGCACCCGCGCCTGGGTCAGGCCGGAATGCAGATAGATGGCGTGCGGCATCACGGTGGCGCCGATGATGCCGACCGACAGCAACAGCGCCTGGGCGTCGGCAAGCTCTGGCGTGACGGTATGGAATAGCGCCGACGACCAATCCACCGGCGCAATGAACATTTCGACGACGTAGCAAAGGCAGATAACGCCGACGATCGAGCCGATGATGAGTTCGAGTGGCCGAAAGCCGAATTGCTCGCACATCAACAGACCGTAGGTGACGATTGCGGTGATGACCATTCCGGCGAACAGCGGCAGGTGCAGCAGCAGCGAGAGGCCGATGGCGCCGCCGAGGAACTCGGCGAGGTCCGTCGCCATGGCGGCGATCTCGCTCACCACCCACATCGGCATGACGACCGATCGTGGAAAATGCTCGCGGCATAGCTCCGCGAGGTTCCTGCCGGTAACAATGCCGAGCTTGGCGGAAAGCCCCTGGAACAGCATGGCCACCACATTGGCCAGCAGAACAACCCACAACAGGCCGTAGCCGTATTTGGCGCCGGCTTGAATATTGGTGGCGAAATTGCCGGGGTCCATGTAGGCGATCGAGGCGACCACTGCCGGTCCGGCGAACGCGAGCGCCGGGCCGATGCCGTGCCGACCGGCCAGCACCCCGTGCGCGGTGGCGACAGTCCGCTCGGTCAGCGAGGCGGGGCGCTCGATCGTTTCACTCATTGCCGAGGTGCCCAGCCGCCACGTCGCCTATAGCAATGTCACCAAAATGTAGCATTAGTTACAGTATAGGCATTGTTGCTTCGTGGTCAATGGCTATAATATGTAGCAAGAGCTACATTTTGACACCGCTGCGAAAATATGGTCTGCGCTGACGCTAACGAGGCCACAGGGCTTGAACGAAGTCGGGACCGAGTCGCACATGGGCAAACTTCCCGCCGAAGGCACCCAAGCGCGCCGGTTCGGCAAGACGCGGTCGGCGCAATCGACTGCGCTTCTTGAGGATTATGCCGAGCTGATCGCGGATTTGCTCGAAGGCGAAGGCGAGGCGCGGCCCACCGACATCGCCCGCCGGCTCGGCGTGTCGCACGCCACCGCCATCAAGACCATTGCGCGCCTCAAGCGCGCCGGCCTGGCGACGGCGCGGCCCTATCGCGGGGTGTTTCTGACCGAGAAGGGCCACGAGCTGGCCGATCGGGTGCGGGTGCGCCACCGCCTCGTCGTCGACGTGCTGCGCGCGTTGGGCGTGCCGACCGAATCGGCGGAAGCCGACGCCGAAGGCATCGAGCATTATGTTTCGGAGAGCACGCTGAAAGCCTTCGCGCAGTTTTTGAAGGCGAAGAGCTGAACACTCGATGTGCTCGTCCCCGCGGAAGCGGGGAGTCGGAGCTGGATTCCCGCCTACGCGGGAATGAGCGGAAATTCCCTACACGGCGTGGGCGGTCAGCGCGTCGACGATGCCGTCGACGACTTCCTCGACCATGATCTTGTCGTCGCCTTCGCCCATGACGCGGATGACCGGTTCGGTGCCGGACGGCCGCACCACCAGCCGGCCGTGGCCGTTGAGGCGGCTTTCAGCATCGGCGATGGCCGAGCGCACCTTGGCATGTTCGAGCGGCTTGCCGCTGCGATAGCGCACATTGCGCAATACCTGCGGCAGCGGCTCGAAGCGGTGGCAGACCTGCGATACCGGCTTGTTCTTCTTTTTCACGACCGCAAGCAATTGCAGGGCGGCGATAAAGCCGTCGCCGGTCGTGGTGTAGTTCGACAGGATGATGTGGCCCGACTGCTCGCCGCCGACATTGTAACCCTGCTCGCGCATCTTCTCGAGTACGTAGCGGTCGCCGACCGGTGTGCGGATGAGCGAGAGCTTGATCGACTGCAGGTAGCGCTCGAGGCCGAGATTGGACATCACCGTGGCGACGATGCCCGGCTTAGTCAGGAGATGATCTTCCGCCCAGCTCTCGGCGATCACCGCAAGAAGCTGGTCGCCGTCGATAAGGTGGCCCTGCTCGTCGGCGATGACGACGCGGTCGGCGTCGCCGTCGAGCGCGATGCCGATATCGGCGCGCATCTCACGGACCTTGCGGGTGAGCGCATCGGGCGCGGTCGAGCCGCATTCGCGATTGATATTGAAGCCGTCCGGTTCGACGCCGATCGAGACGACGTCCGCGCCGAGCTCCCATAACGCGTCGGGCGCAACGCGATAGGCCGCGCCGTTGGCGCAATCGATGACGACGCGCAACCCGTCGAGCGAAAGATTGCGCGGCATCGTGCGCTTGGCGAATTCGATGTAGCGGTCATGCACGCCGTCGATGCGCTTGGCGCGGCCGAGCTCGGCGCTCTTGGCCAGCCGCTTGGTCATGTCGGCGTCGATCAGCGCTTCGATCTTATGCTCGACCTCGTCGGACAGCTTATAGCCGTCCGGGCCGAACAGTTTGATGCCATTGTCGTCGAACGGATTATGCGAGGCCGAAATCATGACGCCGAGGTCGGCGCGCATCGAGCGGGTCAACATGGCGACGGCCGGGGTCGGCATCGGGCCAAGCAGTAGCACGTCCATGCCCACGGAAGTGAAGCCGGCGACCAGTGCGGTCTCGATCATGTAGCCGGACAGCCGGGTGTCCTTGCCGATGACGACGCGATGGCGGTGCTCGCCGCGGCGGAAAACGAGGCCGGTCGACTGGCCGACCTTGAGCGCCAATTCCGGCGTGATCACGCCATTGGCCCGGCCGCGAATCCCATCGGTACCGAAATACTTGCGAACCATACTAGGGGGCCCCACCACACGCCTCTCCGGGCCGCCATATTAACCCGTTCAGGGTCGCAACCGCTTCAAAATATATTGGGTAATCTTACCGTCCCCAGCAACGCGGTATTCATCATAAGGATAAGCGGAATCAACGGGATATCCCGAGATGCGCCGGCCGGATGGAACCCGCTACTGCTTCTTCGCCTCGTTCTTGTCGTAGGGGCTGGCGGGAGGCTGAGTGACGGAAACCGGGTCCGAACCCGGAAAACTGTCCTCCAGGCCTTGCTCGAGCGCATCGTCGAGCCGCTCGCGCCGCTCGTCTTGGCCGCGCCGTTTGTCGCCGCGGCTCTTGCTATCGCGATCGAAGGTGCCGTCATCCGGCTGCAGCGACCAATTCCTGTGCCATTCGTCCATGACGACCGCCTTTCCGGTTGTTGCCAGGCCGGCGGAGGCATTTCCGCCGCTCGAAGACAACGGTTTGGACCGGCTGCCGTTCCTTGTGCATGAGGGCCGGATAAGCTCATGGTTTGTGCTATCAAAGAGCGAACCTAAGAGCCGGGAAGCTCATATGAAAACCATGACCTGCATTGAGGACTTGCGGCAGGCCTATCACCGCAATGTGCCGCGAGCGTTCGTCGATTATTGCGAGTCCGGGTCGTACGCCGAGCAGACACTCGCGGCAAACCGCGCCGATCTCGAACGCCTCACGCTGCGTCAGCGCATCCTCCACGATGTCGCGGGTCGCAGCACCGCGACCACGATCCTGGGCGAGCCTGCCGCGCTGCCGCTCATCCTGGCGCCGGTCGGCCTGACCGGCATGCAGCACGGCGACGGCGAGATTTTGGCCGCCCGCGCCGCGCAAGCCGCGGGAATTCCGTTCACGCTGTCGACAATGTCGATCTGCTCGATCGAGGACGTCGCCGGCGCCGTCGACAAGCCATTCTGGTTCCAGCTCTATGTGATGAAGGACCGCGGCTATATCCGTGCGCTGATCGAGCGCGCGGCGGCGGCCAAATGCAGCGCGCTGGTTCTCACCGTCGATCTTCAGGTCATCGGCCAGCGTCATCGCGACATCAAGAACGGCATGAGCGTGCCGCCGGAGATCCGCCTAAAGAATCTGATCGACATCGCCACCAAGCCGGCCTGGGCGTTCGGTATAGTGCGGGGCAAGCGCAAGACCTTCGGCAATATCGCCGGCCACTATCCCGGCATGAGTAACGTCACGGTGTTGTCGAAATGGATTGCCGAGCAGTTCGATGCGACTTTGAGCTGGAAGGACGTCGAGTGGATCAAGAGCTTGTGGTCCAGCAAGCTCATCCTCAAGGGCATTCTCGATCTCGAGGACGCACGGATCGCCGCCAAGACCGGCGCGGCGGCGCTCGTGGTGTCCAATCACGGCGGCCGTCAGCTCGACGGCGCACCGTCCTCGATCTCCATGCTGCCGGCGATCGCTGACGCCGTCGGCTCCGAGATCGAGGTGATGTTCGACGGCGGCATCCGCTCCGGTCAGGATATCTTGCGGGCGCTCGCGCTCGGCGCCCGCTCCTGCATGAGCGGCCGCGCCTATATCTACGGTCTCGGCGCCGCCGGGCAGGCCGGCGTGGCTCGCGCCATCGAGATCATGCGCAACGAGCTCGATACCAGCATGGCGCTGACCGGGATCACCAGCATCGCCGAGATCGACCGCCGCGCAATTGTCCAAATGTAAGCTTCTGATCGCGCCCGGCGCCATTTACGGGTCGTCAACCGTGTTTGCTCACGGGGCGTCAACCTTATGAACCTATGAAAACCCTCGGATCGAACCAATTTGCGAGCGGTGCGTTCTAATCGCCTGGGGCGGGGGAATTCTCACACAGAATCCTCGCCGCGATGCGACCGAAATCGAGTCGCCTGGAGGAGGAATTCATGCGTAAGATTCTTATGGCAGCGGCAATCGTTTCGATGACGGCAACATTGGCGGCGCCGAGCGCCCACGCCGACATGGTCGGCGCAGCAGCCGGTGCCGGCACAGGCCTGCTGGTGGCCGGTCCGCCCGGCGCGGTGGTCGGCGGCGTGGTCGGCGCGGTCTGGGGCAGGCCGTTCTGGGGACCCTCGATCAGCAGAGGGCATTGCTGGACCGACAACAGTTTCCACCGCCACTGCAGTCGGCATTGGTGAGCGCGGTCATTGCGAGCGAAGCGAAGCAACCCGGTAGAGAGACCGGATTGCTTCGTCGCTTTGCTCCTCGCAATGACTATTCCTCCTTATACCCGTAAGCCTGCGCATTGCCGGTGGCGCCGTAATATTTATACGGCAGGAATTTGCCCGACATCGCGATTTTGACTCGGTCGCCCTTGGGATCGGGCTGGCGCTCCATCGCCAAATCGAAGTCGATCGCCGACATGATCCCGTCGCCGAATTCCTCCTCGATCAGCACTTTCAAGGCCGGTCCGTTGACCATCACCAGTTCGTAGAAGCGGTAGATCAGCGGATCGGTCGGCGGCATCGGCGAACCGCGGTTCGGTACTTCGTTGAGCAGCGCCTGTTCGCCCCTGCTCAAGCCGAATAATTCGGCGGCCTTCGCCGCCTGCGGCTTGGTCAGCTTCATCTGGCCGAGGATGGCGCCGGTGATCAGCACCGGCGACATGCCGCCGATCTCGCCGCAGATGTATTTCCAGGTCCAGCCCTTCTCGCGCTTGATGTCGAGGAGCTTCTCGGTGAGTTCGGCGCGCGACTTTGTCGATGTCATGGACGACCTCCTTTTGGCAGCAATTGCTCAGAAAAAGAGCAATTGTCGTGCCAAGGCGGTCGTCCAGACGGGTCAGTTCACATCGGCGGGGTGATGCCGTTGAGCCCAACATTGATCCTGGGCGCCAGCACGCTGCCATCGGCTTCCTTGGTCCCGGCCACCACGAAGATCTTTGCGCCCGCCGTCAGCGCGGCGGCGGTCGCGGGGACGAAGGTAACGACGGCAACGTTCGCCGGCACGATGAAGGTCTTTTCGCCGTCCTTGTATTTCAGCACCAGCTTTTGGCCGTCGCTGATGGCGACCTCACTGTCGATGGTTGCATTGGTCATGGTGCTGTTGGGCATCAAATCCCAGGGGCGGTGACCTTCGCCGGTGCCGCGCATCGCCTCCGGAAATATGTGGATCTCGACGGCCTTCTGTGTGCCGTCGGGCAGCGGCATCGCGGTAATGCCGACAAAACCGCCTTGCTTGACGTCCGACAGCGACGCCTTGGAGACGCCGACCACCGCTGCATTGTCGCCAAGCTTCACGGTCATCTTTGAGCCATCGCGCGCAGTCACGTTCAGCGTCGAGCCGGCGACGCTATCGATCGTGCCGCGCACGCGGACCGGAGCCTGCGCAAGCGCAGACGTCACCGCAAGCGCCGTAAAGGCGGACACCAGCGCCAAGTTCATGCTTCGAATGTCATCCTCCCAAAAGCTTTGAAGATTTTATCGCCAAACGCCGTAATCGCCGAATGCCACATTCGGCGCTTCCAGCGTGCCATCCGGAAGTTTCTTCGCGCCAGGAATAAAGATTTTCTGGCCCGGCTTCAGATCGGCAGCCGATTTTTTGGCAAAGGTGGTGATCTCGGTCGTAGGCGTGACAACGATCTTCTGCTCGCCGTCCTTGTACTTCACGGTCAGGGTCTGACCGTTGACGCCGGTCACTTCGTTGTCGACCGTCGCATTGGTCATGGTGCTGTTGGGCTCATAATCCCACGGCCGATGACCTTCGCCGACGCCGCGCATTGCCTCCGGAAAGATAACGACAGCGACGGCCTTTTGACTGCCGTCGGGCTGCGGCATCCCGGTGACTGCAACGAACGAATTCGGCTTGATATCGGCGAGCGATGCTTTGACGACCTCGTTGACCGGGGCGTTGTCGGCAAGCTTGACTTTCATCGTCGCGCCGTCGCGCGCTTTCGCCGTCAGCATCGCGCCATCGACGCTTTCGATGGTAGCGCGCACACGCACCATTTGCGGCGCCTGTGCGACGGCAATGGAAGCGCCGAACATCAACGCGAAAGCGCTTACGACTGTTATCTTCAACGGGGTCATTGTCACTCCTCCCAACGCGCCTCGGACCGAGGGCACTGCGTTATAACCCCCCGAACGCAAGCTTATTCCGATGAGCCTGTCGGCGGAAGCGCGAGATCGGCCTCAAGCAACGCCCGCAATTCCGCGGTTACTTCCGGCTTTTTGCCGAACCATTGCACAAAGCCGCCCACCGCCTGATGCATCAGCATGCCAAGCCCGTCGGCGGTGCGCAGTTTCCGCGCCTGGGCCGACCGGATCAGCGGCGTCATGAGCGGCCAGTAAACCAGATCGGCGACAATGGCGTGACCGGGCAGCCGCCCAATGTCGAGCGCAAGCTCCGGCTGTCCGGGCATGCCGAGCGTCGTCGTATTGACGACGAGTGCCGCATCGTCGAGCGCGGCATTGCGATCGTCCCAGCGGGCAGCATGAACGCGCGCGCCGAAACGCTCGCGCAAGGCTTCGGCGCGGCCCTCGGTCCGGTTGGCGACGACAAGATGCGCGATGCCGCGCTCAAGGAGCGCATAAATCACCGCGCGCGCCGCGCCGCCGCCGCCGAGCACCAGGGTTTTTCCCAGGCCGCGGTCCCAGCCGGGCGCGCAAGCGTCGAGATTGTTCAAAAAACCTTCGACGTCGGTATTGGTCGAACGCAGCGCACCGCCGTCGAGCCACAGCGTATTGGCGGCGCCGACGGCGCGCGCGCGGTCGTCGGGGGCCGATGCGGCCAGCGCCGCTTCCTTATGCGGCACGGTGACATTGGCGCCGACATAACCGTGCGCGGGAAGCGATTGCACGAAGGCACCGAATTGATCGGGCGGCACCGCCTCGCGCCGGTATTCGCCCGCAATGCCGTAGCGCTTGAGCCAGTAATTATGAATGAGCGGCGAGCGCGAATGTCCGATCGGCCAGCCAATGACGCAGGCCGCTGGCACCGGCGCGGTCACGCCTCATCCGCGACGGTGTTGTGTAAGACGCCGATTTCGGGGCACTCGACCTCGATGGTGTCTCCCGGCTTGAGCCAGATCGGCGGATCGGCTTTGGTCTTTTTCACCGGCGTGCCGGTGCAGATGACGTCGCCGGCCTTGAGCGTCATGAAGCTCGTCGTATAGGCGATGATATCGGCGAATGAGAAGATCATGCTTGCCGTGGTGTCGTCTTGCGTGACCTCGCCGTTCTTGCGCACGGTGAGGTGCAGCGGCTTGGTCAGATCGAACTGGGTCTGGATCCACGGCCCGATGCCGCCCGAGGCGTCGAAATTCTTGCCTTGGGTGACGTTGAACTGGCCGTGGCGCGTCCAGTCGCGGATGGTGCCCTCGTTGGCGAGCGTGATGCCGCCGATCACCTCGAGCGCGCGGTCCTTGGCGACGTGCTTGCAGTCGCGGCCGATGACCATGGCGATCTCGCCCTCGTAGTCGAGCTGCTCCGAGATTTTCGGCCGGATCAGGTTTTGTCCCGAGCCGACCAGCGAATTTGGCGCGCGGTAGAACATGCTCGGATATTTCGGATTATTGGTGACATTATAGTCTGCGCCGCGGTTGGCGTAATTGATGCCGATGCAGAGGATTTTTTCCGGCGCCGGCAGCGGCGCCAACAGTTCGACTTCGCTGAGCGTCACGTCCGGACGCACGCCGGTCGCGGCGGCCTTGGCCTGATCGAGCGCCTGGGCGCGGAACACCTCGCTCAGCGACTGGAAGCGGTGCAGCCGGGGCCGCAGATCG
Organism: uncultured Alphaproteobacteria bacterium; assembly: GCA_963731805.1. Classification (GTDB taxonomy): domain Bacteria; phylum Pseudomonadota; class Alphaproteobacteria; order Rhizobiales; family Xanthobacteraceae; genus BOG-931. The sequence continues at coordinate 56,645 of CAVSWY010000007.1, forward strand.
ACGATGCCGTCGCCGACCACCGCGCCGAAACTCGGCCGGCCGCGCAATGCATAGGTCGCCAAACGCATGTCAAATCCCCGCCTTTTGCTTGGGCCAGATCCTGTCCGAAAGCCCGCAACTGCTTTTCGGCTCCTGTCCGCGGTCGATGTGTTAAAAGTCGCCGCCCCAACCGTCAACGGGTCGGAAGAGGAAAGGAGAGGGCATGAGGGCGCTTTTCCTCGACTGCAATGATCAATTGGCGCCGGTCTGGCAGCGGGTCTTTCGCCCCGACGATCCGCCGATCGACGTCAACCGCAAGCCGTTTGAGCGGGAGGAGCTGCCGCGGCTGCTCGACGGCTACGACATCTGCATCGACGATCATTCCTATATGCCGACGCCGCTGGTCGAGCAGTGCGCCGCGCTCAAGCACATCGTCTTTCTCGGCACCGGCCCGGCAAGCTATATGAGCCTCGCCGACATGGCGGCGCGCGGCATCAAGGTTCACATCATCAAGGGCTACGGCGACACCGCCGTCGCCGAGCATGCCATCGCGCTGCTGCTGGCCGCCTGCCGCGATATCGCGCGGATGGATCGCGAAGTGCGCGCCGGCACTTGGACGCCGCACGAAGGCATGCAGCTTCTCGGCAAGACGCTGGGCGTCATCGGGCTCGGCGGCATCGGTAGTGAAGTCCTGCGCATTGGCCGCGGCATGGGCATGGAGGTTATCGCCTGGAACCGCACGTCAAAGCCCGGTGCGCCGTTGGTGCCGCTCGACGAACTATCGGCGCGGTCCGACGTGATCTCGATGAATCTGACGCTCAACGACGAGACCCGCGGCTTTCTCGGTCCGGCGCAATTTGCGCGCATGAAGCCCGGCATGATTTTCATCAACACCGCGCGCGCCGCTCTGGTCGATGAGGCAGCCTTCATCGAAGCGCTGCGCTCCGGCCGCATCCGCCATGCCGGGCTCGATGTATTTCATGCCGAGCCGCTGAAGCCTGACAATCCGCTGGCGCACATGGACAACGTCACGCTCACGGCGCATGCCGCGTTCCGCACCCTCGAAGCCTCGATGACTTTGCTGCGCCGCGCCATCGACATCGTGCGCAACATCGCCGACAATAAAGCGCGCTGAGAGCATCCCGGGACGATCATGGCCGAGCGCTTCTTCGATATCAGCCTGCGCGTGAACGGCGAGGACGTGCGCGAGCGCGTCGAAGCGAGAAAGACGCTGGTCGATTTCCTGCGCGACGATCTGGGACTGACCGGCAGCCATATCGGCTGCGAGCAGGGCGTCTGCGGCGCCTGTTCGGTGCTGGTCGAAGGCGACGTGGTGCGCGGATGCCTGGTGCTGGCCGTGCAATGCGATGGCAGCGAGGTCGAAACCATCGAAGGCCTGTCGGATTCCGGCGTCATCGCCGATCTTCAGGCGGCATTTCAGCGGCGCAATGCGCTGCAATGCGGCTTCTGCACCCCCGGCATGCTGATCGGGGCGCAGGCGCTTCTGGCGCGCGCCGGGGTGCCGAGTCGTGATATGATCCGCGAACACATCGCAGGCAATTACTGCCGGTGTACCGGGTATCAGGCCATCGTCGACGCCATCGAATCCATCGCCCAGCAACGGGCGGAAAAGGCAGGCTCACCATGAACGAACACGCTAGCCCGCAGTCGCTGTCGCAAGCAGCCGACGCGCTCGAAGAACAGATGATGCATGAGCTTGGCGAGCACATCGCCACCAAGTCGGTGCTGTTCGGCATGGCCGACGGCAAGGTGGCAATGGATAGCGGCCCGAAACTCAAGGCCGCCAATCCGGACAAATACTTTCTGATGGGCGCCGATCCGCGGCTGCCGAAAATGCCGGAGAAGCCGACGCTGATCGACTTCTTCAACAACCGCTTCGCCTCGCTCAACCATCTTTTGCAAAGCGCCACGCATGCGCTCAAGGGCGGCCACAGCGAGAAGGTCGTGCTGGCCTGCCTGCTCCACGACATCGGCGTCGCAAGCTTCATCCGCTGTGACCACGGCTATTGGGGCGCGCAGATGATCGAGCCTTATGTCGACGAGGAGGTGAGCTGGGCGGTGCGCACGCACCAGGCGCTGCGCTTCTTTGCCGATCCGTCGGTCGGCTACGAGTATCCGCAGATGTATATCGACTATTTCGGCGCCGATTATAAGCCCGAGCCCTACATCGTCGCCGAATACGAGCGCGCCAAGGACCACAAATACTACATGACTTCGCGTATGATCACGGTGAACGACATCTATTCGTTCGATCCCAACGCCAAGGTCGACCTCAACGACTTCGTCGACATCATCAGCCGCAACTTCAAGCAGCCGAAGGAAGGCCTCGGCTTCGACAATTCGCCGTCGGCGCATATGTGGCGCACGCTGATGTGGCCGACGCGGTTCCTCTAGGCGAAATGAAAATCGCCGACGACCAGCCGTCTGGCCTCACCGCGCTCGATCGGCCGAATTCCTATATCGGCCGCTCGGTGCCGCGGCCCAATCTGGCGCGGCTCACCCAAGGCCGCGGTCAATACGTCACCGACGTCGTCTTGCCGCGCATGGTGCACGTCGCCTTCGTGCGCTCGCCGCACGCGCATGCCCGCATCAAAAGCATCGCGACGGCGGAAGCGAAGAACGCGCCCGGCGTCGTCGCGGTGGTCACTGGCGCCGAGCTTGCCAAGGTGATCACGCCTTGGGTCGGCGTGCTCACCCATCTCAAGGGCATCAAATCGGCCCCGCAGCACGCCATCGCCGTCGATCGCGCCTGCTGGCAGGGCGAGGCGGTGTGCGCCGTTGTGGCCCGCAGCCGCGCCGAAGCCGAAGATGCCTGCGCGGTGGTTGAAGTGGTCTACGAACCGCTGCCCAGCGTCACCGACCCGGAAACGGCGCTCGACGCCAAGACGTCGGTCATCCATCCCGAGCTTGGCGATAATCTGACCTTCGAGCGCACGCTCAATGCCGGCGAGCCGGACAAGGGCTTTGCCGAAGCCGACGCCGTGGTCGAGACGACATTTATCTTCGGCCGCCATACCGGCGTGACCAACGAGCCTCGCGCCATCGTCGCCGACTGGAATCCGGGCGAACAGCGGCTGACGGTCTATCAGGGCACGCAAGCTCCGCACATGACGCAGAACCTGTTCGCCAAGCACCTCGGTCTCGAAGAGAACCAGGTGCGCGTCCTCACCAAGGACGTCGGCGGCTCGTTCGGCATTAAGGTCCATATCTATGCCGACGAGATGGCGACGGCGGCGCTGGCGAAACTTCTCAGGCGGCCGGTCAAATTCGTCCCCGACCGTCTCGAAAGCTTCGTTACCGACATCCACGCGCGCGATCATCGCGTCAAAGCGAAAATCGGCGTCAAGCGCGACGGCGCCATCACCGCCTTCGCGATCGACGATCTGACCGGCATCGGGCCTTATTCGGTCTATCCGCGCACCAGCGGCATCGAAGCCAACCAGGTCGTCAATCTCGTGGGCGGCCCTTACACCTGTCCGAATTATCGGGCGCGTGCCCGCGTCGTGTTCCAGAATAAGAATGTCATGTGTCAATACCGCGCCGTCGGCCATCCGATCGCGACCGCGGTGACGGAGGGTCTGGTCGAGCTGGCGGCGGCCAAAATCGGCATGGACCCGGCCGAGCTGCGCCGTCGCAACCTGTTTCCTGACGGCAAATATCCCGCGACCAGCGCCGCCGGGCTGAAATTCGAAGGCCTGTCGCATCACGCTTCGCTCGACAAGATTCTCAAGATGATGGACTACGAAAAGCTGCGCGCTGAGCAGGCGCGCTTGCGTCAGCGCGGCGTGCATCGCGGCATCGGCTTTGCCTCCTTCATCGAAGTGACCAATCCGTCGGCCGCGTTCTACGGCGTCGGCGGCGCGCGCATCTCATCGCAGGACGGCGCCACGGTGCGGCTCGACTCAACCGGCGCGGTGTTCTGCCATTCCGGCGTCACCGAACAAGGGCAGGGGACTGAGTCAGTGCTGGCGCAATGCGTCGCCACCGCGTTCGGGGTGCCGATTGATCGCGTGCGTGTCATCACCGGCGATACCGACAACACGCCCTATGGCGGCGGCACCTGGGCGTCGCGCGCCGCCGGCATCGGCGGCGAGGCGGCATGGCAGGCCGGCAAGGCGTTGCGCGAAAACGTGCTCGCCGCCGCTGCCTCGATCCTGCAGGCCGACCCGAAGGCGCTCGATATCCGCGCCGGCATCGTGGTCGATGCCGACACTGGGCGCGAGCGGATGGGCCTCGATGAAGTGGCGCGCGTCGTTTATTTCCGCCCGGACACGTTGCCGCCCGGCTTCCAGGCCGAATTCGCGGTGACGCGGCATTACGTGCCACGCGCCTGGCCGTTCGCCTTCACCAACGGCGTGCAGGCGTCCTATGTCGAAGTCGACACGCGCACCGGCGAAATAAAACTGCTCAGGCACTGGTGCGTCGAGGATTGCGGCACGGTGATCAACCCGCAATTGGTCGACGAGCAGATCCGCGGCGGCATCGTGCAAGGCATCGGCGCGGTGCTGTTCGAGCACTGCCTTTACGACGAGGCCGGGCAGCTCCTGAACGGCAATCTGATGGACTATCTGGTGCCAATGGCCGGCGAAATGCCGGACATCGACATCGGCCATGTGGTGACGCCGACCGCCGATTCCGAGCTGGGCGCCAAGGGCGCCGGAGAAGCCGGCACCGCCGGCGCACCGGCCTGTGTCATGAACGCGGTCAACGATGCGCTGCGCCCGCTCGGCGCGGCGGCGATCACCACAATGCCGATTACGCCGGAACGGGTACTGCAGGCCTTGCGGCGCAAGTAATCCACCCTTACCGACTGTTCATGCGCGGTGACTGCGGCGGATGCTATATGGTCCGCCGCAACCCCCGAGTCGCCCGCGCCCGATGTCTCCCGAGTGGAAACCCAAAACTGTCGCCATGATCGTCGGTTCGGCGATCATCATGCAGCAAATCGATTCCACGGTGATCACTACGGCACTGCCGCAGATGGCGATCTCGCTGCACACTGACCCGGTGCGGTTGAGTGTGGCGATCACTGCCTATCTGCTCAGCCTCGCCGTGTTCGTTCCGATTAGCGGCTGGGCGGCGGAGCGGTTCGGCGGCCGCACCGTGTTCCGCGCAGCGATCGCATTGTTCACGCTCGGCTCCATGCTCTGCGGCCTTGCCAATAATGTGGTTGAACTCACCGCGGCGCGGGTGCTGCAAGGCTTTGGTGGCGCCATGATGGTGCCGGTCGGCCGGCTGGTCTTGTTTCGCAGCATCGACAAGGCGGCGTTGATCGGCATCATGGCCTACCTGCAGGTTCCGGCGCAGCTCGGTCCCGTACTTGGACCGCCGATCGGCGGCTTCATCACCACCTATTTTTCCTGGCGCTGGATCTTTCTGGTCAACGTTCCGCCCGGCATTCTCGGCATCGTGCTGGTGACCTTGTTCTTCGACAATCCGAAGGAAGACGCACCGCGACCGCTCGACTGGGCGGGCTTTCTGCTCACCGGCGCCGCGCTGTCCTGCATCATGTACGGCGTCGAGGCGTTTGGCCGCGGCCACGGCGAGGTGCCGGTTGCGGCCGGACTGGTGGTGTTCGGCTTCGCGGTCGGCGCGCTGGCGCTGCGGCACCTGCACCGCACCAAACATCCGGTGCTCGATCTGTCGGTGTTTCGCGTCCAAACCTTTCGCGCCGGTATCTACGGCGGTTCGGCCTTTCGCGCCGGCGCCGGAACGCTGGTCTTCCTGCTGCCGCTCCTCCTTCAAGTCGTGTTCGGCCTGTCGGCGGCGGCGTCCGGCAGCATTACGTTTGCGACCGCAGCCGGTTCGCTATCGATGAAGATCGCGGGACCGCGCGTCATCGCGCAATTCGGCTTCCGCCACGTCATCCTCATCAACGGCGTCATCAGCGCCGCGACCATCGCCATGTGCGCCTTCTTTGTGCTGGGCACGCCGCTTTACCTCGTCTTCCTGCTGCTGCTGGTGGCGGGTTTCTTTCAATCGCTGCAATTCACCGCGACCCAGGCGCTCGGCTACGCCGATGTGAGTCAGCGGCAGATGTCGACGGCGACCAGCATCGCCAGCATGGCGCAACAGTTGAGCCGCGGCTTCGGCATTTCGATCGTTGCCGTGCTGCTCCACCTGTCGCTCGTCTGGCGCAGCGCGACCGTGCTCGATCATTCCGATTTCATCGTCGCGTTTTGCGGCGCGACGCTGATGGCGCTGTGCTGCCTCGCCTTTTCCTGGTCGTTGCCGCACGACGCCGCCGTTGAGGTCAGCGGGCACCAGCCGAAGATTCGCGCATAGCGGCGCATGCGCTCGCGGCACTTGTCGCCAACCGGTCCGCTTCTACAATGCGGGCGGAGGAGACGCGCATGACCGATTGGAAGGACGAATCCGTCGTCATCGTCGGCGGCGGTATCGGCGGGCTGACGGCGGCATTGGCGCTGGAGCGCCACGGTATCCCGTCTCAGGTTATCGAGCAGGCAGCCGAGTTCAAGGAGATCGGCGCCGGCATTCAGCTCGGTCCCAACGTGTTCTGGATGCTCGATCGTCTCAGCCTGATCGCGCCGGTCAGCGCGCTCGCGGTGTTTCCCAATAATCTCATCATGCGGGACTCGATCACCGGCGAGGAAGTCACGCGCATTCCGCTCGGTGACGCCTTCCACAAGAAATTCCATCATCCTTACGCGCTCATTCATCGCGCCGATTTGCACAAGGTGTTGCTCGATGCCTGCCGCCAATCCAATCGCATCCGCCTCGACGCCTCGCAGAAAGTCGTCAAGGTCGATGAGACGGACGGCGGCGTCGCGGTCACGGCCGAGAGCGGCAAGGTCTATCGCGGCGCCGCCTTGATCGGCGCCGACGGGCTATGGTCGACCATCCGGCAGATGATCGTCGGCGACGGCAAGCCGAAGCCCGCCGGCCATATCACCTACCGCGCCGTGCTGCCGATATCAGCAGTGCCGGAGCAATACCGCTGGCAGGACATGGCCTTCTGGGCCGGCGAAAAAGTGCATCTGGTGCTCTATCCGCTGCGCACCGGAGAGCTGTTCAATCTCGTCGCGGTGTTTCATTCCAACCGCTACGAAGAAGGCTGGGACAGTTTCGGCGATCCGGCCGAATTGCACGAGCGTTTTGCCCAGACCTGCCAGCCGGTGCGTACGCTGCTGTCCAAGATCGAAAGTTGGCGCATGTGGGTGTTGTGCGACCGGCCGCCGATCAAGGAGTGGAGCCGCGGCCGTATCACGCTCCTCGGCGATGCCGCGCATCCGATGCTGCAATATCTGGCGCAAGGCGCCGGCATGTCGATCGAGGACGCGGTGTGCCTCGCCGACAAGGTGGTGGCGGCGAACGGCGATTACGCTGCGGCATTCCGCGCCTATCAGCAAGCGCGCTATCTGCGCACCGGCCGGGTCCAGATCATGGCGCGCATCTATGGCGAATTCTATCACGCCGCGGGCGTCGCCAAGGAGCTGCGCAACATGATGCTGTCGTCGCGCACGCCGGACGATGCCATGGCCGGGATGGAATGGCTCTACGGCGAGCAGAAGGAGCTGACGCGCGCCCCGGCTCTAGCGTGATGCCCTAGGTCAGTGCTGCGCGGGCTGCGCTTGGACGGCATCCCGCGCCCGATGAAACTCCGGCGTCGGCGGTGGGCCCCAATTGCTGGTCTTGCCGGCTTCCCAGGTCTTCGGCCGCTGCGGCGTGTCCTGGTGCCAGGGCCGCGGTTCGAAATAGCCGAGCTCCTCGTCCACCATTTTGTCGAGCTCGCAGAAGAACTCGATGACCTGATCGTCCGGATTGCGGTGATAGGTGGCGAGGTTGTGACCCGGCCCGTGCCGCAGCGGCCCCCAGATGATCGGAATCTTCCTTTGTCCGAACAGGTCGCAGGAATTCTGCAGATGGATGAAGTCCTTCAGCTCGAAGGCCATGTGGTGCATCTTCGAGGTCGTGCCGCGGATGAAATTTACGGTGTGATGATCCGAATTGCAGCGCATGAAGACGAAGAAGTCGGAAATCCAATCCGAGATGCGGAAGCCCATCACCTTGCTGTAAAACTCGGCGGTCTTGGCCGGATTCTCTACGACCCAGGCGATGTGGCCGAGCTTGAGCGGTCCGACGCCGTGGTGCTGCAGATGCTTGCCGAGATAGCTCCATTCCTTGAACAGCGCGATCGTGGTGCCCTTGTTGTCCTGAAACGTGAGCACCGGCCCGATGCTCGGAACTGAATCGTTGCGCAGCTCGCTTTTGATGCCGTCTTTTTCCAGCTCGCGGGCCAGCGTGCCGAAATCGGACTCCGGCGCCACTTCAAACGACAGCATGCTGCAGCGTTCGACGTCGCCTTTGTTGATCTGGATGGCGAGCTGGCCGATCTTGGTGGCGAGAAACGCCCGGTCCTTGTCCTTTTCAGCGAGCACGAGCCCCATCACCTCGGTGTAATAGTCGACGAGCCGCGGCAGGTCCGGCGTCTCGAAGGTGGCGTGTCCGATGCGTCGTGGCTTGATCATTTTCTACTCCTGCCGCGTTTCCTGACTTTCTAACCCAGAATCAATCACCACGCGTGCGCCAACTCAAGAGCGCCAGCCCGGCTAATCGCGCGGGGCGGGCATTACGTGGCAGACTTAGCATGGCAGACTTGGCATGGCAGACTTGCCAAGCGCGCGGGATCGCGGTTTGGTCGCAGCCGGATTTGCAAGGGAGAAAACGCAAATGGCTTCGGTAAAACCCGCCGGTTACAAGCTCGCCACCTATAAATCGGCCGAGGGACCGCGCGCGGGACTGATCGTCGGCGACGACGTGTTCGATATAGCAAAGGTCACCGGCAAGCCGGCCTATGCCACCGTCCTTGGCATTCTCGCCGACTGGAAGGCGGCCGAGGGTGCGCTGCGGAAGGCGGCAGCCGCGAAAAGCCGGCGCAAGCGGCAACCGCTGAAAAAGACCAAATTGCTGGCGCCGATCCAGGGCAGCGTCGCGATCTATTGCGCCGGCGCCAATTACGGCGATCACGCCGCCGCCATGGCGGCGCGGGAGGGCAGTCCGCCGCCGCCCGATCCCCACACCCAGGGCCTCAAGCCCTTTCACTTCCTCAAGGCGCCGGGCACCATTGTCGCGCCGGGCACACCCATCAAGATTTCCCATTACGCCAAGGCCATGGATTGGGAAATCGAGCTTGCCGCCGTGATCGGCCGGCCGGCCAAGGACGTGCCGAAGGAGAAAGCGCTCGGTTATGTCGCCGGCTATATGGTCTCCAACGACCTGTCGGCCCGTGACCGCGGCCGTCGCGACGGCGTGGCGTCGACCTCGCCGTTCAAGATGGACTGGCTCAAGCACAAGACGTTCGAAGGCTCATGCCCGATCGGACCGTGGATCGTGCCGGCAAGCGATATCCGAGACCCGCAAAATCTCGGGCTGAAACTGTGGGTCAACGGCGAGCTGAAGCAGGATTCCAACACCGCCAAGATGTTGTTCACGCTGGCCGAGCAGATCGAGCAATTGTCGGTCAACATGACGCTGCATCCCGGCGACCTTATCCTGACCGGCACGCCATCGGGGACCGGCGCCGAGAGCGGCACTTTCCTCAAGGCCGGCGATATCGTGAAGCTGTGGATAGAGAACATCGGCGAGATCGAGAACCGGATGGCCTAGCGGCCCCTCGGACGGGCATAGCTGGGCATCGAGTTATGCCCGTCGCGCGGGGCTTTGGTCTGTGCTAGAGGGAGTGTCCGGGGTGGTCTTGAGTCCAGGACCGTCCAATCGCCCCTGATGAGGGCGAGCCGAGAGACTAAACCTAAAGGGTAAAACGCGAGGGCGTAACGCAGATGGCCGAGAAATTCGTCGCAAAACTCTCCGAAATGAAAGACGGCGACCGTCGCATCATTTTTGTCGGCGACAACGAGATTGGCGTGTTCCGGCACGACGGCCAGTTCTACGCCTACAGCAATTTCTGCCTGCATCAGGGTGGCCCGGCCTGCGAAGGCCTGACCATCGCCAAGGTTGAGGAGCGGCTGCGGGCTGACAAGACCTCCATGGGCCTCTACTTCTCCGAGGACGAGATGCATTTCGTCTGTCCCTGGCATGGCATGGAATACGACATGAAGACCGGCGAATGCGTCTCGGATCGCAAGATGAAGCTGAAGAAATACAAGACGGTTCAAAAGGGGGACGAACTTTATGTCGTCGCCTAAGCGCGCGGCAAAAACTGTTGCGAGCAAAGCCGTGGCGAAATCCGCGGCGAAGCCGCGGCCGGCCGCGCTCCGCGCGGTCAAGCCGGCTGTTGTGCCCGAGAGCGGCGCGTCGGCGGAGGCCAAGAACCTCGCGGCGACGCTCGAGCGCAGCATCGTCGATGACAAGCTCGACACGGTCTCGGCCGAAGCGCTGCAAAAGCTGATCGCGGCGGCCTGCCGGGTCTATACCGCGCGCGCCCAAGCCGGTGAGACGTTCACGCCGGTGCCGCGCAATTCGATTACCGCCACCGATGTCATGATCACGGCGAGCGGACTGTTACGTTCGGCCGATCTCGCGGTGTTCGAGCTTGGCATGTGGCAAAACTGGACGGGTCGCTAGAGCATGATCCCGAAAAGTGGATCCCGGTTTTCGGACAAGATCATGCTCAAAAAAAGCTCGCCGATTTGGAAAGATTAGGAACGGAGAAAACGTCATGGATCTCATCGCTGATCGCGGTCGCCGCGTAACGATCGAGGAGCTCAATACCACCCGACTGCTGTCGCACGCACGTAAGCAGGCGCACCAGCGCAACCTCGACGACATGGTGATCGTCGACGTCGACGCGCATCACTACGAGAATGAGAGCTACGACGAATATCTGCCGTATATGGAGAACGACGTGCTGCGCCAGCTCGCGCTGTCGAGCCGCAGCAAGAACAATCGCGCCGGCATCTCGCCGAGCCAGGTCGGCTATCAGGACATGGGCGGCCGCGTCACCCGCTATCCGATGCGCTCGTCGGAAAAGACCGAAGGACTCAAGGGCGCGCAACGCGACATTCAGCTCGGCCATCGCTGGATGGACGCCATGAGCGTCGATTATTCCTGCCTGTTCCCGACCGGCATGCTCAATATCGGGCTGCATCCGCAGAAGGAAATGGAGGTCGAGCTGTGCTGGGCCTACAACCGCTGGCTCACCGAGAAGGTGATGCCCGAGGGCGGCAACCGCTTCTTTTCCATGCTGTGCCTGCCGTTCAACACCCCGGAGGCGGCGCTGCGTCACGTCGAGGAATTCGGCGACCGGCCGAATGTCGGCGGCTTCATGGTCACCACCGTGCGTTCGGACATGGCGGTTTACGACAATGCCTATATGAAGCTCTACCGGGCGCTGGAAGAGCGTGGCTTGGTGCTGTCGTTCCATTCCGGCCCGAATTGGGGCGAGCCGATCTACAAGAGCTGCAACCGCTTCCTGGCGGCGCATGCGCTCGGCTTCACTTGGTACAATGTCGTGCACTGCACCAACTGGGTGATCAACGGCATGGGCGAGCGCTTCCCGAAGCTGCCGGTGATCTGGATCGAATCCGGCCTCGCCTGGGTGCCGTTCCTGATGCAGCGGCTCGATCACGAATTCATGCTGCGGCCGTCGGAAGCGCCGCTCCTGAAAAAGAAGCCGTCCGACTATATGCGCGACATGTATTACTCGTCGCAGCCGATGGAGATTCAGGATTACGGCGCGATGGAGTGCACCTTCCGCATGATGAATGCCGAGACGCAGCTCCTGTATTCCTCGGATTATCCGCACTGGGACTTCGACCTGCCGTCGACGATCTACGATCTGCCGTTCCTGTCGGAGAAGGCCAAGCACAATATCCTCGGCGGCACCGCGGCGCGGTTGTTCAAGCTGCCGCCGCGCAACGACAAGCAGAAAGAGAACCTCAAGCGCTTTGGCAACCTCACGGCCGCTGCCGCTGCCGCTGCCGCCTAAAAAGCGGGGTCCGCGCCAGCGCGGATATCCGGTTGGATCTTCGGAAATGCCCGGCCTTGCGCCGGGCATTTTCTTTGCGGGCCGCTCTCTTGAGCCGCGAGATTCATGCTGGGGGAGGCCCAATTGCGGCACAAGCTGGGCATGGAACCGGATGCCGTTTCAAACGTTGAGAATTAAACTTATTTATCAATCGCTTGCAGGTGCTTGTGCGATGCACAAAATGCTAGCTTTTTTGTCATCCAAACGTTATCTTAACGGCTCCAACAGAAAAGAGGGACGACTGAGGATGAAGCTAGTTTTAGCCGCGGGTTTCGTTTTGGGTCTTTTGAGTCTTTCCGCCACCGCCGCGAACGCGATCGATCTCGCCGAGCTGGCGCCATGCCGGCCGGCCGCAGCCAAGCTGTGCGACCGTGAAGGCGGCATGAGTTGGAATAACCTGTTGCGCTGCGGCGCGACGCTTGCCGCCCATAGCTGGCGCGTCGGTGACCAATGCCGCGCGGTGCTGCATAAGTATGGGCAGCTGTGATCGCATTGCCCGACATTTGTAGCGTAGTTGCGTAGTTCAAAACCCCGGCGCCAAGGCGCCGGGGTTTTTGTTTCGCGCCAGCGGCTTTGTTCAATCGGTGCCAGACTTCACTTCTTTGATCTCTCTTATCTGCCCCTCGCTCAGCCCGCGGATGAAATCCGGCAGCGGGATGAAACCGACGGGCTTGAGATAGTTCGCGGCGTTACCCCCGGTTTCCGAGATGCTCCAGCGCAAGAATGAGCGCAAAGCATCGGCCGTCGCGGCGTTGGGCTGCGATTTCGCAACCACAGCGTATTCGTAGTTGATCAGGGGGTAGCTGTTGTCGCCGGGAGCATAGACGAGGCTGATGCGCTCATAGGGGGGCGTGCGTGGATCGAGCTGGGCGGCGGCATCGGCAATTGAATCCGGCGTGGGGAGCAAGAACTTGCCGGCTTGGTTCTCGACCATGGCCGTGCCGAGACCGGCTTTGGCGATCGCTCCGCCGTAGCTGATGCCCACGTAGCCGATCGAGTAGGGGTTGGCGGCAAGCGCCTGAACGAGGCCGTCATTTCCAGTCGCGGTCTTTTCCGCGGCAACATTGGGCCAAGAGATGGTGCTGCCGTAGCCTGGGTTGTTTTCCCAAATATCGGCGGAAAAATCCAGGAACTGGGTGAAGATGAAAGTGTCGCCGGAGCCCTCGGCACGGCGGACCGGAATGATCGTCTGGTGCGGGAGCGCCACGCCTGGGTTCATCGCTTTGATCGCCGGGTCGTCCCACTGCGTGACGGCGCCGGAATAGATCGCGGCCAGCGTCGGGCCGTCGATCTTGATATTGCCGCCGTTGAGACCCGGCAGGTTATAGTTGATCGTCTGCGCCGAGATCGCGAGCGGGATATCGAGCATATCCGGGTTATGCGCCGCGATCGCGTCGGAGAGATAGGCATCGGAGGCGCCGATGCTCGCCGTGCCCGCGAGCGCGGCCTGCTCGCCGGCGCCGGAGCCGGTAGCCGCCGCATTCAGATCGATATTGTCGGCGACGCTCTTGTAGCCGGCGATCCAGGACTGGAACAGCGGGTAGAGCAAAGTCGAGCCGGTTTCCGTGAGTGTAACGTTGTCGGCCGCATGCGCCATCGGGACCGCCAGGACGAAGGCGATGGCGCCGCCACCGAACATAGAGCGAAGTCTGTTTTTCATGACTGCGTTTCCTGTTCTTTGTTCTTGTCCGCTCAGCGGCCGATGCGATCGAGGTTCACGCCAGTGGTCTCGATGCGGTACATCCAGGTCACAATCGCGCCCAACACGGAGCTGATGACGAGGGCGTAAAGCAGGGAGCGAGTCCCGATGGTGACCAGCAGGATGGGGAAGCCGTATGTGGTGGCGACCGCGCCGACCTTGCCGATCATCGCCGCGAAGCCGGCGCCCATGCCGCGTACTTCAGTCGGGAACACCTCGCCCGCGAGCAGATAGGTTTGCGCGTTGGGGCCGATATTGGTCATGAAGTTGAACAGCATCACGCCGGCCATGATGAGGTACAGTCTGGTCGAGCCGTCCGCATCGAGGGACAAGGACGCAATACCCAGCCCGACCGCGCAGCCGAGGAAACCGAAGATCTGCAACTTGATGCGTCCCAAGCTATCCGACAGCGCGATGGCAAAGATGATGCCGACGATGAGCAGCGACGTTGTCAGAGCCGCGGCCTCGGCCGAATGGATGCCGCTCGCAATCAGGTCGGCGGGGCTGCGGATCTTGTCTGGTCCACTGCCAAGGGCGGCAGCGATTAGGGTCGGTGTGAAGACGCCGATGCCATAAGTGCCGAGATCCTGGAACAGCCACGGCGCCGACGAGAAGATGGTGGCACGGAGATTTTTCGAATTGAAAAGTGCGAAGAAGCTCTGTTTCGACGCGCTCTTCTCATCGACGACATGGCGAATCAGCTCCACTTTCTGCGGGTAGGTCGGCTTACGGTGGAGGAGGCGTGTCACAGCCTTTTCGGCGTGTTCGTGCGCACCGCGCACGATCAGCCAGTTCGCGCTTTCCGGGATGAAGAAACGACCGACGGTGATAATCAGCGCCGGCGCCAGCGCGGTCGCGTACATCCACCGCCAGGCATCGATGCTCGGGTCGAGCACGAGCACGAGCGCGCCGACCGCGATGCCGCTCATGGCGCCCACCGCCTGAAAGGCAAAGGCGCCGAGCACAAGGCGGCCGCGCGACGCGCTGGGGATGCTCTCGGAGATAATCATGTGCGCGGTCGGGTAGTCGCAGCCGAGCGCCATGCCGATGCCGAACAGGCAAATGACCAGCGATAGAAAACCCCCCACCATTATCAGCAGCGCCAGGAACAGGCAGAAGATGATCATCTCGGCGATAAACATGCGCTTGCGGCCGAAATAGTCCGACAGGCCGCCGAGCAGGATGGTGCCGACCAGAATGCCGGCGAGGCTTGCCGAGGTGACGAGACCCGCCTCGCCGGCGCTGAGCCCGAATTCTCGGGTGATCAGCGGTACCGTCACGCCGCCCATGAATACGACGAAGCCCTCGAAGAACTTGCCGGACGCGGCGAGCGCCCAGATGCGCCACTGCATGCTCGTCATGGGCGTGGATTTCAGCGTGGTACCGTCGGACCATACGGGCAACTCGTCGATATATTCCTGCACGGTTTTGGCGGGCACTGGCTCGACGTGGGCGCGGGCGCGGAGGTTGGTGGAAACGTTCATCGCCAAATGTTCCTTATTCTCACTGGAAATCGCTGGCACCAAATTCGCCGGCGCAGTGTCGGCGCGAGGCGCCGCCTGCAAAGGTGCCGCTATGGGAATACTGCTGGCGCTATATGAAGGGCAGATGACGGCGCCTGTCTTACGCGGGGTAACATTGACCGATGCCGTTGACCCCTTGGCACCGCGGGTCGCGGCCACGGCTGTTGCCGGCCCATTTCATCGCGGCGCGGCCTCGCCTAATCTTAGCGCCTATAGGGGGAAACATGGCCGAGGATATTCACGAAGTTTATGCCATCCGTTACGGCCACCATGCGCGCCGCTCGCCGGCGAATTTCATCGACGGCGACCCGCACGACGTATTGCAGCCGCTTGATTTCTTTGTCTGGGCGATCGTGGGGCCGTCCGGCACCATCGTGCTCGATACCGGGTTCGACGAGGCGATGGGCAAGAAGCGGCAGCGCGAGATGATCAAGCCGGTGCGCGACGGGCTTGCCGCGCTCGGCATCGCGGCGGAGGCCGTCAAGGACGTCATCATCAGCCATCTGCATTACGATCATTGTGGCAATTACGACTTGTTTCCACAGGCGCGTTATCATCTGCAGGACCGCGAGATGGCCTATGCCACCGGTCGCTGCATGTGCCATCGCGCGCTGCGGGTACCGTTCGAGGTCGACGACGTCGTTGCCATGGTGCGCAAGGTCTTCGACGGCCGCTGCACGTTTCACGACGGCGAGGATCAGATCGTGCCGGGCGTGACCGTGCATCACATCGGCGGTCACTCCAAGGGCCTGCAGAGCGTGCGCGTGAAAACCCGGCTCGGCTATGTAGTGCTCGCCGCCGACGCCTCGCATCTTTACGCCCATATCGACGGTGGCCGCGTCTATCCGCTCGTTTATAACGTCGGCGAGGTGGTGGAAGGCTACGAAACCCTCAAAAAGCTGGCGACGGCGCCGCGACATGTGGTGCCGGGCCACGATCCGTTGGTGCTGGCGCGTTATCCGGCGGCCAAGCCCGGTCTTGAGGGCTGGATCGCCCGGCTCGATGCGGAGCCGAATCCGGCTTGAGCCCCAAACTGTGGAACAACCGCGTGTGCGGTGCAGCAAGCGTACGAGTTCCCGCGATTAATCAAACTGACAACTATTGTTCCTAAGCTCGTCCAGCACGCGCGACCGGGGGGTCGCCCGCGCCTTTTGCTTATGCCGGGGGAATTTCCATGCACACCTTGCTGTTGCCGCTGCAGCCGCGCTTTATCATTTACACGCTGGTCGTCCTGATCGCCGCGGCGCTGGGGCTTGAGTTTTTCCTCGGCTTTAGATCGCTCCTCATCGATATACCGCTGGTGGTTTTCATTTCTCTGGCCGTCATCGGCACAGTCGACGTTGTGCAGAAACGCCACGCGGTCTTACGCAATTACCCGCTGTCGGCGCATATCCGTTTCATCCTCGAGGAAGTCCGCCCGGAGATCCGGCAATATTTTCTAGAAAGCGAAAAGGATGGCACGCCGTTTTCGCGCGACAAGCGCGCTATTGTTTATCAGCGCGCCAAGCGGGCCTTGGACAAGCGGCCGTTCGGCACCCAGAACGACGTCTATGCCTCGGGCTTCGAGTGGCTCGATCATTCGATCGCGCCCAGGCCCGCGGCCAAGGAACCGTTCCGTCTCCTCATCGGCGGCCCGGATTGCCAGAAACCCTATTCGGCGTCGATCTTCAACATTTCGGCGATGAGTTTCGGCGCGCTGAGCAAGAACGCCATCCTGGCGCTCAATGCCGGCGCCAGGAAAGGCAATTTCGCCCACGACACCGGCGAGGGCGGCTATAGCCCGTACCATCGTGAAAACGGCGGCGACATTATTTGGGAAATCGGCTCGGGCTATTTCTCCTGCCGCAACGGCGACGGCAGCTTCTGCGCTGACAAGTTCGCCGCCGCCGCGACGCAAGATCAGGTCAAGATGGTCGAGCTTAAGCTTAGCCAGGGCGCCAAGCCCGGCCATGGCGGCGTATTGCCCGGCGCCAAGGTCAGTCCCGAGATTGCCGTCACCCGTGGCGTTCCGGTTGGCGTCGACTGCATCTCGCCGTCGCGGCATTCGGCGTTTTCGAGTCCGATCGAAATGATGCAGTTCATCGCCACGATGCGGCGGCTGTCGGGCGGCAAGCCGGCGGGGTTCAAGCTCTGCATCGGCCACCCCTGGGAATTCCTCGCCATCTGCAAGGCGATGCTGGAGACGAAAATCTATCCCGATTTCATCGTCATCGACGGCAAGGAGGGCGGCACCGGCGCCGCGCCGCTGGAGTTCACCGACCATCTCGGCATGCCGCTGCGCGAAGGACTGAACTTCGTGCACAACGCGCTCATCGGCATCAATGCGCGGGGCCGCATCAAGCTCGGCGCCAGCGGCAAGATCATCTCGGCCTTCGACATCGCCCGTGTCATGGCGCTCGGCGCCGACTGGTGCAATTCAGCGCGCGGCTTCATGTTCGCGCTCGGCTGCATCCAGTCGCTGTCCTGCCATACCGACCGCTGCCCGACCGGCGTGTCGACGCAAGACCCGACGCGCCAGCGCGCGCTTGTGGTCCCTGACAAGAGCGAGCGCGTCTACAATTTCCATCGCGCCACCCTGGAATCGCTTGCCGAGCTGGTCGGCGCCGCAGGGCTCGATCATCCCTCGCAATTCTCGCTCATGCATTTTTCGCGGCGCGTGTCGCAACACGAAGTGAAAAGTTTTGGCGAGCTCTATCCGCCGCTCAAACCGGGCGAATTGCTCACCGGCACCGCGGACAAGCGCTACCAGACGGCCTGGGACATGGCGAGCGCCGAAGAATTCCGGGCGCTCCCGCGGGCGGCGTAGGGCGTGTCCTAAATCGAGGTTGACAGGTCGATCTCCGCTTTACCACGGAAAACAGACATCGCCGAACAACTTGGTCATGTCGGCAAAGGGGTCACAAGCGGACATGGCGACAAGTCAGAGCGATGTCCGCTTTGCCCCCATTAGGCGACATGCTCGGGGTTCGTAAGCATCAGCGTTTGGCGTTGTGCACTTACCAGTTTGACAGTGCAGAAAAATGCCTTTAGTGCCCGCGGCCGCGGTTAAGGTAGTTTGACACCGTAAGTAATTGAAATCGAAAGGTCGTTGCACAACTCCCGGGCCCACCACTTGGCTGGTCTATGCTCAGGCCGGCTGATAACGCGCTCCGATTGAGGGTTTGCTTTGCCCGAGGCCGGGCAATTCCCAGATGCCGGCGCCGGCTGGATTGATGTCGGCGCCGATGTCGACATCGATCAGATAGGGCTTGTTGGCCGCGATACCCTTGCGCACGGCCTCGGCCAGATCGGCGGCACGGTCGATGCGCACGCCCTCGACGCGGGCCGACCGTGCCATCGCGGCAAAATCCGGATTGTAGCGCTGGCCGGTTTTTGGATCGTGGAAATCGGTGGCGAGCTCGCGACCCTGCAGATAGCCGCGCTGCAAGCCACGAATGGAGGCGTAGGCGTAGTTGTTCCACACCACCCAGACCACCGGCAGATCGTATTCGACCGCGGTGCCAAGCACATTGGCATGCATGAAGAAGGCGCCGTCGCCACACACCGACACGCAGGGGCGGTCGGGCGCGGCGAATTTGGCGCCGAGCACGCCGGCAACGCCGAAGCCCATGGCGCCAAAACCCATGCAGCCGATCAGCGAATCCGGACGCCGCGGCTTGCAATAACCAAGCAGCCAATTGTGATGCACGCCGATATCGCTGACCAGGATGGCGTCAGGCGGCAAACCCTTGTCGATTTCGGCCGCCGCGCGCTGCGGATTGATCGGCTGGCTGTCGTCGGAAAAGCCGGGCGCCACCAGCCGGTCCCACTCCTTGCGATAGCCGTCGATCATGCCGAGCCATTTTCTTCGCGCATCGAGCCTCTTCTCGACGTCCGCGCGGCGGTCGAGCTCGGCAAGCACTTGCCGTAGGAAGGTGCGGACGTCGGCCATCAGTCCGAGCGCGACCGGATAGTTGCGGCCGATCTCTTCGGGGTCGATGTCGACGTGAATGAGCTTGGTCGGCGGGATGGTGAAGGAGTAGCCCGGGATCCATGAGCTCGAGGTGCGGTCATCGAAGCGGACGCCGAGCGCCAGCAAGACGTCGGCCTGGCGCGTCGCGTGATTGGCCTGATAGTGGCCGCCGCGCGCGACCAGGCCGAGCGAAAGCGGATGATGAGTATCGATCGCGCCGAGCCCGCTCATCGAGGCCGCGACCGGAATTTGCAGGCGTTCGGCGAGCTTCAAAAGCTCCGCGCTGGCGCCGCCATAGCGCACGCCCTGTCCGACGAGAATGCAGGGCCGCTCGGCGCCGAGCAGCACGTCAACGGCCTTCACCACCCCCTCGGGATCGGCGCCGCAGCGGCTGGAAATATTGGCGCTCCATTCCTCCGGCTTTGGCGCTTCCTCGGCAGCCGCTTCCAGAAACACGTCGAACGGCACGTCCAGCACCACCGGACCGGGACGCCCGGTCACCATGGTCTTCCACGCTTGGCGAACCGCAAGCGGCACCATCTCGCCGCGGGTCGGCTGAAATACCTTCTTGCAGCAGGGGCGCACCATCGACGGAAAGTCCGCCTGATACTGACGATACATTTCCTGGAACGCGCCGCGATTGAATTGACTGGTCGGCACGTTGCCGGTTACGGCGAGAAACGGCACGGAGTCGAGATAGGCCGTGGTGAGCGAGATCGGCAGATTGGCAGAGCCCGGCCCGCAGGACGTGAACGTGGCGGTCGGCTTGCCACTGACGCGGTAATAAACGTCGGCCATGAAGCCGGCGACGCTTTCGTGATGCACCGAGACCGTCTTGAGGTCACTCTGGCGCTCATAGAGCGCGTCGATAAACTGGATATTGCCATGCCCGCAAAGGCCGAACACGTAAGGCACCTTCTCCTGGATCAGATAGTCGACGATGACTTGCGCTCCGTTCAGCTTGTTTGTCGGCACGGATAGAACCTCCATTGACGGGCAGCCGCGCGAAGCTATTTCTCATATTGCTGCACGTCAATTGATATTGTGATATTTGCTGCGCGCGCGCTGCGCCAGGTCCGCTCGGCGCGAGAACCTGCTTGTGCGAAGGGGGCACAGAGCCGATGATCGCGGCGCTCGCCCTTGAGCGAGGCGCTGGGTATGCGGAGGTCGACGGGTGAACGTGCGGGCTAAAGTCAAAGGGAGCAAGCGACCGGGACCGTCGCCCCGCGGCCAGATCGCGCGCCTTGTCGCGCCCGCGTCGAACGGCGACGACAGTTCCGATGATCGCCGTTCCGGCGGCGTACAATCGCTCGCCCGTGCCTTTGCCATCCTCGAGCAGGTCGCGCGGCATCGCGATGGCATCGGGCTGGCCGAGTTGAGCCGTCTCGTCGGGCTTCACAACTCCACCACCTTCCATCTCGCCAAAACCTTGGTGTCGCTTGGCTATCTGCGGCAAGAAAAGGAAACCAAGCGCTATCGCGTCGGACGGCCGCTCTTTGCGCTGGCCGCAAGCGCGCTCGACGAGATAGAAATGGTGAATCTGGCGACACCAGTGCTTGAAGAACTGTCCCGCGAGACGGGGGAGGCGAGTCACTTCGCCGTGCGCATGGGCGATGCGGTGGTCGTGATCGCACGCACCGGCGGACCGGGCGCGTTTCAGCTGGCCGATCGCGTCGGCGTCGTGCGGCCGGCCCACTGCACCGCGGTCGGCAAAGCCATTCTCGCCTCGTTGGAGCAGGATCAGTTGAAGCGGTTTCTCGATCGCTCGGGCATGAAACCCTCGACGCCGAAATCGATTGCTAAAGTTCCGGCGCTGATGCGCGAGATCGAAGAGGTGAGGCGGGCCGGCGTCGCCATCGACGACGGCGAATTCAATCTCGAAGTGCGCTGCCTTGCAGTGCCGGTTCAGGACTTTACCGGGAAGATCGCGGGCGCGCTCGGCATTTCCGGGCCGACTTGGCGGCTATCGCGGGAGCTGTTGCAAAGCCGGGCAAAAATCGTTCAGGCCGCCGCGGCTCGGCTCGGTCGCGAGTTCGGCGCAGCAACTCATTTGTCGCGATCCGGCGTCAAACAAAAAACGGGCGGCCTTAGCCGACGTTAGCATTTTTTGCAGCTATGATAACCGTTCGTTATCGAGGTTTCGGCCCGATCAAGCGCTCAGCCGTTGCGAAAGCTCCCCGGATTGACGGGAGAGGGCTTTGAGAGTCGCGCCGATTTTGCGTTCCGTAAGCCGATCGGCCGGCCCGAAACAGGACATGATGCCGAGCAAGCGGTGTAATGAGTCGTAGACCGGTACTGCCACCGCGTTCACGCCGGAAACCCACCCGCCTTGATTGACTGTACTTCCATTTTTCCGGATGACCGCAAGCTCGGATAGTTGCTCATCGAGGAACGAACCGCCCTTTTTGAGTTGCATTTGCACTTTGCGCAGCATCGAGCGAGCTTCTGCTTGGGACCGGCTCGCCAGCGCGATGAGCTGTAACGCGGTCAATCCTCCTCCCATCATGGCGACTTGGTCGATCGGGAAAGACTGGCCAATATTGAAAAACACCACACGTACCGGATTTGCGGTCTCGACCTGATCGATCACGACCAGGTCGTCGTGCTCGACGAGCACGAAGACCGCGCTTTCATTGGTCTCATCGACGAGATCGCGCAGAATTGGCCTGGCAAGACTTCGTAGCGTTTCGAGCGATCTACCGCGGCGCGACACCTGCCAGAGCTTCGAGGACAGCAAGTAGCGCTCGGTGCTCGCGTCTCGCGTGACGTAGCCGCAACGGGACAGCGTTTGCAGCAGGCGATGGACGTTGCTTTTGGTGAGCGACAGTTCATGTGCCAGTTCGGATATGCCGCGCGAGCTTTCGCTCGCCGATAGGGCTTCCAACAGCTGCAGACCCTTGGTGAGCGTCTTGTCGCCGGGCGACGCTGACTGCGGCTGCCTTTTCGGGATTATCCTACCCGACTGATCGCCGGCCATTCGGATCGTTGCTGCCGGAGCCGTCTGATTGCGAGCTGCCAAGGAAATACTCCGCAGGAGAGTAACTGCCAAGTTACTGCCAAGTCACCGGGCGCTGACGAGGCCGGCGATCGAGCCCTCGCGTTTGGGCAAGGCATCGAGCAGAACAACGGCGAGCCGGCACGGCTTGTCGCTGCGGTTCGCCCAGGCGTGGTAGGTGCCGCGCTGAATCAGCACATCGCCGGCTCGCAGCGTTACAAATCGGGTGTCATCGAGGAACATATCGATTTCGCCGGTCATACAGATCACGTAATCGACGGTGTCCGTTTGATGCAGGGTCGCTTCATTTCCGGGTAGGAACTCCATCATCGTGAACCGGCTGCCGTTGACGGGGGGAGCGGAGCCGAGAATGCGTCCGCCCTCGTCTTGGCTGCCGTAGATTTGCGTCGGGCTTGCATCGGTCGACCACATCAGCGTCGAGGAAATCTTTTCGTTTGGAAATTTATGGTTGGTGGCGTCCCCGTCGATCCAGATCGTCGGCTTGCTATCGGCGTCGTGCCCGGTGACGACACGGCGGAATTTCGGTTTGCGAGCCTCGGCATGATCGGTCATCAGCCCACCCTCTGCAGATCGCGCGAGAAGCCGTGCAAGCTGCGCGCTCCTGTCTCCGTTATCACGACCGTATCGGCGAAAACGGCGCCGGTCTCGCCGTTGCGCCAGCTCGGATCGAACAGGTCGATGTTGAAAGCGAACACCATGCCGGCCTTGAATTCGCCGCCGATGGTCGCGAGTGCCGCTTGATCGGCCTTGAGCGCGTGGAAGCGGTAACGCGGATATTCGAGCGAAGCGAGCCCATGGCCGTGGATCCCGGTCTCGCAGATGCCGAGCTTGGCATCGTCGATGACGCGCTTGATCTCATTCATGCAGGCCATAATGGATTTGCCCGGGCCGAAGAATTCCATGCCGCGGTCGAAGGCGGCGACGCAGACGTCGTAGATGCGCTGCAGCTCCGGGTCCGGCTCGCCTAGGCAGAATGTCCGCTCGACGTGCGTGAAGTAGCCGCCGATCTTTGGATGGATCTCGCAGGTGATGACGTCACGCGCTTCCATGGCGCGGGTGGTCGGGAGCCGGAACGGATGTGGGAATGGGTAACGATCGCAAGCCCACAGGAACAGCGTCGGCTCTTCGCCGCCATCGGCCAGCATGGCTTCCATCATGTGCGCATAGACTTCGGATTCGCGCACTCCAGGCCGCGCACGGTTACTGCATGCCTGCAACATCTTGTCGCCGAGGCCGGCCGCTTTTTCGAGCAATGCAATCTCTTCCGCGCTCTTGACCGACCGCGTCGTCTCAAGAAGGTCGCCGAGCGCGACAAAGCGTACGTTCGGCAGCGCCGCTTTGAGCGATTCGACGATGCTGTGCGGCACCCATCCGTCCGGATCGAGCGGCCCGGCGAGGCCATCCATGCCGATGGTTGCACGCTCTAGACCCATTTCCTTCAATCGCGCGACGACGGTTTCCGACCAGCTGCCGCGGCGCGCGCGCACGTCCCCGACCCAGTCCTGGGCGCGTTTCCAGTATTCGACGAATGTCGGCATGAAAACGAATGAGGTCGGTTCGCCCTGCAGGGGGAAGATCAGCGTGTTGTTCTCTGCGTTGCCGCCGATCGGCGACAGATAGCGGGCGTTCGCGGTGCTGAAATCCCACATCGCCGGCCAGCCCCACAGCAGGAGGCAATCGATGCCGCGTTCGCGCATTTGCCGTCGCGTGATCGACCAGCGCCGGTCGCGTTCGGCCATCGACATGCGGGGGAGTTCGAGACGATCACGCATCATGCAACTCCATTGGACTGCGGCTGGCGATTCAGGCGATCGTTTCCGAGCGCTCGCGCACTTCAGCTTCCGCCGGTGGCTTGATTGCGCTCTTCGCATTCGGCGTTGAGTGTCGCGCGGGCAGCAGGCCTTCCACCGCGGCTTTGATCAACATGGCGGTGTATTGAGAATAGGCGCGGGCGCCGGGAATCCCGCCGCCGGAAACGTAGAAGCCTTCCTGTGCGGTACGCGCATACATGTTGCGCAGCTCGCCATCATCGCCAATTCCCCAAATGGGACCGACACGATCGGCGACGTCATCACCGAACAGCGCTCGCACGGCTTCCTGCAGGGGCTTATAGCCCGTTGCAAGGACGATGATATCCGCGTTCAGCGCGGTACCATCCGAGAAGATGACTTTCTTCGCCTCCAGTCGCACGATGTCGACCCCGGCTTTCAATTTGATCTTTCCGTCGATGATGAGATCGGATGCGCCGACGTTCAGATAATAACCGGCTTGATGCCGCAGCAGTTTCAGGAAATAGCCGGTGTCGTCCTCGCCGTTGTCGAGCAGAAAGCCGACCTTGCGTAATCCGTCCAGGAGTTCTTTGTCTTCTTCCGCCATCTGCCGGCTGAGCGGCTTGTGCAGCCGTGCCAGCAGCGGGTAGGGGACCGATGCCGCCATCAGGTCGGTATCCGCGATCGGCCGAACCCCGTCGTTCTGGCGGTACAATTCGTACGGACGCACGGAACTCGGCTCCAGGCTGACCACCGTGATCGACGAGCGCTGCAGCATGGTCACGGCGGCGCCGCGCGCGTAGAGGTCTTGCGCGATATCGTGCGCGCTCGTGCCGGCGCCGACGACAAGAACGGATTTGCCCTTCACTTCGAGCTCGTCGATAGCTTCGCTCGAATGCACGATTGGACCGCCGAAATACTCCTTGCCTTGCAGTTGAGGAATGTTCGGCAAGCCGCTGACCCCGACCGCCATGACCACATGGCTTGGCCGCATGATCCTGATGGAGCCATCCGCCAGCCGCAGCCGCGCAGGCCATCGCTTTTGTGAATGATCGTATTCAGCTCCCAAGAACGTCGTTTTTGTCCAAACGTTCGCTTCCATGCTTTCAGCATAGAATTCCAACCAGTTCGCGATCTTGTCCTTGGGAATATAGACCGGCCAGGTGTCCGGAAACGGCATATAGGTGAAATGATTCATGCAGATTTCGTTGTGCAGCTTCAGCGACCGGTAGCGGTTGCGCCAGACGTCTCCGATCCGCTCGGTCTTTTCGACGACAAGCGTCGGAACGTTGAGCTGACCGAGCCGCGCCGCCAGCATCAGGCCCGACTGCCCGCCGCCAATGATGATGACCTCCGGATCTCGATCGCTAAACTCGCGCGCGTGCTTTCTGCGTTCGAGCCAGTTCTGCGGTTCACCGGCCGTGGCGCGCATATCCTCGCGCGGGCGCTTTCGCCCCGTCGCCTCGGGAAACGCCTTCAGCTCGCGCATCGCGGTCAGCACCGTAAATGCCTTGAGGCTTTCCGGAGTGTCCGGATCTTCAACCAGTCTGATAAAACCGCGACCGAGGGCGATGTCGGTTTCGAACGTGAAGAAGAACTCCAGCGTCTTGCCGTGCTCGCCGATGGCGCCGATTACCGGCTCGCCTTCTCTATGAAAGCCATAGGCGGCATGCGGAGCGACGGCGGCAGATAGCCAGGCGCGGATCGCCTCGATGCCGTGAACATTCTTGAACACCCACCCGAAAGTTAAGAGATCGCGCCAATAGCCGTCCGGATGCAGCATCGAGGTGACGCGCGCGTGATCGCCGTCTTGTAACGCAGCAGCGAACTTTATGAACCAGGCATCAGCTAGCTGACGCCGTTCCGCAGCGGATGCAGCGCTCAAATTCGTCACGTCATGCTCTCCACGTTCGCGGCGATCGCCGGCTCTGCGCCGCGGCGCAACCGAGGCTCGACGGCTCACGCCAGCGCCGGCGCGTGTGCCGAGGATGCCGCGGGAAGGCTTTCAGATGTCGTCGGATGATTGGGTCCCGACCGCGTTCCGCCCTCATCGCCGTTCCATATTTCGGAACTTAATTCTAAAAATTGCATTCGACGCTCGACGAGTCAATATCGGCGACAACGTGGGCGGGATCCTAAACGCCGAGGTAGCGCGCTTTCGTTTCCGCATCCGTGGCGAGTTCGGCGGGCGTGCAGCGATGCGCAATAACGCGGCCGCCGCGCTGATCGCAGCGCATTCTTCGGATTCCGCCGCGCTGGAAAAATTTCAAGACGATCTTGATGCCCGATACTCCTCATATCTCGCCGAACGGCAGACGTACTACGCGCCGAGCAACGATGGGTAGAGCGCCCTTTCTGGCAACGCCGTTGCAACGATTTCCTGCCGATGAGCATAGCTGTCGCGATCGGCAAGCCGATGTAGCAAGGCCGCTTTGAGCCTCCGAATTCGGATGATAGTGTCGGTCTCAATAGAGCCGGCAAGAGCTCTGTATCGGGAGGATGGCACGATCATGTTGAATATGACCATAGACCAGATCTTGCCCGGGACAGCCAAGCGCCTGCCCGGCAAGATTGCGTTGATCTTTGGTGAGAGAACAATCACCTATGGCGAGCTTGAACGTCTGACCAATCAAGCGGCGAATGGATTGAAGGCCCTCGATGTCAGCAAAGGCGATCGGGTCACGCTGTTCGCACCAAATAGCGTCGAGTGGGTCATAAGCTATATCGGCATCGCCAAGGCCGGCGGCGTTATCAATCCCGTCAACGCGATGTTGACGGCCGAGGAATTGGCCTATGTCGTCAAGGATTGCAGCGCAAAGGTGCTCATGACGACGGCCGAGCGCGCCGCCGCCGCGCAGCATCTCAAGAACGGCGGCGATTTAAAGGAAATCGTGGTGCTTGGCGGCCCGGTAACCCCCGGCACGATTTCATTCGACGATATGCTGTCAGGGCAGGCCAATACGATCGAGCCTCCGGGCAACGTCCCCAAGGGGCTGTCGACGATCTGCTACACGTCCGGAACCACCGGATTCCCCAAAGGAGCGATGCTCGATCATCGCAGCGTAGTGCTCAACGCGGCGATGACCGCGGCTATGAACGTGCGCACCGAACGCGACGTGCAGTTCACCGGACTGCCGCTGCCGCATGTTTACGGCACGGTGGTGATGAATTTGAGTTTCCTACTGGGCCTCACTTTCGTGATGCTGGAAAAATTCGATGCCCGGCAGGCCCTGGAATCGATCGCGCGTCACAAGGTCAGCATCATCGACGGCGTGCCGACAATGTATCTTTATATGCTGGCGCATCCCGATTTCGACAAATTCGATTTGTCGTCGTTGCGCGTCGCCGTGGTCGGCGGACAATCCATGCCGGCGGCGAAATCGGTGGAATGGCAGAAACGCAGCGGCGCGCCCATTCTGGAACTGTGGGGCATGACGGAGCTGGCCGGTCCCGGCATCATGCAACATTCTTACTGCGAGAACCGGCTGGGCTCGGTCGGCATCATGATGCCCTTCATGCAGGGCCGTATCGCCGACCCGTTGGATGCATCGAAAACACTGCCGGATGGCGAGGTCGGTGAACTGATGGTCAAGGGGCCGCTCAACATGCTCGGCTATTACGGCAACGAGGCAGCGACCAAGGAAACCATCGAGCCGGACGGCTGGCTGCATTCCGGCGATCTCTGCAAGATGGACGCCGATGGCTATTTTTACATTGTCGACCGCAAGAAGGACATGATCCTCACCGCGGGCTACAACATCTATCCGGCCGAGATCGAGCGCGTCATTGCCGGGCATCCGTCGGTCGCGATGGTCGGCGTCGGCGCCAAGCCCGATGTGACCAAGGGCGAGATTGCCAAGGCCTATATCGTGCTGAAGTCCGGCGCCCACGCCGATGCGGACGGCATTCTCGATTATTGCCGGCAGCATCTGGCGGCCTACAAAATGCCGCGCGAGTTGCAGTTCGTTCCTGCGCTGCCGACGACCTCATCTGGCAAGATCATGCGGCGTCAGCTGAAAACGCTGGATCAGGATATGCGTGTCGAAGCCGATCCCGTCCGCCGGCGCGTCGGTGCGGCTTAGCGCGGAGTTGCGCCTGAATGCTCAGGCACCAAATTCGGGCGCAGCCTCGGCTTGTTTTCGTGCCGCGTCGGCGCGTTCGGTCTCGCCAAGGGCGGCCAGCACCTCAGCATACGAGCGCCAGTTTTCCTTTCTGGTGCCGCGACTAAGTACGCGCTCGGAAAGTAAGCTGCGGGCCATCGGCAAGTTGTGCGCCCGCAATGCGGCATTACAGATGATCTGGGCGAACAGGTCGCGTTGCGCGTGGCTGCCGCCGATCGAAACGATCTCGTTGCGCACCGTCCATAACAGGTCGCTCGCTTTGTCGTAGTGCCCTTGCTCGTAGGCGATGATGCCTTCGCACAGCGGGATCAGGACGTCTCTGGTCGCATCAGCGCGCCAGCCTTCGCTCTGCGATACAAAATCGGCCATCGATTTGATGTGGCGCCGGGCCACCTCAAAATCGCCGTGTGCCGCCAGCGCAAGGCAGAAATGCGCGTCGCGAAACGGCAGCATGTGATCGTCGATGCGCTGCTGCGAATGTTCGGCAAGCGCCTTCCAGCGATCGCCAATATCCACGCCGCTGAGCTGCAGCCGTTTGAGCAGTGCGGCTTGATTGGATACGTCGACATAG
The DNA here is from genome assembly GCA_963731805.1 of uncultured Alphaproteobacteria bacterium. GTDB lineage: Bacteria > Pseudomonadota > Alphaproteobacteria > Rhizobiales > Xanthobacteraceae > BOG-931. The sequence goes on from CAVSWY010000007.1 coordinate 85,243, forward strand.
GTTTCGGAATTCACCGAGCAGAGCGCCTGGTCATAGAGGCCGAGGGCGCGGTCGTAGTCGCCCTGCGCCAGGAAGAACAATGCGGCATGCCACCAGACATGGGCCTTGAACGGATTCTTGTCGGCCCATTGCTGCGGGGTGTGGGCGAGCCACTTGACGCCCTCGGCGGAGCGGCCTTGCATCTCCAAAACATGGGCGACGGAATGAAGGGCCCAGAGGTCGCCGGGATTTCGTTCGACCGCCTGTCGTCCCCACCGCTCGGCATCGGCATACGCGCCGCATTCCTCGAGCGCGTAGGCATACATGCCTTGCACGCAGCCGTACCCGGGCACCTTGTCATCCCATTCGCCCAGAACGCCGGCGATGACCGCCCGCATCAGCTGGCTGCGCCCGGCATAGAAGCTCATCGTGTGGTGGAGTTTTAGCGCCATGAGATCGAGCGGACATTCCGTGAGGATCTCTTCCCAGTGTGAGCAGGCCAGCATGATGTCGCCCGCGGCCCAGGCTTCCAGCGCGCGGACGTGGTGGCGCTCGCGGGAGGTTGCCACGGCGAGGTTGGGCCGGATTTCATCGAGCGTCTGCCGGACTTTCGGCAGGATCGCCTTGTTTTCCAGCATCAGAAGGAAATAGCCGCGAAAGCACAGCGCCAGCACGAAAGCGGGATCCTGTTCCAGCGCCGAGCGGATGTGCCCGAACGCCGTCGTGCGGTAGTCGAGGTAATCAGTCACGGCCGCATCGACGTGCTTGGCTGCAGCCTCGTTTGCTGTGGTGAGCGCCAGTCCCCGGCAATCCGCATACATGCGCGTTCGCTCCGTCAGCTCACGCTTCGTTCGGCAGCACGCCCAATCCCTTCAGCACGCGCTCCGGCGTCGCCGGGAAGTCGTGAATATCGCCGCCACGGCGATTAAGCGCGTCCGCCACGGCGCAGGTCACGGCGCCGAGCGCGCCGATGATCGAGCCTTCGCCGCAGCCTTTGAAACCGCCCAGCGCTGCCGATGGTGTGTTGGCGTGATGCAGCTCGATGCGTGGGATTTCCAGCGCCGAAGGCACCAGATAATCGGCCAACGTGACCGTGCGCGGCTGGCCGGCCTCGTCATAGACGAGTTCCTCCAGCAGTGCTTCACCGATGCCCTGCGCGATGCCGCCGATGATCTGGCCTTCGACCACGGCGGGATTGATGATGGTGCCGACGTCTTCGGCGGCGACGTATTGCACGACGTTGACTTCACCGGTTTGTGCATCGACGTCCACCACCGCTATGTGGGCACCGCCGGCAAAACTGCCGAATTTGGGATCGTAGAACGAAGTGACTTCGAAACCCGGATTGAGCTCCGGCGGAATGTTTTTGGCGGAAAAATAGCTCCTTTCCGCCATTTCGCGGATCGGCAGCGTTTTGGCTCGGTCGATCGTTTGGATCACGCTGTTGACGATAGTCAGTTCGTCGACCGGAACTTCCAAAAGATGCGCGCCCAAAGCCAGGATGCGGCGGCGCAGCTCCTTGGCGGCCTGGATGACGGCGCCGCTGCCGAACACCGCCGTCCGCGACGCGAAGGTGCCGAAGCCATAGGGCGCCATCGCGGTATCGTTGTTGACGCAGGTGATGTCGTCGAGCGCGATGCCGAGCTCGTCACACGCCACCTGACGCATCGCTGTCATGATGCGCTGGCCCTGGGACGGCAACGCCGCGGCGATGGAGAGAACACCCGTCGTCTCCAGCCGCAGCGTCACCGCGTCGCGACCGGGCTGCAGCAGCGTGCCTGGGCCGACCGCCGTGCTGGTGCCGAGTCCGGTCAGCTCCGCGTAGCAGGCGATGCCGATGCCGCGCAATTTGCCGTTTGTTGCGTCACCCTGCTCGGCGCGCAACCGCTCATACTGCGCCTTTGCGGCAGCGAGCTTCAGGCAGGGCAGGTAATTGACGTTGTCGTGCACCAGATTGTTGGCGTTGCGGTAAGGCATCGCCTCGATCGGGATCAGATTGCGCGCCCGCAGCTCCACGGGATCGAGTGCAAGCCGGCGGGCAACTTCATCCAGGAGCAGCTCGAGCGACGCCGACGCGGAAGGACGGCCGACGGCGCGATAGGGACCGACCGGCGTCTTGTTGGTGGCGACGCCGCGGGTCAGATAGCGCATCGCCGGAACCTTATAAGGACCCGGCATCAGTCCGGCGGTCTGCAAGGGCTCCATGCCCGCAGACCACAAATAGGTCGAGTAGGCGCCGACGTCGACGCACACGTCGGAGTTCAGCGCGAGGATGCGGCCATCCCGATCCACCGCCACCGCCACCTCGATCGACTGATCGCGCGCATGCGTCGAGGCGACCATGTTTTCAAGCCGGTCCTCGACCCACTTCACCGCTCGGCGCAGCGAGAGAGCGAGAAAGGCGCAGACGAATTCCTCGGGATAGATCGAGGCCTTCTGGCCGAAGCCGCCTCCGGTATGCGGAACGACCACTCGAATATCGTTTTCCGCCAGGTGCAGATGATTGGCGAGGTAATGACGCACGACATAGGGTAGCTGGTGACTGATCCATAGCGTCAGACCGAACGTGCTCTCCCGATAGCCGGCGACGCAGCCGCGGCCTTCCAGACACAGTGCCTGCTTGCGGCCGATCTTGAACTTGCGCTTGATCACGAGGTGCGCATTGCGAAACGCCTCGTCGACATTGCCGCGTTCAAATTCGCGCTTGATCAGGTAATTGTTCGGACAGGTGTCGTGGACCAGCGCCGCGCCTTCCTGTTCGCCAAGCCGCGGATCGGTCACCACCGGCAGCGGCTCGTAGTCCACCTCGATCAGTTCGGCCGCATCTTCCGCGGTGGCGCGATCCTCCGCTGCCACTGCGCAGACTGCTTCGCCACAAAATCGGACTTTGTCGACGGCGAGCCAATGCTGGACCAACTCACCGCCGGAGAAGCGGTTGGGCATGCTGCGAAACGGCTCGACTTTGCCCAACAGCTCCTTGCCAGTTAGCACCGTGACTACGCCGAGGAGCGCACGCGCCTTCGCTGTATCGATCGAGCGGATACGCGCGTGGGCATGCTGGCTGCGGAGAAAAGCCACATGGTACATGCCGGGCAAGTGGATATCATTGAGGAAGCGGCCGTCGCCCTCGACCAAAGGAATCGCTTCGTCGGGCAGCACCGGCGAACCGACTGCCTTCTGATTGACGAAGCGCGCGTCCGACATTACGCGACCTCTTGCTTTTTCAAAGCTTGCGGGTCGCGCGCCACCGCCAGCACGGAATCGACAATGGCTTGATAGCCGGTGCAGCGACAGATATTGCCGGACAAGGCTTCGCGGACCTCCTGTTCGGTCGGCTCTGGGTTTTCGCGCAACAGCTCGATCGCGGTGATCAGCATTCCCGGCGTGCAGTAGCCGCATTGCAGCCCGAAATTCTCGAGAAAAGCCTGCTGCATGGGATGCCGTGTGCCGTCTGCCGCCCGCAGGCCTTCGATGGTGACGATTTCGGCGCCATCGGCCTGCACCGCCAGCGTCAGGCAGGAACGTACGCTGCTCCCGTTCATCGACACCGTACAAGCGCCGCAGACGCCGTGCTCGCAACCGAGATGCGTACCGGTGAGATGCAAATGATCGCGCAGGAAATCCGCCAAGGACAAGCGTACCGACACGGTTCGTTCATAGACTCTGCCGTTCACGGTCAGCCGGATACTTTGCTCGCGCGCCATGGCTAATGCATTCCCGCCCGTGCCAGCGCCGTTTCGAGCGCGCGCTTGGCCATAACGCCTGCGAGATGCCGACGATACGAGGAGGACGCGTGTACATCCTCAGCCGGCTCGACCGTGGCCCTAACTTTTTCCGCCACTTCCGCAAAAACCTCATCGCATTCATTGACGCCAAGGCGATGCGCCACGAGCACGTCTTCCGCCGCGCGCGCGGGAAACGGACCTTCGCCCATGCCGACGATGGTCAGCCGCGCGCGTTCGCAGATGCCATCGCGTATCGTCAGTGTTGCGGCCGCTCCGGCCATGGCAAAATCGCCGAGGCGGCGGGCAAATTCCACAAAGCCCGCACCGGTGCCCGTCGGCGACCGCGGATAGCGCACAGCGACCACCATCTCGCCGGGCTGCAGGGCGGTCGACAAAATGCCGGTAAAAAACTGCTCGGCGGGAAGTTCACGGCGGCCGGTCGCGCCGGCCATGACCACCGTGCCGCCTAACGTCACCAGCACACTCGGGTGCTCCGCGGCCGGATCGTTATGCGCGACGCTGCCGCACACGGTGCCGCGATTCCTGATCGCGGGATGTGCGACTTGTTTGGTCGCCTCGAACAGCAAGGGCCAACCGTCCCGCACCCGGCTGTCGTGCAGCAGATCGGCGTGGCGGACCAGCGCGCCGACTGTCAGGGTGTCTTCCGTGACATCCAGGCGGTTGAGCGCTTCGATGCGATTGATGTCGACCAGGATGTCGGGGTTCAAAAGACGGCAATTGAGCATTGGCATCAGGCTCTGGCCGCCCGCCAACACCCGGCCGTTGGATCCGGCGTCGGCCAGGATGCGCAACGCCTCGTCCAAGCTGTGCGGCGCGTAATAGTCGAACCATGCGGGCTTCACGAGTGTCGCACCCTCCTGTCTCGGGAGCCAACGCGGACGTGGCGAGGCTCCGCATAGGTCAGGATTCTCATAGATAAGGACTTTACTATATGAGGCCGCCGCCGCTAGGGTGTCAACGCAACGCAGGCATAAGGCGCAGCGATGGATATGCAGCTTAAGGATCGCGTGGCTCTCGTCACCGGCGGCACCCGGGACGTCGGCCGGGAGATCGCGCTCACGCTTGCCGCGGAAGGCGCGGCCGTTGCGGTCAATTACCGGGATGCGGCCGACGAAGCGGCGGCAGTCGTTGCTGAAATTCATGCGCAAGGCGGCAAGGCGAAGTCCTATCGGGCCGATCTTTCCGACCACGCCGCGGTGCAGGCGATGATTGCGCAAATCGTCGCCGACTTCGGCGGCCTCAATATTCTGGTAAATAATGCCGGGCTGGCGATCCGCAAACCGTTCAAAGACAGCACGCCCGCAGAATGGCGCAGTCAGATCGACGTCAATCTTCTCGGCGCCATCCAACTCTGCCACGCCGCGGGGCCGCATCTGGAAAAGGGCGGCGATGGGCGGATCATTGCCATCGTCGGCAACTCTTCGCGCGTCGGCGAATCGGGACTTTCCATCGTCGGCGCAGCCCGTGCCGGCGTCATCGTCTTAATGAAATCGCTGGCCCGCGAGATGGGCCGCGCCGGCGTCACCGCCAATACCGTCTCGCTCGGTCTCGTCGAGACCGGCCACGATCCGGAATGGCTTGCAGCCAATCGCGACAAGCTGGTCCGGCTCTACCCGGTGCGCCGGCTCGGCCGTCCCGACGATATCGCACCGACCGTCACGCTCTTGGCCTCACCGCGCAGTGGCTGGATCACCGGCCAGGTGATCAGCGTGAGCGGCGGTTATTGCATGGTGTGAGCGACAGCCATGGCCAACTGCTCGGCAATGTCGACAGCGCGGGCTTAAGGCACGAACCATGAAGATGCATCTTCTGCCTTGCGGCAGGCTGCGCATGCGCAAGAGCATTTTTCTCCCCGCGGCCGACCGCGGCGAAACCATCGAGCTTCCGGTTTCGAGCGCGCTGTTGCAGCATGCCCAGGGTAATGTGCTGTTCGATACCGGCTGCCATCCGGCAGTACCGGAAGACCCGGAAGGCCGGTGGGGCGGGCTTGCCAAGCTGATGATCCCAATCATGCAACCCGGCGAGCACGTGTTGACGGGCCTTGGCGCCCTCGGGCTTGGCCCCGACGATATCGACGTAGTAATCAATTCGCACCTGCACCCCGACCATTGCGGCTGCAATGCGTTTTTCCGCAAGGCGACTTTTGTCATCCACGCCGACGAGCTCGCCGCCGCCCGCGCGCCCAACAGCGAGGCGGCCGGTTATCTCGCTGCCGACTGGGATCAGCCGATGCCGATCGATGAACTCGCATGCCAGCGTGATCTCTTTGCCGATGGTCGCATCGTGCTCTTGCCGCTGCCCGGCCATACGCCCGGTTCGCTCGGCGCCTTGGCGCGGCTCGATCGCAGCGGCATGTTTTTGCTCGCTGGCGATACCGTAAGCCTGCGCGAGACGCTCGATACCGGCATCATCCCGCGCAACACTTGGAACGGCGAGGCGCTGGAAAAATCGCTGGCCGAAGTGCGTCATATCGAATCATCAGGCGCGACCATCCTGTGCAGCCACGACGCGCGGCAATGGGATATTTTGCGCAAAGGAGCCAACGCCTATGACTAGACGGCGCGCGGCAATGCAAGCGGAGCCGCGCTGACATGTCGCTTCGCTTTGCGCTCCTCGGCTTGCTCGCGGTCGAGCCGGCATCGGGCTACGACCTCAAGCGTGCCATCAATCGTTCGACCTATTTCATCTGGAACGCCACCGGTCCGCAAATCTACAACACCCTGCATAAGCTGCGGGAAGAAGGTTGCATCACCAGCCGGTCGCTGGCGCAGGACGGCAAGCCGGACAAGCAAATCCACACCATCACCGCACGGGGTCGAACCCGCCTCGAAGAATTCATGAGTGAACCGATCCAGGCTTCGGTGACGCGCGACGAGGTTTTACTGCGAATTTTCTTCGGCAATTTTGCTGGTAAGAAGGCCATCCGGCGCGAGCTCGGATCTTACCTGCAGCGGATACGTCACGAGTGCGCCTACCTGGAGGCGACCGAAGTTCGCATCAACGCTCATCCAGGCCGCAAGCACGAAGCGCGGCGTTTTCAGCTCCTTTCGCTTCGCATCAAGGTCGCGCAGTATCGCGCTATGGAGCAGCAGCTAGTCCGATTCCTCGGTGACGGAGGCGGGGAGCCGCGACCCACGAAACGGCGGCGGCCCCGCGGAGGAGCTTCGATCAAGGATGCGTTGCGAGCTTCGAGTGCGGCCGGGGTCTCGCGCCGCCGCTTAGATTAGGGCCGGATATAGCTCCAACCCTGTTCCTCAAGTTCGCTGAGCCGGACCACACCGGCCGGCACGATCTTGGCCTGGGGGATGATAGTGATCGCGTGACCCTCGTGCTTTTCCATGCCTTTCAGGGTGTTATTGCAGGCCGAAAATGCCAGCTTGGCCGGGAAGGTTGCGTCACTACTTGCCATATGAGCGATGCGGTCCTTCACCGGCGAGGTGTCGTCACGCAGCATGTTCAAGCCCGGCCCATAGGCGACGATTTCGACATCCACGTCCTCGTGCTTGTCGCGATAGTACTCGATGATGTTCTCGGCATTGTTCAGTGCCAGGTTCATCACCGCAGGATCGTTCTGATCGACCTGGATGGCAATGCGGTGCGGCTTGGCGCCTTGCGCGTGCGCGCCGCATAACGTGAGAAGCCCGACGGCAAAAGCAACGATGACGCTTCGAGTGATTGCAATCATGATTTTCTCGCTGGTTTATGGACGGACGAGCGTGTAGCCCTTTTCAGTGAGGGCGAGGATTTGTGCGACGCCGGCTTCGACCGGCTTGGCATTCGGGTTGAGCGGCACGCGCTGACCGGTTTCCCGCTCGACGGTCTCGACCGTATTCATGCAAACGTCGAACTTGACGCCTTGCGCGACCAGGCTGTCGACCAGCTTGCGGTTTGGGCTGTCGGCGCGCAACAGAGCGATGCCGGGCCCGAAGGCTACGACCTCGATTGCGATCCGGTCCGGACCGTAGAATTTGAGTAGGTTGTAAGCAACGCTGATGACCAGGCTTTGTTTCTTGGCGTCATCGTCGGAGAGCTGCAGGAGGAGGTGGTGGTCGGCAAAGGGCTTGTCGGCGAGTGCGTTATTCTCGGCCGCCACGGCGCGGCGCGGTTGGATCGCAGCCAATAACGGCAGCGCGCAAACGGCAGCCAGTGCGCCAACGATCGGCGCTGCGGTCCGCAGGCGAACCCAGATCATCGCTCAGCCTCCCTGGTCGAGCCCCGGATTGCCGGCAACCCCATTGAGCGCGACGCGATTCGGCCGCTTGATTTTGACGGTTTTTTCCTTCCGCAAATAGCCGGCGACGACTTCGCTGATAGGCTTGCCGGTCTGCGGATTGACCGATGCCCAACCGGCGACGCGATAGCTCTTGTTTGCATCCAGCATCGCTCCGTCGTCGAGCGTCATGTCCGAGATGCGGTTGCCCGCCGCTTCATTCGGCGCGCAAGCGTAATCCATGCCGCCGATACGAACCATATCGCCGCCCTGCTGATAATAGGGATCGGGGTTGAAGAGGTTGTCGACGATATCCTCCATCACGGCCTTGATCTGGCTCCCGGTCATGTCTGTCACGTAGACCTCGGGATAGGTGATCGCGGTCTCCGCGAGCACGTCCTCCATGGTGATCGGCTGACCGGCCAGGAGCGTGGCGCCCCAACGGAAGCCTGGCGACAACGCGATTTGCGCATCGAGCTCGTGCCGCAGCGCATCGCAAATCACTTGGTCCATCGGGCCGATGAAATTACCGCGCCGATATAATAGCTCATCGGCGGTGGCGAGTTTCTCGCCGAATTTCGCCGCGTAGGGCGTGCGCAAGCGGTCGATCAGCGCCTGCATGTCTCGGTCGGCCTTGATGAGGCTCGTGTAGATCGGCATCAAATGATAGCGCAGGTCCTTCACGCTGCCGTTGCCGATATCGAGATCGAGCACGGCGAGGAATTTTCCGCTCGATCCGGCATTGGTCACCAGCGTTTTTCCGGCCGGATTGGCGACCACGGTGGGCTGCGGCACGGCATCGTGGGTATGGCCGCCGAGAATGACGTCGATGCCGGTCACGCGGCTCGCAAGCTTCAGATCAACATCCATGCCGTTGTGTGACAGCAAGATGACGGCATCGACCTTGTCCTGCTGGCGCAGTCCGTCAACGACTTTTTGCAGCTCCGCATCACGGATGCCGAAGGTCCAATCGGGCGTGAAGCGCTTAGGATGGGCGATCGGCACATAGGGCATGGCTTGGCCGATGATTCCGATGCGACGACCGTTCACTTCTTTGATCGTTGCCGGCTTGAAGACGCGGCCGGATGCGGAATCGAAAGCGGGCGCGTTGTTGAAGGCAGCCTCGTCGGTCAAGAACACGTTCTGCGCCAAAAACTCGCCTTTGAACTGGTCGAGATTCTGCCGCACGACTTTTTCGCCATAGGCGAACTCCCAATGGCCGGTCATCACTTCGATACCGAGTAGATTGCCGACTTCGACCATGTCCGCGCCTTGCATGGCGTCGGCGAGTCCGCTGCCTTGCCACAAATCGCCGCCGTCCAACAAAACCGAATTGCCGGCGCCGGCTTCGCTGCGCAGCCGATCGATCAGGGTCTTCATATGGGCGAAGCCGCCCATGCGGCCGTAGCGATGAGCGGCCTCCTGATAATCGAGGAAGGTGAAGGCATACGACGCGCGGCTACCCGGCTCGATGCCGAAATGTTTGAGAAATGCCTGGCCGACGAGATGCGGCGGTTGGCCGGCCATCGCGCCGACGCCGATATTGACGCTCGGCTCGCGGAAATAGACCGGCAAAAGCTGCGCGTGGCTGTCGGTCATATGCAGCACGCGGGCATTGCCGAAGCGTCCGATATCGTAAGGGTCGTCGGCGGCCGCCAAGCCGATACGCGGCACGCCGCCGGAGAGCGACGCCGCCGCGAGAACTTTCAATACGTCGCGGCGACGCATCGCAACACTCCTCGATGCCGTTTCAGGTTAGCGGACGACGGCGTTCTTCCAGGCCATCGCCTGTTCTTTGGCTTGGGCGATGGATGCATTGGCCAGCGCCTCGGCCTGTTGGGCGTGCTGGATCGCCTCGTCAAAATTCCCGGCGTCGGCCGCCTTTTTCGCCGCCTTGAGCTCGGAGTCCGTCGTCGTCCATTGGTTCTTGAGCGCGCCCGCTTGATTTTCGGCAGCTTCCGCCTTGGCGTAGGCCGCCTTGAAGTCGTCCGCCGAGGCGGCCAACGCCGCCGTCGCCAGCCCCGTGGCCGTGAGGACGACAGCGAGCCTGATCAAAGCATGCACACTCATATGAATTCCTCCCGGTACAATCATGGGCGTGCACCCGGTCCCGAGATCGGCAGTCCATTGCTCATATACGACAAATAGTATTCGACGTCGCGATAGAGCTCGTCCTCGGGCTTTAACGGCACGCCGCGCACCTGGCTGTTGCACGTGATCAGCCGGCGGCTTGTCGTTCCCATGCCGCCCCATTCCGAGCGATAGATCGGGAGTGCCGCGACAATGCCGAGCGCCGGCGCCAGCACTTCGGTGCGAATATGGTCGCCCGGGCTCTGGACGTGACAACTGGTGCAGGAGAAGTTCAATTGACCGCGGCGAGTGTAGAAATACTCTTCGCCCTTGCGGTAAGCCGCGAGCGCACGCGGATCGTTGGGGATCTTGATATCGAACGCCTTGCCGCGTGACGTGAAGGCCATATAGGCCGTCAGCGCCGCCATATCGTCTTTCGTGTAGTCGAGCGGCTCTTCGCCATTGGCCTGACGGCATTGGTTGAGCGCCACGTCGAGCGTGATCACTTCGCCCGATTTGGCGTCGAAATACGGATAGTTCTGGCGGATGCCGATGCCCTTATTCGGAAAGCAGTCGGCATAGGTCTTGCCGTTCTTGAACGGCGTCTCGAACATCTGCTTGCCCTTATCCAGCGCGAATTGGTAGGGCGGAAAGGCGTCGATCTCCACCCACTGCTTGCGCAGATCGGCATCCATCGAATAGGGCCCGTTGACGAAATCGTTCAACGGCACTTTGGGAAAGCGCTTGGTGAAGTAATTGCGGAACGCCTTGAAGTCGGCCTTCGGATTGACCGAATCCGTTGCGGACACCGGCGGCGCTGCCAGACAAAACAGCGTAAGTGCCAGCACGACTGCGCGACGCATTGACGCCCTCCCTCCATTCAACAGCGCGTTCTCGCGCTATTGAATTTTACCGACCAGTGAGTCGGTTGTGCCTTTGTTGTCGACCCAGCTGACTGTCAGGTCGTCACCCTTTTGCGCGCCTTTGAAGCTGAATTTGATATAGGGATCCTTGGAAACTGCGGGACCCCAATAAGCGGTGAAAACCGGCTTGCCGGCGTGCTCGAACTCCACCACTTCGATGTAATGCGGCGGAATGAGATTGCCCTGCGCGTCCTTGACGAAGCCGGAGTCCATGGGGTGCTGCACCAGCGCCTGCACTTCCGTGGTGTCGCCACTTGCGACCGCGCGTATGCGAATTGTCGATGCCACTGATTTTTGCCTCTGTCGGTTCTTTCGGTCAGCCGCCGCAGCCGCCGACCGTGACTTTGACCTCTTTGCTCGCGCTGAACACTTTGTCTCCCGACGTGACCAGCGCGATCACCTTGCTGGTCTTGGCCATTTTCAGCCGATTGGCCACCATCGGCGTAGTGCCTGCCGAAATAGGGTAGATCGCGGCCAGCGGGAACGGATTTTCGGAAACCAGGATGGCGATCGAGGTGACGTCGGCAAGCGTTGTGGAAACGGAGATCGGCACTACGGCGCCGTTCTCGGCGATTTCCGGTGCGTCGAGGTTGACCTTGTCGGAGGCTTCCGGCGTTTTTCCGGCGTAAAGCGCCTTGATCGCGTCGGCCTCGTTTTTTTGACCGAAGGCGTCCTTCGGCCACTTCGACGCGTCGGCGGCCGCCCGCGCAGGACTCAGCGGCGCAACGCCAGCGAGTCCCAATCCGGCCAGACTTCCGGCGATGGCGCCATGCACGATCACGCGCCGTGTCGGCCCGGATCGCACGCTCGTTGTTTTGCTCAGGGCATTGTTGTTCATTGCGACGCAGCGCTCCTATCGTGTGTAAAGAAAATCGACGACCGATTCGATTTCCTGCTTGGTCAGAATGAGATTCCGCCCGAACGGCGGCATCACCGTTAGCGGATTTCGCTTGGTCTCGTCGAAGATGATCGCGGCGAGCTCTTTGCGGTCGGGATATCGGCTCTTCATATCGGACAGCGGCGGGCCGACATTGCCCGGCGCATCGCCGCCTTTGATGTCGTGGCAAGTCAGGCAATTGCCCTTGCTGCGATCGAAGGCCAACGCTTCGCCGGCCATAGCCGGCGGCGAGGCTGCTGGCTGCGCGGTCGCCGCGTGTGCAAAGATCGGCATCGCGCTTAACGCAACACCGGCAACGAACGCCGTCATTCGCGCAGACTTGATTCGTGCAGACGCGGTTCGTGCAGACTTGCGGCCGCCTTGCATCGCACTCTCCTGCGTGGCTCTTGCAGTCACTGGGTTACTTCCCCGTCATCGTGTCGAGCGGACCCGTGGTTTTAGGCGTGAGGTCCTTGCCCTCTGCGGAAGAGATAATTTTCACAGCCTTGGGATCGATGCAATCTTTCATGCATTCCTTGGCTGCGGTGTCGGGACGCGGGTCCTTCCAGGTGAAGTTGTCGCGGTTCGGCATTTTCACCTTGGGCAGACTGTCGCGATCGGCGACGAAATTGGCCGTCACGATATTATTGAAGTTGAGGATATAGGCCACCACGGCATAAACGTCGTCGGCGGACAATGTGTGCGGTGCGGAAAACGGCATAGCGCGGTTGATATAGTCGAACAAAGTAGGCGCGTAGGGCCAATAGCTGCCGACGCTCGGCTCCGGACGGTCGCCGGTCAGCGTGCCTTCGCCGCCCATCAACTTCGGATAGCGGCCCTCGCCTTCGCCGAACGTGCCGTGGCACGCCGCGCATTGTTGTGCGAATACATCGGCGCCGTGGTCGACGGTGCCTTTACCGTCCGGCAGGCCGACGCCGTCCTGGCCATGCACGTCGATATCCCAGCCGGCAATCTCGGCTGGCGTCGCCAGCTTGCCGTAACCGAAATAGCCGGGCCCTCCGGCGTAAGTCGTAGCGTTGGAAAGCAACAACAACAAAAACGCACTCATTCCAGCGCAAGCGGGAATCCAGCGCAAGGCGAGGAATCGTTTAGGCGAGCTGGACATCGAACACTTTCCCGTCTGGCTTTATCTGCCAGGTCTGGATGGAATTGTTGTGATAGATCGGATTTGTGCCGCGCACTTTGCGCAATTCCGCGATGGTTGGCTGCACATAGCCAGTCTCATCGACGACGCGCGATTCCAACAGCGCCGGCTGGCCGTCCCACCGCCACGGAATGGTAAAGCGCGTGAGCGCTTTTGACAGGACCGGCTCCTGGAGCTGGGCGTTGTGCCAATTCGCGCCGCCGTCGAAAGAGACATCCACCGCCTTGACCTTGCCGTGACCGCTCCAGGCAAGGCCGCGCACTTCGTAGAGGCCGGGCCCCGTCACCGGCTTCTCGGGACAGGGAGAAGTGATCACCGATTTCGCCTCATTGACCCAGGTGAAGCCGCGCGCTTTTCCGTTGGGCATCAGCTCGGTGTATTTTGAAGTTTCCTCGCGGGAGAACCACGGTTCGTCGCCGACCTTGATGCGGCGGAGCCATTTGACGCTGACGTTACCCTCCCAGCCCGGAACCAGGAGCCGCAGCGGATAGCCCTGTTCGGGACGGAGCGCCTCTCCGTTCTGGCCATAGACGACAAGGCAATCGTCGAGGCATTTTTCAAGCGGTAGGCTGCGGTTCATGCGCGCGGCATCGGCGCCTTCGACCATCACCCACTTGGCTTCCTTCTTGAGTTCGACTTCGTCGAGCAGGGTCGAGAGCTTGACGCCCGTCCACTCGGCGCAGCCCAGCATGCCGTGGGTGAATTGCAGGGAATTGAGCTGAGCCTCGCGCCATTCCATGCCGCCATTAGCCGGGCACTCGATAAAGTGAATGCGCGACACCGACGGAAACCGCATGATGTCGTCCATCGTCAGGACGAGCGGACGCTCGACCATGCCGTGGATCATAAGGCGATGCTGACGCGGATCGATGTCGGCGCGGCCGGCGTGATAGCGCTCGAAAAACAGCCCATTCGGCGTAATGATGCCGTCGAGCGACTGCAGCGGAGTGAAACTGACCGAGGATTCCGGCGTTGCGGTGAGCCACGGCACGTTGCGCCGGATCACGTCTTTCTCGAAGTCCGACGGCTTGCCGTAAGGCCGGTCGACGACGCCCGGGCCGGCTGCCTGACTCCAATCCGGATCGGCCGGTGGCGAGTCCGCTGCGCCGCCTGTCCTCACGAACACCGCGCCGCCAGCCGCCGCAGCGCCGAAGCGCAAAAATGACCGCCGTGAGTTACGCCAAATCTGTTGGCCTGAGAACCTGGCCATCGTTTCCTCCCTGACGAGCCGTCCCGCCGGACTTAATTGCGCGTCAGACCGTGTCGCCGCTTGTTATTGCTGCCCGTCGGCATTTGGCTTAGAGTGCCCTCTATCAATGGCCGCTAAATTAGTCAATTCTAAATGATAGACGTGTTCTAGTCTTGCAGGCTGAGAATTTGACCATCGAGCAACCCGTGGACGCCAAAGCACCACTGCCAGGAAAAGTTACCCGCGCCAGGCGCCGGGTGGCGGACGCATCTCGCCGTCACGGTGCCCCCAAGCTCGAAATGCTCGCCCAGGCGGCGACGGCGGCGCGGATGCTCAAGCTGCTCGGCAATGAAAATCGATTGCTCATCCTTTGTTCGCTCGCGGCGCGCGGCGAGATGAAGGTCGGCGACATCGTGGAAGCGGTCGGGCTGAGCCAGTCTGCACTGTCACAGCATCTTGCGCTCTTGCGCGCGGACGGCCTGGTCGCGTTCCGTCGCGAGTCGCAGACGTTATACTATCGCATCAGCGATCCTCGCGCGGCGCGGCTCCTCAAATTGCTTAAAGACATGTATTGCGGCGACCTCTGATGGATCGGTGCGGTTCGAATGGGGCTTGTGCCGGAGCCAAGCGGATTTCGGCCGGGTTCTTTCCATTGCTCGTTCTTGCATGGGCCGGCTGCGCGGCTTTAGCGGCTGCGCCCCCGCTATACGCTCCGCTCACCCATCCGCTTGTCGTCGAGCAGGTTCCCGGTGAACCGATTTATTACACGCTGGGCAGCCCGGGGGTCCCGAGCCATGACAACGAAGGCAACACTTCCAACGCCGGCTTCATCATCACCGCGGACGGCGTCGTGGTGTTCGATGCGCTCGGCACGCCAAGCCTCGGTTGGAATTTGTTGCAAGCCATCCGCAAGGTGACGCACGGGCCGGTCCGCTACAACGTGGTCAGCCACTATCACGCCGATCACATCTATGGCCTGCAGGCCTTCAAGGATCACACGTCGAGCCTTATTGTCGCGCAGGAACGCGCCACCGAATACCGTGAGGACGAGGAAACCTCAGGCGAGCGCGCCGTGCAGAGGCTCGACCAGCGCCGGGAGGCCCTGGCGCCGTGGGTCGACGCCAACACCCGCGTGGTGCCGCCGGATATTACCTTCACGCAACAATTAACGCTCTATCTGGGCGGTAAGCGCTTCGTGCTGATCTATGCCGGACCGGCACATTCGGCGAGCGACTCGATGATGATGGTCGAGCCCGACGGCGTATTGTTCGCCGGCGACGTCGTGCAGAATGGCCGCATTCCGTTCATGAATGCTGACGACGTCGATACGGCGAATTGGCTGCGCAGCCTTGACCGTGTGGAGAAGCTTGATCCGAAATTCATCATTCCCGGCCACGGCGGCCCATCGACCGACGCCAAAGACGCCATCGCGTTCACCCGCGATTACATTACTTATGTCCGTGCTGCGATGGGCAAGGCGGCCGCCGAATGGGCCGATTTCGATGCCGCCTACGCGCAGACCGATTGGTCCAAATACAAGAACATGCCTGCGTTCGACGCCAATAACCGCGGCAATGCCTATCGAATTTTTCTGGAAATGGAGCGATCGGAATTCAAGAGTCCGAACCAGTAAGCGCCGCTGGAGCTTCCGGGGGTCGTTACTCGGGAGGATTCACTGGCGAGGTCGTTGAGACAGTGGCTTGTGGTGTCGTGGTTTGAACGACCGGCTTTTTGACTGGGCGGATCCGCCTGATGATGACGCGCCGCCGCGCCGGTTGCGGCGATTGTGTCGCGGGTGGCAGCGTCCATTGAAAGGCCGGCTGCAAGGTCGTGAAATCCTGTGTGGCGGCAGCCGGCCTTGTTCGCTGGAAGCGGCGAACGATAATCGGCCTGTGGCGCACCCACCTGCGCTTTTCCGGCGCCCCTGCAGGTGGTCTTGGCGGCGCGATTTGGGATTTCGGCGCGGTCTCCTCGGCTGATGGTGAGGCTGCCGGAGTTCGTGCCGCTAGGTCACCCGCTGGCTCAGGTTTGGCATTTTGCCGGCTGTCCTGTGGAGTTTCCTGCGGACCGCTCTGATCGGCAATTGAGCCGGTCGCCGCCGGGCTCGGCGCCTCGGCCGTATGATCGGATGATGTCGGCCCGATACCCGGCTCGGTGACTGAGGTGACGTCGGATGCCGTTGCAGGGGCGCTGGCTGTGGCGGATGGCGCCGGGGTCTCAGGCTGCGATGAAAGCGGTGGGACTGGCTGTGGCGTCTCAACGACCGCAGGGTGATCAGGCGTTTCCGGTGTCACGGCGGCGGGTGAGGACGGTGCCGATTGCGGCGTTGCAGCGTGATCAGGCGTTTCAGCTGTCTCAGCCGCTTCGTCCGCGGCGGGCGGCGGCGTCTGGAAGCGGAATTCGAATGGCGCCGTGGTATTCACGAGCCGCCCCGGGGCTGCATCGCTGACACCGAGCTGCAACGGCGCGCTGGCGTTGGATTCCCGTAAAAAGGAATCGTGGCTGACGCGAAATTCAGCAAAAAGGCCCAATGCGCAACTGATGCCCAGGATCGAGGCCAGCACCGCCACGATCATCAGGCGCAAATTCGGAAACATTCGACCTCGCGAACGCCCCGCGCGATCCGCCAATCACCACGGCCTTTGTCGGCCTAAGCGCCACGACCTGTAAATCATGGCCGCGAGATCGTCGTCAGAGTTGGGCCGGACAGTCCCGTAGCCCGGCATGCGCGAGACTAGCTGAGTCGCCGAAAGTGCAAAATTAAAAATAAGTCCGAAAAATGAGGCCTGCAAAGGAGGCTCATCGGAATCCGACCCTGCACCACCACGGGTGGAGAGGAGTGCGCGTTAACCCACCGGTTACCGACATCTTGGCGCCTTGTCGGTCCTTCAGCGCGGTGCCGCAGTTTAGCGCGTTGGGCGTCTGCCATAATTCAACGGGGCAAACGCGTAATTTTGGACAAGCGCGCCGCAATGCGTCGCGCCCGCCTTGGAATCATCCAGGCAGCATCATACCGCCGCCCAATTGCCTGCCGACCATCGCCTATGACCGCGTAGGAACGCGCATCGCAATAAAGCGCGTCTGTTTTTTCAAGCGCGGCATGTTGATGGGTGTCAGACGTTGCGGATCTGCAGCGCGGTGTGTGTGTGGCGTAACGCGTAGATCCGCCGCTCGGGGGTAGCTATGGGGGGACTGCGGCGGCCTGATCGGCCATTTCCGGTGCCATGCGTATTGGCCGTGGATTTGCCGCCCGCGGCAATTTCCCAACAATTCGGTCCCAGTGAGTGCGCCGGTCCGCGACCAGTGCCGGCTGAAACTAATCTTGTTGCGCTCGGCGAACGTCTGAACGCCAACTCGATCCTGTCGGCAATTCAATACGACTGTTTATCGTCCACGACTGGCGCGTCGCAAAATCTGTCGACGTCAACCGTACCCCAATGCGTCGGCGCCAATCACTAAGGAGACGAATACTCGTTTTGTAACATCGGAGCTTGAAAGCAATGGGAGGCGATCATGAGTTCTCCGATCCATCAAGTTGAAGATCTTGATCCAGCATTGCGATATGCGCCGCGGTGGGCGCGAGACCGGGTCTCGCCGCTGCCGGGGCGGCCTCTTCCGCCGCCCGCGGCAAGGCCGGCCCGACGAGCAAGTCCCGAGTTTAGCGGCGATCGCGCCATGGTCGAGCTGCAACGCCAGCTCATTCTCGATCCGGACGCTATTCCCGAGCCGCCTGCCGATGACACGGGCGCTTTGCGTCCGATCGTACTGCGCTTTTCAGCGGTGATGGGCCTTGCGGCGCTTATTGCCTGGGGCGTCGTATCGATCCCCGGCATGAAGAAAGCCGGCGACATCATACCGCCGGATGTGAAAGCGCCGGCAATGACGATTGATCCCGCCAAGGATCCCGCCAAGTCTGCCGATCGTGTTCAAGCGCAATCGATGGATGCCGCGCCGACCGTGAACCAGGGATCGGTGGCGATGAACGATCCACCACCGCCCGCTGCTTCGCCGGGCCCGATGGTCGCTTCGATTGCACCGGTGCCGGCAATCCTGGCCTCGCAGTCGGCAACCGTAGCGTCGCAGTCGGTGTCGATACCATCTCAACCGGCAGCCGAGTCGCCGGCACCGCCAGCCACGCCGGCACCGACCGCTAACGCGACTCCGCCGCACATCGATAGTGCGGAGATTGCCGCGATGATCAAGCGCGGCAAGGACATCCTCATGAGCGGCGACATCATTTCCGCGCGCTTGTTGCTGCGTCGCGCGGCGGATGCCGGTAGCGCAGAAGCTGCATTGGCGCTCGGGGCCACCTTCGATCCGATCGTCATCCGGCGGCTGGGCGCCGTCGGTATGACGCCCGACATCGCGCAGGCGCGGCAATGGTACCAACGCGCGGTGGATCTCGGCTCTGCGTCGGCCATGGGCCAGCTCGCGAAACTCGAGCAGGCGCAATAGCGAGGCGCCGGCTGAAGATCTGGATTTCGGTTGGCCGAGGGCTGTACGCTTGGCGTGCGCTGGGCCTTAGCGAATTCCGGCGCGCATAAAACTTTGCACGAATTGTCGCTGGAAGAGCAGAAAAGCGAGCAGCAACGGCGCCGATGTCATGAGCGTGGCGGCGGTGATCACCGACCAATCAATGCCTTGATCGGCGGAGGCAAAAATCTGCAAGCCGACCGTCAGCGGCCGCGTGCTTACCGAATTGGTGATGATCAGCGGCCACAGGAAATTGTTCCAGTGATAGCTGACCGAAACCAGGCCGTAGGCGATGTAAACCGGCTTGGCGAGCGGCACATAGACTTTGAGCAAAACCTGCAGCGGCCCGGCGCCTTCCACCCGCGCCGCCTCGTCGAGCTCGCGTGGCACGGTTTTGAAGGTCTGGCGCAGCAGGAAAATCCCGAAGGCCGACGCCATATAGGGCAGGCCGATCGCGGGAATCGTATCGACCAGGCTCAAAGCGGTCATGGTGCGGTAATTCTCGACAATCAATACGTCGGGCATGATCATCAGTTGCAGCAGCACGAGAATGAAAGCGATGTCGCGGCCGGCGAAGGAAAATCGCGCAAACGCGTAAGCGGCAAGCGTGCACAGGACGAGCTGCGCGGCAAGGATCATCGTCACCAGAATGAAAGTATTAAGGAAGTAGCGCGCGAACGGCGCCGCATTCCAGGCCTTGATGAAATTTCCGAGTGTGAGCGGGGCGGTCGGGACGAAATGCGCCGAATATTCGTTCGGGTGGATCGCCGCCCAGGCCGCATAAGCGAGTGGTAGAATCCAGATCAGAGCGAGCAACCATGCCCCGGCGGTTTCCGGCGCGGCGCTGCCGCGGCTCCCTTTCTCCGCCATGCTCATTGGTAGTGTATCCGGCGGTCGAGGATCAGAAACTGGCCGAGCGCGAGGCACGCCAGCAGGACCAACAGTACGACGGTCAAAGTCGCCGCATAGGCGGTATCCCAGAACTTGAAGCCCACTTCGTAAATGTAGAACAGCAGCAACGCCGTCGTATTGTCCGGCCCACCCTGCGTCATGACCACGATATGGTCGACCAGCCGAAACGAATTGATGATGGCGTTGACCAGCACGAACAGAGTGGTCGGCATCAATAGGGGGAAGGTGACCCGCCGAAAGAAATACCAGCGGCTCGCGCCTTCGAGCGCCGCGGCTTCAGCCAATTGCGGGGACATTTGCTGCAGGGCCGCGAGATAGAAAATCATGAAGAAGCCGGCATCTTTCCACACCGCGACGGCAATCAGGCAGGAGAGCGCGGTATGCTCGTTGCCGAGCCAGTTATGGGCCGTGAAGCCGAACACGCCGAGAATTTGATCCAACAATCCGTAGCTGGGCGAATAAAAGAACAACCAGATGTTAGCGACTGCGATCATCGGCAGCACGGTCGGCGTGAAGAAGGACAGCCGCAGGAATGGGCGGCCGGCGATCTTTCCGTTGATCAATAACGCCATCGCCAAGGCCAGCGCGATGGTCAGCGGGATGACGCTCGCCGCATAGATGACGTTGTTTTCCAGCGCGCGCCAGAACACCGGGTCGGCGAGCATGGTTTGGTAATTGTCGAGGCCGACAAACATCGCGCCGCGCCGCCCGCGCGGGGTGGAGTAGAAGCTGTCGATGAGCGTCTGCACCGCCGGATAATGCGTGAAGGCGACGAGGAGAACTGCGGCGGGTAACAGTAACAGCCAGCCGTAAATATGCACGGCAAGCGCCGGGCCGCCACGGACGGACTGCGCTCGCGGCGGCTGTGCGGCGGCGAGGGGTTCGATGCCGTGCATCATTGGTAGGGCTTGAGGATGCGGGCCGCCTCCTGTTGCGCGTCCGCCATGGCCTGCTGCGGTGTCTTGGTGCCGGTAAGCACCGCCTGCAGGCCATCATTGAGTGCTTTGGTCACGCGCTGATTGTCGTGGGTCGACAATTCGGCCACCGCATATTTGAGCTGGTCCCGCGCCACCGCCGCGGCCGGGAAGTCCGCGACGTATTTCTTCATCGCCGGCGTGTCCCAGGCATCGGCCCGCACCGCGACATAGCCGGTCGCGATGCCCCAATCCGCGGCGCGCTCGGGCGAGGTCATCCATTTAACGAACTTGAAGGCCGCGGCGCGCTCTTCATCGGTCATTTTCTTGAACAGATAGAAATTGCCGCCGCCGGTCGGCGAGCCGCGGCCCTGGTGTGCGGGCAGCATAGCGACGCCGAACGGAAACTTCGCATTCGCGCGGACGTTGGTCAGGTTGCCGGTCGAAGTCCACATGATCGCGGTCTTGCGCTCGAAGAAATCCTTGGGCGTCGTGCCCCACTCGATGGTTCCTTCGGGCTGGATTTTGTATTTGCGGCTGAGGTCGACCCAATATTGCAGCGCTTGAACTACGCCCGGCTTGTCGAAGTAGGTCGCGGTGCCCGTTTGATTCACCAGCCGCACATTGTTAGCGGTGGTCAGTCCTTGGAACAGCCAATAGGGAAAGCCGGTCGACGGAATTTCGACGCCCCACTGGCTGACATTGCCCGACGCGTCGCGCTTCGTAAGCTTGCCGCCGTCGGCCACCAGCTCGTCCCAGGTGTCGGGAGCCTTGTCCGGATCGAGGCCGGCCTCCTTGAAGGCGTCCTTATTCCAGAACATCACGATGGTGGAGCGCTGGAACGGGATGCCCCAGGTCTTGCCGCCAGTCTGGCTGTTCTCCATGAAGGCGGGAAAGAACGACGTCGCCCAGGCCTTGTCGGCGTCGGTCTTGAGCAGATCGTCGAATGGCGCGATGGCGTCTTCATCGATCAGCGTGAACATGTCAGTCGACAGCAGGACCGCGATGTCCGGCGGGTCGCCGCTCTTGAACGCGGTCAGCGCCTTGGTCAACGTGTCCTGATACGTGCCGGCATAAATCGCATTGATCTTGATGCCGGGATTTTCTTTTTCGAAATCGGCTGCATAGCCGTCGATGATTTTCGTGATCGGACCGCCGACAGCGACCGGATAGTAGAACGACAGTACGATGTCTTTCGCCGTGGCTCCGGACGTCATGGCGCCCGTTACGACAGCCACCAGAACCGCTCCGGCAATTGCCGTCAGCCAATTCATTCTAAACATGCTCTCTTCTCCTCAAATGACGGGGCACTCTTGGGCGATGCTGGTATTTCCCGCGACGGAGTCGGCCACGTCGTCGCGGCGCAGCCCGCTTGCGGCGTCGAAGAAGTGCTGATTTTCGCGATGCCAATGAACGCCGACCGCCGCGCCGGTTGGGAACGCGGCTTTGCCGGGCACGCGCGCCGCGAGCGTCTCGCCACGATAGGCACAGGTGACGATCGTATCGGCGCCGAGAAATTCCGCGCTTTGCACGCGAGCGGGGATGCCGCCGTCGCCGAGTATGACGTGCTCGGGGCGGATGCCGAACAGGAGGTCGCCGCGATCCGCGTTCGGCGCGACGGGCAGGATGTTCATCGGCGGCGTGCCAATGAACAGCGCAGCGAAGGTGCTCGCCGGACGAGCGTAGAGGTCTTCCGGCGCCGCTGCCTGTTCGACGTGGCCGTCGCGCATGAGAATGACGCGGTCGGCCATGCTCATCGCCTCGCTCTGATCGTGAGTGACATAGACCATGGTGATGCCGAGCTGCTGCTGCAACGCACGAATCTCGCGGCGCATCTCGGCGCGTAGTTGTGCATCGAGATTGGACAGCGGCTCGTCCATCAGGCAGACCGGCGTCTCCGCGATAATGGCGCGGCCCAGCGCGACGCGTTGCTGCTGACCGCCGGAAAGCTGCGACGGCTTGCGTTCGAGCAGCGCATCGAGACCGAGCAGCGCCGCCACGCGGTTCAGACGCCGCGTCCGCTCGGCCGCAGGCACCTTGCGCACGCGCAGCCCGAATAGAATGTTCTCGGCGACGGTCAGATGCGGAAACAGCGCGTAGGACTGAAACACCATCGAGATGCGGCGTTTGGCCGGAGGTAGCACGGTCACATCCTTGCCGCCGATGAAAATCCGGCCGCTCGTGACCTGTTCGAGGCCGGCGATCAGCCGCAGCGTCGTCGATTTCCCACAGCCCGAGGGACCCAGCAGGACGACGAGCGCGGCCTGGGCCGCGTCGAAGCTCACGCCCTCGACCGCTCGCGTCGTGCCCCAATATTTGCTGACGTTTTGCACTGAAATTTGCGACACGGGGGCTTCCTGCTCGGCCGGGGGCGTCCCGCAAGGCCGCCTCGCGATCGGGCCACGATGCCGGTAAATCATTGTATTGTGAAGCCTGTGTTGCGATAGCTGCGGAAACGGGGCGGCCGGATCGGCAAAATCGGAAGAATTAAGGGAAGAAACGCTTGGCGCCGTACGTCCTAGCCATCGACCAGGGCACCACCTCGACGCGGGCTGTTCTGTTTCGCGCCGACACTTCGGTTGCCGCCGTCGCGCAGCAGGAATTCCCGCAGCATTTTCCCGCCGATGGTGAGGTCGAGCACGAGCCCGATGATCTGTGGGCAACGACCGTCGAGACCTGTCGCGGCGCGATGCACCAGGCCGGGGCCAATGCCCGAGACATCGTCGCCATCGGCATCGCCAATCAGCGCGAGACGACGCTCCTGTGGGAGCGCTCGACCGGACGCCCGGTTCATCGCGCGCTGGTCTGGCAGGACCGCCGCACCGCCAATTTGTGCGCGCAGCTCAAAGCCGCCGGACATGAAGAATTGTTCGCGGCCAAGACCGGACTTCTGCTCGATCCCTATTTTTCCGGCACCAAACTCGCTTGGCTGCTGAGCAACGTTTCCGGTGCCGCCGAACAAGCCGCACGCGGCGAGCTCGCCTTCGGTACGGTCGATACATATTTGTTGTGGCGACTGACTGGCGGCAATGTCCACACCACCGATGCGACCAACGCCTCGCGCACGCTGCTGTTCGATATCCGCGACGGCCGATGGGACGACCAGCTCCTGAAAATCTTGAACGTGCCTAAGTCCGTACTGCCGGAGGTCCTGGATTCGTCAGCGGATTTCGGCGTGACCGATCCGGACCTGTTCGGCGCTGCGATTCCGATCTATGGCGTTGCCGGCGACCAGCAGGCGGCCCTGATCGGGCAAGCTTGTTTTGCGGCGGGGATGCTCAAAGCCACTTATGGCACCGGATGCTTCGCGCTCCTCAATACCGGAGAGAAACCGGTTCAATCGTACAACAAGCTTTTGACGACAGTTGCCTATCAGCTCGCCGGCAAGCGTAGCTACGCACTCGAGGGATCGATTTTCATCGCCGGCGCGGCGGTGCAATGGCTGCGCGATGGCTTGCACATCGTGCAAAGCGCTGCCGAGACCGGCGCGCTTGCGCAAGCCGCGGACCCGACGCAGGACGTCATTCTCGTACCGGCTTTTGTCGGCCTGGGCGCGCCCTATTGGCGGCCGGAAGCGCGCGGCGCGCTTTTCGGGCTGACGCGGGCGACCGGTCCGCGGGAATTGGCGAAAGCCGCGCTTGAGAGCGTCTGTTTCGAGACCGCCGATTTGCTTGCCGCCATGAAGGCCGATTGGCGCGAGGCTGGCACCGCGCTGAAAACCTTGCGCGTCGACGGTGGCATGGCGAATTCCGACTGGTTCATGCAGCGCCTTGCCGACATCATCGGCAGCACGGTCGATCGTCCCCAGGTCAAAGAAACCACGGCGCTCGGCGCTGCTTATCTCGCCGGCCTGCATGCCGGATTTTTTCCGGAGCCGGATCGGTTCTTGGAGCACTGGCGCTTAGAACATCAGTTTAAGCCGCAGATGGATGCTGCAGTGCGTGAACGGAAATTGGCGGCATGGAGCACGGCGGTCCGCCGCTTGCTCGCTTAACGTGCGAAGATGCGCGTGAAATTGTCGCTGCAAGTCATTGTGGCATCTGAATAAGTTGTGCCGTCCTCCGCCGCGTCAGGAACTCAACTCGCCCCGAGAGCGTTATTGCTGACCGGTGGGCAAGTCTTCGTTCTGGACATGATGAAATGTGCGGCATTTGCGGCGAGCTAACCTTTAATGGCGACCCGGCGGGCGGTTCGCTGGCCGCAATGATGCAGCGGATGTGGTCACGCGGGCCGGACGCCGGCGGCGCCTTCTCGCAAGATCGGGTGGCGTTCGGCCATCGCCGGCTCAGCATCATCGATCTTGCCGCCGCATCCGCCCAGCCGATGATCGATCCGAAGCTCGGCCTCGCCGTCGTCTTCAACGGCTGCATCTATAATTTCCGCGAATTGCGCAGCGAACTCGTGGGCAAAGGCTATCGGTTCTTCTCGCAGGGCGACACCGAAGTCATCCTCAAAGCCTATAAGGAATGGGGACCGCGTTGCGTCGAGCGATTTTATGGGATGTTCGCGTTCGCAATCTGGGAGCGCGACAGTGGACGCGTCGTGCTGGCGCGCGACCGGCTCGGCATCAAGCCGTTGTACTACGCGGAGCGGCCCGGCCGGTTCCGCTTTGCTTCCACGCTGCCCGCCTTGCTGGCGGCGGGCGATGTGGATACCGCAATCGATCCGGCGGCGTTGCATCATTATTTGAGCTGGCACGCCGTGGTGCCCGCGCCAATGACGATCCTCAAGGGCGTGCGCAAGCTCGCCCCGGCGACGATCTGCACCATCGAGCCCGACGGCCGCCGCCGCGAGGAAACCTATTGGCAGCTCGAAGTCGGGCCGCGCGCGGCAGATCGCGCGCTCACCGAAGCGGAGTGGCGCGAGGCGGTGCGCGATGCGCTCGGTAAAGCCGTCGATCGCCGCCGCGTCGCCGATGTGCCGGTTGGTGTACTGCTTTCGGGAGGTCTCGACTCGTCGCTTCTGGTCGCCATCCTCGCCGAACTTGGACAGAAGGATCTGAAGACCTTTTCCGTCGGCTTTGAGACGATCGGGGACGTCGCGGGCGACGAGTTCCGCTATTCCGATTTGATCGCCAGCCGTTTCGCCACCGATCACCACCGCATTCGCGTCGACGGCTCACGCGCCATCGAATCCCTGTCCGGCATGGTCGGGGCCATGTCGGAGCCGATGATGAGCCACGACGCCATCGGCTTTTATCTCCTGTCGCAGGAAGTATCGAAATACGTCAAGGTCGCGCAGAGCGGGCAGGGCGCCGACGAGATCTTCGGCGGCTATCACTGGTATCCGGTGCTGATGAGGTCAAACGACGCCACGGAAGATTATGCCCGCGTCTATTTCGATCGGGATCACGCCGAGATGGCCGAGCTGGTCGCGCCCGCGCTGATGAACGGCGACTACAGCCGCGACTTCGTCGATGCTTATTTCCGCAATTGCCGCGGCACGACCCCAATCGATCAGACGCTGCAGCTCGATGCCGAGATCATGATGGTCGACGATCCGGTCAAGCGCGTCGACAATATGGCGATGGCGTGGGGCCTGGAGACGCGGGTGCCCTTCCTTGACCACGAGGTGGTCGAGCTTGCCGCGCGCATCCCGGCTGAATTCAAAGTGCGCGGCGGCGGCAAGCATATTCTCAAGGAAGCCTCCCGCGGGCTCGTTCCCGACGAGGTGATCGACCGGTCGAAGGGATATTTCCCGGTGCCGGCGCTCAAATATATTCGCGGCGCGTTTCTCGATTTTGTCCGCGACGTGCTCGGCGCGCCGCAAGCGCGTGAGCGCGGCCTGTTCAACCGGCCTTATATCGAGCGCTTGCTCGCCGACCCGGAGGGCGAGCTGACGCCGAAGGGCCACTCGAAGCTTTGGCAAGTTGCGTTGTTGGAGTGCTGGTTGCAGACGCAGGGTATCTGAGAAACAGACATAGAATCCATCGCGGAAGCAACGGATCCAGTCATGGAATTTCGATTCGACCCGAACGAGCGACGGCTTCACATTCGGACTCTGGTGCCTCCGGGAGATCAAGCGCGCGTTTTTACGTCCGACGATAATTTCCAATTCGGCATCGAGGAGGAATACTTTCTTGCCGACTCGGAAAGCGGCGAAGTTCCCGCGGAAACGCCGGACTCGCTGTTCCAGGCCGCCGCTTTTGGGGCGCCGGGAAATATCGGCCGGGAGTTTTTGCAGGCCCAGATCGAGGTGGCCACTGAGCCCTATCGCAGCGCCGACGACGCGCGGATCGAACTGCGCCAGTTGCGGCTCAATGCGGCTGCGGCCGCCGCCGAGCACGGGCTTGCGATCCTGGCCTGCGGCACCCATCCGCTGGCGTCCTGGCGGGAGTCGGTGCAGTCGCCGAAGGACCGCTACAACAAGGTTATGGACGATCTGCAGATGATCGGCCAGCGCAACATGCTGTGCGGGATGCACGTGCATGTGGAGTTTCCCGACCCGGCGCGCCGCATCGACGTGATGATGCGCATGCTGCCCTATCTGCCGCTGTTCATTGCGCTGTCGACCTCGTCACCGTTCTGGCAGCGCCGCGCCACCGGCCTGAAAGGCTATCGTCTCGCCGCTTATGACGAATTGCCGCGCACCGGCTTGCCGGAATTATTCCGCACCGCGGAGGAATACGACGCCTATGTCGATGCCATGGTGCGATCCGAGGCGATGGCCGACGCCAGCCATTTGTGGTGGTCGATCCGCCCCTCGCTCAAATATCCGACCTTGGAGCTGCGGGCGCCGGATTGCTGCACCCGTCTCGACGACACCGTCGCGATTGCGGCGCTCTATCGCTCCTTGGCCCGTTTTCTCTACGTCCACCCCGAGCACAATGCCGGGCTCGACGTTGTCGACCGCGCGATTGCGGTGGAGAACAAGTGGCGGGCCCAGCGCTACGGCGTGCAGGGCACGTTTGTGACGCGCTCGGGTGGCGTCCGCGTTGGCGAGATACTCGCCCACATCCTCGACCTCGTGGCGCCGGATGCCGAGGCGCTCGGCTGCGCCGAGCAGGTGGGGAATTGCCGCTCCATTGTCGTGGAGGGAACTTCGGCCGATGCGCAGCTCCGCATCTTTACAGAAAATCAACACGAAGGTGCCGAAATTGCCTTGCACAAGGTGACACGGTGGATTCGCGACGCCACATTGGTGGCGTGACCCTTCGAGACAAAGGCTCAATAATGTGCCGCTGGATCGCCTATCGCGGAGTAACCACGGCCCTCGAACATTACGTGACCGAGCCGTCGCATTCCTTGATCTCGCAGAGCATTCAAGCGCTTGAATCGACCGCCGGCACCAATGGCGACGGCTTCGGGCTAGGCTGGTACGGCAATCATCCCGAGCCCGGCCTCTACCGCGAGGTCCGCCCGGCCTGGTCGGACGAAAATTTGCGCTATCTTTGCCGGCACTTGCAGTCGCACCTGTTTTTCGCTCACGTCAGGGCGGCGACCGGAACCCCCATTACCAGGCCGAATTGCCATCCGTTTGCCTGCGGCAAATGGATGTTCATGCACAACGGCTTCATCGGCAGTTGGAGCCGACTGCGCCGGCAGGTCGAGGGCTTGATTCCCGACGAGCTTTATCCGGCGCGCATCGGCACGACGGATTCCGAAGCGGTCTTCCTCGCCATCCTCGGCGCCGGCATCGACGATCCGGTCGGCGCCGCGGAAACGGTTTTGGCCCGGCTGACGGCGCTGGTGAACGAAACCTCGCCGCCGGACCGGCTGCGCTTTACCGCCGCGCTGTCGAATGGCCGCGATCTCTATGCCTTCCGCTACGCGGTGAACGATCGCGCCAACACGCTCTATTATCGGGAATCCGACGCCGGCATCGTCATCGTTTCCGAGCCGCTCGACCGCGACCACAAGAACTGGATCGTGGTGCCGGAGAACAGCGTCGTCGTGGCCTGCGCCGGCGAACGGGCGCGCATCGTGCCGCTGTTCCATCGCCATCAGGAAGCGGCGGAGTAGCTACGCCACGCCGTTACGGCTTCCAGCCTTGCCCCCAGGCCGGCGGCGTCTTGCCGTCGATGAGGATGAAGGCGATGCGGCACGGCTTTGTGCCGTTATTGACCCAGGCGTGATTGGTGGCCTGCTGCACCACGACGTCGCCCGCTTTGACGTGGATCTCGGTGTCGTCGAGCAGCATGTCGATCTCGCCGTCCAGCACGATGGCGTAGTCGATGGTCCTGGTCCGGTGCGTATTGGCGTGCCGCGCATAACCTTGCGTCGCCGGATCGATGCCCATCGAAACGAGGATTTGGTGATGATCGACCGGCGCCGTGTTCGCCGGCAGTGGCGCGAAATCGACGATGCGGAACACCGCGCCGTTGGCGGGCGGCGGCACGCCGACCTGCGTTTGCGCCCGGTCGGCGGCGCCGGCGACGTCGGCTGGAGATTCGCTCGTCACCCATAACAGCGTCATGCCGTTACTGCCGGCGCTGCGCTGTTTTGGCGGCAGCACACTGTCGAACAGCACCACCGCCTTGCCCTGCGCATCATGCCCGGTCACGATCCGCCGCGTCGATTTCAATTCCATCGTCAAGTCCTCCCGCGTATTTCGCATCGATATGTAATCTTACTTAGTAGCAAATTTACAAGATCGAGACAGCCCATCATTCGCCCAATCAGGCGGCAGCCTCGAGCGACAAGCCGCCGATCGCGGCGAAGCGGCCGGCGGTGACCGGCAAGCCTGTCGTCCAAATGCACGCAGTCGGCAACGCCGCAGTCAAAGAAGACGCCCAGTTCTAGGTTCCACCGCTTCTCCCCAATGCAGTGATATTGCGACGCTGCGGCTTGCTTGCTAAGCGGCGCCGCATTGTCGATTATGCCGGCGCTCGTTCGGTTCGGCGGGCTCGATTGCAATTGAATGCGCGGACAACGCGCCGAAGGAGGCTTGAGTGCGTGCCGAGGAGTTGCGTTCGTCGCAATTACTGCCATCGGCGGAAAATCCAGGACCGAGTTACGATCGCGAGCCGACTTTCTCATCGATCGCCCGCGACATCGACGTCATGGTGCCGATGCGCGATGGCGTCAAAATCTGCGTCGACATCTACCGGCCGGAGGCGAGTGGAAAATTTCCCGTTCTATTGGCCTTCGCCATTTACAACAAGGATTTCCAGGGACCGGACATGGCCGCGGCGCTGCCGCCGCAGCCGGCCTGGTCATCGCTGTGGACCGGCCCGCTTGAGGCGGGCGACACCAAATTCTTCGTCTCACGTGGCTACGTCCACGTCATCGGCTCGCCGCGCGGCGTCGGCAAATCGGAGGGCGGCGGCTCGCGCGAATGGGATTGCTACGATCTCATCGAGTGGATCGCGGCTCAGGACTGGTGCGACGGCAACGTCGGGATGGTCGGCATCTCCGGCTTCGGCGCCGAGCAGCTTGCGGTCGCCAAGAAGCAGCCACCGCATCTCAAGGCGATCTTTCCGTTCGATTCACGCGGCGCCTACGGCGAGCTCGGCGGCTTCCGCGACGAATATCCGGGCGGCGTCATCCATCTGTTCCGTTATCTGGTCGGCCATTTCTCGGCGATGCATCAGCACAAGGGGCCGCCCGGCGCTTTGCCGGCGGAACGCGAGACGCTCTGGCGCGATGCCATGAGCAATCCCGACTACAAAATGTACCCGCACGTCTACAATCTGATCGCGCAAAAAGGCCAGCACATGCCGCCTTATTACAATGTGCTGGTCGATCCATTCGACTCCGAAGCGGCGGTGCAGAAAAGCGAGGCGGAATTCGAGCAGATCAAAGTGCCGACCTATACCGGCTCCGGCTGGTACGGCTACACCTACAAGACGCATCTCAACGGCTGCCAACACTGGTATCGCAATATCAAGACGCCGAAAAAATTGTTGCTTGCCGGTCCGGCGCATCTGGAACGGCCCTACCACACGTTCCACAGCGAAGTCCTGCGCTGGCACGATCATTGGCTCAAAGGTCTCGACACCGGCATCATGGACGAGGCGCCGGTGCGATTTTGGGTGATGGGAGCCAATGAATGGCGCAGCGCCAGCGACTGGCCGCTCCCGGAAACGCAGTGGACCAAGCTCTATCTGAAAAGCTGGGAACGACTGACGACCGACACCATCGCGCCGTCGAGCGCCACCGAGACGCAACCGCCCGACGCCTTCGTCCAGATGCCGCCATCGCAGACCAGCGTCATTCAACGCTTGCGCTTCATGACCGATCCGCTGCCGCATGACGTGCTGGTTGCCGGGCCAATTGCGCTGACGCTTTACGCCTCGATCGACCAGGACGACACCAACTGGATCGTCGTTCTCAAAGACGTCGGTCCCGACGTTTCGGTCTTGAGCGTGCGCGAGGGCGAGCGCGAAGTGCCGAAGGATCTGCCCGAGCGCGAAGTGACCCGTGGCTGGCTCAAAGCCTCCCACCGGGCAATCGACGCCAAGCGTTCGAAGCCCTGGTGGCCATGGCATCCGTTGACGCGGGCGGCGGCGAAGCCGGTCATGCCGGGCGCCATCGAGGAATATCAGATCGAAATCATGGCGACGGCGAACTTGTTCCGCCAAGGCCACCGCATCTGTCTCGACATTACCAGCCTCGATCTGCCGACCGGCGTCGCCGGCGCCACCAACGCCGAATACGTGCCGTACCACATCTGCTCGAGCAAGACGGTGTTGCACAAAGTCTATCACGACCGCGAGCACCCCTCGCATTTGCTGCTACCGGTCATCGCGGATTGAAGCTTTTTCTGCTAGACTTGCTTGCAGTCGGAATGGACGGCAGAACGCCGCAATGTTGAGCGCGATTCCCATCGTCGATCTGCGTGAGGGCGGGCCGCCGCATCATGCGCAAAGAAGCGCGCCCAGGGCCCGCGCGCTGCGCGACGCTTGTCTCGGCTTTCTGCCGCGCGCCTCCTTGCCGCTGGTGCCGGCGCTTGATCGGGCATCGCGGCATTGGCTCGAGCGCTCGCGCTCGCCCTATGTCGGGGAGATCGGGGAAATCGCTTCAGCGCTCGATTTCTCCGGCGTTTGGCTCCTCAATGCGTCCTATCAATGGGCCTGCACCTCGCTAGCGGTCGAGCACGACGGCGCGCCGTGGATTCTCCGCACGCTCGACTGGCCGTTTCTCGGACTCGGCCGCTTTGCCGAAGTGGCGCATATGCATGGCGACTGCGGCGATTTCTATAGCGTCACCTGGCCGGGCTATGTCGGGGCCCTGACCGCCATGGCGCCGTTCCGTTTCGCCGCGTGCGTCAACCAGGCGCCGATGCGCCGGCGCACCGCGCATCGCTGGCTGCGGCCATTCGATTTTGCCGCCAACGCGCATGCGATCTGGCGGTCGGCGGATCTGATGCCGCCGGACCAGTTGCTGCGCCGGACGTTTGAGCTTTGCCGAGATTTCGCAGCGGCGCGCCGCATGCTGGAGACGACGCCGGTGGCGCGGCCGGTCATTTACGTGCTGGCCGGTTGCGCGGCCGACGAGCGCTGCGTCATCGAGCGTACCGAGATCGATTTCGTGACCCGCGAGGAGGAGACCAGCGCCGCCAACGACTGGGTGCCGTCGCGCGAGGGATGGGAGGGCCGCATCGGCACGCGCCGCTTCCTGACCAGTTCGTTTGCGGATGCGGCGGGCTACAGCCGCGCCCGTCGCGAAGCGCTCAACGGATGGAACGGCGCGGCCTCGGCGCCGAGTTTCGATTGGGTGCGCGAGCCGGTTCTTAATCCCTATACGCGGCTTGCCGTCGCCATGTGTCCGGCCGCTGGCGTCTTGCGCGTGCTCGGCTACGATCGGACCGAGGCGCTACTTCCGGAGCCGGTGACGCAGATTTGCGAAATTGCACCGCCGTCAACGCCGATGGCCGCCTGACGACGGTAAAGAAGGCACTGCA
Organism: uncultured Alphaproteobacteria bacterium; assembly: GCA_963731805.1. Taxonomy (GTDB): domain Bacteria; phylum Pseudomonadota; class Alphaproteobacteria; order Rhizobiales; family Xanthobacteraceae; genus BOG-931. Next base: position 117,545 of record CAVSWY010000007.1, read on the forward strand.
ATTACCATCATTCATGCGATAAAAATTGTTTTATATCAATAGATTAATTGAAAAGAACAGAACTGTGTTTGCCATCACATTTCGCACTGCAAACTTCACCTATCGTGCGTCTGAATTTGCCGGATACGGAGAAAAGCCATGACGACCACCACAATCACCAGCTTCCGAGCGCAAGGTCTGTTCAGTTGGGAGCGAGTTATGCGCCGCATCGGCGAGTGGCAGCGGCGGTCGCGCTCGCGCCAAGAGTTGGAAGGCTTGAGCGACGCGACATTGCGCGACATAGGGATCACGCGTTGCGACGTGCATCGCGAAGCCCATAAGCCGTTTTGGATGGCGTAATCGACGGCGCGCTCCATCCGGCATGCGAAGGGCCGCCCGATTTCGGGCGGCCTTTTGCTGCGCGAAACGCCGTCGCGTGCGTTTGCAGGCGGATCGTCGATTTCTGTAACATGAGGACGATTTCGGCGAGTAAGGTTCTGTCATGTCCAGGATCACAGCAGCGGACGGTGCCGGGTGCTGGCCTGCGCATCGGCCGTCGGCAGCATGAGCGACGCCCAAGGCGGACCGGGGCGGGCCTCGTCTTTTTTGGCGCCGTTTCGCCATCGCGCCTTCGCCGTCATCTGGACGGCGACGCTGATCTCCAATGTCGGCTGGTGGATGTACAGCGCCGCGTCGGGCTGGCTGATGACCAGCCTCAATCCCGACCCCTTCATCGTCGCTCTGGTGCAGGCCGCAAGCTCGCTGCCGATTTTCCTGTTCGCCATTCCGGCTGGCGCGCTCGCCGATATTTTCGATAAGCGAAAATTTTTGCTTATCGTTAAATCGCTGACAACGGCGGTCTCGGCGGTCTATGCCGTCATCGTCGGTTTCGGTCTGGCGACGCCCGGCAATTTGCTGCTATTCACCTTCCTGGTCGGCGCCACCGGAGCTCTGACGGTGCCGGCCTGGCAGGCGGTCGTGCCGCAGCTCGTTCCCAGCGACGATCTACCGCCGGCGATTGCCGCCAACAGCGCCGGCGTGAACGTGTCGCGCGCGCTTGGGCCGGCGCTTGGCGGCCTCACCATATCCGCTTACGGCGTGGTCGCGCCGTTCTGGGCCAATGCGGTCGCCAATCTCGCGATCGTCGGTTCGTTGCTATGGTGGCGGCCGCAGCAAGGCGCGCGGACCTTGTTGCCGGCCGAGCGCTTCGGCCAAGCTGTTTTGGCCGGCCTGCGTTACGCTCGCCATAACCAGCATCTGCGCGCGACGATGGTGCGGGCCGCAGGCTTTTTTCTGTTCACCAGCGCCTATTGGGCATTGCTGCCGTTGGTCAGTCGCGAGCAGATCGCGAAGGGTCCGGAGTTTTACGGCGTGCTGCTCGGCGTCATCGGCGCCGGTGCCGTGGCCGGCGCTTTTTTGTTGCCCTGGCTGAACGGCACACTCGGACCGGATCGGCTGATGGCGCTCGGTGCGCTCGGCCAGGCCGCGGCCATGCTGCTTTACGGTCTTGCCCGCGATCCGGTCACCGCGCTTGTCGCGAGCCTCATCGCCGGGGCGTCATGGATCGCTGCACTGGCGACGCTCGGCGTCTCGGCGCAAGTGGCGTTGCCGGATTGGGTGCGCGCGCGGGGACTTGCGCTCTACACGACGGTATTCTTCGGCTGCCTGACGGTCGGCAGCGCCGCCTGGGGCGAGATCGCCGTCCGCGTCGGGCTGCCGTCAGCGCATTTTCTCGCCGCCGCCGGCACGGTTGCGGCAATGCTGCTCACCTGGCGGTGGAAACTGCAGACCGGCGCCGGCATCGATCTGACGCCGTCAATGCATTGGCCGGCGCCGATCACCGCACAGGTGATCGAACAGGACCGCGGACCGGTCCTCGTCACCGTCGAATATCGTATCCGGCCGGCGGACCGCGAAGCGTTCCTCGAAGCGCTGGCCAAGCTCGAGCACGAACGGCGCCGCGACGGCGCCTATGCCTGGGGCGTTTTCGAAGACGCCGCCGAAGCGGGCCGCGTCATGGAGACGTTTCTCGTGGAATCGTGGATGGAGCATCTGCGCCAGCATGAGCGCGTGACCAACGCCGATCGTCTGGTTCAGGACGCCGTGCATCGGTTCACTATGAGCGGCGCGCCGAAGGTGACGCATTTCATCGCGGCGGAGCTGTAGCGGCACCGAGTTCGATCAGTCATCGGCGTGATTGGTTGGCTCGATCGAAGTCTTTAGTCGCTTGCCGACAGGCCGCGCACGCGTACGGAGGGCGTTTTCCAGATCGTGCAACTGCCGTTTGGCCGCGCTCGTCGCCTGAGCCTCGATCGAGCGATATTTCTTGATCACCTCGCGACCGAATGGCGTGAGCGCGGCGCCGCCGCCGCGGGTGCCGCCGGGTTGCGTGGTCACCACGGGTTCACGGAAGCAGCTGTTCAGATCATCGACTAGGAGCCAGGCCCGGCGATAGGACATGCGCAGCAAACGTCCGGCTTGCGAGATCGAGCCGGTCTTTTGAATGGCCTCCAAGAGCCGGATCTTGCCGGGCCCGATCGCGCCGGCCGAGCCGAAATCGATTCGCAGCGTCAGCCGCACGTCACTCATCGGTATGTCTCACACCGATCATCCCGTTGCACCATAGCGCTTTCGACGCGGCGAATCGACTTCTGTACCCGCTCCCGGCGCTGTGGCAATCTACGTCGCTTACCGCGCGGCGGTGGCGCGATGCTGAGGGGCCAGGGAGGAAATTATGAGCGGAATAAAAAGCAGAAACTACGCAGCCGTGGCGATGGTTTTCGCGGTCATGCTGTCAGCGATTGTCGAGCTGTCGTCACCCGTCGCCGCGCAAACCGCCACTCCTATTGTCATGAAGCTGAGCACCGCGACGGTCAATGATACGCAGCACGAATGGCTCAAACGATTTGCCGCCGCGGTGGAAAAGGACTCAGGCGGCCGCATCAAGGCCGAGGTCTATCCGGCAAGCCAGCTCGGCGCCATTCCTCGGCAGATCGAAGGCACGCAATTCGGAGCGATTCAGGGCTGGACTGGGCCGCCGGAATTCCTCGTCGGTGTCGATGAGCGTTATGAGGTGCTGAGTGCGCCAGGTCTGTTTTCGGATCGCGATCAGTACCTGCGCGTGATCAATGATCCGACGGTGCGCGATCTCATCTTAGGGCTAGGCGCAAACAAGGGACTGATCGGCGCCGGCATCTATCCGATCGGACCGTCATCGATTATCACCAAAAAGCCGATTCATAGTCTCGCCGATTATGCGGGGCTGAAGATTCGCGTGCTGGCGTCGCAGTTCCAATTGGAGCTGATCAAGCGGATGGGTGCTTCGCCGGTGGCAATGACCTTGGCCGACGTTTTGCCAGCGTTGCAACAGGGCGCGCTTGACGGCTCTCTCACCACGATCACGCAATACACGACCTTGCATTATATCGATGCAGCCAAATATGTCGTGGAAACCGGTCAGCCTTACGTCAGCTCGATCGCGGTCTTGAGCAAAAAATGGGTCGAGGGGCTGCCACCCGACCTGCAGAAAATCGTCCGCGATGATGCGTTGAAGGTGTCGACCGACATCGTTCCGTTCATCAATCAGTTCTTCGACACGCAGCGCAAGGTGTGGACGGACTCCGGCGGCAGCCTGACCACTTTGCCAGCAGCCGATCAGGCCACCTTCATGTCGAAGATTTCCAGCATCGGCCTCGATGTGTCGGCGTCGAAGCCCGCTCTCAATGCGGCGATCAAGGTGGTGATGGCGTCCGCGGCGAAGAACAAATGAACTGATCAGCGGCTCGCCGCAGCGGCCCGCAAAATATTGCGCAGCCGCTGCGGCGTGACCGGCAGCTCCGTCACCGCGCCGGGCTGGCCGAGCGCGTCATCGATGGCGGCGGCGATGGCGGCGCCGGCGGCATTGGCCCCGCCTTCGCCGGCGCCCTTGACGCCGAGCGAATTGAGCGGGCTCGGTGCGTCCTCGGTGATCATGACCTCGATCGGTGGAATTTCGCGGGCCGTCGGCATGACGTAATCGGCAAAACTGACGCACAGCGGCTCGCCGCGCGCGTCGTAAAGAAACTCTTCGAACAGCGCGCCGCCGATGCCTTGGGCGACCCCGCCGGCGATCTGGCCGCCGATCAACATCGGATTGACCGCCTTGCCGATGTCATAGGCGACGAAAAAGCGCTCGACCGTGACCACTCCGGTATCGCGCTCGATGCGCACCACGGCAACATGGATACCGTACGGGTAATTCATGTGTTGCTGCTCGAACAAGCCTTCGGCGGAAAGCCCCGGCGTTGCCTCGCCGACAAGCTTCGAGCCGGGATTGAGCGCACGTGCGATGTCGCCGAGCGAGATTGACGGTCCCTGGGGCGTGTTCTTCCGCACCACCAAGCCGTCGATCACGTCGAGCGTCGCGGCCGGAGTTTGCAACAGGTCAGCCGCGACGGCGAGCGCCCTGGCGCGCAGCTTTGCCGCCGCAATGCGCGTGGCCTCGCCGGTCATCACCGTAACCCGCGAGGCGAACGTGCCCATGCCGTAGGTGATGCGATCGGTCTGGCCGTGCACGACGCGCACGCGTCGATAATCGACGCCAAGCGCATCCGCGCAAATCTGCGCGATGATGGTTTCCATGCCCTGGCCGACCGAGGTCGCGCCGGTCACGATTTCGACGGTCCCGCTGCTGTCGATCGAGACGCGTACGACGTCAAAGGGTCCAAGCCCGCTTTTCTCAACGAACATTGCAAGCCCTACGCCGACCAACTCTCCGGCGTCGCGGCGGCGCTTGAGAGAATCCTGCAGTTTTTGCCAATCGAGCGCGACAAGCGCCTTGTCGAGAAGCCCCGCATAATCGCCGGAGTCGTAGGTCATTTCCGTTCCCAGCGTATCGAGTGGCCGGGCATAGGGCATTTCGCCCGAAGCAATGAGGTTGCGGCGGCGGGTTTCGATCGGATCAATGCGGAGCCGCGCGGCGATCGCATCCAACAACCGCTCGCGCACGAACGTGCTCTCGTAGCGTCCCGGTGCGCGGTAGGTGCCGCACGGCGTCTTGTTGGTGAGCCGGATGCGTCCGGCCATGCGATAAGCGGCCACCCGATAAGGTCCGAGCATCATGGTGGCGGCAAGATCAGGCACGGTCGCCGCATGGGTGCGCACATAAGCGCCCTGGTCGTGAAAGAATTCGCCGTCGATGGCAAGGAGCCGGCCGGCTTCGTCGACCGCGGCACGGACGCGATAATGTTGTTGACGCGAATGATTGGCGGCGATCAGATGCTCGCGGCGATCCTCGATCCATTTCACCGGGCAATTGAGCCGCAGCGCGCCGAGACAGGCGAGCACGTCTTCGGGATAAAGCTCGCCGCGCACGCCAAAGCCGCCGCCGGTATGGCCTTCATGCAGATGCACGGAGGAGGGCGGCAACGTCAGCATGCGTGCCAGGCTGTCGCGGTTCCAGTGCGGCACTTTGGCCGCGCCAAAGAGCTCGAGCACATTGTGCGCCGCGTCGTAGCGGGCAATTGCGCCGCGCGTCTCCAGGGGAACGCCGCTATGGCGGCCGATCTTGAGCTCGAGCGCGACGACCTCATGTGCCGCGGCAAAGGCCGCCGCGACGTCTCCGTAGCCCTTCTGCACGACCGCGGCTTCGGTTGAGTGCCCGGAGGCGAATTCGCCGGGCGGCAAATCGGCGGCGAGGAGTTCGGGCAATGCTTCGATCTCGACGGTGACCGCGTCAGCGGCGTCCTCGGCCGCGTAAGGATCGACCGCGAAGACCACCGCGACCGGCTCGCCGACATAGCGCACGCGCTCGACCGCAAGGATCGGCTGGCGGTAGGGCTCAAGCCCCTCGATGCGGGTGAGGCGAAAATCGATCGGCGGAATCGCGGCGACGTCTGCCGCCGTCCAAATCGCAACGACGCCGGGCATTGCGCTTGCCGCGCCCGCGTCAATGGAGAGGATGCGCCCATGCGCATGAGCGGAGCGGATCACGCGCATATGCACTTGTTGCGCAAATGAGACATCGGCGGCGAAGCATCCCTGTCCGGTGACCAGCGGCCGATCCTCAAGCCGCGGTAGCGAGCGGCCGACATAGGGCAAGCGATTTTCCGCCATGGGACTTAAGCCGAGCTGCGCGGCGGCGTCATCGCGCATCGTGCTCTCGGGCGTCGGCATCGACATGCTGTGTTGCGTTGATGCTGCGGATGCCGACTCCTCCGCGGCCAATATCGATCTCATTGATGCAGCACGGGTCCTGCGCGATCCGCCAATAAGCAGACAGCGGCAGATCGAGAAAGCCCAGCAGCAGCACGCGATTCACGCTGTCATGTCCGACCAGCACGATAGTCTCGTCGGCATGGCGCGCCAGCACCATGCGCAAGGCGTCGGCAACGCGCGCCGCGACGTCCTGCAGTGATTCGCCTTTGGCAAAGCGGACGAGATGCGGCGTCGCGAACCAGGCGGCGAACAGCGTGGGATCGAGTGCTTTGGCTTCGGCAAAAGTCTTGAACTGCCATGCGCCGTAATCGATGTCGTTTAATCCCTCGCAAGTCTTGGCGGTGATCGCGCAGGCCCTGGCGATGGCGGCCGCGGTTTCGACGCAGCGGCCCAGCGGGCTTGTATAGATGTGACTGGGCTGCCGGACGTCGGCGATGCGTTGCGCTACCGCCACGGCTTGGGCGCGACCGAGCGCGGTCAACTCCAGCGGCTCGTGGCCGCGGAACCGCTCAGGCTTGATGCCTTCTACGTGGCCATGCCGGGTCAGGAGGATTTTTGTCATGCGGCCTCCCCAGATTTCTTGGAGTCTGCCGCGCGTGGCCGAGCGCCGCAATGCCGCGACTAGATCAATTAAAGCCGGCGCAGAGGCAACGACCAGGCCAGCACGGTGCCGCAGCCGGTGAACGTCGCGATGGTCAGGAAAGCGGCACGGAACGCGTCGCCGATCTCGGCGTGAACGATGGCTTGTCGCGCCGGGGCGAGCGTCGCGAGCGCTTCCGGTCCCTGCTCGATAATCGTGCCGAACAGGAATGCCGTGTCGCGATCCTTTGCCGTCAGAATAGAGAACAGAATCGCGGCGACCGTGGCTGTGCCGAAAGCGGCGCCGACCGAGCGGGAGAACTGCACCATGGCCGCGCCGGTGCCGAGCAGCCGCGGGCCGGACACTGCCTGTACCGTGACCTGGACGACGCCCATCACCGTGCCCATGAACAGGGCGATGCTGCAAAAAGCCCAAGCCATCCCGGTGGTCGACAGATGTGGGATCCAGAAGGCAATGAGAAGCAGTCCCGCCGTCGCGCCTAGCAATCCGCATGTCGGGAAAACCGCGGTGTAGCCGGTTCGCGTCACCATCTGTCCGGTCAACATCGAACCGATGCCGATCCCGGCGGTAAGCGGCAGCAGGATCAGGCCGGTCTCGCCGGGAGAAGCGCCGCGAACGGCGCGCAGATAGATCGGCAGAAACGTGATCAGCGAAACCAGCGCCGCGCCGTGAAGCGCGGCCATGGCGTCGGCGCGCCAGATCGAGGGCTGGCGGAACAGTTTGGGCGGAATGAGCGGCGCGGCGGTGAGCCGCTCCTGCCATGTGAGCAGACCAAGCGAGACCAAGCCGACGGCGAGCATGGCCAGCGCCATGGGCATCGCGCTCAGCTGCATGCGCTGCACCTGCTCGAGCGCCAGAATCACCGGGCCGACAAAGAAGATGAAAAGGACCAGGCCGGGAGCGTCGAACGTGGTGCGGCGGCGATCGCCCTGACGCGGCGGAATGCGAAATACGAACAGCATTGCGAGCAGTCCCAACGGAATGTTGATCAGAAAGATCGACTGCCAGCCGAATGCCTGTGTTAGATAGCCGCCGGCGACTGGGCCGAAGGTGTTGGAACTGACCGCAATGCCGGCCAGATAGCCTTGATAACGGCCGCGTTCGCGCGGCGGGATCAACTCGCCGATCAGGGCTTGCGACAGCGTCATCAGGCCGCCGCCGCCAAATCCCTGCAGCACCCGAAATGCAGTCAGTAGCTCGATATTGGGCGCGAGCGCGCACAGCACGGAGCCCAGCATGAACAGAGCCAGCGCCAGCACCATCATCAAGCGGCGCCCGAAAGTGTCGCCGAGCCGACCGTAAACCGGCGCCGCGATCGTATTGGCGATCAGGTAGGACACCACGACCCAAGACGCGCGCTCGATTTCACCCAGACTTGAGGCGATGGCCGGCAGCGCGGTGGCGACGATGGTCTGGTCCGCCACCGCCAGGAACATCGGCAGCATGATCGGCGGAAAGACAGTGAGGAACTGCGCGGCGGTGGATACTTCCTTGAACGGCGGTTCGGCTATCTCCGCTGCCGCGTCGGAATCCCGAAGCGGAGCGGCGGCCGACTCTGCGGCGTGTTGTTCGGCTGCTGCCGCTGGGTCCAACAATTCATTCATCGGGTGATTATTATCGAAAGGTCGTGACGACGCGGGGATGGAGACGGCCCAACATCGCGTCGTCCGCGGCATGGAGACTCAAAGGGAATTTTCTACTTCTTCCGGGTGCGAGTCACGGCGAATTACGGGCGAGGAAGCCCGGAATCGGCAGTCTTTAGCTCAAACGCCGCCGTAGAGACCGTGTTCCCGCCGCGAAAGCGGCAACCCGCGTTTCCCGCATTACGAGCGGGAATGGGCCGCAACGGCCTCCCTTAACTCAATGAGGCAGCGACTGGAGAGGGCAATGCGATTGCCGCTTGCGGCGGGACGGCTCGGCGGCGCTGCGGGAATGCTCCCAGTCGGCCGTGCAGCGGCGAATGGATGCTTAGACAAGAAAACGCTGGACGCCGGAGGATTGGAGACGTCCCCACAAGCGTCACGGCTCCGTCGCGCAGAAGCGCCGGCCGCCATGAGGCGGCCGGCCTTGTTTCGGAGGCGTGGTCAGCCGACGTAGCTGACGCGTTCCTGCTCGCGCGCCTCTTCCTCGGTCTTCGGCTGCGCCGGCAATTGCAGAACCGTCGCTTCCTGGCCTTCGCACAACAGGGTCAAGAGCACGATGCGCCCGTCAGGAAATTCGAGCGCGTCGTGATGCGCGGCCATCTTGTCCTTGTTGACTTGCCGGAAGATGGCCGTTTGGTAGTTGATTGTCTTCGTCTTCCAGCCGAGCAGACCGGCCGGTAGGCAGGCGACCTCGCCGGCAAAGGCCAGCTCCGTGCCGGGCAGAATACAGACCGCCATTCCCGGGTCGTCGGAAGCAGAGAACCCGCGGGTCCCGGTTCCGAAGTCACGCGTCACGAGCTTGTCACCGACCTTGGCCGGCCTCGATCGCACGCTTTGAAGGCTAAAGTCACACATTGGCAACTCCTTTCTTCCCAGATATTGCTAGTCAGCCCCACAACCCCCTCGACAATGAGTCTAAGCAAGTTTGGTGCCGCACTGAGGCGGCGTCGGGACATTTCATCGCATACACGCAAACGTGTTGCGTCACGTTTGGATATCTGGCCATTCGGCACGTTCGGCCGGTCCTGACAGCCAGACCAAATAACTGCTGCCATAGCCCATGGAGGGGGCGAAACGCGTGGCAAACCGCCCCATGCGGGCACATTTTTCGGCAGCATGCCTGCGACGAAGGCGGTTAGCGGCAGGACGACGGAGGACTGTGTAAGGCGGCGCCGCGGCTTTATTTGACGGTGATCCCGCCGACCATGCCGTTCCAGTCGTGGTCGGCGCATCGCAGATCATAGGTGCCCGGCTTGCCGGGAGTCAGGAAAACGTCTTTGACGTCGCCAGGCTGCATCACTACCTCGGTCCGCTCGCGATTGAGCACATCCGGATTGTCGATTTTGGCGGCGGCGAAGAAGACCGGCGCGGTGAACTCGTGCGTCTCCTTGCCGTGGTTTTCAAGATGTAGCCGATAGTGCACGCCATGCTGGAATGTCAGATGATCGGGTTCGAATTTGTAGTCGATCATCGTCACGGTCACGGTCACCGGGTCCGCTGCGGCGCCGCCCAGACAGAGCGCGAACATGGTCAAAAGACATAGCTGCGCGACAGTGCGGATCATGACTGCCTTCCCGGGCAAGGCCATCGACGTTCCCTCGTTACTCACCTGCACCTTATGCGTAATACGCTACGCCGTTTGGATCGGTGAACTAACACATTCGGCTCGGCAAAATTCCGTCGGCCGCTCACGAATGCTTTACATCAGTGTCCAGCCACCATTTGCCCCTGATTTTGCACACGCCGGACCATGATCAGGACTAGCGGGATCATCAACGCCGCGGCAATGGCGCAGACATAGAATACGTCGATATAGGCTAAAATTGTTGCCTGCGTTTGAATGATCTGGCCGAACAGTCCTAGCGCTTCGCCACGCGCGGCGCCGGGCGCAGCGCCGTGCTGGACAAAGTAGTTCGTCACCGTCTTCAACGTGGACTGGAAGATCGGCGAAGCTGGCGTGGTGTTTTCGGCAAGCCGCGATTGATGGAACTGTGTGCGCTGGGTCAGCACGACGTTGGCGAGGGAGATGCCTATGCTGCCGCCAAGATTGCGGGCGACATTCATCAGCGCCGACGCCTGATTGGTCTTGTTCGCCGGCAGTCCGTCATAAGCGACGGTATTGATCGGAATGAACAGGAATGGCAATCCGATCGTCTGGTAGACGCGCACCCAGGCGAAATAATCGAAACTGGCGTCAGGGGTGAGCGAGGTCGAGTACCACATCGACAGCGCGATGCCCGACAGCCCCAGCACCATCAGGTATTTCGGCTGAAAGCGGCCGGTGACCTGACCGGCGATCGGCATGATGATCAGCATGGCGATGCCGCCCGGCATCATGGCCAGGCCCGACAGCATCGCGGTGTACGGGAACGTCGTCTGGAGCAGCTGCGGCATGATCTGGTTCGAGCCGAACAGAATCGCGCCGATCATCAGCATGGTGAAAAATGCCATCCCGAATTGGCGGTGAAACAAAAGTCGAAGTTCGATGATAGGATCGTCCTGACTGAGCTCCCACGGAATGAAGGCGAGCAATGAGACGGCGGCCAGTACGGTGAAGGTGACGATGGTGCCAGAGCGGAACCAATCGTCGATCTGGCCGCGGTCGAGCACGACTTCGAGACAGGCCAGCGTCGCCGCAATCAGCGCAAAGCCGATCCAATCGACCTTCAATCCGCCGGCCAGCCGCTCCTCGCGTTCACGTTCAAGCACCTCGGGTTCGTCGACGAACCAATGCACCAGCGCCAGCGAAGCAAGCCCGATCGGCACGTTAATGAAGAAGATCCAGTGCCAGGAAAAATTGTCGGTGATCCAGCCGCCGACCGTCGGGCCGACCGTCGGCGCCACGATTACGGCGACGCCGTAGAGCGCGAAGGCTTGGCCGCGCCGCTGCGGCGGAAAGGTATCGGCAAGGATGGCCTGCTCGCTGGTCGGCATGCCGCCGCCGCCCAGCCCCTGCAGAATGCGGAAAAAGATCAGCGCCGGCAGGTTCGGCGCCAATCCGCAGAACAGTGAGCTGATCGTAAACAGCGCCACGCAGATCATGTAGAAGCGCTTGCGTCCGACGACGTTCGACAACCAGCCGCTTGCGGGCAGCACCACCGCGTTGGCGATCAGATAGGTCGTGACTACCCAGGTGCTTTCGTCGACGCTGGCGGCCAGGCTGCCGGCGATGTAACGCAGCGAGACATTGGCGATGGCGGTGTCGAGCACCACCATGAAGGTGGCGATCGAGACGATGACCGCGACGAGCCAAGGGTTGCGATCACCGGCCGCCGAGCGGCTTGAATCCCAACCACTCGACCGCGATCGATCGCTCATCGCACCTTGACCGTCGGGGCGACCGACATGCCGGGACCGAGCAGCACGTCGGGCGGCTTGTTGAAGACGATCTTCACCGGCACGCGTTGCACGATCTTGACGAAGTTGCCGGTCGCGTTCTGCGCCGGCAACAGACTGAACGCGGTGCCGCTGCCGGCTTGGACGCTGTCGACGTGTCCCTCGAAGGTCCGGTCCGGATAGGCGTCGATCTCGATATCGACAGGTTGCCCGGGGCGCATGAGGTCGAGCTGCGTTTCTTTGAAATTGGCCGTGATCCAGACATCACGCGGCACGAACTCCATAAGCGCCTGACCGACCGCGGCGTAACCACCTTTCGCGGCGGTGAGCTGCGTCACCCGGCCGGCAACCGGGGCGGTAATGACGGTGCGTGACAGATTGGTTTCGGCCTGCGTCAGTTGCGCTCTAGCGGATTCCAGCTGCGCCTCGAGCACGGCATCCTGCTTCTCGGTGGCGACGGCATTGGCCTGCGCCGCCGCCAATGACGCCTTGGCTTGCATCAAATTCGAGGCATATTGCTGCGCCTGTTCGACGGGGGCGGCATCCTGCTTCGCCAGCCGCTCATAGCGATCGGCTTCCTGTTGCGCGAAGGCCAGCGTCGCTTGCGCCTGTGCAACCTGCTTGTCGGCTTGGTCGATCTTTGCCTGTTGCGCGGCGATTTGCGCAACCAGGTTGTCGACGTTCGCCTTCGCCTGATCGCGCTGCGCGATATAGTCGCGGTCGTCCAGACGGACCAGTTCGGCGCCGGCTTCGACGTTCTGATTGTCGGTCACCGGCACATCGACGATGGCGGCGGCGACCTGGGCGCTGATTTGCACCGTGCGGGTGTCGATAAAGGCGTCGTCGGTCAACTCGTAGTTTCTGGCGTGCAGCCACCACAGCACGATCGCCAGGAGGACAGCGGCTGAACCGAGGAGGATGAAGATAGCCAAGCCGCGGCGCTGGCGAATTCGGGCCAGTAACGACGGCTTCTTCTTCACCCCGCCAAAAGCCGATTTCGCTTCCTGGCCGGGTGCCGAATCGGCGCGGCGTTCGTTATCGACACGTTGATCCATGACCGAGGCTTAAACGATTGCCATGCCAAATGGGTTGCCGGCAGCGCTTTTTCAAACGCCCGTATGCCGTTTGGCTTTTACCCGGTAATGGCGAGGCAAGCCAGTCAGGACGGGCTGCTGCGGAACGCCGCGGAGATTTTCTGCACGAACTCGTCGAGTTCGGCCGGATCGAGGTCGCTGACGGCCCAGAAATCGAGGCCTCCCGCCGACCAATGGCGCACATTGTAGCCCTGGACCGTCCGGTCGGTGACATTGGAGTGGGCAGTGCCCAATCGCTGTGCGACAAACAGATTAATCACATGCTTGCGACGTTTGTAGACGACCGAGGCGACCGGCTCGCCGTCGATGTAATCGAGCCGGCCGCCGAGCAGCGTGAACCCTTCGGCGGTAAGATCGATCACCGGCGGCGCGACGTCGACCTTGCCGTCGAACCACGGCTTGACCGTGTGCTGGTCGCTGGTTTCGACGTCCATCAGGTGGCCGGGCTGCAGCGAGCGGATGTGCGCGGACACCACCTCGTCGGCGACGGTCTGCCCGCGATCGCTGGTGAAGACGGTGAACACCAGAGTGGCAGCAACCGCGGCGGACAGCGCGCTGCCGACGGCAAAGCCGCCGAAGAAAGACCGTCGCGACGGCTGCAGGAATTGCTTCGGTCTTATGATTTCCGCCGATGCTTGCGCGGGGGGTGCGGGCAGCATCGCCTCGATGCGACTGCGCAAATGCGCCGGTGCCCGCTCCTTCAAGTCGGCTTTCGCCATCGCTTCATGCATGGCGCGGAACGCTTTGAGCTTCTCGCCGCAGCCGGCGCAACTCGCCACATGCGCCTCGACCTCGCGCGCATGCCCGGCGTCGAGCTCGCTGTCGATCAGCGCATGCAGCAGAACCTCGCATTCGGCGCAGTTCATGATACCGCCCCCGAGACCGAGCCTTCGGCGCTGTTCCAAGCCGAACGCAGCATCGAACGCGCGCGCGCCAGCCGTGACATCACCGTTCCGACCGGCACGCCGGCAACCTCGGCGATTTCCTGATACGACAATTCGTTGACCTCGCGTAGCACGATGGCTTCGCGGAACGGCCGCGGCAGCGCAGCGACAAGACGTCGGATCGTGTCGTCGTCCTGACGGCGCAATAGCGCGACTTCGGGTGATGCCAGCGGCTCCTGCCACAATGGCGCCTGTTCCGATGCCGGCTCGTCGTCAGCGTCATCGACTGGCACGTCTTGCTTGCCGCGCCGCGCGAACTCGGCGTTGCAGACGTTCCTCAATATTGCCAAGAGCCACGGTTTCATCGTCGGACCGCGATAGCTGTCAAAATGGCGCATGGCCCGCAGATAGCATTCCTGCACCGCGTCCTCGGCGTCGGCGGTGTTGCGCATCAGATACCGCGCCAGCGCGAAGACGTCGTCGAGATAAGGCAGCGCGGCGTCGCGAAAACGCCGCGCTTTTTCTTGTTCGGCATTCGCGTCGGCAATCATCGTGTCGCGCTCGGCCGTCCACACTACCTTCGGCGCTTGGCTCTGCAACCGGTCGAGCATCGCCGCGCCGCATCGCTAGCCGTTACTGGGTTCTACCACGATCGTGCCGGTCATGTGCGGATGAACGTAGCAAAAATATTTGTAGGTGCCGGGCGTGGTAAACGTAAACGAATAGCTGTCGTCGGTATCCAGCGCTTTCGATTTGGCGAAGCCGTTGTTTTCCGAGGCGATGCCGTGCGGGATATCGTCTTTGTTCGTCCAGGTGACCGTGGTGCCGGCCTTCACCGTCAGCGTTTGCGGCGTGAAGGTGAAATTGTCGATCGATATGGCGCCGGCTGACGGTTGCGGTGCATTTTGCGCCCAGCTTGGCAGCACGACCGCGGCCAGCATGGTCGCGGTTGCGGCGCCGAGCCCGGCTGCGAGCAGCGCGCTGCGCGTGGTGTTCGATAGGGTTTTTGCGACAGACATGGCCGCTCCTTTTAGCTTTTCAGCGGACTGTCGATGATGGCGAGCCGCTGTTCGTTCTGCTTGAACGTGACGTTGGCGATGCCGAGCATCTTGCGAAGCTGATCGTCCGGTACCTTCATCGGGCCAGGCGAGGGGCCTTGCCCCGGCGCCGGCTGCGGAAACGCCGTCGAGCGCGCGGTGTGGAACGTGACGTTGCCTTCCACCTTTTGCATGACCTGGTGAATGTGGCCGTTGAGCACGGTCACCGATCCGAACCGCTTCAGATAAGACAACGCTTGAGCTGAATCGTCGGTGCCCCAGCCCCAATCCGGATAGATCGTCCAAAGCGGGATATGGGCGAACAGAACGATCGGAGTTGACGCGGAACGACCCTTCAAATCGTCCTCGAGCCATTCGAGCTGCTCGGCGCCGAGATCGCCCATGCCGCCGCCCTTGAGATCGAAGACGTTGACCAGGCCGACGAAATGCACGCCGTTGGCATCGAACGAATACCAGCCGGCGCCCTTGGTGCCGCGGCCGTAGCGTTGCAGATAAAGCTTGCGGTCGGCGTCGAGAAAATCGTGCTCGCCCGGAACGTAATGCACGTCGAGCCGCGCCTGCGAGATGATGCGGTCCGCATCGTCGAATTGCGAGTCGAGCGACAGATGGCTGATGTCGCCGGTATGGATCATGAAGGCCGGCTTTTGCGGCTGCGCATTAACCTTGGCGATGGCCTCTTCGAGCGTGCCGAGCGCATTCGGATTGGCCGGTTTGTCGAAACCGACATGGCTGTCGCTGATCTGCAGGAAGGTGAGGCCCTTGGCTTCAGCCGCGGCGGCTTCGCCCATGATTCCCAAGGAATGGGGCACGCCGCCGGCAACGGTCCACAGCACCCCGGTGCCGACCCAGGTCATGCATTCCAGCACTTTGCGCCGGCTGGGGCCGTCGTCGCGATCGGATTCGCTCATTTCGCTCTCCTCTGAAAGGCCGATGGCCACGAAACCACGATGGCTGCGGCTGCTTTTACGGCTTCCGAGGACGTGATTGGGAAGGGGAGCGGTTTATTCCCGGCAGGGGTGCGAATTTTGATGGGCGGCAAAATCGACCCGCTGCTATACCGTCCGTGCCACCGAACTGCGCCGGGCGCGCCAGCAACGCGGAATTCATGCTGCAATCGGCAGTCTCATCGGTCGAGACGCGGACCTCTTGGGTCGTCGCCAGCATGATCCTTGTGGTCATGGCGATTGCCTTTGGCGCGCCATGGATCACCGTCGTCGCGCTCAAGGACATCGCCGCCGAGGTCGACGGCGAGCGCTCGGTTCCGGCCTTTGCCAGCGCGCTGATGTGGATCGGCTCCGGCGTCGGCGGCATTCTCATGGGCCGGATCGCCGAGCGGATCGGCGTGCGCTGGACGGTGATGTTCGGCGCAGCGATGATCGCGGTCGGGCTGGCGCTGTCGACTTTGGGTCCATCGTGGCCGCTTTATATCGGCCACGGTCTGTTCATCGGCCTGATCGGCATCGGCGGCATCAACGCCCCGTCCTATGTCTACGTCAGCCGCTGGTTCGACCGCCGCCGCGGTTCAGCGCTGGCCTTGATTTCGAGCGGCGCTTATCTCGCCGGCGCGATCTGGCCGCCGATATTCGCCCGCGCGATCGCCTATGCCGGCTGGCGGCATACCATGTTGTATTACGCCGCTTTCGAGCTTCTCATCATCGCGCCGGCCGCAGCGATATTTCTGGAGCAGCCGCCGGCTGTGCCGCATCACACGTTGCACGCAGCCGCGGCGCATAAACAAAAATCGGTTATGGGCTGGCCGCCAAATCTCGTTTTTGGGCTGCAGATGTGCGCGATCTTCACCTGCTGCATTCCGATGTCGATGCCGCAAGGCCATTTGGTGGCGTTTTGCACCGATCACGGCATCAGCGCCGCGCACGGCGCGGCCATGGTGTCGGTTTTGCTCGGCGCGGCATTTTTCAGCCGGCAGGTTTGGGGCGCGATCTCCGACCGGATCGGGGGTCTTTATACGATGCTCGCCGGCTCGGCCTGCCAGGCATTTGGTATGTTCGCGTTTCTCTTGACGCAGAACGAGGTTGGATTGTTCACCGTCGCGGCGCTGTTCGGGATGGGCTTTTCCGGTCTGGTCCCCGCCAACATTCTGGCTTCGCGCGAAATGTTTCCAGTCAACGACGCCTATTGGCGGATGCCGACGCTGCTGCTGTGCAGCGGCTTCGGCATGGCGGCGGGCGGCTGGATCGCCGGTGTGATCTACGACTATTTCGGTTTTTATGCGCCGGCTTTCGCCACCGGGCTCGGCGTCAATATTCTCAATTTCATGATCATCAGCGCGCTGGCATTGCGGCAGAGCCAGACCGCGCCGGCATAACGGGCCGCTTGAGCGGCGCTGCGGCCTTTGCCTCGACAGGCTTTGCCCGCGCCGCGCAGAAATCCTCAACGGCGGCAACAATGGCTGCGCTGGTGAGCGTACGGCGCTCGGGACTCGCCAGCTGCAATTCCTCCTGGCGATTGACGATCGATCCGGCTTCGAGCAGCACCGCCGGCATGTGCGTTGCGCGCAACACGATCAGCTGGTCGTAGCGATAAACGCCGGCCTTGGCGTCGATGAGCTCGCGGCGCCGGTGTCCCATCAGCGGCAACGTGTAATGCGGCGTGTACTGCAAGCCGCGCGCCTCAAGCTCCTGGCCGAGAAATCTCCCGAACTGCAGACTGCCGGCGCGATCCGGGTTGTCGTTGGAGATGAAAATGGCGTAGCCGGGATAGTCGTCGTTGTAATGCTCGTCCTGGCCGGCGTACTGCCAAGTCTGCAGCAGATTGTCCGGAACGGAATCGTGGTGAATGGCGATGAGCAGATCGGCATTCATGGCGTTGGCGCGCGCCGCGCGTTCGAACAGTCCCCGCCAGGGGGCCGTCGCGGTGACGAGCAGCACCGTTTCGCCGAAGCCGGCGTCGGCAAGCGCTTGTTTGACCTGTTGGGCTAGCTGAAGATTGAACGCGTATTCGGGAATCCCCCGCGCGCTCATCGCTCCCGGCACATCGACGGTATGCCCGACATCCACCACGACGCGGAAATTTGCACGCCGGCAAAGATCCGGTTTCGCGGCGACCGCCGGCGCCTCCTCGGCGCGCACGGCCGATCGATCCGCCGCAAGGAAAGCGACGATGAGCAACGCGAAGAGCGTGAGGCCGGCGCGCCGCCAAGCGAACATGAGACGTGCCTTCCCTCCGCAGTTACCACCATGTCGGCTCGCGGATTGATTGTGAAACCCTAGTCTATACGCAAGCTTGCGCTTGTGCGAGGCGCGCTCCTGTCGTACCAAACGGCACGGCATTTGTTGGGCGAGGCTGGGTACTTTGATGGCGAGATTTGTCGCGATTTGCGTTGTGCTGTTTGTATTGGCGGTCGGGCTCATCGTCGTGAACCAGCCGCAGGATATGGCGGCATTGTTCGAAGCCTTCCGCTCCGAGCCGTTGGCACAGAAGCTTGCTTGGTTCCTGGTCGTTCTCATTCCACTGGCGCTGCTCCCTTCGGCGCTGTGGCTCACCGACGCCTTGCTGCGCCAGCGCCGCGCCAACGACGCGCTTGAGCAGCGCCTCGGCGGCGTGCGCCAGGGCGTGCGCGAACTGACCAAGGCGCAGATCGACGCCGACGCGTCGGTTCATCACCTTGCCCGTACCGATCCGGAAGCCGCCATCGGCGCGGTCACCGAGCGCCTCGCCGAAGCAGAACGCATGACGCAGGTGCAGGAAAGCCGCAGCGAGATCGGCGCCGACCTGCAGTCGCGTGTCGACGAACTACGCGCGCGTCAGCAGGCTTTGCGCGACCGGCTTGTTCCGGTGCTGGAGAAAAGACGCTCGATCGAACAATTGTTCGCCGCGCTCGATAGCCGCGAGAGCGACATCGAGCGATCGCTTGCCGAGATCGTCAGCGGCGACGATGCCACCGCGATCGAAGTGCGCCTGAACAATTTGATGGAATTCGTCCGCGCCAGCCACGAGCGTTGCGACGACATCGAACAGGCGGCGAAGACGATCGGCGGACTGAAGGAGGATTTTGCCGGCTTACAGACCCGGCTCGAGCCGCAGGCGGCGGCGCAAGACGGCATCAGACGCCGGGTCAAGGATCTCGACGAAGCCCGCGACCGGTTGGCGGCGGAAATCGCGGCCTTGCAGCAAACGCCGCAGGGCAGCCTGGCCGAGCGCGTGCAAGCCTTTGCCGACGACAAGAAGAAGCTTGAAGACGGCGTGGCCAATCTGGAAATGCAATTGTCCAGGCTGGCGTCGCTGCGCAAGGACGTCGAAGGCGTGTCGGCGAATTTCGATCGAGCACTGGATCTCGTCTCAACCGCCGCGGCCGGCGATGCCGAAGGCCGTCTTGCCGAGCTTTCGCAATTCGTTAAAGCGACGCAAGCGCGGCTTGATGAGATCGAGCGCAGCATGTCCACCATCGGCCAATTGCAAGTGAGGCTTGGCGACCTGCAATCCCGGCTGGTGCCGCTCGAAGCCGGCGATGGCGGCGTGGCGGATCTGATCGCGAAGGTCGCAGCCATTCGCGACCGTCTCGTCGCCAAGATCGAAAGCATCGAGGCCGACGAGAACGGCGATTTGGCGACCCGGGTGAACGCGTTCATCGAGACGAAGAAAGAGCTCGAAAGCCGCGTTGCGACCGTCACCGAGCAATTTTCCAAGCTGGCGACAATCCGGAGCGACATTGCCGGCCTGTTCGACAAATTATCGAACGCGGCCGACACCTCTTCGAACTGATCGGCGCGTTGGCGGCGGCCACGCATGATTTTGCCGCAGGTCAGGGTCCCGGTCGGCGGCTTTCCGCTTGCGGGCCGACAGCCGCTGGGGCAAATTCTCCATCAATAAAAATCAAAGGTCGGGCCGGCCTTGTCGCCGAGCCCCGCCAGCAACGGGAGGATTAGCATGAAGCGCGCGTACGGCGTTGCGGCAATCGTTATTGCCGCATTTCTGGCGGCATTACCGGGGCGGCTCAATGCTCAGAATGCCGTCAGCGTCAAAGCCGACGATATCGGCGGCGTGGTCACCGGCCCGCACGGTCCCGAAGCCGGCGTTTGGGTCATCGCCGAGACACATGATTTTCCCACCCGCTA
The DNA here is from genome assembly GCA_963731805.1 of uncultured Alphaproteobacteria bacterium. Classification (GTDB taxonomy): domain Bacteria; phylum Pseudomonadota; class Alphaproteobacteria; order Rhizobiales; family Xanthobacteraceae; genus BOG-931. Next base: position 137,410 of record CAVSWY010000007.1, read on the forward strand.
CGCCAAGATCGTCGTCACCGACGACCAAGGCCGCTACGTCGTGCCCGACCTGCCCAAAGCCAAATATCAGGTTTGGGTGCGCGGCTACGGCCTCATCGATTCCGCCAAAGTCGATGCCGAGCCCGGCAAGCACGTCAATCTGACCGCGGTGCCGGCGCCGAACGACGCGGCGGCGGCGAAGTATTATCCGGCGATTTACTGGTTCGCGATGCTGAAAATCCCGGGCCAGGATCAGTTCGGCGGCAAAAGCGACATACCGGATAATGTCACCCAGGTTGACTGGCTGACCGCGATGAAGAATCAGGCCTGCGTCGGCTGCCATCAGCTCGGCCAGTTATCGACGCGGACTGTTCCCGCGGCACTGGGCGAGTTCAAGAACGGCGAGGAGGCCTGGGAACGGCGCGTGCAGTCCGGTCAGGCCTCGCCACTGATGGTCAATGTGCTTGCCGGCAAATTCGGCGGCGTGCCGTTCAAATATTTCGGCGAATGGACGGACAGCATCGCCAATGGCGCGCTGCCGTTTGCCAAACCGCAACGGCCGCAGGGCGTCGAGCGTAATATCGTGATCACCGAATGGGATTGGAGCGCTCCCGATAAATATCTCCACGATCTGATTTCGACCGATAAGCGCAATCCCACCGTGAACCCCTATGGTCCGCTCTATGGCTCAACGGAGTACGCCACCGACCACGAGCCGGTGCTCGATCCGAAGACCAATAAGGTCTCCTACGTCACGCCTCCGGAAGGCGCCGACGTGCCGGAAGCTTTTGGTCCGGGCCATGCTGCCATCGAAAAGCCGCTGGCGGCGTCGGCCTATTGGGGCATGCAGCAGATCTGGGACACCAAGTTCGACAATCACAACGACATGGTCGACGCCAAGGGCAATATCTGGATGACGGGAACCAACCACGCGCCCGGCACGCCGGCCTTCTGCCGCAAGGGCTCGGATAATCCCTACGCCAAAGTCGCTCCGCTCGATTCCAACGAGCGGCAATTGGCGATGTACGATCCGAAGGCGAAGAAATTCACCTTCATCGACACGTGCTTCGGCACCCATCACCTGCAGTTCGGCTTCGACAAGGACAATACCTTGTGGACGAGCGGCGCGGGCGTTGCCGGCTGGCTCGACACAAAAGTGTTCGAAGAGACCGGCAGCGCCGAGAAGGCGCAGGGCTGGGCGCCGTTCGTGCTCGACACCAACGGCAACGGCAAGCTCGACGACTTCACCAAGCCGGGCCAGCCGATGGATCCGAGCAAGGACATGCAAGTCGGCGGCTCCGGCACCTATGCGGTGATGCCGAATCCGGTCGACGGCTCGATCTGGTACACCTGGGATGTGTTCGCCGGCAAAAGCGGCATCATCCGCTTCGATCCCAAGACCAAGCTGTCGGAGGTCTACAATATTCCGATGCCGGGCTTCGGCCCGCGCGGCGGCGATATCAACTCCAAGGGCGTGGTCTGGGTGTCGCTCGCCAGTGGCCACCTCGGCAGCTTCGACCGCTCGAAGTGCAAGGGCTCGCTCAACGGCCAGAAGGCGACCGGCGATCAATGCCCGGAAGGCTGGACCTTCTACAAATATCCAGGCCCCGGTTTCCAAGGCATCGGCGATAACAGCGCGGAAGCGAGCTACTACACCTGGGTCGACCAGCATAACGCGGTCGGACTCGGCAAGGACGTGCCGATCTCGACGGCGGACGAGAACGATGGCTATGCGGCTCTGGTCGACGGCAAGATGGTGATGCTGCGCGTGCCTTATCCGCTGAGCTATTACACCAAGGGCCTCGATGCCCGCATCGACGATCCAAAAGCCGGCTGGAAGGGCAGGGGCCTGTGGGGCTCGGAGGGCGACCGCACGCCGTGGCTCAAGGAAGGCGGCAAAGGCACGACGCCGATGGCCGTGCATATCCAGATCCGGCCCAATCCGCTCGCGGACTGAGCGATCCTATAGAGCCATCGACCAAATACCGCCCGGCGCAGCGCAGCGCCGGGCGGCTTGCTTTTGCGGCCAGCCTCTGCCGGTATTGTCGTCGTGCCATTTGTTTGAGGAGCGGAAAATGGTTCGCGAGCCCATTCTGACGACGATCGAGGTTGCCGATCTGCGTCCGACCCAAATCACCGTCGGCATGCGAGAGGTTCTGGCAAAGCGCAAGCGCTGGCGCGAAACGCCGATAAAAAAAGGCGAAAAGTTTCTCGGCCGGCACATGATCCCGGTGATCCTCGGGCCGAAACAACGCCACTATGTCATCGATCATCATCATCTTGCCCGCGCTTTGCATGACGAAGGGATCAAAGATGCGCCGATTACCGTCATTGCCAACTTGGCCAAGCTCGACACCGACGAGTTCTGGAACGTCATGGATAATCATTCGTGGATGCATCCATTCGATGCCAAGGGCGAGCGCCGGCCCTACAGCGATATTCCCAGTTCCGTGACCGAACTGGTCGACGACCCGTTCCGTTCGCTGGCCGGCGAATTGCGTCGGGCCGGCGGCTTTGCCAAGGAGACCACGCCGTTTTCCGAATTTCTCTGGGCCGATTTCCTGCGCCGGCGCATCAAACGCAAGCTGGTCGAGCGCGACTTCGAGCACGCGCTGGAGAAGGCCATGCAATTGGCTAAGAGCGAATTTGCTGCCTATCTGCCCGGTTGGTGCGGTCCGGTGCCGGAGGAATGACGGCTGCGATGCCGGGTGGGGGCTCCCGAGCCTGCAGTGAAGTGCGCGTGAACCGGCAAAATGTCTCTGCTATATTGGCTGCGACAATGATGGGTGAGTGGGCGTAAGTGCTTATGACTAGGACACAATTTCGCGCCGGCGTGGCGGGAGCGCTGATCGCCGCGGCGTTGGGCGGCTGCAGCGGCTTTGGCGGACCGAAGAAGGACGCCGCGCCGATCGACCCCAACGCCTATCCGGCAACCTATCGGAGCCAGATCGCGTCGTTCCTGCGGCAATCCTTAACCAACCGGGTCGATTTCCGTGGCGCCTTGATCGCGCCGCCTATGCTGATGCCGATCGGCGACAGTCAGCGCTACATGGTCTGTGTACAATTTCACGGCAACGGCCAAGTCAAGAACAAGGTTGCGGTGTATTTCGGCGGCATGATCTCTCAGTTCGTCAATTCCACGCCCGAGCAGTGCGGTGCCGTGGCCTATACGCCATTCACCGAGCTTGCCGCCGCGCTGCCGCCGGGTTAATCGCTCCCTCAATGGCCCAATTGGATAGTGACGTTCTCATCGTCGGCGCGGGACCGACCGGTCTCACGCTTGCCATCGACCTCGGTCGGCGCGGCGTGCGTTGCACGCTGATCGAGCAGAAGGAGCGCCCAGCGTTCCTGCCGAAGATGGAGCGCATCAATGCACGCTCCATGGAAATCTACCGCCGCATGGGGCTCGCCGACAAAATCCGCGCCGCCGGCTTGCGGTCCGATTGCCCGATGGACGTCTACATCATTCTCAAGCTGACCGAGCCGCCGCTCCTGCACCTGTCCTATCCGTCGGTCGACGAGGCGCGGGCGAAGACGCGTGCCAGCAACGACGGAACGCTGCCGCTCGAACCCTATCAGCTTGTCTCGCAATATACGCTCGAGCCGTTTCTCAAATCGGTGGCCGAGACGCTGCCCACCGTGACGGTGCGTTACGGCTGCGAATTTCTGTCGCTACGCCAGGACGGCGCCGGCGTCACCGCGCGCGTCCAGACCGGGGGAGCCACGCAGGACATCCGTGCCGCCTATCTGGTCGGCTGCGATGGCGGGGGAAGCTTGGTGCGCCGTGAGCTCGGCATCTCGCTTTCAGGTGAGGGCAATTTGCTCGGGCTGCGCCAGGCGCTGTACCGTTGCGACGAGCTGTTCGATCGCCTGCCGATCGGGAATGGTCCGGGACATGGCCGGCATTATCATGTGGCCGATGCCAAATCGACATTCCTGATCATGCAGGATTCGACCAAGCACTGGACGTTGCATTCCGTCGTCGACACCGATGCAGAGATGAAGGCGGCGTTCGAGCGGGTTGTCGGCGTTCCGGTGAAATATGAAATGTTGTCCTGCGCGCCATGGCGGCAGAATCTGTTGCTCGCCGACCGTTACGGCAAGGATCGCGTGTTTCTTGCCGGCGACGCCGTGCATCTCGTTATCCCGACCGGCGGGCTTGGCATGAATTCCGGTGTTGGCGACGCCATCGATCTGTCGTGGAAGCTCGCCGCAACGCTGGCCGGCTGGGGCGGCCCGGAACTGCTTAAATCCTACGAGATCGAGCGCCGCCAGATCGGCGACCGCAATGTCGGCGCCTCGCGCTACGCCACCATCGGCCGGCGCAAATGGCGCTCGATGTGGCGGCCCGACATCACCGAGGATTCGCCGGCCGGCGCCGCCACGCGCAAAAATCTCGCCGCCGTCGCCGACGTCGAGCAGCGCAAGAGCAACGAGATGATCGGCGCCGAGCTCGGCTACCGTTATGTCGACTCGCCCGTCATCTGCAACATACCGGGCGGCCCGGAGCATCTGTTCCGCGAATATCATCCGACTACCTGGCCCGGCGCGCGGCTGCCGCATGTCTGGCTCGACGACGGCACGCCGATGCAGGATCGCGTCGGCGACGGCTACGCGATCCTGAAACTCGGCGGCATCTCAGCCGATGTGAGCGGGCTCGAACGCGCTATACGTCCGCACGGGGCGCCAGTTGCAGTGCTGGACGTTCCAGACCGCATTGCGCGCGACATCTATGGCCATGATCTCATTTTAGTGCGGCCCGACCTGCACGTGGTCTGGCGCGGCAATGCGGCGCCCGAAGATCCGGCACAGGTCGCAGCCATTGCCACGGGACACTTCTCGCCGGCTTTCTGACGGTTGCCGGATTGGGTGTGGAAATCAGAGCTTGGCCAGTGCCAAAGCAATCCCGCTAACCGCGCCGACAATGACGACGAGGAGCGGCGGCGCACGCCACACGGTCAACAGCACGAAGCCGACAAGCGCGACGCCGAAATCTCCCGGCGTCTTGACCGAACTGGTCCAAACCGGATTGTACAGTGCCGCGCCGAGCAGGCCGACGACGGCGGCGTTGATGCCGCGCATGATCGCCTGCGCGCCGGCGCGTTTTCGAAACGTGTCCCAGAACGGCAAGGTGCCGAGCAGAATCAGGATGCCAGGGAGAAAAATGCCGATCAGCCCCAGCGCCGCGCCGGCCACGCCATCCGGCGATTGTTTCACCACCGCGCCAAGATAGGCGGCGAATGTGAACAATGGGCCGGGAACCGCTTGCGCGGCGCCATAGCCGGCAAGGAAGGTGTCGTCGCTGATCCAGCCCGGGCCGACGAAGGCCTGCCGAAGCAGCGGCAGCACGACGTGGCCGCCGCCGAAGACAAGCGCGCCCGATCGATAGAAGGCATCGAACAGCGCAATGCCCGGCGCGCCCTCGATGCTCTGCAGGATCGGCAGTCCCGCGAGGAGAACGAAGAAGAGCGTCAAAGCGGTCAGTCCCATCGTGCGGCCGACCGGCATCGGCATATGCGCTCCCGCGACCGGCGGCGCCCCGCGGCACAGCCACAGTCCGGCAACGCCACCCAGAGCGATTGCCAGGATCTGCGCCACCGAGGAGGTGCTGAACAAAATGATGAGCGCCGTCGCGACGGCGATGGAGGCGCGCTCCTTGTCCGGACACAGCATACGCGCCATGCCCCAGACGGCCTGCGCCACGATGGCGACGGCAACCAGCTTGAGCCCATGCAGCAGGCCGGTGCCCACTGGGCCGATCAGCGCGCCGGCGCCGTAGGCGAAAAGTACGAGCGCAATCGCCGACGGCAGCGTAAAGCCGGTCCACGCTGCCAATGCGCCGCCATAGCCGGCGCGGATCATCCCGATGGAAAAGCCGACTTGGCTGGAGGCCGGCCCGGGCAGAAACTGACACAGCGCCACAAGGTCGACATAGGCTTGCTCATCGAGCCATTTGCGGCGAACCACGAATTCCTCGCGGAAGTAGCCGAGATGCGCGATCGGGCCGCCGAAGCTCGTCAGCCCCAGTCGCAGGAAAACCAGCAGGACTTCGGCCGCATTGCCACGGCGATCATCTGCGGCAGCTGTCGCGCCGTTTCGCTCTGACGTGCCGTCCATAGGCCCCCGCGTGCGTTCGGCAGCATTGTCGAGAAGTTCGATGACGCCCGCAAGATTCGCGCGCAATTCCGATACGGGCCGCGGTTACGGTGCTAGGCCGCCTTGGCGTCGGGCGAGCCGGTGCGGCCGGCCGGCTTCACCGGGCGAACGATCATCTCGATCGCCTTGACGACGTTATTATACGTCCGCGCCGCGTGTTCGAGTTCCTGCTCCGTTATCTCCTTGCGATCGAAGCGATCCTTCCAGGCCGGTTCGACCTTCCAGTTCACCGACTCGATCAGGAAGTCGACGCCGATATAGATGCCGAGCGGCGTATTGGCCGCCTTGGGGGCGATCCACTCGCGATTGGCGGCTTGCGAGAACAAGTTGATGCCCTCGGGCGTGATCGGCCGCACGTGGGTCGGGTCGCTGATGAAGTGTCGTGCCGCGGATGCGGCACCGCGATCAGGATCGTGGCCCCATCGCGGCAGACCCGATAGAGCTCGTTGAAGATGCCGAGATAGATATCGGTCTGGGCGCCGAGGTGTTCCAGCACGTGAAACAGCAGAACCTCGTCGACGGAATCGTCCGGCCATGGCCACGGAAACTTTTCCAGATCAAGGACCTGATCCACGGCGGGCGTGGCGAATTTGTCGACATTGACCCAGCCGTCCATATGTTTGTTGCCGCAACCGAGGTTCAGGCGCATGAGGTTTCTCTTGGCTCGCCGCGGCCGGGTCTGCGCCAGCCGGGCATGATGACCTTGCACGCCACGATAGATAGCGCAGCGGCTGATTCGCGCCAAAGCCCGGTCGCTGCTTTGCGTAGTTCGGTGGGCGAAGTCTCCACGCGTCAGGTTCGACGTCGCCGCCGCGGAATAAAAAAGCCGAACGGCGTGACGGAGCCGCCGCGGCACTACCCGTGGATCGTTGACAATTTTCCATGCGCAGGCAACAGTTTAAGAGAACGACGCGCACGCCGTGTCGGCGCAGCAAAATCAAAAATGCACGCTCGTTCGGGGAGGATAATATGACCGTCACGGTTCCGCAGAATCTTGCGCGCGAGACTGCCACCATCGCCGCGGCCACGCGGGTGCGCTGGACCTATATCGCGCCGACGCTCTTGGTGTTCTGGATCGTCTCCATGTTCGACAAGAGCAATATTGCGCTTGTCATCGCCGATCCGAAATTCCTCGCCGAGATGCAGCTTGCCGGCCAGACCAAATTGCTTGGCTGGCTGGTCGGCAGTCTGTTCATCTCCTACAGCCTCGCCGCGCCGGCCTGGGGCTGGGCGGTGACCAAATACGGCCCGCGTCACGCCATTACGGCGAGCCTCGTCATCTGGGCGCTGACCTGCTTCTGGTCGGGACTTTCCAACAGCTACGGCATGTTGCTCGCCTCGCGCATCGGCTTGGGCATTGGCGAGGCGGCCTGCTATCCGGTGACGTTGGCGCTGGTCGCCAACTGGTTTGCGCTGCGCGAACGCGGCACGGCGACCTCCTATTGGTGGATTGGCACCATGATCGGGCCGATGCTCACCGGTCTCATCGTCACCAGCCTGATCCTGATGGCCGGGTGGCGCGGGCAGTTTTACGCGCTCGGTGTCCTGGCACTGATCTTGCCGCTGCCGATGGTGTGGTTTCTGGTGCGCGACAAGCCGGAGCAGCATCCCGCCGTCAATGCGGCGGAGGCCGATCTGATCGAGGCGGGCGCGATCGAGAAGAACGACGATGCGCCCGGCCGGATCTTGAAAGACGTCAGCAGCGTCTGGAGCAACCACCGCTTCTGGCTGATGACGATCGCGATCTCCGCCAATGCGATCTTTTTCTGGGGTTGGTCCGGCTGGCTGCCGACCTATCTGCGGACCGAGCGTCACTTCGCGTTCAGCACTTCGGGTTACCTGACATTCGTGATTTACGGCTTCGCGGTGGTGACCATCCTCACCGTCGGCCGGGTCTCGGACCGCGTATTTCGCCGTGCACCGTTCGCCGGCTTGGGTTGGGCTTCGGCGGCGGTGTTTCTAATGGCGGCGGCGCTGGCGCCGAGCCCGACATGGAGCGTGGTGCTGATGATCTGCGCCTTGTGCGCGCAGCAGGTCGGCATCTCCTGCGCCGAGATGCTGATGCACAGCGTCGTCGGCACCGCGGACATGGGTAAATCGCAAGGCGTGCGCGCTTTAGTCACGCAAATGTTCGGCGCGTTTTCGCCGGTCATGATCGGCTATATTTTGGCGCTATCGGGCGGCGCCTTCATCGGCGCCTTCGCGGTTCTCGCCATCGCCGTCGTGGTCGCGGCCGGCTGCATGATCGCGCTGAGCAGGGAAGGATTTTGAAATGGCAATGTTGGATGTGAAGCTGCCGAGCATGACGGTCGGCGGCGTCGAAGTGCAGGGCTTGAGTGACGGAACGCTGCCGACGTCGGTCGATAAGGTCGTCGATATGGACGCGGCGCAGGTCGAGCGCCTGGTCGGCGGCACCGACAACGGCACGTTTCATATCCCGGTGAACAATTTCGTCATCCGCCGCGGCGGCAAGGTCATCATGATCGACGCCGGCGCCGGCAATACCATGTATCCGACGCTCGGCCGGCTGCCGGGAAACTTGCGCGCGGCCGGCATCGATCCGAAGGCCGTGACGCATATCGTGATCACCCATCTGCACGGCGATCACGCCAACGGCCTGGTCGACGATGCCGGCAATGCGCATTATCCGAATGCCGAGATCGTGGTGCACGAGATCGAGGCCGATTTCTGGATGGCGCCCGACGGCGCAAACGATCCCGATAAGGTCAAGGGCAATCGTGCGCGCACCGGGATTAACCTGAAACCCTATCTCGACCGCATCCATCGCGTGCGCGGTACGGAGGACTATCTGGGCTTTGTGCCGGTGGTCGCGCCCGGCCACACGCCAGGACACACGTGCTGGCTGCTCACGGCGCCGGGCGGTGGCGGCTTCATGGCGCTGGGCGACGTGGTGCACGTGTCGGCCATCCAGGTTTCGCATCCCGACGCCGGGATGATCTACGACCTCGACAAGGATTTGGCCGTCAAATCGCGCAAGCGCATCCTCGACATGGCGGCCTCCGAGCGGCTCGCTATTGCCGGCGCCCATGTCAACGCGCCTGGCTTCGGCCACATCGTCCGCAACGGCGCGAGCTTCGCCTTCGAGCCGGCGTGAAAAACTGCGCGCCGCCCCGCGAAGGGGCGTAGAACCGCCAGGACGCGAACTGCTATTGTCCTCAGGTCACTGCCATTGAGGACATGATGACCCCTGTGATCGCGATTATCGCGCCCGGCGCCATGGGCGCCGCCGTCGGCAAGCGGCTCACCGATAACGGGCTTAAGGTGCTGACTTCGCTCGCCGGACGCAGTGACGAAACCGCGGCGCGGGCCAAAGCCGCCGGCATGACCGATGCCACCGACAAGGAAATCGCGGGCGCCGATTTCATCCTTTCTATTCTGCCGCCGGGCGACGCGCTGGCGCTGGCCGAGGGCTTCGCGCCGGCGCTGCAAGCCAGTAACGCCAAGCCGGTCTATGTCGACTGCAACGCGGTTAATCCGGCCACCGTCGGGCGAGTGGCGGCGGCCATAGCGCCAACCGAATGTCCTTTCGTCGATGCCGGGATCATTGGCTCGCCGCCGAAACCGGGCGATGCCGGTCCGCGCTTCTACGCTTCGGGTCCGTCGGCGCAGCGCTTCGCACGCTTGCGCGATTACGGCCTCGACGTGCGCGTGCTGGGCGGCGCGATGAGCGCGGCCTCGGCGCTGAAAATGTCCTATGCCGGCATCACCAAGGGCACGCAGGCGATCGGGGCGGCGATGATGCTGGCCGCTATGCGCTCCGGCTCCGCCGACGATCTGTTGGCCGAGCTGCAGTCAAGCCAGAAACAATTGTTTCCCTGGCTCAAGCGGCAATTGGAGCTGATGCCGCCCAAGGCCTATCGCTGGGTCGCGGAAATGCAGGAGATCGCCGGCTTCGTAGCCGACGATCCGTCCGCGCGCGACCTCTACGAAGGCGCCGCGCATTTCTACGAGCGCTTCGCTGAGGATTTCGAGAGCGGCGACAAGAAGGCCGCCGCGGCGCTAGAAGCGTTTCTGGGAAAAAGCTCGTCCTGACACTCAGGCGCGGGTTCGTGTTCAGTAGACGAACTTGCCGAGTCCATAGTCCGCCGCTGCCGGCCAATTGGGGCTGTCGAGCGGACCGGGGAACACCTCGTCGCAATCGGTAAAGCTGTATTTCGCTCTGCTGGCGTAAGTCACTTCCAAAACTTCGGGGAACAGCACATTGCCGATCGCGAGCAGCGGTCTGTAGTTATTAGCGTGAACGTGGACCACGGCGAATTTCTCGTTGAGCTTGGTCAGCACGGCCAAAGCCTGCTCGAACCAATCGTCGCCGAGGACGTTATTGAAGCCGTGGAATTCGCCAAGCACTTGCGTGAACATATCGAGCGTGGCGGGTGAGGTGGCCGCGAAAGCCGGCCATTCATCGTCGTCGATGTCGATTTTCAGGATCGCTGAATGAGGCCGCGTCAGATGTGCTCGCGCCAGAGCCAACTCGATGCTCTCGCTGTCATGGCTGGCGCGCGCTCCGATCTTGCGTCGATGAAAGCGGAAATTGGCGTGCGGGAAGGGCGGTCCTTCGACGGTGTGGTCATACTGGTAGATGGTAAGCCCGCGATCGGCCATTTCGGCGTCCCAGGAAGCTTCGGCGGCGATGCCGAGCGAAAGAGCGGCCTCAAGGCCTTTAAAATCGTCGAGGCAAACGTAACCGCAGTCGTTAGATGCGCCAATCGCACCTTTTTCACGCCGCGCGCCTGCTGCGGGCGCAGCAGGCGCGCGAGCCTGGAAATGCGTTCCACGGCAAGTGAAGAGTTTGCCAAGGGCCGCAACTGTCCGGCCGATTGTGCCATCAGATCTTCATGCGCCTTGACGCGCACGACGCGAAGTCCGAGCCAGTTTGTCAGCTGATGATTGATTGCATGCGCCAGCATCGCTAAGGCCCCGCTAAAAGCAAAGAACGTTGGTCACGCGCGGAACGCAGGAGCGATATCTAAGCCGACATTCCCGCGATGACAGGCGTCCGCGATATCACGATGCGGCGTTCGTTCATATTCACAACGCGGACCGTGGTTAAAACGCGAGATGCTGAGTTTGGTTAAAGTGCGAGATTAAGAAGTTGTTCGACACGGATATTGCGAATGAATTTGCGGTTGGGCTATCGGTTAAGCCACCGCCGCGCAAAGCCGAGTATGCCCTGCGGCAGGAAAATGATGACGGCGATAAAAACCAGGCCGAGCGGGATCAGATAAGGAAACTGATCGCCAAAAAACTGCGCCAAAAGTTGCCGCGCGAGCTGGAAGAATCCGGCGCCGACGATCGGTCCGACCAGCGTGCCGATGCCGCCCAGCACGTTGTAGATCACCGTATCGCCGGAGGTGAGAAAATAGACGAAGTCCGGCGCGGCGAATTCGTTTTGGATGGCGTAGAGGACGCCGGCGAGCCCCGCGAACAGGCCGGACAGCATCACCGACATCATCTTGTAGCGCTCGACCGCATAGCCGACGGCGCGAGTGCGCGGTTCATTCTCGCGGATCGATTGCAGCACCATGCCGAACGGCGATTGCGTGATCCGCCGCAGCATCAGATAGGAGCCGGCGACCACCGCAAGCACGAACCAATGCAGTGTCGTCGAAGTGAAGCGCGCGTTGTACAGGAACGGAATGGTCAGATGCGGGCGGTCGAAGATCAGGCCGTTCTCGCCGCCGGTCACCGCCGTCCAGGTGAAGATAATGACATAGAAGATCTGGCTGAAGATCAGCGTGGTGATGGCGAAATAGATGTCGCGTAGCCGGGTGGAGAAGAAGGCGACGAACAGCGCAGCGCCGGCAGCGCCGGCGAGGCCCGCCAAAATCGCGAGCCACAGGTTCGGCGGGCTCACAAGCAATAAAGCGCCGGCGGCGCCATACATGCCCAAGCCGAAGAACGCCGAGTGGCCGAACGAGATCATGCCGGTGTAGCCGATCAGGAGATCGGACGACATCGCCAACAGACCCCAGATCAGCACCTCGGTGAGAAAGCGGCGCCAGAATTCCGGCAGGATAAGCGGCGCGACGATCAGTACCGCCATTACCGCGCAGAAGCCCATCCAAAAAATGGCGTTGTGGCTCAGGCGCGTTTTGCCGAGCGGCATCGCTTTATCGAGCGGGGCGGTTGTCATCGCGGCGTCGCTACGAAGAGACCGGTGGGACGGAACAGGAGCGTGAGGATCAGGACGACGAAGGACACGATCACTGCCTGCGAGGGATCGAGCCAGATCGCGGCATAGGCCTCAAGCAGGCTGATGAAGATGGCGGCCGCGATCGAGCCGGCCAAATTACCCATGCCGCCGACCACCACGACGATAAAAGCCTTGAGCACCCAATCGAGGCCCATGGTGTGGCTCACCCCGACCATCGGCGCAAACAACACGCCGCTCGCCGCCGCCATCGCCGCGCCTATGGCGAATACGCCGGTGTAGACCCACGCCACCGGAATGCCCATGGCCTCCGCCATCACGCGGTCCTGCGCTGTGGCCCTGATCCAGACGCCGAGCTTGCCGTATTTCAGATAGAGCCAGAAGCTGCCGATGATGGCGGCCGACAACGCAGTGACCAGAACGCGGTACCAGGGATATTGCAGATAAAACAGCGTGAATTCGCTGCTGATCGGTTCCGGAATCTTGCGCACCACCGGGCCGAATTGCCACAGCGCGTAATTCTGCAGGACGAGCGAAATGCCGAAGGTGGCGAGGATGGTGTTGAGCGGATCGCGTCCGATCAGCGGCCGCAGCGCCACGATTTGAATCGCGGCGCCGAGCAGCGCGACGATCATCGAGGCGCCGAGCAGAGCCAGCCAGAAGCTACCGGTGGTGACGAAGACGACGAAGCCAATATAGGCGCCGAGCATGAACAGTTCGCCGTGAGCGAAATTCACCACGTCCATGATGCCGAAGATCAGCGTCAGCCCGGACGCGATCAAAGCGAGAATCATGCCGGTGACGATGCCGTTCACCGTCTGGATGATGATGAGGTCGAAAGGAATGGCGTGGAACAACTGGCCGAGCGCGCCCATCGCTCACACTCCGAGATACTGCTTGATGACGGGGTGATGCAGATCGAGCTCCGAAGCGGCGCATTGGTGGCGCACGCAACCCTTCTCCATGATGTAGACGCGCTGGCTCGACGCCAGTGTCAGCGGCACGTTCTGCTCGACCAATAGGATGGCGACGCCCTCGTTGTGCAGGAACTCGATGATGTTGCGGATCTGCGAGACCATGCGCGGCATCAGGCCTTCGGTCGGTTCGTCGAGCAGGATGATTTTCGGTTCCAGCATCATGGCGCGTGCGATGGCGAGCATCTGCTGCTCGCCGCCCGAGAGCGTGCCGCCGGCCTGGCCGCGCCGTTCCGCCAGCACCGGGAAGAAGGCGAACACCTTGTCGAGCAGCGTGCGGCGCTTTTCCTCGGTCACGCCGTCGCGGTCGAGGCCAGTGCGCAGGTTTTCCATTACGGTGAGCAGGCGGAAGATGCGGCGATCCTCCGGCACGTAGCCGATGCCACGGCGGGCGAGCTTGTGCGGCGGCAGGCCGGCGATGGCGCGGCCCTCGAGCCGCACCGAACCCCGGCTCGGCTGCACCAGGCCCATGATGGTCTTCAACGTGGTGCTTTTGCCGACGCCGTTGCGGCCGAGCAAGCCGACCACCTCGCCCGGCGCGACATTGAGCGAAACACCATGCAAAATATGGCTCTTGCCGTAATACGTGTGCACCTCGTCGAGCGCGATGAGCGGCGTTGCGCTCGCGGCGGCTGCGTCAATCGCCAAACTATCCGCCAATTCGTTCGTCATGGCGCTCATGTCTTGAGATAGACCTCCAACACCCGCGGGTTCTCCTGGATCTCCGCGGGCGTGCCTTCGGCGAGAATGGTGCCGTAATTGAGCACCGTGATGCGGTCGCACAACTCCATCACCACCTGCATGTCGTGCTCGACGATCAGGATCGTAAGATTGTTCGCAGGGTCTTTGGCGATGCGCTTGATGAGTTCCTTGGTCTCGTCGGTTTCCGCCTGGCTCATGCCGGCGGTCGGCTCGTCTAGGCACAACAGCTTCGGTTCGGTGGCGAGCGCGATGCTGATCTCGAGATTGCGCTGCTCGCCGTGCGACAGATTCGCCGCCAATTCCTCCGCCTTGCCGAGCAGGCCGACGGAATCCAGCGCGGCTTCCGCCCTCCGGTTGATGTCGGTCAGCGCGCTGTGATGCGCGAACATGTTCCAGCCGTGGCGGCGCGATTGCGCGGCGATGCGCACGTTTTCGAACACCGTGGCGTTGGGCAGGATATTGGTGATCTGGTAGGAACGCGCGATGCCTTTTTGCGAGATCGCGTTCGACGGCAGCCCGGTGATCTCCTCGCCGTCGAACATGATGCGGCCGCCGCTCGGCCGCAGCACGCCGGTCAGGCAATTGAAGAACGTGCTCTTGCCGGCGCCGTTCGGTCCGATAATGGCGTGGACTTTGTCGCGCGCTACTTCGAAATTGACGTCTGACAGCGCCGAAAGTCCGCCAAAACGGATGGACAGCAGCTCGGTCTTGAGGATAGGTTCCGACGCCGCTCCCCGGTTCGTCACCGGGGAGCGCACGTCGATCGATGCTTCCGCGCTCACTTAGGCAGAGAAGTTGCAGGCCGGCGGCACAACGGTCTTGTCGCCCGGCACTGTCTCTATGAGATGGTAGGTTCCGCCCGAGACGGTGAAGATGAATTCCTGCGGGAAGGCCTGGTGGTCTTCCTTGCGGATCGTCTTGTCGCCTTGCGGGAAGTCGGGGCCGGCTTTCAGCTTAAGGCCTTCCAGCGCCTCGATCAGTTTCATGGTGTCGGGGCGGCCCTGGAATTTCGACATTTCCATGCCGATCTTGAGCGCGTTGAGCGCCTCGAAGTTCGACTGCACGTATTTGTCGGGCAGCGGGCCGGACGGATCGATCTTGGCCAACCGTTCTTTCGCCTCGTTGAACCAGGCGTGATGGTACGGGGTATCGAGCGGTCCTTGGAACACCGGGATGTAGCGGTTGATTGCGGTGAAGCCATCGATCTTGTTGCCGATCGCGATGATATTGGTCAACTCGGAGATCGAGCCGTCGCCGGCAAATTTGTATTTTTTGGTCAGGCCGAGGTCGTAGGCCTGGGTAACGAGGGTGACACCATCCTTGCCGAAGAAGATGGCGAACAGGCCGTCGAAATCGCCGGAGATTTTCGACAGGAACGGCGTCATGTCCGGGGTGCCGAGCGGGATGCCGGTGGTGCCGACGACTTCGCCGCCGTTGTTCTTGATCTGCGCGATATAGGCGTCGCGCGTCGACTGGCCCCACGAATAATCGGCAAAGGCGATGTGCCACTTCTTGCCCATTTTGGTCAGCGTAGGCGCAAACGCCACCGCTTGCGCCGGCGCATAATCGTAGGTCCGGAAGCTGTAGCGGTTGCAATGCGTGGTGGTGAGCGTGGTGTCGAGGCAGACGCTGATCATGTTGATGATCTTGGCGTCTTCCCACACCGGCATGCAGGCGAGGCAGATGTTGGAGAGGAAGCCGCCGACATGAGCGTCGACATTGTCCTCCTGAACGAGCTTCTCGCTCTTTTGCCGTGCGACCGCCGGCGAGCTTTCGTCGTCGACGATGTCGAGTTCGACCGGCCGGCCGTTGATGCCGCCGTTCTTGTTGATGCGGTCGGCCGCCATCTGCAAGCCAACCACCGCGGTCTTGCCGCCGGCGGCGCCGGCGCCGGACAGCGGCTGCTCCGACCCGATCTTGTAGGCCTTTTCGGCGCCGAAGGCGGCGCGCCACGGCGCGGGGACCAGCATCATGGCGCCGATCGCACCGCCGCCCCAGCCGACGATACGGCGGCGGGTGACCTTGCCGCTGTACCAGATGTCTTCAGCCCACTTTTCTTCTTTCCACTTCTCAGTCATCGGATGTCCCTCCTACTGGATTTCATTTAGACCCCATGCCGGCGGCGGCCCGTGATCGGGCTTCTTATGAGCAGCTTGGGCCGTAGCAAACGCGATATTGCGACCATTTTCAACCCGAATTCGCATTGTCGCAATCGAAGCGCCGCGCCCGCGCCACGCGTAACATCGTCGCGGCGGGCGCCCCAGTTTTTTACCGGCCGGCTTGATGATAAAATAGGCAAGGGCTTGAAGAGCTTCGCGGCGAATTGACAATGGAGAGTGCGCAATGGCAACGGCGGCGATGCGACGAGAAAGCCCCGAAACGTTTGTCACCGGCCGGGCGGCCCGGATCGCCATCCGGCGCGATGCGCATTCCGGCCCGACGTCAGGCTTGGCGCCCGGTTACGTGCAGGCCAATCTCGCCATCCTGCCGCACGCCTTGGCGGAAGACTTCTTGCAGTTTTGCCGGCGCAATCCGAAGCCGTGCCCGCTGATCGGCGTCTCCGCGCCGGGCGATCCTCGCATTCCGGAATTGGCCGAAGATCTCGACATCCGTACCGACCTGCCGCGCTACCGGGTCTGGCGCGACGGCGCGCTGGTCGACGAACCGACCGACATAATCAAATCTTGGCGCGACGATCTGGTCACCTTCGCCATCGGCTGCTCATTCTCCTTCGAGCAGGCGCTGCTCGACGGCGGCATCGAGCTCCGTCACATGACGTGCGATTGCACGGTGCCGATGTACCGCACGTCCGTTGCGACCGTGCCGGCGGGGCCGTTCCACGGCCCGCTCGTCGTGTCGATGCGGCCGATGAAGCCGGCGGACGCCATCCGCGCCGTGCAGATCACCACGCGGTTTCCGTCGGTGCACGGCGCACCGGTCCATCTCGGCAAGCCGGAATCGATCGGGATTGCAGACATCGCCAAGCCGGACTGGGGCGATGCGGTGCCGATCCACGACGACGAGATTCCGGTATTCTGGGCCTGCGGGGTGACGCCGCAATCGGTGATCATGGCGGTGAAGCCGGAATTCTGTATAACGCATTATCCCGGCGCAATGCTGGTGACCGACCGCCGCAACTCCGAATTTGCCATCATGTAAATATCCGCCATCATTCCGAGGCCGAGCGAAGTGAGGAGCCCGGAATCCATATTCGCTGACCTGCGGTTATGGATTCCGGATTTGCCGTTTCACGGCAATCCGGAATGACGACGAGCGGAATGACGATCAGAAAGCTCCCCATGCTCATCGACTTCCAGCAACACTACACGCCCCCCGAATTGCTCAAGGGCGATCCAAGCAAGGTCATGGTCGACCTCGACCGCGACGGCAATCCGAATTATCTGCTCAATCCGCTGCTCGCGGATCTGAACGCGCATGTCCGCATGATGGACGCCTCCGGCATCGATGTCGGCGTGCTCACCTGCGGCTCGGGCTTTGATCAGCCCGATCTCGCCGTCTGCCGGCAGATCAACGATCGCATGCGCGAAGCGGAAAAGGCGCATCCCGGACGTTTCATCGGGCTTGCGCACGTTCCGGCGCTCAAGCCTGCGGAAGCCGCGGCCGAGCTGAAGCGATGTGCCGTCGAACTCGGCTTTCCCGGCGTCGTCATCGGCTCGGAATTGCAGGATCAGCCGCTCGACGCGGAAGGCTTGCGGCCGTTCTGGAAGGCCTGCGCCGATCTCAATCTCTATGTGTTCATCCATCCGCTGCCGCGCGTGATCCGCTGGGCACGCATGGACGCCGACGACCTTGGCCGCATGCTGGGCTGGGAATTCTCGCTGATGACGGCGGCGGTGCGGCTGATCAATTCCGGCTTGCTCGACGAGCTGCCGACGCTGCGGATTCAGTTCTCACATTTTGCCGGCGGCATTGGCCGCTATCTTGGCCGCATTCGCGGTTTTCAGCAGCGCAACGAATGGGGCACGGTGGCCGTGCCGCGCCATGGCCGGCAGCCGCGCCAGCCGTTCGATCATTATCTCGACCATCGGCTCTATTACGACATCGCCGGCTGGGCCGGGCCGGATCACGCCGCGGAATGGGGCGCCGACTGGGTCCGCTTCGGTCTCGACGAGCTTTCCTTCTCGCAGCTTGTCTTCGCGTCGGATTATCCGCAGGCGGTGCGAGAGCCGGGCGAAGTCGCCGGCTATGTCGAGGCGGTACGAGCGCTCGGCGGCAACGGCCGTGCGCTGGTCGCCGGCGTCAATGCCGAAAAGCTCATTCCTGATATTTCCCAACGTCTTGCCGCGCGCCAGAAATCTTCGGCTAAGGTGCCGGCATGAATGACAAGGCGGCGACCGACGTGGCGCGTTTCGATCCCGCCGCGCACGGCTGGGATCGGGTCGAAGGGCATAATTTCGGCGAGCTGGTCGGGCCGATCTGGCGGCGCGGCGATGCTTTGTTCGGCTTCCTCGCCAGCGAGAAGCACCGCAACCATATCGGCCGCGTCCATGGCGGCATGCTGATGACCTTTGCCGATCAGGCCATGGGCATGACCGGCCGCCGCGCCACCGGCGAAAAACCGCACGCCACCATCGAGCTCAATATGAAGTTCATTGGCGCGGTCGAGCTCGGCGATTTCGTCGAAGCGCATTGCGACGTGGTGCGCATGACCCGCTCGGTGCTGTTCATCGAGAGCAAGCTCAAAGTCGGCAACCGCATCGTCGCCTCGGGAAGCGGGATTTGGAAGATTTTGGGGGAGCGGTAACCCGTCGTTCCCCGTCACCCTGAGGCGGCCGCGAAGCGGCCCTCGAAGGGCGACGGCCCGGGCCGTGCATCCTTCGAGGCTCGCTTCGCTCGCACCTCAGGATGACGGAATAAAGAGTCATCCCCGAAATCTCTTCAGCGTGCCGCCCTTCATCACCGCACCGGGCAGTGGATGGCCGACGATGTCTTCGGCGAGCTTCGCGCATGCGATCAGCGCGTTGAGATCGATGCCGGTCTTGATGCCCATTTCCTCGCAGAGGAATACGAGGTCCTCCGTGCAGACATTGCCGGCCGCGCCGGCGTGGCCGGCGAACGGGCAGCCACCGAGCCCCGCCACGGCAGCGTCGAAGCGCGTCACGCCCATCTCCAGCCCGGCATAAGCATCGGCGATGGCGAGCCCCCGCGTATCGTGCAGATGCAGCGCCACGTCGAGATCGGGCCAGCGCTCGCGTAAACTCCCGACCGTGCGCTTGATCGCGAGCGGTGTCGCCCAGGCCATGGTGTCGGCAAGCGTGATGTATTTCAGCGTCACGCCATGCTCCGCCGCCACGTCGAGGATTTGCTGCGTCAGCGCAACCACGCGCGCGACCGGAATATCGCCTTCGAAATTGCAGCCGAACGCCGCCATGATGCTGCCGCGCTCGACCGGAACTCCGGCGGCCTTGTACATTTCCACGATGGCATGTTGCCCGGCGAGCTGCTGCGCGGCGGTACGGTTCTGATTGCGGACGGAAAACTTCTCCGAGGCGCAGAGCTGGATGGTGCCGGTATTAGTCAGCCGGTCGGAAAACTGCAACGCGCGCTGAAAACCCCTCTCGTTGAGCCAGAGCGCCGTGTATTCAACGCCCGGATTTAGCGCAATGCCGCGCACCACCTCTTCTGCATCGGCCATGCCGGGCACGTTCTTCGGATTGACGAAGGACACGATCTGGATGCGATTAAGCCCGGTCTGCGACAATGCGTCGATCAATTCGATCTTGCGCGCGGTCGGGATCGGGCCTTTCTCGATCTGAAAACCCTCGCGCGGGCCTTCTTCGGTGATGTGCACGGCCGCTGGCAAATCGCTCATGAGGTTTCTCCGGCGGCGACGACGCGGCGCTTGATCAAGGTGTCGATCTCCTCCGTCGCCAGCCCTAGCTCGGCGAGAATCTGACGGGAATTCTCGCCGATGGCCGGCGCCTGCCGGCGCAGCGCAAAATCGTGATCGCCCATCTCGATCGGCAGTCGCGGCAGCTTGGCGTGTTTGCCGTTCTGGAAGGCGACGTCCAGCATGCGCCCGTCGGCATTAAGCTGCGGATCGTCGAACAGGTCGCCGGGTTTCGCCACCGGCGCGAACGGAATATCGATGCGGTCGAACACATCGGCAAGCGCGGCGAGCTTTTGCTTGGCGACGATGGCGGCGACCAGCGGGCGTAGCACCGGCCGTGCATGGACGCGGTCCTCGTTGGTCTTGTAGGCCGGATCGGCCAACAAATCCTGCCGCGCGAAATGCTCGCAGAAGCGGCGCCACTGGCCGTCGCTGGTGATGCCGACAAAAATCTGCTCGCCGTCGGCGGTCGCGAAGGGCTCATAGATCGCCCAGGCGCCGTCGCGCGACGGCATCGGCGGCATTGGCTTGCCGGTGACCACTTCGCCGGCCATGTGCGACATCATCAGAAATGCGGTCGATTCGAACAAAGCGGATTTCACCATTTGCCCGCGGCCGGTGCGCTCGCGCTCGCGCAGCGCTGCCTGGATGGCGATCACCGCGAACATGCCGCCCATGATGTCGACCACGGAGGCGCCGGCGCGCAGCGGCTGCCCCGGCGGCCCGGTCATATAGGCCAAGCCCGCCATGAACTGCACCACTTCGTCGAGCGCCGGGCGATGCTCGTAGGGGCCGCTCAAGAAACCTTTGAGCGCGCAATAGATGATGCGCGGGTTTCTCGCCGCCAGATCGGCATAGCCGCAGCCGAGCCGCTCCATGGTACCGGGCGCGTAGTTTTCCAGGACGATGTCGGCTGTTGCCGACAGGCAATAGAGTAGCGCGCGTCCCTCGTCGGACTTCAAGTCGATCGCGAGGCTCCGCTTGTTGCGGTTGAAGGTCGGAAAGAATCCGGCGGCGAAGCCGTAGAGCCGGCGCGTATGGTCGCCGGCCACGGGCTCGATCTTGATTACGTCGGCGCCGAGATCGGCGAGGATGAGCCCAGCAGTCGGGCCCATGATGGTATGGCAGAATTCGAGCACGCGGATGCCGGCAAGCGGCAGGCTTAAGGTCGAACTTGGTCCCGGCTCAGTCATCGTCATGCTCTATAATGACGGAATGTCAGGGGAGGAAGCCATGCAAAAGTCATTCGTGAGCGGCCCGCGGGCGCAAACGCGCGCGTATTCGCCGGCCGTCATGACCGAGGGCGGCAAGACCATCTGGCTTGCCGGCCATACCGGCGCGGTGGACGATGCCGGAAAATCGCTGGCCGGCGATTTCGACGCGCAGTGCCGGCAGACCTTTCGCAATATCGAGAAGACGCTGGCCGAGGCCGGCGCAAAACTTGCCGATCTCGTCACCATGACGGTGTTTCTCATCGACGCCCGCCACACCACGCGCATGACCGAATTGCGCAAGGAGATCTTCGGCAAGGACTTTCCGGCCAGCGCCGCCATCACCGTTGCCGGCTTCGCTCAGCCGGAAATGATGATCGAGATCCAGGCCGTGGCAGTGATCTGATCTGTCGGCAAATAGGCCTGGGTCGGGCGGCGGAAAGACCACCGCGATAGTTCCCGATAGGGGCGGGTTTCCCCGCACGGTGAAACCCGACGTTAAGCCGCACGTGATGGGTTGGCCGGTCAATTGGCGGCCGCGTGTGTTCCGTCGCCGCGACACGCTCGATTTTCGGATTTTCGCTGCAATGAGCGCCACGCCGGGCCCGGCTGTAAATCAGCAAATCGTCCTGTCCGAGCTGCTCGGAGCGCTCAGCCACGCATTGGATATGGTCGAAGGTCAGCCGGCCGGACACTGCGTCCGCTGCTGCTGGATCGGAATCCATGTCGGCCGCGAGATCGGTTTGAGCGAACCCGAAATATGGGAGCTCTATTACACGCTGCTGTTGAAGGACCTCGGCTGCAGCAGCAACGCCGCGCGCATCTGCCAGCTTTACATGACCGACGACCTGAGCTTCAAACGCGACGCCAAATTGATTGACGGCAGCTTGCCGCAGGCGCTTCGCTTTGTTCTGGCGCATACCGGATTGAAAGCCGGGCTCGCGGAACGCATCTGGGCGCTGATCGCCGCGTTCCAGACCGCCGGGACGGCTCCCAAAGAGCTGGTCGAGACGCGCTGTCACCGCGGTGCCGAGATCGCAAGAAAAATGCGGTTTTCCGAAGCCGTCGCGCAAGGCATCCAGAATCTGGATGAGCATTGGGACGGCAGCGGTCTTCCAACCGGCGCGGCCGCTCATGACATTTCGGTGTATTCGCGGATCGCTTTGTTGTCGCAGGTCGTCGACGTGTTCCAGGTTGGCGCCGGCATCGAGGCCGCGCGCAAGGAAGTGTGGCATCGATCAGGAACCTGGTTCGATCCGCAACTGGTCGAGGCCTTTGAGCGGGTCGCCGGCCGTGCGGAATTCTGGGAGACTTTGCGCTCGGACAAATTACAGGCGGCGCTCTACGCCTTGGAGCCGGCGCAAGAGCGCATCGCGGTCGACGAAGACTATCTCGACGATATTGCCGCCGCCTTCGCGCAAGTCATCGACTCGAAAAGTCCATACACCAGCGGGCACAGCGAACGCGTCACGCTGTTCACCGATCTGATCGCCGAGCAAATGGGCTTGTCGAACGAACGGCGGCGCTGGCTCAAGCGCGCGGCTTTGCTGCATGACATCGGCAAGCTCGGCGTTAGCAACTCCATTCTCGACAAGCCGGGCAAGCTCGACGCGGACGAATGGGCGGCGATGCAGATGCATGCCGCCTATAGCGAAATGATACTGTCGCGTATCACCGCGTTTGGTGATCTTGCCGCCATTGCCGGCGCGCATCACGAGCGGCTTGACGGCAAGGGATATCCGCGCGGGCTTTCCGGCGATCGGATTGTCCGGGAAACCCGGATTATTACGACGGCCGATATTTTCGATGCCTTGACCGCCGATCGGCCCTACCGCCCCGCCATGCCGGTCACCAAAGCCCTGGCGCTGATGGCGGAGATGGTCGGCACGGCGATCGACGCCGACTGTCTTGCCGCTCTGCGCAGCGCCATGGGACGCATCGACAATTCGCTGGCGGCGTGAAGCCACGGGCGTTGCCGCGCCCGGCTTGAGTTTCTACGTCCGGCGCCCCGCGTCGCGATCAAGTCAGATGGTGACAAGATCCTCGCCCAATTGGAATTTTCTGGAAATAGCCTTGATCAGCTCGGACGGCGGCTTGCCCACGCCATGGGCCGCCGAGCCCTTCAACACCGAAGCGAGAAGAACCTACTCGTTATCGTTCAGGCTCTTCTGCAGTTGATCGAGCTTGGTCCCAAGTGACTCAACGGTCTTCTTGTCCACGGTGTATTCCATCGCTCTATCTCCTGTCGCAGCTAACCGCTGACGCGAATAACTAGCCCTGCGTGTAAGCTACAAGACAAAGCGTGGCAAACAGCGCGCGCCGGGAACTACGCGCGCAGGAGTCCCCGCTCATTCCCGCGAAAGCGGGAATCCAGCGGGAGCGCGTAATGACACCGGCACTGACTGGGTCCCCGCTTCCGCGGAGACGAGCGGGAATGACTTAACTGCCGCGCGCGTCATGAATGGCCCGCCACAACACTTCCGGCGTTGCCGGCATGGCGACGTGCTTGATGCCGAGCGGCGAGAGCGCGTCGACCAAGGCGTTGGCCACCGCCGGCATGGCGCCGACGCAGCCGGCTTCGCCGGCGCCTTTGACGCCGAGCGGATTGACCTTGGTCGGCACCGGATTTGAGTCGACGTGGAACGCGGTGAGATCGGTGGCGCGCGGCATGGCGTAGTCCATGAACGAGCCGGTGAGCAACTGGCCTTCGGCGTCGAACTTGATGTCTTCCATCAAAATCTGGCCGACACCCTGGGCAATGCCGCCGTCGATCTGGCCGTGCAGCAACAGCGGATTGATCACTGTGCCGACGTCGTCGACCACGTTATAGTTCACGATCTCGACGGTGCCGGTTTCTTCGTCGATCTCAAGCTCGCAGACGTGAACGCCGTTCGGATAGGCCGCGACTTTGCCGGAATAGATGGCTTTTTCGATCAGGCCGGGCTCCATGCCGTCCGGCAAATTCTTGGGATCGAGCGACGCCTTGGCGACCTCCTTGATCGTCATCGTCTGATTGGTTTTTTTGCTTGAGAACAGCCCCTCATGGAAATTGACGTCGGCGACGTCGAGCTTGAGCATTTTAGCGGCGATCGCCTTGCCCTTGGCCTCGACCTTCTCGGCGGCGAGCGTGAAGGCCGATCCCGACATGGCCGCCGAGCGCGAGCCGCCGGTGCCTTCGGCGAAGAACACCTGGTCGGTGTCGCCCTGAATATAGGTCACTTCCTTGGGATCGAGCCCGAGCCGGTCGCAGACGACTTGTTTGAACGCGGTCTCGTGGCCCTGGCCCTGATTGATGCTGCCGGAAAAGATCGACACCGAGCCGGTGCGGTCGAATCTGATCTCGGCGCCTTCGAGCCCCGCCGCGGCCGAGCGCTCGATGGTGTTGGAGAAACCGAAGCCGCGCAGCTTGCCGTTCTTCTTCGCCTTGGCGCGCCGCGCCTCGAAACCCTTCTTGTTGGCGGCGGCAAGCGCCATCTCCAGATTCTTTTCGAACTCGCCGCAGTCGTAGGTGAACGTCACGCTGGTCTTGAACGGCATGGCGCTCGGCGGAATGCTGTTGCGCTGGCGGATCTCGGCCGGATCGATGCCGAGCTGGTCGGCGGCGAGATCGACCATGCGCTCGATGACATAGCCGGCCTCGGGGCGGCCGTTGCCGCGATAGGGCCGCACCGGCTGGGTGTGGGTGTACACCGCGGTGACGTCGATATGCGACGCGGGCGTTTTATAGACGCCGGCCATGGTGCCGAGATTGCCGGTAAAGGCCGGCATGCCGACCTGCAGATAGGCGCCGATCGCGGCGATGATCTTGGCGCGGAAGCCCAGAAACATGCCGTCCTTGTCGAGCGCCATCTCGGCCTCGGTGACGTTGTCGCGCGCCTGCGCGTCGCACAGGAACAATTCCGAGCGGGTGGCCACCCATTTCACCGGCCGGCCGATCAGTTTGGCGCCGAGCAGCACCAAAGCGACTTCGTTATAGACGGCGGACTTCATGCCAAAGCTGCCGCCGATGTCGCCGCACACCACGCGGATCTTGTTGTCCGGCACTTTCAGGACGAATTGCGACAGCTCGGTCTGGAACACATTGGTCCGCTGCAGCGTGGTATAGATGGTGTAGCGGCCGTCGGCCGGCTCGTAGAGGCCGATGCAGCCGCGCGGCTCCATGGTCGCGGCGGTGACGCGGTTGATGACGAATTTTTGCTTGACCACATGCGCCGCGCGCGCGAACGCCGCGTCGGTCGCTTCCTTGTTTCCTTCGACCTGGACGAAGCCGATATTGTTCGGGCAATCCTCCCACACCAGCGGCACGCCGGGATTGAGCGCATCGCCGGTCGAGACCACGGCCGGCAGCGGCTCGTAATCGACCTCGATCAGCTCCGAGGCGTCGACCGCCTGGTAATAGGTCTCGGCGACGACGAAGGCGACGTAGTCGCCGATCATCCGCACTTTGTCTTCGACCAGCGCCGGATAGCGTGGTCGGTAGCCGGGAACGTCGTTGCGGCGCTTCAAGCCGCCGGGCACCGGCAGGTCGCCGAAGCCGGCGGACTTGTAGTCGGCGCCGGTGAACACCCCGAGCACCCCGGGCGCGGCTTTCGCCTTCGCGGTGTCGATGGAGCGGATGCGAGCATGCGCGTGCGGCGAGCGCAACACATAGCCGAACGCCATGCCGGGAAACGTCATGTCGGCGATATAGCGGCCCTGGCCCTTGACCAGCCGCGGATCCTCAAAGCGGGGAACGGGCTGGCCGATCGCGTATTCACCCATCGCAATCCTCACATTTCCTGACGCGGCGCGGGTCCATCGATCCGCAGCGCTGCAATGGCAGCTTCATAAGCGGTATTCATAGACATGCCCGGCGCAGCTCCGCGAGAGACGGCCGGGCATCGGCAGGGGTTTGGTCTTACAACGGCCTGCCGGGCCCTTCAATCGGCCCCCGGCCGGGAGTAGTCTTCGATCATGCCCGAGACCTTCGAGTCCGCTCTGCAAAGCCGCGTCGACACCATGATCGACGCCTGCACCCGTTGCGGCAAATGCGTCGCGGCCTGTCCCACAACCGAGGCCGCCGGTCTGACTGCCGAGGAGCGCGCCAATCCGGTGGGCGTCATCGAAGGCGTCATCGATGTCCTGCGGAACGGTGAAGGCAACGAGGCCGCGCGCAAATGGGCGAGCGGCTGCATTCGCTCCGGCGATTGCATCGAGGCCTGCGACTACGGCGTCAATCCGCGCTTTCTACTCGGCATGGCGCGGGCAGCGATGGCCCGCGCCGCGAACGACGCGGCGGCGCTGCGGAAGAAGGGCATCGACGGCTTCCGCCATGTCGCGCGCGACGTCAACGCCATCTCGAAAATCCAGCTCGACGAGGCGCTGTTGGCGCGGCTGGGGCAGGGGGCCAAGCAGGGCGCCAAACCGGCCGGTGCGTCCGGCGCGAAAGCCGACTTCGTTTTCTACACCGGCTGCAACGTGCTCAAGACGCCGCATATCGCGCTGTTGGCCCTCGACGTCATGGACGCGCTCGGCATCAGCTACGAGGTGATGGGCGGACCAACCCATTGCTGCGGCATTCAGCAATTGCGCGCCGGCGATCTCGCGACCTTCGGCCGTGTCGCCGAGAGCGCGCTCGACAAGCTGTCGCAGAGCAAGACCGGGCAGGTGATCTCCTGGTGCCCGTCCTGTCACGTCCAGTTCACCGAAATGACGCTGCCGGCGGCAGAGAAGACACGCGGCGGCAAGCCGTTCGACATGACGCCGTTCACGCTGTTCGTGCACAAGCATCTCGACCGGCTGCGGCCGCTGCTGCGCCAGCCGGTGCCGATGCGCATCGCGCTGCACAAGCACCCCGGCGTCCGTGGCGTGGTCGCCGCGGCCGAGGACATTTTGCGCGCCGTGCCGGGCGTCGAGCTCGTCGATCTGGCTCAGCCGGCGGTCGGCCTGCAAGCCAACGACCTAAAACCGCTGCCGGCCCATCGCCGCGTGCTGCAGGAGGCCGAGCTCAAAGCCGCGGAGGCAGCCGGCATCGACGCGCTGGTCGCGCTCTACCACTCCGACCACCGCGAGCTCTGCGCGCATGAGCGCGACTTTCCGTTTCAGATTTTGAATCTGTACGAAGTGGTCGGCCTGAGCATGGGCCTGTACTACGAAGACAGCTTCAAGCGGCTGAAGATGATGCAGGACGCCGACTTAATCCTCGCCGATTGCGAGGACCTCGTAGCGCGGCACGGCCTTGACCGCGAAACGACGCGCGCCGCGATCCAGACGATGCTCGACGAGCAGCCGGCGCCGTTGCGCGGCGCGGCGCGGTAATTGGTCATCGCGCCTCGGTCTCCCGCTGGCGCGAGGGGAAGCGCTCGGGCGCGCACTCATAAATCGAGGTTGGCAGCCGGCCTTTTGCCGATGTCCGTTCTTGTCTTGCCCCAAAAACGCACATCGAATGGCGGCGTTCGCGCGTCCGACGACTTTTTGTTGGAACGGGCCGAGACAGAGGAACAGGAGCATTTGCAGGCGATTTCGTCGCGAGAACACGTCGGCGTTCGCTTGTCTGATGCCTTGATCAACCGCGGTGACAGCCAGGTCGTTCTCAGCCTCGCCAGCAATACCGGGGCGGTCCTTTCTGAAGGCAGCTATGCGCTGATCATCGATCGCGCCAAAGACGATACCAGACTGGCGTCGGTGCTGTGGAACAGGCGTGATATTTCACGACAGCAAGTCGTGATGCTGTTTGAGCGGGCGTCAGCGGCGGTTCGCGCGGCAATGGAGCGGACGGCAGGCAAGAACTGCCCCGAGCTGTTGGCCGCCATTGCGCTGGCAAAACGCAAGCTCTTGGACAAGACGCTCTACTCGTCCCGAGCCTATGCCAACGCAAGGGCGCGCATCGCGGAGCTCCAGGAAAGCGGCGGAGTGGCTGAAGCGAATGTGCTGTACTTCACCCAGCAAGGATAATTCGAGGAGCTTGTCGTCGCCCTTTCGAGTCTCAGCCGGCTGTCGGCTGGCGAGATCGAGCGCATGTTGCTGGAAGAAAGCTACGAGCGTCTCCTCGTGGTGTTGAAGGCCATCACGCTGTCCTGGCCGACGGTACGGGCGATCCTGCTCGCGACCCGGGTCAATCCGACGACGATCGAGCAGTTGGAACAGACGCGCGCATCCTATCAAGCGATGTCGAGCGAGGCGGCGGCAAAGACGCTGAAATTCCACTGGCTTCGTGAGAAGGCGCGTGGCGGCGCGCCGGCAGCGCAGGGTGGCAGGCAGGGGCGATGAGTTCATTGAGTGGACGGAGTTCGGTGGAGGCTTGATGTCCGTTTGGGTCTCATTTTGAAAAAGTCGCAAGTCTAAAGTCGTTGCAAAACTATCAAAATACGAACGATATCTTCGATTGACGCTAGTTACCGGCGCAGATCGATTTAGAACTCGCTCCGCTGATTTTGAGGTGGATGATGAGGCCCCCCGCGTCCGCATCTCAAAACCGCACCCACGACGCTTAAAAAATTCGACTGAGCCGATACTCTGACTTTTTCAAAAAGTCCATTAGCGGACATTGCGATTGCTTGCCTGAGCTATCGGGGGGCGGGAAGGGGAAGCGGAACCGCCCGTGCTCGGCTCACGTTGAGCCAGCGCTGTGAAGCATGACCTCAAAGAATGGTGGTCGCTGATCCACGAGGCCTTGGCGGCCTGGGTGGACAAGAATTCACGGCAAGGCGCGGCGCTGGCTTATTATTCGGTGTTTTCGCTCGGGCCGGTGATCGTCATCGCCATCGCCATTGCCGGACTGGTGTTCGGGGAGGAGGCGGCGCGCGGCGAAGTGGAGCTGCAGCTGCGCGGACTTTTGGGCGATGCCGCGGCGCAGGCGGTCGACGCCATCCTGGCCGGCGCGCGCCATCCGCAACAGGGCTTGCTGGCGACCGCCATCGGCGCCGTCATTCTCTTGTTCAGCGCGCTCGGCGTCGTCGTTGCGCTCAAGGATGCGTTCAACACCGTGTGGGAGGTGGACGCCAAGAAGATCAGCGGGGCGTGGCAATTCATTCGCACTTATCTGGCCTCGGCGGCTGCCGTCATCGCGCTCGGTTTTCTGCTCTTGATGTCGCTTCTCTTCACCGCGGCGCTGTCGGCTGCCGGCAGGTATCTCGGTCCGCAGGCGCCGGCAACCACACTCCAAATCATTGGCTCGCTCATTTCGCTGGCCGCGATGCAATTTTGTTCGCGATGATGTTCAAATGGCTGCCGGACACGCCGGTGGAATGGCGCGACGTCTGGCCGGGCGCTGTCGTCACCGCGGCGCTGTTCGAGATCGGCAAATTTATGATCGGACTTTATATCGGCCGCCAGGCGCTCGATTCCACTTACGGCGCGGCGGCCTCGATCGTGGTCCTGCTGATCTGGTTCTACTACTCGTCGCAAATCGTGCTCTTGGGCGCCGAATTCACCCACGTCCACGCCCAGCATCGCGCCCGGCAGGACACCGCCGCAACCGCGCGCCGGCCCGAAGAACAGCGCGCGGTCGCGTAATTAACGAGATGCTCAGTCCGCCTGGATGTCGGCGTCCTTGACCATCTTCTGCCACTCGCCGAGCTGCGACTTCATGTAGTCGCCGAGCTCCTGCGGCGTCGAGGAAAAGCCTTCGAAGCCGACGTTCTTGAACTTCTTCTGCACGTCGGGGCTGTCGATGATTTTGCGCAGAACGGGATTGAGCTTGTCGATCACGCTTTGCGGCGTGCCGGACGGCGCGACGAGGCCGGCCCAGGCGTCGAGATTGAAGCCCTTGAAACCGGACTCATCCATCGTCGGCAGGTCCGGGAACAGCGACGAGCGCTTGATCCGCGACACCGCGAGCGCGCGCAGCGTGCCGGCCGCGACATGCGGCATCGCCGTAGTGAAGTCGGCGAACATCATCGAAACGCGGCCGGCGATGATGTCTTCGAGCGCCGGCGGCGTAGAGGTATAAGGCACGTGGACCAATTTGATCCCGGCCCGGTTGGCGAGCGTATCGCCGCCGACGATGCCGGCGGTATTGCCGCTGGCGAAGGACAGCTGACCGGGATGTGCCTTGGCATAGTCGACCAGGTCCTTGACCGAATGGATCGGCAGCGTCTTGTTGATCACGAGCATCAGCGTAAAGCTGCCGACGCGGGTGACCGGCGTAAAATCCTTCATCACGTCGTAGTCGACTTTATGCAGGAACGGATCGGCGGACAGCGGCGAATTGGTGCCCATCAACAGCGTGTAGCCGTCGGCCGGCTGGTGATGCACATATTGCGCGGCGACCGCGCCGTCGGCGCCGGGACGATCCTCGACCACCACCGGCTGGCCGAGCGCCTTGCTCAGCGGATCGGCGATGATGCGGCAGATAGTGTCGCTGGCGCTGCCGGGCCCGAACACGGCGACCAAAGTGATCGGCCGCGTCGGATAATCGTCAGCACGTGCGCTATTGAACAAGCCGTTGCACAAAATGGCCACGGCGACGGTCACGAAAACGGCAAAGAGCTTTTTCATGGCTTCCCTCCCTGGTGGCGCAATTGTTTTGATTGCTGGCGTGTCGGCTTGCGGCGCCGCACGCCTTTATCGGCCGGGGAAGGATAGCAGATTTATAAGCGGCCGCGTCAGGCCCTGCCGCGACAACTCGTTCCACCACGTCATGGCCGGGCTTGTCCCGGCCATCCACGACTTTGTGCCGAATCCGCCCAAAGACGTGGATGCCCGCGACAAGCGCGGGCATGACGTAAGAATAGGCGCCACGTCTGAGAATTATCTGATGAACGTGCCGCCGCGCAACTCGGCGAATGCCTGCTGCAGCTCGGCCTGTGTGTTCATCACGATCGGGCCGTGCCAGGCGACCGGCTCCTCGATCGGTTTGCCGGAGACGAGGAGAAAGCGGATGCCTCGCTCGCCGGCCTGCACCGTGACCTCGTCGCCGCGGTCGAACAGCACCAGCGACCGGTTGCCGGTCCGCTCGCGCACAAGGATTTCGTTGGCGCCGTCGGTCTTCTCGGTCAAGACGCCGAATGGGGCCGAGGAGCCCCGGAAATCGCCAGAGCCTTCGAACACATAGGCAAAAGCATGCCGCTCGACTTCCACCGGCAGGACTTTCCGTTTGCCCGGCGGCACGGAGACATCAAGATAGCGCGGATCCGCGGCGACGCCTTCGATCGGGCCGCGGCGGCCCCAAAAGTCGCCGCACACGACGCGCACGCGGGTGCCGTCGTCGTCGACGATCTCGGGAATCTGGGCGGCCTTGACGTCCTGATAGCGCGGCGCCGTCATTTTCAGCGCCGACGGCAGATTGGCCCAGAGCTGAAAACCGTGCATGCGGCCTTTGGCGTCGCCCTGCGGCATTTCCTGATGCAGAATGCCGCGGCCGGCCGTCATCCATTGCACGTCGCCGGCTTCGAGATTGCCGCGGTTGCCGAGGCTGTCGCCGTGCTCCACGGTCCCCGCCAGCACATAAGTGATGGTCTCGATGCCGCGATGCGGATGCCACGGAAAGCCCGCGCGATAGTCGTCGGGCCGGTCGTTGCGGAAATCGTCGAGGAGGAGGAACGGATCGAATTCGGATGTGTTGCCGAAGCCGAAAGCACGGTTGAGCTTGACGCCGGCGCCTTCGATGGTCGGCTTCGAGGTGACGATCTTTTTCACGGGCCGGATGGACATGGCGTTATGACCCTAGCTGGAAGGAATTTCGTTGCCATCAAAATGGGAAATCAGCCGAGCGGAACAAGAAGGCACATCATTGATACTGCTGCCGGTTATCTCAGCGTGACCATGCCGCTCCAAAATTGCTGCGCGTTGCCGACATCGACATCGTATTTGCGCGCGAAAGAAAGCCTGCCGTCGCCGCCGATGCGCATGACCGTGATGCCGGCCGGCAGCGTGCCGTCCTCGGCCGCCATGATGCTGGCGACGACCAAGAGACGCCCCGCCGGATCGATGCCGAAGGTGCGCAATTGTAGGCCGCGGCCGTCAAGGTTTTGCAGGAGCGTCGGCTCGCCGGTCGTCTGGTCGATGGCGAAAGCGGCGACGCTGTTCTCGCCGCCGGGCGCGACTTTCCGCGCGCCGGGACCCGATGCCGGAAAGGTGCGGTTGGTGAGATAGACGAACTTGCCGTTGGGATGAACGTGGATCGCCCCGGTACCTTGCGGCACGGCTGATTTGGGATCGGACAACGTCTCCTTGATGAAGAGCGGCGCGCGAGAAAGTCCGGTGTCGTCGTCGAGGGCGTAAACGAGGAGCTTGTTCTGCCGCTCGACCGAAACAAATGCCCATGGCCTGCTCGGATGAAAATCGAGATGCCGCGGCCCGAAACCGAGCCCGTTGCCGGGAGCGATGGAGGCCAGATTGGAGAGCACACCGTCGTTGAAGCGGAATGTCTTGATCGCGCCGGGATCTTCGGGCTTGCCCTCGCCGGCGTTATTGCCGCGCGTGACCAAAATCGCGTTGCGGTTATCGGGCGCGACGCGGATTTGATGCGCATAAACGCCGGTGTCGAGATTGCCGGGCTGCGCGACCGGCGCGCCGATGGTGCCGTCGGCATCGAGGCGATGAACGGTCACGCCGCTCGGTGTGTTGTAGGCGCTGAGCAAATACCGGCCGCTCGCGTCGACGCACGCATGGATCGGGCGGGACGGCAGCGCTGCCGTATCGCCATGCGGCCGCAGCGCTCCGGTCGCCGGATCGATCGCAAGCGCACTGGCATAGTGCTTGTCGCCGGCAATGCCCGGACCGCCACTGCTCGACACTACATACAAAAAGCGCCCCGACGGATGCGGCCAGGCATATTGAATATTGGCCGGCAGCGTGATCGCGCCGCGCTTTATCAAAGCGCCGCCGTCGACGTCGATGTCGTAAAGCGTCAGCAGCGGACCGACGCTCGCGTAATACACTGTCTTGGACATGGCTCGATTTCAGCTTGCGGCTTAAAAGATGAGCGGCGGAACAATACTGCGCCAAAACACGCCCAGCAATCAGCTGTGGCTGCAAAAAGGTTCCGCACCGATCTGTCGTTTATTTGCCCGGAACGCTGCCACCGCGAACGCGTCCGGTATGTTGCGCCTGCGGGTGAAAGTTCCCGCATATGGGCGCGTGACAAGAAGGAGAACAGGGATGAAAACCACGATCAAAATGGCGGTGGCGGCGGCGTTGTTGGCCGGCGCGTCGTCCTTCGCGATGGCGCAAATGAGCGGCTCGACCCAAGGTAACGCCGCGGCGAGCGGCGGCCCCGGCACGCATCAGGTGGGCGGCCCGAAGACCGGCTCGGCCTCGAATACGCAAAAGGTCATGAAAAATCAGAACGGCTATCAAGGCCGCCAGTAAATCAGGCGACAGTTAGTTAGTCTTGCGTTGCAAGCCCGGGATTGGGAGCTCAGCCCAATTCCGGCTCTTTCTTATGACCTTGGCAAGCGCCGAATTACGAGGCCGGTGCGTCCACGCCGGATTTCAATAAGCGATCGACCAGCGCGTCGATCCCGTCAATGCTGCGAAAATTCGCCGGGGTCATGTCGCGGTCCGGAATTTTCACCGCGAATTCGGCCTCGACCGCGAGCATGAGGTTGACGGTGTCGAGCGACGACAGACCGGCATCATTCAAATTTGCGTCGTGATCTACCGCGCGGTCGAGCCCGCGCTTGGCGAGGATTTGCCGCACCAGTTCGGCGATGCGGTCGGCTGTCGACGGATTCATGCGATCCAGCACGGTGAATTTTTCCCAAATCGAAACGCGAAAATTCGCGGATTTGCGAAACCATCATCGCATGGCGCGCTCGCCGAATGGTTAGCACGACGCCGGTTTTCGATTAGTAACCTTTACGATAAAGAAGCGCGCTAATTCCCGATAAAAGCCGCGATGATTTGTGAGTTTTGCGCTAGCTGTCGTGCAACGATATCGCGTCGAATGCGACAGGCGGCACTTCCAACGCGAGCTCATTTATGAACGTGCGAACCGCAACGGTTCTAGGAGTTGATCAAGACGTCAAAACGGCACGCAGTGCCGCGCGCGGCATCATCGCCGCAGCGGGCAATCTACGTGTCGCCGACGCCGCCGACGCCGCCGATCTGGTAGCGCGTGCCAAGAAAGTCGCCGCGGTTGCCGCCGACCATGCCGCGGCCGTCGACCGCGACTCGCGTTTTCCCAATGAAGCGATAGCCGCCGCGCGCGCCGAGCGCCTCCTTGGCATCGCCGTGCCGCGCGAGCTCGGCGGCGAAGGCGCGAGCGTCGCCGAAATCATCGACATCTGCTACGTGCTCGGCCGCGTCTGCGCGTCGTCCGCGATGATCTATGCGATGCACCAGACCAAGGTCGCTTGCCTGGTGCGTCATGGCCGCAGTAGTCCGTGGTATCAGCTCTTGTTGCGCCGGCTAAACAGCGAACAATTGCTGTTCGCGTCGTCGACGACCGAAGGGCAGAACGGCGGCGACGTGCGCAACAGTGCGGCGCCCATCACCCGTGACGGCTCGCGCATCGGTCTGGAGCGGCAGGCCACCGTAATCTCCTACGGCAACGCGGCCGACGCCATCGTCACCACCGCGCGGCGCGCCGCCGACAGCGCCAGCTCCGATCAGGTTTTGGTTACCTTCCTCAAACAGGACTACACGCTCGAGCCCTTGGTCGGCTGGGACGCATTCGGCATGCGCGGCACCTGCAGCGAAGGCTTTAGGCTTGTCGCGTCCGGTTCGAGCGAGCAGATCGTGCCGGTGAGCTACGACAAAATTCACGCCCAGACCATGATGCCGGTCGCGCATCTGTTTTGGAGCGCGGCCTGGACCGGCATCGCCACCGCCGCGGTCGAGCGCGCTCGCGCTTTCGTCCGTGCCGCCGGCCGCCGCCCATTTGACGCGCGCCAACGCGTCGCTGCGAACGCTGCGCGGCTTGATCGCCAGCGCCCGGCAGCGCTTCGAAACGGCCACTGCCGATCCGGCGTCGCTCGAAACCATCGATTTCCAAACCGGCATGAACCTGCTCAAGGTCAACGCCTCCGAGCTTGCCGTCGCCACCGTCATGAGCGCGATGCAGACCTGCGGTCTGCCGGGCTATCGCAACGACGGCGAGTTCAGCATCCGGACGGCATCTGCGGGATATCCTCTCCTCGCCGATCATGATCAGCAACGACCGCATCCTCGCCAATATCGGTGCGGCTTCGCTCTTGAGCTGCACACCGGATTCGATCGGCGACTGAGCTTTTCGCCGGTCCAAAGCCAGATAATAAAGAGGCGCAAACGAAATGAACGTTGCATTCAAGCAACCGACGAGGCCGAGGCATTCGCTGGACTCTATCGCCGAGGCGCTGTTGCTGCCGAGCGGCATCGACGGCGTTTACGCGCGCACGGCCTTGTTCGAGCAAGTCGTCGATGGACTTGGTGCGCTGATTTCGCGCTACCGCGAGCCCGACACGGAAGTCTTACGCTTCCCGCCGGTGATGAGCCGCCGACAATTGGAAAAATCCGGCTACCTCAAAAGCTTTCCGCATTTTCTCGGCTGTGTGAGCTGCGTTGCCGGCGATGAATCGCATATTCGCTCGAGCGTCGAGCGCTACGAGGCCGGCGAGGATTGGACCGACGCATTGGCGGCCGCCGATCTGGTCTTGAGCCCGGCCGCTTGCTATCCGGTCTATCCGCTGGTCGCGAGCCGCGGCAG
Source organism: uncultured Alphaproteobacteria bacterium (assembly GCA_963731805.1). GTDB lineage: Bacteria > Pseudomonadota > Alphaproteobacteria > Rhizobiales > Xanthobacteraceae > BOG-931. The sequence continues at coordinate 173,063 of CAVSWY010000007.1, forward strand.
TGTGCCCGCGGGCGGACTTGTTTTCGACGTGGTCTGCGACTGCTTCCGCCGCGAGCCCTCGAAAATGCTCGACCGGCTACAGTCGTTCCGCATGCGCGAATATGTCTATATGGGCAGTCCTGAGGAGATCCAGGAATTCCGCTCGCTCTGGATGAAGCGCGCGGAGGGTTTTGCCGGCCAATTGGGGCTACCCTATCGCATCGAGCAGGCCAGCGATCCGTTCTTCGGCCGCGGCGGCAAGATGATGGCGATGAGCCAGGTCGAGCAGGAATTGAAATTCGAATTGCTCATTCCGGTGCATTCGGAGGAACAACCGACCGCCTGCATGAGCTTCAACTATCACCGCGACCATTTCGGCACGACGTGGAATTTGCGCACCGCTTCCGGCGCGACCGCGCATACCGGCTGCGTCGCTTTCGGCATCGACCGTCTGGCGTTGGCCTTGTTCGCCACTCACGGCGTCGAGCTGGCGCAATGGCCGACCCGGGTGCGCCAAGCGCTGATGGTGTAAGCGGGACGGGTGGAGTAGGGACGAGCTAAACGCCCATAATCGCGTATTCGGTATAAGCGAGGTCGCCGAGCCGCGGGCGCTGCGGACCCTTGAAATATTTCGGCTTGCTGCCGCGGCGGAATAGTCCGATCAGCCCTGGAATCGGGCCGTTGGCGTCAACGATGGCGACGGCCCAGCCGCGCCGCATAAGATAACGCCCGATCGGCCCGGCAAATCGCGTGAAATCGGCCATGTCGCGGCAATAGATCAGTTGCGCGCAGGGTATGAAGCCCTTGACCAAGCGCGGCCGGAACACGAAGGGAAAAGCGCGTCCGCCGCTCACCACCCACAGGCTGATGCAGCCGTGTTCGGCATGTTGCAGCAGGATCTTCCGTTCAAAAACATCGACGGCAATCGGGGGTGAGACGTCCGCGGCGAACACCGTGACCTTGTCGCCGCCTGGCGCGCGCTGCAAGGCCGGCAGACAGACGAAGATGCCGTCGCTGTAGCGCGAAAAACCCTGCGCTTCGATGATCGGCCAGGTATGCGGCGCCGCCGAGACGTTGGTGTAGGTGACTTCCTTGTGGCGCAGCGCCTGTGACACCAGGAGCGGCGCATAGGCCCGAAACGCCGGCTCGACATACCAGCTCGACAGATTGCAGCGCGGCGCCAGCGTGTCGCCGTCGCGCATCGCCGAGCAAATCATCAGGATGGCGCCGACCGGCATGCCGCCGGATTCCAGGAGGTAACCATATTTCGGCAAACCGGGCGGTGCCTCACGCCGCGCCAGCTCGCTGAGCGCGTGTTGCCAGAACCGGCGATTGCGGTTCGGAAACCCGCGTCGCAGCAGCTCGGCAGCGGCGGGAATATCGCCTTCGTCGATCTGATGGCAGCGGATTGCCGGCAAAGCGGAAACCATTCGCGTTGACCACGTCCCGTTCGTGAACTTGATCGTAATCGTTGCTGGAATATATCGGCGCGAAATGAACAAAGCGTAGGCGCGATGTAATGTCGGTAAAATTAACCATAATGGGCCAGATGGAAGAGATCGCGCGCGAGCACGGCAAGATTCTGGCGCCGTTGCGCGACGATCTCGTGCTGCTGGACTCGGGCCTCAACTCGCTCGGCTTTGCCGTGCTGGTGGCGCGGCTCGAAGACAAGCTTGGCATCGACCCGTTCACGGCGTCGGAAGACGCGCTGTTTCCCGTGACTTTCGGCGAGTTCGTGAAAGTCTACGAAAATGGCGCACACTGAGGCACGATCGCTGCGCCACACCATCGGGTCGAGCGAGCGGTTCTTCTTCGATCGTCACGCGCGCGCCCGCATCACCGATCTGACCGGCGGCACCAGCCTCGGCGACCGGCTCGCAGACTTAGCCGACAAATCCGTTCTCCTCGCCACTGGCAGCCAGCTGACGACGGCGCTTGCCTTAATCGAGCTCGACGGCATCGCGCGCCGTCTCACCATTTTGCCGCCCGATGCCGATCCCGAGCACTATGCGGCGATCGTCGCCGGCGCTGACGTTGACGCGATGGTTGTCGATCAAAGCTCGACAGCAAGCGCTGCGTTCGATCTGCCGATCCGCGTCGCCTGCGCTGCAGAGATCGCGGCGGGCGAACGGCTTCCCGCGCCGACGCGCCAAACCGAATGGGTCATGCTCACGTCGGGCACTACCGGCGTACCCAAAATGGTAGTGCACACGCTCGCCGGCCTGACCGCTGCGTTTCGTGGTAGACCGGTTGAAGGCCCTGTCGTGTGGGGCACGTTCTACGACATCCGCCGCTACGGCGGCCTGCAGATTTTTTTGCGGGCGGTGCTTGGCGGCGTCTCGCTGATATTGTCGAGCGCCGGCGAGCCAATCGGCGATCATCTTGAGCGCCTCGGCCGCTACGGCGTCACGCATCTGTTGGGAACGCCGACGCATTGGCGGCGCGCGTTGATGTCACCGGCAATCCGCAATATCTCGCCGCGCTACGTCCGGCTGTCCGGCGAAATCGCCGACCAGGCGATCCTCGACAGCCTGCACACCGCCTTTCCAGAAGCTGTCGTCAGCCACGCTTATGCCTCGACCGAAGCCGGCGTGGCTTTTGGGGTTCGCGACGGACTCTCCGGATTTCCCTCGGAATTCGCCGAGCGCGGCCGCGACGGCGTCGAGATGAAGGTGCTGGACGGCTCGCTGCGCATCCGCTCGCCGCGCGCCGCGTCGCGTTATCTCGGCGCTGATGCACCGCTCGCCGACCAGGATGGCTTCGTCGATACCGGCGACATGGTGGAACTGCGCGGCGATCGCTACCTCTTTGCCGGCCGGCGCGGCGGCATCATCAATATCGGCGGCTTGAAAGTGCATCCCGAAGAGGTCGAGGCCGCGATCAACCGGCATCCGCAGGTGCGTATGTCGCTGGTGCGCAGCAAGCGCAGCCCGATCACCGGCTCGGTCGTCGTCGCGGACGTAGTCCTGAAAGACGCGGTGCTGAAATCCTCAGCCGAGGCGGCAATGAACGAGCTTGAGCGGGTCAAGGGCGACATCTTGAAACTGTGCCGCGACACGCTGCCGCGCCACAAGGTGCCGGCGGCGATCAGCATTGTCGCGGCGCTCGATGTCGCGGCGACCGGCAAGCTGGCGCGGCGCTATGGCTAAGAAGGCCGCCAAAGTGTTGCGCACCGTGCTGGTCACCGGCGGCAGCCGCGGCCTCGGTCTCGGCATTGCGCGGGCGCTGACTGCGGCCGGCTATCGCGTCATCACCGTGGCGCGCAAGCCCACCAAGGAATTGACCGCGGCCATTGCGCAGACCAAGCGCGGCAAAACCGGCTCGCTCGACTTCGTCGCCTTCGACCTCGGCAAGATCGACGAGATTCCCGGCTTGGTGCGTAACCTGCGCGATGAATTCGGTCCGCTGTCCGGCCTCGTCAATAACGCTGCGCTCGGGCTCGATGGCGCGCTGTCGCTGATGCATAATTCGCAGATCGAAGAGCTCGTCCGCCTCAATACGCTGTCTCCGATCGTGCTCACAAAATACGTGGTGCGCGGCATGATGTCGAAACGCAGCGGCCGCATCGTCGATGTCGCCTCGATCATCGGGTTTACCGGCTATGGCGGGCTGTCGGTCTATGCCGCCACCAAAGCCTCGATGCTTGGCTTCACCCGCTCGCTCGCACGTGAAGTCGGGCGCCTCGGCATCACCGTAAACGCCGTGGCGCCGGGGTTCCTTGATACCGACATGACCCACGGCCTGGCCGGCGCGCAACGCGAGCAAGTTGTCCGCCGCAGCGCGCTCCGCCGCCTCGCCGGCGTCGACGATGCCGTCACATTTCTGCTCAGCGATAAGGCGCAAAGCATCTCCGGGACGACGCTGACTGTCGACGCCGGCGCAACGGCCTGAATAGCCGCTATTCGCGGCCGTAGCCTCGCGCCGAGATAACGGCTATTGAATCCTCCAAGTAATCAAGAGGGCGACGACACCGAGCATGTGGCGCGCCCGTTAGGGGAGGGTCACTATGAAACTGTCTCGCCGTCATCTCATTGCCGCGGGTGCGACCACACTCTTTACCGGCGCCGTCGGTGCGCCCTTCGTAGCCCGTGCCGATCAGGCAAAATTCACATACAAATACGCCAACAACCTGCCCGACACCCACCCGATGAATATCCGGGCGCGCGAAATGGCGGCCGCCATCAAGCAGGACACCGACGGTGCTTTCGACCTGCAGATTTTTCCATCGAGCCAACTCGGTTCCGATACCGATACGCTCTCTCAGATCCGCTCGGGCGGCGTGGAATTTTTCACGCTGTCAGGCCTGATCCTCGCCACGCTGGTTCCGGCCGCCTCGATCAACGGCATGGGCTTCGCATTTCCGAATTACGACACGGTGTGGAAAGCGATGGACGGCGATCTCGGCGCCTATGTCCGCGCGCAGATCGCCAAGACCAATCAGCTCGTCGCCATGGAGAAGATTTGGGACAACGGCTTTCGCCAGACCACGACATCGACGAAGCCGATCAAGACGCCGGACGACTTTCGCGGCATGAAGCTGCGGGTACCGCCGTCGCCGCTGTGGACCTCAATGTTCAAGGCCTTCGACGCCGCGCCGGCCTCGATCAATTTCAACGAAGTCTATTCGGCGCTGCAGACCAAGATCGTCGACGGCCAGGAGAATCCGCTGGCGATCATCTCCACGGCTAAGCTTTATGAAGTGCAGAAATACTGCTCGCTGACCAATCACATGTGGGACGGGTTCTGGTTCCTGGCGAACCGCGCCGCCTGGGAGCGGCTGCCGGCCGACATGCGCACCATCGTCGCCAAGCACGTCAACGCCGCCGGCGTGAAAGAGCGCGATGATGTCGCCAAGCTGAACGCCAATCTGCAGCAGGACCTTGCCGGCAAGGGCCTCGTCTTCAATGCACTCGATCCGGCGCCATTCCGCGACAAGCTTCGTTCGGCCGGCTTCTACACCGAGTGGAAGGGCAAATACGGCGAAGAGGCCTGGGCCATTCTCGAGAAGTTGGTCGGCAAACTGGCGTGAAGCCGTGGTGGAGTTTCGGGCCCCGTCGCTCGTCGGTTCAAGCGAGGCGGGGCCTCGCGGCGGCGTAACCGGCCTCGTGGACGCATGGCTCGGTGCTGCAGTCGAACTCATCGCCGCAGCCCTAGTCGCGGCCGAGATCGCGATCCTGTTCAGCGGCGTGGTGGCGCGCTACGTGTTCGACGCGCCGCTGGTGTGGTCGGACGAGCTGGCCTCGATGCTGTTCTTGTGGCTGGCGATGCTCGGCGCGGTCATCGCTTTTCGCCGCGACGAGCATATGCGGATGACAGCCGCCGTTGGCATGCTGCCGGCGCCGTCGCGGGCATTGCTGGATACGTTTGCGACCGGCGCCGCGCTCGCATTCTTGTTGCTCATTGCGTGGCCCGCCTACGATTATGCGCTGGAACAGGTGCCGATCCTCACGCCGGCGCTGCAATTTACCGACGCCGTGCGCACCGCCGCGCTGCCTGCCGGCATCCTGTTGATGGCGATCTTCGCTGTGTTGCGGCTCGCCAGAAGCGGGTCGCCGCGCGATCTTGTCGTCGCGCTGGGCGCCGTCGCCGTTTGCGTCTTGCTGTTCTGGCTCGGCGAGCCGCTGTTTCACTGGCTCGGCAACCTTAACCTTCTGATCTTTTTCGTCGGCGTGGTCGCGGCAACCGTATTCGCCGGCGTGCCGATCGCCTTCGCTTTCGGTTTGGCAATCTTCGGCTATCTGGCGCTGACCACGCAAACGCCGGTGGTGATTCTGGTCGGCCGCATGGACGAGGGCATGAGCCATCTCATCTTGCTTGCCGTGCCGCTCTTCATCTTCCTCGGCCTGCTCATTGAAATGACGGGCATGGCGCGCGCCATGGTCGCCTTCCTGGCGAGCCTATTGGGCCACGTGCGCGGCGGCCTGCAATATGTGCTCGTGGCGGGGATGTATTTGGTTTCGGGTATCTCGGGCTCCAAAGCCGCGGATATGGCGGCGATCGCGCCGGTGCTGTTTCCGGAAATGAAGGAGCGTGGCGCCAAGGGCGGCGAGCTGGTGGCGCTATTGGCCGCGACCGGCGCCCAGACCGAGACCATTCCGCCGAGCCTCGTGCTCATCACCATCGGTTCGGTGACCGGCGTTTCGATCGCGGCGCTGTTCACCGGCGGCGTGCTGCCGGCCATCGTCTGCGCAATCCTGCTCTGCTTCGTCGTTCGCCGCCGTTTTCGCCACGAACAGCTCGGTCACGTCGAACGCGCCAACCGGCGACAGATCGGCCGTGCCTTCCTCATTGCGTTGCCCGCTCTGGTGTTGCCGTTCCTTATTCGCGCCGCCGTCGTCGAAGGTGTCGCCACCGCGACCGAAGTCTCGACCATCGGCATCGCTTATGCGGCGCTCGCTGGGCTTTTGATTTATCGCCGCTTCGACTGGTCGGCGCTGCGGCCGATGCTGGTCTATACCGCCGGCCTGTCGGGCTCGATCTTGCTGATCATCGGCACCGCGACCGGCATGGCTTGGGGGCTCACGCAGTCCGGATTCTCGCGCTCGCTCGCCGCGGCGATGGCCGGGCTGCCGGGCGGTGCGGTCACTTTCATGGCCGTCTCGATCGCCGCTTTCATCGTGCTCGGCTCGGTGCTCGAAGGCATTCCGGCGATCGTGTTGTTCGGACCGCTGTTATTTCCAATCGCGCGGCAGGTCGGCATCCACGAGGTGCACTACGCCATGGTCGTGATCCTGGCGATGGGCATCGGTTTGTTCGCGCCGCCGTTCGGCGTCGGCTATTACGCCGCCTGCGCGATCGGCCGCGTCGATCCAGCCGCCGGCATGCGGCCGATCTGGGGCTATATGCTGGCGCTCGTGATCGGCACCATCATCGTCGCCGCGGTGCCGTGGCTGTCGATCGGATTTTTGCGGTGAAAGCGTCCGCCGGGCGCCACTGTCTCAGAAAAATTCAGTGGCGCCCGCGAACAGCGCAGGATGCTGTCCGGGCCTATGGACAGGGGTGGTACTGTCCGTCGTAGCCCAGGTACATTCCAGTGGCGGGATTGTACGAGCGGAATCGGGATTCACAGTAGGCAACCCCACCGCCCCCTCCGATCACCGGCGCGGGCGCGATGGCATAGGCCGGCCCATAGGCGTAACCGGGATCATAGTCGTAATAGCCCGGCGCCCAGAGCGGCGACGTTGCGGCCGCGACCGCGCCGCCGATCACGCCGGCCGCGACTGCGCCGCCCCATCCCCATCCGCCGCCATGCCAGCCGCGGTGCCGACCCCACGGCGCCGCGGAGGCGGGCGCCGACGTTGCCAATACCGTGCATATAGTGAGGGCGACTGCCGCAACGCCGCCCAATAGTTTCGACCTCATGTTTTCTCTCCCGTATCTGAAAGTTCCACATTTCGGGGTTGCGACCGATTTGGTAATCGCGTCGCTCGATCTTTAATTGTTCTGATCGCGACGTTGTTCCGCCGATCGGCTGCGGCCGTTCGCGTAGTGCCATGGAAAGAGCGGCCGCGGCCAATATGCCGCAGGTCGGCTCGTCAAAATTCCGGCTTAGAGCCGAATTTTGCCGGCGTTGATCCGCTGATAGAGCGCGGCATCGAGCGGCACGTAGGCCAGCCGTTCGAGATCGTCGAAATAGATTTCGTCGCGGACTACGGCCACATCAAAACCTTCGCGGGCGAGCTCGTTCTTGCTGTGTTTGAACGTGGACGTCGCGGCGATACCGGCGGTGAGCCGCAGGAACAGCGGACGGGCATAGCCCGGCAGCCGCTTGGTCAGATGCCGGCGCAGTTCGGCGAATTCCAGCCTGTGATCGGTGACAAGCGCCGCCATGCCGGCGGCGCCTTCGGTGCCGGGCACCGCGACACCATAAACCGTTGCCTCGCTGATGCCGGGGAACTCCACGAGCGCGGTCGCGACTTCCGACGTCGCCACATTCTCGCCCTTCCAGCGAAAAGTGTCGCCGATCCGATCGACGAAGTAGTAGAAGCCGTGCTCGTCCCTGCGCATCAGGTCGCCGGTCCGATACCAGGCGTCCCCGGCTTCGAAGACGTCACGCAGAATCTTCCGCTCGGTGTCGCGGGCGCTGGTATAACCTTCAAATTCCCCGCCGGCGTCCGCAGTGCCGTGGCCGATCCGGCTGATCGCTTCGCCAACTTCGTTGGTCGCGCGGCGGATGGCGCGCCCTTGCGCATCGCGCACCGGCTCTCCGGAGACAACATCGAACTTCACCAGCGCCAGTGGCAAGCGATGCGAAAGAAACGGCGGCACCCGGCCGATCGCGCCAATCTTGCCTTCGACGTTGTAGAGCGAAACGTTACCCTCGGTCGCCGCGTAAAATTCCAGGATTTTCGGAATGGCGAAGCGCGACTGGAATTTCTCCCAGGTGTCGGCGCGCAGCCCGTTGCCGCAAGCCAGCCGCAAGCGATGCTCGCGCTCGCGCAAATGTTTCGGTGCATTGACGAGGTAACGGCAAAGCTCGCCGATATATTGAAACAGCGTGCAATCCCAATCGGCGACGTCGACCCAGAATTGGCTTGCGGAAAATTTCTCGCGGATGACGACCGATCCGCCGCGAACCAACAGCGCGCCGGTCGCCACCACGCCGCCGACCGAGTGATACATCGGCAGGCAATCATACATGCGGTCGTCCGGCCCGGTATTCATCAGGCCGGCGAACCAGAAGCTCCATTGCATGATCCGCCGGTGACTGACATTGGCCGCCTTGGGCAGACCGGTAGTGCCGGAGGTGTAGATCGTCAGCGCGCGGTCGGCGATCGAGGTGGCGCGGCGTTCTGACTCGGTGAGCGGCGCCGGCGACAACGGCTCCAGTTCGCGATCGATCGGCAAATAATCGCCATCGCCGTAAGACCAGATTTTCGGCCGGCTGGACAATTGCGCGGAGCGAAACTGCTCGACACACTCGGCGGCGACAATCACATGTGTCGGCGCGACGATGTCGATGCAATGTGCCAGCGACGGACCGCGCAGTTGTGTATTGACCAGCGATACGACCCCGCCGACCGCGGTGATGCCGAGCCAGACCGCCATATAGTCCGGCCGGTTCGGCATCATCAGGCAAATGGTCTGCCCTTTGGCAAGGTTTTGCCCGAGCGCCCAGCGCGCATAACGCCGGCTGCGCTCGACCAGCGCACGATAGGTCAGCGTACCGTGTTCCGAGATCAGCGCCGGAGCGTCGCCTTCGATCTGCGCGATGTCCTCGATGGCGTCGAGCAAAAGCGGCCGCGGCTGCCCCGCAATCGGCGCGGTGGCCTCGAGCGCACGCACCCAGTCGCGCAGCGCGCTATCCTTGCCGCGGCCATCGCGCGTCGGTCGATCCATCTCGACGAGAGTCATGATTGCAGCATCGCCCAACAATGTGAATCTTTCGCTTCAACAACGTATAAAATTTGAATGAAACCCGCACCTGCATGGCAAACAATTAACGTTATTCCTTCGAATTCACAGTCGGCGTGTTTGATTGCCGGCTGGCTGCCGATCATCCGATGACCGAGCACTTTCCGCAGCCGCTCTGGGTGCCGCGCTCCCGCTACAACGATCTGCCGGAAAGCCGCGCTGGCGGCATGTGGCTACAAGATTCTCACCCGCTCGAATGCCGCCGGCGTCGACGCTTTCGCCAAGCAGGACGGCAGTTTCTTTTTGTTCTTCCAGGGTCATCCGGGAATACGAAGCCGACACGCTGTTGCGCGAGTACCGCCGCGACGTGGCGCGGTTTCTCGCGGGCGAGCGTGAGCATTATCCGCCGCTGCCGCTCGGCTATTTCGACGACGGTGCGGCGGCCGTGGCTACGGCCTTCCAAGCTCGAGCGCTGCGCGACCCGCGCAACGAACCTATCGCCGAATTCCCCAAATCCGCCCTCGAAAGCGGGCTGCAATGTCCCTGGCGCGCGGCGGCCCTCGGCACTTATGAAAAGTGGTGTGCTTATCTCAGCGCGCGGAAGGCGGAGCGGCGGACCGCTGCGCTGCCATTGCCGGGGGTGCGGCAGCGCCGGACCTGGCGCGACTGGCCGCTCGGCGCGCACCAGCCACCCCGCAGTTCGCTGCCGTAAGCGCCGCTGAGACCTTCGGAATTTACGCTTTGTTCGGCACTGTCGCGATTTAATGGCCCGCGAAAATACCCCGGAGACCGCCGTGCCTCACCCCGTCGTATTTGCCGTTCCCGCCGACGTCGAACTGCATCCCGCACCCATTCCCGCGCACTGGGTCACGGAAGGCAATCCGCAAGCGAGGTCGAAGCGTTTGGGGGCGAGCGCCGACGGCACCGCCTCGATCATGGCCTGGTCGTGCACACCGGGCCGCTTCACATGGCGCTACAGCGTCGATGAGTTCATTCACATCATCTCCGGCGAGATTTTCGTCACCGACGAAAACGGCCAGCGCCGCCGGCTCGGTCCGGGCGACATGGTATTCTTCCCCGCCGGCAGCGTCAGCGACTGGCACGTGACTAAGGAGGTACGGAAGTTCGCCGTGTGCCGGCACAGCATGCCGCGCCCGCTCGGCTTTGCGCTGCGCGCCTGGAACAAGCTTGTCGCCATGCTCCGCAATCCGGGGGAAGCGTCCGATCCGCTGCAGAGCCGGCCGGACATCGTCGTCGATGGCGAACGCGTCACCGCCGCTTAGGCAGAAAGCGCGATCCGATCATGGCCCGCACACCGATCCGCCGTGTCATCACCGGTCACGGCGCAAAGACCAATAGCGCCAAGGTTATTCTCGACGGCCCGGCGAGCAATACCAAGACGCCGCGGGACGGTGTCGCCTCGACGCTGATGTGGTGCACCGATCAGATGCCTGCGGACATTGCCATCGGCGAAGACGTCGAGGACATGGGCGCGCGCATCCTCGGCACCGCGCCGCCGGAAAACGGCTCGCGTTTCATCGTCATGGAGTTCGCCCCCGGCGTCGTCTCTGAAATGCATCGCACCGAGACGATCGATTACATCGTCATGCTGTCGGGCGAAATCGACATGGACATGGACGAAGGCAGCGTCACACTGCGGGCCGGCGACGTCATGGTCCAGCGCGGCACCAATCACGCCTGGGTCAACCGCAGCACCGCGCCCGCGCGTCTCGCCATCGTGCTGATGGATGCCAAACCGCTCGGCCTCGGCCATCCGCGGCTGCGCGGCCAGCAGGCGCGCTAGTTCTCGTATTGGAGCGCGTTTTTCGTGAAGTCCGCGCATTCGCATCTGCCAATTCTGGATCAATCTGCCTTGTTGTGCGCCCAGAACAGCTCAATGCCGCGCCACTCGAATGTTCGCGGCCTATCGACGAGCCCTTGGAATGCACCGAGCAGGTCGGTCAGGCTGTAGTACGGCGTTTGATCGAACGACCATCCTATGCGCGAAAAGATCTTCTCGATCCACGCCTCGATGTGAATGTCCAATTCCGCCTTCATTTTTAACTTCGGACTCAGCGTGATTTCGGTCACGACGATCGGCTTGCCGGGTTTAAGCACCCGCAGCAGATCCTGCCCCGTCTCTCGCCAATCGTCCGTATGCTGGGTCGCCTGCAACACCGCGACGGTGTCGAAGCTGCAACTCGGCAGATCTTGGGTGTATTGCCACTGCCACGTCGCAAGCTGCCCGCCGCGTCCGCGCCTGCCCGCCAGATAGGCGCTGCGCGCTTCGTGCGTGATGTCGATCTCGTGGATTTCGCCCGTAGGGCCGATTCGCTGGCGGATATCATCGACAAAGCCGCAGACGCGCAGGCATTCTCCGATCAACAGGACGCGGCTTCCTGGTTCGAGCTCCATCTTGTCGTAGGCCAGCTCGCGAATGACTGACGCCTTGTCGCGCCACATGTACGGCAAGGTGCCAAACACCATAGCCTTGCACCAGCGCGTTTGCTCTTCGGGCTGCGCTATGACGTCGCCGAGCAGGCGCCTTTCCTCCGCGCCCATCCAATCCCACGGATTTTTCTTCGCATCGACGGCCGGCTGGTCAGTCATTAGAAAACGCTCCTCGTAGGTTCCAATGATGTAAGCATGCCCGCCTTCACTCGCGCTGGCGCACGTATTCGGCGGTTGGCGGCGGTCCCCAGATATCGGTCGGCAAGGGTCCCCAGACCTTGGGCACTTGCGGATGATCGCGATGCCACGGCCGCGGCTCGAAATAACCGAGATTCTCATCCAGCATTTTGTCGAGTTCGGTGAACATTTCGATGATCTGGTCATCGGGATTGCGGTGATATGTATAAATATTGTGACCAGGGCCGTGGCGGCCCGGACCCCAGATAATCGGAATTTTCTTGCCGCCGAGGAAATCGCACGCCGCCTGGATCTGCGGCCAGTCCTTTAATTCAAAGGCAACGTGGTGCATCTGCGTGCGCTTGCCGCGCACGAAGTTGATGGTGTGATGATCCGGACCGCAGCGCATGAAGACAAACCAATCTTCGATCCAGTCCGATACGCGGAAGCCGAGCACCCGGCAATAGAAGTCGGCAAACTGCTTCGGTTCTGGAACGACGAAGGCCAGATGGCCGAGCTTGAGCGGTCCAATGCCAGCGACAGCTTGCGGTTTGCAGATCGGCGTCTGGGCCGTGAAGATCTCGCAGACAGTACCCTTCGGATCCTCAAATGAAAGCATCTGCGATATGCCGGGGGCGGGATCGTTGCGTGACTGACAGCGCAGACCTTCCGCTTCGATGCCGCTGCGGATGTCGTTGAAGTCGAGCTCCGGTGCTGTCTGGAATGCCAATCGGCGACAGCGTGCTTGCTCGCCGCTTTCGAGCTGAACTACCAGGTCGCCGAGTTTGGTCGCGAGGTAAGCGCGTCCGTTCTCGCGCTCCGCCAAAACCAAACCGGCAACTTCGGTGAAATAGGCAATTTGGCGCTCGATGTCGGATGTCTCAAAGGTGACGTGGCCGAAGCGCCTGGCCTTTATCATGGGGCTCTCCCTGCGGGACCTTAGCGGTCCTTATTTCGCGGTGTCGTCTGACGGTCGCTTTCCGGGGGCCGGCACCGTAGCCTGTTAAGATCGCGGTCTGGCTTCACGGCAAGTGGAACATCAGCAGCTGATCGGTCGCGCCCCCATCGCCCGGTGCAAGTGAGCCACCGACGAAATAGGCGTTGTCGCCAATGGTGTCGCCGCCGAAACCGTGTCGCCCGTGCGGCACTGGTGCCAGCGCCGTCCAAGAGTCAGCTTTTGAATCATAACCTTCATTCTCGGGAAACGTATACGCAGGCGGCAGTTCTCCGCCAAGCACCAGGATAAAGCCGTGATAGTACGCGCTCGCCAGACCGCTGCGCGGCGTCGGGAGTGGTGCAGCGGAAGTCCACTTGTCGGTAGCCGGATCGTAAATGTCATGCTCGCCGGTGCGATCGATGGGTCTCCTCAAGCGTCCCCCGATAACGTGAATTTTTCCATCAACCGCAATAACGACCATATGATCGCGTGCTGTCGGTAACGGCGCTGCTTCAGTCCAGGTGCCAGATCGTGGATCGAAGACCTCATGCGTGGCCACTACAACGCCGTCGAGGCCGCGACCGCCGATCACATGGATTTTGCTATCCACCACTGCGGCACCGGCCGATCCGCGCGGCACTTTCATAGGCGGAAGAACTCGCCAAGCGTTCGTAGCGGGATCGTATTCGAACGCTTCATTGCTCGCATTCTTGTGGACGGGCGTCGCAAAACCACCAAATGCGTAAATCTTTCCATTGGCCTCCGCGACGGCGAGATGATCGCGGGGTTCCGGCAGCGGTGCGTCCGGATGCCATTTGTCGATCGCTGGATCGTACTCGTCGTGATACGGACCTGCTTGCCCGTTCAACGACCCGCCGAGCGTGTGCAGCTTGCCGCCAAGCGCGACCGCCGCGACCTCCGCGCGCGCCGCCGGCAGCGGCGACTTCATTGTCCAACTCCCCAGCAGCGTTTGACCGTGAGCTCGCTGAACAGCCGTCAAGTTCGAGATCGCAAACAGCATGATAGCGGCCGCGGTTGCGAATATGCGGCATATTAAAAGAGTTATCGACACCAAGGCGCTCCCTGTTCCCCGCTGCGTGGGCAAATGTATCCTGCATAACGGCGGACCGACATGCCAGCTCATCAGGCGACGGCGGTTATGAGTTTGCGCTCTGGATCGGTACTGCCATATCCATTGTAACACGCGCCGGCGCTAGCGCCGCGGCAAGCACCGGAAGCTTGCTGCGGTCGCAGAAGGCGGGGATCACCGTTTTCGCCTGCGTCGCGCGAACCAGCGTAACGGTGTCGGACAATGATGGATGTACGTTCCAGCGCATGGTTTGCGCGCGGCCGCTTTTGGTCAGCCGGTCCGCGGGCGTGGTCGGATTGACGTAGCCGGTGAACAGGATCGTTACCTCGGGCAATTTTTCGAATTGCGGAATGAGCTGCGCAGTCGCGCCCGAGGCGCCGTCAGCGGAGGCGGCGAGCATGGCCCCGCGGGCACCGTCGATCGGTTTGACGATTTCGGCAAGCCGCCTGATGTCATCGATGGCGTCGGGCCGTAACGCGATGGCATCGCCGCCGCTCAACTGCAGCAGCGCCTTCCGCATGGCGTCGTCGACATAAATATCGTCGACGCCATGGCGCATCAGTTCGAGTGCAATCTCCGGACCGCGGCCGTTGGCGGGTACCGGCAACAAAAGCGGACCGCGTTCTACAAAACGGGCAAGGTCGTGCCAGCACTCCGCGAGCGGCTTTCGGTAATCGGCATAGGAGCAATCCATCAGCGCGGTCGCCACTGGTCTTTCCGGCGGATCGTACGCATAGAGTACGGACTCCGTCGAATAGTCCCCGGTGTAGAGCAAGCCGCGCTCGATGCCGAAGTGCAGCCAAACGCCGCCCGGCGCGTGGCCGTCGCGGCCGGTCGCGACCGGTATACCGAGTATGTCGGCCGTACCGCCGAACGGCAGCGGCCGCGCGGTGATGGTCTTAGGAAGACCGCGCGAGACAATCTCGGTTGCATAGACCGGCGGATTGCCGAGCTCGGGCAACAGCGACAGGCCGCCGACATGGTCTCGGTGCCCGTGGCTCAAAATCAGCGCGTCGACGCGGCCGATCCCGCCGAGATCCGGCCGAAGGCCCGGCGGCGGCCCCTCGCCGAGGTCGAGCATGAACCGTTTGCCGCCGGCTTCGACGAGGAAGCAGGCCGGCCCCTTCGTGCCAACGCCCGATATAAGCCGCAGCGTAGCGGAGCCTTTATTCATTGTATTTCAATCCCATATTCGGGGGCGGCCGGGCGGCAAGATTGACAAGGGCCTGGGCCAACTTTAAGCAACGGCCAACCTCGAGGAATAGCTCCCATGAAAGTCCGTAATTCATTGAAATCCTTGCGCGGCCGTCACCGTGACAATCGTCTGGTCCGCCGCAAGGGCCGCGTCTACGTTATCAACAAGACGCATCGCCGTTTCAAGGCACGGCAAGGGTAACCGGCTGAAACGCGCCTGCCCATTTCCGCCGCATTCCTCCCGCCTGATTGAGCAGTTTTACGGCTTGCCGCGTCGCGGCGAGCGAATAGACTCAATCCTCATGAAGCTGCAATTCCCGATCCTCGTCGCCATCGCCATGTTTGCGGCGCCAGCGGTGCAGCCGGCCTTTGCCCAAAGCCCGCAAGATATGCTGTCGCCGCCGAGCGACTTGACGCACCCCGAGCATGGCGATCCAACCTATAGTCTCGATACGCTGTTCAGCGCGTTGAAGATCGCGCCTGACGCGACCAGCGCCAAGGCCATCGAGAATCGCATCTGGGAGACCTGGGTCGAATCCGGCAGCGACACCTGCGATCTATTGATGACCCGCGTAAAGGACGCGATCGAGGAAAAGGATTACGATCTCGCTATCCGCCTCCTCAACTCCATCATCGCCATCCGGCCCGGCTATGTCGAAGCCTGGAACCAGCGCGCCACGGTTTATTACCTGAAGGACGACTATCCCCGTGCTATTGCCGATATCGCTGAGGTGCTGGCGCGCGAGCCGCGCCAATTCGGCGCGCTGGCCGGGCTCGGAATGATGCTCCAAGACATCGGCGACGACAAGGATGCGCTCGAAGCCTACCGCAAAGCGCTGGCCATCGATCCCCACCTGGAAAACATCCCCGACGCCGTTAAGACGCTGACCGAGAAGGTCGAGGGCCGCGATATCTGAGTCGTCGCTCGCAACTGACTTTCGCTTCGCTCAATCCAGGCTACACTGCCGCCGACATTCAAAGCCGGGCGGGGCAAAATGGCCGATAGCGAAGCCGACAAGCGGACGATCCGCGACCTTGTGGAACACTGGGCGGTGTGGCGCGACGCCCGGCTGTGGGACCGTTTCCGCACCGTGTGGCACCCGGAAGGCCGCATGTGGGCGACCTGGTTCCAGGGCACTTTCGAGGAGTTCATCAAAGGCAACGATGAGGGCTGGAAGCGCGGCGTGCGTATTCTGCATTTTCTCGGCGGCAGTGCGATCGACGTGGAGGGCAATCGCGCGATTGCGCAGACCAAGATGACAATTTCGCAGCGCGCGCCGGTCGACGGCGTCGTTTGCGACGTGGGTTGCACCGGACGCTTCTACGATTTCTTCGAGAAACGCGACGGCCGCTGGGGTTTTGTGCTGCGCCGCCTGATCTACGAGAAGGACCGGCTCGACCCGGTCGATCCGGCGGCCAAGCTCGCGCTCGATCAGGATCTGCTGAAGCAGTTTCCCGAGGGCTACCGGCACCTTGCCTATTTGCAGACGAAGATCGGCTACAAGGTGAAAATGGACATGCCCGGGCTCGAAGGGCCCGACCTCGACGCGCTCTATGAGCAAGGTTCGCGCTGGCTCAAGGGCGAAACCATCCAGACTTGATGCACACGCTGACCGCCGTTGCCGAAATCCTTGCCGCCGGCGCAGTCATTACTTTCATCGGGGCGCGGCTGATCGAGCGGGCGCATCCGCCGCGTGGCCGCTTCGTCGACGTCGGCGGCTTGCGCCAGCATGTGGTCGAGCTTGGCGGCGCTGCCGGTTTGCCGATTGTTCTTCTCCACGGCGCCGGTTGCAATCTCGAAGACATGCGGCTGGCGCTCGGCGAGTGTCTTGCCACGCGAAATCACATCATTCTTGTCGACCGCGCCGGTCTCGGCTGGAGCGAACGCAAAGGCCGGCGCGGCAGCTCGCCGTCCTATCAGGCGGCGATACTGCGCGACGTGCTCGATCGTCTCGGCATCGAGCGCGCCATCGTCGTCGGTCATTCCTGGGGCGGGGCGCTGGCAACGACTTTTGCGCTCGATTATCCCGGGCGCGTCGCCGGCCTGGTGCTGCTGGCGCCGCCGCTCTATCCGTTCCCCCGCAGCATGACCTGGCTCTACGCGCTGTTCGCGACGCTGATCTTCGGCTGGCTTTACGCGCGGACGCTGGCGCTTCCGTTGGGCGCGCCGTTCATCGGCATCGGCCTCGGCTCGGCGTTCTTGCCGCAGCTGCCACCGCGCCACTACATCAAGCACACGGCGGCGCTGTTGTTGCTCCGGCCGTCGACGTTTCTCGCCAATGCGCGCGATGTCGCCGATCTGCGCGCCTTCCACGCCAGGGAGGCCAGCCGCTATGCCACGCTCGCGGTGCCGACCGTGATCATCGCCGGCGACCGCGACATGGTGGTCGCGCCGCGGCGCCACGCTTTAGCTTTCGCTGCCGCGGTGCCCCGCGCCAAGCTCGTCGTGCTGCCCGGCATAGGCCACATGCTGCATCACGTGGCGGCGGAGCAGGTCATCGCGGAGATCGAGGGGTTGATTGCAAACGGCGCCTAACTATTCGCCGCCCGAGCCGTCGCCCACATAGGCAATGCGCATGAAGTTGGTCGCGCCGGGCGTGCCGAGCGGGACACCGGCGACGATGATGACGCGCTCGCCGGCTTTGGCGAAGCGCTCCTTGAATGCGATGCGGCAGGCGCGCTCGACCATGTCGTCCTGGTCTTTCGCGTCCTCGTCGATGACGCAGTGGATCCCCCAGACCACCGATAATTTTCGTCCCGCGCCTTCCATCGGCGAGATGGCGACGATCGGGCATTTCGGCCGCTCGCGCGAAACCCGCAGGCCGGTCGAGCCGGAGACGGTCCAGCACACGATGGCCGAGAGGTCGAGCGTCTCGCCAACCTGCCGCGCCGCCGTGGCGATGGCGTCGGCGCCGGTGCGCTCCGGCGGCGTCTGCAGCATGTGGACCGACGGCAGATACATGGAATCGTCTTCGACTTCCTCGGCGATGCGGTTCATGGTTGCCACCGCTTCGACCGGGTATTGGCCCGACGCCAACTCCGCCGACAGCATGACCGCATCGGCGCCGTCGAAAATGGCAGTGGCGACATCGGAGACTTCGGCGCGCGTCGGCACCGGGCTGGAGATCATCGATTCCAACATCTGGGTGGCGACCACCACCGGCTTGCCGGCGCGGCGGCAGGCCCGCGTCATCTCCTTTTGTACGCCGGGTACCTTTTCCAGCGGCATCTCCACGCCGAGATCGCCGCGCGCCACCATCAGCGCGTCGGCGAGATCGAGAATGTCGGAAAGCCGCGCCACGGCCTGCGGTTTTTCGATCTTGGCCATGACCGCGGCGCGTCCGCGGGTGATCTTCTTGGCTTCGGCGATATCTTCGGGGCGCTGAATGAATGACAGCGCGATCCAATCCACGCCGGCGTCGAGGGCGGCTTCAAGATCGGCGATATCTTTAGGCGCCAGCGCCGCCAGCGGCACGACGGTGTCCGGCAGGCTCACCCCTTTGCGGTTTGACACTTTGCCGCCGACTTCGACCTGCGCGACGATGCGCTGCGCCGCGACCTCGGTCGCGACCAGACGCAGCTTGCCGTCGTCGATCAACAGCGAGTCGCCCGGCTTGATGGCGGCGAAAATTTCCGGATGCGGCAGCTGCACGCGCCTGGCGTCGCCCGGCGCCGGGTCAGTGTCGAGGACGAATTCCTGGCCCTTGTCGATTTCGGCTGCGCCGTCCTTGAAGGTGCCTAGCCGCAGTTTGGGGCCTTGCAGATCGACCAGGATGCCGATCGGCCGGTTATATTCCGCCTCGACTTCGCGGATATTGGA
This sequence comes from uncultured Alphaproteobacteria bacterium, assembly GCA_963731805.1. Taxonomy (GTDB): domain Bacteria; phylum Pseudomonadota; class Alphaproteobacteria; order Rhizobiales; family Xanthobacteraceae; genus BOG-931. The sequence continues at coordinate 192,065 of CAVSWY010000007.1, forward strand.
CACCAGCTCACGCATCCGGTCGTGATTGGTGTGGCTCATATTGATGCGGAAGACGTCGGCGCCGGCCTGGAACAGCCGGGCGATGACGGCGCGATCCCCGGAGGCCGGACCGAGCGTGGCGACGACTTTGGTGCGCCGCTGCCGTCTCATCGCGCGCTCGAGGCATTGTCGCTGGTTGGCATCGTCATGGGGTCTTACTTCCACTCGGCGTCGACGGCATGACGCCCGGAGCGATCTGCGGCGCCGCCGGAGTAGACATGGGAGCTGGCGCCGGGGCTGACGATGCCCCGACCGTTGTTCCCGGCGAAGGGGCTCCGCTCACGGCGGGCGGCTTTTGCACCGGTTGCTCGCCCAATTCAGTCAGCTGCACAGTCCAGGCCCGCTGTTCGCCGGTATCGACCTCGAAAAAGCCGGTGCGGTCGTAACCGCGGGCTAAGCAATCGCCGATGCCTCGGATCGTAAACTCCTTGTCGCGGGTGCACATATAGGCTTGGCCCATCCATTCGCCGCCGCGATCGTAATCGATGGCGTAAACATAATAATAACGGGCGACAAGATTGCCTTTGAGCACCGTTTCGCAGCTGCGTGCCGGCAGATTCCACCAGCCCTCCGTGGTCCAGCCTTGCCCGTCCTTGTAGCCGACGGCGAGGCCGACGCGGCTCGACGTGTTGTTGCAGAGCCGGAAGTCCGCGGCGGCGGACCCGGTGGAAGCCACCAGTGTCGCCGCCGCAAGCGCGAACAGCATCAGCGCGCCCGCCGCCGTGTTGGTAAAAAGCGCTCTCATTCTTGGTTCAGATCCGCATCCCCGGGCCAGCTTCGGTGTCAAAACGCTGGTCTGTCAACGACGATGGCGCGGAAGTCGGTGACGTTGGTGAACGTCGGGCCGGGCGTGAATAAATCGCCGATGCCGTCGAAAAACCCCGTGGAATCGTTGTCAGCGAGAAAGGCGGCGGGATCGAGGCCGGCGGTTTTGGCCCGCGCCAGGGTCGTATCGTCGATAAAGGCGCCGGCCGGGTCATCCGCCCGCCCGCGGCCGCCGTCGGTACCGTCGGTATCCGCCGCCAGAGCGGCGATGCCCTTGGCGCCGGCAAGATGGATGGCAAGCGCCAGCGCATACTCCTGGTTCGGCCCGCCGCGGCCGCCGCCTTTGAGCGTCACCGTGAGCTCGCCGCCGGACAGGATCGCCATGCGGCGGTGGGCTGCGGCAAAATCCCGGGCGAGCCGCGCATGCGCGGCGGCGACTTCGCGGGCCTCGCCCTGCAGACGGTCACCCAGCACCACGCATTCGTAGCCCGCATCCCGGACCCGGGCCTGCGCCGCAGCCAGCGCATCGGCGGGCCTGGCGACGATCCGGTAGCTGGTGTCGGCAAAAATCCTGTCGCCGGGTTTGGGCGATTCGTTGCCGGGATCGTTGAGCGCGCGCGTGACTGGTTCCGGCAGGTCGAGGCGGTATTGGCCGACGATGGCCCGGGCGTCGGCGAGCATGGTCGGGTCCGGCACCGTCGGTCCGGAGCCGATCACAGCCGCATCGTCCCCCGGCACGTCGGAAATGGCGAGCGTGACGACGCGGGCGGGATGGGCAAGGCGGGCAAGGCGGCCGCCTTTGATCCGGGAAAGGTGTTTTCGCACGCAATTGATTTCGCCGATATTCGCGCCGCTGCGTAGGAGCGCCCGTGTGGTGGCCTGCTTGTCGGCGAAGCTGATGCCGGTCGCCGGCGCGATCCAGTTCGCCGAGGCGCCCCCGGACAGTAGCACCAAGACAAGGTCGTCCGCGCCTGCCGCATTGGCAAAGGCCAGCGCGCGTTCGGTGCCCTTGAGCCCGGCTTCATCGGGAACCGGGTGTCCGGCCTCCACCATGGCAATGCGACGGGTAGGCCGGCCATAGCCGTGGCGGGTAACGGCGATGCCATCGAGTTGCGCTTCGGGGATGCGCGCGAGATAATGCTGCTCCGCGACTTCGGTGAGCGATCCCGCGCCTTTGCCGGCGGCCAAGACGATGAGTCGCCCGTGTGGCGGCGGTTCGGGCAGATTCCGCGGCAAACAGCCTGAGGGGTGCGCCGCGCCGACCGCGGCGCGAAACAGGCTTTCGAGCAATTCGCGCGATTGCGTCGCCAAATCGAACCTTCACCGTCGGTGCCGGCTATAGACCGGGGCACTATGGAAAGTGCAGGGCCACAGCTTTATCTTTTCCATAGCTAACCCGCGGAGAAGATCATGGCTACCGACCCGAATACGCGCACGGAACTCGAGGCCGCTGTCTACCGCCGCCTGGTCGAGCATCTGCGCTCGCGCACCGACGTGCAGAATATCGACATGATGAATTTGGCCGGCTTCTGCCGCAACTGCCTGTCCAACTGGATGAAAGACGCCGCCGACGCCAAGGGCGTGGCAATGACGAAGGACGAGAGCCGCGAGCTGGTCTACGGCATGCCCTTCGATCAATGGCGCGCGAAGTATCAGAAAGAAGCCTCGCCCGAGCAAAAGGCGGCATTCCAAAAAGCAAGCCAAAAGCACTGAAGCGGCGGCGCTCGCCTCGTTGTCCTGTGCAGAGCGTGGATGAATGCGCGAGCGCCTTGACCGGAGGCGCTGCACCTTCGAATTGTGCGGGCTCATCGCAAGGAGTCTCCCGCAATGGCCACCGCCGCCGCCGCCACCGACGACCAGCCCGCTCACCGTTTCGCCAAGGATCAGCTCAAGGCCTTCGTCGAGCGCGTTGAACGGCTCGAGGAGGAGAAAAAGGCGCTGTCCGACGACATCCGCGATGTCTATGCCGAAGCCAAAGGCAACGGCTTTGACGTCAAGACGCTGCGCGTCGTGGTGCGCTTGCGCAAGCAGGATGCCAACGAGCGCAAGGAGCACGAGGCGATTCTGGAGACCTACCTGCACGCATTGGGGATGCTGTAGTCAGTCGAGCACGGATTCCGCGGGCGCGCTTTTGGCGCGCCCCCGAATGACTGTTACTGCAACGATGCAGTGTGTGTGGGCGCCGAATAGTTCACCGTCGGCACGAACGCGATCGCCGCGCCGTTAAAATGATCCGGCGACAGGCCGAGAGTGGGATCCGCCGAGAACGTCATCTTCACCGCGTTGCGCGGCTTGATCATCAATGACGCCAGCGAACGGAAATCGCGGTCGCCCAGCGCGATGGTCGTGAGGAAGCGCTTGACGCTCGGCGACAGCACGATGGCGCGCAGCCAAGGATTGGCGACATGCATGCCGCCCTTGATGACCATCATCGACGAGGCGCTGGCCGTCATGACGGCGGACTCGACCTGATCGGTGGCGCGCTTGACGGCGATCGTGGTTTTGGCCGGGATGTCCTGCCGCGCCGCGAGCGCCGCCGCGCGCAGCGCGGCGATGCCGGTCGCGGCGGTGTCTGCGGCCCCATCGCCATGGGAATCGGCGTAGGCCAGCGCCAGCCTGCTGCCGCCGCCATGATCGATCGCGCCGGTGCTGTTCGGATCGGCGTCGGCCACCTGCTCGCTGCGACGATAGGCGATCTCGGCCAGCGGATTGGCGACCGCCATGCCGTCGGGCGGGCCTTCCCAATAGCCGCGCGCAAGAATGACCTGGTTCGGCGTCAAGCCGGTTGCGGAGGGGATCGGGACGATCGCTGGGGCGGCGGATTGCTGCGTTACCTGGGCGGGCGTGGTGGCGGCAGCGGGACCCGGCAGTAGTTTGGCAATGTGGACCAGCTTCAGCTTGGCGATCGCGCTTGCGACTTTGGCCTTCACTGCGCTGGCGACCGCGCTCTTCTTCTCGGTCTTCGGATCAAGTCCGGCGAGCGCTGCGGCATTCGGGTGCCAAGCCACCGGTATCAGTGACGCATCGGCCTCTTCCTCCTCGCCGTCCTTAGCCAGACCCAACAGTTTGGCGAAGGGGTTCGTTGCGGCCGGACGATCGTTGCTGGCCACGAGCGTGTCGACATTGATGCCGGCATTGCGCGCCGCTTCGAGCGAATTCGCCGACGGCACGGCGCCGTGCTTGGTGACGTCGGCCAGCGCCAGCGCGTAGCCGGCAAGCGGCTTGCCGTCGATCGGGATTTGCACCGTGCGTCCGTCGGGGAATACGCGAGAGAGTTGTTCGCGGGTCATGCGCGGCCACATCCGGATGCCGCCGACGTCCATGTGCACGAACGGGGAACCTGACTCCGGATAGAAGCCGACGCCGCCGCGCGCCAGCCGTAGGCCGATTTCGCGGACCTGCTCGAGCGAAACGCCCGGAATGTAGAAGTCCATGGCACGCCCGAGAATGTGCTGGCTGTAACGCGCCACACCCTCGCTGCGGCGGCGCAGCATGGCGTTGGTCGAAGGCGAACGGTAGCCGCACACGACCTGGACCGGCTCCTTGGTGCCGGTCTCGCGCTGCACTTCCCAAACCAGATCGATCAGGCGCGGATCCATGTCGGTGGCTTCGCCGCGGCGCCAGTCGCGCAGGAACCAGTCAAGCTTCTTGATCGCGGCGTCATCGTAGCGCCCGTCGCGCTTGTAGGTGATGGTGATGTCTTCGCCGGTATGGATGTGGTGCAGGGTTATGGTGCGGGTATCGCCCTCGGCGACCGCGTTTTGCAGCCCACGCGAGCCGAACAGGAAAACCAGAAGGGCGAGACCGCACGAATACCCGGCGCGCGCCGCGAACAATCGACCAGTCTTCAGCCCCGCCTTGGCAACGTGCACTGGCAATCCCGCATTGACGCATTGGTAGCGCCGACCTCGCGGTCTTAACCGCGCGGTAACGCTAACACATTGCTAATTTGGGAAGGGTTAACGAGACTTTAGCGTCACCCCATCCCCGACACCGCTGATAGGACTAACGGCGCAGTGTGGCAAAATATGGCCGTTCCGCCATAACAGTGGCGGGGGACGCCCGAAGTGGGGAAAACTGGTTAATCCCGGGGGGACCGGGCCTGTCCGCCGAGCGCTTAGCGCTCGACGGTCTGCTTGGTGTCCTTGGCCCGGCTGAGCTTCTTGGTATGGGCGACGGCGTGATGGGCCGGCACCGGCTGCGGCGGCGGGCTGTTGAAGCCGCCGAACAGCCGCGAGAAGAAATTGTCGCCGCCACCACCGCCGGTAGCGCTCCGGCCATTCGGATAGTAGTTCGCGCCGCCGAACAGGCCGCCGCCGCCACGGCCGAACAGCGACGGCTGGTCCGGCATTGCCAGCACTTCGCGGTGGCTGATGTCCTCTTTGTGCTCGACCGGGATGTCCTCGTCCTTGCGATCGCCCTTGAGGATGGCGAGCAGCGCCCTGTCGCGGCCGTAGATGTCGTCGCGGAATTCGAGCTTGCCCTCGCTGTCGACGAAGGCTGTCTGATAGGTCAGGTTGACCGGCACGAATTGCGGGAAGTCGATATTGACCTCGTTCGGGCCGAACATCTTTTTGATGCGCTCTTCGGTATAGCCGTCATTCGGGCGCACCAGGGATAGAAGCACTTCGGCGTAGTGCGCCGGATCCTGCACCCGCATGCAGCCGTGACTGTAGGCGCGCTTGGCATAGGCGAACAGATATTTGTCCGGCGTGTCGTGTTGGTACACCAGGAACTTGTTGGGGAAATTGAAGCGGATGCGGCCAAGGGCGTTACCGTCGCCCGGCGGCTGGTAGATGTGGACCGAGCCGTCGGGGTTGTGGGTGACCTTCAACCCCATGCGGTCAAGCACCGTGGGATCCTGCTCGAGCGCGGGCAGGTATTCGTGATTAACGATCGATGGCGGCACGTTCCAGGTCGGATTGATCGTGATGAATTTCATGTCCGCCGTCATGATCGGCGTCACGGTATCGGGCTTGCCGATCACGATCTTGGTCTTCCACACCTGCTGGCCGTCATGCATGACGCGCAGCGTGTAATCGGGCAGGTTGACGATCACGTAAGTGTCGGGGAATTGGTGCGGCGCCCAGCGCCAGCGTTCCATATTGGCGATGATGACGTCCTCGACGTGATCGGGCCGCGGGCCGTCGATGGTATCGACGGTGGCGGCGGTCAGCGTGCCGGTCACCGCGATCTGGTGCTCTTTCTGGAATTTTTTCACCGCTTCGGCGACCGCCTTGTCGTAGGTGGTGCCGCCGTCGCCGAGCACGCCCAGCCGCTCGCGCAATTCCGGCACACGATTATCCTGCATGCCGATCTTGAGCACCGGTCCGTTGGCGATCGCCGGCTTGCCGCTGTCGAGCTTGCCGGCGCGGATTTCCGCAAGCTTGGATTTGAGCGCCAGATAGCCCGGTGTGTGCGGCTCGTAGGCATCGAGCGCCGACGCGACGTCCTTGGCATCGGCGATGCTGGCAAGCACGTCGGCCGGCTCCGGTGCCGGCCTGTCGTATTCGATGTCGGCGGAAACGCGCGAGAAGGCGACGCGGCCGATGCTGGCATGATGCGCGTAGGTAATGACCGACGCGGTCAGCTCGAGCTCGGCATTGGCGAGATCGGCGGGTGTCGAGAGCGACGCGAAATTCGGCACCGGATAGTCGGACGGAAACAGGCCGTCGGCATCGACATGGCCGAGATAGGCGATCGCCGCCTTGGCGCTGTCATTGGCTTTGCCGTCGGTGATCCACAGCGGCTTGTAGTTGCGGCCGGAATAGAACGCGTCGATCTGCATCCGGTCTTTCTTGTTGCTGATCACGTGATCGAACTTGCCTGTGGCGAGTTCGCGCAGTTGGTCGGCTATGGCGGCATCGGGGCCGGGAGGTGTGGCGGGGGGTGCCGCGGCCGTCTCCGGGCTGGGGGCTGCTGGGCTGCTTGCCGTCGCGGCTGAAGGGGTGGCCGAAGCCGGATTCGTCTGCGCCGCGGCCGGAGGCGTCGATCGGGCATCCGGGGCGGGGCTCGTCGTCGCGCTGCCGGACGCGTCTGACTTCGGCGTTGCGGGGGCGGCACCCTGGGCGGAGGTGGGCTGCGTCTCGGTCGCGGCGGCCGGAGCCGCACTGAGCGGCGCGGCGCTGGCGGGTGCGGCACTCATGGGCTTGTCGCCGGTCGCGGTTTGCGGATCGGCCAAGACGCTGCCGGCGGAAGCGGCGAGCAGGAGAGCGACGGCGGTCGAGGCCAGCAACCGATCGACACGAATCCCGGGCATTACGTATTCTCCCTCACGGCCGATGCGGCCGGAAAACGCATACACATTGGGATGAGCGCCCCCAATCATGGCATCCGCCGCTATGGACTACGTCGCGGCCGCCGCACCTTACGTGAGCCGTCTGATTTTGTCCTGTGATCTGCCGGAATAAATCAGGCGAATTTCGGAGGCTGTCGCTCCGCGGCCACGGCTTCGCTATCCCCTTCACCCCGCTCGCTGTTTAGGCCGAGCGCTTCGAGCTTGCGGTAGAGGGTGGAACGGCCGATTTGCAGCCGCCGCGCCACTTCCGACATCTGTCCCCGATAATGGGTAATTGCGTACCTGATAAGCTCGGCTTCGACCTCGTCCAGCGGCCGCACCTCGCCCTCGGCATCGAGCAAAGGCAGCGCGTCGCCCGGCATTGGCAGCGAGACGAGGGCAGCCGAAACAGGTCCGGCCTCGCTATAGGGCCCCGGAACGAGGGCGGGTAAATCGTCGGCCGGCGCCACTGACGGTGCTTGCGCTGCCGCCCCTTGGTCCAACGGAGTTGCGGGCCTCATGCCGACCTGCACGGCGATTTGCGGAAACTCATCGAGCCCGAGGGCATCGGTCTCGGCGAGCACGACGGCGCGGAACACGGCGTTTTCCAGCTGCCGGATATTGCCCGGCCAATGATAGGCGGCCAGCACGCTGAACGCCTCCGGCGTCACGGCGCGGATGCGCTTTCCTTCCTCCGCGGCAAAACGGGCCAGAAAATGCCGCACCAGCGCCGGGATATCGGCGGGCCGCTCGCGCAGCGGCGGCACCGTGATCGGAAAGACATGCAGCCGGTAGAACAAATCCTCGCGGAAGCGGCCGGCTTTGACGTCGGCGATCAGATCGCGATTGGTGGCGGAGACAAGCCGCACGTCGACCTTGACCGGCTTGCGCGCGCCAACCGGCTCGACCTCGCCCTCCTGGATGGCGCGCAGCAGTTTTACTTGCGCGGGCGCCGGCAATTCGCCGACCTCATCGAGGAACAGCGTGCCGCCGGAGGCTTCGACGAATTTGCCGACATGGCGTTCGGTGGCGCCGGTGAAGGAGCCCTTCTCGTGGCCGAACAAAATCAACTCGACGAGATTTTCCGGCATCGCGCCGCAATTGACCGCGACGAAGGGTTTGGACCGCCGCTCGCCGGAGCCATGGATGGCCCGCGCGATCAATTCCTTGCCGACGCCGGATTCGCCGGAGATCAAGACCGGGATGGTCGACGCCGCCGCCTTCTCCGCAACGCGGATGACGGCATGCATATTGGCGCTCTTGGTGATGAGGTCGGTGAAGCCGAGCGTGCCGGATTGGCTCTTCTTCATCCGCGCCAGTTCGCATTCAAGAGCGCTGGCATTGAGCGCGTTGCGCAGACTCACATGCAGCCGCTCGGCGCCGACCGGCTTGACCACGAAATCAACGGCGCCGGCGCGCATCGCGGAGACCACATTGTCGATGCCGCCATGCGCGGTCTGCACGATCACCGGTACGTTGATCGCCGACTGCCGCATTTTCGCCAGCACGCCCATGCCGTCGAGATTGGGCATCACCAGATCGAGGATCACGCAATCGATGCGCGCACCGTCGGGCCCCGCGAGCAGCGAAAGCGCCGCGTCGCCCGAATCGCGCACGATGGTCTCGTATTCAAACTTGTGCAGCGTGGCTTCAAGGAGCCGGCACTGCACCGGTTCGTCATCGACAATAAGAATGGTCATGAAGGCCCGGCCTCAATGGCGCACGCTGTGCCGTTTCGGGTCACTTTGCGGCAGGAGGCTTAAGGGGGTGTTAAGCGGCCGATGAATCCAAAGGGTCCGTTTCCCGGGCGCAGCGCAGCACGAAGCGTAGCGAAGTGGTGCGCTGCAGACCCGGGATCGTTTCAGACACCGAGCTTGAAACGATCCCGGATCAGCGGCGCACCGCTGCGCGCTGCACCTCGTCCGCGAAACGTTTGCGATGTGGTGTCAGTACACCCGCGTCGGGAATTACCGCACGCTGCGCAGCGTCAGCCCCGCTACGCCGAGCGCCAAATTGACGCCGACATTGCCGGTGACCGACAGCGGCTGCAGCGCGAAGGAGCGGTGCGAGCCGCCGACGAGCGCATTGGCGCCGACGCCGACGCCGGCGGAGACGCTGCCGCTCGCGCCGGCATATTGTCCGGCGAGCGCGCCGTGATGCCAGCCGTTGACCGGCGCGACGACGCCCCAGGTCATGATGCCGCCGGTGGTGACGCCGAGATCGAGGCCGACACGGGTGATGTAGCCGGCGTAATTGTCGGGATGGCCGCCGCCGGCGTCGGGCGTAAAGCTGCAGGCGATGCGCTGGTGCGAGCCGACGATGAGCCCGATGCTGGCCGACGTGCGGCAGGTGAGCACGCCGATTTTGGTGCCGCCTGACGGCTGGGCCGCGGCGGGCGTGACAAGCGCCGCGGCGAGTGCGAGGCCTAACAGAGTGCGAGCATGTTTGCGCATGAAGGGTCCCTCATGTTTCGGATGGCGCGCCCCGCCTTAGTCGCTGGTCTTTATTGCGCGGTAAGAAGCATAGGCGGCAGCGGTGAGCAAGCGCGGGGCCGCCGGCCATTCGCGACTTGATTCATGGCCATCCGCACCGTTGAATGCCGCCGTCTCGCACTTCGAGCCCGCACAATGCCTGTTCCCGACACCAAGACTGTTCTCGCCGGCCTATGGCGCAGCGCCGGTCACGACGACGCGGTGCTTCGCCAAATTCAGTTCACCGGCGCCGAGCCCGTGCTGCCGTCGTCATTCGCAGTGGGCACGGCGGCGCAGGCGACGATCGGCGCCGCAGCGCTCGCCGCGGCGGAGCTGTGGCGACTGCGCACCGGCCGCCGCCAGAACGTTGGCGTCGATATGCGCCATGCGGCAATCGAATTCCGCAGCGAGCGTTATCTGCGCGTCGACGGCAAACGGCCGAACGAATATCACGACGACCTCGCCGGGCTTTATCGCTGCGGCGACGGCCGCTGGGCGAGGCTGCACACCAATCTGCCGCATCATTGCAGCGGGCTCTTAAAACTCCTTGGCGTGCCGCACGACAAGGAAGCGGTGCAGCGCGCGCTCGACGGCATGACGGCCGAAGCGCTTGAGACCGCGGCGGCTGAAGCCGGTCTTGTCGTCACCGCATGCCGTTCGTTTTCCGAATGGGATCGCCATCCGCAAGGCCAAGCCGTGGCAAAGCTTCCTCTGTTCACGATCGAGAAGATCGGCGATGCGCCGGCGAAAAAACTCGGCGCTGTGGAGCGGCCGCTGTCCGGCGTCAAAGTGCTCGATCTCACGCGCATCATCGCCGGTCCGGTTTGCGGACGCACGCTCGCGGCGCATGGAGCCGACGTGCTGCTGATCACTGCGAAACATCTGGCGTCGATGCTGCCGCTGGTCATGGATACCGGCCGGGGAAAATTATCGACGTCGATCGATCTGCGCGAGGCGGGCGGCCGCCAGACGCTCGCTTCGCTGGTGCCCGAGGCGGACGTCTTCGTGCAAGGCTACCGGCCCGGCGCCATCGCCGCGCATGGTTTCTCGCCGCAAGACGTCGCTCGGCTACGCCCCGGCATCGTCTATGCCTCGCTCTGTGCTTACGGGCATGCGGGCCCGTGGGCCGACCGGCGCGGCTTCGATTCGCTGGTGCAGACGGCGAGCGGCTTCAATGCGGCCGAAGCGGAGGCCTTTGGTTCGCCGAAGCCGAAAGAATTGCCGACGCAAGAGCTCGATCATGCCACCGGCTATCTCTTGGCCTTCGCCGTGATGACGGCGCTCAAGCGTCAGGCCGAGGAGGGCGGGTCATGGCACGTCCGGCTATCGCTGGCGCAGACCGGCTATTGGCTCCGCCAGCTCGGCCGCATCGACGGCATGAACTGTCCGGATCCCAAATTCGACGACGTGCGCGATGACCTGGAGGAGACCGCAAGCGGCTTCGGCCGGCTCACGACAGTGCGTCACGCCGCCGTCATGTCGGAAACGCCGGCACACTGGACGCGGCCTAGCGTTCCCCTCGGCAGTCATGCGCCGGCTTGGCCGCAATAGCGTCAATTCGCGGCGGCGTTGCCTTGCGGGAGCCTTAAGGCTGGACCACATGAACAGCCGGTGAGGTCAGGTCAGCACATGCCGAAATCTTCGAAGAAAACTGTCGCCAAACGCTCGGCCGGGCATGCCCCAGCTGCTCGGAAATCCGCGCTGGGCAAGCTCCCGGAGTGGAATCTCAATGACCTTTATTCCGGTCTCGACGATCCGGCGATCAAGCGCGATCTCGATCGCATCGACGCCGAATGCGTCGACTTCGAGACCGCCTATAAGGGCAAGCTCGCAGCGATGGCGCCAGGCCCGGACGGCGGTTCGGCGCTCGCCGCGGCGGTGCGACGCTACGAGGCGATCGACGATCTGATGGGCCGGCTCGGTTCCTATGCCGGGCTCGTTCACGCCGGCGACACGCTTGATCCGGCCCGCACCAAATTCTACGGCGACATGCAGGAGTGGATGACGGCCGCTTCCACCCATCTTCTTTTCTTCACGCTCGAGCTCAACCGTGTCGACGACGCCGTTCTCGATGCCGCGATGGCCGATCCGGCGCTCGGGCATTACCGGCCCTGGCTCGAAGACGTGCGGCGCTACCGGCCCTACCAGCTCGAAGATCGCGTCGAGCAGCTGTTTCACGAAAAATCGGTGACCGGCTACTCGGCCTGGAACCGGCAGTTCGATGCAACCATCGCCAAGCTGCGTTTCAAGGTTTTGGGCAAATCGCTCGCCATCGAGCCGACGCTCAATCTGATGCAGGACCGCTCCAGCTTAAAGCGCAAGGCGGCGGCGCAGGCGCTGGCCAAGACGTTTGCGGAAAACGTGCAAGATCTTGCGCTGATTACCAACACGCTCGCCAAGGACAAGGAAATCTCCGATCGCTGGCGCGGCTTTGCCGACATCGCCGATGCGCGGCATCTGGATAATCGAGTTGAGCGCGAAGTGGTCGACGCTTTGGTCGCAGCGGTGCGCGCCGCCTATCCGCGGCTGTCGCACCGCTACTACGCGCTCAAAGCGCGATGGTTCGGCAAGAAGAAATTGCCGCACTGGGATCGCAACGCCCCGCTGCCGACCGTCGTGCAGCGCACCGTCGGCTGGACCGAGGCGATGGACACGGTCCTCACCGCCTACGGCGCGTTCTCGCCAAAAATGGCGGCGATTGCCGAGGAGTTTTTTGCCAAGCGCTGGATCGACGCGCCGGTGCGGCCGGGGAAGGCGCCGGGCGCGTTCGCGCATCCGACCACGCCCTCGGCGCACCCCTATGTGCTGCTCAATTATCAGGGGAAGCCGCGCGACGTGATGACGCTGGCGCACGAGCTCGGCCACGGCGTGCACCAGGTGCTGGCCGCGCCGAACGGCGCCTTGATGGCGCCGACGCCGCTGACGCTCGCCGAGACCGCGAGCGTGTTCGGCGAGATGCTGACGTTCCGCAAATTGCTGGCCAACACTCGCGACAGCAAAGAGCGGAAGGCGATGCTCGCCGCCAAGGTCGAGGACATGATCAATACCGTGGTGCGGCAGATCGCGTTCTACACGTTCGAGCGCGCCGTCCACACCGAGCGCAGGAGTGGCGAACTCACCGCCGCGCGCATCGGCGAATTATGGCTCGACGTGCAGCGCGAAAGCTTAGGCCCCGCGATCGAACTGAAACCCGGCTACGAGACGTTCTGGGCCTATATCCCGCATTTCGTCCATTCGCCGTTTTACGTTTATGCCTATGCGTTCGGCGATTGCCTGGTGAACTCGCTCTATGCCGTCTACGAACATGCCTCGGATGGTTTTGCCGAACGCTACCTCGCCATGCTCTCGGCCGGCGGCACCAAGCATTATTCCGAGCTGCTCGCCCCATTCGGCCTCGACGCCCGCGATCCCGGCTTTTGGCAGGGCGGGCTTGGTGTGATCGAGCGATTAATTACGGAATTGGAAGGCTTGGGCTGACGCCGTATGCCGAACCGCGAAAAGCCCGACCGCGAGAAAAACCGCTTCTCCGCCCGCGCGGCGCGCTACGCCCGCGTCGGCGCGAATGTCAGCGGCGTCGCGGCGCGCTATGCCGGGCGCCGCATGCTCACTGGTGCGGGCAACCGCGCCAGCGAGGCGACCGCGGTCGCTTCGGCGCTCGGCCGGCTGAAGGGCCCGCTGATGAAGGTCGCGCAATTGATGGCGACCATCCCCGACCTGCTGCCGCCGGAATATGCCACCGAATTGCAGAAGCTGCAGAGCGAAGCGCCGCCGATGGGCTGGGCTTTCGTCAAGCGCCGCATGATGGCGGAGCTCGGCGCCGACTGGGAGAAGAAGTTCAAAAGCTTCGAGCATCAGCCGGCCGCCGCCGCTTCGCTCGGCCAAGTGCATCGTGCGCGCTCGCTCGACGGCGCGGCGCTGGCTTGCAAGCTGCAATATCCCGACATGCAGTCAGCGGTCGAAGCCGACCTGTCGCAGCTCGAGTGGTTGCTCGCGATCCGCCGCCGCTTTGACTCCGCCATCGACACGACCGAAATCGGTAAGGAAATCGGCGCCCGCGTGCGCGAAGAGCTCGACTACCGGCGCGAAGCCAAGCATGTGGCGCTCTACCGCGAAATGCTCGCCAATATCGACATCGTGCGCGTGCCACGGGCATGGCCGGAGTTGTCGACCGGCCGCCTTCTCACGCTCGATTGGCTCGACGGCACCAAGATGCTGGCGCACCGGACCGACCCGCTCGAAGCGCGCAACCAGCTGGCGACCGCGATGTTCACCGCCTGGTGGTTTCCGTTCAGCCGCTTCGGCGTGATCCACGGCGATCCGCATCTCGGCAATTACAGCGTTTTCGCCAATGGCGGCAAGCCCGCCGGCATCAATCTTCTCGACTACGGCTGCATCCGCATTTTTGCGCCCAAATTCGTCGGCGGCGTGGTCGACCTTTATCACGGGTTGCTGCACGGCAAGGACGATCTCATCGTCAATGCCTATGAAACCTGGGGTTTTCGCAAGCTGTCGCGCGACGTCATCGACACGCTCAATATCTGGGCGCGCTTCATCTACGCGCCACTCCTCGACGATCGCGTGCGCAGCGTAGCCGACGGCGTGGCGCCCGGCGAATACGGCCGGCGCGAGGCGTTCCGCGTGCATCAGGCGCTGAAGAAGAAGGGTCCCGTCAAAGTGCCGCGCGAATTCGTCTTCATGGACCGCGCTGCGATCGGGCTCGGCGCGGTGTTTCTGCATCTCGGCGCGGAGCTGAATTTCTACCGCCTGTTCAATGAGGCGATCGAGAAGTTTTCGATGGATCGCGTTGCCAAGCGGCAAGCCGCGGCGCTTCAGCGGGTGGGATTGTGATTTGTCCGCCTCCGCTTTCGCGGGAGCAGGAGATTTAACAGCATTCGCAGTCGATACCGTCGAGCACCACCAGCGCGTTCTTCATGAAAGCCGGCGGCAGGTCGTCCTCATTCACGTCCGCTAGCGGTTTGAAGATTTTGTAATGATGCCGCCCCGCCGCGGTCCAGAACACGATATGGGTTTCGATCGGCGGGCAGCCGGGCACCGCGCAGGCGATTTCCGAGACCATGATGGTTTCGTCCGCGGTGAGAGCGAAGCGCGTGCGCGTCCACTTCCGCACACGGTCGATCGCGGCGTCCTGGACGGGGCTTTTCTTGGTAAAGCCAAGCATGGCACAACAAGATCAAGACCGTGACTGGCCGGGTCAAGCCCGGCCATGACGACAGAGAGGAAGTAAACGTGGCCGAAAAAGTACTGGCGGCGGTGCGCACCGGACCGAGCAAGACTGAAATCCGCGAATATCCGATGCCGGACATCCCGGAGGATGCCGCGCTGATGAAGATGGAGGTCGGCGGCATCTGCGGCACCGACGTCAAGCTCTACAAGCATCCGCCGTCCGCCGCCCCGGTGATCATGGGGCATGAGAATATCGGCACCATCGCCAAGGCCGGCCGCGAATTCACCCGCCGCAAGGGTTTTAAAGAAGGCGATCTCGTCTTCGTCGAGCACTATGTCTCTTGCGGCAAATGCGAATGGTGCCACGCCGGCCAATACCGGCATTGCGAGAACACCAATTGGCGCACCAATCCCGACGCCATCCGCTACGGCTACACCTCTGCGGAAAAGGCGCCGCATCTGTGGGGCGGCTTCGCGCAATACGTTTATCTGCCGTGGAACGCCGTAGTGCATCACGTGCCGAAGGGCGTTTCCGCCGAGCTTGCCGGTCTGGTGACGCCGATGGCGAACGGCGTCGAATGGTCGCTGTTCGACGGGGGCGTCGGCTACAATTCGACGGTGCTCATCCAGGGCCCCGGCCAGCAAGGCCTGTCGCAGACCGTGATCTGCAAACAGGCCGGCGCCTCGCTGATCATCGTCACCGGCACGTCGAAAGACAAAGCCCGCATGGACGTCGCCAAAAAACTCGGCGCCGACCACGTCATCGACGTGCAGAAGGAAGATCCGTTGGCGCGTATCATGGAGATCACCGGCGGCAAGGGCGTCGACGTTGCGCTCGACTGCACCGCCGGTGCCGGCACTATCCCGATGCTGCTCGGCATCGAGGCGCTCAAGCGGAAGGGAGGGGTGATCGTGGCGCAAGGCGAAATGGCGCAGTTTCCGAATTTCCCGCTGGAGAAATTCACGGTGAAATTCATCACCATGAAAAGCGCGCGCGGCCACAGCTACAAGGCCTGCGAATTGGCGCTGGCGCAGCTTGCCTCAAAACGCTTTCCGCTGGAGCTCGTCACCACCCATCGCTTCGGGCTCAACAATGTTGATCTCGCCATTCGCTCGGTCGGCAATGAGGGCGTGCCCGACGTTATCCATGCGTCCTTGATGCCTTGGATGTGAGGGCAGGGGGCTCGCTTTCTAGGCGCTGCGTTTCCCGGGCGCAGCGCAGCACGTAGTGTAACGAAGTGATGCGCTGCGGACCCGGGATCGTAACGCATGCTGAGTTTGTAACGATCCGGGATCAGCGGTTCAGCGCTTCGCGCTGCACCGCGTCCGGGAAACGCGGACGGGTTGGTTGAAACCCCCTGCGCCTTCGCACGTTGTCGCTTGTTATGACCAAATTTTTAATCCGCAAATCCATTGCCGCATTGCAGGCCGAGGTCGCCGACCCGGAAATCCAGGCGCTCGTCGCGCATGACGGGGTGCCGCTCAAGCGCAGCCTGACCGCGATTCATGTCGTCGGGCTCGGCATCGGCGCCATCATCGGCGCCGGCATTTTCGTTCTCACCGGCCACGCGGCCGCGGCGAATGCCGGCCCGGCAATCACGTTGTCCTTTCTGCTCGGTGCTGTGGTCTGCTGCTGCGCCGGGCTGTGCTACGCCGAGATGGCCTCGACCGTGCCGGTCGCCGGCAGCGCCTATACTTATGCTTATGCCACGCTCGGCGAGCTCATCGCCTGGATCATCGGCTGGGACCTGATCCTGGAATATGCGTTGGGCGCCACCACAGTCGCCATTGGCTGGTCCGGCTATGTCGTGAGTTTTTTGAAAGACTTCGGCATCGTCGTGCCGCCCGACTTTGCTAGATCGCCGCTTGACTACGACGCCGCGCAGCACGCCTGGCACTTCACCGGCGCGGTGATCAACGCGCCGGCCATGGTGGTGATCGCCCTGATGACAACGCTCCTCGTCGTCGGCGTCCACGAGTCCGCGCGCGTCAACAACGTCATTGTCGCCATCAAACTCGTTATCATCGTGATATTCATCGCCGCGGCCGCGCCGCATGTCTCGACCGCGCATTGGGCGACGGCGAGAAACCCGGCGGGCGATTTCATTCCGCCCAATCTGGCCCCCGGCGAGTTCGGCTGGAGCGGCGTGCTGCGCGGCGCGGCGGTAGTGTTCTTCGCCTATATCGGCTTCGACGCGGTGTCGACCGCGGCGCAGGAAACCAAAAATCCGCAGCGCGACATGCCGGTCGGCATTCTCGGCTCGCTCCTGATCTGCACCGTGCTTTATCTCGCGGTCGGCTTCGCGCTCACCGGCATCGTCGCCTACGACAAGCTCAACGTCGCCGACCCGATCGCGGTCGGGATCGACGCCATCGGGCTCACCTGGCTGTCGCCCGTGCTCAAATTCGGCATCATTCTCGGACTCACTTCGGTGATCCTGGTCGGCATGCTGGGCCAGCCGCGCATTCTCTATTCCATGGCGCATGACGGGCTGATGCCGCCGATTGCCGCCAAGGTGCATCCGCGTTTCCGCACGCCCTATGTGACGACGATCTTCACCGGCGGCATCGTCACCGTGCTGGCGGGTCTTCTCCCGATCGGGCTCGTCGGCGAACTGGTCTCGATTGGCACGCTGTTCGCTTTTGCCGTCGTCTGCCTAGGGGCGCTGGCGCTGCGCATCAAGCAGCCCGATTTGGAGCGGCCGTTCAAGACGCCGGCGGTTTTTATCGTCGCGCCGCTCGGCGCGGCCTCGGCGTTCTTTCTGATGTGCGGCCTGCCGGTCGACACCTGGCTGCGCCTTGGCGCGTGGTTCGTCATTGGGATCGGCGTTTATTTTTTCTACGGCATCCGGCATAGCCGGGCGCAACGAATGCAGCCCGGATGAGCGAAGCGATATCCGGGGTTTGCGTCGACGCAAACGTCGGCTGACGACGAGGATGCAGGAGGGGATGAATGGGACAACTCGTCGACGGCCAATGGCGCGCCGAGAACATCCTCGTCAATCACGACGACAAAGGGCTCTACTTCAAGCGCCCTTCGATTTTCCGCAGCACCATCGGTAGTGAAGCCCAGTCCGAGTTTCCGGCGGAGTCCGGTCGCTATCATCTTTACTGTGCCGTAGCCTGCCCATGGGCGCATCGCCCCACATTGATGCGCACTAAGAAACTCGAACCGTTGGTGACGCTGACCAACACCTTTCAGGAGCCCGATGGAGAGGGCTGGTCGTTCGGCGGAGCGGGCCACATCGTGCCCGGGACCGACCGGCGGGTGCGATGGCTGCATGAGCTCTACACGATCGCCGATCCGGCTTGCACGACCCGCGTGACCGTGCCCACGCTGTGGGACGCCAAGACGCGCCGGGTCGTCAATAACGAATCCTCCGAAATCATCCGGATATTCAACACCGCGTTCGCTCGCCTCGCCGAGCCGACGCCGGATTACTATCCGCAGGCGTTGCGCCCCGAGATCGACGCGACGAACGCGCTCGTGCTCAAAGGCGTGAACAATGCCGTCAACGGCTGCGGCTACTCGATTTCGCAGGAGGCCTACGACAGCTCCGTCAAAGAGTTATTCGCGACGCTGGACGGCTTGGAACAGCGGCTGTCCGGGGAACGCTATCTGTGCGGCGAGGTCGAGACCGAGGCGGACTGGCGGTTGTTTCCGACCTGGTGCGCTTCGATCCGTGCTACTACGTCGGCTACAAGTGCAACCTGCGCCGGCTCGACGAGTATCGAAATCTCTCGAACTATCTTCGCGACCTGTACCAGACGCCGGGCATCGCCGCAGTCTGCGACATTAACGAGGTCACAGGAGGTGTCGCTTCCGCCTCACAGTCCAGATCGGGGATCACAACGTGACCGCGGCGTCGCCGACTGTCGGTGGCCTGAGTTACGTGTTCACCAACCCCAGCCATGTCAGCCAAACGGCCGCCTTCACTCTGAATTTCGACCTGCCGACGAGATAGCGCGTTGCGCCGGTCGCAGCGGCCGGTGCCGGCCAGAGACCGTCGGCAAACCATCGTTATTCGTGAGTTCACCGGCATCAGTTGAGAATCGGGTTGTAATTGTTGGCGCTGGCCCATTCGGCGCGACGATGGCGGAACGCGCCTCGCCGACGCGGCCGACATTTCAGCCTTCGTCGTTGACGGGCGCCCGCATATCGGCGGCGGATGACCAGCAAACGCTGGGTGGGCGCCGCGGTGTGAAGCGAAGCCGGGTGGGGCGCATTTGACGGGGTGGAGTTGACGGCTCGGGCGAAAATTGCCCCGCAAGAACGGAGGCGCTTATCCTGCCCCGCGATAGAGCCGGTGAGAGAATTGGCTGGCACGGGGCGGGATGGTGCGACAGCGTCGCTGCGGTGAAGAGCAATTTGGCGTCGCCTTTCCGAGGGGTAGGCGGCGTGCTAGCAGGATGAATTCACAGACTGGGCCAAGCGATGGATCCCATCTTCGTCACCCGTGGCGCTGCGAACGCCATCCCGATCTGGTTCGTCACTGCGGCGAATTATGCCGACGTGCGAAAGGTTTTGGGTCCGGAGCTTTCGGCCTTCGCCGCGGCCGCGGGATTTGAGACGAAACCGGGCCGCTATCTCTTGCTGCCGGGCAACAACGACAAGGGCGCGCTCGGTGGCGTGCTGTTCGGGCTGGAAGGGCCGGACGAAACGCAAGATCCGTTTCTTCCCGGCCGCATGGCGCAGCTCTTGCCGGCGGGCACCTACCGCTTTGCCAACGAACCGCACGATGCGCGGCTTGCTGCGCTCGCCATCGCGCTCGGCCTCTATCATTTCACCCGTTATCGCAAGGCCGAGGCGCGCGCGATCAAGCTCGATCTGCCGCAAAGCCTCGATCGCGACGACCTTGCCCGCATCGTCGAAGCGGTGACGCTGGCGCGCGATCTGATCAATACGCCGGCAAACGACATGGGACCGGCGCAGCTCGAACAGGCCGCGCGCAAGCTCGCCGCGCGACATTCCGCCACTATCAACGCTGTGGTCGGCGAAGAGCTGTTGGACAAGAACTTTCCGCTGATCCACGCCGTCGGCCGCGCTGCCACCAGCGCGCCGCGGCTGATCGACATGACGTGGGGCGACGACAAGCACCCACGGGTGACGCTGGTCGGCAAGGGCGTCTGCTTCGATACCGGCGGGCTCGACATTAAGCCCGACACCGGCATGCTGAATATGAAGAAGGACATGGGCGGCGCGGCCACCGCGCTGGCGCTCGCCTCCATGATCATGGCGCGCGAGCTGAAAATCCGGCTGCGCGTGCTCATTCCGGCGGTGGAGAATTCGATCGCCGGAGCAAGCTTCCGCCCGCGGGACATTTACACCTCGCGCAAGGGCATCACCGTCGAGATCGGCAATACCGACGCCGAAGGCCGTCTCGTTCTCGCCGATGCGCTCGCGCTTGCTGACGAGGACAAGCCCGATCTGATCGCCGACTTCGCCACGCTGACCGGCGCCGCGCGCGTTGCGCTCGGCCCCGACCTGCCGGCCTTTTTCACCGACGACGATGCGCTCGCCGCCGAACTGATGCGCCAGGGCTTGGCCGAGAACGATCCGCTGTGGCGGTTGCCGCTGTGGCGGCCCTATGAGGCGATGCTGGAATCCAAGGTCGCCGACATCAACAATGTCGGCGGCAGCCAGGGCGGCGCCATCACCGCGGCCCTGTTCATGCGTCGCTTCGTGACCGCGAAATCCTGGCTGCATGTCGATCTGTTTGCCTGGACCGCGTCAGCCAAGGCGGGCCGGCCGGAGGGCGGCGAATTGCAGGCGGCGCGCGCGCTCTACGCCGTGCTCGCCGCGCGCTACCGCTGAGCCGGCAAAGATGCACGACTTCGACCCTCGCGTTACGCCTGCGCGCGCCGATGTGGCGGCCAAATTTCTGGAGGGCAAGGTAGCAGCGCCGCGCTATGTTGAGGGCCGCGATTTCCAAATCATCGCCCCGCAAGCGCCGCTGCGACAAGCGCCGCGCCCCGACGCGCCGCTCGACACCGAAGCGCTCAAGGGCGAACGCGTCACGGTCTATGACGAGAACGAGGAGGGCTGGGCCTGGGGCCAGCTTGCCGCCGACAATTATGTCGGTTGGCTGCCGCGCGGCGCACTGGCGCCGCCCGGCGCGGCGCCGACGCATAAGGTTGCGGCCTTGCGCACCTTCGCTTTTCCCGGGCCGTCGATCAAATTGCCGCCCGTCGAGGCCTTCCCGTTGGGGGCCAAATTCGCCGTCACTCGCGTCGAAGATCGTATGGCAGTGACAGAAACCGGATTTTACATACCGGCTATCCATCTCAAACCGATTGGCGACAACGAATCCGATTTCGTCGCGGTCGCCGAGCGCTTTCTCGGCGCGCCCTATCTGTGGGGCGGCAAGACTGTCCTAGGCCTCGACTGTTCGGGCCTGGTGCAGGTCGCGCTTGCGGCCTGCGGCCTCTCTTGTCCGCGCGACACCGATATGCAGGAGCAGACGCTTGGAATGGCCGTCGGCGATTCGAGTTATTCTCAATTCGAGCGCGGCGATCTCGTATTCTGGAACGGCCACGTCGCGATCATACGCGACGCCGCGAATTTGCTTCACGCCAACGCCTTCCACATGACGGTGGCGTGCGAGCCGATCGCGGAAGCCGTGGCCCGCATCCGTGCCGCGGGCAGCGAAGTCGCCTGCGTGCGGCGGCTCGGGAAGATATTATTGAGTTGAGCATGATCTTATCCGAAAACCGGGTCCCACTTTTCGGGATCATGCTCGTAGCAGCAAGGTGGTATCGCCGCCTTGAGTGATCTACTGTTGCGGTCCTTCGTCCCCAGCGGGAGCAGGCGCGATGAACACCGAAACACCACCTCTGAGCGTCCCGTCCGTCACTCCGCACGCGCCGCCGTATCACCATTTGCTGCGCGTCAGTTTCTGGATCCGGGAGTTGCCGTTCGCCCTGGTTCTGATCCTGACCACGATCGGCGTCGCCTACACCAGCTTCTCGAAAACGCCGATCACCGGCTATTGGGAAATTCTCGCGCCACTGATCGCGCTGGTCTGTGTCGGCGCCGGGTGGGAAAACGCCAACGACAATACAAAGAAATTTCGCTTGATCGCCACCCAGGCGCTGCACTGGATTGCCTTCATCGTGGTCATGAACTTGATGCTGCTCGCCAGCGTGCAGAAGAATTTCAACGCCAACGCGACCGGGCTTGCGATCTTCACCTTGCTGGCGCTCGGCACCTTTACGGCGGGCGTGCATGTGCTGTCCTGGCAAGTCTGTCTGCTCGGCCTGGTCATGGCGCTCGGCATCCCGGCGATTGCCTGGATCGAAAATTCGGCGCTGCTGCTCGTGCTGGTCGTCGCCGTGGTCGTCGCCATTGTCGCGGTGTTCTGGTGGCGCATTCATGAGAGCCGGAAGCACCAACCGGCGTCATGACGCGGCGTCGACTTGTCCCGGATGCTGGCCCGCCCGCTGCGGCAGGATGAGAAGGCAAGCGACGATGAAAACGGCAATGACCGCCGAGGCGATCGGCCGGCTCAGCGCCATGCCTCCGTCGCTCCGCGGCTTGTCGAGGAAATCGCCGACAGTGGCGCCGAGCGGCCGCGTGAGAATAAAGGCCGCCCAGAACAATAAGACACGCGACACGCTGGTCCAGAAATAAAGCGCGGCCAGCGGCGCCAAGCCGGCGGCGAACGCCATGGCGCCGCCGTCATAGCCGAGCCCGGTGTCGTCCGCGGTCCAGTCGCCGAGCGCGGTGCCCAGCGTCTGCGAGAATGTGATCGCGATCCAATAGATCGCCTCGACCTTCGGCGTATTGACGGTGGCGACCGAGATCAAACCAAGTGTCCCATACCAGACGGCGAGTGTCGCCATCAGGCAAACGAACAACAGCGACGATCCACCGGCATAGCCGATGCCGAGCGAGCGGTCGGCAAAGTCGGCCATGGTGGTGCCGGCGGTGGTGGAGGCGACGATCGTCGCCCAGTACAGGTACGGATGGAATTTCTTCGCGGCAATCTGCAGGATCACGAAAATGACGAGCAGCGACAAGAAAAGCGCGGTGCCGAGGAGGTAGCCCCAATTCAGCGTCATGGTGACGGTATCGCCGCCAGTCTCGCCCAGCGTCGTTGCGGCGATCTTGATGATCCAGAAAACCAGCGTGACTTCGGGAACTTTACTCGCAGTTTGTTCGACAACGTCCATCAACCGGCCTCCGATGCAATTCGACGCGGCGAGACGGGAATATTATTCGCAGCGGGTCCTGTCTATGGTGGATGTCGTCCTCGCCAGCGGAGGAAGAACGTGTTACGCGCTGCGGTAATATTGACGCTCTGCTGCGCCGTACTGTCGGGATTTTCCATCCCGGCGCTGGCAGGGCCGCCTTATCTGACCGACGATCCCGAGCCGACGGATTATAAGCACTTCGAAATTTACGCGTTCTCCCAAGGCATCGCGGCGCAAGACGGCGTTAGCGGCGAGGGCGGCATCGACTTCAATTATGGCGGCGCGCCCAACCTGCAGCTTACGGCGACGGTGCCCGCAGCCTACGATTTTCCGGTGTCCGGATCGTCGGCTATCGGGCCCGGCAACATCGAGCTTGCAGCAAAATATCGCTTCCTGACGCAAGATAATTTCGGCTTGGATGTGGCTGTATTTCCGCGGGTGATCCTGCCGAGCGCTTCGCCAAATGTCGGCGACCAGCACGCCTCCTATCTGCTGCCGATCTGGATCGAAAAAGACTGGGACAAATGGTCCGCATTCGGCGGTGGCGGCTGTGAGATCAACCGGGGAGGCTCCTCGCAAGATTTTTGTCTCGCCGGCGCGGTCGTTACCCGTCAAGTCTCCTCCAATCTACAAGTCGGGCTGGAGTTGTTCCATCAGACGCCGGATACCCAAGGCGGCGAAGCGACCACATCGGTCGGCGCCGGCGTCAAATACGATTTGAGCGATAATTTTCACCTGCTCGGCTATCTGGGACGCGGCATTCAAAACGTCGAGGCAACCGATCGCTTCAACTGGTACACCGCCGTTCTTTTTACGTTTTGACGTCTTACTGCGCCGACATCAACCCGAGTATCTTGGCGATTCCGGCCAGCTGATCGTTCTGCTCCTTGATGTTCTTAGCAAAGTCCGCCGGGCCACGCAGTGTCATGATCTGTCCGGTATCGGCCAGCCGCTTGCCGATCACCGGATCGTTGGCGGCGACGTCGCGGAAATCGGCGGCAATGCGTTCGCGTAAGGCGTCAGGCATTCCTTTCGGTCCGTACACGCCGCCGGCGGTTTCCATGGTCAGCGCCGGATAGCCAGCCTCGGCGGCTGTCGGAATCTGCGGCGCGCCGAGCGCACGTTGCGTGCTCGTGACCAGCAAAACCTTGATGCGGCCGGCCTGCATCAACGGCTGCGCTACGGCGAGCGAAGTCGACATCACCTGGATGCGGTTCTCGGCCAGATCGTTCGGCGCCTGCATGATGTCGCGATACGGCACTTTGACGATCTGCAGGCCCATTTTCTTGAAGAAACCGTAGATCAGGAAGTCAGAGTTTCCCGTGGCGGCCGCGACGTTGAGCTTGCCGGGTTCGGCGCGCGCCAGCGCCACCAGCTGGTCCATCGTATCGATGTGCAGCGACGTTGGCACCGAGATCGCCAGCACCGTGACATATATCTGTGCGATCGGGACGATGTCGCTCAGATCGTAAGGCGGTGCCGACTGGTCCTGATCGTAGAGATGAACCAGGAATGCGCCAGCCGGCCCAAAATAGAGCGTATGGTCGTCGTGGGCGTCGATGAAGGCCTTGATAGAAACCAGCCCATCGCCACCTGGCCTGTTCTCGACCACCACGGATTTGCCCCAGCGTGCGGTCAAGCGATCCGCCAATAGCCGCGCGGTGATATCGGTCGCGCTGGCGGGACCGAACGGCAGGATCAGCCGTACCGTGCGCGTCGGATAGGTCTGCTGCGCTTGTGCACCGCTACTGAATTGCAGTGCGGCCGCAATTGCCAATGCCGCGACGGCGATGAGCCTTCGCATCGTATCCTCCCGCGTATGCTTTTGCCTGCACGATAGCAGGAATTGCGCGGCATGGCTTGAGCGTTGCAGTAGGCCTTAGCGGAAATCGCCATCTTCGCGCGGATCTTCGCCGCTGTCCGGGTCGTCGTCTTGCACGTAGTCGCGACCATGCAGGTATATTCCGCGACCTGCGCCCCAGGAAACGTGGCCGCCCTTCGGCAATGGCGGTCCGCCGATGCGCGCGACCATGTAAAGACCGAAGCCGAGAATGATAAAGGTCGGGATCGCCGGATTGAACCGGAAATGCACGCCCGCAATCATTGCCGCGGCGATCAGCACAATGACGGCGAGCAAGACCTTGACCATGGCGGCGATCCGACCGGCGGCGCGGAAATACCCAAAATCCTTTGTCGCCGAAGTTGAAAATTGGGTTCATCCGGCGGCGCTGGCGCAGCCGCGGATGCTCCACTAAAATCCGGTCCGATCAATGGGATGCAGGACATGCCGGGGCGCGTCCGCCGTCTGTGGCGCTCCGCTGACGGTCTGGCCCGCCATCGCGGGCCGCCTCGGGTGAGATGATCATGAACACCGCCTCGGCGTGGGGCGGCAACTAGGCGTGGAGCATCCCATTGATCGTGCTCACGCTGGTTTTTCATGTGATCGGACTTGGTCTGTTCAACGTGCTGCTTATCCGCGCCTTCCCGGCCGCGGAGCAGCGCCGCCACTCGGATTTGACGTTCGTCATCGTCATGGGACTGATCGCGCTGTGGGCCATTATCCTGCTCTCCGCCGAGGCCGGTGTTTGGGCGTTCGCCTACAGGTTGCTCGACGCCTTGCCGGACAACAGATCGGCGATGCTGTATTCGCTGAGCGCGATCACGACCTACGGCCACTCCGAATTATTCCTGGCGGCGCATTGGCGGCTGATGGGCGCGTTGGAGGCCGTGAACGGAGTCATGCTGTTCGGCCTGACCACGGCATTCATGTACGGCATGATTCAGCTACGGCATGATTCAGCGCGTTTGGCCGATCGAGAAACGGCGCGGCTGCCGGCAGTGATGTCGCGCCGTGCTGGCGCGGTCACGCTCGCTCCACTAACATCCAGCCGAACAGACGGGGCAAGATATCATGCCGGGACGGGTACAGGGGAAAGTCGCTCTTATCACCGGCGCCGGGTGCGTGGGGCCGGGCTGGGGCAACGGCCGCGCTGCCGCGGTATTATTCGCGCGCGAGGGCGCCAAGGTCTTTGCCGTCGACAAGAGTGCGGAGTCGATGGCGGAGACCGTCGCCCGGGTCGGCAATGACGGCGAGATCGCCACCCACGTTTGCGACGTGCTCGACGATGCGCAAGTGGGCGCTATGGTGGCGGCGTGCCGCAAGAAATTCGGCCCGATCGACATCCTCGTCAATAATGTCGGTGGCTCTGCGGCGGGCGGCGCCGCCGAAATGTCGGAAGAAATATTCGACACCCAGGTCGACTATAATCTCAAAAGCGTGTTTCTCACCTGCCGTCACGTTATCCCGGTGATGATCGAGAAGTCCGGCGGCGGCGCCATCGTCAACACCGCATCGACTTCCGGTATGCGCTATACCGGGTCGCCGCAGATCGGTTACGCCTCGGCGAAGGCTGCCGTCATGCAATTCTCGCGGGTGACCGCCGTGCAATATGCCAAGTACGGCATCCGCGTGAACACGGTGGTGCCCGGCCAGATGCATACGCCCATGGTCGAAGCACGGCTTGCCAAGCAGCGCACCGGCGGCGACATCGACGCGCTGCTCAAATCGCGGGTCGCGCGCATTCCACTCGGATTCATGGGCGACGGCCGCGATACCGCCAATGCGGTGCTCTTCCTTGCTTCCGACGAAGCGCGCTTTATCACCGGCACCGAGATCGTGGTCGACGGCGGCATGACCGCACGCTGCGATTGATCACCGAGGATTGGAATCCGCCATGGCCATCCGTGCCGACGATCTCACCCCGACCATTGCGCCGCCGGATCCGAATCCGAAAAAACCGCGGTTCAAGCTGCCGCCGCTCGCCTGCGATTCGCATTTCCATGTGTTCGGACCGCACGGTAAATTTCCTTATGCGGCGAAAAGGCCGTTCACGCCGAACGACGCATCCAAGGAAGATTTGTTCCGCCTGCACGCATTCCTCGGTTTCGCGCGCGGCGTGTTCGTTCAATCGACGTGTCACGGCAGCGATCATTCGGCACTGGTCGATTTGTTGGCCGCCGGCGAGGACCGCTACCGCGGCGTCGCGCTGCTCGAGCCGTGGACGCCGCAGACCGAAGTTGACCGGCTGGACGACGCCGGCGTGCGCGGTGTCCGGCTGCATTTTTATTTTCCGCGCGGCGGCGAGCCGATGCGGCGCGACGACATGCTTCAGGTGATTGAGAAGGTGGCTCCGAACGGTTGGCATATTGAGATGCAGTTCGGCGGTCACGGCGTGCTGGACTATTACGATTTTATCACCTCGATCGAGGCGCCGGTGGTGATCGATCACATCGGGCGAATCGACATCGACGAAGGGCTGCACGGCAAGACCTTTTCGGTGCTCCGCCGATTGCTCGATCGCGGCAACGTCTGGATCAAGCTGTCGGGCGCCGATCGCATCACCAAACAGCCGTATCCCTACGCCGATGCCGTGCCGTTCGCGCGCGACCTTGCGGCGCATGCGCCCGAGCGCGTGGTCTGGGGCACCGACTGGCCGCATCCGAACCACAATGCCGTGCCCAACGATGGCGATCTGGTCGATCTCATTCCCGAGATCGCGCCCGACGAGCGCACGCGCCGGCTGATGCTGGTCGATAATCCGGCAAAGCTGTTTGGGTTTTAGGGATGGCCATGACCAAGCAGACTCTCGGCAAGCTTCCGCCCGCCGCCTTCGGCATGCTGGAACTGCCGACGCTGCCGCCGGGCCTTGTTGAGGGTTACCGCGCGCTGCCCGATCTCACCGGCACAACCTCGGACGTGATGGATGAGCTCGGCATCGTCGGCGCAGTGCCGGCGCCATGCTGCGGCCGAACGATCCAACCGCGCGCGTCGTTGGCCGGGCGCTGACAGTGCAGAACATCCCCGCGAGCGCGCCGGTGCCGGACAGGGTCAAGAGCGGCGTATCCGGCCTCGGCGAGATCGAGGCGCATAACCTTGCCGAGGTGGGCGACGTGCTGGTCGTGCAAGGCGTCGATCAGGTCTCCAATCTGGGCGGCTTGTCGGCCACGATCGGACACCGGCAGGGCGAGATCGGCGCCGTTGTCGACGGCGGCGCGCGCGACGTCGATCATTCGCGGGCGATCGGGCTGCCGGTCTGGTCGCGCAGCGTCAGTCCGATCACCGGCAAATGGCGCGTCGAGACCGTCGCCATCAATAAGCCGGTGTCGATCTGCGGGGTGAACGTCAATCCCGGCGACCTGGTGCTGGCGGATGAAACCGGCGTCTGCTTCATCCCGCGCGATCGCGCGGCGGAGGTGCTGGCGCGGGCGCAGCGCAACGCGACGGCGGAAAAGTTGCGCGAGGACAAGATCGCTGCCGGTGTTCCGGTCGCCGAACTATTGGGCAAATCGAAATAGCGCTGCCGCTATTCTCCGGTAATACCGAGCTTCTTGATCGTGTCCGGCCAGGTCGAAAATTCCTTGGCAAGTCTCTGCGCAAAAGCGTCATGGCCGAGCATGCCGTGGATGGCGTTGCCGGACAGGCGCTCCTTGATCTCGGGTTCCGCGATGACCGCAAACAGTGCTTGTTCGAGCCTGTTGCGCACGTCGTTCGGCGTTCCGGCGGGCAGCAGCACGCCGTACCAATTTTCCATGACCACGCTCGGCAAGCCGAGCTCCACGGTGGTCGGCAAATCCGGCAATAGCGGCGAGCGCTCCTCGGCGAACAAAGCGAGCGCCTTGACCGAGCCGGCTTTGACCAGCGGCAGCAAGACCGGCAGATCGGCGTTGAGCATGTCGACATGGCCGCCCAGGAGGTCATTGATCGCCGGCGCCGCACCGCGGTAGGGCACGTGCGTGATCTTCACGCCGGTCGAGGCGTTGAGCATTTCGACGGCGATGTTCATGGTGGTGCCCGGTCCCGCCGAGCCGTAAGTAAGCTTCTGCGCCTTCGCCTTGTTGATGAGTTGCGGCAACGAGGCAACACCGAGGTCCTTGTTGACCACGAGGAGCGACGGCACCACTCCGACCAGCATCACCGGCTCGAAGGACTTGACCGGGTCATACGCTGTCGGCGGCTTGAGGATCGGGCTGAGCACTTGCGAGCCGAGGCTGGCGAGCAGGATCGTCTTGCCGTCGGGCGCGGCATGCGCCACGTATTCGGAAGCGATTGCGCCGCCGGCGCCGCCGCGGTCGTCGACAATCACGTTGGCATTGAGCTTCGGGCCCAGGCCGTTGGCGAGGATGCGCGCCAGTTGGTCGACCGGACCGCCCGCGGCGAACGGGACAACGATTTTGATGGTGTCAGCGAGCGTCGGCGCCGTCAGAAGCAACAGCGCGGCGCAGCACCAAACAAAAAGTCCGCTCCAGTGGCGTTGCATTCGTATCCCCCTAAAGCTCATTTTTCAACACGTCACCTTACCGCAAGTCCGTGACGCATCGACAATTTTTTGCAGTTCATCGCGTCCGGGATAGCCGAGGATTGCGACACCGTCGATGATGAAAGCCGGCGTCGCCGCAAGGCCGAGCGCATCGCCGAGCGCGACATGGGCTTTCATGATCTTGGTGATTTCGTCGCTGTCGCCGAGTTTGGTCAAGGCGCGTTCGTCGAAGCCGAGCCCATGCGCCACGTCGAGCGCGCGGAGCCGGTCGGTGGTGCCGCGCTGCGCATAGATTGTGCGGTGGAAATCGTAGAACTGGGCCGGGGTGCCAAGCTTGGCGACGGCAAGCTCGACGCGGCTCGCCGCAATCGACGCAATGCCGAGCACGGGAAAGGGCACCAGCACCAGACGAAGCTCCGGATCGACCGCGACCATATCGGCGACGTCAGCGGAGGCGATCCGGCAGAACGGACAGTTGAGATCGTAAAATTCCACCAGGGTCGTCTTGCCCTCCGGGTTGGCGGCCACCACCACGCCGGGCAATTTGTCGATGGGGCCGGCCAGCTTGACGCTGTGATTGGGTAGCCGCTGACCGTCGTCGTTGACGAGCGGATACTCGGAAACGAGCTGCATCGAGCGATCGCGACCCTGGGCGCCGGCTATCCCGCTCCATATCATCAGCGCGGCGACGACAATCGCTGCGGGCGTGATGATCGAAAACGGCGGTTTCATCTGCTTGTATCTAATATCGCCGCTGCGCCCAGGGCAGGGGAGTTATTGCTCGACCACGCCGTCCGGCACGGTTTCGAGATTGAACGCGGCGGCAAACAGTGCGCGGGTATAATCGGTCTTGGGATTGCGGAACAATTCGGCGGCGTCACCGGCCTCGACCACGAGGCCGTGCCGCATCACCACCAGGCGGCTCGCCAGCGCCGCTACGACCCGCAGGTCGTGCGAGATGAACAGATAAGTCAGATTGTGCCGCTTCTGCAGGTCGCGCAGCAGATCAACCATCTGCGCCTGGATCACCATATCGAGCGCGCTGGTCGGTTCGTCGAGCACGATGAAACTCGGCTCAAGCACCACGGCGCGCGCCACCGCGATACGCTGGCGCTGACCACCGGAAAACTCATGGGGAAAGCGAAAGCGTAGCTCCGGACTGAGGCCGACGTCCCGCAAGGCCTGGACCACGCGCTCGTCGCGCTGGCGATCGGGCATGTTCGGTTGGTGGACCTTGAGGCCTTCCTTGATGATATCGGCGACCGACATGCGCGGCGACAGCGACCCGTAGGGATCCTGGAACACGATCTGCATGTCGCGACGGAACGGGCGCATTTCCTTGAAGTTTAACCCTTGCAGATCATGGCCCATGAACGCGATCAGCCCGTCCGATGAGATCAGCCGCAGGATGGCGCGGCCGAGCGTCGATTTGCCGGAGCCGGATTCGCCGACCACGCCGAGCGTCTCGCCCTTGCGCAACTCGATGGTCAAGCCGTCGCAGGCTTTGACGTGGCCGACGGTCTTGCGCATCAGGCCGCGGGTGATCGGAAACCACACTTTGAGCTGGTCGGTTTTCAGGAGCAGCGGCGCGTCGGGCTGCGGCGGCGCCGGGTCGGGGCGCGGCTCGGCGGCGAGCAGCGCCTGCGTATAGGGATGCTCCGGCGCGGAGAACACGCGCTCGACGGCGCCTTGCTCGACGATCTTGCCGTCCTTCATCACGCAGACCCGTTGCGCAATCTTTCGCACGATGCCGAGGTCGTGCGTGATGAACAACAGCGACATGTGCAGCCGCGACTGGATCTCCTTGAGCAGCGCGATGATCTGCGCCTGCACGGTGACGTCGAGCGCGGTGGTTGGCTCGTCGGCGATGAGCAGATCGGGCTCGTTGGCGAGCGCCATGGCGATCATCACCCGTTGGCGCTGACCGCCGGACAGTTGATGCGGATAGCTTTTGAGCCGGGTCTCGGGGTCGGGGATACCGACCTGGGTGAGGACTTCCAGCGTGCGTGCGCGAGCCGGCGCTCCGGTCAGGCCACGGTGCAGCAGCAGGATTTCGCCGATTTGCTTCTCAATCGTGTGCAGCGGATTGAGCGAGGTCATCGGCTCCTGGAACACGATGGTGATGTCGTCGCCGCGCACTCGCCGCATGTCGCGTTCGGACAGTTTCAACAGATCGCGGCCGTGAAAAGCGATGCTGCCCGACGGATGATCCGCCGCCGGATAGGGCAGCAGCCTTAAGATCGACAACGCCGTGACCGATTTGCCGGAGCCGGATTCTCCGACCAGCGCCATGCACTCGCCCTTGACGATGTCGAAGGAGATGCGATCGACCGCAAGCGTTTCGCGCCCCCCGGAGCGGAAGGCGATTGAGAGATCGCGGACGGAAAGGCAAAGCTCCTTGCCTGGCTGCTCGCTCATGCGAACGTCTTCCGCGGATCGAAGGCATCGCGCACCGCTTCGCCGATGAAGATCAAAAGCGACAGCATCAGCGCGACGGTAAAAAAGCCGGTGAACCCGAGCCAGGGCGCCTGCACATTGGCCTTGGCCTGCGACAACAGCTCACCGAGCGACGGCGAGCCGGGCGGCAGGCCGAAGCCGAGAAAATCGAGAGCGGTGAGCGTCATCACCGAGGACGACATGACGAACGGCAGGAACGTCATGGTCGCCACCATAGCGTTCGGCAACAGATGCCGGAACATGATGACCTTGTTGGACACGCCGAGAGCGCGCGCCGCCTGGATATATTCGAAATTGCGGCCGCGGAGAAATTCGGCGCGTACCAGGCCGACCAGTCGCACCCAGGAAAACAGCAGGAGAATGCCGAGCAGCACGAAAAAGCCGGGCACCAGCACCGAGGAAATGATCAACAGCAGATAAAGCTCCGGCACCGACGTCCAGATTTCGATGAAGCGCTGGAACAACAGATCGGTCCAGCCGCCGAAGTAGCCCTGCACGGCGCCGGCGGCGACGCCGATGATCGAGGAGACGATGGTCAGCACCAGTCCGAACAGCACCGAGATGCGGAACCCGTAGATCATCCGCGCCAACACGTCGCGGCCCTGATCGTCGGTACCGAGCCAGTTATATTCGAGCGTGCCGCATTTGGCGTATCCGTTCTTGGCGGCGAACTCGCAATCCTTATCGGTCAGCATCCAGGTCGGCTTGGAGGGAAAAGCCGACGGCGGATTATCGTTGATGGTGCTGTACGAGAAGCGTATCGGCGCCCAGATTTCGATGGCGTTATGCTCGTCGAGAAATTTCTGCAGATGTGGATCGCGGTAGTCGGCGGCGGTGCCGAGATCGTCGCCGAAATCAGTGTCCGGATAAGTTACGAAGACCGGAAAGAACGTCTTGCCGTCGAAATGGATGAACAGCGGCTTATCGTTGGCGATGAATTCGGCGAACATCGAGACCACAAAAAGCACGAGAAAGATCCACAACGACCAATAGCCGCGCCGGTTGGCCTTGAAATTCCGCCAGCGTCGCGCGTTGAGCGGGGAAAATTCAAAGCCGCGCGGCATTCCGGAAAGCCCGAGCGGGCCGGTGGGCTCGGCGTCGGGCTTCAGCTCTTCCGGAATACCCGGCTCGATCGCGGCCTCGGTCTCGAGATTATCGGTGAGGGTTTTGTCGTCCACCTCACACCTCCCGCGTCTCGAAGTCGATGCGCGGATCGATCCAAGTATAAGTGAGGTCTGAAATCAGATTTACGACAAGGCCGACCAGGGCAAAAATGTAGAGATTGGCGAACACCACCGGATAGTCGCGGTTGAGCACGCTTTCGAAGCTCAAGAGCCCGAGGCCGTCGAGCGAGAAGATGGTTTCGATCAACAGCGAGCCGGCAAAAAATGCGGAGACGAACGCGGCCGGGAATCCGGCGATGACCAGCAGCATGGCGTTGCGGAAGATGTGCCCGTACAGCACTTGCCGCTCGGAGCAGCCCTTGGCGCGTGCTGTGAGCACGTATTGCTTGCGCAGCTCTTCAAGAAATGAGTTCTTGGTGAGCAGCGTCATGGTGGCGAAGGAAGCCAGCCCCATGGAGACGATCGGCAGCGTGAGGTGCCAGAAGTAGTCGAGAATCTTTTCCCACCATGGAAAATGCGACCAGCCTTCCGAAACGAGACCGCGCAACGGGAAGATTTGCCAGAACGAGCCGCCGGCGAACAGCACGATGAGCAGGATCGCGAACAGAAACCCCGGGATCGCATAGCCGACGATGATGATGCCGGAGGTCCATACGTCGAATTGCGAGCCGTCGCGCACGGCCTTGCGGATGCCGAGCGGGATCGAGATCAGATAGCTCAGAAGCGTCATCCAGATGCCGAGCGAGATCGATACCGGCAGTTTCTCCTTGATCAGCTCAAGCACGCTGACGTCGCGGAAATAACTTTTACCGAAATCGAAGCGCAGATAGTTCCACATCATCAGGAAGAAACGCTCATAGGCCGGCTTGTCGAAGCCGAACTGCTTCTCCAGGCTCTTGATGAAGGCCGGATCGAGTCCCTGGGCGCCGCGGTATTTCGAGCTGACGTCGAATTGCGAGCCGGCCTGCAGGGCGCCGTGGGCAAAATCGCCGCTGGTCGAGCCGGAGATTCGCGACGTCGCGCCGGTATCGCTGCCGCGCAGCTGGGCGATGACGCGTTCGACCGGGCCGCCTGGCGCGAACTGAACCACGACGAACGACACCAACATGATGCCGAAAATCGTGGGGATCATGAACAGGATACGGCGGACGATGTAGGCAGCCATTGAGTCCCAGCAGGTCTTATCGTTGGGCCGCTATCTTAAAGCCATTGGCGCGATGCGCCACCACTCTTAAATGGCCCAGATGCGGCTGCGGCGTGTCGCATCCGAGCATGACGGAAACACGACGAGCGCCGGCGGCAGCGACCCTATAGCATGCGACATACTGGCGTCCCGCCATCAAATTCCCGGCACTATCGCGCCGGCCGGTTTTTCGCGGCCTCAGCCTCATCGTACCACCAAGTGTCGGGAATGCCGCGAAAATAGCGGGGTTGCGTCGGCGGCCTGCCGAACACGTCCCAGTAGGCGATCCAGTGCGAGGCCTTGTACCAGTTCGGAATCCAGTAGCGGCCGGCGCGGATGACGCGGTCGAGCGCGCGGCAGGTTGTGACCAGCGCGGGGCGGGAATCGGCGGCGATAATGCCCTCGATCAGCGCATCGACCACCGGGTCGGCGATGCCGGCGAGGTTGTTCGAGCCGTGTAGCGCCGCCGTCTGCGCGGAAAAGTAAGACCGCAGCGAATCGCCCGGTGTCGCCGAGAAGCTAAAGCGATCGATGGTGATGTCGAAGTCAAAATTGTCGAGGCGCGCCCGGTATTGCACCGGGTCGACGACGCGCAAACTGGCCTCAATGCCGAGGATGCCGAGATTTCTGATGAACGGCATATGGTGCGGCTCGAACGCCGGTTCGTCGATCAGGAATTCGACGGTGATGGGCATCCCGCTCGGCAGCACGCGCCTGCCGTCGCGAATGACGCAGCCGGCGTCTTGCAAAACCTGGGCCGCCTTGCGCAATTGCGGCCTGTCCTCGCCCGAGCCGTCGGAAACCGGCGGCGTATAAGGCTCGCCGAATACTTCGGGCGGCAGGCGGCTACGGAATGGCTCGAGCAAGGCCAGCTCGGCGGCGCTCGGCGGACCGACCGCCATCAGATCGGAATTCTGGAACACCGAGACCGTGCGCTTATAGGCGTTGTACATGATGGTCTTGTTGGTCCACTCGAAATCGAAGGCGTCGTTGAGCGCATCGCGCAGGCGAACGTCGGTGAATTGCGGCCGCCGTGTATTGATGAACCAGCCTTGCGCGCCCGAGGGCGTATCGTCGGGGATCTCGTCGCGCTTGACGCGGCCGTCCTTGACTGCCGGAAAAACGTAGCGCGTCGCCCAAAAGCGCGAGGTGAACTCCTCGCGGAACAGATAGGTGCCCGCCGAAAAGCCCTCGAAGCCGACGTCGCGGTCGCGATAATATTCAAAGCGCACGGTGTCGAAATTATTCTGGCCGCGGCCGACCGGCAAATCGGCCCCCCACCAATCCGCGACGCGATCATATTCGATATAGCGGCCCGCATCGAAGCGGCCGACTTGGTAGGCGCCGGAGCCGAGCGGAATGTCGAGGGTGGATTCGTCGAACGGCCGCGTCGCGTAATAAGCGCGCGAGAAAATCGGCAACCCGGCGACGAACAGCGGCACGTCGCGCGCTCGCTTCGGCGCAAAGCGCACGGTGACGGTCGCGTCGTCGTCGGCGGTGGCGCTGGCAAAATCGCGCAGCGACTGGCTGATCAGCGGATGGCCCTTGTCCTTCAATATCGTGAGCGAGAAGGCGACGTCGTGGGCGGTCAGCGGCGAGCCGTCGTGGAATTTGGCCTCGGGCCGGATGAAGAATTGATAGACGAGGCCGTCGGTCGAACGCCGCACCCTGGTCGCGGCGAGCCCATACATAGCGTCCGGCTCGTCGCCGGAACGCGCCATCAGCGCGGCGAAGGTCATTTCCATGCCCTGCGCGGCGTCGCCCTTAAGGATGAAGGTGTTGAGCGAATTGAAGGTCAGGAAATTCTGGTTGTAGATCTGGTCCGGCCCGATCTGCGAGAACACGCCGCCCTTCGGCGCATTGGGATTGACGTAACTGAAATGCTTAAAGTCGGGCGGATAAGCGAGATCGCCGAAGGACGACAGGCCGTGCGCTTCGATAGCGTCATCGGCCGAAGCCGCCATGCCGGCGCGCAACGCCACCGCGCCCGGCAGCGCGCCAGCGGCGATTGTAAGGATGCGCCGACGTGTGGGCCGGTTCATGCCCTCGACGTTAGCCGGTCTTTGCGGCTTTTTGCGCGTCCCACCACCACACCGTGGGGAAGCCCGACACGCCGTATTTCGGCAGCGGATCGGGGTGGCTGAAACGATCCCAGCGCGCGGTGCGGGCTTTGAAATAAGACCATTGCGGCACGACGTAGTTGTTCCACAGCAAGATGCGGTCGAGCGCTTTGGTGGCGGCTTCGAGATCGGCGCGGTTCTTGGCGAAAACGATCTTATCGATCATTGCATCGACCGCCGGATTTTTGATGCCGATGAGATTGTCGGAGCCGGGCTGGTTGGCCGATTGCGAGCCCCAGTAACCGCGCTGCTCGTTGCCGGGCGACAGCGATTCCGGCCACGAATTGGTGATGATGTCGAAATCCCAGCCGCGCAGCCGGTTCTCGAACTGCGCCTCATCGACGGTGCGCACCGAGATCGTCATGCCGAGCCGTTCGAGCGATGGCTTGTAGAACAAGAAGATGCGCTCGAAGCTCGGACCCGCCGAGAGAAATTCGACGGTAAAGGGCTCGTTGGTCTTTACATTGACAAGCTGCTGATCCTTGACTTCGTAGCCCGCCTCTTTGAGCAGGCGCAGCGCCTCGCGCAGATTGTTGCGCACCGCGCCCGGATTGCCGTTCACCGGATTGGTGTACGGCTTCTTGAACAGATCGGGCGGCACCTGATCGCGCACCGTTTCGAGGAACTCGAGCTCGCGGCCGGTCGGTAGGCCGGTGGCGGCGAGATCGGTGCCGTCGAAATAGCTGTCGATGCGCTTATATTGCCCGAAGAAGATCTGCTTGTTCATTTCCTCGAAATCGAACGCGTAATTGAACGCAAGCCGCACCCGCGGATCCTGGAATTTCGGACGGCGGATGTTGAAGGCGAAGGCCTGCATCAGGCCGAAATTTTTGATCGGAAATTCTTCGAGCAGGACGCGTTTATCGGTGACCGCGGGGAAGTCGTAGGCGGTGGCCCAGTTCTTGGCGAGGTTCTCGACGCGCCAGTCGACTGTGTCCGCCTTGAAGGCTTCCAGCGCGACGGTGGTGTCGCGGAAATATTCGAAGTGCAGCTCGTCGAAATTGTCGCGGCCGATATTGACGTTGACCTTGCTGCCCCAATTATCCTTGACGCGTTCATAGACGATGTTGCGGCCGGCGGAAAAATCCTTGATGCGGTAGGGCCCGGAGCCGAGCGGCGGCTCGAGCGTGGTATCGGCAATGTTGCGCTGCTTGCCGTTGCCGTCGGCGCCTTCCCACCAGTGCTTCGGCAGAATGGTCAGTTCGCCGACGATCTGCGGCAATTCGTGGTTGCCCGGGCCATCGAAGGTGAAGGTCACCTCATGGTCGCCGGTCTGTTCCGCCTTGGTGACGTGGCGGTAATAGGCTGAGGACCGTGGGCTGAGTTTCTTGTAGGATTCGAATGAGAAGATGACGTCGGCCGGCGTCACCGGCGTGCCGTCATGCCATTTCGCCTCCGGCCGCAACCGATAGCTGACCAAGGAGAAGTCGTCCGGATAGCTCAGCCCTTCGGCAAGCAGTCCGTATTCGCTCGAAACTTCATCGAGCGAGGACACCGCGAGCGTGTCGTAGATCAGGTCGATGCCGGCGGCGAGCGTGCCTTTGACGCCGGCGACCACCGCGTTGAAATTATCGAAGGTGCCGTAAGCGACCTGCCGCGCGGTGCCAGTCTTCGGCGCCGCGGCGTTGACGTAATCGAACTGCTTGAAGTTCGGCGGATATTTGAGCTCGCCGTAAAGCGAGGTGCCGTGGCGCCAGGTTTTGGCCGGCGCTTGCGCCGGCGGCGACGCGGCCGGTTGAGCCTGTGCTCGCGCGGCGGTAGCCCAAGCCAGAGGCAGCGGCGAGGCGGCGGTTGCAAGCAACGCAGTTTTCAGCAGGAATCGGCGGTCCACCTGATACTCCCTAGAGGTCCCAGAAGTCCCAGAAGTTTCTCGTTACCCGGCATTATCGGCCTTTTCGATGCCGACGCCAGCGGGCGGGGGTGCGCCGCGGCGAAATAGACTGCGCCTCCCCCTGCGACGGGGAGACGACAGGCGACATCGACAATATGGACGCTAGTGCTGGGCCGGAGCGGCAGAGCCTGGAGCGGCAGGGGCCGGCGCTGGCGGACTGCCCGGCGCAGCGGCTGGAGCCGGAGCGCCCCCGCCGGATGCCGGGGCGGCCGCCGGCTTTGCGGCCGGAGCAGCAGCGCCCTGCGCAGTCGGTAGCGGCACTGGATGCGGCGACAGCGTGTCGAGATAAGCAATCACGTCGGCGCGCTGCTTCTCGTTGGAAAGGCCGGCGAAGGTCATGGCCGTGCCGGGCGCAACGGCGCTCGGCTTGGTCAGCCATTTATTGAGCGCGTCGAAGCTCCACTTGCCACCTAATTTCTGCGTTGCGCCCTTCAAGGCGCTGCTGTAGTTGAAGCCGGAAACGGACGCGACAGGACGGTCGACGACTCCGTAGAGGTCGGGGCCGACCTTAGGGCCCTGTCCTTCCTGGAAGTTATGGCAGGCTTGGCATTGCTTGGCGGTCTGCGCGCCGTGTTCGGCCGATGCGCTGGCGAGCAGCGCCTCGATCGGGGCTTCCGCGGGCGCCGCGGTGGCCGCGCCACCGGCCGGCTGTTCCTCCTTCACCGCGATGATATAGCCCGGCTTCGCTGGCGGCTCCGGCGTGAAGATAGCGCCAGAGGCGATATGCATGGCGACTAGAACAAGGCATGTTCCCAGCAAAGCGCCGAGAACCTTATTGATTTCGAACGAATCCATCGCGGGAAGGCTCCGCAGGGGAAGGGGTGTGGGCGGTGCACAATTAGCCAGTTTGCCCCTCCTCTTGCAACCCGTATAAGCACGCAGCAGCGCGATGGCCGACGTTCTCATCCTGATTCCCGCCCGCCTGGCCGCGACCAGGCTTCCAGGCAAGCCGCTTGCCGCTATCGCCGGTGAGCCAATGATCGTGCATGTCCTGCGCCGCGCGCAGGCGGCCGCTATCGGTCAGGTCGTGGTCGCCACCAACTCTCCCGAAATCGCTGCGGCTGTGGATAAGGCCGGCGGCCGCGCTGTGATGACCGCGCCGGATCATGCCTCCGGCTCCGACCGCATCTTTGAGGCGCTCGGCAAGATCAATTCGGGGCGGCGCGCCGAAATCATCGTCAATGTGCAGGGTGACTTGCCGACCATCGAGCCCGCCGCCATCCGCGCAGCGCTGCTCCCTCTCGCCGACACGGCCGTCGACATCGCCACCTTGGCGGCCGAGATCAAAGTGTCCGCCGAGCGGGTCAATCCCCATGTCGTCAAAGTGGTGGGCACGCCGGTCGCGCCAAGCCGGTTGCGCGCCCTTTATTTCACCCGCGCCACAGCGCCATCAGGCGAGGGCCCGCTCTATCATCACATCGGCCTTTACGCGTTTCGCCGGGCGGCGCTGGAACGCTTCGTTCGGCAACCGCCGTCGCCGCTCGAGCGTCGCGAGAAGCTCGAACAATTGCGGGCGCTGGAAGCCGGCATGCGCATCGACGTCGAGATCGTCGACACTGTGCCGCTCGGCGTCGATACGCCCGAGGATTTGGAAAAGGCGCGCATCATGCTAACGGGACAACCGGGATCGCAATCGCCATGATCAAGTCATGACCAAACGCAGCAGCAATCGCCGCAAGATCGCCTATCAGGGCGAGCCTGGAGCGAATTCGCACATCGCTTGCCGCGAAGCCTATCGGAACATGGAGCCGCTGCCGTGTCCGACTTTCGAGGATGCCTTCGCCGCGGTCCGCACGGGCCGCGCCGGGCTCGCCAT
Source organism: uncultured Alphaproteobacteria bacterium (assembly GCA_963731805.1). Classification (GTDB taxonomy): domain Bacteria; phylum Pseudomonadota; class Alphaproteobacteria; order Rhizobiales; family Xanthobacteraceae; genus BOG-931. The sequence goes on from CAVSWY010000007.1 coordinate 231,902, forward strand.
GATTCCGATTGACAATTCGGTGGCCGGCCGCGTGGCAGATATCCATCATCTGATGCCGGCATCGCGACTGCACATCGTGGCGGAATGGTTCCTGCCGGTGCAGCACCAGCTGATGGCGCCCAAGGGCGCGACGCTCAAGACTATCAAGACGGTGGAGAGCCACGTCCATGCATTGGGCCAGTGCCGCAACATCATCAAAACGCTGCGGCTCAAAGCCGTCGTCGCCGCCGATACGGCCGGCGCGGCGCGTGAAGTCGCCGAAACCGGAGACGTCACGCGCGCCGTGCTGGCGACCAAGCTCGCGGCTAAGATCTACGGTCTGCGCATCCTCAAAAAGGACGTCGCCGACGCCAAGCACAACACCACGCGATTCGTGGTGCTCGCCCGCGAGCCGAAATGGGCAAGCCGCAAGGACAAGCGCCTGATCACCACCTTCGTGTTCCAGGTGCGCAATATTCCGGCGGCGCTTTACAAAGCGCTCGGCGGCTTCGCCACCAACGGCGTCAACATGACCAAGCTGGAAAGCTATATGGTCGACGGCAGTTTCACCGCGACGCAGTTCTACGCCGATGTCGACGGCCACCCCAAGCATCGCGCGCTCGAACTGGCGCTCGAGGAGCTGGAATTCGTCTCGGTGCCGAAATCGCTGCGGATTCTCGGCGTCTATCCGGCCCACCGGTTCCGTGAGACCTTCAAATAGCGCATGATCCCGAAACAGCGGGCCCCGGCACCGATTCGGGGAATAGAGGTCCGCCTGAAAGGTTCATGATTGGAAGTTCCAGGGAATGCAGCCGATGCCAAACGACGAGCAACCAAAAGTCCGGCGTACTCTGCAATTGCGCTTCACGCTGCCGGCGGGTGATCCCGCTCAGCTGGTTGCCATGATCAAGGCGGCGGCGCCGTTCTACCAGATGTTCGGCAACGCCGAGGTGCGGTTGCTGCAGAACGTCGATGACCCGGCCAAATTCATCCAGGAAATCGAATACGAAGCGGATCCGGGTTGGGAGCTCAACCGGCAACGCATCGCCAGCGATGCGCGCATGCAGGTCTATCTGCAGACCTGGCGCACAATGTTCCCGGGGGCGCTGGAGATCGACGTATTTCAGGAAGTGTGACGTGAGCTTTCGTCATTGCGAGGAGCGAAGCGACGAAGCAATCCATCATTAAAGCCGCCGAACTGGATTGCTTCGCGGATCTTGTCATCGGGCCGGCCACTTCGGGCCGGACCCGTTGGCTCGCAATGACGATTAGATTGTCTGATTGTACTCGCCGACTTCTTTATGCGTGCGCAACACCGCGTCGACCGACTTGAACATGTCGCGCATGCGCGCTTCCGAGACCGGGCTTTCGACGACGACGACCAGCTCCGGCTTGTTGGAGGAGGCGCGAACGAGGCCCCAGGTGCCGTCCTCGACCGTGACGCGCACGCCGTTGACGGTGACGAGATCGCGGATCGGCTGACCGGCGACCTTGCCGCCGTTCTTCTGCTCGGCCTCGAAATGCTTCACCACGTCGTCGACCACGGCATATTTGGTCTCGTCGGCGCAATGCGGCGACATGGTCGGTGACGACCAGGTCTTCGGCAGCGCGTTCTTCAGGTCCGCCATGGTCTTCCCGGGATTACGGTCGAGCATGTCGAGAACGGCGAAGGCGAAGATCAGGCCGTCGTCGTAGCCGCGGCCGAACGGCTTGTTGAAGAAAAAGTGCCCGGATTTTTCAAAGCCGGCGATGGCGCCGATCTCGTTAACACGACGTTTCATGTAAGAGTGACCGGTTTTCCAATAGTCGGTCTTGGCGCCGTTCTTGATGAGGAGCGGATCGGTCGCAAACAGGCCGGTCGATTTGACGTCGGCGACGAACAGCGCGTTCTTATGATTTGACGAGATATCGCGCGCCAGCATGACACCGACTTTGTCGGCGAAAATCTCCTCGCCTTCGTTGTCGACCACGCCGCAGCGGTCGCCGTCGCCGTCGAAGCCCAGGCCGACGTCGGCCTTGTTGGCGAGCACCGCGTCGCGCATGGCGTGCAGCATTTTCATGTCTTCGGTGTTCGGATTGTAATTCGGGAAAGTGTGGTCGAGCTCGCAGTCGAGCGGCACCACCTCGCAGCCGATTTTCTCCAGCACTTGCGGCGCAAAGGCGCCGGCCGTGCCGTTGCCGCAGGCGCACACGACTTTCAGATGCCGCTTGAGCTTCGGCCGCTTGGTCAGATCCGCGATGTAGCGCGCCGGAAAGTTCTCGACGAATTCGTAGGCACCGCCGGGTTGCGGCTTGAACTGACCGCTGAGCACGATGTCCTTGAGCCGGCTCATCTCGTCGGGGCCGAAGGTGAGCGGCCGGTTGGCGCCCATCTTTACGCCGGTCCAGCCGTTGTCATTGTGTGAGGCCGTGACCATGGCGACGCACGGCACGTCGAGATCGAATTGCGCGAAATAGGCCATCGGCGTCACCGCGAGCCCGATGTCGTGCACGCGGCAGCCGCCCGCAATCAGCCCGTTGGTCAACGCCATCTTGATCGAGGCCGAATAGGAGCGGAAATCGTGGCCGGTGACGATGTCAGGCCGCACACCAAGCTCGTGGATCAGCGTGCCGAGGCCCAAGCCCAGCGCCTCCACGCCCATTAGATTGATTTCGCTGCCGAACAGCCAGCGCGCGTCATATTCGCGAAAGCCGGTGGCTTTCACCATCGGCTCGGATTCATAGGCATAAGTATTCGGTTTCAGCGAAGGTTTTGGCTTGGGAAACATTGGAATATCTGTCCGAATCGAAAGGCCCGACAGCAATAACCTAAACGGCGATAGACAGAAATGGTTGCGTGTCCGTCATTCCCGCGCAACGCCCGCGACCCCGGAATGAGGAAGTCTTTACTGCTCGAGCACCAGTCTGCCGTCGGAATATTCGAACTTCCGCAGCCGCGATAAAAAGGTGAGCCCAAGCAGATTGTCGTGCAACGCGCTGTCCGGCAGCACCATGGCGGCGACGTCATGGACAACGATGTCGTCGATCTCGACGCGGTCGAGCGTCACCGGCGCGGCGCGTACCGTGCCGTTCGCGGTCCGCACTAGGGCGACATATTCGCTTTCCGCCGGATGGATGCCGAGCATCGCCGCATCGCGCGCCGTCAAGGCGATCACCGAGGCGCCGGTGTCGACCATGAAATTAAGGCGTGTGCCGTCGACGCTGCCGGCAACCTCGAAATGTCCGTTAGGCCCTGGCGAGATGACGACGGAGCGCGAATCCGCGGCGCTCGATGCGGCAGTCGTCTCGGAATGTGCCGCCATCATCGTCGGCGCCGTCGGGCGGCCGTCCTGCATTTGCGCAGCGTATTTTGGCACGGCAACGCCGGCGGCCATCGCGAAAGCTGCAAAAATCAGGACGCCACGCATGAGTCCGGTCCCGCCGTTCGCAGGCACCTCATCATGCCATGGCGAACAAGGCGCTAATGGGAGGCTCTTGTGCGCTAAATTCGGAGCGCGATGGTGAGCGGGGCGCTAAAGCGATCGCTAAAATTGTAATTACGTCTTGCTCGGCTTGGCGCGCCGCGTCGGCGCTGCCGCGATCGGATCGTCGGGCCACGGATGTTTCGGATAGCGGCCGCGCATCTCGGCGCGCACCGCGGCGTAGCTGCCGCGCCAGAAGCCGGGCAGGTCGCGCGTCGTCTGCACCGGTCGATGCGCCGGCGACAAAAGCTCGATGACGAGTGGAATTTTGCCGCCGGCGATCGTCGGATGACGAGCGAGCCCGAACAGTTCCTGGACCCTGATCGCGATCTTCGGTTCGCCTTCGGCGGCATAATCGATCGGCACGTGCGAGCCGGTCGGCGCCTCGAAATGAGTCGGCGCCTCGGCGTCGAGCCGGCGCGGCAGCGGCCACCGCAAGAGCGCGCGCAAAGCAACGTCCAATTCGTCCGGCGTGACTTGTTCAATGCCGGTCTTGGAGAAGAGTGTCGGCGCGAGCCATCCGTTTACGCTTCCGGCAAGCGCCGCATCGGACAAATCCGGCCATTCGTCTCCCTCGCTGGCGCGCAGGAACATGACGCGATCGCGCCATTGCGTGAGCGCTTTGCTCCATGGCAGCCGATCGATGCCGACGCGCGCGATATTGTCGGCGAGGAGTTTTGCGGTTGCTTCGTTCGGCTCGACCCGCGTTTGCTGATCCGAAAGCGCGATCGCACCAAGGCGGCGGCTTTTGCGGCCGCGCAGGCTTCCGCTCGCCGGATCGAATGTGATCTCCTCACGCGCTTCGATGCGGTCGGCAAAGCGCGCTTCGATCTCCGCAAGCGTGATCGGTGCCGCGGAGAGGATGCGGCCAGCCGCGGCGCTGCCCGATAGTTCGGCCACGGCGAGAAACGGCTCGCGCGCCAGCGGCGAGGCGGCATCGATCGTCGCGCCGCGGCCGTTCGCCAGCAAAAACCCGCCGGTGCCGCCGCCACGGTTTTTGGCCATGCGTTCCGGATAGGCGAGGGCAATGAGCGCGCCGACGCTTAATTCCGTTTTTTCTTTTGGGCTAGGGCCGGTCGTCGCGATCTCCGCCCAGCGCTCCGCCATGCTGCGGGCGTCACGGCCGCGGCGTGAGCGGTCGCGCTGCAGCGCATTGAGCCGCTCGCGCAAATCGACATCGTCACCACCGAGCCCGCGCTCGCCGATGATCGCGGCGATCTCCGCGGCTTGCAGCGCCGCACCTTCCCGCGCGGCGTCGACCACCATGCGGGCGAGCCGCGGCGGCAGCGGCAGTCGCCGCAAATGGCGACCCTCGTCGGTGATGCGGCCGTCGGCGTCGATAGCGCCGAGCGCGGCGAGCAGCGCTTTCGCCTCGGTCAGCGCCGGCCGCGGCGGCGGATCGAGGAAAGCGAGTTGCTCCGGGCCGCTGCCCCAGAACGCGAGGTCAAGCGCGAAAGAGGAAAGGTCGGCGGCGAGGATTTCCGGCCGGGCGTGGGGCTCAAGCGCCGCCGTCTGCGGCTCGTCCCACAGCCGATAGCAGACACCCGGTTCGATGCGTCCGGCGCGGCCGCGACGCTGATCCGCGGCTGCGCGTGACGCCCGCACCGTTTCAAGCCGCGTCACGCCCACATCGGGCTCGTAGCGCGGCACCCGCGCCAGACCGCAATCGACGACGATGCGCACCCCCTCAATGGTGATCGAGGTTTCCGCTATGGAAGTCGCCAGCACGATCTTGCGGCGGCCGGGTGGCGCCGGCGCGATGGCGCGGTCCTGCTCCTCGCCGCCGAGCGCGCCGTAAAGCGCGACCACATCGGTCGACCTATCGACGCGGTTTTCGAGCTGGGTTTGGGTACGGCGGATTTCGGCGGCGCCCGGCAGGAAGGCGAGGAGCGAGCCGCCATCCGCGCGCATGGCACGGAGGATGGTGTCGGCCATCTGCGGCTCGATCGGACGCGGATCGCGACCGACATAGCGCGTCTCCACCGGAAAGGCGCGGCCTTTGCTTTCGATCACCGGCGCGCCGCCAAGAAGCCCGGCAATGCGCGCGGCATCGATGGTCGCCGACATGACGAGGAGCCTTAAATCCTCGCGCAGGCCCTGTTGCGCGTCGCGGGCTAACGCCAGGCCGAGATCGGCATCGAGCGAGCGCTCGTGGAATTCGTCGAACAGGACGGCGGCGACGCCGTCGAGCATCGGATCGTCGAGGATGAGACGGGTGAAAATCCCTTCGGTGACAATTTCGATCCGGGTTTTGCGCGAGACCTTCGAGCCGAAGCGCACCCGCAAGCCCACGGTTTCGCCGACGCGTTCGCCAAGCGTATGCGCCATGCGCTCGGCGGCAGCGCGCGCCGCGAGCCGGCGCGGCTCCAGCACCAGGATGCGGCGGTCTTTCGTCCAATCTTCGCCGGCCAGCACCAGCGGCACACGCGTCGTCTTGCCCGCCCCGGGCGGCGCGACCAGGACGGCTACGTTGTTCCCACGCAAGGCCGCGGTCAGGCCCGGGAGTGCGGCATCAATCGGCAGGGGAAAATCCACAGTCTCGTCCAATGGCGGTGCTAATGATGCAAAGCACCTATATATTGGCCATTATGCCCGCAGCACAAAAAGCTTCGCCCAAAGCGGCGAAACCGCGATTTTCGGCCCAGCCGCTGAAGAAAGGCGACCACGTCTTTCTGGTCGACGGCTCCGGCTACATTTTCCGCGCCTATCACGCGCTGCCGCCGATCAACCGCAAGTCGGACGGGCTCCAGCTCAACGCCGTGTTCGGCTTCTGCAATATGCTGTGGAAGCTTCTGCGTGACATGAAGCCGGAGGAAAAGCCCACGCACCTTGCCGTGGTGTTCGACCTCTCCGAGCGCACCTTCCGCACCGAGATGTATCCCGACTACAAGGCGCACCGGCCCGATCCGCCCGACGATCTGCGCCCGCAATTCCCGCTGATCCGCGACGCGGTGCACGCTTTCGACATTCCGTGCCTGGAGCAGAAAGGCTTTGAGGCCGACGACCTGATCGCCACCTATGCGCGCCAGGCCTGCGAAGCCGGCGCCACCGCCACCATCGTCTCGTCGGACAAGGATTTGATGCAGCTCGTCAACGACTGCGTCGTCCTGTTCGATACCATGAAGGACAAGAAGATCGGTCGCGCCGAGGTGATCGAGAAGTTCGGCGTGCCGCCGGAAAAGGTCATCGAGGTACAGGCGCTGATCGGCAATTCGACCGACAATGTGCCGGGCGTGCCCGGCATCGGCGTGAAAACCGCCGCCCAGCTCATCGGCGAATACGGCGATCTCGAAACGCTGCTCAAGCGCGCGTCCGAAATCAAGCAGGAGAAGCGCCGTCAGACGCTGATCGAGAACGCCGAGAAGGCGCGGCTGTCGAAGAAGCTCGTCACGCTCGACGACAATGTGAAGCTCGACGTGCCGATCGGCGATCTCGCCGTGCACGAGCCGGACTATAAAAGGCTGATCGCGTTTCTCCGCGCGATGGAGTTTTCCTCGCTGACCCGGCGCGTCGCTGAATTTGCCTCGATCGATCCAAGCGATATCGAGCCCGACGCCAAGCTCGCGGTGCACGGCGGCACGACTTCATCCTCTCCCATCCCGGATGAGGACGGCGCGGCTCGCAAGGCTCCGCCGGGTGAAAGGCCGGGCGCCGCGCAACTGCCCCTCGCCCAGCCGGCTACGCCGGCCGACCTCTCCCGGAACGGGAGAGGGATGGAAGGTGCGCTCACCCCGCAAGCGCTTGCGGCGGCGCGGCTCGAAATCGCGCATCATCAAAAATTCGATCGCTCCAAATATGAAACGGTGCGTACGCTGGACCGGCTCAAGGCCTGGGTCGAGCGCGCGCGCGACGTCGGATTCGTTGCCATCGACACCGAGACGTCGAGCCTTGATCCCATGCAGGCCGAGCTGTGCGGTTTTTCGCTCGCGGTCGCGCCGAACGAAGCCTGTTATGTGCCGCTGAGCCATCGCCACGGCGGGGAGGGCGGCAAAGACAGTTTGTTCCCCGGCGAGATCGCGGCCGACCAGCTTTCGGAAGCCGCGGCGCTCGAGGTCATGAAGCCGCTTCTGGAAGATCTCGGCGTCCTCAAGATCGGTCAGAATCTGAAATTTGATTGGCAGATTTTCGCGGTGCGCGGCATCGCCATCGCGCCGTACGACGATACCATGCTGATGTCCTATGTCGTCGATGCTGGCCGCTCCGATCACGGCCTCGATCCTTTGGCGCGGCGCTATTTCGATCACGAAACGATAGATTTCAACGAGGTGACCAAAGTCGGCAAGAGCAAGTTGACTTTCGACAATGTCGATATCGCCAAAGCGACCGAATACGCCGCCGAGGACGCCGACGCGACATTGCGGCTGTGGCTGGTGCTCAAACCGCGGCTGGCCGCCGAACATGTGCTCAGCGTCTATGAGACGCTGGAGCGGCCGTTGTTGCGCGTGCTCGCCGACATGGAGCGGCGCGGCATTTCGATCGACAGGCAAATTCTGTCGCGGCTGTCCGGCGAATTCGCCCAGGAATGCGGCGGCCTGCAGGCCGAGATCAACACGCTTGCCGGCGAGACGGTCAATGTCGGCTCGCCGAAGCAGATCGGTGACATTCTGTTCGGCAAGCTCGGCCTTGAGGGCGGCACCAAGACCAAGACCGGCCAATGGGCGACCGGCGCGCGGCTGCTCGAAGAACTGGCCGAACAGGGCCACAAGCTGCCGCAAAAGATTCTCGACTGGCGTCAGGTGTCGAAGCTGAAATCGACCTATACCGACGCGCTGCCGGGCTTCGTCAATCCGACCACGCATCGCGTTCACACCAGCTACGCGCTTGCGGCGACCACGACCGGGCGGCTGTCGTCGTCGGAGCCCAATCTGCAGAACATCCCGATCCGCACCGAGGACGGCCGCAAAATCCGCCGCGCCTTCATCGCTGACCCGGGCCACAAGCTCGTCTCCGCCGACTATTCGCAGATCGAGCTGCGGCTGCTCGCCGAGATCGCCGCCATCGAGCAATTGCGCAAGGCGTTCCGCGAGGGGCTCGACATTCACGCCATGACAGCATCGGAAATGTTCGGCGTTCCGGTGAAGGACATGCCGGCGGAGGTGCGCCGCCGCGCCAAGGCGATCAATTTCGGCATCATCTACGGCATCTCGGCGTTCGGCCTCGCCAACCAGCTCGGCATCGAGCGCGAGGAAGCCGGCGCTTACATCAGGAAATATTTCGAGCGCTTTCCCGGCATCCGCGATTTTATCGAGGAAACCAAGAAGTCGGCGCGCGAGAAGGGTTATGTGACGACGCTATTCGGGCGCAAGTGCCACTATCCGGACATCAAGGCCTCGAACGCCTCGATCCGCTCGTTCAACGAGCGCGCCGCGGTCAATGCGCGGCTGCAAGGCACCGCCGCCGACATCATCCGTCGTGCGATGGTGCGGATGGATGCCGCTTTGGCGAAGAAGAAGCTCAACGCGCGGATGCTGTTGCAGGTCCACGACGAGCTCGTCTTCGAAGTACCCAACGCCGAGGTCGAAAAAACGCTGCCGGTGGTCACCGCGGTGATGGTCGACGCGCCGATGCCGGCGGTGTCGCTCTCGGTACCGCTGCACGTCGAGGCCAAGGCGGCGGATAATTGGGACGCCGCGCACTGACTTCGGGCGCGAACTCATTCGGGGCGTAAACTCATGAAGTCACGCTGTGGCGCCCGGCGCAAAAGCGACGAAAACCTGCACATTGCCTCAGGCGGGAGCAATTCTCATGCAAACCTCTATCACCGATCTGACCGACAAAATCGCTGCGCTCGAGGCGGAGCTTGAGGCTGAGCTCGCCAAACGCCGCGCCGAACTTCACGTCGGCCTTGAGAAAGGCAGGGTAGTGTTCGAGGAAGAAATTCTGCGACGTCATCGCGAGCTGCGCACTAAACTTTCGCGCTACATTCTACGTGCGCACCCGCTGGTCGTCCTTACCGCCCCGGTCATCTATTCACTGATCTTTCCGTTACTGTTGCTCGATCTGTTCGTTACTGTCTATCAGGCCGTCTGCTTCCCGGCGTATGGGATTGCCAAGGTCAATCGCGGCGACTACCTGGTTTTTGATCGTTACCATCTCGCTTATCTTAACGCGCTCGAAAAACTCAATTGCGCGTACTGCTCTTACGCAACGGCCTCATTGCGTATGCACGTGAAATCGCCGGACGCACAGAACAATATTGGTGTCTGATAAAGCACGCGCGCCGCGTCATTGGCGCCCATTCGCATTACCCTCAGTTCAAGGACTACGGCGATGCGACGGCCTTTCGCGCGACATCGAAGTAATGCGGAACTTCTACTTCCGGCTCATTAGTAACGTTTTGAGCGCGCGGTCGGCTCGATGGCAGGTGTCCGGCCCACACTTGAATCCGTGCGGATGAATACCTAAATACGTTAACTAGCTTTTGCGCAACGCATATGTCTTGGCGGGTAAACGGGACGCGCCGGTTTCAATGGCCAAGGCTTAATAACGGCCAAGGCTTAATCCCGCCCCATTGCGCGATCACTGGATTCGATGGCGTTATCATTGGCGGCTGACTGTCGCTGCATCGGCATTGGGGAGTTGTCAAAGGGCATGCGATTCCACGAATTGCCAAAAATCCCTATTCGTTGCATGGCGCGATGACCCTTATCCTGACGCTTGCATCCCGCAATCTGTTTCATGACAGGGTTCGATTGATCGCTACGGTCGTCGGGATCGTCTTCTCCATCGTACTCGTCACTGTTCAGCTCGGAGTCTTTCTCAGCTTCGAGCGCATGGTCACGACAATGATCGACCATGCGCAGGCCGATTTTTGGATCGTCCCGGCCGAGACCAAAAGCTTCGAGGGTTCTTCGTTGTTGGCCGGACGCGAGCGTCTCCAGGCTCTGTCCGTCAATGGCGTGACCGCGGCGGTCCCGGTCGTCGTCGGTTATGCATCTTGGCGAAAGCCAAATGGTGGCGCGTCGACGCCGGTTTTCCTCGTCGGCACGCCCGAAGCCATCGCCGGATTGCAGCCGTGGAACCTCGTCGAAGGCAGCCTTCGCGATCTGTCGATCCCTGAAGGCGTCGCCGTTGACCGGTCATATTTCGACGAGCTCGGGATCGCGCAAATCGGCGAGCGCGCCGAGATTGACAATCAAAAGGCGCGGGTCGTCGCCGTCACCAAGGGTATCCGCTCGTTCACGACGATGCCTGATGTTTTCACGTCGATCGAGCGAGCACGCGCCTATTTGGGCGTGCCGTCCAACGAGGCGAATTACTTCATGGTGCGCGTCTCGCCGAACGCGGATGCCGCGGCGGTTCGCGCCCAGCTGGCAGGCCGACTGTCCGACGCGGAGGTGCTGACGCCTGAGCAGTTTCGTCGCCGTACGCGGCAGTTTTGGCTGTTCGACACCGGCGCCGGCGCCGCGCTCCTGGGCAGCGCCATTCTCGGCATCATCGTCGGCACGATCATCGTCGCGCAAACGCTCTACTCCAGCACCAAGGATCATCTCAAGGAGTTTGCAACGCTGCGCGCCATCGGCTCGTCGCGGACGTATATCCTCAAGGTGATACTCAGCCAGGCGCTCATCAGCGCCGTCATTGGTTTCTCCATTGCGGCCTGCATCGACCTGACGCTGGTGAACTTCACCGCCGATGCGGCCCTGCCAATTATCATGACACCCGGGCTGACGCTGGGCTTGTTCGTGCTCACGGTCGTGATGTGCGCCATCGCGGCCATTTCGGCCATCAGGGTTGTGACGCGGATTGATCCGGTCTTGGTGTTCGCGCAATGACAATGACCATGGTCAAGGCAACCGATATTGTGAAGATTCTCGGCGAGGGAGCCGGCCGCGTCGACGCGCTCAAAAGCATCAATCTGTCGCTTGCCGGCGGCGAATTGACATTGCTGATGGGTCCGTCCGGCAGCGGCAAGACGACGCTACTGTCGGTGCTCGGATGCATGTTGTCGCCGACCACAGGCACAGTGGAGATTCGCGGCCGTTCGACGACGGGGCTCAACGCGGAAGAACTGGCCGAGGTGCGACGGAACCATGTGGGGTTCGTGTTTCAATCCTATCATTTGTTTCCCACTTTGACGGCCGCCGAGAATGTTCGGCTGGCGCTCGATGTGCGCGGCGACCGCTCGCCGCTGTCGCGGATCAAAGCGGAAAAAGCCCTGGCGACGGTCGGCCTGTCCCATAAGACAAACGCGTTTCCCCGCGAGCTCAGCGGCGGTGAACAGCAACGCGTGGCTATTGCCCGCGCGATCGTCGGCGATGCATCCGTCATTCTCGCGGACGAGCCGACGGCGGCGCTCGACAGCGAGAATGGTCACGCGGTCATGACGGTGTTGGCGGAGATCGCCAAGGATCGGGCGCGTGCATTGTTCATCGTCACGCACGATCCGCGCATCATAAATTTTGCGGACCGAATTCTTCGTATCGAAGACGGCCGGATAGTCAGCGATCAACGTGGCGGCGGCCGCATCGGCGTCGTCCGTTCTCTGAAATATGCGAGTTGATAGGAGAGCAGCATGCCCACGCGAAACAGAAAAATATTGCTGCTCGGAGCAGTTGTTCTGACGGCCGTCGCTTCGACGCTTCCGGGTTTCGTGCAAAAATTTCGTGCCGAGGAATTGCACCAGGATTCGTCCGGGCCGGCGCTCCAGGGCTCGTGGGAAACGGTGACGCTCGGACGCGTCGAGCCGCGATCGGGCGAGATAAAGATCGGTGCGGCGGTGCCGGGGCGTATCGCCGACGTGCTGGTCAAAGCCAACGACGACGTGTTTGCCGGTGAATTGCTCGTTCGTCTCGACGACGCGGAGGCGTTAGCGCGTGTGGCCGAAGCCGATGCTCAGGTCGCCTTGCACAAGCGCGCCCGCAACGACCAATCGACGCCGGCCGGATCGGCAGATCGGCGCAAGGCCGAGGATGCGGTGGCCGATTCCGAGCGCAGTGTCGCCGGTGCGCAATCGGCATTGGACAAGGTTACGGCCGACTACCGGGCGGCTACCGCATCAAAGGCCGACCTCGACGCAGCGCGCTCCACTTTGTTACGCGTGCAGAGCCGTCTGCGCGATCAACAGGACGCGCTTACCAAGCTGAAATTGGCCACTGACACGCCATTGCCGACTCGATTAGAGGGCGAGCTCAATGTGGCGCAAGCCGAATGGACGTTGGCGCAGGCAGCGCTTGAAAAAACGCGAATTCGTGCGCCGGTCGACGGGGTCGTCTTGCAGGTCGACGCCAAGAAAGGCGAAATGGCGGTGCCGGCTGTGGAGCCGGCGATGCTGGTCATGGGCGATCTGTCGGCCTTGCGCGTGCGCGCCGAAGTGGATCAGCAGTACCTGGGCAAAATCCAGGTCGGACAACATGTGGAGGTTCGCGCTGCTGCGTTTCGCGGCCGTCGATTTGATGGCAAGGTTTCGTCCGTCGCTCGCATTGTCGGGCCGAGCCGCATCAATTCAGGCGACCCGCGCAAGTTCAACGATGTCGATGTGCTGGAAGTCGCCGTAGATTTGACGGATCCCGGACCACTCGTCGTCGGCGAGCAGGTCGACGTTTACTTCAAATCCGACCAGCCCGAAACCCAATAGCATAGACGCCAAGGCGGCCGACTTCGGCCGGTGTGCCGAAGCGGCATCGAGTCGTGCGCCGCGCTGCGTTAGTTCAGAGCGATCCGAATGTCGCGCGCACGCCTTAAGTCCGCGGTGTCGGTTCCTTCGTTAAACCAGGAATAGATCGGTTCGATCAAATTTCGTGCCTCATCAAGCCGCTCTTGCGACCGCCATAGCGTCGCCAGGGTGGTGGCCGCCCGCAATTCCAGGGACTTGGCGCTTTGACGTCGCGCCACGACGATTGCGTCTTTGAGGTAAGCCTCCGCTTCGCTTGCTCTTGTTTTATCGAGCGTCAAAAGCAGTTGCCCGCGCTGGCGATAAAGTTCGGCTTCCCACGCCCGGCCCGACTCGTCATTGAGATCGGACAGCGCTTGCTCGACAATTGACAGTGCAGCTTCATTTTCACCGGACTGAGCGTGAACGTCAGCGCGCCAGCTTTCCATCATCGGGAGCATGAAGCCGATCCTCGAATGTCGCGCCTGATCGATGCCGCGTTTTATTTCTTTCTTGGCTTCTTCAAGCCGGCCCAGTTCGCCAAGTGCCCGTCCTCGGGAAATCATGGACAGAATTTCGTACAGTGAAAATCGCTGTTCGCGGGACATTTCCAGGCTTTTCTCGGCACTGGCAAGCGCGCCATCGGGATCGCCACGCAGGAGATGAACGACGGAAGTCATGTAATGAGCAAATGCTATGGTGTACGACTGCGAGAGCCCCTGGGCCAAGCTGAGAGCTTCTGATACGCGGGCCAAGGCTTGATCTGGGTAACCCAGAAACCACAAGTCCCAAGACAACAGCAGTATCGAGGCCGCGCGGGGCTCGACCACATACAGGCCGTAGAGCGGTTGCTTGCCCCCGACCTTCGAAAGCTCGATCGATTGCTCAAAGTGTTCCCTTGCCGGTTGAAATTCGCCGACAGTGAGCAACGTGCTGCCCATGACGCGATGAGCCACCATCGATGGAACAGGATCGTCCGATGCCTGGGCTCGCGACAGGAACTCGTTGGCCATGCTTAGGGCTTCGTCGTGCTTGCCGCCCATCCAGGAATGTCCCCACAGCCCGAAAAGAGCTTGGAAATAATTGGGTGCGTTATCGAGCTTGAGGCATAGCGCCCGAGCTCGCGCAAATGCCTCGCGGGCCTCCACGGCGGCATACCCGCGAACGGCAATAAGCGGGATACCCAGCGCGAGCTGAATCTCGCTTTCTTGCTCGTTACGAGCGGGCGTTTCCGGCAAAGCGGCCAGCACCTCGAGCGCCTTCCGAAAATGAGCAATGGCTTCGACGTTGGCGGAGTGTGCGAACGCCCGCAAACCGGACGCGCGCCAATATTTAACCGCCATCTGGTGGTCGCCGGCTTCTCCATAGTGATACGCGATAATTTCAGGCTGACTTTCGACGAGGTCGTGAAAATGAGTTTCCAATATTGCGGCGATGTCGGCGTGAATTTCCTGTCGTTTGCCCTTCAGCAAGGAATTGTAGATCGCGTCGCGTAACAGGACGTGTTTGAAGGCGAAGCGCACCGCCGGCGAAATATCGACGCGATGAATGACGTCGGCGTCCTCAAGAACCGCGAGCGCTGAGTTCAGGTCATCCCGGCCAATTCCCGTCGCGAAGGACAGCAGATCGTATGTAAATTCCCGTCCAATCACCGCTGCGGTTTGCGCTACCCTGTGACCCGGCGCGACGCGGTCGAGTCGCTCCATCAGCGCATCGTGGAGCGTCTCCGGAACCTTAAGCGCTGTTGCCGGCGTCGTTCGCTTGAAATCGTCGTCGTCAGGTCGAACGCGTACCGGCGCCCGTTGGATGCTGCTTGTCAGCTCCTCGATGAACAACGGCACGCCGTCGGCCTTGTCGATAATTTCGTCGACGATCTTCTGGGGCATGGTCTGGCCTCGCAAAAGATCCCGGATCATGGCCGCTACTTCGCTGCGCGACAATCGAGTGAGCGAGTGCGTCGTCACGTCCGCACGAGTGAACCAGGCCGGCCGAAATTCGGGCCGGCAGGAGATAACCAGCAGCATGCGGGCATGAGCGATGCGGCTCATGGCGAATTCGAGCAGCTCCAGTGTCGACGGATCGAGCCAGTGCACGTCCTCAAAAACGCACAGCGTCGGACGTCGGGCCGCTAAAGCCAGCAACATGTCCACGAGTTTGGATATTGTCTTATTTTTAACTTGCTGCGGCGTGAGCTGGGATAATTCGTGGTCGTTTTCAGTGGGAATCGATAAAAGATTCGCGGCCAGCAAAGCCAACTCTCTCGAATCGTCGACGGCGCTGGAAAAATAGGTATTGAGTTTGATCAGTTTGTCGGCGTTGGTGTCGCGATCTGTTACCTGGGTTGCCTGTTTTATTTGCTCAATGATCGGAAAAAACGCGCTTTGGCTGTGATATGACGAGCATTGATAGCTCAACAAAGAATGCGACTCGCGTTGGACGGTCGATTTTAGTTCATGGATGAGTCGTGATTTTCCAACTCCCGGAATACCGGAAAGCAATATGACCTGCCCCTCGGTCTCTTTTGCTTTCTGCCATCTGTCGAGAAACAAGCTCAGTTCTATCGAGCGTCCGATGAGGGGGCTCAGGGAGTCTCCATGCGCCGTCTCGAAGCGACTGGCGATGCTCTTTGCGCCAAGCGCGCGATACACTTGAATGGGTTTGGTAACCCCCTTGAGTTCCTGCAAGCCAAGATCTTGAAGGTCGAAGGCCTCCGATATCAGAAGTCTCGTCGAGGCTGAGATCAGTACTGAGTTGGGGGTTGCGAGTGTCTGCAGACGCGCGGCAATGTTCGGCGTCTCGCCCACGGCATCCATCGAACCCGCGGCGCCGCCGGCTTCGATATCACGGACCACCACAAGGCCCGAGCAGACGCCGACCCGCGAGGCGAGCGTAACGGGTCCTGAAACATTCGTCACTGCGGAAAGCGTGTCCAGTGCAGCGTGCACGGCCCGAACGGCGTCGTCCTCGTGCGCGCGAGGCCAGCCGAAAAATGCCATTACGCCATCGCCCGCGTAGCTCGCTACCTCCCCGCCATAGCGCCGGATCGCCGCGCTACATGCCTCGCGATACACATCGATAAGGATGCGGAGGTCCTCTGGATCCAACTTCTCCGACAACGGCGTAGACCCGACGAGGTCACAAAACATCACTGTGATTTGACGGAGCTCGGCGTCGCGCTGTTGTCCAACAGCGGGTGATGCCGTCGCAACGGTCGATACTGCGGTTGTTGTTTCGGTAGGCTGACGCGCTGCCGTCAATGCGCCGATGGCCCTCAGCAGCTTCTTGCGGTGACCTAAAGAAACTCCAAGTTTCTCGAGATCGTTTTCCGTCAAATCCGAAAGGACGGAGGAATCGATATTGTTTTCTGCAAACGTTTGGGCGTACTGGTCTAGACCGTAACTGCCCAGCCACTCGGCCAAGTCGGTGCCTATGTTCGTCATTGCAGACGCCTTTACCTACTGCGGCAGTCCATCAGCAGAGAGTCGGACTTGAGACACATGATTGGCGGCCTTTGTTACATTAGACCCAAGGGCCCCCTCGCGCAGACCATACCATGGTCCGATCTTGATTGTGCTGCGCCACGATGCGCGGAGGCGTGAGGGTCTCGCCGTGTTAAATTGCAACGGCGCTATGGAATCGGCGCTGCAACAGTCACGCCGAGTCTCGCGCCGCAGCGATGCTAAATCGCAGTAACTATCGCGATCGAGCCAGTCTTCTCACGCCACGACCCTAGCGCTGCACTTTTCACCGCGCGGAGGGAATGGACTGGCAAGACCCGGGAGCGCCTCTCCGATCGCCTGCTCGAGCTCTCCGAGCATCTCCGCATCCGATTTGAGGAGCTCGTTATTATAGCCCTCAGCCATGACCAATGCCGATTTATACGTCTCCTGAACGACCGCGATGCGGTCTTTCGCGGGCAGGGACGCGACGAACGAGATCGTCTCTTCGACGTGGGCCACCTCGCTTCCGAGACAGCTGTGGCTTCTAAGGAAGCGGGTCGCATCGACGCCAGGCGGGCACACCGCCTTAACCTTCTCGATATCGGACTCCTGCTTGAGCGCGGCGATGCGCTCCAGGCAGTACGAATAGCCGATGCAGCCGATCGGATAATCCTCGACGCAGAGCTCATCGAAGCGTTTGCACAGCGGCTTGATACCTTCCGGAATGAAGTTGGCGACGAGGCGCTCGGCGGGCACACCCAGCGCACGCAGATCCTTGAGCGCGAGCCGGTCGTGACCGGTCTCCTCGCGCGCGCGCTCTTCAAGGTAAGCCGCGACTTCGGGCCTCCCGATCTCCTTGAAACGGAGAGCGGCGCGCCGGAGATTTCGAGGCGTGTCGACGGACGTGTGATAGGCGCCGACCAGGGCGACGATATAGCCGACGAGCGACGGGTCCGGGTGGGCGAGGCGGTTTTCAATTCCGGCGAATCCGAGATTTATCGCGCCGTCGAGCAATCCAATCGTGCTGCCCGGCGCACCCGCGGCCGTCATCGGCATCGCGAATGGATCTGCCTCCTCTTTCGTCCCGCTCAGAGAATGAAACCAAACATCACCCGACTCGCGAGCGATGATCGAAGTATCGCCCGTGACGTTGACCCATTCCGTTACCAGCCGTGACATCGAAACCTCCCACTTCCGAGCGCTCGCCTTCGATCGTTCCCTGGAGGACGCGATTTGGAATGCGGGCCGAACGCGTTTCAAACCAGAGATGCGTCGCGTCTCAGACGCGGCGCAACGCTAGATTCCGTTTGGCGTACAGCCCATCAGCAACTGGGCCGTATCGAGAAGATTCCTGGGTGCGGCTGTTACACGGTTTTGGTTCGGCAATACGAAGACGATTTCATCATCCGATTGCATGATGTAGTCGCTATCGTGCTCTGCTTCCGTGATGACGACGGCACGCGTCAGATCAAAACCCGCTGCGGCGATCCGCTTTGTGGCCGTTTGTACGGCGCCTTGCGTCGGAAGGTGCGTCTGGGGATCCCGCGCCAATAGTTGATTTCGGAGGTTTTGATCGCTCCACGCGTCGACGATGACTTGTGCAAGAGCACTGGTGGGCTGGAAGGAAAACGCTGGCAACACCAGATGCTTTGTCTTTCCCGGGTTGCTGGGATCCGGAACTTTCTTGTGAATGGCCACTGTCAAGCCCTCCCTCGTTAAGCAGGCCCGGCATCTTGCCGTCCCGCGCTGCCTCATAGCGTAGTTTACTTTAGTTGTAAGATCTTGTGGTGGCAAGCTGAGCTAAGCATCGCGCAGGTCGAGCTGCCGTTCCAATTTTAACAGCATTCGCTACGTTAAACCCGGTCTTTCTGATGTTTTCTCCAATTCAGATTCCGCCGCGGCGGAGTTTTTCGAGAAGTCATCACGACGGCGCGGGATCGGCTGCACCGTCACCGGAACGATTTGTCCGCCAAAGCGATGTCTGAAGGATTTGGCAATTTCCAAACCTTCAAGGCACCAGCTGCAAAATTCCTGCCCGGCGAGGCGTCGCAATTGCCATCGGCGGATGGCGATGCTGTGCCGCCTCAATTGGTTCGCGCCATCGAGGCTGCGTCCGAAGCCACCGTCCGGGGCGGCAACCTGGACAACGAATAGGAAATTTGTCGTGCTTACCGCCGACCACTTTTTCCTTCATTGGCGCAGAACTGGGCATGGCTGCCGGATCACCTTGAGAGCGTTCAGATTTAAACTCCGGACAATCTCGGTTGGTCACATGAATGCTTGCAGCGATGCCGCAAGCGCGCCGAACTCAGGAAACAAAAAGTAAAGTGCAAACGTCGCCAGCAATCCGAGGCTACAGAACAGGGCTGTCGCAATCAGCTCCGGGTGGTTGAGCGCTGCGCCGATGTGATCCCAAATTGTCGCTTCTTGGCGACGTCGAGGATCCAATGGATCGGCCAGAATGAGCCGTTCACTGCGGACTGATGAATATTTCATCGGAGCCTCCACTTTGCTTCCGTCTGCCAACATGAATCGTCGGCCACGGGGTTTGCTTGACTGATTTGAAAGTGGTTGCTTTTGGTGAAAATGTCTGTGCCGCGGGTCACAGCAAAAACGCCGACCTTGCAGCGGTTTCTAAGCGGCAATCAAGCGCTTGAGGCACAACGGCGGCCGTTACACGGCATCCAGCAGGGTGCGCAGCGCTTCCGGCTTGAGGATGATGGTCCAGCGATTTTTCAGCTCAAGAATGCCCTGGCGTTGCCAGGCCCGCAGACAGCGATTGACCTTCTCGCGCGTCCCGCCGGTCATTTCCGCCAATTCACTCTGGGATAGCGAAAGCTTTGTCGCGCCCCGGCCTGCTGGTTGATAGGAGAGCAATATTTTGGCGAGCCGCACCGGCAAATGGAGGAACGCAATATCCGCCATCCGCTCGTCGGAATGGCGAATCCGGGCACACAGCATTTCCATGAGTTTGAGGCAAGCGGCCGGGTTGCTTTGAAGAAACGGCAGAACATCCCGGCGCGCCAGGACCAAAAGCTGACAATTTGTGAGTGCTCTTGCATTGGCCGAGCGCGACCTCCCATCGAGCAGCGCTATCTCGCCAAATAACTCGCCAGGCCGCAGATCGGCGAGAATGATCTCCTTCCCCCTGACGGTCGGAAATGAAATTCGTACTGTACCGACAACAACGGCCATCATGCTGTCGCCTTGGTCGCCGATCCGGCATATCAACTCGCCGGCTGAAAAGGCGCGTAACACCGCGTGCGCTGCGAGTTCGTTGCACGCTTTTTCGTCGAGCGAACTAAATAATACGCATTTTCTCAATGCGCCGTGACCGCGATCCTTCGTTGCGCCCTTTGCCATGACTGCCAAATCCGCATCCAAGCGTTTTTCTTCGGCCTGTCTTGAACTTTAGCAGACGCATGCGCTCGAGAGAAATAGGTCTCTCTCCGCGGTGAAGGCCCGCCACGACTTGCGGCCCGGGACGCGGATGCAATTCGGCCGTGTATCCGTGCCGGATCCTTCACCTGACGAAAGCTGCGCTGTGGCAAATCTGCGACCTATTGCGCGGTCAGCCCGCCATCGAGCGTCAGCTCGGCGCCTGTAACAAAGGCGGATTCGTCCGACAGCAGATAAACACAGAGATCGGCGACTTCAGTGGGCGTGCCGAAGCGGCCGAGCGGGACCATCGCCGCCATGCGCTCGCGGGCGCTGGCCGGATCGCGGACTTGTGCGATCAAGCCGTCGACCAGCGGGCCTTCGATGAAGGCCGGGTGCACGGAATTGCAGCGCACCGACGGCTTTTGTCGCGCGCCGTGGAGCGCCACCGATTTGGTGAGCAACCGCACACCGCCCTTTGACGCATTGTAGGCCGCGAGGTTATGGCCGCCGACCAGGCCGGAGACCGATGACAGATTGACGATCGAGCCGCCGTTCTGGCGCATCAGCCGCATCGCGTGTTTGCAGCCGAGGAATGTGCCGTCGAGATTGACCGCCATGACGCGGCGCCAGGTTTCGAAGTCGGTGTCCTCGACGCTGCCGATGGCAACGACGCCGGCGGCGTTGACCAGGCCGTCGAGGCGTCCGGACTTTTGCTCGATGGCGCCGATCACGCGTAGCCAGTCGGCTTCGACGGTTACGTCGAGTGCGTGAGCCATGTCACCATGGGCCGCAAGATGGCCGGCAAGATCGCTTCTGATCGCCATGCCGTCTTGTTGCTCCACCGCGCTGGCGATCGCCGATCCGATCGCGCCTGCGGCGCCGGTCACCAGAACGATTTTGCCATCGAGCCGTTTCACGGGAAGGGACGTTCGGCCATCGCGTGGGGCTAAGCCGCTGCGATCCGGATGCCGGCCTGCTCGCAGGAATTGGCCATGTCGCAGACAGTGGCGCGCTGCATGTCGCGCTTCCAGCGCAGATCATCGAAATCGGTGCCACGATGCATGGTGCAGCGATTGTCCCAGATCACCAGATCGTGGACGCGCCAGCGGTGTGTGTAGATGAATTGGCGCTGCGTAGCGTGCGTGACCAATTCGTCGATCAGCGCGCGGCCTTCCTCTTCGGGCATGCCTAGGATGCGGCCAGCATGGGACGCCAGATAAAGCGATTTCTGGTCAGATTCGGGGAGGGTGCGCACCAACACCTGCGGCACCGGCGGCAGGCCTTGCCGTTCTTCATCGCTGAAATTGGTGAAGCCGAGCTTTGCCCGCGAATTGAAGATCGAATGCTCGGCCACCAGAGCGTCGAGCCGACGCTTCATCTCGTCGGACAGCGCATCATAGGCGGCGCGCTCGTCGGCGAATTCGGTGTGCCCGCCGATCGGCGGAATCGAGCGCGCATAGAGCAGCGACGCCAGCGCCGGCACACGCTTGAACGATGAGTCGGTGTGCCACAGCCGGTTGCCAAGCTGGAACATGCGCTGCCGGCTTTCCTTGCCCCACACTTCATTGTCGGGGCCGAGGTTGGAGACGTCGGCGAACTCCTTGCGCACACGCAGCTGCGCGTCCTTGCGATGCAGCGCGATGGTCGTCTCCAGCGGCCCGAAATACCGCGCGAAATCGAGATGCTGATCCTGCGACAGATGCTGATCGGGGAAGATCAGCACCGCGTAGGTCGCGAACGCGTCTCTGATGTCGGCAAGATCGGACGGCAAAAGCGGCGCCGATAAATCGACGTCGCCGACTTCGGCGGCAAAGCTCGGCGTGACCGGACAGACGGTGATGGCCATGGTCGTTGCCTCCCGGTGCGGGTCTTTATGTCGTTGCCGGATTAAATCACAACGGGCTGGCCACGGCAACGCCGCCGCGCCGGCCTGAAGGCGCGAAGAAAGATCCTATTGCGTTCGTTTCGCCGCCGCGGTCACGATCTGATAGGCGTCGTTGAGCAACGGCTTGGTTTTGGAGACATCGGCGCCGACGCTCGAAAACGTCTTCATCATGTCCGCCTGCTCGTCGGCCGGCAGGCTGATCAGTTCGCCGCCGGTATCAGTCCAGCCTTTGCGCGCCTTGTTGACGATGTCGTTCGCTATGGGACCAATTGCCGGCTGCTCCTTGGCGGCGTCGTCGTCGACGAGCTTTTGCAGGTCGGGCGGCAATGATTCGTACCAGGTCTTGCTGATCTCGACGATCGCATAGACGGCGGGCTGGCCGGTCTCGGTCACGTATTTCGCGGTGTCCTGAAAGTGCATCGGCGTCCACACCACGATGCCGCCGATCGCGCCGTCGATGGCGCCCTGCTGGATCGCCGGGATGACGTCGCCGAGCGTCATCGCCACCGGCGTGGCGCCGAGCCGCGCGATCGCCTGCGTCTGGAATGGCGAAGCGAGCACGCGGATTTTCTTGCCCTTGAGATCGGCGAGACGCCGGATCGGCGATTTCGCGATCAGCGAGGACGGCGCATTCATGAACAGCGCGACGCCATGCAGGCCTTTATTGGCGCCGAGGCTGAACATCAACTTCTTCACTTCCGGATCGGCGGCGAGCCGCTGCCCGTGATCCATGGAATCGACCAAGCCAGGCGCCGCCATCACCTCGAAACGCTCGTCGACGCCGACAAAAAATTCCGGCGGTATGAGCGCGCATTGGATGGCGCCGAATTGGGTGCCTTCGATCTGCCGCGGGATCGAGCCGAGCTGGCTCGCCGGATAAATCTCGGTTTTGATGCGGCCGCCGGAATCCTTCTCCAGCGCAGCGGCATAGGCCTTGGCGAAGAAATAGCTCGGATCGTTGAGTGTCGGCAGCGTCATCTTCATGACGTAGGTTTTGTCTTGCGCGTGCGCGGCGTTGACCGTCAGCATCGACGACAAGGCGATCACGCCGGCAGCCGCGATAGCCCGCGCGCCAAGAATTCTTTTCACAGCGGTCATATTGGCTTCCCCCATATATTATTGACAGCCATCTTAGATGGCCACGGCAGAATTAGTAAGTTGCAAGCGTCCGGTGCGCAGTCGCGCGCCAGTTTTGGTGTCTAACGTTTTCCCGTCAAAGTAACCTAGGCGCCCGGTGCCGCGACGTGGCTTATGCGCTCAGTTCAGCCGCAGCTCGGTAATGTGCCGCGGATCGGGCTTCAGCTCCCCCTTTTCGACGCGCTTGACCAGATCGACCAGCACCGCATTGGCGCGGCAGGCGATGCCAACCTTCTCGCCCTCGCGGACAATGAGGCCGTTCAAAAATTCGATCTCGGTGCGGCGGCCTTTCTGCATGTCCTGGCCCATCGACGGGCGCTGTCCGGCGGCGGTGTGGGCGGCGTCCTTGAAGCGCTGCGTGTCGCAGGTCTGCTCGGCCACCGCATCGCCTTCGCCGGCGCGCGCGATGGTCTCCGGCGGCAAATGCAATATGTCCTCGAGCTGATAACCCTGCGCCTGACCGACCCGGATCGCCTCGGAGCCGAGCCGGGTGGAAAAACGGCGGATCGGATCGGTCTTGAGCATGTCGCCGCCGCCCAACCCGGTGCAGGCGGACAGCCCGTTCTGCATGGCGTTGGCGACGAGCTTCGACCAGCGCTCGCCCCATAGATTGTTGGTCACCTTGGCGCTGTCGGAGTAGGCGACCAGCCGGCAGACTTCTTCCGCGCGCTGGGTAATGCGGCCGTGCACCTCGCCGGCGCGAAACACGGTATGCGCCGCACCGTGCTTGGCGGCGCCGCGATGCACGAGACCAGGCTCCGGGAGATTGACCGTGATGCTGGAAGCGATGCAGCCGAGCGTCTTGCCCCAGCCGACCACGCCAGCGATGGTCTCCTCGTTCATGCAGTTCTGCAGCGAGACCACGAAACCGTCCGGCGCCAGATATTGCCGGATCAGCGTCGCGGCCCAGGCGGTGTCGTAGGATTTCATGCAGACGAAGGCGATGTCGACCGGCTTTTCCTTGGCGAGCTGTTGCGCGTCGGTGACATGCAGCGCGCGCACCGGAACGGTGAATTCCGGCTCCTTCATCGCGTGCGTCACGCGTAGCCCATGCTTGCGCATATGCTCGACATGCGCCGGCCAGGGATCGATGAAGGTCACGTCCTCGCCGGCCTGCACCATATGGGCGCCGGTGTAGCCGCCGACCGCGCCTGCGCCAACAAAGGCTATTTTCTTGCCCATAAGTTCCTCGCGTTCCCCGTCGTTGAATTCATTGTTGCCGATGCGCGCCGGCTTCAGTTCTCCGGCACCACCGCGATGGCTTCGATCTCGAACAGCGCGCCGTCATGCGCGAGCTTCCCGATCTGAATGGCGGTCGAGGCCGGCGGTGCCTTGGTGTTGACGTAGCGGTTGCGCACTTCGAGATAGGTGTGGATGTTGGCGATATCGATGAAGAAGGCGGTGACTTTCACCACATGCTCGAAACCCGCGCCGGCGGCGGCGAGTGCGAGCTTGAGGTTTTCGAAACACTGCACCACCTGCGCATTGAAATCGGTGCCGGCGAATTTGCCATCCGCCGTCATGCCGAGCTGCCCGGCAATATAGATGGTCCGGCTCGGGCTGCGCGTCTCGACGACGTGAGTGTAGCCGCGCGTCGGCGGCATGGTCGAGGGATTTTGAAAGCGATGGCTGGCCAATTCCATGTCCTCCCCGGTCTCAGGCATTTGACAGGTATTTATTTCGCATAATGCAAAGATCGAAGCGTCATGGCAAACTGACGGCGATGCGCACCCGCCTCGTCATCGTGCTTGTGGCCGCAATCTTGCTGCCGGGCGCGGCCAACGCCGCCGAACTCGACGGCGCGAGCTTGGCGTTGCCCTGGGTATTGCCGTTCGTCGGCATTCTGCTCACCATCGCGCTCGGGCCGCTGCTGTTTCCCCGCCTGTGGCATCATCACTACGGCAAATTCGCCTTCGTCTGGGCGGTGCTCACGCTGGCGCCGATGGCGGCGATGCGCGGGGCCGACACGGCGCTGGCGCTGTTCGCCCATGCCATCCTCGGCGATTATGTCGGCTTCATCGCGCTTCTGTTCGCGCTTTACGTCGTCGCCGGCGGCGTCATGCTCACCGGCACGCTGCGCGGCACGCCGCTCGTCAATGCCGCGGTCCTGGTGTTCGGTGCGCTGATCGCGAGCGTGGTCGGCACCACCGGCGCCGCCATGATCCTGATCCGGCCGCTCCTTCGCGCCAATGCGGCGCGGCTGCACAACGTCCACGTCGTGGTGTTCTTCATCTTTCTGGTCGGCAATATCGGCGGCGCGCTATCGCCGCTCGGCGACCCGCCGTTGTTCATCGGCTTTCTTAACGGCGTCGATTTCTTCTGGCCGCTGCAACATTTGTGGCAGTCCACGGTTTTTGCCGCCGTCTGGGTGCTCGCGCTGTTCGTCGCAATAGACGTCTGGTTCTATTTTGCGGACCGCCGCGCCGCGCCGGTCGGCGAAGCGCCTGCGGAGCGCGAACCGTTGCGCCTCCACGGCGTCGTCAATCTTCTCCTTCTCGCGCTCATTATCGCCGCGGTCGTCAACTCCGCGCTGTGGCAGCCCGGGATCAGCTTCACGGTTTCCGGCACGACGCTGCCACTGCAGGATCTGGCGCGCGATGCGCTCATGATCGTCGCCGCGCTCGCCTCGTTGTGGCTGACGCCCAAAGCGCAACGCGCCGCCAATGGCTTTATCTTCGAGCCGATTCTCGAAGTCGCGTGTTTGTTTGCCGGCATCTTCGTCTGCGCCGGTCCGGTGCAGGCCATGCTCGATGCCGGCCATGACGGCGCTTTTGGCTGGCTCCTTACCGCGGTGACGCGCCACGACGGCACGCCGCATCAAGTCGCTTATTTCTGGCTCTCCGGCATTCTCTCGGCGATCCTCGACAATGCGCCGACCTACCTGGTTTTCTTCAAGCTCGCCGGCGGCAATGCAGCCGACCTGATGACCACGCTGGCGCCGGCGCTATCGGCGATCTCCATGGGCGCGGTCTATATGGGCGCGCTCACTTATATCGGTAATGCGCCGAATTTCATGATCTACGCCATCGCCACCGAGCGCGGCGTCAAAATGCCAAGTTTTTTCGGCTATATGATCTGGTCGATCGTCGTGCTGGTGCCGCTGTTCGTCGCCATGACCTACTTTTTTGTCGCGCCGCACTGATGGCGGGCGGGCGTTCCGCCCCGCCGATTGCCATTGCCTTCCTATGGCGGCCCGGTTACGCGAAGGACTGGGCTGAGACGACGCCGTGACCGACCATTTCACACCGCATATCATTTTCGGCCTCGACCCGATGTGGTTCGCGACCGTCCTGTTGTGCGTGACCTACGCGGTGATCATCTGGGACCGGGTTAACCGCGCCATCATCGCGCTGGTCGCCGCCGGCATTGCGGTGCTGGCCGGCGCGCTTGACCAGGCTGAGGCGCTCAAGGGTATCGACTGGAACACTATCGGCACGCTGACCGGGCTGATGATCATCACCTCGATCGCGCAGCGTTCGGGCGTGTTTCAATACGCCGCCATACGCTCGGCGCAGCTCGCCCGCGCGCATCCGGCCGCGCTCCTCCTGCTGGTTCAGCTGGTGACGTTCTTCGTCTCCGCAGTCCTCAACAATGTCAGCACGGTGCTGTTGATGGCGCCGGTGACGCTTGCCGTTACCCGCGAATTGCAGATCGCGCCGTTTCCGTTCCTGATCGCCGAAGTGCTGGCCTCCAATATCGGCGGCACGGCGACGCTCATCGGCGACCCGCCGAATATCATGATCGGCTCGCAAGCAGGCTTGAGCTTCAACAGCTTTCTCGTTCATTTGGCGCCGATCGTCGTGGTCGTTCAGGCCGTGCAAGCGTTGATGCTGCATCTGATCTGGGGCCGCGCCACCCATGCCACGATCGAGAACCGCCTGCGCGTGATGACGCTCGACGCGCGCGCCGCCATTGTCGATCTGCCGCTGCTGTTGCAGTCGATGGCGGTGCTCGCCGTCGTGATCGTTGCGCTCGTCTTCGAGGATCGGCTGCAGCTCGAGCCGGGGACGATCGCGATGGGCGGCGCGGCGGTGCTGATGCTGCTCGACAATTGGGAGCACCGCGGCGACAAGCAGACCGTCAACGTGACGCGAACGCTGACCGAGGTGGAATGGATCACCATTTTCTTCTTCGTCGGCCTGTTCATCGTGGTGCATGCCGTCGAGGTCAGCGGGCTATTGCAGGTCCTTGCCGGCAAGCTCGTCGCTGTCACCGGCAATAACCTCGCTTTGGGCGGCGTCATTATTCTTTGGCTGTCGGCATTCCTGGCCGCGATCATCGACAACATCCCGTTCGTCGCGGTGATGATCCCGGTCATCAAGGGTATGGCGCCGGCCTTTGGCGGTCCGGCGCATATCGCGCCCTTGTGGTGGTGCCTGTCGCTCGGCGCCTGCCTCGGCGGCAACGGCACGCTGATCGGTGCCACCGCAAACCTCACCGTGGCCGGCATCGCCGAGCGCAACGGCATCGCCTTCGGCTTCGTCCGATACACGCTCTATGCGCTGCCGATGATGATCGTTTCGATCCTGATCTGTCAGCTTTATGTCTGGCTGCGGTATTTCTGACCGTGCCGCCGCGGCGCAAGATTCAGGATTTCTTTGCCATACGCGCAAAACCAGGCGTCGCGCCGGGGTTCGACCACGCGATGGTGAACCTTTTCCGCCATGCTCGCCGCCGCAACAGGGTTAGGGAACTGACCCGCTGATCCCGCCGTTGTCGAGCCGGGTACAGGGTCGGAGCGAGGTGGCGCCGTGGCGCGTCGGCGGACGAGCAAGCATTCGATCGGGCATGCAGCCGTGCTTGCCGGGCTGTTGACCGTCATCGCCTTGGCGCCAGCGCCGGCGCAGATTTTTCGATTTTCTGTTCGGTAATTCGCAGGACCACAGCCCCGCAGCCGCAATCTTATGCCGAGCCGCCGCCGCCGGCGCTCGGCCGCGTGGCACCGCCGGCGTTGGGCGCCGAAAGCGTGCGCCAAGGCGGCAGTAGCGGCCGCGTGACGGCGTATTGCGTGCGGCTGTGCGACGGCGAGCATTTCCCGCTCGAGCATTTGGCCAATGCGACGCCGGTCGAGGCCTGCCGGGCCATGTGTCCGGCGAGCCAAACCAAGGTGTTCTACGGCAGCGAAATCGGTGGCTCCGTCGCCAAGGACGGCGAACGCTATGCCGCTCTCGACACCGCCTTCACCTACCGCCAGCAATTGGTCGCCAATTGCACCTGCAACGGCCGCAACGCGCGCGGGCTGGCGCCGTTCGATCTGTCGAGCGACCCGACGCTGCGGCCCGGCGACATCGTTGCGACCAAAGACGGCTTTGTCGCTTATACCGGCAAGCCCGGTCAGGCCGACGCCTTCACGCCGGTCGATCCGGCCAGCATCGCCACCGAGCTGAATTCCATCACTACGCCGGTCGCGTCCGGCAAGGCGATCGCCGCCGGCAAGCGGATCGAGCATGAAGCGCTCGCCGATGACAATGCCGCCGTCATCGCGCCGCCGCAGCCACTGGCGCCGCCGCCAATCAACCTCGGCGCCAATATGCGCGGCCAGATTGCCAGATAAACTTCAGTTCAGTTAGGCGAGCTGTTTCACCGCGGCTTCGGCGAGCGACAGCAACGACGTCAGTCCAGGCGATTCGATGCCGAACAGATTGACCAGCCGCGGCAAGTTGTGCTCGGCGGGGCCGGCGCCGCTTGGTCCCGAAAGCGTGCGCCAGGGCGGCAGCGGCACCGGCCGCACTGTCGCCTATTGCGTGCGGCTGTGCGACGGCGGGCATTTCCCGCTCGAACGCTTGGCCAATGTGACGCCGGTCGAAACCTGCCGGGCGATGTGTCCGGCGAGCCAAACCAAGGTGTTCTACGGCGGCCGACGACTTTGCCGTCGCATTACGCGCTCCGCCCGCGATCGGCGTGCGTGTCGTCCGGCAGCATCGCTCCGAGGACAGCCCGCACAAAAGCGGCCTTCAGGCTCACGGTATTTCCGCAAGAGCGTACAAGGCCAAATCCCAAAAGGTGCGCAGTGTCCTGGAAAGCGTATTGAATTTCAGCACGCCGGAACACTGACCTTATTTCAGAGGATGCCGGCGCGGGACGCGATCCTCACTGGAGCACGATCCCGCAGCCCTCGGATTTGATCCGGGGGTGGAAATGTTTATTTGGAGAAGGTAACCATCGACAACGATTGATATCAGTCAGATAGATAGATAGATAGATAGATAGATAGATAGATAGATAGATAGATAGATAGATAGATAGATAGATAGATAGATAGATAGATAGATAGATAGATAGATAGATAGATAGATAGATAGATAGATAGATAGATAGATAGATAGATAGATAGATAGATAGATAGATAGATAGATAGATAGATAGATAGATAGATAGATAGATAGATAGATAGATAGATAGATAGATAGATAGATAGATAGATAGATAGATAGATAGATAGATAGATAGATAGATAGATAGATAGATAGATAGATAGATAGATAGATAGATAGATAGATAGATAGATAGATAGATAGATAGATAGATAGATAGAGCCCGAAGACCGATGTCGAAGGAACTTGCCAGACTGTCTATTAAGTTCCGGAGTCACGCACCTCCTTTTTGCGGGACATGCTCTAATCCAGCTCTTTGACGATTGTCTCGGCGAGCGACAGTGACGACGTCAGCCCCGGCGACTCGATGCCGAACAGATTGACGAGCCGCGGCAGGCCGTGGTCGGCGGGGCCGGCGATCAAAAAATCGGCCTGGCCTTCGCCTGGCCCACGCAGCTTCGGCCGGATGCCGGCGTAGTCCGGCACCAGCGAACCATCCGGCAGGCCCGGCCAATAGGTGCGGATGCGGGCGTAAAAGCTCTCGGCGCGGCGCGGATCGACCTCGTAGTTTTCCTCGCTGATCCACTCGACGTCGGGGCCGAACCGCATGCGGCCGGCAAGATCGAGCGTGACGTGCACGCCAAGCCCGCCGTCGATCGGCGTCGGATAGATCAGCCGCGAGAACACCGGGCGCCCTGCGAAGCCGAAATAATTGCCCTTGCCGAGGATGAGCCGCGGCACCTTGTCGGCCGGATAGCCGTCGATGTGGCGCGCTAGGTTCTGCGCGCCGAGGCCGCCCGCGTTGACCACGGCGTCGAAGGACGCAATGCCGGCGTCGCGGCCGCCGAATTGCACCTGCCACTGCCCGGACTTGAAGCTCATGCGCTCGACCGGAGTTTCGAACGCGATCATGCCGCCGCAATCTTCCAATTCGCCCCACAGCGAGCGCATGTAGGCGTGGCTGTCGATGATGCCGGTTTCCGGCGACAGCAGCGCCCCGATGCAGAAAAGCTCCGCCTCCATGGCGCGCGCGGCGTTGCCGCCGATCATCTCGACGCCTTCGACGCCGTTCGTCTCCGCCTGCGCCAGGATGGTCTCGACCTTGGCCAGTTCCGCCTCGTTGGTAGCGACGACGAGCTTGCCGCATTTGCGGTGCGGCACGCCGTGCGTGGCGCAGAAGTCGTAGAGCATGCGCCGGCCGCGCACGCAGTGGATCGCGCGCAGCGTGTCGGTCGGATAATAAAGGCCGGCATGGATCACTTCAGAGTTGCGCGACGACACGCCATTGGCGATGCCGCCGGTCGCCTCGGCCACGGTCACGTCGTGGCCGCCGAGCGCCGCGGTGCGCGCGATCGCCAGCCCGACCACGCCCGCGCCGATCACCAGAATCTGCATCGCGCTTTCGCCCTCACGTTTTTCCGGCTACAGGAAACGACTATATAACAGGCGCGGAAAGGGGAGGGCCATGTCTGGTAGCATGGCTAGCAATATGGTGGAAAATATCGTTCGGGTTTGCGCGCAGGCCGACATCGCGCCGGAGACGGTGAAGGCCTTCGAGGTCGGCGACAGCCAACTCGCGGTGTACAATATCGAGGGCAAGTTCTACGTCACCGACGACGAATGCACCCATGCGGCGGCGAGCCTGGCCGACGGCATGCTGGAAGGCGACGTCATCGAATGCTGCGTGCATTTCGGCGCCTTCGACGTAAAGACCGGCGCGGTGAAAGCGCCGCCCTGCCAGGTCGCGCTGCGCACCTATAAAGTCGTGTTGCAAGGCGACGATATTTATGTCGACCTCGACCGCACCGCCGCCGGCGAGCCGGCGTGAATTGATCGATGAGGCGCATCGATCGAGGGCGCCCACTCATTAATCCGGTTCTATAAACGCGGTTAGCTGAATGTCCGCTTCGCTCCGAAAGCGACCGGATTGCACATCGCCGCGAAATGTCGCGAATGGGCATGGACCGGCCGCGCTCCCGCCCCCAAGGCACCGAGCGCCTGGGGCATCTCTGGGAGCACCGGTCCATGCACTCGCACGCGCTGTCCACCGCCCGCGCGTGCACCATTGCCTGTCTAACCGCGTCAATGGATATGGGTGGCACCCCCTCGCAGTAGCCATCGAGCGCGGTGTCGGTTGAACGTGCATACCAGCGCCGACTCCCTGGCGGGCAGACGGCACTGCGGCCGCATTGTCATCTTGGCTCGATGCGAGCCTGCATCCTGTCGATCTCATCTGAACAAGGTCCCGCATAACTAGCCGAGACCGAAGCAACAAGCATTATCGCGCCAAATACGAATGATATTCGGACGGTTATAACTCCATTGTTAATCATTTTCGGAGGCCCAGCATTCTTTCAGAAGCGTCTAGTGCTGGCGCGAGCGCGATGATTTGATAGGGATCAAAATTTGCGAGCCGATAGGCAATCGATGTTCTTAGAAGAATTAGCGGGCGATTTTTCAGGTGCCGCCCGCCGGGCATTTATGCGGAAGAAGATCGGTGTAGCTCGACTCGCCTCCCACCGTAGCTTCGGCGACGCAATGATCGAGGGACACCGATCGATCGCCGGCCTGCAGGGGAGTGTCGCTTTGACTTACAATTCCACGACAGAGCGGTTGCACGTTTCAAAACCGAAACAGTTGGAATTAGGTGATCAGAAAGGCTTGTGTTGCAAGAATTCAAAATGGGCGAGTTTGCCGCTGAGCATTCCTCGGATTTCTGCTAGCTCCTTAACTCCCAAGAGTTGCGCAGCCCCAAGATAGATAGCGAGGCCGGCAAGGCACAGCATACCGCTACGCAACAGCACGATAGGAAAATCCATGCTGAGGAGAAATTGCGGTAGAAGAGGACGGATCAAAAGTCCTGCTCCGATCGCAACTCCGCACGCCAAGGCCATCCGCAGTCCGGGCCCAAG
The DNA here is from genome assembly GCA_963731805.1 of uncultured Alphaproteobacteria bacterium. Lineage (GTDB taxonomy): Bacteria > Pseudomonadota > Alphaproteobacteria > Rhizobiales > Xanthobacteraceae > BOG-931. The sequence goes on from CAVSWY010000007.1 coordinate 264,003, forward strand.
CATACCGTGAACACGATCGAGGCTATCCGCTCGGGCGGCGGCTTCGCGACTAAATCGATGATACTGCAACCAACCTAATAGTAGAACATACACAAGAATTGAGATTGCGCTGGCGATTGCTAAACCAATGGCTCCATCTTGCCGTCGGAGCAAGATGTAGAGCGGGACAGCGCAGAATGCGACGGCCGTACCAACGGCCGTCGGCAACCAAGTGCTGCCCAGGGCATAGAACCCACGGCTGATGACCGTTTGTGCCGCCCAACCGGCAAGACCGAGGCAGAGAAATGCCAGCACCGCGCCAGTCGCTGAGGCGTCGGCCGCACTAAACCGGTGGGACAGAAAACCCCAGATAAGATAGGCCGCTTCGTAGCCGGCCAATGTCAGGCAGACTTGAGCAGCGAAGGTAACGAACAGCATCAGCCGGACTGCGTGCGCCAGCGTGCCATAGGCCTCCACGACATTCCCAGCGGTTACCATGCGGCTGATCGTTGGATAGGAGGCCACTCCGATAGCCATTCCGAAAACGCCAATCGGAACTTTCATAAGCGTCCGGCCGTATTGTAGATACGACAGAGTTCCAGCCGGTAGATATGAAGCTTGGTTCTTAACGATCCACTCGTCCACCACGACGATGGAAAATCCGACCATGATGGGAAACGACAGCCACAGATATCGTTTCAGATCCGAGTTCGTTACAGAGATAATGGGATGCCATCGCATTTTGCAGCGTAGGCAGCCGCACAGCGGAAGTGCGAACGGTCCCAAGGCCGCGCCAAATAGCACGCCCCATGCGAACCCATCCGCGCCTAAGCCAAAACGTGATCCGATCAAGCCGCCGGCGATAATTCCAGCGGAATAAACGAGCGGGCCGATTGCGGACAGCAAATGTCGGTCTTGCGCCTGAAGGGCTGCCGACAATAGTCCGCCCACCACCAGGAAAAATTGCGCCGGCAGGATAATCCTTACCAGACGCGTCAGGGTGTCGATCTCCCCAGGATCGGTGAATCCAGGCGCGATAAACCCGGCAAGTGGTCGGGCAAAGACTACGAGCAATAGAATCGCCGGCCCACCGATGACCAGGATGAAATTTGCAATCACACTCAGAGCACGCCATGCTCCGTCATGGTCGTCGCGTTCGATATGCTCGACAAATATTGGAATAAAGACGATCGACAAAGCCCCGGCGGCCAAGAGGTAGTTCAGGAAGTCAGGGAGCGTAAAACTTGCAAAATACAAATCAGCTTGACGGCTAGCGCCGAGCGTGCGTCCAATGATCTGCTCACGTACTAACCCTATGACGCGACTAAGGAAGATCGAACCCGCCCAAATAATCGAAGCGAACGCGATAGTCCGGGAGGAGCCATGTGAAGGCGTTTGCGTCGTTGCCAAACCAAAAATCCTATTACTTTCCGGCGATCTTCACGCAAGCAATTAGACAAATCATTCAGTCCCCCCTTGATTTCGATCAAGGCTTCACCTTTCCCGACGGAGCCCTGCTTGTTGTGCGACGCCGTGGCAGGTCGGCTCGATATTGAACCCAGGAACGTCGTCGGCTGCGCTCGGTAACCAACGACAACGACAACGACAACGACAACAGCAGCGACCCGCTCATTAATAGAGTCGGCACGGCGACGTTCAGGCTTGCGCTTTCGTCACGGCCATTGACTAACCCCGTGTGCTCACGCTCGGTGGTGGCACGAAGCGCTGCCAGACACTGCCATTATCGAACTGTATCGTCATTCCGTCGGGGGAGTAAACTGCGCCCTCGTTCCAATACTGCGCCCAAATATGACCCGGATAATCAATCCAGGACCTGGAAGGCTGACCGACTTCATTGACGAGGTTTATTTCCCAGCCATTTTGCGTGACGTAGGCTGGGCCCGGGCCTCGGCATCCTTGCACACATTGAAATTGACCTGAGAGGTTTATTACCGCCTGTGCCTTTGCTGGCGCTAGTGCCGCACAGTTGGCCGCAATCAGTGCCACGATCGCAATAAAGTTGGTTTTCATTTCATTTTCTCCTAGTGAAACACATTCCTATGAAACACATCAAATTAGGACGTGAATTGATCGAAATCAAACAATTTGCATGGTTAGCAATGATATTCTGTATAGTGGTCAACCGGGTGATTGATCTCAATGCGTATGGGCACACTCACAGTATCTTGTCCTGCTTTGATCGCAGCGCTTATTGCATCGATAGCGCCGGCCTTTTCGCAAGCGGAGGACCAGGGTCAACAGGATTTCTTGGCCAATTGTGCGCAGTGTCACGGTGCCGACGCCAAGGGAGATGGTCCACGCAGTGCCGAGCTACACATCAAGCCCGCCGATCTCACACTACTGGCGAAGAAAAACAATGGCGTCTTCGATGCAGGCGCCATCTATCAAGCGATCGATGGACGAGAGGCGGGCAGCAGACCTCACCTCAGCGCGGACATGCCCATATGGGGATGCCGGCACCAAAAGCCTGCGCCGGTCAAAAGACGAGTCCCGAAACACTATCGACCGCCACCGCTGGTCGCGCCCCCAGTCGTCGAAAAGAGGGATAACACCTCGACATGGCAGTCGTTACTCGACCTGTCCTGCGACAGTGACCAGGCAATTCAGGACCGCATCTTATCGATCATCGGTTATCTGAGCCGGATCCAAGCGCCATGAAGCTGCGATAGTTGTCAATATCCGTGCCTGCTGAAAAGCAGCAGGCCTTTTTGCCGAATCTAGTCAGGCACGGACAGTTCCAACGCTCGGTGCCCGCCGCTAGCCAGAACGGGGCCAGAAGGCGACATCGCGAATAGCTTCGCAGACAATCGGCCCACTCAAGCCCTGGTTGACCACAGGATCAGTTGACGCACATCAAGGCGGCCCGAGCTAAGGCCGCTTACTGTTCAGCCTCGGCCGACGACGCAATGGAGGAATTGTTGTGGCGAACACCATCATGAGATTGACGATTGCGATTGCCGCCTTTGCGCTCGCAATGTGTTTCAATATTCCAGCCGGCCGGGCAGGTTTTGGGGATGCCCCGTGGTGCGCGATGATAAACAAAGGTACGGGCGAGGTATATCTGGACTGCCAATACCGCACCTTCGAAGAGTGCAGGTCGGCCGCAGCGGCGGATCGCGGCTTTTGTAATGTGAACCCGGCACCGGGTCCTTCTGTGCCCGCCGCAGTGGCACCGCCGAGGCACCATAAACGGCACGCACAACAACATTAACGGAAGGGCCAGCGCCGACGCAGCCACCCTGCGCTATACGTGGTTCTGTCCAATCATCTCGCATCGCCGACATGAGACGACACGTACCGTCGTCCGGGGCCAGAGTCAGACTAATTGCAATGCAGCAGGGAGAGCGCTGTTCGATCATTTCGTTGAGCTGTAATCAATGGTATTCTAACACAATACTGGGAATTAAGGCGCGTATTCGGTGAGGGTGCCATTTAGAACCCACTGGAGAGGGCAACGGTGTGCTTTCCAGTTCTCGCACTCGCTACGATAGCCAGTGCCACAGGTATAACCTCGGCGCCCGCGCATCCCCACACGGTGCTATGGCCGAAATCATTGTACGCATATTCTGTTCAAATACCGCTCGACTGGAGAAGCCAGGATGCACCCGATGGTGCCGCATTCATGATCTATCCACCGGATAAAAGCTGCGCGATCGTGGTCGCCTGGGTGAAGTTTCCAGACGTTTCCGGCCGTACGACCGATAGTGTGGCCGAGAAGGCAGCCGCTGGTGCTAAGATCGCGCAATTCGCGCCGGCCGGCACCGGCACCATCTCTGGACTGAAAGGCAAGGTTTATTCGGGCACGCTGCAAGCGGACAACAGCGTGTGGATAGTCAAATCGACTTACGTCCACCTTCGCCCGACTGTGTGGGCTATCAAGGTGTTGAAGTGGCGGGAGACTGCGACCGCGGCACAGCAGGCTGCTTGCGCCGCCGCATCCGAGGGCGGTACCCTGAATTATCGCTAAACTACGGTGCAGGTCTAAGCCCTTTACGCCAAGCGGCGCACACCCTTCGTTGATCTCGTTGTTGTTAAAATTTGGCTCGCGATTTAGATTGAGCTACGAGCAGCTGCTCTTAACTGGAGGCTTTGCATGATCGCAACCCGCGCGTCTATGTGCGTGGTACTCGCGGCAATCATTGTTGGACTCGGGGGCGGTGCGTCCGCTGCCGGAAAACTCAGGCTGGCGCAGACCTCGGCTACAACGACTTGCATGATGACCTGCAACGCTCAGTACGCAAATTGTCAGTCCTCGTGCTTAGCGACCGGTACGCAGTACAACTTCGGCACGCAACTGGAATCCAACCCGAACAACACCACCACGAGTGGGGCTACTGTCAATGCGAATCAGACCTGCATATCAAGCTGCACCAACCAGCAGCTATCGTGTCAGTTGGTTTGCGCACAGTCGTCGCCATCGCCGTAATACATCGGCCTGACCGGATGAGTTGCTTTCTTAAGATCCCAAACGACCTCGGCATGTTGTTCAACGATCTGCGCTGGGCAGCCTGAGGTCGACGCCGCGAAGAGCCTCGCCGGATCCGACGCCAATGGCCTTCACGATCGATATAGCCTGAACCATTGTGATGCCAACTGCAGGAAGACGCGCGATTCCAAAGCTTCCTTGATGCTAGGATCTTGCGCAATCCTCCTGATAAATCTTTGTCATATGTTCGGTCCGTTGTCGGACGTCGCTCAGCATCTTGACGAACAGTTCTTTTGAATTGTTGATAGTCATTGGATTTTCCTCTTATGCATCCCATCACGCATCGCAATGAGTGATTTTGATTGTGAATAGGCGCGTGCAGTGGGCTGCGGTTATTGTGATTATTTCATTGCGATAGCCAGATGCGCTCATCGGCTGAGCGCAGTCTGTATTCATTTGCTCACATAGTGTTGGATCCCAGGTAAGTTCAAAATGTGTGAGGCCATCGCCGCTTTTATTCAATCAAGCGATCCGGTCGTGACGTCTAACTGTGTGTCCGTTTCTCAAATGCCAGGAGAGATCACGCAAACGTGCGGCTCTGCAACGGGTCTATCCAGGTCGGTTTGGCGATGTCGGCGGATGTCCGTTGTTCCCCCGACCGTGACCAAATCGCGGATCTTCCCGGCACTTCGGTTTCGGGCCAAGAGACCATCGGTGGCGCATCTGGGGAGGGACTTCTGACCAAACGAGTAAGGCTCGCTGCGTCCGGCTGTTGATCTAGATCAAATGCGACGCCGGAGTTTCGCCTAACATATGCTCGCTCAAGATCTTTAATCACGCTCTCAACCAGCTCGCGGCTACGCGCCTGTTCGCAAGGAACTCTCGGGGAACCTCGGTGGTTGTTTGCGTATAGAAACCGCGAGGTGAAATCATGAGGAAATTTCTGACAGCTCTGGTGGCGGCGGCAAGTATTGCCGCAGCATCTGCGGCAGCGCCAACTACAGCCGATGCCCGGTGGGGAGGTGGTTGGGGCGGCGGCTGGCACGGTGGTGGATATGGATGGGGCGGCGCCGGACTAGGATTCGCGGCGGGAGCGTTGGTCGGTAGCGCACTTGCGTCCCCGTATTACGGCTATGGGTATGGCTATGCCCCGGCCGCTTACGGTTATCCTTATGGCTACGATTACGGCGATGGCTACGCCCCAGCCTATGCCTACGCTCCGGCATTCAGCTACGCCCCAGCCTATGGCTACGGTTACGCGCCGGCTTATCGTTACGGCTATTGGCGTTCCCGGCACATCTATTATTCGCATTATCGGTCGTACTATCACGTCCGGCACTACGCGGTCCGGCGCTACTATAGGCGTTACTGACGGTTACGCGCGGCTTTCGGTAGGGACCAAACACATCGACGACATCGTTGCCGATCTCGATCGGCCGCTCGCGGTCGCGTAAGTCCCGTTCGTCCGCCTCGGCATTGATGTCTCTTAAGGGTCATTCGCGATCCCCGCGAATCAGCATCAAGTTCGGCCATGTCCGTTATGGCCCGGAAGCGGTCCCTGTCCGCGACAGCCGGTTTCGTTCACCCGCGAAACCGACTATAAGCCCCCGGCAGGCATAGCATTTCGGCCGAAGAGAAGCGGCCAAAAGAGGAAACACCGATGTATCAAGGCCCCGGCGTGAAAACGAGCCCGTATTTCCCGATCCCAGACAAGATGAAAGCCTGGGTGCTCGGCAATCCCAACGAGCTTAAGCTCACGGAAAAGCCGGTGCCGGTGCCCAAGCGTGCCGAGGTGCTGGTGCGCATCGACGCGGTCGCGATCTGCGCCACGGATCTTGAGATCATCGAATTCGGCTCGCCGGCGCTGTTCCTGGGCGGCAAGCCGTTCAACAAGAATTTCACGCCGGGCCACGAATATATGGGCACGGTGGTGGCCCTCGGTCCGGGCGTCGACGAATTGCCGATCGGCCAGCGCGTCACCGTCGAGATCCATGCCGGCTGCGGCCAGTGCAAGCGCTGCCGCGAGGGCATGTACACTTCGTGCCACAACTACGGGCTCAATTACGGCGACGTCGACAAGGGCCATCGCGCCAACGGCTTCACCACCGACGGCGGCTTCTGCGAATATCAGGTCAACAATATCAACACCGTCATCCCGATTCCGGACGCGATGTCGGACGAGGAAGCCACTCTCGTCGTCACCGCCGGCACGGCGATGTACGGGCTGACCGAGCTCGGCGGTCTGGTCGCCGGCGAAAGCGTGGTCGTCACCGGCCCGGGGCCGATCGGTCTCCTCGGCGTCGCGGTGGCGAAGGCGATGGGCGCGCAACCCGTTATTCTCACCGGCACGCGCGACAACCGGCTCAAGATCGGGCTCGAGCTCGGCGCCGACCATGTCGTCAATGTCCGCAACGACAAGGATGTCGTCGCGGCGGTCAAGCGCCTCAACGGCGGCAAGGGCGTCGACTATGTGGTGGAATGCTCCGGCGCGCCCAATGCGGTGACCGAAGCGGTGCGCATGGTCAATCGCGGCGGCAAGGTCTGCTTGGCGGCATTTCCGCACGAGGAGACGCCGGTCGACGTCGCCCACATCGTGCGCAACAACATTTATCTCTATGGCATTCGCGGCGAGGGCAAAAGCGCCACGCATCGCGCCGAAGCCTTCATGTCGCAAAAACGCTTCGACGCCACCAAAATCCACACCCACACCTTCGCGCTCGACGATCTGCCGACCGCGATCCGCTACGCCAAGGACCGGGTCGACGACGCCATCAAGGTGGTGGTGAAGGCGCGCGGCGTCGCAGCGCACCGCGTCGCGGCGGAGTAGGCCTTCCCTCTCGCTCCGAGGGCGGTCGGTGCACCGCGCCGAGCTTCGAGGGGTCACTCTACGGCGTTATTTCGTCATGGTCGGGCTTGTCCCGGCCATCCACGTCTTTGGCGCGCGTAGCCAGAAAGGCGTGGATGCCCGCAACGAGTGCGGGCATGACGGGTTCACGGTGGCGTCACTTTTGTGGAGACCATATACTTGACGCGTGTCTCCATTTACGTTACATATTAGCGAATCATCTCGCTCAGAAGGACGCCGCCGGGTGACACCGGCGGAAAGGGGTGAGGCGGTTCCCGCGGGCGGGGTTGTCAGCCCCGCTCCCGGGCG
>CAVSWY010000008.1:0-193297 GCA_963731805.1 uncultured Alphaproteobacteria bacterium
CCGATTTGCGATGTCTGCGTGATGTCCGCTTATCCCCAGATAGCGGCCGAAACGGCGGCGGCTTAGCTTCATTCAGCTTGAACTCGGGCTAGGTAGTTACAGGACGATTCGAAACAGGGGAAGACAACATGGCCAATCAGTGTTTGCGCCGACTCGCCAAGTCGCGCCTAAACAAACGCTGAAGCACGATGGATATGGATCGATGGAATTGTGCAGCAACTTTGCGCACATCCAGTGGGCCGCGTCGCGCCAATGAAGTTTTTGAGGGGGTACCCCTGCCGCAAGCGATAACTTTGCAATAATGCGCGTGGTCGCACGGCTGACGACAACTCCGCGAACGATTACGGCTGCAGCTACGACCAAACAGACGCCAAACAAACAACGTCGGCGCAGCGTGATTCGATTGTCAGCGGTGGCCGCGTCGTGATATGATCAATGTGGAAAAGACGGAAAAGACGAGCCTGCAAGCGTCGCTGCGCAGGCTCACTCGCAGGCTCTAACCTCAAGGCCATTGGAGGAAATTAATGGTTGAGGCTAATCACACAATACGCCAAACCCTGACGACAAACCATGCTCAACGCCGTGCAATGAGCCGAGCAGTCAGAGTTCTGGCCATCCGCGAGGCGATCAAAACAGTTAAGCAGCGGATGCAGGCGCAGGGCCTCGAGGTCCAGCACGTCCAGCATAAGGTCATTGTCGCCGCTGCAGACGATTACCTAGCCGACCATCGGTCGGAGCTTGTCGCGGAAGCAACAAAGATCGTCGAGCGCTGGCACACTGAGGGAGCGTTTGGACCGCGAGGAGGCTTTCGCAGCCGTTCATAAATCAACTGAACATTGAGTAGTCTCAGATCGAACGGACCCCTATGGCTCACAAATCTTTTCGCTACAAAGCCAAAACGACCTGGACTTCAGAACGACTCGGGCTGCTCTCGGGAACGGCGAAGCCCAACATCATTGTCGGCAGCCCCCCGGAGTTCAAAGGCAAGCCTGACAATTGGGCACCGGAAGAACTGCTCGTCGGGTCAGTAAACACCTGCATATTGCTAACGTTCCTGACCTTGGCCCAAGGGCGAGGTCTGATTCCGGCAGCCTATGAGAGCGAAGCCGATGGCTTACTTGAGAACGTGGACGGTAAATTTCTGATGACGCAAGTGACGGTTCGTCCTCGGATAACCGTAAAGAACAAAGCTGACATCGAACCTATCCGAGACGCCATAGAAAGCGCCGAGTCTCGTTGTTTCATGTCGAATTCAGTAAAGGCGAGGGTGACAGTCGTCCCGGAGGTGGTGCTTCAGAGTGCCGTAACGACAACCGGCTGATTTTGCCTGGCCCTTTTTGCAGGGCGAGTAGGGCCACCGATTCAACGGAGGATATCGCCATGGCGTTCTACTTGATCCAAGTCACCTACAAGGATACCGCCGCCAAGTCGTTGGTCCTGCGTCCGCAAGCGCGGGAAGACGTCATCAGCAAGACCTGTAAATCGCTCGGGGGAAAGCTGCATTCATTCTTTTTCGCATTCGGCGAGTATGATGTAGTGGCCATCGCGGAATTACCTGACAACGCTGCTGCTGCCGCGTTCGCATTGGGAACGGCATCAAAAGGAGCGGTCTCGAAATTCCACACCACAGTCCTATTGACGGCAGCCGAGGGACTGGAGGCTATGAAAAAGGCGCAGCAGATTGATTACGGGCCGCCGGTAATGGGCTAAGCCCCAGGACTGCATTCGGGCTCAGTCAGTATCGCGTAGGAGAATGCCAGAGCCGACGGCGGAGCCGAGTGCAAAGCGAAAAAAGGCGGGTTAGTAAGTCATCCAGTTCAAGAAGGGCGGTTATGAAGCTTCGAACGTTTGTCAGCGTTGCGGCGGGTTTATTGTCGCTTGGAGGAGTAATCCTCGTGTCGAACCACGCCCAGGCTCAAGACATTGATTTCGGCCAGATTAACAAATTTGAATCGTTGGGGACCGGCACGTTACACGTTGGTTCGCCCCCAAAAACAATTATCGACGATGACGCACGACACATGGTCATTCTCACCATCTATGAAGCCGACGCGGATACGAAGATCTATTGGAAGCCTCTCGATGCCAACGAGGTCCAGACCACAGTTATGCCTGGCAGAGGCGTGGAGACATTCAAGACGGCCGGGATATTCAAGCTTGAGGCCGTCGGGGACCCGCATCGCCGAGTCAAATACGGATACGTTTTGCTTCACTTAAAGAACGAGTGAAAGCGTAAATGTCGTCTGGACGGGCAGACTGACGCCCATAAGCAGCAAGGAGCTCACGCCCGGCCTACATACTCTCAGAACAACTCGCGAAATTTGTTCATAAACGAACCAGCTGTTCCATTAGCGCGGGCTTTCGGTGCATATTCCGAGACTGGACGTTCAGTATCCCCCAGTTCATGTTTTACGTGATCCCGGAAATCGGATAACCGGAAGAAGCTCTCAGCCAACACGAGCCAGCTCCACTTATCCGCCCCTTTTTCGGCGTCTCTCGCCTTCTGCAGGCAATCTTCGGCGCGCGCTCGGTACGGGCTGTCCTCGGTCATTGGAGCATTCTGTTCCAAAAATCTTAGCTATTCCTTGCCGCCTGTGGCGGGACGGCGAACTTGCGGCCGGCGTCAAGCTGCCGCCGGAAATCCAAACCGAAACGACAGCCGACGGCGGTCTTCTCATGACAGCAACCGAGGAGCGCCTTGATCCGGATGTTCCAGAGCACGCGCGGCGGGCGCGAATTTTGGCCGAAACTCTGATCGCTCAGACCGGATGCCGGAAGAGCACTGGCGCCAACTGAGATGAGCAAGATGTTCTTAGGCTCATCGTTACCGCCGCCGTTTGCGCGGCGTGCGGCCTTTCTTCTGCTCGGTGCGCACTCGCGCGCCCGCCAAGGCAGGTTTGCGCTCTAGGGCAGCTAGCGCAGTCGTCGGCACGGTCTCACGCGCCGCGGCATTGGTGCGGTTCGGAGAATGCGACATCGGACCCCACCAGTTGGACAGCGTGCCGTCGCCCCAGACTTTCGGCCGTTGCGGCCGGTCCTGATGCCAGGGCCGCGGCTCGAAAAAGCCCAGCTCTTCGTCGTGCATCTGATCCATCTCGCAGAAGAATTCGATCACGACGCCGTCGGGATTCTGGTGATAGATCGCGATATTGTGCCCAATGATATGGCGCAGCGGGCCCCAGGTGAGGTGGATGTTGCTTTTGGCGAGCATATCGCTGGCGCGCTTGATGTCCGACCAGTCGCGCAGTTCGAAGGCGATGTGATGGATCGCCGTCTTGGCGTCGCGCAGGAAGTTCACCGTATGATGGTCGCGGCTGCAGCGCAGGAAGGCAAAAAAATCGCCGCGCCAATCCGACACTCGGAATCCCAGCATGTCGCAATAGAATTTCACTAGGTCCTGCACGTCCGGGCAGGTGTAGGCGATGTGGCCCAATTTCAGGGGCATCACGCCGGTGAAGGTTGGGTCGTCCGGGGCGAAGCCGAAATCGGCGAAGATTTCGAGCGTGGTGCCTTTCGGATCCTGAAACGTCACGGCCTCGCGGATACCGGGCGTGATGTCGCTCCGCCGCTCGCTCTTGATGCCGGCTTTCTTCAGCCGCGCAACGATCTCGTCGAGATCGCTGCCCGGCGTGACTTGGAGCGACAACCGCGGGGCATCGACGGCGTTGCCGCGCTCAAGCACGATCGCTTCCGGCCCGGATTTGGTAGCCAGAATCGTGCGGCCTTTTTCGCGCGCGACGACACTCAAGCCGACGATGCGCGTAAAGTAATCGACCATCCGCTCCAGATCCGGAGTTACGAGCGTTGAATGGCCGGCGCGCTTGATCTGCAGCATCTGCTGTCTCCCAAAGCCTGGCTATTTTAGGCGTCGACGCGCACGCGGCGATCGTTCTCGATTACGCCCGGTTCGTGCGCCCTTACCGCGATCTTGAGTTCGCCAAGGGCCGCGCTCGAGCGGCAGACGATGCTGTCACCGGGCTTTACCGGGCTCACGCCCTCCGGCGTTCCGGTGTAAACGAGGTCGCCCGGATAGAGCGTGTAGAACTGCGACGCAAATTCGATGAGGCGCCGGCAGTTGTAGATCAACTGGCTGGTATTGCTGTTCTGTCGGACCTCGCCATTGACCTCGATTGTGATCGGCAGGGAATCCGGGTCCGGGATTTCGTCCGCCGTCACCATCCACGGCCCAAGCACCGCATAGCCGTCCACCGATTTGCGGAAGCTGCGGTCTTCGCGGCCGCGCACCGTCATGTCGAGGCCGAGACAATAGCCCGCGACATGCTCGAGCGCCTTGGCCTGTGGAATGTCGCTGCCGGCCTTGCCGATGACCATCACCAGTTCGACTTCGTGGTCATTGCGGCGGTCTGGAAACCGCAGCGGGATGCCCTCGGATGGGCCAATCAGGGCGGAATTCGCCTTCAGGAACATACCGGCTTCGAGAATTTTCGACGACGGCGCGCTGACGACCTGGGAACCGGGCTGTTGCGCGGCCTTTCGCATTTCCTCGATATGGGCCTGGTAATTGGTCGGCGCGCAGGACAGCTTTGTCGGCCGCGCCACCGGCGCCAGCAGCTTGATTTGGGCGATCGGCCGGCCCGGCGCCTTGTCCGCCATGCGCTCGATGCGCTCGCGCCATTGCGGCAGGGCTGCAACGACTGCATCGCCTTTCATCGCATAAGGCGACGATTTGCGAATTTCCGTCTGCGCTTCGGTCACGTCGTGAATAACGTTCCCACGCACGACGCCTAACCGATCGTCGTCGAAGCGGCAAAGCTTCATGTTCTGCTCCTTGACCCGTTCCTACCAGTTGCATCCGGTCGTTCTTGCGAACAGTAGCAAGCAAAGGCAGGGCGGGCAAAGGCGCGACGGACGTCGATGCGCTCAATGCGTGCGCATACCGAACCCCGCAACGCTGCCGCCGGCGTAGCCGGAGGTCTGCACTTGCGCGTAGCCGTTGGTGCTGGCTCCAGCATTCGATGTGGTGAAGGCCGACGTCATGGCGCCGCCGCCATAGCCGGCGCTGCCGGCAAAATTAATGAGACCGAGGTCGCCGGCGGTGGTCATCGATCCGGCCTGGCTGGTGGAGAATCCATTGGCATTTCCGTAGGAGTCCAAGTCTTCTGGGCGATTACGCTACGCGCGCAATTTTTGCGGTGGAAAGCAGCGGCGTTCAGCGCGTCTCGCGGCCTGAAAAGCCGAACGTTACCGTCGAAACGCAAAGTACGCTGACGGCTGCGGACAATAGAAAAACCATGCGCGGCTGACCGTTATCCATGAGCATGCCGTAGACGATCGGTGCAATGCTGGCGCCGATATTAAAGCCGGTCGAGACAAAGCCGAACACCAGTCCATACGCCGTCGGCGGGGTCACGGCGCGCACCAGCATATCTCGCGACGGATAGGTCGTGCCGACGCAAAATCCGCTCAATCCCATGAGCAGAATGAGAAGTGCTGACGGAAAATTGAATAGTCCGACGAGCGCTGTGACAATTCCTCCTATGGTCAAACCCGTCGCGGCGACCACGGCGTGATGACTGGTGCGTGCGGCAAGAAATCCGCCGGCCAGCACGCCGACGGCGTTCATGGCAAGCAATCCCGTCAACGCGATATTGGCAATCGCCGGCGGCGTAGCATGCAGCGCGCCGAGCGCAACGACGAGATAGGTATTGAGACCGCCGCCCATGATCGACGTCAAAATGAAGTAGCCGAGATTGAGCAAAATCGCCGGCGTGAGCAGAAGACGCCAGCCGGTGTCGACGATATTGTTCTTGTGCGCGCGGGCGGCGAGCTTGGCGGCGTGCGTCGGATCAGCCGCAGGCTCGGATTGCGCTAGCAGCGCGGCAAGAACGATGAAGCCGAAGATCGCGGCGCCGATATAGGCGCCGCGCCAGCCGAACATGCTCTGCATGTAGAGCAGTGTGACCGGCGCCACGGCCGATCCGACCATGCCGGCGAAGGTATGGAAGGAGAAAACGTGGCTCAACCGTTCCGGCGGCGCGTGATGAGAGAGCAGCGAATAGTCGGAAGGATGATAGACCGTATTGCCGAGCCCGGCGACGCCATACATCGCGATGAAGACCCAATAATTATCGACAATGCCGGCGATGGCGAAGGCGCCGCTGCTCAGTGCAAGGCCCACGATCAGCACCACGCGCGCACCAATGCGGTCGACGATGAAACCGACCGGCGTCTGCAACAGGCCGGAGACGACGTTGAAGACGGTCACCGCCAGGGCCAGCTCGGTATAAGTTACCCTGAAATCGTTGCGGATGAACGCCAATAACGGTGCCAGCATGAGCATGTAATAATGGCTCATCATGTGCGCGCCGCAGACGGCGGCAATCAACCGCGACTCGGCAGGCCGGATCGAGTGGACGGAAATCGTTTGCGTCATTGCGGGCGGGTCGGCTTCGCGGCCTGTATCGCCTGCCAGATGCGAAACGGTGTCAACGGCATATCGACGTGACGGATGCCGTAATCGGCCAGCGCATCGATCACCGCATTCATCATGGAGGCCAGGCCACCGGCGCAGCCGGCTTCGCCGCAGCCCTTGACGCCGAGCGGATTGGTCTTGGTCGGCACCGGATGATTGGCCAGATCGAACGGCGGCACGTCCGCTGCGCGCGGCATCGCGTAGTCCATGAACGAGCCGGTCAGCAACTGGCCATCGTCATCGTAAGCCGCCTTCTCCATCAGCGCCTGACCGATGCCCTGCACCACGCCGCCGTGCAGCTGCCCGGCGACAATCATCGGATTGACGAGCGTGCCGAAATCGTTGACGGCGCAATATTTGACCACCTCGACAGCACCGGTGTCCGGATCGACCTCGACTTCGGAGACATGGCAGCCGTTGGGAAAGGTCCAGGCGCCAGGCCCATCGCTGACATGGATGACATCGAGCGATTGCGGCGCCTCGGCCGGCAGATTGAGACCGCTGTGGAGTTTTTGCGCGAGCTCCATGATCGAGATCGAGCGGTCGGTGCCGACGATGACGAATTTGCCACGCTCGAAGGCGATGTCGGACGGAGCAGCTTCTAGCACATAGCCGGCGAGCTGCTTGCCTTTTTCGATGACTTTGGCGGAACCTTCGACGATCGCGGTCCCGCTATGCATGATCGATTTCGAACCGCCAGAGCCGCCGCCCATCACGATGCGGTCGCTGTCGCCCTGCACCAGCGAGATTTTGTCGAACGGAATGCCGAGCTGCTGGCTCAAGACCTGCGCGAACGGCGTCGCGTGGCCCATGCCGAAATCCAGAGTGCCGGTGGTCAGCGTCACCGTGCCGTCGGCGTTGAAGATAATGCCTGCGGATTCCTTGGCCGGCCCCGCGGTAACTTCGAGATAATTGCCAATGCCGAGACCGCGCAGCTTGCCGCGCTTGCGGCTCTCGCGCTTGCGCCGGGCGAAGCCTTTGCCGTCGGCAAGCTCGAGCGCCTGCTTGGTCAGCGCTGCGAAGTCGCCGCAGTCGTAGGTCGCGGCGGACGCGGTCTTACGCGGAAATTCGCTCGGACTGATGAGATTGCGCCGGCGCAGCGCGATACGGTCGATACCCATTTCGGCCGCAGCGGCGTCGATCAGCCGCTCCATATAGTAGTTGCCCTCCGGCCGGCCGGCGCCGCGATAGGCGGTTACCTGGACGGTATTGGTGAAGACGCATTTGGTCGAGACTTCCATCAGCGGGGTGCGGTACATGCCCTGCATGTTCTTCACCGCATTGGCCGTTCCCATGAACGGCCCGAACGGCGAGAGGAAGGCGCCGACGTCGGAAAAACTGGTAAGCCGCACCGCGAGAAAACGTCCGTCGGCGTCGAGCGCCAATTCGCCGACGACGTCTGCGGCGCGGCCGTGGCCGTCGGAGACAAAGCTTCCCGAGCGGTCGTCGGTCCATTTCACCGGACGTCCGAGCGTGCGTGCGGCGTGCAGGAGGCAGATGTATTCGGGAAACACCATCGCCTTCATGCCGAACGAGCCGCCGACTTGGCCGGTCAGGATGCGCACGTTCTTGACGTCGACGCCCATCGCCTCGGCGATGTTGGCGCGCATGCCAAACACGCCTTGCGAGCAAACGTGCAGCGTAAAGCGATCGTCCTCATAGGCGCCGACCGCGGCCCGCGGTTCCATGCAATTGACCACGAGCCGGCTGTTGGTCATCTTCAATCGCGTGACATGCGCCGCTTGGGCAAAAGCCGCATCGACCGCAGCCGTGTCGCCGTGGTGAAAGTCGAGCGCGACATTGCCCGGCACATCATCGTAGATCTGCGCCGCGCCTTCACGGGCGCCTTGCTCGG
Organism: uncultured Alphaproteobacteria bacterium; assembly: GCA_963731805.1. GTDB lineage: Bacteria > Pseudomonadota > Alphaproteobacteria > Rhizobiales > Xanthobacteraceae > BOG-931. The sequence goes on from CAVSWY010000008.1 coordinate 8,289, forward strand.
CGGTGGCGACGATCGGCAGGGGTTCGATGTCGACGGTGACGGCTTCGGCGGCGTCCTTCGCTTGCGCAAGGGTTTCCGCGATGACGCAGGCCACCGGATCGCCGACATAGCGCACTTTGTCGACGGCGAGCGCCTCGCGCCGCGGCTTCCGTAACGGCGTGCCGTCCCGGTTCGGCAGCCCGACGATGCATTTGAGCGTGCCGTAGCCTTTGAGGTCGGTGCTTCTGTAAATCGCGAGCACGCCGGGCATTTTTCGCGCGGCTTCGGTGTCAATTACCCGGATTTTGCCGTGCGCAACGGAACTACGGACCATCGCCATATAGGCTTGGCCGGGCAGGCTGACGTCGTCGGTATAATGGCCGAGGCCGCGCAACAGCATTGGATCCTCGACGCGCGGCACCGACTGTCCGACGGCGAATTTCGCGGTGGCCAATTCCTCGGCGGTTAAACCGTCGGCCCGGGGGGCAGGGTGTTGCAAATTCATGACAATTCAATCCTGTAGCGCCTAATCGCGGTGATAATGGACTTGCCAGACCGCGGCAACAGGGCGCGGCACATGGCTCGTACACGGCAAAGGCGCAGTATTGCCCTCACGCCTGCCCCTGTTAAAGTTTCCAGGATTTAGGCTTGAACAATAGCCCGTTGCCGTCGAGCCAAAGGAGGTTCCGGCGCGGCAGGAAGGCGTTGGATGGACGACGAGGCCTCGCCGCGCAGCGGCCTCGGCGCCAACGGGGCCGCGCACCGGCCTCGCTGGGGTCGCCGGACGCCATATGGCATTCGCCGCGATGGCAATCGCGATGAGTGGCGCGTGCCGGTCGAGCAGCACTCCCAGACGACCTATGCCGCGCTCGACCTCGGCACCAACAATTGCCGGCTCCTGGTCGCGCGGCCAACCGCCGACGGCTTCCGGGTCGTCGATGCGTTCTCCCGCATTATCCGCCTCGGCGAAGGCGTTGCCGCGTCCGGCCGGATCAGCGAGGCGGCTTTCGTGCGCGCGGTCGAGGCGCTCCAGGTCTGCCGCGACAAGATGCGAGCGCGGGATGTTGTCCGCGCCCGGCTCATTGCCACGGCAGCCTGCCGCGCCGCCGAGAACGGCGAAGAGTTCCGCAGCCGCGTCGCCCGGGAGGCGGGCGTCGAACTGGAGATCATCGACTCCGCCACCGAGGCGAGGCTCGCCGCGACCGGTTGCACCGAGCTGTTCGATCCCACCGCATCGGGCGTCATTCTGTTCGACATCGGCGGCGGGTCGTCTGAATTGGTGCGGCTCAACCGGTCCTCGGAAAACGGTCGGCGAGGCCCGCCGACGCCCGATATCGTCGGCTGGGCCTCGCTGCCGGTTGGCGTCGTCACACTCGCCGAGCGCTACGGCGGCAAAGTCGTGTCGCGCGATAGCTACGATGCGATGGTGGCGGAGGTCGCATCCTTCGTCGACGCGTTCGCGGCCGACCACCGCGATCTCAACGGTTTCCACACGCTCGGCACCTCGGGCACGGTGACGACGATCGCAGGCGTCTATTTGCGGCTGCAGCGCTACGATCGGCGGCGCGTCGACGGCTGCTGGCTGTCCGACGATGAAATATCGCGCGTCGTGGCCGAGCTGATGGCGATGAGTTTCGATCAGCGCGCGGCCAACCCTTGTATTGGCGCCGAACGCGCCGATCTTGTGCTCGCGGGCTGCGCCATCCTCGACGCCATCCGCCGCGCCTTTCCCAGCCCACGATTGCGGGTCGCCGATCGCGGCTTGCGCGAGGGCATGCTGGTCGAGATGATGCGCGAGGACGGCGTCTGGGGCGAAGCCTGAGCACAAAGGCAAAGTAAAAGATGGCGCGGCTCAAGGACCAGAAACGCCGCACATCGTCGTCCCGCGCCTGGCTCGAACGCCAGCTTAGCGATCCTTATGTGGCACGCGCCAAGCGCGAAGGCTTTCGCTCGCGCGCCGCCTATAAGCTCGCCGAGATCGACGACAAGTATAAAGTGCTCAAGCCCGGGGCTCGCGTGGTCGATCTGGGCGCTGCGCCCGGCGGCTGGAGCGAGATCGCGGCAAAGCGCGTCGGCGCCACGGGCAGGGTAATCGCCCTCGATATTCTCGATATGAAGCCGCTTCCCGGCATTGAATTCTTGCATCTCGATTTCCTCGACCAAACGGCGCCGGCGCGATTGAAGGAAATCCTCGGCGGCAAAGCCGACGTCGTGCTCTCCGACATGGCAGCGAACGCCACCGGCCACCGCCAGACCGATCATTTGCGCATCATGGCATTGGCCGAGGCCGCCGTGCTTTTCGCCCGCGAAGTGCTCGCTCCCGGCGGCGTGTTTCTCTGCAAGGTGCTGCAAGGCGGCACGGAAGCCACGCTGCTCGCCGAGCTCAAGCGCGACTTCGAAAGCGTCAAGCACGTCAAGCCGCCGGCAAGCCGATCCGATTCCGCCGAGCTTTATTTGTTGGCGCGCGGCTTTCGCGGCTGATGCGGGCGCGCCTAGCGCGCCTTGCCTGGTTCCTCCGCCTCCGCCACCCGCCGCCCCGACAGCTCGGCGCCGGCGTCGGGAGAGAGGCGATAAAAGATCAAAGCGGCGCTCGCCGCCAGCAGCGAGACAAAGAGGAATGCCGGCGGAAAGTCATTGACGCCCATCGTCGTCGAATGTTTCAGCCGCAGCGTGATTTCGACGACCAGTGCGCCGACCGCAACCCCGGTCGACAGCGACAATTGCTGGGCTGCGGCCACCATCGCGGTGGCGCGGCTCATCCGCGGCGGATCGATCTCGGCATAGGCGATGGTGTTGATGCTGGTGAACTGCAGCGAGCGGAAGAAGCCGCCCGAAAGGAGGATCGCGATCATCGCCCAATAGGGCATGCCGTGCACGAATGTGGCGCAGCCAGCAAGGAAAGCGCTTGAGATGAGTGCATTGTAGAGCAGCACGTTGCGATAACCGAACCGGTTGAGCACGCTTGAGACGGCGGCTTTCATGAACATCGAACCTAGCGCGGTGGTGAAGGTAATCAGTCCCGATTGGAACGGCGTCAGATCGAAACCGATCTGCAGCAATAGCGGTAGCAGGAACGGCAACGCACCGATGCCGAGACGGAACAGGAAGCCCCCATAAATGCTGGCGCGGAAAGTCGGCAACTTGAGCAGCGACAGATCGAGGATCGGCGCCGGCGTTCGTTTGGCATGCGCAACATAGGCCGCCGACGATAACGCGCCGACGCCGAGCAGCGCCGCGACAACGCCGGTCGGCAGAAAATCCAGCCCCAGGGCCGAAAGACCGAAAGCAAGTCCGGTAATGGCGAGGCCGGAGAGAACAAATCCGACATAGTCGAAAGGCGTGCGATGTTCGACGTGAACATTGGGGATGAAGCGCGTCGCCAAGACGATGCCGAGAACGCCGATCGGCACGTTGATCAAGAAGATCCAATGCCACGACGCGTATGTGGTGATGAAGCCGCCGAGCGGCGGGCCACAGATCGGCCCGATCAGCGCCGGCATGGTCACAAGCGACATGGCATTAAGAAGATGCCTCTTGTCGATGCTGCGCACCATGATGAGGCGGCCAACCGGTGTCATCATCGCCCCGCCCATGCCCTGGAGAATGCGGGCCGCCACGAATTCCTCGAGCGAATGCGAGGCGGCGCAGCCGATCGAGCCGATGACAAAGATGCCGATCGCGGTGCGGAACACGTTGCGCGCGCCTAAACGGTCGGCCGTCCAGCCGCTGGCTGGAATGAAGATCGCAAGCGACAGCAGGTAGGATGTGACTGCGAGCTTCAAGGCCAGCGGATTGGTGCCGAGCGCGCGCGCAATCGCCGGCAGCGAGGTCGAGATCACCGTCGAGTCCATGTTTTCCATGAACAGCGCGGTGGCGACAATCAGCGGGACGATGCGATCGTAAGGCGGCGTCTCTTCCATGCACGGCTATCGGTTGGTGGCGCCCCCGCCTTTATGCGCGCGGGTCGATGTCATGCCAACCGTTTGGCCGCCTCCTTCACCATGCTCACGTCGGAATATTTCTTCACGTCAATGTCTTCTTTGAGGAAGCCGACCTGCTTCTGGAGCAGCAGATTGCTCTGCAAGGCACTCAAATTCGGCATGCCGTTGGGGTCGCGATATTGATCCTTGTCGGTGAAGGCCCATTCCATGCGCGCGGGCGGCGCTTTGTTGAGCCGCGCGACAATGGCGACCGCCTCCTCGTGATTTTTCGGGTCGCTGTACCAGCGGATCGCGCGCACCGTGTCTTCGAGGAAGTCGACCAGTGCGGCGCGGTTCTGCTGGATGAAGGGCGTGCGTGCCGTCCACATCGTAAGCTGCGTGATGCCGAAGGCGTCCTTCTGCGTGAACAGGCTGTGCGCCATGGCATTGAGATCGGGATCGAGCGAGAACGGCGGCACCGCGCTGATCAGGTCGGCCTTTTTTTCGGCCAGCATCGCACGCATGGCCGGGAAGGGGGCCTCGATGATGGTGTAATCGCGGTTGGCTTCGAGCCCCGAACGCCGGCAAACCGCCCGCATGGCAATGTCGACGGCGCTGCCGATGACGTTGGTGGCGAGCACTTTGCCCTTGAGGTCGGCCACGGTTTTCACCGGACCGTCCTTGAGTACCATGAATTGATTGGTGCCATGGCCGGCGACGCCGTCTTCGATCTCGTCACTGATGACGCGCAGATCGTCCATATGCGCGTTCTGAATGGCGAGGCCGAATGACGAGAAGGCGAGCGGCCCGATATCGAGGTCGCCGGATGCGAGCGCGGTGATGACCGGCGGGGTGCCTTCGAAGCGCGTCGCCTCGGCGACGTAGGATTGGCCGAAATGCTTGAGGATGTCCTTTTTCTCGAGCACCAGCGGGGCGAGCGAGGCCGGTATCACCACCCAGCCGCAGCGAATCTTGACCGGGGCGGCTCGGGCGATGCGGGGCGCCGCCAGCAGCGCGCCGGCGGCGATCCCGCCGCGGTTGAATTGACGACGGTCTAAACGGTGTTTCACGGCGATTTCCTCCGGCTTTCCACCCCTGTTATCGGTTGGGGCCTATCAATTGCGGTCGAGGCGTGCTATCGACCGCCGCCAACCCAAAAGCGGGTCATCGAGCCGGGCGGGGGACTTTCGTTCCGCTCGCCCGCGAGGCGTTATCCCGATGCGATGGCCTGTCATACCGGGCCATGCGGAGTTGGCAATGGCAGCGATTTCAAAAGACCCACCGCGCGAAGCATATACCTTCGATGACGTGCTGTTGAAGCCGGGACTGTCCGACGTTCTGCCATCGGACGTCGATATCCGCTCGCATATCACGCCCAACATCCAGCTCAATATCCCGATCGTCGCCTCGGCCATGGACACGGTGACCGAGTCCAGCATGGCCATCGCCATGGCGCAGGCCGGCGGCATCGGCGTTTTGCACCGCAATCTCGAACCCGACGCCCAGGCCGCGCAAGTGCGCCAGGTCAAGAAGTTCGAATCGGGCATGGTGGTCAATCCGGTGACTATCAATCCCGAGGCGACGCTCGCCGATGCCTTGGCGCTGATGCAGGAGCATCACATTTCCGGCATCCCGGTGGTGGAAGGCGGCAACGGTCAGCAACACAAAGGGCCCGGCAAGCTGGTCGGCATTCTCACCAACCGCGATGTGCGTTTTGCCACCGACAAGCGGCAAAAGATCTCCGAGCTGATGACCAAGGAGCGCCTCGTCACCGTGCGCGAGAGCGTCGACCAGGACGAGGCGAAAAGGCTCCTGCATCAGCATCGCATCGAGAAGCTCCTGGTGGTCGATGCCGATTATCGCTGTGTCGGTCTCATCACGGTCAAAGACATCGAGAAGGCGGTGGCTCATCCCAATGCGTGCAAGGACGAGCAGGGCCGGCTGCGCGTCGCCGCCGCCACCTCGGTTGGGGAGGCCGGCTATGCACGCAGCGAAGCCCTGATCGACGCAGGCGTCGACCTCATTGTCGTCGACACCGCACACGGCCATTCCCAGCGTGTGCTCGACACCGTCACCCGCATCAAGCGGCTGTCCAATGCGGTGCAAGTGGTAGCCGGCAATATCGCCACCGCCGAAGGCGCCAAAGCCCTGATCGATGCCGGCGCCAATTCGATCAAGGTCGGTATCGGGCCGGGTTCGATCTGCACCACGCGCATCGTCGCCGGCGTCGGCGTGCCGCAGCTTACCGCGATCATGGATGCGGTCGAGGTGGCGCATCGGGCGAACACGCCGGTCATCGCCGACGGCGGCATCAAATATTCCGGTGACCTCGCCAAGGCGCTCGCGGCCGGGGCCGACTGCGCCATGGTCGGCTCGCTGCTCGCCGGCACCGATGAGACTCCCGGCGAGGTGTTTCTCTATCAGGGCCGCTCCTACAAGAGCTATCGCGGCATGGGCTCGGTCGGCGCCATGGCGCGCGGCTCGGCCGACCGTTATTTCCAGCAGGAGATCAAGGACACGCTCAAGCTCGTGCCCGAGGGTGTCGAGGGACAGGTCGGCTACAAGGGCCCGGTCGCCAATGTGCTGCATCAATTGGTCGGCGGCTTGCGCGCGGCGATGGGCTACGTCGGCGCCAAAGACCTCGCCGCGTTTCACGACAAGGCCGAGTTCGTGCGCATTTCCGGCGCCGGCTTGCGCGAGAGCCACGTCCACGACGTCACCATCACGCGCGAGAGTCCGAATTATCCGAGCCGGGGATAGGATGCCAGGCGCGCCCGATCCTTTCGCCAAGATTCGTACCGCGACCAATACCCATCGCGGTCGGCACGGCTGCAACGCCTATCCTTATGATAACGGTCCGCTGCTGGCGGCTCTGGCTGGCGCGGCCAATGCCCGGCGCATTTTGGAATTGGGAACGGCGCTCGGCTACACGGCCCTGTCTTTTGCCTCCGGCGCACCGGGCGCGACGATCGATACGGTGGAGCGCGATCCGGAGCATGTGCAGCTGGCCCGCGACAATATCGCGGCGGCCGGCATGGACAACCGCATCACCATCCATGAAGGCGACTTCGCCGCCGTGCTGCCGACCCTCGATCCCGGCTACGACGTCGCCTTCTTCGATGGCGGCACGCCGGTCGCGACACTGCATAAGACGCTGCGCGCGCTGTTGCGTACCGGCGGTACGCTGATCACCGCCAATCTCAACCACGGCGGCACCGCCGATACGGTGCGCAAGGCTTTGTTCGACGGGAAATCGTGGCGCAGCGCGCTGGTCAACGACGACGGCGAGACCGCAATCAGCATCAAGCTTTGAATTCACTATCGAGCCGGAGCGCATTCCATGACCACGCAAGAGATTTTGTTGCCGCTGTTCGTCGAGGTGTTTCTGACCTTTCTCTTGTGGGTCGGCATGGCGGTGTTGCGCACGCGCGATTTCGGCAACGGCGCCGTGCGGCCCGAGGACATCGCGCTGCGCGAGCCGAGGTGGCCGGCGCGGACTTTGCAGTTCGGCTTTGCATTTTCCAATCAGTTTGAAATCCCGGTCCTGTTCTATGTTCTGACCATCCTTGCTTACTTCACGCATCTCGCCGGACTGATCTTTGTCATCCTGGCCTGGGTCTTCGTCATCTTCCGGCTGCTTCATGCCTACGTGCACGTGACCAGCAATACGGTCCGCGTGCGCGGCACGTTTTACGCCGTTGCCGTCGTGGCGCTCGCGATCAATTGGGCGATCTATATTTTCGAAGTGCTGACGCTGCCGCGGCCGGTATGAGGAGCCGCAATGCCACTCGATCTCTGCCATCCGACCGCACCCCACAAGAAACTGAAGCTGCCGGAATGGTACGTTTCCAGTTTGATGATGGATCGCGCGCTCGACGCGATCTGCCGGCGCGTCAAGAAATTCGACCGCAAGCACGATATTCCCTATCTCGCCGGCTATAGCCTCGACGGTAAGACCATCTACATCGACCGCCATATGCCGCACAGCTTAAAATTCCGCGGCCGCATCATCGACACCGACCGCTTCCTCGTGCTGCATGAGGAAGTTGAGAAGACGCTGATCGATCAGCTCGGGCTGCATTATCTTCACGCGCATCAGATTGCGACGCGCGCCGAGGAAGCCGCCGTTCGTGCCGCCGGCGTCGAATGGCGCGCTTACGACCGCTTTATGCAGAAGCACGTGAAAAGCATTGGCGACGAACGGCTCGACAAGGTACCCAAAGATCTCGATTTAAAACCCTATCGCGACGAGCACGATGACGATCTGTTGCGGCGGATGCTGGCGAGCGTGAAAGCCGGCAAAGCGCCGAAAGGCATTCACGTGCAAGATTTGGCCGAAGCGATTCAGGAATTGCGCAAGCGCGTGCGGCGGCACGAGACACCCAGCGCCGATCGTGCCGCGGCCATCCAGCGCAAGTTCAAATAGTGACGCCCGCGGCCCGCCTTTCAGCAGCCATCGAGGTCTTTGCCGACATCGAAGTGCAGCGGCGTCCGGCGACTGACGCGCTCAAAGACTGGGGGTTGTCTCACCGATTTGCAGGCTCCGGCGACCGCGCTGCTATCGCCGGTCTCGTTTATGACGCGTTGCGGCGAAAGGCCTCGTCCGCGTCGCTTATGGACGACGCCTCCCCGCGCGGAGTGCTGATCGGCATGCTGCATCGCGAGCGCGGGCTGGATGTTGCGGCGATCGATGCGCTGTGCAGCGGCGCGCTTTATGCGCCTGCGCCTTTGAGCGAAGCAGAGCGGGCCGCACTCGAGCGCGGCAGTCTCGCCGGCGCGCCGGCGCATATTCAGGGCGATTATCCGGAATGGCTCGATCCCTATCTGGCGCGGGTTTTTGGCGACGAACGAGCGGCCGAAGGCGAAAGCCTGGCGAGCCGGGCGCCGCTCGATCTGCGCGTCAATATGCTTGTCGGCACGCGCGAGGACGCGATGCCCGAACTTGCGCATCTCAATGCAGAAGCGACACGATGGTCGCCGTGGGGCTTGCGCATTCGTCTTGCGGCAGATGCCAAAAGCCCGGCGATTCATGCCGAGCCGCTGTTCCTCAAGGGCCGCATCGAGATCCAGGACGAAGGCTCGCAGCTCGCAGCACTTCTCTCTGGCGCCAAGCCCGGCGAGCAGGTCGTCGACCTCTGCGCCGGCGCCGGCGGCAAGACGCTCGCGCTGGCCGCAGCAATGGAAAACCGCGGCCAGATCTATGCGACCGACAGCGACAAGCGGCGTTTGGCGCCCATTCACGATCGCCTCGCCCGGGCCGGCGCGCGCAATGTTCAGGTTCGCACGCCTAAGAGTGTGGGCAATGAACTGGCCGATCTCGCCGGCCGCGCCGATCTGGTGCTGATCGACGCGCCGTGCACCGGCATCGGGACTTGGCGCCGCAATCCGGACGCCAAGTGGCGCATCCGGCCCGGGGCGCTCGCCGAACGCATCAAGCAGCAGGATGCGGTGCTCGAGAGCGCGGTCGCGCTGGTCAAGCCGGGCGGCCGCATCGCCTACATCACCTGCTCGGTGCTCGCCGAAGAGAACGGCGACCGGGTGCGCGCCTTTATCGGCCGTCACGGCAATTTTTCCGTGGAAAAGCCCGCAAACGTCATCAACGCCCTGGGCGACCGCGCCTATCTTTTCGGGCGGGCGGTGCTTACGTCCGACGAAGGCCTGCTGATGACGCCGCGGCGCACCGATACCGACGGGTTTTTTGTCGGCGTTATGCGGCGCTCGGCATGAATGCACCTGCAAAATCTCGACAGGATGCAGGAGCTGCTTTAGAACCCGCCATGGCGCAAGATTCGCAGTCCCACGACAAAATTCTCATCGTCGACTTCGGCTCGCAGGTCACGCAGCTCATCGCGCGGCGCGTGCGCGAAGAGAAGGTCTATTGCGAGATCGTGCCGTTCCAGAAGGCCGAAGCCGCGTTCCGCGAGATGCGGCCGAAAGGCGTGATCCTGTCCGGCGGCCCGGCTTCGGTGCTCGACAAGGACGCGCCGCTGGCGCCTGCTGCGATCTATCAGGCCGGCGTGCCGGTGCTTGGTATCTGCTACGGCGAGCAAGCCATGGCGGCGCAACTCGGCGGCAAGGTCGAGGGCGGTCATCATCGCGAATTCGGCCGTGCCGAGGTCGAGGTGACGACGCCGTCGGCGCTCACCGACGGCGTCTGGGAAGTCGGCCAGAAATATCCGGTGTGGATGAGCCACGGCGACCGCGTCACCAAGCTGCCGGACGGCTTTGTCGCAGCCGGCACCTCGGCCAACGCGCCGATCGCCATGATCGCCGACGACAAGCGTAAATTCTACGCCACCCAATTCCATCTCGAAGTCATGCACACCCCGCATGGTGCGGCGCTGTTGCGCAACTTTGTGCGCAGGGTCTCGGGCTGCACCGGCGACTGGACCATGCGCGCGTTCAAGCTGGAGGCGATCGACAAGATCCGCAAACAGGTCGGCAAGGGCAGGGTGATCTGCGGACTGTCCGGCGGCGTCGATTCCGCGGTCGCCGCCGTGCTCATTCATGAGGCGATCGGCGAACAGCTCACCTGCGTCTTCGTCGATCACGGATTATTGCGCCTCGGCGAAGCCGAGAATGTCGTGGCGCTGTTCCGCGGCCACTACAACATCCCGCTCGTTCATGTGAACGCCGCGGATACTTTCCTCAAAGCGCTCGAAGGTGTCGAGGATCCGGAGCAAAAGCGCAAGACCATCGGCAAATTGTTCATCGATGTCTTCGAGGCCGAGGCAAAGACGATCGGCGGCGCCGAATTTCTGGCCCAAGGCACGCTCTATCCCGACGTGATCGAGAGCGTGTCATTTACTGGCGGCCCATCGGTGACCATCAAATCGCACCACAATGTCGGCGGCCTGCCCGAGCGCATGAACATGAAGCTCGTCGAGCCGTTGCGTGAATTGTTCAAGGATGAGGTCCGCGCGCTTGGCCGCGAGCTCGGCCTGCCCGACGCCTTTGTCGGTCGCCATCCATTTCCTGGCCCCGGTCTTGCCATCCGCTGCCCCGGCGCCATCACGCGCGACAAGCTCGAAATCCTGCGGCTCGCCGATAACGTGTTCATCGAGGAAATCCGCCGCGCCGGCCTCTACGACGATATCTGGCAGGCCTTCGCGGTGCTGTTGCCGGTGCGCACCGTCGGCGTCATGGGCGATTTCCGCACCTACGATTACGTCGTTGGCCTGCGCGCGGTGACCTCCACCGACGGCATGACCGCGGATTTCTACCCGTTCGACATGGCCTTCATCGGTGCCGTGGCGACCCGCATCATCAATGAGGTCAAGGGCGTCAATCGCGTGGTCTACGACGTGACGAGTAAGCCGCCGGGGACGATCGAGTGGGAGTAGTGCTCAGGAGCTGCGGGCTTGTCGATCACCATCTACGGCATCAAGAACTGCGACACGATGAAGAAGGCGCGCGCCTGGCTCGACAAGCACGGCGTCGATTATGCGTTTCACGACTACAAGACGGCCGGCATCGAAGGCGAGCGGTTGGAGCGGTGGGAGAAGAAGGTCGGCTGGGAGACGCTGCTCAATCGCGCCGGCACCACGTTCCGCAAGTTGCCGGATAAGGACAAGGCCGGCCTGAACGCCAAGAAGGCGCTAGCGCTGATGCTGGCGCAGCCGTCCATGATCAAGCGTCCGGTGCTCGATCTCGGCGGCGGCAAATTGCTGGTCGGGTTTGCCCCGGAACTTTATGCCAAATCCGTAAGCACTCGCGGCTAGCGACTATTTGGCGGGCGAAACTCTCTACTCCTGGTCGCGAGCGCAAAGTTCCATTGCCACATTCGGGGCGAATAATCACAGCGCGGAACTTTCGCATTTAACAACTGTTAAGAGCAAATGGGTAGCCACTTTGCTGCCACCAATCGACCATGCTTTGCCCGCCAAGCTGCGGCTCTCTACCGCACGATGGCGGACGAAAAGCTCGGCTCGGTTGTCGGGGACTGAAACTTGGGACGAGAACTCGGGGGCGAGTATCTTTCGAGGCTGGAGGTTGAAATGAAATTGCGTGTGTTCGTTGGCGGCTTCACGCTGGCTGCCGGCACTGTCGCCTGCGTGTGTTCGGTTCAAGCTGCCGATTTGCCGATGCGCCCGGCGCCCGCGCCGGTCGCGCCGGTCGCCTATGCACCGCCGGTCTATAATTGGAGCGGCTTCTACATCGGCGGCCATATTGGTGGCGGCTTCGAAAATTCGTCGTGGACCGATCCATTCACCGGCAGCAACGATACCTTCAACAACAGCGGGTTTCTCGGCGGCGCCCAGGTTGGTGTGAACACGCAATTCAATTGGCTCGTCCTCGGTCTCGAAGGCGATTTCAGCTGGACCAGCGCCATCAAAGGCACCGGCACCGTTTCAGTGGGCGACTCAATCACCACCAGTCCGCAATGGACCTCCACCGTGACCGGACGAATCGGCGCCGCGTTCGATCGTCTACTCGTCTACGGCAAGGGTGGTGTTGCGTTCGCGGAAGATAAAAGCACCTTCACCCCAGTCGGCGGCGCGACGGCAACCGATACGACGACACGGGTTGGCTGGACGGCCGGCGCCGGTTTGGAATACGCGCTCACGGACAACTGGTCAGTCCGCGCCGAATACGACTATCTCGGCTTCGGTTCGAAACAGCTCAGCTTCGCGACGCCTGTGACGACGAATGCGGATCTCAATGTCCAGGAAGTGAAGGCCGGCTTCGACTACAAGTTCGGCCCGTAAAGTCATAAAGCAAGATCGCGAATAGCGACGAGGAAGGAGTTTTCCTTCCCCAGTCGCTGTTCGTTGTTTGCTGCTCTTACCTGTTTATTGAATTTTAATCTTGGCCGCCGCGATTACCGGCGACCAGCGCGCGATGTCGGCGTCGACGCGGGCGCGAAATTGCGCTGGCGTATCGGGGATCGGTTCCATCAATTGCGCCGTGAGCTTTTCGCGGACTTGGCGAGATTCGATCGCCTCGGTGACCAACGCACGAATGCGTTCGGCCATAGTGTCGGGAATTCCCGCCGGCGCAATGAGACCGTTCCAGGCGTCGGCCTCAACATCGATGCCGGCTTCCTTTAGAGTGGGAATATCAGGCAACAGCGCCGAACGCTCAGCCGTTGTCACGGCGAGGATTTTGACCTTGCCTGAGGAAAGCTGCGGCACGACCGAAATCGCCGGCAGGCACACCATCTGCACGTCGTTGCGGATCAGCGCCGTCATTGCCTGCGGCGACGAGGAATAGGGGACATGGACGAGCTGCGTTCCGCTTTTCAGCGCGATCGCCTCCATGGCGAGCTGCGACAGCGAGCCGGTGCCGATCGAGCCGTAGGCGTATTTGCCGGGGTTGTGCGCGATCAGATCGATTAACTCCCGCGTCGAGTTCACGCCGAGCTCGGTATTGACCGCAAGCGCGCTCGGCTGCGTGACCAGCATGGTGATGAGCGCGAGATCTTTTTTCGGATCGTAGGGCAGGTTGCCGAACAAGAGCGTGTTGATGGCAAGCGGTCCGCCGATGCTGATTCCGATTGTCGAGCCGTCCGGCGCGGCCTTGGCTACGGCGTCGGTGCCGGTATTGCCGCTGGCGCCCGGCTTGTTTTCGATGATGAACGGCACTTGGGTCTTGTCGTGCAGATAATCGGCGATCATGCGGGCGACGACGTCGGGCGTCGCGCCGGCGCCGAATGGCACGATAATCCGCACCGGCCCGGTCGGCCACTGCTGTGCGCTCGCCGACACCGTGAAAAACAGGGCGACCATTGCCGCCAGCATGCCGCGCTTCATCGCTTTCCCTCTGCGTTTCCCCTTTGCTTCCCAAGACGTATCATGCAGGCGAGGGAAGTCGAAGCGGAGGTCGCATCGTGCGCGCCACAACGAAATTGCGGGCTTTGTTGAATTCGGGGCGCATCGCCGTCGCGCCGGGCGCCTTTGATGGGCTTTCCGCCCGGCTGGTCGAGCAGGCCGGATTCCCGGCGATTTACGCAAGCGGCGGCGCCATCGCGCGCTCGGCCGGAGTGCCGGACCTCGGCCTTCTTTCGATGAGCGCGATTGTCGAGCGGCTGGCGTCGATGGTGGACGTCGTTGCCGCCCCGATCATTGCCGACGCCGACACCGGCTACGGCAACGCGCTCAACGCCCAGGCCGCCGCGCGCGCCTTCGAGCGTGCCGGTGTGGCTGCCTTTCATCTCGAGGACCAGACGTTTCCCAAGAAGTGCGGTCATTACGACGACAAGGGCCTCGTGCCGGTCGGCGAAATGGTGCAGAAACTCAAGGCCGTGCGCGATGCCTTGCACGACCCCGATTTTGTGGTGATCGCGCGCACCGACGCCATCGCGGTCGAGGGATTCTCCGCCGCGATCGATCGCGCCTCGGCCTATCACGAGGCTGGCGCGGACATGCTTTTTGTCGAAGCGCCCACCTCGGAAGACGAGATCGCCGCGATCGCCAAACGACTGCCGGGCTGGAAGCTCATCAATATGTTCGAGGGCGGCAAGACGCCGCTACTGCCGGCGCCCAAGCTGGAAACCCTTGGCTACAGCGTCGTCATCATCCCGAGCGACACCCAGCGCGCCGCCATCAAGGCCATGCAGCGTGTGCTCGTCGCCATCGCGCAGGACGGCAGCTCAGCGTCGATGCGGGGCGATATGGTCACGTTCAAAGAGCGCGAAGGCCTCATCGGCACCGCGGCTTATCTCGAGCGCGACAAGCGATATGGCGCATGACCGCCGGCGCGTCATTGACAATGAGACGGCGCTGGCCATGATCGCGGCCCGAACTCGACCGGCAAGGAGCCTATCGTGGGACTCGCGGAAGAAATCCTCGGTCTTGTTATCTTTCTTGGCGCGCACGTCTTCGTGACGATGCGCGACCGGCGCGCCGCGCTGGTCGCCCGGATCGGCGAATGGCCCTATCGCGGCCTGTTCTCCGTGATCGCCATCGTCGGCATCCTCCTCATCGCCTACGGCTTTGCCGCCTATCGCGTGGAGGGCATGATTTATCTGTGGTATCCACCGGCTTGGACGCGGCACATCGTGGTGGTGCTGATGTGGCCGGCGAGCATCATGGTCGCTGCCCCTTACATCCCGGGCAATATCAAACGCGTGCTCAAGCATCCGATGCTGGCTGGGGTCAAAACCTGGGCCTTCGCGCATCTGTGCGCCAATGGCGATCTCGGCGGCATCATCCTGTTCGGATCGATCCTAGCCTGGGCGGTGTATGACCGCATCACGCTAAAGCGCCGCGCCGATCCGGGTGCACCGCCTATTCCAATCGGCGGCACCAAAAACGACATCATCGCCATCGTGGTCGGCACGATCATCTATCTGGCACTCGGCTTCGTGTTCCATCCGATCGTGGTCGGCGTACCGGCGTTCGGCACGCCGGCGCTTGGGCATTGACGATGTCGGTGCAGGAGCAAATCCGGCGGCTGACAGCGCCCGACATCCGCGCCCGCAAAGGCGGCGAACCAATCGTCTGTCTCACCTCCTATCACGCGCACACCGCGCGCCTGGTCGACGCTTATTGCGACGTCATTTTGGTTGGCGACTCGCTCGGCATGGTGATGCACGGGCTCGAAACTACGATTCCGGTCACGCTCGAGATGATGATCCTGCAGGGCCACGCGGTGATGCGCGGCTCTAAGCGCGCGCTGGTCGTCGTCGACATGCCGTTCGGCTCCTACGAAGGCTCGAAGGAGCAGGCCTTCAGCTCGGCGGCCCGGATCATGAAAGAGACCGGCTGCGGCGCCATCAAGATCGAAGGCGGCCGGCGCATGGCGGAGACCATCGCCTTTCTGGCCGAACGCGGCGTGCCGGTGATGGGCCATGTCGGGCTCACCCCGCAGGCGATCAACACCATCGGCTCGTTCCGCGCTCAGGGACGCGACGAGAGCGATTGGGCGCCGATCGAGGCGGACGCGCGCGCGGTCGCCGATGCCGGCGCCTTTGCCGTCGTCCTTGAAGCAGTCGCCGAGCCGCTCGGGCGGCGCATCACGGCGCAGATCGCGATCCCGACCATCGGCATTGGTGCCAGCGTCGCCTGCGACGGCCAAATCCTGGTGTTGGAAGATATGCTTGGGCTGTCGCCGCGGGTGCCGAAATTCGTCAAGCGCTTCGGCGATCTCGGCCCCTCGATTGAGCAGGCGATCAAGAGCTATGCGCAGGAGGTCCGGGACCGCACTTTCCCAGGGCCCGATCACGTCTATCCGATGCGCAAGCCCGGAGCGGGCACGGGTTCAGCCGTGACCAAGCTGCCGGAGCGCGGTAAAGGTCCGTCGCGGGCCTAAAAAAGCGCTCCAGACTGCTCTAAACCATGCGGAATGCTACGGCTTGTGCGGCCGCATTTTGCCTTGCTCGCGCCATATCATTAAACTAGTTGCGACAAGGCTTTACGGGCGCCGAACTGTCCTAAATCGCGCTAAATGCGGGTGTTTTGGATTTCATCGATATTCGGGTCATAAAGCGGGCCCAGTCACGGGTAGGAGCCGTGCGGCCCTTTGGGCCGAAATCTTCTTGGCGAATGACGGGACGCAGGCTTTTAGGACTGGGGCTGGGCTGGGGACGAGTGGCGTGACCGACATATTCAATGAAGTCGACGAAGAAGTCCGTCGCGAACAGCTCAAGAGGCTGTGGGAACGTTACGGAATTTACCTCGTCGCACTCTGCGTCCTCATCGTCGTGGGCGTCGGTGCTTGGCGCGGTTATGAATGGTGGCAGGGTCGGCAGGCGGCGAAATCCGGTGCCGCGTTCGAGCAGGCCGTCGCGCTGGCGCAGGCCGGCAAGCATCAGGAAGCCGATGCGGCCTTCGCGAAGCTCGCTAGCGACGGCACCGCCGGCTATCGCGTATTGGCGCGTTTGCGCGAGGCCGCCGAACTGGCACCGACCGATCGGGCCGCCGCCGTCAAAGCTTATGACGGGATCGCCGCCGATAAGAATGCCGGACAAGTCATCGAGGATTTGGCGACGGTGCGCGCCGGGTATCTCCTGGTCGATACGGCGCCTTACTCCGAGCTTCTGGCCCGACTTGAACCGCTGACCGCGGGCGACCGGACGTTTCGTCATACCGCGCGGGAGATTTTGGCCCTGTCGGCCTGGAAAGCCGGCGACCTGATCGCGGCGCGGAAGTGGACCGACATGATCATGGCCGATCCGCAGACGCCGGCCGCCACGCGTAGCCGCGCCGAGGTTTTGAGCGAGCTCATCGCGGCGAGCAACAAGGGCTGAAGGATGGCGTTCCGCGATCATTTCTCGCTGTTCCGCGCCGCGTCGGCGCTGCCATTTTTGCTCGTACTCGCCGCCTGCACGCCCGGCGGCCAGTTCGATCCGACGACGCTCTTTAATTCGGATATGTTCGACAGCAAGACGAAGCTGAAAGGTCAACGCGAGCCGCTATTTCCCAACGGCGTCCCCGGCACGACCACCGGCGTGCCGGCGGATCTGGTCAAGGGCTATCAACCGCCGCCTGATCAGGCCGACGCGGATGCGGATGCACAAGGTGCACCGGCTCCCGCCGCAGCGCCGAAGCCGGAGGAAAAACCGAAACCCAAGCCTAACGTCGCGGTCGGACGGCCGCGGGCGCGGGCCGCAAAGGTCGAAAAGCCGCCGGCGTCGCAGCCGACGCGGATCGACGTCGGTTCCAAGGGCGCTCCGCCGCAACAGCCGTCCGACGCGGCCTGGCCGAATTCGCCGCCGGGGGCTGCGCAGCAGAGCGGACAATTCGCTTGGCCGGCCTCGCCATCAGCCGGACCGGCCGCACCAACCCAGCAGGCTGCGCCGCCGTCGCAATCGGTCTGGCCGGCGCCGCCGTCAACCGCCCCGTCCCAGTCCACGGCTGCGCCTTCATCTACGCCGACCTCGCAAACCGCGCCCTCGTTCGATTCGATGTGGCCGAAGCCATCGGCAAACGGCGCGGCCACTCAATAGTCCGAAGCTGGTGCCCCAGCATCGGCCGTTGGCGACCGCCATAATGATCTTTATGAGCTGAACGCCTCGACCCTGCAGCCGGCGCGAGGATGCTATACAGCGTCTTGTTTCAAAGCCCGGACCATTTTTAAAGCCCAGACCATGTCCTTCACCGTCGCCATTGTCGGCCGGCCCAATGTCGGCAAATCGACGCTGTTCAACCGGCTTGTCGGCCGTCGTCTGGCGCTGGTTGACGATCAGCCGGGCGTGACGCGCGACCGCCGCGAAGGCGAGGCGAAGCTCGGCGATTTGACCTTCAAGGCGATCGATACCGCTGGCCTCGAGGACGCCGAGCGCGAGAGCCTGTCGGGGCGGATGCAAGCGCAGACCGCGGCAGCGATAGCGCAGTCCGATGCCGTGCTTTTTCTTTTTGATGCGCGTGCCGGTGCGACGGCGGAGGATCGCGCTTTTGCCAATCTCGTGCGCAAGTCGGGTAAGCCGTCGATCCTGGTCGCCAATAAGAGCGAGGGCCGCGCCGGCGCGGCGGGCGCGCTCGAAGCCTATGCGCTTGGCCTCGGCGAGCCGATCGCGATCAGCGCCGAACACGGCGAGGGCTTGGCCGATCTCTACGACGCTTTGCGCGCCGCTTTGCCCGAGGCGACGGCCGGGCCGGAGCCCGACGATGACGTCGTTTCGACTTCGGAAGCTCCCCCGATCCGCATCGCCATCGTTGGGCGGCCGAATACCGGCAAGTCGACGCTGATCAATCGTCTGCTCGGCGAGGATCGACTCTTGACCGGTCCCGAGGCCGGCATCACGCGCGATGCCATCGCCGTTGAACTTAATTGGCGGGACCATCGTTTCCGCGTTCACGACACCGCCGGCTTGCGCCGCCGCTCCCGGATCGAAGAGAAGCTGGAAAAACTTTCGGTCGCCGACGCGCTTAATGCCATCCGCTTCGCCGAGGTGGTGATCGTGCTCGTCGATGCGCAGGCGCCGTTCGAAGAGCAGGACATCCGCATCGCCGATCTGGTCGAGCGGGAAGGGCGCGCGGTCGTCATCGCGGTCAACAAATGGGATCTGATCGAAGCGGAAACCGGCGCGCTGTCGCGCTTGCGCGGCGCGGTGGATCGGATGCTGCCGCAGATCAAGGGCGTACCGGTCGTCGTTCTGTCGGCCAAGAACGGTCACGGCGTCGATCGGTTGATGGAGGTGGTTTTGACGGCACACGACGTGTGGAACCGCAGGGCGCCGACGGCTGCGCTCAACCGCTTTTTGGCGCAAATGACCTCCGCAAACCCGCCGCCGGCGCTGAGCGGCCGCCGGCTGCGGCTCGACTACATGACCCAGCCAAAATCGCGGCCGCCGACCTTCGTGCTGTTTTCATCGCGGCCCAGCGCGCTGCCCGAGACCTACCGCCGTTATCTGATCAACGGCCTGCGCGAGCAGTTTGCACTGCCGGGCACACCGATCCGGCTCACCATGCGGGCGAAGGCCAATCCTTATGCCGGGAAGAAACGCCGCCGCTAGAGTGCGTGTCATTGCGAGGAGCAAAGCGACGAAGCAATCCGGCTGTTCGCTCTGGGTCTGGATTGCTTCGCTCCGCTCGCAATGACGACCAACTCACGCCGGCGGCATGAATTGCAGAAGCTTGCCGGTGGGGTAATCGTAAAGCTTGCCGGTCTCCGCGAAGCTCGGCAGGCATAGACCGATGATTCTCTCCGCGACTTGCTCTGGCGTCGGCAATGTCATTGGATCCTCGCCCGGCATGACCAAGGCCCGCATCCGGGTACGCGTCGGGCCCGGATTGAACAGATTGACTCGGATCGGTGTCGAGGTCGTCTCGTCGGCATAAGTCCGCGCCAGCGCGTTGAGCGCCGCCTTCGATACCGAATAGGGACCCGCATAAGCGCGGGCGCTGGTCGCGGCGCCGGACGTGATGAAAACGGCGCGGCCGGCGATCGCGCGCTTGAGCAGCGGGTTCATGGAGCGGATCAGGTGCCAATTGGCGGTGATGTTGACCGCCATGGTCTCGTCCCAGTTCTGCGGCTCGACGTGATCGAGCGGCGAGCGTTGGCCGACAACCGCGGCATTGCCGACCAGCACATCGAGGTGCTGATAGCGTTCGTTCAGCGAGGCGGCCAGCCGATACAGGCCCGGGTAATCGCGCATGTCGAGCGGCACCAGCGTCGCCGTACTGCCGGCCGCGCGCACCGCATCGTCGATCTCTTCAAGCGCCCCTTGCGTTCGTCCCACCGCGACGACGTGGGCGCCGGCCTGCGCCAGCAACAGCGCCGTCGCGCGGCCGATGCCTCGCGTTGCGCCGGTGACCAGCGCAATACGGTCAGCAAGCAACCGTGTCATCCCTCAGCTGGCCTCGGCGAGCAACGAGAGTTGGCGTGGCGTTGCCTCTTGCCCCGAGCGGTCGGTGAGCGCGGTCGGGTATTCGCCGGTGAAGCAATGGTCGGTGAATTGCGGGCGGACCGGATCGCGGCCTTTTTCGCCCATGGCGCGATAGATGCCGTCGACCGACAGGAAGGCCAGCGAATCCGCGCCGATGAATTTGCGCATGGCCTCGAGATCGTGCGTGGCGGCAAGCAGCTTGTCTTGCTCCGGCGTATCGATGCCGTAGTAATCGGGATGCGTGATCGGCGGCGAGGCGATGCGGAAATGCACTTCGCGGGCGCCGGCCTCGCGCATCATCTGCACGATCTTCACCGACGTCGTGCCGCGCACGATCGAATCGTCGATCAGCACGATGCGCTTGCCGCTCACCACGGCGCGGTTGGCGCTGTGCTTGAGCCGCACGCCGAGCTGGCGGATGTGCTGCGTCGGTTCGATGAAGGTGCGCCCGATGTAGTGATTGCGGATGATGCCGAGTTCGTAGGGAATGCCGGATTCCTGGGCATAGCCGACCGCCGCCGGCACTCCGGAATCGGGCACCGGAACGACCACGTCGGCGGCGGTGGGTGCCTCGCGGGCCAACTCGGCGCCGCTCGCCTTGCGGACGTTATAGATGCTGCGACCGCCGAGCACCGAATCCGGACGTGCGAAATAAATGTATTCGAAGATGCAGGGCCGCGGCGCCATCGCCGGGAACGGCTTGTGCGAATGCGCACCTTCCTCGTCGAAGATGAGGACTTCGCCGTTTTCCACGTCGCGCACGTGTTGCGCACCGATGATGTCGAGCGCGCAGGTTTCCGACGCCAGGATCGGACAGCCGTCGAGCTTGCCGAGCACCAACGGCCGGATGCCCAGCGGGTCGCGCGCGCCGACGAGCTTCTTGTTGGTGAGGCCGACGAAGGCATAGGAGCCTTCGAGCATGCGCAGGCCTTCGACGAAACGGTCGACGAAGCGGTTGCGGTGCGAGCGCGCCACCAGATGCAGGATCACCTCGGTATCGGTGGTCGATTGCATCATGGCGCCCTCGCGCACCAGCTGCCGGCGCAGCGTCAGTCCGTTGGTGAGATTGCCGTTATGGCCGACGGCAAAACCGCCGGCGTTAAGCTCGGCAAACAGCGGCTGCACATTGCGCAAGATGGTTTCGCCGGTCGTCGAGTAGCGCACATGGCCGACCGCGGCATTGCCAGGCAGGCGATCGATCACCTCGCGCCGGGAGAAGGCGTCGCCGACCAAGCCGAGGCGACGCTCGGAGTGGAAGCGCTTGCCGTCGAACGAGACGATGCCGGCCGCTTCCTGGCCGCGATGCTGGAGCGCGTGCAAGCCAAGCGCGGTAATCGCCGCGGCGTCGGGATGGCCGAAGATTCCGAATACTCCGCATTCTTCGCGGAGCCGGTCCGCGTCCAGATCGAGGAGGTCGGGTTCGGTCATGAGTACCTGGCCTCCAGCCTATCCAGCTCGCTGTGCTGCTGATCGGGGGGTACATCCGGCGTCTCGGTATCTTCCGGATGCGGCTTCTTCAGCTTGTTTAAAATGGTGTTCTCCGGGTCCTCTGGCAACATCGAGATCAACCATTGCCCGGTGCCGGCCAGGACGACCCGCGATTTGGCGCTTCTGACCCATTCCGGCTGGCTGCGGTCCGGAACCAGCCAGGTGAAGAACTGAAAAGCGACAACCACGATGATAAGGCCGCGGCCGAGCCCGAACAGGAATCCAAGCGTGCGGTCGAGTGCACCGACACGGCTGTCGAGCACCATATCGGAGACTTTTATGGTTAATACCGAGACGACTAAGAGCGTGATCAAAAATACGCCGCCGACCACAGCGACCGCAGCGACGACGTCACTATTGAAGTACTCTTTGGCGTAGGGGACGAGTTTCCCATAGGAGTAGAGGGTCGCCGCGGCGGCCAGAATCCAGGCGGTGATGGAGAGCACCTCCCGCATAAAGCCGCGCACCATGGCGAGCAGCCCGGAAATCAGCATGACGACGATCAATATGATGTCGAGCAGCGTAATCGGCATTGGTCTACCAGTCCGCTCGCCAGTGCACCGCGCTCGCCCCGCCCAGCCCGCCGCTGTATAGCCGGGCTCCGGCATGCCGTCACCCGTCTTCTCGGACGCTCAACAGGATCGGTGGCGTTCCAGGTCCTGACACTAAACTTCGAGGCTAAATCGTTGGGGCGTTCGTGCCCGACAAGCCGGGCACAGTTATGCATCCTGGCGGCCCACGCGCCGCAGGGGCGTCGTCCCGTCGCGGGCGATATCGGCGACCAGGTTGGCCAGCATGCCGATGGCCGACAGCGCAAAGCCGTCGGGAGCTTCGTTGTTTGCGGCCTCAGGCAGGACGGCCTTGGTGAAACCGAGCTTCTGCGCCTCCTTGAGCCGGGCCGCGGTTTGCGCCACCGGGCGCACCGCGCCGGACAGCGACACTTCGCCGAAATAGACGGCGTCGGCCGGGAGCGGCGCCCGCGCCAGCGAAGACACCAGCGCCGCAGCCGCGGCGACGTCGGCAGCCGGCTCATGGACGCGAAGCCCGCCCGCCACATTGAGATAAACGTCATGGCCCGACAGCCGAACGCCGCAATGGGCCTCAAGCACCGCCAGCACCATCGACAGCCAACTCGGATCCCAGCCGACGACGGCGCGCCGCGGGGTCCCGAGCGACGTCGGGGCGACCAGGGCCTGGATTTCGACCAGGAGGGGGCGGGTCCCCTCGACCCCGGCGAACACAGCGGTGCCGGGGCTGCCGAGGTCGCGCTCGGACAGGAACAACTCGGAAGGGTTCGCGACCTCGCGGAGCCCCGCGCCGGTCATCTCGAACACGCCGATCTCGTCGGTCGGTCCGAACCGGTTCTTGATGGCGCGCAGGATACGGAATTGCTGCGAACCTTCGCCTTCGAAGGACAAGACGGCATCGACCATATGCTCGACGACGCGCGGGCCGGCGATCTGGCCGTCCTTGGTGACGTGGCCGACCAGGATCACGGCCGCACCGGTGCGCTTGGCGAAACGAATGAGCTCGGCGGCCGAGCCGCGAACCTGAGTTACCGTGCCCGGGGCCGCGTCGAGGGCCTGCGTCCACATGGTCTGAATCGAATCGATGACCAGAAGCCGGGGCGTAACGCCTTGCGACAGCGTCGCTACGATGTCTTCGACCGAGGTTTCGGCCGCGACTTCGACCATGGCGTCGGAGAGCCCGAGCCGTTCCGCGCGAAGCCGGACCTGCGCCACCGCTTCTTCGCCCGAGATATAGACGGCGCGGTGACGGCTGCGCGCGAAGGCTGCCGCCGCTTCAAGCAACAGCGTCGATTTGCCGATGCCGGGATCGCCGCCAAGAAGCAGAACCGAACCGCGCACCAGGCCGCCGCCGGTGACGCGATCGAACTCGGCAATGCCGGAGGCGAGCCGAGGCGCGTCGTGCGATTCACCTTTAAGCGGCTCTACGGCGAACAGCCGTCCCTTGCGTGAGCTACGGCGAGGGCCCTCGTTGCCTTCCTCGACAAGCGTATTCCACTCGCCGCAGGCTTCGCATTTGCCGGCCCAGCGCGAATAGGCCGCGCCGCAGTTTTGGCAGATAAACTGTTGCGCGCGCGCCGCCATCTCATCCCCCGCGATAGACCAGATGAGAGCGCGAGCCGAGACGGGTGAGAATCTCGTAGCCGATCGTGCCTGCGGCTGCGGCGACTTCGTCGAGGGTGATATCCGCGCCAATCAGCGTGGCGAGATCGCCGCGGTGCACGGCGCCATCGGGCAGATCGGTCACGTCGATGCAGATCAAGTCCATCGAAATGCGGCCGACGATGGGACAGCGCTTGCCGGCGACGATCGCCGCGCCGCCGGGCCGGTCGTCGGTACCGCTGCCGGCACGCAATAGACCGTCGGCATAGCCGAGCGCCACGATGGCGACCCGGGTGGTGGTGCGCTTGGTCGTCCAAGTGGCGTCATAGCCGACCGTCTCGTCCCGCGCGATGCTGCGAAGCTGCAGGATGCGGCCGCTAAGCTCGACGACGCTCTGCATCGGATTGGGCCGGCCGGGCGTGGGATTGACGCCGTAAAGAGCTGCGCCAGGCCGGGCCAAATCGAAATGCGCCGTATCGGCAAGAAAAATACCGGAGGAATTGACCAGCGAAGCGGGGACGCTCGGGTACAGCCGATGCAACTCGCGAAACAGCTGGATCTGCTTGGCGTTGAGTGGATGGTCGGGAAGCTCGGCGCAGGCGAGGTGGCTCAGCAGCAGCGCGATGCCGTGATTTTCGGTCTGCGCGCGCGGGGCGAGCGCTGCCGCCTCGTCCGGGGTAATACCGAGCCGATGCATGCCGGTGTCGACTTGCAGCGCGGCGCCGCCCTGCCAGCCATGGGCTCCGACGAACGCGTCCCATTCCGCAAGCTCGGTCGTGGAATTGATGACCGGCCGCGCATTGATTTCGATAAATCCGGCTCCCCAATCCGGCGTAAAGCCGGCAAGCACGTAGATGGTGGCGTCTCTTGCGCGCGATCGCACAGTTCGCGCTTCGGCAAGATCGGCGACGAAGAATGTTTTGCAGCCGGCTTGCGCCAGGGTCGTCGTCACCTGCGACAGGCCAAGGCCATAGCCATTGGCCTTGACCACCGCAGCGCATTCAACGGTGAGGAGCCGGTGGGCCAGCACACGCCAATTTGCTTCGATTGCGGTGAGGTCGATGGTAAGCGTGCCGCCGGTTTCCGGCGCCGCCGAAGCGGGGACCGCGGGGGAAATCCGGTTTGCGCGT
Source organism: uncultured Alphaproteobacteria bacterium (assembly GCA_963731805.1). Classification (GTDB taxonomy): domain Bacteria; phylum Pseudomonadota; class Alphaproteobacteria; order Rhizobiales; family Xanthobacteraceae; genus BOG-931. Next base: position 33,205 of record CAVSWY010000008.1, read on the forward strand.
GGCAAGGCCGCCTCCATGGAAGCGTTATGACCGGCGCAGCGGCGGCGGTAAAGCGGGGCGGGAACAGGGCGCTTAGAAATCCGGCCGGTGCGCGGTATCGAGATTGCCGAAGCGCGTGACGGCGGCGTCGAACTGCAATTCCACGGTCCCCGTTGGGCCGTGGCGCTGCTTGCCGATGATCACCTCGGCTTTGCCCTCGACCCGATTGCCTTCAGCCAGCCATTCGTCGAATTTCTCGCGGTTCGATTCCATGGGCTTGCGCATCTGGTGATAGTATTCCTCGCGGAACACGAACAACACCACGTCGGCGTCCTGCTCGATCGACCCTGACTCGCGCAGATCGGACAATTGCGGCCGCTTATCGTCGCGGTTTTCGACTTGCCGGGACAATTGCGACAGCGCCAGGATCGGAATGTTGAGCTCCTTGGCGAGCGCCTTGAGCCGGGTCGTGATCTCGGTGATCTCCTGCACACGATTTTCACTGGAGCGACGGCTGGAGCCCTGCAGCAGCTGGACGTAATCGACCACGAGAAGATCGAGCCCACGCTGCCGTTTCAAGCGCCGCGCGCGTGCCGCCAGTTGGCCGATCGAAAGACCGCCGGTCTCGTCGACGTAAAACGGCAGGTTTTGCAGTTCGATCGAAACGTCTTTGATCTTCTCGAAGTCGCCCTCGTCGATGCCGCCGCGGCGAATCTTGTTCGACGGTATGCCGGTCTGCTCGGAGATGATGCGGGTGGCGAGCTGCTCGGCCGACATTTCCAGCGAGAAGAAGCCGACGATGCCGCCGTTGACGGTTGCCATGTGGCCGTCCGCGCGGAGCTCGCCCGCCCATGCCTTGGCGACGTTGTAGGCGATATTGGTGGCGAGCGCGGTTTTGCCCATACCCGGCCGGCCGGCCAGGATGATCAGATCGGAGGGCTGCAGCCCGCCCATCCGGCCGTCGAGGTCGGTCAGGCCGGTCGCCAGCCCGGACAAGCTGCCGTCGCGCTGATAAGCGCGCGCCGCCATGTCCACCGCCGTGGTCAGCGCCTGGGCGAAACGTTGAAAGCCGGAATCGTAGCGTCCGGTCTCGGCAATCTCGTAAAGCCTGCGCTCGGCGTCCTCGATGTGGTGCAGCGGCGTCGATTCGACCGGCGCGTCATAAGCCAGATTGACCATGTCTTCGCCGATCGCGATCAGATCGCGGCGGATCGAGAGATCGTAGACGGTGCGACCATAGTCCTCGGCATTAATGATCGTGGTCGCCTCGGCGGCGAGCCGCGCCAGATATTGATTGACGGACAGCCCGGCAATGTCGGTGTCGCCCGGCAAAAACGTCTTCAGAGTCACCGGCGTCGCCAGCTTGTTGGCCCGGATCAGGCCGCTGGCCAGCTCGAAAATGCGCTGATGGATCGGCTCGAAAAAATGCTTCGGCTCGAGGAAATCGGAGACGCGATAGAATGCCTCGTTATTGACGAGGATAGCGCCGAGCAGCGCCTGCTCGGCCTCGATATTGTGCGGTGCCATGCGGAAGGTCGGTTCCGGCGGCGCCTGCTTGCGTGCTGTCGAATCGAATACCGGCATGATCGATCAGAAGAATCGCGGGCTGTGGCCGATTTGCGGCACATGGCCGAAATACGGCGAATGAAAATTTCGGGTTGTTACTCAACATCGTGGATCACTCAACGACAGCGGCACACTGCGCGCCTTCGCGTCCGTCACGCAACCACGCACCGTCGATAGTCGAGCAGACGTGCAATGGGAAATCCTCATTGCGGCTGTCCCCGTTACCCACCGGACGCGTTCGAGGAAAGATCAAGCCGCTTGACGGCAAGCGTTAAAGCGCGCCACCCGCCGAACTACTCGCCGGCGAGTCGCAGTGGCGCCGAATAGCCGGCTTCGATGCCGCGCAAGCGGGCTTCTTCGCGCGCGATATAGTCGCGGGTTGCCGGCGTCAGGCCCTTGCGTTTGGCGATCTGGATCTGGAACACGACCATGTCGCCCTCGCGGAACGCCATTTCCGAGCAGGCGAGGTAGAACTCCCACATGCGGACGAAACGCTGGTCGTAGAGCCGCACCACTTCGTCGCGATGAGCGAGGAAGCGCTCGCGCCAGGCTTTGAGCGTTTCAGCATAATGCAGTTGCAAAACTTCGACGTCGGTGACGATGAGTTTCGCGTGCTCGATGGCCGGCAGCACTTCCGAAAGCGCCGGAATGTAGCCGCCCGGGAAGATGTATTTGGCGATCCACGGATTGGTAATGCCCGGTGGGCTGCTGCGCCCGATCGAGTGCAGGAGCATGATGCCGTCGTCAGCAAGAATGTCAGCACATTTGTCGAAGAAGGTGTCGTAAAATCCGACGCCGACGTGTTCGAACATGCCCACGGACACGATACGATCGAAGGGACCCTCGACATCGCGATAATCCAGCAGGCGGAATGTCGTATCTTGGGTGCGGCCGCGCTCGAGCGCCCGATTTTGCGCGCGTTGGAATTGTTCCTGCGACAGGGTGATACCGGTGACCTGCGCGCGGGCGATTTCAGCGAGGTAGAGCGCTAGCCCGCCCCAGCCGCAACCGATATCGAGCACCGTGGACCCGGGTTTGACTCGCAATTTGGCCGCGAGATGCCGCTTCTTGGCGAGCTGCGCGTCATCAAGGGACACGTCCGGCGTTTCGAAGTAGGCGCAGCTATATTGCTGGTCGCCGTCGAGGAAGAGCGAATAGAGCCGGCCGTCGAGGTCGTAATGGTGCGCCACGTTGTGACGGGCGCGGGACCGGAGGTTCAACTGCTGTAGGCGGCGGAACAGGTAGCGCACCAGCCGTGGCAACGTCCAATTCGGCGCGGGGATCGGTTCCTGACGCAGCAGGATTGCAAGCACGTCCGCGATCGAGCCTTGTTCGACGACAAGGGTGCCGTCCATATAGGCTTCGCCGAGCTTCAACTCGGGGTCCATCAATACCGCGCGTTGCGCCTTTGCCGTGGTAAAGCGCACCGCGATGGGCGCCCCCCTGCCATCGCCAAGGGTGTATGTGGTCCCCGCCGCCGTCGTGACCGTAAAAGACCCCCGGCGGATATACCGACGTAAAAATATGAACAGCAACCGATCCACGGCCGCCTCCACGCTTTACAAAGCCCCCTTGCGAGCCTGCGACGATTGGCGCTTCTTCCGCCGTGGCGGCCATTCGGCCGCTCATTTCGCCCGTTGCGGGCAAGGTCTTCTTGTTTGCCGTTATTAAAACAAAATCCTCCGCAACCAGCAATGCCGCGAAATCATGCTTTGGAGGCCTGCACACGCCGTGCTCGCATTCGGCCGCTTTTGGGGTATTCATGATCGCCAAGCCAGCAGGACTTGAGGGGAGCAGCGTGTTTCGCCGAAGAGGGCCCGTGATCGGGACGGTTGCCGCCGTGGCTTTTGCCATGTTTCCCACAATGGCTCTCGCCCAGGTCAACATCGATCAGGGCAAGTCCGCAGCTGACATTTTCTCCAGCGTTTGCACGGCTTGCCATAAGACGCCGCGCGGTCTGGCCGCCGGCAAAAACAGCCTGATGCTTTCGGCGTTTTTGCGCGAGCATTATACGGCGAGCAGTGACCAGGCCTCGGCCCTTGCCGCTTATGTCCTTGGCGCCGGTGGCGCCGAACCGGCTCCAAAGCAAAAGCCGGAAGTCGAGCACGCCAGGGCCGAGGAGCCCAAAGCCGGCGAGCTCAAAACCGCGCCCCACGCGCCGGTCCGCGCTGCAGCAAAACCTGATGACGAGAAGCGGCCGAAACAGCAAGTGGTCAAGCGCGAGGAACACCCGGCGTCGCCAAGTGCGGAAAAACTTGAGGCTCCGCCGGAAACCGCTAGCCGCGAGGCCAAACCGCCAGTGGAAGGCGCTTTGCCGCCTGCGCACGAGGCTGCGCCGGTCTCGGCCGCGCCGGCGCCCACACCTGCCGTAAATGCAAGCCCGACCGCGGCTGAACCGCCAAATCCGGTGACCAAGCCGGAAATCGCGCCGACCGCGAGTGCGGCGTCTCCAGTCGGGGAACAGCCGAGCGAGGGCACGGTCGTTCCGCGCGACAATATCCCGGACTGAGACGCGCTGCTGCCGGTTAGGCCTTATCGGATGCCGGCGGCTTTTCAGCGGCTTCGGCGTCTTCGTTCTCTTCCGCAGCCGCGCCGGCTCCCGGTTCGAAAAATTCCTCCGCCGCGACGATGGTAGCTTCCGCCTCCGTCGCCTCGCGGAGCTGCGTCACATCTTCGCCGCGAGCAATACGCGCGGCCTCGTCCTCGTTGCGGGCGACGATGATGCTTACGGTGCTTTCGACTTCGGGATGCAGCGTGATCGGCACTTTGTGCTGGCCGATTGTCTTGATCGGCGCATTGAGCGCGATTTGACTGCGATTGATCCGGAAGCCGGCACCACCGATCAGGGTCACGAGATCGCGCGGCGACACCGAGCCGAACAGTTGGCCCGATTCCGACGCCTGCCGCAGCACCGTGAAGCTCTTGCCGTCGAGCTTTGCCGCGACTTGCGACGCCTCGGTCTTCAGCGTGAGCGAGCGTGCTTCGAGATCGCTTTTCATCGACTCGAAACGGGTCCGGTTTTCATCCGTCGCGCGCAACGCTTTGCCGCGCGGCAACAGGAAGTTCCGCGCGAAGCCGTCCTTCACGCGCACGACGTCACCCATCTGGCCGAGCCGGCTAATGCGTTCAAGTAGGATCACTTCCATGGCGGCCCCCTTAGCGGATCACGTAGGGCAGGAGGCCCAAAAAGCGCGCGCGCTTGATTGCCTGCGCAAGTTCGCGCTGCTTTTTTGCGGAAACCGCGGTGATGCGGCTGGGAACGATCTTGCCTCGCTCCGAGACGAAACGTTGCAGGAGCTTGACGTCCTTGTAGTCAATTTTGGGCGCGTTCGCGCCCGAAAACGGGCAGCTCTTGCGGCGGCGGAAGAACGGGCGGCGGCCGCCGGCGCCCTGCGGTGAAATGGCCATGCTCAAACCTCCACCGGGCTGTCGGGCTCGTCGGAACCCTCACGCGGTCGCCGGTCACGATCACGCGGACGGTCCCCTCGATCGCCTCGATCAAATCGGTCGCCCCGATCGAAACGGTCGCCTCGGTCACCCCGGCGGTCGTCGCGGTCGCGATCGCGCTCGGTACGCCGCATCATCGCGGATGGGCCTTCCTCGTGCGCATCGACCCTGATCGTGAGATAGCGCAAAACGTCTTCGTTAAGCCGCTCGAGGCGCTCGATCTCGTTGATGGCCGGCGGCGGAGCGTCGACATCGATTAAAGTGAAATGCGCCTTGCGGTTCTTGCGCAGGCGATAGGAGAGCGATTTCACACCCCAATATTCGGTTTTTTTAACCGATCCACCGAGGCCTTCGATGACGCCCTTCAGTTGCGCGGTCAATTCCTCGACCTGCTGCGCGCTGGCGTCCTGGCGCGCAAGATAGACGTGTTCATAGAAAGGCATGGCTGCCCTTTCCTCGTTTGCCGTGCTCGCCCAGGCGCGAAGCCCCTCGAACCCTTCGGGAAAGGCTCGAATGCTCTGAAGGCGGGAACACCGGACGCCGGACCGCAAGTGAAGTATTGAGGTCCTAACGCGCTTTCAGCGCGGCCGTCCGTTCAGCTCCCGGCCTGGGTCGAGCGGAAGGCAGCCTTATACGCGGCGGGGCAAAAAAGGCAATAGATCAGGAAATCCGGCCATGATGGTCGGCGTTCTGGATCAGTTCGGCAAGCCGCACGGCGAGTTCGACCCCCTCACGCAACTGCTTGGCGCCGGCGCCGCCGCCGGGGGGTGCCGATCCACGCAACCTTTTCATCTCCGTCAGCAGGGCCTCGAGGTTTTGCTCCAGGAGCCGCTGACGAAATGCCGGGTCGGAGCGCGCACGGGAAAGGTCGGCATCCGTGACCGGCGAGAAGGGGCTCATAACGAGGCGCTCGCGCTGAAATTAGAAGGCAATATGGAGAATTAGCCATGCTATCACCCGGCCGTTGTCGTTTTGTTACGCCGCCGGCATCCTTGACATGGCGTTCGTCACGGTATCTTTCGCCCCTTCCCGGTGCAGGGGAATTCAGGTTTTTAAGCGGGTTTTAGGCTTATGGCGGCGGCGTTTGTTTTTCCCGGTCAGGGCAGTCAGGCCGTGGGTATGGGCAAGGCTTTGGCTGAGGCCTTTCCTCCGGCGCGGCGGGTCTTCGAAGAAGTCGATGCCGCCTTGGACGAAAGGCTGAGCGATATCATCTGGAACGGGCCGGCCGATGCGCTGACGCTGACCGAAAACGCGCAGCCGGCTCTGATGGCAGTTTCGCTCGCGACCTTGCGCGTCCTCGAGGCGGAAGCCGGCGTCGATCTCAAGCGCGCCGCGACCTTCGTTGCCGGTCACTCGCTCGGCGAATATTCCGCGCTTGCCGCGGCCCGGTCGCTGGCCATTGCCGATGCGGCGCGGCTGCTGCGCATCCGCGGCCGTGCCATGCAGAAAGCGGTCGCCGTCGGCGCCGGCGCAATGGCCGCGCTGATCGGTCTCGAACTGGCCGACGTCCAAACGATCGCTGCGGAAGCCGGCAGCGTCGGCGTCTGCGCCGCCGCCAATGATAATGGCGGCGGACAGGTCGTGCTGTCGGGCGCCAAGGTTGCAGTTGAACGCGCCGTGGATCTGGCAAAGCTTCGCGGCGCCAAGCGGGCCATGATGCTCGCGGTCTCTGCTCCCTTCCATTGTCCGCTGATGCAACCAGCCGCCGAGGTCATGGCGGAGGCGCTTGGCAAAGTTTCGGTCATGCCGCCCATTGTTCCGCTCGTTGCGAATGTCCTGGCCCGGCCGATCACCGAACCAGGGGAGATCGTGCGGTGTCTGGTCGAACAGGTCACCGGCACAGTGCGGTGGCGCGAATCGATTCTTTTTATGGCGCAGGCCGGCGTGACTGAGTTTTACGAGATCGGCGCCGGCAAGGTGCTGACGGGCTTGATCAAGCGGATCGCGGATACTGCAACTGTGTCCGCGATCGGTACGCCTGAAGATCTCGCCCGGTTCACTCTTGTGCGCGCCTAAATTACCTCTGGTTGGAAGGGCAGGGATCGCATGTTCGAGCTTACCGGAAAGACCGCGCTCGTGACCGGGGCCACCGGCCCGATCGGCGGCACCATCGCCCGCACCCTCCACAGCCAGGGCGCCACGGTTGCCATTTCGGGAACCCGGCGCGAGGTCCTCGATGGGCTCGCGGGTGAGCTTGGCGAACGCGTCCACGTCATGCCGTGCAATCTCGCAGATCCGGCCGAAACCGACGCCCTGGTGCCGCGGGCCGAGGAGGCTATGGGTCAGCTTGATATTCTCATCGCCAATGCGGGTGTGACCCGAGACAATCTTCTGGTGCAACTGCGCGACGAAGATTGGGAACAAGTCATCGCCATTAACTTATCCTCCACGTTCCGGCTCTCGCGCGCCGCGGTGCGCGGCATGATGCGCCGCCGTTTCGGGCGCGTTATTGCGATCACATCGGTGGTCGGGACGACCGGCAATCCCGGGCAGGCCAATTACGTTGCCGCAAAAGCCGGGATCACCGGCATGGTAAAAGCAATGGCGCAGGAATATGCCAAACGCGGCGTGACCGCGAACTGCGTCGCACCGGGCTTCATCGTCACCCCGATGACGGAGAAGCTCAACGACAAGCAGCGGGAAGCGATTGTCGCGAAAATTCCGGCAAGCCGCGCCGGCACCCCCGAAGAGGTGGCGGCTGCGGTGGTGTTTCTCGCGTCGAACGAAGCAGCCTATGTGACCGGCCAGACGTTGCATGTGAATGGTGGAATGGCCATGATTTGAAGGCGATAGGATCGACGAGGACGGCATGCAGCCGCGCTGGTCAACGCATTTGAAGTGTGGTAACCGAACCGAAATTGGGCTGGGGGAGCCGGAATGCCGGAGCGCGGGGCGAAACTTCCGCCTCTGAATCGGTGTCGACCCGATTGAGCTTGTCCGTCCCCGTCGGCAGGTTCAAGAAGAGCTTGGACGGGTTCACTGCTAGGTCGATTGGGTCGCGTTGAAAGATGAGGTTGAAGCGATGAGTGATATTGGCGAACGGGTGAAAAAAATCGTCGTGGAGCATCTTGGCGTCGAGCCCGACAAGGTGACCGAAAACGCAAGCTTCATCGATGATCTCGGCGCCGACAGCCTCGACACCGTCGAGCTCGTCATGGCCTTCGAGGAAGAATTCGGTTGCGAAATCCCCGATGATGCAGCCGAAACGATTTTGACGGTCGGCGACGCCATCAAATTTCTCGAGAAGAACGCGAAGAGCTGACCGTCGGCAGGACCCGGCAGCCGTTCCATGGATTGCGCGCGCTGGAAGAACTGCACATCATTGTGTGCAGAACGCCCATGTTCGAGCGGATTCTTGAGGAAAAACGCGCGCGATAGCCGCGGTTCCTGCCTCCGCCGGGAGTATCCTTGATGCGACGTGTCGTCGTCACAGGTCTTGGATTGGTGACGCCGCTCGCGTGCGGAATCGAACAAACCTGGCAGCGCTTGCTTGCCGGCGACAGCGGCATCCAGCGCATCCAAAAGTTCGACGTTTCCGATCTCGCCTGCAAGATTGCCGGCCAGGTTCCGCGCGGCGACGGCTCCGCCGGCACCTTTGATGCCGACAATTGGATGGAACCCAAAGAGCAGCGCAAGGTCGACGATTTTATCATTTTTGCGATGTCGGCGGCGACGCAGGCGCTCAACGACGCCGACTGGCACCCCCGTGACTATGACGATCAGGTGGTCAGCGGAGTCCTGATCGGTTCCGGCATCGGCGGCGTCGAAGGCATAGCGGAAACCGCCCTTGTCCTTCGCGACCGCGGTCCGCGCCGGGTCTCGCCGTTCTTCATCCCCGGACGGCTCATCAATCTCGCGTCAGGCTATGTGTCAATCGCGCACGGGCTGAAAGGACCGAACCACGCCGTGGTCACCGCCTGTTCGACCGGTGCTCACGCCATCGGTGACGCCGGCAGGCTGGTCGCGCTCGGCGACGCCGACGTGATGGTGGCGGGCGGCACTGAATCGCCGATCAACCGTATTTCGCTCGCCGGCTTTGCCGCGTGCCGCGCGTTGTCGACTGGCTTCAACGACACGCCTGAGCGCGCATCGCGGCCCTATGACCGCGATCGCGATGGCTTTGTCATGGGCGAGGGCGCGGGCGCCGTAGTGCTGGAAGAATACGAACACGCCAAACGGCGCGGGGCGCGCATCTACGGCGAGTTGATCGGCTACGGCATGTCCGGCGATGCATACCACATTACCGCCCCGGCCGAGGACGGCGATGGCGCATTTCGCTGCATGACGGCCGCTACCCGCCGTGCCGGCATCTCAGTCGGCGAAATCGACTATATCAACGCCCATGGCACTTCGACGCCGCTCGGCGACGAGATCGAGCTCAAGGCCGTCGAGCGCGTAGTCGGCAATGCCGCCGGACATATTGCGATGTCGTCAACGAAGTCGTCGATCGGACATCTGCTCGGCGCCGCCGGCGCCGTCGAAGCTATTTTCTGTCTGCTCGCGATGCGTGACCAGATGCTGCCGCCCACCATCAATCTTGATAATCGCTCGGTCGCAACGACGATCGATCTCGTTCCGCACCAAGCGCAAAAGCGGCCGGTCAACATTGCGCTGTCGAATTCGTTCGGATTTGGCGGCACCAACGCGTCACTCATTTTCCGCCGGATGGCGTCGTAGTGCGCGCCAGCACCCTTTCGCCATATTTGCTCCGCACTCGCCTGCGATCCACTGCAGGTCTCGCCTGTGTCGCAGCCGTGAGTAGGAGCGGCAGAACGTCCGGTCGTTCGTTGCCGTTGGGCCAGAACATCCTTGCAAAGTCCATTATGCGGTTTGTCGATGCGGAAATGCGGCCGTGACAGGTTCTAACACACCGCCCGGAGGCGGCGACAAAGCCGCGCCAAAGTCACAGCTGGCCGCGGGGCGCGCTGCGGACAAACCTGCGGTCCAAGCTCCGCGTGCGACGGTCCCCATTGCGCCGAATCCGTCAAAGCCTGCAGCCGGACAGTCCGCCAATGGGCTTGGCGCAGCTTCCCCGAGCAGCAGCGCGGTGCCGCGCCCACGGTCGATTGGCGAAGCTTTGCTTGGCCGCGACGCGGCGGCGCCGTTGTCGCCGACATCTTCGCCGAACCGCATATCCTCGCCAAATCCGCAGGATGCGGGGCGAGGGTCGTCCGGCGCTGCCGATCCAAATCGCAGCGATCCTAAGCGCATCGTGCCACGGAGCCCGCGAACGGCGATCGAACCCGACACGGTCGAAATGCCGCCCCGCCGCTCGGCGAGCGCACGGCATCCTCTCGTCGTCATCGGTAACGCCATCATCAGCATTTTCGTGCTGCTGGCGGTTTTGGCCGGCGTCGTGCTCTTCGTTGGTGCTCAGCGCTTCGAGGCGCCGGGTCCGCTGCCGCAGGATCGTGTCGTCAACATCCCGCATGGCTCCGGCATGCGCGATATTGCCGATGTTCTGACCCGCGAAGGCGTGATCGATCAGCCATGGGTGTTCATCGGCGGTGTGCTTGTGCTCAAGGCACGTGAAGGTCTCAAGGCCGGCGAATACGAGTTCAAAGCGCACTCCAGCCTGAGCGATGTCATGGCCACTATCGTCGAGGGCAAAGTGGTGGCGCACCAGGTCAGCATTCCGGAAGGTCTGACGTCGCAGCAGATCGTCGCGCGACTATTGGCCGACGACGTATTGGTCGGCGACATCAAGGCAATCCCGCCCGAGGGCAGCCTGCTGCCCGACACCTACAATTTCACCCGCGGGGTGACCCGCGAACAAATGATCCAGCGCATGCAGCAGGCGCAGGAACGCGCGGTCCAGGAGATTTGGGAACACCGCTCGCCCGATCTGCCGCTCCAGACGCCGGAGCAACTCGTGACTCTCGCTTCGTTGGTCGAGAAGGAAACCGGCAAATCGGACGAGCGTTCGCGCGTCGCCGCGGTATTCATCAACCGGCTGAAGCAAAATATGCGGCTGCAGTCCGACCCGACGATCATTTATGGGCTGGTGGGCGGCAAAGGTACGCTCGGCCGGCCGATCATGAAGAGCGAAATCACCCAACCGACGCCGTACAATACTTATGTCATCAATGGGCTGCCGCCGGGTCCGATCACCAATCCGGGCCGCGCCTCGCTCGAAGCGGCCGCCAATCCGGCGCGGACACGCGAACTTTATTTCGTCGCTGACGGCACCGGTGGCCACGTTTTCGCCGAGACCTACGAACAGCAAGAACGGAATGTCGTCCGGCTGCGGTCGATCGAATCCGATCAGAAAGATCAGGTCCCGATCGATGATCAGATGGATTCGCCGCCGCCGGCGCAGGGCGCGACGGCTAATTCCGCCGCACCGATGCCGGCATCACCGCCGTTGCGCGGGACGTCAAAACCGCGCCTCCCGGCCAACCATTGATTGATCGCGGCTTCGTCGAAGCGTAACGACCCGCGCGGCCGTGGCTTGTTCCGGCGACTTGTTCCCGCGAATGGCCGCCGTTAAGTTCGGCCGATTCTTTTTCGCTATTGTGTCGGGGGACCAGTCCATGGCGCTTTCGAGCATGACGGGATTCGCCCGCGGCCATGGTGTGTCCGGCCCCTATGGCTGGGCCTGGGAAATCAAGTCGGTCAACGGCAAGGGTCTCGATCTGCGGCTGCGCATGCCGCCCGGATGGGATGCTATCGAAGTACCGGTGCGGGCGCGGGCCGCCGAGGCGCTGACGCGTGGCTCCATTCAAGCCAACCTGACCGTGGACCGTAGCGGCGCGCAGCCGGTCGTCCACGTCAACGCCGCGGTGCTTGACGCGATCTTGGCGACGATGAAACAGATCGCGCCGAAGCTCGAAGCCTCGCCGCCGTCACTCGACGGGCTGCTCGCGCTGAAAGGCGTGATCGAGGTCAGCGACTCCGAGGAGCGCGAAGACGAGCGGCGCAGCGCCGAAGCCGCGGTCACCGCCGGTTTTGCCGAGGTGATCGACGCGCTCGGCGAGATGCGCCGCCATGAGGGCGCGGCGCTCGGTCGGGTGCTGACCGCGCGATTGGACGAAATCGCGGCGCTCTCCGTGCGTGCCGAGCGTGCTCCGGGCCGCCGGCCCGAAGCGATACGGGCGCGGCTTGCCGAGCAAATCTCAACGCTGCTCGAACAGTCCGAGCGCTTCGATCCCGACCGGCTGCACCAGGAAGCGATCATGATCGTGACCAAGGCCGATGTGCGCGAGGAGCTGGACCGCCTCGCCGCGCACGTCGCCCAAGCGCGACATTTGATCGAGCAGGGCGGGGCGGTCGGCCGCCGGCTCGATTTTTTGGCGCAAGAGCTCAATCGCGAAGCCAACACGCTGTGCGCCAAGGCCAACGACGTCGAGCTCACCAATATCGGGCTGGAGCTGAAAGCCGCGGTCGAGCAATTCCGCGAGCAAGTGCAGAACGTGGAATAGACCGGCTTGGCGGTGCAAATGGCGCGGGGGAGACAAAGTAAAAAGAGGGTCGAGCGACGCGGCGTGATGTTCGTGCTGTCGTCGCCGTCAGGCGCCGGCAAGACGACGCTGTCGCGTCTTTTGCTGCGGGCGGATCGCAGGATTGAATTATCGGTATCGGTGACCACCCGCCTCAAGCGACCCGGCGAGGTCGATGGCCGCGACTATCATTTCATCGATCGCCGTCGCTTCGATACCATGGTCAAAAAAGGCGAGCTGTTGGAATGGGCCGAGGTATTCGGCAATTGCTACGGCACGCCGCGCCGGCCGGTCATTGACGCGCTCCGCGCCGGCCGCGACGTGCTGTTCGATATCGATTGGCAGGGCACGCAGCAGCTGCGCGAAAAGGCCCGCGACGATCTGGTCAGCGTGTTCATCCTGCCGCCGACTGTTCGTGAATTGGAACGCCGGCTCAAGCGTCGAGCGCAGGACAGCAAGTCCGTCATCGGCACGCGCATGGCCAAGGCGGCCGGCGAGATGAGCCATTGGCCTGAATACGACTACGTCATCGTTAACCGCGATAAGGCCGAAGCCTTTGCCGAGGTGCGGGCGATCCTGGCGGCGGAGCGGCTCAAGCGCGAACGGCAGAGCGGGCTTTCTGATTTTGTCCGCGCGTTGCAGGCGAAGCTTAAGTAACGCCTTCAGTCGTCAGCACTGTGCGTCCAACGACGCGGCCGGCGCGCAGATCGTCGAGCGCGGCCTGCGCCTGATTGAGCGGACGTTCGTGGTTCGGAATGGTCGTGAGCTTGCCGCTGCGCGCGAGGTCGATGAGTTCGCGCGCTTCGGCGAGCGTGCCGGTCAGCGTGCCCTCGATTGTCATCGCCTTGATCACGATCATCGCGGCCGCTATGGCGAAATTCCCCCCCAGCAATCCGGTCACCACGACCTTGCCGCCGCGACCGAGCACTCCGGTTGCGAATTGCAGCGACTTTTCCGAGCCGACGAAATCGCAAACCGCAAACACGCCGCCGGTCGCCGCCATGATAGCGCGGCGGGCCTGCGGGTCGGACGGATCGAAAGCCTGCGCCGCACCGGCGGCAAGCGCTGCGTCGCGCTTATCGGCTGCGATGTCGGCAACCAGCGGCGGCTCATGAAACAACGCCCGCGCAATAGCGAGGCCCATCATGCCCACGCCACCCATTCCGACCAGCAGCATGGGCCCGCGCGTTGCCCGGTCGCCGAGATGCCTGAGCGCGGAGAAGGCGGTGAGGCCCGAGCACATCAGCATGCCGGCGAAGTCCGGCGAGAGCGGCGCATAGTCGACGAGGTAGCGCGGATGGGGGACCATGACGTGGCTGGCGTAACCGCCGTCGACGGTAATCCCGATGTGACGATGCCTGGAGCATAGGTTTTCGTCGCCGGCGAGGCAGGCCGGGCAGGTGCCGCAACCGATCCACGGATAGACCGCGACGCGGTGCCCGATCGCCGCGCCTTCGGCCGTCTCGCCGGTAGCCTCGATGACCCCGGCGATCTCGTGTCCAAGCGTGAAGGGCAAAGTGCGGTCCTTGGTGATGTCGAGCCGCTTGTCGCCGCCTAGCGCAAAATAACCATCCTGCAGATGCAGGTCGGAATGGCAGACGCCGCAACAGTCCACACGCACCAGAACTTCGCTGCCGCGCGGCGTAGGCAGTTCGGCAATCGTCTCGCACAGCGGTTGGCCGTAGGCGACAAGCGACTGGCGGTGGAATTTTGACATTGCGGCCTTTGCCTCATCGTTTCGAAGACCCCCATCATGCCCGATGATAGGGGGCCGCGGCGAGGGCCCGCGCCAGCGCGACAAACCCGGCGACGGAAATGTCCTCGGCCCGCGCCGTCGGCTCAAGGCCTGCCGCCGCAATCAGGCCTGGCGTATCTGTGCCGAGCGAGCGCAGGCTGTGGCGCAGCATTTTTCGGCGTTGTCCGAAAGCAGCCTGGGTCGCCCGTTCGAGCAAGGCGCGTTCGCAAGAAAGCGGCACCGCGCGTGGCACCAGACGGACGAGCGAAGATGTGACCTTGGGCGGCGGCACGAAGGCGGCGGGGTTCACGTCGAACAAAATCCGCGCTTCGCAACGCCACTGCGTCAGGACGGACAGGCGTCCATAGCTTTTCGAGCCGGGCGACGCGACGATGCGTTCGGCGACTTCGCGCTGGAACATCAGAACCGCGGCATCGAACCATGGCGGCCACGGCTCGATGGAGAGCCAGCCGACCAGCAGAGCGGTTGCGATGTTGTACGGCAGGTTGGCGACAATGCGCACCGGTCCGACGGGAAGCCGCGGCCTCGGGTCGAAGCGCAGAGCGTCGGCGGTGACGATATCGAGACGGTTCGGATAAAGCGCGGCGATCTCCCGCAAGGCAGCGATCGCCCGTTCGTCCCGTTCCACGGCGATCACATGCGTGGCGCCTTGCGCGAGCAGCGCGCGGGTCAGCCCGCCCGGGCCGGGGCCGATTTCAAGCACGGTCGCGCCGGCGAGCGGTTCGGCCGCTCGGGCGATGCGGGAGGTGAGGTTGAGGTCGAAGAGGAAATTCTGCCCAAGCGATTTTTTGGCGACGAGACCATGCCGGCGGATCACTTCGCGGAGTGGCGGTAGGCTGTCCGAAGGCTCGCTCACGATGCGGCGATGGGCACCGCCCGCGCGGCGCTCGGTGCGGCTCCGGCGAGCCGTGCCGCCAGCCGCAGTGCAGCGATCAGGCTGGTTGGATCGGCACGGCCGGTGCCGGCAATGTCGAAAGCGGTGCCATGATCCGGCGATGTGCGCACGAAGGGCAGCCCGAGCGTGACATTGACGGCATGATCGAAGGCAAGCGTCTTGATCGGGATCAGCGCTTGATCGTGATACATGCAAAGCGCCGCGTCATAGCTTTCGCGCGCGTGTGCGTGAAACATCAAATCGGCGGCAAGCGGCCCTTTGGCATCGATCCCCTCGGCGATAAGGCGCGCCACCGCCGGTGCGACGATCGCGCGATCCTCCTCGCCGAGGGCGCCTGCTTCGCCGGCATGCGGATTGAGACCGGCAATCGCCAGCCGCGGCCGCGCGATCTGAAAGCGCGCGGCAAGATCGTGCGCGACGATGCGCCCGGTTTCGACCACGAGTTCGCTGGAAAGATGCTTGAAGATTTCGCGCAGCGGCAGATGGATCGTGACCGGCACGACCGCGAGTTCTGGCGACCACAGCATCATCACCGGATGGAGCGTCGTGCCGGTCGCTTCCCGCACCAGCGTTGCCAGGAACTCAGTATGACCGGGCTCGGCAAAGCCCCAATTGTAAAGTACGTTCTTGGCAACAGGATTGGTGACCACAGCCGCCGCCGCGCCGGCCATGACGTCGGCGACCGCACGGCGGATCGAAGCCACCGCGGCGGGCGCGCTCGAAGAGTCCGGCTGGCCCGGTTCGGCTGTAACGGCGATATCGAGAGGCAAAACCGGCAGCGCTGAACGGAATGTCGCCGCCGCAGCCGAAGGCGCCGTCACGTTGGCGATCGGCACGTCGAGGTCGAGCAGGGCGGCCCGCCGCCGGAGAAATCCGGGATCGGCGACGATGTAAAATGGCGGCAGCTCAAGCTCAGACCGCCGCCGCCAGATTGCCAGAGCGAGATCGGGGCCGATTCCGGCGGGTTCGCCAAGCGTCAATGCGAGAATTTGCACGAGCCTGCATCCTTCACGCAATCCACATACGCCTACAGCGGGCTCGATCCGTGGCAGAAACCGATGCCCAGAAGGACCACGCCTCGCAGAACAATTCTATTTGTATTCGATCATCGCCTGACGGCGCAAATCGGCGAGGTAGCGCTTGGCTTTGACGCCGAATTTTTTCTCGAACATCTCATCGCGTAATTTCTTCGCCTCCGGAGTATCGGTCTTCAACTCTTTCTTGGAGCAGATGGCGAACATCTGGATACCCTCGTCGGTCTGCTCGGGCGGCGTCAGGTGGCCAACTTCGGTATTGTCGAGGATATCGCGCAGTTGCTGCGGCAGATCGGCCGAGGATTTGGGCACCGGATCGCGCACTGCGACTTCCGGCAGCGCTTGCGCAAAGGCCACGCCGTCGGTGCAGTTGGCGAAGCGCGCCCGCAAAGCATCTGCCTCGCGTTTGCGGGCGTCGTAGGCGGTCGGCGGCGCGCCTCGCGGAACCACGAGAATGATCGGGCGCATCATGTACTCGTAGCCCACTTGGTTTTGCTGGTCGGGCTGGTGCAGCTTGAGCTCTGCCTCGACGTCGGTATCGGGAATTTCCAGGCTTGCCTTGTAGCGTCCACGCACCAGACTGGTCCAGGCAATCTGTGCCTTCAGTTGCAGCTTGAGGGTGGCCTCGCTTGCGCCGCCGCTCGCGAGCATCTGGGTCAGTTTCTGGCTATCCACTCCCATATGACTCGCTACGCTGGCATAGGCATTGTTCACGTCCGAGTCGCTCGGCACGATGTCGTAGCGCTTGGCCTCGCGCAATTCGAGGATCTGGTCGACGAGGCTGTCAATCGCTTCCTGGCGGGTTGGCGCTTTATGGCTGCTCAACTCCATGAATTTCGAACGTTGCTGAATGTCGAGCGAGGTAATCGGCTCGCCGTTGACCAGCAGCACGACCTCTTCCTGGGACCGGGCAGTCGAGACGACGGCAAGCAAAGTCACTGCGGCGAGCACCAAAGCCCCCAGCCGTGCGCTGACTGCAATCTGCGACCTCATTATTCCCTCTCCCTCGACGGCAGGGTCCTGCCGGCTTGACCGATTCTCCCCCCAAATTTCGCGACAGCAACCCATAAACTCACGGCAAAATTTAGAACGAAGTGCCCACCGGCGCTAAGACATCTGGCCCGAGTGTCCGCAAGCTGAATTGCAGCATGACCGTGCTGTTCCGAACCGGCGATGAATTGGCAACGGCAGTATATGTGTATCCGGTAAGCCAGTTCACGGACAACATGAAGCAGTCGTCGACATAGCCAATTCCAAGCCGGGATTGGTCGAACTGATCGTTGGCGATATCGTAGCGGGCGGAGCCGAGCGCGATCCAGTTCTCCGTCAGCTTGACCGACGCCCCGGCGAGTATGCCTTCGCGACGGGTCAGAAAGCCGAGCAGCGGCTGCGCGGCGTAGTCGCCGTAGAGCACTTGAAATGTCCAGCGATCGAAGTTGGCGCGGCTTTCGAACTCCAGGCGCTGCGGCGTAAATGTCGCCTCGTCGAAGCGCCCTCGCGCGATGAACGAATACACATGGTTTGGCTGGTAGGTTACGCTGCCGACGTAGTCCGAAATCGGCTTATCGAGACCGCTCTCCAAGCCGGTGTTGGTAATATCGGCGACCGCGAAGGAGTTTTGACCGAACAGGGCATAAGACTGACCGAACAGGATATTGAGCGATCCGGCACGGTTGACCTGTGCGGTATATTGCAAGCCGGCATTAAGCCGGCTGCCGCCTTCGACGCGGTCCCACCCGGAATACTTGTCGATCGAGAACAGGTTTGAGGTGTCGAACACCAGGCTCTGCGCATCTTCGTTTGGAAATGCCCCGACGCTCGTTTCGTTCGGACGCAGGATAAGTTGCGCGATCGGTTGGATTGTCTGCGTGCCCCATGGCTCCACGTCGACGAAGGGATAGCGATATTCGACGCCTGCGGCCGGCATTGCGCGTGCGAGCTCGCTTTGTCCGG
Source organism: uncultured Alphaproteobacteria bacterium (assembly GCA_963731805.1). Lineage (GTDB taxonomy): Bacteria > Pseudomonadota > Alphaproteobacteria > Rhizobiales > Xanthobacteraceae > BOG-931. The sequence continues at coordinate 51,274 of CAVSWY010000008.1, forward strand.
TGGCGATGAAATTCGAGACACCGGGCTCGTTATTGATCTCGAGTTGCGCCACGTCGGCCCGCATCTCGAAGAACGGCATGATCATCTGGCCGTTGTCGGTGACCACGGTGCGCCGCCAGTCGGCCTGGCCGGAGAATCGCGTGTACTCTCCCGGTATGCCGCGAAGGAGGCAGCTGCCGGGCACGGCGGTATCGGCGCTGCTGTTGCAGGTGCCAGCGTTCTGGGCGCTCTGCGTGATGGCGTCGAATTCGGCCTGTTGCCTGTTCAGGCTCGTGGCATTGAATTTGTAGCTGAACTCTCCGCCTAGGATCGGTTGCGCCAGCACGTTCGAATAGTCGAGCACCGGATGGATGATCGGAATCTGACTTTGAACGTCCTGTTGCGAGAAGCCGTAATAGTAAATCGAGCGCACGTCGAAATAGCTCCGCACGCCGGCGCCGGTCAGGTACAACTGTGAAACGCCCTGCGCCGCGACGCCGGTTTGAAACGGATCAAACGCGCTGCTGAATTGCCGGAGCTGATAGTCGTACAGAAATTGAGTGTCGGTCACCAATAGACCGGTCCAGCCCCATACCCAGTTACTGTTGATAGCAAACTGGCCGGCGGTTTGAATCGACCCGCGGAACGTTTTCGCAGTCGGGCTGTCGGCCCCGTCGCGGCTGGCGAAATAGCCCGGGTCTGCCTGGAAAATGCCGGCGGCGCGGATTGAGTAGGCGCCATCGAGCAGGCGATGCCGCCACTGCGCTTCGAACAACGGGCCCTGCTTCGTCGTCACCATCGTCCCGAGCGTCAGGTCGTAGTTCGGCGCCAGCGCCCAGAAGTATTTTGGCTCGATGGCGTAGCCGAATTGCGAGCCCTCGGTCAGAGCCGGAAATAGGAATCCACTCTTGCGTTTCACCGTCGGGTCAGGTGCCGACATGAAGGGGATGTAAGCCAGCGGCACCCCGAAAAATTCGACGCGGGCATCCTCGAAGTAGAGCATCTTCTCGCCCTCGTCATGGATGATCCGCGCCGCCTGGACCTGCCACAGCGGCGGTTTTTTCGGATCGTCCCGGCAGGGTTCGCAAGCCGTATAGACGCCGTTTTGCAGGACCGTGTAGTTGCCTTTGGCGCGATCGGCGCGCGCCGCGGCAAAGCGCGTATCGTCGGGCGTTTCCAGCCGCAGCGAGTCGACAAAGCCATCGCGAAAGTCGTCGGTCAGATCGATGGTCTGACCATAGGTAATCTTGCCGTCCGCCTCGGTCAGGCGGACGTTGCCCTGGGCGCGCAGCCGTTTGGTCTTTTCGTCGTAAATGACCTGATCTGCTTCGATGGTTGCGCCGCCGTAATAGATTTGCACGTTGCCGACGGCGGCCACCGTATTGTTGGTGTAGTCGTATCTGATCTCGGTCGCCTGCACGAGCATCGGCGCATTGGAGGGCGGCGCCGGCTTTTTCGGCGGCGGCGGCGGCCGGGGCGGGAAATGCATCAGATTGCCCGCCTGCTGGGCGAACAGCGGCGCGGCAAAGAGGGTCGACGCGACGATAAACGCCAGCAACGCAGCGAGCGCCATTGCACCAACGCGAACGCTACTACGCAGGCCGGGACGGAAGGGACTACGCGTACTCGCCACTAGCCGTCCTCCTGGAACAACAACGCGACGAATCCGGTCAGGCCTCCGACAACAACGGGGATCCACGCCGCAGCCGCCGGCGGCATGAGCTCCGCTCTGCTCATGTCGTCGGTGATTTTCTGCAGGACGAACAACAGAAACCCGGCGGTGATTCCGCTTAAGACCATTTTCTGCACGCCGCCGAAGCGGAAGAAGCGCAGGCTCACGGACGCCGCGAGCAAGACCATCGCGGCGAGCAGAAACGGCCGCGCCAGGAGCTGCTGATATTGCAGGCGATAACCGGCGGCGCCGAGCCCGGCGCGGTCGGCGAGATCGATATAAGTGGGCAATTCCCAAAACGGCACGGTCTCGGGTGTTGCAAAGCTTTCCCGCACCTGCTCCAGCGTCAGATTGGTGGCGACGCGATAGCTGTCCTCGACATCCGGCGCCTTGCCGCTGGCATAGATGCGGGCATCCTGGAGCTGCCAGTGGCCCTGCTCCAGGGTGGCGCTTTGCGCCTCGATCCTTTGCTGGAAGTGCCCGTCACGATCGAAGGTGTAGATGGTGACGCCGCCGAGCTGCGCGCCTTGCTCGCGGCTGGTGCTGGCATTGATGATAGCCGCGCCGTCGGCGCTTTTCTGGCGGACCCAGAATCCGCTGGTGCTTTCCTGCAACGCCGACATGTTTTCCCCCAACATGTCGGCTTCGAGACGCTTCGAACGCTCGTGCAGCATCGCGGCAACGGGATTGTAGACGGTGGTGGCGACGGTGCCGAAGAGGAAGGCGCCGATCATGGCGGGTGCCACGAACTGCCAGGCGGAAATGCCGGCGGAGCGCGCCACGACGAGTTCGAGCCGCCGCGACAGCGTCAGGTAACACGACATGGCGCCGACCAGGACCGAGAACGGCATGATCCGTTCGGTCAGCTGCGGCACGCGGTACATCGAAATCTTGGCGAGCACCCAAGCCGTGGCGTTCGGCCAATCGGCGCCGCGACGCATCAGTTCGATGTAGTCCATCATCGCCGCCAGAGCCACGACGCCGATGAACGAGCCGACCACTGACGTGAGAAAGCGCATTCCGAAATAGCGCGACAGCGTGCCGGTGATCATGGGCTGCCTCATCAGCTTGTCGCCCGTGCAATGCGTTCACCGATCGCGGTAGCGAGTCTCGATACTGCCGCGGCCGGCTCCACGGCCTGGCCGCGCGAGATCTGCCATAAGCCAGCGGCGATCGCGCCGAATATCGCGATATATTGCACGCCGAGCACTGCCGGCACGCGCACGCCGACGATCACGCTGACGAAGCCGACGAGCCGCAGCAACGAGACGGCGCCGATCATCCCCAACAGCGCCAGCGTGCGGCTTTGCCGCGTGGTCTGCGGCGGCCCGAGGAAGGCGAAGGCAAGAATGACGAAGGCGAAAGGATAGAGCGGAGTGGTCAGTCGATCATGCAGTTCCGAGCGATATTGGTCGGGCTGCGATGCGTAGAGCGTATCGTCGGCCCGCGGCCACAACAGTTCCCACAGGTATTTTTCGCGCACCGTGTAGACGACGTTCTGTGTGGCGGCGGCGAATTGCGACAAGTCGAACGGGTAGCGGTCGAACGTCACGATGCGCGGGTCGCGCTGTCCGGCTTCGAGCCGTTGAATGCTGCCGCCCTGCAGGACCAGGAATGACGCCTTATCGTTCTTTATGATCTCGCCCTGCTCGGCGAGATAGGTGGAGTGCACATTGGCGTCGCGGCGGTCGTCGACGAAGATGCCGACCAGGAGACCGTTCGGCCGGCGGTCGGCGATGTGGAAAGTCAGATTGCCACCCACCGTCGTGAAACGGCCCGGCTGTACGATATTGGTGAGGATGTCGGCGCGCACCTGCGCGCCCCAGTCGCGCAATTCACGCAACGCGCGCGGCGAGACATAGGCGGCAATTGCGGCGACCAGGAGCGAAACGACCAGCGCCGCGGCAAGGAACGGCCGCAACAGCCGCCACGGCGACACGCCGGCCGCATTCATCACGATGATCTCAGAATCGGTAGCAAGCTTGTTGAGGACGTGCGCCGCCGCCATGACCAGCGCGATCGGCGCCAGCATCATGACCAGAAGCGGGACGATCATGCCGGTGATGCCGACGAAGACCAGCATGGTTTGGCGCTGACTGGTGATCAGGTCGAAGTCGCGCATCGCCTGCGTGAACCAGATCACGATGGTCAGGCTGACGAGGATGATCAGGAACGCGCCCATCGTGGCGCGAAACATATAGCCGCCGATCGACCCCATCGGACTGAACTTCCCCAGTGACGGCCAACCCGCGAGCGGCGTCGCATCCCCGACACCGTCTCCCGAGAGCCGCTCTCCCCAACGCGGGTAATTTCATGCTTTCACAAAGTGGCTTCGCCAAGGCAAAGTGGTCGAACATGCACAAGGCAAAGCTATTGAACATGCACACTAAAGCGTTAATACGCGCGTTTGATAAAGGCAGGGCAAAACGAGCCCGGTTTGGCACAAAAGGCCGCTTTGCACGGCTGGCCGGTCCGGTTCATAACTTGGCTGCTATATTCGCCGGCGCGGCTGCCGATGCCGCAAAGATCGAGCCAAAGGACGTTCCATGGCCGCGGCCCCCAAATTCGATTTCCCCTCTTTCGCCCATCCGAGCGGTGTTCTTGTTGTGTTCTGCGAGGAAACCCTGAAATTCGGCCCGGCAACCCAACGGGCGCTGTCGCCGCTTGGGGATCTCATTCGCCGGGCCGCCGCCGCCGATCGCTTTACCGGCAAAAACGGCTCAAGCCTCGATATCGCCGTCCCGTCCGGGCTCAATGTGCCGCGCCTGGTGGTCATCGGCATCGGCAAGGAAAGCGAATTGAAATCGCGCGATGTCGTCAAGCTCGGCGGTATCGCCATGGGAAAGGTGCCAACTGCGGCCCCAAGCGCCACTATCTTTGCCGAGTTCGGCTCAGGCGCGCTCAAGGCCAATCAAGTCGCCGATCTGGCTTTGGGAGCCCGACTGCGCGCCTACACATTCGATCTCTACAAGACCAAGCGCAAGGAAGACGAGGAGCGGCCAAATAAAGTCGATCTCCACGTCGCCTGCGCCAATGCGGCTTCGGCGGAAAAGGCTTGGGCGCAGCAGGCGGCGATTGCCGACGGAGTCGTACTTGCCCGCGATCTCGTCAATGAGCCGGGCAATGTGCTTTTTCCGGGGGAGTTCGCGCGCCGTGCCTCGGCTCTGACCAAGCTCGGGGTTGGCGTCGAAGTGCTCGACGTCGCAGCCATGCGCAAACTCGGCATGGGTGCGCTGCTCGGCGTGGGGCAGGGCTCGGCCCACGAGTCGAAACTTGTCGTCATGCGCTGGAACGGTGGTAAGCGCGGCGTCGATCCGGTTGCTTTCATCGGCAAGGGCGTGTGCTTCGATTCCGGCGGCATCTCGATCAAGCCAGCTCAAGGCATGGAAGATATGAAAGGCGACATGGCTGGCGCCGCCTGCGTCGTCGGCCTGATGCACGCACTTGCGGCACGCAAGGCTAAGATCAACGCCGTCGGCGCCATCGGGTTGGTCGAAAATATGCCCGACGGCAAGGCGCAACGGCCGGGCGACATCGTCAAGACGATGTCTGGACAGACCATCGAAATCATCAATACCGATGCCGAAGGCCGTCTCGTCCTTGCCGACGTGCTGCATTACGTCAACAAGCGCTTCAAGCCGAAATTCATGATCAATCTGGCGACGCTGACCGGCGCCATCATTGTCGCCTTGGGTCAGGAATATGCCGGCATGTTCTGCAATGACGATAAGCTCGCCGAGCGGTTGACCAAGGCCGGCGAGGCCGTAGGCGAACGGGTATGGCGGATGCCGCTCGGGCCCGAATACGACAAGATGATCGATTCGAAATTTGCCGACATGAAGAATACCGGCGGTCGCTGGGGCGGCGCGATCACCGCGGCGCAATTGCTGCAGCGCTTCGTCAACAAGACGCCCTGGGCGCATCTCGATATCGCCGGTACGGCGATGGGATCGCCGCAAACCGATATCAATAAGAGCTGGGCGTCCGGCTGGGGCGTGCGGCTTCTCGAACGGCTGGTCGAAGAGCATTACGAGCGGTAGCGCGGCCAATGACCGAGATTCTGTTCTACCATCTCAAAGGTCAGACACCCGAGCAGGTGCTGCCGGCGTTGCTTGCGAAGTCGCTTGAACGCGGCTGGCGGGTCGTCGTGCAGGCATCCTCCGATGAGCGCGTCGAGGCACTTGACGCTCATTTGTGGACCTGGCGCGACGATGCCTTTCTGCCGCACGGGACATGGCGCGACGCCGAAGCTGCCGAACATCCCATCGTGCTCACCGTCAATGACGAAAATCCCAATGGAGCGACGGTCCGTTTTCTGGTCGACGGCGCAAGCTTGGCCGGAGATGCCGCGGGTTATGAGCGCATCGTGCTGCTTTTCAACGGCGACGATCCGGATGCTCTCGAAGCGGCGCGGGCGCGCTGGAGCGAGGCCAAAGCGGCCGGCGCAGAGGTGACTTATTGGCGGCCCGACGAGAAAGGCCGCTGGCGTCGCCAAAGTTGATCTGACCAGCTATTAGATCAGCCTAAGGAAATCTAATATCTTATTGAAATAATGTGATTTTCTTGGCTTTAATCATAAGCGTTTGGGGGCGGTTCAAACACGCGTTTTCGACACTATATTTTTTGCTCGATCACCAATTTGGATGCTATAGTTAGTTCCATGAACAAACATTCAGTGAAAAAGAAACGGCCCGCTAAAGCGGGTGTTAAGACGAGCCGGAAGCCAGCGGCGCGCAAGGCGCCGTCGCGGGCTGTTGCCGCCGTCCGCACGCCCTCTGCGGCACGGCACTCCGCACGTAAACCGGAAACGCTCAGCGCTCCAAGGGTTGCGCCTGCAACAATCGAGGTGGCGACCGTGACGGTTGCGCAGGTCACGGCGTTGGCTCCGAACTTTAAGACGCACAAATATCGCGTTGGCCAGACGGTCTCTTATACGTCGAGCCCGATCAGCCGGCCCGGTGCGAGCGGCAGCTACCAGGTGGTCCGCCTGTTACCCTCCGACGGCGACGATTACCAATATCGGATCAAAAATCCCGGCGAGGCGTTCGAGCGCGTCGCTAAGGAAAGCCAGCTCGAACTCGAGCATTGACCGGTTCGTTGCGCTGGCTGGCGCCGACCGCGCAGCTGCGCCATAGTCTCGCCGCGGCAACCGACATAGTAGCGTGTTTTGGGGGAGTTGATGTTCGGCGTCGATCCCGACATCGGAAGCTCGGCGTTGCGCTTGTGGGTCGCGGCGGGATCCGCGGCGCTGCTTGTTTTCATTTGCGCGCTGGCATTCGATTGGACCCGTACGCGAACGCTGGCGCGCGTCGGCGTCGTTGTCCTCGGCGCGGTGCTCGGGGCGACGCTGGCTTGGGCTTTCCTCGATGCCGCGTCGTTCCATGACCGCAGCGCCGAGCGTCGCGCTCTTGAGGCGCGCGCCGCCGCGCTCAATGCCGAAAGTCTGGCCCCGGGTTCCCCGTTGGCTTGCTTGAATGGATTGGCCGGCGACGACGTCGAGGCTGCCTGCGAGAAAGCATTGTTTGCCGCGCCTGCGACCGTAGCCAGCGCCACATCCTATGTCGCGGCTCGTTTTGCGCTGCTTGCCGACATGGTGGCCTATACTAAGCGCGGAGGCAGCGGCATCAACAGCATGTTGCTGCCGCTGCGCCGTTCGCTAGAGGCGGATCGCTTCGGCTTTGTGGCCCATGCGCTCGCCGTCGCCGACCGCTGCAGCAGCGATCATTGCGAGGCCTTCGCGCTTTTGGACAATCCGGGCCAAGTGCGCGCGAATTTGAGCGGGCAAACGCTGGAGCGCTATCTCGATCATTATTTGCCGGTGTGGGCGAAGGCGCCCGATGTTCCGGTCGCGGACGCATCGTCCACCTCAGCCACTCAGTCGGGTGCCACGCCGCCGCACAAATCGGTCAATATCGACTTTCCGAGCGCCGCGTCTATCCCGGCTATCAGCATCATGAATCCCGAGCCGTCGGGACCGCCGGCCGCCGCAGCCATCGCCTCCGCGACAGCCGGCGAACCGAAAGCGCACGAGGCGCCGGCGGCTCACGAGGCACCTCCTCACGAAATGCCTGCGTCGTCGACGCGGCGCGCGCGAAAGCCGCCAGCGAGCCCGCCTGCGCAGTCCGCGGCCGCGCCGCCGCCGCCGGCAGCCGATCCAGTCTGGCAGCCGCGGAGCCAGACCAACTCACCGCCCGCCGCGGCTCCTGCAGCGGCGAGTGTCGCGCCGTTGGGTCCGGTGCAACTCAATTCATTTCAGGCGCCGCAGACGAGCGCCGGACCCTCGCCGGCGCAATGAGTTGAAAGCGGCCGCATTAGGCGATCTGATGCGCCCGCCATGTTCCGCTCCGTTCTCATCGCCAACCGCGGCGAAATCGCCTGCCGCATCGCACGGACCGCCAAGCGCCTCGGCTTGCGCACGATCGCGGTCTATTCCACCGTGGACGCGGACGCGCTGCATGTGCAAATCTGCGACGAGGCCTATTGCATTGGCGGTGCCGAGCCGTGGGAAAGCTATCTGTCGATCGAAAGCCTGATCGCGACCGCCCGGCATGCCCGCGCCGAATGCATCCATCCGGGCTACGGCTTCTTGTCCGAGAACGCCGACTTTGCCGAGGCTTGCGAAAAAGCCGGCATCATTTTCGTCGGGCCGCCCGCGGCAGCCATCCGTGCCATGGGACTGAAGGACCGCGCCAAGACGCTCATGGAAAAGGCCGGCGTGCCGGTCGTGCCGGGGTTCCACGGCGAACGCCAGGATGCCAAATTCCTCAAGGAAAAGGCCTACGAGATCGGGTATCCGGTGCTGATCAAGCCGGCCGCTGGCGGCGGCGGCCGCGGTATGCGCCGGGTCGACAAGCACGCCGATTTCGAGACCGCGCTCGAAGGCGCGATCCGCGAAAGCCAGTCGGCTTTCGGCTCGGGGCGGGTCTTGATCGAAAAATTCATCGCCGCGCCACGGCACATTGAAGTCCAGATCTTTGCCGACCGGCATGGCAATGTCATTCATCTCGGCGAGCGCGACTGTTCGCTGCAGCGCCGGCATCAGAAGGTGATCGAGGAAGCGCCGGCGCCGGGCATGACCGCGGATTTGCGCGCGCGGATTGGCGCGGCGGCGGTCGCGGCGGCAAAGGCCGTTGATTACCGCGGCGCCGGCACCGTCGAATTTGTCGCCGACAGCAGCGAAGGATTACGGGCCGACGCCATCTGGTTCATCGAAATGAATACCCGGCTTCAGGTTGAGCACCCGGTCACCGAAGCGGTCACCGGCCTCGATCTGGTCGAATGGCAATTGCGCGTTGCCGCCGGCGAAAAGCTGCCGCTCACGCAAGGCCAAGTCCGCACTGACGGCCACGCGGTCGAAGCGCGCGTCTACGCCGAGGACCCGGAGCACGACTTCTTGCCGTCGACCGGCACGATCGTGGCGCTGGAGCTACCCAGTGACATCCGCGTCGACGCCGGTATCGAAGCCGGCGGACAAGTCACGCCCTATTACGATCCGATGATTGCCAAGCTTATCGCGCAGGCGCCGACGCGCCAGGCTGCGCTCGACCGGTTGGCACAGGCGCTCGACCGCACGGTTATCGCCGGGGTGCGCAGCAATGTGGCCTTCCTTGCCAATTTATGCCGCGCCGATGAATTCCGCCGCGGCAAGGTCGATACCGGCTTTATCGACGGCAATCTGGCGCGGCTCGGCGCCGCGCCGCAACCGCGCGATAATGCGGCCGCCGCACTCGGCGTTGCGCATCTCCTCGACGCCGCGGCCGCGCTCGAAGCCGCGAGCGACGACAACTCCGCGCCATCTGACTCCCCCTGGGACAGCCGCGACGGTTTTCAACTCGGCGGTGTGCGGTCGATCGCGATCCCGATTGTGATCGAAGGTGAGAACGGCGATGCCTTGGTCACCTACTCCGCGGACGGCGCGCGCGTCGCTATCGACGGCACGGCGCCGGCGACTGACGCCAAGGTATTTGTGACGGGACAAGATGCTTATGTCGTGCGCGGCGGCCGCCAAACCCGCGTTCGAATCCGGGATTTCGCCGCGCCAAGCACGGCGGCGAGCACGGGCGACGGTGTCATCAAGGCGCCGATGCACGGCAAGGTTTTGGAGCTTCTCGCACTAGTCGGCGACCGCGTCGATTTCGGTCAACGTCTTGCCGTGATCGAAGCGATGAAGATGGAACACACGCTGCGTGCGCCGTTCGCCGGCACCGTGACGCAGGTTCTTGTGCGTAGCGGCGGACAAGTTGTGGAAAGCGCGCCGGTCATGGTGTTAGAGCCGCTCTCCGAAAGCCAGGAAGACATAAAGTAGGATTATGCCGCTTCACCTCATCAAGCTATGCGTCGGCTGCGACTCGGTTCGCGATCTCGAGGATTGGATCAAGCAAAAGCTCAAAGCCAAGCGCAAAACCGGCGAAAAGCCCGAGCACATCCACAGAACCCGCATGGTGCCCAAACGCGCTGCCGGGCTCACCGACGGCGGCTCGCTCTATTGGGTGATCCGCGGCGAGGTCATGTGCCGGCAGCGCATTCGCGACGTGCGGCCATTCCGCGACAAGGACGGCATCGGCCGTTGCGGCCTCGTGCTCGATCCCAAGGTGATTTTGGTTGAGCCGCGGCCTTACCGGGCATTCCAGGGCTGGCGCTACCTGGCGGCGAAGGACGCCCCACGCGACCTCGATAAGGCAGTGAAGGGCGCCGCCGCCATGCCGGAGACTTTGCGCCGCGAGTTGCGTGAACTCGGCCTGATGTAAGCCGGTTAAGCGCCCATGGCGTCGTGTCCGCCATGGCGCTCGCCAAAGCGATCACGTAAAATCCGATCAGACCGCGATGATACGGTTTGGAGCAATAAGAATGATCATTGGCAATGAGAAAGACGTCACCAAGGTGGTGCTCAAGGAATATGAGCGCATCAAAAACCCGCGGCTGCGCGAGATCGTGGCGGCGCTCGTCCGTCACCTGCACGAATTCGCCCGCGAGGTGAAGCTGACAGAGGAAGAATTCCAGGCGGCCATCGCCTACATCGTCGCGTTGGGTAAGCGCACCACCGAGACGCATAACGAAGCGGTGCTGATGTCGGGCTCGCTGGGCTTTTCGACCCTGATTTGCCTCCTCAATAACGGCAATCGCGGCCAGACCGAGACCGACGCCAATTTGCTCGGACCGTTCTGGCGCATGGACTCGCCGCCGACCAAGAACGGCGACACCATCATCCGCTCGCCGACCCCAGGGCCAGTGCTGTTCGTCGATGCCTGGTTCCGCGACACCGCGGGCAAGCCGATCACCGGCGCCGAGGTCGACGTGTGGCATTCTTCGACGGAAGGCTTTTATGAAAACCAGGATCCGGTGCAGGCCGATATGAACCTGCGCGGCAAGTTCACGACCGACAAGGACGGCCACATCAATTTCCGCAGCGTGAAGCCGGCCGGCTACCCGATCCCGATCGACGGACCGGTCGGGGAGCTGTTACGCGCGGCGGGCCGGCACAATATGCGCCCGGCGCATTTGCACTTTCTCATCTACAAGCCGGGCTTCAAGACGCTGATCTCGCAAATCTACGATCCCGAGGACAAGAACATCGAGACCGACGTGCAGTTCGGCGTCACCCATCATCTGATCGGCAATTACGTCAAGCATGACGAACCCTGTCCTCGCGCCGCCGACGTGAAGGCGCCGTGGTATTCGATCGAGCACACCTTCGTCATGGAAAACGGGACGGCGCGCCTGCCGCGCCCGCCAATCACCGGCAAGGCGCAAGGCGAGCGGCCGGAGATTCCACACCTCGAAGCGGTGTGAGTCTCGTTAATTTCTCGCCGGCGCCAACAAGACGAACGGAAAACGGGAGGTAGTATCATGAAGCGCAGAACGCTGCTCAAGGGCATGGCCGCGACCGCGGCAGGCGGTCTATTGGCTCGCCCGGCGATTGCCGCGAATATGCCGCTGAAAATCGGCTGCAGTCTGCCGCTGACGGGCGCCGGGTTTACCGCCGTCGGTCGTGAGCTCACCGGCGCGCTGAAGGTCTATATGCAGCAGCACGGCGACACTGTTGCCGGCCGCAAGATTGAGCTCATCATTCGCGACGATGCCGGCGTGGCCGACAACGCGCGCCGGCTGGTTCAGGAGATGATCGTCAACGACAAGGTCGACATCGTCGGCGCCGGCATCACGCCCTGCACCTTGTCGATCGCCCAACTCGTGACCGAGGCCAAGAAGGCGACCTTCTGCATGAGCTCCGGCGCTTCGATCACGACGACCAAGTCGCCGTATTTCGTGCGCGCCGGCTTCATCATCGCGCCTCAGGCCTGGACGCTCGCCGAGTGGGCGATCAAGAACGGCTCGAAGCGCGTCGTCACTTTGGTCAACGACTGGGCGCCCGGGACGGAGGCCGAGACGGCTTTTAAGACCCGCTTCGGCCAGGTCGGCGGCACGATCCTGGATTCGATCCGCATCCCGCTGGCCAGCCCGGACTTCGCGCCATCGCTGCAACGGATCGCCGATCTCAAGCCGGACACCGCTTTCATCTATTTCCCCGGCCCGCTGGCGCCGGTCTTCACCAAGCAGTTCCAGGAGAAGGGCCTCGGCCAATCGGGCATCAAAGTCATCGGTCCGGGCGACCTCTGCGACGACGACAGCCTCAACAATGCCGGCGATCAGATGATCGGGCTGATCACCGCCGGGCCGTATTCGGCGGCGCATAATTCGGCGCCGAACAAGACCTATGTCGCCGATTTTCAGAAGACGGTCGGCGAACGCCCGGATTTTGCATCGCTCGGCGCCTATGACGGGCTGCATATGGTCTACGAGGCGCTGAAAAAGACCGGCGGCGATGCCGACGGCGACAAATTGGTCGCCGCCATGAAAGGCATGGCTTGGGAAAGCCCGCGCGGGCCGATCTCGATCGACCCGGCCACCCGCGACATCGTCAGCAACATCTATATCCGCAAGGTTGAGAAGGTCGACGGACAGCTCTGGGCCACCGAGTTCCAGACTTTCCCGGATGTGAAGGACCCGATGAAGAGCGGGTAAAGGCGGCGGAGCTTATCATTTGCTACACCGGGACATTGTCGATCAACCGGGTCGTCCCGATCCGCGCCGCTACCAGAAGCCGGATCGGCTCGACTGCCGCTGTGGCTGGCGGCGCGAGCGTGTCGGCGTTGCGCGCTTCGAGGTAGTCGAGCTTAAAGCCGGCCTTCGCAATCGCTGCGCGGCCGTCGTCGAGGACGGCAGCGACCGGGCCGCCGGCGTTGATCCGGTCGGCGCACTCCTTGAGAACGCGATAAAGCGCCGGTGCCGCGGCACGCTCGTCGGCCGACAAATAGCGGTTGCGCGAGGACAGCGCGAGGCCATCCTTCTCGCGCACGACCGGTGCACCGACGATCTTGGTCTTGAGCCCCAGATCGCGCGCGAGGCGGGTGACGACCTTGAGCTGCTGGTAATCTTTCTGGCCGAACAGCGCGATGTCCGGCTCACATTGGATCAAAAGCTTGGCGACCACGGTCGCGACGCCGGCAAAGAAATGCGGGCGGAAGGCGTCTTCGAGACCGACGGTAGCCGGGCCTTCAGGCACGATGCGGGTGGCAAAGCCGTCCGGATACATGGTCCCGGCCGACGGTGCCCATACGACATTGGCCTTCAGCTCTGAAAGCACGGCAAGATCGGCGGACCAGGTGCGCGGATAGGTGCTTAGATCTTCGTTCGGCGCAAACTGCGTCGGGTTGACGAAGATGGAGACGATGGCCCGGTCGGCGCGGGCTTGCGCTATCTTCACCAGTGAAAAATGGCCGGCATGCAGTGCGCCCATAGTCGGCACCAGCGCGATTGTGCGGTGCCGCGCGCGCAAGTCTTCAATCGCGCGGCGCAGGTTCGGCAAAGTACGGATGACGCGCAGGTGACGGTTGGATTGTCCGGATTTCATCTTGATCCGTTGCAGCGCGGGCACACCGTTGCGTTTTCGGCGGCGTACGCGCGGTTAATGATTAACTTCGCAGGCCCGATGCTGTATCTTGACCGCACGCGTTGCAACCCGGAGAAGTGTGAGTAACCCGAGGGTCGCGTCCGTCATGTTGATGCAGGCTGATGTCGGCAGGCCGTCTTCGGTGCATGTCATCGTCCTTGGCAATGAAAAAGGCGGCTCCGGCAAATCGACGACGGCCATGCATGTCGCCGTCGCGCTGTTGCAGGCCGGCCAGCGCGTCGCCACCATAGATCTCAATTCGAGGCAGAAAAGCTTCACTCATTACATCGAAAACCGCCGCGATTGGGCGCAGCGCGCAAGCCTCAAGCTCGACGTACCGGCGCATTATTGCGTGGCCCGCGGCTTCGGTGTGCGGCTCGATGAAATCGAAGCCCAGGAATTCGCAGCCTTTGCCGAAGCCGTCAGCGCGGTCGAGCAGACCCATGATTTCGTCGTCATCGATACGCCCGGCAATGATTCCTACTTGATGCGGCTCGCGCACTCGATGGCGGATACGCTGATCACCCCGTTGAACGATAGCTTTGTCGATTTCGACGTGCTCGGCACCATCGACCAGAGCACGTTCGAAGTGGCGGGCGTCAGCCATTATGCCGAGATGGTACGCGAGGCGCGGCGGCAGCGCCGCCTCGTCGACGGCGGTCTTACCGACTGGATCGTGGTGCGCAACCGGCTCTCAACGCTCGGTTCGCGCAACCGGCGGCTGGTCGGGGAGGGGGTCGAGGGCCTGGCCCGGCAGCTTGGCTTCCGCGCCATCGATGGCTTTGCCGAACGTGTCGTTTACCGGGAGTTTTTTCCCCGCGGGCTGACGGCGCTCGACGATCTGAACGAAGATACCCTCGGCGCTCGGCCGTCGACCTCGCACGTCACCGCCCGCGACGAGGTGAAAATATTGATCGACGCGTTGCGGCTGCCGATCGATGAACGCGGCAAGCGCCGCGCCGCGGCGCGCGCCGAATGGCTTGCCGCCGCGGGCAAGCCGCTGGAGACCCACGATCTGTTGGCCGATTAAAAGCGGGCCGTCGAGGGAGGCACGCGTCATGTCCCTGCCCACGCCGCGCATCACATCTTTCGCCCCGCAATTATTGGTCGATGACCTGGAAAGCGCGATCGCGTTCTATCGTGACATTCTCGGCTTCTCGTTCGGCCCGGTTTGGGGCGGCTTTTACGCCATCGGCGAACGTGACGGGTTCGCGGTTCATTTAAAGTGCGCGCCGAAAACAGCCGAGGATCGCGAGCATCGGCGGCAACACGAGCATTTGGATGTCTATGCCGGCGTCACCGGCGTGCGCGCTTTGTATGACGCGTGCACGGCAAAAGGCGCGACGATTCTCAAGCCGTTGGCTCCCACGGTGTGGGGAACCATCGATTTCTATATCGAGGACCCGGAGGGGTATATTATCGCTTTCGGCGAGAACGAGACCTCGGACTGAGGCCGTTCCAGCCGATCCACCGGCCATTGCGTCTGTTGCCGGGGAGCGCCACCTTATCCGCCGGATGAGCAAAGACCGATCCGACCGCGCGCCGGCGCCAACGTGTAATCCGGGCGAGCCTCCGGCAGCATCCGGGCGCGCGGAGATCGATCAATTCCTGCAACGCGTCAAAGCGCTCGGCCCGGCGGTCGAGTCCGGTCAGCGCGGCCGGCTCATTTTCGCGCTCGATGCCACCATGAGCCGGCAGCCGACCTGGGACAGCGCCTGCCGGTTGCAGGCCGATATGTTTCGCGAAGCGGCTGCGGCCGGCGGGCTCGACATCCAGCTCGTCTATTATCGCGGCCTTGACGAATGCCGCGCCTCGCCTTGGGTCGCCGCGGCCGGGCGGCTGGGCGCGCTGATGGAACGCATCGATTGCCGCGGCGGCCAGACTCAGATCGCCAAAGTGCTCGCCCACGCGCGGCGGGAAAACGATGCCCACAGGGTCGCGGTGGTGGTCTTCATCGGTGATGCCATGGAGGAATCGCTTGACGCTTTATGCGCGGCCGCCGGCGAACTCGGCCTGCGCAACGTCAAAGCATTCATGTTCCAGGAGGGCTACGATCCGGTTTGCGAGCAGGCATTCCGCGAAATTGCCCGGCTGACCGGCGGCGCGTTCTGCCGCTTTGCTCCGGGTGCCGCGCATGAACTCGCCGAGCTGCTGCGCGCCGCGGCCGCCTATGCCGCCGGCGGCATGAAGGCGCTCACGGCGCTAAAAGCGCGGCAAAATGCCGGCGCGGTCATGCTGCTCGAGCAGCTGAAATAGCCGGGCCGCAAGCCACATGCCCGAGATTCTGCTTGGCGTTGTCGTGCTGGTCCTCGGTCTGTGGGCGGTCAACTCCTTTTCCAAGGCCGATCCCAAACAGGCGGCGCGGGTGCTGCGCGCCATCGGCGGTGCCGGGGCGCTGATCTTCGCCGGGTTTCTTCTGCTGCGCGGCGAAATCGGCATCGCCGTGACAGTCGGCCTGTTCGGCCTCGGGCTCCTCGGCTACGTGTCGCTGTGGCCGGCGACGTTCGGCGCCCGCACGCAAAAGAGCGCCGGCCAGGCCTCGCGCGTGCGTACCGACTATCTCGAAATGGAGCTCGACCACGACAGCGGCGCCATGCACGGCCGTATTCTTAAAGGTCGGCTCGCCGGCACGACGCTCGACAGGCTCGATCGAACAGCGCTGATCAACCTGCTGGGCGAGATCGACGCCGACAGCCGCGATCTACTTGCAGCTTATCTTGACCGCCGGGCGCCCGGCTGGCGTGAGCACGCGCAGGGCGATGCGAGTGCGAGCGGCGGCCCGCGGCCGTCCTCCAGCGGCAAAATGACTGAAGAGGAAGCCTATCAGATCCTTGGCATTCAACCCGGGGCGAGTGCGCAGGATATCAGTCGCGCCCACCGCTCCCTCATGAAGAAACTGCATCCCGACCAAGGGGGGACGACGTATCTTGCGGCCCGCGTCAATGAGGCCAAGGACGTTCTTTTTCGCCGCCATCGCTGAGGTACTCCACACCAATCCTCGCGTGGCCTTCCAGCTCCGGCTGACAACCCGCACGCGCCCCGTTTGCCGGGGACTTGGAGCATGATGGGGAAAGGTTGACGCCACCTTTCCGCGGCGACCCGGCTCGAAAAAATCAGTCCTTCAACGCCATGCACTGGATGTCGCTGCGCTTGAGCTCGCGGCAGACGGCTTCTGCGGAGGCCTGCTTGTCGAAGCCGGCGAAGCGGGCGCGGTAGAGGGCCTTGTCGCCCTTCTGAACCCGCTCGGTGAACGGGTCCTTAGCGGCGAGCGCGGCGTGCAACTTGATCTGGGCCGCGCTTAAGTGCTGCTTGGCGTCATTCTCATCGTCGAAGGCGCCGATTTGGATCAGCCAGCCGCCGTGCGCGTGAATAAACCCGGACGGTATGGCGGAGTCGAGCTTGGCGGGTTCCGCGTCGGCAATCTCGGCGCGGTC
The DNA here is from genome assembly GCA_963731805.1 of uncultured Alphaproteobacteria bacterium. GTDB lineage: Bacteria > Pseudomonadota > Alphaproteobacteria > Rhizobiales > Xanthobacteraceae > BOG-931. The sequence goes on from CAVSWY010000008.1 coordinate 68,306, forward strand.
CACTTCAAGCGGCGCCTGTTCGACTTTGGCGGGAACTTCAGAAGATAGTTGTACGGCGGCCGCGGTCGGCGTCGGTTTGACCGGCGCGGCGGGTGGCGCGGCTTGCGGCGCCGGCGTGGCGGCCTTGAGATCAATCGTCGGTGCTGCCGAGGCGACTACGGCCGGCTGCTGCTCAGTGACGGCGGCGGGAGCTTGCGCACGGACGCTCGGTTGCGGCGCTTCGGGCTGCAGCGCCGGCGGCACGACCGGGACCAGCATCGGCATCGGCGCCAGCGACGCGGTCTGCACCGGCACCGTTCGGTAAGCGATCGTTCGCACCAAGACCGGTTTGATCGGTGCATTGGAGCCGGCGGCCGGGGTGTTCACGCTTGCCGTCGGTGTCGGATCGGCGCGGGAGGCAAAAGATGTCGATGTGAGCTTGGTCGATGACAGAGGAGAATTGGCGAAGGCGATCGGCTCGTTGTGATGGATGGTCGCGTCGGCGATCATCGGGGCGGTGCGATGCAGCGCGGCTTCCTTGACGTGATCGGCGATCAGCTCGCGCATGCGCGCGTCGCGTTCAGACGCGCTCGGGCCGCCCATGACCACGGCGACCAGATAGCGTCCGTCGCGATGCAGCGAGGTGAGCAGATTGAAGCCGGAGGCGCGCGTAAATCCGGTCTTGATGCCGTCGACGCCCTCGACCTCGCTCAACAGGTGGTCGTGTCCGCGGATGGTTTCGCCGCGGAAAACGAAGGCCTGGGTCGAAAAGTATTTGTAGTAACGCGGGAAGCCGTCCTGGATCGCGCGGCCGAGCAACGCCTGATCGCGCGCGGTGGTGATTTGATCGTCGTCCGGCAAGCCCGATGCGTTGACATAATTCGTGTGGGCCATGCCCAGCGCGCGAGCCTTCTGCGTCATCATCTTGGCGAAGGCTTGCTCGCTACCGCCGAGATACTCGGCAATGACGACCGCCGCATCATTGGCGGACCGGGTGACAATGCCCTTGATGGCATCCTCGACGGTGATGCTTTGTCCGGGCTTCAGTCCGAGCTTGGTCGGGTCCTGCTCGGAGGCATGTTCGGAAACGGGCATCGCGGTATCGAGCTTGAGCCTGCCGGCGTCGAGACGCTCGAACAACAGATAGAGCGTCATCACCTTGGTCAGCGAGGCTGGATGGCGCGGGGCGTCCGGATTGGACGATTGCAGCACCGCGCCGCTATTGCCATCGACTACGATAGACGCGAACGGAGGATCGTAGCCCTCGGCGCGGGCATGATGATGGTGGATCGAAATGCCACGATGACGGTGCGCGACAGCGGCATCGCTGTTGATGGTGAGCGCCGCGACGACCGCAGCCAAGCTCAAAAGACCACCGCGAAGCCCGTTATGGGCTCCGGCATTCACCCATGCCATTGCGTACCCCGTCCCTGAACGCGCCTGGCCCCCGAAAGGCCGCCCCTTTTTGCACCCGTGGGCGTGTGCTTCTCGCGCCAAATAGCAGCCGGTTTTAAGGCCGCTTACGCCGACGCGAGAGGCATTCCCCAACGCGATCGTTACCCTTACAACACGGTCAAGCACGTTAGGCGAACGCCGTTGCGAAAGGGTTAAGTCCCCGCAGCGCCGCAATTTTGTGCATTTCCCGACACCTGTTGCAGCTTTTTGTGCACTGCACTATAATATCATCAATCCCGCAAACGGCCTTTTCAAGGCACGGGTCCGAGCGGCCTTAACCATGGTAAACAGAGCCGGTCGCCCGAGGAGCCATCATGACCAATGAAGAGATGCAGAAATTCGGCAAGGACAGCGTGGAGACGATGATGTCATCGTTCGGCATGTGGTCGAAAAGCGCCCAAGCCATCGCCGTCGAACTCACCGACTACTCGAAGAAGTCGATCGAGGATTCCGCCGCCGCCTGGGAGCGCCTGATGGGCTCCAAGACTCTGGAGAAGGCGATGGAAGTGCAAAGCAACTATCTGAAATCGTCCTATGAGGATTTCGTTGCCGAAGCGACCAAGCTCGGCGAACTCTATGCCGATCTTGCCAAGGAAGCCTACAAACCGTTCGAGGGTGCGCTGGCCAAAGCCTCGATGAAGTGACGACCGCGCCGATGGCGCGGGGTCAGGCTTCAGGGGGCAGCGCCGACTCGATCGCGTCGGCGATGCGGGCGAGCGTCTGCTCGATACGGCTGACGCGAAAGGCGATGTGCTCGAGCGCGTAGGCCGCACGCTTGTCGGCAGATGGCATGCTCTGCGCATCGTAATCCGGAACGAACTCCGCTTCCATCTCGCGTACAAGTCTCGCCCGGCGGGTGAGGTCGACCATAGTCACCTCCTGTCACGCTTGCTGGTACATTTTGCGCGATCAATAGCCGAGTCGGCCGTCGGAACCAATTAGTCACTGCGTGGCAGTGCGCCGGATCGCCATCAAGCCGGCAGCACTGGCGTCGTCGCGATTCGTCCGCCTCCACGCCCTTTTGCCGGGGAATGGCTTGTGTAGGCCGTCGCGCGGCATATCTGACCGAATTTGGACACGCCCGCAAAACCGTCTGAATATGACAGAACCCGCGGTCTCGCGGCCGAATTTATGCATGGCGCCGCTATCGATTTGGCACGGAAAGCGCATTAGCTTTATCATGGCTGATCGGGAGCGCCGAAGGCCGCCCGCGCGAACGAAGGTCCGGAAGACGAACGAACCAATGCCGCTGCTTGACGTTAATCTCACTGTACGGCCGGTCCGCTTGGCCGACGACGATCGCAAGCGCAAGGGCGATGGCGGTCCTGGCACGGCGGTTATCACCAAGACCAAGCCGCAGACCAAGCGGCCGAATCTTTATCGGGTTCTTCTGCTCAATGACGACTACACGCCGATGGAATTCGTGGTCCACGTCCTGGAGCGGTTCTTCAACAAGGATCACGAGGCCGCGCACCGGATCATGATGCATGTGCATCAGCACGGCATCGGCGAATGCGGTATCTTTACCTATGAGGTTGCTGAGACAAAAGTGACGCAGGTTATGGACTTTGCCCGCAAACATCAGCATCCTTTGCAGTGCATCATGGAAAAGAAGTGATTCCGGGGGGAAGCTTCCAATACAAACGATGAGAAGTTGAAATGCCCACGTTCTCGCGCAGCCTTGAACAGTCGCTTCACCGGGCGCTGGCTCTCGCCAATGAGCGCCACCACGAATACGCCACCCTGGAGCATCTTCTCCTGGCGTTGATCGAGGACCAGGATGCCGCGGCGGTGATGCGGGCATGCAACGTGGATCTGGAGAAGCTGCGCCGCAGTCTCATCGCCTATCTCGAATCCGAACTGGATAATCTTGTCACCGACGGGGCGGAGGACAGCAAGCCCACGGCTGGCTTCCAGCGTGTCATTCAGCGCGCTGTCATCCACGTGCAGTCTTCCGGCCGCGAAGAGGTGACCGGCGCCAACGTGCTGGTGGCGATTTTCGCCGAGCGCGAGAGCCACGCCGCCTATTTCCTGCAAGAGCAGGACATGACCCGCTACGACGCGGTCAATTACATCAGCCACGGTATCGCCAAGCGGCCGGGCATGTCGGAAGCGCGCCCGGTGCGCGGCTCCGACGAGGAGAACGACGCCAAATCCGGCGACGAGCAGAAGAAGAAAGGCGACGCGCTTGAGGCCTATTGCGTCAACCTCAACAAGAAGGCGCGCGAGGGCAAGATCGACCCCCTGATCGGCCGCGAGTCCGAGATCAACCGCACCATCCAGGTGCTGTGCCGCCGCCAGAAGAACAATCCGCTGTTCGTCGGCGAGGCTGGTGTCGGCAAGACCGCGATCGCCGAAGGTTTGGCACGCCGCATCGTCCACGGCGAAGTGCCCGACGTGCTGCGGAACGCTACGGTGTTCGCGCTCGATATGGGCACGCTTCTCGCCGGCACCCGCTATCGCGGCGACTTCGAGGAACGGCTCAAGCAGGTCATCAAGGAACTCGAGGCTTATCCCGGGGCGATACTGTTCATCGACGAGATTCACACCGTGATCGGCGCCGGCGCGACCTCCGGCGGCGCCATGGACGCGTCGAACCTGCTCAAGCCGGCCTTGGCTTCTGGTTCGGTGCGCTGCGTCGGCTCGACCACCTACAAGGAGTACCGGCAGTATTTCGAGAAGGACCGGGCGCTGGTGCGGCGGTTCCAGAAGATCGACGTCAATGAGCCGACCATCCCGGACGCCATCGAGATCCTCAAAGGGCTGAAGCCTTATTTCGAGGATTACCACAAGCTCAAATATACCAACGACGCCATCAAGGCGGCGGTGGAACTGTCGTCGCGCTACATTCACGACCGCAAACTGCCGGACAAGGCGATCGACGTGATCGATGAGTCCGGCGCGGCGCAAATGCTGCTGCCGGAAGGCAAGCGCAAGCGCACCATCGGGCTCAAGGAGATCGAAACCACGATCGCCACCATGGCCCGCATTCCGCCGAAATCGGTGTCGAAGGACGACGCCGAGGTGCTGCAAAACCTGCAGGAGACCCTCAAGCGCGTGGTGTACGGCCAGGACAAGGCGATCGAAGCCTTGTCGGCCTCGATCAAGCTTGCCCGCGCCGGCCTGCGCGAGCCGGAAAAGCCGATCGGCTGCTATCTGTTCTCCGGCCCGACCGGCGTCGGCAAGACTGAAGTTGCAAAGCAGCTTGCCGCCACGCTCGGCGTCGAACTCATTCGCTTCGACATGTCGGAATATATGGAGCGCCACACCATCTCACGGCTGATCGGCGCGCCGCCCGGCTATGTCGGCTTCGACCAGGGCGGACTCCTGACCGACGGTGTCGACCAGCATCCGCACTGCGTGCTCCTGCTCGACGAGATCGAGAAGGCGCATCCCGATCTGTTCAACGTGCTCTTGCAGATCATGGATCACGGTAAGCTCACCGACCATAACGGCAAGCAGGTCGACTTCCGCAACGTTATCCTGATCATGACCACTAACGCGGGCGCTGCCGACATGGCGAAGGCCGCTTTCGGCTTCACGCGATCGAAGCGCGAGGGCGACGACATGGAGGCGATCACAAGACTGTTCGCGCCGGAATTCCGCAACCGGCTCGATGCCATCATTACGTTCGCGCATCTGTCGCCCGAAATCATCGCCATGGTGGTCGAGAAATTCGTGCTGCAACTCGAGGCGCAGCTCGCCGACCGCGACGTGACCATCGAGCTCAGCGACGAAGCCACGCAATGGCTGATCGCCAACGGCTATGACGAGCTGATGGGCGCGCGGCCGATGGCGCGGGTGATCCAGGAGCACATCAAGAAGGCGCTGGCTGACGAAGTGCTGTTTGGCCGGCTCAAGTCCGGCGGTCACGTCCGCGTCGTTGTCGTCACCGATGAGGCCGGCAACAGCAAGCTCAACTTTGAATATCCGGACGGTCCGGTAAAGCCGCGGCCGGAAAAGCTGCCGGTGCCGCGCCGCGCCAAGGCCAAGCGAAGCTCCTCGCCGCGGAAGAAGCCGCCGGGCTCCGGCGGTCCGGGCGGCGGCGAGCCGCCGCGCCGCGGTACGGTGCCGAAGGTGCCGCTGGTCAAGGTTTGACCTGACGCCTTTGCAAAGGGGCAGTGGGGTTGAGACGCAACACTGCTGCCCTGTCCTTACACTGCGAAAATAACGGACACGACCGCGACCCGATCGTTGTCGTCGATGAGATCATCGGGTTTTGCGCGCCGCGCTTTTTCGTCGGCGCTTGGCTGCCTTGGTGCGGCACGGCGAACAACGGCAGCCGCCATTTTCGACAAAGAACCGATAATATTCCCGCCCATAGTCGAAGGTGATTTCCTCACCCGGTTCGATACGGCGTAAGGCTATGAATACGAGGCGGCCCTTGCGCCCGATGGGCTTCGCGTTCGGCCGGCAAGAATGATTGATATATCGCGCCCGATTCCATCGCGGCGAACCGTCGATGGTCCAGCGGCCGTTGAGCTCGAACAAATATTTCGCCCCGCGTCCGTCCAGTCGTTCCGCTTCCTTGTTCGATAATCGCCGGCCGCGATAGGTCGCAATGTAGTCGGCCCGCCTGATGGGCCTTGTGGCGAATAGTCCGAGTTCGGTCGCCGACCGGCCGATGCGGAATGAGCGCGATGGCATTGGATGCTGTTAATCGCGGATTCGCACGATGTCATCCGCGATTGCCGAAAGCGCAGGACAAAGTCCACATCTGTCGGCCCGGGCGGATCATCGTGATGATAGTCGGCAAGATTCGTGCTGGATTGAGACGCAACTCGCCGACCGTAGGGGAGCGCTAATCCTCAAGCAGGGAATTCGGCAGCTTGAAGCGATGACTTTCGTTCGGATGGGGATCGAATTTTGCCGGTACGCCCGAACCGAGGCACCGGATCTTCGCGGCATAGTGGACGCGGTAGCGCGACCCTTCGTAGAGGGCACGAGCGTGCCGAAAGACGTGCCGGCGCCCGGCTTTGTCGACATGGAGGCGAACCATTTGTCCGCAGATCGGACACGGCGTTCGCAGAGGATGAAGCCGCCTTCCGCCAAGGAGCTTGAAGAACTCAACGACCCATACGGAAAAGTGCCGCATGTTCGCCTCCTGCCGAGATGACGGCGATATTTGCACGGCACTGTGTCTAAAAATTGATCGGTGCCCTGGAAATTGGCTCCGGCCGGGCTTAAGGGCGCCGGTGCCGATTGAGCTGCCCTGCAAACCAGATCGCCAGCATGGGCAGTGCGGCCGCGGCGCCGAGAAAGAGCGGTGTTGCGCCAAGCCGATCGATGATCAGCGCTCCGATGGCGACGCCGGCGGTCTGACCGACAAAGATCGCCGAGGAGAATAACGCCACGGCGGTGCCGCGGGCCTGCGGCGTCATTTGCGTGGCGTTAGTCTGCAAGGTGTTGTGCAGCATGTAGAAGCCGAGCCCGATCAGGATCGTGGCGACGGGCGCCAGCCACCAGTCCGGCGCTGTCGAAAGCACGACGTAGCCCGCCGCGATGGAGAAGCCGCCGGTGACCGCGAGGCGGGCCTGACCGAGCCGGTACACGAACGTTTTGACCAGGGCCGCGTAGATTAGCCCGCCGACACCGAAGCAGCCGACGCTCAGGCCGATCAGCGTGAAGCTGACACCGAAATGCGCATGCAGATAGGCGCCGATATAGGTGAAGGCGCCCCACAGCAGCGCGTTCTCGATGAAGGCGGCCAGGATGACGATGCGGGCAAACGGCGTCGTCAGCACCGCGGCATAATCGGCGACGAAGCCGCGCGTGGTTTCGTGCGGATGGCTCTGGGCGCGGGTCAACGGATTGGTGATGAGCTCATAGAGGAGCCCGGCGGTCGCCACCGCGAAGATGCCGGAGAGGACGAAGAATACGTTGCGCCAGCCGACGAGATCGCCGAGCACGCCGCCGGCGGCCTGGCCGAACAGCTGGCCGAGGATCTGTCCGGTCAGGTAGCGTCCCAGGATGGTCTGGCGCTGCTCGTAGGGCGTCACGTCACCGACATAGGCCATCGAAATTGGGATGATCCAGCCGGCGGCGGCTCCGGTCGCGAGCCGCGTCAAAGCGAGCTGCGGCAGCGAGCTTGCCATGCCGCACAGCGCCACCAGCACCGTCCCGATCGCGCACATCACCGCGACCGCGCGGTATTTGCCGAGGCGGTCCCCGAACGGACCGATGACGAGCTGGATCGAGCCGTGGGCGATGGCATAGGAGGTCACCACCATGGCGGCGGCGCCGACCGTGGTGTGGAAGTCACCGGCGATCTGCGGCAATAGCGAATCCGTCACCCGCACTTGCGCCTGGCTGGCGAAGCCCGCGACCGCGAGCAGCATGATCGCGCGGCTTGGCGTTTGGCGCGGCAGCGATGCGGCGGATGTGATCGAGGCTGGCACGTCCAATTGCGGAGGGTGTGACGTTGACAGGTCGGGCAGGCCGGGCTTTCTACCCCGCCGAATGGCGAAAACGAAATGATCGAAAACAGATACCAGCCCAGCGCGGTCGAACCGCGCATTTACGAAGCCTGGGAGAAGGCCGGCGCTTTTCGCGCCGGCCGCCCGGAACGCGCGGCGGCCGAGCCCTATTGCATCGTCATTCCGCCGCCCAACGTCACCGGCTCGCTGCATATGGGCCACGCGCTCAACAACACGCTGCAAGATATCCTGGCGCGCTTCGAACGCATGCGCGGTAAGGACGTGTTGTGGCAACCGGGCACCGACCACGCCGGCATTGCCACCCAGGCCGTGGTCGATCGTCAGCTCATGGAGCGGCAGGAGCCGAATAGCCGCGCGATGGGTCGCGAGGCCTTCATCAAGCGCGTGTGGGAGTGGAAGGCGGAATCCGGCGGCATCATCATCAGCCAGCTCAAGCGGCTTGGTGCCTCGTGCGATTGGTCCCGCGAGCGCTTCACCATGGACGAGGGCCTGTCACGCGCGGTGATGAAGGTCTTCGTCACGCTCTACTGCGAAGGCCTCGTTTACAAGGACAAGCGGCTGGTCAATTGGGATCCGAAGCTGAAGACTGCGATATCCGATCTCGAAGTGCAGCAGGTCGAGACCAAAGGCCATCTCTGGCACATCAAATACCCGATCGAGCACCATCCCGGCGAATACATTGTGGTGGCGACGACGCGGCCGGAGACCATGCTCGGCGACGTCGCGGTTGCGGTGCATCCGGACAATGAGCGGCTCAAGCATCTGATCGGCAAACATGCGATCCTGCCGCTGGTTGGCCGGCGCATTCCGATCATCGGCGACGACTATGCCGATCCGGAAAAAGGCTCCGGCGCAGTCAAGATCACGCCGGCGCACGATTTCAACGACTTCGAGGTCGGCAAGCGGCACGATCTGCCGCTGATCAATATTTTCGACGCCGATGCCCACCTCGACCTGAAGGACAACGCCGCGTTTCTGAAGGACGTGCCGCCGTCGGCAGAGCTCGACCAGACACTGGCCGAGAGCGGCTTCGATCGCTTCGTGGTGCGCAAGAAGATCGTCGAGCGGCTGGAGGCCGTTGGCCTGATCGAAAAGATCGAGCCGACGACGCATGTCGTGCCGCATGGCGACCGCTCCGGTGCGGTGCTCGAGCCGTTTCTCACCGATCAATGGTACGTCGACGCCAAGACATTGGCGCAGGACGCAATCGCGGCGGTGCGCGAGCGCAAAACCGTGTTCGTGCCCGGGCAGTGGGAAGCGACCTTCTTCAACTGGATGGAAAATATCCAACCGTGGTGCGTGTCGCGACAGATCTGGTGGGGGCATCAGATCCCGGCCTGGTACGGTCCGGACGGCAAAATCTTCGTTGCCGAGACCGAGGACGATGCGGTCGCCGACGCGCTCGCCCACTACACCGAGATCGAGGAGATCACGGTCGAGGAGGGCCACGATATCGCCGCCGATCCCGAGCGCCGTGCCCGCTTCGCGCACGACTACATCAAGCGCGACGAGGATGTGCTCGACACCTGGTTCTCTTCGGCGCTGTGGCCGTTCTCAACATTGGGTTGGCCCGACCAGACGCCGGAACTGAAGCGATACTATCCGACCAACACGCTCGTCACCGGCTTCGACATCATCTTCTTCTGGGTCGCGCGCATGATGATGATGGGTCTGCACTTCATGCAAAAGGAGCGGCCCGGCGCTCCGCTGGAAAAAGTGGTGCCGTTTCGCGACGTCTACATCCACGCGCTGGTGCGCGACGCCACTGGCGCCAAAATGTCGAAGTCGAAGGGCAACGTCATCGATCCCTTGGAATTGATCGAGAAATACGGCGCGGATGCGCTGCGATTTACGTTGGCGGCGATGGCGGCTCAAGGCCGCGACATCAAGCTTTCCGAGCAGCGCGTCGAGGGCTATCGCAATTTCGCGACTAAGCTGTGGAACGCCGCCCGCTTTGCCGAGATCAACGGCTGCGCGCGCAGTCCCGATTTCACTCCGCGGCGGGCCAAGGAAACGCTCAATCGCTGGATCGTCCACGAGACCGCAAAAGCCGAACGTGAAGTGACGGCGGCGATCCAAGCCTACAAATTCAACGATGCGGCGGGCGCGGTCTATCGCTTCGTCTGGAACGTCTATTGCGACTGGTATCTCGAACTGATCAAGCCGGTACTCACCGGCCCGGACGGCGATGCCAAGAGCGAAACACGCGCGGCGGCGGCTTGGGCGCTCGATGAAATCCTGAGACTGCTTCACCCGTTCATGCCGTTCATCACCGAAGAGCTGTGGCGCGTCACCGCCGAGCAGGGCGTCAAGCGCGACCACTTGCTGGCGCTGGACGCGTGGCCGCAGCACGACGGTTTTGATGATGCGGCGGCCGAGGCCGAGATCGGCTGGGTGGTTGATCTGATCACCGCCATCCGCTCCGTGCGCGCCGAGATGAACATTCCCGCCGCAACCATGCTTCCGGTGGTCATGGCTGGCGCTTCCCCGGAGACGATCGCGCGGGCGCGGCACTGGGAAGGGTTTGTGCAGCGGCTCGCCCGTGTGGCCGACATTTCTTTCGCCGCCGCACCGCCGCAAGGTGCCGTACAGCTCGTGGTGCGCGGCGAGGTCGCGGCGCTGCCGCTCAAAGGCGTTATCGATCTTGCCGCCGAGCGGGCCCGGCTCGCCAAGGAAATGGCCAAGGCCGATGCCGATATCGCTCGCGTCGACGCCAAGCTCGGCAATGCTAATTTCGTCGCCCGCGCGCCGGAAGAGGTGGTCGAGGAAGAAAAAGAAAAGCGCGAGGAAGCCCAAGCGCGCAAGGCGAAGATCACCGAGGCGCTGGACCGGCTGAAGGGAGCTGCCTGATATCGGGCGCAGCCTGATGTTGGGCGTGGCGTGAGGCGATTGCCGTGAGAATCTTTCTTGCCGGTGCGAGCGGGGTCATCGGACGTCGATTGACGCCGCTTCTTGTCGCCGCCGGGCATCAGGTGACCGGCACGACGCGGTCGACCGAAAAAGCCGAAGCACTGAGGAAACAGGGTGCCGACGCGATCGTGATCGATGTTTTCGATCGCACCGCGTTGCGCGACGCCGCGGTGCGGGTACGTCCCGACGTCGTCATCCATCAGTTGACCGATCTGCCGCAAGTGTTCGATCCTGAACGCCGCGGGGAGGCGCTGCGCCGCAACGCCAAACTGCGCATCGAGGGCACCGCAAATCTTGTCGCGGCGGCGGCAGGCCGCAGGTGCCCGCAGGCTGATCGCACAAAGCATCGCCTTCATCTACGCCGACGGCGCCGAGCCGAACGCCGAGAACGATCCGCTTGCCGCCGCCGAGGGTGATGATCTCAATGCGCTGACCGTCCGCGGCGTGCTCACACTCGAAGATGCCACGCTCAATACGCCAGGTATCGCCGGCGTGGTGCTGCGTTATGGACGGCTTTACGGGCCCGGTACTTGGAATACCCCGAACGCTCGGGCGCCGCTGCACGTCGATGCCGCGGCGCAGGCGGCGTTGCTTGCAGTCACGCGCGGCGCGCCGGGTGTCTACAACATCGCCGAGGATGATGGCGCGGTGACAATCGACAAGGCTCGCCTGGACTTGGGCTTCGACCCGGCCTTCAGGGTCAGCGCTTAAACGGCTTACTGAGAAACCGCGAACCCTTCTCCCCATAGCGCCATGGCAGCTCCGCCGCCTTGGTGATGCCGATGCGCGGTCCGGCCACGATCTCCACCTCGCCCTGGCGAGGGAAAAGCTCGAATGGCGGCTGGTCGAGCGCCAAGCCGTTGTGAGCCCCGGTAATGGCAAGCGCCTCGCATAGCCGACCGGGGCCTGAGCATAGGAGCCGCTCGTCGGCCACGCCCCGCCGCCGGCGCATGGTGGCGAGGCCGGCCGTCGGCTCGATGGCGCGGATCAAGACGGCGCTGGCCGAGCCTTTGGGCTCGCAGACGAAGTTCAGGCACCAGTGAATGCCGTAGGATCGGTAGACATAGACATACCCGGGCGGCCCAAACATGACCTCATTGCGCTCGGTTGGGCCGCGAAAGCTGTGCGCCGCCGGCTCGGTATGGTGATAGGCCTCCACCTCAACCAGCCGGCCGCCCACGCCGTTAACAAGGATCGTCGCGCCGATCAGATCAGGCGCCACCTCATGGACGCTGCGGCTAAAGAAGCGTTTGGTCAGGCGTTTGGGCACGCTCTATCTTCCGCAGCCCAGCCGCTGTTTGGTAAACTGGAGGCTAACGGCATACCGCCGGCAAGCGCGAATCTGTGGCCCCGCTGCAACAGCGGGGGAACATTTCGCAATACTGCACTGCACACACGCCCGGCGCCGCTTTTTGGCCATAGGATTTCTCGACATCGATGACCGACGACCGGTCCATCGTGGAATTTGGGTCGTTGCGTGCTTCCGGCCTTTCTTCGTTAGGGCCGGAGGAAAGGGGCGAAGGGGCTCGAGTACAGCCCGCTGAAGTATGGACGCCAAGACCGACCTGAAACAACGACTGCCGAGCCGCCACGCGACCGAGGGTCCGGACCGCGCGCCGCACCGCGCCTTCTATTACGCGATGGGGCTGACACGCGAGCAAATCCACCAGCCATTTGTCGGCGTTGCCACCTGCTGGAACGAAGCGGCGCCCTGCAATATTGCGCTGATGCGGCAGGCCCAGGCGGTCAAGCTCGGCGTCGCCGCCGCCGGCGCCACGGCGCGCGAGTTCTGCACCATCACCGTGACCGACGGCATCGCCATGGGCCACGAAGGGATGAAATCGTCCCTGCCGTCGCGGGAAGTCATCGCCAACTCGGTGGAATTGACGGTGCGCGGGCATTCTTATGACGCCCTGATCGGGGTTGCCGGCTGCGACAAGTCGCAACCCGGCATGATGATGGCGATGTGCCGGCTCAATGTGCCGTCGATCTATATCTATGGCGGCTCGATCCTGCCCGGCACGTTCAAAGGCCAGCCGGTGACCATCCAAGACGTTTACGAGGCGGTCGGCAAGCATTCGGTCGGCGCGATGAACGATGCCGATCTCGAGACGCTGGAACAGAACGCCTGTCCGTCGGCCGGCGCCTGCGGCGCGCAATTTACCGCCAATACCATGGCGACGATCTCCGAAGCGATCGGTCTTGCGCTGCCCTATTCGGCCGGCGCGCCGGCGCCGTACGAGATTCGCGACAAGTTCTGCGTGCTGGCCGGCGAGATGATCGTCGAGCTCATCACCAAGAATATCCGCCCGCGCGACATCGTCACCCGCAAGGCGCTGGAGAACGCGGCGGCGGTTGTTGCCGCCACCGGCGGTTCGACCAATGCCGCGCTGCATCTACCGGCCATCGCCAACGAATGCGGTGTGAAATTCGATCTGTTCGACGTCGCCCAAGTCCTGAAAAAGACACCTTATATCGCGGATTTGAAACCAGGCGGCCGCTATGTCGCCAAAGACATGTTCGAAGCTGGCGGCGTTCCGCTGCTGATGAAGACACTACTCGACCATGGTTACCTCCATGGCGACTGCCTCACCGTCACCGGACGAACCATTGCCGAGAATCTGAAATCGGTGAAGTGGAACAACGATCAGGCCGTCATCTACCCGGCCGACAAGCCAATCCTGGCGACCGGCGGCGTTGTTGGCCTCAAAGGTAATCTGGCACCCGAGGGTGCCATCGTGAAAATCGCGGGACTGGAACGCCTGCAGTTCTCCGGTCCGGCACGCTGCTTCGATGGCGAGGAAGCTTGCTTCGAGGCGGTCAAGAACAAGAAGTACAAGGAAGGCGACGTGCTGGTGATCCGCTACGAAGGTCCGAGGGGCGGTCCCGGCATGCGGGAGATGCTGTCGACCACCGCGGCGCTCTACGGCCAGGGCATGGGCAGCAAGGTCGCGTTGATCACTGATGGCCGCTTCTCTGGCGCCACGCGCGGCTTCTGCGTCGGCCATATCGGTCCGGAGGCGGCGGTCGGCGGCCCGATCGCGCTGATCCGCGACGGCGATATCGTCAAGCTCGACGGCGACAAGGGAACGCTGGACGTCGAGTTGAGCCAGGAGGAGCTTGAGCGGCGGCGGAAGGAATGGAAGCCGCGCGCAAGCGAATACACCTCCGGCTATTTGTGGAAATACACCCAGCAGGTGGGACCGGCCCGCGACGGCGCCGTCACCCATCCGGGCGCGGCGGCTGAGAAGGCGTGCTATGCGGATATCTAGCGCACGCATCACCGCCCGTGGAACGATTGTGAGCCTTGTTGGCGCAGGCGGTCTTGCGCTGGCGCTGTGGGGCAATGGCGGCTTGGCGCCGGAGTCGGCCCTGGCCTTCGATGGCACAACGACGCCGGCGACTGCGTCGCTGTCGCCGAGCGACAGTTTGCGGGCCACCGCGCACGCGCCGGAAGTCGGCGCCAAATCGACCGCTTTGACCGCGCTGCAATATGCGGCCGAGCAGGGCGAACCGGTGGCGCAATGGAAGCTCGGCCGCATGTATGCCGACGGCGATGGCGTGCCGCGCGACGATCTGCGCGCCTTCAATTATTTCAGCGAGATCGCCAATGCGCATCCGGACGAAACGCCGGGCACGCCGCAAGCGCGTTTCGTCGCCAATGCGTTCGTCGCGCTTGGCCATTACTACCTGACCGGCATCCCGAATTCGCAGATTGCCGCCAATTCGGATCGGGCGCGCGAAATGTTCGACTACGCCGCCAGCTATTTCGGCGACGCCGAGGCGCAATATGAGCTCGGCCGGCTTTACCTCAGCGGCACGCCGAGCGATCCGCATCAGGCGGCGCGCTGGTTCCTCCTTGCCGCGACCAAGGGCCATTGCCGCGCCGAAATCGCGCTCGGCGACATGCTGTTCCGCGGCCAGGCGGTGCCGAAACAGGCCGCGCGCGGTCTGATGTGGCTCACGCTCGGCAAGGATTGCGCCGGCAACGACGAAAGTTGGGTCAAGCCGCTCTACGATAGCGACTTCCAGCACGCCAGTGACGACGATCGCGCTCTGGCGCTGGTGTATCTGGAAGACTGGCTGAAGGGCCGGCGGGATTAGCCAACGCTATTTTGCCGCGATATCCAGATCGATCCACACCGGCACATGATCTGACGGCTTTTCCCAGGTCCGCACGTGGCGGTCGATGCCGGCGTCGCTGAGCTTGTCGGCCGCGGCCGGCGACAGCAGCAGATGATCGATGCGGATGCCGTTGTTCTTCTGCCAGGCGCCGGCCTGGTAATCCCAGAAGGTATAAAGCCCGGCATCGTCGCTGGTGGCGCGGATGGCGTCGGTCAGGCCGAGATTGACCAGAGCGCGGTATTCATCGCGCGTCTTCGGCAGAAACAGCGCGTCGCCGGTCCAGGCTTGCGGATTTTTCGCATCCGCCGCGGTCGGGATGACGTTGTAGTCGCCGGCCATGATCAGCGGCTCTTCCAGCAATAGGCGCTCACGCGCATAAGCGGCCAGCCGCTTCATCCAGCCGATCTTGTAGGTGTATTTTTCGGTGTCCGGCGGATTGCCGTTGGGCAGATAGATGCTGGCAATTCGCAGCGCGCCATTCGCCGTCGACACCACGCCTTCAATGAAGCGGGCGTGATCGTCTTGCGCGTCGCCGGGCAGGCCGCTGGCGACTTCATCGAACGGAAATTTCGACAACAGCGCGACGCCATTGAACGTCTTTTGCCCGTGAACGGCGACGTTGTAACCGAGACTTTCGAATTCCATCCTGGGAAAGGCATCGTCGACGCATTTGGTCTCTTGCAGGCAGACGATGTCGGGCTTGCGCTCGGCAAGCCAAGTGCGTGCAGAATCAAGCCGCTGCTTGATCGAATTGACGTTCCAAGTGGCGATGCGCAAGGCAGGTCTAAAGCGTTAGAGCGCGAAACTGGTGCCGCAGCCGCAGGACGCGGTCGCCTTCGGATTGTTGACCTTGAATGACGAGCCGATCAGATCGTCGACGAAATCGATCTCCGAGCCGGCCATGTAATTGAGCGACACCGGATCGATCAACACCGTAGCGCCGGCCTTTTCGATGACGATATCGTCGTCGGCCCGGCTTTTCTCGGTATCGAACTTGTATTGGAAGCCGGAACAGCCGCCGCCTTCGACGGAGACGCGCAGCATGGTCCCGGCCGGCTCGCGCCGAAGAATTTCGCCGATCTTTTTCGCCGCCCGTTCGGTCACGATCACGTTGTCAGCCATTTTGGCTCCGATTTCGCCTGCGCCGATTGCAACGATCTCAACGGGATAGTTAAGTGCGCCAAGACTTAACGTCAATTGCCGGCCGGGCCTGGTTTAAGCCCATTGAGATTGAAGCCATGGAAGCTGCGTCGACGCGCGCGCGCTATGCGTGCGATCCGGGCCACACCCGCGGCCGGCTCCATGCCGAGCCGGAGAGCCAGAGCCGTAGCGCCTTTCGCCGGGATTGCGACCGCATCATCCACTCGACGGCGTTCCGCCGCCTCAAGCACAAGACCCAAGTCTTCGTCTTCGACGAGGGCGACCATTACCGCACGCGGCTGACGCATACGCTCGAAGTAACGCAAGTGGCGCGCGCGCTCGCCCGCCGGCTCCATCTTGATGAAGACCTCGCCGAGGCGCTGGCGCTGGCCCACGATCTCGGCCATCCGCCGTTCGGTCACGCCGGCGAGCGCGCGCTCGATGCCTGCCTCGCCGCGTTCGGCGGTTTTGATCACAACGCCCAGACCCTGCGCATCGTCACCGCGCTGGAGCGCCGCTATCCCAATTTTGATGGACTGAACCTGACTTGGGAGACGTTGGAGGGCCTGGTCAAGCACAACGGCCCGCTCACCGATCGCAGCGGCGCGCCGCTCGGCCGCTATCGCGACCATGGGGTCCCGGCGACGATCCTTCACTACGACAAGCTGCAGGACCTGCAATTATGGAGCTTCGCTGGAATTGAGGCGCAGATCGCCGCCTTCGCCGACGACATCGCCTATGACGCTCATGACGTCGACGACGGCTTGCGCGCCGCGCTGTTTCGGATCGACGACATTGCCGATGTGCCGCTGCCCGGCCGGATCATCGGCGACATCCGCGGGTCCCATCCGGATCTTGACGAGCATCGCCTTGTCCACGAGCTGATTCGGCAACTGATCGGCTTTCTCATCGATGACGTCGTTACCGAGACCGGCCAGCGGCTTGCAAGGCTCGGCCCGCACTCGGCGGATGACGTACGCAACGCCGCCGCGCCGGTTGCCGGCTTCTCAGCGGATGTGGGGGAGGCGGATCGCGCCATCAAAGCCTTCCTCAAGCCGCATATGTATCACCATCCGCGCGTCATGCGCGTGATGGACGAGGCGGCCGGCGTAGTGCGGGACCTGTTCGCCCGTTACAGCGCGCATCTCGGCGACTTGCCGGGGGAGTGGCAACAAGGGCTCACCGGCCTCGATGACGCCGCGCGGGCGCGAAGCATCGCCGATTTCATTGCCGGCATGACCGACCGCTACGCGCTTGCCGAGCATAGCCGGCTCTTTGACTCGACCCCCGAATTGCGTTAGGCGCGCGGCGCGCTCATGGTTACAAAAAACATCTTCGCCGAGCTTCTCGCGCGCGTCCGCGGCGCGATCGATGAACTGGTTCGTGCCGGCGCGTTGCCGGCCGGCCTCGATGTATCGCGCGTGACTGTCGAGCCACCGCGCGATCCAAGCCACGGTGACGCTGCCACGAACGCGGGAATGGTGCTGGCTAAGGACGCCGGTAAGAAGTCGCGCGAGCTTGCCGAGGAAATCGCGGTGAAGCTTCGTGCCGACGATCTCATCGTGGGCAAGCCAGAAATTGGGAGCCCCGCCTTTATCAATCTCACGCTCAAGTCGGGTGTCTGGATCGACGCGTTGCGCACTGCCGTGCGGCTTGGGTCCGACTACGGCAGAAGTGACGTCGGTGGCAGCGTGCCAGTGAACGTCGAATATGTTTCCGCCAATCCGACCGGCCCGTTGCATGTCGGCCACGGCCGCGGCGCCGTGTTCGGCGATGCGCTGGCCAGTCTTCTTGCCTTCACTGGCTTCAAGGTGACACGGGAGTACTACATCAACGACGCTGGTGGCCAGGTCGACGTTTTGGCGCGCTCGGCTTATCTGCGTTACCGCGAGGCACTGGGCGAGAGCATCGGCGAAATTCCGGAAGGCCTTTATCCCGGCGACTATCTCAAGCCTATCGGGTGGCATTTGAAACAGGTATTTGGCGCCAAGCTGTCGGTCGAGCCTGAGTTAGAATGGCTTCCGATCGTTCGGCAGGCGGTTGTCGAGAAGATGCTTGTGAAGATCCTTGAGGACCTCGACGCACTCAACATCCAATTTGATGTTTTTTTCTCGGAAAAATCTTTGTCCGAAGGAATCCTGCAGTTTTCGCCGCAGGCGGGTGGCCCAACCTTCTATTGCGCAATGAAGTCGTACGACTTGATGGAAGGGCCGGTTGGAGGCATTCGAACGTACCTTACGCGTCATGCCGCTGCTAAGCTGGGAACAGGTCCCGTCGTCTTTGGATTTGATGAACGCCCCCCTCCTGGAAAACTACGGCAGCCTGATTTTTTGGGGACGACGCTGCGCGAGCTGCAAGCCAAACATTTGATCTATGAAGGGCGGTTGCCCCCACCCAAGGGCGCCCCCGTCGACGATTGGGAGGATCGTGAGCAGACGCTGTTTAAGTCGACTGCCTTCGGCGACGATATCGATCGGCCGCTGAAGAAATCGGACGGCTCCTACACCTATTTTGCGTCTGACATCGCTTACCATCGCACCAAACTTGAACGCGGTTTTCGCACGCTGATCGATGTCTGGGGCGCCGATCACGCGGGCTATATCAAGCGGCTGCAGGCGGCGGTCGCGGCGCTGAGTGACCGCAAGGCGGAGCTCGACATCAAGGTCGTGCAGCTCGTGAAGCTCATGCGCGCCGGCGAGCCGGTCAAAATGTCGAAGCGGGCAGGGGAGTTCGTCACCTTGCGCGAGGTCGTGGATGAAGTCGGCCGCGACGCCGTCCGTTTCATGATGCTGTTCCGCAAAAACGACGCCGTACTCGAATTCGACCTCGCCAAGGTCCTGGAGCAGTCGCGCGATAATCCGGTGTTTTACGTTCAGTACGGTCACGCCCGCGCGCAGTCGATCTTCCGCAATGCCCGCGCGGCGTTCCCGGACCTGCCGGCCGACCGGTTAGGGCTGCTTGAGATCGCCAATCTGGAACTGCTCTCGGATCCGGCGGAACTCGCGCTGATGCGGCGGATCGCACTTTATCCGCAAATCGTCGAGGCCGCCGCGGCGGCCCACGAGCCGCATCGAATTGCCTTTTATCTGTTCGACTTAGCGTCCGAGTTTCATGCGTTTTATACGCTCGGCAACGCCTCGCCTCATTTACGCTTCATTATCCAAGATGATCGACAACAGACCGAGGCCCGGCTTGTACTTGTACAAGGCGTGGCCACCGTGCTCGGGTCTGGTCTCAACTTGCTCGGGGTCGCGGCGCCAGACGAAATGCGGTGATTTCTGCGCTCTTTCGACGTGATGTCCGAAGACAAGCGAGCGCGGTCGGGACAGAGTTTCGACACAAGCTTAGTATCGCGTAACGCCTGAATCAGGGGCGCATTCCATGGCCGACAACAATTTCCGCTCTTACCGTGGTCGCGATGGTGTTGCGCCCGCGCGCGCTCAGCCGGACGATCCGCTTGCCGAATTGGCACGGCTGATCGGCCAGACCGAGCCGGCAAGCGCCCATAGCCGCGATACGCCTAGGGGCCCCGCACTCGATCAGCCTGCCGGCGGCCTCGATTGGGCGGCTGAGGATCGCTATGCCGCACAGAACGAACCGGCCGAGGACGATTACGACGCGCGAGTCGACGAGGACTATGCCCCGGCGCCGCAGGCGGACTTGCTTCCGGCTTTTCGTCCCGGACCACCGTCCTACAACGATGCTTATGAGCCGCCGGCTGAGCCCCAATATTCACCTCCGGCGCGCAGTTATAATAGCGTCCACGATCGTGGCTTGCCCGAGCGGCCTCGTTTCCATGACGAGCCGGAGCCGGCGCGCTCCTTGAGCCGTCAGCCGCCCGGATTTCTATCGCAGTCGTTCGACGACCGTGACTATGACGACCCGGAACAGGAAGACGCAGCCGATCAGGCTTACGCGCTTGAGGACTACGAGGAGGAGCCCCCCGCCAGCCGGCGGCGCAGTGGTCTCGTTGTTGTCGCGGCCGTTTTGGGTCTAGCGGTGCTCGGCACCGCCGGCGCCTTCGCCTATCGCGCCATGTTCGGCAGTTCGATGCTGCCTTCGCTGCCGCCGATCATCAAGGCGGAAGACGGGCCGAACAAGATCGTGCCGAACAAGCCGAAGTCGAATGCATCCGATCAGGCGGATGCCGGTGCGACTTCCGGCGAAAAGCTCGTCTCGCGCGAGGAGCAGCCGGTCGACGTGCCGGCGCCGCCGAACACGGCACCGCGCGTGGTGTCGACCGTTCCGATTTTCCCTGATCCAAATTCCGGTCAGGCTGGCGTTCCCAGTTCCGCACAAGGGGCCGCTTTGGGATCGGTCGGGGCAGCCTTTCCGCAGCCCGCCGCGGCGGCACCTCCTCCGGTGCAAGCGGACACAGCGCCAGCGTCGCCGGCGCCATCCATATGGCCGCCGGCCCCGAGCACTGCGCCGGCTCCCACGAGCGGCACGGCTTCGGCCCCGGGCGCGCCGGCGCCAAGAAAGATTCACACCGTCATCATCAGAACCGATCAGATGGGGACGACGACAGCCGATGCTTCGGCGGTACCTCCGCCGGCGACTGCTGCGCCACCGCCGCCACCGCTACGGACAGCCCCAGCTCGCGCCGCGGTCCAGCAGGCAAGGCCTGCGCCCGCCGCGCCGCGGGTTGACGGTAGCGGCCCGCTATCCATCACCCCCGACCAGAACGGCGCCGCGCCAGCCCCGGCGCGTACCCGCACCGCGCTCGCGCGGCCCGAACTCAACTCACCGGAGCGCACCGAGCCGGCGCCAGCCGGAGGCGGCGGCTATGCGGTTCAGGTCACGTCGCAACGCAGCGAGGCAGGGGCTCAGGCGGAGTTCCGTTCGCTCCGGGCCAAATACCCCGGCCAGCTTGGCAGCCGGGAGCCGATCATCCGGCGAGCCGATCTCGGCGCCAAGGGCGTCTATTACCGGGCGCTCGTCGGCCCCTTCGCCTCGGCGGACCAAGCGGCCAGTATGTGTTCAAGCCTGAAGGCGGCCGGCGGCAGCTGCATTGTGCAACGGGATTAAGGCGGGGATTTCAGGGTCTTAACGCTTGACCCTCACGCGCACCGCAAGCTAAGCGGCGGGCAGCGCAATCGCGGCGATCTGACCCGCTTGGCGCCACGGATCATCTCTGATGCGCGCCTTGATTACCGGTGTGGCGGGACCTGCGTTGACGGGGGAGGAGCGGCAATTCCTCAAAGAGGCCGAGCCGTGGGGTCTCATCGTCTTCAAGCGCAATGTCGCGGATCCCCAATCACTACGTCGGCTGATCGACGATTTTCGCAGCCTTGTGGGTCGTCAGGCGCCCGTGCTGGTCGACCAGGAAGGCGGGCGGGTGCAGCGGCTTGGCCCGCCACATTGGCCGAGCTATCCGCCGGGCGCCGCCTATGGTGCGCTTTACGACCGACACCGCGAGACCGGTCTTGCCGCGGCGCGATTGGGCGCGCGGTTGATCGCGGCCGATATCGCCGCGCTGGGCATCGATGTCGACTGTGCGCCGATTGCCGACGTGCCGGTTCCAGGAGCCGATCCCATCATCGGCGATCGCGCCTATGGCGCGACGGCGGAGAAGGTCGCTGCCATTGCAGGGGCGTTTGCGGCGGGCCTGATGGAGGGCGGTGTCCTGCCGGTGCTTAAGCACATACCCGGCCATGGTCGCGCCACAGCGGACAGCCACGAAAAGCTCCCGGTGGTCGCCACCGACCGCGCCACGCTCGAACTGACCGATTTCGCCGCTTTCCGGCCGCTCGCAGGCCTGCCGCTGGGGATGACCGCACATGTTGTGTTTAGCGCTATCGACCCGGTCGCGCCGGCCACCACTTCGGTCACTATAGTGCAACACGTGATTCGTGATTCGATTGGGTTTTCGGGGCTCTTGATGAGCGATGACGTTTCGATGGGCGCGCTGTCCGGTTCGCTGAGCGAGCGCACAAAGGCAGCGATCGCAGCGGGTTGCGATATGATCCTGCATTGCAACGGCAAGATGGATGAGATGGTTGCGGTTGCCGGGGCGGCGCCCCAGCTCGCGGGCGATGCCGCGCGCCGGGCCACTGCCGCGCTGGCACTGCGAAAGCCGCCGACGCCATTCGACGTGGCCGCGCGGCGCGCCGAATTCTTCAAGCTGATGGCGGGCGCCAAGCCTGCAGCGGGTTCCGCATGACGCCTCAAAATGTGAACGAAGATCAGTTCGAGGCCGAGCTTTCCGAACGCGCGACCGACGAACCGGCGCTGGTGGTCGACGTCGAGGGCTTTGAAGGCCCGCTCGATCTCTTGTTGACGCTGGCGCGCCAGCAAAAGGTCGACCTCGCCAAAATCTCCATTCTTGCGCTTGCCGATCAGTACCTCGCCTTCATCGAAGCGGCGCGCAAAATGCGGCTGGAGCTTGCCGCCGATTACCTGGTGATGGCGGCCTGGCTCGCTTACCTCAAATCGCGTCTGCTGCTGCCGGAAGCGCATCCGGCCGAAGGCGTCAGCGCCGAGGATATGGCGAACGCGCTGGCGCAGCGGCTGCGTCGCCTCGAGGCGATCCGGAAATTTGCCGAGCAGATGATCAATCGGCCCCAACTCGGCCGCGACGTTTTCCAGCGCGGCCAGCCGGAGCCGATCGCCGAGATCAAGCGGCCGGAATGGTCGGCGACGCTCTACGACCTGCTGTCGGCCTATGCCGGGCGGCGGCAGACCCAGGCAAGGTCCTTCGTGCGCATGCCCAAGCGCACGGTGTGGTCGCTCGCCGAGGCGCGCGAAGCGCTCGAACGGCTGGTCGGCCAATCGTTGGACTGGAGCCCGCTCGATCAATATCTCATCGACTATCTGGTCGACCCGTCGCACCGGACGACGGTGCTGGCGTCGAGCTTTGCCGCGATGCTCGAATTGGTGCGCGAAGGCCACATCGAAGTGCATCAGCAGGGCTCGTTCGCGCCGCTTTATCTGCGCAAGCGGCAGAGCCCGCAAAATGGAAATCCAAACGAAGACAAGGCTGCCGGAGCAATGGCAGCCGACTCGGGGAATGGGTAAGAGGGGATACGAACCAATGGGGAAGGTCGCGGAAATGCGTGTGATTGTCGGCGACAAGGACGACGAACAGCAGGAGAGTGCCGGGGAACGCGCTGAGGAATTGCGCATCCTTGAAGCGCTGCTGTTTGCCGCCGAGGCGCCGCTTGACGAGAAGGCTTTGGCGGCGCGGCTGCCTGCCGGCACCGACGTGCGCGCGCTGCTCGCGCAATTGCAGTCCGAATACGCGCCGCGCGGCGTCAATCTGGTTCGCGTCGGCGGCAAGTGGACGCTGCGCACCGCCGACGATCTGGCTTGGCTGTTGACGCATGAATCCGTGGTCACGCGGAAACTGTCGCGCGCCGCCATCGAGACGCTCGCCATCGTCGCCTATCATCAGCCGGTGACGCGCGCCGAGGTCGAGGAAATCCGCGGCGTCTCCACTTCGAAGGGCACGCTCGACGTGCTGCTCGAAACCGGCTGGGTGCGGCTGCGCGGCCGGCGCAAGGCGCCCGGTCGCCCGGTGACCTACGGAACCAGCGAAGCCTTCCTGTCGCATTTCGGGCTTGATGCGCTCAACGATCTGCCCGGCCTCGACGAGCTCAAGGGCGCGGGGTTGATCGACGCCGCGCTGCCGGCCGACTTTTCCGTGCCGGTTCCTTCCGACGATCCGGCGCTGCGTGAGGACGAAGAGCCGCTCGGACCGGAGGATCTCGACCTCGGGCTTGCCCCGCGGACCGAGCGCGGCGAGGAATAAAGCGGCCCGATTATCGATCTTCCGCCATGGTGCTGCGCTAGATGGCGCGGATGGGCATTCACCCTGCGGCGTGACGGCATCTCCGTTGCGCTTGTTTTTGCCGGTCCCGACGCC
Source organism: uncultured Alphaproteobacteria bacterium (assembly GCA_963731805.1). Taxonomy (GTDB): domain Bacteria; phylum Pseudomonadota; class Alphaproteobacteria; order Rhizobiales; family Xanthobacteraceae; genus BOG-931. The sequence continues at coordinate 92,216 of CAVSWY010000008.1, forward strand.
TAGTTTCGGCTAAAATCGGCATCTTGCCGCAGGCGCGCGCCATTGTAAGCGTATGGCGGACGGAGGATTTTATGGGTTCTTTGAGCATCTGGCACTGGTTGGTCGTCGGCGCCGTCCTGCTGCTGGTCTTCGGCGGCCGCGGCAAGATTTCGGACATGATGGGCGACGTCGCCAAAGGCATCAAAGCCTTCAAGAAGGGCATGGCCGACGACGATACGGCTGACGCCCCCAAATCCGACGCGCCGCTGCGGACCATCGACCATCAGGCGCCGGCCGACATCAAGCAGCGCGCCGAGTCCGAGAGCAAGGTTTAGCGCGGGCCGCTGTTGTCGCGCGGGCCGCGACCGCCAATGCTTCCTTGATTTCGCAGGCTAAAGCGGCGGCTGCGGCCGAGAGGGATGCCGTGGCGGAGAGTTTTCTATGTTCGACATCAGCTGGACCGAATTTCTGCTGATCGGCGTCGTCGCGCTGATTGTGATCGGACCGAAAGAGCTGCCCACCGTCATGCGCACGTTGGGCCAGTACACGCGCAAAATCCGCAGCATGGCCGCGGACTTCCAAAATCAATTTCACGAGGCGCTACGCGAGGCCGACATGGCCGACCTGAAAAAGCAGGTCGACGACATGGCGAGCGACATCAAAAACTACGACCCGTTGAAGGACGTACGGACCGATCTTGAGACGGTGGGCAAGGATGTCGAGAAGTCGCTCAGTCCGCCCGCCGAAACGAAGCTGGCCGAGCCAGCGCCGGCGGTGGAGGCTGCCCTCGAACTAAAGCCGGACGCTCTTCCTCCGCCCGCGTTACCAGACACAAGCGCCGAGCCGGAATTGCCGCTGTCTGACGCAGCGGCGCCGGCAGCCACGGCGCCGACACCGGAGCCTGTTACGGTTGCCGCCGAGCCGCCGAGCACCGAGCGACACTGATGGCTCAAATCAGTCGCGAAGACGAAGAGAAGGAGATCGAGGCCACCAAGGCGCCCTTGATGGACCATTTGATCGAGCTGCGCTCGCGGCTGATCAAGGCGGCCGCGGCCTTCGTGCTGGCCATGGTGGTCTGCTTCTTCTTCGCGCGGCAAATCTACAACGTGTTGACCTGGCCCTATCTCTGGGTGGCCGGCGCGGGGAACGCCAAGTTCATCTACACCGGCCTGCTCGAATATTTCGTCGTGCAGCTTAAGCTTGCCGCATTCGGCGGCTGCTTCATCGCCTTTCCGGTGATCGCGACGCAGATCTACATGTTTGTCGCGCCGGGGCTCTACCGCAACGAGCGGCAGGCATTCCTGCCTTATCTGATTGCCACGCCGATTTTTTTCGTGCTGGGCGCGTGCGTCGTCTATTTCGTGGTCTGGCCGATGGTGGCGCGGTTTTCGCTCTCCATGCAGCAGACCGGCGTTCCCGGCGAAGCGACGATCGAGCTGTTACCCAAGGTCGAGGATTATCTGTCGCTGATGATGAAGCTGATGCTCGCCTTCGGCGTCGCCTTTCAGCTGCCGGTGATCCTGACGCTGCTCGGCCGCGTCGGCATCATCACCTCCGACCAGCTCAGGGCCAAGCGCCGCTACTTTATCGTCATCGCCTTCGTCATCGCCGCCGTGCTCACGCCGCCGGACGTGCTCAGCCAGATGTCGCTTGCGCTGCCGCTGCTCGCCCTCTACGAGGGCTCGGTCTGGTCGGTGCGCATGGTCGAAAAGCGCGCAGCCGCCGAACGCGCCGCCGCCGCGGCGAAGGCGGCGGAGTGAACAAGCCTAGAGAGTCTATACTAACGGCCTAACGCATTTGATTCGTCATGGCCGGGCTTGTCCCGGCCATCCACGTCTTGAGCATTACACAATGCACGACATCCGCTTCATTCGCGAAAATCCCGACGCATTCGACGCCGGACTGGCGCGGCGCGGGCTGCAGGGCGAAGCGACGCGGCTGATCGCGCTCGACGAAGAGCGCCGCTCGGCGATCCAGAAGCTCGAAGCGGCGCAGGCGCGCCGCAATGCGGCGTCGAAGGAAATCGGCGAGGCCAAGAAGAACAAGGATGAAGCCAAGGCCAAGAGCCTGATGGCCGAAGTCGCGGAATTGAAGGAAACAATTCCGGAGATGGAAGTGGCGGAGAAGTCTGCGTCTAAGGCGCTTGATGATGCGCTGGCGCAGATTCCCAACACGCCAATGCCGGCTCCGGACGTGCCCGACGGCAAGAGCGCCGACGACAACGTCGAGCATCATCGCTTCGGCGCGCGGCGCGACTACGCGTTCGCGCCGAAGCAACATTTCGATCTCGGCGAAGCGCTCGGCCAGATGGATTTCGAGCTTGCCGCAAAGCTTTCCGGCGCACGCTTTGTCGTGTTGAAGAAAGGTCTGGCGCGCCTCGAACGCGCGCTCGGGCAATTCATGCTCGATGTGCACACCAGCGAGCCGCATAGTTACACCGAAGTTTCGCCGCCGCTGCTGGTTCGCGATGACATAATGTTTGGCACGGCGCAGCTGCCAAAGTTTCGAGAAGACCAGTTTGAAGCGACCGCCGTTATCTTCGAAGAAGAGCCGGACGAATGGACGACCGCAACAAACGGTATCGGCCAACCGATATTTGAGAATCCCGAAACGAACAAAAGGTTTGAAGATGCTAAAAATCGCGGCCGGCATTCGGTGACAATTCGCGGCGGAACGAGGCGATATAAAATCTCAGAAAGCTATTGGCTCATCCCCACCGCCGAAGTACCGCTGACCAATCTCGTGCGCGAATCCATCGTCGACGAAGCGCAATTGCCGATGCGGCTGACCGCCTGCACGCCGTGCTTCCGCGCCGAGGCCGGCGCCGCGGGTAAAGATACCCGCGGCATGATCCGGCAGCATCAGTTCACCAAGGTGGAACTTGTCTCCATCACCACGCCGGAGCAATCCAAGGACGAGCACGAGCGCATGCTGTCCTGCGCCGAAGAAATTCTGCGCCGGCTCGATCTGCATTATCGGGTGATGACGTTGTGCACCGGCGACATGGGCTTCGCGTCACAAAAGACTTACGACATCGAAGTATGGCTGCCCGGGCAGAATATGTATCGCGAGATTTCGTCGTGTTCGACCTGCGGCGAGTTCCAGGCGCGGCGCATGAACGCGCGCTACCGCAGCAAAGAGGGCCGCAACGTCCGCCACGTGCATACGCTCAACGGTTCCGGCGTCGCCGTCGGCCGCGCATTGATCGCGGTGATGGAGACCTATCAGCAGGCTGACGGATCGATCGCGGTGCCGGATGTGCTGCAACCCTATATGGGCGGGATGAAAGCGATCGAGAAATAGCCTTGCGAATTTTAGTCACTAACGACGACGGCATCCACTCGCAGGGGCTCGACGTCTGCGCCGACATCGCGCGCACGCTGTCGGATGACGTCTGGGTGGTGGCGCCGGAGCACGATCAGTCCGGCGTGGCGCATTCGCTGTCGCTGAACGATCCGCTGCGGCTGCGCGAAGTCGCCGAACGCCGTTTCGCGGTGCGCGGCACGCCGACCGACTGCGTCATCATGGGCGCGCGCCATGTGCTTGACGGCAAGCAGATCGATCTCGTGCTGTCCGGCGTCAATCGCGGCCGCAATGTCGGCGAGGACGTTATCTATTCCGGCACCGTCGCCGGCGCGATGGAAGGCGCCGTGCTCGGCATTCCCGCGATCGCGTTGTCGCAGGCCTATAAATCGCGCAGCGGCCAGCCGCCGTTCTGGGATACCAGCCTGCGCTACGGACCGGATATCGTCCGCCGCATCCTCAATGAAGGCGTCCGCCGCGACGTGCTGATCAACGTCAACTTTCCCGATTGCCGGGCGGAGGAGGTCAAGGGCATCGTGGTGACGGCGCTCGGCCGCCGCCGCCAGGAGCGGCTTCATATCGACGAACGCAAGGACGGCCGCGGCAATCCCTATTACTGGATCGCTTACACGCGGCAGAGCGAGTTCAAATTCGAGCACGGTACCGATATCGCCGCGCTCGAGGACAACTGCATCGCGCTCACCCCGTTGCGGATCGATATCACCGATGAGCGGACCATGACGGGGCTCGCCAAGCTTTTCGAAAAAGGCGTTTAGCTCACGGCTTTCGCCAGTGCGGCATCGATGGCTTGCGCCAGCGCCTCGATCTGGAACGGCTTCTGCAAGGTGGGGCTCTGGCGGAAGGCGTCCGGCACGCCGCGCTGGCCATAGCCGCTGGCGAACACGAACGGCACGCCGCGCTGCATCAGCAGTTCGGCGACCGGCGTAATCGGCTGGCTGTTGAGATTGACGTCGAGGACGGCGACGTCGAATTCGACCTGTTTGGCGAGCGACAAAGCTTCCTCGATGCTGCCCGCTTCCGCGACGACGGTATGGCCGAGATCGCCCAGCATGCCTTCGAGCAGCATGCGGATCATCAGCTCGTCCTCGACCACGAGGACACGCTTACCGCCGGCTGTGCCCGGCGCGGTACTTGGCTCAGCAATATTCGGCTCAGACGCCATTTCAACCCCGTGCTGCCGCATAACGCTGGGCGCCGTCTTCGGTTCCACCCGCGTACGAATTCGTACCCGAATTCGGACCTCAGGGGCCGATCGCAGTCACCCGGCGGCGGCAATCTCAGTATATGCGATCCTTGTATGGTGGTAAAAATTGGCATGAATCGCCGATAGCGCGAGGGCAGGGTGGCCGCAGGTCCAGCAGCCGACGACGTTGAGCGCATGGAGTTTCAACTCGGATTGCGCCGGCGCGGCATCAGCGATCAGGGCGTGCTGCGCGCCATGGACGAGGTACCGCGCGAATACTTCGTCGCTGCGGGCTTTACCGAGAGCGCCTATGCCGACCAGGCCCTGCCAATCGCCTGCGGTCAGACGATCAGCCAGCCCTTCGTCGTCGCCTATATGACGGAAAAGCTCGAGGTCGAACCCCAGCACCGCGTTTTGGAAATTGGCACCGGGACGGGCTACCAGGCGGCAGTCCTGGCGCGGCTGGCGCGCGAGGTGGTCAGCATTGAGCGCTACCGGACGCTCGCCGACGCCGCGCGCGAGCGTCTCAAGACATTGGGCTACACCAATGTGACGATCCGAGCCGGTGACGGCATGGCCGGCGCTCCGGATTTGGCGCCGTTCGATCGCATCATGGTAACGGCCGCCGCCGAAGCGGTGCCCGAAGCGCTTGTCGATCAACTCGCCGAGGGCGGCAAGATGGTATTGCCAGTTGGCCCGCGTCACGACGCGCAATACATCGTCAAGCTGACAAAACAGGCCGGCGGAGCATTAACCCGGGAAGAGCTCATCGCCGTGCGCTTTGTGCCCCTTTTGCCGGGGCAGGCGCGCGAACTGTGACTGCGAAAACACTTAACGCGACATAGAATAAATCCGCCGGGCACTTAAAGGCCTGTTTACCCCAACGTTGTTTATTCGCTTCTCCTTGTATTGCGTTTGAGTGAGTAACCATGCGTGCAGCGCGTCGGTCGGCCCCTTGGCCGCAACTGGTTGCCATTTCCTTAATCGGAATTGCCGTCGCGAGCTGTAGCGCCAATTCTGGCCGCTTCAACGAAGGTTTCGGTTCCTCGCCTTCGTATTCGTCTTCCTCACGCAGCGACGTCACCGGCTCGATCCCGCAGACCGCCCCCGCAAACCATATCGACAGCCGGCCGCTGCCGAGCATTGCCAGCGCCGATAATGGCTCGTCGGGCGGCGGACGCGGCATGGGCTCCTACCAGCCGGGCGGCGAAGTCACCGGATCGGTCGCGCCGCCACCGCCGCAGCCGTCGTGGACCTGGGATGGGGGAACCGCGGTCACGGTTCATCCGGGGCAAACGGTCGAAAGCATTGCCCGCGAGCATGGCGTGCCGGTCGCGGCGCTGCGGGAAGCCAATCACATGGCCAGTAGTGCTTCGGTCTATCCCGGCCAGCACCTCGTCATTCCGCGTTATCGCTCGGCGCCGGCAGCCGAGATGCCGCCGCCTGCGCGGATGACCTCATCTGCGCCGGCGGTCACCGCGCCTTACATTCCGCCGCGCGGCGGCTTGGTTGCTCCTTCCGGCAGCCACGTCGTGGCGCCCGGCGAAACGCTCAACAGCATTGCCCGGCTCTACGGCAAGCCGGTCAATGTCATTGCCCGGGCAAATAACATTCCGCCCGACACCATGGTGCGGGTCGGCGAGCGTATCGTCATTCCGGAGATGGGCGAACATCCAGCGCCTGTTGCGCCCCGCGCCGAGGCGCCGGTTGCGGCGCCCACCACGGTCGCGACGATCGAGTCGCCGCATAGCGCGCGCGTGGCCACGCCAAGCGCGCCGGTGCCGGAAGAACATCCGGTCAAGGCCGAACAGGCCGCCAGCGCCATGCCGAGCTTCCGCTGGCCGGTGCGTGGCCGCATCATCGCCGCCTTCGGACCCAAGCCGAACGGCTTGCAGAATGATGGCATCAATCTCGCGGTGCCGGAGGGCACGCCGGTCAAGGCGGCTGAGGACGGCGTCGTCGCCTATGCCGGTAACGAGCTCAAGGGCTACGGCAATCTGGTGCTGATCCGCCACGCCAACGGCTTTGTCACCGCCTACGCCAATGCCAGCGAAATCATGGTCAAGCGCGGCGAAACGGTAAAACGCGGCCAAGTGATCGCCAAGTCCGGCGAGACCGGCAACGTCACCTCGCCGCAGCTGCACTTTGAAATCCGCAAGGGCGCGACGCCGGTCGATCCCGCGCAATATCTGAGCGGGGCGTAGGGAGTCAGTTCCCCATCTTCACGCCTAATCGTCCCGCCAGGTCCTGAACATATTGCCACGCCACACGGCCGGAGCGCGCGCCGCGGGTGGTTGCCCATTCCAACGCCTCGCGGCGCAACTCCGCGCCGGCAATCGGCACGTGGTAATAGGCAATGTAGCTGTCGACCATGGCGAGATATTCGTCCTGGCTGCAGCGGTGGAAGCCAAGCCATAGACCGAAGCGGTCTGACAGCGAGACCTTCTCCTCGACCACCTCGCCGGGATTGATCGCAGTGGCCCGCTCGTTCTCCACCATGTCGCGCGCCATCAGATGGCGCCGGTTCGAGGTGGCGTAGAAGATGACGTTCTCCGGCCGGCCTTCGATGCCGCCTTCAAGCATGGTCTTGAGCGATTTGTAGGACGTATCTTCGGCATCGAACGACAGGTCGTCGCAGAACACGATGAAGCGCTCCTTCCTGTTGCGCAAAAGCGTCATCAGTTCCGGCAGCGAGTTCGATGTCCTCGCGATGGATCTCGATGAGTTTCAGTCCGGCGGACGGATGCGCGGCGCCGATCGCGGCATGCGCGGCCTTGACCAGCGACGATTTCCCCATGCCGCGCGCGCCCCACAACAAGGCGTTGTTGGCCGGCAGGCTGCGGGCAAAGCGCTCGGTATTCTCGACCAACAGGTCGCGCACCCGGTCGATACCCTTCAATAGCGACATGTCGACCCGGTTGACGCGGCGAACCGCCGCGAGCTTGCGGCCCTCGGGGTGCCAGACGAAGGCCTCAGCCGCGGAAAAATCGAGCGGCGCCGGCGCGGTTGGCGCAAGGCGTTCCAACGCACCGGCGATCCGCATCAACAAAGCCGTGTTGTCGTTTCCGGCGAGCCGGGTGCCCGAACCCTTGCCGGCGGTCGTTTTTGTCGCATTCGCCTTCGAGCGCGGAGGAGATTTGGCCATGTTTACACCGGGTTGCGGCCATCCCCTTAGCGAGGCTGCGGCATGCTCGCAAGCTTGCCCTAAGCGCGCCCGCAACATTGCAATTGGGCCAACGCTAGCTATAGTCCGCGCGATTTTGCGCGCAAAAGCGGCCCTTCATCCCGGGCGGCGCGCTTCCTGCCCGCCCCATTGGAGGACCTATGTTCATTACGCCCGCATTTGCGCAAAGTAATCCGTTGAGCAGCCTGTTTGGCGGCGGCGCAGGTGGCGACTCAGCCAGCATGCTCACGTCGTTCATGCCGCTTATTCTGATCATCGTAATTATGTACTTCCTCATCCTGCGGCCGCAGCAGCGCAAGGTGAAACAGCATCAGGAGATGGTCAAAGCGCTCCGCCGCGGCGACACCGTGGTCACCAGCGGCGGTCTTGTCGGCAAGGTCACCAAGGTGGTTGACGACCAGCATATCGAGATCGAAATCTCGGACGGAGTGCGTGTGCGCCATTTGCGCACCAGTGTGAGCGAGGTTCGCGCCAAGGGCGAACCGGTAAAGGACGACAGCGCGAGCTGATCGCCCGTTCGTGAACTAAGGAAATTCGACGCTCATGTTGTTCTTCACGCGGTGGAAGGCGGCGGCTATTGTGCTTACGGCGCTGGTTGTGTGCCTGTTCGCGGTGCCGAATTTCTTCCCCGAAAGCGTGGTTCAGCGCTGGCCGAGCTGGGCGCAGCGCCACATTGTGCTGGGTCTCGATCTGCAAGGCGGTTCGAGCCTTCTGCTGCAAGTCGATACCAATTCGGTGCGCAGGGAGCGGTTGCAGGCCCTCGACGAAGACGTGCTGCGCATTTTGCGCGAGGCGCGCATCCCGTTCACCGGCCGTGCCGTCCGCGGCGATCACGTCGAGGTGCATATCACGCGGCCGACCGACGTCGATAACGCGGTGAGCAAATTGCGCGCCTTGTCGCAGCCGATGTCCGGCTTTCTCGGCAGCACCGGGCAGCGCGACGTCGACGTCAACGAAAACAACGGGCTGGTCACGCTGACGCCGACGGAGCCGGCCATCACCGAGCGCATTCGCCAGGCCGTCGATCAATCGATCGAGATCATTCAGCGCCGCGTCAACGAGCTTGGCCTCGTCGAACCGAGCATCCAGCGCGAAGGCGTCGACCGCATTCTGGTCCAGGTGCCGGGCCTGCAAGATCCGACGCGGTTGAAGGAAATCCTCGGCAAGACCGCCAAGCTCGACTTCCGCATGGTCGATCCGTCAATGACACCGGAGCAGGCGGCGGCCACGCACCCGCCGGAGGATTCGGAGATCCTCGAAGGCCAGCAGCCCGGAGAGAAATACCTTATTGAAAAGCGCGTGCTGGTCTCTGGCGGCGATCTCGTCGACGCACAGGCCGGCTTCGATCAGCAGACCAGCCAGCCGATCGTCAACTTCCGCTTCAACTCGTCGGGCGCGCAGAAATTTGCCGCCGCCACCCAAGCCAATGTTGGCAAGCCATTCGCCATAGTGCTCGACAACAAGGTGATATCCGCCCCGGTGATCCGCGAGCCAATTCTTGGCGGCCAAGGTCAGATTTCCGGGAACTTCACCGTGCAGTCGGCTAACGATCTGGCGATCCTGTTGCGCGCCGGCGCCTTGCCGGCGCCGCTCACGATCGTCGAAGAGCGCACCGTCGGCCCGGGCCTTGGCCAGGATTCCATCAATGCCGGCGAGCACGCCGCTTATGCGGGGGCGGCGCTGGTCATCATCTTCATGTTCGTGACCTACGGCCTGTTTGGGCTGTTCGCCAACATTGCGGTGACGATCAACGTCGCCATGATTTTCGGCGTGCTGTCGTTTCTCGGCGCGACGCTGACGCTGCCGGGCATCGCCGGCATCGTGCTCACGGTCGGTATTGCGGTGGACTCCAACGTCCTGATCTACGAGCGCATCCGCGAGGAGGTGCGCGCCGGGCGCAGCGCCATCAACGCCATCGATGCCGGCTTTACCCGCGCGCTCGCCACCATCCTCGACTCCAACATCACCACCTTCATCGCCGCGGCCGTGCTGTTCTATATCGGTTCCGGCCCGGTGCGCGGCTTCGCGGTGACGCTCGGCGTCGGCATCCTCACCACGCTGTTCACGGCCTTCACTTTGACCCGGTTGATCGTCGCCTATTGGGTTCGGATGTGGCGGCCACGCACGGTCCCGATCTAACCGGCACGCCATGCGCAAATTAAAAAACCTCGTTTGAAAGAAATCCAGTGCGCCTCCTTCGCATCGTCCCCGACGACACCAAGTTCGATTTCATGCGCTTCCGGCGCATCAGCTTTCCGATTTCGGCGATGCTGTCGATCGTGGCGATTTTGCTCTTCTTCTATCACGGCCTGAATTTCGGTATTGATTTCGTCGGCGGCACGCTGGTCGAGGTGCAGACCAAGGCGGGGCCGGCGGATCTCGCCAAGATGCGCGCGACGATCGGCTCGCTGCATCTCGGCGACGTCCAGTTGCAGGAGTTCGGCGCGCCAAACGACGTGCTGATCCGCATCTCCGAGCAGCCGGGTGGCGACCAGGCGCAGCAGGCGGCGATTCAGAAAGTCCGCGATGCGCTGGGCGACAGCGTCGACTACCGCCGCGTCGAAGTGGTTGGACCGAGCGTGTCCACCGAGCTGTTGTCCTACGGCACGATCGGGCTGGTCCTCGCCATCGTGGCGATCCTGATCTATCTGTGGTTCCGGTTCGAGTGGCAGTTCGCGCTCGGCGCCATGATCGCCAACGTGCACGATCTGGTACTCACCGTGGGCTTCATGTCGCTCACCCATATCGACTTCGATCTGACGAGTATTGCGGCGCTGCTTACCATTCTCGGCTACTCGCTCAATGATACGGTGGTGATCTACGATCGCATCCGCGAAATGCTGCGCCGTTATAAGCGCTTATCGATGCCGGAGCTGCTCAATGCCTCGGTCAACGCGACGCTGTCGCGCTCGATCGTGACCCACGTGACCGTGGCGATGTCGCTCTTGGCGCTATTGTTGTTCGGCGGCCAGGCGATCCACAGTTTCACCGCGACCATGATGTTCGGCGTGGTGCTGGTCGGCACCTACACCTCGGTGTTCATCGCTTCGCCGATCCTGATCTATCTCGGCGTCGGCGCCGGACGCATGGGCGGAGCGGAAGAGCCCGAGCCGCCGGCCGTGACATCGGCCGCGGCGCCAGCGTTGGCCAAGCCGGCGGCGCCGCCAGCGCGCCGCGCGCGGGCGCGGCGCTAGGATCTCATGGACCAGCCGCATCTGCCGAGCCAAGCACCGATGGAAGCGCATGGTGCCGGCGGGTTTCGTTTCGCCGGCATGTCACATCGTGGCTCGCTGCTTTGTCTGCCGGACGGCATCTGGGCGTGGCCGGTTTCAGCGCCATCGGGTCTGACAGACGACTCGTTTGCGCTCGTATTTGCGCGCCCCGATGTCCTGGATTTCTTTATTCTCGGCACCGGCGAGGCGCCGTGGGTCATGCCGGAGCCGATGCGGTTGCGTTTTCGCGAGGCCCATATATCGGTCGATGCTATGACGACCGGACCGGCGGTGCGGACTTACAACGTGATGCAGCTGGAAGGCCGCCGCGTCGGCGCGGGATTGATCGCGATCGAGTGATGCTACACTGCGGCCATGCAGGACGCGTTTGCCTATTGCGCTGAGCTTGTCCGAACGGCTGATCGCGATCGCTATCTCGCCGCGCTGTTCGCGCCGGCGGAGCATCGCGACGCGCTGTTCGCGCTTTATGCATTCAATGTCGAAATGGGACGAGCGGGCGAGGTGGCGCGCGAGCCGCTGCCGGGCGAAATGCGCCTGCAATGGTGGAGCGAAGTTCTCGGCGGCACGCGGGACGATGAGGCGGCTGCGAATCCGACAGCCGCGGCGCTGCTGTCCGTCATTGATCGGCATGGGTTGCCGAGGAGCGAGCTTCTCGATTTGATCGAAGCGCGCCGCTTCGATCTTTACGACGAGCCCATGGCGGCGCTTGCCGACCTCGACGGCTACGTCAAGAAGACCTCCTCCACAGTGCTCGCGCTTGCGGCGCAAATTCTCGGGGTCGACGCGGGGCCCGCTGCGGGTTCAGCCGGAATGGCCTATGGCATTACTGGCCTCATCCGCGCATTCCCGATACATGCGGCCCGGCGTCGGGTTTACCTGCCGACCGAGCTCTGCCAACGTCACGGCGTCAGCGCCCATGAAATATTCTCCGGCCAGTCGTCGGCTGGGCTGAATGCGGCGCTGGCGGAACTGCGCAACCTCGCACGTCACCACCTCGCCGCGGCCGCGGCGCCCTTGATGACGCTGCCGCGGCCGGTAGATCCGGCGTTTTTGCCCGTTGCCTTGGTCCGTCCGTCGCTGGATCGCCTGGACCGCAGCGATGCCTTCGCGCCGCTAGAGATTTCGCCATGGCGGCGGCAATGGCTGATCTGGCGCGCGGCCCGCAATCCGGCGCGCATTGCTGCTTAGGCTCAGGGATGAAGTAGCAGCTTCTGTGCCCGCCAGTTCAGCAACTCGCCTGCCCACAACACGTTTTCGGATGGGCAAGCCAGCTCGTGGATCCAACCGAATTGCTTGAGTTGCTTGCCGCTCTCGCCCAGCATGCCCAGCACTTTGCCGTCGAGCGATAGTTTGTAGATGCGGCCCGGCCAAGCGTCGGCGCTGTAGAGGACCTGGTTCGGCCCCGGCGTAATGCAGATGGTCCATGGCGAGCCGGGCGCAAAGGTGCCACCGGAGATCAGTGCTTCGTTCGGGACCGCGCCGATCGCCGGCCGGGCGCCCGGCGGCACCGGCACATCGATCACGATTTGACGCTCGAAATTGCCGTCGCTGTCGAACACCTGGATGCGGTGATTGCCGCGGTCCGCGACATAAACATTGTTCTTCGCATCCACAGCGATCGAATGCGGCGTATTGAACTGGCCGGGTCCATTGCCCCGCTCGCCCCACGATTTGAGCCAGTTGCCGTCCTTGTCCACCTTGGCGATGCGCGAATTGATATATCCATCACTGATATAGGAGTTGTCGGCGGAATCGAAGGCGACATCGGTCACTTGCCGGAAGCGGCCCGGCTCGGCGGGAAGCGGCGGATTGGGGTGCTTCAGCGGGCCAGTGCTTTCGTCGGAGGCTTCCTGTTTCCGCCCGAAGACCATCGCAACGCGCCCTTCGGGCGTAAACTTTATCACCATGTCTGAGCCCTTGTCGGTGACCCAGATGTTGTCGTGACGATCGATTTTCACCATGTGGGCGAACGACCAAGCATAGAGGTTATGACCAATCTCTCGCAGGTATTTGCCATCCGCATCGAATTCGAGAAGCTGTGCCGCAGCGGCAGCGTAGGCCGGGCCTGTGCTATTGCCGCGCGTGAGGACAAAGATGTGGCCCTTGGAGTTGACCGCGATGCCGCTGACCTCGCCCAGATAAAGGTTGGGTGGCAATTTTAGCGGATCGGGTACGGAATCGAAGGCAATGACCGGCGGCGTCTGCTGCTGCGCAAATGCCGGCGACCACAGCAATACGAACAGCCCGATGAGCCAGATCCGCATATCGTCCTCCCTTGCGTGCCGCGTTGTTTCGCGATCATCGCTTCACTTTAGATCAGTGGGAGGCGATGGTGAACGGCTCTAGGGCAGCTCAAAACGCAAATCGATCGCGTAGATTGCGGCGTTCCGCGACGATGCGGCCGACGACCGCCCGTTCGGCGTCGGTCTTGAGCAGCGGATCGATGAGATCGAGTTGATTCATCGCGACCAGTTCGAGAATTTCGCTGCGTACATCGCCTTGCGCATTGCGCGGCAGCGCTTCGACGACTTGCAGATGCTCAGGCTTCGCTTGGCCCAGAAAATCTTTGAGCTCCGCCTCGCTCGCGCTCGACTCGACGAAAGCGTACAGCCCGGTGCCAGCGCGCCGATCGGGGTAGGGGACGATGGCGACGTTGCGCACGCGCGGATGCGCACGAAGCCGCGCTGCGATGACGGGCGCCTCCTGTACGAAGCGCATGCCACGGCCCTCGCGGTCGGTGAAATTCAAGCCGCGGGTAATGGCGTAGTAGACCTTCTTTCCCGTCGCCATCCAGGCGCGGGTGACGAAGCTTTTCCGCGCCAATACCCGCCTTTCCGCAGCCGTGAGCGCGTCGGGCGCGTAGCGGCGCTTGTGCTTGAGCAGATGGCGCAGGTCTTCGTAACGGGCGAGCCGGAACAAAGCATTACCGCGGCGAAAGCGGGCGGCGAGCTGGAAGTCCATCAGGAAGGCGCGGCCATGTCCGCCGTCTTGGGCGTAGAGCCAGTTCTGTTCCTTGGCGAGATCGTTGTGGGCGATGCCGGCGCGATGCAGTTTTCGCAATGCTTCCTTGGCCGAGCGGAAATAGGCGGCGTCGCCGAGCGGTTTCGCGATGTGGAGCGGCACGCCATCGATCCAGCCGCGGACCAGGGCTTTCTGGCCGGCAAAGAGCAGCGGCGGCGCGATGCCAAGCGGGCCGGCAATGGCGAGCGCTCGGCGTTCGCGCCGGAACAGCGCGTGAGCCAGAATCCGGCTCCACCATGGCACGCCGTCGAGCCGCCGCAGCACCGCCTCGACCTCGCCGCCCTCTGTGCGAAAGCGGCCGCGCTCGATGGTGGAAAACACATCGCGTTTGAGCACCACGCCGGAATGCCAGCGGCCGCGGAGTTCGTCGGGAATATCGTTCATGCGGGCTTCTAACACGGCGACGACTATTCCGCCGCCGCGGGCAGCGCGCCGGCGAGCCATGCCTCGAGATCGTTGAGCGCGCGAGCGCATAGCGCGCGTTTTTTGGCGACGGTCTTGGCGGGGCCGCGCAGGCGATTGCCCGCGGCGTCGTTGGCCGGCATCCGCGACAGCGGTGGGAACAGCCCGAAATTGACGTTCATCGGCTGATAGGAGTTAGGCCCTTCGTCGATGGTCTCGATATGGCCGCCGGTAATGTGGCCCAGCAGCGCGCCATGGGCGGTCGTCGGCGGCGGCAGCAAGACGCGCTCGCCGAGCCTTTCCGCCGCGGCAAAGCGGCCGGCGAGAAGGCCGATCGCCGCCAACTCGACGTAGCCCTCGCAGCCGGTGATCTGTCCGGCAAAGCGTAGCCGCGGCATTGCCTTTAGCCGCAGCGTCGCGTCGAGCAGTTTTGGCGAATTGAGGAACGTATTACGGTGCAGCCCGCCGAGCCGCGCGAACTCGGCCTTTTCGAGCCCGGGGATCGCGCGGAAGATCCGCACTTGCTCCGCATGTTTCAGCTTGGTCTGGAAGCCGACCATGTTGAACAAACTGCCGAGCTTGTTGTCCTGGCGCAGTTGCACCACGGCGTAGGGTTTGGTCCCGGGGTGGTGCGGATTGGTGAGGCCGAACGGCTTCATTGGACCGTGGCGCAGCGTTTCGCGACCGCGCTCGGCCATCACTTCGATCGGCAGGCAGCCATCGAAGTACGGCGTCGTTTTTTCGAAATCATGAAATGCCACCTTGTCACCGGCGAGCAGTGCATCGACAAAGCCGTCATATTGTTCGCGCGTCAGCGGGCAATTGATGTAGTCGGCGCCGGAGCCGGCAGGTCCGACCTTGTCGTAGCGCGACTGAAACCAGGCGATATCGAAATCGATCGAGTCGCGGTGCACGATCGGCGCAATGGCATCGAAGAACGACAATGCATCTTCTCCGGTGATGCTGCGGATCGCCTCGGCGAGCTGCGGGGAGGTCAACGGGCCGGTGGCGACGATGATACTGTCCCAATCCGCCGGCAGGGCGACGATTTCGCTGCGATCGATCGCGATCAGCGGCTCGGCTTCCAGCGCAGCCGTAATCGCATCGGCAAATCCGTCGCGATCGACGGCGAGCGCACCGCCGGCTGGCAGTTTGTGGCGATCGGCCGTGCGCAACACCAGTAAATCAAGGCGGCGCATTTCGGCATGCAGAACGCCGATGGCGCTGCCTTCGGCATCGTCGGAGCGGAACGAATTGGAGCAGACCAGTTCGGCGAATTGTCCGGTTTTGTGCACGGCGGTCCCGCGAAGCGGCCGCATTTCGTGCAGCACCGCCGGCACGCCGTGGCGCGCAAGCTGCCAGACGGCCTCGGAACCCGAAAGGCCGCCGCCGATGACATGAACCGGCTGTAAGGACCGCATCATGCCGGAAAACTAGGCGCATCCGGCCGCGCCGACAATGATTGCATTGGTGACAATGTTGGCTGATATGGGCCGCTCTGCTATAGGCGGGCGCCAAAATGGCGCCTATATGGGGCTAAGCAAGGCAAGCCGCAAATGTCCGTCGATGCCGATACCGTCCGCCGCGTTGCGCATCTGGCGCGGATCGCTGTTGCCGAGGACGAAGTCGAAAATCTCCGCGGCGAGCTCAACGCCATCTTGGCCTTCGTGGAGCAGCTCGGCGAGGTCAATGTCGAGGGCGTCGAGCCAATGACCTCGGTTACGCCGATGGCAATGAAGATGCGCGAGGATGTAGTCACCGACGGCGGCATTGCCGATGACATTATCGCCAACGCACCCGCGCACGAGCATCATTTCTTTTTGGTTCCCAAGGTGGTGGAATAATGTGCCTCGCCTGCGAACAGGACGCCATCTGGCTCGCTTATCTCGACAGTCAGGGCTTGTTGAAGCCGGACGATCCGGCGGCCGTCGACGCGCTGTTTTCGGCTTTCCCGGTGCAGCCGCTGCCAGTGCAATCCGAGTGGGACAGCCCCACGCCTGAAGCGAGCGCCAAGGCAGACGGAAATACGCCCGCGCCAAAGCCGGTGGCGAATAACCCATTTTCCTGCGACGATCCCACGTCCGAATGAGCGATCTTACTGCACTTACGCTTGCGCAGGCGCGCGACGCGTTGCGCAAAAAGGAATTTTCCGCGCTTGAACTTGCCGACGCGCATCTTGCCGCCATGGAGAAGGCGCGCGCGCTGAACGCCTTCGTGCTGGAAACGCCGGAACGCGCCCGCGACATGGCGCGCGCGTCTGACGCGCGAATGGCGAAAGGCGAGGGCGGTCCGCTCGAGGGCTTGCCCGTCGGCATCAAGGATTTGTTCTGCACCCCCGGCGGGCGCACCACAGCCTGCTCGCACATCCTAGATGATTTCGTTCCAACCTATGAATCGACCGTCACCGGTAATCTGTGGCGCGATGGTGCGGTGCTGGTCGGCAAGACAAACAACGATGAGTTCGCCATGGGCTCGTCGAACGAGACCTCCTATTTCGGTCCGGTCGTCTCGCCATGGCGCCGACAGGGCTCCGATGCAAAGCTGGTGCCCGGTGGATCGTCCGGCGGGTCGGCCGCGGCGGTCGCGGCCGGGCTGTGCACCGGCGCTACCGGCACCGATACCGGCGGTTCGATCCGTCAGCCGGCGGCATTCTGCGGCATCGTGGGGTTAAAGCCGACCTACGGCCGCTGTTCGCGCTGGGGCATCGTCGCCTTTGCCTCATCGCTGGATCAGGCCGGACCGTTTGCGCGCAGTGTGCGCGATTGCGCCATTCTGCTGCGCTCGATGGCCGGCCATGACCCAAAAGATGCGACCAGCGCCGATCTGGCGGTGCCCGACTACGAAAAATCCGTCGGCGGCTCAGTGAAGGGCATGCGCATCGGCATTCCGAAGGAATATCGAATGCCCGGAATGGCCGCGGAGATCGAGGCACTGTGGCAGCAGGGCGCGCAGTGGCTCAAAGATGCCGGTGCCGAACTGGTCGATATTTCGCTACCGATGACCAAATACGCGCTGCCGGCCTATTACATCGTGGCTCCGGCCGAGGCGTCGTCTAATCTCGCCCGCTACGACGGCGTGCGCTACGGCCTGCGCGTTCCGGGCCGTGATGTCGTCGATATGTACGAGCGCACCCGGGCCGCCGGTTTTGGCAAGGAGGTGCGTCGGCGCATCATGATCGGCACTTACGTGCTCTCCGCCGGCTATTACGACGCCTATTATCTGCGGGCGCAGAAGGTGCGTACATTGATCAAGCGCGACTTTGAAAAATGCTTTGGCGAAGGCATCGACGCCATTCTGACTCCGGCGACACCGTCGGCCGCCTTCGCCATCGGCGAAAAAGGCGGCACCGACCCCATCGAAATGTATCTCAATGACGTGTTCACGGTGACCGTGAATATGGCGGGGCTGCCGGGCATTTCGGTGCCCAGCGGGCTTGACGCGAAGGGCCTTCCGCTCGGTCTGCAATTGATCGGGCGGCCATTCGAGGAACAAACACTGTTTACACTCGGAGCGGTTATCGAGCAGGCGGCGGGACGTTTTAAGCCGGAGCCGTGGTGGGGCTGAGCTTCGTGACGACATCCGCCCAGCTCTCACCTATCGGGGCGTCACGCATCGCTTGACTGGGTTGATTCGGATCGTGGCCAGTCCTTGCGTGCCGGCTGCTCGATGATTTCATTGCGGCGTCGCGGCAACGAATCTGGGTGTTCGCGCTGCAGAAAACCGATGAGCTTTTCGCGCATCTCGGAACACAAGTCAGAGGTGTTGGCCGGATTGTCGGCGCTCAAAAGAACGCGCACTTCGATGGCGGCGGCGCTGGTATTGGTGACCTGGACGTTGACGACCTTGCCGCTCCACTGCGCCGACTGGGCAATGAACTCCTTGGCCTTTTGCCGGATCAGATCGACCGGGGCAGTGTAGTCGAGATAGAGTAACACCGAACCCAAATTGGCCGCGGCTTGCCGCGTCCAATTGTAGAACGGCTGTTGAATGAAATAATTGAGCGGCACGATCAGCCGCCGCAAATCCCACAGCCGGATTACCACATAGGTCGCGTTGATTTCTTCGATCCAACCATACTCGTTCTGCACGGTGACGGCGTCTTCCAGCCGGATCGGCTGCGTCACCGCAAGCTGAATGCCGGCGATTAGATTACTCAGCACCGGCTGCGCGGCGAGACCAAAGATGACCCCGGCGGCTCCGGCGGAGGCGAACAGGCTTACGCCATATTGGCGCACCTCGCTGAACGTCATCAAAGCAAAACCTAGCGTTAAGAGAACAATCACCGTGTCGAGCGCTCGCAACAATACGCGTACCTGGGTGATATGCTTGCGCGCCAACAAGTTGTCTTCGACATCAATGCGGAAATTGAGGAGGTACAGACTGGCGCCGATGTGAAGGATCGTCAGCGCGATCCAGCCGAACAGGCAGATGGTCGCCAATGCCAGTACCCGCACAAGAACAGTCTTGGTGTCGGGCCCCAAAGGCGCGGTCGGCAGCGCGACGGCAAGTGCAAGCAGCAACAACGCCAGCCGTGTCGGATTTTTGGTAGCGTCGAGAATTCGCTGGAGGTAGGGGCGCCGTCCGTGCAGCAGCCGATGGAGAACAGCAAGAATTGCAGCGTGAATGAGCCAAGCTACGATAACGGCGGTGGCCAGGAGAACAAGCGAGACCGCCCACGGTGGCGCAAACGAAAGCGCGGCCCTCAATGCGGTCAACTTCAATTGAATATTTTGCAATATCTCTTGATCCATGAATCTTACCACGAGGATGTTGCTGGCGGACGCCAAGTCCTTTGCAAACGTTCGGGAAACCGGCCGGTTTCATGCTCCTTTGAGTGGTTATGCCTGGACAGCTGTGCCGCGAGGTGGCATCAAGAGCGGTGACTGATCGTCCGACGGACCGCCAGCAATGAAAACTTTTCTACTGCGATTATTTACTTGGTGGAATGGCCAGACTTTCGGCACGCAATGGTGGACGTGGCTTTACGGCGAGTTCGTCGGCGAGGACGAATTCGGCAATCGCTACTTCCGCACCAAGGGCGGCAAGATCGATCCGGCGCTCGGTTTTGAGCGTCGCTGGGTGATCTATCGCGGCCTTGCGGAGGCGTCCACCGTGCCGCCGAGCTGGCACGGCTGGCTGCATCACACCGTGGATGTGCCGCCGACCGAGGAAAAAGTCAGGACTTACAGCTGGGAGAAGCCGCATCGGCCCAATCTCACCGGCACGCCGGGCGCGCACCGGCCGAGCGGATCAACACTGGCGCAGGGCCGCCGTCCCAAAGCGACCGGCGACTACAAAGCGTGGAATCCGGGCGGTTAGCCATCGGGCCCAAAATCGGCGGTGGTTGCGATTTCGGCACCCCGCTCGCTGACGCCGATTCCTGATATTTTGATCCTGGTTTCGCCTTATTCGGCATGTTAACGGGGCAAGGCGGACAGACGCCTCCAACCTGACTGCGCAAAGAATTCATGGCTCGAATCGCCGCACTCATCGTCGTGATCGGCGCGACGCTTGCCGCTTCGCCGGTTGCGGCGCAGTTCGGCGGTCCATTCAGCGATTCGCCGCCGCGGCCGCCGGCTGATGTGCCGAACGGGGGCTTCCCGGCGCAACCGCCGCCCGTCCAATATCCGGGCCAGTATCCGGCGCAGCAACAGTACCCGGCGCCGCAGCAGCAATATCCGGCGCAGCAGCAATATCGGCCACCGCCGCAAAATCCGGGGCAGCAATACCCGGCACAGCGGCAAGCTGCGCCGGCGCAGGTTCCGGTGGCGCGTGGGCCCTCCAGCATCCAGGCGCAGCCGCTGCCGCCGCCTCCCGGTGCATCGCTTGCGCCCCCCAACGCCAACCGCGGCGCGGCACCCGCCGTCGCACCGCCTCAGGGCGCCACGGCGCCGTCGGCGCCGGCCGGTGCGCCGCCGCCGCAACCGTCCGATAACGCGACTGCGCCGACCTCACCAGGTCAGGAAGACGATACGACCGTCATCGAGACGCCGACCGAAAAGATCGAGAATGGCCGCGCGGTGTTTGCCGGGCTCGACAAGATCACCGGCCGCACCATCAAATTCGACGCTGCAGTCGGCGAAACCGTGCAGTTTGGCGCGCTGCAGGTTACGGCGCGGGCCTGCTACACCCGACCGCCGACAGAGCCGACGAATACCGACGCCTTTATCGACGTCGACGAAGTGACGCTGCAAGGCGAGATCAAGCGGATCTTTACCGGCTGGATGTTCGCGTCGAGTCCGGGCCTCAACGCTGTGGAGCATCCGATCTACGACGTCTGGCTGACGGGCTGCGAACAGCCGCTGACGGGCCCGGTCGCGGAATCAACGCCGATGCCGCCGCCTCCAGGGACTCCCGGCCCGGTGGCGGAGCCTCCACCGCCTCCCGTTTCAGCGCGTCCGGCAACGCCGTCACGGAAGCCTGGCAAACCGCCGGCGGAAGAGTCCGTACCTTCCACGGACGATTGAGCGATCAACCCGCAAGGCGCGCCAACACGGTCTCGCCGGATACTGGCCGGTCGATCGACAGCGCTGCAAAGTCTCCCTCGCCGACAAGCGCCGCATCGAGCAGCTTGTGATAGACCGGCCGCGACACTTCGACGGCGCCGAACGTGCGCAGATGATCGGTGACGAACTGGGTGTCGAGCAGCCGGTAGTGACCGGCCTTGAGCCGCGCGACCAGATGTACCAGCGCGATTTTGGATGCGTCCCGCGCGCGGTGGAACATGCTTTCGCCGAAGAAGGCGCAGCCGAGACTGACGCCGTAGAGGCCACCGACCAGCGCTTCGCCATCATAGACTTCGACGGAATGGCAATCGCCGCGCTCGTAGAGCTTGCGATAAAGGCCGCGGATGCGGCCGTTGATCCAGGTTCGCGTCCGCCCTGCCGCCGGCAGCGCGCAGCCGTCGATGACTGCGTCGAAATCGCGGTCGACGAACACAGCGTACCGGGTGGATCGCACCGTCCGCGCCAGCCGATCGGGCACATGAAATCGGTCAAGCGGAATAATCCCGCGCCGTTCCGGCTCGATCCAGTATAGCGCCGGGTCCTCGGCGCTCTCCGCCATGGGGAAAATGCCGCAGGAATAGGCCTTCAGCAGCACCTCGGGCGTGATGTCGATGAACGCGGATTCGCGGCTCGCCATGGGGCCCGTTTAACCGGCTCATGCCTTACGGTTCAAGGGGCCTTGCGGCTTAAGGACAAGTCGAGTTTGGCGCGCCCGCAAGTGTGGACGCGCTCGCGCCGTTAACGGGCCGCAAAGTATAACTCATTACGATTTTCTCTAGCTTGAACACTTCTGCGCAACCGACGTTACGTCTCCATGGACGCGAAGGGATTGGGGAATGCCATGGAACCGAGCGCGAGAGCAGGCGAGCCAATTCGCGTTCTTTTTGTTGAGGACGAGTTCCTCATCAGCGAATGGGTATCGCAATCTTTGTCGGAGCAGGGATTTGATGTGCGGACAGTGAGCAACGCCGCGGATGCTCTGGCGCATCTTGCCGCACTGCCGGTGGACGTTCTTTTCACCGACATCAATTTGCCGGGTGGCATGGACGGTGCGGCACTGGCGCGGCGCGCCCGCGAGATGCAGCCGCAGTTGCCGGTGGTGTATGCCTCCGCGCGGGCCACGCTGCTCAAGCAGGAGGCGCGCGTTCCAGGCTCGATCGTGGTGCCGAAACCTTACGAGCCGGCGCTGGTTGGACGGCTCCTCGCCGCAGCCACCAAGGTGGCCACGGCGGCAGTTCCGGTCTAGCCAAGGCTTATTCCTCGACCCCGCCGCGGGCGAGAAAAGCTTCGAGCCAATGGATGTGATAATCGCCGTCGATGATGTCTTTATCGCGCGCCAGCGCACGGAACAGCGGCAGCGTGGTCTCGATACCGTCGACCACGAACTCGTCGAGCGCGCGCTTCAGTCGCATCAAACATTCGCTGCGCGTCTTGCCGTGGACGATGAGTTTGCCCACCAAGGAGTCGTAATACGGCGGGATCGTATAGCCGTGATAGACCGCGGAATCGACGCGGACGCCGAGCCCGCCGGGCGGATGGTAATGCACGATCTTGCCCGGTGACGGCCGGAATGACACCGGATTCTCGGCGTTGATGCGGCACTCGATGGCGTGGCCGTGAAATTTGACGTTGCTCTGCGTCAGCTCAAGGTCGCTGCCGGCGGCGACGCGGATCTGCTCAAGGATCAGATCGATATCGGTGATCATTTCCGTCACCGGATGCTCGACCTGGATGCGCGTATTCATTTCTATGAAATAGAACTTGCCGTCCTCATATAAGAATTCGACCGTGCCGACGCCGAGATACTGGATTTGGCGCATGGCTTTGGCGACGGTCTCGCCGATCTCGTCGCGGGTGCCGGTATTGAGCGCAGGGGAGGGACCTTCTTCCCAGACCTTCTGATGGCGGCGCTGCAATGAGCAGTCGCGCTCGCCGAGATGGATGGCGCGGCCCTTGCCATCGCCGAGTACCTGAATTTCGATATGGCGGGGCCGCTCCAGATATTTCTCGAGGTAGAGCGTGTCGTCGCCGAATGCGGACTTCGCCTCGGCGCGCGCCGACTGCAGTGCGCCAGCCAGTTCGCTTTCCTCTCGCACCACTCGCATGCCGCGGCCGCCGCCGCCAGCCGCGGCCTTGAGCATCAGCGGGTAGCCGACGTCGCGCGCAAGCCTGTAGGCCTCCGCATCGGAGCCGACATCGCCGTCGGAGCCGGGAACGACCGGAATGCCGAGTTGCTTGGCGGTGCGCTTGGCCGCGATCTTGTCGCCCATCAGGCGGATATGCTCGGGGCGCGGCCCGATGAAATGCAGATTATGCTCGGTGAGGATTTCGGCAAAACGCGCATTCTCGGAGAGAAAGCCGTAGCCAGGATGCACCGCATCGGCGCCGGTGATTTCGCAGGCGGCAAGCAGCGCCGGGATGTTGAGATAGCTGTCTTTGGCGGCGGGCGGCCCGATGCAGACGCTCTCATCGGCCAGGCGCACATGCATGGCGTCTTCGTCCGCCGTGGAGTGCACCGCCACGGTGGCAATGCCGAGCTCCTTGCAAGCCCGCAATACCCGCAGCGCGATCTCTCCGCGATTGGCGATCAAAATCTTGTCAAACATCGAGGCGGCTCAAGGACACGAACGGCAAATGGCGACTGACGAATGAGGCCGGAGGGCATTTCTAACATTATCCCTGCTCGCTACTCGCCATTCGCTATTTGCCACTATTCGATGATCATCAGCGGCTCGCCGTATTCCACCGGTTGGCCGTCTTCGACGAGGATCTGCAGCACCGTGCCTGAGCGCGGCGCCGGAATCTGATTCATCGTCTTCATCGCCTCTATGATGATGAGCGTCTCACCAACCTTCACCACGCTGCCCACTTCGACAAAGGGTCGCGCGCCTGGCGCCGGACCGAGATAGGCGGTTCCGACCATGGGCGAAGCGACCATGCCGGGATGCTGCATCGCATCGGCGGTAGCTGTGGCTGCCGACGTCGCCACCGGGACGCCAATCGACGCCTCCGCGGGCCGGCCGCGCGTCGCTGGTGCAACGCCGTGCCGCGCGACACGGATCGACACGCCGTCGCGTTCGTATTCGATTTCGGTAAGGCCGGTCTCGTCGAGCAACTTGGCCAGTTCGCGGATCACGTCGTGATCAACGGTCGGGGCATTCGCTGTCGTTGTACTCCCAGATTTCCGCGCCACGGTCACTCCTTGGCGTCAAGCATCGCGGCGATCCCCGTAATCGCGAGCGCGTAACCGTTGACTCCAAAACCGCAGATCACGGCACGCGCGGCCTGCGAGACGTAGGAGTGCCGCCGGTATTCCTCGCGTTTATGAATATTGCTGATGTGCACTTCAATCACGGGCGCCGCCATTACCAGGAGCGCGTCCAGGATCGCAATGGATGTCGTCGTAAATCCCGCCGGATTGATTATGAGCCCGGCCGCCTTCTCGCTATGGGCCTCATTGATCCAATCGACGATGTCGCCCTCATGGTTGGATTGGCGCAATACGATGGTGAGGCCTAGCCGCTGAGCGGTCGTCTGGCAAAGCTTCTCGATGTCGGCGAGCGTGGCGCGACCGTAGATCTCCGGCTGGCGCTGGCCGAGCAGGTTGAGATTGGGTCCGTTGAGGACGTAGATGTTTTTAGCCATTGGTACGCGCTGAGCCGGCTCTCATCGGCGCGAGCGGACGGCCCACGCCAGTCCGTTTATAGGGAAGCCTCCCGCAAAGGGGAAGCCGAGACGGCGTCAAAGCCGCCGTCCGCGGCGTGCCGATCGGCAAGGATTCCACGCTTCTCGTCGAATGACGTGGCGCGCGACTATTCCGGCTGAGCCTTGAGCTTCGCCTGCAGCTCATCGAGCCCGACAGCGCCAACCACGACCTCATCGCCGACCACGTAGGTCGGCGTGCCGCTGACACCGAGCAAATCGGCGAGCTTCATGTCCTCGTCGATCGTCGTCTTCACCTCGTCGCTGTTCATATCCTTCTCGAGGCGGGGCATATCGAAGCCCACCTCCTTGGCGACGGCGAGTGCGCGCGCTTTGTCGGCCGGGCCGCGGCCGCCGAGGAGCTTCTGGTGAAACTCGATATATTTCTTCCCCGTCGGGTCCTGCATGCGCGCGGCGACGGCGACGTGGGCGGCTTCTACAGAACCCGGACCGAGAACCGGAAACTCCTTGAGCACGAATTTGAGATTGGGATTGGTCTTCAACAGCGTCATCATGTCGGGCAGCGCGCGCTTACAGAACGCGCAGTTGTAATCGAAGAACTCAACGACGGTCTCATTGCCTTGCGGATTGCCGAGCACCACCTGATGCGATGAATTGAACAGGGTGGCGTTGTCCTTTTTGATCGTCTCGCGTGCCTTGGCGGCGTCCGCCTGCTTCTGCTGCTTGTCCAGCGCGTCCATCGCCGCCTGCAGCACTTCGGGATGCTCTACGAGGTAGCTCTTGACGATGCCCTCGATTTCGAGGCGCTGATCGGTCGAGAAGCTCTGCGGCGTAGCAGGCGTCTGCGCTGCCGCGGGGGCCGCGGGTGACGTTTGCGGGGCAGGCGTTTGCGCCATGGCGAGCGACGGCAGCAGTATTATTGCAGCAGTCGAAATTGCGATACGCAGAGGCGAGATCATGGCGGTCTTCCTTTTTGGGTTCACTGTCCTATGCGAAGCAGCGGGTTCGTTTTCAAGTTTTTATTGAAGGCGACAATATCGTCGGCCCGCACCCAGCCCGGGGAACCGACGGGAAACCTTTGTTTCGCGCGTTCGGCGAGCTCGCGCGCGGTCCGGTTATCGCCGCGGGCAAAGGCGGCCTGGGCCGAGGCAAGGTCGGCGTCGGCGTAGTCGTTCTGGCGTCCATAGGCCATCGCCAGTGTCGTATAGGCGTCGCCATCCTCGGGCTCCTTGATGAGCGCCTCGCGAAGGAGCGGGATAGACTCGTCCGAGAGTTTCGCGTCATGACTGGCGACCAGTGCCTGCGCAAGCAGGATCTGGATAAGGGTCGGTGCCGGCGCAAGCGCCACAGCGCGTCGCAG
Source organism: uncultured Alphaproteobacteria bacterium (assembly GCA_963731805.1). Classification (GTDB taxonomy): domain Bacteria; phylum Pseudomonadota; class Alphaproteobacteria; order Rhizobiales; family Xanthobacteraceae; genus BOG-931. The sequence goes on from CAVSWY010000008.1 coordinate 118,071, forward strand.
TGGCGGGATCGCCTCCATCGGATGGCCGCCCTCCAACAGAGCCTGGCCCTTGAGCTCGTAGAAGTACGGGTCGTTGGGCATCGAGGTGATCAAGCTATCAATCTGCGCAATCGCGTCGCGCAAGTCGCCATAGCGATAGGTGGAAATAGCCCGCGCGTACCGGGCGGGCAGGCTGGTATCCGATGCCGGATAACGGCGCAGCACCAGATCCGGGCGCTCGGTGAAGCCGTAGAGCTTGGCCCGCATCATGTCGTGGCGGAATTGCAGCTCCGGCGGATCTTTCTTGTCCCAGTACGGCGACGATTTCGCCAATGTCTCGAGAGCGGCCATGCGCTCCTCGGGGGCCGGATGGTTCTGCAAATAAGGATTGGAACCGTATGCCGCAAACAAGGACTGGTCGGCGAAGCGTTTGAAGGTATCGTACATACCCTTGGCCGATTGATGCGTCATGGTCAGAAAACGGACGCCGGCGCGATCGGCCAATTCTTCCTGCGCGCGTTGATAGGCGAGCAGCGTGCTCATGCCCATCGCCTGAGGCGCGTTTAGGAGCGCGCCGCCGACATTGCCCATGTCGATGTTGCCGGAATGGGCGCCCGCCGCCAGCGCGCCGGCGCCAAGCAGCATGCCGATGATCACCGCCGTCTGCACGTTCGCCAGCTCTTGGCGCATCTTGGAGAGGTGACCGCCGACGATGTGGCCGCATTCGTGGGCAAACACGCCGATCATCTGATTGGGCGTGGTCGATTGCATCAGCGCGCCGGTATTCACGAAGATGCGGTGCGCATCCATGACGAACGCATTGAAATCAGGGTCGTTGATGATGACGACCTGAACGTTCTGCGTGGTGAGACCCGCGGCCTTGAAAATCGGCGCTGTGTAATCGCGCAAGAGCTGTTCGATCTCGGCGTCGCGAATCATCGGGATGCCGGCGTCGGTCCCGGTCTGCGCCTGTGCCGGTATGCTCGCCGACAGACTAGCCAGCGCGATTGAGAAGGCAGTGGTCAGCGCAACTGCGCGCGAAGCTGGCTTCGTCGGCCCTACCTTGCTAGGAGATCGAGCGACAATCATGTCGGTTAGGATTCTGCCCCGCATTTTGGGGCAAACTATGGATGGAACGGGTTAGGGTCAACACGCGGCCGTCGCGCTGCGAGATCACAAGTGCGCCACGGAACCCGCCGAATGCGGCATCAGCGGGGCGGTGTGCGGCCGATGCCCGGGACCGCGATTTAAGGGCGCCGTGATGCTCGAAAAGGCAAAGAGCCTCCTGCAACCGTCGGCGCGCAGCAATGTGCCGCCGTTCATGGTCATGGATGTCATGGCAGCCGCGGCGCGGCTGGAGGCCAACGGTCGTCGGATCGTGCATATGGAAGTCGGACAGCCGGCTGCCGGTGCGCCGGCAACCGCTATCGCTGCAGTGCGCGCAGCACTATCGGCCGGGCCTCATGGCTACACCGAGGCCTTGGGCATTGGCTCGCTGCGCCGGCGCATCGCGCGCGCCTACCACGAGTGGCACGGACTCGACATCGATGCGGAGCGCGTCGTCATTACGACAGGCTCTTCGGCGGGATTCATGCTGGCTTTTCTTGCCGCTTTTGAGCCGGGCGACCGCGTCGCGGTGGCGGTGCCCGGCTATCCGCCATATCGCCACATCCTCACAGCGCTCGGCTGCGAGCCGGTCTTCATCGAGACCAGCGTCGCTGACCGCTGGTCCATCACCAGCGAAAGCTTGCTCGCGCTGCATCGGCAGCGACCGCTCAAAGGTGTGGTGGTCGGCTCACCCGCCAATCCGACCGGAACGATGATGACCGCGACGGCGCTCGCAGCATTGATCCGCAGCGCCGAAGACGCCGGCATTGCCGTTATCTCCGACGAAATCTATCACGGCCTCGACTATGCCTTCGCCGCGGAAAGCGCGGCCAAGCTGTCGTCCGATGTCATCATCATCAATTCGTTCTCCAAATATTTTTGCATGACCGGATGGCGCATCGGGTGGATGGTGATGCCGCCGTCACTGCTCCGCGCCGTCGAGCGCTTGCAACAGAACCTCGCCATCTCGGTCCCGACACTGTCTCAGATCGCTGCCGAAGCGGCTTTCGACGGTCGCGCCGAGCTGGAACAGATAAAGCACGGTTACGAGGACAATCGCCGCGTTCTGCTCGATGGCTTGCCGCGCGCCGGCCTTGATTCATTTCTGCCGGTCGACGGCGCGTTTTATCTCTATGCCGATATTTCACGTTTCTCGGACGATAGTTTCGACTTCGCCACGCGCATGCTCGAAGAGGCGGGCGTGGCGGCAACGCCGGGCGTCGACTTTGATCCGCTCCACGGCCGGAAATTCTTGCGGCTTTGCTACGCCGGGACGCGCGAGGACATGCGCGAGGCGGTCGAACGGATCGAGCACTGGCTCAAGGGATAGATCGGCGCGGGCGATGAGGAGCGGTGAAGCATTGGATAGCGCTCTCGTCCTGTTCTCCGGCGGACAAGATTCGACGGTGTGCCTCGTTTGGGCACTCGAGCGGTTTGCTCGCGTCGAGACGATCGGTTTCGCCTATGGGCAGCGCCATGTCGTCGAGCTCGATGTGCGGCCGCGGATACGCGCCGCACTTGCGGCGCATTCGGCGCAATGGCGCGCCCGGCTCGGCGACGATCACATGGTCCGTATCGACGCGCTGGCGGAAGTTTCGGACACGGCGCTCACCCGCGAGATGGCTATCGAAATTTCGGAGTCGGGACTGCCCACGACATTCGTGCCGGGCCGCAATCTTGTGTTTTTCTCCTTGGCGGGCGCAGTCGCCTATCGGCGCGGCATTAAGCACCTCGTCGCCGGGATGTGCGAGACCGATTTTTCTGGCTATCCGGATTGCCGCGACGACACGATCAAGGCGATGCAATTGGCGCTGACGCTCGGCATGGACCGGCGGTTCGTCATCCATACGCCGCTGATGTGGATCGATAAGGCGGCCACCTTCGCGCTGGCGCATGAAATCGGCGGCGATGCGCTGATTGATCTCCTTCTCGCCGAGACCCACACCTGCTATCTCGGCGACCGCGAGCACCGGCATGCCTGGGGTTTTGGCTGCGGCGAGTGTCCGGCCTGTCGGTTGCGCGCGGACGGTTTTGCAAAGTGGAAGGCGACATCATGACGACGGAACGACGGCGCGAGAGGGAAGGGATGATATTCCTCGTCCTGTTCGCCCTCACGATCCCGGCGGCCAATTGGCTGATCGGTCACGTCGGCACCACGTGCATTCCGCAGGGGCCCTGTGTGCTGCCGGTAGCGCCCGGCCTAATGGCGCCGTCCGGGGTGACGATGGTTGGCATTGCGCTGGTGCTGCGCGATCTGGTGCAGCGGCGCCTGGGCACCGTGATGTCGGCGCTGGCGATCGTAGCCGGCAGCGCGCTGTCGGCGCTGCTGGCTCCGGCGGCGCTGGTTCTTGCCTCGGCAATCGCTTTTCTGCTTTCCGAATTTGCCGATCTCGCTGTCTACACACCGCTGGCGCGCCGCCGGCTGGTCGCCGCCGTCGTGGCATCGAGCCTGGTTGGCCTGGTGGTGGATTCAATCGTGTTTCTATGGCTGGCCTTCGGCTCGCTCGATTTTCTCGCCGGCCAGGTCGTGGGCAAGGCCTGGATGGTACTGCTGTCGATTCCTTTCGTGGCCTGGCTGCGCCGTCGCGACGCGCGGCTTGGCATCATGCCGGCCTGACCGTGATCTGAGACGAGGCGAACGATGAGCGACGCTCTATTCGATATTCTGCGCAAGGTGACCACCGCCACCATTACAACGATGTTGTTGAAGAAGGGAATCCGGCGTTGCTGGATGATCGGTCCAAAGCCGCTTGTCGCCGGCGGCGAGCGGCTGGTCGGTCCGGCCTTCACGCTGCGCTTCGTGCCGGTGCGCGAGGATTTGGCGACGCCGGAAAGCTGGGCGAGCCCGATCTCGACCCGCGCCGCGATCGAGGCCATGCCGGATGGCGTCATTGCGGTCGCCGACGCCATGGGCGTGCCGAGCGCCGGGATATTCGGCGATATCCTGTGCGCGCGCATGAAAAAGCGTAACGTCACCGCGCTGGTCACCGATGGCGTCATGCGCGACCTCTCCGGCGTGATGGCCAGCAAGCTGCCGGTATGGTGCGCGGGCGTTGCCGCGCCGGCCTCGGTGAATGGCTTGACTTTTGTCGGCTGGGAAGAGCCGATCGCCTGTGGCGGCTGCGCGATCTTTCCCGGCGACGTGATCGTACTCGATGACGACGGCGCCGTGGTTATCCCCAAGGCCTTGGTGGAGTTCGTGGCGCACGAAGGCGCCGAGCACGAGCTCTATGAAAGCTGGGTGTTCACCGAGGTCGAGAAGGGCGTCAAGCTGCCCGGTCTCTATCCGCCGAATGAAGAGGCCAAAGCGCGCTACGCAGCCTGGCGTAAATCGCGCGACTAATCGTCCGGCCGCCGCAGCGAGGTGGGATGAGATGAGAGCCTAATGTTCTTCATCCTCTCCAAGACGCTGGGCTTCTTCGCGGTGCCGTCGAATCTGCTGATGGCTGTGGGGCTCGCAGGTCTGGCATTACTGCTCACCCGATTTCAGCGGCTCGCCAGTTGGTTGACCGTGACGAGCCTCGTGCTGATAGCCTTCGTCGGTTATTCGCCTCTCGGGCGCATGCTCATTCTGCCGCTTGAGGATCGCTTTCCGCCGTGGAATCCGGCGCAGGGTCCGCCGGACGGCATTGTGGTCCTCGGCGGGGCGATCGCGCCTGGTATATCGCTGGCGCGCGGCGCCGTAGCGCTCAACGATTCCGCTGAACGCATCACCGCGACTGCCGAACTGGCGCTGCGTTACCCCAATGCCCGCATCATCTTTTCCGGCGGCACGGCCGCGTTGTTCAAGGGAGCGCTTGAAGCTCCCCTTGCGGTGAAGGAGTTCGAGGCGCTCGGTGTGGCGCATGACCGGATCACGGCGGAAGAGCAATCGCGCAACACCATCGAGAATGCCGTGTTCTCGCGGCTCATTGCCCAGCCAAAGCCGGGCGAGCGCTGGCTCTTGGTGACCTCGGCCTTTCACATGCCGCGTGCGATTGCGGCGTTCAGAGCCGCCGGCTTCCCCGTCGAAGCCTACCCGGTCGATTGGCGCACCCGGGGACCGATCGATGCGACGGCGCCTTTCATGTCAATGGACGACGGGTTGAGGATGACCGACTTCGCCATGCATGAATGGATAGGCTTGCTCGTTTATCGCCTCACCGGCCAAACTGCGGAATTGTTCCCGGCGCCATAGCGTTTTTCCGCGCGCAACTATTTCTTTACCGATCCTTCATTGCTGCGGCTCGATACTTGACCTCTCAGCACCGTGCCTTGGGGACGATCCTTATGACCTCGACCGATGTGCCCGCTGCGCTGATCGAGCAGCCGGCTCAAGCCGTCGTTGCGGCTCAAACTGCCAAGAACGATTGGGCCGAAACCGCGCTCTCGCTGCTGTTTGCTGCTGCGGCCATCCTCTTTGTCTCGTTTGTTGCGGTCGTGACCGGGCTCGTCTGAGCCGATCGTCACGTTTTCTTGCCGGCCCGTAGTCGGATTTCGCGTCAGCGAAATTCGGGTTACAAAGGGTCATGACTTTGCATCTCATCATCGGTAACAAAAATTACTCGTCGTGGTCGTTTCGGCCGTGGCTGGCGCTCAAAGTCGCCGGGATTGCATTCGACGAGACGGTGATCTCGCTCGAAGCCAAGGATTTTAAGGCGCGCGTGACCGCGCTGAGCGGCGCCGGGCGTGTGCCGGTTCTCCTCGACGGCGATGTGCGGATCTGGGAATCGCTGGCAATCCTTGAATACCTGGCGGAGAAATTTCCGGCCACCGGCTTCTGGCCGAAGGACGCCGTGGCGCGGGCTCACGCCCGCGCCATCGCTTCGGAAATGCATGCCGGCTTTCTGCCGCTGCGGCGGCATCTGCCGATGAACGTGGCACGGCCGGTCAAATCGCGCGCGCTTGACGATGGCGCGGCGGCTGATATGACGCGGATCGACGCGATCTGGACCGAATGCCGCGCCAAATTCGGCGGTCCATTTTTGTTTGGTCCGTTCAGCGCGGCCGACGCCATGTATGCGCCGGTGGTCTGGCGTTTCCACACTTATGCGGTCGGAGTCAGCGCCGCCGCCCGCGACTACATGCACGCCGTCATGGATTTGCCAGCTTGGGCGGAGTGGCGCGATGCGGCCCGCCGAGAAACCTGGGTGCTGCCGCACGATGAGATCGACTGGCCCGATGTGTCGAGGGAATGACTTGTGCGGCGGATCAGCCGAAGCGCCGTTCAAGTTCGTCGAGCAGCGGCCGCTGATAGGGCAGGATCTTTAGCCTCGCGATCGGCAATACCAAATAGGCAATGCGATCGATCTCCGGGAAGCTTTTCTGACGCCCCGACCGCGGCGGCCACTCGATTTGAAATTCGTTGCTGGCAAATTGGGCGAGATCGAAGTCGGCTTCGAAAGCAAAAGCGTGGACCGTCTTTCCGCTTTTTTGGTTGACCGGTGCGAGCGCGATCAGTTCGCGTTCGGCGGTAAGATTGGTCTCCTCGGTAAATTCGCGCCGGGCCGCCGCGATCAGGTCATCGCCGGGTTCGACGAGGCCTTTCGGGATGGTCCAGACGCCGTCGTCCTTCTTCGCCCAGAACGGGCCGCCGGGATGCGCCAGCAGCACTTCGAGTCCGTTCTTACGCCGGTAGGCGAGCAGCCCGGCGCTGATGTCTTTACTGCGGCGCATCGGCGCAGGTCCCGGTTAAAGTGCGGCTCTCTACCGCAGTCCTTGCTGAATCGACCCCTATCTGCATGATTTTGTCACGATTACGCCGACAATGCCCACTGCTCGCACGTGCTTTTTAGAGCGCGTTGTGAGAAGGGATACGCAGAACCATTGCCTGCACGGGAGCCAACGCCAATGCGATATCGACATATCGCCGCTCATACTGCTTTTGTTGCCGCCTTTCTTGCCGCCTCCGCGGTTTTTTCGGCGCCGGCCGTCAAGGCGGACGACGCCCCCAAGGACGTCAAGGGCCTCTATCTCATGAGCGATTATCCGGCGTTGACGCTGCGCCCCGGAGAGACCTCATCGATTAGTCTCCGACTGCAGAATTACGACATGGCGCCGGAGCGTTTGGCGCTGTCGGTAACGGGCGTACCGACGGGTTGGACGGCGACGCTCCTGGGCGGCGGCCAGCCGGTGGCCGCGGCGATGCCGGCGACCGATTCCAGCGTCGCACTGTCGTTGCGGCTCGACGTGCCGAAGAATGCGACGATGGGTACGCAAACGCTCACCATCGCCGCCACTGGAAACTCGACGAATTTACAGCTGCCGATCGCGGTGACGCTGGCCAAGGACCTGCCGGCGAAGCTATCAATCACGCCGCAACTTCCCGAATTGCGCGGCACTTCGAAATCGAGCTTCGAATATCAGCTCAGCATCAAGAACGACAGCGGCAAGAAGCTGACCGTGAGCCTGTCCGCGCAAGCGCCACAGAACTTCGACGCTTCGTTCACCGAGCAGTATGGCACGCAAGAGCTTAACGCAGTGCCGATCGACGCCGGCCAGAGCAAGGACGTGAAGCTCAAAGTCACGCCGCCGAATACGGCCGCAGCCGGCGACTACAAGCTCACCGCGCGCGTCGCGGCGGAGGACGCCTCGGCAACCACCGATCTCGGCCTCGACATCACCGGTCAGCCCAGGCTCGACGTCAGTGGCCGCGAGGGCCTGGTATCCACACGCGCGGCGGCCGGGCAGCAGACCTCGGTCCCCGTCGTCATCACCAATACCGGTACCGCCCCGGCCGACGACGTCGAGCTGTCGGGCTCGGCGCCGAGCGGCTGGAAAGTCACCTTCGATCCGAAGACGGTCGATCGCATCGCGCCGAACGACAACAAGGAAGTGCAGGCCCTGATCACGCCGACCGACAAGGCGATCGCCGGCGATTACGTGACCACCATCCGCGCCGCCGCGCGCGGCGAGTCGGCTTCGACCAATTTCCGCGTCACGGTGACGACCTCGACCATGTGGGGCATCGCCGGCGTCGGCATCATCGGCGTCGCGCTTTTGGTCATGGTGGGCGCGGTGGCCAGGTTTGGCCGCCGATGAGCCAAAGCCCTATGAGCCAAGACACCGTCATTGAGGCCAACGGCCTCACCAAGACCTACGGATCGGCGATCGCCGTCGATCACATCTCGTTTTCGGTCGGGCGCGGCGAGATTTTCGGTCTCCTCGGGCCCAACGGCGCCGGTAAGACCACGACCATTCTGATGCTGCTCGGTCTTACCGACATTTCGGAAGGCGAGGTCAGCGTTCTCGGCTTTAATCCGGCGCGCGAGCCGCTTTCGGTTAAGCGTCGCGTCGGCTATCTGCCCGACACCGTCGGTTTCTATGACAATCTCACCGCAGCCGATAATCTGCGCTACACCGCGCGGCTGATCGGCTTTCGCTTCGCCGAGCGCGAAAAGCGCATCGCCGAGGCGCTCGATCGCGTCGGCCTTGCCGATGTTGCTGACAAGCGCGTCGGCACTTTTTCGCGCGGCATGCGGCAGCGGCTCGGGCTCGCCGAAATCCTGATGAAGGGCGCGCAGATCGCGATCCTCGACGAGCCGACATCGGGCCTCGATCCGCATGCCACCACCGAGCTCCTCGGCATCATTCGCGCCTTCAAGACCGAAGGCGTCTCCGTCTTGCTGTCATCCCATCTGCTCGAGCGGGTGCAGAGCGTTTGTGACCGCGTGGCGCTGTTCTCAGCCGGCCACATCGCGCTGATGGGCTCGGTGCCAGAGCTCGGCCGCCAAGTGCTGGGCGGCGGTTATGTGGTCGATATCGAAGCGGACGGCGTCGGACTTGCCGAACGGCTGGCGCTTATCCCCGGCGTCAGCGGGGTGGAGAAGACTGGCATCGGCAAGCTTCGCCTGCATGCCGATCGCGACGTGCGTCCGGAAGCCGCGGTTGAGGTGGTCGCAATGCACGGCCGCTTGAAATTCCTCGGCGTCCAGGAGCCGAGCCTCGAAGCCATTTATACCCGGTACTTCGAGAGCCAGCCCGAGGAGGCGGTGAAGGAGGGCGCGCGCCATGCAGCGTGAAGGCTCCGCATTTTCCGGGCTCGGCGTGGTCATGCTCAAGGAGCTGTCGGACCACCTGACCTCGGTGCGCATGCGCGTCTTGGAATGGCTCGTAGTGCTGGTGGCCCTGGCGGCACTCTATGGCGCGATCCAGCAGATCAAGGACACCACCGCGGAGGATCCGTTCCTGTTCCTGCGGCTGTTCACGACGTCGCGCGATCCGCTGCCCTCGTTTGTCGCGTTCCTGTCGTTCCTGGTGCCACTGATGGCGATCGGGCTCGGCTTCGATGCCGTCAACGGCGAGCACAATCGGCGCACGCTGTCGCGCATTCTGTCGCAGCCGATCTATCGCGACGCGTTGCTGTTCGGGAAATTCCTCGCCGGCCTGATGACGCTTTCGATCAGCCTGGTCACGCTGTGGCTTCTCGTCATCGGTCTCGGGCTGTTGATGATCGGCATTCCGCCGGGCGGTGAAGAGATCGCCCGCAGCTTCGTGTTCCTCCTGGTGACCATCGTTTACGCCGGCGTTTGGCTGGCTCTGGCTCTACTGTTCTCGATCCTATTCCGCTCGGCGGCCACCGCGGCGCTGGTCACGCTCGGCCTGTGGCTGCTGGTAACGTTCATCTGGCCGGTATTGGCCGGCGCCTTCGCGCAAATGATCATCCCTCCGGACCCGCGCTACATGGCGCTTGGCCTGCAGACCCCGGGAACGGCGGAGCTCGAACAAATCCTGGCGAGGCTGTCGCCTTCGACGCTTTACGCCGAAGTTGTGGTGGCGCTGCTCGACCCGACGACACGAGCGCTTGGTCCGATCTATCTGAGCCAGTTGCAAGGCGCTGTGCTCGGCGCGCCGCTGCCGCTCGGCGCCAGCGTGTTGATCGCCTGGCCGCAGATCGTCGGCATGGTCGCAACCGAAATCCTGCTGTTTGTGATCGGCTACGTGATCTTCCAGCGCCAGGAAGTTCGCGCCTAGCGCGGAAAAGCGCCCCGGAAAGGCGAAGGCGGCGTGGGCCGCCCTCGCGCTGTCGCCGGATTGCCTAAGGCTAGGCGGGCAGAACCGCGACGATTCTCATATCCCGCGGATTGACAATGATGACCTCGTCGCGCGCCACGAAATAGAAATAGCCGCGCCATACGGGGTCGATCTCCACCAGGGTCCGCGGCACCGGGATGACGTGAATCTCCCGCCGCGGCACCAGCGTTCCAACGCGGATGTCGAAGTCGACATGGCCGACCCGCGGCGCGTTCCGCGAGTCGACGACGGTCTCGCGGATTCGGGTCCGCTGCTCCTGGGTGAGCGTAGCGTGCCGACCCTGCATCGAGACCGAGGCGTTGCCTTGCAGTCCCTTGAGGTTGTGCTCGTTTCGCCGCGCCGTGTTCATCCGGCCACGTTCGTTGCGTTGCGCGGTGCTCATATGGCCGCGGCGCTCACGCTCGTTGCGAGCGGTCGAGCGGTTATGCTCGACCTTCGCATTGGCGCCGAGATGCTCGGGTCGGCTTTCCGCCGTCTTGTTGGCGCGGGATCCCATCTTATTGCCATTGATCTCCTGAGCGCTCTTTTGACCTTTGGCGCTCTCGGAGCCCTTCTGAGCCATCGGGGGCTGATTGGCGCTCTTGGTGTTTAAGGCCGCTGCGCCACCTGTTGTGTCGACTTTGGCGCCGGTCGCCGGCGCGGTCTGGGCATGCTGCTCCATGCCGGTGCCCGCGTTCGGCTTGGCGGTCTGGTCGTGTGTAGTGCTCTGCTCGCTCATTCCGGGCGAGCCGGTCTTGCCCTGCGGGCTTTGCTGCGCCGAGGCGACGCCTACGCCTGCGACCAGCGCAAGTGCGGCGACTCCTGCCAGCAACGTGTTTTGTCTCTTCCTCATCAAGCTCTCTCCTCTCTAGATCGGGTTCTGCGTGCCGCTCGGGGTCGTCGATCGCCTTGCCGGCTCGCGGTGCTTTGGAGCGAACGCGCACTAGGCAGGAAAGTTTCTGCATGTGATATTTTGTTACGGCGGCAAACACTTGCGAGTTCATTTCTGAATTTCCATTCAGATCGACAGGTGAGGAAGCAGTGTCAGGCATCACATCGAGCGTCGATTGCAAATCCAAAGAGTTCCGCGCCAATCAGGCGGCGATGCGTGCACTTGTCGCGGAGCTCGATATGCGCCGCGCCAAGGCGGCCGAGGGCGGACCGTCGCGAGCGCGCGAGCGGCATATCGCGCGCGGCAAGCTTTTGCCGCGCGATCGCGTGATGACTCTCGTCGATCCTGGTGCGCCGTTTCTGGAGCTATCGCCTCTCGCCGCCGCCGACATGTACGACGACGCCATCCATGGCGCCGGAATCATCACCGGCATCGGCCGCGTATCGGGGCGTGAGTGCGTCATCATCTGCAACAATTCCACCATCAAAGGCGGCACCTATTATCCGATGACGGTGAAGAAGCATCTGCGCGCGCAGGAGATCGCGCGCGAGAACCGGCTGCCTTGCGTTTATCTAGTCGATTCCGGCGGCGCCAACCTGCCGCATCAGACCGAAGTGTTTCCCGACCGCGAGCACTTCGGCCGCATCTTCTACAATCAGGCGACGCTGTCAGCCGCCGGCATTGCGCAGGTCGCCGTGGTGATGGGCTCTTGCACCGCGGGCGGCGCCTATGTGCCGGCGATGTCAGACGAGACCATCATCGTGCGCAATCAAGGCACCATCTTTCTCGGGGGGCCGCCGCTGGTGAAGGCCGCAACCGGCGAAGTGGTCAGCGCCGAAGAGCTCGGCGGCGCCGAGGTGCACACCAAGAAATCGGGCGTGGCCGACTATCTGGCCGAAAACGATCGCCATGCGCTGGAGCTGTGCCGCCGTATTGTCGGCAATCTGAATACAAAAAGGTCCGTCGACATCCCGCTCGCCAAGCCGCGCGACCCGGCCTACGACATAAGCGAGCTCGACGGCATCGCGCCCGTCGATCTGAAAAAGCAATATGACGTGCGCGATGTGATCGCGCGGCTGGTCGACGCGTCCGAATTCGACGAGTTCAAGGCACTCTACGGCACGACGCTCGTCACCGGTTTCGCCCACATCCACGGCATTCCGATCGGCATTCTCGGCAACAACGGAATCCTGTTCTCGGAGAGCGCACTCAAGGCCGCGCATTTCATCGAGCTGTGTTGCCAGCGCCGGATACCGCTTCTTTTCCTGCAAAATATTTCCGGCTTCATGGTCGGCCGCGATTATGAGGCGGGCGGGATCGCCAAGGATGGCGCCAAGATGGTCACCGCGGTGGCCTGCGCGCAGGTGCCGAAGATCACCGTCATCATCGGCGGCTCCTACGGTGCCGGCAATTACGGCATGTGCGGCCGCGCCTACGGCCCGCGCTTTTTGTTCACCTGGCCGAATGCGCGTATCTCGGTGATGGGCGGCGAACAGGCCGCGAGCGTGCTCGCCACTGTGCGCCGCGATAATATCGAGGCCGAAGGCAAGAAATGGTCCGAGGTCGAAGAGGAGGAATTCAAGCAGCCGATCCGCGAGCAATACGAGGCCGAGGGCAATCCCTATTACGCCACCGCGCGGCTGTGGGACGACGGCATCATCACGCCGGCCGAGACGCGGCGCGTGCTGGCGCTGTGTTTCTCGGTGGCGCTCAATGCGCCGATCCCGGAGACGAAGTTCGGTGTGTTTAGGATGTGACGATAATCTTTGAGCACGCAATCAATCTTGGAGGCCGTGAAAACGCCATGCCCAAAACAATCGAGCACGTGCACTGGCCGGATGCGCCACACCTCTGGATGCCCTATGCCCCGGCGATCAAGGTCAAGGGCGGCACCACCGTCTATCTCGCCGGCGTCACCGCGGCGCCGGTTTATCACCATCATCCGCACCGGCCGGAGGAGTTCGATGGGATGCCGCGCAACATGGCGGGGCAGGCGAGGGCGGCGCTGGAGAATCTCAGGCGCGGGCTTGAAGCCGTCGGGGCGACGTTCGCCGATATCGTGACCGCCGATCGTTTCGTGACCGACCTGACCGATCAGGATGCGCTCAATCGCGTCTGGGGCGAATATTTCGGCGACGCCAAGCCTACGACGACCACGGTTCAGGTGGTGCGGCTCGCCACCGATCCGCGCTGTCTGGTCGAAATCAATGCAATTGCCGTTATCGATTGACCGTCGGTGGCAGAACAGCCACATCGAGGCGGCGCAAGATACAAAGCCCTTGCGAAGGCGGAGGAGCCGATGTCCGAAACGTCATACAAAACCGCACTTATCGTCGGCGTCGGCTCGGGGCTTTCCGCCTCGCTGGCGCGCCTCTTTGCCAAGACCGGATTGAAAGTTGCGCTCGCCGCGCGCCACGCCGCCAACCTGGCGACGCTGGCGCAAGAGATCGGTGCCAGGACCTTTGCCTGCGATTCGACCGATCGCGCCCAGGTGACGAAGCTGTTCTCCGACGTCGAAGATGCTCTCGGAGCACCCGATGTGGTCGTCTACAACGCGAGCTACCGCACCCGCGGTCCGTTCGTCGATCTGGTTCCCGACGAGGTCGAAAAGGCGCTGATGGTCACTGCGTTCGGTGGCTTCCTGGTCGCGCAGGAGGCCGTCAAACGCATGCTGCCCAAGCGCCACGGCGCGATCTTTTTCACCGGCGCCTCGGCCAGCGTGAAGGGCTACGCCCAGTCGGCGCCCTTCGCCATGGGCAAGTTCGCGTTGCGTGGGCTCGCCCAGAGCATGGCCCGCGAACTCTCGCCGCATGGCATTCATATCGGCCATGTGGTGATCGATGGCGGTATCAAAAGCGAGCGCCGGCCCGATCCACCGGACAAGCCGGACAGCATGCTCGATCCCGACGCCATCGCGCAGAGCTATCTGCATCTTTTGCAGCAACCGCGTAGCGCCTGGACCTGGGAAATCGAGCTGCGGCCCTGGGTCGAAAAATTCTAGTGGCTCGTCTCAATGGTCGGATTAGGTATTGCCTACCATGTCGAAAACGCTCGCTAAACTGCTCTTGCCGTTAATTGCCGTCATCGTCGCCGTAACAAGCGCCCAGGCGCAATACCGCCGCAGGATCGAGCGCGAGCCGAGGCAGGTCGAGCATTCGGCGCCGTCGGCGCCGCTCGATAAGCGTGACCGGGTGGTCGCGACGCCTGGCGCCTTTGCCGGCAAGCCGTATTGGCTGGCGCTGGCGCAGTGCGGTGGCATCTATTTCAAGCTCAATATGCTTTACACCGATGTCGCGGTGCACGCGCGCGTGGTGAAGCCGGATCCCAAGATCAACACTGAATACACCAAGAAGCTCAATGATGCGATCGATGCCGCGACTGTCTTCCTTGATGGGGCCGCGCGGTTCCTGGTGGACGATCGCGGCATTGAACGCGACGACGCGGTCCTCATCTACGATGGACAGTCGCGTGCGGCGGGCGATCGGGCCAAGACCATCGATGAGGGGTTGGCCGCCGCGCGGTCATGCCCCGCGCTTTATGCAGCCTGCCAGGAAGCGCATGCCAAGGAATGCAGCGAGGCGCTGTCGCCGATCAGTTGAGGCCCTGCATGATTATTCCCGGAAAAATCCTTGTTGCAACGATCGGTACGGCGGTTCTCTTTGGCGCGCTCGCAGCCCATGCTCAGGACGGCGCCGCAGCGCCACCGGCGGCTGCGGCGCCGCAAGATGAGCTGTACCAGCCGAGCCTCAGCGACATCATGGCGCAGCAGCAGGAGCGTCACATCAAGCTGTGGTTCGCCGGCCATGCCGGCAACTGGCCGCTCGCCGATTATGAGATCGGCGAATTAAGTGACGGTTTTGACGCTGTCAGCAAAATGCTCGGCGGTGATCTCATCAAGCAGCATGTCGGCGGCCCGCTCGACGCGTTGCAAAAGGCGGTCGACAGCAAAGATAGCGCTGCGTTCGCAACTGCGTTCGATCACCTCAGCGCTGGCTGCAATGCCTGCCACCACGCACTCGATCATGCTTTCGTCGTGATCGCGCGTCCGACCGCGTTGCCGTACAGCGATCAGGTCTTTCCGCCGCGGAAGTGACTGCGCGCTCACTCCAGCTTTGTATAAAGGCGCTCGTCATAGAGTGCGCCGGCAAGCGGCGAAAGTTTCTCGCGAAAGATTCGCGTATGCGCGGCCATGGCATGCGCGTCGAGCGCCGCCTTGCTGCTCCAGGCTTCGACGACGGTGAAGTGATTGCTCCGGCCGTCCTGCACCAGCACCTGGTAAGCAATGTTGCCTGAGTCTTTGGCGGTGTCGATGCTCATGGTCTTCAGCGCCGCCATGCAATCGTCCTTGCCGGGAGGGATGACGTCGACATGCGTCACCACATAGATTGCGGCGCTCTGAGCCGTTGTCTTTTCTGACGACATATAGAGCGGATTGGCGACACGTGCGTCGTCCGGTGCATCCTCGATGGCTTTGAGTCGATCGCGGGCTTGCGCAGTGGTCGCGGCTTGATTGTGGGCGTCGCGTGCCGGTTTGTCTTTCCAGATTTCGACGATTGCGAAGCGATTCGGTCGGGCGATTTCGTGTAGTATGTCAAATCGCAGGTTGCCGGGTTCCGTTCTGCTCACATCGCGATAGTGCCTCAGCAGCGTTGTGCCGCCGGCAATGTCGTCCGGCATGAGCTCGACATAGGTGACAATATAAGAGGCGCTATCTTGAGCGCGGGCGGGACTCGCGAGAGCTGCCGCGAAAACAGCCAGCCAAATCGCAAGCCGAAAAAATGGGCGCATGACGTCCGGCCTCCCTATGCGTTTTTGGTGGAATGGTAGCGGCTCGGTTTCGTACACGTCAACGCGCCGCGCGATAATCGGTGACACCAAGCTGGCGTATTTGGCGGCTATATGAGGTCAACTCGCTGTACGAAACAGGAGGCCAACGATGACCTTTCGCGTCTATCCGGGTCCGCGCGGCTCGCAATCCCTCTCTCCCTTGGAGAAAGATCGCCATCTATTCAAAGAGTTTGGCGCGCTGGACGAAGCCATGAGCTGGGCGCGGCACATCAATAATGGCGGCCGCGTCGCGCTGCTGATCGAGGGCGACGACGGCACCCAGCTGACCAAGCAGCAGATCGTGACGGCGCTGAAGAATCCGAACTCGGAGCCGTCGGCGGAACACGCCGCATAACACGCTATCCGATTTTCACGACGACGTTGCCTAACGCGTTGCCCTGTTCGACCGCTTCATGGGCAGCGACAATCTCGGCGAGCGGAAAGGTTGCGCCAATATTGGTGAGGAGCGTGCCCGCCGCAAGGGCGCGGTCGATCCCGGCCAGCGCAGCGGCGCGCTCCGCCGCGTCCAGTTCATAGACGTAGATGAATTTCAGCGTGATCGCGTTACGCAACAAGAAAAACAGCGGAACTGCGGACTCTGTAGCTCCCGTGCCATAGACGACGACAGTGCCGCGGGGGCGCAACACCTGCGGAATGAGCTTAGCATTCGCGGCGATGTCGAGCTCGATGATGGCGTCGACGCCGTTGTCGCCGGTTATGGCCATCACCCGCTCGCCGACATTTTCTCGCTTGTAATCGATCACATGGTCAGCCCCTGCGCCGCGCGCTGCTTCGGCCTTTTTGGGTGAACTGACGGTGGTGATGACCGTGGCACCCGTCGCCTTGGCGAATTGCACCGCATAGTGGCCGACGGCGCCGGCGCCGCCGGCGACCAACAGTGTCGTGCTGGGCCCGGCGCCGGAGACCGCGACGGCGTGAAAGGCCGTCATTGCCGGAATGCCGAGACAGGCCCCCGCCTCGAAGCTGGCATTGGCCGGCAGGCGCACGGCCTGCGGCGACGGTAGTGTGACGTATTCGGCGCAGGTGCCGAAGGAGCGCCCCCATTGGGCGTTCCACAGCCATACCCTTTCTCCGAGACGGGAGCGCGATATGTCGTCCCCCACCATGTCGATTTCGCCCGCGCCGTCGCTGTGCGGGATGACGCTGGGATAGGCGATCTTGCGGGTCGAGCCGGAGCGGGCTTTGACGTCGGAGGGGTTCACGCCGGAAGTTGCGAGCTTGACGCGAACCTCGCCGGGTCCGGGACACGGCGTATCGAATTCGCCAAGCTTGAGTACCTCGCGAGCGGGGCCATTACGCTCATAGAACGCGGCTCGCATTTTGCTTCTCTCCCTGTTGCTTGTCGGCGGTGGGCCGGATAGCGATTGGCGCAAAGGGTAGCGGAAGCGTTGTCAGGGGTCACATCCCGTCACAGGAAGCCCCGATAACGCCATGATCCCGCGCTAATTTTCGGCTTCTCGACAGAGTCGGCTGGAACCGGCTTTATCCTTGTATTATCGGGCAATACCGCCATACTGCGCGGATTGTGCTTTGCCGGCACGGGGTGGGATTCTTGGAACAGCAGCAAAACATCGTCGCCAGCGCGTTGGCAGCAAGCCCCTGCAACGTGCTCATGATCTATCCGCGGTTTATGGCGGATTCGTTCTGGAATTTTTCGGAGGCCTGCGAGCTGGTCGGCGCCAAATATCCGGCGATCCCGCTTGGCCTCATCACGGTTGCGGCGCTGCTGCCGAAGTCGTGGAACGTGCGCCTGGTCAACCGCAACACCGAGGAGCTCGGCGACGGCGATCTCGACTGGGCCGACATGGTGATGACCGGCGGCATGCTGTTCCAGCAATCCGATACGTTGGAACTCATTGAAATGTGCCGCGCGCGCGGCCTACCGGTGGTGGTCGGCGGCCCCGACGCGACCTCGAGCCCGCACCGCTATGAAAGCTCGAATTTCCGCGTCCTCGGCGAAGTCGAGGACATCATCAGCCAATTCATCGCCGACTGGGAGCAGGGCGTCCGCGAGGGAACCTACATCGCGCCGAAATTCCAAGTCGACGTCACCAAGACGCCGGTGCCGCGCTTCGACCTCCTGAAATTCGAGCAGTACCTCTATATCGGCGTGCAGTTTTCGCGGGGCTGTCCGTTCACCTGCGAGTTCTGCGACATCATCGAACTTTACGGCAGGTCGCCGCGAACCAAGACGCACGACCAGATGCTGGCGGAACTCGAAGCGCTTTATCGTTCCGGCTATCGCGGCCACGTCGATTTCGTCGACGACAATCTCATCGGCAATAAGAAAGCGATCAAGGCGTTTCTGCCGGTGCTCGAAAAATGGATCGAGCAGCACGATTATCCGTTCGAATTCACGACCGAGGCTTCCCTCAATCTCGCCGACGACGGCGAACTTCTGGCGATGCTCAAGCGCTCGAACTTCTTCGCCATTTTTGTCGGCATCGAAAGCCCCGATACCGAAACGCTGATTGCGATGCGCAAGAAGCAGAATACGCGCCGCAGCATTCCCGAAAGCGTGCACAAAATCTATCACGCCGGCATGTTCGTTACGGCCGGCTTCATTGTCGGCTTCGACACCGAGCGCGGCTCGGTCGCCGAACCGATGATCGAGTTGATCGAGGAATCCGCTATCCCCATCGCCATGGTCGGCTTGCTCTATGCGCTGCCGAATACGCAGCTGACGCGCCGGCTGGCGCGCGAAGGCCGTTTGCATGTCGATCATGACTCTGCGCCTGCCAGCAAGGGCGATCAGTGTACCGCCGGCGTCAATTACGAGACCAAACGCTCGCGCCTGGAAATCCTGCGCGATTATCGCCGGATCCTCGACCGGATTTACGATCCCGACGCGTTCAGCGGGCGGCTGGAGCGGCTTTCCGCGATGCTCGACTGCTCGGGCCGGCGCAAGGAGCTGCCGGAAGGCGATATCAGGCGGCGGCTCTCCACCATCAACATGGTGCATGAGCTGCTATCGCGCCTGCCGGAAGGCCGCGAGCGGTTCTGGAAGGCGTTCACCACCTGCATGTCGAAGAATCCGCAATCGGTTCGCGCCATCGTCACGCTGATGGCGTTCTACCTCCATGTCGGGCCTTATTCGCGCTACGTCATGAAGCAGATCGACCGGCAGATCGAGGATCTCGAAGCTGGCCGTTTCGTCGCGCCGAAATTATTGCCGGCGGTCGTGGTACCTGAGCTGACCGCGCCGGTGGCGGTCGCGGTAAACGCTTAAGCTTAGACTTCTATCGACGCGACGACCGACAGATCTGTCACGGTCCGCAGCGGTGGGTGTTCGGCGTACTCGTCGGGCAGGCGCGTGCGATTGACCCATAGCGTGCGAAAGCCGAACGCCGCCGCGCCCATCACATCCCAGCGGTTGGACGACACGAAGACGACATCCCGCGGACGCAACGCGAAGCGGGCGGTGACAAGGGCATAGACTTCGGGCCGCGGCTTATACATGCGCACGGCGTCGACCGACAATACGGCATCAAGGAGCGACGCCATGCCGGAGGCACTGACGGCGACATCGAGCATCGGCGGTGCGCCGTTGGATAGGATCGCGGTGGCAAGGCCGCGCGCCTTGAGCGCCGCTACCGTGGTGCGTGCGTTCGGATAGGCATCGAGCTTCTGATAGGCTTCGAGGAGCTGGGGCCGCAAAGCCCGATCGACCGACGGGACGCGCGCGAAGGCGTAATCCAGTGCGCGCTGCGTCAGCGTCCAGAAATCGACGTACTGACCGGAAAGCGTTAACGTCCAACTGTATTCGAGTTGCTTGAGCCGCCACAGCTCCGAGAATCGCTCCGCATCAGGGCCGGCGGCGACGCGGTGTCGGGCGATTGCGGCGTGCACGTCGAACAGCGTGCCATAGGCGTCGAAAACGAAAGCATTCGCGGTATCGTCAGTCACTGCCCGATCTCCTTGCGCGACTAAATTCGAGACCCTTCGATCTTACTAATAGTGCGTTTTTTCGATTCCCGGCACAGTAAGCAGCGAAGCAATGGAGCGGCCGCGAATGTCGTAGACGCGGGCATAGACCACGCCGTCGCGCACGATTTCGAAGAGTAACGGCGCATCGAGCCTGGCGCAGTAGAAGACGCCGAGCTGCATGGCGAAATCGGCACCCTTGGGATCCCAAGTGGTCGAGAATTGCGGTCCTAGCGCGACAGAAACCGGCGGGTGCGGTCCGCACACCGCAACGGTCCAGCGACCGTTCGCGGGTGCCTGGTGGCTATCGGCGACATAAGCAAGTAATCGCCGCGAGGCCTGGGTGAGCGATAGTCCCCAATAATCCAGCATAACGTCGGACTGCGCACCGCGCACGCCGCCGGCAAGATGATTGAAGTCCGTGTATTCGTAGGGATGCAGCCTGACCATATCGATGATCGGGGAAGCAACCCCTGCAACGAACGCCAGGCTTCCGGCCGCAATGCCGATAGTGCTCCATTGGCGGAGCCGCTGGGTTGTCCAAGCCGCCGCGAGACCGCCCGATACGGCGAATGGAGGGACCACGAACAGCAAATGACGAATGCCGTTATAGAGATATGGCCGCACGAGTATCGTGAGCAGAATTGGGAGTGTGGCGGCAAGCACTATTGAAACAAGCGCGGCGCGGCGGCCGACTGTGCTGCGGTCGTTCCACGCCGCTGCAACGAGCGCACCTACGATTCCGCAGATACCCAGCACTAGCAGCAGTTCCGGCAGCGTGAGCGCGACGAGTGTCGGCACATAGCTGCGCGGCATTTGGGTGATCGGGATCAGGCGGCCATCGAACAGTTCCCGCCACGGCTTTTCGAAGTCATGGGAAAAATAGGCGGCTGCGCGAAGCGGATTGAGCGGCGCGAGCACGCTCCACGGCCAGACCAGGCCCATGACGAGATATGCCAGGATGACTCCGGGGATAAAGGGAATCAAAAACGAGCCGCATTCGGCCAGCGCAGGCTTTAGCGCGCTCTCACGCGATCGCACAAAGACAATGAAGATCAGCGCCAACAGAAGGTCCAAGACCGCGAAGCCGCCAAGGACGCGGGAGCCAATTGCGAGTCCGACGCCGACGCCGCAAAGCGCGATCGTTGCCGGCGTCGCGCGCGGATATTCGTCGAAGGCGCGCACAATCCCAAGCAGCGCGAGCGCCATGACTGCTGCAAACGGTCCGTCCTTGGAGTTGATGAACATATGACCGTAGTAGAGCGGGCAGGCCGCCAGCAGAATGAGCGCGATCAATCCTGCGACTGGGCCGCCAAGGCGCCGGCCCAATCGCCAAGTCAGGAATAAGCCGATGAGACCGATGGCGGCGCCGACGAGCCGGCGCGTTGCAAACAGGCCGACCGGCAGCACCTTGGCGGTGAGCGCGGCCAAGAGATCGAAGCCACCGCCATACATGTAGACGTTGACGAACGAGAGCGCGCGTTTGTCGGCGAAGCCGGACGCGTAAAGCGACGTCAACAGGTCGCCATATTGGGCTTGGGTGTAGTCGTCCCAGCCAAGGCCGTAATCGCGAAACGTAAAAACAGCAATCGCCGCGACCAGTACCAAGACGGCCATTGCCGTGGCATCGAGACCACGCGCGAAGGTCATCGCCTTGGAGCGAAAGGGAAGGCAGTCCACCGCAACTTGCACGATCGGCCCGGCTTGGATCGGCGCTTGTTAGTGACAAGTCATGAAGCGGGAATCCGGTCCGGACAATGCGTCAAATGAGCAGCGGCACGAAAAAAGCGAGGCCCGGAGGCCCCGCTTTAAGCGTCTCACAGAGCGGCCCAGCTATTTCATCGCCGCTTCATACATCTCGGCCACGTAATCCCAATTGACCAGATTATCGAAAAACGCCTTGAGGTAATCGGGGCGCCGATTGCGGTAGTCGATGTAGTAGGAATGCTCCCAGACGTCGCAGCCGAGGATCGGCTTGCCGCCGTGCACCAGCGGGTTTTCGCCGTTGGGGGTTTTCATGATGGTGATCTTGCCGTCCTTGACCGCAAGCCAACACCAGCCCGAACCGAACTGGGTGACGCCGGCCTGAACCAGATCTTCCTTCACCTTGGCGATCGGCCCGATGTCGGTGGTGATCTGCTTTTCGAGCTTGCCGGGAAGCTTGTCGCCGCCGCCGCCTTTCTTCATCCACTTCCAGAAATGGATGTGATTGAAATGCTGCGCGGCGTTGTTGAACAGGCCGGGGTTCTTGCCAAAGGTGCCCTTCACGACCTCTTCGACCGGCTTGTTCTCCCACTCCGTGCCTTTGGCCAGATTATTGCCGGCGGTCACATAGGCCTGATGGTGCTTGTCGTGGTGGTATTCGAGAGTCTCGAGCGACATGTATGGCGTCAGTGCGTCGTACGGATAGGGAAGCTCAGGCAGGGTGAATGCCATTGGTCTACTCCTCAATGTGAAGCCGGAACGGCGGGTATCGGGCGCGGGTAAAACCGTCAGGGAAAGCGAATAGTTCCTCTCAATAGGACCTTCGCGGGGGTTTGGGCAACGGTCGAGCGCGCAACATCTAGGCTATTCGTTTCATTGGGGCTGCGAAACAGCGTCGTCCGCATCGGATAAAAATCCTTGCACGGTCTCGGCAGCGCCGTCACAATGCTGCCTTTGAAGTGGCTCTTAGCCCGATTATTGAGAGCCGGGGATGGCGTATGTACTTGCTTTTGTTAGTGTTTGGGGGAATGTTGAGTGCGGCCGGAATTTTGCTGGCAGCCTCCGGCGTGTCCATCCACGACCGCACTTTCGACACGACGATCGTGACCCCCGGCGTGGTTGCGGTGGTCGGTGGGCTCCTCCTCATCGGCCTCGGCTTGGCGCTTCGGGTCCTGCAACGCATTGAGCAGGCGATCGCCCAGCGCCGGCTCGCGCCACCGGAGGAGCCGCGCGAGCCAGCGCCAATTCCCTTGCCGAAACCAGCCCTGCATTCAGTTGCCGCAACGACAGCGACGTCGGTGAGCGAAACGCACGCAGAAAATTTGCCTGAACAAGCTCCCCGGCTGGCTCGGCTCGAAACCGCGCGTGTCGCCGAAGAGGGCGAGCTTCCTTTGCCGCCGGCCGTCGCTCCGGTACTCCCGACGAGCGTGGACGTCGCGATTGCCGAGGCGGAGAAAGCGCACACCGTAAAGCGAAAAAACGGCGCTGCGCCGGGCCGCTTTGCGCCGAGGCTCGATGCGACCCTGCGCCCGTCGAGCGCGGCCGGACGGCCAGCCGGTCCATCCTTCGACGCACTTTGGCCGAAAGGGCCGCGGCCGCTCCGGTCCGCTCCGCCGGTGCCTGAGCAGGCGGTCGCCGTGCCTGCAGAACAAGCCGAGACCGGTGTCGAACCGGCCGCGGCACCCGCCCAAACGCTCGCGGCGGATGCGGTGGAGACGGCGCCGGACCCGGTATCGGTGCTGAAATCAGGCGTCGTCGACGGTATGGCCTACACGCTGTACTCCGATGGCTCAATCGAAGCGCAGCTGCCGCAGGGGATGCTCCGTTTCGGTTCGATCACCGAATTGCGCAACCACATCGAGCAGAGCGCGTAGGCGCGGGCGCCCAGGCGCATCGGGCGATTTCGGCACGGCGCACGGCGGCCAATTTCCGAATAGCACTGAACTATATATTTTCCACTATTGGCAATCGGCTTTCCTATTTCTTTGTTTTATTGTCTAGCAAAACCGCGCTAGTATAGTTGAAGTTGATGCAGAGCATTCATGTCTCGCTGCATGAGATTCGACCATGGCTGAGAATCCGAGCGACACCATTTATATCGAGCTGGCCACCGATATAGTCTCCGCCTATCTAAGCCATAATTCGGTTCCGAGCGGCGAAATCCCCAATCTCATCAATCAAATCTATGCTGCTTTGAGGCGCGTAACGGCCGGCCAATCGGCGACGGCGGCGGAACCGCCCAAACCGGCAGTGCCGGTCAAGCGCTCAGTCACTCCCGAGTACATCGTTTGCCTGGAAGACGGTCTGAAATTCAAATCGCTCAAGCGCCATCTGCGCACGCGCTACAATCTGACGCCCGACCAGTACCGCGAAAAATTTGGTTTGCCGCCGGACTATCCGATGGTGGCACCCAATTATGCGGCGGCGCGTTCCAAGCTTGCCAAAGACATGGGGCTTGGACAGCAGCGTCGCCGACGCCGGGAGCGTGGCTGAAGCAGGAATTTGCGGACCGAGACTTGTCAGAATTTGATGCCGGCGCCGACGCGGACCGTATTGATATCCAGGCGCAAGCTCGCGACCGGCGAGAAATAGATGTACTCATATTCGGCGCGCACGAAAAAGTTCCGGGTTAGAGCAAAGTCCAAACCCGCGCCGATCGTGCCGCCATAGAGCCACTCCGAATTTTGTCCCGCAGTGCCGGTGAATGAGAAGGGGACGGTGACGCATGGCGTCGGGTTGGCAAGGCAGGCGGAGCCCGGCGGATTTTGCTGTCCCGACGTGGTTTCACTAATGTTGATATTGGCGTGACCGACGGCGCCGCCGGCGAAGGCGTAAGGCAGGAAATTGCCGAATGCCCATCCGACCCTTGCACGCAGAGTGCCGAAATTGAGATTGCTCACCGTGCCGGCGCCAGTAATGTTGACGAGATAGCTGTTGCCCTGACTGTCTGCCGGCGTGATGCGCGAGATCGGCGAGTTCGGCGCGTTGAGCGAGAGCGACGCCTGGTCGTAATTGGCATCAATACCCAGCACGACTTTCATGCTCGGGGTCAGATATTCGACGTTATATCCTACAAAGCCCCCGAAGCCCGGCGCGCTGTGATTGGCCGTACCGAGTACTGGCCAGTTCGAAGGCGCGAATTCGCTTTCCAGCGTCAATTCGCGAAGGCTGTAGGCGATCGGCGCTTGGGTGGTTTGGCTGAAATCTGCATTGGCATCGCTGTATGCAAACTGGCCGCCGACATAAAAGCCAGTCCAGTTCGTGAAATTTGCTGCGGGACCGACCGGCTGCGAAGCCGGGAACGCGTCGAAGTCCGCGAACGCGTTCGGCGCTGCGGCCGTCGAGCCGGTCATCAGGTTGGCTTCCGGTCCGCTGAGGTAGTCCGACGAGGGCGCGCTGGCATCGGCAAGCGATGGCGGCGACCATTGGCCGGCCGCGATCGCCGGCGTTACAGCCGTCGTCATCAATACGATCGCAAACCATTTCCCTACTGACACCACACACCCCGCGCCGTCGTGGCTTTTCTGTTCTGGCGCGTATAATTTGATTCAAATTGTTTGCATGTTCCTTTATTGAGTAGGCTCTGCGCCGTTCAGCATGAGTACTTCGTAAATCAGCGATTTGTGCGAGGAAATCAGGCGCGGCCACCGTCGCATTCGTTAAATTGATGGTGTCGCGCGTATGGCACGGTAAACGACAGCTTGATCAGAAGTGAAAGCGCAGGCTGGCGGCACGGTGGGACTTCTCACCGCTGCAACACACCGACCGCGCGATTGGCAAAACTGAGCCGTTCCGACATCACCGCAACGATATAACCGAGCAGCGCCTGACTGAGCCCAGGCTCTTCCGTTTTGATGCGTTCGTAGTTTTCGGCGGTGAGCTCGTAGAGCACGCTGTCAGCTTCCGCGGCAATTGTTGCGCTGCGCGGCCGTCCGGTAATCAGCCCCATTTCGCCGATCGTTGTATGCGGCCCTAGGCTGCGCACGCGCATTGTCCGGCCGTCGCCCATATCGACGACGATGCCGATGCGGCCTTCCAGGATGAAATGCATCGAAGCGGCCGGATCGCCTTCTCGAGCGATGATTTGGCCGGTCGGCACGTCAAGGCGCCGGCAGTATTCGGTCAGCCGGTCGGCATTGGCGCCGCCGCCCAACGCCTCGGACCACCACGCCCGCAACGATCGTTCATCGTCGGCGGCGGTACGATGGGCTTCGATAATGTTCTGCTCGCAGAACTCCAGCGCGCGGTCGAGATTCGACGCGACAACGACGTCGTCGGACACAAAACGCGCGGCACGAAAGGCACGTTCCAGTTCCGGGGTGAGATTGACCAGGACGAGCCGCGTGCCGCATGCAGCGGCCGCCTGCTTGATCTGCGCAAAGCTGTGTGTCGCCGACGAATCGATGCCGGTGACGAGACGGAAATCGAAGATCAAAAAACGGCAATAAGGCTGCGCCGACAACAGCGTTTTGACGTGCTGATAGAGCCGGTTGGCCGAACCGAAGAACAGATAGCTCTGCAGCGTCATGCCTTGAATTTCGCGGCCGTGATCGGCCAGCAGTGACAGTTCGTAGGGACCGCGATCGAGTGAGGAGCGATATTCGGAGCCGTCAAAATTGAATTTGATGGCGTTGACGCGGCTTGCGCTCAGCGCAAAGGTCGCGCAACCGATCACGATTCCAATCAAGACGCCGGCGATAAATCCCGCATAAATGATCAGGACGGCGATTGCGAGCAGCGACAAATATTCGAGGAGCAGCAAGCGTCGCGACGAAGCGACCAGCCATTGATAGACCAGATCGGCGCCGAGATAGAACAACAGGCCGCCGAGAATGTATTTCGGCACATAGCCTAGAAACGACGGGCCGGCGAAAAGTACTGCCGCTGAGATCACCGCCACGGTCAGCCCGCCGATGCGGCTGGTGGCGCCGGCGGTGCGGACCAGCATCGAGCGGCTGAATGACGTGCAACTCACATAGCCGCCAAGCGCCGCGATTGCGATATTGGCGAGCCCGAGCACTTTGAGATCGCGTTCGATATTGGCTTCGTTTCGGGTGGCGATTTCGAGGCCGGTCGTGTTGAGCAGAAAATTCGTGACCGTTACGAAGATGACCGCGAGCGCGTCGCCGGCGAGCGACGGCAGCGATGACCACGGAAAATTCCGCAACGGCGCCAATTTCCACGGCAAGTTCAGACCGGCCGCCGGCTGCAGCCCAAACAGCCAGCCGCTGTCTTGGGCGGCGGTGATCGGCGTGCCGGATATCAGCAGCACCAGATGGGTCGCCACCAACGCGGTCAGCAACACGCCCGGCATGACGAGCGGGCTTTTAAAGCGGCGAAGAAACACATAAAGACCGGCGGCGACAATGACGCCCGGAGCAATCTTGCCGATAACCGCCAAGTCGGCGAAAGCGGCGATATTGGCAAGACTCGGTCGCTGATCGGTGACGACCTGGACGGCGCCGGTGATCAAAAGCCATCCCGTGGCGCCGAGGAATCCGCCGATGACCGGATAGGGCACGAATCGGATGGCGCGCCCGGCGTGGGTGAATCCGAGCACACAGAGTAGCAGGCCCGTCAGAGCGGTCGCCAGCGCCATGGCGATCAGCGCCGGCTCGAGCAAATCGCTGCTGCCGCTGGCGACGAGATGCTGCACCAGCGTCGCGACCAAGGCCGCCAGAACGACGGAGATCGAGCTGTCTGGTCCGGCGACGGCGAAGGGCAGCGAACTGCGCACCGCCACGATCACGCCGCCGACGGCAGCCGACAAGAACGTCACCGCAATGCCGTAGGACAACAGGTGTTCGAGCGGACCCGTGAAGATGAGCGCCGCGTAGGATAGGCAATAGGCGATGGACAAAATGCTGCACACCGTGCCGGCAAACACGTCCGTCAGGCCCGCGCGAAGTGTATGGTTGCTCAACGGGAAGCCCCTGCGCCCGATGCGACTGACAATACGATTGCCGGCGCGGCTTGCATACCCGCGCACGGTCATTGCCGGACAAAGAATAGATGCTAGGCGGCGGTCATCAGTGCCGCGCGAGCGTCCGAGCGGATGCGCTCGACCATGGAGCGGAAGCCGTTCGATCGCTGCGGGGTAAGGTGCTCGCGCAGGCCCAGTTCCTCGAACAGCTTGACGGCGTCAAGCTTGAGGATGTCACGCGCGCTTTTGCCCGAATACATTGCGAATAGGATCGCAATCAACCCGCGAACGATATGTGCATCGCTGTCGCCGGAGAAGATCAGGACCGGGCCGGCCGCACCATTGGGACGTACAGTGATATCGAGCCAGACCTGGCTGGCGCAACCTTGCACCTTATTGGCGGCATTGTGCGCGGTTTCCGGCAGCGGCGGCAGCTCGCGGCCAAGTTCGATCAAGTAGCGATAGCGGTCATCCCAGTCATCGAGAACCGAGAAATTGCCGGTGATCTCTTCAATGTCAATCATCGCGCCGGTATGTCCCCAATCCGGCCCATGCCGGATCGTTCGCCCTCTATATAAGGCGTCTCATGGAGCAGGTCGACGGATCGGACTACCGCGTCGTGTGTGGCGCGACATCCACGCTGGGTCGTGCGAGCCGGAATGGAACAGACTAGGCCGCGTGCCTGGGATCCTTGCGCGGCAATGGCGCGTGCCAGGCGGGAACCAAATCGGCCGGAGTGAGAGTGTTTTGCGAGGCTTTATCGGGGACGCTTGCAAGCGAACCGGTCACCTTAGGCGCTTCCTTCGACGTATCCTTGGATGCCAGCGCCTCAGTCAGGAAATCGTAGATCATCTTGGCGCCGGCCTGAGCTTTGTAGCCGAGCTCCGTCGCTACGTGCGAGCCGACGGTGCAGGCGTCGGGTTGGCGGGTGCAGAATTGCCGTAGATCGCCGACTGTGGCGGAGGCCGCCGAAATGGCTTGCGAGGCATTGATCTCCGTCACCGGCGCGGCTCGCTCCGAAGAGCCGCTGGGCAACAGGATCAGCACCAGGCCGAGCCAGAACGTCATCCGCAACAGAAAGAACATAAGACCCACATCCCCTGCGACAAAGATTGCCGCGTGTGACGGGAACCTAACAGGCAGCATTGAAGGTGGCGTTCGCTCGCCCGGTACGTTTTTGCGCATAATCGAAGAGATTACGCTGCAAATTTTCGAACAATTGGAAAAAATATAATTTAGCTAAAATTTTAGCGAACGCGCGACTGGGCGCTCAGCGCCGCAATATCGCAACCGTACAAATGCAGCAACCACGGGCCGAATTGCCCCGCCACATTCGCGCAAACATTTGGCAACCTTATGCGGCAACGGGGGATTCACCATGATGAACATTTGCCGCCGCGCCAATCCAGCGTCGCGATCGCGCCGCGCCTCATGCCTTAGCGTTCGCTTAAGCGGCCTCTGACACGATCCGCGCCACAGAAAAAGGGGAGCGCGTCCCGCGAAGCGGGCGTGCGTCGGGAACGTGGGCCTGTTCGCGCCAATACGCAATTATATCGTGACGCTGGTTCATCCGTCGGCGCGGCAAGATGTGCTGACGGCGGCGCGGCATCGTGCCTTTATCGCGCCGCGCCTGCTCGGCAGCGTGGTCGCGCTCGCCGCATTTCCGGTCTACCTGCTTATTCGCGGCGCGCCGAGCGTGATCGAACTCCTGATATTCGCCTGGCTGATTGCGCCGATTTTGAGCGCATATTTCCTGTCCCGCACCGGCCGCTACGAAAGCGTCCATGTCGTATCGTCGCTGGCCTTGACGGGATTGGTCACGGCGCTGGCGGCGGACACCGGCGGAATCGCGTCGTTTGCCGCCGTCTGGCTCGTGGTCGTGCCGCTGGAAGCATCGCTTTCGGCGTCGCGCCGCGTCGTTGCCACGGCCTCGACTTTTGCGCTCGCTGCCGCCGGTCTCTTGATGCTGCTGGGAGCCGAACATTTATTGCCGCAGCCGGGCACGATCCCGCCCGAGGCGTTGGCGACGCTCGGCATCGCCTCGGCAGGACTTTACGCGACCGGCCTCGCACTCGGCGCCGAAACGCTGGCGCGGACAAGCTTCTGGCTGCTCTATGCGGAGGAAGACCGTTACCGGCTGTTGGCGCGCAATATCGCCGACGTCATCACTCGGCACGGCAGCGACGGCGCGGTGCTGTTTATCTCGCCGGCCGCCGAATCCCTGTTAGGCTTACGGACCGAGCGGTTGCAAGGCCACGGCCTTTTCGAGCGGGTCCACGTCGCCGATCGGCCGGCCTATCTGACCGCGCTGGGCGATGCCGCCGCTCTTGGCGAATCTCGTTCGGTCGAGTTCCGCGTGGGGCGCGAAAACCTCGACACCGAAGGGCGGCCGACTGCGGAATTCGTCTGGATCGAGATGCGCTGCCGGCCGCTGGAGCAGGCGGGCGGCGAAGAGCGGCGCGAGGTCGTCGCGGTTTTGCGCGACGTCAGCGAGCGCAAAGCGCAAGAGCAGTTGTTGTCGGATGCGCACGCCGAGACCGAACGCGCCAACGCCGCCAAGAGCCGTTTCCTCGCGACCATGAGTCATGAACTACGGACGCCGCTCAACGCCATCATCGGCTTTTCAGAAATGTTGACGAAAGAGGAGGCGCTGGCGCTCGATGCCGAGCGGCGCAAAGAATATGCGGGCCTCATCAACGGCTCCGGCCATCATCTCCTCGGGGTGGTTAACGGCGTCCTCGACATGTCGAAGATCGAGACCGGTAATTTCGAGATCACGCCCGAGCCTTTCGCACCGGGGCATGTCGTCGCCGCTTGCTGCGGCGTGCTTGCGCTGCGCGCCAGCGAGGCCGGCGTGCACCTCCAAAAAGTGATGGCTGACGACCTGCCGGAAATGGTCGCCGACAAGCGCGCGCTCAATCAGATTCTGCTCAATCTGCTGTCAAATGCGATCCGCTTCACCGATCGCGACGGCACCGTAACGATCAGCGTGCGCACCGAAGCGGCGCATATGACGTTCGCCATCGAAGACAATGGCGTCGGCATCAGCGACGCGGATCTGGCGCGAGTCGGTGAACCTTACTTTCAGGCGGGAAGCACCTACGACCGTCGTCACGGCGGCACCGGGCTTGGACTTTCCATCGTCAAGGGTCTGGTGCAATTGCATGGCGGCGAAATCGCTATCCGCAGCCGTATCGGCGAGGGCACGCGCGTCACCGTGAGGCTGCCGCTTGATTGCGAACGCGTGCGGACGGCAAGAAGCAGCGCCGCCGCACAGCCTACCGGCGTGATGAGCTTGCTGCCGGCCAAGCTCGCGCCGCCGCCGGCGAATACCGTTATCGCGCGCAAGTCCATTCCCGACATGCCGGTGAAGAAAAGTGCGTAACCGCCGCCGCAACGCCGAACCCAGCTTCCGCGTCCGCACCGTCGGCGTCGAATTGGCTTTGCGGCTGTGGACCAAAGCAACCCGACGTCCGGTCGATTCGTTTGCCATCCTTGCCGCCATCGCGGCGAGCGCCATCATCGTCGTCAACGCAGTGTTCCTACAGTCGGGTTCGCGTCCGGCGCCCTTTGTCGCCAATCCAAAGGTTTCACAGGTTGCGAGCATCGATGAGCGATGGCCGGCGCCGCCGGCGCTCTCCTCCTCTTCTTCCGCGGTAACTGCCATCGCCCCGCAACCGGTCGCCATACGACGCGACGATCCGATCGCAGACCTGATCCGCCCATCGCCGCGCATCGCGGCGGTGCAGCGCGCCTTGTCCGACTTCGGCTATGGTCAGATCGAGCCCTCGGGTGTTCTCGATGACGCAACCATCGCCGCCGTTGAGAAATTCGAGCGCGAGAGGAAGTTGCCCGTCACCGGAGAGGTTTCCGATCGCCTAGTGGGCGCGCTTTCGGCCATGATTGGGCACCCGTTGCAATAGCGATTTCGTCCGGTTTGCGGCGTCATGCGGTTCGAGTCATATCTGCTCGGCCAAGGTGAGCCGAACGATGCGTCTCAAAACCGCGCTATGGGTCGCCGCATATCTGCGCCGTTGCCAGGTCGAAGGCACCTTCGCGGTCGTGCGCCGGCGCGGGGCGGAAGAGGCCGGCGCCGTTTTCGTGCGTATCAGCCGGCTCGACGGCACCTCGGACCTTTTCGGGCCGGCGCCGCAAAGCGCGTTCGATACCAGTCGAGGCGCCGATCGCACCTTTATGGCGAGTTTCCCCCAACAACCGGCATCTGACGCCGCAGTCGAGGCCAAGCTCGAGCGCGAGATGAAATTCGATTCCGACCTTTGGATTGTGGAGGTTGAGGATCGCGCGGGCCGGAATTTTCTCGATATCGTAAGTTAAGAGACCTCGTGGCGGTCGTTGGTGCGCTGCGAGGCCGGGGCCCGGCGGACCGCGGCCGTCGCGGTGCGGGCGCGGGCGCGCGCCTCGTCGTGCCAGACGAGCGGTCGGTGTTTTGCCAGCTCGTGCGGATGCAGAGCCTGCCAAATTGCCACCATATGTTCCGCGGCTTGGACCGGTAGTTCGTCGTAGAGCGTGGCAAGACTGTGGACGCGTTCCACGGAATGGCCGATGGTCGTATTGACGAACAACAGGATGCGATAGACCATGTCGCGCGGCATCGTGATCGCCTTGGCAGCAACCACGATCGGTTCGCCCAGCACGTCGTTCGCGATGCGGCGGGCCTGAGCGTGAGAAATGCCCAGAGAATAGGCGAGATGTTGCGCGAAGTCCGCGCGGTCGCGGGCAAGGGCCGCAGCTTCCAGCCTTCGGCCGATGGCGGCGTCGCGTGCGAGCGGGACGCGGCCGACGGGCAACGGCGCCGCGATTTCCAGATTGAGCAGGATGAGACGCCGTTCCTCTACGTTTGCAGCGAAAAAGATCTCGTTGAGCTCGCTTGCGAGGTTGGCGGCGATCAAGCCGGATGCTGGTGCGGGCGCTGACGCTTCTTGCCGGCGGTCGGTGGACTCCGGTGCAGCTTCCTGGATTTCTGCAACTGCGGTGACTGGCATCGGCGGTTCGCTCGTCTGCGTCTTATTACGACGCAGCAGGGGGTGTTCGCGCACAGGTGCTGCGACTTCAGGAAAGTCACCCGCCAATTGCTGAATAACCCGCATCGGCGGCGAGAGATGGCGCGCCAGCCGGCCCGCTACGGCGGCGCGTGTCGCCACGTCCACGGCGTCGAGCAGCCGTAGCGCTAGCTCGGTGTAATGCCGCTCTTCGTCCGGCGTATGTGTCAGCTTCTGCACATAGAGGTCGGTGAGCACGCGCAACAGCGTGGGCCGCATATCGACCCCGCTGCGCAGTCCGAGATGGGTAAGATTGTCGAGGCTCGACAGGCTGGCGCTTTCCATAACGCGTGACTCGATCGCAACAGGTTCCCTGAGGGCGAATTTAGCCGTCAGCCTAAGTTGTGCGCGTTAGCGGAGCGTTAAGGAAAACAACTCGTAAGTCTTTGATCCTGTTAAGGCGTGCGAGACACTGCACGCATCCCCGTTTACTTTCCGTTCTTGTCCTTGTCGCGATGCGCAAGGCGGGCATGGGATACCCGCCTGGACGCCGCGAGCCGGGCACGGTCATAGACCTCACCCGTGGTGCGTTCGGTGTCGCCGATAGCCTTTGCCACATCGGCGGTGGTCGCATCCGCCTCGCGGGCCTCTGTGACGCCAGCGGCTCGCAGGTCGCGGTTCCAGACCGCCTTGGGGATGCCAGTGAGCTTGCGGACCTTGTCCCACACGCGGCCATAGTACCAACTGCGATAGGGTAGGCCAGTGGCCGGGTTGATAATGAGCGGCCCCTGGCGCACCTCGACCAGCACCTTCGCCAGTTCCTCCATCACCATCGGCATGAGTTTCAAATCGAGCGCCACCTTTTCGCCGGACGTGAATTGCGTCTTGGCGGGGGTGTAACGCAGAACCAGGTGTTCATCGATCACGGCCCACATCGGCCCGACCCATTTCTGATTTCCATCAATAACGGTTGACGGCTTCTTGTCGGTAAGCGGCACCCATTTGCCGATTGCGCGGGCGCGCGCGTGGAAACATTAGAGAATTTGGCGCGAGTTCCGGCTACCTCACCCCGCGAAAGCGTGCAGCGACCTACAGGCGTAGCCGGTTGCGGTCTGCGCTTATTCGCCGAGGATTCGGCGGTGGTAGTCGATCCGCATTTCGTCGGCGATTCTGGTGCGCGACAGCCGCACCGGTCCCGCAAACGGCGCGTTCGGACGGCATGACCGGCACGACAGGGAAGGAATCAGACTGGTCACCGCCGCGTCGCGGTGGCGATCCAGGAGGCGGAGATTGATGTCCCGGACGGTGCGGCAGGCAGGGCAATGAATCCACAGGAACCAATATCGGGCCATCACGGCTGCGCCGATGGTCGGAGCGAACAGAAGCGGCATCCGTCGGGCTTGGCGCTCGTTCCAAGCGGCGATCAGGCGCTTGGCGTCCTCCAGCACCAGTGCGTCCGTAGCGCGCCGCGCTCCAGCGTCAGCGTCGGCCTTGGCCTTTCGGTCGGCTTCCATCCTGCGGCGGCTGAAACCCATGGTGGGATCGTCGCCGAACGGGCGCGCGTGTCAATGTCCGCTTCGACCCCAACTGCCGACGTATCGCTGCATCGCGGCAAGCGACGCGATGGGCCGGAAGCGGACGACATCCGGGGTGTCAGCCGGGTAGACCTGCTGCCCTCAGGCCCGAGAGTATAAATTCCCTGTCCTCGACAAATTTGAATGGCAACATCTTGCTGGCAAATTTGATGTCGAGAGCCGGGTTGATGGCGCGCATCCGTTCCACGGAGCGGCGGCCGGCGTCGTCCTGCCCCCCCGCCATCTCCGCGGCCGCCCGCAACAATAGCGAGATCAAATGCCGAGGATTAAGCCGCAGGGCATCGTCGGTCCACTGGATCGCTTGCTCCGGTCTGCCAGCGAGCAGATGCGCGATCGCACCACCCGGAAGCCAAAGGAACATGCTTGAATCACGAGGACTGAGGCGCCGCGCACGTTCGAACATCTCCAGGGCGCGTTCCGGCTCCCTGCACAGGCAATGAGCAAAGCAATTTACTGTCAAGCATTCCCAAACTGTACGACATCCTTATCCAGCGGTTCTACAACTCAGGTGAGAAAACAAGGGCTGGACAGGCCATTTTAAGCAAAGCCAGGTTCTTTTGCGATCACCATGAATACGATGTAGCGTTTGAATTGTACGAAAAGGTAATTGAGTTATTTGGCTCCAACCATGATCCAGAGGTCAGAAAACTAGTAAGCAAGCATACCACGAGCAGGCGCCTCATCAGTGGACTGGTTTTCTTGTTTTGCTGCGTATTGTTGAGGGAATTGGCGTTTTCCTTCGGCAACGATGCAGCATCGGAGATTTTCGGCGAGGGCATGTTGATTATAGGGTGGGTCGCGATGTGGCGACCGCTGGAGATTTTTCTTTACGAATGGGTGCCGATCCGCCGCCGCTGCCGAGTACTGGCGAAGCTTGCGGAAATGCCGGTCATCATCAGGCCGAAATGACGCGAGATGAATGCACCGGCTGCGTTGATATGCATCAAAGACGATCCATGCTGGATCACGATACCCTTTTATAGATTAAATCGGAGCAAAATCATGCAGACCCAGGCTGAAATCCAGTTTCTAGGCCTGACTGCCACTCCCGCAATTCGGGACACGATCGACCGGCATGTCGCCGAGCTCGAACAGCGCTATGGCCGCATCACTGCATGCCGGGTGGCGGTGAAGGCGCCGAGCCAGCATCATCAAAAAGGCGGACTGTACGAAGTCCATGTCCGGCTCCAATTGCCCGACGGCCGCGAAGTCAACGTGGAGCGGACGCCGCCGGCCGATGAGCGGCATGCCGATCTGACCTTTGCCATTGACGATGCCTTTAAGCACGCACGCCGGCAGCTGCAGGACAAGGTCCGCCGCATGGAGGGCGACGTGAAAAATGATGAGCGCCCGCCGATCGGAACGGTGGTGCGCCTTGATCCGTCCGGCGAGTTCGGCTTCATCGAGAGCGCCGACGGGCAGGAAATCTACTTTCACCGCAACAGCGTTCTCGACGATGGCTTTAGCCGCCTGCAAGTCGGCTCGCACGTGACCTATGCGGAGGAGCCGGGCGAGAAAGGCACGCAGGCGAGCACGGTGAGGCTTGTCGGCAAGCATGGGTTGCGCGCGTGATCGTTCGGCTGTGCACGAGCACGGACGAACGACCAAATGTAGATTCATGTTCGCTTCGACGATGGCGCGGCGAGATAGTGTGCGAACCAATTCGCGGCAAGGCCGATCACGGCCTCCAGCGCTCCGTGTTCGGGAAACAGATGGGTCGCTCCGGGAATGAGCTCCAGCGCTTTCGGTCCACCGAGGCGCGCCAACGCCTGCCGATTGAGCTCGATGACGCCGGAATCGTCACCACCGACGATCAACAACGTAGGGGCGCGCACCGCGGCGAGACTATCTCCCGCGAGGTCGGGCCGTCCGCCACGGGAGACCACCGCGCCGACACGGCGGGTTAGCTTTGCCGCCGCGACGAGAGCCGCCGCCGCGCCCGTGCTGGCGCCGAACAGCCCGAGCGGAAGCTTGGCGCCCGACGCCTCGCGATCGAGCCAGCGCACCGCGTCAACCAGCCGGTCCGCCAATAGATCAATATCGAATACATTGGCGCGATCGGCCTCCTCCGCTGGAGTTAAGAGATCGAACAACAGCGTCGCGATGCGCCGATCGTTCAGCGTACGGGTGACAGCGATATTTCGCGGGCTCAAATGGCTTGAGCCGCTGCCGTGAGCAAAAACGACGAGCGCATTGGCATTCTTCGGTATCTGCAAACTTCCGGCAAGGCCAATCGGCGGAATGGCGATATCACGGCTTTCCACATCTCGACACGGCTCTTCATCGCATATCAGCACCCTGGTTGGCGATCGCGCAGTCGCGACCAAGATCGCGTCGCGGCAACGCTACTCGCTCGCTCAAAATAGCCTAATTTGGACGGATCGCGGCACTTTTGATTTAGCTCAAGGCATGCACTTCCAGAACCCTTCAGTCTGCTGGAAATTCAACGGAGGTTCCGCCATGAGCGCCGTCCGCCTCGAAAGCATCGACCACACCGTCCAGCTGACGCATATTTGGATCAACGAACTCGACGACCGACTTGGATGGGCGGATAAACACCGTTCCTACCGCTTGCTACGGACCGTGTTGCAGGCGGTGCGCGACTGGCTATCAGTAAATGAAGCCGCAGGATTCGGCGCGCAGCTTCCCGAGCTTCTCCGTGGAATCTATTACGAACACTGGCGGCCAGCCACAACTCCGGTGAAGAACCGTCACAAGGCCGACTTCATCGCGAGAATCGAAAACGCTTTCCGGACCGATCCTATCACGTTTACGTCGGATGCGGTTACGGCCGTGTTCGAACTGCTCTCCGCCAAGATCGCTGCTGGCGAAATTGACAAAGTACGCCATGAATTGCCGGCTGACCTCAGGGCGCTTTGGCCGGTTCCTTCGCAAGCTGCCTGAGATGAGCACCGGAGCAAGGTGCCGGTCGATACAAAGTGAATTCGGAGACCGAGGCGGTCGACCTGACGTTTCTTGGTACGCGCGGCGAGACCAAGGTGCGTTCATCGTGCCATCGCCGTCATAGCGCGTTGCTCGTTGAGCGGTCCGACGTTCGGATCATGATTGATTGCGGAGTGGACTGGCTCGGGCGGCTCGATGGTATCGCGCCCACTGCAATCGTGCTTACGCATGCCCATGCCGACCATGCCGGCGGCCTTGCTCGGGGCGTGCCGTGCCCAGTCTATGCTACCAGCGAGACGCTGCAGTTACTGCGCCGCTTTCCTATCCGCGATTCGCACAAGATGCCGTTGAACAAATCCGTGACGATCGGCGGACTACGGTTCAAGGCGTGTCGGGTTCAACATTCCATCCGGGCGCCGGCAGTCGGATATCGCGTATCGGCCAAAGCCGGCTGCTTTTTCTACCTTCCGGATGTCGCCGGGCTTCCGAACGGCTCGGCCGCGCTGCGGCAGGTCGATCTCTACATCGGCGATGGAGCGACGATGCGACGTTCGATGGTGCGGATGAAAGCAGGCACGTTGATCGGCCACGCCCCCATTACGGCGCAACTCGATTGGTGCGCCAAAGCGCATGTACGTCGAGCAATCTTCACCCATTGCGGCTCACCGATCGTGCGCGGTGACCCGCGCGCACTCAGCGCGACAATTCAAGAACTCGGTCGTGAACGCGGCATCGACGCATGCCTGGCAAGCTATGGAGATCGGCTGCGTTTCACCGAAAGATAATCAGAGCCCGGATTGAGGCCTTCGCAATTGGAATGTCCGAATATCAGCCCTTCCGTGACGAATGCTGCACTGGACCATGACAGGCCCAAGCCTCACTCCTCGCAAGACATGCCAAATTGCGAGAGCCCTTCCTCCAGGTGATCGGGCAGCAACGGCATGCCGAGCAGGTAGGCCGCGGTGCGCTTGTTGTGAGAGCGCGCGGCTTCCGCGCGCAACTCGTCCCAATCCTCGATTGTACCGTCGCCGCGGCCGAGCCAAGCCAAGGTCACGAGATCGATCTGTTCGTCTTCGCTCATGCCGAAGATCGCGGCTGAAATCTCCTGGACCACCGGATCGTCTTTGTGGTCTTCCAGAACTGACAGCATCGCGTCGTCCGTCGCGTTGGACAAGTCATCCGGATCGGTCACCACATCCTTGGCGTCGAAGTCCCGCGCCTTGACGACGATGAAGCACACCTTGTCCGGAGAGATCGACAACTCGGGCGGATTATCCAGCGTGTAATCGGCCATAATGGGGTCCTCGGTGACTACCAAAACATTAATGAACTCTAATGATCGCTCAGCTAGCTAGCTTTGATTTAGATCAGAAAGAAGACGCTTCGATGGAACAATGCATTTGTCGGCAAAATCGCGGGCCCCCTTGATCTTAATCAACTCTTAGCTTCATCCAGAGCGATATTTGGCTCCCACCGCGATGAACAAGATTACCAAGAAGATGCGACGCGGGTCGAAATCGAGATCCACTCCAATGAGTGCGGCGCAGAGGTAAATGACGATCGCTTGAGACAGGCCGCGGATACTGGAGGAGAGCGCTTTGCCGAGAACGAGCGCGCTGCGCGGCGCCGGGCTCACCATGTAGCGGTGAAGGACGGCCAGGTCGCGTTCCCAGACGGCCGAAATTCCATAGAAAATAGCAACGAACAGCACGCTTTGCGCAAGGATAAGCGCATCGGCAACGCGATTCTCGCCTTTAGGGGCGTCTAGGCCTTCCTGCGGTCGTTCTTATCCCATTGCGACAAAATATTGCCTTCGGCATCTTCTAAATCAAACCCGACGCACCACTCTGCAAAAAAGCAATTCTTAGTCGCCGTATCGATGGCAACCTGCCGGGCCTCCGCAACGTCGGCAAAGTCCCCGGCCACGCGTATCGATTCTAGAGCCAGGGCCACTGAAGGCCGCCCATAGTGGAATACAGCTGTAAATTTCATGAGAGCACGATAGCATCGCGGCAAATACGAATCCACTGTGGCGTCAAGTGCGCCGAAATTCAAACTCGGCACAACCCGCAAAACGAGCCTTGATCCTCATCAAAGTCAAAGCCACGATTTCGGCTATCGTGAACCATGAATTTTGGCGTCGATCAAAAGGCCATAGACGCAGCATCTCGGGCCCGCAGCTTGATTGCGGTCGTGAGCGACCTCGTGCGCGAGCTTCACGGCCGAAGCAGGTCCATCTTGAACGTCACGTTATCCAGCAGGCTCGATCGCGATCTCGGCATTGACAGCCTTGGCCGAACGGAGCTGGTCCTGCGCATCGAGCGCGTGTTTCGGATACGCCTTCCGGTTAGCATCATTGGCGAAGCCGAGACGGTGAGAGATATCCTGACCGCCCTGGAGGAGGGCGCTACTCAACAGGGCGCGCCAGACACTCGCATCGCCATCGCTGCTGAAGCGCTAAATGCACAGCCGGTCGTCGCCCCCGCCGCCGAAGCCAAGACAATGGTTGAGGCCCTTGAGTGGCATGTCGCGCGCAATCCAGACCGCGTGCACGTGACCGTCCTGCAGGACGAGAACGTCGTCCTCGCCACCATGACTTATGGCGAGCTGTCCAAGGAGGCGCGGGCCGTCGCGGCCGGGCTAATCGCATGTGACGTCGTGCCTGGCGATCGTATCGCCCTGATGTTGCCGACCGGTCGGGAATTCTTCGCGGCCTTTTTCGGCATACTTTATACGGGCGCCGTGCCGGTACCGATTTACCCACCCATGCAATTGTCGCAACTTGAGGATTTTTTGCGTCGGCAAGCTAAAATTTTACGCAATGCCGAGGCGAGACTACTCGTCACGGTCCCCGAGGCGTTGCGGCTCGGAGGCCTGCTGCGCGGGCTCGTGCCAACATTGAGCGCGATCAAAAGTGTCGGCAATCTGATGTCGGCGCCAGTGCCAGTGCCAGCGCAAGCTTCGCTGCCAAAGTTCGATGACCCGGCTGCCACTGCTTTGATCCAATACACTTCGGGTAGCACCGGCGACCCCAAAGGGGTCGTACTCAGCCACGCAAATTTATTGGCCAACATTCGCGCGATGTTCACGGCAATCGATGCGACGTCTGCCGACGTTCTGCTGAGTTGGCTCCCGCTCTATCACGACATGGGCTTGATCGGCGCATGGCTGGCTCCGCTCTATGTCGGTGCGCGGTGCTACATAATGTCTCCGCTGAGTTTTCTCGCCCATCCGCAAAGTTGGCTGTGGGCCAGTCACCGGTACCGTGCCACGATTTCGGCCGCACCTAACTTCGCGTTTGAGTTATGTCTTAAGCAGATCGATGATGCCGACCTCTCGGGTCTCGACTTGAGCTCGCTTCGCTTCGTAGCGAACGGTGCGGAGCCAATAAGTATTCACACCCTTCGTCGATTCATCGAGCGATTCAGCCGGTACGGATTTCCATCGAAGGCCATGGCCCCGGTCTATGGTCTTGCCGAGTGTGCCGTCGCGCTGGCGTTGCCGCCACCTGGCCGCGAACCGCTCATCGATCGCGTCAAGCGCGAGGCTCTGAGCCGCCGCGGAGTTGCCGAACCCGCAAGCATCGACGATCCCAACGCCGTTGAAATTGTCGCTTGCGGGCGCCCGCTGCCTTGCCATGAAATTCGTATTGTCGACGGTGCCGGCCGGGAAGTTGAGGAGCGGCGAGAGGGCCGGCTCGAGTTTCGCGGTCCATCCGCGACCTCTGGCTATTTCCACAATGAGGCCAAGACACGAGAACTGTTCCGCGACGGCTGGCTCGACAGCGGCGATCGGGCGTACATGGCCAACGGCGATGTCTTCATCACCGGCCGCATCAAAGACAT
Organism: uncultured Alphaproteobacteria bacterium; assembly: GCA_963731805.1. Classification (GTDB taxonomy): domain Bacteria; phylum Pseudomonadota; class Alphaproteobacteria; order Rhizobiales; family Xanthobacteraceae; genus BOG-931. The sequence goes on from CAVSWY010000008.1 coordinate 158,783, forward strand.
CATCATTCGCGCTGGCCAACATGTTTATCCCCAAGAGCTGGAAGAGGCCCTCGGAGACATTGCGGGTTTGATTAAGGGCGCGGTGGCCGCATTTGGCGTGACTGATCCTGTTTCCGGCACGGAGCGGATTGTCACTCTGGCCGAGACGCAAGCCGATTCGGCGGAATGGGAATCGCTGAAAACGCGCGCCCGCACGGTGGTGGCTGGCATTGTAGGCTCGCCACCTGACGATGTCGTCTTGGTCGAGCCCGGAACTGTGCCAAAGACAGCGAGCGGCAAAATTCGTCGGGCTGCCGCCAAGGAGCTTTATCTTCGCCAACAGTTCGACCGACCGAGGCGAGCATTGCGGTGGCAGATAACGCGCTTATGGCTCGCTGGCGTTGGTGGTCGGTTGACGCGGCTGATTTGGGTGGCGCGCGAATATCTCTATGCTGCTTGGTGGTGGACAGTCCTGGTAATTTGCGTCGCGACCGGCACGGTCGCCGTCTTTGTGCTTCCTCGCCGGAACTGGCGCTGGGCCGTGGTGCGGTCGCTGGCGCGCGCGGCGCTCGTCGCAATGGGCGTTCCGCTCTCCGTCAAAGGCGCCGAGCGGCTGCCGAAGCAGCGCGGTGTCGTCGTTTTCAATCACGCCAGCTATGTCGACGCGATCGTGGTTGCAGCAGTGCTGCCCGACGAACCTGCCTATTTGGTCAAGCGCGAACTTTCCAGCCAGATTTTCGCCGGTCCGCTTTTGCGTAGATTGGGAGCGCTGTTCGTCGACCGTTACGACTTGACAGAGGGCCTTGCCGACACAGCATCGGCAACCGTCCTGGCCCGCGATGGCCGCCTCTTGGTCGTATTCCCGGAGGGCACATTCACCCGGCAAGCGGGGCTGCTGGAGTTTTTCACGGGAGCATTCAAGATTGCAAGCGAAGCCGGTCTGTCGGTCTATCCTGGAGTCTTGCGCGGCACGCGATCAATGCTTCGAAGCGACCAGTGGTTTCCGCGCTGGGGTCGCGTCGATGTTGAAATCCTCGATGCGTTCGCTCCCTATGGAACCGACTTTGCATCGGTGTTGCGATTACGCGATGCAGTCCGCGCGGCCATGCTGGCGCGTTGCGGGGAACCTGATCTGCGGGAATTGGTGAAGCCACACGAGACGGGATAATCGTCGAGCATCGCGCGCGGGGTAAAAACGCTGCCAAGGATTCAATATCCAGGTAAATGCGGTGCTACCGGTTGTGGAAAGCCGCATGACGGAAGTGCTCGCCGAATATCAAAGCAGGCTGTACGGGCAAGAGACCGCCGCACGGGTGAAAAAATTCCTTCGCCGGGTGTACTGACGGCCACATATCTCTTCTTCGCACGATGGCTGCGCAACCGTATGATGCTTGTTCTAATGACGCGGCAAGCAGGCAAAGATTTACTTGTTGTCCGAGATCGTGCCGCTGCTGATGTGCCACGCTGACTCGGACATCGACAACTTCGTGTCACGCCGCAGGATAGTCTGCGCACAAACTGGTCGCTTTCCAGAGGTTGGCCTCTTGCAGCAACGAGCGCAGTTGGTTTTCCACGTTGTCGAAGCCGGCGTGGCCTAGCACCAGATGTCGCGGTGGCGCCGGTGACTGCAATGCCTTTATTACGGCTTCTGCGGCGCGCGCCGGATCGCTCGGTTGTTTGCCGCTGCGCTCTATGGTTTCTCGTCGGTGCTTTCCAGCCGATTTCTCATAGTCAGTGATGACGATGGGCGATTGTTTTACGGAACGCCCGAAATTCGTTCGAAACGGGCCGGGTTCGACTATCAGCACGCGGATTCCCAGCGGTTCGACCTCCTGCGCGAGAGCCTCCGACAGGCCTTCGACGGCAAATTTCGTGGCCGCATAATAGCCCGAGCCGGCATGGCCGACAGTCCCGCCGACCGATGCAATATTGACAATAAATCCATGCCGGCGCGCCCGCATTCCCGGCAGAACGGCTCGGATCATTGCAGTCAAACCGAAGAAGTTGGTTTCGAATATGGCGCGGATGTCTTTCTCCTCGCCTTCTTCCACCGCAGCCAAATAGCCATAACCAGCATTGTTGACGAGTACGTCGATGCGTCCGAACACGCGCTCGGCTTCGCTGACGGCACGTTTGATCTGATCTGCTTTCGTCACATCCAACGCGAGCGCCTGGGCCTTGTATTCATGATCGGCGATAAGATCGTCGAGCTTCCTCGGATCGCGCGCCGTTGCCACGACACGAAACCCATGCGCCAGCGCCGCGCCACTCGCGAATCAGACACTCAGTTCATGGCGGCAGGAGCAGCTTTCCGAGCTGTTGGAGAAGCTCGCCGTAGCGCGCGAAGTTGCCGGCGGCATATTCCCGCTGCATCTCGCCGAATAGTGCGCGTGCACGCTCCAGAATTTCGTTGCCTGTTCCGGGCTCGGGCGCGCCTGCGGCGACGGATGTCGGCGCTGATGCACCGACGAGGAGGAGTTCGGCATCTGTGAGCGTGCTCGCCCACTCGATTTTTCGATCATCAGGCAAGAGCTGTCCCAATACCACGCGGGCCAGCATTGGGATCTTGGTCTGCTCCGCCTCGATATAGACCGGCTCAATCATGATGAGTTGGTTGTCGACGAGCGGCAGCACAATGAGATTGCCGCGAATGACCTGCGACCCGTGCTGATCCCAAAGCGTAAGATCCCCCGAGAACCGGCTGTCCGAGCTGATCCGTGATTCCACCTGTGCCGGACCGTCGATGAAGGTCCCTTTGGGGAAGCGGAAAGCCACCATTTTCCCGTAGTTCTCGCCATCGGAGAGACCCGCGAGCCAACCCGCCATCTGGTTTTTGCCAGCGACCGACAACGGCAACATGAGCAGAAACTCCGGCTTGTCGGAACCGGGAAGCTGCGTCGTCACATAATAGGGCAGCATCGCGATCTCGGTGCCGCGATAAAGCTCGTGCGGGACCTCCCAGCGATCCTCACGATTATAGAAAGTGGTCGGGTTGGTCATGTGGTAGGTGCCGTACATCTCGGCCTGCACCGTGAAGATATCCTCCGGATAGCGGATATGCCGGCGCAGATTCTCCGGCATCTCGCGCGCGTCCTTGAAAAGTTCGGGCAACACCTGCCGATAGGCGTTGATGATCGGATCGTTCCGGTCGAAGACGTAGAAAGTCACCGAGCCGTTATAAGCGTCGATCACCGCCTTGACGGAATTGCGCAAATAATTCTGCCCGCGGAAGGTGGGCAGTGATCCTTGGTAGGCCTCGCTATATGGATAATTCTCCGACGTCGTATAGGCATCGAGGATGTAGGAATAATGGTCCCCGTCCGCGACGATGTAAGGATCGCGATCAAAACTCAGGAACGGGGCAAGCGTCTGAGCCCGCTCGACGATAGTCCGGCGCAACATCACCCGGCTCTCAGGCGTAAAATAGCCTGAGATGAAAAGCCGCAGCCCGTCGAATTGCCGGGCAATGACCAGCCTGCGCCACAAGTTGGAGAGCAGGATTCCGCCATTTCCCTGGTACACTGTCTCGGCGTTGGCCTGGCCTTGCGGGAAATCAAATTCCTTCTCGGTGGTGTGCACATAGACATGGTCTTCGGTGAGCTCGCCGAAATAAATCTCGCCGCGGGTGACCGAGAGATCTTTCTTGGCCTCGACCGGAATATCATGCGCCCAGAGGACCGGATTGCCCCTACTGTCGATCTCGTTCACCGGAACCGCGACGACACCATAGCCGTGCGTGTATTTGAGCGCGAGATTGACCCAGACCTGGGCGGGCGCGGGAAGCCGGGCGACATCGAGCTCGCGCGCCGTGATCATGACCTGCCGCTCGGCGCCATCGATCGCATAGCGATCGATATCGACGCCGTAAAACGTGTAATAGGGTCGCAGGCCCTGGATTTGCTGCAGCTGCGGCTCGAGCGCGCGCCAATCCCAGATGCGAGCGTCCTGCAGCGTTGCGGCATCCTTGGTCAAATCGGCGGCCGTCAGCGGCGCGGCGGAGACCGCGAATTCTCGCTCTTCGACCGAGGGTCCTTCGAGGTTATAGGCCTGGCGGGTGCCGGCAATGCTCCTGAGCAGATACGGCAGCTCCAGCGTGATCTGGTTCGGTCCCACGTAGACTTCCTCGACCCCAGCCGGAACCGCGAATGCTGCCACGAAAATCAGCGCCAGCGCCACGAGCGGGGCGAGCCAATGCGACTGACGCATCAACAACCAGGCGCGAAACCGCGGAACGGCAACTGCCAGCCCCAGGATCAAGGCGGCCGCGAACCAGCATGCGACAATGAGATTGTATCCAGGTATCCAGAAATTGACGTCGGCGTAGGAAGCGCCGGCCACGACCTGCGAATGTCCTTCCACAATAAGGTGATAGCGGGCCAAGAACCGACTTATCCCGAGTATGACGCACAACAGGGCGCCGAGGATCATGCCCTGCCGGATCCAGATCGCCCAGACCACTCGACTCCACTCTGACGACGGAATAGCAACGCTTCGATGCGGATAAAAGGCTCCAAATGGGTCAGCGCGAGTGACGAACGCAGCCGTTCCACTGCGAGCCACCATTTCGATGCCCGCCCAGAGCGCGATGGTGACGCAAAGGATCGCGATAACGAGATCGACGATGTCGTCATAAAGCGGCAATGCCAACAAGTAGAAAGAAAGATCTCTGCCAAATACAGGATCGGCCACGCCGGCCGACGTGGCGCCGAGGAACCGCATGAGCGGAATCCAGAGCGGGGTCGCGAGGACCCCGACGAGGCCGGCAAAACCAAATCCGACGATCCACGGCGCAGTTTGCGGGACCACCGCATAGGGCCGGCACAATACGCGCAAGTTGGCGCCGACAAACAGGCCGACCAACAACAACACCATGAGGAAGATTGCCACGCGGTATTCAAGCGACAGCCAATAGCGATGACTCTGGCCCAGTTCGCCAAACCAATAGATTTCGAGGGAAATACCGAGCGCCGCTTCAAAGACGATGATGCCGAGGACGGCGGCCAGAATGTAGGCGGCATCGCGATAGAGCCGGTGCACAAACGCGATACGGTTGCCGCCAGTCCCTTGCATCAGCGTGCGCGCTAAGGGCAGCGCCGCCCACAAGACGACAAACAAATAGAAGAGCCAGAACATCGATCTTCCCTCCACCTGGGCGGATCAATAACTTTCTGCCGACATTCCAAGACTGCCGCTATTTATTATTTTTACGCTTCCAAGAACGTCCGCTCTTTGTCGAATTCATGCTTCTTCCTGCAAATACAAAGTCCAATACAGCGCAAATTGCTCCAGCGCTGTTTGACGCAGATCAATACCTGACACGCATTGGGGGTGTATAGACATAGATTTCAGGAAGCTACGCAAGGAGATGGTTGAAAAAGGCCTCGCGTACGCCCGCCGAACTGCGGCAAATGCCGACGTGAAGAACCGCATCGTTGCCGAAATCGATAAGGATCTGACCAAACATCCTGTTCAATGGCTTGATGTTTTTCTGCGAAGGTTCTTTGCCAATCAATTTAAGCGGTCAGCGCTGCCTAACGGCCCCAAGATCTCTTCGGGTGGATCGCTCTCGCCACGCGGCGACTGGCGCTGTCCTTCGGACGCAAATGCCGGTGTTTGGCTGGCCGATCTCGACCGGATTCCGATTGAGTAGGTGCGCAACGAGGCTTCAAAGGCTTGATCAGTCGCCAGCTATGACGCAGCAAGTAACTGAGCAGTGCTAGCATGCGGCTGGCTGCCTATATACGATGATGGGGATGCTACTATGGGTGAGTACTTTGAGAGTTTCACTACCGAGCACGATCGCTGACATCCCGTGTCGGCCGTGCGAGGCCATGAGGATCACGTCGCAACCCCAATTCTGCGCCGTATCAATAATCGCTTGATAGGGATGTTCATGCTCGGCATGGACAAGGTTGCAAGGTACGCTGGCGGCTGCCGCAATCTTCTTCGCAGCGTCCAGATACTGTCCGGTGAGAGCACTTATGTGTTTCTCATACTGCTCAGGATCTTCGGTAAGCACAGCATCGCTGCCGAGGGCATAAAACGGAGTTGTTACCGTTACGACCGTGACTTGGGCGCCGAGAGCTTTCGCCAGTTCGACACCTGCAAGAAGAGCCATCTTTGACAATTCGGATCCATCAGTTGGAACCAGAATATGTGTATACATTGTGAGCTCCTTCGAGAAGCAGCACGGTTAACTCAGTGGAGGTGCCAGGCTTTGACTTAGGTCAAACGACGACGCCGCGCGGTGCCGCTGGCTCCGTGCCGCCGAGACAGATCACGCCACTCAGCCTCTGGCGCGACTCGTCGCAGCAATCGTCGCGCGGCTCAACCTTTGTCAGGCGACAGCCGATGAAACGATGCATGGAATGTTCAGGGCTGCGAAGCTACGCCGCGTCGCAGCTACGGACCCATTGATGTCAATGCCGCGGCACGCGTCCTTGACGACGAAAACGGCAAAGTTCTGGCCATGGGCATCTTCGGCCGAGTAGCGGACGCAGAAATCGAACGCAAGGCCAACGAGAAAGATGCGCGTCAGCCCGCGTTCGCGCAGGTAACCCGCCAAGCCGGTCGGGGTCTTACGATCGTTTTCATAAAACGCCGAATAGGAATCGATCGTGCGATCGAATCCCTTGCGCAATACCAGAGCGGCGCGCACGGTTTGCAACGCGCCGTGGATTTCGGCGCCCCGCGTGCCCTGCACGCAATGATCGGGCCACAACACCTGCTGACCATAGGCAACCGTGATGGTCTCGTATGGTCCTCGCCTGGGATGGGTGGACGCAAATGAAAGGTGGTCAGGTGGATGCCAGTCCTGAGTGAGCACCACGTTTTGGAACCGCTCGGCAAGCCGGTTAATGAGCGGCACCACTTCGTCTCCGTGCGGGACTGCGAGGGCTCCTTCCGGACAGAAATCATTCTGCACATCGACCACGACTAGAACATCGCTTTCGCAGATTGTCATGCGGTCGCTCATTGTGCAGCCTCCCGTCGAGCTATGCGGTAATCGACCTCGCCCGCGAGGGCATCCGCCGCCTGCACCGGATGGCAAAAACTCTTCTTGTGACGGTGATCCGGCATTGATCTCGATCAACCGATTAATGGGCTTTTGCTCTTAGGAAGGTCGCCACTGAAAGCGGTTTTGACTCCTAACAGATTAGAGCGAAATTAGCCGACCGATGAGAGAACTCGCCTTAAGAAAGGTGTACCAGTTGCTTGAACGGGACCCGTCGTCTTGTTGACCCGCGCGGGGTCGTCGGTTTGAGGGCCAAACACGGCGCACGCCCCAGGCACGCAAGCTCTCCTCAATCCTGGCATATTCAAGCTGGAGGCGCACTCCGCGCATCGAATCGCCGAGAAATAAAATCGCGGCCTAGCTCAGCTAATTGGTACGACGCGGAGTGCTGTTGAGCTTGGTTTGAAAGGAAGAGTCCTGATGCGTTATGGCAAATCAGCTGCGCCCATCAAGCGGCCATCTCCGCCTGCATCCCGCGCTCACCTTTTTCCTCCGGGATTTCCGTCATGGTCGCCTCGGTTAGTAGTAAAACGCTCGCCACCGATACGGCATTTTCGAGCGCGATGCGGACCACCTTGGTCGGATCGATGATGCCGGCTTCGATCAGGTCGACATACTCCTTGCGTGCGGCGTCAAAGCCGTAATTGCCTTTTCCTTCGAGCATGCGGGCGACCACGACACCGCCGTCGACTGCAGAGTTCTCTGCGATTTGACGTGTCGGCGCTTCGAGCGCGCGCTTGATAATCTGCGCGCCAGTTTTCTCATCGCCCTCACATTTGGCTTCCTCCTGCGCCACGGCGTCCACGCAGCGCAGCAGCGCCAAGCCGCCGCCGGGCACAATCCCCTCGGCGACCGCGGCTTTGGTCGCGCTGATCGCGTCGTCGAAGGCCTCCTTCTTCGATTTCATCTCTGATTCGGAAGGGGCGCCGACACGGATCACGGCGACGCCGCCGGCCAGTTTTGCCAGCCTTTCCTGCAGTTTCTCCTTGTCGTAGTCGCTGGTCGTCTTTTCGATTTCACGGCGAATCTGCTCAATGCGACCGTCGATCTGTTTGCGTTCGCCGTCTCCGCCGATGATGGTAGTGTTGTCCTTGTCGACGACAACGCGCTTGGAACGGCCGAGCTGTTCCAGTTTCGCGTGCTCAAGCTTTAGGCCCAATTCTTCGGCAATGACTTGGCCGCCGGTCAGCACCGCCATGTCCTGCAACATGGCTTTGCGCCGGTCGCCAAACCCGGGCGCCTTTACGGCGCAGCTTTTCAGGGTGCCGCGGATTTGATTGACGATCAGGGTGGCAAGTGCCTCGCCTTCGACGTCTTCGGCCACCACCAACAGAGGCTTGCCGGCTTTCGCTATCTGTTCGAGCAACGGCAGCATGTCGTTGAGCGAGCCGATCTTGCGGTCCGACAGCAGGATCAGGCAGTCCTCCATCGCCGCCTCCATCTTGTCCGGGTTGGTGATGAAGTAGGGCGAGAGAAATCCCCGATCGAATTGCATCCCCTCCACTACGTCGAGCGCGGTCTCGGTTGTCTTCGACTCTTCGACAGTAATAACTCCCTCGCTGCCGACCTTCTCCATTGCGTCTGCGACAAGCTCGCCAATCGTAGAGTCGTTGTGTGCGGAGATTGCACCAACCTGCGATTTTTCCTTCCGTGTTGCCACTGGCCTGGAAAGGGCGCGCAACGCTTCTATCGCGCGCTTGGTCGCACGGTCCAACCCGCGCTTGATGTCGATCGCGCTCGCGCCGGCAACCACATTACGGACACCGTCAGCGAAAATTGCATGGGCCAGGATCGTCGAGGTGCTGGTCCCGTCGCCGACCATGTCACCGGTTTTTTCGGCGGCCTGGCGCAGCATCCGCGCGCCTAAATTCTCTTCGGCATCCTTGAGGTCGAATTCCTTGGCGATGGTGACACCATCGTTGCAGACGATCGGTACGCCCCATTTCTTCTCGATCAGCACAGATTTTGATCTCGGCCCCAGGGTGACACGAATTGCATCCGCGAGCTGGGTAGTGCCTCGCAGAATCTTTTCGCGGGCGGCTGAGCGGAATAGGATTTGCTTATGGGACATCGCGTTACCTCGTCATGAATGGAACAGGCACAGTCCGTGTGCTATCGGATTGGCGGCGGCTCTTCTTCCTCGTCGGCGGTAAGAATATCGAGTACTTCTGCGGCGGTGCCGATCAGCGGATGGCCGCCCTTGGCGAGTACATCGCCGTCGCCGGCAGCCCACAGCGCCGCTTGTTCGATTCCGGCGACGGTGGGGGCAGCGCCAGAATATCGAGTACCTTGCGCTCGTCGACATCGCCGACAAGACGCAGCAAATCATCGCGCATGGCCATGGCAGGCATGGCGCGCTGGTTTTTGCTTCCGCCGATATCACCGCATTCTCCTTATTTTTCCGACGCGCTTAACCGCCCCGCGGAACGGTCGCCGCTAAAATTCAATAGTCTCAACGGAGAGCGGCGCCTTGAACCAGATCAGAGCGTGTCCACGGGGTCCGATAGATAAGTCGGAACGCCACCAGTCGCCGCTGAAGCAGCCATCTAAACCAAAGCGGCCGGCGGCGCACAGCCACTGAAAGCGTTCGCATAATCTGCCGCTCGGAAAAGGAGCCCCCTCGCGACTATTTTTTCAGGCGTGGTGAGCCGAGACGGCCCTCATCACTTCCCTGGCCGTCCGTTGCGACGCCGCGTGCGAAATGTCGCCGAGGCTGAGCATGCCGACCATTCTTTTGTTCTCATCAATGACTGGAAGTCGCCGGATTTGCTTGCTCTCCATGACGCGCGCCGCTTCGCCCGCGCTATCGCGGGCTCGGCACCAGATGATGCCCTTGGTCATGATGTCTCTTGCCGTGAGCTTGGAGATGTCTTTGCCGTTGGCAAAGCCTCTGACGGCGATATCCCGGTCGGTGACCATGCCGATCAGTCTGTCATTCTCGCCCACCGGAAGCGCACCAACGTCATATTGCTTCATTTTCTTCGCCAGCGTTGTGACGGATGTATCTGGCGAAACCCACTGGACGCCTTTGTGCATGATCTTTTTGACTTTCATTGGAGTTCTCCCTGTTGCAGAACAGCCAAAATATCGTGGCTTGATTTTCGTCTCGTTGATCTAAGTCAAAGCGATCGTCCGACTGTCATGTGCAGTGTACGATTCGCTGGCATTTCCTCTGGGTTCTGACCATTCGCGCGCTCCTCGCGAGGCGATCACATGATCGCGCCAAGCAGCAACTTGACGCGACCGTCGCCCCACGTCGGAAGCATGATGCGCGAGTAGCCTACCGCGCGAGACTTATTCGACCTAGTTAAACTGCAAGAATACCAAGTAGGTGTTCGCGCTTCGACGGTGGCGCTTGACTGAGAAATAAAAAAATCGAGCGGACTGTGAAGCTCCAATTCATCAGCAAATTTGCCTGTAATATTAGAATCAAGTTGCCGAATGAGATGTTCTCCCAGGTGGTTGAAACGGAACCGTTGAGGCTTGGCGAATACGTCTATCAGAAGGAGATCACCTGAGAGGTCCGATAACTGGGAGAGGTTCACGTCATCCGAAAACGGAATTGGATTTTCTGCTCGTATCAAGGTCTTCCAATACCGGAGTACGTTCGCGAATTTTTTCGGCAGCTTCCGGGGTAGTGGGAAGGGCTGAATTAATGCTGGCATGGTTTGTATTTCCCAAATTAGTGCTCACTTCGATCACGGGCCGACGAAGCGTGAGGGATCATCCCTGAGCATACTTTGAACCTATGCTATTTTTGACGTGCTCAAAACTGCCCGCAACATCGAATTTCAGAACTAAGTTCCTGTTTTCGGGGTTCAATGGGCCTGCTGACCCAACTTGTCCTCGACCCGGAAATAAGTCCGCCCGATAAAGGTTTGGTTGTAGTGCCACCAGGAGATCGGGTGGTCGAGCGCCAAAGACGCCGGCAAGCGTGACGGCATAGACGGCGCATTTCATGTCGCGGCTCTGTCCGGTGAGATTTTCTGGAAGCTTGGCGCTGGCATAGCCGACGTAATGCAGACGGCGCGCAGCGGTCATGTCTTCCGCGGCATCGAGCGCAGCTCTCGCCGTCATGAGATGGTCAGAGTGATCGTTGACGTTACGAACGGGATCGAGTTCTGGGACGTTGAGCTGAACCAGTGAGGCGTGCCCACGCTCGAAGTCGATGACGCTTCGCAGCGTCGCTATCAAATCCGTCCAGCCGTGATACGAGGCAGTACCGTCAATTGCCGTGAATGTTCTGATTTGGCCGTCTGCTAAGCGGCTCAGCGATTGATAGCCGGTGTCGACGTAGCCGGTGCCCGTCGGATTACCATCGGGCAGGCGTAGGAAGTACGCCATCGTATTGCGATAGCTGACGCCGCGGATGGGACGACCATTAAAGGTCGACACCGATACTAATGTTTTGACTGGGGGCCGGCCGTCCGAATCTGCCATAAAGCGGATTGCGGCTTCGGCGCCGTTTTCGCGGGCAAGGTAAAGTGGGTGCTTGCGGCCGCCGCTGCCTGTGCCAAGCCCAGCATCGCCGGCCGTCATATGGACGAAGACGGTCTTGGTATCACCGTCGACGACGTCCAGAAACGCAGACGGATTCATGAAGAGCTGCCAGTCGTCCTGGTGAGGTGCAAAGTAGAACGAGACGCGCTGCGTGGCGCTGCTTTTAGTCACAGGATCTGCAGCGTATGCTGCCATGCCATCACCTATCAAGCGATCACCAAAGTGGCGTCAGCCATAAGATCGATCGAGTTCTATTACTCAGTTCCCTAGAATTTTGCCTTTGATCGAAATCAATGCCCAAAGCCGAGTAATAGAATTTGATTCTGACAAGGACCCCAAATGTCAACGAATGATTATATTCGCCGATTTTCCGACATCCGCTTGAACGATGTCGCGCTGGTGGGCGGCAAGAACGCGTCGCTAGGAGAGCTTTATTCAACCCTATCGGAAGAAGGCGTGTGTGTCCCAAATGGTTTTGTTTTGACCGCCGAAGCTTACCGGAATGCACTCGCCGCAGCAAAGGCATGGGAGCCGTTGCACCGGTTACTCGACACGCTCGACAAGCGGCGCATTGAACTTCTCGCCGAGCGGGCCGCTGAAGCGCGGCAGATCGTTTACCAAGCGACCGGGGATAAAGGACTTCTAGAACAGACTATTCGTGCCTATAGGGAACTTGAAGTAGAATATGGGGCGAATGTGGCTGTGGCCGTCCGAAGTTCGGCTACCGCAGAGGATCTGCCTTCGGCGAGTTTTGCGGGACAGCACGAAAGTTTTCTAAATGTGCGCGGCGGGGATCAGTTGTTCGATGCTTGCCGCCGCTGTTTTGCGTCGATTTTTACCGACCGTGCGATCTCCTATCGTATCGATAATGGATTCGATCATTTCAAAGTCGGCCTTTCCGTCGGAGTGATGAAGATGGTCCGGGCCGATCGCGCTGCGAGCGGCGTCATGTTCACGCTGGACACCGAATCTGGCTTCCGTGAAGTAGTGTTCGTCACAGGCGTCTATGGGCTCGGCGAGAACATTGTGCAAGGCGCCGTTGATCCCGACGAGTTCTACGTCCATAAGCCGACTTTTCGCGCAGGAAAGCGCGCCGTGTTGAGCCGTGCGCTCGGGGGCAAACAGTTGCGCATGGTCTATGCTGATCATGGCGGCACGAAGAATATAACCGTGCCGAAGGCGGAGCGCGAGCGCTTCTGCCTCGCGGATGCCGAGGTCCTTAAGCTCGCAGCCGACGCGATCAAGATCGAAGATCACTATTCGAATATTGCCGGTCATCCGACGCCCATGGATATTGAATGGGCGAAGGACGGGGTCGACGGGCAGCTGTACATCATACAAGCGCGACCCGAGACCGTGGTGTCACAACGGAAAGCGACGACAGCGTTCGAGGCTTACTCGCTTGCTGCACCCGGGACCGTGTTGGTGGAGGGCCGGGCGGTTGGAGAGAAAATCGCCGCCGGACCGGTGCGCATCGTTGCCGACGCGCGTCAGCTTGGAGACTTCAAACTCGGCGAGATTCTGGTTGCGGAATCAACTACCCCGGATTGGGAGCCGGTCATGAAAATCGCGGCCGCGATCGTGACAGAACGCGGCGGGCGAACATGCCATGCAGCAATCGTCGCGCGGGAACTTGGCATTCCAGCCGTGGTCGGTGCGGCAGGAGCGAAAAAGGTGCTGAAAGCCGGTGCCACAGTAACGGTCTCATGCGCCGACGGGGAGGTCGGCCACGTGTACGAGGGCGCGCTACCGGTGAAAACCACGCAGATCGCATTAAATGAGCTCGGGCGTCCGAAGACTGCGATCATGGTGAACCTGGGAAATCCTGAACTAGCCTTCAAGACGGCAATGCTGCCCAATGATGGCGTCGGTCTGGCACGTATGGAATTCATCATCAGTGAACACATCAAGGTTCATCCGATGGCGCTGGTCAGTCCCGAGAAAGTTGTCTCGGCACCAGCACGAAAGACGATCCAGCGGCTTACGCGTAATTACGCGAATCCGATGGATTACTTCATTGAAAAGCTTTCGGAAGGGGTCGGTACCATCGCTGCGGCGTTCTACCCCAAGCCGGTGATCGTCCGCCTCTCCGACTTCAAGACCAACGAATACGCACGGCTACTGGGTGGCGCAGGCTTCGAGCCCAAGGAGGAAAATCCGATGCTCGGATTTCGCGGGGCCGCTCGCTACTCGCATCCGGCCTATGCGGCGGGTTTCGCGCTCGAGTGCGCCGCGCTCCAGCGTGTTCGCGACGATATGGGACTGACGAACGTCCGAGTCATGGTGCCGTTCTGCCGGCGTGAGGAGGAGGCGCGGCGGGTCCTCGAGACTATGGCCAGCCACGGTCTCAAACGTGGAGAAAATGGCCTTGATGTTTACGTTATGTGCGAAATTCCAAACAATGTCATTCGGATTGACGCATTTGCGAAATTATTCGATGGATTCTCGATCGGCTCCAACGACCTAACGCAGTTGACTTTAGGCGTCGACCGGGACTCCGAAATTGTTGCGTTCGATTTCGACGAACGCGATCCCGGCATGCTGGAGATGCTCAAGCTGGCAGTGGTCGGCGCCAAGCGTAATGGGCGTCATGTCGGTATCTGCGGCGAGGCCCCGGCCAATTATCCCGAAATCGCGCATTACCTTGCGCAGCTCGGTATCGACTTTATCAGTGTCAACCCATCAAGCATTTTGCACACAATGCAAGTTGTTAGCGATGCCGAGATGGCCGCGTTGCCGAGCAGCACGCCTTCCAGGGCGACGTGATGTTGTCGCGCAATGCTAGGAGTTGCCTTAGATGTAAGGCCGAATAGTAGGGCCGATTTACCTCCCATAATTCATCGAGCGGATTGACCGCGGCCGAGGCAGAGTTGACCACAGGATCTATCAGCACGCTTGCAGTGCGATCTCCTTCGGAGCACGGATAGCGGCCTCGACTGCGAACTGCTGGACGTTTACCTGGACGCTGAGGAGCTTTGCGATCTGATCGGGTAGGGGCCGTGCGAAATGGGATGAATGCCCGCTAATTCGCATCGAAAGCTGTGCAGCGATCGGTAGTGTGCTCGATGCCAAATTGTTGAACTGGCCTGATCGGCGAGTTCGGTCATTTTCGCGAGAGTCGCCGGATTGCGGCCGACAAGTGTGAGCGTCGAGCCATGCAATTCATCGCTAGCGAAGATGTCGCGCAGCATTCTCAGGCCAAACGACATCCTGGTCGCGCCGAGGAAGACGATTTTGGTGCGATTTGCCATTGTCGCGTTCCTTGCGTCCTTCACGCCTCGGCACAAGCGGTGGTCCCGTGCCGATCTTCTGCTTCGGCATTGATTGTGGACATCGCTTGCGTGAGTTCCTCGTAGACATCGTCGTCGATTGTCACGGTACCAAAATTGGAATTTTCGCCATCGAAGCGACCATTGACGGGCTGATCGGCATGCTCGAACCAGTGAAAGCCGACGATCGCCTGCTTTCGTAGAGCGGCAGCGACGTAACGCCGGAAACAGACTGCCCGATCGGCCTGGGTCGCGACCAGCGGGCCGGCGCCATTGGTATTAGGCAGGCCGGAATCGGCGCCGCGAAAGGAGAACTCACCGATCAGGCAGGGCTTGCCGGTGGCGGCGTAGGCGTCAATCACCGCGCTTGCATCTGCATCGTAGCAATTTAGGGAGATAACGTCGACGTGGCGCGCGGCTGCGTCAATCACACCTGACGGCGGAACGTAGGCGAACCGGCAGCCAAGCACGAGATGATGCGGATCGGTAGCTTTGATTGCTGCCGAGGTGAGCGCGAAATAGCGTTCCGCTACCAGAGCTGCGAAGGCTTCGCAATCCGCTATAAATGCGGCGCGCCCGGGACAGGCGCGATTGGCGGCGTCCTCATCGTGCGCACTGCGCTGATAAGTCGGTTTCCGCCGGTACGGAGGCTCGACGTGCGTCAGCAACGCGAATTCGTTCCAGGACTCGGCGGGCGCACGCCACGTCGCGTTGAATTGCTGAAAGTCGGGATGACGTTCCCGCAACCACGTTAGGGCGGCTTTTCGGCCTGGGCTTGCGAACGGCAGGACGATGAAAATTGTCAGCAATTCATCGTTGCCGCGCCAATCCGGTCCCCACCGCAATTCGTTATCGATGAACCAGCCGATAATCGCTCGATCGTCGCGCCGCGTTCCGCACAGCACTTGCGCTCTGTGGTGGAGATAGCGATCAAAATCGGCATCAAACACGTCCGGAAAATCCTGTTGCGGCTTGCCTTTCACAACATCGCCCTTGGCCCAAGCGAACGACATGCCGAGATCAAGAATAGGCGTCAGGGCAAGCGGCGAGGCATCGGCTTTTGCGACGGCTTCGTCGGACCAGGCACCGAGCGTATTAAAGCCCCAGCGCACTAGCCGCCTCGCAACAGCGGCCCGCCATGCGTCCCGGCTGCCATATTTCTGTTGGCACGCTTCTGCGTAAGGAATGCGATCGCTCTTTTGAATTACGTCCTGATCGAAACGCACCGAATTAACTCCCTTGGAAAGAAAACGGCCTCCGTCGGGGTCGATGAGCCAGAAGGTTCCGTGACGTTCTGCGATCCGAAAATATCCACTCGGCCGAAAATTGGGTTCGGCAATTCCGCCCCATCGGGTTCTTGGTACTTGCGCTGACATTGCAGGCTCGACAAACAAAGACAGGAAAGATTGACCGAAACATCCGGCAATGTGTTGACATAGCTCAATGAGGCGTCATGCGCTCGAGCTATTCTTTAAATTAGCGTGCTCGGCGGGAGGGCTAAGTGTCTTCGCTTGATGGAGGCGGAAATATCGAGGGCTCAGGCCGGGAATCCGGGCCCGACTATCCCGCAATTGCTGCGTTGCAGCGTGATTTCATCTGGGGCGTGTCGACCTCAAGTTTTCAGATCGAGGGGGCAACACACGACGACGGCCGCGGTCTGAGTGTCTGGGATACCCATGGCCTAACGGGCGAGATTGCCAATCACGATACTGGCGACGTTGCCTGCGATCACTATCATCGCTATCTGGAAGACATTAACCTGATGCAGCGGCTCGGCATCCAGGCTTACCGTTTCTCCGTCGCCTGGCCGCGCGTCCTGCCGCTGGGGCGCGGCACGCCGAACGAGCGCGGCCTGTCGTTTTACGACCGGTTGATCGATGCAATCCTCGCTGCCGAAGTCGAACCATGGCTTTGCCTTTATCACTGGGACCTTCCGCAAGCGCTCGACGACCTCGGTGGGTGGACGACGCGAGATTGTATTGGATGGTTTGGCGATTACACCGCGCTTATAGCAGCGCGTTATGGCGATCGAGTCAAACGCTTCGCCACTTTTAATGAGCCGTCCATCTTCACTTTATTTGGTCTGGGATTCGGCGGCGAACGCGCCACGTCCAGCATTGACACCCTCCATCGGGCGATTCACTTCATCAATCTCGCCCATGGTGCGGCGGTCCATATTTTGCGTGCGCAAGTGGCGGGCGCCGCGGTTGGCGCGATCCATAATTATCAGCCTTGTCTACCGTCGACGCCCGCTGACGGGCAAGCCGCCGACACCTGTGACGCATATTGGAATAGAGCCTATCCTGATCCCCAATGCCTCGGCATATATCCACAGCGCATGCAGGCAGCGATCGAACCCCACATGGAGGCGGACGACCTTGCGCGTATTCGCCGCCCTGTGGATTGGTTCGGCCTCAATCATTACAGCCCGGTGTTTGTGAAGACCGATCCCAACGCAGTTCTCGGCTTCAGCTTAAGCGAAAAATCGTCGGAAGTTCCGGCCACCCCAAATGGTTGGCCGATCATGCCCAATCAGTTTCGGGAAACACTGCTGCGGGTGGCTAAGCGCTATGGATTGCCGATCTATGTGCTTGAAAACGGGTTCGGCGGCCACGACAAGCTCGACGAGAATGGCCAAGTGATCGATATCGACCGGATCGCTTATCTGCGCGCCTATATCGGTGCCATGAATGCCGCTGCTCTCGCCGGAGCTGATATTCGTGGCTATTTTGTCTGGTCCCTGCTTGATAATTTCGAATGGGATGCTGGATACAGTGTCCGCTTCGGGCTGACCTATATCGATTATTCCACCCAGCGGCGCGTCCCGAAGGCGTCCTTTAATTGGTACCGCGATCTGATCAAGACGGCGCGGAACCGATGACATAGCGCATGGATCCGGCATGGCAGAACGTGACCCAAATGAAGGCGTTGTGCTAGCCGATGTCGGCGGCACGAATGTTCGCTTTGCGGTGCTGCACGACGGTGCGCTCGGCCCGATCGAACATATGGCAGTCGCTGATTATAAGCAGTTCGCCGACGGGCTTGCTGCCTTCATGGCAGATCGGGCGGACCGTGACATGATCCGCCACGCGCTTTTGGGAGTCGCCGGTGTTGTCCAAGACGAACGGTGCGCGCTTACCAATAATCCGTGGATTGTCGACGTCAAGGAGCTTCGCGCCCGCTTTGGATTTGCCGACATCCACCTCGTCAACGATTTCGAAGCCGTCGCATGGTCGCTGCCCCGCTTGGCTCCCGGTGATCTCCGCAAGATCGGTGGAGGTGAACTGAGGGCCGATGCGCCTATGGTTGTCCTCGGCCCGGGAACCGGACTCGGCGTCGCCGCCTATTTGCCCGGTGGGGAAGGTGGGTTCGTGATGCGCAGCGAAGGCGGCCATTGCACGTTGCCGGGCGGCTCTTCGCGCGAGGACGCTATCATCGAGAGACTGCGGCGGCAATTTGGGCATGTCTCTGCCGAGCGTGCATTATCTGGCAAGGGTCTGGAGAATCTCTACCGTGCGATTGCGTCGCTGGAAGCGCTGACCGTGCCGCCACGCAGTGCGGCCGAAATCACGCAGGCTGCGGTCGTGGGCAGCTGCGCGACGAGCCGAGCTGCCCTCGATACGTTTTGTGCGCTGCTTGGTGTGGTCGCCGGAAATTTTGCGCTTAGCTTCGGAGCGCAAGGCGGCGTCTTTATCGCTGGCGGGATCATTCCTCATATACGTGATTATCTGCCGCGATCGCAGTTTCGTTCCCGCTTCGAGACGAAGGGACGAATGAGCCAATATCTCAAGACAATTCCGGTCTATCTTATCCTGCATAATGATCCGGCCTTCATTGGCTTGCAGTCGCTTGTCGCCCGGCGGGTGTAGAATTTGATTGCAATGGCAAATATCATCACCCTCACGCCAAATCCCGCGATCGATATGTCCACGTCGGTCGATCGCGTGGTGCCGATACTCAAGCTGCGGTGCGCAGCGCAGCGGCGCGATCCCGGCGGCGGTGGCGTCAACGTCGCACGGACGGTCAAGAGATTCGGCGGCGATGTTGAGGCTATCCTCCCCGTCGGAGGGTTTACCGGGCAACTGCTTCGCCGTCTGATCGAGGACGAAGGAATTCCGAGCCGCATCATAGTAGCCGAGGCTGAAACCCGCGAGGACTTTTCGGTTTCGGAGCTGAGCACGCATGCCCAGTACCGTTTCATCCTGCCTGGGCAACCGCTGCATGAAACGGAATGGCGCGAATGCCTCTCGGCATTGGCCGATACCGCACCGGCGCCGGAATTTGTCGTGGGCAGCGGCAGCCTGCCGCCCGGCGTGCCGGATGATTTCTATGCTCAGGCGGCCGCGATCGCGCGAAAACTGGGGGCAAAATTTTTTCTTGATTCCTCCGGAGCGCCGCTCGCCGCAGCCATCGAGCAGGGAATCTACATGATCAAGCCGAATTTGCATGAAATGTCCGGCCTCGTTGGTGCGGAATTGGCCACGCAAGACGATTGGATGGTCATGGCGCGCGGGTTGATTGAAAACGGAAAGGTAGAGGTCGTTGCGCTGTCGCTCGGACATCTCGGCGCGATGCTCGTCACGCGGGATCAGGCCTTCCGGGCGCAAGCGCTGCCGATCAGGCCGGTCAGTGCCGTCGGTGCCGGCGACAGTTTCCTCGGCGCCATTGTGTTCAGCTTGGCCAAAGGTGCCAACTTGGTCGATGCGTTCCGGCTTGGTGTGGCGGCAGGCGCCGCGGCCCTGATGAATGAGGGAACCGAGCTTTGCCGGCCTGCGGATGCGTACCGGCTGAGCGAGCAGACACGGATCGAGCCTGTTTGAAGACCATTTTTATTGAGTTGGCCGTCCGTTCGTTCCCTCCTTCGCCTCAAGCTCGTCGAGCGCCAGGAGCAAAGTCGCGACGCGATGGACCGAGGATCGCCAGTCGGCGAACCGCTGGTAGTTGTCGACAAGCCAGTTAAAAGCCCCTTGCACGACAATGAATGCGGCTGCGGATTGCGTGAGCTCTCCCAGCGACATGGCGCTACTGAGATATTTTGGCACGCAAAGAAACCAAGCGACTACCGGGGCGAGAAGAAAGTTTCCATGTGAGACGAGAGTCGTGCGGACGAGCTGCCAACAGTATTCACGCCACCAGAGCAGCACAGCTTGCAGCTTGAGCTGTAATGTTTGCTGCTTATCGATACTGCTTGGCGCGACTTCTGGGTGTTCAGCCACTTCGCGTAAGGCATCGATTGCAGCCCGAAACTCGGCCTCGGTCTGGTTCGTGCGCTCAATCACATTGGTGAGGTGCTGACCAAATAAGACCATCAGAGTCGACACCACCCCGGAATAAATGATGACGCCGAACACCAAATAGCCAGGGATGGTGACTTTCGCGCCGAATAGGACAACATTGATGCTGCCGCCGACAGTCCACAACACGCTAAAAAATGTAATCGAGGTCAACACCGATGAAAAAATGGCCAAGGCCATATCGATCGGAGCATCGGTCGCGATACGGACATCCACGGCAATGCGGTACTCTGGGTTCTCGGTGCCTTTAATCAAGTGATTGAGATGGTGAAACCGGTCGTTCGTGAGCCATTTATTGATGACGTATCGCGTTAACGCCTCTCGCCAGCTGCGCTGCGCCGTCATGCGGCCCCACACCGATGTAGCAGCGAGCAGGATGCTCGCAGCGGCAAGCGGAACAAACAATTGCGCTTGTACTAAAAGTGCATGCGCATCCTTTCGGCCAAGCGCGTCGAAAAAATTGCGGTTCCACAGATTAAGCAAAACCTGCACCAGTAATTGTAGAAGTACCACGGCAATGAGGAATATCGCGAGAGTTGCGGTCCAGACTTTTTTCCCCCGCCAGAATTGAGCAGCCGACCGCCAAAAGCGGGCCAAGAGCTGCTTCTGGTCGCGAATCGAGGAATCCGGCGGATGAGGCGGATGTTTCATTTTAGCAGGCGCAAACATTACGATTCTTATGTGTGTATCCGTTGCATGCAAGCGCTTTCTACGATCACTATCGGCCAGCAGATGGCGAAATTCGACGACGAGCAAGGCCGACAGGCCAACGCTTAAGGAACCACAAGGACCTTGCAGGGGGCCAGGCTCGCCAACTTCTGCGAAACGCTGCCGAGCAGCAGGCCTGATAAACGACCGCGACCGCGTCTGCCGACAACAAGAATGTCGGGCTTTTCGTGCCGCACAGTCTCGATGATGGTTTCCGCTGGGTCGCCCCAGCCCACTTGCAATCTGATGGCGGACACGCCGTTGCGGAGTGCGCGGTTTCGAGCACGATCAAGGATTTGGTTCGCTGCCGTCTCCAATTCCTCGCTGAGGTCACCTTCAGTACCCGCGAGTCGCCTGAGCTCGGCGCCTGAGATATTTCCACCAATCGTCAGGATCACGAGTTCAGAGCGGGTAACCTTCACGAGCTTGGAAGCGGTATCAACCGCGCGGTTTGCGCTGGGTGAGCCGTCGGTGGCGATAATGATGCGCGGCATTGTTCGGCGCGATTCCCGTGGAAGTTTTCGTCTTTAGACGCACAATGAAGTCGACCTCCATCACCTCGTCAAGAAGCTTCTGAGAATTCTTAGCGAATTATGAGCGCCTTCGTCAGGCCCCTTTAATTATTTGAGAAACCCGGTTCAGGAGGGAGGCGGGGTCTTTTAATTGTGCATTTGCGGTATTCCAATCGAACGGACCGCGCACATAGCGTCTGCTATCAAGCTCCAGATTTCGTACGGGATTATTTTGCATTCCGATTTCGTCGCCGTAGTACATAATTGGCGCGCCTGGGACGCCGTATAAAAGATCGATCGCTTGAAGGATGCGCTCCGTGTTGCCCCGCAACGCGCTCGCGATGCGCATGCAAGTCGCCTCGCCTTTGTTGAACAAATACTCACGCTTCGGATCGAGGAAATCAATCAGGCGGTGCCGTTCGTCGGAGCCTAGTGTGCCGAGCGTTATCGCGTCATGGTTACCCAAGAATGTCGCCCACTGGCAGCTTTCGGGTATGCCGGAAGATCGTGCGAGCATCGCGTCAAGCGACGATCGCGATCCGTCGCACAGCGCAAGCCACAAGTGAGCCGTCCGCGGGAAGTTGTAGACCATGTGGCACTCGTCGCCCGCTCCGAAATATTCTTTCGACAACTCGATGTCTTGCACCGCTTCCGCGAGAAGGATCACGTCGGGATACGTCGTCTCGAGGCGCCGGCGGATGCGTTTAAGGAGCTGATGCGTTTCGGGTAACCCTATTGATGTCGTGCCTTCGCGCTTTATGAGATGTGACGCGGCGTCGAGGCGGAAACCATCGACGCCGCGTGCTGCCCAGAACTCCATGTTCGCGAGTATCGCCTCGAAAACCTGAAGGGTATCCCAGTTGAGATCTGGTTGCCGGGGGTAAAAGGTCGCGAAATAGTAATCGCCGGTGGCAGGATCGGGTATCCAGTTTTGTGATTTGATATCGGGGAAGGCATTGACCGCTCCCGCGAGACCCGTTCCGGACTCGCTCCAAAGATAGAAGTCCCGTTTGGGGTTGTCGCGACTGCGGCGCGCCTCAAGGAACCACGGATGCTGATCAGAGGTGTGGTTCAACACGAAATCGATAATCACACGGATGCCGCACCGATGCGCTTCCTCGATACATTGAATGCAGTCTTCGATCGTGCCGAGTTCCGAACGGACGCCGCGATAATCAGCAACATCATACCCGTCATCTATCATCGGAGAGGGGAAGTGCGGGAGGATGTGCAGACAATTTACGCCGAGTTGGGTGAAATACGGCAGGTGTTCCGCAAGTCCGGCAAACGTCCCCGCGAACGCGTCAACGTAAAGCTCGTACAGTTTCGCGTTCTTCCACCAGTGAGTTCGAGCATTCATAACTGACACTTTAACCATGGTAATTAAGGGCGCGAGGATCCGATAGAATCTCTTCGGCTCCGACCGAATATCGAAAAATGGGAAATATCAAGAGCGGTAGCCGCGTTTATCACTTTTGTCACCTACGCGCGCGCGCGAGGCGGAGCCGAGCGCCGCCGCCGGCCGCGGCGGATTTTCTTTTTTTCGAAACCGGGGTAGCGCCCCTTTTACTAGGGGAACTGGTCAATCCCTAAGGAGGGTAGGGGAGCCGGTGTCTCCGACCTGACGCGGGCCCGACATGGTTCGGCCGAACCTGGAGCTAGCAGACGCAAAGGCATCGAGGAAATGCTGCGTGTCATCGCCGATCCGAGTGACAAACGTGTGCCCGATGTTGTGCGTGCGTGTCTTGCAGCGCTAGGCAGCCAATTGATTAGCCTCAAAAGGCAGATCTTAGAGTTTGATCGCATGATCCTGGCGTGGCACCGCTCCAATCAAACCAGCAAGCGCCTCAATTGCATTCCAGGTGTCGGCCCGCTGCTCGCCACCGCGTTGGTCGCCAGCGTCGGCGAGCCTAAAGCCTTCCGATCAGGTCGCAACTTCTCGGCCTGGATCGGACTGGTACCCAAACAGCACTCGAGCGGTGGTCGGAACAAGCTCGGTAGTATCAGCAAACAGGGGGACCGCTATCTGCGTGGTCTGTTCGTGGGCGGCGCACTCGCCGTCATTCGCTATGCCAAGATCCATGGCACCAAGTATCGGCCTTGGGTCGCAGCATTGCTGGCACGACGGCCTACCAAAGTCGCCGCGATCGCGCTGGCCAACAAGCTTGCCCGAATGGCCTGGGCATTAATGGCTAAGGGCGAGCGATACAATTATCCGGCCGGGCTAAGGGTCTAACAGATCGCGCCAATACCGTGGCGTGATGTGAAGGTTGGGAGGGCGGACAGCACGTAATGCAGAGGCGTAGCAGACGATGATACTACGATGCGACAGAGGGCATTTGCTCGAACCGGCTTAGAGCCGTCGGCTCACGTTCCAGCGTGGTGAGAAAGCGGTCGGCCCAGTGTTGGACGTTGTTGTGTGAGAGCACCCGGAACAGCGCCTCGTGCCGCTCGCGACGCTCGACCAATGGCATCGAAAGCGACTGCCCGATGGCCGCGGCGACGCTGTCGGGATCGTATGGATTAACCAGCAGCGCTGCCTTGCATTCATGAGCCGCGCCAGCGAAGCGCGACAGGACAAGCACACCCGGGTCATCGGGATTCTGCGATGCTACATATTCCTTGGCGACGAGGTTCATACCATCGCGTAGCGGGGTCACCAGCCCAACACGTGCGGCGCGATAAAGCCCAGCAAGTGTCGTGTGGCTATAGGCACGGTTGACATAGCGGATCGGCGTCCAGTCCGCCTCGCCAAAGGCGCCATTGATGCGTCCCGCGGCCGATCCAATCTCTTGCTCCATGTCGGCATACTCCGGGATCTCGGTGCGGCTCTTGGGTGCGATCTGCAGATAAGTCACTTTGCCCCGCCAGTCAGGTTGCGTCCGCAGGAACAACTCGAATGCCGAAAGCCGCTGTGGGATCCCTTTCGAATAGTCCAAGCGGTCGACGCCGATGATGAGCGCCCGGCCATTTAGGCTCCTGATTACCCGCTGAACGAACGGCAAACGCACCGAACGCTCAGCAAGATGGGCGAAGGCGGCAGTCTCTATGCCAACCGGGAATACGTCGATTCGGATCGTCCGGTCGGCGACAATGAAATTGAAATCGTGGCTGTGCAGGCCGCATTCCCGCGTGAGATAACGGCTGAAATTGAAGGCGTCATCGCCGGTCTGGAAGCCGACGAGATCGTATTCGCAGAGCGATGGAATGAGACGCTCGTGGTTTGGCAACGCAGTCAGCATTTCCGGCGGTGGGCACGGGATGTGAAGGAAAAAACCGATGCGATTCTTGTGCCCGCGCTCGCGCAGCGCTCTGGCGAGCGGCATCAGGTGATAATCATGCACCCAGATGAGGTCATCCGGCCCGAGCACCTCGTGCAACTCGCGCGCAAAGTGATCATTGACGCGCAGGTAACCGCTCAGATCCCGGCGCGAGAACTCGGCGAGATCGATGCGGTAGTGCAGGATCGGCCATAGCACGCGGTTCGTGAAGCCATTGTAGTATTCCTGGTGGTCTTCTTTGGAGAGATCGAGCGTGATGTAGGTAATCTTGTCGTGCACGACCTGCTGCGTGGCGATCTTGGTTTGCGTGGCGACCTTTCCACTCCAGCCGAACCAGATGCCGGATTTACGCTTGAGCGCCGCCCGGACGGCAACTTCAAGCCCGCCGGCGCGCGCCTTTGCATTTTTCTCGGGAATGGCGACTCTATTCGAGACTATGACGAGCTGTCCCAATAGCGGTCCTCTCCTCGCCCCTTACTGGACTCCTTTAGTCCGTCCACCTGTAATCGTCGGACGTGAGTATGGCGGCCTTTCGCAGAAATCTATTGTTACGTGTTGCTGAGCGCATTGATCCGGATCAAATCAATGCCCGAACTTAGCGGCCAACCGATGTCCGGTTGGGGTCATGAGCGCCCGATTCACGATGTTCGGGCCGAGTCCGCTTATACAGCAAGCGACGGTCCGGGCCACGAGCTGACATCCTGCCAGCCTCCCAGCGCTCCGTGAACCGGGTCCCAGACTGCCGGCCCCGTTGCGCTAAATCAATGTAAAATCGCCACGAGCGTCCATAAGAAGGTGGGTATGGCAATTTCATCGTTTCTTTTGAAGCGGTTCCATCAGACCGCGATCTGGTCTTAGCGGTGATAGACGCCGATGGCGTACACCAACTCGCTTTTCGGCCGGCGGGTAATCGCCTGGATGGTGCGGATCGGTTACGCGGCGCGGGGCATCGTGTTTCTGATCATCGGCAGCTTCGCGCTTCTTGCCGCTGGCGGCTTCGGCACGGACGCGCAGGGCACGCGCGATGCGTTGGAACTTCTCTTTCAACAGCCCTTCGGCGGCTATTTTTTGTGGACTCTTGCCGCCGGTCTATCCTGCTTCGCCGGCTGGCGCGTCCTGCAATCTGTCTTCGATGTCGATCGGCACGGCAGCAGCCTTTACGGCCTGTTGCGCCGCGGCGTGCTCGCCGGCAGTGCTGTGTTTTATATTGCTCTCGCTGGCGCGACCATCCGCATCACTTTCCAGCACCGCCGCATGACCGAGGATCAATCGGCGCGCGAATGGACAGAATGGACCATGGCGCAACCGCTTGGGCGCGCATTGATCGCGCTGGTCGCGGCCGGATTCGCCGGCGTCGCGATCGGTCTCGCGGTGAAGGCTATCCGCGAGCCGTATCGGCATCAGATCGAATCACCACAAACGACACGCATCTGGGCAGACATGCTCGGTTCATTCGGGACCATGACGCGCGCGGTCGTATTCTTCTTGATCGGCTGCTTCCTGGCGATCGCCACCTACGATTCCAATTCGCGGGAAGCGCTCAGTCTGGCCGGCGTATTGCGCGCGATACAGGATCAAGCCTACGGCGGCGTGCTGCTCGGGATTGCGGCGCTCGGGCTTTTGGCCTTCGGCTTTTTCGAGATCGTCGAGGTGGCGGGACGCCGCTCGGATGCATTGAATCCGACAAAACAGTAAAAGCCACGCTCATCCGCCTGATTTCAGGGCACCCACAAGGCTACTTGAACACGAGCACACGCACTGTGTGGAGGGTCAATCGCTACCGAATTTCGATGCCCGCGTCAGGTCCGTTAAGCCCCTGATAGCGACCAAACAGATGGGGTAATCGGCCGGCGAGCTTGTGGATAGCTGAAGATTTTGGGTGCTGCGCTTCAGGCTGATGGTGAATACGAGGTCCGTGGAACGGCCTCAAGCATCAGAAGGAGAAGCGCAGCATGGACCATTTTGCTGGACTGGACGTATCGGTCAAGGAGACCAGCGTCTGCATTGTGGATGACACGGGCAAGATCGTTCGGGAAGTGAAGGTTGCGAGCGAACCTGAAGCGTTGTTGGCGGTGCTGAAGAACCCCGCCTACCACTTCAAGCGAATTGGCTTGGAAGCTGGACCGCTGTCGCAATGGCTCTTCAGCGCTCTCGCCGAAGCCGAGTTACCGGTGGTCTGTGTCGAGACGCGGCACATGCAGGCGGTGCTGAAGGCACAGATCAATAAGACAGACCGCAACGATGCGCGCGGCATAGGGCAGATGATGCGGGTGGGGCTTTACCGTCCGGTGCATGTCAAGACGCTACGCAGTCAGAAACTGCGGATGCTGCTGACCCATCGCAAGCTGCTGCAGTCGAAGGCCATCGCCATCGACAACGACCTGCGCGGTACTTTACGCAACTTCGGCCTCAAGGTTGGGATGGTTGGGATGGTGAAGTTTGAGGCCCGCATCAAGGAGTAGCTGGTCGAGACCTTGCCGGACCTGGCTGTGCTGGTCGAACCGCTGCTGGTCGTCCGGCGGGCGCTTCGCGAGCAGTTCGTCATCCTGCATCGCCGTTTGCTGGCCATCGTGCGGGACGATGAGGTGTGCCGGCGCCTGATAACGACCCCCGGTGTTGGCCCGGTGGTGGCGCTGACCTTCCGCGCCACTGTCGACGTGCCTGCTCGCTTCCGTAAATCCAAGTCAGTCGGGGCTGTGTTTGGGCTGACGTGCGCCAAGTATCAATCCGGCGAGGTGGATTGGGACGGCAGAATATCGCGTTGTGGAGATGAGATGATGCGGACGATGCTCTACGAAGCAGCTCAGGCCATGATGCGTTCCAAGAAATGGTCTTGGCTCAAGGCCTGGGGGATGCAGATCGCCAGACGCCGCGGGATGAAAAAGGCGATTGTTGCGCTGGCCCGCCGATTGGCTGTGATCATGCACCGCATCTGGGTCGACGGCACCGAGTTCCGTTGGACCCGAGAACAAGCTGCGGCAGCAGCATGACAACCATGAAGTATCAAACGCAATAGGAGAACACTAGAGCTCCACCCAGCGGTGGAATGATGTCCCTCGCGGGACGACGGATGAGGTGAGTTCGGACGTCCGCTTGATCCCGCCGTCAGTCTGACGGCAAGGCCGACTAACAGATTGTTCCGCCTCGTCTTCGAATCCCATGATGGAAGGGCCCTGGTGCCGATTCCGAAGAGAAGCACGAGCCCGCGAGAGACATCGACACTGCAGCGGCGGATAGTCTGAAAGCGCTTGACCCCAAATGGCCGATTAGAGAAGCGGACGTGCCGACGAAAGCCTAAATCCGACGTTCCTGACCCATCTCGGACATCTACCACCGCCAATTGACCCATTGCGAAAGGTCAGCCGCTGCCTTACGCAAGCTACATTCGCCTAACGGGACGTTATGTAATGCGAGCGTCGTGAAATCACTCCGGCTTGATGCCCGCGAACTTGATCACCTTGGCCCAGTTCTCAGTTTCGTCGGCGAGGAGCTTGCCGAAATCGGCGGGCGAACCTGGTAGAGCCGTGCCGCCCATCTCGGCAAACCGCGCTTTGATCTCAGGATCGGCGAGGCCTAAATTGATCTCCTGATTGAGCCTCGCGACAACATCGGCAGGCGTATTTCTAGGCCCGCCAACACCGTACCACGCGCTGGCCTCGTAGCCTGGCACAAATTCGCCCACGGTCGGGACGTCCGGGAGTGCCTCGGAGCGTGCAGCGGTCGTCACCGCAAGCGCGCGCAGTCTTCCTGCCCTGATGTACTCGATAGACGAAGTCATGACATCAAACAGCACCTGTATCTGTCCACCTAGTAGATCAATCAGCGCTGGTGCCGCGCCGCGGTAAGGCACAAGGATCATGTTGACGCCGGACATCATCTTGAACAATTCACCGCACACATGTCCGAGGTTCCGTTGCCCCCCGACGCCATATTAAGCTTACCCGGATTGGCCTTGGCATAAGCGATGAATTCGGAAATCGTTTTGGCCGGAACCGCCGGGTTCACTTCCATGACGAGGGGTACGCGAACGATGCTTGCGACCGGAGCGATGTCCCGAACCAGATTAAAATTGAGGTTGTCATAAAGTGAGGTGCCAATCGCCTGCGGCGCACCGACCATCAGGAGTGTATAACCATCGGGGGGCGCGTTCACGACGGCCTCTGCGGCAATAATGCCGCCTGCGCCGGGCCGGTTTTCGACGACAAATTGCTGGCCGAGACGCTCCGATAGCCATTGCCCTATCAGCCGAGCAACGATGTCATTCGGACCACCGGCGGGGAAGCCGACGATGATGTGCACTGGTCGGGATGGGTAGGTTTGTGCTCTCGCAGTCCGTGACACGCCAGGAAGCACAGCAGCGCCTGCTACCAGATGCAGAAATGTTCTGCGGGGAAGTTTCACGGCGAGCCCTCTCTGAAAGCTTGGCACAAGCTTAGTCCGCCTCGATAGTCGCGTTGACGCACCGCTCTATATTCAGGCAGCGCTGCCGGGCTCGAAATCCCTGAGCAAGTCCTATTTGAAGCGCGTAACCCGCTCCGTTCACCGCGTGGGTATGCAGCGTCACGATTCCAAACGCAACGTTGCTAATAGTAGTTTGATAAGATACTTTTTCGATCTATGGACAGCCGGTTTCTTGAGAGCTTTGTCATGGTGATCGAGCACGGCTCGATCGCCGAAGCCGCCCGGCAACTCAATCTGACTGCGGCGGCCGTAGCAAAACGAATCCGCGCTCTCGAAACTGAAATCGGTGCCCGCCTCGTTTTCCGTTCCGGCCGATCAGTGAGGCCAACAGAAGCAGGAACGGCGATCCTGACTCGTGCAGGAAATATTTTGGGAGACGTGCGCGATCTTAAATCAATCGCAGTTACAGATAGACCTTCGGGGGAATTGCGTTTGGGAGCATCGCCGACGTCAACAACCGGACTACTGCCTGCAATTCTGACCCTGCTGGCGGAGAAGTACCCGCAGATCGACGTGTATATGACGGGCGGCGTCCCGGCAGAATTATACCACAAGGTGCTCGCCGGCGCTCTCGATGCCGCGATTATCGCTCGTCCGCCATTCGCAATCCCGAAGGCTTACGATTGGCGACTGTTGCGGGACGAGCCTCTTGTCGTTTTGACGCCCGCATCCGCGCCCGTCCGGGACCTACACGCCATCTTGGCATCGGAACCACTTATTCGACCGCCCCACAGCACTTGGGCAGGACGACTAATTGATGGCTACCTCCGCCAATCCGACATTCGGCCACGAGAGCGGTTTGAGGTCGATACATTTGAGGCGATTCCATTCATGGTGGATCGGGGGTTGGGCGTCGCACTCGTGCATGATTGGGCGCCACCATGGTTCGAGAGCCTATCGCTCAGGAAACATCCGGTCCCGGACAATCAATTCGGAAGGCGCATGGGTTTCCTTTGGGCCCGAGCTTCGGTTCGCATTCAACTCGTGCACGCCTTCCTTGAAGTGGCGGTCGTGGCGCTCGCCGTGGGGCGCGCTATCACTCCAAAGCTTAAGAGCTCCGATCCCCTGCACCGTCGCAAGGGATCAAACTCAATCCGGATGTGAGGGCAGCTTTGGGCGATTTTCAATAGATTCTCGCCGCGCGCCCGATGTCTCCTGTTGACCCGTTTCGTCAGATATTGCGGCGCAAGCAATGTCGGCATTCAGGGTAACAGCGGACCTGCCGATGAAAGCCCAAATCCGACGTTCCTGACCCAAAGCAGTCATCGCGGCCGCAGCGCAAAAAAACTTGGCCCGAACGAGCCGAGCCAAGCTTGCGTTGAAAGCGAGCTTAGTTGCGGCGGCAGTGACCGTAAGGACCGCGGTGCCATCCGGCACCACAGCCGCCGGCGACCTTGATCACCTGGCTGGAGTCGGTCGCGCCTTTGAGCGAAGCGGCCGGCATTTTGGGCGCTAAACGCGATGAACGCGAATAGGGTGGCAATCGAGGCAAATAAGGCAAGCTCTTTGCGCATAGCGGTCTCCCGGCTGGTTGAAGGCCAAAAAATTGAACACACTGCGTTCGCGATATCAATGGCATTGCGGCCGCTCTCCGTATTCGTCGCGGAGCGCGCCGTGGTTCTCTTAATTCCATTGATGGCGTTTTTGGAAGCGACTTGGCCGCTGATCAACAGCTGCATTTTCCCAAAGCCGTGCAAAAGGCTCTTTTAAACGACGCATTCGAGCGCATACTATTTAATAGCTGCAATTGGCGGCTGTCAAAAATGGGGATAGTTATGCGTTTCCTTTCAGCGCTCGCCGCAATGATAGTGATTTGGGCAGGCTACTCTGGTGCTCATGCGCAGGACACGGCTAAAGCCTGCAATGTCGATTGCCTTCTGCAAAAAGTCGACGTGCTAGAGCAAAAAGTCGACGTGCTGCAGCACACGGTAGATCGGTTGACGATACAGATCGAAAAATCCATCAAGTCCGGACAAAGCGTAACGCTCCACACTCAAAACGGCCGTCCCGGCGGATGTCTCACTTATTTTGGTCCGAGCGGAGATAAGGGCGGGATTGTTTCGTGGAATGTGAGCTGTTCTGCCGATACATTGTGGACCATCAATTAGAACGTTCTGGTCTGCTGGATGGTCGCTGTCAGGGGTAAAGCGGACGCAACTCGGACATCGCAGAAGTGAAGCGACTGACCCGTATGTATGGCCCGGCCGTGCGTTGCAAGAGTCTTCGTCGAGATAGCGGTGATCGGTCTGGCATCAATGTATCCGACCTCCGATTGGAGCGTGTCGTGCTCTGGGCCATCATGGATATCAGCGCGCGTGCGATCTCATTAGCGGACAGGCCTCAACTGGGCCATGTGGGTCACCAGTGTTCGCATGCGCCGGGAAGACCGAACCTCCATCTCGTCTCATCGTCTCGCAGACCTCGGCAGGTAAGTCGTATTGATCCGACTACGTCATCGCGGCCTCCTTATTTTGCGCGGCCCCTGTGATCGGCGACGTGGAATGATCAAACAGATTGGGCGGCGGCTTCATTGATCTTCGTGACCTCGAAGTTCCGGCCATGCGCCAGGACGCTCCAGGCGATACGGGCGAGCTTGTTGGCAAGTGCGATAGCCAACACGTTGCGGTGCAGCCGTTTCTTGGCGGCCTCGATCCAGGGCTTGAGGCCGTGGCGCTCCCAACTCTTGGGCTTGATCAGGACAACCCACGCCGCCTGTACGAACAGAACGCGCAGGTAGCGATTGCCGCGCTTTGATATCTTGCCGAGGATGGTACGATCTCCGGTCGATATCTGTTTGGGAACGAGCCTCAACCAGGCGCTGAAGTCTCGCCCCTTCGAGAACACATCACCGCGGCCGATCGCTGCCACCATCGCGCTGGAGATGATCGGGCCGATGCCAGGTGCGCTCATTAGCCGCTCGCAACCGGCATCCTGACGCGCAATCGCCTCGATCTCACTGGATAGACTCTCTACTCGCTCGTCGAGCCGGCGCCAGTCGCCAGCCAGGTCCTCGATGACCTGCACCATGCGGGGCGACAGGACATCGGGCGGTGTAGCCAATATGCGCGGCAGCTCGGCACGCAAAAAGCGCAACCCCTGCCGCACCGCTACGCCGCGTTCCAACAGGAAGGCACGGATTTGATTGATGATGCCGGTACGCTGGCTGACCAGTCGTTCTCGCACCCGGTACAAAGCCTGCAGGTCGAGCTGCTCAGTGGTCTTTGTCGCCACGAACTTCATCGTCGGCCGCTGCACCGCTTCGGCGATCGCCTCCGCATCACGGAAGTCGTTCTTCTGCCCCTTCGAATAGGGCCGCACGTATCTCGCCGGCATCAGCCGTGCATCGTGACCAAATGCCTTAAGCCGGCGACTAAGACGATGAGCGCCGACGCAGGCTTCCATTCCGACCACGCACGGCGGCATGTTTGCCAATCGCGCGTCCACCTGACCGCGTGACCACTTCTGCCGCAGCACGATCGCGCCGCGCTGATCCAGGCCAACAATGTGGAACGAGTTCTTCCCGATATCGATGCCGACTACGGCGATCG
The DNA here is from genome assembly GCA_963731805.1 of uncultured Alphaproteobacteria bacterium. Classification (GTDB taxonomy): domain Bacteria; phylum Pseudomonadota; class Alphaproteobacteria; order Rhizobiales; family Xanthobacteraceae; genus BOG-931. Next base: position 191,350 of record CAVSWY010000008.1, read on the forward strand.
TAGCGTTTGGGTTCTGAGACATGGCGTGCTCCTCGTCTTTTGTGCCCCTGGCCAGCTTCTATTGCTGGCGGGGCAGGAGCACGGCCGGACCATTCCATTAACGGACATTGTGACGGCTGTTAATTTGCGCTGCAACAAACGCTTGGATGCCTATTCAACCACCTCATCAGCAGCCCCAACAAGGCTATGAGGGATGGGGAGCCCAAGGAATTGCGCCAGAACAAATCCGGTGACAGTGAATATTTTGTGGAGGTCCACAATGCCACAACTAGTCTTGATCCAGATCAAAAGTTTCCCGCGACGCGGTGCTAAAAGAACGCTTGCAGTGATCGTCTCTGAGCCGGTTCGGCCACGCTGAAATTAGGAATGGTCAAACACAATATCCCAGCCGCCTCAAAGCGAGAGTGGTCGAGGCGCACTGAAAGGGATGGAAATGTCGACAAAATCCCACTGGTTTAACATAAGCCGTCTAGCGTGGTCGGCTGCAGTCGCCGCGCTTTTATTCACTACAGCTCCCACCACGGCTGCCGAACCTATCAAGATTGGTTTCGGCATGTCACTTACCGGGCCGCTTGCCGCCAATGGCAAAATGTCCCTGGTAGCAATGCAAATTTGGGAAGATGACGTCAACGCACAAGGTGGGCTGCTCGGCCGGCCGGTCAAGCTCATCTACTACGATGATCAGAGCAATCCGTCACAAGTGCCTGGCATCTACGCCAAGCTGCTCGAGATCGACAAAGTCGATTTGATCGTCAGCGGCTATGCCTCGACCCAGATCGCTGCAGCGATGCCGGTGGCAATCCAGAAAAAGAAATTATTTCTCAGCCTATTCGGCACCGGCATCAACGAGAAATTCAATTATCCTCGATATTTTTCTATGATCCCGAATGGCCCAACTCCGAAGCCAGCATTTACGCGCGGCTTTTTCAAGGTGGCCGAGCAGCAAAAGCCTAAACCACAAACAATCGCCTTGGCTTCCGCAGATGCCGAGTTTGGACGCAACGCCTGTGAGGGGGCGCACGAGAACGCCCAGGCGTCGGGCTTTAAGATCGTCTACGAAAAGAGTTATCCGCCATCTACAGTCGACTTCTCCCCGATAGTCCGAGCGATCCAAGCGACGAATCCTGATCTGCTGGTGATTTGCTCCTATCCGCTTGACACCGTCGGCATGGTCAAGGCGATGCACGAGGTCGGATTTAAGCCCAAGATGTGGGGTGGCGCGATGGTCGGCCTGCAGGCGACCGTGTTCAAAACCCAGCTTGGCCCGCTGCTAAATGGCGTCGTCAATTATGAAACCTGGTTGCCAGTCGAGTCCATGGCGTTTCCCGGATCGCTCGAGCTGGTCAAGAAATATCAGGCGCGCGCCCAGGCCGCCGGCACCGATCCGCTTGGCTACTATATGCCGGTATGGGCCTATGCTGATCTACAGGTGCTTGGCGACGCCATCACCTCGACTAAGAGCCTTAATGATGATGTGCTTGCGGATTACATCCGGGCGACCACATTCAAAACCGTGGTCGGCGACGTGAAATTTGGCAAGCAAGGTGAGTGGGTAGAGGAGCGCACGCTTGCGGCTCAGTTCCAGAACATCAAAGGCAACAGCATTGATGACATCCGCGATCTTAAGACCGAGGTGATTATCTACCCGCCGCAGTACAAGAGTGGCGAGGTGATTTATCCCTACGATAAAGCGATTGCGAACTAGGTATCATCGAGGGATTGATTGCATTGCTCGCTGTCTATTTGGGTAAGTTAACTGGTAGGGCGTACCCGTCGAGGGCGAAGTCCTCCTTACCACCGGGGCCACCCCGCTGCCGACAACCTGGACGATACTCAAACCTCAAAACGGCAAAAGCGCTCGGCTTGGACGTGCCACCTTCAATGCAAGTGCTCGCCGACGAGGTGATCGAATAGCTCGATCTTTGCTGCAACGCACTTTGTCGCTTAT
>CAVSWY010000009.1:0-714545 GCA_963731805.1 uncultured Alphaproteobacteria bacterium
TAGCGACCGTTTCCTCGGCGGAGGCGAGCTGGTTGTCGACAGCCAGAACCTTGGCGCCTTCTTGAGCAAAACGTAAAACCGTCGCGCGCCCGTTGCCCATTCCCTCGCCTGGTGATTGCCCGGCGCCCACGACGATGGCGATCTTGTCCTTGAGACGCATGTCGAACCTCGATAGTTTCGCGGCAGATAGTGATCGGTTACGAGACCAACCCAGTTAGGCGCGCGCTCAATGCGCGCAGGCGCTCGCGAGCGCTACTATCATAGGCCTGCGCATTTACCCTTGATGACGTAAGCCCGCTGTAGAACTCACCGGAGCGTCGCTCGAGTTCTTCCGAGATGGCGAGGTTGAGGATCGCTTCTGCTCCTTCTTCGACAGTGCTGATCGGCGTAACCCCGCTCTGCCGGACCATGGTCGTTGCCATATAAGTAGCGGGGTGCAGGCAATTCGCTGTGATCGTTTCGGGATCGAGTTCGTGGGCGAGATCGAACGTGAACATGATCTGCCCGAGCTTACTCTGGGTATAGGCGCGCCCGCCGGTATAGCTCCGGGTTAGCATCACGTCGTCGAAATCAATGGGGTGCTGGCCCAGCGACGAGACGTTCACGATGCGGGAGGACGTACCGAGCGTTAAAAGAGGCAGCAATAGCCTCGTGAGCAGGAACCCGGAGAGGTAGTTCACGGCGAAGCGCAGCTCGTAGCCGTCCTGACTGATCTCTCGCTTTGCGCCAGGCCCACCGGAGCCGATGCCGGCATTGTTGATGAGGATGTCGAGCCGGTCGCAGTTCTGCCGTACGGCCTCGGCCAAGCGACGCACTTCGGCAAGTGAGGAGAAGTCCGCCGGCAGAAATACTGCCGAACCGCGGCCGCTCGCCTGGATCTGCTCGAGCACCTGTTCACCTCTGTGGCGATCGCGCCCATGGACCAAGACGTAAGCGCCCTGGTCGGCCAGCCGGCGCGCCACCAGTTGGCCCACTCCGTCGGTCGACCCGGTCACCAGAACGGTCTTGCCTTCGAGGTTCATATTTTCTGCCGTGCGAAGCGCGCTCGAGGGGATGAAACGAAGAATTCACCGCTCGGGCAATAGGCTGCGCTCAACATAGCCCAAAATCGAAGCCGCAAATCGGATGTCGACGGAAACAGCCCCGAATCCCGTAGCTGCCGAACCGGTCCACCAATCGGTAGCGGAACGGATGCGCTTGTATCGGCGCCGCCGGCGTCGTGGCTACCACTGCGTCAAGGTGTTGATTGGGGCCGCCGAGGTCGAGGGTTTGATCGCCAAGGGCTATCTTCCACCCGATAGGCGAAACGACCCCGAAGCCATCAGCTCGGCGATCGATGATCTTATGTACGTGTGCCTCATCCAGACATGACGTTGATCCCGTTATGTGTAACGGTCTCCTTCGTTACACCCGTGACGCGTCGCAGATCTACACCGTCAAGCTCGATCAGATCAAACGCGCAGAGCACGGCATCCTCTCCATGGCGTGCCCGGCGGACGAGATCGAACACTGCGAGGCCCTTGTCGTCGGGGACGATCGCCTCGCCGTCGATCAGGAACGAGCGGCCAGGAAGGGCCGTGACCGCCGCCGCGGCGAGCGGAAACCGGGCTGTGAAATCATGGCCGTTGCGGGTGAAGAGCCGGACGCCGACGGCATCGCGGCGGGCCATGATGCGGAAGCCGTCGTGTTTGATTTCATGAATCCAGTTCGCCCCGGCCGGCGATCGCTTAGCAGGGGAAGGCAGGCATGGTTCGACAAAGGCCGCCAGACTGCGGCTACGCATACGCAACATTCCCAATTAATAGGAACTGAAGCCTAAGGAGTTGAGTCTTAAGGGTCGCCGAGCTGCCCAATCTAAAGATCCGAAAGCACTCCAAGCCGGAACGCGACCACCATCAGTCCCGTAGCAGGATAGGCGTCGTTGCTCTGCTAGGAATAACGGCTGTAGTAGGGGACGGCGCATCAAGCGTAGGTCGCGGTCGCGGCAACGGTGGCAAGGATGCGGGCACAGGATGAGCTACGAAACGAGCGACGTGCGGTATCGGCATTGGTGGTACAGGCGGTGCTTGCGCCTGGACTGACACAGCAGTCAGTAGCAGGAATGACAGACAGAACGCGGCGTTTCCCAAAGCTCTTGCCAGCACGATAGGCTCCCGCCGTCAGCGCGCCCTAAGTGACGCACGTCACCACTAGAGCCTCAGCGGAATGACGGCGGAGCTTTGGCACAAGCAAGTCGCTGGCCTGTTGTTTCGAGGGAATATTGCGGGCGCCACTTGGGGCAAAAGCTGTTTGCCCTCGGCACGCACGGCTGACGGCTGCCGTGTAACGTTAATTCGTTGATTTGTTGGAATCCACTCGCGAGGCTTGCGACAATCCCCACGCTATTAAGGGAGAAATCCCATGGCTGATAGGGATCATCGCGTCGCGGAGAATGTTTTTGCAGGCAAGCAAAAACACGAACGAAAAATCAGCGAAGCGTTGAAACTTGAGCACGAACGTCACGCCGCGGCCGTCAAAAACATGCAGCGGCTTCGCGTGCTGCGATTGTCGCGCGAACAAGCGAAAACGAACCACTGACCGAAAGATCTGCGTTACCTCGAGCCTTTTACGTTCCCGGCGGCAGGCGCCGCCGGCAACCGCTTCAGCGGTGACGAGGACGCTCAGGAAGTGCACATCGCGGCGCCGCCGCGCGCGGTGGAGTGAAACGCGTTTCCGCCGGAGAGCCTTGGACGCCTCGGTGTGGATGAAATGCGTTTCACCTGGCATGAAACGCGTTACACGTCGGTGATGACGTCGACATCGTTGCCCGACCCATAGGGGTCATAGACCGGGACCGGAACGTCGTGATCGTCGTGCTCGCGGGTCCTCCGGGCGACCCGAATCGGCCGTCCATGTTTCGTAATTCGAGCACCTGATCCTTCAAAATCACCCCCGCATCTTCCCAAGTCGCTGCGCCTAAACGCATTCTTCCCTTCGGGCGCCTCTTCGACTGCGTTCGTCGCCTTGTCCGTTTTAGGCGGCTCCGCTCTCATAATTAATTCATGCGCAACATACGCTACTGACCCGCCCTTGATCTATCGCAAGGCGCCGACGGGATGGCGCGCCAGGATGCGCCATGCCGAACAGCACCCAACGTACCTTGAATACCATGCCGTGCCCGTATTGCCATGGCACCATGGACCTGGTTCGCCAGATTGATCTGGCGGGTATGCCTGAGATTGTTGTGTTCTATTGTTCGCGTTGCCAGCACGTGGAAACGGTCAAGCAAGAACGGGCTGCGTGATTAGTCGCTGCTCCGTTGACCCGTTCGTCAAACACGCTTCTGATCCCAAAGCCGCCAATGGGTCGGCTCAAGGGGCATAGAACGATTGGTACGCACGTCGCGCCAGCCCTCACCCTGGCGCTGACAGGGAAATGCAAGTGCGTGATATTCGCCATGATCGTAGATACTCAACTCCAACTCGACGTGTGCCGGAGCCGTGGCGATGGGCTGCCATACCTTTTTCATTTAAAGATGGTCGTCTAAGCTACACAAAGCCGCTTTGATCTAGCTCAAGGGTCAATGCCGGTGGGGCGGCCCTGGGAGAGCGTCATGGAGCGTTTTGTCATACGGCAAAACATCGAGCATTATTCTTGTGCCGGATCAGACAATCGGCTTAGCCACGTCGTTTCCTAGTCGCGAGGTCAGCACTTTCGTGTTGTTATCATCAGAGTGGCTCAACTGGATCTCCGCAATGAATCACGCCACCCTTCTCGATCAGACAATTTAGCCCTGACCGATTATACAGTGGAAGATAGACCGGCAGGCCGAGCAGCCTCTCAAGGTATTTGCAGGGGAAATTGAGGCGTCCGCCAAAGAGAATGACGTCTCCCACACGAAAGCGCTTGCCAGCGAGGTGATTTAAGGGAACGCCGCGAACCGTGAGATTGCGGCGGTGGTCGGCCGGTTCGATCGCGATCGGACCGGACTGAAGGGGAGGATCGTTTCGCAGGAGTGCGTCCAGCACTTCCATCTCGAAAAGAGTGACCTCGCGGGCATCAGGCTTCGATGAACGTGAATAGGTTCCGGTGCCCAAGAAATACCTGTCGCCTTCAATTCCGCGGCCGGCGACAACGATTGCTTCAGCGATCTCCACCATCCTAGCTGAGGCGGTGGGTGCAATGTGGATGTGTAGAAGCCGCCCGCCCGTCCATCTGGGTCGGTTCTGCTCGAGCTCTGCAAATTGCGTTTCTACCATCTCGCAAGCCGTCCACTGCGAATGTCAGACTAACTGAGCAACGCCTCGTCCTTAGTCTCGCGGGCGAACAGAGTTGCGGTCAGCGTGACTAAGGCTAAAAGGATCAGCATGATCGATACGCCCGCGGTGCCGCCAGTATAGGCCGCCAGCGCTGTCGCGAGGATCGGCGCAAAGCCGCCACCGATCGCCGCCGAGACCTGGAAACCCAACGAGGCGCCACTATAGCGGACACTGGGCCCGAACAGTTCGGGGAAATACGTCGATTCCGGCGCGAACATCAGGCCGTGGCCGAAATTAAGGGCGATAATGACCGCCAGGATCACGATGCCCGGGGTCTTCATGTCGAGCAGCCAGAACAGCGGAAACGCGAACAAGACGGTGAAGGCGACGCCAGCGAAATAAAGCGACCTGCGGCCATAGACATCGGACATATATCCGAACAGCGGGATAGTAATGAGCTCGAGCAACGCCGCCAGAACGATCGCGTTGAGCATCAGTGATTTCGGCAGTCCGAGTTTGGTCGTCGCATAAACCACTGCGAAGATGGTCAGCATATAGACCCACGATACTTCAGACAACTTTAGCCCGGTCGCGATCAGAAAACTGCGCGGACTTTTCACCACCATTTCGAAGAAAGGCGCACGGACGATCTCACCGCGCGCCTTCATGGCTTCGAAGACCGGCGTTTCCGGCAGCCTAGCGCGAACAAACAGCCCGATCGCGACCAACAGGACGCTGACGACGAAAGGAATGCGCCAGCCCCATGTTTTGAAATCCGTATCCGACAGCAGCATCGTCACCAGCGAAAACATGGCCGACGCCGAAACGAGGCCGAGTGGAAAACCGACCTGGACCACACTGCCGTATAGTCCGCGCCGATGCGCCGGGGCGTGTTCGAGCACCATCAGCGATGCACCACCCCATTCGCCACCGAGCGCGATACCCTGGACAACCCGCAGAAGAACCAACAGTACCGGCGCGGCGATACCGATCTGCGCGTAGTTCGGCAACACGCCGATCGCCGCTGTCGACAGCCCCATGCAGACCATGGTCACCATCAGCGTGGATTTACGGCCGAGTTTGTCGCCGAAATGGCCAAAGATCGCGCCGCCGATGGGGCGGGCAAGAAAGCCAATCGCAAAAGCCGCGAGCGCGGCAAGCGTTCCGATCCTGGGGTCAAATTTGGGAAAGAATTGGCTATTGAAGACGAGCGCGGCGGCGGTTCCGTAGATCAGAAAATCGTACCATTCGATAATGGTGCCGATGGTGCCAGCACAGGCGATTGTCCCGATACCCGGGATCGTGGTTTCGCCAATTCTAGCAATGCCGGTCGTCGTGGTCATGGTCCGCTCCCTCAGCGCCAAAAGTACAAGCATTCGCAGTCGTTAAGTAACATGCTCTCCCGGTTGCATTTTCTGACCAAGGGATTTGATCCCTGTTTCAGACAAGGCATATCGCCTGCTGCATATGACGCAACTTTCGTGCCACACATTGGTTGGGCATGTCGCAGTAAAGCGGAGGTCGCATGCTGTTCGGTATACTGATTTACGACGGCTTGAAGCGATCGATCTCGCAACTTTCGGCGTACTGTCGATGGCGCGCCGCATCCGGCCGGAAATCGCAATTTGCACGATCGCGCCCCGCGCCGGGGTCACTTTGCTCGCCAATGGCCTGCGGGTGTGTGCCGACTACGATTACATCGGATGTTCCACCCACAAGGTCCCATCATCGTCGAACGTCGCGATGCGCGGGTGGCACAAAATCCGATCCAGCTTGTCGCGTGACCCGGGCAACGAACTCGGTGATCGCTTGTTTGGTTGCGTCACCGTTCCACGACGTGAGCGGATCGGTCTGCGCCTGCGCCTGGTTTAAGGCAGGCAGTGCAGGCCCGAACAAGATCGACATAGCTGCCGCTGTTTTCAGGAGAACGCGACGGTTGATGCCAGAGGACATTGGTTTCACAGCTCCCTGTGCCTTGCCTCTCGTGCAATCGCACGAACCGCCGAAATTCCAGATTGCGAATTGGTGAAGACCGAGAAACCAGGCGAGCGCCCGAGAAAGGACGCCCGCCATGTGAATGTTCAAACTAATCCGCGTGTTGTTTCTTCATGGCTTCCTCGATCTGCGCCTTTACAGCATCGAGGTTGAAGCTCGCGCCCCTCTGCATAGGCGGGTAGTCGATGGCTGTCATAGCCAGCTCGGCTACTTTCTGTTGAACAAACACGAAGCGCCAAAACTCGTAGAGGAACCAGTTAAAATACTCATAGGACCCGAGATTGCCATCGCCGACGCCCGGCCATGACGCATGCTCGAAGGGGTCCAGGCGCAGGTTCACCAGAACCGGCGCGTCGGGATGTTCCTTGGTGCCGATCCAACCCCCAGGCTGACTGATGAAGCGATACTTGAAATCATCGATCCGCACCGCGGCGAGGTTGCTTTCCGTGAAGTAGAACACCTCGTGACGAGCCGACGGACCCTTGCCGGTGATCAAGTCCAGCTGGTTGTAGCTGTCGAGGTGGTTTTTGTAGGTGCGGTCGCCCATCTGCTTGCCCTTAAGCAGCTCCTCCTTGATGTTTGGATTGCCTGCGGCGGCCACGAAGGTCGGGAACCAGTCGAGCCCGGAGATTATGCCGTTCTCGATCGTGCCGGCCGGCACGTGGCCTGGCCAGCGGATCATCGCGGGGCAACGGAACCCGCCTTCATAGCCCGTGCCCTTGGCTCCATAGAACGGGGTTATTCCGCCATCGGGCCAGGTGAAGGTTTCGGTGCCATTGTCGGTAGTGAACATGACGATGGTGTTGTCGTCCAATCCATTGTCCTTGAGGTATTTCATGACGGAGCCGACGATATCGTCGAGCTGCGCCATGCCGGCTTCCTCAATGGTCCAACCGTTCTTCGAGTTGCGCAGCGCTTCGTATTTCGGCGACAAGTGAGTGGTGACGTGCATGCGCGTCGGGTTGAGGTAGAGAAAAAACGGCTTGCCGGCTTTTCTGGCGCCATCCACAAACTTTAGCGATAAGTCGAGGATTTCGTCGTCCACGGTCTCCATCCGTTTCGGATAGAGTGTGCCGGCGTCCTCGATCCTCTGCTTGCCGACCTTTCCCCAGCGCGGATCCACAGTCGCATCGTCGGCGGCTGTCGCCCAGGAGTGCACCATGTTGCGCGGGCCGACTGTGTTCAACAATTCCTGCGGATAGCCGGGATGCGAAGGGTCTTCCATCGCGTCCAGGTGATAGAGATAACCAAAGAATTCATCGAAACCATGGACCGTGGGCAGGTATTTGTTGAGGTCGCCAAGATGATTCTTGCCAAATTGGCCGGTGGCGTAGCCCATCGATTTGAGTGCTGTCGCAAGGGTCGCTGCCTCGTCGGGCAACCCGACGTCTGCGCCAGCTTGACCCACCGTGGTTAGACCCGTGCGGATCGGCAACTCACCAGTGATAAATGCAGCGCGGCCCGCCGTGCAGCTCGCCTCGGCGTAATAATCGGTGAACAGCATCCCCTCTTTCGCCAGCTGGTCGATGTTCGGCGTCCGCCCCGCCATCATGCCGCGGTGGTAGGCGCCAATATTCCAGATACCGACGTCATCACTCATGATGACGACAATGTTCGGCTGTTTCCCGGATGGTGGGGCCATCTGTTGCGCTTGCGCAGAAGTCGCAACACCCGCACCCAACAACGCCGATGCGGCTACCAACGATGTGCCACTCAACAAAAGATCGCGACGTTTTAGACCATCGCTATTTTGCGTGATGCTGTCCTTGGACTTCCCATGCTTGTGGTCCTTATTCATGTAGCGCTCTCTTTCTGTTGATTTCTGGTGATGCACCGAAAGCCGACATGGCTTGTCGAAGTGTCGACCGCCTCGGCATGGCGTGCGGCGGGGCGATAACGGCGACAATAATTCGGAGCGCACAGGTGCGAGCCGCCTTTAAGCACCTTGCGTGGAATCCTGATTTTCGGGAGGTGAGGATCGTAGCTCGCGGCCTCCGGTCCGCCGCGCGGATTTTCAGGGATGCAGCACGCCTTCGGCGCGTCGGCCTCGTGCTTGAGCGAATACCAATCCGTCGTCCATTCCCAGACATTGCCGATCATGTCGTAGAGGCCGTAGCCATTCGGCGGGAATGCGCCGACCGGCGAAGTGCGCGCGAAGCCGTCCTCGCAAAGATTCTGGCGCGGAAAGTCGCCCTGCCAGGTGTTGGCCATGTGCTTGCCGCCGGGCGTGAGTTCGTCGCCCCAGGAAAATTCGGCGCCGTCGAGCCCGCCGCGCGCGGCGAATTCCCATTCGGCTTCCGTCGGCAAATCCTTGCCGGCCCATGTGGCGTAGGCCAGCGCATCCGCGAACGCCACCTGCACGACCGGATGGGCGTCGAGCCCATCGATATTGCTCTGCGGTCCGTAGGGATGGCGCCAGTCCGCGCCCTTGAGAAAAGTCCACCATTGACTCCAGTCGCGTAGATCAACCGGATGTGACGGCGGCGCGAAAACGAGCGAGCCGGCATAGAGCATGTGCGGCAGCGCACCGGGGTAGTCCTTCGGATCGGGAGGAATTTCGGCGAAGGTGACGTGGCCGGTTGCTTCGACGAACTCTCGGAACTGCCGATTCGTCACCGGTGCGCGGTCTATCCAGAATTCGTGCACCGAGACGCGATGGGCAGGCGCCTCTTCCGCATAATGCTTGTCCGAGCCCATGCGGAACGTGCCGCCGAAAATGCGGATCATGTCCGCTTGCTGCTGCCGCTCACATACAAAATTTTCACGCCCTTCAACCGCCTGAAGGTTACGGAACGACATTCATGTCTCCTGCGCCGTCAGAGACGGCCTCGGTCTCTTTTGCCGCGAAATTGGACTATCGACAGCTCTATGCGCTATGCAATTTCGGCAAAATGCGGCTTCACGGAAACTTGATCCGCCAGCCATCGGCGAGCAACAGGACAGTTAACGAGCTCGCGCCTTCGTATCCGGGCGCTTCACACCGCAATGATGTCAATTCGGGTGTCATCCGGCACCGGCAGCGCCGCACGCGCGTCAAGCTCCAATTGACGCGGGTCAAGGCGTGGAATGTGCAGAAGAAACGCCACCTGTCGTTTGCCTTTGTAGCGCGGGGAGCCCTGCAACGTCGTGACGGATGCCCAGAGGAACGATGCTGCCGATTGCAATGTCGACACTTTCGGCAATACCCGTGCACATAGCAATCGAGCTCTTTACATCCAATATTGTTGCGCGAGACCCGGATTTATGAGTACGCGCGCTGGTCATTACAACGCTCCGACCTTCGATACATGCATCGTCGAACGTCTAGCGTGCCCTTGAGTTTCGGCGCTGAAAGAAAAGTGCCCAAAGATTGTCCCCACCAATCACCCGGCTGATCTCCCGCAAAATAAAAAATGGCACCAGTGCAACAGTGGTGATGATTCCACCAGACACCACTTGCTTCAAGTTGTTGGCGCCGACCTCTGAAATACTTTCGGCTACCGTCTTTCCATGCCACATCCCGACGATCACATGCTCCGCAATGTGAAAGCATATCAGAGTGACGCCGAACAAAAGCGATTTGAAGAGAATCGGATAAATGAGCGGCTTATCGTTCATCCTGTCGCCGAGGTGCAGATCTTCCGCGATGAGCATGACCTTTGCAAAAATCAAGGCATTAACGATGGCAAGGCCATGTGCGAGAGAATTTATCTGATACTGCGATAGAATGATCGACTGATGAATTGCTAACAGACCAAACACTATCCAGAGGTAGAAGAACATTAGTGCGAAATTCTTTATTTGATCTTTGGCTCTCTCTTTTATATTGCGCTCGGGTTCCTGCGTTTTTTTCGTTTTGCGGCCGCGCCGATCAGGCTGACTTGGCTTATTGGGACTTGTTTTACTGGGATTTGGAGATATCTCCGGAAAAAGACCGGTTACATTTCCCGCCGTAATCCATGAGGCAAGCCCGGGGTGCCATACCAAATGGTCTTTAAAAAGGTCTCCTTGCCGGGCCAATTCTTGCAGATCGCTAAAGCGTGCCGGTCCGTAGGTTTTTTCATCTACTGAGACATACCATTGATCTTCGTTCGGCGACGCTTCCTCCGATAACTGAGAACTCCCGCGTTGAAGACTCAAGATCGTGACCTTTCGCTTCGCATTACGGTATCCTCGTCATACAACTCATCAACGTTCTGAAACTACCACCGTTAAGATTTATCGCTCTGCCAAAAGGACGTCTGTCACAGAATGAAATCGCCAGCTGCGGATTAAGGCAGTGTTATTTGGACACGGATGGCCGTGGTTGATGCAGGTGCACTGTATGGTCAATGCGAAATCGTCGCAAGGTTCATTCTTCGGTAGTGAATGAGGTTTTCCAGCCGGTGCACCGCCAAGCTCAAAATCCCTGGGTCTAGGGCGGTATCATCGCCCTTCGCGGTTTTGGCAAGTTCTGCCTTCAGGATATTGTCGATCTCGTCTTCGATCTCAGTTAGTTCGTCTTCGCCTTTAGATTCCCGGATGCGTCGCGCCATCGCGTAAAGCGGATCCAGCGGCGTTCCGCCCCGATTGCCACCGAGTCCGAGGAACTTCCACGCCGCGATTAAGCCCGACGCAATCGCGCCGAACGCCATAGGTCCGTAGTAGAGCTCATTGCTGTATTTATCGAGAAAGCTTTGCTGCGTGTCGCCATAGTAAGCCGCTGCGCCGGGATGTATCGGGATGAAGGCGTCCTTGTCAGTGCTCGGTGCGCCCATTTGCGCGAGCAATGGGTACTCGCCGATCAGTTCTCGGCGGGCATTCATAATGGCTCGGGTGAGGTCAGCCGCGACATCGTCGCTTAGCTTCTTATTCGCGACTAAGTAGAACGGAACGCGCAACGTAGTCAGATCGTCATCCGGGACGGGCGGAGAGCCCCACAGCGTGCCTTTCGGCAAGTCGTAACTCTCGTAGGCTCCCGCTACCTCTGCGATTGCGCCGGCGTCTTCGATGGCAATCAGCGTCGGTTTGTTCTTGCCTTTTCCTGGAACGGCAGTGCGCACGATTGAAAGGTATTTTCCGGTCGCCGGAACCACAAACAACGCGGCATTCACCTGCTTGGATTGCATCGCCTTCGGAACGTCGGCCAACGCCAAATCCTTGAACACGACCTTTTTTGTGGCGAAGTCATATTCCTGTTTCATGGCATCTACGACAGCGTGATTGGGCTCGCCACCAACGACACCGACGGTTTTACCGGCCAAAGCATCGACACTGTCGATGGAAGATCCCGGCGGAACGACAATCATAACAACACCATGACCGGCGAGAACGATCGTTCGCGCCTCCGACAGGTCTCCAATGTCCGCGCGGATGATCGCCAGATCGACTTTTCCCGTCGCGAATGCCTTGGCGGCATCGAACGCCGAGTCTACACTCACAACTTTGAGGCGAACGGGTGAACCGGTTGCCGTGAGGCGACCGGCGATCGATGACATAACCTGGACTGCGTAGCCGTCGACCGAACCAGCCGCGACGGTAAGGGTCACTGGATAGGTGAAGTAGCGATAGGCAAAAACGCCGGCACCGATCGCCAGTGCGGTGCCGACGCCGACGAATAGGATCTTCACCCACGGGGGAAGCTGAAGCGACATTCGGTAAGTCCCAGATTGAATAGGTTGCACAGGCGACTGAACGGTCGTCTATGCAAATTCGGCTAATACCAGGTATTGCGCAGTGGAGCGCCCGCCCGCTCCAATACGCTGATTGTCGTGCAAACGGCAATTTTGCGCCCCGATCTCCCTAGGGCGAGCATGATGAGCGCCACAATTAAACGGCTCTGCTCAGGACCCTGCAGCGATTCGATTGCACAGGCTCGTGATCAAAATTGATTTAGTCCGAACTGACTGTGGCATTAGAGTGCACAACATTACTACCCCGGGTAGGAAACGCGGAGAAAATGAACCGACAGCGGCTAACGGTCATCGTTGGGATTGTTGTTGCGTTCGGCATTTTAAGCGGCGCCGCGCAGGCGGGCGGATTTCCCAGGAGGCCGGTGACCGTCATCGTTCCTTGGCCTGCCGGCGGAACGACCGACATCGCAATCCGTGCGCTCGCCGCTGCGACGGCAAAGTACCTCGGGCAATCGATCGTGGTTGTGAACAAGCCTGGCGCGAGCGGGACGCTCGGTCCAATGCAGATGGCCGCGACTGCGGCCCCCGATGGATATTCTATTGCACAGATACCCTTGAATTTATTTCGCGTGCCGTTTGTGAGGCAGACGGCATTCGATCCCGGCAAGGATTTGAGCTACATCATCGGCCTCACGGGATACACCTTCGGCGTAGTGGTGCGCAGTGACGCGCCGTGGAAGACGTTTCAAGATCTGCTCGCCGATGCGAGGGCCAGACCCGGACAGATCACGTATGGCTCGCCGGGCGTCGGGACCACGCCGCATATCGTAATGGCGCAGATTGCCAAGTTACGGGACATTGATTGGATCCACGTTCCATTTAAGGGCACTTCGGAGACGATCGATGCTGTGCTGGGCGGTCATGTCGACGCTGTCGTGGACGGGAGCGGTTGGGCTCCTATGGTGAACGAGGGCAAGTTGCGCTTGCTGGTTACCTTTGGAGCCACGCGCACCGCGAATTGGCCGACCGTTCCGACGCTGACGGAAATCGGCGTCAAGATCATCGCCAACGCCCCCTATGGTCTGGCTGGACCGAAAGATATGGATCCGAAAATCGTTAGGGCCCTTCACGATGCCTTCAAGAGCGGCATGATGGAGCCGTCATGCCTTGCGGTGCTGAAACGGCTCGATCAGGAACCATTCTACATGAACAGCGAAGATTATCGCGCCTTCGCGATCCGCGAGATGGCTGAACAGAAGCAACTTGTCGGGAGCATCGGGTTGAACTTAAACTGAATCTCACTGCGTGAACGCTTTGCGCTAACCGTGTTTTTCCTAACCAAAGACGTCCCCCGCCACTATACATTTCTGGCGAACTGCAAATCGTGGATCTTGGGACGAGAGCGCCGCAGCGACGCAGATGGCGTCTCCCCGAATATCGTCCGATAAAATACAGAGAGGCGTCCGAACTCAGAAAATCCGTAACGTGCCGCGATATCTGAAATCCTCGCGGTTGCCGGATCCGCATGTTGGAGCGCCACATGCACTAGGTTCAGTCGCCGCAGCCGAATGTACTGGCTGGGACTTGTGCCCAGTGCGTCAAGGCAGCACATGCGCAAAGTGCGCTCCGCCACGCCAATAGTTCGGCACAGCTCCGGTATGGTCAACTGCTTGTCGACATTCGTCGCCAACGCGTTTTCGAATTGGTCCATGATTGCGGCATGGCGCCGTCGGAGGGCTGTGTCATTTTGAACGACATCGGCCGTCAGACAGTTGACGAGCGCATCAATAATGTCGCTCTCGATCGCACGGGCGACTTCCTGGTGACTGACTGTTTGGGGATTCGTCTCGGCGAGGCGGCAAACGCGTGTGTGTCGGCGTCGCAGTTTGAGAGCATCGGCCTGCAAAGACCGCAATACCCGGCCGACCCTTGGTGGGATGACTTCTGTTTCAGTCAGAGCCTTGCTGGAGCGGGCGAAGAACTCCGGGTCAACCGATATGACACCCCACTTGCAGGCTCCACTCGTCCGTTGATGCATGCGCTCGCCGACGCTGTGGAACATCAAATCCTGTGGTTTCATCTCAATCCCGCTCCAAATCGGGGGCGGCTCAAAACACGTCGGAAACGCGAAAGTCACCCACCGCGGTGGCAACGAGACATAGGCAATGCGCGGCAGGCTTTCCTGAATGGAAAATAGCTTCAGGTGTGGGAGACTTACCGAAGTTAGGCGGGCGCCGAATGTCCCGGGTCCGGTGAAGACCAGGTTGATTCTCGCACCGCGAAAACCTGCTTGGTAATCTCCGGGATCAGAAAAAACAGTCGTGCCAGTCACTGGCATTTGCCATCGTCTCGCCAAATAGCCGAACTTCGGCAATCCGCCATCAGGTCGGATTCGACCGGATCTGCAGTGATGAATTTTGGCAGTATTGGACTGCAGTTGGTCAGAGACTATGCAAATTCGGAAAATACCAGAGCAAACCCGTCCGCTAATGTGGCCGGCGTAGTGTCGCTAGTGGTGACTCGCCAAATCGCGCTCGATATTCAATCGAGAAGCGTCCGAGTTCCCAGAAGCCGTGGTCAGCGGCAATTCGAGTCACGGTCGAGGTACTTGGTGTAGCCGCGATAAGGGCACGTCGTGCCAGATACATTCGACGCAACCAAAGATAGCGAATAAGTCCCATGCCGATTTGCTCATGGCAGCAGGCACGCAGCGTCCGTTCTGATACTCCAATGGCGGCGCAAACGTCGGCCACATATAGCAGGAAGGACGAATTCGTGCGCCGACAAAAACTCCTCAAGGCGCGCCATAATCACTGAGTGACGGCGGTTGCTAACGCTTCTTTCAATCCGGCTATCGTCCGTCAGACACATTATCATTGCATGTGTAAGATCATTTTCTAACGCCGACGCCACCTGGGGATTAGCAAGAATGTACGGCGCGGTCTTCGCAAGCTGTCCGGCCGTCGCATGAAGCTCCAGCAGCCGCGACATGTGTGCGGGAGCGGGTCGAATCACGATGGTGCCTGTCGACCGCTTAACTAAACGACCCGCAAGGGTGGCGCCGGCAGCGGATAGATCCTCTAGCGCCAGTGACAGTGCCCCCCAGCGACAGGGCGCCGTCGTCTGGCGATGCATTTCGTTGCCATCGTTGACGATGATCTCACCCGGTGACACGTCCGTGCCGCAGTGCCGATATTCCGATTGGTTCGAGTCGGTCAGGAAACCAATTACCGCCCGTTGTGGCGACGCCGTGCCATGAAAAATTCGCGGCAGAGATTCCTTACCGCGTTGCATCCACAGCTTGTGCAGAGTGACTTTGGTCAGTTCGGCGTGAAAATCACCGTTTTTGGTGGGCAGAAATTCGAGTTCTGCGCCGCGGATTGCCGTTTGAAAGGCATAGGGGTCGGTATAATGGGCAACCACGCTGTCTGCCACGACCAAGCTCCATTTTAAGAGGTACTAAGAGCTTCGGTTCGCGCCAGGCTTTAACCTCAGTCAAATCGGCCGATCGTCCTGTCCCTGTCAAAAAGCACCCGGCGTCTGCCTACACAATGGCGTTTTCCGCATAGCTGCTGATTTCGGGAAGCGGGTAGGCGACCGAGGATCCGGGGGACTACCTCCCTCCCTGTGCAAACGCAAGCGTAAGCGTTGATACCGTTGCCTTCATCAAAGGCGGACATCACACACAGAACGTGGTCGCATACGGAAGTGGGATCGAGCGAGAGTTGTGCAGGACCAGATACCGAGTCTGAACGCTCCGCCGAGGCTTTAGGCGCCTCGGCGGCTGTTACTTGCGACCGGTAGACTTCTGCGCGCGCAATGCTGTTTCCTCGGCATTCACTAGAAATTGAATTTGTAGTTGACGCCGAGGCGTATCAGGTTGTCGGTCAAGCCGACGGAGATAGGAAGATTGGGAGTCACGCAGGCTGACACGCAAGTCACACTCCCGGTGCCGAGATTTGCGTAGAGGTATTCGAGCTTGGCCGTCCAATTCTGGGCGAAAGCTGTTTCGACACCGACGCCGGCGGTCCAGCCGGCTTGTGTATGGGTGGTGGTGGCGCCGCTTTGTGTGGTTTGCACATTGCCGAAGACGCCGCCGGCCGTGCCATAGAACAGGATGCGGTCCACAGCGAACCCAAATCGCCCGCGCAGCGTACTCAGCCAAGTGTTGCCGGTTTGGCAGTTGCTGGTAACAACGCAGATGCTGTTGGCCGTGCTGCTGTTGATGCCAGACCAGTCGAAATCACCCTCCACGCCGAACACGAATGCGCCGGTTTGGAAGTTGGCTCCGAGCGTGCCGCCGACAATGCCACCGTTGGCGCTCGTACTTAGGGCGCCGCTACCAGACGGCGTCCACCTCACGGTTCCGAAACCGTAGCCGCCATTGATGCCGACATAGACGCCGCCCCAATTGTAGACCGGCTGCGGCGGGGGAATATACGCCACTGGCGCTTGCGGGGGTGGTGGAGCCGGCGGCAGGTCCGCGGCTTGCGCAGCCAGTGATGCCGACAAGACGACGCTTGCGGCCATGAGCGAACGCACAATGACTTTCACGGCACTCTCCAGGTTCAATGCTTGCAGGGATTGACTCTCGGATCCGTCACATTCCGCCAAATCGATAGTTCAGACCCGCGCGTATCTCGCTGTGGTTCGAGACCGAAAGCGAAACCGCGGTGATATAAAGATATTCAAGTTTTGCGCTCAAACTGGAGGTAAATCCGTATTCGAGGCCGGCCCCGAGCGCTAGGCCAACCTGACGATCAGTGCCGGAGCAATTCGCGAAAACCCCTCCACAGATTGCTGCGCCGCTTACTGTCGAGAGGGTGGTCTTGGCCCCAAGCACTGCCGCGCCTCCGGTCGCATAGTAGAGCCAGTTGTTGTTTGCGTATCCCACACGGGCCCTTATCGTGCTTTCCCAGTCGATATTGGTCTTCGCGTTGTACGGCCCTCCCAGACCTGAACCACTCCCTCCAATTGTCGGCGTGATAACACCAGAGCCCGTGATACTGGCCCAATCGAGGTCAGCCTCCAGGCCCATCACCACGTGTCCCGCCTGAATTTGGGCGCCCACCGTTCCACCGAAAGCCCCGCCCGATATGCTCTGCGAAAGGCCGTCGAAGCGGTTCGTGATGATGTTGAGGGGATCCTGACTACCCCAACCGTAGCCACCATTCACACCAACATAGATTCCCGTCCAATTGTAAACCTGTTGCACGACCACGGGAGCCGGAGCTTGATAGGCTGGTCGCATCGGCAGATCGGCGGCGTGTGCGGAGACTAAAGCCGCAAACGATGCGGTTGCAGCAGTGATTGCGCCAAAAAGCTTTGTCATGACGTCCCACTTTCAAAAAGTGCGCTATTAATGCCAACTTTAGGCCCGTTGTAGCTGAGCCCACTATGCAAAAACCGGCAAACGTGCCGCCTCGGAGGAAAATCCCGTCCGTGTGACCTGAATGCCACTGCAATTGATTGTGCAATGCACGCAATAGCTTGACGCCGGCTCCCCCGTGAAAATCTAGTCGCAGCGTCTCTTTTTGATACACGTCCATGCGGCGATCAGGAAACTCAAAAGCTTCGCATTATGCGTCAATTTCGGGCCGATTTGACGAGCGGCTTTCGATTAGCTCTGGGAGCGCGCATAATTACGCGCGTCCCGCGAATTTTTCGATGTCTGTTAAAGATCGGGCTCCAAGCTGACCGACATCCGAATGCGCACTGAAGCACAAAATTCCGCTGTGAGCTTATTTTCGCCCTTTGCATACGTCTGGCACGCTCGTTGGTGCCGCTTCGATCTGCGCAACTTCGGTTCTCCTCAGCCGCGATACCGGCCGGTTGCTCGTCGGCCGAACTGTCGGCGCCAGTAGGAGTACTGCCGATCCTGTGAATTCGCAAATTGCCACGCTGCAACGTTTGCTGTCGCGGAGACTGGGATCAGCCCGGTTGCGGGTTGCCCCCGAAACCGGATACAGCGCTGCATCGCACGACCGATGCGCCGAGCCTTGATATTGAACGAGAGTGCAGGCAGTGCGAGCGTGATCTCGACGTGCGGCTGGAGGAATGAGCTGTGAGTCCCCTGTTGATGTCCGTAACGGCGTTTGCTTGCGTCTTCGGCGGGACGTTTATTGGTATGTTTCTTCGCACCAGATTGCCAGAGCATCATCTCAGCGGGGCCACAAAGGATGTCGTTAGATTGGGCACCGGCCTGATTGCGACCATCGCCGCTCTCGTGCTCGGATTGCTGATCGCGTCAGCAAACAGCACTTTTCAAACGCAGAGCACTCAAGTCCAGCAGTTAACCGCCGATATCGTTTTGCTCGACCAAACTCTCGCGCAGTACGGGGCGGAGACTGCGTCGATCCGCAATCTGCTGCGCCGCGGGGTCGCCTCCATTGCTGATCGAATTTGGCAGGAAAACGGGGCCAAATCTCGGAAGGCAGAGCCATTCGAGGCGAGCGCCACTGCCTTATCATTCTACAACGAGATTCTAAAACTGTCGCCACAGAACGAGACACCACGCTCGCTTCAAACAAAGGCAATAGACACCATCCAAGACCTGGGCAAAACGCGCTTGCTTTTGTTCGCCGAGGCGGGATCGGCGATCCCCACGCCGTTCCTTGTGGTTCTGATTTCCTGGCTAGTCATCATATTTGCCAGTTTCAGCCTGTTCGCCACAATAACGCAACTACTATTGTCGCTCTTGGTATTTTTGCACTTTCGGCGTCTGCTTCGATCTTCTTGATCCTCGAACTAAGTCAACCATTCACGGGTTTGATGATGATTTCCAGCGAGCCACTGCGTAGCGCGCTTGCCCCTCTCTGATCAGCATCGCTGCGTACGGCCAATAGCTGATGTTCGGCCCATCGTCGTAGATTCATCGACCAGCGTGATTGAGCGCCACGGGGAAAACGGTATTGCCGGTGGCAATGACGGTGTATTGTCTTCTAGGGCCCAGACAAACTCGCCTTTTGGGTTTCGCTCGCGTTCCTGGCGGGGCTTTTGCCGCGCGTTCGTCAGTCCGTCACATTGCGACGAAGATGGTTATGCCATTCAATGGGCTATCAATGCGGACATGAGTTCAATGAGTAAAGGCGGAACACGTTTCCGCCGACTGCAGGAGCGGTTGAGCGATCCCTTGGTGACGGCGCTGACCATTATGCTTGCGATACTGTTGTTTGTTGTTGGGCCGCTGCAAGGCGCGGGTATCGTGGCCGCTCACCAATTCGGCATTGCGTTCGGGGTCGTCCTTGTGGTGGCGGTTTTTATCGTATCGGACAGCTGGATTGCGGTCGCGGCGATCGTGATTGCCGTTGTGCTGATTGTCCTCGCGACTGTCATGCGGCTGCGGCAGCCGTCGGCCGCCGACATTTACCTGGATGCAACCGCCTGGATGATCACTGGTATGACACTGAGTATTGTGGTCGCCCGGGCAGTATTCGCACCTGGGCAGGTCACCTTTCATCGCATTATCGGCGCTGTCCTGCTTTATCTCAATGTTGGGCTTATCTTCGTGGCGCTATACTGCTACGTGGCGCTTTTGGAGCCCAATGCCTTCACCGGCCTTGGGGCGCTTCAGGATAATCTTGCTGTTGCTGGAAACCTGACCTACTTCAGTTTCGTGACTCTGACATCGGTGGGCTATGGCGACATTGTTCCGCTGCATCCGTTTGCCCGCGGTCTCGCCAATGTTGAGGCCATCATCGGCCAACTGTATCCGGCAACGCTCCTTGCGCGGCTCGTAACGCTGGAGATAGAGGGCCGACGCGGTCGATAGCGGAAGGGCACCGCTCAGCCCAAACCGAATGTGCGAAAAACTCTGGACACTACCCACCAATCGTCGGTGCCACTGTCTCGCTCGTCGCAAAGCAACTAGCGTTTGTGCTCCACGGCCGTCCGCTCTCGCTTGGACTGCAGCACCATCGCCCGATCAGTATGAACTAGGTACCCGGTGTGTTTAACTTTCGGGACGCTACTTTTTCTTTCCGGCAGCCAGCACCGCGTCGACCGCCTTCATCAACGTTTCATCGGGCTTATCTTTGCACACTGTCACTACGGCATCCGCGTTGTGCTTCATCACATTCAAGTCAAGCATGGTGTTCTTGCGCAGCCCGTTGTAGTAGCCGCTGGTCCATATCGCCGCCTCGACGGCGTCTGGAGTTCCGCTCAACAATTGATTACACGTGAACTTCGACATATCGACCATTACTTGGGCCTCACTTACCGTACTCACGGCCAATATGAATGCAGAGCTAAAAAGCAAATATTTAAGCCAATTCATTGTTCATTTCTCCGTGTTGCTAAATTGAATCGAAATCCTA
Source organism: uncultured Alphaproteobacteria bacterium (assembly GCA_963731805.1). Lineage (GTDB taxonomy): Bacteria > Pseudomonadota > Alphaproteobacteria > Rhizobiales > Xanthobacteraceae > BOG-931. The sequence continues at coordinate 20,140 of CAVSWY010000009.1, forward strand.
TGATGCAGCGACAAGGCTAGCATCCGGTGGCTGCGCCAGTGCAGATGCGCCAAGCATAAACATAACGGTAGCGATGTCTTTCATTACTTCGCCGGTTCAGTTACGTCGACCTTTTTCCAAGTCTGATCGGGATTGAACGACGTCATATCAGCAGCAACGACCGCCGTGTCGCGCCCAAGATCCTTCTGGAAGACGGTACCGGAGTAGTTGACGATGAAGGTCATAACGCCCGAGTTACGATATTGAGCGGGATAAGCAACCAGCGCAAAACCGCCGATCATCTTGTCGTTCACGATGTAATCGGCAGCGCCTCCTTGGGCCGCAGGGCCTTGCTTCGTTAAGATCTTGTAATAATAGCCGCGATACGGCGAGCGGCCCTCTCCAGCATGATAACCCTGCGCGGATGCTGCGGCGAACAATTCGCCGAGCGGGCTCTCGTCCTCGCCCTGCACCGTGGGCCAATACAGGCCGTCCTTTTTGCCCGGCGCGCTAATGAACCGCTGCGCATAAATGCCGGCGCCTGCTCCGGTGCGATCCTTGCTGGCGTATTCGTTCTGAGCGTCGACATAAGCGAGACAAGTCTGGATCGCGTCGAGCTCGTTATGGCCTACCCGTCGATAAAGAATTTCACGGCGCCCAGCCTCGGTATCGAATGACCATGTGCCGTTCTTGTTATGCACGACTGGAATGGGAAAGGGATAATCGTTGTCGCCGATTACTAGGATGGCCTTGTTGTCGCCCTCCATCGTGATCGAATGTTTTGCGTTATAGGAGGTGACAAAACGCTGCCGCACAGCTTCATCGGACACTTTGTCGCCGGACGAAATGATGTCTTCGCCGCCGCGGCCAAGCACGACCAGCGCCGCTTTCTGATCGCCACTATTCGCCGTGGCGACGAGTGCGTCGACGGCGTCTTGCGGTGTTTTGTAGTCCTGTTGCGCCATCGCTAAAGACGAAGTAGCAAATATCGCGAACGCGACGAAAAGGACCGCCGCTGTTAGCGATGTCAGCGTCGCAAAAATCTTGTTCATGACATCCTCGATCGAATCCGGTGTTCTGTTGTGCCTGGCAATTAGTGCGCGGTCCATGTAGCAGTCGGGACTCGCGCGCCAGAAGAAATCCATTCATCGTAGGTTTGGAATGTCAGACCGAGTTTGTCGTAGAAAACTCTGAGGTATCCGTCGGAGCCCTGCACGACCGCATCGGGCATAATCGCTTGCACCTCCTGCGCCATGACCCCGACATAGGCCTTGTGTCCGCCATTGTAGACGAAGCGATAGTAGCCAAGACCGTCGTCGAGCCGTCCGAGTAGGACGATGTCGTGCTTCAGTCGCATATCGGATCGACGTCCGCCGCCGCCACCGCCACCGCCACGAGCACCGCCCCCTCCGCCGCCTGGCCGACCACCACCGCCGCCACCGCCGAGCCGGGCGCCGCCGCCACCGCCGCCACCGCCGAGACTGGCGCGGCCGCGGCTGGCTTCCATATTGGCCACTCTTCCTGAGCTGATATTGCCGAATGCACCCGGGCCGCGACCCCCGCCGCCTGCATTCGGACGATTAGCGCCACCGCCTACATTGGGACGATTAGCGCCGCCGCCTGCGTTGGGAAGACCAGCGCCTCCTCCTGCATTTGGACGATTGCCGCCGGCCGGCCGGTTATTGCCACCGAGATTGGCTTGATTACCGCCACCGACGTTCGGCCGGTTCCCAGAAGCTGCGCCCGGATTGAGTATTTGATTGCCGCTGCGACCGCGGAAATCCATCCGGTTTTGTGCGCCGCCCGCGATATTGCCGCTACCGCCGAATTTCGCGGCGACATTGGAATTGTTATAGCGTACGCCCTGTCGGTGTGCAGGATTGTGCACCCAGTTGTTGCCGCCGCTGCGATTGATATTGTTGATGTTGACGTTGCGATTGATGTTGATGTTGTTGCCACCCCAATTGAAGCCGCCGCCCCAATAGCCGCCAGACGCCCAGCGACCGAGCGCATAGCCGGCGCCAAAGGCGAGGCCGGTGGCGATGACTCCGGCGCCAATATAGGCCGGCGGGGGCCAGTAGTAGGGCGGATAGGCTGGATAGGGCCACGGACCATAGACCACCGTGGGGTCGTAATAAGGCACATAGATTGTGCCGGGCTGTGTCGGCGCGATGATAATGACCTGCTTGCCACCCTGTTGCTGCATCGATACCGTCTGTTGCTTGTTAGAGACAAGCTTGTTGTTTGCTTGCGCCTTGGTTCGCAAGCGTTGAATAGCATCCATGACGTCCGGTTGCTGCGCCAGTACCGCATCACCGAGTTGCTGCGTCCAGCTCAGTTTTGTGCTCATCATGTCGAGCACATCCGGCGTCGCGACTAGCGATTTAACACTATCATCCCAGCTTTGCTTATCGACGGCTGCCTGGAGCTGATCGCCCTTGAGGTTCTTGTTGCTTTGGGCCCAGCGATCGGCCTCGACGACTTCAAGCGGATAGGTCGATGCCATGAGGATTTCTGACAACACCGCGTCGGGATAAAGCGCGATGGGAGATACTAGCGCATCAAGCTGTGCATCCGTCAGGGCTTGCTGCGACGGGGGGGCGGGCTGAGCCGCCGACGGGGCCGGTGGGGGCACGGTTTGCGCCGATGCAGTGAGTGGCATCGAAAAGGAGAGCGCTGTTGAGAGCACCCTCATTGCCATCGTAATCATTTGCGCCTTCCTCTTGACGGTTTCAACAATAGCCCACTACCGCGAGAGGCAAGGCCATCGCCAGGATCTTATAATCAAGCAAACCGCATCGACGGATTGATTCAGGTCAAAACCTAGGCCGTTTAGTCCCTCATTTCGGACATATTCGCTGGACCTTAGACGCACGTCCGACCCTGAAACGTTGTTTTCTATGACCTCAAACTTCGCAAGAGCATGTAAAGCTGGTCTTATGGCGACGTCCAGACAATTCCGTTTTGCCCTCGATAACGGTCTCCTAGGAGACATCGGGCGAGATCCGTGCGGGGCCAATCGAGTCACTTCGCGCCGCCGAAGATGGGCGAGCCTTTTCGCTGTCAGACGATAATGAAGTCGGTCACAGACCTTCCGATTGGGACATGATACTCTTCACCCCAAATTGATACCTCACCTAAATTGCAGAGAGGCTTCCAAAATGGATCGACGCAAGCTGCTTCTAACGACTGCGCAGACGGCTCTTCTGACAGCGTTCGGCATTAATACTGGAGCTCGGGCGCAGACGCCGATTGATAGCCGCGCGGTCCTCCCCATCCCACAGGCGAAGGCGAAATCCCCACCGGCGCTCGATGCGCGGGATGCACGTGCGCCGGCTATCCTTCCATTGCGCGCGCCACAGGGCGCTCCCAACGTTGTCATTGTCCTGATCGACGATATGGGTTTCGGGACATCCAGCGCGTATGGCGGCCCCTGCACCATGCCGGCGGCGGAGCGGCTGGCGAAAAATGGGCTCACCTATACCCGCTTCCACACCACTGCGCTGTGCTCGCCTACCCGCGCGGCCATGCTGACCGGGCGCAACCACCATTCGGTTAACATGGGCAGCATCACGGAGCTTGCCACGGGATTTCCCGGCTACACATCCGTCCGGCCCGACAGCGCGGCAACGATTGCCCAGGTGTTGAAGCTCAACGGCTACAACACGGCCGCGTTCGGCAAGATGCACCAAACCCCGGTTTGGGAAACGAGTGCCTCCGGCCCGTTCGACCGCTGGCCGACCGGCGACGGCTTCGAGCGTTTCTATGGCTTTCTCGGCGGCGAGACGAATCAGTGGGCTCCCACATTGTTCGAGGGAACCTCACCGGTGCCGACGCCTGATGACCCGAATTATCACTTCAGCGAAGACCTCACGACCAAGACCATCGCGTACATGCGCGAACAGAAAGCGATGACGCCGGATAGACCGTTTTTTGTGTATCTCGCCTATGGCGCCACCCACGCCCCGCATCACGTGCCGAAGTCGTGGATCGAAAAATATCACGGCAAGTTCGATGCCGGTTGGGACAAGCTTCGCGAAGCGACCTTTGCACGCCAGAAGGAGCTCGGCGTAATTCCGGAGGACTGTGAGTTGACGGCACGGCCGAAGGAAATTCCGGCGTGGGATTCGCTTCCGGTCGACCAGAAGCGCGTCGCGGCGCGGCTAATGGAAACCTACGCGGGCTTTGCCGAGCACACCGATACGCAGGTCGCGCGCGTCACGGATGCACTCCAGCAGATGGGCGTTTTGGACAACACACTGTTCCTCTATGTGCTCGGCGACAACGGCGCCAGCGGCGAGGGCGGATTGGAAGGGGCATTCAACGAGCTGGCGGCGCTCAACGGCGTGGCGGAGGCCACGTCGGCGATCTTGCCGCATCTGGATGAGATCGGCGGGCCGATGGCCTATAACCATTATCCTGTCGGCTGGGCCCATGCGATGGACACGCCGTACCAGTGGACCAAGCAGATCGCCTCGCACTGGGGCGGCACGCGTAACGGCATGATCGTGCATTGGCCCGCCGGCATCAAAGCGAAGGGCGAAGTGCGCAGCCAGTTTTGCCACGTCATCGATATCGTGCCGACTCTCTTAGAGGCGGCCAAGCTGCCGGCGCCGGAATTCGTCGACGGCATTCAGCAGCAGCCGATCGAGGGCATAAGCATCGCCTATTCGTTCGACGATCCCCACGCGCCAGAGCGTCACACCACTCAGTACTTCGAAATGTTCGGCAATCGCGGCATCTATCACGAGGGTTGGACGGCCTGCACCAAGCACGGCGTGCCCTGGGTCATGTCCGGATTTCCCAAATTTGACGATGATGTCTGGCAGCTTTACGCACCGGGCGATTGGTCGCAAGCGAACAACATCGCCGCCAGCAATCCCGAAAAGCTCAAAGAGCTGCAGCAGATATTTTTGCTTGAGGGGGCAAAATACAACGTCTTTCCTTTGGACGATCGCAAGATAGAGCGTGCCAACTCTGACCTCGCTGGACGTCCCGATCTACTGGCCGGACGTACCTCGCAGACGCTCTATCCCGGCATGAGCCATATGAACGAGAACACAGTTCTCAACGTCAAGAACAAATCGTATGTTGTCACCGCGCAGTTCAGCGTTCCCGATGCCAAAGCCAACGGCGCCATCATCGTCCAGGGTGGTCGATTTGGCGGCTGGGGTCTGTACCTGAAAGACGGAGTACCAGCCTACTGCTACAATTACTTCGGCTTCGAGCACATTTACGCGCGCGGGACCCAAGCGCTCGCAGTCGGCAACCATACTATTCGCTATGAGTTCAAATACGATGGGGGTGGGGTTGGTAAGGGCGGGCTTGGCACGCTGTTTGTCGATGGGCGGAAAATCGGCGAGGCGCGGATCGCGCGAACCGTACCATTCATATTCTCCTCCGACGATTTCACCGACATCGGTATCGATTATGGCGCGCCGGTGACCGAGGATTACAAAACGCCACAAGGCCGCTTCACCGGAGAGATTTCGTGGGTGCATATCGACATCGGCAAAGAAGCCTTCAGCGATCCCGCCGGCCTAGAGGAAGCGCTGGCCGGGCGATCATAGCGCCCTCGACGAACGGCTAAGCCGCTTAATCGCATTTCCCATCGAATTGTCACTTCACCCTAGTTGAGTCAGAAACATGAAACCTCTGCAACAATTGTTTGTGAGTGCCATGGTCTGCGGTGCGGTCTGTTTCGCAGCATCAGATCGGATCGGTGGGCTAGCCTTAGCGCAAACCGCCTGTGTGTACCGAGAACTTCATCCGCATTGATTAGCCGAAAGAATCGCCTAACGTCAGCGCAAGATGAGCGCGCTGCTATGTTTCGGTCTGGCCGTCTTGGTATCGCCGTTCAAGTCGAAGAGCCGACTTGAGGCGGAGAATGCCGCGCTTCGGCATCAACTGGCCATGCTGCGGCGGAAGGTGCGAGGTCGGGTCCAACTCACAAACGACGATCGCTTGTTCTTGACTCAGCTGTATCGATGGTTTCCTTCGATCTTGAAGGTAATCACGATCGTCCGGCCCGAAACCCTCGTGCGTTGGCATCGTGCCGGCTTCCGTCGGTACTGGCGTTGGAAATCCCGATCCCTGGGAGGCCGGCCGCAAATCGACGTAGACCTGCGGGCGCTGATCGGGCGGATCAGCATGGACAATCCGCTGTGGGGCGCGCCACGCATCCATGGCGAGTTGCTCAAGCTCGGCTTTGAGGTCGCTCAGTCCAGCGTTGCCAAGTACATGGTCAGGCGGCGTGGGCCGCCCAGTCAGGGATGGCGTACCTTCCTGCGTAATCACGCGCCCGATATCGCCGCCATGGACTTGTTTGTTGTCCCGACCATTGGCTTCAACCTGCTCTATGCCTTTATCATCCTTCGACTAGATCGCAGACAGCTCGTCTGGATCAATGCCACAGCAAATCCGACCGCGGAATGGATTGCACGCCAGATCACGCAGGCATTCCCTTGGGATAAGACTCCGCGGTACCTGGTCCATGATAGGGACCGGGTCTACGGTGCCGCCGTCACGCGTCGATTACGAGCCATGGGCATCCGTGACAAGCCCATTGCCCCAGCCTCGCCGTGGCAGAACGGCTTCGCCGAAAGGCTGATCGGATCGATCCGTCGCGAGTGCACCGACTATATCGTGGCCTTAGGCGAGGGGCACTTACGTCGGGTCCTACAGTCCTACGTGCGCTACTATAATAAATCGAGGACCCATCGGTCTTTGAACAAGGACGCCCCACTTCATCGGGCGATTGAGAGCCTCCGTACCATCACTTCTCGGCCGGTTCTCGGTGGACTTCATCACCAATATTGCCGAATCTGATTTTCAGTACAGACACCATCTTGATCATCGCAATATCCAGAACACGACGCGGTACGCTGCCCTAGCGCCGGATCGTTTCAGGGGTTTTGGAAAGACTAGCCAGTGGGGCCGTTCAAATAGGCTGGATGCCACTCGCATCCATACGGCCATGCGATCTTTGGGCATTGCGCATCAGGTTGGCCGCGCGAAACATCAAGCTTTGCAGCCTTGGAAAAATTTACGTCATTTGTCTGAGTGAAAGGATAGATCAACGCGACGGCTACCGTTACAGCTACTATCGCACCGACGCTGGCGGCAACAAATTTGTACGACGACATGGTGAAACCTGCCAAAGAGACTTTCAAACCCAATACAACGTAGGTACATGGTAACCCTTAATACAGGCTGCGTGAGATGATCTTGACGGTATTGTGAGCGGTTAACACTAACACACGTGATTCGGGTAGACGATCATGCGCTTTACTTTTGCGATGTCACGCGTTCGGTTTGCTTAACCCCCGATAACGACTAAATCACTGACGTCTCGGCACTTCGGTCTCGGGCCAGAAGACGACCGAGCACCGCAGCCGAAACCAGTCGACGAAAGTTACAATGCCGGCTCCGTCATCGCTACAAGCAGGAAGCGGCTGCGGCATGGGTTCTTAAGGCCTGTCAACCGATCAAAAACGATTGAGGGTATGCACACGCTGTCTGTATGAGCGCGACATATTGTCGAAACTGGCGCGCCTAAAGCTTTAACGTGGCATCGTTGCACTCTGATCGGAGGGTTCCATGGACAGGGCGACCTTGGAACAATTACTGGCGGAAGCCGAGCAGCATGTTCTCCTCGGCATGGAGCATATCGTTACGCAGAGGCGGATCATTTTCGAGCTTGGACGCGAGCGACGCGATACAGCGACAGCTCTCGACCTCCTAAAACGGTTTGAAGAGATGCAAAAGCTACTCATTGCCGATCGGGACCGGCTGCGCAAAGAACTCGCAATGGAGTGACCTGATGTCCCCGATGCTGCCCTTTCTTCGTACCGGGCTCGAATGACACGCCCGCTCCATGTCGGGAATGGTCGCACGTCTCAATCCTCGTCCTGGCCAGATACCTTGCCGGTCTTCGGATTGGCCAGATGAACGCGCGTGCAGGCGGTGCACGTCACGGGCACGAATATATCATCATCCTCGTCGAGATCGACGGTCGCATGTCTCCTACAGGTCAAACCCGGTCTTGGACCGACGGCGGCGATACGTCCGTTTGGTTCCGGATAACGGACTCCGGCCGGCCATAGCGGCAGGGCTCCTCGATGCCCAAGGTGGATTTGGAGCTGGACACTTTGGCACCTAGCGCTTTTCGACAGGTATCGACATCGGAATCTCCCAAGGAAGTCTATCAACGTCCCCAAGTGACCGTCTTTGGTTCGACAAAAATACGACGGCTCGTAGCCCGTCGGTGTAATACGGATCACCTGTAAGATTTGTTCGCGGCGCAGATGGAGGAGCAGTACCTACGCCCGTCACGAAGCCATAGCGTTCAACGAACCCTGACAGCAACAGATCCTGTAAAAGATAATTTCGGTCAAAATCGACGTCGGGGGCTATCTTGTGGGTCGTCAAGTTCCAGGTCTGATAGGTCAGCCGGACGCCGATGTCTCGGCTTACCTGACCGATCCACACCCTACGTCCTTCAAATGTATACGGAGTGAGCCAAAACCGTGCATGGACGCGCTCTTTTATCGTCGATCGCGCCTTTTGTAAAACGAAGTCCTCAGAGCGACCATAGACATACAGCGGGCTGACCGGCGAAGTAAGAAACGCATCTCGGAATAGGAACGCGCGCGCAGTCTGTATCGCGCTCGCTAGGTTGAGTGTTTGGGCCAGATGCCAACCTCGCGCAATAAAAGGGACGATAGGGTTCTGCTGGCTCTCTATAATGACGAGGTTAAGCGGATCGCCGTCGCGAGAGGCGCCAGCGTTTGTCGTGCAACAGGGTTGCTTCGCAAACAGTGATCGCAAAGCATCGAGTTGGAGGTTTTCGATATTCTTGCCGGGGTACAGCGCGTTGAGCTTGACATTTGTGCCAACGAACGAGGGACCAGGGATTGGCAACGCGAAATCGAATGCTTCGTAGCGATTTTTCCCTACGATCACGATGTGGGCATATTTAACGCCGTTGTCGAGAACACCGTAGACAAAACCCGTCGTAGTCGAATGAGGCGGCAAGGTGCTGGCTATCTGGCGTCGAAGAAAATACGAGTCGCGCGCTCGATTGGCTGCAAACGATAGCAAGCCATGGAATCTGTAAGAGACCTCGAAAGGCGAATAATAGTCTCGGTCCATTGAAATCGGCAAGAAAACGAGTTGATCGTCTGTGTCATTCTGGATCGATGACCAGACTGGCTGAATGTTATATTTGGCAAGATTTTCACCGAAGCTGCGCTGACTCTCGCCTGCACCGAGTACGCTGACGCTCACCTTGATTCCTGGAGCCGATTTCTGCTGGGCACGCGCAATGAAACTTTGGTCACCACTTGGGTCTGGATTGAATCGGGATGAATTGAGAAAGGTCGCGGTTACGCCCACTAGTCCGAGCACTAGAGCAGCGGCACCAAATTTGTGGAGCCTAGATCGCTTCATTTTGGTATCGCGCCTTCACTGAGATTGCCGGACATAGGTTCTCTACCACCTGGGGCGAGCGAAATTACAGCAGGGATTTGCGATCCGCGAAATGGGGCTAAGAGGGCGAGTTGCAGAGCAGCAATTTTGAGCAGTTCAGGTCTGCTAATGGAATGGTCCGGCCGTGCTCCTGCCCCGCCAGCGAACGAAGCTGGCCAGGGGCGCCAAGGACAAGGAGCACGCCGTGTCTCAGAATCCAATCACCGCAATCGCTACAGTCGGCATCGATATCGGCAAGAACTCATTCCACGTTATTGGCCTTGATCAGCGCGGCGCGATCGTGCTGCGGCAGAAGTGGTCGCGTGGCCAGGTCGAGGCACGTCTGGTCAACATGCCGCGGTGCCTGATCGGCATGGAGGCTTGTGTCGGTGCGCATCATCTCAGTCGCAAGCTGAAGGAGCTCGGCCACGATGCCCGTTTGATGCCGGCAAAGTACGTGCGGCCCTACTCGAAGGGACAGAAGAACGACTTCCGTGACGCAGAAGCGATTGCCGAGGCGGTGCAGCGGCCGACGATGAAGTTCGTGGCGACGAAGACCGCCGATCAGCTCGACCTGCAGGCGCTGCACCGTGTGCGCGAGCGGTTGGTCAGCCAGCGCACCGGCATCATCAATCAGATTCGCGCCTTCCTATTGGAGCGTGGCATTGCGGTACGACAGGGGTTACGCTTTTTGCGTGCCGAGTTACCGCGCATATTAGCTACGCCGCACGATGTCCTGTCGCCCCGCATGGTGCGTGTCATCGAGGATCTGGCGAGCGACTGGCGCCGGCTCGACGGGCGGCTCGAGGGTCTGTCGGGCGAGATCGAGGCTGTTGCGCGTCAGGATGCCGGTTGTGAGCGGCTGATGAGCGTGCCTGGCATCGGCCCAATAATCTCAAGCGCAATGGTGGCCGCGATCGGCAGTGGCGAAGTGTTCTCGAAGGGACGCGACTTCGGCGCCTGGCTCGGCCTCGTTCCTAAGCAGACATCGACTGGAGACCGTACCATCCTCGGCAAGATATCGAAGCGCGGCAACCGCTACCTGCGCGTCCTGTTCGTCCAGGCGGCCTGGGTTGTATTGATCAGGCCGAAGAGCTGGGAGCGCCACGGTCTCAAGCCTTGGATCGAGGCCGCCAAGAAGCGGCTTCACCGCAATGTGCTGGCAATTGCGCTCGCCAACAAGCTGGCCCGCATCGCCTGGAGCGTTCTCGCTCGTGGTCGAGCTTTCGAGGTTAGGAAGATCGACGCCGCCGTTGCCCAGTCTGCCTGATCCTCATTCTACGCCGACAATCACAGCAGCCGCGCAAAACGAGGAGCCCGCGATGACGTAGCCAGATCAATCCGACTTACCTGCCGAGGTCTGCGAGAGGATAAGACGAGATGGAGGTTCGGTCTTCCCGGTGCATGCGAACCCTGGTGACCCTAATGGCCGGTCGAGGCCTGTCCGCTAATGAGCTCGCACGCACGCTGATATCCATGATGGCCCGGAGCAACGCTCCAATCAGAGGCCGAATACATTGATGCAAGACCGCTCACCGCCAGTTGGTCGAAGTCCTCTTGTTACGCACGGCCGGACCATACATCAGGGTCACGAGCGTCCGATTTCCAATGTGCGCTCAAAGTCCGCTTTTCCCGAAAGCGGAAGAAGCACCCGCGCTGCCCAAAGTGACGCGACGGGCCAATAGAGAGCTTTTGCACCGCGACGGAAAGGACCGTGCTTTATTAGGGGCGCGGCATCAATCTTTTCACGGTCACCGTCTCTCCGATGTCGAACGTCATCAAATCTTCGCCGACCTCCAGTGGCCCGTCATAACTCCGCCGGACCTCGGCAATGAGTTCGTTCAGTGTTGGCGGCGGCACTGCGAGGCTGGCGAGTTGGACCACATGGGTGAAGGCTGCAAGTTTCGGCTTGGTCTGTGCGAACACGCGCCCGCAGTCAGAGGGCGTGGTGTGGTGCCCGATGATGCGCTGGATGTAGGGTTCCTTCATCAGCTCGGGCCGTGCCATCGCGACCTCGTGCACTAATAGGTCGGCGCCTTTGCCGTATTTGATGACATTTTGGTTATAGCGCGTGTCGCTGGAGAACACTGCGACGCGGCCGCCGTACTCGATGCGATAGCCGTAGCATGGCTTGATGACGTCGCCGTGGTCAACCTCGAAGGCAATCACCTTCACGCCGTTCTTCTCGTAGACCGTACCGTCGCGGTCGAATTCGCTAACGTCGGTGGCGACGCCTGACAGAGGCAGTTGTTCATCGGCGAGGCGAATCTTGATGTCGTCGGCGTAGGCGCGTTCCAGATTCTCCATCAGCCGTTTCGCGCCGGTCGGACCGATGACCCTATACGGCGATTTGCGCGTGCCGAAATGCGATTCCAGCCAGCCGGTGAGCCAGACGTCTGGTAGGCATGAGGTGTGATCGGAGTGATAGTGCGTGAGCAACTGCACATCGATACGGCCGATGGGAACCTTGAGCTGGTAGAGCCGAATCGTCGCGCCGCGGCCGGCATCGATTAGAAATTTCTGATCACCGGCCTCGACCAGTGTGCACGGCCCGAACCGCTCTGGACTCGGGATCGGTACTCCGGTCCCGAGTAAAGTCACCCTGAAATTACTTGTCATTGCTAAATCTTGATGCCCGCTTCATTCACAATCTTACCCCAGCGCGCGATCTCGGAGCGCAACGTCACGCTGAATTCCTCCGGTGTGCCGCCGCCCGGATCTACTCCGAGTTTGGCCAGCGCGTCGCGCACCTTTTCGGTCCGGAGTGCTTTGTTAATGGCCGCGTTCAGGCGCGCGATCACCGCCGGTGAGGTACCAGCCTTCACCAGGAAGCCGGCCCAATCCTCGCTCGTGAGCTGCGGATAACCGGCCTCGGCGATGGTCGGCACGTCGGGCAGCGCCGGGACGCGTTTCGTTCCAGTCACCGCAAGCGCACGCAGCTTGCCCGTTTTGATGAGCTGCACCACCGGTAGGATGGTGATGAACTGGTAGGTGTTTACGCCGGCGACCAAGTCCCCGATCGCCTGGGGGAACTGATTGTAAGGCACGTGTGTCGCGTCGACACCTGTCTGAAGCTTGAACAACTCGCCGATCAGATGGGCAGGCGTGCCGAAGCCGCCGGACGAGAAAGTGTGCTTACCGGGATCCTTCTTCAGATACGCGACCAGCTCCGATACCGTGTGGACCGGGACGGCCGGATTGACGACCAAGACGTTGTAGCCCGCCCCAATACGGATCAACGGCGCGAAGTCGGTTTCATAATTGAAGGGCGCATTCGGAAGAAGAGCCGGCGCCGCCGCGACCGGCGAGGATACCGAAAGGATCGTTTGGCCGTCTGCCGGCTGCTTGAGCACCTCCATAGCGCCGATGCTCATCACGCCTCCAGGCTTATCTTCGACCACCACTTTCCAGCCCTCGTTATCCGACAGTGCGTTCGCGATAATCCGCGCGAGGATGTCGGGTGGTGTCGAAACCGAGACTGGCGCGATAATACGGATGGTGCCATTGGGGAAATTCTGAGCTCGTGCTTCGTGCTGCGTGCCGAAAGCGGCGAATGCCATCAGCAATAAAAGAGCACGCGACAGATGACGCAAAGATCGCATGACCATCTTGCCCCCTAAAGGTCCGGAAGCCGCGGCAAGCTCGCTCCGGCCCGGCTTGGAGCTTGCCGCAATGATTCTCTAAATGCCAGATCGAAAAGTAGCCGCTGGCATTGCTTGGCGCCGACAGACCTCAATCTTTCCAGCGCTACAGTGGCGGGCGTCTCGATTAACAGGCATGACGGTAAAGGCGGCCTCAGCCAGCTTCATGAAGGCTATAGAGGCTTTAATAGATATCGACCGACGTCCGAGCTGGGTGCGAAGTAGACAACGCAGATAGTAGGGCAGGGCGGTCTAAATTCCCTGTTCTGAAGCTTTTCTTCCGTGTTATGGATTCGGATATTCCCCTGTTCATGTGATGCAGGGAATTAGATCAGAAATGCCGATCGCATCGGCACTATTCGAGGTTTCAAGAGCCGCAAGGGCCTAGGTTTCGCAAAATTCTCTGTATTTTTCCCTGTTATCAGGGAATCCCGGTCCGAGACTGGTTCGCTCCGCACTGCGTCGTCAGCCAACTAAAAATCATTTACAACAATGCTTTAACCCGTTCCCGAATTGTTTCCTTCGGGGTCATTCTGAACCGAATTCCGCCCTTCATTCTGAACGTTTGTTCTCTGAGCGTTCGCAAGGCGATGTGCGTGCCTTTTCCGAGTCGCGGGAAGCGCGCGCTCGAGCGATTGCTTGGCATATCCTGCGTATGCTTTTCTCGTTTTGTGACCGGAAAGCGCGCGGCCTTGTCCGTCTGTTAGTTCGGCTTTTTCAAGTTCATCCATGCCGCCGTGTCGACACGCATCAAGGGTGAATGTGGACGGCAATCCGATTTCTTTTCGCAGGTCCTGGACCTTTTTTTTGGAAGCCATTGAACGAAAACAATTTGCAGGTCGGTGGTTGATCGGCGCGGCGGCGCGGTGGCTTTACTTCACGCAGGATCATCGGCACGCCACGGCGCGGAAGCTTAGCGAGTACGGTCTCTGCATCGTCGTAAAAGTTCGTCGTCGTCCCGTCGATTGTTTCCTCAAGAGGATGCCAGACCAACTCCCCAGTCTTGTGATGCTCGATCCTGATTGCGTTCGGCCATTCCCTACTGCGATAATCAGTCCAACGCAGATAACCGGCGAGTACGTTATCAGGTCGCTGTAGCCGTTCAAAACAAATTACGGCGGTTGCGGCCGGCTCCGGGAAACCTCGTTCAATGCAGCCCTGGGCGAACACATAGACTTGCTCGCGCGTTGCTGCGGGCTTCTTTTTCTTGACACGCCGCTCGCGGGTCACGCCCTCCCAGGGATTTGGAATCTTGTTGTCGAACTCCTGGGGATAGAGGCGTCGCACCACCCGCCATGCCTTTCGGCATAGAGCCACAGCTTTTTCACCCTGACGCAGTCGCCTGCCTTTTGGACCTACAATTATTTTTTTCGTAAATCTTGTCGGCAGACAAATCTCGCTAATACCCTCAAGTCATGCACGATTGGTTCATAAATCTCGCGTGTAGTTGGCAGATCGCACCACGACGAGTGAACCGATCAGTTCCAGAAATCGTGGGCGCTTTTCTCAGGAACAGTTTTTCCATTGCGAATAGTGGGTCGGACACGGGCAATGGCGGCGTAAATTCCGCTCGTGCCGCTTCCCGTCCAGCCGCCCAAGGCAATTCTGCCTCCCATTACCAAGGAGTGAGCCATGCACAATCGCCCAAATACAATGATGAATACGCACCGCCCTAAATCAGCGAGGCCATTTGCTGACCGCTCGAAGCAGCAGACATCGAATTTTGCCCGTCCCGAATTGCGGGGCCATCAAAACGCCCAAAGAAGCTATGAGCGCTATCTCGCGTTAGCCAAAACTCAGGCTCAGGCCGGCGATACGGTTGGGGCGGAAAATTACTACCAGCACGCCGAGCATTATTTTAGATCGATGTCGTCGGACCGAGAACTTGCGCCTTAAGCGCGAAAGGCAAAAGGGGGAGACAATGAAGGTCTGCCGGGTTGGATTGTCCCTTTTAGCAGCCGCAGCAGTCGGTGTCGCCTTCTTGGTTGCACCCGTGCGGGCCCAGGATACCGGCTGGCATGGACAGGCTCAGGTGCCTCACTACAAAGAACAGGTTTTCCCGCCGTGGTCGCAAGGCGCGAATACCGACGTCATCGACAAGGGTTTTGAATTCACGGTGCCGGAGGTGGACAGTCTTGCCGACTTTCATGGCGACGTCACCGATCCTTTGCTCGTGCTCTATATCGCCGGCAATTATTATTTCGCCATGGCGCCGCTCGTTCACACATTTGAGGATAGCCACCCTGAATACCGCGGCCGCATCTACTATGAAACCATTCCGCCGGGTCTTCTGGTGCGCCAGATGAAGGCGGGTGGCAGGATCACGTCGGGCAACATGACGTGGGTGGCGAAGCCCGATGTCTATCTGGCCGGGCTGAAGAATGTTCAAGCGCTGATCGACAACGGAATGCTCACAGGCAAGCCGATAACCTATGTCACCAACGACCTGACCATCATGGTGCCGAAGGATAATCCGGCGCACATCGCGAGCCTAGCCGATCTGGGCAAGCCGTCAGTGCGCCTGGGGATGCCGAATCCCGAATTCGAGGGCGTTGTTCGCCAAATTAAGGCCACGCTCGCGAAGGCTGGCGGGGATGCGTTGGTAAAGTCCATCTACGAGGTCAAGGTCGCAAATGGCACGACGATCCTAACTCATATCCACCATCGTCAGACGCCATTGTTCCTGATGCAGGGCCTTGCCGACGCGGGGATGACCTGGACATCGGAGGCGATTTTCCAGGAGCAAGCCGGTCATCCCATCGCACACGTCGAAATCCCCGCGGCGGATAACACCGTCGCCATCTACGCCGGCGCCGCGGTCAAAGACGCCGCCCATCCGCAAGCTGCGCAAGCTTGGCTCGATTTCATCCATTCCCCGGAAGCGCTGGCGATTTTCGAGAAATACGGTTTCAAGCCGTACTAGGCCGCCGCGAAGTAGGAGTCTCGGTGTTGCTCGTGAGCTCTGTGCTTCCAGACGGCCGATGTTGCTTGGGGACTTTCGCGTCGCTTGACGTAATCCAGCAATTCGGTAGCGATGAGAGGAATAACCGACATGCGTCGGACATCGGAAATCGGTCGTTCGTGACCCGAAGCGGTCGAGCGCGAAAGTGGATGCGCCATTGGCTCCGTCAGTCCGTGGGCCGGCGGCAGGTAGACCAATCACCTTGGTACATGGTGATTAATTTGGCCTTCTTTGTATCGCCGCATCGAAAGCATCTGAAGTCAGTGCTCTCCGCGAAGCGGAACTGCTGAAGCGACCCCCGCTGTGCGTACCCGGAGCCCAGAACGCTGCCGAGGAAGAATTGTCAGGCGGAAACGCTCATTTCTAGTGGTTCGCGCAATACATAGCCGCGCCCCCAGACCGTCTCGATGTAGTTCTTGCCGCCCGATGCGTTGGCGAGCTTCTTGCGCAGCTTGCAGATGAAAACGTCGATGATTTTCATCTCCGGTTCGTCCATGCCGCCGTAAAGATGGCTCAAGAACATTTCCTTGGTGAGCGTCGAGCCTTTGCGCATCGCCAGGAGTTCCACCATTTGGTACTCCTTGCTCGTCAGATGCACCCGCGAACCGTTGATCTCGACCGACTTGCTGTCGAGATTTACGCATAGATCGTCAGTATTGATGACCGACTGCGCGTGTCCTCGCGAGCGTCGCACGATAGCGTGGATGCGCGCGACCAACTCGTCCTTGTGGAACGGCTTGGTCATGTAGTCGTCAGCGCCGAAGCCGAGACCCTTGATCTTGTGCTCGATGCCGGCGAGGCCGGAGAGGATCAGAATGGGCGTCGTCACTCTCGATATGCGCAGCTTGCGCAGCACCTCGAAACCCGACATGTCTGGTAGGTTGAGATCAAGCAGGATGATGTCGTAGTCGTAGATCTTGCCGAGATCGATGCCCTCTTCGCCGAGATCGGTGGTGTATACGTTGAAACTCTCGGACTTGAGCATTAACTCGACCGATTGCGCGGTCGCGCTATCATCTTCAATCAGCAATACGCGCATGGCAACCCACTTCCTCAATGACACGAGGCCGGAACATTAGCGCTTCGCACGGTTAATAATGTCTGAAACTTATGCAGTGCAGCGGCTGACGGTCGCCTTTGGCCCTGAACCGACATGTGACCAGGTCCGCCATTCGGTTGCTGTTGGGGGCAAAGGGACATGACGCGTACGTCGTCAAAGGTCCGATTCTGACCGATGCTGTCGAAAAAGGCTTGAGAACTTCGCCGAACAGTGATTCCGGTGATTCTGAGGATCACGGCGGTGGAGGGGCCGATGATGAGTTGACGGAGCGGCGATCAGCCAAGCTTTATCTATCGGTTCCGGCTCGATGAGCGGGTCCCGAAGGATCACCTGCTCAGACGCATCGATCGTTTTGTGACGCCGACGCTTGCCGACATGCACGAGCGGCTACAGCCCTACTATAGCGAGATCGGTCGGCCATCGATTGATCCCGAACTGATGACACGGATGCTGATCGTTGGGTATTGCTACGGCCTACGTTCGGAGCGGCGGCTGACGCAGGAAGTTGAGTTGCATCTGGCGTATCGCTGGTTTTGTCGGCTCGACCTCGATGACAAGGTTCCGCACCACTCGACCATTTCGGAGAACCGGCTACATCGATTCCGCGAGAGCGATGTCTTTCGCCATATCTTTGAGCGCGTTGTTACGGCGTGCATGGCGGCCGGACTGGTCAAAGGCGAAGGGTTTGCCGTTGATGCCAGCGTGATGGAGGCCAATGCCAGCCGCTATCACGGCAAAGCGCCGGACGAGATCGAATGGACTGAGAAGCAGCGTCAGAAGCGAGCCGTGGCTGAGTATCTGACGGCACTCGAAGTCGAAGCGGCAACTGAGGGTGATACTCCAGATGATGGTGCCAGCGGCGGGCCAGAGCACACAAACCACCGCGCCGTTATGAGCGTAAGCCACCCAAGGTGATCTCGCCGCGCCGTTCGGATCCAACTTTTGGCCCTGTGTCATCGGATTGAAAAATTCTAAAGTAAGGCGAGGCATCGGCGCCGCTTCCGGCGACGTATTGCCAACCGGCAGCATTGTTAGCGAGGTTTGCGTCGAGCAACGTATCCCAGAACCATGTCTCGCCCTGCCGCCAATCGATCCTTAGGTGCTTTACCAAGAAGCTTGCCGTGATCACCGCGCGATTATGCATGCAGCCAGTCTGCCATAGCCTGGCGTCACGTCATCGAGAATGAAAACCAGAAGTGCGCGCCCGCGCGCCGCCGCCGCAGTGAGGGCTGGGTTGTCGCGTGTGTGCAGGTCATGGCGCAACCATACGATGGTCGTTAATGGGCGATTGAGGGTTGACAGAGGGCTGAGGCTTGCGTGCCAGCTCAAGTCGTCCGCTCGGGCTTTAATCCAAATTTTTCGCAGCCCTGGACCAGAATATTTCAGTCCGACTAGCCGGGTCCGGTGATCCATCAGTGTCCAACCAGCGTTAACGCCATTGTGTCGCATGAACAACGGGCCTGGCGGCGTTCTGCCGTCGTACCTAGCATTTGGAGTCCTGTTATGAATGAAATAGTCCGCCTTTGCCGGTCATCCAATCATTCAGTATCTCCGGATGCAGTACCTTCTCAATTGGAGATCGAGCATTCGTTCCGCGAGGTCCTTCGCTGGATTGGCGAAGACCCTGATCGTGACGGCCTTCGGGAAACTCCCGGTCGTCTGGTTCGTGCCTTTCAGGAATATTTTTCCGGCTATCGCCAGGACCCGGAACTTATACTTCAGAAGACCTTCGAAGAGACAGACGGCTATGACGAGATGGTCGTTCTCCGCGGTGTTCCATTTGAAAGTCACTGCGAACATCACGTCGCGCCAATCATCGGCCGTGCCTGGGTTGCCTATGTCCCCAATATCCGCGTCGTGGGTATCTCCAAACTTGCGCGGGTCGTTGAGGCTTATGCCAAGCGGCTTCAGATCCAGGAACGCTTGACCGCGCAGATCGCCAACACGATTGAAAAGGTGTTGAAGCCTCAAGGTATCGCCGTTGTGCTCAAGGCGACGCACAATTGCATGTCAAGCCGAGGCGTTCACGTTCATGGGACAGATCTGGTGACAAGCCGAATGCTTGGGTGTTTTCGCGAAAATCCGATGACCCGGCAGGATTTCATGGCGATGGTTCATGCCGGCGAGCAACGATGAACTTTGGCATTCGCGGCAGACATCAGTGAGGCTCCAATGGTGACCTATTTGACTGGATATCTTGCCGCTCTATTGACGTTCCTTTTATCCGACATGGTCTGGTTGGCAGCAATGGCGCCGCGATTTTATCGGCCAACTCTGGGAGACATCGCCACTTCCGGCGTCAACCTTCCGCCTGCGTTCGTATTTTATGCACTCTACCCGGTAGGACTTCTTATCTTTGCAACCGGTCCTGCCCTGAAGAGCGGATCAATCGGCACGGCTGTGGTTCACGGCGCGCTTTTCGGTTTTTTCACTTATGCGACTTATGATTTGACCAACCAGGCAACGCTTCGAAATTGGACTTTGCAACTGAGTCTCGTCGACGTTGCGTGGGGAACAGTTCTTGCGGCCATCTCATCGGCCGTGAGCTTTTGGATCGTCAGCAAATTTGCTGGCGCTGGCTGATATCTTTATTTAGGCTTACACAATGACTTCTCCGAAGGGTGCAGGCTGCGCAACGGCCGTTAGAGGAAATGTCCGTGCCCCCAGGATCGCCACCGTTCCATGGCTAACGCCAAGGACCGTCAGAGCGTCCAGGTTGCTGCTTGAGGACAGATGTCCGCGCGTAGTCAATCGGCTGCCAGCCATCAGTTGAGACAATCATGATTTCAATGGCAATGGGAAAAAGGCGCGCGTTCGCCTTTGATATGCGCGAAAGGCCTCGCCGCGAGAATGCAGCATATGCTCTTCGAGGGGCGGAATGCCTGATACATGTACCAGGACCCAATACATGCAGATCGGCGCCGCCAACGCGAGCCACCCGAAGGGGTTTTGTCCGGCGAAATCGATCGCAATGATTGGGTAAGCAAGCCATGACAACCATTCGAAGAAGTAATTCGGATGCCGGGACCATCGCCAAAGCCCAACATCGCAAACGACCTTCCGGTTGGCAGGAGCGCTCTTGAACGTTCGCAGCTGTTGATCGGCAATGGCTTCGCCGACGATGGACGCCAACAGGATCGCCAGCCCTATCAGATCCTGTATTCGCAGGTTCGGATTTGGATTGTGCGCCGCGACCACGATCGAGAGCGCAAGTACGATCCCCACAGCGGCTTGCGACTGCAGAAACCAGAACATTCGGCGCGGTGCGTCGGCACCCCATTGAATAATCAAATTGCGATAGCGTGGGTCATTGGTACCAGCGTGGGTTCGTCCGGCAATGTGTACGCCCAGCCGCAAGCACCAGGATGCGGCGAGAATTGCCACCACCATCTGCCGCCAATGCGGCCAGTCATTTTCAAGGGGCCACGCTGCAGCGATGGCCGCAACCCCGCCTACGCCAAGCGACCAAGTTACGTCCACCCAACCAGCATTTCCGGTTTTCTGTTGTACATACCAAGCCACTGCCATGACCGAAGTAATCGCAGCGGCGACAATAAATGCAGCTACGGCGAACTCGATGAGGCTCACCTTTTCCACTCACAGACGCACAAACGGCTGCATGATGCGACCGAAGAAGCCGTTCAGGCGGAGGCCCCCCTGCATCGCGACCAGACAAACGCAGTCCTGACCGCTATCGACCACCGGCTCATGGTCCACACTCTCATCTCCCAGGTCGAAATCTCCAGCTGCAAAATGCGCTCCGCCCTGGCTGAATGCTCCAGCGAGCACGCACGTCATCTCAAATCCGGTATGGGCGTGTTCGAGCATCTTTGTCCCAGGACCAGATTTGAGCAGAAAGACCCGCGTATCGCTAGCATAGGGTAGCATGATGCGCCTCAAATGCACGGACGGCGCGACCCACTTCCAATTTCCAATCTGGTACCGACGCACAAATTTTGGGAGGCCGGGAACCTCTGTCTCGGGCACCGTGGGTGGCATGTCAGTTACGGTAGGCTGCACGGATTGATTCAGCCGCGCCTCAACAGCGGCCAGCGCGCCATTCGACATTGCGGCAGGCGGGAGGCTCCTCAGTACAGCTCCCCCAACTTGCTCCATTGAGCGGATGAAGCTGCGGCATTGCGGACAAGACAAGAGATGCGTTGCTATTGCAATGTGCTGCCCGTGGTCGAGAGAACCAGCCGCGAAGGCCGCCAACAGCAAATCAGTCGGGTGGTGTTCAATGCTCATGACAGTTCACTCAGCAGATTGCGAAGTCGGCTCATGGCCAAGCGCAGCCTTGATTTCACAGTTCCTAGGGGGATTTCCAAAATCCTCGCGATATCCGCGTGCGCCTTTTCCTCGAAAAAGGACAACTCGATGACGCGTACCTGGTCAGCAGACAGCTTTGAAAGTGCGGGGCGGACCCGCTCCTCGGACTGCGCCGAAGCCAGAGGGCGTCCGGCAGCGCCGAGTCATCACTTTGAAATTCGATCTCAACATCCGAGTTCGATCACCCCGAGGCCGCTGCGCGCCGGTTGGTGTCGATCCGCAGATTTCTCGCGATCGTGAAAATCCACGCTGCGGCGCCGGCGCTTTCCGGGTCGAACAAAGCAGCCTTTCGCCAGACTGCCAGCATCGTCTCCTGAGCCATGTTCCTCCGCGCTCGCCTCGCTGGCACCTGATCGTTGTAAGAAGGATTTGATCCGCGGGGCAAAATACTCAAACAGGGCCGCAAATGCAGCTCGGTCCCGATCTGTCGCGATTGATCGGATCAGCCGGCCCCATTCCATTCGATCTTTGGAAGCCTCGTTTTCAGCCGACATCTGCGAGGAACTCCGGGACGTAAGGCCCTGTGTTAGCGCCGGCCGCCGCAATTGACCAAGCAGCAGCGGTTGAGGGGCCACACGCCAAAGAGGCGGACAATCGATGTGGTCGGTCAGGTACATGACCGAAATAACGAAGCGGATCGCTTTTTGGATCACCTGAACGCGGATCGATAGGTTGTGATCCAACCGGCCCAATTGGTCGTTTCCTTATCGTATAGCGCGCGTCCTGCAGAAACCCATTGGATAATCTTGAAGCATGCCTGCCAACGTTCGTCTTAAGGTTGCAGTGGTCGGTACCGGAATATCCGGGCTTTCCGCGGCTTGGCTTTTGAACCAGCGCCATGATGTGACCGTCTACGAGCGCGCGGACCGCATCGGCGGCCACTCAAACACAGTTCTCGCAGCGGTCGGGGGGCGCAGCATTCCGGTCGATACTGGTTTTATTGTCTTCAACCGCCGGACCTATCCTAACCTTGCCGCTTTATTCGAATTGCTTAAGGTCCCTACACAGGTATCGGAAATGTCGTTTGGCGTTTCCATGGATGGCGGTGCACTCGAATATTCGGGAAGCGGACTGTCAGGGGTTTTCGGACAGCCTAGCAACCTGATACGGCCTCGCTTTTGGTCCATGCTCGTGGACCTTATTCGATTCTACCGTCAGGCACCGCTCGATGTCGATTTAGTCGATAACGAACACATCAGTCTCGGCGAATACTTGGTCGAGGGCCGATATGGCGAGACCTTTCGCAATGACCATCTGCTGCCGATGGCAAGCGCGATCTGGTCGGCTGCACCGGCGGAAATGTTGTCTTATCCAGCCGCGGCCTTTATCCGCTTCCACAAAAACCACGGCCTGTTGCAGCTCCGGCACCGTCCGGCCTGGGAGACTGTCGTTGGGGGCAGCCGTAACTATGTCGAGCGGCTCACTGGTAACTTTGCAGACCGGATCAGGCTGAATACAGGCGTTCGTGAAGTGCGTCGCCTGACTAACGGTGTCACTGTCACCGACCTGAGGGGGCATTCGGAACGCTATGATCATGTGGTTATGGCGAGTCATGCGGATCAGACGCTCGCGGTGATTGCCGATCCAATCGCCGCAGAACAAGATCTCCTCGGTTCGTTCCGTTACAGCCGAAACCTCGTGGTGCTGCACACCGACGCGAGCTTCATGCCGAAGCGACGGTCGGTCTGGTCAAGCTGGAACTATCTCGGTTCGAAGGACACAGCCAGGGACGGCGTCTGCGTAACTTATTGGATGAATCGCCTGCAGAATATTGAGAGCGCGAAGCCGCTATTCGTCACTCTCAACCCGCCGCGGCCCCCGCACGCCGGGACGCTGCTGCACAGCGAGCTTTACGACCATCCGATCTTCGACGCGAAAGCTACGGCGGCTCAACGCAAGTTGTGGCTGCTGCAGGGGGTGCGGAACACTTGGTTTTGCGGCGCGTATTTCGGTGCGGGTTTCCACGAAGATGGCTTGCAGGCTGGGCTTGCTGTCGCCGAGCAACTTGGCGACGTGCGACGCCCCTGGCAGGTCCCGAACGAGTCCGGACGTATTGTCCTTACGGCCCGAACGGCCGAAGCGACGACCCGAGGGCTTCGATATGACGCTTCGTTGGACACTTTACGTCGGATCGGTGATGCATCGGCGCACGCAACCGCGAGTGCACCGCTTCCGCTATAGCGCGTTCTGGCTTCTGCTCGATCTCGATGAGCTGCACGAACTTTCCAGCAAGCTGCGATGGTTATCCCACAATCGACCCAATATCTTCAGCCTGTATGACACCGATCATGGTGACGGTACCGAAACGTCGCTCCGAGTTCAGGTTGAGCGGAAGCTCAGCGAGGTTGGAGTTGATCCGTCAGGCGGACAGATTCGCCTTCTCTGCATGCCCCGCACGCTCGGCTATTGCTTCAATCCGATCAGCATATTCTTTTGCTACCGGGCGGATGGCGCACTCGCCGCTTTGATCTATCAGGTACACAACACGTTCGGAGAACGACATAGTTACGTGATTAGGGTCGAAGACGAAAGTGCCGCGCTGCATCAACACTGTCGAAAGCTTTTCTACGTTTCGCCCTTCCTGGACATGGACATGCGTTACGACTTCCGAGTGTCAGGCCCAGATGAACGAATTGTCGTTGGAATATCGGCCAGGTCATCCTCGAAAGCCGTGCTGAACGCTGTGTTGACGGGAAGAAAGAGAGAACTAACAGGTCGTAATCTGATGTTCGTATTCCTGAAAATCCCCGCAATCACCATCAAGGTGATAGCCGCCATCCATTGGGAGGCATTGCGATTGTGGGTGAAGGGTATTCGCCCGCATCGACGGCCGCCTCCACCGAACAAGGCTACGATTGTCACCGCAAATTCGGCAATTTCGGATTGATGCGTCATGTCCATGCAGCACCAACAAGCCCTTACTCGATCGATCAATCCGAAGCTTTCACTCAGTTCAAGGTCAGCCGTCGAGGCGTTCTTGCGCCGGATGGTGGGTGATCTGGAGCACGGGGAACTGGTGATCGAGACGCCCGCGGGAGATCAGCTGGTCCTTGGCGGGCGACGAACTGGGCCGGAGGCTAAAGTGATCATCCATAGGTGGCGTTGTCTATGGCGCCTAGTATCCGGCTGGGATATCGGCTTCGCGGAGGCTTATTTTGCAGGCGAATGGTCTTCGCCCGACCTCGTCGCACTCCTTAGACTGGCATGCGACAACAGCGCTGCAATGTCGTCGCTGAAGTTCCTGCGCGCACCGCGATTTTGGCTGAGGTTTCGTCACGCCATGAATCGTAATACTCGTCGCGGCAGTCGACGGAATATTGCCGCACACTACGACCTCGGAAATGAGTTCTACCAGCAGTGGCTCGATGCGGGCATGTCTTACTCGGCGGGTGTGTTTTCTTCTGTCGACGAAACCCTGGAGCAGGCACAGAACGCCAAGCTGGACCGCGTTGTCAGTTTGCTTGATTTGGTTGGCGGGGAAAGGGTGCTCGAACTCGGCTGCGGTTGGGGTAGCCTCGCCGACCGCTTAGCACAAAAGCGGTGTAACCTGACAGGGATCACCCTTTCGACTGAACAGCTGGCCTACGCCCGGCAACGACTGAGCAGTCAAGCTCTGGCGGTGTATTGTGACCTGCGTCTGCAAGATTATCGGGATGTGCGCGGCGACTTCGATCGAATCGCCTCGATCGAAATGCTGGAGGCTGTTGGCGAGGCCTATTGGCCAACTTACTTCGCCAAGCTTTATGAGCGCCTACGTCCAGGCGGCATTGCCGTTCTGCAAGTCATCACGATCGACGAGGCTCGTTTCGATAATTACCGTCGAAGGCCGGACTTCATCCAGAAGTATATCTTCCCCGGCGGGATGCTTCCGACCCCGCAGATTATCGAGCGCGAAGGCTCCAAAGCCGCGCTTCACCTTGTCGGCATTGAATTCTTTGGCGAGGATTACGCCCGCACGCTTGGAGAATGGCGTGCCCGATTTCAGGACGCTTGGCCTCAGATCAAAGCTCTTGGATTTGATCAGCGCTTCAAGCGAATGTGGGAGTATTATCTCGCTTATTGTCAGGCCGGTTTCGAAACTAGGGCCATTAACGTCGGCCTTTACAAATTTACACGAACCACGGCTCAGTAACTCTGTGGGTCGGATACAAATCGTTCCGCAGTTTGTGAGGTGTTCCTTTCCGAAAATTGCATCCGCAATATTGGCAGGTAGGGCGGAGTCTGCATTCGGGAACAGCGTCGCCTGCTCCACGATCAATCCCCTCAACGAAGCGCTTGTTTTTTTACAGCCAGGGTCAATAGCGGAAGTCGATCAACGTCTGAGCGTAGATAGCAGGGCGGGTCAGTCTGAATTCCCTGTTCCGAAGCTTTCGATCCCTGTTATTGCTTCAGCCAATTCCCTGTTCGTATACGTAGGGAATTGAATCAGAAACCCCGATCACACCGGAACCATTTGAGACTTCCGGAGAAGGAAGCAGCCAAGTTTTACGAAATTCCCTGTATTTTTCCCTGTTATCAGGGAATTGGGTGCGGAGACCGGTTCGCGGTACACAGGGTCTTCGTCCCGTCCACTTGGCCCGACAGTTCCATAATATTGCCGGCACGATGTCACGAAACTTTTAGCAACAAATCACCTTTTTCGATTGACTGCCGGTTGCAACGACCCATGTAATTATTGCAGTGCATAAGGCGCGAACTTGCGGTCGGAGGTAGCCTTGACATCTGGTCGCGGTCGCTTCTTCGGCAAAAGGCTCGCAATCGCCATTCTTGTCGTTTCCGTTCCTCGCTGCGCCGCCGTCGCGCAAGGCGCTCCGCCGATACCGGCGGTTACGGTAAGCCCGGTGGCGAGCCACCACGTCACGGAAACGGGTGACTTCATCGGCCGCGTGGTCGCAATCGATAAAGTTGATGTGGTCGCGCGGGTGCCCGGCTTCATCGAGCAGCGGAATTTCACCGAAGGGCAAATGGTCAAGACCGGTGACCTTCTGTTTCGTATCGAACAGGACACCTACAAAGCCGCGGTCGATCAGCAGGAAGCCAACCTCGCCAAGGCCAAGGCGACCGAAGTCAACGCGAATTTGCAATTGCAGCGCGCCCAGGCGCTGGTGAAAAATGAGAACGTGCCACAAGCCACGGTCGATCAGCTTGCCGCCGCCGAGCAGTCGGCGCAGGCCGATATCTTGCAAGCCCAGGCTTTGGTCGAGCAGGCAAAAATCAATCTCGGCTACACCGAAATTCGTTCACCGATCGCTGGCCGGATCGGGCTTGCCAATTTCACCGTGGGCAACCTTGTCGGGCCATCATCGGGCATACTTGCCACCATCGTCAGTCAAGATCCGATTTATGTCACATTCCAGGCGAGCGAAGCCGATATCATCGCCTACAAGCAACGAGTGGCCCTCTCGTCCGACAAGAATCCTCATGTAACGATTCACATCAAATTGCCCGACGGCACAATCTACGCGCATCCGGGCACTACGAACTTTCTCGACGTACAGGTGCAGACCGACACTGACACCGTCACGGCACGGGCGCAGGTGCCAAACCCGAATGGTGTTCTAATCCCCGGCGGAATCGTCGGCGTCATTGTCGAGCGAGGCAAACCCCGAGCGGCACTTCTGGTACCGCAGTCCGCCGTTTTGTTCGATCAAGCGGGGCACTACGTGATGCTCGTCGACGATGCCAAGAAAGTCGAGCAGCGGCGCATCACGACTGGTCCAGAACAAGGCCGGGACGTCGAAGTAGAGTCCGGCCTTAAGGCGGGAGAGCTTGTTATCGTCGACGGCATCCAGAAAGTGCGGCCCGGTCAAATCGTGGCAACGACCGTCGCCCCGGAAAACTGAGCCGATGTTTTCCAGTATTTTCATCGATCGGCCACGGTTCGCTATCGTCATCGCAATCGTTATCACTTTAGCCGGCATCATTGCCATATCGGCAATACCGATCGCGCAGTTTCCCGACATCGTGCCGCCGCAGGTCACGCTCACCGCAAATTATCCGGGGGCCGATGCCGAAACGGTCGAGACGACGGTCGCGCAGCCGATCGAAGAGCAGATCAACGGCGTCGACAATGGGCTCTATTACCAGTCCGCGAGCGGCTCCGACGGCAGCTACACTCTCAATGTAACCTTCGCGCTCGGAACAGATCCGGACATCAACACCGTCAACGTGCAGAATCGCGCGAGCCTTGCCATACCGCAACTGCCGGCAGAGGTATCACGGTCGGGTCTTTCGGTCCGTAAGAAATCCGCGGCTCTCCTGCAAGTCATCAACATCTACTCACCTAAGAATACATTATGATGCCGTCTATCTGAGCAATTACGCAACGATTAATGTTATCGACACGCTGGCTCGGATCAAAGGCGTCGGTCAGGTCGCGCTATTCGGACCGCTCAATTATTCGCTGCGGATTTGGCTCGATCCTGATCGGTTGACCGAACTGAATCTGACGCCAAACGACGTCATAGCCGCGGTCCAGAGTCAAAATGTTCAGGCAGCTCTCGGCCGCATCGGTGCGGCACCGGTTGCGAACGAGCAGCAAGTTCAGATCAACATCAAGACTAAAGGCCGCCTGACGCGTCCGGAGGAATTTGCCAATATCATCCTGCGCGCCAATCCTGATGGCTCGACAATTCGCGTGGGCGACGTCGCCCGCGTGGAAATGGGCGCCCAATCGCAGGATCGTTACAGCCGCTACAACGGCGCGCCGGCGGCCGCCCTCGGGATCTATCAATCGCCGGGTTCCAACGCGGCGGACGTAGCGAAGCAGGTTCGGGATACCATGGCCACGTTGGCGACCCGTTTCCCGGCCGATCTGACGTACACCGTGTTTTTCGATTCGACCGTGTTCGTGACTGCCACCATTACGGAAGTGGTGCGTACGCTTGTTATTGCGATCGTTCTTGTGGCTATAGTTGTTTTTCTGTTTCTTGGAAAATTGCGAACCACGCTCATTCCCCTCGTCGCCGTGCCGGTTTCGATCGTCGGTACATTCGCGATCATGTTACTTATCGGGTATTCCGCCAACACCGTATCATTGCTGGCTCTAGTACTCGCCATCGGCATTGTGGTCGATGACGCGATCGTCGTGGTCGAGAATATCGAGCGGGTGATCGAAGAGGAACCCAATCTGTCAATTCCGGACGCATGCAAGAAGGCTATGGCCGAGATCACGGGCCCAATTCTCGCGATCACTTTCGTCCTGTTATCGGTCTTCGTACCCGTCGCTTTCATTCCTGGCATCAGTGGACAGCTTTTTCGCCAATTTGCCGTCGCAGTCTCGATCTCGATGCTGATATCGGCACTTAACGCACTGACATTGAGCCCGGCGCTGTGCGGGGTGCTTTTAAAGCGTGGTCAGCGGAGTAGCGGCCTCATGCGCCATGTATTGGGAGCAATCGACAGGGCACGTAATGGCTATGTGGCCATCGTCCGCCGATTGGCACGGGTGGCGCTTGTCGGTGTTGTTGTCGCCGCAGGAGCGCTTGCTGCAGCCGCATTTCTGTTCAGCAAGACGCCACAGAGCTTCTTGCCGGACGAAGATCAGGGCGCGATCTTTGCCGCCTTACGGCTCCCGGAAGGCGCATCGATCAATCGCACCGCAGCGGTGGTCAAACAAGTCGAGGATATCGTCAAGCCGATCCCCGGTGTCGAAGGCGTGCTGTCCGTGGTCGGGCTGAATTTCATCGATTATGTCGCGGCGTCGAACCAGGCATTCTTCGTCATCAGGCTCAAGCCTTACGAAGTGCGCACCGATCCCGCGCAGAGCGCTGGTGCGATCATCGCACGTCTGCGGCCGCAATTGGCGGCAATCCAGGGCGCGATTGCTTTTCCGTTCAACCTGCCGCCCATCCTCGGTTTGGGTAATATCGGCGGCTTTCAGTATGTCCTTGAGGCGCTGCAGGGACAATCACCGACCGATGTTGCAGCGGTCATGAACGGACTGCTGGTGGCCGCCAATCAGCAGCCGGAGCTCGCGGGCGTCTTTAGCACTTACGCCGCCGACACGCCGCAAATCTATCTCGATATCGATCGCGACAAGGCCCAGGTATTAGGCGTGAAGATCAGCGATATTTTCAGCGCCCTCCAATCGACCTTGGGCAGCTACTACATCAATGACTTCAATGTTTTTGGCCGCACGTGGCAGGTCAATGTCCAGGCGGAGGCACCTTTCCGCAACCAGATAGACGACATCAATCGAATTTACGTGCGTAACGCCAAAGGCGGAATGGTCCCAATGCGCGCGCTAGCGGAGGTGAAGCTTGTGCAGGGGCCGCAAACGGTCGTGCGCTATAATGGGTTCCGTGCCGCGGTTATTAATGGCGCACCAAAACCGGGTTACAGCTCCGGGCAGGCCCTTGCTGCCATGGAGCGAATATCGAAGGCGACTTTGCCGCCCGGCTATAGTTATGAGTGGACCGGGACCGCGTTGCAGGAAGAGACCGCCAGCGGGCATACCGGTATCGTCCTCGGACTGGCCGTTCTCTTTGCCTATCTGTTTCTTGTTGCCCTCTACGAAAGCTGGAACATTCCGATTTCCGCGTTGCTGTCAGTAAGCGTGGCAATACTCGGCGCTGTGATCGCGGTTGCGATTGCCGGGCTGAGTTTCGATGTCTATGCCCAGATCGGATTAGTCGTCCTGGTCGCGCTTGCCGCGAAGAACGGCATTCTGATCGTTGCATTTGCGGTGCAACAGCGCGAGCTCGGCAAGGACATCAACGCGGCCGCCATTGAAGCCGCAGGGCTGAGATTCCGCCCGGTCATGATGACGAGCTTCGCCTTCATCTTTGGGCTTTTTCCCCTGGTGATTGCCCGGGGCGCCGGCGCGCTGACGCGCCATGCCGTCGGGACGCCGGTATTCGGCGGCATGATCGCGGCATCAGTGCTCGGAATTTTCTTGGTTCCGCTCCTTTTCATCACCACGGAACGTTTGCGGCGGCGTAAAGCGGAGTGATGCGTCTCACTGCACCTTTGGCCGAAATCTGCGGCCTTGCTCACGCTGGCTCTAGCGCCTAAATCCGATGCACCATGAACATATCCATCCGCGCCCCTGAGGGCGCCCCACCTCAGTCAGCCCTCGCCACCGAGGTAAACCGCCGGCGCACCTTTGCGATCATCTCCCACCCGGACGCCGGCAAGACCACGCTGACGGAGAAACTCCTGTTGTTCGGGGGTGCGATTCAGCTTGCCGGGCAGGTCAAAGCCAAGCGCGACCGGCGTTCAACCCGCTCGGACTGGATGGCCATTGAACGCGAGCGCGGCATTTCCGTTGTCACCTCGGTGATGACCTTCGAGTATGACGGCCGTGTCTTCAATCTGCTCGACACGCCCGGCCACGAGGATTTTTCGGAAGACACCTACCGGACCCTCACCGCGGTCAACTCGGCCGTGATGGTGATCGATGCGGCCAAGGGCATCGAGCCGCGGACCCGCAAACTCTTTGAAGTGTGCCGGCTGCGCGACATTCCGATCATCACTTTCATCAATAAGATGGATCGTGAAAGCCGCGATCCGTTCGAGCTTCTCGATGAGATCGAGAAGACACTGGCGCTCGACACCGCGCCGGTGAACTGGCCGGTCGGGCGCGGCCGCGATTTCATGGGCACGATTGACGTGGCGACCGGCGGCGTGCGCTTGCTCGACGGCGATGCCGGCAGTGCCGGCCGGCTGCGTGAGATGACAATCGCCGAAATAGCCGCTTTGAACCCGCAGCTCGACGCCGACGCCATCAGTCATGAACTTGAGATCGTGCGCCAAGCCTGCAAGCGCTTCGATCACCAGGCCTTTTCCGAGGGCCACATGACGCCGATCTTTTTCGGCAGTGCGTTGAAGAATTTTGGCGTCGGCGATCTTCTCAATGCGCTTGGCGCGATGGCGCCGCCGCCGCGGGCGCTGGCGGCCGACAAACGGGTCGTGACGACAACCGAGCCGCATATGTCTGCATTCGTTTTCAAGATTCAGGCGAATATGGATCCGAAGCACAGGGATCGCATCGCCTTCGTGCGACTGTGCTCCGGCAAGCTCACCCGCGCCATGAAGGTCAAGCAGGTGAGAACGGAAAAGATCATCAGCCTGCATGCGCCGCAATTCTTCTTCGCCCAGGATCGCGCGCTCGCCGAAGAAGCTTACGCCGGCGACGTGGTTGGCATTCCCAACCACGGCACATTGCGGATCGGCGATACGCTGACCGAAGGTGAAGACCTCAATTTTGTTGGCGTGCCGAACTTCGCGCCCGAAATTCTCCGCCGCGTTCGTTTGCCCGATTCGATGAGGGCAAAGAAGCTCAAGCAGGCGCTCGAGCAACTGGCCGAGGAGGGTGTAGCCCAGGTGTTTAGGCCGATCGATGGCTCCCCGGCTTTGGTCGGGGTTGTTGGTCCGCTGCAGCTGGACGTTTTGAAGGCCCGGCTTGGCGTTGAATATGGGCTGGAAATGGATTGGAGCACGGCCGAGTTTCAGTTCGCCCGCTGGATCGCGGCAGAAGATTCTAAAATGCTCGATCGTTTTGTAGCGAGCTACCGTTCCGCCATCGCCGAGGATTTCGATGGCGATCTCGTTTTCTTGGCGCGCAGTGCTTTCGACCTCGAATATACCGGCGAGCAGAATCCCAATATTTCCTTTGCCGATGTGAAGGACATTCATCGGCGTGAGGCGAGCGGAAGATCGTAGGTTGAATAGGCAAGATCGCCACCGGCGTACCCGGGCGCTGGCGCGGAGATTTGCTCGCGGTGGGTCGCGACGCGACACTTGATCTCACTTGCGTCCCGGCGCAGTCTTTCCCAAAACGGGAGGAAACGCTGTGAGCATTGCCGAATTGCGGCCGACACCCGCGCCAGGAAACATTCCGAGTGCCGAGGACCTCGTGGCGCGGGCGCGCGCGCTGGCGCCGAAATTGCGCGAACGTGCAGTGCGCGCCGAGCGCGACCGCAATATCCCTCGGGAATCGGTCGACGAATTCATCGAAGCTGGGCTTATTCATACCCTGCAGCCGAAACGCTGGGGCGGTTACGAGCACGACCACGAAGTGGCGTTTGATATCGCCGTTGAACTTGGAAAATCCACTTGCGGCTCGTCGGCGTGGTGCCTGAATTACCTGGCCGACCATGCCTGCATGCTTGCGCTGTTCCCGGAAGAGGCGCAGCATGATGTCTGGAGCCACAACAGCGCCGCCTGCATCGCCACCTCGGCGGCGCCCACCGGAAAGGTAAGCCTGGCGTCCGGTGGCTACCGCCTCGACGGCCGCTGGTCGTGGTGCTCGGGCCTGCGCCATTCGCAGTGGATCATGATCGGCGGCTTGGTGCAGCGTCCGGGCGAGGATCACCCCGACATGCGGCTTTACCTCGTGCCGGTCCCGGAGCTGAAACAGGACGACACTTGGTATTGCGCGGGCCTCCGCGCCAGCGGCTCCAACACAGTCGTGCTCGACAATGTATTCGTGCCCGAGCATCGCAGCGTTTCCTTCTCGGTGCTGCGCGAAGGCGCTTCGCCGGGATCGAAGGTCAACACCAATCCGATCTACCGCGTGCCGTTCATCGCGGTGCACAGCTATGCGCTGCTCGGTCCCGTACTCGGCGTCGCGCGCGGCGGCTATGCCGAATTCGTGCAGTGGACGCGGCAGCGCTACCTCACCTATACGCAGCTCGGCATCGCCCAGCACGTACCGGTGCAGATTCGCATCGCCGAAATCGCAGCGCAGATCGACGCCGCCGAGCTCTTGGCACGGCGCGCCTTCGCCACCGCGCGCGCCGATTACGCCGGCATGTCACTTGCGAGCCGCACGCTGCTGCGGCGGGATTTCACCTATGCGGTGCGAAGCTTGCGCGAGGCGCTGGACGATCTGATCAAGATCTCTGGCTCGAGCGGCTTGATGGACAACAATCCGATACAGCGCTGCTGGCGCGACGCCCACGCCATTTCCTCCCACGTGGTGATGAACTGGGACGTGCCGGCAGAAAATTTCGGCCGCGCCGAATTCGGGCTGCCGCTCAATCCGGCCTATCCGATGTTTTGATCGTAAAAGCGCCAGTGAAGATTCGTTACATCACAACAGACTATCAAAGCCATCGTCGCGCCGGATTGGACTACATCGACGCCCTGAAGGCACGAGGCGCGCTTCTGGTTGAAGATTTGACCGACGCCGATATCGTCATCATTCACGATGAACCGGCGACGTTGCCGCATTACTATCAGACTTGGCCGATCCTGCGGCAGCGCTATGTGATTGCTTACGCTGTATGCGAGACGAGTGTCATGGCGCCCGATCGGCTTCGGTCGCTTGGCTATGTCGATGAGATATGGACCTCTTCGACATATTGCCGAACGGCACTAGCGGCCGCTCAGCGACCGGTCACGGTGATTCCGCATATTGTCTCGCCGATCGAAGCCGATGATGCGGCCGCGGAGCGGCTGCGAGCGCGGCGTGGTCTGTCCGCCGACACCTATATCTTCTATACGATCGCCCAGCGGGAAGAGCGCAAGAATATCGAGGCTGGCATTCGCGCCTTTACCAAGATCGCAGCCCCGGATGTTCGCTACGTCGTGAAATCGACGCTGCCTCTGTCGGACGAGATGCGTTCGGTGGCCGGCATCATCAACCCAATGGATTATTTCAGCGATGATGACATCGCTGCCCTGCACCGCATCGGGCATTGCTATGTGAGCCCGCATTCCGGCGAAGGCTGGGGGCTTTGCATGTCGGACGCCATGGCGCTGGGGAATCTGGTCATAGCGACCGGCTACAGCGGCAATATGGATTATATGGACACCGAGAGTGCGTTGCTGGCCCGCCACAGTGTTGAGACGATCCGGCTGCCCGAGAGCCGTGAGCGCCTCGTCTTTGATCCGTCGGCAACGGCGCCGCAATGGACTTATGTGGACGAAGACGATCTCAGTAAGCTCATGTTGCGAGCGCGCTGGTTTTGGGACGAGCTCGCGCCGATGCGCGAAGAGGCCAAGCGCCGCATGGCGCAATACACCTCCGCACGCATCGGCGATATGATGATGCGCCGGCTCCAGGCCATCGGCACCAGCCTGAAATTGCCGATGGCAACGCTCGGATAACGTGCCGGCGGAAAAGTTCGGGCCGGTAGAATTCGGTCTATCGCTCAACCCAGCATATCCGATGTTCTGTTCGCCGAACATTGACTGCCGGATCAATGTTGCTAGGCTCTTGCAACCTCGACGCAATTTTTTGCGCGATCGCCTTTTCGCGCGGTTGGTCGACAACATTTAAAAAACAAAAAATAATGACGATTGGGAAGGGGAAACTCCAATGCAAGTGGCGAGCGCTACGACGGGTGACATCGAATCCGTAGTCGTCGGCAAGGTGACACGGCGGTTGTTTCCGTTCATGATCATTTTGACAATGGTCAACTTCATCGACCGCGTGAATATCGGTTTCGCGGCGCTGACCATGAACAAGGACCTCGGCATCGACCCGGCGGTCTTCGGCCTGGCCGCCGGCATCTTTTTTCTCGGCTATGTTCTGTTTGAAGTACCGAGCAACGTTCTCCTGCATCGGATCGGCGCAAACATTTGGCTCGCGCGCATCATGCTCACCTGGGGCGTGGTGGTGATCGGCATGGCCTTCGTCAGCGGAGCGACCGGCCTCTATGTCATGCGGTTTCTCCTCGGCGTGGCGGAAGCCGGATTCATTCCCGGCATGACGCTCTATATCTTGCTATGGGTGCCATTGCGGCACCGGGCACGCCTGACCGCCTATTGGATTTTAGCGACGCCATTTGCCGGCATCGTTGGCGGACCGCTCGCGGGGTTGCTGCTGCAGCTCGACGGCGTTCTTGGTTTTAGGGGCTGGCAGTGGTTGTTCATTGCCGAGGGGCTTCCCGCGGTGCTGCTCGCCGTCGTCACCTATTTCTATCTCACCCCCACGCCGGTAAAGGCGCAATGGCTTTCCGACAACGAGCGGCAATGGCTGCAGCGCACGCTTGCCCAGGAAGACGAGAAAATTCACGCTGAGACGCGGCAGAAATTTTCGCTCGGCGCAGCGCTGCTCAATTGGCGCGTCCTGGTGCTGGGCTTGCTCTATATCGGCACCGCGGGCCGGCCGGATGAGGAATGCAATAACGCCCGAGGCCGCCATCGCGCCGGCTAGCACGAGCAGAGCATCAGTGAACGAGCCGTGATTAGGTCACGTAGATGGTAAGATAAAGAAAGAAGAAAGACAAGAAGACGAGACACTCAAAGAAACGGGGGAGACTACGACGATAAGCAAGGCAACAACGTACGACACAAACGAGGCGCGACGATCAGCTCGACTGCAAGATAGCGCTCGGGCTCAGCAGAGACGACTGAAGGAGCACAAAGGGCGACGAATACAAGGAAAAGAAGGGAGAGACGGACGAAGCTAGAACAGCCAATGCGCCGGATGCTTGGAAGGGGCGGCGACTAGAACGGCGGGGTAGGGCAGAGAAGATCGGCGACGCATAGAGCAACGGCGATAACGAACGCTAGGCGGAGCGACGACTGCCGCGCGACGACTAAGAAGGCAACGACAGAGGCGACGAGGACGAACACGGCCTCACGCAACGAAGAAGAATTCGGCGCTACGTCTGTTGCCGCGCCACCTGGTAGACGAGAGGAAGTGTTGTGCGCGATGGCGGCGAGACTTCATCGCCGGACAGCGTGCCGACCATCGCCGAAACCGTCTAATTCCAGCGCCACACGCCGTAGGCGTGGCCGTTCTGCATCTGCGGCGCGACGTATGTGGGCTTGCGGTCGCCGATGGCTCCAAGCATCGCGATCCAGTTCAGCAATTCGCCGCCGACATTGCCGGCCTTGAGCATCTGATGCTCGGTCGCCTCGGCGATCAGCCGGTCGATTTTCTGCTCCTCGAGCGACTTGATGATGCGCACCGCCCAGTCCGGGTCGGGAACGCCATCGGAGCGGCCGGGCGCCATACGCGGGCCGCCGACTTCGAGCGAGAAGCTGCCGGAGCCCATGACCACCACACGCAGCGGATCGGGCCATGCTTCGATGGCCCTCGCCACTGCCTTGCCGAGGTCGTGGCAGCGCCGCGCCGACGGCAATGGCGGCAAATGACCGCTGACGAAGAACGGGATGACCGGAACTTGCATGTCGGGTGTTAGGAAATGCAATGGTACCGTGATCGAGTGATCGACCGAGAAATTCTGCGTCATGCCGACGTCGTAGCCAGCACCGATCGCGGCGGCGCGAATATGCGCCGCGAGGCCGGGCAGGGACTGCACAGTGTAATTTGGCACGTCGCGCGGTTCGTCGTTCGGTGCCTTGAAAGTCTTGTCGATGCCGACCGCGAAAATCGGCAGATCGTTGAGGAAAAACGTATTGAGATGATCGGTGTCGAACATCACAATGAGATCGGGCCGCGTCGCGGCGAGCTGTTCCTTCTGCGCGCCGAACAATTTCGCGATTTCGCAATCGGGTCCGTCGCGCTTGACGAAATGCGGAAATATCGGCGTGTGCGGCACGCCGAACCCGGCAACAATCTGTGCCATGTCTATCCTCCCGTTAGCCGCCGCCGCTTTACGCCACGGGCTGGCCGATCTCGTCGACCTTCACCGCGCGCATGCGCTCGTTATAGGTCTGCACGTTCAGCCCGCAGACTTCGAAACGCGCCAGATAGCCCATCAGAAAGCCGTTGACGCCCATGCGAAACAGCGTCCCGACATCGCCGGCAATCAGCGCGTGCCGCTCGTCGTCGGTCAGATCGAGCGGCGCCAGTGCCTTGGCCGGGTCGGCTTTCATGGCGGCCCGGAAGGCATGATCGCGCAAAACCTCGCGACACAGATAGTTCACGGCAAAGATCGACATGCCCGGCTCCCATTGCGCTGACAATATTTCTTGCACGACAGCGCGGCGATTGCCACCGCCACCTTGACGTGGCTAAGCTTGCAGCCCTGTCCGGGAGGAATGCCATGGATGCAATTGTGAGCGCGCGGCAGGACCGGCGCCTGACCAACCCGGTCTTCAATGACCGCAAGCTCAAGCTCGGCACCTTCGGCACTAACCTCGACCGCGGCTGCGCGATCTCGACCATTGATGGGGTGCTTGAGATCAATTGGCCGAACACGCTGGAATTGGCCAAGACGTCGGAAGCCATGGAATTCGAGGCGCTGGTCCCGATCGGGCGCTGGCACGGTTTTGGCGGCGTGACAAATTTCAACGGACCTGGCTTCGAGTGCTTTTCCTGGGCCTCGGCCATCGGCGCCTCGACGCAGTATTCCGGCATCTTCGCCACTTCGCATGTGCCGACCATTCACCCTGTGATGGCTGCGAAGCAGGCTACAACCATCGATCATGTCACCGGCGGCCGCTTCGCGCTCAATATCGTCACCGGCTGGAACCGGCCGGAGATCGAAATGTTCGGCTCGCCGCTCTTGGAGCACAACGACCGTTACGATTGCGCCGCCGAATGGCTGCATATCATGAAGGAGCTGTGGACGCGGGACGAGCCGTTCGATTTCGAAGGCCGCTTCTACAACATCAAGAAAGGCTATCTGGAGCCGAAGCCGATCCAGCGGCCGTTTCCCGCCGTGATGAACGCCGGCGGTTCCGAGAAGGGCCAGCACTTCGCCGCCAAATATTGCGACATGGTCTATGTGGTGTTCGGCTCGCACGACTTCGACGATTGCAAAGCCAAGGTCGATTCCTACCGCGAGCTCGCACGCAAGGAATATGGCCGCGAGATTCAGGTCTGGAGCTATGCCTATGTCGTCCAGGGCGAAACCGAGAAAGAAGCCAAGGACTATTTCCGCAATTACGTTCAGGAGAGGGGTGACTGGGAGGCGGTCACCAACTTGGTCGATACCATGATCGCCAATGCCAAGACGCTGCCATCGGACGTGCTTGCCGAAATGAAGAAGCATTTCATCGCCGGCTGGGGCGGCTATCCGCTGATCGGAACGCCGGAGCAGATCGTGGATGGGCTTGTTCGGATGTCGAAAATGGGTCTCGACGGCACGCTATTGAACTGGCCGCGCTACATCGAAGATCAACACTGGTTCAAGGATCGTGTCTATCCGCTAGTGGTGCAGGCGGGCCTTCGATAGCAAACTTAGAAATACGGCCGGCTGGCGTCGCGGCCGAGGCCGAGCTCCATGCGGCCGTAATGGGTGAAATTGGTTTCAGTGTTCAGGCTGATATGCATGGACATGAAATGAATGTCGCGCCACGCCCGCTGCAGCGGATGCGAGGAGGCGAAGCCCGCCGTGCCGCTCAACGCGACAAGCGTATCGACCGCGGCGACCGTCAATTCGGATATGCGGGCGAAATCGCGCACCGAGCGTGCCAGGCGCTCCGGCGAATAGGCCTCCGGGGCGTCGGTGACCTGCACGGCGCGGCGCAATAACAGTTCGGCTGCGTCGATGTCGGCCGCCGCCCGCGCCATCCGCACCTGGACCGAAGCCTGTTCGGCAAGCGGCCGGCCGTCCTGCGTCTTCCGCGTCTTGGTCAATTCGCGAAACATTTCATAGGCGCCCTGCGCAGCGCCGAGCATCGGCGTCGCGAATGAAATTGGTGCGTAATAGAAAAACGGCGTGCGAAAGATGACGCCGCCGTGGGCGCCGCCGCCCGGAGTCTTGCCGTCGCGCAAATCGGTGAGCCGCAACACGCGGCTCTCCGGCACGAACGCATCGGCGACGACGATGGTTTTGCTGCCGGTGCCGCGCATGCCGGCGGTGAACCAAGTGTCGCGGATGGTGTATTCGCCGGGCGGCACCAGAAAAAATTTCCATTCCCGGGCCGGTCCGTCTTGCGTCATGCCGCCGAGCATGACCCAGGAGCAATGATCGACGCCGCTGGCAAAGGGCGAGCCGCCGCTCGAGATCCGATAGCCGCCGTTTTCCGCCACGGCTTTCACGCTCGGCGCAAACGAAGCCGCAATCGGCACATCGAGGCTTTCGGCCCACACCGATTTTTGGCCCGCTTGCGGATATTGCGCGATCAGATGCGCGTGGTGAATGATCAGGCCGGCGCACCAGCCGTGCGATGCATCGGTCTTGCTGAGCTCCCGCGTCACCTCGTACCAGGTGTCGAAACCCAGGCCGTAACCGCCGATCTCTCGGGGCAGCAGGATGCGGGCGAAACCGGCGTCCAGCATCTCCTCGACAAATTCCGGCGGGATTCGCCGCGCGTCTTCAGCCGCCTGGGCGCGCGCGGCGAAGCGAGGCGCCAGCGCCTGGGCCCGTTCGACGATCTGTTGCGCGGTTACATTTTGCGCGGGCGACGGGGTGGGCGGCATATCGTGCTCCTATTGCCTGGACGCATCGTCCGTCGGCTCGAGCTTCAGCCGCCGGCCGACCGGGAATAATTGTAAGTCGTAGCGGTGGATGACCCAACCCCAAATCCCCATCGGCGCCTTCAACATAATGACGATGGCAAGAACGCCCAGCAGGATCAAATAGTAGGTTCCGTAATCGGCCAACACCTCGCGCAAGACGATATAAACCAGCATGCCGATGAACGGTCCTTCCAATGTGCCGACGCCGCCGATCACGACCATGAAAATGACCACGACGGTCCAGTCGTTGATGGAAAAGCCGGCCTCGGGCGAGATCCGCAGCTTTTGCAGGAAGATCAAGCCGCCAATCAGACCGGTACAGGCGGCGGTCGCTACGTAGATAATAAATTTGGTGCGGAATGTATTGACACCAAGACTTGCGGAAGCCGGCTCGGAATCGCGAATCGCCGTCAATGCCAGGCCATGTCGCGAACGTAACAGCAGATAGACGATGGCGAACATGAAAAGCGACATCGCCAGGGTCATCAGATACAGCATTGTATCGCGCACGTCGCGGTCGGGAGAGATTTCGCGCAGGATGGGAACGGTCAGCGACATGCCGGAGCCGGCGCCGAGCACCAGGATCAGACTGGCGAAGAGGGAAAAGACTTCGGACACCACCCAGGTGCCGATGGCGAAGTATGCGCCGCGCAACCGAAACACCGCGAAAGAGACGGGGATCGACACCAATCCCGCGAACGGACCGGCGAGCAGCAAAGCGAGGTAGACGTTCATGTTCCAGACGCCGGTCAAATAGAACAGCATGTAGCCGCCGAGGCCGACATAGGCCTGTTGGCCGACCGACACCAAGCCGGCATAGCCGGCGAGCAGGTTCCACAGCTGGGCCAGCGCCACATAGTAGGCCATCTCGGCAATGAGCCGCATCCAGCCGGCATCGCTCCACCATGGCAACGAGATCAGCGCCGCCAACACGACCGCGGCTAAAACCGCGAAGATGCGGCTCGCCTTGGTGGCGCGCTCGACCTGAACGGGCGCCAAATCGGCCGGCCGACCGGCGATGTCACCCGACGCATGATCGGCCATGTCAGTCCCTCGTGCGCGGAAACAGCCCGTTGGGGCGGAGGATCAGAATGGCCAGAAACGCCAAGTGCCCGGCGAGGATTTGCCACGTCGGATCGAGCGCGGCGCCGACGGATTGGGCGATGCCCAGCACCATGCCGCCGATCAGCGTACCCCACATGCTGCCCAGGCCGCCGATGATCACGGCCTCGAAGGCGAGAATGAGCCGGATCGGTCCGACGGCCGGATCGAAGATGGTGCGGATGCCAAACAGCACGCCGGCGATCGCGGTGAATATCATGGCGATGCCAAGCGCCAGCGCATAGAGCTTGCGATTGTCGATGCCCATCAACTCGGCAGTGTCGGCATCGTCGGAGACCGCGCGAAAGGCGCGGCCGAGGCCGGTGCGGTAGAACAAGAACTGCAGGCTGGCGATGGCGAAGATCGCAATCGCGAACACCAGGAGCGGATACACGCCGATGTCGATACCGCCGGGCAAATGCAGGCTCGCGGTCTCGATCGCGCCTTCCTGGAGCCGGTGGTCGTAGGCGCCAAAGGCTTGCAGCAGCCCGTTCTGGATGATGATCGAAATGCCGAAGGTGACGAGGAGCGGCGGCAACAGTCCACCGCTGAGCGTCTGATTCAACAGGCCGCGCTGCAGCGCGTAGCCCAGCACAAACATAACCGGAACGACGATCGCGAGGCTTGAGAATGGGTCGAGGCCGGTACTCTGGGTGACGACCAGCGCGACGTAGCCCGACAGCACGATGAAGTCGCCATGGGCGATGTTGACGAGCCGCATAATGCCGAACGACATCGACAGGCCGATGGCGAACAGCGCGTAGATACCGCCGAGCAGGCTGCCCTGGATAAGGATGTTGAGCCATTGCATCACGGCGGTTCGTCCCTATAGGCCGAAATAGGCCGCGGTCAGCGCGGCGCGGTCGAAATTTTTGGTCGGCGCGCTCAGCGCGAGGCGACCTTCCTGAAGGCAGTAGAAGCGTGTCGAGGCATCGAGCGCACGATTGATGTCCTGTTCGACCAGCACGACCGTGATGCCTTCGGCCGTGATGGCGCCAAGGCAGTGGTAGATGTCACGGATGACGACTGGCGCCAGACCCAATGACAGCTCGTCACAGAGCAACAGCCGCGGATTGGACATCAGAGCGCGCCCCACCGCGGCCATTTGCTGTTGCCCACCCGACAGAGACGTCGCCGGCAGATGACGTAACTCATTAAGTCGAGGAAACAACTCGTACACGCGTCTGAGATTCCACGGCCCAGCGCGGTTGCTGTGGGTGCCGAGCAGCAGGTTCTCCTCCACCGAAAGGCTCGGGAACAGCCGCCGTCCTTCCGGCACCATGGCGATGCCCAACCGCACGATTTCATGCGGAGTCTTGTCCCCGATCGGCTCGCCGTCGAACAGCACCGTCTCCGGCGCGGTGGTCAGCGCGCCGGCAATTGCCCGCAACAGCGTGGTCTTGCCGGCGCCATTGGCGCCGATGATGGCCACCGTCTCGCCTTGCTCGATGGTGACGTCGATGCCGAACAGCGCCTGAAAGTCGCCATAGAAGGCGGAAAGATTCTGCGTGCGCAGCAGCGTCATGACACCGGTATACCCATATAGACTTCGCGCACGCGCGGCTCCGCCATCACCTTGTGCGGATCGCCCTCGGCCAGCACCTGACCGAAATCCATCACGATCAGCCGGC
This sequence comes from uncultured Alphaproteobacteria bacterium, assembly GCA_963731805.1. Lineage (GTDB taxonomy): Bacteria > Pseudomonadota > Alphaproteobacteria > Rhizobiales > Xanthobacteraceae > BOG-931. The sequence goes on from CAVSWY010000009.1 coordinate 62,582, forward strand.
TCGCCACCGAAACCAGCGCATGCACGATATGCTCGATCCAGACGATCGTGATGCCGCGGCCGTGGATTTCCTTGATGGTCTTGACCAGTTCGCCGCACTCGTACTCGGTCAGTCCGCCGGCGATCTCATCGAGCAGCAACAATTTGGGTTGCATGGCGAGCGCCCGGGCCATCTCCAGCCGCTTGCGCTGCAACAGCGTCAGCGTCCGCGCCGGCATGTTGGCCTTATCGTAAAGTCCGGTGACTTTGAGTACTTCACTGCAACGCTTGTAGCTTTCCCGTTCACCGGCGCCGCCGCCGAAAATGGCGCCGACCAGAAGATTCTCGAATACGCTCATATTCGCGAACGGATGGGGAATTTGATAGGATCGGCCGATGCCCAGGCGCGAGCGCGCGTGCGGCGGCATTGCTGTTACGTCAGATCCGCCGAACTCGATACGTCCGTTGGTCGGCAGCGCATCCCCAGTGATCAAATTGAACAAGGTGGTTTTGCCGGCGCCATTGGGCCCGATCACGGCCAAGGCTTCGCCGGCAGCGACGGCCACATTGACGTTGTCGACGGCTTTGAGCGCGCCGTAATGCTTCGACACCGCCTGGAGCTGGAGAAGGGCTGCCATGAATGACTTTTAGTTGCGACCGCCGCCGTTCTGGTGCGGCGGTCGTTCTTCGTTTTTAGTGAGACTTTTACTTCGCCCTTGACCCCGTCAGGAATAGGAAATCGCAGAAAACGGCCGGTCGACCGGAATTTGCGGTGCGCTACCGTTGAACACGATGTTGAGATCGTATTTCCACTTCGTGCCCTTTTCCCACTGGCCGCCGACGATCGGCGTCGTGCAGACGTTCGGCACCGGATTGGTCGGACCGCCCTTCCAGGTGATGGGACCGACGATCGACTGATAGTCGGTCTGGGCAATGGCGTCGCGGATCGATTCGGCGTTGAGCTTCTTGCTGCGCTTGAGCACGTCGATGGCGACTTCGAGGTTGGCGTGCTTGAAGCCGAGCGGTTGCGTCCACTGCTTGCCGCTCGCCTTCTCATAGGCGTCGCAGTATTGCTGCGCCGTCTGGCCGGTCAGGCCGGACTTGAACGGATGGTGATGCGACCACCAGACTTCCGTCGACATGCCGGCGCCGCGATCGCCCAGCGCCTCGACCGCGGTCGGGAACAACAGCGCCTTGGGCGGCGTCACGATCTTCGGCTGGAAGCCTTGCTGCGCGCATTGCGTCCAGAAAATCGCGAATTGCGGTGGGTTGAAAATACCGCAGGCGATGTCCGCCTTCATGCTCTTCAATTGGCCGATCTGCGCGGAGAAGTCGTCGGACAGCGGCGGATAGAGGCCGAGGTAGTGCACGTCGAAACCATGGCTCTTGATGGTCGCCGGCAGCCCGTGCTCGGGATTGCTGGCGGCGATGCCGTCGGGATCGTTGGTGAGCATCACGCCGGCAACCTTGTTGGTCGGTAGCGTCAGCCACATCTCGGCGAACATGTTGGCGACCATGTCGAAGCCCCAGAAGAAGTGATAGGTCCACTCGAACCCCTTCTTGGGATCGCCCTTGCGGCCAAAGAACCATGATTGCCATGGATCGTCCGACGTGATGCAAGGCACGCCCGCGAGCTCGCACTGATCGGCGACCGGATTGGTCGTATCGCCCGTCGACGAGGCGATCATGATGTCGACCCGGTCGTTATTGATGAGTTGCGCCGCCACTTCTGAGGCCCGGTTCGGATTCGATTGGCTGTCGCGGTTGAGGATTTCGACGCGATGCTTCTCGCCAGCGACGACGATACCGTCGCCCAAAAACTTGCTCACCTCGTCGGCGACCCACTTCGAGGGTTCGCCGAAGGCGGCAATCGGGCCGGTTTCGGGCGTGATCTGCCCGATCTTGATGGTCTTGGGCGCCGCGCGCGAGGATTGAAACGTCCATGGCGACGTGATGAGCCCGGCGCCGCCGGCCGCAGCGAGCTGAAGAAGCCTGCGGCGTTGCTTGTCTACTTTGACGGCCCCCTTACCGGCGGATCCCCGATTGACGGTCATGATCGTCCCTCCCTTGATTTTTTACGGCGAGATTATACGCCGGTGGGCGTTGGCCCCACAGGCCATCATCGCAGACGGAGCCGAGCTAGGCTACTGAGATGATGCACTAAAATGAGCAAACCTGGGAGAGCTCCAGGCATGGCATGCAGGAATGGGTGGCCTACGTGAAATTCTGCAGCATCGCCTCACGCAGGAATTTCGGCAGTTCGGCAAGGTCGCCGCTGCCGTAGTCGTCGGCGACCGCCGCCGACAGCGAAACCAGTGTCGCCGCCGACAGCGGCATCGGCACGCCGGTGAGCGCGCCGGTCGCCACCGCCGACATCAAATCCTTGCGCAGGGTGCGGATGTCGAGCGTCATCTCGGCGGGCGCACCCTTGAGCACGTCGATCTTGCTCTTAAGCCAACCGCTGGCATAGGGCGCCTCTTGCAACACATCGAGCATCTGATCGAGCGTGAGGCCTTGCTTTAGGCCAAGCGCCAGCGATTCCGAAACCGCCTGGATATAGGCGCCGAGACCGAGATTGACCGCGAGCTTCATCGCGTAGCCGGCGCCGTTCGGTCCCATATGCACGATACGACGCGTCATTTTTTCAAGCACCGGGCGCGCCTGTTCGAGATCTTCGGGGCGACCGCCCACCATGGCGAACAGTTTGCCGTCACGCACCTGCGGGATGGTGCCGAGCACCGGAGATTCGATGAGCCGCGCGCCCTTGGCATCGACGAGCGGCGCCAATTCGCGGCCGGTCATCGGTTGCAGCGTGCTCATCTCGACGAACAACTTGCCTTTGACGTCGCCGGCAAGAAAGCCGTCGGGGCCGTTGAAGATGCGGCGCACGCCGTGATCTTCGGTGATGATGGAAATCACGATCTCGGCCCGGGCGGCGATCTCGCGCGGATTGGCGGCGATCTGTAATCCGCCCGCAGCAAGCGTACGATTAACGTCGGCGTTGTGATCCCAACCCACGACGTCGAAGTCTTGCTGGCGCAAGCGCTGCGATATCGCGCTGCCCATTCGGCCCAATCCGACGATTCCGATATTCATGACGTACTCCCTGATCAGTACAACGCGCGGTTATGATGAGCGGCTTGCACTCTTGTTGCACTATAATTGACAGCGTTTTGTGCTGAGATACTGTGTCGCCGTCAACGCCACCGTCCATTTGCGCAGGCGGCGAGCATAAAAAGAAACGAGCGCGGAAAATCACCGCGATTGGGGAGGCTAACATGCGACATCGCGTTCTGCTTGCTCTGTTGCCGTTTGCGCTGGGGCTGCCGCTTGCATTTGCGGTCGTGCCAAAGGCCGTTTCAGCGGCGCAATACGTGCTGAAATGGGCGGTCGTGACGCGCGGCGACATGCAGGAGAAGTTCGGCCACAAGCTCGCCGAGGTGCTGCCGCAAGCGACTAATGGTCGCGTCGAAGTGCAGGTCTTTCCAGGCGGCCAGCTCGGCAGCCCGTCGGCGCTGATCGAGGGACTGCAGCTCGGCACCATCGAAGCCTACGAGAATCCCGCCGACTTCTTTACCGGGGTCGATCCGCGCTTTGGCGTTTTCAGCATCCCGTTCCTGTTCAAGAGCACCGAGCAGGCCAACAAGGTTCTCGCCGATCCTGACTACAATGCCTACGTGCTCAAGATGGCCGAGAGTAAAGGCCTGGTTGGCGTCAACCTCGCGGTGGCGGCGGAGTCGCTCTACTTCGGTGTCAAGAAGCCGCTGCGGACGCTGGAAGATTTCAAGGGCATGAAGCTGCGGGTCAATGCAACGCCGGCCGAGCGGGCGCGGATGGCGGCGCTCGGCGCCACCGCGGTGCCGATGGGCTTGCCGGAAATGATCACGTCGCTGCAGAACGGCGTGATCGACGGTACCATGAGCGGCATGTCGATCTTCACCAATTTCAACCTGCAAAATGTCGGCAAAGTCCTGCTTGAGACCCACGACACGCTGCTGGTTTCCTATGGCGCGATGAGCAAGCCATGGCTCGACAAGCTGCCGCCGGATCTCAGCAAGATCGTCGTCGATGAGGCGCGCAAGCTCCAGCCTTGGGCGCGCCAGACCGCGATCGACGAGGTCGCGCAACTACGCCAGGTGTGGTTGAGCCGCGGCGGCGAGATCGTGCATCTGTCGTCAGCCGAGCAGGCGGAGCTGGAGAAGCGGTTGAGGCCGATCGGCGCCGAGGTGACCAAGGACGATCCGGTGCTCAAGGCCTTTTACGACAAGACCGAGGCGCTGGCGGCGAAGTACCAATAAGCTTGCGATGCAAAGCGGGCTGGAGCGTTGCCGCAACCGCGGCACGTTCGGTTCAAGCCGGTCGAGCGAGCGGCGCCGTCGCGTAACGGGATGACGGTTCGCGCGCACCGGCGGCGAGGGTGATCAAATGTCGGACGCGAAGCCGCTGTCGCAGCGACGGCAGATCGAAGAGCTCATTTTCGTTAGAATTCCGCACGTTTTGTCCGGTACGTTGTTTTTGATCGCCGTGGTGTTGAATATCGTCAACGTCATCGGCCGCTACGTGTTCGGCATGCCGGTGTTCTGGGCCGAAGAAGCGCTGACCTTCACGATTATTTGGATTGTGTTCCTGGTGGTCGGCAGCATCACCTATCGCGGCGCGCACCTGAACATGGATCTGCTCTATTCCCGGATGCCGGCCGGCCTTCAGCTCATCATCCGGATCGCCATCGCGCTGGCGCTGATTGTCTGCGCCATCTACACGGCAATGCAGTCATGGGCGGTGGTTAAGCTGCACTACCTGACCCACGGCGTCACGGCGGGCACCGATATTCCTCTGTTCATCCCGCACTCGGCGTTGCTGTTTGGCTTCGGCTTCATGGCCGCGGCGGCGATCGTGCGGCTGCCGTCGTATATCTCCGGCAAATTCGATTGAGCGGAGCGCGGCTATGTATTGGGTGATGGCGATCCTGCCGTTCGCGCTGCTGTTGCTCGGCTTTCCGATTTTTCTGCTGCTGTTAATCACTTCGCTCGTGGTCTTGCTCGGCTTCTACGATATTCCGATGACCGTGGTCGCGCAGGATATCTTCAACAGCCTGAACAAATATGCGCTGCTGGCCGTGCCGTTCTTCGTTTTTGCCGGCAGCCTGATGTCGCGCGGCGGCATTTCGGTGCGGCTGTTGCGCTTCGTCGGCTCGCTGATCGGCGGCTTTCGCGCCAGCGTCCCTTTCACCTCGCTCGGCTTTGCCGCCTTGTTCGGCGCGACGTCGGGCGTGACCACGGCGGCAACCGCCGCGATCGGCACGCTGACCTATCCGAAAATGCGCGAGGTGGGCTACAGCGAGGGTTTTGCGGCGGCGTTAATTACATCCGAAGGCGCGCTCGACAATTTGATTCCGCCGTCGATAGCGATGATCATCTACGGCATCGCCTCGGATACCTCGATTGTCCAGCTTTGGACCGCCGGGATCGGCCCGTGCATTCTGCTCGCGAGCTTCTTCGGCGCCTACATCTATTGTTACTCATTTAAGGCCGGCATCCCGGACACCGGGCGATTTTCAGTCAAGGAACTGGTGTATTCGACGCGGGACGGCTTCTGGGCGCTGGGCGCCATTGTCGTGATCATCGGCGGCATCTACTCCGGCGTGTTCTCGCCGACGGAAGCCGCCGGCGTTGCCAGCGTCTACGCCATCGTCGTCAGCTATTTCATCTATCGTGAGGTCACGCTCGCCGACATATTCGAAACCGCGGCGCGTTCGATGTATCTTACCGGCCTGATTTTCATCATCGTCGCGGTGGCCGGCTTGTATTCGTGGCTGTTGACGATCAGCGGCATCGCGCAGGCGTTGGTCACCGTGATTACCAGCATGCACTCCGAGCGCTGGATCGTGCTGCTGGTCATCAACCTGTTCCTGCTGTTCATCGGCTGCTTTCTCGATCCGGCCTCGGGTTTGATCATGCTGGCGCCGCTGCTGGCGCCGGTAGCCGCCTCGCTTGGCGTCGACCCGATCCATTTCGGCGTCATCGTGGTGATGAATTTGACGATCGGCACGTTCCATCCGCCGTTCGGATTGAACATTTTCGTCATTCAGGCGCTGTTCAAGACGCCGTCGGAGACGCTCTATAAAGGCTTGGTGCCGTTCGTGATCCTGGCGATCATCGCGCTGCAGATCGTCACCTATGTGCCGGCGATCTCGCTGACCATCGAGCATCTGTTGTTCCGCTGACCGCGGAATAGGCGTCACGGGGCCTCGATCATCCCGGCGACGTTCTTGAGCGCTGCGCGCAGGTTATCGAACATGGCGATGCCCTCGGCCGCGGTCTTGCGCTTGACGGCATGGCCGCGGGCGCCGGGCAGCCGCGGCGGCTCGGCGCCAGCCATCGGTTTCGCTTTGCCGACCATGTCGGCGATATGCGCCATGCGCGCGTCATAGGCTTGGGTGCCGGCAAAGCCTTGCGGGTTGAGCACAAGGAAGAAGTGGCAGATGTTGCTCGACCGCTTCACCACGTTTTCGTAAGTGACCTGGAAGCCCGGTTCGCCATCGGAGAGTGCGCTGCACAGGACTTCGACCATCAGCGACAGCGCATAACCCTTCGGTCCGCCGATCGGCAGCACCGAGCCTTGCACCGCTTCGCCGGGGTCGGTGGTCGGCCGGCCCTGCGGATCGAGCGCCCAGCCTTCCGGAATGCTCTTTTGCCCGGCCGCCAGCAAATGGCGGATGCGCGAGCGCGCCACCATCGCTGTCGCCATGTCGGCAATGATGGGTTCGGCATTGTGCAGCGGAAAGCCGACGCCGATCGGATTGGTGCCGAACAGGCCTTCGGTGCCGCCGGTCGGCGCGATGGCCGGGCTGGCGTTGGTGAATGCCAAGCCGATCAAGCCTTGGGCCGCGGCGTGGTCGACATAATAGCCGGCGGCGCCAAAATGACTTGAGTTGCGTACCGTGACTGCGCCGACGCCGTGTGTCTTGGCGATCTCGATCGCCAAATCCGTGGCGCGTCGGCTCGCCACCAGGCCCAGCGCATGATCGGCGTCCATCACGGCGGAGCAGGGTAGAGTCTGCGTGGTCGCGATTGCCGGATTGCTCTTGATGGTGCCGTCGAGGAGCCCGCGCGTGTAAAGCGGCAGATGCACGACGCCGTGCGAATCCGAGCCGTGGGTCTGCGCCCAAAGTGAGACTTCGGCGCCGATTTCGGCATCCGCACGCGGCACGCCGCAATACGTGAAGACGTCGACCACCAAAGCCGCAAGGGCGGCGGGCGTTACTGTGTCGATCGCGGCCATCTGACGGAGCTTGGCCGCGAGCGCGCTTGCCTCTTGCATGGATCCACTCATCATTATTTCGGCGTCGCGCCGGGGAAAAACGCCTCGGCGTTGCGATAGAACACTTTCTCATAGACTTCTTCGGAATAGCCGAGCGAGCGCCAATCGTCGACCAGCCGCTCGTGGGTGAGCGTCGGCCAGTCCCAGCCGAACAGAATGCGATCCTGCAGCCGACCGCCGATCTCCTTTTTCAAAGCCGGCGTAAAATATTTTGGCGACCAGCCGTGCAGTTCGTAGCGGACGTTTGATTTGTGCAAGAGGATGGCGATCATGTCGTCCTGCCATGGCCAGGCCGGACGGCCGGCGAGAATTTTTAGTTCGGGAAATCGGGCCGCCACGATATCGACATGGCGCGGATGGCCATCCTCGAGCACGACGCCCATGCCGCCGGGCATGCCCTGGCCGATGCCGGTGAGGCCGGTCATCAACAGCACCGGCACGTCGGCCTCGATCGACAGCTTGTAGAACGGGTCCCAGATCGGATCGCTGGGCGGGAATCGCAAGCTATTCTGGCTCTGGCAGAAACCGAGGAAACCGCAATCGGTCGCGGCAAGCCGCGCGTATTCCTTCGGCCAAAAGTCCTTCATGGTCGGGTTGGCGGCAAGCCAATTGCCGTAGACCGCGTCCCGGTTATCGCGAGCGAAACCGGTCGCGTAATCGTTGGAGGCGCCGATTTCGTCTTCGTCCGTCATCCGCCAGGTGCGGTAGATATCGAGGATGCTGCGCACGTTGCGCTGCCGAAATGCGTCAGCCATCTCCGCTTCGGTTTGAAACGTGCGCTTACGCTTGAAAATGCGCTCGGCATTGGCGAGCTCTTCAGCGGTGCGATGATGCAAGCCGGCGCGAGTGGAGAAATGCGAATGGCAGTCGAAATAGCGCACGGGATTCACTTCTTGTCGTAGCGCTGGTCGAGAATTCGTTTGGGCTTGCCCTCGCGGCCGCGGTTCGACCATTCGATGAGTGCGTCCTCCGCCACCAGCTCGACATTGAGCTTCAGCCCAAGGTCGGAATGCATGCGCTTCTCGATGTGCTCCTTCAAGCCGTCCCAGCCCGTCGCGTCGTCGCGCACCTCGACCTTTACTGTCATCTCGTCGCGAATGACGCCGTCACGAACGTTGCGCTCGGCGATGCACAGCCACTCGCCGGTGGTGCGGTTGTCGCTCTTGATCGCCGGCAGACAGGCCTGCGGCCAGATGCTCACGCCGCGGATGCGCACCATGGTGTCGCTGCGGCCCAGCATTTTCTGCATGCGGCGGAAGCAGCTCCCGCATTCGCAGGTGTCGGTGGCAACGATGCGGGTTAGGTCACGCAGATTGAAGCGGATCATCGGCTGCTGACGGCGATGCAGGATCGTGCACACCATGTTGCCGATCTCGCCGTTCGGGACCGGCTTGTTGTCCTCGATGCCGACGATTTCGAAGAAGGTCGAGTCTTCGAGGAAATGCATCCCATTCTGGTATTGGCACTCGAAGGCGCCCATGCCCATCTCGTGCGTGCCATACATGTCATAGACCTTGCAGCCCCATAACTCTTCGAGCTGGTTGCGGAAAGTGTTCTCGGTGTCAGGGCCGAGGCCGCAGCCGAGAAATTTGGTTTTCAGATCGCGCACGTCGAATTTGAGCTCGTCGCGCGCCACCTTGGCGAGCTGGGTGGCGTATTCGGGGCGCACGTACCAGACATTGGTGCCCCATTCCTGCGCGATTTCGATCTGGCGCCGTGACGCCGTGACCGCGCCGGTGCCGGTGGTGAGCGGTAGCGCTCCGAGATAATCGTGGCAGGCCTTGTAACAGCACCAGCCGGCGTTGCCGAGCGAACAGGTGTGCGGAATTTGCACGCGGTCGCCCGGCCGCACGCCGCAAATATACAGCACGCGGGCATGAGTGAGGCCGTTGAGCTCCCATTCGAGGGGGGCATATAGCGTCGGCCGTGGCTTGCCGGTGGTGCCGCCGGAGGTCTGTAGTTTCAGCGGCTGCGTCTTGAGTATCTCATCGACATTGCCGTTGATCAGGCCGAACGGTGGGTTCTCCTCCTGGTCCTTCTTGATGTCGGCGGAATCGAACGTCGGCAGCTTGACGATGTCGTCGATGCTTTTGATGTCGCCCGGCTCGAGGCCGGCGGCGGTCCAGCGTCGCTTGTAGAAGCCGTTCCGCCATCCGGTCTTCATCAGATCGAGAAACTGTTCATTCTGGAAATTGCGGATTTCGTCTGCCGACCATTTCCACCGAGTTTTGGCGAACACGTCGGGCACCGGATAGCGCCGGTACAGCGCATCCCAGTCGATCGATCGGTGATAGATCGGCAGCGTCGTCTCGGTGACGCTGCGCTCCATAACGGACATTTTTGTCTCCATGCTCATTCCCGGCGCGACGCGGCGAGCCGCCGCGCGGCGCGGGGCATCCGCCGGGCGGGAATGCTCAAGTCTTGTAATCGGGGGCGTCGCGGTCGAGCTTACGCAGGAGCGCGCGCCAGGTCATTTGATTGAAGGGTTGGTTGCCGTCGGTGATGATCTTGGCTTGGCCGATAGTGGCGTCGAGCACCGCTTGCGGCGGCACGTAGGGCTTGACCGCGCCGGCGGACGAGCGAACTTGCGTTTCGCAGGCGCGGATGACGAGGAACGCCAACATATAGGCCTCGTGCACGGTATGCCCCCACAGCACGAACCCGTGGCCGCGCTGCAGGACGATTTGCTTGCCGCCGAAATTCTTCGCCAGCCGCCGGCCTTCGTCGTCAGTGGAAATCAAGCCCTCGTAATCATGATAGCCGACAGGCCCGAGCCACAGCGCGTATTGATTGCCGGGAATGAGACCGTGGTCCTGCATCGCCACCGCGGTTGCGTATTTGGTGTGCAGGTGCATGACGCATTGCGCCTGTGGGAATGCGTCGTAGATGCCTTTGTGGAATGGAAAGGCGAATTTGTGCGGCAGCTCGTCGCTCGGCTCGACGTGATTGCATTTTTCGTCGAGCTTATGCAGGTTCGAGGCGGTGACTTCTTCGAACAAAATGGCCGCCGGGTGCATCAGAAACTGGTTCGGATGATTGGGGACCCGGGCCGACAAATGCGCGAACAGCAATTCGTCCCAGTCCTGCAACGCGGCCAGCCGGAAAGCGGCGGCGAGGTCGACGCGGACCTTCCATTCGGCTGGATCCATACCTGACTTGAGCGCGCGGGCGGTGCTGGTTGCGGCGTTCACGGCATCTCTCCCTCAACGGCGCCGTTCTGCGGCGCGCCTGTTAGCGCAAAGTATGTATGCGCGGCGCTGCATTGTCCATTGTGTCAGCCGGTCCGCGTGCGCGCGGCGCAATGCAGCTTATCTCATAGAGCAATGGGCAATTGCCCCGCAAAGTTGAACTGACCTTTAGCGGTTGTCCCGGCCGTGCTAAAATTCTTCCATGACAGACGCCACAGTTCTCGACCGGCCGTCCCGCCGTGCGCCGCCGCGGGTTGATGAAAGCAAGCTTTCACAACCGCTGCAGGATTTATTCGCGACTTGGCGGCAGGCGTTAAAGCACGAGTTCAAAGGCCTTACCGCCGATGACGAGGTCGAGCCGAATCTGTTTCCGTTGCGCGCGATCGGGGTCTCGACGCGGCCGCTGCTTGCCGCGGTCAGCGACTTTCTGGCGTCGCTTCACGACACGCAACGCGCCGCCGTGAGCTATCCGCTGGACAGCGAGGTGTGGCGGCACTGGAGCAATATTCACCGCAACGTGATGCGGCACGGGCTGTGCTTCGCCGAGCTCAGCGATCGCCAGCTTGAGCTAGCCTACGGTATCATGCGCGTAGCACTGAGCGAGCGGGCTTATCAAACTGCACGCAATGCCATGCGGCTCAACGAGCATCTGGCCGAGCTCACCGGACTGCCCGACGAGTTCGGCGAGTTTTTCTACTGGATCAGCGTATTCGGAACGCCGTCTTCCAATGCGCCCTGGGGATTCCAGATCGACGGCCATCACTGCAACATCAATTGCTTCGTGGCCGGCGACCAGATGGTGCTGACGCCGATGCTGCTCGGCTCCGAGCCGGTCACGGCGGAGTCGGGAAAGTATAAAGGCACCACGGTGTTGCGCGAGGAGGAGGCGCAGGGCTGGGCGTTCATGAATTCACTGACGCCCGAACAGCGCGCCAAGGCGACGATCGGCTACGACCTGCCGTTCGACGGCTACGCGTCGGGTTTCAAGGACAATGTCGTTATTACTTATGACGGCCTGCGTACCGCCGATATGACTCCGGCTCGGCGGGCGATGCTTATTGATCTGATCGCGCTTTATACCGACCGGTTACCGCAGGGTCACGCGCAACTGCGTCTTGAAGAGGTGAGGGGACATCTCGATAAGACGATCTTCGCCTGGATCGGTGAGTTCGATCCGGTAGCGCCGTTCTATTATCGCGTCTACAGCCCGGTGATTTTCATCGAGTTCTATCACCAGCCCGGCGTAGCGCTGCCGAATACAGGTTACAATCGCCGCCATGCGCATGCGCTGGTGCGCACGCCGAACGGCAACGACTACGGCCGGGTGCTATTGCGGCAGTTCGAGGCGAATTAGTTTTTGCCGGCCGGTTTGCCGCCCAAGACTTCGGCGATCCAATCACAGATGAATTCGCGCGTTGGCGCCACGTTGTCGACGCCGCAGTGCTCCGCGCCGCCGTCCGCCAGCGTCTGCACGTGGAGCTCAGCGCGCGGGCTGGACGTACAATCGGCGATCAATTGCTTCGCTTGGCTCAGCGGAATCTGGCGATCGTTCTCGCCGTGGATGCAGAGGATCGGGCATTTGATCCGATGCAGGATGCCCTTAAGCGACAGTTTCTCCGAGACCGCAACAACCTCCTCGACTGATGACTTACCGAACACCCAGCCGACGTGGTCCCAGTAATGCGGCACCGGCAGGCGCTGGTCTTTCGATTCATAACGTCTCCGTTGCGTCTCGCCCCAATCGTAATTGGCGCCCCAGGCAACGGCGCACTTCATCCGCGGCTCGAACGCGGCAACGCGCGGCGCATGATAGCCGCCGAGCGACAACGCCATGATGCCGATGCGGTCGCGGTCGATGCCCGGCGTCGACTGCAGGAAAGCGACCGCGGCCTTGGCCGGAATTTCGGCCTCGGGACCATTATGCAGCCCACGCAGGCGCAGCGATTCGCCGACGCCGGGATTGTCGACAACGAGGGTGGCAATGCCGCGTTCCGCCAGCGCGCCAGGCACGCCGACCAGATAGATGATCTCCTTGGTGACATCGAGGCCGTCGAAATGAATCATGCAGGGAGTGTCAGCCGTCGCGTTTTGGGGAATCACCAAGAGAGCGGGCAGGGACGTATTGAGATAAGGCACGTCCACGCGGCGGGAGTTCTGCCCCGTCAGCGACAGGAAAAGGGAGAAGCAATCGAGCGCCTGTCGGTAGGCGTCCTGGCGCGGGGCGAAATCCGGCCGCTGCATCCGCTCGGCCTGAATGAAAGCGATAAACGCGCGGCGATATTTGGCGCCGGCGCTCAGCAGGTGTCCGCGCGCCTCGTCCGCAGCCGCCTGGCGCTTAAGCTTGGCGCCGAGCGTGGTCCAATTTTCGAAGAACTTTTCCGCGGCGGCATCGTCACGCTGCTTGGCCAAGGGCCGCAGCGCTCGCGACGCGTCATCGATGTCGCCGATGCTGCCGCCCATGCCGAGCGCGAGATTGACCGCCATGTTCCAAGTGTAGTTGTCCTCGAAATATTCGAACATTTTTCCATTCCTGGCGCGGAGGCGATGCGCCATTCCCCGGTTGTGTGAACCAGATCGCCATAACACGACTTAAGTCTTGCATCATCGACAAAAGCGAGTCGCATGAGAACAAACGCGATCGGCCATTTGCCTATAACGGCCTTGGGATTTTGACCAGCGCCCAACCGCCCCGGGGCGGGCGGGAATGAGCTCGTCACGACGGCGGCGACAGCGGGAGGGAAAATCAGCTCGCCAGCGCGGCAGGCGCGGTGACCGGATGGCAACCCGTAAGCCTCGCATATTGCGCAATCGGCGCCGGACGACCGAATAGATAACCTTGCACCTCGTTGCAGTCTTCCTGACGCAGGAATGCCAACTGCTCCTTGGTCTCGACGCCTTCGGCGACGACCGGAAGTCTGAGTCCGTGCCCGAGCCCGATCACCGCGCGAATGATTGGCCGGCCAAGGTCAGAGCCGAACTCCATACCCGAGTCGGGATGCGCAAGATAATTGCCGCGATCGTCGACGATATAGATCTTTGAGCCGGGGCGGGCGCTGGAGGCGATTTCGCGGAATATCGGTCGCATATCGACGTTGATGATGACGATGCCGAATGGCATTTGGTCGGGGGCCTCGATGATCGCGGCCACTCGCAAGACCGGAACATGCGGAGATTCGATGGTGCCGTGTTCCTGGTTGAGCTCCACCGGTGAAACGTAAATCTTATCCGCCGGCAAACGCAGCGCGTCCTGGAAATAGCCGCGGTCGGCCTTCTGTTGGAGCTCGGTGTCGGGAACGATGCCGACTGCGCCGTCTACTCGAGAGCGATCGACGCGCACAAGCTCTTTGCCGTTCGCCGCGATCATGCGAAATTGTTCGTAAGCCGGCTTTGCCGCGAGCTCCGTGGCGTAGCGCGAGGCCATGCGCTGCCGCCACACCGCCTCGGTCGTGCCATCCACGGGGTCGATACCGCCGGCAAGATGGGCCCGCACGATCCCCTTTAATGCCACGGCCGTGCGGAAGCCGGTGATGTCTTGCCGCGCACCGCCCGCATAGGATGAGAGTTCTGTCGTCAGGAGCTGAAGATCGAGCTGCGAGCGTGTAAACGCACGCGGCAGCATGACCGCTTTCAAATTGCGATACGTCAGCCCGCCGACCGCGACCGCCGTCAGCAGGGCCAGGGCGACCATCGCGAGCGTCATGCGGGTCGAAAGTTTCATCTCGGCTCGTTGCCTCGGTCGGTGAAAATACGTATGCGATCATGCGCCGTCTTTGTCGTTCCTAGTCGCAAGGTGTTGCGGAAAGGTAGTCGCCGCGCTGTTTGTAGATAGCTATCATCGACAGCCGCCAAAAGTTCGTGCGGCCGAAACGGCTTGCGACGGCTTCTCACCGCGCCGAGCTTCGTCGCCATCGCCAAAAAATCCGGGGGCGGCGACGACGCAGAACGAAAGACCATGCCTGACATCACAACGACTGGAAGTTTAGGCTGCTGCTGATGAACCTTTTGGATGGTTTCCAGGCCATCCATGCCCGGCATGAAAATGTCGACGATCAAGAGATCGAAGCGTTCTGCCTCGACTTTCTTCAGTCCATCGCTCCCGTTCGACGCCGCGACGATCTGATGGCCAGCGCTGGTTAGCAAGAGTTCGATGGTCGTGCGGATTGCCCGGTCGTCGTCAACGAGCAGAATGCGGGCCATGATGCGGGACTCGCTCGAACTCGCCGGTGCGACTGATTCTGCGATGCTTGCAGTCTGAATTGGCCGCAACTATTTGCACACAGGTCGCGCATAGGTAGTCAACCTTATTGACAGTACCGGCTAACGGCGCTCCCGAGGTTCGTAACGATGCAGGCGATGGTTTTGGAGCGGTTGGGCGAACCGCTCCGACTGGTGGAGCGGCCCGACCCCAAGCCCGGCGACGGCGAGGTCAGCGTGCGGGTCGCCGCCTGCGGCGTATGCCGCACCGACCTTCACGTGGTCGACGGCGAACTGCCAAACCCAAAGCTGCCGATCGTGCCGGGGCACGAAATCGTCGGCCGGGTCGAGGCGGTTGGCGCCGGCGTCGATACGATTGAGGCCGGCATGCGCGTCGGCATTCCTTGGCTCGGCAAGACCTGCGGCCAGTGCCGCTACTGCCGCGAAGGCCGGGAGAATCTCTGCGATCATCCGCAGTTCACCGGCTACACGCGCGACGGCGGCTATGCCACCCACGTCGTCGCCGACGCGCGTTACGTATTCCGACTGCCCGACAGCGGCGACGACGTGGCCAATGCGCCGTTGTTGTGCGCCGGCCTGATCGGCTGGCGCTCGCTGCAAATGGCGGGTGACGGCAAGAAAATCGGCTTCTACGGCTTTGGCGCCGCCGCCCACATCATCGCCCAGGTAGCGCGCTGGCAGGGCCGCGACATTTATGCGTTCACCCGATCGGGCGATATCGCCGCGCAGGCGTTCGCGCGCAAACTTGGCGCCTGCTGGGCCGGCAGTTCTGACGAGGCGCCGCCCGAGGAGCTCGATTGCGCCATTATCTATGCGCCGGTTGGTGCTCTCGTGCCGGCGGCGCTGCGCGCGGTGCGCAAGGGCGGCCGCGTGATCTGCGCCGGCATTCATATGAGCGATATCCCAAGTTTCCCCTACGACATCCTCTGGGAGGAGCGCGAGCTTAAGTCGGTCGCCAACCTCACCCGTAAGGACGGCGAAGAGTTTTTCGCCATCGCGCCGCAGGCCGGCATCGTGACGCAGACCGTGGCTTATCCGCTTGTCCGCGCCAACGATGCGCTGTCGGACTTGCGGAACGGGCGGCTGCAGGGCGCTGCGGTGCTGGTGCCGTAGCGGATCTTATTTCATTGCCATCGTCGCGCGCGCATTGGCCAGCGTCTGGCCCGGCGCCCCGGACGCGTCGACGATCGTCCAGGTGATGGTGCCGATGTCGAACTCGTCCTGCATGCGCGCGACGCCTGCGTCGGCATCGGATGCATTGGGGCCGCGCGATCCAACCCGATCAAGCCGCGTCGCCAGATCAGCAGCCAGGAACAATCCGCGGAAATCCGCGTGTGCCGTCGCGGCCGCGGCTTCGATCGAGGCGCGCTCCTGCGCTCTGGCGAAGACCGCGTCGATGATGACCGAATGGCCGGCCCGCGCGACACGCGCTGCTTTTTCGGTCAAGGTGCGGTAGATCGCTTCGGATATTTCGGGACGATAAGCCTCCGCCGGCAGGCGTTCATGCTCGGCCACGCCGTAATATGCCTTGCGCTCCACGTCGGAGCGGAAAACCAGCGCGCCGGGGGACGGCGCGATGTCGGGAGCGAGCGCGTGGGCCAACAACGATTTGCCGCTGCCGGATAGTCCGCCGGTGCAAACGATCACAGGCTTGGCGGGAGCAAGCAGTTCGAGCGCAAGATTGAAATAGCGTTTCGCCCCCTGCGCGAGACCGTCTTTATCCGCGGCGGCGGCAAGATCGCGACGCGCGGCGGTGACTTTGGCGCGGATCGCGGCGCGCAGTGACATGAAGAAAGGCAATGCAGCGATCCCGTCGCAATCCTCGTCGCGCCGCGCGGCGGCAAAGTATCCGTTCAACACGATGTTCGCGGCGCGCGGCAGTTCGCGCTCGACCAAATCCATCAAGAGAAACGCCAGATCGTAGAGCACGTCACCCTCGGCGATGATCGGATCAAATTCCAGCGCGTCGAAGGCGACCGGCTCACCGTCGAGAACCGCGATATTGCCAAGATGGAGATCGCCGTGGCCGCGCCGGATCAGGCCTGCGGCGCCGCGCGCCTCGAGGAGAGGCGTTAATTTCGCCAAGGCGGACTGCGACTTTCGCTCGAGGTCGCCGATCGCCGGCGAAGGGAATAGTTCGCCGTGCGCGCCGAACGCCGCGGTGTTGTCGGAGATGAATCCGGCGACGGCGCGGAGCCAGGGTGCTGCCGCGACCGGCTGGGCGCGCTCATGCATGGCGGCAACCGCGACTGCGAGCTTGGCGCTGAGTGCGTCGCCGAGTTCGCCCCGCTCGGCCAGATGGTCGAGCGTATTGTCCTCGTCGAAGCGCGTCATTTCGACCGCCCATTCGACGGCTTCGCCGGCGCCGTCCAGCGCAAGCGACCCGTCGGCTTGGCGCGTGATCGGTACAATGCGGCGATAAAGCTGCGGCGCAAATTTGCGATTGACGTCGAGCTCCGCCTGGCACGCGGCCTTGCGTTTATCCAGGGTCGAATAATCGAGAAACGGATAGCGGACCGCGCGCTTGACCTTGATGGCGCGCTCGCCGGCCAGAAACACGACCGCGGCGTGGGTCTCGCAGCGTCGTACTGAGCCGCCACCATAGGTCGCCGGATCGCCGAGCAGGACGAAAACGGCATCTTGAGAATCTGCGGAATTCACGATCTCTGGCATCCCCAAACGATAGCCGCAGCCGCAAGAATCCGAAAGCGGTAGGCAACTTCGCGCCACTATCGGCGTTTTTCTCAAGTTATGACGAATTCGTTTCTCGCATCCGCCTTTCTCGGCGCTGCAATGCCGCTCAATTAACGGGGTCGGATTTGGCGATCCGGCTTGTTTGCGCACTGATTGCCGGCGCCGTTATCGGCTTGAACCGCGGCGAGCACGGCAAAGCCGCGGGCCTGCGTACCACGATGCTTGTTTGTCTCGCCGCTGCAATTGCAATGCTGCAGATGAATGACCTGCTCACCTTGGCCGGGCGCAGCGGTGATTCCTTCGTGATGAATGATCTGATGCGGCTGCCGCTCGGCATTTTGACCGGCGTCGGTTTTATCGGCATCGGCGCGATCTTGCGCCGCGGCAGTCTCGTCATCGGCGTCACCACCGCGGCCACGCTCTGGTACGTCACTGTCATCGGGCTGTGCTTTGGCGGCGGGCAGGTTCTGCTCGGCTGGGCCGCGACCGCACTCGGCTTGTTCGTGTTGTGGGGCCTGAAATGGTTCGAAGCAATTATGCCGGTTCAGCAGCAGGTCCGTCTTGCCGTCACCGTCGACGAAACCGGACCGAGCTAGAGCGAAATCTGCCGACGCCTCGCCGGCGGCGCCATCGAAATTCGCGACGTCGCGCTGGCGACGGATGGTCGGTTGCGTACCTACACGATCAATGTGCGCGAGCTTCGCGCCTTCCCTGACACGGCCATCCCCCTGCCCGTCGAAGAACTAAGCCGGCAACCCGGCGTGGCTTCGCTCAAGTGACGCTACTTCGAATAGATCTATTCATGCGCGGGGGAGTCCGGGTGCGCCTCGATTGCCGGGGATAGCTGATCGGAACCGGAAAAATCGTTTCGTTCCGCCTGGTCGGCCAACCTGAGCCAGTCCCTGGCCATGTTAAGCAGGAAGACCCTCCGATCCACGTTGGAAACGAACTCTGCAAGTTCGATGCAGTTGGCGGCATAGAGGCGGTAGCGAGCAACGGCTTCGCTAGTCACCGACATTCCCCAGGATGTCTTTCGCGCCCCGATGTGTCTTTTGACATAAACGGTTATGCCGACTTTGGTTCCTGGTGGAGGTCGCACCGGCTGGCAAGGGGACCCGAGGGGGCGAAGCGACCGGCAAGAAATTTTTCACCTTTGCCGTTTTTCCCCGGAACCATACCCGCCGGACCGCGTTTGGGCTCAAGGCATAGAAGGTTGAGGCCCGACCGTGAGGGGGATTCCACGTCGGCTTGGGAACTTCTCGCCGCGGGATTCGATCCCGTCGGGCGCCATTTGTCGCGCCTATTTCCGCCTGCCATGCCGCGATCCGCCAGTCCCAAAAGGGCTGGCTCTGGAGAGAATTATGCAGACTGCTGAAGACGTTATCGGCTCCGCTCCCGCCAACGGCGGCACTGTTCCTCCCGCTGCGCCCGGCCATCACGCTGGTGACGCCCAAGTCGATGCCGGCGGTCTGACGGAACTCCTGCACGCGCTGCAAGCGATGAGGGTCGGTGACTTTTCTGTTCGCATGGCCGGGGACCGTGTCGGCATCCTCGGCAAGATCGCCGACACGTTTAATGAGATCGTGGCCACCAACCAGCGCATGGCCAAGCAGCTCGAGCGGGTCGGCCAGGTGGTGGGGCGTGAGGGTCGCACCCGCCAGCGCGTCCGCTTCGGACTGTCCGATGGCGCCTGGGGCGAGATGGAAGCTTCCGTCAATTCGCTGATTGACGACCTGTTGTGGCCCACCACCGAGGTGACGCGCGCCATCGCCGCGGTGGCGCAGGGCGACCTGTTGCAAACCGTGCAACTCGACGTCGACGGCCGGCCGCTGAAGGGCGAATTCCTGCGCTCCGCAGAGATCGTCAACACCATGATCGAGCAGCTCAACGTGTTCACCTCCGAGGTGACGCGTGTCGCCCGCGAGGTCGGCACCGAGGGCAAGCTTGGCGGCCAGGCGCAGGTCGGCGGCGTCACCGGCGTGTGGAAAGAGCTCACCGAGAGCGTCAACTCGATGGCGTCGAACCTTACCGCGCAGGTCCGCAATATCGCCGAGGTGACGATCGCGGTGGCCAACGGCGACTTGTCGAAGAAGATCACGGTCGACGTCCGTGGTGAAATTCTGCAGCTCAAGGAAGCCATCAATACGATGGTCGATCAGCTGCGCTCGTTCGCCTCGGAAGTCACCCGCGTCGCTCGCGAGGTTGGCACCGACGGCAAGCTCGGCGGCCAGGCCATCGTGCCCGGCGTCGCCGGTACCTGGAAGGACCTCACCAACTCGGTGAACGCCATGTGCGGCAACCTTACCGACCAGGTCCGCAACATCGCCCATGTGACCACCGCCGTGGCTCGCGGCGACTTGTCGCGCAAGATCACGGTCGACGTCCGCGGTGAAATTCTGGAGCTCAAGGACACCATCAACACGATGGTGGATCAGCTCAACGCATTTGCCTCGGAAGTCACCCGCGTGGCTCGCGAGGTCGGCACCGAAGGTAAGCTTGGCGGCCAGGCCCAAGTGCCGGGCGTCGCCGGCACCTGGAAGGATTTGACCGACAGCGTCAACTTCATGGCGTCGAACCTCACCGCCCAGGTCCGCAACATCGCCGACGTCGCTACCGCCATCGCCGGCGGCGACTTGTCGAAGAAGATCACGGTGAACGTCTCCGGCGAGATCCTGCAGCTCAAGGAAACCATCAATACGATGGTGGACCAGCTCAACGCCTTCGCCGGCGAAGTCACCCGCGTCGCTCGCGAGGTCGGCACCGACGGCAGGCTCGGCGGTCAGGCCAACGTGCTCGGCGTTGCCGGCACCTGGAAGGACTTGACCAACTCGGTGAATTCGATGGCGTCGAACCTCACCGCGCAGGTCCGCAACATCGCAGAAGTCTCCACGGCAATCGCCAACGGCGACTTGTCGAAGAAGATCACGGTGGACGTGCGCGGTGAGATCGCCGAACTGAAAGACACCATCAACACCATGGTGGATCAGCTCAACGCCTTTGCCGGCGAGGTGACGCGTGTCGCCCGCGAGGTCGGCACCGAAGGCAAGCTCGGCGGTCAGGCCCTGGTGCGCGGCGTCGCCGGCACCTGGAAGGATTTGACCAACTCGGTCAACTCGATGGCCTCGAACCTCACCGGCCAGGTGCGTAACATCGCTGAAGTCGCCACCGCCGTGGCCCGCGGCGACCTTTCGCGCAAGATCACAGTCGACGTGCGCGGCGAAATTTTGGAGCTGAAAGACACGCTCAACACCATGGTCGACCAGCTCAACGCCTTCGCCGCGGAAGTCACGCGCGTCGCGCGCGAAGTCGGCACCGAAGGCAAGCTCGGCGGCCAGGCCAACGTGCCGGGCGTCGGCGGCACCTGGAAGGATTTGACCGACTCGGTCAACTCGATGGCCTCGAACCTCACCGGCCAGGTGCGTAACATCGCCGAAGTCGCCACCGCCATCGCCGGCGGCGACTTGAGCCGCAAGATCACCGTCGACGTGCGCGGCGAAATCCTTCAGTTGAAGGAAACGCTCAACACGATGGTGGACCAGCTCAACCGTTTTGCCGGCGAGGTGACCCGCGTGGCGCGCGAGGTCGGCACCGAAGGCCGGCTTGGCGGCCAGGCCCAGGTGCCCGGCGTCGCCGGCACCTGGAAGGATTTGACCGACAGCGTCAATTCGATGGCCGGCAACTTGACGGCGCAAGTGCGCAACATCGCCGAGGTGACCACCGCGGTCGCCCGCGGCGATTTGGGCCGCAAGATCACCGTCGACGTGAAAGGCGAAATCCTAGAGCTGAAAAACACCATCAATACCATGGTGGACCAGCTCAATTCCTTCGCATCGGAAGTCACCCGCGTCGCCCGCGAGGTCGGCACCGAGGGCAAGCTCGGCGGTCAGGCGCAAGTGCCGGGCGTCGCGGGCACTTGGAAGGACTTGACCGACAACGTCAACTTCATGGCGTCGAACCTCACCGCGCAAGTGCGCAATATCGCCGAGGTCGCGACCGCGATCGCCGGCGGCGACCTGTCGAAGAAAATCACGGTCGACGTGCGCGGCGAAATGCTGCTGCTCAAAGACACCCTCAACACCATGGTCGAGCAGCTACGCTCGTTCGCCGCCGAGGTGACCCGCGTCGCGCGCGAGGTCGGTACCGACGGCCGGCTCGGCGGCCAGGCGGTGGTGCCCGGCGTCGCCGGCACCTGGAAGGACTTAACCGACAACGTGAACCTGCTGGCCGCGAACCTCACCACGCAGGTCCGCAACATAGCCGAGGTGACCACCGCGGTGGCGCGCGGCGACTTGAGCCGCAAGATCACCGTCGACGTGAAAGGCGAAATTCTGGAGCTGAAAAACACCATCAACACCATGGTGGACCAGCTCAACGCTTTCGCCTCGGAAGTCACCCGCGTCGCGCGCGAAGTCGGCACCGAGGGTCTGCTCGGCGGTCAGGCGCAGGTGCCCGGTGTCGCCGGCACCTGGAAGGATCTGACCGACACCGTGAACGTCATGGCCGCCAACCTGACCGAACAGGTGCGCGGCATCGTCAAGGTGGTGACGGCTGTCGCCAACGGCGATTTGCGGCAAAACCTTGCGGTGAAGTCGAAAGGCGAAGTCGCGGCGCTGGCCGAAACCATCAACAATATGATCGACACGCTTGCCACCTTCGCCGACCAGGTGACGACCGTGGCCCGCGAAGTCGGCGTCGAAGGCCGGCTTGGTGGCCAGGCCAATGTGCCCGGCGCCGCCGGCACCTGGAAAGACCTCACCGGCAACGTCAATCTGCTTGCTGCCAACTTGACAACTCAGGTGCGCGCCATCGCCGAGGTGGCGACTGCGGTTACCAAGGGCGACTTGACGCGCTCAATTCAGGTGGAAGCGCGCGGCGAAGTGGCCGAGTTGAAAGACAACATCAACACCATGATCGACAATTTGCGGCTCACCACCGACCGTAATACCGAGCAGGATTGGCTGAAGACCAACCTGGCGAAGTTCACCAACATGCTGCAGGGTCAGCGCGATCTCACCACGGTCGGCCGGCTCTTGCTGTCCGAGCTCACGCCGCTGGTCAACGCCCATCAGGGCGTCATCTATCAGATGGAAGGCGAAGAGAGGAACAACTCTCTCAATCTACTGGCGGCCTATGCCGACGATGGCGTCAACGGGCATCCGCAATCGATGAATCTCGGCGACGGCCTGATTGGCCAATGCGCCCTCGACAAGCGCCGTATGCTGATTACGGACATACCGGGCAACACCGTGCCGATCTCTTCGGCGCTGCTCAAGGTCGCGCCGCGCAACAATATCGTGCTGCCGGTGCTGTTCGAGAACCAGGTCAAGGCGGTGATCGAGCTCGCCTCGATGCACGAGTTCACCACGCTGCAGACTATGTTCCTCGAACAGCTCACCACCTCGATCGGTATCGTGCTCAATTCGATCGAAGCGACCATGCAGACCGAAGGCCTGCTCAAGCAGTCGCAGCAGCTCGCCGGCGAATTGCAGGCGCAGCAAAAAGAATTGCAGCAGACCAACGAGCAGCTCGAGCAGAAGGCGCAGCAGCTCGCCGAGCGCAACGTCGAAGTGGAACGCAAGAACCAGGAAATCGAGCAGGCGCGCCGCGCGCTCGAGGAAAAGGCGACGGAACTCGCGCTGACGTCGAAGTACAAGTCGGAATTCCTGGCCAACATGTCGCACGAGCTGCGCACGCCGCTCAACTCGATCCTGATCCTCGGTCAGCAGTTGACCGACAATCCTGAGGGCAATCTGACGCTTAAGCAAGTCGAGTTCGCCAAAACGATCCATGGCGCGGGCACCGATCTGCTCAACCTGATCAGCGATATTCTCGATCTGTCGAAGATCGAATCGGGCACGGTGACAGTCGACGCCGAGGAAGTGTTCTTCTCGAACCTCCTCGACATGGTGGCGCGGCCGTTCCGCCACGAGGCGGAAACGCGGCAGCTTTCGTTCGAAGTCCACGTCGATCCCAATCTCGGCCGCAGCATCACCACCGATACCAAGCGGCTGCAGCAGGTGCTCAAGAATTTGCTGTCGAACGCATTCAAGTTCACCGCCCAGGGCGGCGTGCGGCTCAATGTCAATACGGCGGTAGGGGGCTGGAGCGCCGATCATCCGGTGCTCAGCCAGTCCATGGGCGTCGTGGCCTTCGAGGTCAGCGACACCGGCATCGGTATTCCGCAAGAGAAGCAGAAGATCATCTTCGAAGCATTCCAGCAGGCCGACGCCTCGACCAGCCGCAAATACGGCGGCACCGGTCTGGGGCTGGCCATCAGCCGCGAGCTGGCGAGCCTTCTCGGCGGCGAAATCCATTTGCGCAGCGCGCCCGGCACCGGCTCGACCTTCACGCTGTATTTGCCGATCAAATATGTCGGTCCGAGCGCTGCGATCCAGGCCGGCGCAACGGCCGCCGCGGCGGCGCCCTCGGTGAAGCATCAGGTGGGATTCCATATCACGCCTGAGCGCACCGTCGAGCCGATCCCCGACGATCGCATGGACATCCAGGCCGGCGACGCCATCCTGCTGATCGTCGAGGACGATCCGCATTATGCTCGCATCCTGGTCGATCTCGCCCGCGACAAAGGGTTCAAGGCGCTGCTGGCGATGCGCGGCGACGATGCGCTCAATCTCGCCAAGCAATATCAGCCGACCGCGGTGTCGCTCGACGTGTTCCTGCCCGACATGCTGGGCTGGAACGTGCTGAGCCAGCTCAAGCAGAACCCGCTCACCCGGCATATCCCGGTACAGATCGTCTCGCTCGACGAGGATCGCCAGCACGGGCTCGCCCGCGGCGCCTTTGCCTTCGTCAACAAGCCGGCCACGCGCGAAGGCATCGACGAGGCGCTCTCTCGAATCAAGGAGTTCGCCGAGCCGCGCAAGAAACGCCTATTGATCGTCGAGGATAATGCGACCGAGCAGATGAGCATCCGCGAACTGCTCGGTCACGACGACATCGAGATCGTCAACGCCGGAACAGGAAACGAGGCGCTGAGCACGTTGCAGAATAACCCCTGCGACTGCGTGGTGCTCGATCTGCGGCTGCCGGATATGTCCGGCTTCGAGGTGCTGGAGCGCATGCGCGCCGACAGCGGTCTCGCCGACATCCCGGTCGTGGTCTTCACCGGCCGGGAATTGTCGGCCGAGGAGGACGCGCAGCTGCACACCATGGCGCGCAGCATCGTGGTCAAGGGCGTCGAGTCGCCGGAGCGTCTGCTCAACGAGACGGCGCTGTTCCTGCATCGCGTCATTACCGACCTGCCGCCCGAGAAGCAGCACATGCTGGAACGGCTCAACAGTTCCGACGAGGATCTGGTCAGCCGCACCGTGCTTCTGGTCGACGACGATCCGCGCAACATCTTCGCGCTCTCAAGCGCACTGGAACGCCGCGGCATGAACGTGCTCACCGCGACGACCGGTGCCGAGGCAATCCAGATCATAGAGGAAACGCCGGCGCTCGCCATCGTGCTCATGGACATCATGATGCCGGAAATGGACGGCTATCAGACCATCGAGAAGATTCGTCAGAACAGGGAATATCGGCGCCTGCCGATCATCGCCTTGACGGCGAAGGCAATGAAGGGCGACCGCGAAAAATGCCTGCAAGCCGGGGCGTCGGATTACCTCGCCAAGCCGGTCAACACCGAACAGCTCTTGTCCGCGCTGCGGATGTGGCTGCACCGCTAGGCGGAGCGACATGACCGAAAGCATGATGGAAAGCATGATGGCCGGCCAAGTCCAGAGCGAGAAGGTCAACGTCCTGCTGGTCGACGATCAGCCGGACAAGCTGCTCGCCTACGAAGTGATCCTCGGCGATCTCGGCGAAAACCTGGTCAAAACCTCGTCGGCGCGCGAGGCGCTGCAATTTCTTCTAAAAAACGACGTGGCTGTCGTTTTGATCGACGTCTGCATGCCGGAACTCGACGGCTTTCAACTGGCGGCGATGATCCGCGAGCATCCTCGGTTCCGCAAGACGGCGATCATTTTTATCTCCGCCATCCACCTCACCGACGTCGATCGACTACGCGGTTATGAGATGGGCGCGGTCGATTACGTTCCGGTTCCGGTGGTTCCCGAGGTGTTACGCGCCAAGGTGCGGGTGTTCGCTGAGCTGTTCCGCAAGACGCGCGAACTTGAGCAGTTGAATACGAAGCTGGAACGTCACGTCGCCGAACGCACGACGGAACTCCAGGCCTCCAATGCGCGGCTCGCCGAAAGCGAGCAGCAATTGCGGTTGGCCACCGAGGCCGCCGAAATCGGTCTATGGGACGTCGATACCGTAACCGATACGCTGTTCTGGCCGCCGCGCGTCAAAGCCATGTTCGGCATATCGCCGGACGTTCCGGTGAGCCTGGCGGATTTCTATTCCGGCCTGCATCCCGACGACAACGAGGCGACCAGCGCCGCTTTCGCCGCCGCGTGCGACCCGCAAAAGCGCGCGCTCTACGATGTCGAGTACCGCACCGTCGGCAGGGAAGACGGCGTCATTCGCTGGGTCGCGGCCAAGGGCCGCGCGGTTTTCGACGCCGACGGAAAATGCGTGCGCGTGATCGGCACCGCTATCGACATTTCCAAGCGCAAGGAAGCCGAGGAACGCCAAGTGCTGCTGGCGCGCGAGGTCGATCATCGCGCCCGCAACGCGCTCGCGGTAATCCAGTCGATCATCCGGCTCACCCGCGCCAAAACCGTTGACGATTACGTGCAGGCGATCGAAGGCCGCATCAAGGCGCTGGCGCGTGCCCACACGTTGCTGTCGGACTCGCGCTGGCACGGCGCCGATCTGGCGACTTTGGTCACCGAGGAGCTCGCGCCCTATCGCGGCGGCGACAAGATTACCATCCGCGGGCCGGATATTTCGCTGCAGCCGGCGACCGCGCAAGGGCTGGCGCTGGCGGTGCACGAGCTTGCCACCAACGCCGCTAAGCATGGCGCGCTGTCGTCGCCGGGCGGCCAGATTACGCTCGACTGGCAATTGCAGGGCGACGCCCTGACGCTGAATTGGACGGAAAGGGGCGGCCCCGCCATCGCCGAGCCGTCATCGCGCAGTTTTGGTCTCAAGGTCATTGTCGCGAGCATCGAGCAGCAGCTCGGCGGCAAGGCGGCGTTCGACTGGAATCCGAAAGGCCTCTGCTGCGTATTCTCCATACCGCGCAGCGAGCTGACCAAGTCTCGCGCGTTGCACGGCTTGCGCGACGGCGGTCAAGTCAACGGCGCCGTCATCGGCTTGAAACGCAACGAGAAGCCACGCGTGCTTCTGGTCGAGGATGAAGCCCTGGTCGCCATGATGATCCAAGAGACGCTTGCCGAGTTCGGCTTCCAGGTGATCGGTCCTATCAGCTCCGCGTCGGAGGCTCTGTCGGCATCGCGCGACAGTCAGTTGGACGCTGCCGTGCTCGACATCAATCTCGGTGACGGATTGGTCTACACGGTCGCGGAGATATTGAGCAAACGTGGCGTGCCGTTCGTGTTCGTCACCGGCTACGACGCCGAAAGCGTCGACAGCCGCTTCGCCGGCGTGCCGATCCTGCAAAAACCGATCGAACGCAATATGCTGCAAAAGATTTTTCTGCTCGGCGCCGGGCACCCGGCTGCCGACGAACCTCGTTCAGCGGCGCGCGCTTGACGCTTTCGCGCTCTAAGCGTCCAACACCGCCCGCACCTTGGCGGCGAGTTGATCGAGCGTGAACGGCTTGGAGATGAAGTTGACGCCGGTGTCGAGCACGCCGCTATGCACCACGGCATTGGCGGTGTAGCCGGTCGTGAACAAGACCTTCAAACCGGGCCGCCGGCGCACCGCCTCGTCGGCAAGTTTTTTGCCATTGATATCGGGCATTACAACGTCGGTGAACAAGAGCTTCACGTCGCTGACGCGGTCGAGCGTTGCCAGTGCGTTGGCGGCGCTGTCGCAATCGAACACGGTATAACCGAGCTCGTGCAGCGCTTCGCTCGCCAGCCGCCGCATCAGCGGATCGTCCTCGACCACCAGGATGATTTCGTTGCGGTTGCCAGTGCGCATCGGTTCGAGCGCCGAGCGCTTGATCTCCGTGGCGTCTGCAATGAGCCGGGGCAGATAAATCTTCACCGTGGTACCGGAGCCTGGCTCGCTATAGATCTTGACGTGCCCGCTCGACTGTTTGATGAAGCCGTAGACTTGGCTCAAGCCCAGTCCGGTGCCTTTGCCGGTGGGTTTGGTGGTGAAGAACGGGTCGAATACGCGCGCCGCAATGTCAGGCGACATGCCGACGCCGGTATCGGTTACTGCGATCAAGACGAATTGTCCCGGCCGCACTTCCGGATTTTGCGCGCAATAGGCTTCGTCGAGATGGGTGTTGCCGGTTTCGATCGTCAGCTTGCCGCCGTCGGGCATCGCGTCGCGGCCGTTGATCGCGACGTTGAGGATGGCGTTCTCGAGCTGCTGCGAATCGACGTGCACCGTCCACAACCCGGCGGCGGTCACGGTCTCGATCTGGATGTGCTCGCCGAGCGTCGAATGCAGCAGGTCCGACATGGCGGCGATCATCTTGTTGGCGTCGAGCGGCTGCGGCGACAACGGTTGCTGGCGCGCGAAAGCGAGCAGCCGTTGGGTGAGCGTGGCGGCGCGCTCGCTGGCGATAGTCGCGGCGTCGAGAAAACGCTCGACGGCGTAATCGCCCTTGGCGATCCGGCGCTTGACCAGATCGAGCGCCCCCATGATGACACCCAGCATATTGTTGAAGTCGTGGGCGATGCCGCCGGTGAGCTGACCGAGCGCTTCCATCTTTTGCGCCTGGCGCAGCTGATTCTCAGCCGCTTCGCGGCGGGCCACTTGGTCGAGGAGTTGACAATTGGCGAGTGCCAGCCGGTCATGCGCGGTGGTCAGTGCCGCGAAAGAATCGCGGGTGAACCGCGCGATCAAAATGCCGACGCCGCCGATGAGCAGGAAGGCGATGGCCACCCCGGCCTGCAGCAACATCCCCGAGCGTGCCGCGACCGACTGGCGCGTCGTCAAGAGTTGATCTTCCTCCGCCTGCATGGCCTCGATGCTGCGGCGAATCTCCTGCATCAGCCGGAAACCCTTGTCGCTATTGACGATGGCCAGCGCCGCGTCGTTTTGGCCGGCTTTGTAGGCATCGAGCGTAGACGCCAGTTCGCCGAGTTTGTCCGTGATGAGTTGACGGAGCTGCGCCAGATTTTTGATCTGCACGGGGTTGTCCGCGACCAGCTCCTGTGTGTGCTGGAGCAGCCCGGGCAATTGCTCAAGCGCCATCTGGTAGGGTTGCAGATAAAGACCTTGCCCCGTCAGCAGATAACCGCGCTGTCCGGTTTCCGCGCTTTGCACGAGACTGAGAACGCGCATCAACTGCGAGCGTACTTCGAGCGAGTGCTGCACCCACTCGTCGTCGCCTTTGTTGCGCGCGCCGAGCCAGAATGCCGCGGCCACGATGAGGGCCGCAAGCAGGGTGGTGACCACAAGACTCCGGTTCAGCAGAGCCAGCGGTTTTGGCTCGGATTTCGGCTCTGTCAACTTCTTGCCCGGGTAGGATCGGCCTTCATCCCAAGCATGAAAGCCAAATGGAACGTGACGCCCCCGAGGGCTCCCCGCTTGGGTGCCTGGCGGCGATCCGGCACATTATCTTAGGCGTATCGAACTCGCCTACAGCAAAAGACACAACACGCATATTCCAGCCGTGGAACTCCACACAGTGGCAGGCGTTTTCATTCCAGGCCGTCGCTCCTCCGACCCACTCATTTCGCAGTTTTCACGACACTTAGCGGTCCAATGTTCGGTATCTGACATTGGACATTTATTGGGCAAGCTTTTTGGGAGCTTGGCATGCACCTCAGTTGCTACCAATGTGCATTACGGCAATGTGGGTTGTTCAAGTCGGTCACGCCGGATGAGCTGGCCGCCATTGACAATCTGAAAAAACAGCACGTAAAGCTTTCCGCAGGAGCCGAGATCATTCGCGCCGGCGAGGACTGCCCGGAACTCTATACGCTCTATTCCGGCTGGGCGTTCCGCTTCAAGACTCTGCCTGACGGCCGCCGGCAGATTCTGAACTTCCTGTTGCCCGGCGACCTGCTGGGCTTGCAGGCTGCCATGTTCGACGCGGCGCAGCACGGCATCGAGGCGCTGACCGACGTGCAGCTCTGCGTACTGCCGCGGCGGGACGTCTGGGCATTGTTCGGTAAAGTGCCGGGTCTTGCCTTCGATGTCACTTGGCTCGGTTCGCGCGAAGAAAGCATCGTCGATGAGAACCTCGCCAGCGTTGGCCGGCGCACCGCCGCCGAACGCGTCGCCGCGCTGATCATCGCGCTCTATAAGCGGGCCAAGCTTCTGGGGCTCGTTATCGACGACACTTTCGATTTTCCGCTGACGCAGCAACACCTTGCCGACGCGCTCGGCCTGTCGCTCGTTCACACCAACAAGACTTTGGCGAAGCTGCGACGCATGGGCATGTTCACCAGCAAAAATGGCTCGCTGACACTTATTAATCCGCGCGCGCTGGAGCGAGTCGCGCAGTTCTTTGAGGAGGAAATTCCGCAACGTCCGCTGATTTGATTGCAACGAAAAAGCCCCGGCTGACGCCGAGGCTTCTCGCCAAAACGGTTACGCCAAGCTTTATTTGCTGGACGTATCGGGCACCCAAGTCGTCTTGCTGCTGTCGTATTTGAAGCCGGGCGCCTTCTTCAGCGCGTCCTTGCTGGTGTCCATCGTCAGATAGACCTTGTCGTTTTTCATGGTCGGTTTGATGGCGTTGAAGCTTACCGCAACGTCCTTCTCACCAGCGCCAAGGAAGCCGCCGACGCCGACGATCGCCGCCTGGACCTGTCCGTCTTTGCCGACCAGCACGTCCATGACTTCGCCGATCTTGTTGTTCTGCGAATCGTAGACGTCCTGTTTGTACCAGTCCGTCACGGTCAGGCTCGATGACGGTACGCTGGTCATGAGTCCGGACCCGCCGGCAGCCATCGGTTGGGCGAACGCCGCGGTCGACATCAGGAGCGCGCCGGTGGAGAGAGCTATTAGCACTTTCATTGGGTGTGACCTCCAAGAGGGTGGATTGTGAATACCCAACAACGTTCAACCGCGCCGTTCGGTCCCCGGGTGCGACGAAAAATAATCTCCGCTCAAGCGGAACCGCGTGTGGCTTCTGCATGAAATTCGCGAGCGCTGTGCCACGCTCGCGATGCTCGTCGGCAAGGCCACTCGCGACCGTGGAGGGAGGAACCAAGGCGGTCTCTAGGTCATTGTTTTTGCGTGTGATTTTGTCCTTCGGCCGACCGGGCGGTCAAGCGCGATCCAC
The DNA here is from genome assembly GCA_963731805.1 of uncultured Alphaproteobacteria bacterium. Lineage (GTDB taxonomy): Bacteria > Pseudomonadota > Alphaproteobacteria > Rhizobiales > Xanthobacteraceae > BOG-931. The sequence continues at coordinate 93,262 of CAVSWY010000009.1, forward strand.
AGAGCGTGGATTTCCCGTGCCGTCGCGGGATTTTTAAGGTCAGAGCTCTTAGTTTAGCCCAAAGGGAGGAACGATTCGCATTGAGCGGCGTAGTCCATGACGACTTTCACGCCGCGCCGCGAAATCGAAAACTCACATGAAGCTTTTCAAATGTCAGCATTGCGAGCAGTTGCTCTATTTTGAGAACACCGTGTGCGAGAAGTGCGCGCATCGGCTAGGCTTCCTTCCCGAGATCATGAACATGTCGGCGCTGGAGCCGCAAGGCGATGTTTGGCGCGCACTGGCGGTGGATAAGAAGCTCTACCGCTTCTGCGCCAATGCCAAATTCAACGTTTGCAATTGGATGATTCCGGCCGACTCGCCCGATGCTTACTGTGCTGCGTGCCGGCATAATCGCACCATCCCCGACACCGGCATCCCGGAAAATCTGGTTGCTTGGCAAAAGATCGAAATCGCCAAGCATCGACTGTTCTACACGCTGATGAAGCTCAATCTGCCGCTGGATGAGCGCAACGAGAGCGGCGGCGAGCGCCTGGCGTTCGATTTCTTGGCAAGCCCGCCGCATGTCGGCGGGCCGCGGGTCATGACCGGGCATGACAACGGCCTGATCACACTGGCGCTTGAGGAGGCCGATGACGCCGAGCGCGAAAAGCGGCGCACCACCATGCACGAGCCGTACCGCACGCTGCTCGGCCACTTCCGCCACGAGGTTGGCCATTATTTCTGGGACCTGCTGGTCCGCGACGGTGGTCTTGTCGAGGATTGCCGCAAGATTTTCGGCGACGAAAGGGCGGATTACGGCGCTGCACTGCAGGCCTATTACGCCAATGGCGCGCCGGCGAACTGGCAGGACAACTTCATCAGCGCCTATGCCACGTCGCATCCCTGGGAAGATTTTGCCGAAACCTGGGCGCATTACCTGCACATCGTCGATACGCTGGAAATGGCGCGCGCCTTCGGCATGTACGTGCATCCGCGACTGGCGCGGCCGGGCGAGCTCGACGCCCAAGTCGATTTCGATCCCTACACCGTGCGCGACCCGTCGCCGCTGATCGAGACCTGGATTCCGCTGAGCAATGCGCTCAACAGCCTCAATCGAACCATGGGATTATCGGACATTTACCCGTTCATTCTGTCGCCGCCGGTCATCGAGAAGCTGAGCGCCATCCACGACCTCCTCCACGGCAACAAACTGCCGGTGCGGGAAGAGAAAGCGGCTTGAGCATGATCCCCGAAAAGCAGATGCCGGTTTGTGGAATAGATCATGCGCAAGCGAAAAGTTAGAACTTGATCGGTCTTGCCTCCATCAAAGGCGATCAGGCGCTAGATCTCCTTCATCACCTGCGCGTAGGCAATCAGCGCAGATCGGCCTGTTGTCGGCGAGCTCTCGCGCACCGGCGCCAGCATCGCGGTCTGCGTGTAAAGCTGCGAGTGACAGGTCATGCAGGTGTATACGTCGGCGGCAGGCTGGCGACCAGCGACGTCTCGACTGCGGTGTGGCAATAGCGGCAATCGAGTCCCAACCCACCGACATGATGTTCGTGACTGAACGGCACCGGCTGATCGAGCGTGAGCGTTTGCTCGGTTTCGTAGGGCGAGGCCGACAGCCAATAGTCACCCCGATGGCCAGGAACGGCACGACCAGAGTCCATTGTGCCAACGTCATTTGCTAAGGATGGTTCCGCGCAATGCAGATTGACGCAGTACGGCCTGCGTCGGGTTTCCGACGCAGGCCGCCATGTGGCGGGGTTGCCAGTTAGGCCGGAATGATATCGACCCAACGTATCCGGATCGATGATCAGGATGTTGTCGCCGACGATGATATAATCAAAACCTTCGAATTGCGGCACGACTTCCACGATATCTTCAGGCAGTACTTGGACGTGAACCGTACGCGGTATCGCAACGCCGACTTCCACGTTGAAGTTCACATTCGTCACGCGCGCCGCTGAGCTGTGGCCGATGACGGCCTGGATCTTGGTGCGCTGCGTTTGTGACAGTTTAACGGGGGCGCCGCGTGAGCCGGTGGTCTTGCTGGCGGTCTGCTCATTAGCCTTCGCGCCGGACTTGCTGTTCTCTTCCTGCGCGCCACGCTGCTCCTGCGTGCCGGGCTTTTCTTCCTGAGCACCGCGCTGTTGTTCGGTGCCGCGCTTTTCATCCCGCGCGCCACGCTGCTCTTGCGTACCTGCTTTTTCCTCCTGCGCGCCGCGCTGCGGCATGGTTTGCTTTTGCTCATCCTGGCCCATGCGCTGGTCCGGCTTCGCGCCTTGCGCGGGCGCTTGCGCCGATTTGGCAGCGCCAGGTCCGTTGATGTTGCCCTTGATCGCGCCGCCCATAGCGCCCGGGGCCTGGTGTTCGGTGCTTTCCGGTTTCGCGGCGCTGCCGCCGCTCGGGGCTTGCACCGTTTGAGCCGACGCCAAGCCGGCAACTCCCACGACTGCCGCCGCGGCGACCGTCGTTAGCAATAACTTTCTCATCATGCGTCTCCTGTTTTCCCTCAAAATCGAGGGACGGCGCTTTGCACAGGCAAACCGCGTTCCCGATCGATCATGCACTGGAGCCCCAACTCGGATGCGACGTTCGCGTTCCGACATTGAATGCCGGGATTTGCGGCAATTGGCTCGGTGGAGGCTTGCGAGGAACTTTCGCCGGATAGCCGACGTTTATTTGACGACAGCCATAAAATTCGGAGGCAAGCGATGGATTGGAACCGTATTGAAGGAAACTGGAAACAGACCAAAGGCAAGGTTAAAGAAAAGTGGGGCAAGCTGACCGACGACGATCTTACCCAGGTGAACGGACGGCGGGATCAGCTCGAAGGCAGGATTCAGGAGCGCTACGGCCTTGCCAGGGATCTGGTCCGCAAGGACGTGGACGATTGGCTCAACACGCAGCCGTAATCGCGCGAAATGAAGCAATGCGGATGGCGAGCGGGAACCTCCTGCTCGCCATTTCGCCGTGACTACATTTTCAACGAGGAGAACAACGCCATGAGCTCTCCATCCGATCGGCAGCCGGTTGAGCCGCATCCCGTCGTGCCGACCCAGCAAGCGAGACAAGGCGTTGCCGGACATAACGTTCGTTACGTGCTCGGCTTCGGCATTGCCGCGATCGTTATTCTGTTTCTGATTATCTGGCTCGCTTACTTCGCGTAGAATTCAGTCGTTGCGCTCGACTAGGGCGGCCCGCTCCTTGCCGACTGTGTCGGCGCTCACGGCGGGCGCGGCATTGCCCCAGGAACGGCGGATATAGGTCAGGAGCGCTGCGACCTGATCATCTTTCATCACCCAGGCGAAGGCCGGCATCGCCGCGCCGGTCGGCGCCTCCTTGGTGCCGACGGAAAGACCGCCGCGCAGCACGATGTGGATAAGCGTGGTCGGATCGGTCTGCTGCACCACCGGCGTGCCGTTAAGCGACGGGAACAACCCAGGAGTGCCTTTACCGTCTTTGCTGTGGCACCCGGAGCATTCGTCGGCATAAATCTGCGCGCCGGTATCCATCGTCGCGCGGTCGGGGGCAGGCGGATCTTCCGCCAGGTTCTGCTCGCGGCTCTTGTCTCCCGGCCGGTCTTTCAGATAGGTCGCGATCGCCTTGAGATCGTCGTCGCTCATTTTCGAGGTCGAGAGCTTGATGGTTTCCGACATCAAGCCGTTGCCGGTGGCGGTCTTGTTGTGACCGGTTTTCAGATAGGCGGCGATTTCCTCGACCGACCAGGAGCCGAGACCGCGGCGCGGATCGTTGGTGATGTCCGGTGCGAACCAGCCCTGTAACGCATAGCCTTGGAACGTCTTGCCGGCGTCGTCGGCGCCGAGCACGTTTTTCGGCGTGTGGCACAGGCCGCAATGCCCGAGCCCCTCGGTGAGATAAGCGCCGTGATTCCATTCGGCGCTCTTATCAGGATCAGGCTTGAATTCGCCAGGCTTGAAGAACAGTTCGTCCCAGCCTGCCATGCTGATGCGGATATCGAGAGGAAACGGCAGCTGGTCAGATCTAACCGGATTGTGCACGGCCGGCACGGTGTTGAGATAGGCCCGGATCGCGAGTGCGTCGTCGCGCGTGATCTTTGTATAGTAAGTGTACGGCATCGCCGGATAGAGCCGCTCGCCGTGGCGGCCAGTGCCCTTGGTCAGGGCGTTGACGAATTCGTCGTCGGTCCAGGCGCCGATGCCCGTGACTGGATCGGGAGTGATATTCGGCGCCACCAGGTGGCCGAATGGCGTTTCGATCGTGCGTCCGCCGGAGAAGTCGTGGCCGCTTCCCGGCAGCGTGTGGCACGCCGCGCAATCGCCGGCGACGGTGAGGTAATTCCCGCGCTCGATCTGATCGAAATCCTGTTTATCGATGGCACCGGCCGCTTGCGCGGCGAGCGGCCAAAGGCCGAGTGTCGCACCGAGCAATAAAGCGCGCGCCGGCTTGCGCCAATTTCGTTTGCCGTCGCGCATGGACCAGCGGTCCCGGATTTTTGAGATATTGTGAACGGATCGCCTTCGCCGCCCAGAAGGCGAGCGCTCCCACGGTGCCGGTCGGGTTGTAGCCGGCATTCTGCGGAAACGCGGAGGCGCCCATGACGAACAGATTGGGCACGTCCCAGCTCTGCAGATAGCGATTGAGCGCGCTGTTACCCGGGTTGTCGCCCATGATGGCGCCGCCGTTGAGATGGGAGGTCTGGTATTGCGTGACGTCGTAAGGCGCCTTACGCGGCGCTTGACGATCTGCTTGGCGCCCATCTGTTTGAGAATCTCGGCGTATTTGTCGGTGAGGAATTCGCTCATCTTGATTTCGTTGTTGTGGAAATCGATGGTGATCCGAAGGAGCGGCCGGCCAAAACGATCCTTATAGGTCGGATCGAGGCTCAGATAATTGTCGCGATAGCTGTAGAACGAGGCATGGCAGGCGCCGCCGGCATTGATGGTGGAGAGATAGTTGTCCTTGACCGCCTGTTTCCATTTCGATCCCCAGGCCGGCGTGCCGGGCGGGACCGCAGTCGCTTCGATTGGCCGGCCGTTCGTCTGCACCTGGCCGATATAGCCGCCGCCGACAAAACCAAGCGAACCGTGGTCGAAATTGTCGCCGTTGAACTCGTCGATGCACATGCCGATCGCACCTGAGGCGACGAACGGATTAAAATTGTATTTGTCCTTGTCGAAGAAGCCGAGCGCGCTCGACATCACCTGATGGGTGAAATTGCGCCCGATCTGGCCTTGCCCGGTTGCCGGATCGTAAGGCGTGCCAATGCCGGAGAGCAGCAAGAGCTGCGCGTTAAACAGCGAGAACGCGCACAGCAGCACCAAGTCGGCCGGCTGCTCGAATTCCTCGCCCGATGAGTCGGCGTAAGTGACGCCGGTCGCCCGTTTGCCGGTATCGTCGAGATTGATGCGGGTGACTTCGCATTCGGTGCGGCCCTCGAAATTCGATTTGCGCAGCAGCGCCGGCAGCACGGTGGTTTGCGGGCTTGCCTTGGAATAATTGGCGCAGCCGAACCATTCGCAGAAGCCGCAAAACGTGCATTGCCCGAGCGTGACGCCGAGCGGATTGGTATAGGCTTGCGACAGATTCCCCGACGGCTGCGGAAACGGCTTGTAGCCGAGCTGCTTCGCTGCTTCCGCGAACAGCGTGTGGCCGTAGCCTTGCTTCTGCGGCGGTGTCGGATAGGCCCGCGAGCGCGGGCCTTCGAACGGATTGCCGCCGGCCTGGATTTGCCCGTTAAGATTGCCTGCTTGGCCCGATGTGCCGCACAAATACTCAAACGTGTCGTAATGCGGCTCGAGATCGGCGAAAGTGACGCCCCAATCCTGGATCGTCATGTCGGCGGGTAGGAAATTCGCGCCGTAACGCTGCGTCAGATGGCTGTTGAGCGTGAAGTCGGTCGGCAGGAAGCGCCAGGTTTCCGCGTTCCAGTGCAGGCCGGCGCCGCCGGCGCCGTTGCCGAGCATAAACGCGCCCCGGCTGCGCACCGGCAGCGCCGTCTGATTGACGTTGTTACGGAACGTCACCGTCATCTGCGAATTGCGCAGGAACATGTCGTGCTGGATGCGATAGCGCAGCTCGTCCTGCGCATAGGAAATCGGAAAGTCAGTTGCGGTGTCGCGCCACGGCCCGCGCTCGATCGCCACCACGTCGAGGCCGGCATCGGTCAGCTCGTTGGCCAGAATAGACCCGGTCCAACCCATGCCAATGATGGCGACGTCTTTAGCGGGAAGCTTTCGCGCCATGGTGTCTCCTCGCCGGCGCTCGTCGACGGACGAGCATCAGGATTTCTGCTTCCAATTCGGATGGTCGGCGATGCCAATCGTCGGCAGCGTCACGCGCTGGTTATGCTTGTCGATCCAATCGCGGTAATCGTAATGCGCGCCGGGAAAGCCGATCATTGTCCACGACGCCATATCCTTGTTGCCGCCGTAGATCGGATCGGCCAGAAAGCCGTTCTGCGTGTCGGTCAGTATGAGCTTGAAGAATTCCTTGGCGTCAGCGCCATCGAGCGCCAACGAACCGTCTTCGAGGCCCTTGATGCTCTCGTCTTTCTGCTCGTCGGACAGATCGGCAAAGGCCTTGCCGGCGAATTTGGCGCGGCAGGCGCGATCGAAGGCGGCGAGCGCTTTGCGGTATTGCTGTGCCGGAGTGGACGCCGATTGCGGGCCTTGTTGCTTGGTGCCCTGCTGAAAAGGCCCGGCCAGATAGTGACCTTCGGCGCGGCCATAAGGGCCGGCAAGCTGGCGGTCGATAAAGACGGCGCAGCCGCACTCCTTGCCGCTGGGCGACAAATCGTCGGCCGGAATGAGTTGCTCGACGAAGGCTTCGACGGTGGCGGCCTCTTGCGCGGTGAAATATTTCCAGTCGCCCGGCGTCACCGGCTCCGGCGGATCGCCGGCGCCGGGTTTCCACGGGATGCCGCCACGAATGACGGCGGCGCGGGCCTCAGCCGAACTCCAGAGCAGCCACACGGCACTCGAGCCGAGCAGCCGTCGCCGAGTCACCTGATACACTGAGGTATGTCCCGGTCAGAATCCGTCACCCGACGCCCTAACGCGAGCGCGGTCGTTTAGTTCCGTCGCAACGGAAGGTTGCGGCGGAAACTAAACCGTCCGGATCGTTCCGGCGAGGGCGGCGACAACGAACAAGACTAACGCCACCAAGAAAACGATTTTGGCGATGCCGACTGCGGCACCGGCGATGCCGCCGAAACCCAGGACCGCGGCGATCAGCGCGATGATCAAAAGCGTAACGACGAGATTAAGCATGGTGTCCTCTTTGTCGCCTGAGCCGCTGCTCGTCGCGGCCATTGTCCAATTGTCTTCGCGATGAGAAATGCGGCGCGGCGTAAAAGTTCCACGCTCTCCGCTTTGTTGCACTGCGACGCTCCGACATTGGTCTGCCGCTCATGGGAACCGGAACCGGCTTTAGCGGTTCACAAGGCGAACCGCGGCAATTGGATGGCAAAATTCGCATTGCATTTGTCATCTGAGAATTGCCGCCTTAAGTCGCGAACCGAACATTGCCGGGAGTAAGAGATCATGGACGACACCACAATCGTCGGCGACAGCGTCGCCGTAATGACTTCGCCGCAAGGCGCATGGGGCGCGGCGTGGAGCGGCGTATCGTGGAGCGCGGTCATTGCCGGCGCGCTGACCGCAATCGCAGTTTCATTCATCATCATTTCGCTCGGCAGCGGGATTGGAATGGAGCTGATCTCGCCGTATTCGTATTCGGCGTCTGCCTCGGCCAGCACGATGACGGTGATCGACGCGGTGTGGCTGGTGTTCGCCCAAGCCGTCGGCTTTGCGACCGGCGGCTATGTTGCGGGCCGGATGCGCCGCTCGCCGGCTCCGTTGCACAGCGACGAAGTGAAATTCCGCGACGGCGCCAATGGGCTCGTCGTTTGGGCGATCGGCGTGGTGATCACGTTCTTCGTTCTGGTCACGGTGGTCGGCAAAGTCGGTTCGGCGACGGGCAGCGCGGCGGCGGGCATCGGCTCGACCGCCGTCGGCATCGCCGGCGCCACGTCGCAATCGCCTTCGGTCGATTATTTCAGCGATGCGCTGCTGCGGCCAAATCCGCAAAATGGGGCCAATGGGCAAAATGCGGCGAATGGTGCAAACGCCGGCGGCGCAGCGACGCCAACGCCGGCGTCGGGCAATGACGCCAACGGCGCCACGGCCGGTCAGCCGAACGGTGCAGGCGCCCGTGCGCAGCAAGCGCAGGTCAATCGTATCCTGATTACGTCCTTGAGCACGAATGGCCTGTCCAATGACGACCGTACCTATTTAGCGCAGCTTGTTGCCGCGCGGACCGGCGTCAGCCAGGACGAAGCGCAACGCCGGGTTGACGCGGTCATCAATCAGATGCAGCAGGACGCCACCCAAGCCGCCGAGACGGCGCGCAAGGCGGCTGCCTATCTCTCGTTCTGGACGTTCATGTCGCTCCTGTTCGGCGCCGTTTGTGCGACGCTGGGAGGGGTTCTCGGCGGCGAGTTGCGCGACGAGTTCGCGACCCGGACGACGGTTGCGACCGCACCGCGCTAACAACGGCAATTCCTCACCGCGCAGCGGGCCGACGCGCCAACGCGCCGGCCTTTTCTGTTGCTCGGCGGACCTTATGAAAAGACACATCGAAAATCGTGTGCCACGCCGCACGCGGTTCCCGGAACGAGTTACCGCGTGCGTTCGTTGGCGTGGGTAGCGGGCGTCAGCATGATCCCGAACGGCTCGACCTTGGACTTAATCCGGGCGGGCGGCTTGGAACCGAGATCGATGCTGGAAAAGCTTGCCACTCCACACAAACCAAAAAGAGTAGGAAACGACAGCTATGGGACTGTTCACCAAAGACATCAAGACAATGGACGATCTGTTCACGCACACGCTTCGCGATATCTATTACGCGGAGAAACAGATCGTCAAAGCGCTGCCCGACATGGTCGAGAAGGCGAGCGATCCGCAGCTCAAGCAGGGCTTCCAGACGCATTTGCGCGAGACCGAAAACCACGTCAAGCGCCTTGAGCAGGTCTTCAACGTCCTCGGTCAGAAACCGCAGGGCGTCGATTGCCCGGCCATCGACGGCATCATCAAGGAAGCCAATGAGGTCGCCGGCGAAGTCGACAAGAAGCAGGTACTCGACGCCGCGCTGATCGCCGCCGCACAGGCGGTGGAGCATTACGAGATGACCCGCTATGGCACGCTGATCGCCTGGGCCAAGCAGCTCGGCCGCAACGACGTCGTTACGCTGTTTAACCAGACGCTTGATGAGGAGAAGGCGACCGACAAGAAGCTGACCTCGATGGCGGAGAGCCAGGTCAACCGCAAGGCGGCGTAAGCCCGCCCGGCAGGTGTAACGGCAGCGCCGCGCTCAATCCGCGGCGCTGCCGCTTTTTTACGCGACCCTCTTGAGCCTTGGGCCATTCCCTGTTTTGGTGCGGCGTCAATGTGCAACAGGTGAGGGACATGCTCAAGTCGACGCGTGAGAAGGCATCGCATAAGGCCATCAAGCAGCAGCTGATCGTCGCCGGCAAAGTGCTGGTGGCCCAGGGTCAGGACGATTTTACCCGCGGCCATATCTCGTTTCGGCTGCCCGACGATCCAGGCCTGTTTTTCATGAAGGCGCACAGTCTCGGGCTCGACGAGATCACGCTTGCCAACATCCTCACCATCGATCTCGACGGCGAGGTTGTCGCCGGCACCGCCCGCCGCCACAGCGAAGTCTTCATTCACTCCGAGATCTTCAAGGCGCGCCCGGACGTCAACTGCGTCATCCACACCCATCCGACCTATTCGATTGCGCTGTCGTCGATCGGCCGGCCGCTCAAATGCTACAGCCAGCCCGGCGCGCTGTTTTTCGAAGCGCTCGGCGCTTATGCCGATACCATCAATCTGATCCGCAGCCCGGCGTTGGGCGCGGGCGTCGCCCGCGCGCTCGGCAAGGGCAGGGCGGTGCTGCTTAAAAATCACGGCGTGGTCGTCACCGGCGCCAGCATCGCCGAAGCGGTGATCGGCACCATCATGCTGGAGAACGGCGCCATGGTGCAATTGCTTGCCGAGGCCGCCGGTGAGGTGGCGCCGGAATTCCCACGCGCCGACATCGAGAAACTCAAGCACGACATCAGCCGGCCCGAGCAGTTCCAGATCAATTTCGACTATCTGGCGCGGCGGGTGAAACGCGGCGCACGCTGAAGCGCGGGCTCGTCAGCGAAATCTCATGGCGAGGTGTCGAGTTCCGAGCGAGAAAATAAGACCATGAAAAGAGAAGTACCGGAGCCGAGAGTGCCGGCGGATCTTCGGAAAGTCCTCGCGGCTGCGCCGCAAGCTAAAGCGCAATGGAACGATCTCACGCCGCTTGCGCGTCAGGATTTTATTATGTGGATCGACGCAGCCAAGCAACCGCAGACACGTCAACGCTGGATCGATAGCGTCCCGAGCAGGTTCGCCGCGGGCGAGCGGCGCCCCTGCTGCTTCGCCATAGTGCCGTTGGATCTGCACAAAGCCCTTGCGGGGACCACGAAGGCGGAGAGTGAGTGGAGCAAGCTCACATCGCTTGAGCGGAGGGACTTTGCCAGCTGGGTGGATTCGGCCAAAGGCTCGGAGGCCCGCAGAAAGCGGGCGGCGGAAACCTGTCAACTGCTTGCGGCCGGCAAGCGGCACACCTAATGGCCTTGAACATGCCGCGTCCGCCGCTGTCGGGTTTTGAATTGTGATTCCACCCGCTAGCCGTGCCGCTTGCGCAGCTCGGTCTTGAGGACCTTGCCGTAATTGTTCTTCGGCAGCGTATCGAGGAAGACGTAGTCGCGCGGCCGCTTGAAGCGCGCGATGGCGTCGAGGCACAGTCTATCCAGATCCGCCGCGGCAAGCGTGCGCTCCGGGCGCGCCACCACGCAGGCGACGACTTCCTCGCCCCAATCGGGGTGGGCGCGACCGATCACCGAGACCTCGAGCACGTCGGGATGCCGCAGCAGCACTTCTTCGACCTCGCGCGGATAGATATTGCTGCCGCCCGAGATGATCAGATCCTTGGAACGGTCTTTCAAGGTGAGAAAGCCTTCGCCGTCGAACGCGCCGACGTCGCCGGTGTGCAGCCAGCCGCCGCGCAGCGTCGCAGCGCTCGCCGCTTCGTCGAGCCAATAGCCCGGCATCACCACATCGCCGCGCGCCAAAACCTCGCCGATTTCGCCGTCGGCGAGGGCGCGGTCGTCAGCATCGGCGATACGGACCTCGACATTGCTGCGCGGCAGTCCGACCGAACCCATGACCTCGCGCCAGCGCGCCCGCGACCGGTCGGCATGCAGCGCCTTCGACAGGCTGGTAATGGTCATCGGCGCTTCGCCCTGGCCGTAGATTTGCGCGAATTTCGGCCCGAGCAGATCCATCGCCTGCAGCAGCGTCTCGACGTGCATCGGCCCGCCGCCATAGACGATGGTGCGCAAGCCGCGATGATCGGCGCCGGCAAATCCCGCATGGTTGACGAGCCGGCTCACCATGGTCGGCGCGGCGAAGAAGCTGACATTGCCGTGCGCAGCAAGCAGCGAAGCGATCTCGTCAGGATCGAAGCTCCCCGATTCCGGCACGACGTTCCTGGCACCCATGGCGACGAAGGGGAGGGCGTAAAGTCCGGAGCCGTGCGATAGCGGCGCCGGATGGATTTTGGCATCGCCTAAGCCCACCGGCTCGATGTCCGACAGATAAGCCAGCGTCATCGCCATGAGATTGCGATGCGTCAGCATCGCGCCCTTGGGCCGGCCGGTGGTGCCGCTGGTATAGAACAGCCAAGCGAGATCGTCGGGGCGCCGCTCCACCACATCGATGCCGTCACCTTGGCCGAGGCGGCGCCACTCGGCGCTGCCGCTGACGACGGTGCGGCCGTGGCCCGCGACATCGTCGGCAAGGTCGGGGCTCGCCAGGATCAGCGACGCTTCCGAGTGACCGATAATGTAGCCGAGCTCGTCGCTATGCAGCTTGGCGTTCATCGGCACCGCGACCAGGCCGGCATGCCAGATCGCGAACAGCGCTTCGAGAAATTCCGGGCGATTGCTCATGGCGATCGCCACCCGGTCGTCCGGTCGGCACAGCGCGTGCAGATTGCCGGCGAGAATGCGCGAGCGCTCGGCCCATTGCCGATAGCTGGCGTAAGGCGCCGCGCCGAACGCGATCGCAGTCCGCTCGCCTTCGGCGTGGCCCCATTTTTCCACCCAGCCGGCGAGATTCATTTTACCGATCTCATTTTCCCAGCCGCATTTGCCGGTCTCATTTTCCCAGTCGCATTTTGCTGGTCTTTCGGGCTTGCCCGCCGTTCCTCCTTAGTATGTATTTCATTGAATGGCGAAATCGGAAGCAAGTCCAGGTCGGATGGCGCAACGGGACCGCCGCGAGACCAATCCGGCGCTAGGCCGCCGCAAGCTGAAACTCGGCACGTTCCAGACCAATCTCAATTCCGGCTGCGTGATGTCGGATCTCGACGGCCGGCTGGAGCTCAACTGGCCGAATACCGTGACCTTGGCGCAGCTCGCCGACGAGATGGACTTCGAGGCGCTGGTGCCGGTGGCGCGCTGGCGCGGCTTTGGCGGCGCAACCGATCCGCAAGGTCCCGGCTTCGAAACCTTCACCTGGGCCGCGGGCATTGCCGGGGCCACCAGGAATTCCGGCGTGATCTCGACCTCGCATGTCGCGCTCAATCATCCGATCATTGCCGCCAAGCAATCGACCGTCATCGATCACATTTCCCAGGGGCGCTACACGCTCAATATCGTCAACGGCTGGAATTATCCGGAAATGGAAATGTTCGGCGTCTCGCTCCTCGAGCACGAGGACCGCTACGCCTGCGCCGAGGAATGGCTCACCATCGTCAAGCGGTTATGGACCGAGGACGAAAAATTCGACTTCGACGGCAAGTTCTACCGCATCAAAGGCGGCTATCTGCAGCCGAAGCCGATCCAGGCGCCTTATCCGGCGATCATGAATGCCGGCTCGTCCGAGCGCGGCCGTCACTTCGCTTGCCGGCACTGCGATCTCGTCTTCACCAACATCCGCAGCCACGACCTCGCCACCAATACCGCGCACGTCGCCGCCTATCACACGCTCGCGCGCGAGACTTACGGCCGCGAGGTGAAAGTGTGGAGCAACGCCACCATCGTGCAGGCCGAGACCGAGAAGGAAGCGCGCGACTTCTATCGCTATTACGTGCACGAGAAGGGCGACTGGGTCGCCGCGCGCAATGTCATCGACACTATGGCGGCCGAGATCAACAAGCGCGACTATCCGGAAGAGCGGCGCAACGCCATGGCCGAGATGATGATCTCTGGCTGGGGCGGATTTCCGCTGATCGGCACCAAGGACCAGATTGTCGACGGGCTGGCCACGCTGTCGAAAATCGGGCTCGACGGCGTGCTGCTGTCCTGGCCGCGTTACATCGAGGGCATGCGCGAATTCCGCGACATCACCTATCCGCTGGTCAAGCAGGCGGGGCTGCGGGACGAACTGTAGGGTGGGCATCGCGCTGAAAGCTGCGGCCGCGTGGGCAAGATCGTGCGCGCGGATGCCCACGCTCTATGGTGGGAAACACGATTTTGCCCGCCCTACGCTTGTTCAATCCGCGCTACGCGCTGTCATCCGCAGTTCCACATCATTCCGATAGGCGTATAGGTCCAGCACGGACCGAAACTGCCGCCATTCCAGCGGCCGTGGAAAAAGTGCGGTTCGCCGAAATAGTATCGTCCGCCACCATACCAGTAGCTTGGCGCACCGTCATACGAGTAGTTTGGTGCAAAGTCCGGCGTGTGGCGGGCTTCTTTCGAACGATACATCGGAACGCTGTTATTGGGCGGCTGGTGATAGCCCGGCAAGAACCCGTAACCGTGCCAGGGGTGGATAACGTGCCGCTTTTCGTGCGCGAAGGCGGACAGTCCCATGCCCGGCGGCGCCAGCGAGGCTGCAACCGCGATCGCGAACGTAAATTTCCGCAGCATCAATCATCTCCACGGTTGGCAGCTTCGCCGATCGCCGGCATCGCCATCGCACGCCTTCCCGCGACGGCAACGCGCGTCGCCCGCTTCCCCGCCGCGCTCCGCCTGGATCGGCAAACAGGGCACCGAGCCATACGAACAAAACACGCAGCAATCGCCTGCCTTCGGCCGCAATTTCGCGTGGCAGCCCGTGCACTCATAGACGATCCGACACGCGTCAATCCTCATGTGCTCGGACTTTGCGGTACCGCACAGAGGGCACGTAATAACGGAATAATCGATCATGGCCCGTTTCGCCATTGCACTGCAGAATTTCAGCTAGTTTTGCGAAAACAATTGCACCACCTCGAGCGCAGCCGCTTGGCGCTGGGTGAGATACCCATTGTGCACCATCGTCGCGATCACGTGCCGGTACCTTGCCATCGCCGCATCCCCGGACGGATCGGCGCCAAACCGGCCTGGATTGTTTGGCAAACCGGCCATGTAGATGCATTGCGCCTCATTTAACTGCTCGACGGGGACATGAAAGTAGGCCTCGGCCGCCGCCGCGACGCCGGTCGCGCCATGCCCTAAATAGACGCCGTTCAGATACAACTCCAGAATTTTCTGCTTGCTGAAATCGTGCTCGAGAATGAGTGCGGCATGCATAATCCGGAGCTGACTGGCCACCTCCGCGACCGCCGACGGCTGCCGGCGGGGAATCTGAAGTATCATCCGCGCCAGCTGCAGCGGTATCGTGGCGCCGCCGTGGTCCACGTGGTCGTTCTGCGCGTCCTCCGCCAACGCTCGCACCAGCGCAATCGGGTCGATGCCGCCGTGCCGCAGAAAACGCTTGTCCTCGACCGAAATAAGCGCCTGCTCAAGAGTCGCCGGTATGTGCGCGTAATCGACGTAGCCCCGTTCATGCCGCGTCAACTGCTCGCGAAGCTGTTCGGGATAGTTTGCGACTGCCGCTCCATCCGCCGAACGCGCGAACAGTCCACCGAGCGCGCGATCGACCGGCGGCAAGAACAACAACGCGGCGACCACAACAGCCGCTCCCGCGACAATCGCGGCGGTACGGAGGTAACTGCGCAGCCGCTTTACCATTACTCGCGCGTTGCCCTCTCTTATCTGTCGCTATGTCAAGTAAGCCCCATCAACCGCTGGCGCAATATTGCGCGGCGGGCGTCGTTGGCAGGGCGGTGCCACCTTATGCTTGCTAGGTAGCATGCTTAAACCTGCCAGGCCTTGACTTGTCGCACCATGGTCCAAATGAGCCGGTCGAGGTCGCCGCCCATATTGGCTGTCCGGGTGTTGGTGAAGGCCGCCCAGCAGAAGCCAGTATGCGTGCGCACCGCAAGCGTTTCGGTGCCCGGCAAGTTGCCGTTGTGCCACCAATTGCCGGCGGCATTGACCTCCCAACCCTTGGCGTAATGCGAATTAGCCACAGAGCCGGTGGTCATGATCGCAAGCGTCTGCGGTTGGAGAATGTTGGGCGGCGCGGCAAAGCCGTCGACACGCATGAAAAATTGCACGAGATCGGCCGGCCGCGCGATCCACCCGCCATGGGAGTCCATCCGCGTGACGTTCATGCCGTATGGATTGTCGCGGCCTTGGCCGTAATATTTCACTTCGTGCGGTCGGCGTTGCGCCAGCGTATTGCCGGCGATCGTCATGTCGGTGATGCCGCAGCGTTCAAACACCGCGGTCCGCACATAGTCGGCATACGGCTGGCGCGTGATGTTTTCGATCACGCGCCCGAGCACGCAGTAGCCGAAGTTGGAGTAGGCATAATTCTGCCCCGGCGGATGATCCAGCGGCCGGGTGCGCAGCGTAAACGCGATCAGCTCGTGCTGGCTCATTTGCGGATTGTGAAACATCGGATCGCGGCCATCGTTATTGGGCCAGCCACCGGCGGTGTGCGTCAGGAGATGTTCAATCGTGATGTCTTCGATCCCGGGATTGAACGGCGGCTTGCCGTATTCGAGCCCGGTGATGGCACCCTGGCCGAACACTTTGTCGGAGAACCTGATACGTCCGGCCTCGACCAGCGAGAAGATTGCGACCGAGGTCAGCGTCTTGGTCACGCTGGCGATACGGAACCAAATTCTCCGGCGTGGCCGCCACGCGATTGTCCCGGTCGGCGAGGCCGAACGCGGCCTGATAAATCATCGTGCCGCCGGAACCGATGGCGATCGAAAGCGCCGGCGCGTCATATTTCTGCATGAAGGCGCCGGCAAGTCCCGCCATCGCGGCGGCTTCGGCCGACGTCGGTTGTGGCACGCCGATGGCCGGCTGAGCAGCGGCGCCCAATGGCCCCGCTGCCGCGGATGCGCCAATCAATGCGAGAAATTCCCGACGCTGCATGAGATGCCCAAGTCGAGGATCAAAGCCGGCTGCTTTGTAACGCGATGATCGCGTTGTGCATGACTTTAGATTTTGGTCGCCCATAGCGCAGATAGGTTCATTTTAGACTGTTCCGGCCGTGTTTTGCTTGCAGGATCGTGGTCGCCTGCTGCGGCGCCGCGAAATGACGCGAGGACCAGGAACAGACATGTCTATGAGATGCAACACCCAGGCTCAACGATCAAATGGAACCAAAAAAGACTCAGAACTTCCAGTTCGCTCCGCCGCGAACGACGTTAAAGCTGACGTCGCTGTAGTTGGCCGTAAATGACGATGGCGAAGCAGCGCCGCTAGAGACAGCCACGGAATCAGCACCACTGAAATGACCCAGATTAACGTACAGATATTCAACTCTCAGAGTCAGATTATTGTTGATCATATATTCGTCGCCCGCTCCAACTGTCCATCCCACCAGTGTCTGGCTTGATGAGTCGGTGAAGCGCGACGGTTTGCCGTCCGGGCCCTCGGCGACATCGCCGATCAGCGAGGCGACCTCGACCTGCTCGCGCACCGGAATGCGCGCATAATCCTTCTTGTCCCAGTCGAAATACATCAGCACGGCGTCCCGCAAGGCGCCGATCGCGGTGAGCTGTGCGGTCTTGATGTGCTCGGCGGTGACGAAACAGTTGAGACATTCCATCACTTCGTTCGCTGGTTTGCAGCACGACGGCATAGGTCCGCTGTCCGTCGCTGCTGCGGTGAATTTGTTTGTGTTGCATCGCGTGTCCCTTAACGTCCGAGAGCCTGCGTCAATCTGTCAACGATGTCGCCCAATAGCCGTTCCGTGTGGATAAATGGCTTGGTGCAGCGCAAGCTTTCCTCGATTTAATCTGGTCTCCAGCCTGCCGTAACCCCCGATCGTCCATCTGTGCGTTCTATGAGCAGAGAGCCCGGTTGCAGACCAATTGCAGAAACCAGGCCGTCCCCATGGAGATTCGTCATGACTGAAATTAATTCCCCGCGATCCGGAACAGGTAGGCTTCTTAGCGGCCGTCGCATCGTGCTTTTGGCATCCGTCGCCGCGGTCGGCGGCGCTTTGCTGCTGGCCGGGCCATTCAATTCAGGGCTTGGCGGCTATTGGGGCAACACGCTGGGCACGCCGCCCGCGCACGCGGCCAATTCGTCCGCCGCGGTGCAGCAGCCGCTGCCGCATCCGCAAGGCTTCGCCGATCTGGTCGCCAAGGTGAAACCCGCGGTGATCTCGGTGCGCGTGAAAATCCCCGCTTCCGCCGATCCGGCAATGGCCGAGCACTTGGGCGGCGACGACCAGCAACAAATTCCGGTGCAGCCCGGCTCGCCGCTCGACAAGTTCTTCCAGCAATTCGGCGATCAGTTCGGCGACCAATTCGGTCATCAATTCGGGCATAACGCGCCGCAGAGCCATGAGACCATCGTCGGCGAAGGCTCCGGCTTCTTCATCTCGCCGGACGGCTATGCCGTGACCAATAATCACGTCGTCAACCACGCCAGCTCGGTGCAGGTGACGACCGATAATGGCACGATCTATACGGCGAAGGTGATCGGCACCGATCCGAAGACCGATCTGGCCTTAATCAAGGTCGACGGCAAGGGCGATTTTCCCTACGTGCAATTCGCCAGCCATCGTCCGAAAGTCGGCGACTGGGTGGTCGCGGTCGGCAATCCGTTCGGCCTCGGCGGCACGGTGACGGCCGGCATCGTCTCGGCGGAAGGCCGCGACATCGGCGCCGGACCTTATGACGATTACGTGCAGATCGACGCGCCGATCAACAAGGGCAATTCCGGCGGACCGGCGTTCGACGTCGACGGCAACGTCATCGGCGTCAACACCGCGATCTATTCGCCGTCCGGCGGCTCGGTCGGCATCGGCTTCGACATCCCCGCTGAAACCGCCAAGATGGTCGTGGCGGAGCTGAAGAAAGACGGCCATGTCACCCGCGGCTGGCTCGGCGTGCAGATCCAGCCGGTGACTGCAGGCATCGCCGACAGTCTCGGGCTGAAAAAGGCCGAAGGCGCGATGGTCGACGAGCCGCAAGGCGGCAGCCCCGCGGCCAAGGCCGGCATCAAATCCGGCGACGTCATCACCGCGGTCAACGGCACCCCGGTGAAGGATGCCCGCGATCTCGCCCGCACCATCGGCATGATGGCGCCGGACTCGTCGGTCAAGCTCGATATCCTGCGCCAGGGCGAGCAGAAGACGGTGTCGTTGACGCTCGGTCAGATGCCGAACGATCAGCAGGTCGCCAGCAATGACTCCGGCCAAACTGCCGAGCCGAGCGGCGTGCCGCATCTCGGCCTGCAAGTGGCGCCAGCCAAGGATGTTTCCGGCGCCGGCAGCGAAGGCGTTGTGGTCACCGGTGTCGATCCCGACGGGCCCGCGGCGGAGCAAGGCTTCCAGACCGGCACCGTCATCCTCGATGTCGGCGGCCAGGCGGTCGCCAATGCCGGCGATATACGCCACGCGCTGACCGAAGCGAAGTCGCAGGGCAAGCACGATGTGCTGATGCGGGTGAAAACGGGCGACACCACGCGCTTCGTGGCGATACCGCTCGGCAAGGCATAAGGCCTATCCCGGACTGGTGCTGCGGCGTCTGGCGCCGCAGCTTATCCGGGAGCAGTGGTAAGGTAGTGATCGGCTCGATGGCGCCGCCGTCGTCTCCCGGCGGTTGCCGCGGGCCGGTCGTGTGGGGGCGGGTTTCGACCCGTCCCCATTCGCGTCCGCCGCCGGCTTTTCAGGCGGCTGATCGAGAAAGCCGACCGCTATTGGCGTGCACGCAATGGGCTAACGGCGCATAGGCCCGCTCGGCGGCGACATAGAGGCCAAGTCCGTCCTCCAGCGCTTTCTCCGCGGCAAGCCCGGCTTTGGCGAAGGCCAGGAATTTTTCCGTCACCATGTTCGTCGCTTCTTCGATCGCCGTCTCCGGCGCGCTGGAAGCGAACAGCATCAATCGCGCCGAAATGACGTTCTGCGCTTCGCAGGTGAAACGGACAGCTTCGAGCCAGTTGTTCCAGAAATCATTCATGCGGAATAAACTGGCGCAAATTCTATAAAATTAATGAGTGCGATTAGATAAAATTGAATCGATGGCGGTAAGCATCTCGTCATTACAGCATGTCGGGCCGGAATAGACTGCGGCGACTCACGATCTTGCCCGAAACCATGAACACGCCGTCGCCGGTGTAGTGCAGCGTGCGCGGATATTTCGGCCGCCGCGCCACATGCGCCTTCACCACTTCGAAGATGAAGAAATTATAGCGCTCGACCAGCGCGTCGTCCTTGAGCTTGCACTCGAAATTGGCGTGACACTCCGCGATGAGCGGCGCCTTCACCTTGTGTGCCGGCGCGGCGGTCAGGCCGAATTTATCGAACTTGTCGACGTCGGCACCGGAGCAATTGCCGATGCCGACGGCGGTGTCGAGCAACGCCGCGGTCGGCAGGTTGACGACGCATTCGCGGCTGCGGCGGATGAGCTCAAAACTGTGATTGCCGGCGGCGATGACGCAGCCGACCAGCGCCGGCGAAAATTCCATCACCGTGTGCCAGCCCATGGTCATGATATTGCGCTCGCCGCGCCATGCCGACGAGACCAGCACAATCGGCCCCGGCTCGAGATAGCGTCGAACTTGCGCGACCGGAAAGTCGATTTTGCCCGCCGCCATGAAGAACTACCGCGTCGCTAAGTCCCGGGGCATCGCTTGAAGAAATGATAGATTTCCGGAGCCTGCAGCCACATCAATGAATAGGTCAGGCCGCCGTTCTTGGTGATCCAGGCCTGGATGTCGGGCGGATAGTCTTTCCACAGGCTCGGCGTTACGAAATAAGGAAACGCCAAATGAAAGCCGAGCGAGCCCTTAGGCGTCGCGCAGATATTGTCGCGGGGGATGAAGCCCGCCAATACGGTGCAGGCGGAGACGCAGGGGCCGGCAATGCGCACAGTGGCACGCTCGTCGGCGAGTTTCTTCCATTTCGCCTCATAGGCGACGAGAAAGCCGCCGTAATCGCCGGCGACCTCCACCGTCTCCGCGCGTGCCACCGACGCCGTCAAGGATAGGAAGACAATCACGAGGGCTTGCCAAGCTCTCATCGCCAGCTCCGTTGCATTGCGGGGATTGAAACTCTTGGATCACTTGAACCACGGCCGACGGAACCGCCGCCGCCAATAGTTCCACATTAGCACGAATTTTCCGAATATGACGACTGCGCCATGGATTCGGCCCGATCGCATGCCTAGGTCCGCGCTGGCATGGCCAACGGCATAAAGCTCACGCGTTCGATCGCCTATGCGGGGCATTCGCGGCACCGGCTCGATATTTGCCATCCTGCGGCGGCCGTCGCGGCGCCGGTCGTGGTGTTCTTTTACGGCGGCGCGTGGCGCAGCGGCAACAAAGGGCTCTATCGCTACGTCGCCAAGGCGCTGGCGCGGCGGGGCTATGTGGCGGTGGTGCCCGACTATCGCGTCTACCCGCAGGCGCGCTACCCCGATTTCCTCGAAGACGGCGCCCAGGTCGTGCGCTGGGTCAAGGACAATGTCGGGCGCTTCGGCGGCCATCCGGACAAGATATTCCTCAAGGGCCACTCGGCCGGTGCGCACATTGCGGCGATGCTGTCGATCGATGCGCGCTGGCTGCAGCAGGTCGGGCTCGCGCCCGGGCGCGATGTTGCCGGACTCATCGGCATCGCCGGGCCGTACGATTACCTACCGCTGCGCGACGAGACGCTGAAAGTGATCTTCGGCGGCGCCGACCGGCCGGAAACGCAACCGATCTTTCACGTTACGTCGGGCGCACCGCCGGCCTTGCTGATGACCGGCGGCCGCGACCGGTTGGTCGAGCCGGGCAACGCCACCCGTCTCGCGGCGCGGCTCGTCGCCGCCGGGAATACCGCGACGGTCAAAACCTATCGGCGCGTCGGCCACTATTTCATCATTGCCGCACTTGCGCCGCTGTTGCGCTTGTTCGTCCCAGTGTTGCGCGACGTCGATGTATTTATTGCCAGAACTTTGGCGGCAACGACTTTGCAGCCGATGACTTTGCAGGCCGCGGCCAAGGAAGCGGCGTCACGGCCCGATTATCTGCCGGACGGCAGCATCGAGGGCGCCGGCGCATAGTTGCCGCGCCGCCGTCGCTTATGTTGCGGCGCACTGTTGCCGCCTTGCTAAGACGAGCGAATAGGTAAAGGCTCCCGCCTTGAATCAGGCGCCGGCCACACGGGCGTCGCGCACTGATCGAGATAATGTCGCGATGGCGATGCCATCGCGCAACAAGAAAACGGGAAAACGCTCATGGCCGTCACGCCTGAACAATCGCGCGCGCAGCAAAGCGCGGCCGACGCAACCGCGGCGCAAAGCGGGTCGAACGAACTGGTCAAGCTCATTCGCAAATTGCGCTGGATCGGCATGGACGACGAGGCCGAGCGGCTCCAGTCGGAGCTGACGCGGCGGCACGCGGATGCCGACAGCGTTGTGGCGTTGTCTGGCGAGACGGACTGACGGCCGAGCCGACAAGGTCAGCGGAAATGACGAATCGTCGGAGGTAGGTCGACGCCAAGGGGAGGAATACAATGGTCGCAATCGAGGCAATTGCCACGCTCGCCGTGGTCTGGGCATTAGTGCTTTGGGGCT
Source organism: uncultured Alphaproteobacteria bacterium (assembly GCA_963731805.1). GTDB lineage: Bacteria > Pseudomonadota > Alphaproteobacteria > Rhizobiales > Xanthobacteraceae > BOG-931. The sequence continues at coordinate 115,189 of CAVSWY010000009.1, forward strand.
CGATCTATTTCAATCGCAACGTCGTTTGAGCTCCGCCCGGCGTCTTAGTCGTGTCAGTGCTGCGCGCCGACGAGCACCATCGAGATCGCCGGCAAATAGGTGATGACGAGCAGCGCCAGGAAATTAACCACCACGAACGGCAGCACGCCGCGATAAATCGTGCCCATCGGCACGTTGAAGACCGCCTTCGCGGCGAACAGGTTCAATCCGAACGGCGGCATGTAGAGGCCGATCGACAGATTGACCGCCATGATGATGCCGAAGTGAATGGCGTTGATGCCGGCGGTTTCCACGATCGGCAGCAACAGTGGCGTGAGGATGAGGATGGCGGGCGCCGGCTCGAGGAAGCTGCCGGCGAATAACAGTCCTGCATTGACGAGCAGCAGTGTTTCCCAATGCGGCAGGCGCATCGCCGTCACTGAATGGATCAGGCTTTGCGGAATGCCGCTCGTGGTCATCAGCCAGGAATAGACGCCGGCCGCGGTGACGATGATCAGGATTTGCCCAATCAGCAGCACCGAGTGGACGATGATCTGGCCAAGCTCGGGGAGCCCCACGGTGCGATAGACGAACATCACCACGAACAGCGAATAGACCACCGCCACGCCGGCAGCCTCGGTCGGCGTGAACACGCCGCCATAGATGCCGCCGAAGATGACGACGATGGTGCCGATCGCCCAGCTCGCCTCCTTGGTCGAGGTCCAAATATTTTTCCAGCGCGCCGGCGCCGACAGCGGCACCATCTGAATACGCGCGTAGATCATCACATAGACCGCGTCGACGAGCCCGATCAGCAGGCTTGGCAGAATGCCGGCCGTGAACAGCTTGATCGCGGAGACTTCCGCGGTCATAGCGTAGAGAATCATCGCAATCGACGGCGGGATGATCACGGCGACCGCACCAGAGGAGGTGATCAGGCTGATGGCGAAGCGCTCGCTGTAGCCGTGCTTGGTCAGCGAAGGGAACAACAACCGCCCGATGGCGACCACAGTGCCGACCGAGGTATGCGCCATGGCGCCGAACAGTTCCGAAGACGCCACGGTGGTTACCCCCAACGAGCCGCGCACGCCGCCGATAATCGACACCACCCAGGTCACCACCCGCTCGGCGATGCCGCCGCGGCCCATGATCTCGCCGGCCAGCACGAAGAACGGCACCGCCAGCAGCGGAAAGTTGTCGAGGCTGGCGAACATGTAATTTTGCACGGCGTCGGTCGGCACGTGGGCGATAAACAGGATCGCGGCCGTCGAGGTGAGGAGCAGGACGACGAAGATCGGCAGGCCGAGGATCAGTAAAATCACCGGCAGGATGAAATAGACGAACGTCGTCATTTCAATGCTCGAGGTCCCGGCTTGCGATAATGTCGTCGTGGCGCACGCCGACCGTGATCAGCCGCACGGCGATCAGAACCGCCATCAAAATCAGCCCTATCGGAACGGCTGACTGCGGAATCACCAGCGGAATGTTCGCGGTCTCGCTGCGCTGGTCGAGCTGGTAGAGCATGGTCATGACCGGCCAGGAGAAAACCGCGATCGCAATGCAGGTGGCAATGGTGACGAGATCGGAGAACACGTCGAATGCCTTGCGCGCGCGCGGCGGCAGCATCGAGACCACGACGTCCATGCGGATGTGGCGATTGAGCCAGCCGGCCTGACTGGCGCCGAGGAAGACGCAGCCGATCATCAAGAACAGCATCGCTTCCTCGGCCCAGTACAACGACACCGAGAAGACGTAGCGACCGATGATATTCGCAAAATTTATGCCGACACTTAAGAGCAGCATGGTGCCGGCGGCGACGCGAAGCACGACGATGAGCGCCTTGGCATTACGCAAGAGAATATCGATCATCGGCCTGCCTGCTGATTTTTTTCCCGGGGACGCGGCGCTGCACCGGGTACTGTGCCGGAGAACCAAAATCGTCGGGAAAATTAGCTTTGCTCCCCCGATTGGCGGTGCAGCGCTTCCGCGCTGCGCCGCGTCCGGCAAACAGGAGAAGGGTCAGTGCTTGGCGACGGCCGCGCGCACCATCTGCAACATGTCATGCACGGCGGGCTGACTTTTGGTGGCTTGATCGGCGACCGGATCCAGAAGCGTCTTGAGCTTGGCGAGGTCGTCGTCCGGTAGTGTATGCACGGTGCCGCCCAGCTTGGTCCAGGTGTCCACCAGATTTTTGGTGAAGTCGATGTTCCACTGTTGCGCCTTGGCCTGCGTGTCCTTGCCAGCTTGGATGACGATCTTCTGCAGATCCGGCGGCAGGGTGTCGAACCACGGCTTGCTGACGACGGCAAGCGAGATGATGTAGGTGTCGTTGGTGACGGTGATCACCTTGAGGAGATCGTTCATCTTGAACGAGATGAACACCGACAATCCCGAAATCGTGCCGTCGATCGTGCCCTGATCGAGCGCCGGCACCACTTCGGACAGCGGCATGCCGATGCCAGTGGCGCCGAGCGCCGCCATCTTCTCGCGCTCGAGTTCGGTGCCGTTGATACGCAGCTTCTTGCCCTGGAAATCCGACAGCCGCATGATCGCTTTCTTGGCGCCGTAGTCCGAAGCGCCGATATCCATGGTGGCGATGCCAACCATGCGCTTTGGCGTCAGCATGTCGAACATCGCCTTTTGGATTTCCGGGTCCTGCACCGTCGCGATGGCGTTCTCATGGCTCTTGAACAGCATCGGCGCCGAGAACACGCCGAACCGCGGATCGACGCCGACGAAGAAATCAACCGGGCCGACATAGCCCTGAACGGTGCCGAGCTGGACACCCTGGATCTCGGCCGGAATCGGGCCGAGCTGACTTGCCGGATAGACCTGCACCTCGATGCGGCCGCCAGAGGCCTTTTCGACCTCTTCCTTGTAGAACTTGATGAACTGGTGCTGCGTCTCGTTGATCGTTGCGGTGCCGATTTTCATGACGAAGTCGGCGGCGGAGGCCGGAACGGCCAGTGCCAATGCGCCAAGCGCCGTCGCTGCGGCGAGCACCAAGGCTTTGCCGGCTAAGAATCCTATTCTGCGTGCAAACATCTGATCCCACCCCTCTGTTCGAAGCCCACGCGTCTTTTTTTCCGTTCGGGCCGCGCGCTTTGCGGGCCCGACTATAAAGCAGCCGGGGGGCCTGCCAAGCGTTCGCGGGGAGGCTTTGTGTCGCGTCACACAGGGCAAACGATGGGCGTGCACGCGGCGCGAGCAAAATCCGCTCATGCCTGCCGGCGGCGCCGGCTATCGATCGCGCATGCGGTCCATCAGCACCTTGTCCTGGCCGCCGTCGATCTCGATCATGGTGCCGTTGACGAAGAAGGCGAGGTCGGAGGCGAGATAGGTGACGAGATTGGCGACCTCGTCGCATTCGGCGATGCGGCCGAGCGGAATGCTCGCGGGCGCGAGCTTGTCAGCTTCCTCGTAAGTAAGCTTCATGTCACGCGCCATCGCCTTGACCAGGCCCGCCCAGCGTTCGGTGCGCACCGGTCCGGGATTGACGACGACGAAGCTGATATTGTCCTTGCCGTATTGACTGGCGAGCGATCTGGTCAAATTCTGGCCGGCGGCGTTGGCGGCGCCCGGCGCGATCTCCCAATAGGAGACTTTGACGCCGTCATTGCCGATCAGGTTCACCACACGGCCCTTTTTCTGCCTCTGCATGATCGGCAGGACGTGCTTCATGCAGCGCACATAGCCCATGAATTTGAGCTGCAGCGATTGCGCCCAATCCTCTTCGCTCAAATGATCGAGCACGCCGCCGGGCGACGAGCCGGCATTGTTGACCAGGATATCGATGCGGCCGAGCTCGGCATGCGCCTGCCTGACGAAATTTTCGGCGTCCGCCGGCTTGGTCAGATCGGCGGGAATGGCGACAATCTTGCGTCCGCTCTCCTTGGCGATTTCGGCGGCGGTCTGTTCCAGCGGTCTTTTGCGGCGCGCGCAGATCGCGACGTCGACGCCTTCGCGGGCCAGTCCTTTGGCGATCGCCTTGCCGATGCCTTCGCTGCCGCCGGTGACCAGCGCCGTCTTTCCGGTCATTCCCAAATCCATTGCCGCGTCTCCCCGTACCGATTGGCGTTTTCGCCAATCTACGGCTTTGCCGTGCCGTATTGAAGTACCTGCACCTTCTCCATGGTGACGAGCCCACTCGTCATCATGCCGTCGAGCACCGGCAGGAAGGCCTCGATCTTTTCTTGCGAATCGACGAGCTCGACCACGACCGGCAGATCCTGCGACAGCCGCAAAATCTTGGTCGTATGGATGTGGCTCGAGTGACCGAAGCCCATATGGCCGCGCAGCACGGTGGCGCCGCCAAGTTGCATTTCGCGCGCCTTGAGTACGATCGCTTCATGTAGCGGCTTACGCTGGAATTTGTCGTCTTCACCGAAAAAAATACGCAGCAGGACGGCGTCACGAGGAATCTGCATGGTCAGGCCCATTTCATGGCATTGAGTGAATTTGCGACGACCGATCCGGCCCAGACGGCCACCAGACACAACGCGACGGAAAGGCCGACATTGGCCCCGGCGCGCAGCGCTTCGCCGTCATTCGCGAGGTTCAATGTCTGCAGGCTAAACGAAGAGAATGTAGTATAGCCGCCGCAAATGCCGGTCATGACGAACTGTCGGGTGGTCGACGCGGCATAGACTCGTCCGTCCGGTCCCGTGAGCGTTGCGAAAAAACCGATAATGAAGGAGCCGGTGACATTGATGAGCAACGTTCCCCATGGGAACGTCTCACCGATCAGTCGTGCCGCTACTCCTGACAACCAATAACGTCCAACCGTACCGATGGCGCCGCCGATTGCGACATAGATATACATTACCATGGGATCTATTCTCTTTGTATTTGCTGTTTCCGGGTACCCTCATGGGCGCGCTCCTCCAAATTATGTGTCAGCTTTGCGCTCATTGCCTTGTTGCCGTGTCCAACCCTTATCAATTCTTTCAGTCGTTGTTTCTCGGTCTCGAACGGAGAATAAGGCTTATGCGTCTTCCTCCAGAGGCTCGAAGTGCGGCCTGAACCAAATTTGCGCGATCAAAGTCGGCACTATCGCGCTTCCGATGACGCCGGTCAGCAGGATCGTATATTGAGCTTGGTCGATAATGTGATTGGTGAGGCCAAATAGTGCCGAGATCGATCCGAAAGTCAAACCCGTCGACATCATCATTGTCGTGTACATGCCTTCGCGCGGTTCGAATTTGAAATAACGCGTCAATGGCAGGATGCCGCAGAACTTGGTCACCATCTTCACGCCGAGGAAAAGCCCGATAAGGCCCGCGCCAGTGATCAGTACGCGCGCCTCGATCAAGGAGCCGGCCTTAAGGAAATAGAACGGCGTCAAGAATGCGAAACATATGGCGCGCATCCGCAGCTGCAGCTCCCTGTTCGTCAAGAAGAACGGCGCCAGCGCCATTCCGACCAGATAAGCCGGCAAGACCGCCTCGCTCTTGCCGAGATTGGCAAGACCGCCAAGCGCGAACAGCACCAGGAAAAGAAATTTTATTTCGGGCTCGCTGGTCCGTCCACCGAGCCAGTTGAACAAGGGGCGGATGATGAATGGCAATGCCGCGACCACCACAATAGTTACCACCGCGAACAGCACCAGATACAAATTGTAATTCGCGAATATCAAGCCCAACGCCAGCACGGTGCCAATGTCGTTGATGAAACACGCCGCAAGAATGATCTTACCCAGTTCGGTGCGGTTGTAGCCGGTTTCGACCATCACGGCGTAGACAACCGCGACCGAAGTCGTGGACATTGCAATACCGCCAATCTGCGCCTGCGGCCACGGCCAGCCTAGCCCGTAACGCGCCAGCAGAAGACAACCGATATAGGGCGCAAAGAACCCCACGAGCCCGATCGTCACGCTTGATGCCAAATTTTTCCTGACGACGTGTGGGTCGATGTCGGTCCCTGCGAGGAACGTCAGCACCACGGCGCCGACGCCGGCGATGTAATTGATCCAGGAGGTGAGAGGGAGCCCAATTGTATTGCCGGCGACCGCGCCGACGACGATCTCGAACAGTGCCGCCGAGATCGTTACGTAGAGTGACCCCACCGCCGCAACAAGTGCCAGCGCCATCCATAGAGCCGACTGCAGCCAGACATTGTCCATCGAGCTTCTCCCTCTGCACGCCTTAGATTGACTAAGGCCGCTCGCAATCACGCGCGCTCGCGCGGGTGTCGCACGCTCACACGAAACAGCCCTGGAGACAGCGGGAGCAAAAGAAAAACTCCTACCGACGCCAAAGCGCCCGGCAGGAGTCATCAGCCTTAACGGCGGTTACAGGGGGACTCCATCCCACAAGCAATTCTGATTTAGGCCGGGAATGCCGCTTTGGCAAGATGGAATTGGTGCTAGCCGGCGCGGCGCTCGAGCGGGCGTTCGGCCTCTTCCGGGAACAGCCGGTCCGACATTGCGCCGCTGTAGCGGAATTCGCTTTGCACGATCTTGGAATCGTTCCTCTCGCGCAGCGCCGCATCGGTCTCGCCATACATGAAAGCAAGGAAGGCATAGCGCTTGCCGCGTGTCACCGGCGTCACCTGATGCAGCGCGCCGCAGGAAAACACGATGGCGCCGCCATGCGGTGCGCGATAGGTGCGGCGGCCGAATTCGGGAAAAACGAGATCGCAGCCATCATAGTCCTTGTTGAGGTTGATGGTGACGGCAAAACGGCGATGCTGCGCGCCGACGTTAACATTGTCACGGTGCCGATAAAAATGCCCGCCGATGGCGCTGTCGTAGCAGGCGACGATATAGCGATCCATCCGCGTCGCCGAGAATTGAAAGAACCGCTCGATCGCCGGCACCAGGCGACGCACGATCTGCCCCCGGATCATCTCGCGCAGATCCGGTACTAGGATGCTCAGATCGTTGCGCCGCTTGAGCCGGTAGTCCAGGAGGGTCGAGGTGTGGCCGTCGCGGTCGAACAGAAAGCCGGAATCCTTGCCGCCGATCTTGTCATAGATCTGGACAAGGAAATCGCAGAGCTCGAAATCGAATACCCGCGGCACGATCAGCGCCGGTGCGGTGAGTGACACGCCCGCCGAATCGTCGACCGTCGGCAGGTTTCGCAGCACGTTATGCACCGTCTCGGCATGACCGGCGGCATGATCCCAGGCAATGTCAGCGACCGCGCGCAGCATCGGATCGAGCACGACAGTGCGCGGCATTTCGGCGCCGCCGAATGAGCGGCTGATGGCGCCATCATAGTCGGCGAGGAAGGAGATCGCCGGCGTGCTCATCGCCACATAAGGCGTCGCATCACGCGGCGGCGCGGTGAAGATACCGCAAAAAATGATCTTGTCCTCGTCGAAGATGTAGGTGTCGCGGAGGAGCTTCGTCAGCTCATGATCCGCTTTGGGGTCGATCGGCGAACCCAAAAAGCTCAACACGATCCAGCGCCCGGCCGCCACTTGAAGATTGAAGGCGCCGTCGCCGATGAGCGGCGCGCCGAACCATGGCACTGGGTCGCCCAAAACGATTCTTTTGCCGGCTGCATTTGTCGCCATGGCGAGGCCTTCTGCTTGTCGAATTTCGCTTGCCACGGGATCGTCCTCCGTCATGGTAAATTTTGTTCTAATTTGGCAGCTTGGACCCCGAGCCCGTCTTATTATCCTCGCGCAACCCCTGTGATTCGCCGCGACGGAAAGACCGCAACAATCGATGATCGAAAGCCCGCAGCCCGTTGCCCGGAACTGCCGCATCGCCGAACTCGATCAGGCGCTGGAGCGCGATCTCGATAACATTGCCGCGCGTTCCGAACGCGCGGGTCTTTTGCGCGAAGAAGGCCGGTTTGAGGAGGCGAAACGCGACTATCTCGAGCTCATTCGCCGCCAGCCAACGGATTTTGCGACGCTCAACGATTTCGGCACGCTGGTTCTCAATGCCGGCTATCGGGAAGCGGCGCGCTCGCTGTTCGGTGAGGCGGTGCGGCATCATCCCGGCAATCCGAGCGGCCACGTCAATCTCGGCAACTTACTGCTGCTGCTCGGCGAACGCGCGCAGGCGCGGCTTCACTTCGACGCGGCGTTGCGGGTCGACCCCGGTCATATTCACGCCCATCGCGGCATGGGCAATCTGTTGGCCGCCCTCGGCGACGAAACAGGCGCACGCCGCCATCGCGACTGGGGTTTTCGAGATAGCTTTCTCACAGCTCTTGATTACCGCGGCGAAGGGCAGGGCATTGCGGTTTTGCTGCTCGTTGCAGCGGCAGGCGGCAATATCCCTGTGCAATCGCTGCTTGACGACCGCTATTTCCGAACCACGGTTCTCGTCACAGAGTATTACGACTCGAAAATACCGCTGCCTCCGCATGACATCGTCTTCAACAGCATCGGCGACGCGGATCTCTGCCGCGAGGGCCTCGAAGCGGCGAGCGCGCTCATTGCGCGGACCAGCCGGCCAGTGATCAATCATCCGGCCCGCGTGCTTAAAACCGGACGCACTGCCAATGCCGAGCGCTTGCGCGGCCTACCCGACGTCATCGTGCCGCGGATGCTGCGTTTGCCGCGCCGTATGCTCATGGCGCCCGAAGGTGCCAAAGCAGTCAGTGACAACGGCTTTACCTTTCCGCTGCTGGCGCGCGCGCCGGGGTTTCATACCGGGCACTATTTCGCCCGTGTCGCGACGCCGAACGCGCTTGCGGCCGCTGTTGTGGATTTCCCGAGCGACGATGTGTGGCTGATCGAACAACTCGACGCGCGAGACGGCGAGCGGATGTTTCGCAAGCTTCGCGTCATGTTCGTCGACGGTCGCCTCTATCCACTGCATCTCGCAATTTCGCCGGACTGGAAGGTTCATTATTTTACCGCCGACATGGCGCAGTCCGACGCCAATCGCCGCCGCGACGCCGAATTTCTCGCCGATATGGCGAGCGTCATCGGACCGAGGGGCATGGCCGCGCTCGAGCGCATCAGTTCCGCGCTCGGCCTCGATTACGGCGGCATCGACTTCGCGGTGAACGGTGCCGGCGATATTTTGTTTTTCGAGGCCAATGCCACAATGGTCGTCTTGCCGCCCGGTCACGATAACAAGTGGGCCTATCGGCGGCCGGCCTTTGCCAGCGTGTATTCGGCCGTGCGCGCAATGCTGACGAACCGGTCGCGCGCCGACAGCGCGGCGTAGATCGAACTGAAATCCGATGGCGTGAAAATCTCGCGACGCCGCTGTCGTTTGCGGCAGACTTTAAGGCTTCGTTAACGATAAATTGCCCAAACTATGAGCGCTGCCTCCGTCTGAAAATGACAATTGCAGATGCGGCGGACGCGGTTCATCCATCGAGGGAAACGCCGATGAACAGCAATCAGCTTGGAATTGCGACCGCGCTCCTTATCAGCCTGTCCGGGACTGCGGCTTTCGCTGAGGACGGCGTTTCCGGCGACAAGATCGTGTTCGGGCAAGTCGCGGCGCTCACCGGGCCGGCGCAGGATCTCGGTCAAGGCATGCGGCAAGGCATCTTGGCGGCATTCGACGAGGCCAATCGGCACGGCGGCATTGCCGGCCGCACTCTGGAACTCAAATCGCTCGATGATGGCTACGAACCCGAAAAGACCGTCGCCGCGACCAAAGCGATTATCGACACCGACAAGGTCTTTGCCATGATCGGCGCGGTCGGCACGCCGACCTCGAAAGCGAGCCAGCCAATCGCCACCGAGGCGAAGGTGCCGTTCATCGGACCGTTCACGGGCGCCGAATTCCTGCGCAATCCCTATAATCGCTACGTCGTCAATGTTCGGGCGTCCTATTTCGAGGAAACCGAGGCGTGGATCGACCATCTGACCAAGGACCTGGGCATCACCAGGATCGCGATCCTCTATCAGGACGATGCCTTCGGACTTGCCGGCCTTGACGGCGTGCAGCGGGCGATGGCGAAGCGCAATATGGCGCTGGTCGCGTCCGGCAGCTTCAAGCGCAACACCACGGCGGTGAAGTCGGCGCTGCTCGACATCATGAAGGGCAATCCGCAAGCAGTCGTTACGGTCGGGCCCTATAAACCGGTCGCCGAATTCATCAAGCTGGCGCATCAAGTCAAGATGGATCCGGTGTTCGTCGCGATCTCCTTTGTCGGCTCGGATTCGCTGGCACAGGAACTCGGCAGCGATGGCGCCGGCGTCATCGTCAGCCAGGTGGTGCCGTTTCCGTTCGACACGTCTTTGCCTGCCGTCGCCGGCTATCAAAAGGCGCTCACCGCCGACGATGCAAAGGCCAAGCCCGGTTTTGTTTCGCTGGAAGGTTATCTGGTCGGACGGATTGGTGTTGAAGCGCTCAAGCGAGTCGACGGCGAGCCGACGCGCGAGAAGTTGCTCGATGCCATCTATGGAGCGCCATTCGATCTCGGCGGCGTGACGCTGAAATACGGACCGGCCCGCAATCAAGGCTCGGATCAGGTGTTCTTCACGATCCTGCAGGGCGACGGGACATTCAAGCCGGTTGTGCGCCTGATCAAGATGGCAGCCGGGCAGTGACCAAGCCCACTGTCCCACCTTTGCGGCAATGAGGTCGGCGGTGCTTTTAGGAAAATGCCGATTGTGGCTTGGTAGTCTTCTTGGCGGTCGCCCGGGCTCATTCACCGCGTTCACATGGCTGCGCACGATCCGGGCGCGGTTATATCTAGCCTTCGCTCTAGCCGCGGCCTTGACCGTGGTCAGTTCGTCGTTTGCGTTCCTTGCCTCCGTCAATATCAGCGCGACGCTGCGCGACATTGTTTCACGCAGCATGCCGGCGACCGTCGAATCGTTCCGCCTCGCTGAAGGCACCAGCAACTTGATCGGATCGGCCCCGCGCCTGATCGCGGTCCAGGACGACGCCCAGCGGACGCAAATCGTGAACCAGATCGCGATGCAATCCCAGCATCTGCAGGCCAGAATCGAGAAAGTGCGCGCGCTCGATGCCAGCGAGAGCGACGAAATTACGGTCGCGCAAGGCGCCATGGAGGACCGGCTCAACGCGCTCAACCGAGCTGTTGGCCATCGTATTCAGATTGCCGCGCAGCGGCACGCGTTGGCGCTTGCCGTCCGCAACGCGCACGAAAGCCTTCTCGAAGCAATCACACCGGCGATCGACGACGCTAATTTCGATCTGATGACGAAAAGCCAGACCGAGGACCGGTCGGTGCTCAACGATTCGATAGACGCCTTGCGCCGGCTGCTTGAAGTGCAGGCCGACGCCAATCTGCTCGCCGGGCTTCTGATCGAAGCTTCGATGGTAACCGACAGCGCCGATTTGCCGCCGCTACGCGATTCCGTCGCGGCCGCAGAGCGTGACATCGACGGCAACCTGAAAGCGCTGCCGGCGTCGGACCAGCGCAATAAGATAAGCAGCCTATACGGCAAGCTCGCCGCCTTGTCCGGGAACGATGGGATCATTGTCAAGCGTGCCGCCGAGCTCAGCGACGAGCAGGATGTGCAGCGGGTCTATGAGGCAGCGCTCGGCGAGGCAACTCGACTGCGCGCCGCCGGCGAAAGCCTGATCGAGCGGCAACGCGTGTCGGCGCAAGGGCTTTCGGCGCGCGCCACATCGCAAATCATTTTCGGCCGGATCGTTCTTATCATTGTCAGTCTGGCGGCACTCATCGCCGCCGGCCTGATTGCGTGGCTCTATGTCGGCCGCAGCATCGTCGGCCGTCTGACGCTGTTGAGCGGCGCCATGCGGCGCATCGCTGGCGGCGAGGCAGATGTTGCCGTGCCGCTCGGCGGCCATGACGAAATTGCCGGCATGGCCAAGGCGCTGCTGGTCTTCCGCCAAGCGATGGCGGACGCCACCGCGGCGCGCCACGCCGATGCCGAGCATGCGCGCGAGTCCGAATGGCGCCGGCAGACAATCGAACTGGCGACGCGGAATTTCGAACACGAAGTCAACGATATCGTCCAGGCGCTCGATGCCGCCTCCAAGACCATGGACAGGTGCGCGCAAATTATGGCGGAAGCGGCCGAGCACAATAAGGCGCAAGCGCATGCCACTGCTTCGGCGTCCGAGGAAGCAACCGCGAATGTCAGCAACGTCGCGATGGCGGCCGAGGAAATCGCCCAGTCGGTCGAGCAAATCTCGACCCAGGCGCGCACCTCAGCGGATATCGCCCGCCACGCCAGCGGCGAGGCCAAGTCGATCATCGCCATGGTGGAACGGCTGGCCACGACAGTCGGGCAGATCAACAGTGTCAGCAATCTCATCCGCGATGTCGCGGCACAGACCAATCTGTTGGCGCTCAACGCTACCATCGAAGCGGCGCGCGCCGGCGCCGCCGGACGCGGCTTTGCCGTCGTCGCGCAGGAGGTCAAATCACTGGCGGCGCAGACCGAGAAATCGACCGGTGACATCACCCAGCAGATATCCTCGATCGAAGCGACCACATCGAATGTGGTCGAGGCGATGAAGGCGATTACCGGCACGATCGGGCAGCTCGACGAGAACGCCAACGAGATTTCGGTTGCAGTGCAGCAGCAGGATGCCGTCAGCAAGGAGATCGCGCGGAGCGCCAGTGCCGCCGCCGAGCGAACGCGCGAGGTTTCTGCGAGCGTGGTACAGGTCTCGGGTGCTGCGGCGAAAACCGGCGAAGTCGCCAATGCGGTGCTCGCGGCGGGCGGCGAGCTTGCGGCAAGATCCGGCCGATTGCGCGCCGAGGTGGAGCGCTTCCTGGCGCAGGTTCGCGTTGCATAACTCTCAAAGCTTTTGCGATAGACCGATGTAATAACCACGGCGCGCACCGTATTGCGGCGCGAACACGCCGATGCCGGTCCCGGTGCGCAAAGCGTAGATCTGATCGAACAGATTGACCACGTCGAAACGCACCGTCAGCGGCTTGTAGTCCGGCGACCATTTGAAATCGTGCGCGATGCCGGTATTGACGACGGCGTAGGGCGTGCTGTGCAAAGAGTTGGGCACAACATCGGGTAGGTCGCCCGCGCGCAGGCCGCTGCCGTAGATCATGTCCGCAGTCAGAGTTGTATCGTAAATTCGGTACGACGCGCCGGCCGAACCGGTCATGCGCTGCATATCGTCGGTGTAGTGATAATTATGCAGAAGATAATTGTAAGTTGCGGCATCGAACAAATACTGGTTCGACTCCGGCCCTATCGCCCTTGAGATATTATAGGCAAAGTTCGCGTAGGCATTGAAGTTTCCGTTCTGATATTTGAGCTTGAATTCGCCGCCTTCGCTGTAGCCGCGCGCCCAATTGAATTGCGTGAGCACCACGGCCTGGCCGAACTGGCCATCGTCGATCATGTCGCGCGCCATCTTGTAGTAGGCGTCGATACCCATATCGAGGCCGGGCAGCACGGTTTGATCGATGCCGGCATCGAAATAGTGGGCGCGCTCGGGCTTCACTGGATCGGCCATGGTGATCGCGGGTGCATTTGTCGTGTTGGCAAGCAACGCGATGTTGGATTGCGTGGCCTGAGCTTGGTAGGGCGGCGTGAAATAGCGCGCGTAGCCGGCATGGAAGCTGGTGCCCTCAAACGGCTTATAGACGATAGCGAAGCGCGGGCTGAGCTGGTTGGCATCGACGAATTGATACAATTGGTCGAAGCGCAGGCCCATATTCACCGTCAACTGGTTCGTCAGCTTCCACTCGTCCTGAACGTAGGTGCCGATATTCCAGCCGAGCAGGGAACTTTTGTCGGTGATGTCGAATGCCGGCCCCGTAACCGCGCCGACGGAACCAGGCATGACGGTGGAAACATCGGTGACATTGGTTTGCTCGCCGCTTACCGCGAAGCCCGCACGCAAGGTATGCTGGCCGTTCACAATGTAGGACCCATCGCCCTGCATGCCGGTCAGCGTGCTTTGCCGGATCACGTCAGACGCAACATCGTTGAAGACCATGTCGCCGAAGATATCGGGGACGAAGTGAACCTCAGCATAGCGCGAAAAAGCGGCGAGCTGAGCATCGCCGTCGGTGCCGTGTTTTTGTAGCGATGCCATGGTCATGTAGTAGGAATCGTATTCGTTTTCGTTCAGCGTCGATGAATCATAGCTCGTTACGGGCGCGCCGAAGGGAAAGTCGCCCGCGGCCGCCTGGCCTGGATTGTTCGGAATCTGGAATGCACTGTACGACGCTGCCGAAATCACGCTGAGGCGGGTCGACTCGTCGAGCAGCGTCGAGACGTAGCCGAAGAATTTTCCCTGCTGGGTTTCGTCATGAATGGCGTTGAGGCCCGGTGTCGGATTTTCGATGCCGAGACCGTTCCAGTCGCCGCGCGCGGAGACGAAGTATTCCGAATTGCCGACACCGCCGCCGTAATCGAAGCTCGGCGTAAAGCTCTGCCGGCTGCCGCCATAGAGACTGATTTCTCCGCCTGGCGTCGCAAAAGCACGGCTCGTGATGTCGAGCACGCCGGCGGTGCGCAAGCCATATTCGGCCGGCAGCGCGCCGGTCAAGAGCGACATGCTGCCGATGAAATTGGTGTCGAGGAACGGTCCGAGACTGGAGACGCCTTCGGGAACGACAACGCCGTTGATCCTGGTCTGGACGTTGGCATATTCGCCGCGCACATGAAAACTTGGGTTGGAGACGGCTGAGTCGTATGACACACCCGGCATCTGCAAAATAACTTTGTCGATCGGCGTGTTGTCAGCCTGCGGCAAGTTCTCGATCGTATCGCGAGTAATGGTGTAACTCGATGCGCCGATTTTCGGCAGGAGATTCTGGTCGCGCGCCTGATCGAATCCGGACATCTTGGCATCGAGTGCCCTTTCGGCGGCAGTCGTCGGATTAATTGTGGCTACGGCCGCGGCGGGGGCCTGTGGCGTACGGTGCTGCACCGTCTTTGGATTTTGCTTTGGCGCATGCACCACGATTTCCGGCAGCTGCGTCGGGCCGGCGGTGGGCGCGCCAGGTGCGGTGGGCGCGCCAGGCGAGGACGATGCAGCGGGAGTTTGCGGCACGGATGGAGCCGATGCGGGAGGTTGCGGTGTTTGCTGTTGCTGCGCCGGTGCCTGCTGATCCGGTGATATCGACGGCTGCTGGACCTGCGCGCAAATTTTATGAACGCTGCCTAAACAGGCCGCGACGGCAAGCGCAGAAATTGCGACGTTGCGGCGAAACATTCCGCGCGGCTTTTGCCGATTGGGCAATTCTGGCACTGACGGCAGCAAACTCATAGATTAGAACCGTAAAAAAGTACAATTATTTCAATATCTTGTTAGCAGGCAAGAAATTCAGCGCCAAAAGAAAAATGAGTTTTGGCCAAAGAAGATAATTGTTCTAATTCCAAACTGAGCGACGGCGACAGCTACACAAAATGTCGTGTACGATATGTCTTGTGCAGTTCAGGTACGGTCTAGCCGGCGATAGGTTGCATAAACCGGCTCCCACATCTTGGCGCGCACCGTCTCCGCGAGCGCTTCGTCGGGCATGGTATCGGCTAGCCCTTCGGCCTGCGCTTGCTTGGCGACCGCTAGCGCGACATGGAACGAAAGCGCACGAATTTCGACGAGTGGCGGCAGTAGGTTCGCGGCCGGGTCGTTTTTGGCCGGTGAGAACTCAGCAACCGTCCGCGCGGCGGCAAGAAACATTGCATCGGAAATGCGCCGCGCATCGGCGACGATCGCGCCAAGCCCGATGCCGGGATAGACATAGGCATTGTTGGTCTGATCGACGCGGAAATTCTTGCCGTTGCGCTTGAGCGGCGGGAACGGACTGCCAGCGCCGATAATGGCGCGGCCTTCGCTCCAGGCATCGAGGTCCTGCGGCGTCGCCTCGGCACGTTCGGTGGGATTGGATAGGATTAGGATCACCGGCCGGCGCACGCTTTCGGCCATGGCGCGCACGATGGCTTTGGATAGGGCGCCGGGCTGGCCGGACGTGCCGATCAGCACGGTCGGCTTCGCGTTGGCGACGACATCCGCAAGCCCGATCCAGCCGGGCAATTCCAGCGTCCAGTCGGCCACACGATCGCGGGCTTGCACAAACGGGACTTGAAAAGATTGCAGACTCTCCATGCCCTCGACCAGCAGTCCTTGGCGGTCGATGAGATAAAAGCGGCTGCGCGCCTCGGCGTCGCCCAGGCCCGCATCAACCATGGCGCGCCTGAGCAAGGCGCAAACGCCGGTGCCTGCCGAACCAGCTCCCAGCACGGCGATGCGCTGCTCGGTCATTGGCACGCCCGTGACCTTGATGGCGCTCAACAGCGTGCCGACGGCGATGGCGGCAGTGCCTTGAATATCGTCATTGAACGTACAAAGGTGCTCGCGATGGCGCGCTAACAGCCGATTGGCGTTGCCAAGCGCGAAATCCTCCCAGTGCAACAGCACATGCGGCCAGCGTTCACGCACCGCGGCAACGAAGGTCTCGATGAAATCGTCGTATTCAGCGCCGCGGATGCGCTCGTGCTGCCAGCCGATATAGAGCGGGTCGGCCAAGTGTTTCTGATTATCGGTGCCGACGTCGAGCAGGATCGGCAGGGTGGTCGAGGGATGCAGCCCCGCGCACGCGGTGTAGAGCGACAGCTTGCCGATCGGAATTCCCATCCCGCCGGCGCCCTGGTCACCGAGGCCGAGTATGCGTTCGCCGTCGCTCACCACGATAGCTTCGACTTTGTCGTAGCGCGAGTGACCAATGATACGGCGGATCAGATCCTTGTGCGGGACGCTGAGAAACAGGCCGCGCGGCTTGCGGAAGATATGGCTGAACAGCTCGCAACCGAGACCGACCGTCGGCGTATAGACGACCGGCATCATCTCTTCGATATTCCGGGTCAACAGCGCGTAGAACAGGGTTTCGTTGAAATCCTGCAGGCCGCGCAGGAACACGTAACGCTGTATGTCGCTGCCGAGTCCGCGGAAGGCGTCGAGCCGCCGCTTGACCTGGTAATCGAGCTCGGCGACATGCGGCGGTAACAGCCCGTGCAGGTCGAAGGCGTCGCGCTCGTCCTCGGTGAAGGCGGTGCCCTTGTTCAGAATCGGATCGTTGAGCAGTTCGTAGCCGCTCAGAGCCGTTTCGACGTATGGCGGAGTCTTCGTGCTCATCGGTCCCGGCACCAATTTGTATGACGATACAGGCGAACCGGAGCGTTCAACAGGATTTTTGCGACGGTCTTGTCACAAGGCAGGACTTATCGCGGCGCGGCGCCCGGCCTCGCCATTGCCAAAGGCGACACCTTTGGCCTCGGTGCCGACAGCGGCCAGAATGACAATCGCAACCGCGACTATGCCGGCGACGAGGGCAAGCGCAATGGCGTAATCGCCGCCGTAATGCGCCGCGATGCTGGCCTGCAACGGCGCATTGACCGAAGCGATGAGATTGCCGAGTTGATAGACGAACCCGGGGAACGTGCCGCGTGCCTCGTCGGGCGATAACTCGTTCAAGTGCACCGGAATCACGCCCCAGGCGCCTTGGACCATCACTTGCATGAGGAAGGCGCCGGCGGCGAGCCAGACCGCGCTCGTGGAAAACGCCCATAGCGGCAGCACAACGAGCGACAGCGCCGCCGCAATGATGATGAGGCGCCGGCGCCCGAACCGCTCGGAGAGCGCCCCGAACGACAGGCCGCCGATGATGGCGCCGATATTGTAGATGACCGCGATCAGGCTGACTTCATGCTGGGAGAAATGATGCTGCACTTGCAGAAAGGTCGGATAGAGATCTTGCGTGCCGTGGCTGAAGAAATTGAACGCCGTCATCAGGACGATAGCGTAGATGCCGAGTTGCCAGTGGGAGCGCAGGATCGCCAATGTATTGCTTCGCGCCGTGGTCGGCCGCCAGCTTGGCGATTCCGGAACGCTGCGGCGAATATAAAATACCAATAGCGCCGGAATGACACCGACCATGAACATGCCGCGCCAACCGATATATTGGAACAACAGCCCGTACACGATCGAGGCAAGAAAATATCCGGTCGGATAGCCGGACTGCAGTAGGCCGGAGACCAGGCCCCGGGCTTTCGGCGGAATGGATTCCATGGTCAGCGAAGCGCCGACCCCCCATTCGCCGCCCATGGCGACGCCGAAGATCGCGCGCAGGATCAGGAGGCTCATGAGGTTCGGCGCAAAGCCGGATGCGAATTCGATGGCCGAATAGAGCAGAACGTCGACCATGAGGGTCGGCCGGCGGCCCCAGCGATCGGCGGCGCGGCCGAAGATGTAGGCGCCAATCGGCCGCATCGCCAAAGTGAGCAGGATAGCGAAGGTGACGTCGGTGATTTGCGTGCCGAACTCCCCCGCAATGTCCTTGATCACGAAGACCAGCAGGAAGAAATCGAAGGCATCGAGCGTCCAGCCCAAGAAGCTCGCTGCTACGACGTGCTTCTGATCGCTGGTCCATCCCAAGAGCGCTTCGATGCGCATCGTCGCTGCTCCGCTGTTGGCTCTTCAACCCTCGACGTCGGTGTCGGGCCTGTCGTCGCCGCGCGCCAATTCCTCGTGCCATTTGCCGTTCTGATCTTCCCAGGAAATCGCCCTGGTTTCCCCCGGCACGTGTTGCTCCTGCGCGGCGCGCTGCGCCGCTTTACGAGCTTCATCATGAGATGGGAATGTCTCCGAGAACACGCCGTCGACCTGATAGGCCCAGCCATCGTCATGTTGGACAATGTGATAGGTGACCTTTGTCATTTAACGTCCTCCTTGTGGAGAATAATAAAATGTAATGCCGAAAGTTCCGGTTAGATAGCTGACGCCGTTGCTGTCTCGCGCTGCCGCCGCGCCTCGTAAGCTTTGAGATGCGTATGGGCGATCTGCAATAGCGGATAATCGCGATCCTTTCCATCTCCCCGTCGCAACAGGTCGCCGATGATGTGGTCGGCTTCGATCGGCGCCCCGCGTTCGATGTCGCGCAGCATCGAGGCGGCAAAGCTGGAGCCCGGCGCGGTCAGCATGGCGCGGCTGCGCGCCAGGATCGGCTCGCTCGGCGCGAACCCGTTCGCCGTCGCGATCGCTGCGCACTCGTCGAGCAGGGAGGTCGTCAAGCCGTCGCCTTGCGCCGCGACGATGTCGCCGATGGTAGCCCGCATCAGGCAGGTGACGCCCGCCGTGGTCGCGATGAACACCCACTTTTCCCACATTTCCTGCAGGATCGCCGTGCTGAGCTGTGAATCGAAGCGAGCGCCGGCCATGGTCGCGGCGATCGCTTCGGCGCGGGGCGAACGCGAGCCGTCGCATTCGCCGAATGACACCCGATGCGTGTCATTGAGATGAAGAACGCGGCCATCGGCGTCGAGCGTCGTCGAGATCACGCATTGACCGCCGAGCACGGTGCCGGCGCCGAACCGCGCCGTCAGAAAATCCATGTGCGCCATGCCATTGAGAAACGGCAATATCGCGGTATTGGCCCCGACAGCCGGTGCGAATGAATCGGCGGCGGAGGCAAGATCGTAGGCCTTGGGGCTCAAAAGAATGAGGTCAAAAGGATCGCGCAAATCGCCGGCCGCGAGGGTCGGCGGGTCAGGCAAATCGGCGTCGCCGAGCGGGCTGCGGATGATCAACCCCGTCTTCGCCAATTGGGCGGCGCGCCGCGGCCGCACCAGGAACGTCACGTCGCGTCCGGCCTGCAACAGCCGGCCGCCGAAATAGCCGCCAATCGCGCCGGCGCCGACCACAAGGATACGCATCGTATTATCCGTTCTGCGCCGCGGCCGGACGCTTCGGCACCAGCAAGTTGCCGGTGAACATCATCACCGTCTCGTCATTCTGATTGAACGTCGTCGTGCGCACGCGGATCAGGCCGCGGTCGGGACGCGATTTCGACGCCCGCACGTCAAGGACTTCGCTCTGCGCGCGCAATTCGTCGCCCGGCCGCACCGCGCGCGGCCAGCTCAGCTCATCGAAGCCGACGCCGAGAATGCCGCCGGCCGGCTTGAACTCACCATCGACCATGAGCCTCATGGTCAGCGCGGCGGTGTGCCAGCCGCTCGCCGCCAGACCTTGAAATGGCGAATTGCGTGCCGCGTCTTCGTCGAGATGGAACGGCTGCGGATCGAATTGCCGCGCGAATGTGAAAATCTGTTCCTTGTCGACGCTGAGCCGGCCAGTGTTGAAAACCTGGCCGACGGCGAAATCTTCCAAGTAGTGGACGGGCATTAATTTACGCGCTCCTGTGCACGTATGCTGTCGCCTTTGAACCACACGCCGCTCGCCACGGCCGCCGCATTAATGACGCCGAATGCGGCGAGCGCCGCTGCCAAAGCGATGAAAACTTCGGTCAAATTGCCCGTCCAGCGCAAGGCCCAAAAGCCGCCACCGGCCGCGATCACGAGCCGAGCCATATTGGCGAGCAGCGGCCACAACAGGCGCCCCGCGCCTTGCGAGGCGAAATAAAGCGCCATGCCGAGGCCGAACAAGCCGTAAACCGGACCGACCACATGCAGATAGCGCGTGCCGGCATCGATCATCGCCGGCGCGGTCCCGAACAGCGACAGCCAGGCGCGCGGCTCGACAGCGGCGGCAAAGCCGATGATCTCGCACAGCCCGGCACCGATCGCGGCACCGATCCAGGCTACGCGCAAGGCGCGCTCAGGCTGTCCGGCGCCGATATTGGTGCCGACCATGGCGACCAGCGGTCCGCCAAGCCCGAACACCAGCGGTATGAGCAGATATTCCAGGCGCGACCCGGTGCCGTAGCCGGCAATGGCCGCCGGTCCGAAAGCGCCGACGAACCCGGTGGCAATGGCGATGGTGAGATTAGTCTGCACCGTGATCAGCGCCGCGACCAGGCCGACGCGAAGAATGTCGGCGAATAACGACCAGCGAATTTTGACGCCGCGAAAAGCGAGGCCGACCACGCTGCGTCCAGACCGCAGGTAGGCCGCAAGGACGAGGCTGCCCAACCCGTAATAGATGACGACGGCGACAGCGCCGCCGGCCACGCCGAGTTTTGGAAACGGTCCCAGCCCGAAGATCAGGCACGGCGACAGTGGAATGAGAACGATGACGCCGGCGCAGGTAACGAGCGCCGGCACCATCATATTGCCGGTGCCGCGGATCACATTGGCGAGCGAATTAAACAGCCAGACCAATATCGCGCCGGCAAAGACGACGCGCGAGTAGATCAGCGCCGCTTGCAAGGAAGCGCCACTGCCGCCCATCGCCGCGTAAAGCCAGCCACCGCCCGCGAGCAGCAAAATCATGAATATGAGGCCGAACGCGAGCGCGATGACGAGCGCATGCACGACCAATGCATCGGCGTCGGCGCGCCGTCCGGCGCCGAGCGCTCGCGCGATCGCCGACGATATGCCGCCGCCCATCGCGCCGGCCGACATCATCTGCATCAGCATCAAGAGTGGAAAGACCAGTGCGACGCCGGCGAGCGCATCGGTACCGAGCTTTCCGATAAAATAGGTTTCGACGAGGCCGACTGCAGTCTGTGCCAGCATCACCAGCATATTGGGCGCCGCCAGCCGGATCAGTGTGGCGGCAATGGGTCCCTCGATCAGGGCGCGGGTCCGCAAGTCGTAGGAAACCTTCTCCGTGGTGCGCACGGCAACTGGATCCGGAAGCGGTTGGCTGGCGGCAACGCTCTGGGCGGTCATTGTTCGTTCCGGCGGCTCGGTCCCCCGCAAATATTGCGCAGGCCGGTAAATAGGTGTATATACACCTATATGAAAGACAAGAGCACTGCAACAAGCGCAATACCGCCGCTGTCCCTCAACCCGGCCGGCTGCAATTGCCTGGCACTCCGCCAGGCAGCCCGTCATGTCACGCAACTTTATGATCAATTCCTGGCCCCGAGTGGCTTGCGCGCGACCCAGTATTCGATTCTCGCAAGGCTGCAGCGCAAAGGACCGACGACCATCAATGTGCTTGCCGCCGATCTGGTGATGGATCGCACCACGCTCGGGCGCAACATTCTGCCGCTTCAACGCGACGGCTTGGTTGCCATCGGTCCGGGAAAATCCGATCGCCGCAGCAAGGAGCTACGGCTGACAGGGCAGGGCACCGCGCGGTTTCGCGCTGCGCTCAACGCGTGGCAAGACGCGCAGGAGCGCTTCGAAGCGACATTCGGGACAAAACGGGCAAAAGAGTTGCGCGCTCTTCTGCAGCAAGTGGTGACAAGTGAAGCGGAGGTCGGCCCTAATCTTCATGCATAGCGCGAAAAATCGCGACCCTCTTTGACCATGAATTCGAGGAGAAATGGCGCGCCCGTTTCCGTGACGACGACGGCGTCCTTGAGCGCACCGACGATCGCGCCGGGTTTATCCACGCGCGCCGCCGCGACA
The DNA here is from genome assembly GCA_963731805.1 of uncultured Alphaproteobacteria bacterium. Taxonomy (GTDB): domain Bacteria; phylum Pseudomonadota; class Alphaproteobacteria; order Rhizobiales; family Xanthobacteraceae; genus BOG-931. Next base: position 137,323 of record CAVSWY010000009.1, read on the forward strand.
TTGAGACCCTCGGCTACTTTCGTGTAATTGCCGCCGACCGTCATGGCGCCGTATTTCTCATCGGAGATTTTCAGCACGTCGCGCTCGGCGCCCATCACGCCGTTGTTGAACACCACGGTAAGGATGGCGATGCGATTGCGCGCGGCAGTTTCGATATCCATGCCCGTCATGCCGATCGCGGCGTCGCCCATCACGTTGATGCAAAGCTTATTCGGCGCAGCAAGTTTCGCTCCCATGGTGATGCCGAGCCCATAGCCGAGCTGGGTCGATTTGCCCCAGCCCATATAGGAGCCGGCCGCCGTCGTTTCCCAAAACGGGATCATTTGCTCGCGCGGGCTTCCCGAGTTGTGGGTGATGATGACGTTGTCGCGGTCAAGCGTACGCATCATGTCGCGGATGACGCGGTATTGGTTGAGCGGCATTTCGTCGGAATTGAGAAACTTCGCCCACTCGTCGAGCCAGGCCTTCTTGCCGGCGGCGACCTCTTCCTTCAGCGAAGTAAGCGAGTTGCCGCCGCCTGGACCTTTCTGCTTGGCAATCTCGGCGATCAGCGCGTCGATGACGAGTGCGGCATCGCCGACCACGGCGTGATCGGCACGATATTCCTTGTTGATATCGCCGGCATCATTGGTGGAATGAATGATCGTCTTGCCCGGCGGCACTGACGGTCCGAAATTGGTGATCGTCAGGCTTGAGCCGATGGCCATGACGACGTCGGACTTGTTCATGAAATCGGCGAAAACTTTGGAACGCGAGCGCGTGGCGCCGCCGAGCGCCAGCGGATGGCTGTCGGGGATGGCGCTCTTGCCTGGATTGGTGGCGACAACCGGCGCCGGCAGCAATTCCGCCAGCGCCGCAAGGCGATCGCCGCCGTCGGCATAGTGCACGCCTTGCCCTGCCCAAAGCAGCGGATGCTTGGCGGCGAGCAGCATCTCGGCGGCTTTCTTGACTGCCGCCGGATCAGGCGCGGCGCGCTGGACCGGGACCGGCTGGTAATCGAGCGTGCCTTTGAATTCCGCTTCGAATACCTCGTCCGGCACTTCGATGAGCACCGGCCCGGCTTTGCCCGAGCGCATAGCGTGATAGGCGCGCCGCATCAGGTCGGGCAATTCCTGCACGTTATGCGCCAGCGCCGACCACTTGGTCACCGCGCGATAGACCTCGGCGGCGCGGAACACAGGCCGCACATATTGCCGCGCCAGCGGCAGTCCGCCGGAAATGACAAGGAGCGGCACGTTCTCCGAATAGGCTTGTGCGATGCCGGGGAAGGCGTTCTCGATGCCCGGGCCGGCCTGAGCGGCGAACACGCCGTTCTTCTTGCCGCGTTTGATGCGCGAATAGCCGTCGGCGATGCCGACGCCGACGCGTTCCTGCCGGCACAAGATCGGGCGGATGTCGATCGCCGCACAGGGTTCGATCACCGGATTGCGCGGATAACAGGACAGGAATTCGGTCCCCTCGCGCTTGAGAATTTCGGCAATGACGGCAGCGCCATTCATGGCGTTCGCTCCCCGGGTTCGATAACGTTTATGACCTCATCATAGGCCCGATCCGGTCGGCCATACCATGCACAAGCAGTCGGGCATTTCGCGCCGCGAACCATTCCTTCGCCGCGGACTTTTGGCTATGATGCGGGCCTGCTTGTGGAGCGCGCGATGACGAGGTTCTGGCTCTGGGCGCACTTCTCGCGTTTGTCTGCATCGCCTCGCCAGTGGCGGCAGGCGAATACGGGCAGATCGAGAATGGCTGTTACCAGTGTATTCGCGACGCCATCTATGGCGACGTCAAATTGATCGATCGTCTGGAAGCCAATCCGGACATCGATGATGGCATCAAGGGTCCGCAGATCATTGCGGCACGCGCCGATATTCATCACCTGCGCAAACTTCTTGGTCCGGTCGACGATTCGGGAACCGCGCCGTGCTGCTACACGCGGCGGCCGCTTTACATCCGCTGAGCGATTCCGGCGATTATTCGGCCGGCGTCATCGGTGGCGCGTCTAACAGTCCGGGCAACAACCGGCTTCGCGTGCGCAGTGACCATTGTCCGAGCCGATCCAGATACAGATAAACCACCGGCGTGGTGTACAGCGTCAACAACTGGCTGATGAGCAGCCCGCCGACGATCGATATGCCGAGCGGCCGGCGGATCTCGCCGCCGTTGCCGAAGCTCACCGCCAATGGCATGGCGCCGAGGATCGCCGCGGTGGTCGTCATCATGATCGGCCGGAAGCGCAACACGCAGGCCTGAAAGATGGCGTCATAGGAACTCAAATTCTGCGTCCGTTTCGCCTCGATGGCGAAATCGATCATCAGGATGGCGTTCTTCTTGACGATGCCGATGAGCAGGATCACGCCGATCAGGCCGATGATGGAAAATTCGGTGTGGAACAGCATCAGGGCCAAGATGGCACCGACGCCAGCCGACGGCAGCGTCGAAAGGATCGTGATCGGGTGGATGTAGCTCTCGTAGAGCACCCCGAGCAGGATATAGACGGCGGCGATCGCGGCCGCGATCAGCACCGGTTCATAGGCCAGCGATTGGGCAAAGACCTGCGCGGTGCCGGCGAGACTGCCGTGAATCGACGCCGGCATCCGGATCTGTTTGATGGCGTTGTCGATCTCGGTCGCCGCGTCGCCGAGCGCGGCGCCCGGCAGCAAATTAAAGGAGATGGTCGCGGCGACGAACAGGCCCTGATGGCTGACGGAAAGCGGCGCGTTGCCGGCATTGTAATGGCTCACCGCGGCAAGCGGCACCATCGTCTCGACCGCCGTGGAGACGGCCGCGCCCGACGAGGTGGCGCCCTTGCCGGTATTGGCGAGCGCGTTGATGGCGGCATTGCGCGCCGCATTGTTGTTAGCGGTCGCAGCCGCTGTGGCGCCAGCAGACGCCGTCGGAGCGGCCGTCGTGGCCTTGGCCGCGGTTATGGCGCCCGCTGGCGCGTTCGATTGCTGCGTGCCCGATGCGCCGCCACCCGACGTCGCCACATAGATATCGCGTAGCGTGGTCGGATATTGCGTATAGCGCGGATCGATCTCCATGACGACGTGATACTGATTGATCGCGCTGTAGATCACCGAGACCTGGCGCTGTCCGAAGGCATCGTAGAGGGTGTTGTCGATTTGCGCCGGCGTGATGCCGAGCCGCGAGGCGGTGGGCCGGTCGATAATAACGTCGGATTCCAGGCCGCGCTGTTGCTGGTCGGACGTGACGTCGGTCATGGCCTTCGAATGTTCCAGCGCCTGGACTAGCAAGGGGGTCCACTTGGCGAGCATGTCGGGATCGTCGGCCTGCAGCGTGTACTGGTATTGGGCGTTGCTTTGGCGGCCGCCGGCACGAATGTCCTGGACGCCAAAGAGAATGAGCTGGCCGCCGGGCACCTTGGCCAGTTTCGGCCGCAGCCGCGCGATGACCTGGTCCATTGATGGGCGCTGGCCGATCGGTTTGAGCGACACGAAAACCGAGCCGGTATTGATCTGCCCGAAGCCGCCACCGGAACCGACCCCGGTATAGCCGACCACGTGCTCCACCGCCGGATCGGCCTGGACGATCGCCATCATCTGCCGCAGCTTTTGCGTCATGAGCTGGAACGAGACGCTCTGATCGGCGTGCAGCGATCCGATCATGCGTCCGGTATCCTCTTCCGGAAAAAAGCCCTTCGGCACGATGGCAAATAGCACGACGTTCAGCACGATGGCGCCGAAGAAGATGACCAGAACGACCCGGCTGTGGCGCAACGCCCAGGTGAGCGAATGCTCGTAGCGGGCTAGCACGCGATCGAACAGGCCTCGCCGCCGCGGCGTTTCGCGCGGCGGCGGCGAGCGCAGGAACAGCGCGCACATCATCGGTGTCGTGGTGAGCGAAATCACCAGCGAAATCATGATCGCCAGCGATAGCGTCATGGTGAATTCGCGAAACAGGCGGCCGAGGATGCCGCCCATCAACAGGATCGGCAGAAACACCGCGATCAACGACAGGCTGATCGACAGCACGGTAAAGCCGACCTCGCGCGCGCCAAGGAGCGCCGCCTGCAGGCGCGGCACGCCGGCCTCGAGGTGGCGCGAGATGTTCTCCAGGACGACGATGGCATCGTCGACCACGAAACCGGTGGCGATGGTGAGCGCCATCAGGGAGAGGATGTCGAGGCTGTAATTCAAAAGATACATCGCGCCGAAGGTGCCGAGGATCGACACCGGCACGGCGACCGACGGTATGGCGGTGGCGCGAAAGCTGCGCAGGAAGAAATAGACGACGATCGTCACCAGAGTGATGGCGATGACCAGCGTCAATTCGGTGTCATGCAGCGATTGGCGGATGGTCGTCGAGCGGTCGATGGCGATGGTGACGTTGACGTCGGCCGGCATCGCCGCTTCGAGATGCGGCAGTTCGGCCTTTATGCTGTCGATGGTGTCGATGATGTTGGCGCCCGGCTGGCGGAACAGGATGACCAGCACCGACGGCTGCCCGTTGGACAATCCGAGATTGCGTACGTCCTCCACGGAGTTTGTCACTGTGGCGACGTCCGAAAGTTTGACTGCGGCGCCGTTGCGGTAGGCGATGATGAGCGGCGCATAGTCTGAAGCCGTTGTCGACTGATCGTTGGTGTAGATCTGAAAACGCCGGCCGCTGTCGTCGATGGTTCCCTTTGGGCTGTTGGCATTGGCCGCGGCCAGTGCGGCGCGCACGTCTTCAAGGCCGATGCCGTATTTAAATAACGCCTGTGGATTGAGTTCGACGCGCACCGCGGGCAGCGCCGCGCCGCCGAGGATGACCTGGCCGATGCCGCTGATTTGCGACAGCTGCTGTTGGAAAACGTTGCTGGCCGCATCGTAGATCTGACCCTGCGTCAGCGTCTTCGAGGTTATCGCCAGGATGAGGATCGGCGCATCGGCTGGGTTGACCTTGCGATAGGTCGGATTCGTCTTCAAACTCGCCGGCAGGTCGGCGCGGGCGGCGTTGATGGCGGCCTGTACGTCACGCGCAGCACCGTCGATGTCGCGATTGAGATCGAATTGCAGCGTGATGCGGGTTTGGCCGATGCCGCTGCTCGAGGTCATCTCGGTGACGTCGGCGATTTGGCCGAGATGGCGCTCAAGCGGCTCGGCGACGGTGGTCGCGACAGTTTCGGGACTGGCGCCGGGAAGCTGGGCGTTGACCGCGATGGTCGGAAAATCGACCTGCGGCAGCGGCGCGACCGGCAACTTCACGAACGCGAGAATACCGGCGAGCGCGATGCCCAGAGTGAGCAGTGTCGTTGCCACCGGCCGGCGGATGAATGGCGCGGAAATATTCATTCGGCCGGCGCTTCGGGAACAATCGGCGCTGCCGGCCGCCCGCCGGTCAGCCGCACCGCCAAGCGGTCGAAATAGAGATAAATGACCGGCGTGGTGAATAGCGTGAGCATCTGACTGACGACCAAACCGCCGATAATGGCGATGCCGAGCGGTTGGCGCAGCTCGGAGCCGGTGCCGGTGCCCAGCATCAGCGGCATGGCGCCGAGGATCGCGGCCATCGTCGTCATCATGATCGGGCGGAAGCGCAACAGGCAGGCCTGATAGATCGCGTCACGTGGCGGCAGGCCCTCCACGCGCTCGGCCTCCAGCGCGAAGTCGATCATCATGATGGCGTTCTTCTTCACGATGCCGATCAACAGAATGATGCCGATGATGGCGATGACATCGAGGTCGTAGTGCAGCAGCATCAGCGACAGCAGCGCGCCGACGCCGGCCGATGGCAGGGTCGAGAGGATGGTGATCGGATGGATGAAGCTCTCATAAAGGACGCCGAGCACGATATACATCGCGATCACCGCGGCGATGATCAGGAACACCTCGTTGCTTAGCGACGATTGGAACGCTGCGGCGGTGCCCTGAAATGCGGTGATGAAGCTCAGCGGCAGTCCGGCTTTGGACTCGGCCTGCTCAATGGCCGTGATCGCAGCGCCGAGCGAATAGCCCGGTGCGGTATTGAACGAAATCGTGGTGGCCGGGAATTGCCCGAAATGTGTGATCGATAACGGCGCGGCGCGCTGCTCGACATGCGCGATGGCGGTCAGCGGCACCTGGCCGTTGGTCGAGGACGACGACGACGGCAAATAAAGCGACTCTAGCCCCGTCAACGACTGCTGCAGCGCCGGCGCGACCTCCATGATGACGCGATACTGGTTCGACTGGGTATAGATCGTCGAAACGATGCGCTGGCCGAAGGCGTCGTAGAGGACGTTGTCGATAGTCGCCGGTGTGATCCCGAATCGGCTGGCGGTGGCGCGATCGATGACGATGTCGACGGCAAGCCCTTGCTGCTGCAGATCGCTCGCGACGTCGGTCAGTTGCGGCAGCTGGCTCAACTGCTGCACCAGCTTCGGCACCCAGGTGGTGAACTCCGTTGCATTGGCGTCCTCCAGCACGAAGTGGTAGGGCGCGCGGCTGATGGTGGAATCGATCGTCAGGTCCTGCACCGGCTGCATGTAGAGCGTGATGCCGACGACGCCCGCGACCTCATTCTGTAGACGGGCGATGATCTGGGTTGCGGTCAGGTTGCGCTCGTCATGCGGCTTGAGCGTGATCAGGAAACGGCCGGTATTGAGTGTCTGATTGGTGCCGTCGACGCCGACGAAAGAACTGATATTGACCACGTCCGGATCCTTGAGGACCGCCTCCGCGAGTTTGCCCTGCAAATCTGCCATTTCCTGGTACGATACGCTCTGCGAGGCCTCGGTGATGGCCTGGATCATTCCGGTGTCCTGCACCGGAAAGAATCCTTTCGGGATCAGCAGATAGAGCAGAACGGTCAAAGCGAGCGTCGCGACTGCGACCACCAATGTCGCCGGCTGACGGTCCAGCACCCAGTTGAGCGCACGGCCATAGGCGGCGATAACGTTGTTGAAAACTTGTTCCGCTTTGAGATCGAAAGCGGAGCGTTCGCGATCCGGGTGATGTCGGATGAGCTTGGCACACATCATCGGCACTAGTGTTAGCGACACCACGGCGGAAATGACGATAGTGACCGCGAGCGTGATGGAGAACTCGTGGAACAGCCGGCCGACGACGTCGCCCATGAACAGCAGCGGGATCAGCACCGCGATCAGCGAGATAGTCAGCGATATGATGGTAAAGCCGATCTGCTCGGAACCGCGCAACGCCGCTTCAAACGGGTCCATGCCGCCCTCGACGTAGCGGGCGATGTTCTCGATCATGACGATGGCATCGTCGACAACGAAGCCGGTGGCGATGGTCAGCGCCATCAGCGACAGGTTGTCGAGGGAAAAGCCGACGAGATACATCGCCCCAAATGTGCCGACCAGCGACAGCGGCACCGACAGGCTCGGGATGATGGTGCCCGGTAGCGTGCGCAGGAACACGAAGATCACCAGTACGACCAGGACGACCGCGAGACTCAGCTCGAATTCCACGTCGGCGACCGAAGCGCGGATCGTCACCGTGCGATCACTCAGCACGCGCACGTCCATCGCCTTTGGCAGCGTCGACATGATTTGCGGCAGCAGCGTTTGGATGCGGTCGACGACCTGAATGATGTTAGCGCCAGGCTGCCTTTGCACGTTGAGGATGATCGCCGGCGTTGTGTTCGCCCAGGCGCCGAGCTTGGTATTCTCCGGTCCGCTGACGATCGAAGCAACGTCGGTGAGCTTGACCGGCGCGCCGTTGCGGTAGGCGACAATCAGATTACGATACTGGTCGGCGCTGGTGAGCTGGTCGTTAGCGTTGATTGTAAGCGCCTGCGTCGGGCCGTCGAAATTGCCTTTCGGCGTATTGACGTTGAGGTTGTTGATCGTGGTGCGAACGTCGTCGACGTTGAGACCGTAGGCGGCGAGCAAATCCGGATTGAGCTGAATACGCACCGCCGGCCGCTGTCCGCCGCTGATGCTGACGAGACCGACGCCGGTCAGTTGCGAGATCTTTTGCGCAAGCCGCGTCTCGCTGTAATTCTCGAGATCGGTCAATGCCAGCGTCTTCGAAGTCACCGCCAGCGTGAGGATCGGCGCATCGGCCGGATTGACCTTGGAATAGATTGGCGGCGCCGGCAGATCGGCTGGAAGCAGGTTACCGGCAGCATTGATGGCGGCCTGTACCTCCTGTTCGGCGATGTCGAGCGACAGATCGAGGTCGAACTGCAGGGTGATGACCGAAGCACCCCCGGAACTCGCTGACGTCATCTGGTTGAGCCCAGGCATCTGCCCGAACTGCCGCTCCAGCGGCGCGGTGACCGAGGACGTCATCACTTCCGGGCTGGCGCCGGGATAGAGCGTCTGCACTTGGATGGTCGGATAGTCGACCTCTGGCAAAGTCGACAGCGGCAGGAACGTGTAGGCGACCATGCCGGACAGCAGGATCGCCGCCATCAACAACGTGGTGCCCACCGGGCGCCGAATGAAGGGTTCCGAGACGTTCATTGCACCGCTTTATCGCCGCGCCCGGTCGTGACCACTGCGCACGCCTGCGTTTTACTGCCCGCCGCTGGCAGGCTTAGTCGGCGCTTTGCTGGAATTGGGGCGTTGCTTGCCCGCTGGCTTAGCGCCTTGGGCCGCCGCGCCGCCGGTTTCGGCCGGCTGACCAGCCTCGGGGGCAACGGAAACACGCAGCCCGTCACGCAGCCGGTCGGTACCATCGATGACGACGGGGTCGCCGGGGGTCAGTCCGGATTTCACCTCGGTCATATCGCCGTCGACGACGCCGGTCTTGATCTGCCGCACGGAGACGGTGCTGTCTGAATTGATGGCATAGACATAAGTGCCGGGTGCGCCGCGCTGGATCGCTGACGTCGGCACGGTGACGACATTTTCCAGGGTTTCAACCAAAAGCCGTGCGTTGACGAATTGGCTGGGGAACAGCGCGTTGTCGGCATTGTCGAATTGCGCGCGCACCTTCACGGTGCCGGTCGTGGTATCGATCTGGTTGTCGACCGCCGACACCTTGCCGGTGGCAAGCAGGTGAATATTGGCACGGTCATAGGCGGTGACGGTGAGAGTTTTGCCGGCATTGAATTGCGGCATGATATCCGGCAGGTCGTCTTCCGGAATCGAGAAGATCACCGTGATCGGCTGCAACTGGGTGATGACTGCAATGCCGGTCGAGCTCGTGGTCTGCACGTAGTTGCCCGGATCGACGAGCCGCAGACCGACGCGGCCGGTGATCGGCGAAACGATGTGGCAATAGGCGATGTTGAGTGCTTCGGAATCGACCAAGCCCTGATCTTGCTGCACCGAGCCCTTGTATTGCTGCACGATGAAGACCTGATCCTCCGCCTGCTGCTTAGCGATCGAGTTCTGCTGGGCGAGCGTCTGATAGCGCGCCAAATCCATTTGCGCCTGCGCCAGCAAACCTTCATCGTGCGCGAGCTGGCCTTCGTATTGCTCTTTGAGGATCTGATAAGGCCGCGCATCGATCTGTGCCAGGAAATCGCCTTTCTTGACCAGCTGGCCCTCGGTGAATGCGACATCGGTGAGCTGGCCGTTGATCTGAGTTTGCACGGTCACCGTCGCGATCGGCGTCACGGTGCCGAGCGCATTGACGATTTCGCGGATGTTGCCGGTCGCGACGGTTGCGGCGCCGACCGATTGCAGTGCGCCCTGCGGGAAACGTCCGCCGGATGGCGCGGATTTCAGCCAGTGCACCGTCTCATAGACCGCAGCTGCGAACAGGACAGCAATCAATCCCACGCCGATCCAAAAGCGCGTGCGCGGTTTGGCTACCACATCCGGTGGCGGCGCCGGCCGCCGCATAGTCGGCGTCAGTTCCTCATCAGTCCTGCGCGTTCGCTCGTCCATGATGGGCGTTTATCGATCCCGACTTTTCGACTTGTTCGACTTATAAAATGCGCCGGCATCGCCCGCCTAATGAATATTCGCTAATGACCGGCAGGCCGCTTCCTCGCGTGCATTGGCTTGACTACAGGAGCTTTACTCCCGCGGCCAGTATCTTTGGAATCGACTTTTGAATCAATAGCTTGGGAGGTGTAGAAAGTCGCTCGGCTATGAGCGTGCCGCAATTTGACGTCCCCGCCGGCCTTGGCAGGTTGGCCCCCAAATCTCGGTCATAAGCGCCGCCGATTCGGACCCCGCAGCGGTAAGCCAGTCCGCTATTGTCCCGAGGGCGCGGTGGGCGGCGGGCTCGGCGTGCTCGCATCCGCGGGCGCGGATTCGACGAGCGCCGGTGGAGTCGCTGGGAGCTTCTGGAAGAACGAAAAGCCGTTCTGCAACTGCACCTGTGTCGGCAATTGCGTGGTGTCCCAGCCGCCGCCGAGATCTTCGATCAGGCTAACGCTGGCCAGAAACAGATTCTGCCGCGCCGTCAATTCGGATTCCTCGTCCGCCAAAAGAGCGACCTCCGCGACCACGACAGTGGTAAATGCCACGGTGCCGGCTTTGAATTGATTCAAGAATACGTCCACGGCCTTGCGTTCGTCGGCAACGGCGCGGCGCTCTGCCGCCAATTGCTGCGACAGGAAACGGATCGCGGCGAGCTGGTCTTCGACCTGCTGAAAGGCCGTGAGCACGGTCTGCCGGTAGTTCGCCACGCTTTCCCAATATACCGCGCGTGCGGCATCGACCTGCGCCGCGGTCAAGCCGCCATTGAACAACGTTTGCGTGCCGCTGGCAGCGATCGATCCGATTGAACGCGCCGCGGAAAACGGCAGCGGGATCGGGCCGAGATATTGGATCATGCTGGACAGTGAAATATCCGGAAAATACGCCGCCTCGGCGACACCGATCAGCGCGTTCTCTTCCTGCATGGTGCGCTCGGAAGCGGCGATGTCGGGACGCCGTTCCAGCAGCATCGACGGCACCGTTATCGGCGTTCTCGGAATGCCGCCGCCAAGGTCGCGCGGCGCGATGCCGAGTTCGGCGGGGGGCCTGCCGATCAAGACCGCGATGGCATGCTCGAACTGCGCGCGCGACGAGCGCGCGGTCGCAAGTTGCGCCTCCGTGGTGCGAATATTGGCGTCGGCGGTCGCCACATCGCCTGCCGTGACCGAATAACCGGCTTTGAACTGGTTATTCACGATGTCGTAGGTCTTTTTATATTCCGCGATCGTGCGCTGCAGCAGATCAATCAGCGAGTCAGAGGCGCGCAGATTGAAATAGGCGGTGGCAAGCATCGCTTGCTGCGAGAGCTTGGCGTTGTCGAGATCGGCGGCGCTTGCTTGCGCGGCCGCCGTATCGCTTTCGACTTGGCGGCGCAGCCTGCCCCAGACGTCGATATCCCAACTGCCGCTGATCGGCGCGCTGTATTGCGTCGTATACCGAGTCCCCAATCCTACGCCGACGGCACTGCCGCCGGTGGTTCCGGCGAGCGACCCGGTCCGCGTGCGCGTTGCGCTGTAACTTGCGGTCGCGACCGGAAACAGCGCGGCTTGGCCTTCGCGAATGATGGCGCGCGCCTCTTCGTAAGCCGCCGCATCGGCCGCGACCGTTTGATTGGAAATCTCGACCTGCGGCAGCAGCGTATCGAGGCCGCGATCGCGGTAGACCGTCCACCAATCGCCGCGATCGAGGTTGTCGCTCGGGGTGGCAAGCTTCCAGCCCTTGAGCTCCTTGAAATCGGTAGACACCGGCGCCGGCTCGCGAGAATAATCAGGCCCGACGGTACAGCCGGCGAGGGCGAATCCAAGGAATAGGGATCCGAGGCCGAACGCCAAAGCTTGGCCGCAGGCTCGCGGAGGTGAGGAACGTCGCACCCAACTACCCCGATGCACGACAGCATGGGCCAACGCGAGCACTGCCAAAAACCCGTTGCTGTAAGCCCCAATAACGCAACCCGACTTATCGTCGACCGAGCTCAATCGGCCGAGCATCGTCGAGCCCAATGCGAGGGTGGATCCCGCTGAAGGGCATGGCCGGCAGCGGATCGCTCACATTATGTCCATCTCCACTCCGATCACCGGCCCCCGAGCGATCGGTTTGATCCAGATCATATCCATGCCCGATTGTGCGGGCATAAAGTCTGGATGCCCCGGGAGCATGCATAACTCGCGGATGAAGATCAACCGCGCGAGGTTGACCGCGAGCGAGGTGGATCGTTCGGTGGCGCAATGTGATATTCGGGCGACAGTGCGACGCAGCATCACAGTTGCGGAGGTTCTCGGAACGGAGGGGCGACAGGGGCGTTCGACACGCATTGGAGGGAATTTCAATGCAAAAGATAGCGAAAAACATTTGGCCGGCGAGACTGGCGACTACCGTTGGCGTCATCGGTTTGGCGCTGTGCCTGAGCACCGGAATGGCGCTGGCGGCGAAACAGGGAGGCGGGGGCCATGGCGGTGGTGGGGGCCATGGCGGTGGTGGGGGCCATGGCGGTGGTGGGGGCCATGGCGGTGGCGGAGGTCATGGTGGGGGCGGTGGCCATTTCAGCGGCGGCCGTTCGGGCGGCGGCGTACATATCAACGCCGCGCGTGCACATAGCAATGCCGTCACGACGCGCCACAACTTCGCCTCCGGGGTCCGCGGACGCCACGCCGTGAGGTCTTCGGTAAAGACCAACGCTGGCTCGCGGCTCGCGCATGTCCACAACGGGCATAGCTCCAAGACTACGAACAACTTGAAGACCAAGAATAACTTGAAGGCCACGAATAACTTGAAGGCCACGAACAGCGCACTGACTAACGCACATGTGCGGCCGCTCGCTAACGCGGCCGACCCGAGAGGTTTTGCGGATCGACGCCGGAATTTTGCCCAAAATGCCGCGTTTCGTTCGTTTGCTGGCCATGACTGGTGGCGCCACGGCTGGCATCCCTACCGTCATCTTGGCTGGATCGGGCCGTTGTTCTGGCCCTATGCCTACGGCGATTTCTTCTATTACGCCCTGTGGCCCGACGACTACGAATATGTCGACCCGTTCTGGGCCTACGGCTATGGCGACATCTACGAGGCCATTTTCTCTCCCTATAGCTACGATCAATACGTAGCGGGACCGCAAGCGCCGGAGCGCATGGCGACGCTCGCACAGGGCATGGCGCAAAGTTGCGACGACGAGGCAGCCGAGGTCACGGGATGGCCGATCGATCAGATCCAGAGCGGCGTGCAGCCGAACCCGCAGCAGACCGCCTTACTCGACGATCTCGGCAACGCCATCGTGGAAGCGAGTCACCAGATCAAAATACACTGCCCAACGAGTGTCCCCTTCGCACCGACCACGCGTCTCGATCAAATGCACCAACGGCTGCAAGCGCTGGTCGACGCGGTGAACATCATCAGCCCGCCGCTGACGAAGTTCTACGATTCGCTCTCCGACGAGCAGAAAGCGCGGTTCAACGCTATCGCTCCGTCCGCGCCGAAAAACGCGACCAATGACAACGCAGGCACGCCCAGCGTGCAGGCGCAGTGCAACGCCAATGTCATGGCTTGGCCGACCGACCAGATCGATAACACCGTGCATCCGAACGACGCGCAACGCGCCAAGCTCGATGCTTTGAAGTCGGCGTTGTCGCAGGGTGCGGACACTATCAAGGCCGCGTGTCCGACCGAGGTGCCGCCGACGCCGCCGGACCGTCTCGCCGCTATCGGCAATCGGCTAAAAGCCATGCTCCAAGCGGTCGGCACCGTGCAGCCCGCGCTGGCGGATTTCTACAATTCCCTCAGTGACGATCAGAAAGCGCGCTTCAACACCATGGGCCAGCAGCTGTTCGCGCAGAATCAAGAATAGGTTCATCGAGGCCGGATTGCGCTTTGCGCAATCCGGGATTTTTCTCCGGGAATTTCTGCGCCCTTGTCCGCCTACGGTGCTGGTCATCGTGGTCGCATTTCTGATATTTCAGCACGCCGCCAACTCGCTGGGCGGCTCATAGTCATTCGTTCGCTCCCGGTTGTCGCGCACTTTACTCCCCGCCGTTCTTTCCGGTTTGCTACCATCATCCACCAGACCCGCACGATTGGAGTCACTTCGTGAGCATTCCCAAGCCCAACTATAATCCGCCGTTCAATGTCACCCGCGCCAGCCACGCGGTGCTGCACGTCAAGGATTTGGCAAAGAGCCGCGCCTTTTATGTCGATCTGATCGGCTTGATCGTCAGCGACGAGGACAAGGACACGATCTATCTGCGCGGCGTCGCCGAGGCGTGCCATCACTCGCTGGTGCTCAAGCGCGCCGGCGTGGCGGAAGCCGAGCGCGTCGGCATGCGTTGCTTCACCGAGGAGGACCTCGAAAAAGCGAAAGCTTATTTCGAGAAAGCCGGATTGCCGGCGCAATGGGTGGTGCGGCCATACCAGGGCAAGACGCTGCATGTCAGCGATCCGGGCGGTGTGCCACTCGAATTTTGCGCCACCATGACGACCAAGCCGCGGCTGCTGATGGATTTCGGACACCATCGCGGCGCCGTGCCGCAACGCATCGATCACTTCCAAATCTTGGTGCCGGACGTGCAGCGGCAATTGGAATTCTACATGGGCCTGGGCTTCCGGCTCTCGGAATACATTGCGCCCGATGGCAGCGACGAGCCCCTGTTCGTCTTCCTGCAGCGCAAGGGCAATCCGCACGACATCGTCTTTGCACCCGGCGCCGGTCCGCGATTGCATCATGCCGCGTTCAGCATTCCGGAATCGTATCACTTCTTCTACGTCTGCGACCTTGCTTCCGAATTGGGTTTCGCCGAGAACATCGAATATGGCCCCGGGCGGCATGGGCCGGGTCTGGCGCTGTTCGTCTACATGCGCGATCCCGACGGCCATCGCATTGAATTGTTCAACACCCACTATCAATGCATGGATATCGAGGACGAGCCCGTGCGGTGGGATGCGTCTGTCGCCGGCAAACGTCGCTGGCAATTGCCGGCGCGCGCCATGTGGTTTGCCGAGGCAAGCCGTTTCACTGGTGTCGAGCCGAGCGAGCCGGCGAAGAAGGGCAATCCGATGACGCTGGAGCGGTATGTGGCCGCGAAATAGAGGAAGTTTGCCGTGCCGACCATACTCCGCAGGGGATGGATTGCCGCTACGCCGGCTTTCTTTATTGCGCTTCTCTTTCAGCTCCCTGTGGCAAAGGCCGATCCGAATGCGCTGTGGAACATTGTGCATGGTCAATGCGTGCCGAATTGGCAGCATCATCGCGTCCTCAAGCCGCCGTGCGTTGCGGTGGATCTCAACAAAGGCGTCGCCGGCGGCTTCGCGGTGATCAAGGATCAACGGGGGCAGACACAGTATTTGTTGCTGCCGACGCAGCGGATCACCCCCATGGAAAGCGGTACCCTGCTGGCGCCGCGCGCCACCAATTACTTCGCCGACGCATGGCGGGAGCGGCGTCTGGTCGAGAAGGCGCTCGGACACGTGACGCCGCGCGACACGCTCAGCCTAGCCGTCAATTCGGAATTGTCGCGGACGCAGAACCAGTTGCATATTCACATCGACTGCGTGCGCGCCGATGTCCGCGACGCGCTTAATGACGAGGTTGCCAAAATCGGCTCGCGTTGGACGCCGTTCGATATATGGCTGTTCGGCCACCACTATAGCGTCATGAAGGTCGCTGGAACGACGCTCGCCGGGCACAATCCGTTTAAACTTTTAGCGCGCGGTGTCCCTGGTGCTGCCGCGGACATGGGACATTACACGCTCGTCGTCGTCGGAATGACGTTCGCCGACCACAGACCTGGCTTCGTCATCCTCGCGGATCACGCCGATTCCGCTCACGGCGACAATGCCGGCGGCGAGGAATTGCAGGACCACGCCTGCGCGCTCGGGCGTGCGACAAGCTAAGCACGCCGATGCAGCCGGTGCTCGATCCAGAGCAGGATCGCGTTGGCGACCGCGGCGAAAGCAAACAGCACCACGGCGATCGTAATCATCTCTTTGGCCTGCAGCAGCGTCATCGCATTGATGATGAGGAAGCCGAGGCCGTCCTTCGACGCGAACATTTCGGCGAGCAGCACGCCGAGCAGCGTGACGGTGAAGCCGATGCGCAATCCGGCAAGGACTTCCGGGACGGTCGCGGGTAGGAGCACATTCCAAATCGTCTGCCACGGCGACAGATGCAGCGTTCGCGCGGATTTCAGATAAACCATCGGAATATTGCGGATCGCCGCCATGGTGAGGAGCGCTACCGGAAGCACTCCGTGGATCGCTCCGAACACCACTTTGCCCGATAGGGTGAGGCCGAAAATAAGCAGGATCACCGGGTAGAGCGTGATTTTCGGCAATGAATAGAGCGTAATCAGGATCGGCTCCCCGACCTCTCCCGACAGCCGCTGCGCGCCCATCCAGACTCCAATGGCAAGGCCCAATCCATAGGCCACAAGAAGCGCCAGCGCGAACGCGGTTGCGGTCGCCACCGCGTTCTTGGCAAAGCGCGCGGTGGGGACGAAATGTGTCATATAGGCGAAAGTCGGTACCGGGCCGGGTAGGGCAGTATCGCCTACCCAATGAGCGAGGCCTTGCCAGATCAGCACGACGGCAATCACGATGATCGCCGTGTCGAGGGCGCGCCGGGTTCCGCTCATGACGGTCGTGCTCCGCGCCTCTTTGTCCAGCGCAAATCCCAGGCGTGCAGGCCGGCATTGATCACGGTCGCGATCACCAGCACAAACAGCATCAGCGCATACATGCGGCGATTGTCGAAATCGGCATAGGCATTGGCGATGGCGCGGCCGAGACCGGCCGGCGCCAGGATGAACTCGGCAGCGATTACGGCAATGAAGGCATAGCTCACCGACAGCTTGACGCCGGTAAAGAGGTAGGGCGCCGCAGCCGGAAGCTGCAATCGCAGCGCGGTGGCGAGCCGGCCCATGCGGTGGACCCGGGCGACTTTGGTCAGTACGCGCGGGATACGATCGAGGCCGTTGAGCGTGGCGATGATCATCGCGACGATTGCGGTGGCGACCCCCATCAGCACGATCGGAATGAGCGACAGTCCGAATATCGCGATCATCACCGGATAAAAGATGAAAACCGGCACCGCGTAGTAGGTGGCGAAAAACGGATCGAGCGCGGCACGTAGGCGCGGCAGCGCGTGAATAATGAGCCCCAACGCGAAGCCGAACACGACTGACAGCGCGACCGAGATCGCGATGACGCCGAGCGTGCGGGCGATGTCGTCGTTGAGTTGACCCGAAGCCAGCATGGCGATGAGCGCGGTCGCCATTTCCGACGGCGGGATCATCACGCGGTGATCGATGAAGTTAAGCCGGCACGCCAGCTCGAGCGCGCCGATCATCGCCGCAATGACGAGAAGTCTGATCCAACCGGCGCGGGTCATTCCGCCGCCAAGGCCGCCGGCGGCAGATCGGAGTGACCAAGCGCTATCAGCGATTCGCCGCGCAATTGCTCCCACAGCCGGGCGGTGATCTCGCCGAATGCCGGGTTGGCGACGATGGTCGAATCGCGGGAGCGCGGCCAGCCGGTTTCGATGATCTCGATGAAGCGGCCGGGCCGCGCCGACATGGCGCCGACGCGGTCGGCGAGCATGGCCGCCTCGTCGAGTGCATGGGTGATCAGAAGCACCGTCGCACCTGTGGTTCGCCAGAGTCGTAAGACTTCGTCGCCCATCAACAGCCGCGTCTGCGCGTCGAGCGCACCGAACGGCTCATCAAGGAGAATAAGACGCGGCTCCAGCACCAGCGTGCGGGCGATGCAGACGCGCTGCCGCATGCCGCCGGAAAGCTGCGATGGATAGGCCCTGGCAAAATCCTTCAAGCCCATGAAGGCGAGTGCGTCGTCGACCCGGCGGCGAACTTCCGCCGGCCGCGTGCCCTGGCGCTGCAGACCGAAGGCGGCGTTGTCCCACACCGTGAGCCACGGAAAGCTGGCGTCTTCCTGGAACACCACGCCGACGCCGTCAGGAACCTCGCCGGCGATGGCACGCCCTTCGAACGTCACCGTGCCGGCGGTCGGCTGCTGCAGGCCGGCAAGCACTTCGAGAAAGGTCGACTTGCCGCAGCCCGACGGCCCGACCACCGCGAAAAACTCGCCCTTGTGCAGTGCGAGGTCAATTGGACCGAGCGCGTGCACCGGCGGGTGGCCGCCGGCGCCGGGATAGACCCGCGTTACGCCGGCGAATTGCGCATGAACGTCGCCGTGCACGGTTTTGGCCTTACTTCTGCAAATCGCTAGGCAGGAACGATGTGTCGACCATCTTGTCGAGATCGAGCGGTTTGTCGATCATGCCGACATATTTCATGGCCCGTTCGGTCGTCTGCAGCAGATCCATTTCCATCTTGCCGTCGCTCCAGAACTTGGCAGCGATCAATTCATGCACCATCGCGGCCACCTGATCAGGAGGCAGCGGCGCATAGAGCTTCGATAGAATCTGGATGGCGTCATCGGTGTGCTCATAGATGTATTTCACGCCTTCACGCCGGCCGGCAAGCAGCGCGCGCAATTTGTCGGGGTGGTTGCGCATCAGATCGCCGGTGGCGATGCCGATGGCGGGCGGCAAATGCGGCATGTCCTGCGGCCCGAGAATGACCCGGTATTTGCTGGCGCCATCCTTCAAGCGGAATAGCACGGTGGGAATCGCGGTAACGTCGGCAGCGCCGGTTTCCACCGCCGTCACCGCGCCGGGCAGGCTGCCGAACACGACCCGCTGCATGTCCTCCGGTTTCAGTCCGGCCTTCTCCAGCACCAGCACCGCCGTCATTTCGCCCAATGATTTAGGTTCGCTGATGCTGAATTTCTTGCCCTTGAGGTCGCTGATGGATTTGATCGGCGAGTTCGGCATGACGACGATGTTGAGATCGAGGAGCCGCGTGCCGATATTGACGATTCGCAGATCCTGGCCTTGATCGATCGCGGCAAGCACCGGCGCGGGCGAGACGTCGCCGTAGCCGAGCGAGCTTGCCATCGCAGCGCGCACCGAAGCGCCGCCGCCGGCGCCGGAAATGACGTCGGTGATATCGATGCCGGCCTTCTTGAAGAAGCCCTTCGCGATCGCCACCGCGAACGGTGCGCCGGAGGGGTCGGCCTTGTACTGGGTCACGAGCACATCTTCGGCCGATGCCCGAAACGGCGCTGCCAAGCACAAGGCGACGACAAGACCCAACAGTCTGCGCTGCAACATACCAACCTCCCTAGAATTGTCTTAGTCTTTGGCGTGGCTTGCGAGATACTACCCCATAGGCGTTCAATGATAAAATCAAGCATGATGCCGCGGAATGGCCTTGATGGTTGAGCAGCCGGGGATTGTATGACGCTCGGGATGCAGAGCGAGGTCGCGCCCACGAACAGCACGGGGCAACAGCCCATCTGGCTCGCCTCCTATCCCTCGGGCGTGCCGGCAACCATCGATCCCGATGCCTATTCGTCGCTGGCGGCGATGCTGGTCGAAGCCTGCCGGCAACATGCCGCGCGTCCGGCTTTCGAATGCTTAAGCGCGCAAATGACCTATGCCGAGTGGGATCGCGACAGCCGCGATTTCGCGGCCTTCCTGGTCGAGGAAGCGGATTGCCGTCCGGGCGACCGTGTCGCGGTCATGTTGCCGAACATGCTGGCCTACCCGGTCACGTTCCTCGGCGCGTCGCGCGCCGGCATGATCGTCGTCAACGTCAATCCGCTCTATACGCCGCGCGAATTGCAGGAGCAGCTTGCCGATTCCGGCGCCGTCGTCATCGTGATCATGGAGAACTTCGCCCACAAGCTGAAGGAAGTGCTTGCGTTCACGAAGATCCGTCATGTGGTGGTGGCGCGGCTCGGCGATTTCGTGCCCACCCTCAAGCGCTGGGCGTTCAATTTCGCCAACTCTTATATCGCGCGTGCGGTGCCGGCGTGGCACTTTGAAAAATTCACGATGCTGCAGGATGCCTGCGATCGGCCGCCGAGTGAGCGCTACCAGGATGCCGCCGTGCGGCCCGGCGACGTGGCGTTGCTACAATATACCGGAGGCACGACCGGCATTCCCAAAGGCGCGATGCTGACGCACCGCAATCTGATTGCGAACACGTTGCAGTGCCTAGCCTGGACCGGAGCCGGCGTTCGTCTCGAGACCGAGCGCGTGCTCACTCCATTGCCACTCTATCACATCTTCTCCCTGACGGCGAACCTCTTGAGCTTCACGCTGCTCGGCGGGTTGAACTTTCTCATCCCGGACCCGCGCGATTTGCACCGCCTCATTCGCACCATGCGCCACGCCGGGATCACCTGGATGTCGGGCGTCAACACCCTGTTCAACGCGCTGGTCAACGCGCCCGAATTCGCCGCACTGGATTTTGGCGCGCTACGCGTTGCGGTCGGCGGCGGCGCCGCAGTGCAGAGCGAAGTGGCGCGGCGCTGGCACGACATCACCGGCAGCGAATTGGTCGAGGGTTACGGCCTCACCGAAGCTTCGCCGGTGGTCTGCATCAATCCGTTCTTTCACCCGAAGCAAGGCACCGTCGGCCTCCCGCTGCCCTCGACTGAGGTCACCATTCGCGACGATGCCGGCAAGGCGCTCCCGGTCGGGGAGGCGGGTGAAGTCTGGGTGCGGGGTCCGCAGGTTATGCTCGGTTATTGGCAGCGGCCCGAAGAGACCGCGCGTGTGCTCACCGTCGACGGCTGGCTCAAGACCGGCGATATCGGCGCCTTCGACGCCGATGGGTTCCTGAGGCTTCTCGACCGCAAGAAGGACATGATCAACGTCTCCGGCTTCAAGGTGTTTCCCAACGAGGTCGAAGACATCGCCATGCTCGACCCCGGCGTGCTGGAAGCGGCCGTGATCGGCGTCCCCGATTTGCGCACTGGCCAGGCGGTGAAGCTGTTCGTGGTCAAGCGCGATCCCGTGCTGACCAAGGCCGATCTGAGTAAATTCCTGCACGACCGTCTTGCCGGCTATAAGCGTCCTACCATCATCGAATTTCGCGACGAATTACCGAAGAGCAATATCGGCAAGATTTTGCGCAAAGAGCTGCATTGACGGCGCGCAATTCGACGCGGCCTGCCGGCCTTCCTGCTCGGATACGAGCGTGCTAACCGTATCGCCGCAGAAAATACCGGGAGGACACGGCGGCCATGCCGAAGTTGCAATTGTCGTTTGCTTGCGCGCTCTATGACCGGATGCTGGCGCTCTATACCGGCGAGGTTAAGCCGGATGGCATCGACCTCAATTTCATCGCCATCGATCAGCCGCGGCCGATCTTCGACCGCATGTCGGGCGGGCAGGAATTCGACATCGCGGAATATTCGAGCTCCGAATTCGTTCAGCGCTTTGCCAACAACGAATGCCCATTCGTCGCCATTCCGGTGTTTCCGTCGATTGCCTTCCGGCTCGGTTTCATCGCGATCAATCGCAGGTCCGGCATCAAGACCCCTAAGGACCTCGAAGGCAAACGCATCGGCGTGCCGCTTTACACGATGACGGCGGCGATCTTCATCAACGGCATGCTCAAGAACGAATTCGGCGTCGACCTGTCGAAGGTCCATTGGGTGCAGAGCGCGATGAATACCGCGGGCTCGCATGGCAGTCCGACCGTGCTGCCACTCCTGAAAAAGGTTTCGATCGAGAACAATAAGACCAAGAAGACGCTTGGCCAGCTCCTCGCCGACGGCCAAATCGACGCGACGCTCGGCACCAGCCTGCCCGAGGAGATCCGCAGCAATCCCGATATCGCCCGGCTGTTCCCCGACTATGTCGCGCGCGACATTGATCTCTACAGGCGCAAGAAAATCTATCCGATCATGCACCTGGTCGCGATCAAGAAAAGCGTCTATGAGCGCTATCCCTTCGTCGCCACGAGCCTCTACGACGCTTTCGTCAAATCGAAAGAGATCGCGCTGGAGAAGCTCTTCAACCTGCGTGCCGTGCGCTACATGACGCCGTTTCTGATGCGCGAGATCGACGATATCTGGGAGGTCTTTAACGGCGATCCGTGGCCCTACGGCGTCGAGCCGAACCGGCAGACGTTGGAGGCGCTGGTGCAATACCAGCAGGATATGGGCTTGATCGCCGGGCCGGTGAAGGTCGACGATCTCTTCGTGCCGACCTACGGGTGATCCGCCGGCCATTGCCGCTCGATATTTTTTCACATGGGACAACCGACATGAGCCAACTCGACGATCTTTTGCGCGATCTTGTCGTCGCCAACCGCATTCTCTCCAACGAAGACGTGGTCGACGCCTATGGTCACATCAGCGTGCGGCACCCCGACAATCCGAAACGCTTCTTCCTGTCGCGGTCGCGCGCGCCGGAACTTGTCGAGCGTCACGATCTGATCGAGTTCGACCAGGAGGGCGAGCCGGTCAGCGACAAGCGGCAGCCTTATCTCGAGCGTTTCATCCATGCGGCGATTTTCGAAGCGCGGCCGGACGTGATGGCGGTCGTTCATGCCCATGCCGAGGACACGCTGCCGTTCGGCATCATCAACAAGCCGCTCGAGCCGGTGATTCATTCCGGAAGCTTCATCGGCGGCAAGGTGCCGGTGTGGGACATCCGCAAGAAATTCGGCGAGACCGATCTTCTGGTGCGCAACATGGCGCAAGGGCGCGATCTCGCGAAAAGTCTCGGCAAAGGCAACGTCGCGCTGATGCGCGGCCATGGCTTTGCTTCGGCAGGGCGCTCGATCGTCGACGTGGTGCGGCTGTCGGTCTATC
Organism: uncultured Alphaproteobacteria bacterium; assembly: GCA_963731805.1. Classification (GTDB taxonomy): domain Bacteria; phylum Pseudomonadota; class Alphaproteobacteria; order Rhizobiales; family Xanthobacteraceae; genus BOG-931. Next base: position 159,815 of record CAVSWY010000009.1, read on the forward strand.
TGCCGCGCAACGCCCGCGTGCAGATGAACGCGCTGCGGATGGGTGGCAAGCCGAAGCCGTTGTCAAAGGGCGAAATTGCCTCGCGCAGCAAGGGCGAGAGCTACATGGCGACTTCGGCAACAACCTGGCGGGCCTGGGAATATTGGGCCACCCGCGCCGGCTGCGGCGACATGATCGGCCATCAGCACGACCATGCGCCGAAGAAATAAGGCGGGCGTCGTGCTGCATCGCGCAGCCGGCAGCTTTCCTTCGGCCGGTCCGCATGGCAGACTTTGTGTTGCTCAAGGTGTCATTGCGGCCCGCGGCCTCTTGGAATGCGAATGCAACAGGCTTCTGAGGGCCACCTAATCTCGTCGCTTAAGTAGAACTGATCGCAACAGATAAAAAGGATTCTTAAGATGAAATCTGCCATCGCCGCTGCGCTCTCGCTCGCCCTCGGGATGGGGGTCGCTTTCGCGCAGACCACGACGCCGGCTCCCGCTCCAGCGGCCCCGGCCGTTCAATCGGCCGCGCCGGCGGCTCCCGCTGCCGCGAGTTCGGGAGACAAGAAGGCGATCTCAAAATCTTGCACCGATCAGGCCAATGCCAAAGGCCTGCATGGCAAGGCCCGCAAGAAATTCAGATCTGACTGCAAGAAAAACGGCGGCAACGCCTCGTAGCCCGCCGGCCGGCAATCGGCTTCGACAAAAAATCGGAGCGCGGTCATCCCGCGCTCCTATTCTTTATAAGGCGACCGTCCAGGCCTGCGAATTAATTCGCCATCTGTACAAATCCAAGCGCATAGGGGCGGCGAGAAGGCGGTGTGTCGTTGGGGGCGCCCGACGCATGCTCAATGCGTGACAAGCTCCGTCACTTCGCCGCCCTTGGCGCGGCCCTGCGCGTAGTACTGGCCAATATTGCGCATGAGCGCGGCGTCCGACACCGAATAGATCACCGCGTCGGTCTTGCCGGTATTGATGTGGCGGCGCCACAGGAAGTTCGGCACCACGAACAGATCGTTATGGCCCCATTCGAAGCGCTTACCGCCGACCTCGGTCGTGCCCGAGCCTTCGATGCAGACGTAATAGGTGCCGGCGGTCTCGCGCTTCCATTCGGTTTCCTCGCCGGGGCGAAGGAGTTGCGCCGAGTAATTCAACGTCTTGAAGACAGGCTCACCGGTCACCGGGTTGACGAAGTCGACCTTGATGCCCTCGTACGGATCGCCTTTCTCGTTGCGCAGTGCGTGCAGCATCTCCAGCACGTCGGCGCCGCGATAATGGAACAACGGCGCGGGCGCGTGACCGACGCCGCGCTGATGATCGACGAAAGCCGGCTTGATGCCGCCATGGCTGTAGAGATGGCGGGAATAGCCTTCTTTGACGGTGACCGCTTGCACGTTGGTGTTGCCCTGCGCGCCGGGCATGTTGTGGTCGACCCAGGCGGCGTCGAGGAATTCCATCAGCGGCCAATCGAGCGTATCGATCCAGATCACCGGCTCGCCGGAATCGTTACCGTGGTCGTGCCAAGTGCCGTTCGGGGTGAGAATGAGGTCGCCGTAATTCGCCGTGACCTTTTCGCCTTCGACGACGGTGTAGCCGCCTTTCTTGGACAGAATGGTGCGGCTCGCATTCGGCGAGTGCAGATGCACCGGCGCGACGTCGCCTGGATTGTAGATCGAGATGGCGCAGCGGATGGTGTTGGTGACTTGGAGGCGCCCGTTCAGGCCGGGGTTGAGCAAGAGAATGCTCTGGCGGTCGGCGAATTCGATCGGCGAAACGTCAGCTTTGGCGGCGATTTCCGAAATCTGTTTGAGGTAGCCGTTATATTCGTCCCACTTCCACATATAAGGAACGGTCTTCATCTGGTTGACGGCGACGCGTCCGGTGGCGAGCTGGCCGGAGCCTTCGCCCGAGGTCTCGCTGAACCACGGCTTCTGCGCCGGCGAGTTGGCTTGCGTTCGCACCCAGATGTTGTGCTTGCCGGCGTCGGTGTTGATGGCCTCCATCAATTCGCGCGCCTTGTTGGAAAGCCCGCCCGGGGCGGGGGCTTTCATAGTCACCGTTGCCATGACGTTTTCTCCTCACTGAGGCGCGCGCCACCCTGTCGCGATGGTGCTCTAAGGGTCTTGGCGCCCGTTTCCTGCCGTTAGGGGAGGTATAGTGGCTCGGTGGGGGGTTTGCAAAGCCGTTGCTGTGTCGACCAGTGACATGCCGCCCAGCCGAAAGCGCATGGCAGTAGCGCTGAATTTGCCCCGTTATCGCGGCACCCGGCACTCGGAGCGCTCGGTGAATGTGCGGCCGTGTCACAACGGGCCGGCTCGTCTCGTCTTTGTGTCCGAGAGCCAGGAACAGAGGAGATGAGCATGACACCGCGATTGAACCCGTTCGCCGCCGCACCTGCCGCGATGAAGGCATGGCTCGATTACGGCAACACGGTCCTGCAATGCGGCCTTGAAACCAGTCTGATGGAACTCGTGAAAATCCGCGCCTCGCAGATCAATGGCTGTGCCCGCTGCCTGCACATGCACACCGCCGAAGCCCGCCGGCAGGGCGAGTCCGAGGAGCGGCTTTACCTGCTCGATGCCTGGCGTAAATCGCCGCTCTATAGCGAGCGCTAACACGCTGCCCTGGGCTGGACCGAAGCCTTGACGCTATTGCCGCGGACGCATGCGCCGGACGACCTATATCAAGCGCTGCAGGCGCAGTTCACCGCGGAGGAGCAAGTGACGCTCACGCTTTTGATCGTCGCCATCAACGGCTGGAACCGCGTCCAGGTCGGTTTCTGCGCGATGCATCCCGTCGAGCAGCGAAAGGTGGCGCCGCAGTTGCTGCATGTCGCCGTGGCGGGACGCCGCGAAAAATGCCGCCGCGATCTGCAGGCCGCGCTCCTTCGGCAGATCGAAGCGTGGCCGCGCGGCGCGGACATGACTGCGCGCACGGCTGGCAAGCTGGCGGCACGCCGCCGGATCGCGATCGATCGTCGCGGCGATCTCGTCAAAACCGACGCCGAAGACGTCGTGAAGAAGAAAAGCGGCGCGTTCCAGCGGCGACAGGCGCTCCAACGCCAGCATCAGCGGCAGCGTCACATCGTCGATCTCGTCCTGCGCCGTCTCGACCACGGGCTCCGGCAGCCAGGGCCCGATATAGGTCTCGCGCCGATGCCGTGCCGATTTCAACTGATCGAGGCAGAGCCGGGTCACGACACGGCGCAGATAGGCTTCCGGCTCACGCACAGCGGCGCGGTCGGCATCGAACCAGCGCAGAAAGGCTTCCTGGACAACATCCTCGGCGTCGGCGACCGAACCCAACATCCGGTAGGCGATGCGAATGAGTTTGGGGCGCAGCGGATCGAAACTCGTAGCCGCGTCCCGGGACGATGCGGTCGTCATCACGCTGCTCGCCGACGTCACGGCCTATGCCGACGGCGGTGGTAAGGCGCGGGCGGCGATCCAATCGATTGCCGGTCTCGATCAGGTCATGCAGGTCCACGCCCCGCTGGCGCCGCTCTTTGCCAAGAGCATGTCGCGGCTCATCCGCTACGGCTTCATCAACGGCCTGCCAGGCTTTGTCACGATCGAGGGAGGTGACACGCTGCAAACCACCGCGCTTCAGATCGACGACGGCAAAATCGCCGCGATCTATGTCATGCGCAATCCTGACAAGCTCCGCCACCTCGGCGGACACGCAATTCACTGATCGGATTGCTGTTAAAGCGCCGATCCAAGAAGGTCAATTGTTCGTAAGGAGACACGTCAATGTCGGATGTTCGCATCGCCATCGTTTATCACAGCGGCTACGGTCACACTGCGCGGCAGGCTGCGGCCGTCGCTGCGGGCGTGGGCCAGGTGCCTGACGCTAGGGCGCTGCTTTTGAATGTCGAGGAAGCACAAATGCGCTGGGCCGATCTCGCTGCGGCCGACGCGATCGTATTTGGGGCGCCGACCTATGTCGCCGGTGTTTCGGCGGCCTTCAAAGCTTTCCAGGAGGCGTCGTCCCATTTGGTCATGACGCAGGGATTCAGGTGGAAAAGGCTTCACCAATTCCGGCTCCCGCTCCGGCGATAAACTGGCGACATTGGTCCAACTAGCGCTGTTCGCGGCGCAGCACGGCATGCACTGGGTCAGTCTCGCGCTGCTGCCCGCCAATCACTCGTCGACCGGATCGGAAGCAGACTTGAATCGTCTTGGCTTCTGGCTCGGCGCCGGCGCGCAATCGAACACCGACCAAGGTCCTGAAGTCGCACCGCCCGAGGCGGATCTGGCGACGGCGCGTCATCTCGGTCGGCGCGTGGCCGAAGTGACGCTGCAGTTCGTTCGTGGCCGAACCGAAGCGACGTCGTTGGCGGCGTGACCGTCGCGGCGATCAGCTGGCCAGAAAGTCGCGGATCGCCTTGGTGAATTCCGCCGGCCGGTCCATGTTGGAAATATGGCCGGCGCCGGCAAGCGCGACGAAGCGCGAGCCGGGAAGCTTCTCATTGAGCTTGCGCATCGGCGCCGTGGCGGCGTCCTTCTCGCCGCCGAGAAACAGCACCGAGTGCTTCACGGTGGCGACGGCGGAGGCGTAATCATGGTCGGCCAGCGCCGCGGCGCAGCCGATGAAGCCGTTGACCGGCGTGGCGCGGATCATGGCGCGGATTTTGTCGACGTGCGGCGGATTCTTCGCAAGGATTTCAGGTGGCACCCAGCGCGAAACAGTTGGCTCGACCAACGCCTCGATGCCCTGTTGCTGTGCAACCGCGATGCGCTCTTCCCATTGCTGGCTCGACTGCGGCGTCGATTGGCACGGCGAGTCGCAGACGATAATGCGGTCGAAGCGCTCGGGATGACGCTCCGCCAGTCCGAGCGCGGTGGCGCCGCCCATCGACAGGCCGGCAAAATGCGCCTTCTTGATCGATAGCGCGTCGAGAAGCCCTAGCGCGTCGGCAAGGAGCGTGTCGTAGGCATAGCGCCCGGCCGGCGCGTCGGTCGCGCCGTGGCCGCGCTGGTCGTAGCGCAATACACGATACGAATCCTTCAGCGCCGCCGCCTGGTCGTCCCACATCGCCAGCGAGGTCGCGAGCGAGTTGGAGAAAACCAGGCATGGGGCGCCGTCCGGACCGTCGATCTGATAATTGATGGTGATGCCGTTGGCTTTGATTTTCATATCGGTGTCCTGGCTTGTGGTTTCATTATGAAAAGAAATCTTCGAGCAGCGCGGCCAGCGCCTGCGGCGCCTGCGTCGGCATGAAGTGGCCGGCGTCTTCGATCAGCTCGAAACGCGCGCCGGGAATCTTTTTGGCAAGCTCGGCCGTGCCGGTGTGCGGGCGTACCGTATCGTGCCGGCCGGCGACGACCATCGTGGGACAGCGGATCTGCGGCAGCAGGTGCAGCATATTGGTGCGTGCCAGGCAGCGAAAGGCGAGGCCGAAGCCCACCGGGTCGTTGGCGAGATAGCGCCCGAGATAGGCTTCGTAAGCGGCGCGTTCGCCGAGATTGGGCGGATAGGATAGCGCCAGCGTTGTCGGCAGCGAGGCGCGCATGCCCTCGCGCATGGCGAAGGCGGCGCGCTCGTCGAGTGCTGCCGCGCGGGCGGGATCCACGCCGGGCGCCGGATTGCACAGAACCAGCGCGCCGACTTGGTCGGGGTGTTTTTCAAGGAAGCGTAGCGCTTGGGTTGCGGCCGCCGCGACGGTGACGAAGTGAAAAGGCGGGTTAAGGCCGATGCTTTGGGCCAGCGCCTCGAAATCCTGGACCAGCGTATCATTGGTAAAATCCTGCCGCACTTTTTCCGAGGCGCCGGCGCCGCGCTGGTCGTAACGCAACACGCGAAATCGCGCGGCAAGTCGCGGCGCGACGGCGTCCCAGGAATGAAGCGTTCCGCCAAGCTCGTGAAGCAGCACGACGGAGCGCCCACGCTCACCAGCCAGCGCATATTGCAGGCTGACGCCGTTAGAATCGATGAACGGCAAGGCTCGCTCCTTTTAGAATTCCCAACCGATGAGACGGTCGAGCGAATAAGCGCCGCCGCCGTGAACCAGGAAATAGAACGTCGCCACCAGCCACATCAACGTATATTCGAGGCCGAGCTTGTTCCAAAAATAGCGGCCGACCCGCCAGCGCTCGAAATTCGTCACGATGAGGAACAGCACGAGCGGCACCGCGGCTGCGCGCGTGAACAGCCCGATAGCCAGCATTGGGCCGGCGACGAGCTCAGTCGCCGCGATCAGTGGCGCCCACAGCCAGCCGGGCCGATAACCCCAGGTTTCGAGATCGATTGCGAGCATGCGGACATTGCCCTGGCGGATGCCGGTCCCCGGGAAGAAACCGAAGGCCATGCGCAAACCATGCGGCACCATCCACAATCCGACGACGACGCGCAGCAGCGCTTCGCTGAGCGGCGCCAGCGCGCGGTAGACGGTCTCCAGTTGCGGAAAGACCAAGTGTGTTTCGTTCATGAGGTCGACTGGCAGGACGAAATTCGGCGACGGGGTCGCGGCGTTCGCTCAATGCGCCATCAGCACCGGCAGCTTAGCATTGGCGAGGATGTGCCGCGTGGTGCCGCCGAAAATCATTTGGCGCAAGCGGCTTTGGGTATAGGCGCCTTTGACGATGAGATCGCAACCGAGCTCGTCCGCCTTGGCCAGGATGGTTTCGCCGGCGCTGCGCTTGCCGGCGGGCTTTAAGGTGATTGCTTCGGCGGCGATGCCATTCATCTTCAGCGAGCGCGCCATCTGCTCGCCGCCCGGCCCGGCGACCGTAGCGCCTTCGACCGTCAAAATGGTGATGCGATCGGCAAGGCGAAGCAGCGGCATGGCGTCCGCCATGGTGCGCGCCTGTTCGGTCGAGTTGTTCCAGGCGACCAGGACATTGGTGCCAAGTGAACGCGGCGAACTGGGTGGCGCGATGAGCACCGGACGGCCGCTCTCGAACAAGGCGGATTCCAGCGTGATCATGGACGGGCTTTGCCATTCGTCGCCCGGCCGCGCCAGCACGATCATGTCGAAGACGCGGCCGTAGCTGCCGACGAAATCGTGGCCGCTGGGCGCGTCGTTAAGCCACGTCCATGACAGCGTCGCCTGGCCCTCGCCGGCGCGGGCGGCGAGCTGGTGATTCTCCATGAAGGAGCGGAATAGCATTTCCGCCTGCCGCACCATCTCGACGTCGTTTTCCTTGACCGCGACCATGGTCAGGCCGCTGTCCGGGTCCATGGCGACGAGATCGGCAACGGCCGGGCGGAGCGGAAAGCCCTCGATGCAGCTGTCGAATTTCTGCGCCAAGAGCAGCGCGGTATCCAAGGCCGAAACCATGGCGGACCCGTGCTCGGTCGGAACGAGAATGGTTTTCATGCGCGCGCGCCCCAGATGCTCGGCACAACCGTCGAAGTACTCCCTTGGAAGGCGCCCCTTACTGGGGTCTTCAGCTTGCCATCATACTGCCGCGCCGCTCTGCGCCGGACAAGCTCCCGAGGCTGGTCGGGTTCCATTCAATGTGGACCATTGCTGCCCTGAAAGTCTGCAAGGACCTCGATCAGCGCAGTCGGCTCAACCTTTACCGGGCCGGTGAATGGCCGGTCGATGGCAATAATGGTCAACAATTCGCCAAAGATGACCATGGCCAGCATCCCAGTCATCAAGATCTGCACGCGAAGGTTTTGCGTTCCGAAAAAGAAGGTGAAAACGATAGTAATGACGGCACCACCGAACAGCACAAGCCATATGACGCCGGGGACGGCGCCCTCCGCGGCTATAAGCCTGGCGCGTCGCGCCTGCGTCATTTGATCGAGCTGATACAAGAGTTCGGACAGACCGGATTGCCGGAGTTTTGGGCGATGTTGGATTGCAACAGCGTAACGTAGATCGCGTCGAGCGCCTTGCGGGCGGCCGCGTTTGCGCTTGGCACGCCGCGGCGGTCCATAGCGGGCCAGTCGTCGGCGATGGCGGACACCAGGTAAACCGTGATCGCGGCGCGAATGTCGGCTCCCGATTTCTCGCCCATGCCTTGGGACAGCCGGTAAATCGTCGTTGCCGCGCCGGCCTCCTGCACGACGCTGGTCTCAGCGTCGCTGAATTTCTGCCAAACCACGATAATCGCGAAGGCCAGCAATACCGCGTAGAGGACACCCAAGACGGCATATTTGAATCCGGCAATCTCGTTGTTTGCGGTCAATCGCTCGAGTGTGACATAGCGGCGGACAGCGCCGGGCCGAGCATCGAAAGCACCGTGCCCAGCCCGATCAGGATCGTGCCGGAGATCCACAGCGAATGACTGCTGAGGAAGTAAATCATGCTTGGCTCGTTTCGATGCTGCAGCGCACCTATCGATCGGCATAGTGCAGTGCGAAGTGCGGCCGGACAAGTTTAAGACTTGAGGATAATTACCGGCTTTGCTGCCGCTGAGGCGGTGCCCAATTGTAAACCTTTGATAGAGTATCATCGATGCGCGGCGCGATTCGACGCGGTCGCGCGATGGGCCATCGCCATGCGCAATTACGGTATTTCGCAAATCCAACCGACCACCCGTATTCTCCTGATCTGTCCGGATTGCGGGTATGAGAATTCAGAATTCGCCGACGCGCTACGCCGGATCAGTACCTTCTACTGCACCGGCGAGGATTGCGATTACATCTTCGATCTCGCGCCGGGCCGGCGCACCGACTTCGGCAAATCATTCATCGATGCTTGCAAGCGTTTTTATGCCGCGTTCTACACGGTGCGCGGCCAGCGAGCTCCTTGATCAGCCCACCGCCTGCCCGGCGGCTTGCACCAGCGCGACTGGATCGGTAAAGGCGGCGACCCCGTGCGCGCGCAGTTTCTCGATCGCCTCGTCGACGCTCATTTTGCGCGTCGCCGCGTGGCTGGCGGCGAATCCGACGAACAGCGGTTTAGGCAGCGGCTCAGCTGTGATCCAGGCAATGAGCGCATCGATTCGGTCGGCGAGCGAACGCGAGGCGATCACGGTCTGGAACACGATCGCCTTGATATTTTTCCGTGCCGCCAGGATGCGGGCGATTTGCAGCCGCTCGGTCATGGTCTCGTCGGGCGCGCCGCGCAGATTGTCCATGAAGCTGGCGGCGTGCAGGCCGTGGTCGCCCAGCAGGTCCATCATCATCATGGCAAGCCCGGCGCCTGAAGTGACCAGGACGACGTCGCCGTCGGTCTCGACGAGCTGGAAGCCGAGGTCGCGGGCCGCACGTTCCAGTGTGGTCAGCGCGCGTTCGGCGAGCATGCGGCTGGTGGCAAACTCGTTCGGGGCATGGCGGAAATCGGCAGCCTCGTCCCGAATGATTTTTGCGTCGCAGGCGATAAGGTTGCCGTCCTCGGTCAGCGCCAGCGGATTGATCTCGAGAAGCTCGAGGTCCTCGTGACGGGCGATATCGGGCAGCCGCGCCGCGTAGCGCGACAATCGCGGCGCGAGTTCGCGCGGAAACAGCTTGGCTATGCCTGAGTAAATCGTCTCCGGTGTCGTATCCTCCGTAATGGCGATGCGGGCGAGTTTGGCCGACTGCTCGACATTCTCGCCGCCTTGCGGCGAAATGAGGAGTTCCAGCCTTTGCCGCGTGCCGTCGATGCGCACGGCGATGAAAATCTCGCGCGCGATGGGCATCGCCTGTTCAAGAAGAAGTGGCGTGTCGGCATCGTCCAGTGTGGCCAGGATCAGCCGGCGCGCCTCGCGAAAGCCGGCGGCCTTGTCGAAACGGCGAACCAGGCCGCTCTTGCCGCGGCCGCCCTCGAGCACCTGCGCCTTCAAGAGAAAGCCGGCCCAGCCTGCGGTCTCTTCGGGTGGATTTTCACCCGGACCAAGGAGCACGCTCGACGGCACGGCGATACCATGGCGGCGCAGCAAGGCTTTTCCGTCGACCTCGGCCAGACGCATAATGTGACTTTCTTGGGCGCCGTCCGGCGCTGCTGTTCCCGGAGAATACTTCATGTCGGGCCTGTCGCGCCTGCCATTCCTCGATGCCGAGCCGTGGCGCGTTGCGGTCGTCAGCCCGACCGGACGCTATGCGCGCAACCAGGTCGCCGGCATGGTCGCCGCCGGCACGCCGCTTATCGGCGGCATCGCGCTCGGCCGCGGCGGGACCGACATGGACGGCTTGCCGCTTTACGACCGCATCGGTGAATTGCCGCAGAAGCCGAATATCGCGGTGATCTATACGCCGCCCGAAGGGGTTCATGCGGCCATCGTCGAATGCGCTCGCGCGGGAGTGTCGACCATTGTGGCGGCCGCCGAATATGTGCCGGTGCACGACGCGCTCGCTTCGGTCACGCTTGCCCGCGAAGCGGGGAGTTGGCTCGTCGGGCCGAATACGCTGGGGATTTTCGTGCCGGGGAGGGGCCTGCTCGGCTCCATCGCGCCAAGCTTTTGCAAGGATGGGCGGCTTGCCGTCATCGTGCGCAGCGGCACGGTGGCGCTCGCGCTGGCGCGGCAATTGACGCTTGCCGGCATCGGTCAGCGGATCGTCGCCCATGTCGGCGGCGACAGCGTGATCGGGCGCAATCCGCACGAATATCTGCTGGCTCTGGCCAACGACGATGCCACCGGGGCCGTGCTGTATTGCGGCGAGATCGGCGGCGACAAGGAATATGCCTTGGCCGAGGCGGCGCGCGGTTTTGCTAAGCCGATCATGGCCATGATCGTCGGTCGTCATGCGCCGGTGCAAAAACAAATGGGCCATGCCGGGGCGCTCATCGGCAGCGCGCGCGAAAGCGCGGAAGCAAAAATGCGGGCGCTGGCCGCCGCGGGTTGCCAAGTGGCGAAAGGCCTGGAAGAGGTCATAGCGATGGCGGCGAAACTGGGCTTAGCTGTAAGGTGATAGCCTGCTCATTCCACGAACGAACGGGAGAGGCATCGCATGAAATTGCACTGGTCGCCGCGCTCGCCGTTCGTGCGAAAGGTGATGATCGTCGCGCACGAGCGCAGTCTCGGCGGCCGCATCACTTGCGTGCGCACCGTGGCGGCGATGACCAAGCCGCATGCCGAATTGATGAAGGACAATCCGCTGTCGAAAATACCGACGCTCGTTCTCGACGATGGGACGGTACTCTATGATTCCCCCGTTATCTGCGAATATCTCGACGCGCTCGACGGCGCGCCAAAACTGTTTCCGCGCGCGCCCAAGGCGCGCATGACGGCGCTGCGCCGGCAGGCACTCGGCGACGGCTTTCTCGACATGATGGTGGCGCTACGCAATGAACGCGAGCGCGCGCAGCCGTCCGGCATCCACATGGCGAGTACGTCGGCGCGCAAGGCCGCGGTGCTGGAAAGCCTGGACCGCGAGGCGGAATCGCTCACCACCACGCCGTTCGGTATCGGCCATATCGCGATCGGCTGCGCGCTGTCCTATCTCGATTTCCGCTTTGCCGAGGAGAATTGGCGCAAGGATCATCTCCGCCTCGCCAACTGGCATGCCGCATTTGCGGCGCGGCCTTCGGTTCGCGCGACCGAGCCGGTCGATGATGCGTGAGCGTCACCCAAGCGTCGGGTCGAGTACGATCTTGCCTTGACCCTCGTGCGCCTCGACCAGGCGATGCGCCTCGGCAGCCTGCGACAGCGGTAGCACGCGCTCGATCTGCGGAATGACTTTGCCTTGCGCCGCGGCTTCCAAGCAGTGCGGTAGGTCGGATGGCGTATAGCCCGGCATGCCCTTGATCGTGATGCGCTTGTGATAGAGGTGCGAGAAGTCGATCGCGACGTTGGGCCCGGCATGTGCGCCGGCGGTGACAAGCCTGCCGTTCATGCCGATGCCGCGGAAGGCGAGCGGCAGCACGGTGGGGTTGGCGATGTTGTCGTAGAGCACGTCGACACCCTTGCCGTCGGTGATCTTCATGATGGTGTCGTGAATATTCTCGTTTGCGTAATTGATGCCATGATCGGCCCCGAGTTTTTTGCCGAGCGTAACGCGGGTATCGGAGCCGGCCGCCGCGATCACCCGCGCGCCGATTACGTTCTTAGCGATCTGGATGCCGATAGTGCCGAGATTGCCGCCGGCGCCCATGATCAGCACGGTCTCGTCGAATTTGAGATCGGCGACATGGACCAGGAGATTCCACGCCGTTGGCACGTGGCGCAGCACGACGGCCGCGCGATGAAAGTCGAGACGCTCGGGGAGCGCAACCGCAGCGCAAGCCGGCACGGCGACCAGTTCGGCAAACCCGCCGGGCCGCTTGATCCCCATCATGCCGCGCGGCCCGTCGTAGCCGCTGCCGTCCTCGGCGCAGATGTTGAGCGGCATGATGCCCGCCGCGGCGACATGATCGCCAACCCGCCAGCGACTGACCTGCGGGCCGACTGCGTCGACAATGCCGGCGCAATCGACTCCGGGAATGAGCGGCAGCGCAGCGCCCCGCGCCGTTTCCTTGCCGGCCCGCAGGCTCACGTCGAGCACGCGATTGACGGTCGCGGCGTGCACCCGGATGCGGATTTCGCCGGTGCACGGGACGGGATCCGGAATCTCTTCGTAGCGTAGAACGTCGGGCGGGCCGAATTCGTGAATGACGATGGCTTTCATTCTCTAAATCTTCATTCCGTTCATGGTGTGGAAGGAAAGTCTGGATAACAGAGGAATTACGCGGCGTCAGCCCGCTCCTTAGGCTGTACGCGCACAGAGGCACCGGTCATGGAATTGGATGATAAATTCGCCATTGCCGAAGTGATCCAGGCCTGGGGCGTCTATCGCGACCAAGGCAAGTGGGACGAGTTGCGCGGCACCTTTACGCCCGATGGCCGCATTTCCGTCTCCTGGTTTCGCGGGCCGTTCGAGCAATTCGTCGCGCATTGCAGGACGAACGCCGCAACCGGCAGTAGCTGGTCGCGCCATCATCTGTTCGCGCCGAGCGTGAAGCTTGACAAAGATCGTGCGGTTGCGGAAACGCCGGTCATCATCCGCGTGCGGCAAGGTTTCAAGGGCGTGCCGGTCGACCTGACCTCCTGCTCGCGGTTCCTCGATCGCCTGGAACGTCATGCCGGTGGCTGGCTGATTGCGGAGCGTGTGGCGATCTATGAGCGCGACCGGCTCGATCCGGTCGAACCGTCGCCCGACTACGATAATTTGTTTCTGGCCGGGGGCGCTGCGCGCTTTCCGGAGCAGTACCGGTACATGGCGTTTCGCCTCGCGCACGCTCCGGGCCGCAAGCTTGCATCCATCGTCTATCGCGATGGGGGCGCCGAGACCGCGGACCTTTACGCGCGCTTTTCCGCTTGGCTCGCGGGCGGCGCCGCTTGACGTGGGCACCGCTGCCGGGCTAGCCGCGAGGCATTGGAGCCCTTCATGGCGGTCTATACCGACGTCGCGGCAGAGGATCTGGGCAGCTTCCTTGCCGGTTACGACGTCGGCGAGCTGTTGTCCTACAAGGGCATCGCCGAGGGCGTCGAAAACTCGAATTTTCTCGTTCATACCGGCAGCGGCAATTATATCCTCACGCTTTATGAGCGGCGCGTCGCCGAGCGCGATTTGCCATTTTTCCTCGGCTTGATGGAGCATCTGGCGAGCCGCGGCATCACCTGCCCGCAACCGGTAAAGAACCGCGCCGGCAAGGTGCTCGGCAAGCTTGCTGGGAAGCCCGCTGCCATCGTTACCTTTCTCGACGGTTTGTGGATCCGGCGGCCGACCGCGGCGCATTGCGCGGCGCTCGGCGAGGCGCTGGCGCGGCTGCATCTCGCCGGCGCCGATTTTCCGATGCGGCGGGACAACGCGCTCTCTGTCGCCGGCTGGCGGACGCTCTACGAAGGATGCCAGGAACGCGCGCATAAGGTTGAGCGCAATATCGAATCGCTTGTCGCCGCCGAGCTCGACGTACTCGAACGCGACTGGCCGAGCGGGTTGCCGCAAGGCGTTATCCATGCCGACCTTTTTCCGGACAATGTCTTTTTCCTCGGCGACAAGCTCTCCGGCCTGATCGATTTCTATTTCGCCTGCACCGATACGCTGATGTACGACGTCGCCATCTGCTTGAACGCCTGGTGCTTCGAGACCGACCATTCCTACAACGTCACCAAAGGCCGCGCGCTTCTTGCCAGCTACGCCAAGACCCGTCCGTTGTCGGATGCGGAGTGGGACAAGCTACCGCTGCTCGCCCGTGGCGCCGCCCTGCGGTTTCTGCTCACCCGGCTGGTCGATTGGCTCGACGTTCCGCCCGGCGCGCTGGTGCGGCCGAAGGACCCGCGCGAGTATGCGCGCAAGCTCCGCTTCCATCAGAAAGTCAAAAGCGTGCGCGATTATGGAGTGAGCGAGCCGTGAATGCCGAGCCGCCGCAAAAACTGCCGCATGTGGTCGTGCATACCGACGGCGCTTGCTCCGGCAATCCGGGACCGGGCGGCTGGGGCGCAATCCTGACCTTCGGCGATCGCGAAAAAGAACTCAAAGGCGGCGAGGCCAACACCACCAATAACCGCATGGAATTGATGGCGGCGATCTCGGCGCTCGAAGCGCTCAAGCGGCCGTGCCGCGTCGATCTGCACACCGACAGCCAATATCTGCGCAACGGCATCATGTCATGGATCGCCAACTGGAAGAAAAACGGCTGGCGCACCGCCGACAAGAAGCCGGTCAAGAATGTCGATCTATGGAAGCGCCTCGACGCGGCGCTCGGCGAGCACCAGATTCACTGGCACTGGGTGAAGGGCCATTCCGGCCACGACATGAACGAGCGCGCCGACGAGCTCGCCCGCGAAGCGATTATCGAAATCCGCGCCCAGCGCTCCTAGGGGCGGGTTTCAAACCCGCCCCTACGGCGTCGCCTCAGAGCGACCTCATCAGATTGTCGGCGCCTGAGAGTTCGGCTTTGCCCGGCGCGTCTTCGACATTGAGTGTCTTCACCACGCCGTCCTCAACGACCATGGCGTAGCGTTGCGAACGCACGCCAAGCCCGCGCTCGGTCAAGTCCGCCGTCAGGCCCAAAGCCTTGGCCCAGTTGGCGCTGCCGTCGGCCAAAAACTCGATGGCGTCCCCACCGGACGCCTTCTTCCAGGCATCCATCACGAACACGTCGTTGACGCCGGTCACCGCGATGGTGTCGACGCCTTTGCCCTTGATCGCGCCGGCATTCTTCACGAAGCCGGGCAAGTGGTTCTTGTGGCAGGTCGGGGTAAAGGCACCGGGCACCGCGAACAGCACCACCTTCTTGCCCTTGAACAATTCGTCCGAGGTTTTTGGTTTCGGCCCATCGGCCGTCATCACCATAAAAGTACCGCTCGGCACGCGGTCACCAACCTTAATCGCCATGATCGTTTTCCTCTCACTTGTGCAATGAAACTCGGACCGTCGCGGGATATTGGTGAAGCGGCGGCGCCTTAACCTAGCGTGCTGCGCGAATTAGTCGAGATGGGCCGGAACCTCGATGGAGTCGTCCGGGGACACTGCGGTGAACGTCAGCAACGCGCCGATGGCATGGGCGTCGGGCGGCAGTCCGTCGAGATCGAACGTGAATTGCCGCGTCTCGCCGTTGCTGTCACCCTTGGGTTCCGGCTGCGGTAGCGACCAATCGGGTGTCGGCCCTTCGACAAGCAGATCGACAGGCATGCCGGCCGGTGCGCCAACATCCACAACGACATGGTCCCGCGTAGCTCCTGCGATGCGGTGGACCGCAAGAATGGCTAAACCGTTGTTCGGTCCGGAGTTCGGACCGAGCGGGACGCGGCGGGGCACCCGGGTTTCGGCCTTCTCGATGGCTCCGTCTTCGGCGCCGTTGCCATTGAGTGCGAGTTGCAGCTTGGCCTCGGCCGGGATGCAAAGGTTTCCGCAGATCGCATAGCCGAGCTTGAGATGCAGCGACGACGGTCTCGCCGCGTCATTGGGCGCGACCTGCACCGGCAGGATGACATGATCGACATAACCGATGGAGGTGCCGCCGGCGCCGTCGGAAAACCGCTGTGGTGCCGGCCACAGCACGGTGGCTGATTTCACGTTGTCGGAGCCGGAAAAATCGAAGGTCGGCGGCACCCCGGTGTCGCCAGGATCGTGCCAATAGGTATGCCAGCCCGCATCGAGCTTGATCTCGACGCCGGCGAGCAGCATCGACGGCTTTGACGTCTTGCTCGTCGCGCCGGCGATCAGCCGCACGGCGGTATGCGGCTGCGTATCCCAGTCGGAAGCGTCCTGCGCCCACGCCGGCCCAGACACGGCCGTCGTGGCGGCCGCAAGACCGATCAGCAGGATCGTCGCAATCGTTAATCGAACAGCTGTCACCATCGCCGCTGTCTAAGGCGAACTGAAGGTCGGCGCCACTGACATGATCGTGACCGAGTCCGGACCAGGAAACGCGACGGACAGCAAATCAACGACATGCCACCGGGCTGCCGCAATTTCGACTGTGATTGATCGACCATAGGGAATATGTGAACTTTTAGCCCGCTCGTTCGTTTGCAAATCCGGATTGTTGGGCTAACCTTTCCATATGAAATTGCCGCGCGGCACATCGGGAAAATCGGGGCGTCGAGGCTACCTCGACGGCCAAATGCTGATCGCGATGCCGGCGATGGGCGACGAGCGGTTTTCCCGCTCGCTGATCTATATTTGCGCGCACTCGTCTGAAGGCGCCATGGGCATTGTCGTCAACCATCCGGCGCCGAACATCAACTTCTCTGACCTGCTGGTGAAG
Source organism: uncultured Alphaproteobacteria bacterium (assembly GCA_963731805.1). Lineage (GTDB taxonomy): Bacteria > Pseudomonadota > Alphaproteobacteria > Rhizobiales > Xanthobacteraceae > BOG-931. The sequence goes on from CAVSWY010000009.1 coordinate 176,366, forward strand.
CTCAATGTCATCCCGGCGGCTGATGTAATCCAGCTGCCGACGCGTGCCGGCGTCGTCAAGGTGATGCGCGGCGGTCCGGTCGAAACCGAGCGCGGGTTCGTGCTGCACAGCGCGGATTTTTTCATCGAGAATTCGACGCTGCCGATCGACGACGGCATCTGTCTCACCGCCACCATCGATATCCTCAAAGCGATTGCGCGGGGCGACGGGCCGGCCAGCGCCATCCTGGCGCTGGGCTATGCCGGCTGGGCGCCCGGCCAGCTCGAGACCGAAATTCAAAGCAATGGCTGGCTGCACTGCTCGGCCGATCCGGAGCTGATCTTCGGTCCCAATATCACGGCCAAATACGACAGAGCTCTCAAGAAGATCGGCATCGATCTCGGCATGCTGTCGAGCGAAGCCGGACACGCCTAGCAGGTATAGTCCGAGGGTCGATGACCCGTTCGATTCGGTCGGATCGCGGTCTAGGAGCCGAAGACCTTCGCCCTGATCCCCGATTCCTTTTGCCTGATCCCCGATTCCGGCTCGAGCAGCGCCCGCGCCCGTTCGGCACTCATCGGCTCGCCGAATACAAAGCCTTGCGCGAACTCACAGCCGAGCTGGGACAGCTCGACGGCGTCAGAATCGGTTTCGGCACCCTCCGCCACCACGTCCATGCCGAGATCATGGGCGAGCGTGATGATGGAACGCAGGATAACCGGACGCGTGCCCTTGGCCGTGGTGCGCACGAACGACTGATCGATCTTGATGGTGTCGAACGGAAAGCGTTGCAGATAAGACAGCGATGAATAGCCGGTGCCGAAATCGTCGAGCGCCAGTCCGGCGCCGAGCTCACGAATGCGATGCAGCATCTGCGCGGCGTGTTCCGGGTTCTCCATCACCACCAATTCTGTCAATTCCAGCTTCAGCGACCCTCGCGTCAGCGGTGCGCGTGCCAGCACTGTGCGCAGATCCTGAATGAGGTCGTGGCGCAGCAATTGCCGCGACGAGACGTTGACGCTGGCGAAGATCGGTTCGCGATGCCGCAACGTCCGCTGCCAAGTCGAGAGCTGCCGCGCCGTGCGATCGAGCACGAACAGGCCGAGCTCGACGATCAATCCGGTCTCTTCGGCGATGTTGATGAACTCCGCCGGCGACAGCCGGCCGAGCTTTGGATGATTCCAGCGCGCCAGCGCCTCGAAGCCGGCGATCGATCGGTCTTCGAGCCGCACGATCGGCTGATAAAGGATGGCGATTTCGTCGCGCTCGAGCGCTCGGCGCAGATCTGATTCGATCAGCAGCCGATCGGACTTGCGCGCGCGCATCGCCGCCTTGAACACATCGATGCGATCGCCGCCGCCGCGCTTGGCGTGATACATCGCGAGCTCGGCGTCCTTGAGCACTTCCTCGGCGCGCTGCGCTTCGCTGTCGGCAAGCGCCAATCCGATCGAGGCGGTGAGGAATATTTCGCGGTCGCGGAATGTGATCGGCGCGCGCAACGTCTTGCGGATGGTCTCGGCCAGCGCGGTGATGCGCGCCAGCTCGCGTTCAGAAAGCACGATCAACCCGAATTGGTCGCCCGAGAGCCGCGCCAGCGTGTCCTGCGGCTTGATCAGCCGTCCGAGGCGGCGCGCCAGCGTGAGCAGAATCGAATCGCCGACCGCCATACCCACCGAATCGTTGACCTGTTTGAAGCGATCGAGATCCACCACCATAACGGTCGGCCGGATCGCGGCATCAGCCTTGGCGAGGCCGAGCACCGATTGCAGCCGGTCGATGAACAGCTCGCGGTTGGGCAGGCCGGTGAGGTTGTCATGCACCGCGTCGTGCAGAAGGCGTTCCTCGGCGGTCTTCACTTCCGTCACGTCGGTGAGCGTGCCGACCAGGCGAACCACCTCGCCGTCGGAGCCGACGACCGGCCGTGCGCGCAGCGCGAACCACAGATAATGCCCGTCGGTGGTGCGCATACGGAAATCCTGCGCGACGCGGCCGCGCCGCTGTTCCAACACGCTATCGAGCGTGGCGCGGAATCGATCGTGGTCGAGCTGATGCAGCACGTCGAGCCATTTGGCGGCCGGACCGTCGAGCGAACCGTGTTTCAGTCCGAGCGCGGTTTCGGTCTCCGGGCTGGTGAAGACCTTGTCCGAGGAGACGTCCCAGTCCCAGATCATGTCGCCGGCGCCGGTCAGCGCCAGTGCCCGCCGCTCGACATCGGACACGATGCCGCTGGTCGCGCCACCGGCAAAGGCGTGCTGCATAACCGTGAACCCGATCAGCATGACGATAAGCACGAGGCCGCCCAGCAAGGCCGGGCCGACGATATCGTTGGTGATGAAGCCGAGCACGGTGAACGCGGCGCCGATCACCCAGACCACCAATAACAGCCAGGTCGGGATCAGCATCACCGCGCGATCGTAATCGTGGGTCGCGAGATAAATGACGAGAGCGAAGCCGAGGACGGCGACCAGGAACAGCGAGATGCGGGCGATGCCGGAGGCGACCGCCGGCGAGAACAGCGCCACCGCGACCAGCGCGCCGAGAAAGGCGAGCCAGCCAATAGTGATATGGGCGTAACGCACATGCCAGCGGTTAAGATTGAGATAGGCGAACAGAAATACCAAGAGCGTCGCCGCAAGGATCGCCTCGCCTGAGGCACGCCAGATCCGCTCGGCGCTCGCCGACATGTCGAAAACCTTGGGCCAGAAACCGAAGTCGATGCCGATATAGATCAGCACCGCCCAGCCGAGCGCCGCCGCGGCGGGAAACATGACGCTGCCTTTGACCACGAACAGAATGGTCAGGAACAAAGCCAGCAGGCCGGCAATGCCGATGACAATGCCTTGATAGAGCGTGAGCGAGTTGAGCTTGTCCTTGTAGGCGTCGGGCTCCCACAAATAGAGCTGCGGCAAGTTATCGGTGCGCAGTTCGGCGACGAAGGTGATCACCGTGCCCGGATCGAGCGTAATGCGATAGATGTCGGCATCGGCGCTGTCTTGCCGCTCCGGCGGATCGCCCGACGACGGGGTGATGTAGACGATGCGCGACTGACCGAGGTCGGGCCAAAACAGGCCGGAACCGACCATCCGGTAATGCGGCGCCACGATCAGCCGGTCGATCTGCTCGTCGCCGTTGTTGGCGAGCGCGAAGACCGCCCAATTCCTTCCCGACTGGCGGGCGCGCACCTCGATGCGCCGGATGATGCCATCGTCGCCGGGCGCCGTGGACACCTGGATGCGGTCGCCGGGGGTGTGCTCGAACTGGACCGCGTCGGTCAGGTCGATGGCGCCTGCGTCGGTGCGGACATTGACAGCTTCGACCGCGTGCGCCGCCGACACGCCGATGAGCGCCGCCAAGGCGAGCCCGAGAAGCGTGCTGCATATCTTGCGCTGCGCTGTGGCGCACAAAGTTTTGGCGCGCGCAGTCTTGGCGCAGATCATGTCGGCGCTCAAATTGGCGGCGCGCGAAAATGCCAAGAATCCCCTCCGAGGCCGGCAGCCGGCGCTGTTCGCGCCATCGTTATCAATCCCGGAAAGGAGTACCTACCGGGCTTTGCGCCGAATTCGCGACGGCGTGGCTTCTTTGCGCCCCAATGCAGCCACGGCCGCGCACGCCCTAGGCCGTTCTTAGTAGCCTCTGACGGGTTGCGGGGCAAGGTCGTTTCCCGTTTACTTTCAAAGGGTCAGGACAAGTTTTCCGCCTTGGATGCTGCGCGTGGGGGCGAGTAGCGCAGCCTTAGCGGCGGATGGGCCGTGGTGTGACAACTGCGGCCGCGAGCGTTAAAATTTCCGCGCCGGAGAACGCACGATGCCTGCTGTCGAGGACGAAGATCGGCCGAAGAAGAAGATCGCTCATGAGATTGGGCAGGATTTGACGCTGTTGTCGGCAGGCGAGCTCATTGAGCGCATCGGAATTCTCAAGGATGAGATTGCGCGGCTTGACGCCGATATGGCGCGCAAGCAGGCGATGAAGTCCGCAGCCGACAGCATCTTCAAGAAGTGAGCATTTTCAGGTATTTAGATCCGCGTCGCGGTGTTTGCCTCGCGCTGAATCTGAAAAAGAATCGGTAAGCTTCTGTGATTCCTTAACCTTTCGTTAAGCTTTCTCGTTCATTACAAACACTGTCCATCTTCTGGACATTGAGTGGCTCCTGTCCACTCTGTTTGACGCCTCCCTGTTATCACCTTGAGCCGCCGGCAACGGCGGCTCTTTTTTATTAACGATTGTGACTAGCGCGGAACGTCGCGGTTTCTCTTTGGGAAAAACGCAGCCGGCAACTATGTCGGAAGGTTCACGCGCTTCGGTGCTGGACAGCGCGCACGCGCCGCGCGATGCTGGCGGCTGTGGTGTGAGGCGTACATGTCCGACAAGCGTGCGATGGAAGCCGGCGCGGTCTCATTTAGCGAGCGGCTGGCGAGCTCCCAGGTTTTTGCGACCCTGTTTCACGATGGCATGGCCTTGGTCGAGGAAACCGCGAGCTATCTCGACGGTGCGGGCCGCCAGGAATCCAAGAAGCTCGAACGCAGCGCCAGCCTGGTTTACGCCACCGAAAGCATGCGGTTGACCACGCGGTTGATGCAGCTGGCCTCATGGCTATTGCTGCACCGGGCGGTCAAGGAAGGCGAGATGACGCTCGCCCAGGCCAATAAGGAAAAGAGCAAGGTGCGGCTCGCCGCCTGCGAGCCGGGCGATGCCAAGTCGCTTGAGCTGTTACCATCCAAGTTGCAGGAACTGATCGCACGCTCCACCAAGCTGCAGGCCGAAGTGCGCCGCCTCAATTCGACCATGCACGCGCCCGCGCCGGCCAAAATCGCGGCCGACAATCCGGTCGAGCGGCAATTAGGACTGTTGAAAGCGGCGTTCGAACAGGACGCCTGAGATTTATCCCGCTCATCCCCGCGCCGGCGGGAATTCGGGAAAACCGGCCGCCCGCTCAGGGCTTCAAAAAGCCCGAGAACTTCTTCTGGAACCGCGACAATCGGCCGCCGCGGTCGACCAGATGCTGCTGCCCGCCGGTCCAGGCCGGATGCGACTTCGGATCGATATCGAGATGCAGCGTATCGCCCAGCTTGCCCCAGGTCGTACGCGTGGTGAATTCGGTGCCGTCGGTCATGACGACCTTGACGGTGTGGTAGTCGGGGTGGGTGTCGGCTTTCATAGTTTTGCGCTTTAGCTTTGATCTGTTGCTGAATTTGGGGGGTCTATAACGCGGCGCAACCCCGGCGGCAAGCCGCCGCAATTGACCGGCGGCAACGGGGCAGGGCATTAGCATCGCGACCGGTTCGCCCTCGGACCGCGGGTAGCCGGCGGGAAAGAGACGATGGCAAGACAGGAACTCCGCGCCGCCCTCTCGCTCGCCGCTGTCTTCTCCGTCAGGCTGCTCGGCCTGTTCATGATCTACCCGGTGTTTGCGGCCTATGCCCGGAACCTTTCGGGCGCCAGTCCTTACCTGATCGGCGAGGCGCTCGGCATTTATGGGCTCACACAAGGGCTCCTGCAGATTCCGTTCGGTCTCCTCTCCGACAAAGTCGGCCGCAAGGTCATGATCATCGTCGGGCTTCTCGTGTTTGCGGCCGGCAGCGCGGTGGCGGCGCTGTCCACCTCGATCGACGGCGTCATCGTCGGCCGCGCACTGCAAGGCGCCGGCGCGGTCGGCTCGGTGATCCTGGCGCTGGTCGCGGATCTGACGGCGGAGGAGAACCGCACCAAGGCGATGGCGCTGGTCGGCATCACCATCGGCGCATCCTTCATGGTGGCGCTGGTGGCCGGTCCGATCGTTGCCGGTTTTGTCGGCGTCGGCGGGATTTTCTGGTTGATGGTGGCGCTGGCGCTGCTTGGCATTCTGATCACGCAGTTCGTGGTACCCAGTCCGCCGCGGTTGCGCGTCCATCGCGACGCCGAAGCGGTGCCGGCCATGATCGGCGCGGTGCTGCGCGACAGGGAACTGCTGCGGCTCGATGTCGGCATCTTCGTCCTGCACGCCATGCTCACCGCAAGCTTTCTGGTCGTGCCCGGACTTTTGCGCGGCACGCTCGATGTGCCGGTCGGCAGGCAATGGATGGTCTATCTGCCGGTGCTCGTTGTCTCGGTCGTGGTGATGGTGCCGGCGATCATCGTCGCCGAGAAATATCGCCGCATGAAGGGCGTCTTTGTCGGTGCGGTGGCGGCGCTGCTCGCAAGCCAACTGATGCTCTGTGTCGGCGCTGGTAATTTGTTTGTCCTCCTCGCGGCGCTCTTGGTGTTCTTCTCGGCGTTCAACGTCATGGAAGCGAGCCTGCCGTCGCTGATCACCAAGGCGGCGCCGGCCGACGCCAAGGGCACCGCGATGGGACTTTATTCGAGCCTGCAGTTCCTCGGCATTTTTTGCGGCGGCGTGATCGGCGGCTTTGCCAATCAGCACGGCGGCAATGCCGCGGTTTTTGCGCTGACCGCCGCGCTGGCGCTGCTTTGGCTCGTCGTCACCGCGACCATGGCGCAGCCGAGTTATCTGACCACGCGGCTCATCCCCATTGCCGACGGCAAGGCTGGCGATGCAGGCCTTGCCGCGAAACTCCGGCAGGTGCCGGGCGTGGCGGAAGCCGTGGTGATCGCCGAGGACAAGCTCGCTTACCTCAAAGTCGATTCCAAAGCCTTCGACTCAAAGCTCGCGGAATCGCTCGCCGGCGCGCCCTGAGCGGCGGCGTTGGCGGCGGCGGCTTCGGCCGGCGGCGTATAGCGGCAGACGCGGTTGCGGCCGCCGCGCTTGGCCTCGTAGAGCGCGAGATCCGCCTGCTTGATCAGTTCCTCGACGCCCGAGGTCGCGGCATGGCAGATGCTGGCGCCGACGCTGATGGTGACCGGGATACGCGTGCCGCCCGCGGCGATGACATGCTCGGCGACGAGCTTGCGCAGCCGTTCGCCGGCGCCGACCGCGCTGTCGAGCGTGGCTTCCGGCAGCACCAGCGCGAATTCCTCGCCGCCCAAGCGGCCGGCGATATCAGAGGCGCGTTTCTGCTTCTGCAAAATATCGGCGACCGTCTTGATGACTTCGTCGCCGGCGTCGTGGCCGTAAGTGTCGTTGACCCGCTTGAAGTGATCGATGTCGAACATCAACAGCCCCATCGGCCGGCCGTAGCGGCGAAAACGGGTCCATTCGGTCTCGGCGAGCTCGAGGAAGGTGCGCCGGTTGTTGAGCCCGGTCATGCCGTCGATGGCCGCGAGCCGCTCCAGCGCCTCGGTCTCGCGCACCAGATCGCTGACATTGCCGTAGGTGAGGAGCCGGCCGCCGTCGGGCAGCGCCTTGCAGTGAAAGCGGATGACCTTCGCCGTTATTGAGCCGGATATTGAGCGCGCCGTCGCGGCCGGTGCGGATCGATTCGAGCTGGCGGGCGAGATAATCGCCGAGCGCGTGCGGTGCCACCGCATAAGCGGCGTTGCCGCGGCCGTGATACATCAGCTTGATGAAATTCGGCCGGCTTTCGGCGATGTCGTCGGGCACGCGCCAGAACCTGCGAAACGTGCGGTTGACGAATTGCACATTGCGCGCGGCATCCAGCACGACAATGCCGTAATCGAGATCGTCGACGATGGCGCGCAGCGCGGCAAGCTGCGCGGCCGGATCAGGACGCGCCCCATCCGCCGCTTCGGCTTCCCTTGCGGCATAGCTGCGCAAGGTGTTGGCACTGGCGCTCATAATGCATTCACCCGAAGCATGCCTCTGCAACTGAATCGCTGCATGCAATCCGTCATCCTGAGGTGCGAGCGTAGCGAGCCTCGAAGGATGCACGGCCCGGGCCGTCGTCCTTCGAGGGCCGCTTCGCGGCCACCTCAGGATGACGGAAGTTTGGTTCCAAATCGTTGCGCGGTTCGGCAAATTTCTAATGTTCATGTTTCCAGGTGTTTCTACATATGCGCCGGCGCCTTGTTTGCTGCTTCTCACGGCCGCCAGCTCATGCGGTGCACCGGCCGGCCGGAAAACGCATTGACGCCGCCGCCGGTGATGACGAAGCCGCATTTTTGGTAGAAACCGATGGCGCGGGCATTGTCGGTGTTGACGTCAAGCTCGAGTCCGGCCGGAGAAATACGCTTTGCTTCCGCGATCAGCGCGCTGCCGACGCCAGAACCCCAAAACTCCGGCGCCACCACGAGCTGATCGAGATAATGCGAGGCCGGATCGACGGTGACGAAGCCGATCATCGCCGCGGTATCCTTCGTCTGCGCGATCACGATCTCGGCCGCAGCCATCAATTCGCTGCGCCAGCGCGCGCGCCACCAGTCAAGCCGCGCGGCGAAATCGAACTGCGGATAGGTCGCCTGCCAGGTCTTCAGCCACAGCGCGATCGCGGCATCCTCGTCGCGTGACTGATAAGGCCGCAACGTGAAATCTGTGCTCTGCATCTTGCCTAGAGTTCGTCTGCTCCGGGAGGTCTGCGTGCCGGATGTCGAATATGAAGAATCCGAACTTCTTCGCCCGTCACCGATTTGTAGGTGTGATATGCGCTCCGCAATACGCGCACATTTTCTTCGTCCACGGCTTGTCCGATCTCCGGAAATCCGTCAAGCCGGAGATCGATTTCGTGATCGCGCCCGTGACTTGAACAGCGGCTTCCGGACTGTGCTTGGCAATATAAGAATGGATCGCTTCGAGATCCGCAAAAGCTCGCGGCAGATAGCGAACCCTCATAGGCCGACGCGTTTGCAGAACGCCGCGACCACCTCATCCGGCACGAACTCGCCGCGCTCGGCTTGCGCTTTGGCCTCGCGTATCGCTGCGCGTTCCTCGGCGGAAAGCTTATAGACGCCGAAGTGCTTGGTCTCGATGTCGACGATCGACTTGACCAATTCGGCCTGGGCTTCTTCCGGCCAATCGGCGACGCGTTCCAGAAGCTTTTCCACGACTTTGTTCATTGCAGCACCACCTTAGCACAGAAAGAGCGACGGCGTGCACGCGTCATTGCCTGATCTCAGCCTTGCCGGCTTCGCTCGCCGCTTCCTTCAACAGCCGCAGCAATTCGCGGTGCATGAAATCGTTGCCGGCGACGACGTCGCCGGATTTGAGGATGTCGCCTTTGCCGTCGCAATCGCTGACGAAGCCGCCGGCCTCGCGCACCAGAATCGAGCCCGCGGCGAGATCCCACGGCGAAAGATTGCGCTCCCAATAGGCGTCGAGCCTGCCGCAGGCGACCCAGGCGAGATCGAGCGTGGCGGCGCCATAGCGGCGGAGCCCCGCGAAATTCTGCTGCGCGGCGGCGATCTCGTGGCGCGCCAAAGCGAGATCGCCGCGGCCGTAATGCGGCAGCCCGCAGGCGACCACGGCATCGGCAAGCTTTTGCCGCGCCGCGACGCGGATGCGCTTGTCGTTGAGATACGCGCCCTTGCCGCGCTCTGCGACGAACACTTCGTCGTTTGCCGGATTATAGACCACGCCGGCGACGATGGCGCCGTCGCGCTCGAGCGCGATCGACACCGCGAAATGCGGAATGCCGTGCAGGAAATTGGTGGTGCCGTCGAGCGGATCGACGATCCAGCGGTGGCTCTTGTCGGTGCCCGGCAGCGCGCCGCCTTCCTCGCCGAGGAAGCCGTAATCCGGCCGCGCCTTGGCGAGCTCCTGGCGCACGGTCTCCTCGGCGCGGCGGTCGGCGGCGGTGACGAAATTGCGCGGGCCCTTGAGCGACACCTGCAAATGCTCGACCTCGCCGAGATCGCGCTTGAGCCCGCGCCCGGCGCGCTGCGCCGCCTTGATCATGACGTTGAGAACCGCGGAGTGCTGCATGGCGTGTCTGGTAGCCCTTAAATGCGCGGCGTCAAGTTTCATGAGCGGGGTAGGACGGCGGCCGCGACGCTCACGTCTCCCCCTCCCCGCGTGCAGGGAGAGGGAGCCTGGATTGCTTCGCTTCGCTCGCAATGACGCCGTGACTACTTCGCCGGCGCCGCCAGCGATTGCTGCGCCGGTGCCTGCTGCGCCGCGGCCTGCGCCTGCGCCGCTTGCGCCTGCTTCAGCGCTTCGAGCCACGGCTGCGCCTGCTTGGTGCCTTCCGCCACCGTCGCCGGGGGTAGGCTTGCCATGAAATCGTCGAGCGTGATGTCGGTCTCGCCGGCGGCGCGGGAGACGAGGTGCCATTTCACCGCCTTGACCGGATCGCGCGGCGCGCCCAGCCCGCTGGCGAGGATGCGCGCGTAGCGGTCTTGCGCGATGGCGCTGCCTTGCTTGGCGGCCTTGAAGAAGATCGCGGCGGCGGCGTCCTCGTCGCGCGTCACGCCGTCGCCGTTATAGAGCGCGATGGCGTATTCGACCTCGGCGTCGGTGTCGTCGGCGAGTGTTGCCTGTGCCCACAGTTTCACCGCCTCGGCCATGTCCTTCGGCACGCCGCGGCCGTCCTTGTAGAAGGTGCCGAGCGCGTATTGCGCCTGCGGGCTGCCGGCGTCGGCGGCCTGGCGCAACAATTCGGCGGCGCGCTTGAAATCCTGCGGGAACAACTGGCCTTCGATGTAGAGCAAAGCGAGATCGTAGGCGGCTTCGGCATGGCCGAGGTTGGCGGCGGCGGCGAGCCATTTGGCGCTTTCGGCGCGGTCGCGCGGGCCGGCGCGGCCCTGCAGCGCAAACATCGCCAGCGCGAACATGGCATTCCGGTCGCCGCGCGCGGCGGCGAGCTTGTACCAGTCGGCGGCCTTCTTGTCGTCGCGCGGCACGCCGAGCCCGTTGGCGTAAAGCTCGCCGAGGAGCGTCATCGCCGGCGCATTGCCGGCCGAGGCGCCGTCGGTGGCGTATTGCAGGGCGGTGAGGAAATAGCCGCGCTGATAGGCGCCGAAAGCGAGGTCGGGTTTTTCCGCGCCGGCTGCGGGCGGGGGCAGGGCGGTTTCCGGCATGTATTGCACCGGCGGGGCCACGCGCGCAGGCGGCTTGGGCTGGGCGGAGGCGGGGTGGGTGAGGGTGATGGTGAGGGCGAGCGCGAGCATGATGCATCCCGCCCCGCGACAGCGGGCAGGGAGGACCGCACGAAGTGCGGTGGGCGGGGCGTGGGCCGCGACGATCTCTCCTGCGACGACAACGAAGCGTCGAGTTAGACGCCCCCTCCACCGCGCAAACGCGCGGTCCCCCTCCCCCAATTCGCGGGGGCGGATCATTGCGCCGGCGCGGCGAGGAGTTGTGCGGCCGCGGCGATCGTTGCGGCGGTGTTGTGCGGCTCGGTCCATATCCACTCACCCAGCGCGATGAAGTCGGCGCCGGTTTGCTGAAGCGGGGCGATCTCGTCGCGGCTTGCCGCATAGCCGACGCAAGCGATTTCGAACAGCTCCGCCCACCAGAGGAGGCGCTCCAGCACATCGTCGAAGGGCAGACCGGGGCCGCGCGGCGGCGGGTCGCCGAACATCACGTAATCGGCGCCAGTCTCGGCGGCGAGCATGGCATCATGACGGCTTTGCAGGCCGCCGGCGCCGGCGATGCGGTCGGGTTTGAGGAACGCCAGCGCCGCGGCGAAGGCCTCGATGCCGGAAAGATGCGCGCCATCGGCGCCGGCGCGCGCCACGATGCCGGGATGGCCGTCAAGGATCAGTGCGACATCGCGCCGCTGCACGGTCTCGGCCAAGATTTTGGTGCGATTGATCAGCGTGCGCTCGTCGGCCTCGGCGAGGCGCAGCAGCACCGCGGCGACATCGCCGGCCACGAGCGCGGAGTCGAGCTGCGGCGCGAAGGCGGCGGGGTCGGCGACGGGCGGGGTGATGAGGTAGAGGCGGGGGCTGGGTCGGGGAGTCATTTTCCGTCACCCTGAGGTGCGAGCGAAGCGAGCCTCGAAGGGCGACGGCCCGAGCCTATAAGCTTGCATCCTTCGAGGCCCGCGCTGCGCGCGGGCGCCTCAGGATGACGAGGTCTGCTGGCGAGCATCAAGCGAGGCTCGAAGGGCGACGGCCTCGGCGCTTCGGCTGGCATCCTTCGAGGCCCGCGCTGCGCGCGGGCACCTCAGGATGACGGCTTGGGTTTTCCGGCTCGTCGTCTTGCATGCAACTTGATCTCCGAGCAATCACCTTTAATCAGCGCCTTCTTCTTCGCATGACTCCAGCCTTTGATCTTACGCTCGATTCCAATCGCGTCGGTAATGCGGCCAAAATGTTCCGACCAGACCAGCCGGACGGGGCGCCGCCTGGATGTGTAACCCCGGTACACACCGGTTTCGTGCTCTGCCACGCGCTTCGACGGATCGTCGCCGGTCGCGGTTCCGACGTAGTAGGAGCCATCCGCACATTGGAGCATGTAGACGAATGCTCCCATCCCGCAGTCACGCCGCTTTGCGCTCCAAATCGGCTTTCCATTGGCCCGCGGTGGCGAGGCTGTTCATCATGGCGCGGTGGGTGAAGGCGCGCTGGGCGGCGGCGGTGTTTTCGGATTTGCCCGACCATGCGGTCTGCGGCGCGTGCTGGAGCGCCCGGCCGTAGGAGAAGGTGACGCGCCACGGCAGCGGGCCCATCTTGTTCATGGCGTCGAGATGCGCGGTCGCCTCCTCGTCGGACTGGCCGCCGGAGAGGAAGGCGATGCCGGGAACCGCAGCGGGCACGCATGCCTTGAGCACGCGCAGCGTCTTGTCGGCGACTTCTTCCACCGACGCGCGCTTGCCCGATTTCTTGCCGGGCACCGCCATGTTGGGCTTGAGCACCATGCCTTCGAGCGCGACGCGGTTATAGAACAATTGCTGGAACGTCTCCTTGAGCACCCAGGTGGTGACCTCGACGCAGCGGTCGATGTCGTGGTCGCCGTCCATCAGCACTTCCGGCTCGACGATCGGCACGATGCCTTCGTCCTGGCACAGCGCGGCATAGCGGGCGAGCGCATGCGCATTGGCGGCGACAGCCGTGTAGCTCGGCATTTCGTGGATGCGGCCGATGTCGATCACCGCGCGCCATTTGGCGAATTTGGCGCCGAGCGTGCGGTATTCGATAAGCCGCTCGCGCAAGCCGTCGAGGCCCTCGGTGACGACCTCGCCCGGGCAGTTGGGCAGTGGCTTGGTGCCCTTGTCGACCTTGATGCCCGGCAGAGTGCCGGCCTTCTCGATCAGCTTGACCAGCGGCGTGCCGTCCTTGGCGTTCTGGCGGATGGTCTCGTCATAGAGAATGACGCCGGAGATATATTTCGACATAGCGTCGGTCGAGCGGAACAACAGCTCGCGATAGTCGCGCCGGGTGTCGGCGGTGGATTCCACGCCGAGCGCGTCGAAGCGCTTCTTGATGGTGCCGGTGGATTCGTCGGCGGCCAGAATGCCCTTGCCCGGAGCGACCATGGCTTTCGCCGCTTTGTTCAATTCGGAAAGATTCATCGCGCCCTCCAAATCTTTCGCTTCAGCCGGCTTCGGCGGCGAGGTTTTCGGATACCAACAACACCTTCACGCCCGGCAGCGTCTTGCCTTCCAGCGATTCTAGAAACGCGCCGCCGCCGGTCGAGACATGGGTCAGGCGGTCGGTCACGGAGGCGAGGTTGAGCGCCGCCACCGTATCGCCGCCGCCGGCAAAACTGACAAGTTTGCCGGCCGCCGTGAGTTCCGCCGCGGCTTCGGCCACCTCGATGGTACCATTATCGAACGGCTCGTGCTCGAAGGCGCCGAACGGGCCGTTCCACACCAGCGTCTTGGAACGCGCCAGCACCGAGATGACGTGCTCGATGGTGCGCGGGCCGATATCGAGGATCATGTCGGTTGCGCCGACATCGTCGACCGAAACCACGCGGGTCGGCACATGGTCGGCGAGCTTTGCCGCCACCACGGCGTCGACCGGCAGCACGATCTCGCGCCGCATCGCCTGGGCCTTGGCCATGATGTCGCGCGCGGTCTGCACGAGATCCGCCTCGTAGAGCGATTTGCCGACCGCTTTGCCTTGCGCCACCAGGAACGTATTGGCCATGGCGCCGCCGATGATCAGCGTCTCGACCTTGGCGAGGAGATGGCCAAGGAGTTCGAGCTTGGTCGACACTTTGGCGCCGCCGACGATCGCGGTGACCGGATGCTGCGGGCGCTCGAAGGCACGCTCCAGCGCGTCGAGCTCGGCCTGCATGGCGCGGCCCGGATAAGCCGGCAGCTTGCCGACGGTGACGATCGCGGTGTTGGAGGCGTGCTCCCGATGCGCCGCCGAGAATGCGTCATCGACGAAGAGATCGCCAAGCGCGGCGAGCTTTCTGGCGAATTCCCTGTCGTTCTTTTCTTCCTCGGGATGGAAGCGGGTGTTTTCCAAGCAGAGAATGTCGCCGTTCTTCATGGCGGCGATCGCCTTTTCCGCCGCCGGTCCGATGCAGTCCTCGGCAAAGGCCACCGGCTGCTTGACGATGCGCGCCACTTCGGCGGCGACGGGTTTGAGCGAATCTTTCAGCTCGCGCCCTTTCGGCCGGTTGAAATGCGAGATGAGGATGATCTTGCCGCCCTTGCCGGCGAGCTCGCGGATGGTTCGCGCGGTCTCCACGATGCGGGTGGCGTCGGCAACCTTGCCGTCGGCCATCGGCACGTTGAGGTCGACGCGCAACAGCACGCGTTTTCCTTTGACGTCGGCTTCGTTGAGTGAGCGGAAGGACTGCATGGCACGCGGACTGCTGCGAACGGTCAGGCGAGCTTGCCCATCGCCACCGCGGTGTCGATCATGCGATTGGAGAAGCCCCACTCATTATCATACCACGACATCACCCGCACCAGGGTGCCGTCGATCACCTTGGTCTGGTCCATGTGGAAAACGCTTGAATGCGGGTCGTGGTTGAAGTCGCTCGACACGTTGGGCGCGTCGGTGAAGCCGAGGATGCCTTTGAGCTCTTGTCCGGCGGCGCGTTTGACCGCGGCGTTGATCTCGCTCTTCGAGGTTGAGCGCTTGGCGACGAATTTGAAGTCGATCACCGAGACGTTAGGCGTCGGCACGCGGATAGAAACGCCGTCGAGACGGCCGGCCAGCTCCGGCAAAACCAGGCCCACCGCCTTGGCGGCGCCGGTCGAGGTCGGGATCATATTCGTCGCCGCGGCGCGCGACCGGTAGATATCCTTGTGCACCTGATCTAGCAGATGCTGGTCGTTGGTGTAGGAGTGGATCGTGGTCATAAAGCCCTTGTCGATGCCGACGGCGTCGTTGAGCACCTTGGCGACCGGGGCGAGGCAATTGGTGGTGCACGAGGCGTTGGAGACGACGGTGTGGGATTTGTTGAGCTTCTCGTGATTGACGCCATAGACCACGGTGAGGTCGGCGCCATCGGCCGGCGCCGAGACCAGAACGCGCTTGGCGCCGGCCGTCAGGTGTGCCGAGGCTTTGTCCTTCGAGGTGAAAATGCCGGTGCATTCCAGCGCGACATCGATACCGAGCTCTTTCCACGGCAGTTGCGCGGGATCCTTCACCGCGGTGACTTTGATGGCACCGTTGCCGCAACTGATGGTGTCGCCCTTGACCGTCACCTCGCCGGGGAAGCGGCCGTGGATGGAATCGAAGCGCAACAGATGCGCATTGGTTTCGACCGGCGCCAAATCGTTGATGGCAATGACTTCGATGTCGTGACGGTCGGCTTCGACCACGGCGCGCAGAATATTGCGGCCGATGCGGCCGAACCCGTTGATGGCAACCCGAACCGACATTCTTATCTCCCGGTCTCCCTTCGCCGCCGGGCCGGAAATGCGCGGCGGCAGCACTTTTTATTTAGTTATCTTCTATGACTTTCCTAACCGAGCCAATGCCGCTTCGGCCACCTTTTCTGCTGTAATCCCGAAATGACGGTAAAGGTCCTTGGCCGGCGCACTGGCGCCAAAACCGGTCATGCCGACGAAAGTTCCGTCCGAGCCGATGATGGCGTCCCAGCCCTGGCGGATGCCGGCTTCGACGGCGACGTTAACTTTGGCGTCGCCGATGATGGCCGCGCGCCGGCCCTCCGGCAGCGCCAATAAAAGCTCGAAGCACGGCACCGACACCACCCGCGCCGAGACTTTGCGCATCGTCAGCAGTTTCTTGGCCTCGACCGCGATGGCAACTTCCGAGCCGGTGGCGAATAGCGACACTACGGCATCGTCGTCGTCCGCGGCGCGCAGTTCATAGGCCCCGGCGGCGCAGCGGTTTGCCTCATCGAAGCCGTCGCGCAGTTGCGGCAGGTTCTGGCGTGACAGCGCCAGCACGCTCGGTCCGGTCTTTGATTCCAAGGCGAGCTGCCAGCATTCGGCGGTCTCGACCACGTCGGCCGGGCGAAACACCTTCAGGTTCGGAATGGCGCGCAGCGCGGCGAGTTGCTCAACCGGTTGGTGCGTCGGACCGTCCTCGCCGAGCCCGATGGAATCGTGCGTCATCACATGAATGACGCGCTGGCCCATCAGCGCCGCGAGCCGGATCGCCGGCCGGCAGTAATCCGAGAACACCAGAAACGTGCCGGAATAAGGAATGATGCCGCCATGCAGCGCCATGCCGTTCATGGCCGCCGCCATGCCATGCTCGCGCACGCCGTAATGAATGAAGGTGCCGGCATAGTCGCCGGGCGTCATCGCCCTCATCGCCTTGGTGCGGGTGTTATTGGAGCCGGTGAGGTCGGCCGAGCCGCCGATCATTTCCGGCAGCGCTACGGTCAAAGCCTCGAGCGCGAATTCAGACGCGGCGCGGCTGGCGATTTCCTTAGGCGCGGCGGCAAGCTTTTGTTTTAAGTCCTTGACGGCGGCCGCGAGCTTGCCGGGCAGTTCGCCCGCGATGCGCCGCTCGAACTCGGCGCGCTGTCCGGCCTCGCACGCGGCGAAACGTTTTTCCCAAGCGAGCCGCGCCGGCCTGCCGCGCTCTCCCGCCACACGCCATTGCGTCAGAAGGTCTGCAGGGATCTCGAACGGCGGG
Source organism: uncultured Alphaproteobacteria bacterium (assembly GCA_963731805.1). Lineage (GTDB taxonomy): Bacteria > Pseudomonadota > Alphaproteobacteria > Rhizobiales > Xanthobacteraceae > BOG-931. The sequence continues at coordinate 193,130 of CAVSWY010000009.1, forward strand.
TAGCTCCAGCCGAGCTGCTTTCGCGCCGCGGCGACCTCTTCGGCGCCGAGCGGCGAACCGTGCGCCTTCTCGGTGCCCCCTTTGTTCGGCGCGCCGAAGCCGATGGTGGTGCGGCAGGCGATCAGCGACGGCCGGTCGGAGTTTTTCGCCGCATCGAGGGCGGCGGCGATCGCTGCCGGATCGTGGCCGTCGATGCGGGTTGCCATCCAGCCGGCTGATTGGAAGCGCTCTACCTGGTCGACGTTATCCGACAGCGAGGTCGGTCCGTCGATCGAAATGCCGTTGTCGTCGTAGAGAACGATGAGCTTGTCGAGCTGCAGATGGCCGGCAAGCGCGATCGCTTCCTGGCTGATGCCTTCCATCAGGTCGCCGTCGGAGGCGAGTACGTATGTGGTGTGATCGACGATGTCGTCGCCGAAGATCGCGGCGAGATGGCGCTCGGCGATCGCCATGCCCACCGCATTGGCGAGCCCCTGGCCGAGCGGGCCGGTGGTGGTTTCGACGCCGGGCGTATGACCGTGCTCGGGATGGCCGGGGGTGAGCGAGCCGAGCTGGCGGAAGCGCTTTATCTCCTCGATCGTCATTTTCTCGTAGCCGAGGAGATAAAACAGCGCATAGAGCAGCATCGAGCCGTGGCCGGCCGAGAGCACAAAACGGTCGCGGTCCGGCCACGCCGGGTCGGCCGGATCGAATTTGAGAAACCGGGTGAACAGCACGGTCGCGATATCGGCGGCGCCCATCGGCAGACCGGGATGGCCGGACTTCGCCTGCTCGACCGCGTCCATCGCCAAGGCACGGATGGCATTGGCCATGCGGTCGTGCTCGGCGCGCGAGGCTGCGGTCGTTGACGGATTCGCGGCCGCGGGAAAGCCGGGAGATGGGGCGAGGGGAGTGCTCGCCGCGGGGAGACGGTCCGGCTTGGTCATTTAGAAAAGCCAATCGCGGCGCGAATTTGCCGCGGTTCATGGAGCAGTCGTGGGAACAGGCCGGGCACAGATAACATGGGGGGCGCGCCAGTCAATTCCGGCACAATCGCCTTTGCGCGTCATGCACAGGTCACATCCGGCGCCGTTGACGCTTTCCCGCGACACGACGTAAGCTTCCCACGATAAATAGTTGCCGACACACAAGTTTTGCAGTGGGGGGCGGACGTCATGGCCGCAACCGAGGGTCAGCCGAGCGAGACCGACTTGATTGCGGCGGCGGCGACGCGGCTTTCACTGGCGCTTGAGGCGCTCGATGCGGCGGCGGAGCGCCGCCGCGACGGCGACCGTGCAGCGCTTGCGCTGGCCGAGCGGGTCCACGCGCTCGACAGCGACCGCGCGCGGCTGGCGAGCGAGCTGGATGAGGCGGTCGCGCGCGCACGTGATCTGGAAACCGCCAATCGCGAGGTCGGCGCGCGCATCGACCAAGCGATTGCAACCATCCGCGACGTGCTGAATTCGGACATAAGTGAGAGCTGACACAGGACGGACACATCGTGCTGAAGAGATGGCGGTGAACAGATGGCGCAGGTGAGCGTCACCATCAACGGCCGGCAGTTCCGCATGACCTGCGAAGACGGTCAGGAGGAACACCTGGAGAAACTGGCCCGCGAGCTCGATACGCGGATCGGCGGCTTGCGCGCCAAATTCGGCGAGATCGGCGACACGCGCTTGACCGTGATGGCGGCGATCACGGTCGCCGACGAGCTCGCCGAGGCCGGTGCTCGCGTCAAGCGGCTGGAGGAGGAACTCGCCGCCTTGCAGGACGCGCGCACGGTGATATCCGACCGCAACAAGGCGTCGCAGGCCTCGATCGCCGCCGCGTTGTCGGCGGCCGCCGAGCGCATCGAGGGCATCACCAAGAAGCTCAATCAAACCATCGCCACGAGCGGCGTGGCGCTGGGATGATTCTTTTCGCGCCGCTTGCGCGGCACGATGCAGGGCGGCGGCGAGCGATCGACGGTCGCGCGCAGCTTAGTGTGCGACCACCATATTGCCGGCCGGGGGGAATGCCGGGTTGGTTTGCGTGCCCTGCAATAGCGCCAGAGCCGTCTGCAGCGCCTTGTCGTCTTTGGCATCGCTGGGCACGTAGGATTGCGAGCCGGTCTTTTCCGGTCCGCTCGCTGCGAGATGTCCCGGGAGGTTGGCTTCGCTGATGCCCATCTCGGCCGCGCCTTGCAAATTCTTCGGCACCTCTTGCTCGACCTTGATGTCCGGCGTGATGCCTTCCGCTTGGATCGAGCGGCCCGACGGCGTGAAGTAGCGCGCGGTGGTAAGACGAAGCGCGCCGTCACTCTGGCCCAGCGGGATAATCGTTTGCACCGAGCCTTTGCCGAACGAACGGGTGCCGATGATCGTCGCCCGCTTCTGGTCCTGCAAGGCACCCGCGACGATTTCCGACGCCGATGCCGAACCGCCGTTGACGAGAACGATGAGAGGCTTGGCGTTGGTGAGATCGTCGGGCTTGGCGTAAAAGCGCTGGTTCTCTTCCGGATTACGCCCGCGGATCGATACGATTTCACCGCTGGTCAGAAACGCGTCCGATACCGCGATTGCCTGATCGAGCAAGCCGCCCGGATTGTTACGCAGATCGAGCACGTAGCCCTTGAGATGGTGGGCCTGAACCTGGGCGGAAATCTGCTTGATGGCGTCCTTCGTCTCGTCGCCGGCGAGGTTGTTGAATTCGGTGATCCGAATATAGCCGACGTCGCCGTCTTCAACGCGAGAGCGCACCGACCGCACTTTGATGATCTCGCGCGTCAGCGTTTTCTCGATCGGCTGCGGGTCGCTGGCGCGTTGGATTTCGAGCTTGACGGAACTTCCCGGCGTTCCGCGCAATTTGGTAACAACCTCATTGAGCGGAAGATCGGTAATCACCTGATCGTCGATGCGGGTGATGAAGTCGCCGGCAAGAATGCCGGCCTTCGCCGCCGGCGTATCGTCGATGGGCGAGACGACCTTCACGCGCCCGTTCTCCATCGTAACCTGCATGCCCAAGCCGCCGAATTGGCCGCTGGTCTCCGCCTGCATGTCGCCAAACGCCTTGGCATCCATGTAGTTGGAATGCGGATCAAGCCCGCTCACCATGCCGTTGATCGCGGCGCCGATCAGCTTCTTGCCCTCAGGCTTTTCGACATAATCCTGGCGCACCAGGTCGAAGGCTCGGCCGAACAGTTGCAGCTCGTGGTAGGTCTGGCCGGCGCCGGCCGGCGGCGAGGCGGCCGCCCCGGAAAGGAACGGCATCGGCGTGGTGGCAACGAGAGCGATCGCCGCGCCGGCAATGGCCCCAAGTGAAAGATGGATGAGCTTTTGCATGAAGGCCTTCTATTGGCACTGGCGGCCCAGGATTAACCCCACTTTGGCGCGATTTGGCTGCGGCACACTGTCCTTCCCGCCGCCAATCTTGCCTGAGCCGCAAGGTCGAATTGGGCAATTCCTAGGGATGGCCCGTCAATATGTCTTCCCTAAGACTAATATCACCTTAGCCAATCGGCGGCAGGCTGCCGCTCCGGTGCGGCGCCGCGCCTCGCTTGGCGGCTCAAAAGCCCGCAATAATGGCGCGCAGGCCGGTATAGATCGAACCTCCGGCCGCTAGCAGCGCTCCGCCCATCGTGGCGATGGTGCCAAAATTGTTTTGAATCTTTTGCGCCCGCCGCCGCAGGGCCTGATCGCCGACATGGCGGCCGACCAATTTGGCCAGCACTATCGCGAGCGGCCCCGGCGCGCCGGTCGCATCCAAGGTGCGCGGCAACATCCGTCGCACCAGGACCGCGACCTCATTGCCGGTCACATTGGCAAGGGCGATGCTCACCGCGTATTCGATCGTCTCGCGCCAATCGACAAAATTGTCCGGCAGGATAGGCACGCTGTCCGTATAGGCGACGACCGTCAGCATGCCGGCCACGCTGAGCAGGCCGACGACGATGCCGTCCAGCGCCGCCCAGCCGAGTCCGTGATGCGAGAACCACAGCAACGAAAACCCGAACGGCAACGGGATGACGATGGAGGCGAGGCGCAAATAGAGCGGCGATATATCGAGGACGACGGTGACCACAAAATGAGTCGCCAGGAGAAGAATGACGGGAACGATCACATAGACGGCGGCGTGAACCGACCAGAACGTTAAGGGCGCCTCTATCCGCGCCCCCGCTGCGCGGGCGGCATTGACGCGGGCCTGCAGCTCTTCGATCTGCGCGACCAGCGTCCGATTTTCCTTAAGCAGCGGTCTCACCAGCCGAAGGTCGCGCCCGCAAGATTTGCATACGAGCGCTTCGTCGTTGAATTCCTCGGCGCAAAATGGGCATTGCATGGAAAATTCACCCGCGGCGAAGGCGCTGGCGTGATGCCGTCTTGCCGTGCAGCTCGATCAATTTGTGCTGCAAGGCGGACACTCGCTTCTTGAGCTCCTGATTTTCCGCCCGCAGCGTTTCCGGAACGGTGAGATAATTGGCGCAATAACGGCATACGGCGGCATCGTCACGGACCTCCTCGGCACAAAATGGACAGCGCATGGTTCGCTCGCGGGTGGTTTAAGGCTTCGCTACGTTGAGAGTGAACGTGAGCGATCCGGAGCGCCCGTCGCTGTCCTTGATCTCGGCGTGGATCGTGTAGATGCCGGGTGGTATCTCGGCCGCGGGTACGTCGATGCCGTCGGCCTTGGTAAAGCTCTTGACGCGATCGGTGAGATCGACCGCCGGCACCACCACGTCGGTGAGCTGGAACGAGCTCTGATCGATCTTTGCGCCGCCATGCGCGGCGAATTTGAGTTCAAGATGGACGGGAGATTGGACGGCTGCCGGCGCCGCCGTGGGCATCAGCAGATTGATCGCTGGCCCGCGAGAAATGCCGGCGCGAAACGACAGGTTGGCCGCGGGTTGGCGCGGACGCTTGGCCTCGTCGGCCGTGATCAGCACGATCGGTTGCGACGGCGCATGAGACTGCGCGTAGCATGACCCGGCAAGCAAGGCCCCGAACGTGACGATAAGAGAAAGAGCCGTCGTCACTTTGCCCGCCATTGCCCGCTCCAAGCTCGCGCCATGAAAGCCAATCGCGGTGCAGGATAGGCGAGCCGATTACAATCGCCTAGCGCCGACCGGGGTCATCCGCCGTCGCCGATCAGGCTGTAGGGCGCCCAGAACAATGGATGCGCATAAACAAATGCGGTTTGCCCGGCATCATCCTTAAATCCGCCAGTATCGAGCAGCGCCATCATCGCCTGGCGCAGCGCTTCGCTGCGCGGCAGTGTCGGATCCGTGCTTTGGCGTCGGAACAGATCCGAGATCAATTGGCGCGCCGATTCCGAATGCACCGACCAGTTGGTGACCAGGAGAGCGCGCGTTCCGGCATAGAAGAACGCGCCGCCGAGACCGGAGGCGGCTTCGGCGCCGGCGCCCGCTCCCGCCGCGGTGTTGCAGGCCGACAGCACCACCCAATCGGCATCGAGCTTGAGCGCGAGAATCTTCGACATCGTCAACAGACCGTCGCCTTTAACGCCGGCAATGTCGGGCGCGGTCAGCGCCAGCGCCGGCTGCGTCAAGCCGTCGATATCCCCCGGCACCAATCCATGCGTCGCAAAATCCACAATGCGGTAATGCGACAGATCGAGCGTCTCGACATTCTGCTCGTTGGCCGCTTTGCCCAGATAGAGCGCTTTTTCGGGATCGACCTGTAACGCGCGGGCCACCGCCATCAATTCGGGCCGCGTATCGGGCAGTCGCGGCAACTCGGCAAGCTCGGCCACGTCGACGTCCTCGGTATGCGGCGCGGTGCGTAGCTTGAGCGGAATGCCGCGCGTCACGGTGGCGCTCGCCTCGCCCGCCGCCGCCACCTGCGTCGTCGCCGCAGATTGCTCGGCCGCGGCTTCGGCCGCTTCCTGCGCGTTGAAATACGGATCGCCGAAACCGATCAGCGGCTGCCGGCTCGGCGAGCCGGGCGGCAGATGACGCAGCGTCACCAGCGCCGATGCCGCGGGGATCATGGTCACCGCGTGGCTGCGCGCCAGCCATGGCACGCTGCGATAGCCGACGAACAGCGGCGTGGCGTGACTGTCGACCTGCGCCGGAGCCGTCGGCAACAGCCCGAGCGGCAGTTCGCCCAGCGCGCCATTGGTGACGACGATCAGGTTCTTGGCGTCGCGCCAGCCGGCCTCGACCGGCTTGAGCAGCGCCGTGTAAAGCTCGTAGGCCAGCGTGAGATCGAACGGCGGGATGTCGCTGACGCTGGTCACCTGCGGCTCAAGCGCCCGACGCAGGCGGCGGACTTTTGCCTCGAGATCGATCGCGGTGAGAGGCACCGCGGCGAAGGCGACGGCGCCGTCCTTGGGTACGGCCCACACGAAGCTCGCGTCCTGGCCGAAATAGAACGACAGCAACGCCTCGCCCGGCCGCAACGCCGCTTTGATCTCATCGGTGGTCGGCGGCTTGGGATCGATCAGATTGGCGTAGGTTGGGAATTGCCGCTTGATCTCTTGCAGCGCAGCGTCGCGATCGGCGCGCAGCTTGACGATCGCGGCATTGACGGCGCGCACGGTTTGATCGTCGCGCTGCTCCGACGGCAGCGCCAAGAGATTGTTGAGCGCGCCAAGCTGGGCGCCGAGCTGTTTGGCGGCATCCTGCTCGCGGCGCACCAGATCGGCGAGCGCGGGGTCCTTGGCCACCATGCGCGCGCTGGAATCGGCGAGCGCTTGCTCGACCGCATGGCCACGCACCGCGTCGGCCAGCGCAAAGGTCTCGACGGCGACCTCATTCGACGGATTGGAGCCGTGCGCCAGGATGCCGATATAGGCCTCGACGGTCCGCTGCAGGCGGGCGCTGCGCGAAGCGACCAGCGTCGGGTCGTCGTCGTCGGTTTCGCGCGTCGCCGCCATCAGGACCGGAATCGCCGCCTTGAATTCCCGGATGGCGTCGGCGTCACGACCGGCGCGGGCATAGCCCACCGCCAGCGTGCCGCGTGCGGTGGCGGTGTCGTAGCTGTCGGCTCCGGTCCGCGCGGTTTGGCGTTTGACCAGCGCCTCGGCCGCGGTGATCCCGGCGTCGATCTGGCCTGTGGCGTAAAGCGAGGCGATGCGGGACGCATTGAGCTCGAAGGTTTCGCGCTGCTGCGGCGTCCATTGCACGATGGCTTTATCCAGCTCCGCGTAGACGCCGGCCGCTTCTTTGGCACGCCGCTGCGCGATCAGGATATTGCCGAGGCCGGAAAGGATGGCCACGGTCTGCGGCGCATCGTCGGCGATGCCGAGCGAGTGCTGCACCTCCAGCGCCGCGCGGGCCAGCTTCTCGGCGTCGCGATAACGGCCTTGATCGACCAGGATGCCGGCGAGGCCGATAATGAATTGAGGCGTCGCCGGCGCGTATTTGCCCTCGGTCTTCAAGATGTCGAGCAAAGCGCGCCGGGCATCGGCTTCGGCTTCGCTCAGCCGGTTTTGCCTGGCCTCGTTGCGCGCGATCGCCAGGACCGTCATGTCCACCGCTTGCATGATTTGTTCCGGCGGCGGCGGAAAGTCCCATCGCGGCAGGTCCTTCAGCGAGGCGCGGCGGAACGCCTCGGAGCGCCGATAGGCGGCCTCGGCTTCGGGATATTGGCCGCGGGCGTCGAACGTTATTCCCCGCACCGAATTGTCTTCGGCCTCCCAGGCATGTCCGAAAATGGCATAGGCCGAGCGCCAGAGCGGGTTCGGACTGCCGCGCGCCTCGCCAACGAGTTGTTCGATGCGGCCGGCATAAGTGGCGGCCTGGGTGACATCGCCCATCGAAATCAGTGTGCGCGCGATATTGGCCAAGGCATTGATCATGCTGCCGCGGTGGCCGGCCGAGTTACCGTCGCGCACGATCAAATCGGACATCGCGATGGCGTCTTTGGGATCGCCGAGCTCTCTATATTGCAGCGACACGAATTGCCGGATGCGCGTGAGCTGACGGAATTCGACGCCGCCTTTGGCGGCCGCCAGCGCCTGCAAGCCGTCGGCGAGCGCGTCTTTGTTGCGGGCGAGCAACGCCCGGGCGTTGCCGCGGTCATAGTAGAATTGCGCCAGTGCGGATGGAGACGCGTTTTTTGGCGGCGCGGCATCGGCGTCGGCTTTGCGCTTGGCGATTTTCGCCGCGTCCGGTTTCTCGCTGTCGAGAATGGCCGTGATGTCCGCGATGGTGCGCGGCGGGGCGACGAAGGTCGGCTGCAGCGACGCCGCGCCGGTGGGCGCGGTCGGGGCTTCTTCTTTCGGTGCCGCCGGCGGCGCGACGCCGGCCGCCTGCTTTGCTTCCGCGCGCATCACGCAGGGCCGCACCAGCGGCGCGCCGCATTGCTGGCGCACCGCTTCGGGATTGCCCCTGAGGCCCTTGGCCAGCGCACAAGCCTGGATTTGCGGATGCATGGCCTGGCGGCACATGTCCACGATCTGTTCGTGGCTGGCGGCTATGGCCGGCATAGCGATCGCGGCGGGGAGAAACAGTCCCGCCGCCGAAAGCGCGACCCAGACGCGCACGCGATTCAAGCGGCCGGCCATATGCGTCTCCCGCACGGGATCGCCGCAGGTTTTAAGGCCGGCGGGCTTTGCCGGCAAGGCGCCGGGCCTCGGCGATGACACTGTCTTAAAGCTTATTCGCGGATAGCGTCTTGTGCCGACACGCACTACATTGTGAAAGCGGGGCTGCCTGGTGCGTAGGAGACATATCTCCGGGGCCTTACGATCCTGAAGGGAGCTGTCCCTGGCCGAGCTCCTGGGTTCGGTCATATGGCGCCCACCTACTTATGTAGGTTCCCGGGATCAGCGCTCTTACGGCCGGCGCGGCTCCGTACTTTTTCGTCATGGCCGGACTTGTTCCGGCCATCCACGTCTTTAGGCTTGGCGATATCAAAAAGACGTGGATGCCCGGAACGAGGCCGGGCATGACGGTGGAATGTCCGAGCCCTCCGTAATTACAGATGAGAAGGCGGCGCTCCGCCGCGACGCCGTGGCGCGCCGCGACGCGTTGCCGGCGGAGGTGCGCAAGGCGGCGGCCGAGGCGATTGCGGCACGCGCATTGCCGCTGCGGATTTCGCCCGGCGTCATCGTCTCCGGCTTCATGCCGTTGAAAAGCGAGATCAATCCGCTGCCGCTGATGAAGGCGTTGGTGGAGTCTGGCGCGACGCTGGCGCTCCCGAAGATCGCCGGGCGCGGTAAGCCGCTGATCATGCGGGCCTGGCGGTGGGGTGCGCCGCTCGATGCCGGGCAATGGGGTATCCGCGAGCCGAAAGCCGACGCGCCGGAAGTCGATCCGGACATTTTATTGGTGCCGCTCCTTGCCTTCGACCGCACCGGGCAGCGCATCGGCTATGGCGCCGGCTATTACGATATGACGATTGCGCGCTTGCGTTCGCGCAAAGCCGTCACCGCCGTCGGCATCGCCTTTGCGATGCAGGAAGTTTCCACCGTGCCGTCGACGGAGCGCGACGCGCGGCTCGATCTCGTGCTAACGGAGCGCGAGGTGATCGCGATAAAAGGTTGAGCATGCGCATTCTTTTCGTCGGCGACATTGTCGGGCGGAGCGGGCGAACCGCGGTCGTCGAGCGCCTGCCGAAGCTCATCCGCGACTGGAAGCTCGATCTGGTCGTCGCCAATGGCGAGAATGCGGCCGGCGGTTTCGGCATCACCGAAGCGATCTATCGTGAGCTGATCGAGGCCGGCGTCGATGCGGTCACGCTGGGCAATCATGCTTGGGATCAGAAAGAGGCGCTGGTTTTCATCGAGCGCGCCCCTCGGCTCATCCGGCCGCTCAATTATCCCGCCGGCACGCCGGGGCGCGGCGCCGCCATGATCGAGGCCAAGAACGGCGCTCGCGCGCTCGTCATCAACGCCATGGGCCGCATTTATATGGACCCGCTCGACGATCCGTTCGCGGCGCTCGATCGCGAACTCGCTGCTTGCTCGCTCCGCAAAGGCGCCGACGCCATCGTCGTCGATTTTCACGGCGAGGCGACCAGCGAAAAACAGGCGATGGGATTTTTCTGCGATGGCCGCGCCAGCCTCGTCGTCGGCACCCATACCCACGTGCCGACCGCGGACCAGCGCGTGTTGCCGGGCGGCACCGCGTTTATGACCGACGTCGGCATGACCGGTGATTTCGATTCGGTGATCGGCATGGCCAAGGACGAGCCGCTGCAGCGCTTCCTGCGGCGCATCTCGGCGGCCCGTTTCGAGCCGGCAGCCGGTCCGGCGACGCTCTGTGGCGTCGCGGTTGAGACCGACGCGGCGACCGGGCTTGCCACCAAAGTCGGCGCGGTACGGCTTGGCGGCGCGCTGGAACAGGCGCTGCCGGCGTTTTGGGCCTGAAGTCTTTATTTCCGAGGGCCGCCGCCATATAAGTTCGCGACTTCAATTCACCCCATGATGCGGGGCGCAAGCGGGCGCAGACATTAGCGTTGAGAGCGACTTATGGCCGGACATTCACAGTTCAAGAACATCATGCACCGCAAGGGGCGGCAGGATGCGGCAAAATCGAAGCTGTTCGGCAAGCTCGCCCGCGAAATCACCGTCTCCGCCAAGCTCGGCGTGCCCGATCCGGCGATGAACCCGCGGCTGCGCGCGGCGATGATGGCCGCGCGCGCCGAGAACATGCCGAAGGATAATATCGAGCGCGCCATCAAGAAGGCCTTGGGCGGCGATGCCGACAATTACGAGCAGGTGCGCTACGAGGGCTATGGCCCCGCCGGCGTCGCGGTCATCGTGGAAGTCTTGACCGACAACCGCAACCGCGCGGCGGGCGAGGTGCGCGCGGCCTTCACCAAGTCGGGCGGCAATCTCGCCGAGACCGGCGCAGTGTCGTTCATGTTCGATCATGTCGGCGTCATCGAATACGACGCCAAAACGGCAAGCGCGGAAGCGATGTTCGAGGCGGCGCTGGAAGCCGGCGCCGACGACGTCGTCTCCACCGCCGAGACCCACGAAATCTACGCCGCGCAGGACCATTTCGGCTCGGTGGCCAAGGTGCTGGAGCAAAAATTCGGCGAGCCGCGCAAGGCGGCGCTCGTCTGGCGGCCGCAGAATACGGTGGCGGTCGACGATGACCAGGGCGAAAAAGTCCTCAAGTTAATTGAGAACTTGAACGACAACGACGACGTGCAGAACGTCTATGCCAATTTCGAGATTTCCGACGCGCTGGTCAGCCGCATGAGCGCGTGAGCTGGTGCAAAGCATGACCAATGTCTCGACGCATTTGCACGTTCTGATTTCCGGCGGGTTTTCCGGCGCCTACGAGAAGCTGCTACCGGAATTCATGAACACAAGCGGGCTGACGGTCACGACCGGATCCGGTGCGTCACAGGGCAAAGGGCCGCAGACCATTGCCGCGCAGCTTGCCCGGGGCGTGGCTGCCGACGTGGTGATCCTCTCCAGGGAGGGACTTGAGGACCTGATCGCGGCGGAGAAAATCGCCGCTGGAAGCGACGTCGATCTCGCGCAAGTGCCGCTCGGCGTTGGCGTGCGCGCGGGGGCGCCCGGGCCCGACATCAGCACCGTCGAAGCCTTCAAACAGGTTCTGCTCGGGGCCAAGACCGTCGTGATCCCTGAAAGCACCAGCGGCATCTGGCTCATGGCCGAGCTTTTTCCGCGGCTCGGCATCGCCGACAAGATCAGCGTCAGGTCGGCGCCGCGCGGTGCGGACGCGACCCGCATGGTGGCCGCGGGTGCAGCCGATCTTGCGGTCCAGCCAGTCAGCGAAATTCTGGTCGCGCCGGGCGTCGACTTCGCCGGCAGCCTCGCGCCGGAGATCCAGTTCGTGCAGGTGTTCTCCGCCGCTATTGTCGCCGACTCGGGAGCAATCGAAAATTCCAGACAACTCACCGCGTTTCTTTCGTCCGCGCCCGCGGCGGAGGCTATCAAAAAAAGCGGGATGGAGCCCTTCGCGACGGCAAGGTAGGGGTGCGGCGGACACTTGCGATATCGCGCGCCGCGATACCACTGCGGCAATTTCGGGATTTCCGCCGCACTGCTCAGCCGCATGAACGTCAGACAAAATCCCTATCGAAATTTCATCTCGACGAGGTCGCCGGGGCGTAGTTCGTTGACCGCGGCTAAAATCCGATCCTGAAAATTCTGGATCTGCCTCCAGTTCGTCGTGGGCAGCACTAAGATCGCTAATCGCCGCCCGGCCAGATTCTGCTGGTGGCGGATACTTTGGTCGGTCGTAATGATCGCCGTTGTCTATCTCACTCCATCCCATTTCGCCGGCGGTTGACACGGAATGGCCTGCTAATGCTCGACGAAGCGGGGCGGGGGTACCGTGGCCGAACAATATTTTCACGTGCAGGCTTGAGGGAGTTAGGCCACGAGGCTTTGTTCGGCGTGACGGAGCTCGACCTGCTCGCGGGTTACCCCGGGGAGCCATTCCAGGAATTCGTCAATGCGGGCGCCGCCTTCGATATTCTCGAACAACGCCCTTACTGGGACGCGGGTGTGTTTGAACAGCCACTCGCCGCCGCCCTTACCGGGGATGCGTTCGACCGCGTGGCAAGTGCTCCAATCCAGCATGCAGAGAGTCTATGGCGGTCGACGGGCCACCACAAGGCGTTACGCTTAATTTATCGCGAACAAGACCAGCGCGACGACGGCAACGGCGAGGCCTAAGCATTTTCGCAAATCCAGGCGTTCGCCAAACATCGCGATGCCGGCGAGTGCGGTGATGACGAAGCTCATTTGCGCCACCGGCACTAGCACGCTGGCCGTTCCGAGCGCGAGACTATGCATCAACAGCACGAAGGCGCCGAACAAGGCGAGCGCGGCGAACGCGGCATAGCTCCAGCCGCGCTGCGGAATCCAGACGCGCCCTTGGCGCAGAAAGCCGAACAGTGTTGCCAGCGAGCAGAACATCCAGGCCTGCGCCGCCACCATGGTCTCCGGCAGCGTGCCATGCTGCAGGCCGATTTTGTAGAACAGGTTGGTCAGCGCCATGGTCACGGTCGCGAGCAGCACTTGCGCCAGCGATGCAAAATTGACCTTGCCGCGCTCCGCGCCGGCCTCGGCGAGCAACAGCCACACCGCAAGCAGCGCGCAGCCAAGCGCGACCGCCTTGGCAACCGTTAACGCCTCGCCGAGAACAATGATTGCCAGCGCCGCGGTGAGCGTGAAATTGAGGCGGAAGATCGGCGCATTGGTCGACACCGCGCCCCCGTGCAGGCTTTGCGTGAAATTGTACAGCGCGACGAACAGAAACAATCCGGCGAGCGCCCCCCACACGGCGGACAGATGCACATCGAGGTTGCCGGTCAGCCAGGCATAGAGCGTGACGCCCGGACAGAACATCCAGGCTTGAGCCATGAGAAAATCGCGCGAGGGAATGCCGGCGGCCGCACCGCGCTTGTAGATCAGGTCGCTGGCGCCGAAACACACCATGGCGCCGAGCGCAAAACCAAGTCCCGGGGTCATCGGAAATTTCCGAAAGTGCCTACGCCGTTAGGCGAGGTTGCTTAGGCTATCTATCAGGGCGACAGCGGCCCAGCGACCGGCCCTTGAGCATTGCCGGCATGCTATGAATGAGGCTGCATGAACCGTCCGATTCGCATCCTCGGCATCGATCCCGGGCTCCGCCGCACCGGTTGGGGCATGGTCACGATTGCCGGCAATGCCTTGAGCTTTCTCGGCTGCGGGTCGGTGACGACGAACGACCGCGACGCGCTCGCCTCGCGGCTTCTTGCCATCCATGACGGGCTGATGCGCATTCTCGACGAATTCCAGCCCGATGAGGCTGCGATCGAGCAGACTTTTGTGAGCAAGGATGCACGCGCGACGCTGAAACTCGGCCAGGCGCGCGGCATCGCCATGGTGGTGCCGGCGCGGGCGGGGGTGCCGGTCGCCGAATACGCGCCGAACCTGGTGAAGAAAAGCATTGTCGGCGCCGGCCATGGCGACAAGGCGCAGGTGCGGATGATGATCGGCGTGCTGCTGCCCAAGGCCGACCCATCGACGGACGATGCCGCCGACGCGCTCGCCATCGCGGTGACGCATGCGCATCACCGCCAGAGCGTGGTGCTGCACGCGGCGCTGAAGGTGGCCACGCCAAAGGTTGCCGCGCGATGATCGGCAAGCTCAAGGGCATCATCAACTCCTACGGCGAGGATCATGTCGTCCTCGACGTCAATGGCGTCGGCTATCTGGTGCACTGCTCGGCGCGCACCTTGCAGGAATTGCCACAGGCGGGCGAGCCGGCGACGCTGTCGATCGAAACTTATGTGCGCGAGGATCAGATCAAGCTGTTCGGTTTTCTCACCGACGTCGAGCGCGAATGGTTTCGGCTGTTGCAGACCGTGCAGGGCGTCGGCGCAAAAGTGGCGCTCTCCGTGCTCGGTACGCTCAAGCCGGCCGACCTCGCTTCGGCGATCGCCATGCGCGACAAGGCCATCGTGGCGCGCACGCCGGGTGTCGGTCCGAAAGTCGCCGAGCGGATCGTCACCGAGCTGAAAGACAAAGCGCCGGCCTATACCGATGTCGATCCGGCGCTGGTGCGGCTCTCCGGCGCGCTAGACGAGAAACGCGCGCCGCGGCCAATCGCCGATGCGGTCTCTGCGCTGGTCAATCTCGGCTATGCGCAGGTGCAGGCGGCCGCCGCCATCGCCGCCGCGGCGCGATCCGCCGGCGAGGACGCCGAAGCGACGACATTGATTCGGCTCGGTTTGAGGGAACTGGCCAAGTGAAAAAGCCGGTGAAACTCGGCAAAGCCGAGAAGGATTTGGTCGCGGCGGCGAAGGCGGCGATCCGGGAGCGCTATCGCGACGACTGGCAGGAGGTCGGCGCGGCGTTACGCACCCGCTCGGGAAAAATCTTCACCGGCGTCAATCTCGACGCTTATCTCGGCCGCATGGCGGTGTGCGCGGAAGCCGTGGCGCTCGGCCGCGCCGTGGTCGACGTCGGCGACGATGGCATCGATCTCATCGTCGCGGTACGCCATCCGCCGCCGGCCGACAAGGATCAGGCCATTGCAGTGGTGTCGCCCTGCGGCGCCTGCCGCGAATTGATCTTCGATTACGATCGCAAGGCTCGCGTGATCGTGCCGGACGGCAAATCGGCCGCGGTGGTGCCGATCGCCGATCTGTTGCCGAACAAATATACGCGGGGGCCGGAGCGGTGACGATGGCACCACGAAAACTGGTTACTCCGGAACGCCGCGACGAAGATGCGGCGGAAGCGAGTTTGCGGCCGCAGCGGCTTTCCGAATTCATCGGCCAGGAGCAGGCGCGCAAAAATCTCGGCGTGTTCATCGCGGCGGCCAAGGCGCGGCGCGAGCCGCTCGATCACGTGCTGTTCGTCGGGCCGCCCGGGCTCGGCAAGACCACGCTGGCGCAGATCGTCGCGCGCGAACTCGGCGTAAATTTCCGCGCCACGTCCGGGCCGGTGATCGCCAAGGCCGGCGATCTTGCCGCGCTTCTGACCAACCTCGAAGAGCGCGATGTGCTGTTCATCGACGAAATCCATCGGCTTAATCCGGCGGTCGAGGAAATCCTTTATCCGGCGATGGAGGATTTTCAGCTCGATCTCATCATCGGCGAAGGCCCGGCGGCGCGCTCGGTGAAGATCGACCTCGCCAAGTTCACGCTGGTCGGCGCCACGACGCGCGCCGGGCTTCTCACCAATCCGCTGCGCGACCGCTTCGGCATTCCGGTGCGGCTGAATTTCTACAGCGAGGCGGAGCTGGAGCTGATCGTCAATCGCGGCGCACGCGTCCTTGGCATCGCCATTACCGCCGACGGCGCCAACGAGATCGCACGGCGGGCGCGCGGCACCCCGCGCATTGCCGGGCGGCTGTTACGCCGCGTGCGCGATTTCGCCTCCGTCGACGGCGCCGCCGCGATCGACCGCGCGGTGGCCGACAAGGCGCTCGCCGCGCTTGAAGTCGATGGCGCCGGGCTCGACGCCATGGACCGGCGCTATCTGAAAACCATCGCAGAAAATTACGGCGGCGGCCCGGTCGGCGTCGAGACGATGGCTGCGGCGCTGTCCGAGCCGCGCGATGCCATCGAGGACATCATCGAGCCCTATCTCATCCAATGCGGGCTCTTGCAGCGCACGCCACGCGGCCGGCTGATCACCGGCCACGCCTTCCGCCATCTGGGCTTGCCCGAACCGGCGCGCGATCCGGCGCAGTTTGGTCTGTTCGGCGCGGACGACAATGACTGACCCAACGCGAAACCTATGAAGGCGGCTGCCATTGCGGCCGGGTGCGCTTTCGCGTCACCGCGGATCTGTCGCGCGTCACCGACTGCAATTGCTCGATCTGCAGCAAGAAGGGTTTTTGCATCTCATCGTGGCGCCGGAGAATTTCGAGCTCTTAAGCGGCAAGGACGCGCTGGCGACCTACCGCTTCAATACCGGCACGGCGCGACACACTTTCTGCGCCACCTGCGGCATTCATCCGTTCTACGTGCCGCGCTCGGACCCCGATAAGATCGACGTCAATGTGCGCTGCCTCGACGGCGTTGATGTCGCCGCGATAAAACCCCACCTGTTCGACGGCAAGAATTGGGAGCACGCGATAGCGGATCGCGTGCCGTGGCGTTGAGCCAAGCCATCACCCGATGCTACAGTGCCTACTGAACATTCGTCATGCCCGGCCATAGCCCTTCAAAGAACGGCGTCGCTTCGCTCGCCTATGTGCCGGACATCCACGTCTTAATGGCTCGGCGCAACAAAGACTTGGATGGCCGGAACAAGTCCGGCCATGACGTCGTAAATGAATGACAGCTAAAAGATCAAGAGTTCTACTGATGAATGATCCGCGGCCTGTTTCTCTCGACGGCGAAATCCGCGACGGCCGCCATGTGCTCACCGTGCGCGTCTATTATGAGGACACCGATTTCACCGGCATCGTCTATCATGCCAATTATCTGCGCTATATGGAGCGCGGACGGACCAATCATTTGCGGCTGCTCGGCGCCGATCACCGCGCGCTGTTCGAAGAGACGGAGAAAGAGACGCCGGGTTTCGCCTTCGTGGTGCGCTCGATGACCATCGATTTTCTCAAGCCCGCGCGCATGGACGACGTGCTCGACGTCGTCACCGAGCCGGAGGAGGTGAAAGGCGCGTCGATCACGCTCCGCCAGCGCGTCATGCGCGGCGAAGAGCTTATGGTCGAAGCCCATGTCCGCGTCGCCTTCATCTCCGGCGGCCGGGCGCGGCCGATCCCGAAACCGCTGCGCATCGCCATGAAGGCGGATCAGGACGTGTTGACGCCTAGCGATCAGATCCACTCCTCCTGTTCCTCGTAACGCGTCGGGAACATGTTGATGTATTGAACGAGCCGCGGTCTGGCGCCGCGGTTCGGGCTGGCGCCGTGCGGCAACGCCTGATGCCAGATGATCAGATCGCCGGCGCTGCCGCCGATCGGCTGCGGATCTAAGGCGTAGAGATTCTGTTGGCGCGGATGGGCGCCGTCCGGCAGCGCCTTGAGCCAGTCTGTGCCCCAGCGCTGGAAGCCGGGCACCAGCGTAAAGGCGCCCTGCTCGGGCGGCGTGTCGGCGAGATAAAGAATGCCGGCGGTGCCGAAGGGGATCGGCGTCTTCACGCTGACGTCCCAATGCAGATGCGGCCCAGGGAACATGAAATCGTCGCGCTCGGGCGGATTGAAGCCGACACGATGGTCGCCCACAGATCGGCGGTGCCCCACAACTGGGCGAAGGCTTTGTGGATGCGCGGCGAGCGGCGAATGGCGGTAAAGGCGGGATGCTGGAAATATTGCACCATGATGCCGTGGTCGTTGCGGCGATACCAGGTCTGCGGATCGTCCGGGCTGGCGCCGATGTGCTGCCACAGCGCCTGTGCCGCCGCCTCGCGCGTGTCGGGCGGAACGGCGTCGTGGAGTACGACGTAACCGTGCTCCTCCCAGAACGCGAGATCGGCAGCGGTGAGTACAGGGTCGCTCGCCTCTATGGCCGCGAGCGCGCGCTGGCTCTCTTGCGGCGGGTCGGCGCGATGACCGCGGCGTTGATGCGCGCCACGCGCTCCGGGTCGATGCCGCCGGTGGTGCCGACGATCCAGCGCTCGAACGCCTCGAAACTCGGCGCGGCACCGCCGAGATAGGCGGCGGTCTGGTCCAATCCCAAGCCAATGGCGTGTACCACGAGAGTGTCGAGGTGCCGCTCATGCATGGTCGTCGGCGAGAAGCGGCCTTGCCGCCCCGCCATCGTGCGCGACCACATGCGTTTGAGCTGATAGACACCGAGCGCCCCGGTTTCGGTGGCCGGCGCCAAGGACGATGCAACGGTGGGGGCGGGAAGCGTATCGGTCAGCGACACGGCCGGCCTCTATTTATGCGTGCAGGATGGGGAAGAAGACAAAATGAGCCTCGAAGCGTCAATGGGCGCATGCAGGCTCTGGGCTATCGGCTGCGGTTTGCGGCGCGTCGATCCGATGGGGTTCAGGTTGCGGTCGACGGCCGGGGCCGACGCATGTAAAAGCCATTAACATGAGCTGGTCGAAGGATGACAAAGACAGTCCGCGCGGCTATCACCACGGCAATCTGAAGGAAGCGCTGCTGCGTGCGGCGCTGGAGCTGATTGCTGAAAAGGGCCCCGCCGGATTCACGTTTGCCGAAGCGGCGCGGTGGGCGGGAGTTAGTCCGGCGGCGCCCTATCGGCATTTTCGCGACCGCGACGAGCTGATGGCCAATGTCGCTTTGCGCGGCTTTGAGCAATTCGAAGTCGCGCTCGCACGAGCGTGGAACGGTGGGCGGCCCGACGCGCTCACGGCGCTGGACCGTTTCGGCAAGGCCTATCTCGGTTTCGCGCGCTCCGAACCGGCCTATTACTCAGCCATGTTCGAAGCGGGAATTCCCGCCTCCGCAAGTCCGGAGCTGCGCGACGCTGGCGAACGCGCCTTTTCCGTGCTGCGCGAAGCCGCCGAGACGCT
The DNA here is from genome assembly GCA_963731805.1 of uncultured Alphaproteobacteria bacterium. Classification (GTDB taxonomy): domain Bacteria; phylum Pseudomonadota; class Alphaproteobacteria; order Rhizobiales; family Xanthobacteraceae; genus BOG-931. The sequence continues at coordinate 211,979 of CAVSWY010000009.1, forward strand.
GTGCGCGCAAATGCCGCCGAAGGGCCGGCCGCCGGCGCTCATGGTCGCGCTGCATCTTTGGGCCATGGCGCACGGCGTTGCTTCCTTGTTCGGACGCGGCGATGCGGCGCGCCGTTCGCTGCCGATGTCGCCCGAAGAATTGTTGGAGGCCAACACGCTGATCTATCTGCGCGGTCTCGGCGTATCGGCACAGAGCTAGGCCATTGGCCAAGACGCGTGTGGAAGACGCATTCACGAAATTGCGAGCCGTGTTGACAAGGCACTATTGGCCTATGTAAATGTTATTTACATTCACACGTGAGGTTCGTCATGCCCCTCGTCGCGCTCGCCATGCTCAGCCCTCCCGCTTGGATCCTTTTAATGATCTTCGGCTTCTGGCTGTGGTGGCCGTTGGGGCTTGTGACCCTCGCCTTGATTATCGGGAGCGTAAGAATGGGCTGCTGGAACCATCACGGCTCGGGTTGCTGGAGCGGTCACGGTATGAATCGCTGGGATAGCAAAATGGCCCGTATGCAGGACAAGATGGATCGTTTCCGTGCCCGCATGGACGGGTTTCGCAGCGGCGACTGGCGGGGTCCGCCGTCGAGCGGCAACCGCGCTTTCGACGATTACCGGACCGAAACGCTTAAGCGACTCGAAGAGGAGCAACGCGAGTTCCGCGATTTCCTCGAGCGGCTGCGCTTCGCCAAGGATAAGACCGAATTCGATCAGTTCATGGCCGAACGGCGCAACCGTCAGCCGGATACCGGCGCGCAGCCGCAAAGCTGATTGAATGGCGTTGTGATGTGGGCCGTCCCGCGTGCCCGGGGCGGCTCACGCCGTTTTGCCGGTGGCGTCGTTCTGCCTTGCGACGTTCCTGCATGCCGGACGGCCGGCGGCCCTTAACCCCCCGTTAAGCACAGTCGGGCTTCGTAAGGGCGAACGGCCGGAGTAGTGCCCTAGTTTGGACAATATTCGCGACTGATTACCTTTCGCCGGTGACGGGTCCGGCTTGGGTCATCGCGATATTCGGGTCTTGGTCGGCGCGCGAAAGCGGCGGCCTGTGGATGACTCATTGATCCGGACGCTAGGGCGCCGCGACGGTCATGGTCGAATTGCTGGTCGACTATCTGGCCCAGTACCTGTTTAAGGACCTGGCTCCAGTCATTTGACGGCCTCGCATTGGGCCGCCACCGCCGGACCGCCGAAGGGGACGCTTTTTCATGAATCCAGCCGACATTTCCTCGTCGGTCGCGCCGCTGACGTCCGCCAATCTGTCCCTGTTTCACCTGTTCTGGCACGCCCACTGGATTGTCGAGTCGGTGATCGTCGGCCTGTTGGTGTGCTCGGTCTGGGTCTGGGCCATCGCCATCGACAAAACCCTGTTGTTCTCGCGGCTTCGCCGCGATGGCGACCATTTCGAGGAGGCCTTCTGGTCGGGCCAGTCGCTCGAGGAACTCTATAAATCGCTGGCCAACCAGCCGGGGCATTCCACCGGGGTCCTGTTTGTTGCTGCGATGCGCGAATGGAAACGCAGCCTGGAAGGTCACGCCCGCTCCTTTGCGGGGCTGCAAATGCGCATCGAAAAGGTCATGAATGTCGCCATCGCCCGCGAGGTCGAGAACATGGAGCGGCGGCTCTTGGTCTTGGCGACGGTCGGTTCGGCGGGGCCGTTTATCGGGCTGTTCGGCACGGTGGTTGGGATTATGACAAGCTTCCAGTCGATCGCTGCGTCGCAGAATACCTCGCTGGCGGTGGTCGCCCCGGGCATCGCGGAATCGCTGTTCGCGACCGCAATCGGCCTCGTTGCCGCCATCCCGGCGACGATTTTCTATAATAAGTTCTCCACCGAGGTGAACCGGCAGGCGCAGCGGCTCGAAGGTTTTGCCGACGAGTTTACGGCTATTCTGTCGCGGCAGATCGACGAACGGGGCTGAGGGCTTTCGGTCATGGCGGCAGGCTTATTGAGCGCGAGCCCGGCGGGCGGCGGCAAGCGCCAGCGCCGGCGGCCGGTTATGAGCGAGATCAACGTGACGCCGTTCGTCGACGTCATGCTGGTGTTGCTGATCGTCTTCATGGTTTCGGCGCCGTTGCTCACCGTCGGCGTGCCAATCGATCTGCCGCAAAGCCAGGCCAAGTCGCTGCCGCAGGACAACGAGCCGCTGACCATCTCGGTCGATGTCGACGGCAAACTCTTTCTGCAAGACCAGCCCATTGAAATCGACGATCTCATCACCAAGCTCAAGGCGATCATCGACGCCCGTCACGGCAATCCGGATGAAACCATCTATGTGCGTGGCGACCGCAAAGTCGATTACGGCACCATGATGCGGGTGATGGGCCGCATTTCAGGCGCCGGCTATCACAAGGTGGCGCTGGTCACCAATGTCGAGCAGGACGGCAAATGAAGACCGGCATGACCATATCGTGCATTGGTCACGCCGTCGCGCTCGGTTGCGCACTCATCGCGCTCTCAGCGGCGCCGATGGAGGTGCCGCCGGTGGACTCCCTGCCGGTGCAATTCATCTCCGAAAAGGATTTCACCCAGCTCAGCCAGGGCGTCAAGAACGCCCCGAAGCTGAAAATCGAGATGCCGAAGCCGCTCGCCGACAAAGTCGACGCGCCAAAGGCGATCGATCAGCTGGCGCCCAAGGTCGCCGACAAGCCGGAAATCAAGACCGATTCCAGCAAAGCCGCCCTGCAGCCGAAGCCTGAGACCAAGCCTGATCCGAAGCCGGTGCAGAAAGCCGACAAGCCGCAGCCGCCGGAATATAAACCGGACCAGATCGCCGATCTGCTGAAGAAAGACGCCCCCAAGAAACCGGCCAAGCCCGATGATCAGTCGGCGCCGCAAAAGGCCGACGCGCCGAAGTTCGACGCCAATCAGGTCGCCGAACTGCTCGACAAGCGCGATCCCAGGCGGCAGGTGGCCTCGAATGACACGCTCAACGACGTGGCCAATCTCGGCGCCGCATCAGGCGCGCCGACAGCGCAGATGTCGCAGAGCGAGATCGACGCGCTGCGCGCCCGCATTTCGAGCTGCTGGAGCCCGCCGCCGGGCATCGACGCCAATTCCAAGGTCTATGTCGTGCTCCGCGTTCTGTTCAAGGCGGACGGTACTCTCAGTCACGATCCGGTTCTGGTCGAAGCTACGGCGTCATCGCTGGGACCGGCGCTTGCCGACAGCGCCAAGCGCGCATTGTTGTTGTGTCAGCCCTTCACCATGCTCAAACCGGAACATTACGACCAATGGAAAGATCTCGAGCTCAAATTTGATCCGCATGAATTGCTCGGCGGCTGACCGGACGGATAAAGACACATGACGCTACGACGCAGATCCGATCTCCTTCTGACGCGCCGACGCGCGCTCGCGCTCGGCGCCGCCGCCGGCGGCGTGATGTTCGCTATGCCGCGCGCGCACGCGGTGGTGCGCCTCGATATCACGCAGGGCAATTTTCAGCCGATGCCGATCGCGATCAGCAAATTCATCGGCGGCGGCGAGGGCGAAGACGACACCGCATCGGGCGTCACCCAGATCATCACCGCGAATTTGCAGCGCAGCGGCCTGTTCGCCCCGATCGATCCGGCGGCTTTCATCGAGCACATCGCCAGCGTCGACAGCGTGCCGCGGTTTCCGGATTGGCGCAGCGTCAATGCGCAGGCATTGGTGACCGGCGCGGTGACGCGGCAATCCGATGGGCGGCTGAAGGCCGAGTTCCGGCTGTGGGACGTGCTCGCCGGCCAGCAGCTCGCCGGCCAGCAATATTTCACCACGCCGGACAATTGGCGCCGCATCGGCCATATCATCTCGGACGCGATCTACCAGCAGCTCACCGGAAACGGCGGCTATTTCGACAGTCGCGTCGTGTTCGTCGACGAGACCGGCCCGGGCACGGCGCGCGTCAAGCGGCTCGCCATCATGGACCAGGACGGCGCCAATGTGCGCTATCTCACGCGCGGCGAGGATCTGGTGCTCACCCCGCGGTTTTCGCCGTCGAGCCAGGAGATCACTTACATGGCCTACGGCCAGGGCGATCCCCGCGTCTATCTCTACAATATCGATACCAATCAGCACGAAGTGGTCGGCAATTTCCCCGGCATGAGCTTTTCGCCGCGGTTCTCGCCGGACGGCCAGAGCGTCATCATGAGCCTGCAGGAAGGCGCGAACACGAACATTTTCGTCATGGACTTGCGTTCCAAGGCGACGACGCGGCTGACCAACACCCAGGCCATCGATACCTCGCCGTCCTATTCGCCCGACGGTTCGCATATCTGCTTCGAATCCGACCGCGGCGGTCAGCCGCAGATCTATGTGATGGCGGCGAGCGGCGGCCCGGCGCAGCGCATCAGCTTCGGCGAGGGCGAGTACAACACGCCGGTCTGGTCGCCGCGCGGCGACTACATTGCTTTCACCAAGATCGTCAGCAGCATGTTCGCCATCGGCGTGATGAAGCCCGACGGCAGCGGCGAGCGCATTCTCACCGAAAGCTTCCACAACGAAGGTCCGACTTTCGCGCCGAACGGGCAGGTGATCATGTTCTTCCGCGATCCGGGCGGCACGTCCGGGCCGTCGCTGTTCACAGTCGACATTTCCGGCCGCAACGAGCAGCGGGTGCCGACGCCGAATTATGCCTCCGATCCCGCCTGGTCGCCGTTGTTGTCATAAATCGTCGATTTTGCCGGCGGCGGTTCCATAAAGTCGCCGTATTGACGCCGCATTAACCATTGCAAAAGCTTTCGGGGGAATCCGCAAGGTCGCGACATCTTTGCAAGGCGGCATCAAGGTTGACGGAACGTTCGTTTAACGAAGGCGCTGCTAGACCCACTGACGACCAACCATGTCCGGTCGAATGTAAACATGGAGGCACCGGAATGAACATCGCGAATGCGATCCGTGGCGCCAAGTTCGTCATCGTCATCATGGCCGTGCTCGCGATTGCGGCATGCGCCAAAAAGGACGATCAATCTGCTATGGGCGGCGCGTCTGCCGCGCCCGGCAGTCAGCAGGACTTCGTTGTCAATGTCGGCGACCGCGTGTTCTTCGACACCAACTCGTCGGACCTGTCCGATCAGGCGCGCGCAACGCTCGACAAGCAGGCGCAATGGCTCAACAACTACAATAGATATTCCTTCACCATCGAGGGCCATGCCGACGAGCGCGGCACCCGCGAATACAATATCGCGCTCGGCGCCCGCCGCGCCGAAACCGTGCGCGAATATCTGATCTCGCGCGGCATCGCGGCAACCCGCATGCGCACCATCTCCTACGGCAAGGAACGGCCGGTGGCGCTGTGTAACGATATTTCCTGCTGGTCGCAGAACCGGCGCGCCGTGACGGTGCTCGATCAGAGCTCTTAGAGCCGCATTCCCCGACAGCTTGCCAAGCGGTCGGCGCCCTAGCGGCGCCGATCGTATTTTGAGGCCCTGTGACCATTCCGCATGTTCGGTCTTGCCAAGCCAGCGCCGAAATCGGATCGTAGCGCGCCGCAGCGATTGGCGGCGCCCTTTGCCTGCGTGGCGTTTCGTTTTCGCAATCATTTTGAAAAAGGGTTCGGCAATGACCCTCGGTCGTTTTGCCCGCTTGGCTTTCGTGCTTGCGGTTTGCGCCGGCGCCGCCGGCTGCGGCAAGAACAATCAATACGCCGCGCCGCCGCCGCCGAAGGTCACGGTTGCCGCGCCGATCGAGCAGAACGTCACGCGCTATTTCGAGGCGACCGGCAATACGGCCGCCGTCAACTCGGTCGATCTCGTCGCGCGCGTGCAAGGTTTCGTCCAGGCGATCAGCTACAAGGACGGCGACTACGTCAAGAAGGGCACCTCGCTGTTCACCATCGAGCCGGAGCCCTACAAGCTCAAAGTGGAGTCGGCCAAGGCCGCGGTGGTGAGCGCGCAGGCAACCTTGACCCAGGCGCAAGCCGAGTATGATCGTCAGGCCGCTTTGGTTGCCAAGCAGGTCTCGACCCAGGCCAATTATGACAAGGCATTGGCGCAGCGCAACTCAGCGCAGGCCGATCTGCAATCCGCGCAAGCCAATGAGCGGCAGGCTGAGATCAATCTGAGCTACACCGACGTGACCGCGCCGTTCGACGGCGTGGTGACCGCGCGGCAGGTCTCGATCGGCCAGTTGGTCGGCGCCAGCTCGCCGACCACGCTCGCCACCATCGTGCAGCTCGATCCGATCTGGGTGAACTTCACCGCCAGCGAGCGCGACGTGCTGCAGGTGCGCGCCACGCTGGCGAGCCGCGGCGAAACCACCGCGGCGCTGCTCGGACTGCCGGTCGAGGTCGGCTTGCAAAACGAAAGCGGTTATCCGCACCACGGCAAACTCGATTATATCGCGCCGAACATCGATCCCTCGACCGGAACGCTGGCGGCGCGCGGCAGTCTGGACAATAGCAACCGTTCGCTGTTGCCCGGCTATTTCGTGCGCGTGCGCATTCCCGCCAAGCCGCAGCCGGCATTGCTGGTGCCCGACGTCGCGCTCGGGACCGATCAGGCCGGCCGTTATGTTCTCGTGGTCAACAAGGACAATGTCGTCGAGCAGCGCAAGGTCGAGCCGGGCCAGTTGGTCGGCGATCTGCGCGTCATCGATAAAGGCCTTGCCAAGGATGATCGCGTGGTGGTCGGCGGCATCATGCGCGCCATTCCCGGCCAGAAGGTCGATGCCGAAGAGCGCACCGCGGCGGCGGCCAAATAGCGAGACGATCGGATGATCTCGAAATTTTTCATCGAGCGTCCGGTGCTGGCGAACGTTCTCGCCATTCTGATGATTTTGATTGGCGCGGTCGCGCTCTACGGGCTGCCGATCGCGCAATATCCCGACGTCGTGCCGCCGACCGTACAAGTGACGACGCGCTACCCCGGCGCCAGCGCGCGCACGGTGATGGATACGGTGGCGCTGCCGATCGAGCAGCAGGTCAACGGTGTCGAGAACATGATCTACATGCAATCGACCAGCGCCAGCGACGGGTCCTACACGCTCACCGTGACCTTCAAGATCGGCACCGATCTCGATGCCGCGCAGATCCTGGTGCAGAACCGTGTCGCGAGCGCGCTGTCGGCCTTGCCGCAGGCGGTGCAGGCGCAGGGCGTCACGGTGCAGAAGCGCTCGACGGCGATCCTGCTGTTCGTCACCTTGACGTCGCCGAACGACAGTTACGACAGTCTCTATCTTGCCAATTACGCCACCATCAATCTTCGGGACGAACTGTCGCGGCTGCCCGGTGTCGGCAACGTCAATGTGTTCGGCGCCGGCCAATATTCGATGCGGGTCTGGCTCGATCCGGAAAAGCTCAAAGCGCGCAGCCTCAACGCCCAAGACGTCGTGACGGCGCTGCAACAGCAGAGCCAGGACGTCACCGCAGGCCAGGTTGGCATGCCGCCGACGCCCCCCGGCGTCGACTTCCAGTACACCATCGAGCTGCAGGGTCGGCTCAGCGACGTCGAGCAATACGAGAACGTCATCGTCAAGACGGGGAATAACGGCGAGGTCACGCGGCTGCGCGACGTCGGCCACGTCGAGCTCGGCGCCCAGACCTACAGCCAATTTTTCAGCCTCGACGGCGAGCAGGCGGCCGGCATCGGCATCTATCAGTCGCCCGGCGCCAATGCGCTCGAGGTCGAGCACCAGGTCAAAGCCAAAATGGCGGAGCTGGCGAAGGCTTTTCCGCGGGGCCTCGTTTACACCATTCCGTTCGACACCACCGTCTTCGTCAATGCCTCGATCCACGAAGTCTACAAGACGCTGATCGAGGCGGCGGTGCTGGTGCTGATCGTGATCCTGGTCTTTCTCCAGGACTGGCGCGCCATGCTGGTGCCGGCGACGACGGTGCCCGTCACCATCGTCGGCGCCTTCGCCATGATGTGGGCGATGGGCTTCACGGTGAATTTCTCGACGCTATTCGCCATCGTGCTCTCCATCGGCATCGTGGTCGACGACGCCATCGTGGTGGTGGAGGGCGCCGCGCACAATGTCGAGCAAGGCATGAGCGGGCACGACGCGGCGATCAAGGCGATGAACGAATTGCTCGGCCCGATTATCGGCATCACGCTGGTTCTGATGTCGGTGTTCCTGCCGGCGGCGTTCCTGCCGGGCCTGACCGGGCGCATGTATGCGCAGTTCGCGCTGGTGATCGCGGCAACCGCGCTGCTCTCCGCCGTCAACGCGGTGACGCTCAAGCCGACGCAGTCGGCGATGTGGCTGCGGCCGCCGGTGCCGCCCGAGCGGCGCAACGCGTTCTACCGCGGCTTCAACGCGGTCTATGGCCGTCTCGAGCGCAACTATGCCGGCCTCATCCATCACATGGTCGAGCATGCGGGGATCATGACCATCGTCGCCTTCGCGATCATTGGGCTTGCCGTCTGGGGCTTGTCGCGTGTGCCGACCGGATTCCTGCCGATCGAGGATCAGGGCTACCTTCTGGTCAGCGTGCAGCTTCCCGACGGTGCGTCGCTCGCCCGCACCCAGCAGGCGATGCAGCAGGTCTCCACGATCGCGCGCAAGGATGCGAGCGTCGCTCAAGTGATCTCTATCGCCGGCATCTCGGTGCTCGACAACAGCGCGACGCTTGCCAATGCCGGCGTCGCTTACGTGGTGCTCAAGGACTGGAGCGAACGCGCCAATCTGCAGACGCTGTTTCCTCGGCTGTCGCGCGCGCTCGACGCGGTCGATGCCCGCGTCGTGGTGCTGCCGCCGCCGCCGATCCAGGGGATCGGCAATGCCGGCGGCTTCACCATGCAGATCGAGCTGCGCGACGGCTCGACCGATTTCGCCAAACTGCAAAGCATCACCAATACCGTCGTCGCCAATGCGCAATCGCAGAGCGCGCTGCAACGCGTCTCGACGTCGTTCCGCGCCGTGGCGCCGCAAATTCTGGTCGATGTCGATCGCGTCAAGGCGCAAACTTTGCACGTTCCGGTCGACCAGGTGTTCTCCACCCTGGCGACCTATTTCGGCTCGACCTACGTGTCGCAGTTCAACAAATTCGGCCGGGTCTTCCAGGTCTATGCGCAAGCCGATTCGAAGTTCCGTCTGCGGCCGCGCGACATCGAGAATCTTTCGGTGCGCAATGCGCAGGGCGACATGATCCCGCTCGGCACCATGGTCAAGATCCAGCCGATCGTCGGGCCGCCTTTGATCAGCCTGTACAATCTTTATCCGTCGTCGAGCGTCATCGGACTGCCGGCGGCCGGCTTCTCTTCCGGCGAAGCGATTCTTCTGATGGAGCAGAACGCGGCGGCGACGCTGCCGCCCGGCACCGGCACCGAGTGGACCGCGATGTCGTACCAGGAGAAGATCGTCGGCAATCAGATGTATTTCGTCTTCGTGATGGCGATGCTCTTGGTCTATCTGGTGCTCGCCGGCCAATACGAAAGCTGGTACGCGCCGCTTGCGGTCATTCTCTCGGTGCCACTGGCGCTGACCGGGCCGGTGCTGGTGCTGGAAATGCTCCGCATCGACAACAATCTCTACACCCAGATCGGCATCATTCTCTTGATCGCGCTCTCCGCCAAAAACGCCATTCTGATCGTCGAAGTGGCGCGCGAGCACCGCGTCAACGACGGCAAGCCGATCCTCGAAGCGGCGGTCGACGCCGCGCGCGCCCGCTTCCGCCCGATCCTGATGACGTCGTTTGCCTTCATTCTCGGCGTCGCGCCGCTCGTCGTTGCCAGCGGCGCCGGAGCGAGCGCCCGCAAATCGATCGGCATCACCGTGTTCTCCGGCATGATCGCCTCGACTTGCCTCGCCGTGCTGTTCGTTCCGTCGCTGTTCGTGGTGATTCAGCGGTTCGAAGAGTGGCGTGCCGCGCGCAAGGCGCCGCGCATCCAGCCGGCGGAATAGACGCAGTTTCTTGCCCATGACGTTGCGGAAAATTGGCTTCCACTTTTCCGGATCTTGCGTCAGCTGCGGCGCAGCGTCACGAGGCCGCCGCTATCGGGCCACAGTCACAATTTGGACGCAGGACGCGGTATGTTAAGCTAGGGGAAATCACCGACCATGCTTCAAGCGATGCGCCGCTTCACGTCCGTGTTTGTGTTGGCCTTTGCGTGCCTGATGTCGAAGCAGGCCGCGCACGCGCAAGACTCGCCGAGCGATGTCGTAACCCGCCTCGAACGCCTTGAGGAAACGGTCCGCGATCTCACCGGCCAAGTGCAGGAGTTGCAGTACCACAATCAGCAACTCGAACAGGAGGTCCAGCGCCTGCAGGGCGGCGCCCAGGTGCCCCAGTCACCCCTGGCGGCGGGTCCGGCCCCTTCAGTAGCGCCGTCTCCTGCGGGAGCGCCGCTGCCGCGGTCATCGGTGTCCACGTCGCTGCCGCCGCCGACGGCGACGCCGTATTCGACGCCGCCGCAATATTCGCAGTCTGCGCCGACCGCACGATATGGGCAGCAGCCGCCGCAGTACGGAGCGCCTCCGCAATACGGGCCGCCGCCGTCTTATGTAGCGCCGGCGGCCCCGGTCGTCGCCAACGAGCCGACTGGCCGCCATGATGCGTTCAACCCGGCGCTCGATCCGAACGCCCCGGGGGTGCCGCATGCGCTCGGCACCAGCACCACGGCGACCGAACCGCCGCCGCCGGCTCCCGATACGGACGGGGGACAGCCCGGCGCACCGCTCAATCTGTCCGTTCCGCAAGGCGGTGCCCTGCCGCCGCCGCCTTTGGCCAATCCGAATGCGACCGGGGCCATGCAAGGCGATACGCAGGTCGCGTCGCTACCGCCCAACGCCACGCCGAAGGAGGAATACGATCTCGCTTACGGCTACGTGCTGCAGAAGAACTATGGTCCGGCGGCGCAGGCATTCCGCGATTTTCTGCGTGAATATCCGTCCGACCGGCTGACGCCGGAGGCGCAATACTGGCTCGGCGAAAGCCTGTTTGACGATCAGAAATACCACGATGCCGCCGAGGCTTTCCTCACGGTCTCGACCAAATACGGCACCAGCGCCAAAGCGCCGGACGCGCTCCTGCGGCTCGGCCAATCGCTCGCGGCCTTGGGCGAGAAGGAAGCGGCCTGTGCGTCGCTCGGCGAGGTCTTGCGCAAATATCCGCACGCTTCGATCAGCGTAAAGCAAAGCGTTGACCGGGAGCAGAAACGTGTCCACTGCTGAACATCCCATTCGCGAAGTTGAAGCGAATGCGTTGTTCTCTGGACTTGAAAATCTGCCTGGCCTGATTCTGGCGGTGTCAGGCGGCCCGGACTCCACTGCGCTGTTAGTTCTGGCGTCGCGGTGGACGAAAGCGCGCAAAGGTGCGCCAAAACTCCTCGCCGTCACCGTCGACCATGGGCTGCGCGCGGCGGCTGCCGGAGAAGCTGCGGCGGTCAAGCGGCTCGCCAATCGACTTGGCGTCGCGCATCGCACGTTGCATTGGCGCGGCGCCAAGCCGAAAACCGGTCTGCAGGAAGCCGCCCGCGAAGCGCGCTACCGGCTGATTGCAGAGGCTGCCGCGCGCGCCGGCTACGAGCATATCCTCACCGCGCACACGCTCGACGACCAGGCGGAAACCGTGCTGTTCCGTCTCGCCCGCGGCAGCGGGCTCGGCGGCCTTGCCGGCATGGCGCATGCCGCGCCGCTGCCGGCGCGCGGGCCGCGCCCGTTCTTTCTCGTTCGGCCGTTGCTGCGCGTTCCGAAGATGCGGCTGATCGCAACGCTTGAAGCGGCCGGCATTTCCTATAGCGATGATCCGACCAATCGCGACCCGCGTTTTGCGCGTGCACGGCTGCGCACCTTTATGCCGGCGCTCGCCAAGGAGGGGCTCGATGCGCGCGGTCTCGCCCGGCTCGCGGCTCGCATGCGGCGCGCCGAGGCGACGATCGAATTCGCCGTCACCGCCGCGCGCGAGGCGCTTGCGCCGGGGCCGTGGCCGGAACGCGGTCCCGTCGCGTTTTCGACGGCGCCATTTGCAAATCTGCCGGCGGAAGTGGCGGTGCGGCTTCTTGGCCGCGCCATCGCCCATACCGGCGATGAGGGCCCTGTCGAGCTTGCCAAGCTCGAGAGCCTTTATGACAGCCTGCGCCAAGCCCGGTCCGGGCTACGGCGGACGCTCGCCGGGGCGCTTATCAGCCTCGACAGCGAGCGGCTGACGGTGGTACGCGCCCCAGCCCGCCGCAAAGCGGCTTTCCGTAAGGATCGCAACAGGGGCTTTACGAAATAGCCGTATAAATGCGTGGTTGCGCGTGGGGTTCCCTTGGCAGGGGGCGGGGTGGCGCCTACATTGCCTGATTAGCGGGGACGTGAAGCCGCCACGATTTGCGGGCAGGCAATAACCCCGGACTCCGCTCCGCCGGGGTAAGGACGTAAGATGAACGCCAATCTGCGCAATTTCGCCCTCTGGGTCATCATTGTCCTGCTGCTGCTCGCGCTATTCACGCTATTCCAGAATCCCGGCCAACACACCACCGCGCAGGACATCTCGTTCTCGCAGCTGCTCAACGAGGTCGACCAGGGCCGCGTCCGCGACGTCCTGATCCAGGGCCCCGAAATCCACGGCGATTTCAGCGACGGCCGCGCCTTCCAGACCTATGCGCCGAGCGACCCGACGCTGGTGAAGCGCCTCTATGACAAGGGCGTGTCGATCACCGCACGGCCGCTGAGCGACAACGTGCCGTGGTTCGTCTCGCTGCTGATTTCCTGGCTGCCGTTCGTGGCGCTGATCGGCGTGTGGATCTTCCTGTCGCGCCAGATGCAGGGCGCCGGCGGCAAAGCGCTCGGTTTCGGCAAGTCGCGCGCGAAGCTTCTCACCGAGGCGCATGGCCGCGTCACCTTCGAGGACGTCGCCGGCGTCGACGAGGCCAAGCTCGATTTGCAGGAAATCGTCGAATTTTTGCGCGATCCAGCCAAATTCCAACGGCTCGGCGGGCGCATCCCGCGCGGCGTGCTGTTGGTCGGCCCGCCCGGCACCGGCAAGACGTTGCTCGCCCGCGCCATCGCCGGCGAGGCCAACGTGCCGTTCTTCACCATTTCCGGTTCCGACTTCGTCGAAATGTTCGTCGGCGTCGGCGCCAGCCGCGTCCGCGACATGTTCGAGCAGGCCAAGAAGAACGCGCCCTGCATCATCTTCATCGACGAGATCGACGCCGTCGGCCGCCACCGTGGCGCGGGCCTCGGCGGCGGCAACGACGAACGCGAGCAGACGCTGAACCAATTGCTCGTCGAGATGGATGGCTTCGAGGCCAATGAAGGCATCATTTTGATCGCCGCGACCAACCGTCCCGATGTGCTCGATCCCGCTCTGCTGCGGCCGGGCCGCTTTGACCGTCAGGTCATCGTGCCGAACCCCGACGTGGTCGGCCGCGAGCAGATCTTGAAGGTGCACGTGCGCAAGGTGCCGCTGGCGCCGGACGTGAACCTAAAGACCATCGCGCGCGGTACGCCCGGCTTCTCCGGCGCCGACCTGATGAATCTCGTCAACGAGGCGGCCTTGATGGCGGCGCGGCGCAATAAGCGCATGGTGACGCAGGTCGAGTTCGAGGACGCCAAGGACAAAGTGATGATGGGCGCCGAGCGCAAGTCGCTCGTCATGACGGAAGAGGAGAAGCTCCTCACCGCATATCACGAAGGCGGTCACGCCATCGTCGCGCTCAACGTTAAAGCGACCGATCCGGTGCACAAGGCGACGATCATTCCGCGCGGCCGCGCGCTCGGCATGGTCATGCAATTGCCGGAGCGCGACAAACTGTCGATGTCGCTCGAGCAGATGACCTCGCGGCTTGCCATCATGATGGGCGGCCGCGTCGCCGAGGAATTGGTGTTCGGCAGGGAAAAGGTGACATCCGGCGCGGCCTCCGACATCGAGCAGGCGACCAAGCTCGCCCGCATGATGGTGACGCGCTGGGGCCTGTCCGACGCGCTCGGCACCGTCGCCTATGGCGAGAACCAGGAAGAGGTGTTCCTCGGCTATTCAGTGGCGCGTCAGCAGAACATTTCGGAAGAGACCGTGAAGAAGATCGACGCCGAGATCAGGCGCCTGGTCGAGGCCGGCTATGCCGAGGCGCAGCAGATCCTGACCGATAAGCGCGCGGACTTGGAAACGCTGGCCAAGGGCTTGCTGGAATTCGAAACGCTGACCGGCGACGAGATCAAGGACCTGCTGCTCGGCAAGAAGCCGAACCGCGAATCGGTGATCGAGCCGACCACGCCGCGCGGGTCGGCCGTGCCGACCGCCGGTGCCGGCCGCAACCGGCCGCGCCCGGAGCCCGGCCCGCTGGAGCCGCAGCCTCAGGGTTGAACGGAGCCTCGCACTGAAGTCCATGAACTGTAGGCTTGAACCCGGGGCTTGAACCGCGCGACGGACGGGGAGGCGGCTTCATGCGGACCATTTCAATTGCCGGATTAGCTTTGCTGTTCGCGGCCGCGCCGGCTCTGGCCCAAGTCGCTGGGGCGCCGGCCGCTAAGCACAATGTCCCCCCTAAAGCGGCAGCGGCGCCGGCTTCGACGCCGGAAATGCGCTCGGCCGCGGAGTTGGCGCTGTCGTCGGACCCGGTGTTCGACGAGGGCACTTATCTGCGCATCAAGCAAACGCTGCTCAGCTATTCCGATATCCAGGTGCGCGGCGGCTGGCCGACGCTGCCGGCCGACGCCAAACTTGCGCCCGGCGCGAGCGGTCCCGATGTGGCGCTCTTGCGCCGCCATCTCGTCATCGGTGGCGACTTGCCGGCAGACCAGGAGACGGGCGACGTCTATGACGGAGCCGTCGCCGAAGGCGTCAAGCGCTTCCAGTTGCGCCACGGGCTTGACGCGACCGGCTCCGTCGGCGCGCAAACCTTGAAGGCGCTCAATGTCCCGGTCGGTGACCGCATCAAGCAGCTCGAAGCGTCGCTGGAGCGGCTGCTCGGCTTCGATTTCACCTTCGCCGAACGCTATGTGGTGGTGAACATCCCGGCGGCGTTCATCGAGGCAGTGGAGAACGACAAGGTCGTTCGGCGCTATCGCGTCATCGTCGGCAAGATCGACAAGCCGTCGCCGACGCTGTCGGTCTATATCACCGCAATCGACCTCAACCCGACCTGGACGGTGCCGCTCTCGATCACCAAGAACGAGATCTTCGCCCGCATGCGCCGCGACCCGTCCTACCTCGCCCGTATGCATATGCGGCTCATCGGTGCGCAGAACGAGGACATCAGTCCGTCGAGCGTCGACTGGTCGTCCGACCGCTCGCCGAATTTCTTCGTCCGCCAGGACGCCGGCAACTGGAACGCGCTCGGCAATCTCAAGATCGACATGCCCAATCCGTATTCGGTCTATATGCACGACACCGATACGCGAAAGCTGTTCGCCGCCGACTACCGCTTCAATTCGCACGGCTGCACGCGGGTCGACAATGTGCGCGACCTCGCCGCGTGGATTTTGCAGGACGGGCCGCCGGGCTGGGACCGCGCCGCCATCGACCGTAGCATCGCGACCGGCGTCACCAAAGTGATCAACCTGCCGCGCAAAATCCCGGTGGCCTGGGTCTATCTCACCGGCTGGGTGACGCGCGACGGCACCGTCGAATTCCGCGACGACGTCTATAAGCATGACGAGCAACTCGACCGGAACGGCCTCGCTGAAGCGGCCGCCGGCGGCTTCGTCGCGCCGGTGCCGACCGAGAACCTCAAACGAGTTTCGATCGACAGCCAATAAACTGGTGTTTCCCGGACGCGGCTTTAGGCCCCGGTTATCACGATTATTGCGATAACGATCAGCCACGTCATTAAAGATGTTGCGTCACCAGCCAGCCGACAGCGCAGAGCGCGACTACACTGAGAATGCCCGACAGCGCCGGTGAGGAAATGCCAAAGATGCGACCAAAAAAAATAAAACCAAAACAACAATCTGCACGCGAAAACTAGCCCAAAGCAAAATAGCCGCGTGATTAAGGATGGGCACCTGGCGGACGAAGTATTTCATGACGAACATGCCAATGAGCGTCCAGATCACCCAGAAAATAACGAGTGTGAGCGCTTGAGCGAACGCTGGCGCCAACACGTCCCAGTGGATGTGCCGCATAAATGCCTCGCCGCGGGCGCAGACGTCGTTACTTCGCCGCCTTCGGCGCCAACAGCGACTGCAGGCCGAGCTTTTCCTCCTTGTCGTAATCTGCCGTCGCCCGCGCCAAATCGCCCTTGTCCTGATACAAGGCGCCGCGCAGTCGATAGGCATCGGCATATTGTGGATCGAGCTCGATCGCCTTGTCGTAGTCGGCGAGCGCGCCGTCGAAGTCGCCCTTCGCCTTATAAGCGGCGGCGCGATAAGTATAGGCCTCCGCATCGGTCGGGATGATTGCGATGGCCTTGCTATAGTCGGCGATCGCTAGGTCGAATTTGCCGTAGCCCTCGTAGATGCTGGCGCGGTTGGAATAGGCGCCGGCATCGGACGGATCGATCTCGATGGCTCTCGTGAAATCAGCCATCGCGCGGTCGAACTCGGCTTTGGCCTTATAGACGATACCGCGGCCGTCATAGGGCAGCGCATTGTCGGGATTGATCGCGATCGATGCGTTGTAGTCGGCAAGCGCCTGGTCGGACTCGCCCCGCTCCCGGTAGATGTCGCCGCGGACATCGTAGGCAAGCCACTCTTTCGGATTGATCGCGATGGCCTTGCTATAATCGGCGAGCGCGCGGTCGCGATCGCCCTCGTTGCGGTAGACATAACCGCGAGCAGTGTAGAGATGGGAATCGCTAGGATTGAGGCCGATCGCCGTGGTGTAGTCGGCAAGGGCAAGATCGAGATCGTCCTTGAAGGAGTATTGCAGGGCGCGCGCGTCGTAGGCGGCGATGTCCTTGGGATCGATCCCGATCGCTGCCGTGTAGTCGGCGATCGCACGATCGGGGTTCTTTTCGGCAGCGTAGACATTGCCGCGATTGACGTAAGCGAGCGCATAATCGGGCTTTAATCGAATCGCCTCGTCATAGTCGGCGATGGCGCGGTCGAAATTCCGATCGCGGGCGTAGAGCAAGCCGCGGCTGTTGAAGGCGAGAATGTAGTTTGGCGCGAGCCGGATCGCCTGGTTGAGGTCGGCAAGCGCATGGTCGAAATCGCCCTTGGCCATGTAGGCGACGCCGCGGCCGTTAAGTGGCGCTGCGGCATTCGGAATGAGGCTTATCGAGCGGTCGTAGTCGGCGATGGCGCGGTCAAAATCGCGGGTGTTGAGATAGGCAACGCCGCGGTTATTGAGGAGCTCCGCGAGGCCGGTCCCGCTAAAACGTCCCGACCCGATCGCCTGGGTGCATCCGGCGATCTGCTCGGCCCAGGGGACATCCGGATTGCCGGTGCATTTCAAATCGCGCCACGATTGCGCCTGCGCCGGCATCGTCACCGAAGCCAGCGCCAAGGCGGCCGCCGCAAGCGCCGTCATGCTCCATTGCCGGGACCGGGCCAAGATCATGGGAAATTCTCGTGATAATCGTGACGATCGAACTTCACTGTGTCGTCCGGCATGAGCATCGGGTTCAACCGCTCTATTGCAGAAGCGGCGTCGGATTGGCGGCCGGCGGCTCGATGCCGAAGGTGCCGGCGGTCATGCAGGTCATCGAAAAACTGCCGATCGAGGCAACCAGCGCCACCAAGGGCGTAAGTCGCGTCGCTCAGGCCTTTGTTCGCCAGCAATTCATGCGCCACCGTGAAGCAGGTCTTCTCGCGGGCGTCGGCCAGGTTCGGCGTTTTGTGCGCGTTAATCGCGTCGATCACGCTTTGGTCGATGCCGACGGAGAGCGAGCGGCGCACTTGCGCGAACCATGGATAGCGTGCGTTCCAATGCCGGGCGACGACGAGATTGACGATCTGCTGCTCGCGCGGC
This sequence comes from uncultured Alphaproteobacteria bacterium, assembly GCA_963731805.1. Lineage (GTDB taxonomy): Bacteria > Pseudomonadota > Alphaproteobacteria > Rhizobiales > Xanthobacteraceae > BOG-931. Next base: position 229,735 of record CAVSWY010000009.1, read on the forward strand.
GACAGCGGCCCGCCGGACAGCGACTCGCGCAAAGTCTGCGCGGCTTCGAACAGTTTCGGCAGCCGAATATAGGCATAATACGGCCCGCCGACGATGCCGCTTGACTGCTTGGCGGCGTCATAAACGCGTGCCTGTTCGGCATTCATGTCAGCGCGCTCGATAAGGGGGATGCGTGGCATTGCGTTTCCTCGTTTGGTTTTCGTTTGCGGGGCCGAGGCTAGCATCGGCCGGCGGATTGCGCGACTGGCCGGCAAGCGCGTAGGAACAGCCGATGCCGCTGCAAAATCGCGTAACCCCTTCCGGCAACCTTGTTGCGACGCCGGCGCGCGGCTTGTTCCTGGGCAATCGCGGCGGCCGTTTCCATACCGATGCAAAGACACTGACCGCGCGGCGCTGGGCATCGCGGCAATGGATTTGCTGCGTGCTCGATTTCAAGGGCCGCCATCGCGACGTCTGGGGCCGTTTCTACACGGAGCTGTTCTTTCTCGACGAGCCGACGGCGCTCGCGGCCGGCCACCGCCCCTGTTTCGAATGCCGCCGCCAAGACGCCTTGGCCTTTGCGGAGAAGTGGCAACACGCGGGCAATCTTCGCGCGCTGCCAACCGCCCGCGAGATGGACAAGGTGCTGCACCGCGAGCGCGTCGACGGTCGGGCCAAGCGACTGCATCGGCGCAGCGTTGACCAACTGCCCGACGGCGCCTTCGTGGCGCTGGAGGAGGGCACCTTCGCACTCCGCGGCGATGCGCTGCTGCGCTGGACGCCGGAACGGTACGATGGTCGCAAGCCTCGGCCACGCGCCGGCGATGTCGACGTGCTCACCCCGCCGGCGATCCTTGACGTGTTATCGGCCGGCTATCGGCCGCACTGGCATCCGAGCGCGAATATCAGCCTTTAAACGCCGCCTTGATCTCCTCGACCGTGGCGCCGGGCCTGCGTGCGGCGGCGATGATGCGGGCTTCTTGTTTGATCAGGCCGTCCATTGCGGCTTGGAGCGCGTCGACTTTGTCGGCCGGAACGACCACCGCGCCGTGGCGGTCTGCGTGGATGAGGTCGCCGCTTTTGACGTCCATGCCGTGGACGCGGACGGGGACGCCGAATTCTTCGACGTGCACGTAGGCATGCGAGGGTGCGATCGAACCGGCAAGCATCTGAAACCCTTCAGCGACCTGGGCGATATCGCGCACCGAGCCGTTGGTCACGGTGCCGAGGCAGCCGAGCGCCTTGTGCACGTTGGTCTGCACCTCGCCCCAGAACGCGCCGTAGCCCGGCGGGTCGTCCTGGTCTTCGATCACGACGACGCTCGGGCGCGGCGCGGCGGCGACGTAATCGAGATAGTCCATGCGTTTGGCCATGTAACTCGGCCCGCTCACCGCGTCCTTGGCGCGGATGATGACGGTCTTGGCGAAGCCGACCATCGGCGGCAGATCGGGGAACGGGCAGTGCAGGTGCACGGCGGTATAGCCGGCACCGCGCCGTTCCGGCGTTACGATCTCAATCAGGTTGCATACCGTTGGCGTATCGATCGACCGCAAGAATGCGAATTGGCTTTCTGACACCACAGGGCTTCTCCTCCGGATTTTTCAGTTCAATGAATTAGTCCCACGCCGCCACGACGATGATCGCCATGATGACCTGCATGGCGACGATCACCGCGACGCAGCCGCTCCAGCCGGCCGTCGTCCAGGCGATGCCGGTCAGGAACGCCCCGGCGCTGCCGCCGATATAGAAGGTCGAGGCATAAAGCCCCACCGCCGACGAGCGTCCCTCCTTGGCGGTGAGCGTGACATATCCGGTCGAGATTGTCTGGCACAGCATGCCGCAGACCGCGCAGAGCGTCAGCCCGGATACGATGATCCAAACGGGCGGCGCCAAGAGCAGCAGCGCGCCGACAATCCACACCGCGATGGTGCCGAGCACGAAGCGGCGGCGGCCGAATAGCGCGATGGCGCGGCCGGTCCACGGCAATAGCGGACTGGACACGAGATAAGTGAAGAACAGCGCGCCAAGGAGCGTTGGCGTGAAGAAGTAGGGCGGTCCGGCGAGATGGAAGCTGACATAGGTAAAGGCGGCGATGAAGTTGAACAGCACGCCGAAACCGATGGCAAAGGTCGCGACCAGGCGGCGGTCGCGGAAATGGCGGAACATTTGCGTCAGCGACAGAAGTAGCCCGCCGGAGCGCACGAATTGCCGCTCGCGCGGCAGCATCAGCGTGACGATGATCGCAGCAGCGAGAGTGATTAGGGCGACGACCTGGATGGCCGAGCGCCAGCCGATCACGTCGGTCAGGATGCCGGGAATAAAGCGGCCGGAAAAGCCGCCGATGCTGGCGCCGGTCACATAGAGTCCGGCGACGCGCGCAACGTCGCGCGCCTGCCACTCATCGCCGACATAGGCGACCGTGACGGTGAAGATCGGCGGCACCAGGAGACCCTGGACGAACCGCCACAGCACCAGCTGCGGCACCGTCGCCGCGAAGGTCATGATCACGGTCGGCACCGTGATGGCGAACATGGCGGCGACGATCAGCCGCTTCCTGCCCAGCACATCGGCCAGAGCGCCGGTGAACGGCGCTGACAGCGCGATCGCCGCGGTACTGGCGGTCATCAGCGAGGAGATTTCGCCGGGGCCGACGTGAAACTCGCCCGCCAGTGCAGGCAGCAGCGCTTGCGGCGAATAGAGATTGACGAAGGCGGAGAAGCCGGCCGTGGCCACCGCCAACGCGCGAAAATCGAAGGCCATCAGGCATTATGAGCGACGCGCGGGCCGAAAGCACGCGGTCGCGGCAGTCGGCTTAGAGCTGGCGTATGGAATCGAAGTTCCAGGCCTGCGCGCTCGCATCGTTCTCGCCGATGCGCAGTGTCGTCGCGTTGACGAAGCGATTGGGCGGCACCGGCAGATTGTACGGCGCCGGCACTCCGGAAAAGACGCGCCCGGCCGGATCGTATTTCGAGCCGTGACAGGGGCAGAAATAGCCGCCCGGCCAGTTCGTCACCGGCGTCGTGGCGCTCGGCGTCGGATAGAACAGCGGGATGCAGCCGAGATGGGTACAGATGCCGACCAGCACGCCATATTCCGGCTTGAGCGAGCGGTGCCAATTGGTGGCGTAAGGCGGCTGCTGTGGCTGCGCGGAATCCGGATCCGATAGCAGCGAGGTCATTTGCTGGCTCTGCATCGAATTGAGCGTCTGCTTGGAGCGGTGGAACACGAAGATCGGCCGCTCACGCCAGCGGATCATGACCTGGCCGCCTTCCTCGATCTTGCTGACATCGAGATCGACCGGGCCGCCGGCGGCGAGGGTGGAAGCATCGGGATTCATCTGGTCGATCAGCGGCACCAGAGTGGCCGCAGCCCCGACCGCGCCGACCGTAGCAGTGGCGATAAACAGGAAATCGCGCCGCGTCGCTTCCGGTCCGTGGCCACCGGTTGACGCGGGTGTCGCAGTGCTCGCCATGGTCGGTCCTTCTCGGTGATTTGCCGTGTCTTGCTGCAGCTTATGTCGCCAACGGCGGGGTCTAGTCAATTAGGGGCAGTGCGCATCTTCCCCTTTTGCCCCGCAAGTTTCGGGCATGCGTGTTTTGCGCTATGGAACGGGCATTACTATGCATGTCCCATACCAATTCCGGGGCCGGAAAGGGGCAGGGCGAACACGGCTCGCAGCCCGAATGGGGCCGACCAGGGAGAGTGAAATGCGCGCCAAGGACAATCTGCGCAGTGCCGCCGAAGTTCTGGTGGATCAATTGCGCATCCACGGCGTGCAGCATGTCTTCTGCGTGCCCGGCGAGAGCTATCTCGCAGTGCTGGACGCGTTCCATGACAGCGATATTGCCGTCACGGTGTGCCGGCAGGAGGCCGGCGCCGCGATGATGGCGGAGGCCATCGGCAAGGTGACCGGGCGGCCCGGCGTCTGCTTCGTCACCCGCGGCCCGGGCGCCACCAATGCGGCGCACGGCATCCATATCGCGCAGCAGGATTCGAGCCCGCTCGTCATGTTCGTCGGCCAGGTCGCCCGCGACATGCGCGAGCGCGAGGCCTTCCAGGAGGTCGATTATCGCGCCGTCTTTGGCGCCATGACCAAATGGACGACGGAGATCGACGATCCGGCGCGGGTGCCGGAAATCGTGTCGCGCGGCTTCTACACCGCCGCGAATGGCCGGCCTGGACCGGTCGTCGTCGCCATCCCCGAGGACATGCTGGTCGAGCGCATTGCCGTCGCCGACGCGCCGCCTTACGCGCCGGTCGAGACCTCGCCGGGACCGGCGGAGATGGCGAAGTTCGCGGTGCTTCTTAGCGGCGCGAAGGCGCCGATCATGCTTCTCGGCGGTAGCCGCTGGTCGGAGGCGGCTTCCGCGCGCGTCGGTCGCTTCGCGGAGAAATACGCGCTGCCGATCGCGACGACATTCCGCCGCGGCTCGCTGTTCGATCAGACCCACCCCTGTTATGCCGGCGACCTCGGCATTGGGCCAAATCCGAAGCTGCTCGAACGCATCAAGGCTGCCGACCTTGTCGTCATGATCGGTGGGCGGCTCGGCGAATTGCCGTCGCAAGGCTATACGCTGTTCGACATTCCGCAGCCCCAAATCCCGTTCGTGCATGTGCATCCCGGCGCCGAAGAGCTCGGCCGGGTCTACAGCCCGCAGCTGGCGATCCACGCGACGCCGACAGCGTTTGCGGCGGCGCTTGACGAGCTGAAATTCGCGCACGCGCCGTCGGGCGACGCCAAGGCCGCGCATGCCGACTATCTGCAATGGACGGAGAAGCCCACCGAGCAGCCGGGTGGCGTCAATTTCGGCGCGGTGATGGTGTGGCTGCGCGAAAATCTTCCCGCCGACGCCATTTTGTGCAACGGCGCCGGCAATTATGCGGCCTGGATTCACCGCTTCTTCCGCTTCCGCCGCTTCGCCCACCACGTGGCGCCGGCCTCGGGCTCGATGGGTTATGGCGTGCCGGCCGCGGTGGCGATGAAGCGGCTGTATCCCGAGCGGCAGGTCGTCTGCCTCGCCGGCGATGGCGATTTTTTGATGAACGGCCAGGAATTCGCCACCGCCGTGCAATACGATCTGCCGTTCACGACCATCATCGTCGACAACGGCATGTACGGCACCATCCGCATGCACCAGGAGCGCGAATATCCCGGCCGTATCTCGGCGACGCAATTGCGCAATCCGGATTTTGCCGCTTACGCACGCGCTTTCGGCGGCTTCGGCATCTCAGTCGCGCGTACGGAGGATTTTCCCGCGGCGTTCAAAGAAGCGCAGGCGTCGGGCAAGCCCGCCATCGTGCGGCTTGCCATTGACGGCGAAGCGATCACGCCAACGACGACGCTGTCCAAGATCCGCGCCAAATCGTTGGCGGAGAAGGGCGGTTAACATGGTTGCGCGCAATCGGGGAACGAAAACCGGGCGCCGCGGATTGACTTGCGACAAGCGGAGGCTCGACTGAAATGAAAGCAATCCTCGGTACTGCGGCTCTGGCGCTGGCGATTGCCATGGCGACCGTTCCCGCCAATGCCAAAGGCTGCATCAAAGGCGCGATTGTCGGCGGCGCGGCCGGTCACGTGGCCGGTCACCATGGCTTCCTCGGCGCTGCGGCAGGCTGCGCGATCGGTCACCATGAAGCCAAAAAGAAAGACCAGAACCAGGACCAGACGCGGCAGCAATGATTCCGGTTACTGCGGCTTGATGCCGGCGGCCTTGATGATCGGGTACCACTTGTCGATCTCGGCCTTTTGGAAGGCGTGCAGCGCCTCGGGCGTTTCTTGATCCGGCGGGTAAATCGTCTGTGCCAGATCGGTGAGGCGCTTGCGGACGGTCGGATCGGCGAGCGACGCCATCACCGCGTCGCTGACCTTCTTGATGATCGCCGGCGGGGTGCCCTTGGGCGCCCACATCCCATGCCAGAACGAGAAATAAAAACCCGGCAATCCGGCTTCGTCGGCGGTCGGAATATTCGGTGCTACGGCGATGCGCTCTTTGGCCGTGACCGCGTAGGCCTTCAGAGCGCCGCTTTGTATATGTGGCAGTGACACTGCGGGCGTATCGAGCTGGAGATCGGTGGTGCCGGCAAGGAGATCATTGGTGGCAAGCCCGGCACTGCGATAGGGAATCATCTGCCACTTCACGCCGACCAATTGCTCCATCAAGACACCGGCGATGTGGCTCGGCGAGCCGACGCCGGACGTGCCCATGGTGGCCTTGTCGGCATTGGCTTTCAGCCAGGCGACCAGCTCTTTGAGATTGTTGGCCGGCATGGTCGGGCGCGCGTCGATGAAGAACGGCTGCGTGGCGACGAGCGCGATCGGTTCGAAATCGTTCAATAGATCGAAGCCGAGGTTGTAGATGGCGCCATTCGCCATGTTCGTGCCCCACATGCCCCACAGCAGCGTGTAGCCGTCCGGCTTCGCGCGCTCGGCGCGGGTGACGCCGATCGTTCCGGCGGCGCCGGCGACGTTCTCGACCACCACGGGTTGCCCGAGCCGCACGCTGATCGCCTGCGCCATAATGCGGCCCAGCACGTCGGTGGATCCGCCCGGAGCAAGCGGCACGATGAAATCGATCGGACGCGACGGATAATCGTCGGCCGCGGCAGGCGCTGCGGTGCCAAGAATGAATCCGGCGCTCATTGTGACAATGGCCGCCGCGACGACGGATTTTCCGATCATGGTCGTTTCCCCCAGACAGTGTTTCGGACACCTATGCCAGAGGAAGCGACGCCGCCAAAGGCTAAAACCGCAGCTGCGACCCAATGGCTCCGCGTTGTCCGTTTCGTTGAATCATGGTTCAGTTATTCGTAGCCCGATTCCATTGTCCATCGTCCAATGCCCTATCGTCGCACCGCCAATGTCGAACGCCGGCTTGCCGCGCGGCACGCGGCCATCATCGCCGCGGCACGACAAGCGGCGAGCGAAGGCGGCATGGCGGCGGTGCAGATCGCAGCGGTGGCGGAGCGCGCCGGCATCGCGGCCGGCACGGTCTATCGCTACTTCCCCGGCAAAACCGATCTGGTCGCGGCGCTCGTTAAGGAAATCGCCGAGCGCGAGATCGCCGCGCTCCGCCGTGCCGCCGACGTCGCGCCCGGTCCGCTCTCGGCGCTGTCAGCCGCGATCATGACTTTTGCGACGCGCGCGCAACGCGATCGACGCCTCAGTTATGCCGCCACTGCGGAACCAGTCGACGCCGAACTTGAGGTGTTGCGCGTCGCCTTCCGCAAGGCGCTGGCAGCCGATTTTTCCACGCGCATCGCGGCGGCCATCGCCGGCGGACATTTGCCGGTGCAGGATGCAGCACTCGCCGGCACCGCGCTGGTCGGCCTTCTCATCGAAGCGCTGATCGGGCCGCTTGCGCCAGACGCTTCGGGCCGCGAGCGCATACTGCTGCAGTCGCTGACGCTTTTTGCATTGCGCGCGCTTGGCGTCGCCGACGCGCGGGCGCGGGGCCTGGTCGTGCAAACCGTCGTCGGCAATCAGTGATCGGGCGGGCAAGACGTCAGTGCGACATCAGCGCCGGTATCGTCAGCGACCGAAACATCGAATGCGTCACGCCGCCGAGCACGAATTCGCGCAATCGCGAATGGCCGTAGCCGCCCATCACCATGAAATCGGCGCCGGAGTCGGCTGCGTGCGACAATAGCGCATCGGCGACGTCGATATTGCCGCCGGCGATGCGGTGAACGTCGATCTTGAGGCCGTGGCGAGCGAGATGCTGGCCCATATCGGCGCCTTCGATCTCGTCTTGCTTGCCGCGCTCATTGGTGATGATGACGATCTCGACGCGGCCGGCCTTGGCCAGGAGCGGCGTGGCGTCGCCGATGGCGCGCGCGGCCTGCCGGCTGCCGTCCCAGCATACCATAACATTGTCGAGCTTAAGCGGCGCTTTCTGGATATAGGGCACCATGATCATCGGCCGGCCGGATTCGAACAGCGTGGTCTCGGCGACGATCTCGTCCACGGTGGTTGTCTCGGGCTCGGCCTGGCGGACGATGGCAAGATCGAAGCGCCGAGCGATACGGCCGAACTGATCGCCGGCGCCGGCGAAACTGGCGGTGAGCGTCAGCGGCTCGGCCGACAGTCCGGCGCGGTCGGTCGCCGCGGCGAAGCGGTCGATGGCAGCTTTCGCCGCGGCTTCGTTATCGGCCTGCTGGCTCTCGATCACTTCGGCGGGGATGTAACCGGTCCCCGACACCGGAACGATCGGGTCGTAGACGAAAGCGATGCCGGTCAAATGTGCGTTAAACGCGCTGGCGACGGAGATCGCATAGTCGCCGGCGGGACTGCCATCTTGGTTGACGCTGAGATTGACGACAATGTCCTTGATCATGGCGATGCTTCCCCCGGATGCTGTGTCGCACTTTATCCCATTTTCCGCGCCGGCGTCTCTTGCGCCAGATCAAGCGGCGGGACGCTTATTTCTTGATATTGCCGTTGGCGTCGAACTGGCTGACATAGGCCCAAAGGTCGTCGATCCTTTGCTGGTCCTTGATGCCGGCGAAAGGCATTTTCGTGCCAGGGACCATGGCGCTGGGGCTCTTGATGTATTGCTTGAACGTCGCCTCGCCCCAGACGATGCCCGAATTCTTATTGGCGTCCGAATAATCAAAGTTCGGGACCGTGCCTGAATGCCTGCCGTCGAGGCCGTTCAGCTCGGGACCGACTTTATTGGTCGCACCGGGCCCGATGGAGTGGCAGGGGGAGCACATATTGAACACCTGTCTGCCCTTATCGGCGTCCTGGGCCTGGGCGGGTCTCATCGCAGCTTGCATCGTGACTGCGCCCGCCGCTGCGGCGATCATTGCCGCCGCCATCCTTGTTCTGGTCATTGCGTCCCTCATCCGGCATTACCGCCGTGAAGCCCCGAGCGCCGTTCAAGCGAGCCCGGTGCGGTGTGTCAACTGTCCTCGGCGCCAAGGCAGAGACCACGGCTGCCGGCCGTACCCGCGACCGATTTGACAAGCGCATGACCGGCACTTTCTTCGCTATAATGCGTGCGAGGTTCCCATGCCGCTTTTGATGCCATTGTTCGACGACGCGGTGCTCAAGCGCCGCGGCGAAATCGTGGCGGCGCTCCAGCGTATCGTGCCGGGCGAGGGCGTCATCGCGTCCGAAGAGGCGATGCGGCCGTACGAAAGCGATGGGCTGACGGCGTATCGCCAACTGCCGATGGTGGTCGCGCTGCCAGAGACCACCGCACAGGTGGCGGCCGTCCTGTCCTATTGCCACCGCGAAGGCATCAAGGTGGTGCCGCGCGGCGCCGGAACGTCGCTGTCCGGCGGCGCGCTGCCGCTCGGCGACGGCGTGCTGCTCGGGCTCGCCAAGTTCAACCGCATCCGCGAGATCGATTACGACAACCGCGTCGCCGTGGTCGAGCCCGGCGTCACCAATCTCGCGGTGTCGCAGGCAGTTGCCGAGGCCGGCTTCTATTACGCCCCCGATCCGTCGTCGCAGATCGCCTGCACCATCGGCGGCAACATCGCGGAAAATTCCGGCGGCGTGCACTGCCTCAAATACGGCATGACCACCAACAACGTCCTCGGCTGCGAGCTGGTGCTGATGACGGGCGAAATTCTGCGACTCGGCGGCAAGCATCTCGACGCCGGCGGCTATGATCTCCTCGGCATCGTCACCGGCTCGGAGGGGCTCCTCGGCGTCGTCACCGAAGTTACCGTCCGCATTCTGAAAAAACCGCAGACCGCGCGCGCGGCGCTGATCGGTTTTGCGGCTTCCGAAGACGGCGGCGAATGCGTCGCGCGGATCATCGGCGCAGGCATCATTCCCGGCGGCATGGAAATGATGGACCGCCCCGCCATTGCCGCAACGGAAGAATTCGTTCATGCCGGCTATCCGCTGGACGTCGAGGCTTTGCTGATCGTCGAGCTCGACGGTCCGCAAGATGAGGTCGATCATCTCTTGGAGCGCGTACAGGACATCGCCAAAACCTGCCGCGCGATGACCTGCCGCATCTCCACGTCAGAAGACGAGCGGCTCCTCTTCTGGGCCGGCCGCAAGGCGGCGTTTCCGGCGGTCGGCCGCATCTCGCCGGATTATTACTGCATGGACGGCACCATTCCGCGCGCGCAATTGCCGCTGGTGCTCAACCGCATGAAGGAGATGTCGGCGAAGTACGGCTTGCGTGTCGCCAACGTGTTTCATGCTGGCGACGGCAATCTGCATCCGTTGATCCTCTACGACGCCAACAAGCCGGGCGAGCTCGATCGCGCCGAGCAGTTCGGCGCCGATATCTTACGGCTGTGTGTCGAGGTCGGCGGCGTGCTCACCGGCGAGCATGGTGTCGGCGTCGAGAAACGCGATCTGATGCCGGTAATGTTCTCGGAAGAAGATCTTAATCAGCAGCAGCGGCTCAAATGCGCCTTCGACGGCAAGAGCCTGCTCAATCCCGGCAAGGTGTTTCCGACGCTGCACCGCTGCGCCGAATTGGGCCGCATGCATGTTCACGCGGGGCGCTTGGCGTTTCCCGATATTCCGCGGTTTTGATCGTCACCAACTTGACGAGTCGCATTCGCGCATCGCCATGCCGAGGATGGTGACGTCGCGGCAGGTGTAGCCGGATCCGGGGATTTCCGGATTGTCGCAGTCTTGCGTGCAAACGCGCATGCCACCTTGCGTGTGCCAGCCGACGTTCGGATCTTTCGCATCGCGATCATAGGTGACCTCGTGGTTGGAGGGCCGCGGCGCGCGTGCACTGCGCCGCGCGGAGCTCTTCTTGACGATGTGAGTTTTGTTTGCCGTCGTTGTGCTGGTCGCCGCCGCTTTGGCGTAAGCGGGCATAGTCAATACGGCTACGATCAGGACCGCCGCGGCGGCGAAAGTGCCCTTCATGGCCGTAACCTCCGGTTATGCCCATTGGTCACAGCGAAGGTCGCACTCGTCCGCATTATTGCGTAAGTTTAATCCGGCCCGGCCTCAAGGCCGGCCAACTGGGAAAACCAAATGCAATTCGGTATCTTCAGTTCCGCGCAAGCCAACAGCGGCGATCTCGGCCCGGAAACCGGGCAGGGCTTTCGCGACTATCTCGACTTCAATGTCGAGGCCGAGGCGCTCGGCTTTACGTCGAGTTTTCTGGTCGAGCATCATTTCACCGGCTGGAACCAGGTGTCGGCGACGCTGATGCTGTTGATGGCGCTCGCCACACGGACGAAGACGCTCCGCCTCGGCTCGGCGGTGATGGTGCTGCCCTGGCACAATCCGGTACTGCTCGCCGAACAGGCCGCCACCCTCGATTTGGTCTCCGGCGGCCGTTTCGACTTCGGTATCGGCAAAGGCTACCGGCACAGCGAGTTCAAGGGATTTCAGATCGTGCCGGAGGAGGCCGAAGCACGCTTCGACGAAGCCGTCGCGGTCATGACGCGGGCCTTTACCGAGCGCACGCGCTTTTCGCATCGCGGGCGCTTCTGGCGTTTCGAGGACATCGTCGTCGAGCCGCCACCGGCGCAACGACCGCACCCGCCGTTCTGGGTTGCTGCCGGCAGCGAGAATTCGATCCGCCGCGCCGCGGCACGCGGCTTCAATCTGATCCTCGATCAGTATGCCGGCGCCGCGCAAATCGCCGAACGCATCGGAATCTACAAAGCCGAACGCCAGGCGCGGGGTCTGCCCTTCGACCCGATGCAGGTCGCGGTAGCGCGCCAGCTTTACGTCGCCAGGGACGCGGCCGACAAAGCAGCCGCGCTCGAGCGCCAGGCGGCCTATACCAAGCGCACCGTCGATGTTTCGCGCAAACCCGACGGCAACAGCGGCTCGCATGTGCTGGCTTATGCCGACAAGGCGGGTGGCACCGAGGAGAACGCGCTGTTCGGCACGCCGGATGAAATCTGCGCGATGCTGGAGGCGCTGCGCGGCGCGGGCGCCGCTTACGTGCTCCTCACGATCTCAGGCGGCCGTGAGCAATTGCGCGCTTTCGCGCGCCAGATCATGCCGGTCTTTGCTTCTTCGAGGCCCGCGGCCGACGCCGCGGAATGATGGCGCGCGCGATGGCCGACAATCTGAAACCGCACGACGCCAAGGAGGTTGAGCAGGCGATCCAGTGGGCGCTCGGCAACGACAAAACGTTCGAGATCGTCGGTCGCGGCAGCAAGCGCGCTATCGGCCGCGCCGCGCAATGGGATGCGACGCTCGATCTTTCGTCACTTGCCGGCGTTACGTTGTACGAGCCCGAGGAGCTCGTACTCTCCGCCAGGGCCGGCACGCCGATCGCCGAAATCGAGGCGCTGGTGGCGGCACGCAACCAGCAACTCGCCTTCGAGCCGATGGATTACGCCGTGCTGCTCGGCGGCGCGACCGGCGCCGGCACGATCGGCGGGACGATCGCGGCTAATCTTTCCGGACCGCGCCGCATCAAGGCCGGCGCGGCGCGCGATCATTTTCTTGGCTTCAGCGCGGTGTCAGGCCGCGGCGAAACGTTCAAGTCGGGCGGCCGCGTGGTCAAGAACGTCACCGGCTACGATCTGTGCAAGCTCCTTGCCGGCTCCTGGGGCACGCTCGCCGCCATGACCGACATCACCATCAAGACGCTACCCAAAGCCGAGACCGAAGCAACAATCATGATTCTCAATCTCGGCGCTGCGACCGCGAACAAGGTCATGGCGGCGGCAATGGCTTCGTTCGCCGACGTATCGGGCGCCGCGCATCTGCCGATTGTCGTGGCGGCGCGGGTCGCCGAAACAGCGGCCGCACAAGCGGCGGTGACCGCGTTCCGCCTCGAAGGTGTGGCGCCGTCGGTGGCGCAGCGCAAAAACATACTGGAGAGCCTGCTGGCGCCTTTCGGCACGCTCGGCACGTTAGGAGAAGCGGCTTCGCACGGGCTGTGGCGTGCGATCCGCGACGTGACGCCGTTTGCGGCGAACGGCGCTGCCGGAAAGCGCGACGTTTGGCGCATTTCGACAGCGCCGACGCAAGGCGCCATTGTCGGGGAAGCGCTCGTCGGCGTGGCGGATGTGGAGTTGGTCTACGATTGGGCCGGCGGGCTTATTTGGGCCGCCATGCCGCCAACCGACGATGCGCAGGCACCGCTTGTGCATTCGACTGTCGCCGGCAACGGCGGGCATGCGACGCTGATCCGCGCCCCGGTCGCGGCCCGCGCGGCGGTCGACGTCTTTACGCCGGAAGCGCCGGCCCTCGCTGCATTGACCAAGCGCGTGCGCGGAGGGTTCGATCCGCAGGGTGTGCTCAATGCCGGGCGCATGTGGGCGGGGGTGTGAGCGATGCAGACGAATTTCACCCTGACCCAGCTGGCCGATCCGAACACCGCCGAGGCGAACAAGATTTTGCGCGCCTGCGTACATTGCGGCTTCTGCACCGCGACCTGTCCGACTTACGTGCTCGACGGCAACGAGCTCGACTCGCCGCGCGGGCGCATCTACCTGATCAAGGAGATGCTGGAGCACGGTCAGCCGGCATCAGAAGAGGTGACGCGGCACATCGACCGCTGCCTGTCGTGCCTTTCTTGCATGACGACGTGCCCGTCAGGCGTCCACTACATGCACCTCGTCGATCACGCCCGCGCCCACATTGAGGACACCTATCGCCGGCCGCCTGCTGACCGCCTGCTGCGCGCGATGCTGGCCCGGCTGATGCCCTATCCACGACGCTTCCGGCTCGCGCTCCATGCCGCGCGCCTGGCAAAGCCTTTTGCACCGGTCGCCGCGGCGATCGGGCTGAAGCGGCTGGCCGCCATGCTGCAGCTGTCGCCGTGGCGGTCGCCGCACCGGCCGCTTGCCGCGCAAACTTTTGTCGCTGCGGGCGCGCGCAAAGGCCGCGTGGCGCTCCTTGCCGGCTGCGTCAACGATCTGCTGATGCCCGAGATCAACGCGGCGACCATCGGCGTGCTGACACGGCATGGTATCGAGGTGGTCCTCCCGGAAGGCGCCGGCTGTTGCGGCTCGCTGGTCCACCACATGGGCCGCGAGGCCGAGGCGCTGGCGCAGGCGCGAGCCAATATCGACGCCTGGAGCGCGGTCGACGGCCTCGACGCGATCCTGATCAACACGTCGGGTTGTGGCACGACGGTCAAAGACTACGGCTACATGCTGCGCCTTGACCCGGTCTATGCCGGCCGCGCCGCCCGCGTATCGGGCCTCACCAAGGACATTTCGGAATATCTCGCCGGCCTGCCGCTACGGACCGATCACGCGGCGCCGCCGCTTGTTGTCGCCTATCACTCCGCCTGCTCGCTGCAGCACGGCCAGCGCATCACGCGGCAGCCGATGGAGCTTTTGACCAAGCTCGGCTTCACGGTGAAGGACGTGCCCGACGGTCACCTGTGCTGCGGCTCGGCCGGCACCTACAATATTCTGCAGCCCGACATCGCAAGAAGGTTGCGCGCGCGTAAAGTCGGGACTATCGAGAGATTGCGACCAGACGTGATTGCAGCAGGCAATATCGGCTGCGTCACCCAAATCGCGGCGGGCACGAATCTTCCAGTCGTCCATACGATCGAGTTGATTGATTGGGCCACCGGGGGGAGTTGTCCGCCAGGCCTGCGGGAGCATCGGCCGCTTGTAGCGATGCACCGCGTCGGCACCACGGGCTGAGGGGGCTCGGAGGGCGTGGTGCCACAGTGACGGTCTCTCCAGATGGGGCAGCCGCATTGAGTTTCGATAGCGAGATCGGGAGGTCGATCATGGCGAAGAAATCGAAGGCGAAGAAAAAATCCGGGAAAAAGAAGAAGGCAGCTCCGGCCAGCAAAAAGAAAAAGACACTCAAGTCCAAAGCGAAAAAAGTCGCCAGAAAAGCACCGGCGAAAAAGGCCGCGCCGAAGCGCAAGGCCGCGCCGCGGAAGCCGAAGCCGGCTCCCATGGCCGCGCCGGCTCCGGAACCCGCGCCTACACCGGCGCCGTCCTGGACCCCGCCGATGGGGCCCGGCAGTAGCGGCGGCTAGACTTTTTCGCTCGACCCGGCCGGTCAGCGTTCGGCCCCGCATTGCCTCGGCTTTGCGGGGCCAATAGCATTATAATCCCAGTGGTCGGCCGCATATGGCCGCCGATCCGTGGTCGACTAGATCGGCCGTTTCGCTCTGTCGAGGAGGTGCGTTATGCCGGCAACCTATAACATTCTGCTGATGGGCGCGTCCTATGGATCGCTGCTCGCCTCGAAGCTGTTGTTCGGCGGGCATTCCATCCATCTGGTGTGTCTTCCCGCCGAAGCCGATTTGATCAACGCCGAAGGTTTCAAGGTTCGTCTGCCGGTGCGCGGCCGCAAGGAGCCGGTGCTGCTCGAATCGCGCAAGCTTCCCGGCAAGGTGACGGCAGGGCCGGCGACCGGGGTAGATCCGAAGCAATACGATCTGGTCGGTCTCTGCATGCAGGAGCCGCAATATCGCTCGGCCGGCGTGCGCGAGCTCCTCGATGCCGTGGGAAAATCGCGGGTGCCGTGCATGTCGATCATGAACATGCCGCCGCTGCCCTATATCATGCGCATCCACGGCCTGGATTATAAGGCGCTGGAGGCCGCCTATACCGATCCGCGCGTTTGGGATTCGGTCGACCCAAAGAAGATCACGCTGAACAGTCCCGATCCGCAGGCGATTCGTCCGCCAGACGGCAAGGCGAACGAGCTTCTGGTGACGCTGCCGACGAATTTCAAATGCGCGCGCTTCGAGGACGACAAGGACACGGCGATCCTCCGCCAGCTCGAGCGCGACGTCGAGGCGGCGCGTTTCGACGCCCCGGAAGGCAGGATCGAGCTGCCGGTCAAGCTGAAGGTCTACGAATTGATTTTCGTGCCGCTCGCCAAATGGGCGATGCTGTGCGCCGGCAATTACCGCTGCGTCACCAAGGACGGCATGCGCACCGCGCAGGAAGCCGTGCACAGCGACATCGAGACGTCGCGTTCGGTGTACAATTTCGTCAACGATCTCTGCGTCAAGCTCGGCGCCAAGCCGGACGACCTGGTGCCATTCGAGAAATACGCCGCCGCGGCGCAATCGCTGACGCGTCCGGCGTCGGCCGCTCGCGCGCTGCAGAACGGCGCGCCCAATATCGAACGCGCCGACAAGCTCGTTCAGCTTATCGCCAAGCAGAAGGGATTGAGTAATCCGATCCTCGACGCGACGGTGGCGCTGGTCGACACCCGGCTCGAGGCGAATCGCAAGAAGCAGGCGGCATAAATCGGCTGGGCGTCTAAGCGACCTCGACGTCCTGCCAAAAACCGAATCGACCGCCGACTTCCTTCATCTCCGGGCGCGGCGCTTCGTAGGACCACGCTGCGCGCGGGTGCCGCGTGCCGTCGACCACGACGTCGTAGAATTGCACGCCGTGCGGACAGGCCCGATCATCGGCGGTCTTGTCGGCTTTTTCGAGCCAGTCCATGCGCACGGCCGCGCGCGGAAAGTACTGATATCCCTTGCATTTGATGACATCGTTACTCTGGGCAACGATCTGGCCGTCGACGACTGCTTTCATGATTCCTTGCTCCGTTCGGCCCCTCGCATCATCCCCCCTGTATAGGGGAATTCTCGTATTTGATCGCAGTTGAGATCCGACAAAGCCCCAAAAGTGTATCCCGCCTGCCACACCTGGCAAGAAACGATGAAGTTATCCCGCAAACGCATAAAAAGGCAGCATTTGCTGTCGTTTTAATCTTGGCTCCCGAGTATGAAAATTGAAGAATTCGTGAAGGTTCACGCTGCGCAAGTTTGTTGTAGTAGCGCTGCAGGGAATTGGCGCTGTACCGGCTGCGGACGTTGGGGTCGCACGAGTACAGGCAGGGACAAAAGAAGGGGCTAGTTATGAAAAGAGTTGCTCTATCCTTAGCTTTGGTGGCCGGTCTGGCCAGTTCTGCAATGGCCGCCGACATGGCGACCAAAGCCCCGCCGGCAGCGCCCGCGCCGCCGCCTTCGCCGTGGGACGTCGCCATCTCCGCAGCGTTGATGACGGATTATAACTTCCGCGGCATCACGCAGTCGGCGCACAACCCGTCGACGCAAGCCGGCTTCGAGCTGCGATACAATCAAACTTCGAGCATGCAATGGTACGCTGGGCTTTCCGGAGAGAGCATCGACTTTCCGAATCAGGCGGCAGCCGAAATTGACATGTACGGCGGCTTCCGTCCGACCTTCGATAAACTCGCCCTCGATTTTGGCTTCTGGTACTACTGGTATCCCGGTGGCAATTGCTGGGGCAATCCGCCTGGCACCGCACCCGGCACCGGAATTTGTACAGCGCCGGACGGTGCGACCGTTCCGAACCGGAATGGCCAGCCATTTGGCGGCAATGTCGTGAAGTCTAATGAGAGCTTCTACGAGTGGTACGCGAAGGCGACCTATACGATCAACGATCAATGGGCCGCCGGTATCCAGGAATGGTACTCGCCGTCGGTCTCTAACACCGGCGCGAGTGGCTGGTACACAGTCGGCAACCTGACCTATACCGCTCCAAGTTCATGGTTCCCCGCCAATAGCGGCATCGGTGGTTATATCTCCGCCGACCTCGGGTATTGGGCGCTCGGTACCAGCGACATTTTCTACGGCACCGGCGTTGCCGGATCACCTCAAGAGTTCGGCGTCAACTACACGAGCTACTGGAACTGGGATGCCGGCTTCGGCTGGACCTACAAGGCCTTCACGCTCGATCTGCGCTACTACGATACCAACCTGACCCACGCCGAGTGTAACGCCTTCACGAGCGCATCGAACTCGGCATTCGGGACGGGCAATGTCACGACGCAAAATCCGACCGGTCTCGGCTCCAACTGGTGCGGTGCCGCCTATATCGCGAAGCTCTCCTTCGCGGCGAACCTCAGCGGCCTGAAGTAAGCATCCGCTGAGCAACTTCTAAGAAGACGGCCGGTGGCAGAAATGCCCCGGCCGTTTTCTTTTTTGGCTTTGTCAGTGTCCGGGCTTCGTCTGTGCAACGGCCGGCGAATCAATCCGTTGCGAGCGGCGGCATCGCGTCTGGACTGCTTTGCTGCCTGCTTTGCGTTCCGCGTGGCCTCGCTCACTCCGCCGCGGAGACCAGCGGTACGTCGCGGACCTCCGAGGCGCCGTCGCCGCAAACCACTTCGATCCGCCGGCGGTGGAAGGCACTGAGCGTCGAGCGGTGGCCGATGGAGATAATCGTGGCGCCTTTGAGCCGCTCCTGCAGCAGCCGGTAGAGCGCGGCCTCCGCAGGCTCATCGAGCGACGCGGTGGCTTCGTCGAGGAAGAGATAATCCGGTTCCTGCAACAGCGCGCGGGCAATGGCGAGTCGTTGCTGCTCGCCTTGCGAAAGCATCCGATTCCAGTGGGCTTCTTCGTCGAGCTTTCCACTCCATTCGGGAAGCCCGACCGCCGCGATCACCTCGGCGATGCGGCCATCGGCGAACGTCCCGGCACGGGCCGGATAGCTGACCGCGGCGGCAAGCGAGGCCACCGGAAAATACGGCCGTTGCGGCAATAGCATCACCTTAGCGTCTTTGGGCACCATCACGCGGCCAGAGCCGAACGGCCAGATGCCGGCCACCGCGCGGAACAGCGTCGACTTGCCGGCCCCCGACGGCCCGGTGACCAGCACGCGCTCGCCGGGCGACAGCACGATGTTCTCGGCATTGACCAGCGGCTCGCCGTTCGGCAGGCGCACGCTCAACTGATCGATGGATATCACGCTCGGCGTTTCGCGCGGCAGCACCTCGACCGCCGGCGGGGTGAGCGCGACGTCGCGGCCGGCGACGATGGCCTCTTCGAAACCGGACAACCGGGTGACCACCGCACTGTATTGCGCGATCGATTGATAGGCAGTGACGAAATAGGACAGCGCCGTTTGCACGCTGTTGAACGCGGAGGCGGTCTGCATCAGGCCGCCGAGTTGCATGGCGCCGGAAAAATAGGCCGGGCTTACCATCAGATAAGGAAAGATCACCGAAGCCTGCGAGTAGCTCTGCGTGAAGAAGGTCAGCCGCTTCTGCCACTGCATGATGGCGATCCAGTTCGACACCACGAGGCCGAAACGGCCGAGATGACGCGCACGCTCGGCGGCTTCGCCGTGCAGCGCCGCGATCTGCTCGGAATTCTCGCGGGTGCGTACGAGATTGAAGCGAAAGTCGGCCTCGTAGCGCTGTTGCAGGAAATTCAGCGGGATCAGGGGCCAGCCGATCAGATGCGTCAGCGAAGTGCCGACCACCGCATAGAGGAGCGCGGCCCAAACCAGAAAGCCCGGTATCGCCAGCGGCACGCCGAACACATGCAGCGGTGCCGCCTCCGACAACTTCCACAAGATGACGACGAACGAGCACAGCGTCACGCAGGAGCTCAATAGCCCGAGCCCGATCGACAGCGTGTTCTGCACGAACATCTGCAAATCGTCGGCAATGCGCTGGTCCGGATTGTCGGCGGCGTCACCGAGCAACTGCATGCGGTAATGGTTCGCCGTGTTGAGCCATTGCCGCAGATAGGTCTGCGTCAGCCAGCGACGCCAGCGGATCTGAAGCCAGAGATTGAGATAGTTCTGATAGACCGCCAGCACGGTATAGACGGCGGCAAGCCCACAGAACACCAGGATGTACCAGACGAAGCCGTTCCAGTCGCGGTTCTGCAGCGTGTTGTAAAAGCCGTTGTACCAGTAGTTCAGGATCACATTGATGGCGACGATTGACAGTTCGATGGCGATCACCGCGCCGAGCAAGATGCGCCCCGGCCAGCGATCTTCCGAGCGGAAATAAGGGATAGCCAAGCGCCACATGGTGGCGAGCGTGGCGGCAAGACGTTTCACGGAAGACCTCCGAGGTTTGGGGGTGTAGGGTGCAATGCAAAGCGCCTTCCATCGTGCGGCATCAGGCTAACAACTCAACGCGCGCGCCGATTGGCGTAAGCCAAAGAAATTGAACCGAAAAGCACTGTTGGTGCATCGCACTATCACGAACCAGTCCACAGTGCAGCGCGGCTTTTGGGCCGATATGGCGATAATCGGTAGCCAGCAGCAACGAATTCGCCTAAATTTACGGCAAGTCGCCAAAAAAACTGTCTCCATTGTGGCTTAGTGCGCGGCATTGCCGCATGCAACTGCGGCCACAAAAGACAGAAGACGAACATTGCGGCGTTTAGTGGGGAGGAAGCACCCATGTTCACCCAGATACTCGATCCTACCGGAAACCTGTTCCTGACCTGGCTGGTCGCGCTCATCCCGGTTGTCCTGTTGCTGTTCCTGCTCGCGGGACTGCGCATGTCGGCTTGGCTCGCCGTCCTGATCGGTTCGATTGTCACCTTCCTGCTCGGGCTCTGGGTCTGGAAGATGCCGTTCGGCGACGGCGTCCTGGCCTATGTTTACGGCTCGGCCACCGGCATATGGAACGTCGACTGGATCACGTTTTGGGGAGTGATGCTGTTCAACACCCTGGTCACCACCGGCGCTTTCGACAAGCTGCGGCGTTGGCTGGTGCAGCAGGGAACCCGGGATGTGCGGGTGCAGACCATCCTGTTCGCCTGGGCCTTCGGCGCGCTGCTCGAAGGTCTGGTCGGCTTCGGCTACCCGTGGGCCTTCGTCGCACCCATTCTGATCGCTATTGGCATTCCCGATCTCGACGCTATTCGCGTCGCCGCGATCGCCAATAACGCGCCGGTCTCTTATGGCGCTTTGGGAGCGCCGATCATCGCGCTCGCGACCGTGACCGCCGGTACGCTTGGGATGAACTTCGTCGATTTGTTGCCGATCTATTCGGCCTCGGTCGGCAAGATCGTCGCCATATTGGCGCTGCTGCCACCCTGGATCCTGCTCTACCTGGTCTCGGGCAGCAAAGGCATGTGGTCGGCCTGGCCGCTCGCCATTGTCGGTTCGCTTGGCTACATCGCCGGGCAATTGCCGACGGCGGTCTATCTCGGCCCCTATCTGCCGGACGTCATCGGCTCGATCGTTTGCTTCGCGCTGTTGTTGATCCTGCTCAAGCTGTGGCGGCCCGCGCAGGTGCTGGCCTATGGCGGCACACCGACCACGGGTGGCAGCGAAGCTGAGGCGCACGGGCTTACCGGCGGCGAGATCGTCATGGCCTGGCTGCCGATCGTAGTCCTCATCGCCGTGGTGGTGGCCTGGACCGGACCGTGGTCGCATCTGCCGTCGATCGTGCTCCTGCATTACGCCGTCGCCGCCAATTCGGCGATCACGCCGGGCGCCTCCATCAGCGCGATCTTCAACTGGACGCCGTTCGTCGGAGGTACCGCCATTCTGGCGTCCTGGATCATCGCCGCCGTTCTGTTGCGCGTGAGCCTGAGTCAGGTCGGCGAAATCTTCGCCAAGACCTGGTCGCAGATGTGGGGCGCCTGCCTGGTCGGCGTCTTCATTTTCGGCCTCGCCTACGTCTTCAACTACTCGGGCATGGCGGGTTCGCTCGCCAACGCCTTCGCCAAGATCGGGCCCGCCTTCATCGTCGTGGCGCCGATCCTGGGCTTCATCGGGGTGGCTTTGTCGGGCAGCAATACCTCGACCAACGCCATGTTCGGCACGTTCCAGGCGCTGGTTGGCAAAGTGCTGGGCTTCCCGGTGCTGCTCTTGCCGACGCTCAATTCGGTGGGCGCCGAGATCGGCAAGCCGATTGCGCCGCAAACCGCGAGCGTCGGGGTATCGACCAGCAAGTTCGTGCGTAACGAAGGTGAAGTGATCCGCCATAATTTCGGCTGGTGTCTCGTTCTGCTGGGCTATCTCGTGGTCATCGGGGTGGCTTGCTACCTGTTCTTCCCGAACATCGCGGTGTTGCCCGGGCACTGATCGCGCGCGTCATTACGCAACCACTTGCGATGGGGCCGCCACTTGGCGGCCCCATTGTTTTGGTTTTACGCGCGGCGCGATTGCCATCGCACCGGTGCGGTCGATCGGCTTGACGCCGAGGGTCGCTATGCGGATCAGATCGTGTCGCTCGGCCGTCCGGCCGTTCGGTTCCCTAAACTCAATTCGGAGACGACGATGCTCTGCCTGTGCCGGCGCTTTGTCTGCTGGCTTGCCATGATCCTGGTATCGGCCGCGCTGTGGCCCGCGGCGGCCGGTGAAGGCTTTCCCTTCGGCAGCGAGTTGATGCTCGATGCCGCGCCGATGCACGGCTCCAAGCGTGTTCCGATGCTCGAGATCGAAGACGACGGCACCGCCTCGATCGACCTGTGGTGCACGAGCCTCCACGCCCAGGCCACGATTACTGACGATTCGATCACGATCGTGCCGGGGCAGCCGGCGAGCCTCATTCCCGGACAGCCGGTTGGCGATGCGCAAGCCCAATGCGATCCAGACCAGCAAGCCGGCGACGTCACGCTTCTTTCCGAGCTTGCCCAAGTTACTAAATGGCGGCGCAGCGGCGACCGCGTCGAATTGTCGGGCGGCGCCACGCTGCGCTTCCGGCTGATGACGAATTGACCGCGCCGCCTACCAACGTCGGCGGCCATGCTTCCTTTTTTCGATTGAATCGACTGGGCTTTGTGGGCAAGCTCGGTTGCAGTTTTTCTTTATGACAATTTTTTGGCAAGTCCGTGGGGGCGAGCATGGACGAGAAAATCGATCTGCATCAGCAATTACGTGAGGCGATGGACGATGAAATCGCTAAGCGTACTCAAGTTCATCAAGCCAATATCGCCAGAATCAAAACCGCAATGACAACCCGAACGCTCGCCGCGGTGCCGGTGGCGCCAGCGGATTGAACGCGGCCCGGTTTCAATTGGCACTGGGCATGGTGCAGTCGTCCTACCTCGATCTGTTCGCGTTCCGCGACAAATACGCGCCGGGCGTGCCGATCTTCGCGCACTGTTACGATTTTCCGATTCCGAATGGCGTGCATCCGGTCTGCACCGGCCCGTGGTTGAAACCATCGCTCGATTATTGCGGCTACAACGTTACGCAGGGCACCACGATAGTTCGTCAGGCGCTCGTAGATTTCCAGACCATGCTGGCGACCTTGGCCGCCAACGCCGCGAACAATTTCATCCTGGTCAACACCCAAGTTACTCTGCAGCCCGCCGATTGGGCCAATGAGCTGCATCCTTATCCCGGAGGTTTCCAGGCCATTGCGGAGAAATTCGTCGCCGCACTTCGCGCGTTTTCCCAATCGGATCTAATCGGAGCCCAACAAAAAGGGCGCGGGGTAAGCCGCGCCCTTTGTCAATCCGGTCGAAAGCGGGCTTAAAAACCCATCCCGCCCATTCCGCCCATGCCGCCGCCGCCGCCCGGCATGGCCGGCATCGCGGGGGCTTCTTTCGGCAATTCGGCGATCATGGCTTCGGTGGTGACCAGGAGGCCGGAGATGGAGGCCGCGTCTTGCAGCGCCGCGCGCACCACTTTGGCCGGATCGACGATGCCTTTGTCGAGCATGTCGACATACTCCTCGGTCTGCGCGTCGAAGCCATAAGTCTCGGACTTGTTCTCGAGGATCTTGTTGACGACGATCGAGCCTTCGACGCCGGCATTCTCGGCGATCTGGCGCAGCGGCGCTTCGATGGCCTTGAGCACGATGTTGATGCCGGTCTGCACGTCGGCGTTGCTGTTGGTCAGCTTGCCGACCGCTTTCTTGGCGCGCAGCAGCGCAACGCCGCCGCCCGGCACGATGCCTTCCTCGACCGCGGCGCGGGTGGCGTTGAGCGCGTCCTCGACGCGGTCCTTCTTTTCCTTGACCTCGACTTCAGTGGCGCCGCCGACGCGGATCACCGCCACGCCGCCGGCGAGTTTCGCCAGCCGCTCTTGCAGCTTCTCGCGGTCGTAGTCTGAGGTGGTCTCCTCGATCTGCGCCTTGATCTGGCCGACACGGGCTTCGATCTCTTTCTTCTTGCCGGCGCCGTCGATGATCGTGGTCTTTTCCTTCTCGATCACGACCTTCTTGGCGCGGCCGAGCATGGCCAGCGTCACGCTTTCGAGCTTGACGCCGAGCTCTTCGCTGATGAGCTGGCCGCCGGTGAGGATGGCGATGTCTTCGAGCATGGCCTTCCTGCGGTCGCCGAAGCCGGGCGCCTTCACGGCCGCGACTTTCAGTCCGCCGCGCAGCTTGTTGACGACCAGCGTCGCCAGCGCCTCGCCTTCGAGGTCCTCGGCGATGATCAGGAGTGGCTTGCCCGACTGCACCACGGCTTCGAGCACCGGCAGCATGGCTTGCAGCTGCGACAGCTTCTTCTCGTGGAGCAGCACATAGGCGTCCTCGAGCTCGGCCACCATCTTCTCGGCATTGGTGATGAAGTAGGGCGAGAGATAGCCGCGGTCGAACTGCATGCCCTCGACGATCTCGACTTCGGTGTCGAGCGCCTTGGCCTCTTCGACGGTGATGACGCCCTCGTTGCCGACCTTCTGCATGGCGTCGGCGATCATCTTGCCGATGGTCGCATCGCCGTTCGATGAGATGGTGCCGACTTGCGCCACTTCGGCCGACGAGCCCACCTTCTTGGCGCGCTTCTTGATATCCTCGACGACGGCGGTCACGGCGAGATCGATGCCGCGCTTGAGGTCCATCGGGTTCATGCCGGCCGCCACCGACTTGACGCCTTCCTTGACGATGGCGGCCGCGAGCACGGTCGCCGTCGTGGTGCCGTCGCCGGCGGTGTCGTTGGTCTTCTGCGCCACTTCGCGCACCATCTGCGCGCCCATGTTCTCGAACTTGTCTTCGAGCTCGATCTCCTTGGCGACGGTGACGCCGTCCTTGGTGATGCGGGGTGCGCCGTAGGATTTATCGAGGATGACGTTGCGGCCCTTGGGGCCGAGCGTCACTTTCACCGCATTGGCGAGGATGTCGACGCCGTGCAGCATGCGGTCGCGGGCATCGGTAGAGAATTTTACGTCTTTCGCGGACATTTCCGTTGTCTCCTTGGGTGTTTCGGTTTGAACCGTTTCCAGGATGCGGTGCAGCGTGAAACCGTGCACCGCTGATCCAGGATTGTTGAAGACTCCCTGCGTGCGAAGGTCCGGTTCGCCAGCGCACCACTTCGTGCTGCGCTGCGCCCGGGACACGCAGCAGCGTCAGGCGATCACGCCCATGATGTCGGACTCCTTCATGATCAGGAGGTCTTCGCCGTCGAGCTTGACCTCGGTACCCGACCATTTGCCGAACAGCACGCGGTCGCCGGACTTCAGCTCGATCGGAATAATCTTGCCGGCCTCGTCGCGGCCGCCGGGGCCGACGGCGACGACCTCGCCTTCGGACGGCTTTTCCTTGACGGTGTCAGGAATGATGATGCCGCCCTTGGACTTCGCGTCGGCTTCGATGCGTTTGACGACCACGCGGTCATGCAGCGGCCGGAATTTTGTCTTCGCCATGGATCACCTCGGGTACCGCGCAACCTCGTGGACGATGGGGGATGGCGGCGTTCGCTGTTAAGAAAAACGTTGTTTTGCTGAGCCTTAGCACTCATAATAACAGAGTGCCAAAAGGCCATTGGGGAGATAAGGCGCGGGGTCTGCGCTGTCAAGGCGCAGGCGTCGGAAATGGCAAACGGCGACCGCTTGCTATTCGCCGCCGACCATTCGCTGCTAAGCTGCCGCGGTGGGCGAGGAGGGAACACGAAAATGCGTGCGCTGACGCTCGACGAGGCCAATACCATCATAGCGGCGACTTTTGCCGCGGCCAAGAAACACAAATGCCGCCCGATGAGCGCGATCGTTCTCGACGCCGGTGGCCGGGTCAAGGCGTTCCAGAAACAGGACCATGCCTCGATGCTGCGCTTCGAGGTCTGCTATGGCAAAGCCTATGGCGCGCTGGCGCTGGGACGGCCATCGAAGCTCGTCTTACAGAAGGCCAATGAGAAGCCGCTGTTCATGCAATCGATCGAGAACCTTGCCGACTATCCGCTGTTCCTCGAAGGCGGCGGCCAGCTCGTCCGCGACAAATCCGGCGAAGTGGTCGCCGCCATCGGCGTCACCGGCGACGCCAACGAGATGGACGATATCTGCGCTATCGTCGGCATCCATGCCGCCGGCTATCGTGCCGACAGCGATTTTTTCGACGATCCTGAACAGATGCGGGTGTTGAGCATCCATAAATCGGCGCCGCTCGTCGATCCGCGGTCTAAGGTGGTGCGCGCCAAGGCAACGTCGGCCGGGCACGGTGGCGGTCGCGCTGGCCGCAATGGTTCCGGGCGTCGAGAAACGGCCTAACCGCCCAATGCGGGCCGCAATCGTCACCGACTGCTGTTGATGGTTCATTCCGAGGCTGCAATTTGAAACAAAGTCGAAAGGTCGAGGCGGTAAAACCGGCGCAGTTCCGTTCGCACCCGGTCGGGAGGATACGCCCATGAGCCCGTCATATCTCAGCGCGCCTTATCGGCGATTGGCTTTCGGCATCGCGGCCGCCGGCGTGCTGGCGCTCGCGCTTACGGCCTGTACGTCCAACACCCCGGCACCGCAGGAGGCGGCGGCACCGCCGGTCCCGGAACAGCCGGCAATCCCATCCAAATACCGGCCGGAGGATATCGTCGGCCGCTGGGGCTACGGCGCCTTTCATCGCGACCAGGATCTTGGCCGCACCGCCGCCGCCGCGCGCCAACAATGCGGCCAGCCGGTCGAGATCACGCGCGGGCCGAATGGCGGCGTGATGATGTATCTCGCCAACTCCGCGCAATTGCAGGAGCTCCAGCTCAAGGGCTCGCAGAGCGGCGCGAATTATATCGGTCCGCCGGGTCCGGCGGGCGGCATGCAGGACCGCGAGATCGTCTCCTTCGACGGCCGCACCATGGTGCTTAAGTGGATGGATCCGGAAGTTGCGGGCCGCTACGGCACCGGCGTCTATGTCCGTTGCGCGCCCGAAGGCACCGCGCGTGCCGCCGGCCGGCCGCCGATGAAACCGGCGGGGCAGTAGGCTAGCGCCACATTCATAGAACCGTCATCCTGAGGTGCCCGCGCGTAGCGCGGGCCTCGAAGGATGCTGCTCAGGTGCCCGGGCCGCCGCCCTTCGAGGCTCCCCTCGATCAAGTCGCGGGTCGCGCTTCAGGGTGACGGAAAGCATCAATGCCCAGCCCCCGCGAATTCATCTTCGGTCCTTGGCGCGCGGTGAGCGTGCTTGGCGTCACCGAGATTTTGTCCTGGGGCGCACTCTTTTATCCGCCGGTGCTCACGGTGCCGTTGATCGCGGCCGATCATGGCTGGTCGCGCTCGTTCACGATGGGCGGTTTTTCCTTGGGCCTGCTCGTCGGCGGGCTGTGCTCGCGCTATGTCGGCGGGGCCATCGATCGCTTCGGCGGGCACGTCGTGATGCCGGTCGGCTCGCTTGTTGCCGCCGCCGGGCTGACTGCGCTGGTGCATGCGCAGAGCGCGCCAGCTTATTTCGCGGTGTGGATGGTGCTCGGCGCCGCCATGGCGGCTTCTCTCTACGACCCGGCTTTCGCCACGCTCGGCCGTATTTTCGGGGCCGGCGCGCGCGGGCCGATCACGACGCTGACACTCGCCGGCGGCTTTGCCTCGACGGTAAGCTGGCCGGCGACGCAATTCCTAATCGACAAAGTAGGCTGGCGCGGCACCTATCTGGTCTATGCCGCGCTGCTCGCGTTTGTCGCCGCACCGCTGCATGCTTTCGCGCTGCCACGCCGGCGCGCCGACATCGCCGCGCGGCCGGCGCCGGCGCTCGCGGCCGAGCAAAAACCGGCGGCATTCATTGCGCCGCACGGCCTCGTTTTTATTCTGGTGGCTGCCGGATTCGCAGCTTACGCCTTCGTGCCGTCGGCGCTGTCGGCACAGCTTCTGGCCATCTTCAAAAGATTTGGGCTTGCTCCCGACGTCGTCGTCGGCATCGGCATGTTATTCGGGCCGGCGCAGGTCTTGGCGCGCATTTGTGAGCTTGGCTTCGGCCGGCACATGCATCCGTTATGGATCGCGCGCTCGGCGGTCGGACTTCTGGTCGCCGCCTTCGTGCTGCTGGCGCTTCTTCCGTTCTCGACCGCCGTGGCGGCAACCTTTGCCGTCATGTTCGGCATGGCGAACGGCCTTTTGACCATCGCGCGGGGCACCGTGCCGCTCGCTCTGTTTGGTCCTAGCGGCTACGGGCGGCTAGTAGGACGGATCGGCGGCCCGTTTCTGGCGGTTCAGGCGCTGGCGCCGGTGGTCGTGACCTATGTCGCCGATCGCGCTTCCGACGCGGCCGGCTTGACGCTGGTGGCAGCGTTCGCGGTCGTGGCGTTTGTTTGTTTCCTGATGATCCGCCGGCCGGAATAGTCCTCATCTCGCTCCTCCCCGCGAAAGGGGGACCCAGCACGGGATTCCCGCTTGCGCGGGAATGGGCGGAAAAGGATCAGCCCCCGAACATCGCGTCGATTTCGCTTTGCGAGAGGTGGCCCTTGTCGCCGTCGAGCCGCGGGCCGTGCAAATCCGGCGGCGCATCGCCTGCCGGTGCCGGCTCCGCGTCTTTCACCGTAAGAGTCTTCATCACCTTGGCAACGCGCTGGCCGATGAGATCCTGAAAATTGCAGGCTTCGAAAATGCGCAGCACGCTGTCGGCGATGTCCTGTGCCAGTTCCTGCTCGAGCTTGCCCTTGAGCGCGGCTGAAAGGCTATCGGCGAGCTGATCGATCTCTTCGGCGGCGGCGAGAATCTTCTGCGTCGCCTGTGCCGTGCCGGCGGTCACCGCGTCGAGCTCGTCGGCGATGCGCGCCATGCTGTTTGTTTGCGATGCCGCCTGATGCCCGGCATCGACTTGGCACGACGCGACCGCATCGACCGCCGGCAGGGTAGGCGTTGTCGCTATCGTGGCTCGCAGCGCGGCGAGCGCCTGGATGATCTCGTCGTGCTGCGGCGAAGCGGGCGCGCCCGGAGCTTGGTGCATCCGGCGCGCGGCGGCGGTCTGTTCGATCCGAAAAACCCTGCGCGGTTCGGGCATGCCACTACCGACTGACTCCACGCAACCGTAAAGGGCCGCCGCTTAACACCGCGTTCACGTCCGCCCGCCATGAATGCCAAGGTCTGGTTAACCAAGATCTGCAGCCATTGACACAAAATCAACTCTAACTTGATGAACAATGTACCAATAACGCGCCGCCGCAATTTGTTTACCAAACAGTCGAGGTTTACGGGCGTACTCGTCGTATGAGCGCGCAACGGCGCTCGGCGTGAAACCAGCGTAACGAGTACAGCAATGCGGCGTATCTGCACCACCGCGCTCCTTCTGGGCGCGCTTTCCGCTCCGGCCTTCGCGCAATCGGCCATCTATCCTTATGGCGGGCAGCCGGGTTACGCGGCACAACAGCCGCCGCCGCAGCAATATTATTATGCGCAGCAGCCGCGCGACGTGAATGCGTCGGCGAATTACCAGCAAGGCTATGCGAACGCCGCTCCACAGGGCTACCCGGCGCCGCCGCCGCAAACCTATGCAGCTGCGGCTCCGCAAGGCTACGCGGCCGCGCCTGCGCCAACGCCCGCACCGTTAGGTCCCGGCGGCGGCGGATTCCTCGAAGCGATTTTCGGCGGACCGACCATCAACGTGCCGGTGTCGCACATGTATCCCGGCTATCAGGCGCCACAGCCTGAGGCGCAGCCTGCACCGGCGGCTCCGCCGCAACAGCAGGCCTACAACCCGGCCAATGCGCCGGACGAATCGAATTATCCAATCGATCCGAAATTCATGCGCCAGGTCGTCGCCTATGACGGCGACGAGAAGCCGGGCACCATCATTGTCGATACGCCGGACAAGTTTTTGTTTCTGGTCGAGGACGGCGGCAAAGCGATGCGCTATGGCATCGGCGTCGGCCGTCCGGGCTTTACTTGGTCGGGCGTGAAGACGATCACGGCGAAGAAGGAGTGGCCGGATTGGACGCCGCCGCCGGAAATGATCGCGCGGCAGCCAGGCATTCCGCATTTCATGGCCGGGGGCATCGGCAATCCGCTCGGCGCGCGCGCGATGTATCTCGGCTCGACGCTCTACCGCATCCACGGCTCCAACGAGCCCTGGACTATCGGCCAGAATGTTTCTTCCGGCTGCATCCGCATGCGCAACGAGGACGTCGAGGACCTCTATAACCGCGTGCATATCGGCACCAAGGTCGTCATTATTTAGCGTTGCGGCTTGCGGTTTCCGCAGCCGATCTCAGACGTCGGCGGGCTTGCCGTTCGCCGACCGATCGAGACTTAAAGCCTGCATGGGTCTCGCCGCCATGGCCGACAACAGTGCGCAGAAGAATTCGCCGTCGTTTCGTCTTGCCGCGCTCGATCCGGATTTTCTGCTCGGCGACTCGATGCGCGGGGTTCGCTTGCAGATCGAATACGAGAAGGCCGAGGAACGGCTGCGCGCGTGGACCGTCCGGTCCACCGTGGTGGTGTTCGGCAGCGCGCGCGCGCGGCCCGCGGACGCCTCGCCGGCAGCAGCCGATCATGCGTCGCATTGGTACGACGAGGCGCGGCGTTTCGGCCGGATCGCGTCGGAGCGCGGCGGTGCGCTGCTTTCGGACCACGGCATCCGCGACAATGTCATCGCGACGGGCGGGGGACCCGGCATCATGGAGGCTGCAAACCGCGGTGCGGCCGACGCCGGGGCACCGTCTATCGGATTTAATATCGGCCTGCCGC
Organism: uncultured Alphaproteobacteria bacterium; assembly: GCA_963731805.1. GTDB lineage: Bacteria > Pseudomonadota > Alphaproteobacteria > Rhizobiales > Xanthobacteraceae > BOG-931. The sequence continues at coordinate 260,149 of CAVSWY010000009.1, forward strand.
ACGAACAGGAGCCCAACGCCTATTCGACGCCGGATCTGACCTTTCAGTTTCACTACTTCGCGATACGCAAGCTGCACTTCGCCATGCGCGCCAACGCCCTGGTGGCATTCCCTGGCGGGTTTGGCACGCTCGACGAATTGTTCGAGATTCTCACGCTCATCCAGACCGGAAAAATGCCGCCTGTTCCCATTCTGCTCTTCGACCGGTCGTATTGGACGACCGTCGTAAATTTCGCGAAGCTCGCCGAGGCAAAGACCATAGCCCGCGCAGATCTCGATCTTTTCTGTTACGCCGACGATGCCGAAAGCGGCTGGCAGGAGCTACTCAGTCGTGGACTGCGGACCGGGCCGCGGCCGCCCGGCTATCCGTCGAAGCCGCGTTATTGATCGTCACTCTCGCAGAAAGCGGCAATTGCAATGAACATGGCAACGGTATCGGCTGCCCGCGGCGATATTTCCGTCGCATTTCTCCAGCAAAACGGGGACAATCCCTTTACGGCGACGCCTGAACGCACGGCGCAGGTCGCCGGAGTAGCCAAACTCATCGCAGATTTCATAGCCGGGGCCCGCACGAGCCTCGACATCGCCATCTACGATTTCCGGCTGGACGGCGACGCCGCGGCGATCATCACCGCGGCACTGCACGAGCGCGCGCGCAACAACGTCGCCATTCGCGTCATCTACGACGCCACAACCGAACCTCAGGCTAATGGCAACGGCGAGGTCGTGCCCGCGCACCTCGAGGCCGACCGCAAGTCGCCCGGCACCGAGATCTTCGTGAACTCCTTTGCCGATATTGCGCAGATCAAACCGGTCACCGGCTACAGGGTGTTGATGCACAGCAAATATCTCATCCGCGATGCCGGCAGTGATAGTGCCGCGGTGTTGCTGGGCTCGGCGAACTACACCAACAATTCGTGGGGGTTGCAGGAGAGCAACCTCCTGCAAATCCGCTCCCGGCCTTTGGCGTCCATTTTCACCGACAATTTCGCCGGGCTGTTCGCTACCGGGCGAGTTCCGGAAAATCAGACCAATCGCGACGTCGATAGCGTCAACGTGTCCGGCGTGCCGGTGAACGTCGGCTTTGCGCCGAAACAAAGCCCGGCGATCGTCAAGGAGATTGTCGGCGCGATCTCCTGCGCGCGCAAGCGGCTCTTCGTGGCGTCCGGCGTGGTGTCATCGGGACCGATTTTAGCGGCGCTGTCCGAAGCGATTGACCGCGGCATGCGACTCGGCGGACTTTACGACAGGCCGCAGATGGATCTGGTGCGGCGGCAATGGCACGCTGGCACGCTGCGCATGTCGGTGCCGACAAGATCAATACCTGGGACAAGGTTGCCGACCATCTCGTGGGTAAAAACTCGCTGCCCTACAACCGCGACAAGCCGCAGCCGCACAATTTCATGCACAACAAGCTTGTCGTCGCTGACGACGTCGTGGCGACGGGAAGCTTCAATTTGTCGAATCACGCCATGGGCAATGCCGAGGACGTGCTGTTCATCCATGACGCCGGTATTGCTTCGGCTTACGCGTCCTATCTCGAAGAGCTTGAAGTTAGGTACAGCCACACGGTGCATCCGCGACGGTGATATCAAGCGAGCGCCACGCCGTGCGCGGCGAGCTGCCGCGGAAAATCGTCGCCGAGAAAATAGGCGTATTCGCGCTCGCGCAGATCGGTGAGGGGATCGAGCCGGCGCAATTCGTCGTCGACCTGCCCTGGATGGCACATGACGACGCCGCCGTCGGGCAGGCCGTCGAGAAATCCCGGAAATAATGCCGCGTAGTCCGCGCCCGGCGCAAAGGAATAGGTGCCGGCGAAGGCGGGATTGATGCGCACGCCGGCGCGGGCGGCGAGGTGGGCCAGACGCGCGCTCAGCGCATCGAGCACATATCCTTTGGGATCGGAAAGACTCCTGGGCGCGGCGGGGGAGCGTCCGCATTGGCGCAACCACGCCTGCGGCGCGACATCGTTGATGACGCGCAGCAACGCCTCGCGGATTTGCGGAAAGACATGGATGTGCTGATGGCCGTCGACGTAATCCGGCATGCGACCGAAGGCGGACTGGAAGGCGGCGAATTGCCGTGCGATCTCGACCTCCAAATCCTCGGGTCGGAGCCAATGCGCGAGCGCGCGGCCGGCCATTGCCGCAAGCGGCAGAAAGGCGCCGTCGCGGGTAGGAGCAAAACCGGCGCTCAGCGGACGGAACGGCGCCGTCAGGGTCACGTGCAAGCCGATCGCTGCCTGTTGTCCTGCCGCCGTCTCGAGCGCCGCAGCCTCGACTGGCGAGAAGCTCGGCGCCGGCATCATGACTGAGGTCGCATTGATGCGACGGTGGGCGATGAGATCACGGATCGCCGCGCTGACCGCGGGCGATAGGCCGTAATCGTCGGCGCAGAGCCAGATGTGACGGAGATCGGCTTCGCTCATTCGGCCGCGGTGCGGGTTTCGTGTTCGGTCTGTTTGGCGTCGTCTTGGTTTTGCTGAGCGAGCTTCACGTCGTGCTCGGCGACGAAATAGACCGGCCGGCCTTTGATCTCTTCCAGAATCTTGCCGATATATTCGCCGACCACGCCGATCATGATGAGCTGGACGCCACCCAGCACCATGACGCCAACGAACAATGACGGATAACCGGGAACATCGGTGCCATAGACCAGGGTCTCATAGACGATCTGCAGTCCGTATAAGAAAGCAATCAAAGCTAGTACCGTGCCCATCACGGTGGCGAGCCGCAGCGGCGCCACCGAAAAAGCGGTGACGCCGTCGATCGACAGGCCGATCAGGCGGCGCAGGTTCCAGGTGCTGCTGCCGTCGACCCGCGCCGCCGGCTCGTAGTCGACGCGCATCTGACGAAAGCCGATCCAGCTCGACAGGCCCTTGAAAAAGCGGTTGCGCTCGGGGAGCTGGCGCAGCGCATTCGCCGCGCGCGGCGACAGTAGCCGGAAATCGCCGGCGTCCTCCGGAATCTTCGGCCGCGCGCCCCAGTTCAGCAGAATGTAGAACGTCTTGACTGAAAGCCGGCGCAGGATCGACTCGTTGGCGCGATGCGCCTTCGCGGTGTAGACGACGTCGCAATCGTCATCGAGCCAATGGCCGACCAGCCGCTCGATCAAATCCGGCGGGTGCTGGCCGTCGCCGTCGATGAACAGCACGGCGCCGCGCCGGGCATGATCGAGACCGGCAAGGAGCGCCGCCTCCTTGCCGAAATTGCGCGACAGCGAAATCACCTGCACGTCGACGCCGGCCGCCGGCAATTCGCGGGCGATGGCGAGCGTGCCGTCGCGGCTGCCGTCGTCGATGTAGACGATCTCGCAGGACAACGCGCGGGCCGCGGCGAGGCGTTGCGCGATCTCAAGAAGCCGGCCATGCATTCGCACGACAGCCGCCGCCTCGTTATAAAGCGGCACCACGATAGACAGCCCCTGGGCGCGCGAATCCGACTGGCTCCGCTCGCGCGCCATCGGCCTCAATCGGGGATCGGCAGTCGTCACCATTCCACGTCCCTTTCCCGCCCGTTCTATAGCGTACTCGACCAGGACTGTCGCGACCGGGGAGGCGATGCGGCATGGTTAATGGCGCGGCCGCCCGGCCCCATTGTGACCTGCTGCCGGCCGTTTGCGAACGTGATATGCGGGACGCAATGGCTCCCCTTTCTCCCTCCAATTCGGCCCGCGCCAAATCCATCCGCGGCAAGCTTGGCGAGGCTTGGCGCGCGCGGACGCTCAGTCTGAAGGCGGTATCGTTCGCGCTGATCGGCGTCCTCAATACCGCGATCGATTACAGCGTCTTTCTCCTGGCGCGGGAGGCGTTCCAACGCTCGCCGGCTGCGCTTGCGGCATTCGCCGCGCTGGCGGCGTCCTGCCGCTGCGGCGCCGCACCGACCGTACTGTTGATCGCCGCCAATGTGACGTCCTGGATTGTCGCGGTGAGCGGCTCCTACATCATGAATTCCTCGATCACGTTTGCCGCGGAATCCGGCCGCCGACTACGCTGGCGCCATTATCTGGCGTTTATCGTGGCCGGCATTGTCGGGCTGGTAGCCAACACCGCGACGTTGGTTTTTGCCGCGCAGATTTGGCTGTTGCCGGTCTATATGGCGAAAGCCTTGGCCATTCTGGCGAGCTTCATCGTCAATTTCTCGCTGTCGCACTTCGTCGTGTTTCGTCCCCGCGAGGACTCCTAGGATGGCGAGCCGCGCATGGCGCGCATAGCAGTCGGTGCCTGGCTTCATGCCTGATCGCGCGCAGCTTTGATCTAGGTCAACTCCTGACGTCCCGGCCGACGTAACCCTTGGCGACAAAGGGAAAACGCCAAAGGAGAACGGCCATGTCGATCCTCGCGATTGTCTGCTTGAGCGCAATCATCGTCGCCTTCGTGGTATTCGCTGGCGTGGGGCGATTACCAGACGCGCGATATCGTCCACCCGACCAAAGAGCGGCAGGCGACGCAGGCCGGTGTCGACGCGCTCAAGGATGTCGCCGTGGAGGCGCGCGAACCCATTCACGCCGCATAGCCTGCTCAGCGTGAAGTACGCAAAGCGGCAGCGGAAAGGAAGCGGGCAGTGACACAAGATATTCCCGGCACGACTTTATTCGACGGCGACCAGGCGCAGAAAGGACTTGCGCTAAATCGCATGTGCTTTTCGTTCAACAGCGCCGAGAACCGCGCGGCCTTCCTTGCGGACGAGGAAGGCTATTGCCGCAAATTCGGGCTGACCGAAGAGCAGCGCGCCGCGGTAAAGAGCCGCGAGGTGCTGGCCATGATAGCGGCGGGCGGCAACGTCTATTACCTCGCCAAGCTCGCCGGCATTTTCGGGCTGAACGTACAGGACATCGGCGCGCAACAGACTGGCACTACGGTCGATCAATTCAAGGAAAAGCTCGCCGCGGCGGGCAGATAAGGGACAGCGTCATGGCCAAGATCATCGGCGGCGTCGCGACTACGCATGTGCCCTCCATCGGCAAGGCAATCGCGGAGCAGAAGCAGAACGATCCGTATTGGAAGCCGTTCTTCAAGGGCTTCGATTACGTGCATTACTGGCTGGCGCGGGAGAAGCCCGACGTCGCCGTGGTGTTCTATAACGACCATGGCCTGAACTTCTTTCTCGACAAGCTGCCCACCTTCGCCGTCGGCGCCGCAAGCGAATACCGCAACGAGGACGAAGGCTGGGGCATTCCGGTGTCGCGCTCGATCGCCGGCGACCCGGCATTGTCGTGGCACATCATCAATAATCTGGTTGCCGACGAATTCGACATCACCATGTGCCAGGACATGCTGGTCGATCATTCGGTGACTATTCCGATGGCGCTGATGTGGCCGGGTGAAAAATGGACGGTGAAGATCGTGCCGATCTCGATCAACACGGTGCAGCATCCGCTGCCGTCATTGAAGCGCTGCCTCAATCTTGGCCGCTCGGTCGGCCGCGCCGTTCAAAGCTATCCGCAAGATCTGCGGGTGATGATCGTCGGCACCGGCGGCTTGTCGCACCAACTCGACGGCAAACGCGCCGGCTTCATCAACAAGGAATTCGATCAGCTCTGCATGGACAAGCTCGTCGGCGAGCCGGACTTCCTGACGCGCTATTCGATCCACGATTGGGTCGAAGAATCTGGCGCGCAGGGCGTCGAATTCCTCAACTGGATGGCGATGCGCGGCGCGCTGACGGGGCAGGTGAGCGAAGTGCACCGCAATTATCACATCCCGATTTCCAACACCGCGGCGGCGACCGTAGTGCTGGAGAACCGCGACGAGGCGGAGCGCAAAGCCGCCTGACCGCTTCTCCGTAAGAGCCCATATCGCACAGTGACGTTCCGGGCCGCGCCCGGATGAGGTCTCATAAACCGCATCCGGGCCGTTAGGTTGCCGGAACTTGCTGGCGCGCCGGCCGGTTTCCCAGATATGCTGGTTTTGGGCACCCCGGAACGGAGCGTCGTCGTGCCGGAAAATGCCAACGACAATACGAGCGTTGCAGCGGCGCGCGATGGAGGCGAGCCGAACATCGTCGCCATCGGCGCTTCCGCGGGTGGCGTATCGGCGTTGCAGAGTTTTTTCTCCGCTCTTCCGGAGCACCCCGGCGCTGCCTTCGTCGTGGTGGTGCATCTCGATCCGCAGCACCACAGCGAATTGCCCGGCATCCTGGCGACCAAAGCGCGAATGCCGGTGGTTCAGGTCACCGCCCGCGAGCGGGTGCAGGCGGACCACGTTTACGTCATTTCTCCGGATCGCCGATTGCAGATGGTCGATCACGAGATTTCGGCTTTTGCGTTCGACCAACCGCGCGGCCAGCGGGCGCCGATTGACTTGTTCTTTCGCTCGCTTGCCGACCAACTGGGTGAAGGTTTTGCCGTCATTTTGAGCGGCGCCGGATCGGACGGCGCGCTGGGAGCGCGCGCAGTGAAGGAATCGGGCGGCATCATCCTGGTGCAGGACCCGACCGAAGCCGAATATGACTCGATGCCGCGCAGCGCCATCGCCACAGGCGTCGCCGATTTTGTCATGCCGGTGCGCGATCTGGCGAAACAGCTATTCGATCTCATTCACGGCAAAGCGAACGTGTCGACCGCCGACATCGGCAATTTTGATGAGGACCTGCTGCGCAGCATACTCGCCAATCTTCGCACGCGCACCGGGCACGACTTTGCCAAATACAAACGGTCCACCGTGTTGCGGCGGATCGCGCGCCGCATGCAGGTGACGCGAAGCGCGGATCTCAAGGATTATGATCAGGCGCTACGCGACAACGCGGACGAGGCCCAGGCGCTGTTAGGCGATCCCCTTATTTCGGTGACGACGTTCTTCCGCGACGGCGGGGCATTCCAAGCGCTCGCCAAGCAGGTGATGCCGGAGCTGTTCAAAGGGAGGCAGCCCGAGGATACGGTCCGCGTCTGGGTCTCGGGATGCGCCACCGGCGAGGAGGCCTACACGTTCGCCATGCTGCTCATGGAAGAGGCGGCGCGGCACCCGGTGCGGCCGTCGATGCAGGTGTTCGGCTCCGACCTCGATGCGCGGGCGCTGGCCTTGGGACGCGAAGGCCGTTATCCGCTCGCCATCGAAGCCGACCTCAGCGAGGAGCGGTTGCGGCGTTTCTTCACGCGCGAAGGCGATCACCATCGCGTGCGCCAGGAGCTGCGCGATATGGTGCTGTTCGCCCTGCACGACCTTCTCAAAGACCCGCCGTTCTCTCACGTCGATCTGATCTCGTGCCGCAATCTGTTGATCTATCTCGACCGCGACTTGCAGGAGCAGGTGTGCAGCACGTTCCACTATGCGCTCAATCCGGGCGGTTATGTCTTTCTCGGCTCTTCCGAATCGCTCGATATTCCGCCGGGGTTGTTCCGCTGCATCGACCGTACTGCCCGCATTTATCAATCTGCCGCGGCGGCCGGTGAGAAGCCGCGGCTGCTGCCGCGGCTCCTTGGCCCCGTGCGCATTCGCGAACCGGTCCTTCCGCTGCCGCGCGCGGTGAGCCCGACAGTCGCGCTGGGCGAAGCGGCGATGCACCGGCGCGCCATCGAGCAGATCGCGCCGCCCAGTATCCTGGTCGATGAAACGCATCGCTTAGTACACCTGTCCGAGAATGCCGGCCGTTTCCTGCTTCCCTCGGGCGGGCCGCTTTCCGGCGATGCCGTCGATCTGGCGCGACCAGAGCTGCGCTTCGAGCTGCGTTCGGCGCTTAATCGCGTCTTCGAGCTGCACGAAAGCACGCTGAGCCTGCCGATCTTGGTGCGTTTCAACGGCGCGCCGCACCGCGTTCATCTCTTAGTCAAGCCGGTGCAGGACGAGGCCGGCGGGGAAAGCCACAATGCGATCGTCATTTTCATCGAGGGCGAAGCCGTCGACGAAAGCCTGCTCAAGGTCGACGGCCAGGCCAGTGCCGAAACGGTGCGTCGGCTGACCCAGGAGCTGGAGCTGATGCAGGCGCGGCTACGCACCGTGCGCGAGGAATCGGACTCCGCCAATCAGGAACTGCGCGCCGCCAACGAAGAGCTGCAATCGATCAATGAGGAATACCGCTCCACCTCGGAGGAGCTGGAAACGTCCAAGGAAGAATTGCAGTCGATCAATGAGGAACTGCAGACCGTCAACGCCGAGCTGAAGCTCAAGCTCGACGCGATCTCGCGCGCGCATAGCGACTTGCAGAACCTCATTGCGGCGACCGACATCGGCACGCTGTTTCTGGATTCCTCGCTGCGCATCAAGCGCTTCACGGAGCGGGTCACCGACCTGTTCAGCATCACGCAAACCGACGAAGGGCGGCCGATCACCGATTTCGCCCACCGGCTGGACTACGACAATCTGGTCAAGGATGCGCGCTCTGTGCTGGCCGATCTCACGCCGCTGCGGCGCGAAATTCGCAGCCGTGACGGCCGCTGGTACGACGTGCGGCTGCGCCCCTCGCACTGCCGACGAGAAGATCGACGGCGTCGTCATTACTTTCGTCGACATTTCCGAGCGGCATGTGGCCGAGGCGGCGGTGCTGGCCGGCGAAGGCCGGCGGCGTCTCTTGCTGAGCGAATTGACGCACCGCGTCCGCAATAGCCTGGCGGTGATCCAAGCCATTGCGCGCCACACTTTGCGCGGCGACCAACCGAGGGAAGAAGAGCTCAAGCGATTTGAAGGGCGGCTGGCGGCGCTCGCCGGCGCCCATACGCTCCTGGTGGAGTCGGACTGGAAGGGTGCCGACCTCGCCGAGCTCGTCCACCAGCAGCTCGATGCCTATGGCGGCGAAAATCCGGATCGGTTGCGCATCGCCGGAGAAGCGGTTTTGCTGCCCACGGATCTGGCGACGCCGTTCGCTCTCGTGCTGCACGAACTGGCGACCAATGCCGCCAAACACGGCGCTTTGTCGAACCGGACCGGCAAAGTGGCGATAACTTGGACCGTGAGCCGAGGGAACAAGGGGCGGCTCATCACGGTTGAGTGGAAGGAGACGGGCGGTCCTCCTGTTCAGAAGCCTGTGGCTGGCAGCTTCGGAACTACGCTCATCGAAAGCGCAATTCCAGAGGCGAAGGTCAAGCGCGAGTTCCTCGCCGGCGGCTTGGCTTGCACGATTGAAGTGGAGCTGCCGGAGGCGGCTGAAAATGGAGCAGCGGGCAAATCTTGATACGATCCCGGCGCTCCGCGGCGCGCGCGTGCTTGTGGTGGAAGACGACGCCATCCTGCTGATGGACATGGAAATGATCCTGCGGAGGGCCGGCGCGGAGATCGTGGGCTCTTGCCGCACCATCGATGACGCGCTGGCCACGGTCCGCAAGCAGCCGCTCTCGATCGCGGTGCTTGACGTGCGGATCGGGGGCGAAACAATCGCGCCGGTCGTCCGTCAGCTCGGCAAGCACGGCACCCCGTTCATTTTCTATACCGGACAGGTCGGCCGGGACCCGGCGCTCGCGGAATGGCCCGGCAGCAAGATCGTTGCCAAACCAGCGTCCGGAGGCACCATCGTCGCCGCCGTGGCTGAGGCCTTGGGGGGTGCGGTGCCCTGGGCATAGTTCCTTGTCAGGGAAACTACTTATCTTGTCGCGTCTTGTTGTGGCAAGGGCCGGCTGAGGTCTAAAATCGCTGCGCCGGGTCCAGACGAGGAAGTTTGCGGCGATGCCCAACTATACCTTCGAACTGAGAGATGGCTCTGGCGGAATCGACGACGAAACCGGCGTCGCGTTGGCCGACGGCGCGCATGCCTTGCACTATGCACAGGATGTCGTTCACGAGCTGATGCGCAGCCGCGAGGCGCAGACGCGGACGTGGCGACTCGATGTTTACGATGAGGCCGGCGCGTGCGTGATCGAGCTGCCGTTCGCCAGCATCGATCCGACCCTCGATCATTTGCGCCCGGAATTGCGGGCCATGGTGGAACAGTTCTGCGATCGCCGGCGGTCCGTGGACGAAATGATTTACACCGCGCGCAACACCGTGAGCGAGTTGCAGGCGCTGGTAGCAAAGTCGCGCGGAAAATTTTATGTCGCGGCCCGGTCTGGCGAAAAAACCATACGGGATCGATAATCCGGAGGCGGCCGTGCCCGAATTCCGGCAATTCGACGTTCATCTGTGGGCTACGCGACGAATGGCCCATTTCACGCCATTGATGTTACGGCGCGTTAGAACGAAAACAGGCTGCCGGAAAACCTTCCGCCAACCGCATGGTGCGATCATCACGGAACGGTCGCGTGGATCACCGGTTTGTCTTTCGGCAGAGGGACGACGGTGCAATGCCGCCAAACTCGGTTGCGGATATCCAACATCGGTTACGCGCGATCCCATGGGAGGAGCCCATTCGCGTGCCGTTTACATGCGACGACCAGCCGCTTTTCGGCTGCCGCTTGTGTATTCTCATGTTCGGGCTCCGGCGCGGCGATCATGCACGGCTGTTCGCCGACAAGGCCGAGGCGTGCGCGCATACGACGCGGCATGCGTGGGCCTTAGCAGCAGTGCCCAGTTCGCCGCAAATCCACTGACTAAATCAATGATCGACCAAGTTTTTTTGGCTAAGTCGGTTGTGATGATGCAGAGCGGATGGAACTCATGACTGACCGAGGCGTTCCGCTAACGCCAAGGGGTTTTGCTATGACTGAGCCATCAATAGCTGGCAGGTTTGTCCCCCCGCCGGACCAGACTTCAGGCGTTCGGCAGTTGGGCAACCGCCTTCTTGCCGCTTTGCCCAGCGACGCTCTCATGTTGCTCGAGCCGGACTTAAAGCAGGTCGTGGTGCCGCAGGGCGTCGTCTCCTTCGATCCCGGCGATCCGATCAATCAAGTCTATTTTCCGCATAGCGGTATGATCTCCTGCCTGGTCATCACCGGGGCCGGGGAAATGGTCGAGACGTCCTCAGTCGGGCGCGAGGGAGCGATCGGCCTGCAGAGCGGGCTCGGCCAGCGCGTGTCATTCACCCGCGCGATTGTCCAGATTGCCGGCAAATTCTCGGTGGTGCCGGCAAGCCGGTTCGAATATGCGGCAGGCCGCAGTGCGGCTCTGCGCGAGCTCATCATCCGCTATACCGAAATGCTCTGGGCGGAAGCCCAGCAAAACGCCGCCTGCAACGCCATCCATGATGGCTCGGCGCGATTGTCTCGGTGGCTGTTGCAATGCGCGGATCGCATCGGCAGCGAACAACTGACACTGACCCAGGAATTCCTTGCCGATATGCTCGGGGTGCGGCGCACGACAGTGACACTGTTGGCCCAGGAGCTGCAGAAGAAAGGCATTCTACGCTATAGCCGCGGCCGGATCACCATACTCGACCGTGGCCGTCTCGAAGACTGCGCCTGCGAATGCTACGGCGCGATCAGATACGACAATCTTTCCCGCAAGATCGGCGTTAAATTGTGAATAGCGATGGCCGCTGCCGGACGGCCGCGCGGCTGAAATAAGCGGAAGCGATGCGGCGCGTCAAAGCAGAGCCCCGGTCAGGCGTCTGACCGGGCTCTTTCCTCTGCTGGCCGACAAGACGACTGGGCCGTCGATCAGCCGGTATGGCGCTTGATGGTCTGTTCGAGATTTTCCGCCTTGGCCCGGACCGTGGTCTGCAGATTCTGCCAATCGTCACTGACGACGTTCCAATTGACCATTGGCGCCTGGCCGCTAGCGGAGCTTGTCGACAGACCATTGTCGGCGCGGCCCGTCACAGAATCGTATTCGTAGGCACCGGCGATCGTCACCACAACGCCGAGGATAAACCCGAGTAAAACCGGCACGGCTACCTCCCGTTTAAGTTAAATACCGCACGATGGAACGCGGCTAAGCCACGAGAAGTTCCGCGGCTCGTGTCGGCCGGCGGCGGAGCGCTACACCGTGACGCCGTGGTGGCCGAACAACAGCACCAGAACGACGATCAGCACCAAAAGCCAGATCAGCCCGTGACCGCCGCCGCCGTAGTAGCCACGGCTGTAACCCCAATAACCCCCGCCGCCACCGAATAAAACGACCAGAATGACGATAAGAAGAATAAGGCCCATGTTCCGACCCTGAATTTAGGGTTTACGTTCAGTGAAACTTTGCGGGGAGGCAAGTCGCGGGCGAAAACGAAAGTTCCCGTGAGCGGCGTAAAAAATGCCGCTGCGGCGCGGCAGCCAAATGAGCCTAAATTGGGACGTTGCCGTGTGTGAACTTTTACGGCTGGTTGGGCGTTACCGCCCGAGGAAAGTCCCTTCGACAAGCGCCGAGGCCGATCATGCCGCAAGCTCGTACCACCAATCCCGACTTCAGCCGCGCCTTTGGCGATGCCAAGAAGCAAGCGAGCGGCGTCGCCGACGAGGTTTCGGACGCAGCCCAGGACCTTTACGACCACGCGCGCGACAGCGCCGCCGATATCGCGGACAGCGCCAATCGCGCGGCGCGCAAGACCGCCGGCTCGTTCGAGCGGGCGATACGCAACACCATCGAGACGCAGCCTTACACCGCCGTCGCGATCGCGCTAGGCTTGGGCTGGCTGTTCGGGCGCATGCATCGCCCATTGTGAGGCTGCGATGAAGTGAGGCTGCGATGAACGAAAAACTTCGCGAAGCGACGCCGGAGGAAGAGCGCGAAACTGAAGATCAGATGGCCCGGCGCAAGCTCGGCCCGCGCGGCGTGCCTGGTGCGCCCGACCCCGCCACGATGACGCCGCAGCGGGAAAAGAAATTGCCGCAAGAAGGCGACTTCAACGGCCACACTGCGTAATTGATCGGCCGCATTCAGGTATTATTTTATTACCTCGATCGCGAGGTAGTCTGTCACGTCGCCGGAGGTGCCGATGTACAGGCGGATGCTTGCGTTTGCAGCGTTCGCCGTTGCGTCAATCTCGGCCGTGAGCGCTGACCCGCAACCCCTGCAAGCTCCGCAAGCGCTCGACGGCGCCTACCGCGGGACTATCGTGTGCGAAAAAATCAAAGCCGCGCCTGGCATTTTGCGTGTGCCGCTCGATCTTGCGGTGCGGGGCGGCGATGTGCAATTCGCGCGGCCGACCTTCAACCTGAAGGGTACGCGCGTCACCGGCAGCGAGCTCGGCAGCGGCACTATCGATGCCGACGGCAAACTGCATCTGACCTCGTCGTGGGTGTTCGGCAATATCGGATTTCAGGGCGATTACAGCGACACGCTGTCGGCAAGCGGCGGCACCTTCAGCGGCAAGCAGTCCTGGCGCGGTCCGGACGGGCTCGACGCAGCCGAGCCTGCAATGCAGCGCTGGTGCCGGCTCCGAAGCTCCAACACGCGGCGTCCGATCAGTAAGTCTACTTGATCGACAAACCTAGCGTCTTGATCATGTCGCCCCATTTTTTGATCTCGGTCGAGAACATGGCGTCGGCCTGAGCCTGTGAACCGGTGATCGGGTCGAAGCCCATGTCGCTGAGTTTCTTTGCCACGTCCGGACTCTTGACGATGTCGTTGATCGCAGTGTTGAGCGTCTGGAGGATCTGCGGATCGGTCTTGGCCGGCGCGAAGAAGCCGACCCAGGACGCCGCGGTGAAGGCCGGATAGCCTTGCTCCGCATAGGTCGGTACGTTCGGCGCCACCGCGGCGCGCTTGTCCGCGGCGATGCCGAGACCCTTGAGTTTGCCGCCGGCGATCTGCGCTGCGGCGCCGCCGCCGAGCGTGGTCGCCATCAGATCGACCTGGCCGGCGACAGTAGCGTTGATCGCTGGCGCCCCGCCTTGATACGGAATCGGCTGCACCGGCGCCTTGGCCAATTGCTTGAAGAAATATTCGGCTTCGATGTCCGATCCGGTGCCGACGCCCGGTATCGCCATGTTGATGGTACGGCCGTTCATCGCCTTGACGAGATCAGGAAGATTCTTGGCGGGATTGTCGGGACTCGTCACCAGCGCTTCCGGGCTCGATGCGGCAATGGCGACGGTCTTGAAATCGCTGGCGGAGAATCGCTTGTTGACGAACAACGTCTCGTTGATGGCGAGCGCGGTTGTGGTGGCAAGAAGCGTGTAGCCGTCCGGATTGGCGTGGGCCACAACTTCGGCTGCGATATTGCCGCCGGCGCCGCCACGGTTCTCGACCACGACGCTCTGGTGGAGGCGCTCGCTTAAGCCTTGGCCGATCAGCCGCGCCAGCGTGTCGGCGATGCCGCCGGGCGCAAACGCAACGATCACGGTGATCTTTTCAGCTGGATAGGTTGCCGCTCGTGCGCCGCCCGCGGCAAAGGCGATCGTCGCCAGCGCAAGCGCCGTGAGCGAATTTCGGATCGTGTGCAAGGCTGTCATGCTAATGTCCCGGTGCGGTCACGAAGAAATTGCGTCATGCGGTACGCGAATTGCATGAGGTCGGCAACGTGTGAAGTCGCTTAAAGTGGCGCGGAGTGCATCATGAAGCTTTTACGCCGTCAATTCCTGCAACTGGGCGTGCAAGCGGTGATTGGCGTCGCTGCCACGCCCGCGTTGGCGCCGTGCGCCTTGGCGCAAGCCGATTATCCGTCGCGCCCGGTGCGCCTTCTGGTCGGTTACGCCGCCGGCGGCGTCAGCGACATTCTGGCGCGGCTGATCGCTCAACAGTTGTCGGCGCGGCTCGGCCAGCCTTTCATCATTGAAAATCGGCCTGGCGCCGGCGGCAACTTGGCCGCCGACCAAGTCGTGCACGCCACGCCGGATGGCTACACGCTGTTGCTGGCGGGCATGGCGAATGCAATCAACGTGTCGCTTTATCCCGACCTCGATTTTAATTTCGCGCGCGACATGGCGCCGGTCGCAATCTTCGCCCGCAGTCCGATGGTGATGGAGGTCAACCCGTCGTTTCCGGCGAAGACGGTTCCCGAATTCATCGCTTACGCCAAGGCGCATCCGGGCACGATTGCCATGGGGTCGGCCGGCACCGGCGGTTCGACCCACGTCGCCGGCGAACTGTTTCAGATGCTGACTGGCACCAAATTTACGCACGTTCCCTATCACGGCTCGGCGCCGGCGCTGGACGATCTTCTCGGCGGACGGCTGCAAGTCATGTTCGATAATTTGACGTCATCGCTCACGTTCATCCACGCCGGCAAGCTGCGCGCGCTTGCCGTGAGCTCTCGCACCGATGCGCTGCCCGGGGTGCCGTTGATCAGAGATTTCGTCCCGGGTTACGAGGCCTATTCCTGGAACGGCATCACCGCGCCCAAGGATTGCCCGCCGGAAATCGTCGCCAAGCTCAATGCGGCGGTCAATGCAAGCGTCGCCGACCCCGCGTTCAAGGCGCAGCTCGCCCAAGTCGGCAATACACCCATTTCAGATACACCGGCCGGGTTCGGCACGCTGATCGCTACGGACAGCGCCGGATGGGCCAAGGTCATCAGCTTCGCCGCCATCAAAGCGTAGTGATGGCGCGTTAGGCTAGCTTATCCAGCTCCGCTGCAAGCTTGGCATAGAGCGGATTGTCCCGCGTATAGACATAATCCAACGCCGCGACGGAGACCGCTTCGGCGCCATTATCGCGGAGGAAACTGGCGAGCGCATGGACGTTCGCGGGCGGGCAGTGCAGCGTGAGCATGCCGGACGACGTCGGGCCGCCGAACGGGGCAGCGACGCCAAATCTCTCTTGCGCGACGCCGAACAGCTTTTCGTTCATGCCGGCGAAGCGGGTGCGCACTTCCGAGAATGCCTCGGCACGCTTTTGCGCCGCGATGCGGTCGAGGAGGAGGCGCGCGGTTTCGCGCTGCTCGCCGGTCCAGGCCGCGGCGCGGGCCGCGACGAGATTGGCCTGCGAGCGCAGGATGACGCCGTCGTCGATTATTTTCAGCCCGTTGGCGGCAAGCGTGGCGCCGGTGGTGGTGATGTCGACGATCATTTCCGCGGTGCCGGCCGCCGGCGCACCTTCGGTGGCGCCGGAGCTTTCGACGATGCGGTAATCGACGACGCCGTGCGCGGCAAAAAAATCGCGCGTCAAATTGGCGTATTTGGTGGCGAGCCGCATCTTGCGCTCGTGCTTGAGCCGGAACGCGGTGGCGACGTCGTCGAGATCGGCCATATTGCGCACGTCGATCCAGGCCTGCGGCACCGCGACCACGACATTGGCGAAGCCGAAGCCCAGTCCGACGATGAGAACCACGCGTTGGTCCGACTGCGGTATCATCTCGCGCACCAGATCCTCACCGGTGACGCCGAGATGGGCGGCGCCTTGCGCCAATTGCGCGGTAATCTCGGCGGCCGACAGATAGGCAATCTCGATGCCGTCAAAGCCGGCAATGGTGCCGCGATAATCGCGCGCGCCGCGCGACTTGACGAGCTCGAGGCCGGCGCGGGCGAAAAAGCCTTCCGCATTCTGCTGCAGCCGGCCTTTCGACGGTACAGCGAGGATGAGCGGGGTGCTCATGAGGCGCCTCCGCCCGCGAGATCGTCGATCGAGGCGGCGAAGCCGACCGCCGGGATCGGCTCCTTGGCGCCTAGCCGCGTGAGCAGGCCGTCATAACGGCCGCCGGCGACAAGCGCCCGAATGCTGCTCGCATCCTGCAGTTCGAAGACAAAACCGGTGTAATAGTCGAAGCCGCGGCCGAAATCGGTTGCGAACTTGATCGTGCGCACATCGACGCCGCGTGCGGCGAGAAAACCGGTGCGGGTCTCGAACAGATCGAGCGCGGGACCAAGCGCGATTTTGGCGTCGGCCGCGAGCGCCCGCAGTTCGCCCGCCGCATCGTCGGGATCGCCGGCGATCGACAGGAAGCGTTCGATCAGCGCGCGGGTCTCGCGCGGCAGCCGCGTCGGCGCATTGAGCGCCGATTGCTCGAGAAAGCGGTCGGCGATCTCGGCGACCGAGCGGCCGCCGACCGCGGCGATGCCGGCGATCGAGAGCAGATCGGTAACGAGATGATGCGCCGCCTTCGGATCGGAGCCGGCAAGCGCGGCGAGCACGCCCTGATATTCCTTCGAGCCGTTGGCGGTCGCGAGCGTCATCTGCTCGAGATCGTGCTTAAGCGAGGATTTGCGGTTGAAATCCTTGATCAGGCGTCGCTTCCACGCCGGCGCCAGATCGAGCGCGGCGACGAAAGCGGAGAACAGCCCGACGTCGCCGATGCGGATCTCCGGTGCGCCGACGCCATATTGCGTCGTCGCTTCCAGACCGAGCGCCAGCATCTCGGCGTCGGCTGCGGCCTTGTCCTGCCGCCCGAAGCTCTCGATGCCGGCCTGCATGAATTCGGCAGTTGCGTCCTGGCGGTGACGAAACACCTCGCCGAGATAGCAGAAGCCGGCCGGCTTTCCGGCGTGCGGCGAAGCCAGATAATCGCGCGACACCGGAATGGTCAGGTCGGGGCGCAGGCACAATTCGCGGCCGTCCGGGTCGGTAGTGAGGAACATGCGGCGGCGGATGTCCTCGCCGGACAGATCGAGGAACGGCTCGGCGGGCTGCAACACCGGCGGCTCGATGCGCGCATAGCCGGCGCGCGTATAGGACGCGACGAGCGTTTGCGCCCGTTGATCCGTGCCGGTCTCCCTGTCGCTCGCCATATCTCTCACCCGTGGCCGGCTGTTCGCCGGTCATTAACGATCCCGCAATTGCTAGGACAGTGCGGCCCCTTTAGCACGACAACCGTCGCTATTCGATGAAGATCGCCGCCTGCCGTTAATGCCGGGCCTTGCGAGGCTTCCGACGCCTGCCTGAGACCGATATTATCGTAAAAAATTGATAATCTTACGCGCCGCCGCGGCGAGATCCGGCGCGGTGACGGTGGCTGTGGGCAGGTGCACGGCTATGCGTCGCGCCGTGTCCGCTTCTTTGGCCGTGATCGTGCATGGCCTCCGCTGGGAGATACACGACATGGCCGTGCCGAACGCCGCGCTCGGCGATGATGTGGTCGGCAAATTCCTGCACGTCGGAGCCGCGGCCCTTGAGCACGGTCACTTCCATGCAGCTGTCGTGATCGAGATGCATGTGCAGCGTGGCTTGCGCGAGATCGTGGCGGTGATGGAAGTCGCGGGTCAGCCGCTTGGGCAGATCGCGCGCCTCGTGGTCGTAGATATAAATGAGCGCGGCGATGCATGGCCGCGGCCCGCCGACCTCGCGCGCCGCCTGCTGCAGCCCGGATCGGGCGAGGTCGCGGATCGCCTCGGAACGGTTGGCATAGCCGCGCGCGGTCATGAAACGCTCAAGCTCGGCGTCAAGCTCGTCGTCGATGGTAATGGTCACGCGCTGCATCGCTTGCTCCAAAAATGGCGGCGACGCAGTCTAGCACCGCCAAAGCCTATTTGGCCGGCGATTGCGCCGGCGGCAAGGGCTCGACGGTGAACAGGTCGGGTGCGTTCATCACGGCGTTGAAGCGGTCGAGCGCGTCAGGGTTTTTGTTGATCGCATCGAGCTTCGGCAGCCACGACGCTGCGACGGTGTATTTAAACCCGGCGTCGGTCGCCTTGCTGCGGATTTCCGCCACTCCCATCGCGTCCTCCGGCGCCTTTTGCGGCGAGACCAGCAGGGTCCCTTGGCCGACGCTCGCCACTGTCGCGATGGCGATACCGTCGGCAGGGCAGGGGCAGGGCGATTTCGGACCGCTGTAATAGACCACCGTAACGCCGCGTGGTTGCGCGTCGAGCCGCTTGAGCGCATCGAGCCCGATACGGATGCCGACCGGTATATAAGCGCCAAAGAAGCCGTGGATGCGGCTGCCAAGCGTGACCCATTGCTCGGGGGTTTCGGCGCGGGCGCGGGCGCTGGCGATGGTGCTGATCGCGATGGCGACGATAACGCACATCCGGAGTGCCCTCTTGGTCATGACGTCCTCTTTTCTGCCGACCGTCGTCGGCGATAGATGTATGCATATTATATAATTATATCATACTAACTATCGACAACGACCAATACCGGGAAAATACGATTTGACGCGGTCGGCGATGCGCCCCTATGCTTAGCGAGACGGTTCCCCCGCTTGGGGATCAAAAGGGAACGCAGTGCGGGTGAGAGATTGCCCAATACTGCGGCTGCCCCCGCAACTGTAAGCGGCGAATCTTCCGTCATACGTCCACTGGGATTCGGGTCCCGGGAAGGCGACGGAAGGTAGCGACTCGCGAGCCAGGAGACCTGCCGTCAGCCGTGGTCATACGCGAGCGCTGTCGGACGGGGTGTGTCGACGGTAGGCGAACCAATCATCCTCATTGGATGTGCGGGGACACTGAGTTCGCGGTGACGTGCCACAGGGCGTGTTACCCGAGGTTGTTTTCGTGTCTGCGCTCATCATCCATGCGCTCGCCGGCGTACGATATGCACATTTATTGACAGCATCATACTGGCGCTCCATTCTGCCTGCCGTTGGGCTGCGATGGGAAGCGCCGCGCAACCGCGCTGTCGTGTGGCGTCCGGCGTGTAGGTCGGCGATGGCATCGCGTCGGTTGGCATCGGCGACGTTTCTCGCTTCCACTCTCTGCGCGAGTGTCTGGGCTCAGACGCCGTCGACACCACAGCCGCCGGCAGCCGATGCAGCGCCGGCCACGGCCAATACGCTGCCCGCGAGCATGCAACTGCCGACTATCCGAGTGATTGCCCCGCATACCAAGCCGCGGCTGACGCGAAGAAAACCGACGCAAACCGCGGTGCCTGGGGCATCAAACGCATCCGCGCCAGCGTCGCCTTACCAGACCGGCGCCCCCAACATTGCCGGCGGCACTCCGGTGGTGCCGCAATTGGCGAGCCAGATGACGTTTTCCGGCGCCGATCTCAACGCCCGCCCAGTCGCGCGGCCGGGCGAGATTCTCGAAGCGGCCCCGGGCCTGGCGGTGGTCGATCACGCCGATGGCGGCAAGGCCAATCAGTATTACTTGCGAGGTTACAATCTCGATCACGGCACTGACATGGCCACCTATGTGGACGATGTGCCGATCAATTTGCCCACCCACGCACACGGTCAGGGCTACACCGACCTCAACTGGCTTATTCCGGAAACCGTCAGCGGGCTGGAAGTGCGCAAGGGACCCTATTTCGCCGACGTCGGCGATTTTGCCAGCGCCGGCGATTTACACGTGTCGCTGCGCGACAGCGTTCCGCAGAACATCGAGTCGATGACCGTCGGCAGCTTCGGCTACAACAGATTTCTCACTTTGGGCTCGACCAAGGCCGGCGGCGGGTCGCTGCTCTATGCCGGCGAATTCAATACCTATGACGGCCCGTGGACGACACCCAACGACGTGCGCAAGTTCAGCGGGCTTCTGCGCTACAGCCAGGGCACCGCGACCGACGGCTTCTCCGCGACGGCGATGGCCTACTCCAACACCTGGAATTCCACCGATCAGGCGGCGCTGCGGGCGCTGACGACGGGGCAGATCGGTCTTTACGGCGCGCTCGATCCGACCGACGGCGGCGACACCAGCCGTTTTTCTCTGTCTGCGCGTATGGCGCAGACCGTCGACGACGGCTCGTGGAAGGCCAATGCCTACCTGGTCAAACAGGAGTTGGATCTGTTCAACAATTACACCTATCACCTCGACGATGCGACGAACGGCGACAACGGCGACCAGTTTCATCAGCACGACGATCGCGTTTACGGCGGTGCCGGCGCCTCGCGCACGATCGACGCTTCGGTGTTCGACCGGCCCACCGAAACCGTGTTCGGCGTGCAAAGCCGCTACGACGACATCGATCTTGGACTGAGCAATACTGTCCAACGCCAGTTGCTGTCGAATGTGTTGCTCGACCATGTCGGCGAGGGCAATGTCGGCATTTATGCAGAGAATACGGTGCATTGGACCGATTGGCTGCGGACCACGACCGGCTGGCGCGGCGATTATTTTGGCGCCTCGGTGAATTCGACACTGCAGCCGGCGAATTCCGGAAACACTCAAGGCGCCATCGGTAGCCCGAAATTTACCGTGACCTTCGGGCCGTTCGCCAAGACCGAATTATTCATCGGCGCCGGCATGGGCTATCACAGCAACGACGCGCGCAGCACGACCGTCACCGAGGTCCCTGGCGATCCGACCACGCCGGAGGGCGCCTCGCCGCTGTTGGTGCGTTCGCGCGGCGCCGAGGTCGGCGTGCGAACCAAGGCCATTCCGAACCTCGACAGCTCGATCAGCCTGTTTTACCTGCATCAGGATTCGGAATTGTTCTTCGACGGCGATACCGGCGACACCACCGCGGGCCTGCCCAGCCAGCGCACCGGCATCGAGATCACCAACGATTACCGTCTGCAATCCTGGCTCCATGTCGACGGCGACGTCGCGCTGTCACGGGCAAGGTTTCTCGGTTTCGATGCGACGCAGGCGGCGCTCTACCAATCGCTCGCCGGCTATCCGCAGTCGCAGATCGGCAATGCGCCGGGCAATTACGTCTACAATGCGCCTTGGATGGTGGCCTCCGCCGGCATTACGCTCGGCGAAAGGACCGGCTGGTTCGGCGCGTTGCGCTGGCGCTACATCAGTTCGCGGCCGCTCACCGAGGACGGCGTGTTTCAATCGCCGCCGTCCAATTTGTTCAACGGCGCGGTGGGCTACCGCTTCGACAACGGCTGGAGCATTCGGCTCGACGCGATCAACCTTCTGAACTCGACGACCGACAATGCCACCTATGCCTATGGATCGCTGCTGACCACCGACGCTCTCTACACGATGTGCAAATCCGGTGCCCCGCCGCCGGCGGCGGTCTGCGCCAATGGCGTGATGGACTACATCTACCATCCGATCGAGCCGCTGAGCTTTCGGCTTACGCTTTCCGGCCCCTTGGAATCGATCGGCACAATCGATTTTTCGGCGATGGCCGCGGAGCTTCGCCGGTCGATTGCGGTCAAGCCCGTCCACCCGGACAATTACGATTGGACCGGCTTCTACATCGGCGCTCGCATCGACAACGCCTGGTCCAAGACCAGTAGCAGCACCGTCAACACCGTGACTGGCGCCGTCGTGGCCGCAGACAGCACTATGACGCAGTGGCACGGCGGCCTGCAGCTCGGCTACGACGCAATGTTGCCGACGCGTATTGTGGTCGGCGTTGCGGCCGACGTGTCGTCCGGAAACACCACGACGACAACGGTCACCGATGCCTCCGGGACCAGCGCGGAACGCACCACGGTCTTTGACAGCGAAACCGTGCGCGGGCGGCTTGGCTATGCCTTCGATAATCTTCTGCTCTACGGCACCGGCGGGTGGGCGTGGTCGAGCGATCAGTTCATCCGAACCCAGCTCGCCGGCACGCTCAATCTCGCCACGGCCGGCACCGAGGAAGCCGTGAACAAATATCTTGGCGGCTGGACCGTCGGCGGAGGCGCGGCCTACGCCTTAGCGCAAAATTGGAATCTGTTCGCCGAGTATCGCCGCACCAGCTTTCGATCGTCAACCGTGGCGCTGCCGTTCTCGGAAGTTTCCACGACTTCGACTGCGAGCGTGAACACGATCACGCTGGGGGTGAACTATAAGTTCGATTGGAGCGGACTGGCGGACGCGCCGTGAACGCAGACGTTGCGAGATCCAATCTCACTGCTGCAGCACTTCGACGGTGACGTGCGACAGCGAGCGGAACCGGCGGAGCTGTAACTGATAATATTCCGGCCCGCGCTGCTGGCGGGTCTCGACGGAGAGAATGGCGGCGAGATGGCCCGGACCGACCCGCCAGACGTGGAAATCGGTCAAGCGGTCGCCGTCGGTCTCGATTACGGCGCGCATGCGCTCGGTCATCGTCCGGTCTGGATTCATGTCGAGCAGGATGGCGCCGGTGTCGCTGATCAGCGTGTAAGCCCAGGCGGCGATGACCAACGCACCGATCAGGCCGACGGCCGGATCGATCCAATTCCAGCGGAAGAATAGCGCGATTGTGAGACCGCCGATCACCAGCACGGAAACCGCCGCGTCCGCCAGAACGTGAACGATTGCCGCGCGCATATTGTTGTCGCGGTGAGCCTTATGATGCGCGTGCTCATGATCATGCCGATGTGAGGCATGATCGTGGTCGGACTCTTTGTCGTGCCGATGACTGTGCTCATGTTCACGATCGTGCTCACCGTGACCGTGCTGACGATTGCCGCCGCCGAGCAACAACACACTCGCAATATTGACGATCAGGCCGAGCGCGGCGATCGGGATGGCTTCACGGAAATGGATGGCAACCGGCCAGAAGAAACGCGTGACCGCTTCATAGCCAATCAGGAGAGCGATCATGGCGAGAATGATGGCGCTGGTGAAACCGGCGAGGTCGCCGAGCTTGCCGGTGCCAAAGGCGAAGCGTTCGTCATGCACGTGGTGGCGGGCGTAGCGATAGGCCAGCGCCGTGAGCAGCAGTGCGCTGGCGTGCGTCGACATGTGGAGCCCGTCTGCAACGAGCGCGATCGAGCCAAAGATGAGGCCGCCGATGATCTCGGCAACCATCATGACGCTGCACAGCGCGATGACCATCCAGGTGCGGCGTTCATTCCTCTCGTGGCCGGCGCCGAGAAAAACATGGGTATAGGCGCCCGGTGAAGCTTCAGCCATGGTCGATTACTCCGTTGACGGTCACTTCAAGTAGGCCTGCACCGCCTCGATCAGCTCTTCGGCGCCGCGGCTGCGCTCGGCGTCTTTGGTCGGATCGACGACGTGGAGGCGGATATGATCCTCGATCACCTCGGACATGAGACCGCTCATGGCGCCGCGCGCGGCCACGATCAGATGCAGCACCGTGGCGCAACCCTGTTCGTCATCGAGCGCACGCTCGACCGCCTCGATCTGGCCGCGGATGCGCCGAATTCGATTGAGCAGCTTCACTTTCTCGCGTTTGGTGTGAGTCACAGTTGACAGACTTTCCGTTGATAGGGTAGGGGGTATCATATATAGGATAGGGGGTAGGGTATACGAGGGTACTCGGAAAGTCGAGTGTCGTCGCATGCCTCCCCCGGTGGCGCAACTCGCCATAGGCGGGCCGGCGCTGCCGTTCCGTGACAACATTGAACGCGGCGCATGACCGCGGCAAGGTGTGACGGCCGGTTCCTCCGGACCGCGCCAAGCCTTGCGCCGGCCCGTCGCGGCAAGGAGGTGAGCCATGTTCGCAAAATTCGCACAATTCCGGACCTTTGCATGCATCGCGGCCCATGGCTCCGGATCGAGCGCCATGCCTTGCAACGACAACCAGCCGGCCCGGCGCGTCATGGCGCCGTCGCAGCCATTGCGCCGGCCGATTTTGTTGTGCCGCTGGTACAAGACCCGGGCGGGTGCCCTCGAATGTCGCTGGCGCGCGCAAGCGGTCGGACGCCGAAGAGCCGGAAGTAAGCCGACTGCTCGAACGGCGCTCATAGCCTTATGCAGCTAACACCGGACATTTTGTTACTGTAGAACATGTTGCAAGGTGTAGCCTAGGGTATATACTGTAGTCGTCGCTGTGGGTGGGTCTAGGTGTCGATGAGGGGATTGTTGGTTGCGGGCGTGACGCTGATCGCTCTTGCCGGCCGTGCCTATGCCGCCGACCTTTCCGGCGCCGTGCCGGTGAAGGCGCCGGCGGCACCGGTTCCGTACGATTGGTCCGGATGGTACGTCGGCGGGCACGTCGCCTATAGCCTGGGCCGCGCAACCGGCACGCTGTCCGATCCCAATGCCACCGTTTTCGGCGATACGTTCAGCAGCCTCTACGGCGGCGTGCAGGGCGGCTACAATTACGTCTTTCCGTCCCATCTGCTGCTCGGCGCCGAAGCCGACATTACGTTCCCGAACTTTCTCGATGACGGCAGGATTTTCACGGCGGTAACGCCCGGTGGCACCGTCGTCAGCGATCAGATCGATTATATTGCGACGCTGCGCAGCCGCTTCGGCTATGCGTTCGATCGTTGGATGATCTACGGTACCGGCGGCTTCGCCTGGTCGCAGGCCCGGTTCGGCGAGACGCCCGGTCTCGTCAACAGCGAGGACAAGATCCTGCTCACTCGCACAGGCTGGACCGTCGGGCTCGGCGCCGAGTTCGCGATTGCGCCGGACTGGATGGCGCGGATCGAATATCTCTACGATAGCTTCGGCAGCGTTGCCGGCACCTTTCCCTCGGGCACGGGTTACCAGTCGGCTTTCGATATCCAGACGCTGCGGTTCGGGCTCGACCGCAAGCTTGGCGCAGCGGATGGCGATGCGGCATTGGCGAGCAACGACCCGTGGCCGATTGCACCTGAGAACTGGAATGTCCACGGCCAATTTACGGCTATCGAGCAGGGCTATCCTGGCTTTCACTCGCCGTATGAAGGCGCCAACAGCCTGTCCGGCGCCAACCAAGCCAAGAATACGGTAAGCGCCACCGCCTATATCGGCATTCGCCCGTGGGACGGCACCGACTTCTACTTCGATCCGGAGATCACCCAGGGCTTCGGCCTGAGCGATACGACAGGTGTCGCCGGCTTCCCCAGTATGGAAGCGCAAAAGGCGAGCTTCCCGATGCCACGGCTCGATATTGCGCGCGCCTATGTGCAGCAAACGTTCGGTCTTGGCGGCGAGCAGGAGACCATCGCGGACGGTCCCAACCAGATAGCCGGCAAGGAAGACATTTCGCGCATCACCCTTACCGCTGGCAGGTTCGCGGTCACCGACTTCTTTGACAACAATGCTTACGCCCAAGACGGCCGAACGCAGTTCTTCAACTGGAATGTGGATTGCTGCGGCTCCTACGACTGGACCATGGACCAGATCAGCTACACCTGGGGCGCCATGGCCGAACTGAACCAGAAGTTCTGGGCTTTTCGGGCCGGCTACTTCCTGGTTCCCGATGTCTCCAACTCCGACAATTTCGACATGAATTTTCCCGATGGCGAATATATCGGCGAATTCGAATTGCGCTATTCGCTATTCTCGGAACCGGGCAAATTACGGCTGATGGCATGGGCCAACCGCGCCAATATGGGCAGCTATGCCGAGGCTGTCGCCGAACCGATCACAACCCCAAATTATCCGGACATCACACTAACGCGAGCTGTCCGGACGAATTACGGCTTTGAAGCCAATTTCGAACAGGCAATTACCAACGATCTCGGTGTCTTTTCGCGCGCGACTTGGAATACCGGTCTCTATGAAATCATCGCCTGGACCGATTGCGATGAAAGCCTTTCCGCTGGCGCTCAACTGAAGGGGACCTCCTGGGGACGCCCCGACGATAAAATTGGCGTAGCCGGCGTGATCGAAGGCCTCTCGTCCGAGGCGCAGGCCTATTTCGCTGCCGGCGGGCTCGGCATCCTGATTGGCGACGGCGCGCTCAACTACCAGCCGGAGAAAGTCCTCGAGACTTATTATTCCTACAGCCTCACTACATGGTCTAGTCTCACGTTCGATTACCAGTTCGTCGACAACCCCGCCTATAACGCCGCCCGCGGACCGGTGAATATTTTCGCCGGCCGGCTGCATGCCGAGTTTTGAAGCGCGCATTCTGAAGGCCCTGTGGCCGAGGCGACACGCCTCACGTTTTCTGGCGCTGCGGTGCCGTTGCAGCATCGCGCCAAGGTCCGAGTTCGGCTATGGGACTCGCGAAAAAGCCCCTGGTAGGGACATATATTGCGAGAACGAGTTGCCCAAACGTCGTTGTAAAAATGTCATTGTCACAATGACTGTCGAGAATGCGCGAAGCGTCGGGCGGGGGTGCGGTGAAGAGGTTGGTGTTGGCGGCTGTCATCGGCGTCCTGCTGACGACCGCAGAGCGCACGCTCGCGGCCGACGCCATCATGCTGACCAAGACGCCGCCGCCAGCAGCGCCGGTCGCCTATGACTGGACCGGATTCTACGTCGGCGGCCATTTGGGTTTTGCAACCGGTTCGTCGAATTGGACGGCAACGCAGCCGGGGGCCGCAAGCCTTTCCGGCTCGCTCGATCTGTTCAATCCATTCGATGCATTCAAAGGGACCGGCGGCGACCTTCTCGGTCTGCAGGCCGGATACAATTATATGTTGCCCTCGCGCTTGGTTGTCGGCGCCGAGGCCGACGTGTCGTTTCCAAGTCTATTGGCCGGTAGCCAGATTTTCGGATCGGCGCTTACCGGCACAGCGAGCTATACGGACCAAGTCGAATTCTCCGGCACCGTGCGCGGCCGCATCGGTTATGCGCCCAATTTCGATGGGGCAAGCAATTGGCTGTTCTATGCGACCGGCGGCTTTGCCTATAGCTACGACCAATTGACACGCAGTCAAATTGCCGGCGTGTCGGGCACCGCCGGGCCGGGCACCGTAGAGAGCCTGTTCATGGTGCCGCGCGTCGGCGGCGCTGTCGGCGGCGGCGTCGAACTTGCATTGACTCCGAGCTGGATGGCGCGGCTCGAATATCTTTATACCGATTACGCTTCCCACGCCGTGGATTTTCCCGCCGGCGCGCAGCGCTTCACCTCCGATCTCGCCGTGCAGACCGTGCGAGTCGGCTTGGATTATCGGCTCGGCCAGAATGGCATCGATCCGGATATCTTCACCAAGGGACCGGCCGCGCTTGATCTCGACTGGTTCGCGGTCCACGGACAGACGACCTTCATCGAACAATACACGCCGCCATTTCATTCACCCTATGTCGGCGTCAATAGCCTCATTCCCAACCAAGGGCGCGAGACCTGGGACTCGACGCTCGGCCTGGGAGCAAAGCTTTGGCAGGGTGCCGAGTTCTGGTTCGATCCGGAGCTAGGTCAGGGCTTTGGTCTAAGCAACACCGAAGGCGTCGCCGGCTATGTCAGTGGCGCCGCCTTTAAGGTCGGCGCCTCGGTGCCATACCCGCGCATGCAAAGGTACTTCATGCGTCAAACCATCGATCTCGGCGGCGACGAGCAGAAAGTTGACGCCGACTTCAATCAGTTCGCCGGGTCGCAGACTGCCGACCGGTTGGTCATCACGCTCGGCAAATTCTCAGTGTCGGACGTGTTCGACACCAATAAATACGCGCAGAACCCGCGCAAGGATTTCATGAACTGGGCGTTGATCGATGCCGGCACGTTCGATTACGCCGCCGACGCCTGGGGTTATACTTATGGCGGATCGGCGGAGTGGTATACCGGCAACTGGACGTTCCGTGGCGGCATATTCGATCTCTCGAACACTCCCAACAGCCCCGAACTCGACCCGACTTTCGACCAATTTCAGTGGATCGCCGAGATCGAGCGCCGCTACGACCTCTTGGGGCATCCCGGCAAGATCGCGATCACCGGTTTTTTGAGCCGTGGCCGCATGGGCGACTTTGCCGACGCCATTGCATTGGCTCAAGCGACCGGCGCTGCCGCTGATATCGCGGCGGTCCGGCAATACCGCAGTCGCCCCGGACTCGATATGAATCTAGAACAGGAGATCACCGCCGATCTTGGCGCCTTCATACGGGCCGGCTGGGCCGACGGCAGTGTCGAGCCCTTCGACTACACCGATGTCGATGACACCGTCGCAGGCGGAATTTCGCTCAAAGGCACGCAATGGGGACGCCCGAACGATACCTTCGGACTGGCCGGCATCGTTAACGGCATTTCCAAAATTCACGAAGAATTTCTCAACGATGGCGGCACCGGTATCCTGGTCGGCGACGGCATGCTGCCGCATCCCGGGCTCGAGCAGATCATCGAAACCTACTACGAGTTTCCCATTTACACCTGGAGCGCGACGCTGGATTATCAGTTCATCGTCAATCCGGCCTACAACGAAGATCGCGGCCCGGTCTCCGTCATCGGCGCGCGGATGCATACAGAATTTTAGCGGTGCAAGACGGCGCGGCTTGCTCAAGGACTAGGGGAAGCACCGTCGCGGGTGGCGGCCAGCGGCGCCGTCTGGCCGGTGCCGACGTCGAGAGTCTGCTCAGCCGGCGGCTCGGGCCTGTTCCACCAGCCGCCGCCGAGCGCGGCAAACAGCGCGGCGGTGTCGGTGAGCCGCGCGGCGCGCGCCTGCACGACCTGAATGACCGCCTGCAGATAGCTCTGCTGCGCGTTGAGCAGGAGCAGCACATTGGCGTTGCCGGTTTGCATTTGCTGGCGCGCGAGATCGAAGCTGACCTTGGCGGCATGCTCGAATTGCTCCGCCGCGCGCAACGCAGCGGCATCGTTCTGCAGCGCGCGCAGCGAATCGGCGACATTCTGCACCGCGCCGATGACCGTGCCGCGGTAAGTCCACGCCGCCGCCTGATAGGTGTCCTTGGCGCCTTGCAGCTGGTGGAACAGCGTGCCGCCGTCGAACACGGTCTGCGTGACATCGGCGCCGAGCTCCCAGAACAGATTTTGCGGCGCGAGCAGATGAGCGAGCGCCGTGTTCATAAACCCGGCATCGGCATTGATGGTGAAGGTCGGTAGCATGTTCGCGGTGGCGACGCCGATCTGCGCACTTGCCGAGTGCAATTGCTCTTCCGCGGCATGTACGTCCGGCCGCTGCTCAATGAGCTGCGACGGCAGGCTGACCGGGAGATCGGCGGGCAGATGCAGATCCGCCAGTCTAAACGCCGACGCCGGGCTTTGACTGGTATAGGCGCCGGCCAGCGCCGCGATGAGATCGCGCTGCTGTTCGAGCGCTTTGCGCAGCGGCGGCAGCGTCGCCTCGGCCTGGGCCAGCGCCGCCTCTTGGGCTGCGAGATCGCTGCGATTGGCATAGCCGGCGTCGAGCTGGCGCCGCAGCGTGTCGCGCATCTTGGTGTTGACGGCGATGATCTCCTCGGTGGCATCGATCTGGCCGCGCAGCGACGCTTCAGTGACGGCAGCGACCACGAGGTTTGCCGTCAGCGACAGATAGGCCGCTTCGACCTGGAAGCGCTGCACGTCCGCCAAGGCTTCGAGCGATTCGACCGTTCGGCGGTTTAATCCCCAGATGTCGAAGGTGTACGTCACCGACAGTTCTGCGGTATCGAGATCGAAAATCGAGGCGCCCGATGCCGGGACGGGCGACAGGATGGCGGAGGTGCGCTGCCGCGTTGGATTGAAATTGGCTTGCGCGAACGGGAAATACTTGCCTTCTTGCGCCAATACGTTTTCTTGCGCCGCGCGCAAGCTCGCCAGCGTCGACTGCAGATTTGGATTGTTCTGCAGCGCTTGCTCGATCACCGCGTTCAACGCGGGCGATTTGAACAGCGCCCACCACTCCTGCGGAATATCGCGGTCCGCCACGAAGCGCTGCGCCTGGCCACTGGGTGCAGCAGCCGAGGCCGCCCGCGGCGCAAGCGGCTCGCGCGTATAGCGAACGATATCGGGCGCGGCGGGATGGACAAAGTCGGGGCCCACCGCGCAGCCGGTCAAGATCGTCGCGGCCGCGAGAGCGGTGGCACCTGTAAAAAACCACCTGATCGCCGCGCCGGACATGGGCAATTGACTGACTGTAAATGAGCTGAAGCGATGAAGCGCCAAGCTCGATTATTCCCGATTTCGCCGATATTGGCTGTGCCCCACCAGCCACAGTGCATAGGATTCAAAACAACAGACCCGCCACGGCCGAATTGGCGCGCCACGACGCACCTCTGCCATGGGGCAGGACGCTCCAGCCGTGATAAACTGTCATGAGTTGTTCAGAATACTGCGATTAATCGCAGTTGCTGCGATTAATGACAGTAGACCGCGGCGCGGGCAGATGGCCATGTCGCCGCGATCCCCAAAAGCGCCGGACTCGATTGATCGATGGCTTCCCGCACGACCAATAGTCGCCTGAGTGCGGTGGTGGCCGCTGCGCTATTTGCCATCGCAGTTACCGTCTACTGGACTTGGCATTCCGGCGAGGCATCAAGGCCGGGTCCGGGCGGGACTTCCGCGGCCGCAGTTACGCCTTCCGCCGGCCAGCGTGATCCCGACGGTGTCGATCTAACGGACGCGCAGCTTGACACGGTGAAGGTCGAACCGGTCGAAGAGCGCGATTTTCCGGTCGAGAAGGAGGCCGTCGGCAGCATCGACTTCAACGAGGATTTGGAGACGCAAGTTTTCACGCCGTACCAAGGCAAGATCATTTCCCTGTTTGCCGAAGTCGGCGACGACGTGAAGAAAGGCCAGACCCTGTTCACCATCGACAGCCCGGATTTGCTGCAGGCGGAATCGACCTTGATCGCCGCCGCCGGCGTTCTGGAGCTCGACCGCAAAAATCTCGATCGGCTGCGCGACCTTTATACGACGCGGGCGGTGTCGCAGCACGATGTCGAGCAGGCGGCTTCGGATGAGCAAACCGCCGAGGGTAATCTGCGCGCGGCGCGCGAT
Source organism: uncultured Alphaproteobacteria bacterium (assembly GCA_963731805.1). GTDB lineage: Bacteria > Pseudomonadota > Alphaproteobacteria > Rhizobiales > Xanthobacteraceae > BOG-931. The sequence goes on from CAVSWY010000009.1 coordinate 291,118, forward strand.
GCGGTGCGCATTTTCGGCAAGACCGATGCCGAGATCGACGGCATCGTCGCCCAACGGATGGCTGATCCAACGCTCGTGGTGCCAAGCCCGATTGCCGGCCGGATCACGGCGCGCAACGCGGCGCCTGGCTTGTTGGTGCAGCCGGGTAGCGCGCCGGCCCCCTATACGGTCGCCGATATCAATACGATGTGGATGCTGGCCAATGTCGCCGAGGACGACAGTCCGTCGTTCCGGCTCGGACAAGCGGTCCAGGTGACGGTCGACGCGTTTCCCGGTCGCGTCTTCGACGGCACGATCACCACCGTCGGTGCCAGCGTCGATCCAAATACGCGACGTGTTTTGGTGCGGTCCGAGATCAAGGATCCGCAGCATCAATTGCGCTCCGGCATGTTCGCCAATTTCGTCATCCGCATCGGCAATCCGGTGCGATCGCCGGCCGTCCCGGTCGACGGCGTAGTCAGGGAAGGCGATGGCACGATGACGATTTGGGTAACCGCGGACCGCCGGCGCTTCACCAAACGAACGGTCAAGATCGGCGAAGAGCGCGACGGCTATCGGCAAATTCTCCAAGGCGTGCAGCCGGGCGAGCTGGTCGCCACCGAGGGCGCGATCTTTCTCAGCAATCAGCTTGCCATCGCGCAATGACGGCCGCGTGGACCGCACGCGCGAGCGGGCGCGACATCGGAGTGAGATACCTGCCGTGCTGAAAGGGCTGCTTACATTCGGCTTGACGCGCCGGCCGCTGGTTTTGCTCGGACTGTTGCTATTCATCGGCTCCGGCCTATTCGCGTTTTCCAAGCTGAACATCGAGGCCTATCCCAATCCGGCACCCGTCATTCTGGAAATCACGGCGCAGGCATCCGGCCTCTCGGCTGAGGAAATGGAGCGGTATTACACCATCCCGATCGAAGTAGGCCTTGCAGCGACGCCGGGCGTCGATGTCATCCGTTCAACCTCGTTCTACGGTCTGTCGTTTGTGCGGGTGACCTTTAATTACGGCATCGATTATTATTTTGCTTTGACACAGACAGCGATCAATCTGCAGCAGAATGTCAGTCTGCCGAACGGCGTGACGCCGCAAATCCAGGCCACCAGCCTGGTCGGCGAAATTTACCGTTATCAGGTGGTCGGGCCGCCGCATTTCGGGCTGACCAATTTGCGCACTGTCCAGGATTGGATCGTGCAGCGCCGCCTTCTGACCGTCCCAGGGGTCGTTCAGGTAAATACTTGGGGCGGCACGACCAAGGAATACGATGTCAACGTCGATTTGCACAAACTCGACGCTTACAACGTTACGCTGCCGCAGGTTATCGCTGCGCTCGGCAACGCCAACGTCAATGTCGGCGGCCGGACGATCAATATGGGCCAGCAGTCCGTCAACATTCGTGGCGTCGGCTTGATGAACGCCGGCGGCGCCAACGACCTCACACAAGGCTATCACGTCGAAGACATCGAGAATGTTCCGCTCGGGCAGAGCGACGGCGTCCCGATATTCGTCAAAGACGTCGCCAAGGTCTCGGTCGGTTATGCGCCGCGGCTTGGCAAGGTGGGGCGAGACAATCAGGACGATGTTGTCGCGGCCATCGTCGTGATGAACCGAACGCATGCATACCAAAGACGTTGTGGCGCGCGTCCGTGCGGAGATTCAAAAGATCAACACCGACGGCGCCTTGCCGCCCGGAGTGAAGCTTGTGCCGTATTACGACCGCACCCAACTCGTCGACGTCACCACCGCGACGGTGCTGCACAATCTCGTCAACGGCTGCTTGCTGATTTTTTTCATTCAGTGGATTTTTCTCGGCGATCTGCGCAGCGCTATGATCGTCGGCGCCAATATTCCGTTCGCCCTGTTTTTCAGCATCATCATCATGGTGGTGCTCGGCGAGGACGCCAATCTGTTGTCGGTCGGCGCGATCGATTTCGGCATCATCGTCGATGCCGCCGTGATCCTGGTCGAGAACGTGTATCGGAACTTCCAGTCGCCGCCGGAGGCGAGAAGCGCTGCTCATGCAGCATCTGGCCGAGGGGAGCTGGGGTCGCCGACCCGACGCGTCGAGCGGACTCGTCCGGCGCCGGACGTGGAACGATCGGTTGCGGCTCATTCTGGTCAGCGCCTTGCAGGTCGACAAAGCGGTGTTCTTCTCCACCGCGATCATCGTTGCGGCGTTCATTCCGCTGTTCACCATGCAGGGCGTCGAAGGCCAGATTTTCGGTCCGATGGCGCGAACTTACGCCTACGCGCTGGTCGGGGCGCTGATCGCGACCTTCACGGTGACGCCATGCCTGGCCTCGCTTTTGATTTCCGAACACGTCAGCGAGGTCGAGACCGTCGTGGTGCGCGGCATGCGTTCCGTCTATACGCCGGTGCTGCGCTGGTCGCTGCGCAACCGGAAGATCACCGTCGCGATCGGGTTGATCTTTCTCGCTGGTCGCCGGCTTCATCGGCTCGCGGCTTGGCAGCGAATTTCTGCCGACGCTCGAGGAAGGCAATCTGTGGATTCGCGCCTCGATGCCGCCGACGATATCGCTCGAGGCCGGCATGCCGATCGTCAACAAAATCCGCGAAATTCTTCTGCGCCATCCCGAAGTCATCACCGTGACGTCGCAGCAGGGCCGCCCGGACGACGGCAGCGACGCGGCGGGATTCTTCAACGCCGAGTTTTTCGTGCCGCTGAAGCCGTTCGACGAATGGCCGGCCGGCATGACCAAGGACAAGCTGATCAACGACCTGCAGGCCGAATTCGACAAGGAATTCGTCGGCATCGAATTCAATTTCTCGCAATATATCCAGGACAACGTCGAGGAGGGGCTGTCCGGCGTCAAAGGCGCCAATTCGGCCAAGATCATCGGCCCCGATCTCGGCACGCTGGAGAAGATCGCGCGCGCGGCCATGGCGAACAAATGGCAAAGGTGCAGGGGATTACCGATCTCGGCGTGTTCTGGGTGCTCGGCCAGCCGAATTTGAATATCACGGTCGATCGCGCCAAGGCGGCGCGCTACGGCTTGAGCGTCAACGACGTCAACAACGTCATTCAGGCGGCATTGGGCGGCACCACGGCGACGACGCTGTTGGAGTCCGACCGCCAATTCGGCGTCGTCGTGCGGCTTGCGCCCAAATATCGCGACAACATCGACGACGTGCGCAATCTCAAGGTCGGCGTTCAGACGCCGAACGGGCAACGCCTATATTCCGCTCAGCGAACTTGCCTCGATCTCGCTCGACACCGGCGCCTCCTATATTTTCCGCGAGCGCAACCAGCGCTTCGTGCCGATCAAATTCAGCGTGCGCGGCCGCGATCTCGCCGGCGCCGTGGCGGAGGCGCAGGAACGCATCGCCGCCAACGTCAAGCTGCCGACCGGCTATCGGATCGAGTGGGCCGGCGAGTTCGAATGGCTGCAGCAGGCCAAGCAGCGGCTTGCCGTCATCCTGCCGGTCACCCTCGTTTTCATCATGGTGCTGCTCTATGGGCTGTTCAATTCGTGGCGCGACAGCTTTTTGGCTCTGCTCGGACTGCCATTTGCGATTTCCGGCGGCATGGTGGGGCTCTACGTTTCCGGATTGGATTTCAGCATCTCGGCCGCGATCGGATTCATCTCGCTGTTCGGCGTGTCGGTGATGAGCGGCATCCTCATCATCAACGGCTATTATCGGGTCGCGGCCGGCGGCATGGCGCCGGTCGAAGCGATGTTCCATGGCCGTCAGGAGCAGATGCGGCCGATCCTGATGATGACGCTGTCGGCCTGTATCGGCTTGTTGCCGGCCGCGATTTCCACCGGCATCGGCAGCCAGGTGCAGCGGCCGCTCGCCACCGTGATCGTCGGCGGCATGCTGATCGGTCCGATCATGCTGCTGGTGGTCGTGCCGGCGCTGCAGACGCTGTTCCTGCAGGACGAACGCCGGTCCGACGCACGACGGGGCCCAATTCTGTTTAGAACTATTCTTGAGTGTTTATCTTGGTGCGCAGAAGCGGTATGCTGAGATGCCGGTTCAACATGGGCGCGCGACACGTGAGCCTTACCGGACGGAATCGCCGGCGCTAATATTCCAACCTGGCGGCGTATCGCCGGCCTGACGCTGCGATCGGTATTCATCCTGACGCTGGTGGCTTTGACGCGATCGTCAGCCTGCCGCAAAACGAAACCATCGCAACGGCCTATGACACGCCGAACGATCTCATCCGGCTGGCGTTGGGAATCGCGGTCTGCATCTGGCTCGTAGTGCAGCTTTTCCGGCTGCCTCGCGATGCTGCCGGCTACCGACCTGGCTCTATCTCGGACTGTTCGCTGTGCCGTTTGCGCTGATCTGCCTCTTCGCGCTGTGGTGAGCGCCGCTACGGCTCGATCAACCGCCCGGTGGCGGCTTTGATCGCGGCCTCGGTGCGGGTCGCGGCGCCGAGCTTGACCCGGGCGTTGTCGATGTGGAAATCGACCGTGCGCTTGGTCAGGCCGAGGATTTGCGCGATCTCGGCCGAGGTCTTGCCGCGCGCCACCCAGGTCAAGACCTCGACCTCGCGATCGTTCAGGTCGACGGTCTTCGGCCACAGCCCGGTGCGCGCGACGCCGGTGAGCCGCGCCGTGATGATGGTGTCGAGCACGTCGAAATCGATCGGCTTGGTGACATAGTCGTCGGCGCCGAGCTGGCGGCCTTTGAGCTCGTTGTCGCGATCGGTCAGCGCGGTCAAAAAGACGAAGGGCATCCGCGAGAAGCGCGGCGCCAGCGCGATCAGACGCTCCAAGAGCTCAAAGCCGGACAGCACCGGCATGCTGATGTCGGACAGCACGAGGTCGGGCATGATCTTAAGAATCGCCGCAAGGCCTTCGCTGCCGTCATGGGCGACGCTGACCTCATAGCCGCGGTCGATCAATTCCTCGGCGATCAGCGCCGCGGTCTCGCGGTCGTCCTCGATGCAAAGAATCTTCTTTTGGGCTTCGGGCATGGGTGCCACCGATGGTCCAAAACGAGCCCGAATTGAGCCGAAACAGGGCCTCGCTCGGCAACCCACTTCAATCCGATTTCCCGTGAACGCGATCCCGCGATATGGTTATTGTCGCAGCTTATTGTCGACCCGACGGACCCCTCATGCGGCAACCGCAATCGATCCGCTCTCACCTCGCCGCGGTATTTCTGCTATTCTTTGCGCTGGTCGTCATCCTCGGCGCGTTTAGCATCTGGCGGCTGTCGAATTTCGATGTGTTGTCTGCCGACGTCGCCGAAGTCTGGCTGCCGACGACGCGCGCGCTCGGCGATCTCAACAATTACACCTCGGATTTTCGCGCCTTCGAGGGCAGCGAACTGCTGTCGTCGGATCCGGCCGAGGCCGCCGCCAACGAACAGCAGATGGCGGATCTCGACCGCACCATCGCCGCATCCGAGCGCGAATTCGAGCGCATTCGTCACGATGCGGCAGAGAACCGGCTCTATAGCAGTTCAAGACGCACTGGAACGAGTATCGCGCCATCGTCAACCAGATGCTGGTGCTGGCGCGCGACAACCGCAAGGCCGAGGCGCTGCAGATCTACGGCTCATCGTCGCGCGCAGCCTATAACGCCGCCAGCGACACGCTCGGCCAACTGACCGACCAGGCCGTCGCTAGCGCCCAGGCGGCAAGCGACGCTTGGCCGTCGCCTACCGCCATGCGTTCTGGCTCATTCATCTGGCGATCGTCATCGCCGCCGTATTGGTGGTCGCGGCGCTCATTCATATCAGCCGATCGATTTCCGCGCCGCTTCTCGATCTGGCCGACCGCATGCGCCGCCTCGCCGCCAACGACACCGCGATCGAGATTCCGGAAACCGAGCGCCGCGATGAGATCGGCGAGATGGCGCAGGCGACCGTGGTGTTTCGCAACAACGCGATCGCGCTGATGCGCAGCCAGCACATGCTCGCCCGCCAAGCGGCGCTGCTTGAGGAGCAATTGGCGAACGAGCAGCGGCTGGCCCTGTTGCAGCGTAATTTCGTGTCGATGGCGTCGCATGAGTTCCGCACGCCGCTGACCGTCATCGACGGCCATGCCAGGCGCCTCGACAAGGTCAGGGATGCGGTCAAGCCGGCCGAGATCGGCGAGCGCGCCGGCAAGATTCGCAGCGCGGTGCTGCGCATGACGCACCTGATCGACAATCTGCTCAACTCTTCCCGTCTGATCGACGGCGGCGCCGCGCTTTATTTCCATCCGGCGGAGATGGACATGATCGCTTTGCTGCAGGAGGTCTGCCAATTGCACCGCGAGATGGTGCCGGGCGCACAGATCGTCGAACGATTTACCAGCGCGCCGCTGCCGCTGATCGGCGATGCCAAACTTTTGTTTCAGGTCGTCTCCAATCTCTTGTCCAACGCCGTCAAATATTCGCCAGGCGGCGGCGTCATCGAGATCGAAGCCCACGGCACCGCGGAAGAGGTCATCGTCGCTGTCACCGATCATGGCATCGGCATTCCGCCAAGCGATCGCGAGCGATTGTTCGAACGCTATCATCGCGGCAGTAACGTCTCCGGTATTGTCGGCACCGGGGTCGGCCTTTATCTCGTCAAGATGGCGGTCGAGCTGCATCACGGCCGCGTCGAGGTGGAGAGCCAGGAGGGTGTGGGCTCGCGCTTTACCGTATGCTTGCCGCGCCAAACGGCCGCGGCAATACCGAATTGGTCGCCGAGCGAATCCATGGCGATCACGGAGGCTTCATGACGAAGGCGTTTGTCTTGGCGCTCTTGACCGGCGCCGTGTTGGCGCAAATTTGCACCGGAGCTCTGGCGGACACTTTACCGTCGCGGGCTTCCGTCATTCTTGCGGACTGGCAATATCCCCAATGGCTGCCGCCGCGGTTTCGCAATCATTGCAGCACCGAATATTTCACCGGCCGGCAATATTGCGCGAACCATTGCGGCGACGGCTATCAATTTTTCTATTGTTCGGAAGGCTCCTTCGGCTGCTGCCACCTCGGCCGCGGCTATTGCGACTTCCACGGCTTGCTGCGCTGTAGTCCGTGACGGCGGCGCTGTCTGAACGATTGCGACGGCGTATTTCCGGTATTGCAGATTTGTATTTGTCGCATGGATTAACTCGCATCTGTGCTATTCTTCGGGTTATGCGAGGCCTGCGACAATTTATGCGCACGCGGTCGTCTGGCGGACTGGTGGCCGTTTGCGTCGCCTATTCACTCGCGATACAGGCCCTGATGATGAGCGTCGGGCTTGGCATGTCGGCGGCTGCGGCCCCGGGCCAAGCCGGTTACGTCATCTGCGGTCTCGCCGCCGGTCTAAGCGCGCCGGCGCCGCGGGGCGATCCGCAACATCCGAGCCCTCGACCGGAGTGTCCGTTCTGCTTCGTCGCGGCGCAAAGCGCCGGCAACATCGCAACGATTTACGATGGCCCGGCGGTTCCCGGTTATGTCGGAATTTCGATTTCAGCTGGGCTGTCGGATCATTTCGCCGCCAGGCTGTTCGTTCCCCGGTTTCGCCGCACGGTCGGCGATCCGCGCGCTCCGCCGTCTGTCTCCGTCTGACGCTGAAACCTGCCCCGCCGCTGCGGGGACCTTATTCATGCGCTTACGGAGAACACCATGCGCGCTTTTTCGAAATTTGCTTTCGCGGCCGTACTGATCGGCATCGCCGCTCCGGCGTTGGCTCAGGGCACCGGAGCAACCTCCATGACGGTCGAACAGCCCTGGGCGAGGGCGACGCCGGCCGGGGCCAAGACCGGCGCCGTCTATATGACGCTGGACAACAAGTCCGCCAATGCTGACCGCCTGACTGGCGCCTCATCGGACGTGGCCGACAAGGTGCAAATTCACGAGATGCAAGTCGTCGACGGGGTGATGCAGATGCGTCAACTCGCAGACGGTCTACCTGTTCCGGCCAGCGGATCGGTCGTACTCAAGCCCGGCAGCTACCATGTCATGCTGATCGGGTTGAAAAAGCCGCTCACTGCGGGCGAAACCTTTCCGCTCACGCTGACATTCGCGAAAGCCGGGAATATTTCCGTCACCGTTGCGGTCCAGGCGATAGGTGCGATGCAGGATAGCCAAGGCGGCATGAGTGGCATGAGCGGAATGGGCAACAGCAAGCCCGGCGGCGGGATGGGCAATATGGAGATGAAATAATGCCCGCCCGCCATTGGATCATAACGGCCATCGGCGGGCTTGTCGGTTTTGCCGTGGCCGCGCTGTGCATCGTCTACGCCATATCGTTCGGCGGGGCGGGTCACGGTGTGGCCGTGGCGCCGATCGGCGGACCGTTCACGCTGACCGACGACACCGGGGCGGTGGTGACGGAGAAGACGCTCGCCGGCAAGCCGTATGCGATGTATTTCGGCTACACCTACTGCCCGGACGTCTGTCCGACCACGCTCTTTGATTTGTCGCGCTGGATCAAAAAACTTGGGCCCGACGCCGATAAGCTCAATTACGTGTTCGTCACCGTCGATCCGGAGCGGGACACGGTGCAGTCGATGCATGCCTATCTTTCGTCGTTCGACAAGCACATCCGCGGCTACACCGGCACACCGGCGCAGATCGCCCAGATCGCCAAGGAGTATCGCGTTTATTACAAGAAAGTCCCGACCGATGACGGCAGCTACACCATGGATCATTCCGCCATCATCTATCTGATGGGAGCGGACGATTATTTCGTGACCGTCATCCCGTATCAGGAGGACGATGCTTCGGCGCTCGCCAAGCTCAGGAGTCTTGCGGGATTGACGCCGACGTCTTGACGTGGCGCGGGATCCTGGCGGATGCGCCGAGGCTTGGGCGTGCGCTTTACTTGGCGTCGATCACAATCGGGGCGGCAAGCGTGAGACGCTTGCCGGGACCAAGCACGGCATCGATCGTGATCATCCAATTGCCGGGCTGCGAAAGCGCGATGCCATCGACGTGCCATTGCCCGTCGTCCTCCTGCAAAGCAGGCCGCGTGATTGGCTTGCCGCCTGGCGTCGGCGGGGCGAGAGTCAGCGTCAGCTGCTGCGCATCAAGCGCGTTTTCGTCCGCGTCCCATAGCCGGATGGTGGCGCTCGCGACGCCGACCCGGCCAGGCTCGATCGTCACGTCCGCCATGCCATTTTCGGTGTGGATGTGCTGGAAAGAAGCATCCGCCGGAATGGCGCCAGAAGCCTCGTGATGGGCGTGGCTGGCCGGCGGCAGCGTGCCCAGCACGGCCACAATGGCGATGATAGCCATACCCAGCGTGGCTTCGATCGCGGCGTTGCGGCGCAATTGGCGCCGCGCGCGCTGCGCAATGGCAACGTCTGCGTTCTGCACCAGCCTCGGCGTCAACTGCGACCAATTCACCGCCGCGATCCCGACCATGACGGCGAACAGCGCCAGCTTGCACAGCAGCAGTTGCCCGTAACCGGTTCCGGTGAGCGCTGAAACGTTGCCCACCAGATACCAACTATTGACCACGCCGGTGAGAAGGAGAGTGGCAACGCAAACGATGCCGAGCGTCGAAAAGCGCAGCGTCGCGGTGCGCGCGATCGCGAGCGAGCCGGCATCCTCCCCAGTCATTGTCAGCAGCAGCGCCAGAGGAACGAGCGCTCCCACCCAGGCCGCCGCGGCAATCAGGTGCAACGCGTCCGCGGCCGGATGAACAACGCCCTCAATTCCTTCGCCGCCAATCGCGTGGCCGGCAAAGGCCAAGGTGCCGACGAACGCCGCGGCCAACAGCACTGTAACCGCTTTCAGCCATAGCGAGGCGACGCCCTTGGCCGCGAGGAAGTGCACGAACAGGCCGCCGAGCAGGCATGCCATCGCAAACCGCAGCAGCCAATTGTTGCCGAAGTCGGTTTGCGACAGCACGGTCCACAGCACGCCGTGCGAAAGTGCCCCGAGCGGCTGGCCGCTCATCGATTTCGCGGTGAGTACCAGCCACGGCACGCCCGACAGCAAGGCAACAGTGAGACTAATCCAGGCGATCCAAGCGAGGCGGTTGCGAACGGCAAAGACGCCGCCCGCGTAGTCCCTCGCACCGCGCAAGGCCGGCTCGCTGATGCCAACGATAAAGAACACCACGCCCGCCACCGAGACGGTGGCGGCGAAGTGCAGTGCGCGCACATAAAATAACGGGTCGTCCACGTTATGGTTCGCTGGCCGGATTATTGGCCGACGTGGAAGGTGAAGCTACCTTGCGTGGTGTGGGTGTCGACGGAGAGCGCGTGCCAATGCACGTGATAGGCGCCGGGGCCCGAGGCTTTAAGCCCGACGCGCATGGTGTTGCCGCTGATCTGCGGCTTGCCTTGATCGACGCGAGCGCCGTTCGGTCCGGTCACTTCGACCGTGCTGAAGGATGGCTCGAGATTTTGCGTGAAGGACAGCGAAAGTTCGTGCGGCGCGGTTGGCACCGTGCTGCCGACCAGCGGGCTCGCGTGATCGAGGAAGGCGTGGGCCTCGGCGCCGGTGGGAACGGATGCTATGGCGGCGAGCGACAAGAACAATACGGTCGTCATCGTGAGGAGGGTTCGCATGGTGTTTCACCTTAGAAGCTGAGCTTGCGGGGCGCGGCGCCGGTGCCGCCCAGGAGCGGCTGACCGATCGTGTTGGGGAACATGTCGTCGAGATAAAGATGCAGCTGGCCGAGGAAGCCGACGCCGGTGCCGCTGGCGCGGTTGACCGGTATCTGAGCTTCGAGGCCGACCTGAAAATAGCTGCCGACCCAGATCGCACCCGGGTTGACCGTGCCGATCGTGGCGGAGCTGTTGCCGTAATTGTTGGCAACCGGAGTCGAGAACTGCGCTTCGACAATCGGAATCAGATGATTGATGAAATCGGGGAGTTGATAATCTTGAATCTCCGATTTCAAATACGGCATGCTGTATTGCAACGAAAAGCCGTAGACCAGGTTTTGAGGGATGTAGAGGTTCTGCGCGACCTCATAGGATGTGGTCGGAAACTGATAACCGACCTGACCGGTGACGGCGAAAGCGCGCAGCCAGCCGGCGTCGTCAGGCAGGTCGCCAAACCCTTTGCCGAAATAATAGGTCGGCGTGAGGAGACTGTAGGACGTTCCGATTCCTGAATTGATCGCGCCGGTGCCGCCCCAGTCGGCGATCAGCCCGAGCAGCATCGCCAGTTCATCGTCATCGTTTTTAAGGAGCTGGTATTGCAGGGTGGTTTCGAGATCGCCGAACCCGGCCATTTTGGGTCCGCCCGGCGGGGTCATCTGGGACCAGATGTCGCCGATTGAAATGCCCAGATCCTCGGTGATGCGTTTCGAGATCTCTGCCGAAACGTCCCACTCGCTCGCCGATGGAATGGCCCCATTCTTAAACCAGTCCACCGTCGGCAGCGACAGCTCGTCGGCAACGCACGGGTCGTCGATGGCAAGCGTTGCGGGAAAGAATCGGGCCCCGACGAAGCAGTGGGCAAGCGCCGCCGAGCCGGGCAGGCAAACGAACAGTAGCGCCAGCGCGCATGCGCGCGAACACCAGCGATAGCGAGGCATGGTCGGTCTCCATTGCAGCACGGAATTCACTGCGGCCGCCGCGACGCGGGCGGCCGTAGGTCACGCGCCGGATGGAGGTGCTCGGGAGCGGTGAGATTTCGCCGCGCGCGCGCCGGGGAGCGGAGTTATCGCAAGCGGCGCGAGACGGTAAGCGACGGCGACCAAGGCCGGCGCCGCAAGTGCCGGCGGCGGCGGCAGTGCGGCCATCGGCATAAGACAGCCGACGCAGCAGCAATCGATGCAGATTTTGCTGTTGCCGCCATCATTGTTCGGCGTGGATTGGTCCGCCGAGTCATGGTGACAGATCGTTCCGAACGGATTGGTCGTCGTCTCGGCAGCGGCGCGGGCGGCGCCGAAGCTAGCCAGCAGACTTGAGAGCGCGACCACGTAGGCGGCCGCCAAAGCGATAATGCGGCGTTGCCAAGACTGCCTGCGAGAACGTCTGCCCACTGCCGATCCCCAATCCGGATGCCAGTCGATTAACACTTTAGCGGCAAATAAATTCCGCAACCAGCCCAAAGACCAGGCCAATTTCGGAACCGCCTAAGGGGTAGGCGCGTTGATCTGCCACGACAAAAGCCTGCCGGGGAGGACTACGTGTTTCCGTATTATTTCGACGTTCAAGGCTATCGCGAAGAACACGACGACCGGGGCGCCACGCTGATGCCGAACGACGAGGCGGCTCTTGCCTATGCCCGCCGTATCATCCGCGAGCTGACGGAAGCCGGCGGTTACCGCGACCCATCATTGATGATGATCGTGCGCAATTCGGCAGGCAAGACGGTCTATTCGATTCCGTTCCTGCAGCCGTAGGCGATTCGAGAAATACGCAATCTCACATAGAGCGACGACGATCCCGCGTTACAGCCGAATGCTTAAGGTCCGCGGGCGAGAGTTTCGCACATCGCCGCAATGAGCTATGCGTCGGCTAATGTCGTGCGATCTTGTAACTGCGCTATGAAACCCAGTTGCGCGATGCTAGAAGACAAAATGCCCATGGCCGAAACCCACGCGATGCGTCCGTCGACGTTGACGGCAATCTGTCGCGGTGCGCTTGGGCGATGTCCGCGCTGCGGGCAAGGCAGGCTGTTGCACCGCTACCTCAAGATGGTCGATCGTTGCTCGGTCTGCGGCGAACCTTTCGGGCATTACCGCACCGACGACGCCGCGCCCTGGCTGACGATCCTTGTCGTCGGTCACATTACTGTGCCGATCATCCTCATCTGCGAGATGAATTTCCAGCTGCCGCTGGCGCTGGCGTTCACAATCTATTTGCCGCTGATCCTCGGCCTGACTTTTTTTCTGTTACCGCGATGCAAGGGAGTCATGGCGGCCATCTTATGGGCGATGAAGGCCGAGGGTTCCGAGAAACTCGAAGCTGGAAAGATTTATCGCGATCACTAGGGTCAGCGCGGCGCTAGGCCGTGCCGGGCCAGCACCTCGCGCACCGCCTCGACGAGCTTGTCTTCCGGCACAGCGCGCTGCGCCTGCACCTGTTTTTGCAGGTGCTCCTCGCGGCCCTTTTCCAGCTTGGCGAGCTCGGCGCCGACAATCAAATCCTTGATCGTGACTTCGCCCTTGGCCTTCTCGTCGGAACCCTGGATGACGACGCACGGCGCGTTGCGCCGGTCGGCATATTTCATCTGCGGGCCGAACTTGCCGGAACCGAGATAGAGCTCGGTGCGGATGCCGGCATTGCGCAGTTGTGCAACCATCCCCTGATAATCGGCAATGCGGTCGCGATCGAACACGGTGACGACAACCGGACCGCGTTCCGTTTTCAGATCGACCTTGCCGAGATATTCGAGCGCGGCAAGGAGCCGCGACACGCCGATGGAAAAACCGGTCGCCGGTACCGGCTCACTGCGAAAGCGGGAGACGAGCCCGTCGTAACGGCCGCCACCGCCGACCGAACCAAAGCGCGGCGAGCCATCCTTGCCGTTGGTCGCAAAGGTCAAATCCACCTCGAAGACCGGGCCAGTGTAATATTCAAGGCCGCGTACGACGCTGGATTCGAAAGCAATGCGATTGGGTCCATAGCCGCCGGCGCGGACCAAAGCGCCGATCTGCTTTAGCTCCTGAATGCCGGCTTTGCCGGTCGAGCTTAATCCGATCAAACGATCCCAATCCTCCAGCGCGCCTTCGAGATCGCCGCTCCGTTCGTCCAGTTGAAATTCGATGTAATTGAGGACGGTCTCGGTCTGTTTTGGGTTCAGGCCGGCGCCCCTGGTGAAGTCGCCGCTATCATCCTTGCGGCCCTCGCCGAGCAGCGCCGCGACGCCGTGGCGCTCCAGTCGATCGTATTTGTCGACCGCACGCAGCACGGTCAGGCGCTTTCCGGCATTGGCTTCGCCGCTGAGCCCGATCGATTCGAGAACGCCATCCAGCACTTTGCGATTATTCACTTTCACCACATAGCTGCCACGCGGAATGCCGAGCGCCTCCATCGTGTCGGCGGCCATCATCAACAGCTCGGCATCGGCGGCGGGCGAGGAGGAGCCCACCGTGTCGGCGTCGAACTGCATGAACTGGCGGAAGCGGCCGGGGCCCGGCTTTTCGTTGCGGAACACCTGGCCGACACGGTAACTGCGGTACGGTTTCGGCAGCGTGTCGAAATTTTCCGCGACATAGCGGGCGAGCGGCGCGGTCAGATCGTAGCGCATCGACAGCCATTGCTCGTCGTCGTCGAGAAATGAGAACACACCCTCGTTCGGCCGGTCCTGGTCGGGCAGGAACTTGCCGAGCGCGTCGGTATATTCGATGGCCGGCGTCTCCACCGCCTCGAAGCCATAGAGCTCGTAGACCGCGCGGATCTTTTCGATCATCGCCCGCGTCGCGGCGATCTCGCCGGGCGTCTGATCGGCAAGCCCGCGCGGCAGCCGCGCCTTGAGCTTGTTGGATTTTTCCGATTTGTCGACCATGCACCGTACCCTTTGCAGGTGGCGCGGTGGTAGCAGTCGCGCCATTGAGCGGCAAGCGATAGGCTGACGTATGAGGAGGCCCGGCTAGGCCGGGATAAAACATGCCGGCAACAGCTCCGATACCCAACGATCTCGAATCCTATTGGCTGCCGTTCACGCCGAACCGTGCGTTCAAGCGGACGCCGCGGCTGATCGCGCGCGCCAAGGACATGCACTATTTCACCCCCGACGGCCGCGCCGTGCTCGACGGTACCGCCGGCTTGTGGTGCAGCAATGCCGGGCATTGTCGCGATCCCATCGTCGCGGCGATACAACGCCAGGCCGCGGAACTCGATTATTCGCCAGCGTTCCAGTTCGCCCATCCTAAGGCGTTCGAGCTGGCAAGCCGGATCGCGGCTCTGGCGCCCGGCGATCTCAATCGGGTGTTTTTCTGCAACTCGGGCTCCGAGGCGGTCGACACCGCGCTCAAGATTGCGCTGGCTTATCATAACGTGCGCGGCGAAGGGGCGCGCACCCGGCTCATCGGCCGCGAGCGCGGCTATCACGGTACCGGTTTTGGCGGCATATCGGTCGGTGGCATTGTCACCAACCGCAGAATGTTCGGCACGCTGCTCACCGGTGTCGATCATCTGCCGTCGACCTATAGCCGTGAGCACCAGGCCTTCACCAAGGGCGAACCGGGGTGGGGCGCGCATCTTGCCGACGAGCTCGAACGCATCGTCGCGCTGCATGATGCGTCCACCATCGCCGCTGTGATCGTCGAGCCGATGGCCGGCTCGACCGGCGTGCTGCCGCCGCCCAAGGGCTATCTGCAAAAGCTGCGCGCGATCTGCGACCGCTACGGCATTCTCTTGATCTTCGACGAAGTCATCACCGGTTTCGGCCGGCTCGGCTATGCCTTCGCCGCCGAGCGCTATGGGGTGACTCCCGACATGATCGTGTTCGCCAAGGGCGTTACTTCGGGCGCGGTGCCGATGGCCGGCGTGATTGCGCGCGACAGTGTTTACACGGCCTTCATGCATGGGCCGGAGCACGTCATCGAGCTGTTTCACGGCTACACCTATTCGGCGCACCCGCTCGCCTGCGCCGCCGGCCTTGCTGCGCTCGATCTCTATCGCGATGAAAGGCTGTTTGAACGTGCCCGCGACCTGGAGCCGGCTTTCGCCGACGCGGCGATGGCGCTCCAAGGCTTGCACGGCGTGCTCGATATCCGCACCGTGGGTCTCACCGCGGCCATCGATCTTGCCCCTCGGCAGGGCAGCCCGGGTCTGCGCGCCTACGAAGCGATGACGCACGCCTTTGCCGAGGAAAGGCTCTTGATCCGCGTCACCGGCGATACCATCGCGCTCTCCCCGCCGCTGATCGTCAGCGAGGCGCAGATCGGCGAGATTTTCGATAAAGTGAAACGAGTGATTGACGCAGTTAATTGATGTGCATCATGCAGCAAAAAAGGCTTTATTTTGCAACTTGTTTGAATTTTTGTAACGCGTCATTTGCTGGTTATCGGTGAAAATGTCTCCCGCAATATTGCCGCAGGCGGCCAATCGCGGCGCTTGGATTGCCAGATATGTCCGTGGGTCAGTCGCTTATCGCCGAGTTGGACGATGCAATAAAAGGCGGTTCCAAAGACAAGCGGGTCGAGACACTTAGACGCATTACCGATCTTTTTGTTGCCGGCGCCGATCGCTTCAACGAACACCAAATCGAAGTTTTCGATGGCGTCATCGGACGGCTGATCGAAAGGATCGAGGCCAGAGCGCTGGCGGAACTCAGCCGGCGCTTGGCGCCGATCAATAATGCGCCACTACATGTTGTGCGGCGCCTCGCCGGCGACGATGACATTGACGTTGCGGAGCCGGTCCTGTCGCAATCACTCCGGTTGAGCGATCAGGATCTTATCGAAATCGCCAATACAAAGTCACAGGCGCATTTGCTGGCAATTTCGACGCGTCCACGCATTGCGGCGCCGGTCACGGATGTGCTGCTGCGGCGGGGCGACGATCGCGTTTTTCACAAGCTTGCGGAGAACCCGGAGGCGAGCTTTTCCGAGGATGGTTTTGCGGCGCTCGTGAAAAATGCCGAAAAGGACGAACAACTGGCGGAAAAGGTCGGATTTCGGTTCGATATTCCGTTGCGCCTCTTTCGGGAACTGCTGTTGCGCGCCACCGAGGCCGTGCGGTTGCGTCTTCTCGCCGCCTCGGGTCCGAACAGCCGCGGCCATATTCAAAATATTCTCACCGCCATATCGGCAGACGCCGATCATGACGCCCGTAAATTGCACGACCGCGACTACATGGAGGCGCGCGATCGCGTGCTTACGATGCGGGCCCGAGGCAAGCTCAACGATGCGGCGTTCTTCCAATTTGCGAAATCCGGCTGCTATGCCGAAATAGTGGCGGCGCTGTCGGTGCTGAGCGGGGCGCCGTTGCAACTAATGGAAAAGCTTTTGCAGAGCGAGCATATCGAGGCGTTCCTCGTGCCTTGCAAGGCCTCGGAATTGGAATGGCCGACGGCTCGCCTCATCCTGACCTGTCGCACCGTCGGCCGCAAGACGACTGCCAAGGATCTCGACCAAGCTCACATCGATTATCTCAAGCTTTCGACGAATATCGCCCAGCGAATTCTTCGCTTTTGGCAGGTCCGGGAGACGGCGTCGCACGCCGTCATGCCGGCCGCTTGATGTCGAACTTGCGGTGACGACTGCAAGATCGATTAGCAAATCACGCGCCATTGCCGGCACACGGCCGGATGCGTCGCGGCGCCGCGACTGAATTCGACGCAAGTTCGCCGGCAACGGATTGAGCCAGGCGGTCGAATGGACAGGGTTCCCGGATATCCCTGATTGTTCGGCGGTACAGGAACGATCGGCTTTACCGCGCTCGGCGCTGGTACGTTGACGCGCGATTGCGCGGCAGTGTCAGCGGTGGTGGAAATAAGAACGACGCTGACAACAACAGTAAAAAGCGCATACACGGCAGTCCACGGTCCGCGCATGGCGGCCTCCGGGTCAGTGCGGTTGCGGCCGCAAAATCGCCCAGCCGACATGGACCGCGCCATAGCCTCGGCGCATCGGCAGGTCGAACGGCGCGCCGACTTCGGCATCGGGCGCGATCGCGGCTAACGGCGCCGGCAGCACCTTGGGATCGCTTTGCGTCCACACCACGACGGCACCCTTTTTCCGCAAATCGTCCAGATCGATCCACGGCGTGCGCGCAGGCTCTCCGTCGATCAGGACATGCGGTTGGTCCGGCGAATAATGCGCGAGATTGCCGCCGTCCCACATCGAGCCGATGACGTAGCGCAAGGGCTTGCCAGTCGCGGCGTGAAAGCGCTGTGTCAATGTCGTACCGAGCGCGTCGCCCGGATAAAACTCGGCGCGATAGCGGTGATCGACCAGCGGCAACGCCGTGTAGTTGACGACGAAGGCCACGATCAGGACCGCGGCGACTGCGGCCCATGCTGCGACGACGCGTCCGATGCGGTCGCGATCGAGCATGGGGCGAACCGTCATCACGATCCAGAGCCCGACAAAAAGCCACAGCGGATAGCCCCACATGGCGACAGCGCCGCGGCCGCTCGCGACGGCGAGCGCGATCGTCGTGGCGCCGGGACCGAAGGCCAACAGCGTCACGATGCGACGATCGAAGGCATCGGCGGCAATCTCGCCATGCGCTTTCTGCCGTGGCCAGAGCAGCGCCGCGGCGATAAAGAGCGACGGCAGCAGGAAGAAGATTTGGCTAGCAGTGAAGACTGCCGGATGAAGAATGTGGTCGAACCAGCCACGCACCGGGGCGGCGCGGTGCTCGGCATAAGCAAATGGCAGAAAATCGGTGTGAAACAGCCAGATCAGATGCGGCAGCGCGATCAACAGCGCGATAGCGAGCGCGAGCCACGGACCGGGCGTCGCCCAAGCGCGCCGCCCCTGCCTGTCGAAAATGAGGAACAGTGCATATGGCGCCGCCAGCACGATGACGAAATATTTAGCCCATAGCGCGCCGCCGAAAGCGACGCCGAGCAGCGCCCAATGGCTCAGATGACCGCGCTTGAGCGCGGCATGGAAGGTGTAGCCGGCCAGCGCCCAGAACGGCAATTGGATGACGTCGTGATTGAATTTCACCGCCGTGTACTGGAAATAGTGCATGCCGTCGACGATCAGCACGGCAATCAGCGCGCCGGCGGCGCCGACCAGTGGCCGCGCCGTGGCAAAGACCAGAACAAAGGCGATGACGACGGCGGCCTGCGCCAGGGCGTAATATGCCGCATCGACGCCAAAGCTGCGGTACAGGATTTCGACGAGCCACCACGGCAGGGGCGGCAGCTTGTCCGAGCCGAGCGGCCATTCGCGGCCATAGGTCAGGGCCTCGATGAGATCGAGCGGCAGGTTGGCGTAAAGAAGGCTCGGCAGCGCGGTCCAAACCGCGAAATGCAGCGCCAGAAACCAGCCGAAGGCGGCCTGCGGCCGGCGTTCGATAAAGCCGATCATTCCGGGTTTTGGTGCAACGGCGGACGCCGCAAGCGGCGCCGGCGCGGGGGCAGCATCCAGCATCTCATCGACCATGCATCAGTTTTAACTTTATAAAACCAGGGCAAAGCCTTAGCCATGTCTAGCGGCGTACTTGCGGCAATCCGGCGCTTGTGGACACTCCTAGGCCTCAGGCGCGAATCGCTCCGGGGCAATAGGGAGTAGCGGCATGGTGCGTATCAGCGCCATTTTCATTGCGGCCTGCATGGTGCTCATCGCCGGTTCGATCGGCGTCGTGGTCTATCTGCGCTTCGGCTTCACCGGAGCCGAATCGGCGCTGGTGGCGCTCGGCACGCTCACCGCGCTCGCGGTCTACAATGCGATTGCGGCGCGCAAGCATGATCGCCTGGAAGCGAGCAACCAGATCGCCAATCTGGCGCGCGGCTCCGGCGATCTCGCCCGGCAAATGGCCGAGTTTGGCCGCCGGCTCAGCGCCATGGAAGGCAAAGTCGATACTGTGATCGACCGGGCGCTGGCGACGGCCCAGCCGCTTGCTGCCGAAATCGAGGAATTGTCCACGCTGGTCAAGCAATTGGCCAACTCGGTGGCGGCGCATGACGCCGCGCTTGCCGCCGTGCGTGAGCGGATCGCAACGCCGATTGTCGAAACGCCGCCCGCCATGAACGGTGCAGCGACTGTGGCGCCGGACTCTGCCATTGCCGCACCGGCCACGGTTGCAGCGCCAGCCATGGTGGTCGTTGCGGAACCGCCGCCGGCGACGCCGGCCGCCGCTCCAATCGGGCCGGCCGAACGCAAAATCGCCGGTTTTGCCGGACTGGACCGCGACGGCATTATCGCGGCGATCGCAAGAGCCATCGACGCCAGCAAGATCGATCTCTTCCTGCAACCCGTGGTGACGCTGCCGCAGCGCAAGGTGCGCTATTATGAGGCGTTGTCGCGGCTGCGCGTCGAGAACGGCGAACTGGTCGCGGCGGCCGATTTTCTGCCCTATGCCGAAGCCGGCGCGCTGATGCCGAGGCTCGATCATCTGTCGGCGTTGCGTAGCGTGCAGGTGGTGCGGCGGCTCCTCCTGAAAAACCGCGATATCGGCTTGTTCTGCAACGTGGCAGGCGCGACGCTCACCGATGCCGGGTTTCCGAAATTCCTCGAATTCATGGAGGCGAATCGCGCCATCGCGCCGTCGTTGGTGTTCGAATTCACCCAAAGCGCGGTGCGCGCTATGGGGCCGATCGAGCATGAGAGCCTTGCCGCTTTGGCCGAGCGCGGATTCCGCTTCTCGATCGACAACCTCACCGATCTACGCGTCGACGCGCGCGAATTGAACGAGCGCGGCTTTCGCTTCGTCAAGGCGCCGGCGACGCTCTTGTTCAATCGAATCGGCGTTGTCTCGACCGATATTCATCCGGCCGACTTCTCGGATCTGCTCGGCCGCTTCGGTATCGATCTCATCGCCGAGCATATCGAGAATGAGAGTACGGTCGTCGATCTGCTCGACTATGACGTTCGCTTCGGCCAGGGCTTTTTGTTCTCGCCGCCGCGTCCGGTGCGCGCCGAAGCCCTGCAAAGCGGCGCTGGAGAGCCCAGGGAAACCGCCCTGGCAACGCAGGTCTTGAGTGACACCGCCGGACCTGGCGGCAATCTCGCCCAATTGGCGCGCGCCGGGATGCGGCGCGGCTGAGCCTAACAGTATTCCGAGCGTCGGCATTGGCCCCTTTCATCGAACGATTTGAGCCGCTGGCACGCGACTATGACGTGCTGTTCTGCGATGTCTGGGGCGTCATCCATAACGGGCTCGCCGCGTTCCCGGCCGCTTGTGATGCGCTGATGCGTTTCCGCAAAGGCGGCGGCACCGCGATCCTGATCACCAATGCGCCGCGCTCGGGCGAGGCGGTGGCGCGTATTCTCGACCGGCTCGGCGTGTCGCGCGACACGTATGACGCGATCACGAGTTCCGGCGACGTCACCCGCGGCATTGTCGCTTCGCGGCTCAACCAGGCGGTTTTTCATTTGGGCCCCGAACGCGACCTGTCGATTTTCGCCGGGCTAAACGTGAAATTCGCCGACCTCGAACGCGCCGATTACGTGGTTTGCTCCGGCCTGTTCGACGACACGACGGAAACGCCGGACAGCTATCGCGACATGCTGGCGGCGATGCGGGCGCGTTCGCTGTTCATGGTTTGCGCCAATCCCGACATTGTCGTCGAGCGTGGCGATGCGTTGGTCTATTGCGCCGGAGCCTTGGCGGACGCCTATGCGGCGCAAGGCGGCGAGGTGCTTTATTGCGGCAAGCCGCACGCGCCAATCTATGACGCCGCGTTGGCCAAGGCGGCGATGTTGCGCGGCGATACGGCGCCGTCGCGCCGCCGCGTGCTTGCCATCGGCAATTCGGTCCGGACCGACCTCAGAGGCGCCGCAGCCTTCGGGCTCGATTACATGTTCGTGACTTCGGGCATCCATGCCGAGCAATACGGCTCGCGTGACGCGCCGGATCTGGCGGCGCTTAACGCGATATTCAAAACCGCCGGCGTCGCGCCGAAGGCGCTGATGCGGGGTCTCGTCTGGTAGGGTTACGCGCCGGAGGTTCGGCGTATCACACCGGGCTGCGCTGCAGCCGGGAACCGACGAAGGTGGCAGCATTGGTCTGCTCGACCACCGTGGCGATTTCGGGTTTGTCGGCGAATACCGCTTCGATCTTGGCCTTGAGGGTCTGGGCGTTGAACGGCTTGACGATGTAATTGTTCACGCCGGCCTTCTTCGCTGCGATGACGTTCTCGGTTTTGGATTCCGCCGTCACCATGATGAACGGCGTCGTCTCGATCTGCGGATTGGCGCGCACGCGCCGCAACAGATCGTAGCCGGTCATCGGCTCCATATTCCAATCCGAGATGACGAGGCCGTAGCGCTTGGCGGTCATCTTCTCCAGCGCGGCGCCGCCGTCGGCGGCGTCGTCGATGTCCTCGAAGCCGATCTGACGCAGAAGATTGCGGATGATGCGCACCATGGTGCTGTAGTCGTCGACCACGAGCACCGACATTTTCGGATCGAGCGCCATGGCTCCGCTCCCAAGCCTTCGACCGGCGACCGACCGTGTCTGCTGACGAGGCGTCGGGGCGCATTCCAGCCCCGATCATCTCTTACGGACGGCAAAATTACATGGCGTGTTTGAACGCGGGGTTAACCGCTGTGGCCGACACGGCTCGACAAAGCCCATTGCGGCGGTCCCTTGACTTTGCAGGCCATGCGACGGCACCACTTCGGGATCGTCCCGTAAACCGGTCGTTAACCACCGCAGCCCTGATGCCGACGAAGAATTTCCGCGTCGTGCGCGCTTCCGCGTCCGCCACTACGCCAGCTGAGGCGCTGAGTGGGGCGGTCGTCGTCATCGGCAATTTCGACGGCGTGCATCGCGGCCATAAGGCGGTGATCGCCGCGGCGCAGCAGCGGGCGGCCGCGCTCGGCCGGCCGGCGGCGGCGCTGACGTTTGAGCCGCACCCGAGGTCCTTTTTCCATCCCGGCGAGCCGCTGTTCCGGCTGACCGATGCGCCGACAAAATTGCGGCTCCTCGCCGCCACGGGGCTCGACGGCGCCATCGTGCTCACGTTCGACGATGCGCTGGCAAGTCTGTCCGCGGAAGATTTCGTCAAGCGTATCCTGGTCGAGCGCTTCGCCGTGGGCGGAGCGGCGATCGGGTTCAACTTTCATTTCGGCGTCAACCGGGCGGGCTCGCCGGACTTTCTCGCCGCGGAAGGCAAACGGCACGGCTTTGCCGTCGACATTGTGCCGCCACTACTGGATCGTGGGCGCCCGGTCTCCTCGCAGCCGATCCGCGAGGCGCTGACCGCCGGACGACTCGACGCGGCCGCGGACTTACTGGGTTATCCCTGGTTTCTCTCCGGCACGGTGATTCACGGTGACAAGCGGGGCCGTGAGCTCGGCTTCCCGACCGCAAATCTCATACCCGACCCGTCGTGCGGGCTGCGCCACGGCATCTATGCGGTTCGCGCTGCCGTTGGCGGCCGCCGCCATGACGGCGTGGCAAGCTTCGGCCGGCGTCCGATGTTCGATACCGGCAAGACGCTCCTCGAAATTTTCCTGTTCGATTTTTCCGGCGACCTTTACGGCGCAGCCATGGATGTCGCTTTTATCGGGTTCCTACGCGACGAGGCCGTGTTCGCCTCGGCGAAGGAGCTGATCCGGCAAATGCAGGAGGATACGCGGCTCGCGCGCGAAGTTTTGGGCCGCGCCGGGGATGTGTTTCCGCCGATTTAATCCTGCTGCCGGTCGCGATCGCGATAGTCGCGGGCCCATTGCGCCGCGACGATACCGAGCAGTGCGATCGGCACCAAGCGCTGCCAGCCGATGGTGCGGCCGGCTTCGACGGCGACGCCAAGCACCTTCGGATCGAGCAGCCAGGACGGCGAGTGCGCCTTCGCGGCGCGGGCGAGAATGGCGCGCTCGCGGACGCGGCGGCGGATCAGCGCGCTGATCACCGCGGCGACCAGCGCGATCACGACGAATATGCCAGTCATAATCAGGCCGGCAAAAACACTGCCGAACGTGACGGCGAACCAATCGTAGCCGCTGACGCAGAGGAATACGAAGGCGGTGAGCAGCGCCACCGCCATGATGGCGAGCCAAACCATGACCGCGACGCTGGCGCCGTTCTTGGCTTGGATCGCCAGCGTGATCTCGCGCGTCAAAGTCTTAAACATCGGATGCCCCGCTCAACGCATCATGTTTTTGCGCGCCGGCTTTCTTTCTGTGCCAACTCGTCTGCGCCGACTTATCTGCGCCACGTCGCGCCGAACAAGAAGCCGAGACCGGCGACGATCGCGAGCGTGGCATAGGGGCGGGTCTTGATCAACTCGTCGATCGCTTCGACGAAATTGTCGGAAACCTCGCGCATAGCGTCGACCGCCTCGCGGCTGCGATCCTGGGCGTCCGAAACGACATCGTCGACGCTCGATTTGGCGCGCTGCCAGGCCGCGTTGCCCTTGTCGGTCAGGATGCCGCTGACCTGTTCCGCAAGCCGGGCGAAATCGTCGCGCAAAGCCTGCAAATCCTTCTGGATGTCGGGCGAAGCGTCGGCGGCAGCTTTACCGAGTTCGCGCACGCCGTCGCGGGCATCGCTCGCGCTCTCGCGCAAGTTGGAGGAAACCGTCGAGGCGCTGCTCATGCCGTTACTCCATGATATAAGAATGTCGGATTGCCCGGATAATCACCCAGCTTCGCGATAAGTTCCATTGATAAATATCAAAGGCGAAAAAGCCCAATTCAGTCAGGAAGTTTGACTTCCTCGGTCGGTACCAAATGATTGAAAACCACGAGCCCAACGATCGAAAACGGTACCGCGAGCACAGCGCCGAACGGGCCCCACATCCAGGTCCAAAAGGCCAAGGCCAAGAACACCAGAAGCGGATTCAGCGTCAGCCGCCGCCCGATAATGGTCGGGGTGACGAAGTGTCCTTCGGTGGTGGTGACGGCAATTAGTCCGAGCGGCGCGATGAAGGCATGGCTGAGCGAGGGAAACGTCACCAAGCCGACGCCGAACAGGGCGACGACCATGACCGCCGGCCCGATATAGGGCACGTAATTCAACAAAGCCGCCAGTAATCCGAAAATCGCCGGGCTGGGCAAGCCGACGAGCCAAGCGCCGACGGCGACAATGATGCCGACCGCGGCATTGATGATCGTCACCACCGTGAGATAGCCGGCGAGATTGCGCTCGATGTCGTGCATGATCTTCAAAAACCGCAGCTTCGAATCGCGGTTGGCGAACATGGTAACGGCCTGATTGCGCAGCTCGATCTGGCCGACAAGAAAGAAATAAAGCGTCACGAAGAACAGCAGCAGCTCGCCCGCGGCGGGCGTCAGGAAGGCAACCACCGGCAGCACCACACTGGGCGCACTGACGCCCAACCCGGTATTGCTGCCGCCGAACAGCGACCCCTCGAGCTCGTGCAGCGCCGCCAGCGGCTGATCCAGCACCGAGAGCTTTTGCTGGATGATGGCGCCGATCTCCGGCGCGCGGCCGATCCATTGGCTGACCGGCCCCGCCAGCGCGGTCGCCAACAGGCTGAGCGCACCCAGGCCAAACACGAGAATCACCAGCGCCGTCAGCCATGGCGAAATGCCGAAGCGCTTGGCCGCTTTGACCAGTGGCGCCAGCGTGAGCGAGATCACCGCGGCGGCCAGCACCGGCAACAGGATGGCGCGGCCGATATACAGGAAGGCGCCGAACAACAGCAGGAAGATGCCGACAACCGCGGCTTGGCCGGCCGACGCCCACATATTTCTGACACTATCGACCGGCTGCGGATCACTGATGACCAGCGCATGGCGGACTTCGCGTTTGGCCCGGATATGGTCCACAAAACCCTCCGATGCCCCAAGGCTTTTAAGCTCTTCCGCGCCCATATCTGTGGGGCAACGCCGGGTAGGAGCGGTCGTTCCCCGAGGCCAGCCGCAATGCGGGCCGGGGACCCTTTCCGCAGCGCAACCGGCTTGTTAGAAGGCCCAACCCGATCCGGACCCCCAACTGGCTGACAGTCAAGTGACCGACAGTAAAGCGCGCGATTACTCGGAAACGCTGTTTTTGCCCAAGACCGACTTCCCGATGCGCGCCGGCTTGCCGCAGAAGGAGCCGGAGATTTTGGCGCGCTGGCAGAAGCTCGACCTTTACGGGGCGTTGCGCGCGGCGGCCAAAGGCCGGCCGCGCTTTGTCCTCCATGACGGGCCGCCTTACGCCAATGGCAACATCCATATCGGCCACGCGCTCAACAAGATCCTCAAGGACGTGGTCACGCGCAGCCAGCAGATGCTCGGCTACGATTCGAATTACGTGCCCGGTTGGGACTGCCACGGCCTGCCGATCGAGTGGAAGATCGAGGAAGAGAATTACCGCGCCAAGGGCAAGCCGAAGCCGGATTTCTCCAACGCCGCCGCATTGGTCGAATTCCGCCGCGAGTGCCGGGCCTTCGCCGCGCATTGGATCGAGGTGCAGCGCGCCGAATTCATCCGGCTCGGCGTCACCGGGGATTGGGCGCATCCCTACACCACGATGGATTATTTCGCCGAGGCGCAAATCGCGCGCGAACTGATGAAGTTCACCGCCAACGGCGCGCTCTATCGCGGCTCAAAGCCGGTGATGTGGTCGGTGGTGGAGAAGACCGCGCTCGCCGAGGCCGAGGTTGAGTATGAGGATTACGTCAGCGACACGGTGTGGGTGAAGTTTCCGGTGCGAACCGGCTTTTCTTGGGGGCCAAACTTGCCTCCAATTATAGGCACGTCGATCGTGATCTGGACCACGACACCGTGGACGATCCCGGGTAACCGCGCGATCAGTTTCTCGCCGAGAATAGAATATGGACTCTACGAAGTTCGAGACGCACCAATCGACAATTGGGCGATGGTTGGCGATCGCTTCATATTGGCCGACAAATTGGCAATCGATGTGTTTAGGCAGGCGCGTGTTACGGCTTACACAAGGGTTGCTTCGATCAGTCCGGAAAATCTCAGTTCGGTATTGTGTGATCATCCGCTAAAGACCTTCGGTGGTTACGACTTTCCAGTGCCTCTGCTTGCGGGTGATCACGTCACCGACGATACCGGCACCGGCTTTGTCCATACCGCCCCTGGACACGGACGCGAAGACTTCGATGTTTGGACGGCGAACTCGGCAAAGCTCGCCGCACAAGGCATCAATACAAACATCCCTTATACCGTCGACGCCGACGGCCGTTTCACCAATCAGGCGCCCGGCTTTTCCGGCAAACGCGTGCTCACCGAAAAAGGCGAGAAGGGCGACGCCAACGAGGCGGTGATCAAGGCTTTGATCGACGCCGGAATGCTGCTCGCGCGCGCCCGCCTCAAGCATCAATACCCGCATTCGTGGCGCTCCAAGAAACCGGTGATATTCCGCAATACGCCGCAATGGTTCATTGCGATGGATAAGGACATCGACCGGCACCACGACACGCTGCGCCATCGCGCGCTCGCCGCCATCAAGACGACACGCTGGGTGCCGGCGGCCGGCGAGAACCGCATCACCGGTATGATTGAGAGCCGGCCCGATTGGGTGATCTCGCGGCAACGCGCTTGGGGCGTGCCCATTGCGCTGTTCATCAAGGAGAATCCGGACGGCTCGGTCGACATCTTGCAGGATCCCGAGGTCAACGTTCGCATCATCGAGGCCTTCGAGGACGAAGGCGCCGATGCCTGGTATGCGCTGGGCGCGCGCGAGCGCTTTCTCGGCAAGCTCGCCAATGAAGGCTGGCAGAAAGTCGACGACATTCTCGACGTCTGGTTCGATTCCGGCTCGACACACGCCTTCGTGCTGGAAGACCCACGCGCCTTTCCCGCGCTCGCCCATATCAAGCGCAAGGCGGACGGCGGCGACGAGGCGGTGATGTATCTCGAAGGCTCCGACCAGCATCGCGGCTGGTTTCAGTCTTCGCTGTTGGAAAGCTGCGGCACGCGCGGCCGCGCGCCGTTCGACATCGTGCTGACCCACGGCTTCGTGCTCGACGAGGACGGACGCAAAATGTCGAAATCGCTCGGCAACGTCACCGCCCCGCAGGACGTGATCAAACAGGCCGGCGCCGATATTTTGCGGATGTGGGTGTGCGCGGCCGATTATGCCGACGATCTGCGGATCGGGCCCGAGATCCTCAAAACCACGGTCGATACCTATCGCAAGCTGCGCAACACGCTGCGCTGGATGCTCGGCAATCTGGCGCATTATGAGAGCGCCGACCGCGTCGCGTTCGAAAGAATGCCAGAACTCGAGCGGCTGATGTTGCATCGCCTTGCCGAACTCGATCCGCTCGTTCGCCAAGCCTATGCCGACTTCGATTACAAGCGCATCTTCGCCGCGCTGAGCGCCTTCATGACGGTCGATCTTTCGGCGTTCTATTTCGATATCCGCAAGGACGCACTTTATTGCGATCCGTATTCCTCGACGACGCGCAAGGCCTGCCTCACCGTGCTCGATCAATTGTTCCGCGCCACGGTGTGTTGGCTCGCCCCGATGCTGTGCTTCACCGCCGAGGAAGCGTGGCTGGCTCGCGAGCCGAATGCGCAGTCGGTGCATCTCGCGCCGTTTCCGCAGGTGCCGCCGTCGTGGCGCGACGAGGCGCTTGCGGAGAAATGGCGCAAGCTGCGCAACGTGCGCCGCGTCATCACCGGCGCGCTGGAGCTTGAACGCGCCGCCAAGCGCATCGGCTCGTCGCTCGAGGCGCATCCGCTCGTCTATATCGCCGACCTCGATCTGTTCGCGGCCGCGGTCGACGCCGATTTGGCCGAATTGTGCATCACCTCCGGCGCGGCGCTGGTCGAGGGCGAAGGCCCGCCGGAAGCATTTCGCTTGCCGGACGTGCCCGGCGTGGCCGTCGTTCCGGAATTGGCGCAGGGGAAAAAATGCGCGCGGTCGTGGAAAATCTCCCCTTCGGTCGGCCTCGATCCGCAGTTTCCCGATGTGACGCCGCGCGACGCGCAGGCGCTGCGCGAATGGGAAACCATGCGCAAGGCGGCCGAGTAGGGGCCAGCAAGGAAGTCTGATGACGGACGCGACGCAAGGTCAGCCAGCAAAATCATATGTCTGGGGCCGCCTCAGCGCCTTCGGGCTGGCGATCGTGGCAATCACCGCCGTCGCCGATCAGGCATTGAAGTTCTGGCTATTGGACGGCTTCGATCTCGCCGATCGCGGCTCGGTCGCGGTCATGCCCTCTATCAATCTGGTGCTGACCTGGAATACCGGCATCAGCTACGGCCTGTTTCCGCAGCAGGGTACCGTCGGCATGTGGTCCTTGTTCGCCGTCAAGATGGCCGCCATCGTGTTCCTGTGGGTGTGGCTGGCGCGCTCGACATCACGCCTGAGCGCCGTCGCGCTCGGCCTCATCATCGGGGGTGCGGTGGGGAATGCCATCGACCGGCTGCACTGGCCCGGTGTCATGGATTTTGTACTGTTCCACATCGAGACAGCCGGCTTCAGCTTCCGCTGGTACGTGTTTAACCTCGCCGACGCGGCCATTGTTGCCGGGGTGGTGGGACTATTGTATGAGACCCTCCCGGGTGAGGGCGCCGCAAAAGCGCCCTGATCGCGTCGTTAAAGCTAGTGCCGGGCACGGTTTTTGCTGATGCGGGGCATCGGCAAATGGGACGTTGGCTAACGCCGGGCACGTCGGGTGAGGGCATGCCGCAGAATGAAGCCGCCGGCCGCGCAATTGACGGCTGCCATAGTCGCCGGGCGAAAATTTTCAACATTGCGCTTTCCGGCGCCGTGGTGGCACTGGTCGCTTGCGCCGCTTCGGCGGCGTGCGCGGGTGACGATGACGTGTCTTCCCAGCAGTCGTTGGGCGACAAGATTTTAAACACGCTCGGCCTGCACGATCCGTTCGCGCCACAATACGGCATCAATTATAGCGAACGTTCGCCGCTGGTTGTGCCGCCGACGCGCGATTTGCCGCCGCCGCAATCGTCCAACGGGCCGCCGGCTCCGAACTGGCCAGTCGACCCCGAAATCAGGGCTCGCGCCGCAGCAAAAAGCGACGACAGCGTGCGGCCCGCCCCCGACTATGTCACCGATTCCTCGCGCCCGCTGCGTCCGAATGAGCTTAACGCCGTCAATCCGCCGGGCACCAACGATCAGAGTTCACCGTCCGAGCTCGGCGCCAAGAAGCCGGGCATTTTCAGCTTCGACTGGCTCAAGCAGGAAGACTACGGCACCTTCACCGGCGAACCGCCGCGGGTGAGCCTGACTGATCCGCCGCCCGGTTATCAGACGCCGTCGGCGGATCAGCCCTACGGCATCGTGCCGGAGAAAAAGATCTATAAGCCGCCGACGCTCGGCGAACGCATGGAGCCGCAGCGGTAAAATTGAGTGCGGCGAGCGGGCTGTCGGGGCCAGCTTGCTCGTGGGGTCAGGCCGAGAAGCGTGCGGACCCGGCTGGGCGGCGGGCGGCTCCGAGCTAAAGCGTAAAGTCGAGTTGTGTTAGGGGCGCGATCTGAGCTCGCGGAGGTGGGGTGTTGTCGAAAGCATTGCTGCTCGTAGCGCTTGCCACCGCGCTGACCCTTACGGGTCCCGCGCGCGCCGCCACCGGGCCCGAGGTCACGAGTTTCACCTTGTCGAATGGGTTGCAGGTCGTCGTCGTGCCCGATCATCGCGCGCCGGTCGTCACCCATATGATCTGGTACAAAGTCGGCGCCGCCGATGAGACGCCGGGCAAATCCGGCCTTGCCCACTTCCTCGAACATCTGATGTTCAAGGGCACCGCGAAGAATCCCGGCGCCACCTTCTCGCGGGACGTTGCCGAAATCGGCGGCCAGGAAAATGCTTTCACTGGGAGCGACTATACCGGCTTCTATCAGCGCGTGCCGCGCGCGCACCTCAAGGAAATGATGGCGTTCGAAGCCGACCGCATGACCGGTCTGGTGCTCAGCGACGAGGTGGTCGAGCCTGAGCTCAAGGTGGTGCTCGAAGAGCAAAATATGCGGGTGGCCAACAATCCGGGCGCGCGCTTGAGCGAGCAAATGGACGCCGCGCTCTATCTCAATCATCCCTACGGCCGTCCGGTGATCGGCTGGCGACACGAGATTGAAAAGCTCGATCGCGATGATGCGCTGGCGTTTTATCGGCGCTTCTATTCGCCGAATAACGCCGTCGTCGTCGTCGCCGGCGACGTCACGCCCGACGAGGTCAAGACCGACGCCGAGGAGACCTACGGCAAGGTGGCCGACCGCGCGCCGACCAATCCGCGGCAGCGGCCGATGGAGCCGCAGCAAGAAGCGCCGCGCACGGTCACGTTGGCCGACCCGCGCGTCGAGCAGCCGAGCGTAAGCCGCGACTATCTGGTGCCGTCGGAAACAACCGCCAAGCCGGGCGACAGCGAGGCGCTCGAAGTGCTCGCCCATGTGCTCGGCAGTGGCGAGGATTGCCGGCTGTATCGGACGCTCGTCGTCGACAAGGGGATCGCGCTCAATGCCGGCGCCTATTATTCCGGCACGGCGCTGGACTATGCCGAATTCGGCGTTTATGGCGCGCCGAAGCCCGGCGTCTCACTGCGCGATGTCGAAGCCGGCATCGACGGCGTGCTCAACGAAGTCATCGACCACGGCATCACCGCGGATGAGCTCGATCGCGCCAAGACCCAGCTGATCGCCGCCGCGGTTTATGCGCAGGACAATCAGATCACTTTGGCGCGCTGGTACGGCTCGGCGCTGGCCACCGGGCAGACCGTCGACATGGTCCGCACTTGGCCTGACCGCATCCGCGCGGTGACCGCGGATGCCGTGCAACAAGCCGCGCGGACTTGGCTCGATCGGCGCCGTTCGGTGACCGGCTATCTCGTGCAAAGCCTGCAACCCCAGGAGAGCCATTCGTGAACGTTTTCGCGCGCGTCCTGACCTGGGCAGGGGTGCGGTCCGCCGCGCCGCGACGGACGGCGGCAGCGGTCTTGGCGCTGACGGTGACCGCCCTTCCGGCCTATGCCACCACGATCCAGCGCGTCGTCAGTCCCGGCGGCATCGAGGCCTGGCTGGTGCAGGAGCCGGCGGTGCCGCTGATCGCCGTCGACTTCGCTTTCGGCGGCGGCTCGATCCAGGACCCGCCGGGCAAAGGCGGCACCGCCAATCTGGTCGCATCGCTGCTTGGCGAGGGCGCGGGCGATCTCGATTCGAAGGCTTTCACCGAGGCGCTCGAGCGCAAGGCCATCGAGATGAATTTTTCCGTCGGTCGCGACAATATCACCGGCTCGCTCCGCACGCTCACGGAAAACCGCGACGCGGCGTTTGACATGTTGCGCCTGGCATTGACCGCGCCGCGCTTCGATGCCGGCGATGTCGAGCTAAATCGGGCGCAGATCCTGTCGATGTTGCGCCGGGAGACGACAAGCCCTGTCGACATCGCCAACCGGCGCTGGTGGGAAACCGCTTTCGCGGGCCATCCCTATGGCCGACCGGTCAACGGCACGCCGGAAACGCTAGGCGCCGTCACCATCGACGATCTGAAAACCTATACGCATCGGGTGCTGGCGCGGCAGAACCTCAAAGTTGCCGTGGTCGGCGATATCGACGCCGAGACCTTAAAGCCGTTGCTCGACCACGTGTTCGGCGCGCTGCCGGCCAAGCCCGACCTGATCCCGGTCGCCAATGTCATGCCGGCCGGCCTCGGCCGTCAGATCGACGTCAGCCTGGACGTGCCGCAGGCGGTGATCGATTTCGGCGGTCCCGGCCTCGCGCGCCAAGATCCAGATTTCATGGCCGCTTATCTTATCAATCACATTCTCGGCGGCGGTTCGTCGGACTCGCGTCTTTATCAGGAAGTGCGCGAGAAACGCGGCCTCGCCTATTCGGTCTCCAACAGCCTGGTCTGGCTCGACCATACCGCGGTGTTTCTCGGCGGCACCGCGACCCGCGCCGACCGCGCCAGCGAGACGGTCGACCATATTGAAAAAGAAATCCGTCGGTTCGCCGAGCAAGGGCCCACGGCGGCGGAGCTCGCCGAGGCAAAGAACTATGTCACCAGCTCGTTTGTGCTCAATCTCGATGCGTCGACCAAGATCGCTTCGTTCCTGGTGCAATTGCAGCTTGACAATCTCGGCATCGATTATTTCCAGCGGCGGAGCGCGTTGATCGACGCAGTCACGCTCGACGACGCCAAGCGTGTCGCCAAGCGGCTCCTCGATAATGGCATGCTGGTGACCGTGGTCGGCAGGCCCGAGGGCGTCGCTTCGGCCGGCGCGGCAACCGGCCAGCCGGGACTGAATCACCCGGTCAGACCGCTGTCCGGCTCGCCTTCGGCCACGGCGAATTCCGAATTACGCTGAGCGGAAATTAAGGTTACGGTGACGCGCCATGCTTCGCGTCACCGCCCATATCGAGATCGACGAGCGCGAGATCGACGAGCAGTTCGTGCGCGCCTCGGGCCCGGGCGGCCAGAACGTCAACAAGCTTTCCACCGCCGTGCAGCTGCGCTTCGACGTGCGGCACTCGCCGTCGCTGCCGGGCGACGTGCGTGCTCGGCTCGAGCGGCTCGCCGGTTCGCGGCTGACCCGCGACGGCGTTCTGGTCATCATCGCGCAACGTCACCGCACGCAAATGCGCAATCGGCAGGACGCGCTGGACCGTCTTCTCGATCTGATCCGCCGTGCGGCAGTTCCGCCCATCAAGCGGCGGCCGACCAGGCCGACCAGGGCCTCGCGCGAGCGCCGCATCGAAGGCAAGAAGCGCCGCGGCGGCATCAAGCACCTGCGCCGGACGAGGCCGTCGTTCGATTGATATGATGGCCGCCCGTCATTACAGCATGGCGCGATGAATATTATTTTTGTCACCGGCAGCGACGCGGCGTTTTTCAACTCCATGCTGGTCGGCTTGCAATCCTTCGCCGAGCGCGCGCCGGGCCTCCACATTTGCGACTTCGGCTTCGGCGGCGCGCAGGCCGGGTTTCTGCGCGGTCTCGGCATGCTGTTGGAGCGTCCGCCGACGCTGGCGTTAGCGGGCGCGTTTCACTGTAAGGCCGCGCTGCTCGCTTACCTTCGCCATAACGGTCAGGACATCGGCCCTGACGACGTCGTCGTCTGGCTGGATGCGGATCTGACTTTGATGGATGTTGGCGTCGGCGATTTCGTGGCCGTGCTCGCCGCGATGACGTCGGCTGGCGTGGACATTGCCGTCTGCCCGGAGCCACTCGGGCGTTCGTTTGGACAAATGCTATCCGGTCCCAATGCCTCGACCATGGCGCCCTCGGCCCGTATCGCGGTGCGAGCCGGGATGGATATTGCGCTGCCTTACGTGTCGAGCGGCTTGTTTTTCTGCCATTCCGTGGAGTTCTCTCACGCGCTGGCGGGAGCTGACGCAAGATAACGCCTATCATCCGCTGTTCGAGCAAAACATGTTCAATGTCGCCTTGCACGAAAAACGCGGCGACTTTGTCGCCTTGGATTGCGAGGAGTGGCAGGCGCAAGGCCCATCGCTCGACAAGATAGCGCTCGTTCCGGCCGCAAAGGGTGGCCGGCTTGCCGCTTTTATCGGCGATAAGAATATCAAGATGCTGCATACCACGTCCGGCGTGCCCGGCCATTTGCTGATTGGCAACTGCCCCATGACCGTGCGCGGTATCGATCTCGTCGGGCCCTTCAAGCTGTTCCTCGCCGAGGCGCAGCGCCTGCATCAGTTGCAGCTGTTGGCCCGCTTTCTCGCCGACCACGGCGAGACGTTGCTGCGACTCGGCATTTGCAGCCGTGCGGCCCGGCCGGTCGAGGGCTATGAATTCGTTACGTTGTAATCAATGGAACAGCGAGTAGACGCCGCCGGTGACGGTAAACAGCCCGAGCGTGACCATCGCCAGACCATAGAGCACGAGCTGCCGCGAGCCAGTGTTCTGGATCGGGTCGAGCACCGCCTCGGCGGGGTTTTTTGGATCGTAAAAGACCCGCACACTGCTGCCGGCCGGATAGGTCTCGACCACGGACGCCATGTGCTTCTCGCGGCCTTCATTTCCACCCCAGAATATGCGGCTCGCCTGGTAGTCATTGCGGCCGACGCGATAGCGGTATTGCAACGCCGCACGGTAGCGCCAGCGGTGCCCGGGCGATTTTTCCAGGACTGAGGCGATCACGGTGCCGGACGCCCGAGGCCATTTCTTGCTGGCGTCGGCGCGCAGCCCCTGCCGGAACTGCACGCTATAGAGCACGGCCCCGATCGCGATGGCGATCACGCCGAAACCGATAAGCACCACATTGAGCATTGCTCTCTCCGCCACGCCTGTCGCGACGGGTTTTGCCCTGGATTTCGTCGCGACTCAATCCGGGTTACGGTGGCCGCCGAATCGACAATTCACGCCCGTAGCCCACTCCTGCAATCATGCCGATCCGCCAGCTTTCGGAGAGCCTCGTCAACCGCATCGCCGCGGGTGAGGCAGTCGAACGGCCGGCGAGCGTGGTCAAGGAATTGATCGAGAATGCGCTCGATGCCGGGGCCAGCCGCATCGACGTTTTCACCGATGGCGGCGGCCGGCGGCTCATTCGCGTGGCCGACGACGGCGAGGGCATGTCGCGCGCCGATCTGGCGCTTGCCGTCGACCGCCATGCCACCTCGAAGCTCGCCGACGAGGATCTTGTTTCTATCCGCACGCTCGGCTTCCGCGGCGAGGCCTTACCCTCGATCGGCGCCGTAGCGCGGCTTGCGATCACCACGCGCCACGCCGGCGAGCCGCACGGCTGGGCGATCGAGGTCGATGCCGGGGTCAAATCCGAGGTGAAGCCGGCGGCGCTGGGGCAGGGCACCCGCGTCGAAGTGCGCGACCTGTTCTATGCCACCCCGGCGCGGCTCAAATTCCTCAAGCTCGACCGCACCGAAGCCGAAGCGGTGCGTGAAGTTGTGCGTCGGCTCGCGATGAGCCGTCCGGACGTCGCCTTCACGCTCGCCGGCGAGGAGCGCGCGC
The DNA here is from genome assembly GCA_963731805.1 of uncultured Alphaproteobacteria bacterium. GTDB lineage: Bacteria > Pseudomonadota > Alphaproteobacteria > Rhizobiales > Xanthobacteraceae > BOG-931. Next base: position 326,385 of record CAVSWY010000009.1, read on the forward strand.
CGGTGAGCTTTGCCGCGACGCTGCCCGGCGCGACCGGAAGGCTGGCGCGGCTCGGCGATGTACTTGGCGCCGACTTTCGCGCCAACGCGGTGGAGATTGCCGCCGAGCGCGACGGCGTCACCATCGAAGGTTTTGCCGCATTGCCGACGCTCACGCGCGCCAATACGCTCGGACAATATCTGTTCGTCAACGGCCGGCCGGTGCGCGACAAGCTTCTCATCGGCGCGGTGCGCGGGGCCTATGCCGACTACCTGCCGCGCGATCGTCACCCGCTGGTGGCGCTGTTCGTTACGCTCGACGCGCGCGAGGTCGATGTCAACGTTCATCCGGCCAAGGCCGAAGTGCGCTTCCGCAATGCCGGTTTGGTCCGCGCGCTGATCGTGCATGCGCTCAAGGCGGCATTGGCGCGCGAAGGCACCCGCGCCGCCAGCACCGGCGGCTCGGCGACGATTGCTGCCTTCCGCTCGGCGGTGGCTGCGCCCCAGCGCGGCTGGGACTGGCGACGTTCCCCGGCGCGGCCCTATGATCTCCGGCGCGCGGTCGCTCCCTTACGTGGCGGCTTTGCCGAGGCGGCGCAGGCCGCCTTCGATACCGGCGGCCCCACCGCCGATTTGCGGGCAGGCTTCGCCGAAGAAGCCGAAATCGAACCTGCCGGCGATTTTCTCGACCATCCGCTCGGCGCCGCTCGGGCGCAGATCCACGACACTTACATTGTCGCGCAGACGCGCGACGGTCTTGTCATTATCGATCAGCACGCCGCGCATGAGCGCATCGTCTATGAGCGGCTCAAGGCTGCGATCGAACAAACCGGCGTGGCGCGGCAGCTCCTGTTGATCCCCGACATCGTCGAACTCGACGAAACCGACGTGGAGCGGCTTCTGGCGCGCGCCGACGAACTCACCCGCTATGGCGTGGTGCTCGAAGCCTTCGGCCCCGGTGCGGTGGCGCTGCGCGAAACGCCGGCGCTGCTCGGCGAGGTCGACGGCGGCGGGCTGGTGCGCGATCTTGCCGAGCACCTATCGGAGTGGGAGGAGACCTTGCCGCTCGAGCGCCGGCTGATGGCGGTGGCTTCCTCGATGGCCTGCCACGGCTCGGTGCGGGCCGGACGGCGGCTCAAGCCCGAGGAGATGAACGCGCTCCTTCGCGAGATGGAAGCGACACCGAATTCCGGTCAATGCAATCACGGTCGGCCGACTTACGTGGAACTCAAACTCACCGATATCGAGCGGTTGTTCGGCCGCCGCTGACAAATGTTCGGGAGGACGTGGGATGAGTTGGAAGCGTTGGCTTTGTGTTGCCGCGATGACCATCGCGGCAGTCGGACCCGGCCGTGCGCAGGACTGGCCTGACCGCACGATCACGATGGTCGTGCCGTTCGCGCCGGGTGGCGTCTACGACACCCTGGGACGCGTATACGCCGCGGCGCTGTCCGACATTTTCGGCCATCAGGTTATTGTCGAAAATGTTCCCGGCGCCGGCAGTATGACCGGTGCCACGCGTGTCGCCCGGGCCGAACCCGACGGCTATCAGATTTTGTTCGGCGGCGAATCGCCCAACGGGCAGGCGCAGCTTTTGCACAAAACGCCGCCCTATGATGCGGCGACCGATTTCGCACCGGTCGCGCTGGTGGCGCAGCAGCCTTTGATCCTCACGGCGCGCGCCGGTATTCCTGCCGCCAACTTGTCGGAGTTCATCGCCTACGTGAAAGCGAACCAAGCCAAGATGCAATATGGCTCGCCGGGGACCGGCACCGGCTCGCATTTGGCTTGTGCATTGTTCGACGTCGCGATCGGTGTCCAGGTCACCCACGTGCCCTATCGCGGTCTCGGCCCGGCGATGCAGGATCTCTTGGCCGGGCGCATCGACTATATGTGCCCAACGGTCACGACCGCGAAGGCGCAGATCGAAAGTCATCAGATTCAGGCGCCCGCGGTGCTGGGCCGCGAACGCTCGCCGGCGCTCCCCACTATCGCCACCGCGCAGGAGCAGGGACTGAACAACGTAGTGGCCTATGGCTGGAATGCGATCTTTCTTCCCAAGGCGACGCCGACGCCGATCGTCAACAAGCTGAATGCGGCGGTTTTGGCTGCGATGGATAAACCCGCGGTGCAGCAGCGTGTAAGCGAACTCGGCGCTGCGCTGCCGCCGCCGGATCATCGCACGCCGCAATATCTGCAGGCATTCGTCGAGAGCGAGATCAAGATCTGGAGCGGAGCCGTAAAGGCGGCGGGGATCACGGCGGAGTAGGGCAGATCGCATTTGGATGAAGGCATAAAGGACTACCAATGACAGGAAATCGGTTCGTTGCTTGCGCGCTCTTGGCGCTCCTATCCTTCTCGGCCGCGGCTTTTGCAGAAGATTGGCCGTCGCGTCCCATTACCCTCGTCGTGCCGTTCGCCGCCGGCGGCGGCGTCGATGTCAGCGCCCGCATCCAGGCGCAAGGCATGAGCGAGCGCCTCGGCCAGCCGATCGTCGTCGACAATATGGGCGGCGCCGCCGGCATGACCGGCGCCGAACACGTCGCCAAGTCCGACCCCGACGGCTACACGATGCTGATCGGCAACAGCGGCACGCAGGCGTTCAGCCAATCGCTGCGCAAGCAACCGCTGTACAATTCCAACACCGATTTCACCCCGGTCGGGTTGGCGACGGAATCACCGCGCATTCTGATCGTGCGCAAGGACCTGCCGGTGGCAAACCTGCAGCAGTTCATCGCTTATGTGAAAGCCAACCAGGCCAAGATGCAATTCGGCTCGGCCGGCGTCGGCTCGGGCACCCATCTGCCTTGCGTCCTGCTCAACACCGCGATGGGCGTCACCGTCACTCACGTGCCGTATCGCGGCGAGGGGCCGGCGCAGCAGGATTTGATCGGCGGCCGCCTCGACTACATGTGCTCGACCATCCAGACCGGCGCCGCATTGGCCAAGCAAGGCGAGGTCAAAGGCATCGCCGTGATGTCGCCGCGGCGGGTGAAAATCATTCCCGACTTGGCGACGACCGGCGAGCAGGGTCTGCCCGGCGTTGAAGCCAGTGTCTGGAACGCTTTCTTCCTGCCGAAGGGCGCGCCGGCCGCGATCGTGGCAAAACTCAACAAGGCGATGAGCGACACCCTCGATGATGCAGCGATCGCCAAGCGGCTGGAAGATCTCGGCCTTGAAATTGTCCCGCCGGAGCAACGCACGCCGGACTATCTCGCCAAATTCCAGGCCGACGAAGTGGCGCGCTGGGCCAAGGTCGTCCACGATGCCGGCATTACGCCGAATTGAACCGCAGGAAGATAAATTCGGTGTCGTCGTAAGGCCGCCGTTCGAGCTCGGCAAAACCTTCGGGCGCCGCAAATCGCGCTTTGGTCGCCTCTTCGACAACGATCAAAGCTTCCGGCGCCAGCCAGCCGCCGGCGTGCGCCGAGGCGAGCGCCTTTTCGGCAAGCGTTTGGCCGTAGGGCGGATCGAGGAAGACGAGTGCGAAGGGCTCAAGCGGATGCGCCGGGCCAAGATCGGTGGCGTCTCGGCGGAAGATCTTTGAGACGCCGCCGAGACCGAGCGCCGCCGCGTTTTCGCGGATCAGCGCGCGCGCTTCGGCGCCGTCATCGACAAACAGCGTGAAACCGGCGCCGCGCGAGGCCGCCTCGATGCCGAGCGCGCCGGTGCCGGCGAACAGATCGAGCACCCGCGCGCCGGAGATCGGATCGCCATAGGCATGCACAAGAATATTGAACAGCGATTCGCGCAGGCGATCGGCGGTCGGGCGGATCGATTTCGATTGCGGCCCGGCCAGCGCGCGCCCGCGTAGCCGTCCGCCGACGACGCGCATTATTTTCCACCGCGGGGCCGGCGCGGCCGCGGGCCAGACGCTCGATCCGGCGAACGATTGCGGCCGTGGTCGCGGGAGAATCTGCTCGGACGTTTTTCGCGGCGCTCTTTGTGCGGTTCGGGGCGTGGTTGCTGCGGCGGTGGCTCGCCGTAGCGCTCGACCGCGACGGTGCGTCCCTTGCGATCCCGCAATAGCCCGGAGCGCATATCGCCGGCGGGGGACTCGTGTTTTTCGGCGCCGCGCTTTTCGCCGTGAAACTTACGGCGCAGTTTCTTGGACGGGTGGTCCGCCTCATGCGCGCGCCAGGCGTGATCCGGCGCCTTTCGTCCTTTGGATTTTTTGCTTGCTGGCGCTTGCGGCATGGTACTGGTCCGAGGTTGGCGCCGTGGCGGGGAGGGCGGAGCGATCGGCGCGGAAAAATCCGCAGCCGCCATCGCGCCGAGCTTGTCGCCAAGCTGTTCGCGCAGCACGCGCGTCGGTACTTCCTCGACCGCGCCCGGTTCGAGCTCGGCGAGTTGGAACGGACCGAATGAGACGCGAATGAGCCGCGTCACCGTCAGCCCGAGATGGCCGAGGACATTGCGCACCTCGCGGTTTTTGCCCTCGCGGATGGCAAAAGTGAGCCACAAATTCGAGCCCTGCACGCGCTCGAGATTGGCGTCGATCGCGCCGTAGCGAATGCCGCTGATGGTGACGCCCTCGCGCAATTGGTCGAGCTGCGCCTGCGTGACCGAACCGTGCGCGCGCACGCGGTAGCGCCGCAGCCAGCCGGTTGCGGGCAGCTCCAGCACGCGCGCCAGCGTCCCGTCATTGGTGAGGAGGAGGAGCCCCTCGGTGTTGAAATCGAGCCGGCCGACGCTGATCAGCCGCGGCAAATCCGGCGGCAGCTTCTGGAAAATGGTTGGACGGTCACGCGGGTCGGTATGCGTGGTCAAAAGCCCGCGCGGCTTGTGATAAAGGAAAAGCCGCGTGCGCTCGCGGTCGGGCAGCGCATTGCCGTCGATGCTGATGCGGTCGGTGTCGGTGACGTTGAGCGCGGGCGACGTGATCACCGCGCCGTTGACGACGACGCGGCCGGCGGCGATCCACTCCTCCGCCTCGCGGCGCGACGCGAGGCCGGCGCGCGCGATCACCTTGGCGATGCGTTCGCCGGATTTGTGCTCAGGGTCGGAGGTCATTGGCGCTCTATATCGTGTGGCCTGCACAAGTGCAGGCTTGTGTCGGGCATCCACGCCTTTATACACCGCCACGGACAAGGATATGGACGGCCGGTTAGGGTCGGCCGTGACGACAAATGCCCTCATTCATGGATATGGCCTTGGCCGAAGCGCGGGCCGCCGGCGAATCCGGCGAGGTGCCGGTCGGCTGCGTTATCGTGCGTGACGGCGAGGTCATCGCGCGCGCTGGCAACCGCACGCTCGCCGAGCACGATCCGACCGCCCATGCCGAAATGATCGCTATCCGCGAGGCGTCGCGCCGGCTGCGTTCGGAGCGGCTCGACGATTGCGATCTCTATGTCACGCTGGAGCCTTGCGCGATGTGCGCTGGCGCCGTCGCCTTCGCCCGCATCTGCCGGCTTTATTACGGCGCCGGCGACGCCAAAGGCGGTGCGGTCGACAACGGCGTGAAATTTTTTTCCGCGCCGACCTGCCATCACCGGCCGGAGGTTTACGGTGGGCTGGCCGAGGCCGAAGCCGGTAGTCTGCTCAGGGAGTTCTTCAAGGAGCGACGTTAGGAAGCCCCTTGCAAAGTTGGGTTTGTGCCCGGGAACGCGTCGTCGCATTTTGATCAAGCCGTCGCGAATCGCGATGGCGACAGCTTGAGTTCTGTTGACGGCGCCGATCTTGGAGACGATCGAAGAGACATGCGCGTCGACCGTTCTCTTGGTGATGTCGAGCATTTCACCGATTGCCGAGGCGGACTTGCCGCAGGCGACCCATGCCAAGACTTCAATCTCACGCGCGGTAAGGGAGTAAGGTCTGGCCGGTGGTTCCGACGACTGAGACCCGCCCGCTGCAACATATTCACGCGACCATTCTGCAATAAGGGATTTCGTCATTGGCTCCGCTCTGGCGGCAAAAAATGCGACGCGAAGAGCTAGGGGGGAGCCGCACGTCGTCGGATCAGGACGGCGAGAAATGACCACCGAGGGCAGCTTTGTCCAATATCGTGATATGCCTTCTTCGATACTTTTCGTGTATCGTTGCGCCGATTGGCAATGTCGACGGTCGCACCCAATGACAAGAACGGTGATACCGGGCGGCCGTCGATTTTACGGACAAACGACAGATGGAATTACGCCATCTCCGCTATTTTGTAGCGGTCGCGGAAGAATTGAATTTCACGCGTGCGGCGGAGCGGCTCGGCATCAACCAACCGCCGCTGAGCTTGCAGATTCGTCAGCTCGAAAAGGAGCTCGGCACGCCGCTGTTCCTGCGTCGTACGCGCGGTGTGGAATTGACCAATGCCGGCAAGCTGATGCTGGAGGAAGCGCGCGTCATTCTCAAGGAGGTCGAGACGGCCAAAGCCGGCGTGCAACGCAGCTTGGCCAGGAGGGCCCGCAGATCGCGTCCATTCTTCCATTGGTGTCGGCCGGATTGGGCGTATCAATCGTGCCCCAATCCATGAGTTGAATATTGCTCGACGGAGTCGACTATGTACCCATCGAAGGAGATGCACCGCGAGCGAAAATTTTGCTTGGCGTATCGCCGCGACGATCGCACCCCGGCCGTCCGAAATTTTGTGGCTGTCGCTCGTCGTGCGATAGGGGCGCCAGTTGTGGGCAAGCACCCTAAGGCTGCGGATAAATCGGGCAAAGCCAAGGTACCGCAATATTGACGCCGGTTACGCGCCCAGTAGTCCAGTAAGTTCATCCTTCATCTCGGCCTTCGCCGCTTCGGCGGCGCGGATGATCGAGCTGGCCTGATAAAAATCCAGCGTACGGAAGATCCCGACATTGGGCCGGATCACGAGATCGGGCGGGGCGTGCTTGTGCTTGGCAGCAACGATGGTCGAGCCCATGATGAGGAGGGTGGTGAACATGCTTTCCCAGGCACCCGGCAAGTCGTTGCGTTCCGCCGCCGGGACGCCGAATACGTCGACGGCGATCACGACATCGGCGCAGCCGGCGAGCCGATCGAACGGCAGCGGGTTGGTGGCGCCGCCGTCGACCAGTACGCGGCCGTCGATCTGTACCGGACGGAACAGTCCGGGAAAGGCGATCGAGGCGGCAAGCGCGGGTCGCAGCGCTCCGGACGAGATCGCCGCTTCCTGGCGCCGATGCAGATCGGTCGCCATCGCCGTCAGTGGAATCGGGAGCCTGGAAAATTCCTCGGGAATTGCCTCCGGCAAGAACTGGGCGCAGAATTTCTCGGCATCCATCTGCGTCGCTTGGCTGAACGCGCCGGAGAAAAGATCTGTGAGCTTCCCGGCACGCGCCTGGACCAGGCGGCTCATGGTTTCGTGCCGGTCATGCGCAAACCTGATGACGTGATGTCGGATGTCCTTGCCGCTCATTCCCGCCGCATAGGCACCGGCGATCAGCGCGCCGATCGAGGTGCCGGCCACGGCGACGGGTTTTACGCCCATCTCATCGAGCGCCTCGATCACCGCGATGTGGGCGAGCCCGCGCGCGCCGCCGGAGCCGAGCGCGAGCGCGAAGGTCTTCATGCGCCCGCCTGCCGTGCGAATTCGAAGCCCTTTACGGCGAGCGGCCGCACCAGTTCGGCCTTGGCGGCCGCGTATGCGCTGGTGGCGGTGCCGTCGCGCACGCGTCCGGCAATGCCCTGCATGATCGCCGCGAGACGGAAAAAATTGTAAGCGAAATAGACCGGCAGATGCGGCCGCGGATCGAGTCCGGTCCGCGCCACATAGGCGTCGACATAATCCATCAGCGTCGGAATGCCGAGCGCCGCAAGATCGAAGCCGACCAGCGAGCCGGTGCCGGCTTGCGAATGCGGCATATGCCAGGCCATCAAATGATAGGAGAAATCGGCGAGCGGATCGCCGAGCGTCGAGAGCTCCCAGTCGAGCACGGCGGAGATTGCCGGCGCATCGGGCGCGATAATCATGTTGTCGAGCCGGTAGTCGCCGTGCACGAGCCGCGGCGGTGCGCTCGGCGGCAGATGCGCCGGTAGCCAGGCGATCAATAGCTCCATGTCCTCGATGCGCTCGGTCTCCGAGGCGCGGTATTGTTTCGACCAGCGCTCCACCTGCCGCGCCACGTAATTCTCGCCGCGGCCATAATCGCCAAGCCCGATTTTGGCGGGATCGAAGCTGTGCAACCGCGCCAGCGTCGCGTTCATGGCATCGTAGATTTGCGCGCGCTCGGCGGCTTGCGACGCCGGCATATGCGGTTCCCAGAAGACGCGACCCTCGACATAGGCCATGACGAAGAACGCCGTGCCGATAACGCTTTCATCAGCGCAATAGAGGAGCGGCTCGGCGACCGGAAATCTCTGCCGGTAGAGCGCACTGATGACCCGGTATTCGCGGTCGACGGCATGCGCGGAAGGCAACAGCTTTCCCGGTGGCTTGCGCCGCAGCGCGTAGAGCCGCAGCGGAGTCTCCACCAGATAGGTCGGATTGGATTGGCCACCCTTGAACTGGCTGACCGTGACCGGCCCGGCAAAGCTCGCGATCTGATCGCGCAGATAGGCTTCGAGCCGGCCGGCGTCGAAGCGCAGGCGCTCGGCGACTTCGCGCGTGCCCGAAAAGGCGTCCTGGCGATCGAGTTCAGTCATGGCCCGGGAGTCTATCCCGCGCCGAAGAACTCCAGCAACGCCTGTGCGGTCGCGGCCGGATTTTCCTCGGCCAGATAATGGCCGCTCTCGACGGCGAAGCCGCGCAGATCAGGCGCCCAGTCGCGCCAGCAGGCAAGCGCGTCAAGGCCGGCATTGGCCGGCAGCCCGGTCGATCCCCATAGCGCCAGCACCGGACAGCCGATGGTGTTCCCCGCGGCGCGATCGGCTTCATCATGAGCAAGGTCGCTGGTGCGCCCGGCGCGGTAATCCTCGCACATGGCGTGGATGCGCAGCGGGTCATCGTAGGCGGCATGATAATGCGCCAGTGCGCGGGGATCGAAGATCGAAACCTCCTGGGCCTTGGCGCCGGCCGCAGCGCGATGATCGAAGAAGAATTTCGGATCGTGGCCAATCAGCGTTTCCGGAAACGGTTCCGGGAGTGAGAGGAACAACCAATGCCAAGCGCGCATCGCCAGCCGCGCATCCATGCGCCGCCACATGTCGGAGGTGGTCACGATGTCGAGCACCGCCAGCTGTTCGAGGCGTGCGGGATGATCAAGCGCAAGCCGGTAGCCGACGCGCGCGCCGCGATCATGGCCGGCAAGACGGAAATAGTCGAAGCCGAGCGCTTCCATGGTCTGGATCATGGCAATCGCCATGGCGCGCTTGGTGTAAGGCGAGTGATCCGGCCGCGCCGATGGCACCGCGGACCAGCCGTAGCCGGGCAGGTCGGCGATCACGAGGGTAAAATGCGACGCCAGCAACAGCGCCACGCGGTGCCACATCACGTTGGACTGGGGATGGCCGTGCAGCAGCAGAAGCGGCGGGCCGCCGCTGTCACCGACACGAGCAAAAATTTCACCGCTCGACGTGTCGATCCACCGCGAGGCATAGCCGGGATAGAGATCGACGAGGTCGGGCATTATTGACCATCCCGCTCCACCGCACGCCAGCCGATGTCGTGCCGGTAGAAGCCTTCGGGCCAGCGGATTCGAGATACCGCTTCATAGGTGCGGCTTCGCGCCTCGCTTACCGTCTTGCCGATCGCCGAGACATCCAGCACGCGGCCGCCATTGGCGAGGATTTTCCCGCCTTGCGCCTTGGTGCCGGCATGGAAGATTTCCACGCCTTCGACGGCGGCCGCTTTATCGAGGCCTTCGATCACCGTGCCGCGCTCATAGGACCCCGGATAGCCCTTGGCGGCCATCACCACGGTGAGCGCCGGCTCGGCGTACCAACGCAGGTCGAAAGTGTTGAGCATGCCGTCGCGGCTTGCGAGTAGTGCCGGCACCAAGTCCGACATCAGCCGCAGCATCAGTACTTGGGTTTCCGGGTCGCCGAAGCGCGCATTGTATTCGATGAGCTTGGGGCCTTCGCGCGTGATCATCAGCCCGGCGTAAAGCACGCCCTTATACGGCGCACCCATGGCCTTCATCGCCCGCAGCGTCGGCGCGATGATCTCGGCCATAATCCGCGCGCTCAGTGCGGCGTCGATATTCGGCGCCGGCGAATAAGCGCCCATGCCGCCGGTGTTTGGTCCAGTGTCGCCGTCATAGGCCCGCTTGTGATCCTGCGCCGTCGTCAGCGGCATGGCGGTCTCGCCGTCGCACAGCGCGAAGAAGGAGGCTTCCTCGCCGTCGAGAAACTCTTCGATCACGGCCTCGACGCCGGCTTCGCCGAGCCCGCCGCCGAACATCATGTCGACCGCGGCTTCGGCCTCGGCGAGGCTCTGCGCCACGATCACGCCTTTGCCGGCGGCAAGCCCGTCGGCCTTGATCACGATCGGCGCGCCGTGCGCGCGGATATAGGCTTTGGCCGGAGCTGCGGCGCGGAAGCGTTCGTAAGCCGCAGTCGGGATGCCGTTTGCCCGGCATAAATCCTTGGTGAAACCCTTGGAGCCTTCGAGGCGAGCCGCGGCCTTACTCGGCCCGAAGGCTTTGATGCCAGCGGCCTCCAGATCGTCGACAATGCCGGCGCACAGCGGCGCCTCCGGCCCGACCACGACGAAATCGATGCCGGCGCCGCGGCAAAACGCGATGACGGCGGCATGATCGGCGAGATCGAGCGCGACGCATTCGGCCTCGCGGGCGATGCCGGCATTGCCCGGGGCGCAGTAAAGTTTATCGGTGAGCGGGCTCGCCGCTATCTTCCAGGCCAACGCGTGCTCGCGCCCGCCGGAGCCGAGAATAAGGATGTTCATCACCTTCCCGTCCGCTGCCGTCGTGGGTTAGCGGGCGGGGCCGATCAGGACAAGGGCCGCGAGTAGCTTGTGGAGGCCCGGCGGACCCCCCAGGCGTTAATCACGATGCGGCGCGAAATGCGGGTGGCAGGTATGCTGTTCGACGTGATGGATATAGGCGGCCACCGAGTCGTGTTCGTGGATGTGCCCGATGCCGTGGAAACGCATCTCGTTGTGGCAGCTCGGGCAGACCACGCGATCGCCGTGGATCACCCGGTTCAGGCGCTCATGAAGTGTGATTCGGCACTCCGCGCAGCGAACGCGAACTTTGTGATGTTCTATTTCGTGAGCGTGAGGATTAGTCACGGTCGTCGCCCTTTTGCCCCAAGATGGGCCAAAAGAGTTGCCGATAAGTTGCCGGTCCAGTAGTCGCTGGGCGCGCGGGCGTGGTAAATGGGCTGATAATGGTCAGCCGAAAGGTGGCAACCGGCATGAAACTCCTGGTACCAATCGCAATCCGATGAGTGTATTCGCCTATGTGCAGACAGGATCGGAACAGATTTTCAGAAGCGCATTAATTCGTCCAAACACAACAGAAGCTTTGGAATTGGCCGCGGAGCTTCGCCGGAAAGCTTCATCGTGAACGAACCTCGGCTTAATCTACCGGAACTGACCGTCTCCGAACTGTCGCTGGCGCTCAAGCGCACCATAGAGGACGCCTACGGCTACGTGCGAGTGCGCGGCGAGCTCGGCAAAGTCAGCTACCACAATAACGGTCACGTCTATTTCGATCTTAAAGACGATCGCGCCTGCGTTTCCGGCGTGATCTGGCGCTCGACGGCGCCCCGCATCAAGTTGAAGCTCGAGGCCGGCCTCGAAGTCGTCATTACCGGCCGGCTGACCACTTATCCCGGCCGCTCGCAATATCAGATCATCGTCGAGACGCTGGAGCCTGCGGGCCTCGGCGCGCTGATGGCGCTTCTGGAAGAGCGCAAGCAAAAGCTCGCAGCCGAGGGGTTGTTCGACGAAGCGCGCAAGCAGCTGTTGCCGTTCCTCCCCGCGGTGATCGGCGTCATCACTTCGCCGACCGGGGCGGTGATCCGCGACATCCTGCATCGGCTCGCCGACCGCTTTCCCCGCCGCGTGCTGTTGTGGCCAGTCAAGGTGCAGGGCGAGGGCTCGGCCGCCGAGGTCGCCGCCGCGATCGAGGGATTCAATGCGCTGGCCGAACTCGCGGGTTGGCCGCTGCCACCACGGCCCGATCTGATCATCGTCGCGCGCGGCGGCGGCTCGCTCGAGGATTTGTGGTCGTTCAACGAAGAGATCGTGGTGCGCGCTGCTGCGGCAAGCTTTATTCCACTGATCTCCGCGGTCGGCCACGAAACCGACGTGACGCTGATCGATTTCGCCGCCGACCGGCGCGCGCCGACGCCGACTGCGGCCGCCGAAATGGCCGTGCCGGTGCGCGCCGATCTCATGATCGATGTCAATTCCCTGGCGCGCCGCGCGCTTGCCGCGTGGCTGCGCAATCAGGAGGCGCGGCGGGCCGAGTTGCGCTCGGCGGTACGCGCGCTGCCGGATGCCGACGAAGTCTTGGCCTTGCCGCGACAGCGGCTCGACCACGCCGCGGCCAGACTGCCACGCGCTCTGCGCGCCAATGCCCATAGCCATCACGTTGCATTCTCGCGGATCGGCGTGCGGCTGAATCAGCAATTGATGTGCAGTACCGTCGAACGCCGGCGCGAGCGCTACGGCGCGATCGCCTCACGGCTGCGTGCGAGCGTTGCCGCCAACATCATCGCGCATCGCACGCGGCTCACCCGCGACGGCGAGCGGGTCAGCGCGTTTGCCGAACGGGCGCAGCGCGCGATGCGTCAGTTCCTCGCCGTCCGGCAAGCCCGCGCCGAGCGTGGTAGTCAGTTGCTGGCGGCGTTTTCCTATCGCGGCGTGTTGGCGCGCGGCTTTGCGCTGGTACGCGATGCGGCGGGGCGACCGCTGCGTAGCATCGCCGCGACGAGCGCCGGCATGCCGATCGACATCGAGTTTGCCGACGGCCGCGTCGGCGCTCACGTCGACAGCACGGCATCCGCGATCAAGCCAAGTGCCGAGCCCGTAAAGCCGCGGCCACGGCGCGGCGGCGGAACGGATCAGGGTAATCTATTTTAGAACAGAGGGAATGCCATGCAGGACAAGATCGCAGTCGAGGAACATTTTGCCATCGGTGCGACGGCGTCCAAATCGGTACGCTTTCCGCAGGATCCCTATTGGTCGGGTATTGAAGGTAAGCTCATCGACCTGTTCGATCGGCGCCTTGCGGAAATGGATGCCTCCGGCATCGGCTGCGCCGTGCTGTCGCTCAATGCCAACGGCATCCAGGAAATTCCCGAAGCGAGCAAGGCCGTGGAACTGGCCCGCGAGGCCAACGATGCGTTAGCGGCGGCCGTCGCCAAGCGGCCCGACCGCTTTGCCGCGCTTGCGGCACTGCCGATGCAGGATCCGCAAGCCGCCGCCGCCGAACTGGAGCGTTGCGTGCGCGATCTCAAATTCAAGGGCGCTTTGGTCAACGGTTTTTCCCAGGTCGGCAGCGCCAATTCCGCGGTCTATTACGACCTGCCACAATATCGGCCGTTCTGGGCCGAGGTCGAGCGCCTCGACGTGCCGTTCTACCTACATCCGCGCTATTCGCTGCCGAGCCGCCGGCAACGTTACGAAGGCCATCCTTGGCTGATCGGCTCGCCTTGGGATTTTGCCGAGGAAACCGCAATCCATTCGCTGCGTCTGATGGGCTCTGGCTTGTTCGACGAGCATCCTAAGCTCAAGATCGTGATCGGTCATCTCGGCGAGCGCATCCCATTCGACCTGTGGCGGCTTGATCACCGGCTGAGCAAGCTGCCCGGCCGGCCGGGCAAGCGGACCATGGCCGAATATTTCCGCAACAATTTTTATATCACCACCAGCGGCAATTTCTGCACGCAGTCGCTGATCCACGCCATCCTTACCGTCGGTGCCGATCGCGTGCTGTTCGCGGTCGACTATCCGTTCGAGGATCATGCGCAGGCGGCGGAGTGGTTCGATGCCGCCGAGATCGCCGAGCACGATCGAATCAAGATCGGCCGCGACAACGCCAAAGCTTTATTTGGACTCGATTGAATTTTAGTTTCTGACTGTTTGTTCATTTCGCGGCTTATTGGTGGTCGTGGAACCGCCATCATGTTGCGGTGTTATGGGAATCGCGCAGGTTCGCGCCTCAAGGAGAACGACGATGATACGGACTGTTTTTGCGATGGCGGTCGCCGCCCTGGTCCTGGCGGCCGTTTCCGGGACTTCGCAAGCGGCGCCGATTGCACCGCTGGCGCCGAGCGCTACGAGCGCGCAAGGCAACCTCACCCAGGTATACTGGCACCATGGGTGGTATGGCGGCTGGCATGGTGGTTGGCATCGCGGTTGGCGTCATTGCTGGTGGCACCACGGCTACCGTGTTTGCGGCTGGTAGACGTTTCGTTCTCTGGCGCCGCGCCGATCATTCTCGGCGCGGCGTTTTTATTTCCGGCGGCTATCGACGGTTGTCATCTTTCGCGACGACGGGCGAGCGGTTATATTTCGCTCGGCGACAGGGCCGCTCCGCGGGTCGAAATTATTGAGCGTTGTTCCGCAGCACTTCGGAGGTTGTTTTGCTCAATCGTACCGACCGACCGGCGCCGATGCCGGGCGAAGCCGAGGTCAAATATCTCGACGGCGATTTTCGCGTGATGCGGCCGGGCGCCTTCGTGCGTTGCGCCGTGACCGGCGCGCCGATCCCGCTCGAAGAGCTGCGCTACTGGAGCGTCGACCTGCAGGAAGCCTATGCCACGCCTGAAGCGGTCTTGCAGCGCATGGGCTCGGGCTATTTGCGCAAGGCATGAGGCTGGTCCCGCTTCACCGCTTGCAGCAGCATCTCCCGAAATAAATCCACCTCCTCGATGACGAGCCGCACCGGCAATGCGCTGGCGCGCGCCGCCAGCGCGTCGAGTTGCGGCTCTCCGGCCATGCGCATCACATCCTTTTCGGTGGTGACGAGCATCAGACCCTTGGTCTGTGCCCGGGCAATCAAATCCGCCGCTTCCGCCGCCGTGTAACGGTGGTGATCGGGAAAGCCGGCTCGTTCGGCGACATCAATGCCGGCCGCGGCGAGCGTGGCAAAGAGCTTTTCCGGATCGCCGATACCGGCAAAGGCCAGCGCCCTGCGGCGGCCGATCGCCGCGATCACGCTGCGATCGGGCTCAAGCCGGGCGTGGAAAATCGCGAGTCCTTGCCGGCCCGCGCGCCCGATCACCGCCGCCGCGCCGTCGGGAGGACCGACAACGATCAGCGCCTGGGCGCGGTCAAGCTGCAAGCCGAGCGGCGCCCGCAGCGGGCCGGCCGGAATAATGTGGCCGTTGCCGATGCCGCGGCGGCCATCGACGACAATGATGCTGAGGTCCTTGGCTAGCGAGGCGTTTTGCAAGCCGTCGTCCATCACCACGACGCTGGCGCCGGCGAATTGCGCGAATTTTGCGCCGGCAACGCGGTCGCGCGCGACGATGGTCGGAGCGAGCCGGGTCAACAGTAGCGGCTCGTCGCCGACGTCGCGCGCGCGATGCAGCGCCGGATTGACCCGCAGCGGCCCGGCAAGTTGCCCGCCGTAGCCGCGGCTGAGAAAGAACGGCCGTTGATGTGCGGCGTGCAAAAGCTGGGCGACTGCGATGGCCGCCGGCGTCTTGCCCGCACCACCGACGGTGAGATTGCCGAGACAGATGACCGGGAGGCCAGCCTTCTGTCCGCTGGCCTGCAGGCGCAACGCCGCCACCGCGCCGTAGATCGCGGCGAGGGGGATCAGGAAACGTCCTTTGCCGGGTCGCCACCAGAAATCCGGCTCGCGCATGTCAGCATGGTCCCGCAAAGTCGGCGCCGGATTTGGGCAAGATCATGCTCTCATGAAAATGCTTGCGATCCCAACGAAAATTATAACGCCGCCCGCTGCTCCAATCGAAGCTGCATCAGATAAGGATCGAGCGCGGCCAGGGTGCGCTTGAGCGCGCCGCCGAGCCGGCCGACCGTGGCCGCGCCGGCGGCAGCAACCGTTTTGCGCGCCGTCGCATCGGCGAGCCAGTCGTCAAGGCGCGCGGCGAGCGCCGCTTCGTCAGCGACCAGCTCGGCGCCATGCGCGGCGTCCAGCGTTGCGTAGATTTCGGCGAAGTTCCACACATGCGGGCCATGCAGCACGGCGGCGCCGAGCCTCACTGCCTCGATCGGGTTCTGGCCGCCGTGGCTCGCCAGCGAGCCGCCCACGAACACGATCGGCGCCAGCCGATAGATCAAGCCAAGCTCGCCGAGCGTGTCGGCGATATAGATCGCGACATCCGGCATCGGCTGGGCGCGCTGCGAGCGCAGCGCGACGGACAATCCGGCGGCCTTGGCGATTTCGGCGATGCCTTCGCCGCGGGACGGATGGCGCGGCGCGATCACAGTCAGGAGCTTGGGGAATTTGGCGCGAAGCTCGCCATGGGCGGCGATGATCGCGGCTTCTTCGCCGGCATGGGTCGAAGCCGCGGCGATGACCGGGCGCGTGCCGATAATCTCCTTGAGCCGTTTGAGCGCGGCCTGATCGACCGGCGGGGCCGGCACATCGAGCTTGAGATTGCCGGTCATCATCACCCGCGGCGCGCCAAGCTGTGCGTAACGTTCGGCATCGGCGGCGGACTGCGCCAGACACATGTCGAACCGGCCGAGCAGAGCCGCGATCGTCCCCGGAAAAAGTCGCCAGCGGCTGAATGAGCGTTCCGACAGCCGGCCATTGACCAGGATCATCGGAATTTTGCGGCTGGCGCACGCTAAAATGAGATTGGGCCACAGATCGGATTCGACGAACAGCGCGAGACCGGGCTGCCAGTGGTCGAGAAAGCGCCGCATGAAACGCGGTGCGTCGAGCGGAATGAACTGGTGCAAGGTGCCGTCGGGTAGCCTTTGTTCCGCCAGCGCCGCGGAAGTGACGGTGCCCGACGTCACCAGCACGGCGAAATCCTGCGCCCGTAGCCGCTCGATCAAGGGCACCACCGCGAGCATTTCGCCGACGCTGGCGCCGTGCACCCAGATCAGCGGACCATTGGGCCGCGCGATAGTCGCCTCGCCGCGCCGCTCGGCGAGCCGCTCCGGATGCTCCTTGCCGCGATCGAGCCGCCGCGCCAGCACCAGCTGCGCCAGCGGCGATCCGGCGGCGGATGCCAGCTGATAGAGACGCAACGCCAACGGCACCCGACCGGCCACACTCAAACTCCACGCCGCGGCTGATCGACGAGCTCATAAGCCCGCCGCGTCGCCGCATTGAGCCGATCCTCCAGGAGACGGCGCGCCGCTTCAAGCCCTGCTTCGTCGGCGTCGCGCGGCACGCTGATCGGCTCGGCGGCAACGCCGGCGCCACGCCCGAACGGTAGGTTGATCGTGGTGCGGTCCCAGTTATTGACCACATAGCGGCGGCTGGTGGCGATTGCGCTCGGATAGATCGGGCGGCCGGAGGCTTGCGCCAGTTTGATGATGCCGAGCCCGGCAATGCGCGCGACTTTGGGCACATCGGCCGACAGTGCGATTGACGCGCCGTCGGCAAGCGAATCGAGCATCGCCTGGAAGGCGGCGACGCCGGCTTTATGCACGAACCCGCCGCCGTGATTGCCGGAGCCGCGAATGGTGCCGACGCCGAGCCGCTGCGCGGCTACCGCATTGATCTCGCCGTCGCGATGCCGCGACACCAGCATGTTGACCTTGTGCTCGATCTTGCGCGCCATCGGCGCCAACAGGTGCTGGCCGTGCCAGAACGCGAGGATGATCGGCATATCGGCTTCGCCGCGCGCATAAATGTCGGCCGGCTCCAGCGTGAAGCGGGTCGTCATCCCGACAAAGCGCAAATATTCCGCGGCGACGACCCCGATCGTCACCTTGGCCCAACGTTGTTTTCCGATCTGACGCCACAGCCGCATGCGTGCCTTTTAGCGTTGCGGCGCCTGGCTGTCCGGGTCGAGCAGGCGGTGCATGTGAACGATGAAATAGCGCATCTGCGCGTTGTCGACGCTGCCTTGCGCCTTTGCCTTCCACGCCACATAGGCGCTGGCGTAGTTGGGATAGACGCCGACGATGTCGAGCTTGTCGAGATCCTTGAATTCGGTCGTCGACACGCTGTCGAGTTCGCCGCCGAAGACGAGATGCAGCAGTTGCTTGAGCTTGGGAGTGTCAGACATTGGTGTTCAATCCGCGCGTTCGCTACGCGATTTATGAAAACGCCAGGCGTCCATCCCCGAGGAGCTCGATGAGCGCCGCGTGCCTGTCCCGGCCGGCCGCGACGAGCATCCCGTGCCGCGGCACGGGACGATTATAGGTCACAGCTCCGCCCGTAATGGACGTCAGTGCGCCGCCCGCTTCGTGCACCAAAAGATCAGCCGCTGCAAGGTCCCAATCATGGCTGTTGCCGCCGGCAAAGGCGACGTCGCAGGCGCCATGCGCGACCTGGGCAAGGCGGAGCGCCAGCGAACGGACCCGCGGCATCGCGGTGAAAGGCGGCATCACCGCTTGAAGCCGCTCGAGCAGGCCGCGCGGGCCGGCGATTCGTGCGCCGTTGAGTTCCGCACCCTTGGTCGCCGTGATGGGGGTGCCGTTGCAGGTGGCGCCGGCTTCGGCCCGGGCGGCGAAGAATTGCTCGGTGACCGGCGCATAAAGGCAGGCCACGACCGGGCGGCCGTCCGCGACCAAGGCTGCCGATACCGCCCAATCCGGGAAGCCCGCGATATAGGCGCGGGTGCCGTCGATCGGATCGACGATCCAGACATAGCGGGCAGCGAGCCGCGCCGGATCGTCGACGCTTTCTTCTGACAGCCAAGCAATGCCGTCGTTGCCGGCGGTGAGCCGCGCGCGCAGTAAATCGTCGACGGCGATGTCGGCTTCCGAGACCGGCGAGGCCGCCGGACCCTTGGTCCAATTTTTCAGCGCCGTGCCGAACATGCCGCGCGCCAGTGCGCCCGCATCGCGCACGGCGGCTTCGAGCTGCGCCGCAATTTGCGAAAGATCGTCAACGACCTCAGTGGCCGGCAACAGTCAGGCCCTCCACGCGCAAAGTCGGCGCATTGGTGCCGAAGCGGAATTCGAGATCGTTGGCGGGCGTGAGCGTGGCGAAAATCTCCGTCAAATGCCCGGCGATGGTGACCTCGCTCACCGGATAGGTGCGCTTTCCCTTCTCGATCCAAAAACCGGCCGCGCCGCGGCTATAGTCGCCGGTCACCATGTTGACGCCCGAGCCGATGAGATCGGTGATGTAGAAGCCGTCCTCGATGTCGGCGATGAGTTCATCGGGGCTTTTGGTGCCGGGCGCCAGATAGAGATTGCTTTGCCCGGGGGAGGGGACCGAGGACACGCCGCGCTGCGCATGGCCGGTGGTCTGCAGATTAAGCTCGCGGGCGGTGGCGCAATCGAGCAGCCAAGTCTTGAGCACGCCGTCTTCGACCAGCTTGAGGAGCCGCGTGGCGACGCCCTCGGCGTCGAACGAGCGCGAGCGCTGCCCGCGCTTGCGCAACGGATCGTCGACAATGTCGATGCCGGACGCGAAAATCTTTTGCCCGATCTTTTCGCGCAAAAAGCTTGTCTTGCGCGCCACGCTGGCGCCGTTGGCGGCGCCGGCAAGATGATTGACCAGCGAGCCGGAAATGCGCGCATCGAACACTACCGGCACGCGCCGCGTCGCCACCTTGCGCGGATTGAGCCGCTCGACCGCGCGCTCGCCGGCGCTGCGGCCGACCTTGTCGGCGGCTTCGAGATCATCGGCATGCAGCGTCGAGGAGAAATCGTAATCCTGCTCCATGCCGATGCCTTGGCCGGCGATCGCCGCCATCGAAACCGAATGCCGCGAGCCCAGCGTCGCGCCGCGAAAACCGTGGCTCGTCACCAGCACCATGCCGCCGATGCCGGCCGAGGCCGAGGCGCCGCCGGATTTACTCACGCCCTTGACGCCGAGTGCGGCTTCTTCCGCCTGGCGGGCGCGCCGTTCCAACAGGTCGACGCCGGGCATATCGGGATCGAGCAGATCGAGATCGGGAAATTCGCGGGCGAGCAGCGCCGGATCGGCGAGCCCGGCGAATTTGTCCTCGGGCGCGACGCGGGCCATGGCGATCGCGCGCTCGGCCAGCGCATCGACGCCGTCGCCCTTGATGTCGTTCGTCGAGACCGAGGCCTGGCGACGGCCGACCAGAACGCGCAAGCCGACATCGTCGCTTTCGGCGCGCTGCGATTCTTCGACCGCGCCGTCGCGCACGTCGACCGACAGCGACACCGAGCGCACCGCGACCGCATCGGCCTGGTCGGCGCCGCCGCGCCGTGCCGCGGCGACGAGGCGGGAGGCGAGATCGGTGAGGGCGGATTGATCGAGGAGGGAGGACATTTGCGGCTGGCAATCGGTTTATGTGGATGGAAGTCCCAAGACAAGCTCAACGGGGCATGCCGAAGATGTGCCCGTTGCGCGCATGTTTCAACCGGCAACCTTTCGAATTGCCCGGCTCGCGGCAACCACTCGTCAATCATGCGGCGGTGCTACCGGCCTTTAACCAGGATCCTTAAGCCGATTGCGACCGCGCCGTGGCATGGTCGGGACCATAACCGGGCGATTACAGCCCGGTGGGAGCAAGGGCGCGATCCGGAAAACAGTTTTCCGCAACGACCGCGCCCAACCAGAATCTTCGAGCGGCAATCGGTTCGCACCGAAGCGATTGTCGGTCTGAATTTCGGGGCGTCAAATGGAAGCCGGCAGGTTCGCTGCCGGGTCGGGCCGCGCGTGGGCAATCCCACAGCGGCTCGACCCCTTCTCTCTGCCCGTGCGTTTCGAGGCCGCCGACGAGGCGGCCGACGGGCGCCGCCGCATCGTCGACCTGCATCGCGAGCGTGTGGTGCTGCGGCGCTCGGTTCGCGGCATGCGCATGGCGCTCAATATGCCGGTCGCGGCATTTCGCGGCGTGGCGATCCGGCTGCAGCGCGAGATCGGTGCTTCTCCTGAAAACTCCCCGCCGACTTCGATCGCGGTGGTGCTCGAGCACGACGATCCGGCTTTGTCGCTGGCGCTGTTTGCTTCCGCCGAGGCCGACGACATCGTCGCCGAATGGCAGTCCTGGGGCCGCGTGCTCGGGTTGCCGCTGTTGGTCGCCGAAGGCAATGGCAATTTGCGCGAACCTTTCGCGCGCATGGGCGCGTTGCGCATCGAAGCCCCAACCTGGCGCCGCCGCCGCCGCACCACAATCACCCGGCGCCGGCCGTCGCGGCTGCTGCGCCGCCGCGCCGGCAAATTGCCGGACACGCCGGTGGTGCATCGCGGCGAGCGCGAGATTATCGCGCGCAATTAGGTTCAAGCCGTTCCTACTGTTTTCCTTCTAGTTGTTCCGTCATCCTGAGGCGCGAGCGCAGCGAGCCTCGGCGAGATGATTCGTGCGGAAATGTAACGGAAAGGAGGACGGATGTCAAGGTGTCGTCTCTGGAGTAGAGACGTGGCGCGATAACCGGGTTTGTCTTCATCCGGTCGCTACGGCGTGGACTCATTAACGCATAGCCAAAGCCGAATTACGTCGCAAAACGTTGCGTCGCGGACGCCCCCGCGTTCGTTTTCTCCGCTGGCACAGGCCATCATAAGCGACCTTTACTCCTCGACAATCGGCACCGCTGCAAGGATAATTGCCGTAAAGCAAGGGAGGACACGCCGTGAGCACGCAAACTCTCAGTCTTGAGAAGATGGAAGCGCGAGTCGCGCGCTTTGAAAAGCTGCAGAGCTACCAGACGCAGAATCTTGCGTCTCAGGGCATTCCGCCCGGCGCCATGGAGAAGATCACGGCGCGCAAGGTCTTTCCGGTGATGGCGCCAGCCGACTATCAGGGCCGCAGCGCCGGCGCGCCGGTGAAGGGTCCGCGCGGCCTGATCGTCAGCATCGCCGAATGCGAGCCGGGCAACGGGCCAGGCCTGCATCGCCACCTCAACACTGTCGAGAATTTTATGTGCCTGTCCGGCCAATTCGAGATCGCCTGGGGCGACCACGGCGAGCACGCGCTGGTGCTCGACCCACTGGACATGATCTCGGTGCCGCGTGGCGAGAACCGCCGCTTTCGCAACGTGTCGAACGAGACCGGCCGGCTGCTGGTGATGATTGTGCCCGAGACCGACCAGCAGGTCGATCCGATCTCCTACGCGCCGTCGCTCGCCAGGGAGATCGAGACCGAATACGGCAAGGGTGCGCTCGAAGGCCTGCAAAAAATCGGCTTCAAATTCGAGGCGCCGGTCGGGTCGTAAAAGAGCGGGATGCTAACGGACATCCAATATCGTGGCGGCGCCGCCGACGATCTGGACTATATCTCCCGGCCCGTTACCTAAAACCGCGCGGGCAAGCGGGGATACGTAGGAGACCGTCCCGCGTGACGGATCAGCTTCGTCCTCTCCGACAATACGGAAGGTCTGCTCGCGACCATCATTTCTCCGCAAGGTGAGGGTCATACCGAAAGATGCTTCCCTCTTGTCATGCGCAGGCCTCACGACTTCCGCGTTCGCACGGCGCGCCCGCCAGTAACGGATTTCTCTGAGAGCGGCTGCAGCGGCGTGCATGTCGCCCTTGTCAGTTGCTGCTCTATGAGCCGCCTCGAAGCGGCCAAGCGTAGTCTCAATAGCCTTCAGTTCTGCTTCCGTCACGAGATTGCGGTGCGGTGATATCGGACGGTCCGGAAGCACGATCGCATCGATATCGGCTTCCTTAATAAAGGCGCGGCTCATTTGCATCCTGCCGAAAAACGGGGTACTTCGTCCCGTTAATGAACGCAGCGTCGATCTGCTGGTTCCGTTCCCAACGGCCGGGGCTGCCGCAGGTAAATCTCCCCACATCTGTTGCAGTGCATGAGTCACTTTGTGGCCCATTGCGTCTTTTCGCGAGGAGGGCGCAATTACGTTTCGATTTCGAGATGGTCGAAAAGACCAAAAACAAACTCGATTGGGCTGCTTCGTCGGCAACGCAGCGAATTATTTTGCCGTGCCGTCGCAGTGGTGATCCAAGACCTTGCAAAAGCCGCGGCGGTCGGCTCCCGCCGCTTCTCGGCATCGTTCGAGAGCCTGGTCGTCGGCCGCTTTCTGGGTGTCGCCTACTCCCCAGCCGGTGCCCGGCGTTCCATTGGCGGGGTCCATCGCCGAGGATGCGCATTGATTGTGAAAGGTGGTGACGACAGCGCATTGCGCCATGGCGGCGGCGTTCGAGCCGGTCGTTCTTTTGCAGGCGTCAATCGCACCCTTGCGGGCATCATCCTCATTTTTTGCATTGAGACTAAAGCCAATCGCATAGCCTTTGACGACGCCTCCCGCAGGAACTCCAACGGCTAAGGCACCTTCGGCCAATGCGGCATGGCATGTCATTGCCAAGCCGCACAAATACAATCCGACTGCGGTTGAACGCCATTTCCGTCTCCCCCCGATTGGTAGCCTCGACAGGCTATCAGAAGGTACTCGCCATCGGCTACGGCGTGTTGAAGAATTGACGGGCAGAGCCTGTCGGACACATTCAGACGTAGCGCGTCGCCGGCTTCCCCGACTCCACGGTCAATCGGTCTTCGACACCAACTTGCAAATCGCGCTCAAATGGTCGGATTATCATTTGGGCCGCGCCTGGGCATCGCCGTGCGACACAGCCTTACGCTCAACTTGTTCGTCCTTAGCCTTGCGCTTTGCGGCTGCGGGACGGCTCCACGCGTCCAAGCGGACGACCAGACAAAGCAACAGGCCGCCGTCAACGCCCGGCTCATCGAAGAATCGAAAGCGGCCATGGCTGCCTGCGACGCAAAATTTCCGGCCGGCGATCCAAAAACGGCGGTCGTGAGAAGGCAATGCATCAATGACGGATTCGCAATCAAATTGCCGACCTTTGGGCCGGATCAAGATTTGGTCCGGGCCGTCATGGCGGACAGCATGGTCATCGCCGAGCAAGTGCAAAGCGGGAAAATAACGATTGCCGAAGGCAACGCGGCCATCGCTGACAAATGGTCGAAGGCGGTGACCGAGAGTCAGCGGCGAGCGAACTCAAAAAATTCCGTCCTGGCGCAACAGAGCGCGGCAGCCGCACAACAACCGCCTGCGGCGGCTGCGGAAGACGCCGATGTCGTCCCTGTCGCCCTTCCAGGCTTTACTTGCAAGCAAAACGGCAACATGACGACTTGCAACTAGGCTTGCAACCCGAGGCAACTAGGGCCTATGCGTGGTCATCCCCGATAGAGGGCAGCGATAAGCGGCGGTTCTTCGCAGTGCTGCATTTGCCGCCGGTTACGTCGCCGGTGGAGGCGGTGCGAGCGGCTATCGTGGCAGAGCAGAAGAAGAACCAAGAGGGTTTATCATGACAATTCCCATGATAATGGCCATTTCTGGCGTCGTACTGATGATCTTTGGGATGATCGTCACAGTTGTCGATTTAATCCGCAATCCGAGAAAAAAATACTACGCGCATGATGAAGTTAAGCAAGACAGTTTGACTGTATATACCAATCATCTCGGCACTGCGATAATCGCGATCGGGGCCGCCCTGCTGATAATCGCCGGCGCGATTGGCCATTTTTCAAATTAGGACACTATCGAACGGCGCGCCACACATTCCGGCGGCGCTCTGTGGACCTGCGCTATGACGATGGTCCAATATCGGGGCCGCTCGCGAACTTAAAGCACCGCTGCCGCGTTCCCTCTCCGGTGAACCATGGACGACATCGTCTTTCTGTTCGACGTCGACAACACGCTGCTGGACAACGATGCGGTCCAAGAGGATCTGAAGGCGCATCTGGCGGACAACTACGGCGCCGCGGCGCGCGATCGGTATTGGCAGATCCTAGAGGAGCTGCGCGGCGAGCTCGGCTACGTCGATTATCTCGGCGCGCTGGAGCGCTATCGCGTCGAGGCGCTGCACCGGCCCGAGCTTTTGCGCATGTCGAGCTGGCTGGTCGACTATCCGTTCGCCGAGCGGCTTTATCCTGGCGCGTTCGCCGCCGTGGCACAGGCCGGGCAGTGGGGACCGACGGTCATTCTCTCCGACGGCGACGCGGTGTTTCAGCCACGCAAGGTCGAGCGGGCCGGGCTGTGGCGCGCGGTCGAGGACCGGGTGCTGATCTACATCCACAAGGAGCAAGAGCTTGCCGACGTGGAGCGCTTCTATCCGGCGCGGCATTATGTGCTGATCGACGACAAGCTGCGCATTCTTTCGGCGGTGAAGAGCCTCTGGGGCGCGCGCGTCACCACGGTGTTCGTTCGTCAGGGCCATTACGCACACGATGGCGAGGCGCTGGCGCATTATCCGTCCGCCGATATCACGTTGGAGCGGATCGGAGATTTCGTGCCGCTCGATCGCGGCGCGTTCGATTAGCAGCTGGCGAATGCCGGCGGCTACGACGACCCCGAGTGGTCCCTGGAGATCACGGACGATACTGGCCAAATGATTGCTACACTGCCCTTCCCAAAGACCAACTCGCTGAACTGAACAAAATTTAACGCGCGGTAACGCCGCGATTGTCTCGCTTTCGCAGCGAAGCGGATTTTTTCGCGCGGCTAGTCGACAATTTGTCCGGTGAGCGCAACTATCTAGCCTTGGCTTATCCGCCGGAAGAAGAGGCGACAGCGCCATGGCGAAAACCTACCGCGACGTTGCGATAGAGCAGATGCTGCAAACCGTCGAAGAGGCGATGAGTCAGGTCACTGACTGGTGGGGCGACCTGCCGCCGCCGATGACACAGGCGATCGCGCAGTTTCGCAGCGAACTTGGCGCGGCCATCGATGCCGTAGAATTCGTCAAAAGAGCCCTCGACAGAGAAGTGCACGAGACGGAGCGCGGGAAAGACACGGCCTGATATTTGGCCTGATAGTTGCGGCAGCCCGGCAGAGTAGGCGGTCGCGCCGCGCTGCCCACCTCTCGGCAAACACGGCGGACAAATCGCCCCTCCGGCTGCGCGGGCCTCAGCCCGCGCGCCAAAAGGGGGCGACCCTTTCCCTGCAGGGGAGGGCGCGTTTACCGATGCCTCACTCCTGCGGCTCGACCTTGACCAGCGCGTGGTCGTGGTTGGAGCCGACCCAGAACGATACCGGCGTGGTGCGGTTGTCGATCGCCACCGTGCGCATATTGGTGTCGGACGGCATCAGAAATTGCGCCGTCTCGCCGGTCTTCGGGTCGACGCGGACCACGCGGTCGGTCGACATCGTGGAGGCCCAGAGGTCGCCATTTTTGTCGAACTCGGCGCGGTAGGGGTAGGTGTAGGGCGGCAGATCGTATTCGGTGAATTTATCGGTCTTGGGGTCGAACACCGCGGCCTTGTCGCCGCGATATTCCGTCACCGTGATGCGGTCGGCGTTATCGATCTCCATGCGGCGCAGCCGTGCATGCGGCGTCGGCGGCGCGTACCAGGTCACTTGCAGCGTCTTGGCGTCGATCTTGCCGAGATGGCCGTCGTCGAATTCGGCCATCCACAGATTGTTGTGGGAGTCGGAGATCACTTGATAGATGCCGTAGTGATGGCCCGGCGGCAGCGCGTCGGTGGGATGGAATTTCTCCCATTTGCCGGTCGCCAGATCGAGCCGGAAGATGTCGGCGCTGCCGACGCTCTTGGTCCACACCTTGCCGTCGACGTCGTGGCGCAGCCCGACGAAATTGAGCTGCACGGTATTGTCGTTCCATTCCGGCGGCAGCGGATAATATTTGATGGCGCCGGTCTTTGGATCGAGCGAACCGATGGCGCCCTGGTACATGGTGTCGAACCAGAGCTGGCCTTCCTTGTCGAATTCGAGGCTTAAAAGGCCGACCGGCGCGTCCGGCTTGAAGGTCTTGATCGGGTATTCGGTGAGCTTGAGCGTCTTCGGGTCGAATTTGGAGATGAATTGCTCGCCGAAGTCCGTGTACCAGACATTGCCGTCCTTATCGAGAATGATGTCGTGCGGCTCGATGGTTTTGCGCGGCAGCGAATATTCGGTGACGATGGCGCGGGTCGATACGCCGGTCGGCCGCGGCAAGGTTTTGAGTGTATAGGCCCAGTGGTCGGCCGCGCTGAGATTGATGGTGGCGAGATATTCCGCCGCCGTGCGATACTGCTCCGGCGTGCCGGCGCGCGAGCGGTCGAGCATCGGCTGCGGCTTGATCGGCTGGCTCACCGCGCCATAGCCCTTCATGCGCGAGATCACCTGCATCCATTCGTTCACGTCATGCGTCGAGAGCACGATGCGTTCCATGGTGTGACAGCTGGTGCAGTCGAGCAGGAAGGCTTTCTGGTCCGGCGTGCCGGGGATGCTCATCATCCATTCGGCATTGGTGAGCTGTGCGGCCAGGTTCTTGGTGGGCACGAGCTTGAGATTGGCGACCACCGGATCTTCGGCGACGATCTCGGCCGCGGCGGGCGCCGCGAGATCGTAGCCGACGGCGCGGATCGCCAACGTATAATGGCCGGGCTCCAGCCGGTTTTCCGGGAAAGCAAAATGGCCGGTCTTGTCGGTGGTGACGCTGACCGAGACGATGGAACCGTCCTTGTGCGCGGTGACGACGACGCCTTCCATCGCGCCTTCAGCATCGGAACTGACCAGGCCGGTGAGGGCTGCCGGCGCGTCTTTGGCTGCGTCGTTGGCGTTCGCGATTGATGGGGCGGCTTGCACCAGCATAGCCGCGAATACAGCCACGCCCAGCATCGATACGGATTTCATCGTTTCCTCCCTCGAATCCGAATTATTCTTATAATTATTTTCTATTCTGCCCCTGCTGGCCGGCGTCAGCAAATGAATTCCGACCAAGCCAGGGTTGCAAGATCGGCATTTTGATTGGGCGTGATCTTTTCCAAAAACCGGCGTCCACTTGGGAGCATGCCTCAGCCGACGTGGGGCAGTGCGGCGTCGAGCAATAGCCCGGCGAACAGGATCAGGCCGGCGTCGCGGTCGGATTTGAACACTTTAAGGCAATTGTCGGGATCGGCGATGTCGAGGCGCGCGATCTGCCAGCCGAGATGGGCGGCAAAAGCAAGGAGCCCGAGCGTGAAGATAACGCCGGCGCCCGCCGTATAGCCTGCGGCGCCAATGAGGATGACGGCGAGGCCATAGAACAAGGCCAGCATCGGCTTGGTGCGCGGCCCGAACAGCAGGGCCGTCGATTTGATGCCGATCAGCGCATCGTCCTCGCGGTCCTGGTGGGCGTAGATGGTGTCATAGCCGATCACCCAGGAGATCGAGCCGGCATAGAGCAGGAGCGCCGGCAGATCGAGGCGAGCGAAGGCGGCGCCCCAGCCCATCAGCGCGCCCCAGGAAAATGCCAGGCCGAGAACGATCTGCGGCCAATAGGTGATCCGCTTCATGAACGGATAGACCGCGACGATGGCGAGCGAGGCGATGCCGAGTACGATGGTGAAGCCGTTGAAACTCAGGAGCACGGCAAGCCCGACCAGCGCCTGCAGGACAAGGAACGTTGCCGCTTGCCTCACGCTGACCTGACCGGAGGGGATCGGGCGCGAGGCGGTGCGCTCCACGGCTTTGTCGAGATTGCGATCGACGATGTCGTTCCAGGTGCAGCCGGCGCCGCGCATGGCGAAAGCACCGATGAAGAACAGCGCCGAGTGCCAAACCAGGTGCCACGGGCTGGGAGCGCTCGTGCGGGCGGCGACCGCGGCCAGCGCCGCCGACCACCAGCAGGGGATGAGCAGGAGCCAGGAGCCGATCGGGCGGTCGAGCCGGGATAGCCGCAGATAAGGGCGCGACCAGGCCGGCGCGACAGTGTCGACCCAATTGCCGGTCGAATCCGCAACCGAGCCGGCCGCGGGGCTCATCGCCGCGTCATCGCCCCAGCGGATTGCCGGTCAGCGTATCGAAGGTGCCGCCACGGCCGGGCTTGATATTGGACGACGTATCGGCCGGCGTCGTCTTGATGGCGTCGCTGAGCGTTGGCGCTTTCGGCTCGGGAGCCTCGGTGCAGGCGGCGTCGCGGAACTTTATCGATTTCTCGTGGCTGGCCTTGGCCGCGACGACGGCCTGATCCGGCACGCCGCACCAAGTCTTGTTGTCGAGAAGGAATTTGACGACCTTTTCTTCCTGGGCGACGAACACGGTCATCAGGCGGCAGATTTCCTTGCGGTCGGCCTTGGCTTTCATCGCCGCCTGCACGGCATTGGCTTTAACCTGGGTGGCCTGGCTGAGCGTCGGGAACTGCATGCATTGCGAGGGCGCACCCATCTGCGCCCGCGCCGGCGCAACGCCGAGCGCGATGGCCGCCGATGCCAGACAAAACGCGACGACGAGACTGCGGTGCATCGGTCAGGGTTCCGTTGGAGTGCCCGGTTTAGTCCGCGAAATCTAGCAAAGCCGGATTACTGTGCCTGAAGTTGTGCGGCGATTAAAGACTAGTCGAATTCGGCGATTACGCGGCAGGAGTGCCGCTTCACCCTCTTTTCCAGACCGGGCTTTAGAGGCAAAACGACGCTGGCGGCCGACCGCAACCGGTTTCGTGCCAAAACTGCTCGAAAAATCCGCTTTCACCATGTCCGGCTACGATTTCCGCAGTCCCCGGCTTTTCGTCGATGCGCCGCTCGAGGCCGGCGGCGCCGTCGCGCTGGAGCGCGCTCAGGCGCATTATCTGAGCCATGTGCTGCGTTTGAAGGCCGGCGACGGCGTCCTCGTTTTCAACGGCCAGGACGGCGAATGGGGCGCCACCCTTGAGGGCGGCGGCAAGCGCACGAGCCTCCTCGTCGGCGCCAAGACCCGGGAGCAGACCGCTGCGGCGGACCTGCATTACCTGTTTGCGCCGCTCAAAGCCGCGCGGCTCGATTACATGGTGCAGAAGGCGGTGGAGATGGGGGTGTCGCGGCTCCTTGCGGTGCTGACGCGCCACGGCCAGGTGACCAGGGTCAATCTCGAGCGGATGCGGGCCAATGCCATCGAAGCGGCCGAGCAATGCGGCATTCTTGGGCTGCCGCAGATCGCCGAGCCGATGGCGCTAACACGCTATCTTGGCGAACGCGACCCGTCTCGCCTCCTGGTGTTTTGCGACGAGGATGCCAAGGCCGCCAATCCGGCCGCAGCGCTTGCCAAGGTCTCGGCACAGAACGGGCTTGCGGTGCTGGTCGGGCCGGAAGGCGGCTTTGCCGAGGATGAGCGCGCGGCGCTGTTAAGACAGCCCAATGTGGTGCGGCTTTCGCTCGGTCCGCGCATTCTGCGCGCCGACACCGCGGCGGTGGCGGCGCTCGCCGTGGTGCAGACGGCGCTCGGCGACTGGAAATGACGTCTCAGTGAATGCGGCCCCGCCGGTCGTAGCAGACGAAGCTGACGTAATCGCCGTAGATGCGATGAATGCTGGTGACCTTGCCGAGGCGGCCGTAGCGCGCGCAAAAGCTTTCGGCGATCTCCTGGTAATCGCGGTCCGGGGCAGGGCGGTAGGGAAAAATGCCGCCGGTATTGTTGCCGGTGATGCCGGGACCGGGACCGGCGAAGTCGGCCCCGAACGCCATGGCTTCGGTCGTCGCGCCGGTATTGGCCGCCGCGGCGCAGAGCACCGCCGCGCCGAACGCAATCAAGAGCTTACGAAACATCGGCGAGCCTCCCGCGCCCAATCAAGGCCGCCAAGCTTAGTTCGCCAAGCGGCGGATTGAAAGCGGCTCGCGGCGCGGCGGCGGTCGTTCGCGAACGAAATTCACATCATCGAATAGGCGCTCGCCACCATGCCGACCGGGCGGCGGTCGGCGGCGTGGAGCAGCATGACACGGCCGAAACTGGTATTGCGGCCGATGCGCACGACGCGAGCGTCGGCGACGATGTCGAAATTCACCGGACGCAGGAAGTGGGTAGTCTGATCGATGGTGCTCATCGGCCGGTAGCCGTTCCAGGCCGCCGAGCAAGCGATGACCATCGCGGTGTCGGCGAGCGCCATCAATGCCTGGCTGCACACCGCCACGCCGTCGGAGCAGATCTTTTTCGAGAACGGCAGCCGGACCGTCGCGCCCGGCTGCCAATCGGCCGATGCGCCCGGCGGTCGGGCCGCCTCGACGCTTTCAACCAGCAGCGCCAGATCCTGCACCCAGGACGGAAACACCTCGGTCATCAGCCGCCCCGCCGCCTGCAGCCCAAACGAAAGCTGCGGCTTCAAAAGCCGATGCACGTCGCCCATCGTCGTTCTCCCCCAATTCCGGGCCGCTGCTCCGCCGCCCTCACAGCAGAACACGCCAAATTCCATCTACGCTGATTGAACAGGATGCCGCGGAGTCGCGGCGCTCTTGCGAGCACGCCGACAGACGAATCAAATGCAACGACTAAGTTGGTAGCATAACATAAGTGGAATCCGTTAGGCTGCGGCTGTTGTCGCCGCCGGCACCGTCTATCGTTGGAC
This sequence comes from uncultured Alphaproteobacteria bacterium, assembly GCA_963731805.1. Lineage (GTDB taxonomy): Bacteria > Pseudomonadota > Alphaproteobacteria > Rhizobiales > Xanthobacteraceae > BOG-931. The sequence goes on from CAVSWY010000009.1 coordinate 357,499, forward strand.
CTTGACCGGCGATCAGGGGCGCGGCACGCTAGTGCCGGTTGGCGCTGGATCGGGGAAGGCAAAATGGTGCGATCGAAGCTGCGGGTAGGTCTTTCGGCATTCGCCGCGGCACTCGCCGTGCTCGGGGTTCTGTCCCTGGCGCAAGCGCGCGCCGCGACCATTCTGGAGAAGAATTTCTGGATGCCCGGTCCGGACTATAGCCGCGACCTGCCGGCTTGCGAGTATCATGCGGCGCTCGATCGCATCATCCGGGACTTCCACGCCAAGGAAAACCGCTTCTGGAATTCCGAGCTGCAGATCGTCGGCTTCGAGAACATCCACGAGATCGACACCATGCCATGGGCCGCGCAGTCCATCCCGCGCCGCTATTGCGGCGGCACCGCTGTGATCAGCAATTCCACCAAGCATGTGATCTATTATTCGATCGCCGAGGATGACGGCATGATCGGCGTCGACTGGGGCGTCAATTTCTGCGTCGTCGGTCTCGACCGCAACGAGGCTTATGGTCCGCAATGCCGGGCCGCGCAGCCCTGATCGGTTCGTCTTAATCCCGCAACGCCTGCAAAACGCAGTCGCGCAGCCGCACCGGATCGCGAGCGCCACGTTGGGCGAACTCGATCACAGTCTTGGCGACCGCGTCGATCTCGCGCTGATCGCGATCGCTGACGCCAAGCACCCGGCACACTTCTGCGTAAGTGCGCGTCATGGTCGAGATCGCTTCCGGCTCGAACGGTTCGTTCTTGAACAACCGATAGACGGCCATGCCTTCACCTCTTGAATGCAGTCCCGCCGACGCTATCCGGAGCTAAGATCGGCATCAGTGTCATTCCAGGGCATTCACGAAAACGACCGCCGTTCTTCGTCACAAGGTCGTAAAGCTGCATCAGTGCTGCCATGATCCACAGGATGTTCTTGATTTGTTCTAATATCCGGGCTACACTACGAGTCCGGGCAGAGGGGCGATGATGGTCAAGTTCGTTGTGGGCGTGGCGTTGGTTGCGTTGTTGGTCGCCCCTCTGCCGGCCACCGCGCAGGACAATGTGGCGGCGGCGCATGACGGTGCGCCGGGCCAGTTCGACTTTTATGTGCTGTCGCTGTCATGGTCGCCGTCGTTTTGCGCCGAGGCTGCAGAGCGTCGCGGCGGCACGGGGCCGTCGCTGCAATGCGGGGCACGGCCCTATTCCTTCGTCGTGCACGGGCTGTGGCCGCAATACGACAAGGGCTTTCCGGAATATTGCGGGACGCCGGCGCCGCGGCTTAGCCGCGATATTGTTTCTTCGATGCTCGACCTGATGCCTGCGCCGCGTCTGGTCTATAACGAATGGGACAAGCATGGCACTTGCGCGGGGCTGTCGCCGCACGGCTATTTCGAGACGGTGCGCCGGGCGCGCGCGGCGGTGAAAATCCCGTCCGATTATAGCAACCTGAAAGCCCCGCTTGCGGTTGCGCCGGGCACCGTCGCCGACGCCTTCATCAAGGCCAATGCCGGACTTTCCGCCAAGGCGATGGCGGTCGAATGCGACCACAAGCGGCTGACCGAGGTGCGGCTGTGCCTCGCCAAAGATTTTTCCGCAGGCTCCGCGACAGCGCAGTTTCACGATTGCCCCGAGGTCGTCAAACGCAGCTGCCGACGTGATCAGGTCGTGATGCCGCCCGTTCGCGGCGGCTAACGACTTGCCACTCACCCGGCATGCTGCGCTACACACGGAGCGATGAACTATCAGCACGCCTTTCACGCTGGCAATTTCGCCGATGTGCACAAGCACGTCGCGCTCACTCTTGTGCTCGACTATTTGCGCGCCAAGCCGGCGGCGTTCCGCGTCATCGACAGCCATGCCGGCGCGGGCCGCTACGATCTCTTCGGACCCGAGGCGGCGCGTTCGCCGGAATGGCGCGACGGCATCGCGCGCGTCGTCGCCGCGGCGCCGGATCTGCGGCAGGACGCGGCCTCCGTGCTGCTCAAACCATACCTCGATATCGTCGCGGCGCAGAATGCCGCCGGCGCGCTTCGCGTCTATCCCGGCTCGCCGCTGATCGCCAAAGCGCTGCTGCGGCCGCAGGACCGGCTGATCGCCTGCGAGCTCGAGCCGCGCGCGGCGGCTTCGCTGAAAAAGGTTCTGCGCGGCGATCCGCGCGTCAAGGTGCTGGCGATCGACGGCTGGATCGCGATCAAAGCCAATGTGCCGCCTAAGGAGCGCCGCGGCCTCGTATTGATCGATCCGCCCTATGAGGAGGCTCACGATTTCATCCAGCTGACCGGCGCGCTCGGTGAAGCGCATCGCAAATGGCCGACCGGCATCTACATGCTGTGGTACCCGATCAAAGAGCGCGATGCGCCGGAGGCGCTGGCGCGGCGGCTGCGCCGGCTCGGCGCGGCGAAAGTGTTACGCTCCGAAATAACGCTGGCGCCGCCGCGCGCCGATGCGGGACTCGCCGGTTCTGGCCTCATCGTGGTCAATCCGCCGCACACATTGGCGCGAGACTTGGAAGTTTTGCTCCCCGTATTTGTACGGGTGTTCTCGCCGCGCGGCGCGCAACGGCTCGATTGGATCGTGGGCGAGTAGTGGCAGAGTGCTCGCCAAGCGGTAGCGACAGCGTAGCCCGCAAGCCCGCTAAACTTAGCAAAAACGGCCGTTTGCCACTTTTCCACACGTGCAAATTGGGTTAATTGACTCAGTGCTGCTTGGACGTTCCGCCTCCTGTGGGGGGCCGGCGGAGTGACTGAGACCGTCTGGGGCTCAAGCTCTTTGCTCGCGTGGATGTTCTGGCTAGCCGTCGCGCCGTGGGGGTGGCGGCGAAAGAACTACGGGGGAAGGAGTGTCTCGATGGCAATGACCGGTACGGTCAAATTTTTCAACGGTGAACGCGGCTATGGCTTCATCAAGCCGGACGACGGTGGCCGCGATGTGTTCGTGCACATTACCGCCGTTGAACGGGCGGGGCTCAAGTCGCTGGTCGAGGGGCAGCGGATCAACTTCGACGTCGAGCCCGACAAGAAGGGTAAGGGCCCAAAGGCCGTCAATCTCGTCGTCACCGGCTAAGACGACGTCGCCGCGACGCGCAATACGCCGCGTCGCTAAAAAAACGGACGGCAGCGCCGTCGCCCGTGGGGTAGGGCTTTTTTCCGCGGAACGTGCTTTATTTCGTCGCTTTCCCCACTTCAACAAGCTCCAATCAAGGTGCCGCAATGATGATCCTGCGTTCCTCGCCGTCCTCGCCATTCGGCCGCAAGGCGCGGATTGCCGCGTCGCTGCTCGGTTTCGACGGCGACGTCAAAATCGAACGGGCCGACACCGCCGACGCCAACGACAACGTGCGAGTGCAAAATCCGCTGGGCAAGATTCCGGTGCTGATCGCTGAGGACGGCATTGCCTATTACGACTCGCGGGTGATCCTCGACTATCTCGACGACCGCGCAGGCGGCGGCAAGATCGTGCCGCGCGAGCCGAAGGCGCGGCTCGCGGCGCTGCGCCTCCAAGCGCTGGGCGACGGCATTCTTGATGCATCGATCCTGACCATCTACGAGGCGCGCTGGCGCAAGGCGGAAGCGCGCGAGCCGAAATGGCTCGAACACCAGGCCGGCAAGGTGACGCGCGCGCTCGCCGCGCTCGAAGCCGCGCCGCCGGCGCTCGATGGCGGCCTGCCGCATGTCGGCCAGATCACGCTCGCGTGCGTGCTCGGCTACCGTGACTTCCGCTTCGGCGGCGATTGGCGCCGCGACCAACCGCGGCTCGTCGCCTGGCTCGATAATTTTGCCGCGCGGGTACCGGGCTATGCCGCGACCAAGCCGAGCGATTGATCTCCGGGGGGCCTTGCTGGAGCCTGATGTTATCGCGGGATCACACTCTAATCTGCCGGCGGCAGGCCGAGCGCCTCGAAGGCCCGTCGTCTTAATTGACGCGGATCGCGCTCGCCGGTCTGCGCGATCTCGATGAGCTTTTTGGCGATGGTCTCGGTGAGAGGATCCGAGCGGTCCTCCAGCTTGAGCGCGCCGCAGCAAATCCTCAAAGGCCGACGCCAAACGGTCGATCTCTTCCGGACCAAAAGCCGATTGCTGCAAAAGTCGATAGATGGCCACGTCTTGACGCTCCTTGCCGCCGGGCATGTCCTAAAACCGCGGGCGGGAGCGATAGCCATCCCCATTGCCGCCATTCCCAATTCCTGGCCAGCAACTTTGCTAGAATATTCAGTCGCCGATGAATGTAATCTGAACCGTCCCGGCGTGGCTCTGTTGGACCTGTTTTTCAATGAAACCCGCCCAGTCGCCGAAAACGGGGTTCCGAGGGATCGATGTTATAAGGGCCGCCCGCTCGATCCCGCGCGTGGCCATCAATTCGGCGATGCGCTTGCGCGCATGAAAAACGCGCGTTTTCACCGTGTTCTGCGGCACGCCGATGATACGGGCGATCTCTTCGATCGATTGCTCGTGATAAACGAGATCGATGACCTGGCGATGCGCGCTCGATAATTGTTTCAGGCAGCTTTGCAACACGGCGGCGCGATCGGTCTTTTGCATGGCGACTTCCGGATCGTCGGTCGGGTCTTCGAGGCCCTTCGGCGACCGCGTCATCGAGCGACGCGAACGAGCGCTGCCGCAACGCGCTCAGCGCCTTGTAGCGCGCGATGCCCAGACCCGCGCCAGACGTCGAGAAACATCTCGTTCAACAAATCCTCGGCGATCTCCTCGTTTTTGACGATCCGGGTCAGAAAACGGAACACCCGCAAATGATGCCGGGCGAATAGAAGCGGCACGGCGTCCCGATCGTTGCCCAGTTTGGCACCGGCTTTGGATCGCCGTCGCATTGCTTCCCCCTGGCCCCGAGCGCGGGAACATGCATGGTAGCGGGAGTGGCGGGTCTACGGAAAGTGGCCGGGTCGGCGGCGCTCCGGCCGGTCAAGCGGCGCCGTCGTGGATGTGGCATGTTCGACCACGGCGAATGACTGTCGAGGACCGACATGCCGCTCTTTGGCCTGGACGAGTTGGCCGATGCCGCCGCGATCGTGCGCCGCGTCGTTTTGCCGACGCCGGCTTATGCCTGGCCGTTGCTCGCCAAGGCGGTCGGCGCCGAGGTCATCGTCAAGCACGAGAACCACACCCCGACCGGATCGTTCAAGGCGCGCGGCGGGCTCGTCTATGTCGACGCGCTCCTTCGCGACGGGCCGCGGCCGAAGGGATTAGTCACCGCGACGCGCGGCAATCACGGGCAATCGGTTGCCGCCGCGGCGACGCGCAACGGCATTCCGGCGGTCATCGTGGTGCCACAGGGCAATTCGAGCGAGAAGAACGCCGCGATGGCGGCCTTCGGCGGCGAGGTCGTCACCGGCGGCAAAGATTTCGACGAGAGCCGCGGCGTCGCCGCCGCGATCCAGCGCGAGCGCGGCTATCATTTCGTGCCGTCATTTCACCGCGACTTGGTGAAGGGCGTGGCGACCTACGCGCACGAATTGTTCGCGAGCCATGCCAAGCTCGACGTCGTCTATGTGCCGATCGGCATGGGCTCGGGAATTTGCGGGCTGATCACGGTGCGCGATCTGTTGGGACTTTCCACCGAGATCGTCGGCGTGGTCGCGGCGAATGCGCCGGCCTTCGCGCTATCGTTCGCAGCCGGCCATCCGGTGCAGACGAATTCGGCGCGGACTTTTGCCGATGGCGTGGCTTGCCGCGATCCGCCGGCCGAAGCACTCGATATCGTGGTCAAAGGCGCCGCGCGCGTGGTGCGCGTCAGTGAGGACGAGATCGCCGACGCGGTCCGCCTCTACTACACCACGACGCATAATCTCGCCGAGGGTGCCGGCGCCGCGCCGCTCGCGGCACTCCTGCAGGAAAAGATCCGCTATGCCGGCAAACGCGTAGGCCTCATTCTCTCCGGCGGCAATATCGATATGCCGGTCATGGCGCAGATTCTGCGTGGCGCGACGCCGGTGGTCTGACTAATTTCAAACCCCGCCGACGGCGACGTGTTGCTTGAGCCGGTTGGGCCGCACCGCCATTGCCGTCACCGGGCATAGCGGCGTCGGGATCGGCGTTTTTTTGAATGTCGGCGTGTCGCCCGTGCCGCCCTCGACATCGACCCAGACCAGCCAATTCTTATCGTCGCGGTCGGTGAAATCCTCGCGGAAGTGGCTGAGCCGTGACTCGGTGCGATAGAGCGAGGCGCCGAGGATGAAGCGCGCCGCGAGCAACATGGCCTCGGTTTCTTTCAGCCGCACCAATTCGTGCACATGGGGCGCGGCGAGTTCGCGGAAATCTTCAGCGAGACTCTCAATTTTGCCGAAAGCCGCCTGCAAGCGGTCGGCGCGTTTGAGGATGCCGATATCGTAGGCGAACATGATCGCCTGCAAATCGCGCAGGATCCGGTCCAACTCGGCTTGGGCGTTGGGACGAAGCGGCTGCATGGCGTCATCGTGCAACGCTTCGACTTCGGCAACGTCGATATTCGGCGCGCCGAGGCGATCGAGGTCTTCCACGGCGCTGCGCCCTGCGACCCAGCCGTTGCCGATGCCGAGCCCGATATGGAAGCCGGCGAAATGATTGGCGCAACCGCTTTGCGCCAGTCCGGCGGCGAGCAGACCTGGAACGTCGGAGCGGCAATCCGGCCCGGTGCGGATCGCCATTTTGGTCATCTGGTTGAGCGCGTAATACGGCGTCTTGCCGAACATGTCGGTGTTGGCTTCCGAGCCGAGCTTGCGGAAGAAATAATCCATCCACTTGACCTTGCTGTGGATGAAGTGGTTGCGCATCGCTTCCGGAATCGGCGACATGTCGAGATAAAGCGGATCGTTGCCCTTCATCTTCTCTTCGGCCATGGCGCGCGCGATGCGCGGCACGTCGGCTTCGTCGGCCCATTCCGGCTCGTAAGCGCGCATAAAAGCTTCGCCCTTGGAATTGGTGAAGCGGGCGCCCTCTTGGATCGCGAAGGTGATGCCTTCGAAGTAGAATTTCGGCGTGCCCGGCCGCACGTAACTGAACTCGGCGTTGCGCAGCGCGGCGCCGGCGCGATACGCCAAGAGCGTGCCGGTGCCGGTGATATCGCGCACGAAGCCCGAGCGGAAAGTGATGGCGTTGGTGGCGATGATCGTGGCGCGCGCCTTGATCAGATGAAATTCGCCGGTACGGCTGTGGATCGCGGTGGCGCCGACGATGCGGCCGGACGGGCCGCCGAGAAGCCCGGTAACGAACAGCCGGTCGAGTAGCGCCACGCCTTTTTCTTCAAGCGCCAGCCGCAGCCGCCAGCAATATTCGAGGCCGCCGCCGTCCGGGCACATCACGCGGGCCAGATCGAGGCCACGGGTCGGCCGGCGCGCATATTTGCCGTCGGCGTTGCGCGCGAATTTCATGCCCATCGCCTCGAAATCGGCGATGCGGTCGAACGAGTTCGTCAGCAATTCCTGCACCAGAAGCTGATCGGCGATACCGTCATTGCCGGCGACAATCTCGCGGGTGATGCCGTCGATATCGTCCTCCGGGGAGGCCACGATCATCCAGGCATTGGAGAATGCGGTATGGCCGGTGCGGCCGGTCATCCAGGTATCGGCGATCGCGACCTTGGTGCCATGGGCGCCGTGGCGCTTCGCGCTCAGGGCCGCAATCATGCCGCCGGCGCCGCCGCCGACCACGAGGACGTCGGTTTCGATCAGCGTACCATGTAATTGCGGCATGCGCTCACTCACCACGGCCGCGGGCGGTTCTTCACCGACGGATGGACGTCGACGATCTGCTCGGGGCAAAAAATCTCGCAGCTGAAGCAGGTGATGCAATGCTCGCGAAACTTGATCACCGGCAGAAGCCTGGTTTCAACGAGGCCGTCGAGACGGGCTTGGCGCGGCGCCGGCTCCATGTGGATCACGTCGGCCGGGCAGACGTCGTCGCAGATTCCACAGCTCGTGCACTTTTCAAGCTCGATATTTTCGATCATCCTGCGTCCGATATTCCGACCGTCATATCGCTAAAGGCAAATAAGCAATAGTGATGCGCCGGCCTCGCCTCGTCGAATTGCGCGCCAATATGGACCGCCGCGCGCCGCGACGATAGTCCTCACCCGAATAAGTGTCATGAGCCGGCTGCCCATTACAATTGCCACGTGGGACTACGACCGGGTGCGCGCGCTTGTCGACGAACGCGTGCGCGTTGAGGGCGGCGACGTCAACTACCTGACGATGCCGGTCTTCATGCGCCCGCGTCACGGCGTTGTGTTCTGGTATCGGGAGATATGATGGCGACGTTTGTCCTGGTTCACGGCGCATGGCATGGCGCCTGGTGCTGGCGCCGGGTGGCCCGGCTGCTCGCGCGCGACAATCACGAGGTGTTTACGCCGACACTGACGGGACTCGCCGAGCGATCGCATTTGCTGACGCCCGACATCAATCTCGACACCCACATTCTCGATGTGGTCAACGAGATGAAATGGCAGCAATTGAATGACGTAGTGCTGGTCGGCCATTCCTATGCCGGCCTGGTGATTTCCGGAGTCGCCGAACGAATGGAGAAATCGATTGCGGCCTTCGTGCTGCTCGATGCGTTTTTTCCGGAGACCGGCCAGGCCTTGGTCGATCTGGCGCCGCCGCCGATGCGCGAGACGTTATTGGCGGCCGGACGCGATGGCGCCGCGGGTATCTCGCCGCGCTCGGCGGCGATGTTCAACGTCAATGAGCGGGACCGCGCCTGGGTCGATGCGCAATGCACGCCGCAGCCGGTCAAATGCGGCCTGCAGAAAGTGACGCTGGCGGGAGCGCGCGAGCGCATCGCGCAGAAGGTTTATATCCGCGCCACGGCCTACTCGAGCGAGCCGTTCGATCGGGCACTGGCGAAAGCCCGCGCCAGGGGCTGGTGCAGTTACGAGGTGGCGTGCGGCCATGACGTCATGCTGGACGCCCCGGACCGGCTTGCTGAGATTTTGCTGGGCCACGCGCGCTGACCACAAACAAAAACCCCGGGGCAAAGCCCCGGGGCGCTTTGTCAGCCACGCTGTCGGTGCGGATCAGAACTTATAGTTCACGCCCGCGCGCAACAGGTTAGTGTGGAACGAGACGTTGTCGGTGGTGAGCCCGGCGCCGCAATTCAATCCGCAATTGAACTTGCCGAGATCGACATAGAGATATTCGACCTTGGCCGTCCAATTGCCGGCAAGTGCCGCTTCCAAGCCGCCGCCCACCGTCCAGCCGGTATTGGTGGCGGTGGCTGTGGGGAGGCCGGGCGTCGAAGCGCGGATGTCGCCGAATGCCGCGCCGCCGGTCACATAGGGCATGAAGCGGTCGGCGGCATAGCCAAGGCGGCCGCGCACGGTCGCGAGCCAGCTGTCGCTGGTCTTGCAGCCCGCCGGGCAGGCATTGGTGGTGCTGCCGTTGATGTCGGCCCAGTTCATGTCGCCTTCGACGCCGACCACGGCGTGACCGAACTGATAATTGTAACCGACGGTGCCGCCGACGAGGCCGCCGCTGACATTACGGCTGCCGGTCGAATCCCAGTTCGAACTGCCGAAGCCGCCGCCGCCGTTGATGCCGATATAGAAGCCCGTCCAGCTATAGGGCGGCACGAAAACGGGAGCCTTCGGGTAGTACGGCACTGGTTGGGGCCGCGCCAAGTCGGCCGCCGCGGCGGCTCCGGACAGCGCCACGAGACCAAACAGCACCAGGCACAAACGCTTCATTGGGGACCTCCACTCATCGAACAGGTCCCGCATAGTATTCAGAATTCGATTTCGATCTAGTGTAGAAAAGTCACAGTCGTTATGGATTTTACGCCTGTATTATGGAAAAAAATCTCTGTCTTCGTCTAAATTATAGTTTCTATGTAGTGAATCACATTTCAGTATGGTGATTATATTATAAAATATACTTCCCCTAGAAATGATAGTTGACGCCCAGCCGCAACAGATTGGCCGCGAGCCCGTTGTTGGTTCCGGTGACGGAATAGCCGCGATTGGCGAAATCGAGATAAAGCCACTCGGCCTTGGCCGACCATTGCGGGGTGAGGCCGACTTCGGCGCCGGCGCCGGCAACCCAGCCGAAGCTGGTATGGCTTTCCGAAAGATTGCCGGACGTATCCGCGGTCAGTTCGCCATAAGCGAGGCCGGCGGTGCCGTAAACGAGCACGTTATTGATGGCGACGCCGGCGCGGCCGCGCACGGTGCCGAACCAGGGATTGGAGAATTGCCACGGCGCGAATGTGTCCTCGGCGCCGGAGAGGCTGAAATCGGCTTCCGCGCTATAGACGAAGGCGCCGTGTTGCCAGTTGAAACCGGCATCGATGCCGCCGGCCACGCCCGAAGGATGTGTCGGATTGTTACTGACGCTGCCCCATTCGTAGCCCAGCGTGCCGCCGACATAGGGGCCGGCCCAGCTATAGGCCGAGTAGGACGCGGGCGCGGTGTAATACGGCGCTGCCGACAGGTCGGCGGCGACTGCCGTGCCTGCGAGCGCCAGCGAAATCGTCGCGGCGAAGAAACTCACTCGGGGTATTGTTTTCATCTTGGCCTGCCAATTGGAATCGGGCGGAAAGAACGACGCCGCGGCCCCAGGCGGTGCTTTCGCGCCGTCGAAGAAAGCGCGTAAGCCGTCGTCCGATCGGGACAATTTATCGCGATGTTTAAGTTAAGCAGTGCTGAATCATTAAGTGCTTCGAAGTTGATATCGTTAAGGGAATCTATATTTCACCGGCACAGCCCAGAAACCCGCCATGAACACGCCGAAACCAGAGATCGCGCCCGAGAGCGAGCCCGTCGAGGACGACGACGAGCAGTCGCTGCCGCAGCCTGACGAGATCGAAGCCGCGGCGGCGTCTTTCGATGGTGCGAATTCGCTGGCCGCCGGCCGCGACGCGATCCTGCGCTATGTCAAGCTCGCGCCGTCGCGGCCGGGGGTCTATCGCATGATCGATGTGCGCGGCGATGTGCTCTATGTCGGCAAGGCCAAGAACATCAAAAAGCGCATCGCCGCTTATGCGCGGCCCACCGGTCTCGACACCCGCATCGAGCGCATGATCGCCGCGACCCGCACGCTGGAATTCATCGTCACCCGCACCGAGACCGAGGCGCTGCTGCTTGAAGCCAATCTCATCAAGCGGCTACGGCCGCGCTTCAACGTCGTGCTGCGCGACGATAAGTCGTTCCCCTATATTCTCATCAGCTCCGACCACTGGGCGCCGCAGATCCTCAAGCATCGCGGCGCGCGGTCCCGGCCCGGGCACTATTACGGGCCGTTCGCCTCGGTCTGGGCGGTCAACCGCACCGTCAACGCGTTGCAGCGCGCGTTCCTGCTGCGCTCGTGCAGCGATCCGTTCTTCGAGAGCCGGACGCGGCCATGCCTGCTCTATCAAATCAAGCGCTGCTCGGCGCCGTGCACCAAGGAGATCGACTTTCAGGACTATGCGGTGCTGGTGCGCGAGGCCAACGAATTCCTGTCCGGCCGCTCGAAACGGGTCAAGGACGAGCTTGCCGGGGAAATGGAGAAGGCCTCCACCGCGCTCGATTTCGAACGCGCCGCGATCTATCGCGATCGTCTCGCCGCGCTGTCGGCTATACAATCGCACCAGGGCGTCAACCCGCGCGGCGTCGAAGAAGCCGACGTATTCGCGGTGCATCAGCAGGGCGGCTTTTCCTGCGTCGAGGTATTCTTTTTCCGCACCGGACAAAACTGGGGCAACCGCGCCTATTTTCCCAAGGCCGATCGCTCGCTCGGCGCGGGCGAAGTTTTGACCGCATTCCTGGCGCAGTTCTACGACGACAAGCCGCCGCCGCGGCTCATTCTGATTTCGCATGCGATTGCGGATCGGGCGCTGCTGGCGCAGGCGCTGGCGACCAAGAGCGGGCACAAGGTCGAGGTGCTGCAGCCGCAGCGCGGCGAGAAAAAGGACTTGATCGAGCACGCGCTGGCCAACGCCCGAGAAGCGCTCGGCCGCAAGCTTGCCGAGACGACGTCGCAGCAGAAGCTCTTGCGGCAACTTGCCGAGACGTTCGGTTTGCCGCAGGTGCCGCGCCGCATCGAAGTTTACGACAATAGCCACATCCAGGGCTCCAATGCGGTCGGCGCCATGATCGTCGCCGGTGCCGAGGGCTTTCGCAAAGGCCAGTACCGCAAGTTCAATATCCGCTCGGCCGATCTGACGCCCGGTGACGATTTCGCCATGATGCGCGAAGTGCTGGAGCGGCGCTTCAAGCGGTTGATGGCGGAAGCGCCGCGGGAGTCTTTTCCCACGCCCGTTCCGGGAGAGGCCGGCGCGACGCAAAGCGGCGTGCCGGGTGACGGGCCGGCAACGGGCGCCGCCGAGCACAAACCCTCTCCCTCTCTCGCTCTGCTCGGACGTCCTCCCGCGCAAGGGGGGAGGGAAGGGGCCGCGGATGCCGGCGAGGACGAAGACTCGCCTTGGCCGGATCTCGTCCTGATCGATGGCGGGCAGGGCCAGCTCACCGCGGCGCGCGAGGTGCTGGCGAAGCTTGGTGCCGAAGTTCCGCTGATTGCCATCGCCAAAGGGCCGGACCGCGACGCCGGCCGCGAAACCTTCTTTCTTCCCGGTCGCGACTCGTTCAAGCTGCCGCCGCGCGATCCGGTGCTCTATTTCGTCGAACGGTTGCGCGATGAGGCGCATCGTTTCGCGGTCGGCTCGCACCGGGCGCGCCGCAAGCGCGATCTGCGGGAGGCCGGCCTGCAGGAGATCGCCGGCATCGGCCCCACCCGCAAACGCGCGCTGCTGCATTATTTCGGCACGCTCAAATCGATCGAGCGCGCCTCGGTCACCGATCTGATGCAGGTCGAGGGCATCAGCGCGGAGACGGCGCGGCGAATCTACGAGTTCTTCCATGACGGGGCGGCATAGCTTGGGCCGGTATAGCTTGGGGCCGGTATAGCTGGGACCGTCGGCATGAACGCCAAAAGCCTTGCGGGCACGATCCAAGGTGGGAACAAAATTGTGAGACAATAAAAAGTAAGCCTGATCCGCAAAAGTGACGGGGGCGGGACTGTCGGCTGCCGCGCCATGGCGCTATGGTGGTGACAATGGTAGCCGCATGAACTCGACCACCACGACCACGCCTGGCCGGCTACGCGCCCACCCGCTGGCGCTGCCGAATATCCTCACTTATGGCCGCATTGTCGCGGTGCCGCTCGTGGTTGGCTGCATGTTCTGGCAAAACATCTTGCACGGCGGGCTATGGCTGCGCTGGGTCGCGCTCGCCGTCTTCGTCGCCGCCGGCGTCTCCGACTTCCTCGACGGTTATTTCGCTCGCATCTGGGCGCAGCAGTCCTCGCTCGGCCGCATGCTCGATCCGATTGCCGACAAGCTTCTGGTGGCGTCGTGCCTCCTCATGCTGGCCGCCGAAAACACCATTCACGGCTGGGCTTTGTGCGCGGCGGTCGTCATCCTGTGCCGCGAAATCCTGGTCTCGGGCATGCGCGAATATCTCGCCGAGCTTCGGGTGAGTGTGCCGGTGACGCGGCTCGCCAAATGGAAGACGACGCTGCAACTCATCGCCGTCGGTTTTCTGATCTGCGGCGAGGCCGGCGACGCCGTCGTGCCGGTGGTGACGCGGATCGGCATCACGCTGCTATGGCTCTCGGCGCTGCTGACGCTGTATACCGGCTGGGACTATCTGCACGCGGGGCTGCATCATCTTACCAAGGAAGATGCCTAGGGTCTTATGGCCCTTTGAAATCGGCGTCAGGCTTGATCATATTATCTTTGAGCATGATTTTTGCCGAAAGCGGTGACGCTTTTCGGGATCGTGCCGCGAAGGAGAATGCGTGAAGCTGCGCTATTTCGCTTGGGTGCGCGAGCGTATCGGCAAGGCGGAAGAGGACGTCGCGCCGCCGGCCGGGGTCGCAACGGTCGGCGACTTGGTGGCTTGGCTGGCGGGGCGCGGCGAGGGCTATGCCTATGCTTTCGAGAATCCGAAGACCATTCGCGCCGCGATCGACAAGAGCCACGTCAAACATGAGGCGCGGATTGAGGGCGCCGGCGAAATCGCATTCTTTCCGCCAATGACGGGCGGCTGATTTCAGAGAAGCGTCACGCCATGACTACGACCATTCGCCTTCAGCAAGAAATCTTCGACGCCGGCGCGGAAGCGGCGCGGCTCACGCACGCGCGCACCGATATCGGTGCGGTGGTCACTTTCACGGGCATCTGCCGCGGCGACGAAAACGGCGCGGCGATCGCCTCGCTCACGCTCGAGCATTATCCGGGCATGGCAGAAACCGAGATCGCGCGCCATGTCGAGGAGGCGCAGGCGCGCTGGCCGCTCCTTGGCGTCACCGTCATCCACCGCTACGGGCGGATCGCCCCGGGCGAACCGATCGTGCTAGTCGTCACCGCGTCGAGCCACCGCCAAGCAGCTTTTGCTGCCGCCGAGTTTCTGATGGATTACCTGAAAACGCGGGCGCCATTCTGGAAGCAGATCGAAAAAGCCGGCGCCAAGGGCTGGGTCGAAGCCAAGGCCAGCGACGATGCCGCGGCCGAGCGCTGGATAGGGCCGCCACCAAGCCGTCTGGCGGTAAAGTAGAGCCGCCATCGGCAATTAACGCCGATGCGGTCGCCGGTGATCCGCGGTGGATCGATGCCCAATAAGGGCTACAAACTATCTATTTATTGTCGGCGCGCAGAGGTATCATGGCTGGCCGGGCAGGTGCCTCGGTATTCGGCAATCGCGCCAAATTATCTGGAGTCAATAATGGCCGTAGGTACTGTGAAGTGGTTCAATTCGCAAAAGGGCTATGGATTCATCCAGCCTCAGGCGGGCGGCAAGGATGTTTTCGTGCACATCTCGGCAGTCGAGCGAGCCGGGCTCGGCGGTCTCAATGAGGGCCAGGTGGTCGAATACGAGGAAGTCGCGAACCGCGGCAAGACGTCGGCAGAAAACCTGAAAGTTCAGCGCTGAATTTTGCCGGGCGCTCGGCCTCCGCGCCGAGCCGCCAAGCTTGCCAGTCGCGGCCGCTTCGGCCGCGTCTGAACCGGATCACGGCTCGTTAACCGCTGCCCGCCATGCTGCCCGCGGATTGATTCGGGGGTGACCGCGCGTGAGTGCCGAAATTGTGCGTTTGAGCGACTATCGCATCGACGATGGCGCCGAGAGTGAGATCGATCTCGTAACTGCCGTCGACGTGGCGATCCGGGATTTGCGCGAGATTCTCTTGTGCTGGGGCTCAGAGGCGGCGCGGCAGCGCGCCGAAGAATGCGAGTCGATGCTGCGCCATGCCTTTTCCCGGAGCTGCCATTGACCGCTCAGAACCTCGACAGGACGCGGACGGAAAAGACCCCGTCCTTCAATCCCCTGGACTACACGCTCGCCATCAAGAACAAAGGGCGGCCGCCGAAATCATGGCGCTGGGAGATTTATGCCGCCGGCAAGAGCAAGCCGGTGCGGCAATCCGAATTCTTCGCCACGATGTCCGAAGCCACCCGGGCCGGCAAGACCGCATTGGCGGAAATCCGCGCCAATCAAGCCGCTTGAGGTCGTGTCCGCTCGGGCGGAAATTTCAGCCCGCCGCGACGGATGCCGCATCCCGGAGCAGATGCCTGGCGAATTCCGGTAGTTCGCGGAAAGCCATGTGCAGGTTGTCATTGAAGGACGCGGTCTGGTAGCCGTGGCGCCGCCAAGCGAGCGCGAGCGCATTGCGGCTGAACAGCGAAACATGACCGTTGCGCGGGCCGACATACCACCAATGAAGGCCCATTCGGTCGAAATCCGGCGGCTGCAGCAATGTCGAGAACAGCACCAGCCCCGGCTCCGCCAGGCTTGCCAGCATGGCGGCGATGCCAGCCAGCGGATCCGGCATGTGCTCAAGCGTCTCAAAGCAAGTGACGAGATCGAACATGCCTTCCGGCCGGCACGCATGTTCGGCGGTAAACGGATCGTAGGTCACGGCCGCCGCATATCCCGCGGTTCGTAATACCGAGCAGAGCACGTCGTTCCCGCCGCCGTAGTCGAGGACGCGGATTTGCGCTTTATGCGCACCGAACAGCCGCTCGACCGCGTCGGCATTGACGCGTGGCCGCTTTGCCACGTAGTCGGGATCGAGGGCGAGATAGCCGTCATTGTAAACATGCGTCTTGAAGTCCGCATCGCTCCAGTCGTCGAACGCGTCGGTGAACAGGAAGCTGCAGGCGACGCAGCGCCGGTAATAGACCGGCAGGCTCGACAGCGGCAGCTGCTTGCCGCCCGGTATTTCGCAACTCCTGTGGAAGTCGACGACGCCATAAAGCGGCGCCGGGGTGCCGCAGATTTTGCAAGGCGCCGGCGCTGGAGAGGCCCGTTTCAAAACGATCGCCGGCTCATCGTCGCCGATGCGGATTGGCTGATCGATCGGCTCATGGCGGCCGAGCCCGCGCAGCGCGTTGGCGCGATTGGAGCGCACGTCGGCGCGGTGGGGCCGAAGCTCGAGGGCGCGGTCGTAGCTGGTAAGCGCCTTGGCGTCTTCGCCTTGCGCGTGAAACACTAAACCGAGGTTCGACCAGGCGTCCGCCGAATTGCCGTTGCTCCGCAGCGCCGCCGCGATCAGACGGAGCGCCTTTGGGAAATCGCCGCGCTGATATTCGATAAGGCCGAGCATGTGCAGCGCGTCGAATTCGTCCGGCCGCTGCTGCAACACTTCGGAGCAAAGAAGGCCCGCTTTGTCGATGTTGCCGGCTTGATGCGCGGCAAAGGCCTGGCGCATTTTGCGCGCCATGCTGAGCGGTAGGGGAGGGGGAAGCCGGTTGGAGGCGGGGTGCCCGGTCATGATCTCATCGCCGGTGAAACGCCCGGTGATGCGTGATTCGCGCCAATGAAGTCTTAACGCGCAAACCGGAGCGGATAGCCGGCAACGCCTACTTCCGCTCTAGCGGCGGCGCCTTGCCCGCAATATGCTTGACGGTCTGGGGAGCCAAGGAGGCGGTCATGTCCGTACAAGCCCGTAACATCGTGCATGCCGACATCAAGCCGGAAAATCCGCCGGAACGCGCCGCGCATTATCTCGACGTGCCCCACATGCCGTGGGAGGCGACCAAATTTCCCGGTATCAAGATCAAGGTGCTCTATACCGACGGCAACGGCATCACCACGGCGCTGTTCAAGCTCGATCCCGGCGCCATTGTACCGCTGCACGAGCATACGGCGCTGGAGCAGACTTACGTGATCGAGGGCTCGCTCGAGGATCACGAGGGCAAATGCGGACCAGGCCAGTTCGTGTGGCGGCCGGCCGGCAATCAGCACGAAGCGGTGGCGCCGAACGGCGCCGTCTTGCTCGGCTTCTTTCTAAAACCCAACCGCTTCGCTTATGGCGAGAAATTCTTCACCGAGGCGGGGCAGCGGTAGCGGTCTGCAGACTCGCAGGCTCAACGCACCGCGGCGCGGCTGCGAATTACATCGACATGCCGCCCTTCGACGGCGTCGGCGCTATTGTTGCCGCCGTCGCTTTGCCGCCAGGATTCGAGTCGGGAATTTTTGCCATCAGATGCACAAGGCCGTCATCGCCGAACTCGATGTGAAGGCGATAGCCGCCACTTGCATCTGTCCCGCGATACTCCCAGGTTTCATCGGCTTGACCGTCCATCGCCATGCCGCAATCGTTGAACTGCAGGACGCGCCATGGCGCGCCGAGCTGCGATTGGACATCGACCTTGCTCGATCGTCCCGGAGCGATGCTGGCGATATCGCGGACGGCATTCGCGGTACCGGTCCCGCCATTGGGGAGCGTCGTGGGATCGGACCCGGCATGAGCGGCGAAAGTCGCGAGCGTCGCTAGCGCCAGCGCGATCGCGGGGACTGACCATCTTGTCATTGTCACCTCCAGAGCCGGTAGAGATGGGCCGACCGGCTAATGGCCTTGTGCGGGAGCGCCTGGAACCGGGCCCACCACCTTCAAAGCATCGCCGGTGAGCGACAGGATGGTAACGCCGGAACCGGTGCGGTCGGCAGCGTAAATATAACCGCGATCGTCGAACTCCACATAGTCGTTCATGGTCGCATTCTGGCACGTCGATTTGCCGTTGATCGTCGCACAGGAGGCGACGGTGTTTTGGTTCGGCGCCTGGATGTAATAGGCGATCGGCCGCGGATTTTCCGGATCGCGGATATCCCATAACCGCGCGCCGGCACTGAACCACGATACTCCGATGATCTTGCCGTAATAGGGCGGATAGATCGCTTCCGTGACGGCATGCGCGCCGAAGCGGGCGCCTTTGTCGCAGAAATCTCCCGGCTGCGGCGGCACGTTGAGCGTTGCAATTGGCCAAGGTGCTGCCTCGTCGGTGATGTCGAGAATCCAGGCCTCGTGCGGCGCCTGCCCGAAGCAATTATTGGCAGTGTCTTCGGAACTCACGATCAGCAGATTCTTCTTCTCCGGCGTACCGTCGCCGAAATGCGCCTGTGCCTGTGGCATTGGTACGCCGAGCACTGGCATTGAACTGTGCCCGCCATTCTCCGAATTCATGGCGATGACGCCGACTTGCGGATAAAGCAAATCCGCCTGCGTCGGGCTTTCCGCGCAGTTCGGCGATGCGGTCGGAATTTTGCAGCCGTTCAGCAGTTTTTCCCGATCGACGATCTGGATGACGCCATCCTTGCCGACGCCATAAGGCAAATAGAGCCTGTTGACGGTCGACCCCATGGAAATCGGCCTGTGTAGGCCGCCCGGCGGATTTTTGGTGCCTTCATAGCAATTCGTGCTCGGCGCGGCCGTGCAGCTTTGCGCGGTTTTTATATTCGCGCTCGGCTCCTGACCGACAAGGCCGAAGTCGCGGATGTAAACCGGGTGCCGCGGGTCGCTCAAATCGTAAATCTTGAGATGCTGCGCCGAGCCACTCTGCTGCCAGCCATCGGACTTGCTGCCGGCCACCAGGTAAGCGATGCCGGTATCGCATTCCCACCAGCTCTTATGCGTATTGCTCAAGCCGCTGACGACGGTGGTGAGGAATTTCGGCGCCGCCGGATCGGTCACATCCCAAATCTGATGCGATTCATCGGGGCCGGCATTGCCGAAGGCGCGCAGCAAGTACCATTTGCCCTTTTCCCCATGAGGCAGGAGGCTGCCGCCGCAAACCCGGACCATTTGCGCGCCGCCATTACCAACGGCCCCCGGGGGTCCCGGAATGTGAAACAGAAACTTGGGGTGCTTGACGTCGGTGACGTCGATGATCGAAGTGCCGTTCGGCTCGATCTTTCCGGTCAGCGGGTTAAGGAGATTGCCGGTCAGATTGCCGAGGTACAGGACCTCCCGCCCGTTCTGGTCGACGACGAGCGGTTGGTAGATCGGGCGGCCCTGATTGTCGTTGAAACCCTCGACCTTCATGTTCCAGGCCAATTCCTGGTCCCAGGCTTTTGGCGAGGGAGGGACCGTCATCGTCTCGCCGGGGCCGCCGGACGCATCTTCGGTATTGGCGATGACCGGGATGTTCGGACCATCCGGCGGAGTGGCTTGTGCGCTCGCCGATCGGGCGAACGCGGACACGATGACGACAGCGATTGTGAAGGTTCGAAGCAAGGCGTCGCTCCGTCTCGTCCCCGAGCTACGAAACGCTCCCTGGGGACGCTTGTTCCCCAGCACGAACCATAGAAAATCGGGTTCGGCCAGGGATCGCGGAAGGGGATCAGCTATGCCGCGGCGGC
Organism: uncultured Alphaproteobacteria bacterium; assembly: GCA_963731805.1. Lineage (GTDB taxonomy): Bacteria > Pseudomonadota > Alphaproteobacteria > Rhizobiales > Xanthobacteraceae > BOG-931. Next base: position 377,073 of record CAVSWY010000009.1, read on the forward strand.
CTTGCCGCCCGGATGAACCGTGTGCTCGTAGTCGCGCATCAGCTGCGCGGTGATGCGCGCCGGCGTGAAGGTCCATTGCGCAATCTCGGACACCGCGGTGACTTCGGCGGCGGTGCCGGTGATGAAGCACTCGGAGAATGCGGATAGCTCCTCCGGCATGACGCGCCGCTCGATCACCTCGATGTTGTTGCGGCGCGCAAGACCGATCACAGTCGCGCGGGTGATGCCGGCGAGGAAGCAATCGGCGATCGGGGTGTGGATCTTGCCGTCTTTGACGAAGAAAATATTGGCGCCGGTGCATTCGGCGACGCGGCCCTGCCAGTCGAGCATCATGGCGTCGGCATAGCCGCGCTGCTCGGCGCGATGCTTGGAGATGGTGCAGATCATGTAGAGGCCCGCCGCCTTGGCCAGGCACGGCGCGGTCTTTGGATCGGGCCGCCGGTATTCGGCGAGATCGAGCCGGATGCCCTTCAGCCGCTGCGCCGGATCGAAATAGCTCGGCCATTCCCAGGTGGCGATGCCGAGGTGAATCTTATTGTTTTGCGCCGACACGCCGAGCGCTTCCGAACCGCGCCAGGCGATCGGGCGCACATAGGCGCTCTTCTGATTATTCTTGTCGAGCACGAGCTGCTTGGCGGCGTCGATTTCGGCGACGCTGTAAGGAATGTCGAAATCGAGAATCTTCGCCGAATTCTTCAGCCGCTCCGAATGCGCGGTGCTCTCGAAAACCTTGCCGCCATAGGCGCGTTCGCCCTCGAACACACAGCTGGCATAATGCAGGCCGTGCGTGAGCAGGCTGATCTTGCAGTCCACGGTCGGAATGAGATTGCCATCGAACCAGATCAGATCGGAACGTTGATCGAAGGGCACTGCCATGGCATTGCCTCCCTCGGTTATGGCCCAAGTCGCGGCTTCGCCGGCCGTGCTCGGATTTTGCACCAAGACTGGAGACCCGCTATGGTCTCCTCCGCTCCAAGAGACGCGTCATGAGAGCGCGCTTCGGCGCCCTCCGCATGTCCTGCAGCAGCCAGATAACGACTAAACCACGAACCTTATTGCGCGCGCAGCTTAACAACCAAGTCAAAATATGTCAACATACCTGACCTAATGGCCGACATCAGCATCACCACAGCGGGCAAGCCGCGCGCGGCGGCCTCGGCACAGGCCTCGTCCGAGGCCGCGCCGACGGCTGGCGAACCGTATTTCGACCTTATCGAACTGTTGTTCTTTGCCTATCGCGACTTCGTTGGCGATCCTGACGAAGTGCTGGCGAAGCTCGGCTTCGGCCGCGCGCATCACCGCGTCTTGCATTTCGTCAATCGCAATCCCGGCATGAAGGTTGCGGACCTGCTCGACGTTTTGAAGATCACCAAGCAGTCGCTCGGCCGCGTGCTCAAGCAATTGATCGACGAAGGTTATGTGGTGCAGAAAGAGGGCGCCCGCGATCGCCGCCAGCGGCTCCTCTATGTCAGCCCGGCCGGCGAGGCGCTGGCCTTGAAGCTTGCCGGGCTGCAGACGGCGCGCATCTCGCGCGTGCTCGCCGAGCTCGGCCCCGGCGCCCGCGAGGCGGCGCGGCGCTTTCTCGCTGGCATGATTGACGCCAAGGACCGCGATCACGTGCTGCGCCTGATCGCGCATGCCGACGCGCTGGTCGAACGGGAGCGCGCCCGCACGCGCGACAATAATCCATGACCGCGGCCGGCGTGAACCAGGCGGCCGATGCGCCGCCGCCAGCGGCGCAAAATCCAGCCGACGATGCGCCACATCTCCTCGTGGTCGATGACGACCGCCGCATTCGCGCGCTGCTGTCGCGCTTTCTTCTCAGCGAGGGCTACCGGGTGTCGACCGCGGAAACCGCGCTCGATGCCCGCGCTAAGCTCGCCGGCCTGAAGTTCGACCTTCTTATCCTCGACGTCATGATGCCCGGCGAAAACGGCTTCGATTTCGCCCGCAGTATTCGCGCCGCCTCGAGCGTGCCGATCCTGATGCTCACCGCGCGCGACGAGAAGGAAAGCCGGATCATGGGGCTGGAAATCGGCGCCGACGATTATCTGGCGAAGCCGTTCGAGCCGCGCGAACTGTCGCTGCGGGTCGCCAATATCCTCAAACGCGCGCGGCCGTCCGCCGCGCCGCCGGTGGAAACGGTGCGCTTCGGTCAGTTCGTGTTTCATCTGGCGCGCGGCGAGCTGCGCCGCGGCGAAGAGGTGATCAGGCTGACCGACCGCGAACGCGAAATGCTGCGCGTGCTGACGACCAGCGCCGGCGAGACCGTGCCGCGCCAAGCGCTGGCCGGCAACGGCGAGGCGGTCGGCGAGCGCACGGTGGACGTGCAGGTCAACCGGCTGCGCCGTAAGATCGAGCGCGATCCGTCTAACCCGCTGATCGTGCAAACCGTGCGCGGCGTGGGCTACCGCCTGGTGGCGGCGAATTGAGCGGCATCATGATCGGGCTCGACCATGACTAGCTTGGACGCGGGGCTGGGCCGCTTGCGCACGGCCGCCAGCCAATTGGTGGCGGCGGCGAATGCGCTGGCGAGCGCCGGGGCCACCGTGGTGCGGCCGATCATGCAGCCGTGGGACCGCTTCAGCCGCTGGCTCAAATCGGTGATGCCGAAGGGCCTTTATGCCCGCTCGCTGTTGATCATCATCGTGCCGATGGTGGTGCTGCAGTCGGTGGTCGCGCTGTTATTCCTGGAAAGGCACTGGAATCTGGTGACGAATTATCTGTCGTCGGCGGTGACGCAGGAAATCGCTACCCTGATCGACGCCTACAAGACCTTTCCGCAGGATGCCGACCATGCGCAGCTCCGCCGCATCGCGCAGGACCGGCTCGGCCTCGTGGTCGATTTCATCCCCGGCGGCCAACTGCCGCCGCCGGGGCCAAAACCGTTCTTCAACCAGCTCGACGAGGCGCTGGCGGGCGATATCCGCAAGCAGATCGGCCTGCCGTTCTGGATCGACACCGTCGGCCGGTCCTCCATCGTGGAAATCCGCATTCAGCTTCCCGGCACGATCATGCGTGTCTTCGCGCCGCGCGCCGATGTGTATGATCCGAATTCGTGGATCTTCCTGGTCTGGATGGTAGCGACATCGCTGGTCGTGCTGGCGATCGCGATTGCCTTCCTGCGCAACCAGATCCGGCCGATCGTGCGGCTCGCCGACGCGGCGGAAGCCTTCGGCAAGGGCCGCGAGCAGCTGAATTTCCGCCCGCGCGGCGCGCGCGAGGTGCGCCGCGCCGCGGCCGCGTTTTTGGAGATGAAGGGCCGCGTCGAGCGCGCCATCGAGCAGCGCACCACCATGCTTGCCGGCGTCTCGCACGATCTGCGCACCATCCTGACGCGCTTCAAGCTCGAGCTTGCTTTGCTGGGCGAGGGCGCGGAAATCGACGCCATCAAGAAGGATATCGACGAGATGGCGGCAATGCTGGAGGCTTATCTGGCGTTTGCCCGCGGCGATAGCGGCGAACAATCGGCGCCGACCGACATCGCGGCGCTCCTCGACGAGCTCAAGCTCGACAGCGAGCGCCACCGCCATCACGCCAGCGTCAGTTTCTACGGCCAGCCGGAAGTCACAGTGCGGCCGGCGGCGTTCAAGCGCTGCATCGCCAATCTCGTTAACAATGCCTCGCGCTTTGCCTCCACCGTCGCCATCACCGGCCACCGCGACCACCGCTGGCTCACCGTCACAGTCGACGACGACGGGCCAGGGATACCGGCGCCGATGCGCGAGGATGTGTTCAAGCCGTTCCTCCGCCTCGACGACGCCCGCAATCAGGATGAGGGCGGCACCGGCCTTGGGCTTGCCATCGCCCGCGACATCGCGCGTTCGCACGGCGGCGACATCACGCTCGGCAATTCACCGCTTGGCGGCTTGCGGGCGACGGTGCGCGTGCCGGTGTAGGCTGCGGCGCAACTTGCTGCTATCAGCAAAAAGATACTAAGCCGCCGTTTGCCGCGGGTTGCCCTTCGGGTGCGCGGAGAGCCCGGCGGACAGTGCGCGATCAATCTTGATAAGGTTCGCCAAGTGGTGTGGTTTCGGGGCGGTCATCAGCGAATAGGTTTCGCCCATGACGAACACGCTCAAGTTCAGAATATTCTGGCGGATCCCGGCGGGCAGCTTGTTCTGGTCGCTCATCACCGCGTCGATGAAGATCAGCCAGAGCCGGCGATTATAGAGTAAGGCCTGCGCGAGACCGTTCGGCCCGTGACGCCGCGAAACCTTGTTGTCCCAACTATCCAGAACGGCCTGCAATTTTGCGGCGGCGCTCAGCAATAGCCTTGCTTCGAGTTCGCGAGGGTCGGCTACCTCTTTGGCAATTGGCGTAGGCCCTGCTTGCGAAGTGCACACTGGATGAGCTCATTTTCGAACGCACCGAGTCAGGCTGTTTTGGCAGCGGGAGCGTATAAGAAATTGGGTTTAAAATTCCCTTATCGACGGCCGCACGTCGTCGGCCGTCCCTCAGTATTTTAAAATAATTTCAATTGCTTATGACCAAACGGCCAGCGCAGCGCGGTATTGGCACTCACCTCTTGACACTGCCAAAAGTCAAACCCAAATCGATCTGTCGATCAACACGGGCGGCCAACGCTCTGATGCTATGACCGGCGGATACCGGTGGCTAAGACATGACGAACCTGTCGTGAAGGAGAAAGGACATGAACGACAGATCAGATGGGACTACCTTCGATCTCGACGACTTACTTCATCCTGCGCGCGCCTTCGGGCACCCTTCCGAAATCGTCAACGATCCCGACCTCACACTCAATGAGAAACGGGCCATCCTTGCATCTTGGGCTTCGGATGCCTGCGCTATAGAGGCAGCACCCGACCTTCGCGCCGGTCCGGACGGCATCCGTGTGCGCTTCGACGACATCATGGAAGCCTTGCGAATGCTCGATAGCGAGGCGAAGGGTGCCACAAGCGCCAAGCATCGTCGTGAGCTGCGTCGCTCCCGCATTTTCCGGCGCAAGCGCCGTGATGGCGAGGGTGATTCCGGCACTCCATTGCAGTGACAAAGCGCGTGGGGAGATCGGCATGTTTTCGCAAAAGCGCTGCGTCATCTGCCGTGAGGACAACGTCGTGCGGGTGGATTTCACACGCAAGCCCGATCCGCCAGCTCCGCTATTTCCTGGAGCGAGCGGCTTACGGCGAGTGATCGAGCTTAGTCAGCACGAGAGCGAATCCCACTGGGGCGAGCCGACGAAAGTGCGGCAAGTCAGCTTGTCGCCCCCTTCGGGATTGCTGGGGTGATCGGACCCCACTGAGTGGTCCAGGTGGAATGTTAGTTTAGAGTTGGCCGTTGCGCCAGCGGTAGCGTGGCCGGCGGAGCCGATCGGCGTGGCGCGGCCGGCCACGCGGCGAATGCTGGCACGAACACCTCAGGTGCTGGTGGCTTGTAGCCGAGTGTTTCGTGCGGCCTGATCGTATTGAAGTGGCGCCGCCAACTTTCGATGACGATCTGTGCCTCACGCAGCGTGTAGAAGATTTCGCCATTGAGCAATTCATCGCGCAGGCGCGCGTTGAAGCTCTCGACGTAGCCGTTCTCCCATGGACTGCCTGGCGCGATGTAGGCCGTCTTTGCGCCGACCGCCGTGATCCACTCCTGCACAGCCTTGGCCACGAACTCCGGCCCGTTGTCGGACCGGATGTGGCTAGGAATGCCGCGCAGGATGAAGAGGTCGGACAGCACATCGATCACATCGATGGCCTTGAGCTTGCGGGCGACCTGGATTGCCAGGCATTCATGGCTGAACTCGTCGATCAGGTTGAGCATGCGATATTTCCGTCCATCGTGGGTGCGGTCCTCGACAAAGTCGTAGGACCAGACGTGATTGCGGTGTTCGGCACGCAGCCGGATGCAGGATCCGTCCACCAGCCACAGCCTGCCGCGCTTGGGTTGTTTGTGGGGGACCTTCAGCCCCTCGCGTCGCCAGATCCGCTCAACCCGTTTGTCGTTGACGATCCAGCCTACCTGCTCCAGCAACCCGGCGATCTTGCGATAGCCGTAGCGGCCATATTGCCGGGCAAGCTCGATGATGTCGGCAGTGAGCCGCTCGTCGTCTTCACGGCCCCGCGGTGCCTTGCGCTGCGTCGAGCGGTGCTGCCCGAGCGCTGCACAGGCGCGGCGCTCGGAGACATGCAAATGCGCTCTGATCTGCTCGATACAGGCGCGGCGACGCGCGGGGCTTAGAAGTTTCCCCGGGCTGCCTCCTGCAGAATGAGCTTGTCCAGCGTCAGGTCCGAGATCGCTCTGCGTAGACGGGTATTCTCCGTCTCGAGCTCCTTCAGGCGCTTGACCTGCTCGGTCTTCAGCCCGCCGTACTCCTGCCGCCACCGATAATAGGTGACCTCGCTCACGCCAATCTGGCGGATCGAGTCAACGATATTCTGGCCCTGCGAGACCAGCACATCGACCTGCCGCAACTTCGCGACAATCTCTTCAGGCGTGTACCTCTTCCTCGGCATATCGGTCCTCCTTGATGCCAAAAGACATACTTCAGGTCGGACCACTTTTGTGGGGGTCGATCAGGGGTACGCGGCAGCTGTCTTGAAACCGCTGCCGTTTCCCCTATGTCGATAGCAATAAATATTGCCGGGGGACGCCATAATGGCCGTGGCCGAAGAGACCAAGACCGACAAAACCGAGAGCCGTCCGTTCCAGGCGGACGTGGCCAAGCTCCTGCACCTGATGGTGCATTCGGTCTATTCCGACAAATCCGTCTTCCTGCGCGAACTGATCGCCAATGCCGCGGACGCCTGCGAGCGACTGCGCTATGAAGCGATCGCCGAACCGGCGCTCCTTGGCGACGATGCCAAGCCGCACATCACGATCGCGCTCGATGTCGAGGGCAAGCAGCTCGCGGTCGAGGACAACGGCATTGGCATGAGCCGCGAGGAGATGATCGAGGCGCTCGGTACCATCGCGCGCTCAGGCACCAAGGCGTTTCTGGAGCGGCTGGAGACGGCCCAGAAGGAAGGCGAGGGGGAGGGTAACGCGCTGATCGGCCGCTTCGGCGTCGGCTTTTATTCGGCCTTCATGGTAGCGGAGCGGGTCGACGTGATCTCCCGCCGCGCCGGAACGGATGCGGCCTGGCAGTGGTCGTCCGACGGCAAAGGGGCGTTCGACGTCGCGCCGGTGGCCGGCGTGCAGGCGGCGCCTCGCGGCACCCGCGTCGTGCTGCATTTGATGGACGACGCCAAGCAATACGCCGAGCGCGCCACCGTCGAACCATTGATCAAGGCGCAATCGGGCCACGTGCCGGTGCCGATCGCCATCGTGGACAAGCCCGGCGCGGCGCCGGCCGAGATAACCGACGGTGCCGCGTTGTGGGCGAAGCCGAAAGCCGACATCAGCGCGGCCGACTACACCGATTTCTACCGCAGCATCGCGGTCGCTTTCGATGAGCCGGCGCTGACCATCCATTTCCGCGCCGAGGGCCGGCAGGACTATACCGCGCTGTTGTTTGTTCCCAGCTCCCGGCCGTTCGATCTGTTCGATCCCGACCGCTCAGGCCGCATCAAGCTCTACGTCAAGCGCGTTTTCATCGCCGACGATGCCGAGATCCTGCCGCGCTATCTGCGCTTCGTGCGTGGGCTCGTCGATTCGGCCGACCTACCGCTCAACGTCTCGCGCGAGAAAATCCAGGAGAGTCCGCTGCTTGCCGCGATCAGGAAAGGCGCGACCAGCCGCGTGCTCGCCGAGTTCGAGCGGCTCGCCGACAAGGAGCCGCAGAGTTTCGCCAAAATCTGGGACACCTTCGGCGCCGTCGTGAAGGAAGGCATCTACGAGGATTTCGAGCGCCGCGATACGCTGTTAAAGCTGGCACGCTTCAAGACCACGGCGTCGGCCGACGAATGGCGCAGCCTCAACGACTATGTCGGGGCGCTCAAGCCCAATCAGAGCGCGATCTATTATATCGCCGGCGACGACATCGCGCGGCTGAAGGCATCGCCGCATCTCGAAGGTTTTCGCGCCCGCGGCGTCGAGGTGCTGCTGTTGCCCGATCCGGTCGACACGTTCTGGGTCATGTCCGGCATCGGTTTCGACGGCAAGCCCTTCAAGTCGGTGACGCAGGGGGCAGCCGACCTGGCATTGATTCCGCTCCTCGATACGGCAAAGGAACAGCCGGCTGAAATTGCCGAGGCGGTCAAGCAATTCCTGGTCTTCATGCAAGGAACGCTGGGCGATGCGGTGACAGAGGTGCGGGCGTCGGACCGGCTTACCGACAGTGCCGTTTGTCTGGTCGCGCCCGATGCCGGACCTGACCGGGCGCTGGAACGGATTCTCGCCGGCGCCGGCCGGCTGTCCTCGGCGTCGAAGCCCATTCTCGAAGTCAACCCGCGACATGAGCTTATTGCGGCACTGGCCGGGCTAGGCGAGGGCGATCGCGGATTTAAGGAAGACGCGGCGCAGCTTTTGTTCGATGAAGCGCGGCTGCGCGACGGCGAGCGCCCGGCCGACGCCAAGGCGTTTTCTGATCGCCTCACCCGAGTACTTGGGCGCGGGGTGCACCAAGCTTAGGGCCTGCCTAAAGCGTGCCGCGGTCGCTTATTCCGCTGGCGTCCGCATCTCGGCCGTGATCCGAGCCGGCTCGGTATCGTGCGGCTGCAGCGATGGTTCGATCGGTGGTTTCGAGCCCTTGAGCCGGAAGTAGATCTGCGACCCGATCAGGATCACGCACATCGCCACGAAGACGGCGCTGATTGGCCGCTCGACGAATACGCCGAGATCGCCGCGCGAAATCAACAACGCCCGACGGAAGTTCTCCTCGAAGCGCGGTCCGAGCACGAAGCCGAGCAGGATCGGCGCCGGGTGGAAGCCGAGCCGCAGCAGGATGTAGCCGAACGCACCGATGGCTACGACTTCGCCGACCTGGAAGAAATCGTTGTTGGCGGCGTAGACGCCGATACAGACGAAGAACATCGCGCTCGGGTAAAGATAGCGATAGGGGATCGCCAGCATCTTCACCCAGATGCCGATCAGCGGCACATTCAACAGCACGAGCAGGATGTTGCCGATCCAGAAGCTGGCGACCAGTCCCCAGAAAATGTCGGCATGCTGCGAGATCAGTTGCGGGCCGGGTACGATGCCTTGGATCATCAGCGCGCCGAGGAGCAGCGCCATCACCGCGTCGCCGGGAATGCCGAGACTCATGGTCGGGATGAAATCGCCCTGCACGGAGGAGTGCGTCGCGGCTTCCGGGCAAACCACGCCTTCGATCATGCCAGTGCCGAACTTCTCCGGCGTTCTCGATATTTTCTTTTCCGTCGCATAGGCGACGAAGGATGCGATGGTCGGTCCGGTGCCCGGAATAAGCGAGCACAGGCTGCCGATGATGGTGCCGCGGAACATCGGGAAGATCGATCGCTTGAACTCGGCCATAGTCGGCCGCATGTCCTTGAGGCGGACATTGGTATATTTGCCGGTGATCGGCGCGACCTGATTAACACTGCTCATGAACTCGGCGATGCCGAACAAGCCGAGCGCCAGCGCGATCAGCTCGATGCCGTCGTCGAGTTCGGTCATGCCGAAGGTGTAGCGTTCTGATCCGGTTTCGAGATCGGTGCCGATCGAGCCGAGGAACAGGCCCAGCACGGTCATCGACACGCCCTTGATCGGCGAGCCGCGCGCCAATGTCGACCCGGCCAATAGGCCGAGCAACATCAGCGAACAGACTTCGGCTGGACCGAATTGCAATGCCGCTTTTACCAACAGCGGCGACAAAAAGATCATCTCGGTGATGCCCCACGAGGCGCCGACGAAGGAGGCGAACACCGTGAGGCCGAGCGCAACGCCGCCGCGGCCTTGCTTGGTCATTGGGAAGCCGTCGAGACAGGTGACGGCATGCGGCGGATGGCATGGCAGGTTAAGCAGGATCGAGCAGATCGCACCGCCATATTGCGCGCCATACATGACGCCGCCCAGCATCAGGATGGCCGCCACCGGCTTCATGCCGAAGGTGAGCGGCAGCAGGATCGAAATGGTGGCGAGCGGGCCCATGCCCGGCAGCACGCCGACCATGTTGCCGACTATGACGCCGAGGAAGCAGAACATCAGATTGTGCGGCTCGAGCGCGACGCCGAAGCCGTACATGAGATCGGTCAGCGATTGTCCTATCACTGGCTACCCCACCAGCTGAAAATCGGCATTGGCACCTGCAGGAAATACGAGAACAGGCCCACGCCGAATACCGTCACGACGGTTGCCAAAACGATCGTGCTCTTCCAAGTCGCTTGTTTGTCGCCGCATGCGGCAATGGCGACGCAGGCGAAAGTTCCCGGCGCCATGCCGAAGTAACGTCCAAAGAAGATGAACAGCACGGGGCTCATCAATATGCAGAACCAGCCCCACCACTGCGGATTTTCCGGCAGGATGCTTTGACTGTGGCCGTCTTCGCCCGCGGCTGACGGCGACAGCGCCGTTGCGGCAATGGTGATGCCGAGGATGACCAGGAGGACGCCGAGCGCGGTCGGGAAGAAGCCCGGGCCCATATGCATGAGCGTCCCAGGCCGGTAGGTCGCGCCTTTGAGCGCGATGCCGAGCCCGAGCAAAAGCATGAGTCCGCCAGCGTAGAAGTCACGCTTACCCGTCAGCTCGCGGAGATGGCTGGTGGAAGGCCGCATTTTTCCTCCCGGCCGTCTGCGGGGCCGTTACAAATCTCGCCCCGATTTTCTTCGAAACGAGCAACTACTCTACAGTCCGCAATGTTCCGCAGTGACGCGGTGTCGCGGGGTTCCCCTCATTCCCCCCGGCGCGAAACCCGCGCCATGGAGACCCTGCCGTAGCAGATGACAAACGATATATGGCAAGACGTTAGGGTGCAACTGTCATCTATAACCGCTTTGCGGCCGCGATATTCCCAAATGTGACAAGTCATGCCGGCAGGCGGATGGGGGCGAACAGATCCGGGTTGTCGTTGCGCGCATTGCCGACCCGGCGATCGACTGGCCAGAACGCCATACCGGCGGCAGGGTAGGGTTGCAGCATGGCCTTGAGCGCGGCGTCATTTACCATGATTTCACCGAGCCACGCCGACCACCGGTCCGGCGCCAGCAGGACTGGCATACGCCCATGTAATGGCTCAAGAAGCTTGTTGGCGGCGGTGGTGATGATGGTGAAGGATTTAAGCGTCGTGCCGTCCGGTGCGCGCCACTGATCCCACAGCCCGGCAAGGGTCATAGGCCCGCGATTGCTTAAGCCTACAGCGAAGGGTTGTTTGTCGGCATCGCGCCACTCGTAATAGCCGTCGGCAATGACCAAGCAGCGGCGGCCGGCCCGCCAAGCCGACCTGAAGGCGGGACGGTTGTCCACACCCTCGGCGCGGGCGTTGAAGGTCGAATTGCCGATTTTGAGGGACTCGGTCTCGGGTCTGGCCCAGGACGGGATGAGTCCCCAGCGCATCGCCGTGAGAGTCCGTTGGCCGTTGGTGGAGATGACGACGGGAAGCTTTGACGTCGGTGCCGCATTCCAGCGCGGCCGGTAATCGCCGATCTCGTCGAAATCAATTTTCAGATCGAGTTTTATTTCGGAAACGTCGTCGGGCAGTTTGGCGCGGCCGCACATGGCAGGGCTCCATTTGTTGTGGCGGTCAATGAAAGTCGCGGCTCTTGAGAATGCGCCACGACCCTTCCTGATGCGTCGGGCACGCAGGGCTCGGCGGGAAAAGCTCGCCGTCGCGCAGCGATGGCAGTTCGGCGGAAAGATCGACGAAATCTTGCGCGACTACGTGGATGACGAGGCCGGCGCGCTGCAGCCGTCCGCGCACGGCGAGGAAACGCGCCGTCATCACGGTGCGGCGGTTTTTGGCGAAGACTTTCGGCCAGACGATGATGTTGGCGATGTCGGTCTCGTCTTCCAGCGTCATGAACACGACGCCTTTCGAGGTGCCCGGCCGCTGCCGCACCAGAACGAGACCGGCGACGGTGACCGGCGAGTCTTGCGTGACCACCTCGCTACGCAGCTCGGCATTGCGCATCGCGCCGAGCGCGGTGAGGCGGTCGCGGAAAAACCGCACCGGATGCGCTTTCAGCGACAGCCCGGTCGCGACATAATCTTCCACGACATGCTCGCACAGCGGCATGGCGGGCAGCGCGACGGTTTCCTCCGGGAAAAGTTCGTCGCTCAAATGCGGCGTCAACAGCGGCAGTGCCGAATCTTGCGCTCTATCTTGTGCTTTGGCGCCGCCGCGCGGCGGGCGAATGCCGATCATGTCGAGCCGGCGCGCCGCCCATAAAGCAGCACGGCGGTCGAGCCCCAGCGAGCGGAACGCATCCGCTTCCGCCAGCCGTTCGATGGTGAAGCGCGAAACCCCGGCGATCGCCGCGAGCCGCTCGATCGAGGAAAAACCGTTGCCGCGCGCGGCGATGAGCTTTTGCAATTCGTCTTCGGCAAGCCCGGCAATGAGACGGAAACCGAGACGGACTGCATGTCTCCCGTCGGAGGCGGTTTCCAGCGTGCAATCCCAAGCGCTGAAATTGACGTCGGCTTCACGGATTTCGACGCCGTGCGCGCGCGCGTCGCGAACGAGCTGCGCCGGCTGATAAAAACCCATCGGCTGGCTGTTGAGGATGGCGGCGCAAAAAACGTCCGGATAGCGGCATTTGATCCATGCCGAGGCATAAACCAGAAGCGCAAAGCTTGCGGCGTGGCTTTCCGGAAAACCGTATTCGCCAAAGCCTTCGATCTGGCCGAAGCAATGTTCGGCAAAGCTGCGGTCGTAGCCGCGCCCGGCCATGCCTTCGATGAACTTGTCGCGGAACAGATGGACATTGCCGGTGTGACGGAAGGTGGCCATGGCGCGACGCAGCCCGTCGGCCTCGTCGGGGGTGAATTTCGCCGCCGTAATGGCGATCTGCATCGCCTGTTCCTGGAATAGCGGTACGCCAAGCGTGCGCTTGAGAACGTCCTTCAATTCGTCGGCCGGCCCATGGTCGGGGGAGGGCGACGGATAATGCTCCTTCGCGATGCCGTCGCGCCGGCGCAAGTAAGGATGCACCATGTCGCCCTGGATCGGCCCCGGCCGTACGATCGCGACTTCGATGACGAGATCGTAGAAGCATTGCGGCTTTAACCGCGGCAGCATCGACATCTGCGCGCGGCTCTCGACCTGGAACACGCCGATCGAATCGGCGCGCGACAGCATGGCGTAAACGGCCGCGTCGTCGGCCGGCAGCGTGGCGAGCGAATAATCTTCGCCGTAATGCGCCTGCAAAAGATCGAGCCCGCGGCGCAGGCAGCTCAGCATGCCGAGCGCCAGCACATCGACCTTCATCAGGCCGAGCGTATCGATGTCGTCCTTGTCCCATTCGATGAAGGTGCGTTCGTCCATGGCGGCATTGCCGATGGGGACCGTCTCGTCGAGACGCTCGCGCGTCAGCACGAAGCCGCCGACATGCTGCGACAGATGGCGGGGAAAGCCGATCAGCTCATCGGCAAGATCGACGGCTTGGCGGATCGCCGGATTGTCCGGATCAAGGCCGGCCTGACGGATGTGATCGTCCGGCAGGCCGTCGCCATAGCCCCATACGGTCTTGGCCAGCGCTGCGGTGACGTCCTCGGTCAAACCCAAGACCTTGCCGACTTCGCGGATAGCGCGGCGCGAGCGGTAATGCACCACGGTGGCGCAGATCGCCGCGCGGTGGCGGCCGTAGCGCCGGTAAATGTACTGGATCACTTCCTCGCGCCGCTCGTGCTCGAAATCAACGTCGATATCGGGCGGCTCGCCGCGGTTCTCGGAAATGAAGCGGGCGAACAGCAGATTGCTCTTGTCCGGGTTCACCGAGGTGATGCCGAGACAAAAGCACACCGCGCTGTTGGCCGCCGAGCCGCGGCCTTGGCAGAGGATTTCCTTGTCCTGATTGCGTGCAAAAGCGACGACGTCGTAGACGGTGAGGAAGTAGCGCGCATAATCGAGCTTGGCGATGAGCTGCAATTCATCGCGCAGGCGTTTTTGCACGTCGGCAGGAATGCCTTCCGGATAGCGGTCGAGCGAATAGCGCTCGCGCGCGCCGGTCCAGGTCAGGTCCTCAAGATGCTGCTGCGCGGTCTTGCCCTCCGGCACCGGCTCGTCTGGATATTCGTATTTGAGTTCGCCGAGCGAGAAGCGGCAGGCTTTTGCGATTTCGACGGTGCGAGCGATGGCGTCGGGAAAGTTTTGGAACAGCCGCGCCATTTCCGCTGGCGGCTTGAGGTGCCGTTCGGCATTGACGGTGAGCCGCAGGCCGGCTTCGGCAAGCGTGCATTTTTCGCGCACGCAGGTCAGCACGTCGGCGAGCGGCCGGCGTTCCGGTGCGTGATAGGTCACGTCGTTGACGGCAACAAGCGGCGCGCCAAGCCGTGCACCGAGCTCGGCCAACAGTCCGAGCCGGCGCGGCTCGTCGCCGCAATGATAATGGGCGCCGGCGAGAAAGGTGCGGCCGGGGGCGGCGCCGGCCAAGTCCGAGAGACGGGCGGTGAAAGCATCCGAGAACGGAGTGAGCGGTGGCAGCGCGATAAATATCTGGCCTTCGCCGGTGCTGAGAATCTGCTCGAAGCTGAGCTCGCATTCGCCTTTCTTGGCTTTGAGATTGCCCGCGGTGATGAGGCGGCAGAGCCGGCCATAGGCAGCGCGGTCGGTCGGATAGGCCAGCACTTCGAAGCCGTCACCGGTGACCAGCCGTGTGCCGACGAGAAGCTTGATGTTGCGCTTACGCGCTTCGTCATAAGCGCGCACCACGCCGGCAAAAGAATTGTGGTCGGCGATGCCGATGGCGGTCAGGCCGAGTTCATCGGCGTGCGCCACCATTTCTTGGGGATGCGAGGCGCCGCGCAGGAAGGAAAAGCTAGTCGTGACCGCGAGTTCGGCATAGGCGTTCATCAGATTTACTCACGCAAACAAACCTTGCACGAACCAGCACGCGGCGTGCGTTTCGCGCCCGTAGAGTCCTTCGCGGTAGAGCCAGAAGCGGTGCCCGGCCAAATCCTCGACGAGGTAATAATCGCGGGTCAGAGCTTGCTGCCGCTCGTCCTCGCGCAAGCGAGGACCCAGTGCGGGATTCCCGCTTTCGGGGGAATGAGCGGAGAGATGGGGCGCGCGCCACCATTCGGCGCCGATGCGTTCCGGACTCTGTGAACCGGCGACGTCATAAGTCGTGCCGCGCCAGGAAAACCGCCGCGGCGGACCGTCGGGTACGAGCGCAGTGACTTCGGCCGGTTCGGCGCGGGGCAAGAGCAGAAGCGGACGCGCTTGCTGCGGGGCAGGCCAGGCGGAAACTTCGCCGTCGACCGGCGGCAGAGTTTCCGCGCGCTCGGGGAGATGGCTGGCGACGGGCGCGAAGCGCCGCACGCTCGCCGGGCCGAGCCGTTGGCGCAGCGTATCGATCAAAGCCGCGCAGCGTTCCGCGCGGTCGCCGTCGTCTCCGGCGGTGGCAGTGAATTCCGTCTGCCGCGCCGGCATCGGTTCGGCGCAAGTGACGGCAAGGCCGATGGCTTCGAAGCCGGAACCAGCATCTTCCATCGCCGCAAGCGCTTCGAGCTTAAGCTCGATCAGACGGGCCACATGAGAAACGCTGCGCGTCGGAGCGGCAAGCCCGATATCGATGGTCTCGACCGCGCCGTCGACGCGATAAAGGCAAAGCCTTAAAGCCCGCGCGCCGACGTCGTCGCGGATGAGCACATGGATGAGATTCTGCATCAGTCGGCTGGCGCGGGCGACGACCGCCGCCGCCGTGACGATCGGCTCAATGAGATATTGCAGGCTGTGATAGACCGGCGGCGCGACGATGGGGACGAGCGGCTCGTCGACGCGGCCCAGCGCCTGATCGAGACGGCGCAGCAGCTCGGCGGCAAAGCGCGCGGCAAAGGGCGCGCGCGGTTTGTCGATCAGGGAGCCAACGGTTTTCAAGCCGAGCCGGCGCAGCGCAGTGCGGGTTTCCGCCGACAGCCGCAAGGCCGCGATCGGCATTTCGGCAAGCACCGCGGCCTCCCGGCCCGAGGGCAGAACCAATAACGGCGATCGATGAAAGCGCGAGGCCGCCCAGGCGGCGCCCGGCGTGTCGGCCACCGCAAGCCGTGCCGCGAGCCCGAAACGGCGCAGCCGCGCGGCAAGGTCGGCGATCAATTTTTCCTCGCCGCCGAACAGATGGCTGGCGCCTTCGACGTCGAGGAAAACACCATCGGCGCCGTTGTCCTCGCTCCAAAAATCCCCGCACAACGGCGAAGCGGTCGGCGTGTAGCGCGTCGCCCAGAGCGCGAGCCGCCGCAACGCGTCATCGTCGGCGGCGGCATCCACGGCGCGGACTTGCAAAACATCGGCTTTCGCCCGCGCGTCGGCCAAAGGCTCGCCGACGGCAAGCCCCGCCGCCTCCGCCGCCTCGTTCAAGGCGGCGATGCGCGGACCGCCGGCGCCGGCGACGACCAGGACGAAGAGCCGCTCAGGATCGACCGGCTTGCCAGACTCTTTGGTCTGCGGCGCCATCGCTTGCGCCGCGAGAAAACGCTGGATCGGCCAGCGCGGCAGCCAGACTGAAACGATGCGCGACATGATCGTACTCCACTACCCATTCGCCCGGCCGTCCGTTGCGAGCCCGCTCGAGTTGCAGATGCCAGCGGGGGCGCACGAAAAGCCCGAAGCGGTCGCGCGCGGCTTCCGCCGTGCCGATGCGCCAGCGCGTGGCCGCGGCGCTAGCTTCCAGCGTCGGCGCCGGCCGCAACAGCAACAGCGGCAGGCCGGCATCGCCGGCGGCGAGCTGCAGCTTTTGGCTGGTTTTCAGATCGAGCTTGTCGATCATTCCGGCGACCGCGGCCGGCGCCGCCGACCGCAACGTCTCGGCTATCGCCCACAACGTGTCCTTGCGGTGCGCGGTCTCGATGACGATCAGGCGCGCCGGATCGAGCCCGAGCGCGTTGAGGCCATGGCCGGACAGGCGGCCATGCCGGTGCCGCGTATAGGCCGGCAGGACGAAGACAAGTGGGGAGGGCGAAAACAGGCGGGCCAAAAATGCCGCGATGAAACCGAGCGCGGCCGGAAAAGCCGCCTGCATCTCGGGCACCACTTCATGTAGGGCGCCGCCGGCCAGGCCGCCCTCCGCCAGATGAGAGTCCACCGCGGCAAGACCGAAGGGCAGGGCGTCACGTGAACTCACGTCACGTGAACTCTCATGCGTGGGAAGCAACCGCCGCAATCCATGCATGACGGCCGCCCGGCTCCGCTCCGGGGAAGAAGAGCAAGGAAAAGTAGTGGAAAGAACAGCAGGCTCCGTCATTTAGTCGGTCTCTCGTACCCTCTTCGTAAGCCCGTGGGCCATGGGAAAAGGTGTCAATGTTCGGTGTATGTTCCAGCGGCGCACTCTAGAACAAAAAGAGAACATTGCCAAGAGGCAAAGGAGCATAAGGGGTGGCGAAAAGGCGGTCTCGGCGGCGCTCGCATAACGCAAAGGTGCCCAGCCCGTTCACGTTGCTTTTCGGGCTCGGTCGCCTACACTGTCGCGATGCAAATCACCCTTCGCAGACTGCTATACGCCGTGGCTTTCGGGGGGTCCGTGCTCTTTCTCAGCGTCCCGCCGAGCCACGCCGGGACCTATGGGGACGAAAAGTGGTGCGCCGTCACCGATGAGGGCGCCTCCGTCATGAACTGGGACTGCGAATATGACTCGCCCACCGATTGCGAGCCCGCCGTCGTCCAGGGCAACCGCGGTTTTTGCGCGATAAACCCGTATTACCAGCCGCCGCAGCCGTCCCCCGCTCCGCAACGTTGATCTCGGAACGCCATCAGGGACCTTCGAGCCATGCCGGAAGCCGACAAAGAAGGCGAACGCTACTCGCTTGATCGACCGCAGCAGACGCCGGGCTTCTATCTTAAAGGGTCGCACCAGCTGGACTGGGGCATGAAGAACCGCATGGCGCGGGTGTTCGACCCGAGCTCGGGCCGCACCGTGATGCTCGCCATCGATCACGGTTATTTCCAGGGCCCGACCACCGGGCTTGAGCGCATCGATCTGTCGATCGTGCCGCTGTTGCCGTCCTGCGACGCTTTATTCTGCACCCGCGGCATTTTACGCACGGTCATTCCGGCGGAATGTCAAAAGCCCATGGTGCTGCGGGCGAG
Source organism: uncultured Alphaproteobacteria bacterium (assembly GCA_963731805.1). Taxonomy (GTDB): domain Bacteria; phylum Pseudomonadota; class Alphaproteobacteria; order Rhizobiales; family Xanthobacteraceae; genus BOG-931. Next base: position 395,155 of record CAVSWY010000009.1, read on the forward strand.
CGGCGGCCCCAGCATTTTGCGCGAGGAACTGTCCGACGAGCAGATCGCCATGGACATGGACGACGCGGTGCGGCTGAACGCCGCCGGCGTCGGCATCCAGGTTTTTATCGGCGGCGAACATGAGACACGCTCGGTACACAATATGACCAAGCTGGTTGACGCCGGCTTGCGCGCCGGCATCCCGGTGATGGGCATCACCGCGGTCGGCAAGGCCATGGTGCGCGATGCAAAGTATTTCCGGCTCGCCTGTCGCATCATCGCCGAGCTCGGCGCCCAATATGTGAAGACCTACTACGTCGACGAGGATTTCGAGACCGTCACCGCGTCATGCCCGGTGCCGATCGTGATGGCCGGCGGCAAGAAACTGCCCGAGCTCGACGCGCTGACCATGGCCTATAACGCCGTGCAGCAGGGGGCCTCCGGCGTCGACATGGGCCGCAATATTTTCCAGTCCGACGCGCCACAAGCGATGATCGCCGCGGTGGCGGCGGTCGTGCACAAGAACATGAAGCCGAAAGATGCGTTCGACCTGTTCAATACGCTGAAAGCAAAAGGCGCGATGCGCGCAGCGTAAAGTCTCTCAGCCGTAAGTCCGCACCGGCCCTCCACCGATCAGAAACCAGGCGACGGCGCCGGCGGCGACGGCGCCGCCGAATGCCGCCAGGACTTGCGCGATCCACGACGCGCTGCCGACAGGGCTCGTGTCGCGATGCACGGGCGCGGCAAGAACGGTTTGCGAAGTCGCCTCCGCAATATTGGCCTGCGCGTTCGGAGTGGCTTCCTGCGTGGCGGCGAGATCAAGCGAATTGACCGGATTGTGCGCATCAACTTGCGCCGTCTGACCGTTGACCACTGCGCTTGCGTTGAGGCTATCGCCATTAGCCGTTTTTGGGGGCGTGGGCGCAACAGCGACGTCGGTGGGCATTGGTGCAGCGGTAATAGCAGCGGGAGCGGGCGTTGCCACTGTTGACCAATCATTGGCCGGTGGCGCGCTCCGCGGCGGCGAGTCAGCGATCGTTGCTGTTGCGGCGAGGGTACGCCCGCGGCGTTCGTGCTTCTTCAGCGCGACATGTCGGGAGTGTCTGGCAGCGACTTTTCTCGCAGTATGCGGTCTCTTGGCGGCTGCCTTTTCGGCCGCTCGATAGGGTGCCTTGGCACGCCCTCTCGCCTTCGCTTCATGGGCTTTGCCTTCATGCGGCGGCCGCAGTCCGGCGAGCAGCGCCAGCGGCTTGCCGACCGGCTCGCTCGGCGCGGTCTGCGCTTGTGCGCCGCCCACGGCCAATGCCACGGCTATAGCCGTTCCAAGCCCCACACAGATAACGCGAATTCCCGGCATCACCCACTCCGTTACCCACGATTTGGCTGGCATAGGGCACAGCCGGCGTGACGACAGGGTGGCGTAATTGCGGATTTTTTCGCGCAAATGGCGGATAAAAAGCGGCGCGGTTAACGTTAGGGCGGCGTCACTCGACGCTGACTCCGCTCCGCAAGCGTCATCCCAGTTCAGTGATCTCTTCGGGGAAATGATGCAACCGCTCGCCCGGCCCGTTCGAACCGATCAGCCAATTGTCACAGAACCACGACAGCATGCCGCCGCGCATATAGGTCGGATGCACGACGATGTTCATGTCTTTTTCGATCTTCATCGGCTCGTCCGAGCGGATGAGCGGGCGCTCGACCAGATCGTAACCCTGACCGTGGCAGTGCAGGCGTTTCTCTTCGGGCCGGCCGTTCTTGCGCATGAAATCGTTATAGGCCTCGAACACGTCCTTGCAGGGCGCGCCGGGTTTTAGGAGCCCGAGATTGAATTTGCGGGCTTCGAGCGCGAAGGCGTATTCGTCTTTCATCTCTTGCGACGCCTTGCCGACGACGCAGGTGCGGCCGAGCTCGGTATACATGCCGCCGGGTCCGGCATCCTCGACCAAGAGCGCCACCGCGTCACCTTCCTGGATGACGCGGTTCTGATAATGCCGCGCGGCGAATTGCGCCGGCTTGCCGGGCGGCATCGAGGCACACAGATAGATGCCGTGCTCGCTGCCATGGCGCTGGCTGTAGCATTGCGCAATGGCCGCAACATCGCGGTCGCGCATGCCGGGCTCGACCGCGGCGAAGGCTGCGCGCATGGCGCCGTCCTGCATCGCCGCGGCGCGCCGTACCAGTTCCTGTTCCTCGGCGCTCTTGATGACCTTGATGCGATCGACCAGATCGGAGGCGTCGACGAATTTAGTGTTGGAGAAGCGTCCCTTTTGCATGTAGTCGACCATGGCGAACGACATCTGATAGGTGCCGACGAGGCCGATGGTGCCGCCGGCATAGGGCTCAAGCGCCTTGGCCGCGAGCTCCGGATCGTAGGGCGCGGTGTAGTAGCAGGACGAATAGCTTGGCGTGGTGAACCACTGCTTGACGCCGCGGCGGGTGCCGTCGCTCTTGCCGTTGAGCTCGGTGACGCCGCCGAATGGGCCTTGGCTCACCAGCGTCATCAGGTCGTCGCGCGGGAATACGACCGTGAGCGGATAGCCGTTGGTCGCCGGCAGGTCGGTGAAATATTTGACGTAGCCCCCCATCTGGTCGCTGTTGTTCTGCATCAACAGTACGTTGATCTTGTCACGCTCCATGGCGGCGCGCACCGCTTTCCAGCGCCGTTCCAATTCGGCGGTCGAGATTGGCGTCTGCAGGCGTTCGGACAGCTGTTCCATTTTTATTCTCCTAGCGAGGCTTCTTCCGCTCATTCCCGCGCAGGCGGGAATCCAGTCTGGGTCCCCGCATTCGCGGGGACGATCGGATCGCGGCCTTCAATGCGGCACCACGTTGATCATGTCGCCGAGGTCGCCTTTGAGAAAGGCGCGCATGTTCGTTTCCACGGTCGGCAAAGCATAATCGATATAGACGTCGCAGAAGCCGCCCTGATGCGTGGTGATGATAACGTTCTCCATCGACCAGAACGGATGATCGGCCGGCAGCGGCTCCTGGTTAAATACGTCGAGAGCTGCTCCGGCAATGCGGCCGGCTTTTAGCGCCTCGACCAAAGCGGGCTCGTCGACTACGCCGCCGCGGGCGAGATTGACCAGGAAGCTCGATGGCTTCATCGCCGCGAGCACTTTGGCGTCGATGCTGTTGCGTGTAGATGGCGTCAGCGGCGTCAGCAGCACGAGAAAGTCGAAGTCGCCGACCACCTGCAAAAGCTCGTCGCGGCTGTGCATGCGGTCGAAGCTAGCAACCGGCCGCGGCGCCGAGCTGACGCCTGCCACCGTCATGCCGAAGGCCTTGCATATCGGCGCCAGCGCCTCGGCAATCAGCCCGACGCCGAAAATGCCGACCGTCTTGTCGTGCAAAAGCTGAGCCGGCCAACGCCGCCATTCATGCGCGTCCTGGCCGCGGACCGCGCCGGGCAGATTGCGCGCCAGCGCCAGCATGGAGGCAAGGGCTGCTTCCGAGACCGGAGGACCGTGGATGCCGCGGACATTGGTCACGACCACGTCCTTGCGCAGCGTCGGCTGGTCGATCAGGTTGTCGACGCCGGTGCCGAGCGTCTGAATCCATTTCAGCTTCGGTGCCTGCTCCAGGATCTTGGGGGTCATCATCGGCGTGAAGGTGATCAAGGCCTCGGCGTCGGCAATATGGGGCCCGACCTTGGAGTGGTGGTCAACCAGCGTCATCGGAACGCCGGGAAAGCGCTCCTGCAGCCGGTCGCGGTATTGCTTGCGGACGGTTTCCGTTAGGCCGAGCAGAATAAGGATATTGGTCATCGAGGCGGGTCCCGGCACCGCGCCGGGGTGACGTTATTGGCGGGTTGCGGCTGTCTTATATCTTCTTGTGCGAAGCCCCGCCAAGGTGTCGCGCGCGATGGCGGCCTCGGCTAACATCGCAGCGAACCGGTCCGCATCGGGGCCTAGCGGGGAGCCATTCATGTCGATCGACCTGTCCACGGTGAACTGGACTTACGTCGCCTTGATGGCGGCCTTCGTGTTCGTGTCGGCTTTCGTCGGCGGCATCATATCGTTTCGCAACCGGGTCGGGGCCGCGGTGGTCGCGGCGATCCTGTTTGCCGCGATGTTCGTCGCCTGGAACTATTATCCCCATCCGCAGATCCAGCTTCCCATCATCGGGACCTACACCACGCCGAGCGGTGGTTGACCTTTCCACCGGTCCGGTTATGCGTATGCGAGGTTGCCCGGGGGAAATGGAGCGGTCATGAACAAGGTCTATGCGGACGCGCGATCCGCACTGGCCGGGTTGCTTAAGGATGGCATGACCATTATGGCCGGCGGCTTCGGCCTGTGCGGCATCCCGGAAACCTTGATCCTCGCGATCCGCGATTCCGGGGTCAAGAACCTGACCGTTGTCTCGAACAATTGCGGGACCGACGGCAAAGGGCTCGGCATCCTGCTCGACACCCGCCAGATCAAGAAGATGATCTCCTCCTATGTCGGGGAGAACAAAACCTTCATGCAACAATATCTCGCGGGCGAGCTCGAGATCGAGTTCAACCCGCAGGGCACGCTCGCCGAGCGCATCCGCGCCGGCGGCGCCGGCATTCCGGCCTTCTTCACCAAGACCGGCTACGGCACCAAGATTGCCGAAGGCAAGGACACGCGCGAATTCGACGGCGAGCGTTATGTGATGGAACGAGGGCTGGTCGCCGATCTCTCGATCGTGCACGCTTATCGCGGCGATACCGAAGGCAACCTTGCCTATCGCAAGACCGCGCGCAATTTTAACCCGCCGATGGCGACGGCCGGCAAAGTGACCGTTGCCGAGGTCGAGCAACTGGTGAAGCCAGGCGACATCAATCCCGACCACATCATCACGCCCGGCATCTACGTCAAACGCGTGATCCACGTGCCGGCGGCGACCAAGCACATCGAGCAACGCACGGTCCGCAAGCGTCAAAAAGCCGACGCGCCGGCCGGAACAGGGGAGGAAGTGTGATGCCCTGGAACCGCGATCAGATGGCCGAACGCGCCGCGAAAGAGCTGCGCGACGGCTTTTACGTCAATCTCGGCATTGGTATTCCCACTCTGGTGTCGAATTACATCCCTGACGGCATGAGCGTGCAGCTGCAGTCGGAGAACGGCATGCTCGGCACCGGCCCCTTCCCATTCGAGGGCGAGGAAGATCCCGATCTCATCAATGCCGGAAAACAGACCGTCACCGAACTGCCGACCACGAGCTATTTCAATTCCGCGGACTCGTTCGCCATGATCCGCGGCGGTCACATCGACATCGCAATTCTTGGCGCCATGGAAGTGGCGGAAAATGGCGACCTCGCCAATTGGATGATCCCCGGCAAGATGGTGAAGGGCATGGGCGGCGCCATGGATCTGGTCGGCGGCGTCAAGAAAGTCGTCGTCGTCATGGAGCATTCCGCCAAAGGCAATTCCAAGCTGAAGAAGGCTTGTACGCTGCCGCTCACCGGCGCCGGCGTTGTCGATATGGTGATCACCGATCTCGGCGTGTTCACGCTCGATCGCCACGGCGGCGGCTTGACGCTGATCGACCTCGCGCCCGACGTCACGCTCGACGACCTCAAGGCCAAGACCGAGGCGAACTTCAAGGTCGCCAATACTCTGTCGCAGTAGCGCCGGGGCGGCTTGCGGCTTAGGCCGGCTCGCCGACGCCGCGCGAAGCCTCGAACAAGAACCAGGTACGGCGCTCGGCCTCGTCGATCCAGACTTCGATCAAGCTCGTGGTCGCCACGTCGCCGTGCTCATCGCACAGGTCGTGGGTTTCCCGTAAGCTCGCTGTAAGCTGCTTGTTGTCGTCGCGCAGCTCGGCAAGCATATCCAAGGGCGTGACGAATTCGGCGTCGTTGTCCTCAATGCGCTGCAGGCGCCCGATATGACCGATCGATCGTAACGTCGTGCCGCCGATCTTGCGGGCGCGTTCGGCAATCGCATCGGTCGTGGTGAAAATCTGGTCGGAGTGCTCGTCGAGCATCAGGTGATAGTCGCGAAAATGCGGTCCCGACATGTGCCAGTGAAAATTCTTGGTTTTCAGATAAAGCGCGAACATATCGGCGAGCAGGATACTGAGCGCGCCCGAGATGTCGCGCACGGCATTGGAGCCGAGGTCGGTCGGCGTTTGCAGCGCGGCGGTTTGCAAGGTTTTGGGATCGCGGGGGTTCATCTTTCATCTCCTGATTTTCAAACGCTCGGCACTAAAGTAGGGTGAAACTTGCGCACCGCGAAGAATCCTAGCACGACAAAGATCGCGAGAACGACTGCCTGCGCCACGAGAAACGGCGGTTCCGTTTGGGTGGGCGCCAGGGCATGCACGGCCGGTATTTTCATGAAGAATTGGATAACGCCGACGAACACGTCCAGATAAAGCGCCATCAGCGCGGTGGCGACATAGATCCAGCGCCAGGCGCCGGCGAGCCGGAACAAATAATAGGCGCACACCGCGATCGCCAACAGGACGAGGGTGAGGATGCCCACCGCGCGCGGCGGATCGAAGCCGAATGGGGCCAGCGGGAAACCGGTGACGCTGGTCAAGATGGCAAGGATGAAAAACAAAGCGGTCCATGCACCGAATGCTTGGCCGGTCAGCAGGCCATACAGCACGATAAGGCCCACCACCATTTCGACCAGACTGACAAGAACGTGAAATTCGAGAAGCGTCATATCCCCTCCATGATTTTCTAGCCATTCATGAAGAATAGGTCACTCTACGACCCCCGCCGATAAGGCATGCATTTTACACAATGATGCAGTCGCGTGGCAGGTCTCGATAAACATGAGATCGGTAGGACACCAATTTGTGACACGGCAGGAGGGCTGAGATCGGCGACCGGGTGCGGGTGCCTTTTTGAGCCCGGAAGAGCTGCCATGCGCTGGTTTCGGCCTCAGTTGGCCTTTGGGCATATGACAGCAGCCGCCTTTGCCGTTATTGCTCAGTCTCGATTCCGTCGGGGACGTTGCGGCCAAAGTCGCGACGTAAGTTCGCTTGATGAATGACGAGCGCGGCGAAAGCGCCAGAGATCGGGAGAGGGAAGCGATAAGCATCCGCGACGCGTCCACGGGCTTTGCCATACCCGCTGCCGCTGCGGCGGCATCCACAGCGCATGCCGAGCCCACGCCGCTGACGCACGGCGAGAAGCGCATCATCGTCATGAGCATGATGCTGCCGGTGTTCCTCGGCTCGATCGATCAATCGATCCTGGCCAGCGCATTGCCGACGATCGGCCGCGTGTTCGGCGACGTCAATGAGCTGCCGTGGGTGATCACCTCGTATTTGATCGCCGCGACCGCGCTCACGCCGCTCTACGGAAAATTCGCCGATATCCATGGCCGGCGCGCCTCGCTGTTGATAGCGCTGGTGATCTACATGGCCGGCGCGTTCATCTCGGCGTCGGCGTCCAGCATGTTGATGCTGATCTGCGGCCGGGTGGTGCAAGGGATGGGCGGCGGCGGCATGATTTCCAGCGCCCAGATGGTGCTCGGCGACATGGCGCCGCCCAAAGAGCGCGCCAAATACTACACCTATTTCTCGATCGCATTCACGACAGCCGGCGGCTGCGGACCGGCGCTTGGCGGCTGGATTTGCGATCATCTGTATTGGTGGATGATCTTTATCTGGAAGATCCCGTTCTGCATCCTAACCATCGTGCTGGCGCTCAAGACGCTGCGCCGGCTGCCCTGGCACGGCCGACCGCACCGGCTCGATTTTGTCGGCGCGATCTTGGTGATGGCGGCAAGCTCATGCTTCATGCTGGCGCTCAATCTGGGCGGCGTGCATTACCCGTGGCTGTCGGCGCCCGTGCTCGGACTGCTCGGCGCTGCGCTAATTCTGGGCGTCGGCTTCGTGGTGCGGCTTCTCACCGCCGTCGAACCGCTGATCCCGATCGCCATTTTGTCCGATGCCGCGGCGCGGCTGACCATAGCCGCGCATTCGTTCGGCTGGGGTTCGATTGTCTGCCTCAACATTTTTCTGCCGATGTATCTGCAAAGCGCACTTGGCTGGTCGGCGACATCGTCGGGCTTGAGCCTGATGATTTTGATGGTCACGCTCAATATCAGCGCCGGATTGTCGAGCCAGGTGATCGGCCGGGTGCGGCACTACAAGCTCTTGCCGCTGTGTTTTCTCTGCATCGGCCTTGGCGCGGTCATTGCTCTTGCCTTTTCGGCCGAAAGCATGAACTCGCTGAGATTCGAGATCATCTTGTTTCTGATCGGCATCGGTTTCGGGCCGACGGCGCCGCTGACTCAGGTGGCGCTGCAGAACACCGTCGCCATTCAAAATTTGGGCGCGGCCATCGGCACCATGAATTTTGCCCGCACGCTGATGGGCACGATGCTGATTGCCGGCTTCGGCGCGATCATACTGGCCAATGCGCCGGTCGATGCGGCGCCGGGATCGCTGGGGCACGCGTTTTTGGGCAACGCGTCGGTTGAAACCTTCAGGACGGTCTTTCTCGCCATTGCCGGCACGCTGGCGATTTCGTTCCTGGCCGTGATCCTGCTTGAGGAAAAGCCGCTCGGCGAAACGATGCCCGGGCCGGTAGGCCGCTAGGCCTTCAGGCGTGAAATTAACGCAAAAACTGCCGGATTCGGGTGAAGCGCGAAAGACCCTTGCGCCCCGGGCGGGTTCGGGAGCAATTTGGCGCCCGGTGCCGGGGTAGTTTCTCACCCCGGCTAAGACTCTGAGGAAATGCGAGAATTCACTCTAGTCCGTGTGCCTCGCAGCATCAAAATTTATTCACAGTCATTTGAACCTTCCGGCGGCGAGCCGCGACCAATTCGTGAGCCGACTCTATGGCGAGGCAAGCACCGGCCGATGAAGCACTGATCGGTCGAATTGCCCGGGGCGACCGGCTGGCGATGCAGGTGCTGTTCGCACGGCATCATGTGCGAGTTTATCGCTTCGTGCTGCGTTTGTTGCGCGACGAGATGGCGGCGGAGGACGTCATCGGCGAGGTGTTTTTGGACGTCTGGCGGCAGGCCAACCGGTTTGAAGGCAGAAGCGCGGTCTCTACTTGGCTCATTGCCATCGCTCGCTTCAAGGCGCTGTCGCAGTTGCGCAAGCGGCGCGAGGACGGGTTGGACGACGAAGCGGCGGAATTGATCGAGGAACCTTCGGATGATCCGGAACTTACACTGGCGAAAGTCGATAAAGGCGAGAAACTGCGCAAGTGTCTCGCCGGGCTGTCCCGCGAGCACCGCGAGGTCATCGATCTCGTTTATTACCACGAGAAATCGGTGGAAGAAGTCGCTCGGATTATCGGAATTCCAGAGAACACGGTGAAGACGCGAATGTTCTACGCGCGCAAGAAGCTGGGAGAGCTGTGCCGAATGGCGGGAATAGATCGAGGTTGGCCATGATGAGCGGCGACGCGGCACGCAATCCAGGCCAAAACGGCGAGCCCGGCGACATCGAGGCCTTGTTGCCCTGGTACGCGGCAGGCACGCTGCGTCGTCGTGACCGCCAGCGCGTCGAGGAGGCGCTGCGACAAGACGCCGAGCTCGCACGCCATGTCGAACTGGTGCGCGAAGAGCTCGTCGAGACCATCCACCTCAACGAAACGCTGGGCGCGACGCGGCCGCATGTCGCCGAACGGCTGATGGCGGCGATCGATGCCGAGGCCAATGCCGCACCCAAGCATGTTCCCGGCGCGGCCGCCGGGTGGCTGACCGGATTTTTCGCCAATTTGCCGCCGCGCACTTTGGCGGTGGCCGCTTCCTTTGCGGTGCTGGCCATTGCGCTGCAGGCCTTTATGCTCGTCAATATTTTCACCAAGCCGCAAGGTGCGGCCGAGCAGGCTTCGCTAAGCACCGTGCATCGGCACGGCACGTTTGCGATGGTGCGCTTTGCGCAGGCCGCGAGCGCCGCCGAGATTACGAATTTCCTGCATAATTATCAGGCCGCCCTGGTGGACGGGCCGACGGAGGGTGGGCTCTTTCGCGTGCGTATCGCCGTGAAGTCGCTCGCCAAGGAAGAACTCGGCAAGATCATCGCCCGCATGCGCCAGGAGCGCATCGTGGCGTCGGCCGAGCCGGCCGAAACCGCCGAGCCAGCCGAACCGTCCGAGCCGGCCGAACCGTCCGAGCCGGGCAAATAGCCCAAAGCTCGGGCTATCCCGCTTTCGGGCCAGGCATTTTTGCAGCTTGAGCCTTTTGTCCAGCGGCACGACGAACAAATGGTGGCGCAAACAGGCCCCATCGGCGCGCTACACCCCTGACGCCAGCGCCGATATTTTGACCCGCCCGGACCCGTCCCCTCCGGGCGGGTCGTCGTTTTAAGCGACCATCTCAAAAACATGATGTAACCGCCGGCGTGGCCCGGAGAATGGCGCGCAAATTGGCTTTACGCCCGCGGCGAATATGGCGGAGAATGCCCACTGGGGGGATTAGTAGTGCGTGACGATATCGTCCTCGAAACGGAGGATCTGACCAAGGATTTTGCCGGTTTCGTTGCGGTGCGCGCGGTCAACCTGCGCGTCGCGCGCGGCAGCATTCACGCCATGATCGGCCCGAATGGCGCCGGCAAAACCACTTGCTTCAACCTGTTGAGCAAGTTTCTCAACCCCACGCGCGGGCGCATCGTGTTCGACGGCCGCGACATTACCGCACTCAAGCCGGCCGACGTGGCGCGGCTCGGGCTGGTGCGGTCGTTTCAGATTTCCGCGGTGTTTCCGCATCTGACGGTGCTGGAGAACGTCCGCATTGCATTGCAGCGGCGGCGCGGCAACTCGTTCGATTTCTGGCGCAGTAAGCGGGTGCTGCATGCGCTCGACGAACGCGCCCTGGCGCTAATCGCCGACGTCGGGCTTGCCCCTTATGCCGATGCGCTGGCGACCGAATTGCCTTACGGTCACAAGCGCGCACTCGAAATCGCAACCACGCTGGCGCTCGATCCGGCAATGCTGTTGCTCGACGAGCCGACCGCGGGCATGGGCCATGACGATATCGCCCGCATCAGCGCGTTGATCAAATCGGTCGCCGCGACCCGTACCGTGCTGATGGTCGAGCACAATCTCAGCGTGGTCGCCGATCTGTGCGATCGCATCACGGTGCTCACCCGTGGCCAGGTGCTCGCCGAGGGTGATTACCAGACCGTATCGGCGGATCCCGCGGTGCGCGAAGCCTATCTCGGGACCGGTCATGATTGAAAAGCACTTAGGCGGGACGCGCGCGATGCTTGCGGTCAACGGGCTCGAAGCCTGGTACGGCGAGTCGCACATTCTGCATGGCGCGACCTTCGAGGTGCAGGCGGGCGAGGTGGTGACGCTTCTCGGCCGCAACGGCGTCGGCAAGACGACGACACTGAAAGCGATCATGGGCATTGTCGAGCAGCGCCGCGGCTCGGTGCGTTTCGAAGGCCGCGAGCTCGCCGGTCTGTCCTCGGACGTGATCGCCCGCACCGGTATCGCCTTCTGTCCGGAGGAGCGCGGGATTTTCGCCAGTCTCGACGTGCGCGAAAATCTGCTGCTGCCGCCGCAGGTGCGGCCGGGCGGCCTCGACCTCGATCGCATCTTCGCGCTGTTTCCGAATCTGCGGGAGCGCCTTTCAAGTCAGGGCACGAAACTCTCCGGCGGCGAGCAGCAGATGCTGGCGATCGGCCGCATTCTGCGCACCGGCGCCCGCTTGCTGCTGCTCGACGAGCCGACCGAGGGGCTGGCGCCAGTGATCATCCAGCAGATCCGCGAAACCATCGCCTCGCTGAAAGCGCAAGGCTTTACCATTCTGTTGGTCGAGCAGAATTTCCACTTTGCCGCGGCGGTGGCCGATCGGCACTACATCATGGAGCACGGCCGCGTCGTCGACGAATTTTCGACCCCGCAACTCAAAGCCAATACAGCTAAGCTGCACGACTATCTTGGAGTCTGATATAGGACGTAGAGGGCAAAAAAAGCCCGCACGAGGGAGGTATGTCATGAGACGTTCAAAAGCTGCGTTGACTGCCGGTTTGGCTATGGCGACTGCCGTATTTCTAGGCACGGTAGCGGCGCGGGCCGAGGATATCCAAGTCAAGCTCGGCGTGCTGACCGACATGTCGAGTTTGTATGCAGACGACACCGGACCCGGCTCGGTGGCCGCCGCACAGCTTGCGGTGCAAGACTTCAATCCCGCCGCGCACGGCATGAAGGTCGACATCATTAGCGCTGACCACCAGAACAAGCCGGACATCGGCGCCAATATCGCGCGGCAATGGTTCGATACGCAAAACGTCGACGCCATTCTTGATGTGCCCAATTCGGGAGTGGCGTTAGCCGTGAGCGAAGTGGTGCGGGAAAAGAACAAGGTCTTTCTGGTTTCGGGCGCGGCGATCTCCGACCTCACCGGCCCAAAGTGCTCGCCCAATACCATTCACTGGACCTATGACACGTGGATGCTCGCCAACGGAACCGGCAAGGCCGTCGTCAAGACCGGCGGCGATACCTGGTTTTTTATTACCGCGGACTATGCCTTCGGCCATGCGCTCGAGCGCGACACCACCGCGGTGGTTCAAGCCAACGGCGGCAAGGTTTTGGGCTCCGTCAGCGTGCCCCTGAACAACCAGGATTTCTCGTCCTTCCTGCTGCAGGCCCAACAATCCAAGGCCAAGATCATTGGGCTGGCCAATGCCGGCGGCGATACTATCAATTCGATCAAGCAGGGCGCCGAATTCGGCATCACCGCCGGCGGTCAACACTTCGCCGGCTTGCTGGTGTTCATCGGCGACGTTGAAGCGATGGGCCTGAAAGTCGCGCAGGGCTTGGTTCTGACCGAGACCTTCTATTGGGACATGAACGACGCCACGCGGGCCTGGACCAAACGCTGGCAAGCGGATCGCACAGGAAAATTTCCGACGATGAATCAGGCCGGCGTGTATTCTGCGACCTTGCATTATCTGAAGGCCGTCGCGGCGCTCAAAAGCGCCAAGGACGGCAAGGCAGTGGTCGATGAAATGAAAAAAATGCCGACCGATGATCCGTTGTTTGGCAAGGGCATCGTCCGTGCCGACGGCCGCAAGATCCATCCGGCCTATCTGTTCCAGGTGAAGTCACCCGCTGAATCCAAATATCCGGGTGACGATTACATCCTCAAGGCCACGATCCCGGCCGACGAAGCGTTCCGGCCGATGAAGGACGACAACTGCCCACTGGTCACGAATTGACCCAGCCGCCCTCCCCTTAATAAGGGGAGGGCATCGCCCGGCGTACAAAATGGAGTGGGAGCGTCGGCATGTTCGAGATTTTCGGCATTCCGTCGCAGGCGTTGTTCGGCCAGCTTTTGCTCGGGCTCATCAACGGCTCGTTCTATGCGTTGTTGAGCCTCGGGCTCGCCGTCATTTTCGGCATGCTCAATATCATCAACTTCACCCACGGCGCCCAGTACATGATGGGCGCCTTTACCGCTTATTTGCTGATGCAATATCTCGGGATCGGCTATTGGGCGGCGCTGGTCATCGTGCCGATTCTGGTCGGCGCGACCGGGATCGTGATCGAACGTTTCCTGCTGCAGCGCTTGCGTGGGCTCGATCATCTTTATGGATTGCTGCTGACCTTCGGATTGGCCCTGATCATCGAAGGCGTGTTCCGCAATTATTACGGCGCCAACGGCCAGGCTTACGGGATGCCCGATGCGCTGAGCGGGGGGCACAATCTCGGCTTCATGTTCCTGCCGAACTATCGCACCTGGGTCATCGCATTTTCGCTCATCGTCTGCTTCGGCACATGGTTCGCGATTGAGCAGACGCGGCTTGGCTCGTATCTGCGTGCCGCCACCGAGAATCCGACTCTGGTCCGCGCCTTCGGCATCAACGTGCCGCGCATGGTGACGCTGACATACGGTTTCGGCGTCGGCCTTGCCGGTCTCGCCGGGGTGATGGCGGCGCCGATCTATAATGTATCGCCGCAGATGGGCTCCGATATCATCATCGTGGTCTTCGCTGTCGTGGTGATCGGCGGCATGGGTTCGATCATGGGGGCGATTCTCACCGGTTTCGCGCTCGGCATTGTCGAGGGTCTCACCAAGGTATTTTTTCCGGAAGCTGCGAGCACGGTGATCTTCGCAATCATGATTGTCGTGCTGCTGGCTCGGCCGACCGGATTGTTCGGAAGGGGCACGTGATGGCTAGTCTGGCCGGCGTGCCCACAGTAAACCGGCAGCGTGAGGGTGTCCGCAGCGAAGCCGTGGCGGCGGTCGTTTTGGTCGCGTTCCTCGCCGCGGCGCCGTTCCTGCTCTATCCGGTTTTCGTAATGAAGGCGCTGTGTTTTGCGCTGTTCGCTTGCGCTTTCAATCTTCTGATCGGCTATGTCGGTTTGTTGTCATTCGGCCATGCGCTCTTTTTCGGCTGGTCCAGCTATCTTGCGGCCTACGCGGCGCAGAGCTGGGCCATGCCGCCGGGGCTGGCCATTATTGTCGGTACGGCGACGGCCGCAGTCCTCGGCATAATCGCCGGACTGATCGCCATTCGCCGCCAAGGCATCTATTTCGCCATGATCACGCTCGCGCTGGCGCAGATGATGTATCTCGTCGCACTGCGGGCCAAGCTGACTGGCGGCGAGGACGGCATCCAGCTCCCCTCGCGCGGACGGTTGTTTGGCGTGTTCGACCTCAATAACGAAATGACGATGTATGCCTTTGTAGTGATCGCCGTGCTGGCGGCGCTGTTCCTGATCTATCGCATCATCAATTCGCCGTTCGGCGAGGTGCTCAAAGCGATCCGCGAAAACGAGCAGCGCAGCATTTCGCTCGGCTATAGCACCGACCGCTACAAGCTCGTGGCTTTCGTGCTCTCGGCCACGCTCGCGGGGCTCGCCGGATCGCTAAAGGCGATGGTTTTTCAGCTCGCTTCGCTGACCGACGTGCATTGGACCATGTCGGGCGAGGTGGTGCTGATGACGCTGGTCGGCGGCCTGGGCACGATTTTCGGCCCGGTGGTGGGCGCCTTCTTCATCGTCGCCATGGAAAATTATCTGGCGCCGTTCGGCCAATGGGTGCTTGTGATCCAGGGCGTTATCTTCGTCGCCTGCGTGCTCACCTTCCGTCGGGGCATCGTCGGCGAGCTTGCACACTGGCTGCGGGTCAAGCTTTAGAGCATGATCCCGAAAAGTGGTCCCCGGTTTTCGGACAAGATCATGCTCAACCGATAAAGGGCCGAATCAATCTTCCCCGCTGTTATCAACAAACAAAAAGTCAACAAATAGTCCTTGCTGCTGCCACATTCATTTTGATTGCCGAATCAACAAAGCCGCGTTGTTTATCCCAGAAGCGTCGATTTTAACCGCGTTTTTTGACTTTGCGCTTCTGGTTGGACCTCCATGTCGGAACCGCAATCCGGCCGGTACGACGGTATCGCCCGTAAATGGCTTGCCTTGATCGAGCGTCGGCAGGAGCATTTCCTCGATTTGTGCGATAGCGGGCGGTGGCGGCACTATTTCACCGAAGCTGAATTCCTCGACGAGATGCGCAAAGTGCTGCGGGTGCGCGACCAATGGGCCGCGATCGCGGGGGTGCCGCTCAGTAGCGAGGATCTGCTGCTGGACGACGGCGCGCCGCGGCCGCGGCCACCCTCGGTCGGCATAGCGGCGCCGCCTTGGCCTGACTAGATTCCGGCCTTGGGACGCGTTATCCACGGCCGGCGGACCCACGGCGCCGAGGCGCTAATCGTGCCCTCAACCGCCGGTGATCTCTCGACCCTCATCTTCTATCTCGGGTCCCATTCCTCCAACCCATGTGAGCATCGATGCCGAGCGTTTTGTTCTCGCCGATTAAACTTGCTGACCTCACTTTGCCGAACCGCATTGTCGTGTCGCCGATGTGTCAATACAGCGCCGACGACGGCGTCGGGAACGACTGGCACATGACCCATCTTGGTATGCTGGCCAATTCCGGCGCCGGGCTTTTGGTCATTGAGGCCACCCATGTCGAGCGGCGCGGCCGCATTACCCATGGCTGCCTCGGCCTTTATTCCGACGACTGCGAGGCGGCGCTTAAGCGGATCGTCGATCATTGCCGCCGCATCGGCAACGCCAAGCTCGGCATTCAGCTGGCCCATGCCGGCCGCAAGGCCTCGTCGCAGCGCCCGTGGGAAGGCGCCAAGGCGCTCAGCGACGCCGAAGACGCCTGGCCGACCATCGGGCCTTCGGCGGTGCCATTTGGGCCGGGCTGGCATGCGCCACGCGCCATGACCGAGGACGACATGGCGCGCGTCACGGCATTGTTCACCGACTCCGCCACGCGCGCGCTGCGGCTCGGCTTTGATGCGATCGAATTGCATTTCGCCCATGGCTATCTGCTGCACAGCTTCCTGTCGCCGCTGGCGAACAAGCGCAATGACGCCTATGGCGGCTCGTTCGAAGGCCGCATGAAATTTCCGCTGGAAGTGGTGCGCTCGGTCCGCGCCGCGGTGCCGCGTGGCGTTCCGTTAGGCGCGCGCATCACCGGCACCGATTGGGTCGAAGGCGGACTAACCGTCGACGATGCGGTGGCGACGGGCAAGGCGCTCAAGGCCGCCGGGCTCGATTATGTCGATGTCTCATCCGGCAATATCACGCCCGAAAGCCGCTGGCCCAACGATCCCGGCTTCAACGTGCCGGCCGCGGAACGGGTGCGCCGCGAATGTGGCCTCGCCGTGCGCGCCGTCGGTATGATCACGACGGCCAAGCAGGCGGAAGCGATCGTCGCCGAGGGCAGGGCCGATATGGTCGCCTTGGCGCGCAGCTTTCTCGACAATCCGCATTGGGGCTGGCATGCCGCGTTGGAGCTCGACGCCGACGTGCCACGTCCGAAGCAATATGCGCGCGCGGCGCCGAAGCTATGGACCGGCGCGGCCTTGCGCGGGTGACGGCGGGACGGGTCCGTACCGCAGCGCCAACCGCGCCGGCTCGACGCCGAAATAATAGGCAAGCCGTAAGCGCCACATCAGCAGGATGGTGCGCAGCACGCCGTGGTGCTCCCAGCGCCGTCCGGATGTGACCACCGGCGCGCCGATGCAGTACGGCCGACAGAGGCGCTTGAGCCGCCGCGATATCGCGATGTCCTCCATCAGCGGCAGCTCGGGGAAGCCGCCGACCGCCAGAAACGCGGCGCGGGTGACAAAGATCGCCTGATCGCCGGTGGCGACCCCGCTCAACCGCGAGCGCCAATTGATCATGCGGGCGATGACTGCCAAGAACGGATGCCGCCCGGCAATGCGCAGATCGAAGCGGCCCCAAGCGCGCTGCATGAGGGCCGCGGCGATCAAGCGGTCGGCATCTTGCGGCAGCGCCGTATCGGCATGCAGGAAAAGGAGCGCGTCGCCGGTGCCGAGTGCGGCTCCCACGTTTAAGGGCGCGCCGCGTCCGCGCGGAGCCGCAATCACTTGATCGGCGATCGTCCGTGCCAAATCGGGCGAGCCGTCGCTTGAGCCGCTATCGACGACAAGGATCTCGGCGCCGCGAGCGCGCAACGGCGCCAGCGCCATGAGCGCGTCAACAATGATTGCCGCCTCATTGAGCACCGGGACGACGATGGTGAGCCGACGCATGGCGCCAGATTGGCGCGTTCGATCCGTTATGTCGAGGCGAGACGGCGCGCGTGTTTTTTGAAAGCGGTATAAAATTCGCCGTAACTCTTGATGCCTTCGCGGAGCGAATAGCGCGGCCGGTAGCCAAATACTTTTTCGGCGGCCGCCCACGACAGCGGCGCGCGCTGCTTCAAGGTCGCCGTTTCGAATTCTGTCATCTCGCCGCTGACGTCGATATTCGCGTCCGGAAACGCGGCGCTGGCCGCTGCGGCGATATCGAACGTGCTGGTCAATTCGCCGCGTGAAATATTGAAAATGCGCTGTGGGACGGTGCGCGTATCGGCATTGAGAATGGCGACGATGCCGGCGGCGGAATCCTCGACATAGGTGTAGTCGCGCACCACGGCGCCGCCGGAGGCGATCTTTACGGATTGACCGTTCGCGGCGCCCTCGACGATCTGCTTCAACTGCATTTGCCCGGGCTTCATGCCGAAGCCGTAGACGCTGGTGATGCGGATCGCCAGCGCATCGATGCCGTGGAAGGTGTGATAGGCGAGCGCCACCTGCTCGGCCGCCATTTTGGATGCGCCGTAATGAGCATTTGGATTGCCGGCGTAGAGCGACGTCGTCGGATGCGTTTCATCGAACACGTCGCGTTCTTTGCGGTGATAGGCGGCGTTGCTGCTGATCAGCAAAACCTTACCGATATTGGCCCGGCGCGCGGCTTCGAAGACGTTGACGGAGCCGCCGATATTGACGGCATAAGTCTTGGCCGGATCGGCGAGCGAAGTGTCGTGTCCGACCAGCCCGGCAGCATGGATGATGGCGTCAGGCGCATATTGCGCGCAGATGGCGTCAAGTCCGGCCGAGTCAAGAACGTCGCCGCGAACGAAACGCGTCACGACAGCTGCATCGTCCAGGACGAACCGCGTCTCCTCCGAAAATGGCTCGATACCGACGGCGATGGCCGTCTGTCCTTGCCGGCCCAAGAGGCGGCAGACATAGGTGCCGACAAAACCTGTGCCTCCGGTCACCAAGACGGTCTTCGGCTTCGACCACACGGGGTTCGGCATCGGCGGCTTTCGTGACACAGTGACGCGGGCAGAAGAGGGCGCGTCAGCTCCGGCCTTCATATTCCAGAATGTAAAGGCCGGCGTTGAAATCCGTCATGTACAAAAGGCCGTCAGCAGCGGCGAAGACATCGCCGGACTGGATGACCAACGGCCGGTTCGGTCGCGGATCCATGCGGCGGGTCGGCGGTGGCGGCACGAAGTGGCCGGCGTCGCGCGGCTGGAACGGATCGGTGATGTCGAAGACGCGCAGTCCGGCGTTGCAGTAGGTCGCGAAAACGAGATTCGAGTTCTGCAAGGCGCCGGGCCGGTTCTCGTGCAGATTATGCGGGCCGAATTTGCCGGGCAGCTCGCAATAGCGCTCTTCGTTCGGCAGCGGCATGGTGGCGATGCTGACCGGATTGGCCGGCTCAAGCACGTCGAACACCCAGATGCGCTTGATGCCATCGGCGCAATTGTCCTGCGCCGGCTCGTCGGAGACGATGAGGAGGTTGCGGTCGGGAAACTGCAGCGGCGAGTGCGTCGTTGAGCCGAGCGGCGGATGCCAGACGCGTTGCGCCAATAGCCGCGGCTTGGTCGGATCGGCGACGTCGAGCACGGTAAGGCCGCCGTCGAGCCAGGCGCCATAAGCGGTGGTGCCGGCGACGACGGCATGGTGTAGCGCATAGCGGCGGCCCTGCGGCCATTGCGGCGTCTCGCCGCCCGCCTGCCACATGCCCGGCATCCACCAGCGCCCGACGATATGCGGCTTGGTCGGATCGCTCATATCGACGATGGCGAGGATGCGGTCGGTAAAGCCCTCGAAATGCGCCGAGATGTAAGCGTAGCGGCCGCCGACATACCAAATGCGGTGCGGTCCGAGACCTTTGATCGGCATAAACGCGATCTCACGCGGTTTCGCCGGCTGCGAAATGTCGTAGACCCGCAGCCCTGCGGCAAACGACATGCCGTGCCGATCGAAGGATTCGGTGAGCGGGCGGGAGAAAAACTCCTTGTCGCTCGCCACCTTCTGGGCGGTCCACACATTGGCGGCGTTGACGACGAGGAGGAGATCGTCATGCACCTGTAGATGCAGCGCCCAGGTGTTCTCTGCCGTCGGCACGAAGGCGACGGCTTGCGGATTTTTCGGGTCGCGGACGTCGACGACCGAAAAGCCGCCGCTGAAGATATGGCCGATATAGGCATGGCCGCGATGGACCATGACCTGCACGCCGTCGCTGCGCCCGCCTTGGTCGCTATGCCCGACGAACCTGACGTTGCGCTGACTTGCTGCCTGCATCGGTTATTCAGCCGCCGGTGCAGCACGCGCCGGAAGCGGCTCCGGCGTGCGATCCAGAACCGGCGCCGTTTCCTCGAGCGGCTTGGCGCGCGTCTCGACGCCGAGCACCCATAGCGCGACGAGCGCGATCACCAAGAAGACCGAGAACATCGTCGTCACCGCGGTTAGCCCGGCGAAGTCGAACGCCCAGACGATCGGGAATGGCGTGACCACGATACCGATGCGGGCGCAGGTGAAGGCGACGCCGGCGCCGCGAGCGCGATATTCGGTGGCGAACAATTCCGGCATGTAGACCGCGATCGACAGCGTGGTGAAGCAAAACAGCGAGCAAAGCAGAAGAAGCCCGAACGAATTAACCCACAGCACGCTGTTACCCTGCGCGAACAAGATGCCGGAGACCAGTGCGCAGATTCCGGCGATGGTCAGGCTCGGCTTGCGGTCGAACCTGTCGCTGACCGCGAATGCGATGAGCGCCCCGAGCGTGCCGCCGAGACTCATGATGACGGTAAAGCCGATCGACGTGTTCAGGCTCATGCCCTGCTTGATGAAGAAGGTCGGCAGCCAGTTAGTGTAGCCATAGGACACGGTGAGCCCGGCGGTCATCAGGATGATGGCGAGCAGCGTGCGGCGAATGACAGGCGGCGAGAACAGCACCATGAACGGCATGTCGGCGGCGACCGTGGCGGGCGCCGACGACGCCACGCCGGCGGGCGCCTCCTTCAGTCCCAATTCATGCACGATGTCGTCGACGACGTTCTCCGCCTCGGCGCTGCGGCCCTGGCTTTCCAGCCAGCGCGGCGATTCCGGTAGCGCCTTGCGGAGGAACCAGACTGCCAGCGCCGCGACGCCGGCGATGACGAACACCCAGCGCCAGCCATAGTGCGGAATGATCAAAAAGCCGCACAGGCTGGAAATGAACACCGCGCCGTTGGAGATCACCGCCATCGAGGCTTGCCAGCGGCCGCGCGACTTGGGCGGCACGAACTCGCTCAACATCGTGTAGGCGATGACGAATTCCGCGCCCATGCCGAGACCCATGAGGAAGCGCGACACGGTGAGCCAACCCATCGTCGGCGACGCTGCAGCCGCGAACGAGAACAGCCCGAAGATCAGCAGATTCAATTGAAAGCTGAAACGCCGGCCGTAGCGATCGCCGATCCAGCCGGCGGCGACCGAGCCGATAGTCATGCCGGCGGTTCCTGCGCTGATAAACAGCGCATTCATCGACATGGTCGACCAGCCTTCCTTGATCGCCGCGCCGAGCACGCCGCCGGTGATGTAATTGTCGAATTGGTCGACGAACAAGCCGCCGACGATCAGTCCGGTGAGACGATAGTGAAAGCGGCCGAGCGGCAGAGCGTCGAGCTTGCGCCCGACATCGTGGATGGCGGTAGCCATGGTTGCCTCCCCAAAGATTTTTTTGTCCGGTTCCTGGTTATCCGCCAGCATTTCTCCGGCGTATGATGAAGTCAACAGATCGGGAGTCGCAATTCGCGCACGTTGCGTTCGCCTGCTCCTTCGCAAAGGTTGCGGTCGCGCAAATCTTCCACCAAACGAACGCGACGATTGCAACCACTAACGCATGGAAGACACAAACACATGACAAACATTGCGCTCGTCGGTATGACGGGAAATATCGGCAGCCGCATCCTCAACGAGGCGCTGGCCCGCGGCCATCGCGTGACCGGCACGACGCGCGGTGGGGCCGATCTGCCGGCGCGCGAAGGCGTGACGGTTGCGACCGTGCATCCGGCAGATGCAGCGGCGCTGGCGGCGGTGTTGCGAGGCCACGATGTCGTCGTCGTGTCGCTGAAATGGGACGTCAACGACATCGACGCGGTGATCAAGGCGATCCGGAAATCGGGGGTGCGGCGGGCGCTGATCGTGGTCGGAGCGGGCAGCCTCTTGCGCGCCGACGGCCGGCTGCATTTCGACCACATGCCGACGCCGTCGCCGAGCTCAAAGCCAGCCACGGTCGCGCTCGAAAAGCTGCGCAAGGTCGACGATTTCGATTGGACGGCAATCTCGCCGCCCGCGTCGATCAAGCCGGGCGAGCGCACTGGAAAATTCCGGTTGGGCGCCGACACGATGATTGTCGACAGCGACGACAACGGCCGGATATCGCGCGAAGATTTTGCCGTCGCCATTCTGGATGAAATCGAAAGTCCCAAACGCGTCAGGCAGAGATTTACGGTCGGCTACTAAGATCAAACATGAGTAATCCGGTCTTGGTCGAAGTGACGCGCGGGCCGCTGGTGGAGAGCCGCCACCGCGGCGCCGTGGCGGTCAGCGATGCCGATGGCCACAGCGTGCTTGCGATGGGCGACGTCAGCGCGCCGGTCTTCCCGCGCTCGGCAATCAAAGCGCTGCAGGCCATAGCGTTGGTCGAAGAGGGGGCGGCCGACCGATATGGCTTCGACGACGAGGTCCTGGCGCTTGCCTGCGCATCGCATAGCGGCGAGCCGGCGCATGTCGCCGGAGTCGAGCGCATGTTGGCGAAGGCCGGCCTCGACGCTTCTGCGTTGCGCTGTGGCGTGCATTGGCCGATTTCGCAGTCCGCCGCTTATGCGCTGGCGCGGACCGGCACGGCCTCGGCGCTGCATAACAATTGCTCCGGCAAGCATGCCGGCTTCCTCTGCCTCGCCTGCGCAATGAGTGTCGACACGGCGGATTATTTCCGACCCGAACATCCGGTGCAGCGGCGGGTGCGCGCCGTGCTGGAAGACTTCACCGGCGCCGCCCTGGGGCAGGAGGTCTGCGCCATCGACGGCTGCTCGGTGCCGACCTGGGCTGTACCGCTGCAAAATCTCGCTCATGGCTTTGCCAAATTCGCCACCGGCCGCGGTCTCTCACCGGCACGCGCCGCGGCGGCGGTACGATTACGACAGGCGTGTACCTCAAAACCGTGGTTCGTCGCCGGCACCGATCGGTTCTGCACCGAGATCATGCAGCTCTTCGACGGCCGGGTTTTTGTGAAGACCGGCGCCGAGGGGGTCTATTGCGTCGCGCTGCCGCAGCAAGGCCTCGGCATCGCGATCAAATGCGACGACGGCGCCGCGCGTGCAGCGCAGGCAATCGTGGCGGCGATGATCGCACACTATCTGCCGCTCGACACTGCCGAGCGTGCGGCGCTCAGGCCCTTCCGAGAGCCGGTGTTACGCAACTGGAACGGCTTTGTGGTCGGTGCAATCAGAGTGACGGCGGCAATCTAACGGACATCACCACACGCGGGTGCCGTTGATCGACAGTTGTGCGTAGCGCTCGGCGCCGCGTTTGATCCGACGCAGGCCGACGTTTTCGCCGCGACGGTCAACGGCGGCTTGCGGCGACGAGCGCGATCAACAGCGCCTCGGCGGCGGCGACCAATGGCGGCAGCGAAAGGGAAGGCTGCTCCCTGCGCTGTCGTCGCGGATTGAGCCTAACGGGGGGAATATGGACAAACTGAATAAGCGGCCCATTGGGTCGCGATTTCT
Source organism: uncultured Alphaproteobacteria bacterium (assembly GCA_963731805.1). Classification (GTDB taxonomy): domain Bacteria; phylum Pseudomonadota; class Alphaproteobacteria; order Rhizobiales; family Xanthobacteraceae; genus BOG-931. The sequence continues at coordinate 418,407 of CAVSWY010000009.1, forward strand.
CAAGCGCGCGCCAATAGGCATAATTGCAAAGATAGCGGCCGGCGTCGCGCGACAGCCGCGCTGGAATGCCGACTGACTTTGCCGCGCCGAGGAGCCGTGCAAACGGCGCGTTGCCCTGGCGGGATTGCGGCGCGTTTCCCGCGATGAGGCCGGATTGTGGCCGATATCCACTCGCGTCGGGAAACAGCACCGAGACGGCGTTTCGGGCGCGGGTCTCGATGCAAAGCGCGCGGCGGCGTCCAGCCAATCCGAAGATCAGCATTATGTCGGGCTTAGTCGCAAACAGCTTCGGCAGATCCCGGTCGACCGCGGCGTAGGCGGTGGCAAAAATATGCGTGGTGAGTTCGATGCCGGCCAAGGCTGGGCGTCGCCTATGGGCCAGAGCCTCGACCAGAACCGCGCTCGGATTGAACGGCGCACCGGGAAATGGGCCAAAGCCGGCGAGAACCATGCGCATGGCGTCAGTTACCGAGCAGGTCGGCGATTTGCTCGACGGCGATGCCGGGCGCCACCCGGCCGGCGGCGACGTCGGCTTCGATGCGCGGCAGGGCAGCCTTGAGCGCGCGGTCCGTCCGCAACGGCGCGAACAGTCGTTCTTCCAGCATGGTCCACATCCATTTCACCTGCTGCTCGCCGCGACGCGCCGCAAGCTCGCCAGATGCGGTCAGGCGCTGGCGATGATCGAGAATATGCTCCCACAGCGCCTCGATGCCGTCGCCGGTAAGCGCGGAGCAGGTGATGACCGGCGGCGACCAATTTGGCGAGCGCGGCGACAGGATGTGGAGCGCCGCGCCGTATTGGGACGCTGCAAGTTTGGCGCGCGGCAGATTTTCGCCGTCCGCCTTATTGACGGCGATCATGTCGGCAAGCTCGACGACGCCCTTCTTGAGCGCCTGTAACTCGTCCCCGGCGCCGGACAGCGCCAGCACCAGGAAAAAATCGGTCATGTCGGCGACCGCGATTTCGGATTGGCCAACGCCGACGGTCTCGACCAGCACTACGTCGTAGCCTGCCGCCTCGCACAACAGCATGGTTTCGCGTGTCTTGGCGGCGACGCCGCCGAGCGTGCCGGAGGATGGCGAGGGGCGGATGAAGGCGTTGGCGTCATTGGCGAGCCGCGCCATGCGCGTCTTGTCGGCGAGGATCGAACCGCCGGTACGCCGCGACGACGGATCGACCGCGAGGACGGCGACCTTGTGGCCCTGCGTGGTGAGGCTATGGCCCAGCGCGTCGATCAGCGTCGATTTACCGACCCCCGGCGCGCCGGTGATGCCGACGCGCACCGCCTTCCCGGTTGCGGCCAGCAGCGCCTGGATCAACGCGGCGGCGGTGTGGCGGTGGTCGGCGCGCTTACTTTCGACGATCGTGATGGCGCGGGACAGCACGGTGCGATCGCCGCTTCGGATATCGCGCGCTAGCCGTTCGACGTCATGAAGCGAGGGTGGCGAGGCCATACGGTGTCACTGGCGGACTGAAGTGGGCAACATCTTACATCGCGGTAGGAATTTTGGCGGTCCAATTTCGGCAGCGATGTCTCGGCGTTTTGGTGGCAATGTTTTGCCCGCGTCATTTAGCCAATTGCAACCACGACGGCGCGAAGAAAGTTGCCGGCGCCGGAATAGCGCCATTCTGAATTGACAATCCAAAACCGCCCGAGCTGCGCCAAGATTGATCTCGGAAAGACCCCGCTGCCGTCGAATTGAGGCCGCATCGCGCCGCTGACATCGCGTCCTCCAGACGACGCGGTCAGCGGCGTTTGTCCATCCTCAAGCAGGGAGACAATCGATGCACTGGGATCAGATTCAGGTCAATTGGACGCAATTCAAGGGCAAGGTCCGCAACAATTGGGCTAAACTCACCGACGAGGACGTCACGCGCATCGGCGGCCGCCGCGCCGAATTGGCCGGCCGCTTGCAGGCGCGCTACGGCTTTGCAAAAGCCGAAGCCGAACGCGAAATCGAGGCCTGGATGAAGGCGCAGCGCAACGCCGCTTGACCACCGATTGTCGACAACTCCCTCCTGAGGGGGGAGGGCGTTGTCACCATTTATCCGCGTCGCCCTTGGGTCGCATGCCGCCGAAGATCGCCGCGCCCTCGGGCGACAAATATTGCCGGAAGTCGGTCCATGGCACGAACACGGTGTAGGGCCCTTCGACATAACGTCCCACTGCGTAAGGCGAATAGTGAAACGTCAGTCCGGCGCTCTTGCCGACTTCGGTCGAGGGAGCGAGCGTCACCGGCCCGAGCTCGAGAAGCTTCGGTTTGATCCCGTCTTTGATGAAACTGTCCTGCCGCAACTCCTGCTCCGGCGTCAGCTTCGACGCCGGCGTATCGTCGTCGCCATAACCGTTGATTCCGTTGGCGAGCTTGGCGGCAGCGACGGCAAGCTCCGCCAAGCGCGCCAGCGCGCCAGCGCGCCAGCGCGGTCATGGTCGGCCCGTTATCGGCCGTCTCGGTGAAGAACGGGCGGATACTGATGCGCTTCTGTACCTTGTCATCCCACAGGATGGTGTCGATTTCCTGGTTGGGATGGGCGCCGCCTTCGAACGTGCCGTCGCCGCTGCGGACAATACTGACATAGCGGCCGACGACCGAGCGGAGGTCGTAAACCCGATCATACGACCACTGCATATCGCGAAACGAATTGCGATCGGCGCGCCATTGCGCAGTGGCGTCGGCGTTGGCCTTGTCCGCCCAGGTCTTGCCTTCGGCCAGGCAGTTGGCGAACAGGCCGGCAAAGGGCTTGAGTGCATTATCGACGACGACGGAAATCTCGAGATATTTTTTCTCGATCGAAATCTGCGGCGGCGTGTCGGCGAAGGAAGTTTGCGGCGCCGCTAGTTGCAATGCGACGATGCATGCCGCGAGTGCAAGAGTCCTGCTGCAATGACTCGCGATCGGATCGTTCATTGACCGTCTCTGGATAGGTTTCTTATGCCTGCATGAGACGCGGCGAAGAGGGATTGCGTTCACGGCAGTATTGCAAAAGCCCGCGCTGGAAAGCCGAGGCCGTTTTTCACCTTTGGCCAGGTCACCACGATGAGCGCGCCGGTCGGCGGCACCTTGTCGAGATTGGCCATGACTTCGATCTGATAATGGCCGTGCTGCAGAATCCAGGTTTCGGAGTTCATCTTGTCGGTAGTGTCGGTATCCATGGATTCGTGGCCGCTCGCCGTCACGCCGCGCTTTTCGTAAAGATATTTAATCGTATCGAACGACCAGGCGGGAAACGGCTGGCGCTTGAAACGTTCGGGGTTGCTATCCCAGTCCTTGTACATGTCGGTGCGTAGCGCAGCAAAGGCGCCCGTCGGCACGCGGCCGTGCACTTGCTCCCAGGCTTTGAGATCCGCGACCGAGAAGGCGTGGTTCGGATCCTTGGCGAGGTAGGGCGTATCGTCGAGCACGACCAGCCGCAAAATCATCTGATTGAGCGGAATCTGATCCATGGTGATGCCGTTCTCGGCGAAATGCGCCGGTGGATCGACATGGGTGCCGTATTGCCCGACCATCTGGTAATAGGTGGCGCGGAATTCGTCCTTGGGGATCGTATATGGCTCGCCGGTCTTCGGATCGGCGGCCGGCGAGAATTTCGCCTGGCCGAAGCCGGCCCATACCGGCGTGTCCGGACCGAACGAATGGGTGAGATCGACGAATTTCTTCGCGGCGATGATGCGATAGGCACGCTCGAGGTCGGAAGCGGCTCGCGCCGGCGCGGCGAGCGCGGCGCAGATGCAGATCAGTCCGGCGAGCAGCGTTGCAACGCGATATCCAACCAAGCGGATCATCGAATTCCTCCTTGCCGGAAATGGTCGGCCCGCGCCGCCCCTCCTATTTCAATCCCAATGCGCGAAAGGGTTCGACATGTCGCGTCATCGTTTCGGCGGGGTGCGGGTGAGACGCTGGCGGCTGCCGCTGTCGCCAATAGCCGCTCTGAAAAGAATAGCGAAAAATAAAGCATGGCCCAAGCCAACCCTTAGCTCTTTCAAAGCGCCCGCCCGGGCGGGGAGCCAGTTTCGAAGCGGGCCGGCTTTGACTGCCGCACGCGACGCGCCGTCACGCTGCCGAACGCCATGGAACTCCGCTATTCTTGGCTGGTTAGATCAGCTTAGGAAGGCGGCATTTTCGGCTCGGCCGGCAATCGATGAGGCCATTGAAATTTGCACTGGCGTTTTGCGTCGTGCTGGCCCTCGCCGCCGGGGTCTTTGCGATTTTCGGATGGCGACCCGCCATCGCTCCGATTGTGCCGCCGGCTGCGAACAGCTTCGATCCGGCGGTGGTTAAACGCGGCGCTTTGCTCGTCGCGATCGGCAATTGTGATGTATGTCATACCGCGCCTGGCGGGCGCGCTTTTGCCGGCGGTCGCGCAGTGCCGGCGCCATTCGGCAGCATTTATTCCACCAACATCACGCCTGATCCTGCGACCGGGATCGGCCAATGGTCGCAGGCGGCATTCCAACGGGCGATGCGTTTCGGCGTGCGCCGCGACGGCGCCTATCTCTATCCGGCTTTCCCTTACGACCATTTCACGCTGGTCTCCGACGACGACGATAACGCTCTTTACGCCTACCTGATGACGCGCGAGCCGGTCAGCGCGCCGCCGCTGCCGGACCGGCTGCCGTTCCCGCTCAACGTCAGGCTCGTGATGTTCGGATGGAATCTTCTGTTCCTTCATCCCGGTCCCTACCACGCCGACACGGCCCATGATGCGTCCTGGAATCGCGGCGCTTATTTGGTCGGCGGGCTTGGCCATTGCGGCGCCTGTCATACGCCGCGCAACGCGTTGGGTGCGGAAAGGGCGGACCTGAAATTCTCCGGCGCAGAGGTGGAAGGTTGGACCGCCTATTCGCTCAATGAATTGTCGCCGGCGCCGGTACCGTGGAATGCTGACGCGTTACGGCATTATTTGCGCCATGGCTACGACGATAGCCACGGCGTGGCGCGTGGTCCGATGGCCGAAGTCGCCAGCGATCTTCGCGTCATCCCTCACGACGACATGCGTGCGATTGCAATGTATGTTGCCGAGCAGATGAATCGCGCCGCTCCCGAGCGAGACGTGGTGGTGCAGGGAGTGGAAATGCAGCGCGCGCGCGGCCGGTTCGATGCGGCCGCGAGTGCCGACGGCGAGGCCAATGCGCTGCGCGCCATCGATACCAAGAATGATGAAGGCGCAGTGACTTACGCCGGCGCCTGCGCCGGATGTCACGAGGGCCCGCGCTCCTTGCCGTATGGCGGCATCGACTTGATGTTGACCAGTGCGATCAGCGGTCCGAGCGCTGACAATCTCGTCAATATCGTGCTCTACGGGCTGCCGGCTGCGGAGGCGGCCCAAGCGCCGATCATGCCCGGCTTCGCCGGCGCAATGAATGACGTGCAGGTCGTGGCCTTGGCCCGCTACTTGCGCGCTCGGTTCTGCGACAAACCTCCATGGACCGATATCGTCAAAAGCGTTCACGACGCGCGCAGCCGCGCGCGCATTCCGGCGGCGAGTTGGGCGACGGTCGTTGAGACCACACCGTCCGGTACGGCGCAGCAGGCGCACCATGAAGCTCAACGTTAACGGCAGTCCGCACGATATCGACGTCGATCCGCGCACGCCGCTGCTCTACGCGCTGCGCGGGGATTTAAAGCTCAACGCGGCGAAGTTCGGCTGCGGACTCGGTCAATGCGGCGCTTGCACCGTACTGGTGGACGGCGAACCGGTGTTCTCCTGCGTCACTCCGGTCGCGTTGCTGGCCGACAAGCAAGTCACGACGCTGGAGGGCCTCGGCACGGCGGAACACCCGGCGCCGATCCAACGCGCCTTCATCGAGGCGCAGGCGGCGCAATGCGGCTACTGCATTCCAGGCATCATGATGCGCGCGCATGCGCTGTTGCAGAAAAATCCGCATGTCAGCGAGGCGGACATCCGCGCTTCCCTCGAGCCGCACCTATGCCGATGCGGCACGCATATGCGGATCCTGCGCGCCATCCATCGCGCCCAGGCGGAGATGCTCTCGGCGAATGCGGGAGGCAGCGGGTGAGTTCAGCGATGGTCATTTCGCGCCGTGCGGTGCTGGCCGGTTCCGGCGCATTTGTCTTAAGCTTTTCGTCCGCGGGCAGGCTGTCGGCGCAAAACGATGCTCCGTCGCAACCGCCGACGCCGGCAGCGCCGCGTCCCGGCAGCCTTAAGCAAACGCCCTATCTCGACTCCTGGATTCGCGTAGACGCGAGCGGCGCGATCACCGTGTTCACCGGCAAGGCCGAGCTCGGCCAGGGCATCAAGACCGCGCTCATGCAGATTGCCGCGGAGCAGCTCGACGTGGATTTTGGTCACATCAAGCTTATCACCGCCGACACGGCGCTGACCCCGAATGAGGGCTACACCGCCGGCAGCCATTCCATGCAGGATTCTGGCACCGCCATCATGAATGCCGCCGCTCAGGTGCGGCAGCTCCTCGTTGCCGAAGCCGCGACGCGCGCCGGACGGGCAGATGACAACGCAAGGCACTGCCGTCATCGCGCCCGACGGCCGCCGCTTCGGTTATGGCGAATTGGTTTCGGCTCAGCTCCTTCATGTCGCGGCCGCGGGGACGTCCCCGCTAAAAGACCCTGGCCAGTACAAGATCATGAACCGGCGCATTCCGCGCGTCGACATTCCGGCCAAAGTGACCGGCGGCGCGGCCTTCGTGCAGGATTTGCGTCCGGACGGCATGGTCCATGCCCGGGTCGTGCGGCCGCCAAGCTATGGCGCGCAGCTTGCCGGCGTCGACGACGCCGCGGTGCGCAAGATGCCGGGTGTCGTGAAGGTCGTTCGCGACGGCAGCTTTCTCGCGGTCATCGCCGAGCGCGAGTTTCAGGCCATCGAGGCCATGCGCGCGCTCGCGGCCGCAGCTCGCTGGAACGAAACGGCGAAGCTTCCGGACGCCAACGGCTTGGGCGCGTTCCTCAAACGCTTGCCGGCGCAGGACATTACGGTGCTCGACCGGCAGCAGTCCGTTTCGAGCGGCGCCAAAACGCTGTCGGCGACTTATTCCCGGCCGTATCTGTCCCATGGCTCGATCGGCCCGTCCTGCGCGGTGGCGCAGCTTGAGAACGATACGCTCACAGTCTGGACTCATACCCAAGGGGTCTATCCGGATCGCGACGCCATCGCGGAAATGATGGGCATGCCGAAGGACAAGGTCCGCTGCATCCACAGCGAAGGCGCGGGCTGCTACGGCCATAATGGCGCGGACGATGCCGCCGCCGATGCCGCGCTCCTTGCCCGCGCCCTGCCGGGGCGTCCGGTGCGCGTGCAATGGACCCGCGAGCAGGAGCATGCGTGGGAGCCCTACGGCCCGGCCATGCTGATCAAGCTCGAGGCCGCGCTCGATGACGGCGGCGGCATTGTCGATTGGGATCATGAGGTCTGGAGCAACACTCACTCGACGCGGCCCGGACCGGCCGGCTCGTTGCTGGCGGCACGTTATCTCGACAAGCCATTCCCGGAGCCGCCGCCGAAGCCAATTCCGATGCCGGAAGGCGGCGGCGATCGCAATTCCATTCCTATTTATAAAATTCCAAACGCCCAGGTGATCTATCACTTCCTGCCGACGATGCCGGTGCGGGTGTCCGCGCTACGCGCGCTCGGCGGCTTCATGAATGTCTTCGCCATCGAAAGTTTCATGGACGAGCTTGCCGTCGCCGCGGGCGCCGATCCAGTGGCCTTCCGGCTCAAGCATCTCGACGATCCGCGCGCGCGGGATGTGGTCGCCACCGCGGCCGAGCGCTTCGGCTGGGCGACAAAGCTGTCTTCGGCTGCGCCGGGCAGGGGCCGGGGATTTGGCTTTGCACGCTACAAGAATCTCGCCGCCTATTGCGCTGTCGCCTGCGAGGTGGAGGTCGACCGCGACACCGGCCGGGCACGGATGCGGCGGGCGGTTGCCGCCGTCGACAGCGGCCAGGTCGTCAATTCCGACGGCATCGCCGACCAGATCGAAGGCGCCATTTTGCAATCCATGAGCTGGACGCTCTACGAAAGCGTGGCCTTCGACGAGCGTCGCATCACCAGCGTCGACTGGGCGACCTATCCGATCCTGCGTTTTTCCGCGGTGCCCGACGAGATGGAAATCCACGTCATCAACCGCCCGGGCATGCCCTTTCTGGGCAGTGGCGAGGCGGGTCAGGGGCCGGCGGCGGCGGCCTTGGCGAACGCCATTGCCAGTGCCACCGGCCACCGGTTCCGCGATTTGCCGATCTCCGCCGAGCGCATCAAGGCCGCGATCGGGGTGTAAACCCGCGCAGGCTCAAGACTCCGGCAGCGGAATGAATTCAGCGCTATCACCCGGAACGATATCGAAACGGCCAGCCTTCCAATCGGCCTTGGCCGCTTCGATGCGCTCCTTCCGCGACGACACGAAATTCCACCAGATGTGGCGCGGCCCGTCCATAGCAGCGCCGCCGACCACGACGATGCGGGCGTCGGTGACCGCCTTGACGACGATGCGGTCGCCAGGCTTGAGCACCAGGAGCCGTTCCGGACCGTGACGGTCGCCGGCAATCTCGATCTCGCCGGCAATGACGTAGACAGCACGTTCTTCATGGTCGGTATCGAGCGGCAGGACGGTGCCGGCCTTCAGAGTAGCCTCGGCGAACACTGTGTCCCAGTTTGTCACGACCGGTGAGCGTAGCCCGTGCATCGTTCCGGCGATGACGCGGATATGGAGGCCATTCTCGCGCAATTCCGGAATGTCGGCCGCTGCGGTGTGGGCGAAGGCGGGCGCCGTCTCTTCGTCCTTCATTGGCAGCGCGACCCATAACTGCAGGCCGTGCAGGGGCTCGCCGCCATCGCGGTGATCGGGCGCCGTGCGTTCGGAATGCACGATGCCGCGACCCGCCGTCATCCAATTGACGGCGCCCGGCCGGATCGGCAGCGCGGTGCCGAGACTGTCGCGATGCACGATTTCGCCGTCGAACAGATAGGTCACCGTGGCGAGCCCGATATGGGGGTGTGGCCGTACGTCGACGCCATCGCCGGCCTTGAATACCGCCGGGCCGAAATGGTCGAAGAAGATAAAGGGTCCGACCATGCGCGAGCGCGCCGACGGCAGCGCACGATGGACCTGGAAGCCGCCGAGATCGACCGAGCGCGGAACAATCAACTGCTGGACTGCGTCGCTTGCTGGCGCGTCGCCTAAGGCTGGATCTTTGCCCGGGAAAAAGCTCATGACGCTTGCCTCAGATGGCGTGGAACGGCTGCTCTTTCACCGACTCGACCAGACCGTAGAAAACTTCGTTGACCTTGGGCCAACTCGGCAGCTTTTTCACGTTATTGAGCCAGCGCTGCACGTTGGGATAGGCCGAGAAGTCGCAGCGGATAACCTCGCCCAGCGTGACCAGAGCGGCGCCGAAATAGTCGGCGATGGTGATCTGGTCGCCGCATAGATAGGGTTTGTTCGGCCCGATCCAATAGTCGTTGAGAATTTGCAGCCAGCGCTTGGCGTTCTGCTGGCCGAATTCGATTGTGGCCGCCTGGGCCTCGTCGCTGCGCCGCTTGAGATGCGGAAACAGCTGCGGATAGCAGAGATTGTAGGCCCATTCGCGATAGAAATTGGTGTTGAGCCAATCCATCACCTCATTGACCTTGGCGCGTTGCTTTAAATCCTTCGGGTAGGCGGGCGAGCCGATCTTGTCGGCCAGATATTTCAGGATCGCCGAGCTTTCGGTCAAACGCAGATCGCCGTCCTCGATCATCGGCACCAGGCTGTTCGGATTGAGTTCTGTATAAGGCGGCTTGTATTGCTCGCCGGTGAACAAGTCGACGGTGACTTCGTCGACCGGAATCTTGTTTTCGGCGATGAATAGCCGGACCGGCCGGCTCGTCATCGATACCGGATGCATGTAAAGCTTCATGGCCAATATCCTCCCGCTGACGCCTCATTATCGATCCAGTTTAAGAACCGGCGGTGACCGGCGCCATTCACGATTGTATTAGCGTCCGGGCCCTGAAACGGCAGGTCTAACGCCGCGGTGCTCCGCTTTTGCCACCAAATCGGCAATGAAGCGCGGTTGGGCGAAAGCCGCCACGTGGAGATCCGGTGTCCAGTATTTCGTTATAAAGCTGCCGGCTTTGCGGTAGCGCTGGGCGATGGTCTTTGCGCTGTGCCGCCGCAGCCGCTTGTCGTCGGTGGCAAAACCCATCGCCATGTGGCCGCCGACATAGACCGGAATGGCGGCGACGAAGCAGGTGGCTTCCGCGAACAGCCGCCGGAATTTTTTCATGGTCGAGGTCAACTCGTTCTTCTGGAAGAACGGCACGCCGTTTTGCGTCGTCAGGATGCCGCCTTTGTTCAAGCAGCGCTTGCAGCTGGCATAAAACTTCTCGCCGAACAGGATTTTTCCGGGCCCGATCGGATCCGTGGAATCGACGATGATGACGTCGAAGCGGCGGTCGGTCCTGGCGACGTATTTCGCACCGTCGTCGATGATGGATTCGAAGCGCCTGTCGGCGAACACCGGTCCGGTGAATTCGGGGAAATGCTCCTTGGCGAATTCCACCACCTTGGCATCGATCTCGACCTGGGTGAGGCGCTTGACCGTCTTGTGCTTGAGCACCTCCTCGGCGATGCCGCAGTCACCGCCGCCGATGATGAGCACGTCGCGCGCGTTGCCGTGGGCGAACAAGGGCACATGCGACATCATCTCCTGATAGATGAATTCGTCTTTCTTGGAGATCTGGGTGGCGCCGTCGAGCATCAGCATTTTGCCGAAGAACGGTTGCTCGAACAGCACCAGATGCTGGTGCTCGGTCTGCATTTCGTAGAGCACTTTGTCGACCTGGAAGGTCATGCGGAAGCCGAGATCGTCGAACAGCGTCTCGGCAATCCAGCGCTTCTGTGCCATCGGCCCCTCCCATATGAAAACGGCCGGGAGTTACGCCCGGCCGCTCACTATTCGTAACAAAATTGCCGGCTCAGGCGTCCTGACCGCGCAACAACTCGTTGACGCCGACGCGCTTGGCGGAAAACGCCTCGCGCAGGACCGGAATGCAGGCGTCCGGATCGGCCGAGCCACACATGAATACGTCGAGCGCGGCATAGCCGATTTCCGGCCAAGTGTGGATGGAAATGTGGCTCTCCGCCAGCACCGCCACGCCGGAAACGCCGCTCGGTTGGAAGTGATGCAGGTGAATATGCAGAAGCGTAGCGCGGGCCGCTTCGACGCAGCGCCGCAAAGTCGCCTCGATATGCTCGATATCGTTGAGACGCTTGGCGCCGTGCAGATCGACGATCAGATGTACACCGGCGCAACGCACACCGTTGCGCGAGGCGAAATGATCTTTGCCATCGGCTGTGGGGTCGTTCTGGCGATCCACCTCCGGTGCCGGGGTCGCCACTTTCAGCTTCGTCTTCCTGTCTTCCTTTCGGGCGGTACCTGGGATCCCCAAGCCCTTCACCGATCGTAAGAGGGCGTGTTGGCTCATGCCGTCCTCCCCAACCTAGTTCAGAACCCGAGATGCCGGCGAGCCGGCGCCACGGAAAGCGAAAGCCGCCCGATCAGTCCACGCGAACCGACCAATGGCGGCTATTTCCCCACATAAATGCAATCAGCACGGAGTCAAGAAGATTCTGCAAGAAAAGCTTTAACGTTTCGTCACGTCGCCTGCGCGGCGACGCGCAATAGCGACGCGGGCGCCATTAATGCCGCTTGCCCAGGCTTATCGAGCGCCAGCAAACGGCTAAGCTTGCGACGAGGAAGTTTTAGTTGCGACTCTGGCGCAAAGCGACACGCCGGTCACGTTCAAGACGACACCCGACAGCGTGGAAACCCATAGCGCAGTGATTTTCCGTAGTTCTTATTCTGCCGCTAGTTTTCTGTTCCGGGCGCGCGGCCGGCGTCGTCGTCGACCCTAAGTCGCAGATGTTCTACGATTAGAGTTACGCCGTCACGGTGCCGATGGAGATCGGAAATGATGCGGGTATTGGCAGCAGGAGCACTTTTTGTACTCGCTGTTGCCTCCACGGCTGCTATGGCGGCAGACGTAATGGTGGGAGGCGTGTCCATTACACTTCCGGCGCCTGCGGGTTTCTGCGAGTTATCGGCAAATAATCCGGTCGATAGCCGCGCTGTCACGGCGTTAAGCGGAATGTTGGCGCAAAGCGGAAATATGCTGCTGGGAATATCCGCCGATTGCCAGGAATTGACCGACTGGCGGGCAGGTAGACGTCTTCTTCTCGATGACTATGCATAGTACCAGACGAGGACGGAGCTAATGAATCAACTCGTGTCCTCACCCGACGCCGCGATCCAGCAGACTTGCGCAATCTTTCGTGCGCAAGGCGACAAAATAGCTGCTGATTTAGAGCTCATCCGGAAAGTTTGGATTCTTAACGAGGCGTTTGCAGCAAGCCGCCTGAGCATGATGCGGATCATGGCGAGGCGGACGAAGGCAGCGACGGTAATGGCGTAACGCTCGAAGTCGCGAGCCAAGCGGCGATTGCGACTGATCCAGGCGAATGTCCTTTCGACAATCCACCTTTTTGGCAAGACCTCGAAGCCAGAAACTTCGGATCGCTTCACGATCTCCAGCTTCCATGCTCCTGTTCGCCAGGCAACAAGCGCCATCTTCTCTCCGGCATATCCACCATCAGCAAAGATGCGTTTGATAAACGGGAACAGTCGTCTTGCCCGGCGCAACAACAGGAAGGCGCCGTCACGGTCCTGAACATCGGCGGGATGAACGACAACGTTCAACAAGAGGCCCAGCGTGTCGACCAGGATATGCCGCTTGCGACCCTTGACCTTCTTGCCCGCGTCGTAACCCGAAGGATCGAGCCAAGGCCCCCTTTTTTGAGCACCCTTCGCGGTTTGCGAGTTGATAATCGCTACCGTCGGACTTGCGTCACGTCCGGCCTGTTCGCGCACCGCAACGTAGAGTGCATGGTGGATGCGCTCCAACGTGCCGTCCCAGTTCCATAGCTCCAGATAGTCGTGCACCGTGCTCTTCGGCGGCAGGTCTTTTGGCAGAGCCTTCCATTGGCAGCCGGTCCATAGGATGTAGAAGATCCCATTCAGCACCTCACGCACGTTCACGCTGCGTTTGCGCCCGCCATGTCGTGCAGGCGGGATCATGGGCTCCACAATCACCCATTCGGCATCAGTCAAATCGCTCGGGTAACGCAGGCCACTGCGGCTCGCAGCTTGGCGGTGTTCGGGCTTCCACATCGGGGGGCGCTCCATCCAGAATCAAGCGCCCATCAATGAATCACATCCGATTTATCAGATTCAAGAAGTTTTCGGATCGGCTCTTAGCGCCGGACATCAAGGCCGTTGTCGAAAGCACACTCAAGAAGATGAAGATGAACAGCACGGTCTTCATGGGAGTGTTCGCCGAAGATTCGAACGCCTGTTACGCGGCGACACTAACTCAAATTCACACAGAAGTAGGCAGCGATAAGACGTAAGTGGGCGTGTGGGCCACAACCATCATAAAGAGCAAATGGGTCTATGTTTACCGTTTGGGATTTATTCGGGCTCAGACACTGTCCCTGGGCTGCTGGTGAAACCCCGAGCCATGGTCGCGGCGCTCTACGCGGCCAATCAATGATCGGATTCAAAAGTCCAATGGCCTGAATTAGCCATTGACGGCGACCGCCGGCGGAACCACCGCCTCCGCCGGTTTTTTCACCCGGGTGCGGAAGAAGCTGAGTACCCGGCGCGCGGTCTCCGGCTGCAATCGGTTGAAACTCGTCAATGCATGTTCGAGGTCTTTCGCCGACATGCCGCGGTCGGCGGCGCGCAATAGCAGCACCGCTTTGGTGGTCGTCGTCGACAGGCCCGCCACCTTGGCGAGAATGAGGATGATCTCGGCGCCGGGGTCGAGCAGCGCACGCTCGACCACGTCGATCGGGGTATCGCACATGATCGATAGCGCGATCGCGGTTTCCTCGAACTTGCGGTCGCGCGCGAATTGATAGATTTCGGATTCGCCGATCCGCTGAATGCGGTTCAACCGCTCGACATAGGCCTGCGCCGCGGCAAAGTCCGGCGAGGCCTTGCGTGCCTCGGCGCGGATGCCGCCGACGACCTCGGCCACCACATCGTCAATGGTGGGGGCGGCCTGCGGGTTTTCGGCCACCAGGCGCTGGCGCACCGCCACGGACGCTTTCTCCAGCAGAACGAGAAAATGTTGCCGCGGAATATCCGACCGCAGTCCCACTTCGGTCGCCAGCGTGTCGTCATCGGCCGAGCGCTTGACCAGCATGCGAAAGCCGGCGTCGGAAAACCGTGCCCCGACGTTTCTCACCACCGAATGCACCACGTCGCGGTCGCCGCGCTCGACCAGGACGTCGGTCACCGTTTCGCTCAGCGAGGGGCGTTGCGCAATGGCGTACAGATGTTGTTGGCTCTTATTGCAGCCGGCGATGACCAGGTCGCGGTCGTCAAGCCGCGGCGATTGCGACAACACCGGGCTTGCGACCTCGATGTCGTCATCGAAGGCAAGCATGTGGATTACGTTGTTCGGCGCGTTGGCGATCGGGGCCAGTCGGTGCGCCAGTTTGGCGCGGACCTTGGCCTCGATGGTGTTGACCAGGCGCGCCATGATGTCGTCGAACACGCCGATCTGATCCTCGGAAAAGCGGTCGGCGCCGTTGATGAAGAGGTCGGTAATGCGGGTTAGAATGTCGATGCGGCGATTAATGTCACCGGATGCGAGGGCGCCCTCGAGTTCGTCAAGAAGAGGAAGGGAACGCATCGCAACTCCGGCACTGCCACACCGTTGAATTGTCGATAACAATGCCTTGAGAACGGTGAATAAAGCCTTTCGGGGAACGAATCCCCCCGCGCCGGCTCGGTTAACAGTGCGCTAAGGGCAAATTGACGCTGAACTTGCGCAGATCAGCGTCGGGCGGCGGCGAAAGCTCAGGACGGCTGTGGCCGGCGCCGGCCGGTGACGATTCCCATGCGGTTTTGCACCTCAATCGGGACGCGGTAGTCGCGAAGTGCGGGCCGCGGGTCGCGCAGTCCGCAGGCTTCGCGCTGCACCATGAAGCACCACAGCGCATCGCCGGCGTCCTGTACCAGCCGCGTGCGCTTTCCTGCCCGCTCAAGATCGCCCGGATCGTCGCCATGCAGACGGTCGAATTCAAGCAGCGCGGCGAGCGCTGCCTCGAGCGCACGGCCGAGCCGGCCAAGCGCCGAGGCCTGCTCTTGCGCGATTTCATAGTCGAGCGCGACGACGTGCTGAGACGCTTTCGAGACCGGCCGTAGGCTCATGGCGGAATATTTGGCGCATTCATCAGAAACGTTCCAGGCCGATCATTGCTGTCGTTCCCAAGTCACGACCGAGACGCCGGCGTCCGCGTCGAGTTCGCGCCGCGCGCCCGGCCGAAAGCCGCGTTGCGCGAGCACGTCTTCGGGGGTGGCATTCGGACCGACTTCGATGAAGGGGGCAATACCGCCGGGAATTCTGGCCTTGGCCGCGCGGGACAGGTGAAACGCATCGTAGAGCGGCAGAAACAGGCTGAACACTTCAGGGCCGCCGATGACGGCGACGGTGCCATCACCGACGCCGAGCCGTTCCAACGCCTGGTCGAGGCTGGCGCCGAGCGGATTCCATAACAGGGCATTGGGATATTCCGTATCGGGACCTAGTTCGGCGATCTGGCGCGTCACGACGAGCCGCTTGCGCCGCGCGGCGTGTGGTCCGCCCTCATATGAGTGCCGGCCGTGCACTACGACCGCGGCGCGGTCGAGCGCGTCCTGGAAGAAGCGCTGATCGGCCGCGTTCCGGATCGAATCCGGCATCTCGCCTTTGGCGTCGGCGAGCATGCCGTCGGCGGAAACAATGACATAGCCTTCGATGCGGCGCACCGCGCGATCTTAGAAGACCGCGAGGTACCGCAGCAACGAGATTATGCCGATAATGATCACGACGACGCGGACGATCTGCTTGGCGCGACCGTCGATCGGCAGCATGTTGACGAGGTAAAGCACGAGAATGACGACGACAAATGTGATCAGGATGCTGATGAGTATGGACATGAAATTGCCCCCGCGGTGAAATGCGCCAAATAACGCGTAATCTGCGAGTTTGGTTCCACGCAAAAGCGCCGGGCTGCATCCCGGCGTTTTTTGGCCTATATTGCGCGGCCCGACGGAGGCCGCGATGTCCTATTCGCCCAGCCTGATTATGATCCAATTCCTCGCCTGGGTGGTGGATCGGCCGCGCACGCGTGAGCAGGCGGTGGAAGCCTGGCACAGCTGTCCGCACATCTCGGTCTGGGAAGATGCAGTGGTCGACGGTCTTGTGCGTACCGAGAACGACGGCCATTGCACGATCGTGCTGACGGACCGGGGCCGTTCGGTTCTGGACAAAGCGAAGGCGCCCGCCTTCTGAGCATTCGTTATCAAGTCAGCACCTCGCCGCCGGGGGGCGGCGGCACTTCGAAGGCGTTGAGCACCAAACCGGCCATGCTGTAGAAGCCGGCGCAGCTCACCGCTTCAATGACGCCTTCGCGGCCGAACGCGGCCATGGCGCGGGCGAACGTGCCATCGCTCAGCGATTTGGTGGTGAGCAATTCGGTGACGAGATCGTAGATCAGGCGCTCGTCGTCGCGGGAGAAATCGGGCTGCTTGTTGGCGCGGATGGCGTCGACGATCTGCGGCGAGAGACCCGCTTGGCGCGCCAGCGGCTCGTGCACCGACCAGGCATATTTCACCGTGTCCGCACGGCACATCATCAGGGTGATCAATTCGATCAGGCGTTTGTCGAGCCTGGCGTGGACGCGAAAGCAATTGGCCAGCCCGTTGGCGGGCTCCGCGATGTCGGGGGTGTGCATCCACACCGAAAACGGGCCGCTCAGCTTGCCGCGCGGCCGGGTGTGCATGATGTCGTCGTAGAGTTGCCGCTGCCGTGCGTCGAGATTTTCCCGCTTGACTTCGTCGACGCGCGCCATCGCGGTCCTCCTATTTCAATTCTGCGGAGCCGTCGCCGCGGATCGCGGCGACGTAGCGCGCCACCGAATTCTGCACGATTGCCTTGCCGTCGCGCGGAACGACGCGGTCGAACCAGGCGCCATAGATGATGTCGAACGGGTAGGGCTCAAGCAGCGCGCCGATCCGCTCGACCGCCGGCGCCGACAGTGGAAAGAAATTTGGATAGCTGCGCATGAAGCTCACGAAATGACGGTTCGGCAGGACCTGCACGATGTCGCCGGACAGAAGCGCGCCGCTTCCGGCGGCGCCTCTCGCCCAATGCAGCACCGTGCCCCCGGCAAAATGGCCGCCGCAGCGGATCAGGGTCACGCCATCCACCAGCGGCAGCGTGTCGCCGTCCCAGAATTTAATCGCCGGATCGGGACGCATGACCCATTGGCGGTCGCCGGCGTGCAAATGGATCGGCGCATCGAAAGCACGCGCCCATTCGACCATCGAGGCGTAATAATGCGGATGCGAGATGGCGATGCCAATAAGGCCGCCCAATGCCTTGACGATTGCGACAGTGGCTTGGTCGAGGAGCGAAATACAGTCCCACAGCACGTTGCCCTTATCGGTGGCGAGCAGCAGCGCCCGTTGCCCGATGGCGAACATCGGCATGGTGCCGATGCCGATCAGATCCTTTTCGTGCTGCCGGAAGCAGTTGAAATGGCTGCGTGTGAGCGCGTCGTGCGTCGTCCAGGCCTGACCGGACGGCGGCACGTATTGGCGATCTTCGTCGCAGATCGGGCAGCGCTCGGGTGCTTTTTCCGACGACGCGAATTGTGAGCCACAAGTGATGCAGATAAAGGCCGGCATGGCTTTAATAGACATGAAAAGCGCGGCGCCGCAAAGCGCCGCGCTTCATTGGTTGCGGTGTCGCTCAGCTTAAGACTTTGTATTTCTTGAACCAGGCGATCATCTGCGTCCAGGCATCTTCGGCCGCTTCTTTGCGATAGCTCGGTCGATAGTCAGCTTCAAAACCGTGCGGGGCGCCGGGATAAACGTGGAATTCTGCGGTCTTGCCGGCGGCCTTCAGCGCGGCTTCCATCTGCTGCACCTGCTCGACCTTAATGCCGGCGTCTTCGGCGCCATAAAGTCCAAGCACAGGTTCCTTGACTTCGGGTGCAAGCTCGATCGAATTCTTCGGCGCGGCGGCGTTCTTGTCGATCAATGTGCCATAGAACGCCACGCCGGCCTTCAGATCCGGATTGTGCGTCGAGTAATGCCACACGCTACGGCCGCCGCGGCAAAAACCCATGATACCCAACCGGGCGCCGTCGCCGCCTTGCGATTTCGCCCAGGCCGCCGTGGCGTCCAGATCGGAAAAAAGCTCGGTGTCTGTCTTGGTGTTGACGATCGGCAAGATCTTTTGGATGTCGTCCATCTTGGTGAGATCGACACCATCGCGAAAATAATAATCGGGCGCGACCGCAAACGCGCCGAGATGGCCGAGTCGACGCGTCACGTCCTTGACCCATTCATGCAGGCCGAAAATTTCCATGCAGACGAGAATAATCGGCGGGTGCGTCACGCCGGCCGGGCGTGCGTAATAGATCGGCATTTGGCCATCCGCCACTTTGATCGTGGCGTCGCCTGCATCGAGCCCATTGGTGTCGGTGTGGATGGCATCGGCCCGCACCGGACCGGCAGCAAGCGTGTAGCCCGCGGCGGCTGCCGCCGTCGTCGACATAAATCCCCGCCGCGACAGTGGCGGCATGACCTTGGCAAGCCCGATGACATCCGACGGCAAATGATGCTGGTTCATGCAAATCCTCCCCATTTTCGTTTGTTCGTTGCCCGCAGGCTAGCGGAAAACTAGCGCAGGATGGAACCACTTTTAGGCTGCGCGTGCCAAAAACACCGGGGATCGATCGAAATTCCGGCCCCCGGTATGCGGCGACCGGGCGATTGCATTGCGCCGGCCAAACCATTATTTGGAATTCAAACGAAGGTTTGAAAATCGGAGGCATGGCGCAATGACGCGACCATCCGAGGTCACGCGAGAACGGATCACCAAGGCCGCCGAGCGGCTGTTCGCCGAACGCGGTTACGACGGCACCAGCATTCGCGCCATCGTCGCCAAGGCGCGGGTGAACCAGGCGGCGATCAACTACCATTTCGACGGCAAAGACGGGCTTTATCGCGACGTGTTGCGCGCCGCCTTTCGCGCCATGACCGAGGATCAGCTCGCGCATGCCGAGGAGGCGAAGGCCATGTCGCGGGAGGAGGCGTTGCGCGCGTTCATCCGACGCCAGCTGCATCCGCTGATGGGGCGCGACGAATACAGCCGCTACATGCGGATTTTCAATTGGGAAACGGTCCGGCCGACGCCGGTGTTTCGTGCTCTCGTCAGCGAAGAGGCGGCACCGTTCATGGGACTTGCCGCCGACTTGGTGCGTCGCTTCCTGCCTGATGCCGATCCCAGGACGGTCACTGTGGCGTCGATCTGGCTCATCGGCCAATGCGGCGTGTTTCTGCGCAACCGCGACCAGCTCGCTCAGTCGCCGATCGGGCTTGTCCTCGACGATGCGGCGGTCGAGTGGCTGGCTGGGCTAATCGGGAACTGGCTGGTCGGCGGTTTAGGTCGGCTGGTTTAAAGGGGCCGCGCGCCGAAAATTAGGGGAATGCCGCAAAAATTCCCTTTTCTTGGCCTGCCGACGCCCTAAACAACTGTTTGAAATTCAATCGCACGTTTGAAATATTGGAGACCGGTAATGCAGAGCAGCGCGATCAAGACGATGCAGCCAAATTGGGCGGCGCCGCACCAGGGGCCGTGGCTGGCGCGGTTCTTCGGTAAATTAGTGCTCGACATCCTTCCGGCCGCCTTGGCGAGCGTGATCGGCGGGTTTCTGTTCACGCAATACCATTTCGTCCACACCGCGCAGCCGCAGTTGGTCGACGTCCAGCCGGCCTCCCCGGAGATGATGGCGATGGTTCGCGACGAGCACGCTCTGATCATCAATTACCTCAAGGCCCAAATGGCCGCCGAGCAGCGTCGCGACCAGGCCGAAGACGCGGCGACCGCACGGGCCGCGGAGGAAGCGCGCGCGGCGGCAGACGCTAAATTGGCGGACGCCTTGTTCGCTTCACAGGCGACGGCTCAACAAAGCGTCGTAACTCCGGCCCTGGCGAAGGCGGCGCCCGCGCGTCGCAAGGCGCCTGCCGTTGTTGCGGCCGTGCCACATGTGCCGCTTACCATTGCGCAAGCGGATCCGCTCCCGAATGATACGGCCGTCGCGTCCGCTGCGCCCGGCGAGGCGACTGCTCGCGAGCCGGATTCGCTACTTGCAAATCCGCTGATTGCGAAGACGCTCGACATCAAGGACCACGTCGTTGCTGCGACTCGCCACGTGGTCTCGGTCATTGGCCAAGTGTTCGCCTCGGTCGGCGATAGCATTGGCGGTGCCATGTCCGGGAATCGCCAGTTCAATTCGGCATCTTGACTGGAAGCCGGAACGAAGAGGACGGCCTAGAATGAAATGGCACCTGCGCGCCACGCCTGGTGTTGTGCACAACAATCCAACGCTGTGCCATTTTGCTACCGAATTACCGTCAGTTTGCCCGATAAATGATGCTTTTTGGCAACAGCCGTTCGATTTCTGCCGGGTCGAGTCTTGCCCGGTTCCACCGTCGTGAGTAAGCCATACGGTGCCTGGGCGGGAACTGGAGTTGTGCCGCTTTAGTCTTGGCTTAGAAGCTATGAAGAAGGCCAAGTTCAACACCAGGGATCCGGGCCTCGCGGTCACTTTCGCGGCCTTAAATTTGGATGCGAGCGTTGCTCGTACTGTCGGGAGACTGCAATGCGCTCGGCCGGTAATTTCAATTCGGAATGGGGCTACCTCGCTCCCGCGCCGAGTTTGATGCGCACAGTCCGCGTCGTGCTGGTGGCGACCGCCATCGGCGCCACTGCCGGTGCTGCAGTCGTGCTATCGCTGATCGATCGCCCGGCGGCTGACCACGACAGGACGGCATCGATTACCACGCATGCGATCGTCACCAGCGTGCACGCCGCGCCGGCCACGGCAACTCCAGCGACGGCCGCGCTCGTTGCGCCCGTCAGCGCAACAACAGCCGTTCCCGCGACTGTCGCGGCGACGGCGCACGCGCAAACCCCGGCGCCGTTTACGCCGCAAGTGACGGCAACGGTCACGCCGCCAGCAGTCGCCTCACAGGTCGCGATGCAGCCGCCACCCGCCGTGACGCCGCCGGCAGCGACCGCGCCGCAGGTTACGCCGACGGTTACGCCACAGGCAGCGATACAGCCGCAGGCCTCCGGCGGACAGCTTCAAGAGCCGGTCGCGGTCAGTCCGTCACCGCCTGAAAATTCTGCCGACAGCGGCGCAAGCGCGACTCCGGCCTCGAAGGCGGCTTCCGGATTTGCCTCGTTGTCGGAGGGTTCCTCCGCGACTGAAGCGGCGTCCGGCGAGGCGTCGGATCAGGCTTTGATCCCGCCGCAGACGGTGCCGCCGGTGAAAAAACCAAAGCCGCACGTGGCTTATGCGTCTAACAGTAAATATCAGCCGGCACCCGGCCTCGGCACGGTATTGCGGCGGCTGTTCAGCCCGCACAACGGAACGTCATACTATCCGAATCGTTGATAGTAGGTTCGGCGTCACGCTTTGCGCGCGGTCGAGCGCCATCTGGCGCGTCAAACAACGACAATCATAGCGCAGGACGTGACGGTGCCCGATCGGGCCGCGAAGCGCGGCGGCAAAAATGCGTTCATCGCGGGGACGAAATGCAACCGCCCGCCAACGACTGGCGGGCGGAGCGGGAAAGCTCAACGAAAAAGGTCAGGTTACTTGCACTTGCCCTTCTTGACTGCGGCGTCTTGCGCCGCCCAAGCGCCTTCAAAAGTCGGCGCCGTGGCAACGATGCTCCAGCCGGTCCCGATCGGCTTTGCGCTCGTATCCCACCAGATGCGGCAATAGCCGAGCTCGAATTGCACCACGGCGAAGTCGGCGCGCGCCGGTACCGACGCTGCAAAGCTCAGCGCCAAAACGCCGACTGCAAATGCCAAACGCTTCATTGTCAGCTCCCTGTTGTGCCATCCCGGGAACTTTCGGATAGTACGGGCTGGAACTTGAGGCAAGCCCGTACCGTATTCGGTGTGCGACTAATGACCGAGTGAGGCCGGCGGGCAACATTGGAGGACAAACTATGCCGGAAGTCGTCGTCTATATTCTGGAAGGCCGTACGCTCGAGCAGAAGCGCGGTTTGGTTAAAGACATCACCGAGGCGGTGGTGAAAAATGCCGGCACCACGGCCGACCACGTTACCGTCTCTCTCGTCGAAACGGCGAAAACGTCAAAGGGTAAAGGCGGCGTGCTGTTCAGCGAGATGGCCCCGCGCTAGCAGGCTTTGGAACTGTAGTTCCGGACACGCCCGCGGTCATAAGGCCGCGGGCGATGTGTTTTTGCTGGCCTTGAAAATGTTGTGAGTGCGTTGCACAATAGGCTTGCTGCAATGCGGTAAATACCTGATAATAGAGGCCCAAAGGTGAAAAGCCGAGCGAACGGCGAGTCGAGGTGCAGATGACGGAAGTATGGGATA
Organism: uncultured Alphaproteobacteria bacterium; assembly: GCA_963731805.1. Classification (GTDB taxonomy): domain Bacteria; phylum Pseudomonadota; class Alphaproteobacteria; order Rhizobiales; family Xanthobacteraceae; genus BOG-931. The sequence goes on from CAVSWY010000009.1 coordinate 440,897, forward strand.
CGAAGGACGGCCGGCGCCGGGTACGGCGCGATCCGCCGACCCTTGAGGATGCGGTCCTAGCCGCCCAAGGGCTCAGCGATGACATCGACGCCCAGATCGAAATCGTTATGTCACTGATGGATGTGTCCGCCGAGGCGGCACGGGGCGCAGTCCTGAAAATGGGCCACCGCAAGGAGACCAGCCTCTTCACCATTGCCGGCCGAGCCGGCGCGCCGCGCGCAGTCGTCGTCGAGCGCCGTCCGTCGCGCGCCGCGGCGCTGCGGCCTAAAGCCAGCGTCGGTTTCCGGGGTCGGATATAACGCGCGCCGACACAAGGCGGTGCCAGACAAACAGGACGAGCACGGCGCCGACGACGGCGCCAATGAGCCCCGCGCCCTCGTCCGGCTGATAATGTCCGATCGCCTGACCGATGAAGGTCGCCACGAAGGCGCCGGCGATTCCGAGCAACGTTGTCAGGATGAAACCTGAGGGATTGTTGGCGCCGGGCGCGAGGAAGCGCGCAATGATGCCGGCGACGAAGCCGATCAGGATGATTCCGATAAAGTGCATGACGACCCTCGCAATAATCTCGATACGCTCGCGTTAGCGATCATCATTTAACAGCGGGGTGGTGGTCACGCCAGATGGCTCGGCCGGTTCCGCGGCGCCGGCGGCCACCGCCGCTTAGGACAAGGCTCGCGACTGACTATATTGTGCGAGTGCTTTGGTGACGACGATGTGTCGTCGCGCCGGTAATGTGCCGGGTCAGGTCTGCCATGAGCAAAACCATCGTCAAGCCGCGCACCGCGGTCAAAACCAAGATCGAGCGGCCGCCGCTTTATAAGGTGATCCTGCTCAACGACGACTACACGCCGCGCGAATTCGTCGTGCTGGTGCTCAAGGCGGTATTCCGCATGAACGAGGGTCAGGCCTATCGGGTGATGCTGACCGCGCACCAGCGCGGCGCCTGCGTCATCGCTGTCTATACGCGGGACGTCGCCGAGACCAAGGCCAAGGAGGCGACCGAGCTCGGCAAGAGCAAGGGTTATCCGCTGTTTTTCACCACCGAGCCGGAAGAATAGCGTTTATTGCTGCGCGACCTGCGTTGCATTATTCGCAGCGACGCGCAACGGACCGGGCTGCGCGTTATAGGCGAACAGGAAACCGCCGAGCGCAATTCCGGCAAAGAACACCGCGAGCACCGCAAGTATCAATACGCCGTCATTGCGCGGGGCAATGTAGGCCGAATGTAGTTGTTTTTCCAAAAGTTCCTGATCGCGACGGTTCATTGACCGCTCTCCTGGAAACGCCCTCCGCTGCCGAATTTATTTCTCAACTAGCGAAAACGCTTGGCGTTCCCATTCTGGGGCGCAAACGACCATGATCGCTCGATTGGTCGGGAAGGAACGACGCGGCAAAGCTGGGCGTTGGCATAACTCGCGGGGGCCGGGCTCAAGGAGCGCATCATGTCACCGGCTCCCTATCCGGATTTCCGTCGGTTGTTGCGTCCGCTTCGGGCTCTTCCCATTGTCGCGGTCGCGGCGCTGGTCGGGGGCATCATCGGCGGATTCAGCGTATTCGCCCTCGACTTGGCTTTGACGACGCCGCCGAGCCATGACGCCAGCGCTGAAGTCGGCAGAATCAACGCGGAAAAGGCCACCGACGTCGCTGCGGCTCCCGCCGCCGGAACCTCGGCGCCGCCTGTGCCGGAGCAGACGGCTGTGGACAATACGCCGCCCCGTCCCGTAGTGGCGCCGCCGCCAAATCCTCAAGGGCCGGCGCAGGGCTTGCCGCAGACTCAGGCGCAGACCGCGCCGCAAATTACGGTCACACCGCCGCTGTCGGCGCAACAGACAACTTGGCCGGACGCATTGTCCCGCGAACACACGCCTGCGCCAACGTCCGTCGCGCCAGTTCCTGCTGCGGCGCCAACAACCACCGCGTCGGCACCACAGCCGGCAGCGCCACAGCCCGCAATGGCTGCGTCTCGGCAAGTGTTGTCGCCGCAAGTGCCGGCGCTGCAAGCGGCGCGCGCCGATTCCACCTCCGGCCAGCCGGTCAACACCGAATTTGCGCGCAAGCCGATCCCGGCGAAGCGCTACGTGACGGTCAAGCGCAAAGCCCAGGGCGCGGCAAGTGACGGCGCCGAAGCGTCGGCGCGAACCGGCCGGCCTGTTTACGATTCTTATGGGCGCTCCGACGAGGCCGGGCCGTCCGACGCCCGCGCCAGATATCGCTATACCGATCGGCGCTACAGCGTTCGTCGCCAGCATGCGGAGGATGATGATGATCGATCCGGTGACGGCCGCCAAGTCGAGGAAACCGACCGCAGCGATGCCATGCCGCCGCAACCCGCGCCGCCGCCGTTATTCTTCGGCTTGTTCGGCGGCGGCGACCGTGACGATGACCAATAACCAGGATAACCCAACGAGACGACCGATGACGTCCGGTCACTTGCCTTGGATCGACAGCCCGCCGGGGCCGACATTGATGTGCAGCCCTTCGGGCTGGTGGCGATCCTGGTAGAGCTGATAGCCCATGACGGCGACCGCGATCACCAAGGCGCCGATGAGCAAATAGAGGAGATTACTGCGAGTCACGGGAGGCCCTCTCGGACAATCAATTCGTGAGGGCAGGATAGCACGCCGCCGCCGCGCTCAAGGCGCCCAGCGCAGCCGCGGACTTATTCGCTTAAGATCCGGTCGAGCCACACGCGCAACGCTTCCGGCACATCTTGGCGCGCCGCAACCGCGGCGGCTAAATTCTTGTCGCCATCGATGGCGCTGACCACCCGGGCAAAGCCTTCTTCCGACACGCGTGCGCTCGGATTTTCGATGACCTTGCGCTTGATCGCAAGGTTGCCGCGTTTGATGAGAATGTCAGTCAGCGCCTCGCTGAGCTGCGGCCGGCTGGCGATCTTGGCGAGCAATTTGGGATCGACGCGATTGCCGTCGGCGATGGCGATGAGGTCTTCGCCCGGCAACGCCTTGGCCTGCTCGAGGACAGGCCCGCAGACCGTCATGTCGCTGTGGCGCGCGAGAATGGCAAGCACTTTGGCTGGCCCGGTTTCGATCGGCGCCAGACTATTGCTTGCCTCGGCGAGCACGGTGCGGTCGGTGTTCTTGAGCAAACGGCCGATCACCTCATCGAACAAATCAACCTGCTCGTGGGAATAAGTCGGGGCGCCGCCGCGGAACAAATCGATGATCCGGCGCAGTGCATCGCGCCGCCAGGGAGCTGGCGCCCCGGCCAGCGTCGAGTCGAGTTCGGCAAGAAGGGACTGCGCGGTGAGCGACATGGCTACGCCGTCTTAGACGATGTTTCTGAATAAACGGCGAATTTATTTTTAGGTCCGCCCGTGGCGGGGCTTGATTATGCAGCGTGCGGGGCGGATACGCAGTTTAACTTATGTTGCAATGAAGGGACCCGATCCCGGTCTACCAACGATGGCGAGCGCATTCGCGCCGGCTCGTTGTCTGCTCGATCGGTGTTTGCCGATGCGACCGCGCCGTCGGCCGGTACGCTATTTGATCCGAAGCAGTTCGACGTCGAAGATCAGCGTAGCGTTGGGGGGAATGACGCCGCCGGCGCCGTTTGCGCCATAGCCGAGGCTTGGCGGAATGATCAGTGTGCGCTTGCCGCCGACCTTCATGGTGGCGACGCCTTGGTCCCAGCCGGGAATGACTTGCCCCTTGCCGAGCGGAAATTCGAACGGCTGGCCGCGATCGACCGAACTATCGAATTTCTTGCCCCGCTTGCCGTTCTCGTAGAGCCAGCCGGTGTAATGCACGACGACCGTCTGGCCGGGTTTGGGCGAGGGCCCGGTGCCGACCTTGGTGTCGATGATGCCCAAACCCGAGCTCGTGGTCGTGACTGGCTGCGCGCGGACGGAAGCCGCCGAAGCGGCCAGGCCGGCGCCGGCGACGATAATGGCAAGCGCGATGAAGGCTCCGGTGCGCAGAATGGCTCGCATTGTTTTCTCCTCGGGCTGGCCGCCGTTAAGCCACGTCTAAAACGGCGATGCAAGGCGAGAGACTGCGTGCGAAGTTTGGCATGCTCGCGCCAAGCGCGGGCATGCCGGGTGGGCTGTAAATTAAAGCTAGGCGCGCCGCCGCGCCGGAACCCGATAGGCCATGCGCGCATGGCCGTCGCAGTAAGAAAAACCCGCGACGGCCTGATTGCCGCAATAGGCGAAATCCGCCGCACACGGATCGCCCACCGGCCAGCGGCATTTGTCCGGCGCGAGGTCGAGCAGCGAGCAGCGCTGCATGCTCTCGACCGGCATCGGTTCGGCGTCCTCGCCTGCGACGCCGGGCGCCGGCGCAAACATCAGGCGCAGGAATTGGCGTTGCGGCGAAGACCGCGGCTGCCGGGCGCGTGGAGGGCAGGAACGCGCCGGCGCCGCGGGCCGCCCCGGCGACAGGCCGAGACGATGGATCTTGCCGATGACAGCGTTACGGGTGACGCCGATCTCGGCGGCGATCTGGCTGCAGGACAGACCGGAGGCGACGCCATTGCGGAGTTGTTCGATCCGCTCGGGCGTCCAAGGCGAGTGAGCTGGCGAGGGAGCCGGCGCGGGCGCCGGCGAATGCGCAGGGGCACCCGTCGAGTTGGGTGTTTCGGTGGTCGTGATATCGAGCATGGAACGGCCTCATAAAATGCAGCGGCCGGTTCTGGGCCGCCGACAGGGCAAAGGCCGCGCGCAACGGGTGCCGCGAGGGTTCCGCTCGTCGCAGCAACGCGCATTCGGTGTGCGAGCGTGAAATACTTCGCCTGGAAGTACCGGCGCCGCGATCACCGAGCCGCATCCGCGCTGAAGCGATTGCAAACCCGCCGCTTTGACTGGACCCGTACGCCGGACTGACCGGGCCGCATTAGTTTTGTTGTGCGAAAAACCCTCGCCGAAACCCACCGTTTCACGATTCGAGTCGCCTGCCAAGGGTTTTAACGATATTATAACTATGTTTTAACCAAGAGGCGTACGATTCCAAAGTACGATTGCCAATAATGGCGCGACCCGAAAACCGCTCGGAAGCCAAGGCCTTAAGCCTCACGCTGCCGCTCGAAACCTTCAATTACCTGGCTTTATTGGCCACTCTCGGCAAGCTCGGCCGCACCGAGAACGAGGTGGCGACCCACATCCTGGTGCGCGAAGCCTATGCCATGCACGCCGCGCGCTTCCACGAGATGCGTATCCCTCCACCGCCGGATGAGGGCGGGTGAGGGCGACGAGGCCGCATCACAGCGGACCGCCGGGCGGCACCAATAAATCCTCGTCGGCGAGCAATTCGCGTAAATCGCCGATCGCCTCGATGGCGTCGTCTTCCGTCGTCACCGCCTTCAAGCGGGTCCACACTTCGCGCCACGGCGCCGGCCGGCCGAGCCGCATCGCCTCGTCGACATAAGTGCGCGCCTCTTTAAGCGTCATAAGCCGGCGCGGTTTTGGCGTGTCTTTGATCACGAGGGGCGGAGCGATTGGAAAGTCGTCCATGAAACACACCTATGACGGACCTGCGCTTTAAGTGAGCAAGTTGGCCTTGTGCCGCAGCATAGCACGAATGCACTGCGCGGCGAGACGCGCGCGAGAACCTATCATTTCGCATGTCTGCACGGTTGTTTCCGTCCGTTTTGTGCCGCGGCAATCAGAATGTTGTGAAGTGCGCGCCAGCACGAACTCGCCTACACCGCTTGCGGGGCGCTGATAGGCACACGTACCCAGGTACAGATAATAAATCGTCCGCAAGCGCCCGCCGCTTTTGCTGTTTCCACGAATGCTCCCGCTACAACGTCCGGTTTCGCCGCCGCGTTCGAGCGGTATCGGCCCTATGTGCTGAGCATCCTGCGCATCATGGTCGGGCTGCTCTTTCTCGAGCACGGCATGGCAAAGGTGTTCGGCTTCCCGCCACACGGCCACATGCCGGTATTCCCGGAGACCGAGTGGTTCGCCGGCCGGATCGAACTCGTCGGCGGCTTCCTCATCGCGCTCGGATTGTTCACGCGGCCCGTCGCCTTCATCGTGTCCGGCGAGATGGCGTTCGCCTATTTCATCAGCCACGCGCCGCGCAGTTTCTTTCCGCTGATCAACGGCGGCGAAGCTGCGATCTTGTTCTGCTTCGTATTTCTTTATCTGGTCTTCGCCGGCGGCGGCCCGCTGAGTTTTGATGCGCTGCTGTGGAGGAGGAAGCGGTAAAGGGCATTCGGATCAGAGTTTCACGTTCGAATTGCGTAATTTGGTGGCGTGGTTCCCACCTCGCGCCGCGGAACAAGTTTCCAGCGCCCGCTTTAGCAGCATAAGGACACTGCCAATGCGGGGACGTCGCCATGACGACCTTAACCGCCGAACGCGAATCGGCTCCCGAGACCGCGATTCATCCGGATAACGATCCGGTGACGCTGCACCGGACCATGCAGATGACGATCGGCGACGGTTTGCGCGAGCGTTACCAGCCGCCGCAGAAGTTATCGCACGAGCTCTTCGTCGTCTTGATGCAGTTGAAGGAGGAGGAGCGCCGCCACGAGACGACCAAGCGCGCGCCGCGCCGCTTGCGCTGATCGCAGCGGCGGCACCGCGCTGGCTGAGACCGAGGGCAAGACACTCAGCATGACACGTTTCTATCTGCGCTTTCCGATGCTCATGATGGCGGTGCCCATCGCGGTCGAGCCGAGCGTCACGATCAGGCCGAACAGCAAGAGCCCAAGCGCCGCCGCCGGCGCGCGGTCGGCGAAAATCAGATCGCGCAAATTTGCCGGATTGAGCGCCAACAGCCCGCCTAGCATCAGCACCGCCGCGGCCACGCCAATGGCGAGGTTGATGAGGAGGAGACGGAACAGCGGCTGGCGCAGCGGGTGCATCGGATCAATGTAGGGGCGAGGGGAGGCGGCGTCATCCGGCCGGCAGGGGCCGCCGCCTGTCGCGTCCTATCCAGCCATGCCGCCCAAGTAGCCGAACAGGCACGCCAGGTTGACGAGACAAGCGGCAAAAAGGGCGATGGCGAGCATCGCATTCATCGCAAAGACCCCCAACAGCGCCGAAGGCAAAAGAATCGTTCAGCCACTCGCGCACGGAGCTTGAACGAGACTCAGGCCAAGAGTCCCAAGCTTTGTTTTTTCCCGGATTCACCTCTCGTTTACGGAATCCGGCGCGATTCTCACCCCTGCCGACATGGCCGGACATAGCCGTTCGAAGAACGGCAGCGCGCAGCCTGTCAGCGGGCCGCGCGACTTCGCGCGGGCCCGTTGGCTCGCCTATGCTCCGGCCATCCACGGCTTTCGCTTCGCCGCGATTGAAGACGTGGATGCCCGGCACGAGGCCTGGCATGACGATGGCTGTCAGGCCGGCCTTTGCTTGCTGTCGCGCAAGCGGCCAGACCAAGCTGTAACGGTGAGGGAACGACAATGCCGCAACGGGTCTTGATTACCGCCGGCGCTGCTGGCATCGGCCGCGAATTCGCCCGCGCCTTTGCCGCGACTGGCGCGCACGTGTTCGTTTGCGACATCGACGCCAACGCGCTCGAAGCGATTACGCAGGAAGTCCCCGGCTTAACCGCGCGGGTTTACGACATGGCGCGCCGCACCGACATCGAGCGCATGGTGCCCGACGCGGTCACGGCGCTGGGCGGGCTCGACGTGCTGATCAACAATGCCGGCATATCCGGGATGACGCTGCCGGTCGCCGACTATCCGCCGGACGACTGGGACAAGGTCGTCGCGATCAATCTCACCGCCATGTTCGACGTCACGCGGCTCGCGATCCCGTATCTGAAGCAATCATCGGCCGGCGTCATCATCAACATGTCTTCGGTCGCCGGCCGCTTCGGCTTTGCCAATCGCAGCCCCTACGCCGCCACTAAATGGGGCGTGATCGGCTTCACCAAGACGCTGGCGTTGGAGCTCGGCGAGTGGGGCATCCGGGTCAATGCGATCGCGCCCGGCGCGGTCGAGGGCGACCGCATCGAGCGCGTGTTCGCCGGCCGCGCCCAGATCAGCGGCAGGACGATGGCCGAGGTGCGCGCCGCGGCGATGGCCGAGCAGTCGATCAAGGAGATGATCGATCCAAAAGACATCGCCGCGCTCGCCGTGTTCCTCGCCTCCGATGCGGGTAAGTCGATCAGCGGCCAAGTGCTGCCGATCGACAACGACCGGCAGCGGGCGTGATGGGTTTTCGCGGCCGCAAAAGCGCCGCGCGTTCCATCAGGGGGACGGTTGCTCGAATTCCTTGGCGCGAATGAATAATGTGCACTTATCGTCATTGCCGGGCTTGACCCGGCAATCCATGCTGACGCGCAGCAAGAAAACCTATTGGATCTATATCTTGGCCAGCCGGCCGCGCGGGACGCTCTATGTCGGCATGACCAATGATCTCGTTCGTCGCATTTACGAACACCGAGAGGGTTTGGCCGACAGTTTCACTAAGGAGCATCGCGTGAAAATGCTCGTCTTTTATGAACAACGCGCCACCGCGATTGCCGCAATCCAACGTGAGAAGAACATCAAACATTGGTCGCGCAAGTGGGAGATCGATCTGATCCGTTCAATGAAATCCCGACCGGCTCGACGCGGGACGACATGGGGGAAGGAATGGGGCGCGACTTGTGGGAAGACATCGTGCGTTAACCCTCCGGCATTTTGCGCGGCGCTTCGGCATGGATCACCGGGTCAAGCCCGGTGGTGACGAGCGGAGGGGCTTTTAGCGTCCGCTGGGGACCCCCCAGATGCTAGAATTTCCTGGCACGCACGAGCGGATTGTCTGCCTTGCTCAAGTCCCCTATGTCCTGCTGGTGGGGGATGCGTTCGGGCGACCGACGAAACTCAAGGAGATCGGCATGGCGGCGACAAGGTTTAAGGGGCCGGCGGAGGCGAGTTTCGCGGCTGTCGCACTGGCCGCGATGATCGCGGCTTTCGCCATCGGCCAGGCGCGCGCGCAAACGGTCAACCCCGTGCCGCCACCGCCGCCGCCGACTTTCAATCCGTCAACGCCCAACACGGTGCCGCAAGCGCCATATGTGCCGATTTCGCCGGCCGCGCCCAGCGGCCTGGGCTCCACGCCGGCGCCGGCGCCGAGTTCGCCGGCCATCGCGCCGTCGCCACCGGTTCCGCCGCAAACGGCCAATCCGGCCGCCGAGGCAAAGCCCGCGCTATCGCGACGGCACGCCGGCCATCACCGCTGGGTCCGCCACCGCTGGAATAGGCGCCATGCCCGCTTCCATGCCGTGCGCGTGCTAGGCCCCGCCTACTATCCGGGCTTGGGCGAATTTGATCCGCCCTATCCGAATGTCTGTCATTTCAACCGCGTGTCGTCCGGCTATTACGCGGGGTTGTGGAGTTCCTACAGTTGTTCTTGGTGAGTGCGTAGGATGGGTGGGGCGACCCGCCTATATTGGGTCATAGGCTCACGCTACGAACACCCCGTCGTCCCGCCGCACGTATCGCACTTCAAACACGTGCCGTTGCGTACCAGCGTGAAATTCCCGCACTCGCCGCAGGCTTCGCCCTCGTAGCCCTTGGCGCGGGCTTCGGCGCGTTTCTCCGCTGCGGCGTGTTTGGCGTGGCTGCGGGCGTCGACGCGGTTGACCTGTTCGAGCTGCTGCGCGGGCGAGAGTTTTTGCTCGGGCTCGGCTTTCAGTGCGACAGCACCGGAGATTTCACCGCGCGGGCTGGAGGAGGACAGGGCGGTGATGTTGCTCACCCCGCCGCGTCCGCCTTCGGCCGACCCTCCCCCTGCAGGGGAGGGTGACGTGGCGTCCGCTCCGCCCGACATCACTTTGAGCTTGTCGCTGCGCGAGCGGGTGAGGCCCTTCGAGACGTAGCGGGTGTCGGGGGAGGGCTTGCCTTCCTCGACGCCTTTGCCGAGCGCGTCAAAGCCGCCTTCGGTCGGCTCAACGTGCGCAAGATCGAAGCGCGACAGGTAGCTCACCGCGAGCTCCCGGAACACGTAGTCGAGGATCGAGGTGGCGTATTTGATCGAGTCGTTGCCCTGGACGGGGCCTGACGGCTCGAAGCGGGTGAAGGTGAAGGCATCGACATATTCGTCGAGCGGCACGCCGTATTGCAGGCCGAGCGACACCGCGATGGCGAAGTTGTTCAGAAGCGAGCGGAGCGCCGCGCCCTCTTTGTGCATGTCGATGAAGATCTCGCCGAGCTTGCCGTCGTCGTATTCGCCGGTACGCAGATAAATCTTGTGCCCGCCGACCACGGCTTTTTGCGTATAGCCCTTGCGCCGATCGGGCATGCGCTCGCGCTCGCGCATCACCACGATGCGCTCGACGACTTTCTCGACGATCTTTTCGGCAAGCCCCGAGGCGCGCGCCGCCGCCGGCTTGTCGAGGAAGGCTTCGATGACGTCCTCGTCCTCGTCCTCGTCGGCGATGAGCTGGCTTTGCAGCGGCTGCGACAGCTTCGAGCCGTCGCGATAGAGCGCGTTGGCTTTGAGCCCGAGCTTCCAGGACAGGATGTAAGCCGCCTTGCAATCCTCGACTGTGGCCTCGTTCGGCATGTTGATGGTCTTGCTGATGGCGCCGGAGATGAACGGCTGCGCCGCCGCCAGCATGCGGATATGGCTGTCGACCGACAGGTAGCGCTTGCCGGTACGGCCGCAGGGATTGGCGCAGTCGAACACGGCGTAATGCTCGGGTTTCAAGTGCGGCGCGCCTTCGACCGTCATGGCGCCGCAGACGTGGATATTGGCCGCTTCGATCTCGCGCTTGGAAAAGCCGAGGTGTGCAAGAAGGTCGAAGCTCGGCGCGGCAAGATCGGCCGCGTCGACGCCGAGCGCGTCGCGCAGGAAGTCGGCGCCGAGCGTCCATTTGTTGAAGGCGAATTTGATGTCGAAAGCGGTCGGCAGCGCCTTTTCCACCTTCTCGATCGCTTCGGGGGTGAAGCCCTTGGCCTTGAGCGTGCCGTGATTGATCGCCGGCGCCTGGCCCATCGAGCCATGGCCCACGGCGTAAGCGATGATCTCAGCGATGTCGCTTTCGCGATAGCCGAGCACGCGCAAGGCTTCCGGCACGGCGCGGTTGATGATCTTGAAGTAGCCGCCGCCGGCCAGTTTCTTGAACTTCACCAGCGCGAAATCGGGCTCGATGCCGGTGGTGTCGCAGTCCATGACGAGGCCGATGGTGCCGGTCGGCGCCACCACGGTCGCCTGCGCATTGCGGTAGCCGTGCGCCTCGCCGAGCTCGAGCGCGCGGTCCCAGGCGCGCTTGGCGTGTTCGGCAAGTTTCTGGTCCGGATTGACCTTGGGGTCGAGCGGCACCGGCGGGTTGGTCATCGCCTCATAGCCGGTGCGGTCGCCGTAAGCGGCGCGGCGGTGATTGCGCATCACCCGCAGCATCGGCTCGCGGTTCTCGGCAAAGCGCGGGAAGGGGCCGAGCTCGGCCGCCATTTCCGCCGACGTCGCATAGGCGATGCCGGTCATGATCGCCGACAGCGAGGCGCAAATGGCGCGGCCGGCTTCGGAGTCATAGGGAATGCCCGACGACATCAGGAGCCCGCCGACATTGGCGTAGCCGAGGCCGAGCGTGCGGAAGTCGTAAGAGCGCTGCGCAATTTCCTTCGACGGGAACTGTGCCATCAGCACCGAGATTTCCAGCACGATGGTCCACAGCCGCACCGCGTGCTCGTAGCCCTCGACGTCATAAAGCTCGCTCTTGAGCTTTTCGCCGTTGGCGACGCTGGCGAGCGCCGGGGTGTGGAACTGCAGCAGGTTCAACGAGGCGAGATTGCACGCCGTGTCGTCGAGGAACATGTATTCCGAGCACGGATTAGACGCGATGATCGGTCCCGACGCGGCGCAAGTGTGCCAGTCGTTGATGGTGGTGTGGAATTGCAGGCCCGGATCGGCGCTGGCCCAGGCGGCGTAGCCGATCTTCTCCCACAGATCGCGCGCCTTCACGGTCTTGGCGATCTTGCCCTTCTTGGTGCGCCAGAACAGATCCCAATCGCGATCGGCTTCGACCGCCTTGAGGAATTCGTCGGTGATGCGCACCGTGTTATTGGAATTTTGGCCGGACACCGTGAGATAGGCTTCCGAATCCCAATCGGTGTCGTAGGTCGGGAAGTTGATGTCGGTATAGCCTTGGTGGGCGAACTGGATGACGCGGCGGATGTAATTGTCCGGCACGTGGTTCTTGCGCGCCGCCTTGATCTCGCGGCGCAGCACCGGGTTCTTTTCCGGCGTGAAACAGTCGTCGCCCGAGCCCTCGCAATTGACGCAGGCCTTGAGGATCGAACGCAGGTGCTTCTGATTGATCTTGGAGCCGGTGACGAGGTTGGCGACCTTCTGCTCTTCGAGCACCTTCCAGTCGATGAACTGCTCGATATCCGGATGATCGACGTCGAGGATCACCATTTTCGCCGCGCGGCGCGTGGTGCCGCCCGACTTGATGGCGCCCGCGGCGCGGTCGCCGATCTTCAAAAAGCTCATCAGGCCGGACGACTTGCCGCCGCCGGAGAGTCTTTCGCCCTCGCCGCGCAGTTTTGAGAAATTTGAGCCGGTGCCGGAGCCGTATTTGAACAGCCGCGCCTCGCGCACCCACAAATCCATGATGCCGCCCTCGTTGACGAGGTCGTCGGCGATCGACTGGATGAAGCAGGCATGCGGCTGCGGATGCTCGTAAGCGGTGGCCGACTGCACTAGCTCGCCGGTCTTGTAGTCGACGTAGAAATGACCTTGGCTCGGGCCGTCGATGCCGTAGGCCCAGTGCAGGCCGGTGTTGAACCATTGCGGCGAGTTCGGCGCCACCATCTGCATCGCCAGCATGTAGCGGTGCTCGTCGAAGAAAGCCTGCGCGTCGGCTTCGCTGGTGAAATAGCCGCCCTTCCAGCCCCAATAGGTCCAGGTGCCGGCTAGCCGGTCGAACACCTGCTTGCAGGAAACTTCGCCGGTGAAGCGCTCGGCTTCCGGCAGCTCCTTGAGCGCTGCTTCGTCGGCGACGCTGCGCCACAGCCATGAGGGGACCGTCTCCTCCTCGACCTTTTTCAGTCGGGAGGGCACGCCGGCTTTGCGGAAATATTTCTGCGCCAGCACGTCGGAGGCGACTTGCGACCATTGCTCCGGCACTTCGACGTTCTCGGCGTGGAACACGACGGAACCGTCCGGATTGCGGATCTCGCTCGTGGTCAGACGGAAGACGATGTCCGCGTAGGGCGATTGTCCCTCTTTGGTGTAGCGCCGCTCGATCCGCATTTTCTGCCCCTTAAATCCTGGTGTTTCGGTATCGGTGGCCTACGAACACAATATAGGACACCGACGATTTCCCCGCGACGCAGCGGAAGGATTCCGCGACGCCGACCTCATCCCTGTTTCTGTCTGCCACCCAACCCGTCCGGCTTTTGGCAAGCCGGGTCTCTTTGTTTTGGCACTTACCCTCGAACTCCTCGGGGCTCTCCGTTTGGGCGCAAAAATCCACGCTCGTGCCACGGCGGCACGGAGCACTCCCGCAAACCCTTTTTGGAGAGCCCGGCGGACTTCGTTACCCGCGCGCCGAACTTTCGAAAGCTAGGCCAAGCCGGGCGCGTGCGTCAAGCTTTAGTATGAATTCCTAAATCAACCACTAAATGTGGGGATTACGGGGAAGAATCGGGAGGGGATGGCTAAGTATCGGAGATTCGGACTGAATCCGAAAGGGCTGCGGCGGAGGGAAGTGCTTTTTGCCGTTCACACACCAACTCTGGCGTGCCGGTCGCGCGCTTGCACGCGCCCGGACTCGCGGCTCAAGGGTATCCTCCTATGCCGAGCCCGTCACGCCTGTGTCACGTATTGACGGGGGTTTCCTGCCGATTCTGAGTGAAAGAGCGCGGTAAATTCGCGTCTTCTGCACATTCCGCTGCGCCGCTCCGCTCTAACGTCTTGGAATCGCTTGGGAGACTCAGAGGCGCGTTTTTACGGCCGCGCTCATCCACAGAAATCGTCCGCAGCCAGCTCACAGACAGCCGCGGCGCGAGCGGCTACGCCACCGCCCGCCACCTTTTAATTAACCTTAAAGAAGTCTTACTTTTCGCGTCGGCTTAGGTTTGCTTGACGGGGCAGAAGCGGCCGCCAATAACCTTTTGGGAATGTGTGGGGTTTTGTTCCAGCGTGCGATCCGCGTGGGGCGCGTCATTGCCTGTGCCGCCCTGATGGCTGGCTGTACTTCGGCCATCCATAACGATCCAATCAATCTGCCGCTGACCGCCAACCCGGCGCAGGTTGAGGCGGCGCTTACTCCCAACGTTCCGGACAATTACGACGACATGGTCGTGGCGCTGTCGTTCTCCGGCGGCGGCACGCGCGCGGCGGCTTTCTCCTACGGCGTCCTTTCCGGTTTCGATCAGACCCGGGTGCCGACGCGCACCGGCTCGGTGTCGCTGCTCGACCGGCTCGACTTCCTCTCCGGCGTCTCTGGCGGCTCCATTCTCGCCGCCTATTACGGCCTGCACGGCCGCGCGGCGCTCGCCGATTTCAAGCAGCGGTTTCTGGACGCCAATGGCGAGGAATCGCTGCAGACCTCGCTCAGCCTCGGCAACATCGCCAAGGGCCTGCAAGGCGGCGTCAACGACACCACCCAGTTCCCGGTGTGGCTCGACCAACATCTCTACAATCACGCGACGTTCCGGGATTTGCTGAGCCGGACACGGCCACGCGTCTGGATTAATGCGTCCGATATCTATAACCGCACCGCGTTCGTCTTCGCGCCGGTGACGTTCAGCGCGCTGTGCAGCGATCTTTCCAGCTATCCGGTTTCGCTGGCGGTGGCCGCTTCTGCCGCCGTGCCGGTCGTGTTCGCCCCCATCGTCATTCAGAACTATCCCGGCGGCTGCCCGGTCGGGCTGCCGAGCTGGGTTGATCGCGTGCACAACAATCCCAATGCCCAGCCGCTGATCAAATCCTACGCCGATGCGCTGGAACGTTATCGTTCCGGAGCGATCAAATACGTCAAGCTGCTCGACGGCGGCCTGGTCGACAATTACGGCCTCGCGGGATTCACCATCGCGCGGCTCGCTTCGAATACGCCGGACGGTCCGCTGGCGCCGCAGGAAGCGGTCAAGCTGCGCCGCTTCTTGTTTCTCGTCGTCGATGCCGGCCGCGATCCCGAGGGCAAGTGGGCGCAGACCATTCCAGGTCCCTCCGGCGTCGATCTGATCATGGCGACGTCCGACACCGCGACCCAATCCGGCGCGATCGGCAGCTATTCGGCGTTCGACGCCACCATGAACGACTGGCGGAACCAGTTGATCCGCTGGCGCTGCGGCCTTTCCGAAGCTGAGCGCACCCGCTTGGGCGCGCCGCCGGGCTGGAATTGTCGCGACGTCGAGTTTTTCATCAACCGCATATCGTTCGACGATCTGGGTCCGGAGCGCTCGGCCGCGCTCAATGCGGTGCAGACCAGTCTCAAATTGCCGCCGGATCAGATCAATATGCTGATCGCCGCGGGGCACGACGCGCTCGATGCCAATGTCGGCTTTCGCTCATTCATGAAGTCGCTGCCGCGCATGCCGTTGCGCGAACCGCCTGCGGCCCCGCCGCGTTTACCGCCGCGACCCTCGGCGGCGCCGGTATCGATGCTCCCGGAAGCCCAGCCGCATGAGGCGCGGGCGAATTAATCCGGCTTGATTCCTCGCTCCCTTCGGCGTTGAATTTCATCGCGCAAAAACGACGGCCATAACGTCGTGCGAGTCGGGAGGATATTATGAACGACATCCAGCGGCGCGCCTTCATGCAAGGCGCGGGTCTCGGTGCGCTTGCCTTTACGGTCGGCGGCGTCGAAGTGATGCTCACGCCGCGCCAGGCGCGCGCCGATAATGTGCCGCTGCGAACCTTGACGCCCGATCAAGCGGCCACGCTCGATGCGATCGGTGAGACTCTCGTCCCCGGCGCCAAGGACGCCGGCATCACCAATTTCGTTGACCAGCAGATTTCGATCCCGCCCGAGCAGGCATTGCTGCAAGCGCGCATCCTCAATGTCCGGCCGCCCTTTGCAAATTTCTATCGCGGCGCGCTCGGCGCCATCGACGGCGCGAGCGATAAGACGAAAGGCCGGAAGTTTGCGGAGCTTTCGCCCGCCGAGCGGCACGACTTTGTCGGCCTCATGCGCCTGAACAAGATCGACGGCTGGCAGGGGCCGCCCGGACCCTTCGTTTTCACGGTGCTGCGCAGCGACGCGGTCGACGTCGTCTACGCCACCATGGACGGCTACGCCATGCTTGGCCTGCCTTACATGCCCCACATCGCGCCGACGAAGAGGTGGTGATATGGCCAACAAAAAAGTCGATGCCGTCATCATCGGCTCCGGCGCATCGGGGTCGGTCTATGCATCGGTGCTCGCCAAAGCCGGCAAGAAAGTCGTCGTCCTCGACAACGGTCCGGACTGGCAACTGACCGATCTGATCAGCTCCGATATCTGGGGCCGGCGGCTCAAACCGGCCGGCGGGCCGATATTGCTCGGCGGCAAACATCCCTTTGCCTATGCCAATCAAGCGGCATGGGCAGTCGGCGGCGCGGCGCTGCATTACTTCGCGCAATTTCCCCGCTATTTGCCGACCGACTTCAAGATGAAAAGCGAGCACAATCGCGGGCACGACTGGCCGATCGCTTATGAGGACGTCGCGCCGTTCTACGACAAGGTCGCGGCCAATGTCGGCGTCTCCGGCGATGCCAAGGCGGAGGAAAAATGGCGGCCGGCCGGCGAGCCCTATCCGATGCCGCCGATGAAGACATTCCCGGCCGGCGAAGTCTGGCTCAAGGGCGCCGAGGCCAACGGCATTCGTTTGATCCCGATGGCGAACGGCATGAACTCGGTCAGCTTCAAGGGCCGCGACGCTTGCATCTATGACGGCTGGTGTCATGTCGGCTGTCCGACCGGGGCGCTCGCCAATCCGGTCGTCACCTATCTCGGCGAAGCGCGCAAAGCCAAGGCCGAGGTGCGCGGGCTAAGCAATGTGACGCGCGTACTCACCAACGACGCCGGCACCCGCGCCACCGGCGTCGAATATTACGATGCGCAGAAACAGCGGCAGGTGCAGGAGGCGGACGTCGTCATACTCGCGGCGTGGTCGGCGCAAAATCCGCGCATTCTACTCAACTCGGCGACCGACAAACATCCGAAAGGCCTCGCCAATTCCAACGAGCTCGTCGGCAAATTCATGATGACGCATCACATCGCCGGCACCTGGGCGCTGTTCGACGAGGACATCACGCCGCATCTGGGCACGGTCGGCGCCCAGTTCATGTCGTACGACCGCTACGCCAAGACCAGTTATCCGGGCGCCTTCGGCAGTTCATTCATCGCCGTCGGCACATCGCATAAAACAAATGACTTCGCGCTTGCGCGTGGCGATTTGTTCGGCGCGGAGTTCGCCGCTTACATGAAGCGTGCCGCGCGTGGCCTGACCCACCTGACAATCTTCGGCGAAGACCTGCCGAATGTCGAAAATCGCGTGGAACTGGTCAGCGACAAGGACCAGTTCGGGCTGCCGATGGCGCGGTTGACCCACAGCTTCGACGACGATGCGGTCGCGCTGTGGAACGCAAATTTCGACCAGGGCATGAAGATCGCCAAGGCAACGGACGCCAAGGAGTTCTGGCCCGGCAAGGGGCCCGTCATGCCGACCAGTCATTTGCACGGCGGCGCGATCATGGGGACGGACTCGTCCAACTCGGTAACCAACAGTTTCGGCCAGACCCACGAGGTCCCAAATCTGTGGATGGCCGGCCCCTGCATCTTTCCGACCGAGGGCGCATCCAATCCGACCTACACGATATTCGCCGTATCGCTCCGCGGCGCGGAGCATTTGGCGAAAACGTGGGGGAGCGTGGCGGGGTAAGTCTATTCAGCCGCCGCCTTGGAGTGGCCGAGCCGCTTGTTGAGCGTCGCGAGCAGCGCCTCCGCGGCCTCGGCGATCACGGTGCCGGGCGGGAAGATCGCTTCGGCGCCGGCTGATTTCAGCGCGGCATAATCCTGCGGCGGCACGACGCCGCCGACGACGATCACGATATCGCCGCGGCCGAGCTTTTCGAGCTCGGCTTTGAGCTCCGGCACCAGCGTCAGATGCGCCGCGGCGAGCGAGGAGACGCCAAGGATGTGCACGTCGTTCTCCACCGCCTGGCGCGCGGCTTCGGCGGGGGTGGCAAACAGCGCGCCGATATCGACATCGAAGCCGAGATCGGCAAAGGCCGAGGCGATCACCTTCTGGCCGCGGTCGTGGCCGTCCTGGCCGATCTTGGCGACCAGGATGCGCGGGCGGCGGCCTTCATTGTCTTCGAATTCGGCGACGAGTTTCAGCACCCGTTCGACGGCGTCCGTCATGCCGACCTCCCGCCTATAAACGCCGGAGATCGCCTTGATCTCCGCCTGGTGGCGGCCGAAGACTTTCTCCAGCGCCAATGAAATCTCGCCGACTGTCGCCTTGGCGCGCGCGGCGTCGATGGCGAGCGCGAGCAGATTGCCGTTACCGCCCGCAGCATTGCGGGTGAGCGTGTCGAGCGCCTCGGCGAGCACTTTCGGATCGCGCTCGCGCTTTAATCGCGTGAGCTTATCGATCTGCAATTGCCGCACCGTTGCATTGTCGACCTTGAGGACGTCGATGGGCGCCTCGTCGCGCGGCCGGTATTTGTTGACGCCGATGACGGCTTGCGTCCCGGAATCGATGCGGGCTTGCGTGCGCGCAGCGGCCTCTTCGATGCGCAGCTTCGGCAGCCCGGCTTCGATGGCGCGCGTCATGCCGCCGAGCTCCTCGACCTCGGTGATGTGGCCCCAGGTCTTGGTGGCGAGGTCGTGCGTGAGCCGCTCGACGTAGAACGAGCCGCCCCAGGGATCGATGATGCGCGTCGTGCCGCTTTCTTGCTGCAGCACGATCTGAGTATTGCGCGCGATGCGCGCTGAGAAATCGGTCGGCAAGGCCAGCGCCTCGTCGAGCGCGTTAGTGTGCAGCGATTGGGTGCCGCCTTGCGTCGCCGCCATGGCTTCGATCGCGGTGCGCGTGACGTTGTTGAAAACGTCCTGCGCGGTCAACGACCAGCCCGAGGTCTGGCAATGCGTGCGCAGCGACAGCGAGCGCTCATCCTTGGGATCGAATTGCTGCATCAGCTTCGCCCACAACACGCGCGCGGCGCGCAGCTTCGCCACCTCCATGAAAAAATTCATGCCGATGCCGAAGAAGAACGACAGCCGCGGCGCGAAACGGTCGACCGGAAGGTTCGCAGCCATGCCGGCGCGGACATATTCGACACCGTCGGCGAGCGTATAAGCAAGCTCCAGATCCGCCGTCGCTCCGGCCTCCTGCATGTGATAGCCGGAGATCGAGATCGAGTTGAATTTCGGCATATGCGCCGAGGTGTAGGAAAAAATATCGGAGATGATGCGCAGCGACGGTTTCGGCGGATAAATGTAGGTGTTGCGCACCATGAATTCTTTGAGGATGTCGTTTTGGATGGTGCCGGCGAGTTTTTCCGGCGGCACGCGTTGCTCCTCGGCGGCGACGATGTAGAGCGCCAGCACCGGCAGCACGGCGCCGTTCATGGTCATCGACACCGACATCTGGTCGAGGGGAATGCCGGAAAACAGCGTGCGCATGTCGTAGATCGAGTCGATTGCGACGCCCGCCATGCCGACATCGCCGGAGACGCGGGGATGATCGCTGTCGTAACCGCGATGAGTGGCGAGATCGAAGGCGATCGACAGGCCTTTTTGGCCGGCGGCGAGATTGCGCCGATAGAAGGCGTTGGAATCCTCGGCCGTCGAGAAACCGGCATATTGCCGGATCGTCCACGGCTGGGTGACATACATGGTCGGGTAGGGGCCGCGCAGATAGGGCGCGATGCCTGGATAGGTATCAAGGCCGTCGAGGCCGGCGAGCGCCGCCGCGTCATAAGTGCTTTTGACGGCGATGCCTTCGGGCGTCTGCCACGGCGCGGCCTGCGCCGGCGCTACTGCAGGCGTGTCGGCATAGGCAAGCTGGGAAAAGTCCGGGACGCGGCTCATGCGTTCACCCATTCCGCGCCAGGATATCGTAAGCGGCGGTCAGTGTCGCCAGGAGGTCGCAGCCCTCGTAAATGAAGGATTGCCCGCCAGCCGCCCGCAGCGCCGCCTCGCGTTCGCCCGGCCACCCGGCGAGATAAATGTGATGCGCCCCGGCCGCCTTGAGCGCCTCGACCGTCGCGCTCGCGTCCTTTTCGTAGATCTTGTCCGAAGAGCACAGGCAAACAAGTGGTGTGCCCGCGCTCTTGAAAGCCGTGGCAAGGGCTGAACTGTCGCCTTCGCCGCCGACCGCCGCGATGCCACCGGCCTCGAAGAAATTCTTGGCAAAACTGGCGCGCGCGGTGAACTCCGCCGGTGTGCCGAGATTGGCGAGGAAGATTTTCGGCCGTGCCCCGGTTTTGCCCAGCGTCTCGTCGGATCGCCCGCGCAATTGTTCGAACGGCTCGGCAAGGCGAAGCCGCGGCAGCGCTTCGGCAGTTATGTTGCCAGCTTCGTCGGGCGCCGGTTTGACCGGCGCAACGTCAAGAACCGCCGGCAAAGTTTCATGCAGATCGGGATAGGCATTGGTGCCGGTCAGCACGTCCTTGCCGCGCGCGACGGCTTTTTGCCGTTCGGCGCGCACCGCGGCGACACTTTTCTGAATCGCAGCCGATTGCAGCGCAGCGAGCGCGCCGCCGGTTTTTTCGATGTCCTGGAAGATTGACCACGCGGCAGAGCAAAGCGCAGCCGTTAGCGCCTCGATCGCGCCGGAGCCCGCTGCCGGATCGGCGACACGCGCCAGATTCGACTCTTCAAGGAGAACGAGCTGCGTGTTGCGAGCGACGCGGCGCGCGAAGGCGTCCGGCAGACCGAGCGGCGCCGTATGCGGTAGCGCCGTGATCGCGTCAGCCCCGCCGAAGCCGGCCGCCGCCACCGCAATCGTGGTGCGTAGCATGTTCACGTAAGGATCCCGGCGGGTCAGCATCCGCCAAGCGGTTTCCGCGGTCAGCAAAACCGGCTTTGGCGCAAGCCCGCATGAAGCCTCAATACGCGCCCATAATTTTCGCGCCGCGCGGAATTTGGCCATGGTCAGGAACTGATCGTCATCCGCGGTGAGCCGGAAATAAATGGCATCGCGCGCCGTTTCGATCGCGATGCCGCCGGACTCGAGCGCGCGCAGATAGGCCACCGCGCTCGCCAGCGCAAAGGCAAGCTCCTGCGCCTCGGAGCCGCCGGCATTATGAATGATGCGTCCGTCGGCGACGCCGAACGGTCCGCGGAAACCGGCGCCGGAAAGGTCGCCGACCATTGCGGCAAAGGATTTTCCCAGTTCGTCCCAACCGCGTGCGCTCTTGCCGGACGCGGCAAAACCGCCGATCGGATTGATGCTAAAGCGTAGATCGGCGGCGGTAGGCGCCATGCCGCGGTTTTTGACCAATGTCGCGATATCGCCGACCACATGCCGTGTCGCCGGACTGAGATTGAGATCGATCGCCGCGCCGGCGAAGCCGATGCCATCCAACACGCGCGCTACCGATGCCGCCGATGCGGCAAGCCCAAAGCCATTGGCGCTCACCGAGCCGGCGAAGACCAGCACCAGGCCGGTCGCGCCGTTCTGCAAATCGTCAAGCGCCTGGGCGTTGGCGGTCGCCGGATCGGGATGATCGACCCGCTGCATCAGCGTCCAGGCGGCGCCGGGGGCGCGGCCGGTGACGGCACGCGCGGCAGCCGCGCGATCATAGAGCGGCTCAATTGGCAGGCGGTCGTAAGTCTTGCTCTCAAGCCTTTGAAATGGCTCGCCCTTGAGCACGCTATCGACGAGCCCTCGCCACTCGTCGTGGCTCGCGGCCGGGAAACCGGCGGTAAAGGAAAAAGGCTCGGGGGTTGTCATAGAGGCAAAATGCCATGCTTGGCTGGGTAGGGCCAATACGCACTGCAGGTGCAATTGCCGTGCCGGGTAGATCTATGGCGGCCGCAGCTTTTCGATGCCGCTGGCGTCGATACGTTTTAGCGCATCGCGCGCGCGGATGCCCGCAATCACCCGGTCGGGGGCGATTTCGGCAAGCGGCACCAGCACGAAAGCGCGCTCGAACAGCCGCGGATGCGGCAGCGTCAGGTTGGGGGAGTTTAGGACCAGATCGCCGCAGGCGAGGAGGTCGAGATCGAGGGTACGCGGCCCCCAGCGGCGCTCGCTTGCGCGGTCTCGCCCCAACGAACGTTCGACCTTTAGCGCGCGAGCCAATAAATCAAGGGGCGGCAGCGTCGTGGCGACGGCGATTACGGCGTTGATGAAGGGCGGTTGATCGGTGACGCCCCAGGGCGGCGTGCGGTAGTCTGACGAGCGCGCCAAAAGCCGTACTTCGCCGCCGTCGCACAGCACGGCCACCGCCCGATCGAAGGTCGACCGCACATCGCCGACATTGCCGCCCAGCGCGATCAGCGCTTCGGCGAAGGACGACGCCGCACGTTCAACCATGTTTGCGGGTGCGGCTGCGCTCGACGGTCACGCCGACGTCGTCGAATGTCGCGGCGATCGGCGCATGCGGCTTGTGCACGGTGATGCGCACCGCGCGAACGTCCGGGCAGCGCTCGAGCAAGGCTTCGGCAACCGCGCCGGCTGCCGCCTCGACCAGCCGGTAGCGGCGCGCGCAGAAGGCTTCGCTCGCGGTTTTCACCACCATGTCGTAGGACACCGTATCCTTGAGCTTGTCGCTGCGCGACGCGGCAGCGAGATCGATATCGAGATCGAGATCGAGCCGGAAGGTCTGGCCGACCTTGGCTTCGTGCTGCATCACGCCGTGATAGGAGTGGAGCGCGAGCCCTCTGACGAAGATCGAGTCGCTCATCGCGTGTGCCGAATTGCTGCGGCCACGGCAAGCGCTTGCAGCGTCGCGGCGACGTCATGGGTGCGGATGATGGCGGCGCCGTTCTCCGCCGCGATCAGATGCGCGGCGAGCGATCCGCCGAGCCGCTCGGTCGGCTCGGATGGCATGACCGAGGCGATGAAGCGCTTGCGCGACGCGCCGACCAGAAGCGGCAGGCCGAAGCTGCGAAATTTCTCCAGTTTGGCGATGCAGAGCATGCTTTGCTCCGGTGTTTTGCCGAAGCCGATGCCGGGGTCGAGCACGATCCGGTCGCGTGCGATCCCTGCCGTCCAGGCGATTTCCAGCGAGCGCGAAAAAAATTCGTCCACCGCGGCGATGATGTCGATATGCGGATCGGCAGTCTCGCGATTGTGCATGATGACGACGGGCGGGCCATGTTCGGCGATCACGCGCGCCATGTCGGCGTCGCGCTGCAGGCCCCAGACGTCATTGACGATGCTGGCGCCGGCTTCGAGCGCCCAGGCCGCCACGCTGGCCTTGATCGTATCGATGGAGACCGGGATGCCGATGGTGGCGACCGCGGGCAGGATCGGTCCAAGACGGGCTCGCTCTTCCTCGAGCGAGACCGGGCGCATGCCGCCATAGGGACGGGTCAACTCGGCGCCGATATCGATAATCTCGGCGCCCTCGGCGGCGAGCCACCGCGCGTGCTCAATGGCGGCCGGCGGCTGCAGATATTGGCCGCCGTCGGAAAACGAATCCGGCGTTACGTTGAGGACGCCCATGATCAACGGACGCGCCAGCGGTCGAACTTTGGCCAAGAGTTGCGTCAGCACATTGTCTGGCGCGGAATCGGCGCGATTGGGGTCGCTTGTGGCCGCCATTTTGGCCATCATCCGGGTGATCCAAGCGGAATTTGCAAGCGGAACTAAGCGGCATCCGCCAAGCGGTCTTTGGCCGTCGCTTTGCGCGGTCGGTGAGTTTGAGTCAAGCCATGGCGCTGATAATGAAACTTGATATGGCGCGTGGACGCCAGCGCAAAGATCTGCCGCCTTAATAGCGGATCAGGGGCTGCAGCCCTTTGGCGTCCTCGATCCAGCGGATCACCATGTTCACGGAGGGAAGCACGCGCACCAATTGGCGCTTGCTGTTGGCTTCCTTCATGGCGAGCGCCAACCGCTGCGGGTTGCGGAACCGGAGCTCGTTGGCGGTGCGCACGCCGACGACCCGCAACAATTCGGCATACTCCCAACCGACGCCCTTGATGCGCATGCGGTCGGCCGCGGTCACCCAGTCGAGGATGTGCTTCTCATCGGTGCCCGTCTTTTGCGCAAGCTTCAGCCGCTGTTTGGGCGTCTTAGCCGAGCGCAACAGCCCGACGGTGGTGCGAATCCCGTCCGACTTGAGGATCGCGGCAGCGTCCGTGCCGATCCCCTGAATTTCGGTAATGGGATACGCCATCGCTATCTCCCCTCAACCCCAATATCGTCGCGGCAACACACTCGTACTCAAACAAATTGCGCCAAACCCGGAATTGCGGCGACAATTTCGCCGACGGCATCCTCGCCCGCCTTCTCACGCGTGTAAGCAATGACCGCCCGGGTGACGCTTTGCACCTGACCCATGCTCAGCCCCGCGGACATCAAGCGCATCCCCGTGCCCATCACCCCGCCCATGGCGCCGCCCAATCCACCGCCGCCTGTGTCGGCGGCTTTCTGGATCAAGGCTTCGGCTCCGGGGAGCTTGGCCAACAGTGGTTGTACTTTGTCAGCCGGTCCTTCCTTGACCAGGAAGTCGAGAATGATGCCGACCGCCGTTTCAGCGGTCGCACGATCTATCCCGACATCGGCGACAAGCCGTCCGATGAGTTCGTCCATTTGTCCCGCGCCATCCCCACACTTTCGGCAGGTTTTGGCCATATTGTACGCTCGGCCGGGGTGTGACAAGCAGATGCTGCCGATTTGCCACACAGAGACCCGCGAAGCGGGTCGGAGCGTTGCAAACATGCAACGCTTTATGGGCTGCACCCCAATGGAATTGGCGAAAGATGCTGATTATAAAACAAAAGCCGCCGTCTAAGGCTGCGAAGCAGTGATGCCAAGGTGACACTATGACGGCAACGGACGCTCTGCCTAAGGTCCTCGAACGCGTCGACGGCGATATTCAAGCAAGTCTCGATCGCTTATTCGCACTGTTGCGCATCCAATCGGTGTCGACTGATCCCGCCTACGCACCTCAATGCCAAAAAGCGGCCGAACACGTCGCGGCCGATCTGCGAAGCCTCGGCTTTGACACCAGCGTGCGCCCGACAGCGGGACATCCGGTGGTGATCGGTAAAAGCGGCAATGGGAAAGCCGGCGGCAAGGCGCCGCGCGTCCTGTTCTACGGCCATTATGATGTCCAACCGGTCGATCCGCTCGACCTTTGGCGGAGCCCTCCGTTCGAGCCGCGTATCAAGACGCTCGACGATGGGCGAAAGGTCATCGTCGCCCGTGGCGCCTGCGATGATAAAGGCCAAGCGATGACGTTCATCGAAGCCTGTCGCGCGTTCAAGGCGGTTACCGGTGCGCTCCCGCTTGATATCACGATGATGATCGAGGGCGAGGAGGAATGCGGCTCGAAAAATCTCTTCGGCTTTGTCCGTGACAATGCCACTGAGCTCAAACGGGATTTGGCGTTGGTTTGCGACACCGGCATGTGGGATGCCGAGACTCCCTCGATCACGACCTCACTGCGGGGGCTCGTCTATGAAGAAGTCAGGCTGACCTGCGCTGATCGCGACCTGCATTCAGGCCTGTTCGGCGGTGCCGCGCGCAATCCCATCCATGTTCTCGCTGACATTCTCTCGGCGTTGCACAAGCCGGACGGCTCGGTCGCCATTCCCGGATTTTACGACGGCGTCCATGAATTGCCTGACGATATCAAGGCCGACCTTGCCGGGCTAGGCCTGACGCCGGAGAAATTTTTGCAGCCGGTCGGCTTGAAAATTCCGGCCGGCGAAAAAGGCCGCATGTTGATCGAACAAATTTCGACGCGGCCGACCGCGGAGGTCAATGGCATCATCGGCGGCTATACCGGGGAGGGGGCCAAGACCGTCATTCCTGGCAAGGCGATGGCCAAGGTTTCGTTCCGCCTGGTCGGTGCGCAGGACCCGGATAAAATCCGCAGCAGCTTCCGCGATTTTGTCCGCGCCCGCGTTCCGGCCGACTGCACGGTCGAGTTCGGCAATTTCACCAGCGCGCCGGCATTCGAAGTGGCGTTCGACAGTCCGGCGCTGACCAAGGCGCGCGCCGCGCTTGGCGAAGAATGGGGCAAGAAGGCAGTTACCGTCGGCGCCGGCGGTTCGATTCCGATTGTCGGCGATTTCAAGACCGTGCTTGGCATGGACACGCTGATGGTCGGGTTTGCGCTCGACGACGACCGCGTGCATTCGCCGAACGAGAAATACGACCTCAAGTGCTTCCACAAAGGTATCCGCAGCTGGGCGCGCATCTTGGCGGCGCTGGCGGGTTGAATGTGCCCTAGCGGGCGATAGTCGCGGCCGGTGATTGCATTAGGCCGCCGCGTCCGTCGACGGGGCTTTGGGCTCTCCGACGATGCCGTCCGCATCGCGCAAAGCGACATAGATCGCCGGAATGACCAAAACCGTCAGCAAAGTCGACGACGCCAATCCGAACAGCAGCGAAATAGCGAGTCCCTGAAAAATCGGATCGAGGAGAATTGTTGCGGCGCCGATCATGGCGGCAAGCGCGGTCAGCAGAATGGGCTTGAAACGGACCGCGCCCGCCTCCAGCAGTACCTCGCGCAAGGTCTTGCCCGCGCCGGCGCCGTGGCGGATGAAGTCGACCAGGAGGATCGAATTGCGCACGATAATGCCCGCGAGCGCGATGAAGCCGATCATCGAGGTGGCGGTGAACGGCGCACCGAACAGCCAGTGCCCGAGGATGATGCCGATCAAGGTCAAGGGAATTGGGGTGAGGATGACAAGCGGCAGCGTGAAGCTGCCGAATTGCGCCACCACCAGAATGTAAATGCCAAGGATCGCCACCATGAAGGCGGCGCCCATGTCGCGGAAGGTCACATAAGTGATCTCCCATTCGCCGTCCCACAAGATCGCCGGCTTGCTTTCGTCCTCGGGCTGGCCGTGAAAATGGATCGTCGGCGTTCCCGGCGTGCCCCAGTCATGTGCCGCGATGCGCTTGTCGACGTCGAGAATGCCGTAAATCGGCGCTTCATAGGCGCCCGCCAGCTCCGCCATGATCATGTCGGCAAAGCGTCCGTCGCGGCGAAAGATGGTGGGTGAACCCAACTCGTCGGTCACACGCACGACGTCGCCGAGCTCGACGACGGTCTTGTTGCCCGGCACGCTGTTCGCCGGCACCGGCGTCGAGGCCAGAAGCTCGCTCCACGACAGGTCGCGCTTGGGCAGGCGGACAACGATTTCGATCGGATCGCGGTCTTCGCCGCGGTGCGAATAGCCAACCCTTGTGCCGCCGAACAGCGCCTGGATCGTGTCGTAGACGTCGCGCTGTTCGACGCCGAAGAATTCCAGCCGGTCTTGATCGATCGAAATGCGAAGCCGCGGCTGCGGCGCCCCGATCGAGTCGTCAACATCGACGATATAAGGAACCGATGCGAAGATTTTTTTCAGTTCGGCGGCGACGGCGCGGCGGGTCGTCGAGTCCGGCCCGTAGACCTCGGCAAGAAGCGTGGCCAGCACCGGGGGGCCGGGCGGCACTTCTACCACGCGCGCGACGCTGCCGGACGGCAAGGTGAGCGACTTCATGCGCTCCCGCAGATCGAGCGCGGTGGCATGGCTGGTGCGCTTGCGCTCGGCGCTCGGCGCCAGATTGAGATGCAGTTCGCCGAGCTCCGGCGCTTCGCGAATGTAATAATGACGGACCAGACCGTTGAAGTTGAACGGCGCCGGGGTGCCGGCATAGGTTTCGATCGAACGGATTTCCGGCAGGCCCCGCGCCACGTCGGCGATCGAGAACAACGTGCGCTCGGTGTCTTCCAGCGTGGCACCATGCGGCAGATCGACGACCACGGACATTTCCGACTTGTTGTCGAACGGCAGAAGCTTGACCGTGACGCTCTTGGTCACGAACAACAGGCAGACGAGAATTGTCGCCACGCCAACGCCGATCAGGAACGTCCACGCCGAGCGGCGCGAGCGCACCACGGGGGTGGCGAAGCGGCGGTAAAGTCGGCCCAGAACACCTTCGCCATTCTCACCCGCGCTATCGGCGGCCTGGTGCTCGTGCGGCGAACGCCTCGGATGCAGCCGCAGCATCAGCCATGGCGCAATCACCATGGCGACGAAAAACGAGAACAGCATTGCCGCCGATGCATTGGCCGGTATCGGCGCCATGTACGGCCCCATCAGGCCGGAGACGAACAGCATCGGCAACAGAGCCGCCACAACGGTCAAGGTTGCGACCACGGTCGGATTGCCGACCTCGGCCACCGCCTCGACGGCGGCGATCATGCGCGGGCGGCCGTCCTTCATCGCCCAATGCCGGGCGATGTTCTCCACCACGACGATGGCGTCGTCGACCAGGATGCCGATGGAAAAAATCAGCGCGAACAGGCTGACGCGGTTGATGGTGTAGCCCATCACCTTGGCAGCGAACAGCGTGAGCAGGATGGTCGTGGGAATGACGACGAGCGTGACCAGCGCCTCGCGCCAGCCGATGGCAAAGGCAATGAGCACCACGATCGATACCGTCGCCAAGGCGAGGTGGAAGAGAAGCTCGTTTGCTTTGTCGTTGGCCGTCTCGCCGTAGTCGCGAGTCACGGTGACATTGACATCGGCGGGCACTAGCCGGCCCTCGACGCTTTGCAATCGCGCGAGCAGATCCTCCGCCACCACGACGGCGTTGGCGCCGGCGCGCTTGGCAAAAGCGACGCTGACCGCCGGCACGCGATTCCAGCGGCCGCCTTGCGCTGGCGTCTCCATCCAGGCGCGGTGTTCCTGCGGGCTCAGACCGATAACGACGGAGGCGACATCGCGCACATAGACCGGACGGTTGTCGCGCGTTGTGACGAGGAGGAGCCCAATGTCGGGAATGCCGGTCAGCGTTTGGCCGCCGGCAACATTACGCATAGTGTCGTTGTCGCGCACGCTGCCGGACTGGAACGAGCGGTTAGCGCCGCGCACCTTGTCGACAAGCTGCTGTAGGGTCACGCCGTAGAGCGCGAGCTTTTCCGGATCAGGCTCGACCCGGATCTGCTGCGGATTGCCGCCGGAAATGTAGGTCAGCCCAATATTGTCGGTCTTGACCAGTTCGGTCTGCAGCTTTTCACCGAGCTCGTAGAGGTCCTTGTCGGTCCATCGCGCCGCGGCTTCCGGCTTGGGCGATAGCGTGAGCACCACGACGGCGACATCATTGATGCCGCGGCCGACAATCAGCGGCTCGGGAATGCCAACCGGAATTCTATCGAGATTGGCGCGGATCTTTTCATGCACGCGCAAGATCGCGTCGTCAGCATTGGTGCCGACCAGAAAACGCGCCGTGACCATGACGCGGTCATCCACGGTTTGGCTGTAGACGTGCTCGACGCCGTCGATGCCTTTGACGATGGCTTCGAGCGGCTTGGTTACCAGTTCGGCGGCATCGGGGGCCTTCAGCCCATCGGCAATGACGCGGATATCGACCATCGGCACGCTGATCTGCGGCTCCTCCTCGCGCGGGATGGTGAGGAGCGCGACCAAGCCGATGGCGAGCGCCGCGAGCAGGAACAATGGCGTCAGCGGCGAGCGGATCGTCGCCTGAGTGAGGCGCCCCGACAATCCAAGATTCACGGCCGCACCAGCACGTCGCCCGCTTTGAGGCCGGAGAGGATTTCGAGCGCATCCGGCATGTCCGGCCGCGGCAGTTGCCGCCCACGCTGCACTGGCACGTCGATGACCGTATTGGCGTCCGTGCGAACGCGCGCATAATCGATGCCAAACCGGGTAACGATGAACGAGCCGGGCACGATGATGCTGGTGCGGTCACCGGCCGAGACCCAGACGCGGATGCGTTGGCCGACGAAATAATCGCCAAGATCCGCCACTTTCGCATCGGCGATCACGCGGCCGTCTTCGATCTGCGGATAGACGAGATTGATCGTGCCAAACTGTATGCCGCTTTTGCCAAGGTCCTCGCCGTCGATCCGCACCGGATCGCCGGCCTTGAGGAACCGGGCATGGCGCTCCGGAACGCGTAGCCTCAGCACAAAATTCTGCTCGGCAATGGTGGCGACGGGTTCTCCCGCCAACATCACCGTGCCCGTAGTCACCGGCACCGTCAGCACCCGGCCCGCGGTCGGCGCCAGGATTTTGCCTTCGGTAACCTGCTGTTCGATCACCGAGCGCTCGGCCGTGCGCGATTTCAGCGAATTGGAGGCGACGTCGAACGCGGTTTGCGCGGCGTCCAACGTGGCTTTCGCGGCCGTGCCGTGCGCAAACAGTTCCTGCGCCCGGTCGAGATCGGTCTTGGCTTTGGCGAACTCGGCCTGCAAGCCGGCGATCTGTGCGTCAAGCGCCTTCATCTGCAGCGCAAGTTTTTCGTCAGCGACGGTGGCGACAACCTGGT
The DNA here is from genome assembly GCA_963731805.1 of uncultured Alphaproteobacteria bacterium. Taxonomy (GTDB): domain Bacteria; phylum Pseudomonadota; class Alphaproteobacteria; order Rhizobiales; family Xanthobacteraceae; genus BOG-931. Next base: position 471,215 of record CAVSWY010000009.1, read on the forward strand.
CCTGCGCGACGTGATCGCCGCGCTGCACCGCAAGATCCACCACGGTACCGCCGATTCGGGCCCGCGCCGGCTCGATATTGGCACTCTCGACCGTGGCAAACACGGCCTTCTCGTCGGCGACCGTTTGCGGTGCCACGACAAAACTTTCCTGGGCCAGCGCGTGCTGAGCGAGCGACATCAGCACGGCCGCCGCCATGATGGCGGGGCGGATGGAGACACTTCGCATCGTTATGCGAAACCTTGCCATTGCGGCTCGTGGTACCGGGCTCACGGCTGCCGTCATTGATCTGGCGCAAGGCGACGCCGCCGCGCCGGAGCGGTTTGCCGCTTGGGTTTTGCGGCACACGCCGCGGTCGGCGCGCAATAGACTCGGTAAAGCGTGCGGACAATCTCGCCTGCCTGTGGGCTGCCGATCGAATACCAGATGGTCTGCCCGTCGCGCCGTGCGGTAACGAAGCCGTCCTTGCGCAGCAGCGCCAGATGCTGCGACACGGTCGAATCGCGGATTTGCAGCAGTGCGGCGAGTTCGCCCACCGAGCGTTCGCGCTCGATCAGCTGGCAGATGATGAGCAGCCGGTGGCGGTTGGCCAGCGCCTTCAAAATTGCGCTTGCTTCATCCGCTGCGGCCAGCATGTCAGCTATTTGTATTTTCATAGTTGCGTATATACGTATACTCAAATATATAGTCAATGGCTGGAGGGGTGAGGAGCGATCTTGATCCCAACCCACCGAGGCCAACAGGAGGTCCCCGTGAATGTCGATCGCGCGGTGCTCGTCTTTGCCGGCAGCGTTTTGCTCATCAGTCTTGCGCTGACTTGGTTGGTCAGCCCGTATTGGCTGCTGCTTGCGGCCTTTGTCGGTCTCAACATGATCCAAGCGGCCTTTACCGGCTTCTGTCCGGCCGCCACGGTGTTTCGCAAGCTGGGTCTGCGGGCAGGTCCTGCCTTCGACAGTCCGCCTGCCGAATCCTGACAGGGCGGTCGACGGTCGAGCGCCGGCGTAAGGGCAAGTGTGCTGGATCAATGCCGCTGTCCGCTTCGGGTGCTCGGTTGGCGTGAGAAGGCGAAGAGGCCTCGCTAAAGAGGTCCTTAGAATGAATGTTTCAGGAGGAAAAAATGGCTCAGATCGTTGTGCTCGGCGGCGGCATCGGCGGCGTCTCGTGCGCCTACGAGCTCAAACAATTGGTCCGTAAGGAGGATCGCGTCACTCTCGTTTCCAACAAGCCGTTCTTCCAGTTCACGCCATCAAACCCATGGGTGGCGGTGAACTGGCGGTCGAAGAGCGATATTACCATTGATCTGGCCACGGTGCTGCCGAAGCATGGCATCGAATTCAGCGCCGCCGGCGCCAAACGCGTTCATCCAGAGGACAATCGCGTCGAACTCGGCGACGGCGCGTCTCTGAGCTACGACTATCTGGTCGTCGCCACCGGCCCGGAGCTTGCGTTCGACGAGGTCGAGGGGCTTGGCCCCGAACACAACACCGTCTCGATCTGCGACGTCGATCATGCGTCGGCGGCCAATAAGCGCTGGGAAGAATTCTGCAAAAATCCGGGTCCGATCGTCGTCGGCGCCGTGCAGGGCGCCTCCTGCTATGGGCCGGCTTACGAATTCGCCATGATCATGGATGCCGATCTACGCAAGCGCCGCATCCGGGATAAAGTGCCGATGACCTTTGTCACGGCGGAACCTTATATCGGCCACCTTGGCGTCGGCGGCGTCGGCGACACCAAAGGCATGCTCGAATCCGCGATGCGCCAGCACCACATCAAATGGATCACCAACGCCAAGGTCGACAAGGTCGAAGCGGGCAAATTTCACGTTACCGAGGTCGATGACGACGGCAAGCCGAAGAAGGCACATGAGCTGCCGTTTCAGTTCTCGATGATGCTGCCGGCTTTCCGCGGCATTGCCGCCCTGCGCGGCATCGACGGCTTGGTCAATCCACGCGGCTTCGTCATCGTCGATAAGCATCAGCGCAATCCAAAATTCGTCAACGTATTCGGCATCGGCGTGTGCATCGCTATCGCGCCGATTGAAGCGACGCCGCTCCCGGTCGGCGTGCCGAAGACCGGCTTCATGATCGAATCCATGGTGACCGCGACGGCGCTCAATATCGGCGAGCTCGTTCGCGGCAAGCCGGCGACGCACGAAGCCACATGGAACGCCATCTGTCTTGCGGATTTCGGAGATTCCGGCGTCGCTTTCGTGGCCATGCCGCAAAATCCGCCGCGCAACGTCAATTGGGCTTCGAGCGGACGCTGGGTCCATGTCGCCAAGGTCGCGTTCGAGAAGTATTTCTTGCACAAGGTCCGCGCCGGCACGACGGAGCCGTATTACGAGAAGGCGGTGATGAAATTTCTCGATATCGGAAAGATCAAGCGTCCGGCGGCATAAGTTGCCAAACGCGGCCGGCTGGCGCGACGGTTATGACACCACGGCGGCGTGATATCAGGGCCGGAAAAAGTCAGATGAGGGCGACGCCGCTGACTTCTTCGTGTGGCTGTTCGGCGTGGCGTTTGCGGTTGTGCAGCAGCGTTAACTGCTGACTCGTAGCATCATTTTGCGCGATGCGGACGATGTGCTCATAGAGCGACTTCGGCGAAACCGGTTTGACCAACAATTCGTCCGCGCCCGAGCCTCTCACCATCAGGGCCGCGGCTTTGGTCAAATATCCCGACAATACCATGATGGGCGTTTTGTGGGTGGGCGATTGCGCGTCCTTCACCATTTTGATGAAGCGAAGCCCGTCGAAGATGGGCATGACCAGATCGGTGATGATGATGTTTGGCATCATATTGCGCGCGAGCTCGAACGCTTCGACGCCGTTGGTCGACTCGTAAACCTCGCGGCTGCCAAATCCGAGCAGCATCGAGTGGACCAGCCGCCGTGAAAACGGCTGGTCGTCCACGATCAGAAAGCTCGTCCGGGAGAAATCCAGCGGAAACGACGAGCGAGTGACGGACAGCGGCATGGCTTGAATACCGGCGGGTTAGGGCCGCCTCACAGGGCGTTGGCCACGCGATGATCCTGCTGCCGCGGTGCTGAGGTCCTCGACGATCCGCGAAACCGCGCTCCTCGCCGTCGCCAGCGCGGTACAGATGCGGCTTTTGCTCGGTGAATCCGGCCAGCTGGAGAGCGTGCTCTCCTGTTGTTCGAGGGCAAGCATGAGGTTTTGCAGCTTCGTCAAAACGTCTTGCGGCGTTGCATCGAGGAAATGTGCCTGCAGCGTGCGCGAGAGAAAACGCAGAACGTCATTGTCGGCGGCCTGCATTAGCGGCGCGCTGTCATCTCCGATCGCGTTGACCGCTTTCGACATCGACCGTCCCCCTGATACCAAACGCCGGCAGCCAGTCGGACTTCCGACGTGTTGATCGGCCCCACGAGGGATTTCATACCGCAAATCGGGTTCCATCGGATTGAGAATACGCAGAACTGCTGTCAGAAATTGCCTGACGTCTTAACCGATCGTTCACGCTAAGAGCGCTGCCGGCGCGACGCAGCCGCATGCGGCGGCCTGCTAAAGATCGAGCCAGCCTTGGGTCGAGGCGTAGCGCACTAATTCCGCACGGGTTTTCAGGCCGAGCTTCTCAAGGCCGCGGGCCTTGTAAGTCTCGACGGACTTCACGCCGACGTCGAGCCGCGACGCGATCTCCTTGTTGGTCAAGCCCAACCCCGCCATTTTCAAAACCGCGGTCTCGCGGTCGGTCAGCGCCTGAGCGGTACCGTGAGGCGACGGCTTGCTGCGACCGTGCTTGCCCTCGCCGACGCGTCCGGATATCGCCGGATCGACATATATCCCGCCGACCACAACGGCGCGGATGGCGTGCACGAGGTTTTCCACGGCCGACCGCTTCAAAACATAGCCGCGAACTCCGGCCTCCAGCGCCTGATTGAGGTAGGCCCGGTCTTCGTGGAGCGTCAGCATCAGCACGCTCAACTCGGGAATTTCGCCGACAAGACGCCGGCTCAAGACGATGCCGTTGAGCTCCGGCATCGAAATATCGAGTACGGCGACATCGGGACGGGTCTCACAGATGACCTTCAACGCAGCCAATCCGCTGCCCGCTTCGCCGACCAGTTCGAAGTCATCCTCCGCGCGGATGAGATTGCGCAGCCCGTCGAGAACGATGGGGTGGTCGTCGGCCAGCACGATCCGGGTTTTGCTCATGCCGCCGACCTCTAGCCGTCGAGCGTGATGCGGGCGAAGATCGTGGTGCCGGCGCCAAGAGCGGATTCCACGTCGAGCGTGCCGTCAATGAGCGCTAGCCGTTCGCGCATGCCTTCAAGCCCAAGTCCACGATGATCGCTGGCTTTGCCGGCCCGCGCGCCCAGGTCAAATCCGCAACCGTTGTCTTCGATGATTACTTGCAGCGTTGCGTCCGTCCGCCGGATGATGACGCTCACGGCGGATGGCCGCTGGGCGTGCTTGACGATGTTGGTAAGACCCTCTTGCACGACACGATATACCGCGGTGGCGATTTCATCCGGCACCTTATCGAGGCTTGGATCGTCGCAATGGAAATCAACCTCGGTGCCGCACTGTTCGCTCCATTCGGCGATGTAGCTTGCCAGCGCCTTGCGCAAGCCGAGCTCGTCGATCGAGGGCGGCCGCAACTCCCAGGCGATCCGGTGCAGCGTCTTGCCCATCTCCTCCATTCTCTTGCGCACCAGATGCAGGCGTTCGCGGACCGTGCCGGAGGTCGACGCATCGATCTCGTTGAGTTCAAGAATGGCGGCAATCAGGCTTTGGCCGGCTTGATCGTGCAGCTCGTGCGACAGGCGCAACCGCTCGTTTTCCTCCGCCATCGACAGATGCCGGCGCAAGCCAACCACCAGGTGCGATTTACTCTCGCTGTCCGCCGCCAGTTGCGCATTGGCGCGCGACAGGTCGCCCAACAGACGATCACGCTCGGTCAGTAGTGCGGCGGTGGGGAGGGACCAGAATGAGGTGATCGCCAGGAACATTTGCAAGGTAAAGATGCGCGTGGAGATGTCGGCATTCGCAATCATGGGATGACCGATCCCCAGGACCGCATATAGGCTCGCGATGATCGCGACCAGGAAGGTCGATGTCGTGGCGCCGATGATGCCAAACCGCAGGGTGGCTAACAGGATTGCCGGCGCAAGCAAAAACACAAATGGTCGGAAAAAGATCACACAGAAGCCGATCGCGATGAAGATCGCCAATATTGTCGCTGCTTCCGAAGTTCGCTCTCCTATGCGCCAAGCATGCCGCTCTTTCGACGTGGCGCTGATTAGGAAGGGCACGACGATAATCATGCCGAGCGCGTGCCCCGAATACCAGTTCCGCGCCACGGCGGCCCAGGGAATTTCAAGCGCCTCATGAAATCCCGTCGTCGCAATGATCGTGCTTCCGATCGGTGCAATGCCGCCAATGGCGATGAAAACAAGCAGGTTCCTCAGGGAGGTGAGATTGGACACCTCGACCCGGAGCAGCTTCAGCAAAACCAGTGCAGTGACGACCTCGACAATGTTCGCCGCAAACAAGGCGACGCAAAAAATCGGGCTGTTTCCGGCGGCTAAACCGGCGAGGGCGCTTGCCGCGGCGCCGCCGGCGAGAAGCAACGGATAGAGCAATGGGCCGCGGGCGTAACGCACCAAGGCAGTCAAGATAATTGCATTCGACGGCCAAATCGTTGCAACGAGATTGGAATGCCGCGCGAATTCGATCGTGATCAGCGAGGTTACAAATATTACCGAAAGCAGCAGCAGATAGCCGAACCCCGATAATGCTGGGGTCGGTTCATCGAGTGTCGCAGCTTCGACCGCCCGGCCGGTCGCTTGCGAACGCAGCTCGTCCGCCGCGGTCGCCGGAGGGCTAGGAAAAAGGAATGCGAGTACCTTCGATGGCGCTATTGGCATATCGAATGGCGCAATGCGTCAGTTGGGCCCTCACGCTTCACTAGGTCGCCGAACCGTTTGCAAGTCCGGTACACAAGTCTCCACCATTGAACCTGCGGCCAGGGCGAAGCGCATACAAAATTCATGTGTGTGCCGAATCTCATTCCGTCGCGGTGGCGATCAGGCGCGGGCTGACGAAACGCTCCAGCCGGCCGGAATGGGGGTGCAAAAGCGTCCAGTCGTCGACCGGCAGATCGATCACCACGAGGCCCGAAGTCGGAAGTTTTTCGTTGAGTTGTTCGCGCAGGTCCACGTCGCCAGCGGCAATCAACTGCAGCGCAAGATCGTGGAGTCCCGGGTTATGGCCGACGACGACCAGTGTATGCGCCTTGCGCGTGTCGCCGATGGCTTTGAGCAACGCTTCGGGGTTGGCATTGTAGAGGCGCTCGTCGCCGACCGCTCGCGGCGCCTTGGCGAAGGCCGCGGCGACCAGCGCCCAGGTCTCCTGGGCGCGTTTTGCCGGAGAGATGAGCGCGAGATCGGGAACGAGCCCATGATGCGCCATATAGGCGCCAATGAGCGGCGCGTCGGAGCAACCGCGTTTCATGAGTTTACGGTCGCGATCGCGCTCACCCGGTGCGGCGCGCTCGGTTTTGGCATGACGGAGCAGCATCAGACGGCGCATCCTCGTAATGTCGCTTTCCGGGCTTCAGCTGTCTAGTGCCGCGCGGATGAACTCCCTACATTGCAACGGCATGCCGCCGGAACAGCGTCGTAAAGCGTCGTCATGAGCGAACCCGATACCGAAGCCTATGGCGACAGCTGGTACGCCGCGACCATGGTGCAAGCGCCGCCGCGGCCGTCCTTGTCGCTCGACCTCGATGTCGACGTTTGCGTGATCGGCGGCGGTCTCGCGGGGCTGACCACGGCGCGGGAAGTGGCGCGTCGCGGCTATTCGGTCGTGCTGCTGGAGGCGGGACGGCTGGCGCAGAGCGCGTCGGGCCGCAATACCGGTTTCGTGCTGCCGGGTTTCGGCGCCGACGCTGACAAGCTGGTTGCCCGGGTGGGTTTCGAACGTGCCAAGGATGTGTGGTCGCTGGCGCAGGCGGGTCTTGATTATGTGCGCGCCACGATCCGTGCCGAAAACGCACCCGGGATCGACCCGCAGAACGGCTGGCTCTATGTTTCCAAAAAAGACAACAACGATGAATTCGTAAGCTACGTCGGCGTGCTCGGCGAACTCGGCTGTGAGATCGAGGGGTGGTCCACCGAGCGGTTGCGCACGGTGCTGCGCAGCGAACGCTACTTCTACGCCATCAATTATCTGCAGGCGATCACCATCCATCCGCTCAATTATGCGCTCGCGCTTGCGGCCGCCGCCGAACGCGATGGCGCGCGCATCTTCGAGCATACGCCAGCTTTGTCGATCGACCCGACCGGCGTGCGCAAGCGCATCGTCACGCCCGGCGCGAGGTTGCGCGCCGACCACGTCGTGCTTTGCGGCAATGTGGAGCTTGGAGGGCTGATGCCGCGCCTTGCCGCCACGCTGTTGCCGATGACGACCTATGTCATCGCGACAGCGCCGCTCGGCGAGCGCCTTGCCGAAGTGGTCGGCTATCGCGGCGGCGTCAGCGATTCCGACCTCGCCGACAATCACTACCGCATCGTCGGCGGCGATCGTCTGATGCTGTCGGGCCGCGCGACCGCGCGGCCGAGGGATCCGCGTCGCTATGTCGGCGCGCTGACCGCCGACATCAAGAAAACCTACCCGCAGCTCGGCGACGTCACGGCCGAATATGCCTGGGCCGGCACCCTGGGCATTACGATGCACCGAATGCCGCAGATCGGCGAGCTTGGGCCGGGCGTTTGGCTCGCCAGCGGCTTCGGCGGCCATGGGCTGAACACCACGGCGATGGCCGGCAACATCGTTGCCCGCGCGATCGTCGAAGGCGACGCGACCTGGCGGCAATTCACGCCGTTTGAGTTGGTTTGGGCGGGCGGCGCCTTCGGCCGGGCGGCGGCGCAGGCGCGCGTTTGGATCAAGCGGCTGCGCGATCGCATCGAAGAGCGCCGTGCCAAGGCGCGCGAACTTGCCCACCGTCAGGTGCGTGACGTCGAAACGGCACAAGCGGCGCGACAGGTTGCAGTGGAGGCGCCGGCGCTGGCGCAGGAGACGGAGGTGTTGGAAACGGCCGCGTTTCCCGCAACGGATTTGGCTCCGCCGTTGCAACAGCCTGCCGCGATCCAGAGAGTGCGAAAGAAGCGCCGCGGCCGCGCGAAAGGCAGAGCGGGGGGCGAAGCCAGCCAAGGCGTCGATGAGGGCGCCAAGCCCTAAAGAGGCCGCTGCGGGACAAATCGGCAACAGGTTCGCCACAAATTCACCATTCGGCAACTCCCGCCTTCGCGCCGTCACTCCGTTTGCGATATGATGGATGCGGACCTGGGGAAATCGGACGGGGTGAGTTTATGGCATTTGTCGTTCGGCGCCTTGTGCTTGCACTGTGTGTCGTTGGCATACCTAGCGTCGCCGCGGCCGCGGATCTGCCGCAACAGGCACCACCGCCACCGACAGCACCGGCAGCCTATGCACCTGCCATTCCGGACTGGATCGTCACCATAGGAATCGAGGGCCGAATTATCCCCGAATTTCCTGGCGCTTCCGACAAAAAGCTCGGCTGGTCAGCGCTGCCGCTGTTTAGCATTCGCAAGGAGGGCACGCCGCCGGACTTCTTCGGACCTCGCGATAGTTTCGGCTTCAATGTTATCAACCTCGGTGCGTTCCAGCTCGGTCCGGCCCTGCAATTTATCAACCAACGCGAGGCCTCTTCTTACGCGGAGTTGAACGGCTTGGCGGACGTCGACTATGCGGCGCAATTGGGCCTGTTTGCCAATTTCTGGCCGGTATCGTGGCTGCGGCTGCGCGGCGAGGTCCGTCAAGGCGTCGGCGGCGAAACCGGCGTGACCGGTGACATATTCCTGGATGCCGTCGTGCCGATCGGGCAATGGACGATCTCAGGGGGACCGCGGATGACGTTGCAAACGGCTGCGGCGACGTCACCCTATTTCAGCATCACGGCGGCGCAGGCCATCGCTGCGGATAGTCTACAGCCTGGGCTCGGAAAGTTGTCTGCCTACAATGCCGGCGGCGGCGTCTATTCCTACGGCGCGGGAACGCAGGTGCAGTACACGTTCAACCCGACATGGACCGCCCACGCCTTCGTTGAATATCAGCGGCTGACGGGCTCGGCCGCCGATTCGCCGCTGGTGACACAGCGCGGCTCGCCGAACCAGCTCACCTATGGCCTCGGCGCCACTTATTCGTTCAACATGCACCCATTGTGGTGAGGGTCAGCGTCCGTCGCGCCGAGTCATAAAGGCGAGCCGCTCGAACAGGTGCACGTCCTGCTCATTCTTGATCAGCGCGCCGTGCAACGGCGGAATGAGCCGTTTCGGATCGCGCTCGCGCAGCGTCTCGACGGAAATATCCTCGACCATCAGGAGCTTCAGCCAGTCGAGCAGTTCGGACGTCGACGGCTTCTTCTTCATGCCGGGCACGTCGCGGATCTCGTAGAACAGTTTTAGCGATTCGGCGACCAGGCGATGCTTGATGCCGGGGAAGTGCACCTCGACGATCGCGCGCATGGTGTCGGGGTCGGGAAAGCGGATGTAGTGGAAGAAGCAGCGGCGTAAAAATGCGTCCGGCAGCTCCTTCTCATTGTTCGAGGTGATGACGACGATCGGGCGACGGCGGGCATGGATTGTTTCGCCGGTTTCGTAGACGAAGAATTCCATGCGATCGAGCTCTTGCAGCAGGTCGTTAGGGAATTCGATATCGGCCTTGTCGATCTCGTCGATCAGGAGAACGGGACGCTCGTCGGCAACGAATGCCTCCCAGAGCTTGCCGCGCTTGATGTAGTTGCGGATGTCCTTGACGCGGGCATCGCCCAATTGGCTGTCGCGCAGCCGCGTCACCGCGTCGTATTCATAAAGCCCCTGCAACGCCTTGGTGGTCGATTTGACGTGCCATTCGATCAACGGGGCGGCGAGCGCCTTGGCGATCTCGATCGCCAGCACGGTCTTGCCGGTGCCGGGTTCGCCCTTGACCAGGAGCGGCCGCTCCAAGGCGATCGCGGCGTTGACTGCGACTTTGAGGTCGTCCGTGGCGACATAGGCGCTGGTGCCTTCGAAACGCATGAATATTCCATTCGTTTAATACCGGTGAAATTAGATCACGTCGAACTTGGCGCTAACTAGACATTCCCCACTTGGCACATAAGCTCGGGCGATCTCGGCAAATTTTGCCCGCCAGCCGGCATATCCGGCCCCAGGAGGAATCGGGCGTCGATCATAAGATATTGATATCATGCCATAATTTGATGGCACGCCGTTTGCTGTCTTCGGCTGCGAGTGCGGCTGTCCGCCGCTGTCGCGTTGAGATCGAGTTGGAGACAGGTCATGGGTATCTTCGATGCGTTGACCACCGCAGTGGCTGGTCTACAGGCGCAATCATTCGCACTGCAGAACATTTCCGGCAACATCGCAAACTCGCAGACCACCGGTTACAAAGAGACCGACACCAGCTTTCAGGATCTGGTGTCCCAGGCCTCGCAAAACCAGCAGACCGCGGACGGCGTCATCGCCAACTCGGTGGCGACCAACACGGTGCAAGGCACCATCAACTCGACCCAAGTCTCGACGGATATGGCGATCAACGGCGACGGCTGGTTCGTGGTCGCGCAACCGACGGGCTTTACCGACAATCAGCCGGTTTTTTCGGGCGTCACCGATTTCACCCGTGCCGGCAATTTTCAACTCAACGATAACGGCAACCTGGTCAATGCCGCCGGTTATTATCTCATGGGCATTCCGGTCAATGCCACGACTGGGAATCCCGAAGGCAGCGTTCCGCAGGTTTTGCAATTCCAGAACAACTTCATCCCGGCGCAAGAGACCACTGCGATCACCTACGAAGCCAACCTGCCGAGCGCGCCCTCTTCCGGCGCGGTCAATCCCAGCGATTTTGCCAACAATCCGATCGCTGGATCGGAGATTATTGGCACCGGCGCCACGCTGTTGCCCGACGCCGCGGCGACCGGGACCGGTACGGTCGGCAGTCTCACCGACGCGACCACGCTGACCTCGCTGGGGCTTACCGCCACTGACACCGTTTCGATTGGCGATGGCACCAACACGACGGTTTATGCTGTCACCAATACCAGCACCGTGGGCGATCTGATCAACGCTATCAACTCCGGCGGCGCCGGCAACGCGGCGGTGACTGCCGCGCTCACCGGCGGCAATATCGTACTGACCGGCAACAATGACACAGCCACGATCTCGGTCAGCGGCAGCGGCGCCAACGACGCCTCCGATCTGGGTTTTGGTGCCGCGAACCACACGTTTCCGCCGACCAACCTGCTGACCCAGGGATTGACCGGAAAAACACTGACCGTTTCAGTCGGTGGTGGTGTACCGCAGGTCATCACCTTCGGCACCGGCGCCGGTGATGTCGAGACAATGAGCCAATTGCAGACTGCCGTGCAGAATCTAACCGGCGTGATCGGTTCCGTGAACACCACCGACGGCAATATCAATCTTTTGGCGGCCGATCCCACGGCGACGCTCACGGTTGGGGGCACTGCGTCGCCGTCGATCTTTGGTATCCAAACGCCATCCGTCGCGCCGGGCAACGGCACCGTCATTGGTAGCGATCTGACTACCTTCACCAACCAATCGATCGCCGGCGGTTCGATCACCGCCTACGACAGCGAGGGCAACCCCCTCAATATTCAATACCGCTGGGCGCAAGTCGGCAGCGGTTCCGGCGACAGCACTTGGAATTTGTTCTATCAGACCAATTCGAGTGCAACCGGCACGCAAGCCGCCTGGCAGAACGCCGGCCAGAACTTCATCTTTAATTCCAGCGGACAACTCGTCCAGCCGACGTCAAGCGCGTTCAATATACCGGCCTTGACCGTCAACGGCGACACGCTGAACAACGTCGAGATCAATTTCGGCAGCAACGGCTTGACGCAGTTTGCCAACACCAGCGGCACTGCGCAGGTCACCCAGCTTCAGCAAAACGGTTTTGCCGCCGGACAATTGCAGTCGGTCGCGGTTGATAGTGAGAATCGCGTGGTCGGCACTTTCACCAACGGCCAAACCATCCCGTTGGCACAGATCACGCTTGCGACGTTCAACGGCGAGGATTCGCTCCAGGCGCTCAACGGCGGAGCTTACGCTGCCACCGCCGATTCCGGGCCGCCGATCTACGGCGCCACCGGCAAGATCGACGGCAGTTCGCTGGAATCCTCCAACGTCGATATCTCGACGCAGTTCAGCAATCTGATCGTGGCGCAGCAGGCTTATTCGGCCAATGCCCGCGTCATGACGACCGCGAACCAGATGATCCAGAGCTTGCTGCAAGTGATCCAATGATTTCACTCGGTGAGATCGCTCGGCCATCGCCATGAGCATCAACCAGGCGCTTTCCGCCGCGGTGGCGGGCGTCAACGTCACCCAACAGGCGCTGGCGGTTGTCTCCGGCAACGTGGCGAACGCCAATACGCCGGGCTACGTCGACGAGAGCGTCAATCAGGTTGAGGTTGGGGTTACCGGCCAAACCGGAGCGGGCGTCGACGTTACCGGCGTCAATCGCAATCTCAATACCTTGCTGCAAAGCCAGTTGTGGACCGAAACGTCGGGCGGCTCGTATGCCGACACGACCTCGCAGCTCTATCAGCAACTGCAGCAGATTTACGGCACGCCGGGATCGTCGACCTCGTTCGACGCGATCTTCAACAATTTTACCAGCGCGTTGCAGGCACTCTCGACCAGCCCGAGCTCGTATTCGGCGCAGAGCGCGGTCGTTGGCGCCGCGCAAGGTGTGGCGCAAAACCTCAATTCGATGACCGCCGGCATCCAACAGCTGCGCAGCCAGGCCGAAGCCGGCATCGCCAACGACGTGCAAACGGCCAATACTGCCCTGCAGCAGATCGCCCAAATCAATCAGCAGCTCGTCACCGCTTCGCCGGATAGCTCCACGGCGACGCTCGAGGATCAGCGCGGCCAGGATATCACGCAGCTGTCGCAACTGATGAACGTGACCGTGGTGCAGGGGACCAATAATCAAATTTCCGTCTTCACCGGGACTGGCCAGCAACTAGTCGCCAACAACCAAGCTGGGCAATTGTCATTCAACGGTGTCGGAACATTGACGGCAACGTCGCAATGGAGCGCCAATCCCAGTCAAGACACTGTCGGCACCATAACCCTGACATCGCCGGGCGGCGTGACCACCGATTTGGTCGCCAGCAACGCCATTCAATCCGGCCAGATCGGCGCCTACCTGCAGATGCGCGACAGCATCCTGCCGCAGGCGCAGACCCAGCTCGACGAGTTAGCCAATCAGATGTCGCAGGCGTTGTCGAACCAGGCGACGTCCGGCACGGCCGTGACGGCCGGTTCGCAAGCCGGCTTTGGCGTCGATGTCGGCAGCTTGTCCGCCGGCAACACCGTCCAGCTCACGTATACCGATGCGCAGAATAACTCCCACACCATCACCATCGTTGCGCTGGGTGCCGGCGGCACGCTGCCGGCGCAGCCGGCCAATGCGACCAATCCCGTGGTGGGAGTTAATCTCTCCGCCGGCATGGGTTCGGTGGTGTCGCAGCTCAATGCCGCGCTTGGCACCAATCTGCAATTCTCCAATCCGTCCGGCACTGTATTGCAGGTGCTCAATAATGGCGCGGGCAACGTCGTCAATTCGCTGTCGGCGACCTCGACCGTCACCTCCTTGCAGAGCGGTAACCCGCAACTACCGCTGTTTACCGACGACGGCCAGCCGATTACCGGCGCCATAACCGCCGGCGGCTCGCAGACCACGGGTCTTGCCGGAGCGATCCAGGTCAATTCCGCGCTGGCGGCGTCGCCGTCGGCTTTGATCGCCTATGCGGCAAATACCGCATCCGGGGACCCGACCCGGCCGAATTTCCTCCTCAACCAGATATCCAATGCGGTGCTGACGTTTTCGCCGGCAACCGGGCTGGGCACCAGCGCGACGCCCTACAGCGGCACGCTTTCGCAATACATGGGTGCTTTCGTCAGCCAGCAGTCGCAGGCGGCGAATGCTGCGACCAATTTGCAGCAAGGTCAGGACACCGTCCTTACCGCCCTCCAGCAGCGGTTCAACGATCAATCCGGCGTCAATATCGATACCGAAATGTCGAACCTGATCGCGCTGCAAAACGCCTACAGCGCCAACGCCCGGGTGATGTCGACGGTGCAGCAGATGATGGCGGCGTTGATGCAGGCACTATCGTAATGAGCATCACTGGACCAGGATCGATCACTGCCGCCAGCGTGGCGGCTCAGACCAATATGATGAACCAGCTCAACACGCTGGGTCAGGAACTGGCGAGCGGGCAGGCGGCGCAGACTTATTCGGGCCTGCAGTCGCAAGCCGGCGTCACGGTGGCGCTCAACGCGCAGCTTTCGGCGCTCACCGGTTACGGCAACACCGCGACGACAGTCGGCACCACGCTGAGCGTTGCGCAGTCGGTGCTCGGCCAGCTCGACACGGCCAGCAATTCGATGATACAGGCCATCAATCAGGAAGGTCCGTTTCAGCTCGACGGCAACGGCCAGACGACGACCCAGGCCACCGCGGCGGCGCAACTCGACAATATTCTGGCGCTCCTAAACACCCAGGTTGGCAGCAATTACATTTTTTCAGGCGCCGGGCCGAACCAGCAGTCCGTTGTCAGCGCTTCGGATCTTCTCAACGGTAACGGCGCCCAGGCCGGCCTGATCCAAGTGATCACGGAACGCCAGCAGGCCGATCTCGGTGCCCTTGGACTGGGCCATTTGAGCGTCACCGTGGGCGGCGGCTCGGGTTCGACGGTAACGGTCGCTCAAGACGGCACGCCGTTCGGCTTCCAGCTTACTGGCGTGGATTCCAGTCTGACCGGCGCAGTGGTCACCGGGCCGTCGGGTTCGCCGACCTCGATCTCGGTCGCGCTCGGTTCCAACCCGAATCCCGGCGACTCGATCCAGTTTCAGCTTACGCTTCCGGATGGTTCGACCCAGACTATCTCGCTGCAGGCGACAACGAGTTCGCCGCCGGGCGCGAACCAGTTCACTATCGGCACGACGCCGGCGAATACCGCGACCAATTTGCAAGCGGCCCTGACATCAGCCATTACCGGCCTCACCCAGACCGCATTGCCGGCCGCCTCGGCGATGGCCGCCGCCAACAATTTCTTCGCGGACCCGCCACTTCGCGTCAACGGCTCTCCGCCCAATACCTCGACCGCTCTGGTGAACGGGACCACGGCAAATACCGTTTTTTGGTATACCGGCGAGAACGGCGCCACGCCGGCGCGGCAGACCGCGACTGCTCAGGTCGGTCCTTCAATGACGATCGACTACGGCATGCGCGCCAACGAGCAGGCGCTCATGACCTTGGTCAAAAACGTCGCCGTGCTCGCGGCAACGAGCTATTCGGCAACCGATCCGAACGCACAAACCAACTATCAGGCCCTGAGCCAGAAGGTTGCTGCGAACCTCGACGGCCAACCCGGCACGCAGCAGATCAGCGATATCGAGGCCGACCTCGCCAATGCGCAAACCACCGTCAGCAATGCCGGCACGCTGAATACGCAAACGCAGACCACATTGCAGGATATGTTGCAGAACATCGACGGCGTGAACCAGAATCAAATCGGCGAGGATATCCTGACGTTGCAGAACAGCCTGTCGGCGTCGATGTCGGTCACGGCGCGGCTGGCGCAGCTCAGTCTGGTGAATTATCTGTCGGCGGTGAGCGGCTGATCGGCCGCCGCCGTCTACCGGCAATCAGGCGGTGGCCTTCGCGGGCGCTGGGCTCGGCTCGACGCGAAGCGCTGTGCCGGCTCTTGATCGGCGATCTTCGTCGTGGCTGGGACGAGCACGAATGGCGGTGGCGGACCAAGGAACTCGGGCAGGGCAGGCGGGACTTCCCGCAACCGCTGTGGGCGGGAGGAGAAGAGATCGCCGGCCGGACCGTTTTAATTCACACCGAGCAAGGTTTCGGCGACATCATCCAGTTCTGTCGCTACGTACGGCTCGTCGCCAACCGCGGCGCGCGCGTGACAGCCCTTGGTATCCGACGATGCGGTTTCGGCAGGACGCCACGTGCGTGTGGGACACTGTGTTTGCGCGTTCGCGCCGCGTTGCGCGATCATCTTGTGCGAACGACCTCGTCAGCCTGTGCGGACGCGGTTTTCGATAAATTGACGGCAGCTGAGGCATGAAGAAAAATTCCAAGATCCGATTTGGCGATGAGCCGAAGGGATTGCGTCAGCGGCATGAGCCGGAATTGGCGCGTATGGCGGTGCTGCTGACGGACGCCGTCGCCCTGCATCAGGCCGGCCGATTGGCCGAGGCGGAAAATGTCTACAAACGAGTGCTCGACATTCAGCCCGATCAATTCGACAGCCTGCACCACCTCGGCATTATTCTTTTTCAGCGCGGCGATCCGGCCGCAGCGGTTGCTCAAATCGATCGCGCGCTGAAACGAAACCCCAATGATGCCGCGGCGCTGAATAATCGCGGCAACGCGCTGCTGGCGCTACGACACTTCGACCAGGCCCTGGCAACCTACGACCGTGCGCTGGCGCTGCAGCCCGCTCATGCCGATGCGCAGTGCAATCGCGGCGCGACTCTGCATGCGCTCAAGCGCTACGACGAGGCGCTTGCGGCCTGCGATCGCACCATCGCGTTGCAGCCAGATTACGCCGAAGCGCACTCCAATCGGGGCAACACGCTGAGGGAGTTGCGACGTTGCAATGAGGCGGTCGCGGCCTGCGACCGGGCGCTGGCGCTGGCGCCGGGCTTCGCCGAGGCGCACTGCAATCGAGGGAGCGCCCTGCATGCTCTGCGGCGGTTCGACGAAGGGCTGGCGAGCTATGACCGGGCCTTGGCGCTGCGGCCCGCATATGCCGAGGCGCACTGCAATCGCGGCGTGACCCTGCACGCGCTCACGCGTTACGCCGAGGCACTCGCGGCCTACGACCGGATCCTCGCGCTGCGGCCGGACTACGCCGAGGCGTACGCCAATCGCGCTAACACGTTGACGACGCTGCGGCGCTACAACGAGGCTTTGGAGGCTTGCGGCCGGGCGCTGGCGCTAGCGCCGGACTGCGTCGACGCGCTCTGCTACCGCGGCAACGCCCTGCATGGTTTGCAGCGGTTCGACGAGGCGCTGGCGAGCTTTGACCAGGCCCTGGCGCTGCGGCCCGCTTATGCCGACGCGCACTGCAATCGTGGCGCAACTCTGCACGCGCTCAAGCGCTACGAGGAAGCGCTCGCGGCCTGCGATCGTTGCATCGCGCTGCAGCCGGATCACGCCCAGGCGCACTGCAATCGCGGCGTTACGCTGCAGGACCTGATGCGCTGCAATGAGGCGCTGGCCAGCTACGATCGGGCGCTGGCGTCGCGACCGGATTTTGCCAGCGCCCACAACAATGCGGCGTTGTGCCGCCTGCTCATTGGCGACTACGAACGCGGCTGGCGAGAACACGAATGGCGGTGGCAGACCGACCAGCTCGCGGACGAAAGGCGCAGCTTTCCGCAGCCGCTGTGGCTCGGCTCGAGTGAACTCGCGGGCAAGACCATTCTGCTGCACGCCGAACAGGGCTTTGGCGACACGTTGCAATTCTGCCGCTACGTCCCGCTGGTCGCGGCACGCGGCGCCCGCGTCGTTCTGGAGGTGCAGCCGCCGCTGCAGCACGTAATGCGCTCGCTGGAGGGCGCGGCAGAGGTGATATCCCGAGGTGAACCGCTGCCCGTTTTTGACCTGCACTGCCCGTTGCTCAGCCTGCCGCTGGCACTGCGGACTGAACTTGACACGATACCGGCGCGCACGCCCTATCTGGCTACGCCGGACGACAAGGCGCGCGCGTGGCGCGATCGCTTTGCCGGGCACGAGAAGCGGAGAATTGGCCTGGTCTGGGCCGGCAATCCAAGAAAGGAATTGCCGGGCTGCAACCGGATCGACGCGCTGCGGAGCATGGAGTTTGCGCAGCTTGCGCCGCTGCTGGAAGTCCCGGGCTGCGAATTCTACAGTTTGCAGAAGGGCGACGATGCCGCCGCCAAGTTGCGCGACAGCATCTGGCGCGAGCGGGTCGTGGATTGGACCGGCGACCTGCAAGATTTTTCGGACACTGCCGCGCTGATCGACAACCTGGATCTGGTCATCGCCGTCGATACCGCGGTGGCGCACCTTGCCGGCGCGCTGAACAAGCCTTTCTGGCTGCTCAACCGCTACAACACCTGCTGGCGCTGGCTGCTCGATCGCAAGGATAGCCCCTGGTATCCGAGCGCTCGCCTGTTTCGGCAAGATGCCGCCAGGCAGTGGGATGGTGTCGTGGTACGGGTTTGCGCTGCGTTGCGCGACACCGCTGGCGGTCCATGAGCCATCCGCGCCCACTCCGGCCGGCCAAAACAGGCTCCGCATGGCGCGTAAACGCTTACAGTCGCGAACGGGGTTTGCGCGCGTGCCCTGATGCTCAGACCAAACATAGGTTATTTAAAAATCAGTCCCGATTTCTTGCCAACGACTCTCCGACTTTAGACAAAATTAACCATAAGGGCCGATGAAGGTAGCCGGCGCAAGGTGGGCAGGTCCAGCAGCCACTTTCGTTGTGGTTCTGGTTTTGCATCGCCGGCTCGCGCAGTGCGTCCTGACAGTTAGGGCGGACAGCACGAAGGAGAGTGCCACGTCTACGATTGGCGCATCTGGTGGCAGCGATTCCCATGCACAGGGCCATACGCTTCGGGAGCGGGGACAGCAACACGGTGCCGCTCGCGGCGACGTTGCCTCGCAGTTGTTCGTGCCGCCAGCCCTGCAAGGGACGACTACATCTACAAGCAAGGTAAGATCAGTCTTGCTTGTCGTGCTGCCCTCCAGCTTGGGGGCGCCGCAACTCGACGCATCCAAAAAAACGCACAGAACTTATCTGGCGTTTCCTTACGGCGTGTTGACCATCGCCTCTTACCTCAAACGATTTGCGGCAGCCCTTGGCCGAGTCGAAATTCTCGACCTGAACCTGCCGAGCGACAATCCGCCGGAGGTACTGCTCGCCCGTAAGCTCGCGGCTATGACGCCCGATATCGTCGGCTTCTCGATGTCGTATGACGTGTCATACCCGTGGCTGAAGTCAATGGCGGCTGCCGTGAGAGAGCATGACCCAAATGTTTGCATCGTCGCCGGGGGTGCCGCCGTCACGACGGCCTATGCCGAAGTGATCGCGGGTTGCGACCTTGACGCGTGCTGCTATTCCGAAGGCGAGGTTGCGCTCAAAGATCTAGTCGATGCCAACGACCTGGCAGCCGCGCTCACGCGCGATCCGTGGGTGACGAAAACCAAGCTGCGGGCGGCGCCGGCATACGACGACCTGGATCGCATCATTGACGTCGATTACTCGCTAGTCGACGTGCCGGCCTACAGCATGAAGGAGGCGTTTTCTCCATTCACCAAATTCAATGCTTCGTCCAAACAATTCTTTATTGTCACGTCGCGTGGCTGCCCGTTCAAATGCGTGTTTTGCGCCGAGCCGTCGTTCCACGGGGCGAATATGCGCTATGTCTCGGTCGATCGCGCGATCGAGCATGTTGCCGGCCTCAAAGACCGCTATGGGCTGAGTGTGCTCACCATCTACGACGACCAAATTCTGATGAATAAGCCGCGGGCGAAAGAGTTCTTCGCCAAACTCGCACCGCTCGATATCAGGGTCGAAATGCCGAACGGCGTCACGCTCTCTTACATCGATGAAGAGATAGCGGCCGTGATGAAGGCCGCCGGCGTCGATACCCTGTTTCTTGCGATCGAGCACGGGTCGAAGCGGGTGCTGAAAGATATTATCCAGAAGCCGATCGCCTATAACCGCATCAAGCCGACCATCGCGCTTTTGCAGGCGGCGGGCATCTACTGCCAGGGATTTTTCGTGATCGGGCTGCCGGGCGAGACTCGCGCCGAGCGCGAAGAGACGCGCGACGCGATCCTGGACTGGGGACTCGACTGGGCGTCGTTCAACTATGCGACACCGCTGCGCGGCAGCGAACTGTTCCGCCAGTGCAAAGCAAACGGCTGGATCGACGAAAAATACCTGCCGATCGGCGCTATCGACATGACGAAATACGTCATTCGGGCTCCTGGCATCGACCCCGCGGAAATCGAAAGCTTTGTGTTCAACGTCAATCTCGACGTGAACTTCGTGCACAACCGCAACATGCGCATCGGCAATCTGGAGATTGCCCGTCGCGCTTTCAAGGAACTTGTTGAGAGGCATCCCGGCCAAGCGTTCGCGCACTATTTCCTGGCGCGATGCGACGACCTACTCGCGGGAGACGGCAGCGCTAGCTACCGGCGCTATGAGCAAATCATCGCCGAGTTTCCGGTCTGGCGCGAGGCTGCCGAGCGATTCGGACTGGAGATCAAACATGACAACACCGCGGCCTCGGATCGTGCTCCTGCAGGGCGCTTTCGACATCCTGAATTACGGGCACATCAGGGCGTTTAGGTACGCCAAGGCGCAAGGCGACTATCTGATCGTGGCGTTGAACACCAACGAGCTCATTCGCGACTATAAGGGCCGCGAGCCGGTGATGCCGTGGTCGCACAAGCGCACCATCATCGAGGCTTGCCGTTACGTCGACAAGGTGGTGCCGGCGCGCGAGTTCTCGCCGCTGAAGCTTTTGAAGCGCTATCAGGTCGACGTCTACGTGCTCAGCTATGAATGGGAGCACACCAAGGCCGTCGAGATCGCCTACATGAAACAAAAGGGCGGCCGCGTTTGTTTCTCGCGCCGCTTCCAGGGGGTCTCGTCGTCGGCCATCAAGGCAACGCTGCTAAAAGAGCATCTCGATGCACAGAGCACGATCATTCAATCGGCTGCCGCCTCTGGACGAGGCGATGAGCATATTCGCGACGACGCCATCGCTGGCGCCGCCGCCGCCAACGGAGCGACCGTTATACCTTTACGGGGCCGGCAACCTTGGCAAGCTCGCGCGTGAGTTTTTGCGCGCCGTGGGACGTGAACCAGCCGGCATCTTCGAACGCGGCGACCCGATTCCGGACGCGGGAGCGCGCGTCGCCGTGAGCGTCGTGACCTCGCCCTACGTGACGATCAAGAGTTCATTGGCGGCTCGCGGCTGTGCCGATGTCGTGCCGTTCTACGATCTCGCCGAAAGCCTGCGGGGCCAGCACCCGCTGTCGAATGGCTGGTTCGCCGATCCACTCACGCCGGCCGAGCAACGCGAGATCGAAGGTGTGCACGCCGGCTGGGACGATGACGTGTCTCGGGCTCACCACCTTCAGTTCATTGCCTGGCGCCGGTTGCGCGAAGAATGGACGTTCGACGGCGCCCCGGTGTCGACCGAGCGCTATTTCATCCCGGAGGTCGTGGCGTGCCTGCGGGACCGCGAGACCTTCCTCGACGGCGGTGCGCATTATGGCGCCGTGTCGCTTGCGTTCGCAGGGAAGATCGCCGGCCTCCGAGCCATCGCCGTTGAACCAGATGTCGGCAACCGGGCGGTGTTGGGCGATAGGTTGCGCGGACTGGTCGGCGCAGAGATTCTCGGTTGCGCGCTGGCGTTCGAGGACGGCACCGCTGCCTTTAGCGAAGGCTACGGCTTTGCGTCGAAACTATCCGCGTTCGGGCAAACGCAAGTCAGCGCCCGAGCGCTCGACAGCCTCGACGTCGAGCCGAGCTTCATCAAGCTGCATCTCGAGGGCGGCGAGCTTGACGCTTTGCGCGGAGCCCGCGAGACACTGCGCGCGCAGCGGCCGATCGTGACGGCGACCGTCTACCATAATGCCGACGGTCTATGGCGCACCGCCAGCTGGCTCATGCGCGAACTCGACGATTATCGGTTCTTGTTCCGCAATCATTGCTGGTGCGCCGCCGGCGCCGTCGTCTATGCAATTCCGCGGGAGCGTCGCCAATGAAAGCGCGATTAGAACCGCGCATCGATTTGCGGGGGCGCACGGCCCTGGAGACGGTCATTCCGCTCCCCACGCCGTTCATTGTGTTCGTCGATCCGGCAAGCGCGTGCAACTTCAAATGCACGTTTTGCCCGACCGGTCATCGTGACTTGATCGCCGAGACCGGCCGCTTCCAGGGCGCGATGAAATTCGAAGTATTCCAAAAGATCATCGACGATCTTGCGGAGTTCGACCGGCCGCTCAAAGTGCTGCGTCTCTACAAGGACGGCGAGCCGTTTCTCAACCGGCGGCTGGCGGACATGGTCGCCTATGCCAAGCGGTCGGGCAGGGTCGACTATGTGGACACCACGACGAACGGTTCTTTGATCTCGCCGGAGCGCCTGGGTCCGGTCCTCGCCGCCGGCATCGACAAGATCAACATTTCGGTCGACGGAATGACCGCCGACACCTACCGGAAATTCACCGGGTTCAAGTTCGATTTCGGCCCCTTCGTTGAGAACGTCAAATGGCTCTACGCCAATCGGGGCCGCTGCGAGGTCGCGGTCAAGATCCCAGCCGAACTCATCAACGAGACGGAACGTCAGGCATTCTTCGACACCTTCGGTGACCACTGTGATCGCATCTTCGTCGAGAACTTCGCGCCCTGCTGGCCGCAGTTCGACATCGCACAGCACACCGGCGTCAAGATCAGTCGCGGCATCTATCAGCAGGATGTAGGCGACACCGACACCTGCCCGTACATTTTCTACGGCTACTCGGTGAATGCCGACGGCCTGGTCAGCGCCTGCTTTCTCGATTGGGGCCGCAAGCTGGTGATCGGGGATGTCCGCCGGGAGTCCATGAAGGACATTTGGAATTCGGAATTGCTGAATGCGCTGCGTCTCCAGCATCTCGAGGGCCGGCGCCGGCAGAACGCCGTCTGTGGCGGCTGCGGCCAGCTCAGTCACTGCCTGCCGGACAATATCGATGCGCACCGGCCGATGCTGCTCGCCAAGTTCAAAGAAGCGGTTCACCTGGAACCTTCAGCGGTCGCGCCGGGCGGCATTGCTGCAGGCGCAGCGGTAACCGGGGCGGCGGCATGAGAATTCTGCACATTGCCGCACACCTGGGCGGCGGCATCGGCAAGGCCCACGCCGCCATCGCCCGCGCGTTGCCGCGCGAAGTCGAGCAGACTTTCCTATTGCTCGAAGCGCCGATCGACCGCCGACACGCGCACGCTATCGCCCGCTGCGGGGGCCGCGTGATCGTCGAGCGCGATCCGGCGCGAATTCGTGCGCTCGCACTTCAATCCGATATCGTCCAGCTTGAGTATTGGGGCCATCCGCTTCTCGACAAATCTGCGCCGTTCGCTTCCGTGCCCGGCGTCAAGACTGTTTGCTGGTGTCATGTCTCCGGTCTTTTCGCGCCGGCCTTGCCGGCATTCCCGGTAGCCGATCGGTTGGTGCTCACCAGCGATATTTCGCTGCCGGTCGTGCCAGGGGCAATTCGTGACAGGACTTCCGTCATCAACAGTGGCTTCGGCTTTGCCGGCATGGCGCAGGCGCGGCCGGCCGGGCGAAAGCCTGCGATCGCCTACCTCGGCACGGTCGACTTCAGGAAGCTGCATCGCGGCATCTTCGACGCCATCGACACCCTCGATGACGGCACGGATGATGACCTGACGCCGATATCGTTGTGGGGCCACATCAATCCCGAAGTGGCAAGCTACGCCGCCGCCATGCGCCATCCGGAGAGGATCGCGCTCAAGGGCCACACGCTCGATCCCGCGTCGGCGCTTGCCGAGGCCGATATTTTCTTTTATCCGCTGCGGCCCGATCATTATGGCACCGCCGAGAATGCGCTCGTCGAGGCAATGTCGCTGGGCCTTGTTCCGGTGGTGCTCGACAATCCGGCGGAGACGAAAATCGTCGCCCACGGCAAGTCGGGTTTTGTCGCGTGCACCATCGACGAGTGTGTCTCGTATTTGAGGCGGCTCGCGCGGACACCGTCGCTCCGCGAGGATATGTCGGCTGGCGCGGTGCGAGAAGCGCAAACGAGGTCACCGGCCCGCTCCGCCAACGCATTCGTGGCGTTGTGGAAGGAGCTGATCGCCGAACGCAACAGCATGCAGGTGAGGCAATATGCTTGATTTACCCGATCTCACACTGGTCGCGGTTTACACCGTCGCTCACGAATTGACGGAGATGGCGGTGGCCGAGTGCACCCGGCATGTCCGCTTCGGCGACGTGAAGCTCTTCACCGACCGGCCGCTGCGATCGCAGGTCGACGCCATCCAGATCGAACCGTTCAGCGATCTAACGCAAGCGGGCGTATTCACGACCTATGTGGTGCCGCGCTATATCAGGACCAGCCACGTCCTATTCATTCACTGGGACAGCTGGATCGTCGATCCCTCGATGTGGCGCCCGCAGTTCCTTCATTGCGATTACATCGGCGCGCCCTGGTGGTATCGCGACGGCCTTAATGTCGGCAACAGCGGCTTCTGCATCCGCTCGAAGGCACTGATCGACTTTCTCGCAGCGCATCCGGATGAGTTTCCACTGGCCTCGCCGGAGGATGAGGTTCTATGCCGGGTCTATCGGCCGCGGCTGCCGCAATTCAAGTGGGCCGATGAGACGCTGGCCCACGAGTTTTCGTTCGAACGCACCCGTGCCGGCCTGGGCGCTCGCTCGTTCGGCTTTCATGGCATGTTCAACTGGCCGTTGGTGCTCACGGACGCGCAGATCGAAGCGCGTATTCTCCGCGCCACCGGCTACGTTCTGAAATCGCAGCATTGCGGCGAAATGCGAGCGCTGTTGGCGGCGCGGCAAAGCGGACGGGCGGCCTAAGGCATAAGCCTTATCGCGGCTTATCTCCCTCAACACTCCCGCAAACACGCCTGAACTCGGGTCACGACCGGTTCCCACCGGCGTGTTTTGTCCTGCCGAAACAGCCGCGCGGTCGGATACCACGGCGTGTCGTCGCGATCGAGCAGCCACCGCCAGTCGGGAATGTAAGGCAGGAGCAGCCACACCGGCTTGGCCAAAGCCCCCGCCAGATGCGCGACGCTGGTGTCTACCGCAATGATCAGATCCAGGTTCGCGATCAGCGCCGCGGTATCGGCGAAAGTTTTTAGATCATTTCCGAAATGGAGGACGTCGCCGCGTTCGCGCAACACGTCGGCATCCGCCGGCCGGACGTCTCGCTGCAAGCTTACGAAGGTGGCGTCAATGCCGTCGAGGAGCGGCAGCATGGCTCTGAGTGGAATCGATCGGTTGTGATCGTTCGCATGAGCCGCGCGGCCAGACCAGGCGAGACCGATGCGGCGCCGGCCGGGCGGGCCGAGGCACGTTTCCCAGTCAACGACGGCTTGTGGATCGGCGCTCAGATATGGCGTTGCGGATGGAAAAGTCGCAAGCCAAGTGGAAAAGGCGAGGGGCAAACTCAGAAGCGGGCAGTGCAAATCGAAGCGGGGCAGCGGGCGGCCGCGCGATACCACCTCGGCAGGAGTGGCGAGGGTAGCGGCGAGTTCGCGCAGCGAGTCCTGCACCTCCAGGATGACCCGCGCCCCACGCGCGGCAACGAGCGGGACGTATCGGCAGAATTGGACCGTGTCGCCAAATCCCTGCTCGGAATGGAGCAGGATGGTTTTGCCGGCGATATCAGATGCGCCAAGCCACAGGGGCCGGTCGAATGTGCGCCGGTCACTTTCCATTTGCGCTGTCCGCCAGCGCCACTCGTACTTTTGCCAGCCGGGTTCGAAGTCCCCGATCAGAAGCCGGCATAGGCTCTCGTTGTAGTGAGCGTCGGAAGAATCCGGCAGCAGCGACTGTGCACGTTGGTACTGCGACAGGGCTTCATTGAACCGCTTGAGCTGGTGCAGCGTAACGCCGCAATTGTTCAGCGCCTCGGGATAATCCGGGCGCAGCACGAGCGCACGCTCGTAGTTCGCCGCCGCTTCCTCGAAACGGCAGAGCCCTTTTTAGTGCATTGCCGCGATTGTAGTGCGTCTCGGCGCAGTCCGGTGACAGGTCGAGCGCGCGATCGCAGCTTTCCAGCGATTCGTCGAACCGCCTCAGCTCACACAGCGTGGCGCCGCGATTTAGGAACGCATCGGCGTAACGCGGGTGCAGCTCAAGCGCGCGGTCATAGTTCGCCAACGCCTCATCAAACCGCTTCAATGCGTGCAAGACGATACCGCGATTGTTGTACGCGTCGGCATAGTCCGGTCGCAGCGCCAGGGCGCGGCTGTAGGCCGCTAAAGCATCGTCAGGACGATCCAGCCCATGCAGGACGGTGCCGCGGCTGCAATGGACCTCTGCAAGGTTCGGGCGCAACTGCAGCGCCCGGCCATAGCTGGTAAGGGCCTCGCTGAATCGTCCGAGTGCGAAAAGCGTATTGCCTCGATTGTAATGCGCTTCGGCATAGTCGGGTCGCGCCGCCAGCGCCTGATCGAAGCATGCCAAGGCCACATCGAACCGCCGTTTATCTTTCAGCGTATTTCCGAGGTTGAGCAGGGCCTCGGGAAAATCCGGCTGCAGGGCAAGAGCGCGGGCATAGTTTACGATGGCCTCATCGAATCGTCCGAGGGCGTTGAGCACCAGGCCGCGATTGTTGAGACCCAGCAGGTTGTCCGGATCAATTCTCAGCGCGGCATCGATTTGAGAGAGAGCGCCCCGATGGTCTCCGCGCTGGTGATAGATCAGTCCGCGCAGATGCAGGGCATCAAAGACATCAGGCTCGCTTACGAGAATTTGCGTGTAGATGCGTTCCGCCTCCGCCATGCGGCCGGCTTGGTGGTGCGCAAATCCTTCGGCGAGCAATGCGGTCACGTCATCCGATTTCGTCCGTTGCGGCTGGGTCATGCCCATGAAGCATTACCTGATTCACTGGGCCGCCGGCGGATTATGGGGTGACGCCTCGGGGGCGGCAGCAGCCTGCTTCGTTCTGATGAAGATCGAATCGGCGGCGCAGGTCGCGTTGCGGCCGAAATTGTCGGTAAAGCGGGTGTCGACCAGAAAACTGCCCGGATGCAAGCCGAGAAAGGCGCGCAACGCCTCGCGCTTGACGTCGCTGTCCTCGACCACGAGGTAATCGCCCGGCGCCAGATAGGCCTGCAAATGGCCGAGCACCGCTGCCACGTTGTGGTGGGCGTCTTCGACCACGAGCCACGGATGCGGCGCCGACTGCAAGAGACCGGCATCGAACAATCCCGCCGGATCCTTGCAATCGCCCTCGTAGAAGCTGACCAGCGGGTGTTCGACCCTGGCCTTGCGCAAATCGACCGAATGGACGCGCCCGTCGATGCCGCACGATGTCATCGTGTCGGCGAACCACGCCGCGCTGGCGCCGAGGCCTGAGCCGATCTCGAAGATGGTGCGCGGCCGCAGTTCGGCGATGAGCGCCGGGTACATGGCGAAATCGAACACGTTTTTCATCAGCGCCGTGCCGCGCCAGCGCATCAGCGACGGCGCGCCCTGGCAGGTGAGCTGCACGTCGACGCCGAATTCGGTGCCGAACCGCGGCTGATACAACGCGGCGGAAGCTTCACGTTCGGCATATTCGACGAATCGCCCTTGCTGCCAACGATCGAGGAACTGCCGCAGCCGAAACAGATCCCACTGCAGGTCAAGCGTCTGGCCCGCTCCCGCGGCGGCATCGCGCACGCTGTCTTCCCAGGAGCGTGCCGGATCGAATTGCAACAGCCGGCTGACGACGCGGGTGAACCAGCCATCGAAGACGCTGAGCAGGCCGCCCTGCTCGGTCTCGACTCGCCTCCGCATTTCGCCGGAGTATTTGAGTACCGCGGCTTTCAGCGCGTCGCCGGCGATCAGCTCTCTCGGTTGCGGCATCGTACCTCATGGGCGACGGGCACGCGCTACAAAGCCGAATTAACTGCAGGAACTCACGGGTCTTTTTGCGGAGGCCGAAAAAGCGGCGGACTTAGGCCCGCCCGCGCAGGCCCGCCGCGATGCCGCGATTGACCTTTATCATGGCCTTCAGCTGGTTGAGCGTCGGCTTGGTCATGGCGGCGAAGGTCTCGTTCATGACGAACATGCCAAGCTGCACCAGATTATTGCGCACCGGCTTCGGCAGCTGATTGTCGTTCCTGTTCACCGAGTCGAGCAGCACCGTCCAGAGCTTGCGATTGTAGAGCAGAGCGTCGTCGAACTCGGGCGATTTCTCGGGCCACGCGTCGTGTACGGCTTGCAACTTGGCGGCGGCCTTGAGCAACAGGATTGCTTCCAACTCACGCGGGGGTGCCGTTTCGTTCGCGACCTTGGCGTAGGCCTGAGCGGCGTAGTTCATAGTCAGGAGGTCCTCTTCGTACGCAACAAGCTTACTAGCTTCCTTTAAGGCTTTGTAGAGATCGCCTGTTAAGATTCGCTTATTGAGAGCAGTATAAACGGCTGCATATCGCGCATGGCCGCCAGAATTTCGCGGCTCAGCCGCAGATAAGTAGCGAAATGGTCGCGCGGCCGCTTGCCCGTGTACATGCGCTGGATCGCCAGATGGATGCGTTTGGCGGGGCTGTTGGCCCGCCGCGCTGTCATGATGCCCTTGTCGCGCCGAACGGGTACGACGCCCTCGATCGTCAGCTGTGTCCGGGGTCACCGTTGGTGACCATGCACGCGCCAAGAATGACGTGCTCGCCTGGCTTGAGTTCAATTTGACGTTGACAATCCCGCGAAACGGCAGGCATCGCGGATGCGGGCTAAGGATGGGCTAAGCGGCAGCTGCCGGCCATCAGCCCAGACGCGAAAATGAAAACGGCGGGGCATTTCTGCCCCGCCGTTTTCATCGTAGGCCTGTTCCAGAAGGGTATTAGCCGAACAGCTTGAGCACCGACTGGTTCGCCTGATTGGCGATCGACAGTGCCGAAATTTCCAGCTGCTGCTGGGTCTGCTCGGTGAGCAGGTTCGCGCTTTCCTGGTTCTGGTCAGCCGCCACCAGGTTGCTGGCGCCGGTCTGCAACGTGTTGATCATGGCCGTGGTGAACGTCTGCCGGGTCGAGATGGTGGACGAATTGGTGCCGAACGTCTCGGTCTGGGTCTGCACGTTCGAGATCGCGGTGTTGATGTTGGTCACCAGGGTCGAGAGCGCGCTGGTGTCGAAGAAAGAGCCGGCAGCCGAGCCACTGACGCTCGACAGGCCGAGACCAGCCGCATTGTAGTTCACGCCGTTGATCGTCAGCGAGCTGGTGGCTGTCTCGTTGAAGTTGATCTGCAGATTGTTGCCGCCGATCAGGTTGACGCCGTTATAGCCGGAGTCCCCGGCCAACTGATTGATCTGCGTCAGCAGCGTGTTGTAGTTGCTCTGCAGCGACGTCCGCGTGGTGCTGGTGCCGGTGACCGCTCCCGTGGTCAGGCCGAGCTGCGTCGCGGTGGCGTTGCTGGCAATCGTGAAAGTGGTCGAGGTGGAGCTCAGCACCAAATCCCCGCTGCCATTGTCGCTCGCGCTCACGGCGCCATCGAGGGTGGTGGTGCTTGCGCTGTTGATCGCGGATTCAATGGCGCTCAAGGCCTCGCCCGAGGTGATGGCGATCGTGGCAGTGGCGGTACCGACGGTGAGCAGCAGATTGCCTGCCGAGGGAGCGCCAGCGGTGGAAAGGTCCACCGTTCCGGTCGCGGCGCCCGCCGTTGAGAACGGTTCCGACTGCGCCTGCTGCACGGTGGACAGCGCCTGCTGCAAGAGGCTGGTGATGCCCTGCAGGCCGTTGGTGGCGGCGTCGATCGTCTGCAGGCCCTGGCCGATCTGATCGAGCAGCGAGGTTAGCGAGTTGGCTGAGTTCGTCAGGTTTTGCGACGTGAAATAGGCGGTCGGGTTATCGGCGGCGGAATTGACCGATTTCCCGGTTGCCAGCGCTTCCTGGGTCGTCGTCAAATCGCGAGCGGTTTGCTGAAGCGACAGCAGGTTTTGCCGAATACCTGATGTCAAGGTGATATCAGACATAATCGTGTACCCTTCTGGTTACAGGCCGTACTGGCTGGATGTGCCGTGCCAGCTCGATCCAAAAATCGGTGACCGAATATTTACCGTAACAAGGTTAATGCATCGTTGCGGCTCTCGCCGGGAGGTAATTTCGGCGAGAACGGGCGCCGGTCTGCTAGCAAACTGAAGCACTTAGCTTTGCCGCCAGCGGTCGAAAAATAGCCGCAGCCGCGGCGAGGTCGCACCGCCGGATGTGGGCTTGCCAAAATGCGCGCTGGCGTGAACCCGAAAAACGCTGAAGGCTATCTTGCTTGAGGAGGCGGTATACCTTTCGGCCAAAGTCCGCGTAACAAGACCCAAAAAGCAAAACGGCGGGGCATTTCTGCCCCGCCGCCTTCATCGTAGGCCTGTTCCAGAAGGGTATTAGCCGAACAGCTTGAGCACCGACTGGTTCGCCTGATTGGCGATCGACAGTGCCGAAATTTCCAGCTGCTGCTGGGTCTGCTCGGTGAGCAGGTTCGCGCTTTCCTGGTTCTGGTCAGCCGCCACCAGGTTGCTGGCGCCGGTCTGCAACGTGTTGATCATGTTGGTGGTGAACGTCTGCCGGGTCGAGATGGTGGACGAATTGGTGCCGAACGTCTCGGTCTGGCTCTGCACGTTCGAGATCGCGGTGTTGATGTTGGTCACCAGGGTCGAGAGCGCGCTGGTGTCGAAGAAAGAGCCGGCAGCCGAGCCACTGACGCTCGACAGGCCGAGACCAGCCGCATTGTAGTTCACGCCGTTGATCGTCAGCGAGCTGGTGGCTGTCTCGTTGAAGTTGATCTGCAGATTGTTGCCGCCGATCAGGTTGACGCCGTTATAGCCGGAGTCCCCGGCCAACTGATTGATCTGCGTCAGCAGCGTGTTGAAGTTGCTCTGCAGCGACGTCCGCGTGGTGCTGGTGCCGGTGACCGCTCCCGTGGTCAGGCCGAGCTGCGTCGCGGTGGCGTTGCTGGCAATCGTGAAAGTGGTCGAGGTGGAACTCAGCACCAAATCCCCGCTGCCATTGTCGCTCGCGCTCACGGCGCCGCCGAGGGTAGTGGTGCTTGCGCTGTTGATCGCGGATTCAATGGCGCTCAAGGCCTCGCCCGAGGTGATGGCGATCGTGGCAGTGGCGGTACCGACGGTGAGCAGCAGACTGCCTGCCGAGGGAGCGCCAGCGGTGGAAAGGTCCACCGTTCCGGTCGCGGCCGCTGCCGTTGAGAACGGATCCGACTGCGCCTGCTGCACGGTGGACAGCGCCTGCTGCAAGAGGCTGGTGATGCCCTGCAGGCCGTTGGTGGCGGCGTCGATCGTCTGCAGGCCCTGGCCGATCTGATCGAGCAGCGAGGTTAGCGAGTTGGCTGAGTTCGTCAGGTTTTGCGACGTGAAATAGGCGGTCGGGTTATCGGCGGCGGAATTGACCGATTTCCCGGTTGCCAGCGCTTCCTGGGTCGTCGTCAAATCGCGAGAGGTTTGCTGAAGCGACAGCAGGTTTTGCCGAATACCTGCGCTCAAGGTGATGTCAGACATACTCGTGTACCCTTCTGGTTACAGGCCGTACTGGCTTGCACTTGCTGTACGCACCCGTACCGGCTAGTGCGTGTTCCCGATCAGCGCGATCGGCTGACCCAATCCATGACTTATTTCGCTTAAAGGCGCGTAAAGGCGCTTATTAGAGGGCTTAATCGGAGTTTAACGGCGCAGCCTCCGTTATTCCGCCCAGGTTTTAATGCAAACCAATTAATCCAGCCCACAGCATCCATTTCGACTGGTGATGCGCACGCTTAATCATTCGTTAATTGGTTTGTTTGCTAATAGTTTACCATATTTGAAATCCCTCTTTTGCGAAATGGTCTTGACAGATGCTCGACAGAACAACGGCTAAAGCGCCGGCCATGGGCTCTATACCTACTCCTCACGCGTCGGCCAGCAGTGGCCCCATCAACCTCGTCATCGCCACACCCTGCTTCGGCGGTCAGGTCTCAGCGGTCTACGCGCTGTCGCTCCTCAACTTGCAGACGCGCCTCCGACGCTACCGCGATTTTAAGCTCAAGGTGCTGATGAGAGACGGCGATGCGCTGATCACCCGATCGAGGGCAAGCCTTCTGTCGCAATTTCTCGATGACCCGACCGCAACACACTTGCTGTTCATTGACTCCGACATCGGTTTCGAACCCGAACAGGTTCTGCGGCTGATCGAATGCGGTGTCGACATGTGTGCGGCCGTCTATCCGATCAAACGCATCGATTGGCAACGCATGAAAAACGCGCTGTCAGGTGCGCAACCCAATCCGGCGGCGTCTCTGCAATATGCGTTCGAAGTTGAAGATCCGAACGTAGTTATTGCCAACTCCGGCTTCATCAAGGTCCGCTACGCCGGCTCGGGATTTCTCATGATCCGGCGCGCGGCGCTCGAGCGCATGTGTGCGCACTATCCGCAGTTTCGCTACAAGCGCGATCACTCGATTGACGCTGCGACTGAAAGCGAAAACCGGTTTGCGCTGTTCGAAAGCGCTATCGCCGAGGACGGAACCTATCTGAGCGAGGATTTTGCGTTCTGCAAGCGCTGGACTGACATGGGCGGCGAGATCTGGGCCGACCTCGACAGCCGGCTCCATCACATCGGACCGATGACGTTTTGCGGCGATCTGGCTTCGCGATTCAAGCCGGCGGCTTAGGGCAGGGGTCGCGTGGCTGCGGCCGGCCGTCTGGCTCAAGCCAGCATGTCAACCAGCGTGCCGCCGGCGCCGGAATCTGACAGCAGCGACGCCGCCGTGCCCACCATTTCGGTGGCCGGTGTCGAATAACTCTTTGCGGTCTTTGCATTGCTGCTGGTCGTATATGAGGTCTGCGGCGCGGGTGCCGGCGCGGGTGCCGTCGTCTTGGTCGGCTTGAAAGTTTCGTTCCCGACGCCGAAGCCGATGTTTGAGGCGTAGAGACCTCCGACGAGGATCACGTCCGTGGTGTTCTTGCTGGTGAGAACCAGATTTCCGTGGGAATTCAGCGCCGCGGTCACCTGAGCGCTGCCGAAACTATTCGTATTGATCGCCTTCAGCAGATCGCCGACCGTGTCGGTTCCGGTTGAGGTGTACGTCGTCATGTGCGTGCCGGCGGTGACGCTGATCTTGCCGCCGGCGAGGACCCCGAGAAGGGACAGAGGCGTGCTTGTCGAAAGCGCTGCTGTACCGGTTCCGGTGGCTGCAACTGGAACCGTGGTTGTGGCGGCTGACGAGGTGCTGGTCGACGACGAGGTTTTTCCGGCATTGCCGTTCAGGACATTCTGGATCGCCGCCATCAGGTCGGAATTGGTACGGTTCAGCGCGGTCGAGTTGGCGATACCTGCCAAGCCTTTGCCAAGACTGGTCTCGGCCGAGGCCATCGCATTGATGACCGAGGTCGTGGCCGCAATCGAGTTGTCGTTTTGCTGCGCGTTCTGCCAGAAATTCTGGTCCTGCTGCCAGAACGACGTCGAACTGCCGATGCTGCCGATACTCATGAAACGGTTTCTTGCGGTCTTCGGATACGCTAGCTCATGACCGAGCGCGGTTAATACCATGTGTAGATGAGAAACCCTTACCTTTGCTTAACCATGTTGTCCGATCTTCAAAGAACAATTCGAATGCGGGGTGACAGACTGCGCGCTGTGTTCGCCATTGCAGCAACATGTCTGGGCGCGGCCAAAAGGACCTGCGGGTGATCCAAGCATGACCAATGAGGCGACTGCGCAGCCTCTGCGCGCGCCCGACGCCGTCGAGCAGGCGCTGACGCTGCATCAGCAGGGACGGTTCGACAAGGCCGCTCAGATCTACGATGCCGTGCTCGCGGCGGATCCGAACAATTTCGATGCCCTGCATCTGGGTGGCGTTCTGCGGCATCAGCAGGGCCGCTCGGTCGAAGGCCTGCGCCTGGTCGCCGCCGCGCTGCGGGCGCAGCCCGGAGCGGCCGATGCTCTGACCAATTATGGAGTGATCCTCGATGCGCTCAAGCGCCACCAGGACGCGCTCGCCGCATTTGACGATGTCCTGGCGAACCACACCGCAGGCGCTTCCGTGCACTTCAATCGCGGCCGGACCCTGGCCAGCCTTGGCCGCCACGCCGAGGCGCTGGCAAGCTACGACAACGCGCTGACGCTCGCTCCTGGGCACATCTCGGCGCGGCTCAATCGCGGCGATGCCTTGGCCGCACTGTCCCGTCACCAAGAGGCGCTCGGCGAATACGATGCGGTGCTGGCGTCGCACCGGGGGCACGCGTCGGCGCACGCCCGGCGCGGCAATGCGTTGATCGTGCTGAAGCGGTACCCGGAAGCGCTCGCCGCCTATGACGCGGTGCTGGCGCTCGTGCCGGGCGACGCCGAGGCGCTCAACAATCGCGCCGTCGCGCTTACCGAACTTGGACGTTTCGAGGAGGCTCTGCAAAGTTGCGAAAGCGCATTTGCGCTGCGGCCCGGCTATGCCGATGCGCTCTACAACAAGGGCAACGCACTGCTCGGGCTCACGCGATATGAGGAGGCCTGCGCCAGCTACCAGGCGGCGCTTGCTCTCGAGCCGCAGCGCATCGATTCGCTGAATAACCTCGGGCTGGCATTGCTTGGCCTGAAAAAACCGGATGAGGCGCGGGAGAAATTCGAAGCCGCGCTTCTGATCGATTCGGATCATCCGGAAACCCTTCACAACCAGGCCAATGTGCTTTTGCGGATCGACCGCTTTGAGGAAGCACTCGCCGCCTGCGACAGAAGCCTGGCGCAGAAGCCGGGGCAGCAGGACGTTCTCAATACCCGCGGGGTCGTGCTCGGCAAGCTCGGTCGTCACGCCGAGGCCCTGGCGAGCTACGATGCGGCATTGGGTGCGGCGGAGCCGCGGCCCGACATCGAGATGAATCGCGGCACCGCGCTGCTCAATCTCGATCGCGCTGACGAGGCGCTGGCCTGCTTCGATGCGGTGATCGCCCGCGAGCCCGGCAACATCGCCGCCCTGATCTACCGCGGCAACGCATGCATAAAGAACAAGCGCTTCGACGAGGCGCTGACGACCTATGAGAAAGCTTTGGCGATCGATCCCAGCAACCCGATCGCGCTCACCGACCGCGGGGTGGCGCTGACCTTGCTGGATCGGTTCGAGGAGGCGGTTGCCAGCCACGACGAGGCCGTCCGCAACGAGCCGCATATCGTCGGCGCTCACATCAATCGCGGCAACGCGATGCTCAAGCTGGCGCGCTTGCAGGAAGCGTTAGAAGCCTACACCGAGGCGCTGGCGCGGGAGCCGGTGAACTCGGAGGCCAATTTCAACGCGGCGATCACGCGTCTGTGCCTGGGCGACTATCGCGAAGGCTGGAAGCAATACGAGCACCGCTGGGAGACGAAGCATTTCGCCGGACATCTCCCCAACTATCCGCAGCCGATGTGGCGCGGCGAGGATATCACCGGAAAGAGGATCGTGCTGAACGCCGAGCAGGGCATGGGCGACGTCATCCAGTTCGTTCGCTATGCGCCCCTGGTCGCGGCGCGTGGAGCCGAGGTCATTCTCGCGGTGCCGCGGCCGCTCAAGGCGCTGATGGCCACCGTGCCCGCCATTTCGCTGGTGGTGGCGAACCGCGATCCGATGCCCGAGTTCGATGTGTTTTGTCCGCTGATGAGTTTGCCGCTGGTGTTCGGGACCGAGCTCGAAACGGTGCCTGCGAACATTCCCTATCTGCGGCCTTATGCGGACCGCATCGCGGCCTGGCAACCGCGCTTGCCGGACAATGGCAGGGCGCGTGTCGGGATTTGCTGGGCCGGCAATCCCGGCTTTGGCAACGACCGCCATCGTTCGATCCCGCTCGAACGCTTTGCTGCGCTGTTTGAGGTCGCCGGAATCGATTTCGTCAGCCTACAAAAAAAAGAAGTGAACCCGGCGCATGCGGCGTTGCTGGAGCAGCACGGGATTTTGCGGCTTGGCGAGCAGTTCGAAGATTTCGCGGACACCGCTGCCGTCGTGGCGATGCTCGACCTTGTGGTCGCGGTCGACACGTCGGTTGCTCATCTCGCAGGCGCAATGGGCAGGGTGACGGCGCTTCTGGTGCCGTTCTCGCCGGATTGGCGCTGGCTGCTCGATCGCGAAAACAGCCCGTGGTACCCGACCATGCGCCTGTTTCGACAGACCGCGACCGGAGATTGGGAGGGCGTGATCGAACGCGTGCGCCGAGAGCTGACTGAAGTCTCGCAGCGGAGAGCTCGGCAAAGCTGAAATCGCGCGAGCCGGCGTGTAAGCGAAGCCGCTTTCGGCAACGCGCGGCGTCACCAACCGCGAATGTGGTCGCGCAAGGCATCGCGAACCTGCACAATCACCGAATCCCAGTTTCTCGTCTCGTTTTGCCGGAATATTCGCGCCGTCGGATACCAAGGGCTGTCGTCACGATTGAGCAGCCAGCGCCAGCAGGTATTGTAGCGATTGAGCAGCCACAATGGCTTGCCGAGCGCGCCGGCAAGATGAGCAACCGACGTATCCACCGCGATCACCAGATCAAGGTTGTCGACCAGCGCCGCGGTGTCCGAGAAATCGTGAAAGTCGTCGCTCCAGTCGATGACGCGGTGACGCAGCGGGCTATTGCGCAACTGCGTGACCGCGTCCTCGCCCTTCTGTAGATTCACGAATGTGCATTCGGCTACGTCGAACAACGGCGCGAGCATGTCGAAGGCGACGCTGCGCTGCCGGTCAATCAGATGGGCGTTGGGCAGCTGCTTGCGCGGGTCGCCGGCCCAGACCAGTCCGACTCGAGGTTTGTCGTGGGGGCCGAGCCGATCGCGCCAGCCGTCGCGCTTGGTCGCATCCGCCGACAGATAAGGTGTTTCGCCAGGAATCGTTTCGAGGTCGGTGTTGAAGGCGAGCGGCAGGCTTAAGAGCGGGCAGTGCAGATCGAAGCCGGGCAGGGGACCGCCCTTGGCGATGATCTCGATGTCGCCGGAGAGCGTGCGCATCAGCGCCACAAGCGGCTTCTGCACTTCAAGGATGACGCGTGCGCCGCGGGCGGCCACGCGCGGCGCGTAGCGGCAAAATTGCAAAGTGTCGCCGAGGCCCTGCTCGGCGTGGAGGAGGATGGTTTTCGCGGCGATTTCACCTGACCCAGTCCATTGCGGCTGTGGAAAATTGCGTTTCGTGGAATGCAGCTGCTCGGTGTTCCATCTCCATTCGTATTGCTTCCAACCGCGATCGAGATCGCCCGTGAGCAGCAGGCAGATGGCTGCGTTGAAATGTGCCTCGGCTAATTCGGGCTGTATTGCGATCGCGCGATCGAAGCTCGCCAGCGCCTCGTCGATGCGATCCAGTTCCCTCAGCGCGTTGCCGCAGTTGGAATAGGCTTCGGCAAAATTCTGCTTCAGCACGTTGGCGCGCTTATAATCCTCAAGCGCTTCTTCGAAGCGCTTGAGTTCCTGCAAGGCGTTGCCCCGATTTGAAAAGGCCTCGGCAAAATCCGGCCGCAGCGCCAGGGCGCGATCGTAATCCGCCAGCGCCTCGACGAAGCGTTGCAGATTGTGCAGGACGGTGCCGCGGTTGGAGAGGGCTTCAGCGTAAGCCGGCTTGAGGGACAGCGCGCGCTCGCAGCTCGCCAGCGCCTCTTGAAAACTCTTCAGCTCGCAAAGCACATCGCCGCGGTTGGAATATGCCTCGGCAAAATCCGGCCGCAGCGCAATCGCTCGGTCGTAGCTCGCCAGCGCTTCGTCGAAGCGCAGCAACGCCTTGAGCACATTACCCCTGTTGGAATGTGCCTCGGCATACTCGGGCCGCAACACGATCGCGCGATCGAGGCTCGCAAGTGCCTCTTGGAACCGCTTCAATCGCTCAAGCGCGATGCCGTGATTATTGAGGACAAAAACATTGTCGGGACTTCTTTTGAGCGCCAGCTCGATATGCCGCAGCGCCTCTGTGTGGTTGCCCCGCTGCAAGAAAATGGCGCCCAGCAATTGGCGGCTGTCGAAATGGTCGGGCTGGACGGTGAGAATCTGAACGTAGATCTTTTCCGCCTCGGCGAGGCGGCCGGCCTGGTGATGCTTCAACCCCTCGGCAAGCGACGCCGCCAGCGCCGGCGAACCGCTCGGTGACCCATGTCCGAGTTTTCTCGGAGCCGCGCCGCCGCGAAGTTTCGATTTCTTCAGCATGGCGTTTGCTGCGCCGGGCGGCAGAGGACGGCTTACAGAGTCCGGCTGACGGCGAGGGGGCGACCGTGCTTGGGATTGAGCGCCACGGTGCGGCCGCTTGCGCCATAGACCTGCGGCGAAGCTTTCTTGGCGAGCTGTTCGGACAGCCGGCGCACGATTCCTTCCGATACCGAATGCGCCGTTGCCAATACGATCATGTTTTTCTGCAAAGTGCCACGGAAGGTATCCTGCCGCCGCAGCAGCGCCGCGCAACGGTCGGGGACCGATTGCCGCAACTGCTTTGCGCTTGATTTCAAACGCTCGCTGGCGGCGAACAGCCGGCCGGTCAGCTCCGCCTTGCTCGATTGCAGCGCGGCCGCGTTACGGACGCGGCCGGCACGGACTAAGTGCGTCTCCTGCTCAAGCAGGCCCGCGAGATTTTCCACCAATAGCGCGAACTCGTCGATGGCTCGTTCGGCTTCCGCTGCCGTCGTGATGGCGCTCATTGTGCTCATGGCTTCAAGCCCTGTTCCTTCAGCAAAGTGGCGTACACCATTGGCGCGATGCCGATGCCGCCCGCTTTGGCAAATGATTTGGCCATCTGGTCGGTCATGAATGAACGCCAGATCTTCAAGGAGCCGCTGCCGCCGAATGGACCGTCGCCGTCGATCCCTGTGAACATGTCCTGGAACATGCTGCTGAGGAAATTCGCCTCGAAATTCTGGGCCGCTTCCTTGGCTTTGCCCTTGATCTGGAGCGCGCCTTGCGCCTGAACGCTCGATGCATCTCCGATCGAGGCGAGCGAAGCGCCGAGATCGACGGGATTGACGTTTGTCATCACATCACCTCGATGTCGGCCTGGATGGCGCCGGCCGCCTTGATCGCCTGCAGGATGGTGATGAGATCGCGCGGGCCGATGCCGAGCGCATTGAGCCCATCGACGATCTGCTGCAGCGACACCCCTTCGTGGACCACCGCCAGTCCCTTGCCTTCTTCCTGGACGCCGACCTGAGTGCGTGGCACCGCGACGGTGCGGCCGCGCGACAGCGGCGCCGGCTGGCTCACTTGCGGCGATTCTGAGATGGTGACCGTCAGATTGCCCTGCGCGACAGCCACCGTCGACACCCGTACGTCGCGGCCGATGACGATGACGCCGGAGCGCTCGTCGATGACGATCTTGGCTTCCTCATCCGGCTCGACCTGCAGCTGCTCGATCTCGGTCAACAGTTGCACAATATTTTGCGGAAATTTCTTCGGCAGCGTGAGCTGCACGGTCGAAGGATCGAGCGGCTCCGCAATCGGCGCGCCGATATAATCATTGACCGCCTCGGCGATGCGTTTTGCTGTAGTGAAGTCGGCGTTGCGCAAAGCAAGCCGCAATTGCCCGACGCTGTTGAGTGCGAATTCGACCTCGCGCTCGATGATGGCGCCGTTGGGAAGCCGGCCGACGGTCGGCACGCCGCGGGTGATGCTGGCGGCTTGGCCCTGGGCCTGAAATCCGCCGATCGACAGCGAGCCCTGGGCGACCGCG
Organism: uncultured Alphaproteobacteria bacterium; assembly: GCA_963731805.1. Taxonomy (GTDB): domain Bacteria; phylum Pseudomonadota; class Alphaproteobacteria; order Rhizobiales; family Xanthobacteraceae; genus BOG-931. The sequence continues at coordinate 510,637 of CAVSWY010000009.1, forward strand.
TAGACATTGCCATCTGCGCCGAGAAGCGGTGTGACCAGGAGTGTGCCGCCTTGCAGACTCTTGGCGTCGCCCATCGCCGAGGCGGTCACGTCGATGCGTGTGCCTTGCGTGGCGAAGGGCGGCAGGTCGGCGGTCACCATGACGGCCGCGACATTGCCGGTGCGGATCTGCTGGCCGCGAATATTGACGCCGAGCCGCTCCAGCATCGCCTGCAGCGATTGCTTGGTGAACGGCGCGTTGTTGAGCGTGTCGCCGGTGCCGTTGAGCCCGACGACGAGGCCATAACCGATCAGCTGGTTCTGTCGGACACCCTCGATATTCGCGAGGTCTTTGATGCGCGACAGCGCCGCCGCTGGCGATGCGGCACAGGCAAAGATAATCAGCGCGGCGAGCGCTGTTCGACAGGTCCCTCTCATCTTGCTCCCCAAGAGGCCGGACGGGGAAAACAATGCCAATTGCGTGCCATGGGGGGAGAGCAGCTAAGGCATTGATATATAACGGTTATAAAAATGGCTCGGCACTGCCGCAGGCGGCCGCGGCGAGCAGCCCTTGCCGATTTGGGCAATTCTTGCCGGTGGGTTTTACCGGCCATTAACCATAAGCGCACACCATATTCTTATGCGCGTTGAGGGACCCAATCGAACGGCCATGGCGGGGGCGTCCACGACGGCGCGGCGGGCGCCAAGTAGCACATTTTCGCTCGCGCAACCGGAGGAGCCTCAGGCGCAAAGCGCGGCGGTAGCGCTGCGCACCGTGGGCGGAATCGACGCGTTGATCGCGCTTCAGGGGATAGAAGACCCGGTCGAACGGCGGCGCCGTGCGGTCAAACACGGCCGCAGGGCGCTGGACGCACTGGACGAGCTTAAGATTGGGCTACTAGGGGGCACGCTGAACCAGGCCACAATGTTGCAGCTCAAGTCTGTGGCAGCCGACCTTCACAATGCCTCCGGGGATGATCGGCTCGACCAGGTTTTGGCGGAGATCGACCTGCGCGTGGCGGTCGAACTGGCCAAAGCCGGCATGTCCTGAATCATAGGTCGAACTCGGCCTGAACTCCGGAAAGTCCGCGATTTTCGCGCAATTCCGTTATCCAAATCCGCGAGCCACCAGCCGGACCGTGGCGGGCCGGCCACGATCTTTGTTGTCACTGTCATGGAGCTTGGATATAAGCCGCCGCGCGAGGGGCCTCGCGATGTAGGGGTGCGGGAGTACACGCAAAATGCAGTTGTTAAAGGGCAGGAACGGTCGAGCCGCCGACAAGCCCGATAAGAACGGTAAGGGCGAGGGAAGCGTTCGGCTGGAAGAGAGAATATATCGGCCTACCGATAAAGAGCCGTTCATGAGCGAGCGTCAGCGGGAGTATTTCCGGCTGAAATTGCTCGATTGGCGTGAGGACATCCTCAAGGAAGCCAAGGAGACGTTGCAGCATCTCCAGGACGAGAGCCAAAATCATCCGGACCTCGCCGACCGGGCGTCGTCAGAGACCGATCGGGCGATCGAACTGCGCGCCCGCGACCGCCAGCGCAAGCTGATCGCCAAGATCGATGCTGCGTTGCAGCGTATTGAAGACGGCACCTACGGCTATTGCGAGGAGACTGGGGAACCGATCACGCTCAAGCGGCTCGAGGCCCGTCCAATCGCGACGTTGTCGATCGAAGCCCAGGAACGCCACGAGCGGCGCGAGCGCGTCTATCGCGACGATTGAGCCGTCTTTCGTTTTCCGCTCGTTGCGGCGAAAGTGATGCTGCGGCCCAGGTCCCCGCTTTACGCGGTAAACGGCGGGGGGTGCCAATACCGTTACCGATGTTGAGTGTTCGTAAACCGTTGCCGCAATGGCAGGCGGTCGGTTTGATTTGCATCAACAGCGTTTCACCGGATACCGCCTTTTGCTTCTGCTGACTTTTACCTGGGCGCACACGCTCCGCGCTTAAACTCGTGCGATGGACCGCTGCCGCCGGCGGCGGTCGGGCAAGCGAAAGGGCGCCGAATGAGCAAAAGCGATGATACGGTCGCCGCCGCGCGCAGGCTTTTGGTGGAACGCAGGCGGGGCCTGATAAAATCGCTGGGCTTTGCGCAGCAGGACGAGCAGTTGGAAGCGCATATGGATCTGATCGTACGGCTCCAGGCCGTGATCGACGTCATCGACGGGGTCGCGCGCGAAGAGATTGCGCCATGATCGAACGCCGCGCACATCCAAGGCATAAGACGTTCATCAAGGGGCGCATCTATTTCAACAACCGGCTCTCCAGCATGGATTGTATCGTGCGCGACATCGGCGAACAGGGCAGCCGCCTCGAATTCTCCGAAAGCGTCACGTTGCCGAACGTGTTCGAGCTCTATCTGCCGAACAAAGACGAATATTTCCAGGCGCATGTCATCTGGCGCAAAGGCCATCATATTGGAATCACGTGGACGCCTGAGGCGCTCTTAAATCCGCGTCCGGAGTCGGGCCGCACCGACCTGCACCTTGCCGATCGCGTGACCAAGCTCGAACGTGAAGTGGCTTTACTCCTGAAACGGGTCGCGGCGCTCGAACACTAGTCCCTCCGACAGCCCTACAGCGACGATCAGACCGTTAAGTCTTTGTTTACCGCGTTCGTTTACCGATCGTTAAAGATCGGGCACGGGCTTCGATGTCGAGCGGGCCGCAGCAGCAGTCGCAAACGAATTCGTCGCGCCTTTTGCGCCGCGCATTGCATGCGCACCAAAGCGGCGAATTCGCCAAGGCGGAGCGGCTCTACAACGCCGTGCTGCAACATCATCCGGGCAATTTCGACGCCCTGCACGGCCTTGGCCAACTGCATTGTCGGCGCGGGCGCCTCGACACGGCATTGGTGCTGATTCAGACCGCGCTTCGAAACGACGCAAGCCGCGCCGACGGTTTCGCGAGTCTCGGGTTGGTTTTTCATTTGTTCGGCCGTTTCAAGGAAGCGCTTATCAGCTACGAGGAAGGACTGGCGCTCGATCCGGACAACGGTGAGCTCCTCAATCGCCGCGGCGTGGCTTTGCTTGAATTAGGCCGGCCGCTTGAGGCGATGGAGAGCTTCGAGCGTCTGCTGGCGATCGATCCCGATCACCTCGACGCACTCGGCAACTACGGCAATGCGCTGATCAAGCTCAATCGCCCCGAGGAGGCGATCGCCGCCTATGATCGGGCGCTGGCCGTGGTGCCGGAAAATCCCGGTCTTCTGACCAATCGCGCCGTTGCATTGCGCCGGCTCGACCGGCCCCACGAAGCCCTGATGAGCGCAAACCGCGCGCTTGTCGGCAATCCAAACTTTGCTCAAGCCCGCTTTGTCGAGAGCGTGGCGCGGTTGACGCTCGGCGATTTTGCCGCCGGTTGGTGCGGCTATGAAGCGCGCTGGTCGGTCGGGCTATTGGCCTCGCAGCGGCGCGGCTTCACGGCGCCGTTGTGGTCAGGCAAGGAAACGCTGAACGGCAAAACCATATTGTTGCACGCGGAGCAGGGGTTCGGCGACACCATCCAGTTCGTGCGCTATGCGGTGCTGGTCGCCGAGTGCGGGGCAGCCAAAGTCATTATCGAGGTGCAGCGCGAGCTTGTACCCTTGCTCGCCGGTGTGGCCGGCGCGACGGAGGTACTCGCGCGCGGCGAGCCGCTACCGGCTTTCGACTTGCACTGTCCGTTGCTCAGTCTGCCGCTCGCCTTCGCAACCGAGCTCGGCACGATCCCGGCGCGGCTCCCGTATCTCGCGCCACCGCCAGCGAGCATCGCAGCTTGGCGAGATCGCCTGCCGCGGCAGCGTCCGCTCATCGGCGTGGCATGGTCCGGCGACCGGATCCACGACAACGATCTCAATCGGTCGATCAGGCTGGAAACGCTGGCGCCGCTGCTTGATGTGCCGGACGTTGGCTTCGTTAGCCTGCAGCACGACATCCGCGAGAGCGATCTGCCGGTCCTGGCAAGATTGCCGAACCTGCAGCGTTTCGAATCGCGATTTCGCGATTTTGCCGATACCGCGGCCGCGATCTCGCTGGTCGACGCCGTCATATCGGTGGACACGGCCGTGGCGCATGTGGCGGGCGCCATCGGCAAACCGCTCATGCTGCTGTTGCCATTCGCCGCCGATTTTCGCTGGCTGCGCGAACGCCAGGACAGTCCCTGGTATCCCACCGCGCGGCTTTACCGGCAGCCGAAATTCGGCGACTGGGACAGCGTTATCAGCACGTTGCGGCAAGAATTGCTGCGCATGGAATTTTTTCCGCCGCGCAAGCTTTCGGCGTAGCCGAAACGGTTGCGGCCTCCGGCGGGGAGCTGCCGGAGGCCGCGGCGTGACGGGATCGACGTTGCACACACGATCCCGGGGAGGGCGGGAATCAGAATTCAACCTAGAACGGCAACAGCACGCTCAGCGCCTGCTGACCCCATGGCGGCTGTTGAATGTCGGACAGGGTGCCTTTGCCGCCGTAGGCGACGCGCGCTTCGGCGATCTTGGCCAAGTCGATTGTGTTTTCGCTCTCGATGTCCTCCGGACGCACCACGCCGGCGACCACGAGCACGCGCATTTCCGCATTGAGCCGCACTTCCTGCTTGCCTTCGATCACCATGTTGCCATTCGGCAGCACCTGCGTGACCACTGCCGCGACGTTCGTCACCAACTGATCCTGTCGGTTGATCGTGCCGGTGGCGTTGCTCTGGGTGTCGGTATTGGCGGTGATGATGCTACCCGGCAAGATGGCCTTGGCCGGATTGACGATAGTGTTGGAGCCAATGAAATTGGTGATGCCGGAATCCTCGGTCGAGGTGCGCTGGACCTGGGTCTGATCCTGAAATTGCGCGGTGTCGTTGATGTTGACCTTGACCGTCAATATGTCGCCGACCTGATGCGCCCGCTGGTCCTTGAAGAAGGCGCGCGAGCCGTTGCGCCATAACGAATTGGGATTGAAGGTCGCGGGTTGCGGCGTGGGCATCGGCATTTGCACGGGCTTGTAACCGGGCGACGTCGTCGGATTGGACACCGGCGACAGCGGCGGCGGATTGCCGATATCTTTCAGCCGGTCGAGTGATGCGCAGCCAGAAACGCCGATCGCGACCGAGGACAACAGCGCACAACGCAGCAGCAAAACGCGTTTCGACATTGAACAACCTTTCACACGCGGCACGCGCGCAACTTACTCCGACAGCTCCGTAGGCAAATTATCGACGAGTTGCGTCGTGATGGGCCCGACCATGACGCGGCCCGGTCCGCTGACGACGGCTTGCATCACGCGCTTGGTTTCGGTGTTGACGACGCTGATCGTATCGCCGAGCGCGCCGGCATCCTTGGCCTGACCGCGCAGCGTCAGCGTGATGCCCGGCACTTGATAGACGATGGTCACGGTGTCGTTGCGGGCGACGACTTCGGGTTTCATCAGATCGGTGGTGGCGAGAGGCTGCCCCGGACGCAGCGCGTGCCGCGCCGCGAGCCCGACGGCGGCTTTGCCGTCGGTAAGCACGGTGCCGCTCTCCGCCTGGGGCCGCCGCACTTCGGTGAGATCGGAGGCCTGGAGCACTTCGCCGCGTTCGATCGGGCGATCGACGGCAAGGGCATTGACGGTTTCGATGGCGGTGCCGGTATAGCGCGCCGGCTGTCGCTGCAGCGCCATGCTCTCCGGCATGTCGAATGTCACGTCGAAGCGTGTCGAGCGTGGATCATAGGACAGCGCCAGCACCCGCAACTCGCCGGTCGCATTGGGCTCGACTTGCAGCGTGCGCACGTCGCCGTCGAAGTTGATCAGGATGTCGTGCGCATTGCCGAAGCCGTATTGACCGGCGAGCGCCTGCGCGATCCGGGCTGAGATTTCCCGGGCGGCGATGGGCCTGCTGGCGCGCGAGACGACGACTTCGGCGAGGCCGTGCGTGTCGATGCCGATGAGCTGGTGTGGCCGGATCGCGTCGAGAATGCGATCGGTCGCCACCGCGCCGGTAGTTCCCAGATCCGGGGCGCGGAAAATCGGCACATCGGCGACCGGCCCGGCATTTTCGACGAGGTCGCCGATGGTGACGATATCGCCAGTGACGGTAACGGAGGCCTTGAGCGCCGGTATCGGCGGAGAGGATGGAGTTTGCGCCGCGACGGCGCCGCTCAGGCCCAACAGGAAAGCCACGCTTACGATCATGAGGCGGATCATGGCGAGACCTTTCTCATTTCATCAGTTGCGAGGTCGTCTGCAGCATTTCGTCGGCCGCGGTGATGACCTTGGAGTTCATCTCGTAAGCGCGCTGCGCCGCGATCAGGTTGGAGATCTCGACCACTGCTTGGACGTTGGATTGTTCGAGGTACCCCTGTTGCAGGGTGCCGGCGCCGTCGGTGCCGGCGAGCGTGTCCTGCGGCGTGCCCGAGGCCGGCGTCGCAGTGAACAGATTGTCGCCATTCGCCTGCAGGCCGGCGTTGTTGGAGAAGCGTGTGATAGTGAATTGGCCGAGGATGGTGGAGGTGGTGCTGCCGGGCAGAATCACGGAGACTTGGCCCTGCTGGTTGATGGTGAGTCCGCTGGCGTTCGGCGGAATGGTGATGGTCGGCTGGACGACATCGCCTTCGGCATTGACGATGCGGCCCTGCGCGTCCTGCTGGAACGAGCCGTCGCGGGTGTAGCTGAAAGTGCCGTCCGGCATCTGGATTTTGAACCAACCGTCGCCCTCGATAGCGACGTCGAGCGTGTTGCCGGTCTGCTGCAGCGAGCCTTGCGTCATCAGACGCGGCGTGCCGACAGTCTTCACGCCGGAGCCGAGCTCGATGCCGACCGGCAGGATGTTGCCCTGCTCGGAGGCTTGCGCACCGATGCGCTGCACGTGCTCGTAGAGCAGGTCTTGAAAGTCGGCGCGTTGGCTTTTGAAGCCGGTAGTCGACATGTTCGCGATATTGCCGGCGATGACCTGGACCTGAAGGTCCATGGCCGCCATGCCGGTCGCCGCAGTATCAAGCGCACGCATCCTGTGGTCTCCCCGACCTTACAACTTACGAACTCGGCGTTTGCGACAGCTGCGTCAGCGCGCTGCGGCGCTCGTCGCTCTGCGCTTGGAGAATATTGGCGATATCGGTGTAACTGCGGGTGATGTCGATTAGTCGCGCCATGGCGACGACGCCGTTCACGTTCGATTTTTCGATCGCGCCCTGCACCACATAGGTATTTGCCGGCGCCGGGTCCGGGGTGACGCCGGCGGGTGCCTCGAACGTCGAACCGCCGTCCTTCTGCAGAAGCTGCGGCTGGGCGAAGTTCGCGAGTTGAAGCGTGCCGCGCGGCAAGTCGGCCGTGCTGTTGCCCTCGCGCACGGTGATGATGCCGGTCCGGCTGATGGTGACGTCATGGTCGGTGGACTGAAAGGTGATCGGCCCGGAGTCGCCGACCACCTGATTGCCGTCGCTGGTGACAAGCTGGCCGGCGCCGTTGATCGAAAACGCCCCGTTGCGCGTGTAGCGTTGCTGTCCGTTCGGCGTTTGCACGACGAAATAGCCGCTGCCGTCGATGGCGACATCGAGGGGGTTGCCGGTCTGCTGGATTGCGCCCTGGCTCATGTCGATCCAGCTTGCGCGGTCTTCGACGTATCTGATGCGCCGGTCCTGGCCGATGAAATTTTGATCGCTGGCCCGCGGCATGAGGTATTCCTCGAACATCGCGTTGTCGGCCTTGTAGCCCGTGGTGTTGATGTTCGCGATGTTGTTGGCAATGACGTCGAGTTCATGGGTCAGCGCCATCTGCCGCGACAGGCCGACGAGAAGGGTGTTCTCCATCGGTACTCTCCCCTGGTCCAACGAAGCGGCCGGCCGGCGGCATCTTCGGATGGGCGCTTAAGCCGCTCTCCCAAGCCGCTCGCAGCGCCGATCACGCAGGTTGGATTGCAGAAGCCGTGCCAGGACGGAAAATGACGATAAATCAAGAGTATATGGCTTCGCGGCGTTGCCGTGATACGGGCAGAAAAGGCCGCACCCGGCCGCGCGGTCGGCAAATAATTCCCGGTGCCGCGGCAGCGGCAAGTATCCGTTAACCATTCGTCCCTAGCTTCAAAAGTACGGCGCTGTATCGGCGCCGCGTAGCGCTCGCAACATTAGTATTGCGTTCAGTCCGGCCGGCTGCGTGCGCCCCACGCAAGCGGGAGCGGTGATGGCAACCACAAAAGAAGCTCAGACCGAAGACGACAAAGCCGAGGCCGAAGGCGAGGAAGGCAAACCGGCTCCCGCCAAGCGCAAACTATCGCTCAAGCTCATCCTGATGGCCGTGGGCGGGCTGCTCGCAATCGGCGGCATTGGCGGCGGCGCCTATTTCTTCTTTTTTTCTCACAAGACTGAGGCCGCCGCGGCGGCCGCCAATCAGGTCAAGCCGCCGGTCTTTCTCGATATGCCCGATGTTTTGGTCAATCTATCGAACGGCGGCGGCAATGAACGCACACAATATCTGAAAGTCAAAGTGGTGCTCGAGCTGCCGGACCAGCAGCTTTCGGCGCAAATTCAACCGGTGATGCCGCGCATCATGGACACTTTTCAGACCTACTTGCGCGAATTGCGGCCGACCGATCTCGACGGCTCCGCCGGACTCTATCGCCTGAAGGAAGAACTGACGCGGCGCGTCAACGCCGCGATCGCGCCGAACCACATTAACGCGGTGCTGTTCAAGGAAATCGTCATCCAGTGACGAGCGCAGCCTGAGATTTCGGACATGCCCGCGAAAGATCAAATCGATAACGACGCACTCGCCGCCGAGTGGGGCGTTGCGCTGGAGGCCGAGCAGAATGCGGGGGCGGCGACTGCCCCGGCCGACGCGCCGGCCGCCGAAGGACAAAGCCCCAGCGAAGTCATGGCGTCGCAATGGGCGACAATGGTCGACGACGGCCATTTCATCCAGACCACCAAGGGCGGCGCCGAACGGGTTCTCACCCAGGACGAAATCGATTCGTTGCTCGGCTTTTCGCTGACCGACATTTCGCTCAACGACAATTCCGGCATCCGCGCGATCATCAATTCGGCGATGGTCTCCTACGAGCGGTTGCCGATGCTGGAGATCATCTTCGACCGGCTGGTCCGGCTGATGACGACCAGCCTGCGCAATTTCACCTCCGACAACGTCGAAGTGTCGCTCGACCGCATCACCTCGGTGCGCTTCGGCGACTACCTCAATTCGATTCCGTTGCCGGCTATCCTTGCCGTGTTCAAGGCCGAGGAGTGGGACAATTTCGGCCTCGTCACCGTCAATTCAAGCCTGATCTATTCGATCATCGACGTGCTGCTCGGCGGCCGGCGCGGTCAGACCGCGATCCGCATCGAAGGCCGGCCCTACACCACGATCGAGACCAATCTGGTCAAGCGCATGATCGAGGTCGTGCTGGCGGATGCCGAGCTGGCGTTCAAGCCGCTGTCGCCGGTGAAATTCAATATCGACCAACTCGAGACCAATCCGCGCTTTGCCGCTATTTCGCGCCCGGCGAACGCCGCGATTCTGGTGCGGCTGCGGATCGACATGGAAGACCGCGGCGGCAACATCGAATTGCTGCTGCCTTACGCCACCATCGAACCGATCCGCGACGTGCTGTTGCAGATGTTCATGGGTGAAAAGTTCGGCCGCGATCCGAACTGGGAAGGGCATCTCGCAACCGAGCTCGGTCAGGCGGAAATCGCAGTCGATGCTGTGCTTTACGAGGCGCGGCTGCCGTTAAAGCAGATTATGAAACTCGACGTTGGCGACACGCTCATGCTGGAGCTTAAATCGGACGCGACGGTGATCGTGCGCTGCGGCGACGTCACGCTGACAGAAGGGCGCATGGGTCGCGTCGGCGACCGCGTCGCGGTGCGCGTCGGCAAGCCCTTGCGCAAGCCGACCATGACCTTTGCAATGTTCGAATCGGCGGCCGGCTCAGGCAATCCGATGGAGGCACCATGACAAACAGCTTCGGAATCATCATCGACGCCCTGGTTGCGATTCTGCTGGTGCTGACGATCGGTTATTGCATGATGCTCAATCGCCGGCTGAAGCTGCTAAAGGCCGACGAACAGTCGCTGCGGGCGACCATCTCGGAACTGGTCACGGCGACCGAAATCGCCGAGCGCGCGATCGGCGGATTAAAGCTCACCGTGCACGAATGCGACACCAGCTTGGGCGAGCGATTGCGCAAGGCCGAGCGCGTCACCATCGAGATCGAGCGCAGCGTCGTCGCCGGCAAGGAATTGCTGGGGCGCCTGTCGCAGATCGTCACTGCCGGCCGCGGCAACGATCATGCGGCTGCGCCGTCCGTCGAGGCGCCTCATGCCGGCGCCACTGGCGCGCCCGAGGTCAAATCCAATTCTGCGCCCATCAGCCGGACCGACGCCAAAGCCGTGGCCGCGGCGGCGGAAGCTTTCGCCGAGCGGGTGCGCACCAAGGTGCATGGTCTCGCGGCATGATCCGTTACATCCGCGATCTGCGCCTAATTCCGATCGCGTTGATCGCCAGCGCCTGCCTGTTGACGCTCAAGGTCGCCGACATCGCTCTGCACGGTTCCAGTCTCTTTGCCAGCAATAGCGCACAGCCGGGCAACGACGCCATTTCCGTCACGCACCCGATGCCGGACGGCACCGTGCCGTCGGGATCTCAGTCGTCGTGGGCGCAGCAGATGTTCAACTTTCCCGATGGCAGCGGCGCGGCTGCGGTGCCTTCGACGGCTCCGCTCGTCAGGCCGCAAATCGCCGATAGCGACTATCCCGACATCACCGGGTCGGTGAAGACCGAGCCGGCCAACGCCAACAACGCGAAGACTGCCGCTGACGCCGGCAGCAAAGGACCGTCGCCGCCGGGCAAGGATGCCCAGCCGACGCTGCCGCCAAACGGCACGGTGATCCCGACCGACGGGGCCGCGCTGCCGACCGGCGCTGAGCGCGCCATCCTCGAGCGGTTGCAGCAGCGCCGCGAGGAGCTCGACAATCGGGCCCATGAGCTCGATATACGCGAAAGCCTTATCCAGAGCGCGGAAAAGCGCATGGACGCCAAGCTCGCCGAGCTCAAGCAGGTCGAGGCGCAGATCAAGCAAGCGACGCAGCAGAAGGACGACGCCGAGAAAGCGCGGCTCAAGGGCCTTGTCGTCATGTACGAGAACATGAAGCCGCGCGATGCCGCAAAAATCTTCGACGGCCTCGATCCGAACGTGTTGCTGGAAGTGGTCGCACAGATCAATCCGCGGACCATGGCGGACATCGCGGCGCAAATGTCACCGGACGTCGCCCAGCGCCTGACGGTGGAACTTGCCGACCAGGCGCGGCAGCAGAACAAGGACGGCGAGGCCAGCGCCGCGAACCTGCCGAAGATCCAGGGCCAGCCGACGACGCCTTAGCCAGGCGCCTCGCCGGGCGCTCTGCCGGCATCAGGCCGGCGCGGGGTGGCGGAATCCGGCGGCATGGTCGCCGGCCGCCATGTGCAATAGGGGCTGTTACTTAAACGCCTGTAATCATTGAATTAAGCCGACATTAAGCACAACAACCTACAGTGCGGGACAGTGGCCGGCATCGGGGACGAAGCGTGGCCGCGAAGGCGCGTCCGCCTGGCTGTCGGTCGAGTTCTGTTGAGTTCAGTTTTGAGTCCCTCATGGCGTGCGGTGGCACCACCCGAAGTCCTGGCTTTCGCCGCCGCCTTGCGCATCGCAGCAAAGCCGTCATCGCTGTCGCGTGTTTGATCGTGGCTCTGACGGCGCCCTCGCTCGGCGCGCCGTCCGCTCCCGCGCCGGTCAAGACGACGCTGACTGTGACGACCAGCGACGGCTATGCGCGGCTGGTGTTCAGCGCGGGCGAATATATCGACGGCTCGGCGCGCCAGGCCGGCAATGTGCTGATCATCAGCTTCAAGCAGCCGCTCGATGTCGCGGTCAATCGCATCGCCGAGCAGGCGCCCGAATATATCGGCGCGGCGCGGCGCGATCCGGACGGCAAATCCGTGCGCATGGCGCTGGCGCAGAACGTCACCATCCATGCCATGTCCGCCGGCGAAAAGTTCTTCGTCGATCTGTTGCCGACCAACTGGAGCGGCATGCCGCCGGGACTGCCGCAGGACGTGGTCGACGAATTGGCACGGCGCGCGCGCGAGGCCGAGCGACTGCTGGAGCGCCAGCGCGCCGCGGTGCAGACGAAAAAATCCGCGCCGATCCGCGTTCATGTGGCGACCCAGCCGACCTTTACCCGCTACGTGTTCGCGGTGACCGGTGAGACCGGGGTATCGGCCGATCGCGCCAAGGACCGGCTGGTGCTGAAATTCGATTCGCCGCTCACCTTCGACCTCGGCGACGTTCAGGCCGCGTTGCCGAAAACGGTGCAGGAAATCTCCAGCGAATTGGACCAGGATTCGTCGCTGGTTCGTTTCATCCTCGCCGCCAATGCCGATACGCGCACGTTCCGCGACGAGTTGGGCTACGTCGTCGACGTGGTCAATCCGCCGGCTGACGCCAATGCCGACGCCGGCGCTCCGCAAACCGTGCCAGCTGCCAATGCGGCAAAGCAAAGTGCGGCAGGCGAGGGCGGTGCGGTGCCGAGCCTCGCCGATGCGGCGGCGAAAATCTCGGCCGCGGCCGCAGCGCCCAGCGCTCCGCCGGCGCCCGCGCCGCAGCAGCAGGTGACGGTGCCGCCGCGTCCGGCGACCGTGCCATCGCCTGCGCCGGCCGCGGCCCCGGCCGCGGCACCGGCACCGGCAGCGCAGATGACGCCACCGCCGGCGAAGGCGGCCGTGCCGGACGTGGAGGCGCGGACCGCCGCGCCGAGCGTAGTGCCGCAACCTGCGCCGGTTCCGGTCGCGGCGCCGCCATCAGAGTCGCAGCCCGCCATACACGGCGCGCTGCCGTTGCCGTCCAACGCCGCCCAAAACACTCTGGCGGCTGCACCGACGGCAGCCGCGCAGGTCGAGGCCCCGCAGCAAACGCCGACGCCCGCCGCTGCGCCGCCGAAGGTCGTCGCGGCTGCACCTCCGGCGGTGAAACCGCCTGAGCCGGCGCCGGCAAAACCGCCCGCGCCTGCTGCTTCGGTCGCCGCGCCGCAAGCCGCGCCAGCGCCGCCGAACAAGACCAGCGACGCAAGGCCGTCGCCCACAGCTACGCCGCCGCAAGCCGCGCCGAGCGAAGGGGACAGCGCCGGCAAAATCGCCGCCGAACTCAATGCGCAAGGCGCCGATCTCAAGCTGACCTTTGCCTTCAAGACGCCGGTCGGCATGGCGGTGTTTCAGCGCGCCGATACGCTCTGGCTCGTCTTCGACTCCAAAGCCGCGATCGATTTGAGCGCGCTCGACGGCGAGCCGAGCCGCACCATTCGCAGCTTCGATTTTTCCCACTCCGGCGATGCCGACGTGGTGCGGCTGAAGCTCGACCGTCCGCGCCTGTCCAGCGTCGCCGCCGACGGCGGGGTCTGGACCGTCAATATCGGCGACACCGTCATCGATCCGACCCGCGCGCTCGAACTCACCCGCAATCTCATCGGCTCGAACCGCTCGAGCGTGTCGATACCCTTCGAGAACGCCAAGCACGTTTACCGGATCGCCGATCCCGACGTCGGCGACACGCTGTTCGTCGTCACCGCGCTGGCGCCGGCGCGCGGCATCATCGACGAGCAGGATTTCATCGAATTCCATGCGCTGGCTTCGACGCAAGGGTTGGTGATCGAGCCGCTGGCCGACGATCTCAGTGTCAGCCTGGTTCCCGATAAAGTCGTTGTCACCCGTCCGTTGGGCCTGATCTTGTCGACCTCGATCCAGACCTTGATGCATGGCTCCGCCCTGCACTCGGCGATGTTCGATTCGCAGGCCTGGGGTTCCGACCGCCAGGGCGCTTATTTCACGCGCCAGGAGCATCTCATCGACGCTGCCGCGGCGGCGCCGCCGCATCAGCGCTTGGCGCCGCGGATCGATCTGGCGCGCTTTTACATCGCGCGGAGCATGTATCCGGAAGCCAAGGGCGTACTCGACGTCGCGCTCGCCGATGAGCACAAGTCGGCCGAGAGCGTTGCTGCGCTGGTGCTGCGCGCCGTCTCTGAAGTGATGATGAATCGGCCCGACGACGCGCTCAAGGATCTGAGCGAGCCCGGCGTCGGCGATCAGCACGACGCGCCGATGTGGCGGGCGCTCGCTTATGCGCAGCAGGGCCGCTGGGCCAAGGCGCGCGACACGTTCAAGACCATGGCGGCCGCGATGGCCACCTTGCCGGTCGAGCTGCAGCGCGTCGCGCTCAAGGACGACATGCGCTCCGCCATCGAGACCGGCGATTTCAACGCTGCGTCCGACGACCTCAACGATTTCCAGACCATCGGCATCCCGCACGCCATGGAGCCGGCGCTGGCGGTGCTGATGGGCCGTCTCGCCGAGGGCCTCGGCCGCAAGGAGGACGCGCTCGCCGCCTATCGCACGGCCGCCGATTCCTGGGACCGGCCGGCGGCCGCGCAAGGCCTGTTGCGCGAAACCGTGCTGCGCTATCAGCTCGGCGGCCTCAAGCGCGACGAGGTCATTAATCAGCTCGAATCGCTCACCACGATCTGGCGCGGCGACGAGACCGAGATTGAAGCGCTCAAGGTGCTCGCCCATCTCTACACCGAGGACGGCCGCTATCGCGACGCCTTCTACGTCATGCGCAGCGCCATGGCGGCGCGCCCGGATTCGGCGCTGACCCGGCAGATCGAGGACGAGGCCGCGGCGACCTTCGACGCGCTGTTCCTTACCAACAAAGGCGACACCATGCCGGCGATCGATGCGCTGGCTTTGTTCTACGATTTCCGCGAGCTCACGCCGATCGGCGCCCGCGGCGACGAGATGATCCGCCGGCTTGCCGACCGCCTGGTGTCGGTCGATCTGCTCGATCAGGCCGCCGAGCTGCTGCAATATCAGGTCGATCATCGTCTACAGGGCGCCGCGCGCGCGCAAGTGGCGACGCGGCTTGCCGTCATTTATCTGATGGACCGCAAGCCCGACCGCGCCTTGGCGACTTTGCGCGCAAGCCGCACCGGCGGCCTGTCCAACGATTTGCGAGATCAGCGGCTCCTCCTCGAAGCGCGCGCGCTGTCCGATCTCACCCGTCACGACCTGGCGCTGGAAGTGATCGCCGATGTGAACGGCCGCCCGGCGGATCGGCTGCGTGCCGATATTTTGTGGGCGGCGAAGCGCTACGACGAAGCCGCTGAACAGATCGAACTGATGTACGGCGACCGCTATAAGGATTTTGCGCCGCTCAACGACGAAGAGCGGGCCGACATCATGCGCGCCGAGATCGGCTATGCGCTGTCCTCCGACGAGCTCGGGCTCGGCCGCTTCCGCGACAAATACGCGGCCAAGATGGCGTCGACGCCGGACGCGCACAATTTCCAGATCGTCTCCGCGCCGCTTGCCTCGAGCGGCGACGAATTCGCCGCCGTGGCGCGCGCCGCGGCCTCCGCCGATACGCTGGAAACCTTCCTGCGCGAGATGAAGTCGCGCTATCCGGACTCGAGCGCGGTGTCGCCGGCTGTCGAACCGCCGCCGCCGCCGCCAAGCGCGTCAACGGCGCCGCCGCCGGAACCGCAGCCCGCGGTGCCCGACCTCGGCCCGCTGCCGCCCGCCAGCGCCGCGGGCCACACCGCGATGCGGTAGCGTCTTTCCCGCCCCGCGATAGCGGGGAGGGGAGACCGCGCTCTCGCGCGGTGGGCGGGGCGCGGGCCGCGACGATCATTCTGGAACGACAACGAAGCGTCGAGTTAGACGCCCCCTCCACCACGCTGAGCCACAGCCGACGCTTCGCGTCGGCGTATCATCAAGGCCGCGTAAGGATTTTTCTCCCCGGATTTTGCTCCGCTCAATCCAGGCTACTTGGGATGGCGCGCTTTTGCGCTCTCCTACTGGAATTAAAGGCGTGGATGGCCGGAACAAGTCCGGCCATGACGATCAAATAGTCTCCGGCCGAACTCACCCCGCGTATCGCCTCGCGAGCTCTAGCCCTAACCCCTCCCCACAAGCTTGCACTCGGGCGCGCGCAAACCCGGCCCGGGTGGGGGAGGGGAAACAACATATTTCAACACCCATCGAAATAACCCTTGACGCCCGGCGCATATTTCAATAATAATTGAAGTATGAAAAAACCCGATGCCGTGGCGGCTTTGGCGGCGCTGGCGCAGGACAGCCGGCTCGATGTGTTCCGGCTGTTGGTGCAGGTGGGGCCGGCGGGACTGCCGGCGGGGCAGGTGGCGGCGAAGCTGAAGCTCGCGCCGAACACGCTGACGTTTCATTTCGACCGGCTGCGCGATGCCGGGCTGGTGACGGTGCGGCGCGAGGGCCGCTCGATGATCTATGCGACGCGGTTCGAGACCATGAACGCGCTGGTGCAATTCCTTACCGAGAATTGCTGCCAGGGGAGGGCCGAGGAATGCGCGCCTGTCGCGGCCTGCGCCCCGGCGGCCGCGCCGCGGGCGCGCCGCAAGGAGAGCGCGGCATGAGGCTTTATCTGTTCGAGCACTGCTCACTGTGCTTTCGCGTGCGCATGACGGCGGCGCTCAAGCGCCGGCATTTGCAGGAGACTCCGGTACTCGACGACAATTCCGCGACCATGACCGGTCTGGTCGGCAAGCGGGCGATCCCGATTCTGGTCAAGGACGACGGCGCGCCGATGCTGGAAAGCATGGACATGGTCGCGCATATCGAAATCTCAAGCGCGCCGGTCTTGACCGGGCCGGAGCGCGGCGACATCGCCACCTGGGCCGAGCGCGCGGTGGGGAAGACCGCGCCCCTCACCATGCCGCGCTATCCGCTGCTTCCCCTGCCGGAATTCGCCACCGCCGCGGCGCGCGACCATTACATCATGCGCAAGCACAAAACCTACGGCGATTTCACCGCACTGCGTGCCAAGACGCGCGAGCAGATCGACGCGCTGATGCCCGAGCTCGAGACGCTCGAAGCGCTGATCGAGAGCCCGGACGCGGTCAACGGCGCGCTGTCGCTCGACGATGGGTGCTGCCGCTCCTGCGCTCCGACGCTGTGGTCCAAGGCTTACGCTTTCCGCGCAAAGTGCGGGACTATTTCGAAACCATGATGCGCCGCATCGGCTATCAGCCGCTGCCGGCGGTGTAAGACACTTTTTTCACCTCCCCCTGGAGAGGGGGGAGGTCGATTGCTTTTGCTGCTTTGAGCAAAAGCAATCGGGTGGGGGTGATGAGGTCGCCGGATCTTATGCGTTCAAATTTCTTGCGCCTGAAACGGTCACCCCACCCCACCCCACTCCGCGTCGCTTCGCGACGCGACCCTCCCCCTGCAGGGGAGGGTGAAATGCAGTTTCATAAACGTGTTGCCGGACGTCGTTATAGGAATGTCATTTTAGGGCTGGCGCCCAGCTAACACAGGGAGGGGAAAATGATTCAGGCGGTCGAGACCAAAGTGTTCAACGTGCTGTTTCTTTGCACCGGAAATTCGGCGCGTTCGATCATGGCCGAAGTGATCACGAACCGCGCCGGGGCCGGCAAGTTCAAAGGCTTTTCGGCGGGCAGCCAGCCGAAAGGGCAGGTGCATCCTTACGCGCTCGATCTGTTGCGCAAGATGCATTACGACGTCACAGGCTTGCGGTCGAAGAGCTGGACGGAGTTCTCCGGCCCGGACGCGCCGAAGCTCGATTTCGTCTTCACCGTCTGCGACAACGCGGCGGCCGAAACCTGCCCGGTGTGGCCGGGTCAGCCGATGACGGCGCATTGGGGCATTCCCGATCCCGCGGCCGCCACCGGCACCGAGGCGGAAGTGCGCCTGGCGTTTGCCGACGCGTTCCGCATGCTGACCAACCGCATCGCTATTTTCGTCAGCCTGCCGCTGCGCTCGCTCGATCAGTTGACGCTGCAGAAGCAGCTCGACGCGATCGGCACGGCGAAGGAAGCGGGCGCGAAACCGGCCTCGGCGGCGTGATGGGCGAGGCGCCCGCTCCGCTGTCGCGACGACTCCTCGCCGAGGGGCTCGGCACCGCGCTTCTGGTGGCGACCGTGGTCGGCTCCGGCATCATGGCGGAGCGGCTCGCCGGCGGCAATTTGGCGATTGCGCTTCTCGGCAACACCATCCCGACCGGCGCGATCTTGGTGGTCATCATCACCATATTCGGGCCGGTGTCGGGCGCGCATTTCAATCCGGCGGTGTCGCTTGTCTTCGCCACGCGCGGCGACATGCCGTGGCGCGAGGTGCCGCCTTATATCGCCGTGCAGTGTGCCGGCGGCGTCGCCGGCACCGCGGTCGCGCATCTGATGTTCGACCTGGCGCCGCTTATGATCGGCATCAAAGGCCGCGAGGGCGCGTCGCAATTATTCGCGGAAGGCGTCGCCACCTTCACGCTCATCCTCGTCATCCTCGGCGGCTTGCGCCATGCGGCCGCCGCGGTGCCATGGCTGGTCGGGCTCACCATTACCGCGGCCTATTGGTTCACCTCATCGACCTCGTTCGCCAATCCGGCGGTGACGCTGGCGCGCGGCTTTACCACGACGTTTGCCGGCATTGCGATCAACGACGTGCCGGGCTTTATCCTGGCGCAGCTCGTCGGCGCCGCGATCGCGGTGCCGGTAGCAATGACGCTGTTTCCGGCGGCGCAAGAGTCCGCGGGGCGCGTCCTGCAGTCAAAGGGGCTGGCGCCCGGGGAGTAAGCTCGATGACATTGACTTGATCAATTTGCGACGTCTGCTGCGCCTGGAAAGGCCAGCAAGTGACATTCATCTGAGCGCGCCGCCGCGGACTTATCGCGTCTTTCCATAATTTGCTTACCGAGGCGGCGCATAAGATTAAAGTCAGGGCGAGATCTAGCGGATTGAAAAAATGCGCGTCCTCATAGCGGTTATAGCGATTGCATTCATGATGCTGCCCGCTCATGCCCAAATGGGAATGGGCAAGGGGCGAACGCGTCAGGGAACGCCAAAAAAGCAAGATACGACGGTAAAAGCCGATGAGAGTGCGTACAAAAACGCGCTCAAAAGCGTCCCTGCGCCCCGCGAAAAGCCCGATCCGTGGCAAAGCATGCGATAAAGATCGAGGAACCGTTCGGGCGCGTTCACAAACTGTTGTGCGACGCAGACACACTACTCTGATAGCGTTACCCATCCATCGGCCTGACGCGGTGCCTATTCTTCATACACGCGCTCCACTCAGATGGTTAGAGGCAATATGGCCCCGGCTGTTTTGGTCGGGGCTTTTTTTGCGAGGAGCCGGCGTCGCAGCCGGGCACGCATCAAACGCATGGGGTCGGTGGATCTCGGCCCAGGTCCGTTTGTCGGCGCTACGCCCCGCACATGACTGCATCGTACCAAGATCGCTCTCGGATGTTCGACTTCGATGAGCGGATGCAGTGGTCTATTGGCAACAAATGTCGTCCGAGAGCCCAAGGCGCACGTTGCTATGGTCCCAGTGCTCAGACCGATCTAATATCTGTCGGCATCAGGGAATTTAGTCTTCTTCCTTGAAATCTTTCTTCGCGGCAGTCGCAGCAATCAACACAGTGCCCCAAACGGAGAAGGTTCATGTCCTATCATATGAATGCCGAAGGCATAAACGGAGTTAAAAGCCCAACCGTTATTGTCATATCGGCTTGAGTTCTTCTGCCAGCCCGCCTTCGCTACTCGCTGTCGATGCGCTTCAAGGTCCGGAGCCGCCGGATTTCGCGGCCGTCCAATGTCGAGGCTCGGGCAGGGGTGCGGGCGTCATCGGTCTGACATCGCTCCCGTTTGGCGGCGGCCTGGGCGGCGGTGTTGGCGTGGCAGGGTTCTCCTAATTGGCACTATTGCCGACGGCGCAGACTCAAGGTGAGCCTGTGACTGCCTTTAATGGCAGTTTCGAATTGGTCCTTGAGGAGGTGGCCGGTGTGTTCGGCATGTGCCAAGCCGGCCGGCCCGGGCGTTGCGGGCGAGGGCGCCGACGCGGCAAATCCGCCCAATGTTATGTTCTCAACCACTCCGGTAGCCGCGGGGTTTGGCGTGCTGGCCACGGGAGGGGCTTCGTGCGCGGCAACGACCGTGCAGAATGTCGGGGGATCCGGCTCAGAGAGCTTTCCGGCGTCTCCCTCCGGGGGTGGCTTGCTGGCGGTGGCCGGCGACACACCTGTGCCCGATCAAACCTTCATTGCCGGCACCGGCGTTGTCGGGATGGGAGGCGGAAACACGAATGGATTCCAACCGGGGCGGGGTGGCGTGTTTGGATCTTGCGGCAAAATTGAACTGTCGGGCGATATTCTTGTTTCGGCCGGCAATGTCGCTCAATTGCAACTCATCCCCACCGATAATCCTCCGACGGTCGTCCCCGCCATTGGACGCGTCGGCGATCTTTATGTAACCATCGCGAAAGGCACAGTGTCCATGTTCCTCTGCATTTCTCCGAGCGCAGGACAGACGACACCCGCGAAGTGGACTCAGATTCAAACGTCGGGGATCTTACGGCCTGAGAATGGAGTGTAGCGCGCCGGCCTAGTTCGAAATTAGGGCATCCGGACCAGGTTGACGTCGTGTAGGTTGCGCCGATAATTGTAATTGCGGGTTTGGGGGCCTGAAATGGGGGTCATGATGCTTCGATTGACGCATCTGCGGTTCACGGCAGCTGTCTTGATTGCGGCGGCCGCAGTGTCGTTGTCCGCGGCCTCGGCGTGGGCGTTCAGCCAGGAAAACCTTCAGTCTGGCGGGACGGGCAGTGCCGCGATTGCCGATCCAGACGATCAGTTCACGAACGGCGGACAGGGCGCGCATCTGTTCGGTCCGAATGGTCCGACGCTGCAGTTCGGCGTTCAGCAGGGGCCGTCGTCGCCGTTCGGTGGCTTCCAGGATAACGACCACTACAACGGGTCGCCTCCGGATCCCTATTATCGGCCGCTCGGGAACGGCAATTAACTGAATCAGCAGGGGGTGCCCGCGCTTCGCGCCGGCACTTCGGCTTGCCTCGCAACAGTTCGGCTACGCGCGCTACACGCGCCGGCCGGACAAAATCGCGCTCTTCTTGTCCTCGTATTCGTCCTTCTGGATCTCGCCTTTGGCGAAGCGCTCGTTGAGGATTTGCAGCGCGGAATGGGTGGGATCGCCGAAGCCGCCCGGCGCGGCGGCGCCCCAATTGCCGCCCCAATGATGCGAGCCGCCCGGCGAGCGGGCGAAATAAAAGATGAGGATGCAGACCACGATCACGAGCAGGATCAACATCGGAACCATCTCCCAGGAAGAGCCGCCATAAGCGCCGCCCCAATAGCCGTCGCGCCACATCATGTGGCCCGGACCGGGCCAATAGTAATCGGGCGGTGGCCCGCTCGGCGCGTTCGGCTGCGTTTGCGTCTGCGCCAACGCGCCGAACGGCGCGGCGAGCACAGCGAAAGCCAAGAGGGAAAGGCCCGCGAGTTTCTTCGACATCGGTCACCTTTCGGCTGTGACTGCACCTTTCCCGGTAAATCTCCTCCACGCGCCGCCGCGCTGCATTGACCTGCATCAAATCGGCAGAGCGCGCTCATAGCCTTTGGCTATGGGAAAAATTTCGATGTGCGCGCCGACGCGCCGCATGATGACGCGAGCCGCACGCATGATAGAACGCGCGTGAGAGTTTTTGTACGGAGACGGCTATGAAACTCACGTTTTCGCTCGCGGCCGCCGGCTTTATCGGCGCCGCGTTGCCGGCGCTCCTTGCCGCACAAGCGGCGGAACCGACCACGCTGACGATCTTCGCCGCAGGCACGCTGGCGGTGCCGTTCAAACTAGCTACCGCGCTCTACGAAAAACAAAACCCGGGCGTCACGGTGCAGGCGCAGTTCGGCGGCAGCGTCAAAATGGCAAAACAGATTACCGACCTGCATCAGGACGCCGATATTCTGGCGGTCGCCGACTACAACGTCATTCCCAAATATATGTTCGGCGCGCCACCGCTTGCGGCGTGGTATGCCGGCTTTGCGCGCAATGCTATCACCTTCGTCTATACCGACAAGAGCAAGTTCGCGAACGAGATCAATGCCGATAATTGGTACAAGGTGCTGGCGCGGTCCGGCGTCGAGATCGGCCGTTCCAATCCGGACACCGACCCGTCCGGCTATCAGACCGTGCAGATGCTCAGTCTAGCGGAGAAGTATTATAACGACCCGGGCCTGGAAGAGGGCGTGCTGAAAAACGCTCCGCTCGCCAACATGCGCGACACCGAGACCTCGCTGATCGCGGCGCTGCAGCTCGGCCAGATCGATTATCTGGCGATCTATCGCTCCGACGCCTTGCAGCATCATCTGAAATTCATCGATTTGCCGAAAGAGATCAATCTCAGCGATCCGGCCGAGGCGGCCGCCTATAAGGCGGGCGTCGCGCATACCAAAAACGGCGATCTTACCGGTACGCCGATCGTCTATGCTGTCACCACGGTGAGCGGCAGTCAGCAGGCGACTGCGGCAGAGAAATATGTCGCGCTGTTGCTGGGGCCGCAGGGGCAGGGGATCATAAAGGACAATGGTTTCGGCACCTTCAGCCCGGCCTATGCGGTGCACGCCGAGGCGATGCCGGCGGATTTGCGCAAACTGGTCGAGCCGTGGCCTGGCTCGTAACGGGCGGAGCGGCGGCCGGCACGCGGAGCGAGCGCGCCGCGCCGTCTAGCCCGCGCGGGCTTTATCTGTTGTGCTGGTTTCTCGGCAGCCTGTTGACGGCGTTTCTGGTCATTCCGCTCGTCGCGCTGACGCTTTCGCAATCGTGGACGAGCTTCTCGGCGGTGGCGCGCATGGCCGACGTGCGCGACGCTATCGTGCTCAGCCTCGAAGGCGCGTTCCTGTCGGCGACGCTGGCGGCCTTGGCCGGCGTGCCGCTGGCTTACGCCCTGGCGCGCACCGATTTCCCCGGCAAAAGCGTAACCGCCGCGCTGATCGATCTGCCGCTTGCGGTGCCGCATACGGTCGCCGGCATCGCGCTGCTGATGGTGTTCGGCCGGCAAGGCGTGCTGGGCGAGCCGCTCCAGGCGCTGGTCGGGCTCAAATTCTGGGGCACGCTCGCCGGCATCGTGGTGGCAATGCTGTTCGTCTCCGCGCCTTACACGGTGAATGCGGCGCGGATCGGCTTCGCCGCGGTCGACCCGCGGCTGGAGAAGATCGCGCGCACACTGGGGCTCAACCCATGGCGGACCTTCTGGCGCATCACTCTGCCGCTCGCCCGGCGCGGCATCATGACCGGCGTCACGCTGACTTATGCCCGGTCGATCAGCGAGTTCGGCGCAGTGGTTATCCTGGTTTATTACCCGATGACGGCGCCGGTGAAGGTTTACGAGCTGTTCCTGCGCTTCGGACTCGACCAGGCGGCGAGCGCGGCGGTGCTCTTGCTCTTCGTCTCGCTGGCGCTGTTCCTCCTCTTGCGCGCGTTGTCGTGGAGCGCGCCGGAGCGGGAGAACCGATGACGGCCGGCATTGCGGTCGAAGCGCTGACGCTGATGCTTGGCGCGTTCCGCCTCGATGCGATCGACTTCGCAGCCTCGCGTGGCGAAATCCTGGTGTTGCTCGGGCCGAACGGTGCGGGCAAATCGGTGACGCTGGAAACCATCGCCGGCTTCCACCGGCCCGAGCGCGGCCGGATTTGGATCGCGGGTCGCGACGTCACCGCACTGCCGCCGGAGCGGCGCAAAATCGGCTTTGTAGTGCAGAACTTCGGGCTGTTTCCTCATCTCGACGTTGAAGCCAACGTGGCGATCGCCCGCCGCCGCGATCGCGACAGCGGCGGCAAGTCCGCGCTGCCGGACGATCCCGTGGCGCTGCTCCGCCATTTCGGCGTTGCGCATCTGGCGCACCGGCTGCCGGCTGATCTGAGCCCCGGCGAAAAGCAGCGCGTGGCGCTGGCGCGCGCGGTTGCCGGCGCGCCGGACCTGTTCCTGTTCGACGAGCCGTTCTCGGCACTCGATGCGCAGACCCGCGCTGAGCTGCGCGACGAGCTGAAATCGTTCCTGCGTGAGCTCGCAATCCCGGCGATCTTCGTCACCCACGACCACACTGAGGCGCGCATTCTTGCCGACCAGATCGTGGTGCTGCGCGGCGGCGTCATGCTGCAAAGCGGGCCGGCATCGGAGATTTTCCAAAGCCCCGCCACTGCCGCGGTTGCGCGCTTAGTCGGCGTGGAAAACATCCTCGACGGCCGCATCGCCGAGATCGGCGGTGGGGTTGCGGTGGTTGCCGTGGGGGAGCGGATCCTGCGTGCTCCCGCGCCGGCGCATCTTATCGGAGCTGGGACGGCGGTGCGGTTGGGCATCCGCGCCGAGGACGTGACCATTGCAGCGACCTCCGGCGGCGAAGCGCCAGCGCCCGGTTGCAATCGCCCGAACGGCAAGATCGTCGGCCTGCGCGCCCTCGGGCCGCTGGTGACGATCGAGATCGATGCCGGCTTTCTGCTCAAAGCCTACCTGTTGGGTCCGCAGGCGCGGGCCATGAAGCTTGGGGTCGGCGATGCGGTCATGGTGCAGTTCGCCGTGGACGCCCTCCACATCATGACGGAGTGACGGAGCTGCCGTCGGGGTTCACGCAGCGCGTTGCACCAGCACCATATAGTGTTCCGGGCTTTGCCGGCGCTCATCGAGCGTCGCCAGGCCCGCGGCGTCGCACCAAGTACGAAGCTCTTGCGATGTCAGGCGATGATCCCGCGGCGGCCCGTGCTCGCAGGGGCCGTCGGGATGGAACTCCGCGATCGCCGCTAATCCTTGCGGCCGCAGCAGACGCGCGACGTTACGCATAATTGCGGGCGGATCGTCGGTATGATGCAGCACCATGGCGACCAACGCCGCGTCGAGCTTAACGCCGGGAAGATCGAATGTCGCGGCGTCGCCGACAAAGGTTTTGATGTTGGCGATGTACCGTTCCGTTTGCAGGCGCTCCAGATAGGCGAGCGCCTCGGCCGCGGGATCGACGGCATAGACGAGCCCGGTGGAACCGACGCGGCCAGCCAGCAAAAGAGTCACAAAACCCGGCCCCGGGCCGACATCCAGAACGCGATCGCCCGGTTTGAGCCGCAGCGCGTCCATCCAGTCGCCGACAAGAACGCCACGCTGCACCTGGCGAGCATAAACCTCGTCCCAGCTGAGATGACTTAAATCCTTTTTGTAGGTTGCTTCCTGCATCGCATCTCCGCAACGGTTGATCAGCTTTCGCAGCCATCAACCGCGGCTCGTGCTACGCGGCCAAGACCTTGCGCCGCTCTTCATATTCCTCGCGGCTGATTTCGCCGCGGGCAAAACGCAGTTTCAGTTCTTCGAGCGCGTCGTGCGGCTTGTGCTTGCCGCTCATCTTGTGCACGGCAAACATGACGCCCATCACCGCCACCATGATGCTGCCGGCGACGAAATGCGGGGAAATGCCTTCGATGATGGAATCCCACATGATCGTTTCCTCCGTCCCGCAAATTAGCGGCTAACGCGAGAACGACATTGATTCAAATCAAGATTGTAAATAGATCGCTCGCGGTCGACGCGCTCGCGCCGCGTCAGCTGCCGTAACTCTGGATCAGCGATCCGGCGACCAAGGTCCAACCGTCGACGAGGACGAAAAAGATCAGTTTGAACGGCAGCGACACCACGACCGGCGGCAGCATCATCATGCCCATCGACATCAGCACCGAGGCCACCACGAGGTCGATAATCAGAAAGGGCAGGAACAGCAGGAAGCCGATCTCGAACGCGCGCTTGAGCTCGGAGATCATGAAGGCGGGGACCAGCACCCGCATCGATAGATCTTCCGGTTTGTCGGGTGCCTTCTCGCCCGACAGATTGACGAACAGCTGCAAATCCTTTTCGCGGACGTTCTTTTCCATGAAGGCGCGCAGCGGCACCGAGGCGCGCTCGAACGCCTGATCGACGGTAATCTGATTGGCGACCAAAGGCTTGACGCCGGTGTTGTAGACGTTGGTGAAGACCGGCCCCATCACGAAGGCGGTGAGGAACAAAGCGAGCGAAATGACGACCGAATTCGGCGGCGCGGTCGCGGTGCCGAGCGCGGTGCGCAATAGCGACAGCACCACGACGATGCGCGTGAACGACGTCATCATGACCAGGATCGACGGCGCCAGCGACAGCACCGTCATCAGCGCGATCAGTTGAATGATGCGCTCGTTGAGCCCGCCGCCGGCGGCGCCGTTCTGGCCGAAATTGATGCTGATGTCCTGCGCGGCGAGCGGCGTCGCCGAGAACAAAAGTGCCGCTACAGAGACCGCTACCGTTGTGAACCGGACGCGGCGGCCTCTTGCTGCGAGCGTCAGGGTTTGGTCGGACGGCCCAACAAACTCGCCATCTCCTGTTCGAGGTTATCGTAAAGCGTGGTCTTGCCTTGGTTCGGCTTAGCCTCGCCGCGCGGCGGCTTGCCCTCCGCGGGGCGTGGCATGCGCGGCGCAGCGGGCTCGGCCGGGGCCGGCTCCCTGGCTGCCGCCGGGCGTGCCGCGGCCGGGTGCGGGCGGCCTTCGGCCGCCGGCTTGCGCAAGGCGGCTTCGAGGCGTTGCGCCATGTCGGCCAGACTCTGATCCGGCGTCGACGTTGTCTCTGTCGCGGCAATGGGGGCGGTCGGAGGCGCCGGCGACGGCACGGGAATCGGCGCGGCGGCGGGCTGGGCCATCGGTTTGCGCGGCTCCGGCTTCGGTTCGACGCGCGGCTCTACGCGCGCTTCTTGCCGCGGTTCAATGCGTGGCTCCGCACGCGCTTCTTGCCGGGGCTCGGGGCGAGACTCGTTGCGCTGCTCCGGCTGCGCGTCATCGGGCGCCACCCGCGACGGCATCGGACGATTGCGCGGCGGTGTCGATCGTGTCGAGAGCTCATCGGCCAGCGCCGCCAGCGTGTCGCGTTGCGGGCGCGACGACGGTTCGGCGGAGAGCGGGAACGGTCGCGTCAGTTCGTCCGGCAGCGGCTCGACGCGCGGCGCGGGGCGCGCTGGCGAAGCGGGTTCGGGTTGCAGCGGCCAAGAGCCGCCGCCATGGCCGTTGCCGTTCTCCGGCAGCGGAATGGCACGCGGCAGCGCCTCGATGCCGGCGGGCGGACGGGACGTCAAATCGCGCGGCGCGGCAACTGCGCGCACGATGTTGGGCTCCACGACGACGTCGGTCGGGCCGCCGATCATCAACAAATGCTCGACATTGTCGCGTCGGACCAGAATGAGCCGACGGCGGCCGTCGACGCTGGCATAGTCAATCACCGCAAGGCGCGGCTGGCGGCCGCGCGCGCTCGATCCGCCGAGCCGGCTGGCGCCGAAGCGGCGCACCGCCCACGCAGTGACGCCGATGAGTCCGAGCACGATCAAGAAAGCGAGGAAGAAACGGACGGCGAGCGGCATCTCCGCCCCGAACAAAGTATCAAACATCCGCACAACTCCCCGTTTCGTCGCGGCGCGCCGACAAGCTGTCAAAGGTTAACGGCGCGGGTAACATTTGCCGCCGTGATTACTAACAAAGGATTAAAGATACTAGCCGGTTTTATCGCCTAAACCGATGCCTAAAGCATTGTCATGGTAAACGGCGGTTTAATGGCAAAACCCCGGAAAACGGCGTTTTAACCGGGCATTAACCATAGGCCCGGCAAACTCTGCCGGGTCCGAACTTGGAACCGGGGCCGTCGCCGATGCCGATCAACGATATTCCGATTCTCTCCATGTTGCGCGAGCGCATGCAGTGGCAGCAGGCGCGGCAGCAGGTGTTGGCCGAGAACGTCGCCAATGCCGACACGCCGGATTACCAGCCCAAGGATCTGATGCCGCTTGATTTCTCGCACCAACTTGCGGCCGCGTTGCCACTGGAGCGAACCAGTCCGGATCATATCGCCGCCGTATCCGACACCGGCTCGCAATTCGCCGCCGGTGGCGGGGGGCCGTACGAGATCAGGCCACGCGGCAATGCGGTGAGTCACGAAGAAGAGATGATGAAGGTGGCGAGAAACCAGATGGACTATGAGGCGGCGACCGAGCTCTACACACACAGTCTCAACCTGATCAAGCTTGCGGTCAAAGAGTGACGCAGGCGGCGAAGTTTTTCGCCGCAAACCCGCGCGAGGTTTTGCCATGAGCATGGACTTCATGAAATCGCTCACCATCGCCGCCTCCGGTTTGCGGGCGCAGATGGGACGCATGCGCATCATCACCGAGAACATCGCTAATGCCGATTCGGTCGCGACCACGCCGGGCGGCGATCCCTATCGGCGCCGGATCGTGACGTTCTCGACCGAACTCGACCGCTCGATCGGCGCCGATGTGGTCGCGCTGGGCCGCGTGCAGAACGACCCTTCCGATTTCCTGGTCAGGCACGAGCCGGGCAATCCGGCCGCCAATGCCCAGGGCGACGTCAAATATCCGAACGTGAACACGCTCGTGGAATTGACCGATCTGCGCGACGCGCAGCGATCCTATGAGGCCAACCTCAACGTCATCACCGGGACGCGCAAAATGCTGCAACTCACCATCGACATGCTGAAGAGCTGATCATGGCCACACCGACCATTGCCGCCAATGCCTATGCCGCGCTCGCCAAAATTCGCGACGACACGGCGAATATCGCCGGCGGCCTCAACAAAGGCCAGGAGTCCGGGCCGAACTTCGGCTCGATTCTCAAAGACGTGATGGATGCGGTCTCGGCGGCGGCGCAAAAGTCGGACGCCCAGGCGCAGGCCGTCGCCGCCGGCAAAGCCAATATGGTCGACGTGGTCACCGCGGTCGCCGACACCGAGACAACGTTCCAGACGCTCATTTCGGTGCGCGACAAGGTGATCGCCGCCTATGAGGACGTCTTGAAGATGCCGATCTGAGTAGGGTGGGCACCGCGCCGTGAGGCGCAACCGCGTGGGCAAAATCGTGCGGTTGCGTGCCCACGCGGCTAGGCCCAGCAGACAATTTTGTCCACCCTACGGCACTGCGCTGGCAATGACATCAAGGGAGCAAATAAGCAGATGACGGGCCCGGAAGTTTTGGACGTTTCACGCGACGCTATCGTGACGTTGTTGCTGGTTGCCTCGCCGCTGATGCTGGTCGGGCTGATCGTGGGCGTCGCTATCTCGCTCCTGCAGGCGCTCACGCAAATCCAGGAAACCACGCTGGTCTTCGTGCCCAAGATTCTCGCGATCTTCCTCGCGCTCCTGGTCGCGTTGCCGTTCATGGCCGATGCGATGCACGCGAATTTCATGCGGATTACCGCGCACATCACCAGCGGCTCCTGAGGCTTGCGCCGGCCTCGGGTCGCTGAGACAAACGAAGAAGAGGGCAGGGCGTGACCATCGACATTTCCAACCTGCCGGCGCTCGGTGCGACGTTTCTCTTGGTTTTTGCTCGCACCGGCACCATGGTCATGCTGTTGCCGGGGCTCGGCGAGCAGAACATCTCGCCGCGGCTGCGGCTTACTATCGCGGTGATGCTCGCCGCGGTGCTGTTGCCGCTGCATCGCGACGATTATCACATCGATCCCGGGGCGCTGGCGCCCGCCGTCGTGATGATGGTCGAGGAGATCATCATCGGCGCGGTGCTCGGGCTCACCGCGCGGCTCACCATCTCGGCGCTCGAAGTCGCGGGCTCGGTGATCGCCCAGCAGCTCGGTCTCGGCTTCGTCACCTCGGTCGATCCGACCCAGGGCGAGCAGGGCATCATTCTCGGCACTTTCCTGACCATGCTCGGCATCACGCTGTTCTTCGCCACCGACATGCATTATCTCGTCATCGCCGCGCTCAACGACAGCTACACCTTGTTCGCTCCGGGCGAGATGCCGTCGACCGGCGACGTCGCGGCGCTGATGACCAAAACCGTATCCGGTGCGTTTCGCATCGGCATCCAGCTTTCGGCGCCGTTTTTGGCGTTCGGGCTTCTGTTCAATCTCGGGCTCGGCGTGCTGTCGCGGCTGATGCCGCAGATGCAGGTGTTCTTCATCGCGCTGCCGCTGTCGATCCTGATCGGCTTTCTGTTCCTGATCCTGGTGCTCGGCTCGATGATGGGATTGTTTCTCGATTACGCCGGCGGAGTGCTCGCGGTGCTCGCGCCGCACGCCTGAGCAAACCCAGATAGCGGAACGCGATGGCCGACGAACGCGACGATACCGAACACACAGAAGACCCGACCCCGCGACGGCTCGAGGAAGCCATCAAGCGCGGCGACGTGGTCAAAAGCGTCGAGGTCTCGACCTGGTTCACCATCGGCGGCGGCACGTTGATGCTGATGGTGTTCGCCGATCCGATGGCGATGGATCTGCAAGCGATGTTTCGTGGCGTGCTCCAGCATTCCGGCGAGATACCGGTCGACGGCCCGGCGCTCGATCATCTCGTTAAGGGACTGGCGACGCATATCCTGGCGGCACTCGCCATTCCGGTGCTGGTGCTGTCGCTCGCCGCGCTGTTGGGCAATGCCATCCAGCATCGCATTTTGTTCTCGGTCGACCCGGTGCTGCCGCAACTGTCGCGCATATCTCCCGGAGCCGGACTGCGCCGGTTGTTCTCAAAACAAGCGCTTGCCAATTTCGCCAAGGGACTTGCCAAGCTCGCGCTGTTCGGCGCGGTGATCGGCGCGCTGTTGTGGCCGCAGCGTCAGCGCATGATCGCTCTGGCCGCCGTCGATCCGGCGATGATCCTGCCTTTCACCCGCGCATTGGCGCTGAAAATGCTGGGCACGGTGGTGGCTATCCTCGCCATCGTCGCGGCGGCGGATTACTTGTTCCAGTACCGGCAATGGTTCGAGCGGCAGAAAATGTCGGTCCGGGAAATGAAGGAGGAATACCGCCAGAGCGAGGGCGATCCCGCCATCAAGGCCAAGATCCGGCAGTTGCGCGCCGCCCGCGCGCGCAAGCGCATGATGGCCGCGGTGCCCAAAGCCTCGGTCGTCATCACCAACCCGACGCATTTTGCCATCGCTCTGCAATACGAGCGCGGCATGAACGCTCCGCTCTGCGTCGCCAAGGGCGCCGATCTCATTGCCCGCAAGATCCGCGAGGTGGCCGAAGCCCACGGCGTGCCGGTGATCGAAAATCCGCCCTTGGCCCGGACCTTGTATGGCACAGTCGAGATCGACCAGGAAATTCCGCAAGAGCACTACCGCGCGGTGGCCGAAATCATCGGTTACGTGATGCGGCTGCGCCGTTCGGTGTTGCGGCCGGCCTGATTGTGTACGGTGTTGCGAAGCCCCTTGCGTGATTCGACGGCGCAAGGCACTGAGAGCGGGGCATGACCAGGCAGGTCAGGATCGAACGGGCAACGACTGAGCAGCCCATGAGTGCACATCCGGTTGCACCCCTGACTGCCGGCAAATCCGCGGTCGATCGAACCGCGGTGGCCGAGACCGTGGAGGATGCCGGAACGCGCGCTGCGATCGACCGTAGCGCCGCCGGATCGAGCCGCGGTGGCATCGTTCTCGTGTTGCTGGTCGCCGCCGCGTTGGTCGCCTCCGCCAGCGGCATCGTGCTGGTCGGCGGCAGCAATGCCGAGCCCTATATCCTCGCTTTCCTGGCGGTGCTCGCCACCGTCGGCGTGTTCTCGCTGTTCGCTCTGGCCTGCGGCATTCTGCGGGTCTCCGGCGGGGCAACGCCTGATCCGCTGGTCAAAGCGATCGTCGACGGCACCTCGGAGGGCATTGTCGTCACCGATCATGACGGCCGCATCGTCTACGCCAATGCGGCCTATCTCGATCTCATCGACGCCAACGATTTCAATGACATGCGGCCGGTGGAACGTGCCTTCATCGGCGATGCCGATGCATCGGAGGCGATTTACCGGCTGCTCAAAGCGGCGCGAGAGGGCAGGCGGCTCGACGAGGAGGTGCGTATTGCCGGGCTGCGCGGCCGGCCGGCGCGCTGGCTGCGCTTTCGGATCCGTCCACTTGGCTCGAGTCGGCGCGATGCGCGGCTGACGGTATGGTCGCTCGCCGACATCAGCGCCGAACTCGACCGCCAGGAGAATGTGTTTCAGGTGCTGCAGCATTCGATCGATTATCTCGATCATGCACCGGCGGGATTCTTCTCGGTCGATGGCAAAGGCGATATCGTCTATCTCAATGCCACGCTCGCCAATTGGCTCGATCAGGATCTGGCGCAGGTCGGCTCCGGCGGGCTCAAGCTCGCCGATCTGGTCGCCGGCGACGGCGCGGCATTGCTGACGACGCTGCGCGGCGCGCCGGGCGAAGTCAAAACCGAAGTGCTCGACCTCGATCTGCGCACCCGCTCCGGCCGCACCTTGCCGGTCCGGGTGTTTCATAAGCTCGCTTACGGCTCTGACGGCGCCGCAGGCACATCGCGCTCGCTGGTGCTCAACCGCGCCCGCGACGACGGCACCGATCCGCAGCGCGCCGCGGAAATCCGCTTTATGCGGTTCTTTCACCGTACGCCGATGGCGATCGCGACCATCGACCGTAACGGCGGCGTGGTGCGCACCAATCCGCTGTTCGCGAAATTGTTCCATACCGTGCGCGGCGAGGAAGGCGAAGACCGCTCCATTCTCTCGATCGTCGCGGCGGCCGATCGCGAGGCGCTCGCCAATGCCGTCGCGCAGGCCGCGTCCGGCAAGGGCGACATCGCGCCGGTCGACGCCACGCTCGCCGTCGACGGCGAGCGGTTCGGGCGCTTCTATGTCACTGCGGTCGAGGAGGAAGAACGCGACCAGGAAGCGGCCATCGTCTATGCCCTCGAAACCACCGCGCAGCGCGAACTGGAAAACAAAGTCACGCAGCAGCAGAAGATGGAGCTGGTCGGCCAGCTCGCCGGCGGCATCGCGCATGATTTCAACAATGTGCTCTCCGCCATCATGATGGCGACCGATTTCCTGCTCAATGCGCACAAGCCGACCGATCCGTCGTTTGCCGACATCATGCAGATCAAGCAGAACGCCAACCGGGCGGCGAGCCTGGTGCGGCATCTGCTCGCCTTCTCGCGCAAGCAGACGATGCGTCCGCAGGTGCTGGATCTCGGCGAGGCGCTGTCCGATCTCACGATGCTGTTGCGCCGGTTGATCGGTGAAAAGGTCGCGCTCAACGTGGTGCACGGCCGCGATTTGTGGCCGGTCAAGGTGGATATTTCACAATTCGAGCAGGTGATCGTCAATCTCGCGGTCAATGCCCGCGATGCCATGCCCAATGGCGGGCGGCTTACGGTGCGCACCACCAATGTGACAGCGCCAGAATGCGCGCAATTTCACGCCAAAGGCATGCCGGCAGCCGATTATGTACTGGTCGAAGTGGCCGACACCGGCACCGGTATTCCGACAAAAATTCTCGGCAAGATCTTCGAACCGTTCTTTTCTACCAAGGAGGTCGGCAAAGGCACCGGCCTCGGCCTCTCCACGGTCTACGGCATCATCAAGCAGACCGGGGGGTTCGTCTATGTCGACTCGGCGGAGCATAAAGGCGCGACCTTCCGTATTTTCCTGCCGCGCCACGTCGCCAGCGCGCAAGAGCTTGCGGCCGAGCGCGCCGCGGAGGCCGAAGCGTCGGCGACGGCCGGCGATGCCGGCAAACGGCCGGCCAATGCCGATCTGACCGGGGAGGGCACCATCCTGCTCGTCGAGGACGAGGATGGGCTGCGCCAGCTCAACGCCCGCGGGCTGACGTCGCGCGGTTATACCGTGCTTGAGGCCGCCAACGGCGTCGAAGCCATCGAGGTTTTAGAGAAACACGGCGGCAAGGTCGATCTCGTGGTCTCCGACGTGGTCATGCCGGAAATGGATGGACCGACGCTGTTGCGGGAATTACGCAGCCGCAACCCCAGTCTGAAGATCATCTTCGTCTCCGGCTATGCCGAAGACGCCTTCCAGAAGCATCTGCCAGCCGACGGGCAGTTCGCCTTCCTGCCGAAGCCCTTCACACTCAAGCAGCTCGTCAACGAGGTCAAAGAGACGTTGGCGGCTTGATCGCGCGCCGCGGCGCTGTCTTTCGCGCCCGCACACACTTTTTCTCTCCAATGCATGCTTTTATGGCGCAGCTGCGGTGCGGCATCCGCGCGTGCGACGCTTTGCGACAGGCCGCCGGCGCTTGGACCGGGCGTAGACAGATGCGAGCGCGGGCGCGCCGTCAGCGGTCCGTGCCGGGTTCGAGCAAGGGGTCTGTGGTGCAGCGATCGGTCGGAACTCACGCTTTTACGTCGGCGCGGTGGTTGCCGTCATTCGCCACTCTTATCGCGCTGCTGCTGAGCCTGGTCTGGACCGAGGCAGCCGATGCGCGTTTCGAGCGCGGCTTAAGCTTCGCCGGCAGCGGTGGCTTTGGAGCGATAAATTTTGACGATGCCATCGCGTTCGATCGTTCGCTCGTTCCCGAGGCGGCGCATTCAAGCTATCCGGGAGGCTCGCTCGGCGAGTTGTTCAGCCGGGGCGACCTGATCGGCGGCTTCGCCGCAGGTTTTCTCGGCGCCGGCGCGGTCGGGCTTCTGTTCGGTCATGGCGTGGTGGGTGAGCTGAGCGGATTTGCCTCCGGGCTTGGCCTGTTATGCCAACTCGCGCTCATCGCCATGTTGGCGCGGCTGATCTGGACCTGGTGGCGCGACGACAAGACAGACACGCTCGCTGATCTGTCACCGCGGCAACTGGCCGACGCCTATGGTCGTCCACGCCACGAAGGCCTGCCCGATTTCGACAAGGCACCAGGCCTTGAAATGGAGCTCGACGAGGCCGCTGACGACGGCCTCGGTCATCCCAAATAATCGCCGGTCTCAGAGCCGGTTTTGCGCCATGCTGTTGCTATGACGGCGACGGCCCGTCGTGGCACGTCTGCGGCCCAGCTTGATGGGGCAGCAGGTTCGGCACGTCGCATTTGGAGCAGGCGCCAAGCGCAAGGCCGAGCAGGGCGAGGAGCATAGTTAGAAGGCGCGCCCGGCGTTGGGGCGCAATACACAAGATATCGGACCGGGTGCGCGTCATAAACCGTCTTGCTTATCACGCTAAGCCACGCCCTGACAAAAAAGACCGTTAACGGCTCAACGTTGCAGAACGCCGATGACCCGGCTGGCAAAACTCAACCGTTCCGCCATGAGGCTGATCACGTAGGTCAAGAGCGCCTGCACCAAAGCGGGATGTTCGACCTTTAAGCGTTCAAACGCATCGGCCCGCAGCTCATAAGCCACGCTCGCGACTTCGGCCTGCACGGTTGCGCTGCGCGGCCGGCCGGTAAGGAGCCCCATCTCGCCGATGGTGGTGTGCCGTCCAGAGACTCCGCACCGGATCGCGCTGCCGTCTTCCAGGTTGATCATGATTTCCATGCGGCCATCGATATGAAGTGCATGGAATCGGACGGTTCGCCCTGGCGCGCGATGACGTCGCCGGCGACGAACTCCTAGCGTTGGCAATTTTCAGCCAAGATGTCGGCGAATTCGGCGTTGCCGAGCGCGTCGGCGAGCCATTCGTGCAGCGGGCGCGCGCTGCTGTCGGCGTCGCTATGGGCGGCAATGATGGCGTTCTCGCAGAATTCGAGCGCGCGATCGATCTCCGGAAAGACCACGACGTTTTGCTGATCACCTGGTTGTCGCCGAAAGCCTTTTCGATCGACGGCGTGAGGTGAACGAGCACAAGTTGGGCGCCCAGCACCTCGGCGGCCTCCTTGATCTGCGTGAAACTATGGACAGCCGAGGAATCGAGGCCGGTGACAAGCCGGAAATCGAACAGCAGAAAACGGCATTCCGGCCTTTCCGCCAGCAAGACTTTCACTTGTTCGTAGAGCCGATTGGCGGAGCCGAAGAATAAGTAGCTTTGCAGGCGCAGACCCTGTAATTCGCGGCCGTGAGCTCCGAGCAGCGCTAGCTCCTGCGGGCCGCGATCGAGCGAGCTGCGATACTCCGAGCCGTCGAAAGCGAGTTTGACGACGCTGATGCGGCCGGCGCTCAGGGCGAAGGTAGCGCAGCCGAAGATCACCCCGATCGACACGCCGGGCAAAAAGCCCCACCAAACAATAATCAGAGCGATCGCCAGTAAGGACAGGTATTCGATGCGCTCCAGCTGCCGCGCGCTGTTAAAGAGCCAGCGCTTGGCGGAATCGTAGCCGATCGTCACCAATAGCCTATTGCCGCCGCCATTGAATGACGCAGGTATCCCGGATGAAGCCGGGACTACCATGGTTTGGCGGGAATATCGAGTAAGCGTCGCGGAACTTCGCGGCTCTCGCGGCAGCTAAGTTCCGCCGTTCTATTGAAGCACAGGCAAGTCCGAGAGCCGCGCGCCTCGATCCAGCTCTTCAGCTAGCCTTTGGGCGCACGGAGCGGCCGTCATTCCGAACGTCGGGAAGGAAGGCGGTGAGAAGCCCGATCAGCGGCAAAAACGAGCAAATCCGATAGACGAATTCGATGCTGGTCCAATCGGCAAGCACGCCCAAGACCGCGGCGCCGATGCCGGCCATTCCGAAGGCCAGACCGAAGAAAAGTCCCGACACCATGCCGACACGTCCCGGCATGAGCTCCTGGGCGTAGACGACAATCGCCGAAAAGGCCGACGACAGCACGAGGCCGATCAGAATGCTCAAGCCGATCGTCGCCGCCAGCCCGACATAAGGCAGCGCCAGGGTGAAGGGGAGCACGCCCAGGATCGACGCCCAGATAACCCGCTTGCGGCCGATGCGATCGCCGATCGGACCGCCGACGAAGGTCCCGACCGCGGCGGAGGCGAGGAACACGAACAGGCAGAGCTGCGCCTTTTCCGTCGGCAACGCGAACCGGTGCATCAGATAGAAGATGTAATAGCTGGTGATGCTCGACAGGTAGAAGAATTTTGAGAAGATCAAGGCAACGAGCACCGCGATGGCGCGGCGGACTTGGCGCGCCGGCAGGCTCAGGTGACCAGCGGTGGTTCCTCCGGCCTTCCGCATGGTGTGGCCGGAGTTTTTATACCAGCGTCCCACCACCGTCAGCAGAACGATGCCGATGAGCGCCAGCAAGGCGAACCACGCGAGGCTCTGCTGCCCGCGCGGCAGGATGAAAAACGCCGCTATCAGCGGGGCGAGCGAATTGCCGAAATTGCCCCCGACCTGGAACAGCGACTGGGCAAAGCCGTGCGCGCCGCCCGAGGCGAGCCGAGCCAAGCGGGACAACTCGGGATGGAAGATCGCCGAGCCAACGCCGAGTAGCGCGCCGCCGACCAGCAACAGCGGATAGTTGCTCGCGAAAGCCAAAGTGGCGAGCCCGGCGAGCGTGCAGGTCATGCCGAACGGCAGCGAATAAGGCTGCGGGCGGTGATCGGTGTAGAGGCCGATGACGGGCTGTAAGAGCGAGGCGATGCCCTGATAAACCAGGGTGAGCACGCCGATCTGCGCGAAGGTCAGGTCGAAGCCGGTCTTGAGCATCGGATAGATCGCCGGCAGCAGTGAGGTCGCCACGTCATTGAGGAAGTGGCAAAAGGTGATCGCTCCGAGAATCGCAATGGCTGTCGCGCCGGCCTGCTGCCGGCCAATAACGGCTTGGCTCAAGGGTAAAGACCTTTCCTGACCTCCGCCGACCGCCATCGGCAAGATCGGTATTGGGGCGCTTGTCATAAACGGCTGCGCGGCTGCGTGCCATCCCAATCGAGCATCACACCTATGTGCAAGGTGAGGTCTGACGCACGCTCAGGCACGGTCGAGGGCTTCGAATTTTGCCAGAGTATCGCGCCGGGATTTCCACTATCTTACCGGCAGCCGGCGGGCGGCTTAACCAATCGCGCCCGTCGTCGATAGGGAGAGAAGCATTATGGACATTCAAGCGTGTGGCTCGGTGCCGTCGCGGCGCGGGCCGGCTGAGAGTTTCACCGGCGTGGTCTGGCAGGAACCGATCATCGAGGCCCCGGCGCCGGCGCGGGTGCGTTCCGGTCTGGTGCGCTTCGAACCCGGCGCGCGAACCCACTGGCACACCCATCCGCTCGGCCAGACATTATTTGTCGTCTCCGGCGCCGGCCGGGTGCAGACCTGGGGTGGCAAGGTGCGCGAGATCAAGGGCGGCGACGTGGTCTGGATCCCGCCGAATGAAAAGCATTGGCACGGGGCCGCGCCGACCACGAACATGGTTCACGTCGCCATGCAGGAGGCTCTCGACGGTAAGCACGTGACCTGGATGGAGCCGGTGACCGACGAGCAATATAAGGCCGCGCCGTAATCCCATGCGCTACGAACTTTTCTACTGGCCTTCGATCCAGGGCCGCGGCGAATTCATCCGTCTCGCGCTGGAAGAAGCTGGGGCCGATTACGTCGATGTCGCGCGACAAGGCAAGCGCGGCATGGCGAAGATGATGGCGTTGCTCGACGGCAAGGGCATCGCGCATCCACCTTACGCGCCGCCATTCCTGAAAGCCGGCAAATTCGTCGTCGCACAGACCGCGGAAATCCTGTTCTTCCTCGGCCCGCGCCTAAAACTTGCGCCGCGCGACGAAGCGGGGCGGCTGTGGGCGCATCAATTGCAGCTCACCATCGCCGATCTCGTCGTGCGTATCCACGACACCCATCACCCGGTCTCGGGCTGGCTTTATTTCGAGGAGCAGCGGCCGGCGGCGAAACGGCGCACCAAGGATTTTTGGCGCTATCAGGTACCGAAAATGCTGGGCTATTTCGAGCGCGTGCTGCAGAAAAACGGCGGCAAATACTCCGTAGGCCGCAGCCTGAGCTATGTCGACCTGTCGCTGTTTCAGATCGTCGAAGGAATGCGCTACGCCTTCCCCAAACGGATGAAGCGATACGAGAAGAAAATATCGGGGCTGGTCGCGTTGCGCGACCGCGTGGCGCAGCGGCCGCGCATCAAGGCCTATCTCGCCTCGGAGCGGCGCATCCCGTTTTCCCAGTGGGGCATCTACCGATATTTCAGGGAACTGGACGCATAAGCTTGCTTTGCCGCGGCTGCGGCGATGGCAATATAGAAACGGTCAGGCTAAGTAGAGCCGGAAAAAGCCGGGAGGACCAAAGGGGACCATGTCAGACTATTGGCAAAACTTCGATCTCACCCAGGGGATCAACATTCTACGGCTGATCTGCGGGCTGTTTTTCATCCCGCATATCTATGCCAAATTCTTCGTCCCGGAGGCGCTCGGCTTCTTCAAGGCCGCTAAGTTCAGTCCGCCGGCGCTCTATATGTACGTCGCCTGCATCGTCGAGATCTTCATCGCGGTCGGACTTATCTTCGCGATTTTTCCGTTTTATGCCGGCTTGCTTGGCTTCATCCACTTGCTGATCGCCAGTGGCGCGGTATGGAAGGTCACCGGGGGTAAGTGGTTGTGGAACATCGGCGGTCACGAATATTGCGTGTTCTGGGCGATCTGCTGCCTGATCGTGGCGATGCATTATTCGGCTGACGCCATGCCATTTCTGCCGTTCAAATAGCCGAAGCTTCGGCGAGGAGTATTGCCAATGATCAGAGCGGCCATCGTCGGGCTTGGCTGGTGGGGGAAGACGGTTGTCGAGTCCGCCGAAGCCAGCGACGCCATCCGCTTCGTTGCCGGCGCGACGCGCACCGTGACGCCGGATACCGAGGCCTTCGCCACGAAGCACGGCTTTAAGCTTGAGGCGGATTACGGCGCGATACTCGCCGACAAAAATGTCGACGCCGTCGTGCTCGCGACGCCGCATTCGATGCATGGCGCGCAAGTGGTCGCCGCTGCCGCAGCCGGCAAGCATGTGTTCTGCGAGAAGCCGTTCACGCTGACCAAGCGTGAAGCGGAAGACGCGGTCGCCGCCGTGAAGAAGGCCGGTGTCACGCTGGGCCTCGGCTACAACCGCCGGCTCCATCCGGAAATCGTCAAGCTGCGCGAGATGATCCGCAGCGGCGAGCTCGGCATCATCCTGCATGTCGAAGCCACCATGACATTTCCCAATGTGCTGTTCATCAATCCGAGCCATTGGCGCGCCGACAAGCACGAGACGCCGTGCGGCGGACTGATGCCGATGGGCGTGCATGCGGTCGACGGCATGATCGATCTGTGCGGGCCGATCGACCACGTCTTCGCCCAGAGTTTCCGGCGCGCCGCGCCGATCGATGCCGACGACACCACCTCGATCCTGTTCCGCATGAAAGAGGGCATGTCGGGCTATCTCGGCACCATGACGACGACCGGTCCGGGCTTTTCCTTCCAGGTGTTCGGCTCGAAGGGCTGGCTGCGGCTCGAAGGCGTCACGCATGTCGCCGGCGCCTCCTCGGAAGAGCGTCGCACCAATTTGTTCGGCACCTGCAAATTCCAGCCGGTGAAGGGCGAGGCGAAGGTCTGGCAAGCGGCGAAGCTCGATGTGTCGCGCGCCGCGCTGGAAGCCTTCGCCAAGGCGGCTGAGGGCGGCCCGGCCTATCCAATTCCCTACGATCAAATGATCCATGGCGTTGCCGTGACCGAAGCCATCGTGCGCGCGGCAGGGTCGGAGATGATTGAAAAGGTACAGTGACGGCAACTTTCGTCATGCCCGCGCTTGTCGCGGGCATCCACGTCTTAAGGCATGAATCAGGTTTTAAGACATGGATGGCCGGAACAAGTCTGGCCATGACGACACAAGTGGTCGAATGACGGCAAAAATCGAAAACAGGACAACCAACAATGGATCTCGGTAACGGCCTCGGTCATCTGACTTATTCGACGCTGGTCCACCCGGCCGATAATTGGGAGCAGCTCTACCATTCGCTCACCACTTATCTGCCGAAGGTGAAGGCGCGGATCGCCGGCAACAAGGCGTTCGGCGTCTGCATCCGGCTGTCGGCCAATTCGGCAGAAACGCTCGCCAATAGCCCGGCCGAGCGCGCCAAGCTGAAAAAGTTTCTCGATGACAACGACATGTACATCTACACCGCCAATGCCTTCGTCTACGGGCATTTCAAGGGTGACAAGGTGAAGGAGCAGGTCTATGAGCCGGACTGGCGCGGCGAAGAGCGCACCCAATACACGATCAATGTCGCCAACGTGCTCGCCGACGTCTGCCCGGCCGGCATCGCGCCGTCGATCCAGAGCGCGCCGCTCGGCTTCAAGCCGCGGGTGACCGGCAACGACGTGATCGACAGTTACACCGACCACGTGCTGCGCGTGGTGGCGCATCTCATCGCGCTCGAGGACAAGACCGGCCGCACCGTGCAGCTTGCGCTCGAACCGGAGCCGTTTTGCTTTCTCGAAACCACCGACGAGACGATCGCCTATTTCCGCAATCAGCTCTATTCCGGCGCCGCGGTCGAGAAGCTCGCCAGGCTCGCTCACGTGCCCATCTCCGAAGCCAACGAGGCGTTGCGGCGCCATGTCGGCATCGTCTACGACATTTGCCACCAGGCGGTCGAATACGAGAATATCTCGGAGTCCTGTCAGAAGCTCATCGATGGCGGCGTGCCGATCTTTAAATTCCAGGAAGCCGCCGCCCTGCATATCCCGGAGGTGACTCAGGACGTCGTCAATACGCTCAAGCGCTATGCCAAGACGATTTATTTGACGCAGACGATCCAGAAAATGGATGGCAAGCTTACCAAGTTCCTCAATGTCGACGACGCCATTGCCGAATTCGAAAAAGATCCGGGACCGCGGGAATGGCGCACGCATATCCACGTGCCGGTCTTCCTCGACGATCTCGGGCAATTCCGCACCACGCGCTTCGCTATCGAGGACGGCTTACGTTTCCATAAGCAGAAGCCGTTGTCGCGTCATCTCGAAGTCGAGACCTATACCTGGGACGTGCTGCCGGAAAACCTCAAGAAGGGCGATATCGTCGATAATGTTTGCCGCGAGCTCGAATGGGTGCGCGGACAACTGGTCTGAAACGGCGCGGCGTTTCGCAGGGAGTATTGCCATGAAGGTCGGATTTATCGGACTTGGCCGCATGGGCTCGGCCATGACGCGACGGCTCGTCGACGGCAAGCACGACGTCGGCGTCTATAATCGCAGCCCCGATAAACTAAAGCCGCTGACGGATGCGGGCGCCACGCCGCTGGACTCGATCAGGGCGGCGGCCACTTACGGCGAAGCGGTTTTCACCATGCTTGCCGACGATGCTGCGCTGTTGGATGTGGTGACCAAACCGGGTGGCTTGCTGCAATCGTTGCCAAAGGGCGGCATCCATATCTGCGCCGGCACGCATAGCGTTGCTGCCATGCAGAATATCAAAAAGTTGCACGGCGATGTCGGCCAGGTTCTCCTCGCCACGCCGATGCTGGGGCGGCCGGAGCTTGTTGCGTCGGGCCAGGCCGGCATGCTGGTCGCCGGTGACAAAAACGCCGTCGCGCGTTGCCATCCGCTATTCGAGGCGATCCCGCGCCGCACCTTTGAGGCCGGCCCCGACCCTGTCGCGGCCGCCGCGATCAAGATCGCTAATAATTTTGTGCTCGGCTGCGCCATCGAGGCGATGGGCGAGGGGTTCTCGCTGATCCGTAAATACCAGGTGACGCCCGACGTCTTCCTCGACGTCATGACCGACGGGCTGTTCGCCTGCTCGGCCTACAAGATTTATGGCAAGATCATTGCCGAGGAGCGCTACCAGCCCGCCGGCCAGCGCGCGATCCTTGGCTTGAAGGACGCCAATTTTGCGCTGGAAGCCGGCGGCGCGGTCGGTGTGCCGCTGCCCTCGGGAAATGTCTGGCGCGATCGCCTGGTCGGCGCGGTGGCGCATGGCGAAGCCGAGCACGACTGGGCGGTGATGGCGAAGGACCAGGCGCGGGCCAGCGGCCTGGATTAGATCGTTGGCTGCATTCGGTCACGCACTCGCGATCGCCGCCGCAATGCGGCGTGTTGGCTTGGGCCTATCTTGTGTTTGGGCTGACCTACGCGCGTTTGTTTGAACCAGAGCAAGGGCGGAGACCCTCTGTGCTGCCGCCGCGAACGGCACGCGCGGTCTTTACCGTCGGGATCGGCGGCTGCGTCACGATTGCCGCGCTAGTGCTCTGCATTATAGCTTTGATCCTCGGCGATCGCACCCCTTGGGCTTGGCTCCGTGCCGGAACGGCGTTGTTATTCTGGCTGTCCTTTGGGACGTTCATTTTTCTCTTCAAATTGGGGCTGCTGCCCAAGGGATTTTGATTCCCGTTAGGTACGCCACAGCGTGATGACGAGCCCGCCGCTAATGATCAGCACGCCGCCAACATAGATCGGCAGCTGGGGCCGCACGCCGAAGACGAACAGGTTGATCGCCTGAGCGACCAAAAAGAATAGCGTGACATAGACGCCGAGCAGTCTGCCGACATGTCAAGCGGCCAATTGTCCTTGCACCCGCTCCAGCGCGGCCTTCATCGTCTTCGCGCTCTTGCGCAATCCCTCACGCTCCGCGTCGGACATGTCCGGCTGCAACGCCTCGATGACGCCGCCACGGCCGATAATGCTCGGCAGCGACAGCGTGACGCCGAATTCTTCTTGCAGGCTGCCAACTGGCATTACCGCGTGTTCGTCGCGCAAGATCATCTCGGCGATGCGCGCCGAGATGATGCCGATACCG
This sequence comes from uncultured Alphaproteobacteria bacterium, assembly GCA_963731805.1. Lineage (GTDB taxonomy): Bacteria > Pseudomonadota > Alphaproteobacteria > Rhizobiales > Xanthobacteraceae > BOG-931. The sequence goes on from CAVSWY010000009.1 coordinate 553,819, forward strand.
TATTGGCTGGCGTCGTGGCCTTCGATGATGGTGATGTTGGCGTAGCGCACGTCCTTTTCGACTTTCTCCCGCAAGCCCTCGATGGTCTCGCCACGCTTCTTCAGGAGCGTTGCAATCGGCACGCCGCCGATACGCGCAGCCGACCAAAGGAACACCTGCGAAGTGCCGTGGTCGCCGATGACGTTCGCTTCGACATGGGCCGGATCGACACCGAAATGCGCTCCGAGGTGGACGCGAAAGCGCATGGTGTCGATGAATGTGCCTGCGCTGATCACGCGAGCGTCGATTCCTGAGGCCTTTGCCGCTTCGCGGGCAATGTCGGCCAGCGGATCGGGGGGATCGGTGACGACGAGGAGCACGGCGTCCGGCGCGGCATGCACGATGCGCGGAACGATGTCGCGATAAATCTCGGCATTTTTGTCGAGGAGACGCAGCCGGCCCAGCGGGTCGCTGCGGTCGGTGGCGCCGCCGGTCTTCTCATTAACGCCGGAGGTGATCATGACCACCGCGGCGCCGTCGAGCGCGTCATAGTCACCGTCGGTAATCCCGACCTTGGGGGTAAGCGGCGTGCCATAGCGCAGATCGGTCGCGACGGCCTCCGCGGTCTTGCGGGTGCGGTTGACGAGCACGATTTCGCGCGCGGTGCCGCGATTAACCGCCGCCATGGCGCAGGCGCAGCCGACCGTTCCGGTGCCGATAATGCCGATCTTCATGGTGCTTCAACCAGGTTGTGGAAACAGCGTTCCATTTATCCGCATTCGCGCCCTGCTATGGTAGGGATCGTCGACCAAAGCCGATCACCCGGCTTACAGGGCATGTGTCCGGAAGACGGCATGGACATCCTCCACGCGACCGACTTCGATTTTCTCGGCCCGAAAACGACGGGGAAGGTTCGCGATATCTACGACCAGGGCGACCGGCTGGTTCTGATCACGACCGACCGCCACTCGTCGTTCGACCGGATCATCGCGCATGTTCCATGGAAGGGACAGGTCCTCAACCAGGTCGCCGCATACTGGTTCGAACTGACCAAGGACATCGTGCCGAACCATGTGCTGGCGGTTCCCGATCCGAATGCGACTGTTGCCCGCAAATGCCAGATGGTGCCGATCGAAGCGGTGGTGCGCGGCTACCTGACCGGCGTCACCGACACCGCGATCTGGACTCGCTACGGCAAGGGCCAGCGCGATTTCGGCGGGCTCAAGCTGCCCGACGCCATGCGTAAGAACCAGAAGCTGCCGCAACCGATCTTCGACCCGACCACCAAAGAGGCTGCGCACGACCGTATTCTTTCGCCGGAACAGATGATTGCGGAGGGCTTCGTCAGCAAGGATTTATTCGCGCGCATCAAGGAAACGGCGCTCAAGCTCTTTGCGCGCGGCCAGGAGATTGCGGCGAGCCGGGGCCTCCTTTTGGTCGATACCAAATACGAGTTCGGCCTCGACGGGCAGGGCGGGCTGATCCTGATCGACGAGATCCATACTCCGGATTCATCGCGCTATTGGCGGCTCGATTCCTATGCGACACGCTTGGCCGCCGGCCAGGAGCCGGATTACTTCGATAAGGAATTCTTGCGGCTGTGGTTCAAGGAGCACTCCGACCCTTACGCCGATAAGGAATTGCCGGAGGCGCCGGGCGAGCTCGTCGAGGAGCTCTCGCGCCGCTATATCCTCATGTACGAGCAGATCACCGGCAAAAGTTTCGTGACCGGTGCGCCGCCGATCCTGCCACGGATGGCGCGGAATTTGCGAGGATTTGCAGTCTGAAATGAATCGCCGACAGTCGGCCGATTCGCCATGTCGGTGGAACGACGCAAATGCGTGCAATAAAAGATTCACGTCATTAGAATGCATTTTGCCTCATTCATCGGCATTTAAATTTTTCACGCTGCGGAAAAGCAGACTATCAGGATCGTGTTCGCGCTTTTACAAATCGTGATCGCATGCGTAGTGACACGCATGACGCGCCGTCAAATCTTCGACGCAAATACCGCGTAAAGAATCGCGCGATCAGGCGGGTCTGCGGCCCACATCGCCATTGGTCGCGCCCGCGGATCGAGTCAAGAAACCAAGGGACGGAATCGCCCGTAAACATCGAGCAGTTACGGGAGATGACCATGTCCACTCAGTTATTCACTTCTCAATCAGGGGCGTTCCGCGAGAATGTCGTGACCGAGCCGCGACACGCCGGCTCGCTGGGACAGCGCCTCATCGCGACGCTTCGCGAATGGCGCCGGCGAGGTCAGTCGCGACGTGAGCTCGCGATGCTTTCGGAGCTTGAGCGCAAGGATCTCGGCTATCGAGATCGCATCCAGGCCGAACTGGCCAAGCCGTTCTGGCGCGCGTGACTGCAAGCTGGCCGCGTGCAGCTGACTTAGCCGAGTGCTTTGGTGCCGGCCTGGGCGATCTGTTCGTCCTCGTGTGATTGCACGCCCGACACGCCGATGCCGCCGACGCATTCATTGTTATGCAACAGCGGCACGCCGCCTTGGATGAGAGTGCCGGGAAAATCGACGAAGGCCGGTCGCGCTTTGACCATGTCTTCAAAAAACTTGCTCGGCCGCCCGGTCATGGCCGAGGTGCGAGCCTTGCCGATCGACACTTCGCCGGAAATCCGCGGTGCGCCGTCCATGCGCATGAAGCCGAGCAAAATGCCGCTATCGTCGAACACCGAAATCGCCACCGCCCAGTTATTCCTGACCGCCTCTGCCTCGCAGGCGGCGATGAGTTTCTTGACGTCGGCTGAGGTCAAAGCGTGCTTGGTGCGCATAATTGCTCCTGGTGTGGCGGCCGATGTTAGTCGGTTGTGACGAGCTCTTGTAGGGTAGGCATGGCGCGCTGCTATGTCATCGCCGCGTCGGCAAAATCGTGCACGCGCCTTGCCCACGCGGAGGGGTGGAGCAGACGATTTTGTCCGCCTGCAGAATTTATTTCAGCGAGAAGCTGATTGGTACGGTGAGATCGAGCTTGGCTTCGGACATGGTCGGGGGGAAGGGCGGCAGCGGTTGGGCGCGCTCGATCATCGACATGACTTCGTCGTCGAGCGCCGGATAGCCGGAGCTGCGGACCACATGATGCTCCAGCACGTGGCCGGTCCGGTCGACGCTGAAGCTTAGCAACACCACGCCTTCCTCGCTACGCTCCCGCGCCGCGCTCGGATAGCGTTTGTACTGGTCGAGGTGCCGCACCAGGCTCGTCCGCCAAGCCGGTGCGATGTGCGGCGCGCCGCCCTTGCTACGGGCAGGCATCGCGGGCGTTGGCGGCGGCTTCTGCTCTTCGACCTTTGGTGGCGGAGGCGGCGTCTCCGGAGCCACGACGGCTTGCGGTTCCGGCGGTGGTGGGGGTGGCGGCGGCGGTTTTTCGGCCTGCGGCGGTGGCTGTTCGGGAGCAGGCATCACTTCGGGCTGATCAACGGTGTCGTCGGTCGGTGAAAAATCCACTGCGATCGGCGTCGTATCGTCACCGATTTCGTCCGGCTTGTGCACATAGACATAAGCAGCGACGGCGGCGAGGTGGATGCCGAGCACGACGAGCGCGGCAAAAGCCCAGCGCCGCAGATCGCGCGGCTCGTCGTCGTCGAACCAGGTAAGTGCGGATACGGTCATTTCGCGTCACGTGATTCCATGCCGACCAGCGCGATCTTGAGATAGCCGGCGTCTCGCAACGCGTTCATCAATTGCATGACGTCGCCATAGGGTACGGCGCGGTCGCCACGCACAAAAATGCGCTGCTCCTTGTCGCCGCCGGTGGCAGCTGCGATCGCGCCCGGCAGCGCGTCGCGCGCCACGGTATTGTCGCCGACGGCAAGGCTGCCGTCAGCTTTGACCGTCACATAAACCGGCTTCGGCGGCCGTTGCTGCTGCGGCGCGGTCGATGAAGGCAGATCGACTGCGACGTCCACGGTCGCCAGCGGCGCCGCCACCATGAAGATGATGAGCAGCACCAGCATCACGTCGATGAACGGCGTGACGTTGATGTCATGCACTTCGGTGAGTTCGTCGGTGCCGTGATCGAGGCGGATGGCCACGGGACTACTCTGCGGCTTGGGCGGCCGGCGCCATCGGCACCTTGGCGCGATCGAGATCGCGGCTGACGAGCCGCATCACCTGCGCCGAGGCGTCACCCAGATAAGCGCGGTAGTGCGCGGTCTGCCGCGCCAGTACGTTGTAGATCATTACCGCAGGGATGGCGGCGACCAAGCCAAAGGCGGTGGCGAGGAGCGCTTGCGCGATGCCGGGCGCCACCACCGCGAGATTGGTGGTGTGCGCATTCGAAATGCCGATGAAGCTGTTCATAATGCCCCACACCGTGCCGAACAGGCCGACAAAGGGAGCGGTCGAGCCGATAGTGGCAAGGACGCCCGTGCCGCGCGAGACTTTGCGGCTCACCGCCATTTCGATGCGCTCAAGCTGGAGCGCGATGCGTTCCTTTAAACCCTCGGCCCGCAGATTGGCGGATAGCCGAATTTCCTGGGCCGCCGACTGCATCAATTGCGACACCGGGCTGTCGCCATCACGCAATTGCTCATGCGCCTGCGCGAAAGTCGCCGCGCCATTGAGAATGCGGATGTCGCGGCGCACTGCGCTGCGCGCGCTGCGTAATTCCATCGTCTTTGCCAGCCACACCGTCCAGGTCACCAACGATGCGAAGGCAAGCCCGATGATGACGCCCTTTACGATCAGGTCGGCATTCTCGAACATGCCCCAGGGCGAAAGATCTTCGGGCAACTCAGCCGCGCTGACCATGTGCTGCGCCGGCGAGGGCTCGGCGGCGGCCGGCTCCATTGCATTTGACGGAACGGATGAGGCCGCGGCTGGCGCGCTCATGGCTGGCGCACCTGCAGAAGTCGCGGGCGCGGCGGACGGTGGTGGAGCAGACGGGGCAGGTGCTGCGACCGCATCCGGCGACATTGCGGGGGTGCCGGCCGGTGGAGGTGCGCTTGACGGTACAGGCGTCGTTACCGGAGCCGGCGCAGTAGCCGGAGCCGCGGAGGGATTGGCCTGGGCGCAAGCCTGTTGCGTCAAAGCCGGCGCAAACATCAGCGCGGCGACGAAACACATAATGCTGACCGGCGCGCCGCGGCCGGCGCGATGCCGTCCGAAATGCGTCCTGAGCTGTGGCGATAAAAGAACGGTATGATGCTGCACGGTGCGAAGACTCCAGCCGGCGAGATGTGAGGCGCGTTGTTTCAGTTTGGAATAATGAAAAACTGCTGTTTTTTCAGCGCCTTCAGTTAGCGGTCTTGGAGCCGTCAGGCAACAAAAATAGCGTCGGAGAAGCAGCACGGGAATTTTGTTCCAAATCTGGATGCCGCTGTTGGCTCTGCCGCCCCCTCTAGCGCATGGGCCGGCCAACGTCCACGCCCGCCATTGGCACTTTATTGTGTCACGATGCGGGCGGAATGCCGGTTGCCGCAATGCCATGAGAAACCTCATATCCTCTTTTTGCCGCGCTACTGAGTAACTGGGAATCGATAGTTAAGACCGGCTCGCAGCAAATTGTCTTGCACATGGCCAGTCACCGTGACGAAAGGCGGCGACGGAGCCGCGCCGACTTGCGCTACAGGAAAGCTGCCGGTGTCGAGGTAAAGGTATTCAACGCGCGCGCTGAGATTGTCGGTGAGAGCCATTTCGAGGCCGCCGCCGGCGGTCCACGCGCCGGTCGTGTTCGACGTGCTGGCGGAACCGATGGCACCTACATTCACGGTGGAAAGAACTTGGGTGGCCGCGCCGCCTGCGGTTGCGTAGACGAGGACGCGGTCGAATGCATAACCGACCCGGCCGCGTAACGTTGCGATCCATGGAATTTGATTGGTGCCGGACACACTGCCGGCGGTGATCGATTTGGTCGCCATCGAGCCGTCGAAATCGGCCTCAAAGCCCAGCACCACACCGCCAAATTGATAGTTGTAGCCGATCTGCGCGCCGCCGATGCCGCCCGGCATGGCAGCACTGCCCGATCCGCTGCCGTCGGAAGGGGTTTCGCTCACCGTGGCGGATGAATAGCCGGCGTTAAGACCGATGTAGAGACCGGTCCAATCATAGTATGCGGGCGCCGGCGCTGGCGGCGGCGACAGGTCGGCCGCCCACGCCAGCTTGGTAAGCCCCAGAATGCCGATGACTGTGACCACGGCCTGCCTGCGCAATGACATGACTGACCTCATATCTTCTTCGAAATGCCGATGAAGTAGCCGCGGCGCGGGCCGTATTGCGGTGCGAACACGCCGATGCCGGTGCCACTCCTGAGCTGATAGATCGTGTCGAACAGGTTCACGATGTCGAAGCGCACGGTGACCGGCTTGCCGTCCGGCATGGCGAATTCGTGTGCGATACTGGTATTGAACTGCGCGTAAGGCGGTTCGGTCCCGATATTGGCGTCGCCGGCGCGCAGGCCGGAACCGTAGATCATGTCGGCGCTCACACTCGTCCCGCACAGCGAGTCCCACCAGTTCTCGCCGGCATAGGAGGCGCGGCCGCAAAATTTGTAAGCGACGCCGGCCGAGCCGGTCACGATCTGGGTGTGATCGGTGTAGATCCAGTGCGAGTCGATGTATTGCAGCTCGGTCAAGCCGCCGAGATCAGGGAGCGGCGTGGCGTTATCGAAAAGGTATTGGTTGGAAACCACGTCAGTGGCTTTCTCCTGACCCACCGAGAGATTGCCGTAGGCCTGGAAATTGCCGCTGTGGTACTTGGCGGAAAATTCGACGCCTTGAACCACGCCCTTGGCATAATTGAAGGCGCTGAGCACCAATGCTTGGCCGAAAGTGCCGTTGTCGATCAAATCCGTCGCGATCTTGTAGTAGGCATCGAGGCCGAGATCGAGCGTGGTGCAGTCTTTGGCTTCAGCCGTGTAGCACCCGAACGGGATTTTCTGATCGACGCCGGCGTCGAAATAATGCGAGCGTTCCGGCTGCACCGGACTGTTGCCGTCGTTGCTCGCCGCGCCGCTCGTGCCGTCGAATAACGCTGGAGTGAACGGCGCCGCCTCGACCAGAACCGGCGGCGTGAAGTAGCGCGCATAGCCGGCATGGAAGGTGGTGTTTTTGAACGGCTTGTAAGTGAAGCTGACGCGTGGGCTCAACTGGTTGGCGTCGACATATTGCCACATCTGGTCGAAGCGCAGCCCGACATTCATGGTCAGCTTGTCGGTGATTTTCCACTCGTCCTGGGCATAGACGCCGGCGAGCCAACCGAGCTTGGCAGAGTCGTCAGTGATGGATTCCGTGTCTCTGGTCGCCAAATTCTGCACAAGCGATGTATTATCGACCCAAGCTTGTTCGCCGCTCACGGTGAAACCCATGCGCAAGGTATGTGCCGGGTTTATGAGGTATGACGCATCGCCCTGAATGCCGTTGGTATAAGATTGCCGGCTAATGTCGGAAGCGATGCCGTTCAACAGCAGATCGCCAGTCGGGTCCGGCATGAAGTGCAGAGCGTCATACCGGGTGAAGTAGGATAATTGGCCGTCGAAGCCGTTCACCGACCGCTGCAGCGCCAGCACCCCGAATTGGGTGTCCTCATATTGGTTTTCATTAAGCTGCGCCGAATTAAAAGTGCCAAGTGACAGCGGCGGAACGAGCGTCGAAGAAATCGGCGCACCTGGCACGTTGGGAATCTGGAAATTGCTGGTAGACGTTCCCGCCATCAAGGTCAGGCGCGTATAAGGGTCGATGAACGTCGAGGCGTAGGCGAAGCCCTTTTCCTGCGACGAGAAATCGTGGATGGCGTTGAGCGTCGGCAGCGGATTCTCGATGCCCTCGGTGGTCTGCAGGTAGCTGCCGGTCAGGAAATATTGGACGCCGCCGAAACAGACCGAGGATTGCGGCTTAGCCGTCCCAGGCGCGGCCGCGGTCGAGGGGCAGTTGGCGCCCACTGTGCCGCCATATTCAAAACTCGGCTCAATGGTGCCGCGGCTGCCGCCGTAATAACTGATACTGCCCGAATTATTGAAGATGTCGTTCCGGGTGTTGATGTCGAGCAGGCCCGTCGAACGCAGTCCGTATTCGGCGGGCAACGCGCCGGTTACAAGCGAGATGCTGCCGATCAACTCGGTGTCGAGAACGCTGCCGAAGCCGGTAACGCCGTCTGGCAGCATCACCCCGTTGATGCGGAATTGCACGTTGGCGTGATCGTTGCGGACGTGGAACAGCCCGCTGGCGGCGGAATCCTGCGACACGCCGGGCGCCTGCAAGATAACGCGCTCTACCGGCGCGTTGGCGCCCTGCGGCAGCGCCTGGATGGTGTCGTTGCTAAGCGTGTCGGACGTGGTGCCGATCGTCGTATAGAGGTTGCTGCGCGCCGCATCGAAGCTGTTTTGTTTTTCCGTGAGCTGTTCCGCGGGCGTCACCGGCGGCACTGTCGGCGGCGGAGTACGCTGTGCCGTCCGCGGCGCAGCGCGCTTGATGATCGGCGCCCGCACATTGATTTGCGGCAGGAGCGTGCTGCCGTCGCTCGCCGGCGGCGAAGGCGTCGCTGCCGTCGGGGTCGAACTTGTCGGTGCCGCCGGGATTGGAGGTACTACGGTCGGCGCCGCGGGAGCCAGAGTCGCGGGAGGCTGCTCTTGCGGCGGTTGCACCGGCGCAGGCGCAGTGACCGCAGGCTGATCCTGAGCGTTCGCCATGGGAACGGCGGCGAGCAGCGCGAGCAGCGCCGAACTGCCGACGAACTTTGCGCGAGCGGAACGACAAACACGAACTGACATGAGAACTCCGCCGAACAATGCTGCAGGGAAAGACCCGGCCCATTGGCGGCCGTGCGTCGCGGTAAACAGATTACGTCGAATGAAGACGAGAATGCCGCGTTCAATCTTGAGGGCATCGCTGGCGCAAGGCGCAACGATGCCGAAGATTTGCACCGACCGCGTGCTAGGCGATGGGTGGCGCGCGCGATCGGAAGGCAACCCGGCGCGGCGTAATAACACCGCGCGAGATGCTGACGGAATGCTTTATCCGTTGAAAACCCTCCGGCACCGGCAATGGCGGCGGTGCGGAGACAAAGGACGTCGAGACCAGAAAGATTGAGGCGCAGATCGGACAATAGCCGTCGTCGTCGGAATTCTGTGCCGGTCCTTGCTGCGATGTCTTGGCGGCGACAACAACCCTATGCGCCGCGCCAAACGCGAGATGGTCGCCGCCGACGGCGCCGTCGAGATCGACATGGCCGAACGAGATGGCGATCTGCAGCAAAAGCGCAGCAAGCGCGAGATACGCGCCGCGCCGTTTATGGCTGTGAACCCAACCCATGGCGAGATGCTAATGTTATGTTGTTACATTTGGCAAGAGGAATTGCGCGGGCGGCGCGGGCGCTGGTCGGGTTGCGAATTTCCTCCAGCGCGATCAGCGGCAATTATGGCAGCGCTCGGTGGCGCTCTTAAACCGGCGCGGCGTCGATCAGCACGAAGGCAATTACGGCTGGCGCCGCGGTACGGTTGCTCCAGGCATGATTGGTGCCTCGCTGCACGAGGACGTCGCCGGCTTTGAGCAAAACCTCGCCTTCGTCCATCATCGCGTAGATCTCGCCCGACAGCACGATGGCGTAATCGATGGTCGCCGTCTTGTGAAAGCCGGGATGGCGCGGATTGTTGCGGTCGGTGGCCTTCGCGCGTCCGGAATCGTCGGGCAGCGCATGCTCGCGCGCGATCGCGGCGAGGCGCTCCGAATCCGGCGGATATTCGATGACGCGGAACACCGAGCCGTTCGGCGGCGGCGGCAGACGATGGCCGCGCGCGATGGCGTCGGCCTCGCCGCGATTGTCGGCGGGCGTGCGTGTCGTCTCCCAAAGCTCATGCACGATGGCGCTGCCTTTGGTGCGGCTGAACACGTGCGGGGTGGGTGCGTCGATGACGAAGATCGATTTGCCGGCCGCATTATGGCCGGTGACGACGCGGCGAATTTGTCTGGTCATATGCGTTCCTAACGTCCGGCCCGCATGCGCGCGAGCAGTTCGGCCGTCGGATAGGAATCCGCCGGCAGGCCGTATTTCTGCTGCATCGCCTTGACCGCCTGGCGAGTTTTCAAGCCAAGAAAGCCGTCGATGGCGCCGACGTCGTAGCCGGCATGCGCCAACATGGTCTGCAGCGCTTTGACGTCGGCAAAGGACAGTGCCGGCGGCGGATTGCCGCGATGTAGCGGTGGTGCGCCGGCGATGCGGGTCGCGAGATACGCAGCCGTGGTCGAATAGACCAGCGAATTGTTCCACTGCAGATAGACCTGGAAATTCGCATAGACCAGGAAAGCCGGGCCGAGGCGCCCCATCGGCAAGAGGAGCGAGGCCGGCAAATCGTCCGCCGGCAGCGGCCGGCCGTCGGCGAGCGTCACGCCATAGGCTGCCCATTTCGACCGGGGCAATTGGATATCGAGATCGGCCTGTTGCCACGGCAAATTGGCCGGCACGCGAACTTCGGTGAGCCACGGCTCGCCGCGCTTCCAGCCGAGCCCGACCAGATAATTGGCGGTGGATGCGAGCACGTCGGGCACGCTGCGTAAGAGATTGCGCTTGCCGTCGCCGTCATAGTCGACGCCGTATTTGTAATATTCGGACGGCATCATCTGGGTCTGACCGAGCTCGCCGGCCCACGATCCGATCATCTCGTCGGGGGTAAGATCGTGGCGTTGAATGAGCCGGAGCGCGTCGAGCAGTTGCGGGCGGAAACGATCGGCGCGCCGGCAGTCATAAGCCAGCGAGACCAGCGACGGTAGCGAGCGGTAATTGCCCATGTTCGCCCCGAAATCGCTTTCCAGGCCCCAGAACGACACGATGACCGGGGCCGGCACGCCATATTGCTGCGCGATGTGGGTGAAGATGGCTTCGTATTTCTTGATCAGCGCCTGGCCGCGCTGGATGCGGTAGGTCGCGGCCATGCGGTCGGAAAACTCCAGGAACGTCTGGGTGAAGACGCGCTGGCCGCGGTCGATATTGACGATGCGCTGGTCGTAAGTGAGATACGGAGCGGCCTCGGCGATCGTGCTTTGCGAAATGCCTTGCGCTACGGCCTCGCGCTCCAGATCGGCGAGCCACTGATTGAAGGGGCCGCTGGTGCGGCACGGCGCGGCGGCATGCGCGGCGCTCGCGGTCAGCACCACGGCGAGAAGAACGGCGGCGCGCATCATGTCGTGACCGTGCTCTTCAAATACCAATCCAAAATCTGGTCGCCGGTCCAGTACACGACGCCGTCGAAGCGGCGGGTATAGTCATAGATAGCTTCGAGATATTTGATGCGATGCGGCTGGCCGCTCAGATAGGGATGGATGGCGAGCGCCAGAATTTTTGCGCGCTTTTCGCTCTCCGCATAGAGCCGGTCGAACTGATCGACGGTGCGCTTGAACAGATAATCCGCCTCGTGGTGGGCCACCGCCATCATCGGGATGTCGTTGAGCTCCATCGTATAAGGTAGCGTCACCAATGGACCGTTCGTCGTGTGGATCGTGGTCGGCTCGTCGTCATAGACCCAGTCGCCGATATATTTGATCCCGGCCGCCGTCAGCAGGTCCGGCGTTTCCAACGTCTGTGTCAGGCCGGGGCCGAGCCAGCCCATCGGACGCTTGCCGCTGAAGCGTTCGATGATATCCAGCGAGCGTGCGATCATCGCTTTCTGATTCGGCTCTTTGTGGATCGGACCCTGTTCGTAGGAATGGCCCATGAACTCCCAGCGGTCGTTTCTCGCTTCCTGCGCGACGCGCGCGTAGTCCTCGCAGACCCGCGCGTTGATCGCGAGCGTCGGCCGGATGTTGAGGCGCTTGAAGAGATCGAAGAAGCGCCAAACGCCGACCCGCATGCCGTATTCGTGCCAGCTCCAATTCGGCACGTCGGGCAACTGCGTTACGCCGGTCGGCGGCGCGAGCACCTGGCGCGCCATGGGCTTGCCGATGTCCCAGACCTCCAGATTGACGATGGTCCAGAACACGATGCGCGCGCCATTTGGCAGCTTCAGCGGCGGCCGATCCACGATCGCGGAAAAATCAGCGCGTTCGCGCGGCAGCATCGGCTTCCTGCTCGGCTTTTTCTTGGTGCGTTTCGTCATCCCCGTTTCCTCATCCCTCGACTCGCCGCTCCCGTCCGTTGTTACTGATTGACGTCAAGCGCATAGCGGCAATGGCGGCGAACATACGGCAGCCGATGGACTTGCGACAACTTTGCTGCGATTATCGCCTCGTTTCGGTTGTGCAATCACATCCGCGTTAGGAGGCGTTGATGGGCATTGCAGTCTGCGACGGATCGCTCATCTATGGAACTAACCTGCCGGGGACTGATTATCTTCCCAGCCTTTGAATTCTCTAGTTAATCCCGCCTTTTGCGGACATTATCGATGCCAGGCTACGTCCTGTCCCAGCGCGTTCGGATCGCCGATCCGACCCAATCCATTGCGGCGAGGGGCGTTGCCGTTGCGGATCGGCCATCCGCCGATCCGCGGCAGCATTGGCTCGAAACCTTTCGTAGCGTTCGCGCCGAGACCGAACGCCGAGCCGCTCTGCTGTCGCCGGAAGATCAGGTGGTTCAATCCATGCCGGACGCGAGCCCCACGAAGTGGCATCGTGCCCACGTCACCTGGTTCTTCGAGCAGTTTCTGCTCAAACCCTATGTCAAAAACTATACGCCATTCGATGAGCGTTTCGCTTATTTGTACAATTCCTATTACGTTTCCGCCGGACCGCGTGCCGCGCGACCGCAGCGCGGTCTGGTGACACGGCCGAGCGCGGCCGAAGTCGCCGCTTATCGCGCGCATGTCGATGCCGCGGTGGCCGATCTGATCGAAACCGCAGGCGATTTCGGTCAGATCGTTCCGATTATCGAAATCGGTCTCAATCACGAGCAGCAGCATCAGGAATTGTTGCTGACCGACATTCTGCACGCTTTTTCGCTCAACGAGACGAACCCGGCTTACAATCCAGATTGGCAATGGCCGCCAATGGAGGAGCGCGCCGATGCCACCGCGTCGCTGTCCGGCCTCGATATGATCGGTCACGACGGCGACAGCTTTTGCTTCGACAACGAAGAGCCGGCCCATCAGATCGTGCTGCGTCCGGTACGGCTTTCGCCGCGACTGGTCAGCAACGGCGAGTGGTTCGATTTCATGGCCGATGGCGGCTACACCACGCCGACGCTGTGGCTGTCGGACGGGTTTGCAACCGTCGAAGCGCAGGGCTGGAACGCACCGGGCTATTGGCGAAAGATCGACGGCGCTTGGTTCTCCATGACGCTCGGCGGCTTGCGGCCAGTCGATCCGGCGCAGCCGGTCTGTCATGTCAGCTATTACGAAGCCGATGCGTTCGCGCGCTGGGCAGGAAAGCATCTGCCGACCGAAGGAGAATGGGAAGTCACCGCCAGGCGCGGCGCCATCGCCGACGCCTTCGGCATTGTCTGGCAATGGACGGGCAGCGCCTATTCGCCCTATCCCGGCTATAGGGCGGCGCCGGGTGCGCTCGGCGAATACAACGGAAAGTTCATGGTTAATCAGATGGTCTTACGCGGCTCGTCGCTGGCGACACCGGCCGGTCATTCGCGCCTGACTTATCGCAACTTTTTTTATCCGCACGCGCGCTGGCAATTTTCCGGATTGCGGCTCGCCGAGTACGAACGCTGAGAAAATCCCATGGCAAGCGTCCGACAAACCGCGCTCCGCGCGTTGCCGCCCATCGAGACGGCGGACCCATTCGCCGCCGACATTCTTGCCGGCCTCTCGGCGAAACCGAAGCGGCTGCCGCCGAAATATTTCTACGATGCGGCCGGCTCTGCTTTGTTCGAACGTATCACGCAGTTGCCGGAATATTATCCGACGCGATGCGAGCTTGAGCTGCTGCGCGAAAATGCGCCGGCGATCGCGTCCTTGTTCCCGCCGGCCTGCGCCTTGATCGAATTCGGCGCCGGCTCGAGCCGGAAAGCGCGCATCCTGCTCGGCGCTGCGGCGACGGTCGAGGCTTACGTGCCGGTCGATATTTCCGGCGATTTTCTGCAGCAGGATGCGGCGCAATTGCGCCGCGATTTCCCGCACCTTGCGGTTTATCCGGTGGTCGGCGATTTCACCCAAAACTTCGTTATACCGGTGGCGATCGCAGCGCTGCCGCGGGTGGGATTTTTCCCCGGTTCTACCATCGGGAATTTTGAACCGCATGAGGCGGCGAAGTTCTTGCGCCATGCCGGCGCTATTCTCGGCCACGGTGCGGTGCTGGTGATCGGCGTCGATCTCGTCAAAGACACCAAGATTCTGTGCCCGGCCTACAATGACGCCGAAGGCGTAACGGCCAAATTCAATCTCAATCTGTTGGCGCGCATCAATCGCGAGCTTGGCGCCAATTTCGACCTGGCCACCTTCGAGCATCACGCCTGTTACAACCACCAGCACAACCGGATCGAGATGCACCTCGCCAGTACCAAGCGGCAGAAGTTGAGAGTCAACGGCAAGACGATCGGTTTCCGCGCCGGCGAAACCATCCATACCGAGAACAGCTACAAATACACCGTCGAGTCGTTTCAGGCGCTGGCGCGAGGCAGCGGCTGGTTGCCGTTGCAGGTCTGGACCGACGGAAATTTCAGCGTGCATGCGCTGCGGGTGACAGAGGACAGATGACACCCGAGGGATTATTGTCTGTCCTCTGTCATCCGTCCTCCATTGTTTGACCCATGCCCATTTGCGAAGTCGACCCGTGGCGCCTGCAGTATTTCGCGCATGTCGACACCGACGCCAATATTCCGACCGAGGACAGCGATGCGTGGCAATGGTACCCAGCGCATCGCTTCGTCTATGACAAGCTTGCGCTGGCGCTCGGCCAAAGGCTCGACGCCGCGCCGCACGGCGTGCCGCCGCCGCGCTATCCGGTGTTTTCCAAGCCGATCGTCAATCTCAAGGGCATGGGCGTCGGCAGCCGCGTGCTCAATTCGGAAGCCGATTATTCGGAGCATTACGCGCCGGGCCATTTCTGGATGACGCTGCTCGATGGCCGGCATGTCTCCTCCGATATTGCCGTAGTCGATGGCGAGCCGCGCTGGTGGCGGCACGCGACCGGCAAACCGGCGGGCGAGGGCACCTTCGATTATTGGATTGTGCATGCCGAGCCGGATGCCGAGATCGAAGAGAGATGCGGAGAATGGGTGCGGCGAAATCTTGCCGGCTACACCGGCATGCTCAATCTCGAAACCATTGGAGCAACCGTCATCGAGGCGCATTTGCGCTTCGCCGATCAGTGGCCCGATCTCTATGGCCCGGGATGGGTCGACGCCGTGGTCGCACTCTACGAGCGGAAGGAATGGGATTTCTTCGATGACGACCGCAGTGAGGGTTACAGCGTCGTGCTGTTCGGGCCGAACGGACGACGCTACCGGTATCCGCCGCCGGCGTTGGTCGACGACGTCAAGGCGATACCGGGTGTCACCAGCGTGCAAATCACGTTCCACGAAAACCTGCCGCCGGAGCGCCACGCCATGCCACCCGGCGGCTTTCGGCTTGCCATCGTCAACAGCTTCGATTTGCACGCGGCTATGGCGGGGCGCGAGCGGTTGCGCGAATACTTGCTGGCGGGCTCCTCCGGAAGGGTAGCCTGAACTATAATCTCTTGCGTCGCGGCTGAATTCATTCACAACGGGTCTTCTGTATGGTGCTGCGCAGCTTTATCGCCGTTTTAGCACTCGTCGCGACGCTCGTGCCGGCGTTTGCGCAGCAGCGACAGGTCAGGATCGGCATCGGCTACGGGCTTGCCTTCCTGCCGCTTTATATCTGCGAAGATTTGAGGCTGATCGAGAAGTACGCCAAGGCGGCGCAGCTTGACATCAAAGTGAGCTTCCCGCGGCTGAACGGTGCCGCGCAGGTCCAGTCGGAGCTTGACTCCCAAACTATCGACATGGGACCGTTCGGCACCGCGCCGCTGCTGGCGGCTTGGGACGAGGCGAAGAATACGCCGCAGCAGATTGTTGCGGTATCCGGCATTACCTCGCTCCCGCTCACGCTTTTGAGCGATCAGCCGGACGAGCACTCGCTCGCCGATCTCAAACCGAGCGACCGGATCGCGGTGCCGACGCTGACCTCACCGCAGATGCAGCTCTTGGACATGCAATCGGAGAAAATCCTTGGCCGCTACGATCGGCTGCGCAGCCAAGTTGTGGTGCTGTCGCATGCTGACGCCGTCGATGCGCTGGGTGAGGGCGCGAGCCAAGAGAAAGCCGTGACGGCATATTTTGCCTCGCCGCCCTACACCGAAATCGTCTTGCGCGGCGCCAACGTGCATCCGATCCTGACATCATCCGACGTGATCGGCGGTAAATTCTCCCTTCTCGTCTTGGGTGCCACCAAAGCGACCATCGAGGCGCAACCGCGAATGCCGGAAGTGATCGACAAGGCCATGGACGAGGCCGGCCGCATCATCCACGACGACCCGCGCCGCGCGGCGCAGATCTTTTTGACGCACGAGCCGTCCGGGACGCTCAACGGCGCAGCGATGGCAGCGGTTATTGGCGACATCAAAGACGAATTCGGCAGCGCGGTCTACGGCGTGCAGACAATGGCCGATTTCATGGCGCGGCGCGGCGCGCTGAAGACTCCGCTGAAGAGCTGGAAAGAAATCGTGGCGCCCGCTTTATTGAATTCGCCGAGCACATGAGAGGCCGATCATGGCGAACGTCACCACTATTTGCGGCAGTCTGCGTAGGAGATCGTACAATCGGATGGTGCTCAACCTGCTGCCCGGGTGGGCGCCCGCGGGGATGACGATCACCGAGGCGCCGCCGTTCACGGAATTTCCGCTTTATAACGCCGACATTCAGAATTCGACGGGTTTTCCGGCGCCAGTACAAAAGCTCGCCGAGACGGTGCGCGCCGCCGACGGCGTCATCTTCGTTTCTCCGGAATACAACTTTTCGATACCTGGCGGATTGAAGAACGCCATCGACTGGGTGTCGCGGGTGCCGAACCAGCCCTTCGTCGGCAAGCCGATCGCGCTGATCTCGGCCACGGGCGGCATACTCGGCGGCGGCCGCATGCAATACGATCTACGCCGCTGCATGATCTTTCTCGATGCGCTGACGATGAACAAGCCCGAAGTCTTCATCGGCAGCGCACCGCAAAAGTTCGACGAAAAGACCGGACAACTGAAGGACGAGCAGACGGTTGGTTTCATCAAGCAGCAGCTCGCCGCTTTCGCCAAATTCATCGAGCGGCACGGGGGCAAAAATTGAACAAGGCGATCAATCACGGGGAGGGGACTATGGCGCGTCTGAGCGGCCGCGTGGCGATCTTGACCGGCGGTGCCAAAGGAATCGGCCGGCATTATGCGGGAGCGCTCGCTGCACAAGGCGCGCGGCTGATGATCGCGGACGTCGCCGACGGCAGTGCGCTTGCCGAGGAGCTGGCAGGCAAGCACGGCGCCAATTCGGTCGAAAGCGCCGTTACCGATGTGAGCGACGAAAGCGCGGTCAAGGCGCTGGTGGCCAAGACCATGGACCGCTTCGGCAAGATCGACATTCTGGTCAACAACGCCGCGCTGTTTGCGCCGCTTAAGGAACAGAAAGTCACCGAGATCGATGTCGCGCTGTGGGATCGCGTGATGGCGGTCAATATCCGCGGCGTGTTTCTGATGACCAAGCACGTCGCGCCGCACATGATCGCGCAAAAATATGGAAAGATCATCAATATCAGCTCCGGCACCGTCGCCCGCGGCATTCCGTCATTCGCCCATTACGTGACCTCGAAGGGCGCGGTGACGGCGTTCACGCGGGCGACGTCGCGCGAGCTCGGCGAGCACAACATCTGCGTCAATAACCTGGCGCCGGGTTTTACGCTGAGCGAGACCGTGATCGAGGAGAATCCGGGCCATCTGGAACACTCGCGCCAGCCGTCGATTGCGCGACGCGCGCTCAAGCGCGACGAATATCCGGAAGATCTGCTCGGCGCGCTGGTGTTCCTGGCGTCCGCCGACAGCGATTTCGTCACCGGGCAGACCGTCGCGGTTGACGGCGGCGCTACCAATAATTGAGGCGCCCCATTAGTCTGCCGGCAACCGGTCGATTAGCGCCTGTGCGGCCGTCACGGTGGCGCGAAAGCCGGCTTGCTGCGGCGCTTTCTCGGCGAAGCATTTGAGGAACTCCGCATCGGACCGCGCGCTCAACGCCTCGGCTTTGTCTTGCGCCGCGGGATCGTTCGACTTGGCGGCGTCGGCCGCTTTCTTGGCAAGATCGTTGCGGATCGTGTCGCAGGCCGGAATTGGTCCGACTGCCTTGAATTCTTTGGTATTGGCGACGAATACGCGGCTACCCCGCGACAGTGCGACAAAGATCTCGTCGGCTTTGGCCGGAACAGCGTCTTGGGTCCGCGCTGCCAGCATGGCGTAGGCGAACACTGTTCGCGGCGGTGCGGTGATGGCGATGTCCGCATAGTGCAGGATAGCGGCATCGGTTAGCACAGCCTGACTATAGAAGTCCTGAGCTTTGACGGCAGCTCTAGGATCTTGCGGAAGCTGGTTGTCCGCCCAGTTTTTGTGGTCTTGCAGCCAGTGCCGGAATAAGCCGTCGGTCGTCACGATCACGCGGGTCTTGGCGTCGACGTCGCCATAAACCATGCCGTCGAGCAGGCCAAAATCTTCGTCGCCATCGCTGGCGTGTCCAGGTTGATTGCGCTTTTGCCGCCGAGCCCTTTGATCGCAACCGAGCCGACAATGGCGCGCAGCTGTCTTTCGAGGCCGGCCAGCTCCTGAGTATCCAGTGCGATGACCTTGTCGTCGTCGCCGCCGGTTGGATTTTTCGGTTCGGCATCGGTGGCTGCTTTGACCTTGGTAATCGCCGCGTCGCGCGCAGCGATATAGGCGTCCTCCGCCGGTGTCGCCGCAGCCGGTGTCAGCAAGAAGCCCGCCACCATCAAAACGGCAGTTATTGTTGGGACGCGGATTATAATTCGCATATCGCTTGGTCGCTGCTGGCGCATCCGGCGTTCACGGTGAACCCGAAGGGCCCGCCGGCTACTCAGCCGCGACCGCGCCGGGCTTGGCGCCCAGATGGTCGCGCAGCAGGACGCCGAGCCCGTTTAATGGCTCGCCGCCGATTATTTTCAGCGCGTGCCACAGACTGACCTGGTTTGTCGTCAACACAGGCTTGCCCAAATCGCGCTCCAGCCGATCGATGATGGCGAACGTGCTCCAGTTGCCGCAGCCCAGCATGACGGCGTCGGCTTCCGGCCTGTCGACGCGGCGTCCGACATCGTAAGCGCTTTGGGGATCGAGCAGGCCGATGTCCAGATTGTCGACGAGGCCCAGCGTCTCCTGCGCCAGCACGCTAAAGCCATTCGCTTCGATAAACGCCGCCGTCGTGCGGTTGATGGCGTCACTCCATGGCGCGCCCAGCACGATGCTTTTGGCGGACAGCGCGCGTAACGCCTCGAGCAGCCCGGTCGATGCGGTCGTCGCAGGCCTGCCGCTTGCCGCTTCGATGCGCGCGATCAGTTCCCGATCGTAGCCGATGCCGTTGCGCGACGACGGCGCAGTCGCTGCTAAGACGATGACGTCAACATCGACGTCGGCCAGCTTCCGGCTCTCGGTCTCGATCTCCTCGACGATGCGGAGCGTGGAATTCGCCTCCACTTGGGTCAGCCGCATGCGCGCGACGTGCTGAGTAATGTGTTTCGGCAGCACGCGCCAGAAATCCGGCTCCTGGACCGAGTTTGAGGAGGGAAGGAGCACGCCAATGCGCCGAACGTCCGGCCTCCGCGCCAATGGGACCTCCCTCGCTGATTGATCGTTGGGGTAAGCCTATGCCGTTACCCGGGCCGGTCAATGTCCGTATCCGGCGAAGTCTCGGCGTTGGCTGCCCTGCATGGCAGCCCCGCTATTCGCTCGTTTGATCGCTATTTCAGCCAATGGGGGCTTTGACTATATTGCATCAAAGCATTTCGCTTGAGAGATTCCTTGGAGGACGCCATGGCGGTCGCCGCCGCAGAAAAAACGAGCAATCCCAGCTCAAAACACAATATCGAGGCGATGCGGGAGGCTTTCTACTCACGGATCGCCAAGAAGGACATGGCGCCGCTGTGGAAAGTGATGAAGTCGGTCGTCACCAAGGAGCCGGTGACCCGTGCCGCCCCGCATGTCTGGCATTTCGACGACGTCAAATCGCTGGTCATGGAATCGGGCGGGCTGATCACCGCCGAGGAGGCCGAGCGCCGGGTCCTGATCCTGGAAAATCCCGCCATGCACGGGGAATCCAAGGTCACGAATTCGCTGTTCGCCGGCGTGCAGATGATCATGCCCGGCGAAGTCGCGCCGGCCCATCGTCACGTCTCGTCGGCCATTCGTTTCGTGCTCGACGGCGAGGGCGCTTATACCGCGGTCGAAGGCGAGAAAGCCTTCATGTCGCCCGGCGACTTCGTCATAACCGCAAACTGGGCGCCGCACGATCACGGCAATCCGTCGAACAAGCCGATGCTGTGGCTCGACGTGCTCGACTTCCCCGTGGTCAACTTCTACGAAACCTCCTTTGCCGAGCATTTCGACGACCCGACGCAGGAGACGACGCGCGCCGACGGCGATTCACTCTCGTTCTACGGTTCAGGCGTGTTGCCGGACGGCACCACGGCGATGAACCGCACACCGGTGATCAACTACACCTATGCGCGCACGCGCCCGATCGTCGAGCGCATGATGAAGGCGGGCGACATCGACAAGCACCACGGCGCGCGGGTGCGCTACGCCAATCCTGCGACCGGCGGCCCGGTGTTGCCGACCATGGGCGCCTGGCTTGCCATGCTGCCCAAGGGATTTAAGGGCGAGCCTTACCGCGCCACCGACGGCACCATTTTCGTTTGCGCCGAAGGCAAGGGCACGACCACGGTCGACGGCAAGGTCTTGGAATGGGGACCGCAGGACGTGTTCGTGGTGCCGTCGTGGAAACGCTACGCGCATCACGCGGAAAAAGAGTCGGTGCTGTTCTCGATCTCCGACCGCCCGGCGCAGCAAGCGCTCGGCATCTGGCGCGAGGGCAAGTAATCTCGTCGAACGGCTAGCGCATTTTCAGGATGATGACCTGATCGCTGGTCGGATCGGTCGTCTTGCGCAGTTTGGCGACGTCGGCGGCCGTGACCGCCGGCGCCTGGTTGCCCCAGCCATTGCGGACGAAGGTGACAACGTCGGCGATCTGCTGATCGGTGTATTGCAGCCGGAATTGCGGCATGCGGTAGGCGTCCGGCGTGCCTTTGACCACCAGCGGATTCGAACCGTTCAGCACGAGGTTGATGAGCGACGACGGATCGTCGTCGAGCACGACCGGATTGCCGGCGAGGGCCGGGATATACGGGGTGAAGCCCTTGGCATCGAGCCCGTGACAGTTCGCGCAGGTCCCGGTGTAGACGGCGGCGCCCGGTTGCGATCCGTGGCCACTGCGCAGCGCCACCGTGGTCGTATCGTCATAGGCGACGGCCGGCTGCGTGGATATCGCCGGCAGCGATTTCAGATAATCCGCGATGGCGTCGATGTCGCTGTCCGACAGGAAAGGCGTTGAGTTGTTGACGACGTCGATCATCGAGCCGAACGCCGTATCGACGCGGTTGTGGCCGTTCTTGAGAAACGCGACGAGGTCGTCCTTCGACCAAGTGCCGAGACCGGTGCGCATGTCGCCGCGCAGGTCCGGCGCGTACCAGGCGTCCAGCTCCGCTCCGGAGAGATAGTCCGCACTGCTATCGTCGAGCGCCTTTTCCTGCCAAGCAATGCCGCGCGGCGTGTGGCAGGCGCCGCAATGGCCGAGGCCCTGCACCAGATAGGCGCCGCGATTCCACGCGGCGTCGTGGTCGCTCTTGGCAACATAGCTGGCGCTCGAGGTGAACAGAAGATTCCAGATGGCGAGCGGCCAGCGGATGTTGAGATAGGACGGTATCTCATCGGGCTTATTCGCCTGATGGACAGCCGGCACTTGCTTCATGAAGAAGTCGTAGAGCGCCGCCACGTCCGCGTCGTTGAGTTTGGCGTAGGACGGGTAGGGCATCGCCGGATAGAGTCGGTGGCCGTCCTTGGCAATGCCGCCCCGCACGGCGCGATCGAAATCCGCCAGACTATAGCCGCCGATGCCGGTTTCGGGATCCGGCGTGATGTTGGTCGAGTAAATGGCGCCGAGCGGCGTGCCCATCTTGAGGCCGCCCGCAAATGCCTTGCCGCCGGGCGCCGAGTGACAGGATACGCAATCGCCGGCACGCGCCAGATATTCACCTTGGTTGGTGGGAGGGCTGGTGTTCTCGTCCGCCCGCGATGTTCCGGCTGCGAAGAGCAAAAGCAATCCGCAGAAGACCCCCTTTGAAACTACGCTCACGTCCTCTGCCTCCTGCGCAGGCGCCGCCCCTAGTGCTTTTTTTGTGAGTTGACGGGGAGGCGGCCGTCGAGCCGTCTCTCACGCCGATTGTCGAATGCAGCGGCTACGCCGATCCGGACAGATCGTGGTCGCTGATCGGCAGCGACCGAAGACGCTTGCCCGTGGCGGCAAAGATCGCGTTTGCCACCGCGGCGGCGATCGGTGGTGTCGCCGGCTCGCCCGCGCCGCCCCACACCTTGCCGCCGCTCGGAATGAGATGCACGTCGATCTTCGGCGCCTCGGCAAGGCGCACCATCCGGTAGGTGTCGAAATTGCCTTGCACCGCAGCGCCGTCCTTGATGGTGATCTTGCCATAGAGCGCGGCGCTCAGCCCGAAGATCACGCTGCCCTCGGCCTGTTCGGCGATGGTCTGCGGATTGACCATGTAACGGGTATCGAGCGCGACAGTGACGCGATCGACTTTCACCTGGCCATCCGGCTTGATGGTGACCTCGGCAACTTCCGCGCAGAGGCTGTCGCAATCCGTGCAGATGGCGATGCCGCGGCCGCTGCCTTTCGGCAAGGGCTTGCCCCAATCGCCTTTCTCCGCGGCGGTATCCAGCACCTTGAGCCAATCTGGCTTGCCCGCGAGCAGCTTGCGGCGCATCTGATAGGGATCGATGCCGCTTGCCGCCGCCATCTCATCGAGGAAGCTTTCGATGGCGAAGACATGCTGGTTCACGCCGGGCGCGCGCCAGAACCACACCGGCAAGTGCGTGTTCTTGACCAGCGACTCCACGCGCGTGTTCGGCACGTTGTAGCCGTTGTCGGCCAGACCGGCGACGGTTTGCGGCTCGATCTTCCCCGCCGGCAGATGAACGCCGACCGATGCGAGAATCGACGAGGTCACGACACGCATCGACCATGCGGTCGGAATTCCGTCAGCACCGGTGGCGGCCTTGAAAGCGACCACCGCGTGCGGCCGAAACTTGTCCTGGCGCGTATCCTCTTCCCGCGTCCAGACAAGCTTGACCGGGCGCTGCACCGCTTTGGCGATGGCGATGGCCTGCTTGACCTCATCGTTGGCGTCGCGGCGGCCGAAGCCGCCACCAACGAAACCGTTGTGGACATAGACCTGCTCCGGCGGCAGGCCGGATGCCTTCGCCGCCGCTTCAAGCGCCTCGTCGGCCGCCTGCGTTCCGACCCAGACATCGAGCCGGTCGGGCTGCAAATTCACCGTCGCGTTCATCGGCTCCATCGGTGAATGTGAGAGGTAAGGCGTCTCGTAGATGGCCTCGAAGGTCTTGGCCCCACCCGACAAGGCTTGATCGACATTGCCGTCGTTGCGCGCGGTCTGCATGGGATCGCTGAGCGCGGCGCGATACATTTGTGAAAGCTTATCGCTGTCGACCTTGCCGGCCTCACCGACATCCCACTCTGGTTGCAGCCGGGATAATGCCCGCTTGGCGCGCCAGTATGTATCGCTGGCAACGACCGCCACCGCATTATCGAGCTTCACCACTTTGAGCACGCCCGGCGCGCCGTTGAGCACCGAGTCATCGACACTCTTGAGCTTGCCGCCGGGGACGGGACACGCCGTGATCGCGGCGAAAACCATGCCTGGAACTTGGGCGTCGATGCCGAATTTGGCCGAGCCATCGGTCTTGTGGACCACGTCGACCCGCGGCAGCGCCTTGGGGAGGAAAGTAAATTGAGCAGGCGTCTTGATCGCCGGTTCGGCCGTAAGCGTTACCTTCGCCGCGTCGGCAGCGAGCTCGCCGAAACGCAGGCTTTGGCCTGAAGGCTTATGCGTCACCACGCTCTGCGCTGCCGAGCACTCCGACGCCGGAACGTTCCAGCGCGCCGCGGCGGCGGCAATGAGACGTTCGCGCGCGCTGGCGCCGACCTGCTGCATCTTCTTCTGCGACAACCGTACTGACATGCTGCCGTGCGAGAACATCGGACCGTAAACCTTGTTCTCCCGCAGATTGCGGTTGGGCGAGGCATATTCGATCCGCACTTTCGACCAGTCGCACTGCAACTCTTCGGCGATCATCATCGGCAGGGCGGTCATGCTGCCCTGGCCCATCTCCGAGCGCTGATAGCGAATCAGGATGGAGTCGTCCGGATCGATGGCGATCCAGGCGTCGATTTCATTCGCCGCATAGGCGTTATCATCGTTCCAGGGCTGCGCCGTCACTGTCGCAGCGCGGGCGCGGCCCGGCGCAGCGCCGATCCCGATCATGAAGCCACCGGCGGCGGTGGCGGCGGTCAGGATGAAGTGACGGCGGCTGAGCGTTGAAGCGACGCGGCTTCCATGCATCGCGGCCTCCCTTAAGCTTTCATCGCGTCGGCGGCGCGATGGATGGCGCGGCGCAGACGCTCATAAGTGCCACAGCGGCAAATATTGGTGATATTGGCGTCGATATCGGCATCGGTCGGATTGGGGAACTCTTTCAGGAACGCGACCGTGGCCATGATCTGCCCCGACTGGCAGTAGCCGCATTGCGGCACGTCTTCCGCAATCCACGCGCGCTGCACCGCATGGCTATTGTCGGGGGAGAGGCCTTCGATGGTAGTAATCTTCGCGCCATCGAGGGCGCCGATCGGCACCGAGCAGGATCGCATCGGCTTGCCGTCGACATGCACCGTGCAGGCGCCGCATTGCGCGATGCCGCAACCGAATTTCGTGCCGGTCAGACCGACAATATCACGCAGCACCCAAAGCAGCGGCGTATCGGGTTCGATATCAATTTGTTTGGACGTTCCGTTGACTTCGATCGTGATCACCGGGCTCTCCTCAGAGTGGGTGACAGGTCAGAAAACGACGCAATTACGTTGCGTCGAAACACAAGCCTAGCAAAACCTTCGACATAGTCCAAGGCATCCTTTTACCCCCGACATCACAAGGCAGAGACGGAACTGGCGACGCTGTGAGATGAGGTGGGCACTCTAAAACCGCCGGCGATAGTCCGCCGGCGTCGTGCCGACTTGGCGTCCGAAGGCGCGGCGCAGCCGTTCTTCCTGGCCGAAGCCGCACAGCGCGGCGATCCCTTTGATCGGCATATCGGTTTCTTCGAGGCTGCGGCGGACGGCCTCGATGCGGATTATTTCGACCATGCGGGCCGGCGTCACTCCCATCTTCGCCGTGTAAATCCGCGCGAAAGTGCGCGGGCTCATGCCGGCTTGTTCGGCGAGCCGCTCGACGCGCAGATCGCCGGCGACGTTCTCGGCGATCCAGTCGTGCAGCGGCGCGAAGTGGTTGGGCGCATTGCCGTTCGCGGCCGCGGTCTGTGCTTCGAGCGGCGCGGAAAACTGCGATTGTCCGCCGGGGCGATTGAGAAAGACGACGAGATGCCGCGCTACCTGCATGGCGACTTTGCGGCCGAGGTCTTCCTGGATCAAAGCGAGACTGAGATCGATGCCGGCGGTGATGCCGGCTGAAGTCCAAATTCGTCCGTCGCGGATATAAATCGGATCGGGATCGACCTCGACGTTCGGATATTGCTGCGCCAGACGGGCATGCGACTTCCAATGCGTCGTGGCGCGGCGCCCGGTGAGCAGGCCCGCTTCCGCCAAGAGGAAGGCGCCGGTGCACACCGAGGCAATGCGGCGGACGGATGACGCCTGGTGGCGGACCCAAGCGAGGGTCGGCGCCTCCTTAAGCGCGTCATGAATGCCGGCGCCCCCCGGTACGATCAGCGTGTCGATCTGCGATTTGCCGATCGCGCGCGCTATCGGCTGCGTGACAAGCGGTAGTCCCGATGTCGTCGTGATCGCACCGCCGCGGCGCGACACCACGACCGTGCGGTAGGGGATGCCGCCGCCAGTCTCTTGCGCGATTTCATTGGCGCTGGCGAAAGCCTGCACCGGCCCTGCGACGTCGAGGAGTTGCGCGCCCTCGAAGGCCAGCACCGCCACCAAGCGGGGCCGGTCCGCGGGCTTATGCTTTGTCTTGCGGGTCGTTTTGCGCATGACCGCCTCCCGACGGATTTGGCAGAAAATGACAGGTATAATGACATTGCTGCCATAGCCGAACGTCAATGACAATGCGCTTCTTTGCAGGAGGCGCGTGTTGCCATGCCGATGCCCAGCCGGGATGTCGTCGTATTGTCCGTGGGACAGGCTTTGACCAGCACCGTGGTCTCGCTATTGACGTCGGTCTCGAGCCTATCGGGCGCTTATCTCGCCCCGGCGCCATCGCTTGCCACCGTACCGGTAACCGCAACGGTACTCGGCACACTGTTGATGATCTATCCGGCGTCCACGCTGATGGGCCGGCTCGGCCGCCGCGGCGGTTTCATGTTCAAGGCCGCAGTAGGCGTGCTCGGCGGCGCGATTTGCGCCGTGGCGCTGCTGATCGCGAGTTTCGCGCTGCTGATCGCCGGAACTTTCCTGCTCGGGATCTTCAGTGCGTTCGGTCAATACTATCGCTTCGCCGCCATCGATGCAGCGGCGCGGGACCCGCAAGCACGAACTACCGCAGTAGCGATCGTGACCGGCGGCGGCGTTGTCGGCGGCATCGCCGGACCGTTTCTCGGCGGCAACTTCGCCAACCTCGTCGCTGCGGCGCCCTATGTCAGTGCTTTCGTCGTGCTCAGCGGCGTTTGCGTCTGCCTGGCCGCGTCGCAGGTTCTGCTCTCGGCCGGTCTCGGTCGTGACGCGCCCGGCACGGGAGCCGCTATGCCTGCGCCGGCGTTCGCGTTCAACACCGACTTCGCCAAAGCCAGTGTCATCTGCGCGGTCGGTTTCGCGGTGATGACGTTGGCCATGAATGCCGCGCCGTTGTCGCTGCAGATGTGCGGCTACTCGCTGCCAATATCATCGACGGTGCTGCAGGTCCATTTTGCCTTGATGTACCTGCCGTCCTTTTTCAATCCGGCCCTGGTGGCGTTGGTCGGCTTACGCGGGCTGGTCGCGCTCGGCGTTATCGCCAGCAGCGTCGGCTGTCTCTTGACGCTGCTGCAGGACCAGACGCTACCGGTCTACATGATCGAGCTTGGGCTCTCGGGCATCGGTTGGAATTTCCTGTTCAACGGCGGCACGCTGTTGCTCGCCGACACCTATCCGGCGTCCGGCAAAACCAGAGCGCAGGGATTGAACTCGCTTCTGGTCTACAGCGCCAATCTCGTCGCGTCGTTTTCTGCCGGTGCGTTGATGGCGTCTTACGGCTGGCAAGCGGTCAATCTCGCCTGTTTGCCGCTGCTTGTTCTTGCTGTCGCGGCGGCGTGGCCCCGCGGTGCTACGGGGCGGCAATCCAATCGTGCGGCCGACCAAGCCGCACAGACGCACAGCACCTAGGCTTTGCAGAAGGGAGAAGATGCCATGCTCGAACTGCGCCCAAGCTGCGAATGCTGCGATAAGGATTTGCCGCCGGCGGCCACCGACGCGATGATTTGTACGTTCGAATGTACGTTTTGCCGCGATTGCGTCGACACCAGGCTCAAGGGCGTCTGCCCAAACTGCGGCGGCAATTTTTCGCCACGTCCGATCAGACCCGCGGCGGAACTCATCCGCAATCCGCCGACGATGCAGCGTACATTCAACCCGGCTGGTTGCGGCGGCGCGGTCAGGGCATAACAGCGGCGTGATTACACCGGATGTCACGCGTCGAGATCGTCCATCAAGCGCCCGAGATTTTCCGGCAGCGCCTGATGGTCGCCGAGCTTGTCCTTGAGCCGCTTCAGGCAACCCCACAGCACCGCCTGATTGCTGTTGACCACGGGCTTGCCGAGCGCCTTCTCGATCGCCGTCACTGCTTCGATCTGCGTCGTATTGGTGCAGCTTAGGAAAATCCCGTCCGCCTCCGGCGTGTCGTTTTCCTGCGCCAGCTCCAGCCAGCGCTGCGGTGTCACCTTCTCGAAGTCGGCCGGGGTCTTGCATTTGAGCGCGACGTCTTTGACGACGGTGAAGCCGGCGGCGGCGAGATAGTCGATGATGCTGTCGTTCGACATATAGGGGCTGAGCACCACGAGCTTCTTCAATCCGAGCGCGCGGAGCGCGTCGTTGACCAGGCGCGAGGTGGAGAGCGCCTCGATGCCGGTGGTGCGCCGGATCAGTTCGATAATGCGCGCCTCGCCGTCGGCACCTTCCTTCATCGAGGTGTGGGTGCAGTGAAAGACGATGAGGTCGGGTCCGGCGTCGGCGAGCGTGCCGGCGGCGTGCGCGATCTCGTCGGTCAGTTCGGCGACGGTTTTGTTCGGCTGGCCGGCGACGCGACCGCGCGCGACCAATACGCCGAGACCCTCCGGTGCATAATGGTTGAACTGCGGCTCGGTCATGCGGTTGACCGACGGGATGATCAGGCCGATGCGCGCGCGAGGCTCCGGCAGTTCGGCGACCAGGCGATCCTTCTCGGCGACGGCGTCCATCTCAGCCTCCACGCAGCTTTGCTGTTGTGCGGATATCCTAGCAAGGCGAATTGATAACCGCGATGCCTTGTACGGTCGCTTTGCACGATCCCTTGCACCTCGGTTCCGGCGATGTAAGATAATACCGGGCGTCGGATTGGGGGATACCATGCGTTTGATGTCATTCGTGAAGATCGCGATGCTGGCGGGCGCGGTGGCGCTGCCGTCGGTAGTTTCGGCCAAGACGATGAAAGCGCCGCCGGGCTCTTGCGCCGTCGACAAGAAGCACTTCGTTGCCGCCAATACGGTGTGCTCGTTCAACTGCAACCCGCAGACGCAGTGGTGCAGCCAGCAGCTTTGCGTCAACGGCACGCTCACGCCGATGCTGCCTTGCTATTCGGGCTTCTGCACGCCGAAGTGCGGCGGCTGACCGGCTTGCTCGTCTCGCTGACCTGCTTTCAACCCGCTCCGCCGCTGGCCGGGCGGGTCTTGCCGCGCGTTCCGGAAGCGCGTAACCGGTCTGGCAACGAGAGCAGAAACGGCGCGCGGACGCCATGGACGTGTTGGCCAAGAAATCGAAGCTGATCAAGGGTATAACCGGCGACTGGGAAGTGGTCATCGGCATGGAAGTCCATGCCCAGGTCGCCTCGCGGGCGAAATTGTTCTCCGGCGCCTCGACCGCCTTTGGCGGCGAGGCCAATGCCCATGTCTCGCTGGTCGA
This sequence comes from uncultured Alphaproteobacteria bacterium, assembly GCA_963731805.1. Classification (GTDB taxonomy): domain Bacteria; phylum Pseudomonadota; class Alphaproteobacteria; order Rhizobiales; family Xanthobacteraceae; genus BOG-931. Next base: position 583,133 of record CAVSWY010000009.1, read on the forward strand.
TGCCGCGATGCCGGGCATGCTGCCGGTGATCAATGCAGAATGCGTTCGGCAAGCGGTGCGTACCGGACTCGGGCTCAAGGCCAAGATCAATCAGAAATCGGTATTCGACCGGAAGAACTATTTTTACCCGGACCTACCGCAGGGCTATCAAATTAGCCAATACAAGCAGCCGATCGTCGGCGAGGGCGAGGTCGCGGTCGATATGCCCGACGGCGAGACGGTGCGGGTCGGCATCGAGCGGCTGCATCTCGAGCAGGACGCCGGCAAATTGCTGCACGAGCAGCATCCCAATATGTCGCTGGTCGATCTCAACCGTTCGGGCGTGGCGCTGATGGAGATCGTGACCAAGCCCGACCTGCGCTCGGCCGACGAGGCCAAAGCCTTTCTCGCCAAACTGCGCAGCGTGCTGCGCTATCTGGGCACCTGCGACGGCGACATGGAAAAGGGCAGTCTGCGCGCTGACGTCAATGTGTCGGTGCGCAAGCCCGGTGCGCCGCTCGGCACGCGCTGCGAGATCAAGAACGTCAATTCCATCCGCTTTGTCGGCCAGGCCATCGAACATGAATCGCGCCGCCAGATCGACATCATCGAGGATGGTGGCGCGATCGATCAGGAAACGCGGCTGTTCGACCCCGAAAAAAGCGAAACGCGGTCGATGCGCAGCAAGGAGGAGGCGCACGATTACCGCTACTTCCCCGATCCCGATCTGTTGCCGCTGGAATTGGCGCCTTCGCTCATTTCGAGTCTGCAGAAGGACCTGCCGGAACTGCCGGACGAGAAGAAAGCGCGCTTTATGCGCGACTATGCGCTGTCGGCTTACGACGCCGACGTGCTCGTGGCCGAGCGCGACATGGCGGAGTATTTCGAGACCGTCGTTGCGAGCGGCGGCGCGGGGTCGCGTCGCGATCCGAAACTCGCCGCCAATTGGGTGATCAACGAACTGTTCGGCCGGCTCAATAAAGAGGGTGCGGACATAACCACCGCGCCGGTCTCGGCCGAGCAGCTCGGCGTCATTCTCGACCTCATCGGCGACGGCACCATCTCCGGCAAGATCGCCAAGGACGTGTTCGAGATCGTCTGGACCGAGGGCGGCGATCCGCGGGCCATCGTCGAAACTCGCGGTCTCAAGCAGGTCACCGACCTGTCAGCGATCGAGAAGATCGTCGACGACATCGTCGGTAAGAACTCCGACAAGGTCGCCGACGCCAAATCGAACCCGAAAGCGATCGGCTGGTTCGTCGGCCAAGTGATGAAGGCCTCGGGCGGGAGGGCCAATCCGCAGGCCGTCAACGATCTGCTCAAGAAGAAGTTCGACCTCTAGGCGCGAAGTCTCCGCGTCGCGACGTTGACGTCCGCACGCTGATCGGAGCTGACCGCTAAACCGGAATCGAAATCGAAAATTTTCTGCGCGGCGGCGTCGCCGAGCGCCGAGTGCGTCCCCCAAAGACACCGCCGCCGCGAATCGTTTGGTACTGATTCGCACGTTTTGCGCTCGGTGGGAGCCGCAAACGCGCCCGTAAAGCCGTCCGGTGCATAATTTTTTTCACAGCGCGAGAGCGGGTAGCGTCGGCTGTCGACGCGACGGTAAAAACGCCTATGCGAGCGGCGAACCGGTGCGTCGGCGGCACGAGATCAAAATCAGTGACGTTTCAAAAACCCATATTCCATCGGCATTTCTGCGTCATGCGGAAAATTTTGTGAGAAACGGCGCGCGTGAAATAATTTTCCGCGCGATCGCGCCGCTGCTTGTACGAGGTGTCGCGCGCACGGCGCTTGGCGGCGGCGCCTATACACAAAATTAAGTGGAGTCACTGTTATTTTTTTTCCTGTGTAGTAATCGGGATGTAGTGCGGATCGATTCGCGACTGCACTGACCGATATCGCCATCCACTCAAAGCTAGGAGGGCAGCAATGGCGAAGAAGAGAAAAGCGAAAGCTAAGGCGAAGAAACCGGCAAAGCGTCGGAAGAAGAAGTAACTGACGCTGCAATCGGTCTTCGACTTCATCTAGTCGGAGATCGCGTCACACGGGCCGGCCGACGTCGAGGATGGATCGACGATCTAATCCGAGGCGGGCCGGTTCCGGTGGACGGCAGGGGGCGTCGGCGGGACGGAGGTGCAAGCTTCGCAATCGTGTTACTCGATGCCGAAGCGAAGAAGAGAGACGGGAAACCGAATCTTGCTCTGGCCAAAATAGTCTGAGTATTTGCCCTTCAGCCATCTCGCCGACGCCCTCGGTGTTTTGGCAGTATCTTCCCGAAACTTTTCACCGGCGTCGTGGACTTCATCCGCGGCGCCGCTTTTCTTTGTACAGACATGAGGCGCGCGCGCAAGCTGTGACGAAGGCTGCGAAGAAGACTGTGAGAAAGAAGGCAACAGCCGCAACCAAGCGGGCGGCGTCCCCGCGCGGCGCGCCGCGCAGCCAAAAGCCGATCGCGCTTTACTACTGGCCGACGCCCAACGGCTGGAAAATATCGATCATGCTCGAAGAGTGCAGGTTGCCCTATGTCGTGCGGCCGATCGATATCTCAAAGGGCGAGCAATTTGCTCCGGAATTCTTGGCGATCTCGCCGAACAACCGCATGCCGGCGATCGTCGATCCGAACGGGCCAGGCGGGCGGCCGATTTCGGTCTTCGAATCCGGCGCCATCCTGCAATATCTCGGCCGCAAGAGTGGAAAGTTTTATCCGCGCGAGGAGCGCGCCCGTGTCGCCGTCGAGGAATGGCTGTACTGGCAGGTCGGCGGGCTTGGCCCGATGGCCGGGCAGGCGGTCCACTTCCGCCGTTATGCGCCGCAGGAGATCTTCTACGCGATCGCGCGTTACACCGATGAGGTCAATCGCCTCTACGGTGTCATGAACACCCGGCTCGCTCGGCACGAATTTCTTGCCGGGCGCTATTCAATCGCCGACATGGCGGCGGTCGGCTGGGTGCGGCTCGCCGAGCGGCAAGGCCAAAAGCTCGACGACTTCCCGCATCTCAAGCGCTGGTTCGAGACCATCCGGGCGCGGGCGGCCGTGAAGCGCGCTTTCGCCATCCGGGTCGAGGCGGCATCCGCGGTCGATATGCGCGATGCCAAAGTGCGCGCCGTGCTGTTCGGCCAGCGCGCGCGGTGATCCTAAAGCCTCATCAAGAAGCATCACGTAAGGCGAATGGCACCGTAACTCACTCGAAATCGATATCGGTAATGCGGACTATTTCGGGTAATCCGTTCCGCCCTGAACCACCGTCAGGACCCTCACAGCACCAACAGTTCGCCATACGTAACCAGGGAGCCGATCTGGGCGGCTGCGCCGGGATAATGGGATTTTTCGCGTGGCGAAATGCATTCCGTTTCAAATGGAAATCGTATGAATCGTCAATATCTTAGCCAAAATCGGCTTATGGCTAATGCATCGTTTAACTTTTGAATCAGTGGTGCGTGATTTGCTGCTGGAATTATGAGCAGAACCTGTATCACGTGCCAGCATCTCAAGCGTCCCGAAATCGACCGCCGGCTTGCTGCCGGCGAGCCGGTGACGCAGGTGGCACGCGACTACGAGCTGAATGTCTCGAGCCTGCACCGGCATAAGACGAATTGTCTCAAGCTGTCCTCGTCCAACGCCATTATGAAAGAGGCCGCTCGCGGTACTGCCGCGGTCGCGCTTCTGCCCTCGAAAGAGACGCTCAGCGGCGCTTATTTCGAGTTGCGGGCGCGCATCGATCAAATCGTGGCCCAGGCTCAAGCTGAGGGCTCGCTGGCTGTTGCCGTGTCCGGGCTCAATTCGTTGCGGCAGACGCTCGATAGCCTCGCCCGACTGGCCGGGCACACGGCAGGCGCGCAGGTCAACGTCGCGGTGCAAACCAATGTCAACGTCGATCTCACCCGGCTCGCCGAACGGCTGATCGCGCAGTTTGACCGGGAGCCGGAGCTAAAAGCGCGGATCGCGCAGGCGCTGGTGCACATCGACACGGATCAAACTGCGGAACGGTCGGCCTGCTTGCGAGGAGTCTTAACTACTGGTGGGAGCGAGTCATGAGTAATTTGCGGGAGCTCGCTTATTGTGTGGATCCCGTGCTTTGGGTGCGCGAGGTGCCGGGTGCGAGCCCCACGCCATGGCAGGAGACATTCCTGCGCGCGCCGCGCGGCAGCTCAATCTTGGCCTTGACGGCACGGCAGGTTGGCAAGACCACCACCGCGGCCTGGGCGATTGCGCATAGCATGATGTTTTCTCCAGGCTCGCTATCGGTGATCGGCTGTCCGGCACAACGGCAGAGCGCGGAAGCGGTGCGGCGGGTCCGCGAAGTTTTGGTCAAGGCCGGTGCCAAGTTTAAAAGCGACAATGTCTACGGGCTTGAACTAGAAAACGGATCACGGGTTTTGGCGCTCCCTAGCAGCGATGACTCGATCCGTGGCCTGACCGTCGACGCCTGGATCGTGGCTGACGAGGCGGCGCGGCTGCCCGAAGATCTTATCGCCGCACTGCGTCCGATGCGGGCGCGCCGTCCCCAGGCACGGTTTGCCATGCTGTCGACGGCGTGGAGCCGGAGTGATCCGTTCTGGACGGCGTGGGCGAGCGACGACCCGACTTGGCTCCGATTACAAGCCACCGTAAACAGCGATCCCGGGCTGTTCGCGAAAGAATTCCTCGACAGTGAGCGGCGCGCGCTTGGTGAGCATATCTTTGAGCGTGAGTATCTCGGGGTTCCCGGTGGTGCCGAAGCAAGCCCGTTCACCTGGGATCTCTACGAGCGCGCCACCCACATCCATAAACCTTTGGCGCCGCCCGGTCCGGCATTTTGTCCACCGCCTGAGCGGCAGGCAGTGCCTATCAAAAATCCGTTCAAAGAAGTGACAGCAGTAGGAGGACTACGATGACCTTCAATCACGATGATCCGGCAACTTGGCCATTGAAAATGCCGATCATTGCCCATGACGTTGGTCGGACCAATGACCGTTCGACCGCGGTCGTCGGCGGCCACTGTCCCATTGGGCCACGACGACTTGGAATTAAGCAAGTTATGGAACTGCCGCAGGGGCTCTATGGCAGTGAACTGGCGAGCGCGCTGGCGGCAATTGATTGTAATTACAATCGCAATGCTCTTATTGTTGCCGATCTGAGCAATGATGCCACCTACGCCGAAGCGCTGTTCGATACCTTCAGTCCGCGGGTGATCGGGGTGCATATCGGTGCGCATGGCGACGGTATGAATTTCGAGCGGCGACTGGTCCGAAACAGCGCGATACCAGTCTATGCAGTAGGTCGCTCCTTTCTGTTTGAGCTGTTGCTCGGCGAATTGCGATCTAATCAAGTCCGCTTTGTTGATAATCTGATGAGCCGGCGCGCGTTTGAGCAGCTCGCCGCGCTGGAGCCCGAGCAGAAGGAAAATCGAGTGATCTACAAGTGTCCGGCAGGGCAGCATGATGATCTGGCAATCTCCTGTGCCATGCTGGCCTGGGCGGCAAAACATCCGCACTTATCCTGGTGGGTCCGCCCCATTGAGGACAAGCATCGGCCGCGCACGCCCCAGCGCGAATACGGGTGGCGCGCCTTTGTTTGATTTGGTCTGTCGCCGACGGGGCGCTTTTCTGCCTCCCGCGGGTTTGGTGTGTCAGTGAGCCGATCGATGGCCACTTAAGTCCGAAAGCGTCGCTATTGTTGCTACCCCAGCGCCGCCAGCGACATCGGCAATACCAAAGCCTCCGTAGACGCCGCGCAATAATCGGTCGCTAAGCCTACTTCACGACGCGCCGAGTTGTGAACGTATGGAGGATGAAATGTGTGACACAGCTAAAGCGCGCAACGCCGCACACCGCCGCCACTTCATCGGCGGCTCGGACGCCCGGATCATCATGGGGGAGGACGAGGAGGCTCTGGTCCGGTTGTGGCGGGAAAAGCGCGGCGATGCCGAGCCAGAGGATTTATCGGGCAATCTCATCGTTCAGCTTGGCGTCGTGACCGAGGACCTGAACCGGCGCTGGTACGAGGCCAATACCGGGCAGGTGATCACGGATATCCAGCAGCAGGTGTTTCACCCAGCGCTCAAATGGATGGCGGCGACCTTGGACGGCCGGGTGGCTGGCAGCGACGCGGTGTTCGAAGCCAAGTTCATGCTGCCGTGGTCGTTCTCCGAAGAAGGGGCGGCAACGAAGTACATGCCGCAACTGCAACACAATATGTGGGTGGTGGCGGCCCGGACCGCGGTGCTCTCGGTCATTACCGGGGGCGGCAAGTGGGTCGAGATCCTTGCCCATGCCGACCCGCTCTATCAGCATCTCATTGTCACTGCCGAGCGGAAGTTCTGGCGCTGTGTCGAGAGTGGCGAGGAACCCAAGCCGTTTGGCATTGAGCCGCCAAAACCGCGGATCGCGGCGGTGCGCGTGGTCGATATGACCGCATCCAATGCCTGGGCGGAGCTCGCCGGCATCTTTGCCCGCACCCGTTCGGCCCACCTCGACCACGAGCAAGCCAAGACCGAGTTGAAGGGGCTGATGCCCGAGGATGCCAAGGAAGCAATCGGTCACGGCATCCGGGCCAAGCGCTCGAAGTCAGGCGCTGTGAGCTTCGATCTTTTGGCCAATAACGGCGGCGAGGAGGGCAGTCATGCAGCGTACTAGTGAATCCATCGCCTCCTTGGCAGCCGCACTGGCCAAGGCGCAGATCGAACTCGACAACCCGGAGAAGTCGCTAGTGGGGACGATCGAGCCGGCCGCAGGGGAGGGCAGTGCACGGCTGTTCCGCTATGCCTCGCTCTCAAGCGGTCTTGAGATCGTGCGTAAGACGTTAGGCCAGCATGAGATCGCCACGGTGCAGACCACGGCCATCGATCAGACTGCCGGCATCGTTAATTTGACCACCGTGCTCGCTCACGCCTCGGGGGAATGGATCGCCTCGGACTGGCCAGTCTGCGCCATCGCCGACACCGCAACACCACATCGCATGGGGGCGGCGCTGACCTACGCCCGGCGCTATGCGCTCTTCACTTTGGTCGGCATTGCCGGCGAGGATGATCTCGATGCGCCCGATCTCCTGACACCGACCACATCGTCAGGTCCGGACAAATCTAAAGGGAACGCAGGCGTTAATTCAAATGGTGCCGCCAAACCCTATCCCGGCCTCCGTCTGCCACAGCAGCGCAATGGCAGCAGTCATTCGCGACCAGCGGCGCCGGCCGCCGACGCGTCGGCAAAACTGCGCGATCGGCTCATCAATGAGCTCCAAGATCTTGACGGCGGTGATGAGGCCGCACTGTGGGCGCAGCGATCCCTTCCGGAAAAGAACAACATGATTGCTGCCGACGCCCAACTTGTGGAGGAAGCGTTCCAAGCCAAGCTCGTAAGTCTTGAAAAGTCTGTTCCCGATACGTGCCAGGCAACACAGGAAACCAAGTTATTCCGTCCGGCGCAGGATTCCGAACGCAAGACACCAAAGGAACGACAACGCGCCAAGACGATCGACAAAGGCGCACTCGCATTCCCCGAGCCTCGGCGCGTGCGAGACCGCGAGCACGTCAAATTGGTCGCCAGGCAGCCATGTCTGATTTGCGGACGCCAACCCTCTGATGCTCATCATCTGCGCTTTGCGCAGAGCCGCGCGCTCGGGCGTAAAGTTAGTGACGAATTTACCGTCCCTTTGTGCCGAGTACACCATCGCGAGGTTCATCGCTGCGGTGAGGAGGTTGGGTGGTGGCAGCAGGCAGGCATTGATCCAATTAGCAGCGCCCGCAGCTTGTGGGACCATTCACAGCAGCGCTATTCGCGATACTTGGTCTCGAGAAGTGCTTCTCGATCGATCACTGCGCTGCCCGCAAACCACAAAACTGAGACATGATAGGGGTATCACTTCGCCCGCGTCCAGGTCTGCGATTTGCAAAGAATGGCCATGACGCAACCTTTGAGGTCGGCGGTGTTGTCACCGGTCATGGTGAATGAGCCGGTATAGGTCTTGCCGTCCGAGGCGTTATAGACGTTGCCGCTCCAGACATTCGGTCCGCTCGGCTTCATGCCGAGCACGATCGCTGCGCCGATCAGCGGCCGGCTTTGCTTCGAGGCGTCGGCATTGTGCTTGTCGAGTTTCGGCCGTCCGGTCTCTGGATCGTTGGGTTCCTTCAGCCATACCAGCGTACCGCAGATCGCGCCGCCGCAATTGGCAATGCGCACCTGGCTGTCCTTGTCCGCCGTGTACCAGGTACCCAGTGGACTGGCGGCCGATGCCGGCGAGACCAAGCCTGCCCAGCCGAAGAATACGCTCGCCGCCAGCCCAAAAGCGGCCGCCGCCCTGCGGTTGGTTCTCATTGCAACCTCGATGTTCGTTGTCGGGAGAATGCGCAATGTATAGTCAACGGCGCCAGGATTTCCTAGCGCTTTTCGGTGATCACGCCGCGGGGCCAACTGGCCCCGCTCCGGGAGAGACTCGTTCATTCCGCGACACCGAAAACACATACATGTGCCAAAATGTGTCCGGATTGGCGGTCTCGAATTCGTGCCAATAATCGAGATTAGTGGGCGCCTCGCCGCCGGGATATTGCCGCTGAAATTGTTCGATGATTGCGGGCTCCAGTTCGAAACCGTGAAACCATAGTCCGTGCTGGTTCAGGAATGCCGCTATTTCCGGGATCGTGAACCGGTGTTCCATGACATTGAACAAGAGATCGCGGCAGCCGCTCATGGTGTAGAAGTCGGCGATCTTGAGGAGTGTATTTGTGCTTTGGCTGCGGATAATGGTCTGGCGCAACGCCCGGATATCCTCGGCCGTGGCGCTATAGCCGCCTTCGGCGATCAACGCGCGCGCTTCGACGACCGCGCGCCGCGCCACCGCGCTGTAAAGGCCAATGCGCATGGTGCCGTTCAGCAGTGAGAGAAGGACGCGCCATCCGGCTTCCGGCTTGGCAAGATGGTGCAGCACACCGACGGCCTCGATGCGGTCGAACGTGCGGTCGATGGTTCCCAATTTCAGGATGTCAGCCTGCGCATATTCGATGTTATGCAACCCCTCCTCGCGCGTTTTTCGGCGCGCATAGGCAAGCGCCATTCGGCTGATGTCGACGGCCAGAATCCGCGCTTGCGGGCGCAGCGTAAAAACAGATCACTTCCAGCCGCCGCGATATCGCTGGCGCCGAAAGGCATCGTATTGCCGACAACCGGATCTTGATCGGCGATCCGCGCGACGCATTGGCGGATCACCACGTTTCCATCACAAATTCTTCGACGTGCTTTTTGGCGCCCATTCCGAGCGTAATGGCTTTCTTGAAATGAAGGGCGGCATGCGCGCGTTCGGCCACGGCCTGATAGGAGCAGATGTTGTAATGGAATCCGGCGTCGAGATCGTCCACGCCATGGCCTCGGCGAACAGCTTGATCGCCGGCCGGTGCCTCCCGGACGTCTGACAAACGACGCCGAGAAGATTGAGGCAAGTCGCGTGCGCGGGAGCGCGTGACAGAACCCGCCTGCAAATGATTTCGGCCTGCGCGAACTGCCGCGCCCGGTAGGCCTCATTGGCTTGCGCCATCAATTCGGCAATGTCGACCGGCGCCAAGCTTGACGTGATCTTGGCACGCGCGATAGCGGCCCGACGCTCACTTCGGTTCATATCGGTTCACGATTGGTGAATTCGTGACAGGCTTTATGCTACGTCAACGCTTTGGGCGCCAACACCCTTTTTCGGCGTGGCCACCCGGGAATTCTTGGCCTTTTATCGACCACCGGCCGGGCTTTTGCAGCGGCGCCTGCGCCGCGCTTTATCAGTTTACGCAAATTGCGGCGGAATATTTCAGAGTCTGTTCATCGCATTGCTTAAACCACCATTCAAATTTTCTGCGGATTATCACGTATCGGCTGGGGCAAAAACCGCGGCAGCGGACAAGCCGGAATGAATGGACAGGGGAGTTTGTCATGGCTCGTTATGAAATTCTCGACAGTAATGCGGCGCCGCTCGGCGAAGGCCCGGCCGCGAGCAATATGCTGTTCGAGCTTGGAATGATGTACTCGATCGGTCGCGATGCGCCGGTCGATCTCGTCGCCGCCCATAAGTGGTTCAATCTCGCGGCGATGAAGGGCAACAGCGAGGCGGTTCGGTTGCGGCGCGAAATCGCCAGTCAGATGTCCGACGTCGAGATCGCGGCCGCCCAGCGCGCGGCGCGCGCCTGGCTGCGCGGCAACGAACCGCCGATGAGGCCGGCAATCGCGGCCTGAGCCCGGCGCGAGCCGGGTGTTTCACCACGACGGGGCGCTCGCCCCGTTCGCAGGGCGCGGCGGCTTGCGCACCCAAAATTGGTACATCGCCGCGAACAAGCCTGGATTTTCGGTCTCGAGAGTGTGCCAGCAGTCGAGGTCGAGCAGCGCGGAGCGATCCGCAAAGCGCTCCGCGAATGTGCGCAACTGAGAGGGCACTGGAATGAACCCGGAAAACTCCACGTTATTCGCCGCGACGAATGTTTTGATCTGTGGCAACGTGATGCGATGTTCCTGAACGTGGAATAGCAGATCGCGACATTCGCCGATCGTGAAAAAGTCTTCCCACTGCGTCACCGATTTCAGCAGCGCGTCGTCGGTGGCCATGATGTCCGCCCGGCAGCGGCGGATGCCGTCCGGATCCGGTCGGTAGCCGCGCTCGGCAATCAGCGCCCGCGCGGCGACGACGTTTTGGCGCGCCGCTTCGCTATAAAGCCCGACCTGCATGACGCCCCCGGGACGCAACAGCGACAGCAGAATGCTCCAGCCGGACCATGGGTCGGCGAGGTGATGCAAGACGCCGGACGCGTCAATGAAATCGAATCGTCGCTCGATCGAGGCCAGCATCATGATGTCGGCCTGCGCGAACTCGATATTGCCGACGTCGAAATGTTCCGCCATGCGCTTGGCGTAGCTCAAACTGGCAAGGCTGAGATCGATCGCCAGAATGCGCGCGTGGCGCATCTGCCGCGCAAACTCGATGGTCGAAAGCCCGGTGCCGCAACCGGCGACTAGCACATCGGGAATCTGTTCGGGCGGCGTATGCCTGAAGATCGTAGGCTGCACCGGAGGGCCGGCCTTGATCCAGCGCGGGTAGGGATTCTCCTCGTATTGCTCGCGCACCGCCCGCGACACCTCGCCTGCAATCGTCGTCAAAGCAGGGATTGTCGCGGCGATTTCGCGCTCGCGCATAGGCTCCTTGATTTGTTGAACGAGCAAATCGTTCACGTAATCCGGCCACGACCGTTTCAGCAGCGCGTCCGCGCCCGCAGTGGTGTGCAGCGGAAAATAGGCACCGACGGCGATCGGCCAGAGCGGTGGCACCGGCTCGCCGGTCTTGAGCGCCTGCGCCAGTTTCGATTGCAGATCGCGCGCGCGTTGCGCTTCGCCTTGCGGCAGGGCGTAGGCATATTCGTTGATGAAACATTGCCGCGCCACGGCGGCGAAAAACTTCAGGCTGCCCTCGTCGGCGGCTTGGTTACTGCCGCCTTCGGCGCCGGTCAACATGACGTGGCGAATATTGGTCAACAGGACTTCGAGGTCGGTATCGGCAACGGGATCGCATTGCAGCAGGCAGGCGAGCAATTCGTCGGCGTTGAGCGCCGCTAGTTCCGAAGTGCCAAGAAGCTGCGCGCCGGGAAGCAGGGCAGGCCAAGCCGCGGTGGCCCGCGCGATGCCGTCGGCGACGATCGGGTTGAGCTTGACGAGACTGATGCAGACCTTGTCGAGTTCGCGCGGGCGCGCCCAGCCTTCGGCCAGCGCGCGCGATACCAATTTGCGCAGCCGTTCGTTCGGCGCGGTGAACCGCACCGATTTGACGCACTGCGCGAATAGCGTCCTGGCCTCGGGCGTGTCCTTGAGTTCAAGGCTGCGGGCGATGGTGTGAACCGCTAGGTCGAGCTTGCCCACCGTCAGGCAAGCCGCGCTCAAACCTTCATAGCCGGCGGTAAGATCGGGCCGCAGCGCGATCGTCGCTTCGAACGGCGCGATCGCTTCGGCGGCCTTGCCTTGCGCCATCAGAGCGGTGCCGAGACGATGTTGGGCCTCGGCATGGTTGGGCTCAAGCGCCAGGGCCTGCCGATAGGCGGCGACCGCGGCGTCCCAGCGGCCTTGCTCCGAAAGCACGTTGGCAAGATTGACGCGTGCTGCCGCCGAATTGGGATTGAGTGCGCTCGCGCGTTCGTAGCAGCGTGCCGCATCGGCCAGTCGGCCCTGCTCGCGGCGGATATTGCCGAGGTTGAGATGGGCAAGTGCATGGTCGGGTCGCAGTTCGACTGCGCGCTCCAGGTGCGCGGCCACCGCGTCCATGCGATTGAGCGCGCGCCAGGCAAGCGCGATGTTGTAGTGATATTCGCCAGCACGGTCGTTGAGCTTGATGGCTTTGCCGATGAGTTCCGCGGCCGACGCAGCGTCGCCCCGCTGCAAGGCAAGCAGTCCGAGATTATGCAGGCTGTCGGCGTGGTCAGGATAGACCGAAAGGATGTAACGGTAACGGCGCTCGGCCTCTGCGAGGGCGCCGGCTTGATGCTGCGCCACGGCTGCAGCGAATAGGCTCGCCGGTGTAGCGCCGGGAACGGATCCGCGCGCTGCAGCGCCAAACGGTCCCGGATCCGGCCGTTCTTTGCGGCTCATGACACTGATCGATCGCTCAAGAGAACCTGGTCAACCCGGCAGGACATAGCAACGACGTCGAATGATAGCCATCATGGCCGGTTGGCCGTAATACTCGGGTCCGTCAGGGCAAAGGTTTGGCGGAGAGGAAGGGATTCGAACCCTTGATACGGCTTTAGACCGTATAACGGTTTAGCAAACCGCCGCCTTCAGCCACTCGGCCACCTCTCCGACGCGTAAAACCCGCCATTTTGCGGGTTCATCGGTAGCGGCGCCCTCGCATGGCGCGCCGCTCGAGTCAAACTACCACATAACCCCGACCCCGCGACAAGCTTAGCCACGGCGCACCTAGTGGGGCGCGACGGGCGCCAATTGCCGTTGCGGCTGCCTCCTTTGACCGGCCATGTTTGCATATAGTGGCGCGCGGATGCCCAAATAGCCTCGCGCGCAAGGACGTCGCTCATGGACCAGACGAAGCCAATGACATTGACGTTTCGCTGCCTGCCGGCGCTCGAGAAAGTGCTGCCACGTCCGATCCCGGCGGTGCAGGGGCTTCCCGAATGGTTCAAATCCATGCCGGCGAAGGCTTTTGACCTGACGATGGGCAGCGAGACGGAAACCGTAAAGCGATGCCCGCCCTTTATCGACGCCATGACTTACGGTTTTCTTATACCGCTGGCGACCGACGTCGAGGTCCGTGATGGCGAGTTCACCTGGGATTTTGCGCCTGAAGGATTTTCCAGCGAGTTTTCGCACTCGCCCATCGCCTTTCATGATCCGGGTCAGATCGCCGGCGCGCCGTTTCTCGATGAAGACCGCTTCATCATCAAGTTCAACTGCTTCTGGAATATCGAGGCGCCGCCGGGCTACTCGCTCTTGTTTACCCATCCGGTCAATCGCGCCGACTTGCCGTTTACGACGCTCACCGGCTTGGTCGATAGCGACACGTTTTGTCACAGCCCGTTGAGTTTTCCGGCACGCTGGCACGACGTGCAGTTCAACGGCGTGCTGCCGAAAGGTACTCCGGTGGCCCAGTGCATGCCGGTGAAACGCGAAAACTGGACCGGCCGCTACGAAGTGCTGTCCGAAGAAGCCACCGACCGGATGATCGAGATTCGTACCGCCATTGCCCGTGAAACCGGCGTGTATCGGCGGCAATTCCGGGTGCCGAAGCGTTAGAGTTTATTTCTTTGCCTCGCGCATGAATTGCGCTGCTGCGCTCGGCTTTAGCCAGGCTCGGCCGCGGCCCGATGCGGCCAGCGACGAAAGCGCTCTGCCATAGCGCTTCGGATCGCCACGCGACGCAGTACGGAAGCACTCATAGCCGGCCTCGCGCTCGCCGAGCCGTAGCAGGCAATGTCCGAGGTGAAGCCATATGCTGTCATCGTTGGGACGGATTCTGAGGCAGCGGCGAAAACATTCGGCGGCAGCTTCGCTCTGGCCCATCGCATAGTGAGCTTTGCCCATGCCGAGCAGCGCGTCGGACGCATCCGGCGAAATCGATAGCGCCTGGCCAAAGGCGGCTCTTGCCTCCTCATGTTCTCTACGCTGCAGGAAAACGTTGCCAAGTTGAATGGACATTTCCGGCATCATCGGCGCCACCGCAACGCCGCGGCGCAGCGCTTCGATTGCTTCGCCGTGGCGTTCCATCGCAAACAGCAGGCTGCCAAGCCCGTGAAACGCGGGCGGATAGGGCGGCTGCCGCTTGGCGGCGCGCTTGAGCTGCGATAAGGCGTCGTCGCGTCGGCCGATCTGGCTCAGCGCCAATGCCAGGCGGGTTTCGATCTCCGGATCGTGGCGGCCACGCGCGGCCGCCTCGAGCGGCGCGACCGCGTCCTGGGCGCGTCCCTGCAACAACAAGGCAAAGCCGAGAATGTGCAGTGCGCCGACGTGTCGGGGATCGCGTCTTAGAACCTCGTCGGCAATCCGTTGCGCTTCCTCCGGCCGCTTCGCGTTCAATGCCAACGCGGCCTGCTGCAACGATTCGCTGCGGTCGGCGGCGCCGACAGGCATTCTCGGATGTCCGCTTCTCGGAGGTATGGGTCCGGCCGCCATTACTGCCCTTTGACTTGCGCAACACCCCGAAAGATTAGCATAGCTCCCGGCACAATGCGGTTTGGATTGTGTAGGCTCCTCTGGAAAAAGGCGAGCGCGCCGGGACCCTCAGAGCTGACGATGAAACGACACTGGTTCGGCGCAGCTTTGTTTTTCTTCGCTTCCGCGCAGCTCGCTTGCGCGCAATCGAATTTGGTCGAACATACGGTCAAGGCGATGCCAGGGCAGAACGTGCGTGTCGGCATCTACACCAGCATTCGGCCGGATTGCACGTCAGGTCCCCTTCCCGCGATCCGGCTTGCGCATGCGCCAGTGCACGGCGTCGTCAGCGTCAAGCGTGCCATGCTCAAGGCGACCAATGTCAAACAATGCCTGGCAATCGACGTGCCGGCCTTTGTGGCCTTTTATCGCGCTGCGCAGGATTTCAACGGCGCCGACGAATTCGAACTGGAAGTGACGTTCTCGGGCGGCCGGAAGGAAATCCAAAGTTTTCGCGTGAGCGTCACCGGTGCAAACAGTGGCCAGGGAATTTAGCCCTGATATTCGGTCCTCAAAAGCACCAAACGAATTTATCGCGTCCCGCAATGCGGTGGTTCTAGAAATATCGCGAACAAAAACTCCGGAACAAATTTCGCGTCGATCTGCGGCGCCGCTTGCGCCGCGATGTGTGTTGGGTGAGCGAACCGGAGAATCGCAGAGGACGCGGTCGCGATCCGTTTCCTCTCTTGTCGCAGAATCAAAGCTGTCAACAGGGACGCGCCAAAGGGGTCGTTGCGGGCGGCTCTCACGCGGCCATTTGCGCGGTCTCCGGCAAATGTGGCCGTGCCCTTAGGGAAGGAGTAGGCGGAAAAACCCAGCGTAACGGTTGCAGAACGCCTTGATTTAGCAGGGGAAATAACTGCAAACCGCGAGAGCGGTCCAATACGGGGTTCCGCTTATCGAGGCATCACAGGGTGCGTGTTTTTTACGCAACACCTCCCCGAAATCGGTCAAACCGGCCTGTGACTAGGCCAGTTCTTCATTGCGTGGTGGAACCCGTTGGTTAAGGTATGCGTGCGACGGAGGGGGGAACCCCAAGTCGACTCGTCCGGTGTTTTCGGGAAGTGGAAAGACCGGGTGGTTTGGGGACTAAGGGGACCTTCTAAGGGGTGGCGTTCACCCGGCAGAGATCGGAACCCTCCCACGGCAACAATTGGAGGTTCAAAATGAAGATGGTGAAAAGCCTCCTCCTCGGCTCCGCGGCCGGTCTGGTTGCGGTTACTGCGGGGCAGGCAGCTGATCTTCCCGTTAAGGCCAAGCCGGTCGAATACGTGAAGGTCTGCAGCCTCTACGGGGCGGGATTCTACTATATGCCGGGCACCGATATGTGCATCAAGATCGGTGGCTGGGTTCGTACTGAGTTCGTCTATGGCCAAGTTAACGGCAGCTTGACCTGGGGACCGTTCAACGGCAACGCCAACAACCGTGGCAGCACCAGCGAGGCCTTCCGGGCTCGTGGCTATATCACGGCTGACGCTCGTGAGCAGACTGCTTACGGTACGGCGCGCGCCTATATCGACGTTGGCATCAACACCAACGACGCGGGCCTCCAGGTGGGTAACCTGGCGCTCAGCTCGAACCGCGCCTTCCTGCAATGGGCGGGTCTCACCACCGGTCTGACGCAATCGTTCTATGACTTCTATAGCGTTCCGGCGGCGAGCTTCCGCGGTGGCTACTATCCTGCATCGGATACCGGCGATCCAGGCTGGCTCGTTATCGGTTACACGGCGCAACTCGGCAATGGTCTGTCGGCGACGATCTCGACTGAAGCCCGTCGCACGACTCAGATCGTCAACGAAGCATCTGTTGGTGGCGCCCAGGCTGGCATTGCGGGTCTCGGCACGGTCACCCCGGGCGGCTTCACCAGTGCTGTGGGTGGCGGCGGCGCCGAGTTCCCCGGCAACGGTGCCTACGGCGGCATGCAGTCTGGCGACTACGTCGGCAATATCCGCATCGACCAGACTTGGGGCAGTGCTCAGGTTATGGCCGCGGCGCATGAGCTGAACGGTGTTTATTATTCGGCCAATTCAACTGGCAGTGCGGACTCGAGTTCCGGCGCTGGCTATCCGGGGAACCAGTGGGGTTATGCTGTGGGCGCGGGTCTGCGGCTGAACTTCCCGATGATCGCCCAGGGCGACTACTTCCAGTCGCAGGTCAACTACACCCAGGGTGCGTTGCGCTACCTCTTCTTCACGCCCAACTCGAACTGGGGCAAAGTTGAAGGGACTAACGAAACCTTCGGTGTCCTCAGCGATTGCGTCTACGGCGGACTCGGCATCGCCGGCGGCGGCGCCGCCGTCCAGACGACCGGTTGTCAGCTGACCACGGCCTGGGGCTTCAACGCCTCCTACGAACACTATTGGACTCCTGCGGTCCATGAGTTGTTTTTTGGCGGCTATTACGCGGTGAACTATGACTCTCAGGCCAACGCCATGCTCTGCACCATGGAAGGCAATGGTATCGGTGGTGTGGGTTCGTTGGCGGTTGCCGGCCCTAACTGCAACAACAACTGGTCGACCGATTTCGTCGGTAGCCGGTTGCAGTGGGACGTGACCAAGTCGTTCTACCTGGGCGTTGAAGGCATCTACGACCACATGAACAGCGCGTCGCTGAGCCCGACCAACTCGGTCGTGGGCACTCCGCTCGCATTCGGTTCGGCGACGACCGTCGAGTCGCATGCCAATGTGTGGACGATCAGCGTCCGTATGCACAAGGACTTCCTGCCCTGATCGTCTGATCAAGGCGTGAAATCGAGATCCCCGGCGGTCCTCCGCCGGGGATTTTTTTACCGGTCCGTGTGTGCAGCCCTAGGGTCCGGACTCAATTGATCCACCAAGTGAGGGCGGCTGCCAAGTGGATGGCAGAAAGATAAATGTCGGCTCGTTTGTCATAGCGCGTTGCGATGCGCCTGAAGTCCTTGAGTCGGCAGAACATGCGTTCGATGAGATTGCGCAGCTTGTAGGCCTTCGGATCGTAGGAATGCGGATGCTTGCGGGTCGGGTTTGGCGGGATGACAGCTTTGACCCGGCGTTCTGCGAGCCAGTCGCGCAGGCTTCTTGCGTCGTAGGCGCGATCGGCCAGCAGGCGACGAGGCAACCGGGCGGTGGCCAAGAGTTCTTGGGCGCCAGCGAGATCGTGGCTGTTACCGGGTGTGATCAAGAATGAGAGTGGCCGTCCCTGATCGTCAGTCAACGCATGGATTTTGGTCGTGCGGCCGCCGCGCGAGCGACCGATCGCGTGCTGGAAGGCCCCCCTTTTGCGCCCGCAGCCGAGCGATGCGCCTTGATGTGTGTGCTGTCGATCGACATCGTCCCCACCATGCCGGTCGACCCCGTCAGCGCGTAGAAAATATCGCCCCAGATGCCCTGTCGGCTCCAACGGTTGAAGCGATTGTAGACCGTCGTGTAGGGGCCGTAGTCCGTTGGGCAATCCCGCCAACGCGCGCCCGAGCGCAGCATGTGCATGATCCCGCTGATAACGCGCCGATCATCGACACGATGGGCTCCACGCCGACCCTGCGGCAAGAGGGGTTTAATCCGCTTCCACTGCGCATCATCCAGCCAATAGAGTTGCTTCCTCATCAAGGCCTCCTCGATTCGGAAACCTTGAATCACAACTCACGCCGCGCTGGAATCCTTATTGAGTACAGACCCTAGTGCGCCGCACCGGGAAGATTGGCGGCAGGCCCAATTTTAATTTGCCTAAGCCCTCCGGACCGTCCGAGCGGATGATCGCGAGTAGCGCGCTACCGGAATTCCGAGGGTGTTTGCGTCATGGCCGTCGCGGGGCCCGTCCACGTCCCGCCGGGCCGGCTTCTGTGCGCGTCGCATGTGTAGAGGAATTCCGCAATACGCCGAATCAGATCCGGATCGTCGAGCGCAGGAACATGCCCTTGATCTGCGATTTCGATCGAGCGCATTGTGGGGTGGCGAGCCTGCATGGCGGCGACCGTGGCGGCAGAGAGGATATCTGAGTTGGCGCCGCGAATGACCAGAATTGGCACGCGCGACAAGGCGTCGAATTCATTCCACATCGACGGCAGCGGCCGCTCGACGTCAAACTCGGCAAGCGTGCGCGACAAGCGCACGTCATATGTCGGAACCAGCGCGCCGTCACCCGTTTTCCAGGTGCGTTGGGCGGCGCCCAGCCATTGTTCAGATGTAAGTTTAGGGAATTGCGCATCGAATAATCGGCGCAGGATCTCGGCACCTTCGGCAAAGCTGCGCGGCTGCGGCAGTTTTCCCACATAGCTCTTGATCCGCGCTAAGCCCTTCGGCTCGATCACCGGACCGATATCGTGCAGCACGACGCCGCCAACGGCAGTCGGATGGGCCACGCCGAGCAACATGGTGAGAAGGCCACCGCGCGAACTGCCGACGAAAACGGCTTGGCCGATTTCGAGGGCTGTCAGTACGGTCACAAGGTCGCCGAGTTCGACCGTCAAATTATAGTTCTCCGGATTTCTATCGTAATCCGACCGGCCGCGGCCGCGCGAATTGATCGCAATCACCCGTCGCGGCGATCGATCATGCGCCAGCGCCGGCGCCAAAGTCTCAAAGTCAGCCACGGTTCGCGCCAAGCCCGGTAGGCAGACGACCGGCAAAACAGGGGTGGTACGCGGGCCAAATTCGCGCACATGCAGTCGCAGTCCATCTTGCGCGGTAACGAAAACGCTTCTGCCGGCGATTCCCGTGTCAGCGTGACCCATGGTCTCAGGAGAGAGTTTATTCACTGCGCTTTCCAATCAGGGGCCGCCAAATGTAATAAAGTGCAACTTGCGGCGCAACGAAGGGGCAACGGGCGATGCGACAAAATACTCCATATATTCCGTAACTTGTGAGAAAATGGAACCACATTTGATTGAGAATGCCTATCGGATTGCGCGCTCGATAGGGGCGGCCATAGCAGCTTATAATCCTTGCCACCATATGGCCGCGACAGACGGCAAATCAAGCACCGAGATGGTGAGATAACGTTGGCAATACCCGTGTCAAACAAGAGCGATTTTGATCGCGCATTGGCGTCGCTGCAGACTGGGAACGTCAACGACGCGGAGACTTTTTTTAAAGCAACTCTGCGCAAGCAGCCGCGGCACGTAGGAGCGCTCAATTTGCTCGGTATCGTGCTGATCAAGCTTGGTAGATATGCTGAAGCAGAAAAGTACCTGCGTTTAGCATTGGTCGAAAACGCAAGTTCGGATGCGACGCTCTACAATTACGGTATTGTTCTCAAAGCACTGGGTAGACCTGACGAAGCGTTGCAGCGCTTCGACCAAGCCTTAGCAATCAACGCCACGGTCGCGGAAACATGGAACAATCGGGGTGCCGTTTTCAATGATTTGATGCGGTTCGACAAAGCGGTCGGTGATTTCGAAAGAGCAATCCAGCTCGATCCCCATTATGCAGAGGCATATTGCAACAAAGGCCGCGCCCTGGCCATGCTCAGGCGCCCTAACGAGGCCCTGGCGGCCTACGATGGGGCGCTTTCGATTAAACCGGATCTCGCCGAGGCGTGGCTTGGCCGCGGCAATATTTTCTATGACCTCAAGCGATGTAACGAAGCCGTTCTTGCCTGTGAACGGGCGCTGGTCCTAAAACCATCGTTGAACGAAGCTTGGCTTTTGTGCGGTGACGCGCTGTATGCACTGAGACGCTTTGGCGAAGCGCTTTTCGCGTTCGATAGGGCGCTGGCACTGAAACCCGATGTTGCCGAAGTAATTCTGCGGTGTGGCAATGCCCTGTTCGGTCTCAATCGCTATACTGATGCTTTGGTAGCCTACGATAAGGCGCTCGCGCGTAAGCCGGATCTGGCCGCGGCCTGGCTCGGTCGCGGCAATGCCCTTGGGAAGCAAGCGCATTACGAGGAAGCGATTGCCGCTTATGACAAGGCATTGGAGCTCAGCCCTGAGCTCGCCGGAGCCTGGTTGGGACGCGGCAATGTGCTTCGAGAGCTCAGGCGTTACGACGATGCCATTACTGCGTATGATAAAGCATTGGCGCTGGAGCCTAAGCTGTCCGAAGCGTGGCTAGGCCGCGGCAATATTCTCAGTGACACCAAGGCTCACGAGGCTGCGCTCGCCGCATATGACAAGGCGCTGGAAATAGAGCCCGATTTTGCCGGGGGGTGGCTCGGCCGCGGCAATGTCAGTCTCAAGCTTATGAAATATGACGATGCTACCGCTGCTTTGGACAAAGCCTTGGCACTCGCGCCCGATTTCGCGGAGGCTTGGCTCAGTCGCGGCAACGTTGCATGCGCACTCAAGCGTTACGACGCCGCGCTCGCCTCCTACGATAGGGCGCTTGCGCTCAAACCTGACCTTGCCGAAGTCTGGCTTAGTCGTGGCCGAGTCTTTACAGAGATATGGCATTATGACCAAGCCTTTGATGCTTTTGACCAAGCCATCTCGCTAAAACCTGATCTTGCCGGGGCGTGGGCTGGTCGAGGCGAAATTCTTTTCGAATTCAAGCGATACAACGATGCGTTCGCCGCTTATGATAGGGCACTGGAGTTGAAACCGGACTTGGAGTATGTGCCCGGTGCTCGTCTATTTGCTAAGCTGTTCATGTGTGACTGGACTGATCTGCAGGCGGAAACCACATGGCTCTTGTCAATGGTCAGACAGGGCGTATCTGCGAGCACGCCGTTCTCTTTGTTGGCGATAAGTTCATCGGCTGAGGATCAGCTGCAGTGCACCAGGCATCAAGATCAAGATTGGGAAACGTTTCCGCCACTTTGGTGCGGTGAAGTTTATGAGCACGATCGCATTCGGGTCGCCTATCTGTCAGCCGACTTTCGCGAGCACCCCGTCGCTTATCTAATTGCTGGGTTGCTGGAGCATCACGACCGATCGCGCTTCGAGATAACGGCGCTATCGCTGGGGCCGAATCTTGCTTCGCCGATTCGGGATCGGATCGAAGGCGCGGTCGAGCATTTCGTCGACGTTCAACAGCAAAGCGACGATGACGTTGCGGGTCTTATCCGCCGGCGCGAGATCGACATTGTGATAGATCTCATGGGGTTGACACAGCATAACCGGCTGAGCGCGTTGGCGCGGCGTCCGGCGCCGATCCAGGTCAATTACTTGGGCTATTCGGGGACCACGGGGGCCGATTTTATCGATTACATTCTGGCCGACGCGACGGTCATTCCCGAAGAGCACCGCGCATGTTACAGCGAGGAAGTGGTCTGGCTGCCCGACTGTTATCTTGTCAATGATGACCGACGGGCGATCGCCGAACGGACGCCGAGCCGGAGCGAATGCGGGCTGCCCGAGGATAGCTTCGTATTCTGCTGCTTCAATAACACCTACAAGCTCGGTCCGCAGACGTTCCAGGTCTGGATGCGGCTCCTCAGGGCCACGCCCGGCAGCGTGCTGTGGTTGAGCGCAGCCAACGCCACGGCGCAGGCCAATCTGCACCATGAGGCGGAACAGAGCGGGGTGGAGGTACAGCGGCTGATCTTTGCTCCGCGCCTGCCGGATGTGGCCGATCATCTGGCGCGGCAGCGGCAGGCCGACCTGTTCCTCGACACTTTGCCGTATAATGCCCACACCACGGCCTGCGATGCGCTGTGGGCCGGCGTGCCGCTTCTGACGTGTCTGGGCACGACCTTTGTCGGGCGCGTGGCAGCAAGCCTTCTCAAGGCCATAGGCCTCGACGAACTGGTCACGCATTCGCTAGAGGACTACGAGGCGCTGGCACT
Organism: uncultured Alphaproteobacteria bacterium; assembly: GCA_963731805.1. Taxonomy (GTDB): domain Bacteria; phylum Pseudomonadota; class Alphaproteobacteria; order Rhizobiales; family Xanthobacteraceae; genus BOG-931. The sequence continues at coordinate 605,468 of CAVSWY010000009.1, forward strand.
AAAGCTCGCACATAACCCGGCCGCTCTGGCGGCGCTGCGCGAGCGGCTGGCACACAACAAGACGACATTTCCGCTGTTCGACACCGCGCGCACCACTCGTCAGATCGAGGCCGCCTACACCGCCATGTGGCAACGTTATCAAAAACAAGAAGGGCCGATTTCGAAGGCGACTGGCCGCGAAGACGGCATTCTATTCGAATCTTCTCGAAGCGACCGCCCGATCAGGCATGCCGAAGCCTAACGATCAGACAATATTGCGGACAGCAACTTCCTTCCATCAGGCAGGCAAGCTTGATAAGGCTGCTGAATTATATCGCCAAGTTATCGGCGGCGATCGAAAGAATTTCCACGCACTACATTATCTTGGCATGATTGAAGCCAGTCGCGGCAACCACGGGGAGGCGAAAACCCTGCTGCGTGAATCGCTCTCCATTAGGCCGCTGAATATTCAATTCATTGAGAATTATGCGACGGTGCTGTTCCAGATGGCCGACTACAGCTCCGCCTTTGAAGTCGCGTGCGACGGGCTGCGCCACAGTCGGTCCGATGTTCAACTTTTGTACATCAGCGCGATCTCCGCGTTTAAGCTCTCACGGTTTCGAGAATCGATTGATTATTTTGACCGGCTTTTGCTGCTCAAGCCGAATCATGCCGTGGCGCTCAACGAGAGAGGCGCCGTCCAGGCGGCGATGAAGGACTATGAAACCGCTCTGGCAAACTTTGCCAAAGCGATCGATATTGAGCCTAGATACGCCGAGGCGTATCTCAGCGCCGGCAATGTATTCGGCGTTCTCAAACGAAATGATGAAGCGCTGGCCGCGTATGACAAGGCGCTCGCGCTTAGGCCGGACTTGGCTGACGCTTGGCTGGGCCGCGGCAACGTGCTCGTCGAACTCAGGCAGTTCGATGGAGCGAGTGTTGCGTACGACAATGCTTTGAAGCTGAAACCTGACCTCCCCGGTGCATGGCTCGGCCGAGGCAATATTTTTCTGCGAACCGCACGATATGACAGCGCATTGGCCGCATATGATCGGGCGCTGGCTTTGAAGCCAGAATTCGCTGAAGCTTGGATCGGTCGCGGCAATATCAACACCAAGCTTATACGATATGACGATGCTACCGCTGCTTTGGACAAAGCCTTGGCACTCGCACCTGATTCTGCGGAGGCTTGGCTCGGTCGCGGCAATCTCTTGTGTGCACTGAAACAGTACGACGAGGCTTTCGTTGCCTATGATAGGGCGCTGCAGCTTAAGGCCGGATTTGCGGAAGCATGGCTCGGTCGCGCCAGCGTCTTTTCGGGGCTGGGACAGTACGACAGGGCTCTTGCCGATTATGACCAGGCGCTCGCGTTAGAGCCGGATCTTCCTGAAGCATGGTTTGGCCGCGGCCTGACCTTGGATGTGTTTCGTCGATTCGATGAATCCTTTTCGGCGCTTGACCGGGCAGTGGCGCTAATGCCCGATTTGGATAACGCCCTGGGCGCCCGCTTGTTTGCCAAGCTGACCTTGTGCGACTGGACCAAGCTGCAGTCGGAGACCGCTCGACTTTTGATTAGGGTCGGAGGAGGGATCCCGACGATCACGCCATTCTCTTTGTTGGCGATAAGTTCATCGGCTGAGGATCAGCTGCAATGCGCGCGGCGGCTGGCGCGGGATCGGATGAGGTTTCCGCCACTTTGGTGCGGTGAAGTTTATGAGCACGATCGCATTCGGGTCGCCTATCTGTCAGCCGACTTTCGCGAGCACCCCGTCGCTTATCTAATTGCTGGGTTGCTGGAGCATCACGACCGATCGCGCTTCGAGATAACGGCGCTATCGCTGGGGCCGAATCTTGCTTCGCCGATTCGGGATCGGATCGAAGGCGCGGTCGAGCATTTCGTCGACGTTCAACAGCAAAGCGACGATGACGTTGCGGGTCTTATCCGCCGGCGCGAGATCGACATTGTGATAGATCTCATGGGGTTGACACAGCATAACCGGCTGAGCGCGTTGGCGCGGCGTCCGGCGCCGATCCAGGTCAATTACTTGGGCTATTCGGGGACCACGGGGGCCGATTTTATCGATTACATTCTGGCCGACGCGACGGTCATTCCCGAAGAGCACCGCGCATGTTACAGCGAGGAAGTGGTCTGGCTGCCCGACTGTTATCTTGTCAATGATGACCGACGGGCGATCGCCGAACGGACGCCGAGCCGGAGCGAATGCGGGCTGCCCGAGGATAGCTTCGTATTCTGCTGCTTCAATAACACCTACAAGCTCGGTCCGCAGACGTTCCAGGTCTGGATGCGGCTCCTCAGGGCCACGCCCGGCAGCGTGCTGTGGTTGAGCGCAGCCAACGCCACGGCGCAGGCCAATCTGCACCATGAGGCGGAACAGAGCGGGGTGGAGGTACAGCGGCTGATCTTTGCTCCGCGCCTGCCGGATGTGGCCGATCATCTGGCGCGGCAGCGGCAGGCCGACCTGTTCCTCGACACTTTGCCGTATAATGCCCACACCACGGCCTGCGATGCGCTGTGGGCCGGCGTGCCGCTTCTGACGTGTCTGGGCACGACCTTTGTCGGGCGCGTGGCAGCAAGCCTTCTCAAGGCCATAGGCCTCGACGAACTGGTCACGCATTCGCTAGAGGACTACGAGGCGCTGGCACTAAAGCTCGCACATAACCCGGCCGCTCTGGCGGCGCTGCGCGAGCGGCTGGCACACAACAAGACGACATTTCCGCTGTTCGACACCGCGCGCACCACTCGTCAGATCGAGGCCGCCTACACCGCCATGTGGCAACGTTATCAAAAAAGTGACATGGCCGGATCGAAGCGGATCATCAGAAGCTGAAATCCACCAGGCTGGTCGCATGCAAAAAAGCGCCGACAAAGCCTTTGTTAGGAACTTATTCCACGTGATGGCTGTAGCCATTGTCTAGATCGATCTACGACCGCACGTTTGGGACCGTTATGGCTATTTCGTTGACAAGGGATCTGCTGCGTGAGGCGCTCAACTTGCATCGACGTGGCGATTCCGCCGGAGCGGCTGCGGGTTACGCGAACGTGTTACGCCTCGATCCCGGCAATGCGGATGCTCCATATTATCTCGGCCTGATGTCATGCCACCATGGCCGCTTCGCGGAAGGAGCGGATTATGCGCGCCGAGCGATCACCAACGATCCGGAGCATGCGCGAGGATTTGTACTGCTTGGCCGTGCCTTGACCGCGCTGAAGCGCGGCGAAGAGGCGCTGGAAAACTTCGATCGCGCGATCGCATTGGCGCCGGACTTTGCGCAGGCCTATGGGCACCATGCCGACGTCCTGAGCGAACTTGGCCATTACGCCGAGGCAATCGACAGCTACGATCGCGCATTGGCTTTGGCGCCTGACGCGGTCGAGGACTGGTTTAATCGCGGCGCCGCATTGTTTGCAGTCGAGCGTTACGACGACGCCCTGGCAAGCTTTGACCGGGTGTTGGCTCACAAGCCGGATTTTTCCGACGCCTGTCTGTGGCGATCGAAGGTGCTCTCAGAGCTGCATCGCTACGACGAGGCGCTCGCGGGTGTCGAGATATTGCTGGCGAACCAGCCCACCCTTGCTGAAGCGTGGGTCGGCCGCGGCAACGTGCTGAATGGGCTTTCGCGTCGGCAAGATGCATTCGCCTCCTATGATAAGGCGCTGGTGCTTAATCCCAATGCTGCCGAGGCTTGGCTCGGTCGTGCCAATCTGTGCATCGAGATAAATCAGAACGACGAAGCACTCGCCGCCTATGACCGGGCGCTCGCATTGAAGCAGGACTTGGCAGAGGCGTGGGCAGGCCGCGGCAATTTATTGACGCGACTCAGGCGCTACCAGGAGGCGCTGGCTTCTTTCGACAAGGCTTTCGCGCTGAATTCTGATCTTAAGCATCTCGCGGGGCTTCGCATTCATGTCAAACAGCATCTATGCGATTGGACCGATCTGTTTGCAGAAATCGAACGCGTAATCCAAACCACCAGTGTGGGAAAGCCGTCGAGTGCCCCATTCCCGCTCCTCGCCATGCCGACGTCCGCAGAAAGTCAGCTGCAGTGCGCGCGGCGCTATATCGCGGGTCAGCCGGCATTTCAGCCAATCTGGCGCGGCGAAATTTACTCTCACGATCGGATCCGTGTCGCTTATTTATCGGCCGACCTGCATGAGCACGCCACTGCCTATCTTGCCGCGGGACTTTTCGAGCAGCACGACCGAGCGCGGTATGAGGTCACCGCCTTGTCGTTTGGCCCGGACGACCAATCGCCGATGCGCGCGCGCCTGAGGCACGCCTTCGAGCGGTTCCTGGACGTTCGCGACCGAACCGACGAGGAGGTTGCGCAGCTCATGCGAAGGCTCGAAATCGATATTGCAGTCGATCTGAAAGGACTTACGGAAAACTGCCGACTCGGGATTCTGGCACGGCGCGCAGCGCCTATCCAGGTTAGTTATCTGGGCTATCCCGCGACCATGGGCGCCGATTTCATCGACTATATCTTGGCCGATGAAACTGTTATTCCTGAAGAGGATCGCGCATTTTACAGCGAGCAAGTGGTCTGGCTTCCCGACAGCTACCAGATTAATGACGATCGGCGCGTCATCGCCGAAGCCGCGCCTAGCCGCTGCCAATGCAGCTTGCCCGAGGCGGGTTTTGTGTTTTGCTGCTTCAACAACAGCTACAAGATCGCACCCGAGATTTTCGACCTCTGGATGCGGCTTTTGCAGACGACGGAAAATAGTGTGCTTTGGCTTTGGGATTCGGCTGCGGCGGCAAACTTGCGGGAGGAGGCAGCGCGTCGCGGCGTTTCCGCGGAGCGGCTAATTTTCGCGCCCAGGATGAAGCTCGCTGATCATTTGGCGCGCCATCGGCACGCCGATTTGTTTCTCGATACGTTGCCTTGTAATGCGCATACCACCGCGAGTGATGCGTTGTGGGCCGGCGTCCCGGTGCTGACCTGCCTTGGAGCTACCTTCACCGGCCGGGTAGCGGCAAGCCTTCTCAAGGCCGTCGGGCTTGAGGCGTTGATCACGCAATCGCTGAACGATTACGAGGCGCTGGCGTTAAAGCTAGCGCACAACCCGTCCGTTCTGAAGGCGCTGCGTAGCACCCTCGCACAGAACAAGACCACGTTCCCGCTGTTTGATACCAGGCGCACCACCCGACAGATCGAAGCCGCCTACACGATGATGTGGCAGCGCTACCAGTGGGGGCAGGTGGCCAAACCGCGAGGAGACGCGAACCCGATCCGGTTCACTTAAACTGCGTCCCATCGGCGCCCTGGCGGGCCAACTCGTTGGAGCAGCGGCTTCAGCCGCCACGGTGGAGGTCGGCTTCGATCAATAGCTTGGGATTATTTTCAACGAGAGCGCGATAGACCTGCATGTTTTCGATCACGCGCTCGACGTAATTACGCGTTTCCGAGATGGGGATGCGCTCGATCCAGTCGATGGGATCGACCTTGGGGTCGCGCGGATCGCCGTATTGCTCGATCCACTCCTTCGCCCGGCGCGGACCGGCATTGTAGGAGACGAAAGCCAGGATATAGGAGCCGCGCCAGGTGGCGAGATCGTTGCCGAGCTCCGCCGTGCCAAGCTGCGCATTATAGGCGACGTCGTCGGCAAGCCGGCGCTGATTGAACGTGACGTTGAACCGCTTGGCGGTGTCGCGCCCGGCGTCCGGCGTAACTTGCATCAGGCCGTAGGCGTTGGCGCTGGATACGACGTGCGGATTGAACGCACTTTCCTGGCGCACGATCGAATAGACCACGCAAGGTTCGACGGCCGGTCCGATCTGCTGATAGTTCGGCAGCCCGAAGTCGGGAAATGCGTAGCGCTCGAACGGATAGCCGCGGCCGAGCATGGCCTTGCCGATGAGCAGCGTCGCCCGAGCGTCGTTATGACGGGTAGCGATGTCGGCGAGCGCTGCAAGCGCCGTCGTATCCGTCGCCTTGTCTCCGAGGTCGGCCGCCATGATTGCGACGAGATCGCGCTCGTCGACGGTATAGAGAATCTCGAAGGTACGGGCGATTTCGAGCGTGCGGTGCTCGGCAGGCGCCCGCGGCAGCGCGCGCAGCGTCACCTCATCAAGGCCGAGCCGGGCGCGCGCGAGCTGGCCGTAATACGCCGTCGGATAATGCGCGGCCTCTTCGTAGAGAGCGCGCGCGTCCTCCTCGCGTCCCAAAGCCTCCGCGGCACGGCCCTGCCAATAGAACGAACGCGCCAACGTGATCGGATTGGATGTACCGTCGCCAATCCGGGCGAAATGCGCAAGGGCGATGGCCGGTTGGCGCAGGAAGCGCAGCGCGATCCAGCCGGCGGTGAAGTGCTGCTCGGCGCGGTAGTTGTGGTTCTCCGGCGTCGCCGCGCCGCTCGCGACCTCATAAGCCAGCCGAGCCTCGCCGAGATCGAGCAGTTTTCGCGATACCAGTCGGCGTTCCACCCACCACTGATCGACGTCGATCAGCTTGGCCGGATCGCGCGGCGCGGCGTTGAGCCATTGCGCCGCCTCGGCGATCTTGTCGTTGCGCCGCAGCCATTGGATGCGGCTGAACATGTAGCCCGGGTCGCGGCGCGCAGCTTCCGGCACCGCATCAAGGAGCGCCTTGGCGTTATGCGCCTGATCGACGACTGCGGCGCGGGCTTTGGCGACGGCGAGCGCGGTCGCGTCAAGGTGGTGCGCCGCCCGCAATGCGGCGTCGCTGTCCTCGGCATAGAGCCGCGCCTGCATGCGCACCTCGTCGTCGGAAGGCGTGATCAAGCCGGAAAAAGTTTCGCGCGCCTGCTCCTCGAGATCGCCGGAAAAGGCGTCGCTGCGCCAGGCTTGGCGCACGGCAGCGGCGGCGCCGGCAACGTCCCCGCGCGTGAGCAGCGCTTGCGCCAGCGCGAAGTGACCCTTGGCGGTATGCGGCTCTTCGGAGCGGAAGAAATCGATGACGGCCACTGGATCGACGTGGTCCTGCCACATCACCGCCTCGGCGCGTCGCCGCAACGCCTCGATGCCGGGCCAGCTGGGATTGGCGACGATGAAGCCGGCATAGCGCGAAAAATCGCTTGAGCCGTCTTCGCTGCGCAGAATCACCCATTCCACGAGCTTGCGGGCAACGGGATCGGAAATACTGCGTTCAACGTCGGTCGCCTCGCTTTGGCGGTTCTTGCGCACCAGGTCGATGGCCTGCTTGACCGCGGACATGTCGAGCGGCGACGTCGTCGTTGTGGCGGCGGTCGCGAAGGGCGGGACAGGACTGGGGGGCGGCGCCAATATCGGCGCCTGCCCGGCCGGAGGCTCAAGCCGCGCATCTGCAGGTACCGCAGGGACTGGAACCTCGCGCGGCGCCGAAGCGGTTGCCGGCGCGATCAAAAGCGGCGCCGCTCCATGCGGCTCAAGTTTCAGCGCGCCCCGCTTTGGCATTTCCGCTTTGCCGAGCTTTTCGCCTTTGATCGCCGGCCGGTGCCGCGGCAAGGGAACTTCGCCCGACAATGGCGCGGCTTGCGCACCGGCCCCTAGGACACAAATGCAGACGAGCAGCGTAATGGTTCGCAAACCCCGCACGTTCCCTCCCGGTGGGCGTGTCGTGAAGGCGGAGAATCTCGTGGGTCAGGTTAAGAAGTCCTAACCCAGGGAAGCCGAGGCGGCAATTTACAGTTTTGCGGCGAAACCGGGGCGACCATGCCCCGACCCAATAAACTACGAAATTCCGACTGCTACGTTTGCGCCTGCACCGGGTATTGCGGTTGAAGCAAGCTTTTTCAGGCGCAAGGCCGGCCGCTCGACAAGTTTCCAGGAGACTAGGGCCACCGCAAGAGTCGCCGCAACAGCGGTTGTCAGAGCCGGCCAAAATCCTGTCAGCGGCAACAACCAAAGTACACACATCAGACTGATCGGCCAGCCGTAGAGGTAGGTTCCATAAGAAAGGTCGCCAAACGTCGTGCGGTATTTGCCATTGAAATAAAACAAAGACGAAGAACCGACACAAACCCCGGCCAGCGCTATTGCGGTAAGGACCGCAAGCAGCCCGATCGGCGTTCCGTGAAACAATATGAGTGCGCAGCCTATGAAGAAAAATACACCCCACCAACGGGATGGCGAATTTGCTACGACAATTCGTGCAACCGCGGCCAGAAAGAAAATCGCCGCATAATAGCGGAAGAATCCAATATTGAAGTATTCAAATCGCAAAACACGATTCTCGGCTGTGGTCGGTGGTATGATCTGCCAAGCATCGACTGGCAAGAGCCAGACGCATACCGCGGCGGCGCACAACGCCACGAATCCGTATCGGCGCAGCCGGGCCGGAAGTATATACACGCCAAAGACAACGATGTAGCAGGCCAGCTCGTATTTGATCGTCCACAGTGGCCCGTTCATCGCATTCCACGGCGGTACGAATACGCCAGGTAGTGTCCTTTGTTCCTGCCAGAAAAATGGGAACAAGTTTCCAGAAAAAAACTGAAACGTTTGAGCTGTAAAGTATTCGCGTAAATCTGCACTGGTCAAAAAGACGCCCGCAATAATGCAAACGACGACACAGACGAGTAACGCCGGATAGATTCGCAGCACCCTCGACGCTCCGTAAAACCGCGCTGACGCGCCGTTCAATACACTTTCGGTGATCAGATATCCGCTGATGCCAAAAAAGATCAGCACGGCGAAGCCGCCCAAATCTTCGTCAGTTCCCCACCAACCGTCCAGTGGATCGCCTCTCCCGGCCATCGGATAAAAGTGGCCGACAACCACCGCGAGCGCGGCTATAAGGCGAACCATATCGAATGAATTCGCATGCGCGGCCGACTTTTTAGTGTTCGCCATTACCCACCTACCTCGCGATCGAGTCACCGGTGCGGCTACAATCTCACTCCGTGCGGCCATTCCGGATCAAACGGCAGAATTCCGTCGGAGGCAAAAAAGAAAAGTTCATGCCGAGGTGGTTGAACTGTCGAGTGTACACGCTCGAAGGCGCGCACGTTTCGGAAATAGCGCTTCAGGCGCTCAGCAAGGCTGTTCATATCACACCACAAGGCTTCAGGATTTCGATGACTGTCCTCAATACACGTAAAGCCGCATAGCCGTGCGTTCGGTCGTATGACTTCGCGGAGTTTTGCCATGAACGTGTGAACCTCGTCGGGAGTGTACGCGAATATAGTCGGCGTCCACACGACTACGTCGAAAATGCCCTCAGGCAGCGTTTTTCGAAAAGCCATGACCTCATATCGAATATTTTTCGCCTGGTGAATGCGGCGTGCGGTTTCGATAGCGCGTGGATCGATGTCGACGGCGACGATTTCGCTCGCGAACGGCGAAAAAAAGACATCGGTGTAGTAGCCGGTGCCGCAGCCCAGCTTCAATATTCGAGATCCCGGTTCGATCGCGAGGCCACAGAAGGCAGGACCCTCGACCCACCAGCTCCGCTTGAACGGCGACATCAGGAAAAACTGGTTGAGATAGTGGTGCGTATAGAGCGATGTTGGCGCGATTTGCAGATCGCACAAGAGTTTCAGATCGTGCGCATTATAGGCAACGAGACGACTGACTTCAGCAAGCCGTTCGACCGCAGCGTAGAGATCGCGAAATGACGAGGCGTGTGTCAGTTGCCGAACGAGGTGGCCAAGCTCGATGCTGCCCTTACTCAATTCGTTCAAGACGGCGGCGCCGGCTTGAACGACTTGCGGGACAGTAGCCTGCTTGGCATTCGCCCATTCATCACGATAGCGCGTCTTCTCTTCCATCGGCACCCTCTAAGTTGTCCCTAGCCTCCAATCAGTCGAGTCATTTTGCATTGTGCAGGCTTGTCACAACTCTTTGAGCGAGATTGAACCCTTCCGGAGATGGTCTGAACACGAACGCGTCGGACATGCCCAGGACGCCGTCGGGTTTCCAGGCCCGAAACCATGGTGGGGCATTGTAGGTGGTAAGAATCTCGAAGGAAATCGGTGCCTCCCTTTGCTTGAGCAGATGCTCGATGATCAGATGACCGGGCGACGTGCGGTGGAGAGATTCATCATACCCAATGCGTGATATGTACCAGATTTTATCGGTGACAACTCCGAACAGGGTAGCGATCGGCCGGCCCGACAAGCGCATCAGGCGAATCTCGCATCCGCCGGTCGGCCCGAAATGTGATATCAATTGGCGGAGGAAATTAGTCATCGCTGGTTGTTTCAAAGCGCTGGTTCCGAGTTCTCCCTTCCAGCCCGCCGGTTCGACGTCTAGGAATTCCGGCAGCAGCCTAGCAAGATCGCTCGCGGTGCGCGCAACCTCAAATGTCACCTGCGTTCATTGAAATCCCTTTTTTAGCAATGCAGCTCTGGGCCGCCTACCGAACACATGACCGGGCAAGCGCTCCCATCTTGTCTCTAAAATATTCCAGAAAGTCGCTGCGGCTTCAAATTCTTGTCGCCGCAGAGCTCAAAGCAATCAATCACTTGCAGCCGGCCGGATAGCCGCCTTCTGGTGATTGGCTTGCTTTGCCGGAGTGCGCCGAAGATTTTCAAGGCTCAGAGCAATGTCCACGCGCCCTGACGGTTACAGCCGCACTCCATGCGGCCATTCTGGATCAAACGGCAATGGTCCATCTGAGGCGTAAAAGTATAGTTCATGTCGCGGCGGTTGGATGGTCGGATGTGCACGTTCGAACGCGCGCACGTTTTTGAAATATAGCCTCAGGCGTTCGGCGAGGCTCTTCATATCGTGCCATAGTACGTCAGGGCCGCCTCGAGCGGCCTCGATGCAAGTAAATCCGGAAAGCCGCGCATTCGACGCCATGACTTCGTGGAGCCTTTGCATGAGCGTGTGTACGTCGTCCACCGCGTAAGCGAATATGGTGGGCGTCCAGACGACGACGTCGAAGGGTCCGTCGGGCAGAGCTTTTCGAAAATCCATGACCTCGTATCGAATATTCTTTGCTTGGTGCATACGGCGCGCGGTTTCGATAGCGCGAGGATCGATATCGACGGCGACTATCTCGGCCGCGAAGGGCGAGAAGAAAACGTCCGTGTAATAGCCCGTTCCGCAACCGAGTTCCAAAATCCGACTACCCGGTTCGATAGCGAGTCCGCAGAAGGCCGGCCCTTCGACGAACCAGGTCCGCTTGAACGCAGACATCAGGAAAAATTGATTGACAAATTGATCCGAATACAACGTTGCGGGCGGGATTTGAAAATCACATAAGAGCTTCAGATTGTGCGCATTGTAAGCGATGATGCGGCTGACCTCTGCCAGTCTCTCGACGCAGGCATAAAAGTCGCGAAAGCTCGCAGATTGGGTCAATTGCCGAGCGAGTTGATCGAGCGTCGCTCCGCCGCGGCTCACCTCTTGGATGACGGCTGCCGCGGCCTGAAAAAGCTGCGGAAGATTGGTCTGCTTAGTATCCGCCCACGCATCACGATATTGCGTTTTTTCATCCATGAGTACGCTCTTCGGTGTTAGATTTTCAATTATTTCTGCTTGTTGCGCATGGCCATTTGAACCTGCTGGCCAAGCTTGAACCCTTCAGGCGACGGTCGGAACACAAGGACATTGGAAACTCTCAGAGTTCGGTCTGGTTTCCAGGCGTGAAACCAGGGCGGCGCGTTGTAAGGGGTGAGAACGTTAAAGGGTCTACGCATAGACCGCTGGGTGAGCAAATTTTCAATGATGAGATGTCCCGGCGATGCGCGGTGATATGCTTCGTTATAACCAATACGGAAAATATACCAGATATTGTCCGTGACGATTCCGAAAAGTGCAGAAATTACTTCATCTGAGACGCGCATGAGGTGAATTTCACATCTGCCATTAGGACCGAATTGGGATATCAGTTGGCAAAGAAATGTTTGCATCGCTGGTATTTTTAGCGCACTCGTTCCAAGTTCTCCCTTCCAGCCGGATGATTCGACTTTCAGGAATTCGGGCAAGAACCGCATCAGATCGCGTGCGGTGCTCGCACATTCGAATTTAACGTCATTTGGATCGATCTTGTGATGTGATGTGCGGAGATTTTGTCTGAAACTCTTAGACAAGCGCGAAAAGGGATTGGTTTCGTTACCGCAGGTGAGGAATTCCATTCGGCCCCATGCGCCACCTATTGATTCAAGGATCGGGAGATTTGGAGAGCTTTTAAGAGTCGTGGCTGCGATCGAATCTTCAAGGATTCCGGGCAGTGATACGACGTCCCACTGCGGATCGTTTTGCGCCATGAATTGAAGGAACCCAGCGAAAAAGCCGGCGCCCGACAGAGAGGGCGTAACGACGAAGTCTCGCGCCGTTTGCGCCTCTGTAGGGTCTGAGACAAGTTGAATCGCGCGTAGGGGGATAGTTCCGATTTGCAGTTGCATCGGCCGAAAAGGAACTACGGCGGTTATCACGTCGTCTTGGAAGACCGCGAGGCATTGCAATGGAACCTGATTGTGCCGTTCGAATGTATGTGCAAGCGCCAGATACCATTCGACGTGATGAAAGTGGCGCTTCAACCCGAGTTGCGCCGTTAGCGACCGCCAGGCCGGCGCCAGCGCGCTTATTCCTGCTTCCCCGCTGAACAATTGAACTCTGAACATACTGCTTTTGTCGGTGGCCGGATTCTTCAGTCCGTGGGATGAAGGCTGATTGTCGACGGGCTGCCGGGACAATACCAGCGGTTTATCCGTCTCGCTATATTCGCTCCCGATGGATCCGTGCGAAGGCGGTGGTGAGCCCCTGAGGGGACTTTCAAGCCCGGATGTACGCTGGTATACAGGGAGTTCTTTTTCTCCATCTTGAGAGTTTTTGCGAGAGGATGCTCATCGATCCATATGAAGGATATTTCCTATATCGCTGCATTCCCGAAATCGGGCATCACTTACCTGAATTTCATGCTGTTCCACGTCTTGTTTGACCGTCCGCAGGACGTTCGGCTGATCGACAGCGACTACATCTTCGACGTGCACGAGAGCCCGGCGAAAGTCCCGACGGCAGGCGGTACGTCTCGCTATGTCAAAATTCACTTTCCCTATAGTCCCCGCATTCCGCTTCGTGAGCGGGCCGCCCGCGCAGTCTATCTGTTGCGCGATCCGATCGACGTGATGATGTCGGTGTGGGACTTCAAGCATTTAACCGGCGAAGATGGTCTATTGGATGCATCGCCGGCGGATCGTGAGGCATTATTTCAACGGTTTTGCCAGCACTGGGTGACGACCGGCGGCTTGATCTATCCGTGGGCGGGAAGCTGGAAGGATAACGTCGGGTCATGGCTCGACCAAAACGATCTGCCGCTTCTGGTCGTGCGCTACGAGCAACTCAAGGCGCAGCCGTTCGAACAATTGAAACGGATTCTGAATTTCCTCGGGCGGGAGGCAACCGATCAGCGGATTGCTGCGGCAATCGAAGCGGGTAAGCCCGATAATATGCGCAAGCTGGAATCCGAGGAGGTCAACAAGGGCCTTCCGGGTGTTTTCTACCGGCCCGGATTGGCGAGGGGCTATGCTCAAGGCTTTCGCTTTGTCGGGCGGATGCATGGCGGGTCGTCGGAAAAGGTTCTCAGTCTTGCGGGACGGCAGTACGCTAATCAGATTTTCGGCCCGATGATGGAACGTGCTTGCGTCCGCGCCGAATAGTTTCCGTGGACATCGACGACATCCACGATGGCCGATAGCATGAACGACATTTACTGCACCTATTTCGACCACAATTACTTAAGCCGAGCGATGCTCATGATCGAGTCGCTGCGCCGTTTTGAGCCGAAGACACCGATCTATGTTTTGACCCTTTCGGAGTCGTGCGAAGCCATCTTGCGCGAGCTGGCTTTGCCCAACGTCGAGATCGTCCCGCTTGTGGAGCTCGAAGCGGCGTATCCGGAGCTCCTGTCGCTCAAGCCGGAGCGCAAGCTCATCGAATATTATTTCACCTTGTCGCCGTTCCTGCCGCATTACCTGTTCGCTCAAACAACAGCCGACCGCATCAACTACATCGACGGCGATCTTTACTTCTTTACCTCGCCGCGGCCGGTGCTCGATTCGCTTGGCGAGGCGTCGTCGGTCGCCATCACGCCGCATCGGTTTTCATTCGAATATCGAAATCACGTGCAGTACGGTCTGTTTAACGTTGCGTGGATTACCTACCGTCGCTGCGCCGAAGGCCTCGATTGCCTCAATACGTACAAAGCCGATTGCACGACCTGGTGCTTCGATAGGGTCGAAGACGGTCGCTTTGGCGACCAGAAGTACCTCGATGCCTGGCCCGGGCGTTATCCGAATTTAAAAATCATCGAGCACAAAGGCTTCAATCTCGCGATCTGGAACGCGCACAACTACATGATACGAGTGAAGAACAATATCGTGATGATCGACGACGATCCACTGGTATTCTATCACTTTGCCTCGACTAAGCTTTTGCCGGACGGGGCCGTGGAAGTGCCCGTGTTACCGCGCGGCGGGCGCAGCAAGGCCGTGCTGATCGAACATGTGCTCAATCCCTACAAGCGCAAATTGGAAGACGAACGCCGCGTCCTGCAGCAGCGTTTCCCCGCGCTGGCGGCGGCGCAAAGTGATATCCGATATCCGCCCGCGCCTCAGGGAGTAAGTACCTAACGGGTCGCGCGCGAACGCATCAACCGGTCACGATGGCCTTGCTCCCGTCTGGCACCGGTTGGCGCAGCCGTGGACGCAGGTTCGCGGGACGACGGGGTGTACTGTCCACCCGCCGCAGGCAGGTTGAAATTCGGCCAAGACCCTCTACAGGGGGCTTTCAAGGCCAGTCGCAACCCGATATCTATGCAACACGGCGGGTCAGTTGCCCAGGCGGTCCCGGGCGCCGGAAGTCCGCCGAAACTCGCGTCATCGACCGTTTCATGGATCGTCTCATGTCTGCCAAGACACGCTTTCGAGGGTCATTCACCGCGCTCGTCACCCCGTTCAAGAACGGGTCCGTCGACGAGAAAGCGTTCCGCGACCTGGTCGATTGGCAGATCGCCGAGGGTACCAACGGGCTCGTCCCGGTCGGCACCACGGGCGAAAGCCCGACGCTGTCGCATGCCGAGCACAAGGACGTCGTCGAATGGTGCGTCGATCAGGCGCGCGGCCGGGTCCCGGTCGTGGCCGGGGCCGGATCCAATTCGACCAAGGAGGCGATCGACCTCGCCCGGCATGCCGAGCAGGCCGGCGCCGATGCGGTGCTGGTGGTCACGCCCTATTACAACAAGCCAACTCAGGACGGGCTTTACGCCCACTTCAAGGCGATCAACGACGCCATCGGCATTCCGATCTTGATCTACAACATTCCTGCCCGATCGGTAATCGACATGTCGGTCGAGACCATGGCGCGGCTGTTCGAATTGAAGAATATTGCCGGCGTCAAGGACGCCACCGCCAATGTGGCGCGGGTGTCGCAGCAGCGCGCGGCGATGGGCGAGGATTTCAATCAATTGTCCGGCGAAGATATCACGGCACTTGGTTTCATGGCCCATGGCGGCCATGGCTGCATCTCGGTGACGTCGAACGTTGCGCCGCGGCTGTGCGCCGAATTTCAAGCGGCCTGCTTGCGCGGCGATTTTGCCGCGGCGCTCAATTTGCAAGACAAGCTCGCGCCACTGCACGTTAATCTGTTCATCGAGGCGAATCCGCAGCCGGTCAAATACGCCCTGTCGGTGCTCGGCAAGTGCGACAACGCTTTGCGCCTGCCGATGGTGCCGGCAAGCGAAAAGGCGCAAGTTGCCGTGCGCCAAGCCATGGTTCACGCCGGTCTGATCAATTAGGACGGTTTTTATCCGCTCACTGCCGCGAACGCGGGCATCTGGCGCGGAACGCTGGACGCCTCTTTTCGTGGCGACGAACGAAAGCATTCCATACTGTGAGGCGAGGGGCCAATGCTTGAAGAATTCAAAAAATTCGCCATGCGCGGCAATGTCGTCGATCTTGCCGTCGGCGTGATCATCGGCGCGGCATTCGGGGCGATCGTCAATTCGCTGGTCAGCGACGTCATCATGCCGCTCATCGGGGCCGTCACCGGCGGGCTCGATTTCTCCAACTATTTTATTCCATTGTCGGCGAAGGTGACCGCCACGTCGCTCGCCGACGCCAAAAAGCAGGGCGCTGTGCTGGCCTGGGGCAATTTTGTCACGCTGGTGATCAACTTTCTGATCATCGCATGGGTGCTGTTCCTGGCGATCAAGGGCATCAATCGGCTCAAAGCGCCAGAGCCGCCGGCGGCAGCGGGGCCATCCAAGGAAGTGCAGTTGCTCACCGAAATCCGCGACCTGCTTAAGAGCCGTTGAGCGGGGAAGGAGGTCTTGTGGCGGCGAAAACCGAAAGAAAGCTTCGCGTTGTCGCCGATAACCGCAAGGCGCGTTTCAACTACTTCATCGACGAGACGTTCGAAGCCGGCATCGCCCTCACCGGGACCGAAGTGAAATCGCTGCGTGGGGGCAAGGCCACAATCGCCAAATCCTATGCCGATGCGCGCGATGGCGAGATCTGGCTGATCAATTCGAATATTCCCGAGTATCTGCAGGCGAACCGCTTCAATCACACGCCAAAGCGGCGGCGCAAGCTGTTGCTGCACAAACGTCAGATCAACAAGCTGGTCGGTGCAGTGGAGCGCGAGGGCATGACGCTCGTTCCGCTAAAGCTCTATTTCAACGAAAAAGGCCGCGCCAAACTCGAGCTGGCTTTGGCGCGCGGCAAGAAGCTCTACGACAAGCGCGCCACCGAGAAGAAACGCTCTTGGGAACGCGAGCGCGGCCGGCTGTTGCGGCAAAAGGGGTGACATGTCCGTTCCGACCAAACTCGATCACTGCGTGATCCACGTCGCCGACTGGCAGCGCTCGAATGCGTTTTACACGACCGTCTTGGGCGCCGAACTGGTCGAACGGCCGGTCGGCTATGCCTATCGGTTCGGCGACAAGCAACTCAATGTACACGGTCCGGGCGTGAAGCCTGCGGAGGTGGCGCGGCTCCCGGTCGCGCCCGGCAACAGCGACTTGTGTTTCGAATGGATGGGGCCCATTGCCGACGCCATCGCTCATTTGCAGCGCTGCGGCATCGCCATCGAAAGCGGACCGATGCAGCGTTTCGGCGCCAGGGGGGCGGGAACCAGCGTCTATTTCCGCGACCCCGACGGCTCGCTGATGGAGTTCATGTCGTACGCGGGAGGTCAGTGATGAACGCGCGAGAAGCTCCGGGCGCCCACGATCCAACCTTTTTGCCGCCCGACATCCCGGTCCCGCAGGACGACGGCGGTGCCCGCCACCTTGCTGGCATGAAAATGCCGGATATTGCGTTAGCGGCAAGCAGCGGGCCCGAGGTGAACCTGTCCAAGCTCAAGGGCCGCGCGGTCGTCTACATCTATCCGCGCACTGGCGTACCTGGCGTCGATGCTCCGGCGGGCTGGGACGATATACCCGGCGCGCGTGGCTGCACGCCGCAATCCTGCGGCTTTCGCGATCATTTTGCCGAATTGAAGGCGCTTGGCGTCGCCCAGGTCTACGGTATTTCGACGCAAGACACCGCCTATCAGCGCGAGGCTGCGGAGCGGCTGCATTTGCCGTTCCCAATTCTCTCCGACGCCGATCTCAAGCTCACGCGCGCCATCGGTCTGCCGACGTTTTCGACTTCCGGCATGAACCTGCTCAAGCGCATGGCGCTCGTCATCGATGACGGAACGATCGCCAAAGCGTTCTATCCGGTGTTTCCCCCGGACAAGAATGCCGAGGAAGTCATTGCCTGGCTGCGCCGGGGCGGATGATGCCGGTTAGGCTTTCCGGGAGTCGAGCGTCTGGCGCACGGTGCCGATCACGTCGTGGAACATTTGCGGCGTGAGCACGCCGGTATTCGTGTTGTAGCGCGAGCAATGATAGCTGTTGAAGAGGGTCAGCGCGCCGAGTGCATGTGTCCGGCCGTGGCCGAAGGGGAATGCCGAACGCCGCGCTCCGCATGAGACCACGAAGGTCTCATGCGCAATGCGGCCCAGCGCCAGAACCGCGGCAAGCCGAGGCATTTCCTTGACCGTCGCGGCGAGAAAATCGCGGCAGGTGGTGATTTCTTGTGGCGTGGGCTTGTTCTCCGGCGGCACGCAGCGCACGGCATTGGTGATGCGGCAATCGACGAGCTCGAGGCCGTCGTCGGCGCTCGCCCGATAGTCGCCGCGGGCAAAGCCGAAGTCCTTGAGCGTCGCGTAGAGGAGGTCGCCGGCATAGTCGCCAGTGAACGGCCGTCCGGTGCGGTTGGCCCCGCGCAGCCCGGGCGCCAGGCCGACGATCAGCAGGCGCGCGTTAATCGGCCCGAACGAATCGACCGGGGCATTGAACCATTGCGGCTCGCGCTCGCGCCACGCATTGCGAAAGGCAACCAGGCGCGGGCAGCGCGGACAATCGCGGCCGGGCATCCCGCTCGGGCGCGTCATGATTTTTCCCTTGGTCGATCCTCGGCAAGGAACGCGGCGATCAGGCAGGCAACGACTTGGCGACTATTCGTCCTCGAACTCGTCTTCCTCGACCTCGACCTCGACGCGCGGCGAGACCGGGCTGCGCTGCAGGAATTGCGGGGTATGGCGAGGCTCGCCGCGCGGCTCCCGCGGTTCCCTCGGCTCGCGCGCCGGCCGTTCGCCCGGATCGCGGCCGATCTTGTTCTGCAATTCGATAATATCGACGAACTGATCGGCCTGGCGGCGCAGCTCGTCGGCAACCATCGGCGGCTGGGTCGAAATGGTAGAGACGACCACGACGCGGACGCCGCGGCGCTGCACCGCCTCGACCAGCGAGCGGAAGTCGCCGTCGCCGGAGAACAACACCATCTGATCGATGTGCGGCGCGAGTTCCATGGCGTCGACCGCGAGCTCGATGTCCATGTTGCCCTTGACCTTGCGCCGACCGGTCTGGTCGACGAATTCCTTGGTGGCCTTGGTGACGACGGTGTAGCCGTTGTAATCGAGCCAATCGATCAGCGGACGGATCGACGAATATTCCTGATCCTCGATGACGGCGGTGTAGTAGAACGCACGCACCAGATAGCCGCGCGACTGGAATTCGCGCAGCAGGCGCTTGTAATCGATGTCGAAGCCGAGCGATTTGGCCGTGGCGTAAAGATTGGCGCCGTCAATAAATAGCGCGATTTTTTCCATTTGTGCCGACATGATGCTCTCTGACTGTCTCTCGTGATGAAACCGGACCGACTGCAATGAACGAGACGATGCCGGCGTTCTTTAAATCTAAGTTCCCGCCATCGGAAACGTTCGATGGTCGAAGTAACTCTCGCCACGAAGTACTATCGCCGGATTGAGCCGTGGCAAGCTGCAGTACGGCGAACTCATTGCGGCACGCCGTCGCGGCGCTTCTGCTTAGATGATTCGGAACTCCGCAAAGCGGTTCCCGAAATTTTCGGTAACAGAGCGGCGTGGCTCCGCCAAGTTAAATATCGCGGCGAGTTGCGGTTTCCTGAACCCGTTGGGGCGGAAATCACAAGCAAAAATCGGACTTGCGCCGGACGGCCTGGGACGATACCTAAGCGCCATATTGCGGACAACGTCCCGTTGCGGGACCCCGGATAGCCCAAGGAAGCACGCGAAATGGCCCGAGTCACCGTTGAAGATTGCATCGACAAGGTCGAGAACCGTTTCGATTTGGTCCTGTTGGCGGCCCACCGCGCGCGGATGATCTCCTCGGGGACGCAGATTGCGGTCGAGCGTGACAACGACAAAAACCCGGTCGTCGCCTTGCGGGAAATCGCCGAACAGGCCATTTCGCCGGAGGATCTTAAGGAGGAACTGGTCCACTCCCTGCAGAAATATGTCGAGGTCGATGAGCCGGAACCCGAGAGCGTCCCCTTGATCGGAGCGCCGGGCACCGGGGTCGATGCCGACGACACCGACGTCACCACGGACCGTATGTCCGAGGAGGAGCTATTGAAGGGCCTTGAAGGCCTAACGCCTCCGGAAGCCCAGCCCGAGCCGGACGTCGGCGACGAGGAAGAGTGAATCGCGTCTTGCTCGCAGCTCCGGCGGTCCTTCGCTCCAGGCTATTTTAACCAAGACGAACTGAGCCGGCGGCAATCCGCCGGCGCGTTAAGCTATTTCGGTATACGGCGAGCGGCGCCTTGTGGCGCCAGCGCCGCTCCATGATATCCTCGTAAGGGGTTTTGGCTGGCTCTCTCCTGGTAAAGCCGGCTGCCAAAACTTCACCGAAGGGCCGTCATGGCGCGCTCGCCAAGCGATTTGCCGCGGATGCAGAACCAGCCGAGAGCCAAGGTGCCGGCCACCCGTGCGCCTGCGCTGGTGCCGCTCGACGCCGCGAAGCCGCCGCCCAAGCCGCGCAAGCGCCTGATGCGGCAATATGATCTGATCGAGCGGGTCAAGCAGTATAATCCAACCGCCAACGAGGAGCTGCTCAACCGCGCCTATGTCTACGCCATGCGCGCGCACGGTGAGCAAAAACGGGCGTCGGGTGACCCGTATATCTCGCATCCGCTCGAAGTCGCCGCGATTCTGACCGATCTCAAGCTCGACGACGCCACGATCGCCGCCGCGCTCCTGCACGACACCATCGAGGATACCGATGCCACCCGCGCTGAAATCGACCGGCTGTTCGGCCACGAGATCGGCCTTCTGGTCGAGGGTCTCACCAAATTAAAGCGCCTTGAACTGGTTTCTCGGGAGGCCAAGCAGGCCGAAAACCTGCGCAAGCTTCTCTTGGCCATCGCCGACGACGTGCGGGTATTGCTGATCAAGCTCGCCGATCGTCTGCACAATATGCGCACGCTCGCCTATCAGCCGCCCGAGTCGCGCCGCCGCACCGCCGATGAGACGCTCGAAATCTACGCGCCGCTCGCCGGCCGCATGGGCATGCAGGAGATGCGCGAAGAGCTGGAGGACCTAGCCTTCCGCGAGCTCAACCCGGACGCCTACAAGGTTCTCACCGAGCGGCTGGAAACGCTGGCGGCGCGTTCCAGCGGCTGGATCACCGAGATCGAGCAGCAGCTCACCAAGAAGCTTGTCGACCGCGGCATCGGCGCCGAGGTCTCGGGCCGGCGCAAGCGCGCCTATTCGATCTGGCGCAAGATGGAGCGCAAGGCGGTCGGCTTCGAGCAGCTCTCCGACATATTCGGCTTCCGCGTCGTCGTCGGCGACATCGCCGAATGCTATCAGGCGCTCGGCATCGTGCACACGACCTGGCCGGTGGTTCCAGGGCAATTCAAGGACTACATCTCGACGCCCAAGCAGAACGACTATCGGTCGATCCACACCACTGTGATCGGGCCGGGCAGGCAGCGGGTCGAGCTGCAAATCCGCACCCGCGACATGCAGCAGATTGCCGAATACGGCATCGCTGCGCATGCGCTGTACAAGGATGTGGAGGGCTCGCCGACGGAAATGCTGGCGCGCGAATCGAGCGCCTATGCGTGGCTCCGCCGCACCATCGAGCTTCTGGCCGAAGGCTCCGACCCGGAAGAGTTTCTGGAGCACACCAAGCTCGAACTTTTCCACGATCAGGTGTTCTGCTTTACGCCGAAGGGCATGCTGATCGCACTGCCGCGCGGCGCGACGCCGATCGACTTTGCCTATGCGGTGCACACCGACGTCGGCAATATGGCGATCGGCGCCAAGATCAACGGCAAGATTGGACCGCTGAGCTCGCCGCTGCAGAACGGCGATGAAGTTCAGATCCTGACCTCGAAAGCGCAGACCGCCCCGCCGACCGCCTGGGAATCGATCGTGGTGACCGGCAAGGCGCGCGACGCCATCCGCCGCGCGACGCGCGACGCCGTGCGCAATCAATATGCCGGCCTTGGCCGGCGCATGGTGGAACGGCTGTGCCAGCGGGCCAAGATCGAGTATTCGGACGAGAAGTTGCAAGGCGCTTTGCCGCGGCTTGCACGCGCCTCGATCGACGACGTCATGTCGGCCGTCGGCCGTGGCGAGATGAAGGCCTCTGACGTCGCCCGCGCGATGTATCCCGACTACAAGGACGAGCGCGTCACACCGGTCATGCCGAAGTCGGAAAGCGGCTGGTTCGGCCTGAAATTCGCCAGGGCCTTGAAGTTCAAAGTGCCGGCCGTCGACGAATACGGCGCGGCGATCCCGATCCGCGGCATCAACAGCGATCTGCCGGTGCGCTTTGCGCCCAAGGGCGGCGCCGTTCCCGGCGATCGCATCGTCGGCATCATGACGGCCGGCGAGGGCATCACCATTTATCCGATCCAGTCGGAAGCGCTCAAGCAATTCGAGGACGAGCCGGATCGCTGGCTCGATGTGCGCTGGGACATCGACGACAAAACACCGCAGCGGTTTCCGGCGCAGCTTGCAGTGCAATCGGTCAATTCGCCCGGCACGTTGGCGCAGATCGCGCAAGTGATCGCCGAGCACGACGGCAATATCGACAATATAAAAATGGTCCGACAGTCACCCGATTTCACCGAGCTGACCATCGATCTCGAGGTTTATAACCTCAAGCATCTCACGTCGATCATTTCGCAGTTGCGGGCAAAAAAGGTCGTCGCTAACGCCGAGCGCGTGAACGGCTGACGTATTTAGCGTTTCTTGCGATGATGCCGCCGTAGGCTCGGACAAGGAAAGTCCGGATTGCCGCAGGTGGTTTTGTCGGCATCTGCGGGATCGTTCAAAGCGACGTAACCAGTGCTGCCGCTATGATAAATGAAACAGTAGGTTTCATCGAAAGTTTGATCGTAGAAAGGCGATCTGATGCGGAGTTGTAAGAGGGCGGGACCGACGAAATTCAACGACTGGGCCGAATGGGGCGGGAACGTCTTATGCACTCCAGCGGCGTCTAACGTCCACGTCACGTTGGAGTTGTTGTAAAAGTGCCGCGAGCAGTAAAAAAGGACTTTGCGCCAAGGCGTGGGTGGTGAATAAAGTTGCGCATGTCATCAACGCGGCAATCCAGGTCAGAAATCTCATGTGCGACCCCCCCGGTGCGATTTCCTGTACAGCCCCTCTGTACAACCACAGATATCCTTGATCTTACAGGGGGTGACAAGCGTGAGTTAATGCCGAACTGAAACAGTGTTCTGACGCAGTCTCCCACTAGAGCGCATTCGAATTCCCATCGGACAACAATGCCGCTTGCTCCTCCCATCCGCCTCGGCGTCAATGTCGATCACGTCGCGACCGTGCGTAATGCGCGCGGCGGCCGGCATCCCGATCCGGTCAAGGCGGCCGAGGTCGCCATTGCCGCCGGCGCCGACGGGATCACCGCGCATCTGCGCGAGGATCGACGGCATATCGTCGACGGCGACATCGCGCGCCTGAAGGAGCGCATCACAAAGCCGCTCAATTTCGAAATGGCTGCGACGCCGGAGATGGTCGGCATCGCTTGCAGGCTCCGCCCGCATGCCGCCTGCATCGTTCCGGAACGCCGGGCCGAGCGCACAACCGAAGGCGGTCTCGATGCCGCAGGGCAGCGCGACGCCTTGCGGTCGGTGGTCGGCCAGTTGGCGGCTGCCGGCATCCGCGTGTCGCTGTTTATCGCCGCCGAACCGGCGCAGATCGAAGCGGCGTGCGCGATCGGCGCGCCGGTCATCGAAATCCACACCGGCGCGTGGTGCGACGCGTTGGCGGCCGGCAATGCCGCTGCGGCCGCCGCCGAGTTCGACCGCATCGTGCGTGGCGTGGCGCAGGCGAAGAACGCCGGGCTTGAGGTTCATGCCGGTCACGGCCTCGATTTCATCACCGCGGAAAAAATCGCCGAGCTTGGCGACATCGCCGAGCTTAATATCGGCCACTTTCTCATCGGCGAGGCGATCTTTGAAGGTCTCGGCGCGGCGGTGCAGGTGATGCGCTCGGCCATGGATCGCGGCCGATCTCGAAGCGGAGCTTGATCATGATTCTCGGCATCGGCTCCGACATCACCGACGCTCGCCGCATCGCCAAGGTGATCGAGCGTCACGGCGAGCGTTTTCTCGATCGCGTTTTTACGGCGACCGAGCGCGCTAAGGCCGACAAGAGACGCAACCGCATCGAGACCTATGCCAAGCGCTTCGCCGCCAAGGAGGCCTGCGCCAAGGCGCTGGGGACCGGGCTGCGGGCCGGGGTGTGGTGGCGCGATATGGGCGTGGTCAACCTGCCCGGCGGTCGGCCGACCATGGAATTGACCGGCGGCGCTAAGCGCCGGCTGCAGAAGATCACGCCGCCCGGATACGAGGCGCGGCTCGATGTCACCATCACCGACGAGGGCCCCATGGCGCATGCCTTTGTCGTCATCTCGGCGATTCCCACTGGCGGCTGACCGCCGCTCGCGGCGATAGTCGCGGGTCGTCGATAGCACAATGAAAATTTCGTCATGGGTCCGGCGCTTGCCGTAAGTTCATGGTATTTCATGACAAAATGGCGCCCGCCTGTCCCGCGGCGAAATCCCCGCGCAATTGCTTTGGGGGCGTGCCAAAGGCTACAAGGTCGCGGGCGGGCGCGTGGACTACGGGACGGCAGGTCGATGAGCGTGCAAACAGGAACCAAGCGCAAAGAGGGTGGCTTCGCCGAGACAGTACGCGTGGTGATCCATGCCCTGATCATCGCGGTTGTCATCAGGACCTTCCTTTTTCAGCCCTTCAATATCCCTTCCGGCTCGATGATCCCGACGCTTCTGGTCGGCGATTATCTCTTCGTCTCCAAATACTCCTATGGCTACACGCATTACTCGTTGCCGTTCTCGCCGGATATTTTCTCGGGACGGATTCCATCGAGCTGGACGCCGCAGCGCGGCGACGTCGTCGTGTTCCGGCTACCCAAGGATGACTCGATCGACTACATCAAGCGCCTGATCGGGCTGCCCGGCGACCGCATCCAGATGATCGACGGCGTGCTCAACATCAACGGCACCCCGGTCAAGCGTGAGCGCGTCGACGACTACGTGACCGACGACGACGGGGTCGTGCAGCGCGTCAAGCGTTTTCGCGAGACGCTGCCGAACGGGGTGAGCTACACGACCATCGATCTCACCGACAACGGCTTCTACGACAATACGCCGGTCTACACTGTGCCGCCCGACCACTATTTCATGATGGGCGATAATCGCGACAATTCGACCGACAGCCGGGTACTCAGTCAGGTCGGCTATGTGCCCTTCGAAAATCTCATCGGCCGGGCGCAAGTCATTTTCTTCTCGATCCGCGACGATACCCCGGCCTGGGAGATTTGGCGCTGGCCGTGGGCGGTGCGCTGGAACCGCCTGTTCACGCTGGTACGATGAGCGGCCGCAAGAGAAAGAAATCCGCCAGAACGAGCGAGCCGCCTGCCGCAGAAGCGAACGCGCCGGGCACGGAGCCCAAAGTCGTCGAAGCCAAGAAGTCGGAACCGAAAGGCGCCGACGGCAAGGCTCCGCCAGGGAAGAAGGCTGAGGCCAAGGCTTCGCCGGCGCTTCGCCGGCGCAAGCGCGCCGCCACCGATCTGGAAAGCCGGATCGGCTATCGTTTCACCGATTCTGCGATGCTGGAGAGCGCGCTCACCCATATCTCGGCGCTCAAGGGCGGTAATCGTGCCAACAGCTATCAGCGCCTCGAATTCCTCGGCGATCACGTGCTCGGCCTGGTCATTTCCGACATGTTGTATCGGGCTTTCGCCAAGGCCGACGAAGGCGAACTGTCGCGGCGGCTGGCCGATCTGGTGCGCAAGGAAACCTGCGCCGAGATCGCGCGCGCGATCGATCTCGGCGCCGCGATCCGGGTCGGCGCGTCGGAAGCCAATGCCGGCGCTCGCAGTCGTCCGGCGATCCTTGCCGACGTCTGCGAGGCGTTGATCGGCGCCGTCTATCTCGACGGCGGCTATAAGGCCGCTGAAGGACTGGTCGAGCGACTCTGGCAGGTGAGGCTCAAAGCCACGGCGCAGCCGCTGCGCGATCCGAAAACCGTGCTGCAGGAATGGGCGCAAGCGCGCGGACTGCCGACGCCGGTTTATCGCGAGGTCGCGCGGTCCGGCCCCGATCACAATCCTGAATTTCGCGTCGCCGTGCAGCTTCCTTCCTTTGCGCCGGCCGAAGGCGTTGCCCGATCGAAGCGCGCCGCCGAACAGGACGCCGCCGCTACCATGCTGGCCCGCGCCGGCGTCAAGATCGCCAAGCGCGATGGCTGAAGCCGGCGAAGAGGAGAAGCGCGCCGGTTTCGTGGCGCTGATCGGGGCGCCGAACGTCGGCAAATCGACGCTGCTCAATGCGCTGGTCGGCGCCAAGATCTCGATCGTTACCCCGAAGGTGCAGACCACGCGGATGCGTGTGCGCGGCATCGCCATCGACGGCCCCGCCCAGCTTGTCTTTGTCGATACGCCGGGGATTTTTTCGCCGCGGCGGCGGCTCGACCGCGCCATGGTCGAGAGCGCATGGGCGAGCACGCAGGATGCCGATCTGGTGGCGCTCTTGATCGACGGCAAAAAGGGCATCAAGGATGATGACGAAGCGATCATTGGCGGGCTCGGCGATGTCCGCACGCCAAAAGTCCTCGTGCTCAACAAAGTCGACCTCATCGACAAACCAGCGCTCTTGGCGCTGACCCAGAGACTGAACGAGCGCTTAACCTTCGCCGCCACGTTCATGATCTCGGCGCGCAACGGCGATGGCGTCGCCGATCTCAGACATTGGCTCGCTTCGCATGTGCCGGTTGGACCGTGGCTCTATCCCGAGGATCAAATCTCGGACGCGCCGCTGCGCCAGCTTGCCGCCGAGATCACGCGGGAAAAGCTTTATCTGCGCCTGCACCAGGAATTGCCCTATCAGTCCACTGTCGAAACCGAAGTCTGGAAGGAATTAAAGGACGGCGCGGTGCGCATCGAGCAGACCATCTATGTCGAGCGCGACAGCCAGCGCAAAATCGTGCTCGGCAAGGGCGGTCAGGCTATCAAGGCGATCGGCGCGGCGGCGCGCGCCGATATCGCCAAAGCCATCGAGCAGCCGGTGCATCTCTTCCTTCACGTAAAGGTTCGCGAAGGCTGGGGCGACGATCCGGAGCGCTACCGGGAAATGGGGCTGGAGTTTCCGAAAGACTGAACCGTCATGCCCGCTTCGCGGAAAATGCCAATTGTACTAAATACAGCCTATGCAATGGACCGATGAAGGCATCGTGCTCGGCATCAAGCGCCATGGCGAGACGAGCGCCATTCTCGAATTGATGACGCGTGAGCACGGCCGGCATCTCGGTCTGGTGCGCGGCGGTTCGGGTACCCGGCTGCGAGGGGTGTTACAGCCGGGCAATGCGCTCGGCGCGACTTGGCGGGCGCGGCTCGATGAGCATCTCGGCCATTACACTGTCGAGGCCCTCAATCTTCGCGCGGCGAGGTACCTCCCTGCCGCCCATGCTGTACATGGCGTGACGCATCTGGCAGCGCTATGCCGGCTGCTCGCCGAGCGTGAGCCCCATGGGGCGGTGCATGCCGCGCTCGATGCCATATTGGACCACCTCGACCATCCCCATCTGGTCGCGCCGATGATCGCGCGGTTCGAGCTGAATTTTCTGGCTGAGCTTGGGTTTGGCCTCGATCTTTCGTGCTGCGCCGCAACCGGCGCAACCGAGGATCTGATCTACGTGTCACCGCGGTCGGGCCGCGCGGTGTCGCGCGGCGGCGGCGAGGCCTATCGCGACAGGCTGATGCGGTTGCCGCCTTTCCTGCAGGGCGAGGGCGAACCGGAATCGGCACGCGATCTTGCCGACGCCTTCGCGCTGACCGGTTTTTTCCTCGATCGCCACGCCTTTGCGCCGCGCGGCCTGCCGGTGCCGGAGGCGCGCGCGCAATTCGTCACGGCACTGGCGCGCGTCGTTCAATAAAGGCCGGGATAGAGCCCAAAATCCGGCCGGCAGCCGCAGCCCCGCCTGCCATAAGGGTCAATCCAGCATTCCCAGTGATAACGGTAGGGACACGCCGGCGGCCGATAGCTGTTGTAATAGGGCCAGTAATAGTGGACCCCGTAATCGTAGCCCTGCGCGAGCTGGGTGGTCGGGGCCGCGGATGCCAAGTCCGCCATAACCGAAAGCGATGCCACGAGAGCGGCGGCCGAAAGGGTCGTCTTGCGCATAAACGGTCCTCCCTCAATTCGGGCGGCACGATCATTCGGCCGTGCCCGTGCGCGACTTCATTTTACCGCATTGGTTATGCGAATTTACCCCCTTGCTCCCCGGTGGTCAGGCCCAGGTAACCCGGGCGTCGGCAGCACCTTTCCTCCTTGTTCACACGCCGCAACAGGGCTAGCGGTCAGGTCCATGAATAAGAAAGTGATTCCCCCCGAACCAAGCGGCATCCAGGAGATTCCGCTGCGCGAGGCGCTGGAAGAGCGCTACCTCGCTTACGCGCTGTCCACCATCATGCACCGTGCGCTGCCGGACGCCCGCGACGGGCTCAAACCGGTGCATCGGCGCATCCTCTACGGCATGCGGCTTTTACGCCTCGATCCCGGCGCGGCATTCAAGAAATCGGCCAAGATCGTCGGCGACGTGATGGGTAATTTTCATCCGCACGGCGACCAGGCGATCTACGATGCCCTGGTGCGGCTGGCGCAGGATTTTGCCTCGCGCTATCCGCTGGTCGATGGCCAAGGCAATTTCGGCAATATCGACGGCGATAACCCGGCGGCTTACCGCTATACCGAAGCCCGCCTGACCGAAGTCGCGCGGCTCCTGCTCGACGGCATCGACGAAGACGCCGTCGATTTCCGGCCGAGCTACGACGGCGTGATGCAGGAGCCGGTGGTCCTGCCGGCGGCCTTTCCGAATTTGTTGGCCAACGGCGCGCAGGGCATTGCGGTCGGCATGGCGACGTCGATCCCGCCGCATAACGTCGCCGAGTTGTGCGACGCCGCGCTTTATCTCATCGAACAGCCGAATGCGCGCTCGAAAACCCTGCTTAAATATGTGCCCGGTCCGGATTTTCCGACTGGCGGTCTGATCGTCGATCCGCCGGCCGCTATCGCCGAAGCCTATGCGACCGGCCGCGGCTCGTTTCGCCTGCGCGCACGCTGGAAGACGGAAGATACCGGTCGTGGCACCTATCTGATCGTGGTCACGGAAATACCGTGGCAGGTGCAGAAAATGCGCCTTGTTGAGCGCATCGCCGAATTGATCAATGAGAAGAAGCTGCCGCTTCTCGCCGACATGCGCGACGAATCGGCGGAAGACGTGCGCCTCGTCTTCGAGCCGCGCTCGCGCGCGGTCGATCCGGCCCTGTTGATGGAAAGCCTGTTCAAGCTCACCGAGCTCGAAAGCCGCGTACCGCTCAATATGAACGTGCTCGTTCGCGGCCGCATTCCGAAAGTGGTCGGGCTTGCCGAGGCGTTGTCCGAATGGCTCGCCCACCGCCGCGACGTGCTGTTGCGCCGGTCGCGTTATCGCCTCTCCCAGATCGAGCATCGGCTGGAAGTGCTGGGCGGCTATCTCATCGCCTATCTCAATCTCGACAAGGTCATCAAAATCATCCGCAACGAGGACGAGCCGAAGCCCGTCCTGATGAAGACCTTCAAATTGTCCGACGTGCAGGCCGAAGCCATTCTCAATATGCGTTTGCGCAACTTGCGCCGGCTCGAGGAGATGGAGATCCGCGGCGAAGAAAAGGATTTGCGCGCGGAGAAGAAGTCGCTCGAGGAGTTGATTCGCTCCGAGAAGCAGCAATGGAAAAAGATCGCGGATGAAATCAAGAATCTCCGCGACAAATTCGGACCCAAAACCCCGCTCGGCAAGCGCCGCACCGGTTTTGCCGAGGCCCCCGCGCACGATGAGGCGGCCATCGAAGAGGCCCTGGTCGAGCGCGAGCCGATCACCGTGGTGGTTTCCGAGAAGGGCTGGATCCGCGCGCTGCGTGGCCAGGTCGCCGATCTGTCGAGTCTCGCATTCAAAGCCGACGACGGGCTAAAGCTCGCCTTCTTCGCCGAGACTACGTCGAAGCTCTTGGTGTTTGCCACTAACGGCCGCTTCTACACCATCGACGCCGCCAAATTGCCGGGCGGACGCGGCCACGGCGAGCCGACCCGGCTGTTCATTGATCTGGAACAGGAGGCGGACGTCGTTTCGGTGTTCCGCTACCAGGGCGGCCGCAAGTTCCTTGTCGCCAGCCGCCAGGGCAGGGGCTTTATCGTGGCCGAGGACGAGTGCCTCGCCAATACCCGCAAGGGTAAACAGGTGCTCAATGTCAAAGCGCCGGACGCGGCTTGCGCGGTAGCGACGGCGGAGGGCGAGCTCGTCGCCGCGATCGGCGAGAACCGCAAATTGCTGATCTTTCCGATCGATCAGGTGCCGGAAATGACGCGCGGCCGCGGCGTGCGCCTGCAGCGCCATAAGGACGGCGGGCTTTCCGACATCAAGACTTTCGAAGTGGAGAAGGGCCTGAGCTGGACCAACTCCGCCGGCCGCGCCTTCAATCTGACGCTGAAGGAACTCGCCGACTGGCGCGGCAACCGCGCCGACGCCGGGCGTCTGGCGCCGAAGGGTTTCCCCAAGACCAATAAGTTCGACGATAGCGGCGGCGCTGCGAAGAATGGAATCGGCGCAGGCGGCACCTGATCCGATCAATTCGCGACCAATTGTTAGCTATCCATGAATTCGTGTTGGTGGAATAGCGCGCGGCCGGTCTGAATGATGAAAAACTCGTCGCCGCCGACCGCGAGATCGTGTCGGCCTCCTTCACGCAGCGGCGCAACCGCTCGGCGACCAGGCGCAACAGTTCATCACCAGTGGGATGGCCGAGCGAAGCGCTGTTTCAACTAACAGGCCGAGGGTCTGGAGCAGATCAACAAGGCGCTGGCGCAGATGGACGAGGTCACGCAGCAAAACTCGGCGCTGGTCGAACAGAACGCGGCGTCAGCGAAGACGCTGGAGCATCAGTCGACGTCGATGGACGAGCGGATCGCGTTCTTCCGCACCGGTCCGGATTCGGCCAACTCCGGAACGCCGAGAGCACCGGCGCCGCAGCGCGTGGCGAAGGCGGCAGCGGGCGGCCGCTAGGTCGCCGTTTTGCTCGCTGCGTCGGGGCATCGACACATTCGACGTTGCCGGAAGGACCCACATCTGGGGCCGATAGGCCTATAATCGTCGTTGCCGGGAATATTTCACCGTTGCAGACGGTCGTTCTGGACGGCGTGATTTGCTTTGCGCGAAACTGGGCGGATGTTCGCAAAATCCGGAAATTGGGCGGTTCTGCATTGGCGCGGCCGGCTGCGGCTCGCCAGCGCGTTGGTGCTGCTCAGCTTTGTCATCTGTCACCTGACCGCGCATTGCCTGTTGCTCGTCTCCTTCGAGGACGCCGAGGTGACACGCAACGTGGTGATGTATCCGTGGCGAACCTGGATCGGCACCGGCATCCTGACTGCGGCGTTTATCGTCCACTTCAGCAATGCCTTGTGGTCGATCTATTTCCGCCGCGCGCTGCGCCTGAGCCGTTGGGAATGGACGCAGCTCACGCTCGGTCTGTGCATCCCGCCGCTGTTAATGACCCATGTGGTGGCGACGCGCATCGCTGAGGAAGCGCTCGACGTGACGACCTATTACAACACGGTCTTCATCGTTCAGTGGCTGATGTTTCCGTGGCTCGGCGCGGTGCAGATGATCGCGGTGGTCACGGTGTGGACCCATGCCTGCATCGGCATCCATTATTGGCTGCGCACCAAGCGCTGGTATCCAGACTGGCGGCCACTGTTGTTCGGCTTCGCGCTCTTGTTGCCGAGCCTGGCGCTGGCCGGCTACGTCACCGGCGGCAATCAAGTGTTGCGCGAGGCTAAGGCCGATCCGGATTTCGTCGCCTCGTCGCTGGGGGATTCCAATCTCACGCCGGAGACGGCGGCCGCAATCGATCGGATCGTGTATGTCGGCTGGGGCATTTGGCTTGGCTTGGTGTTGTTTCCGTTTGCCGGCCGCGGCTTGCGTGCCTGGCACGATCGCCGCCGCAAGCCGCCGATGCTGTCGCATGCCAATGGCCGCAGCGTGCCGATCCTCCCCGGCGCCACGGTGCTCGAGACGCTGCGCGCCCATGGCATCGCGCACGCCTCGGTGTGTGGCGGACGGGCACGTTGCACCACCTGCCGCGTTCTCGTGACCAAGGGGCTCGATCGACTGCCCGCGCCGGCAGGGCAGGAAGCCAAGGCGCTGTCGCGGATTGGCGCCACGCCCGGCATGCGGCTTGCCTGCCAGATCCGTCCCGCTGCCGACATCGCGGTCATGCCGCTCTTGGCGGCCGATGCCAGCGCCGCCGATGGCGCCGTGCGCGGCGGACTGGAAGGCAGCGAGCGTCCGATCACGGTGGTGTTCGTCGATTTACGCGGCTCGACGACTTTGGGCGAGGCCAAGCTGCCCTACGACGTGCTCTTTATCCTCAATCAGTTTTTCCACGAAATGACCCAAGCGCTTGCCGCCACCCACGGGCATTATTCCCAATTCACCGGCGATGGCCTGATGGCGCTCTATGGGCTTCATGCCGCCGATCCCGCGGCCGGCGCCGCCGACGCCGTGCGCGGCGCGCGCGACATGCTGGCCCGGCTCGATCAATTGAACTATCGGCTGCGCGGCGACTTGCGCGAGCCGTTGCGTATCGGCGTCGGTATCCACCACAGCGACGCGATTGTTGGCGCGATGGGCCCGCCGCGCTCCCGAATCATCACCGCCATCGGCGACACGGTGAATATCTGCGCGCGGCTGGAGAGCCTCACCAAGGATTACGGCTGTACCGTCATCCTGTCGCGCCAAGCCGCCGAGATCGCCGGTCTGCGGCTGGTTGGGCAGGAATTGCATCAGGCGCCGGTCAAGGGCCGTAAGGAACCGGTCGAGTTTTACGCGTTGGAAACGCTTGCCGACTTGCCGATGTAGTTCTGCCGATTTGATTGAAGCGAAGACCGCCGCGGTATTGGGCGGCGGCCTGCGTTGCCTCAAATTGCGGCACTAGCCTGTATAGGCCACGCGTTGTTGCGCCGCAGCTTCGACGGCCGTCTTCGGCTGCGCCGGCAGCTGCAGAACCGTCGCTTGCTGTCCTTCGGACAACAATGTCAGCAACAAGATGCGTCCGTCCGGAAATTCCAGTGCATCGTGATGCGCGGCAAGCTTGTGGGTATTGATCTGCCGGAAGATGGCGGTCTTGTGATTGATCAAGCGCGTCCGCCATGGAAACAGGCCGGTTTGTTTGCATGCGACATCGCCGGCGAAGGACAACTCCGTGCCCGGCAGAATGCAGACGGCCATGCCGGCATCCTCCGCCGCGCAAAAGCCGCGCGTTCCGGTGCCGAAGTCGCGTGTAGTGAGGCGGTCGCCGACTTTGGCGGGCCGCGAGCTGACATTCTGAAGGCTGTAGTCGCACATGGGGCTAATCTCCAATTTTCAGGCAGCCCCATCAGCCAAACTGTCACGAACCTCTTTGGTTTCCCGGCTCCCTCCTAATTTGCGCAATAATGTCGCCCAAGCCACTTTGGCGAACTTGCACTTGATTAAATTGCGGCGTCGCGCCGGCGCGGTTACGGCGCTGCGATGTGCCAGACGGCGTTGACGCCGTCGCCCTTCACGTCGCCGGGCTTGGCATCTTTGCTGAACGTATAGACCGGCTTGCCTTTGTAGGCCCATTGCTTGCCGCCATCGCTGCGCGTGACCACGGTCCAGGGCGCGGGGCCTTTGGCGTCCGCGGCGGCCTTAAACGGCGGCCAGTTGGTTGCGCAGACGCCATTGCAATTGGATGCGCCCGTCGTGTCGCGGTCGAAGACGTAGAGCGTCATGCCTTTGCCGTCGACCAGCGCCTTACCCTTGGCGATGTCGGCAGCCGTGGCCGGCGCCGTCTGCGCCATCGCACCGCACAAGCCGAGCGCCAACGCGCCGGCCGCGAACAAGGCTAAATGATATTTCGGCACGGCAATCCTCTCGAGCGGTTGGATCTCCACGGGGATGATGGCGATAAATTTTACTCAACTCTTGCCCAGCCGTCCGGCATCAGCCGTTCCTGCGGCAGGAAGCGGCTCTTATAATCCATTTTCCGCGAGCCGCGCACCCAATAGCCCAGATAGACGTAAGCGAGCCCCATGCGTTGCGCGCGGGCAATGTGGTCGAGCACCATGAAGGTGCCGAGCGACCGCGCCCCCTGGTCGGGTTCGAAGAACGAATAGACCATCGACAGCCCGTCGCCGAGCACGTCGGTTAAGCCGATGGCGACCAGATCGTCGCTGCGTTGCGCGGTCGCGATGTCCGCGGCGCGGCGCCGATATTCTATGATACGGGTTTCGATGTGACTGTCCTCGACCATCATGGCGTAGTCGAGCACCGTCATGTCGGCCATGCCGCCGTCGCGATGGCGGGAATCGAGATAGGCGCGGAATATCGAATATTGCTCGGAGGTCGGCACCGCCACCCGCATTTCGCTATTGATGTCAGCGTTGCGGCGCAAGATGCGGCGCATGCTCTGGGTCGGGCGGAAATCCTTGGCGATGACGCGTACCGAGACGCAGGCCCGGCAACCCTCGCAGGCCGGGCGATAGGCGATCGACTGGCTGCGCCGGAAGCCGCCCTGGGTCAGGATATTGTTAAGTTCGGGCGCTCGCTCGCCGACCAAATGGGTAAAGACTTTGCGCTCCTCCTTGCCGCCCAGATAGGGGCAGGGCGAGGGGGCGGTGAGATAGAACTGCGGTGTATCGCGCGAGTGCTGGGTCACGACGAATTAGAGCATTGCAGCCGGCAGCCGAATCCGGCCAGGCCGTAGCATCGCGCCTGCGCGGTCCGGCGTCAAAGGCCGTTTTTCCGCCCACCGGCCGCGGTTGCCCGCAAAGAAGCTGCCCGCGTCGGATTATTGATCAGGACGGTGCCCACCACCATGTCATGCAGCAGGCGCCGCCGATCATTGAAGAAGCCGACAATCAGAATGAAGGGGGTCAGCACGCTGACCGTGATCCAGAAAACGATGGCGTGGACGGCGCCGAGCACGAAATAGGCCGGTGCGCCATACCAGGTGCGCATTTCGATATCCATGGTGCGCATGCCGATGGTCGCCGAGGCCGGGCCGCCCAGCGTAACTCCGTAATACACCAGTGCCCAGATCACCGAGCCAGGCGACATCAGCCAGAACAGCGCCCAGCCCAGGCCGAACGTGATCAGGCCGAACACGAAGATGAACATCCAGCCCAGGATGAGCGGGATGGCGATGATGACGACATCGATGATGAAGGCGACGACCCGGCGGGCAAGCACGCCTTCGAACAGTTCCGGGTTGGCCGCCGGATCGTAGGCATGCGGCTTGACGTCGAGCGAAATGCCAATGCGTCGGCGACCCGAGGGCTCAGGGCCTGAACTGCCAGGCGTTGCGCCCGTATCTGCGGTTGGGCCGGAATCTGTCATGATCGGATTGGCACTATAATGCCCCGGCCATGACGCAACAACGATGACCCGACAACGACCGCCAATGGAACCCGGTGCGAAAAATCCGGCGAAAGTCACGCTCGCCGCAATCGAAGCGGCCAGGCGAACGATTGCCGGCCATGTGCTGCGTACGCCGCTCTTACCGGCGCCGCCACTCTCGGCGCTCACCGGCGCCGACGTCTTCGTCAAATACGACAATTTGCAGGTCACCAATTCGTTCAAGGAGCGCGGCGCTTGCGTAAAGCTCGCCGCGCTGACCGCAGCGGAGCGCAAGCGCGGGGTGATTGCCATGTCGGCCGGCAATCATGCGCAAGCCGTGGCCTATCACGCGCGGCGGCTGGCGATCCCGGCGACGATCGTCATGCCGGTGATGACGCCGTTCGTGAAGGTGAAGGCGACCGAGGCGTTGGGCGCCACGGTGGTGCTTTGCGGTGACACGCTCATGGAAGCGCAGGCGCGCGCCGAGACGATCGCCGCCGAGCGCAACCTGGTATGGGTGCATCCTTACGACGATCCGCACATCATCGCCGGTCAAGGCACCGTCGTGCTGGAAATGCTGGAGGACGCGCCGGATATCGAAATATTCGTGATCCCGATCGGCGGCGGCGGGCTGATCGCCGGCAATGCCATTGCGGCACGCGCGGTCAAACCGTCGATCGACATCGTCGGGGTTGAATGCGCGCTCTATCCCTCGATGTGGAATGCGGTCCATCGCGCCGCGCTGCCATGCGGCGGCGCCACGCTGGCCGAAGGCATTGCCGTGAGCAGAGCGGGCGCATTGACTTTGCCGGTAGTACTCGAACTCGTGCGCGACATCATTCTCGTCGACGAGCCTCAGATCGAACGCGCCGTGAATGCCTTTCTCACCTTGCAGAAGACGATGGCGGAAGGAGCGGGCGCTGCAGGCCTTGCGGCGATGCTCGCCGAGCCGGCGCGCTTTGCGGGACGCAAAGTCGGGCTGATCCTGTGCGGCGGCAATATCGATCCGCGTATACTCGCTTCTATCATGGTGCGCGAACTCGAACGCGACGATCGCATCGTCTCGTTCCGGCTCACCATTCCAGACCGGCCCGGAATTTTAGGACAAATTGCCAGCCGGCTCGGCGAGCTTGGCGCTAATATTCTCGGCGTCGATCACCACCGGTTGTTCCTCGACGTGCCGGCCAAGGGCGCCAAGCTCGACATCACCATGGAGACGCGCGACGGCGCGCATGCCGAGCAAATCTTCCGCGCGCTCACCGCCGATGGCTATCAGCCGGTGCGAATGGCGGGCGGCGCAGCGTTGGAGTGACATTGCCGCCACACTGACGCGCGTAGCGCATGTGTGACAATGGCCTTCGTCCAATCGTCACTGACGCGTCATTCGCCAAATCTAGCTTCCCCCGAAGGGCAAAGGCGTAGGGGGCTTTTAAAAAATGTCGCGTTGTCAAAGCGCTCGGCGCGCATGGTTGCGCGGTTCGAGTTCGTTGCGAAGTGTGTCGATTGTCGGCGTCATGGCGCGAGTGGGCTTAAGCCTTATCAGCGCCGAACCGGCCAGTGCCGGACAACTGCCGGCGAGCGTGTTCCAGGTCTACAATCCAGCAAACGCCAGCACGATCCAGCTGGGGCCGTTTTCGCTCTTCACTGTGCCGGTCGATCAGCTGTTGCCGACCCAGATGAACGAGGGCTTCACCGAGGTCGACAAGAAAGCGACCGGCTTCGACATTGTCCAACCGTCACAACAATCTCACCATGCTGGGCACCATGCCACCGGTTTTGCGCGGCCGTCTCGCCTAGGCGCATGATTGGGTCAACAATCCCGCGCTCGGCGCGGTGTTCCAGACGCTGCCGGGCTCGAACTTCACCGTCAACGGCGCGACGCCGCCGTCAAACTCTGCGCTCACCACCGCCGCCGCCGAACTCCACATCAACGCCAACTGGACGGCGACCGCGAAATTCGACGGCGAATTCGGGGCTGGCTCGCAGACTTACGCCGGGACGGGAACGCTGAAATATTCACGCTGCCCGATCGGGCTCAGTAATGCCCCGGTTCCAGTCCCGGATCGTAGCTCGGGGCCGGCGCCTCGGCCGGCGTAGCCGGCGTCGTGGCGGGAACGTCTGCCGGGCGCGGCCGCGGCAACGGGATTGCCGTTTGCACCATGGCGAACAGCACCGGCCGGCGCGGCGGCAGCGGCACCTTGCCGCTGATCGGCTCGCCGGGCGGCAAGTCGTCGCTGGCAGTATCGGATGGAGCCGGTGGCTGCGTCGCGGCGACCATGGGTGGGCTCGATGCCGGGTTATTCGCGGCGTCGCCGCTCGTCGAACCGACGGCTGGCGGCGTGTTGGCATCAGGATTGGGCCAGACAATATTGTTCGGCAGCGCTGCGGGCGGGGCGGGACTATTAGCGGCGACCTGCGTGGCGCTCGCCGCTGTGGGCGACATTGTCGACGCAATTGGCGGAGCGGCGGGCGTTGGCATTTTTGCGGTAGACGCTGGAACTGCCGGTGAGGCAGGCGGCTGAGCGGTCATCGCGTTCTGCGATGGGGCCGGTGGCACGCTCACGGGAGCGACCAGCGGCGCCACCGCGGGCTTCTTGATATCCAGAAGCGGCGTGCGCGCGTCGGACACTGTCGCTCCGGCATCGGCCAGCCGGGCAGGGGGCGCAGTTGTCTGGGCTTGCTCGGCCGCGGCCGCTGTAACTGCCGGCGCGGCAATGGACGCGGTATCGGCAGGCTGGGTTTCGGTCATCCGCTGGAAGGTAGGCGCCTTGGGCGGCGCGACATAGGTGCGGACCATCGTGGTAATGGTCCACATCACCACCGGCACGGCGATGATCACCGCCAGCAGTATGATCACCCGTTGCAGGACCGGCGTATAGAGCCGGATATTATCGTCGTCGTACTCACGCATCGCTTCCGCCTCGTCCTTACATACCGGGCGGGGGCGGTTTGTCAGCTGCCCTTCTTCAATTTTTCCGCGACGCTTGCCGCGAAATAGGTCAACACCCCGTCCGCCCCGGCGCGCTTAAAGGCGATCAGGCTTTCCATCATGGCCTTGTCGCCGTCGAGCCAGCCATTTCCGGCGGCGGCCATGATCATCGCATATTCCCCGGAGACTTGGTAGGCAAAGGTGGGCATCCCGAAACTGTCCTTCACCCGCTGCAGGATATCGAGATAAGGCAGCCCCGGCTTGACCATCACCATGTCGGCGCCTTCGGCGATGTCGAGCTCTACTTCGCGCAGCGCCTCGTCGGTATTGGCCGGATCCATCTGATAAGTGCGCTTGTCGCCGACCAGCGTGGCGCTGGAGCCGACCGCGTCGCGGAACGGGCCGTAGAATGCCGAGGCGTATTTCGCGGCATAGGCCATGATCTGCACGTCGCCAAAGCCGGCCGCATCGAGGCCGGCGCGGATGGCGCCGACTTTGCCGTCCATCATGTCGGAGGGCGCGATGATGTCGCAGCCAGCTTCCGCCTCGACCAAGGCCTGACGCACCAGAACCGCGACCGTCTCGTCGTTGAGGATGACGCCGTCGCGAAGGAGGCCGTCATGGCCGTGGCTGGTATAGGGGTCGAGCGCCACGTCGCACAGCACGCCGATCTCCGGCACCTCTTTTTTGAGCGCGCGAATGGCGCGGCAGACGAGATTGTCCGGATTGAGCGCCTCGGAGCCGGTCTCGTCGCGCCGGCCGGGCTCGGTGTAGGGAAACAAGGCAATACAGGGAATGGTGAGCTTGGCGGCCCGCTCGGCGGCGCGCACCGCCTCATCCACCGACAGCCGTTCGACGCCGGGCATTGAATCGACGCCGGCGCGGATCCTGCTGCCCTCGACCAGGAACAGCGGCCAGATCAGGTCGGCGGTGGTGAGCACATGTTCCCGGACCATGCGACGGGCCCATTCGGCGCTGCGCGTTCGGCGCGGCCGGATCGCGAGATCGAGCCGCTCGGACGGCGGTTCGGTTTCGACCGGGGCGAGCCGGCGCTTTTCCAGGGGGCGGCCAAATTTGATCGCCATAGCAGACTCCGTGTTCCCGTCTTTTTACCCCGTCCATCGCTAAGGTGCCACTAAAGTGCAGCGCGACCTTTGACCCCGGTCAAATACCCATTCGTGACGTTGACGGCTTTTGGGCCGGCCTCTAACGCTCCGGTCGGCCGCTTCTGCCACGAAACCGCCGCCTGCCTCTGCCTTTTGTCCGAAGGGGACCTCATGAGCGATCAATCGCAGCGGCAGCCGACCCGGCCTAGCGATCTCCTGGAGCCGGTTCACGTCACCAAGGGCGGCAGCCGGGGCACCTGGACGGAATATCTCGTTCTGTTCCTGCGCATCATGGCCGCGGTGTCGCTGATCAAGGGCCTCTATCATTGGGGCCAGGTGTGCGGTATCGGCGCCGGTCCAGACGGCGGCTTTGAGGCTCATACCATCACCTGGCAGACCTCCACCGTATTCTTTGCCGTGCTCGACCTCGTCGCCGCGGTTGGGTTGTGGCTCGCCGCGGCGTGGGGTGCGGTGGTGTGGCTCACCTCGGTTGTGTCGATGGCGGCAGTCGAGGTTTTCTTTCCGCAAGTCTATGGCGGCAGCATATTCATCGTGTTCGTCGAGCTGACGCTGCTTGGCGTGTACCTTTATCTGGCGATCGTCTCGGCGCGCGAGCATCAGTGACCGTCGACCTACTGATTGGTGACGGTGAATTTCTCGCCGCTGAGCAACGTGATCGTCACTTTGACCTTTTCGCTATAGCTGAAAACCTGATCCTGCAAGACTCCGAGCGCGACCTCCTCGCCGAGGATGATCGATCGATCGGTATCATTGCGCCAGTTGATCCCGGCGTGGATGCCGTGGCCGAACGACATATTGTGCGCAAGCTTGTGCAGCTCGCCATTGACGTGAGATTTTCCGATCCGGTATAGGGCTCGAGCGCCAAGCCATCGGCGGAGGGCACGACCGGATGTTCGAAGACGGCGTCGCCGTCGAAGAAGAACTTCAATACCGTGATGCAGGCGCCGGCAACCGCGCCATGGCCGGCCGGATAGGACGGGTGCGTCGGCGATCCTTCCGGAAACGCCTGCGATAGCAGAAAGCTTCCATGCGTCGCGGACTGGCCGAAATCGTGATTGACGAACTGGCTGAAATAGAGCGCCGCCGAGTCCAATACCGCTTCATGCACTGGAGCTTGGGGCAGCGGAATTCCGGCAGGTTTCGTCATCATGAGATAAACGAGCCCGCTGCCGGCCTCCGGCCGATGACGCAGGTGCACGATCCATTTCTGATACCAAACAGCGTTCAGTGCCGCTTTGGCCGCCGCGCCGAGCGTGGCAACAATGTCAGGTGCGCCGACCGTGCCGAACGGCTTCTGATTTTTGTAAGCGGCGTACGGATTTGTCTGGTTCGGCTTTATGCCTGAGCTCCGCAGAACCAGATAGGCCACAAAATAGGGGGGTTTGCGGCAGGCGGGCGCATTGAGCCTGCGCCGCCGTGCTGCCGTAACGCAGTGCAAAGCCAGCGTTGCCATGAATGTCATTTTTGTCGATTGCCGGCGGCAGACACGGTGCCGGAACGGCAGGCAGCCTCGACAAACTCCACATGACGCGACCCCTCTGAGTGAACTCGCTCATAACGGGCGCATGTTATGAAACTAACTCTTAAGTTGCAAGATGGCGCCGCTGCAATTAGCTGGCGCAGCCTGCCGCGCGGAGCGCCGCGCGGATACGCTGCGGCGTCGCCGGGATTTCGTCGATCGAGACGCCGAAAGGCGACAGCGCGTCGTTGACGGCATTGAGCACCGCAGCCGGCGCGCCGATCGCGCCACCTTCGCCCAAACCCTTGGCGCCGGTGACGGATGAAGCGGCCGGCGTTTCGATGTGGTGCAGTTCGATCGGTGGAATCTCGCGCGCCGTCGGCGGCAGGTAGTCGGCCAGCGTCGCGGTCTGGATATTGCCGAGGCCGTCGTAGACGATTTCCTCGAACAGCGCATTGCCGATGCCTTGCGCGATGCCGCCATGCACCTGGCCGTCGACGATCAGCGGATTGATGATGCGGCCGGCGTCTTCGACGGCGAGGAATTTCTCGATCCTCACGCGGCCGGTTTCCACGTCGACCTCGACGATGGCGACATGGCAGGCATTGGAAAAAGTGCCGGGCGGATCGTAATGCGCCGTCTCGCTTAAGCCTGGCGCGATCGTCTTGAAACGGTGCGATTGATGATAGGCGGCGCGCGCCAGCGTCGCGATGGCGACCATGCGATCGGTGCCGGAGACTTTGGCGGCGCCGTCTTGCAGCACGATATCGTCCGGCGAGGCTTCCAGAACATCGCCGGCGATGACGAGAAGCTTGTCGCGGATTTTGCGCGCCGCCAGCATTGTGGCGCCGCCGGAGATGACCAGCGAGCGGCTGGCGAAGGTGCCCCAGCCGTAGGGCGTGCGGTCGGTGTCGCCGTGCAACACCCGAACGTCGGCAGGCGCGACGCCGAGCTGATCGGCGACGATTTGCGCCAACGTCGTGCGCAAGCCCTGGCCGTGGGGGCTCGCGCCGATGCGCGCCTCGACGCGGCCGGACGGGTCCATGACGACGTCGACCGTCTCCCAGCCCGGGGTGATCTCCATGCCGCGCGCGGCGAAGGCCGGACTGCCATAGCCGGTGCGCTCGGAAAATGTCGCGAAGCCGATGCCGAGATGGCGGCCGACGGCGCGCCCCGCAGTCTGCCGGGCGCGGAACGCCAGCAGATCGACGTGCGCCACAGCCTTGTCGAGCGTCTCGACATAGCTTCCTTCGTCGAAAACGAGGCCGGTGGCCGAGGTGTAGGGAAAACGCTCAATCAGATTGCGCCGGCGGATTTCGACGGGGCTCAAGCCGAACGCGACAGCGGCCTTGTCCATCAGCCGCTCGATGGCGAAGGTGATGACCGGCCGCGATACGCCGCGATAGGGCGCCATGGTGCAGGTGTTCGTCGCGATGCCGCGCGCGCGGCACAAATAAGCGCGCACGTCATAGGGCCCCGGCAATTCCGCTAACGCCATCAGGGGCTCGACGCCGCAGGTAGTCGGGAAGCACGAATAAGCGCCGATATTGGCGATCACGTCGGCCGACAGCGCGACGAGCTTACCGCCTTCGTCGAAGCCGCCTTCGAGTTCGATATGCTGATCGCGGCTATGGAACGCAGCGATCAGATTTTCGCGGCGATCTTCGCTCCAGGCGACGCTCGTCCGCAGTTGCCGCGCCAGCCACACCTGCACGACATATTCGGCGGCGAGCGACATTTTCTGGCCGAAACCGCCGCCGACGTCGGGCGCGATCACGCGCAGATCGGATTCCGCAAAATCAAGCACGTCGGCAATCGCCGTGCGCGTCAGATGGGGCATTTGAGTCGTGCAGGTCAGCGTCACGCGGCCGGTCGCTGCGTCGAAAGCCGCATGCGCGGCGCGCGCTTCGAGCGGCGTCGCGTTCTGCCGATACGAGCGTACATCGAAACGGATGCGGCGGTGCGCGTTGGCAAGCGTCGCGTCGAAATCCGCGCTCTTGATCGCGCCATCAACCACGACATTGCCGCTTGGGTGCACGCGCGGCGCATCGGGCGCGAGCGCGTCGCGCGCGTCGATCACCGCCGGCAACTCCTCAATTTCGATCTCGACGGCGTCGGCAATGTCCTCGGCTTCTGCCGCGGTCCGCGCATAAACGGCGGCAATCGGCTCGCCGACAAACCGCACTACGTTTTTGGCAAGAAGCGGCTGCTCGATCGGCTGGTAGCCGAACTTGTGAAGCATTGGGCGGATCGGTTTTGTGGCGCCGAGCTCCGCGGCGGTCACAATATTGGTGCCGGTCGGCGCGCTGATACGCACGATCCGGCCCGCGGCGGCCGGGCTGCGCACGAAGCGCAAATGATGCGCGGCGGCAATATCAGCGGTGAAACGCCCGAGCCCGGTCACCAGCGCCGGATCTTCCAACCGCCGGATGGAGCGGCCGACCCATTTCAATCCAGAGCCGGTGGTTGCGGTCGTCATGGCGGCGAATGTATCAGAAACGCGGCGGCTCACCCGCATAGGCCTGCGTGATGATGTCCAGAAGGTCGGCTTTCGATACCCGCTTGGGATGATCGATCTCGACCGCCGCGACCACGTCGACCGCCTTGCCGATGTCCTCCTCGCGCATGCCGAGGCCCTTCAATCCCGTGGGCAGGCCGAGCCGGACATTGAGGTCGTAAAGGCCGCGCGCCGCGTCGCCGACGCCAAGCGCGCGCGTGATGCGCCGCATCGCTTCGGGCGCGGCATCGGCATTGAACCCGATCGCATAGGGCGTTGCGATGGCATGCGTATGGGCGTGGTCGAGATCGAACCATTGCCGCACCCGTTGCGCGATGGCGTGTTCGAGCCCGACTTCGGCGCGGAAATTCGCCGCAAGCCAGGCGCCATACATCACATCGCTCCGCGCCGCGAGATCGAGCGGATTGTCCGCGAGGCGCGGCAAGTTCGCGCCCAAGAGCCGGATGGCCTCCTCGGCCATGGTCTGCACCACCGGATTGGTATCGGGGCCGTAGAGACTCTCGACCGCGTGCGCGATCGCATTCATGCCGCTCGCCGCCGAGACGCGCGGCGGCAGATCGAGCGTCAGTTCGGGATCGTAGATCGCGGTCGCCGGCAGAGCGGCCGTGCCTTCGCCAGT
The DNA here is from genome assembly GCA_963731805.1 of uncultured Alphaproteobacteria bacterium. GTDB lineage: Bacteria > Pseudomonadota > Alphaproteobacteria > Rhizobiales > Xanthobacteraceae > BOG-931. The sequence goes on from CAVSWY010000009.1 coordinate 649,317, forward strand.
GATGCGGTTGGCGGCGACGCCGATGCGCCAGCGCGCCGCCATTTCCGAGCCGGAATAAGTGGTGACAACGGCAATGTAAGGAAGCTTGGTGGTCGCGGCCGCTGCCTTGGCCAGCCCGATCGGCGAGCCGCCGCCGACCACAACAAAGCCGTCGGCATTATGCTGTTTGAGGTCGGCGAGAAACCGCTCGAACGCCTCGCACGGCATATTGGGCTCCGATACATTGCTGATACCCACGCAGCGATCGGCGACACCGGCGGTGACGCGGCGGGCGAACTCGTTGCGCGATTTCGAGCACAGCACCACAACCCGCGACATCTTATGGAATTCGGCCTCGGCGGCGAGCGCGCCGATGGCGCCGGCGCCGAACACGATGCGGACCGGATCGGAGTGGTAGGTGAAACGAGGAATCATTTGGGCGTTCCGTCGCGCTTGCCTTGGCGGACCGCGCGATCATGACACGTGTTTCATTAGATGAAGCACGGTTACCGGGGAACCGCCAATAGTGAAGGCGCCCGGTTCCGTCGAATGCCCGGTGCTAGTTTTGCTGTGGAAAAGCATCCGCCGGTTGATTGAATCGTGCGTCAGGCTAACCGATGTTTGCCGCGCCTGCGGCCACGTTGCGTACCCAGGTCGCGGGTTGGCAATGTCGGTCTTAGAGCGTTTCGTGAGAATGCGGCAATTTCGTCGGTGTGCCGCCGATTACTATGATTTGGCGTCGGGCTCCTTCGGCACCGCAGTCCGCGCCCGATATTTGGCGATAGCCGATCACTACGTCGCGCTCGCCGATGCAGAGTTGCGTTCGGACAGGCTTGAGCGGAAAAACCGGCTCGCGGAGATGCAGGCCATGCGAGCCGCCGCCGCGCGTGCGGAACGCGACTTGCGGCCAACGCCGGCAACCCTCGAACCGTTCAAATTGCGAATTATACAAGGGGACGGCCCAGGAACCGGCAAGCGCCGGATAACGTTGCCGGCGCGATCGAACCTTGCGATGGCCCGTCACGTTACCAAGCGCGATCGCTGACGGGAGTGGCAATTCGGCAGAGCTTAATTCTGTCCGTCCAGCTTTATCTCCCGAACCTCTTTCGCCTTCGCCCTGCAAGCCGCCAGCAAAAAACCGAGATCGGTTCCGGTCGAGACATAGCGCGCGCCCATGCGCACGAACTCGGCGGCAAGCTCAGGCCGCGACGATAGCCCACCGACGCCGACATGCTTGCGGTGCTTGCGGAAGGCGGCAATGGTCTTGGCATACGCCTCGCGCAGCCGCGCGTGGCCGTATTGGCCGGCAAGGCCCCAGTCGGCCAAAAGGTCATTTGAGCCGATCATGACCATATCGACGCCGTCGACGGCCGCGATCTCGTCCGCTCTCGCCAAAGCGTCCTCGCTTTCGAACTGCACCATCAGGAGGGTCGCGTTGTTGAGTGCGGCATCGGCTTCGGCGGCCGGGAACGAGCGGTAATGCAGATGGGGCAGGGGGCCGGCGGCGGAGCGGTCGCCGAGCGGCGGGAATTTCGCCGCCCTCACGTAGTCCATCGCCTCGGCGGCCGAGCGGACATGCGGGGCGATGACGCCGAGCGCACCGCCGTCGAGCACCCGCGACACCTCGGCCAGGCCGGGCACCCGCACCAAAGGCGTGATGCCGACTTCGAGCGCGGCCATGCAGATTTGGCCGGTGGTATCGAGCGAGAAGCTCGCATGCTCCATGTCGACGTAGAGGCTGTCGAAACCCGCGGTCTTGGCGATCCGCGCGATCTCGATGCCGCGCACGAGCCGCACGGTTATCGAGGACACGACCTCGCCACGGGCGAGCTTATCCTTGACGTGATTATGCAGAATGTCGTCGACTTTTCCCGGCATCGGATCGGCTCGCTTCAACTGTTTTCTTAAGAGGCGGCGGCCTCGAGTGATTTCTCAAGCCGGTCGTCGGTTGGCTTCTGGACTGACATTTTTCGCCTGGCACGCTATGCTGGAGGAAACGGAGGAACGCCCGTGAATTACTCGACCGATTTCAAGTCAATCCGCAACGAGGTGTCGGCGCAAGAGTGGCAGACGAGGCTCGATCTTGCCGCCTGTTACCGACTGGTCGACGCCTACGAGATGACCGACCTCATCTACAACCATATCACGGCGCGCATTCCGGGCACCGAGCATCTGCTCATCAATCTCTATGGCCTCCTTTACAAGGAGATCACCGCCTCGAGCCTGGTCAAGATCGACGTCGAGGGCAATATCGTCGCCAAGCCCGACACCGACTATGGCCTCAACGTCTCGGGCTACGTCATCCACGGCGCCATCCATAAGGCGCGGCCAGACGTCGCCTGCGTGCTGCACACGCATACTCGCGCTGGCATAGCGGTATCGGCGATGAAATGCGGACTGCTGCCGCTGTCGCAAACCTCGATCCGCTTCGTCGGCCATATCGGATACCACGACTACGAAGGTCCCGCGATCGACACCGACGAGCGTGAGCGGATCGTGCAAGACCTCGGGCCGCACGACGCGCTGGTGATGCGCAATCACGGACTGCTCACCTGCGGCGCCACCATTCAGCAGGCGTTCAACACCATGTATCAGCTCGAAATGTCGTGCCGCTCGCAGGTCGATGCCATGGCGGCGCGCACCGAACTGACCATGCCGGGCGAGAACGTTCTCGCGCACACCGCGCATCTTTATCAGCCCGGCACGCGGCGGCCTTACGGCGTGCTGGAATGGCCGGCAATGCTGCGGCTCTTGGCGGCGCAGGAGAAGACATCCGGCTATCCGCCATATTGGAATTGAGCTTCGAGCCGCCACCCCCTCCGGGCGCAAAACGCTCAAAAAAGGACGCGGCTTCCTTACGGCATATCTGCCCTGCGCCAGCAAAAATCGTGGAAACGTTGTCAGCCCCGGCGGCCCGTGACACAAGTTTGCGTGTTGAAGTCGCCCAAAGGTCGACACACCGACCGCGCGCAATCGGTGTTTCTTAACAACAAAGCAGACGTGCAGGGCGGGGGGAGACCATGTTCCGCAGCGTCGACTGCCTCCTGCGTCCGAAATCGCTGGCTATCATCGGCGCTTCCGATTCTAGCCGTGGCGGCTGGGCGCAATCGATCTACGAAAATCTCGAATATTGCGGCTTTCCGGTAAAGGTCTATCCGGTCAATCCGAAGCGCCACGAGGTATGGGGCCGGCAAGTCTATCCCAACTTCGCCTCCATTCCCGAGCCGGTTGACTTGGCATTGACCATCATCCCGACGGCTTTTGTCGCCGACACGCTCGCTGAGGCGAGCGAGCATGGGCTCAAATGCGCCCTGATCTACGCCGCGCAATTCGGCGAAGGCGGCGACGCCGAGGGTCGCAAGCGCGCGCAGGCGTTGCTCACATTGTCGGAACAGCGCGGCTTGCGGATTTCGGGTCCGAACTGCATGGGCTCGCTGTCGATCCGCGAGAAGCTCCTGCTTTATCCGGCCAAGCGCGTGCGTGCCCTCAAACCCGGCTCGGTCGGCGTGGTGTTCCAGTCCGGCGGCACCTTTCAGTTCTGGGTGCAGCAGGCGGCGCTGCGCGGGCTCGATTTTTCCTACGCGGTGTCAAGCGGCAACGAGCTCGACCTTGATCTCGCCGACTACATCAATTTCCTGGTCGAGGACGAGCATACCAAGATCGTCGCCTGCCTGGTCGAAGGCATCCGCCGGCCGCAAAGCTTTATGGCGGCGGCGGCCAAGGCGCTCGCCGCGCGCAAGCCGATCGTTCTGGTCAAGGTCGGGCGCAGCGAACGCGGCAAGGCGGCGACCGCGAGCCATACCGGCGCCATCGCCGGCGACGATCAGGTGTTCGACGCGGTATGTCGGAAATACGGCATCGTGCGCTGCCCATCGCTCGACGATCTCATCGAGACTTGTCTCGCCTTCGCTCCCGGCCGCCTGCCAACAGGTCATCGCATCGCGATGGTAGGCTATTCGGGCGGCGCCAAAGGCTTGGTGCTCGATTATGCGAGCGACGAGGGCGCCGAGTTCGCGCCGCTTGCGCCGGAAACGCGCGCCAAGCTGCCGGACATGATCGATCCGGGGCTAGCGCCGGAAAATCCGCTCGACGTTGGCCCGACGGTCGGCGTGCAGGCGCCGAAATTCGCGGAGATTTGTAAGGTCATCTGCGCCGATCCGACCGTTGATCTTATAACGGTGCAAGGCTTGGTCCCGATCAATGCCGATGACCCGTACGACCCCGCGCCGCTGCGCGGCGTGATGGCGGCGACCGACAAGCCTGTTCTGGCGTTCGGCCGCATGGCTCAGAACAACTCCGACGTCAGCCGCAAATATCAGAGCGAGACAGGTGTGCCCTTCATTCAGGGGCTGCCGGAAACCGTGCGGGCGCTGCAAAGCCTGGTGCACTATGCCGAAGCGCTTCGGCGGGATATTGCGCCGATCGCGGAGTCCGCCGGCCGCGCCGAAAATCTTTCCGGCGCCGCACTTGAAGCGCTGTTGACGGCGCACGGTTTGCCGGCGCCGGCGAGTGCGCTCGCCGCGACGGCCGACGAAGCCGCAGCGCGGGCCGCCCGCATCGGCTTTCCCGTCGCCGTGAAGATCGTGTCGCCGCAGGCCAGTCATAAGACCGAGATAGGCGGCGTCGCGCTCGGTTTGCGCGACCAGGCCGCGGTCCGTGACACAGCCGCCGCGATGGCGAAACGGCTCGCCGCACACGATCCGGAAGCAGAGCTTAAAGGGTTTCTGGTGCAGGAAATGGTTGACGGCCTCGAAGTCATTCTCGGCGTCCGTCACGATCCGCAATTTGGTCCGTTCATGCTGTTCGGGCTCGGCGGCGTGCAGGTCGAAGTTCTCAAAGACGTCGCTATTTGCCTGCTGCCGGTCGACGAGGCGACCGCGCTTGCGATGATCCATTCGTTGCGCGGAGCCGCGCTGTTCGGAGCGTTTCGCGGCCACCCGGCGCGCGATATCGGCGCGGTGGTCCGCGCCATGACCGGCCTGTCGAGACTGTTCATCGATCATCAGGCCTGGTTGTCCGATCTCGAGATCAACCCGCTGATCGTGCTCGCCGACAATGGCGGCGTGCGCGCCGCCGACGTGCGGTCGGTTGGACGAAAACAGTAGGAGCCCGGCATGGACGCCATCCCGGTTGCAAACGGGCTCAACTTCGATCTTCCCGACGAAATCCGGATGCTGCGCGACGCGGTGCGGAAATTCGTCGATCGCGAACTGATCCCGATCGAGCGCACCGCGCGCGTCAACAACAAACTCAAGCCCGAGGTGCGCGCGGACCTCGTCGCCAAAGCCGCCGCCTTGGGCCTTGCCGGTTACGATGTGCCGCGCGAATACGGCGGGCTCGGCATGGGCCTCGTCGCCAAGGTGACGGTCTGGGCCGAGCTCGGCCGCAGCATCGCTTTGCCGCCGCGCGGCGGTGATATTTTCGGTCCCAACGTCAGCCCGATCCTCTATCATCTCAACGACGCGCAAAAGGCCAGATATCTGCTGCCGACCATCCGCGGCGAGCTCAACTGGTGCCTGGCGCAGACCGAACCCGACGCCGGCGGCGATCCCGGCAGCATGCGCACCACCGCAGTGCGCCACGGTGATCATTACGTCATCAACGGGGTCAAACGTTTCATCACCGGCGCCGACGAGGCGCATTACGCGCAGTTGATCGCGGCGACCGACCGCGCCAAGGGCTCACACGGTGGCATCTCCGCTTTCATCGTCGACATGAAGTCGTCGGGCGTACGGCTTCTGCGTTCGCAGGAACTCGTCATCGACGACCGTCCCTGGGAAATCGCCTTCGAGGACATCAAAGTACCGGTCGAGGATCGCATCGGTGAAGAGGGCGACGGCTTCAAGCATGCGCAACATTGGCTCAATGTCGGGCGTATCCGGCATGGTGCACGCAGCCTCGGCGTGATCGAACGTTGCCTTGAGCTCGCCGCGCGATACGCCAAGCAAAGGGTCACGTTCAGCCAGCCGCTGGCGGAGCGGCAGGCCGTGCAATGGATGCTGGCCGAGAGTTTCATGGAGCAACACCAGCTTCGGTTGATGGTCTACGACGCCGCCTGGAAATATGATCAAGGCCGCGACATTCGGGCCGAGGCCTACATGGCCAAGATTTTTGGCGACACTCAATCGTTCCAGGCCGCTGATCGCTGCATGGAGATCCACGGCGGCATGGGGCTTGCGACCGATCTGCCAATCGAAAAGTTCTGGCGCGATCAGCGCAGCATGATGATCACGGAAGGCCCGATCGAAATTCTCAAGATGACGCTGGCGCGCCATGTGCTGCGCGCCTACGGCTGATCATTGGCACAAACATCGCAAACCGGAGGAAGCTACTGATGTCTGATTACAAATACGAATGCGTAAAAGTGAAAGTCCATGACGGTATAGGCTGGGCCTTCCTCAACCGTCCGGACAAGCGCAACGCGATGAGCCCGCAACTGCATTACGACATGGACGACGCGCTGGCGCAGCTGGAAGTCGACGACAATGTCAGGGTCGTGGTGGTCAGCGGCGAGGGCGGCAATTTCAGCGCCGGACAGGATCTGCAGCGCTTCTTCCGCGATCTGGAAAAGAAGCCCGGCGAACGCAAGAAGGCGGCCGCGGCGGCCAATCGCTGGCGCTGGGAACGGCTCTACAATTACGACAAGCCGACGATCGCCATGGTGCACGGCTATTGCGTCGGCGGCGCCTTCATGCAGCTCCTCGGCTGCGATTTCGCCATCGCCGCGGAGAACGCGACTTTCTCGCTGTCGGAGGTCAACTGGGGCATCCTGCCCGGTGCGCTTGTCTCCAAGGTGGTGGCCGACATGGTATTGCCGCGCCATGCGCTCTATTACGCCTGTCTCGGCGAGGCGTTCGACGGCAACGAAGCCGCCCGCATCGGCATGGTCAATTACGCCGTGCCGCTCGACAAGCTCGAAGACGCGGTCACCGACCTCGCCGAGCGGCTGATGAAAAAGAGCCCGGCGGTGCTGCGCGCTACCAAGCACGCGATCCGTCACGTGCGCACGATGGATGTGCCGCAGGCCTACGATTATCTCGCCGCCAAGGGCCAGGCGATCAAAGTCGCCGACAAGGAAGATTCCTACAATACCGGCTTGCGGCAGTTCCTCGACGAGAAATCCTACAAGCCGACATACGAGCCGTTCAAGCTGGGTACGATGCTGACCGATCAGCGCCAAGCAAAAAAATAGCGCCCGGCCGAGCCGCGGGCCCTGTGGGAGGAATCATCATGTTTCGCAGCTTAATCGTCGCCTGCGGGATGATGGCGCTCGCCGTCGTCATCCCCAACGCCGCTTCGGCGCAATTCTACAAGGGCAGGACGATCACCATGATCGTCAATTACCCGGCCGGCGGTCCGACCGACCTCGAAGGCCGCATCGTCGCCCAGCATCTGCCGGCCTTCATTCCCGGCAACCCGACCGTCATCGTCAAGAATATCGGAGGTGCGGGCGGAATCGTGGGCAGCAATCAGCTCGGCGAGACCGCGCCGAACGGCGACACTATGGGCTTTTTCACTCTAGATGTGCCCAGTCAAATCTTGGACAACCCGGTGCTGAAGGCGCCCTATTCGAATTTCGTCTTCATCGCCGGCGTGGAGAGTCCGCTGGTCGTTTATATGCGCAAGGATACGCCGCCCGGCGTCAAGGTGGCGACCGATCTGATGAAGACGAGCGGTTTCAAGGCGCTCTCACTCAATGCCGAAAACAGCAACACCATCAACATGGACCTTTCGCTCGATCTGCTTGGCGTCAAATACGAGCCGATACCGGCCTATCGCGGCTTGAAGGAAGTCGAGACTGCGATTCTGCAGAACTTCGGGCAGATGGCCAATTCCTCACTGTCGGGCTGGAGCGGCTCGATCGAGCCGTCGATGGGAAATGTCGTGCTGCCGCTGTGGCAATTGTCGCCGCCCAAGAACGGCGGCTATCCGCGCACCAAGGCGTTGCCGAACCTGCCGACTTTCGAGGAGTTTTACGCGACGGTCCATCCGGACAAACCGCTCGGCGGACAATTGGCCTACCGGGTATTGCGCACGGTCAACGATCCGCAGCTCAAGATGTTTCGCGTCGCCTTGATGCCGCCTAAGACGCCGGACGAGGTTGTTGCGATCATGCGCGCGGCGTTCATCGCGATGTGGAAGAACCAGGAGTTCCTGGCGGACTACTCCAAGGTGATCAAGACCGAGCCCGTTCTCGTCACCGCCGAGGAGGGGCAAGCCGTCCTGGCCGGGCTCGGCGATATTCCGGGCGATGTAAAGGACTATCTCCGCAAATACATCAGCGACATGACGTCGAAATAGCCGCCGCTCTGATCGATTGCCGCGCTTACGGCGGCAACGCGGTGCTTCGTGGCGCGACGCGCCTGCGATGGCAAGGCGCGCCCGACGTCATCGCTCGGCTTATTTACCGACTATTAAGCGCGTTTTTTGAATGCCGGGTTTCATCCGCAATATTTCCCATTGGTTTCCCATAAATGCCCGCAATTCCCCTGCTCTATGCCGGGGGACGGACGGGAATCTCGCATGTGCGGCGAGACCCGGCCGGTCGCGACCGGCGAGGCGGAGCGCGCCCTGGGGGCGCAAGCCGGCGATGGGGGATGTGAAGAACGTGAAGAAGCTCGCAATCGCGTTGGCGTTATGCGGTTCGCTGATCGGCACGCCGGTCGAGGCCAAGACCTTTGTGGGCGTATTGTGGCCCATGTTCGGGCCGTTGCCGGCGATTGGGCTCGTTGAACTGGTCGCCGAGCTTAAAAGGATGCCGGACGTCGAGGTCGAGACCTATGTGCACCAAGCCTGGCCCAGCTTGGTCGACGACCTCGAGCGTCAGCCGCCGGGAACGCATACGGTCGTCGTCGGCTACAGCCTCGGCGCCAACAGCTCGGTATTCGTCGCCAATAACGCCAAACACGTCGATCTGATAGTGGCGCTGCAGCCTTCGATGCTGAGCTGGAATCCCCCGCTGCAACCAGGAAAAGTCGGGCGGATGATCGAAATCTACAATCCCAATCCGTGGGAGACGTTCGGCGGCATGGGGTCGAAAAAGCTAGAGGGCGATAATATCGACTACATTGCCAACAACGATTCCCATCCCGGCGCGCAGTTCAACTCGCAATTTCGCGATCTGGTGAAAAGCGAAATCGCCAAATTCACCGCCGAAGATCGCCTGGAAACGGCGCAGGCCGACGCGCCGAAGCCGCTCGCATTTGCCCAATCGTCGCAGTCGATGCCGCTTGAGCCGGCGGTGGACCTTCAGAAGCGCAGCGATCCTGCCGCCGACGATCGCGTTGCTCGCGTCGAAATGTCGAATATGCCGGCGCCTGCCGCGCGGTCGCCGCAGGAGCGGCCGAAGCCGCAGTCCGCGCGTGACCGCACGCGCGGGCATGACAATGCGGCGACCGACGATCCTCTGAAAATCGCTGCAGCCGCGTTGGCGAAGTTGCCGCCACCGCCGCCGCTACCGCCAAGGCCGGAAGCGGCCGCGCCGAGCGCCGCGCCGCCGAGCGATCTGCCGTCCACTGACGCGCCGGCCTTTCTCGACCAGCTTTCGGGCGCCGTTAATTCAGGGGATTTGTTCGGGCAACGTGAGCTGACGGCGGCCGACCTGAAAGACTATGCCGCGCGAACCTATCGCGGCTCGCCGACAGGCGATTTGACACAAACGGCGTCGAATTAGCTCTGCGCGCCGACCGCGTGCGTCGTCAAAAGGGCAATTCGCCCGCGTAAACGAAAGAAAAAGCCAGATACAGAACCGTGCAGAGGCTGACAGCCGCCGTCAGTCCGCAAAACACGGCACATAATTTGGCGCCCCAGGCGAAGCCATGCTTCCACCAGGCTTCTCGCGGATAGCGCGAAGCACTGCGCCATATGGCTACCGCGACAATCGGCAGGACCGCGCTCGATAGCGTGAACACGACGCCGATCGCTATCGCAACCGACGGCTCGCCGACGCCATAACCCGTGAGCATGCTCAGTCCGGTGAGATCCCAGACGAGGGCAAGCGGAACGCCGATCAGCCAGAACGCGCGCCACAGGGCGATATCGCCGGCTATCATTCGCTGCAAAAGTCTCATGATCTCAATTTTAGCAGAGAGAGGCGGCGCGGCGGATCGCCGTTGGAAAACGATCTTCGCTTGATTCTAGCCGCTATCTACGAAGTTTTTGACGGTGTGGAGCGACGGAACCCGTTTTGCCATGAAAATGCCCAGCCAATCACCGATTTGTGCTAATCGATGGCGCGGGCGAGGCATCGGGTGGGTCCCGCAGCAGGCGAACGACCTGTTTCCCCGATGCATCGGTTTTAGACTGTTCCGAATCTCAGAGCTTATGGTTCGAGCCAAAGACATCCTCACTTATGCCGCAAGCTGTGTCGCGGCGGCCCTGATCGTGGCCTGCTTCGTCACGACCGCTGGTGCCGAACAGACCGCGACCGCCATTCACGGCCGCGCTTATATGTTCCGTGGCCTCATCGGCATGATCGATTGGGGCATGGATCAGCTCGCGCAGCGCATCGATCGAGTCGGCGTCGCCGCCGATATCGAGGGCTATTCGGCGTGGCGCTCGGTCGCCACTCAAGCCATCGCCGATTACCGCCGCGATCCCAAGCCGATCACCGTCATCGGCCATTCCATCGGCGGCGATTCCGCCGTGCAATTCGCCGAAGCGCTCGAAGGCGCGCACGTCCCGGTTAGCCTGCTCATCACCTATGACCCGACGCGCGCCGCGCATCCCATCCCGGCGAACGTCGAGCGCTATATCAATCTCTACCAGTCCTCCAACATCCTTGGCGGCGGCGACCTCGAGCCTGGGCGCGGCTTCCACGGCCATTACGCCAGCTTCAACCTCAAAGACCGCCCCGAGATCGTTCACATCAATCTGGACAAATTCGACGCCATTCAGCAGCAGCTCGCCGCCAAGGTCAGATCGGCCGCCGCGCGCGGGGAGGGCGAGGCGGTGCCGTTGCGGCTCGTGCCGCCAGCCACCGGCGCCATCGAACTGTGGGACTCGGGCGAGCCGGTCGCGGCCCATGCCGGCGATACGCTGCAGACCGTCGCGACGACTTATCACGTGCCGCTCTGGGCGCTCATTCAGCTCAATCCGAAGGCGGAGCATGGGGCGCTGACCGAAGGCGAGCGCATCGTGGTGCCGCGCTACCTTGGTTCCAAAAGCCACTGAGTTGGCGGGCGCTTTCCTGATTACGTCGGGGGAAACATGGAGTAGCCGGCTCCGGCACGCATGTAGCCGGTGCCGATCGCGCTCAGCAATCCTTGGATCCGCTCGACCGATTTCTCGATCATGCTCGGCGGTTCGCCGGCCTCGATCTGGTCCTTGAGGTCGATGAGTGCTCGGTTGGCGCTGTCGAGGCGACGGGCGAGCACCATCGTCACGTAGAGCAGCGCGATCGGATCTTGACCGAGTAGCGTCGCGGCATCGGCGACGTGAAACTCGGACGTTTCGACAGCGAGCACGTCGGCGCCGTGCGGTTGGCCGAGCAGCGCGGAGAGTTCGCCGAACACCGCGCCGGGTTCCGACACCGTCGCGATCTCGACGCCGCCTTTGACGACGCTGACCGCGCCGCTTTTGAGAATAAGGAGCCGGCCGGTGCTGGTGCCTTCGGCAAATACGGTCTCGCCGGGGCCGTAGCTCGCGAGCGGCAGCGCGGCAAGCTTGCTTTGCCAGACGTCTTTGTCATGGATCAGCGGCATTCCGGTGCCCCCTGTGTGCCGCGTCGGTTGCGGACCGTGCCCGGGCAGATCATGCCGCAGATATCACGACGACCTATGGATTCCAATGTCGCCGTAGTCTCCGGGCGTTTGCCGTTATTGCGCGGCGACGGTTTGCGCCGGCGATCCGACGATCGGCAGTGCTTCCCGATCGGCGCCGATGTCGGCTGCGATGTCGACGATCGTGGGCACCAGTTCCTTGCGCAGCGCCGGCTTCCAAGCGGCTGCAATGCTGACGACGTTGATTGTTTCGAGGAGCGGCCGAAACACGACGTCGCCGCCGCCGAAACGCATCGCCCGGCTTGGCACCATGCCGACGCCGACGCCGCAACCGACATAGGCAATCTGCGAAACCACCGAATGGACTTCGTAGAGCACATGCGGCGAAAACCCGGCGCCGCGGCAAGCACTCGTGATCTGATCGAAAAAGCTCGGGCTGGAGCGTCGCGGAAACAGCACAAAGTTCTCGTCGGCGAGCTCGGCGAGACCGACGCGGCTGCGCTGCGTCAAAGGATGATCGACCGGAAGAACGAGGACGAGATGATCGTAGACGATGGGACGAACCTCGAGCGACGCCATGCGGTCGTCGAAGCGCGCAAACGCGATGTCGGCCTCGCCGCTCTGCACGGCGGCCAATGCTTCGGCACTTCGCGCCTCCATGACGGATAGCGAAAGCTGCGGATAGGTCCGCTTTGCGGTCCGCATCAGTCGCGGCATGACGTCGAACATCGCGGAGTTGATCGCAGCGACGGTCACGATGTCGGCGCGGCCCTGGCGCGCGTCGGTGACTGCTTGCTGAAGCCGCTGCGCGTGCTCCATGAAGCGGTGCACCGGGGCGAGGATGGCCGCGCCCTCGCGGCTGAGCTGGACGCCCTGGCGCGTGCGCTCGAAAAGCCGGACGCCGAGCGATCGCTCCAGCACCTGGATCTGCTGGCTCAGCGGCGGCTGGGACATGCCGAGCCGCTTTGCCGCGTTGCCGAAGTGCCGTTCGTCGGCCACGGCGAGGAAATAGGAGAAGTGGCGCAAAAGCCTGAAATCAATCATCCGGCATGTTTCCTATATCGTCTAATGCCCCAGAAAATCGTGCGTTGTGATCCATCCACGGCGTTTTCGATACATCCGAGACGATTTCTATATCAAGCTGAGAGGCTAATCGGAATGGACTAGACGCACGCCGTGGCCATGATCGCGGCCAAAATCGGCGGCGGGGCAATCCCATTTCGCCGAAACAATAGCGCTGCCGGAGGAACACATGCTGTCTCGCCGCGATATTTGGCACGGCTTCGGCATGTCCGCGATTGCCGCAGTCGCGGCGGTGACGTTCGGCCGCGGCACTCGGGCACAGGCCAATTACCCGGAACGGCCCGTTCGCATCATACTGCCCTATGGGCCCGGCGGCGTGGCCGATGTCTCGACCCGGCTGGTTGCCGCAAAGCTCAGCGAGCGCATGGGTCAGAACTTTTTCATCGACAATCGACCCGGGGCGGGCGGCATCGTCGCCGCCAAAGCCGCGCTGAGCTTACCCGCGGACGGCTACACGCTGTACCTTTCCGGCAATGGCGCCGCGATCAGCGAAAGTCTGTTTGCCGCGTTGCCCTTCGATATCACGCGCGACTTTTCGTCGGTTTCGCTACTGGCGCAGTTCGACATGCTGCTGGCGACGAAAATGGATACCCGCTTCGACAGCGTCCAGAAGCTCGTCGCCTACGGCAAGCAGAATCCTGGCAAGCTTAATTTCGGCTCGATTGCGGTTGGCAGCACGCAAAATCTTTCCGCCGAGCTGTTCAAGATGGTGACCGGAGTGAATGCGGCGGTCGTTACCTTCCGCACCACGCCCGAACTCATGACCGCGATCCAGCGCGGCGATGTCGATGTCGGGTTTGATTATTACGCGGCATTCAGTCCGATGGTGGTCGGTAAGCAGATTAAGATCATCGCCACCTCCGGCGACAAGCCGTCACCGCTGTTTACCGGCGTGCCCACGGTCAAGGATTCCGGCTATCCGGACTATGTCGTCACCAGCTGGAACGCGCTGTCGGTTCGCGCCGGCACGCCGGCCGCCATTATCGCCAAGCTCAACAGCGAGATCAGCGCCGTTCTGCAAATGCCCGAGATCGGCGAAAAGATGGCCAATCTCGGCATGGAGCCGCTGGCGAGCACGCCGGAGGCGCTGACGCAACGCTTGAACGCCGACGCTGCGAAATGGCGCGCGGTCATCGACAAAGCCGGCATCCCGAAACAGTGAAGTGGCAACTAGACAAATAGGAACAGTGACGTGAACGTACAGGCAGCCAACAGCAGAGTTCCAGCCGGTGCCGAGAGGCCGCGGCTTAAGATCGCGATCGGCAGCTACGGCCATACCGCGGCGATCAAGAAGGGCGCCATTGCGATCGAAGGCGTGGACGCGGAGTTCGTTGAAGTCGTGCCGATCATCCAGGCGTTCCGCCGCATGGTTCGCGACCTCGAGTTCGACATCTGCGAGATGGCGCCGACGACCTACATGATCGCACGCTCCCGCGGCGCGCCTTACATCGCACTGCCGATCTTCGTCATGCGGCGATTCCATCATGGCGGTTTCGTCGTCCGGCCCGACGCCGGCATTCGCGTGCCGAAGGATCTCGAAGGCAAGAAGGTCGGCGTGCGGGCCTATTCAGTCACGACCGGCGTGTGGACGCGGGGCATTTTCGTCAATGAATACGGACTCAATTCATCCAAGGTCACCTGGGTGGTGGACGACGAGGAGCATGTCACGACGCTCGAACTGCCCCCCAACGTCGTTCATGCTCCGGAAGGCAAAACGCTGCAAAGCATGATGGCGTCGGGCGAGATTCAGGCCGGCTTCACCGGGCCCGCAGGGGTCGGCCGCGCCGGGCCGCCGATCGGCAATTGGGACATGAACGCGCCGACTGGAGGAGCCACCGGCACCTATCCGGAGCTGTTCGCCAATGTGGAGCAAATCGAGGCGGACTGGTTTCGCCACACCGGCATTTATCCGATCCACGGCCTCATCGTGGTAAAGGACGAGCACATCGCGCGGCATCCATGGCTGGCGCGTTCGCTGATGAGTGCTTTCGTCGCGGCCAAACGCCCCTATCTCGATGAACTCAAGCTTGGTCGGGGCGACGCTCCAGAGGACAAGCGCTATCGGGGCTTCTTCTCGCTCATGAACGATCCGTTGCCCTACGGCATGGCCGCGAACGGACCCAGCATCGAGGCGCTCGTCACTTATGCCTTGCAGCAGGGTCTCATCCCGTCGCGTCCGAAGCTCGATCGGATCTTCGTCGATATCAACCCGTAATCTCGATTGCTCGCGTGAGGTGCCATGTCGCCCGTCATCGATATTCATCCCCACATCGTTTCGCCTGATACCAAGCGCTATCCGCTTGCGCCGCTCGGCGGCAAGCAATCGACGTGGTCCAGCGAGCGGCCGACGACATACGAAACGCTGCTGAAAGCCATGGACGACGCCGGCGTCGCCAAAGCGGCGATCGTGCATTCCTCCACGGCCTACGGCTATGACAACAGCTATGTGGCGGACGCCGTCGCGGCGGTGCCGTTGCGCTTCACCGGCGTCTGTTCGATCGACGTCATGGCCCCGGACGCGGTGCAGACGTTCGACTATTGGCTGGGCCGCGGCTGCACCGGCATGCGGTTGTTCACCACCGGCAGCACGCTGCCGGATCAGGCCACCTGGTTTGTCGATCCGAAGACCTATCCGTTTTGGGAGCATGCGGCGGCGAAGAACATCCCGGTTTGCATGCAGATGAAGCTGGAAGGCCTTCCGCTATTGCGCCAGATCATGGACAAGTTCCCGAAGGTGACGATGATCCTCGATCACCTTACGCGCGCTCCGTTCGAGGACGGGCCGCCTTATAACGGCGCCGCCGATCTGCTCGCGCTCGCCAAATACCAGCAGGTTTACTTAAAGATCACGCCGATCAACGTCACGCCGAAATCATGGGGCAAAGCTACGCCGCAAACCTTCTTCGGCAAATTGATTGACACCTTCGGCGCGTCGCGGATCGCCTGGGGATCGAATTTTCCGAATTCGGTCGGGACGCTGTCGGAAATTCTCGGCGCGGCGCGAACGGCGTTTTCCTTCGCCAAGGATGGCGATCAGGATTGGATCTTCGGCAAGACGGCGCTGGCGCTTTATCCGGTTCTTGCTGATCGATAAAGGAGGCTGCAATGGCGGCTCAATCGAAACTCACTTTGCACACGATGCTGGGCAACTATCCGAACGTCGCCCCGCTCAAGAGCGGGGCGGTGCATTCCGATCTCGTTGATTTTGATTTCGTCGAGGTCAAGGTCGCCAACAACCTGTTCAAGCAGGTGGTGCGCGAGGCCAAATACGATCTCGCCGAACTGGCGATCGTTACCTATTTGCAAGCGCGATCGTACAACAAGCCTTATATTTTGATTCCCGCCGTGGTGGTGAGCCGCGGTCAGCATCACACCATCGCCTATAACGCCGAGCGCGGTACGCTCAAGCCGTCCGATCTCAACGGCAAGCGCGTCGGCGTGCGCGCCTTTACCGTGACCACGGGTACCTGGGTGAGGGGGATTCTGGCGAGCGACTATGGTGTCGATCTCAACAAAGTGGAGTGGATCACGTTCGAGGATCCGCATGTGGCGGAATACCGCGATCCCGACATCGTCAAACGGGCGCCGCCCGGCAAGGAGCTGGTGCAGATGCTGCTTGACGGCGAGCTTGACGCGGCGATCGTCGGCGACAAGCTCCCCGATCCGCGGCTCAAGCATCTCATTCCAGACGCCGACGCAGCCGCGCGGAAATGGGCTGAGCGTCACCACGGCGTGCCGATCAATCACATGCTGGTGGTGCGTAGCGAGCTGTCCCGGTCGCGGCCCGACGTGGTGCGGGACGTGTTCCGGCTATTCCAGGACAGTAAACGCGCCGCGGGCTTGCCGGAGGGCGGCGTTCTCGATCCTTATCGTTTCGGGGTCGAAGCCTGCCGTCCGAATTCGGAAATCATCATCGATTTTTGCCGGCAGCAAAAACTGATCCCGGGGCCGATTTCGGTCGACGAGTTGTTCGATGACACGACCCGCGCGTTGGGGGCAGGCTAAATGAAACTGCAAACGGTGAGGCAGCGGCGCCGCATTGGCGCAGGTTGCGGACCCTGCATTGCCGCAGTCTTTGCCTTGCTCTGCCTGGCGTGGACGACGCTGTCGTTAGCGCGCGCCGACGATGTCTATCCGTCACGGCCGATCCGAATTGTGACGCCTCTTGCCGCGGGGTCGGCGTCCGACGTGGCGTTGCGTATTCTCGCTGCGAAATTGTCGGACCGCCTCGGCGTGCCGGTGCTGGTGCAGAACCAGCCGGGCGGTGGTGGGGTCATCGCCGGGCGCACGGTGACCAATGCGCCGCCCGACGGTTACACCATTGCTTGGGCCGGCAACAATACCGCGATCGGCGTGAGCCTGTTCCGCGAACCATTCGATCCTCGCCTGGAGATGACCCCAATCGTTGGCGTCAGCGAGTTCGCTTACCTCTTTGTCGATGCTGCCGTGTCGCAATACAAGACGCTGCAGCAATGGATAACGGCAGCCAGGGAAAAGCCAGGCACATTAAATGTCGGCACGTCGAGCGCCGGTACCAGCAATCATTTGGCGGCGCTGCTGTTCAAATCCACGCAGAAGCTGAATTTCACCGTCGTGCCCTATAAAGGGCCCGCCGAGCTTTCGGTCGCATTGTTGCGCAACGAGGTCGACCTCGTCATCAACGCCTATGGCGGCCTTCGCGGCGGGATCGAAGCCAAGCAGGTGCGTCCGCTCGCGGTGACCTCGGCTGAGCGGATTCCGGAGCTGCCGGATGTGCCGACGATGAAGGAGGCCGGCGTTGCCGATTTCGATGTGACGTCGTGGAATTCGCTTTACGGTCCCAAGGGCATGCCGCAACAGGCGATCGACGTGCTGGCGCGGGCGACAACGGAGATTCTGCAACGGCCGGACGTGATCGCGCAATACAAAGCGATTGGCTTTGACGCCAAGCCGATCCCCGCCGCCGCGCTCGACCAACGCATGCGGTTCGAGATCGATCGCTGGGCGAAGGTGATCGTGCAGGCCGGCATCAACAAGCAATGAATGAGCGCGGTGGCTCGCCGAAATACGAGACCGCGGCATGAGACACCAGGAGATCGAGGAGAGACCGCAATGATGATTATCGATTCGGGCGTTCACATTTGGCTGCCTGAGGGGCCGGATCGGAAATGGATGCCCGGCCGCAAGGCGCACCTGCCCGAACCGCTGACCTATGAGAAATTCAGCGCGATCATGAAGGATGCGGGCGTCGAGCACTCGATCCTGGTGCCGCCGTCGTGGGAAGGCGATCGCGTCGATTACAGCCTGGAGGCCGCGCAGAAATATCCCGATCGCTTTGCGGTGATGGGCCGCTTTCCGATCAATGTGCCCGCCGAGCGCGGCAAGCTCGAAACCTGGCGCGACCAGAAAGGCATGCTCGGCGTGCGGCTGACGCTGCATCATGAATGGGATCGCGTCTGGATGCAGGACGGTACCGCCGATTGGTTCTGGCCGGCGGCGGAGCGGCTCGGCATTCCGGTAATGCTCAACGCGCCCTATACGCACAAGGAAATCGGCGAAGTCGCGGCGCGGCATCCGCGGCTGCGCATCATCATGGATCATCTTGGCGCGCGCACGACCCAGAAGGATGATCTGCTCAAGGCTGCGACCCAAAGCACGGCGACTTTGGCAAAGCATCCCAATGTCTATGTCAAGCTGACCTTGGTGCCGGTGTTCTCGACTGCGCCGTACCCTTACAAGAACATTCAGCCGGAAATCCGCCGCCTGGTGGAGGCCTTCGGGCCGCAACGTTGTTTTTGGGGAACCGATGCGTCGGCGATGCTCGAGCGCACCAGCTGCAGCTATAGCGACTGCGTGAAGCTGTTCACTGAGCACATGGATTTCCTGTCCGCCTCGGACAAGGAATGGATCATGGGCCGCGGCCTCGCCGAATGCCTCAATTGGCCGACCAAATCCTGAGAAAATGTGGGGGATGACGGTGGGGCGTGTACTCATAAATCGAACTTGATTGGTCCGCTATGCCCCGTAGATCGTCACGACGCCGGCGCCTATTGTTATTGTCCTGAGCATCCGGGGAGGCAGGTGCCAATGCGTTCATTGATTTGGATTGCGACTGTATCGGCCGCCATCGCGGTAACAGGGGATGCGGTCGCGCAAAGCGCGAGTCCCTTCGACGGAAAGTGGACGACCGTGGTGTCATGCCCGGCGGCGGAGGGAGCGGGGAGTTTTACCATTCTTGTTGATGCTGATGTCAAAGCTGGCGTTTTCAGCGGCGAGAAAGGGGACAAGGGTAAGCCGGGATGGTATTCGCTCAATGGAAAAGTCGGATCGGACGGGGCGGTCGAGATTTTCGCCAGAGGCATCGTCCCTTCTTCGCGACTGGCGGCGGGAAACGCTCCTGTGGGCACGCCCTACGGCTATCCCATTACCGGCCGATTGGAAGGCGTGAAGGGAACCGGCGCTCGGCAGGGAGGTCGTCCCTGCAGCGTGACATTCACCAAACAGTAACGTCGCGCTAGGGCGCGAACTTTGCGAGCGTCGTAAGTTAGAGGTCTTGTTTGGCGATCGGGACGCGGATCGATTAGCCGGCTATCAAGGTCCTGGCGCGAGGCATGATCTCGGCCCCGACAAGCTCTGCATAGTCATCGATGGGCAGCGGCCGGCCGACCAGATAGCCCTGCACCTCGTCACAGCCCCTCTCCACGAGCATTGCGTGCTGCGCGGCGGTTTCGACGCCTTCGGCCAGGACCGGGATGTTCAGACTATGGCCGAGATCGATAACGGCGCGCACAATCGCCATGGAGTGCTGATTGTGTTCGAGATCGAGAATAAAAGTCCGGTCGATCTTGATTTTATCGAATGCAAATGAGTGGAGGTAGGACGAGGAGGAATAGCCGGATCCGAAATCGTCCAGCGCGACCCCAACGCCAAGGGCTTTGAGCCGGGAAAGGATGGATATCCCGCGCGAGAAATCGTCGATGAATACGCTTTCGGTAATTTCCAGCTCGAGCCGAGCAGGAGCAAGCCCGGTGTCGAGCAGAATCGCATGAACGAGGCTGGGCAGATCGCCATATCGGAACCTGCAGGGGCGACACATTCACTGCAACCGTAAGAGGGTACCGCCAAGTTGCAGCCTCGCGGCAGGCTTCGCGTAAAACTCATTCACCCATCGCGACAATCAGTCCGCTCTCCTCGGCGATAGGAATGAAGACGGACGGTGGTACCAAGCCATGGTGCTGATCGCGCCAGCGCGCCAGCGCCTCAAATCCTATGGTTTGCCCGATATTTTCGGTGAACTGACTCAGCGCCAAAGATCGCAAGAAAGTTCCAAATCGCTCCTGATCGGCTTGCGGCCGTAGCTCCGGCACGGTCATCGCCATGAATTGCTCTCGGCTGTAGCCGTAGCGCGCGACCGCGGCGTCATTGACCGCCAGAAAACGCAGGCTGTGGCGATCGCTGACCCACATGGGCACCGGACTGCCTTCGAAAAGCAACCGGAACGATTCCTCGCGGCTGACCTGCTCGGTCACGTCCTTATGGGTTGCGACCCATCCGCCACCGTCCATCGACCGGCGCGTGACCAGAATCAGACGTCCATCGCGCAGCCTATTTATGTGCTGGTATGCTGTTCCCGTGGCAATCGCGCTCAGTCGGCGCGCGACAAATGTATCGGGATCTTCCAGCACGTTACCGGTGGCATTGTGATGTGATGCTCGAGAATCGACCGTAGGGAAGTGCCCGGTTGTGCCTGTTCTTTGCTCAACGCGTAAAGGTCGACATATTGTTGGTTGCACACGATGAGGCGTTGATCGCCGTCAAACATGCAAAGACCTTCCGGCATGTTTGCGAGCGCGGAGTCGAGATGAACTTTTTGTCTGGCTATGAGCGTTTCCCGCTCGGCAAGGCGAATGCGGTGGCGGATGCTGATAAGAAATCCGATCACCAGCAGTGCGGTGAGAGTGCACGCGGCCGCGAAAAACATGAGCCGGAGCCGGCTGTGGGGCGCGAAAATATCATGCCCGGCAAGCTCGACCATCGCGATAAGCGCGAGCCACAACGCCGCGATCATAAGAGCATAAAGCCACAATCGCGGGCCGGAGCGTTGCCCGCAACCAACCGCGGCGACCGGGAGCGAGTATGCGACCGCCCTTGACCATCGTTAGCCCTTTCGCGACAGCAGCCTATCGCCGGGGCCATTCGTAAGTAGTTACTCCTATGCCTTGGAAAGAGGCGAGTGGTTAAGCGCTTCTAACTTATGATTGTGCAGCGCGAAGCACGCGTCCTGAGGTCCGGGTCCGCTAGCGCTGCCGCGCCTGCGGCGCAGGAACCTTGGCGCGGCTGGGCAGCTTGGCGACGATGCCCTCGACGCGTTCGATCATCGCGGCGGCGCTGACATCCGCCATGCAGGCGTGGCCGTGCATGCAGCGGCCCAGGTCGCGCAGGTAACACGGCGCGCAGGGCAGGTCGGCGCGCAAGACCGCGCCGGTGCGGCGGAACGGCCCGGCCCAGACCGGATCGGTCGGGCCGAAGACGCTGACCACCGGCCGGTCGAGCGCGACGGCAAGATGCAATGGTCCTGAATCATTGGTGACGGCGATCGTGGTGCGGCGGATGAGGGCCGCAAGCTCGGAGAGCGTGGTTTCGCCGGCAAGGTCGATGGCGCCGGGCGCGAGCTTGGCGACCTCCTCGCACAGCGCGTGTTCGCCGTGCGAGCCGATCAACACCACGGCGAAGCCTTTTTGGAGAAAATGCCGCGCCACTTCGGCAAAGCCATCGCGCCGCCACTGCTTGGTGTCCCAATTGGTGCCGGGCGCCATCACGATGAGCTGCTTGGCCTTGCCGACGTCGTAATAGTCCAGCAGCGCGTCGATGCGCGTGATCGCCTCGGTCGGGATCGGAAAGAAAAAGTCAGGCGCGGCGTCGTCGAGACCGAGCAGCGGCGCCACGCCGAGATAGCGTTCCACGGGATGCAGATCGAGCGTCGGCAAAGTAATGTGATGGGTGTAAGCCAGCCAGCTGCCTTCGCGCGCGCCTTGCCAGGCGTGCTTCTTGGCTTCATCCGGAATCTGTCGCGCCAGTGTCTTCCAGACGTCCTTGCGCGGCTTTTCAAAGCCAATCCGTACCTGGGCGCCGGATGTGAAGGCAAAAATGGCGCTGCGCAATTGGCCTTGCAGGTCGAGCACCAGATCGTATTGCGCGGCGCGCAGCCGGGCGATCAGCCGCGCCGCGCTGGCATAGGGCGCCCATCGCCAGGGCGTCAACCACTCGTCGCGCGGAAATTCGATGACGTTGGCAATCGCGGGATTGTGCGCCAACAGCTCGGCAAAATCGGCTGCCACCAGCCAATCGATGCGCGCCTTGGGATAACGGTCGTGCAATTTGTTGAGCAGCGGAAACGTGTGGACCAAGTCGCCCAGCGCCGACAGCTTGATCAGCAGGATGTTGTGAAAATCGCGGCTCTTAAGGTCGTCAGCTGGCACGGTTGGTTCCTGTCGGACGAAACTACTCGCCACGGCCGAGCGTGCGCGTCTTGAATGACCGGAAATTATCTAGCACCATGCCAGGCCAATTGTAAGTAATGCGGTCGCGATGCGGGTTTCCGCCGCGAGTCGGGGAGGGACCATGAGGAAAATCGCTGCAATCGCCGCGCTGGCCGCTTCGCTCGCCGCTTTGGCCGGAGCCGCGCCGGCGCGTGCCGCCGGTCCCGCGCCGGTCACCATTGTGGTCTTCACGCCGCCGTCGCTCGGCGCGATCTTCCCCTCGGTCATCAAGCAGCAGAAGTTTGATATCGCCAACGGCGTCGACATCACCTTCGTCGAACGGCCGCCGGATGCCTATGCGACGGAATTCAACGCCGGCGACTTCCCGGTCGGCGGCAGCGCTTCGGTGATGATCCTTGGCCTTGGCGCCACGCGCGGCATCAAGACCAGCTACCTGTTCAATCTGTTCGATTACTGGGGCACCGTGGTGTCGAGCCGGCCCGACATCAAGACGCTGGCCGATCTGGCGGGCAAGCAGCTTGCCGCCGCCAAAGGCACCACGAATTACACCATGTTCGCTTGGCTAGCGAAGCAGCAGGGCGTCGATCCCAATTCGTTCCAAGTGGTCAACACGGCGCCGCCGGGCCTTGTCGGCTATGCCGTGGCAGAACGCGCCGACGCCGTGCAGTTATGGGAGCCAGCCTATACTCTGGTAAAGGCCGTGATGCCGCAGATTCATACAATCGACCTTAATATCGCAAAGGTCTGGCGTGCCTTCGCCGGGGGTGGTGAAATTCCCTATCTCGGCGTCGCGGCGCATCAGGAATGGATCGACGCGCATCGCGATCTCATTCCGGGTCTCTATCGCGCTTATAAGCAGGCCGCCGACTGGGTGATGGCCAATCCGGCGGCGGCGGCGCCTCTGGTCGCGACGCTGAAGGACGACGCGCAACGGCAAGCGATCACCGCGCTGATGCGCGACAATTCCCGACTGGCGCTCGACATCCAGCCGGCCGGCAAGATCAGCAAAGAGATCGAAGCGACCTACCGGGCCGGCATCGACGTCGGACTGTTCAAGGACATGCCGCCCGCCTCCTCGATCTATAGCGGCGAGATGGAGTGATGGCAGTCGCGGACGGTGATGGGGCGCTGCCGCCCGCCGCCAGTAGATTTTTTGCCTTCACTCGCTTTCGCTATGAGAGTGTTGTCGCGCTCGCCGGGCTCGCCGTCGTCTGGCAGATCGCCTCGCTGTTCGTTCCGCATTTCCTGTTTCCGTCGGTGCCGGAGATCGCCACCCGGCTCGTGGAGATCTTCACATCGTGGAATTCGCTCTTCGACATGCTGGCGACCAGCGCCCGCATTCTGGCCGGCCTTGCCGGCGCTTTCGTGTTCGGCACGCTGCTCGCCATTCCGATGGCGCGTTCGCCGGCCTTGGCGCGATACATCTATCCGCTGCTTAACTTCAACCAGGGCATCCCGGCGCTGTCCTGGGTCGTGATCGCCATCATCTGGTTTCGCGGCATCGAGTTCCGCATCTTCTTCATCATGGTGATGACGACGCTGCCGGCGTTCACTTTCCAGGTGCTCGACGCCTACCGCGCCATGTCGAAAGACCTCTTCGAAATGACTCTGTCGTTCCGGCCGACGCGGCTCGATCTGTTGCGCACGCTGATCTGGCCGACGGTGCTGCCCGGCATCCTGACCGCCTGGAAGGTCAATCTCGGTAACGCTTCGCGCGTGGTCGTGGTCGCCGAACTGGTCGGTGCCACCGGCGGCGTCGGCTACGAGCTTTTGCAGCAGCAACAGGTTTTCGACATGGCCGGCGCCATCGCCTGGACGCTGGTGCTGGTGATTTTTGTGCTCCTCGTGCAGGGCGTCATCACCCTGATCGAGACGCGCGCGCTGCGCTACCGCGCCTTCGCCGAGCATGCCTTGTGAGCATGCCGCCGGAAATTTTGTTCGAAGGGGTGAGCAAGTCGTTTCCGCGCCGCGACGGCGGGCTGGCATTCGAGGCGATTCACGATTTGAGCTTTGCGGTCGAGCGCGGCGAGCTGGTGGCCATTCTCGGCAAGACCGGTTGCGGCAAGTCGACGACGTTCAATCTCATCTCCGGCCTGATCCAGCCGTCGCGCGGCCGCGTCGCGGTGCAGGGCCACGATCCCTATGCCGATTTTTCCTGGTTCCGCGGCAAGATTGGCATCGTCTTTCAGAACGACCGGCTGATGCCGTGGCGCACCGCGATCGAGAACGTGGCGCTGGGGCTCGAGCTCAACAAGATGCAGCGGAAGGAGCGTCTCGATCTCGCCGCGTCGTGGCTGGCGCGGCTTGGCCTTGGCGGTCACGCCAACGATTTTCCGCATGCGCTGTCCGGGGGCATGCGCCAGCGCGTCTCGATCGCCCGCGCCTTTGCCGGCAAGCCGGACATTCTTTTGTGTGATGAGCCGTTTTCCGCGCTCGACGAGCATACCGGCAATGCGCTGCGCCAGGAGTTTCGCGAGCTGTTGGCGGAGACCGGCGCCACCGCGATTTTCATCACTCATTCGATCGAGGAGGCGTTGTGGCTCGGCGCGCGGCTGATGGTGTTCGAGCGCCCGGCGCGCATCGCCTATGAGACGACGCTCTCCGCCCGTATGAGCGAAGCCGAGCGGCAAGCGGTGCGCGGCCGCATCCGCGAGGTGCTATCCGGGGAAGGCTAGACGTCCGTTGAAACGAACGCACGGACAAACCATCACCTTCAGCCGTAAGGTTGTAGCCCGCTAAAACCGCCCCGACGGGCTCGCCCCGAGTTCATGCATTGTGTATTTAGGTTTGACGGAAACGCCGGGGATCGCTGCGAGCGTCGTCGAGGCAGTAGAGCCGAGTCTGCGCCAGGCGGAGATCGAGCGCGCCTGGCGCAGGCGGCCGGACGATTTCGCCGCCTAACGCGAAATTGAAACTAAGCGGGGGCTGCTGTGGCCGGGTCGGCGCAACGCGGCCCTGGAACGGTCGCGTGCTCTAGCTCTTGAGGCCGGCAGCGCGGGTCACGCTCGACCAGCGTTCGAATTCGCTGTGGATGAAGGCTGCGAACTTGTCGGGGTCTGCATCGTTCGGTTCATAGCCCTGCTTACGCAGCGTTTCCATGGCGTTCGGGTCATGCATGGCTTGTCGCGCGGCTTTGGCGAGTTTTTCGATGATGGGACGCGGCGTCCCCGCCGGCGCCGCCAGACCGAGCCACAGGCTGGTGTCAAAGTCGGGAATGCCAGCTTCGGCCATGGTCGGTATATTGGGCAACGCGCTCGCGCGCTTATTCGCCGCCGTCGCGAGCGCGACCAATTGGCCGGCCTCGATCTGTCCAATCATCGCGGAGGCCATATTGAAGGACATTGTTATATGGCCGGCTATCAAATCGTTGGTGATCTGCGGGCTTCCCGGATAGGGCACGTGGGTTAGTTTGATGCCGGCCCGCTGCGCAAAGAGCGCCCCGGCAAGCTGGGGAATGCTGCCGACCCCGGTCGAGCCATAGAGCACCTCCCCGGGCTTCGCCTTGGCCAATGCAATCAATTGGTCGACGCTATGGACATTGGTCGCGGGGTTTACAGCAAGCACAATTGTGCCGGTCGCAAGAAGCCCGATGGGCGCCAAATCCTTCATCGTATCGAACGATGGCGTGGGATTGATGATTTCGTTCGTCAGAGTCGATAGCGCAAACAAGAAAAGCGTGTAGCCGTCGTTCTTGGCATGGGCGACATATTGACCGGCAATGCTGCCGGCCGCGCCCGGCTTGTTTTCAACGATGACGGGTTGGCCAAGAATGCCTTCCGCTCCCTTGGCAAACAGACGCGCCGTGATGTCGGAAGCCGCCCCGGGCGTGAAACCAACGACGAGGCGTATAGGATGCGACGGATAGACATCCTGCGCCATCGTCGTGCGGTCCAAGGAAAACAGCGCCGCGGCGCTCGTTCCCAGGTGCAAAAAATCCCTGCGGGCTAGCTTCATTGTGCATCCTCCGATGGTACGACGTTTGATGTCGTCGTTTTAGAATCAAGCTCTTCGCCTATGGCTTCGAAAGACCGGTGACGGCGATGTCGACGGCTGCCTTTAATCTCGATATCCCATCGGGTACACTAAGCTGACGAGCTGTCAACCAGCGCCGGACCTCAATCTGGAAAATCGCGAACAGAACTTCGCCCGCCGTCTGTGGGTCGACAGTGGGGCGGATCTCCCTTCGTCGCTTCGCAATGCGCACGATCTCGACGCAGAGCCAGACCATTCTTTCCCGTGTTTTGATAAATCGCTTCGCTTGTTCTCCGGTTTCATAGAACATCATCTCGCGCAACGTCAGTCTTGAAAGCCGGGGCTCTTCGCCAAAGAACTCGTAGAGCGGCCGGAATGCGGCAAGCAGGTTCTCCATTAAACGAACGTCAGAGCGGATCGCCGCGACGGCTTCTGCCGCAACGTCTTCGAGTTCGTCGTTGACGACCAGGAACAAAAGGTCTCGCTTGTTCGAGGCGTAGAGAAACAACGTTCCGAGCGCGATTCCGGCCTTCACCGCGATGTGGCGCGTACTGGCTTCGTCATAGCCGTTGGCAATGAACAGTTTTTTCGCCGCATCTTTGATGCGGCGAAGCTTATCCTGCTTGTTGAGCTCACGTTTCCCCCGCGACGGTGTCTGGCCCATGCGAATCCCGCATTGTGAGCCATGATAAAACCAGCTTGACACGTGTTTGGTCAAATATGATCATGTTCAGTTATATGGCGCCGGGAATGATCATCATGAGCGAGTACAATCCAAAAAAAGTACACCTCGTCGGCAACATCGGCCTCGCTGGCGTCGAAGACGTGTTTCGCACGGTCGGTCCACTGCTGGGGCATCGATTACAAAGGATTCCGGACGGCGAACCCGGGTCGCGCCGTCTCTGGGTGAGCTTCCAGTACCCGCTGCTCCGCTCCAGCCCTTTCTTGCGGCCGGACCCGAGCGGAGCGCTCCGTAAGACCTCGGGATTTCCTTTGCTGTGCCTTGCGGAAGGCGTCAGCGCGACTGAATTAACGTTCGGCGAGCTCAGTTATGCGCGGGAAGCCCGGGCGTCTTATCTCGACTTCGTTGAGGCTCGAAAACGCGGCGACATTCAGCCTGAAACACGTTTCCAGGTCTGCCTGCCCACGCCGATGAGTGTGATTTACGCTTTCTGCACGGCGCGTGACGTTGCCGCGATTGAACCGGCCTACGAGCGGGCGATGATTGGGGAAGTCGACCAAATCTGTAAGCACATCCCGCACTCGGACCTGTGCATTCAATGGGACGTCTGCCACGATATGATTGTGTGGGATGGGCAGCCGCAAGACCAATTTCCGCTGGTAAACGTCTCAAAGCCCGATATCGTCGATCGCTTCCGGCGCATTTGTGCGGCCGTTCCATCTGATGTCGAGGTCGGCTTCCACCTCTGCTACGGAGACTTCGGCGGGAAGCATTTCTTCGATCCGGTAACGGCGCGTCATCTGGTCGATATTTCGAACGCGATCGCCGAAAAGGTGAACCATCCTATCGCATACATCCACCTTCCGGTGCCGGCGCCGCGGGCTACCGATGAGTTCTTCGCGCCAATGCGCGAATTTAAGCTACCGAAATCAACCGAAATCTATTTGGGCTTGATTCATGCGGCCGACGGTGTCGATGGCGCCAAGCGACGAATAGCTCTGGCGCGGAAATATGTCCCCGAGTTCGGGGTGGCAACAGAGTGTGGATTCGCTCGGGCGCGCAAACCAGATCTTGTGCGAATGTTGCTGGACATCCAGGTCGGAGCGACGCCACAGGTGTGACCGAGGGAACCCTTATAATCTCGGTCCTCCAAAAAGAGAGAAATCCTATGGCACAAGCTCCAGCCTCGGATCTTGAACTCTACACCGACGCGGCACTGACCGATCCCTATCCGATCTACAAGGAATTGCGCGATCTCGCGCCGGCGGTGTTTCTCAATCGCTATGGCCTTTATGTGCTGCCGCGCTTCGACGGCGTGCGCGCGGCTTTGGGCAATTGGCAAATATTCTCATCCGCCCATGGCGTCAGCATGAATGACACCATGAACGAAGCGCTGCGCGATGGGCTGTTGTGCAGCGATCCGCCGCGCCACGACGTGCTGCGCAAGATCATCGAGAAGCCGTTGACCCCGCGCGCGCTCAGCGACTTGCGCGAGCGCATCTCGACCGAGGCGGAGGCTTTGGTTGAACGGCTGGTGGCGCGCGGCTCGTTCGACGCGGCCACCGAGCTGGCGCAATATTTACCGGTCACCATCGTCTCCGAGCCTGTCGGTCTGCCCGAAGACGGCCGTGAGCGGATGCTGGATTGGGCGCCCGCCAATTTCGATTGCTTCGGCCCGATGAACCCGCGCACCGCAAAGGCGCTCACCGTCGTCAGCGAGATGGTGAACTACGCTTTCACGCAATGCGCACCGCGCAAGCTCAAGCCCGGCGGCTGGGCGTCAATGATCTGGGAAGCGGCCGACCGCGGCGAGATCGCCAAGGAGACCTGCCCGTTCCTGATGAACGACTATATGGGCCCGAGCCTCGACACAACGATATTCGCCACCGCCAACGCCATCATGCTGTTTGCGCAGCATCCAGAGCAATGGGAGTTGATCCGGCAGAATCCCGGCTTCATTCCGCAGGCCATCAACGAGATCGTGCGGCTGGAAACGCCGATCCAGCATTTCTCCCGCTACGTCACCGCGCAGGTCGATGTTGACGGCGTGACGGTGCCACAAGGCGCGCGCGTCATCGTGCTTTATGCGTCGGCCAATCGCGATGAACGCAAATGGAGTGATCCCGACGTGTTCAACATCATGCGTCCGGGCACCGCCGAGCACCTCGCCTTCGGTTTCGGCGAACACGTCTGCGTCGGCATGCATCTCGCCCGCATGGAAATCCGCGCGCTGCTCACGGCGCTTGCCAAGCGCGTTAAGCGTTTCGAACTGGGCAAGACCGAGCGCATTCTGAATAACGTGCTGCGCGGCCTTTCGAAATGCGAAGTCAGAGTACATTAGCGTCCGCGCATTGAGTGAATGCATGCGCCATGTCGCGTCAACCCTGAATTACGGCTTTCCCGTCCGGTCTGAGAGCCTCTCGGCGGACGCAACGGTGTTGAACAAGAGCATCGTGACGGTCATGGGTCCAACGCCGCCCGGCACCGGCGTGATGTAAGAAACTTTCTCGAGGAGGCCGGCGAAGTCGGTGTCGCCGACAAAGCGCCCATCCGGCAGCCGGTTGATGCCGACGTCGATCACGACCGCTCCGGTCTTGACCATTTGCGGCACGATGAGGTTCGGGTGGCCCGCGGCCACCACCAGGATGTCGGCAAGAATCGTGAATTGGGCAAGGTCGCGCGTTTTGGCGTGGCATATGCAGACGGTGGCATCGCGTTGCATCAGCATCAGCGCCATGGGCTTGCCGACGATGTTGCTCGCTCCGACGACCACCACATTCGCGCCTTCGAGCGGTATTCCCTCGTGCTCCAGCAATTTGAGGACGCCATAAGGCGTACAGGGCGGAAACACGGTGTCGCCCAGCACCAGGCCGCCGACGTTGTACAAATGAAATCCGTCGACGTCTTTCTCCGCCGAAATCGTGCGCAGCACTTTTGCAATCGAGAACTGCGGCGGGAGCGGCAGCTGAACCAGAATTCCGTGGACCGCGGGGTCCGCGTTCAACGCGGCAATGCGCTCGACGACCGTGGCAGGGTCGGCATCAGCCGCAAAATCGTAGCGGAAGGAGCGTATCCCGACCTCTTCGCAGGCCCTGATTTTGTTGCGCACGTAAACGCGGGAGGCAGGGTTCGATCCCACTATGATCACCGCGAGGCCCGGCTGGCGGCCCTGTGCGGTGAGCCGCGCCGCCCGCAATTTGATCTCTGACCTTATCCCGGCCGAGACAGCGACACCGTCGATGATTTTTGCAGGCATGTGACTTTGCATCCGGCACGCGGCCACACGCCTTGCGGTGGATCAATGTATGGCGTCTGCGCGGCTTTGCCCTTAGCACATTCGGTAAAGCGATCATTTCAAAGTTGCAAGACGCGCGTGACGCCGCAAGCTATTTGGCCATCGGTGGGCGAGCGCCCTGATTGGCGCTGCGCGCGGCTTGGATCGCCTGCCAAACCCGCTCCGGCGTCGCCGGCATCTCGACATGGCGCACGCCGAAGTCCGAAAGCGCATCGACGATGGCGTTGATGGTGACGGCGAGCGCCGGCACCGTGCCGCCTTCGCCGGCGGGGCGGATGCCCAACGGATGGGTGGAGGAGGGGACTTCGCTGATCTCGGTAATGTAGTTTACGAGATCCGAGGCGCGCGGCATGGCGTAGTCCATCAGCGAGCCGGCCAGCATCTGCCCGCTTTCCGGATCGTAATAGGCGTGCTCCAAGAGCGCCTGGCCGACGCCTTGCGCGATGCCGCCGTGGACCTGGCCGTGAATGATCATCGGGTTCACCGCACGGCCGACGTCGTCGACCGCGACATAGTTGATCAGCGCCACCTTGCCGGTGCCGGGATCGACCTCGACCTCGCAGACGTGCGCGCCGTAGGGGTAGCTCGCGTCCAGCACGGTCTCGTCGCAGGCGGCATAGAGCGGGCCCTGCAAGTCCGCCGGTAAATCCTTGCGCTCGGCGGCGGCGCGCGCCACCTCGAACAGACCCACGGCGTGGTTGGTGCCCTTCACCGCAAAGCGGCCATTCTTGAATTCGATATCGGCCGCGGCGGTCTCCAGAAGATGCTCGGCGATGCGCAGGCCTTTTTCGATGAGACCGTCGGTGGATTTCTTGATGACGATCGAGCCGAGCCGCATGCCGCGGCCGGAATGCGCGCCGCCGCCGACCGTGACGCGATCGGTGTCGCCGGCGACGAAGCGCACGCACTCGATCGGCACGCCGAGCCATTCGGTGACGAGCTGCGCAAAACTCGTCTCGTGGCCCTGGCCCTGCGACACGATGCCGATGACGAGCTCGACAAAACCGTCGGGCGACACCGTGATCTCGGCCTTTTCGCGCGGCACGCCGGTGGAAATATCGACGTAGGTGCCCACCCCGATGCCGCGATATTTGCCGCGCTTGCGCGCTTCCTTGCGGCGCTTCGGAAAACCGGCCCAGTCGCCGAGTTTGAGCGCCAAATCCATGCCGCCGATGTAATCGCCGTTGTCATAGACGACGCCAAACGGATTTTTGTACGGCAGTTCCTTTTCCGTCACCAGATTCTTGCGGCGGAGCGCGACGCGGTCGTAGCCGCATTCGCGCGCGGCAAGATCGATCAGCCGCTCCATGACGAAAATCACTTCCGGCCGGCCGGCCGAGCGGTAGGGCCGCGTCGGCGAGGTATTGGACAGCGTGGCGCGGGCGCGGAAATGCGCCGCCGGCACCCGGTAGATGCTCGACATCATCTGCACGCCCTTTTGCACCATGGCGAAATTGGTGGTGTGGGCGCCGAGATTGCCAAGGTTCGAGCCGCGCATGGCGAGGAATTTGCCTTTGCCGTCGAGTGCGAGCTCCGCTTCGACGACGAGATCGCGCGCCTGATAGTCGCTCAGGAACGACTCGCTGCGCTCGATGATCCATTTGACCGGCCGGCCCAGCTTGCGTGCCGCCCAGGCCACCAGCGCGAATTCCGGATAGATCATGCCGCGGGTGCCGAAATTGCCGCCCACGTCCTGCATGAAGACGCGGACCTGCTCCGGCGGCACACCAAGTATGGTGGCGAGATCGTGCTTGAGCCGCACCGCGCCGCCGTTGCCGGCATAGACGGTGAAGCTTCCCGTCGTGGCGTCGTAGTCGGCGAGCGCGCCGCGCGGCTCCATCGGCACGCCGGTGACGCGCTGTACCCAGGTTTCGAAGCGGGTGACGTGCGCGGCGCGCGCGAAGGCGGCGGCGGTCGCGGCGGCGTCGCCAAGCTCGGAATCGAAGCACACGTTGGAGCGGATGCCTTCGTGCACGATGGGCGCATCCTGCCGCGCCGCGGCGGCGGTCTCGACCACCGCCGGCAGCACGTCATAATCGATCTCGACGGCCTCGACGCCGTTCTTCGCCGCATAGACGGTCTCGGCGACCACCATCGCCACCGCTTCGCCGACGAACCGCGCTTTGTCGGCCGGCAGCGGAAAATGCGGCGCCTCGAATGGTGGCTCGCCGCTCTTATTGGACAGCGTGGTCTCCGCCGGATGCGGCGACCACGGCTTGTGCGGAATGGGCCTTAGGCCTTCCGCAAGAAAGTCGGCGCCGGTGAGCACCGCGAGCACACCGGGAACGGCCTTGGCCGCGGCGGTGTCGATGGCGCGGATGCGGGCATGGGCGTGCGGCGAGCGCAGCATGAAGGCGTAGACCTGGCCGGGCAGATTTTCGTCCGCCGTATAGCGACCGCCGCCGCGCACCAGCCGTAAATCCTCGCGCCGGCGTACCGGCTGGCCGATGCCGGAACCGTTGGCAGGTTGATCCATCGCTTGCTCCTCACGCGATGTTAGTGGAGGCCTCCGATCTTCGCCAGCGCCGCGCCTTTGTACTGACAATAGCCGGTCGGCACTGTAGAGAATGAGGCGGGGAGCGGAAAATCATGCCCGAGGGACTCGGCAAAACCATGCTGCGCAAGGAAGACGCAAGCCTGCTCTCGGGCCGCGGCCGCTATGCCGACGACCTTCCGGTTGCCGTTGGCACGCTCTCCGCCCACGTCATCCGCTCGCCGCACGCCCATGCCGAAATCGTCCGCATCGATGCGGCGCGTGCGCTGGCGCACGACGGTGTCTGGGCCGTGCTGACCGGCGCGGAGGTACGCAAGCTCTCCGACCCGTTCCTCGCGCCGGTGAAGACGCCGGTGCGGCAATGGGCGCTGGCTGTCGAGCGCGTGCGCTATGTCGGCGAGCCTGTGGCGCTGGTCGTCGCCGAAAGCCGCTATATCGCCGAGGACGCCGCCGAGCTGGTGCAGATCGACTATGAGCCGCTGCCGGTGGTGATCGATCCGGTTGCCGCCTGCCAAAGCGACGCGCCGCTCCTTCACCCCGTAGCCGAAACCAACGAAGTCTCGGTGCGCGATTTCACTTACGGCGATCCGCAAGGCGCCTTTGCCCGTGCCGACCGCCGAATCGCCATGACGGTGCCGTTTCACCGGCTCTCTTTCACGCCGATCGAATGTTACGTCGTGGTCGCG
Organism: uncultured Alphaproteobacteria bacterium; assembly: GCA_963731805.1. Lineage (GTDB taxonomy): Bacteria > Pseudomonadota > Alphaproteobacteria > Rhizobiales > Xanthobacteraceae > BOG-931. The sequence continues at coordinate 682,707 of CAVSWY010000009.1, forward strand.
GCGCACAACGCGGCCGAGAACAGCTACGACGTGCTGGCCAATTTCCAGGGTCCGTTTTCGATGCATCCGGTGATGGCGCGCGCGCTGCGCGTAGCCGGCCCGAAACTCCGTCTGCGCATCCCGCCGGATTCCGGCGGCAGCTTCGGTATAAAGCTTTCGGTATTTCCGTTTGTCGTGCTTATGGCGCTGGCGGCGAAAATCACCGGTCGGCCGGTGAAATGGGTCGAGGATCGCATCGAGCATCTGGTTGCCGCCAGCTCCGGCCCCAACCGAGTCACGCAGATCGAGGCCGCCGTGAACAACGACGGCCGCATCCTCGCGCTGAAACTCGATCAGCTCGAGGATTACGGCGCGTTCCTGCGCGCGCCAATGCCCGGGCCGCTCTACCGCATGCACGGCGCAGTGACCGGCGCCTACGATATCGAGCATGTCGAGGTCAGAAACCGCGTCGTGCTGACCAACAAAATGCCGGCGAGCCTCATTCGTGGCTTTGGCGGCCCGCAGCTCTATCTGGCTTTGGAGCGGCTGATGCACCGCATCGCCGTCGAGCTCAAGCTCGATCCGCTCGATGTCATCCGCCGCAATCTCGTCCCGGCGCAGAAATTTCCCTACCACGCCGCCGCCGGCGCGCTCTACGATTCCGGCGACTATGCGCGCGCCGTCGAGATGACGACCGGGCAGGGCCGGCTCGCCGAACTGAAACGCCGCCGCGACGCTGCGCGCCAAACGGGTCGCATCTACGGCATCGGTTTTGCCGCGGTGGTCGAGCCGGCGATGTCGAACATGGGTTATCTCTCCACGCTGATGACCGCCGCCGCGCGCGAAAAAGCCGGACCGAAAAGCGGCGCGGTGTCGATGGCGACGGTGAATATCGATCCGCTTGGCGCCGTCACCGTCACCGCCGATGTCACCGTGCAGGGCCAGAGCCATGAGACGGTGCTGGCGCAGCTTGTGTCCGAGCAACTCGGCCTGAAGGCCGACGATATCGAAGTGGTGCTGGAAATGGACACCGCGAAGGACCAATGGTCGATCGCGGCCGGCACCTATTCGAGCCGGTTCGCCTCCGGCACCGCGGTCGCCGCGCATATGGCCGCCGTGCAGATGCGCGACAAGCTCAAAGACATCGCCGCCAAGCAGCTCAATGTGTTGCCCGACGACGTCGAGCTTTCCGGCGGCAAGATCAGGAGCCGCTCCAATCCCGACAATGCGCTCCCCTTCGGCCGCGTCGCCGGCACCTCGCATTGGTCGCCGCTCTTGCTGCCCGAAAGCATGGCGCCGGCCTTGAGCGAGACCGGCATCTGGTCGCCGCAGGAACTGGAAGCGCCGTCGCGCGACGACCGCATCAACACCTCGCTCACTTACGGCTTCATTTTCGACATGTGCGGCATCGAGATCGATCCGGTGACCTATGCCGTGCGCGTCGACCGCTATGTGTCGATGCACGATGCCGGGCGCATCATGAATCCGACCATTGCCGAAGGGCAAATCCGCGGCGCCTTCGCGCAAGGCATTGCCGCGGCGCTCTACGAAGAGTTTTCCTACAATGAGGAGGGCGCGTTTCTGTCCGGCACGTTTGCCGATTATCTGGTGCCGACGGTGAGCGAAATCCCTGAAGTCGAAATCCTCCACATGGAATCGCCGTCGCCTTTCACCCCGCTCGGCGCCAAAGGCTTGGCCGAGGGCAATTGCATGTCAACGCCGGCCTGCATCGCCAATGCTATTGCCGATGCGCTCGGCGTGCCCGAAGTGATTTTGCCGGCAACGCCGCGCCGCATCCACGCGCTGCTGCGGGATGCGAAGCGATGAAACCGCGCCGCTTCGATTACGTGCGGCCCGATACGGTCGAGGAGGTGTTGGCGCTGCTCGCTGAATACGGCGACGACGCGCGCATTCTCGCCGGCGGCCAGTCGCTGGTGCCGATGCTCAATCTGCGGCTGATCGATCCTGCGGTGCTGATCGATATTTCGCGCATCGCCGCACTCGACGCCATCCGCGACCGTGGCAACATCATCGAGATCGGCGCCGCGGTGACGCAGAATACGCTGATGGCGTGGCCGGAGCTTAAGCAAAAGCTGCCGCTCCTCGCCGCCGCGCTGCCGTTCGTCGGCCACTTCCAGACCCGCAACAGAGGCACGGTGTGCGGCTCGATCGCGCATGCAGATCCCAGTTCGGAAATTCCGCTCACGCTCGCGGTCTGCGGCGGCGCGGTCGTGCTGCGCTCGCAAAAGCACGGCGAACGCGTGCTCGCGGCGGAAGCCTTTCAGCAGGACATGCTCACCACCGCGCGCGCCCCCGATGAGCTGATCGCGGCGGTGCGTTTCCCCGTCATCGAAGGCAAAGGCGTCGCGTTCGACGAAGTGGCGCGCCGCCACGGCGATTTCGCCATTGTCGCGGTGGCGGCCATCGCCGACGCCCGCGGCTCGGTGACGCTCGGCGTCGGCGGCATGGCCGGGCGGCCGATGGTGCGCGCGATCGACTGCGACGCGGCTACGGCCATCTCCGCCTGGGCCGACGCGCTCGAAGGCTACGAGGATTTGCACGCCAGCGCGGCGCTGCGGCGCGATCTTTTGCGCAATCTCGGGCCGCGTGTGGTGGCGGAGGCGATCCGATGCGCCGCGTGAACAAAAACGAAAGAACGCGCATCGCGCTCACGCTCAATGGGCGGAAACTCGCCGCGGAGGCGGAGTCGCGCACGCTCCTTTCCGATTTCCTGCGCCAAAGCCTCGGTGCCACCGGCACCCATGTCGGCTGCGAGCACGGCATTTGCGGCGCCTGCACCGTGCTGATCGACGGCGTCGCCACGCGCTCCTGCCTCACGCTTGCGGTGCAGGCCGAAGGCCGCGAGGTCAAGACCGTGGAATCGCTCGCCGCAGCGGACGGCACGCTCAACCCGCTGCAAACCGCGTTCCGCGCCCATCACGCCCTGCAGTGCGGCTTCTGCACGCCGGGCATATTGATGTCGTTTACGGACTACCTCACCCGCAACCCGCATCCCACCTCCGCCGAAATCCGCGAGGTGCTCTCCGGCCACCTCTGCCGCTGCACCGGCTACGCCGGCATCGTCAAAGCGGTGGAGGACGTGGCGTCCAAAGCGAAAGCGAAGTGAAAACTTTGCCCTCCCGATCACGTCGAGTTGTCGGGCCCGCCGTTGATAAGATCGATCGCGCTATCGTGACCGTCGAGTTTCAGGATGAGCCGCGTGAGCGACCACACGCCGTCCTTTTTCACCGCTTGCAGGAACACGGTGCCCGCCGCGCGCGGGCCGCTGGCCGAGGAGCTCAGCGCTGCCGTTCCGGCGCCGTTACTGATTTTGATCGAGCCGAAGGGACGGCCAGCGACGATCGGCGTGCCGAGCAGATTGGCTGCGGCCGGGTTCGCCTCCAGCTTTGCCACGCCGAGCCGGTAAGCCTCGGAATGGCTGAGCAGGAAAAAGGTGCCCCCGAAAATTGAGCCGAACAGCGCAATGGCGCCGAGCCACACCACCACGCCCCAAATGGCCCATTTGCTCTGCACGCGCTTGAAATGCTCGACGCTGTCCCAGCGGCCGTTGCGCCAGGCCCAGCGGCTTCCTTTGGCGCCGAGCACGAACGGCATGATGAAGCCGACCAACGGCACCAGCGTCAGCAGCGCGATAAAGGTGTTGTTGCCGACGCCCCATATCCAATTGAGCAGAAACGCGCCCCAGTTCCAGCGGTCGATTTCCGGCGGAATGGATTTCGGCTCAACGACGCTCCGGGAGTTGCTCATGGACCTGTGGCAATCAGCTCTTCTTCGGCGACCAGCGGTAGGCTTTGGCGCAAGCGCCGCTCATCAGCATCGCCCGGTCGCTGTCACTCAAGCGATCGGTCTTCAGGAACGGCTCGACCGCCTGCTCGTAATTGACGACGGCGTAGGCGCGAGTCCAATCCGTGCCCCACAGGCAGCGGTCGAAACCCCAAGCGTCGAACACGCGGGCGAGCGGATCCCAGATGTCCGGGAACGGATAGGGCTTTTGCGACAGCGTGCAGGCGCCGCTCACTTTGATCACCGCGTTCTTGCGCTTGGCGAGCTCCAGCACCTTCGGCAGGTCGGCCCAGGGCTGCGGCGGCGCCGGCGGCGTGCGCGGCTGCAGGATGCCCAGATGGTCGATGATGAAGCGCGTATCGGGGTGGCGGTCGATCAGCTCCGTGCCGGCGTCAAGATTGCCCCAGCACAACAAGTTGACCGGAAAGTCGTGCTTGACGGCCGAGCGGGCGATGCGGTCGAGCCCCGGGTGTTTCGGATCGCGCTCGCGACCGGGGTCCCTGGTCAGCATGATACGGATGCCGACCGTGCCCGGCGTCTTTTTCCATTCGGCAATGGCCTCGTCCACGGCCGGGTCATCGGGATCGACCGGCTTGACGATGGCGAAGCGGTCGGGATGGGCGCGCTGCACCTCCACCGCATAGCTCGCGTCATAGCGGTACAAGCCAAAGGCGGAGATGAAGATCGCCCCATCGACGCCGACCTTGTCCATCGCCGCCACCATCTCGTCGCCGGTGGCATGAGGCGGCCAATTCGGCATGGTGTGCCAGGGCCGCTTCGGCGTATTCGCCTCATAGGCGTGGACCTGGGAATCGATGATCGTCATTGGAAAGGCTCCGCATACTGACAAGTAAGGTCGCTATCCAGCAGGTCGCGCGGGGCGTGTCCAGGACTCTGCCGTCACGGCAACCCCCTTGCGAGGCAGGGGGCGAGATGACGCTCGGCACGGGCCTTGCTACATAGTCCGCAGGCACATCCGGCCGGTCGGGGGGCCGCCTTAAAGCGGGGATCGGTAGCGACCCATGAAAGACATTCTCGACAAGCTCGAAGACCGCCGCGCCAATGCGCGCGCCGGCGGCGGCCAGACCCGCATCGAGGCGCAGCACAAGCGCGGCAAGCTCACCGCGCGCGAGCGCATCGAGCTCCTGATGGACCGCGGCTCGTTCGAGGAGCTCGACATGTTCGTCGAGCACCGCTCCACCGATTTCGGCATGGAGAAAAGTCACATCGCCGGCGACGGCGTGGTCACCGGCTTCGGCACCGTCAACGGCCGCACCGTGTTCGCCTTCGCCAAGGATTTCACCGTGTTCGGCGGCTCGCTGTCGGAAACCCATGCGCAGAAGATCATAAAAATCCAGGACATGGCGATGCGCGCCCGCGCTCCGATCATCGGCCTGTTCGACGCCGGCGGCGCCCGCATCCAGGAAGGCGTCGCCGCGCTTGGCGGCTACGGCGAAGTTTTCAAGCGCAACGTGCTGTCGTCAGGCGTCATCCCGCAGATCTCGGTGATCATGGGCCCCTGCGCCGGCGGCGACGTCTATTCGCCGGCGATGACCGATTTCATCTTCATGGTTCGCGACACCAGCTACATGTTCGTCACCGGCCCGGACGTGGTCAAAACCGTGACCAACGAGATCGTCACCGCCGAAGAGCTCGGCGGCGCCTCTGTGCATGCCACCAAATCGTCGATCGCCGACGGCGCCTACGATAACGACGTCGAAACGCTGTTGCAGATGCGCCGGCTGATCGACTTCCTGCCGGCGAGCTGCGCCTCGGGCGTGCCGGAATGGCCGTCGTTCGACGATGTCGAACGCATCGAGCCGTCGCTCAATTCGCTGGTGCCGGAGAATCCGAACAAGCCCTACGACATCAAGGAGCTGATCTTAAAGGTCGTCGACGAGGGCGACTTCTTCGAGGTCTCCGAGGCTTTCGCCCGCAACATCATCATCGGTTTCGGCCGCATCGGCGGCCGCACCGTGGGCTTCGTCGCCAATCAGCCGATGGTCTTGGCCGGCGTGCTCAACTCGGACGCCAGCCGCAAGGCGGCGCGCTTTGTGCGCTTCTGCGACGCATTCAACATTCCGATCGTCACCTTCGTCGACGTGCCGGGATTTTTGCCGGGCACCGCGCAGGAATATGGCGGCCTGATCAAGCACGGCGCCAAATTGCTGTTCGCCTATTCGCAGGCCACGGTGCCGCTCGTCACCGTGATTACGAGGAAGGCCTTCGGCGGCGCCTACGACGTGATGGCGTCAAAGCACATCGGCGCCGACGTCAATTACGCCTGGCCGACCGCGCAGATCGCGGTGATGGGCGCCAAGGGCGCCGTCGAGATCATCTTCCGCGCCGACAGCGGCGACGCCGACAAGATCGCCAAGCGCACAAAGGAATACGAGGAGCGGTTCTTGTCGCCCTTCATCGCCGCCGAGCGCGGCTATATCGATGACGTCATCATGCCCCACGCCACCCGCTCGCGCATCGCCCGCGCGCTGGCGATGCTGCGCGGCAAGACGGTGGAGATGCCGGGGCGCAAGCACGATAATTTGCCGGTGTGATTTTCCCTCTCCCTTTACGGAAGAGGTCGCGTAGGCGGCCTACGGCCGCCGTACTCTAAAACCACGCCAACGCGAAGCGTTGGCTACGGTGAAGCGAGGCCGGCTGAGGGGATAACGGTGCATGAGCACTTTGGAACTTGAGGTCGGCGACTTGAAACCGCGCGCCGTGGAATTCACGGCGAATGAGCTTGTCGTCACGCTCGCCGATGGTCGCAGGATTGCGACGCCGCTCGACTGGTATCCGCGCTTGCAAAAGGCGTCGGCAGCGAAAAGCGCCGATTACGAGATCATGCCGCTAGGCATTCATTGGCCGGCGATTGATGAGGACCTTAGTATTGCCGGTATGCTGAAGGGGCAGCGGGCGAAATAAGCGCAGGTTGCGTCATGGCCGGGCTTGTCCCGGCCATCCACGTCTTTGGAGCATTGAAAGCAACAAGACGTGGATGCCTGCAACAAGTGCGGGCATGACGGATTGTAGGTTATGTCACCACCAACCGCACGGCCGTTGACGCTCTCCGCGTCGGCCCCATACCATCGCCGAAAATGGGGAGGGAAAGAGACAATGGCGCAGGTGGTAGCCGCGTTCGGCTCGTCGCATTCGACGATGTTGGTGTCTTCGGTCGAGCACTGGCAGGAGATGTTTGATCGCGTCGACCGCCGGGCGCCGATCAACGATTTCGACGGCGCACCGCGCACGTTCGACGAATTGCTCACCATGCTGCCGCCGGACGCTGCGGCAAAGATCGCCAAGGATGCCATGGCCGAGCGGCACCGGGCGACGATGGCCGCCATGGACCGGCTGGAGCGCGATATCGCCGCATCCGGCATCGACGTGTTGGTGATCATCGGCGACGATCAGCGCGAAATGTTCAAGGATGCGTTTCGCCCGGCGATCGCCATTTATTACGGCGAGACCATTCGCAACGCCGCCGCGCCGGCGGAGCCGGCCGCGGACTGGTATCTGCAAGACCAGCGCAAGCGGATGGAGGAGGGGAAGGATCGGCATTATCCCTGCCATCCGGCGCTGGCGACGGCGCTCATCAAAGGCCTGGTGGCGCGCGACTTCGATATCACGGCCATGCAGTCGCTCACCGGCGACCAGTTCGAAGGACACGCTTATTCGTTCATCCATCGCCGCTTCATGCCCAAAGGGCCGATCCCGATCGTGCCCGTGATCTTGAACACCTATTATCCGCCCAATCAGCCGAACCCGCGGCGATGTCTGGACCTTGGCGTTGCCATCCGGGAGCTGGTCGAGGCTTACCCGGAGAACATCCGCGTCGGCATTCTCGCATCCGGCGGGCTCAGCCACTTCCTCGTCAACGAGGCGCTCGACCGCGACGTCGTCAACGCGTTGCAGAACAAAGACTACGCGGCGCTGAAAGCGCTTCCGCTCAACAAGCTTGTCAGCGGTTCATCCGAGATCAGAAACTGGATTGCGACGGCAGGCGCCGTGCAGCACCTGAACCTCGATTGGATCACCTATGTGCCGGGCTACAGATCGCATGCGCTCACGGGCGTGGGGCTCTGTTTCGCGCATTGGCATTAGTGTTGGGCACGCGTTTGAACGATCGGGGGGATTAAATGCGCGCTTTCTTCATCTGCTTGTCCGTTCTCATGGGCCTGTGGGCGCATGCCGCCCGCGCCGACGACTATCCAACCCGTCCGGTGAAAATGATCATTCCGTTCCCGGCCGGCGCCGGCACCGATCTGACCGGCCGTATGGTCGCCGACGAGCTCGGCAAGCGTCTGCACCAACAGTTCGTTGTCGAGAACAAGCCGGGCGCGGCGGCACAGCTCGGCACCGATTTCGTCGCCAAGGCGGACCCGGACGGATACACGCTGTTATGGACGGTGTCGGACGGCCTGTCGGTTCTGCCGGCGGTCAAATCGCTCCCGTACAAGGTGCCAGACGATTTTGCCTTCATTGGCAGCATCGCGCAGCAGCCTTACACATTCGCGATTTCCACCAAGCGGGATTTCAAGACGTTTGCGGAGCTCGTCGCCTACGCGAAGAGCCATCCGGACGGCTTGAATTACGGCAGCGCGGGGCCCGGCAGCGCGCCGCATTTGACCATCGCGATGATCGCCGCCGAAGCCGGCATCCAGATGGTCCACGTGCCCTTTGCCGGATTGGCTCCCTCGACCAACGCGCTGGTGGCAGGCACGGTCGACGTTGGTCTCACCATCCCGGTCCAGGCCAAAGAGCTCATCGCCGCCGGCAGCATTCGCGCGCTGGCGGTCACCGGGGAGAAGCGCTCGCGCCTGCTGCCCGACGTGCCGACGCTGCGCGAGGTCGGCGTCAACGGAACGGCGGTGATCTGCTACGGCCTGCTGGCGCCGGCAAAAACCAATCCGCAGATCGTCGCCCGCTTGCGACAGACGCTGAGCGACATCATGAGCGATCAGGCTTTCACCGATCACCTCTATTCGCTCGGCTTCGAAGTGCGGCCGTTGATTGGCGACGACTATCGCGACTTCATCGTCAAGGACCTCGACAAATGGCGCGCCGTCGCCAAAGCGGGAAACATCAAGATCGAGAAGTGAGGTATGACAAGCAGCCTTGTGCCGGCGCTAGGCGCAGTCGGGCGGCTCTGTCGCAACGGGAAAGTCCAACATGAGCAATTCTGTGCTGACGCTGCAAATGCCGCCACTGCCGGAGCCGGTTGCGGTGGCGATCAACCCCGCGACCACCGCTTTGCTTATCCTCGACATCGTCGATCCGATTTGCACGCGTCAACCAAACTGCAAAGGGAAAATGGTGCCGGCTATCGCTTTACTGCTGGCGCGGGCTAGGAAGGCCGGTGTTACGATTGCCTATGGGACTCGCGCGCCGACCATGTCGAAGTAGCTGCCGGAAGTTCTTCCCGCGCCCGGTGACATCAAGATCGAAAGTCAAGCTCAAGACAGGTTCTACAAAACCGATCTCGACGGCGCACTGAAAGCCAAAGGAATTACGACGCTTATTCTCGCCGGCTGGAAGGTCAGCGGCTCGGTAACCTATACGTCGGTCGGAGCAACGCTGCGGGGTTACACGGTCGTTGTGCCCGTCGATGCGAGTTTGGACGCGACGGATTACGAAATTGCCATAGGGCTGTACCAAATCCTGCATCAGCACAGTTCAAATGCCGCGAACGAACCTTTGAAGGCTGGAGCCTCGACGCTAAGCCGCACCGATATGATCGCTTTCAAATAGTAAGCGTAGCCTAGGCAAAGGCGCAAAACGCTCAGCCCCCTACATCATCATGGCCGGGCTGGTCCCGGCCATCCACGTCTTTGGGCGATCGTAAGCAACAAGACGTGGATGCCCGCAACAAGTGCGGGCATGACGAGGCTTCTATGCCTGTCATGCTCCGCGAACGCGGAGCATCCAGTATTCACTGCGGTGATGGTGATTACTGGATCGTCCGCCTGCGCGGACGATGACAAGCAAGCGCAGCAGCCTGTCGCCCCCACTCACTCCGCCTTGACGCCGGCCTCGCGCACCACCTTGCCCCATTTGTCGGTCTCGGACGCAATGAACTTGCCCCAATCCGCCGGCGTTCCGGGCATGGGCTGGCCGCCGAGCTTGGCGAGCTTGGCTTTGAAATCGGCGTCGGCGAGGCCGGCGTTGATCTCACGATTGAGCTTGTCGACGATGTCGGGCGGCGTGCCCTTGGGCGCGCAGACGCCTTGCCAGCCGCTCGCTTCATAACCCGGTACGAATTGGCCGACCGTCGGCACGCCCGGCAACACGTCCACCGGCGTTGCCGTGGTCACCGCCAGCGCGCGGACCTGGCCGGATTTGATGTAGGACAGCGATGACACGACGACGTCGAACATCACCTGGACCCGCCCGGCGATCAGATCGGTGAGCGCCGGCGCCGCGCCGTGATAATGCACCGGCACCATGGCGATCCCGGTCAGCATCTTGAAATATTCGCCATAAAGATGCTGGGCGCTGCCGGGTCCCACCGTCGCGAAGTTGATCTTGCCGGGATTGGCCTTGGCGTAAGCGATGAATTCGGGAACGGTTTTGACCGGCAGGTCGTTGTTGACCCCCATCACGAACGGCGTACGCACGACGGCGGCGACCGGCACGGTGTCGCGCTGGAAATCGTAATCGACCTTGCCGGCGTCGAGCGTCGCGTTGATGGCGACCGCGGTCGAGGCGTAGAGCAGCGTGTAGCCGTCCGGCGCTGCGTGAATGACGTAATCCGAAGCGATATTGCCGCCGGCGCCGGCGCGATTCTCGACGATAAAGTTCTGATTAAGCCGCTGCGCCAGCCATTGCCCGACCAGCCGCGCATTGATGTCAGACGCCGAGCCGGGCCCGAAGCCGACGGCGAGATGCACCGGCCGCGCCGGATAAGTGTCGGCGCGGACGATGCGCGTTGCCGCGGGCAGTGCGGCCGCGCCGGCGGCGAGATGGAGGAAGCGGCGGCGAGGGAGGGTCATGGCGTTTCCAATTTGCATCCGCCCCCGCGAAGCGGGGGAGGGGGACCACGCGAAGCGTGGTGGAGGGGGCCTCTGAGTCGAAGCTTCGTTGTCCACGCATGGCGGTGAAAACGTCGCCGCCTAAATCTCCTTAAAGCGCCGCATCTCGTCGAGTCCAGCGCCCCTTCCACCGCCCTTCGGGCGGTCCCACTTCCCCGCTATCGCGGGGCAGGAGGAAAGCTAGAGCGTCATCGAACCGCCGCCGTCGACATACCAGGCGGTGCCGACGACATAGCTCGCCCGCTCCGAGGCCATGAAGGCGACGACCGCGGAAACTTCCTCCACGCGGCCCATGCGGCCGACCGGGAGTTTTGAGACGCGCGCCTCGCGCACCTCGGCCTCGGTCTGGCCGGTCGTTCGCGCCCATTCGCGCATGGTGTCGTCCTGCCGTTCGGTGTCGATGATGTAGGGCACCACGGCATTGACCAGAATATTGTCCTTGGCGAGCTCGGCGGCGAGCGCCTTGGTTAAATTCAGCATGGCGGAATTGTTCAGCGCCGCCGGCACCACGGGATAATGCGGCTGCCGCCCGGCGAGCCCGGAGATATTGATGATGCGGCCCCATTTGCGCCTTCGCATGTGCGGCACCGCGTGACGGATGCAGCGCGCGGCGGGATTGAATTTCTGTTCGAGCAGCGCAGCGAGCTCGCCGTCGCCCATCTTGAAGAAATCCTGCGGGATGACGGTCGCCGCCGCGTTCACCAGAATGTCGATGCGGCCGAATTTCTCGACCGCCTGCGCGGTCATCGCCGCGAGCGCGGCATCATCGGTGAGGTCCGCGGCGACGCGAGGACGCGGTCGGGATGAGACTTGCCGAGTTCGCGCACGGCTTCGGTGTTCACCGCGGGATCCTTGCTGACGAGGACGACGCAAGCACCTTCGGCAAGCAGCTCCTTGGCGCACGCCTTGCCGATGCCGCGGCTGGCGCCGGTGATAATGGCAACCCTGTCTTTAAGCCCGAGATCCAAATCGTCCTCCTTGAGAAGAAAGCATAGGCCACTATCCACCGTCATGGCCGGGTTTGTCCCGGCCATCCACGTCTTTGAGCGATCCTGGGTACCAAGACGTGGATGCCCGCAACAAGTGCGGGCATGACGAAGGGAGGGGCTAAATCCGCGGCACGTTGATTCCTGTCTTTCGCGCCGTCGCGACCTTGGACCGATGGGATGTCATCCAAGCGTCCAAACTCAACTGATGGGTCAAGAGATCGCGTGCGGTTTCAGACACGGATTTTCGGCGCATCCTCGCCAGTTTCAGTATGCGCATATGGGCGGCTGGGCTGACATCTCGGATCAAGAGATATGGTATGGGCGGCACGGCTTATCTGCCCGTCATTGGTCGGAATCCGCCAAGTGCCGGAAATAAGGCGCCGGCCGGACTCGGCTGAAAGTGTAGCATAAAGTGACGGCGCCCCAGCTGGCTTGGCGCGGATCCGAGATCGGTGCAAAAACGGTCGCCGAAGTATTGACAACGGTCCCTGAAACAGTTACATGCAGCAAATCATCTCGCCCTGTAGGGACGCCGTCCGGGTGATGCCGGGCGGAGAGGGGCGAGTGCGGTGCCCGCGGGCCAAGCCTCATCAGCTTGGCTCCCGGGCGGTCCGGGCATCATGCCTGCCGGCACTATGACCGGCGTGCGGGGTGCGTCGAGGGAAGTGAGTGCGGAGCCGGCGGTCATATCCGCCGCGTTGGCAAAGCACCCACCAAGCCTGGCCCGGATCGCACCAAGGGACCACACACCGCTTGGCAAGAGCCGTGGTGGAACGCCGGCAGGCGAGCGCGCCCGAGAGCGGAAAGGGCGGCGCAAGCCGCTTCTTCCGTGGCGCGACCGCACCCGTTCGGTGCGGAACTGACGACAGTGCGACTGCCGGCGTTCCGCTTTCCCTTATTTTATTTGCCGGAAGCGAGCCGCAAAGAGTTGCTCCGCAACAGCTTGGAACGGCCCGCTCTGGATTGGTTTGCTCGCCGATCCCGTCATCGCAAACGGGGGAGGCAAACAAAATATCGTTGTTTGAGATCGCCAGTGGGCGGATTGCGCTCGCGAGAACGGGAACGCCTTATCCGCCCCCGCTTTCGCGGGGCCGGATGTTCACCGCGCCCCCTTACCGGCTATGGCGGCGTCGACTACCATTCTCGCAATCGAACAATATAATCCGAGGGACGAAACCATGGGAAATCTCATCGCTGCGCTCGCGCTTCTCGCCTTTATCGCCCCGGCTTACGCCGACACTTTCCCCTCGCGCCCGATCACGCTGATTGTGCCATTCCCGCCGGGCGGATCGACGGATCTCGCCGCGCGATTGATGGCCGACAAGATGGGCGCGGCGCTGGGCCAGCCGGTCATCGTTGAAAACATGGGTGGCGCCGGCGGCTCGATCGCGGTCGGCCGGCTCGCGCGCGCCACGCCCGACGGTTACACCATCGACATCGGCCAATGGGACACCCACGTCGGCAGCATCATCTACAAGATCAATTACGATTTACGGAGCGATTTCGCGCCGATCGGGCTCATCTCAATCAATCCGCAGCTCCTGCTGGCGCCGAAAGCGTTTCCGGCGAACGACATGAAAACGCTGGTGTCGTGGATGAAGGCGCATCCGGACGATGCGAAATTCGTCAATCAGAACGCTACCGCGCAGGTCGGCGGCTTGTTGCTGCAAAAGCTCACCGGCACGAAAATGCTGTTCATTCCCTATCGTGGCGCCGGGCCGGCGATGACCGACCTGATCGGCGGCCAGGTCGATCTCTTGTTGGTGCAGGGCGCCGTCGCGCTGCCGCAGGTGCGCGCCGGAACCATCAAGGCGCTGGTCAATCTCGCGCCGTCGCGCTCGCCCTCGATGCCGGATATTCCGAGCGCCGACGAAGCCGGCGTACCCGGCTTCTACATGCTGGGCTGGTTCGGCTTCTTCGCCCCCAAGGGAACGCCGCCCGAGGTGATCGCCAAACTCAATAGCGCAATGGTGACGGCGCTCTCCGACCCGACGCTGCGCGCAAAGTTTGCCAATTTCGGGCTCGATGTCGCGTCGCGCGAGCAGCAGACGCCGCAAGGGTTTGCCGCGTTTCACGAGGCCGAGATCAAGAAATGGTGGCCGATTATCAAGGCGGCGGGGATCAGGGGCGAGTGACGGCCGCCGTTACGGCTTGCGCGTGAACGTGTCGGTGCCGGAGACGGTGGGATAGCCCTTGGCGGTGCGCACCCAATGGGTGGTGATGGTGTTGCCCCGAAACGGTGCCGGCCCAGGTGGTCTCGCCGCATTGCGCCGGGCCGTTGAGCCACCACTCGACGGTGAACCGCACCTTGGCGCCGGTGACGAAGCCGGTCAGCTTGGACAGCACATTGGAGCAGGCAAAGTTCGGCTCATGATCGACAAAGATGCCAGTGAATTCTTCCCGCGCGACTTTTTCGTCGAACTCGAGATACGAATAGTTCTGGCTGCTCCAGCGCGCGACGGAATCGGCAGGCTCTCTGCTAAGGCGCCGACTGTCATTGCGGCGAGAAATAATAAAGCGGCGGCGGCGGCGCGCGACATGAGGTAGCCCTCCCTAAAATAGGCTTTTGCGGCGATATACGTTATCGAAAATCGTTATCCGCCAAAACCCGCGCGAGGCAACAGGATGTCCAAAGCGTTTTTCGTCGTGCGCGCCGTCGTCGAGGACGGCTTGCGCGAAAAATTCGATCGCTGGTATGCGATCGATCACCTGCCGAGCGCAATGGCCGCTTTCAAGGCGGAGAAGGCGTGGCGGTTCTGGAGCACTGTCGATGCCGGCGTGCATTACGCCGTCTATCAGTTCGCCGATATGGCCAAGCTCGAAGCGGGCGTGAATCCGCAATCGCTGAAGCCGTTGATCGCCGACTTCGACAAGACCTGGCCCGCCTGCGTCACGCGCGCGCGCGACATTCTGAATATGGTCGAGGAGCGGAGCGCCTGATGACACACCCCGCGCCCGGGACACTCCATGACGTTAGGGCAGGCGCGTGAACAGATCGCTGCCGCGTTGTGTGCCGCTGGGACCGGTGAGGATCCATTGCGTCGGCATGGTGTTGCCTTGCACGACGCCGGACCAGACGGTCTTGGAATTGCAGTTCTGGATGCCGTTGTTCCACACCACCGTAAAGGTGACTTTGGTGCCGCTGGTATGGCCGGTTAGCGCGAAGCCGGGCAGACCCTGGCAGGCGAAACCCGGCGCGTTGTTGATGTAGACGCCTGTAAAGTTTCCCTGCGAGTCGACAGCGAACACCTTCATGATCGAGGTGCGCTAGTTTTGCCAGACCGACCACGACGGCAGACCTTGCGCAAATGCAGCGATAGTTGTGGCAACGAGAATAACGAAGCTGATGACCGATCGGCGCATGACGTACCCCCAATTTCGACGCGCACACACAGGCGCGAGACACGCTAAGGTAGTACAACCGCCCCGCGCACCTAAAGGCCCTTTGGCAGATGGTGCAGGGCAGGATAGTGGCAGGGTAGTTCTCGGCCCCCACTTCCCACCAGCCGGACCGCTCGGTATGCCGCGCACCTTGGAAGATTTTGCAGTGTTCTCGGCGCCGGCCGTGTTCGTGCTGCTATGGGCCTCGGGTTTCATCGGCGCGAAATTAGGTCTTGGCTATGCCGAGCCGCTGACCTTTCTGGCGCTGCGCATGATCACGGTGGTCGTGCTCATCGCCATCGTCATCGCAGCGACGCGGCCGAAATGGCCGCATGCCAACGGGGTGATGCACAGCGTCGCGACCGGGCTGATGGTGCACGGCCTTTATCTTGGTGGCGTGTTCGTCGCCATCGAGAATGGGTTGTCGGCGGGCCTCGTCGCGCTGATCGTCAGCCTGCAGCCGGTGCTCACGTCGACCGTCGCCAATCGCTGGCTCGGCGAGCGCGTGGTGGCGCGGCAATGGTGTGGGTTGGCGCTCGGACTCGCCGGCGTTTATCTCGTGCTGCAGGCCAAGATCGAGACTGGCGAGGCGACGCCGTTGGCGTGGGTCGCGGCCGCCGTAGCACTCGTCGGCATCACCGTCGGCACGCTCTATCAGAAGCGCTTTGGTGGCGGCATCGATTGGCGGCCGGCGCTGTGCATCCAATATGCGGCGGCGGGAGTTTTGTTCTCGCTCGGCGCGTTCGCTTTCGAAACCCGCGCCGTGCATTTCACCCCGCAGTTTGTGTTCGCACTCGGCTGGCTGGTACTGGTTCTGTCGCTCGGCGCGGTGTGGCTGCTTTATTTCCTTATCCGGCGCGCTGCGGCGACGCGCGTCGTGAGCCTGTTCTATCTCACCCCGCCGGTCACCGCGCTGATGGCCTGGGCCTTGTTCGACGAAAAGCTGGCGCCGCTGTCGCTTCTCGGCATGGCAATCTGTGTCGCCGGCGTATTTCTAGTCAATTGGCGACCGCGTGGCGTTACGGCGTGATCGTTACCGCCAGCCGCCGCCGCCGTTTACGTAAACCGTGTCCGCGGTCATGAACGGGCAGGCGTCCGAGCACATGAACAAGACGAGCTCGCCGATTTCCTCCGGCTCGCCGAAGCGCTTCATCGGCACGTCTTCAAGGAAACGCTGCACCAGTTCCGGCGACGAGCCCGCCGCGTCCTGGAACGGCGTCTTGATCGGCCCAGGCGAAATCGACAAGGCGCGGATGCCTTGAGTGGCGAATTCGCGGGCCACGCCCATGGTCATCGACACTATCGCGCCTTTGGCAGCGGCGTAATGGATCGAGGAGCCCGGCCCACCGCGTCGGTGCGCCATGCTGGCGACGTTGACGATGACGCCGAACTGGTTTTTCAGCATATGCGGCAGCACCGCCTGCATTGCATAGAACGTGCCGTTGACATTGAGCGCAAAGGTCTTCTTCATCAGTTCATCGTCGATCTCGAGAAATTTGGCGCGGCGGAAAGCGGCGCCGGCCGAGTTGAACAGAAACTGCACGCTACCGAAGGCGGCCAGCGCGCGCTCAACCATATCGTTGATTTGGGCGCGCGAGGTGACGTCGACTTTGAGCGCCAAGGCTTGGCTGCCTTTGCCGTTGACCGCAGCGGCAGTGTCGCGCGCGCTGCCTTCATTGATGTCGGCGCAGACCACATTGGCGCCCTCCCGCGCGAAGATCAGCGCCGTAGCACGGCCGATGCCGCTCCCCGCGCCAGTGATGACGATGGTCTTTCCAGCGAAATAATCCGGTGTCTTTGGCATGGCGCGTCTCCCCCGTTTTTATGCCGGACAGTGTGCCCGCTTGCCGCAACGGCGACAATCGGGTGCAGCTCTGGTTGTGTGACACTGTCATAATCAACGAGCGCTAGGGTCGCCGCGATAGTTTGTTCACCATCTGCGCTTGCCCGCGGCAGCAACAAGTCCATCGAACGAAGAACGCGCCGCGACATCGCAGCTAACGAGCGGCGAAGATCGACGTCACACGACAGTCATAAAAACACGAAGCGAGCGCACTTAAAGCGTTTTTATAAGTTGCGATCTATTGGATTAAATCACCATCCGCTTGACCGATCGCCGCCCGGGCTTGGCTGCGGCGTAAAATCCGGGCAGGCTGCGTCGCGCGGACGCCAATCTCTGGAGTCGCGCAAGCTTGGGGACGCCGCCATGCCGCCACGCCCGCCGATCGAATATCGCGATGCCTCACCGCAAGTCCGCGCCGTGTTCGACGACATCAAGCGCACGCGGCAGGTCGCGGACGTCAATAATTTCTGGAAATACCTGGCCCACGACCCGGCGACGCTTGAACGCACTTGGACGAGCATCAAGGAGATCATGGCTCCCGGCGCGCTCGATGCTCTCACCAAGGAAATGATCTATGTTGCAGTCAGCGTCACCAACGGCTGCGGCTACTGCATCGCCAGCCACAGCGCGGCGGCGCGCAAGGCCGGCATGAGCGAAGCCATGTTCGGCGAGCTGATGGCGGTTGTCGGCATGGCCAACGAAACCAACCGTCTCGCCAACGGCTATCGCGTGCCGATCGATCCGGCGTTCGAATAGAGATCGTGTAATCGCGACCTTAAGCTCAAGGCTCGCCCGGAGCCCGGCTGAAGTCATTAAGTTCAGCCTTTGGCGTTGTTGCTCGTCTGCGGTGCGGTCGGCGCTGCCGGCCCGCCATGGCCGCCGACGGCCGGCGCGCTTGACTGGGCGGAAGAACTTGGCGGAGCGGATGTCGAGGCGACGCGTACCGGGGCGTTGAGCCCATACAGCACAACGCAGAGGATCACCGCCGCGGCCACGGCAAACAGCGCAATCCCAGCGACGCTGGACTTGCCGGTCGACATTTGCAGGAACGGATCCGGCTGCTCTTTGACCGGAGTCGGCAGTGTGGCGCGCAGCGCCGCGTCGCGATCGATTGGGTGTGCGGTTTGGTCGGCCATGAGACGCTCCTCGGGTTCGGCGTTTATTTGCGGGACAACTGCCACGACAAGGATCGAGTTCCGAGCATGGCGCTCATGGTTAGTGCAGACGGGTAAGTTTCATCAAATGCGAAGAAAAGGCGACCAACCGCCTTAGCCGCTTCACAACGGGAGTTTGCCAGGATTTTAGGTCACGATGTGCGAGAGCCGTGGCGACAGCGGCTGCGAGTATGGTTCGTGGTTTAATGCGTTCAGTAAATCCCGCCGACCGGCGCCAAGCGCCGCGGCGCACGATTAATCGGATGGCAAAAATCCAGCTCGGCAATGGCGCCCTACCGCGCGACTGCCTGATCACAGATATTTCGACCGGCGGCGTACGGCTTCATGTCGAGGGCTACGAAGTTCCCGACGACTTTGTTCTGCTGTTGTGCGGCGACGACCTCGCCAAGGAATGCAATATCAGGTCGTGTGGCGGCTTGGTCACGAGATCGGCGCGCGATTCGTTGGTCTTGTCCGCCGGCCAGGAATAGGCGGCGCGGTTAGTGCTGTCTGAGCGACGCGCAACGGCCCCGGTGAGAAACCGGGGCCGTTTATTTTCTACCGTCAGTCTTCTACCGCCTAATGGCCAGCGTTCGGCTGGGCGGGGCTGGTCGGCGCCGGATTAGCCGGCGTCGCGATCACCGGCGGCGTCGGGGTACCGGGTGCCAGAGCCGTGCTCGGCGGTGGAACGGTTGCCGGCGGAGCCATGTGGGTCACCGCGGGGGGCGTTGCATCGTTGGAGGCGGTATTGGTTCCGAGCTGTCCCGGCTTGTGGCCGTAGCCGAATGCCACCGCCAAAACCACGACTACGAATATGGCTGCGGCAACCCACCCCCACGTGGCACTTGGCGGCCGGACATTCGGGTCAAGTTGGGGATCGGTCCGGAGCGGGTCCTCCGGGTTCCGGTCAGACATGATGGGTCTCCCTCCATCGTTGGGTCTGACCGATAACGAAGGGCTGGGCGGCGGCGTTCCGGCGGCCAAGGCGAAATTCCGCCATGGCCGACCAGCCATGCGTTCGGAACTTGCCCAAGACTTTGATTAATTTTACCGGCGCGATGGACCCGCCCGCCTGCGCGGAGGCGACTCCGCAGTGACTTTTGCGAGGAACCGATTATTGTTAGCCCCGCCGCGCTCGTAGCTCAGCTGGATAGAGCATCAGACTTCGAATCTGAGGGTCGGGAGTTCGAATCTCTCCGAGCGCGCCAACAAAATCACGCAGTTATGATGAATCAGAGACTGCTATCGTAGCCTGTAGCTACCAGATAGCTACCAGCGAGCAGCTATAGCATCGGCTCTTCGTTGGTATGACGGAATGTCATAATCAACCTTCAAATTTCTCATGATGACAAGGCTCGTTTTGAGTTAGAGCTTTCGACGATGAATGATCTAACGATTCTCTATAATCGGATGCGAAAACCAATCACGGCTTCGGAGCGCTGGCTCGATCGCGCGGTCAGGGCGCGAAAAATCGCCATGATGCATTCGAATTCAGACGCGAAGCTTGTCGAGGCTTACGCTGTTGAGTGCGACGCAAAGGGGAAGCTGATCGAAGAGCAAAAGTTGCCACTGACGGCATAATTCCCCGGTAGCTCCAGCCAGCCAACTGCCCTCGCGTGCTGTTTCGTGTGATTTGATCAGGCCGTTTTGCCTTTCATCGCTTCGGTCGTCCTCCCCAATCCCGCTCGCTCCCAAGGGATTGGGTGACAATTGGGTGGCAACTCTGTGTGGCGTTCAAAAAGCGGTTGGCTGTTTTTCGCTTTTTTTCAAGCTGATCAGAATCGGCTATACGAGAGGCGGTCCCAACTGCTTGAGCGGCAACGTGCAGAATTTTGGCGCGCCGTCCCTACGTTCCTTTAGATATACTATTGAGGGAGTTTGCTCGGATGTTAAGAATTTCCGCGATCGTTTCGATCAAACGGCAGCATTGCTTTATGATCGTTTGATCAGTGGCGGGTTCGATCCCAATTCGCATATCGATGTTCTTCCAAAATATCATCTTATCTATATCTGGATTCCAAAATGCGCTTCAACTACGACCAGGATGGTCCTAAGTGCACTGGCACGACGTAGACAAACACCCCCGAACCTACTTCATACACGCAGATATTCTGGCCTAAAATCGCCGAGACGCGTCGGAATTTCGGACTCAGCTTGGGCACATCGGTGTTAATGGCACGGAGTTGTTGGTGCTTTCGTCGAACATGAACGTAACTCGTTTCGAGAAATGCTGGTCCGATAATGTCGGACCGTCGCGCTGAAAATCGTTGCCGAGCCAAGAGGCGCGTCACAACGGACACATAACTAACATCGACACATTACCGGCAACTGGCTGACGGATTAATATTTTGCAATCAACGCTCGCGGCTCAGCGCTGCTGAATTGTTGTTTTCCGACTTGAGGATTTCCCCTCAATTTTTGCGAGGGAGTAGTGAGCCGCGTCGAGCCGATGTATTTTTTTTGGGGGTGCCCCCTGGCGCGAGCAGCAATGCTGCAACAATGCGCGCCGTGGCTCGACGCGAGCGAA
Organism: uncultured Alphaproteobacteria bacterium; assembly: GCA_963731805.1. GTDB lineage: Bacteria > Pseudomonadota > Alphaproteobacteria > Rhizobiales > Xanthobacteraceae > BOG-931. The sequence goes on from CAVSWY010000009.1 coordinate 703,415, forward strand.
ACATCGTCGATCAAACGAACAACAAACAAAAAAACACTGCGCCCGGCTCGATTTAATTATCGGCGGTGGTCGCGTCGTGATATGAGTGCTTGAATGAAAACGAGCCTGCGTGCCGTTGGGGGCTACGCAGGCTCTGACCTCAACCAACCCTCCGGGAGGAGATAAATGGCCGAGGCTAATCACAGACTACCCCAAACCCCCGCTCCAAACCAAGCCCAGCGTCAAGTAATGGCCATGCCGTCGTGACCTTGGCACATCGCGAAGCAATCAAAGCCATTAAGCTACGGTTGCAGCGACAAGGGCTGAAGCTCAGTCGGTTCTCCCACAGGGACATTGTCATCGAGGCGGAGCAGTATCTAGCTGAGCATCAAGCCGAGCTCTTCCCAGTGGCGAAGGCGATGGTTGATCGCTGGTACGCTGAGGGAGTGTTCGGGCCGAGAGGAGGCATTCGCATTCGTTCATAAAACAACTGAACATTGAACAGTTTCAGATCGAACGGAGCGGAAGCTAATGGCAAATTCATCCTTGGCGCTGGCTGCGCCAGCTACTGAAAATCGAACAGTGCGACGGCCGAACGCTGAGTTACGCACGCGGGAGCATCTGACTGCGGATGAAGTGGAGCGGCTAATCGAGGCAGCGACGGGTAACAGGCAGGGCTATCGCGACGCGCTGATGATGCTCCTAGCGTTTCGCCATGGGCTGCGAGCGGCGGAGGTTTGCGATCTTCGCTGGGAGCAAATCAATTTCGCTAGCGCAACCCTTCACGTCCGCCGCGTTAAGAACGGCACGCCTGCCACGCATCCGCCGACAGGTCGGGAATTGCGGGCATTGCGCAGGCATCAACGCGAGAGCGTGAAGTCAGCATTCGTATTTGTGTCAGAGCGTGGTGCGCCGCTGAGTGCTCCGGGCTTCTCGCGAATGGTCGAACGGGCTGGGCACGCGGCGAAGCTGGGGATCAAGGTTCACGCGCATATGCTGCGCCATGCTTGCGGTTACGCGCTGGCCAACGCTGGCCACGATACGCGGTCGCTGCAAGCCTATCTCGGCCATCGGAATATCCAGAACGCAACGCGGTACGCTGCCTTAGCGCCGGATCGATTCAGGGGGTTTTGGAAAGACTAGCCAGTGCGGCCGTTCAAATAAGCTGGATGCCACTCGCATCCATATGGCCATGCGATCTTCGGGCATTCAGCGCCAGGGTGGTTGGGCAAAACATCAAGCTTTGCAGCTTTGGAAAAATGTCCGTCATTCGTTTCAGCGAAAGGATAGGGATAAGTCAACACGACAGCTACTGCAGCTACTATCGCACCAAAACAGGCAGCGGCAAATTTGTATGAAAACATGACAGCCTTCCTAACTGACTGCCCCTTAACCCACTCAAACCTAGCTATCTGCCAATCCCAAAAACAGGCTGCGCGCTTTGATCTATATCAAATTTGCAGAATTGTGAGCGGACAACACTAACGCGTGATCCGCGTTGCGGTGCCGAGCGCACCACATAACTAAAAAGAACAGGCCAACCGAGGCGGCTCCCCGTCCCCCGGACACCCAGCCGCCCCGGCTAGAAGTTGAGGCAACGAGTACGGGACCCTGAGCGCGTATAGTGCTCGGGGTTCTTTTTTGTGGCAAAGCTTAGGCGTCAAGAGCGGCCGGCGACATTGTTTGTGAGCGTGACTTTTTGATCACAGAACCCTTCGAACCCCTTATTTATCCTCGACAACGACAGCAATTGACTTATTCAGTCAGGAGTTCAACAGCGTTGCCTTCGATCTGCTTGGTCTCGCGCCCTTTGTTGCTGCGCGCTCGATTGCCCGTTCAAGCATCGCTGCGAAGTCCGTGCCGTTCATGTGGCCAACGGCGACAGCGCCAAGCCGGGGATGCTCATGCGGCAGCGCCTCGATAGCCGCGCAGTGACCGCGTGTCGTGGCCAGCGTTAGCCAGGGCGTAACTATGACCGACCAACGGTCGCCCAAAGAGGAAGATAATTCAGATAGCGAAGACCGCTTCGCCCTAGAGGATGATACTTCTTATAGCGGCTGGTCTTCCGCAGCTGCGATTGTCATCACGATCATCATTGTTGGTGTTGTGTTTTACGCCATCTATGTTGGGTACTGACAAAACGGCCCGAGCTTTGGACCGGGGCCATGGCCGCTGGAACGACTCAAAACTCATTCGGCAATAGTGGCGTCATATTTTCCTGTACGGATTGAGCGTTCTGAAAATCAAGCAGCGGTGTGAATGATCCGACTTTTTGCTGTCCCAACGCTTGCAGTCGTTGGCTTGGGCTTAGCGGCTGCCCATCGGAGCGGGGCTGCGACGACACTTCGTTGATATACGTGTCGATCTGTCGGAAGGCGTTTTCGACCAACTCATTCTGGCTCATGGGGCCGCTCCCTTGTGGACGGAGCACCGGCGGGACTTGAACCCGCAACCTTCCTGCCCATACTGCGATTGTCAGATCTCAACATGTAGATAAGCAGGCGCTCTATCCGGTTGAGCTACGGCGCTCGATCGTGGTGTGCTTTGCGTGGTTCGGCAACAGCGCGAGGCGGGCGATGCTGGGTTTTCCGTGGCCTTTTCACAGGTTTTGGTGGCTTGTCCGAGCGTGGCAGGCGGGCTTGACCTCCTGACTTCAAAGGCCAGTCTTCTGCTCGCCCTTACTATGTGCATCCGTAGAATAGCAGGGCTCACTCTTCAGGATCAGCGCCCAGCACATTGCCATTTCTGGGATCGACTAAGTGGACAGTGGTGCAAGCCGTGCAAGTCACAGCCTCATAAAATCCTTCGCCCTTTTCGGGATCGTCAGCAATCCAGCCCTGCACGTTTAGGCCGGTATTGGGGCAGCGGTAAACAAATGCAGCCATAGTCGCCCTGATAGGATTGTGCATTCGTTGAAGCGGCCTTGACCGGAACCGGAAAGGGATCGGTTCGGGCAAGGCCGCAGCTCAGTCGTAACCCCCTGGTAACGATGAGCCAATTTCTCAAATAAGCCATGCCCGAGAGGCCGCGTTGATCTGGGTCAATGGCTTTTGTGTCACCCGCGGGTTAGGAGCGCGGGGAGCTCAGCAATATACCCGCCGATCCGCCGTGCCTCGTCTTTGGCTAGCAGCTTTGCCGTTGACTCGCGGCCCGCGGCGGCGACGATTGGGCCATGGGCTTCAACCGCCGCAAAATGGAGGATCAGCGCCGGCAGGTCGCCGACAAAGAGGCTGCCGTCCGGCGCGCGACCGACGCCCAGTTGCTTGAAGATGCCGAGCGGCTGATCGGCGCCTGGAACGAGGGCCAGGCCAAGCGCATGCCGATGCTGTTCTCGCCGACGATTGGCGCTGCCATCACTGCCCGCCATTGGTATCTGTGGGTACGCTGCCCGGCCTGCCGATCGACATGCAGCATTGACCTGCGCAAGCTCGACCGTCATCGCGACGCGGCCGTGACCAGTCTCATCCCGGCGCTGTCCTGCCGCTCATGCCGGCCGCATGCGCCATTTGCCGAACTGATCCGACTGTCGCGGATCAGCATCGCCGACGAAATGCGTATCGAGCATACGCGGCGCGTGTTAGGCGATTAGGATGGCCCCAATTAAATCTCTGACAACGCAGCTTATAGGCCTTCGGATCGTAGGAATGCGGATGCTTGCGGGTCGGGTTTGGCGGGATGACAGCTTTGACCCGGCGTTCTGCGAGCCAGTCGCGCAGGCTTCTTGCGTCGTAGGCGCGATCGGCCAGCAGGCGACGAGGCAACCGGGCGGTGGCCAAGAGTTCTTGGGCGCCAGCGAGATCGTGGCTGTTACCGGGTGTGATCAAGAATGAGAGTGGCCGTCCCTGATCGTCAGTCAACGCATGGATTTTGGTCGTGCGGCCGCCGCGCGAGCGACCGATCGCGTGCTGGAAGGCCCCCCTTTTGCGCCCGCAGCCGAGCGATGCGCCTTGATGTGTGTGCTGTCGATCGACATCGTCCCCACCATGCCGGTCGACCCCGTCAGCGCGTAGAAAATATCGCTCCAGATGCCCTGTCGGCTCCAACGGTTGAAGCGATTGTAGACCGTCGTGTAGGGGCCGTAGTCCGTTGGGCAATCCCGCCAACGCGCGCCCGAGCGCAGCATGTGCATGATCCCGCTGATAACGCGCCGATCATCGACACGATGGGCTCCACGCCGACCCTGCGGCAAGAGGGGTTTAATCCGCTTCCACTGCGCATCATCCAGCCAATAGAGTTGCTTCCTCATCAAGGCCTCCTCAATTCGGAAACCTTGAATCACAACTCACGCCGCGCTGGAATCCTTATTGAGTACAGACCCTAATCCGCTTCCACTGCGCATCATCCAGCCAATAGAGTTGCTTCCTCATCAAGGCCTCCTCGATTCGGAAACCTTAAATCACAACTCACGCCGCGCTGGAATCCTTGTTGAGTACAGACCCTAGGGGCGGCGGGAAGCGGCGAGGGGCCATGGCCTAAAGCCTCAATTTTTTGGCCTAAATGAACAAGACCTGTGGACGGTCTTTTGTTTATTGCGCGCACATGCCCGCACGTTGCCTTACCAATAAATCAGAGCCGATCGCTTTTGCCTGTCCAAGCTGCGGGGCAAAATACGTCATTGTGACGATAGATGTTCCGGACGGCGGTCAGCACAACAAATTCAGTTGCGTGAAGTGTGACGCTTTGTTCCCGGTAGCCGAGGGGCAGATTGCGCTCGAATACATACTGTTAAACGGCGGCGCGGACGAGTGACCCCCTTTAACTAGCTACCGGCCCCAATCTTCTTCCGCCGCCGGGAAGCGGCAAGTGTCGGACACGTTACAGAACTTTGCATATTGCAGAGCAGCAAATGTGACAGCATTTCTGTCTTGATACGTTCATCTGCCAGAGTCCTAATGCAGCTTGAGGTGTTGGGGACGTCGAGGGAGCGTCCTATGTCAGTCAATCGGAAAACGGCAAATCAGTGTGCGCAGTGCGGTGCTCACATTATTGCGCCGGAATGGTCTGAATATCTTTCCAAGCACTGCGTGCGGCACTCTTGGTCATGTGAGATGTGCGGCTATGAGTTCGAAAGCAGCGTCTACTTCCCTGCGTTCGAACTGACAGTGGATCTACAGGCGGCCTAGGGTCTGTACTCAATAAGGATTCCAGCGCGGTGTGAGTTGTGATTCAAGGTTTCCGAATTGAGGAGGCCTTGATGAGGAAGCAACTCTATTGGCTGGATGATGCGCAGTGGAAGCGGATTAAACCCCTCTTGCCGCAGGGTCGGCGTGGAGCCCATCGTGTCGATGATCGGCGCGTTATCAGCGGGATCATGCACATGCTGCGCTCGGGCGCGCGTTGGCGGGATTGCCCAACGGACTACGGCCCCTACACGACGGTCTACAATCGCTTCAACCGTTGGAGCCGACAGGGCATCTGGAGCGATATTTTCTACGCGCTGACGGGGTCGACCGGCATGGTGGGGACGATGTCGATCGACAGCACACACATCAAGGCGCATCGCTCGGCTGCGGGCGCAAAAGGGGGGCCTTCCAGCACGCGATCGGTCGCTCGCGCGGCGGCCGCACGACCAAAATCCATGCGTTGACTGACGATCAGGGACGGCCACTCCTCATTCTTGATCACACCCGGTAACAGCCACGATCTCGCTGGCGCCCAAGAACTCTTGGCCACCGCCCGGTTGCCTCGTCGCCTGCTGGCCGATCGTGCCTACGACGCAAGAAGCCTGCGCGACTGGCTTGCAGAACGCCGGGTCAAAGCTGTCATCCCGCCAAACCCGACCCGCAAGCATCCGCATTCCTACGATCCGAAGGCCTACAAGCTGCGCAATCTCATCGAACGCATGTTCTGCCGACTCAAGGACTTCAGGCGCATCGCAACGCGCTATGACAAACGAGCCGACATTTATCTTCCTGCCATCCACTTGGCAGCCGCCCTCACTTGGTGGATCAATTGAGTCCGGACCCTAGTTGCAGTCAGCCACCTGAGGCAAGCAGGGCACTCGGTCAAGAGATAGCACCATCTGCAGCGCGACGACGGCACCGGCGATTTCGCCGCCGGGGGCAGCGTCATCGAGGCATTTGGCGACGCGGCCCATGTATTCCGCTCCCGGCACCCGGCCCAGCAGATGCCGCTCGATGAGTTCGCGCGCGTGGGCGAGTGTCTTTAGCGTCATAACAATCGGAATCTTCAACGGCCGGGGCAGGGCCGCGACCAGTTCGGACGGGACAGCGCAACGCTCTTCACGCACTTAACACTCGCACCGGAAAACACAACGCCGCCCACCCAGGGTGACGGCCGCTCGTCCGTGTTTACCCCAGTTCGGATTTTAACCAACGCTTTGTGTTTCAGATGCGGTCGTAAAGAAAAATGCACGGGGCTTTGCGTTTGAGCAAAGCGGGCGGAACGGCGCGCGACCGATGTTGTGAAGGAGATTCTTAATCTTTGCGGTTCGGAATTGTGAACATCGGGAATCGAGAGATGGGATGGGCAAATGTTCGAAGTGACGGAATACACGCACCCGTGCATTTTTGTGACCTGTCGCCGAACCGGCGAAACCTACCTCTTCTCTGTCGGAGCCAACGGCATAGTGACGCGCGACGAATCCTCAGACCAAGGACATGCACGGCAAGCCGCGATCGCCTATTTGGCCCACAGGGCGCGCGCCGCGTAGCTACGCGGCGGGCGAGCTATTTGTGCGATTATCGGCCCCAATCTTCTTGCGCCTCTCGCTTCACCGCTGGCGCCTTCGGGTTCTTGACCTTTACCCAACAATCCGCTCGGCCAGAACGATACGGCGAGCCGAGGCGCTTGGACACGATGCCCTCGCAGCCGAGCCGGCAGGCGTGCTGGAATACGATCTCGCCGTCGCCCTCGTAATGTTCATTGAGCACTATGCCGGGATGCGGGGTGGGAACAAGCTTCGCCAGCTTGCGCTTGCGGTCCTCGATCGGCCGTCGCCGCAAATCTTCGCCTTCTAGTTCAATCAGATCGAAGGCGCACAGCACCGCGTCACTCCCATGACGCGCTCGGCAGATGAGCTCGAATACTGCGAGGCCCTTGTCGTCGGTGACGATCGCCTCGCCGTCGATCAGGAACGAGCGGCTAGGGAGAGTCGTGACCGCTGCAGCGGCGAGCGGAAACCGCGCCGTGAAGTCATGCCCGTTGCGGGATAAGCCGTACACCAGCACTGTCGCGTCGGGCGATGATGCGGAAGCCGTCTTGCTTGATTTGGTGAATTTAGTTCGGCGCGGCGGGCGGCCGTTTAGCAGGGAAAGGCAGACACGGTTCAACGACGGCCGTCAAACTACGGCTACGCATACGCAACATGTAGATTTAATAGGAACTGAAACATAAAAAATCGAGTTGGAGAATTGGCCGCGGCCGGGGTCAGAGGACCAGGGCTGTACGGGGCCGTGGCGCCAGGGGGGACCTTCCTAGCAGGCCAGCCAGTATCACCGTCTACCGAAGCGATCTCGGGTGAGATTTAAATCTGGCGCTGAACGCTGCATCTCGTGTTCGCAGTCGCAGCATTCGTAAGTCCAGATTTCCGTGCCGTCGCGCTTAAAGGCGTCAGGTGCGGAGCGGGCAAGGAAGGCATATCCGCCGCACTTTTCACAGCGAGCCGTCAATGCGAACTGCTCCCTCACGGTCGGACGGGCCATTCCTGCTCCTGTAGCGATGATAAATACGGGGCTACTCTGCGGTTGCGAACTTTGAGTGACAGATTTTCGATAGTTGGCCCCGCACGATGTCGGGGACGCGCGTGACAGTTCGGGGCCACGGCGACGCCGGCCGTTGCCAAGCCCAGCGTGCCGACTTCGAAACTTTTCTACTCTGACGATGTTCCCGGTCGATTTGCCGCAGTAGTTCAGGCAGCTTTGCAATATTCGCCGCAATCCGCCGCGCCTCCTCTTTGCAGCGCAGCTTGGCTGCGGATCGCCGGCCGGGCTCCTCCTCTTAATATACGTAGGCCAATGATTGATCGAAGCCGTCTTTGACGATGAAGCACGCGGGCGTTTCCTCGATCGACCAGGGCGGCGGGAAGCGGCGTTTGGCCATCAAATCCCCGCGCGAATCGGCTTATAATTTCTCAAATATGATCGACGGAGCCGAGCCATGCGGGAAGGCACCATAATGATCCTGGCGGTTGCGTTCGTTGGGTTCTATCTGGTCGATAATTTCCAGTACGATGGATACTATCGAAACCTCGTTTGGACGCAATCGAACGCTGACATTCAGAAATTTGCAGATCAATTGAAAGCTTGGTGGTATAGTCAATAGCTCCGTAGCGTGCGCCGCGTCATGACGGATGGGATTTTCAGCGGCCGGGGCAGGGGCCGCCAGTTCGGATGGGACAACGCAACGCTCCTCATTCAACGTGACGAATTTCACCCTGCATTAATTAGCTTCAGCGAGGTTATAGGAAAGGTCCCGGTTTCTTTTGTCCAGGGCGGCTTATCCTCTACGAACCAATCGCAGCATACGAAGGGTGCCCCATTAGTTCCGATCTCGGTCCACCTCACCGTCATGATCGGTCCACCGGACTTTAGTTGAACAACACTGCCCACCCTTATTTGCTCCGCCATTGGCTAGTCCATTATTGTGTCAAACGACGACCGCGGCAGCGGCCCAAATGGCTTCATAGGCGGCGATTTTCAATGCAGCTGTATCATCTGCGCGCACGATCTCCGCGGGGGATCTTTTCGCAAAGTCTTTGAGCGATTGTGTGAGGAGCCAATCGTTAGTGCCATCTATCAAAATCACACGGTCATGCAGCGCCTTCTCGGGAGCCAATCGAACAGCAAGAGGGCGCTGTACACCATACTGCGCCGCCACCCATCTAGCGGCCGCGGGTGATAACGTGGGTTTATGATTGGCGTGATCGGACAACAGCCGGAGTGTCACACCCAAGGGAATCGCGCCACCAAACTCTGTGAGCACCGCCTCGTCCAAGTAGGGATCCACGATCAGCACGTCATGGGCGGCAGTCTGGTCCGTCCGTCCTATCGTCCGTCATCTTACTCTCCTACCTGTTGGATGGGCATCGAGAGACTTGGCCCATTCGGTCAAAGGGATTTGAGCAACGAATTTCACGTAGGTATTGTGAAATGGAGCAGGGCGCGCCCAGTTCCAACGCGCTTCAATCCGCGCGCCGCGTGCTCGAGGCGAGGGCCTACTTTGGCGGACCAGAGCGGACCGTCCATGTTCGTGTCGCTGGGCAAGATGGTCGAATCTACCTTGATCTATGTTCGTGTCGCTGGGCAAGATGGTCGAATCTACCTTGATCTATGCGATCGGGACTGGCGGGCCGTCGAGATCGCCGCTGACGGTTGGCGCATCATCAACGGCCACCGGACCGTGTGGACGCAAATTTCCTAACTCAACCTCGATTTAGTGAAAGCTGTTCGACGGAGGGTCAGATTCGTCCGGCGGTCGCGGATTGATGTTGACGATTTAACTTTTAAAGAGCGAAAGTGCCTGCGCCAGTTGGGGGTCTCAGTACACAACTGGATTGAAGCCGGAACATTTCTGAGAATGCGCGCTTACAACGGATATTCAGAAAATGACCGTCGGCGAGCTCAAGCGTGGCTAAATCGCCAATGGCAGACTTGCGTGCTTGCGCGCCCGGTGCAGTGCGTCGCTTGCGGACAGGATAAGGGGATCATCGAAGCGCATGCAGAGGATTACAGCGAACCATTTGCCGCCGGCAAAACCGATCAGTTCCACCTGTGCTTCACCTGCCACTTGATGGTCCATTGCCGATTTAGGCACCCGGACGATTGGCGCTATTACAAAGCGGTGATCCGGCGCGGTGGCCGTTACGCGCCTGTCTTCTCTCGCAACATCGGCGGGTTTCGTGCAAAGCATATCGGTGGAAAGCGCCCCCTGCCTGACTATCAAGGGGAATTTCGACAAAGACCCGTGTTGGAAGAGATAGATCAAGCGCGCGCTGAAAGGAAAAGTTCCAAAACTGGAAAAACCGGTATGCCTTATAGTGACGCCCGTTGATTTTGCTGACGAAATCGATTTTTCATGCTGCCAATCTAACGACTTTTTCCCTCCAGGAAGGCTATTTTCACATGGTGATTTCCCGAACGCCCGCCAAGGAATTGAAGTGATGCCCCTCTCCATCTGTGCGGCATGCGGCACGCAATATGCCGAGAGCGCGCAGGTCCCCGCTCATTGCGTCATCTGCGAAGAGGAGCGCCAATACGTCCCGCCGCGCGGGCAAACCTGGACCTCCCTCGAAGCGTTACGGCAGACCCACAGCAACACCTTCCGCGAATACGAGACAGGCATCATCGGCATCGGCTCGACGCCTGCATTCGCTATCGGCCAGCGCGCTTTGCTCCTGCGCACGGAGAACGGCAATATCCTGTGGGACTGCATCGCCACGCTAGACGACGCGACGGTGACGATGATCGAAGGCCTCGGCGGCATCGATGCAATCGCCATCTCGCACCCGCATTTCTACACGACAATGGTGGAATGGGCGCGTGCTTTCACGGCGCGTATTCACCTCCACGCAGCCGACAAGCAATGGATCATGCGGAACGATCCCGCTATCGAGCTATGGGACGGCGAGACAAAAAAGCTTTGGGATGGCGTCACGCTTATTCGTTGCGGCGGCCATTTTGAAGGAGGCACCGTGTTGCATTGGGCGGGTGGAGCAGGCGGACGCGGCATCGTTTGTGCTGGCGATATCCTCACCGTCACGACAGATCGCAAGTGGCTATCGTTCATGCGGAGCTATCCGAATTTCATTCCGTTATCGGCACGAACGGTCGAACACATCGGCGTGGCGCTTGAGCCGTTCGCGTTCGACACGATCTATGGTCATTACTTCGACCGGGTCATTGCGAAGGACGGAAAAGCCGTATTGGAAAGATCTGTGGCTCGCTACGTGGAGGCAATCGAAGGCAGGCGAGGCTACAACTGAGCGTCCAGGCGGTAGCTTGTCGCGAATGGTAAGTAAGCGCCGACGTCTGCAGCTCCGATTGTGCGATTGAAAGTTCGCGATAGTCAGGTAATCCGAAAACTGTCCGTATTCCCATGAGTGTACGAACAGTCTCGTGCTATTGGCATACACTGGTGCGCGGAAAATCGACTGCCTCCTTGTGTCGCCGGTTAAAGAAAAACGGACAGTGCG
>CAVSWY010000010.1:0-157651 GCA_963731805.1 uncultured Alphaproteobacteria bacterium
CCACCCGCGAGTGCCGAGGCGAAGGCAATCGCTCAATGTCCGTTACCGGCAAAACCAGACAGAAAGCTGACATAGTCCGCAGACCGCCGTGGTCGTGGCACGTGATTTCCGAAATTCGATCGGTGTGCGGGCCTTTCCGTCATTGGTCAGGCCGGGGTGATCTCACGCTTGGTCGCGGCGCGGCCGCCGGAGCATAAAGGATTCGAACGGAGCCAAGGCGCCGTCTGGTCCCACGACGTCGTAGTAGGTAACCTTGATGGTGGTGAACCCGCCGGGTCGCGTTCCCGGATCAAGCTCGAAGGCGGCGAAGCCATAAGAATGCGCCGCGTTGCGCACAGCCGACCATGGCGCCTCCTCTTTCACGTAAATTGGCGGCCGCTTGCCGGTCGCCGGATCTGGTGCACCGACTGCGGTGATGACCCGGCACGCCGGCGGATTGAAGAACAGCTGGTTCGACGGCACGGATGTTCCGCCGCCGCCGATGACCATGTGCACTGTTCCTTTGGTGGTGTCGATCACGTCGGTAGCGGTTGCCGCAGGAAGGGGTGTCAAAGTGGCGTTTGACTGCCAACCGCGGATCGGGTGTGAGCGCTCGTAGTGGTGCTCGTGTCCGCACACCACGAGATCGACGCCATACTTGTCGAACAACGGGATCCACTCCTGGCGGATGCCGAGGTCCGCGCCATTGAACTTGTCGACCGTTGAAATTGCGACCTGGTGCATGCACACGACGATCCAATCGATATCGCTATCGCCGCGGGCGGCAGCCAGCTCCTTTTCAAGCCAAGCCTTTTGCGCGCCCTTGGAATATCCCCGCACATAGGAATTGCCGCCGTCCTGGTAGACGACGTCGTCGTTGGCGATGCTGATCACCCGCAGCGAGCCGGCGGTGAAAGCATACCAAAGCCCACGCGTCAGATCGGTCTGGTCGGTCGCCGGCGGCAGCGAGAAGTAGGTCTGATAGGCTCGATAGCCGATCGGACCATTGCCGATCTCGTTCTCGTGGTTGCCGGCCGCCGGCATCCAAGGGCGGTTGCGGGCGCTGCGGCTATTGTTCTCCCAGAAATCCCACCAGGTGCGCACCCGATCGTCCGCGAGATTGGCGTAACACAGATCCCCATTGAGCAGATGGAACAAAGGGCGCAGCCGCTCGACGCCAAGCGTCGTATCGCCTGCCGCAGGCGAGCCGAGGTTGTCGTTCACGTAGGGAGGGTTTGGTATGGTCACGCCCACGGGCGGCACGTACCGCTTGCCCAGGGTTGGCGTGCCCTGATCACCGAAGCTGGTGAACGTGAGCGGGCTCCGCCCCCGTGGCGCGGTGCGGAAGGTGCCAAACTCCGGCTCGGCGCCCTCGTGCAACGCACCATACAGATAGGCGGTGTAGGCCTGCAGTCGGTCAAGTTTAGCATGATAGACGTGAACGACTTGCCCGGATTTGGCGTCGGTGTAGGTCGCCTCCTGAGCCTCGGCGGTCTGCTCAAGCTTGCCGTCGAGAAGCCCCAGCAAGACTCGGGCACGGCGAACGGGCTGCAGTGTGTGCCATGAAACTACCATTTCCGATGATGCATCGACGCCGAACTGCAGGTGGAGTCCGGCAACAGGCGGCGTCTGCACCGGATCGGGCGCTCCGCTTAGCTCGGGTGCGGCTACGGCTCCCGTAATTCCCATGATATGCGGCGCCAACAGCGCGCCGCTGCCAATGCCCGCGGCGGCAAGTAGTTTGCGGCGACTGAGTTCGAGGCTGAATTCGCTGTCTCGTGTGGTCATGGCGGCGAGGTCTACCACAACTCGATGACAGTTAGCGCTCGGCTCCGAAACCGAAGTGCGTCAGCAATTTGGGTCGCAATCGGGTGAAAAGCGGACATGACTCGGACATCGCCAATCGGTCGAAAATGACCCGCAGCAGACATCGGGAGTTTATTGAGATATCCTTCGCGCATGGCAGACTCTTGTGCCCCCACCACTTCTCTTGCCGCCGCAATCCGACCGGCTACGGCTCATTCGTGAGGCATTCGGGCTTTGAATGGCTGACAATCGGGTGGATGACGGTTGAAGCCGTCGTTTCGTTCGGGGCCGGGGGACAGCTGGAAGCCTTGTGCTGGTGGCCTTTGGCCTCGAAAGCGTAATCGAGCCGGCGTCCTGTATCGGACAAGCGCCGCAGCCACGATTGGGAATTTGTATAATCCCAGCAATGCCGGGAAATACCGGCTCGACGTAGTCTCTAGAGTACAACTCTGAAGGTCCGAGCCAATGAAGGTGCTGGTCATCGAAGATGATAGCGAAACGGCCGCTTATATTATCGGCGGCCTGAGCGAGCACGGCCACATCGTCGACTATGCCGACACTGGCCGCGATGGCCTGTTGCTCGCCGGGTGCGGTGGCTACGAAGTCGCGATTGTCGACCGCATGCTCCCTGGTCTCGACGGATTGTCGTTGGTCAAGACGCTGCGCGGCAACGGCGTAGAAACTCCGGTGCTATTTCTTACCAATCTCGGCGGCATTGATGACCGGGTCGAAGGACTTAATGGCGGCGGCGACGACTATCTGACCAAGCCCTTTGCGCTCGCCGAATTGCAGGCTCGCGTCAACGCTTTGGGCCGCCGGTCGCCCGCAAGTGTGGCCGAGACTGTGCTCCGCGTGGCTGATCTCGAAATTGATCTCCTTGAGCGCAGCGTGACGCGCGGTGACCGGGCGATAGACTTGCAGCCGCGCGAGTTTAAACTGCTCGAGTGCCTGATGCGCAATGCCGGTCGAGTGGTGACTCGAACTATGTTGCTGGAAAAGGTATGGGATTTCCATTTCGATCCCAAGACTAACATCGTAGAGACGCATATGAGTCGACTGCGCAGTAAAATTGACCGCGGATACTCCCGTGAGCTTATTCACACGGTCCGCGGCGCCGGATATTCGCTCCGTGCAACTGCCTAGAGTGCTGCGCACCGCGACGTTTCGCTTGGCGGCGCTCTATGTGGTGCTGTTTGCGACTGCGGTCGCGGTTCTCGGGGTGATTGTCTATCTGGGCACAGCCGCAGCGCTGAACCGGCAGTTGGACGCGCGTATCTCAGGTGAAATGACGGCGCTGAAAACGTCATTCCAGGCGGGTGGCCTCGCCAAGCTGGAGGACGAGGTACGAGCGCATGAGAGTACGCAGCCGGCGGGACCGCTCGATTACCTCGTGTTCGACGCCAGCGGGGTGCGACTGGCGGGCCATTTGCCGATCATGCCCACCCGATTAGGCTGGTCCAATGTAAATACCAAAGAAACCGACGGTGACATCAGCTATCGCCGCATCTTGGTTGACACGCTCTCCGGAGGAACGCAACTCGCCGTCGCGGCCGATCGCGAGCAAATCGACGAACCAGTGGCATATATTTTTGACGGTTTCGCGTCCGCCTTTGGCGCCGTGATCGTGCTCGGCAGTATCGGCGGTATCGCGCTTAGCGTGGCTTTGCTCAAGCGTGTCGAGACGATTCGGCGCACAGCGGAGGCGATCATCGCCGGCGATCTCGAGCAGCGTGTGCCGGTGCGCGGCACCAATGACGATTTTGATCGTCTGTCGCACACGTTGAATCGAATGCTCGATCGCATCACCGAACTGATGGAGAGCCTGCGGCAGGTCTCCAACGATATTGCGCACGACTTGAAGACACCATTGGCGCGGCTGCGTCACCGGCTGGAAGCAATGCAAACACGCGTGGAACCGGGCAAAAAGCGAGACGTGTCTATCAATGAGGCCATTGCTCAAGTCGACGAGATACTGGGTATATTCGGAGCTCTGCTGCGGATCGCCCAGATCGAAGCCGGCACGCGGCGTTCAGGCTTTCGTGAGTTCGATCTCAGCGCTGCCTTTACCGATGTTGCTGAGGCGTTTGCGCCGGCCGCAGAGGACGCTGGTAAGCGACTTGAGGCTAAGATCAAGCCTTCGATCCGCCTCCTGGGCGATCGCGAGTTGCTCACGCAAATGGTCGCGAATCTGGTGGAGAACGCCATTCGGCATACGCCTCCCGACACGCGCATTGAGGTCTCACTTGGTAGCGATCGCGAGCGCATCGTCGCTACAGTGACCGACAATGGCCCGGGTATGCCTGCCGAAGAACACGAACGTATTTTCCAACGTTTCTACCGGTTGGAGCAAAGCCGCTCGACGCCGGGCAGTGGACTTGGGCTCGGCCTGGTCAAAGCGGTGGCCGATCTGCACGGTATCGCGTTGCAAGCTCGCGACGCCGAGCCCGGGCTGCAAATTGTTATGCGGTTCGCGACGGCCGACAAAAACGGAAGTTCGCAGATCGCTCCCTGCGATTTGAAAGGCGTAGGTGAGATAGGGCCAAACCTCAAAATGCGGCAACATTGGAAAAAGATATAGCGTCTGCTCCTTCCTTCGCGTAGCCCGCACGCTTTATCGCGCGGTGCAAGAGTCGCTGGTGTTCGGTCGCCGAACACTGGCGACGCCAAAGCATTCATAAGAGCATGTATGAAGGACGACGACAAACTCCTCAGCAAAGTCCCCGAGGTTACCCTTGGCTTCTGGATCATCAAGATTCTCGCCACGACGCTCGGCGAAACGGGGGGCGACGCCGTGACGATGTCCTGGCTGCACGCCGACGTACATCCTCACAACGGCGGTTATATGATCGGCACCGGGATATTTGGTGCCTTGTTCGTTGCGGCCGTATTCGCTCAAACCCTTGTAAAAAGGTTCAGTCCTTCGGTTTACTGGCTCGCCATCGTCGCCTCCACAACAGTCGGCACGGTACTGGCTGATTATTTTGATCGCTCACTGGGCGTCGGCTATTCGGGAGGCTCGTCGATTTTACTGGCGTGCGTTTTGTCATCGCTCGTAGTTTGGTACCTCACCCTCGGCTCGATCAACGTTCAGACCGTTACGACGCCGAAAGTGGAAATCTTTTATTGGGTGACGATCACGTTTTCACAGACACTTGGCACCGCGCTCGGCGATTGGGTAGCGGACACGAGTGGATTGGGGTATGCTGGAGGCGCTCTCGTCTTCTGTGCGGGACTCGCCGTTTTGGCAGCACTGTATTATTGGACGACCATCTCGCGTGTGTTCTTGTTCTGGGCAGCGTTCATACTAACGCGACCGCTCGGCGCCACGGTCGGAGACTTTCTCGACAAACCAACCGGAAATGGCGGCCTTGCGCTCAGTCGCCCGCTGGCATCGGCGGTGATCTTCGTTCTTATCGTCGTACTCGTTTTCATATTGCCGCAAAGGTCTGGACGACACCCGGGAGCGACAACGAAATAATTTGCCCGTCGAGTGACTTGTCGAGTCTCGCTTTCTTCTCGGCATTATTCGCGGCTCTGCGAGCAGCCATACCCTGCCTCATGCACGATGGGCAACCTGCCCCTTCAAGCCAATGTTCATAGGCTAAGAGCTCGAATCCTTTAACCGCCAAGAGAAGCACTAAAGCTTTCGAGACGATCGATCCATCGCCTCGAATATTACAAAAGCGTATAGAGCCGGACATTGTTTCCAGGAGAGGTGTTGATAAGTTCAGTGGCGTCGTGAAGAATCGCCCGTCAATTGGACTATCAATCCGCAGCCTTCTGCCGGGAAGATGCGGTTTGCTGCGGACCCGCGCAATCACGGCCTTTCTGGTAATTGCCTCCCCGGTGACTCCGCAGCCTCATATGGGCGCAACCGCACCGCCCTACCGGATCACCAAAGAAATAGCCCTCCCTGGTCCGAACCGCTGGGATTTCGTCGAATACAGTCCCGAAAACAGACGAGTTTACGTCGCGCACGGCGATCGTGTCACAGTTGTCGATGAGCCCAGCGGCAAAGTCATGGGGCAAATTGGCAATCTTCCCGGCGGAACCCACGGAATTGCGATCTCAGCGGAAACAAATCAGGGGTTTACGGACGAAGGAAATCCGGGGCTTGCAGTCGTCTTCAACCTCAAGAACCTGAGACAAGCGAAGGCGATTGTTACTGCGCCTGACGCTGACGGCATCCTCTATGAGCCGACGACCAAGCACATCTACGTCATCAATGGCGACAGCGGATCTATCTCCGTCATCGATCCGATTAAAGATAAGACGGTCGCGACGATCGAAATTGGCTCGAAGTTGGAGCCTGCCGTTGCAGATGGCAGAGGTCAAATCTACGTCAATGGAGAGCAGACCAATCAAATCGTCGCAATCGATGCCAAAACCAATAGCGTCATTGCTCGCTGGCCGATGCCGACCTGTCAGACGCCGCACGGGATCGCAATCGACAGATTGACGAGGCGTCTCTTTTCGACCTGCTCCAACAAGGTTCTGGTCGTTATGAATATCGATACAGGCGCCGTCATCGATACTCTTCCGATCGGCGCGCACAGCGATGGGGCGGCATTCGATCCTGTCCGCAAGCTCGCGTTTAGCTCCAACGGTGACGGCACTCTTTCGGTGATCAAAGAACTGTCGGCCGACCATTTTGTTTCCGCCGAGACGGTTGCGACCAAGCCCGGGGCCCGGACCATGTCAATCAATCCCAAGACCGGCCGTGTTTTCTTGGTGGCTGCGGACCGCTTTTCAGAACCCGCAAAATCCGAAGGTGAACATCAGGCGGCCTACGCGCCCGAATCGGTGAAACTCTTCTATCTCGATCCGAGTCCGTAATTCGTAAGGGGAGTGATCTTGGCCTAATTCGAATCATTCATTGGCGTGATTGCACAGGGGGCGAAATTGTGCGGTATCGCGGTTGCCATCGATTGGGATGGTGCCGAAGCGGCTGTCCGGCATCTAATCGGCGGAGTTCTGCATAGAGGCGACGTTACCGATCCGCTTCGTGCGCTCGGCAGCAGAACCGCCATGTGTACGCGCCGCTTGCGCATCGTTGATCCATGCCATGGTGTGCAGCCTCAGGCATCTTTCGACGGAAAGTTTCTCGTGTCATTTAACGGTGAAATTTATAATCACGTTGCATTGCGGCGGCGGTTGGAAGGCATCGGCATTCCTTTTCGTACGGAGTGCGATACGGAGGTTATCGCGAATGTGATCAGCGCCTGGGGACCGGCAGGTGTCCGGGAGCTTAGCGGAATGTTCGCCTTTGTCGCAGTGAACACGGCGACCGGCGAGTTTCTTGCGGCGCGGGATCCATTCGGGGTTAAACCACTTTACTTTATTCAATCGGCTAGCAGCTTCCTCTTCTGTTCCGAAATCCGGCCGCTTTTGGAGGCGACAGACGATTGCGAGGTTTGGTTTGTCCCGCCGGGACACATGATGACCGACGAATCTTGCGAGCCGTATTACGACTTGCCTACGTCGGCCAGATTGCAAGTAAGTTCAGCGCGTGAACTAGACCGATTTTTGTCGGAGGCAGTCCATCAGCGTATTCCGAAAGACCTTCCGGTGGCGGCATTATTCAGTGGTGGCATCGATAGCACACTTGTCGTCCATTATGCCCGTCAACTGGCACCCTCCATGCCGGGGTACATTGTCGGCGGCGCCGAATCGCCGGATCTCTCGTTTGCAACGCAATATGCTGATCAGACAAATTTTGACTTGCGTGCGGTCAATGTTGATCTGGATGCGACCACGACATTGGACCTAGTCAGGACCGCGGTCGGCGTTGTGGAGACGTTCGAGCCGGCGATTGTCCGCCATTCCATATACAATTACGCAGTTGCTGAGCGCTTGCACAAGGACGGATTTCGTGTGGCGCTTTGCGGCGAAGGCGCTGACGAGCTATTCGCAGGCTATGAACCCCTCGAGCAGGCCTTCGCGGAGAGCAACGCGCTCGGCGACGCTGTTCAAATTCAATGCTTGGCAATGATGCACAGAGCAAATCTTCAGCGAGTTGATCGCTGCTCGATGCGGTTTGAGTTAGAGATGCGCGAGCCTTTCCTTGATCGGTCGGTGGTAGCCTATGCAAGAAAGCTCGATCGTTCAGCGTTAATTGGACAAGGAGGCGCCTACCCCTCGGGAAAGGCGGCACTCCGTGCGTTATATGATCTTTATCCGGAACGCTTGCCGGTTATGATCCGCGACCGGAAAAAGCTGCTCTTTGATGAAGGAGCCAACGGAACGCCGATCTGGACGGACTTATTTGAAACAACGATGTCTGACGCCGATCTTCGCGATGGACAGCGCGAGTTCGCCGGTTTCGGAATTGAAACCAAAGAGGAGTTGTATCTTTTGCGTGAGCTCGCGTCCTATATGGCAGTCAATCGCGTTCCGCATTTGCGCAGAAGACTTCATTTGCCCATGGCGGCGCTCTCCCAATTGAACTTCTGAAACGATGTTTCAGTTTTGAGAAGCCACAATGTGCCCATACCAAATCGAGCGGCCGAAATAACTTATTAACCAAAAGAAATTGCATTGATAATAGCGCCTCAGCGCAAAAAGCGCAACCCCTGCCGCACCGCTACGCCGCGTTCCAACAGGAAGGCACGGATTTCATTGATGATGCCGGTACGCTGGCTGACCAGCCGCTCCCGCACCCGGTGCAGGGCCTGCAGGTCGAGCTGATCGGCGGTCTTCGTCGCCACGAACTTCATCGTCGGCCGCTGCACCGCTTCGGCGATCGCCTCCGCATCACGGAAGTCATTCTTCTGTTTCTTCGAGTAGGGCTGCACGTATCTCGCCGGCATCAGCCGAGCATCGTGACCAAGTGCCTTAAGCCGGCGACTAAGATGATGAGCGCCGACGCAGGCTTCCATTCCAACCAGGCACGGCGGCATGTTCGCCAATCGCGCGTCCACCTGGCCGCGTGACCACTTCTGCCGCAGCACGATCGCGCCGCGCCAATCCAGGCCAACAATGTGGAACGAGTTCTTTCCGATATCGATGCCAACTACGGCGATCACGGCGTTTGGGTTCTGAGACATGGCGTGCTCCTCGTCTTTCGCGCCCCTGGCCAGCTTCTATCGCTGGCGGGGCAGGAGCACGGCCGGACCATTCCATCAGCAGACGTCAGTTATTTCACTCGCCTTTGAAATCGGCTGAACTGGAACCGCTGCATGGTACCGCCCGGTGTCACATGGTCATGGCGTCGGCTTTCAATAAGCTTGAACGATGCGCCGAGCACCTCTGCGATCGAACCCGCATCATGGCGGATGACAGGTAGGCCGCTGCATCGCTCCGGGCCATCCGGCGCAAATGTGCCGATGATAACGTGCCCGCCGGGACCCACCGCGGCTCGTACGCATCCGGCGTAAGCTGCGCGGTCGCCCGGCACAGTCAGGAAATGGAACGCCGCCCTGTCATGCCAAAGATCGTAGCATTTCCCGGGCTGCCATTCGGTTATATCTGCAGCAATCCATGCGACGTTGGCGGCTTCCGGTCCAAGCCTTTCCCGCGACGTAGCCAACGCCTTTTCGGAGACGTCAAGCACACTGAGCGAGTGAAACCGCTCGGCGATCAAGACATCGACAAGGCGAGACTCACCGCCTCCAATATCGATAATTGACGCGTCTGCGCCCACTCCGGTCGCTCGAATGAGGTCGAGCGAAATCGTTGGCATTTCTTGGAACCAACTGACCTCGCGCTCGCCCTTGGTCTGGTAAACGTTCTGCCAGTGAGCTCGTCTTTCAAGCGCAGTCATATTGGCCTTCCGCCACCGTTAGGAGTGTATATGTCATCAGCCCCAATTCTCGACCATAAGGACCCGGGCGCACCGTCGGTGTTCGAACCGGCAGCGCTCCTACGTGAAGCGCGGAGGCAGAAGGGGCTGGCCGCCACCGATGTGCCGCCCGTCTGCGTGCTCGATCCCGACGGAGACATCGTGCGGTACCTCAAGGGCTGCGGCGAGGCCCACCCCGTCGAGACATGGCCCTGTTATCATACCATTCTTTACGACTTCGCCCTGGCGGGGCGAGGCATCGGAATTGTCGGCTGCGTTGTCGGCGCGCCCTTTGCGGTGTTAGTCGCGGAAGAGCTTTTTGCTTGCGGATGCGAATTGCTGATCAGCGTTACCTCAGCTGGTCAGATCGTGTCCGCAGGTCCGCCGCCCTATTTCGTTATCATCGATCGGGCGCTGCGCGACGAAGGGACGAGTTATCATTACGCTGCCCCTGGCGTTTTCGCCGAGGCCAATCCCGACCTGATAGACGCGGCGAAGCGGGCTTTGCATGAGGCCGGTGTGTCCGCACATGTCGGTCCGAGCTGGACGACCGACGCGCCGTTCCGCGAAACCGCCGAGGCAATCGCGGCGGCGCGCGCCAAGGGTATTCTCGCAGTCGAAATGGAAGCTGCCGCGCTCTACACGTTTGCCCGCGAACGGGGCCGCAAAGTGCTTTGCCTTGCCCATGTCACCAATACCATGGGCCTTTCCGGTCAGGATTTCGAGAAGGGCGAAGCGCAGGGCGCAGGTGACGCTTTACGCGTGCTGGAAGCGCTCGCCCGCAGTCTTAAGTGACCGGCTATTCAGGCGACAAGGGTGAGCAGAGTGGATCCTCCCGCGTGGGTCTCTTTACGTCGCCAGAGAAGTGCATCAAACCCGAGGCTCCGGCCAGGAGGATCGATCATGTAAATGAGCTGGATGACGATCAGGAACATGTAGGTCCAGGGCCATTCACCGGGTGCATTGTAAAGTCCAAGCCATAAATTGATCGCCATCAGGGCGCCGAGCAATGCACCTAGACGCGTGAACAATCCAAGGATCAGCGAAATGGCGATCGCGACCTCGATCGCGTAGACCAGTGGCCCGAATATCGCGATGTTGGGTAACACGATGTCGCGGACGAGGTCGCTCTGCAACTGGATTGAGCCGTGCTCAACCATCTCCTGCATCCAATGTATCAGCCCCCAGTCGTAATGCGGGGGTACCTTCCACAGTGACTGCTGCCACCACATCGTGCCGACGATGACACGGAGCAGGCAGCGGCCGGCATCCGGGATGGAGCGTTGCGACGGCTCGCTGCGCCAGACAAGTGTGACCGCCGTCGCGCAGCCAACCAGCAGAAGCCAAAAGGCGGGTTTTGGAAAACCAGTATCCGTAAGTGCATTGATCGTATCAGTGAGCGGATTTTGCAGCATGGGCTCGTTCCCGGGATGGCAACCGGGCAAGTTTACCGAAATCGGGATCATTCTGTCCCGGGCGGTAGCTGTCCAACGCCTCCTTGGGAATGTCGCTTATTGGCCCGAAACCGAAGTGCCTACACGTCCGCGATTTGGTCGCGATTCAGTGGAAAGCGGACATGACTCGGACATCGCTAAAGTGAAGCGATAGACCCTGAGCGGAAGTTGCACTCTCCCTTATTTCCTAAGCGTCGCGAGGACACCTCCCGCCGTTAGGACGTCGAAACACTTTTCCGCGTGTCGTATTGTTCGGCCTGTTCCTTCAGAGCCGTATTCATGGCTGTGAAACCTGCCTCTGTCGCGGAAAGTGTGCCGCTCAAAAGACCGACGAGAAGGCCGGAGAATTTTTCGCCGTGCCTTAACCTCGTTCGGCTCTCCCCGATGGGCTCCAGCAGAAAATAGTGCTCACCATCGAAAATTCCTGGGATGAGCAAGTGTCCCAACCACCGCAGCTCACGCTCGGGTCGAACCGATAGAACAGTAGGCTTAAATCGCATCCCCGATTTGCCGGGTGGTGCAATGTAAATCGATAGTCGCGCGCCTTGCACCAAACTCCCTGAGATGGATTTGATAAACGGGTTCCAAGCTGGCATTCGAGCAAAATCCGTCAATAGCGTCCACACCCGGCTTGGGGGCGCATCAATCTCAATACCAGTTTCAATACGGCGCTCGATCATCAGGCTCCTCCAACGTAGGAGTGCTCATTCGATCACCTTGCCGAAAGTGGCGCGCACGGACCCCGGAACTTTGAGATCCGGCGCTCTGGCTAACGTGCAACTCGTCTCCAGCACCGTTTGGGCAGGGCCGACTTCGCTCCACGACTGGAATAAGAGAACTACGGGTTCGCGAATATGTATTTCGAGATTAAACATGAGTTCTCTAGTCTAAAATATTAAAACTAATGTTTTTTATAATCCTCCGCATCTTACAAAATAATCGCCAACGCATCTTGTTGCGCATATAATTGTTTGTTGCAAGTCTCTGGATCGACACAAGCGTTAGCGAGCGCGACGATGCAAACGCTATCCCTACTTGAAACACTGCAGTGTTCGATTCCGAAACGACTAAGACATCGGTTTCGGGATTCGATTTCGCGTCGAGTGTTCTGCAGAAATCAGGCCGCACTTTGCCGCTAACGGGAACACCAACGTGCGGCATGGGGAATGGGAGGGTGAAAATGTCGAAGGAAAGAGCAAACGATCTCGCGCGTCAGTGTACCGAACTGGTACGGAGGGGAAATGACTTCCCGACAGTTTGGTCCACTGTGCTGAAAAGTCATATTCTTGTTGAGGGCATTCCGCGAAAAAGACTGGAGCGTAATCGGGATCTCTTGGACATTCCTTTAATCACGGGTGAACTGCTCGTGTTTGATGCAGATGTCAAAGAATTTCGTATCCAATAAATCATCGCCATGATCATGCCCGTGGCTCGTAGAAAACGTACGGAAACGTCAATGGAAATGCGGCACGAACAACAAAAACCTTTTGATGATTTGGCAGAGCAACGAGCGTCGTTGAAGATAGGCCGAAGTTTGATTACTCGGACAAAATGATACCATTTATCTATCGATGCCCCGTAACGAATTTGAAGGTTCAGGGATTCTTCGCCGACGAAGTGCCGGCGGAGAAAAGCAACACTCATGAGGCTGTCACTTGCCTGGCTTGCACACGCGTGCATCTGGTAAATCGATCAAGCGGCAAAACGCTAGACGAAGACGACGACCAGTAACCTAGTCGCGGTATGTCGCGACGCCTATGGAAATGTCCGGTAATGGCCCTGAACCGACCTCAGACCGTGTCCGCTATTCGGTCGCTATCGGGGGCAAAACGGACATGACACGGACATCGTCAAAGGTCCGTCTGTGACCCGAAGCCGACGTAGAACGCCTGAAATCAGGGAGCCGTCGAAGCTGAGCGGAAGTACCAAGTCTCTAAGCCGCCGCTAGCACGAAACGTTGCGTAGTCGAGAGTCGCGTGCCACTTCGCGATCACCCTCGTCAGCGGTGGCTTTTATGGCGCATAACGGGTGAAGACAAAGTCGCGAGTTTTCACGGGCACGTGGCAGGAAAAACAATCTTTCACCGCGACGTCGGCAGGTTTGCCGTCGTTAAATTGAGCGAACCCCCAGCCTCCAGTTGACATGTACTTGTTTGAGTCTTTGACCATAAACTGAACATTCGTGGGGGGCCCAGCCACGAATGATTGGGGGCGACCAAAGACTTTATTGTTTTCCTCCGACGGGGCGTAACTCCACGCAAGTCTGGCGATGATTGTGCCGTCTGGGAATGGAAGTTTCCCTTCCCGATAGGCCTGGATCGCTATGTCGTTGCCCAGAACGGCGCGCAAATCGTTCAGGTTGCCTTCTTCGTGAGCCACGGAGACTAACCTCCAGTCGCGATATCCTGGTGGCATTTTGCCTCCGAAGACAGGAGAGCTTTCGTCATCGGCGCCTCGAGCCGAGAGCGTGATTGTGCCACTGATACTTACCAGCGCGGCGGCCGCGATCACGAAGATTGAAATATATTTCATAGACCGTTCTTTCATCAGGATGCGATGAGGCCAATGCTGGGTCAACAGGCGCCTTGAGCCGTATATCGACTACAAACATTAGGACAGGTCCGGGCGTTCCACGACATTGGTCCAGAGCCGGCGCAGACTGTCGACGCCGCCGGCTGTCGAGAACCAGAGAGTGGCGTCGCCCACACACAAATTTCCGACAAATATGCCAGGCCCCGATTGGAGCAGGGCATCGAATGTTGTGCGCCCATTGTGGGTGAAAGGATGGGGTGGAGCTGCCAGATCAATCTTTTGTCGAACGAGGACATCCATTTTGGTGACGGCACCCTGGAGACGTTCGAATTGCGGCAAGTGCGGATGAACATTGAAGGTATCAACGCCTCGCAGCAAGTGAAGACGATCGAGTGCGCTCTCGGTCTCGATCGCAGCCGGGGATCCATCGCTCTCTGCAGCAGCGCGAAGCCCAAAGCGGTTCTCCACAGCCACGCCGAGCCCTGCCAAAAGCGAGCGAGCGAAACCGGTGAGGCGCTGCTGGGGCGGAATTAACTTATCTCCGTGGTGCAGGAAGGCCGCTAATTGCCGTTCCAATCGTTGGTCATGTTGGAGATCGGGAACATCACCGACATCGTGATGGGGACAGATGAAGACAAGATGGTCCGGGTGCGCGAGAAACCGGCGAACAGCCTGCACTTCGGCGGCAGTTGCATCTTGGCGGGTGCGAAGCGTGTCCAAGCTGATGACGATGAGTGTGTCGGCCGCATCGAGAAGAGCCGCATCTAGCTCAGTTCGCGCGCCAATCTCCGTCCACTCGCTCGATCTCGACGACCGGACGACCGGTCTGCGTGCCGACCTGTTCCAAAAAGGCGGCGAAGTTTTGCTTCATGATATGATCCAAGAAGCCGTCGATGCTTTGGTCAAAGCGAGCAGGGTCCGAAAGCGCTTCAAATCTAGGGTAGACCAATCGTCGGCTCTCAAAGAGCGTCGGAAATCGGTTCTCAATGACTTCGAGCGGCGCTTCGGCCTCTGCCGGCCAACTCCACGCGTAATATACCATCACCCTTCGGCCTGCCATTCCGCCTTTCCCTCCTCTTGAAGCCTCATTGCCATCACCTCCGCGCTGCAGACTAGGGCTGCGTATCCCTGTCATCGCTGCCCGCGAGCCCGAACGCAGGGAGGTACCGGCCGAAGTTCAATTCGAAGTCGCTCGGAACGCCGTAACCGAGACTGCCGACCTTGGCGCGGCGCGACTGCGCACCTGGCAACGCCAGTAGTGGGAAGAAGAGGTCGCTGCTCGACTGAAGCTCGGCAGCCGTCGGCGTCCCGAACCGATTGAGCTGGGCCTTCGCGGCCGACAGCGTTTCACGGTCAAACGAGGCCAGACGCCCGACGAGCGCATCGACAAACGAGTCGAGGTTGGCATCGTCCAGCGTGCGGTTCACCCAGCCATAGCGCTCGGCGATATCAGCATCGAAATCGTCGCCACTGAGCACGATCTCAAGTGCCCGCGAGCGGCCGACCACGCGCGGGAGCCACTCCAGCGCTCCGCCGCCTGGGACCAGTCCGACGCCGATCTCGGGATTACCGAATAGAGCGCTCTGCCGGCTGGCGAAGCGCATATCGCAGGCTAGCACGAACTCGTTACCGATGCCGCGCGTGCGGCCGCGAATCTTAGCGATGCTCACGACTGGCGTGGACGAGAGGCGCAGCACAAAATCGCGCCAAAGGCCCAGCACCTCCGGCCGTTCAGCTGCCTTGGCTACGTCGAGATGGGCAACGAAAAACTCGGGGTTCGCCGACTGGAACATTACGACCTTTACGGTCGGGTCCGCCTCGAGTTCGGCCATTAGCGCTCCCAATTCGACGATCGTTGGGGGCACAAACATGTTGATCGGCGGGTTGCTGAAGGTGATAGTCCACCGGCCCGGATCGGTGCGGTCGATGTTGAATTGCGAAGGTTCAGGCATGGCGCATCTCCTACGTCGATTGGCGGATCAGCTTTGCGTTCAAGCTGACCTCGGGACACGGTCGCCGAGTTCCGAGGCGTGGGCGGAAGACATCAAATCGATGATCTCATTCGTGGTCACAACGGCGCTGGCGTAATTCGAGATGTTGATGTCGAGCGCGGCGTGCATCATCTCATCGGAATAATCTGCCGTCGCATCTTTCACCACGGTGACATCATAGCCGAGCTCAGCGCCGTATCGAACGGTTGCTTCGATGCAAGTATGGGCTATGAGCCCGATCACGATGAGCTTATGGATGCCGTGTCTTTTAAGCTGTAAATCTAAATCGGTGTTGGCGAAGCCGCTGGAGCACCAATGCTCCTGGACGACAATTTCGCCAGGCTCTGGCGCGAACTCGGCCCGAAACTCGCCACCCCACGTGCCATACTCAAATGTTTTTCGCGTCCACGCTGCCTTTTGTATGGGCGCAATGTACTTCCAGGTCCCGTAGTCGCCAGGACGGTATCGATGATGCATTGCAAAGAAAATCGGCAGCTTCGCCCTGCGTGCGACGTTCAGAACCTCGAGCATGTTGGGAACGCAGTTGTTTCCTTCGGCCACAGCCTTGACGCGGGGCCAGAGCTTGCCGCCTTCGGAAATGAAATCGTTATACGGATCGATCACTAGCAGTGCTGTGATGCCTTTATTGGTTATTGGGGTATTCATACAGTCCCTCATGCGGTGCTCGGATTGTCGCGATTTGCGAAAAGTCAATTTCTGAGCGCATTCCGCTCAATATTGGCGGCAAACGTTGGCGTTTCCGCCTGGTTGTGACCAATTGATGCCGGCTGGTGTTGCGCTCGAAACTGAACGAGCCGGCGCGCCCTTGGAGAGCGCGCCGACATTTCCTGACCGATTATTTCCGAAGCGACCTGAAGCCCGCGCGAACCTCTTCTGAAAAGAGCTTCGGCTGTTCCCAAGCCGCAAAATGGCCGCCTTTGGCGACTTTGTTGTAATGGATGAGTTTAGGAAACGCCCGCTCTGTCCAACTCTTCGGCGCCGGGTATAGCTCGTCAGGAAAGACGCTCACAGCAACCGGGATGGAGACCCCTTTGGCATTGAAATACCCGAGTTTGCCCCAAATCTCCCAATAGAGACGGGCGCCAGAAAGCGCGGTGTTCGTCAACCACGTGATCGTGATGTTGTCGAGGACGTCGTCGCGCGAAAGGCCTTCGGATTGTCCTTTAAAGACGCGCGAGATCAGCTCATAGCTCCGCGCGTCGTGATCAAGGAAATAAGCCGCCAGGCCGACGGGTGAGTCCGCGATTCCGTACAACGTTTGCGGCCGCAGCCCCATCTGGTACCCGTAGGCGATCCCCTTCTGATAGACGAACTGCAAACGCTCGTAGGCGACCTTCTCATCGGCTGAGAGACCCGATGGCGCCGGCGCTCCGGACGCAGCCGCCTGGTCGATGTCGGCCGGAAAGATGCCAGGCATGTTGGTGTGAATGCCGAGCAATTCCGGAGGCGCCTGCACGCCCATTTGTTCGGTGATGACCGCGCCCCAGTCGCCGCCTTGCGCTGCGAATTTCTTGTACCCGAGGCGCTTCATCAGCACGACCCAGGCGCGGGCAATGTGAGCAACATCCCACCCGGTTGTAGCCGGTTTGCCTGAATATCCGTAGCCTGGCATTGACGGTATCACCAGATCGAAGGCATCCGATGCGCTGGCACCGTGCGCCGTGGGATTGGTCAGCGGATCGATGATCTTCATCTGCTCGATGATGGATCCGGGCCATCCGTGCGTGACGATCAGCGGCAACGCATTTTCGTGTTTTGAACGGACATGAATGAAATGAATATCCAGCCCATCGATCTCGGTGATGAACTGCGGCAGTGCACTTAGTTTCGCCTCCACCTTACGCCAGTCGTATTCCGTCCCCCAATAGCGCGCGAGCGCCTGGATCGTCGCGAGCTGGACTCCCTGGGAAGCATCTGTAACCGTTTCTCGTTCAGGCCACTTTGTTGCGTTAATACGCCTTCGCAAATCGTCGAGCGCCTCTTGCGAAGCAGTGAAGCGGAAGGAGCGGATCGCTTTGGGATCAGAAGCTGCTGCTGCTTGGGTGCGAAGCACGCTTGCGGCACCTGCGGCCGCGGCCGCTGCCAGAACGGGACGCCCTGCGTGTGACGAAAGCATATCGGACATGATCATTCTCCTAGGCAGGAAGAAGTTGAACTGCACGGTCCGTTATGCCGCCCACTCTCGCTGCCGTTCCATCAAACGGTTGGCTAGTACGATAATGTGTTCGTTTGCGGACACCCATACCTAGGTTTGACGGGTGTAAATCCGCTGTCGCAACGACTGCGGCTGCTTTCGGAGGTGACAAGGAATTTGTCAGTTCCTAGGCTTGCCTCCTTTCGCTCTCAAAGCGGTCACTGCCTACGTCGGGTTAAGGGATCAGCCGTCTCATACCTTGGTTTGATTCTCACGGCAGATTCACCGTGCTAAACTCGCCAATATTACCGAAGGCACACCATGCCGTGTCAGATTGGTAAGAGCGCCGTCGTGCACATCATTGACGACGACCCGGCGATGCGGAGCGCGTTGGAGGGCCTGTTTGAAACGGTGGGACTTGGTACCCGGACTTACGCGGCAGCCCGCGATTTTCTGGCGACGAGCCTTGCGGACCAGCCCGGATGCATCGTTATCGACATCCGCTTGCCCGATATGAATGGCCTAGACTTTCAGGCACAACTAATCCGGATCGGCGTTCGGCTTCCCGTTGTGATGATAACCGGTTTTGGGGACATTCCCATGTCGGTCCGCGCCATGAAGAGTGGCGCGGTGGATTTTCTTTCCAAACCATTTCGCGATCAGGACATGCTTGACGCTGTGATGGCGGCTATCGAACGCGATCGACACCGACGATCGGTCGACGGCGAGGTTTCGCGAATCCAGCAGCGGTTCGAAACGCTGTCTGCCCGGGAACAGCAAGTGATGCTGATGGTGGCCGCCGGTAAGATGAACAAACAGGTCGCCGGTGATCTGGGAATAAGCGAGATCACGGTGAAAATACACCGCGGCGCGGCGATGAGAAAGATGGAGGCGCGAACCCTGGCCGACCTCGTCCGGATGGCCGACGTGGTCAAGCCCAAGATCTTATGATGCCGATTATAACACTGGTGTATAATACCTAACGTTTTCCCGACACGCTAATAGTAGAGGTCACGCTTGGCCGTCCGTAGCCGAGGGAAAGGACAACGCGTGTCAAAAGAGCTTCTGGTCGCGGTCATCGACGATGACGAACCATTCCGAACGGCCCTCGTTAAATCGCTTAGTTCGTTAGGTTACGGCGCGCGCGGATTTGCCTCCGCTGAAGAGTTTGTCGCCAAGAACGGGGAAAGCTTTTGCGATTGCGCCATCACCGACATTCACATGTCTGGTATGAGTGGATTTGATCTCAAGCGGCTGCTTACATCCCGCGGCTCCGAGTTGCCTGTCATCATGATCACCGCGCGGGCGGAGCCGGGGCTAGAGGCAAAAGCTGTGGCCGCGGGTGCAGTATGCGTGCTCAAGAAGCCATTTCAATCAAATGCCCTGATTGACTGTCTCGATAAAGCCCTGAAGGCCCGGTAGTCGCCGCGATCTCAAAGGCCGCCGTGACGTGACCCCAGTCCGCCTTGTCAAACCGTTATGGATTACGCATTGTAGGACAAGGAGCATTCAATTTCGCCATCGGGATAGGAAGCCTCATTCCCATGACGGAAAGCACTGCAAAACCGTTGGCGCCGCGACCGCGCGACGAACTGCAGCTCCTCGCCACCATCCCGCCGACCATGCGTCAACGAAGAATGGCGCATATTTTTGTGCTTGCCCTACTCGTTATACTCGCCGCCACATGGCCATTCGCTACCATTAAACTTCCAGAGATTCGCGCGTTCGTGCGTTCTCTCGCGGCGGCATTATTTGTCAGTGACAGTGTGACGGCAGTTCTTTTGTTTGGTCAATTCTCAATCCTACGTCAATGGGCGCTGTTAATAATCGCGAATAGTTACGTGTTTTCGTCCCTAATTGTCGTTGCGCATGCCTTGGCCTTCCCGGGGGCATTCTCCGACAGCGGGCTATTTGGCTCCGGTATTCAATCCGCCGTCTGGCTATATTGGCTTTGGCATTCAGGACTACCACTCGCCATCATCGGGTATACGCTGCTTAAGCGCACGGATAGTGAGGTGAGCGCCCGCTCGACGCGGTTTGCGATCGGCCTGAGCGTCGCGGCTACGGTCGCCGTTGTGGTCGGAATGTTCTGGTTCGTGACCCAGCATCACGACGTCCTACCCGTAACGTTTGTGGACGTACACCCACTCAGTCTCTTTCGCAGAATAATTGGAGGTGTCGTAATTCTGGCGCTCGGCGGTGTTGCTTTGTGCTTGCTTTGGGTACGCCGGCGGACCCTGCTTGATGAATGGCTAATGGTTGCTCTCTGTGCGCTTTTGATCGAGGTTGCCTTAGCATCTGTCTTGAGTGGCGATCGCTACACCCTTTCATGGTATGCTGGTCGTTTTTATCAGCTCATGACGGCCACCGTCGTGATGGTCGTGCTACTTGCCGAGATGACGAAGCTCTATGCCAGTCTCGCTTACACCAATGCGATGCTAGAAAGCGAACGAGATAATAAGCTGACTAAGCTGGAAGCGATGGCGGCCTCGATTTCGCATGAGGTGAGGCAACCGTTAGGGGCTATTGCGACGCGAGGCGACACGGCGCTGCGGCTCCTCGCACGCACGTCAATCGATGTCGAGAAGGTGCGTTCGAACCTTACCATGATCGTCAGCGAGAGCCATCGCGCCAGCCAAGTATTCGACAACATCCGCATCCTTTTCGGCAGCGCCGACGCCGAGCATCAGGCGATCGATGTCAACGAAATTGTCCTCGAAACGCTGCGTATTCTACGGGCCGAGCTGGAAGAACACGGCGTCACGACTCGCACTGAGCTTTCGGCCGGGTTGCCGCTCGTCATGGGTCATGGCGGTCAAATGCAGGAAGTTATCCTAAACCTCGTCCATAACGCGATCGATGCTATGGACGCCATTATCGATGGGCACCGGACTTTGCAGGTGAGAACTGCGCGCAATGAAGACGACACAATTTCTGTGGCGATCGAAGATTTAGGCGTGGGAATTGACGCGGAAAAACTGCGAACCATATTTGATCCATTTGTCACCTCTAAGCGGGGGGGAATGGGATTAGGCCTCGCCATTTGCCGGATGACGATCGAACGACATGGTGGTCAACTCTCGGCGTCCTCCGGCAAGAACAAGGGCGCGCTATTTCATTTTATTCTGCCGATAAGATCAACGGGGAGCGCTGCCGGCGTCACGTTGTAGGGCTTCGCGGCTTGGGTGATCCCGCCTCCCACAAATCGCCACACATATGCCAGAAATCAAATCGGTCCTGATGTCCGCAAATGGCCCATAGCGTCACTTGATGCAGCGCAACGAAATGTCTGCACCTGGGTGAACAGCGGAAGTCGCGCGAGCAAACGGGTGCGCGGAATTGGCGTTGAAGAAACCGCCGCCATCACCGCTCAAAAGCTTGATCGCCTCCTGCGTCGCGACAGGGCCGCGCGCGATGACTTGCGAAGCGCCCTCAAGCGTCGTGGCCACGGCCGGCGGCGATAGAGTCTGCGGCACGCCCTCGGCCAACAAGAATACGGCGGCTATGACGCAAATTGGCAGCAGCACGTAAAGCGCGCCACGCGTGAGGTCGACCCAGAAATTGCCGATGGTGGTCGCATGGCGGCGCGCAAAGCCGCGGATCAAGGCGATGGCAACGGCCATGCCGGCCGCTGCGGACAAGAACGATTGCACGGTGATGCCGGCCATCTGGCTCAGATAGCTAAGCGTTGTCTCCCCGCTGTAGGACTGCCAGCTGGTGTTGGTCACGAAGCTGACGGCCGTATTAAGCGCCAGATCGGGAGCGACCGCTGACTGCTCTTGCGGGTTGAGCGGCAGCGCGGACTGGAGCCGCAGCAGTGCGTAAAGGGCGATGATTCCAAGTGCATGGAAAAGGAGTAACGAAAGTGCATACCGGTACCAATTCTGTTCGGCCTCCGGCTTAATTCCTGCCACTCGGTAGAGCGCTCTTTCGACCGGCGCGATCAATGGATGCAACAGGGTGCGCTCACCGGCATAGACACGTGCACGATACCCGCCGAGGGGACGCGTCAGAAGACCGATAAGGATGGTGAACAGGGCGATCTGCAGCCACCCAACGACTGTCATAAGGATTCTTCTTCGGAGGCCGGAGAGCTGAGCCTTTCGCACATGTCCGCGTAGGCTTTCGCCAGAGCGAAGCTGACGACAACGAGTATTAACATGACTAGGTCAAGCACGGCGCGAGGGCTTTGCCGCTTTGGTATCGGTCTCGCCATTGTGGCGGGCTAAGAGAGTGCCGATGAAGTACCGCTGGTCTCACGGTATTCTAATAACATGCAGGATGTTGCGAGCTTATCACGCGTAAAATCGCGTGCATGGCTAAAGATTTTGGAAATCTGCGCCGAATTGTGGCCGGAAGGCTATGAGAAGGTGCCGACTCCGCTAATTATCAAGCGAGTGGGAGATCGGCTTAAGGAAACAGTGTTTGGCGAAGTCAAACGCGACGTATTTTTACGTGCACTCCGCCGGCGCAAATAAGTAAGGCGACACGAACCTTTTTGAGCCTCCCTGCTGGCTCAACTAGCGCCTCCTTGTACGCAGGCATGTCCGGGTTTGGCCCTGAACCGACCTGTCGCGATGTCTGCTAAACTGTCGCTATCGGGGGCTAAGTAGACCTAACGCGGACATCGAATTTGGGTAGAGATTAACCCCAAGCGGTCATGGCGCCATGTCAGTTGGTCTGGGACACCAGTCGCACGAATCCAGTGGGTTTATTCCGGATACTAGCCTTGATACCATTCGCGGTTGGCGGGGTCGCGCAGTTTGTGCGCTCAACGCCGGGGGTGCGCACCATGCCCATAGGCGTTACGAATCTGCCGACAGCGAATGCGCGGCGGCGCCGTCGCTTCTGCCTCGTGTTGATTAAGCCGTCACATTATGACGACGACGGTTATGTCCTACAGTGGCTGCGCTCGCCGATTCCGTCGAACTCGCTTGCGGCCCTTTACGGCCTCGCCAAAGATTGCGCCGAACGTGGCCTACTCGGAACCGATACTGATTTCGTCATCCGGGCTTATGACGAGACCAATTCCCGTATCCGTACTGATCGCATTGCACAAAGGATCAAAAGTGCGGACGCCGGAATGGTCATGCTGGTCGGTGTCCAGTCAAACCAGTTCCCGCGTGCGCTCGACATCGCGGCGCCGTTGCGGGCACTAGGCATTCCCGTAGCTATCGGCGGCTTTCATGTCTCGGGCGTCATTGCGATGCTCGGCGGCGCTGATACTGATCTCGAGCGGGCGAAGGCCATGGGGGTTTCGCTTTTTGCCGGCGAGGCCGAAGGTCGGCTGGATCAAGTGCTGCGGGACGCCACCGCCGGAACGCTAAAGCCGCTTTACGACTACATGACTGATTTGCCGTCTCTCGATAACGCCCCAATCCCACTCTTGCCCAGCGATCGAGTGCGCCGAACCGCGGGCAATGCGACGAGCTTCGACGCCGGCCGTGGCTGCCCATATCAGTGCTCCTTCTGCACTATCATCAATGTGCAGGGCAGAGTATCGCGGCGGCGATCTCCGGATAATGTCGAGGCGATCGTTCGGGCAAATTATACGCACGGCGTGCGCAGCTTCTTCATCACGGATGACAATTTTGCCCGCAACAAGGACTGGGAGCCTATCCTGGACCGGCTGATCCATCTGCGAGAGGTCGAGGGGATGCGCCTCGGCTTCATTATTCAGGTGGACACGCTGTGCTACAAGTTGCCCAACTTCATCAACAAATGTGGCCGCGCGGGTGTTCGCCGCGTGTTCATCGGACTGGAAAATATTAATCCGGATAACCTGCTCGGTGCCAAGAAACGCCAAAACCGGATTACTGAATACCGCACCATGCTATTGGCCTGGAAGGCCGCTGGGGTCATTACTTATGCCGGCTACATCATCGGTTTCCCGAACGACACCGTCGATTCCATCCTGCGCGACGTTGAGATCATCAAGCGCGAGCTGCCTATCGATCTCCTCGAATTTTTTATGCTGACGCCACTACCTGGCTCGGAAGATCATCAGAAGCTGTTTCGCGCGGGCGTGACGCTTGATCCCGATATGAATAATTACGATCTCACTCACGTGTGTGCGGCGCATTCGCGCATGTCGCGCGAGGAATGGCAGCGCGCGTACAAGCTCGCGTGGCAGAATTACTACACGATCGATCACATCGAGACTATGCTCCGCCGTGTTGCTTCGGCTGGCGCCAACGCCAGCAACGCTCTGTTTTTGGCGACGTGGTTCAAAGGCAGCGTCGATTTCGAAAATGTCCATCCTCTCGAGGGTGGATTCCTGCGGCGGAAAATTCGCCGCGACCGGCGCCCCGACCGGAAGATCGAACCGAGCTGGCGATTTTATCCCCACTACTATCTCGAAACCGTCGTGAAGCTTTGGCGTTGGGCTGCGCTGTATCTGCAGCTGCGCCGGATTTATCTGCGTATCAAAACCGACCCGCGGCGGTTGGACTACATGGATCTCGCGATGGCGCCGGTGGCCGACCAAGAATTCAAGCGCGAGATTTTCCAGACCGAAGCAGCCCGGAGTTACGTGAACAACCAGCAACGATTGAACAATGCGCGTCAGGTTACCGCTGTCGCTGACCAATAATGTCGGCTCTTGGCCCAGAACGTCGTTTGCCGCGAGACAGCATTACGTCTGTAATTGGTGGCAAAGCGGAAGTGACCGGCATGCGCTCGAAACGGCGCTGATGACCCTTATGCGACATGGGCCAGCGAGATTAGTTCGGCGCAAGAGACGTACCGCGATGCCAAAGATTGACTCATTCGAGATTGGAGACGCCGTTCTGCACGAGGTCCGAAAAGCTCGTTTCTGTGTGTGCTATCGGCGGGGCCGAGGCTAATCTTGGCAAGGAACGTTGAAGGCGGTCGAGATAAAGATAAATGACCGGCGTAGTGTAGAGCGTGAGCAACTGGCTCAGCGCCAAGCCGCCGACCATGGCGTAGCCGAGCGGTTGCCGTAGCTCCGATCCAGTCCCTTGCCCGAGCGCCAGCGGCAGGCCCGCCATCATCGCGGCGGCCGTCGTCATCATGATTGGGCGAAAACGCTGTAGGCAAGCTTGCCGGATGGCTTCGACTGCGGACAAGCCGCGGTCGCGTTCTGCGGCGATGGCGAAATCGACCAGGATGATGCCGTTCTTCTTAACGATACCGATCAGCAGAATGATGGCGATGATAGCGATGACGGACAGGTCCATATGTCCGAAGCGAAGCGCCAGGAGTGCGCCGACCCCGGCCGACGGCAGCGTCGACAATATCGTGAGCGGGTGAATATAGCTCTCATAGAGCATCCCGAGAATGATGTAGACGGCAAGCAACGCCGCGGCGATCAGCACAGGCTCATTGGCGAGCGAACTCTGGAATGCTTGCGCGTTACCTTGAAATGTACTGATAACAGTGTCGGGCAAATCGATCTCTCGCGCTGCGTCGGTAATGGCGTCGACCGCCTGACCGAGTGCGACACCGGGCGCCAGATTGAACGACAGGGTAGTCGCCGGGAACTGGCCCTGATGCGTGACTGAAAGCGGCCCTACGCCGCTGTTATCGACATTCACAAGGACGGACAGCGGCACGACTTGGGGATTTGACGTAGAGGCGGTCGAGGGAGCTGAGGCTGTTCTGCAAATTGGGCGCAACCTCAAGGATGATCCAGTACGTATCGAGCTGGGTAAAGTACTGGGTAATTTGCCGTTGCCCATAAGCGTCATTGAGGGTGTCGTCGATCGCTTGCGCGGTGATGCCGAAGTGCGAGGCCTGATCGCGATTAATAGTCACGCGCAACCGCGGCGCGTTCGCCAGCTGGTCGGCCGAGACATCGGTCAGTTCATTCAGCGTCCGCAGCTTGGTCAGCAATTTCCGCGACCACTTGATCAGCTCGGGAATGTCGGGGTCTTGTAACGTGTACTGGAAGCTCGCCCGCGCCGAGCGTCCGCCGACGGTGATGTCCTGGGTCGCTTGGAGATATAGATTTGCGCCCACCACGTTGGCGATCTTCGGCCGCAGCCGATTGATAATTTGCGTTGCCGTCAGCCTGCGCCGATCGCGCGGCTTGAGCGCGATGAAGAACCGCGCGGTATTCGCCGTCTGTGCGAAACCGTTGCCGCCAGTACTTCCGGTCTGGGAGACAAATCCTTCAATTCCAGGATCGCGCAAAAGAATGCTGCCCAGCTCACGTTGCAGTCGCATCATTTCGGCTGGTGAAACATCCTGGGCTGCCTCCGCCAATCCCCCGATCATGCCCGTGTCCTGAATGGGAAAGAACCCTTTGGGAATTCCGATAGCGAGGAAGATCGTCAGCGCCAGCGTCGCGAAAAAGACCCCGAGCGTGACCGCCTGATGGCGCAGAACCGCATCGAGCGTGCGCCGATAGCCCGCCAGCATGGCGTCGAACACCGACTGGATCGCCAGGTACAGCCGGCCGTGCTGCCGCGATCGGCGGCCCAGGAAGCAGGCGCACAGCATCGGGGCAAGCGACAGTGACACGAACGCCGAGACGGCAACCGCCGCCATCACGGTCACCGCGAACTCAAAGAACAAACGGCCGACGATCCCGCCCATGAGCAGGAGGGGAATGAAAACCGCAATCAGCGACGCGCTGATCGAGAGCACCGTGAAGCGGATTTCGGCCGAGCCCTCGATCGCGGCCTGCAACGGCGGCGCGCCACCCTCGATATGGCGGGAGACGTTCTCGACTTCGACAATGGCGTCGTCCACCACGAAGCCGATGGCGATCGTCAGCGCCATCAGGGAGAGATTGTCCAGGCTGAAGCGGAACGTATACATCACCGCGAACGCGCCCAGAAGCGAGAGCGCGATGGTGAACGCCGGGACGAGGGTCGCCCAGATGTGGCGCAGGAACAGGAGAACGACGAGAACGACCAGCACGACGGTCAGAAGC
Source organism: uncultured Alphaproteobacteria bacterium (assembly GCA_963731805.1). GTDB lineage: Bacteria > Pseudomonadota > Alphaproteobacteria > Rhizobiales > Xanthobacteraceae > BOG-931. The sequence goes on from CAVSWY010000010.1 coordinate 26,596, forward strand.
AGCGCGAACGCGACATCGTCCACCGACGCCCGAATCGTGGTGGTGCGGTCGAGCACTGTGTCAATCTTCACTCCGGGCGGTATGACAGCGGTGACCTTGGGCAGCAGCGCCTTGATCCGTTCGACCGTTTCAATGACATTGGCTCCCGGTTGCTTGTAAACCGAGAGCGAGATCGCGGGCTCGTTGTCGTAGAATGCTGCGGAGAACCGATCTGTCGTGGCCGCTACCGCTCGCCCGACATCGCGGACCCTGATCGGTGCGCCGTTTTGATAAGAGATGATGACATCTTCGAACTTGTTGGCATCCGTGATTTGATCGTTGGCGTCGATCGTGAAGCTTCTTTTAGCCGTGGTCAGCGAGCCCTTCGGGGCGTCGGTCGTCGCGCTCACCAGCGCGCCGCGGATGTCTTCAAGCGTCAATCCGCGCGCGGCGAGCTTGGCGGGATCGACCTGGATGCGGATTGCTGGCCTTTGCTCACCGCCGATAGCGACTTGAGCGACGCCAGGCACCCGCGAGATTCGCTGTGCCAGATAGTCGTCCGCGTATTGGTCAACGCCGATAAGCGGCATTGTGGTGGAGTGCGCCGCAAGAATAAGGATCGGCGCATCGGCAGGATTAAGCTTCTTGTAGGTCGGCGGCGAGGTCATGGATTGCGGCAGCGTCTTGCTCGCCGCGGTGATTGCGGCCTGCACGTCCTGCGCCGCCAGGTCGATATTGCGGTTTAGATCGAACTGAACCGTAATCGACGTGGCGCCGAGAGTGCTGAAGGAGGTCATTTGGGTGACGCCGGCGATCTGGCCGAACTGTCGTTCGAGCGGCGTCGCAACCGACGAAGCCATGGTCTCTGCGTCGGCGCCCGGCAGCGTGGCGGTGACCTGGATCGTTGGGAAATCGACCTGCGGCAACGGCGCGACCGGTAACAGCCGAAACGCCGCAATGCCGACAAGTGCCACTGCACTCATCAGCAGCGAAGTTGCCACCGGCCGGCGGATGAAAGGCTCAGAGATGTTCACTTGAGGAGTGCCGACCTCGGCTTGCAAAAGGCGACATCCGCCCGATGCCGCCAAGGACGCTCAGCGATGCCTTAGTTTTTCGAAGTCACTGGCCTCTTTCTTCGTCATGACTTTTGGTGCCTGGACCGAAATTCATGCTTGCAGTTGTTGGATAATGCCTTTGACGAACATTGCGCCGCAAACGTTCTTAGCTCATACTCAGCCCAAGTAATTCTTGGGGTAAGTGATGCCGGCGCGACGTTTGCCTTCACTGAACGGGCTGCATGCCTTCGAGGCAGCCGGGCGGCACAATAGCTTCACTGCACACGAGGATATTGACCTGGATCAAAGCGACGATCTCAGTCGCGAAATTCGCCACAATGAAATTGATGCCCGCCCAAATGAGCTCCAGTCTGAGCAAAATCGCTCACTTTGAACGGCGGTGGCGGCCCGCCACCCGCCAGGAATTGAACCCGGTCCGGATGTCTGCAATTGGCCCTGAACCGACTTGACGCGATGTCTGCTAAACAGTCGCTATGGGGGGTTAAGCGGACCTAACTCGGACATCGAATTTAGGTGGAGATTGACCCCGAACGGACATTCGTTCCGAGCGCCATCGGGCAAAAGTTCCAGGAGTGCTCTAAATTGCCAACCGCCCCTTTTTATTTGGCAAACGAACGATTTACGAAGCTGGCGTCCGAGGCCTGAGATAAGGCGAAAGCGACGGCACCACCGATGTCGCCCGCTCAGGCACTCCCCCAGCAGCCCGCACAACAGCAGCAGCAACCGCAGCCCGAAAAGGACGACGAATAAACCGTGTCGGCGAAGCTCTGCTTAATCATGTGCGTGACTTGTTCGTTCGCGACGTTGAGCCATTCATCATAGGTGTCGGGGAAGTCCGTGTGATCCGGGATTAGCCTTCTAAACTGCCCATAGTTGGCCGCAGAGGATAACTGACGTTTAGATGGTCTCTCCATGCCTTTTCAATGCCAACCACAGGCGAGCTACTGCCTCGTCGGGAGTTGGCTGATAGGACCCGCTGTACGTTTGCTTGTCTTGAGTCTCAATCGTCGCAAACCATCCGAGTTGTGAATGCTCAAGGATGAAGTGGTCACAGCCGTTCTTTTTCTCACACAACTCAATGAGTTCTTTAAGCGTGGGAATAAACCAATCTTCCGTGGGAGCGAGTTGACCCAACGAATAGACAGAAACCCGACCATCGGGGGTTACAAACTCCCTGCCTTGCCGATGCTGGACATCCTCAATGTTGGGGAAGCCCGCGTCTTTCAGTTCTTTTGCTATTGTGTGGTGCATTATCGAATCATAGCATCGTTTTTGCGGGTGTTTAATTTCTTGATCGCGGCGCGCGGCTTAGTTTGCTTCGCGGGCGGCGCCTCGGTCTGCGCCTGGGCTTCCTTAGCTAATCGGAGCGCTTTCAAACGTGCGGTCTTTTCGCGAGTGGCTCGAGCCTGAACTTCATATTCGATCATCGCCAGTCGTCCGTCCCGCACGCGCTCTTCCTTTTTGAAATTTCTTTCTGCCCGTTGTTGGGCCTGAACTGAATTCATGGATGTCTCCTGTGCGGCGACAATGCCGCAAAAATACCCCGCTCTTTGGAGCCGTTACTCTTGGGTGAGGGAGTATTCAGTACATAAGCACTAATCACACGAAAAAAGGCCCGCACACGATGTGAAAATCACCGAGCCGTCTTCGTCGAAATGCTCGGCATAGCGAATGGGCCCGCTCTTGCCGTTGCCCTTGAGTACTCCAGTGCGCAGCCATCATTGACCACGCTGACCTAACGGTGGACGAGTTTGTTGCCAAAGCGCAAATCGTTGTTGCAAGGTCGTGCCTACCGACGGCACCAATGCTGCCAATCTAAGAAAACGGAGACTCCGCATAGATAGAGACTTTGTCTACCTCGCGAGTTCAGCTGAGGTCATGGCCCTTTTCTGCGCCGTGCAGTCAATCGCGACAGCCAAGGTGAGGCGAGCGCCAAGCAAGCGTGCTTCTGTTAACGATCTCGCTTAGTCTCGCAAACCGCTCCGTCGTAAAGATCAATAATCTGATTTGCGAACGTGTGGTTCCTAACGCGGCTGTGCCGCCCGATCACGGCTTGCCAGCGCGAGGCAAAAGCCATCCCATTAATTTCTGGTACGGATCGCGCCGAAAAATCTGGTTCGGATTGCGTCGACTGCGATGGAACTCGTTTTGCTGGGCCGCCTTTTTTGCGAATGCGGCAACCTGTTCCGCGGTCAGCCGCTTAGCGTTCGGAAGAGCCATCCACTCGCGAATGATTTTTCGGCGCGTCTCGTGGTCTTTCATATTCGCGGTTCCTTGGTTATCTTATCTGGGACAGCAGCGCACTCGGACGTCGCGCAATGTCCGCGTCATGTCTGCTCTTCTCCCAATACCGGAAATTGTTCGACCCGCGTGGCAGGTCCGCGCGTATCAAAAACCGGCGATGCAGCTTCTCGGTCCGACGACATCGATCTGAAATAATGCTCGGCGTGCTGGTAGTAATTCTCTGCCCCGACTATATCGCCAGCTTGAGCCTGAGCTTTGGCTAATGCGAGATAGCGTTCATGGCTTCTTTGGGCGTTTTGATGGCCCCGCGATTCGGGACGGGCGATATTCGATGTCCGCTGCTTCGAGCGGTCAGCAAATGGCCTCGCCGATTTAGGGTAGTGCGTATTCATCATTGTATTTGGGCCATTCTGCATCGCTCACTCCTTGATAATGGCAGGTGTGAAGTTAGCCCCATGCGGCAGGACGGGACTCAGACCGAGCGGAAATTATGCCGCCCTTGCTCATGGCCGACCTGCACTTAATCGCAGTGGAACCTGGTCCTGAGAAAGCGCTCGCGATTTCTGGAGCTGAAGCGGTTCACTCGTCGTGGCGGTACCCGCCAATTCCACGCGATATTTATGAACCAACTGTGCATTAATTGGGAGTATCAGGAGCAATTGTCAACGCATACAGCAGTGTTCCAAATAGATTTACTGTTCTTGCGTTTTCAGATTGTGTGAGTCGGTATCAACTAATTGCAGCCTTGATCGATTAGCGTCAGCTAGCCCCGCGAATCGAGAGACAAAAAATTGCTGTGATCGCAGGATAGGTAAGACATCCAAGTTCCTGTAGATATTCCACCCATAGGTTTCATTCGGCGGCGTCCCGCTATTTCTGATCTCGACACGGTAAGTCGGGTTTTTCTCGTTCATGGTTGCTCCAAACCGAAAGTTCAGCCCCAATTAAGCGGTATGGCCGTCGAAGGCGCCTGTCATGGGAATGTTCTTTTCCTGTTGCGGCGTCATTTTTGCGAAATCCTGACCACCCGGCACACCGCGGGGCCCGAGTTTCCGTCGGGTGATCTCGTCTTCGGTTAGCCGTTCTTCTTCGCGGGTCTGGCGCGGCATCTTAGGCCTCTAGGCGATACTCAGTACTGCTTTGGTTGCCCCAGCCTTAGTCGAGGGCGACGGGGGCTGGGACTTCCATCTTCGGGAGGGCGAGCAACAATATACTCACCCTACACGCTATCCCGATTTCGATTTGTTTGAAGCTAGGAGGTTAGGCCGCGGCGCGGATGCTGGGCGAGCCGACTACGCCGCTCTTTTCCATCACTGACTTCATTTCACTTGAACCGTACCAGGTGCGGGCCTTGGAAACGTCGGCAACATCCTGGAGGAGCAGCACATCGTTGGGGTCGTCGGTGCTGCGAAACACTTTGCTTTTCGTGATGCCGGCAGACGTGCGATTTTTCTCGTTCCCATTGTAACTCGTCCGCCAGGCGTTGAAGTCCTTGACCTTGAAGTGAATAGTCAGGTTTTCGTTATTCATCGGTATTCTCCTTTGTGAAAAATCACTCTAATACGCACGCAATCAGAGGCGCGCGCGTGGCCGATCTGCGGGTGCATAGGCATCCGCAATGCAGGCCAATATCGACCTTAAGATTGAGTATCGTGCCAGCCGATGGCATCAGCGCTGCCGGTGGGCGAACAGAGACTACGGCATGTCGCCGTTTCGTGGGCAACTCTCGGGCAAGCTTCTGCTTACCATTACCCACTGATCTGGGTACTCGAAATCAAACTACAATGGTGTGTCGATAATTTAATTTGCGGTTGAGGATAATCCTCGACACCGAGCAAAGAAGCGCAGTAATCGCACCGCGTGCGAGAACGACTGGTCAGCCAGCGTACCGGCATCATCAATCAAATCCGTGCCTTCCTGTTGGAACGCGGCGTAGCGGTGCGGAGTTGCCGAGCTGCCGCGCATATTGGCTACACCGCCCGATGTCCTGTCGCCCCGCATGGTGCGGGTCATCGAGGACCTGGCTGGCGACTGGCGCCGGCTCGACGAGCGAGTCGAGAGTCTATCCAGTGAGATCGAGGCAATTGCGCGCCAGGATGCCGGTTGCGAGCGGCTAATGAGCGTACCTGGCATCGGCCCGATCATCTCCAGCGCGATGGTGGCAGCAATCGGCACGGGAGATGTGTTCTCCAAGGGCCGCGACTTTGCTGCTTGGCTAGGGCTGGTCCCCAAGCAGATCTCAACCGGTGACCGCACCATCCTCGGCAAAATATCCAAGCGCGGCAATCGCTACCTTCGCGTCCTGTTTGTGGTCGCGGTCGGTCGCAGCGTGTCGAGCTTGCCGAGCGCACCCCACCTATCGTCGAATGTGACGCCCGGCAGCCGGTCCCCCTTGTTCTCGCGATTGACGGTTGAACTGAACGCCACATGATTGTCGGGCACGATATTCAGCTTGCTCAGGATGGAGCCGCGACCGATAGCGACGGCAATTGCCCAAATGTCCGGTGCCGGACATTGCTTGATTTACATCAATGCCGCTCGGCAATTCGCTCATATCGTAAAGTTTGATCAAACACTGGGAGGTCATCATGCGTAGACTCGCCGTTACCATTGCGGCCGCAGCTGTTTTCATTGCCGGCGCATCGATCATGGGCGCCAGCGTCGGCGCAGCCCCGATGGTTGGGCCCGGAGCGATTCGCGATGCGGCCGACAGCCTAAACATGGTCGAGCGCGCGCAGTTCATCTGGCTCGGTCGCCATTATTGTTGGTATGACGACGGTTGGAACGGCCCAGGCTGGTACTGGTGCGGTCAATATCTCACGTCCGGCATCGGCTGGGGCGGCGGCTACGGCTGGCATCACTGGCATGGCGGACATCCCGGCGGCGGTCATGGCACTCATGGCGGTAATGCGCATGCGGCGATCGTACATGGTGGTCATGCCCATGCAGCGATCGTGCATGGTGGTCATGCCCATGCAGCGGTTAGTCACGGCGGTGGCGGCGGCGGCGGGGGCCATGCCCGTGCGGCGGTCAGTCACGGCGGTGGTGGTGGCGGACATGGCGGTGGCGGCGGACACGGCGGCGGCGGTGGTGGACACGGCGGCGGAGGTGGTGGACACGGCGGCAAACATTAATCTGACATCCGCCTCAAGCGGGGCTGCAACAGGGGGATCAATCATGTCGATCAGACTCATAATCTCCATCCCCCTGTTGCTTGTCTCCACTTGGTCTGGGGGCATGGTCCTTGCTGCATCGACGCAGGGCGCTTGTCCCGGCCGTTCGATGAACGCCACCCAGTATAGCTCCAGTCCGCGCACTGCTAGCGGCCAACTGTTCCAGCCCGACGCCCTCACTGCGGCACATAAAACGCTGCCGTTTGGCACGCGAGTCGAGGTCACAAACCCCCGTACTGGCGCTTCGACGATCGTAACAATTAACGATCGCGGACCGTTCACGCGTGGCCGTGAGATAGATTTATCCCGTAGAGCCGCGCGTGCGATTGGTCTCACGAGCGTTGGAAAGGTGTGCGCAAAAATTCTATGACGCTGACGTAGCGGCGAGGATATTCTTCTTGTGCACTCCCAGCACAAAGCAATCTAACGAAGGCGCGAACGTTTCAATTGGAGCAAATGTCTTCACCTACATGAGTCTCACAACCCGACTACGGAGAAAATGCCATGTCGATCGGAACCATTTTGCTCATCATTTTGGTCATCATCTTGCTCGGCGGCTTTAGTGGATTCGGCGGCGGCCCGTTCTACGGCACCGGCTATTACGGTGGCGGAGGGCTCGGCCTCATCATCGTTATCCTACTGATCCTGGTTTTGCTAGGCAGGCTCTGAGCCGCCGCGACCGCAAAATGCCGGAGGATGGCGAATGGCCCGGTTTGGGCGCGATGATTGCGGCGCCCGAGGCGACGTCGCGGATGGCCTCGTGAACGCTTTTGTTGTGCTTTAGTTCCTTAATCAAGGAACTTTCGACGGCGCTATGCGTTTATCACCCAACAAACAGCTGAGGAAAAATAAGCCATGAAAAAAGCTATGATGCTCGCCAGTGCAGCACTGGCTGCCGGATTTCTTCTCTCGGGCCCCGCGCTTGCTGCATCGACTACGTCTGATAGGCCAATGGTGGTCGCCGAAGAGGGCGGCGTATCGATTCACCTCGGAGGTGGAGACCACGACCGTGATGCTCGTCATCACCATCATCATCCTTCGATCGTGGTAGGTGGCCATCATCACCATGATCACCACCCTGACGGGGATCATGATCACAACCGCTAAGTCTAAATAAAAACCCCCGGCCGAAACCGGGGGTTCTTATTTTCGAAAAGAAGCGTTACTTCTGCTGACCGCCTTGTTGGCCGGGTTGGCCGGGCTTCTGCCCGGACTGCTGTTGCTGCTGATCAGGCTTTTGTTGGCCACCACCTTGCTGTCCGCCCTGACCTGGCTTCTGGCCCGGCTGCCGCCGGAGCGCAACTAATGATTTCGAACGTTCGACAGATCGCTCACCTGCGTCGCGAATACGATAATTATTATTCCGAGCTTCAACGACGCTATCCCGGAAAAGGGGCCGCCCCGAAATCCAAAAGGGGTCGCTAATGTTTGGATTGGAATCATTCGTGGGCATGACGACCTCCTCGGCGAACTACCAGAGGAAAGCGCCATGCATGTTGTTGTGGAGGCACATGCTGCGCAAGTCGCCGGCGTATCCATTATCATGGAACGGCAATGCCAATTCTCAGCATCAGGCACGTTACGACATATCACTATAATCAACCGGTCGCTTTCGGCGAGCACCGGATGATGCTGCGTCCGCGAGGCGTTAGCGCCGTGTAATGCAGCGGAAGCCGACGTGGCTTGCCCGCTGCAATAGGGGCAAGAATATCACGGCTCAATTGGCAGGTCTGTGGCCGACCTCACGGCGCTCTGACGGCGAAAAACTCGCTGTTTTTCCGCGGTGCGAAGTGACGCGATTGGCCCGGAGCGTCATTTAGGACGGTGTAGCGATATGTCCGCTTCTCTCGGAAGCGGACATTGAGCGGACATCCGATTTCGGCAGAAATTGACCCATAAGCGAAATCGTTGCTCGATAGACACACATCACTCCCAAGCATAAACTCCGTCCGAAATCACGGTAGTAGGGTAGTTTTCATGGCGGAGGCGCGAGTCGAACGGCGGTTAGCCGCCATTCTCGCGGCCGACGCGGTTGGCTATTCACGCCTAATGGAGGCCGACGAGGCGGGCACGCTGGCGGCTTTAAAGCGGCACCGGGAGACCGTCTTCGGGTCAGCCAAAAGGCCGCTGCCAAAGTTGGAATTGGAACGCCCGTCAGCGTGTTGCACGGCGCGCCGCTACGGCTGCGCTGCGAAAATGAGCTCGGGTTCAAGATGGTGAAGTGGATCGCAGCGATCGAGTTCGTTCATGATTTCACGGACCTTGGGCCGGTCAGGGCGGGTACAACGAAGATCATGAATTTTACAGTTACCGGATGCCGATCTGACAGGTCGGCGATGCGGCTTCCTCAACGTCGCGCGGCGACGAAACAAAGCTCGACCCAAACACCCTCTCGCTCATCAGCGCTGCCTGCACCCAAATGCAGGCAAGATCGATTAGGCTCCGCTTCTCATCATCGCTCGTGACTTCGGATGCCTCGCGCATGGCCTCTTTGGCGTACTGTCGAAACAGGTCGGCCTCACTCATGACAGCCTCCTGACTGGGATATCCTGTTAGTGTCACCCCTGGTCGCGGAAGATGTGCCTCCTGGAACCGGCAATCTGTATAGAAGTGCTCACCCCGCTTAGCTGCGGCGAGATGTCCACCGCCGCATTTTCTTACTGCGGCGGATCGCGCTGCAACACATTCAGCAATAAATCGGGCGCCCAACGCCGGCCGGATGTGAGCGATTTTGCTCAGAGTCCGGAAGGACATAGGCCTAGGCTGCTTTAACGATACGCTAACGCGAACCGAGCGTGGTTGAATGGCGGCGAACGCTTCATCAAATTGACCCCGCAATCGGCTTTTGCTGACGCTGCCGACCCGCAATCTCAAGCGGCTTATGCCGGAGCTTGAACGAATTAGCTGCGAACGCGCGCAGGTCCTGATGAACGCCGATAGCGCGCTCGACCATGTATTCTTCCCCGACAGCGGTGTCGTCTCGGTGGTGGCGGTTTATGCGGACGGCAGTGTCATCGAGATGGCAACGATCGGCAGGGAGGGTTGCACCGATGTGCAAGCCATCTTCGGTGCCAAGCGCTCCTCTGTCCAGCTTCTCGTCCAAATCCCGGGGAGCGCCGCAAAGATGTCGCGTGCGGCCTTTACGCGGGCCATGCAGTCAATGCCGTCCTTCCGAAGTCTCATGTACGCTTACGTCCAGGCCTTTCTCGAACAGGTCATGGTGTCGGTGGCGTGCAACGGTGCGCACAGCCTCAAGCAGCGGCTGGCGCGGTGGCTGCTCATGATGCGTGACCGCAGTGACGGTGACGCGCTCCCTATCACTCAGAGCCTTCTTGCCGAAATGCTGGGTGTCCAAAGACCGACCATCACGAATGCCATCCGTGAGTTTGAACGTGCCGGTTTGATCGAACACGGCCGGCGGCAAGTCACGATCCTTGATCGGCAGGGCCTCACCAAGGCATCTTGTGAATGTTATCAATTAGTCCGAACGCGGCTGGCTTTTCACCTTCCCAAGACATTCGAGTGATATTGTCGCTCGCGCCGTACTGTAATGTACATTACCGACACCGTTCCCTAAACTGACGTAAAATCGCGTTACATAGGGCGGCCGGCGGAGGTAGCCCCTGCCGCAGGGTGTTTCTGCTGTCGAGGATGAGCCCCGTCATCCGAAGGTGCATCCGGCAGTGAACCGCAAAGCGAAGCTTCCGTTCGATCCCAAAGTGTTTCTCTCGAAGGTAAACGGCGGCCAACGCACGTCCGATTATCGGAAGGATCAAATTGTCTACCGGCAGGGCGATGCTGCGGATTCCGTTTTCTACATTCACAGTGGCAAGGTCAAGAAGACCGTCATCTCCGAGCAGGGCAAGGAAGCCGTAGTCGCACTTCTGGGGCCTGGCGATTTCTTCGGCGAGGGCAGCCTGGCTGGAGAGCCGCTCCGCTTGGCGACCGTCTCCGCACTGACGAACTGCGTGATCGCGCGAATATCGAAAGCGGACATCACGCGCGTAATCCACGAAGAACCGGCGTTTGCCGAGTTGTTTATCTCGCACCTGTTGGCCCGTAACAGCCGCGTCGAGGAGGATCTGGTCGATCAACTGTTCAATTCGAGCGAGAAACGCCTGGCGCGGACGCTTCTCTTGCTGGCGAATTTTGGCAAGGAAGGCCGGCCGGAGCCGATCATCGCGAAAGTCAGCCAGGAGACGCTTGCGGAGATGATCGGCACGACGCGGTCCCGCGTGAGCTTCTTCATGAACAAGTTTCGAAAACTTGGCTTGATCGATTACAACGGCAGCATCGAAATCCACAGTTCATTGTTGAATGTCGTTCTACGCGACCAGCCGCAGCTTAGGCGCTGACGCGGCCTACCTGGAAATTGACTAGCATTGTTTCACCGTCGCGACATTTGTCGCACAGGGTGATGCAGCGCGCTTCCAGCCTGATTGAGCGCTTTTCACAATATGCGCTCAGGCAAGATACGAAATGATCAATTTTATACAGACTCACATGTGGCGACCGGTGCACGACCACAGCAATAAGGCAACCAGGCCGAATCCCACTTCACCGGCACTTGGACGATACCGCCATGGCCGAAGGTCAAAGAGATCATGCGCGGAGGAATCGGTTGCTCGGCGGCGCGCCGCCACCACGATCGGTAAGTCCAAATTAAAAACCCCCGGCCGAAACCGGGGGTCCTTATCTCCGAAAAGGAGCATTACTTCTGCTGGCCGCCTTGTTGGCCGGGCTTCTGCCCGGGCTGCTGTTGCTGTTGATCAGGCTTCTGCTGTCCACCGCCTTGCTGTCCGCCCTGACTTGGCTTCTGGCCTGGCTGTTGGGTCTGCTGTCCGCCCTGATTTTGATTGGTCATAACTATCTCCAATTGGAATGCGAATTATCTCGCGATGGACAACTCCCCGCTAGGGTTCTTTGTTCCTTCCAGCGCAACATACAAATCAGCGATCGTCTGGATCTAGATGACCGGAAATCGGTAGAATGCCGGTTGATCTAGATCAACGACGATGCTGGTGCCCTGCGGCAATTTTCTGAAGGTGGAAACTAGGTTGCACGGTAGCACTCCCATTGAGTGGACTTTGTGCAAGACATTGGAGGAAGAAATCATGGACAAGGACCGGGTTGTCGGATCGGCGAAGCAAGTCAAAGGTGCAGTTAAGCAGGTGGTCGGCAAGGCCGTCGGTGATACCAAGCTAGAGTCGGAGGGTAAGACCGACAAGATAGAGGGCAAGGTTCAGAACGCCATCGGCGGCCTCAAAGACACGCTCAAAGGGAAATAGGCGTTGAGAGTGGGAGCTTCGTTCCTACCGTTTTATGGGTGTTTGACGGCGTAAGGGGTGCGACGGAGCGCTTGACGTCGCGTGCCAATCGGCTAGCGGGGCCTAGCGGGGCCTAGCGGGCCCAAGGCCCCACTCGCGGTGTCTTTTGGATCAATGACCGAGGCAGGTATGACCGCCTTGCTCAGGACCGCTGAAGCCCGACTATCTGAGGCGGTCTCCATGAGGAATTGCTATGCGTTATTCACATCTGACTGATGACGAACTTTGGCGCGGAATGGTTGAAAATAGCGATGCAATGTCACAGATCGCGAAGAATCAAATAGACCTTGCTGAGGGTCGAATTGGGATGAAAGACCCTGCCACTAGAGTGCAACTAATGATCTCGAACGTCCGACAGATCGCTCACCTGCGTCGCGAATACGACAATTATTTTTCCGAGCTTCAACGACGCTACCCCGGAAAAGGGGCCGCCCCGAAATCCAAAAGGGGTCGTTAATGTTTGGAAAATGGTCCATGCTGCGCTTCTCCTTCTGATGCTTGAGGCCCGTAACGCTACGGTGACCTCGTTTCACCATCAGCCTGAAGCGCAGCACCCAAAATCTGCAGCTATCCACAAGATCGCCGGCCGATTACCCCATCTATTTGGTCGCTATCGGAGGGCAAAACGGACGTGACGCGGACATCGTCAAAGATCCGAATCGGGACCTAAAGAAGAACCCCCGGTTTCAGCCGGGAGTTTTTATTTGTTGGATTGTTAGCCTATATCGCAAAGCTAGACGAAGAAGGCCCGATGTAATCGGGGCCTCTCGACTTACTTCTGTTGTTGGCTCTTGGAGTGAGCCTGCTCACTATGTTGGCGAGCATTTTGGGAATGTTGCTGGGCGTTTGCTGAGTGTTCTTTACCCTTGGCGTGGTCGCCTTTTCCATGATGTTCGGCTGCAGCGCGGTGGGATTTGGCAGCGTTCTCGTGATGTTCAGCTGCTTTATTATGCTCATCTCGAGCCATTGGGTTTCTCCGGCTAGTGTTAAGGGAACGCAAGAGCAACTGAGGATGACTGCGTTTGGTTCCCCGTCTGAACGAGGCTTTACTGCCACTGGGGACCGCTGGCCGAGCTTTTCGGGAGCGCTTTCGTGTATCGCGACGACAGCGACTTTATCGTGACGACAAGGACGAACGGCCGTGAACTGCAAATGCGCAGGCGATCAGGATTTGCTGAGGTATTTGTATTCCGGTGCCGCCCTCAGCTGATCAGCGTTTGCGTTCATTGTGGCATGCCATTTGTTGTCCTTGGCTTTGAAGCTGATTGCCGACGGGCGCACGACAACATAGTGATCGCCCATGCCGAGAAGCCCGCCAACGTCGACAATATAACCGTTTAGACCACTTGCGTCCAAGGCGATATCCTTGATCGTGCCAATGTTCTGCTTGTCTTTGTTATAGACATCCAAACCCACCACGTTCGAGCTAAGTTCATCATGGGCGGGAACGTAAGTGAACATGGCGCTGCGGGTGGGAGGCCCTGGTATAGCGGCGGCGCAGACAAAAACCTCGGATATTCCCGCGTTCTTAGCGATTCCCTTGGCTGTGTGAACGGCCGTCAAGAAGGAAAGCTGACTCACGGTGCGGGCCACCGTAATGGTAAGGCCAAGGGGATGCGTCGTTTGCGCGTATTCCTCGCCATACATGACCAACACGTATTTTTGTCCGGCGGGAATCTCATTTGGTGACGAGATGTATTTTATTTTTGCCATTGTGTAGGCCTTTGCATTTCTCTGCGTGTTTCAAAGAACAAAACGATAGCGCGAACTACGGCCGCAACAATGAAGGTGCAGGTGACGGCGTAGCCGGACCGGTCGGAGCGGTAGTGGTCTTCACGTTCATGTCAGTCGCGGGTAGCAGATTGTTCACGACAGGTCTCGTGTCGTCACCACTCGTGTCGCTACCTATGGAATTATTGCAGGCGTAAGCCGCGCCGACGATGATAATAACCGCAGCGACGACGGCGATAACGCCGCACGTCGTCCTGTTACAATTGGCGCATACACTGTGGAGTTGGTTGTAATTTGGGTCGCTCATTGCGATCTCCTCGGCTGGCCAACTTTGAAATGAGAGACAGCGCCCCCGTCGGGCACCTCGTGCCCGACAGTATGGCATTTAGGACCGAAGCTGTGGGCGAGTTTGTACAGCATTGACCACATGTAATCGTCACACTTAGGGTTGGCTTGGCGCGATCACTTCCGTTATGTGCTCCCGTTTGCTTGGAGCCTACGAAAGACCTGCCGACCTGTTTTCATCATCGTGTCATACAAAAGGTCGCAAATTCGCAGATTGCGACCAAGAAAGATTATCGCGTAGCAGAGCAACGCGCACCAAAAAAAGACCGATGATGAGGTGGATAGTAGAGTTACTGCTCTTGCTTTGCTTTTCTGCGCTGGACGTCATCATCAAGTCCGCCGCGCCGCTAAGACCGCCAGCAAAACCGGAATCTCCAACGGCCAATATCTTATAAAATAAGGTAGAGCAGCCTCATTGGTCTTCGACATTTCGGGGCCGGGTGAGCAATTCTGCTCAGATGCCGTTTATCATTGACTGTTTGGAACGATCGCGGCCAGGCCGGCGTTGTCTCCCCACACATCCACAAAATTAAACAAATTGCGGAGTGTCCACAGGAGACATCCATGAGAACTCTACTAATATCTACCACGGCGGCGATATTGCTGCTGGGTGCCAGCGCCGTTTCGGCGCAAGGCATAAAGACTGACGAGACGCCCGGCGCTCCGGCGGCACAGCAGAATGCCCCGGCGGAGAATATGGCACCGGCTGTGAAATCCGACCAAATCAAAACGCCTGAAAAAACCGGACAAGCAGCACCGACAGTGCCCGACAACAAGCAGCAGAGGACGGATAAAGGCGCGCCTGCAAGCGCCGCGGCCAAAGGCTCATCCGAAGCCGATGGCAGCGCTGTCGTGAAGTCCAAGCGAGCGGAACGTCACGGCGGAGCCCGATACGCGAGTCGCCACCATGGACCGTTATATAACAGCTACAGAGGCGATCGTGGCTACTACGGATGCCGAGGCCACCGTCATAGCTGGATGCCCTGGCTAGGGTGTTAACTCACTGGCCAAGGGTGTTACCTCATCGGACGTCTGTTAGCTCACAGCTAGGGTTTCTGAAGACAGGCGTACTTCAACGGTCGCCGCCTTCCTAATGGAAGTGCGATCTCCCAAAGGATATCAAGCTTAAGCCCCGAGCGTTCGGGGCTTTTGCTTTGGAGCGCCTCGGGTATCGAGGTTTTCTGCCGTGGGAAAAACGCGGGCGCAATGTCGCCTTCTGGCCCTGAACGTCATTTGCTGCGAGACAGCATTACGTGTGGAATTGGGGGCAAAGCGGAAGTGTCCGGACTGTGCTCGAAATGACGTTGATGACCCATGACGTCGCTTTGCTGCGCGAGTTCGGTGCAACGCAGTAGGTGCAGTGGCTAGTGGGTTCCAGTGGAATGCTGTTCGCCGAGGTTCTCGATCCGTTTTCGACAGCATCGACCCGTAGCGGGCATTCGCGGGGGATAATACCAGCCCAGCAGGTGTCCAAGCGGGGGCGATCACCGCCAGTCGCACTAGGCGAGCCTGGCCCCTTTGCTGCGTAGTTCGGCGCGGCGCGATCCAAGGCGCGCGCGCACAAGTTCGAGGTGGGATTTCACGGAAAAAAACAAGTCCGAGTATCGCACTGGAACGGCGAGTAGATGTATAGCTCGTTCTACACTGTGTAGATCGGTTTCGAGCGCCGAAACTTCTGGACCTCTTTTTGTAAGTTCGCCTCGATAGCCCTGAGACGGCGGTACATAGAGCCCAAACGTTGGTTCACTAACCCCCTATATAATCTTGGGACATAACTAAATAACGGGAGGACAATCGCTATGACTGCGGCCAAGATCGCAATGGTCCTTCGTGCATAGTTCGTCATCCAGAAAGGCAAATAGCGGTTTAGGAACGAAGGACCATTATTGTAGAAATCGCGAGCGCTTTGAGCGACCGGATATTCCGGATCGGTTTGCGCGGGGAATTCACCGGTCCGCTGGAAAAGACCCGGTCCGTTATGGGTCTCCATAATTGCCTTTGCCAAAAGATCGATAAGTGCGGGATGAATGTCTTTTCGTACGAGCACGGCATTGGTAGTCGCAATGACAATCACGTCGGCTGCCGGAATTTTGTCTTGGAAATCAATCACGCCCCGCGGCAATACTAAGCGGGTAAGAAACGGAAATATACGGGTGAGAGCCTCCGCGTCTCTAAAGCTCATAGGCCGCACTGTGGGATTTTTCAGGAGGGCCCGAAGGATTGCCGAATTTGGGGCGAAGTCGAGAAACAAGGCATCTATCGTACCGTTCTTCAGTGCGTCGGCCGCGCTTTGCGCAGAAAGGGGCAACAGCGTCGCATTTTCAGAAGTGACACCGCTCTCGGCAAGAATTTTTTCGCATACCTTTCGAGTGCCGCTGCCTATCGGTCCCACAGCAATGCGCTTTCCTTTGAGCTGTGTCGGATCGTCCAAAAGTTCTGACCCCCGGTAGAAGATCCAGAATGGCTGATAATCGATACGCCCCAACGACATCAAATCTGGCGCTTGTTCGTGGGTTCCGACGCCCCCCTGCATAAAGCCAACCTGAATACCCGAAGTGGGATCGTTCAGAAGTCTGAGATTCTCCACTGCGCCATCAGTTGGGCGCAGTTCTAACTTCACGCCGGAACGCGCGAGAATTTCTTGATAGCGGCGCCCTAATTCCCCGTAATGACCACCTAAGAAGGACGTGGCGATTGAGAATTTCGAAGGCGGTGTTGATCGGACCCCACTGAGTGGTCCAGGTGGAATGTTAGTTTAGAGTTGGCCGTTGCGCCAGCGGTAGCGTGGCCGGCGGAGCCGATCGGCGTGGCGCGGCCGGCCACGCGGCGAATGCTGGCACGAACACCTCAGGTGCTGGTGGCTTGTAGCCGAGTGTTTCGTGCGGCCTGATCGTATTGAAGTGGCGCCGCCAACTTTCGATGACGATCTGTGCCTCACGCAGCGTGTAGAAGATTTCGCCATTGAGCAATTCATCGCGCAGGCGCGCGTTGAAGCTCTCGACGTAGCCGTTCTCCCATGGACTGCCTGGCGCGATGTAGGCCGTCTTTGCGCCGACCGCCGTGATCCACTCCTGCACAGCCTTGGCCACGAACTCCGGCCCGTTGTCGGACCGGATGTGGCTAGGAATGCCGCGCAGGATGAAGAGGTCGGACAGCACATCGATCACATCGATGGCCTTGAGCTTGCGGGCGACCTGGATTGCCAGGCATTCATGGCTGAACTCGTCGATCAGGTTGAGCATGCGATATTTCCGTCCATCGTGGGTGCGGTCCTCGACAAAGTCGTAGGACCAGACGTGATTGCGGTGTTCGGCACGCAGCCGGATGCAGGATCCGTCCACCAGCCACAGCCTGCCGCGCTTGGGTTGTTTGTGGGGGACCTTCAGCCCCTCGCGTCGCCAGATCCGCTCAACCCGTTTGTCGTTGACGATCCAGCCTACCTGCTCCAGCAACCCGGCGATCTTGCGATAGCCGTAGCGGCCATATTGCCGGGCAAGCTCGATGATGTCGGCAGTGAGCCGCTCGTCGTCTTCACGGCCCCGCGGTGCCTTGCGCTGCGTCGAGCGGTGCTGCCCGAGCGCTGCACAGGCGCGGCGCTCGGAGACATGCAAATGCGCTCTGATCTGCTCGATACAGGCGCGGCGACGCGCGGGGCTTAGAAGTTTCCCCGGGCTGCCTCCTGCAGAATGAGCTTGTCCAGCGTCAGGTCCGAGATCGCTCTGCGTAGACGGCTATTCTCCGTCTCGAGCTCCTTCAGGCGCTTGACCTGCTCGGTCTTCAGCCCGCCGTACTCCTGCCGCCACCGATAATAGGTGACCTCGCTCACGCCAATCTGGCGGATCGAGTCAACGATATTCTGGCCCTGCGAGACCAGCACATCGACCTGCCGCAACTTCGCGACAATCTCTTCAGGCGTGTACCTCTTCCTCGGCATATCGGTCCTCCTTGATGCCAAAAGACATACTTCAGGTCGGACCACTTTTGTGGGGGTCGATCAGTGTAGGAACAAAATAGTCTAACGCCAGCCAGCTAACACCCACAATGCAGAGCATCGCTGCCAACAATTTGAAGAGATGCACACGATTAAACTCCAGCATTCATACCACTCCCAATTCGCACCTCTCATAATTTGCTTGGCTTCACAATCGGGGGCATTGATGCAAATCAAGTGTGAATTTTTGCGGCTTGCCATTTGCTGCAAGAAAAGGCCATGGGGGTGAAGTGCTTGCTACACCTACTTGAGTCTTCCCACGATGGAGGCGGGCGGCAGGCCGTGACCGACTTCACGGTGGTCCCACGGCGAAACGCTCGCTGCTTTTGCTGCAGGTGCGTGCGGCAGAAAGTGGCCCGAATCCGAAGTGCCGATAGGTCTGCTATTTGGTCGTTATCAGGGGGTAAGCGGACCTAACTCGGACATCGAATTTTGGGAGAGATTGACCTGAAGCGGAAATCGTGCCCGCGCGCAAGCGGCCGATATTTGTGTCGCAAAAATACTCAGTCATGCAAAACCTATATAGCACTAAACCGCCTGCGCAGTAGGCAAAAGCTGCTTCACCATTCGGTAGCTTGATCCTTTGCCTATGCCGGGCTCAGGCAGACCAAATTGCACGTAGCCAGCAGATAAGTAAAAGCGACGGGCAGTCTCTGTGCTGGTGAGAGCGCAGGTGTTGTTGCCCAGTTCAAGAGCTTTAGCCTCAAGTTTATTCAGGATTGCTTTGCTGACCCCTCGAAAGCGAGCATCGGGCGACACGTAGTTGAGAGTGATTTCACCGGAAGGCATTATAGCCCCAACACCAATGATCGCTGCGCCTTCCGTTGCAACGACGACATAGCTGTCTGGATCGGCAATCCAAGAACGCATATTATTGGATGTATTATTGCTAAGCCATTTCTCCAAAACGATTGGATCGTCTTGATGATCGGCGTGGCAAAGCTCAGCGATTGACCGTCGCACGACTTGGCACGCTTCAGCCGCGTCCTCCATACTTGCTTCACGGATTTGCATTGAGCGATGATGCAGACGCGGACGCGTGTTCGCAAGTCCGAATAGGAAATATGGCTCAACAGAGCCATTCAGCGCAAGCAAATGTCGGCGTTCAGGGTAACAGCGGACGTGCCGAGGAAAGCCCAAATCCGACGTTCCTGACCCTGAGCCGACATCGACAACGAATTTTTGCTGTAGTGCACAATAGCCTGGCAAGTGGACCCATGTGGCTTGCAACGAACCCGCCGAACTGGCCTATCGTATTGAAGATGCCGAGGCCGGCCGCGACGGCATTGCCGCAGAGAAATGTTCCGGGGATATTAGGACAATGGGCAGAGAACAGTTCATGCCGCTCTCTCGGGAGCAGCGAGGAGGCTGGAAAACCGATAGCGATAGTCGAGAGGGCTCACGCCAAACCGCCGGTGAAATGCGCGGCGAAGTCGCCGTTCGTCTCCAAAGCCGCACTCCACGGCGATTTGCTTGAGGCGTAGTCCTCCATGCTCCAACGCTCTGCAGGCCGCTTCCAACCGCAGCAACTCGATTGTTTTGGCGGGTGTGCGCCCCACCTTGGCGGTGTAGACCCGTTGGAAGTTCCGCAAACTCATAGCGACCCGGTCTGCCAAACTTTCGATGTGCAATTCCTCGCCTATATGTTCGCGAATCCACGCATGCAAGGACGCAAATTCAGGGTCGGCGGCTGTTTGCAGAGATAGCGGTACACTGAATTGCGATTGGCCACCCTCGCGCTGGAGATAGACGACAAGCGTTTTTGCGACCTGCATCGCTACCGAGTGTCCGAGATCTTCTTGAACAAGCGCCAGCGTGAGGTCGATCGCTGATGTCGCGCCCGCCGATGTCCAAACTTGGCCATCGTGAACGAATATCGGGTCGGTTTCGACCGTTATGTCGGGATACAACTCCTGCAGACGTTCCGCGTCCTGCCAGTGCGTGGCGGCACGCCGGCCGGACAACAGTCCGGCGGCAGCCAACAGAAATGCTCCCGTGCAGACTGAGCATACGCGCCGAACCTCAGGTGCGCGCGACACGAGCCACGCAACAAGGTCGCGATCCGCAGCGGCAGCGTGGACGCCAGGCCCACCCAGCACGAGCAGTGTGTCGATGTCGATATCGTCGGCTGCGCTGAGCCGTTCGGTAAAGATCTTTACGCCACTGGCAGTCCGAATTGCCCCGCCGGGATGTGACATGACCATGAGGCGGTAGGGAAGAGCTCCCTCCGATTGAAGAATGGTGTTAGCAAGGTCAAAGGCCTCCAAAGGGCCGGTCACGTTTATGAGCCGGACGTCTTCAAAGGCGACCAAGACTACATTGCGGATTCCGACTCCGGGCATTGTACGCCCTCGTTCTGGCACGAAATGGCGCCGGATTGGCATGGAAAGAGCAGTTCACTGTAGTCAACCTACAGTCCTTGGGGAAGTCCATCGGTCGGCCCCTTGTCGCCAAATGCCCAGTCGATCCCGAGACCTTCAGCGCAGATGTTCTCGCCTTCGTGCGCTCGCGATCACCAGCCCCAGCCACAACTCACCTTTCTTTTCTGCAGGAGAATGCCATGCCCAACCCAGCCCACCCTTACGAGCCCCTCACATCCGAAAACGCCGCGCTTATCCTCGTCGATCACCAGGTCGGCCTCATGAGCGGAGTGCGTGACTACTCGATCGCTGAGCTCAAACATAACGTCATCGGCCTCGCGAAGGCCGCGAAAGCACTCAAGCTTCCGATCGTCGCGACCACAACGGCGCGTGACAGCATGTGGGGACCGACGTTTCCTGAACTGGTAAAAGCTTTGCCTGGGGTGCAAATCATCGACCGTTCGTCGGTCAATGCTTACGATGATCCACGCGTCGCGGGCGCGATCGAAGCGACCGGCCGCAAGAAGCTGATTTTTGCGGGCCTTTCACTCGAAGTCTGCGCGGCATTGCCCGCCATGACCGCCATCAGCAAGGGCCTCGATGCATACGTTGCCGTGGATGCCTGCGGCACGTTCAGTGAGACCAAACGTCAGGTGGGGCTGCTACGGATGCAGCAGGCAGGCGTTATACTGTCGGACTACACGACGCTGATGGTCGAAATTCTCAAAGACAACGGGCGGCCCGAGGCCGGTGCGGTCTATGAAGCGATGGATATGGATTGGGCCAAGTTGGTGGGTCAGATCGTGCAAGCCCACGCCAAGTAAACCGGCGTACCGATCGCTTCAAGAAACCGGATTAGCTCTGTCTGCCGGATGTCTGCACATGGCCCAGAACGTCGTTTGCTGCGAGACAGCATTACGTCTGCAATTGGTGGCAAAGCGGAAGTGACTAGCCTGTGCTCGAAACGGCGCTGATGACCCAACGCGACCGTTTGTGGTCGCTAATTACCGCACCGCGAAAGGCTCATTCGCAGACATGGCGCATCCTCGTCATTGGTGCCCCTTCCCAGTTTGATTTGCTGGCGGGGCAGGAGCACGGCCGGACCATTCCATTAGCAGACATTTACCGGGTCATTCGCGATTACCTCGATCAGCGCCGTAAGCGAATGTGCGAGGGCGAGGCCAAGCGGCCCTCTATGGATCCCGTCTTGCTATCGTCACGGTAAAAGCTCATCATCTGATTCGATTGAGGCGCCATCGGAAAGCGCCCAACATCCTTACAATCTTTGTTTTGAGTGTCCTCATTTCGCCTAGCGCGAAAGGAAACTCTCATGTCATTGACCTTGTTTATCCGTGACACCTGCCCGAAGTGCTATAAGCCAATAATGCAGTCCGTTATCGAGCCACACCCAACTCGCCGCGACCGGGCACTTCAAAACTTCCAATGCGCGGATTGCGGCGCTGTAAAAACTAAAGTCCTCTCACTGAAGCCGGGCGAGCCACCGCCTGAACTGGCAGCCTAGAGCATCGAAGGGATCGACGAGGAATGGGCCAGTTTTGGATTTCGTTTGAATAAGGGCAACGATGTCCAAGTCCCGACGCCAAACCCGGTTTGTGTTCAAAATTGCTCAGACTCTCTTCTCCGACGGTCACAGTCTGCAAGCGAGGGGCCTGCATGGAGGCCAACGTGGATCAATTCATCCGAAGCCAGAATGTTGAGCGCTACCGTCGTCTTCTTGAGCGCGTGACTGAGCAATCAGACCGAGAGAAAATACAAAATCTGCTTGCCGAAGAGCAAGAAAAGCAAAAAGACGCGGGCGATCCAATTTAATCAGCTTGGCGCGGAAGCTAACTCGCTAATTATATGGACGGTCATGGCTATTTGCAGCCCGTATTTATTAAGGCCTCTCCGAACCTTTCGGCAGGCTTGTAGTGACATCTCTGCATCGCATCCGGAATTGATACCTCTCGGAATTGATGTGTACACCGATGCCGAGAAGCATGCAGCGTACCACTACAGCCTCGCTATTAAAAACAAAGGTCGTCCATCCAAACCGTGGCGATGGGAAATTTACACGGCCGGCAAAAGTAAACCGGTGCGGCAATCTGAATTTTTCCAAACGATGTCCGAAGCGACCCGAACGGGCAAGGCGGCATTGGCAGAACTCCGGGCCACGCGACCCGCTTGACTGCTGTTATTTGGCCCACCGCGTCAGATATTGCGGCGCAAGCAAATGTCGGCGTTCAGGGCAACAACGGACGTGCCGACGATAGCCCAAATCTGACGTTCCTGACCCAACTGCGACATAGAGTGTGCGTCGCAGCAATGGCATCGCCCCTTGCCAGCTTCAATCGCTGGCGGAGCAGGAGCACGGCTAGACCATTTCATTAGGGGACACTGAGGAGCGCGGTTATTGATGTCGCCAGACCTTCACCGCTGAAATGACCAGCACCACCGAACGGCTCAATCGCGCCAGCCTTGAAACGTCGCAGGTCATGGCTCGGCTCAGTGCTGCTGCAGGCAGGAACGCCGATTAATTGCGCAATGGAACCGTTGTCGGTGCACACAGGCGTATGGTCCGACAAGCAGAAGAGTTGAGCGGTCAACGCAAGTTCAACGCAAGTCATCATGGCCGTACGACCGTGTGCTCTCTCTTTAGCACCGTGAAATTCAGCCATGGCAGATGCGCTTGGGCTTTGATCCAAATCAAAACCGCTGCGTGCAGTTGCTAGAGAAGCTCCGCCACGTCGCGTGCGAGGCTTTCCGGCTTCGTCGTTGGTGCAAAGCGCGCTCGCACGGTACCAGCCCTATCGACCAAGAACTTCGTGAAATTCCATTTTATGCCGTTGCCCAGTAACCCGCCCTGCTGCTGTTTGAGCCAGACGTAGAGAGGATGAGCGTTCTTGCCGTTGACCTCGATCTTGGCGAACAGCGGGAAAGTTACACCATAGGTATCATTGCAGAAGGTAGCGATCTCGGCGTCTGACCCCGGTTCCTGATGGCCGAACTGGTCGCATGGAAAAGCAAGGATTTCAAAGCCACGCGGTTGGAACTTTTCGTAGAGGGCCTGCAAGCCCTTATACTGCGGTGTGAAGCCGCATTTCGATGCGACATTGACGATTAGCAAAACTTTGCCGCGGTAGTCGGCGAGGCGCCGCTCCTCGCCCGTGCCCAGCCGGGCGCTGAAATCCCGGATCAACATAGCGGGCTCCTCCGTAGCGATTACGAATGGATTTTCTTGAAAAGGAAATACCCTAAGTGCGACGACTGCTATGCACCTATTTAGTCGCTATCGGGGTAGAAGCGGACCTCGCGCGGACATCGCAAATCTGTCGAAGAAGACCCTGAGCGACCGTTTGCCGCAAAACTTCGCTCGCCGTGAATATGGCATTTTCAAAAATGCCGATGGTGAATGCTTTCGATGCCGGTCAATTTGCCAAGGACAGTCGCGAGATTTTCAGGAATGATGTCTTGTGCCGATCCCAGCAGCTGCGCCGTCAAAGTGCCTGGCGCGATGCGACCAAAGCATTTCATGCCGAAGCGCCCACCCGTTTGCATTGAAATTACTACGGTATGAACACCCTTCGGATTTTCATGGTTCAGTTGGAAACTGAGCTGGCCGCCTTCCGAGACGAATCCGCTAGCGCCAATCCGAGCGAGAACATGTTCTCCGCCCAGATGCAAAGTAATACTATCAACCAAATGCGATGATGTCATCTCCCGTCCTCACTTCAGACATCTGGATTTGACATGCTATTAAGTCCCTCTACGTAATCTCATCAATCTAAATTTTCCATTATCGATGATTTTGCGGCGGGTCAGATGCTGCGGCGCCTCGGATCGGCAGTATCGCTGTTTCGCGACGAGATCCTTATCGCCGCCGGCGCCCACGACGCTCAGCAATTCGCACCACGAGCCACAGCGGGACGATAACCAAAAATGCTCCGCCGATGAACAAACCGTAGGCTCTATCCGCAGTAAGAGGGAGCGCAGAACTGAAATAATTTATAGCGAGTAGCAGTACGATTGCAATTAGGAGAAGTTCCAGGAAGCCTAATGCGATCCGATCTGACCACATCATTGAGCTTCGCCCTCACTCATTTGACTTAGCAAGCCAACTCCAACAGATTGGCAATAATTAGCCGTAATCGGGGATGCGCCACCGACGAAAGTGATCGAATAGCGGCCCCTTTTGCTGCGATGCACTAGGTCCGGAAATGGCCCTTCGCTGCGCTTAGAGCGGCGCGGTGATATGTCGGCAATTGGGTCTAAACGGACAACGGACGGACATCGCCAATCGGTAGCGAATGACTTAAGTCGGAAGTGGGACGGATCAATTTGCTGTAATGCACAAGCTATCTCTCGCTGCTAATGTGTAGCCCGGCTTGCAGGGGGGCACATGAGGCGTCGCGAGTTCATCGGGCTGTTGGGGAGCGCCGTTGGCCTCTCACCGCTAGTGGCTCATGCGCAACGGCCTAATCACCCGACCATTGGCTTTTTGGCAGGAGATCCTACGGTATGGAAGCCGTGGACTGCCGCCTTTGTAAAGCGCCTTGGCGAACTCAGCTGGATCGACGGTCAGACGATAGAAATCGATTACGGATGGTGGGAGGGACACATCGAACGGGCGGCCGAAATTGCGACCAATTTTGTTCATCGGCACGTCGATGTCATCATTGCCAATGCGGACGCTGTTCCAGCCGTAGAAAGGGCCACGGCAACAATTCCGATTGTGTTTGTGCTGTCGCAAGATCCCGTCGGCAGCGGTCTCGTGAGCAATCTTGCTCACCCGGATGGCAACGTCACCGGACTTTCGATCCAATCCACGGATCTGGCTGGCAAACGCTTCGAGCTGCTGCGGGAGATGGTACCCAACCTGCGGCGGTTAGCGCTTATGGGCAATCCTATGATTTCCCAAGCCGTCGTAGAGATGGATCAAGTTCGAGCGCTAGGCCGCACGATGAACATAGAAATCCGGGCGCTTGAGGTTCAGAAAGGGGACGACATTGCACCAGCCCTTGACGGCCTGAACGGAAGCGCGGACGCGCTCTATGTGGTCGTCGACGGCACTCATAGCGGTGAACCGTCAACGCATCGTGAGCTACGCCCTGAGTGCACACCTGCCGACGATGTTTAATAACCGAGTTCATGTGCAGGCCGGTGGTCTCATGTCATATGGCCCCGACTTCTCAGATCAATACCGACGTGCCGCGGAGTTAGTTGATAAGATTCTGCACGGAACCAAACCAAGCGATATTCCGGTTGAGAAGCCGACTAAATTCGAGTTGGCGATAAATGCGACAACTGCACGGACGATTGGTATCTCAATCCCGCCTACGCTGCTTGTACTCGCCGACAAGGTGATCGAATAGCGGACCATTTTGCTGCGATTGCTCACGTCGGGAATTGGCCCAAAGCGACTTTTGGTGCGGCGCAACGAAATGACCGCTTTCGGAGGAAAAGCGGACTTCAAATCGGCGACTTCATTCGGTCGCTTGCAGTCCCTGAAACGAAAAGTGAAGTCGAGATCGTTGGCACCCTGAGGTTGATTGCTGGACATTCATCTTTCGAACGTCTGAATGATTTGGTTGACGTGACTGCTCCAGCGATCAAGGGCATCTTTGCGTTCAGCCAAGAAGTCATGGCGCTGATAAACAGCCGCAACGCCAGATATCGTGCCCGCTTGGTGATTCAGGATCTTGTCTGCAACATGCGGCGGCACGCCCAGCCTGGCCATGCCGGAGACGATTGTCCGTCTTAGATCATGAAGTCGCCATCCGTGGATACCGCAGAGTTTATCGAGGTCTCGTTTCGCTTTTCCAAACGTCTGAAAGTGATTGCCCCGTGATGTGGCAAAGACGTAATCACCGTTGAGGTGTCCAGCGATAAGAGCCCAGGCCGGTTCTGACAGATGGACGATGTGCGCCCTTTTGTTTTTGGTTCGCGCTGCCGGAATAGTCCAAGTCTGCGCTTTATCATCTATTTCCTGCGGTTTGAGCTGAGCGACCTCCTCGCGTCGCTGGCCGGTAAGCGCTAGGAATTCCACAATACCCCCGTATGGCCACGGCGTTTTTCGCGCGGCTTTGACGACCGCTGCAAGCTCTTGGTCGGTCAGAACTCGGTCCCGGCTGACTTCCCGCCAGCCCGATGGAACGCCCTCTGCGGGGGAAAAGTCGATGACCGCACGTCCGACGCACCAGCGAAAGAAGGTCTTCAATGTCTTGAGCAGACGATAGCCTGCGTGCGCGTTGCGCTGGGTTACCGCACTGACAAGGTCGATAACGTCTCTTTTTTTGATGTCATGGACGCTCTTTGTGCCCCAATTGGCAGTAACGTCACGCCGGAGCAGATTAGTAATCCGCCGTGCCGTCCCGATCTGCGAGATGTGCTCTCGGATGAAGGTCTCGACCAGGTCATCGATGCGATCGACCACCAGCCGCCGTCGAGATTGCTTCTTCTCCTCCGCCGGATCTCGACCATCAAGCCTTGCAGCGAAGATCTTTTGCGCTTGCGCCCGCGCCATCGGTAAGGTGACTCGACCGTAAGGGCCGACGGTATATTTACGCAAACGCGAGCCGGCGCCAGCGACCCGATAAAGCACCAGAAAGACCTTGCGGCCCTTCGGCGTCACCTTGATGCCGAAACCCGGCAGTCCGGCATCCCAATAAAGGGTGTCCTTGGACAAGACCGGCAGGTCGTCGATCGTG
This sequence comes from uncultured Alphaproteobacteria bacterium, assembly GCA_963731805.1. Lineage (GTDB taxonomy): Bacteria > Pseudomonadota > Alphaproteobacteria > Rhizobiales > Xanthobacteraceae > BOG-931. The sequence goes on from CAVSWY010000010.1 coordinate 53,529, forward strand.
GATTTGGTCAGCCGAAGGCGAGGAATTGCCTGCTCCTAGTTTGCTACCTTGACCTCACATAGGTAGCACTGAGCAGGCAAAAATGGAACAGACCGGGCATCCCAATCTACAAGCCTCTCGGTATTTCCGCATCAATATCAACAAACCTCCATCGGCAGGAATTTCGATGAAAGTTATCCCCGGGTCCGCCCGGGAGCGGGGCTGACAACCCCACCCGCGGGAACCGCCTCGCCCCTGTCCGCCGGTGTCACCCGGCGGGTCCTTACGGGCGAGGATGGCCGGTATGCAACGAATGTCAAGTTCACGTCTCCGTTACCGTGACAGACTAAGGCGCGTCATCCGCGGTCTTGAGTTGCGTAACCCACCCTACATTTTCGTCACCCCAACCTTCGATCAAACTCCAGCACCGCATTCAGCAACACCTGCGCGCCGGCGGCGCATTGCTCGGGGCTCGACCACTCCGCTTCATTGTGCGAAATGCCGCCGCGGCAGGGCACGAAGATCATGGTCGTCGGCGCGACGCGCGACACATAGCAGGCGTCGTGGCCGGCGCCGGAGATCATGTCGCGCGCGGAGAGCCCGGCCTGCCGCGCGCCGCTGCGCACGCAGTCGATGAGCTCGGGAGCGAATTGAACCGGCGGGCAGTCCCAGATGCGCGCTTCCTTGTAGGTCAGCCGCATCGGATCGAGAACTTCGGCGAGCGCAGCGCGCAATTCCGTCTCCATGACGCCGAGAATCTTTTCGTCGGGATGGCGGAAATCGACGGTGAAGAACACTTCGCCCGGAATGACGTTGCGGCTGTTCGGCCGGTTCTCGATCAGGCCGACGGTGCCGACGGCGTAGGGCGCGTGCTCGCGCGCGATTGTGTCGATGCGCTCGATCATGCGCGCGGCGCCGAGGAGCGCGTTCTTGCGCAAGGTCATCGGCGTCGCGCCGGTGTGGGCTTCCTGGCCGGTCACCGTGACCTCGTACCAGCGCATGCCTTGCACGCCTTGGACGATGCCGATCATGCGGGCTTCGTCTTCAAGGATCGGGCCTTGCTCGATGTGCAACTCGAACATGGCGGCGAATGTGCGCGCGCCGGCATTCTCCTCGCCGCGATAGCCGATGTGCGCCAATTCCTCGCCGAAGGTTTTGCCGTCGCGGTCCATTCGCGCATAGGCGTAGTCGCGCGAGAACACGCCGGCAAAGACGCCCGAGGCCAGCATCGCCGGCGCGAAGCGGGCGCCTTCCTCGTTGGTCCAGTTGACGATCTCGATCGGCGCATTGGTCTCGTAACCCGTTTCGTGCAGCGTGCGCAGCGCTTCGAGCGCGGCGAGGACGCCAAGCACGCCGTCGAATTTGCCGCCGGTCGGCTGGGTGTCGAGATGCGAACCCATGGCGATCGGGGCGAGCGCCGGGTTCTTGCCCGGCCGGCGCGCGAACATGTTGCCCATGTCGTCGACGGTCACGGTGCAGCCGAGCGCCTCGCATTGCGCCCTGAACCAATCGCGCACCTGGCGATCGAGATCGGTCAAGGTGAGGCGACAGATGCCGCCTTTCGGCGTGGCGCCGATCTGCGCGGTCTCCATGAGCGAATCCCACAGGCGCTGGGCGTCGATTTGGAGGTTCTGCAAGACTATGGCTCCAACGGGTTAGAGCTGAATCGTCATGCCCGCGTATAGCCGTCGAAGAACGGCGTCGCTTCGCTCGCCTACGTCGCGGGCATCACGTCTTAGGCGGGGAGTAGAAAGACGTGGATGGCCGGAACAAGTACCGGCCATGACGATCAAACGGCCTCGATCTCAACCCACCCCGCTCTCGGGATCATCTCCTGATTTTGCGCTTGAACCAAGCTCGGCGCGGTTGCGACAGTTGCTCATAGAGGGAAGCGAGGCCGGCGATGGGTCGATGGCTAGTTGCGGCAGGCATGCTCGCCGTGTGCGCGTTCGTCATGGGCGGCAACGCTCACGCCCAATCGCGAAAACCGACCGCGCAGGAAGTGGCGGCGATCCGCGATTGCGCGACCAAGAACCGCGACAATCTCGATGCCGGCGAAGAGGACTGCCTGTTCAAGCTGGTCGCCGACCCATGCATGGGCGATCCCGGCTCGAAGAGCGACGGGCAGATGGCGGACTGCTACGCCATCGAGGGCGTCATCTGGGACGATCTGCTCAACGCCAACTACAAGACGCTGCTGGGCGAGCTCGACGCCGATCAGACGGCGAAGGCCAAGGCCATGCAGCGTGCCTGGATCGCCTATCGCGACACCACCTGCCAGTTCTATTACGACAAGATTCAGGGCTCGATGGCGGGGATGATGATTGCCGCCTGCGTCACCCGCGAGACGGCGCGGCGGGCCATGCTGCTCAGTTTTTTCAGCCAGCTGTAGCGGCGAGTTTTGTCGGCCAATGGCCTATTTTCCTTTGGCCGAGTAGGCCGCCGGCTTGGTCCGGCAGGGCTTGCGGCGTACTAACTCATTGAATCCACGACGAATCAGCTATGATGCGACGAGCCCAAATGCCGGGGCAAGCGCGGGGGCGTGCGCATGCTGCGTGTGCGATTAAAAGCGGACGGACGTTTGGTCGAAGTGCTGCCGGACGGCAGCGAACGGGCCATTGCCAGCGACCCGCGGGCCATTGCGACCGCGGCGCATGATGCGGCGCGCGCCGCTGAGCGCGTCAACGACGCCGCTCATGCCCGCAATATCCGCGGCCGCACCGGTCTCACCCAGGCGGCCTTCGCGGCGCGGATCGGGGTGCCGGTCGAAACCGTGCGCAATTGGGAGCAGGGCAAGCGCTCGCCGCGCGGGCCGGCGCGCGCGTTGCTGAAGGTCATCGAAGAAGCGCCCGAGGCCGCCTTCGCCGTGCTCGGCAAAGGGCGCTGAGCGGTCCTGGAACGGGTTCCCCGGCATCGGCATTGGACTGGAATTGCACCGCGCAATCGTCGATGCTTGCCGCAGGCGCCGCCGACGACGAGCGCGGACACGGGACGAAACGACACGTGCTAGAGATTGGACCAATTCCGAGCATTGAGGCCAACGGCGCTAAAATCCCGCTGGTCGGGCTCGGCACCTGGGAACTGCGTGGTCGCACCTGCGCCCGGGCCGTCGAGCAGGCGTTGCGGCTTGGCTACCGCCACATCGACACCGCGGAAATGTACGATAACGAGCGCGATGTCGGCGACGGCATCCGCGCCTCCGGCGTCAAGCGCAACGGGCTGTTCGTCACCACAAAAATCTGGCCGACGCATTTCGCGCCGCGGGCGCTGGAGCGCGCCGCGCGCGATTGCCTAGTGCGGCTGCGCTTGAGCGAAGTCGATCTTCTGCTGCTGCACTGGCCCAATCCGCAGATTCCGCTGTCGGAAACCATCCCTGCTTTGTGCAAGGTGAAAACCGATGGCCTGGCCCGCCACATCGGCATCTCCAATTTCACCGTGGCGCTGATCGAAGACGCCTTGCAGGTGGCGACCGAGCCGCTGGTCTGCGATCAGGTCGAATGCCACCCCTACCTCGATCAGTCGAAGGTGCTCGCGGCTTGCCGCGCCCACGGCATGGCCATGGTGGCCTATAGCCCGATCGCCCGCGGCAATGCCAAGAACGACAAGGTGCTGGCGCGCATCGGCGCGGCTTATAAAAAGACCGCGGCGCAAATCAGCCTGCGCTATCTGGTGCAGCAAGATATCGTCGTCATTCCGCGCACCAGCAAGGTCGAACGCCTGACGGAGAACGCCGCGCTGTTCGATTTTACGCTCAGCGACGAGGACATGGCCGAGATCGCCGCGCTGGCGAATCCCGACGGCCGCATCGTCAATTGGTCCTATTCCGGCAACGCCAAGTGGGATTAGAGCGGCGACGCGACGATCGGTGATCGCCGCGGCTTATTCGTTTTCTTTGCGTTACTTTTACGTTCTTGGGCTTGCTCGCGATCGACGGCGGCGCCGGGCGAACCGGCCGGCGCATGATCGGCATCCGGCTTGGGCGTCAAGGGCGCAGGGGTGGTGTTCTATATGCGCCGGCAAATGGCCGAAACGCCGCGCTATCTCTTGGCCAACGGCCAGCATGACGAGTTTCACCAGTCCGCCGCCACCGTTCTCGGCACCGTCGGCCGCAGTCAAACCGCTCGCCGCGAGCCGCAACAAGCAACGCGCCGAAGGGAAACTTTCTGGAAGGGATTCGGCATCCTGGTCGGCAACCGCGTCTTTCTGGTCCGCCTGGTCGGCGCCAGTCTGGCCTGGTTCCTGATGGATTTCGCTTATTACGGCAACACCGTTTCCAGCCCGCTCGTCCTCGCCGTGATTACTCCGGACAAGAGCATCCTCACGCACACCTTGATTCAGCTCGGGGTGTTCGTCGTCGCGGCCGCACCGGGCTATCTGATCGCGGCGGCGATGATGGATCGCATGGGCCGAAAATCGATTCAGATTCTCGGTTTCGCAATGATGGCCATTACGTTCGGTATCATCGCCTTGATTCCGGATGTGACCAAATTCGTCATTCCGTTCCTGCTGGTCTACGGCATCAGTTATTTCTTCACCGAATTCGGACCGAACTCCACGACCTTCGTCTATCCCGCCGAGATCTTTCCGGTGAAGGGCCGTACCAGCGGCCACGGCGTGGCGTCGGCGGCCGGCAAGCTCGGCGGCTTCATCGGCGTGTTCCTGTTCCCGATCCTGATGCGCTGGCACGGGCTCCTTGCCGCCGAATCCGCAGCGGCGATCGTCAGCCTGCTCGGCGTCCTGGTAACGCTCACCATGTTGCCGGAGACTAAAGGCGCGAGCCTCGAGGAGCTAAACCCGGAGGACGAGCAGGCGGCGCCGCAGCAACAAGCGGCGGCTGCATAGCCGGCGATCGGTTTTGGAGGTCATCACGCCGCTTTGCTCTCCGCCTCGACCGTGCGCTTCATGAAGTCGGCAAAGACCCGCGCGATCTCCGGCTCATAGGCGCCCCAGTCGGGGAATGGAATGAGCGGTACATCCTGATCGGTGATCGGCAATTGATGCAGCTCGCTGCCGGCGATCAACCGGTGCGCGGCAAGCCCGCTGGTGCTCGCATGCGTCTTGTCATTGCCGGGGATGACGATGGTCGGGGTCTTGACCGCGCGCAACTGCTCCGGGCTCACACCCATCACCGGATAATGCCCGCCGGCGACGAAGATCTCGTTCCAGCGCGTCAGCACGTCGATGAATTGCTGCGCCGGGAGTTTCGCCAAATATTCGCCGTTGCGCGGATTGGCGGCGATGCGCTCCTGCCAGGCCTCCATGGCGCAGACCGCGGGCATGCCGCCTTCCTTGGCGGCGCGGATGAACTGGCCATAGTAGTTTTCCGGCAGGCGGCCGGCGGCAAAGGGGCCGCCGGTGACGCGCAGCAGCAGCAGGCCGCGCACAGCGTGCGGATAGTTCAGATAAAACAGGATCGAGGTGCGCGCGCCCGCCGACGAGCCGCTGAAGAACGCGGGGAGGGCGTTCTCCTCGGTCAACAGCGCGTACATGTCGCGGGTCCAGATTACTTCTTCGCCTTCGTTGCCCTCGATGAGTATGTCGGACGCGCCGGTGTTGCGGCGGTCGTGCAGCATGACGCGATAGCCACAAGCGGCGATCTTTTCGGCCAGCGGAATGAATTCGTCATGGCCGCGCCGGCCGCCGGTCGTCATCACGACCCAGGGGTGATTGTCGCTGCCGCGGTCGCCGACGACACGCCAATTGATGTTCACGCCATTGATCTTGCTGACCGGCATTGTGCGCTGCCTCCCGTTTTTATGGACGGCAGTTCATCATATTCATGGCGGCACGGAAAGCCCGGCGGGAAGCCTGCGTCAGAACTCGACGTCGAGCTCCTCGAGCTCGTCCGGTTCGGCTTTGGCACCGGCGATCCATTCCTGCATGAGAGGCATCGCCATGATGGTACGGCAATAATCCCGCGAGGTTGCATCGAGCTGGACGTCGTAGGTGACGAAGCGCGAGCAGACCGGGGCATACATGGCATCCGCGGCACATGGCTTTTTGCCGAACAGATAGGGGCCGCCGTATTGGCCGAGACATTCGCGCCAGATCGTGGCGATGCGGTCGATATCGCCGCGGGCGCCGGCCCAGGATTTGAAGCCTGGAAAATGCGCCTTGATGTTCATCGGCAGCGCAGCGCGCAGATTGGAGAAGCCGGAATGCATTTCGCCGCAGATCGAGCGGCAATGGGCGCGCTGCGCCTGATCTGACGGTAGCAGCCCGGCCTCGGGATTGATCTCGTGCAGATACTCGGCGATCGCCAGCGTGTCCCACACTTTCAGCCCGTCATGGGTCAGGCAGGGGACCAGGAAGGACGGCGACAGCAGCAGCAATTCGGCGCGGGTCGAGGGATCGTCCGTCGAGACGTGCTGCTCCTCGAAATCGAGGTTCGCCATTTTGCATAGCAACCAGCCGCGCAACGACCATGAGCCGTAATTCTTGCTGGCAAGCGTCAGAGTGGCCTTGGACATCCCAGTGCTCTCTTTAAAAAATTCATCCCGACTCAATGAGTTAGACACTAGCGGATGGTTTTAGTGGCGGCTTCCTGGCTGTTATTTGAGCACCCCGCCTTCCGCCCCGTCCCGAATGTGCAGGATGTCCATATTCTTGTCGCAGTGCAACAAGAAATGCACTAGCTTTCAAATGTTGGGGGGTCGAAGTGTGTCCGTCGCCAGGCGGATCGCGGCGCCCGTGGAGCTGAACCGAGCCTCGGGATGCTGTATCTCGCTTATCAGTTGCAATCCGACATCATGACGCCGGTCCGGGCTTGGGCCGGCATGGCGGCCATTTCGGGCGGTGCGCCGCTATTGTCCGACCATCCGGCGATGCGCAATCTCACCGCGGTCTATGAATTGATCGCGCGCGCCGGCCTCACCCACACGCGGCCGCCCTTCGGCATCGACAAAGTCACCGTCGGCAATCGCGAGGTTGAGGTGCGCGAGGAGGCCGCCGCGAAGACGCCGTTCGGCACGCTCCTTCATTTCAAAAAGGATATCGCCACCGCGCAGCCGCGCGTGCTTTTGGTGGCGCCGCTGTCCGGGCATTTCTCGACGCTGTTGCGCGCCACCGTGCGCACCATGCTGCCGGATCACGACGTCTTCATCACCGACTGGCACAATGCCCGCGACGTGCCGCTGACCGCCGGCCGGTTCGGCATGGACGAATATACCGACCATCTGATCAAGTTCTTGGAAACGATGGGACCGGGATCGCATATCCTGGCGGTGTGTCAGCCCTGCGTCGCGGTGCTCGCCGCCGCAGCAGTGATGGCGCAGGCCGGCAATCCGGCGCAGCCGCGCTCGATGACGCTCATGGCCGGACCGATCGATACAAGGGTCAATCCGACCAAGGTCAACGAACTTGCCAAGAAGCGTACCATCGAATGGTTCGAGCGCACGCTCACCGCTTCAGTGCCGCTGCGCTATCCCGGCGCGTTCCGCCGAGTCTATCCCGGCTTCGTGCAACTCGTCGCCTTCATGAGCATGAATGTCGAGCGTCACGTCAAGGCGCATAAGGAGCTTTATGACAATCTCGCCGCCGGCGAACTGGAAAAAGCGGCGGTGACCAAGGCCTTCTACGACGAATATTTCGCGGTGCTCGATCTCACCGCGGAATTCTATCTGGAAACCGTGCAGCTCATATTCCAGGATCACGCGCTGCCGCTCGGCAAGCTCGAATGGCACGGTGAGCGCGTCGATCCGAGCGCCATCCGCAAGACCATGCTGCTGACGGTCGAGGGCGAGCGCGACGACATCTGCGCCGTCGGCCAGACGGCGGCGGCGCACGACCTGTGCAGCAAGCTCCGGCCCTATCTCAAGCGTCACCACATGCAGGCCGGTGTCGGCCATTACGGCGTGTTCTCCGGCACGCGCTGGGAAAAGCAGATCTATCCGATCTTGAAGAACGTGATTTTGTCGAGCGATTGAACGGCGCCGCATTTGCGGCTGGTCTCGCAATGCCATTTCCGACGGAGTAGTCTCGCACCCGCCAAGAGCAAAGAAGAGCAAGGGCAGGAGAAACCATGGCCACGACCGTCAAGCAGATGCTGGAAGCCGCCAACGCCCTGGGCCGAAGGTTGCGCCGGCGCAAGCCAAGGAAATGATCGCCAAGGGCAATACGCTTGTGGTCGACGTGCGCGATGCGCCGGAAGTCGCCGCGAGCGGCAAGGTCGCGGGCGCCGTTCACGTCTCGCGCGGCATGCTGGAATTTCGCGCCGATCCGGAGCTGCCATCTCACGACAAAAATTTCGCCAAGGACAAGACGGTCATCCTTTATTGCGGCTCCGGCGGCCGCGCGGCGCTGGCCGGCAGGATGCTAAAGGATCTCGGTTACGAGCAGGTGTTCAACCTCGGCGGCTTCAAGGATTGGGCCGACTCTGGCGGCGCGATCGATAAGGCTTGAGCGCCATCCGCAGGACCGCGCTGCTTATTCATCCGATCTTGAAGAAGTGATTTCGTCGAGCGATTGAGCGTTCGCGTTAGCGCAGGAAGCTTTTTTACATCGCCGCGACCGCGGCGCGGATTGCATGATTGCCGCAAATGATCAGGCCGACCTTGCCCAAGGCGGCGATCTCCGCGAAGGCGAGTTGCGGATAACTGGTCGGCACCAGGACCAGCGGCACGCGCCCCGGCCAAGCGCGGCAGAATGCGATGATCTCATCCGGCGTTTTCTCTTTGCTGTGAATGAGGACCGCGTCGGCGCCTGACTCGGCATAGGCCGCCCCGCGGCGCAGCGCCTCGTCGTGGCCGCATCCGGCGATCAACGTCTCCGTCCGCGCGATGACCAGGGCCTCGCCGGCCGATTTGGCGGCCGCGATCTTGCCCTGAAACTCGGCGATCGGGACCAATTCCTGTCGTCCGCCAACGCGCAGGCTGGAGTCCTTGGGAAAGGTCTCGTCCTCGATGACGACGGCCGCCACGCCGGCAGCGGCATAGCGCGGCACGACATAAGCGACGTTCACCGCATTGCCGTAGCCGGTGTCGAGATCCGCGATCACCGGAGCGTCCTGCACCTCGCCGATCGCGCGCATCATCTCCAGATGCGTATTCAGTGACAGTATGTTGGCGTCGGGCACCGCATAAGAAGCGGAAAGCTCAAAACTGCTGCCCCAGATTGCATCGAAGCCCGCGGTCGCTGCGAGTTTGGCCGCCAGTGGATTGTGCGCCGCCATGGCCAGCGCCGGGCGATGAACATCGAGTTTTTGGCGTAGGGCCGCGGCGGATGAGACGTTTTGCGTCATGAGTGCGGGACTCACCGCATCGCCGCGGCGATGTTGCCGCCGTCGACGGTGGTGACGTCGGCGGTCGTTTTCAGCTCCAGCGCCTGGTGCAGAAAGGCCTGCGCCACGTCTTCGGCGGTGACTTCGCGGCCGAGCAGATTGCCGCTCATGTAATCCTTCTCAGAAAGCCCGCGCGCTTTCGACCGTGACGCGATCATGTCGAGCGTGAGCAAGCCGGAGCGGATGCGGTCGGCATTGACTGCATTGGCGCGGATGCCGTCGCCGCCGTAGTCGAGCGCGTATTGGCGCATCAGTGCGAGCGCCGCGGCCTTGGGGATACCGTAGGGACCGAAATTCGGCCCTGGATTGACGGCCTGTTTCGATACGTTGAAGAGAAGGCAGCCGCCGGTGCCTTGCGCCAGCATGATTTTCACCGCGGCTTGCGCCACGCGCTGGTGGCCATAGAAATTCAGCTCGAAGCTTTTGCGCATGATGCCTTCGGCGACCTCGCCGATGCGCCCCTGCCAGGCCGCGCCGGCATTCGACACCACGATGTCGATGCCGCCGAAGTGTTTCACCATGTTATCGAAGGCGGTACGCACCAACTCGGCGTCGGTCACGTCGCAGGCCGCCGGCAGCGCGGTCGGGCCAATCTTCGCTGCCTCTTCGGCGGCGACATCGAAATTCACATCGAGCAGCGCAACTTCCGCGCCGACCGCGGCGAAAATTCGCGCCGTCGCTGCGCCGATGGCGCCGCCTGCGCCGGTGACGGCGACGATCTGCCCTTCAAGCGGTAATTTCTTGCGCGCGCCGAGCTTGGCCTGTTCCAGCGGCCAGTATTCGCAGTCAAACATGTCGGCCTCGGTGATCGACTCGAACTTGCCGATCGCTTCGGCATCGCTGACGCCTTCCATCCAGGCCTCGGCGATATCGGCGGCGATGATCGCGTTGCGTTTGGAGCGGCCGAGACCGAACAATCCCAGGCCCGGCACCAGCACGACGCGGGGCAGGGGATCGAGCTCGCGCTTGATGCCTCCCGCGCGTTTGTTGTGGCGCGCGAAATAGTCGCGATAGTGCGCGGCGAATTGGCTCGCCCGCTCGCGCGAGGCGCGGGCAAAGTCGTCGAGCTTGCCGTTTTCCGGCGCCGGCAAGACCAGCGGCCAGTTCTTGGTGCGGATGGTGTGATCGGGCGTGATAACGCCCAATTGGCTGACGCGCTGCAAATCTTTGGCATTGACGAAATTGCGCACGGCCTCGCCGCCGCGGAATTCAAGCACCAGCCGCCGCCAGGCGCCTTCGACCGTCGCATCCTTCTCGCTGCACACTCCGCGCACAATCGGCGCGATATGGGATTCGCCGGCGATGTTGTGCGGCAGGGCAGCGGCCGCCATCGTCTTGCGCTTGCGCGCGACAAATTCCTCGGCGAGCATCACCATCGCGATCATGCGCTCGTAAGCTTCGCGCGCGCTGTCGCCGAAGGTGACGATGCCGTGCTTGCTGAGAATGAGCCCGTCGCTCGGCTTGCCGCGCTCGAAAACCTCGATCGCTTTTTTAGCCAGCCCAAAACCCGGCAGGACATAGGGTACGAAGCCCAGCCGGCCGCCAAAAACCTCTTCGCATTTCTTCTCGCCGTCAGGCTGATCGATCAGGCTGAGCACCGCGGTAGCATGCGTATGGTCGATGAATTTGTGCGGTAGAAAGGCGTGCAGCATCATCTCGACCGAAGGATTGGCCGCGTTGGCATCGATGAGATTGGCGCGCTCGATGGCGACCAGATCTTCGTCGCCGATGGAGTCGAGCGCGCGGAGCTTGCGCATAGGATCAAGCCGCACGGCGACGAAGCCGTCGGCTCCGATTTTCGCCATGTCGGAACCGGAGGATTTTACGTAAAGCACCTCGGCTTCTTCGCCGACGCGATCGCGCATGCGCGCTTTCAGCGAGGTATTGCCGCCGCCATGCAGGACGAGCTTCGGATCGCGGCCGAGCAGACGCGTGGTGTAGACGCGTAGCGCCAGATCGCGGCCGATGCCGGACGCCGCGCCGTCCGCGACAAAATTTTCGGCGTCACGATCGGCCCAGCCGCTCTTCACGGTTCGCGATCCGCCGTTCAGCCGCCGGCAAAACGGCGCGACCACCATCCGGTGCGGCGCGGCCGATCGGTTTCAGCGGCCTCGCCGATCTCGGTAATCACCGGCTCCGGCGTGGGCGACACCGGCTGCTGCGTTTGCGGCGGCGGCAACGTCTCATCGGGGACGCCGATGGGCGCACGCTCGCGCACCGTCGAACGCCGGCGCACCGGCTCCTCCGGCGGTGACAGCGGCTCCGGCGCTTCGGCGCGCATGGGAGCCGGCGCGGCCGGCCGCGGCGGCGCGTCGAGATCGGCGACGGCCTCCTTGAGGTCGGGTTCGGCTGGAGCCGGCGCGATCAAGCCTTCGGTCAGGGTAAATTCCTGCGGCGGCGCATAGGGCTCGCGGTCATCGCCGCCGCCGTGCGCCGTCTCGCCGTTGCTGCCATGCACCGCGTCGCCGTTACGGTGGCGGTTGCGCCGGCCGCCGCGGCGACCGCGCCGCCGCCGCCGTTCGCCATCGTGTCGCGGTTCGCCGCCCGGTTCTTGCGCTCCGAATTCACCGGTCTGCTCCACCTGCTCGTTGTCGGACAGCGACTCCTGATCCGCTGCCACAGGCGATCCAGCCTCGGACGCGCCGGTCGCAACTTGGTCGTGACGATGGTGCGGCTGGTCATACTGCGCTTCGTGCGGCTGGCCGTGAGCGTCTTCGCCACCGTTGCGACCGCCGCGGCGCCGGCGGCGTCGGCGCCGCCGTGGACCGCCTTCGTCTTGTTCGGGGGTCGCCTGTTCGGGCAAGCCGGCCGGCGCGGCCTCGGATTCTGCCGTTGCCTCGACGTCTTCTTCGCCTTCGGTGGCGCCGAAGTCTTCGAGGTCGTCTTCCTCTTCGAGCGGCGCCGGCAGCGCCTGCGGGCGCTCGGCGATCGCTTTGGCCGCTTCGGCCGTATGCACCTGCTCGCCGCGGTCGATGATGAAGGCTTGCGGCGCCCGCACCGATTCATCCGCTGAGATCGTGATGGTGATGACGAAGCGCTCTTCCAGGCTGCGCAAATGCGCGCGCTTCTGGTTGAGTACGTAGAGTGCCACGTCGGGCCGCGTGCGGACGATGAGATTGTGCGTGGCTCCCTTGATGAGTTGCTCCTCGAGCGCGCGTAGCACCTGCAGCGCCAGCGAGGACACCGAACGGACATGGCCGCTGCCGCCGCAATACGGGCATTTTTCGGTCGAGCTTTCCAGCACGCTCGAGCGGATGCGCTGGCGCGACATTTCCAGAAGGCCGAAATGCGAGATGCGGCCGACCTGAATGCGCGCACGATCGTGCTTGAGGCACTCCTTCAGCCGGCGTTCGACGGCGCGGTTATTGCGCTTCTCGTCCATGTCGATGTAGTCGATGACGATCAGCCCGGCGAGATCGCGCAGCCGGAGCTGGCGGGCGATCTCGTCCGAGGCCTCCAGATTGGTCTTGAGCGCAGTGTCCTCGATATGATGCTCGCGCGTGGCGCGGCCGGAGTTCACGTCAATGGCGACCAGAGCTTCGGCCTGGTTGAGCACGATGTAGCCGCCGGAGCGCAGCTGCACGACCGGCGAGAACATGGCATCGAGCTGATTTTCCACGCCGTAGCGCGACAACAACGGCTGCGTGTCGTTATAGAGGTGAACGTTCCTGGCATGGCTCGGCATGAGCATGCGCATGAAATCCTTGGCCTCGTGATAGGCCTCGGGTCCGGCGACGATCACCTCGTCGATGTCCTTGGTGTAGAGATCGCGGATCGAGCGCTTGACCAGCGAGCCTTCCTCGTAAACGAGCTTCGGCGCCGTGGATTTCAGAGTCAGGTCGCGGACCGTCTCCCACATGCGCAACAAATATTCGAAGTCGCGCTTGATCTCGATCTTGGTGCGGCTGGCGCCGGCGGTGCGCAAGATGACGCCCATACCTTCAGGCACTTCGAGTTCGGCAGCGGCCTCTTTGAGCCGCGCGCGGTCCTCGGCGCTGGTGATCTTGCGGCTGATGCCGCCGCCGCGAGCGGTGTTCGGCATCAGCACCGAAAAGCGCCCGGCAAGCGACAGATAGGTCGTCAGCGCCGCGCCCTTGGTGCCGCGCTCTTCCTTGACCACCTGCACCAGCATGACTTGGCGGCGCTTGATCACCTCTTGGATCTTGTACTGCCGGCGATAGCGCGGCGCGCGGTCGGGAACTTCCTCCATCGCGTCGGCGCCGCCGACCAACTCGACGATCTCCTCGGCGGCTTCCTCGTCGTCACCATTGTCTTCGTGTTCGCGGGTTTCGGCAAGAGAGATGGCCTCGCCGTTTTCTTCGGGGCGGCCATGCGGCGTGTGCTTCGCCTCGCCGCCTTCGTGGTGCTCCGCTTCTGCGTGCTCGTCGGCAAAATCGGCAGTCGCCGGCGCCTCGACCGATTCGGTGTGGATCTCTTCAGGCTCGGCGTCTTCAGGTTCGGCATCGCTGCCGAGCGCGGCATCGCCGGGAATCTCGACGATATCGGCCGGTTCCGCTGCCTCGCTTTCGGCCGGCCGTGCCACTGCCGGATGCTCGCCAGCGGTTTCGTCGTGTTCGACCGGTGACGACGCTTCCTGGTCCGGGGCGGCCGAATCGGCAGCCGGCAATTCGGCTTGCTCGTCGCGCACCATAGCGTCGCGGCGCGCCGCGGGATGATTGCCGCGATGGCGATGTCGCCGCGACCGCCGGTCGACCTCATCATCGGCGGCGCGCTGCGCCCGCTCCTCTTCGTCGATCAAGGCCTGCCGGTCGGCGACCGGGATCTGGTAGTAATCGGGATGGATTTCGCTGAACGCGAGGAATCCGTGTCGATTACCGCCGTAATCGACAAAGGCGGCCTGCAGCGACGGCTCGACGCGCGTCACCTTGGCCAGATAGATATTGCCTCTTAATTGCTTGCGCTGCGCGGACTCAAAGTCGAATTCTTCGACGCGATTGCCGCGCAAAACGACCACCCGGGTCTCCTCGGGATGGGTCGCGTCGATGAGCATTTTGTTGGCCATTGGCAAATCTCTTGGAGGCCGGCACACCCGCTCGCGCAGCGCCGCATCGGCGGGGGCGGAGGGCAGGGGCCCGATTGTCGGTGAATGGAACGGATCGGAAATTGCGAGGACGGCAAGCGGATGGATCGCGCAGTCCGGCGAACGCTGCATGAACGCTGCCGTATTGGGAAAAGCGACCCTGGCCGTGTTGAACGAAGACTTGCGCCTCGACCATAAACTCCAAACCGCGATGGGGCGGCAGCGCCAGGCGCGGCCGCAATTTCTTTAGTGCGCTCACGGCACGGCGCGACACTATGCCAGCAGGTCCTGGCACGCGGGTCGGGCACGAGGTTCCGGCTGTCCTCATCTCCGAGGGCGGCGGTCTTGCTTTGCGCCATCGCCGGCACCCGGTTCGCTGGGGCCGAAGTCATGGCCCGGAACGAACATTCGGCACCGAAGCGGCTCAAAAGCGGCGTCCGCCTCGCTCCCGTCATCTTTCTCGGGGAGCCAGACGCTTGCGGACGTCACCGGATGCCCTAACGCGACACAACCGGAACCTTTCACCGTCAGCGTTACCTTCTTAAGGCTCCCGGCACCGAATTGGCAAGTCGTCTGTGGGATTTGGTGGCAGGAAGCGGCTGTCGCGAGGCGCGAAGGAATGTCCAAACGGACATCCAAGGGAATGGCCGGGAAGCTGATTTTGCCAAGGCTTAAGTTTCGGTTAACCACGCATCCCTAATGGAGTAAGAGGGGCTCGATGGGGTGGAAGCCGATGCCTGTCCAAGCCGTGCGCTGGGCTCTCCTCGGTGCGCTCTTCGCCGGTACGGCAGTGGCGGCTGCAGCGCCAGCCACGCTTCCGGTGCCGGACTCGTTTCCGGTCGCAACCGATGCCCGGCTGGGCGGCGACGCCACGCAGACCCGATTCGTCATGGATCTCGATCGCACGATCGACCTGCATGTCTTTACTCTCGCCGACCCTTATCGCCTTGTCCTCGATATTCCCCAGGTCACGTTCCAATTGCCGCCGCATGCCGGCGAAAGTGCGCGCGGGCTGATCAAGGCTTTTCGCTTCGGCCTGGTGATGCCCGGCGGCTCGCGAATGGTGTTCGACCTTTCCAAACCGGTCCGCGTCGACAAGGCCTTCGTCATGGCGGCAGCGCCGGGTGTGCCGGCGCGGCTCGTTCTCGACCTCGTCGCCACCGATCGCGAGAGCTTCTTGCGCACGTTGGCGCTCGAGGAGAAATACGCCCGCAAGGATACGCCGTCGCAGCCCGTGGCGCCGCCGGTATCGAGCGATCCGCGTCCTCTTGTCGTTCTCGATCCCGGTCACGGCGGTATCGACACCGGGACACGCGCGCCGGACGGGGAATGCGAGAAAGATATTGTTCTCGCTTTCGCCAAGCGGCTGCGCGATACGCTGGAAAAATCGGGCAAATATCGCGTGCTGATGACGCGTTCCGACGATACTTTCGTAGCGCTTCCCGACCGCGTGCAGATCGCGCGCCAGGCCGGCGCCGCGCTGTTCATCTCGGTTCACGCCGACTTCCTGCCGCACAAGGAAGGTGATGCCGAGGGCGCGACCGTCTATACGCTGTCGGATACCCCCTCGGATCCGCAAGCCGCACGCGTTGCCGCAGAGGAAAACCGCGCCGACGTCATCGCCGGCGTCGATCTCAAGGACGAGCCGGCCGACGTTGCCGGCATCCTGCTCGACCTTGCCCAGCGCGAGACCAAGACCTTCTCGGTGCAATTTGCCCATAAGCTGGTCGGCGACTTGAAGACGGTGACGCACCTGAACAAGGACCCCGTGCGGTCGGCGGGATTCCGCGTGCTGCGCTCGCCTGACGTGCCTTCGGTGCTGATCGAGCTCGGCTACGTGTCGAATAAGCGGGATCTTCAGTCATTAAACTCGGACAATTGGCGCGATCGGACTGCGGATTCGATCGCATCCGCAGTCGACGACTATTTTGCCACCCACCTGGCCGGCGCCCGCGCCAATTAGGTTCGCAATCGGAAGGTAGAGCGGTGCCTGACCGGCCTCAGTTTGAACAAAAACCGGAGCGACGAGACGCGATGCAGAGGGTAGTGTATGCTGGGTATGGTCCGGTACCGCCACACCGGCCGGCCGATCGGGCCGGTTGCTCGGCGTCGAGTGAATTCTTTAGGCCGAGGCGGGGCAGGGCAGCGTCAATGAAATCGGTGTCGCGGTGAAATTGCTCCTGCGCTTTTTGGGTTTCCTGTTTGCGGCGGGCACGATCCTGTTCATCGCCGGCATCGCCGCGACCGCGGGCCTGTTGTGGCATTACTCCAAGGACCTGCCGGACTACACGCAACTTCAGGACTATGAGCCGCCGGTGATGACGCGGGTGCACGCCGCCGATGGCTCGCTGCTCGCCGAATATGCCAAAGAGCGCCGGCTGTATCTGCCGATCCAGGCGATCCCGAAGCTCGTCACCAATGCTTTCGTGGCGGCGGAGGACAAGAACTTCTACTCCCATCCGGGCATCGACATTTACGGGATCATGCGCGCCGGCATGCTCTATGTCGAAAACTACGGGAGCGGGCGGCGGCCGCAAGGCGCCTCGACCATCACGCAGCAGGTGGCCAAGAACTTCCTGTTGAACAATACGGTGTCGTTCGATCGCAAGATCAAGGAAGCGCTCTTGGCGCTGCGCATCGAGCGCACTTATTCGAAGCAGAAAATCCTCGAACTCTATCTCAACGAAATCTATCTCGGTTTCGGCGCCTATGGCATAGCCGCTGCTTCGCTGTTGTATTTCGACAAGTCGGTGCACGAATTGACCATCGCGCAGGCGGCCTATCTCGCCGGCCTACCCAAAGGACCGAACAACTACAATCCGTTCCGCCGCAAGGATGAGGCCATCACGCGGCGCAATTACGTGATCGACCGCATGGTCGAAGACGGCTTCATCTCGGCAGCCGACGGCGTCAAAGCCGAAAAGGAACCGCTTGATGTGACCGTACGGCCGGCGAGCCCGCACGTCTTTGCCGCCGAATATTTCACCGAAGAGGTGCGCCGCTATCTCTACGACAATTACGGTGAGAAGAAGCTTTACGAGGGCGGGCTTTCGGTACGCACCACGCTCGATCCGAAACTGCAGATGCTGGCGCGCAACACCATGGTCGATGGCCTCGTCAACTTCGACGAGAAGCAAGGCTATCGCGGCCCGGTCACCAAAATCGACGTCAGCGGCGATTGGGGGGTCAAGCTCGCCGACGTCAAATCGCTCGACGACATCGACCCATGGCGCATGGCCGTGGTGCTGCAAGTCGACGAGCAGTCGGCGCGCATCGGGCTGCAGCCGGGGCGCGATCCGTCCGGCACCGTGCTCAAGGACCGCGAGGTCGAAATCGTGCCGCTCGACGGCGTCAAATGGGCGAAGCCCGCCAGCGGGGCCGCTAAGCCAATTCAGCGTGTCGATCAGGTGCTCTCGGTCGGCGACGTGATTTACGTCGACCCGATGGAGCAGCAAGGCCAATACCGGCTGCGCCAAGTGCCGGAAATCTCCGGCGCGATGGTGGTCATGGATCCGCATACTGGCCGCGTGCTGGCGATGGTCGGCGGCTTCTCGTTCGACCAGAGCCAGTTCAACCGCGCCACCCAGGCGCTGCGCCAGCCGGGTTCGTCGTTCAAGCCTATCGTTTATGCCGCGGCGCTCGACAACGGCTACACGCCCTCGACCATCATCATGGACGCGCCGATCGAGATCGACATGGGCGCGGGCGGCGGTATCTGGAAGCCGGAGAATTACGGCGGCAAATTTTTCGGCCCGTCGACGCTGCGCTTCGGCCTCGAAGAATCGCGCAACGTCATGACGGTGCGGCTCGCCCAAGACATCGGCATGCCGCTGATCTCCGAATACGCCAAGCGCTTCGGCGTCTATGACGAATTGCCGCCGTATCTGTCCTATGCGCTCGGCGCCGGCGAAACGACCGTGATGCGCATGGTCACCGCCTATTCCATGTTCGACAACGGCGGCCGTCGTGTCATTCCGACTTTGATCGACCGCATTCAGGACCGCTACGGTCACACCATCTACAAGCACGATCAGCGCCAATGCATCGGCTGCAATGCCAAGGAATGGCAAGATCAGCCGGAGCCGACGCTGGTCGACAAGCGCGAGCAGGTGATCGATCCGATGACCGCCTATCAAGTCACCTCGCTGATGGAAGGCGTGGTGCAACGCGGCACCGGCGTGGCGCTTCGTGCGCTCGGCAAGCCGATTGCCGGCAAGACCGGCACCACCAACGACGAGAAAGACGTCTGGTTCATCGGCTTTTCGCCGGACATCGTCTGCGGCGTCTATTTGGGCTTCGATAAACCGCGCCACATCGCCAATCGCGCCACAGGCGGCAGCCTCGCCGCGCCGGTGGTGCGTGACTTTCTGAAGGTCGCGCTGGCCGACAAGCCGCCAATTCCGTTTTCCGTGCCGCCGGGCATAAAACTCGTCCGCGTCGACGCCAAGACCGGCATGCGCGCTGGCCCGGGCGATCCGCGCGTCATCCTGGAAGCGTTCAAGCCCGGCACCGCGCCGCCCGACAGCGAGACCGTGGTCGGCGCCGACACCACCAACGGCGTCTCCAACGTGCAGCAGGTCTCGCCCGACGCCGGCAATGTGGTGCGAACCGGGACGGGAGGACTTTACTGAGGTTAGACGACGGCAGACGGAATGTGGTTGTGTTATCCGGATTCTGACCTTATCTGTCCTCCGTCATCCTTCCTCCATCGTCCGAGAGATGCGCGCCGAAATCACCACCATCGTCGAAGAGATCAAGCAGTCGCTGTCGCTGCTGAGGAGGCATCTTTGACGTCGACAAGGCGCGCGCGCGGCTTGCCGAGCTGAATGCTTTAGCCGAAGATTCCAATTTGTGGAGCGATCCGCAGCGCGCCAGCCGCGTCATGCAGGAACGCACCGCGCTTGACGACAATCTCGCCGCCCTGTCGCGCATCGAGCAGGAACTTGACGATCAGGTCACCATGATCGAGCTCGGCGAGGCCGAGAAGGATCAGAAGGTCGTCGCCGAAGCGGAAGCCGCATTGCGCAAGCTCCAGGCCGAAGTGGCGCGCCGGCAGCTCGAAGCCTTGTTGTCAGGCGAGGCCGATAACAACGATTGCTATCTCGAAGTCCACGCCGGCGCCGGCGGCACCGAGAGCCAGGACTGGGCCTCGATGCTGTTGCGCATGTACACGCGCTGGGCCGAGCATCACGGTTTCAAGGTCGATTACCTCGAAGAGACCCAGGGCGAAGAGGCCGGCATCAAATCGGCCACCGTCGAGATCAAGGGCCGCAACGCCTATGGTTGGCTCAAGACCGAAAACGGCGTGCATCGCCTGGTGCGCATCTCGCCGTTCGATTCCAATGCGCGCCGCCACACCTCGTTCGCCAGCGTCAACGTCTATCCGGTGATCGACGATCGCATCAAGATCGACATCAACGAAGCCGACGTTCGCGTCGATACGTTGCGCTCCGGCGGCGCCGGCGGCCAGCACGTCAACAAGACCGAGTCCGCGGTGCGGCTCACCCACATCCCGACCAATATCGTGGCGTTTTGCCAGAACGACCGCTCGCAGCATCGCAACCGCGCGCAAGCCTGGCAGATGCTGCGCGCCAAGCTCTACGAAGCCGAGCTGAAAAAGCGCGAGGAGAAGGCCGCCGCCGATCAGGCCGCCAAGACCGATATCGGCTGGGGCCACCAGATCCGCTCTTACGTACTGCAGCCCTATCAGATGGTGAAGGACTTACGCACCGGCGTGTCGACCTCCAACACCGGCGCGGTGCTCGACGGCGACATCGATCAATTCACCGAAGCGGCGCTGGCGCAAAAGGCATTCGGAACCGCGCCGGCGCACGTCGAAGACGTCGAGTAGCCGTCGACATCAGCCCCATAAGCGCGTGGCGCCGAACTGCATCTCACCGCCAACTGGACGGCGATGGCGAAATTCGACGGCGAATTCGGCGCCGGCTCGCAGATTTATGCCGGCACCGGTACGTTGAAATATTCGTGGTGAGTTTAAGCTAGTCCTGAATTGCGCTTCGGCTGCTGCGGACTACTTGCTGGCTGTCGCCGAACAGCTTTGCTCTGGCCTCCAAAAATTTTTCCGGATTGACCGGTTCGCCGTCGACACGCGTCTCGTAATGCAGATGCGGGCCGGTCGAGCGCCCGGTCGAGCCGATCAGCCCGATGATCTGGCCGATGCGGACGTCGTCGCCGACGCGGACGTCGATCTGCGAGAGATGACCGTAGCGGGTCGCGAGCCCGTTGCCGTGATCGATCTCCACCATATTGCCGTAGCCGCCGTCCCATCCGGCGATGGCTACGCGCCCGACGGCGGTGGCGTGGACCGGTTCGCCGGGCTCGCCGCGGATGTCCATCCCGGTATGCATCGCGGCCTCGTGCAGGAACGGATCCTCGCGCACGCCGAACGGCGAGGTTTCGTCGATCTCGCCGCTCACCGGCTGGCGCAGCGGCACGCCGCGCAGCGTGTCGTTGAGCTGAGCGAGTTCGGAGCGCGCCAGATTGACGCGAAGGAGCGCGCGCGCAAATCCGTCCGTGGCCGGCGGCAGCTTGACGGGAACGAAGGGACCGCCGCTATTCGCCGCCGTGTCGACCTTCACCCCGAGTTGGTCGAGGACGCCGCGGATGCGATGGGCGGCGGTTTCATAGCGTTCATCCAGCGCTCCGAGCGCCAGCGATTGCCGCCGATCCACGCCATCGAGCGAAGCTTCCATGCGGTCGAGCGTTGCGCCGATGCTGGATTGCCGGCCATGATCGCTTCGTGACGGCGCGAAGGCCGGATCGCGGCCCTGTCGCAAGGCCGCGCCACCGATCGAGCCGGTCGTTGCCGGATCTGCGAGACTGCCCAAGGCTGCGGCCCGGGATTCCAACGTCGCTTGTCGGTGCATCAGCTCATCGAGCTTCTGCTCGAATTGCTCCTGGTCGAGCAATTGGCGGCTGGTGGTGCGGTCGATCTGGGCGCGCAGTTCGGCGATGCGATCCTCGTAGCCGAACTGCTGCTGCGCTTGGCGCGCGATCAACGTGCGCAGCACGTCGTCATGAAAGGCCAGGTAGGTCGCTGCGGTGACCGACCAGCCGGCCATGATGACGACGGTGCCGACCGCGATCCAGAACGCAACCGGACCGAATCTGATTTGACGTCCGGCATGGGCGATGGTGTAGGCGCCTGCCGTCGGCTCGGGCGCGTTGCGCGCGAGCGGCTCATGATGGCGACCGGCCTCGCGCGAAACCGGGCCGGCATGTGGCGCGGCGTGGGGCGCAGGATGCTGGGCCGCGTGCGGCGCGAAATGTTTCGCTGAATGTTTTGCCCTTGCGGCCTGCGATGACCGAGACGCTGTCCACTGCGACATTGCCGCTCCCACCCAGACCGGGAGCGGATTTGAGAGCCTTATGGTTAATATTCAGGAAACTGTCCCCCTCAATTTGGGGGCATTTTGCTAACCGCGGTAAACGTTTCGGCAACAACAGCGGGGGCTAGGGTCTGTACTCAATAAGGATTCCAGCGCGGCGTGAGTTGTGATTCAAGGTTTCCGAATCGAGGAGGCCTTGATGAGGAAGCAACTCTATTGGCTGGATGATGCGCAGTGGAAGCGGATTAAACCCCTCTTGCCGCAGGGTCGGCGTGGAGCCCATCGTGTCGATGATCGGCGCGTTATCAGCGGGATCATGCACATGCTGCGCTCGGGCGCGCGTTGGCGGGATTGCCCAACGGACTACGGCCCCTACACGACGGTCTACAATCGCTTCAACCGTTGGAGCCGACAGGGCATCTGGGGCGATATTTTCTACGCGCTGACGGGGTCGACCGGCATGGTGGGGACGATGTCGATCGACAGCACACACATCAAGGCGCATCGCTCGGCTGCGGGCGCAAAAGGGGGGCCTTCCAGCACGCGATCGGTCGCTCGCGCGGCGGCCGCACGACCAAAATCCATGCGTTGACTGACGATCAGGGACGGCCACTCTCATTCTTGATCACACCCGGTAACAGCCACGATCTCGCTGGCGCCCAAGAACTCAATGGCCACCGCCCGGTTGCCTCGTCGCCTGCTGGCCGATCGCGCCTACGACGCAAGAAGCCTGCGCGACTGGCTCGCAGAACGCCGGGTCAAAGCTGTCATCCCGCCAAACCCGACCCGCAAGCATCCGCATTCCTACGATCCGAAGGCCTACAAGCTGCGCAATCTCATCGAACGCATGTTCTGCCGACTCAAGGACTTCAGGCGCATCGCAACGCGCTATGACAAACGAGCCGACATTTATCTTTCTGCCATCCACTTGGCAGCCGCCCTCACTTGGTGGATCAATTGAATCCGGACCCTAGAGCCCAATCGGTTTTGATACAATAAAAACCGGGCTCTAGCTTCTTGATCGAGCACGATCTTTTCCGAAAACCGGTATCCAGCTTTCGGGATCATGCTCCAGCTACAGCGCCTTCGCCGCCGCCAAGACCGCCGCGGCGTGGCCATCGACCGAGACTCTCGGCCACACCTGGGCAATGCGCTGATCGGGACCGATCAGGAAGGTGCTGCGCACCACGCCGAGGAATTTCCGGCCGTACATCGATTTTTCCTGCCACACCCCATAGGCCTTGAGCATTCTGTGGGTCTCGTCGGACGCCAGCGCGACGGTGAGATTGTGTTTGGCTTTGAAGGCCTCGAGCGCTCTGACCGGATCGGCGGAAATGCCAAGGATATCGGCGCCGGCGCAGGCGAATTCGGCTTTGAGTTTTGAGAAATCGATCGCTTCCTTGGTGCAGCCTGATGTGTCGGCGCGCGGGTAAAAATAGAGGACGAGCGTGCGGCCGGCGAAGTCGGCAAGCGAGACGTTGCCGCCGCCGGCGCAGGGCAGGCTGAAATTCGGCGCCTTGGCGCCCGCCACGAGACCCGTTTTGGCGGCGGCCTTGGCGTCCTTGTTGCGCGCTAAGCTCTTGCTGTGAGCCTTGTTTCCGGCGATCCGCGGCGCCGCCTTGCGCGCTGTCTTTTGCGCCATGTGCCTTCCTTTCGACGCTTTCCCAGGGCCTTCTCTAGCGCCAGAATACGCCCGCGGGCAGGGGTGTCGACCGCTCACGGGACGTTATCCTGTGGGTCGCATAATCGTTGTGACGGGACGAGGGGACGCCCGACCGGGCATGGCGAATCAGGACAGGCAAAGTGCATCCCCGCGATGGGAACGTACCGTTCACCCGCGACGCCGGGGCAACCTCGCAGCGGCTCACCGCGGTGAACGCTGGGGCGACGGTCGCTATCTGGCCGCTTATCGGCGGCTGCTCGCACGCCATCAGCGCCTGATCAAGCGGGTCGCTATCGGCTCGGCGGTCACGGCCGGGCTTATCGTGCTCGTTGTCGGCGGGCTGTGGTGGCGGCTTTCCAGCGGCCCAATCCAGCTCGACGTCTTCACGCCGTGGCTAGTGTCGGCCATCGAGGAGAACTTCGGCAGCCACGAACGCGTCGAAGTCGGCGGCACCCAAATCGAGCGGACCGCGCACGGCGCCGCGGTGCGGGTGCGCGACATCGTGGTCCGCGATCCCGACGGCACCATAGTGGCGAGCGCGCCGAAGGCGGAGATCAACGTCTCCGGCATGAGCCTGTTGAGCGGTCATATGCGCGCCGAAAGCCTCAATCTGGTCGGGGCGACGATGGCCGTGCGCATCGAGCGGGACGGTGGCGTCACGGTCTTTGCCTCCGATACCGATAAACATCCGATTGCAACCGCCAATGTGCCGGCCAGTCTCGCCACGCAGCCGGCGGTCAAGCAGGACAGGATCGAAGGTCAAGCAGTTGCGCCCGCCGTCCAGTCGGCGCGGGGGCCGCTTGTCAGCGCGCCCGCGGCGCCTTCGGCCTTGCCGCGGCCGCCCACCGACAGCATCGCCGCGCTGTTGTCGTGGCTCGATGGCATCGGCCAGTCCGGACTCGACGGCCACGATTTGCGCGAGCTGGGATTGAAGGACGGCACGCTGAGCGTCAACGACGAGCGCACCGGCAAGCGCTGGACTTTCGAAAATATCAGTCTGAGCATCCAGCGCCCGCGCAGCGGCGGCATCGTGGTCACGGTCGGCTCCGCAAATCCGGAACGGCCCTGGGGGCTTACCGCCTCGATCAAACCGCTGGAGGACGGCAACCGCGCCATTGCGCTGGAAGCCCGGCAAGTGTCGGCCGACGATCTGTTGCTGGCGTCCCGGCTCGGCGACGGCACCTTGCAGTTCAACGTGCCGCTGTCGGCGAGCTTGCGCGGCGTGATCGGCCCGAGCGGGGTGCCGCAATCGCTTACCGGCCGCGTTGTCGCCGATGCCGGCTATTTCAATGACGGCGACAGCGCCGACGGCCGCATCGACCTCGACCATGCCGAGTTCAAGATCAACTGGGACGCCGGCAGCCGCGTGCTGACAGTGCCGTTCCAGGTCCTTTCCGGCGGCAATCGCGTCACGCTGCTTGGCCAGGTCGAAGCGCCGGCGCAGCCACCGGGGCCGTGGCAGTTCCGCATCGGCGGCGGTTCGATCGTGCTCAATTCGCCGGCCGAACAGAGCGATGCACTGGTCCTCAATAATATTGTGGTCAGCGGCCGCTTCGATCCGGTTAAAAAGCGTTTTGTGGTCGAGCACGGCGAAATCGGCAACGGCGACGTCGGCGTCGCCATGTCCGGCAACGCCGATTATTCCAGCGGCGATCTTCACCTGGCCGCCGGCCTTGCCGCAACGCGCATGTCGGCGGATGCCTTAAAGCGGTTGTGGCCGATCTTCATCGTTCCCAAGGTTCGCGCCTGGTTCGAGGATCATCTGATGAGCGGCGACGTCGCGCGGGTGGTGATCGGCGTGAATTCGCCGCTCGAAAACCTCAAAGCCAGCGGCCCGCCGGTCCCGGACGACGGCTTGACGCTCGAGGCGGAGGCGACCAATTGCGTGATCCGGCCGGTGGCGGGCTTGCCGGCGCTCCATGACGCCGACCTCACCGTTCACATCGTCGGCCGCGACGCCCAGATCGCGATCAGCAGGGCGGCCGCCGATCTGCCTTCCGGCCGCAAACTGTTTCTGTCGTCCGGCCTGTTCGAAGTCCCCGATACCGCGCCGCATGCGCCGCCGGCGAACGTGCATTTCAAGCTCGACGGACCGGTTCCGGCCGCCGTCGAGCTTTTGAGCATGGATCGCCTGCGCGACGCCGCGCAGGTGCCGTTCGATCCGGCGACGACCCACGGCACCATGAGCGCGCTGGTCGCCCTGGCGATGCCGCTCAAGCCCGACTTGCCGCCGGGATCGACCAATTACGCCATCACCGTCGACGCCACGAATTTTGCCGCCGAACACATGATCCTCGGGCAGAAGGTCGAGGCCGCGGCTCTCAAAGTCAGCGCCAATAACCAGGGCTTCGCGCTCAAAGGCGACGTCAAGATCGGCGGCTCGCCGGCAAACCTCGACTACCGGCAATTGCGCGGCGACAGCGAAGCCGACGTTCATATTCAGGGCATGCTTGACGAGGCGATGCGCAACAATCTCGGCCTCGATCCGTCGAATGCCATCAGCGGCGCCATTCCCATCGACATCACCGGCAAGGTCGCCACCTCCTCGGAGCATGAGGGCCGCTTCGCGGTCGCGGCCGACCTGACATCGGCGCAGATCGACGGCTTCTTGCCGGGCTGGGTCAAGCAATCCGGTAAGCCGGCGCGCGCCACCTTCACCGTGGCGAGCACCCCGCAGGCCGTCCATATCGGCGATCTCTTGATCGAAGGCGCCGGCGGCGGCGTCAAAGGCACTATCGAGCTCGACGGCTCGGGCGCGCTGCAATCGGCCGATTTTCCCTCCTACGGCTTTTCCGACGGCGATCACGCCAGCCTCAAAGTGACCCGCGGACCGGACGGCGTATTGCACGCCGTGATGCGCGGCGACGCTTACGACGGCCGCGGTTTCATCAAGGCGATGACCGGCGGGCCGACATCGCCGCAATCGGAAAGCCACAAGCCGGTCGATATCGATCTCGATATGAAGCTCGGAGCCGTGCTCGGTTTCAATGGCGAGGCGCTGCGCGGTCTTGATCTGAAATTGTCGCGGCGCGGCGGCGAGGTGCGCAATCTCGCGCTGGCCGCCAAAATCGGCGAGGATGGATCGCTCACCGGCGATCTGCGCGGGGGCGCGGGCGCACGGCGATCGATCGATATCGAGTCGACCGACGCCGGCGCGCTGTTGCGTTTCACCGACGTCTATTCGCGAATGGATGGCGGCCAGATGTCGACGGTGATGGACCCGCCGTCGGCGAATAATCCGGCTCAACTCGGTAGATTAAGCGTCCGTAACTTTACCGTTCACGACGAGTCCCAGCTTGAGCAGGCCGTCTCCAACGGCAGCCCACTGCCGCGCAACAATATGTTCTTCTCGGGTTTGAAGGTTGATTTCACCCGCTCGGCGGGGCGGGTGGCGCTGCACGACGGCGTGGTGCGCGGGCCGGTGCTCGGCGGCACCATTGACGGCTTTATTGATTACGCCAGCGACGAGGTGCACCTGCGCGGCACGCTGATTCCGCTCTATGGCGCCAATAATCTACTCGGCCAACTTCCCGTCGTGGGGCTTTTCCTCGGCGGCGAAAAAGAGGGGCTGGTCGGCGTCACCTATGAAGTCGTGGGCAAGCCGGGCAAGCCGGTGCTCCACGTCAATCCGCTGTCGGCGCTGGCGCCGGGACTGCTGCGCAAGGTGTTCGAATTCCCCGCGGCAAATCCGGCAAGTGTGCCCAGTGCTCCCGACGCCTCCGGCGCCACCGGCACGCTCAACAACATCGGCGCCGATCACTGACGCGATCACTAAACCGGCTTGAGCAAGACGTGACGCTTGCGGCCGAGCGAAAGCTTGATCACGCCGTCAGTCGTCACATCTCGTTCGGTGAGTTCGGCCATCTCACTGGTTACGCGCGTATCATTGACCATGATTGCGTTGTTGGCGATGGCGCGGCGCACCTCGCCGTTCGAGGCGGCCAGGCCCGCCTTGATGACCGCGGCGCGCACGCCGATACCGGCCTGCAACTCGGATCGCGCGACTTCGACCGTTGGCAGGCCGGCGCCGAGGCCGCCTTCCTCGAAGGTGGTGCGCGCGGTCGCGGCGGCTTCCTCGGCGGCCGGGCGCCCATGCACCAGCGCGGTCGCCTCGGTGGCCAGAATCTTTTTCGCCTCGTTGATGTCGGCGCCTTTGAGCGCGGCGAGGCGCTCGATCTCGTCAAGCGGCATGATCGTGAACAATTTCAAGAAGCGACCGACGTCGGCATCTTCGGTGTTGCGCCAATATTGCCAATAATCGTAGGGGCTGACTTGATCGGCGTTGAGCCACACCGCGCCGGCCGCGGTCTTGCCCATCTTGGCGCCCGAGGACGTGGTGATCAGCGGTGAGGTGAGCGCGAAAAACTGCGCGTTGTGCAGGCGGCGGCCGAGATCGATGCCGTTGACGATATTGCCCCATTGATCCGAGCCGCCCATCTGCAATACGCAGCCGTAGCGGCGATAGAGCTCGACGAAATCGTAAGCCTGCAGGATCATATAGTTGAATTCGAGAAACGACAGTTCCTGCTGACGCTCGAGCCGCAGCTTGACCGAATCGAAGGCGAGCATCCGATTGATGGAAAAATGGCGGCCGACGTCGCGCAGGAAATCGATGTAATTGAGCGTGTTGAGCCAGTCGGCATTGTTTGCCATGATGGCGTTGCCGCGGGCATCCTCGAATTTCAGGAATTTGGTGAAAATCGCGCGAATGCCTTTGAGGTTTTCGTTGATGGCCGCGTCGGTCAGAAGCCGTCGGCTTTCGTCCTTGCCCGAAGGATCGCCGACTCGCGTGGTGCCGCCGCCCATCAGCGCGATCGGCCGGTGGCCGGCGTGCTGCAGCCAGTACAACAGCATGATCGGCAACAGCGAGCCGACATGCAGCGACGGCGCGGTGCAGTCGAAACCAATATAGGCGGTGATCGTTGACGACCGTGCCAGCGCGTCCAGCGCCTCGGGCTCCGACACCTGATGGATAAAACCCCGCTCGGCGAGAACGTTTAGAAAATCGGACTTGTAGGTGCTCATCGATGTCCGGCTAAGCTGGTGAAACGGTTGCGGCAAGCGGCGGCTCGCCGCGGCGGCGCGGCTGGTGTAACAGGTCTGGACAGCGATTCAAAGAACGCGGCCGGAGGGTATTTCGATGTCCGAACAAATGTCCCTCGACATACCGACGGCGGCCCCGGCCGACACCTCGGTGCTGGCGATCGGGCTGATGAGCGGGACCTCGCAAGACGGCGTCGACGTCGCCTTGATCGACACCGACGGCAAGCGGATCGCGCAATTCGGCGCTACCGCCTGCAGGCCCTACAGCAAGGCCGAGCGCACGCTGCTGCGCCGCGCCACCGCCGCCGCGGCGAACCTGACCGAACGCACGGCGCGGCCGGCGTCCGTCGCCGAGGCCGAGCAATTGGTGAACGACGCGCATGCCGAAGCGGTGGAAGCCTTCCTTAACGCCAACGATTTGCAGCCCGGCAGCGTGGCCGCGATCGGGTTTCACGGCCAGACGCTGCTGCACCGGCCGGAGCGCGGGCTGACACTGCAAATCGGCGACGGCGCCATCCTGGCGAAGCGGCTCGGCATTCCGGTGGTTTACGATTTTCGCGCCGCCGACGTCGCCGCCGGCGGGCAGGGGGCGCCGCTCGCGCCGATTTATCATCGCGCGCTGGTACGGCGCCTTAATCTGCCGTCGCCGCTTGCGGTGCTCAATATCGGCGGCGTCGCCAACGTGACCTATATCGACGGTGACGAGTTGATCGCTTGCGACACCGGCCCCGGCAACGCCTTGATCGACGATTTCCTGCGGCTGCGCACCGGGCGGCCGCTCGATATCGATGGCCGGGCGGCGGCGGCCGGCACGATCGACGCCGTCACCATCGAACGATTGCTGGCGCATCCGTTCTTCGCCCTGCCGCCGCCGAAGTCGCTCGACCGCAATGACTTCCGCGGGTTTGTTGGCGACACGCTTGACGGCATTGGCCTCGAGGACGCCGCCGCGACGCTCACCGCGCTGACAGCAGCGGCGGTGGCGCGCATCGTGCCGCAGCTGCCGCGCGTCCCGGCAAGCTGGATCGTCGCCGGCGGCGGTGCGCGCAATCCGACGCTGATGCGCATGCTGGCCGAACGGCTGAAACCGGCGCGCATCGAAACCGCCCACGAGGTCGGCTGGTCGATCAATTCTCTGGAAGCGCAGGCCTTCGCCTATCTTGCGGTGCGCTCGCTGCGCGGCCTCCCGATCACGTTCCCCGGAACGACCGGTGCGCCGCGGCCGCTGACCGGCGGGGTCGTGGCGCGGCCGTGATGCCAAAGCGCTCCGACCGGGTCATCGCAGCGGCTATCCGTTGAAAAATTTGCGGGCATGCGCGACGGCTTCCGACCGCGTGCCGATCCAGATGTCGTCGGCGGCTTTGGCGATCTCGATGACGCGCTCATACATTGCGAGGCCGGGCTGGCGGCCGAACACATGGGTGTGCACGGCAGGGTCCATGCGCACCGCGCCGGTTTCGCGTTCGCGCACGCTCTTGAGCCAATCTTCGAAGATCTCGACATAGACGCGCGGCGAATTGCCGTGCCGCATGTAAAGCGGCAGGTCGTTGACTTCGGTGTTGTTGGGAAACGCGACGATCGATCGCGACGGAAAGCGGACCAGATAGGGCAGGTCGTCGTTGAGCGTGTCGCCGTGCCACTCGTAGCCGGCCTCCGCAAGCAACCGCGGCGAGCGCAGGCTCGGCGTGCTGCGCGGGCTGATCCATCCGCTCGGGCGCTTGCCCGTAGCCTGCTCGATCAACTCCGTGGTGTGCCTGATATTGTCCCGTTCCTCCTCCTCGGTGAGGTAGGCCGGAATCATATCCATAGTGTAGGAGTGCGCGACGATTTCGTGGCCGGCATCGGCAATCTTGCGCACGGTGTCGGGATAGCGCTCGGCCATGATGCCGCTGACATTGACGGTCGCCTTGACCGTTTGCCGGGCCAATACGTCGAGGATGCGGAATATGCCGCGCCGGTGGCCGTATTCGGCCCAGCCCACGGCGTTGAGATCGGGCACGCCGGCCCTTAGCGGATTTCCCATCGGACCGATGCCCGGCCAGCGGTCGTCGGACCACCATTCGAACGACACACGGAAGAATACCGCGATGCGTTTGCCGTGCGGCCAGCGGAAATTTTCCGGTAACGCAACCTCGGTGGCACCGGCATGAATATCCAATGCAGTCACACATTCCTCCTGTTGCAAGGCGCGCGCCCGCTCCGTCGCAGCGCGTTCGCCGCGCTATGCCGTTCGGTCATAAGCCGATCTAGACGCCCCGGAGCCAGGAGAAAACGATCAAGTCTCAAAGACTAGGAAAGGCCGATCTCGTGGGCGAGCGCGCGGATCTCAATCCAACAGCCCTTCAATCCATCAGAAACACGCCTTTGCCGCTGGTCTGCCGGTCGAACAGCCGGTAGGCCTCGTCGGCCTGGTCGAGCCGCCAGCGGTGCGTAAACAGATGGTCGACATCGATCTTGCGGTCGGCGACAAAGCGCGCGCAATCGGCCTGCACGGTGGTGGAGAAGGTCCACGAGCCGATGATGGTGAGCTGCTTGCGCAGCATCTGCGGACTGACGTCGATGGTAACGTCGCCGCCTTCGCCGACGAAACAGGCCGTGCCCCAGGCGCGCGTGCCGCGCACCGCAATCAGTCGCCCGTCCGCCGTACCGGAGGTGTCGAGCGTCATGTCGGCGCCTTCGCCGTGGGTGAGCGCTCTGATCGCGGCGACGGCATCGTCCGCCTTGGGATCGATCACGGCGTCAGCGCCGAATTCCTTGGCGCGCAATAGCCGCTCGGCGCTGACATCGAGCGCGACCACGCGGGCGCCCATCGCGACGGCAAGTTGCGTCGCCGACAGACCGACCGGCCCTTGGCCGACCACCGCGATCGTGTCGCCGCCGGCAAGCTTTATCCGCCGCAACGCCTGATAGGCGGTGCCGGTGCCGCAGGAAATCGCCGCACCGGTGGCGAAGCTTAATTCGTCCGGCAACTCCACCAGCGTGGTGGCCGGGATTTTCATGTAAGGCGCGTGCGCGCCGTTCCCGGTGATGCCGTAGACGGTGCTGCCGTTCGCGCACATCTGGGTCCAGCCGGTCCGGCAATGCCGGCAGGTGCCGCAGCCGGCGTAGTGGTGCACCATCACGCGGGCGCCGATGCGGGCGATGCGTTCGTCGACCGCGCTGCCGACGGCCGCTACCACGCCGCAAGGCTCATGGCCGGCGATGACCGGCCCTGAGACTTTGCCGAGCCCCAGCGCAGCGGACCCGCCCGAGGCGCGATAGGGTTTCAGATCGCTGCCGCACATGCCGGACGCCTTGATCGCGACGACGACATCGTGCGGTCCCGGTGTGGGATCGGGGAATTCGGCGAGTTGCAGCTTGCGCTCGCCGAGGAAGGTGACGCCGCGCATGATTGTCTTTCGGGGCGGCTTATTTCGCCGCCGTCTGCTTGAGCGGGTCCTTCACCGCCGGAAAGGTTTTGAACTCGATGGCCCAAGGCTGACCCTGCACCATCTCGACCTTGCGGATATAAATGTTCTGCACGATGTCGCGGGTCTGCGGATCGATCGAGATCGGGCCGCGCGGACTTTCCCACTTCATGCCCTTCATCGCGCCGATGATCGCGTCGGCGTCGGTATTGCCGTTGGTGGCCTTGAGCGCGGCATAGATCAAATGCATGCCGTCATAGCCGCCGACGGATATGAAATTGGCGCGATGGCCGGTCGCCTTTTGGTAGGCTGCGACATAATCCTTGTTGAGCTGCGACGGATGCGCCGCGGAATAGAGTCCCGCGGTGACGACGCCCAAGAGCGTTTCGCCGGTGGTCGGCAGATCGTCGTCATCGACGATGTCGCCCGGCCCGACGAGCTTGATGCCGGACTTCTCTAGGCCGCGCTCGGCGAATTGCTTGGCGAATGTGCCGGCTTGCCCAGCGGGAACGAAGACGAACAGCGTGTCGGGGGCAAGGTCGTGGGCACGTTGCAGGAACGGCGAGAAGTCGGGATTGGCGAGCGGCACTTTGAGCGTATCGAGGACCTGGCCGCCGCCCTTGGTGAAATTGGCGGCAAAAACCTTGCCGGCCTCGGCGCCGGGCGCCCAATCGGACAGGATCATGACGGCTTTCTTGCTGCCGTTCCGGATCGCGTAGTCGGCGATGATGCCGGATTGCTGGCCGAGCGTGAAGCTAGTGCGTACGTAATAGGGCGACTTTTCGGTAACGACCGAGGTGCCCGACACCATCACCACCGTCGGAACCTTTGCCTCAGTGGCGATCGGCGCCATCGCCATGGCGCTCGGCGTCAGTCCGGCGCCGAGGAAATTGACGTGATCGTTGACGATCATTTCCTGCGCCAGCCGCTTAGCATTGTCGGGCACGCTCTGGTCGTCTTTGACGATGAGCTCGATCTTCTTGCCGGCAACCGTGTCGCCGTGCTGTGCCATATAAAGGTGCGCTGCATCGGAAATCTCTCGCCCGACCGCTCCGGATGTCCCGGTCATCGGCACGACGATACCGATCTTGATGGTGTCCTGTGCGGTGGCGCTGCCGGCGTTTACGCCGCTGACGAGGACGGCCGTCGCGATGGCCAAACAGCCGGCAATAAGATGCCTGTGACGCATGATAGTCCCCCCGATCCGTTCATTTTGGGCTTCTGATTGAAGCCATTGAACGACCGGGGCGCGCCGATTGCAAGCGTGGCCGCGACAAGCCGCGATTGAATCAGGCTGCGCTGTTGGCGCGCCCGCCTTTGGTGCCGAGCCGCTTGTCGAGATAACCGCTGATGGATTGCATCAGCGGCTCGACCTTGCCATCGAAGAAATGGTTGGCGCCGGGGACGACCTTTTGCTCGATGACGATGCCCTTCTGCGTCTTCAGCTTCTCGACCAAGTTCGTCACATCGCGATGCGGCACCACGGCATCCTTGTCGCCGTGGATGATCAGGCCGGACGAGGGGCAGGGCGCCAGGAACGAAAAATCGTAAAGGTTGGCCGGCGGCGCGATCGAGATGAAACCCTCAATCTCCGGCCGCCGCATCAGTAACTGCATGCCGATCCAGGCGCCGAACGAGAAACCGGCGATCCAGCAGGCACGCGCCTCTGGATTGACCGATTGCGCCCAATCGAGCGCTGAGGCCGCGTCCGATAATTCGCCGATGCCGTGATCGAAGCCGCCTTGGCTGCGGCCGACGCCGCGAAAGTTGAAGCGCAGCGCCGAGAAGCCGCGATGCACGAAGGAGTAATAGATCTGATAGACGATCTGGTGATTCATCGTGCCGCCGAACTGCGGATGCGGATGCAGCACGATGCCGATCGGCGCGTTCTTCTGCCGCGCTGGATGGTAACGGCCTTCGATGCGGCCCGCGGGACCCGTAAAAATAACTTCGGGCATGTTTTGGAACCTCGATCAGTGCGGCAGCCGCTCAACGACCGCTTATTCCGCTCCGCAAGCCGGAGCGAATGAAGCGTGGGCGGGTACGCTTGACGTTGCCGGTCTCTGCACGTAACTATTTATAAGCACTTGATTTTTTCGCAACTAGCGACTTGCTTGAACCGGCGAAAGCATTGGGTCGCGACTTCTAGCACAGGCCGGGGGCCAAAAAGCAAGCATAACCAGCATGCCGGAGCGCAGCTATTTCGATTGGAACGCGACCGCGCCGCTGCGGGCTGAGGCGCGGGCGGCCTTTGCCGAGGCGCTTTTGGTTCCCGGCAATCCGTCCTCGGTGCACGCCGAAGGCCGTGCCGCGCGCCGCTTGGTCGAAACCGCGCGCGAGGAAGTCGCCGCGCTGGTCGGCGCGCGACCCGGCGATGTGTTTTTCACCTCGAGCGGCACCGAAGCCAATATGCTGGCGCTGACGCCTGCGATCGAAGTCGCCGGCGACAAGCAGCCTCGCACAAAACTTTTGCTATCGGCCATCGAGCACGTCTCGGTGCGGGCCGGCGGGCGCTTTGCCCGCGATGCGGTCGAGGACGTGCCGGTCGATACGCAGGGCCGGCTCGAACTGGCCGCGTTGGGCGCTGCCGTTGCCAAATCGCCGCGACCACTGGTTTCGCTGATGCTCGCCAATAACGAAACCGGCGTCATTCAGCCGGTCGCGGAGGCCGCCGCGATGGTGCATGCGGCCGGCGGTCTCCTCCACGTCGATGCGGTGCAGGCCGCGGGCCGGATTGACTGCGACATCGCCGCGCTGGGCGCCGATCTCATGACACTGTCGGCGCATAAGATCGGCGGGCCGAAAGGCGTCGGCGCGCTGGTGCGGGCGAACGACGACATTCACCTCTCCCATCCGCTGATCCGCGGCGGCGGGCAGGAGCGGGGGCTGCGGGCCGGCACCGAAAATGTCGCCGGCATCGCCGCTTTTGGCGCCGCCGCCGCCGTGGCTCGCCGTCAGCGCGCAGCCGAGGCCACGCATATGCTGGTGTTGCGCGAATTGCTCGAAACCGGGCTGCGGGCGATCGCCCCAGGAACGATCATTTTTGGCGCCAACGCCGAGCGGCTGCCGAATACGACCCTGTTCACCGTGCCGGGCCTGAAAGCGGAGACCGCGGTTATCGGTTTTGACCTCGAAGGCGTAGCGGTGTCGTCCGGCGCCGCCTGCTCCTCGGGCAAGGTCCAGCCCTCGCATGTCCTTGCGGCAATGGGGGTTTTGCCGCCGCTGACCCGCGGCGCGGTGCGCGTCAGCCTCGGCTGGAACACCACCACAGCCGACATTGAAAGCTTTCTAAACGCTTGGAGAAAGCTCGCTTCTGCACTATCTAAGGATCACCCAAGCGTTGCCGCCTAAATGGCTGCAAAACTGAGCGATTTATCCGAACTGGGGTCACCCGAGGCAAGCACGATCCGAGATTAGGACATTGCCATAACCGACTAAATCCAACCCGCGGTCCTTGAAACCGTGAGCGGAGGGACGAATGCCGGCCGTACAAGAGACCGTCGATCAGGTCCGGCGCATCGACGTCGATCAATACAAGTATGGATTCGAGACGCTGATCGAATCGGACAAGGCCCCCAAGGGCCTGTCCGAGGATACGGTGCGGTTCATCTCGGCCAAGAAAAGCGAGCCGGAATGGATGCTGGCGTGGCGGCTCGATGCCTATAAGCGCTGGCTCACCATGCGCGAGCCGAAATGGGCCAAGGTCGAATACGGCCCGATTGACTATCAGGACATCTATTATTATTCCGCGCCGAAGCAAAAAGACGGCCCGAAATCGCTCGACGAGATCGATCCGGAAATCTTGCGGACCTACGAAAAGCTCGGCATTCCGTTGCGCGAACGCGAGGCGCTGCTCGGCATCCAGAAGAGCGACGGTGATGCCGGCGCGGACGGCGAGCGCAGTAACGGCTCCAGTCGTATTGCCGTCGACGCGGTGTTCGACTCGGTTTCGGTGGCCACCACCTTCAAGGCGGAGCTCGCCAAGGCCGGCGTGCTGTTCATGCCGATCTCGGAAGCCGTCCACGAGCATCCCGAACTGGTGAAGAAATATCTCGGCTCGGTGGTGCCGATCAGCGACAATTTTTTCGCCACGCTCAATTCAGCGGTGTTCTCCGACGGTTCGTTCGTTTACGTGCCGCCGGGCGTGCGTTGTCCGATGGAACTGTCGACCTATTTCCGCATCAATGAGAAGAACACCGGCCAATTCGAGCGTACGCTGATCATCGCCGATCGCGGCTCATATGTGAGCTACCTCGAAGGCTGCACTGCGCCGATGCGCGATGAGAATCAGCTCCACGCCGCGGTGGTCGAGCTCGTGGCGCTCGACGACGCCGAGATCAAATATTCCACCATCCAAAACTGGTATCCCGGCGACGCCAATGGCAAGGGCGGCATCTACAATTTCGTCACCAAACGCGGCGATTGCCGCGGCAAGAATGCCAAGATTTCCTGGACCCAGGTGGAAACCGGCTCGGCCATCACCTGGAAATATCCGAGCTGCATCCTGCGCGGCGACAATTCGCGCGGCGAGTTCTATTCGATCGCCATTTCCAACGGCTACCAGCAGGTCGATTCCGGTACGAAAATGTTGCATCTCGGCAAGAACACGACGAGCCGCATCATCTCAAAGGGTATCGCCGCCGGGCACTCCAACAATACCTATCGGGGCTTGGTGACGTCGCACCGCCGCGCCGCCGGCGCTCGCAATTTCACCAATTGCGATTCGCTCCTGATCGGCGACCAATGCGGTGCCCATACCGTGCCCTACATCGAGACCAAGAATTCCTCGACCGTGTTCGAGCACGAGGCGACCACGTCGAAGATCTCCGAGGAGATGCTGTTTTACTGCATGCAGCGCGGGCTGTCGGCCGAGGAAGCGACCGCGCTTGTGGTCAACGGCTTCGTCAAGGACGTGTTGCAGCAATTGCCGATGGAATTTGCAGTCGAAGCGCAGAAGCTGATCTCGGTCTCGCTCGAAGGCAGCGTGGGCTAGACAGGTGATGGGTCATGTCCACGTATTGGTTCAGGCAAAAGCAATATGGCTACGGCGCCGTTCCCGTCACGTGGCAAGGCTGGGCGCTGACGATTGCGAGCATCATTGCCATTATCGGCTGCACGTTGATCATCATGAGGCATACCGCGCTTGACGCGTGGTTTTGGTTCGCTGTCGTGGCCGAATTCGCCGTTGTCGCAGTCCTTGTCGAAATCGGCCGCCGCAAGACTGAAGGCGGCTGGCGCTGGCGGTGGGGCGACCGCTAACCGGGCGAACGGATTATTGGAGTTTTTTGGAATGGCGCTGCTGGAAATCAAGAATTTGCACGTCGAGATCGACGGCAAGGAAATTTTGAAAGGCCTCGACCTCACCGTGAACGCGGGCGAGGTGCACGCCATCATGGGTCCGAACGGCTCTGGGAAATCGACGCTCGCTTATGTGCTCGCTGGCAAGGCCGGCTACGAGCCGACCTCCGGCGAGGTGTTGTTCAACGGCAAGAATATCTTCGACATGACGCCGGACGAGCGCGCCGCCGCCGGGCTGTTTCTCGCCTTCCAGTATCCACTGGAAATTCCCGGCGTCGCCACCATGACGTTCCTGCGCACCGCGCTCAACGCGCAGCGCAAGAAACGCGGCGAGGCGGAGCTGTCGACCCCGGAATTCATCAAAAGGGTGCGCGAGACCGCGGGCAAGCTCAATATCGACCAGGACATGCTGCGCCGCGCCGTCAATGTCGGCTTCTCCGGCGGCGAGAAGAAGCGCAACGAGATTTTGCAGATGGCGCTGCTCGAGCCGCGGTTGGCCGTGCTTGACGAGACCGATTCCGGGCTCGACATCGATGCGCTCAAAATCGTCGCCGACGGCGTCAACCGCTTGCGGGCACCGCACCGGTCGTTCGTCGTCATCACTCACTATCAGCGGCTGCTCTCTTACATCGTGCCGGACATCGTGCACGTTCTCTCCGCCGGCCGCATCGTCAAGACCGGCGGCAAGGAGCTCGCGCTCGAGCTCGAGGCGCGTGGCTATGCCGAATATCAAGAGGAAGCGGTGGCGTGAACGCCGGAGTCACCACGATCAAGACCGCGGCGGAAACCGAGCTGGCGCAGGTTTTTGCGCGGGCGCGCGAGTCGCTGCCTGGCGATGACGCGGTCGCCGCCCAGCGCGAGGCCGCGTTCGGCGTGTTTGCCAAGGAAGGCCTGCCGCATCGTCGCGTCGAGGACTGGAAATATACCGACCTGCGTGCGCTGATGCGCGAGGCCAAGCCGCTGGCGCCGCCGCCCGATGCCGCGGCCAAGGCGCATGCCAAGAATGCGGGCGCGCTACTCGGCGATGTTGAGACGCGTCGCCTCGTCTTTGTCGACGGCGCGTTCGTTGCGGAATTTTCCGATCTGGCGAGCCTGGAAAGTGGCCTTACTGTCGGCTCGCTCGCCCAGGCGTTGTCCGGCAACGATCCCTTACTCACGCAGCATCTCGGTAAGCTCGCGCCGGCCGACGACGTCGCGGTCGCGCTCAATACCGCGTTGATGGGCGACGGCGCGGTGATCCGCATCGCCGCCGGCGCGACCATCGAGCGGCCGCTGCATCTGTTGTTCGTGGCGTCCGGAAAGCCCGCCGCAAGCTTTGTGCGCTCGCTCGTCGTCGTCGAAGGCGGCGCGCGCGCCATGGTGATCGAGAGTCACGAAGGCCCCGCCGGCAGCGATTATCAGGTCAATGCGGCGTTGGAACTGTTCGTCGGCGACGCGGCTCATGTCGATCACGTGAAGATAATCGCCGAAGGCGCCAATGCTTTGCATGTCTCGACGCTCGCTGCCGCAATCGGCGCGCATGCGCGCTTTAATGCCTTTTCCTTCACCGCCGGTGGCGCCGTGGTGCGCAATCAGCTGTTCCTGAAATTCGACGGCGAGGGCATCGTCGCCGGCATCCGCGGCGCCTCGCTGCTCAAGGGCCGCCAGCACGCCGACACCACGCTGGTCGCCACGCACCTCGCGCCCGATTGCCAGAGCCGCGAAGTCTTCAAGAGCGTGCTCGACGACGAGGCCCATGGCGTATTCCAGGGCCGCATCATCGTGCGGCGGCAGGCGCAGAGGACCGACGCCAAGATGATGACGCGGGCGCTGCTCTTGTCGGAGCGCGCCGAAGCCGACAACAAGCCGGAGCTCGAGATCTTCGCCGACGACGTGCAGTGCGGTCACGGCGCCACTGCCGGAGCCATCGACGACGACCTGAAATTCTACCTGTTGGCGCGCGGCATTCCGGCGGCGGAAGCCGAAGCGCTCTTGATCCAGGCCTTTCTTGGCGAGGCCATCGAAGGCATCGAACATGCCGGGCTGCGCGAAGCTTTGCTGGATTCGGTCGCGGCCTGGCTCAAGGCGCGCAAATAATATGCACGACGCAGTGACCAACGGCGCTTATGACGTCAATCGCATCCGCCAGGATTTCCCGATTCTGCCGATGCAGGTTTACGGCAAGCCGCTCGTCTATCTCGACAATGCCGCTTCGGCGCAGAAGCCGCGCGCCGTGCTCGATCGCATCGAGCAGGCTTACACCACGCAATACGCCAATGTGCATCGCGGCCTGCATTACCTCGCCAACGAGGCGACCGAGGCCTACGAGGGCGCGCGCGAAAAGATCGCCACCTTCCTCAATGCCGGGCGCAAGGAAGAGATCATCTTCACCCGCAACGCGACCGAGGCGATCAATCTCGTCGCCTATACGTTCGGCCGCGAGCGCATCAAGGCGGGTGACGAGATCGTGCTCTCGATCATGGAGCATCATTCCAATATCGTGCCGTGGCATTTTCTGCGCGAGCGCCACGGCGCCGTCATCAAATGGGCGCCGGTCGATGACGAGGGCCATTTCCTCATCGACGAGTTCGAAAAGCTTCTGACTCCGCGCACCAAGATGGTGGCCGTCACGCATATGTCGAACGTGCTTGGCACGCTGGTTCCGGTGAAAGAGGTGACGCGCATTGCGCATGCGCGCGGAATTCCGGTGCTCATCGACGGCGCGCAGGGTGCCGTGCACTGCGACGTCGACGTCCGCGACATCGATTGCGACTTCTACGCTTTCACTGGCCACAAGCTCTACGGCCCGACCGGCATCGGCGCGCTATACGGCAAATATGAGCACTTGGCGGCGATGCCGCCGTTCAACGGCGGCGGCGAGATGATCCGCGAAGTATTCGAGGATCGCGTCACCTACGGCGAGCCGCCGCACAAATTCGAGGCCGGCACGCCGTCGATCGTGCAGGCGATCGGGCTCGGCGCCGCGATCGATTACGTGGCTTCGGTCGGCAAAGCCCGCATCCGCGGCCACGAAGCGGGCCTGATGCGCTACGCCCACGACCGGCTGCGCGAGATCAATTCGCTGCGCATTCTCGGCACCGCCAAGGACAAGGGGCCGATTGTCTCGTTCGAGATGAAAGGCGCGCATCCGCACGACGTGGCGACCATCATCGACCGCTCCGGCGTCGCGGTGCGCGCCGGCACCCACTGCGTCATGCCGCTGCTGTCACGGTTCGGCGTTACCGCGACCTGCCGCGCCTCTTTTGCCATGTACAACACGCGCGACGAGATCGATTGCCTCGCGCAGGCGCTCGTGAAGGCGCAGAGCATGCTCGGATGAATGATCATGAGCGATGACGTGAAAACCGATGTGGGGGAGGTGGCTTCCGCTTCCACCGAGAAACCGACGACCATTCCGGCCGACGAGATGGCGCGCCTGACCGACGAGATTGTCGGTGCGCTGAAAACCGTGTTCGATCCCGAAATTCCCGCCGATATCTACGAGCTCGGCCTGATCTACAAAGTCGACATTGCCGACGACCGCATGGTCAATATCGACATGACGCTGACCACGCCGAACTGCCCGTCGGCGGCGGAATTGCCGGCGCAAGTGGAGAATGCGGTGTCCGGCGTGCCGGGTGTGCGCGAGGCCAAGGTAACCATCGTCTGGGACCCGCCGTGGGATCCGAGCCGCATGTCGGACGAGGCGCGCGCCGTGCTCAATATGTGGTGAGGATTCGATAGCAATCTTGGCGTAAGTTGCGGACCGAAGAGCTGCGCATTAAATGCGAAGATAAGGAACCAGAAGATGGCGACTGCCCGGCCGAGACCTCAAGTGATGCGGCTTTCCGAAGCCGCGGCGGAGCGTATCAAGGCGGTGATGGCAAAAGCCGAACGCCCGATCGCCGCGGTGCGCGTCGGCGTCAAGAATGGTGGCTGCGCCGGCATGAGCTATTTCATGGAATATGCCGACAAGATCGATCCGCTAGACGAGGTGATCGAGGACAAGGGCGTGCGCATCCTGGTCGATCCCAAGGCGGTGCTGTTTCTGCTCGGCACCGAGATGGACTACAAAGTCGACAAGCTCTCCGCGCAATTCGTCTTCAACAACCCGAATCAGACTTCCGCCTGCGGCTGCGGCGAATCGGTGCAGATCGAGCCGGCGAAGGGCGAGACCGGCGCCGAAGCGCATTGATAGCCGCCCATTCCCGCGAATGCGGGAATCCAGGAAAATTCAATTTAGTAAGTGCGGGGTCCCCGTTTTCGCGGGCACGATTCCTTACGCCACTCGCGCGGGCATCTCAGCTCCGGCGTCGGCCTCGGGATCGGTCTCGCAGACGACGCGGTTGCGGCCCTGACGCTTGGCGACGTAAAGACACTTGTCGGCGCGCTCGATCAGAAGCTGGGCGTTGTCGCCGGGGCGCAGCACCGCACCGCCGATCGAGATCGTCACGCGGCCAAGGCGTTCGCCGTTCGAACGCCGCATCAACTCCTTGGTCATGACGGCGCGCCGGATGTGATCGGCCACCGTGATCGCCGATTGCAGTGCCGTATTGGGCAGCGCGACGATGAACTCCTCGCCGCCATAACGGGCGGCCACGTCGCGGCCCTTGACGTTCTGCTTCACCGCAAGCGCGACGAGCCGGAGCACCTGGTCGCCGGTGAGATGGCCGTACTGATCGTTGAAGGTCTTGAAGTGATCGATATCGGCCATCAATAGCGAAAGCGGCTCGTTCTTCTCTGTCGCTTCGGCGATGGCCTTGGCCAGCGCGGCATCGAAATATTTGCGATTACACAGCGTCGTGAGCGGATCGGTCAGGCCTTCAATGCGCACGGTTTCAAGATTTTGCTGAAGCTGCTGGATTTCCTGCCGCGACGCGGCTAGGCTCATCTCAAGCTTCTTGTTGTTGAGCTCCATTTCCTTGGCGCCTTGCGCCAAGTGCTCGATGACGGCGCGCAGCGCCTCGCCGTCATTAGCTTGGGCGAGCTTTTCGCTCGCCATGCTCAAGCGCTTTGAATAGCTCGTCGCCGAGCCGGCCGCCGCGTCGATGGTGGTGATGACCTGCTTGATCGCGTCGAGCACACGCGTATTGACCGAATCCATCTGGTCGCCCAGCCGGCTCATGGCGAGGTAGATATCGTAGATCTCTTCGAGATCGGCGTCGTCCAGCGCGCCCTTCTTGGCCAGCGCCTCGTTGATCGCTTGGTTGAGCGGTTGATTGTAACCCGTTGCGTAATGGTACCAAATTTCAAAATTGCGGGGCGACGCTATTTGTCCCAAGGCGCGGATTTGCCCGAGTGCGATCTCGGCAAATGCGAGCGTCCTTTCGTGCTCTTCTTGGGGCACGTCCATCGTCTCCAATAGCCCTGGAAATTTCAAACCCGCGCCGAGCGGCGCGACACGTATCAGCAATCACACGTATAGGTAGGAGAAAGCGATGAAGGAGCGGTAAATAAGATCACTCGAAAACTGTGTAGGGGAAACCCTGACGCGCGCCGATCGAATGCTTGTTTGTTGGCTGCGGCTTATGCCTTCAAGGTCACCGGGCGCAGCAGAAAGGCGGGCAAATGCGAGTCGTCGGAATCGTCCTGGCGCGGGCGCGCCGGCGGCGGAGTGCGACGCGATCTCACTTCGTCGATACGCGCGATCGAGCTTGAACCATGCGATTGGTGCCGATGATTGCGCTGTTCCCGATGTTCGCGCTTTTCACGATCAGTAGGCTTGGGCTGCGGGGTGACGCTCGGCTCGGACTGATTGTCCATAAATGGAATGGACTGTCCGATCAGTTTCTCAATTGCTGAGACCGCCTTGGCATCG
This sequence comes from uncultured Alphaproteobacteria bacterium, assembly GCA_963731805.1. Classification (GTDB taxonomy): domain Bacteria; phylum Pseudomonadota; class Alphaproteobacteria; order Rhizobiales; family Xanthobacteraceae; genus BOG-931. The sequence goes on from CAVSWY010000010.1 coordinate 96,383, forward strand.
TTGGCGCCCGCCACGATGCTGATCGCCACGCCGGTACGACCGGCGCGGCCGGTGCGGCCGATGCGGTGCACATAATCGTCGGCGTGGATCGGCACGTCAAAGTTGTAGACATGACTGACCTCCGGGATATCGAGGCCGCGGGCGGCGACGTCGGAAGCGACGAGCAACGTGACTTCGCCCTTGCGGAATTGTTCGAGCGCGGCCGTGCGCGCGGACTGATCCATGTCACCGTGTAGCGCCTGCACCGAAAAGCCGTGCCGTTGGAGCGAACGATGCAGCGTGGCGACGTCGCGCTTGCGGTTGCAGAAGACGATGGCGTTCTTCAAGCCTTCCGCCGAGCGGATCAGGCGGCGCAGCGTGTCCCGCTTGTCATGCGGTTCGCGCCCGGACCGCGCCAGGAACTGGGCGGTGGCGGCGACCGTGGAGGCCGGACGGGAGACTTCGACGCGGACCGGATTGTGCAGGAATTGTTCGGTGATGCGCCGGATTTCCGGCGGCATGGTAGCGGTAAAGAACAGCGTCTGACGGGTGAACGGCACCAGCTTGCAGATGCGTTCGATGTCGGGAATGAACCCCATATCGAGCATGCGGTCGGCTTCGTCGATGACCAAAAGCTCGACGCCGGTGAGCAGAAGACGGCCGCGCTCGTTATGATCGAGCAGCCGGCCGGGGGTGGCGATCAGCACGTCGACGCCGCGGCCGAGCTTGGTATCCTGATTGTCGAAGGACACACCGCCGATGATCAGCGCGACATTGAGCTTGTGATTGACGCCGTATCTGATGAAGCTCTCTTCCACTTGCGCTGCGAGCTCGCGGGTCGGCTCGAGGATGAGGGTGCGCGGCATGCGGGCTCGGGCGCGGCCCTTTTCCAGCATGGTCAGCATCGGCAGCACGAAGGCCGCCGTCTTGCCGGTGCCGGTCTGCGCGATGCCGAGCACGTCGCGCCGGGCCAGCACGTGGGGGATAGCCTGCTCTTGGATGGGAGTGGGAGTTTTGTAACCAGTCGCCGCAACGGCGGCGAGAACTTTATCGGACAAGCCGAGATGAGAAAACGACATAGACCCTCTATCTGAGACGGCCCCACAATGAGGCGCCGCCGGCAGAACCGTTTCGGAGGAAAGCGGCAAACACGCGCAAGCGCGGTCGAATCTGCCTTAATAACGTTGCGCGAAACATAGGGGCGATTGGCCGAAAGTCAACGGCAATGGGCCTGCCGCAACGCACTAAGTTAAACGGATTCCTTCACTTTTTCTCGACGCTTGTTAATCTCGCCGCCCGACACGCAACCACAGGACGGCGAGCGCCATGCCCGATCCCATATCCGACCCATTGCCGGTCTTGCTCATTCCCGGGCTGACCTGCACCGCGCGGCTTTATACCGAGCAAATTCCGGCGCTGTGGCAGTTTGGGCCGGTGACGGTTGCCGATCACAGACGTGAGGACAGCATGACGGCCATCGCGCGGCGCATTCTGGCTGCGGCGCCGCCGCGCTTCGCGCTGGCCGGCTTGTCGATGGGCGGCTACATCGCCTTCGAAATTATACGCCAAGCGCCCGAGCGCGTCGCCAAACTGGCGCTGCTCGATACCGGGTCGCGGGCGGACACGCCGGAACAGACCGAGCGGCGCCGTGTCCTGATGGCGATGGCCGAAGATGGCCGCTATGCCGAAATCCCGGAGCTGGCGTTTCCGCTCTACGTGCATCGCAACCGGCATGGCGACGAAGCGCTCAAGCGCATCGTGCGCGGCATGGCCGAAGACACCGGCCTTGAAGCATATCTGCGCCAGCAACAGGCTATCCTCAGCCGACCGGATTCCCGTCCCGGTCTTGCCGCGATTGCCTGTCCGACGCTGGTGTTGGTCGGCGAGGGCGACGAGGCGACGCCGCCTGAACTCGCCCGCGAGATCGCCGCCGGCATTGCCGGATCGCGCCTGGTCTTGATCCCCGACAGCGGCCATCTGTCGACGCTCGAACAGCCGGCCGCGGTGACCAAGGCGCTGGTCGAATGGCTGCGGTGATAAGGGCAGGGTGGGCCGTGCCGGATTGTGCTAACGGTGCGCCGCCCGTTTGCATCCCCACTGCCCGCATAACCGGCAAGACACCTTGAGCAGCAAGAACACCTTGAGCAGCAAGAACACTTGGAGGAACTTCCGATGAGCGTTGGCCACTTCACACGCCGTTCGATTTTGTCCGCGGCGACCATGCTGGCGACAGCGCCTGCCGTCATCGCGCCGGCGCGCGCGCAGAGCGATTTCCCGACCCGGCCGATCCATATCGTGGTCGGCTTCGCCGCCGGCGGCGGCAACGATATTTTCGCCCGCCTCGTCGGCGCCAAGTTGTCCGAGATCCTCGGCCAGCCGGTCGTGATCGAAAATAAGCCCGGCGCCGGTGGCCGGATTGCCCCGGAATACGTCACTCAGCAGGCAGCCGACGGCTATACGCTGTTCGTCGGGCCGAGCGGCGCCATGGCGATCGCCGCCGCGATCTATCCCGATCTCAAATATTCTCCGACCAAGAGTTTCGTGCCGTTGGCGATGATCGCGAACTTTCCGCTGATCATGGTGATCGGCGCCGACAACCCGGCGAAAAACGTCAAAGACTTTGTCGCCTGGATGAAGGCGCATCCCGATAAGGCGAACTACGCCAGTTCCTCGTCGGCCTTCACCATCACCACCGAGCTTTTGAAATTAAAGACCGGCATGCCCGGCACGATGATCCCCTACAAGGGCAGCGGCGAAATGGTGTTGTCCGTCATCCAGGGGCAAACCGCGATGACCATCGCCGACGGACCGCCGACGGTGCCGCAGGTGAAGGCCGGCAAGGTCCGGGCCATTGCCGTGACCGGAAAAGAACGCTCGGAGCAATTGCCGGACGTACCGACCATGGCGGAAGCCGGCTATCCCGACGTCGACGTCCAACTGTGGAGCGGCGTGTTCGCGCCAACCGGAACGCCGGCGCCGATCGTCGCCAAGCTGCAAAAGGCGTTCGCGCAGGCGATCGCCGATCCCGGCGTATCGGGCAAGCTCAAGGCCATGGCGGTCAATCCCGGCGGCGCTACGCCGGGGCAATTTGAAAAGATCATCCAGAGCGACATCACCAAGTTCGGCGACGTGGTCAAAGCCGCGAACCTGAAGTTCGAGGATTAGTCGAGCTTAAGCGACTTGCTGGCGTTGCGTTCGAGGCGCCTTGTCTTGGCGGCCGTTCGCTGCAGCATGAAGAGTGAAGTCTTGCCGGTCGATTGACGGCGACAAGCCGAAGCAGGCTTCAAGTTCGTCGGCTGCGTTGATCGCTCCGTCGATGCCGGCGAGCGCCACGGCGCGTTGCCGCGCGCGCTCGCGATGGGACGGCGTAAACAGCACCTCTTGGGCGGCGGTGCGAATGGCCTCCATCGCAGCGTCGCCGGACAGCGCCTGTCCGGCGCCCCATTCGGCGACGGCGGCGGCCACATAGGGCTGATCGCCGGCTAATCCTGGAATAACGACCATCGGCACGCCGTGGCGCAAGGCCCGCATCGCGGTGCCATGGCCGCCATGGGTCACGACCAACGCCGCGCGGCGCATGATTGGATCGTGCGCGGCGTAATTGAGCACAATGGCGTTCTCAGGCGAGGCGAGCTCGTTCGGCGCAACAATCCCGCCGGTCGTCGCGACGACATGGACGGGGAGTTCCGCCAACGCGTCGAGCGCGCGCTGCAACTTGTCGACGTTGCGCTGCTCGAACCCGGTCGAGAAACTCACCATGACGAGCGGCGTCGTGTCGTGTTCGGGCCACGGCAAAACCGTCGCCCCGGCGAATTTTTCGTCCTCGAGTACTGGACCGGCGTGGCGAACCATGGACCAGTCCGCAAGCGCGGGGGCATCGAACGCGGCGTGGCTTGTCGAAATGATGCGATCGCGCGACCGCCACAGCGCGTCGAGCGGCGGCAATCCGGCAAAGCCTGCCTGCTGCCGCATGCCGTCGAGCGTCGCGATCATCTTTCGCCACATGTCGAGCTGGCGGAATACGAAGGTGTGCACGAATACCGCGGATGACCGGCCGAAATTTTTCGCTTGCGCCAGCGCTGCAGGAAACATCGCATCGATGAGGACGACGTCCGGCGCTTCGGCCGCGACGATGGCGTCTACCTCCTCCTCGACGGCGGGCGAGGTGAGATAGCAGGCGGCCCGCGTCATGAAGTGGCCCTGCGGGTAACGGCCGACTTGCGCATAGGCTTTCGTGATCTCGATCGCGCGGAAGCCCGCGGTCTTGACCCGCGGCACCATTTCCGGCCGGCCGGCAAACGCAACCTCATGGCCGCGTTCGGCAAGAACGCGGGCAATGCCAAGGCTAGGCGGCAGGTTGCCGCCGCCCGACCAGTTCAGCCAAAGCATCCGTGCCATGAGATTTCTCCCGTTCGGTGACGCTGACGATCATACTTGCCACGATGGCCTCCGACGCTGGGCGCGTGAGCGCCATGTCGCGGCGCAACAGCTTCCAGACATAAATGTCGGTCAGCGTGACAAGCATGGTTAGAAGTTGCGCGCGCGCCGCGCCGTGCCGGCGCTGCAATTGCGGGGCGAATGCGGTCTTTACCCCGTCGCGGTGATTTTCGCGGCCCTGGTCCAGCGACGCCTTGAGCGCCGGCCGGCGGCGCTCTTCAGCCAGGCGCTGCATGACGAGATCGCCGACGCTCTCATAGATGTCGAAGAACGCCGTGACCGCCGCTTTGACGTCGCCGGGCGGCGCCGGCTTGAGAAAGACACCACTGGCGGCCATTTCCTCGAGCGCCGCATAGATCAGCTCGTCCTTGCTCGGAAAGGCGCGTAAAATTGTCCGCACTGCGACGCCGGCGCGCTCTGCGACCGCTTCCAGCGTGAAATCCTCGATCGGCCGCTCGCAATAGAGCGCCATGGCGCAGGTTTTGATGCGCGTCCTGGTCGCCTCGGCCTTGGCCGCCCGGGCGGTCATCGCGTAGGAGCGGGTTTTCAATTTCATGTCAGTGTTGATGACGCTAATTGATATTCATGTCAATGGGATGGACATTAATATTTATCTCCGAATGTGTGACAACGGCCTTGCCGCGGCGACTCTGTACTGGCGCACCTTTTGGTGGTTTGGAACGATCCTGAAAAATCGTCCGCGGTTTCTTTTGTCCGCATTGGCTTTTTGTATTGGCGTCAACTGGGCTATTCTTTTCATCCTGCTTTTTGTCGTGCGTTGAATCTCGGCGACACGAAGCGCTGCGAATCCCCCGCCGCATATTAGGGTCGATAACACGCCCCTAAATGGGGTCTGTGGCGCGCTTTTACAGTCAAATTTTTTGCAGTGCTTGAGTCTCCTTGTGACCCATCGCGTAGTTTCGCGGCGGCGGAATAAGTCAGTCGCTTTCGGAGCGAAGCGGACATTCTGAGGGCCACGCTTGCAGAACTGGATTATGGGTGCAGGCCCTAACTTATAAGTATTGATCAAACATCCAGCGCAGCCTCATCCGCAAACTCCGCCCGCTCCTGGATGAAGTCAAAGCGCGCTTCGGCTTTGGTGCCCATCAGCCGCTCGACGGATTTTTCGGTATCTTTGCGGTCGTCGGCGACCAGCACGACCCGGAGCAGCGTGCGCTGCTTCGGATCCATGGTGGTTTCCTTAAGCTGCGCCGCCATCATCTCGCCCAAGCCCTTGAAGCGGCTGACTTCGACCTTGGCGTTGGCATGGAATTCCTTCTTTAAAATCTCGTCGCGGTGCTTGTCGTTGCGGGCATAAAAAATCTTGCCGCCATGGGCGAGGCGATAAAGCGGCGGCACAGCGAGATAGAGATGGCCGTGATCGATGAGCTGCGGCATCTGCCGATAGAAAAAGGTGATGAGGAGCGAGGCGATATGGGCGCCGTCCACGTCGGCATCGGTCATGACGATGACGCGGCCGTAGCGCAAATCCTCGTCGCGGTAATGCACGCCGGTGCCGCAGCCGAGCGCCTGGACGAGATCGGCGAGCTGCTGATTTTGCGCGAGCTTGTCTTTGCCGGCCGACGCCACGTTGAGGATCTTGCCGCGGAGCGGCAGGATCGCCTGCGTGGCGCGGTTGCGGGCTTGTTTCGCCGAGCCGCCCGCCGAGTCGCCCTCGACGACGAAAATCTCCGAACCTTCGGCGGCGCTGTTGGTGCAGTCGGCGAGCTTGCCGGGCAGGCGGAGCTTGCGCACCGCGGATTTGCGCGCGATGTCCTTTTCCTGGCGACGGCGGATGCGCTCCTCGGCGCGCTCGGTAACGAAATCGAGCAGCTTGTTGGCGGCGAGCGGATTGCCGGCGAGCCAATGGTCGAACGGGTCCTTGATCGCCTGCTCGACGATGCGCTGCGCCTCGGCGGTGGCGAGCCGGTCCTTGGTCTGGCCCTGGAATTCCGGTTCACGGATGAACACCGAGAGCATGGCGCCGGCGCCGACCATGACGTCGTCGGAGGTGATGGCGGCGGCGCGCCTGCCCTGGCCGACGCGCTCGGCATGGTCTTTCAAGCCGCGCGTCAGCGCGGTGCGCAGTCCGGATTCGTGGGTGCCGCCGTCGGGCGTCGGAATGGTGTTGCAGTAGGAATTGAGAAAGCCGTCGGCATCGGCGGTCCAGGCCACGGCCCATTGCACCGCGCCGTGCGCGCCGGTCTTGCCCGCGCTGCCGGTGAAGATATCGGGATGCACCAGCGTGGCGCTCGCCAGCGCCTCCGACAGATAATCCTTCAAGCCCTCGGCGAAATGGAATGTCGCTTTCTCGGGCACGTCCTCGACGCCGCGCAACAGCTCCTTGGCGCAGGACCAGCGGATTTCAACGCCGCCGAACAGATAGGCCTTCGAGCGCGTCATCTTGAAGACGCGCTCCGGCTTGAAATGCGCCTTGGTGCCGAAGATGTCCGGGTCGGGGCGGAAGCGCACTTTGGTGCCGCGGCGGTTCGGCGCTTTGCCGGCATCGAGCAATTTGGTCTTCGGCTTGCCGCGCTCGAAGGCCATCTTGTAAAGCTTTTGGCCGCGCGCGACCTCGACCTCCATGCGCTCGGACAGCGCGTTCGCCACCGAGACGCCGACGCCGTGTAGGCCGCCCGAGGTCTCGTAGACCTCGGAGTCGAATTTGCCGCCAGCATGCAGCGTGCACATGATCACTTCCAGCGCCGACTTGTTCTTGAATTTGGGGTGCGGATCGACCGGGATGCCGCGGCCGTTGTCGGTGACAGCCACAAAACCGTCAGCCTCCATCTCGACGTCAATCCAGTCGGCATGGCCGGCCAGCGCCTCGTCCATGGCGTTGTCGATCACCTCGGCGAACAGATGATGCAGCGCCTTCTCGTCGGTGCCGCCGATATACATGCCGGGGCGGCGGCGCACCGGCTCGAGCCCTTCCAAAACCTCGATGTGCTTGGCGGTGTAGCCGGCTTCGCCGCTGGTGCGGGCGGACGCGCCGCTGCCGCGGCGTGCGGTGCCACGCCGGCTTTCGCCCGCGTCGGCGAACAGGTCCGGCGTTTTGGAGGATTTCGATGATTTGGCAGCTTTTCCCAAGGCTTCACCCATGTGGAGTTTCACGCTTTCCCACGCAACGGAGACCGGCGAATCAAGCCTTACTATGCGCCCGACTATGCCATTTAGGCGGCAAATCCATCATCACATTGACGGCCCCAAGCACGGGCCTTATATCGCCGCCCATGAAGAGGTCGTTATCGACTATCGCGCGTTCCAATCGCCGCCGCCGTACCGACAGGGCACGGATGCGCGCTCGCGCGTAAATTCATTCGTGCCGCCGGTTCCGCGGCACTCTCATCCTGATAGTCTGCCCGCGAAATCGGCCTGAGTTTTCCTCAAGCCAACGGTTCAATCACGGGTCTACCCATGTCTGACAAAGCAAGAATCGGCGTGCTCGGCGCCTCCGGCTATACCGGCGCGGAATTGGTGCGGCTCCTTATTCGCCATCCGCGCGTCGAGATCGTTTTGCTCACGGCCGATCGCCGCGCCGGCAAGACCATGGCCGACGTGTTTCCGCAATTCGCGCCTTATGCGCTGCCGACGCTGACCTCGGTCGAGGAAGCCGATTGGCAGGCGCTCGCACTCGATCTCGCTTTTTGCGCATTGCCGCACGGCACCACGCAAAAGGTCATCAAGGATTTGATGGCGCGCGCGGCGCAAACCAAAGTCGTCGACCTGTCGGCCGATTTCCGCCTGGCCAATTCCGCGGCTTACGCGCGCTGGTACGGCCACGAGCATTTCGCACCTGAATTGCAAAAGGAGGCGGTCTACGGCCTGACCGAGATTTATCGGGACACAATCAAGACGGCGCGGCTAGTCGCCAACCCCGGCTGCTACACGACCTGCGCGGAACTCGCGCTCATTCCGCTGCTTAAAGCCAAGGCCATCAATCCCGATGAGATCGTCATCGATGCCAAGTCGGGCATGACCGGGGCGGGCAGGGCGGCCAAGGAGGAAATGCTTTTCTCCGAAGTCTCCGAGGGCATCCATGCCTATGGCGTCGGCCGCCACCGACACATGGCCGAACTCGACCAGGAATTTTCCTTGGCCGCCGGCCGCGACGTGGTCGTGACCTTCACGCCGCATCTCGTGCCGATGAACCGGGGCATTCTCTCGACGATCTATGTCCGTGGCATCAAGGCTTCGCCGCAGGATCTTCACGCGTTGCTTTTAAAGTCTTACGCGAAGGAGCCGTTCGTTCACGTGCTGCCGTTCGGCACCGTGCCGCAGACGCGCCACGTGCGCGGCTCGAACATGACCTTCATCGGCGTCGCCGCCGACCGCATTGCCGGCCGCGCCATTATCGGCGCCGCGCTCGACAACTTGACCAAGGGCGCATCGGGGCAAGCGGTGCAGAATATGAACCTCATGCTCGGCTTCCCGGAGACGTTGGGGCTCGAACAGGTTGCGCTATTTCCCTAACGAATCTGGCTTTCGGGCGGGAAGTCATTTTTGGTCGAGCAGCTTCGCCATCGTGCCGGCGAGTTTCGGATCAAGCCGTCGGGCGGTGGCGACGTCAGCATTGCCGCCACTGCTATCGCCTGTTCGGCGCCTGGCGACGCCGCGTTCGAACCGCGCCGCGGCATCCCGCGGGTCGAGGCTGACGGCCTTGTCGAAGTCGGCAAGAGCGCGCGCATTGTCGCCGTTGGTAAGATAGAGCGAGCCGGAGCGAGCCGCGGTCGCGGTACACCTCCGCCAGGTCCGGCTGCATGGCGATGACCTTATTGAAATCACCCAGCGCCGCCTCGGTGTTTTTCGTCCGGGCATAAGCAATTCCGCGATTGAGCCAGGCCGGCCCCAGCGCCGGATTGAGCTTCAACGCCATGCTCAAATCGGCAATCGCTTGGTCAAGGTCGCCGCCCTCAGTATCGTTCTCCGTTTCGCCGAGATTGTAATAGGCGAGCGCGTAATTCGGCGACAGCTTGATGGCTTGTTTGAAATCTTCGATGTCGCGATCCACTTGCCGCAGGTCGTTGTAGGCCGTGCCGCGGTTGTTGAAGGCGATGGCGTAATTGGGCATCAGCTTTATCGCCTGATCGAAATCCGCGAGCGCCTTGGTCGGCTTGCCCATCCCGCGATAGGTCAGGCCGCGCGAATTATAATATTCCGCGTCGTCCGGTTTCAGCCCGATCGCCTGGTTGATGTCGCGCAGCGCCAGATCGTAATTCTTTAGCTCGGTATAAGCGACCGCGCGCCCATGGAGCGCCGAATCGTATTTCGGCTTCAGCGTCAGCGCCGCGCTGTAGTCGGCAACCGCGCCGGTCAAGTCGCCCTGGTCGGTTCGCGCGCGGCCGCGTACGGCAAAAGCCCAGGCCCGATCGCGCGCGTCGGCTGTACTATCGATGATCCGGGAGCAGGCCGCGATGACCTCGGCGCCGGCTGGCGTCGCGGCGCAGAGATCTTCGTCCGGAGTGCTTGCCGCAGCAATTCCCGGGGCGAAAAGGCTACCGACGACGAAAAGAATGCGGACGATGCGGAGCAAGGCAGCCTCCCTGCGCAGGGACTCCTTGCTTTGGTCGGCGCAATCCCCTTGGCAGTTCTGATGGCCGAAGAAACTAAAATCCTGGCAGATACTTAATCCCGGACCTTCACATAGCCTCCTGGCGCATCCTCGATCGGCTGTAGCGCCCCGCTGCCGGGAATGCGTGCCGGCACCTCGGTCGGGCTTTGCCTGGTAAGCCAGACCAGCCAATCCGGCCACCACGAGCCGGGGTGCTCCTTGGCCTTGGCCAACCAGCCCTCGATATCGGCGTTGCGCGGCTTTGGGCCGGTCCAGAATTGATATTTCTGCTTGACCGGCGGATTGATCACGCCGGCGATGTGGCCGGAGCCGGACACCACGAATTTGACGTCGCCGCCGAACAGCTTTGAACCGACCATCACCGACTTGGCCGGCGCGATATGATCCTCGCGGGTCGCCAGATTGTAGATCGGCACTTTCACCGCCTTGAGATCGATCGGTGTATTGCCGAGCACCATCTTGCCCTTGGCCAGCTTGTTTTCGAGATAGCAATTGCGCAGGTAAAACGAGTGGTTGGCTGCGGGCATGCGTGTGGCGTCGGAATTCCAGTACAGCAAATCGAACGGGAACGGCGCCTTGCCCTTGAGGTAATTGTTGATCACGTAAGGCCACAGCAGATCGTTTGACCGCAACAGATTGAAGACGGTCGCCATCGATTTGCTTTCGAGATAGCCGCGCTCGGACATCCGCTTCTCAAGCGCCTCGATCTGCTCCTCATCGACGAACACTTTGAGATCGCCGGCATAGGTGAAGTCGACTTGCGAGGCGAACAGCGTCGCCGACACGATGCGCTCGTCATGCCGGGCCGCCATCGCGGCCAAGGTGATCGCAAGGAGCGTGCCGCCGACGCAGTAGCCGATGGCGTGGACTTTATCCTCGCCGGTCGCTTGTTTGATGGCGTCGAGCGCCGCCAGCGGGCCGTGCTCCATGTAATCGCCGAAGCTTTTCTCGGCGAGGCGCGCGTCGGGGTTCACCCAGGAAATGCAAAACACCGTGAGACCCTGGTCGACGCACCATTTGATGAAGGATTTTTCCGGCGTGAGGTCGAGCACGTAATATTTGTTGATCCAGGGCGGCACGATCAGCAGCGGCCGTTTGAGCACGGTCTCGGTCGACGGCGTGTATTGGATGAGCTGCATCAGCTCGTTCTGATAGATGACCTTGCCGGGCGTGATTGCGAGGTTGCGGCCGACCTCGAACATCGAGGAGTCCGACTGCCGAATCTTCACGTGGCCGCCGCCGGCCCGAATGTCTTCGGCGAGCATGTGCATGCCGCGAACCAGGTTGTCGGCGTTTGAGGTCAACGTCTCGCGTAGCAATTCGGGATTGGTCAGGACGAAATTCGTCGGCGACAGCGCATTGGTGATCTGCCGCATGTAGAATTCGGCCTTCTGCTTGGTGTGCGGATTGAGGGCCGCGGCATCGCGCACCAAGGTGTCGGCCCAGCCTGCGGTGAGCAGATAGGCCTGCTTGAGGAAATCGAAGAACTGGTTCTGCGTCCATTCCGGATCGGAAAAGCGCCTGTCGCTCGGCGCCGGGCGCACCACAGGAGGGGCTTCCTCGCCGGCAAGCCGTTTCACCGCGGAAGCCCACAGCTCGAGATAGGCTTTGCCCAGCCGGTTCTGCAGTTCGACGGTGCGCTGCGGGTCGGCGAGCCAATATTCCGCGACCTGGCCGAGCGTCTTGACCACTTCGGTCACTTCGTCGGCGAATTCGCTGTCGTCGCGGCCCTCCTCGCGCGGTTTGAGATAGGCCGCGAGCGCGCGGCCGCCTTCCTCGACGAGCCGCGCCAGATTGCGCGAAAACGCCTCGACGTCGACCGACCCGATCTTCATCGGGGGTTGCTGCGCCGGTTGCTTCACCGGCTCTTGCGATGGAGCCCGCACGAGCGTTCCTCAGTGGCCGAATGGAGCCAGCCTTTCGCCAGAAATGGCCTGCGCAGCTCCGCTGCACAAGGCGTGCCGTGTGGCGCTTTTTTAGGATGCGATGATAGCCTCGCGCCCAAGCAGAAAAAGTCGATGTCCTTGTTTCGACATATTAGCACGATAGCGTGATGGCTTGTGTGATCTCTGAGTTCATCGACTTAAATTATTGCAGTATTGCGAGTTTTGGTGGTTTGTAGGGGCGGGTGAGGCGGATTTTCGGACCCTTGCGGGGACGAAACGGGGCGCTTTGCCAGGCAATCGGAGACGACTGGTGCAGCGCCGGGTAAGGGTGACGACGCGTGTATTTGCCGTCATGGCGATCGTCGTTCCGGCGGTATTGGCGCTGTCGGGCTGCTCGCCGGGCGCCGATTATCCGTCGATTTTTCCGGCGGTGCATGACATGCCGCCGCCGCGCGCGGATACGCCGATGGATGCCAATCAGGTGCAACAAGCCACCGAAGACCTCATCACCGACCGCAATCGCCTGAGCGCCGAGGCGCAAGGCGGCGGGGCTCAGTCTGCCGTCGGCTCGGCTCCCGCTGCCAAGAAGCCGCCTGCCGCCGACGGTTCCGGCGCTATACAGGGCGGCGGCAATGGCGCGCAGACCGCCGGCGCCGAAACCCAGTGATAAAAGTCCGGTTCTAGTATAGTGTTTGGTCGAGACGCTGCGCCGGGGTTTCCTATGGAAGATTTTTATCGCATCCGCCGCTTGCCACCCTACGTGTTCGAGCAGGTCAATCGCGCCAAAGCGGTGGCCCGCAATGGCGGCTCCGACATCATCGATCTCGGCATGGGTAATCCCGATCTGCCGACGCCGGCGCATGTCGTCGAGAAACTGAAAGAGACCGTCGGCAAGCCGCGCACCGATCGTTATTCGGCTTCCAAGGGCATACCGGGGCTGCGCCGCGCGCAGGCGGCCTATTATGCGCGCCGCTTCGGCGTGAAGCTCAATCCCGAGACGCAGGTCGTCACCACGCTCGGCTCCAAGGAAGGCTTCGCCAATGTCGCGCAGGCGATCACCGCGCCCGGCGACATCATCATCGTTCCCAATCCGACCTATCCGATCCACGTGTTCGGCTTCCTGATGGCGGGCGGCGCGATCCGCTCGGTGCCGGTCGAGGCCGACGATAAGTTCTTCGGTGCGCTCGAGCGCGCGGTGCTGTTCTCCATCCCGAAGCCGATCGCGGTGGTGGTCTGCTACCCGTCGAATCCGACCGCGTGCGTCGCCAGCCTCGATTTCTATCGTGAGCTGATCGCCTTTGCGAAAAAGCACTCGCTGCTGGTGCTGTCGGATCTCGCTTACGCCGAGGTCTATTTCGACAATAATCCGCCGCCGTCCGTGCTGCAGGTGCCCGGGGCGATGGACGTCGCGGTTGAATTCACCTCGATGTCCAAGACTTTTTCGATGCCCGGTTGGCGCATCGGTTTTGCCGTCGGCAATGAGCGCATCATTGCCGCGCTGTCGCGGGTGAAATCCTATCTCGATTACGGCGCGTTCACGCCGATCCAAGTGGCGGCGACGGCGGCGCTCAACGGGCCTGACGATTGCATCAACGAGATGCGCACGATCTATCGGCGCCGCCGCGAGGCGCTCGTCGATTCGTTTGGCCGGGCCGGTTGGACCGTGCCGCCGCCGGCGGCGTCGATGTTCGCCTGGGCGCCGATCCCCGAGCCGTTCCAGCCGCTCGGCAGCGTGGAATTCTCCACGCTTCTCGTCGAAAAGGCGGGGGTGGCGGTATCGCCCGGTGCCGGTTTCGGCGAACACGGTGAAGGCCATGTGCGCATCGCGCTGGTCGAGAACGAGCAGCGCATCCGCCAAGCCGCGCGCAATATCCGGCGCTTTCTTGAAACAGGCCCGGAAATGCTGCACAACGTCGTTCCCCTGGCGACGCGGCGTTAGTCAAGCGTCGCTTCACTCCCTACAGGTTGGCGACGTTTTATGGCTGAGCCGCTGAAAGTCGGTCTTGCCGGGCTCGGTACCGTCGGCAGCGCCGTGATTCGCCTGTTAGACGAGGGACGCGACAAGCTGATGGCGCGTTGCGGCCGCCCCATCGAGGTCGTGGCGCTCACCGCGCGTTCGCGCGGCAAGAAGCGCGATTTTGACGTCAAGAAGTTTCGCTGGTTCGACGATCCGGTGGCGCTGGCGCGCGATCCTTCGATCGACGTTCTGGTCGAAGTCATCGGCGGGGAGGGCGATCCGGCCAAGCGCGCGATCGAGACCGCGCTTCATGTCGGCAAGCCGGTGGTCACCGCCAACAAGGCCTTGCTCGCGCGTCACGGCCAAAAGCTTGCCGCGCTCGCGGAACGACATGGCGTCGCGCTTAATTTCGAGGCGGCGGTTGCCGGCGGCATTCCGATCGTCAAGACGCTGCGCGAGGGTCTCAACGGCGCCTCGTTCACCCGCGTCTACGGCATCCTCAACGGCACCTGCAATTACATCCTTACCCGCATGGAGCGGGACCGGCTCGCCTTTGACGACTGCCTGAAGGAAGCGCAGCGCCTCGGCTATGCGGAGGCCGATCCGACATTCGACATCGAGGGCCACGACACCGCGCAAAAGCTCGCGATCCTGGCAAGCCTCGCCTTCGGCACCAAGATCGATCCCGGCGCGGTCTATGTCGAAGGCATTTCTTCGATCACGCTCGCCGATCTCGATGCCGCGGCCGAGCTCGGCTACCGCGTCAAGCTGTTGGGTGTCGCGGTGAAGACCGAGGCCGGCATCGAGCAGCGCGTGCATCCGACCATGGTGCCGAAGGAGTCCGCCATCGCGCAGGTCATGGGCGTCACCAATGCCGTCACGTTGGACGCCGAAGGATTGGCGCCGATAACACTGGTCGGCCCCGGCGCCGGCGGGGCGGCGACGGCCTCGGCCATCGTCGCCGATCTTGCCGACATCGCGCGCGGCGTCGTGACGCCGCCGTTCGGCCGTCCGACCGCGCGCATGACGGCGATCCGCAAGGCGCCGATGCAGCACCACGAAGGCGGCTATTATATTCGGCTTCTGGCGCGCGACCGGCCGGGCACCGCGGCGACCATCGCGCGGCGGCTGGCGCAACAAAAGATCTCGCTGGAGTCGATCGTGCAGCGCCACCCCTCGGGCTCGCGCGGCGCGGCGCAGCCGGGCCGTTCCGGCGAGTCGGTGCCGGTGATTATGATCACTTATGCGACCAGCGAGGATGCGGTGCGCAAGGCGTTGGCCGCGGTCCGCCGCGACCGGGTCATATCCGGAAGGCCCCAAGTCATCCGCCTCGAACGAGCCTGATTGGAGATACGCTGCATGTCATCGAAACCCGGCGGTATGGAACAGGGCCTTGAGCGCGCGCTGTCGCTCGAAATCGCCCGGGTGACCGAACGCGCTGCCGTCGCCGCGGCGCGCTTGCGCGGGCGCGGCGCCGTCAAGGAATCCGACCAAGTCGCCGTCGACGCCATGCGGCGCGAGCTGAGCATGCTTGCCATCGACGGCACGGTCGTCATCGGCGAAGGCGAGATGGATGAGGCGCCGATGCTGTTCATCGGCGAGAAGGTCGGCACCAAGCGCGGCCCGAAGGTCGATATCGCCGTCGATCCGCTGGAAGGCACAACGCTGTGCGCCAAGAACATGCCCGGCGCCATCGCGACGCTGGCGGTGGCCGAGGACGGCACGCTGTTGCACGCGCCGGATATTTATATGGACAAGATCGCGATCGGCCCCGGCTATCCGAATGGTGTCGTCGATCTCGACGCGCCGGCCGACGACAATATCCGCAAGCTCGCAAAGGCCAAGGGCGTCAAGCCGGATGAGATTACCGCGATGATCCTCGATCGGCCGCGGCACGCCGACCTGATCGCCGCGGTGCGCAAGGCCGGCGGGGCGGTGAGCCTGATCAGCGACGGCGACGTGGCCGGCGTCATTCACACCGCCGATCCCGACAAGACCGGCATCGACATCTATCTCGGCATCGGCGGCGCGCCGGAGGGCGTTCTGGCGGCAGCGGCGCTCAAATGCATCGGCGGCCAGATGCAGACCCGGCTGATCGTCGACACCGACGAGAAGCGCGAGCGCGTCGCCAAAATGGGTATCAAGGACCCGCGCCGGACGTACGAGATCGGGGACATGGTGAAAGGCGATTGCCTGTTCGCCGCCACCGGCGTCACCGACGGCCGTATGCTGCGCGGGGTGCTGTTCGGCAAAAACGTGATCGAGACCGAAACGGTGGTGATGCGCTCGGTCAGCGGCACCGTCCGTTGGATCAGGGCCGAGCACCGCAAGCTTGATAAGTTTGACTAAGCTCTTATCTGCGGGCGGCTGACGCGGGGTTTTTATCTCCGGTTTTGCCGCCAAATGCATTCTACAATCGGTCAGATGACTGAGAGTCGCCTTTTCCTTAGCGTCGAAAACTCGGCGACCGGACGCGCTTGGCGCGACCGCCTCGACGAGCGCGGCGCTGTGCGCGCGCTCGACATCGCGCAGCGCCACGAACTGCCCGAGCTATTGGCGCGCATCCTCGCCGGCCGCAACATCGAAACCGACGCGGTCGCCGCGTTTCTCGATCCGACTATTAAGCACGCGATGCCCGATCCGCATGTGCTGACCGCCATGAAAGAGGCGGCGGAGCGTATTGCCGATGCGGTCACGCGCAGCGAAAGCGTCGCCATTTTCGGCGACTACGATGTCGACGGCACCACCTCGGCCGCGCTCTTGGCGCGCTATCTACGGCAATGCGGCCTCGCGCCCATCATCCACATTCCCGACCGTCTGTTCGAAGGCTACGGCCCGAATATCGAAGCCGTGCGGGGGCTCGCCGAGCGCGGGGCAAAGCTTCTCGTTTGCGTCGATTGCGGCACGACCAGCATCGAGCCGCTCGTGGAAGCAAAAAAGCTCGGCCTCAATACCGTCGTCATCGATCACCATCAGGCCGACGAAGCGCTGCCGCCCGCTGTGGCCATCGTCAACCCGAACCGCCGCGACGATCTTTCGGGGCTCGGCCATCTCGCCGCCGTGGGCCTGACGTTCATGACGGTCGTGGCGCTCAATCGCGTTTTGCGCGGGCGGGGTTTTTGGCATGCCGGGCGTCCCGAGCCCGATCTGCTGGCATTGCTTGACGATGTCGCGCTCGGCACCGTGGCCGACGTCGTGCCACTCATCGGGCTTAATCGCGCTTTTGTCGCCAAGGGCCTGATCGCGTTGCGGCGTCGTGAGCGGGCAGGCCATGTCAGCCTGATGGACGTGGCGCGGCTGTCCGGCCCACCGGAAGCCTGGCATCTCGGCTTTTTGCTCGGGCCGCGGATCAATGCCGGCGGGCGCATCGGTCGCGCCGATCTCGGCGTAAAGCTTCTGCTCGAGGACGATCCGATCGAAGCCGCCAAGATCGCCGGCGAGCTCGATCGGCTCAATCAGGAGCGCCAGGTGATCGAACAGGGGACCTTGGCGCAGGCCGAAGCCGAGGCGAGTGCCGCGCTGGGGATCGAGGAAAAGGGCGCCGTGGTCGTGACCGCCGCCGAAGGCTGGCATCCCGGAGTCGTCGGCATCGTTGCGGGGCGGTTGAAGGAGAAATTCGGCCGCCCCGCATTTGCCATCGCGATCGAGCCCGGCGGCATCGGCACTGGCTCCGGCCGCTCTATCGCCGGCGTCGATATCGGCCGCGCGGTACGCCGCGCTGTTTCCGAAGGACTTTTGCTCAAGGGCGGCGGCCACGCCATGGCGGCGGGCGTCACCTTGCGCAAAAGCGCTCTGGCGGAACTACGCGCATTTCTTGAAGCCACGCTCGGTGCCGATGTGGAAACGGCGCGGCGTTCCAACGGGCTCATGATCGACGGTGCCGTCACGGCGGCTGCGGCGAATGCCGAGCTGGTCGCCATGATCGAACGCGCCGGGCCGTTCGGGTCGGGCAATCCCGAGCCGGTGATTGCGTTGCCTGCTCATACGGTCACTTATGCGGAGGAGATGGGTCAGGCGCATATGCGCGTGCGGCTAAAATCCGCCGACGGCAGCGGCCTCAACGCCATCGCCTTCCGTTCCGCCGGACAGAAACTCGGCATTGCGCTGCGCAACAGCCGCGGCCAACGCGTGCACGCCGCCGGCACGTTCGCCTTGGACCGCTGGCAGGGCGAGGAGCGCGTGCAGTTCAAGCTGACCGATATCGCATCGGCGGAGCCGTTTACAGGACGCCCATAAGATCGTCAGGGCTTGCTCGCACACCAGACGCCGTGCGCTTCACGCATCATGTCGTCCGGTGTGCCAAACTCGCCAAGCGGACCGAGCTCCTTCTTGCCCGTCGGATCGTAGAGCCAGTACCAATCGTAGCTGCCGCCGAGCAGGAAATAGCGGTGCGCCTGCACGACGATGTCGTCCTTGTATTTGTTCGGGCAGAAACTCAGCACTAAAAGGTCGTTGGCGGACGTGACGAAGTGCTCGTCGCCGCTGCGGGTATCGAAGACATGCAGCGCGCCCGAAGTGGCCCAGCCGGGGGTCAGAAAGTAAAGCTGCCGGCCGTCCGAATTGAACTGTTTGTTGCGAAAGTCGCAGAGCTGATGCTCGGGCCCGCCTTTGCGGCCTCTGAGCAAAAGCTTGTCGCCGCTGCCGTCGGCATTGATCTGGCGCAACTCGTCGGGCCGCGGCTCGGTGCTGCACACTTGGCTGGTATCATAGCCATGCACGGTGCGGCCGCGGCCCTGGCGGGTGTAGACGACATAGGTGCCGTTCGGGGCGAGCACAGGATCGACGTCCATTTCCGAGGAGGTAAGCTTGGTTTTGGCGGCGTTTCGCTCGATATAGACGTTGCCGACATCGCTATAGACGCGCAGGGCGGCGCTTTGGGCCAAGCCAAAGCCCGCTTGCAGGCTTGGCAGCAAGATGGCCGCAGCTGCCAAGACGAAGTGGTGCCCTTTCATCACGAACCCCGGCAAGGCTTTGGAGGAGCGGCGGAATCGTCCGATAGCATCTTGGCACGGCCTGCCGGAGGCGGCTATCTGTCGCGACCAGTCACTGTGGATGTCCTTAAGGAAGCGAAATGGCCAAGCTCAATCTCTCCGTCGCGGTCGGCGATTACGACCGCACCCGCGCCCTGATCGACGGCAGCGTACAGATCGACGGCGTCGATCCGGTCTATATGACGCTGGTGCCGGAAGAAATCTTTTTCCGCGCTTTCCGCGCGGCGGAATTCGACATCTGCGAATTGTCGCTGTCGAGCTACGCGGTCAAAACCGCGCTGAAGGATTGCCCCTATATTGCGGTGCCGGCCTTCGTCTCGCGCGCCTTCCGCCACACCGCGGTCTATGTGCGCACCGACCGCATCAAGAAACCGGAAGATTTAAAAGGCCGCAAAGTCGGCGTGCCGGAATATCAGCTCACCGCCAATGTCTGGGCGCGGGCCTTTCTCGAGGACGATTACGGCGTCAAACGTTCGGATATCCATTGGATCCGCGGCGGCATCGAGGAGGCGGGCCGGCCGGAAAAGATCAGCGTCAAGCTGCCGCCGGGCGTACGGCTCGACAATGCACCGGAGGGCGCCACGATTTCACGGTTGCTTGAAGCCGGCGAGATCGACGGCTTCATCGCGCCGCGGCCGCCGACGCTTCTCGAAAAGGGCCATCCGCATATCGGCTGGCTGTTTCCCGATCCGGTCGCGGTGGCGAAGGACTATTACAAGCGGACTGGGTTCTTCCCGATCATGCATGTGGTCGGCATCCGCCGCGAGCTTGCCGAGAAACATCCATGGCTGCCTAGCGCAGTGCTCAAGGCGTTCGAAGCCGCCAAGGAAGCGGGCTTAAAGAAACTCTCCGACACCTCCGCGACCAAGGTGACGCTGCCCTTCGTCGAGGAGCGGCTCAAGGAGGCGCGCGATCTGATGGGCCAAGACTTCTGGTCCTACGGCGTCGGGGGAAACCGCAAGGTGCTCGATTATTTCCTGGCGCAGCACCACGCCGAAGGGCTGTCGCCGCGCCGCGTCACGGTCGACGAATTGTTTCATCCGGCGACCTACGAGACCTTCAAGCTGTGAGGGTAGCACCCTTTCCCGGGCGCGGCGCAGCACGGAGCGTAGCGAAGTGATGCGCCGCAGAACCGGGATCGTTACACACTCAGAGCCTGCGGCGATCCCGGATCAGCGGTGCACCACTGCGTGCTGCACCGCGTCCGGGAAAGCTAAATCCGATCCGGGAATTTGATGATGAAGTTGTCGTGGTTCGGCATCTTCACCTTCGGCAGCGTTTGCGCGTTCATCACTTCGTCCGCGGGGATGAGATTGTTGGCCGCAAACAAATAGGCGCAGAGCGCATAGACCTCGTCGTCGCTGAGCGTGTGCGGCGAGGTCCACGGCATGGCGCGGCGGATGTAATCGAACAATGTCGTCGGCCATGCCCAGAAATTGGCGATGGTCTTGGTCGAGGCGATACCGTCCGCGGTGAGCGACGGATTGCCGACCAGCGTCGGGTTCGGTCCGCCCTTGCCGTTCGGGCCATGGCAGAGGCTGCAGCCCTTATCGACGTAAAGCTTTGCCCCTTGCGCGGCCGTGCCGCTTCCGAGCGGCAGATTGGTGCCGTCCGGGAGCACGGTGATGTCCCATGGCTTGATATCGACGTCGGTGATCGGCTTGCCCAAATGCGGGCTGTCGGCGGTAGCTGCCGTTGCCGCTGCGAAGGCGAGCAAAAGGAGACCGGCTACGAGGGGCTTAAACATAGACATGTTTGATCTGCCCGCTGCTCGCAATGCCCCATGAGGTGAGGCTGTTGTAGTGCTGGTTGGGAAAGCCGAGCACGTTCGGCACTTTCTTGGCTTCGCCGCGGGCGGCGACAAAATCGGCGCGTAGCGGCTGCGCCGCGCCGGACTCGTCCCAGGCGCGGCTGGTCAACACCGCCGGCTGGCCGTCCCAACGCCACGGCATGCGAAAGCGGGTGAAGGATTTGACACTGACCGGCCCGTCGACCGCCGCTTCGCCCCAACTCTTGCCGCCATCGGCTGACACCTCGACCTTCTCAATTCGGCCGTTGCCGGAATAGGCGATGCCGGAAATCTCGTAAAAACCCGGACCGTCGAGGCTGTCGCCGAATGACGGCCGGGTGATGAAGGATTTCACCTCGCACAGGAAGTAGAATTTATAGGCCTTGCCGTCCGGCAGCAGCGGCGAGTAGTTGCGCGACTCGTAATAGGTCATTGCCGGCTGATCGACCGCTTTGAGGCGGCGCAAAAATTTGATGTTCATATTGCCTTCGTAGCCGGGCAACAATAGCCGCATCGGATAGCCGTTGCCGGGCATCAACCGCTCGCCGTTCTGGTAGAGCGCGATCATGGCGTCGTCGTAGGCCTTTTTCATCGGCACACTGCGCGAGACGGCCAGCAAATCCGCGCCTTCGGCGACGAGCCATGTTGCCTTCGGATCGATGCCGGCTTCGTCGAGCAAGGTTGACAGCGGCACGCCGGTCCATTCCGCGCACGAGCTTAAGCCGTGCAGCGCCTGTACCGTCGCTTGGATCGGCTCAGGCGAGAACATCGGGGCGCTGTTGCCGCCGCATTCGACGAAATGCTTGCGCGTGACCATCGGATAGCGCAGCAGCGTGTCGACGGTGAATTCGAGCGGCTGCTTGACCATGCCGTGAATGACCAGCACGTGCTGCTCGGGGTCGATGTCGGGAATGCCGGAATGCAGGATGGTGAAATGCACCGGGTTCGGCGTGATGGTGCCCTCGAGCATCTGCAGCGGCGCCCGGGCGTGCTGGGTGCGCGGATCGCCTTTGGGATCGCTCAGCGTGCGCACCACCTTGGCTTCGAAGCGCGACGGTGTTTGCAGAACCGGCGTAACGTCGCCGGGTTCCTGACTCCATTGCGGCTCTTGCAGCGGTTCCGCCGCGGCGCCGGTCGACGTGGCGCCGTTGGCCAACGCGCCGGCAAAGGCAATGCCGCCGCCCAGCAACGCGCGGCGATGTAACAGGCCGTTGCCGGCAACCTGTTCTAGCGCAGGCGCGGCATATCCGCGCTTGGCTTTGCGCATAGTCTCCTCCCTATGATCGGCGTCTTACTGCGCCGTTTTACTGCATCATTGAGCGGGCCACCGCCCGCCGCGCATGGTGCTACACTCCGCGACGGCTGTGAACAGGAAACGTGCGTAATTTATCGATTGACGGCGCGGAACTGAACGCGCCGTTTTATTCAATCACTTCGCCGGCAAGTGCAGGCATTGAACTCAGATTTTGGCCGGTTTGAGCCGCACGTGAATGTTCTTCTCCTGCGTATAAGCGAGCATCTCCTCAAAGCATTCCTCGCGGCCGATGCCGGACTGCTTGTAACCGCCGAACGGCGCCCCGAGGAAATGTTTTGACACTTCGTTGATCCAGACGAAGCCGGACTGCACCGCGGCAGCGGTGCGATGCGCGGTCGACAGGTCATTCGTCCAGATCGAGGCGGTCAGCCCATATTCGACGGAATTGACTTGTTCGAGCATTTTGGCCGGATCGCTCCATTTAAACACGGCGAGAACAGGGCCGAAAATCTCCTCACGCGCGATGCGCATGCTCGGCTGCACGTCGGCGAACACCGTAGGCTCGATGAAAAAGCCTTTAGCGAGCGCCGGGTCGGATGGCCGACCGCCGCCGGTGAGAAGCCGCGCGCCTTCTTGCTTGGCGCTGTCGATGAAGCCCAGGATACGCTCGTACTGGGTCTTGGAGATGATCGAGCCCATGGTGGTCGCCGGATCAGTGGCGATGCCGGGCTTGTAGTGCGCGATCTTGGTTTTCACCTTGGCCAGCACCGCGTCGTAGATTTTCTCGTGGATGAAGGCGCGGCTGGTCGAGCCGCAGGACTGGCCGCACCAGGTAAAATTCATGCCGCCGATGACGCCATCGGCCACTTCTTCCGAGTCGGCGTCCGGATAGGCGATCAGCGCGTTCTTGCCGCCAAGCTCCAGCATCACCGCCTTGAGCGTGTCGGAGGCTGCTTTCATCACGGCGCGGCCGGTCGGCACCGAGCCGATCAGCGCGATCATGGCGACGTCCTTGTGCGAAGCGAGCGCCGAACCTGCTTCCCGGCCGCCAGGGACGAGATTGAACACGCCGGGAGGCAGAATATCGCCGATCAGTTCGGCAAGGCGCAGCGATGACAGCGGCGCTTGCTCCGGTGGCTTCATCACCACAGTATTGCCGACTGCGAGCGGCGCGCCGGCCTTGCCGGCGCAGAACATGAAGGGATGGTTGAACGGAATGATGCGGCCGACCACGCCGCGCGGCTCGCGCACCGAGAAATTCACCACGTCGGGTCCCATCGGGATCGACGAGCCTTTCATCTCGGTGACGAGCCCGGCGTAGAACTCGATCTGCGCCGCGGCGATCGTGGCGTCCTTGACCATTTCGGCGAATGGATTGCCGCAATCGGCGGCGTCGATCAGCGCCAGTTCCTCGGCATGCTCGCGCAGCACATTGGCGATGCGTTTGAGCATCCGCGCGCGTTCGAGCGGCGGCGTGTCGCGCCAAGCCGGAAACGCCGCCTTCGCGGCGGCGACTGCGGCGTCGACGTCGGCAGCGCCGCAGTCAGCGACTGGCCCGAGCGTTTCACCGGTGCCAGGATTGATAGCATCGGCGGCGCGGCCGGACTTCGCTTTGTGCCATTTGCCGCCATAGAACGCGTCGCGATGCTCGGGCAGATGCAGCGGCTGTGCCTTGAGCGATTTGATGGGAACTGCTTCGTTCATTGTGTCCTCCTGACATCGACGTTTTTACGTGCGCGGTTTGCGCGAATTCAAGGTCTAACGGCAACTCGGGTCTTAGGCTCGAAGCCGGGGCAATAAGGCCATCGCGTTGCCGCGATCGATTGCCTCCCGATCTGCCTCCGACATTCCGTCCTCGCTGAGATGTTGGACGCCGTCGGCGACCTTCACGAACGGGTAGTCGGTGCCGAACATGATGTGGCTCAATGGCGCCATGACCCGTAGCGCAGCCATCGATCCGGCGGTGTCGGCGGCCGCCGTGTCGTAATAGAATTTGCGCAATTCGGCCAAGACGCCGTCGGTAATGAATTTCGCCGCGTTGGGATGGCGGCCGACCGTGTCGACCATGCGCCCCGCCAACATCGGCGTGGCGCCACCGCCGTGGGAGAAGACCCAGCGGATGTCGGGATTGTTGAAGACTGTGCCGTTGACGAGGATGCTGGTGATGGTGCGCGTCGTCTCAAACGGGTATTCGATGGCCTGCGGCGGCACGCCGGGCATCACGCTGGTGCAGCACTTAGAAGTGGTGGGATGCGTATAGACGATGGCTTTGCGGCGATTGAGCTCGGCAAAGACCGGCGCGAAACTCGGATCGCCGAGATATTTGCCGTCATAGGAGCTCAATAGGCCGATGCCGTCGGCTTTAAGAGTGTCGAGCGCATATTCGATTTCCGCAAGACTGCCCTCGGTGTCCGGCAATGGCACCGTTGCGAACAGTCCGTAGCGACCGGGAAAACTCTTTATTTGCTCGGCGGCATAGTCGTTCCACATGCGCGACAGACGGCGGCCGGCGGCAACGTCGCCGTACCACGGGCCGGGCGTGGTCACGGAGACGATGGCGGCGGCTATGCCATTGGCATCCATGACGTCGAGCGATTGGCGCGGCGTCCATGACAGCAATTGACTTGCCGAAACCGCGCCATGCGTGAAATTGAGCCGTTCGTGTTCCTCTTTCATGTAGGCCGGCGGCATGAAGTGGTGATGCACGTCGATCCGCCTCGCGGCGGGTTTTGCCACCGGCGCTTGCGCGAGCGCACGGCGCGCGGAAAATGCCGCCGCGGCCGCCAAGCCCGTCGTCAGGAATTGCCGGCGGCCCATGCAGCAGCCGCAGGCCGCGGAAAATACTGCCATACTTGTTTTCCCTCCGCCGGAGCGTGGACCGTTTCGGTCAGCTGCCTGCGCGCGTCATCGCTGCCGTCATCACCGCGGTATAGCCGGGCTCGACCCGCACATCGACCACGGCGACCTGGCCGGCATCGACCGCGGCGATGGCCTTTTCGAGGATGGCAGGGAGGTCGCCAGGTTTGGTGACCGGACCGAAGCCGACAGCGCCCTGGGCGCGGCCCATGGCGGCGAGATCGACTTCCGGATCGGACATGCGCTGGCCGATCCACTTGTTCTCGACCGGCCGGTTGCGCGCGCGCGCCATCCGCTCCTGGTGCAGCTCGTCGTTATAGAACGAGCGATTGTTCGCGAGCACGAACAGCAGCGGGATTTTGTAATGCACCGCCGTCCATACCGCGGTGACGCCCATCAGAAAATCGCCGTCGCCGCAGATCGCGATCGGCAGACGCCCGGTGCCTTTGAGCGCCAGCGCTGCGCCGACCGAAATGCCCGGGCCGCCGCCAACACCGCCGCCACCGTCGGAGCCGACGTAATCGAGTGGATGGCGAAAGGTGATCCAGCTGTCGTCCCATGACAGCGGCAGATGGGTGTAGGTCACCGGGCGGTCGCCCAACACTTTGCGCAAGCTCCGCGCGATATGTTCGTTGGTGAAGCCGGCCGGCTCCTTGTCGGAGATTTTGCGCGGGCTCGGCATCGCATGCGGCTTGGCGCTTTTGCCGACTTCCTTGACCAGTTCCGGCACCACGAGGTCGGGATCGGCCGACAGCAGAAGATCGACCGGCGGCAGAGCCTGATGGTCCATGCTCCAGCCGTTGTGGATACGATGGTCGAGCGAAACCTGGATCACTTTGGCCGACGGCGTCGGGCCGAAATAGCGCAACGCGCCGGCGAGATCGACCCAGTCGAGGCTGAGAACGACATCGACGTTCTTCAAGCCCTCGAAGCTGTCGGGGTTGATGGCGCGCGGCGAGCCGACATAGAGCGGATGGTCGGTCGGGAACGTCGCACCGATTTTCAGATCGGTGACGACGCGCGCATTGAGCGCTTCGGCGAGCGCGACGCGCGCGTTCCAGGCATCGAGATCGCGCGAAGCACGCCCGGCGAGGATCAATACCTGCTTGGCGCCTTTGAGCATGGCTGCAGCCTCGCGCACCACCCCGGCCGGCGCCGCGGTCGAGACGGTCGGCATGTAGCGCGCTATGTCGATCGTCGGCAGCTGCTCGGATACTTTCGCTTCCTGCAGCTCGGCGTCAAAATTGATGTAGACCGGTCCGTGCGGCACGGTATTGGCGATCCAGGTGCCGCGCAGGATGGCTTCGCGCGCCGCGCCGGGTGACGCCGGCTGGTCGTCCCATTTGGTGTATTCGCGAATGAGCGCGCCCTGATCGCGTGCGGTATGGATCCAATCGATCCAGGGCCGGCGCTTGACCGCGTCGACCGGACCGGTGGCGCCGAGCACCACGACCGGCATGCGGTCGCACCAGGCGTTGAACATCGCCATGGTCGCGTGCATCAGCCCGACATTCGAGTGCACGGCGGTGACCATCGCCTTGCCGGTGACCTTGGCATAGCCGTGGGCGATGGCGACGGCGGCTTCCTCGTGCAGGCAGAGCAGCATTTGCGGCTTGGTATTGCCGAGATAATTGACGATCGAGTCATGCAGCCCGCGATAGCTCGCGCCCGGCGTGAGCGCGATATAGGGAATATCGAGCGAGCGCAGCGCCTCGGCGATGACGTCCGAACCGAAACCCGGGGCATTGGCGCCGGCCGGAGTTGGGCGTTCGACCGCGGCAACGGCGGGATCGGCATCGGTGGCGCGAGCGGTCGCGGATTGGGACGGCGTCATGCGGGCATTTCCTCTTGACTAGGCTTGGGGGCTGGGTCGAGCCCATCCAATCGGATCATGAGCCATTGCGCAACCGGGCAAGACGCCCCACGCCGGCATAGCCGTTCGTCGCGAACGGCGAGGCAGCGGTGCTCGACGCGCGTGGCAAGATCAGCGTCGTAACGGCGGCAGCGGCGGTTCTGAGCAATGCGCCCCTGTCGTGGTGGCCGTCACTGATGCGCGGCCTGGACTACCACGGGTTGCCCCAGTTTTTCGGCAAGGCGATCGAGACTATTGGCAAAGCTGTCGATATCGAAGTTGAGTGGATCGTCGTGGCCGTTCGGAATCTCGGCATCGATGGCGGCATGGAACGCTGGAATGAGCCAGTTGCCGCTGCGCACGCTGGCGATGGTGTAGAGCAAGGCCAGCCGGTCGTATTGCGCCGGCGTGAAGGCGGGATCGGGTGAATGTCCGTCGCCGCCGCGCCCGCGCTGGCGCGGCTGAATAAGCTCAACGTGCAGAAATAAACCTTGTAGGGCGCCGCCGAACTCCTCGGCTTGCTCGAATTTGGTCGCGCGCCATGGAATTGCGAAATCATGGGTGACCAGCATGTCGCCGACACGATTGACGATGACATGCGCTTTGCCCCAGCCGTCGGCGCAGACGAAATTTTTCAGATTGTTGAAATGCGCAGTGTCGTCATTGATGTCGTCGGGGAATCCATGGCGGCCGAAATCCGGCCCGCTGGTATCGTGAATGACAAAATAGCGCGCCAGCGGCGCGTCGGGATCGTTGTCGTGAGCGCGCGATAGCGGCTGCCACAAATTGGCGGCAAAATCGGCTTCGAGATTTTGTTTGGAGAGGAAGCTCGCCAGCGCTTCGCGCGAGGGCAGGCCGGTGGTCTCGCCGATACGGCTGGCGAGCCCTGGGGGCAGCGACTGCAGCGGCGGTCCGAGATTCCTGGTCGCATCCGTGCCGCGCATCAGACACATCGCCTGCTCGACCGGCGTCCCGGCATAGCTCAATGTTTCGGGATCGAACGCGCAGGCGCCCATGCTCTTGATGAAGAACGGCGCCCTGAAATGGTGCGGCTTGCATTCGTTGCTCAAGCCGGTCTGTACGGAGCCAAGCAGCATCGCCGCGGCAAATCCCGTTACCAACAAGCTGCGATGAAGCGGTACGGCGGCGCGCACGCGTCAAATCCCGCATTCGAGATTCTCTACTATCGCCAGCAATGCGGGCGCTGCCAAGCGTTACCGGGTACGATCACCGGACGGCAATGAACAAATATTCAGAAAAGAGACGCGGCGAAGCGGTGCAGCAATCAGTCCTTGGCCCGCTCGACGTAGCTCCCGTCGGCGGTCATCACCACGATCTTGGTGCCGGTGGTGACGAAAGGCGGCACCATGGTCCGGACCCCGTTCGACAGCACGGCCGGCTTATAGGACGAAGCCGCGGTCTGGCTCTTGATGGTCGGCTCGGTCTCGACCACCTCGAGCGTGGCCTTCGGCGGCAGCTCGATGGCGACCGGGACGGCATCGTGCATGCTGATCGTTACTTCCATTTCGGGCTCCAGATAGGCCGCCTGATCGCCGATGATGTCGGCCGGCAGGGCGACCTGATCGTAGCTTTCCATGTTCATGAAATGGAAGCCGTCGCTGTCCTGGTACATATATTGGTGCTTGCGGTCCTCGACGAAGGCGCGCTCGACCTGGTCGGTGGTCTTGTAGCGCAGCGACACCTTCACGCCGTCGGCGATCCGGCGCACGTCCATCTGGGTGACCGGGGTGCCCTTGCCGGGATGGATGTTCTCGACGGCCATAATGACCCCGAGCTTGCCGTCGATTTCGACGATATTGCCTTTTCGCAATGAGCTGGCGATGACTCTCACGGTTTCCTCAATGGTGATAAGCGGATTCGGGCGCAACATACCGATCCTGAGCGTCACCGCTAGTTATTTCGTCAACATCGTTTAGACAAGGACATGCCGGCCGATCCACCCCGTTCCTCGCCTTTTTGGGCCCCCCACGTTCATGCCGACCGCCGGCCGATCCTGTTGGCGCGGGGGCGGATCGTGGCCGCGCTGCGGGCCTGGTTTGCCGGGCAGGATTTTGTCGAGGTCGACACCGCAGCGCTGCAGGTCTCTCCGGGCAATGAAATACATCTGCACGCCTTTGCCGCCACGCTGGTCGCGCCTGACGGCACGCCGTCGCCCCGCTATCTGCGCACCTCGCCCGAATTCGCCTGCAAAAAGCTACTCGCCGCCGGCGAGCGGCGCATCGTCGAATTCGCCAAGGTGTTTCGCAACCGCGAACGCGGCGCACTGCATCATCCTGAATTTACGCTCGTCGAATGGTATCGCGCCGGCGAGCCCTATGAGACGCTGATGGGGGATTGCGTTGCAATTCTGCGTGCCGCGGCGCGGGCGGCGGGGACGCGGCAGTTGACTTTTCGCGGCCGCTCCGCCGATGCCTTCGCCGAGCCCGAGCGGCTTTCCGTTGCGGAAGCCTTCACGCGCTTTGCCGGCATTGATGTGCTCGCGACGCTGCCGGACGGTGTGCCGGATCGCCAGCGTTTCGCGGGCGCCGCGCAGGCGGCAGGAATTCGCGTTGCCGACGATGATAGCTGGGGCGACATTTTCAGCCGCGTTCTGGTTGAGCGCATCGAGGGTAATCTCGGCATCGGCCGCGCTACTATTCTCGACCGATATCCGTCAGTGCTATCGGCGCTGGCGCGCCCGGCAGCAGACCCGCGCGTCGCCGACCGCTTCGAGCTTTACGTCTGCGGCGTCGAGCTCGCCAACGCTTTTGGCGAGCTCAACGATGCGGACGAGCAGCGCCGCCGCCTGGAACGCGACATGGCGGAAAAACAACGCATCTATGGCGAGCGCTACCCGATCGACGAGGATTTTCTCGCCGCTCTGGCGCAAATGCCGGCGGCCTCCGGTATCGCTCTCGGCCTTGACCGCCTGGTGATGCTGGGCACCGGAGCTTCGCGCATTGATCAGGTGTTATGGACGCCAATTCAGGAGTAGCTGCCATGACTGCCATACGTTCGTTGCGAACACTTTCCGAACTCGTCGATGCGCGGTTGGCGGCGAATGATCGACTTGCGGCGCTGGAGCAGGTCGCCGCCCGCTATGCCGTCGCAATCACGCCGGCCATCACCAATTTGATTGATGCCTCCGATCCGCACGATCCGATCGCACGGCAATTTGTTCCGGATCCGCGCGAACTTGACTCGCAACCTGAGGAAAGCGGCGATCCGATCGGCGATGAGGCGCATAGCCCGGTCGAAGGCATCGTTCACCGCTATCCGGACCGCGTGCTGCTCAAGCTCGTCAATGCCTGTGCGGTCTATTGCCGTTTTTGTTTCCGCCGCGAGATGGTCGGGCCGGGACGGGGAGGGCTTTCTCGTGCCGCACTCGCGGTGGCGCTGGATTACATCCGCGCCGCGCCGCAAATCTGGGAAGTGATCCTCACCGGCGGCGATCCGCTGGTGTTGTCGCCGCGGCGCCTCAAAGAGGTGACGACGGAGCTTGCCGCGATCGACCACGTCAAAGTGATCCGCGTGCACACACGCGTGCCGGTCGCGGCGCCGGAACGGATCTCGCCGGCTTTGGTGCGCGCGCTACGCGGCAGCAAGGCGAGCTTCGTGGTTCTCCATGTCAATCATCCGCGCGAGCTGGCTCAACGCGCGCGCGCGGCCATTGCGCGTTTCGTCGATGCGGGAATTCCGGTGTTGAGCCAATCGGTGCTGCTACGCGGCGTCAACGATAATGTCGAGACGCTGGGCGCGCTGATGCGGGCGCTGGTCGAATGCCGGGTCAAGCCCTATTACCTGCACCACGCCGATCTGGCCCCCGGCACGGCGCATCTGCGTACGTCTATCGCCGAAGGCCAGAGCCTGATGCGCGGGCTCCATGGCCGCTATTCGGGACTGTGCCAGCCGGCCTATGTGCTCGACATTCCCGGCGGCTTCGGAAAATCGCCGGTTGGGCCACGTTATTTGAGCACGGACAATTCGACGGTCGAGGATTTTAGCGGCCGGCGCCACGCTTATCCGCCGCACAGGCCGCCGATTGATTAAGCCGCCGCGGCAAAGAATACCGCAGTCTCGAACTGGTAACCGCATGCCTCGCACGACCAAGTGTGCCGCACGCAGCGGTCATTGAGATATTCGGACCAGTCGGGGGCAAGCATCCATTCGCTGCACTGGGGACAACTGTTCTTGCTGTAGGTCGCCAATCGCGTTCGTGTCGCGGTATCAGCTTGTGGGGTCATGATTCTTCCTCCCTGGAACCAAGCCTCGAACCAAATCATCGTCCGACGAGAACGCTATTGGCAGTCTGTGGCGTCGCCGTGACGGTTATGGGTCTTCGCGGTGGACGTTGCGGGGAGAAATTCAGATAGCCAAGCAACAGTTCGGTGAATTGTGCGCTGCATCAAAGATGGAACCCAATCATTTTATGAACGTTTTAAGCATACGTCGGCCCGTACGAGGGAACCGGGCGAGGTCGGCGAACGACTAAAGAGTCAGGGAAGATTGCCATGCGTGCACGGCGCGTCGAGCAAGCTGCATTGACGACATTTTTGGTCGCCGCATGCGTGATGTTTTTCATTGCCGCCTATACGGCAATTGCGCACGCGCAAAATCCGTCGAGCTCGGTGACCATTCCGCAGCAGCCTGAAGTTCCGGTGTCACCGATAACGCCGGGCACCCTGCCAGCCATGAACGTCGCCAGGGACGCCCATGTGTGGCGCGAACATTCCCCTATCGTCGGGTAAGCCGGAAACCGTGCGCTTTCCGGAACTCGAATTCGCCCCTGACCGTCCCCGATCGAGTTAACATTCCTTTCCTGAATTGAATTCTGAACGGCGGTGGAAAATGAATGTAGTTTTGCCACGCCGCCTGTTGATCGTCGGCCAACAGGCGAGGAGGGACTTTCGCTCCGGCGATCGTGATTCGTTTCTGACCAGATTTGGTATCCGGATACAAAATGTGGACGGCAGTTAATTTCCCGGACATCTGCCCTCCACGTCCGCGGACCTAGCCTAGGCGACATAGTGTTTAGGGGACTTACTGCGGCGCAAGCCGATATTGAAGGAGGTTGCCATGAAGTCGCTCTCCAACAAATCACTCGTCACCAAGTCTCTTGTCCGTACCACAATCATCGTCGCCTCGCTGGCGCTGACCGGCAATGCGTTCGCGGCCAACGCCGGCCACGTTGCGGCAAAGACCACGCATACCGCGCATCACGTCGTTCACCACGTTGCGGCCGCCAAATACCCTCGTTTCACGCAACGGCAATTTAATCTTCCGGATTTCGTTGCCGCCGCGTTCGGCGGGTTTGCGGTGCCGTTCGTGACCCACGCATCGCGGGCTACCGGCACACATGCCACGGCTGCGTCCAGTGACGACAATTCGCAGGTGTTTGATACAAGTCCGGCGGCGGTCGAGGTCGATAACAGTCAGTCACAGGCGGCCATCGACGCGTCGGACCAAGCCATGCAGCAGGCGGACCAAGACACCTTTCAGATGGACGAGAGCGTGATCAGCACCGAAGCACAAGACGATGCGGCGAATGCCGCGACGCAGCAGTACTTGACCAATAACGGAATGTAAGCCGTGTGCGTAGGCGTGAGAGAGGGCCCGGTTTTAAGTCGGCGCCCTCTTCTGTTTTTGGCGATGTGCCGAGCTATGTCGGGAAGCGTGAGGCGATTTCGTTCAGCGGCGGCCGCGGCCGGTCTTCCGGGACACCCGGCGGCCGTCCGATGTGAACGAAGCCGGCGATGCGCTCGTGTGGCGCGAGCCCAAGCGCATCGAGCACGCTGCGATCGTAGGCGTACCATTCGGTGACCCAGTTAGCGCCGTAACCCAGCGCATGCGTCGCGAGCACGAGGTTCATGGCGGCGGCGCCGGCGGATAACACCTGCTCCCATTCCGGAATTTTCACATGCGGCGCGGCGCGGCTGACGACCGCGATCACCAGCGGCGCGCGCGCCAGGCGCTTGCGCTCAGCCTCCACATGCTCGGGCTTGGCATCCGGATATTTGGCGCGAAATGCAGCCGCGATCGCCTCGCCGGCGGCTTGGCGCGCATCGCCCTCGAACACGATGAAGCGCCACGGCGTGAGCTTGCCGTGATCCGGCACCCGCGACGCGATGGTCAGAAGCGTTTCGATCTCCGCGGCCGATGGGCCAGGCCCGGCAAGTTCGCCAGGTTTGAAGGAGCGCCGAGTGGTGAGAAGTTCGAGAGCTTCGGACATGGCGAGATGGATCGGATGGATAGGGGTGGCGCGCCCTACGGGAAACCAGGACGTCAACAAGAAAGGCCCGTCAAATCGGAATAACTACGCTGTTCTGCCGACGCGTTTGATACCACCGACTTACACCACCGACAATAGCTCACTCGAACGCTTCACTTCTGCGATGTAAGAGTTGTGTCCGCTTTCCACACCTGAAAGCAACCAGATCGCGGACGTCACGCGAGGTCGGCACGGGGCCCAAACGGACTTCTGCACCGCAGAACACAACATCTCAATGCGATTACGTCGTCTGCGCGGACGTGTAGTCCACAGAAAGCGACGGCGAGCACCTTCCAAGATTTGGAGCCTAGAACTTAGTCGCCCCCACCAAAGTTTGTGAAGTTGATCGCAGGTGGGTTCGGGTACTTCTTGAGCGACGCCTGATATTCGATGACCGTCTTGAATGCTTCTTGCATCGGCCAGAGGTTGATGCCGCCGACGTTCAAATCCTCGTGCGGGTCCATTTCGATGTTATAGACCTTCGGGTAGGACATCCCCGAAATATCTTCGAATATCCCGCCGAGCATCTGCTGGCCCGTTCCGCTCAGCTTCATGTCCTTGAAGTAGATGCGCCATTGCTTCCATCGCGCGGCCACCAGATCCGCGCCGATAAATGAGAGCAGCGACTGGCGGTTTCCCATTTCGCTGTTGCCCAGAAGTACCGCCGTCTGGTCCACGCCGTCGATGGGACGGTCTGCAGGCAATTTGGCGCCAAGGATCGATGCGAAAGTCGGCAAGAAGTCCATGATCGAGAACATGGCATAGGAGGTAGTGTTTGGTTTCACGTGCCCGGGCCAGCGAATGAAGCAAAAAGTTCGGATCGAACCCTCAGTCGCTTCGCCCAACTCGCCACGGAAGGGACCCGAGCTGCCCATGTCGGGAGTGCCCAAGTTACCAAGCTCACGAAGTATCCAGCCCGACGGCCCGTTGTCTGACGCGAAGACCACGATAGTGTTGTCCTCGATGTTGAGTTCCTTGAGTGTGTCGAGCACCTGCCCGACGTGATAGTCGCCCTCCATCATCTTGTCGCCGTAGTTACCGATGCGCGATTTGCCAGCGAATTGCTTGGATGGGGTATTTGGCGCGTGCCCCATGGAGAATGGAAAGTAAAGGAAAAATGGCTTTCCCGCCGCGTGCTGCTGTTTGATGAAGGCGATGGAGCGGTCGGTTAGGTCGTTGTCGATTTCCGCACGCACTTCAGGGGTGAAGGGCTTCACGCGCTGCATCGGTCCGCCCGCCTTCTGCTGCATGATCCACGGCCCCCTCTCGATCAGGGCACTCTCAGGCGCGTCGCTGGAATGCGTCGCCATGATTAACGAGACGGTCAACTCGTCGTTCCAAGAGGTGTCGGGCGGGATGCCATAAAATTCATCGAAACCGTGCGCACTCGGCAGGCTCTGCGGTGCGCTGCCAAGGTGCCACTTCCCGAAGATTGCCGTCGCGTAGCCCGCATCTTTGAATAACTGCCCCATGGTGTAGGCATTAGCCGAGAGCGTATTGGGGGTGCCTGGTATGGCGGCAAGCGACAATCCGTTACGGATTGAATACTGGCCCGTCATGAGCGCAGCACGCGATGGGGTACAGGATGGCTCCACAAGGAACTGAGTAAGGCGAAGCCCCTCGCGGGCAAGCCGGTCAGCATTTGGTGTCGGGTAGCCACGCAGCTCCCCGCCGCCGTATGGGCCGAGGTCGCCATAGCCAACGTTGTCGGCAAGGATGAAGATGACGTTGGGCTTTTGCTGCGCCGCCGCTGGCGGAGCCGCG
The DNA here is from genome assembly GCA_963731805.1 of uncultured Alphaproteobacteria bacterium. Taxonomy (GTDB): domain Bacteria; phylum Pseudomonadota; class Alphaproteobacteria; order Rhizobiales; family Xanthobacteraceae; genus BOG-931. The sequence goes on from CAVSWY010000010.1 coordinate 130,989, forward strand.
TATAGTGTTGCACCGACACAGGCGACCCCTACGAGAAGCGATCTTTTGCTCAGTTTCATGTGCTCATTCCCACGTTGGGTGGCGTCGCAACACACTACTTCCGTGGTGGGTCAGTAGCTACCGATTTGGGCTATCCGCGCAATGTCCGCTTCTCCCCCGAGGGGGCCGCTGCCCTGCGCGTTTATGATCCACTCTTAGCTACGCCAGAAATCCTTGAACCGCGTCGGCGATAGCTCGGTGTAACGCACGGTATGCTGGATATTGCGATGGCCGAGGTAGGCTTGCAACGCCCTCGTGTCGTGCCCTTTGTTGGCAAGAGCGTAGCCACAAGCGTGCCGAAGCATGTGCGGGTGCGCCTTGAACTCAAGCTTGGCCTCGGTGCCCGCGCGCTCAATCATGCGGGCAAAGCCAGCGGTCGTGAACGGTGCTCCGCGCTCCGAAGTGAAGACGAAGATTGACTTGGGCTCCTGCTCGCGCTGTAGGCGCCGCAGGGCTCGCAGTTCGTCCCCGAGGATCGGATGGGTGCTCGGGGTGCCTCTCTTGACCCTGCGGAAGTGCAGCGCGCCTGAGGCGAACTCGATCTGATCCCAGCGGAGGTCCACAAGCTCGGCAGGCCGGAAGCCATGCCGGTAGGCCACCAGGATCATGGTGGCGTCGCGATGCCCCCAACGGTTCTTCCTGGCGGCTGCAATCAGCCGCTCGACCTCAGCCTCAGTCAGGTGCTCGCGGGTGCGGAGGTCGACGTTGGGCAGCCGCTTGGGGGTAACTGTTCGTTTTACGGTGGCTGGCGTGACCAGCTTCAGGTGCGCTTTCGCCATGTGATTGGCTCTCCCAGTCTGACTGACTGTTCGAACAATGCGCGTTCTTCCAACAGTTCACCAAGCAAAAACTCATCGTTGTTGCTGAGTCATTTTGACTCAGATGCCGTGTCGTCACTGCTTGCTACCGTCAGCCGGCTAGTTGGTGGGCAATCAAATGAACTACGTCGTCGTCACGCTGCTGCTCGCGGTCCTCTTCGGCCTCGATGGTCCCGAGGCGCTGCTTGCGGTTCTCTTTGCGGCGTTCTTCATCTGGCTGATGCGCTGACCGAAGCCGCAAGTTCCTTTCGGTTGCCTTCGGGGCAGTAGGAACACTTGGCCGATTACCCTTGATCCATGTCAAAGGTGGCTTGCCCAAAAGCGGCTAACGTGACCGGGCTTTGCGGCGCGAGCCAACCGCAGAGCGGAGCGGCCTTGGCCGAACCCCGGTTCCCCTTCCCCCCGGTTCTGGTCTTGGCCGCTTTCACGCGCATCACGGCGAACGGCAGGCAGGCGATGGTCTCATTTCTCTACCGATGCCCCGTCATCGGCCTGAATGTGCAAGGTTGGGTCGCGGATGACCCGACTGAACATGGCGAGGATCATTTTGAAGCTGTGACCTGCACCGCCTGCACACGGATACACTTGGTCAACCCGACGACCGGAAGGGTTCTTGGTGCCGACGACGACTAGCGCACGCACCACGTCGCCAATCCCGCGCGAAGCCAACCGGGTCCCTCCTGGCCGCAAATGCTCAGGTGATTTCTCAGGAAACGAGCTTCGAAAATCTCCTTAAGCCCTCACCGTTGTTGTTTGACCTCCCCGCGCGGAGTGAGCCCTGGCAAGGTTGACGGGCCAGTCGTCGGCGGGGCCAACTGCTGATACGCACGTCGGCTTTCGGGGGCATTGCGGACAAGGAACGATCCTCGGCACCCCGCAGCGGACATCGCAAGAGCGCGTTGGTTATTTGGCTCCTTTGAGTGTGGCAAAGCCATAGGTGGAGTTATCCACCGTCGGTTAAGAGTGAGCTATTTTATACAGTTTCAGAAAAACAACTGGGTCAAACTTGTAAGTATCGGGCGCATCCTTTTTGGCCCCCCAGCCTGCCCAGCGCCCGGGTTTGTTGTGCGTACTGAGACCCCAGTCTTGCTTCCGCAACACTGGGGTTTTTTTCCATGCGGTTGCGAGTAGATGGAGATTCTCATGGATACTTTCCGGAAAGGGTTCGTCGAGCGCCAGAACATCGCGCACTACACAAATCAGTTGATGACAGAAACCGACCCGATTAAGCGGGAAACCCTGCACAAGCTTTTAGCCGAGGAAATAACCAAACAGGCGAGCGATACGGCCAAGTCGTCTCGACCCGCGTGAATGTCTAGCGATTCGACCCGGACCGAAAATGTTTGCTGTGGATGGGCGATCTCGGTGAGCGATTGTGAACATACGTGGACGGTCAAGGAGCGCATGGGGGGCATGGGTGCTGGGGCACTGAAGCTGCCCCATGTCGGAAACAGACCAATTCTGGCTATACGCCAAAGAGGCGATGCTCTCGATTTCCTACGCCAAAACCGACGAGGACAAGCAGGGTTTGCTTGATCTTGCGCGGACCTGGACGCAAGCGGCATTACGAGCGCGCGACAGACTTGTGGGCGATCAAAACTGCCCCACTGAGCTTTCGCCAGATTGAAAAGACCTCGATAGTCCGGTAGCGTACATAAGGGCCTTCGCTCTCTGGCCTGTGGGGCGCGAATAAATTCCTTGGAGAGCGCCAGTGCGTAAGGAAAGCAAAGTCGCGTCGACAAAAAGAAGCACGCCTGTCTTTGATCCCACGACCTTTCTCGCCAAAGTGGGCAGCGGAAAAATAATCTCGAAATATCACAAGGGTCAGATAATTTTTTCACAGGGTGACGTTGGCGACGCGGTTTATTACGTCCAGAAGGGCAAGATCAAACTCAGCGTAGTTTCTCAGCGGGGCAAAGAAGCAGTCGTTGGCCTCCTAGGGGCTGGTCACTTTTTTGGCGAAGGGTGTCTGAACGGCCATCCCCTGCGTGTTACTACAGCCACAGCGATTGATGACTGCCTCATCACGCGCATCGCCAGGGAAGCCATGATAGCTACCATGCGTGATGAGCCGAAATTCTCAGAACTGTTCATGGCCGACTTATTGAACCGGAACGGTCGAATTGAAGAAGACCTGATCGACCAATTGTTCAATTCGAGCGAAAAGCGCCTAGCTCGCGCTCTTCTGCTCCTTGCGAATTTCGGCAAGGAGGACGCTCCGGAGCCGATTGTCGGAAATTTCAGTCAGGAAGTCCTCGCGGAGATGATCGGGACGACTCGATCCCGCGTCAGCCATTTCATGAACAAATTCCGCAAACTAGGCTACATCAAATACAATGGAAAACTGGAAATCCATAATTCCTTGCTGAACGTCGTCTTGTACGACAAGCCACAGATCAGAACGAAGGACCACAGCGGCCCCAAAGCGGTGTGATGTCGGGGTCTTGGCCCATCGCGTCGTGTAGCGCCGTCCGGCGATACGTCTGATTTCGGGGTAAACCGGAAGGGGTTGACTTGAGGCAACAGCCGTAGCTAACACATCAAGCCGGGACGTCTGTACGCGTCATGTTGATGCTGCTGGAGCCCCCCTCGCGGCTACCACCCTAGCGGCCAGGAGCCGGAAACGAGCCCTACGCGCGCGCGAGAAATCACTGAGGCTCGGATGGAACACGCAGCGCACCTGGGTTCCATTCGGATCGAGACGTGGTTCTTTTCTCCTTTGGAGCCTCTAGGCATCTTCCCGCCTCCATCCGTCTCCGTCACGCACATGCCGCTCGTTTGTACCGTCGGGAAAATCGATGATGAACGAATGCGCGTGAAGCTGGCCTGCGGTGTGATGGGCGGTAATCAGAGCTTCTTCACACGTGGCAAAATCGCCGTTGGCTATCAAGAGGTTTGCGGACTGAACGCTCGACGCCGATGGCTCTGCGAAATACCCAATGATTACCAACATGCCATCGAGATAAGCCACGCCCAAGTAAGCGCAACCGAAGAGGGGCAGCTACCAAAGGAGTTCGCTCACAAAACCCCCTCACAATCTGCGCTGGCGATGAACGCCTTTCACTGAACTCCCTCGCAATCGTGCAATTTGTTCTGCTGGTAGCCACGTCCTTCACTAAACCCCCTAGTAGACCAGTAAGCACTGGAGAGCGCATAAGATGGAGCTATTAAGTCACCCCCTTAAGTAGCCCCTTAAGCTCTCTAGAGCCCGTTAGGCTTTCTAGAGGCCCCCTCTAGCCCTCCCATTGTTGGTAATTCCTGATCCTCGATCAAAGGTCTGGATCGGCAACGGGCTGTTCAGGGTCAACGGTCAGTATCGGCATAGTCCCGACGACACGCCTAAACTCACTTGCGAGGGTGGCTTTCGCTAGGTTTGCCTTTGACCTCGGCACAATGATCCCGTCGTGCATCGAGAGGCTCGGGACGTGGTACTGTCGCATCAAGATCAACATGGTGCCGATCACCGCTCGGGCCTCTCGAAACTGAAGATCGGCCCAAATGTCGGAATGACCCTCAAGCCTCTTCAGGGCCGGAAAGGCCGCAAGCATCTTTCGCCCGACCTCTCTCGCCTTCGCTTGTTTCCGCAGGTCCTTGCCGGTGTCCTTCTTGAAGTCCTTGACCATCTTCGGTGGCCATTGTGTAGCGGGCTTGCTGCTGCCGAAGCTGGCGACGGTCCACAGCTTAGCAATCGAGCGGTCCGCGACGCCCGCTTGGACGTAAGGATCACCCGAGCCCTTAAGCGGCTCTCCGACCATCACATGGTAGATTGTCAGGTGGCTAGCTTTAATGTCGATTTCAGAAACGGGCTCGCCATTGATTGTCATTTTAACGCGTTCGGTATCTGCCATCTGTTGGTGGACGCTGTACAGACGACCACCCTTGTTCCAAGAGAGATTGTTGAATAGGCGGAGTGTAACCGTTGTGTTCGCCGCCCCCTAGCTCGAAGGGCGTCCAAAAGTCGTTTAGTTCACGAATGTCCGCTTCGAGACGCTCGGTTTCCGGCGTGTGTTTATACTTGACCTTCTTGCCACTCTCTCTGTTCTTGCCGCGTCCTGTCGCGTAGTCCTTCAACACAAGCGGGCTCGTCGGCGGCCCAAGAACAAAATGTTCACCGACGTTGTCACTGTGGATACCATAGTGCTCCGCGAGCTTGAGGAGCTTGCCTGTCGCCCAGAAGCGAGCGGCGCGACCACGAAGTGGCACTGAGGCACCGAACGCTTTGTGGTAACGTGTTTGGCCCTTTCGATGACCAACGAGTTCAAGTTCCTTGAGGCCCTCAAGCGTCTTCGTGAAAACGTCGTACTTCACGGGTTCGTGGTCGAAGTCGGATTTCCCAATCGAGCGGTAAATAAGGGCCGGTGCAATCGTGTCCGCCCGCACACGCAACAGATCACCGACAAACCGTTCGATGGCCTCTAGAAGCTTTGCGCCGCTCTTCTCACGGCGCTTGCGCGTTCGTTTGCCACTTTGCCATTCAAGTTCTTCTAAGTCGTCACGAATGCGGTCAAAGAGTTGATGAGCCGCGGGGGTGCGCGCCTTGCTGCGCAGGTCTGCGTACCGTTCTTTCGGCTTCGCCCACGCCGTGATGAGCGTGATGATCTTGGGGTACAGTGCAGTCAGCGCGGCATGGGCGACACGAGCCGCTGACGAATTGCTCTCAGTTTTGTTCGTTTGCTGCGTTTCAAGCATTGCCAGGTTCTGGACAAGGTGCGGGCGAGAATGCTCGCACCCAGTTTGCTTAGCACAAGTCGAAGCCAATATCGGACGCGCTGGTACACGCTTTGTTGAAAAAACGAGGCGAGAGGCTCGCTGCCCACCAGCCTTTTGACACAAATGGCCTGTGGATTTGGGTCGTGGTCAATCGCTTACGGTCCACTAGGACGCACGTAGAGGCCCAACCAGGGTCTGGGGGAGGCAGGGCAGCCGGGTCAGGACACCGATGCCGCGAACACTAGCAACGCCCTGTAGCATGTGCCGGTGGCCCGGCGTTCGTTAGCTTCGATAGGTCAAGCCCGGGATAGGCTACGCGTTCGACGGCTTCGCTAAGCCGGTGCTTAAAGCGTGCGGCCTTATCCTTCGCTCCATACCTTGTCGGTATTCCGCCGCCGCTCCAGCCCAGCAATGCGTGCTTCACTTCATCACTCACGTCCGCGATGCGGAGTGCGTCGGCGAAGGCATGGCGGAACGAATGAAACACTTTGGCGGTGTCGGTAACACCGTGGGTGCCGATGTACCTGCCGAACCACTTCGAGAAGGACGCCGCGCCATTGGTCCCGGGAGCAGCCTGCGGAAACAGCCACGCCTTATCGCCACGCGCCTTCCCTTGAGCAGCCACAAAATCAAGAAAGCCCAGTTCGATCATTTGTGGATGAACGGGGACGAAGCGTTCGGATTGTTTAGTTTTGAGCCTACGGGAGGTCTTCCGGTCTTGGGTAATGTAAATGGATACGGTGCCGATGAACTGATTGTGGGCTACGTCGGATACTTTGAGCCCGGCAAGTTCACTGAGCCGCTCACCACCGAAGAGGGCGAGCAGCGGTAGCCAGAACGCAGCCTCTCCTTGTCCACCCTTGGGACGTGTCCCTTGCGTGTACACGGGGTGCCGAAGATTGCCTTTAGCTCATCAAGCTCGAACGGTGCGCGGGCGCTCTCGTCCTCTTCCAACCGTATATCAGCAAATGGGTCGGCCCAATCGTCGGGCAGGAGGTCCTCCTTACGCGCCCACCGACAGACGGCTTGAACACCCCCGAGCAACTTGTTGATGGTAGCTGGGGTAATTTTCTGAGCTTCTAGATTTTGGCGCCCCCACTCAGCGATTTCTGGCAGTGGCGCTTCCAGTAGTTTGCCGGTTCGCTTGCGGGGCACGTCCTGCAACGCTTCTTGAAACCGTCGCGCGTGGCCCCGCTTGATCTGATCTACCCTTATGTCACCATGAAGCTCGGCAAAAAGCTTGATCGCCCGTTCGTAGTCTTGAACGGTCCTTAAGGGGCGTTCGCGTTGACGTTTCCACCCATCAAGTGCGGCCCGTAAAGTCTCGCCGGTGGCTGGGGCTGTCGTGTCAGGACGGGGAAGGGGCGGCGTTTCTATTGGCTCCCCCGCTTGTCTCCCCTGGATTGACCGGAAGGCTCTGACTTCGGCACGTAGCAGAACAAGCCCAAGCTCGCGATAGGCCGAACACTTGTGGTCCAGATTGGTCTGGAAGGCGTCCAACACCTGTTCGATCTGAACTTCAATGTGAGCGATGTTGCCTTGCGAAAGCGCCGCTTCAGCTTCCTGCAAAACCTCTTTGATGGTTACATTCGCGTCGGCGATCTGTCCCTGGGACAGGCCAAATTGAGGTATGGGCCAGTCCCAATCAAGGTCTGGATCAAGTTCGCGCATCGCCCGTTCATTCTCGGGTCCGATACGCAGGTACTCATCATGCGATGCCAGTTTGCGGGCGTAGTGATATTCGGCCATGCGCTTGAGGAGGACTGGTGACAGGCTGGTCACTAGTGGACGCTCAGCCAGCAAAGCCTTGGCCTTGTCTAACGTGTGGTCAAACTCGATTAGCACCGCCTTGGCTCGCTTGTTGGCCGTCTCGATTTCCTTGGTGTCAAGCGAACGCTTCAGCCACGACTGCCTCGCCTTAGCGCCTCCGAGCACCTGAGCCACGGCGTGCTCAAGGCGTGCCGGCACCTTTTTGACCGCATAGTAGGTCCCGTGCCGGTTCTTGCTGACACCCATCAGCAAACGCATAAATCATCCCACCGCTTTATACCACCGGGCAGGACGAAGCGTTTGAGTTTGCTAGTAATTCAGGGATGACGGGCGTTATTCGAGCGTTGGCGCGCCCTACGGGACTCGAACCCGTGTTACCGCCGTGAAAGGGCGATGTCCTGGACCGCTAGACGAAGGGCGCGGATCAAGCGCAACGGCGCTCGGTGCCTAAAAGCGCGCGACATATAGAGGGCTTTGCCTGCAGCGGCAAGCAAAGGAGCGGGCTCACCACTTGCCGACATTGGGCATCGATATCCAGGGTTCCTTGGGCGGCAGCGGGCTGCCCTTCTGCAGCAATTCGATCGAATGCTTGTCGGGCGAACGCACGAAGGCCATGTTGCCGTCCCGCGGCGGCCGGTTGATGGTGACGCCGGCCTTCATCAGCCGATCGCAGAGCGCATAGATGTCGTCGACCTCATAGGCGAGGTGGCCGAAATAGCGCGCCTCGCCATAGTCCTCGCCGCTGTCCCAGTTATAGGTGAGCTCGACCAGCGGCGCCTGCCGGGCCGCAGGACCGTTGGCGACCAGTTCATCGTCGGCCGGCGCCTCCAGGAAGACCAGGGTGTACTTGTTCTTCTCGTCGACCCGCCGGCGGACCTCCTTCAGCCCCAGCTTGTTGCAATAAAAATCGAGCGCGTCGTCGAGATTGCGCACGCGCAACATTGTGTGCAGATACCGCATGATGGAAACCTCCGCTGGTCGTCAATGGTCTTTGGGCCGGCAAGAGCCGATACGTGCCGATGGGTTAATGTATGACGGGGGCCGGTGGGGATGAAGCGCGGCCAGCAAGAATGATTTCCTCTGTTGGCGACGGTGCCATAGCGCGGCTTCAGGAGATGGTCCACGAAGCCCGCATCATCGTACCGTTTACCGGGGCGGGCATTTCGACCGAATCCGGCATTCCCGACTTTCGCTCCCCGGGCGGGCTGTGGTCCCGGTACCGCCCGATCCCCTTCGACGATTTCCTGGCGAGCCAGGAGGCGCGCAATGAGTCCTGGCGGCGGCGCTTTGCCATGGAGGAACAGTTCGGCGGGGCAAAGCCCAGCCGCGGCCATCGCGCGCTCGCCAGTCTGTACCGGTCGGGTAAGGCGCCTGCCGTCATCACGCAAAACATCGATAATCTGCATCAATCTTCGGGAATTGCGCCCGAACACGTCATCGAACTGCACGGCAACACGACTTTCGCCTTATGTCTCGATTGCAGCGCGCGGTATGAACTGTCGTGGGTACACCAGCGAATGGATGCCGGGAACGGCTGCGCGCCGGATTGCCCGAGCTGCGGCGGCTTCATCAAGACCGCGACGGTCTCGTTCGGTCAGGCGATGCCCGATGCTGCGATGCGGCGCGCCCAGGAACTTGCCCAAAACTGCGACCTGTTTCTGGCGATCGGCTCTTCGTTGGTGGTCTGGCCGGCCGCCGGCATTCCGTTGTTGGCGAAAAGGAACGGAGCTCGCCTCGTCATCGTCAATCGCGAACCGACCGAGTTCGACGAGATCGCCGACCTAATCGTGCACGCAGACATCGGGACCGCGCTAGAACCCCTCATTCTGCGATGAATAAATTCCACTTTGTGCACAGGCGGTGACGCTTTTAGGCCAGTGTTGCATTTTTGCCCTTTCGCGTTGGATTGCCGGTGTTATCTTCGATTCAAGAGATTCGCGATGCGCCCGCAGGGCGTCAGCACAACAGCGGCGGCCACGGCGTCATGGCGTCGGACGGGATCGAACAAAAATCTACCAAACCGGGTCTCGGACCCGACGTCGCACTTCCTGACGAAGCCGCGCACGTCATCGAGGTCACCGGTGCCATTAAATGGTTCGATGTGGCCAAGGGTTACGGCTTCATCGTTCCGGATAACGGCATGGGCGATGTGCTCCTGCACGTCACCTGTTTGCGTCGCGACGGCTTTCAGACCGCTTACGAGGGATCGCGGGTCGCCTGCGAGGTTTTGGCCGGCCCCAAAGGCCTGCAAGCCTTCCGGATTCTGTCCATGGATGAATCGACGGCGATCCATCCGGCGCAGATGCCGCCGCCGCGAACCCATGTTACTGTGGCACCCACAAGCGGTCTCGAACGGGCACAGGTCAAATGGTTCAATCGGCTGCGTGGATTCGGCTTCCTGACGCGGGGAGAGGGGACGCCGGACATTTTCGTCCATATGGAAACCCTGCGCCGCTTCGGCCTGACCGAATTGCGGCCCGGCCAGTTCGTCCTGGTCCGCTTCGGACCGGGCCCGAAGGGGATGATGGCGGCCGAAGTACGCCCCGAGAGCGGACCGCTCGGTCCGGCTTCGCACTAGGGCTCCGCGCGCTGTTTCGCTCGACACGACTCGTCCGGGCCGCAGGCTTTGCCGCGATTGTACTGGTCGCCGGCTGCGCCTTGCCGGCCGCGCAAACGCCGGCGAGCGCCGCCGCGCAAGATACCATCGAGATCGTCACCAGCTCCGGCGTCCATGCCTTTTCCGTCGAGCTTGCGACCACGGAAGCCGAGCGCGCCCGCGGCCTGATGTTCCGCAAATCGCTGCCGGATGGCCACGGCATGCTGTTCGATTTCCAGACCGACCAGCCGGTGCAGTTCTGGATGCGCAACACCTACATCCCGCTCGACATGATCTTCATCCGCGGCGACGGACGCGTTCTCAACATCGCGCAAAACACGACGCCGCTGTCGGACGCCCTCGTACCGTCCGCGGGTCCGGTGCGGGGCGTGCTCGAAGTAATCGCCGGAACCGCGCGCAAATACCATATTGCCCCCGGCGACCGCGTCACCGGCTCGTTTTTCGGCAACCATTAAACGGGCCAGGACGGCTACTCCGCTTGCTGGGCCTGCGGGAAACAGCTATCCAGTGCCGCGACCGGCGGGGTATAGCGCAGCCTGGTAGCGCGGGAGTTTTGGGTACTCCAGGTCGCAGGTTCAAATCCTGCTGCCCCGACCATTTTTAGCGATGGCAGGCCGATGACCGCTCGAATTTACAAACCCGCCCGCACCGCGATGCAGTCCGGTACCGCCAAGACCAAGGAATGGGTCTTGGATTACGAGCCGGAACAGCCGCGCGCCGTCGAGCCGCTGATGGGCTGGACCAGCTCCGGCGATATGAAACAACAGCTGCGGCTTTGCTTCGACACCAAGGACGAGGCGGTCGCCTATTGCGAGCGCAACGGCATTGCCTTCGACGTTTTCGAGAGCACGCCGCCGAAGCGGCAGCGCATTTCCTATTCCGATAACTTCGCCGCTACGCGGCGCGGCGCCTGGACGCACTGAGCTGCACGAGTCCCTCTAAGCCGGCTCTGTTTCGGCCGTGCGGAGAGAGCCGTCGTGGCAGCGCGCGCTTGCGCGCCGGCACGCTGCCGCAGCAGCGACACGAAGCGCTCTTCCGGCATCGGTTGGCCGAGCAGGAAGCCTTGGCCGTAGTCGCAGCCCATGCTGACCAGCGCCAGGGTGTCGGACGCTTTCTCGATGCCGATCGCGACCGCGACGCTGCCGAAATTGTGCGCCAGGTCGATGACCGTCTTGCACAAGGGCGCGTTGACCTTGTCGGTGCCGCAGTCGGTCACGAAGGCGCGGTCAAGCTTGAGTTCGGCAAACGGCAATTCCTTGAGCCGCACCAGCGGGGAATAGCCGCGGCCGAAATCGTCGATCGCGAGCTGGACGTTGAGGTGCCGCAATCGCTGGGTGATATCGTTGGCGAACGCCAGATCGGACACGATTTGCTCTTCGGATACATCGATGATCAGCCCGGGCCATTTCTCGAATTGCGGACGATAGGTTTGCACGATATCGGCGACGGCAAGCTTGGCCAGCACGCTGACCGGGATGTTGACCGCCATGCGCAAATTGAGGCCGAGCTTGCCGAAGTTGGCGGCTGCCGTCAGCGCCCTGGACAAAGCGAGTTCCGAGAGGGCGATCAGCTCTGCCTCCCTAGCTCCAGGCATGAATGCGCTCGGCAATCAAATCTGGTGCACGGCGTGACAGCGCTCGCTGCAGTCCCTGGCCATCGGCAAATTCCTCGGTATCGATGCCGGCGCCGTGCAGAACGAGCGACAGAAAATGCCGGATGCTGCCGACGCCGTCGATGACGAAGCACAGCGGCGCGCGCGTCGAATCGGGTTCGCTCGACACGATCGGGACGACGGTAGAGGACTGATCCGGTATTGCGCTCATGGTCTTGGTCGGCACCGCGGCCACGACGGGGTGAGGCACGTTCGACGGGTGGCCGCATCATTGAGGCAAATCATTAACCTGCGGTTTCGGCGTCGCGGCGGCGCACAATACGTCACAGGGGAAACACGCAGGCATTATCTGTAAAATCCAATGCGCTATATAAACGCGAACGAGCAAACGCGGGAAACAGTAAATGTCCAAACCTCGGCGTGGTGTCGTCGCTTGCGCGCAGCGGCCGGTCAAATGAGATAGACTAAACAGGGCCGCATCCTGACGAAGGACGGAAATCGTGACGGGAGGGAGACAGTCGAGATGATCCAGGTCAGACGCCTCGGGCATGCCACGCTGACCACGCCCGATATCGAGCGGCAAGTTGCCTATTATACCGAAGTTGTCGGCCTCGCTGTTGTCGAGCGCAGCAAGGATCGTGCCTTTCTCGCCTGTAAGCTCGGGCTCGAAGCGATCGCGCTCGAGCCCGGGCCGGCGAACGCGCTGTCGCGCTTGTCGTTGCAGGTCGCTCCCGGCAGCGATCTGGCTGCAGTCGTGCAGGAACTTGCGGGCCATGGCGTGAAGAGCGAGCGCGCGAACGGGATTTCGCCCGGCATTGCCGAGGCCATCGTCTTTCGCGATCCCAAAGGCACCATCGTCGAACTCTTTGCCGACTATGCATTCGCCACGGACGACGGACGGCAGACGGGCGTCATGCCGCTCAAGCTGGGCCATGTCGCCTATCGCGTCGACGAGGTGCACAAGACCGTAAAATTCTATTGCGACGTGCTCGGCTTTCGCGTCTCAGACTGGCATGCCGACCACTTCGCTTTCCTGCGCTGCAACACCGACCACCACACCGTGAATTTCGTCTATGACGCGCAGCCGCAGCTGCACCACATCGCCTTCGAGGTGAAGGATTGGGCGGAAATCCAGCGCGCCGCCGAAATTTTGGCGCGGCACGACATTCGTCTCGTTTGGGGTCCGGGCCGTCACATCATCGGCCACAACGTCGCGATCTATCATCGCAACGCGGACAAAGTGCGCGTCGAGTTTTTCTGCGAAATGGACCAGATGAAGGACGAAACGCTCGGCTATTTCGATCCGCGGCCGTGGCATCAGGACCGGCCGCAGCGGCCGAAAGTGTGGCCGGAGGACACGCTGCGCAATTATTGGGGTTTTGGCTCGGACGCGGTGATCCGCGGCTATCAAACCGTCGAATAGCGATTCTGCGCGAAGAGTACTCTCGAACACGAGGTCGTGAGTAAGTTGCGCGGCGGCGTGGCCGCAGTTGTGATTGGCGCGTGTTTGCCTACTTAACGTAAGACGATGTCGGTCGGGTCAGGCGCCGTCGGAGGAAACAAATGGCACGCATGAAGATCGCGAAAACGTTGATTGTGGGAGCGTTGCTGTGTGTGCCTGCATTGGCGCTGATCGGCCGGCTTGCCCAGGCTGCCGAGCCTGCCGTGGCCCTTCCGCCGCCGACCCTCGACGCCACGGCTCCGGCGGGCGGCGGCTTGGAGAACGTCGTGCTGGCCGGCGGCTGTTTCTGGGGCATGCAAGCGGTCTATGAGCACACTAAAGGCGTCACCTCCGCGGTCTCGGGATATTCCGGCGGCAGCAAGGAGACTGCCCATTACGAAATGGTCGGGACGGAACGCACGGGACACGCCGAATCCGTCTCTGTTACTTACGACCCGCGGCAAATTTCGCTCGGGAAAATCCTGCAAATCTATTTCTCGGTCGCGCACAATCCCACCGAGCTCAACTACCAGGGACCCGACAGTGGCACGTCCTATCGTTCCGCTATTTTCTATGCCAACGACGAGCAGAAGCGCGTCGCGGCGGCCTATATTGAGCAGCTCGACAAGGCGCGTGCTTTCGATGCCCCGATCGTGACCAAGCTCGAAGCGCTCAAGGGCTTCTATCCGGCCGAGGACTACCATCAGGACTTCGCCGTCACGCATCCGAGCTACCCCTATATCGTCTTCAACGATCTGCCGAAGGTGGATAATCTCAAGCGCATGTTCCCGGATTACTATCGGGACACGCCTGTCACGGTGCTGGCGTCAAACAAGCCGACGCAGTAAGCGCGTCGCGCTTTCCGAGTGGGGCCGCTTCCGGGCAATCGCCCAAATCTGCGCTGCACTGCGTCAAAATGCCGGGCCGGGTTGTGCGTAACCTCTTGCCCTGTAGCCATGCCCCGACCTCTGCGTATATTCTTGCGCTAGGAGGCAGGCCGTCGAGCCTGCTCCCAAAACGAGTAAACACGGGGGAGGTGCGCCATGGCTATGGCAACGACAGTTGGGGCATTGCCTGAGGCTGAACACAGCGCGCAGCTGCGCAAAGCAGTGATCGCGTCGACGGTCGGCACGGCAATCGAGTGGTACGACTTTTTCCTCTATGGCACGGCGGCCGGACTGGTGTTCGGCAAGCTCTACTTCCCCCATGAATCGGCGCTGGCGGGAACGCTCGCCGCTTTCGGGACCTACTTCATCGGCTTCGTCGGCCGTCCCATCGGCGCGGCGATATTCGGCCATTACGGCGATCGCATCGGCCGCAAGGCGACGCTGATCGCGACGCTGTTGTGCATGGGGCTGGCGACCTTCGCCATTGCCTTCGTGCCCACTTATGATTCAATTGGCATCTGGGGCGCGGTGCTCTTGACCGTGCTGCGGGCGATCCAGGGCATCGGCGTCGGCGGCGAGTGGGGCGGCTCGGTGCTGTTGGCTATGGAATGGTCGCGCACGCGCGGTCAGCGCGGGCTGGTCGCCGCTTGGCCGCAATTCGGCGTTCCCTGCGGGCTCTTGCTCTCGACGCTCGCCGTCATGGTCTTCAGCAAATGGTCGGGTGACGATTTCGCAACCTGGGGCTGGCGCATACCGTTCGCGCTGTCGATCATCCTCGTCGGAATCGGGCTGTGGATCCGTCTTGGCATCCTCGAGACTCCGGTGTTCCAGAATCTCGTCGACACCAACAAGATCGAGAAGACGCCGATCATCGAAGTCATCAAAAAGCAGCCGAAGGAGATCATCCTTTCGGCATTGCTGCGGATGTCCGAGCAGGCGCCGTTCTATATCTTCACCGCATTCGTCTTCGCCTACACAGTCGGTACGCTGAAGATGGACCGGAACTTCATCCTCACTGCGGTTCTGGTCGCGGCCTGCGTCTCGTTCTTCACTATTCCGCTGGCCGGCCATATCTCGGACCGGATCGGCCGCAAGAACATGTACCTGATCGGCGTCGTGGCCATGGGCCTGTTCGGGTTCGTGTATTTCGGCATGGTCGACACCGCCATTCCGTCGGCGGTGTTTATCGCCATCGTGCTGTCGCTTATTCCGCACGATATGCAGTACGGACCGCAGGCGGCGCTGATTGCGGAATCGTTCACGCCAAACCTGCGCTATAGCGGCTCATCGCTCGGTTATCAGCTGGCGTCGATCATCGCCGGCGGCCCGGCGCCGATCATCGCGACGGCATTGTTCGCCGCCTACGGCTCCGGCTATGCGATCGCCATCTACATCGCCGGCTGCGCGGTGATCAGTCTGGTGTCGGCTGCCCTGATGCCGGACTACACCGGCAAGGACATCTCGGCGGAAGCCTACGTCGAGGACTAGCCGATCGCCGTTAAGTCACGCCCGGGGCTCGCTTCCCGGGCGTGTTTTTTTTACAGCACCGCGCCGCTCTGTGGATCGATCAGGTGCATACGGTCCATGTCGGCATAAAGCCGCATGGATTCGCCCGGGCCGGCGGCGCTGCCCGGATCGACGCGGCCGCAGACTTCCTGGCCGTCGACGGTGAAATAGACCATCGTTTCCATGCCCATAGGCTCGACCACGTCGAGCGTTGCGTTGAATTCGCAATTCGCGTCGCGGTCGTTGCGCCGCGGCTCGGTGATGTGCTCGGGGCGTAAGCCAAAGATCAGCTCCTTGCCGGTCAGCGGCTGGAAGCGCCCCGACTGCGAAGCCGGCACCGGCAGGCTGACCGTGTCGGATACGCGCACGCGCAGCCCCACGCCGTTCTGTTCCAGCCGGGCGCGCATGAAATTCATCGCCGGCGAGCCGATGAAACCGGCAACGAAACGCGTCTTAGGGTGGTGGTAGAGATCTTGCGGCGTGGCGATCTGCTCTATGACGCCGCCGTTCATGACTACGACCCGGTCGGCCAGCGTCATCGCCTCGACCTGGTCGTGGGTAACGTAAACCGTGGTTGTCTTCACCATCTGATGAACGCGTTTGATCTCGGTGCGCATCTGCACCCGCAGCTTGGCGTCGAGATTAGACAGCGGCTCGTCGAACAAGAACACTTTCGGGTTGCGCACGATGGCGCGGCCCATTGCCACGCGCTGACGCTGGCCGCCCGACAAGGCCTTCGGCTTGCGGTCGAGCAGCTCGGTGATATCGAGAATGCGCGCGGCGTTATCCACCCGCCGTCTGATCTCGTCCTTGGGGAATTTGCGCAGCTTGAGCCCGAACGACATGTTCTCGAACACCGACATGTGCGGATAGAGCGCGTAATTCTGGAACACCATGGCGATGTCCCGATCCTTAGGCGGCAAATCGTTGACGACTTCGCCGCCGATATAGATGTCGCCGGCGCTGATCTCTTCGAGCCCCGCGATCATGCGCAGCGTCGTCGATTTGCCGCAGCCTGATGGGCCGACCAGCACGACGAATTCGTTGTCGGGAATGTCGAGGCTGATATTGCGAACAACTTCGACATTGTCGAAACGCTTGATGACGTTACGCAAGGCGACTTCGGCCATGTCGATACCCTTACCCCTTGGTGGCGCCCGCAGTGAGGCCGGCGATGTAGTAGTCCATCAGGAAAGCGTAGATCACGAGTGGCGGAGCTGCCGCCATGAGCGCGCCGGCCATCAGCATGCCCCACTTATAGACGTCGCCGCGGATCAGGCTTGTCACCGTGCCGACGGTGAGAACCTGCTGGTCCGACGAATAGAGAAACGCCATCGGATAGACGAAGGCAGCCCACGACACGGTGAAGGCGAAAATCATCGCTGCAATGATGCCGGGCAATGCCACCGGAATGAAGATTTTGGTGAGCATCTGCAGATGACCCGCGCCGTCGATCAATGCTGCTTCATCGAGCTCTTTCGGGATCGACTGGAAATAGCCGATCATGATCCAAGTGCAGAACGGTACGGTCAGCGTCGGATAGATCAGCACCATGCCCCAGTAGGAATTGAGCAGCCCGATCGCCTTGACGATCTGGAACAGCGGAATAAACAGGAGGGTGTCGGGGACGAGATAGGTCAGGAAGATCCCGGTGGCCAGGACGCCCGATCCCCAAAACTTCATTCGGCCGAGCGAGAACGCGGCAAAGACACTGACCACCATGGTGATCGCAACCGTGCAAACCGTCACAATGATCGTATTCCTGAAGAAGATCAGGAAGTCCGTCTGTGTCAGCAGGATGCGAAATTGATCGAGCGTGACGCCGTCGGCGATGATCCACGGGTTGGTCGCCATCCGCGCCACTTCGGCGTCGCTCTTAAACGCGGTGACGACCATGTAATAGGGTGGGATGAGAAAGAAGATAGCGAACAGGATCAGGAAGAAATACGACGTGTACAGTGCCCAACGCCGGTTGCGGCTTAGGCTGGCGCGAACGCCGATCCTCGGCGTGGTGCGGGCGGCGAGGGCGGCCGTGCTCATCCGATCTCCCTGCCGCGCTTGCGCACGCCGCGCAGGATGAAGACGGCCGCGAAAGCCAGGATCGGGAACATGAACAGCGAGGTTGCGGCGCCGAGCGGCAGATCGCCGGAGCGAATGCCGAGCATGAAGGCGTAGGTCGCGAATACATGCGTCATGTTGCGCGGGCCGCCGGCGGTCATGATCTGCACAATGTCGAAATTCGCAAACGTGACGATCAGCGAGAACAGCACCGTGATGGCGATGATATTACGCATCATCGGCAGCGTGATGTGCAGGAATTTCTGCCAGGCATTGGCGCCGTCGATTGCCGCCGCCTCGTAAAGCTGTTCTGGCACCGATTTGAGCGCGGCGAGATACATGATGAGGAAGAACGGCGCCCCGAACCAGACATTGACCAGGATGACGGAAAAGCGGGCCCAGTAAGGACTGCTCAGCCAGCCCACCTCGCTAAGGCCCATGCTGGAAAGAATGTAGTTGAAGGCAGAATGGGTGGGATCGAACAGCCACCACCAGCCGAGCGACGACAGCGCAAGCGGAATCACCCATGGCACCAGCATCATGCCGCGCCACTTGCGCTGTCCTTTGGCCGGAAGATTGTTGATCAGGTGCGCCGTAATGAGCCCGATTAAGGCTTTGAAGAAAACGGCGCTGAGCGCGAAGATCGCCGTCTGCTCCACCACCATCACAAAGACGTCGCGCGACAGCAGAAAGGTGAAATTGCCGAGCCCGATAAAGCGCGTCTGCGCTTTGTTCAGCATCGACAGATAGATCGAATAGAACGCCGGATAGACGACGAGTCCGGCGATGATGACGATCAAGGGCAGGCACATCAAAAAGGCTATCGTCGAACGCCGGCGCATAAAAAGTCGGAGGTTTTGGCGGGCCGGCGCGCGCCGGCCAACGCCTTGCAGCGCCGGCGACCATGTCTGGACGGTATCGGCCATTCACGCCGCCGGTCCCTTCGGATCGGCCTCCCATCGCGTTTTACGCATGCCGGCCCCCAAGACCGGCATGCGCTGGTTTTACCAACCGAAAAACACCGTTCAGGCGCGCAGAGTTCCTTCGAGCTCGTTCTCCGCCCACTTGATCACGTCGTCGATCTTCTCGTTGCCTTGCGTGACCTTGGCGACCATCACGGTGTTGATCGCCTGGTTGTAGATCTGCGCGCCGACTTCGGAGCGCGCCGGCGCGCCGGCGATCGAGGTTTGCTCGTCGCCGCGCGGCGGATAGCTGTAAACCGTGCCGACCGGCGGCTCGACGGTCTTCCAGGTGTCGAAGTCGTACATGGTTTTGAACGACGGCAGATCGTAGCCGAACGAGGCTTGTACGAGCTGGCCCACCGAGTCCTTCTGCGAAATGAAGGTGAGAAGCTCCTTGGCCGCCGTTTTGTTCTTCGAGAACGACCACAGCCCGTAGAACTGGGGCAGTTGACCGACGAAGCGGCCTTTCGGCCCCCGCGGCATGCCATGGGTCCAGCAATTCGCCGCCACCGTGGGATTGTCGCGTTTGGCGACCGCCCAGGCGCTCGGCGGATTCATGATGCTCGAGCCTTTGCCGGAAATGAGCCAGCGATTATTGCCGGCGTCGTCCCAGGCATAAACTTCGGGCGGGTTCACCGCCATCAGCTTCTTGAGATATTCCAGCGCCGTGCGGGTCTCGTCGGAGTCGATCTTGATGTTGTCCTTGGCGTCGACCATCACCACGCCGTAGGAGTTGAACAGTGCGCCGACCCAATCGACGGCGTCGCTGGACTGGCCCATCGGCAGACCGACCGGGAACCCGGCCTTGAAGAGTTGTTGAGCGGACGTGAGGTATGTATCCCAATTCCACGTGTCGATCTTGGCTGTGTCGTATTTCGACTCGTCGGCGGGGAACATTTCGCGCAGGTCGATGCCGGCGTGTTGTTTGTAGAGATCGAAGCGCGAGCAGCACGGCTTCACCTGGCTTCCCACCGTGGTCGGAAGGCCGCGCCACGTACCTTTAATCTTGGCGAGATATTCGGAGACCGGGCTGATCGGGCCGTATTGCTTGGTCAGGCCGGCGACGACGTCGTCGAGCGGCTCGAGCACTTCGGCATGGATGCGGATGTTCCAGTCGCGATGGGACATGATGTCGTGGCCGGTTCCGGCTTGGGCTTCCGCGGCCGCGGTCAATTTGTCCTTTTCGCCTTGCGAGGTGATGTAGTCGATCTTCACTTCGCAATTATTCTTGGCGCCCCATTCGTCGCAGAGTTTGGTCAGCGTTTTGTTGGCACCGGGCACCCAATGGTCCCAGACGCCGAGCGACAGCGAGCCGGCGGCATAGGCACCCCTGACATAAGGGGCTGCGACCGCGGCGGCGGAGCCGAGCGCCGCAGATTTAAGGACGTTGCGGCGGGAAATATTACGCGATTGTGTAGGCAGACGGGTGACGTTCATTGAATCCTCCCTATCGCGCCACGACTATTTTTTGATTTTGGCTGGCGTGACGAAAAACATACTCTCATTGCGGGTGGCCGGCTAGTGTCTCGATCGGCGGCGATTGCGCCGAGCGAGGGCTGGCGGATAGATTTCCTCTCATCGCCGCGGGCGTCGCTGAATTTTTGGCGAATGAGGTGGCGACCCCGGCTGGATTCGAACCAGCGACCTTCAGCTTAGAAGGCTGTTGCTCTATCCCCTGAGCTACGGGGCCGCGCGAGGCGAACATATAGTAAAATAACCGCCCGAACGCCCGGTAAATTACATTTGTGGCAATGGATCATGGTGACGGCGTCTTCAATTGCCTGGCCGCTTTGCCATGACCTCGACATGATCCTTCATCACTTCGGCGTGCGGTTGGGACACTGGGCGGCGCTTCCCCGCTGTGGCGTAATTCACTATTGTCGGCTGGGATTTAGGACCATATGCCGAAGCCGGCCGGCCGGCGATCGATCCGGCTTTGGCGGCGGTATTCGGATCAATGGCGCGCCAAAGATAAGCGGCAGATGAGCACGACCGACAGCTGGGGATCGCGGTCCGACTGGCCTGCCAAAGGCTTTAACGGGCTTTTCAACTATGCTGCGGGCTCGCACCGCCTGGCGGTGGCATTGCTGGTGCTCGTTACGCTTTTGGCCTTCCTTCCCGGGTTCTTCCAAATTCCGCCGGTCGACCGCGACGAGGCCTATTTCGCGCAAGCCACCAAGCAGATGATCGAAACCGGCGATTATGTCGATATCCGCTACCAGGACGATGTGCGCTACCGAAAGCCGGTGGGTATCTATTGGCTGCAGGCCGCGGTGGTAAACACCGCAAGCGCGCTCGGGCTGCCCAAGGCGGACACCACCATCTGGCTCTACCGCGTTCCCTCGCTGATCGGCGCCATCGGTGCAGTGCTGGCGACCTATTGGTGCGCACTCGCTTTTGTCAGCCGCCGCGGCGCGGTGCTCTCAGCCTTGATGATGGCGGCCTCGACCATTCTCGGCGTCGAGGCGAGGCTCGCCAAGACCGACGCCGTCCTGCTCTTTACCGTCGTTCTCGCCATGAGCGTCTTGGCGCGCGTCTATCTGGCGCCGCGCCGCAACGAGGCGCCACCGGGTCTCGGTCTGCTCGCGGTGTTTTGGACGGCTATTGCGGTCAGTATTCTGATCAAGGGACCGCTGATTTTGATGGTCGTCGGATTGGCCGCCGCGAGCTTGTCGATCCTCGACCGCTCCGCGCGCTGGCTGTTGGCGGTGCGTCCGTTGCCCGGCATTGCCTGGATGTTCCTCCTGGTCCTGCCATGGTTCATCGCCATCTATTGGCGCGTCGGCAGCGAGTTCCTGGTCGCCTCGGTCGGCGAGGATATGCTGGCCAAGGTCGCAAGCTCGCAGGAAGCCCACGGCGCGCCGCCGGGCCTCTATGTGCTTTTGTTCTTTGCCACCTTCTTTCCGGCCTCGATGCTCGCCGGCTTGGCAGCGCCTGCGGTTTGGGCGGTCCGGCGCGAACCCGCCGCGCGCTTCCTCCTGGCCTGGCTGGTGCCATCCTGGATCGTATTCGAGCTGGTGGTGACCAAGCTGCCGCATTACGTGCTGCCGCTCTATCCGGCGATCGCTATTTTGATCGCAGGGGCCGTGGAGACGCGCGTGCTGTCGCGACAGATCTGGCTGGTGCGCGGCGTCCTGTGGTGGTTCCTGGTGCCGGCGATCGTCAGTGTGATCGCGGTCGTCGCCGCCGTGGTGATCGATCGAGATCTGGCGCTGCTGGCCTGGCCCTTCTTTGCCGGGGCGATCGTATTCGGATTGTTTGCGTGGCAGCTCTACGACGATGATGGCGCCGAGCGCGCCTTCATGCGCGCCACGGTCGCATCGGTGTTGATGGCTTTTGGAATGTATGCGGTGGTCGTGCCGTCGCTGACGCCGGCGTTCCCGAGCGTGGCGCTCGCGCAAGTGCTGCACAATTCGGGTTGCCAGAATCCCGTCGCTGCCAGCACCGGTTACCAAGAGCCCAGCCTGGTGTTTCTTGCCGGCACCAAGACGCGCTTCACCGACGCCGACGGCGCCGCCGATTTTCTGCGCGGCGGCAGTTGCCGCTTCGCCTTCGTCGATGCGCCCCAGGAGCGCGAGTTCGCGCTGCGCGCTGAGGCGATTGGACTACGCTATGACCGCGGACCGCGCATCGAGGGCTATAACATCAGCATCGGGCGGCCGATTACCATCGCGGTGTTCCAATCGGCGGGCACGCCGTGAATGGGTCTGGTCTGCCGTCCGACGAATTGGCCACGATAAGCGGTGCCGACGCGGCTCGGAGGCAAAGCGCGCTGGAGCGGCTATGGCGCAACGCGCTGAGAAATCTCGAGCGCTGGACCGCTGCCATCGCGCCACCGCCGCCGGCCAGAATGCTCCGCCCGTCGCTGCCCGCCGTCGCCGCCACAGCCGCGACGCTCTACGTCGTCATCGCCTCGATGTTTGCGATCGATGCCGCGGCGAGCGATCTGGCAAGCCACGAGCCGGGCTGGATTCGCGGCGCGTTCGAGCACATCACCAATTTCGGTCTGTCGGGCTGGTTCCTGATTCCGTTCGCCGCGATTGTGCTGGGCCTGGCCGCCTTGGCGTCGCCGTCGCTGTCGCGGTGCTCGCAAGGCGTGCTTACCGCGCTCGCCGCCCGATTCAGCTTTTTGTTCCTGGCGATCGGCCTGCCGGGCCTGTTCGTCGCCATCGTCAAGCGCCTGATCGGGCGGGCGCGGCCCTTTATCGGCGGCAATGGCCACGACGATCCGTTTCTCTATATGCCGTTCGTATGGCGGCCGGCCTATGCCAGCATGCCGTCCGGCCATTCCACCACCGCAGTGTCGGCGGCGATTGCGATCGGCGCGATTTGGCCGCGCACGCGCCCCGTGATGTGGTTCTACGCGACCGTCATCATGGTAAGCCGCATCGCCGTGCTGGCCCATCACCCGAGCGATGTGATTGCCGGCGCACTGACCGGAGCCGTTGGCGCTTACCTGGTCCGGCGCTGGTTCGCGGCGCGGCGGCTCGTGTTCTGCGCGCGCGATCTGCGCGCCTATCCGGGCCCCTCGTGGCGGCGGATCAAGGCAGCGCTTGGTGAGGCGATCCGCGCCGCCTAGTCCAGGCCCCCTGAACAGCCTGAATTTCCATGCGATTGAACCCGAGCGGGATGCGCCTTAGAAGCTTGCGCCATGCTGCAAGATAGCAATCCAATGGGCGGAGATCGCCAGCACCTGCCCGCGCTCTCCGTGGTCGTGCCGGTGCGCAACGAGGCCGGCAATATCGCCCCGCTTGTCGCCGAGATTGCCGGCGCCTTGCAGGGCAGGGCGTTCGAGATTGTTTATGTCAACGACGGCTCGACCGACACCACGGAACAGGAATTGCGCGGGTTGATGGTAGAATGGCCGTATCTGCGCCAAATCCGGCACGAAAAATCCTGCGGCCAGTCTGCCGCGGTGCGCACCGGCGTTGCGGCGGCGCGGGCGCCGATCGCGGTAACGCTCGACGGCGACGGCCAGAACGATCCGGCGTTCATTCCGGCCCTCGTCGCTGCGCTGGAAGCCGGTGCGCCGCGTGTCGGACTGATTGCCGGTCAGCGCGTCGGCCGCAAAGCGACGGAATTTAAGAAATTGCAATCGCGCATCGCCAATGCCATTCGCAAAGCCGTGCTCAAGGATGGCACCCGCGATACCGGATGCGGCTTGAAGGCGTTCCCCCGCGATCTGTTCTTATCGCTGCCTTATTTCGACGGTCTGCATCGTTTTCTGCCGGCGCTCATCCGCCGCGAAGGCCTTGACGTCGGCTATGTCGACGTCGTCGACCGTCCGCGCGTCCACGGCATGTCGAACTACGGCTTCTGGGACCGCCTGTGGGTCGGCATCCTCGATCTCGCCGGCGTGTGGTGGCTCATCCGGCGCCGAAAACGCGTGCCGCAATCGCAGGAGATTACCCTTGCTCATTGATATGCAGCACGCCGTCGGCGCCTATCTCACGGATGTTTTCATCACCAGGCTGGATTGGTGGGTGGTGCTGGGTTTCGTCGCCCAAGGCTTGTTCACCATGCGCTTCGTGGTGCAATGGATCGCCTCCGAGCGCGCGGGGCACAGCGTCATCCCGACCGCGTTCTGGTTTCTTTCGATTGGCGGCGGCCTACTGCTCCTCGTTTATGCGCTTTACCGCAAGGATGCAGTGTTTATCGCCGGTCAGGCTTTCGGCACCTTTGTCTATCTGCGCAATCTCTATTTCGTCTTGCGCGATCACCGGGCGACCAGCGTGGTCTGAGCAAAAATTAGATCGCTGCCGCAAGCGCCGCAAAGCCGCGCTCAAGATCGGCAGTCAGATCCTCGACCGCCTCGAGCCCGATATGGAAGCGCACCGTCGGGCCGCCCGGCTCCCAATGTGTCGCGGTACGCAACGGCGTACAGTCGAACGGTATCGCCAGGCTCTCATAGCCGCCCCACGATGCGCCAATGCCGAACAGCTCGAGCGTATTGACGAAGGCGTGGTAGGCATGCTTCGGCACCGGCTTGAGCACCATGCTGAACAGCCCCGACGCGCCGGTGAAATCCCGCTTCCATAGCGCGTGGCCCGGATGGCTCGGCAGCGCCGGATGCAGCGTGCGCAAAACCTCGGGTCGGGCTTCGAGCCAGCGCGCCACCGCGACGCCGGATTGGAAGTGGCGGTCGAGCCGGATGCCGAGCGTGCGCAAGCCGCGCAGGCCCAGATACACGTCGTCCGGCCCTTCGCACAGACCGGTGAGACGCACGGTGTTTTTCAGTTCCGCCACCGTCGCCGCATTGGCCGAAACGGTGCCGAGCATGATGTCGGAATGGCCACCGATATATTTGGTGCCGGCCTGGATGACGAGATCGACGCCATGGTCGAGCGGCCGGAAATAGAGCGGCGTCGCCCAGGTATTGTCCATCAGCACCAGCGTACCATTGGCGTGCGCGGCTTTGGCGATCGCCGCCACATCCTGCATTTCGAAGGACAGCGAACCCGGCAATTCCAGATAGACGGCGCGTGTGTTCGGCTGCAGCAATTCGGCAATGCCGCCGCCGATGCCGGGATCGTAATAGCTGGTAGTAACGCCAAGCCGCGACAGGATCTGCCCGCAAAAATTCCGCGTCGGTCCGTAGGCGCTGTCGGTGACCAGCACATGATCGCCGGCACGCACGACCGACAGCAAGGCAGCCGAAATCGCCGCAAGCCCCGACGGCAACAGCGACACGCCGGCGCATTGCGGCCCTTCGAGCTCCTGCAACGCGAGTTCGAGCGCTTCGGTGGTCGGCGTGCCGCGTCGACCGTATTGATAGCGCGCGCGATGGGCGAGGAAATCCTCGGCATTGGGATAGAGCACGGTCGAGGCGTGATAGACTGGTGGATTGACGAAGCCGTGATAGGAGCGGGGATCACGACCCGCCGACACTAATTTCGTCGCCGTGCGCCGCGACCGCAGCTGGCCCTCGTTTCCTTTATCGTTCATGGTTCTATCTCGGCTCGATTCCGCTTAACCGGCATGTTTGGCGCATTACCCCGGGATTGAGCGCTCTCGTCAACCCCTTGACCTAAAGCGCGATCGTTCTCAGATGCGAATGACTGAAAGATCACCATCCTAGGCGCGCTTGATCGCGGGGCATTTCCGCGCACCTCATGCTGAAAGGCCAAATCATGATTGGCATCATGAAACGTGCAGCCACGGCTTTCGCTATTGCAATGACGCTTGCATTCGGCACGCAAGCGGCCTGGGCTCAATCGGCGACGCTCAAGGCCGTGCAGGATCGCGGCATGCTCAATTGCGGGTCGAACGGCCGATTCGCCGGTTCGGCAGCCCGATCCGCAAGGCAATTGGACTGGATTTGACGTCGATTTCTGCCGCGCCATTGCCGCGGCAATCTTCAACGATCCGACCAAGGTCAAATTCGTGCCCTGATTGCCGCCAACCGCTTCACGGCACTGCAATCCGGCGAAGTCGACGTCTTGTCGCGCAACACGACCTGGACCATGGAGCGCGATACCCCCTCGGTCTCGACTTTGCCGCGGTAAATTTCTACGACGGCCAGGGATTTATGGTGCGCAAATCGCTGAAGGTGAATTCGGCGCTTGAGCTCAATGACGCGTCGGTCTGTGTGCAGCAAGGCACCACCACTGAGCTCAATCTCGCCGATTATTTCCGGCAAAACCACATGTCGCTCAAAAGTGTGACCTTCGCGACGATCGATGAAGCGATTAAGGCCTATACTCCAGCCGCTGCGATGCGTTTACCACCAATTCGTCCGGGCTATACGCCTCGCGACTGCAGCTTGCCGATCCGAACGCCAATATCGTGTTGCCGGAGATCATCTCCAAAGAGCCGCTAAGTCCAGCGGTCCGCCAGGGTGATGATACCTGGGAAGACATCGTACGCTGGACGCATTATGCGATGGTCGATGCCGAGGAGCTCGGCGTCAACCAGCACAATATCGACGAGTGCTCGAATCCGACGCGCCGGATATACGCCGCTTGCTGGATGCGGGCCAAGTCGGCCAAGCGCTCGGACTGACCAACGACTGGGCCTATCGCATCATCAAGGCGGTCGGCAATTCCGGCGAAAGCTTCAGTGTAACGTCGGGCAAGGTTCGCCATTGAAATCGCCCGTGGCCTCAATGCGCTGTGGACCAAGGGCGGCTTGCAATACGGTCTGCCGATCCATTGATCCGGCGGCGTTCGCCGGCCGTGGCTGGGGACCACGACGCCGCAGTCCGTCGACCGTGGCCCGCGTTGCATGCCGCGCGGTCAACCGGA
>CAVSWY010000011.1:0-127443 GCA_963731805.1 uncultured Alphaproteobacteria bacterium
TCAAGATGAAGCCGAGAGCAAGCGCGACGAACGAGCCGTAATTCTGCGCCGTTTTCTCGCATCGAAGCGCGATACGCTTAAAGCGCTTGAGCTTGCCGACCGCTTGTTCGATTCGTGCCCGCGCCTTGTAAAGTGTTTTCGGGAAGAAGGCAGGTATGTCTTTGGCGTTGGATCGATACGGGATTGCGGGACATATTCCGCGTTGGCGCGCGGCATCGCGGTTCGATTTGGAATCGTAGCCCTTGTCACCAAGGGCGGCGCGCGGATTGATGTCGGGGCCGATGTCCAGCAGCGTTTTCGAAATTGCGGCTGTCGCTGGCCTCACCACCGGTGAGATGAAATGCGATCGGCAGGCCACCAAAATCGGTCTTCAAATAAATCTTGGTTGAGAAGCCACCGCGTGAGCGGCCGAGTGCCTGATCGTCCTGCCCCCTTTTGCGCCCGCCGCCGAGACATGGGCGCGCACGACGGTGGAATCGAACATCTGCACCAGATGCGCCGTCTCGCTCATCGCCGCCAGGGCATCGAAGAAAGCTTCGAAAGTTCCGGACCGGCTCAACCGCCAGAACCGCTTCCACACGCTGTTCCAGTGCCCAAACTTTTCCGGAAGAGCCCGCCAGGTGATGTTGTGGACTACGAAATAGTGCAGGGCTTCGAGAAACTTCCGGTCGTTCCGACCCTTGTCGCCGCGGCGCGACCGCGATGCCGCGAACACCCGCAATACAATCGTCCAGTCTTCTTCCGTCATGGCCGTGAGCATGGTCGGTCCTCCAAAAACCGACTGCCCATAAGTCATAGAAAAAGTGATTTGTGAATCCCATCGCGCTATACTTGGCTAAATCCGTCCACACGGCCTAGTAGAGAAATATAGTGCAAAGGATGGCATGCAGTGGCTTAAACCGAATTCTACTGTCTCGCTCTTTCTGATTGGATGGCAAGCCTCTTCCCTATGGCGTGGGGCAATATGAGAGGATCAGCCATCTATCCAGCGGCCAAGCGTGGGTCGCCAACGGCGGGACGTTACGCAAAGGCAAATATCCATGATTCGTCACTACGAGATCCAGTCACTGACTGGTCGGGAGATCCTCGATTCGCGCGGTAATCCCACTGTGGAGGTGGAGTGCGAACTTGGGGACGGCACCCATGCCACCGCCGCCGTACCTTCCGGAGCTTCGACCGGCAGCCGTGAGGCAGTGGAGTTACGTGACGGCAATCCCAAACGCTATCGCGGAAAAGGCGTATTGCAGGCGGTTGCTAATGTAAATGAGGCTATTGCACCAAAACTCGCGGGAATGGACGCGCGCCAGCAGGCTGCGATCGACTTGACTATGATCGAATTGGATGGGACGCCGAATAAGGCGCGTCTCGGAGCCAATGCCATCCTAGGCGTCTCACTGGCCGTGGCGCGCGCTGCTGCAACTTGCAGGGGATTGCCCTTGTATCAATACCTAGGTGGGCCCGGCGCCACGCGTCTACCGGTACCACATATGAATATTCTCAATGGCGGAGTTCACGCTCACTGGCAAGGGGCGGACTTTCAGGAATTCATGATCGCTCCCTACGGCGCAGATAGTTTCAGCCAGGCACTCGAATGGGGCAGCGAGATATATCATGCGCTGCAGGCGCAGTTGGAGAACAAGGGCCTGTCCGTCGGCGTCGGCGATGAAGGTGGCTTTGCCCCGCGGGTGTCTTCCAACGAGGAGCCTTTCGAGCTGATCATTCAGGCGATACACAGCGTAGGCCTAAGGCCGGGACAGGATGTGGGCATTGCGTGTGATCCGGCCTCCAGCGAGTTTTATAATAACGGTCAATATCACCTTCGTAGTGAGGATCGGAAACTGGATTCCGCTGCGATGTCTTCTTACTACACGAAGCTAGTCGACAACTATCCGTTGGTGCTCTTGGAAGATGGAATGGCGCAGGACGACTGGTCAGGCTGGCAACAACTCAACCACGCACTGGGAGATCGCATCGAACTGGTGGGAGATGATGTATTCTGCACCAATCCGGAGATTATCGCCCGCGGTATCGAGGAGAACATCGCTAATGCCGTGCTCATCAAACTCAATCAGATCGGCACGCTAACGGAGACCATTGCCGCCACCCGCTTGGCCCGCAACCACGGCTGGGGCGCCTTTGTTTCGCATAGGTCGGGAGAAACGGTCGATAGCTTTATCGCCGATATGACTGTGGCGCTGGATACCGGTCACCTTAAGAGCGGGGCGCCTGCGCGCGGCGAGCGGGTTGAGAAATACAACCGGCTATTGCGCATCGAACAGCATCTGGGCGCAGCGGCCAGATATGCCGGCCCAGCCGCTTACGTGCGCGAACCCCAGGGACAAGCCTCGTAACCCCGCTCCCTCTGATCAGAAACAGCCAGTCGGTTTTGAACCGAAGATGGATTATCGGCTCAAATACGTTTCGTGAACGCTGGATGGTATCGTCTCAGCACTTTTAAACCGAAAACGCGCGCGGAGCGGCGCCGAGCTGAAAGCGCAGTGTTCGCGGTGACACCCCAATGCCTCAATCTGACGTATTCAAAGGCTTGGTGGTTCCGATATCTAAGCGGCTATGACCCAAGAAAGTCGCGGCGGACGGGTCGAAGCGTCTCATCGAGTTCGTAAATTAGCGGACAGCCTGTGGGCATCTCGAACTTGGGAATCTCCTCGTCGGTTATCTCGCTCAAGAATTTCACAAGACCCCGGAGGCTGTTGCCATGGGCGACGACGAGCACGCATTCGCCGCGCCGAAGTGCCGGAGCGATCGCTTCGTGCCAGTAAGGCATAACGCGATCAACAGTGTCCTTGAGGCTTTCTGACCGTGGCAGCAACGTAGAAGGCACCCTGGCGTACCGCCGGTCGTTGACTGGCTGACGCTTGTCGCCGATGTCGAGTGGTGGCGGCGGCACATCCCAGCTGCGCCGCCACGCTAAGACCTGTTCGTTCCCATAGCGCTCGGCAGTCTCAGCTTTGTTGAGGCCTTGTAAGGCGCCATAGTGCCGCTCGTTCAGCCGCCAACTTTTCTGTGCCGTCAGCCACAAGAGATCCATCTCATCGAGCGTGAAGTATAGTGTTTTGATTGCTCGCTTTAGCACTGAGGTGAAGCAGACATCGAAGCTATATCCTGCGGCGGCCAGCCGAGCTCCTGCTTGACGTCCCTCCCGAATGCCCTCTTCAGTCAAATCAACGTCGGTCCATCCCGCAAACAGGTTTTCCTTATTCCAGACACTTTGACCGTGTCGGAGCAGCACGAGTGTGCGCCTGACTACACGTACCGGAGGCAATTCTTGGTTCTGGTTCACCACATAACTTTCGGCAGAAAGTTTCTACTTCAGATCAGCGCTCCGGAGTAATGCTATAAGTCCCGGAAAAAGCAACGCTGGCAGAAAATGCCAAGTGCCAGCGCCATCTTGTCGGACACACCCGACGCTAGTCCAAATATAAGCAGCGAGAAAGGCTGTCACTAGTCGCCCACGTCATTGATCATGAAGGGAATTTCTAAATCTCTGTCGCGGCAGGGCAGCGATGGATGTGATTCGTGGCTGGGAAAGAGATTGCGGTCAAGAAATACGTGGTCAGGCTCGACGCGGAGGAGCGCGATCGGCTCAACGAGTTGAGCCGCAAAGGCAAGCGTTCCGCCCAGCTGCTGACGAAGGCGCGCATCCTCTTGAAGGCGGATGCATCGGATGCGGGCGAAGGCTGGAGCGACAGCCGGATCGCCGCGGTGCTGGACACCAGCATCGCCACTGTCGAGCGGACCAGGCGCCAGCTGGTCGAGGAAGGTTTTGAGGTGTATTAGCTGGAACTCGATCTGACAGCTGATGCCTGGTTGAGCGGTCGGGTTTTGTTGTCCGATGTGATTAGGCTGCGATCATTTTCTCCTTCGGGAGAGCGCGTCGCCGGCACCGCTCTATACAAGCCGCCTCGCGCGATCGCGTGGCCTTCGCGTCGAGCTCGCCAAAGCCATAGGTGACCGAGCGCCCGTCAATCCCGCGCGCGGGATCTCAAGGGGCTCAGTTCACGACAGCCCGGTGCTTCCTCGGAAGGACGCGCCGGAAAAACCTGGATACGATGCTTGCGGGGAACCAGAGGAATCCGTCCGTGAGCGACAGCCGGTTAGACGCCAAGGCCAATCGAATCCTCCATCGCAATAACGCGCAAGAGATCGTGAAGGCTCTCGCGGACCTGGAAGAACATCGAGTCGAATTTGCGACGCGGTGGCTGTGGGAGTTGATCCAGAACGCTCGCGATTTTCCCGATAAGTCGCGCCCGATGACAATTCGCATCGGCGTTGCCCCGGAACAGATTACCTTTGCGCACAATGGCCGTGACTTCACCGAAGACGAGATACTGAGCCTCATTCTTCACGGTTCAACGAAGCAATTGAACCAGGCACAGCTTGGGAAGTTCGGCACGGGCTTTCTTTCCACGCATCTGCTCTCCAAGCAGGTTCGAAGTCAAAGGAACGCTGCTCGACGACGACGGCGTTCGGAAAGCCTTTGAGTTCGACCTCGACCGGTCCGGTGACAACGCCGAAGAGGTTGGCGAGGCGATGCAACGGTCGCTCGGGGCGTTGAAACGATCCTTAGCGCGAAGCGGCATCGCGCCGACGGACTGGACCGAGTACGTCTACAAAACGGATGAGACTGTGGACGCCGATGAACTTAAATCGGAGTTTCCGTTCGAAGCAATTCCCTACATTTTGGTGTTTGACGAGAACGTCGAGACCATCGAACTCCGATTATGGGAAAAGCACGCAATCTACAAGCGTGCCGAAAGCAAAGAGCTGGATACCGGCAGCCGCCTGACGGTGATCGAGGGAGGCGACACCGCTAATCGTTTCATCGTTCAGGGGGAGAACCACATCCTAGCAGCCGTTCCGGTCTTCGAGCGGGAGGATGGAAGCTACGAGTTGTTGCTGCCTGGCGACGTGCCGCGGTTCTTCAAATTCCTACCGCTTGTGAATTCGGTCAACATCGGTCTGCCCGCGGTCTTTCACAGCCCGCAGTTTTCGACCACGGAGAACCGTGACGGCCTGGGTGTTTTCGGCAGGAGGCCCGCATAGCGATGCCAATAAGGGACTCCTGACCAAGGCCGCGGAGGTTTCCTGCAACTCGCGCGCAACTGCGCCGAGGAAGGCGTCGCCGACTTGTATCTGTTGCTCGACGTGAGCGCAGTCTCGGATGTCCCGTCCTGGCTGGAGGATCAATCTTGGTATGCCGACTGGCAGCGCTCGGCCATCCGGGAGCTTGCCGGCATTCCGCTTGTTCCGCTGGACAACGAGGAAACTGTGCCGGTCGTGGAGGCGGACCTCCCGCTTGGCGATGATACCATGACGTGGGAGAGCGTTTATCAGCTTGGTTGCAGCTTGGCCGCGGATCGCGCGCCGCTCGAATCGATCGCCGAAGATTGCTCGGTCATCGCCGGGAACTGGACGGAACTCTTGGGCGACGACGATGAACTGATTAAGTCGTGCGTGGTCACGCCGGTGCGGCTGATCGAAAGGGTGAGGGAGACCTGGAGCCTCGAAAATCTCGGTACAGAGCTCGAACTCGAACGGACGGAGACGGTCGCCTGGCTGAACCGCTTGATTGCCGCTGTAGCTGAAGCCGAAAGAGCTGCCTGCCTTGACGGCCTGGTCCCGGACCAAACGCCCGAAGGCACATTCCGCTCCAGTGCCGAACTAAGCCGCGACACCGATATCGATGACGAGCTTAAGGACGTGCTGGAGACGCTCGACGATCCTATCCGTAAACGGCTCGTGCACGAAGATATCGTCGGAGCCGAAACCATCATCAAGCGCGTCCAGCCGCGCGACCCGCTGGTGTCGAGCGCCAAGGACCGGCTCAAGAAGCAAGTGCCAGCCAAGCCCGAGGCTCCGGAATCCCGCACGGCGTGCCTGACGATGTTTCAATGGCTAGCGAGAGAGGGACGCTGGGATGACCTTAAGGACGGGATTCCGGTTTACACGCTCGACAGTGACGAAACCGAAATGGTGAGCAAGACCTCGGCGCGCGGCCCGCTCCTGGCGCCGCGCGAGCTGTGGCCCGACGAGGCGCAGCGCTATTGGGATGCGTTTCCGCGGGGTTCGGTCTTGATCGACGACTACGCCTCTTTGCTCGATAGCAGTTCGTGGAGCGAAGCAGCTGACAAGGGCGTGCTCGTGACGGACCTGCTTCGGTCCGAAGAGGAAGACCTGACCGAACTCGAAAAATACGCACTCAACCCCGATCTCGAAGGCGACGGCCACAGCGCCGCGGCACCGGTCGAAATCGGAAAACTGGCCTTCATCAACTCCATATTCTATGAGGCGCTGCGCGGCAGTCGTGAGCGGGCGGCGCGATTTCTTCAGTTCATCCTCGATTACGTGGTCGACGCCGACAAGTCATGGAAGCAGCGCGTGAAGGTACACTGCGAATGCGGCAATGAGCACGAAATCATTCCGTGCGAATGGCTTTCCTTTATCCGCGACCGGGAATGGGTGCCGCGGGCACGGGGCCAGGAACGTCTCACCGACGCCAGCCTCGCCCGGCTCACGCGGCATGACACGCATCTCGCGGAGACCGTGACCCGCGAGGAACATACCGACTTTCTCAATCTCATCGGCATCAACGTGCTGGAACAGGCCGTGCTCGCGGCGGGCAAGTCTCAGAGTTCCGAACTGCGGCGAAAGCTGGCTCAACTCGCGCGCTTGGCCGTTCAACACCCAGGCGCTGTCACGCAGTTGATCGAGGACATCGAAGCGCATCACGAACCGACAAGCGGTGGCAGGCAAATCAGAAGCTGGGAAAGATGGTTGAAGACCTGATCCAAAAGCAGCTCAAATCGCACCTGGCGCTCCTTCGCATTCGCCTGAAGACGCAGTTTAAGGGGTACGATCTCGGCGCTTACGTCGATGACCCGTCTTACGCCGATGTCGGATCGATCGAGGTGCAGCAGTCCGAAACGCTGCTCGCCAAGATCGAGATCAAGGCGACGGGAGGCATGGCGGTCAGCATGAGCAATCTTCAGGGTGAGGAGGCCAGCAATGATCAGGCACGATTTTGGTTGTGCGTCGTGCCTCTCGATCGCGATGAGGATATAGAGGAGCTCACACCCGAGCGCGTCGAAGAGACTGCATGCTTCGTGTCAGAGATCGGCGGCCGGTTAGCACCGGCACGTGAGGGCATTGAGAACGCCATACGCACCGCCGACGCGGGAGGCTTTGATCTCGAACACATCGATGAAATTCGATACGGCGTCCGTGCGGATTTATGGAACGATGCCGTGCCGCTCAAAGGTTTCGTTGAAATGCTTGGCCGGCAAGCGGCGGCGAACCGACGATAAAGGCGTTCGAAGCCATAGACGCGCCGGCCAGTATGCGCAGCAACCCCGACATTGATAATCCGGTCCTGAGTAGGCGCGGCGGCAACCGTTGGGCAACGGCAGTCCGGCTTGGAGCACAAATAGCCAACTCGTTTAGCGACGTTGTCCTTGTTGCTTGGGTAAATTCGTCGCGCACGCGAGCTTGGGCCGTTTAAAATGAGCAGGCGGGGTTCCTGGAACTTGCGATATCGCCGACGCTCAATGGAAGAGGGCTGTGATACTCTGCCGCCGGTGTAAATTACCGCGGCCCCGGTCTTTCGGGGCCTGATCCCGGCGCCCCGGTATTCGAGCCAGCCCCTCGAACGTGTCCAGCTCGCCTTCGTCCATCTGTGCCGCTTGGTGCTCTACTCACGTTGCTTGAAATTTGCAGAATGTGGCCCCCAATGTGGCCCAAGCTCAAGTTTGGTATTTTATTGCTCCTTCAAGATTGACCTAAGGTTTTGATTTATTTGGCTCCCCGGGCCGGATTCGAACCAGCGACCAACCGGTTAACAGCCGGTTGCTCTACCGCTGAGCTACCGGGGAAAAGCCTGCTCGCGAGAGTGCGCCGCATATAACAAAGCTTGACCGGCTTTGAAAGCGCGAAGCATGGCCCAAAAGACGATTGCGGGGCAGAGTTTTGTCTGTCTGTCCTGCCGAGCCGGCGCTCGCGGCGGCTAGCGTGGCCCGTCTTCGCTGCGCCTCGGCGCGGCAGCCTTCACTCGCTCGCGAGCGAAGGCTGGAGGCCACGCCCGGAATTGAACCGGGGTACACGGTTTTGCAGACCGTTGCGTAACCACTCCGCCACGTGGCCGTCCGAAGGAGAGGTAGCGCTGGCATGGGTAACTGCACGCAATCGATTAAGCAATGCCTACGCGTTGTCACAGCAAACGTGAGCGGGTGCCGAACAATCTCAGCAGCGCCAGCGTTTTCCCTGCGATTTTGCTGGGGAACTTTAAATACCCGAGTGAGTTGGCGTGGGTGCCCAATGGGTGGGCGAGATTCAATGATTGTCCGGAGAATATAATGGCTAGTTTCAAAACAGTGACGCTTGCAGCCGCCCTTCTCGCAGGTGCGACTTCGCTGGCGATAGCGCAGAACGGTCCTGCGACGGGTGGCCAGCCGCCGGTTGCCGGCGGCGCCGCGGCGAGCAGCCAGACGGCCGGCGGCACCGGCAATGGCATGGCGCCAGCCAAAATGACAAAGCACAAGACGACGAAGAAGAAGAAATCCAAGACCCAGTAATCCGGCAATAAAATGAGTTGACCATCGGCGCACTTGGTTGTGCGCCGATGATCTACCTCAAGCCCGGCCATGGCGCGCCATGGCCGGGCTTTTTTGCTCCGGCTTTGCAGCGCCCTGCAGAATGAGCGTTATTGCTGATGCCGGAGATCTGGAGCGCCAAATTGCTGGCGCCCGCTTGCGTTTTGGCCGACCCTATCGCACAACGCCGCCATCGCTCATTTCCGGAACGCAAGCCATGTTTGACACCGCTATGGCGCGCCGCATGATGGTGGACGGGCAGGTTCGCACTGCCGACGTCACCAATCTGGATCTGATCGCGGCCATGCTGGCGGTGCCGCGCGAACTATTCGTGCCGCCGGCGCTTGCCGGCCAAGCCTATCTCGACGGCGATATCCCGCTGGGCGCAGGCCGGGCGCTGCTCAAGCCCATGGTTCTCGCCAAACTAATTCAAGGCGCCCAGGTGAGCGCCACCGACCGGGTGCTCGATGTCGGCTGCGGTACGGGCTATTCGTCGGCCGTCTTGTCGCGCCTGGCTAACGCGGTCGTGGCGCTTGAGGAGAACGCAGCCTTAGCGCGACGCGCCCAGGAAGCGCTGTCGGCGGGCCTTGCGGCGGCGAACGTCACGGTGGCCGTCGGCCCCCTGACCGCCGGCTGGCCGGCGGGGGCGCCTTACGATGTGATTCTGCTCAACGGATCAACCGAAATTGCGCCGGAAACCCTCGGGCGCCAGTTGAAGCCGGAGGGCAGGATGGCTTGCGTTCTCGGTCGAACTCCAACCGGCAAGGCCATGATTTATCGGATCATCGAGGGCCACTTGGTTGGCCGGCCGATGTTCGATGCAGCCGCCCCGGTCTTGCCGGGCTTTGCCGCCCCTGAGGCTTTCGTGTTCTAGAGGCGGTCGCGGCGCCTCCGGGCCGCGTATAGCGCCTATTGCGTATGCGGGGGCTGTCGCTTGCGGGCGGCCAGGTTGCCTTTGCGAGTGGTTTTCCCGCCAAAGCCCCGAAATACCGCAAGCCACCCCCTGTGGCTCAGAAACTTCTATCAGAGATTTTTGCATTTCATCCCCAGATGCAGGGTTTCGCCCGCCGCGCCAGCCGCTTAATGTCGCTAGTTCAGCGTTGCCGACCAAGCTGGCTGGCCGGGAGGTGATGGCGCGTCTGAGATGGGGATCCGCCGCGCAAAGGGGCGAGCGGAGGTAGTGGGTGGGAGCTGTGTCTACGTCATGAGCGGGCGGGGAGTGCGGGCGCATATGCTGACCGTCGCGAGCCTCGCGCTGGTCGGCATTGCTGTGGGCGCCGCCTGCACGACGGCGGCTGCCGACACGTTGGAGTGGGCGCTCGTCCAGGCTTATCAGAACAACCCGTCGCTCAATGCGCAGCGGGCGGCCCTGCGCGCCACTGATGAGAATGTGCCGCAGGCTTTGTCGGGCTACCGGCCGAAGTTGAGTGTCACCAGCACCGACGGCTTCGCTTATTCCAGCACGTTGTCGAACAGTGTCAATCAACAGGTGTTTCCCAACACCGTCACCTATTCGAACATCGCCAAAGACATGGGGCAGCGCGGCTTCGGCGCCACCGCGACCGAAACGCTGTTCAACGGCTTTCAGACCGCAAATAAGACGCGGCAAGCGGAGAGCCAAGTCATGGGTGCGCGCGAGACCTTGCGCGTCACCGAACAGCAAGTGCTGCTCGATGCGGCCACCGCTTACATGAATTTGCTGCGCGACGAGGCCATTCTCGACCTCAACCGCAGCAACGTCGAGGTCCTTACCGAGCAGCTCAAGCAAACGCGCGATCGCTTCAATGTCGGCGAGGTGACGCGGACCGACGTCGCGCAAGCCGAATCGCGCTTGGCCGCCGGCCGCTCGGCGTTGCTCGGCGCGCAATCCAATTATGTCACGTCGCAGGCCAACTATCGGCGCGTGATTGGCGTCGATCCCGGACGGCTCAGTCCGGGCACGCCGGTCGACCGGCTGTCGCCGCCGACACTGCCGGGCGCGGTTACCGAGGGCCAGAACCAGAGCCCGTCGGTGCTTGCCTCAGCCTATGGCGTCGATATCGCCGAGCTCGCCGTGAAAATCAGCGAAGGCGCGCTGTATCCGAACCTCTCGCTGACCGCGAGCGCGGCGAAGGAGTATTCGCCGCTCTATAACGTACTGAAGCAGACGACCGCGTCGGTGCTCGGCACTCTAACCATCCCGATCTACCAGGGCGGCGCGGAATATTCGGCGATCCGCCAATCCAAGGAAACGGTCGGACAGCAGCGTCTCAATCTCGACATCACGCGTGACCAAGCGCGCGCCACGGTGGTGCAGAGCTGGGGCCAATTGGACGCCGCCAAGGCGCAGATCGAGGCGACGACCGCCCAGGTCAACGCGGCCGAGATCGCGCTCAATGGCGTGCGCGAAGAAGCGCGCGTCGGCCAGCGCACCACGCTCGACGTCCTCAATGCGCAGCAGGAACTGGTCAACGCACGCGTTGCGCTGGTGACCGCTCAACATGACCGGGTGGTTGCCTCCTATACGCTGCTGGCAGCGGTCGGCGGACTGTCGATGGAGCACCTGGGATTGAATGTGCTGATCTACGATCCGCAGGTGCATTATCAGCAAGTGCGCGATGCCTGGGTCGGCGTACGCACGCCCGACGGCAGATAAGTCCGCCGCGGCGACCTGGGTCGGTGCCGCCACATTTCTGCGTCCACAGCTCGCGCCTTGCTTTCGACTTTCGACATGCAAACTTGCCGACTACATTGCATAGTTGCTGTCGTGTGATTCGCCGACGCCATGGGGCAGCAACCCCGTGACGAGGCGGGTGGAAGCGCACGAATAAGGCACGCGGGAACGCAAGCAAAGCCACGCGAGGGTGTGCATGACGCAGCCGGCGAAATCGCAGGAACCGTCGATGGAGGAGATTCTCGCCTCCATTCGTCGCATTATCGCCGACGACGACGCTAACAAATCCCCGCCGGCGCGACCGGAGCCGCCTAAGGCGCAACCGGAGCCGCCACCACCGCCGCCTCAGCCGGTATTTTCGGCGCCTCCTGCGCCGCCGCCGCGTCCGCGCGTCGAGCCCGAGCCGCCGCCAATGATGGAGGCGCCGAGTCCACTCGACACCGAGAATCTGGCAGATCAGGCGTCCGATATTCTCGACCTTACCGAATCAATGGCGGCGCCACTGCCGCCGCCGTTCCCAGCGAATCCATCGGCCAGTGCCATGCAAAATCCCGCACCGCAATTTCGCACGATCGACGCCAGTTCCGACGTGGGGTTCGACGAGGGGGGTGATAGGCCTGCGGCAGTGGACGAGGAGCGCGGCCGGCTCATCTCCAATACAACCAGCGCGGCGGTCGATTCCGCTTTCAATGCGCTGGCGCAGACGGTATTGGTGCAGAACGCCCGGACGCTCGAGGATCTGGTGCGCGAAATGCTCCGGCCGATGCTGAAGACTTGGCTCGATGACAACCTGCCCAGCATGGTTGAGCGCCTGGTGCGCGCCGAGATCGAGCGGGTTTCGCGCGGGCGGGCAAGCTAGAGAACTTTAGCCTTTCAGCGCGGCGGTGAGCTTGAGCGCCTGATCCGACAGCACCGCAGGATCTTCCTTGAAGCTTGCCGGCGGTTTGAGCGGCACGCCGTGTCTGCGCGGGACGACGTGGAAATGCAGGTGAAATACGGTCTGGCCGGCCGCCGGCTCATTGAATTGAAAAATATTGACGCCGTCGGCGGCAAAGACCTGCACCGCCGTTTGGGCGATCTTCTGCGTCACCTTGATGAGATTGGCGAGCTCGTCGGGAGCCACGTCGAGAATGTTGCGCGCCGCCGTCTTGGGGATCACCAAAGTGTGCCCGGCCGCCTGCGGCATGATGTCAAGAAAAGCGAACGTCCTTTCGTCCTCGAAGACTTTGTGCGACGGCAGCTCGCCGCGCAAAATCTTGGCGAAGATATTATTCGAATCGTAACTCACCATCGCGATCTCCGCGGGTTGCGCCGCGATCTTAATCATTCCCGTTCGACGACGAAATCCTTGCGGAATGGCGCCAGGGTCGAGAGTTCTTCACCGGCCGCCGCGACATAAGCGCGTTCGCGCACCAGGTAATCGGCGATGGCGCGGCGGAGGCCTGGGTCGGCGATATAATGCGCCGAATAGGTGGTGGTCGGCATGTAGCCGCGCGAAATCTTGTGTTCGCCTTGGGCGCCGGCTTCGACACGGAGCAGCTTGTGCGCGATCGCATAATCGATCGCCTGGTAGTAACACAGCTCGAAGTGCAGGAATGGGTGATGCTCGATGGCGCCCCAGTGGCGGCCGAAGAGAGTGTGCGAGCCGAGAAAATTGATGGCGCCGGCGATCCAAAGGCCGGCGCGCTTGGCCATGATCAGTACGATGCGGTCGCCCATCTTCGCGCCGACAAGCGAATAGAACGACCGGGTGAGATACGGTCGGCCCCATTTCCGCGACCCCGTCTCCATGTAGAATTCGAAGAAGACGTCCCACACATCTTCGGTCAAATCGCTGCCGGTCAG
Organism: uncultured Alphaproteobacteria bacterium; assembly: GCA_963731805.1. Lineage (GTDB taxonomy): Bacteria > Pseudomonadota > Alphaproteobacteria > Rhizobiales > Xanthobacteraceae > BOG-931. The sequence goes on from CAVSWY010000011.1 coordinate 13,105, forward strand.
CCAATGCACAGTGATGCCGTTTTGCAAGGCGTCCTGCCGCTCGCGCCGGATGGTCTTGCGCTTGCGCGAGCTTAGCGCCGCCAGGAAATCGTCGAAGGTCGAGTAGCCCGAGTTTTCCCAGTGGAATTGTTGATCGGTGCGTTGCAGATAGCCGAGCTCGCCGAGCAGGCGGAATTCCGGCTCGGTTGCGAAGGTCACATGCACGCCCGATGCGTCGGACAGCCTGCATAGTTCGATCAACCCCCTGGCGAGGGCGCGGCCGACAGCCTCGGAATTGGGTCCGGGGCGGACCAAGAGCCGTGGACCAGTCGCCGGCGTGAACGGCACGGCTATTTGCAGCTTCGGATAATAGTTGCCGCCGGCGCGCTCATAGGCCTCCGCCCAGCCGCGGTCGAATACGTATTCGCCGCGCGAATGACTTTTGAGATAGCAGGGCGCGACGGCCAAAAGCTCGCCTTCGGCCGTTTTCGCCACCACGTGCCGAGGCTGCCAGCCGGTGCGCCCGCCAACCGATTGCGATTCTTCGATCGTCGATAGAAAATTGTGTGAAACAAAAGGGTTATATACAATTTCCTGATGTGAATTGTGATCGCTGGGTGCAGGATTGGCGCAGGCATCCCACGCGGCGGCGCTAATCTCATCGATCGCCCCGACGACGCTGATGTGCAGTTCTTGCATCGTCGTTGCCCGTTCAACCCGTTCTACGGCGTCATTCTGCACACGGATCATGGCCGAAAACCTTCGAAGATCATCTGGTCGGCAAAGCGCGCGGCAATTCTCCGCTCGGCTTCGGTCCGCACCGCCCAGGTCAATAGCGGCAAGCCAAAAATGTGCCGTGCGACGAACGGCGCAAGTGCCGGCAAGTCAGCCACCGCATAGGCCACAAATTGCGCTCGAGCCGCCAATCCGGTCACCAGATAACCCATTCCATAACGCATCCAAAATGGCATCTGATCCCAATATGGATGCGACCGGTATTTGGCGGCAACGATGCCGCAGGGTAATTGTGGCGCTTTGTGCCGAAGCTCCGCGATCTGTCCCGGATCGAACGACATCGGCGCTACATGCCCGCGGTAGCCGACGAGCACCGCGGCGACGCGTGCCGGAAGCCGGTCGTCGCCGTCGAATCGGCTTTTGAGCTCGATCAGCATGGTGACACGACCATCGACGAGATCGCAGAGCTCGCCGAGCGTCAGCATGCGTTCGTTACTGCCACGAAACGGCACGCGCTTGAGCGCAGCGGCGTCGAATTGATCGAGCCGGCCCGCGCCTTGAGTGAGCCGGCCCAGCGCATCGTCGTGGTAGACCATGGCCTCGCCGTCGGCGCTGATCTGGACGTCGACCTCGATGCCGTAATTGGCGGCGATGGCCGCGCGCACGGCGCCCGCGGTATTCTCGATGACTCCGTGGGCCGGGTCATGCAAACCGCGGTGAGCGATGGGCCGCGCGATGAGCCAGTCGAGACCGGACGGCACGGCTCAGGACACTTCGAACAAGCCCTCGACTTCGACCGCGGCATCGGCCGGCAGCGCGGCGACCCCAACCGTCGAGCGCGCATGCTTGCCCTTGTCGCCGAAGACCGCGACCATGAGATCGGAAGCGCCATTCATCACTTTCGGGCCCTCGGTGAAGCCGGCCGCCGCATTGATAAAACCGCCGAGGCGCACGACACGCGCCACTTTGTCGAGATCGCCGAGCGCGGCCTTGACCTGTGCCAGAAGGTTGATCGCGCAGGCGCGCGCCGCTTTCTGCCCGTTCTCGATGGAAACGCCGTCGCCAAGGCGGCCTTTGGCGGCGAGCTTGCCGTCGCCGTCAAGACAGATCTGGCCGGAGACGTGAAGCAGAGTGCCGGTACGCACGAACGGGACGTAATTGGCCATCGGCGCCCGCGGTTCTTGCAGCGTAATGCCGAGTTCCTGCAATTTTTTATCCACCATTCCGGCCATGGGGTCCCTCCGGCTGCGCAGGTTGCGAGTAGGCGAAGTCGCCTTCTTCGCCGATCACTTGGCGCCATGCAAGCGCTCGCCCCGCGCCCTTATCCGGCGATCGGCAGCCTCGGGAGCGGTTGCGGGCGGCGGACAAGTCGGCCTATCTTCGCGGTAATTCCGGCAAAAGAAAATCAGCGCGGGGGAAATGGCAGGCGGGGGCCCATCTCCGAAGCAAGTCGAGCGAGATAGGTTCATGGTCTTGGATGACAGGGTGCCGCTTGGCGCCGCCGCCGTTGCCGTTGGCTTATTTGCCTTGACGGCCTTGCTACCGGCCTGGGCGCAAGATACCGCCCCGCAAGCCTCCGCAGCGGAAGCCCCGGTCGTGCTGGTGCCGCATCGCGCGATCTATGATCTCTCGCTCGGTCAGACGCGTGGCGACTCGCAGATTGCCAACGTCAGCGGCCGCATCGTCTACGATTTCGGCGGCAATGCCTGTGAGGGCTATTCACTGGATTTCCGCCAGGTCTCCGAGCTCGATACCGGCGAAGGCAAAGTATCGACCAGCGATTTGCGCTCGACGACCTGGGAAGGCGCCGACGCCAAGAGTTTCAAATTCACCTCGCAAAATTTCGTCGATCAAAATCTGGTCGCTTCCGTCGACGGCCATGCCGAGCGCGACGCCACCAAGACGGCAATTAATCTCGATAAGCCGGAGCAGAAAAGCCTCAACCTCGACCCCGGCGTGGTGTTTCCGACCCAGCATATGATCCGCGCCATCCAAGCCGCCCGCGCCGGCAAGACCATCCTGAATTTCCCGGTCTATGACGGTTCCGATACCGGCGACAAAGTCTTCAACACGCTCACCGTAATTGGCCGCAAGATCGCTCCCGGCGAGCGCCAACCCGACGATGCGGCGGCCGACGAGCCGAAACTCGCCAAGGTCGCGCGGTGGCCGGTCACGATCAGCTATTTTGACAAGACAAAAACCGATAATTCCGGCGAACAAACACCAGCTTATACCATCGGCTTCGAGCTTTATGAGAACGGTATTTCGCGCGCCTTGACGCTCGACTACAACGACTTCGTTGTCGACGGCAAGCTCACTTCGCTGGAGATCAAAGACCGGAAGCCGTGTCCTTAAGGCGATGACGGTTCTGGTTTTTCCGGTCCCTCGAAGGCAAGCCCCCTGACCACGGCGCCGTCGCCGAAGCGGGCGCGCACGTTATCGACGGCGTGCTCGGCAAGCGCCGATCGGCCGTCGACAAGATCGATGGGATCGGCCTCCGCGGCCGCCGCCAGCGCGCTCACGCCTACGCCCAGGAGCCGGTAGCGGGTGCCGTCGGTTTCATGTTCGAGGAGGCCGCGGGACGCCGCAAAGATGCGCCCCGCCAGCTGCGTCGGCGCGTCCAGCGACCGTGCCCGGGTGCGGATCTTGAAATTCGCCGTTTTGAGCTTCAGCGTGACGGTGGCGCCGGCCAGTTCCTTGCTTTTGAGCCGCGCCGACACGTCCTCGGCCAAGCTCCACAAAATCTTTTCCAGCGAGCGGAAGTCGGCGATGTCGTGCTCGAACGTCGTTTCCGAAGATACGCTTTTGGTTTCGCGTTCGGCGTTCACCTCGCGGGTGTCGATGCCACGTGCCAGTCGGGCGAGGCGGCGGCCTTCCTCGCCGTAGCGGCGCATCAGCTCGACTTCGCTCGTGCGCTGCAGGTCGGCGATGCGGTTAAATCCGTCCTGCGCATAGCGCGCGGCGCTGACCTTGCCGACGCCGAAGATGAAGCTCACGGGCTTTGGCGCGAGAAAAGCCGCTGCCTCGGCGGCGCCAAGTACGGCGAAGCCGCGCGGCTTGTCGAGATCGGAGGCGACTTTGGCGAGGAACTTATTACAGGACAGCCCGATCGAAACGCTGATTTTCAAGTTGTTCTCGACGTCGGCGGCAAAGCGCGCCAGCGCCTTGGCGGGCGACATGCCGTGCAGACGCGCTGTGCCGGAGAGGTCAAGGAAAGCCTCGTCGATCGACAGTGGCTCCACGAGCGGCGTCAATCCGAGCATCATGCGGCGCACCTCGCGGCCGACTTTGCTGTATTTCTCGAAATTGGGCCGGACGACTTTGGCTTGCGGACACAGCCGCAGCGCTTCGAACATCGGCATGGCGGATTTCACGCCGTAGGTGCGGGCGACATAGCAGCAGGTGGCGACAACGCCGCGCTTGCCGCCGCCAACGATCAGGGATTCTGCGGCGAGTGTGGGGTCGTCGCGCTTCTCGATTGCCGCATAGAACGCATCGCAATCGACGTGGGCTATGGCCAGCGTCTCAAGCTCGTGATGGCGCAGCACGCGCGGCGAGCCGCAGGCGGTGCAGCGCAGGCCTTGCGGCGCAGCGTCGGTGAGGCAGTCGCGGCAGAAGCTTAAGCTCACGGCAAACCTTCACGGCAGATCGCGTTCCCATTCACCGCCGAGCGCGCGCCGCGCCCGCGCAATCTCGGTCGGATCGAGGCCTTGGCTGTCGGCAAAAGCCAGCAACAAACTCTCGTCGGCGAGCATATGCTCCAGCACGCCCACGAGAAAGTCGGGCGAGCGGGCCGCGCCGCGGATCGTATCGGGCGCTATGCCGGTTGCGGCAAGAAAGGCGCCCATTCGATCCGGTTCTTCGGCGATGAAGGCAAGCGCTTGAATCGCCAGCATTTCGGCGCCTTCCGCGGATGGCCTTGCACGCTTCGTCATGGGCTTCCATTTGCCTTTCCGTAACACATCGGGACTAGCCTCCCGATGCCGCCCGTTGCGGTTGCAGGCGATTCTGCCGCTTTGCCGCCAGCATCGGGCCGGGGATCGGCGAAGGGAATGGGGGATGGCGAAAACCGTCCTGATTGTGGAAGACAACGAGCTCAATATGAAGCTCTTCCACGATCTGTTGGAAGCCCATGGCTATGCGACGGTCGGGACGCGCAACGGCATCGAGGCGCTCGATCTCGCGCGCAAGCATCGGCCAGATCTCATTCTGATGGACATCCAGCTTCCCGAAGTTTCCGGCCTCGAAGTGACCAAATGGCTGAAGGACGATCAAGACCTGAAGAAGATCCCGGTCGTTGCGGTCACCGCCTTCGCGATGAAGGGCGACGAGGAGCGTATCAGGGAGGGTGGCTGCGAGGCTTACCTTTCCAAGCCGATCTCGGTGGGCAAGTTCATCGAGACCATCCGCCATTTCCTCGGCAATCCCTAAGGACCCGCAATGACTGCCCGCGTACTGGTCGTTGACGATATTCCCGCCAACGTCAAACTGCTCGAAGCGCGGCTGTCGGCCGAGTATTTCGACGTCGTCACCGCGATGAGCGGGCGCGACGCGCTGGCGATTTGCGAGCGCGCCGAATGCGACCTCGTACTGCTCGACGTGATGATGCCGGACATGGACGGTTTCGAGGTCTGCCGCCGGCTCAAAAGCAATCCGGCGACCCATCACATCCCGGTCATCATGGTGACCGCGCTAGACCAGCCGTCCGATAAGGTCCGTGGGCTGGAAGCCGGCGCCGACGATTTTCTGCCCAAGCCAATTTCCGAGCTGGCGCTGATCGCGCGCGTGCGCTCGCTGGCACGCCTGAAAATGGTCACCGACGAGCTGCGCATGCGGGTTTTGACCTCCCATGAGATCGGCATCGAATCGCCGGAGCGCGAGGCGGTCGCTGACACCGGTCGCAACGGCCGCGTGCTGATCGTCGACGATCGGCCGGGCTCCTACGAGCGCATCGCCGCAACCTTGTCCAAGGAGCATGACGTCGAGGTCGAAGCCGACCCCAACCAGGCCTTGTTCCATGCCGCGGACGGCAATTACGACCTGCTCATCGTGTCGCTGGGACTGGAAAATTTCGACGCGCTGCGGCTATGCAGTCAGATCCGTTCGCTCGACCGCACCCGCAATCTGCCTATTCTCGCCATCACTGAGCCGGACAACAATTCACGCATGATGCGAGGGCTTGAAATCGGCGTGAACGATTTTCTGATCCGGCCGATCGACAAGAATGAGCTGTTGGCGCGTACGCGCAGCCAGGTGCGCAAGCGGCGCTACACTGAGCGGCTGCGCGACAATGTGCAGATGTCGATCGAGATGGCGATCACCGACGCGCTGACCAGTCTGTTCAATCGCCGCTACATGGAGAGCCATCTCGGCACGCTGATCGAGCAGGCCGCGGCGCGCGGCAAACCGCTCTCCGCGCTCGTTCTCGACATCGATTATTTCAAGGCGATCAATGACGGCCATGGCCACGACGCCGGCGACGACGTGCTGCGCGATTTTGCGCTCCGCATCAAACGCTCGATCCGCGGCATCGATCTGGCCTGCCGTTACGGCGGCGAGGAATTCGTCATCATCATGCCGGAGACCGACATGGCGGTGGCGGCGATGGTCGCCGAGCGGCTGCGCCGGCGCATTGCCGCAGAACCCTTCGCCATCGCCCAGGGCAGCCGCCAGATCCCGGTGACGATTTCGATCGGCATCGCCGGCTTGCGCGGCAAGGACGACACCGCCGCGGCGCTGCTTAAGCGGGCCGACCAGGCGCTCTATCGCGCCAAACGCGACGGCCGCAATCGCGTGGTGCCGGACGCTGCCTAAGCGTGGCAAGCACAGCCGGTAACGCCAATTTTTGTGGTTGACGGCAATAGCGCCGATCCGACGAAACTTTGCCGGTTGATTTCGCCGCCGGTTCCGTTAGCCTTCAGCGAACGGATTCCTCGCTGCGCTAAAGGGGCCTTGCAGCGAGCCGGGCGATGCCGCCAGCTATGCGAACCCATTGATAACCCTGCGGTATGCTCAGGTCCGCCGCATCTCCTGGGTCCGTGGGGTTCGGCCGGCACGGGAGCGGTGCGAGTGGCCTCCTCATAACACTGTTTCCGGCCGGCCACCTTATTCGCCGGCCGTTGGCGGCTCTTTGGCAGGCGTTTACCGACACAAAAAGGGCGCCCGTCCGGCGCCTTTGTGCATATGGTATGAGTAAAACTACTTAATCTTGGATTCGGTAAATTCGACGTGCTTCTTCGCCACCGGATCGTATTTCTTCATTTTCAATTTGTCGGTCATCGTGCGCGAATTTTTGTACGTGACGTAATAGAAGCCGGTGTCGGCACTGGATACGAGCTTGACCTTGATGGTGGTGTTCTTGGCCATAACGGGACCTCAGGGGGAGTTCGGGTTGATCGGTTGGCTGCAACCTAGTCGGCGAGGCTCGAAAGTCAAGAAATCCCGCTGGCCTTGAGATATCAGGGCTTTATAGGACTTCCCGCACAAAACGCTTGTGCAGCATGCGGTAAAGCGGGACCGGATGATCGAATTGCATGCCGCCGGCGATGCGGTCCTGCAATTCTTCGAGCACCACCGCGGTGATGCCCGGCATATCGAGCTGGCGCGCTTCCGTAATCGGTAGCCAGACCAGCTCGACTAACTCCTTATCAGGTCCGACGAAACCCTCCTCGCGCCGCGCGATCGCGGAAACATCTGCAGTGAAGAAACGGCTGTCAAAGCGCAGCGGCCGCTTCGGCGGGGTAATGGCGCGGGCGACGAAATGGATCTGGCTCAGATCCGGCACGATGCCGGCGATGGCAAACGGCTGCCAATGCCCTGGCGGGACCTTTATCGGGCCGGCCGCGGGAACGCCGAGCATCAGCCCGGTTTCCTCATAGGTCTCGCGCACCGCCGCCAAAGCATAGGCCGCCGCTTTCGCGGCGCTCGGCCGTTTCACCCGCCGCATCAAATTCGCGACGTGACGCTCATTGAGCGCGGCAGCGGTCGCCATCAGGCGATCCGCCGGTTCGATGCGGCCACCCGGAAAGACGAATTTGCCAGGCAAAAACCGGTGCCGCTGGTGGCGACGGCCGAGCAGCACCTTCGGAATTGCCTCGGTACGGTCGATCAAAATCAGCGTCGCCGAATCCCGCGGCTTGACGTTGGGAAAAGACTGATCGCGCATGGTGCGCGTGAGGCGCTCGGCGCGGTCCGCCGCTGTGCCGCCCGCAACCACGCTGGAATGGCTCTCGTCCAGATATTCACGCTTCATGGTCATTTACGCTTTGTACATCACCGGCGGCGGCCGCGCGCTTTTTGTCGAGGGACAAATTTCGGGGTCGATCGCGGCTTGTGTCCAGTCCTCTTTTCCGCGGCGCGGTCATGTCCGACAAGCTTAAAGCGCAGGGCGCCGGCGACCGGCGCCGCCTCGACAAGCTGCACCGTCACTGGATCGCCGAGCCGGTGCGTCACCGCGCGGCCGACAAAAGCGCGGCCGGCTTCGTCGAAGCGGAAATATTCTTCGCCGATGGTGCGGGCCGGGACAAAACCGTCGGCGCCGGTTTCGTCGAGCTCGACAAACAGGCCGGCGCGCCTGACGCCGGAAATGTGCCCATCGAACGTCGCGCCAACGCGGTCGGCCAAAAAATGCGCGATCAGCCGGTCGGCGGTCTCGCGCTCGGCCTTCATGGCACGGCGTTCGGTTGCGGAGATGGTGGCCGCGGTCTCGGCGAGCGACCGCACGTCCGTGCCGTCCGGCTGCCCATCGGCGCCGAGCTTTGCCGCGCGGATCAAGGCACGATGCACGACGAGGTCGGCATAGCGGCGGATCGGCGAGGTGAAGTGAGCATAGCGGCGCAGATTGAGACCGAAATGGCCGTAATTCTCGGACGAATATTCGGCCTGTGCTTGAGTGCGTAAGACCACTTCATTGACCAGCCGCTCGACGTCGCGGCCCTTCACGCGCGACAGGATAGTGTTGAATCCGTCAGGCCGCAGCGTGCCGCCCTTCGGCAGCGAAATATCGAGGGTGCCCAGGAATTCGCGCAGCGCATTGAGCTTTTCGACCGACGGCTCGTCGTGCACGCGGTAGATCAGCGCGACATTAGCCCGCTCGCAGGTCTCGGCGGCGGCAACATTGGCGAGGATCATGAATTCCTCGATCAACCGGTGCGCTTCGAGTCGCTGCGGCATGATCACGCGATCAACCGTGCCGTCGGATTTGAGCACGATCTTGCGCTCCGGAATGTCGAGATCGAGCGGGCCGCGCTCGTCGCGCGCCCGCAACACCGTGCGGTAGGCGGCGTAGAGCGGCTCCAGGATCTTTTCGGCGATCAGCTCGGTAACCTCGTCGGGGCGGCCTGTGACCGCAAGCTGAGCCTGCTCGTAATGCAGCCGTGCCGCGGAGCGGATCAACACACGGTGGAACGTATGCGAGCGCTTGCGGCCGTCGGCGCCAATCACCATGCGCACGGCGAGCGCCGGTCGATCTTCCTGCGGCCGCAGCGAACACAGGTCGTTGGAAATACGCTCCGGCAGCATCGGTACGACGCGGTCGGGAAAATAGACCGAATTGCCGCGTTTGACCGCCTCGCGGTCGAGCGCCGAACCCGGCCGCACATAATGAGCGACATCGGCGATGGCGACGCTGACGATATGGCCGCCGGCATTCTTCGGATCGGGGTCAGCTACCGCGTGCACGGCGTCGTCGTGATCCTTGGCATCGGGCGGGTCGATGGTGACAAAAGGAACGCGGCGCCAGTCTTCACGGCCGGTATGCGAGGCTGCGCGCGCGGCGTCGGCTTCGTCGAGAACGGCGCGGGAGAATGTGTGCGGAATGTCGTGGGCGTAGATGGCGATCAGGCTGACGGCGCGCTCGCTCTTGAGCGAGCCGAGCCGCGCTACGACGGTGCCCGTGGCAAGCCCGAGCCGGCCGCGCCGCGCCACTTCGACCGCCACAAGATCGCCATCAACGGCGCCCGCGGTGGCGTCGAGAGGGATGCTCAGTTCATGGCCGAGCTGCTTCTTGTCGATCGGCACCAGCCGGCCGCCGCCGCCGGGGAGGCCGCGAAAAATGCCGAGCGTGCAACTCTTGGCGCGATCGATCAGCTTGATGACGCGCCCAGTCGTCTCATCGTTTGCTCGCTCGATGCGGATCAATGCGCGGTCGCCGACGCCGGCGACTTCGCCCGGTTTGGCGCGCCGCGGCACCGTGATGTGGATGACGGGCGGCGCGCCGTGGGCTTCCTCGTCCCACTCCGTCGGCCGCGCCAATAATTCGCCATCGCTATCGCGGCCGGTGACGTCGGCGAGCACCACCGGCGGCAAGGTGCCGGCGTGATGCAGGCGCTTGCGGCGGCGGTCGATCAAGCCTTCGTCAGTTATTTCGCGCAGCATGCGGTTGAGCGCCGCGCGGTCCGCGTTCTTGGCACCGAAGGCGCGCGCAATCTCGCGGGTACCGACATCGCCGCTGCGTTCGCGGATGAAGGCAACAAGCTCGTCACGGGAGGGGAGGCGATTCATTGGCCACTCATGGGCGCTTGGCCCAATTGCGGGCCGCGTCGGCGGCCCCGTGGCACTTTACATAATAATTATTCAGCAGCGTGTGTGGTCTTGCGGGTTTTGCCGGCGGGCTTACGAGGCCGGGTCGCCGGCTTCTTGCCGGTTGCTTTAAGATGGTGCGCCGTGCCTGGGGAAGGGCGCTTCGCCTTGCGCGGCCGCGCATGGGGCGCCGGCGCATTGCGCTCCGCCCGCGCATCGAGCAGCGCGACCGCCTCTTCGAGCGTGATGGTCTCGGGCGTCTTATCTGCCGGTAGCGTCGCATTGACGCCGTTGTGGCTGACATAGGGCCCGTAACGGCCTTTCTTCGCGGCGATGGCGCCGCCCTTCGTCGGATGGTCACCAAGCGCGCGGCCTGGATCGGCGCCGAAGCGGCCTTTGCGCGGGCCCTTGGCAATCTTTTCCGCAATCAAGGTCACAGCACGATTGAGCCCGACAGAGAAAACCTCCTCCGGGGAATCGAGATTGGCGTAGGTCTTGCCGTGCCGGACATAGGGTCCGAAGCGGCCGATGCCGGCGACGATCGGCTCGCCGTCCTCGGGGCTGCGGCCGACTTCGCGGGGTAGCGATAACAGCGCGAGGGCGCGCTCGAGATCGATCTCGTCGGGTGCAACGCCCTTCGGCAGGCCAGCGCGCTTGGGCTTCTCGCCGCCCTTTTCGGTCTCGCCGATCTGCAAATAGGGACCGAAGCGGCCGCTGCGCACCGTGACGTCGAGACCGGTGACCGGATCGACGCCGAGCTTTTTGGTGCCGATATCCGGCGACCCGTCGGCTTGGGACGACAAGGCGCGTGTATAGCGGCATTCCGGATAATTCGAGCAGCCGATGAAGGCACCGAATTTGGAGAGTTTGAGCGTCAGCCGGCCATTGCTGCAGGTCGGGCACACGCGGGGATCGCTGCCGTCTTCGCGCTGTGGGAACAGATGCGGCGCCAATAGCGCATCGAGCGCATCGATGACGCCTGAGATTTTCAAATCCTTGGTCTCGTCGATAGCGCCGATAAAATCGCGCCAGAAATCGCGCAGTACGTCGCGCCACGCCGCCTCGCTGTTGGAGATCAGATCGAGCTGTTCCTCCAGCCCGGCGGTGAAATCGTACTCGACATATTTGGCGAAGAAGCTTTCCAGAAAAGCGACGACGATACGGCCGCGATCCTCGGGATAAAGACGGCGCTTATCGAGCCGCACATATTTGCGGTCCTTGAGCACTTGGAGGATCGAGGCGTAGGTCGACGGCCGCCCGATACCAAGCTCTTCCATGCGCTTGACCAGCGAGGCTTCCGAATATCGCGGCGGCGGTTCGGTAAAATGCTGGTCGGCGGCGATCGAGCGTTTTTCTAGCCGCTCGCCGGCGCTCATCTGTGGCAGCCGGCGCGATTCCTCGTCGTCCGGATCCTCGTCGCGGCCCTCCTGATAAAGCGTCAGAAAGCCGTCGAATTTCACCACCGTGCCAGTGGCGCGTAATTCAAGGAGTCGGCTTGCGACCTTGGCTTCGATGTCGACGGTGGTGCGCTCGAGCTCGGCCAATTCCATCTGGCTTGCGACCGTGCGCAGCCAAATCAGCTCGTAGAGCTTGGCCTGATCGGCATCGAGGAAGCTCTTTGTATCCCGCGGCCGGCGCGACAGGTCGGTCGGGCGGATGGCCTCGTGGGCCTCTTGCGCGTTCTTGGCCTTGGTTTCGTATCGGCGCGGGGAGGGCGGCAGGTATTCTCTGCCGTAATCGGACTCGATGACGCCGCGCACCGCCGGGATCGCCTCCTCGGCGATTTGCACGCCGTCGGTACGCATATAAGTGATCAGGCCGACCGTCTCGCCGCCGATGTCGACGCCTTCGTAAAGCCGCTGCGCCACGCGCATGGTGTGCGCCGGCGCAAAACCGAGTTTGCGGCTTGCCTCCTGCTGCAGCGTTGAGGTGGTAAACGGCGCGTAGGGGTGCCGCTTGACCGGCTTCGCTTCAACCGATGCGACGGTGAAGAGGGCGGTTTCGAGCGCCTGCTTGAAGTCGGCGGCTTCCGCGCCTGAGCCGATATCGAGCCGCTGCAGCTTCTTGCCGTCGGCACCGACCAATCGCGCCTCGAAGGTCTCCTGCCGAGGCGTCGCCAGTGTGGCAACGAGCGACCAATATTCCTGACTGACGAATTTCTCGATTTCGAGCTCGCGGTCGCAAACGAGCCGCAGCGCCACCGACTGCACGCGGCCGGCGGAACGGGCGCCGGGCAATTTACGCCAGAGGACCGGCGACAAGGTGAAGCCGACCAGGTAATCGAGTGCCCGGCGCGCCAGATAGGCGTCGACCAGGGCTTGATCGATGGCCCGCGGATGCGCCATCGCCTCGGTTACCGACTGCTTGGTGATGGCATTGAACACTACGCGCTCGACCGTCTGGCCCTTGAGCGCCTTCTTTTCTTTTAAAAACTGCAACACGTGCCAGGAAATCGCCTCGCCCTCGCGATCCGGGTCAGTCGCCAGAATGAGCTTATCGGCGTCTTTGACCGCGCGGGCGATGTCGTTCAGCCGCTTCTGGGCCTTGGGATCGATCTCCCAAAGCATGCGGAAATCGTGATCCGGATCGACCGAACCGCTCTTGGCCGGCAGGTCGCGAACATGGCCAAATGAGGCCAGGACTTCGTAGCCCTTGCCCAGATATTTATTGATCGTCTTCGCCTTGGCGGGCAATTCCACCAGTACAAGGTTCATGATAACCCGATGATTTAACGGCCGTTTCGCCTGTTTAGCCGATGATTACAGGCGGGCAGGCCGCCGGGAACATGGGTAATGCAACTCCACCTGTCAAATCGTTACCGGCGGAAGGGGACATGGCGGTAACTCTCGAATGCACAGCAAGAGGGGCCAAAAGCAGGCACGGCCGCTCCCGGCAGCAGCAGCCGGCGTGTCGTCTTGGAAGAGTTCAAGAAGCACGGGCTGACCATCGCGCCGGTTGCCGAAATCGATGGAGTGGGAACGCTTTGCCGCGCTATTGCCTCCGGCATCGGTGATTTAATCCTGCCATGGTCTGCGCTTTATGAGGGCGAACGAACAAAAAGACTCAATCACCGGCGCTTTGCTGACGCGAAACTGGCGCAGGCGGTTGCACTCTGCTTCCCCGAGGTGGGACAGCGCAGCCCTGCAATCGAGGCCGTCGCGCTGACGCTAAAATCTCTTGTCTGCGAGCTTGTCGAGAATGGAACTTGGCAAGGCGTCTCGTTGATCGCTCCTGTGGCAGAGCCGTCGCGCGCAATGGTGCCCACGGAAACGCAGTAGTGCGAGCGTTCCGCGTCAGTCGCCAGGAATCCAGTGATCGACGGTACAGGCTCCTTACCGCGAAGTGGCCGTCACGCGCGAATGCTTAAGCAGACTGCTGTAACGGGCGGCCTCGGCTTGAAGAAACTTGCCAAGATCTTGCGGCCCCATGTGGAAGTCTTCAATGCCCTGCTTGGCGAAGGCATCGTGCACCTGCGGCAGCGCGGCGGCTTTGGCGATTGCCTGATCCAGCCGTGCGACAATGGGTGGCGGCGTACCACCGGTGGCCATGATGCAAATCCAGCCATCGATCCGCAGGTCGGGCAATCCCGCCTCCGCGGATGTCGGGATATCGGGAGCAAGCGACGAACGCTGCGGCGATGTCACCGCCAGCGCCTTGAGCGCGCCGCTTCGGACCAGAGGTAACAGCGACGATATCGCGCCGACGGCCAAATCCACCCGGCTCGCCATCAGGTCGGGGATCGACTTGGCGATGCCGTCATAGGGCACGAAGATGAGATCGATGTTGCCATATTGGGCAAGCATCTCCGCTCCCAGGTGATTGGGAGTGCCGATCGACGAGATCGCGATGCTGACGGAGTTCGGCCTTTGCTTTGCGATCGCAATGACGTCGGCGATGTTTTTGGCCGGGAAAGCCGGTGCCGCAACAAGCAGCATTTTCGCCCGCAACACCATCGATACCGGCGCGAGATCGCGTTCGTAGTCGAAACCCGGGTTGGGCAACAGTGTCGGGTTGACGGCTTGGTTTGAACCGGTGACCAACAGGGTGTGCCCATCAGGTTCTGCCTTTGCCACGATGCCGGCGCCGATATTGCCGCCGGCGCCGGGCCGATCTTCCACGACCACCGGTACTCCTATCGAAGTGGCGAGGTAGTCCGACAGTTCGCGCGGTACGAAGTCGATTAGTCCGCCGGCTGCCGCGTTCACTTCAAATCTAAGCGGCGTTGTGCCCGGCCAGTTTTGCTCCGATGCCGCGTGCGCAGCGAATACTAGGCTTCCCAGCAAAACGGCGGACAGCATGACGCGGCAAGCCATCTCTCATCCTCTTTGCGCCGTTCTCGGCAATGACGGCAGGTCCGCATCTGCCATTGCAGCCTCGCCCGTGTTGGATGCGTCATCACCCGCGCTAGGGTCTGTACTCAATAAGGATTCCAGCGCGGCGTGAGTTGTGATTTAAGGTTTCCGAATCGAGGAGGCCTTGATGAGGAAGCAACTCTATTGGCTGGATGATGCGCAGTGGAAGCGGATTAAACCCCTCTTGCCGCAGGGTCGGCGTGGAGCCCATCGTGTCGATGATCGGCGCGTTATCAGCGGGATCATGCACATGCTGCGCTCGGGCGCGCGTTGGCGGGATTGCCCAACGGACTACGGCCCCTACACGACGGTCTACAATCGCTTCAACCGTTGGAGCCGACAGGGCATCTGGGGCGATATTTTCTACGCGCTGACGGGGTCGACCGGCATGGTGGGGACGATGTCGATCGACAGCACACACATCAAGGCGCATCGCTCGGCTGCGGGCGCAAAAGGGGGGCCTTCCAGCACGCGATCGGTCGCTCGCGCGGCGGCCGCACGACCAAAATCCATGCGTTGACTGACGATCAGGGACGGCCACTCTCATTCTTGATCACACCCGGTAACAGCCACGATCTCGCTGGCGCCCAAGAACTCTTGGCCACCGCCCGGTTGCCTCGTCGCCTGCTGGCCGATCGCGCCTACGACGCAAGAAGCCTGCGCGACTGGCTCGCAGAACGCCGGGTCAAAGCTGTCATCCCGCCAAACCCGACCCGCAAGCATCCGCATTCCTACGATCCGAAGGCCTACAAGCTGCGCAATCTCATCGAACGCATGTTCTGCCAACTCAAGGACTTCAGGCGCATCGCAACGCGCTATGACAAACGAGCCGACATTTATCTTTCTGCCATCCACTTGGCAGCCGCCCTCACTTGGTGGATCAATTAAGTCCGGACCCTAGCGGCAACGACCGTCACGCCGGCGGCGCGCTCCATGGGACGAATAATTCTCGTCACGTCCGCCGTGCCGCCTTCTTCGGCTGCGGCCGCGCGCAACGAGGCTATGATCGCCCCGGCCAGCGGAACGGGTACGTCGTGAAGCTTGCCTTCGATGGCCAAGGCCTCGAGGATCGTGATTGCCGGCCCGAGCGTGGCGCCGTAGCTGAATTTACGGGTCAGAATATGCGCCGGTATTTTGGTCAATGTCGCGTTGCTTTGCCCGCTGCCGTTGTTGATGACTTCCAGCATGACGGCGAGATCGAGGCCGGACTTTCGGCCCAGCACCAAGGCTTCGCAGGCGACCGCGAGGTTGCCCGCCGAGATCACATTGTTGACGAGCTTCATTACCTGCGCCGCGCCGATCCGCTCGCCGAGGAACATGATCTTCTTGGCGTAGTGCTTGAGGAATGGCTCGACTCGGCTGAACGCCTCGTGCGGACCCGAGGCCATGACGGTGAGCGTACCATTGGCCGCACTTTCAACTCCGCCCGTCATTGGGGCGTCGAGCGTAAGGATGCCGCGGGCATAAAGCTGTGCCGCGAGTTCTTCGACGAAGGCAGCTTCATTGGTTCCGATATGGACGTAGGTTTTGGCGCGGCTACCGTGAACAATTCCGAGCGGCCCGAGCACGACATCGCGGTAGAACTCCGCCGTCGTTACGCAAACGAAGACGGTGTCGGCGGCGTCCGCCGTCATCGCCGGGGAGGCCGCGATTTTGGCTCGGCCCCGAAACCGTGCCGTCTTACTGATCGTGCGATTGTAAACGACCACATCCTCGCCGGCTTGAACAAGCCGTTCGGCCATCGGGCTGCCAATCGCACCAAGCCCAATGAATCCAACGACAGATCGCCCTTGTGCCATCGGTTTCGGCCTCCAACTGCGCCTGTACGATCAAATCTCCCCGGTCGTGCTTTGTCGATGCTCGGAAAGCGTGTACTGTGAGTAACTTATACTTAAGTTTGGACAAGGACAGTGAACTAGGAAAAGAGGTCGCGCGACCAGAACTAAGGAGAATTGGGTGCCTGGCTGCGGCCTGCTTCCGAAGTGACAACGGACGATCATGGACCTGCGTCAGCTTCGTTACTTCGTCGGGATTGTCCAGGCCGGCAGTCTGTCGCGCGCCGCGGATCAATTGCATGTCGCGCAGTCCGCGATCAGTCATCATCTCGCCAGCCTTGAGTCCGAGTTGGAGCGGCAATTAGTCACCCGCGGCCCCAAGGGCATCCAACTTACCGAAGCCGGAAGCGTTTTGTATCGCCACTCCGAGGCGATCCTGCGGCATCTCGACTTCGCCAAGCAAGACGTCACCAACGCGCTTACTGTGCCTTCCGGCCGTGTATCGATCGGATTTCCCGTCGCATGGACGAACCTTGTCGGCTACGAATTATTCGCCCGTGTTCAAAAATTATTTCCGCAGATATTGCTCCACATCACCGACGGCAACAGTGCACTGTTGCGGGAGCGACTGATCAATGGACGTCTCGACATCGCCGTGCTGTTTACCGGCCAGCCTGAGCGCGGCCTCGCCGTCGAACCGCTATTGCTGGAAGAACTGTTTTATGTGACTGCGGACCCGGATCCGTCACCCATCCGGATGGCCGATGTAGCGCGATGGCCCTTGGTGGTGCCGGGCCCTGGCAGCGGCAGCCAGCGCGTAGCACAGGAGCTGTTCAACAAATTCGGGTTGACGGTCACGCCGATCGGCGAAATCAATTCCTTGAACACATTTCGCCGCGCCGTAGCCTCCGGCTTCGGTAACGCCATACTGCCGTGGAGCGCGCTCTACGACGGCGATCGGGAGCTATCGCTCAATTTCCGGCGTATTACCGACGAAAAGCTGGCCAGGCCCGCAGCGCTGTGCTTTTGCGATATTGGCCAACGTAGTCCCGCGATCGAAGCCGTGGCACTGACACTGAAGTCCCTGATCTACGAATTGTGCGACAAGGGGATCTGGCGGGGCGTGTCGCTGGTTGCTCCTGCCGCGGAGCTATCTCGTTCGGCGGCCCCCCCATAGAAATTCAGAATTGGACGCCTCCCGCCAAATGCCTAGGGTCGAACCGGGCTGGAGGATGCGTACTCATGCTTGAACGAGACACATCGACGGCGCCGGCCTTATCGGGGTCGCAGTTTATGGCGAAGCGGATTGAACCCGTTGACGTATTGGTGGGACGACGGGTGCGCGCCTACCGGCTGAGCCTGGGGATGTCGCAAACGACGCTCGGCGAAAAAGTCGGCGTCACGTTCCAACAGATCCAGAAATACGAGCGTGGTACGAACCGCATCGGAAGCAGCCGGCTAAAGAAAGTCGCGACCGTTCTCGGCGTTGGGGTCGGAGCGCTCTTTGCCGAGCCGGAAAGCGATCATGCAGGCCAGGATCCGCTGACCGAGATCACCTCCTTGCCGCATGCGGCCAGGTTACTCAAGGCGTTTGCCGGGATCACCGACGAGAAGCTGCGCTTGTCCTTGGTGAAACTCGCCGAAGGCCTCCAGGAACGCGCCAAATAGCGCGCATCTTCGGGGCCGCGTTGAAGCGGAAAACGTCCGAGATGCCAAGCGGGGGTCCGTCCAGGAATTGGAACCAAGGTAATTGTTGCAAAGCGGCCGGCGAAGCCGCAGAGTTGCCACTTGCTGCCGCAAGGCCGCTGGGGTCGTCGTTCCATTCCGGGGGTATCCGTTGCACGGCAATTTGACGCGCAAGACCTCGACGCAGCAAACGCCAGCCAAGCGCACCTTTCACGTCGCCCTGATCAAGCCGTCGCATTACGACCGGGACGGCTATGTCATCCAGTGGCTGCGTTCGCTGATCCCCTCGAACAGCCTGGCGAGCGTCCACGGACTGATCGTGGAGTGCGCGCAAAACCGCGCGCTCGGGCCCGACGTCGATATCGAAGTCGAGGCCTTCGACGAATGCAATACCATCGTTGACGTCGCCGGCGTCGCCAAACGCATCCATGCCGCCGGCGCCGGCATGGTTGGCCTGATTGGCGTGCAATCGAACCAGTTTCCGCGGGCGCTCGACCTCGCCCGCGAGTTCCGCGCCCACGGCCTTACCGTCGTCATGGGCGGCTTCCACTTGTCCGGCTGCCTCTCGATGTTGCCGAAGCTGCCCGCGGAACTTCAGGAAGCGCTCGACCTTGGCGTTCATCTGTTCGCCGGCGAGGCCGAGGGCCGCATGGCCGAGGTGCTGCGCGACATCGCCGGCGGCAACGCCAAGCCGATCTACAATTATCTCAACGATATGCCCGAGATGGCGGCCGCGGTTTATCCGATCCTGCCGCGCCATGTGGTGACGCGGGTCGCCGGCCATTATTCGAGCTTCGATGCCGGCCGCGGCTGTCCGTTCCAGTGCAGCTTCTGCACCATCATCAACGTGCAGGGCCGCAAATCGCGTTACCGCACGCCGGACGATGTCGAGGCCATCGTGCGGGCGAACGCGGCGCAGAACATCACGCGGTTTTTCATCACCGACGACAATTTTGCGCGCAACCGCAACTGGGAACCGATCCTCGACCGGCTGATCGAGCTGCGCGAGACGCACAAGTTCAATATCCGGCTTCTGCTGCAGGTCGACACGCTTTGCCACCGCATCCCGAATTTCATCGAAAAGGCGGCGCGCGCCGGCTGTACCGCAATCTTCCTGGGGCTGGAAAACATCAATCCGGAATCTTTGATGGGCGCCAAGAAGCGCCAAAACAAGATCTGGGAATATCGGGAAATGCTGCTGGCCTGGCGTAAGCAAAAGGTCATGACCTATGCCGGCTATATTTTGGGCTTTCCGACCGATACGCCGGAAACGATCGCGCGCGACATCGAGATCATCAAGAAGGAATTGCCGGTCGATGTTCTCGAGTTCTTCTACCTGACGCCGCTGCCAGGCTCGGAGGACCACAAGAATTTGTACATGCGCGGGGTGGCGATGGACCCCGACCTGAACAAATACGATCTCGAACACGCCTGCACCGCGCATCCGCTGATGTCGAATGAAACCTGGTCGCAGGTTTATGCCGACGCGTGGAAGCGTTACTACACCGACGAACACGTCGAAACGATCATGCGCCGTTGCATCGCCTCGGGCATCAACCGCACGAAGCTATTGGATTCGCTGACCATCTTCTCCGGCGCGGCGCGGATCGAGGGCGTGCATCCGCTGCAGTTCGGATTTTTGCGCCGCAAATTGCGTAAGCAGCGCCGCTCCGGCATGCCGATCGTCAATCCACTGGTGTTCTATCCCTGGCGGGCGCTCGATTTTCTCAAAACCAGCGCGCAGTGGCTGCGGCTAGTCTGGCGCTATCGCCGCATCATGAAGCGCGTGGTCGCGGATCCGACGGCGGGTGCCTATACCGACGAGGCCTTGCAGCCGCATACCGGCGTCGGCGAAACCGATCACTTCGTCGAGGTCTTTGCCGATAAGATTCCGCACACCCACGGTGCGCCGGTCCGTGCAGCGGCGGCCGCTGCCGCCGAGTAGTTACCGCGCCGATTTATTGCCGATCTTGCTTTCGGTGCCGGCGACGAGGCGGGCGATATTGCCGCGGTGCATGATCCAAAGCAGCACCGCAAGCAGCAGAAACAGTTCCGCTTCCGGCAGATTGCCGCTCCACCACAGCACGGCGGGCGTCGCCGCGCTGGCGATGAGCGCCGCGAGCGACGAATAGCGGGTCACCGCCGCGACGGCGAGCCATAGAACCCCGAAGCCCGCGAGTGCAATCCAGGCGCCGAAGCCGAGCAGAAGCCCGATAAACGTCGCCACGCCCTTACCCCCCTTAAAGCCGAGCCAGACCGGAAACAGGTGGCCGAGAAAGGCGCCAAGCGCGGCAGCGATCGCGGTTTCGCGCCCGAATACGACAGTGATAATCACGACAGCGGCAGTCCCCTTGAGCATGTCGCCCAACAGCGTCGCCGCGGCGAGGCCCTTGCGGCCGGTGCGCAAGACGTTGGTGGCACCGATATTACCCGAGCCGATGGAGCGCACGTCGGGCGCGCCGGCGATCCGGGTGATCAGCACGCCGAACGGAATGGAGCCGCACAGATAGCCGAAGAGGAAGGCCGCGATGTCTTCGATGGGATGCAGCATGGCGGCGGATATTGCCCGAAGCCGGAACGCGAAAACAGAGCGAATTGACTTATGGCGTGACGTTACAAGCGCGGGCGGGCGCATTCCTTCTCGCTTTTGCGATATTGGCGTCAGTGCCCGTTCCGCAGTATCAATTCCGCCCAACAACCCGTCGGTGAAGCGCGACTGGGTAAAAGCGAGCCGGAGGGAACATGACGACGCCACGGTCGAGCGGGCGGGAGGCCGTCTTTTCCGAGTGCAGCAACAAAGCGGCGGTGCCGTCGCTTACGACAAGGCCGTTGTCCGCCGCACTTGGCCTGGAAATTCTGGACGTCGACCTGCGTGACCCATTGCCGGCGCCGATGATCGCGCGATTGCGGCAAGCCTGGTACGAGGGGCTCATCCTGCTGTTGCGCGACCAGACCTTGACCGAGGAGGACCAGGTCCGCTTCGCCGAGTGTTTTGGCCCGCCGGCGAGAACCATCAACGTGAACAACACCGGCAAGCATCCCGCGGTGATGCTGATCTCCAACATCCGTAAGGACGGCAAGCCGATCGGCGCGCTTCCGGACGGCGAAATGCATTTCCATACCGATCAGTGCTACATCGAGCAGCCGGCTGCGGCCTCGATGCTCTACGCCATGGAAGTGCCGAGTGTCGGCGGCAATACGCTGTTCGCCAACGCCTATCTGGCTTACGAGACGCTTCCTGCCGAGATCAAGCACCGGATTGACGGCCGCAAAGCGGTCAACGCCTATGACTACGAAAATGCCTCGACCATCCGGGGCACGCGGCTTCGTGAAGGCGTGCCGCAATACGCGCATCCCGTAGTCCGCACCCATCCGGCGACCGGGCGCAAAGCGCTCTACGTCAATCGGCTGATGACCATCGCCATCGAAGGCCTGCCACAGGCCGAGAGTGACGAACTGCTCAACCTCCTGTTTGATCACCAGGAGCAGCGGCAGTTCATCTATGAACACGTTTGGCGCATCGGCGACATCCTGATGTGGGACAATCGCTGCACGCTGCACGCCCGTACCGACTTCTCGTCGACCGAACGGCGCCTGATGCGCCGAATTACCATCCTCGGCGAGAAGCCGGAGTAATGCATCTGTCTTAGCACTGTCGCTAATGGCGGATATTGATTAAGTGGTTCTTTTCGACCGCGAATTACGAGCGTGTGCCTGGCTCGCGCGCGCTGCTCCCGCGGTAAGGACGACGATATTGAATACTCGGATTCACCTTCATACGTTTTTCAACGGATAAGAACGGTGGCCTGCGCGGAGACTGACCCATGTCCCACCACTATTCCGGCCCCGACGTTAGTTTTCCCCACGGCGATGCCCGTCTTGACCTGACCGACCTGTATGTCTTCCCGAAGCCGGGCGGCGCAGGGAAGTCGATCCTGATCATGAACGTGCATCCGTCCTCAGGCTTCAATCCCCCGGGACCGACCCGTCAGGATCCCTTCGCCTCTGACGCGTTGTACGAAATCAAAATTGATACCAATGGCGATGCTGTAGCCGATATTGCGTACCGCATACGCTTCTCGCCGTTCACAGGCGGCGCGCAGACCGCAATCCTGCGCCGCGTTGAGGGCGCACAAGCGGTCGGGACGGACGACGAAGGGCAGATCATCGTCGAAGGAGCGTCCGTCTCTTTGGATCGGGAGGCACACGTGACGGAAGCCGGCGATCACCGCTTTTTCGCCGGCTGGCGTGGTGATCCATTCTTCTTTGACGTGGAGGGCGCCTTGAACAACTTCCAGTTCACCGGCAAAGATTTCTTCACCGACAAAAACGTGTGCAGCATTGTGCTGGAAGTCCCCCACTCCGCGCTGGGGACCAAAGAGGTTGGCCTTTGGGCTCAAACTCTGGACGGCGCAAGCGGCAGCTGGGTTCAGGCGGATCGTGGCGCACGGCCTTCGCAAGCTGTGTTCCTTCCCGGCGAAGAGAGAAATGCTTACCTCGCCGCGGCACCGACGGACGACGCCCGTTTCATCGCTGTCTTTGCGTACTCATTGGAGCACATAGGTGGATATTCTTCGGAGGAAGCACGGCGTGTCGCAGGAACACTGTTGCCGGACATCGTGCGCTTCGACCCCACGCGCGCGGCGTCCTATCCGAGCAATGGCCGGGCACTTACCGACGATGTCCTCGACTACTTCCTCAGCATTATCACAAACGGCAAGGTAACGACGGAGGGGGTGGGAGCCCACAGCGATCTCCTCACCGAGTTTCCCTATGTTGGACCGCCGCATAGGACCGCGACTTCACGGTAAGTATTCTCAGGATTCGAGAGACCGAAGAGAGCTTGCTGCAACCGTAAGGTGCGTCAAACTGCGCGGGCCTTTTTGCCGCCCTCGCGCGGCGCAAAACCGGCGGCGCGAGCGTCAGCGTCCGTCGGATAGATCACGACATGCTTGAGCTTGTCTGTGGACGCGCCGGCGAGCGCTGCCAATCCTGGTGAAAATGTTTTTCGCGTCGTATCGGCTACGACGAATTGCGCGTCGGTGCCTTCGCCGACGTCTTTCTCACAATAAACGCAGCGCAACATGCAGCGCCGCGGCGAGTCCTCTTCGATGATGTAGAACTTGTTGGCCGCGTATTGGCGTTCGGCGGGATCGGCGGTGATGCAATTGGGATTGTCGCAGTGCAGGCCCAGGCCGATCGGCTGCGCATAGACCGGATATTCCGGCTTGGCGAAACCGCCGGGAAATTTTTGCAGCGATTTATTCCTGTGCAGATGCAGCATCAATGAAATCAGCGCCATGCGGATCGGCACGCCGTAGGCGGCCTGCTGGAAATAAATGGCGCGGCGGTCGCTGTCGAACGAGGCATCGAGCTCGTTGACGCGCGGCAGCGGGTGCATCACGCTCGCCTCCGAATATTTTGCCTGATCCAGGAATTTTGCGTCGATCTTCGGATACGGCCGCTCCTTCTCGGCCCAGCGTTCTTTCTGGAAGCGCGTGACATAGACTGCGTCGGTTTTCTGCTGCACCAGCAAGCCGTAGTCGATTTCGGGATCGGGAATGAGCGAGAGCTGGTGCGGTTGGTCCGCGGTGACATAGAGCGCGTCGATCGAGCCACCAGGCAACTGACCGGGATCCTTGGATACCATGCGGCAGTGAAATTCCTCGCGCAGCCGGCGATCGACATGCGCCGGCAGTTCCATGCCCGGAGCGGGCAGGGGGTCGATGGTGGCGCCGAAGCGGGCCAGCGCATAGACGAAGGAATGGATGGTGCGGCTGCCTTTGAGGTCGCCGGAAATCGCGACCTTCATGTTTTTCAGCGTCTTCTTTTTCGATTTCAGGGTGAAAAGATCGCACAGTGTCTGCGTCGGGTGCTCGTGGGCTCCGTCGCCGCCATTGATCACCGGGATCTGCGCGTATTCGGCCGCCAGCCGCGCCGCGCCATCACGTGGATGGCGTATGACGACGATATCGGCGTAATTGGCGATCACGCGGATGGTATCGGCCAGACTTTCGCCCTTGGCGGCGGAGCTGACTGCCGGATCGGCGCTGGTGATATTGGCGCCCCCGAGCCGGAGCATGGCGCTTTCGAAAGACAGGCGTGTACGCGTTGACGGTTCGTAGAACAGGCTCGCCAGGATGAATTTTGACGCCAGATCGGTGGAGCGACCGATCCGGTAGGAGACGTGTTCGTCGGCGAGTTCCTTCAAAAACCCCTGAGCGACCTCAAAGATCGTCTCGATCTCCTTATTGGTCAGATCATTGATCGAAATAATGTGACGCGTCGGCGGCGGGGCTTTGGTCATTAAAGCGGTGCTATAGGCCCAATTGGCGCGTGGGAGCAAGCCCGCTTTGCCAGCGCGCTAAGGTGATGCACCGGAAACCGCGGCCGACGGTCCAGCGTGCTACGATTGGTGCCGCAAAAGAGGCGAGTTGCGATGGCTGCCCGCTCCCGCTTTGACACGCACGAGGTATTCAACCAGTCGCCGCCCTACGAGAATGTCGACTTGTTCGCGAGCGACGTGCCGTTGCAGGACGCGGTCAAAGCGAACGGTGCGGCTTCGGAGTTATCCACGCTTGCCGCCTTCGGCAAGCAATGGGGCACCGCCGACATGTTCGCGCTGGCGCGGCAGGCCAACGAAAATCCGCCGAAGCTTCATAGCTTTGACGCCGAGGGCAATCGCAGCGATACGATCGAGTTTCACCCGGCCTATCACCGTTTCATGCGCGAGAGCATCGCGGCCGGGCTGCATTCCTCGACCTGGACGCCCTCCGGTCAGCCCGCGCCGGCGCCCGCCGAAGTCCTACGCGCGGCCCGCTTTTACATCGCGGCGCAGGTCGAAACCGGTCACCTTTGCCCCATCACCATGACGCGGGCCGCACTAGCGGCGCTCGCCGCAGAGCCGGAACTGGCGGCAAAAGTCATCCCCAAGGTCGTTACACGCAATTACGACCCGCTGTTCCGGCCGTGGCGGGATAAATCCGGCATGACGCTCGGCATGGGAATGACGGAAAAGCAGGGCGGAACCGACGTGCGCGCCAACACCACGGTCGCGACACCGGACGGCGAGGGCTATTCGATCGTCGGCCACAAATGGTTCTTGTCGGCGCCGATGTGCGACGCATTCCTGATTTTGGCGCAGGCGCCCGGCGGGCTGAGCTGTTTTCTCCTGCCGCGCTTCCGCCTGGACGGATCGATCAATGCGGTGCGCTTCCAGTGCCTGAAGGACAAGCTCGGCAATCGCTCCAACGCCTCGGGCGAGGTCGAATTCACGGACGCATTCGCCTGGCGCGTTGGCGAGGAGGGCGCCGGCATCCGCACCATTCTGCAGATGGTCCAGTTGACGCGGTTCGATTGCGCCATCGCCTCAGCCGGCTTGATGCGCATGGCGCTCGTTCAGGCCGTGCATCATTGTCGCCATCGCAACGTGTTCGGCAAAAGGCTCTACGATCAACCGATGATGCGCGCGGTACTGGCCGACATGGCGCTTGAGGTCGAAGCGGCCACCGCCTTGGTGTTTCGCCTCGCGCGCGCGCTTGACCGTGCTTCGGACGACCCTGGCGAAGCCGCTTACGCCCGCGTCATGACGCCCGCGGCAAAATATTGGATCTGCAAGCGCGCGCCCGGCTTCATCTTCGAGGCGATGGAATGTCTCGGCGGCAACGGTTACGTCGAGGAGGGTATGCTGGCGCGGCTTTATCGCGAGGCGCCGGTCAATGCGATCTGGGAAGGCTCCGGCAATGTGATGTGCCTCGACGTATTGCGCGCGCTCAAGGGAGAGGAGGAGGCCGAGGTCGCGGCGGCATTGGCGCGCGATGCCGGCGCCGAAGGAGCAAAAATGGACCAGACGCAGGAGGCCGACGCGCGCACCGGAGTCGGAAAACTGGCTCTCCTGGGCTGTGCGTCGGCCTTGAAGGCGGGTGCCCCTGTGGCGGTGGCCGAGGCATTCATCCGAACACGGCTGATGACACCACATGATGCCGTTTACGGCACGGCCACGATCAATGCCGCTACCATGGAATTGCTGTTGCAGCGCGCACTCCCGCAAACGTGACAGGGCTCAAACCGATTGCGGGCGCGCCAGCCGGTCGAGCGCGCCCTGAAGGATGTAGGCCGCCGCGTGCTGATCAATGACCGCCTTGCGCTTCGCCCGGTTCGCATCGGCGGCAATCAGCGCCCGTTCGACGGCCGCGGTCGACAACCGCTCATCCCATAAGGCGATCGGAAGTTCCGTCAGACGTGCCAGATTGCGGGCGAAGGCCCGCGTCGACTGCGCCCGCGGCCCTTCCGTACCGTCCATATTGATCGGCAGACCAAGCACGATGCCGACGGTGCGGCGTTCGGCGGCGAGCTCCAAAATGCGCGCCGCGTCAAGATTGAATCGCTTGCGGGCTATTGTTTCCACCGGCGCCGCGATGCGCCGATCCGGATCGCTTGCGGCAACGCCGATGGTTTTCGTGCCGAGATCGAGGCCGATGAGCGCGCCGCGCTCCGGCAGCAGGGCGGTTGCTTCGTTGAGCATTAAAACCGGCATCTGCGCAGCGCTATCACGCGCGCAGCGCAAAAGCGACAGCGCCGACCTTTTCCTCGCCCGCGTGCCCGATTATGTTGATGCTCTGCCCCCATTTCTGTGGCGCGGACACGGCGCCCAAAGGAGATGACACATGGCGTTCGCGGTCACGAGCAACAGTTTCAAGGACGGCGACTACATGCCGAAGGATTTCATCCTGTCGGCCGATTTTGGCTTTGGCTGCGCTGGCGGTAACAAGTCGCCGCATTTGAAATGGTCGGGCGCGCCGGACGGCACCAAGAGCTTCGCCGTGACCTGCTACGATCCCGATGCGCCGACCGGCTCGGGCTTCTGGCATTGGCTCATCGTCAACATCCCCGCGAATGTGACCGAGCTCGCCGAGGGTGCCGGCAGTGCGACGGGTAAGCCGCCGACGGGCGCCTTGCAGACGCGCACCGATTTCGGCGCGCCCGGCTATGGCGGTCCATGCCCGCCCGAGGGGGATCATCCGCATCGCTATTTGTTCACGGTGTTTGCCGTGAAGACCGACAAGCTCGACGTCAAACCCGACACCTCGGCGGCGGTGGTCGGCTTTAATCTGCATTTCAATACGCTGGCCAAAGCTGAGCTGATGGGCTTGTTCAAGCGGTGAGGGG
This sequence comes from uncultured Alphaproteobacteria bacterium, assembly GCA_963731805.1. Classification (GTDB taxonomy): domain Bacteria; phylum Pseudomonadota; class Alphaproteobacteria; order Rhizobiales; family Xanthobacteraceae; genus BOG-931. The sequence goes on from CAVSWY010000011.1 coordinate 40,319, forward strand.
GACTGGATGAAAATATTGCCGGCCGTCCTCGCAACCGCGCTGTCGCTCGCGATGTCGCAGCTCGCCCAAGCCGCCGAGATCAAGGTCGTCAGCGGCGGCGCCTTCAAGCAGGTGCTCAATGCACTCGCCGCGCAGTACCGAAAGGACACCGGAACCAAGCTCGACATCACCTATCGCACGGTCGGGCAGCATCTGGCCTTGATCCGCAGCGGTCAGGAAGCGTTCGACGTCGCCATTTTGACACCGGCGGCAATCGACGCTCTGGCCAAAGAGGGCAAGATCGCGCCCGGAACGCGAGCCGACCTCGCAAAAACCGGAATTGGCGTCATGGTCAACGCGGGCGCCCCGGCACCGGATATCTCGACGGTCGACGCATTTAAGCGCGCGCTGCTCGCCGCCAAATCGGTCACCTTCATCGATCCCAAGGCCGGCGGATCGAGTGGGATTTACATCGAAGGTTTATTGGAGCGGCTTGGCATTGCAGACCAAATCAACGCCAAAGCAGTATTGGTCCATGGCGGCGCGGTGGCCGATCACGTTGCCGATGGCGAAGCCGAGATTGGCGTCCACCAGATCAGCGAAATCTTGCCGGTCGCCGGCGTAAAGCTCGTCGGGCCACTGCCCGCGGAAATTCAGAATTTCACGATCTATGCGGCCGGGGTCGGTGCGTCGGCCAAGGACGTCGAGGCGGCTCGCGCCCTGGTCAAATACCTGGCCGGGCCAGGCGCGCTGCCGATCATCAAGGCCAAGGGCATGCAGCCGGCCTCCTAGAGCGTTGCCCAAAACGGCAGCGCCCGGCCGAAGCCGGGCGCCAATGCCGATTCGATACCGAAATCGGCTCAAGCGGTGTAACGCGACTGCTCCCACGCAATCCTGGGGATATCGCTGCGCGTGATGCCGATGTCGGCCAGTTCACGGTCGCTGAGATGAGAAAGCTCATCAACGGCCACGCCGTAGCGCTTCCAGGTGTTGAAGTAGCGGACAATAGACGAGAACATGGCTTTATTCCTCATTTTCCGGCGTAAAGGTTTGAAGGCACGCCAGAATCACGAGGAAAATATAGGCATCGATGGTGCAATGCGAAATTATCTTGCTGCAGTGCAGCTAGGACCAGTTTGCATGGCAACAGCAGGTTATCTCAATAATTTTTTTGAATAGGCGTGATTCTCCTCAGATGTTTTTTAATTCGATAATTTTGGTATGCGGAGAGCGCAATAAGAGGACAGCCGAGTTCCACGCCGATTCCAGGGCGCCGAAGGCGTCTTCGCCCCGGTTCTGCCCCTGAACGATCCTGACCACGCCGCACTGGCGGATTGGAATTGAACTTAGTTGCGTTGTGTCAGGGGAGTTTCATGGGAACCGTGATCGACCACCGCCGCTGCGCGGAAGAATGCGTAGTCATGGCACGCTCATCGGAGGACAAGACGGACAAAGCGCTTTGGCTGACGTTGGCGCAGTCCTGGGTGCGACTTGCCGAGCACGTCGCCCATGCCGAGGCCGCCGTCGCCGCCGACCCGATCGAGGCCGACGAAACGTCGTAAAGCGGCGACCTACCGGACCGTCAGCTTGGCGTCACTGGCCGTGGCTGGCCAAGACCTGTTCGCAAGCGTGGCTGATCTTCGTCCGATTGGCCTGCAGGCAACCCAAGATGCCGAGCACGTCCTGCGGGTTGACCTCAAGTTGGGTCTGGCAGAACTTGGTCACGTCGGGATGACAGGCGGCGCGCTCCTGTGGGTTCCCTTCGCCCATCCCCATTCCGGCCACCGGCGGCGGCTGAGGCGGCAATTGTTGAGCGTAGGCTGCTGTTCCGGCGGCAAGCGTCAAAGCGATCGTCAGGATAGATACGCGAAGCATGACCCCCCTCTTCGGGCATCCGGCCCGCTCTGTGGCTTCGATTCTCATTCCACACTTTTTTGCCGTTCGGCGCACATTAAATTTTTGCGGCGAGATTGACGTCATAATGCACTGGCGCATCGGCGCGCTTGCGTGCGGCGGGTGTGCAGCGATACATCTCGCGCAGGGCGGTTAGCTCAGTTGGTAGAGCGTCTGCTTTACACGCAGAATGTCGGCGGTTCGAGTCCGTCACCGCCCACCATCCCTTCGCTCGCGCAGCGCAGCAAAGGCTGTCGCGTCGGAGCCCAAGTGCCGTAGGCGGACGAGTCCGCGCGCGAACTGCGGCTCGGCAAGCCGACATGAATTTTCATCTCAGCACGTCACAAAAAATATCGCCCGCTGCCACGCAATTTTTCGATTGCGATGGCAAGCGGGCAATGAGCGGCGCACCGACCCGCGCTTCGCGGGCCTAATGACGAGAGGCGATTAGATAGCCTCTTTGAGCTCTTTCGAGGCGCGGAAGGCGACTTTCTTGCTGGCCTTGATCTGAATCGGTTCGCCGGTCGCGGGGTTGCGGCCCATGCGCGCGGCGCGCTTGCGCACTTGAAGAATGCCGAGACCGCCGATGCGGATGCGCTCGCCCTTCTTCAAATGCTTGACGATGTTGCCAACCAAACCACCGAGGATGGCTTCGGCCTGCTTCTTCGAAAGCTCGTTATCCTCCGCAAGGCTCGCGGCGAGATGCTTCAATGTCACGGTAGTAGCGGTTGTTTTGGTTGCCATTAGTCCCTCCTCAATGAAGTGGTGGCGTGAAAAAAGCGCCGCTCACGGCGAAGCAGTTAAACGATTCGGCTCCGGCTGACCACGCTTGTTTTGCCGATTCCACCGATGTTTTCGGCATGCCGGCGCTATCTGCGGGCGTTCTGTGGCGAGCATAAGGCGGCCGGAAATGGCCGTTTTTGGCTCAAATCCTTGACTTGGCGGCGGCTCCGCCTTAAGTGCCGTCGGCGCCCGCGGGGGCGTAGCTCAGTTGGTTAGAGCGTCGGCCTGTCACGCCGAAGGTCGCGGGTTCGAGTCCCGTCGCTCCCGCCAAATATTTCTAATCGCTAGAGTTTTCCAACTTTCTGCTTCAGCGGCCAAACCCCCGGCGGGCACATAATCACGTCAAAGCCGGTGGGGATTCCGCTCGGCGTTCTACCTTCGACCGGCGTGCAAGCGTCAGGGATCCGCCGGCAGCTCGGCACCGTGCAGGCGATCTGCCGCTGCGGCGCCGGATACCCTCTATTGAGCATTTGATGACGCCGAACCCGATGTGCGGCCGTGGCGGGCTCGACCGCGAGCAGGGCGAAGCACCGCGAGGCAAGTGGCCGCGCCGGCCAAATTCGATCCTGCCGCTGGTTCCGAAAACATCGCCACGCCGGTCGGCGGGCCTTCGCCTGCAGGCTAGGCTTCACCCCCGATAGATCGGCGCGGGCTGGGTGAAGAAGCTCCACAGAATGTGATAGACCAGCGCATAATTCTTCTGCTGGAAGCTTGCGTGCGAAATACCCGGCATAACCGCAAAGTGCTTGTCGGGGTTCGGCAGCTTGGCGAAGAATTTGAGCAGGTCGTCGAAGCCGGCGATGCCGTCCCACTGGCCCCGCATGATCAGGGTGGGCACCGCGATTTTCTCCGGATCGACCACCGGCAGATTGCTGCACATATCGACATAAGTTCCGGTTGGCACCGAAGTGTCGAGCGCGGTCACCGCATCGGCGAAAGCGTCAATGACTTTCTCCTCTGCAGTGCCGGGATGATCGCGGTCGAAGATCGAATGGATGAACGCCTTGTCGATCGGCCGGCGGTTCTTGGCGCGGAACTCGGGAAGCTTTTTCTTGCGCTCGGCAAGCGTGGGCGAACCTTCGCCGGTCCACACCATGGCATCAAGCGCAAGCCGAGCGACGAGCTCGGGGTGACGCTCAGCGAATAATGCGGCGCGCAATGCGCCCGAAGAAATGCCGTAAACCAGAAACGGCCGCTTGCCGCGGAGCTTCTGGATATAGCTTGCGGCGGCAAAGCAATCGTCGGCACCCTGCGCGATCGGTGCATTGTTGTCGCGATCCTTGGTCGAGCGGCCGTAGCCCTCCATGTCGACCGACCAGCAGTCGAAGCCGCGGCGGGCGAACCAGTCCATCGCCGAGGAATCCGGCCGGCCCTCGACGCGAAGATCGAATGTCGGCTGCGCCGCCATCGACGAGCCATGCACGAATAAAATCGTGCCGGCGGTGACTTTCGGATCGCCGGCGCATTTTTCAAACAGAAACAGTTTTACGTTGCCGTCCTTGGTCGTCCAGTGGTCTTCGCCCTTAATGGGGGCGGCGGGGCGGTTGGTGATCTCGTCCATGCTTGCACCTTAATTGATCAGCGTGATGTGGTTGTCGTTGATGACCTTAGCCCATTTGGCGACCTGGGCCGCCATGAAAGCCGCAAATTCGGGCTGCGTCATCACCATCGGCGTGGCGCCCTGCTTCTCCCAGGCTTCCTTGATATCGGACCGGCTCAAAATTCCGGTGATGGTATTGTGCAAGAGATCGACGATCAGCTCCGGCGTTCCTTTGGGCGCCATGATGCCGACCCATTGGCTGAACTGAAATCCAGGCACCCCGGCTTCGGCAATCGTCGGCAAGTCCGGCAAGATCGGGGAGCGCGCCGTGCCACTGGTGCCCATCGCGCGCACTTTGCCGGCCTTGATATAGGGCGCCATGGTCGGAATCGAATCGAACAGCATTTGGATTTGGCCGCTGAGGATGTCGCCCCGCATGCCGGTCGAGCCTTTATACGGCACGTGCACGATGTCGATGCCGGTGAGATTCTTTAACAGCTCGGCGGCCATGTGATAGTTCGAGCCCGGTCCGGACGAACCGAAATTGAGCGTGCCCGGCTTCGCCCGCGCCAATGCCAAGAGCTCCCCAAGATTCTTGGCCGGCACCGACGGGCTAACGACCAGGACGAGCCCATTCTCCTCAAGCGGGGCGATCGGAGTGAGATCGCGCAAGAGCTGATATGGCTTATCCTTGTAGAGTGTTTCGTTCACCGTCTGGGTGCTGCTCGCCATCAACAGCGTATAACCGTCGGGAGCCGATTTCGCGACGTAGTCGGTGCCGATCGTGGTGCCGGCGCCAGGACGATTTTCGATGACAAACGACTGGTGCAAGGATTTCTGCAATTCGACGGCAAGCTCGCGGACGAAAACATCGGTCGGCCCGCCGGCGCCGAACGGCACGATGATCTTGACCGGCCGCGACGGATATGTGGCGGCGCGAGCCAACGACAGCGTGGCCGCACTCGCCAAGGCGATCAGCGCAGCGCGGCGCGAGTAGCTCAGCAGCATGTTTCCTCACTCCAGTTTTACGCCGGTGACGCGGATGATTTCTCCCCAGCGTTTGACTTGTTCGGCGATGAAAAGCGCAAAGTCCTTCGGCGACATCGGCTGCGGAACGCCGCCCAGCCCGGTAATGCGGCTCTTCACTTGTGGATCCGCCAAGCCCTCATTCACCACGCCATTTATCCTGGCGACGATGGCAGCCGACATGCCTGCCGGAGCCACAATCGCCTGCCAGGCATCGGGCGGCATGCCGGGGTAGCCGGCTGCGATCATGGTCGGCACGTCCGGAAGCTCCGACAAGCGATGCGGACTGGTCACGGCGAGCGCGCGCAGCTTGCCGCTCTTGAGATAGGGCATGATGCCGGTTGCGCCTTCGAAGGTCATGTTCATCTGTCCGGTCAGCACGTCGGTGGTGGCCTGCGAAGCGCCCTTATAGGGCACGAACACGATATCGGTGCCGGTCAGGTGCTTGAACATCTCGCCGCTGAGATGCGGCGGCGTGCCGATGACCGCTCCGTAATTCAATTTGCCGGGATTGGCCTTGGCGTAGGCGACAAGCTCCTTGACGTTGTGCACGGGCAACGCGGCGTTGACGGCGAGCACTTGCGGTGTCGACGACAACAGAGCTACTGCGGTGAAGTCTTTGACCGGATCGATGCCGGCGTTTTTATAAAGCTGCGGACTGATTGCAATCACGCCCGAGGTCGCAGCCATCAGCGTGTAACCATCCGGCGGGGCGCCGGCGACCAAGCGGGCGGCGAGCGTGCCGCCGGCGCCGATGTGATTTTCGACCACCACCGGGCCGAGATGCGTGGACAACCAATCGCCGATGATCCGCGCTGCCACGTCCGGCGGCCCGCCCGGCGCGAATGGCACAATCAGCTTGATCGGACGGTCGGGAAAGCTCGCGGCGCCAGCCGGCCCCATAAGGAGAATCGCGAATGCCAAGATCAACGCGGCAGATGTGCAAAATCGAACGCGCCACCCAAAAAGCGATTTTGGCATCGGGCGTGTCATCCCTTCTCGGCATTTTCGTCGCGGGATCGTAGCATTGGCGGTCACGCTGCCGTCAACGCACATGCCACGCACAGGCCTGCCTTGCACCTTGTTGTGCACTGCGCTAAGGGTCGCAAAGTTCCGCTGGCAGCGCAAATCCGCTTGATTTTGAGGCAAATCGGCGCACCGGCATTGCAGGCGGAACGGCGCCGCGCTCGACACTGTGTTTCCGCCGAGGGAGCTTGTCCCTCGATGGCGATCGGAAGGGTTCCCGATGAGTCAATCACTGACTCAATTGCTACTCGCCTATCTGCCGCTCATCGTGTTTGTCGGCGTCGCAGGCGTCATCGGGCTTGCGCTGTTGGTCGTAGCTTTCATCGTCGCCTACAAGGAGCCGAATCCGGAAAAGCTGTCCGCCTACGAGTGCGGCTTTAACGCCTTCGACGATGCGCGCATGAAATTCGACGTGCGCTTTTATCTGGTGGCGATCCTCTTCATCATTTTCGACCTCGAAGTCAGCTTCCTGTTCCCGTGGGCGGTGGCGTTCGGTCACCTCGGCGTCTACGGCTTCTGGTCGATGATGCTGTTCCTTGCGGTGCTCACGATCGGGTTTATCTATGAGTGGAAGAAGGGAGCGCTCGAATGGGATTGAGCGAACCCACGCTCGCCACACCGCGGCAAGGATTGGTCGATCCCCGCGCCGGAAAACCGGCCGCAACGGATGATCCTTTCTTTCAGAACGTCAACAGCGAGCTGGCCGACAAGGGGTTCCTGGTCGCGGCCGCCGACGATCTCATCGCCTGGGCGCGCACCGGTTCCCTGATGTGGATGACATTCGGGCTGGCCTGCTGCGCGGTCGAGATGATGCAGATGTCGATGCCGCGCTACGACGCCGAACGCTTCGGCTTTGCGCCGCGCGCTTCGCCGCGGCAGTCCGACGTGATGATCGTCGCCGGCACGCTGACCAATAAAATGGCGCCGGCGCTGCGCAAGGTCTACGACCAGATGCCGGAGCCGCGTTACGTCATCTCGATGGGCTCCTGCGCCAATGGCGGCGGCTACTACCATTATTCCTACTCGGTAGTGCGCGGCTGCGACCGCATCGTGCCAGTCGACATCTATGTGCCGGGCTGTCCGCCGACCGCCGAAGCTTTGTTATACGGCGTCTTGCTCTTGCAAAAGAAAATCCGCCGTACCTCAACCATCGAACGCTAAACCAGCGAACGCTGCACATGGACGAGACGCTCGACTCGCTCGGCAAAACAATCGCTGACGCGCTCGCCTCATCGGTGACGGGTTACGCGGTCGCGCACCACGAACTTAACGTGTCCGTCCGCGCGGCCGACATCGTGGCCGTGACGCGCTTCTTGCGCGACGACCCGCGCTGCTTGTTCTGGAACCTGATTGACGTGACCGCCGTCGACTGGCCGAGCCGGGAACGGCGTTTCGACGTCGTCTATCACCTGCTGTCGCCCAAGCACAACGTGCGCATTCGGGTCAAAGCGGAGACCGACGAGGCCACCACGGTGCCCTCGATCATCGAAGTGTTTCCGGGCGCCGACTGGTTCGAGCGCGAGACCTACGACTTGTATGGTATAGTCTTTACCGGTCATCCCGACATGCGGCGCATCCTCACGGATTACGGCTTCGAGGGCCATCCGCTGCGCAAGGATTTTCCGCTGACCGGTTTCGTCGAGGTGCGCTACGATGACGAGCTCAAGCGCGTCGTTTACGAGCCGGTGCGGCTGACGCAGGAGTTCCGCAATTTCGATTTTCTGTCGCCGTGGGAGGGCACCGATTACGTGCTGCCGGGCGACGAGAAATCGAGCGGCAAAAGTCCTGAGAAGGGGTCGTGACGTGAAAACGACCCTCAAGCCCGGCCTCACCCACCGCTTTGCCTACAAAGTGCCGGAGAACAAGACCGTTCCCTATACCTATCCGGAAGCGCCCGAGATCGCCGCGATGCCGAAGGTATTTGCCACCGGCAACATGATCATTTTGATGGAGTGGACCTGCACTCAGCTTCTCGGCCAGCATCTCGATCCGGGCGAGGGCAGTCTCGGCGTGCATGTCGATGTCAGTCACCTTGCGGCGACCTTGCCGGGGCAAACGGTGACGGTCGACGTCGAATGCACCGAAGTCGCCGGGCCGCGTGTCACTTTCAAGGTCAAGGCGCATGACGGCGTCGACCTCATTGGCGAGGGCCGGCACGAACGCTTTGTCGTGACGTGGGACAAGTTCAACGCACGCTTGGCGGCGAAAGCCATGAAGGTGAAGGAGTTCGCCTGATGGCCGAAGCCGCGCCGCGCAACTTCACCATCAATTTTGGACCGCAACATCCGGCGGCCCACGGGGTGTTGCGACTTGTTCTCGAGCTTGACGGCGAGGTGGTCGAACGCGTCGATCCGCATATCGGCTTGCTGCACCGCGGCACCGAGAAACTGATCGAGCAAAAAACCTATCTACAGGCGATCCCGTATTTCGATCGGCTCGACTATGTGGCGCCGATCAATCAGGAGCACGCGTTCTGCCTGGCGGCGGAAAAGCTGCTCGGCCTTACCGTGCCGCGCCGCGCCCAGATCATCCGCGTGCTCTATTGCGAGATCGGTCGCCTGCTGTCGCATCTGCTTAACGTTACCACGCAGGCCATGGACGTCGGTGCGCTCACGCCGCCACTGTGGGGCTTCGAGGAACGCGAGAAGCTGATGGTCTTTTACGAACGTGCCTCAGGCTCGCGCATGCATGCCGCTTACTTCCGCGTCGGCGGCGTGCATCAGGATTTGCCGCCGAAGCTGATCGATGACATTGCCGCTTTCTGCGATCCGTTCCTCAAAGTGTGCGACGACCTCGAGGAATTGCTCACCGAGAACCGCATCTTCAAGCAGCGCAATGTTGACATCGGCGTGGTCGACATCAAGGACGCGTGGGCCCGCGGTTTCTCCGGCGTCATGGTGCGCGGCTCCGGCGCAGCGTGGGATTTGCGCAAGGCGCAGCCCTACGAATGCTACGCCGAAATGGAATTCGACATTCCGATCGGCAAGAACGGCGACAATTACGACCGCTATTGCATCCGCATGGAAGAGATGCGCCAGTCCGTCCGCATCATGAAGCAGTGCATCGATAAGCTGCGCGCGCCGGACGGGCAGGGCCGCGTCACCGTGGACGACCACAAGATCGTGCCGCCGCGGCGCGGCGAGATGAAGCGCTCGATGGAGTCGCTGATCCATCACTTCAAACTCTACACCGAGGGTTTCAAGGTGCCGGCTGGCGAAGTTTATGCCGCGGTCGAGGCGCCCAAGGGCGAGTTTGGCGTTTATCTGGTCGCCGACGGCACCAACAAACCGTACAAGTGCAAGATCCGCGCGCCCGGTTTCGCGCATCTGCAGGCCATGGAGTTTCTGTGTCGCGGCCACATGCTGGCCGACATTTCCGCGATCCTCGGCTCGATCGACATCGTATTCGGCGAGGTTGACCGATGAGCGTCCGCCGCCTTGCCGAAAAACAGCCGCCGAGCTTCGCTTTTACACCGGAGAACCTCGAATGGGCGAAGGCGCGGATCGCAAAATATCCGGAAGGCCGCCAGCAATCCGCGGTCATCCCGATCCTATGGCGTGCGCAGGCGCAATGCGGCGGCTGGCTGCCGCAAAAGGCTATCGAGGCCACCGCCGATTTGCTTGGCATGGCCAAAATCCGCGTGCTGGAAGTGGCGACCTTCTACACCATGTTCAATCTATCGCCGGTCGGGCGCTATCACGTGCAGCTCTGCGGCACGACGCCCTGCATGCTACGCGGCGCCGAAGAACTCAAAAAAGTCTGCCATCGCATGATCGGCCACGAGGGCGAGGTCACGGCCGACGGCGCGTTTTCCTGGGTCGAAGTCGAATGCCTCGGCGCCTGCGTCAACGCTCCGATGGTACAAATCAACGCCGATTATTACGAGGACCTGACGCCGGAAATCTTCACCCGCATCATCAACGATTTTTCCAACGGCCGCGCGCCGAAGCCCGGACCGCAGATCGATCGCATCAATTCCGCGCCAATTGGTGGACCGACCACGCTGATCGATCCGTCGCTTTTTGCAGCCAGTGGGAAGTCAGGAGGCCAGATCGACCGGCCCGACGACGAAGCCAAAAAGCCGGGCGCCGCCGCCAACGTTCACGAAGCACCGATGCCGAAACCGCCGGCCGCCGACGCCACCGATCCGAGACGAAACTGATGCTCGCCGACAAGGACCGCATTTTTAAAAATCTCTACGGCCAGCGCGATTGGGGCCTCGAAGGCGCGCGCGCACGTGGCGCTTGGGACGGCACCAAGGCCATCCTCGAGCGAGGCCGCGACGCGATCATCAACGAGTGCAAGGCCTCCGGCCAGCGCGGCCGCGGCGGCGCCGGGTTTCCGACCGGCCTCAAATGGTCGTTCATGCCGAAGCAGGTGGAGCGGCCGCATTATCTGGTCATCAACGCCGACGAATCGGAGCCGGGCACCTGCAAGGACCGCGAGGTCATGCGGAACGATCCGCATCTTCTCATCGAGGGTTGCCTGATCGCCGGCTGCGCTATGGCCGCGAACCATTGCTACATCTATATCCGCGGCGAATTCATCCGCGAGCGCGAGCGGCTGCAGGCGGCGGTCGATCAGGCCTATGAGGCGAAGCTGATCGGCAAGGACAACATTCACGGCTGGGATTTCGATATCGTCGTGCATCACGGCGCCGGCGCCTACATCTGCGGCGAGGAAACGGCGCTGTTGGAAAGTCTCGAAGGTAAAAAGGGCCAGCCGCGGCTGAAGCCGCCGTTCCCGGCCAATATGGGCCTCTACGGTTGTCCGACGACGGTCAACAACGTCGAGACCATTGCTCAGGTCCCCGACATCATGCGCCGCGGCGCGGCGTGGTTCGCAGGCATCGGCCGGCAGAATAACACCGGGACCAAACTCTATTGCATTTCAGGCCATGTCGAGCGGCCGTGCAATGTCGAAGAGACGATGGGGATTCCGCTGCGCGAGCTGATTGAGCGGCACGCCGGCGGCGTGCGCGGCGGCTGGGAGAATTTGCTCGCCGTTATTCCCGGCGGTTCATCGATGCCGCTCGTTCCCGCGGGCCCCGATCAGGCCGATACGCTGCTCATGGATTTCGACGGCTGCCTGCAGAAGAAATCGGCGCTCGGCACTGCCGCTGTCATCGTGATGGACAAGTCCGCCGACATCGTCAAAGCGATGGCTCGTATTTCTTATTTCTACCGCCACGAAAGTTGCGGCCAATGTACGCCGTGCCGCGAGGGCATGGGCTGGATGTGGCGCTTGCTTGACCGTATGGCGATCGGTCACGCTACCAAGCGCGAGATCGACATGTTGTGGGATGTGTCGAAGCAGATCGAAGGCCACACCATCTGCGCCTTCGGCGACGGCGCGGCGTGGCCGGTGCAAGGCCTGCTACGGCATTTCCGGCCGGAGATCGAGCGGCGCATCGACCAATATACCGCCAACCCGCATCCCGAGCCGGTCTCGGTCGCGGCGGAGTAGGTACGATGAATGCGATCCGTCACCTTGCCCAGCTTAATATCGGCCGCTTCCTTTATCCGACCGACGATCCGCGCATGGCGGATTTCATGAACAATCTGGCGCTGATCAACGGCATCGCCGATCGCAGTGCAGGTTTTATCTGGCGGCTGCAGGACGACAGCGGCAACGCGACCGGTTTCCGGCCGTTTCCCGATCCTCAGATGGCGGTCAATCTGTCGGTCTGGGAAAGCGTCGAAGCGCTGGAACGGTTCGTGTGGCAGACCGTCCATAAGCGTTTCTACGGACGTCGGCCGGAATGGTTTGACAAAATGAACGGCCCGCATTTCGTCATGTGGTGGGTACCGGTCGGGCACCGGCCGCCGCTGACCGAGGCCAAGGAGCGGCTTGAACATCTCGCCGCATGTGGTCCGAGTGACCATGCGTTTGGTTGGGAAAGCGCTCCATCGGCGCAATTGTGGAAGACGGCGCGTTGCGCGCCCGACGGACAGGCGGCGTGAAACCAAGATGACCAAGCTCATCGTCGACGGCAAAGAGATCGACGTCCCGCCGGAGTACACGCTGCTGCAGGCGTGCGAAGCGGCGGGCGCGGAGATTCCGCGTTTCTGCTTCCACGAGCGGCTGTCGATTGCCGGCAATTGCCGCATGTGCCTGGTCGAGCTCGTCGGCTCGCCGAAGCCGGTGGCGAGTTGCGCCTGGGGTGTGCGCGATTGCCGCCCGGGACCGAAGGGCGAACCGCCCGAGGTCAAAACCCGCTCGCCGATGACGCGCAAGGCGCGCGAAGGCGTGATGGAATTTCTGCTGATCAATCATCCGCTGGATTGTCCGATCTGCGACCAGGGCGGAGAATGCGATCTCCAGGACCAGTCGATGGCCTACGGGGTCGACGCCAGCCGCTACCGCGAGAATAAGCGCGCGGTCGAGGACAAATATCTGGGCGCGCTGGTCAAGACGTCGATGAACCGCTGCATCCAGTGCACCCGCTGCGTGCGCTTCTCCGCCGAGGTCGCCGGAGTTCCCGAACTCGGCGCCATCGGTCGCGGCGAGGACATGGAGATCACGAGCTATCTGGAACAGGCGATGCGGTCGGAGCTGCAAGGCAACGTCGTCGATCTCTGTCCGGTCGGCGCGCTGACCTCGAAGCCCTATGCGTTTGCGGCGCGGCCGTGGGAGCTCAACAAGACCGAGTTGATCGACGTCATGGACGCGCTCGGTTCCGCCATCCGCATCGACACCCGCGGCAGTGAGGTGATGCGCATCCTGCCGCGGACCAATGATGACATCAACGAGGAATGGATTTCCGATAAGACGCGGCACGTGGTCGACGGTCTGCGCACACAGCGGCTCGATCAGCCGTATGTACGCGAGAGCGGCAAGCTTCGCCCGGCGACCTGGATCGAGGCGTTCAACGCCATCGCCGCCAAGGTCGCCAAAGCCAATTCCAAGCGCATGGGCGCCATGGTCGGCGATCTCGCCGCGGTCGAGGAGATTTTTGCCCTAAAGGATTTGATGACGCGGCTTGGCGTCGGCAATCTCGATTGCCGGCAGGACGGCGCGGCGCTCGATCCCGCGTGGGGTAGGGCCAGCTATTTGTTCAATGCGACCATTGCCGGAATCGATTCAGCCGACGCGTTGCTCATCGTTGGATCCAATCCGCGCAAGGAAGCCGCCATCCTCAATGCGCGCATCCGCAAGCGCTGGCGCGCGGGAAAATTTCCGATCGGCGTCATCGGGGCGAAGGCCGATCTCACTTACACCTACGATTATCTCGGCGCCGGTCCTGAAACGCTCGCCGCCGTCGCGCGGCATACCTTCGCCGACACGCTTCGCAAGGCGGAGCATCCGATGGTGCTCCTTGGCGCCGGCGCTTTGACGCGCGGTGACGGAGCCGCCATTGCGTCGCTTGCGGCCAAAGCCGCGCTCGACCTCGGCGCGATGAAGGAAGGCTGGAACGGGTTCTGCCTGTTGCACAGCGCCGCCTCGCGCGTCGGCGCGCTCGATCTCGGCTTTGTGCCGGGGCAGGGCGGGTTGTCCGCACGGCAAATGGCGGCGTTCGGCACGCTCGACGTTTTGTTCCTGCTCGGCGTTGACGAGATCGACATCGCGCAAGGCGCCTTCGTCGTTTATATCGGCACCCACGGCGACCGCGGCGCAATGCGCGCCGATGTGGTGCTGCCGGGCGCCGCCTATCCGGAAAAATCGGCGACTTACGTCAACACCGAGGGCCGGGTGCAGATGGCGACGCGTGCCTCCTTTCCGCCGGGCGATGCGCGCGAAGATTGGGCGATCTTGCGGGCGCTGTCGGACGTGCTGGAACACCGGCTCCCCTATGACTCGCTTGCGGCATTGCGGCAGGCGCTGTTCAAGGCGCACCCGCATCTCACGCGGATCGGCCAGGTGGCGCCGGCAGACAGCGCGGTGCTGCAAATGCTGGCCGCGCTCGGCGGTACAGCCGACCGGGCGTCGTTTGGCTCCAGCGTGGACGACTTTTACTTCACCAATCCGATCGCGCGCTGCTCGGCGGTGATGGCGGAATGCTCGGCGATCGCGCAAGGGCGCGCGACCATGACGGCGGCGGAGTAGCGCATGACCATGGCCGCATTCTGGTCCGGTTACCTCTGGCCGCTGATCATCATGGTGGCGGAGAGCGTGCTGCTCCTCGTCGTACTGCTGATTGCCGTCGCCTATGTGCTTCTGGCCGACCGCAAGATCTGGGCCGCGGTGCAGATCAGGCGCGGCCCTAACGTGGTCGGACCCTGGGGTCTGTTCCAGTCCTTCGCCGATCTGCTCAAATTCGTACTCAAGGAGCCGGTGATCCCGGCGGGCGCCAACAAGGGCGTATTCCTGCTGGCGCCGCTCGTGACCTGCGTGCTGGCGCTCGCCGCCTGGGCGGTGATCCCCGTCGATGCCGGTTGGGTCATCTCCAATATCAACGTCGGTATTCTTTATATTTTCGCTATCTCGTCGCTCGGCGTGTATGGCGTGATCATGGCGGGCTGGGCGTCGAACTCCAAATATCCGTTCCTTGCCGCGCTGCGCTCGGCTGCGCAAATGGTGTCCTACGAGGTGTCGATCGGTTTCGTCATCATCACCGTGCTGCTGTGCGTCGGCTCGCTCAATCTCTCCGCCATCGTCGAAGCGCAGCAAAATCACGGACTCGCGACGGCGATCGGGCTGCCGTGGCTGTCGATCTTGAACTGGTATTGGCTGCCGCTGTTCCCGATGCTCGTCATCTTCTTCATTTCCGCGCTCGCCGAGACCAATCGGCCGCCGTTTGATCTGGTCGAGGCGGAGTCGGAACTCGTGGCCGGCTTCATGGTCGAGTACGGCTCGACGCCGTACATGATGTTCATGCTCGGCGAGTATGTGGCGGTCTGCACGATGTGCGCCATGGCGACGATCCTGTTCCTCGGCGGCTGGCTGCCGCCGCTGCTGGTTCCGCCGTTCACCTGGGTGCCGGGTATCATCTGGTTCGTGCTCAAGGCGTTCTTTGTCTTCTTCATGTTCGCGATGGTGAAGGCGTTCGTGCCGCGCTATCGCTACGATCAGTTGATGCGGCTCGGCTGGAAAGTGTTCTTGCCGATTTCGCTGGCGATGGTGGCGATCGTGGCCGGCGTGCTGCAATTGACCGGCTGGGCGCCGCAATGAAGGGAGGACGGCATGGAGTTTTCGCTGCCGGCCTGGCTCGGCGGTCTTGCCGGGACGATCATTGCGGTCGCCGCTTATGTGCTGGCGGTCCGTGTCGTGGAGCGGCGACTGCGCGCACAAAGCGGCCCGCAGACGCTCGAACAGCGTGCTGCTTTCGAGGACAGGCTCTCGGTCGTCCGACGGGTGATCTTGGGCGTCGACATCGCGATCCTCGCCACGCTCGGCTATTGGATCGGCGGCAAATGGGCGGCATGAGAGGTTGATATGAAACTCGATCAAGCCGCCCGTTCGCTCTTTCTCAAAGAATTCGCGCAGGCCTTCGTGCTGTCGATGCGCTATTTCTTCAAACCGAAGGCGACGCTCAATTATCCGTTCGAGAAGGGTCCGCTGTCGCCGCGCTTTCGCGGCGAACACGCGCTGCGCCGCTATCCGAACGGCGAGGAGCGCTGCATCGCCTGCAAGCTCTGCGAGGCGATTTGCCCGGCGCAGGCGATCACTATCGAAGCCGGCCCGCGGCGCAACGACGGCACGCGGCGCACCACGCGCTATGACATCGACATGGTCAAATGCATCTATTGCGGGCTGTGCCAGGAGGCCTGCCCCGTCGACGCCATCGTCGAGGGGCCGAATTTCGAATTCGCCACCGAAACGCGCGAGGAGCTTTATTACGACAAGGAGCGGCTACTAGCGAACGGCGATCGCTGGGAGCGCGAGATTGCGAAGAATATCGAACTCGATGCGCCATATCGGTGAGATACGACGCCAATGATCCTGAACGCGATATTCTTTTATCTCTTTGCCGCCATCACGGTGGCGTCCGCCGTAATGGTCGTCACGGCGAAGAACCCCGTCCATTCGGTGCTCTTCCTCATCCTCGCTTTCGTCAACGCCGCCGGATTGTTCGTCCTTTTGGGCGCCGAGTTTCTGGCGATGATCCTGATCGTCGTCTACGTCGGCGCTGTCGCCGTGCTGTTCCTGTTCGTCGTGATGATGCTGGACGTGGATTTTGCCGAATTGCGTCAGGGCTTTCTCAGCTACCTGCCGGTCGGCGGCTTGGTCGGCGCGGTGATGTTGGCCGAACTTCTTGCCGTGCTCGGCGCCTGGGTCATCGGACCGGACGTGGCCAAAGCCATCACCGCGCCGATCCCGTCGGCGAGCGCCATCAATAATACGCAGGCGCTCGGCCTCGTTCTCTACACGCGCTACGTTTATTATTTCGAAGCCGCGGGAGTCATTCTTCTCGTCGCCATGATCGGCGCGATCGTGATGACGCTCCAGCATAAGCCGAACGTGCGGCGACAAAATATCGCCAATCAGGTTGCGCGCGGCCCGAAAACCGCAATCGAAGTGGTCAAAGTGAAATCGGGCCAGGGGCTAGTGTCATGACGCGGGGACTAGCATGACAATCGGGCTCGGCCATTATCTGTCGGTGGCGGCAATCCTGTTCACGCTCGGGATTTTCGGCATCTTCCTCAACCGCAAGAACGTGATCGTCATTCTGATGTCGATCGAGCTCATCCTGCTGGCCGTCAACATCAATCTCGTTGCGTTTTCGAGTTTCCTCGGCGACATCGTCGGCCAAGTCTATGCTCTGATCGTGCTCACCGTCGCGGCGGCGGAAGCCGCGATCGGGCTGGCGATTCTGGTCGCCTATTACCGCAACCGCGGCTCGATCGCGGTTGAGGATATCAATCTGATGAAGGGCTAGCGCATGATCCCGAAAAGTGGATACCGGTTTTCGGACAAGATCGTGCGCCAAACGAAGACGGCTCGCGGCGCCACTCAATTCGGACAAGGCAGACTCTAGCAATGTACGAAGCCATCGTAGCCTTGCCGCTTCTTGGCGCCATCATCGCCGGCATCGTCACGCTGATCGGTGCGGCGCAGCGCCATCCCGGCGAGGATCCGCCGCCGCCGACCAACGACCACGCGGCGCCACTGGTGCCGGAGGGTCATCCGCACGCGGCGCCCGACCCGCATGGGGCGCACGCGGCGTTCTCCAATACCCATGCTGAGGAGCACGAAGCCCAGGAGTCCTCCGCGGCCGGCTCGCTGCCCGCCATGCTTATTACTTCCACGTTCTTGGTGATCGCCTGCGTGCTGTCCTGGTTCGCCTTCTTCGACGTCGGCATCGAGGGCCACGAGGCGCGTGTCACGCTATTCTCTTATGTCAGCTTCGGCGACTTACACTCCGATTGGGCGCTGCGCATCAATTCTTTGACCGTGGTCATGCTGGTGGTGGTGACGACCATCTCGTCGCTCGTTCACATCTATTCCATCGGCTATATGGACGAGGATCCCTACAAGCCGCGCTTCTTCTGCTATCTGTCGTTCTTCACCTTCGCCATGTTGATGCTGGTGACGGCCGACAATCTCATTCAGCTGTTCTTCGGCTGGGAAGGCGTCGGGCTGGCGAGCTATCTGTTGATCGGCTTCTGGTTCCATAAGCCGGAAGCGAACGCCGCCGCGATCAAGGCTTTTATCGTCAACCGCGTCGGCGATTTCGGCTTCTCGCTCGGAATCTTCGCCGTCTTCTATCTCACCGGCGCGATCGACTTCGACACCATCTTCGCCCAGGCCCCGGCGCTGGCGGCCAAGAGCTTTCATTTCCTCAGTTGGGACGTCAACGCGCTCACCGCCGTCTGCCTTCTGTTGTTCATGGGCGCGATGGGCAAATCGGCGCAGTTCCTGCTTCACACCTGGCTGCCCGACGCGATGGAGGGACCGACGCCGGTCTCGGCATTGATTCACGCCGCGACCATGGTGACCGCCGGCGTGTTTATGGTGGCGCGGCTGTCGCCTCTGTTCTCGTTATCGCAAGACGCCTCGGCCTTCGTCACCTTCATCGGCGCGACGACCTGCATGTTTGCGGCCACCATCGGCCTCGTGCAGAACGACATCAAGCGCATCATTGCTTATTCGACCTGCTCGCAGCTCGGCTACATGTTCGTCGCCATGGGGGTGGGCGCCTATTCGGTCGGGATGTTTCATCTGTTTACCCACGCCTTCTTCAAGGCGCTGCTCTTCCTCGGCTCGGGCTCGGTCATCCTGGCGATGCATCACGAGCAGGACATCCGCCATATGGGCGGACTGTGGCGCAAAATTCCTTTCACCTACGCCGTGATGCTGATCGGCACCTTGGCATTGACCGGTTTCCCCTTGACCGCCGGTTATTTCTCCAAGGATGCGATCATCGAAGCCGCGGCCGTGGGTACCAATCCGATGGCCTCTTACGGCTTTCTCATGACTGTCGGGGCCGCCGCTCTGACTTCGTTCTATTCATGGCGGCTCATCTTCAAGACTTTCCATGGCGAGCCGCACGATCACCATCATTACGAGGCCGCGCACGAAAGCCCGATAGTGATGCTCATTCCACTGGCGACCCTGGCCTTCGGCTCGATCGCCGCCGGCTGGCCGTTCCTGTCGGTTTTCACCGGCCATGGCGCCGAGCAGTTTTTCCGCGACGCGCTCAAGCTCGGCACCGCGGAAACGTTGTTCGAAAACGCCGAAAAGCTGCCCCTCTACATGTCGTTGTTGCCGACGGTGATGATGATCGGCGGGTTTCTGGTCGCCTACCAATTCTATATCCGGCGGCCCGATCTGCCGGTGGCTTTGGCGCGCGACCAGCCGGTGCTCTACCAATTCCTGCTCAATAAATGGTACTTCGACGAGATCTACGATTTCCTCTTTGTCCGCCCCCTGCTTTGGCTCGGTCGCGTACTCTGGAAAGGCGGCGACGGCTTTATCATTGACGGCTTCGGGCCCGACGGCGTCTCCGCTTGGGTGCTCGACGTGACGCGGAACGTCGTCCGGCTGCAGACCGGCTATCTCTATCACTACGCCTTCGCCATGCTGATAGGCGTCGCCGCGTTCATTACCTGGTTCATGTTCGCGGGGCCGCACTGATGACGAGCTGGCCAATCCTTTCCGTCGTCACCTTCCTGCCGCTCGCCGGCGCACTGTTCATCGCGTTCTTGCACGACGACGAAGCCGGCGTGCGCAACGCGCGCTGGGTGGCGCTGTGGACGACGCTGATCACATTTGCGATCTCGCTGATCCTGATCTGGCGCTTCGATCCGTCGACCGCGGATTTCCAGTTTCTCGAGAAGCGGCCGTGGCTCGGCGGCACCATCACCTATGCCATGGGCGTCGACGGCATTTCGCTGCCGTTCGTGATCCTGACCACGGCGCTGATGCCGATTTCGATCCTGGCGAGCTGGACCTCGATCCAAAGCCGGGTGCGCGAATATATGATCGCGTTTCTGGTGCTTGAGACACTGATGGTCGGCACCTTCTGCGCGCTCGACCTCGTCTTGTTCTATCTGTTCTTCGAAGGCGGCCTCATTCCGATGTTCCTGATTATCGGAGTGTGGGGCGGCCCGCGCCGAGTCTATGCCAGCTTCAAGTTCTTTCTCTACACGCTGCTGGGCTCGGTGCTGATGCTACTCGCCATCATGGCGATGTACTGGCAGGCCGGCACCACCGATATCCCGACGCTGCTGCACCATCCGTTCCCGCTCGCTCTGCAGACTTGGGCGTGGTTCGCTTTCCTTGCCTCATTTGCCGTGAAAATGCCGATGTGGCCGGTCCACACTTGGCTGCCTGACGCGCATGTCGAGGCGCCGACCGCCGGCTCGGTGATCCTTGCCGCAATTCTCCTAAAGATGGGGGGCTACGGTTTCCTGCGTTTCTCGCTGCCGATGTTTCCGGAAGCGACCCAGCATCTGGCGCCGCTCATCTACGCGCTCTCGGTGATCGCCATCATCTACACCTCACTGGTGGCGCTGGTGCAGGAGGACGTAAAAAAGCTGATCGCCTATTCCTCGGTTGCGCATATGGGCTTCGTCACCATGGGCATCTTCGCGGTGACCGCGCAGGGTGTCGCCGGTGGTATTTTCCAGATGATCTCGCACGGCATTGTTTCCGCGGCCTTGTTCCTCTGCGTCGGCGTCATCTATGACCGCATGCATACCCGCGAGATCGCCGCCTATGGTGGGCTGGTCAACCGCATGCCGCTTTACGCCTTCGTCTTCCTGGTATTCACCCTGGCTAATGTCGGCCTGCCGGGCACGTCGGGATTTGTCGGCGAATTCCTCACTCTGATCGGCACCTTCCGCATCAACACCTGGGTGGCGACGCTGGCGACGATCGGCACCATCCTGTCGGCGGCATACGCACTCTGGCTCTACCGCAAGGTCATTTTCGGCAAGCTGGAAAAGCCGAGCCTGTTCAACATCAAGGATATCGGCTGGCGCGAGATCACGATCCTGGCGCCGCTTGTCATCCTGACTATCCTCTTTGGTGTCTATCCGAAGCCGGTACTCGATATTTCCTCGGTCTCGGTGACGGCCTTGATCGACAATTACCATCATGCACTCAGCGCCGTGCAAACGGCGGCGTTGACGAAGTAACGCCAAGGGAAACCAAGGGTAGCGATGGACACCGACCACCTCGCCAGGCTCGTTCCGGTGCTGCCGGAAATCGTTCTCGGCATCGGCGCCGCCGCGCTGCTGATGCTGGGCGTTTTCCAGACCGGCCGGCCGGGGCGCATGATCGACTATGCTGCCATCGCACTGCTGGCGGTTGCCGGGATTATTCTCGTGTTATTGCCAGCCGGAAAGCTGACAGGCTTCGGCGGCAGCTTCATCGTGGACGACTTTGCCCGGTATTTGAAAATCCTGGCGCTGCTCGGCTCGGCCGCGGCGATCGCGATGTCGCTCGATTACGCCGAGCGCACGCAACAGCAGCGGTTCGAATATTCGGTACTGATCCTGTTGTCGACGCTCGGCATGATGATGCTGATATCGGCGGCGGATCTGATCGCGCTTTATCTCGGCCTCGAATTGATGAGCCTGCCGCTATATGTGGTCGCCGCCAGCAACCGTGATTTATTGCGCTCGACCGAGGCCGGGCTGAAATATTTCGTGCTCGGCGCGCTGTCGTCCGGGATGCTGCTCTATGGCGCGTCTTTGACCTATGGCTTTACCGGGACCGTGAGCTTTGCCGGCATCGCGCATGCGGCCGGGCAGGGCGGCCCGGGCGGCATCGGCTTGATTTTCGGTATCGTCTTTCTGTTCGCCGGATTCTGCTTCAAGGTCTCGGCGGTGCCGTTCCACATGTGGACGCCCGACGTTTATGAAGGCGCGCCGACGCCGGTCACCGCGTTTTTCGCCGCCGCGCCGAAAGTGGCCGGCATCGCAATGTTTGTCCGCGTTGCGGTAATGGCCTTTCCCGGCATTACCTCGGAATGGCAGCAGATCGTGGTCTTCGTCTCCATCGCCTCAATGGCGCTCGGCGCCTTTGCAGCGATCGGCCAGCGCAATATCAAACGCCTGATGGCCTATTCCTCGATCGGGCACATGGGTTTTGCGCTGATCGGGCTTGCCGCCGGCACCCCCGAAGGGGTCCAGGGGGTGCTTGTCTATATGGCGATTTACATCACCATGACGCTCGGCGTGTTCGCCGTCATCCTGTCGATGCGGCGCCACAGCGGCATGGTGGAATCAATCGATCAGCTCGCCGGGCTCGCCCGCACCCATCCGGCGACGGCGTTCTTCTTGGCAATGCTGTTGTTCTCGATGGCTGGTATTCCGCCGCTCGCCGGTTTCTTCGCCAAATTCTACGTCTTCCTCGCCGCCATCAAAGCCGGGCTCTACGTGCTTGCGGTCATCGGCGTGCTGGCCAGCGTGGTGGGCGCTTATTATTATCTCGCCATCGTCAAGACCATGTATTTCGACGAGCCCGCCGAAGGCTTCTACAGCATGCCCTATGAGCTGCGCGTGGTGCTCGCGGTCTGCGGCCTGTTTAACATCTTGTTTTTCGTCTATCCCGGGCCGCTGATCGGCGTCGCGAGCGCGGCCGCGCACTCCTTGTTTTGATGCAGCTTGACCCGATAGCGGTCGAGGCGGGCGTGCGGCATGAAGCCCTCGCCACCGTCGGCTCGACCAACAAGGAAGCCCGCGTCCGCGGACAGCGCGGCGAACGCGTGCCGCTGTGGATCACGGCAATCGAGCAAACCCATGGTCGCGGCCGGATGGATCGCTCCTGGGCTTCGCCGGCCGGCAATCTCTATGCGAGCTTGCTGCTGCGCGACCCGTCGCCGCCTGAACGGGCGCCGGAACTTGCCTTTGTCGCAGCGCTGGCGCTGCGCGATGCCGTTGTGGCTGAGGCGCCAACGCTCGCGCCATCTCTGTTCTTCAAGTGGCCGAACGATCTTTTGCTGGCAGGCCGGAAGTGCGCCGGTATCCTGATCGAAGGCGAGGTCGAGCCGGACCAAAGCCTCCGTGTCGTCGTCGGCATCGGCGCCAATTGCAATAGCCATCCTTCGGACACGGCCTATCCGGCGACCGATTTTAGCGCGCATGGTGCCGCAATCGCTCCCGAGCGGCTTTTCCAACGCCTGTCGGCTACGATGTGCCGGCGCATGGTGCAGTGGGATCGCGGCGGAAATTTCTCTGCTATTCTCGGTGACTGGCTTTCCGCGGCGCACGGCATCGGCGAGGAGATCACGGTGCGCAATGGCTTGGGCGAAAAGCACGGCCGCTTCATCGGCCTCGATCGATTCGGCCGACTTATTCTGGAACCACACGGCGGCGGCACCGAAAAAATCTCGGCGGGCGACGTGTTTCCGTTCGCGCTTCGCGGCGGCCGGTTTGTGCCGAGCCGGACCGAGTGATGGCACACAACGAGCTCGTCTTCGCGCCGCTGGGCGGCATCGGCGAGATCGGGATGAACCTCTCGATCTACGGCTTCGGCGATGCGCGGCGGCGGCAATGGCTTATCGTCGATTGCGGCGTGTCGTTTGCGTCCGAGGAGCAGTTGCCCGGCGTCGACCTGATCCTGCCGGACATCAGCTATCTGATCGAAGAGCGCAAAAACATCGTCGGCCTGGTGCTCACTCACGGCCACGAGGACCACTTGGGGGCGCTGATCGATCTGTGGCCGCGACTCAAGGTGCCGCTGTACGCCACGCCGTTCACGGCGGCACTGTTCGAGGCGAAGCGCGCGGCCGAGCCGGGCGCACCGCAAATTCCGGTTAAAGTCGTGCCGGTAGGCGGCCACATCGAACTCGGCGCCTTCGCGATCGACTTCATCAATGTCGCACACTCGATCCCGGAATCGAATGCGCTGGCCATCCGCACGCCGGCGGGCGTCGTGCTGCATACCGGAGACTGGAAGATCGATCCGACGCCGACCATCGGCGCGCCGACCGACGCGGCCAAGCTGACCGCGCTCGGCGACCAAGGCGTGCTGGCGCTTGTCGGGGACTCGACGAATGCAGTGCGGGAAGGGCGCTCGCCGTCGGAGGCCGACGTCGCCAAGACACTGGCCGAGCTGATCCGCACCGCACCGCGCCGCGTCGCGGTGACCACTTTCGCCTCCCATGTCGGCCGCTTGCGCGCGGTCGCCGACGCCGCCCGCGCCGCTGAACGCGAGGTCGTTTTGGTCGGCCGGGCGATGGAGCGGGTTGCACAGGTCGCGCGCGAAACCGGTTACCTCGACGGCGTACAAGATTTTCGCAGCGCGGAGAGCTACGGCTACCTGCCGCCCGACAAAGTATTGGCGCTATGCACCGGCAGTCAGGGCGAACCGCGCGCCGCGTTGTCGCGGATCGCGCGGGACGAACATCCGGAAGTCACCCTCGCCAAAGGCGACCGCGTTATCTTTTCGTCGCGCGCGATCCCCGGTAACGAGAAGGCTGTGGGTGAGGTTATTAACGGCTTGGTCACGCAGGGCGTCGAAGTCATCACCGACCGCACCCACCTCGTCCACGTCTCTGGTCACCCCCGGCGCGACGAGTTGCGCGATATGATCGGCTGGGTACGGCCGCAAATTCTTATCCCCGCCCACGGCGAGGCACTGCATTTGGCCGAGCACGCCGAGCTCGCTCGGCGCGCCGGCGTGCCGAAAGTCCAAGTCTGTCGCAACGGCGACCTCGTTCGGTTGGCGCCGGATGGGCCGGAGGTCGTCGACGAGGTTCCGTCGGGCCGGCTCTACAAGGACGGCTCGCTGCTCATCAGTGCCGAGGCCCGCACCGTGGCAGCGCGCCGGCGCCTCAGCTTTTCCGGAATCGTGACGGTCGCTTTGGCGTTAAGCGACAAAGGTGTTCTTGTGGCCGATCCGGAAGTCGAGCTGATCGGTTTGCCGGACACCGATGCCGCCGGAGTCGCGATGAGCGAAATCGCCCGCGACGCGGTGGAGGAAGCCTTCGACTCGATGCCAAAGCCACGCCGCCGCGATGCCGACGCAGTGGCCGAAGCGGTGCGGCGCGCCGTGCGCGGGCGCATCGCCGAGCGCTGGAACAAGAAGCCGATCTGTCACGTCCATGTGCTGACGGTGTAGCCTCCGTCTCTGCACACCTGCCCGCAGTCCGGACCGGCAACGACTGCCGCCGCGGAATCGCAATCAAGCAATCGGCTAGTCTTCGTCCGTGTCGGATCCGGGTGTCGGGTTCGTCGTTGTAATCGTTTCGTATTCGGTCACCCGGATCACGCCGGGCACCGGTTCATCGATCACGTCGACGATCGTATCTTCGATCACGGGCTTGCGTGGCCGCGGCGCCTTTTTCGGCGCTTTCTTCAGCGCTTTCTTCGACGTCACTTTTGCCGCGGGCTTGCGTGATTTCTTTTTGGGCGCGGCGCGCTTTATCGCCTTCTTGCGTGCGGGCTTGGCTTTCTTGCCTTTGGCGGCTTTCTTACGCGTCGCACCACGCTTCTTTGTCTTGGCCATGACCGTCTCCTGTATGTCGCCGGTGAATCGATCTCAAAGTAATTTCACTGTGCCAACGTTAACCTCCAGCCATGCGCCGCGCTACTGTTATCGGGTTCGGCGTCAGACCATCCCCAGGATGCAGACACGCTGCGGACATCGGACTGTCCATTGATGAATGCGCGCGCCGGCGCGCCGGCGGTGTAAGATGGCCCCGCCGGGATGCGAAAGGAGACTGGACAAAATGATCGGCAGGCTCAACCACGTCGCGATTGCGGTGCGCGACCTCGACAAGGCAACGGCGGTCTATCGCGATATCCTGGGCGCAAATGTCTCAACTGCGGTGCCCCAGCCCGACCATGGTGTGACCACAGTGTTCATCACACTGCCGAACACCAAGATCGAGCTGCTCGAACCGCTCGGCGAGGGTTCGCCCATCGCCAAATTCCTCGAGCGCAATCCGGACGGCGGCATGCACCATATCTGCTACGAAGTGGACGATATCCGCGCCACCCGCGACGCGCTCAAATCGGCCGGCGCGCGGGTCCTGGGCGACGGCGAGCCGAAGACCGGCGCCCACGGCAAGCCGGTATTGTTTCTGCACCCGAAGGACTTTTCCGGCACTTTGGTCGAACTGGAACAGGCCTGAGATGACCTTCACTACGGCCCTGGCGGCGTTCTTTCTGATCTGGTGGGTCAGCCTGTTCGCCGTTTTGCCCTGGGGGGTACGTAGCCAGCATGAAGGCGGCGAGATGGCTCCGGGCACCGACCCAGGCGCGCCGACCCATTTCCGGCTGGGGCGGAAACTGCTGTGGACCACGGTCGTGGCGGTCGTGATCTATGCGGGATGCTTTGTGGTCTATCGCCAGCATCTGGTGACGCTGAGCGATCTGATGGGCCGCTTTGATTATGCTAAATACTGAATATGTTTCAGTATCTTAAATGAATTGTCTGA
The DNA here is from genome assembly GCA_963731805.1 of uncultured Alphaproteobacteria bacterium. Lineage (GTDB taxonomy): Bacteria > Pseudomonadota > Alphaproteobacteria > Rhizobiales > Xanthobacteraceae > BOG-931. The sequence goes on from CAVSWY010000011.1 coordinate 66,340, forward strand.
GTTGAATTCTAGGCGCTTGCGGTCGCTGAAAAAGAAAAAGCAGGGCGAACGCCCTGCCGAAAATCCTCGTCAAACCCATACCCCACGCTTAGTTCTTTGATACGCATTACTCGCGTGGCTGGCGATGCTTTACGCTCGCGGGTCATCCTCCCGAGACTTGGACCGCTAGCCCCAAATGCCACGTTAAGACCGCGTCACCGGGTCGCAGCTTATTGGTAGTCGATCTCGCTGCCGTTGTCATCATGTTACCACCGCGCGGAACAAAATAATTTGCAAGGCGTCCCGCGCCGAGGTGCCGCCTGAGCGGCCTCTTGTATTTCCGCCGCCGTTGCGGCTTCACTGCGCCACTCGTCCTTCCCAGCCACAATGAGATTTCATGCGCCTTTCCCGCTACTTCATGCCGATTTTGCGTGAGACGCCGAAAGAGGCGGAGATCGTCTCGCACCGGCTGATGCTGCGCGCCGGCATGATCCGCCAGGAGGCGGCCGGCATTTATGCCTTCCTGCCTTTGGGCTTTCGGGTGTTGCAGAAGGTTTGCGCCATCGTGCGCGAGGAGCAGGACCGTTCCGGGGCCATCGAGCTTTTGATGCCGACGATCCAATCCGCCGATCTGTGGCGCGAGAGCGGACGCTACGAGGCCTATGGCAAGGAGATGCTGCGTATCAAGGACCGCCACGAGCGGGACATGCTCTACGGCCCGACCAACGAGGAAATGATCACCGAAATCTTCCGCGCTTATGTACGTTCCTACAAGGACCTGCCGCTCAACCTCTATCACATCCAATGGAAGTTCCGGGACGAGGTCCGGCCGCGTTTCGGGCTGATGCGCGGGCGCGAGTTCCTCATGAAGGACGCCTATTCGTTCGACCTCGATTTCGAAGGCGCCAAGCACGCCTATAACCGGATGTTCGTCGCCTATCTGCGCACCTTCGCCCGGCTGGGGTTGCGCTCGATCCCGATGGTCGCGGAAAGCGGACCGATCGGCGGCAACCTGTCCCACGAATTCATCATCCTCGCCGACACCGGCGAGAGCGAAGTGTTCTGCCACCGCGACTATCTCGGCTTCGAAGTTCCCGGCCCGGACGTGGACTTCACCCATGTCGGCCGCCTGCAGTCTATTGTGGATAAGTGGACCTCGCTCTACGCGGCCACCTCGGAGAAGCATGAGGTGGCGGCCTTCGAGGCGCTGCCGCCCGACAAACGTGTCTCGGCGCGTGGCATTGAGGTCGGCCATATTTTTTATTTCGGTACCAAATATTCCGAGCCGATGAAGGCTGTGGTGACCGGCCACGATGGGGTCGAACGGCCGGTGCATATGGGGTCCTACGGCATCGGGCCGAGCCGGCTGGTGGCGGCCATCATCGAGGCCTCGCATGACGACGCCGGCATCGTCTGGCCGGAGCCGGTCGCACCGTTCAAGGTCATGATCCTCAACCTGAAACAGGGCGGCGCCGACACCGACAAGGCCTGCGAAGAGCTTTATGCCGCGCTCAACGCCAAGGGCGTCGACGCCCTCTATCACGACCTTGACGAGCGGCCCGGCGCGAAATTCGCCACGGCCGATCTGCTCGGTATTCCCTGGCACATCATGGTCGGGCCGCGCAGTCTCGCCGAGGGCAAGGTCGAGGTGAAACGGCGCGCCGACGGGCAGCGGGAACTCATGACGGCGGGTGACGCCGTCGCGCGCTTGACTGCATGAAGCTGTGCGCGGCGACGGTTTGACGCGAATTCATGCGGCTTGAAACCGCCAGAATCGTGTGAAACTGGGGGTGATCACGGGGACCTGACATAAATGGCCGATTCGACCGGCACCCATCCGTTTTCGGCCTATGAGTGGATGTTATCGCTGCGCTATCTGCGCGCGCGGCGCAAAGAGGGATTTATCTCGGTCATCGCCGGGTTCTCGTTCCTCGGCATCATGCTCGGCGTCGCCACCCTGATTATCGTCATGGCGGTGATGAACGGGTTCCGCCAGGAACTCTTGACCAAGATCCTCGGGCTCAACGGCCATCTTCTGATCCAGCCGCTGGAATCCCCTTTGACCGATTACGCCGCCGTCGCCGACCGCGTTTCGAAGGTTCCCGGCATCTATCTCGCCGCGCCCCTGGTCGAGGGCCAGGCGCTGGCGTCGTCGCCGTTCAACGCCTCCGGTGTCGTCGTCCGCGGCATGCGCGGTGCCGATCTCGCAAAGCTCACGCAGGTGTCGAAGAACATCAAGCAGGGCACGCTCGCTGGCTTCGACGACGGGCAGGGCATCGCCATCGGCGCCCGGCTCGCCGAGCAGCTTTCGGTGCGCGCCGGCGACAATCTCACGCTGGTGGCGCCGCGTGGCGCGGTGACGCCGATGGGCACGACGCCGCGCATCAAGGCCTACAAGATCGCCGCCGTCTTCGAGATCGGCATGTCGGAATACGATTCCGCCTTCGTGTTCATGCCGCTCACCGAGGCGCAGGCTTATTTCAATCGCGCCGGCGACGTCACCGCGATCGAGGTCTATACCGACGATCCCGACCGTATCGACAGCTTCCGCAAGGCCGTCACCGATGCCGCCGGGCGGCCGATCTATATGGTCGACTGGCGCCAGCGCAACGCCACGTTCTTCAACGCGCTTCAGGTCGAGCGCAATGTGATGTTCCTGATCCTGACTTTGATCGTGCTGGTGGCGGCGCTCAACATCGTCTCGGGCTTGATCATGCTGGTCAAAGACAAAGGCAGCGACATCGCCATCCTGCGCACCATGGGCGCCACCCAAGGCGCCATCATGCGGGTGTTTCTCATCACCGGGGCCTCGATCGGCGTGGTTGGCACCGGCGTCGGCTTCCTCATCGGCGTGATCGTCTGCGCCTATATCGAGGACATCCGCCGTTTCCTGTCGTGGCTGACCAATACCGAACTGTTCTCGCCGGAGCTTTATTTCCTCTCCCAGCTGCCGGCGCACATGAACGTCAAGGAAACCACCGCGGTCGTGGTCATGGCGCTCGGCCTGTCGCTTTTGGCGACGCTTTATCCGTCATGGCGCGCGGCCCGGCTCGATCCGGTCGAAGCGCTGCGCTATGAATGATCGGGCGTAATGGATGACACCACCACGATAGCCGGGGCCGCCACGTCGATCCTCGACAATGACGAGCAGCCGCTCGTTTTCCTGCACGGCCTATGCCGGCAATTCCGCCAGGGCGATTCGACCCTTGACGTGCTGCGCGGCGCCGAACTCGCGGTATGGGCCGGCCAATCGGTGGCGCTGATCGGGCCGTCCGGCGCCGGCAAATCGACGCTGCTGCACATCGCCGGCCTCCTCGAACATCCCGATTCCGGGGAAGTCTATATCGATGGCAGCTCGACCACGCACCTCTCCGACATTGCGCGCACGCGGATCCGCCGCACCGAAATCGGCTTCGTCTATCAGTTCCATCATTTGCTGCCGGAGTTCTCGGCGCTCGAAAATGTCGTGTTGCCGCAAATGATCCGCGGCCTGTCGCGCCGCGAGGCGCGCGCGCGGGCGAGCGAACTGTTGAGCTATCTGGAACTCAAGGACCGGCTCACGCACCGGCCGGCCGAGCTGTCCGGCGGCGAACAGCAACGCGTCGCCATCGCCCGCGCTGTCGCCAATGCGCCGCGCATTTTGTTAGCCGACGAGCCGACCGGCAATCTCGACGTCCACACCGCCGATCATGTCTTCTCCACGCTCAATCAGTTGGTGCGCGCCTCGGGACTGGCGGCCATCATCGCCACCCACAATATGGACATCGCCGCGCAGATGGATCGCCGCGTCACCATTCGCGACGGCTTGATCGTCGAACTGACCTGACCTCCGGCGTTTCAAGGCCGGATGCGGTGCTTATGCGGCCCGGTCGGCGGATGGTACATGTTGTTCGGCTCGCAATAGCCGCCGATGCCGCTGACGTCGGCCTGGCACTGCGCAAAGCTCACGAAGCCGCAATTGGTGCCTTCGTTGCCATTGCCGTAATAGGCGCACCATGGATAATTTTGCGCCTGCGCGGGCGTGCCGAGCGCGCCAGCGGCGATCAGAACTCCGCATAGTAGTAGTCCGGCCTTCATGACCATTCTCCTTTTCGTTTCGATAACGCGCCAAGCCTGATTTGTGTTCAAGCCGCGGCAGCATCGCGCGCCGTCAGGAATGCTTGCCGGGACGGCGTTTGAGCACGTCATGGCGCGCTGGCGCGGCGGCGGTGGGCTTGTACAGATTGTTGTGGTCGCAGTAGCCGCCGCTGCCCTGAATCGTGATCCGGCATTGCTGTTCCGTCGCAAAGCCGCAATTGGTGCCGGCGCCGTCGGCGAAATTCGAGCACCATGGATAATTTTGCGCCCGCGCGCCGCCTGCGGCGGTCGTGGCGGCCGCAACGATCGCCAGCATCAACAGCGCCCCCGGCGGCGAATACCCGTCAACAGCCCGGTCGGGATTATTCCGGAGCATGATATCGGCGCGCCGGCCTTGCCGACCCCGGCGGTTCATAGCGGTTATTGACGATGCAGAATCCGCCGACGCCGCTGACGTCGGCCATGCATTGCGCGTAGGTACTGAAGCCGCAATTCATGGCGCCGGCCATGTCGCCGCTATATTGCGCGCACCACGGATAATTTTGCGCCGCGGCGGGTGTGCCGAGCGCAGCCGAGCCGGCGAGAATTGTCAGCAGAATGAACGAAGGCCTCATGACCGCCTCCTGGCGCTGCGGTGACCCCCAGCCGAATAAACACCGCGCACGCTGCGTTAGTTCGCAAGCCCGGGACCCGTAGCCTGGCTCATAAAAAACGAGGCCGCCCAAAGGCGGCCCCGCTCGGTCGTCGTGTTGAATGATGGCAGCTCACCAGCAGGGAGCGCACCAGCAGCGATACGGGCCGCAACGGCGCACAAATCCCGGCGGGCACCACCGCCCGAAACCGCGGCACGCCGCCTGTTTGAACAGCGTGGCGTTTTGGGCTTGGTTGTGAAGACCGGCCGCGCCCGGCGCCTGGGTTTGCGCATTGGCCGCGATGGCCATGGTTCCCAGCATGAGCGCCGCCGTCGCTAAGGTCATCGTAAGTTTTCGCATGAAACCCTCCTCCACATTGTGAAGCGATTGCCGATAGAGCAAGACTGCTACAGCGCAGCGACAACACACCCTGGCCGGTCGGGTTCCGAATCGTCGCCCCAGCCCAGCCAGTGCGATCATCATACTATACGCTTTGCCGCGGCCAATGGATTGGTCTTCGCTGGGGGCAGGTCTGCGCGGGAGCCGCGCCGATGGTGCTTGAGTAGGGGATTACTGCGAAAGGGAAGCCTCAACACCTTGCCAGCCCGGTCGAACGCGCATACTCGGCATCATGGGCAAAGCTCCGCGAGTCAGGGTCGAGTTCAAACTCAAGCGCATCACGCAGGACGATTGGCAAATCGAGGCCCACTGTCCCGGCGTCGAAATCCGCTACATCAAAGGGTTTAAAACCAAAGCGGAAGTCGACGAGTGGCTGCAAGGCACCCGCCGGATCGATTGGCTGCGATCCCAGGGCTATGCGAAGTGAATGACCGCGCCCGCCGCAGCTAGAATCCCGCTTGGCGAGCCGTCAGTTTGATTAAGGCAGCGCCTTATTGGGGCTTGCGGCCTTAGCCACGCGGGGCATAATTCGCTGCATGGACGTGCTGCGGAAATTCATCCAAGCGGTAGCGCTGATCGCCCTCATGACGGGGAGCGTGTACGCTCAAGTCGCGCCGCTGCCCGATAACAACACTCCGCCGACAAAAGAAGAACAAGAGAAAAAAGCCGCCGACGCCGCCTATCGATCAAGCCTCAAAACCATTCCAGGGACCGAAAAGCCCGCTGATCCGTGGGGTGATGTGCGCCCAAGCCCGCCCACGGCGGCGGCGAAGAAGAAGCAACAATGAAAAGGGTCTCCGACTTCACCAAACGCTGAAAATCAGTCCGGCAATGGCCGTTGGTCAGACGGATCGGCTTTGGCAATGCGCGCGCCAGCAACGGCGCAAGTGGGGAGGGACCTGAATGTTCGGCAGACCGCTTCTGGCTGTTTCTCTTGGTACCTTTCTTGGCATGTTCATTTGGCTTTTGGCATCCGCCGGTGCGCCCGCGCTGGCGATGGACTGCCCGGTATCGGGCTTCGATAAGGTCGGCGAGCGCGTGACCGAAGCGCCCACCTGCGACGCCGCGATGCAATTGCTCATGGCGTGCCAGATGGGCTCGAGCGCCGACGTCTCTGTAAGCCTGATCGTGATCAAGAAATGCGAGGGTGGTTTCTTATCGTCGCTGAGCGACCGCGCGCGCCGCGGCTACGAGCGCAAGGTCGGCGCCTGCGGCAAGGATTTCGCCAATGAGGGCGGCACGCTCTTTCAATCGATCAGGGCCATTTGCGCGGCCCAGGTGGCGCACGATTATGCGTTGCGGGTCGCGAAAGCCAAGAAGAAATAGCATGCATTTTTCAATCGGCTCAGATGGCGGTCCGGGCCGATTGCGTTTTCAGGCGAAAGCCCTGTTTTTTTAAACGGACCTCTATTTCTATAAGTTCGAGCCGACAATCGCTTGATGCGCCAGCACCGGCCCATACTGATTCAAACTTCCAATCGCCGGGGTGGCCACTTGCTCGTACAAGACCGCCAGTTAAATTGGGACACTTGCGGCTCTTTGGCGCCTCGTCGATTACGCGATCGGCAAGTTCTTCAGCGGTATTAAATTGTGTAAACACAGCTTCATCCCCTTGTAGGGTCTCGCCCGTAAGCGAAACAGAAGGAACAATCCTTCGAAGATATGATCCAACTTATGACACGCAAGTCAGCGCCAAAAACTCGACGATCCAGACCAATCGAAGCGGTTTATTGAAACCGGCGGACAAGTCGAGACGGAAGACAAAGAGACCTTGGGCCGAATACTTCAGGAAGATTCGCTCTAAGAGGAACGTTCCGGAGAAGGGGCGTTCTTAGGGCATTTTAACAGCACTTCTTGAGCGAGGAAATCTTTGATGTTAGCCAAACCATCAGGCGTCGATTGCAAATGAGTTACTCCCGTCATGCCCTTCGGAATCGGCTCGTTTGACGGCGTGCGATCAATGCCAGCCTTCCTCGATCTGTTCTCCATAATGTAAGTCGAATGCGCGAGAAAGTCGGCCATCATCAATTGTCCGCAACTGTCTTTGTCGGCTTTGGTTATGCTCTGCAAAATCCGACAATCGGCATTGTCAAACTCTCGCTTAACTTCCAAGAAAATACGTTCCGCATCCCCGAAATTCGGGTGTCCAGATTCCATCACAACGTGAAGGTGCGGCCATTTTTTTCTGTGTCGGCGTTTCCTGACCTCCAGAATAAAATGGTATAGGCACATGCGGAAACAGAAACCGTATCGACTGTCTAAACGCAATTTTGCGGGCTTATTGCCACCTTTATAGAGTTTCTCATAAGAATCGTTGTCTAAGGCAGTGACCACGCTCTCCGCCAATCCATGGCTAGTCAATTCGGCCAGATCGGCTAATAACGCCATGCATTGCGGGTAGTCCAACCTCTAAAGTCGCCGTCACGTCTTTTAAATTTTTTGGTGTGGAAGATTCGAAATCTATGGCGCTCGCGAATCTCGTCGAAGCGCCTTTCAAAGCTCACCCATTGTTGGGCGCGCGCCAGCACTCCCCCCATAATGGTGACAGGTGAGCCGTCATGGGTGCCGCTTTCGTCTAGGTAGCCCGTAAAGACAAACATGAACGATCACTCCGGTAGCCAGGGCTGCGCCAACGCCGAGCGAAAGCCTCTCGTAAATTCGCCCGTCTGATTCGGGGAAATCATAAGGAACCCCTAGCGGCGGCACTGCCCGCCAAGTGTGAGGTGGGAAGTGTAACGTCGCCGGGCCTTGACTTTAGAACATAAAGCGAACTATGTTCCCTTTTCGTTCTTAGTCACAGGGGGTCGCAGATGGTTCGCAGATTTGCCGAAGAGGCGATGGCTTTGGCTTCGTTGAGCTTATTCCTGGCCACAGTGGCCGTCTGGGCGCAGGTGCTCGGCGTCCTCTAGGCGCGACCGGGCCGGAAGTTTGAACTACGGGGACAACCGCATCGCCAGTCCTCACAGGGGCGAGAATCGTGCGAGACCATGATCTGACCGCAAGTCAGTGAGTCCCAGGCCATGGCCGCCGATCTCCCCTTCGTGCATCTGCACGTTCATTCGTCTTATTCGCTGCTTGAGGGCGCGCTGTCGATTGCGCGCTTGGCGGAGCTGGCCAAGAAGGACCGCCAGCCGGCGCTGGCGCTCACCGACACCGACAACATGTTCGGTGCGCTGGAATTCTCCGAGAAAATCGCGGGCTATGGCATCCAGCCGATCATCGGCTGCGCGCTCGGCGTCGACTTCGGCGATCAGGAAATCCGCAACGGCGCGGTCGATCATGTCTGGCCGCGGCTCGTGCTGCTTGCCGCCGGCGAGGACGGCTATCGCAGCCTGATGCGGCTTTCGTCGCGCGCTTATCTCGAGACGCCGCCGCAGGAGCGGCCGCACATCAAGCTTTCATGGCTCGACGGCGAGACCGCGGGCTTGATCGCGCTCACCGGCGGGCCGAACGGGCCGCTCAATGTCGCCATCGTCGGCGGCCAGAATGCGCTGGCGCTTTCGCGGTGCGAAGAGCTGCAGCGCCGGTTCGGCGACCGGCTCTATATCGAATTGCAGCGCCACGGGTTGCCGGCCGAGCGCACCGCGGAAGCGGGCCTGATCGATCTCGCTTACGAGCGGCACATCCCGCTGGTCGCGACCAACGAGCCGTTCTTCGCCACGCGCGAGGATTACGAAGCCCACGACGCGCTTTTATGCATCGCCGAAGGCAAGCTGATCGCCGACACCGACCGGCGGCAATTGACGGTGGAGCATCGCTTCAAGACGCGTGCCGAAATGGCGGCGTTGTTCGCCGATCTGCCGGAGGCCTTGGCGGCGACCGTTGAGATCGCGCAGCGTTGCGCCTTCCGTCCGCGCACCCAGGCGCCGATCCTGCCGCGCTTTACCGTGGGCGATAGCGGCGGTGTCACCGACGAGGCCGCGGCGCTCCGCCAGGAAGCCTTGCAGGGGCTGGAGCGGCGGCTAAAGCGCCACGGCGTCGCGCAGGGTCATACCACCGAGGAATATAACGAACGGCTCGATTTCGAGCTCGGCGTCATCGCCCGCATGAAATATGCGGGCTACTTCCTCATCGTCGCCGACTTCATTCAATGGGCCAAGGCGCAAGGCATTCCGGTCGGACCGGGCCGCGGCTCCGGCGCCGGGTCGCTCGTCGCCTATGCGCTAACCATCACCGATCTCGATCCGATCCGCTTCGGTCTGCTGTTCGAGCGCTTCCTCAATCCCGAGCGTGTGTCGATGCCGGATTTCGACGTCGACTTCTGCCAGGACCGGCGCGACGAAGTCATCCGCTACGTGCAGGAGCGCTATGGCCGCGACCGCGTCGCCCAAATCATCACCTTCGGCACCCTCCAGGCGCGCGGCGTGCTGCGCGACGTCGGCCGCGTGTTGCAGATGCCCTACGGCCAGGTCGACAAGCTGTGCAAGCTTGTGCCGCAGAATCCGGCGAACCCGGTCACGCTCAAGCGCGCCATCGAGGACGAGCCGCGGCTGCAAGCCGAGCGTGACCGCGATCCGGTGACGCGGCGCGCCTTCGACATCGCGCAAAAGCTCGAAGGCCTGCACCGCCATGCCTCGACGCATGCGGCCGGCATCGTCATCGGCGAGCGCGCCTTGAACGAATTGGTGCCGCTCTATCGCGATCCGAAATCGCTGATGCCGGTGACGCAATTCAACATGAAATGGGTCGAGCCGGCGGGCTTGGTGAAGTTCGACTTTCTGGGCTTAAAGACGCTCACCGTTCTCGATCATGCGGTGAAGCTCGTTCGCCGCCGCGGCGTCGATATCGATCTCTCCAATCTGCCGCTCGACGACACCAAGACCTACGAAATGCTGGCGCGCGGCGAAACCGTCGGCGTGTTCCAGGTTGAAAGTCAGGGCATGCGCCGGGCGCTGGTCGACATGCGCCCCGACCGTTTCGAGGATTTGATCGTGCTGGTGGCGCTCTACCGGCCGGGCCCGATGGCGAATATCCCGACCTATTGTGCGCGCAAGCTCGGCCACGAGCGCACCGATTATCTGCATCCCAAGCTGCAGCCGATCCTGCAGGCGACCTACGGCATCATCACCTATCAAGAGCAGGTGCAGCAGATCGCGCGCGATCTCGCCGGCTACAGCCTCGGCAAAGCCGACATCCTGCGCCGCGCCATGGGCAAGAAGGACCGCAAGGAGATGGCGTCGCAGCGCGACAGCTTCATCTCCGGCGCGGTCGAGCGCGCCATCGGCCGTGCCGACGCCGAGGTGATCTTCGACGCCTGCGCCAAATTCGCCGAATACGGCTTCAACAAATCGCACTCGGCGCCGTATGCGCTGTTGACCTATCAGACCGCCTATATGAAGGCCAATTTTCCGGTCGAGTTCCTGGCGGCGTCGATGACGCTGGAAATGGGCAATACCGACAAGCTCGCCGAATTCCGCGCCGAGGCCGAGCGGCTCGGGCTCAAGGTCGAGCCGCCGTCGATCAACCGGTCCGGCGTCGAGTTTGATGTCGATGGCAATACCATTCACTATGCGCTCGCCGCGTTGCGTGGCGTCGGCCGTCAGGCGGTCGAGAGTATGATCGCCGCGCGGGGTGAGCGCCCATTCGCCGATCTCGCCGATTTCGGCCAGCGCTTTAATCCGCGCGCCGTCAACAAGCGCGTGCTGGAAAGCCTGGTCGCCGCCGGCGCCTTCGATACCTTCGAGCCAAACCGCGCCCGCGCCAATGCCGCCGTCGACGCGCTTCTCGCCACCGCGCAACGCACCCAGGACGACGCGGCGCGCGGCCAATCGGAATTATTCGGCGGCTCGGCCGCGCCGGCCCCGATCATCGTGGGTAGCCCCGAGCCCTGGCTGCCGGCGGAGCGGCTGCAGCGCGAATACGAAGCCGTCGGTTTTTTCCTGTCCGGCCATCCGCTCGACGATTATGCCGCGGCGCTCAAGCGGCTGCGCGTGCAATCGTGGTCCGAATTCGCCCGCGCCGTCAAAGGCGGGGCAGGGGCCGGCCGCGTCGCCGGCACCGTGGTGGCGCGCACCGAGCGCCGCACCAAGACCGGCAGCAAAATGGGCATCATCGGCCTGTCCGATCCGAGCGGCCATTACGAAGCGGTGCTGTTCGCCGAAGGCTTGGCGCAATACCGCGATCTGTTGGAGCCGGGAACGGCCGTGCTGCTGTTCCTCACCGCCGAGGTGCAGGGCGACGAAGTGCGCGCCCGCATCCAGTCGGTAGAGCCGCTCGACGAGGCGGCGGCCAAGATGCAGCGCGGCTTGCGCGTCTTCCTGCGCGACCAGGAGCCGCTCGCGAGCGTCGCCAAACGGCTTGAGTCGATGAAAAACAGCGGCGCGCGCAACGGCGCCGACACCGCGGCCGGCGAGGGCGACGTCAGCATGGTCTTGCTGTTGCGCAACGGCAGCGAGGTCGAAGTCAAGCTGCCCGGGCGCTTCAAAGTCTCGCCGCAGATCGCCGGCGCCATCAAGGCGGTGACCGGCGTCGTCACCGTTGAGGCGCTTTAAGGCGCCTTAATCATCGCGCATTGCGCCGCATCGATGTCGACCGCATAGCGCTTCAATTCGCTGCCTAGCGACAATATATGAGGCGCCCGCGGTGCGGGCTCCCCGAATTCTTCGGCTTCCGGCAATCCAGCGAATGGCTCCGCTTCTCCAACTCAAAGACATCGCGCTCACCTTTGGCGGGACGCCGCTCCTGACCGACGCCGAGCTGACGGTCGGCGCCGGCGAGCGGGTCTGCCTGGTCGGGCGTAACGGTTCCGGTAAATCGACGCTGTTGAAGATGGCGGCCGGCCTGGTCGAGCCCGACCGGGGTTCGGTTTTCCTGCAGCCGGGAGCACTGGTGCGCTATTTGCCCCAGGAGCCCGATTTCTCCGGCTTCGTCTCGACGCTCGCTTATGTGACAGCCGGATTGCGACCGGACGACGGTGAATACGCCGCGCGCGCGATGCTGGAACAGCTCGGCCTCACCGGCAGCGAAGAGCCCGGCCAGCTTTCCGGCGGTGAGGCGCGGCGCGCGTCGCTGGCGCGGGTTCTGGCCGCTGCGCCGGATATCCTTCTCCTCGACGAGCCGACCAACCATCTCGATCTGACCACCATCGAATGGCTGGAGCGGGCGCTTAACGGCAGCCGCGCCGCGCTTGTCCTGATCAGCCACGATCGCAGGCTCCTCTCGACGCTGTCGCGCAGCACTGTCTGGCTCGATCGCGGCGCGACGCGGCGGCTCGATCGCGGATTTGCGCATTTCGAGGAGTGGCGCGACACGGTTCTGGCGGAAGAAGAGCGCGAGCAGCACAAGCTCGACCGCAAAATCGTCGCCGAGGAACACTGGCTGCGCTACGGCGTCACCGGCCGGCGTAAGCGCAATATGCGTCGGGTCGGAGAATTGCGGGCGCTGCGCGACGAACGCCGCAACTACCGGGCCGCCGCCGGCAATGCCACGATGGTGGCCGGCACCGCAACGCCGTCGGGGGCGCTGGTGATCGATGCCGTGGGGCTGAGCAAATCCTACGGCGCCACGCCGATTGTCCGCGATTTTTCCATCCGCGTGCGGCGCGGCGACCGCATCGGCATCGTCGGTCCGAACGGCAGCGGCAAGACCACTTTGATCAACATGTTGACCGGCATGGTGGCGCCGGATCAGGGCACGGTGCGGCTGGGTTCGGCGCTTGAGATTGCGGCGCTTGATCAGCACCGCGACAGCCTCGACCCCGGCGTCACAGCCCGGCAAGCCTTGACGGGCGGAGACGATCGCGGCGGCAATGGCGACACCGTGATGGTCAACGGCAAGCCCAGGCACGTCATCAGCTATCTGAAGGATTTTCTATTCACGAGCGAGCAGGCGCAAACCCCGCTCGGCAAGCTTTCGGGCGGCGAACGCGGCCGGTTGATGCTGGCGAAAGTGCTCGCCAAGCCGTCAAACCTTCTGGTGCTCGACGAGCCGACCAACGATCTCGATATGGAAACGCTCGACGTGCTTGAGGACATGCTGGCCGAATACAAGGGAACGGTCCTCCTGATCAGTCATGATCGCGATTTTCTTGACCGCTTGGTGAGCGGCGTGATCGCGCCGGACGGCGACGGGCGCTGGCTCGAATATGCCGGCGGTTACAGCGACATGCTGGCGCAGCGCGGTGCCGATCTGGCGCGCCAGGGGCGTAAGCCGGAGACGCGCAAAGCGGTCCGTGAGACTACTTCGCGGATCGCGGTCCCAGGCACGGCGAAGCGCCGGCTCGCCTTCAAGGACAAGCACGCCCTTGAAACGCTGCCGCAAACGATCGCGACCCTGCAAAGCGAAGCAAGCGCGTTGCACGCGAGACTCGAAGAGCCCGCCTTCTATGCGCGCGACCGTATCGGTTTCGAACAGGCAACGGCGGCGCTTGGCGAGCTGCAGCGTCAGATCGCGGCCGCGGAGAACCGGTGGCTGGAGCTTGAAATGCTGCGCGAAGAAATCGCCGGTGTCGGCGATCCGGCGTGATGACGGTTTCCCCTCGCCATTTAGCGCGGCGCACGATAAGAAGCGGCCGCATCCTCCCCCCACCATTTCGGCGGCGTTTGGAATCCCGGCATGCTTCGGATTGAGAATCTCGTTTTCGACGCCTGGGGCCGCCGCTTTTTCGACGGCGCCAGCGTGGCGATACCGGCCGGCGCCAAAGTCGGTCTGGTTGGTCGCAACGGGGTCGGTAAATCGACCTTGTTCAAACTTATTACGGGGCAACTCGCGGCACTGGGCGGCGAAATCCTGTTGCCCAAGGCGGCTCGCATCGGATCGGTCGATCAGGAGCATCCGGCAACGCCGGTGACGCTGATCGACACGATTCTCGCCGCCGATACGCTGCGCGAAACGCTTAACGCCGAACTGGAGACGGCCGAGCCCGAGGAGCTCGCCGAAATCTACCAGCGCTTGAACGCCATCGACGCCGATCGCGCGCCGGCGAAGGCGGCCGAGATCTTAAGCGGGCTTGGCTTCTCCAACGACGACCTCACGCGGCCGATGGCGGAGTTTTCCGGCGGCTGGCGCATGCGCGTCGCGCTGGCCGCGGCCTTGTTTGCCGAACCTGATGTCCTCTTGCTCGACGAACCGACCAATTACCTCGATCTTGAAGGCGCGCTGTGGCTGGAAGCGCGGTTGCAAAAATACCCGAACACCGCACTCATCATCAGCCACGACCGCGAGCTTCTCAACAATTCCGTCGACAGCATTTTGCATTTAAGCCAGGGCAAGCTCGATCTTTACAGCGGCGGTTACAACGATTTCGAGACGCGACGGGCGGAGAAAGCGCGACTGCAAGTCGCCACCAAGGCCAAACAGGACGCCGAGCGCGCCCATCTACAGAAATTCATCGACCGCTTCCGCGCCAAGGCAAGCAAGGCCACTCAGGCGCAGTCGCGCATCAAGCGGCTCGCCAAGCTCGAGCCGATCGCCGAGGTGATCGAGGAGCGCGTGGCGCCGTTCACGTTGCCGTCGCCAAGCCGTCCGCTGGCGCCGCCACTTCTACAGCTCGAAGGCGCCGCGGTTGGTTATGACGGCAAGCCGGTGCTGCGGAAGCTCGATCTGCGGCTCGACGTCGACGATCGCATCGGGCTCCTCGGCGTCAACGGCGCCGGTAAGTCGACCTTTGCCAAGCTGATTGCCGGCGCCTTGCCGCTGCAGTCGGGGGTGATGAAACGCGAGGGCCGGATCAAGGTCGGCTGGTTCCACCAGCATCAGATCGAGGCGCTCGATCCCGAGGATACGCCCTTGGAGATCCTGCGGCGCGAGCGGCCGGACGACAGCGAGTCGTCGCGGCGGTCGCGGCTTGCTCAATTCGGCCTGTCGTTCGACAAGCAGGACACCACGGTCGCCAATCTGTCCGGCGGCGAGCGCGCGCGGCTCTTGCTCAATCTCGTCGCAATGACGGAACCGCATCTGTTGATTCTCGACGAGCCGACCAATCACCTCGACATCGACAGCAGGCGCGCGCTCCTCGATGCGCTCAACGACTACGAGGGCGCGGTCATTCTCATCACCCACGACCGCTCGTTGATCGAGCTCGTCGCGGACCGGCTTTGGCTGACCGCCGACGGCCAGATCAAGCCATTTGCCGGCGACATGGACGATTACGCCCGCTTCGTGCTGGATCGGGCCAGAATGGCGGCCCGCGGGCCGGCGCAAAGCGGCAATGGCCGTGCCGCACCGGCCGATGTGGCGGATGCCCGCGATGTGCTCACTGCGGAGCAGCAGGCCGCCCAGGAGGCGCGCTATGCGGCCAAAAAAGCCGCAAAAAAGCGGCGCCGCCGGGGCTATTGAGCCACCACAGCTTGTTGCGCACGCCGAAGCCACCCTATATAAGCCCGGCAATCTCACACGCGGACCTTGGCTTCTAGCCGTCCGGTGTCCGGCCCAATGGCCGGGCTCTCGGTCCGCGGCGGATCAACCGGAGAACGACCATGGCGCTGCCCGACTACAGCATGCGCCAGCTTTTGGAAGCTGGCGTTCACTTTGGCCACCAATCCCACCGCTGGAACCCGAAGATGGCCGAGTACATCTTCGGCACCCGCAATAACATTCACATCGTCGATCTGACCCTCACGGTGCCGATGCTGCACCGTGCGCTGCAGGCCGTCAGCGATACGGTCGCGCAAGGCGGCCGCATCCTGTTCGTCGGCACCAAGCGCCAAGCGCAGGACGCCATCGCCGAAGCCGCGAAGAAATCGGCGCAATATTATGTCAATTCGCGCTGGCTCGGCGGTACGCTGACCAATTGGAAGACAGTCTCCAATTCGATCAAGCGGCTGCGCGCGCTCGAAGAGATGCTCTCATCCAACGAGGCCCAGGGCTACACCAAGAAAGAGCGCCTGACGCTGCAGCGCGAGCGTGACAAGCTCGACCGTTCGCTCGGCGGCATCAAGGACATGGGCGGGCTTCCCGACCTCGTCTTCGTCATCGACACCAACAAGGAAGATATCGCGATCAAGGAAGCGCGCCGGCTCAACATTCCGGTCGCCGCTATCGTCGACACCAATTCCGATCCGAATGGCATCACCTACGTCGTGCCCGGCAACGATGATGCCAGCCGCGCCATCACGCTGTATTGCGATCTCGTTGCCAAGGCAGCGATCGACGGCATTTCGCGGGCGCAAGGTTCGCAAGGAATCGATATGGGCGCCGCGGCCGAGCCGGTCGTGGAGGAAGTGCCGGCAGAGACCAACAAGCTCGGCTTCGAACAATTGTCGGGACCGCGCGGCGTCGCCGACGATCTCAAGAAGCTGCAGGGCGTGTCGCCGGCGATCGAAAAGCAGCTCAATGACCTCGGCATATTCCACTTCCAGCAGATCGCCGAATTCTCCCCCACCGCCGCCCACAATGTCGGCGAGGAGGTCGGACTGCCCGGCCGTGTCGAAGGCTGGATCGCCAAGGCCAAACAGCTGACCGCCGAGGAAGTGTAAAGGCATTTCGCAATGACGACTAATATCAGCGCTTCCATGGTGAAAGAGCTCCGGGACCAGACCGGAGCCGGCATGATGGACTGCAAGGCAGCGCTCAATGAAAGCGGCGGCGATCTCGAAGCTGCGGTCGACTGGCTGCGCAAGAAAGGCCTGTCCAAGGCGGCGAAGAAGGCGGGCCGGGTCGCGGCCGAAGGTCTCGTCGGCATCGCGCTCGCCGGCACCAAAGGAATTGTGGTCGAGGTGAATTCCGAGACCGACTTCGTCGCCCGCAATGATTTGTTCCAGGGCCTGGTCAAGATGATCGCCGACGCGGCGCTCGATGCCGGAGCCGACGTCGGAAAAATCCTCGCCGCGCGCGTCGGCAGCATCACAATTGCCGACGCCATCGCCGACACCATCGCCAAGGTCGGCGAGAACATGACGCTGCGCCGTGCCGCGGAGCTTTCCGTCGGCAAAGGCACGGTCGCGAGCTACGTCCACAGTTCTGTTGCCGACGGCCTCGGCCGCATCGGCGTCATCGTCGCCCTCGAATCGGCGGGCAATGCCGACGAGCTCAAAACCTTCGGTCGTTCGGTGGCGATGCATATCGCCTCCGCCAATCCGCAGGCGATCGACCCGTCGGGGCTCGACCCGGCGACGGTGGAGCGGGAAAAGAACGTGCTTGCCGACAAGTTCAAGGCCCAGGGCAAGCCCGCGGCCATGATCGAGAAGATCGTCGAGTTGGGGCTGAAGACCTACTACAAAGAGGTCTGCCTGCTCGAGCAACCCTTCATTTTCGACGAAAAGGGCAAGCAGAGCGTGGCGCAGGCGGTCAAAGAGGCCGAGGCCAAAGTCGGCGCGCCGATCAAGATCGTGGGTTTCAAGCGTTTTGCCCTCGGTGAAGGCATCGAGCGGTCTGCCGGCGATTTCGGCGGCGAGGTCGCCGCCCTTGCCGGCGCGCATTAGGCTGTCGGCGTAATCCACCGCGCCTGTTGGGTTTCGTCCGCAAATACGCTAGCCCTATCGCCGGGGAATCGAAGGGCTGGGTGGACATCTCTATGGCGAAACCGAACTACCGGCGGGTGATCGTCAAACTCTCCGGTGAAGCCTTAAGCGGTCCCGAAAAATTCGGTATTCACCAGCCGACGATCGATCGTTTTGCCGCCGATCTGGTCGCTGCTCATGACCTCGGCATCGATCTCGGCGTCGTGGTCGGCGGCGGCAATGTGTTGCGGGGCGCCAAGGTTTCCGAAGATGGCCTGTCGCGTCCCACCGCGGACGCCATGGGCATGCTGGCCACCGTCATGAACGGCTTGGTTCTGGTAGCAGCGATCGAACGTTGCGGAGCCAGCGCCCGCGCCATGTCGGCGCTGATCATGCCGCAAGTCTGCGAGACCTATGAGCGGCAAAGCGCGCTGCGCCACCTGGAGGAAAACCGCATCATCGTTTTCGCCGGCGGCACGGGAAATCCTTACTTCACCACCGACACCACCGCGATCCTGCGCGCCGCTGAGATGGAATGCGATGCCGTCCTCAAGGCCACCGACGTCGACGGGGTCTATACCGCCGATCCGAAGAAAGACCCGAAAGCGACCCGCTACGAGCATCTCGACCACCAGGAGGCGCTGGACCGGCGCTTGAAAATCATGGATGCCACGGCCTTCGCGCTTGCCCAGGAAAACCGTATGCCTATCATCGTGTTCTCGATCCGGGAGCATGGCGCGATCGAGAACGTGCTGCGCGGAAACGGGCACTTCACCACCGTCGGCTAGCGCGCAATCCGGCGTCCCGGAGCCGATAGATCGGCGTATAATCCCGTGTTTGTTCATTGCAGCGTGTCATTGGAGCGTGTCATGACAACGACAACATTCGACATGAGCGATCTCAAGCGCCGCATGCAGGGCGCGCTCGCGTCGCTCAAACAGGAGCTTTCGGGCTTACGCACCGGACGGGCTTCGACCGCATTGCTCGATCACGTTCAGGTCGAAGCTTACGGCAACCATATGCCGCTCAACCAGCTTGCCTCGATCAGCGTCCCGGAGCCACGGCTGCTCAATGTGCAGGTTTGGGACCGTTCGATGGTTCACGCCGTCGAGAAAGCAATCTCGGCCGCCAATTTGGGCTTGACGCCGTCGACCGAAGGGCAGGTGCTGCGTCTGCGGATTCCAGAGCTCAACGAGGAGCGGCGGCGCGAGATCGTCAAGCTCGCGCATAAATACGCCGAAACGGCGCGTGTGGCCGTCCGTCATGTCCGGCGCGACGGCTTGGACCTTCTCAAGAAGCTCGAGAAGGATCACAAGATCAGCGAGGACGAGCACGAGCGGCACTCCGCCGAAGTGCAGAAGGTGACGGACTCCACCATTGCCGAGGTTGAAAAAATGCTCGCCGGCAAGGAAAAGGAGATCATGACAGTGTGAGCATGCGGCAAGCTCGAGGAGCAAGGTGACGCAGCCCAAGAAAACTCAGGCGACAACACAGGCCGAGCTAAGCGAGCCCAAGATCGGCGGGCGCTGGCACGCGACGGGCGAGGGCGGCTTCGATATGCCGCGCCATGTTGCCATTATCATGGATGGCAATGGCCGCTGGGCCGCCGCGCGGGGCCTGCCGCGCGTCGAGGGCCACCGCCGCGGGGTCGAGGCACTGCGCAAGACGGTGCGTGCGGCGAGCGATCTCGGCATTGCTGTGCTGACCATTTTTTCGTTTAGCTCGGAGAACTGGTCGCGCCCGCAATCTGAAATTCGCGATCTGCTGTTGCTGTTGCGCCGCTTCATCCGCAACGATCTCGCCGATCTGCACAAGAGCAACGTGCGGGTACGTATCATCGGCGAGCGCGACAGCCTTTCGCCTGACATCCGCAGCCTTCTCGAAGAGGCGGAGGAGCTAACGCACAACAATGACGGGCTCACCCTCGTGGTGGCGTTCAACTACGGTGCCCGCCAGGAGATCGCGCGCGCGGCGCGTCGCCTCGCCGTCGAAGTCGCGCAAGGGCGATTGTCCGCCGACGCGATCACGCCCGAACTTATCGCGCGGTATCTCGACGCGCCCGATATTCCCGATCCGGACGTCATCATCCGCACCAGCGGCGAGCAGCGACTGTCGAATTTCCTGTTGTGGCAGTCGGCCTATAGTGAGCTCGTCTTCGTCCCGCTGAACTGGCCCGATTTCGATCGGGCGGCGCTCGAGGGCGCGATTGCCGAGTTCCGCCGGCGCGAGCGGCGCTTTGGCGGCTTGATCGCTCAGACAGGATCATAATCAAACTGAACCGGCACGACCCAGGCGCAGACGCGACTGTCGCAGCCGACACCGGCGATGCGCGCAATTTTCTGCGCCGCCTCGCCTCGGCCTCGGTGCTGGCGCCGACGGCGATCGCAGTGACCTATATCGGCGGCTGGTTGTTTCTGGGCGTCTGCGCGTTGGCGGCGAGCGTCATCCTTTGGGAATGGACGTCGCTCGTATTTCGCGGCACCGACCTGCGCGTTCTCTCCCCCGGACTAGTGGCATTACTCTTGGCCGCAGCGCTGACCGGGCAGGGACAACAGGCCGGAACCGCTATCGGTGCGGTCGCTATCGGCGCGGTGCTGGCGGGCGGTGTGGTGGCGGCTTGGCCGCGTCGCCATCCGGGCTCAAATCGCGCCGGTTGGGGTGCCGGCGGCGTCGTTTACGCGGGTGTGGCGCTTCTTGCCCCGGTACTACTGCGAGCCGATGAGCAATGGGGCTTTGTCGCGCTCGTTTTTCTCTTCGCAATCGTCTGGACGACCGACATTTTTGCCTATTTGGTAGGCCGCCTGGTCGGCGGGCCATTGCTCTGGCCAGCGATCAGTCCAAAAAAGACCTGGTCGGGCGCTGTCGGCGGCCTTGCCGGGGGGGTTGCCGCGGGCACGGCGGTCGCCTATGCGAGCGTTGGAATAGCCCCCGCAGTGGCGGGTGCCCTGGCATTGGTACTTTCAATTGTTGCGCAAGGCGGTGACCTATTCGAATCCGCGATCAAGCGGCGATTTGGCGCAAAAGACGCAAGCGGTCTTATTCCGGGACACGGTGGCGTGATGGACCGCCTCGACGGCTTTCTGGTTGCCGCCTTGGTCGCTGTCCTGATCGGATCGCTGCATCAGGGCATGGCTGCGCCGGCCCGCGGCTTATTGATATGGTAGATCCGCTATGGGTAGCTCGATGAAGCAGAAACAGCCGGCGGTGAAAGCCGCGCGCAAACAGCCCGAGCCGTCGCCTCAGCCGCGTTCGGTGACGCTGCTCGGCGCCACTGGCTCGATCGGCTCGAGCACGGCCGATCTGTTGCGTCGCAATTTCGGCCTTTACCGCGTCGAAGCCGTGACCGCGCACCGCGAGGCGAAGGCCTTGGCGCGCTTGGCGCGCGAGCTGAACGCGCGCTTTGCCGCGGTCGCCGACCCCGCGGTCTACGGCGAACTCAAAACCGAGCTGTCCGGCTCCGGGATCGAAGCGGCCGCCGGCGCAGCGGCCGTCGTCGAAGCGGCGCAGCGACCGGCCGATTGGGTCATGGCGGCCATCACCGGTGCCGCAAGCCTCGCTCCGACGCTGGCTGCGGCCGAACGAGGCGCAACGGTGGCGCTCGCCAATAAGGAGTGTCTCGTATGCGCCGGCGCTTTATTCATGCGCCGCGCCGCGGAAAGTGGCGCCACGGTGCTGCCGGTCGATTCCGAGCACAACGCGATATTCCAGGCCTTGAGCGCTGGCCGACGTGAAGATCTCCGCCGCATCGTGCTCACCGCGTCCGGCGGACCGTTCCGGACCTGGCCACTGGACGCGATCCGCAAAGTCACGGTGGAGCAGGCGCTCAAACACCCGACTTGGTCGATGGGACCGAAGATCACCATCAACTCCGCAACTTTAATGAACAAAGGCCTCGAATTGATCGAGGCGCAGCATCTATTCGCATTGGGAGCGGACCAGCTCGATGTAGTCGTGCATCCGCAATCCATCGTTCATGGCTTGGTGGAATTTCGGGACGGGTCGGTGATTGCCCAGCTCGGTTCCCCGGACATGCGCATTCCGATCTCGCACTGCCTGGCGTGGCCGGTCCGCATGGCCACCCCCGCGCCGCGGCTCGATTTGGCACAGGTGGCGACATTGTCGTTCGAAGAACCCGATGTGACGCGGTTCCCGGCACTGGCGATCGCTCGCCGGGCGCTGGCAGCCGGCGGCGCCGCGCCGACCATTTTGAACGCCGCCAACGAAGTTGCGGTGCGTGAATTCGTCGACCGGAGGCTCGGATTCTGCGAAATTGCGACCCTGGTCGAGGCAACGCTCGAGCTGAGCGAGCGTCGCGGCGATATGGCCGAGCCCCGGTCGGTCGACGAGGCGCTTGCCATTGACCATAACGCAAGAAGGTTGGCTGCGGACCTCCTGCCCGAAATTGCCGCAATGGCATCCTAGCGTTAAGCATTGGGGACGGGACACACGGGGGGCGTCAGGCAAGCGTTATGGGGTCTTATTTGCTGTCGCATTTGCATGCGCTGGGGGGCGGTGTTGTCGCCTATCTCATCCCTTTCCTCTTCGTTCTTAGCCTTGTGGTGTTCTTCCACGAGTTCGGTCATTTTCTGGTCGCCCGGCTGTGCGGGGTACGGATCCTGGTATTTTCCATCGGGTTTGGCCCCGAAATCATCGGTTTTAACGATCGCCACGGCACGCGTTGGAAAATCGCCGCGATCCCGCTCGGCGGCTATGTGAAATTCTTCGGCGACGAAAATGCCGGAAGCACCCCGGACATTCCTCGCCTGGAGACCATGAGCGAGGCCGAGCGCAAGCAAAGCTTTTTCTTCCAGCCGGTGCTTAAGCGCGCCGCCATAGTTGTCGCCGGGCCGATGGCGAATTTCGTTCTTGCTATCGTTGTTTTCGCGATGATCTTCGCGTTGTACGGCAAGCAGACGATGAGCGCGCGGGTGGATGCGATCCAGCCCGACAGTCCCGCCGCCGCCGCCGGGTTCCAACCCGGCGATCTGGTGGTCGCTATTGATGGCAAGCCGATCGACAATTTCGAAGATATGCAGCGCATCGTCAGCGATAGCGCCGGCGACACGCTCAAAGTCACAGTCGACCGCAAGGGCACCCCGCTCGTGCTCACGGCGACACCGTCGCTGAAAGAGGTCAAAGACAATTTTGGCAACGTGCATCGGATCGGTCTTCTTGGTATCAGCCGGTCGACGGCGCCGGCTGACCTGAAACTGCATCCGGTCGCGCCGCCGCAAGCAGCGTGGATGGGGGTGCAGGAAACCTGGTTCGTCATCGACCGGACCCTCACTTACATCGGCGGAGTCGTTGTCGGGCGCGAGGCAGCCGATCAACTCGGTGGCCCTATCCGGATTGCCCAGATTTCAGGAGAGGTTGCGACAATCGGCTTTGTCGCTCTCATCCATCTTGCTGCCGTACTTTCCGTCTCCATCGGGCTTCTGAACCTGTTTCCGATTCCCTTGCTCGATGGCGGTCACCTTTTGTTCTACTCAATTGAAGCTATGCGGGGGCGTCCGCTGTCGGAACGGGCGCAGGAAGTGGGATTTCGTATCGGTCTCGCGATCGTCGTCATGTTGATGATATTTGCAACTTTCAATGACATCGTTCATCTGCGGACATCTTAGGCGGGGCGTCGACAAGGGGCTTGGGGCGTGGCATTGACAGTAGGGGGATGGTAGAAGTGCTAGAATTACCAAGACAAACCCAAGATTAAGCGAGCAGAACTGAGGGAGATCCTAAGTAACCCGCCACTGGGGGGCGGCCACGAGGGTAAAAGGGCGCTTTGCGCATGGGCATGTGTGTGCGGGTAATACGAGGGCTTGTCGTGGCCGGCTTGCTCCTCGGGCTGGCTATTTCTGATCTTTGGACCGGCGGCGCCGTTGCGGCGCCGGCCGATGCCGGCGTTACCGCGAGTGCCATCGTTGTTCAGGGCAACCGTCGCATCGACGCCGATACGGTACGCTCCTACTTTAAAATTGCTCCGGGCGAGCATCTCGATGCCGCCAAGATCGATGCCGGGTTAAAGGCGCTTTACGCAACCGGGCTGTTTCAGGACGTCCGCGTTTCGCAATCCGGCGGCAAGCTGATCGTCACGGTGGTGGAGGCGCCGGTCATCAACCGGATCGCCTTCGAAGGCAACTACCGCATCAAAGACGAGCAGATGAAGGAGGAGATCCAGTCGAAGGAGCGTGGCTCGCTGTCGCGGGCCAAAGTGCAGGCCGATACCCAGCGCATTATCGAGATCTATCAGCGCAATGGCCGCTTCGACGTCAAGGTCGTGCCCGAGATCATCGAGCGGCCGAATGATCGAGTCGATCTCATTTTCCAGATCACCGAAGGCGAAAAGACCGGCATCAAGAAAATTGTCTTCGTCGGCAACCGGGCTTATGCGGATTGGCGGTTGAAGCAGGTGATCAAGACCGCCGAATCCAATTGGCTCAGCTTCCTGCAGACGACGGACGTCTACGATCCTGATCGCATTGAAGCCGACCGCGACCTGATCCGGCGCTTTTACCTTAAGCACGGTTATGCCGATGTGCAGGTCGTTTCGGCGACCGGCGAATACGACCCCGGGCAAAAAGGCTTCATCGTCACCTTCACGATCGAGGAAGGGTCGCTCTATCACTTCGGCACGATCGACATCCAATCCAACGTTCGCGCCATCGAGGCCAGATCGCTGCGGGAAGATCTCAGGATGTCCGCAGGCCAAGTCTATAACGGCGAGGCAATCGAGAAGACGGTCGAGGATATGACCATCTCGCTCGCCAGGCGCGGTTATCCATTCGGCACGATACGGCCGCGCGGCGACCGCAATCCAACTACCAGAACCATCAACGTAACCTTCGTCGTGGACGAAGGTCAGCGCGCCTATGTCGAGCGCATCAACATCCGCGGCAATTATCGCACCCGCGATTACGTGATCCGGCGCGAGCTGGATATCAATGAAGGCGACCCGTACAACCGCGCTTTGGTCGACCGCGCCGAGCGGCGCATCAAAAATCTGAATTATTTCAAATCGGTGAAAATCACCGATGAGCCTGGCTCCGCGCCCGACCGCGTGGTGATCAATATCGATGTGGTTGAGCAACCGACCGGCGACTTCTCGGTGATGGGAGGTTATTCGACCGCGGAAGGCTGGCTGGCGGAGGTTTCGGTCCAAGAACGCAACTTACTTGGTACCGGACGTTTTGCGAGGGCCGCCGCGACCTATGGCCAATATATCCGTAGCGTCGAACTGGGTTACGCCGAGCCCTATTTCCTTGACACCCGCTCCAGCATGGGCGTCGATCTGTTCGCTAAGGAAACACTTCCCAGCTCTTATCTGTCATATGGAACGGAATCGCTCGGCGGCACACTAAAATGGGGCCTGCCGCTGCGCGAAGACCTCTCGTTCCAATTGCGCTATTCTGCTTTTACGCAGAAGATCACGCTGCCGTCCTATTTGAACGACTGCAACAACATCAATCCGGATTTCGCGAGCACGTTTCCGACTCCGAACGCCGTTGCTGCCGCCACCGGTCCAGGAGGCACACCGCTGCCGGGCACATGGCCAGGCTATGCGGTGCCTTTTGCCGCGAACCAACAAACGAATTGCTTCTTATATGGCCAAGCGTCGCTCCCGGTGCGGGTGGAGCTCGCCAATGGCGCCTATTTGACATCGATGTTCGGCTATGGCCTGAGCTACAACACACTGGATAACAACAAGGCCCCCACCAGCGGCGTGTATTTCAGTTTCGGTCAGGATATTGCCGGGGCTGGTGGCGACGTTGCGTATCTGCGCTCGACCGCGGACATGCGCAGCTACTACGAGATCGTCACCGACCTGGTGAGTATCGTGCATCTGCAAGCCGGCGACATGATCGGTCTGAGCCAATGTCCGACCGGCGAATGCTCGTCGACCGATGGCTATGTGCGCATGCTGGACGACTTCAAGATGGGACCGAATCTCGTCCGCGGCTTTCAGCCCGCCGGCATAGGTCCGCGTGACATTACATCCGGAACGACCAACGACAATATCGGCGGCACCATGTATTGGGGCGCCAGCCTCGAATTCCAGTATCCATTCTACTTCTTGCCCAAGGATACCGGCTTTCGCGGCGCCATCTTCGTCGATTCCGGATCGGTGTGGGGTTACAAAGGCGAGACCCAAAGTCCCGCAACTGGAGAAATCAACGGCACTGTAACGCCCGCACCACCGCCCGCGACTCCGTTCGTCTGCCAGTGCGGGATGCAATACGCCGACGACGCTTCGGTGCGCGCCTCGGTCGGCGCCAGCATCATCTGGGATTCGCCGTTCGGTCCGTTGCGCTTCGATTTCGCCTATCCGTTCCTCAAGAAGTATTACGACCGTACCCAATTTTTCGCCTTTGGCGGCGGCGCGCAATTCTGATCGCGGCTTAGGCTCGACGCCGGACGGCTATGCCCGATTTTGTCAAACCTGACCGCGAATTGAGCATCGGCGAGATCGCCGCGCTGACGCGAGCCAAATTGCGCGACGGCGATCCGGCGGAGCGGCGCATTCGCAACATTGCGCCGCTCGATACTGCAACGCCGGACGATATAACTTTTCTCGACAATTCGAAATATCTCGGCGATCTAGCGGGCACGCGCGCCGGGGCCTGCTTGATCGCACCGCGGTTTGCGGCTTCAGCGCCGCGCAGTGTTGCGGTGTTGGAGACCTCACACCCTTATCCGGCATTTGTCGCGGTGAGCCGGGCGTTATTCCCCGCCATGCTGCGTCCATCGTCGCTCTACGGCGTGAGCGGACGGGCAAACGCAGCTCACGTGCATCACACTGCTCGGCTTGAGGCTAACATCACCATCGATCCGTTGGCGGTGATTGGTCCGCGCGCGCAAATCGGGACCGGCACCGTCATCGCGGCTGGTGCCGTGATCGGTCCTGATGTCTGCATCGGACGCGACTGCGCGATCGGGGCGGGCGCAACAATCGTCCACGCCCTAATTGGCGACCGCGTGATCATTCATCCTGGCGTTCGCGTCGGCCAGGACGGGTTTGGTTATCTGCCGTCGCCGCGGGGTCATCAAAAGATCCCGCAAACTCGACGGGTCATCGTTCAAGACGACGTCGAAATTGGCGCCAACACCACGATTGATCGCGGCGCAACGCGCGATACGGTCATCGGCGAGGGAACCAAGATCGACAATCTTGTGCAAATCGGACACAACTGCTTGATCGGACGGCATTGCTTGATCGTCTCTCAGGTCGGCATATCGGGCAGCGTGACAGTGGGCGACTTTGCCGTCCTGGGCGGTCAAGTGGGCGTCGCCGACCACATCATGATCGGCGCCGGTGCTATGCTCGGCGCCCGGGCCGGGGTCATGTCGAATGTACCGCCGGGCGCGCGATGGGGCGGTTTCCCGGCCGAACCGGGTGGCGACTGGAAGCGAGGTATCGCCACCGTCCGGCGCTTGGTGCGACGCGGCCGCGACAAATCTGAAAAAGAGCCTGAGGGAGACGGCGAATGAGCGAGACGATTGCGGAGGCCGCCGATATCCAGGAAATCTTGCGCCTCTTGCCACATCGCTATCCCTTCCTGATGATCGACCGCATTATCGACATTCAGGGTGAGGAGCATGGTATCGGCATCAAGAATGTCACGTTCAACGAGCCGCAATTTCAGGGTCACTTTCCGGGAAATCCGGTCATGCCGGGCGTGCTGCTGATCGAGGGCATGGCGCAGACGGCGGGCGTGCTGTGTCTGCGTCAAATGAGCTCGAGCGAACGCCATCGCGCCATGTATTTTCTCACCATCGACAAAGCTAAGTTCCGCAAGCCGGCGGTCCCGGGCGACACCGTCGAATATCACGTCAACAAGATCACGCACCGCCGCAACATGTGGTGGTACCGAGGCGAGGCCAAAGTCGGCGATGTTCTCATCGCCGAGGCCGAAGTCGGCGCGATCATCACCGAGGCTTGAAATGACGATCGATCCGACCGCGCGCATTGCCTCCGGCGCGCGCATTGACGCTTCGGTCGAGATCGGACCGTATTGCATCGTTGGACCGCAGGTCGAACTGAAAAGCGGCGTGCGCCTGCTCGCCCATGCCCATATCACCGGCTCGACGAGCGTCGGGGAGGGCACAGTCGTCTATCCGTTTTCGTCGCTCGGCACGCCGCCGCAATCGGTCCATTATTGCGGCGGTGCGACCCGGCTGGTGATCGGCAAGGCTTGCGAATTGCGCGAGGGCGTAACCATGAATACCGGAACGGAAGCCGGCGGCGGTATCACCCGCGTCGGCGACCGCTGTTCGTTCATGGTCGGCTCCCATGTCGGACACGATTGCGCGGTCGGCGACGATGTCACGCTTGCCAATAACGTCGTGCTCGGCGGTCACGTCAGCGTCGGCAATTACACCTTTCTCGGCGGACATGTCGCCATTCATCAATTTGTGCGCATCGGGGAGGGGGTCATGATGGCGGGTATGTCGGCCGCCAGGGACGACATCATCCCGTTCGGCTTTGCGCTCGGCCAGACTGGCGCGTTGGTCGGGTTGAACGTCGTCGGACTGCGGCGGCGTGGCGCGACGCGGGCCGAGATGCACCGCTTGCGCCGCGCTTATCGATCTTTGTTTTTCGTCGAAGGTCGTCTCGCCGACCGCATCGAAGCGGTCGAGCGCGAATTTGCCGGCGATCCGATGGTCGGGAAGATCGTCGCCTTCATCCGCGCCGCCAGCAAGCGTCCGTTGATGCGTCCGCGCGACAAACGTCATGTTGAGACGGCCGCCGGCGCGCCTGGCGACGATGCCGCCTGATGCGCCGACCATAGCCGATAGCAACCCTGCGGCGGGTTCGCTTGCGATCATTTGCGGCGGCGGCAGTCTTCCTGCCGCGGTCGCTGAAGCGGTGACACGGCGCGGTCGGCGACCGGTGATGTTCGGCATCAAGGGTTGGGCGGATGCCGCGGTCATCGGTCGCTATGCGCATCACTGGATCGCGATCGGGCAAGCTGGGCGTTTCTTTCGGCTGGCGCGCGGGGAGCAATGTCGCGACGTGCTGTTCATCGGCACCGTGCTACGCCCGCCCATTACGCAACTGCGGCTCGACTGGCAGACGATCAGGGCGATGCCGGGTCTCATCCGCGCCTACCGTGGTGGCGACGACAAGCTCATTTCCGGCGTTGCGCGCATTGCCGAGCGCGGCGGCCTGCGGGTCGTCGGCGTCAAGGACGTAGCACCCGAAGTTTTGGTTCCTGAAGGCGTACTCGGCCGCTATCGGCCGTCCGATCGCGATCGAGCCGATATCGCGCGGGCGCTCGAGGTGATTGCCGCGCTCGGTCCATTCGATGTCGGCCAAGCTGCCGTCGTTGCCGACAACAATGTGCTTGGGCTGGAGGCCGCGGAAGGCACTGACAACCTCCTTAAACGCATCGCCGAACTGCGCCGGATCGGACGTGTCACCGCGGCGCCGGGCGCCGGCGTTTTGGTCAAGGCGCCAAAACCCGGCCAGGATCGCCGGCTCGACTTGCCCTCGATAGGCCCGCGTACGGTCGAAAATGTCGCGCGCGCTGGGCTTGCCGGTCTCGCCGTCACCGCCGGCTCGACGATGATTGCGGAGCCCGATGCGGTCATTGCGGCTGCCAATCGCGAGGGAATTTTTCTCATCGGCGTCCGTGAGGACGCCGCGCAATGAGCGACGCGCGACAGTCATCGCCCGCCCGTCCGCTCTCGATTTATATTGTCGCGGCGGAGGCGTCAGGCGACGCGCTTGGCGCGGCGTTGGCGCAAGCGCTGCTCAAGCAAGAAGTCGGTGGGGTGAGGCTTGCCGGCGTAGGTGGACATGCCATGGCGGCTGCCGGAATCTGCAGTCCGTTTGCAATCAACGAACTGTCGATCATTGGGCTGACCGCCATTCCGCAGCGGCTGCCGAAGATTTTCCGGCGCATCCGCGAAACCGCGCGCGCAATTGTGGCCGCACAGCCCGACGCGCTTGTCATCATCGACAGTCCGGATTTCACACACCGGGTGGCGCGTCGGGTGCGACGCCTGGCGCCGTCGATTCCGATCATCGATTATGTTTCGCCGTCGGTCTGGGCCTGGCGGTCCGGCCGGGCGCGCGCCATGCGCGATTACGTCGACCTTGTGCTGGCGATCCTGCCGTTCGAGCCTGCTATCCATGCCGAGCTGGGCGGACCGCCTTGCAGCTATGTTGGCCATCCGCTGATCGAACGCCTCGACGAGCTGCGGCCGAACGCCGAGGAGGCGCGGCGTCGTTTGGCCGATCCGCCGCTGATGCTGGCCTTGCCGGGCAGCCGCTCGAGCGAAATCCGCCGCCTTGCCGGCATTTTTGGTGAGACGATCGCGCGCCTTTCCGAGCATATCGGCGCGATCGATCTCGTGATCCCCACGGTGCCCCATGTCGCGGCTCAATTGCGCGAGGCCGTTGCCGGCTGGACGGTGACGCCGCGCATTGTGATCGAGCCGAGCGAAAAATGGTCGGCGTTTCGCAATGCGCGTGCGGCGCTTGCGGCGTCCGGCACCGTCACACTCGAGCTTGCGCTCTCCAGCGTGCCGATGGTCGCCGCCTATCGCCTGCACCCCGTTGAGGCCGTCATTGCCCGGCTCATTCGGCTGCAGGCGCGATTGCCAAGCGTGATTTTGGCCAATCTGGTGCTTGGCGAAAACGTCGTTCCGGAACTGCTGCAGGAGGAGTGCACGCCGGACAAGCTCGTCACCGCGCTCGCGCCGCTCCTCGCCGACACGCCGGAGCGGCGGCGCCAGATCGAGGCGTACCGGCGTCTCGACGGTATTATGGCGGTCGGCGGCACGGCGCCGAGCGCCAAAGCCGCATCCATCGTGCTCGGCATCGCCCGCCGCGGCCGTTTGCCCTCGAACAAGCTTGCGCCGCCATGTTAACCGCCCGGTCGCTGCGGACCTACCATTGCCGCAGCCATCCTGCTAAGCCGCCTCTATTCAGCGTAGCCGGAAGTCATCGCGCGTGACCAAAGCCAAAAGAACGGTCCGGAAGTCCCCGATCCGGGCTGCGATTACCGGGGTTTGCGGTTACGTGCCCCCCGACGTGCTCGGCAATGCCGAGCTCGCGAAAATGGTGGACACCAGCGACGAGTGGATCACCGAGCGCACCGGCATCAAGGAACGGCGCATCCTTAAGGGCAAGGGCCTCGGCACCTCGCATATGGGCGCCGAAGCGGTGCGTGGGCTTTTGAGCAAGACGAAGACCGCGCCGGCCGATGTCGAACTCCTGATCTGCGCCACCACGACTCCGGATTTCGTGTTTCCGTCGACCGCCAATCTGATCTGCGATATGTGCGGCATCCGCGGCATCGGCAGCTTCGACGTGCAGGCCGCGTGCTCCGGCTTTGTTTATGCGCTCACCGTCGCCTCGCAATTCATCGAGACCGGAAAGTACCGCAAGATCGTTGTCGTTGGCGCCGACAAAATGTCGGCGATCATCGATTATACCGACCGCGCCACCTGCGTGCTGTTCGGCGACGGCGCCGGCGCGGTGTTGCTGGAACCGAGCCGGAAATACGGAATCA
Source organism: uncultured Alphaproteobacteria bacterium (assembly GCA_963731805.1). Classification (GTDB taxonomy): domain Bacteria; phylum Pseudomonadota; class Alphaproteobacteria; order Rhizobiales; family Xanthobacteraceae; genus BOG-931. The sequence goes on from CAVSWY010000011.1 coordinate 97,318, forward strand.
TCGACACGCTGATCTGTTCCGACGGCGCCGGCATGCCGCATCTGCATCAGAAAGCCGGCGGCAGCCGCATGCCGCCGACGGCTGAGACGGTCGCCAAGCGGCTGCATTACGTCCATCAGGAAGGCGCCGCGGTTTATAAATTCGCGGTTGCCCGCATGGCCGAAGTCGCCAGCGAGCTGATGCGGCGCAACAGCCTTACCAGCGCGGATGTCGATTGGCTGGTGCCGCACCAGGCCAACAAGCGCATCATCGAAGCGACCGCCGAGCGTATGAAGCTCGACCCCAAACAGGTGATGATCACCATCCACAAATACGGCAACACCACTGCGGCGACGATCCCGCTGTGTTTGTGGGACTACGAGAACATGCTCAAGGAAGGCGACCGGCTGATCCTGGCCGCCTTCGGCGGCGGCTTCACTTGGGGCGGCGCCTATCTGACCTGGGCGTATAATCCGCAGTAGAGGCGGTTACTTCCGCTTCGACATCGGCTGATATTCGCGCTCCTTGGCTCCGGTATAGAGCTGGCGCGGCCGGCCGAGTTTCTGGTGCGGATCCTCGATCATCTCTTTCCACTGCGCGATCCAGCCGACGGTGCGAGCGAGCGCGAACAGCACCGTGAACATGGTGGTGGGGAAGCCCATCGCCCGCAACGTGATGCCGGAATAGAAGTCGACATTGGGATAGAGCTTCTTCTGGATGAAATAATCGTCATGCAACGCGATCTTCTCGAGCTCCATGGCGACGTCGAGCAGCGGATCTTTGATGCCGAGCTCGTTGAGGACCTCATAACAGGTCTTCTGCATGATTTTCGCGCGCGGATCGTAGTTCTTGTAGACGCGATGGCCAAAACCCATCAGGCGGAAGGAATCCTTGGGGTCCTTCGACCGCTTGATGTATTCGGGAATGCGGTCCACCGAACCGATCTCGCCGAGCATCTTCAGCGCCGCTTCGTTGGCGCCGCCATGCGCGGGGCCCCACAGGCAGGCGATGCCGGCGGCGATGCAGGCAAACGGATTGGCGCCGGTCGAGCCGGCAAGCCGCACAGTCGAGGTCGAGGCGTTCTGCTCATGATCGGCATGCAGCGTGAAAATGCGGTCCATTGCGCGGGCCAGCACCGGATTGGCCTTGTACTCCTCGCACGGCACCGCAAAGCACATACGCAAGAAGTTCGACGCGTAATCGAGCTTGTTGTCGGGATACATGAACGGCTGGCCGACCGAATATTTGTAGGCCATCGCCGCCAGCGTCGGCATCTTCGCGATCATGCGGATCGAGGCGATCATCCGCTGCGCCGGATCGGTGATGTCGGTGGAGTCATGATAGAACGCAGAGAGCGCGCCGACCGAGCCGACCATCACCGCCATCGGATGGGCGTCGCGGCGAAAACCCTGGAAGAACCGGCTCATCTGCTCGTGGACCATCGTGTGATGGATCACGCGCTCGACGAAGTCGGCCTTCTGGCTCGCAGTCGGCAGCTCGCCGTAAAGCAAGAGGTAGCAGGTCTCGAGGAAATCGCCGTGCTCGGCGAGATCGGCGATCGGATAGCCGCGGTAGAGCAGGATGCCTTCGTCACCGTCGATGAAGGTGATCTTGGATTCGCAGCTCGCCGTCGAGGTGAAGCCGGGATCGTAAGTGAACACACCGGCTTCGGCGTAGAGCTTGCTGACGTCCACCACCTCCGGGCCGAGCGTGCCGTCGTAGATGGGAAAACTGTGGGTCTTGTCGCCGATTTTCAGCGTGCCGGTTTTGATGTTGGCGCCGGTCTTCGCGTCCATGATGGTATCCTCGGTGTCTGACGGCCGGGTGGCCGCGTGCGGCCGGAATTTGGCCTAAAGCAACATAAATCACCGTTTCACCCGGCATTATTGGCGTAGCGCAACCTCGTGTGCACTGCAAGATAACTGCAAGATAATAGCCTATGATAGAGGCGGAAGGTCGCTGCCGGGTAAAATTTGTGCAAGCGGCGTCCCACGACATAGGGGCTTCACCCGATGCCCGATCGCGCGCCTTGAACCTCCTGCCGTGCCGCCTGATCGCCAAGCCGCGCCAGACTTTCTTCCTTGCCGAGCAGGCGGAGCACTTCGAAAATCCCGGGCGAGGTGGTGCGGCCGGTGAGCGCTGCGCGTAACGGCTGCGCCACGGCGCCGAGCTTGGCGCCCCGCTGCTCGGCGAAGCCGCGGACGGCCTGCTCGGTCGCTTCCGCCGTCCAGGGCTCCACTTTGGCAAGTTCGCCGGCGACGTCGCTGACCAAGTCGCGCGCCTCAGGGGTGAGTAGGCTGGTCGCCTTGTCGTCCAGCGGGATCGGCCGGTCGGCGAGAAGAAAATGCGCGCCGTCAATGATATCGAGCAAGGTCTTGGCACGTTCCTTTAGGCTCGGCATGGCCGCCAGAAACTGCTGCCGCAAGGCCGGCGTCAGCTTGGCGGCAAGAGCCGCGCCGTCGGCGATATGCGGCAATAGCCGTTCGATGGCGGCGACGAGCTCGGCATCGTCGCTCTGGCGGATGTAGTGGCCGTTGAGGCTTTCCAGCTTGGCGAAATCGAACCGCGCCGGCGAGCGGCCGATCTGCGGCAGGTCGAAGGCCGCTATCATCTCCTCGGTGGAGAAGATTTCCTGGTCGCCATGGGCCCAGCCGAGCCGCACCAGATAGTTCCGCAGCGCCGCCGGCAGGTAGCCCATGGCGCGATAGGCATCGACGCCGAGCGCGCCGTGGCGCTTGGACAGCTTCGATCCGTCCGGGCCGTGGATCAGCGGGATATGCGCCATCACCGGGACCGCCCAGCCGAGCGCGTCATAAATCTGCTTCTGCCGCGCGGCGTTGGTGAGGTGATCGTCGCCGCGGATGACGTGGGTGACGCCCATGTCGTGATCGTCGACGACAACGGCAAGCATATAAGTCGGCGTGCCGTCGGAGCGCAGCAGCACCAGGTCGTCGAGGTTTTCGTTCTGCCAGACCACGCGGCCCTGGACCTGATCCTCGATCACCGTCTCGCCGGTAAGCGGCGCCTTGAGTCGGATAGTCGGCTTAACGCCGGCCGGCGCGTCGGCCGCATCGCGATCGCGCCAACGCCCGTCATAGAGCTTGGCGCGGCCGTCGGCGCGCGCCGCCTCGCGCATCTGCGTCAGCTCTTCGGGGCTGGCGTAGCAATAATAGGCATTGCCGGAAGCGAGCAGCGCCTCGGCGACTTCGCGGTGCCGGGCCTGGCGCGCGAACTGATAAATGGTGTCGCCGTCCCAGGCGATGCCGAGCCAGGACAGCCCGTCGAGGATGGCGTCGATCGCGGCCTGCGTCGAACGCTCGCGGTCGGTATCCTCGATTCGCAGCAGCATCTTGCCGCCGCGGCCGCGGGCGTAGAGCCAGTTGAATAAAGCCGTGCGGGCGCCGCCGATGTGCAGGAAGCCGGTGGGCGAGGGGGCAAAGCGGGTGACGACGGTCATGTCGCGCGCCGTGTAGCACAGCCGGGAGGCAATGGCAGCAAGGATGCGCCGGTGCGATTAATCATTTCTGGAAAGCTCGCTTAGCTTGCGGCGACAAATCCTCGTCCCTCTTGGTCATGGCAATGTGTCTCCTGATCGCGGGCTCGACGCAACGCAAGACATTATTATTCCCCTCATCCTGAGGTGCGAGCGCAACGAGCCTCGAAGGATGCCGGGCCCCAGCGCTTGAGCAGCATCCTTCGAGGGCCGCTTCGCGGCCGCCTCAGGATGAGACAAGAGTCTCCGTCCTCGCGATGCGCCTTCGCATCCGAGCTTTGCCTTCACGCTTTAAGAAAGCCCTTCGTGCCTCCCCAACAAAGAAGGGAGGCGGAGCGCCGATAAGCGCATCCACTGGAGTCCCGCCCCGCCGCAGAAAGAAAAGCCTGCCAGCGTATGCGGCGCGCGCCATCGCTCCACTCCCGCACGGCGCGGGATCGAACGGCGGCGCGCTCGCCTTTCGGCGCCCCACCGCGGTCATGCGCCGAGGGACTTACCTCGACTCGGCTCCGGGCCGCGCTTCCTGGAACCACCGGATCCAAACGGGAGGACCCTCTCCGGCACCAGTGCAGCCAGCACCTGGCAGTCCGATCACGCGCCGGACGGTCGACGCCCAAAGCCGCCCGGAGGCGCGGTGAATGGCCACGCTTCCGGGAATGCGTCGGATGCGGTCCCACCATGTGCGGTGGGATTGGTCAGCGGATCGACGATCTTCATCTGCTCAATGATCGATCCGGGCCATCCGTGCGTCACGATGAGCGGCAGCGCATTGTCATGTTTCGAACGAACATGAATGAAATGAATATCCAGTCCATCGATCTCGGGTGATGAACTGCGGCAGCGGCGTTTAGTTTCGCCTCGATCTTGCGTCAGTCGTAATCTGTCGTCCAATAGCGCGCGAGCGCTTGCGTCGTCGCGAGCTGCACGCCCTGTGTCGCATCCGTGACCGTCTCCCGTTCAGGCCAGTTTGTCGCCGCGATGCGCCTGCGCAATTCGGCAAGGTCTGCTTCCGGTACGTTGTTGCGGAAGGGACGGATTGCGCTGCCTTCCGATGCGACGGCCGAACGTGCCGCCGACGAAGATGCTGCGGACATAATCGTTCTCCTTAAAAAGCGAGATTGATTGGACTTTGCCCCTCAAGCGAAAAGCCGGCCGGCAAATTGTGCCACTCCAATTGTGCGCCAAGCAACGCGCCGCAAAAGGAAGTCACGCTCATTTTACTCGAACAATTTTTCCGAAATAGAATCATGACGTTGTTTTAAAAATATTTTGAAAATCAGAGCGCGCTCGATGAAGCCGGCGTGACACGAGCAACAGCAGACCCATTTCCTTGTGGGTATCGCAGCGCCCGTCATCGGGCGCCGCTTCGCGCCGACCCATTGGCTCCACCCATCCTACGGCACGCTATGACGTGATAAGATGACGCCGAACGGCGCCGGCAGCCGGGTGGGGACCCGGCAGCGACGGCCGACACATGGGAGGAAACAGATGAGCTTATCCCGCCGCAAATTGTTTGTGCTCGCCGCCGCGGGCGCCGGGTTGCCGTCGTGGCCAGGCTTCGCCAAAGCCGAGACTTATCCATCGCGGCCGGTGCATTTGATCGTCGACATTCCGGCAGGGCTGGCGCCGGACGTGCTGGCGCGGCTTGTCGCGCCGGAGCTGGCGCAGCGGTTCAGCCAGGATTTTGTCGTCGAGGACAAGCCGGGCGCGGGCGGCAATGTCGGCGCCGACTACGTCCTCCACGCCGCGCCGGACGGCTACACGCTGTTGGTGATGATTTCGGGCAACGCTGCCAATGCCGCGCTCTATCCCAACCTCGATTTCAATTTCGTCCGCGATATCGTGCCGGTGGCGTTCCTCGGCTACACGCCCTTCGTCGTCGTGGTCCATCCGTCGATCCCGGTGAAGACGCTTCCGGAACTCGTCGCCTATGCCAAAGCCAATCCGGGCAAGCTCAATTTGGCGTCGCAGGGCGCCGGCACGGCGCCGCATCTCGCCTTCGAGCTGTTCCGGATGATGACCGGCGTGAACATCGTTCACGTGCCCTATCGCGGATCCTATATGCCCGATCTGTTGGCCGGTCAGGTGCAGCTCGCCTTCGCCACCGTGCCGCCGGTGCTCGGCTATATCCATAACGGCAAGCTCGGCGCGCTCGGCGTGACCAGCGTAAAATCCATGGAGGCGTTGCCGGATGTGCCGCCGATCGGCGCATTCCTGCCGGGCTACGAAGGCAGCGGCTGGGCCGGCGTCGGCGCGCCGCACGGCACGCCGGCCGATGTCATTTCGACGCTCAACCCGGCCATCAATGCCGCGCTGGCCGATCCGGCGCTCCGCGCGCGCTGCATCGCGCTCGGCGCCGTGCCGGAGCCGATGACGCCCTCGCAATTCGGCACGCTGATTGCGAACGCCGCCGTCAAATGGGCCAAGGTGATCAGCTTCGCCAATATCAAAGTGGATTGAAGGGTTGGCTCACACGTTTCTTTGGCATGAGCGCCAGCAATGACAGTCCGCGCCGCGCCCGCGGAGATCGTGTCGTTCTGGCGCGGCGCCGGACCCGACAAATGGTTCGACGAGGACCAAAATTTCGACCAGGCCATCCGATCGCGGTTTCTGCCGACCTATGAGGCCGCCGCCAATGGCGCGCTTGCGGCCTGGGAAGACAGCGCGGACGGTGCGCTCGCGCTTCTCCTTCTGCTCGATCAATTTCCGCGCAACATGTTTCGCGGCACCGCGCGCGCTTTCGCGACCGACGCTCTGGCGCGCGCCGTCGCCGATCGCGCACTGGCGCGCGGCTTCGATCAGGCGACAGAGCCGGCGCTGCGGCCGTTTTTCTATCTGCCCTTCATGCATTCGGAAGCGTTGAGCGACCAGGACCGCTCGGTGCGCTTGTACGAGGCGCTGGGCGATGCCGCGCACGTGCGTTTCGCGATCGAGCATCGCGACGTTGTGCGAAGATTTGGGCGGTTTCCCCGGCGAAACCGCGCGCTCGGCCGCGAGATGACGCCCGCCGAGCAGGCGTTTCTGGAGGCAAGTGAGCGCAGCCCGGATTGAGTCCACGGGTTCGGCCGGAGGTGGCCGGCCCGATGGCAAGGCTCACGAAATTCGGGGAACGGAGAGATTACCGCTGCACAATCACCGTCGCGCCGATCTTGGCGCGATCGTAGAGGTCGATGATGTCGTCGTTGGACATGCGAATGCAGCCTGACGACACGCCGCCGCCAAGCTTCCAAGGCTCGTTGGTGCCGTGGATGCGATAGAGCGTATCGCCGAGATAAAGCGCGCGCGCGCCGAGCGGATTATCCGGACCGCCGGCCATGTGCGCGGGCAGGGTGGGAAACCGCTGCCGTTCGCCCGGCGTCGGCGTCCAGTCCGGCCATTCGCGTTTGGTAGTCACGGTGCTGGTGCCCGACCAGGCGTAGCCTTCCATGCCGACGGCAATGGCGTAGCGCACGGCCTTGCCGCCGCCGAGCACGTAATAGAGCCGGCGTTGACCGGTGCTCACCACGATCGTTCCTGCGGCGCGCGTGGTGGGATAATCTACGACCTCGCGGCCGATGATGCCATAGATGATGCCGAAGGGTGTGGTCAGCGACCACACTTGGCCGGGGTCTTGGCCGGCCGGCGCACTCTTGGCGCCGCAGATGCCCAGCATTGTACCGGCGATAATGAGGCAGATCAGGCCAAGCTTTCTCACGGCATTTCAACTCCACGCATGCAGGGGCAACGGCTTAGAGCATGATCCCGGCGGGCGGTCGAGGCGGATTTCAATAGCCGCGGTAAGGCTTGCAGACGCCATCTTGTATGCTGAAGCCGCGCGGGCAGCAGCCGAGATAAGTGCAGGTGTAGCCACGCGGCCTCGGCCGGTAATAGCCATAGGGAGGAGGATAGCCATAGCCGCCGGGAGGTCCGCCGACCGGGCCTTGATAGGGCTTGCAAGCGCCGCCCTGCACAGTCCACCCGGGAGGGCAGCCGTTCCAGGTTTGATATTGCGCGTACGCGCCGGGGCTCGTCCCGATCATCATCGACGCGACGCATGCGACCGCTAAAGCCGTTCTCTGTAAGGTGCGCATGCCGGCTCTCCCGCTACATTCCACCGCGGCTATCATACAGTCCGTCGCCAAAACGCGGAAGCAATCGATTGGCCCGGGGCCCGGGGCGTATGCCCTGTTCGGGAGTGACGAATGGAAGGGAACGACTGCTACAAATTCTCCACGATCCGCAACTTCATCGCCTCCTCACCGGCGAAGGACGTCGAGACCATCGTCGAGATTGGCGCCAATATCGGCGAGGTGACGCTCCTGATGCACGCCTACTTCCCCGCCGCCAGGATCATCGCCTTCGAAGCGGTGAAGGAGTATTGCGATATCGCAGCCGCGCGCACGCGCAAGATCCCAAACGTCGTCCTCTATAACAAGGCGGTGACCGCGCGACACCGCTTTGTCGACGATCTCGGCGAGCAGTGCCGCGGGCAGGACATCGATCTCGTCATTCTCAAAGGCCTGCCCGACGGCGGACCGGGCTGGGTCGGCGGCTCGATGGTGTTTCCCAGCGACGCGCAGCGCGTTGCCGATCCCGACGACCACTGAAAATCGACCAGGCGGTGACGCCGATCACGCTGGCCGAGATCATCGAGCAGGAAGAACTCGCCGAGATCGACATCCTCAAGCTCGATTGCGAAGCATTCGGTTCTGGGCACCGCCGCGCCGGATGCGCTCAAGCGCATACGCTTCATCGTCGGCGAATATCACGGCTTCGATCGCTTCACCGCGGTCATGCGCAACAAGCTGTTTCGGACCCACAAGGTCAACCTCGTCGGCGACCGGGAGCTCGGCTGCTTCTTCGCCGAACGCCGCGACGGCGTGCTGCACCGCCTCATGGCGCCAATGCCGGTGCCGTGGCCGAACCTTACACCGACCGAATGGCACGCCTTCAACGAGCGCTATGTCTTGCCGCAGGACCGCTCCTGTCACGGGCTGCCGTAAGCGCGTGGGAGTGAGCAAAGTGAAGCGGGCGGAGGGAACTTTTGAAAAGGCGTCAGGTTGTCCAGAAACGGTGGTTCGGAAAGAAGGAGGAGACAATGCCGATCCTGTTGTGGCTTCTTGGGATTCCCATCCCGATCATCATCCTGCTCATGCTTTTGCATCACTGAGACAAGCGCAATAACGCTTCCCCCAATATCAAGTCATTCAAGGGCCCATTTTTTATGTGACGCAGCCTTTGACGTCGGTTTTTGTTTAACAGGCGTCGCAATCTGTCCTTTCCTTGCTGCCAACGCCGCGCACTTACCGCCATTGTTGGATGCTCCCCGCTAACGCCGGATCGAGCCTGATCGCTTTGTCGAAATCGGCGTTGGCGCGATCGAGGTCGCCCTTTCTGGCATAGGACGTCAATCAGCCAAAGTCCTGCCGGCCCGAAGCGTTGGCCGTAGCCGGGCTTGACCCCAGAGGCCAACTTGTTCAATCGGGGAGCCGTCACGACTTATGCCTTAGAATCGGCGGCGCCGCGGGTTAGAGCCTAATCCGGAAAAATGGACACCGGCTTTCCGAAAAGATCATGCTCCAAGTGATAGTCCACGCTGGCAAAGGAAACGATTGATGTCGGTTGCCGAAATGACAGCACGCGAAGCGGGCCAGGACTTCATCCGCGACATCGTGCGGGCTGACTTGGCGTCGGGCCGGCACAAGACGATCGTCACCCGCTTTCCGCCGGAGCCGAACGGCTACCTCCATATCGGCCACGCCAAATCGATCTGCCTGAATTTCGGCATCGCCGAGGAGTTCGGCGGGCACTGCAATCTGCGCTTCGATGACACCAATCCGGTCAAGGAGGAGCAGGAATATATCGACGCTATCGAGGCCGACGTGCGCTGGCTCGGTTTCGATTGGGGCAAAAATCTCTACTACGCGTCGGATTATTTCGAACGGCTTTACGACTGGGCGGAAGTTCTGATCCGCGCCGGCAAGGCCTATGTCGACGATCAAAACCCCGACGCGATGCGCGCGGCGCGCGGTACGCTGACCGAGCCGGGCAAGAACAGCCCGTTCCGCGACCGTACGATCGAGGAGAACCTCGATCTGTTCCGCCGCATGCGGGCCGGCGAGTTTTCAAACGGCGCGCGCGTGTTGCGCGCCAAGATCGACATGGCGGCCGGCAATATCAATCTGCGCGATCCGGTCCTCTACCGCATCCTCCATGCCGAGCATCCGCGCACCGGCAAAGCCTGGAGCATTTATCCGAGCTACGATTTCGCTCACGGCCAGTCGGATGCCATCGAAGGCATCACCCACTCGATCTGCACGTTGGAATTCGAGGATCACCGCCCGCTCTACGACTGGTTCCTGGCCAACCTGCCGGTGCCGTCGCATCCGCATCAGTATGAATTCGCGCGGCTCAACCTCACGCACACGGTGCTGTCGAAGCGCGTGCTCACCGAACTGGTGCGCGGCGGCTATGTCGGCGGCTGGGACGATCCGCGCATGCCGACGCTTGCCGGCTTGCGCCGGCGCGGCGTGCCGCCGGAGGCGATCCGCGACTTCGTCAAGCGCATCGGCGTCGCCAAAGCCAACAGCGTCGTCGACATGGGCATGCTGGACTTTTCCATCCGCGAGCATTTGAACAAGACCGCCGAACGCCGCATGGCGGTGCTGCGCCCGCTCAAAGTGGTGCTCGAAAACTATCCGGAAGGACAAAGCGAGGAGGTCGAGGCGCTCAATCACCCGGACAATCCCGCGGCCGGCACGCGAAGCCTGCGCTTTTCCCGCGAGCTCTTCATCGAGCGCGACGATTTTATGGAAAACCCGCCGAAGAAGTTTTTCCGGCTGTCGCCCGGCGCCGAGGTGCGGCTGCGCTATGCTTATTTCATCACCTGCCGCGAATTCGTGAAGGACGCTGCCGGCGAAGTCGTCGGGCTGCGCTGCACCTACGATCCCGCCACCAAAGGCGGCAATGCGCCCGACGGCCGCAAAGTGAAGGCGACGCTGCATTGGCTGTCGGCGCCGGATTCGCTGCCAGCGGAGGTGCGGCTCTACAATCCGCTGTTCATGCGGCCGTCGCCGGAGATCGGCAATTTCGCCGCCGAGATCAATCCGAGCTCGCTGGACGTGATCGCCGATGCCCGCGTCGAGCCGGCGTTAGCGGCGGCGGAGTCGCGCGCGGCGGTGCAGTTCGAACGCCAGGGCTATTTCTGTCCCGACCCGGATTCGACGCCGCAGCGGCCCGTGTTTAACCGCACGGTGGGCTTACGCGACACCTGGGCCAAGGTGTCCGCCGGCGGCTAGTCGCTGCGCGGATTTTTTGCACAACCCGCTCTCGCCACGGCCCACACGCTCCGGTAGCATCTGGTTGAGTTTCGGCGCGTTTGGGGCCGCGCAGTGGCGCAAGGCAATCGACAAGACAGCCCGGAGACCAGGGTCGAAAGCCGCGCGGGCGCGGGCACTTCGACCTGGCCCGTTGGCGGCGCGCGCGGCGGATGGGCTGTCGCCCGGCCGGGATTCGAATTCGCCGTCCCGGCACGCCTGCGCGACCGGGCGGCAGCCGAATGCGGTGCGGGCCGCCTGTTGCCATGGCTTGCGGTGGCCTATGGCTTTGGCGACGTGCTTTATTTCACCGCCGAGCGCGAACCGGTCGGTTGGCTCCGCGCATACCCTCGACGGCCGCGGCGTAGCGCTGCCAAGCGCCGCCGCCCTCCGCCGGCGGCGAGACCGTGGCGCTCCGTGGGCCTAATGGAAAGCTCGCCGTGCTCCATGTGGCCCGCGACGACTTCGCCGTCGAAGACTGGCTCGCCGCCGATGGCGACGGCCGCGACGTGCATGATCGCGGATTGGGGGAGGGCATCGCCTGCGATCCTTCCGGCTGCGTCGGCAGGCTGCCGCGCAGTGCTGATCATCGCGGCGCACGACGATCCGCCGCCAGACTGCGCGGCCAAAGTGATCGGGCGGCGGACCTGGCACGATCACGGAGCGCTCGCTTTGCGCCGCGACGGCGATGGCTTCGCGATCGATTTCGCGCGGCCGAAGAATTCCGATCGCCCGTGGGCGCCGGCGCCGCGCCAGGAACCCGGTGTCGCGGATACGAATGCGACGGCGGCAACTGACGCAACGGCGCTGCAGGACGATATCGAGCCGGATCAGTGAGGCTTCGTCATAGCGAGGAGCCAAGCGGTCCGGCCCGAAGTGGCCGGCCCGATGCTCGCGCTCGCGATGACGGCGATTAATATCGCCTAAAAAGCCCGACGAGCTTGCCCTGAATGCGGACCCGGTTCGGCGGCAGGATGCGCACCTCATAGGCGGTATTGGCAGGTTCCAGTGCGATCGAGGCGCCGCGGCGGCGGAAGCGTTTGAGGGTAGCTTCCTCATCATCGATCAGCGCCACGACAATGTCGCCGGTATCGGCAGCTTCGGTGCGCTTAAGGAGCGCCATGTCGCCGTCGAGGATGCCGGCCTCGATCATCGAGTCGCCCCGTACTTCCAACGCAAAATGTTCACCGGTGGTGAGAAGATCGGGCGGCATATTGATGGTGTGGCTGCGGGTTTGGATCGCCTCGATCGGGGTGCCGGCCGCGATGCGGCCCATCACCGGCACCGCGACGGGACGGCCGCCTTCATCCTCGGAAGCCGCACGCACGCGGCCGAGATTGCCCTCGATGACGCTCGGGGTGAAACCGCGGGCGCGGGCGGAAACCAGGCCTTGGGCGACCAATTCCGGCAACTTGATCACCTCGATGGCGCGCGCCCGGTTCGGCAGACGGCGGATGAAGCCGCGCTCCTCGAGCGCCGTGATCAGCCGATGGATGCCCGATTTGGAGCGAAGATCCAGCGCATCCTTCATCTCGTCGAAGGATGGAGGCACGCCCGCTTCCTTGAGACGCTCATGGATAAACCGCAACAGTTCGGCTTGCTTGCGCGTCAGCATCGGAGGTTCCTCGCTTCCCGGTGTTGGCCCGCAAGTTCCGCTGCGGGAGCGGTCTGGGCCGAAACAAAGCATGAACGAACACTATCCGTTCCATATGTGTTCCGCAACCATTTAATTGGCGACGTTACACTTGACAACCCCATCCACTAGGCATAGTGTTGAGGCCATAGGAGATTTCGTCATGGCCCATCCCGTTTTAGCCGCCCCTCATTTCCACAACGAAGAGGCCGCTTTCGCCTATGTCGAAGCCCATTTGTGGCCCGAAGGCCCGGTTTGTCCGCATTGCGGAAACTGCGACGACAAGCGAATCGGCCGCCTGACTGGCAAATCTAGCCGTCCCGGCTTGCGCAAGTGTTACGCCTGCCGAAAGACCTTCACCGTGCGCATCGGCTCGATCTTTGAAGACAGCCATTTCCCGCTGCACCTGTGGCTACAGGCCATCCAACTCATCACCGCGAGCAAGAAAGGCATCAGCACTCGGCAGATTCAACGCGCATTCAATTGCAGCATGAAAACCGCTTGGTTTCTGATGCATCGCATCCGCGAGATCATGAAGCCCGCGAGCGCGATTCCTCCGATGGGCGGCGAAGGCAAGACCTTAGAGGCCGATATAACTTTCGTCGGCCGCAAGCCGGGAACTAAGGTCCGCCGTGGGGCGAGCCATATGAACCCGGTGTTCTCGCTGGTCGAGCGCGATGGCACCGCGCGGTCTTTCCACATGCCGAACGTGCGGGGCGATAACCTGCATGCGGTCCTCGATCAGCATGCTTCGCTCAAGAGCGATCTTATGACTGACGAAGAGAAGTCATTGGTCGCCATCGGCTGGAATTTTGCCTCGCATGGCACGGTCAACCATACCAAGGACGAATACGTGCGCGGAAACATTCACACCAATACGGTGGAAGGCTTTTTCTCAATCCTAAAACGCGGCGTATACGGCGTTTACCAGCACGTCAGTGAAGCCCACTTGCATCGTTATCTGAGCGAGTTCGATTTCCGCTACAGCAACCGCGAAAAGCTTGGCGTCAACGATGTGGCCCGCGCGTCTCGCGTGCTGGCTGGTGCCAAAGGCCGCCGCCTCACCTACGAAACAACTCACTGAACGCAACGCCAAGGGCGAGCGGTACGAGAGACACCGCAAGCGCCATTGGTGTCTATACGATCCGCGCCAATTGCGACTGCCGTTTAATAGCGGGGACGGGCAATGACGCCCATCCCCGCCGTCGCTATTCTAGGAGTCACACAGCCGAGGAGAACGCGATATGACAAACCCAGGATTTCGTCTCGCCAAGGACCATTTCGAGCAAAATCTAAAAGTCCTCACGCGACCTGAGAATGATCCCGCGATGTGGAATCTAAGCAACGGTCTAGTCCAACTTGCAACAGCGCTTGAGGCAGAGATGGAAGCGATTCACCTGAGATTGCGGAATGTCGAAAGTGCCGCACGAGGTAACCGATAGCGTATGATTCCGCAGCGGGCAGCCCTAATGCGATTGCCATATTTACTACAGCGGTATCGATTTTTTGATTGTGAGACGGTAATTCTGGCATGACAAAAGCGCCTCCGCGCGGTATAAGGTTCCCGCGCGGCGAAGCCGTTGTCCGATGGCTCAAAGGATGGAAGCGGGGTTGCCGCCCCGCCCATCACTTCCCCAAATCTAGCGTTTTTATTGAGTTGCGGCAACGCTGGCGTTCGCCTTTCAAACTAGGGCATTCCTGAGTTATGGTGCATGAGGCTGGGAGCGCCATAGATGCATTTTTACGGGCAAGTTATCTGTTGGACGGTTTTTTCGCTCGCGCTGGCCGGGTGCGCGTCTGTTACGAATGTGGTCCAGATAGCTCCGGATACCTATTCAGTGGGCGCACACACCGGCGCTGCGACCGGAAGCGGCGCGGGGGCTAACGCAGACGCGCTAGAAGCTGCCTCAAAGTATTGCGGAGCGATGAATCGGAAATTGCTCGTAGTAAATGACAATCAACAGACGGGGCAGATAGACGCTTTGGGAAATGCGACGGTAGAGTTTAAGTGTACGCCAAACTAAGCCCGGGACTTCATCAGGGAATCTCTATGGGACGCAAACCAGCACCAAAGCCCGACGACGCGGAGCAGTCCAAGCGTTTCATCGAAACCGCCAAGGAAGTCGGCGCGGATGACGCAGAGGCTTTGGAGCGCGCGTTTAAGAAGATCGTTCCGCCGCCACGCACATCTCAAAAAAGCGACTGAATTTCTGCTTCATTGGCACAAATCATCGCGCCACCTCCCGAGGGTGTCTTTGTCGATTAGCGTTCGCGAAAGCGGAATTTTCTGGACATAATAGGGCGGGTCAGCAGGCCCGACTACGCAGGCGTTCGGCTCGGTCGGATGCGCGGAATATCCAGCAGACATTCTAAACATTGAGTAGGCGAGGGAATCCGCAACCGCCAACGGCAGATCGCTTTTCGTCCCGAATGTCACGTTGCCGAAAGCTGGGGCATACTCTGGAAGAAGTTGCTCCTTAAACTCGAAAAATATCCGCGCTGCATCTGCTTCGTGGCCCGTGCCCCCCTCTAAGACAAAGTTCAGAGGCCAATCGGCGCGACGCTCCTTCATGAACAAAATTGACTTCCAGAGCGCGGCGCGGACGCACACCCCATATTGAGTGTCAGGTCGCGCGGTTCGGAGAATCTGGCCGCTCCGGTAAATCTGATGGTAGCTATCGGAGATAAGGACAGTTGCGAACCCGCAGGCCAAATGGTCGTCCGCAAGCTTGAGAAATCTGGAGGTAAAGGTCGCGCGCCTCCTTGTAGGCCAGCCCTTAAAGTCGCCCTTTCGGCCCCGCAGGTCCTTGGCATGAAATTTTTTCACGCCGTAGTCATCGAACAGCGCCTTTAGGTCGCGTTCGTAAGCGTCCCATTGCTCCACAGTCGCCAAGAATCCAGCCACAATCACCACGGGTGAATCCGCCCCGTGGGTGCCGCTTTCGTCGAAGAAGCCTTTCATCGCCATGTAGAGACGGTCCGGCCGAACGTGCCAGCTAAGCGACCAGTCGAGATCGCCAACCCAGCCTCGGGCTTGGGGCCGTTTTGTGCACGGGATGTTCACGAATTAGCCCTCATATTGACCATACCGCTGGCCCATGGGGCCGCCAAGTGTAACGTCGCCATTTAATTTGAAGTGAAGAAAACGAGGGGCTGGGCGAACGCGCGCTTAAGGCTAAGAAGGCCGTCAAATTCGGGTGTTGTTTGCTCGAATTCGCAGCCTGCCGCGCCGTATTTTTGCTTGTCCCGATGAGCCGTTTTTTGACCTGACGCGGCGCGAACTCAGTCGTTGCAATTCGGCCCCCAACGTACAGGGAAAGCTTTGAACGCATAGCGGCGCGGCTTTTGTCCGCATTTTGGTAGCCCAGTACGGCTTTCTAGCAGGCAACAGGCGTGGAATTCCGGACTGTGGTGCCGTTGGGTAACACCAATTTGGGCCCGCCTGCGTTATTATGCTGACGACTTTGACGTCCTATGTTCGTCAAATCATGGGGGACGACATGAAGAGATTTATAATCGGCTTTGCCGGCATTGCCTTGCTGACGGGTTCCGCATTCGCGGCGGATATGGCGCCGGCTCCGGTCTACAAGGCGCCGCCACCGCCTCCTCCTGCTGTGAGCTGGACGGGCTGCTACGTCAATGGCGGCGGCGGTTACGGGGTCTCGAATACCGACCAAAATGAAGAGACAAGCCCTGGTTTTGTTTCGACCACAAGCACCACGACGTCCGGGGGACGAGGATGGCTAGGCACCGTCGGTGCCGGCTGCGACTATCAGTTCACCCTCGGCAATTTGGGTAATTTCGTCGTCGGTGTGCTTGCCGATTACGATTTTATGGATGTCCAAGGCCAAATGGTCCCGCCGCCGCTGGCTGACGTAGGTACCGAGAAGGAGTCCGGAGCGTGGTCCGTCGGCGGACGCATCGGCTATTTGGTTACACCAAATTTGCTGACTTATACGAATGCCGGCTTTACGGAAGCTCGCTTCAACGCCGTGACGTTCAATCTTAATGTGGCGCCTTTCACACCGGGCGTGAACAGCATCCCGTCGCAAACTTACCAAGGCTGGTTTTTAGGCGGCGGCACGGAATATGCGCTGAACTGGTCGTGGCTTCCCGTCAAAGGCCTGTTCTGGCGCAACGAGTACCGCTTCTCGGTCTATGAAGGCAAAGATGTTCCGCTCTTTGGCGCCGGAGGCGCGCCGAGTGGATTTGCGGAACGGACAAATCCGTATACGCAAACGATCGTCAGCGAACTGGTATGGAGATTTAACTAGACAGCGACTGACCGTCGGCAATCTAACGGAAACGCCCGGGACGAAAGTCCCGGGCTTTTTCTTTGCAGGATACATCGCGTCTGAAGTTAGCGGTCGAGTCGAACGATCATGCACGGACTGCCGGCCTTCGCCGCCGCTGCGTGCGGGTCGCGAATGAGCAGGCAATCGGCCTTCGCCAGCGGCGCCATCATCGAACTGTCCTGGACCGGAAACGGCGTCGCCACTGGGCCATCGGGACCGGCAGTCAGCGTCGCCCGAAGGTAATCGGCGCGCTCGTCGTTCTCTGGCAAGTCGACGCCGAGCACCGCCGCCTCGGTTGGTTGCACCAGATCGGTGCGGCCGCACATGCGGCGGATGAGCGGCACCAAAAACAGGAAGGCGCAGACATAGGACGAGACCGGATTGCCGGGCAGGCCGAGCACGTGCATGGCGCCGAGCCGGCCGTGCATCAGCGGCCGGCCGGGCCGCATCGCGACCTTCCAGAACGACAGATCCATGCCTTGCTCGGCAAAAGCCTTTTGCACCAGATCGTATTCGCCGACGGAGGCGCCGCCGGTGGTGACCAGAATGTCGGCGGGAAGTTCGCGCGCATCGTCGATGGCTGTAACGGTTGCTTCCAGCGTGTCGTGCACGACGCCGAGATCCTCGACCGCGGCGCCTTCGGCGCGCGCCAGCGCGGCCAGCGAATAGCCGTTGGAATAGACGATCTGCCCCGGCCCCGGCTTGCGTCCGGGCGGCACCAATTCGTCGCCGGTGCCGAACATGGCGATCTTCGGCCGGCGGTGGATCGGAACCAACGGATGATTCATGCCTGCAACTAGCGCCAGATCGCGCGCGGTGAGGCGGTGGCCCTTTGTCAGCAGCGCTTCGCCTTCGCGAAAATCCAGGCCCTTGGGGCGGACATTGCGGCCTTTGGTGGTGGATTTTTGGATCTCGACGCTGTCGCCGTCGCGTGTGGTCACTTCCTGGATCACGACGGTATCGGTACCATCGGGCATGAAGCCGCCGGTGAAAATGCGCGCCGCTTGTCCGTCGCCGACTTTTGCCGAAAACGGCCGGCCGGCGGCGACTTCGCCGATCACTTTCAGACGCACCGGCGCGGTGGCCACGTCGGCGGCGTGTACCGCATAGCCGTCCATGGCGGAGACGTCCGCCGGCGGCTGGGTGCGCAGCGCTTTGAGATCGTAGGCCAGCACGCCGCCGTCGGCCTCCGTCAGCGGCACTTCGTCCGGCGGCAGCGGGCTGGCATGGGCCAGGACCTGCTCAAGCGCCTCGGCGACCGAGATCAATGCCACGGCTTACTCCTTCGCCCGATAGTGGCCGGAGCGGCCGCCGCGCTTTTCGACGAGCCGGATACCATCGATGCGCATGCCGCGCTCGACCGCTTTGACCATGTCATAGATCGTGAGGCAGGCAACCGAAACCGCGGTCAATGCTTCCATTTCCACCCCCGTCTGGCCCGTCACTTTCACGCGTGCCGTGACGACGACACCCGGCAGCTTGTCGTCCGGCAAAAGGTCAACTTCGACCTTCGAGATGGGGAGGGGATGACACAGCGGGATCAATTCGTGGGTGCGTTTGGCCGCCAAAATGCCGGCGATGCGCGCGGCGCCGAGCACGTCACCCTTTTTCGCATCGCCTTGGCGCACGATGGCAAGCGTCTTCGGCTGCATGATCACGCGACCCTCGGCCACGGCCTCGCGCTCGGTGACTGATTTTGCGGAGACATCGACCATGCGGGCTTCGCCGCGCGTCGAGAGGTGGGTCAGCTTCTTTGCGCGGCTGGCCACGGCGTTTACCGAGCCGGCGCCAGCGCGGCTTGGCCCGTGAGCAGCGTGCGCGTCGCGGCGGCGACGTCGTCCTGCCGCATCAGGCTTTCGCCGACCAGAAACGTCGAAATGCCGGCCTTGGCGAGCCGCGCCAGATCGTCCGGGGTGAATATGCCGCTCTCGCCGACAATGACGCGGCCGGCGGGAACGAGCCGCGCCAGCCATTCGCAGGTCGCAAGCGTGGTGGCAAACGTTTTCAGATCGCGGTTGTTGATGCCGATCAGTTGCGATTTCAGGCGAAGCGCCCGCTCCAACTCTTTCTCATCATGGACTTCCACGAGGGCATCCATGCCGTAACTGAACGCGGCCTGTTCGAGTTCGGCCGCGCAAGCATCGTCGACAGCGGCCATGATGATGAGAATGCAATCGGCACCGGCGGCGCGCGCTTCCGTCACTTGGTAGGTGTCGTACATGAAATCCTTGCGCAGCACCGGAAGCGCCGCTGCCGCGCGCACCGCGCGCAGATGATCGAGACTGCCCTGGAACGACGGTGCGTCGGTCAAGACCGAAAGGCAGGTCGCGCCGCCGGACTGGTAAGCGCGGGCGAGCGCCGCCGGATCGAACTGCTCGCGGATCAGGCCTTTCGACGGGCTCGCCTTCTTGATCTCGGCGATCAGCGCGTAATCGCCGGCTCCAAGCCGCCGCTGGATGGCGCGAAGGAACCCGCGCGGTGCGTCGGCGGCCTTGGCGTCTTGCTCAAGCGCAGCAAGCGGGCGCAAACGTTTGGCCGCGGCGATTTCTTCGCGCTTATAGGTTTCGATCCTGACCAGAATGTCAGCCATCGTTGGATACCACGATCAGGCGGTCGAGCCGGCCTTCGGCCTCGCCGGAATCCACGGAATGGGCGGCGAGTTCGAAGCCTGACTTCAGATCCTTCGCATTGCCGGCGACGACTAGCGCCGCCGCGGCATTGAGCAAGGCGACATCGCGAAACGCCGTCTGCTTGCCCTCCAGCACCTCCTGCACCGCCCGCGCATTGGTCGCCGCGTCGCCGCCACGCAGCTCCTCCGACTTGACCTTGCGCAAGCCGACCTGTTCCGGCGCGATCTCGAAATTGCGGATGACGCCATTTTCCAGCGCAGTCACGCTGGTCGGGCCGGCGGTCGTGACTTCGTCGAGCCCGTCGGAGCCGTGCACCACCCAGACGCTTTCAGCGCCGAGATTTTTGAGCACCTGCGCCAACGGCTCGGTCCATTGCTTGGAGAACACGCCGACCATTTGCCGCTTCACCCCGGCCGGGTTCGACAACGGACCGAGCAAATTGAAAATGGTGCGAGTGCCGAGCTCGACGCGGGTCGGGCCGACATTCTTCATCGCCGGATGGTGCGTCGGTGCGAACATGAAGCCGATGCCGGCTTCGCGGATGCAATGGCCGATCTGCTCGGGATTGAGATCGATATTGACGCCGAGCGCGGCCAGCACGTCGGCGGCGCCGGATTTCGACGACAGCGCGCGATTGCCGTGCTTGGCGACCGGCACGCCGGCGCCGGCGACAATGAGGGCCGCGCAGGTCGAAATGTTGAACGAGCCCGACGCGTCGCCGCCGGTGCCGACGACGTCGATGGCATCGGGCGGCGCGTCGACGCGGAGCATTTTCGAGCGCATCGTGGTCACCGCGCCGGTGATCTCGTCGACGGTCTCGCCACGCACGCGCAACGCCATCAAGAGCGCGCCCATCTGCGACGGCGTCGCTTCGCCGGCCATCATCTGCTCGAAGGCGCCGGCCGCTTCGTCGCGGCTGAGCACCGCGCCGGTCGCGACTTTGCCGATAAGCGCTCGAAACTCCACGCTCACCGCACGGTCCTCAATTGACCCGCGCCGGCGTCTTGCGAACGGCCGCGGACGGCGAGGCGTTGCGGCGCCCGGTCGCGGCGTTCCATGCCGCGGCGATGTCGAGAAAATTCTTCAGCATCAGATGGCCGTGATCCGAGGCGATGCTTTCGGGATGGAATTGCACGCCATGTGTCGGCAGCCTGCTGTGCGCCAGCCCCATGACCAGGCCGTCATCGGTTTCCGCAGTCACCGTCAATTCGCCCGGCATGGTGTCCCGGTCGACGACCAGCGAATGATAGCGGGTCGCCTTGAACGGACCATTGATGCCGCGAAATAGGCCGGCGCCCTGGTGGTGGATTTCCGACAGCTTGCCATGCACCGGCTCAGGCGCCCGCACCACTTTGCCGCCGAAGGCATCACCGATCGCCTGGTGGCCGAGGCATACGCCGAGGATCGGGATGGTGGCTGCGGCCTTTTCGATCAGGTCGAGGCAGATGCCGGCTTCTCTGGGTGTGCAAGGTCCCGGCGACAACACTATTGCGTCGGGATCGATGGCGATCACCGCCGCGCTGGTCACTTTGTCGTTGCGATGCACGTCGACCTCCGCGCCCAGTTCACCGAGATAGTGCACCAGGTTGAAGGTGAAGCTGTCGTAGTTGTCGATCAGCACAATCATGGTCGGCCCATGCGGCTCTTAGACAGGCCCAGGGGGAGGGGTCAAGGCGGCGGATAAAATGCCAAGCGCCGGGCCAGACTAGTCGAATTCCGGGGCAAGAACGAGACAAAAGGGGGCGGTCGATCCGACACGGCGAGCGCGGATTCTTCAAGGCGATACCTAGCGCGACTACGCTTTAGAAGCTGGATCACGGCGCAAAAAAACCGGCGGAAGGTGGGGAAGCACCTTCCGCCGGAGACCACGTATGGCACGGCAAAATTCGGCAGGACTTCTCAAACCAAACGCTGCAGCCGGTTGCAGGCTAGCGATCGGCAATAAACCGCACCTGGCGCGGCTGCAGCAGAGGGTGACTGGCATCACGCAGGCAGGCCGCTTCGAAATACGGCCAAGCGCTTTGCGAGCAGTCCGTCCCGAGCGGCCGCATGTCGGCGCGGTCGCCCTTAGCGCCGGGCACCGGAGAACTCGCTTGCACCGAATAGGACAGACTGGGAAACGCGACGAAACAAGCCGCAACGATCGCGGCGACAGCGATTGCGTAAACGGTCTTGATCATGACACTCATCCCTGTTTGCAACGTTTGACGCTGCAAGAGAGCAACGCGTTCTAGGCAGCGTGGTTGCTTTGCTATTGACTGAATTTTTGACAGCGCCGGCAAAAGCCACAGTGACCTTCGTCACATCCCGGCTGATTTGGGCAGGTGGTTGAAAAAACATGGTTTTCTGCCAGCATCCGCACTGGGACGCGTGTTTTCGCAGTTTTGTGGTCCGGAGCTAAAGCTGGCGCCGATGGCTCGGACGACGGCCGGGAGCCACCTTGCGGCCGGCCTGAGCGCAGGTTAGACCGCCGCCAAGTCAGGACCCCGCCGATGTCTCCATCCTCGCCGCGCGTGGCGCTGTTTGCCGGATCGTTCGATCCCATCACCAACGGCCATGTCGACGTGATCGGCAAGGCCGTGAAGCTTGCCGACAAGCTCGTGCTCGCCATCGGCATCCATCCCGGCAAGACGCCGCTGTTTCCGGCCGACGAGCGGCTCGCGATGCTCAATGAGATTTGCGCGCCGCTCGGCCGAGCCGCGGGCTGCGAGATCGCGTGCACGACTTTTGCCGATCTTGTCGTCACCGCAGCGCAGCGTTCCGGGGCGAGCGTGTTGGTGCGCGGCGTGCGCGACGCCACCGATTTCGACTACGAGATGCAGATGGCCGGCATGAATGCCGCGATGGCGCCGGAAATCCAGACGATATTCCTGCCGGCCGCACCCGCGGTGCGCCCGATAACCGCTACTTTGGTCCGGCAGATCGCCGGAATGGGCGGCGACGTTTCGGCCTTCGTGCCCAAAGAGGTCGCGGCCCGACTGAAGAAGAAATTCGCCAAAGCCTGAGAAAACCTGATCCGGGAGAATTCATGAGCCGCCTTGCCGCCCTTTTGCTTGCCTTGACCTTCGCCGTTCCGGCCTTTGGTCAGGCCATCACCAATCCTGCGGCGCTCACGGCGCAGGCGCCGCCGGACTACAAAGTAAAATTCGACACCAGCAAGGGTCCGTTCGTCGTCGAGGTCCACCGCGACTGGGCGCCGCTCGGCGCCGACCGCTTCTACAATCTGGTCAAGAACGGCTTCTTCAACAATGCGCGTTTCTTCCGGGTGATTTCCGGCTTCATGGTGCAGTTCGGCATCAATGCCGATCCGAAGGTCTCGGCGGTATGGCGCGACGCCAATATCAACGACGATCCGGTGAAGCAGAGCAATACCCGCGGCATGATCACGTTCGCAACACGCGGCCCCAATACACGGACCACCCAGATGTTCATCAACTACGCCGACAACAACAGGCTGGACGGCATGGGTTTTGCGCCATTCGGACAGGTGGTGTCCGGCATGAATGTCGTCGATGCGCTCTACAGCGGCTATGGCGAAGGTGCGCCGCGCGGCGCCGGACCCGAGCAAGGTCGCATCCAAAGCGAGGGGAACGCCTATCTGACAAAAGAGTTTCCCAAGCTCGATTACATCAAGTCCGCGACCATCGTGCCGTAAATTGACGCCGATTTGAGTTGCCCTGATCAAGCGAAGGAAAACGAATATGGCCACTGAATTGCCCGCGGGCGTCGATCCGCAAAACGTATTGATCCTCGAAACCACGCCCGGCACCATCGTCATCAAGCTCCACGACGACATCGCGCCCGGCCACGCCGAACGGCTGAAGCTGCTCGCGCGCGAGCAGTATTACGACGACGTGCCGTTCCATCGGGTGATTGAAGGTTTCATGGCGCAGACCGGCGACGGCGAACACGGCAACGGTACCGGCGGCTCGTCCTACCCGGACCTCAAAGCCGAGTTCTCCGACAAGCCGTTCGTGCGCGGCACCGTCGGCATGGCGCGGTCGCGCAATCCTAACTCGGCCAACAGCCAGTTCTTCATCATGTTCGACGATGGCGATTTTCTCAACGGCCAGTACACCGTGGTCGGCGAAGTGGTGTCCGGCATGGAGGTGGTCGACAAGCTCAAGCGCGGCGAACCGCCGTCCAAGCCCGACCGCATCATCAAGATGCAGGTGGCTGCCGACGCGAAGTAGCCGTGGGGCCTATGGCCGCGCTTTCTTCTGCGGCAGATACGAGGCGATCCGTTCGATCACTTGCGCCGGCAAGATCCGCCCCATGCCGTCCGGCGACTGGCCGCTGGGCGGCTCGATCGGGTGGATGAATTTCGAGTAAGTCAGCACCGGCGTCGAGCCGAACAAGCCGAACGCATCCGTGCCGCCGGCGGCCGCGAGATTCATCGGGCCCGATGACGGACCGACGAAAAGATCGGCGAGGCGCAGCAGCGCCGCCGCTTCGGTGAGGCCGAGGTCGCAAGCATTGACCACGGCCGCGCCGGCGCTACCGGCGATAAAGTTTTCCGCGCGCGCGGCGTTCGCGAGACCACCGACCAGGAACACGGTGCCGGTGAAACGGCCGCGCAGCAGCGAAACAAATTCCCCCCAATGGCGGTCCGGCCAGTCCTTTTCGGGATGCGAGGCGCCGATGCCGAGTACAATCCATGGTCGGGCGAATAATTTGAATTTGTCGGCAACGGCCGCGAGCGTTTTCTCGGGCAGCCGCAAATCCGGCTCGGTTGACGCCGGCGACACCTTCATCGCCGCCATCAGTGCGCGCAGCCAATCGATCGGATGGTCGTGAAAATGGCGCTGATCGATGCCGGCATTGGTGATGAAGAAACTTTGTGCCCCAAGCCCGAGTCCGATGCGCTCCGGTATACCGGCAAGCCTTGCCGCTAAAGCCGGCCGCGTGGTGCGGTCGAGAATCCAGATCGAGCGGAATTTGCTACGCCGTAACAACGCGGCCAGCCGGAGCAAATGGATGCCGCGCTGCAGCTCGGAGCCGGCATGCGCGAAATACACCGTCTCGGCGACCGCTGGCTCGGCGGCAAGGAGCTCCTTGGCGTGGCTCGTTGGCGGCGCCAAAAACGTCACGCGACCGCCTGGCGCGACGCCGGCAATGGCGCGGATGAAGGGCAGGTGCCAGATGACGTCGCCGATGCCGGGCTTGACCTGGATCACGGCGCAGCTTGTCGCGTCTGGTATCACGTTGCCTGCAGCGCCAAAGGTTGCGATATGCGTTTGTAACGCCCAATACCATAAAGACCAATGCGCACCGACCTGTTCGATTTCGCTTTGCTGGAGGACCGCATCGCACTGCGTCCGGCGACGCCGCGCGATTCGGCAAAGCTCTTGGTCGTGCGTCCAGGCGCGACGCCCGAATTTGAAGACCGCATCATGCGCGATTTGCCGGGACTGCTGCGGCGCGGCGACGCCGTCGTCGTCAACGATACGAAAGTCTTTCCCGCCAATCTGCACGGTCGCCGGCTCGGTCGCGGCGAGCACGAGCCGGCGATCTCGGCGACGCTGATCAAGCGCCTCGACGGCTCGCGTTTCCGTGCCTTGGTCAAGCCGGCGAAGCGGCTTGCGGTCGGCGATGTGGTGCGCTTCGGCGGCGAGGGCCGGGTCTGCTTTCTCGAACAGCTCGACGCCACGATCGAAGACAAAGGACAGGGCGCGGAGGGGGGCGAAGTGACGCTCGCCTTTGCCTTCACCGATGCGGTGCTCGACCAGGCGCTCGCCGAGCGCGGCGACATGCCGTTGCCGCCCTACATCGCCAGCCGCCGCGACGTCGACGACCAGGATCGCGTCGACTACCAGACCATGTTTGCGCGCCAAGAAGGGTCTGTGGCGGCGCCGACCGCGGGCCTGCATTTCACCGAAGCGCTCGCCGCAAATTTACGGGATGTCGGCATCGATCTGCAGCGCGTGACGCTGCATGTCGGCCCCGGCACATTTTTGCCGGTCAAGGCAAACGACACGTCCGGCCACAAAATGCACCCCGAATGGGGCAGCGTGTCCCCTGCCACCGCAGCGGCCTTGAACGCAACGCGCCGCGCCGGCGGCCGCATTGTCGCCGTCGGCTCGACCTCGTTGCGTTTGCTGGAAAGCGCGGCGGGCGAAGACGGTACGCTTGCGCCGTTTTCCGGCGAGACCGCGTTGTTCATCACCCCCGGCTACCGCTTTCGCGCGGTCGACGTGATGCTGACCAACTTCCATCTCCCGCGCTCGACGTTGTTCATGCTGGTCTGCGCGTTCAGCGGCCTCGACACGATGCGGCGCGCTTACGCGCACGCCATCGATAGCGGCTATCGCTTCTATTCCTACGGCGATGCCTGTTTGTTGTTCCGATCGAACGTCGACGCCGAATGAACCGGGGATAGCTACGCGCCGCCTTGTTCGATGTCGGCTATTGGGCCGAAGCCGAGGTCGAAAGATGCAATTGAACCGTATCGAAGTTCCGGGCGACATATCATCGGATTGGTCCCAAGACCGACGACCCGAATAGAGCCCCGATGAGATGCCGGGCATCATCAACATCACGCGTAACCTCACGCGCGGCTTAGCCAGCCTAATGGGCAATGTGTTTGCTCGGCTTTTCGACAATGTGCTGGCTTGGCTTTGGTTTTCGGCACTCTTGCTCGTTGTCGCCCTCTTCATACTTTTCGCTCCCATTAGGGCGGTTGGAGACGGCGGACGCAGCCTTTCCGGGGTAATCGCGATCATCGGGGGCATGCTGCTGGTCGCCGCAGGCGGCGGCTGGGCTCAGTGCAAGCTTGGCGAACAACGCACCATGAGACTGGGAGGCTTATTGGTGCGCCTCATCGTCCCCGCCGCGATTGTCGGTATGGCGCTCTGGCTGTGGTTGTCTTAGGACGTGCCGGACATTTGAGACCGACCACTGGCCGCCGTGACATTAAGCGATATCGCACAGAACCTTCTCAAGCTGCTCGCTTTGTTCGTGATCTTTTCTTTCATCTCGGCCTTTGCCAAAGCGCTCATTTCGTACTGGAGAAACGGTTGAAGGCGCGTGGCGTTGGGGCCCGCACACCTCGGCGGGAGTAGCAGACAGAAAGGGCGCTTAGCTGACGGTTCGATGCCGGTCGAGATGCGACCAGTTGCCTGCTACGCCGCGATCTCGAACTTGTCGCGTTTGACCTGGGTCAGATCGATGCCTTCGATGCGGATCAGGCGGGTGTCGTCCTCGCGCCGCGGCGAGTGCAAGACGCCCTCGCCGTAGTGATGCGCCATGCCGGGCGTCATTTTATAGGTTCGCACTTTCGCGACTTTGCCGGGCTTTCCCTCTTTCGGCTTTTCAACAAGCCGCCAATCGGTCATTTCGGTGACGCCGACGGCCTGACCGTAGATCGCCCAGCTCGGGCCGTGATCGTGCGGGGAGCTCGCCTTGGCGCCTTTGTAAACGTGGGCAAGGATGCAGAAATGCAGATCCGGATCCTCGTAAAGGATCTTGCGTTCGGCGTCCGCGGCCGGGCCTAGATGCGTTGCGACAAAATCCCGATCGGAACAGGCCTTTTCGGTGTATTGGCGTACGAGTTCGCGGCCGGCAGGCCCGGGATCTTTGAGGAGCGCCGCGCGGCAATCGGCGGCGAACTGGTCAAGCGTATAAGCCATGGTCTATCTCCTTTGCGGGGCCCGCCATCCTTTTATTTGGTCTCAGACTATCGACGTAGCCGTGTCCAGTAAATCGCCCTCCATGAAATCACCCGTAATGGCGCCGTGATGCCGAAGTCGTTCTCTTTCCGCCTCATTGCCGCCGACGGTGCCGCCCGCAATGGCGAAATAACCACCCCGCACGGGGTGGTGCGCACGCCCGCCTTCATGCCGGTCGGCACGCAAGCAGCGATAAAGGGCGTACATCACGACGACGTGCACGCGTCGGGCGCCGATATCATTCTCGGCAACACCTATCATCTGATGCTGCGGCCGGGCGCGGAACGGATCGCGGCTTTAGGCGGGCTGCACGCTTTCATGCATTGGCCTTTTCCATCCTCACCGATTCCGGCGGCTTCCAGGTGATGTCGCTGTCGGCCCTGCGCAAGGTTGAAGTGGCCGGCGTGACGTTCCGCTCGCATATCGACGGCGCCATGGTCGTGCTGACCCCGGAGCGCGCCATCGCGGTACAAAATCTGCTCGGCTCCGATATCGCCATGCAGCTCGACGAATGCGTATCGCTTCCGGCCGCGAGTGAGGAGATCGAGCGTGCGATGGAACTTTCGCTGCGCTGGGCCGAGCGCTGCAAACGCGCCTTCGAGAACGAAAGCCCCGGGCGGGCGCTGTTCGGCATCGTGCAGGGCGGCGACGATCGGCGCTTGCGGGAGAAAAGCGCGCGCGCGCTCACCGACATCGGCTTTGACGGCTACGCCATCGGCGGCCTTGCCGTCGGCGAGGCGCCGGAGGTGATGCGCAACGTTGTCGCGGAAACCGCGCCGGCGCTGCCAGCGGAGCGGCCGCGTTATCTCATGGGGGTGGGCACGCCGGCCGACCTCTTAGCGGCGGTCCGGCGCGGCATCGATATGTTCGATTGCGTCTTGCCCACCCGCAATGGCCGTCACGGATTTGCTTTTACCCGCTTCGGCCCGATCAATATCAAGAACGCGCAGCACGCCGACGATCGGCGGCCGCTCGATGGCGAAAGCCGGTGCCCCGCCGCGCGCGACTTCTCGCGCGCCTATCTGCATCACCTTTTCAAGGCTGGCGAAGCGCTTGGCGGTACGCTTTTGTCGGTCGTTAATCTGTTCTACTACCAGAACTCGATGGCGGGCGCGCGGGCTGCGATAGCGGCAGGGCGGTTTGCCGATTATGTCGCGCAAACGACGGAACAATGGTCGGCGAAGCGCGATATTGCCAGCCAGTAAGCGGCCACGACCTGGATCTGAAATCCACATCCCACTCTTAGGAACCATCCGGAGACCAAGGAATGTTTCGTATGCGTGCTGATTTTGTGCAGGCTACCTTCAATCGGCGGGTCGCGGGTTTTGCCATAGCGTTTGCGTCGCTCATCGGCCTGGCCATACCCCACCCGCACAAGCGGCTTATCCCGACCATCCGGTCCGCATCATCGTGCCATTCGGGCCCGGCGGCGTTGCTGACGTCACCCCGCGTCTCGTCGCCGAGAAACTTTCGCAAAAACTCGGCCAGAATTTCGTCATCGAGAACATGCCGGGACCCGCGCCATCGCCGCGGCGCGCGCCGTGCTGCAGAGCCCCGCCGACGGCTATACGCTCGCCTTCTTCACCAACGGCACCGCGATCAGCGTGCCGCTATTCAGCCATCTGCCGTTTGACCCGGTGAAGCAATTCACGCCGATTTCGGCGATCGGCTATTTCGATCTCGATTTCGTCGTCGCCTCGGATCGCCGTATCACGCGCTGGCGATTTCCTTAAAGCGGCAAAGGACAAGCCCGGCGCCCTCAATCTCGGCTCGATCGTTGTCGGCTCGACGCAGAACCTGACCGCGCAGCTGTTCAAGTCAATGTCGGGAGCCGACGTGGTGATCGTACTGTTCCGCACTTCGGCCGACGAATTGGTGGCGCTGTTGCGCAACGACATTCAGAGCGAAGTCGAATTCTACGCAGCTGTACGCCGAGCCTGCAGAACGGCAAAGCGCGCGTGCTCGCGACCAGCGGCATCAAGCGTTCGCCCGAATTGCCGAACGTTCCCACCATCGCCGAAGCCGGCGTGCCGAATTTCGACGTCACGTCGTGGAACGCGCTTTATGCGCCGGCCGGCGCGCCGCCGGCGATCGTCGACAAGCTCAATGCCGCCCTGCGCGAAGTTCTCGCCGATCCGGAACTGAAGAAGCGCGCGCTCGATCTCGGCATCGACGCCGAGGCTTCAACGCCGGGAGAAATCGATGCGCGGATGAAGTCCGATATCGCCAAATGGACCAAGGTGATTGAGGACGCGCATATCCCGAGACAATAACCGGAGGCTCGCCGGGATTTCCCTCCGAGCTAATAACGAACCCGCCGGTCTGTGATACGCAGGACCGGCGGGTCACATAACGCGCTGGTAAAGACGCGACGTCCAGCGCGGTTACGACTTCTCTAGCTGGCCGCGGATTTCGCCGCCAGCATTGGCTTTGGTGTGGATGTTGACGTACCACTGGCCGTTCATCAGGTCCGACGCTTGCGCATCGGTGAGCTTGGCCGAGCCCTTGAACGGGCTGGTCAGCGGCTTGCCTTTCTCTTGAAATCCAAATCTGAACGCCGGCATTCTTTGCCGGCCTCGGCTGGGCCGTGGAAATGCGCGGCCATGGCGGGGCCGGTAAGACCCGAGAAAGTTCCATTCCAGGTCAATTCCTTGGTCGCCGGATCATAGGTCGCAGTGACCGAGCCCGTCCCGCCCGTCGTATTTGGCGGCACTTCGCTGAACCCTTCAAATCGGCTTTGAACGTCGTGGTGGCGGCATAGCTCGGTGCGCCAGACGCCGGGGGGGGGGGGCATGCCTACGCAAATCCCCAGTACTGAGCGACGATCGAACGTTTGACGCATGTGATCCTCCTTCGGGACGGTTCCGCGACAACGGCACAAACACCGGGTCGGGCGGTATTATTACGTCACCGCCTTCATACTCGGCCATCGGCCTGGTCATCGTCGACCCGTCCAAGGACGCTTACGCTCGAATTACTGATAGAACGCAGGGTGTTACGCGGTACTAATAACGCTTTCGTCTAACGCGGGCACAATCGGATAGAAGTCACGAACGCGTTGCCGCAATCGTCGCAGGACCAGTCGTGGTCGATCCGGCCCATTGCGTTGGAAGCATTGGCATCGAAGCGGGAGT
>CAVSWY010000012.1:0-54709 GCA_963731805.1 uncultured Alphaproteobacteria bacterium
CGAACGCAGGTAAGCGTCATGAATCGCTATGTAGCGCATGAAATGGTCCAGTCAAATGGGCGAGACTGGCATGGAAAAGCGACGTGGCTATGGGATGTGGCGAATTTCAGCCGCTGCCGCATTTGTCCCGCGCCATCGCGCATAACGCCAGGGCAGGTACCACCGCGCATTCGGCGGCACGGCCTGCGGCACGAAATCGAGCCCCGAGGTGCCCCAGGGCTGGCAGCGCAGGAGCCGCGCCAGCGTCATCCAGCCGCCGGCCCACAGCCCGTAGCGGTCCAGCGCCTCATCGGCATATTGCGAGCAGGTCGGCAGATGCCGGCAGCGAAAGCCGACCAGCGGTGACAGCGTATAGCGATACGCCCGAATGAGGCCGCGGCCGGCGAGCCGCGGCGCATGGCGCGAAACGTCGAGCGAAGCATCGAAGAGATCGTCAAGTTTCATTTGCTATGCGATCTGCGGTGCTTCCTGCGGAATTGGCTGCGATGATAGCGCCGATCCTCTTGCAAGAAGTGTTTTTCTTTTTCGCCGATCCCCATTTCGTTTTGACCTCGCCCTTCTCGTGAACGTCTGAATAGCTGCCGTCGAGGATCTGGAACGGACGCTTGACCTTCTTGAGATAATCGTATTGCGCCGGCTTTGCTCCCTTTTTCAAGCGAAACATGTCGAAATAGGCCGGATAGACAAAATCGCTCATCTGGATGCCCTTAAAATCGATCTTGTCGTCCTCCACCACGTCGCAGACCTCATAGGCCCACACCGTGCCGCGCGGGCCGTCGGTCCACAGCGCAGCCGACGGATCGACCAGCATTTCCAGAAGTTCGTGACAGGCGGTAACACTGACCACTTCGCCAGACTTTCTGGCCGGCCTGACGAATACTTTGGCGATTGGCGTTCCCGAATAGGTGATGTCATGAAAACTGCTGGTGCCTTTCTGGTCGGCGTCATCCAGAAAGACCAAATGCCAGCAACCGGGCTTGGGGTCTTTGGATTTGACCAGCTTTGCCGGCGTGCCCCAGACCGGCACGAAGAGTTCGTCGAGAAACTCCTGTACAGCCGGAACCAACTTATCGAAATCGACCCCGAGATCGAGCGTCGATTTGTTGACGCAGACGACGGTTGGAACGACGTCTCTGTTGAAATCTGCTGAGTGTTTAATCGGCATGACGTTCCCCACCTGGGCTACTCGCCGATCGGGAGTCCGACCGCTGTGCCCGCCACAGGGAATGTTGCAGGAAGTTTTCGCGATTACAATCTAGAGTAACATATTTTCAAATAATCAACTAACAGGAGGTGCGTTATTTCGCTACTGCGGCCGCACCGCGCTTGGCTTCGATCTGGCCGATGGCGTCGACCACGGCATCGAAGGTCAGAAGCGTCGAAGCGTGGCGCGCTTTGTAATCGCGCACCGGCTCAAGGACGGCGATATCCGCCCACTTGCCTTGGGCCGGCGGCGCTCCGTTCTCCTTGAGCATTTTTCGCACGGCTTCGCGCAATTCGCGCAACTCATCCGCTTTGGAGCCGATGATGTTGCGCGCCATGATCGAAGATGACGCTTGGCCGAGCGCGCAGGCTTTCACCTCATGGGCGAAATCGGTCACGGTATCGCCGTCCATCTTCAGATCGATGGTGACGGTCGAACCGCACAGCCGCGACAATGCCGTTGCGGTGGCGTCGGCATCGGACAGCCGACCGATCCGCGGGATAGTGCCCGCGAGCTCGATAATCCGGCGATTGTAGACCTCATTTAGCATCGCAAAATCGGCAACTTATCCGGGTTTGTTGAGTCTGCCCAGCAATCCACTATATAGGCGCTGCCGCCATGGAATTGAAGTTCCGGCCATTTGCGCCGGCGATGGGAGTGAAGATGGACGCCGTCATCAAGAAATGGCCCCGCGAGCCGCATCCGGACCATGTCCGGGCAACGCCGGCGCCCATCGAAAATCGGCCGACGCGGGAGGAAGCGGAGGCCGCCGTTCGCGCGCTGATCGCCTATCTCGGCGACGATCCATCCCGCGAGGGCCTTGCCGCGACCCCCAAACGCGTTGTCGCGGCGCTCGACGAGCTCTATCGCGGCTACCGCGAAATTCCGGCCGATGCGCTGGCCCGTACTTTTGGCGAGACCGAGGCCTACGATGATTTCGTGCTTATTCGCAACATCGGCTTTACCTCGCATTGCGAGCACCACATGATGGCGTTTCACGGCAAGGCACATGTCGCCTACCGGCCGGTCGAGCGGGTGGTCGGCCTGTCGAAACTGGCGCGCCTCGTCGACGTCTATGCCCGCCGCCTGCAAACGCAGGAGCATCTGACCTCGCAGATCGCGGTAGCCATCGACGAAGTGCTGAAGCCGCGCGGCGTTGCAGTGCTGCTTGAGGCCGAACATACCTGTATGTCGATCCGCGGCGTCACCAAGCCGGGTGTCTCGACGGTGACGACGCGGTTTCTGGGAACCTTCCGCGACAGCAGCGAAGACCAGATGCGTTTCGTGACGCTGGTGCGCGGCGCCAAGAACGACTGAACCGTATGCCTGATCATGTCCCACACTTCATTCGCAGCGCCCGGAACGGCCGCCGACCTCGAAGAAGGATCGGCGCTGATGCCGAAATTCGACGCCGACGGTCTGGTCACGGCCGTCGCCACTGATGTCGTCACGGGCGACGTGCTGATGGTCGCACATATGAACGCGCAGGCGCTGGCCAAAACCATCGCCACCGGCGAAGCCTGGTATTACAGCCGCTCGCGCCGCGCGCTTTGGAAGAAGGGCGAAACTTCAGGCCACACCCAGCGCGTCGTCGAAATGCGCATCGATTGCGATCAGGACGCGGTGTGGATCAAGTTGGAACAAGTCGCCGGCGCCTGCCACACCGGTCGGCGATCGTGCTTTTATCGCGCGGTGCCGCTCGGCCAAGCAGACGCAAAGCCGGGCGAAGTGAAACTCGAATTTGTCGGCGAGCGCGTGTTCGATCCAAAGGCGGTGTATCGGAAATAGGCGTTGTGCACCCGCCGCGTCGCGCGCTTCGAGTTCTATTTGATGGTGCGAGATCCCCGGCGCTGCTGAAGAAACGGCGTTTTCCGGATGCGGTGCAGCAGAAGTGGCGCGCCGCTGATCCGGGACCTTCGCAAACTCCGAGCTGGTTGCGATCCCGGGTCTGCAGCCAACACTCCGCTCACGCTACGTTCCGCTTCCCTTATTTCTTCTTAGCTCGGATGAAACGAAGTGAAATCCGGGAACGGCGGTCGATCGGAACCAAGCGAAGCAACCGAACCGGGAGTGCCTCAGTTCGTTATCGAATCGTGCGGGGGCGACAAGAAGAAGGAGGGATTGTCACATGCGCACCCTTACCGCTTATGCGATCGGCGTCGTTATCGTTCTTGCCGTACTCAACGGCATAGCATGGTAGGGAGGATCGCCTCGGCTGCACAACATCAATGTGTTTTCCGCAGGCTTCGTCCTCGGCGTGCTCGGGACGTACATCGCGGCTTGCCTGTACGGATATCGCCGGGTCGCCTGATTCCAAATTGACGCTTCAGATCAGCTTGGCGTCCAATGTGATCGCCGCGTTGAGCACTTTGGAAACCGGACAGTTCTTCTCAGCATCGCCGGCGATGCGCGCAAACGCCGCTTGGTCGAGGTTCGGCACTTGCGCGCGCAGCGTCAGCGCCGAGCTGCTGATGCGGAAGCCCTGACCTTCCGGTTCGAGCATGACCGCGGCCTCGGTGGTGAGCTCGGTCGGCGTGAAGCCTGCGGCCTGCAGCCCGAAGGCGAGCGCCATGGTGAAACAGCCGGTATGCGCTGCGGCGATCAGCTCTTCCGGATTGGTGCCCTTCTCGTTCTCGAAGCGGGTCCTGAAAGAATAAGGAGTGTCGGAAAGCACGCCAGAATCGGTGGAAAGGGCGCCGTTCCCGGCGCGGCCGGTCCCGCGCCAAACTGCTTTCGCCTTGCGGATCATTCAAGCCTCCGTCGTGAAACTTAGGGAATTTGGTTCCGATCGCCGTCAAAATCAGCGAGACGTTTCGTTGCGCAGCCCGGCAATGTCCTTCTCCGTTAGATGGGATGGCGCGCTGCCAAAGCGCCCGGTGACATAATTGGCGACAGCTGCGATTTCGGCGTTGGAATAAGCGGCGCCGAAAGCCGGCATCGAGATAACGCCGTTCGGCGTATGCCGCATCGTGCCGGTGATCACGATTTGGGCGACGTTGGTCGCGGTCGGATCGTTGACCGCGCGGGCGCCGGCGATCGTGGCGAACGGCGAGATCGCGCTCACGCCCGTCCAGTTATGGCAACTGGCGCAGGCCTCTTCGAAAACGTTCTTGCCGCCAAGGTCCGCGACGGGGCCGCCTTTGGTGGACGATGCTGGCGCCGGCGGCGCGATCGTCGCGGGCTCCGATGACGCCACCGGCGGAACGCTGCGCAGGTAGCTGACGACCGCGTGGATATCGGCCGGCGCCATCTGGCTGAAGCTTTGGTCGACGGCTTCGCCCATCGGCCCTGCCGCCGTGCCGCGACCCTTCGCGTGACCTTGTGCGAGATAGGCGACGATTTCGTCGTCGGTCCAGCCACCGATGCCGGTCGCTTTGTCGGAGGTGATGTTAAAGGCCCTCCAGCCAGCCGTCACCGCGCCGGCGAATTTTTTGCGGTTGTCGAGCGCAAAGGCGAAATTCCGTGGCGTGTGGCACTCGCCGCAATGCGTCAGCGCTTCGGCGATATAGGCGCCGCGGTTCCATGCGGCGCTTTGCGCGGTGTTGGGCGCGAAGCGCGTATCGGCGTTGAACACCAGCGACCAGAACATCACCGCCCAGCGCTGGTTGAACGGGAACGTCAGCGTGTCTGCGCGATTGTCGGCATGCACCGCCGGCAGACTGAACAAATAGGCTTTGATCGCCAACGCATCCGCGTCAGTCATGTAGGTGTAAGACGTAAACGGCATGGCTGGATAAAGCCGCGCGCCGTCCCGGCGAATGCCGCGCTGCACCGCGTTGAGAAAATCTTGATCGCTGTAATCGCCAATTCCCGTCGCCTTATCGGACGTAATATTGGTTGAATAGAGTGTGCCGAAGGGTAACGGAAACGCCAAACCGCCGGCAAAGGCTTTGCCATCCGGCGCGGTGTGACAAACCATGCAGTCGGTCGCGCGCGCCAGATATTCGCCGCGTTTGACTTGGTCCGCATTGGCAAGCGCTGTGGGAACGCCGGTCGGATCGGCGCCGTGATAGTCCGCCAGCGCAACCGTCGACCCGCCGGCAAATGCCATCGGCCCAGGAAAAAACTTCCTCCAGCCGATGAAGGCCGCAACGAACAGCACAACAATGACGATGAGGGCAATACGTGCGCGCATGACACTTACGCCTTGTTGGCCGCGATCGCGGCGCGGTCGATCGGCAAGCGACGCAGCGCCACGCCGGTCGCGGCGTAGATCGCGTTGCGCAGCGCTGGCGGACCGGCCGTGCAGCCGGTTTCACCGATGCCGCCCGGGTCGGCGCCACTCTTGATGACATGCACGTCGATGTTCGGTACCTGGTCGATGCGCAGCATGCGGTAATCGTTGAAATTGGATTGCCGCACGCGGCCCTTGTCGAGGGTGATCTCGCCGTACAACGCGGCGGTCAGCCCGAAGACCAAGCCGCCCTGCAATTGCGCCACGATGGTGTCGGGGTTGACGGCGATGCCGGTATCCACCGCCGAGGTCACGCGCCGCAAACGCACCTCGCCATTGTCGGCGACTTCGGCCTCGACCACAGTGGCGATGAAGCTGGCGAACGAGGGTTGTACGCACACGCCGCGACCGGCACGTGGCGGTAGCTGCTTTCCCCAGTCGGATTTTTCCGCCACCAGATCGAGCGCGGCCTTCAGGCGCGGATTATTGCCCAGCATGCCGCGGCGGAAATCGATCGGATCAATGCCCGCCTTGCGCGCTAGTTCATCCATGAAACATTCGATGGCGAAGACGTTGTTGTTCGGTCCGACGCCGCGCCAGAATCCGGTAGTCACCGCCGGCGGCTCGGCGCGCACATATTCGACCGTGCGGTTCGGGATGTCGTAGGGCATGTCGACGGCGCTATCGACCGCGTCGATATCGATACCGTTTTGGAATGCGCCTGGCAGCCAGCGCGCCATGACCGACGAGCCGGACACGCGATATTTCCAGGCGACAATCTTTCCGCCCGACAGGCTCGCCGAAATGACGTCGCGATAGACCGGGCGGTAGATATCGTGACGGATATCTTCTTCGCGCGTCCATACGACCTTTACAGGCGCGTCGACATGCCGGGAGATGCGCACCGCGCTCGTCACCATGTCCGTTTCGAGCCGCCGGCCGAAGCCACCGCCGAGGTAGTGGTTATGCACGGTCACCTTGTCAACCGGCAGGCCCGCCGCTTGCGCCGCCGCCGATTGCACACGCGCCATGACTTGCGTGCCGATCCATATTTCGCAGGCGCCCGCCGTCAGCGAAACGGTGCAGTTCATTGGTTCCATGGGCGCGTGGGCCAGGAATGGCAGTTCGTAGTCGCCGTCGAGTCTGTCACCTTGCGCCAGGCCTTTGTCGACATCGCCGACGGATTTCGCGACAACGCCGGTCTTTTTGCTGGCGGCGCGCAAGTCTTCCCAGATGTCGTGCGAATTGATCTTGGCGTTTGGTCCTTCGTCCCAAGTGACGACAAGGGCGTCGAGACCTTTCTTGGTTGCCCCCATATGATCGCCGACGACGGCGACCAGATCGTCCAGCACGACAATCTGCCGAACGCCGGTAATGGCTTTGGCAGCGCTGTCGTCCACGTGAGCTACTTTGCCGCCAAAGACCGGGCATTGCGCGAGCGTCGCGAATTTCATTCCCGGCAGCATCGTATCGATGCCGTAAATGACCTTGCCGCCGGTCTTGTTTGGCGTGTCGTAACGCTTGAGCGGCTTGCCGATCAGGGTGAAGTTTTTTGGGTCCTTCAGGGGCGGATCTGCCGGAACCGGCAGCGCGCCTGCCGCATCGACCAGATCGCCGTAGGCGAGCGCGCGTCCGCTCGCCGCATGCATGACCTTTCCGTTCGATGCGGTGCAGGTTGCCGGGTCGACCTGCCATTGCGTTGCCGCGGCTTCGATCAGCATCGCGCGGGTCGCTGCGCCGGCCGTGCGCAGCGGCTTCCAGAAGGCGCGAATGGAGTTGGAATTGCCGGTGGCCTGCAAACCGAGCATCGGATTGGCGTAAAGCTTGTCGTCGGGCGGCGCATGCTCGAGCGTGATCCCTGCGTAATCGCCATCAAGTTCGTCGCAGAGGATCATCGCCAGCGCGGTGTAGACGCCTTGTCCCATCTCCACCTGCGGCATGACCAGGGTCGTCTTGCCGGCATGGTCGATGCGAATGAAGGCATTGGGCGCGAACTTTCCGGCGGTGTCGTCGGGTGGCTCCTCCGGCTCGTTGACGGGAGTGGCTTTGACTGGAAGGTGAAAGGCGAGCACAAATCCGCCGGCCAAGCCGCTTTTGATCAGCGCCCGGCGCGACGGAGCGGGGGAGTGATTTTCGAAAACGCGCATGGCCGCCTCCTAAGCCGCCGCCGCGGCGCGCTTGATTGCAGCGCGGATGCGCACATAGGTGCCGCAGCGGCAGATGTTTCCCGCCAACGCCGCGTCGATATCGGCATCGTCGGGCGCCGAATTGGCGGCGAGAAGGGCCGCCGCCGACATGATCTGACCGGACTGGCAATAGCCGCATTGGATGACTTCCAGATCGAGCCACGCTTTCTGCACTTTCGCGCCGGCCGGCGTGGCGCCGATGCCCTCGATTGTAGTGATGGCGCCATCCCCGATCGAACCGACCGCCAGCAAACAGGAGCGTACGGGGTTACCGTCGAGATGCACGGTGCAAGCGCCGCATTGCGCGATGCCGCAGCCGAATTTCGTGCCGGTCATCCCCAGCACATCGCGCAACACCCAAAGCAGCGGTGTGTCGTCATCGACGTCGACGCTGTGCGTGTTGCCGTTGATATTTAGGGTGAAGGTCATGACATAAGCTCCTTCTCCTAGAATGGTCACCGCTGCGCATCCGCCGATGCTGAGCAACCTTCCATTTTATCGCTCTCGCGGCAGTCCAGGTCTGCCCGACAGCCGTCGCGCCAAAAAGCAGCCAAATATGACGTCTGTTTTTATGAGTTTTTTGACCGCGCTAATAAAAGTGCGCCAGGAGGATCTCCGGTCGCCACGCCCGAAACCACGCGGTAAGTCGCGGGCCATGGGATATCGCTTCTGCAGCGCCGCTAAGAATGCCACCTGCTGAGCACACTTTCCCGGGAGGCATGACCGCGCCGGAAATGTCGCCCCGGCCGGCCACGAATGCCTCAAGGCTTCAGCCTTGCCCGTTCAACGCTACTGAGACCATCCGTTAAATTTTCCACGGATTATTTGGCATTTTTGTGTGCATGGGCCACGAACCGGAAGCACAGCTTTTGCCAATAAGATCCTGTTTAAACGGTAAAAAAGGCGTCAATGTAATGAGGGTTCTCAGACGAGATATTCAGTTTCTCGTCGCCGCGCGCGCCAGCATTTGCTCGGCG
Organism: uncultured Alphaproteobacteria bacterium; assembly: GCA_963731805.1. GTDB lineage: Bacteria > Pseudomonadota > Alphaproteobacteria > Rhizobiales > Xanthobacteraceae > BOG-931. The sequence continues at coordinate 8,542 of CAVSWY010000012.1, forward strand.
CGGGCGAGGTGAGGCCGGTCGTACATCACACCGCCGATACCGACGACGCCGGCACCTGGAGACGCGGCAAAGGCATCGACGATCGCTCGCGCCCGTTCGATCGCTGCTGCGGACGGCGTGAAGACGTCGTTGATGATCGGCACCTGCGCCGGGTGGATTGCCATCTTGCCGACGAAACCGTCGCGGCAGGCCTCCTCGCATTCGCGGCGAAAGCCGGCGGCGTTGCGGAAATCGACATAGACGGTGTCGATCGCCGGCACCGTCGCGGCAGCGGCGCCGGCAAGACACAGCACGCGAGCCAAGCGATAGGGATCGAGAAAATTGCCGTGCGCGTCGCGATTGGCCTGCGCGCCGATGTCGGCGGACAAATCCTCGGCACCCCAGGTAAGTCCAATCAGGCGAGCGCTGGCGCCGGCAAAAGTGCCGGCGACGAATAGAGCGGCGGCGGTCTCGGTGGCAATCGGGAGGATCTTGAGGGCGCCCTCCGGCAGACCGTATTGCGCCTCGCGCACTGCGAGCTTGGCATCGGCGTGAATGACCGACGCGCCGCCTTCCGCCTTAGGCAGCATGATGGCGTCCGGCTTTGCTGCTGCGATCGTATCGAGATCGGCGTCGGTCAGCCCGGTCTGCAAACCGTTGACGCGCACCATCATGTATGGCCGCGCCGCGCTCGTCGTTGCAGTTTTTAGAAACGCCGCCGCGCTGTCGCGGGCGCGCGCTTTGACGTCGGGTGCGATCGAATCCTCAAGATCGATGATGATCGCATCGGCACCGCTCGTCATCGCCTTGTCGAGCTTCTTGGCGCTGTCGGCCGGAACGAACAGCAGCGAGCGCAGGGCAAGGGCAGGACGCGGGCTCACTTCGGCCGCATGCGGATAAAAACCTGGCGGCGGCATTCGGCGACCAGCTTGTTGTCCTGATTGTAGGCGCAGTGATGAAACTCGACGATGCCGGCGCCGGGCCGCGATTTTGATTCGCGCTTGCCGACAACTTCAGTGGTGCAATGTATGGTGTCGTCCTCGAACAGCGGATGCGGGAATTTGACGTCGGTCATGCCGAGATTGGCGATGGTGGTGCCGACCGTCATGTCAGAGACCTGGATGCCGATCATCAGCCCCAGCGTAAACAGCGAGTTCATTAAGGGCTGGCCCCATTCGGTCTCCTGCTCGCAGAAATGCCGGTCGATATGCAGCGGTTGCGGGTTGAGCGTCATGTTGGAGAACAGCATGTTGTCCATTTGGGTGACGGTGCGCGTATAGCGGTGCTCGACCAGCTCGCCAGGGACCAGATCCTCGAAATAAAGTCCGCCGCGCTTGTGCCTTGTGGCCGTTTCCATCGCCATTTTCGTCTCCTCTGCAGCCGTTAAGCCGATGTTTACCATAATCGTTAATGGTCGCTAACGCTCGTAAAGCCGGTGGGAGCCGGCAGGGGAGCAAAGCCATGCTGGTCGATCCCAGCAATCAGACCGCCGGCGCGACGGTGACCGGTGCTATTCGCCAGGCGGCGCAGGCCACCGGGACGAGCTTCCAATACCTGTTGGCGACGGCCCAGGTCGAGTCGGGTCTCAACCCACAGGCCGGCGCTGCGACGTCGTCGGCGCGCGGGCTGTTCCAGTTCATCGACCAGACCTGGCTTGCCACCATGAAGCAATCCGGTGCGGCGTTGGGCTACGGCCAATACGCCGCGGCCATCACCAAGACTGCGTCAGGCCATTATGAGGTGGCCGATCCCATCATGCGCAGCGAGATTCTCAAGCTGCGCAACGACCCTACCGCGAACGCGACCATGGCTGGCGCGTTCACGCAGGCCAACGCCGCGGTGCTTGCGGCAAAGCTCGGCCGCGCGCCAAGCGAAGGCGAGCTTTACATTGCGCATTTCATGGGTGCCGGCGGCGCGGCGCGGCTGATTTCGTCGGCCGCCGCCAATCCCAACGCTAGCGCCGCGAACTATTTCCCGATTGCCGCGCACGCCAATACGTCGATCTTTTACGACCGCGCAACGGGCGCGCCGCGGACGCTGGCGGAAGTGCGCAATGTTCTCACCGCCCGCTATGACGTCGCGGCGCGGTCGCGGCCGAGCATGCCGGCAACGGCGGTCGCCCAGGCCGATATCGCGCCAGCCGCGCGCGCTACCGCATCCGCCAATTCGTCATCATCTGAAAGTCTCACGCCTCATTTTGTGCACACCATCCCCATCTATCCCGCCGCCACCGCTCCAGCGTCGACGGCAACTCCCGTCCCGGTCGCCGCCGCGGTCCCCGACACCGCCGGTATGACGAGCGCATATGCCAATGCCAACCGCACACCTGTGCAGCAGGACAGCGAAATCTTCCACGGCCTATTTCAGGATCCCGGCCGCACCGGTCCGGTTGCCGCCGTGGTGAGCCAGCTCTGGGGCGTGTCGAATGCGCCCGCGGGCGCAGATGGGACGTCAGCACCGTCTGCCGCAACGCTGCTCGATCTGTTCAAGGACAATCAGCGCGGCTAACTCCATTATGCCGCGAAAATCACGGCGAATTATGGTGAACGATTTATTAAGTGCGCCCGCCTAGGATCGATCCAGACGTCAATCTGTGCGGCGTGAGCGAACCATGATCGTCCGTGATTTTCTGCAATGGGTGCGCACCGCAGCGGCCAGCGAACGGGCCGAGGCCACCAGCGCGCTCGCTCGCGCTTACCTCTATTCCGATCTGTCGCCCGACGACCTCGCCGCCGCAGAAGGCGCGATGCTGATGCTGCTCGACGATCCGTCGCCACTGGTGCGACGCGCGCTTGCCGACGCGTTGGCGGCGAGCCAGAGCGCGCCGCCGGCCATCGTTATCGCGCTCGCCGCGGATCAGCCGCAGATCGCGGCACCGGTCTATGCGCTGTCGCCGCTCTTCGTCGATGCCGATTTGGTCGACGCGGTCGCGACCGGCGGCGCCCCGGTCCAAGCAGCGATCGCCAGCCGCGCCGCGCTACCATGCTCCGTGGCCGCCGCAATTGCCGAGGTGGGCACGGCCGAATCCTGCCTGCTGCTCGTTGAAAATCCCACTGCCGACATTCTACCGCTTTCGATGGACCGCATCGTCGATCGCTTCGGTCATCTCGCCGCCATCCGCGAATCGCTCTTGCTGCGCGACGATCTGCCGGCCGCGACACGGCAGACCCTTGTCATCAAGCTGTCGGAAACGCTTGCCGGGTTTGTCGCCGGCCGCGCCTGGCTCGATCCCGATCATGCCGAGCGCATCACCCGCGACGCCTGCGAGAAGGCGACCATCACAATTGCCGCGGACACCCCGGAGAGCGAACTGCGTACGTTGATCCGCCATTTGTGCGCCGGCGGGCAGCTCACTGCCGGCCTTATTCTGCGCGCGCTGCTGTGCGGCAATATCGCCTTGTTCGAGGAGGCGTTGGCCGAACTCACGGAGTTGCCCGTCGCCCGCGTTTCCGGGCTCATCCACGATCGCGGCAGCGTGGGCTTTCGCGCCTTGTTCGAGAGGGCGCGACTGCCGCCCTCGACCTATCCGGCGTTCAAGGAGGCGATCGAGGCACTGCGCGAGGGCATTCTGCATGAGCCGGGCGGAGCCAGTCGCCTCAAGCGGCGCATGATCGAACGCGTCCTGACCCGTTGCGAGGATGCCGATGTCGGGGAGCTGGCGCCGCTGCTCACGCTATTGCGCCGCTTCGCGACCGAGGCCGCGCGCGAAGAAGCCCGGCTGTTTTGCGGCGAGCTTGTCGCCGAGGATTTTGTGGCCGAAGACCGCTCAGTCGCGGCTTAGTCCGCGCTACGTTCCTGCGCTGCCAGGAGCGAGTGGCGGTGAAAATATGTTCTCCAGATAATCCGGCCGGAAGTCGTTTTCCTGCCTGAGGAAATCGTCGGTGACCTCGCGCAGACGCAGCGTCAGCGCATTGGCCATTTGGACAACATCGGGCCGGGCGTATTCGCGCGTGATGGCGCGCACGGCATCGACATGCTGATCGACCAGCGCGATCGGGATGCGGCCGATCTCGGGAGTGTGTTCGAGAAGTCGGCACAGACTCTCGGCCACGCCTGCTGCCGCCGGATAGCCGAAGGTCGCGGCCTCGCCTTTGATGTCGTGTGCGACGCGGAACAGCACCTCGTGTGTGCGCTCGGTAATGCCCTGGTGCCGCGCATCCTGGCGCGCGGCTTCAAGGCGCTCGCATTCCGAGTGCATCCATGCCCCGAATTCGAAAGAGAGCTGGAACAGCGCCGCTTCGGCGCGGGCGACTGGATCGTCATCGCCCGCCGCGGCAAGCGCCACGGCCTTGCGCAGTTCATGGGGCGGCGTGATGACTTCGTGATCGGCATAGGTCGCGACCGAGGGCGCATCGTCCTTGCGAGAGGCCATTACGGTGATACTCCAGGTCAGACCAAGACTTTAGCCTTATCGAGCAGCGGCTGTTGGCGGGTGACCTCCGCCTTGGCGCCTTTGCGCCGTTCCGCCCCGACATAGTTCGGATTGACGTTGCGTCGCCGGTCCGGACCGAAATAGTTCTTGCTCTTGATGAACGGCCGCGGATTGGCAACCACGTTGAGAATGCGCTCGTAGAGCGACTTGGCCGAAATCGGCTTGGCCAGGAATTCGGTGATGCCGGCATCGCGCGCGTTCATGATCCGTTTTTTCTCGGAATGCCCGGTGAGCATGATGATCGGCACATAAGGATTGGCGTTGGCGCCGGGCTGGCGAATCATCTGCGCCAATTCCAGGCCGTCGAAGATCGGCATCACCCAGTCGGCGATGATGATGTCCGGCATGTAATGGGTGAAGGCTTCGAGGCCGGCAGCGCCGTCTTCGGCCTCGTAGACTTCGCGCGCGCCGTAGCCGTGCAGCAGCGTACGCAGGATGCGCCGCATATGCGCATTGTCGTCGATGACCAGAAAACGAAGCCGATTGAAATCGATGCGAACCATACGACCCCCGCGCGACGAACGCCTTGCACGTTAGCCCCGCATCGTCGACCGTAAAGGCCCCTCGTTAACGCCCGGTTAAGCATTCGGCGCAGCTCAGTAGCCGAATTGCTCGCTCAGAATGCGCTCGTCGAGGCTGTGACCGGGATCGAACAGCATGTGCATGGCGGTGGCGTGATCCATGCTGATCTCGACGGCTCGTACCGAACGCACCTCGTCATGATCGGCGACCGCGGCAACCGGGCGCTTGCCGGCTTCGAGCACCTCGATGGTGACCTTGGCACGGTCCGGCAATAGCGCGCCGCGCCAGCGCCGCGGCCGGAACGGACTGATAGGGGTGAGCGCCAACAGCGGCGCGCCGATCGGGATGATCGGCCCTTGCGCCGAGAGATTGTACGCGGTCGATCCCGCCGGCGTCGCCAGCAGGATGCCGTCGGCGACGAGCTCGGCAAGCCGCTCCTTGCCGTCGATCAGCACACGCAGCTTTGCGGCCTGATAAGTCTGGCGGAACAGCGAGACTTCATTGATGGCACGATGCCGATGCACGCGGCCGGCGGCGTCGCGCGCGCGCATCAACAACGGATGGATGACGGTGACATGAGCGGCGGTGAGGCGCTCAACGAGCCCGTTTTCGGAATACTCGTTCATCAGGAAGCCGACGGTGCCGCGGTGCATGCCGTAGATCGGCTTGCCGGAATTCATGAACCGTTGCAGGGTTTGCAGCATGAGGCCGTCGCCGCCCAGCGCGACGATCACGTCGGCGATCTCCGGCCGGGAATCGCCATAGCGCTTGACCAGCCGGCCGCGCGCCCGCTGCGCCTCCGGCACGTCGCTGGCGACGAAGGCGATATGTCTGAATTTGGCGGCGGGACGGCGTTTCGGCATAGCAGTCGGGCTTTGGGGTAGGGCGGCGCGGCGCCCGGCGGACCGATAGGGGACAAACGAGATGGCTACAAATCAGCGCGCGGTGTTCGTCTATACGACCTATCCATCGGTTGTCGAGGCGGAGCGCGCCGGACGAACGCTGGTCGAGCGCCGGCTTTGCGCCTGCGTCAATATCCTGCCCAGCATGGTCTCGCTCTATTGGTGGCAGGGTGCGATCGAGCGCGGCGATGAGGTGGTGATGATCATCAAGACCCGCGCCACGCTGGCCGATGCGGTGCGCGCAGCGGTCAAGGAGATGCACTCCTATGCGACCCCCGCCATCCTGGTTCTGCCGATCGAGGCCGTCGATCCCGACTACCACGCCTGGCTGATGGCGGAGACCGAGCCGCAAAAGGCGACGTGAACTTGCCGCTCATGTCCGCGTAAGCGGGAATTCAGACTGGGGGGACGAGCGGTTCACTTCGTCATCAGTCTAAGCCAGCAGTCTAATACGTCACGGTGCCGTCGATCGCCGCCTTGAGCGCGGTGTAGGAGCGGCATTCGGTGCCGCAAATGCTCTTGACCTTTTCCAGGTCGTCTTTGGCTTTGAGGATGTTGCCCCGTTCGGCCTGCCACATGCCGTAATAGGACCAGGTCAGCGCGTGGTTGGGGTCGGCGGCGAGCGCGCGGTCCTACCAGACTTTGGCGTTGTCATAGCGGCCTAGCTTGCGGCTGGCATAGCCGATCAGCGTCGCTACGTCGGCATTGTCGTCGTAACCCATGGAGCGCAGCACGGCGATGCCATCGACGTAATCGGCCTTGTCGTAAATGAGCGCATAGGCCTTGTGCCAGCCTTTGTAGAAATCATCCGTCGCGCTCGACTTCTTCGATTTCTTGCTGTGCGCCTTTTTCGTGCCGGTGGTGCTGGGCGGCTGCTGCGTCGTGGTTTGCGGCGCGGCGGGGCTGCCGCTCTCGATTGCCGAGGCGATATTCGGCGCGCCAGCGGCGGCGCCGACGAAAACGACGGCGGCAAGCAAAGACATTTTGCGCATGAGCACCCTCCGGTTTTGGAACGCGAAATTGTTCCACGACGCGATAAACACCGCATTTTAGCGGATCATCCCGGCAAACGGTCAAAATCATTGCTCGGCGAGGCGGGCGCGGCATTACAGGGAATTCACGTAGATGAACGATTTCTGCCGATGCACTTCAGCGCGCATTCAGCCCGCCGAGTTTAAACATGTGTTTGAAAACGGCGCGATGTCAGAATCGCCGCCGTGGAACAAAAAGGAAAGCACCATGTTGAGGAAACTTGCCGCCGCGCTCGTCGCGACCGCTCTGATTGCCGGCCCAGCTATTGCGCAATCGAACTCCACCGCGACGCCGAGCGCTCCGGCGGCGCAAACCGCTCCGGCCGCGCCGATGGCGTCTGCGCCGGCAGCCAAGCCGACCGTCAAGACAACGAAGGCGGCCAAGCATGTCCGCAAGCATGCTTCGCGGACCAAGAAGAGCCCCGCAAAGCATCAGGCCCGCCACGTTAAATCCAGCACGACCCGTCACGCCGGCGCTGCGAAATCCGGCACGCCGTCGTAATCGAACGAGATTGCCTGCGATCCGGAATATGCAACCCCATAAAGGCTGCGAACCGAGGCCCGGATCGTACGCACCGGCTTGCGGATGGACGCCGGCGAAAGCCGTCGCCGCCGCAAGCCGGACTTTAGTCGTCCTGTAGCACCATAAAAATGAAAAGCGCAGGATCAGGGATGCCGGCTGGCAACGCCGGCCTCCGATCTATTTCGACTATTTACAAGCTCGTCTGCCACTCGATCGGCACGTGCTCGTAGCCGGTCGCGGTCTTGATCAGATGGCCGCAGGCCGGGAACGGGAAGTGATAGCCGGTGATCAACATACGGTCGGCCGCGGCGCGGTCGAAGATTTTCTTGCGGGTGGTCACCGCCTCCGGACCGTCGACGTCGAAGGCGGCCTCCCAGTTCGGGTGACGCGCGAACACGGCGGGATGCTGCGCGGTGTCGCTCAGTACCAACAGCGACTGGTTGCCGGAATGGATGGCAAACACTGTATGGCCGGGCGTATGGCCCGGAGCGGGCAGGGTGACGATGCCGAGCGCGACTTCCTTGCCGGGCTGATAATGCGTCACCTGCTTGGCGATATCGGCAAAGATGCGCCGCTGATTGAGGAAGGTCGGCTTCATATTCGCCGGTGCCGCGTTCAAATTGGCGTCATCCATCCAGAATGCCCATTCCGGCGCTGGCACCATGATCTCGGCATTGGGGAAGATCAGATTGTTGTCCTTATCCTTGATGCCGTTGATGTGGTCGGGATGAAAATGCGAGATGACGATCGCGTCGACCGCGTTCGGATCGATCCCGGCGGCGATGAGGTTATCGCGCAGCTCGCCCGCCGTGGGCGAGATCTGGCCGCCGGTGCCGGTGTCGATCAGAACGAGCTTGCTGCCGGTATTGACGACCAGCGCCGTGAACGGCGTCGCCAATTTGTCGTGCGGCATGAAGGCCGCATCGAGCGCATGCTCCACGTCGGCAAACGGCGCATTGCGGATGAATTTGTCGGTGATCGGCCGGTACCAGATGCCGTCATAGAGCGCAGTCAGCTCATACGAGCCGATCTTGTAGCGATAAACGGCGGGTGCCTGTTTGTCCGCGGCCGGCGCGGCGGCTGCGGCAGGATCGGCGCCGCCGGCGATTGCCGCTACGGCCGTCCCGGCGAGAAGCGTGCGTCGCGTCAATGCCGGCATGACGTTTGTCCTTTCGGTGTTATCAGTTGCCGATCCCGGTTACGTCCGTCGTCACGCTGCCGCCGATCTTGACGCAAGCATCGGTGCCGGGAAGCTGAACGAAGCCGGCGCCGAAGGCGGGGCAAGGCTTGACGCGCTCCTGCGCTTGCGATTTGGCCGGAGCGCGCAATGCTGGGGCTGGCTTGGGATCGGGGTTTGTCAGCGTTTGAGCAGACGAGCGCGCAACACCGAGGACGGTGACCATGCCGAGAAACGCGAGCCGGGCGCCGGCGCGTGGCATCACAGCGTCTCTGTGAAAAAGTCGCGCATCAGCAGATAGGATTTGCGGCACAGTTTTTCGTCGTACTGCGTTGCCGGTCCCGTGGCGGTTGGATCGCAGAACGAATGCACCGCGGGCGGACCGAACATCATCACCTGCCAATCCACCTTCGCCTTGGTCAATTCGTCTTCGAATGCATCCATCATCGGCATCGGCGTCACTGGATCCGCCGCGCCGTGGATCGCCAACACGCGGCCCTTGATATTGCAGGGCGTGCCGGTAACGACCGGGTTCGGATTGGTGACGTGGAACACGACCAGCGCCTTGAAATTCGCGCCGGCGCGCGCCTGCTCCAGCGCATAGCCACCGCCGGCGCAATAGCCGATCGCCAAAATCTTCCCGGCATCGGCGACGCCGAGTTTTTGCGCTTCGCCCGACAAGGCGTCGTAGGCTTTGCCGCCGCAAGCGAGCGTGAACGGCAGGTTGTTGTGCACGGCAAGCATGCCGGCGCGCAGCTCATCGACGGTCTTCGGCTTGGCGCCATAGCCGGAACCGAACATGTCGGCCATCAGCACGACATAGTCCTTGCCGGCCACGGCGCACGCCTGGCCGATGGTGTCGGCGCATACGCCTTTCCAGTCGGGCTGCATGAAGACGACGGGGCGTTTGCCGGTCACGGCCTCGTCAAAGACGATCATGCCTTCGAACAGCCGGCCGTCCACCTGATACGACACCTTCTTCTCTGCCATCGCGCGCTTCCTCTTTTCATCAGCGCTCGCATATTAACCGAAATTGCGCGGCAATATTCCACCGTTGCGGCAATCCGGCGAGAAGGGAGCCGCCGAGCAACCATGCCGCGAGGTCGTTGCCGAAGTCCGCAATCGCATGTAGAGCGTAGCCTGGACCGAAAGAAAGCGAGCCCCGATGTCGAAACAGGACATGCGCGCCGAGACCGAACGCCTCATCAAAGAGGCCATGGAGCGCAAATCCCTCACCATCAAGCGGGGCGACACCCGCATCGAGGCGGTCTGCGGCAAATGCGGCGCGCCGAACCGCGTGTCGGCTCCCCCGGGACAAAGCCGGGTTGCCTACAAGTGCAAGGAATGCGGTACCGAGCAGCGGACGCTTTAACTTGCAACGATAGTGGCGGAGCGGTGGTGCCGGGTGAGAGGATTGAACTCCCGACCAACGGTTTACAAAACCGCTGCTCTACCGCTGAGCTAACCCGGCCGTAGCGCGCGTTCTAAGGCTTTACGGTGAAAATTGCCACTGCTTGCTGGGCCGGTGTCGCAGACTTACAATTGCCGCCATGATGAAGCGATCCGGCGTGGTTGCGGCCGCGTGCAGTCTTTTTATCGGCCTGTTGGTGCAGGTTTTCGCCGGGGCCCTCAGCCCGGCGCAAGCGCAATCGGCCGATCTGGCGCTCTGCGATCGGGTCGCGGCCGATCCGAACGATCCGGACAAGCCCGCCGACGTCAAAGGCACCGACACGATCGCGCCGGGCGATATCGCGACCGCGATCAAGTTTTGCAACGTCGCGGCGGGCACGTCGCGCCGCGCGATGTATGAGCTTGGCCGCGCTTATGCCGCTAATCGGCAACTGTCGGAGGCGGCGGGCGCTTATCGCAAGGCGGCCGACAAGGGCAGCACCTCGGCCATGGTCGAGCTCGGCGCGTTGCTGGCGAACGGCTCTGGCATCGCCCAGGACGAGGCGCTGGCGCGCGTGCTGTTCCAGCGCGCCGCCCAAGCCGGCAATCCGCGCGGCGCGACCAATCTCGCCGCGCTGTCGGTCAATGGCGGCACCCCGTCGGATCCGGTCGAGGCGAGGGCTTTGCTGCAACAAGCTGCGGCCAGCAACTCCGCCGAAGCGGAATTCGAACTCGGCGTGATGCTGGCCAACGGCACTGGCGGTCCGAAAGACGACATCGGCGCACGTGCCATGTTCGCCAAGGCGGCCGCGCAAAATCATGCCGCGGCCTTGGAGTGGCTGGGCTCGTTCGAGGAGGCCGGGCGAGGGGGCCCGAAGGATAAAGATGCCGCCAAATCCGATTACGAGCGCGCGGTGGCGCTCGGCGACGACAATGCCAAGGCCGGCCTCGAACGCCTGAAATGTCCGCTTGTGCTCAGCACCAAGCGGGGCGACGTCTGGACCCACCTTTGCTTTTAAGCGGCGCGACGATCATCCGACGCGCATTTATTGCGCCTTCATTCCCGAGATCTTGACCAGCTCCGCCCATCTGGGAATTTCGCTCTTGATAAAGGCGGAAAATTTCGCCGGATCGAGCACGGCGACGTCGGTGCCGGTGAGCGCGATGGCATGCTGCACTGCCGGCTTTGCCAGCGCGGCGGCGGTCGTCTGATAAAGTTTGCTGACGACGTCCGGCGGCGTTCCCGCCGGCGCCACGAGGCCGAACCAGGCCACGACCTGGTAGCCCGGCAAAACTTCACCGATGGCGGGCACGCCGGGCGCCAGCTTGGTGCGTTGTGGCAGCGTTTGCCCAAGCGGAACTAATTGTTTGCTGCTGGCAAGCGCCGCGGCATTGCCGAGGTCGACAAAGGCATAAGTGACGGTACCGCCGAGCGTGTCGGTCACGGCCTGCGGCACGCCGCGATAAGGCACATCGGTGATCTCAACCTTGGCCATGGATTTGAACAAGGCTTGCGAGACCTGGCCGCCGCCGCCGCCAAATCCGGCGGACAGCTTGTTCGGCTCGGCGTGGGCAAGATCGATCAGTTCCTTCAGGCTCTTGGCCTTGAAGTCAGGCCGCGTCATCAGCACGAAGGCGGTGACGCCGATGCGCGCGATCGGCGCGAAATCTTTTACCGGATCGTAGGGCAGTTTGTTGAACAGGCTGACGTCGGTCGCCAGCGGCGAATTCGTCGTCAACAAGAGCGTGTAGCCGTCGGGCGCGCTCTTGGCCACGGCGTCCGCGGCGATGGTGCCCTGGGCGCCCGCCCGATTGTCGACCACGAACGGCTGGCCCAGCGCGGTTTGCAGCTCATTGCCTATCAAGCGGGCCACTTCATCGGTCGAGCTGCCTGCCGGAAACGGCACCAGAATTTTGACGGGATGGCTCGGATAGGTCTGCGCCGCGGCGGTGGCTGCATAGAGCAGGCTGCACAGCAGGCCGGCGGCCGCGAGGAATGAACGCTGCATGATCTGTCTCCCCTTGATCAGATTATTTCGAGGATGTCGTCGACATGGCACAGCTCCTCGCTCGCGCCGGGCTCGGGGCGGCGGACCAGGAGCCAGGCGCCGTCGCCCGGATTGTCGACCACCTCGGCGACTGCATTGTCCTGCTTCAGCCTGATCTTTGCGCCAGGCGGCAGGGTCTGGATCGCCAGCATCAGAACAAGACCGTCAGGTTCTTGGAGAGCAGAACGTTCTGATCCAGGATGATTTCACGTTTGGCGAGCTTCCAGCCGCCTTCTGTGTTGCGCAGGAGGTCGTTGCGCTTGCCGACAAAAAAGTTGGTCTCGTCTTCGAGTTTATTTTGATAGACGAGGAACCGGCTGCGCACCGAGACTTCTTTGGGTGCATGCAGGGAAGGGCGCGCATCGAGGATCTGAATATTGCTGACAATGTGGCAGACCCGCGATAACGGCTCCTCGGCCCAATGCACGCCAGTCATGATCTGCTCGATGCGCTTGGACAAGGTCCATTTGTCCTCGTCGAACCAGCTGATGTCCCGGCCGAGGCGGGTATTTTCTTCCTCGGCGTGGCGGCCGAATTTCACGTTGCGGCGCATCGGCATGAAATAGACGAGGTCATTGTCGAGCAGATCGAGCCACGCGGTGAACTGGCGCTGATCCAGCAATTCCGCTTCGGCGTAGAGGAAATCCTCAACTTCCTGCTTGAGCTGGAAATATTCGAGACCCTTCATGCCCGTCCTCCTTGATGCGCTAAGCAGCCGACGTCGAGCACCGTTCCCGAAATGACCGCGGCCTCGTCAGACAAGAGAAACGCCACCGCTTTGGCGACGTCCGCGGGCGTGGCGCTGCGCCCGGCGACCGTTCCCGCGGTCTTGCGCGCGGCAAGCTTTTCCGCATTGCCGCCAACACGCCCGAGACTCATCCCTGTGATGATGCCGCCGCCGCCCGGGATGACGGTGTTGACGCGGATGTGCTCCTGAAAATGATCGTAGGCCAGCGCCATGCTCAGCGCGTGCACGCCGCCCTTGCTGGCGGCATAGGCGGCCATGTTGGGCTTGCCCCAGCCGGCGCCGGAGCCAACATTGACGATGGCGCCGCCGCCGCGCGTGATCATGTGAGGCAGCACCGCCTTGCAGCACAGATAAACACCCTTGAGGTTCACCGCGATGACGCGGTCCCACACCTCTTCGGTCGTCTGCAGCACGTTGCCGAGCGGTCCGATGGCGGCGTTATTGACGAGCGCATCGATGCGTCCGTAACGGCCGACAGCATGATCGACGACGCGGGCGACATCCGCTGATTTAGATACATCGGCCTCCAACACATCGGCGTCGAGGTTTTGTGTCCCTAATTCTTGTTGCAGCGCCTTGGTGCCGTCCTGCGCAATGCTCGACAATTGCGCGGCATCGAGCCCAAAGGCAACGACACGCCAGCCGCGTCGCGCCAGCTCGACGCTGATGCCGGCGCCGATCCCGAATGTCCCGCCGGTGACGATAACGACCCGGGCGTCCATGCTGTCAGTCCGCCTTCATGCATTCGCCCCAGTGCCGGTAAAAATTCCGGGCGTTCTGCTCGGTAATCTGAAAGCTCACGTCGCCGGGCACCGGGTCATTATGGCGGAACGCATGCATCGACTGCTGATAATTGTAGGGATAGCGGCGGGCGATGGTTCCCTTGCTTGCCGCGGTCGCATAATTCCAATTTTCCAGATCGTCTTGTTCGGTCATGCCGGCGGGTCCGGAATAGCGCATATAATAGTGGCGCAAGAAATCTTTGACCTCGGCAGGGGCGTCGCGGTCGACAAGGAAGAAACGCCAGATCGTGGTCGAACGCGCCCCGTTCGGATGCCAGGAAAACAGCGAGCGCGGCTGCTGCCCGTGATAGGACGTGTTGGGAAAGATGGTGCCGGTCTTGGATACCATGCGGGCCCGCGCGCCGAGCCGGCGCTTACGTTCCTCGTGACAGTGCCGGTAATAGGCCTCGACGACGGGATTGTCCTTGAACGATTCGATATATTCGTCATCCTCGGGGCGCATCGCGCTGTGCAGGCCGTGACCCTGCGGATAGCTCACCCAGATATCCTGGCCTTTGGGATTTTGGTTGTCGCGTCGCCCCTTGGCGCCCGACATCGCGCTCGGACCGATACCGACCAGATCCACCGAACGATGGCTGACGTTGTGATAGGTGTCGCCGAGGAAATTCTCGGCGCCGAATTTCCAGTTGGTCGGCGCCGTCCACTTTTGAATGCCGCCCAACACCTCGGAGCCGCCCTCGCGACCGTCGCGGCAGTCCAGCACGTAGTCGAGATGAACCTTGGCGTCGCCGAGATAGTCCTCGAAGGGCGGTGCCGTCGGGTCCCAAGTCGCCCAGATCGCGCCCTTGTAGTTTACGAGCTCGGCAACCTCGATCAGTGACCACTTGGAGCGGTCCAAATTGCCTTCGTAGAGATTATCGTACATCGGCACGCCAACGAGCCGGCCGTCGGTCGCATAGCCCCAGGCATGGTAGGGGCAAGTGAACAACGATGTATTGCCGGAGTCATAACGGCACACTTTCATGCCGCGATGTCGGCAGGTGTTGAGGAAAACGTGAATCTTACGGTCGCGGTCGCGGCACAGGATGACCGATTCCTCACCCATGCGCGAAACGAAAAAGTCTCCGGGCTTTTCGATCAGGGATTCGTGGCCGACGAATAGCCACATCCGGGCGAATATCTTTTCCAGCTCTTCGGCATAGATCCGATCGTCGATGAATATCTCTCGGCTGATGCTGCCGTCTTTTGCATCGATCATCTGGTCGTAGTTCGACATTGAGGCGAACTCCTAAGCTGAGATGTCTCGGGGAATGAGCTGTGCGCGGACGCGGCGCTCGAGGCCGGAGCGGAAAGCCCTCAAAACGACCGCGATCGGGTTTTGCAGCGCCATGTCGTTTCCGTCCCGGATTATTATTTGTTGCGGTGCCGGATTGACCCGCAGCGTGGCGGTTGCCGGCAGAGCCGGTACGGCACGCACCTTTGACAATATAGTAAGCTACGATACGGTGGTGTCAACGTAGCGGTCTTGCGCCGCCTTGAATGCCGGTTTGCCACGGCCGCGAAGCTCATCAATTGTCTTTGCCTTTGACGCGGTCCACGACTTCCGGTCATAGTCGTTGGTTCGCGCGAGAATTGTCCAATGCCGACACGACGACCCCTTGTCCATTACGCCGCCACCGCGGACAAAGATGCCACCGGCGCGCCAAGCCAGACCCATCCGGCGAATGCGCAGCAGAGCCTCGGTTATAAGATCAGGTACGTGTATCGCGCCTTCGTCAGGGCATTGGCGGAGGAGCTCGGGCCGTATCGGGTGACGACCGGGCAGTGGTCGGCGCTCCGTGTGTTATGGGAGGAGGAAGGCCTCAGCCAAGTCGAGCTGGCGCAGCGGATGATGGTGGAAAAGGCGTCGCTCACGGCGGTGCTAAAAGCGATGGCGGCTGGAGGACTGATCACCCGCATCCGCAATGCTGACGATCGTCGCAAGGTCAATATCTTCCTGACCGCTTCGGGCCGTCGCTTGAAGAGCAAGATCTTGCCGCTGGTCGGCAAGATCAACAGTCGCGCCACACGGCACCTATCGGCGGCGGAGGTGCATCAACTGCAAAGTCTCTTAGTCCGGGTGATGATCAACCTGCAGAACTAGGGCGTTGTCACCCTGCGGCTATTGCGTCCAATGGGCAAAGCAAAGTCCAACGCCGGTCATGGCGTGGGAGCGATAGGCCGGAACATAGGTAATCCAATCGAGCTTGAGGACCTGCGCCGCTGCGGCAACGCAGATCCAGTTGCGGATTTCGGAAGACCCGGTGTGCAATAGCTTGGTCGGCAGGCCGGTGAGCGTGTCGTAATCCTGCCGCCGAATGGCGTCGACGACCTTGAAGTCCAGCTCTTCATTGACCATGAAATGGCTCAACCCGCCGGAGGCAAGGATTCCTACGCGCGCGTCATCGGCAAAGCTTGTCACCAAGTCGCGGATCGCCAGACCCAGGTCGAAACAACGTTGGGGGCTTGGCTGGTTCGGCGGGTAATAGGTGTTCAAGAAAACCGGCACCATCGGCACGAGCTTGTCTGCCATGTAGCGCCGGTGAATGAAGGAATAGGCGTGGCCCTCGAACTGCTCGCCGATCAATTCTTTGACCGCCGTGATGTCGAAGTTGCGCTGCATCAGGCCGCCGATGATGTGGGCGCCCAAGCTGGCATGACACGGATAGAACCGGTCGCTGCCGTCTTCCAGGCGACGGCGCTGATCGCGCAGATACCAGTCGTCGGTCAGCGTCGCCGGCGCGGCCGCGTTGCGGATCTTGTCTCCGTAATAGATGCCAATCGCCGGCCGGCAGACGTCCTTGAAAATCTCTCTTTGATCGTCGCCGACGACGATCAAAGCATCGAGTTTCGCCGCCGCGAGATCGGCCTGTAGCCGGTCCATGCTTTTGTGCGTCACGGCGTGACGCTCGGCAATTGCTTGCGGCGATATTTTTGCCGCCGCGCTTTCGGGCGTGCTCTTAAGCAGCTCGTCGAACGATCGCGGCGTGCCGTCAAGATTATTGATCGGCGCTTTGCAGTCGACGTGATCGAACAGGGCCTGCCAGTTCTCGACCGCGGAAAACAACATCGTGCTGTGCGAAGAGCCGAACGCGGCGACGAGACGACCCATGAGTCTTCCTTAAGCGTTCCCTTGAGTCCTGGTCATGCGTCGATCCTTGCCGGCGCAGCCAAGGAAAAATCGTATGGTTATATACGATAGGTGTCAACCGCGCGAAGGGGGAAAGCGGGTTGCGGCGGCGGCAGGAAAGCCAATATGAGGAATGCTATAGTCCGCGGCGACTGATCGATTGCATTGCATCCGGTCGGGCCTGTTGTGAAGGAAATACGAAATGGCTTCGTCCCGCCAACTCCGCCTCGGCGCGTTCATGCGGCCGGCATCGATTCATACCGGCGCCTGGCGTTATCCCGGCGCCTGGCCGGATATGAATTTCAACTACGCGCATATCAAGGAGTGCATCCAGAAACTGGAACGGGCGAAGTTCGACGCGTTTTTCATGGCCGACCATATGGCTGTGCTCAATATGCCGATGGATGCGCTCAAGCGGAGCCACACCGCGACCTCGTTCGAGCCGTTTACGTTGTTGTCGGCGCTGTCGCAGGTCACCGAGCGTATCGGGCTCGTCGCCACCGGCTCGACCACCTTCGATGCGCCTTATCACATCGCGCGGCGCTTCGCTTCGCTAGACTGGATCAGCGGCGGCCGCGCCGGCTGGAACATCGTCACCACCTCCAATCCGGACGCCGCGCTCAATTTCGGGCTGGACGAGCATATGGAGCATGGCGATCGCTATCGCCGTGCCCGCGAGTTCTACGATGTGGTGACCGGGCTGTGGGATAGCTGGGCCGACGGTGCCTTCGTTCGCGACGTCGAGGACGGAATTTTCTTCGACCCGGCAAAAATGCACGTGCTCGATCACAAGGGCAAATATCTCTCGGTGCGCGGCCCGCTCAATATCGCCCGCCCGATCCAAGGCTGGCCAGTGATCGTGCAGGCCGGCGCGTCGGAATCCGGCCGTCAGCTCGCCGCGGAAACCGCTGAAGCGGTGTTCACAGCGCAGAGCGACCTCGCGGTCGGGCAAAAGTTTTATGCCGACGTCAAGGGCCGCATGAAAAAGCTCGGCCGCTCGCGCGATCACATGAAAATCCTCCCGGCATGTTTTGTCGTCGTCGGCGAAACGGTGGAGGAGGCGAAGGCGAAGCGGGCGAAGCTCGACAGCCTTGTTGATTACGCCAATGCCATCGCGTCATTGTCGATAGCGCTCGGCCATGACGCCTCCAAATTCGATCCGGATAAGCCGCTGCCCGACAATATTCCGGAGAGCAACGCCTCGAAGAGCGGGCGCGAGCGCGCCATCGCGCTGGGCAAGCGCGATAATCTCACCGTGCGGCAGCTGGCGCAGCGGCTCGGCGGTTATTCCGGCCTCGCCATGGTCGGCACGGCGGCGTCGATCGCCGATGAGATGGAGGAGTGGCTCGAAACCGAGGGCTCGGATGGCTTTACCGTGATGTTTCCTTATCTGCCGGGCGGTCTCGACGATTTTGTCGAGCGCGTCGTGCCGGAATTGCAGCGGCGCAGCCTGTTCCGCCGCGACTATGAAGGCACGACGCTGCGCGAGCATCTCGGCCTGCCGCGGCCGAAGAACCGATTTTTTGAAAATTGAGATTTCTTACTGGGCGCGCTTACTTGGGGTTCGCTTACTCGGGCTCGCCATCGGGTCCGCGCTCACTCGCGCTTTCCGCGTGCTCGGCAAGTCGTCGCCACGCGGCGGCCATGCTCAGCAGCGTGTCTTTTTCCTGCGGATATTGCGACTGCTGGGCGAGACGAATGCACTCCGCCGCATAGCGCCGATACTGCTCAGCCTTCCCCATGCGAACTTCCCAACTTTACCGGAAGCGAACAATGCGAACTGCCCATTGGTTCCGCCAAGCGCATGAATTTGAACAGGAACTTTGCCTGAGTTCCATCGGTTGCCGACAGGGAACAGTGGGAACAACTGCCATGCGGAACATGTGATGGATGCCCGAGAGGACAACACGAAGCGAAACCCCCAGAAATTTCGCGATTATGCCGCAGAGTGTCGGCGGCTGGCGCAACGCGCCTCCGAAAAGGACCGCAAAGTGCTGATGGAGATCGCCGACGCCTGGGAGGCTTGCGCGCAGGAGGCGGATCGTAAGGAAAACTCGTTGCCCAGAATGGAGGAATAAGAGCCTCACTGGCCTTGCCGTGCGAGTTGCGCCGAAAGGCCCAAGAGCGGTCGCAGCGGATACACGTCCGCACGACGCTTCCAGCCTGCGTGGCCTGTGCTAGTATTTTTCACTAGCGCAAGGGGAGGCTCGATGATGCGCGTATTTCTCGTAGCAAGTGCGATTTGGCTCGCGACCGGACTGACCGCCGCGTATGCGGCGTCGTGCCAAGATTACTGCGTCAAGACGCGATGCGCGCCCGGGAACGTGTCCTACAATCAAAGCATCTGCGTTTCGAAGTGCATGGCGGCGTGCAATTTAAAGCATGAGAAGTAGGCAAACGCCGCCGACGGGGCTGGAGAAAACGCCATGTCCGAACAGAGGCCGCGCCCGCCGGCGTGCGACCGGCCCGATCCGATCGAAACGGCGAGCGTCGATGAATTGCGCGCGCTGCAGCTTGAGCGGCTCAAGGCGGCTGTCTCGCATGCGATGCAAGTGCCGCATTACCAGAAACAGTTCGCCGCGGCGGGCATCGCGCCCGGCGACGTCAAAAGCCTCGATGATCTCGCCAAGCTTCCCTTCACGACCAAGGAAGACTTACGACAGAACTATCCGTTCGGCATGTTCGCCGTGGCGATGAACAAGATCGTGCGCATCCATTCTTCCAGCGGCACCACCGGCAAGCCTACGGTCGTCGGTTATACCCGCGGCGACATCGACATGTGGGCCATGCTGATGGCGCGCTCGATCCGCGCCGCCGGCGGGCGGCCCGGCGACAAGATGCACATTGCTTACGGCTATGGCCTGTTCACCGGGGGCTTGGGCTTTCACTACGGTGCCGAATATCTCGGCTGCGCCGTCATCCCGGTAAGCGGCGGCTTTACCGAGCGTCAGGTTCAGCTCATCGTCGATTTCCAGCCGGATCTCATCGCGGTCACGCCGTCTTATCTGCTCGCTATTGCCGATGAGTTCGATCGCCAGGGGATCGACGCGCGGAAATCGTCGCTGCGTATCGCGCTCCTTGGCGCCGAGCCGTGGAGCGAGGGCATGCGTGCCGAGATCGAGCGCCGGTTCGATCTCGACGCCGTCAATGTCTATGGCCTTTCCGAAGTGATCGGCCCGGGCGTCGCGCAGGAATATGCCGACGCCAAGGATGGCCTGACGCTGTGGGAGGATCATTTCTTTCCCGAAATCATCGATCCCGATAGTGGCAAGGTGCTGCCGGACGGCGAAGAGGGCGAACTGGTCCTGACCTCGCTGACCAAGGAAGCAATGCCAGTCATCCGTTATCGCACCCGCGATCTGACGCGGCTTCTTCCGGGTAATACGCACGCCATGCGCCGCATCGAGCGCATCAAGGGCCGCAGCGACGATATGCTGATCATCCGCGGGGTGAACGTGTTTCCGAGCCAGATCGAGGCGGCATTAGCCACCGAACAAATGTTCGCGCCGCATTACATTCTCGAAGTGACGCGGCCTGACCGGCTCGACGAGCTTGCGGTGATCGTCGAGACGCGCGACCCGCTGCCGCCCGACGCGATGCTGGTGCTGGCCGACCGCGGCGCGCATCTCATCAAGTCGCGGGTCGGCGTGACCACGACGGTCCGTGCGGTGGCCCCGGGCGGCATCGAGCGGTCGCTGGGCAAAGCCAAGCGCGTCATCGACAAGCGGCCGCGAAATTAAGCGACGGAATAAAACGATGGCGGTCGCAGAGAAAAGCTTGCCAACGGCCTTGGATGGCGCCGGTCTGCCGCGGGAAGACGTCGCGGCATGGCTCGCTTGCGACGGCGCCGTCACCGGAGATTTTCGGCGCGACGCCGAGAGTTTCTCGCGGCGATGGCGAATCGGCGCCGCGCTGATCGCCCATCTGCCGGCAAAACCGGCGCGCTCGCAGGCGCAGGCAGCGGCCGCCGCCGAGATCCTGGCACGCGATCGCGCTCTACGGGAGAGCTTTCTCCGCGCTCACGTCGAGACGCTTTATCGCGACCTGACCGGTGATTTAACGAAATTCGTGCGCGTCGAAAAACTGGTGCGCGATGCCGCCAGGCTGGTGCCGGGCCTGGTGCCGGACGACAACGCGCTTACGCGCGAGAACGGCTTGGATCAGCGCGACAAAGAAGGCGCCGAGATCGATCAGGGCCTGTTGCTGTCGCATGTTCTCGCTCATTCCGCAGCCGGCATGCATCTTTGCCACGCCATGCTGCTGCCGCACCCGGAAACAGCCGAGCAGGCGCGGCACTTCGCCGAACGCGGCACGCTCGTGCTCGAAGGCGCAACGCTCGCGCGCCGCGGCAAGGCCGCGGTCGTGACCATGCGCAATCCGCGCTTTCTCAATGCCGAGGACGAGACCACGCTCGATGGCCTCGAAATCGCAATCGACGTCGCTACACTCGATCGCGCGAGCGATATCGCGGTGCTGCGCGGCGATGTGGTGGAACACCCGAAATATCGCGGTCGCAACTTGTTCTCCGCCGGCATCAACCTAACGCACCTCTATCGCGGCAAGATCGCTTACGTCTGGTACATCAAGCGCGACATGGGGCTGGTCAATAAATTGTTCCGCGGCGTCGCGCGGCCCGACGCGAGCCCCGACGAAGTGGCCGGCGGCACCATCGAGAAGCCGTGGGTCGGTGTCGTCGAAGGCTTTGCCATCGGCGGCGGCTGCCAGCTCTTGCTCGCGCTCGATTATGTGCTGGCGGCGAGCGACGCCTATATGACGTTGCCGGCGCGCAAGGAAGGCATCATTCCGGGCGCGGCGAATTTGCGGCTGTGGCGATTTACCGGCGATCGCATCGCCCGCCAGGCGATCCTCTACGGCCGCCGCCTCGATTGCGACACGCCCGAGGGGCGGCTGATCTGCGATGAGATCGCGCAGCCGTCATCGATCGAGGCTGCTTTGGATCAGGTTATCGACGGCTTTACCAGTTCCGGCGTCGTCAGCGCTGCCGGCAATCGTCGCGCCATTCGCGTCGGTCAGGAGCCGCTCGATCTATTCCGCCGCTATATGGGGGTCTATGCGCGCGAGCAGGCCTTCTGCCATTTCAGCCCGGCCCTGATCGCTAATCTGGAGCGGAATTGGAACGCGCAGAATAGGGCAATCTAAAGCAAGATTGCGATCCGTCGCGATTATCTTTCGGCGACGAAATTCATCCGGTTGAAGCGGTCGCGCTGGGCATCGTCGAGCTTGCTTTCGAAGTTCGCCAGCGCAACCTGACTCGACAGCACCGAGCGCCAGGTCGCGTCGAGCCGCGCCTCGACAGCGTCGAGGCGCGCGACCGCGGTCGATGGCACTGTCGTTGGACAGTGCGCTTGGAGGTCATCGACGGCCTTGGCGAAGGCGGCTTTGACGTCGGCCAAGGCCGTCCGTTGTGCCTCGTTCGGCTGCACCGACTTGTCGATCTGATCGATCGTCGCGTCGATTGCCGTGGCGGAACCGCCGCAGGATGGCGCGATGGCGGCGGATCGATCCTGATGATCGGTGGCGGGGGCGCTCGCCGGAACGGCCACGAATTTCGCCTTCTGGTCGTCGTTCAGGGCTTGCTCGAAATCCTGCAGCGGCTGGCGCACGATCGAAACGGCCATGGTCAGCTCCTCGATCTGCAATTCCATGAGCTGCAACCGCGCGACGGGTTGTGCCGGAATATCCGTCGGGCACGATTTAGCCAGAAAGCCCGACGCCGCGCCGAGCGCGCCGCCGAGTTTTTGCAACGACTGTTCCTGATCCGCGTTCGGCGCCACTTCGGCGCCAATGCGCGACACGATCGCGTTGGCATCGACCGAGGGCTGACACAGTCGCCGGTCTTCGCTCGCCGGCAGTCTTGCAAACGCGGTCGAGAAGATCCGCTCATAATTGAACGGCCACGGCGACGCACTGTCTGGGAAAAACACATTTTGGAAGATCGCCGGCAAAGCAAGATTCGGATAGAGCAACGCCGACGTCACGCCTTCGGCGGATTCGCCAGGTGCAGTTTCGTGCCGGTTGGCCCGCATATAGAGCGGATGATGGTGGTAGCGGAAGTGTGGGAAATAGAGTGGTACGCCGATGTGAAACGGCCCAATTCGCAGGCCGAAAGCCGCGGCGGGCGGCGAAGCGCAGATAACCGCGGCACAAGCCGCAACCGCAACAAAAGCGCCGACCTTTCGCATGATCAGCCACCCAAGTTATTGAAAGCATGACTCCGGAAAAATGGACTGTCTATTGTCGGATTAGATCACGCCCGACTAAATCATTCAACGCGCAATGGGGCCGAGCGGTTCCATGCGTTCATGCAGCTCCACCGGTTCGCCCTGGCGCTTATTGCCGAGGCGAAGCAACGGCACTAGCACGAAGGCGAAAGCGGTGAACGCCGCGGAAATCACGATCAGCGGCGGCAATGACTTGTTGAAGCCGTGGGTGTAAAGAAACGATCCGACATTGTCGGCAAGCGTAGTCGCCAGATTGATGATCGACATCAGAATGGCGAAGGAAAATCCCTCCGCGCGCCGCGGGCAATAGTCGGCGGCGAGCGTCAGCGTCGCCACCGTCGCCAGCATGGCGGCGAATCCGGCGCAAAAGCTGATGACCGCGGCGGCCGGCTCGTTCCAAAAGAGCAGAAAGGCCAGTGTCGCCACCGTGCCGATGGCAATGCTCAGATTGAGTAGGTTCTTTAAGGTCAGGCTGCCGAAGAATTTCCGATAAACCAGCGCGCCGACAACCCAACCGGCCGATCCGATCGAACCCAAAACGCCGATATAGGCTTGTGAGAATTTCAGATCATCGGTCATATGGTAATAGAGCGAGGTGCTCATGCCCGGGCTGAAATAATAGAGAAAGATAAAGCCGGCGACGATCCACAGTTGCCGCCGGTCGAACGCGGTCATCAAGCCGCGAAACGTGTCTTTCATGCCCCGCAGATTGACGCGGGTTTTCTTGTCCGGGATAAGGAAAATCGTTCCGCCGATGACGGCGAACGGCGCACAGGCGACGATGGCGGCGGCGACGTGCAGCGCGGTGGCGGGATCCAGTCGCTGCACCAACTGGCCGCCGACAATCGCGGCCGTCATGGCGGCAATATTGTACCAAAGCCATTGCTGATTGACGAAAGTCCCGCTTTCGCTCAGCCGCTGGCCATTTTCGACCAGGACGGCGCCACACAATGTGCTCGATATCGCCATCGCATAGGCCGTGAGCATCAGCGCGAAGGCGATGTCCGTCGGGGCGAGAAGCCTAGTCACCCAAAAATATCCGGCGATGGCCGCTATGTTGGCGAGGATCAGATAGCTTTTGCGGCGATAGCCGAACAATGGGATAAAGTCCGAGACCATGCCGTAAAGCGGTTTGATGATCCACGGCAGGTTGAAAACGGTAAGAAAGGCGGTGACTTGCACCGGCGTCCAGTCGTGCACTTCCTTTAAATAATAGGTCAGCGGTTGCGAGATCAGGCCGACGACCTGACCAAGCCCCTCGACGACATAAACAACACCAAAGAACAAAAGCAGCTGGCTGATATTGGCCTTGCTCTCCGACATGTCGGCGGCCGGTAAGACAAGAGGCTGCTCATTCATCTGATCGGTGCCCGGAGGGGTATTTACGGTCCTAATCTCTTATCGCGGAGAAGGATTCGCGTCGATGGCGGCGGGGTCGTCGATGCCGAGTTTTTCAACGATCGCCTCGACAATCTCGCGAGGATGGGGAACGACGGAAACCACGATGGGCCGTTCGTCCGCTTGGGGCGGTTCGAGCGCGCTGAACTGGCTATCGAGCAGGTCCGGCGGCATGAAATGATCGGCACGGGCTGCGATCCGCTGCGCGATCAGATCGTGGTCCCCTTGCAAGAAGACGAGTTTGACGTCTGTGCGCTTACCCACCAGGACGTCGCGATAGGCGCGCTTAAGCGCTGAACAGGCGACGACGCCGTGGCCGCCGGATGCGCGGGTGGCGTCGATCCAGTCGGCAATGGCGTGAAGCCACGGCCAGCGGTCGGCATCGTTAAGCGGCTCGCCATGGTGCATCTTTTCGATATTCGATTTAGGATGCAGCCAGTCGGCGTCTTCGTAGATCCAGTGCAGGCGATGCGCCAGCATGGCTGCGATCGTGCTTTTGCCGGAGCCGGACACGCCCATCACCACCACGACGGCGACATTGCTCGATGAGGTTCGCGCGTCCATCTTATCGCTCCGGCGCTGCGGCGCGGACGACGAGCCAAACGAGATTGCCGTCGGCGTAGGCACGGTGCGCGGGGAGATCGTCGCCGGCCAGTACGCGGCTTAAGATCGCGCGCTTATCGGCGCCGTCGACCAGAAACAGCATTTCACGCGTCGACGCGAGCGCCGGAAACGTCAAAGTCACGCGCGGCACGAACGGTTCCATCCCGGCCCTATCGATGCCAAGCACCCAGCGTTGGGTCTCGTTGAGCGCCGGCGAATTCGGAAACAGCGATGCGGTATGGCCGTCGCCGCCAAGTCCCATTAGCACCAGATCGAACATTGGCCGCGCCGGGTCGAGGCGGTCGGCGCCGTAAAATGCTTTCAGGTTGTCCTCGTAGAGCCACGCCGCGCTTTGGGGATCGGCGGCGTCGGTCGGTATGGGATGGATGTTCTGCCGCGGCGTGCCAACGCGGTCGAGAAATACGCGTTGCGCCGTTCCAATGTTGCTGAGCGGATCGCTTTCCGGAACGAAACGGTCGTCGCCGATGAACCAATGCACGCGGTCCCACGGCACTTTGCCGCGCCAGGGCTCCTCTGCGAGCAAGCGGTAAAGCCCCTGCGGACTCGATCCGCCGGTCAATGCGACTGCGGCGCGATCCTTTCCGGATACCCGTTCAACGAGACGGCGCGCCGCGGCTTCCGCCAGAGCGGGAGCATCTGCGACAACGATGATTTCCGCTGGCGACTTGGCATCCATGGCGTCACTCACGCAATCGGTCGCCAGCGGCGGCCGTCCCGCGCGAGCAGTTCGTCGGCCTCTTTGGGGCCTTCACTGCCGGCGCGATAGGTTGCGAGACCCGCCGCCGGCGCGTCGTGCCAGGCATCGAGGAACGGCTGCACCACCCGCCAGCCGGCTTCGATGCCGTCGGCGCGCGGATAAAGAATGGCGTCGCCGATCATGCAGTCGTAGATCAGCGTCTCGTAGCCGGTGGACGGCGCGACATCGAAATAATCCTCGTATCTGAACGTCATGCCGACGCCGCCAATGGCGATCGACGGGCCGGGAATCTTGGCATTGAATTCGAGCCCGATGCACTCGTTGGGCTGGATGCCGATCACCAGAAAATTCTCCGCCAGCCGGTCGACCGGCGTGTCGCGGAACATGGCGACCGGCGCCTGCTTGAACTTGATCGCCACTTCGGTCTGCTTGGCGCGCAACGCCTTCCCGGTGCGCAAGTAGAACGGCACTCCGGCCCAGCGCCAATTGTCGATCGTGAGCTTGAGCGCGACATAAGTTTCGGTAGTGCTGTCGGACGCGACGTCAGGCGACTTGCGATAGGCCTCGACCGGACGGTTGTCGATAAAGCCGTCGCCATACTGGGCGCGCACGGAATTGCGCAGCGCTTCGTCGCGGTCCGCCAACTGAATTGCGTCGAGCACTTGCGCTTTTTGCGCGCGCACTGCATCCGCGGCAAAACGCGATGGCGGCTCCATGGCGATCAGCGAGAGAAGCTGGAACAGATGGTTCGGCACCATGTCGCGCAGCGCGCCGGTTGCGTCATAATAGCCGCCGCGGCGTTCGACGGTGAGCGATTCCGCAACCGTGATCTGCACGTGCTCGATATGGTGGCGGTTCCAGATCGGCTCGAACAATCCATTGGCGAAACGCAGCACCATGATGTTCTGCACCGTTTCCTTGCCAAGATAATGGTCGATGCGGAAGATCTGGTCCTCTTTGAGGATGCCGAGCAGCTTTTGATTGAGCGCCCGCGCGGAGGCGAGATCGGTGCCGAAGGGCTTCTCAATGACGACTCGCCGCCAGGCGCCGTTGTCTTCGCGCGCCAGCCCGGAGTCGCCGAGATGACAGCCGATCGGGGCAAAGCCGGCAGGCGGGGTCGCCAAATAGAACAGCCGGTTACCCTGTGTGCCCCGCTCACGCTCGATGCGTTCAAGCTCGTGGCCGATTTTTCTGTAGGTCTCGTCGACGTCGGGATCGCCTTGGACATAAGCGACGCAACCGAGCACGCGCTTGGCCGCGCGCTGGTCGATGTCGCGCTTGGCGAATTTCGGCAAGCTCTTGGCGAGATCAGCGGCGAATGCTTCGCTCGAGGAGGGGCTGCGGGCTACACCGATCAAGGCGAATGCATCCGGCAGCAGGCCTTCCACGGCGAGATTATAGAGCGCGGGCACCAGGAGGCGATGGGTCAGGTCGCCCGATGCGCCGAAAATAACGAGACAGCACGGATCGGCCGGCCGTGCCTTCGTGGCGGCGGTCCGCGCGCCGTTCTTGGCGCCGTTTCCGACCGTCATGACGCTTTGGCCTTGCGGGCTGTGAGATCCGATTTCGGCTCGACATGCGCGCCAAAGCCTTTGCGCATCGCCGAGAGAATCTTTTCCGCAAAGGTGTGCTCTCGCCGCGAACGGAAGCGGGTGTACAGCGCGGCCGTAAGCACGTCGGCAGGAACTGCTTCGTCGATCGCCGCCATCACGGTCCAGCGGCCCTCACCGGAGTCCTCGACCACGCCTTCGAAACTGGCAAGTTTTGGGTCGACCGCCAGCGCGCTTGCGGTGAGATCGAGAAGCCACGAACTGATGACACTGCCGCGGCGCCAGACTTCGGCGATATCGGGCAGATCGAGATCGAAACGTATCTCTTCCGGCAGGTTATCGCTGTTGGCATTCTTCAGAATATCGAAGCCCTCGGCGTAAGCCTGCATCAGGCCGTATTCAATGCCGTTGTGCACCATCTTGACGAAATGGCCGGCGCCGTTCGGCCCGGCATGGATGTAGCCTTGCTCGGCGCGCGGATCGCGGCCGTCACGGCCCGGTGTGCGCGGAACGTTGCCGGCACCCGGAGCGAGCGCCTTGAAGATCGGATCGAGCCGGTCGACGACTTCCTTGGCGCCGCCGATCATCATGCAATAGCCGCGCTCCAGTCCCCAGACGCCGCCGCTGGTGCCGACGTCGATGTGATGGATGCCGCGTTCGCTGAGCATTTTGGCGCGGCGGATATCGTCTTTCCAAAAGGTGTTGCCGCCGTCGAGCACCACGTCGCCCGCCTGCAGCAAATTTGCCAGCTCGGCGATGACGTCTTCGGTGATCTTGCCGGCGGGCAGCATCACCCAGACCGCGCGCGGCGTCCGCAGCTGCTGCACGAGCTTGTCCAATCCGGCGGCGCCGGCGGCGCCGTCGCGGCTGACTGCAGCGACTGCCTTGGCATCGCGGTCATAAACGACCGGCTCATGGCCATGCTGCATCAAGCGGCGCGTGATATTGCCGCCCATGCGCCCGAGACCGACGATTCCGATCTGCATGGCCTGCGCTCCCTTCAAGCCAGAACGCGCTGGACGGCTGCTTCCAGCGCGGCAAGGCCGGACTTCAGTTCACCATGGAGATGGATGCGCAGCGCGCGCCGGCCACGTTCGAGCAGAACGTCGAAATCGCCACGCGCTTGCGCGGCTTTCACCACGCCAAAGCTCGCGCGGTGGCCGGGAATGGCCAGGTCCTTGGCGTCGTCCGAAGTGATTTGGAGGAACACACCGCTGTCTGGCCCGCCCTTGTAAGCTTGTCCGGTCGAATGCAGAAAGCGCGGACCGAATTCGAGGCAGGTCGCGACGTGGCGGCGATCGCGCAGCGCCAGCCGCCACGGCTGCAGGCGCGCCATGTTTGCCTCGTCATGCGCGAGGTAGGCCAGGATCGCGACATAATCCCCGGCGCCGAGCCGCGCGAAATGCGCCTTGAGCCAACTATCGATGCCGCCGTCGGCGCCGGCCTTGCGCAGCGCTTTGGCGTTATTCTGGTCGGTGTAGAGCGCGAGGGATCCGTCGGAACAGACCGGCGTTTCGCGCGGCAGTGCTCCCGATTTCTCAAAAGCGTCGGTCAGCTCACGCGTCTTGTTTTTGCTCGCTTCGACGTCGGGCTGATCGAACGGATTGATGCCGATCACGGCGCCGGCAACCGCAGTGGCGATCTCGAAGCGGAAGAACTCCTGGCCGATATGATCGAGCGAATTCTGCACGATGCGGATCACCGGATGGCCGGCTTTCTCCAGTGCCTTAAGTTTCGCCTCATGACCTTCGTCGGCCTCGCCTTTCAAAGAGAGATCGATGAAGCAGCGATCGTCGCCGTAGACTTCCGTTCTGCCGAGCGGCTCGCCGTCCACGGGGATCAGGCCCTTGCCGTGTTTGCCGGTCGATTCCGCAAGCAATTGCTCAGCCCAGGCGCCGAAATCGGATAGCGACGCGGAAGCGAAAATCGTAACCTTGTCGCGGCCACGCAAGGCGGCGGCGCCCAGCGCAATCCCCAGCGCGACGCCGGGATTTTCGGACGGCGGCACGTCCGGGCCACAAGAGCGCATCATCATCCGCGTCGAGCGGATCAGCGCGGCAACGTCGATGCCGGCAACGGCCGCCGGCACCAGTCCGAAGGGGGACAGGACCGAATAGCGCCCGCCGATGCTCGGTACGCCATAAAATATGTGGCGAAAGTTCCGGGTTTCGGCGCGCCGCTGCAGCGACGATCCGGGATCGGTGATGGCGATGAAATGCGATCCGGCCATGTCGGCGCCGACCGTGTCGGCCACGCGTTTGAAAAAATAATCTGTAAGGACGTTGGGCTCGGTAGTGCTGCCCGACTTGCTGGACACGATAAATAGGGTTTTGCCGAGGTCGAGCGTGGCATTGAGCGCTTCGATTTGCGCCGGCACCGTCGAATCCAGGATACGCAGGCGCGGCCAGCCACTCTTGTGTCCAAACGTCGCCGCCAGCACTTCGGGGCCGAGGCTCGAGCCGCCCATGCCGAGCAGCACGGCGTCCTTGAAGCCGCCGCGTTTGATCTCTTGCGCGAAGGCGCCGTAGGCCGCGATGTCCTTGTCGCCGACGCTATCCAGCCAGCCGAGCCAGCGATCTTCATCCGTATTCGTCCACAGCGATTTATCGCGCTGCCAAAGCTTTCGGATATTGCCGTGCTTACGCCATTCTTCGGCGACCTCGCTCACTTTCTTGTCGAGCTGATGGCCGAGAGCGAGTTGCTGCTCGTCGACTTGCTGCTTGAGGATCTCGGTGCGTTTGTGGGCGACTGCCGCAAGCAATTTATCGGCCGCATCGGTGAACAGCCGCACGCCGTCTTCGACCAGCGTCTTGGTAACAGCGTCGAGCGAAATCCCGGTGCGCGCGAGGTCGTCTAAAACGCGTTTCGCGTCGGCCACGTCTTCCTGGATGCTATTGCGCAGCTTGCCGTGATCGCGGAAGGCGTCCATCGTCGCCACCGGCATCGTGTTGACGGTGTCGGGGCCGATCAGCTCTTCGACATAGAGCACGTCGCTATAGGCTTTGTTCTTGGTGCCGGTGGACGCCCACAGCAGCCTCTGCGGCTTGGCGCCTTTTTGCTTCAGCGCCTGCCAGCGCTCGTTGGCAAAGCGCTGCAAATAAATCTGGTAGGCGAGCTTGGCATTGGCGATGGCGACTTTTCCCTTCAACGCTGCGAGACGGCGTTTTTCATCGGGATCGTTGGCTTGGGCAATCTTATCGTCCAGCAATTTGTCGACCGCGGTATCGATGCGGCTTACGAAAAAACTCGCAACGCCTGCGATCCGCGAGACGTCGCCGCCTCGGGCGGCGAGCGCTTCAAGGCCGGCAAGGTAGGCTTCCACCACCTGCGCATAGACGGACTGCGCGAACAATAGCGTGATGTTGACGTTGATGCCCTCGGCAATGAGAGCGCGGATGGCCGGCAAGCCTTCCGGCGTCGCCGGCACCTTGATCATCAGGTTTTTGCGATCGATCGCGCGCCACAGCCGCTTCGCCTCGGTGAGGGTGGCTTCGGTATCCATCGCCAGATACGGCGACACTTCGATGCTGACAAAGCCGTCGGCGCCGCCCGTGGCCGCGAACACCGGGCGCAGCACGTCGGTCGCCTTCTGAATATCCTCGATCGCAAGCGCCTCGAACAGGTCGATAGCGGAACGGTCGTGGTCTTTAAGCATACGCGCAATGGCGTCATCATATTCGTCAGACTTGCCGATCGCTTGCTCGAAGATCGAAGGATTCGACGTGACCCCGCGCAGCCCGTCTTCGTCGACGAGCTTCTTCAGCCCACCATTGGCGATAAAGCCGCGCGACAGAAAATCCAGCCACACCGCCTGGCCGTGGTCTTGCAGCGCTTTGAGAGCATTCATTGTCGGCTGTTCCTGCGATCTTGGGCGCCGGATTTCTTGGTCTCGGCGATCTGATTCTCGGCGGCTTCGACGATCTTATCCGGAACGAAACCGAATTTCGCCAGCACGTCGGGCAGTTGGCCGGACGCGCCGAAGCTGTGCATGCCGACGATGGCGCCGGTCGGTCCGGCGTAGCGGTCCCAGCCGATCGTGGCGCCCATTTCCACCACCACCCGCGCGGTGATGTGCGGCGGCAGCACCGCGTCGCGGTAACGGCGATCCTGGCGCTCGAACAGCTCCCAGCTCGGCATGCTGACCACCCGGGCCGCAACGCGCCGGCTCTTGAATATTTCAAAGGCGTGGATGCACAACTGGACCTCGCTGCCGGTTGCGATCAGGATGACTTCGGGCGCGCCGCCTTCGGTCTCCGCCATGATATAGGCGCCGCGGGCGAGGCCCGCCGCAGGCGCATAACGGTCACGGTCGAACACCGGAAGCTTCTGCCGGCTTAAGACCAGACACGCCGGCTGAGTCTTCAGTCCGAGGATGACCTTATAGGCCTCGCGCACTTCATTGGCGTCGGCCGGCCGCAGCACGACCATGTTTGGGATGGCGCGCAGGCCAACAAGCTGCTCGATAGGCTGGTGCGTCGGGCCGTCTTCGGCAAGGCAGATCGAGTCGTGCGTGAAGATGTGAAAAACCGGCAGCTCCATCAACGCTGCGAGCCGCAGCGCAGGGCGCATATAGTCGCTGAAAGTCAGAAAGGTGGCACCGAAGGCGCGTAGCTTCGATAAGACGAGGCCGTTGACGATCGCGCCCATGGCGTGTTCACGCACGCCGAAATGCATGATGCGGCCGCCTGGTTCGTCGGCCTCGAGCGACTTCGCATTTTCGAACGTCGTCTTGGTCGAGGGCGCGAGATCGCCCGAGCCGCCGATCAGCCAGGGAATAGCTTTAGCGAGCGGATCGAGAACCTTGCCCGATGCTTCCCGCGTCGCGATGCCTTTTTGATTGGGCGGGAAGACCGGCAGGCCGGCATCCCAGTCCGCTGGCAATGCGTCGGCCAGCATCGTCTCGATTTCATGCGCGGCCTGCGGATACTCTTTCTTATAGGCGGCGAATGTTCTCATCCATTCGTCACGCAGCGTGCGGCCGCGCCGGCCAATGCCGTCGCGGAAGCGCTCATGGACGCCGTCGGGGACTAGAAACTGCGCGTCTTTCGGCCAGCCATAAAACCGCTTGGTCAAGCGCGCTTCCTCTTCGCCAAGAGGATCGGAATGCGCCGCCGCGGTGTTTTGCTTATGCGGCGCGCCGTAGCCGATGATGCTGTCGACGATGATAAGGGTGGGGCGATCGCCGGTATGGCGGAACAGCTCCAAGGCTTGCGCCACCGCCGCCGTATCGTTGGCGTCGCGCACGCGTACGATATTCCAGCGATAGCCTTTAAAGCGGGTCTCAACGTCTTCGCTGAAGGCGAGGTCGGTGTGACCCTCGATGGTCACCGTGTTGCTGTCATAGATCCAGCACAGATTTGAAAGCCGCAGATGGCCGGCAAGCGAGGCGGCTTCGCTCGCTACGCCTTCCATGAGATCGCCATCGCTGCAGATCGTATAAACGTCGAAATCAAACAGCGTGAAATTCTCGCGAGTGTAATGGGCGCCGAGCCAGCGCGAGGCGATCGCCATGCCGACGCTGTTGCCGCAGCCTTGGCCGAGCGGGCCGGTCGTGGTTTCGACACCGGTGGTGCGGCCGTATTCCGGGTGGCCCGGCGTCACGCTGTCGATCTGGCGGAAGCTCTTGATGTCGTCGAGGCTGATCGCGGGCGCATTGGTGATGCGCCGCCCGTCGGCGCGGCGCACGCTGGCGAGATGGATGAGCGCGTAGAGCATCATCGAGGCATGGCCGGCGGACAGCACGAAGCGATCGCGGTTCGCCCATAACGGGTCGGCAGGGTCGTAGCGCAGGAAGTCCTGCCACAATGTGTAGGCGACCGGCGCCAGCCCCATCGGCGTGCCGGCATGGCCTGATTGCGCCTTCTGCACCGCGTCGATCGCCAGGGTGCGGATGGTATCGATCGCAAGCCGGTCGATGTCCGCCGCAGGCTTGGCCGCAGGGGCGGAGCGTGGATGCGTCGGCGTGGCTTGCGGTGTCATAATCTGACCGATCAAAGCGAATAATTGCGAAAAGGACCTCGATCAAGCAAAACGATTGAGAGCCGGGCCTGTTCCAAGAATGATATGAGACAAATCCGCCCATTCACAGGTGGCCGTGCCCCGCCTTGGAATGCCGGGCGCGTGGCTTTATACGGCGCGGCCGTCGGCGCTGTCGCCGCAGTGTTCAAGCTGCTGGCGCCCTGGAGCGAGCTGCATTCTCTGGCGGCGGACGCGCGCGAGATCGTGGGCGCGTCACTCGCTTTTGCGTTGCTGTGCGGGCTGGCTGCGGTACTGCGCAATTTCGTCGTGCGGCGGCTCGTCTCGCCGCATGACAAATAAAAAGAGCGGGGCGGCCCGTTGAGCCGCCCCGCCGTGTTTTCAAATGCTCACCCGAGATGGGTGATGTCGCGATCCTTGGTCTCGGGCAGGAAGATCAGACCGATCACCAGGCTCATCGCGGCAACGACGACCGGGTACCACAATCCGGAATAGATGTTGCCCGTTGCCACCGCGATGGCAGTGACCGTCGCCGGCAGGAAGCCGCCGAACCAGCCGTTGCCGATGTGGTAGGGCAGCGATACGCCGCTATAGCGGATGCGGGTCGGGAACAGTTCGACGAGCCAGGCGGCGATCGGCCCATAGACCATGGTCACATAGACGACCAGGATCACGAGCAGCAGCAGCGTCATCGGATAGTTGATATCGTTCGGATCGGCGCTGGCCGGATAGCCGTGCGCCTTCACGGCGGCCGCTATCGTCTTTGCGAGATCCGGTGTGTCCGCCGCAATCGTCTGATCGCCGATCTTCACGCTGGCTTTGGTGCCGGCGGGTGCCGTCTCATTGTTGTAATTGACCGACAGCGCCATGAGAGACGATTTGATGTTGTCGCAGCCGGAGACAAACTTCTCGGTGCCCGTCGGCTTGAACTGGAACGAGCACTCGGCCGGATCGGACGTGACCACCACCGGCGCCGAGGCGAGCGCGGCCTCGAGCTTCGGATTGGCGAAGTGGGTGATGCCCTGGAAGATCGGGAAGTAGGTCACGACCGCGAGCGCGAAGCCAGCGAGCATGATCGGCTTGCGGCCAATCCGGTCGGACAGAGCACCGAAGATGAGGAAGCCTGGCGTCGCAATCGCCAATGCAATGGCGATGAGAATCCACGACGTCGTCAGCGAGACTTTTACGGTCTGCGTCAGGAATATGAGGGCATAGAACTGGCCCCCATACCAAACGACCGCTTCACCGGCGGTGGCGCCAAGCA
This sequence comes from uncultured Alphaproteobacteria bacterium, assembly GCA_963731805.1. Classification (GTDB taxonomy): domain Bacteria; phylum Pseudomonadota; class Alphaproteobacteria; order Rhizobiales; family Xanthobacteraceae; genus BOG-931. The sequence goes on from CAVSWY010000012.1 coordinate 42,956, forward strand.
AAGCGAGCAGCGCAATCTTGGCATTGTCCCACTGGCCGAATGCTTCCGTCAGCGGACGCTTCGACTGTTTGCCCTCGTCGATCATGCGCTGGAACAACGGCAATTCACTGAGCTTCAATCGGATCCACAGCGAAACGGCAAGAAGGATGGCGGAGAGCAAGAACGGGATGCGCCAGCCCCAATCCGCGAACGCGGCTTCGCCCATCGTCGTGCGGATACCGAGGATCAGAAGCAGTGCCAGGAACAGGCCGAGTGTCGCGGTCGTTTGAATCCACGACGTATAGTACCCGCGCTTATTCTTTGGGGCATGTTCGGCGACGTAGATTGCGGCGCCGCCATATTCCCCGCCAAGGGCGAGGCCTTGCAGGAGGCGCAAACCGATCAGGGCCGCGGGAGCTGCGACGCCCCACTGCGCGTAGGTCGGCAACAAGCCAATGAGGAACGTTCCCAAGCCCATGAGAGTCATGGTGACGAGGAAGGTGTATTTGCGCCCGACCATGTCGCCGACGCGACCGAAGATCAGCGCGCCTAACGGGCGCACGGCAAATCCGGCGGCGAAGATCAGAAGAAGCAAGACGACTGCGACCGACGGCGCGACGCCGGACAGAAACTTGGTGCTCAGAATGGCGTAGAGAGTGCCGAATATATAGAAGTCGTACCACTCGAAAACGGTGCCGAGCGAGGAAGCGAAAATGACGAGACGTTCTTGGCTCGTCATTCCTCCCGTGCGTGGCGCATTCACTGCCATCGTGGTCATAGGCGTAGCCCCCTGATCCTGATTTTGTGGTCGTTGGAGACGACGCCAAGCCGCATTGCCGCGCCCCGTCGCCGTCCCCCTCGGCAACGCTATGCCCAAGCCGAGGCGCTGTCTGCCCGCCAGAGGTCGTAAGCCGAAAGTCGTGGGTCGGGGGAGGACGGCGAAAACAATCTTTCACCAGGCCAGCGCAATGCCGCAGCGCGAGAAAGTAGTGTGCAGTTAATGTTACTAAATAATTCAGGAGCAAAACGACTGCGTTTTAAACGAATTTCTCCTGCGCCTTCCATAGAGTGACCCGCGATATGCGTTTGCCACGGATCGCGCATGCGTCTGGTCCAAGCGATTTTGTTGACTGCGGTGACGGCTTCGCCTGCGTTCGCGCAACGGGCGCCGGAAATCGTCATTCCCGGCAAGCCCGGCGTGCCCGTTTACATCAACGGCATCGATGCGTCCTGGGGCGTGGTCGAGGGCGATTTCGGTCTCGATCGTCCCGCCATGGTGACGCCGACCGTGATCTATCGGCCGGTTACGACGGTCGCGCTGCCGGTCGACGCCCCAAGTTACTATCCGAAGACCGGGCAACGGCCCGGTTATGGCCGCCTGGAGATCGTGCCGCCGCGGGATCGTCCGCTGCCGCCGCCAGCGCCGACTTACTATCGCAGTTGGTCGAGTGGCTCGTCATCGGCTCCGGTGACCCAATACGCCCCTTACTACGGACCCGATGCCATCGGTTTCGGAAATTCCTACGGCTCTCGCCGGCATTCGCCCAGGCCTCCGGGTCCGAAGGGGCCGGGCGGTAAGGGACCATGAGCGGTCGTAGTCATCGCGCAGGCCGCATATAGGCCTGCAGTAACGGCCCCGCATTGGGGTCAACCTCGGGAAGCAAACTTGTAAGGAGTGTCATGTCTTTCCATCGCGTTGTCCTCGTGGCGGTCGCCACGTTGTTCAGTGTCGGTATGACGTCGATCGCGTCAGCCGGCTGCTGCGACTGGGGCTATTCGGCCCCGGTTGCCTATGCCACAGTGGCCCCGGTCGGCTACGGCTACGGCGGCGGCTGCGGCGCCTGCGGAACGCCGACGGCGGCCGCGGTCTATGCGATGCCGGTCGCGCCGGCGGTGCCGGCTCCCATTGTGGTGTCGGCTGTCGCGCCTAGCGGGTTCGGCGGTCCGTGCTGCAGCTGGAACGGCTGCGGCAATTGCGGCTGGTCGGGCTGGAGCAGTGGCTGCGGCAACTGCGGCGGCTGTGGCGCCTGCGGCGGCTGCGGCGGTTGCGGAGCGGCGGTCGTCTACGCGCAGCCTTCGCTCTATGTGGTCAATCAGGGTCCGGTCTATTCCGGCCCGGGCATCATGACCCCGTATCAGACGTATTCGCCGGAGGCGGCCTACGTGTCAGCGACGGACTATCCCTACGTGCCGGGCTCGGGTTACGGCTATGGTTATGGCGCCGTGCCGCCCAGCGCGCCGTATTACCGGCATCCCTACTTTCGTCCGCGCTTCGCCTATCGCACGCCGATGATGATGCATCCCTACATGCACCCCTATATGCATCCGCGTTATTATGGCGCGCCGCGCTGGCGCCGCTATCCGTGATGCGGGTAGGCGTCAGATAAAAGGAAACGACTCCGAAGGCCTGCAGTCTTGCAGGCCTTCGTGCTCTATGCCGTCGCGTGATCCGCGATGTAGAGCGCAAGCGCCGCGGCGTTCGACACGTTGAGGCTTTTGATCGCGCCGGGCAGATTAAGCCGCGCCAAGAGATCGCATGTCGCTCCCGTCAATTGCCGCAAGCCCTTGCCTTCGGCGCCGAGCACCAAAGCGAGCGGCCGTCGCAGTCCCGCCGTGGCGAGATCGTCCGGCGCATTGCCATCCAGCCCGACGACGAGAAAGCCGCGCTCCTTCATCGCAGCAAGTGCGCGCGCCAGATTTTGCACGATTGCTATCGGCACCAGTTCCAGGGCGCCCGACGCCGACTTCGCCAGCACGCCGGTCGCTTCCGGGCTGTGCCGCGCAGTCGTGACGACGGCTGCCACCGCGAACGCTGCCGCCGTGCGCAAGATCGCGCCGACATTGTGCGGATCGGTGATCTGATCGAGCACCAGCACGATGCCGTCTCCCGGCAGATCCTCGATGTCGGGCGAGGGCAGGGGGTCGGCCTCCGCGAGCAGGCCCTGATGCACGGCATCGGGCGTGAGCTGTCGATCGATCGCATCCGGTCGCACCACTTCGGGGGCGATCGGCGGGGTAATGCCCTCCTCGGCGAGCCGGCGCATCGCGTTCTCGGTGAGGAGAAGCTTGCGGAAGCGGCGCGCCGGGTTGGCAAGCGCCGCCGTCACCGTGTGCCAGCCGTAAAGAACGACGGCGTCGTCGCCCGAGCCGCCATGATGCCGCTCGCGCGGGCCCTGCGGCGCGCTCCCGCGACGATGCCCCCCGGACAACCGGGGTTTGGGCTGCCAGGATTTCGATGGCCGGGATTTCGCCTGCCATGGCCGTTCGCGCATGGCGGGGTTTTGTCACGCGGTCAGGACCTTGGCAATTCAAGCCTTTTCGGTTGACTAGCCGGTGCGGTCCAACCATATAGCGCCGGCACCTGTTGCGCCCGCAACCTCGTTGCGGGGGCAATCTTTTTTGGGAGAGTGTCCCGAGTGGCAAAGGGGGCGGACTGTAAATCCGCTGGCTTACGCCTTCGTAGGTTCGAGTCCTACCTCTCCCACCAGCATACATCTAATTGAAACAGCTAAACAATTCGTCGATTTGGTCACTGCAAAAGTGGTCCTTTTTGTGGTTTGAGATTACCAAGAATTAGCAAGCATTTTCAATGGCTGTCATGGACTATCGGCAGCTCCACGCGACATGGACGCGACATACCAACAGGGAAGGAAGGCTCACACGATACAACTCGACAGAATGCCTCGTATGGCCGATTTCGCCTTATGGGCGACCGCTTGCCTTGATGCCTTGTGGCCGCCGGGGACTTTCATCAACGCGTATGAACTAAACCGCAATGAAGCGATTGCTGATGTCATCGACGCAGACCTAGTGGCCGTCGCCCTGCGCGCGTTCATGGCCGAGATCGGATCGGAATGGCAAGGAACCGCGACTGAACTGCTTCGAGAGCTTGCGATGTCGGCCGGTGAGTTGCAAACAAAAAACCGCGCGTGGCCAGGATCACCGAGAGCGCTACGAGGAGCATTGCAGCGCGCGGCGGCACCGTTGCGTAAGGCTGGCATCGTCTTGGATTTTAACCGCAAAAGTAACGCGCGCACGATCATCATCCGGTCTCAGCCCGGAATGTCCGGGAAATCGTCGTCAGCACCGTCATCAGCGTCATTGTTTGAGAAGTCCAATGAATTACGGGACACGGTGCCGCCGATACATCGTCAGGCCAAGCGTCATCGAACCCGGCTGAAAAGAAACTATGGATGACGGTTATGACGGTTATGACGGTCGCAGGCTTATTCGTGTAATGTCTCTGCACCACCGTTCAGTGGGACGCGGCACAAGGACGCCGACAAAGGCAGCTCGCGTGTGATTCGGTTACCAAATATAATGGAATAATCGAGACAGATCGGAGCGCTGGTTTCGCCGTGAAGCGCGGCACGCATCGCAAAACGCCTGACATCAGGCCAGCTGACGCGGTGTTTACCCGCCTGTGCCTGGACATTGTCATGGCGAGCGATGTCGAGCGGCGTGTCCGGGCCGGTACGGTCGCGCACGAGCACCTTCAAGATGCCAGGGCATTGGAACGCGGGGCATGGATTGCCCTGGCTCAATACATGAGCGCCCTGGCGTGGGCCGACCCGCACGAGCGCATCCGCAGCGGACAGCGCAGGTATACACGTCGCAACTTCCCCTGAAAACGTGCACAGTTTCACAGCCATCGGCTGACAGATTGCGCTTGCATTGAAACCCGGTGCAAGCTTCTTTGCACACCCTTAAGTTGGCCCAAAATGTTCTGGAACATAAGACGGCGAGATAACGTACAGAATCTTTCGCACTTTCGGGATTGACGGCTTCTTCTAGAATGAAGGAGCAGCCGATGAGCGACGAGAAGCCGATGGGGCAGGTGATCCAGATCGATGAAGCCCGGATTCGAGACCATCTTGGCGAGATGGTTCGTGGGACTGTTGAAGAGACGCTGAACGCCATGCTGGATGCTGAGGCGGACCAGCTTTGCGGAGCTGGACGTTACGAGCGCAGCGAAGCTCGGCAGGATACCAGGGCTGGCAGCTACGAGCGGACGCTGCAGACCAGTGCTGGGGACGTCAATCTCAAGATCCCGAAGTTGCGGCGCCAGACCTTTGAGACCGCGATCATCGAACGCTACCGGCGGCGGGAGAGCTCGGTCGAGGAGGCGTTGATCGAGATGTATCTGGCGGGCATTTCGGTGCGGCGAGTGGAGGACATCACCGAAGCGCTCTGGGGGACACGGGTGAGCCCGAGCACGGTGTCCAACCTCAACAAGAAGATCTACGCCAAGATCGAGACTTGGCGGAACCGGCGCATCGAAGGCGAGCATCCGTATCTCTATCTCGATGGCATCGTGATGAAGCGCACCTGGGCCGGCGAAGTCCGCAATGTCTCACTGCTGGTGGCCAGCGCCGTCAATTCTGAGGGTTTTCGGGAGATTCTGGGCATCTGCGAGGGCGCCAAGGAAGACAAATCCGGCTGGTCGGCGTTTCTGCACCACCTCGTCGACCGTGGCCTTAAGGGCGTACGGCTGATCATTTCCGATGCCTGCCGCGGCCTGATGGAGAGCGCCGCGGAATACCTGCCCGAGGCGCGATGGCAGCGCTGCATGGTGCATTTCTACCGGAATGTCTTCAGCCACGTGCCGGCGACCAGGGTCCGCGAGGTGAGCCATATGCTCAAGGCCATCCATGCCCAGGAGAGCCGGGAAGCCGCCGACCGCAAGGCACGAACGGTCGTCGACGATCTGCGTGCCGCCAGGATGAACACGGCGGCCGATCTCGTCGAGCGGTGCGTGTGCGAGACCCTGACCTACTACGCCTTCCCGGACATCCACTGGCTGAAGATCCGTACCAACAACCCGCTCGAGCGGATCATGAAAGAGATTCGGCGGCGGACCCGTGTTGTCGGAGCATTCCCTGATGGCCAATCATGCCTCAACCTGGCGGCCGCGCGCCTGCGCTACATCGCCGGCACAGCATGGTCCGCCAAGTGCTACATGAATATGCGGCCTCTCTATCAGCCGCAGGTCATGCAAACCGAAGCCGTCGCCTGATCAAATGTGCGAAAGATTCTGGACACTACCGACGGCGAAGTTACACTCCCCGTATGTACTGATTTGCACCCCGACTAAAGATGCAATCATCGTTTCAATGCGTTAATACGCACGGCGAAAATGACACCAGGGCGGCGGGCAGAGATTGCCCGCAAAGCAACCTCCGCGAGATGGAAGAAGGATAGTAACTAGCTGGCGGCTGGCTGTTGGGGTTGGCCAGCCATCACGATCCACGGCGTGCCCGCGATCAATTCCCCGCTTTCGTGAATCACTTTCGCCTCTATGCGCCCTGGTCGCAACATTGGCTGAGGGAGGAGCAGCGGCCACCGCAAAGTCCACCTTGCTCGCCCTGGCGCGGCTGCTATCTGTGGGATCATCGGGAGCGGTTGTATAATAGGGGCTGATCCTGGCAATGTGACGTGCAAGGACAGTGATTTGAATAGATCGCCAACGTCCGTCTCAATAACAAAGAAGAAAATTAGTTGGGGGACTTGGGTCGGATCGACGGGGATTGAGATATCCGTCGTATAGATTCCTATTATGTTAGTTTTTCCCGTAATGGAAAATAGTAGTTCATCGCAGATAATGACGTTAGCTTGACGTGGAATCATTTTAGGTCGCGCTTTCGATATTTGGTAATAAGGCTTTCAGTTCGGGAGGCAACTCAGAAGCTATCGGCGATTGTCCCGGTTTTGCAGCAGCACCTGCTGGCTGACCGCCGATTGTGCTGGGCGCCAATAGTGCGGGCGGTGTAATAGTCTTATAATTGACACCGTGAGAAGCGGCAGGATCATAAATTTCTACTTTTATTGCGTGATCGAGCGCCCACACCATGTCGGCGATTGTTTCGATGGTCATGTTTGTATGGCCCATCAAGCGATGATGTATCGCCGAACGATTTATGCCAAGCTTGTCCGCCAAACCGGACTGCGTAGCCAGTCCGGCTCGAAACTTCCGGTCATATGCCTCGCGTAGTTGGCGCTCGATTTCTGCCGCCAACACCACGAACATTCGTCGGCGATCATCCAACTGGGTGCGGAAAGACTGCAAGAACATCTCCTCTTAAGATGGTATTTTGGAGCGCATGTTTCTGGATAAAGTCGCGAACCTCTTTCATTTTCGCGCCGTTGAGTTTGTGGTCGGCCTTTGTTTCCGATTCGAGCGTCGCAGTCACGCCAACGAACTGGAATTGGCCCGGGCACCAGCCGTAAACGCGCATCTTCGGCGGATGCATTTTCCATATTCCATGTTTGGTAGGCGTCATGCGTTTGAGATCGCCAGCATGCGAAGGGCAATGCTCAGCGCATCGAAAGTCGCAAAGCATTGTAAGAAGATGTTCAAATAGGGTCCGACCGCCAACCCCAAAGGCATTATCGTGAAGCTCGGGTTTGGCATCTGCCCAACTTACCAGAGCAGGGGTGACCCATAACGGGCGCAGCGGCAGCCGCGGTTCCCATGCGGGTACTTCGAACGCCACGATGACCCCACTAGCGACAACCTCAGCTACTGTTGCCATATAAGTCAACATACGTTACAAGTCTACTACCTTGATTCGGAACTTATACTATTTCCGCGCGAGAGCTAATTTTACCACACCCAGAACGTTAGAATAATCGAGCCCGCCGTCCCCCCTCAACCACTGAAAAATTCACTGCATATTTTGGTGTGACCAACAGCGCTATTTCCGGCGAGTTGGCGGCGCTTTCTCAAGGATTAGCCAGCGGATTATTAATCCGCGTGTAGTATAAAATATATCTATATTTCAATAAGTTAAGTACCATTGTCGCAAGCATGTTGCGTCGGCGTCGCTTTCGCGATAAATATGTTGCAGCGAAAACTGCTACGTTTTCAGTTACTTAATTGGATAGTCGCTCAAATGCAGTTCAACACAGAAATCTTGGCCAATAAAGTGCAGCGCAAGCCTGCACCAAGACCACGCGCAGCCGATCCGAAGTCGCACGGCCGCAGCCGCATCTCAAACGGCAAAGACCTACTGCCGAATGTTGACGGCAGAAGCCTCATCGCCAGAAGATTTCGAGACATCAGCAACGCCATTCTTCGCGACCAGAATAGCGATCAATGCAGCGAGGCGCGCTTGCAACTCATCCGCAGATTTGCGGCTTGCGCTGTCATCGCCGAACAGATGGAAGCCGGCCTGGCGCGTGGCGAGCCGATCAACATCGCCGAGCATTCGCAGCTCAGCAGCACGCTAACGAGGCTCGCATCGCGCATCGGCATTGATCGTCGCAGCCGCGACGTGACGCCCGATCCGCTCACCTACGCGCGAGAGCACACGTCATGAACCTCATTCAAGCGATGCGCGATCCGAAAGTGTTTGCTGCCTTTTTTCGTGGCAGCACTTGGACAGCATGGTTTGCGTTCGTCGCAGCTTTATTCGGGCTGCCGATGACGGCCCAGCAGTTGGCGATCTATCAGCAGCACACCGGCCGCAGTACAGTGCCGACAGCACCGTCGCACGAGGCCTGGCTGGTGGTCGGCCGACGCGGCGGCAAAAGCTTCATTCTCGCCGTCATCGCCGTGTTCTTAGCGTGCTTCAAAGATTGGCGGGCCTATCTCGGCCCCGGCGAAGTCGGCACCGTGATGATCGTCGCTGCTGATCGTCGGCAAGCGCGAGTAATCATGCGCTACTGCCTCGGTTTGCTGAAATCGGTGCCGATGCTGTCACGCCAGATTGAAGGCGTGACCCGCGAAGCCATCAGCTTGAAGAACCGCATCGCAATTGAAATCCACACCGCGTCGTTCCGCACGACGCGAGGTTACACCATTGTCGCGGCATTGCTCGATGAGGCTGCTTATTGGCCGGTCGATGAGAGCGCCGCCGAGCCGGATGTTGAAGTCATCAATGCCATCAAGCCGGGCATGGCAACGATCCCAGATGCGATGTTGCTGGTGGCGTCGTCGCCGCACGCCCGCAAGGGTGCCCTGTGGAATGCATTCCACCGACACTTCGGTAAAGACGGCGATCCAGTTCTGGTTTGGCAGGGCGATACCCGCAGCATGAACTCGTCGGTGCCGCAGTCATACATCGACGAGCACGTTGCCGACGATCCGGCGCGTGCTGCGGCCGAGTATGGCGCAAAGTTTCGCAGCGACCTGGAAGCCTTCGTCGTGCGCGAAGTGGTCGAGGCTTGCGTCAGTCGCAACGTGTTCGAGCGACAGTCCCAACGCGGCATCAGTTATCTCGGCTTCGTCGATCCGTCGGGTGGATCGTCCGACAGCTTCACGCTCGCGATCGGCCACATCGAACACAGCAAGGAGACTGTGGTGGTCGATTGCTTGCGCGAAGTGCGGCCGCCGTTCAGCCCGGAGGCGGTGACGTTCGACTTTGCTGCGGTCTTGAAGTCCTATCGTCTCAGCGTCGTGACCGGCGACCGCTACGCTGGCGAATGGGTGCACGAGCAATTCGGGAAGGCTGGCATCTTGTATCAAGCTGCCGAAAAGGCGAAGTCCGACTTGTACGTCGATCTGTTGTCGTCGATCAATTCGCGCCGCATCGATCTGGTCGACCACCCGAAGCTGATCAATCAATTGTGCGCGCTCGAACGGCGCACCGCGCGTGGTGGCCGCGACAGCATCGATCACCCTCCCGGTCAACACGACGACGTCGCCAACGTCGTGGCTGGCTGCGCCAGCCTTGCCATCGTCAAAGGTGTCTATAACCCGCGCGCTTGGACCGACGGCACAGCGGACGATCCGCACGGTATCGAAGCTTGGCGACGCGCACGACTGAGCTGGTACCTCAACAGCGGCGGCATACCGCCGCCATTCTAATGGAGCAAACAAATGGCCATAACATTTCACCACACCGATGACGACAACACCGACCTGCGCGAAGTCTTGAAGGATGGCGAGCGCATGCACGTGCCGCTGCGGATGATGGACAGTCTTCAGCGTGATATTGCCCAGCACTTCGACCGCGCCAGCGACGGCACTGATAGTGCGCTCGCTTCGCACAGGCCAGGCTATCGCATCAGCGATGCAGCGCGGCGTGATCTGAATGCCTACACAGCTTACGACGCCGATGTGCAGACTGCTTGGCAGAAGCCGCCGACCGGATTTGGCAGCGGCGAGTTCATCGGCCAACGTCCTGGCGATATCTGCACCATCGATGGCTGGCCTGGTCATCTGAGAAAGGTCAACGGCGAACTACGCTGCGTGCCGGACCGCGAGCGCGATGCAGCGCCCACTATGGACGCCTTCTATGCTGAATATGATCGCTCGATCAGCGAACAATGGAAGGGAGAGAGGCGATGAGCACACCCTCGCTTGAAGAACGGATCGCAACCGCGTTGGTGGACGATATCAAATCGCCCGACGTTGCGGCGCTGATCGCCGAGACCGAGGCCGCCATCAGGGATGCCGACACGAATGCTAAGGTGGAACGCATCAAAGGCCTCGACCTACTCGCCTCGCCGGATGCCGACAACGCGCGCCAGGCAATGCAGGCGGCCGAATTCGCCCGAGATCGCCTGCAGGCCGCGTCGCCGCGTTTGGAGAAACGCTATTGTGAAGTCGTCGCAGCGGAGGAGTTTGCGCGTTGGTTGCCGCGACAGGAGGCTGTCAAGGCGCGGCGCGATGCGCTGGCGGCCGATTTGCGCGACCGCTACATCCCGTTCATCAACGAATTCGTCCCTTTGCTGCTCGACATTGAAGAGGCTGACCGCGAAGTTCAGCGGATCAATGAAGCTGCTCCACGCGACGGTGCAATTGGAATGCGTTTGCACTCTGTTGAGGAAGAAGCTCGCGGCCCCGAGACTTGCGGGGCCAATATGCTGTCGATCATCAAACACCTGAAACTACCTTCTTGGGAGCCTAGCTCCGTGCCCGTGTGGCCGCCGCATCGGCCAATCGATCCGGCGCTGATCGCGCCGGTGGCAGGCGGCGATCCGCGCCTTTACACCGGCGACTGGTGGCAGGTCTGGCAAGAACAAGCCATCGCAGTCCGGGACGCAGAGGCGCGCGAGGCCGCAGAGCGGGAGACTAAGGCGCGCGCGAACTGGCGCGGCCCAAGATGGTGGGAAGGAGAGCGCGCCTAAAGCGACACGCCATAGCCGTGAATGACGCACGGCGCGCATCCGGCCGCAACCCGCATTGGCGGCCGGCCCGCGCACTCGGCATCTGCAAGGTACTTTGATCTGTTCCAACGATAGGAGGGGTTCAGGCGGTCTCTGCGCTCTGCGGCGGTTCGAGTTTGCTCTCGCGGGCTTGTCGGGCGAGTTGAGCCTCCACGAAGCTAAGCCAACGTTTTCGCAAAGTAGTAATGCGTTCGATAATCTCGCTTATCTGTTCGGCCGTATATTTTGTCGGCTTCATTTTTTACCTAATGGCGCGGAAAGGGTAAGGCCCGGCTTCGAGCTGGACATTTCGCGCAAACGAACCCCGCCGTTACTAACAGCAAGTCCGTCAGTGCCAACTTGGTTCCCGAAGTAATCCCGTCAGCCGGCTTTTCGCGAAGTGTTCTGGGTTCCCCTATTGTCCTATAGGAGCGGTGGGTACTGGCCCTTTCCATCCCCACCGGTCCCATTTGAATTTGAGGCTGGCCCCTTTTGAACCTTGATCGAGCTCCGGCAGCGGAAATGTTTGTTGTGGACGGGCGATCTCGGTGAGCAATTTTGACCATACAGCTAATGCTAAGGAGCGCATGAGATCATTGGGGAGTAACCTATTTCGACGCGTCTGCTGGCGTCTCAATAATTTATGAAAGGAAATGTGCGATGCCTATCGGCATTCTATTCTGG
>CAVSWY010000013.1:0-193281 GCA_963731805.1 uncultured Alphaproteobacteria bacterium
CCGAGCAATTCGTGACGTTCATCGGTCAGGCACCTCGCCGCGCCAAGCCGAGCCTGTGCCCTGTGGCGCAAGCTTTGGATACCTTGAGGTTGAACTACTGAACGCCGCTGCACTGGTCAAATCATCACCGGGCGGCAGCAACCTCTACCGGTTAATCTAGCCGACATACAAATGGCTTAAGCGCAAACCCGGATAGCGGACGCGTTCAATCAATTCCTTCAGCGCCTTCATCGGGAGCTGCATAGGCGCATACACCGAAAACGTGAAGCCCTGTTCGTGGCCGATTAACTCCGCTATTTCGGCGGCCGTGGCGCGCTTGTCTTTGAGGGCTTGCGCCACGTTCTTGCGGAATGAATGAAATGACGTGCGAGGAGCGGTAACGCCGCATTTTCTCCGATACTCTGTAAATCGCTTGGCGAAATAATGGTTGTACTTGCCATCAGGGCCGCCCGGCTTCAGCGCTGGAAATAGTTGGCCGTCTCGCGGTAGCGCCTTCACGTAATCGAGGAAGCCGCAGCGTACTAATTCGCTATGTATCGGCACAATGCGCGTGGCCGCTTCTGTCTTCAGCCTTTGGCCCGTATTGTCGTCGCTCACGTTGAATAGCCATATGCCTTCCTTGCGCTGCACGTCGCTGGCGCGCATCTGGCAGATTTCGTTTGACCGCATTCCGCTAAACAGCCCGACCAATGGTATCCAAGCCATTGCATTTTCAAACGTGTACTTAGCCGGCCGGACGCGCTGCTCGGTCGACATGTTGCGCAATAGCGGCGTGCTAAAGAGCTTTTTTAACTCGTCGGTCTGATATGACCGCCATGAGCTATTAGTTTCTTCAAGCGTTCGCCCGGCGAAAGGATTGCGCCCTTCAAAGTGTCCCTCTTTGTCCGCCAGGTTGAACACGCCAGAAAGAGCGTGAATGTATGAGTTGATGGTTCGGTTTGTGAGCCTGCCGGAACGATTGGCGCATTTTTCGACTAGCTTATTCAAAGGCAACTCTTGCGCCTCTTCAATGTGGTGCCAGGCGGGGTCTAGTTTGCCAATTTGCTCAAGGAAATCGGTCGCCGTCAGCTTGTCGATTGCGGTAAGCGGGGCGTCGTTGGTGAAGCTCTTGAATAGACGGAACACTGTTTCCCGTTGACGCTGCGTGTGAGCCGTCATTTTGCCGGCCTTCCGCTTTGCTTCAATGTATCGCGCCGCCGCTTCTGAAAAACGTATTCCGCCATCAGTGCGAATGCGCACGGCACTACGCGGCGGGACAACAATCGGCCGCAGCGTTCGGGGGTCAATGCCATGTGCTCCGAGGAAGGTTGCCGGCGGTTCCGATGGCTTGCCTTCCAGGGCGCGCAAGCGCCCCTCTGCCGCTGCAATGAGTGCGCGCACTGCCGCTTGACCCATGAGTTGATAAGTCTTGCTGTCGGGCTCTAGCTGAACGCCAGTCCGCCGCTCGACGGCCTTCAATTCGTGGCCGATGGCGTCAAAGCTGATCAGGTCATCGATTTGCGCGTCTGGTTCACCTCGGTCTGGCGCAACGAGACCCATATCCTCAAGGAAACTGTACAGGCCCTCGTTAAGGCTTTCGCGCTCTTCGTTGATGGACAACCGCCGCCTCTTGACGTCCACCTCCATGCGTTCCAGCGTTGATGTGAAAATCTCTCGCGCCTGCGCGTCGATTTCGGCAAGCGACAATGGCTCGCCGGTCTGCGCCCGCTGGAAAGTTTCGCGCCATTGCTTCACAAGCGGCCAGCGCCGGTCCTGAGCTTCCCCAAGCGACTGCGTTTTGAGGCTCACGACAATCTTGCTGAGCGGCCGGCCGAGCGCTTCCGTTGCGCCCATCACTGACGAACTTGCCACGGAGCGCTCGCGGTATCGCGGCGACAAAATACCAGCTTTGATGTCGTCGCTTGAGATATCGGGTATCGGCCATGCTGTGTCCTGTGATGGTACAGTATGATGGTACAGCATCATGGCACAGCATCCTCGAAAAAGCAAGGTAAATCAGGCATAATCTGCATTTCTGGTTAAGTAGTTAGTTGCTCCCTACAGCGCCCACCAGCCTCGCCGGTCGACGAGGCCGAAGTTGCGCCGGCACTATCTCCCACCGCTCGAATTCTCAGGCGGGAAGCCGTGTCGCGCCGCGATCGGAACCAAAAAGCCGTCCCTTATTCGTGAAGCAGCGTTTTCCAATTTGAAGGCACTGCTCCGGCCGGTCCGGGCGCCGGTTGATCCGACGGGCGCGAGTGAGGAGGGTGAAGCTTCGGGCCGTCGAAGAATTGCTCTGTGCGATAGTCGTAAAACCACCGCTCGCCCGGCTCGAAGCTCGTGATGATCGGGTGGCCCGTAGCGGCGCCATGTTTGGACGCATGCTGGCTTGGTGAACTATCACAGCAGCCGATGTGACCGCATTCGGCGCATCGGCGAAGATGAAACCACCATCCGCCCGAAGCCGCGCATTCGACGCAGCCTGTTCCGCTCGGCTTAGCCGCTGGGTTGATACCATCCCTTTCGGTCTTCATGGGTTTAGCCGTAAGTGACGCCCGGGTTGCTTTGCCCAACTTCTATTATGTAGCCGTCGGGATCGCGGATGTAGCAGCGCGTCTCGCCGTATTTGGGCTTTGGCTCGGTGATGAACTCGGCTCCCCGACTTTTCCATAATTTGTAGCATGCCTGGATATCGGCGACGCGGATATTCATAAAGCTGCTGACTTGATCGGGATCGGGGGGGACGCGGAGCGTTGTGTTTGGCTTGTCGGGCGTCGGGCCGCCCCCGGGATTGACGATGAGCCACGTGTTGGCGATCTGGAGGTAGCCCGGCGCGCCGCTCTTGTCGCCTCTGCTGTCGATGCGGCCGCCGAAGACCTTCTCGTAAAAGCGGAGCGATCGTTCGACGTCCGCGACGGTGAGAAAGTGCGCGACGGTGAACCCCTCCTTCGGCGGCATCTCGTAGCTCTTCTGCCCGACTTGTACTTCGCTCATGGACGTCTCCTTTTCTCGGACTTCGGTGATAACAGTTGAGGGGCACGTGGAATAATTGACCGATCGGTCAGACGGAATGTTTGGCCAGGAACGTAAGAATGAGACTCGCGATCTCGTCGTTCTTCTCGTCCAAGGCGAAATGGCCGGCGTCGAGGAGATGGATCTCGGCGTCCGGCAGATCGCGCTTGAACGCTTCGCCGCCGGGAGCGATGAATGAAGGATCGTTCCGCCCCCAGACCACCAGAGTCGGCGGCCGGTGCGCGCGCAGCCATGCTTGCCATGCCGGATAGGACGCGACATTCGTCCGGTAGTCATACAGCAGATCGGCCTGGATCTGGCGTTGGCCGGGTTTCGACAGGTGGGCGTACTCGTCAGTCCAGGTGTCTGGGTTATAACGTTCGGGATGCGAGGTACCCAAGGTGTGACGCTGTTCGGTCGCTACGAACGACACGAACGCGTCGAACACTTGAGGATGCGCTTTCGGATCGACCCAATATTGCGCAACGCCAGCCCACTTGGCGCCGAGGCCTTCCTTGTAGACGTTGGCATTCTGGATGATAAGCGCCTGCAGCCGCTCCGGATGCGCCGACATGATGCGAAAGCCAATCGGCCCGCCATAGTCATGAAGGAAGAAGGTGTATTTGTTGATCTTGAGTTGCTCAAGGAGAGTGTTGATCGTCTTGGCCAAATTATCAAAGCTGTACACGTACGACGACGGTGGCTTGGCTTCACTCTGGCCGAATCCCGGAAAATCCGGCGCTATCAGATGATAGCGTGTTGCGAGCAAGGGGATGAGCGTATCGAACTCGCGCGAAGAAGAGGGGAAACCGTGCAGCAGCACAATCGCCGACGCGTCCTTCGGACCCGCTTCGCGATAGAAAATTCCGACCCCATCAACCGTCATGCGACGATAGGCCGTTGTCGCCGATGTCGACTCCAGCGAAGCAGCCTGCGTGGCGTGACGACCGGCGATCGACGCCGGCGCCGATGCCAGAGAAGTTGCTGCCATCATAATTTCTCTCCGTATCGACCGGTCGCTCACTGGCTCGGCGCGGGGGCCGAAGCGCACTGATGGAGACATCAATCGTAGAATGCGGGGATCAGCTTTAGAGCGTCAGATTCCGCCTTGTCGTGATTGATAAACAGCTTCGCTTTGTATGTTGCGATCATGCGCCTGACCCTCTCCATGGAGGCGATCGATGCGGCCTTATCCGTGTTCAAGGACGGCACCGTGTCTTTCTCAAAATTCTCTTCCAGATGCACCACGTCGCCGGACAGAATGATGAATCCTGAATTCTTCAGATGCACCATCAATGATTCACTGCCGGGAGTATGTCCTGGCGTCGAAACCAGGGTGACACTGCCGTCGCCAAAGACGTCGGTATCGCCGTCGAGCAGCTTAAGATGCTTTGGGGCGCCCATAAGCTTGCGTGCGAGAGCCTTTAATTGATTCACGTTATCGTTAGGGCCATCGGGAGTGCTGATCCACTCATACTCGGCCGGTTGCATCAGAACCGTTGAATTCGGGAACAAGCGAACATTGCCGATGTGGTCGCCGTGAGTATGCGATAGCGCGACATAAGTGACGCCGTTCGGCTTAAGTCCAATCGTCGCAAGTTGCTCAGTGAGCGTCTTATCCAAATGGTAGACGATCAATTTGGGCAGGGTTGACCAGCCTTTAGGGTCGTTCAGCGCGGATTCTGGAACACCCGTATCCCAGAGTAACCATTGGTTTCCCCGCCGTATCAGCCAGCAAGTCGACGAGAATTCGATGCTGCGTCCGACATTTTCGCCGGGGGTCCAGACCGACTCGTCATTTGCGAGGGAGTGACCGCCATCCAGCCGATAAAGCTTATCGGCGAAACCGGCCGCGGTCGGGTCCGGCAGCCGCGAGTGAGCGGTTGCAGTCAGCGTGCTGTCTAGCGACATATCCGAGCCTCCGGTCAGAAACCTAAATACTTGTTGGGGTTTCGTGCTCGTCTGCGGATCGCTTCAAATGCTCAGACCGCGCGGGAATTTCGCAAGGTTACGCTTCGTCGTTATGGCTGTCGATGAGATCGTCGATCACATGTCTGGCACCGCACGGGCACATGTTCGGCACCGGACGTACGCGACATGAGGCTGCGTTGTTGACCCGCCCAATAGCTATGGCGAAGCGATGCCTAACAATGCATCAATCGAATATTTTCCTGCACCAGTAATGAACAACAACAAGAAGCCGCCCATAATGCTAAGGTCTTTGTAAAAGCCATCCAGGCTGTCGACGTAATCCGCACCTTTCACGGTCCAATAGCGATGCCCGATCAGCGCCGTTCCCAGCGAGTATAAGGCCATAAACAAGGCCAAAGGACCCGTGAACGCGCCAACGGCGACTGCGAATGCAACCGGAAGCTCCATGAAAGTCGCCACGCCGGCGGCCAAGACCGGCGTCGGAACGCCAAGCTGCACCATCTGACTGATGGTGCCCGGAAAGTCCCTCAGCTTTCTCCAGCCGAAAATCAGAAACAGAGTCGCGAGAAGAAGACGGGCCGCAAGAATGAGCTCATCGTTGATGCCGTTTATCATAGCGCTGCCCTCGCTCCGTCACGAAGCCCGCATCATGAGAAATCTCGAGGAATAGAGCGGTCCCAGTCGCGACGACACACTTCGTCTGCGCCCGCGAACGCGCGCAAACTCCCCTGCAGTAGGAAGGTATTGCCCGTGGATGCCAGCCGCATCTGCGTCTCGACCCGGATTTGCCATGCGTCTCGCGACATAGTTTGGATGTTGTTCAGTTCGGCAACTGCGCTGAGCGGATCGTTCTCCTCGACATGGTACTGCGTTTTCCATTGTGTGCCCAATTCCAGACCGATGCGGTCGATACGTTCGATCCGCACACCATCGCGATGAAGGATGGTTGGAGTCTCAGCCTGCGCCGTCTCCGGTTCAAGAAAAGGCGAGAGCGCGGCGTCGGCGGCGCTGGGCGCGCGTTGCGGCAGATCGAGCGTGCCGGCAAAGATCTGCAGCGTCGCCGTCTCCGGACTGGGCCAGATCATCGGCCAGTAAGCCGTCGATATCGCAAGCCTCACTTTGTGGCCGGCTGGGAATACCGAGCCTGCATCATTGAGCTTAATGCGCACGAGGTAGCGCTCGCCTGGCGCCAGCAGAGCGGGCTGTTCGTGGCCCTGGCGATGCGTGAGGTTGAGCACGCCATAGCTGACACGCAGCGATTCACCGCTCGGGTGCACATCGCATAGCCGAACGACCAGATTCGCGATCGGCCGGTCGGACGCGACATCGAGCGCGACGATCGGAGCGCCAAGGATTTCGATCGGCGCATCGAGCGGCGGCGTCTCGAAAACCAGGGAGCGCACGTCATCTTCTTGCTGGTCGCCGGCCTGATCGCGTCCACGACCGAATGGAACCCATTCGCCCGCATGCTGACCAACCGTCTGCGGCGAGCATACGGCGCGAGCCGTCAACGGCGCCGCGGCTTCGCGCAGCCCCGCATCGGTCATGAACAGCCGCCGTGGTGTTAATCCCGGCGGCGGCCACGACGGTTCGGCAATCCACCGGCCCGGCAACGTGTCGTGGTGGGTCGCCGGTTTCACACTGTCCGTCATCCACACCCGCAGCATGGGTTCATCCATCACGCCGGTATCGATGCCCTTGAGCCAATGATCCCACCAACGCAGGATTTCCTGGAGGAATCCGATCTGGGGGCCGGGAAACGCAAAGTGCGGATAGGCGTGCGCCCATGGCCCGACGAGACCCTTGCGGGGCACCTTCAATCCCTCGAGCAGGCGCGGGATCGCATTCTTATAACCATCGGTCCAGCCACCGACGGCATAGACCGGGCATTGGATCGCTGCGTAATCCTCGCATACCGACCCGTGCTTCCAATACGCATCGCGCCGCTGGTGCTGCAGCCAATTGTCCTGGAACAGCGGTATGTTCGCCAGGCGCTCAAGCCACATCGCCCGCCAGTTATCTCCGACCAGCGCCGGATCGGGCGGAAGGCACATCAAGCTGAAAAAGAAAAAGGCCCATTCAAGTCCTGCTTTAGTAAGAAACGTGCCGCCCATGTAGTGCGCGTCGTCGGCGTACCGATCGTCGGTCGAACAGATGGTGACGATGGCTTTGAGTGCCGGAGAACGGCGGGCCGCAATTTGAAGTCCGTTGAAGCCCCCCCATGAGATTCCCATCATCCCAACGGCGCCATTGCACCAAGGTTGCGCCGCCAGCCAAGCGATCACCTCCACGCCATCGTCTTGTTCCTGCTTGGCGTACTCGTCGAACAGCAAGCCCGTCGATTCACCGCTGCCGCGAAGGTCGACGCGTACGCCGGCGTAACCGTGACCGGCCAGATACGGATGCGTCAGCGCATCCCGCTCGTAGGTGCCGTCGCGCTTGCGGTAGGGCAGATATTCCAGAATGGCCGGAACAGGATTTTGTTCGGCGTCCTCCGGCAGCCAGATACGGGCAGCGAGCTTCGTGCCGTCCTTCAGAGGGATCAAGGTGTGCTCGATGACGCGCACCGGTCTTGGAAAATTCGTGACAATCACGGCGGACCACTCATGAAGGCGGCGGTTTGTCGGCGTGCCGCGGCATCGCAAGATGATAACCAGTGAGGACGCGCTGTCACGCGGCGTGCTTATTCACCAGGTTCAGGATCAGGGCATCGAGACTGTAAGGCCCGGCGCCGGCTGAGACGATTATGATCAACATAAAGGCATAAAGCGTCTCAGGTAAATAGAGCCAATCGTCGATGCGATCTCCTTTGTCGATCGGCTTATAGAGTTTGATGCGCTGCCGCCCGGACGTGGCGATGGCGACGAGAATGATGACAAGCAGGCCAAGCGCGGCGAGTGGCGCCAACAGCCCGATAAGGACGGCAGCGCCGGCTGAGAACTCGACCGACGGCACCCACCATTGATTGAAGCCCAGTGCCGGAACGCCGAGCGCCTTCAGTTCATCGACGAATGTATGGTGGCGCTCCGCGTTGAACAGCTTGTGATATCCCGAATGCATAAAGAATGATCCAATCGCGATCCGGTTGAGGGTCATCGCGAGGTCTGTCCAGCCGATACCAGCAAACAGCAGATGCATCATGGTCCATCTCCGCCGCGATTTTAAACCACACGCTGAGCAGCCCGGACAGGGTCGCAACCATCACTGACCGTAACAAAATCACCGTCAGTCCAGCCGAATAACGATTTTCCCGAAATGCCCGCCCGAGGCCATGTGCTTATAGGCGGCTTGCGCGTCGGCGAAGGCGAACACCTTATCGATCACCGGCTTGATGGCGTTGGCATCGATGGCGCGGTTCATGGCCAGGAACATTTGCGTCGAGCCGACCGAAATGCCCTGCACATTGGCGCGGCGGGAAAAGATCAGGCCGGGATTGAGCTCGGTCGCGCCGCCGCTCAAGCCGCCAATCATCGACACTTTGCCGCCGACGCGGATGGCGCCGAACGAGCGCGTCAGCGTCGCTGCGCCACCGACTTCGATGACATGATCGACGCCGACGCCGTCGGTGAATTCCCGCGCCGCCTGATCCCATTCGGCCGTGGTCTTGTAGTTGACGCCGAATGCTGCGCCGAGTTTCTTGGCGCGCGTGAGCTTTTCGTCGCTCGACGACGTGATGACGGCGCGGATGCCCATGGCGTGGGCAAATAGCAATCCGAAGATCGACACGCCGCCGGTACCTTGCAGGAGGATTGTGTCGCCGGCTTTGAGCTTGGCGTGTTCCATCATGGCGTGCCAGGCGGTGACGCCCGCGCAGGGCAGCGTCGCGCCCTCTTCAAACGATAGATGCGGCGGGATTTTCACGACGCCGTCTTCTTCCAAAAGCGCATAGTCCGCCAACATGCCGTTGATGCCGCCCCCGAGCGCGCTGCCATGTACCTCGGGCGAAGACTCGCCGCCCGGCCAGCGCTGAAAGAAATTGCCGGCGACGCGGTCGCCCACTTTGACACGCATCACGCCCGACCCGACTTCGACCACTTCGCCGGCGCCGTCAGACAGCGGAACGACATTTTCGCGGATCGGCACGCGGTATGTGCCGCGGACGATGCCGAGATCGCGGAAATTGAGCGAGCAGGCTTTGATCCTCACCAGCACCTGACGATGGCCCGGCTTGGGATCGGGACGCTCCACCCGAACCACCGACTCGATGCCGGCGCCGCCCTTGGGTATTTGATAGGCCCGCATTGGTTTCCCCCGCTTCTATTCGCGCCGTATTCGATGGGCGCATTTATCGGTTTCGGTTGTCGTTCTTCGGCCCGCGCGGTCGCGGCCGGCCGGGCCCTCCCGGCGGACGATTGAACGGTCGCGGACCGCCCGGGCGAAGATTCTGCTGGCCCCCCGGGCGGAAATTCTGCGGCCCGCCGGGGTGAGGATTCTGCTGGCCTCCCGGACGGAAATTCTGCGGACCACCCTGACGCCGCTGATTGTTCGGCCCCTGCCGATTGGGTCCGCGCAATTGCCGACGCTGGTTCAGCATCTGCCGGCCCACATTGTGCGTCACATTGAGCCGCTGCAACACGCCGCGGTCGCGCGCCGCCTCTTGGGGCGGAATCCGGTACGGCTGCGCGATCAGCCGGCCGCCGGCTCCGCGACGGATTGTAAATGCGCTAGCGCCCTGCGTGAGCGCGCCGAGGCGGTTGCCCTGCCGGTCGAACAGCTCGATCTGTCCGACATGGCCGTCGGCATCGGGATAAAGCTTGACCGTCGGCGCGGTCGTCGCGCCCGCGGCCGGCACCTCGACCACGCCGGTGGTGCCGCGAATGCCGATCGCCGCTTCCGGCGTCGTGATGGTCATATTCCCGGTCTTGGCGACGAGGCTCGCGACAAAAGCGGCCGTGCCGGTTGCGACATTGAACGAGGCGGCGTTGCCGCTGCCGCCATCCTGATAGACGAATTCGTTGACGACGATGCGCGTATCGGCGGACAGGCTGAACGTCGTTTCGTCGTCGAAGGTCACGCCGAGCGCGGAATTCGCGCCGGTCTCCAGCGCGTCGTCCTTGAAGATCGGGTCGGACACTTTCAACACGGCAACCCCGGCATTGGCGCGCGTGACGGTGGCGCTGCCCTGGACGGTCGCGACCTGACCGACCGAATCGTCGGCGGCCGCAGCGGCCGTTGCCTGCTGTGGCGGCGGCTGCATCTGTTGCGGTTGATATGCCGGAGCCGGATAGGGCGGTGGCATTTGATATTGCGCGCGGGCCGCTACCGGCCACAGACTCCGCCAGAACGCCACGGTGCTGGAGAGCAGTGTTATGAATTCACGCCGCTTCACGACTGCTAGCGAACTCGGTCAGGATGGGAATGAGAAGGCATCGGTAAGGCTATCGTATCTACCCACCATGGCATCGCAATGGCCGAATTGCCATACCGGAGCACCACTCCCGGCGCTGCCGGATTTCAATGCAGCATTGCCGCCAGCTCCTCGGCGCCCGGCTTTTTGCTCTCTTCGTCCATGCGCGCATTAGTTGCCGCCAGCAGCTTGGCGACAACGTTATTGCGCTGCGCCACCGGATTGTCGGCATAGCCGCTGGGTTGGAAGAAATTGGCGGTCGGCACTTTGTCGCGCCAGGGGAGCGGCATGGTCACCATATCGAAGCCGTTGCCGTCGCCGGTGAGATTCATCATTTCCAGCTCGGCCGCGCTCAACGTGCGGGTAACCCCCTTGCGACGCGCGAACACGACCGAGTCCAGAAGCTTCTGCGTCTGCAGCAGCGGACCGAGATCGAGGTCAAGATTGAGCGCATGAACGCCGAGGCCTTTTTCGGTGTTAGCCAAAATTTCGTGCTGGCCCCAGGCATCTGGCACGCTTCTGGCGAAGGCGATCATCCGGCGCAAGGCTTCGATCTTGTTCGCCAGCGCCTCTTGTTGATCGATCGGCGAGCGTGCGTCCCTGGCTAGCAAGTCGCCCAAGAAATGGGTGCCGTCTTCAGCAACGATTTCGACCGTGTTGGTCGCCAAGAGCTGGTTGTAGCCGAGCGCGGTGGTGATGGCGCGAGCGTGCTTATTGTATTCGCGACCGGCCTCGACGTCGTAGCTGCCGTTGCCGGTCGCCTCGAAACCGTAAATGCGCACCACTTGGGCGGGAGTGAGGCCCGCGGCCAGCGCCACATCGGCATAAGCGCGTTTAAACTGATCGTCGCTCTGCGGCAGTTGCGGAGCAAACCTGAATTCCCGCTCCGCAGCGGAAAGGAAGTCGGCGACCACCGGCACGTAGATCCGTTGCGGCGGCACTTCGGGTTTGAGCGGATTGCGCGGCTTCGGCGGCCCGCTATAGACCGGCGGCTGCGTGAGCACGTAATCGTCGAGCGCCAGCGCTTCGCCGTGTGCACGTTTGGCGTTGCGTAATTGCCGCTTCGTCGCGATCTCGCGCCAATACGCGTTCGCGGCGGCGGCGTAAGCCTCGTGAGATTGGTTATAGGCTTCCAACGCGGCGTGATATTGCGCCATCGCGGCCCCGAGATTTGCCGGCCCGCCGATCGGCTGACTGCTTTGCGCCGCAGCCGGCGGCGCTCCAAGCGCCGTCGATACAGCAACGAGGCCGGCGGCGAGCAAACAAAGCGTGCAGCGATATTTCGGATCGATCCTCATCCCGTTGCAGCCTTGTCCAGATCAGCTTCGATTGAGCCCGCTCCTTCATAGCCGATTCTATGACACAACGAGGGCGGCATCGCTGCCGCCCTCGTGCATCAACGCTGCGGAGGACGCGTTGAGACCGCGTCTCCTCACCCGCTATTTCATGACCGCGGCAACGGCGGCCTGGCACAACGCCTCGTCCTGGGAGCCGGTGCCGCCGGAGCAGCCGATCGCGCCAATGATCTTGCCGCCCTCGACCAACGGAATGCCGCCCCGCGATGCAATCACGTCGTCAAGCGTCAGAAGATAGTTGAAGCCGAACTTCTGTACGCCGTTCTCGAACGCCACCGTCGGGCGGCGATATCGTGCCGCAGTGCGCGCTTTGTGTTCGGCGATGGCGATCGAGGCGAGCTGGGCGCCGTCCATCCGGGCAAAGGCCACCAGGTTGCCGCCCCAATCAACGACGGCGAAGTCCTCCGGCCAACCCCGCTTGTTGGCCTCGGCCGTCGCCGCCTGTACCAGGGCCTGGGCTTTCTCCAGGGTGACGGGGGTCCCAAACGGAAGGTTGAACGGCATCTGCGGCGGTATTGCATTAAGGTCGGGCGCCCCGGCAGGTGCCTGCTGCTGGGCGTAGGCGGTACCGGCAGCGAGCAAGCCTGCAGCCAACGCAATCGCGGTCAAACCACGCAACTTCATCATATTCCTCCCTCATCGGCGGCACTTTTGCGGCCGCTTTGGCGATCTTAGCCGAACACAAGCTGCTCGTCCTAGGCCTTGGAGCCGGCCCTATTGCCGCGCCGTCCGGTGCATCGCCACGGCTGCATCCGAAGCCGGCAACGATCCATCAACCATGGCAATGGAAATCGATGTAGTGCCAGCCGAACTCGCGGCGATGCTTGGACGGACCGGCTCGCGGAATTGCATCCGGCGTTTGACAGATGAGATCGGGTAGTCCTTGTTATCCTCGTGGCGCGATCGATTTGACGCTCAGCGCCGAGAATCGAACGGCCCCGGCCCCGAGGGAGAGGGACCGAGGCCGCTCTGATGCCGGCAGGCGCCCCATCGCACCCCACCCCGACACTGTCTCAATCATGCCGCGCGTAAGTTGACTGATCGTTGACGTGGCGGCGGCGGTTGCGGCGCCAGGTGTTACGCGGTCACAAATTCCCGGAAACGCTCGAGTAGGCGGTATTCAGGTTGGCGCCGAGCGCCGCAATCGTGGCGATGATCGCAACCGCGATGCCCGCCGCGATCAGACCGTATTCGATCGCGGTCACGCCGCGTTCATGCGTCATAAAGCGCGAAAGCCAATCGCCGAAACTACCCATCTGCCGATCCTCCACCCGTTTGACTTCGCCACTCGTGCCAGCCGCGCCGAGTCCGCGTTGGCAACGCGTGTGGGGAAATCTACGGATTGGGATCAAGCGCGCCGTTAAGTACGGCCAGACGATTGTCGGCAAAACAACTGTAAAAATGCCGGCGTTTTCGCTTCACCGTCCGGCCGGCGAGCGCACCAGGTTTTGCGCTGCAAGCTCGCCGAGATATTCGCGCCAATAGTCTTCGCGATTGTGGCCGAGCTCGTGGAGATAGTCCCAGCTGAAAATCCCGGTCGAGTGCATGTCGTCGAACACGATGCGCACCGCGTAATTGCCGACCGGGTGCAGTTCCAGAATCTGGACCTCTTGCTTGCCGGCAACGGTACGCCGCTCGCTCGGCGAGTGGCCCTGCACTTCGGCACTCGGTGAGCGCACCCGCAGATATTCGGCGGCGAGATCGAAACGCTCACCGTCGTCGAAGGCGACGGTGAGCGTCTTGCGATCCTTGTGCAGGCGCAATTCGGTCGGCCAAGGATTTGTCGTGCCGGCTGCGCTCATACCGCGTTCAATCCAGCGTAATGTGGCCGTCGGCGATGACCTTCTTCCACTTCTCGTATTCCGACTTGGTGAAGGCTGCGCCCTCGTCGAGGCTCGTGCCGCGCGGCGTGAGGCCGAACTTGGCGAAGGCGGCTTTGAGCTGGTCGTCCTGCAGCGCCTTGGCGATGCCGCTGTTGAGCTTGGCGAGAATGTCGGGAGGCGTTCCGGCCGGCGCATAGACACCAAGCCAAAGATCCACATCGTAGCCCGGCAGGAATTCCGACACCGTGGGCAGATCGGGATAGACCGGCGAGCGTTTCGAGCCCGTGGTGGCGAGAGCGATGACGCTGCCTTTCGAGGTGAACGGCAGCGCGCCGGCGATGCTGGAAAACTCCATCTGCACCTTATTGCTCATCAGGTCGACGAACGACGGGCCCACGCCTTTATACGGCACGTGCACCGCGGTGATTCCGGTGCGTTGCGCCCACATCGCGGCGGCCAGATGCGGCGTCGTGCCGACGCCCGCTGAGGCATAATTGAGCTTGCCGGGATTGGCTTTGCCGTAGGCCACGAGCTCCGGATAGGTCTTGATGCCGAGCTGCGGCGCCACGACAAGGACTTCGGGCGAGGAGTTGATGATCGAAACGGTCGCCAGGTCCTTGAAAAGGTCGAAGGGCAAAGACTTCTGCAGCGTCGGATTGATGACGACGCTCGGATCGATCAGCACGATGTTGTAGCCGTCGGGTGGGGAATGGGCGACGTAATCAAGGCCGACGATGCCGCCGGCGCCGGGCTTGTTATCGGGAACGATTGTCTGTCCCAGCGAATCGCCGAGTTTCTGCGCCAGAACCCGTCCCGCGAAATCGACAATCCCGCCCGGCTGGAACGGCAGGATCAGATGAATGGGCCGCGACGGAAAGGTCTCGGCGCGCGCCGGCGCAATAAGCGACAGCAGCAATGCGGACCACAGCACCGCGCCCGCGGCCAATCTCAAACGTTTCATTCTCGTCTCCTGTTTCGGCACGATTAGCCTGTTGCTCCCTTGGCGACCAGTGCAACGAGCTCGTGCGGCATGACCGGCATTTGCGAAATACGGACTTCAAACGGCGACAGCGCGTCCTCGATCGCCGAGATCACCGCCGCGGCGGCGGGAATGACGCCGACCTCGCCGACGCCTTTGACGCCGAGCGGATTATGCGGCGACGGCAATTCTTTATACAGGGTTTCGAAATTCGGCAGATCCGTCGCCGTGGGAAGGAGATAATCGGCGAACGTCGTGGTCACCGGCTGGCCGCCGGCATCGTAGCCCATCCACTCCAGCAGAGCATTGCCGACGCCGTGGGCAATACCGCCATGGACCTGGCCCTCGACGATCAGCGGATTGACGAGGCAACCGGCGTCCTGCAGCGCGATATAGCGCAGAATGCGCACGCCGCCGGTCTCGCTATCGACCTCGACTTCCACGACATGGCAGGCGTTGGAATAAGCCAGTTGATCGACGCGGAAGGTGGCGCTGGCTTCGAGCCCAGGATCGATGCCCGGCGGAAAGCCGTAACCCGGCGCGCCTTTGAGCACGCGGGCGAGTTCGCCAAGCGTGACGGCTAGCTGCGGCGCGCCGACCACGCGCACTTCGCCATCGACGATCTCGAGATCCTCCTCGGCCGCTTCCAGCATGTGGCTCGCGAGCTGGCGCGCTTTCGCCGCGACCGCTTGCGACGCAATTTTCACCGATGAGCCGGCCGTGACCGTCTGCCGGCTGGCGAAACCGCCGAGCCCAAGCGGCACCGCCGCAGTGTCGCCGGCAACCACGGTGACATCCTGCGCGCGCACGCCGAAGGACTCAGCGCAAATTTGCGCCAACGCCGTGGCAAGGCCCTGCCCCATCGGCGCCGCGCCCGTCGAAACGGTAATGTGTCCCGTCGGCGAAACGCGCACGTTGCCGAATTCGAAGGGACCGCGCCCGGTGCCTTTGATGCCGTGCGCAAGTCCGATGCCGATGTAATGGCCTTGCGCGCGCGCCTCGGCCTGGCGGCGCGGAAAATCGTCCCAGCCGGCAGCTTTTAGGATCTCGGCTTGGCAACCGGGATAGTTGCCGCTGTCATATTGCACCTGCTCGCCCGAGCGCGCCTTGAGCGGCTTGAGGTAGGGCATTTTCTCCGCCGGAATGAGATTGCGCCGGCGCAATTCGGCACGGTCAATTTTTAGCGCCCGCGCCAGGCGATCCAACATGCGCTCCATCGCGAACGCCGCCTGCGGGTAACCGGCGCCGCGCACCGACGACACCGGCGATTTGTTGGTGTGGGTCGCGACCACGTCGATCGCCAGCGCCGGCACCACATAGGGCCCGGTGAGCGTGGTCGCCGAATTGTACGGGATGTTCACGTCCTGGAGCGCGTAGGCGCCGATGTCATGGATCAGACGGCCGCGCAAGCCGCGCACGCGGCCTTCGCCATCCGCCGCAAGCTCGATCGACCAGTATTGATCGCGCTCCTGCGCCGCATTGGTGAAATGCTCGCGGCGGTCTTCGGTCCATTTCACGGAGCGGCCGAGCAGCGTCGCGGCGGCGACAACAGCGATGTCCTCGGGATAGACGCAAAGCTTCGGCCCGAAGCCACCGCCGACATCGGGTGTCGCCACGCGCAGCCGGCTTTCGTCAAGATCGATATAGTCGGCGATGGCGGTGCGCAGGTCGTGCGCCTTCTGCGTCGAAGCCCAGACCGCGGTTTCGCGATCCGAGATTTGGGCGAGAATGCCGCGGCCCTCCATCGAATGGCCGGCGCCGCGATGCATCCACAGATCGTCGCGCACGACGTGCGCCGCTTTGGCGAAAGCCGCATCGACGTCGCCATAGCTGACCTTGTAGGAGATCACCGCGTTCGAATGTAGCTCGCGGCGCACCGGCGGCGCACGCTCGGCGCGGCAATCGGTGGCTGCCGGCAGCACATCGTAGTCGACCGCGACCAGCGCAGCGGCGTCTTCTGCCAAATAGCGGTCCTCGGCGACGACGATCGCGACCGCCTCGCCGACAAAGGACACTTCGCCGTCAGCCAGCGCGAACGGCCAGCTCTTGTCGAGCTTGGTGCCGGAATTCGAAATCCGGATCATGCGCCGCTGCCTGAGCACCGGCGCGAGATCGTCGAGCGTGAGCACCGCGACGACGCCCGGCTGTGCGCGGGCCGAACCGGTATCGACGCTACGGATCAGTGCATGCGGATGCGGGCTGCGCACAAAGGCGGCGACCAGCGCGCCGGCTGCGGCAATGTCATCGACAAAACGGCCCTTGCCGGTCAAAAGCGCCTGGTCTTCCAGGCGGGGGACACGCGCTCCGATCAATTCTTTCACGCGGTTTGCCTGTGCTGGCTGAATGATAGCTATGTTTTGCTTCCGCTGAACAGAGCCACCAGTTTCGACCAAATGACACCGGCCATGAGCGACAGACCGGAAATCGGCTTGGCGGCGGCCGGCTGTATATCCGAAGACGCCGGCCGCAGGGCACCCTCCGGCATCGGCGGCGTCTCCGCAAGCTGCGCGCGCAAATTCGTCGCGAATTGACCGACGATCTGCGCCGCGGTCGCCTCGATCATGCCGACGCCGCGGCCGTATTGCGCCACCGCGCCCGACAGCGCGAGATCGGTATGGATCAGCACCTTCGACCCTGATCCGGCTGGCTCGATGCGGAACGTCGCTGCTGCATTGGCGCCGCCGCGGCCCTTGGCGTCGGCACCCTGCGCCTTGACCCGCGCGGTGTGGCTGGCCGTGTCGATTTGATCGAATTCAACGCGGCCGGCAAACGTCAGCGCCACCGGGCCGAGGCGGACCGAAATCTTGCCCTTGTAGTTCTGCGGATCGACGATCTCGGTCAATTCGGCGCCGGGCATGCAGGGCGCGATGCGCGGAATATCCATCAGCACCGCGAAAGCCTGCGCCGGAGGCAGCGGCACATCGAACGAGTTGTCGAATTCCATTATGAACTCCGGCGCACGCCGACCATCTCCGGCGCGCCGATCTTGTCCCAGATCCAGCGCGCACAGGCGAATAGCCGATCGTCGTCGTAGCGTTGTGCCACAAGCTGGATGCCGACCGGCAGATTATTTGGACCGCGATGGGTCGGCAGCGTCATGCTCGGCGTATGCAGCGCGGTCCAGATCGCCTGCATCGACGGATCGCCGGTCGCGCCGAGACCCTTCGGCGCCTCGCCCGGCACGCATGGCACCAGGAGCACGTCGAAGTTCGCGAATACTTTGCCTAGCCAGACGCGGCATTCGTCGAGCCGGCGCAGACCGGCGACGTAGTCGTCACGCGAAATCTTATGGCCGTTTTCGATATAGCGCTGCATCTGCGGCGACAGCCGTTCGCGCTGATGATCCCAGGCATAGGCCATGCAGGCGGCGCGCTCGTAAAAGCCGATGGTGGAGCGGGCGATGACATGCAGGCCGTTGAAGGCATCCGGCATGTCGGCGTCGTGTACCGTGGCGCCGGCTTTGCCGAGCTTGGTCGCGGCATCCGCGATCGCTGCTTTGGTCTCCTCCTGCGCGGTATCCCACAGATCGGTGCGCCAGACGCCGATGCGCGGCGCGCTTTCCAGCTTGCGCGGCGGCCGCAACGTTTCCATCCTCAGCACGGCGGTCAAAAGCTCGATGTCGTCGATGGAGCGGCCGAGCCAGCCGATGGTGTCGATGGAGTCGGCGGCCGGCCAGACGCCCTGCTTGTTGATGGTGTTGTAAGTCGGCTTATAGCCCAACACGCCGCAAAACGAGGATGGCCTCAGCACCGAACCGCCGGTTTGCGTGCCGAGCGCCGCCGGCACCATGTAATCGGCGACCGCCGCCGCCGAACCGCTCGATGAGCCGCCAGGCGTATGCGCGGGATTGTGCGGATTGGTCGTTTCCGGCGGCGCGCTGCCGGCGAATTCGCAGGTCGCGGTCTTGCCGAGGATGATCGCGCCGGCGCGGCGCAACAGCGCAACGCAGGAGGCGTCCGCCCGCGGCCGGTTGCCGCGATAGATTGGCGAGCCCATCTCTGTCGGCATGTCGACCGTATCGATCGTGTCCTTCAGGCCGATCGGCACGCCGTGCAGTGGGCCGCGGCGCGGGCCGCGGTCGAGCGCGCGCGCCTGATCGAGCGCGATGGCAGCATCGAAATTCACGAAGGCTTTGACTACGCCGTCGCGCTCGGCGATCCGAGCTACGTAGTCACGCACCACCGCTTCGCAGGTCGTCTTGCCCGCAGCGATTTCGTTCGCGATCTCGCTTGCCGAAAGCGTGTTGAGCGGGAGCCTGACCTTGGCGTCCATGGCGGCTCAGTTCTTCCCGGCGCGGCCGGCCGAGGTGCCGGCGATCTTGCCAAACACGGTGCCGGACATCAGGCCGGAGCCACCCGGATAATTGAAGTAGAACAATCCGCCGACCAGTTCGCCCGCGGCATAGAGGCCGGGGATCGGCTGGTAGTCGGTGTTGAGCACCTCACCATCGGTGTTGATGCGCAGGCCGCCGAAGGTGAAGGTGACGCCGCAGGTCACCGCATAGCCCTCGAACGGCGGCGTATCGATAGTGTTCGCCCAATTGCTTTTGTTGATGGCAAGGCCGGTGGTGCCGCGCCCGTCCTTGACGTTCGGATTAAACGGCACGTCGGTCTTCACCGCGGCGTTATACTCCTTGATGGTCTTGACGAACTCGGCGGCGTTGACGCCTTCGAGCTTTTTGGCGAATTCCTCGATGGTGTTCGCGGTGACCTTGGTGATCTGGCGGATGCGGTATTCGTCGCGCTGCAGGTGCTTAGTCTTCTGGTCGAAAACCTGCCAAGCGAACTGGCCCGGCTGTTCCAGCACCACGCGGCCGTACTTGGCATAGGTGTAGTTGCGGAAGTCGGCGCCTTCGTCGACGAAGCGTTTTCCCGTGGCGTTGATCATGATCGAGAACGGATAGGAGTGCTTCTGGAACTGATCGCCGACAGCGAGATCGCCGAATTCCGGCGCGTTCATTTCCCATTGGACAGCGTGGCAGCCCGACCAGTTGCCGCGCGGCACGGCGCCGATGTCGAGCGCCATGCGGATGCCATCGCCGATGTTGAAGCGGCTGCCGCGCACCTTGGCGAGGTCCCAGCCGGGACCGAGATAGCGGGTGCGCCATTCCGGATTGGCTTCGAAGCCGCCGCTGGCGAGCACCACCGATTTGGCGTGCAACTCGCGCACCTCGCCGTGCTCGCGCACGCGAACGCCTTCGACGCGGTCGCCATCGAACAACAAATCCACGCCGCGCGTCGAATAGCGGATATCGATGCCGCGCTTCTTTGCCGCTGCGGTGAGCTGGTTGACGAGGCCGGGGCCGCCACCGACTGACTCAACAGTCAACCCGCCCCAGAACTTGAACTTGCCATCGACCTTGAACGCTTGCCGGCCGTAGATCGGAATGAGCCGCACGCCCTTTTGCCGCATCCAGTTGAGCGAATCGAAGCTCTTGGTGACCAGAAGCTCGACCAGATCGGGATCGGCGCGGTTTTGCGTCACCCGCGCCATGTCGTCATAGAACTGGTCGGCGGTATAGGTACCGAAATCCGTCGTCTCGATTTCCGCCGGCGTGAGATCGGGCACCAGAGTCTTGATGTCGTCGATGCCGTTATAGACGACGCGGATCGAGCCCGCGGTGAAGCGGCTGTTGCCGCCGGATTCATCCTCAGGCGCCGCCTCGCACATGATGACCTTGGCGCCCTGCTCTTCCGCCGCCAGCGCCGCACAAAACGCCGCATTGCCGGCGCCAACAACGATCACATCCGCAACTTCGTTTGGCATTTCCGTCCCTATCGTTATTCCGCCGCCTGCGCGGCGCCGCCATGCGCCTTCGACCAGGCAGCGGGATCCTTCATGAATTTTTCAACTTCCTTGAGCTTGCCCTTGTCGAACTTGCCACTCTTTTTGGCCACTTCCAGCACGTCCCACCAAGTGGCGAGCGCGTGCAGGGTGACGCCGAGATCGCTTAAGATTTTTTTGCCCTCGGGGAAGATGTCGTAGAAGAAAAACACAAAGACATGGTCGACCACCGCGCCGGCCTCGCGCAGCGCCTTGCAGAAATTGACCTTGCTGCGGCCGTCGGTGGTCATGTCCTCGACCAACAGCACCCGGTCGCCGTCTTTGAGATGGCCCTCGATCTGGGCGTTGCGGCCAAAGCCTTTCGGCTTCTTGCGTACATATTGCATCGGCAGCATCAGCCGGTCGGCCATCCAGGCGGCGAACGGAATCCCTGCTGTCTCGCCGCCGGCGACCGCGTCGAATTGCTCGAAGCCGACGTCGCGCATCACTGTCGATACGCCGAAATCAATCAGGGTCTGGCGCACGCGCGGGAATGAGATGAGGCGTCGGCAATCGGTATAGACCGGACTCGCCCAACCGGAGGTGTAGATGAAAGGCTTGTCGGTCATGAAGCGGACCGCATCGACCTCAAGCAGCATTTTCGCCGTCAGTTCGGCGATCACCTCTTTGTCGGGGAAGCCTGTCATTATTCTTCCGATCCTTCCGCCTGTCATCGCCCGGCTTAACGGGGCGATCCAGTAATCGCCGCCGTAATAGGTAGAGCTTTGCGATTACTGGATGCCCCGCCTGCGCGGGGCATGACAATAGTATTTTATGCGACCACCTTCCAGGCGATGGTTTCGCCGCCGCGATAGACCAAGGCGCGCTCGTCGGGGCCGGCGACTTTGACCTCCTCCGGCGCCGTCCACGGCGTCTTCTCCAGCGTGATCGTCTCGTCGTTCGGCGGCATGCGGTAGTGCTTCGGGCCGTTGAGCGAGGCAAAGGCCTCAAGCTTGTCGAGCGCGCCCTCTTCCTCGAATACCTGGGCGTAGGTTTCGATCGCCACCGGCGCATTGAACATGCCGGGCACGCCGTTGGTCGACACCTTCCGCGCATAGGGATGCGGCGCGGAATCGGTGCCGAGGAAATAGCAGGCCTCGCCGGAGGTCGCCGCCTTGCGCAGCGCAGTGCGGTCGCGCGCGGTTTTGATCACCGGCATCACGTACATATAAGGTTTGAGCCCGTGACCGAACCAATCGTTGCGGGTCAGCATCATGTGATAGGCGGTGATGGTGCCGCCGACCTGGGGCGCGGCGCTTTTGACGAAATCGACGCCGTCCTTGGATGACAGATGCTCGAGGATGAAGCGCAGCTTAGGAAACTGCTTGATCCATTTCGTCAGATGCCGGTCGATGAACGCTCTTTCGCGATCGAAGATATCGACGTCCGGGTCGGTATCCTCGCCATGCATCAGGAATGGCATGTCGATCTTTTCCATGCGCTCAAGGACGCGCATGACTTTCTTGTAGTCGGTGACACCGGCCGCCGAATTGGTCGTGGCATTGGCCGGATAAAGTTTTACGCCGGTGAAGACCCCCTCGCGAAAGCCGCGCTCGACGTCATCGGGATCGGTGTCGTCGGTGAGATAGCACGTCATCAGCGGCTTGAACTTCGCGCCCAGCGGCACCGCCGCCATCACCCGCTCGCGATAGGCGACGCACTCGGCCATGGTGCGCACCGGCGGGATCAGGTTCGGCATCAGAATGGCGCGGGCGAAATTCTTCGCCGTGTAGGGCAGCACCGCTTTGAGCATTTCGCCGTCGCGAACATGCAGGTGCCAATCGTCCGGCTTGCGGATGGTGATGCGTGTGGTCATGACGTTAATTTACCCGATCGGCGCCGCGGCAGCGGCAAAGGTTTCCATCGGCGGCTCGTCGATCATCGCGCCGGTGAGATCGCCGACGCGGGCAAAGCCGCGCTTGGCGCACCATTGTTCAAGGCCATCGATGATCGCGATCATGCCGGTGGGATTGCGGAAGGTGAGATAGCCGATCATCACCGCAGTGGCGCCGGCCAGCATATATTCCACCGCGTCCTCGACCTTGACGATGCCACCGCAGCCGATGATCGGGATTTTCACCGCTTTAGCGCATTGATGGACCATGCGCATGATGATCGGCTTGATGCCCGGCCCCGACAAGCCGCCGAACTTATTGCCGATCGCCGGGCGGAAGGTGTCGGTGTTGATCTTCAGCCCCAGGATCGTGTTCGCCACCACCAGCGCATTGGCGCCGGCCCGCTCGGCCGCCTGGGCCACGGTGACAATGTCGCCGGCATTCGGCGACAGTTTTACCCAGATCGGCTTGTCGGTGGTGGCGCGGATGAGCTTCATCACGTCGTAAGTGTGTTCCGCATGCAGCGCGAAATTACCGCCCTTAGGATCGCGCGTCGGGCAGGAAATATTGACCTCGAGCACGTCGATATCGCCCTTGGCGACGTCGCGGGCCATGGCCTCGAAATCCTCGATCGTGGTGCCCGAGATCGAAGCGACCAGCGGCGGCGTGAAGCGCCGATAGTCCGGCACCTGGTGCTCGAAGAAATATTGGATGCCCTTGGTCGGCAGGCCGATCGAATTGATCATGCCGCCTTCCACTTCAGCGGCGCGCGGCGGCGGATTGCCGGCGCGATATTCGCGCGACACGGTCTTCGCCACCATGGCGCCGAGCCGGTTGATGTCCATCACCTGGGCGAGATCGGTCGAGAAGCAGCCCGAGCCCGGCATGACCGGATTCTGCAGCGTCACCGCGCCGATCTTGACGCGCATATCTACCATCCGACGGCCTCCTGCATGTCGAACACCGGCCCTTCGATGCAGACCCGGCGCAGCTCTTTTTTGCCGCTCACTTCGAAGGTGCGGACACACACGTAGCAGGGGCCGAGGCCGCAGGCCATCACCTGCTCCATCGCGACCTGCCCCGGAATGCTGTGCGCTTTGCCGAGCCGCTTCATCAGCTGAAACAACCGGTTTGAGCCGCAGGTAAAGAAGGCATCGGCACGCTTTTGCGCGATCAACTGCCTGAGGATTTTCTCGACATTCTCCATCGCGCTTGTGCCATCGGTGTCGAGCACGCTGACAACGTCGCCGGCCTCGCGGAAGAACGTATCGGCCATGACGAAGTCGGCGTTGCGCGCGGAGAGGATCGCCGTAACGCCGACATCGTTGTCGCGCGCGAGCTGCGAGATCGGCCCCAGCGTGGCGATGCCGACGCCGCGGCCGAGCACGACGATGTGACGCCAGGCCGGATCGAGGTGGAAGCCGACGCCGAGCGGCCCGACCATGTTGAGCGCGTCGCCCTTCTCCAGCGTGGCGAGCCCGCGCGTGCCGCGGCCGACGCATTTGTAGAGAAACTCGATGCGGCCGCGCTTCTTATTGACGCGATAAACGCTCTGCGGTCGGCGGAAGAACAATTCGCCGACGTCGGGCGACGGGCAGAGCAGATTGAAGAACTGCCCCGGCGTGACCGTCAGCGCCTTGGGCGAAGCCTCGACGACTAGGTGCTTGTATTCGGAGTTCACCCAGTCGTGCGAGACCACGGAGCATAGCGACTCTTCGGCCGGAATATGAGGCGGCTCAGGCGGCGGTGCGCTTTTGCCGACGACATAGGGATCGGATGCAAATGGCTCACCCATCATCGATTGATCTCACAGTTCTATCGGCATCCCTCACCGATACATGAACCGGCACCGTACCAAAATCAAGATTTGTTCCAATTTTTGAACAGCCTGATAAAAACGTGGCTGGGGCCCCTCCCTACGCCTCTGATACCCCTTAACTTTCAATGCCGAGCCAGGCCAAGGTCCCGAGGTCGGCTAGGCGGCGACAGCCGCCGCGGCGGCTTCGGCGTCGGGCTGCTTCCAGGCCTTGAGCCGTGGCAAAACCTCTCGCGAGAACAGCGTGAGGTTATCGACGGTCTGCTCGTGGGTGAGGAAGCCGGCCTGGCCCATCATCAAGAGATTGCCCATGCCGCCGCAATGCTCGCAGAACTCCACGATTTGCTTATAGACCTCATCGGGGGTGCCGCAGAACAGGACACCGGCATCGACCAGATCGTCGACACTGGTGGCGTGAATGTTGATGGCGCGGCCATCCTTAGTGAAGCCGCGCGGCGGCGTTTCGCCACGCAGCATGCGCGCATTGTCTTCCACCGAGACGTAACCAGGCGGATTGCGGAACGGCACATGGACGATAGCGCTGGTGCGCAGGTAACCGGCGATCAGATCGCCGCGCTTGCGCGCTTCCCCTTTGTCGTGCGCAACCGCGACCAGGCCGAGATAAGCGAAACGGTCGGCGCCCGGCGCCTTGCCGAACTTTCCGACATAGCCCTTGCGGTAGGCGTCATAGAGCTTGCGCGTACCGAAGCCGGTGCCGAGCGTCGCCATGACGTAGCCGCGCTCGCCAAGCACGCGCGCTTGGGTCGATGAGCCGGTGGTCGACCAGATCGGCGGATGCGGGTCCTGCCACACCCGCGGCCAGACGTTGACCTGTCGATAATGAAAAAACTCGCCTTCCCAGTTGAACGTGCCGTCATGCGTGGTCATCGCCTTGATGATGAAGTCATGCGCCTCCCAAAAGCGGTCCATCAGCTCGGTCGGATTGCGGTTGGACGCCGGGATTTCGTAGGGGATGCCCTTGATGAAACCCATGTCGAGGCGGCCGCGCGAAATCACGTCGATGGTGGACAGTTCCTCGGCGACGCGCAGCGGATCGGGCCGATGGCCGATCGGATAGCCGAGCACCAGAAGCCGCGCCTTCTTGGTGATGCGCGAGAGCACCGCAAGTCCGATCACCACCGACGACGACATGCAGGTCGCCGTCTGATGATGCTCGTTGAGCATCACGTCGATGCCGAGCTCGTCGCAGAGCTGATACTCGTCGTAATAACGGTGAAACAGATCGGCGGCGATGCGCGGATCGCATTTGCGGTTCGGCAGAATGACGCGCAGCGAGCCGGAATGATCGTTCCAGGTGGGGTAATAGGCCTGCTCGGTGAACTGATAGACTCGCATGGACGCTCTCTTGTCAGCTGGATTTTGTCACTTGTTCCCGGCGAAGGCCAGAACGCGCTCACCGAAAACCTTCGGCTGTTCCTGATGCGGAAAATGCCCGGCGCGGTCGATCGTTTCGAACGACGCGCCGGGAATCATCGCGCAATAAGCGCGGCCATAGGCCTCGCTGAGCATACGGTCGTGGCTGCCCCATAAGAACAGCGTCGGGATGCGGATGCGGTGCAGCCGGCTTTTGAGCCGCGGATCGTGGAAATAAGGATTCCAGGCAAAGCGCGCCGTTGCCTCGCGGGCGCGCGCGGCGGCGAGCACCTCGGCGGCCGGCAGCGCTTTGTAGTCGCGCTGTCCGGCGCTTGGATCGCAATAAGTG
Organism: uncultured Alphaproteobacteria bacterium; assembly: GCA_963731805.1. Classification (GTDB taxonomy): domain Bacteria; phylum Pseudomonadota; class Alphaproteobacteria; order Rhizobiales; family Xanthobacteraceae; genus BOG-931. The sequence goes on from CAVSWY010000013.1 coordinate 25,625, forward strand.
AGTTCGAGATATTCCTTGTCGGTAATCGCGAAAATATCGGCGATGTCGCGCGTCTCGCGGTCGCCGACTTTCACGCCGACGGCGTTGGCCATGACCAGCCGCGACATCCGCGCCGTCGATTTCACCGCGATCTCGGCGGCGATCCAGGCGCCAAGCGACACGCCGACCACGGTGAGGTCGCGCAAGTCAAGCTGATCGAGAAGATCCAGATAGAAATAAGACAGGTCATCGACCGTGCGCATGCCCGCCGGCAGCTCCGAGCCGCCGAAACCGGGATGTGTCGGCGCGAAGACATGCGCGGTCTTGGCCAATTCCTCGATGACGGCGGCCGCAGGCTCGATGCCGTTTTCGGGGTGGAGGAAAAGCAACGGCCGGCCAGAGCCGCGCTCGATCATGTCGATGCGCGCGCCTTCGACGACAAGCGATCCTGCTGTGCCTTGTGCCGGTTGGAGCATTCCCCGTCCCTTTTTCCTTATGCATTCGGGCACTTCAAAAGGCCGTTGGGTTGTTCTACCACGGCTCCTGCGGTTTGCCATTGCGTGCGGCTCAAGGCAGGAGGCGAGAAAATGACGAACGACAACCTCACCATCCAAAACGGCATCGCCTATGCCAATCATGACGGCATCGAGCTGGCGGGCGATCTCTATCTGCCAAAAGGAGCGAAGGCGGCGCCGGCTTTGGTCGCCGTGCATGGCGGCGGCTGGGTTGCCGGCGTACGCGGCGCCTACCAATATTGGGGACCGTATCTCGCCGCGCGCGGCATCGCCGTGTTCGCCATCAGCTATCGGCTGGCGACCAAGACCAAGACTTACCCGGAAGCGGTGCAGGACGTGCTTGCCGGTGTACAATTCCTGCGTGCCAAAGCCGGCGCCTTCGGCATCGATCCGTCGCGCATCGGGCTTCTCGGCGCCTCGGCCGGCGCGCACCTCGCGGCGCTGGCGGCGCTCGGCGGCAAGAAATTCGCCGCGGGCTATCCGCAGGATCCCTTCGCCGCGGTCGACGCAAGCGTCAAGGCGCTGGTCGGCGTTTATGGCATCTACGATGCCGTCGCGATGTGGACGAACTATCAGCTGCAGGGCGGACGCGACAATAATTTTCAGAAATTCATGGGCGCTGCGCCGATGGAAAACCGGCAACTCTATTTCGACGCTTCGCCGATCAGCTATGCGACGCTCGCCAATAATGCCATCGGCGTTCTTCTCGTCACAGGCACCGAAGACGATCTAGTCGACCGCAAGGTGCAAACCGATCCGTTCCAACTCGCCCTCAAGCAGGCCGGCTTTTTCGTGCGTCCCTGCATCGTGCCGGGCGCGCCGCATTATTGGATGAACGATCCGATCGACGAGCCGGGCAGCCTCACCGGCTTCGTTGCGCCGCGGCTGCTGCGGTTTCTGGCCGAGCGGCTGTAACGGCGCGCGGCGACTTTAGCCGTCGAGATTCACGGAAGCGGCCAGTAGCCGAAGCGGGTCATCTGCTCGCGATGGTCGGCAACGATGCATGGTCGATCGAGTATAATGGCGGCGTGGCGGCGCTCTGGTCCGGTCCCGGTCTGCTTGTGGGGCTGCCCGATCGCGGCCAGCAGCTCGGCCAATAACACCGTGTTCAACGCGGACGGACAAGTCGGTCTCGCTTATGCGATCAGCCAGAGCGCCAAATTGAGCCTGAATTATCGGATCGACGGCTATTGGAACGCGCTTCGCGGCTTTAACTCGGCCGGCGTCGGGACCAATTTGGATCGCGTCTATAGCGGGCCGACCTTGAAACTGACCGTCGCCTACTGACGGCCTTAAACGATCTCTTTTTCCGGCGCGGCTACAACATCGCGCCGGAATTTTTTATTTCTTGTCCAACAGCAATGTGCCTTCGCGGCGAATGAGCGGCTGGATCTTTTCGGCAAGCTTTGCCAACAGCCATGGCAGCACGATTTCGAGATTGACCCGATCGTCGGCGACATCGATGGTGCCGCTCACCGCCTGCCCGAGCGCGCTGACGCGGAACTGCAGGCGATCGCCGCTCCAGGTTTCCTCTTGAACATTGAAGAGATGTCCGTAGCCGGTCCGCGCGCTGCCCAGACCGGATTTCAACCGGCGCAGCGCCTCCTCTTTGCCGAGGTGATGCGGGATGGAAACGACGAGCGGCTTCGACATGACGGCTCCAAAATCTTATAGAGCCGCATATAGGAACGGTTTCGCCCCGCCGCTATTCCGCCGCCGCGCGCCTGCCGATCGCGGCATTGACCGCGGGCATGACCTTCTCGGCCATCAGTTCCATGGATCGCCGCGCCAGCGCCGGATCGGCCCAGTCCATGCCGCAATACAACAACGTGCCGAAATCGCCGATCTTCTCGTGCAGCGCCAGAATCTCGTCGACGACGCGATTGACGCTGCCGCAAATGATCAGATTGTCGAGGATATAGTCGAAAGTGACGTCGTCGTCGGTCATCTCCGGCCGCATCTTGAAGCAAGAAAGCTTCTTGCCGCGGCGGAGCTTGGCGGTGAGCTGGCTCATGTAAAAACGATACGGACTTTTGGCATCGTCGCCGGCATAGACGCGGGCGGTGGCGTCGTCATCGGCGACGAAGATTGAGCGCGCGACGCGCCAATTGGCGCGGTCGGCCTTGTGGCCGCCTTCGCTGCAGCCTTTGGCGTAATTGCTCCACTGGCCCGGCAGGTGGCTGGCGTGCAGGAAATGCGACGAGATCGGCCACCAGCCGCGGCGGCCGAGCGCGATCAAGCCTTTCGAGTTGGGATCGCTCGACGTGCCGAGGATCGGCGGATGCGGTTTCTGGTACGGCTTGACGGTGCCACCCAGCCCGATTTCGGGCCACACCGTCTTCATCGTGGAAATGTTCCAGTATTTTCCGGTGAGATGATAAGGCCCAGCGTTCGTCCACAGCGCCAGGATATGGTCGATGGCCTCGGCGAACATGGCGCCGCGGTCGGCGTCGAGAAGTTCGAGCGCTTCGGCGTCGGAGGGCAAAACACCGGCGCCGATGCCGAAGAGGAAACGGCCTTCGAGCAGGTTGTCGACCAGCGCCGCCTGCGTTGCGAGCAGCACCGGATGGCTGAATGGCAAATTGGCGACCGCGGTGCCGAGCTTGATGGTCGAGGTAAAGCCGGCGAGCGAGGCGCAAAAGGTCATGCTCGACGGGACATTCTCGGCGAGGTCGGTCAGGTGCTCGCCGCAATAGCCTTCGCTGTAGCCGAGCCGGTCGGCGAGGATGAAAGCCTCGCGGTCTTCCCGGAGCGTCTCGGCGTAAGGCCGTGCCGGCGGATGGACCGGCATGATGAAAAAGCCGAGCTTCATAAGCAGAACCTCCCAGGGCGCGTCGGTCGTCGTGGCGTCTGCGTTAAGGTTATTCGAGGAAAGGATGCGGTCAATTCGAGCGGTTGCGAAAAACCCAATTCTATCGGCGTTTCGACCCCGTTTACCGGTTCATTGTTAACGGCGGTCTCGATTCATTTAACCTGCCTTCTCTGTTACATGAATGCGCCTCAACCAAGGGAAGAGGCACCCAATGTTGAATCACCTGAAGCGTTTCGTGAAAGACGAGTCCGGCGCGGCCGCGATTGAATACGGGCTCATCACCTCGGGAATCTCCATCGTCATCATTCCCGGCATCAAGGACGTCGGCAATAAGCTGGTGACGATCTTCACCATCCTGCAAAACGCGCTGTAAGTGAAGGTTGTCCGCCCCGGATCCGATCCGGGGCAGAAGTTTGCGCCAAGGGGCCTACGCGGCCAGTTTCGCCTCGCCCGGCGCCTCCTCCACCATTTCGCTCAACGGCCGATAACGGAATAACAGGATCATGGTCGCAGCGGCCGTCAGCATGATGCAGACGGCAAGCACCAGCGGCGCCACGAATGCGCCGGTGGCTTGCGCGATGACACCGGTTCCATAGGGCGACAGCGTCGCGCCGATGATGCCGAAGAAGTTCATCAGGCCGCCGAGCGTACCGGTCTGGTTCGGCGCGATATCGGTGCATGTCGTCCAGAACGGCACCACATAGAACGACAGGCCGGCATTAGCGATGATGATCATTATCACCGCGACCGTGTTGGACTCCGTCGTCGCCGCGATCAGCGTGCACACGGCGTAGATCACTGCCCCAAGGCCAACGAACAATTTGCGGTGGAAGCCGCCCCGGGTCCAGCCCGCCGCGGCGAGCCAGTCCATGGCCCAGCCGGCGAAATTCGCCGCCAGGAAAGCAACCAGGAATGGCAATGCCGACAGTGCGCTCGCCTGCACCAGCGGGATGTGGCGGTAATGGCTGAGATATTGCGGCAGCCAGGTGAGAAACAGGTACTGGCAGTATGGCAGCGCAAAATAGCCGACGTAGAACGGCCACAGCGCTGGCGTCGTGAGCAACAGACGGTTCGGCACCCGCGGCTGCGCCGCCCGCGCTTTCGCTTCGGCGGTTTCGGCGTGTGCGGCGTTCGGCAGCGGATCGGAGAAATTGCGCGCATAGCTCCACCAGGCAGCGGCTCCCACCAGCCCGATCAGACCGAAGATCACGAAAATGTAGGTCGGCGAGCCGGTCGCGCTCAAAATGATGCCGGCAAAAAAGACGCCGGCGGCCGGACCGAGCTGCGCGCCGGATTGCACGAAAGCGGAGAATCGGCCGCGCTTGGCGATCGAGGGAATGGCCCGCGCCACCGCGGCGACGCTCGCCGGAATGTAGGGTCCTTCGCAAGCGCCGAGCAGCACGCGGAACGTCGCGGTCAGCCACAGCACTGTCGGCGCAACCGGCGTGAGCAGCACCCACAGCGACCAGCCGGCCATCGAGGCCGCCAAGGTGCGGCGCGGGCCGAACCTATCGGCGATCCAGCCGCCGACCGGCTGCAGGATCAGATAGCCCAGCGAGAAGGCGCTGAGCATCATGCCGATGATCGACGGCGTCCAGCCGTATTCCTTGGCCCAGGCCGCGGCGGCAACGCTGAAATTGGTGCGGTCGGCCCACAACAGCACGCTGCCGCAGAAAAAGACGGTCGCAGTCACTCCCCAATTGATCGGCCGTGAGTCGCGGCCGTTCGAATCCGTGCTCGCTGACATGGCGTTTCTCCCCGAGATTTCGCTTGCCTCGCGTCCGTTGGCCGGACGTCGAAAGCTTTTTGACGCCGCCGCGCAGGCGGCAGCGGTCGAGTAAGCATAACACAAATCGCCGCCCAATCCCGACAGCTCATTGATGGCCGCGACCTGCGACGCGGCGGCATTTTCGCGCAGGCGGCCGGATGAGCGGCGCGCCGATCGGCGCTTGTCGTTAGGCGCCTTCCATCACCGGCAGAATGAGCGCCGAAGGATGCTCCGCCGAATGATAGATCGTATCGGTGCCGATCTTGCTCGGCATGTAATAATGCGTCCACAGGACGTCAGTGACGACTGAATCGCCGTTGACGATTTCCAGCCGCACGCGGTTGCCCTTCTTGAAGCGGTGCGCCATCGGCTCGACGCTGATGTCGAAGCGATAGATTTTTCCGGGCTCGATCGGCTGCGGATCGGTGTGCGTGTGATACGGCTCCATCTCGGTTGATTTTTGCGGATCGAGCGCGCGGTGCGAGGCGCGCAGCCAGCCTTTGGTGATCCAGAATGATGCCGGGTTGAGTGTCTTGGCGCGGTCCTCGGCCGATTGCGGCATTTGCTCGGAGAGTTTTACGAAAAAATCCATGTCATCGCGCGTTGACGAGGCGAAGAGCGTGAGCTTGATCGGCCCGGCGATTTCCAAATCCTGCTCCAGCGCCGCGGTGGTAAAGGTCAGCACCCGGCGTGCCGGATCGGGCGCATTGTTTGGGCCGAAGCCCACCACGCCCATCATCCAGCCTGGATTGGGGTAGGTGTAAGAGGTCTTGTCCTCACCTGAAACTTTGTCGCGGGTGAGCGCGCCGTCGTTCAGCGAAGTGACGCTGCCGGATTTCGTCCCGCTCAAGTGCCAGGTGACATAGCGCACGCCGGCGGGCGGCCAGGTCTCCGCGCTGCGCACGGCATCGGCGCCCCGCACGAAATATTCGATCGCCGGCCGCTGCTGATATTCGGTCTCTTCGCCCTTGAGATAATGATCGTAAAACGGCAGCAGCATTTTTTCATGCAGCTCGCGGCTGTTGAACTCGCGATTGGCGACGAAGGCGTTGACCGGCCCGATCATCTTCAGCTTCTTTTCGCCCTTGGCGCGGCGGAAGCCGTCGATATTGCCGCGGGTGTGCAGATCGACCTTGCCCCAGACGCCGACCGAATAAAGCGGCACCTCGATCCGATCCAAATGCTCCGTCGCACAGCGCTCGCGCCAGAAGTCGTCATAGGTCGGGTGTTCCTGGATGCGCAGATTCAGATCGTAGGGCTGCTCGCGTGGAAATTCCCCATTGGCCGGATGGCGGTTGATGATGCGGTTCTGGTTCCACCAATAAGAGCCGAAGAAGTCACCGAGCATGCCGCCTTGATAGACCGAGGCGCGGTACGGATCGTTGAGCCCGTCGAAGGCGCAGATGCAAGCCAGCGACGGCGGCTTTTGGATCGCCATCCACCATTGCGACATGCAGAAATAAGACTGGCCGATGCCGCCGACTTTGCCGCTCGACCATTTCTGGTGGCCGAGCCATTCGATGACGTCGTAAAGGTCTTTCTGCTCGCTGCGATCGAGCAGGCGAAATTCGCCGCCGGACTTGCCGCAGCCGCGGATGTCCATATGCGCATAGACGTAGCCGCGCTCGACATAGAGCTCGATCGGGCCGGTCTCGCGCCAGAGAAATTGCGGGCTCGCCGGGAGCGAATTGTTGTCGTAGCGATACGGCGACGGCGCCAGCACCACCGGAAACGGTCCCTCGCCTCCCGGCATGTAGAGCGCCACCGCGATCTCGACGCCGTCATGCACGCGGATTTTTACCTCGCGCGGTTTCGGCAGTGCAGCATTCGCCATTACCGTCCCTCCCCGACTGAAATCGGACCATAGGTAAAAGGTGCCAAGCGAGCAACGCAGCCGCCTTACATCCAAGGCTTTTACCGAAGTCCTGAAAAACAACTCAAGCGCGTGTTCAAAATGGAACTGTGGGATTGCAGCGAATTTGGTCTTCTAGGTAACATCGCGTGCCGGTGGGTGGGGTGCGTCCATGAGCGGTGCTGAGTATGCGTTGGTGATATGCGCTTTGGTTATTGCGGCCATCACCGCCGCTTTCGCGAGACGGAAAGACGTTACTGCTCGATCTGCACCGAGTGGCGCACCCCGTCTCTGATGAGCAGCGCCAGGCGGCCTTTGAGCGTGGCGCGATAATTGCCGTTGCCCAAACTGCGCACCATGCTGCGCGCCAGCAGCCGGCGAGCTTGTTCTGGCCTGAGCTCATTCCGGCGCACCCCGGAGGCAACTTCGATCAGGGCGCGAGGCATGCTTGGAAGGCGGCCTCAATATCGGCGGTCTCAGCGGGTGTGAAACCGTACCCTGAGTAATCCGGATTCTCCGCAAATCCCAACAAAAACATCAAATAATCGATATACGCTTCGAAATCGTTGAGTACATTCTCGGCGGCTGAAACGGGTCCCAAGCACGCGGCGCTATCGGGATTCGTCGTGCACGCAGCCGAGCCCTTCGCCGCCGTGACGGGCGCTTGCAAGGCAGATACATCGGCCGCGTAGGCCGCGTTATCTGCTCCCCCTGCCTCGATGGCGCCCGGCCGAGGCCCTGGGCGATCTGCCGGATCGACCGGCCCACCGCAATGCCGCGGGAAATCGCTTCACGTTCCTCAAGCCTTAGTGCGGCCAAGGCTCTCTGGCGCGACGCCGGCACGATCCCTCCATGGAGTACCTCGATCCGCTCAACGCCGGTCTTGTTCTTCCTTTCCAGCGCCCGCGAGATAGCCGCAGCACTTTGCCCGTTCTACCATCGCTCCCACAGCTCGGCCTTCTGCGCTGCGGTGAACCAAATCCGTGATGTCACCATGGCACACCTCCTCACCTCGCAAGATTAGAAGGTGTTGCGTCGACCGATTGAATCCGCCCCCCAAAAGCAGACGGGGGCCGAGAAAAGTCCGGCCGTCACGAGCAGAGAGTCACAATCCCAAGTACGCCTTCCTGATCTCCGGCTTGGACACCAGCTCCGCCGGCAGGCCTTCCATGAAAATGCGGCCTTCGGCGACGACATAGGCGTAATCGGATAGCGCCAAAGCCAGGTGGACATTTTGCTCGACCAATAAGATGGTCAGCCCGGCTTCCTTCAACTTCTTGAGCGTCGCCAAGAGCTGATAGACCACGACCGGGGCGAGGCCGAGCGACAGCTCGTCGATGATGAGAATGTCGGGATCGGACATCAGTCCGCGCGCGATCGCCACCATCTGCTGCTCGCCGCCCGACAACGTGCCGGCGAGCTGGCGCTTGCGCTCGGCGAGCCGCGGGAACAGCGCGAACACCTGATCGAGCCGCTCGGCATATTTGCCCGCGGCGCGCTTGGAGAACGCGCCCATTTCCAGATTTTCGGCGACGCTCATGGTGGAGAACAATTGCCGGCCTTCGGGCACCAGCGCAAAGCCGCGCGCCGCCTTGGCATGGCTCGGCAGATGCGTGACGTCATCGCCTTCGAAAGTGACCTTGCCGCGCCACGGCGCGATCGAGCCGGCCACCGCACGCAGCGTCGTGGTCTTGCCGGCGCCGTTGGCGCCGACGATTGCCGTGAGCGCGCCGCGCCGCGCCTTCAACGACAACCCCCACAGCACCTGCACCTCGCCGTAGCCGGCTTCGAGGTTCTCGACGGTCAGCAGCGCCTCGGCCGCCGGCGCGGCAGAAGCGGCGGCATTGGGATTTGCGGCATCAGCCATTGGCCGCGCCTCCGTGCAATTGCTCGGCAAGCTTCGGATCGCCGAGATAGGCCTCGATCACTTGCGGATTGCGCGCGACCTCGGTCGGCAGGCCCTCGGCGAGTTTTTGGCCGTAATTGAGCACGACGATGCGGTCCGACAGGCTCATGATCGCCTGCATCAGATGCTCGATGATGAGAATGGTGACGCCGGCATCGCGGATGCGGCGGATGACGCCGATCATGTGCTCGACCTCGGTGGGATTGAGCCCGGCCAGCACCTCGTCGAGCAACAAAAGCTTCGGTTGGGCCGCGAGCGCGCGCGCGAGCTCAAGCCGTTTCTTGCCGCCGATGGTCAAATGCAGCGCCAGCATGTCGATGCGGTCGTCGAGGCCGGTGACGTGCACCGCTTCGCGCGCCACCTCGCGAGCGCGGTGCAGCGGCAAATTCTCGCGGCCGAAACAGGCGCCTACCGTGCAATTGTCCAGCACCGTCATATTGGTGAGCGGCTGCACGATCTGATGCGTGCGGGCGAGCCCGTGGCGGGCGACGACGAACGGCCGCTCGCCGGTGATGTCGATGCCGTTGAACACGATCTTTCCGGTATTCGGCGCGAATACCCCGTTGATCAGATTGAACAGCGTCGATTTGCCGGCGCCGTTCGGCCCGATCAGGCCGAGGATCTCGCCTGGCTGGATGACGAAGCTCAGATTGTTCACCGCCTGCAGGCCGCCGAAGCGCTTGCTGACGCGGTCGAGCTCAAGCAGCGCCGTCATTCCAGCACCCGCTTCAATCGGGGGAACCGGCTGTAGACGAAGCCCATCAGCCCGGACGGGAAGAATAGTACGATGACGAGCAGCAGCACGCCGGCGATCGTCAGCTGGAAATTGGCGAAGGTCGACGACGTCAAGAGATAGCCGCGGAGCTCCTCATAGAGATAAGCGCCCAGCGCGACCCCGGTCACCGTGCCCTGCCCTCCCAGCATGCAGATGACGATCGCCTCGGTCGACAGCGTCAGATCGAAGGCGTCCGAAGGCTGGATGAAGGCGCCCTTGAAAAAATAAAGCCCGCCGGCAATGGCGGGCAAAAACGCGGACGCGCTGTAGACCAGCGCTTTATAGCGCGGGGTAGGCACGCCAAGGATGGCGGCGGCATCCTCGTTTTGGCCGATGGCCAGAAGCCCCAAGCCGAATTTGGAGGTTTTGATGGCGTAGCTGAGATAGAGCGACGCGCCCATCGTTGCGACCAGCGCGAAATAGATCACCCACAGCGCCTGCGCCGAGCCGCCGAGCGGCTGGAACACCTGCGGCGAGATATAGATGCCGGACGAGCCGCCCCACGGCGTGAAATTCTCGGCAAAAGCCTGCACGCCCTCGACGATGCCGATGGTGGAGAGCGCAAAGAACGCGCCGCGCAGCCGCAATATGCCGAGACCGAAAATCAGCGCCAGCGCGCTCACGCCGACGCCGGCGACGAGCAGACTCGCGGCAAGCGGCCAAGCATAGGAATTGATCAGCCAGATGCAAATGTAACCGCCCAGGCCGAAGAAGACGATGCTGCCGAAATTGATGTAGCCGGCATAGCCCAGCATCAGATTGAGGTTCGAGGCGAGCGTGATGTAGACGCAGGCGAGCACCAGGCTTTCGCGCAGCTCGACATTGTTGCCGATCGCGGGCAGCACCACGAAGGCGGCGATCGTCAGCGTGATGATCCAGAAAAACGGCCGCCGCAGCATTTAGAGCGCTCCGCGCCGCGACGCGAATATGCCGCCGGGAAACGCGATCAGCACCAGGACGAACAGCGCGAACTCGATCACCAGCGTCCAGCTCACCGGCACGAACGGCGTGACGGCACCCTCCAGCACACCGAGCGCGACTCCACCTAACAGCGCGCCGACCGGATTGCCGAAGCCGCCGAGCACGGTGACGATAAAACCCTTGAGCTGATAGCCGTCGCCGGAAAGGATGGTGAAGGGAAACAGCGTACCGATCAGCATGCCGGCGACACCGGCAAGCGCGACGCCGGTGCCGACCGCAATGGCGAGAACCCGCGTCGTCGGAATGCCGACCAGCTCGGCCGCCTCTCGGTTGTTGGCCACGGCGCGCATCGCCTTGCCGATCCGGGTGTAGTGCAGGAAGACATAGAGCAAAGCCGCGATCACCGCGGCGAGCACGGCGGCGAGAATATGCGCGCCGGGGAAGGTATAGCGGCCGAGCGAAAAACCCGGCAACGATACCTCGACATTGAACAGCGCCGTGCCCCAAACGGCGGTGCCGACGCCGATCAGAATGAGATTGACCGAAAAGGTCGACAACAGGCTCATCAGCGGCGGCCGCCCGACCATGCGGTGGATGGCGATCCAATACAGCGCTATGCCGACGAAAAAGCCGGCGATCAACACCGGCGGCAAAGCGAGGTAGGGCGACACGCCGAGCGCGTTGGCGAGCAGATAAAGCCCCATCATGCCGGCGACGACCATCGTGCCGTGCGTGAGGTTGATAACGTCCATGACGCCCCAGATGAGCGTCAGGCCCATGGCGGCAAGTCCGTAGACCAGCCCCACGAGCACGCCGTCGATGATCGAAGCGAGGATGCCGAGCATAGGATTAAGGGCTCGCGGCCGGCGCCAAACGCGCCGGCCGGTTCCGGATGCTATCGCCGATTACTGGCCGGCCGAGATCGGATAAAGGAGGTCGGCCGACTCCGCCTCCAGCGGCCACACGACCTGGCGGCCAAGCTTGCCGTCGGTGTTCTGCCACTGCGCCAGCACCATCTTGTGCGCTTCCTGCAAGCCGTGATGGCCCGGGTCGGTCATGAACTTGACGTGACCGAAGAAGGTGGTGATGTCGGTTGCGTTGAGCGCCGCCGTCACCTTTTCCGGATCGATCGAGCCGGCTTGTTCGATGGCGTGCTGCAGCACCACGCCGCTCGTGTAGCCGGACGCCGCGTGATAGTCCGCCTTGGCGTGGAATTTATCCTGGAACGCCTTGGCGAATTCCGCGGTGGTCGGTCCGAACTGCGGCTTGTAATTGACCTGCTGCTCCCATTGCGACGGTACGCTCACGCCGAGAGCCGAAGGGCCGAGCTCGCCGAACTTGTCGTCGGCCGGCGCCACCAGGATCGAGATCCACTTCATGCCGGCTTTCTGGTCGTGCATCTGGCGGGCCAGCGTCGCACCGTCGGAATAGTGGCCGCCGCCCATGAAGGCGTCGGCATTCGACGAGATGATCTTGTTGACGATCGGACCGAAGTCCGTGGTCGAGGGCGAGTAGGATTCATCCATCACGACCTGCAGCCCGGCTGCGATCGCCTGCTGCTTGGCCGCCGTGAGCACCGCCTTGGAGAACGGATCGTCGGAATAGACCATGGCGATCTTGGCGTTCGGATCCTTGGCTTTGAGCGCCTCGACCGCGCCGGAGAGATAATGGCTCGCCGACGTGATCACCATGAACAGATATTTGTTGCCGAGCTCGAACGGCTTTTCCTCGGCGCCGCCGCTGTCGATCATGATCTTGCCGTACTGCTCGGAGATCACCGCGGCCGGCGCGGTCAAGCCCGACGAATAGGGGCTGAACAAAAATTGGGCATGGTCCTGGTTGATCAGGCGCGTGTAGAGCTGCTGGACGCGGCCGCCGACCGACTGGTCGTCATAGCTGACGAAATTGACCTTGTATTTCTTGTCACCGACCTTGATGCCGCCGGCGGCATTGACCTCGTCGCGCCAATACTCATAGCCGCGCTGCTGGCCCGATGAATCGACATTGAGCGGGCCGGTCTGCGAGTCGGTGAAGCCGACGGTGATGGTATCTTCGGCGAATGCCGGCGCGGCAAACAGCGTTGCGGCGGCGGCCAATAGGCAAAGCCGTTTCATATGTTCCTCCCTGGTGCGACCCCTCAATGGGATCGCGGTCACGCGTAGATGCCCGGCCCAAACGTTGTTCGGGCGGGTCCCCCGGGTAGCCCCCACGTCGCCGGAAGCATTACATAATCGGGAGATAAAGGTCCATCCGGTACGACCTATGGCGGCCACGATGACGGCCGCGGGCGGCGCTGTCACCGCGACAAAATCTCGCGTAGCGCGGCATCTGGGCTGCGTTCCTGTGCTAGGCTTCGATAAATCGTGCTCCGCCTGCCCTCTTTACCATAGCTTGCGTTTTCGCTCCGCCGCGGTTGCCGCGGCTCATCAAAAAAGACTGGGAGGATCCTCATGCCTATGCCCCGAATAGCGCTCGCCCGCGCCGCAACGATCGCGGCGGCGCTCACGCTCGCGCTAGCGTCGGCCGTGGGCGCCGAGGCGCAGACCAAAGTCACCATCGGCAAGGTGATCGGCGGCGATGGCTTCCACGTGCCGACCTATGTCGCGCTCGATGAGGGTTTCTTCAAAGCCGAAGGGCTCGACGTCTCGCTGGTCGAATTGCAGGCCAGCGCCCAGGTCACCGCGGTGCTGTCGGGCAATCTCGACTGCGCGCCGATCCCATCGGGCGGCGCACAGGCGGCGCTGAGCGGCGCCAAGATCGAATACATTGTCGGCGAGTCACTCAAATCGCAGTGGACCGTCACCACGCGGCAGGAAATCGCCAAGCCGGAGGATCTCAAAGGCAAGACGCTGGGTTTCGGCCGGCCCGGCGGCGCCGATTACGACGAGGCGCAGGCGGTGCTGCACCGCTTCTTCCACATGGACGCCGGCAAGGACTACAAGGTGATTTCGTTCCAAGGCGAGGCCGAACGCATCGCCGCCATGGTCAACAACGATATCCAGGGCGCCGCGCTGTCGGTTCCGCTCGCCGTTGTGGCCGAGCAAAGCGGTCTCAAGGTGTTGTTGCGCACCGGCGACTATATTCCCCGCGCCGGCGGCACCATCTGGTGCATGCAAAGCTTCGTCGAGCAGCATCCCGATACGGTGAAGAAGATCGACCGCGCCATCGCCAAGGCGGTGATGTATTTCCGTACCAACAAAGAAGGCTCGATCAAGGTACTGGAGCACCATATCGGCAGCATCAAGAACGACGCCCAGGCCGGCGCCATCTGGGATCAGCTGCACGATTCCTACGGCGCCGAAGTGCCGAAGGATCTGTTCGCGGACATTCTCGAGTCGCGCCGCCAGACCATGATCGCCGCGCGGCAATGGCCGGCCGACAAACCATTGCCCGATCCGGAACAGTTCCTGGCACGCAATCTTTTGGACTCGACGCTCAAGGAAATGAATTACATCCCCGCCAATCTCGCCGCGCCGACGAAATCGAATTGACGCGCGTTTCCCGGGAGTTCAGAGCTTGATACGATCCCGGATCAGCGGTGCACCGCTACGCGCTGCACCGCGTCCGGGAAACACTCTAATCCCCACTCCCCCGCTGCGGGCGCCAGCGGCTCATGCGCTCTTCGAGGAGCTTGACCAGCCCGGTCATAACGAGCGACAGCGCGGCGAAGACGATCAGGCCTGAGAACACCACGTCGACCTTGAACTCGCTCGCGGCGCGGACCATGACCACGCCGAGCCCGTCCTGGGCGCCGAAGAATTCCGCGACCACCACGCCGAGCACGGCGCGGCCGATGGCGAGCCGCAACCCCACGATGATGAAAGGCAGCGCATTCGGCACCACGACGAGCCGCGCGATATCCCACTCGCCGGCGCCGAACGAACGCACCACATTGATCAGAAGCTTGTCGGCGTTGCGCACGCCTTCGTAGGTGTTGATCAGCAGCGGGAACAAGGCGCCGAGAAAGACGATGGCGACCTTGGACCAAAGTCCGAGCCCGAACCACAGCATCAACAGCGGCAAGAACACGAGCCGCGGCGTGGCGTTGAACGCGGTGATGAACGGATCGAACATGGCGTTGAGCGTGTTGGAGCGGCCGAGCAGGATGCCGAGCGGCAGGCCTGCGAGGATCGCAAGGCCAAGCCCGACGGCAAAGGCGCCGGCGCTCACGCCGAGCGGCGCCCAGATCGAACCGGTGGCGAACATTTGCCACAGCGTGCCGGCAATCGCGCTCGGTACGGTGAAGAACAGTTTCGTGCCCGCCTTCATCGGAACCAGATCGGGCAGGAACTGCCACACCAGAAGGAGGACCACGACGCTGCCGGCGCCGAGCGCGGTCGGCTCGATGCGCCGCCACAGCCGCCGCGCCGGCGCCGCGGCATCCGCCGGGCCGGCTGCAGCGAAATCGGCTTGGAGCTCGGCCATTGTTATTGGCCTTTCCGCCACGGAAAAGCGCTGCGCTCGGCGAAGCGGATGCCTTCGGTCAGCAGCACCGCGATCACCATCACGGTGAGAATGCAGGCGAACATTTTGTCGATGGCGAACAAGTCGCCGTAGCGGGAGATGGCAAAGCCGATGCCTTCGGACGCGGCGAAGAACTCCCCGACCAGAACGCCGATCAAGGCGCGGCCGATGGCGATGCGCGCGGCGGCGACGACATAAGGCAGCACGCTCGGCAACAGCACCTTGCGATAGAGCGCCCACTCGCCGCCGCCGAGCGAGCGTACCACGTCGATCAGCCGACGGTCGACCGCGCGCACGCCGGCGCAGGCATTGAAGATGAACGGGAACACCGCGAGCGAGAACACGATGATGGTCTTGCCCGGCACGCCGACGCCGAAAAAGATGACCAGCAACGGCGCCAGCGCCACCAGCGGGCTGGCATAGAAGATCGTCATCAGCGGATCGAGCGCGTAGCCGACGCGCACCCGCCAGCCCATGACGATGCCGAGCGGCACGCCGACGACGACGGCCGCGCCAAGGCCGAGGAAAAACGGCACCGCGCTCACTGTGAGATCGTCGACCAATTCGCCGCTCTGGACCAGGTCAACAAAGCCCCAGAAGATCAGGCTCGGCTTGCTGATGAACAGCGGATTGAACGGCACGACGAGGAAGATCGCCTGCCACGCGACGAAGAACAGCACCACCGCCAAGCCGCCGAGCAGGACATTGCGATAGCGCCAAACAGAGCGCCATTCCAGACTCGGCCGAATTGCTGCGTCCTGCGCCATCGTCTAGACCACGATCTCGTCTTTGAGCGTGTTCCAGATTTCGAGCTTGAGCTCGTTGAACTGCGGCGTCACCCGCATCTCGTAGTCGCGCGGCCGCGGCAGGTCGATGGCAAAGGTCCTCTTGGCGCGGCCCGGGCGCTTGCTCATGACCATAACGCGGTCGGACAGATAGATCGCCTCGTCAATCTGGTGGGTAACGAACAGCACCGTCTTCTTCGCCTCGCGCCAGACGCGAAGGAGTTCGACCTGCATCAGATCGCGGGTCTGCGCATCGAGCGCGGCGAATGGCTCGTCCATCAACAGCACGTCGGGATCGGTCGCCAGCGCCCGCGCCAGCCCGACGCGCTGCTTCATGCCGCCGGACAATTCATGGGGATAATGATGCTCGAAGCCGGCGAGGC
The DNA here is from genome assembly GCA_963731805.1 of uncultured Alphaproteobacteria bacterium. GTDB lineage: Bacteria > Pseudomonadota > Alphaproteobacteria > Rhizobiales > Xanthobacteraceae > BOG-931. The sequence goes on from CAVSWY010000013.1 coordinate 41,785, forward strand.
CGACCAGGCCCGAAAGCCGCGCGGCGATGGCGCGGCGCTTGGCGGCCGGCACTTTCTTCAGCTCAAGCCCGAGCTCGATATTGTGCTCCACCGTGCGCCACGGCAGCAGCCCGAAATCCTGGAACACCATGGCGCGGTCGGTGCCAGGCCCGGCGAGCTTTTTGCCGTGCATCAAAATCTCGCCGGAATCCGGCTTGATCAGGCCGAGCAGGATATTGAGGAAGGTGCTCTTGCCGCAGCCCGACGGCCCGACGATCGACACGAACTCACCTTCGGCAACGTCGATATCGAAGCTGCCGAGCGCCGGCACCGGTGCGCGGTTCGGCGGCCGAAAGGTCAGACTGACGTTACGACCCTGGATATACGCCGCCATGAGGTCCGGTCCCGACGCGCCGACACTGGCGTCACTCAAGCATACGGCGGGCGAATGTCCAACCTGTCTGCCAGCGAAGCGACATCGGCTGCCCACCTTACGCGTCCGCCGTTTCCGACTGCCGCAACGTGGCCGCTGCTACGGGGCGTCCCGGTCAGAGCCGGTTCGCGATGCTCGCTCGAGGCAGCGCCAATATCTTTCCCTGTGCAGTCGATTTGCCGAGAACGTACCGGCGTCGATGGCGGCCATCGCCATGAGCATGGCGTCGGGTGCCGTGTTTGCATCGATGCCCGTTACAAAGCACCTTAGTTTTTTGCGGCCGGCAAGCGCAATTGGCGCCCCATCCACGCGCCAAATCCGGGCGCGCCATTTTCCAGACTCTTGCTCAAATGCGCGAACAATAAATCGCTTGTAATCCACGGCCGATCTCCATCGAACCGAAGTGCCGTGGGTCGGGATAAGACGCAAAGGTAAGTGAAAGTTTGTGTGAATGCATGACTCATCGGCATTGCCGCCACAAGGAAAGAACCCCGAGCCAGTGAGTTAACGAGCCCTTGCGCGAACCGGCACCAGCATCGGCTGTGGATGTTCGATCGGCCGCAGGAAAAGCCACTCGAAATAGGTCGTGGCGGTTCGTTCTTGTCGCGGCTGTTTCGGCTGCTCGACCACAAAGGTGTCGCGGCACTGCCGTGAGCAATAGCGTCCCTTGCCAAACAAGCCGCGCCGGTAAGAAACGAGGCCGATACCGTGGTTGCAGTGGGGATTTGAGCATTTCATGACACTTGCTCCGCGTTTGGGTTCCACCTGGACTGGGGGTCCTTTAACGGTGAGACACCGACGCAGGAGAAAGGTTCAAGCGCCGCCGACGCCAAAATTTCCTTATGAATCACGCTGCTATCCGCGGCTGCTTGGGCTATGCGTCTTCTAAGCGGACCTCAGCGCCCAACGAGGCGGCACCTGGCTGTGGAATGCATGGAGTCGAAAAATGCGAATGCCTTTGCTCCTGATCGGCCTCATCGTTCTGGCGGCGGGACTTTTCTTCATGGCCCAGGGCGCCGGCTACATCCGCTGGCCCGCCGAGAGTTTTATGGTCAGCGAAACGCGATGGATCTATTACGGCGGCGCCATAGCGCTCGCCGGGCTCCTGATCGTGCTGATCGCGCGACGGTGAATGGCGCCCCGACATGCTGACCGCCGCTTTCGTCATCCTCACCATTGCGGTTGCCTTGGGCGCCGTGCTTGCGGTGCTGCATCTGCGGGCCAACAGAACCGCGGCGCCACCGTGGCCGCTCGGCGCGCTGCACGGCATTCTCGCGCTCACCGGCCTCGGCTGCCTCGCGCTCGCGCTGCGCGGCCCGCCGCGCGGCGTGCAACAAGGCACCGCCTCGTTCGGCATCATCGCCGCCGTGCTGTTCGTGCTTGCAGCGCTCCTCGGCGCAAGACTGCTTGCCGCGCGCGTTTTCAAGAAACCGATCGGCGGCGGCACGATCGCCGTTCACGCCACGCTCGCCGTGAGCGGGTTTGTTATTCTGGCGGCGTATGTGTTTGCGGGGTAGCCCGTATACCAGAAAAAGCGGTGCGCGACCTTCACACCAATTCCACCGTCGGCTAAGAAACAATCAAGGCGGCACGCCATGGGCAAAATCCTATTTTCACCAAAAAAACGGCCGCCAGGGAGCATGTCATGAGCAACGCCGCCGCAACGCAAAACGTCACGCCGATCCGCAGCGACGCGATACCGTTCGAAGTCGAGCGCCTGGGCGCAAAACTCGGCGCGGAAATCCATAGCATCGATCTGAAAGAGCCGCTGGATGGCGAGACCTTCGCGGCCTTCGAGACGGCGCTGGTCGAAAACAAGGTCTTGGTGGTGCGCGATCAGAACCTGACCACGGAGCAACATGTCGCCTTGAGCCGCCGCTTCGGCGAGCTCGAAGTGCATCCGATGCGCCCGCAGGGCGCGTTTCCCGAAATCCTGGTGCTCGACAATCACAAGGACAATCCGGTGCTGTCGACCGACGTCTGGCACAGCGACACCACGTTCCGCAAAAATCCGACCAAATACACCATCCTGCGCTGCCAGATCATGCCGAAGGTCGGCGGCGACACCCTGTTCGCGGACATGGAAGCCGCCTATGAGGGCTTGAGCTCGACGTTCCGGGCCATGATCGACGGTCTGGAAGCGGTGCACGATTTCAAGAATTTTCGCGTGCTGTACAAGAACACCGACGAGGATCGGGCGAAACTGCGCAAGATGGAGGAGCTGTTTCCCAATCCGACGCATCCCGTCGTGCGCACCCATCCGGTCACCGGCCGCAAATGCATTTACGTCAATCCGCAATTCACGCTGCGCATTGCCGATCTCGAGCCGGACGAGAGCCAGGCGATCCTCGACGTGCTGTTCGCGCAAGTTCACACGCCCGAATATCAATTCCGGGTGCGCTGGACACCGGGCGCGATCGTGTTCTGGGATAATCAATCGACCCAGCATTACGCGGCGAACGACTATTATCCGGAGCGGCGGCGCATGGAGCGGACCGCCGTGGTCGGCGAGACGCCGTTCTGAACGGGCGGAGCCGCGCCAGGCGGTACGTCGTCGCGTAGGCATATTCCCCCGCTCGCCAAACTCGCCGCGAGGGTGATACGCATGAGCAAAGCCGGCGATGAAACCGGCTCACGAGGGCCGGCCCGGCGCCAGGCGCGGGCCGTGACGGGAGGGCAGCGATGAAAGTTGCGCGCAGGCATATCCTTGAGCTGGCGGCGGGCGCGCTCGCGCTGCCAGCGCTGCCGCGCTTCGCGCGCACCGATAGCTATCCGTCACGGCCGGTGCATGTGATCGTCGACTTGCCGCCCGGGCTGTCGCCCGACGTCATGGCGCGCCTGATGGGGCCGCCATTGTCGGACCGCCTCGGCCAGCCGGTCGTCATCGAGAACCGACCCGGCGCCGGCGGCAATATCGGCGCCGAAGCGGTGGTGCGCTCGCCGCCCGACGGCTACACGCTGCTGGTGATGATCTCGGGGAACGCCGCCAACGCGGCGCTCTACCCGGATCTCAGTTTCAATTTTGTGCACGACATCGCGGCGGTCGCCTTTCTCGGCTACACGCCGTTTGCGATGGTGATCACGCCGTCGCTGCCGCCGAAGACGCTCGCCGAATTCATCGCTTACGCCAAGGCCAATCCGGGCAAGATCAACATGGCCTCGCCAGGCACCGGCACCGCGCCGCATCTCGCCGGCGAATTGTTCAAGATGATGATCGGCGTCGACCTCACCCACGTGGCGTATCGCGGCAACTACATGCCCGATCTGCTCGGCGGCCAGGTGCAAGTCGCGTTTGTCTCGACCGCGCCGGTGCTCGGCTATATTCGGACCGGCAAGCTGCGCGCGCTCGGCGTGACCAGCGCGCAGCGCTTGAGCGTGCTGCCGGACGTGCCCGCCATCGACGAGGTCGTGCCGGGCTACGAGGGCAGCGGCTGGGCCGGCGTCGGCGCACCGAAGGACACGCCGTCGGAAATCGTCGATCGGCTCAACAAAGAGATCAACGCGGTGATGGCCGATGCCGCGATGAAGACGCGCCTGGTGGCGCTCGGCGTCGAACCGGAGACCATGACGCCCGAGCAATTCGGCAAGCTCATCGCCGACGCCGCCGACAAATGGGCGAAGGTCATTAAGTTCGCGAATATCAGAGGGGAGTGATCGCGGGCGCTGACGCGCTATTAACAAGCTCAAGGAGCATTGGCGCAATGCGCCTTGCACCCTATATGCGCCGTGCTGTCCCAATCATTGCCTAGAGCGTGATCCGGAAAAGTGGTTTCCGGTTTTCCGAAAAGATCATGCTCCAGCGAAAATCCCAGGGTGCTCCGATGAACCACCCAGTCAGAAGCGACTTTGCCATCACTGTCGCCGAGGCCGGCGTGACGGTCACGTTCAAGCCGACCAACAGTATCTTCAGCTTTTACAGGCTCGCTGACAGCGACGACATTGCGCGCCTCGGCCCCGTCTCGCTGACAGGTGTCCGACATGCGGGAGCAAGCGGCGATACCGGGGATTACCCCTCTGATGAGGTTCAAGCGATGACGCAGCAAATCGCGTCAGAAGCCGCCGCGTCCGTATGGTCCGTTCAAGACGAGGCACAAGCCGACAAATTGACGACGGTGACGCCGGTTCCGGTTGTCGGAGATAGAGGGGATTGACCAAGCCGCGCCGTATGCGCCGGCCCGGCCCAAGAATTTCGTCGAGGCAAACGGCTCGCCGGGCTGAAGCTCGCAGAGCGTAGAATGGTCGGAGTGGCAGGATTTACCGTTCTGATCACACGCCATTGAATTTACTTAACATTTTTAGTCGTCTCTCGCAACTTGTGTACTGAAGATGTGTACTCCAATCAAGCAACCCCAGCCGATGGCCGAAGGCTTCATGCAATTCCTGTAGCATGTCGAGATTGTCGCCGCGAAAGAGCACGTCCATTCCAGCAAAATGTCTGCGCACGGCTCGCTCCCACGACGGGCTGCGGCACGGGGCTCCTATTTTGCGACACAGCCACCAAATGCCTGCCGCCAACACTAAGCAGGCGCCTAGCGGTTCGGGCACGAGGAACGCGCCACATGCGGCGAGAGTAACTGGCGATTTGATTGTGCGGACTTTTATCATGCAGGCCCGCGCTCTACTCAGCGGAGCGCGAACCTTAACAAAGGATTAACGTCGCGTACTATAAGCCGCATCCAGCGTGGTTAATGCTGCATCGGGCGCGTGGGGGGCCGAGCGGCGATACAAACGGCTATGGGTCTGATGAGGCTCAAAACATGGCGCCTCTGGCGCGCGCTACGGGAGACTATGCAGGACGTCAGGAAAGCCCGTCAAATCTGGATAACTACGCCGTCCTGCCGACGCGCTTGATACCATCCAGTTACACCACCAATCATTAGAGCACTAGGTGAGGTCAGCGCTGGCACACCAGCTCCTATGCCTACTGTGTTGTGAACCATCGCGATCCAGAAGCACAAACTCATGTCGAGAAACCGGCGTGTAGGCAGTTCCTGGCTGCTACATTAGTGCGGCGGCGGTCTTTCGTCCTTCCATTCCAGTGCGCTCGCCTTGGCAGCCTCATAGTTCGCATCAAGCGCGGGACTGAGAAGCAAGATCGCTGCAATCCGTCGAACCATTTCTGAGACATGCGCGACTTCTTCGACCTTGAGCGGCCGACCCAAAATTTCCGCTTCGCGATATGATAGCCATTTTTTGATAACCTGATAGCCGCCGAGCGCATAATGCCAGACGTTCACCGGGACGTTCGTCCATATCACATTCGCGTTCAGGTGAACATCAAGTGTTTCATTGCCCAATAGTAAGAAGGCGGCATCCGCCGTCATACCCAGCCCCTTAGCTTCCTCCGAGAGCGCGTCGCGCTCGCCGGCTGTGTAGCTACGAACCTTGACGAGGCCGTTACCCGGCATGACAAGTATTGAGCCAGTTCGATTTTGTTGGATGTGGCCCCACCCTGCCGCCAAAACGAGATCGGCATCTTCAAGCGGGTGCGCTCCCTGCTTGTGCGGAACACCAAGGTTGCGAAGACCAATTCTCAAACTACCGGACGTAACGCCTGTCACCGAACTCTTTGGATCAATCAATGCAGCCAATTTACTTGCAATAAACGCCGATGATTGCAGCTGGTCATTGGCGCTAGGTATTGGTACGCGAGGCCAGTCTGACCTCATAGCTTCGCCGTTTTCCTTGGCATACTCGGGAGAATGCATGATCGCCAGCACATGAAAAAACACTTGAGAAGCAGTCATTTCATTGCGCTTACAATACTCGTTTAATGAGCGTACTAAATTCAAGTCTGTTTCTTGGTGGCCCCGTGCGTCCCGATGATGTTTTATGAACTGAGGAATATAAGACGCGCCTCCATCCATTGCATTTAAATCACCTAGGATGCTTGCAATCATCGGAACAGAATAGTCTCGTCGTTGCGCGCGAGGAATAACGAGTTGGGGGGTATTTGCCGGAAAAGCTTCTACGTATTCCGCAACAGGGCGCCCGAGCAATCCTGCTTCGCTTGTCCAGTAGCAATATCTTACGTCAAAGGGGCGGTAAAAATACTCCACGATTAGGCCGTGGTGAGCACCGTCGTTCAGGAGCTGATCGCGTGTTCGCTTTGGATCATATTGCGCGGTCTTTTCCGCTGCATAAGGATAAGCGCGAAAAAATGCTTCGCTATTAATTCTTGCATCAAGGTACGCACGCATTCTCTGTTCAATTGTTGAGCGCTCCGCGCTCACCAAGAATGCATCGCGCCTAGTTTGGACTCCCGAAAATGTCGTAGGGAAAAGACTTTTAATCGAAGGCCATTTGAAATAGGCCGAAGCAACCTTATTTAGTCTGAAAGGAAGCCCCAAATCTATTGAAGGTATAACCTGCTTATAAATTTCGGCGCAATGAGCATCGGCCGTGTCGAGAAGCTGTTGTCGCTTAGTCGACCCCCATAGGTCGCGGAAGTCAATACACGAGGCGGACGTGTGAGCTTGCTTCCGTATTAAACTTGCTATTGCAGTGCCTACTTGAATGCCTTCGCGATTGTGCTCGGTCGAAAAGACGGAAGGATCAGGTAAACCATCGGGCGTAGTTTTGCCCGTTCTAAACTTGTCACCATTTAAACAATCAATCCGAATTACGTCGAATACCTCAAGATAGCGTTCCCGCATTCCCGTAAACGATAGCCCGTCCAACCAAGAGTAATTCGAGATAAAGCAAACGATGCCGCGTCCCGTCTTCTCGGCAATTCGCCTTTCCGCCATGCGATAAAAGCGAACATAAAGGTCGTTGAGCCCCTGCCCCTCAGGAGATCGAACTTTCTTTGTCGTGCGATAAGCGAGGGATAAGTTGCGCTCCTCGGGAAGTTCCTGAGCCATCCCTGCATAACCGTTGTAGGGCGGATTGCCTAGGATGACGAGGATAGGTGCTTCCTGCTTGACGTGGTCGGCCCTCTTACGTTCCTCCTCCAATTCCGGGAATGGAAGGGGTTTTGCTGTGGCCGGCTCCCACCCGGTGAGCGCATTTGTCAGGTAGACGCCTACCCGTTCATGGTCAGTTTCCAGCGTTGCTCCCAAAGACTTCAAGACGAGGCCAATTTTTAGATGTGCGACGACGAAGGGAGCGGGTAGAATTTCGAAACCAAAAACACGCGTGGTCGCGGCCTTCTTGACCATCTGTGCCTTAAGCGCTCCAAAGCCGCTATCAACAAGGGTTGCGTCGATCCGCTTTAATACCGCGGTGATAAAGCCGCCGGTCCCGCAGCAGGGGTCAAGGACGTAGACTTGTTCTGAGGCAAGTCCATCCGCAACACCAAGCTCTTCACGGAGCGCCCGATCCACCTGCGACACCATGTAGGTGATTACCTCGGTGGGCGTGTACCAAACACCAAGCTCCCTTTTCAGTTCAGGATCGAATGCCTCCAAGAACGGTTCGTAGAAAAACTGCACGGCATCGGCGTCATTGAATCGGGATATGAAGGCGTCTGCATTGACGCGATTGAGGGTCGCTCCTGTCCAGTCCAGCACCTCAACGAGATGCAACGGTTGAAGTTGTGCGGGACTGGCAAGTTGCTGAAACAGGGTCGTCACAAAGGGTACATTGAGATGCCACGCGGATGTATGCCAATCGAAACGTGGTGACGGTCGAGGCGTGCTTCTGGCCCACAATACCCATGCCGAGAACACGCCATAGAACAGAGTCTGGACTAGGGTTGAACGGAAGAAGTGCTCGCCCTTGTCGCTCTCAAAAGTTACGCCAAGAGCTTCCTCCAAAGAGGTTCTGATACCCGCGAGCGCGGGAAGATCGCCAGCTTCCTCAACTCGCTGCAACGCGTCACGGGCATAGGACGCGAGGAACCACGCCACATCTTTGGGTTCGCGCAACGCGACGGATTGCGTGAGCGCGCGTCTGAGGTATTCGCCGAAAGCGCGGCCGACTTGGGCTGCAGACTTTTGCGGCGTGGCAACCATTTCCCAAAACTCGGCTTCACTCTTGGCTAGCCGGAATGTTTCGAGACGCGCCACTAGACCATTCTCGTTCTCTCCGAGAATAAGGAAATCGCGAAGGTTGGTGACAATAACAAGCCGGTATGCACCCCAATACTTGCTTACCTGCTTGGTGTCGGCCGTGAGCCAAGCGTCGTCTTTGACGCTCTTCATTTCTATCACGCCGCGTTCAGGCGCTTGTCCCTTCCGAGGTTCGCCTTTTTGAACCTGATTGGCGACGTATAGGCCGAAGTCCGGCTGCCCCGCTCCCGTGTTGCTGAGGTCAGAGAGGCAGAGAACTTTGGGTTTTAATTGCTCGCCGATCGCTTCAAGGAGCTTGGCCACGGCCGGATAGTAGGAGCGCTCAGGCGTGCCCGCCCCAAGCCCATGCTTATCCCGAAGGTCAGCGAAATACGCGCCGACGATTTGCTCAAGCTTAATCGACAAGTGAAAATATTCCCCGGGCTGCCAGTGAAATGCCTAGTTGGGACGGCCCTAGTCCTTCCCTCTGGCACAACTTATACCGATTCCCGCCGCTCGCCAGAGTCGGCGCCCTTTTTCAAGCGGGCCCGTGCGTCAAGCTATTGTCATTCACCCGATTCCCGTTGCCGACGAAGGAGCCGAATCAGAGCCTTCGCCATCAACTCCCCTGAGTATGAGTTTGGAGGAGCTATGGATGAGGGTCATGAAGACACCTCCTAGCAGTACTTGTCTATGATGGCCGCGCTTCTCTTAACCTGCGGTGAAGCGCAACCAAAGAAGGGTCCACCCTACGTTGATCTGATCCCTTTACGGCTCGCTCAATCTCGGACCAATTTGTACCCACAAACCAACTAGTAATATCGGCGCTCCGACGGACACGATTGTAACTCTCAGAAATTCGGCTCGCGTCCACTCGCTCAATTCCTAAACCCAGCACAAGTTGAAGCGCGTCAAAATTTGGAACTCCCTCGGCGGCCAATACCGACAGAGCGCTCACACCGTCTCCGACAGATACAGAACGATGGCGAGCTTCGTACTGAAGCAGTTCGTGCATCCCGAAGAGTCCCCAAGGCAGTAGGTATTGCATACGTCCGTAGATGTTGCTCACCATTCGACCAAATGATGCACCACGTTCCTCCTGAAAACTTGCGAGCGGGATTCCGCGTAGCCATTTTACGGCAAGAAACGAAATGGCCCCGCCGAGCGCTGCACCTTCAAAAGCAATAAGGTGCTTGGCCAGCGGCCCAATCAGGTATCCGAGACGATCAAAGTTGCGCACGTAGCCTGCGACAACGATGTTTCCGTATTGTTCAAGTTGCCACGTTTCTCTCGTGTGCAACCACGCGTACAGCGCCTGTTGCGCCTCCAACGACCATCCTACTCTAGCCGCTATCTCAACAAATTCCGCATTGCCCTCGGTAGCACGCCCTACCACACCCCTCTGCTGAGAACCGAGACGGCGCGCAAAAATCTTAGTAGAGTCTCTCATTTGATGCGCAGCTAACAGTTCGCTATCAAACTCTGGCGTCTCACCTCCTCGTAGTGAAATAATTCCACTTGAGTTGGCGTGGGCGTAGCCAACTCTCATGAGATTTATCAGCGCACGAATTGCCTTGGCTTCGTTTGATACCTTGTTGTCAATCTTAATGTTGGTCAGCGAAATATCTTCTAACCATGTCTCGTCAATTTTTCCGTCATTGACTAACCGATCAAGTCGATCAATTCCGAAAGCTAAGGCCGAGCGCACCGGAGGAATGTCCGCGAGCTTCACCTTCATGTAGTCACTTAAATCGTACTCTGTTAAACTGCTTACCCATAGGCTAGGCCGAAATAAGATACAGTGCCCTTCGGAATCAACTCCGAAACGACCGGCTCGACCCGCTATATTCCAAAGCGCACGGGGACTCAGTTCAAGAGCTTTAGACACAAGAGCTTCAACAACAACTGTCGAGAATGGAAAATTTACTCCTTCAGCGAGAGTCGTCGTAGCGCAAATAACATCGACCTTTTTCTCGCGAATCGCCTGTTCTATCCCGCCTCGAATGCGCGGCGGCATTTGAGCGTGGTGAAAGACCACCCGCTTTTTATACTGCGCGCGCAATTCGGACTCTGGGTATAACTCCCGCTCAACCCAGGCATCGAGCCTTTGCGATACTTCATCGCTCACGTCCTGTTCCTGCGTCCGTAGCTCGGCGACAAGGCGAGCTACCTCTTCTGCACTAGCCGGACTCGTACATAAGACCAATACAATACCGCTCTTTGAGATGTGATTCGCCAATACAGCCAGTCCACGCTTCGGATTGTTCGGAAGAGTTCCATCTGGAAGCAAGTCATACAAGAGAGACTCACCAAAATTTAGAACTGCTCCGCCACGTGCCGACCGTTCGAGTATCCCTACTCTCAATCTGCTCGTTCGCCAGTCAAGCATCACCGAGTGCGGCATTCCTGTCGTGGCAACCCAGTCGGTTAGCTCTGCAATGTTTGGGGTTACAGCAGAAAGCTGCACTATTCGAGCCGACGGCGAGAGCATCTTCCGAAGGCGCCACAGATAGAACTCCAAAAGAATACCTCGACTTCCTTGCTCGATGTGATGAGCCTCATCAACCACCACGAGACAAACAAGCTCAAGAAACTCGGGATCAATTCGCAGCAAAAGGTCAGCTCGTTCGGGCGTGAAAACGAGTACATCCGCATCGTCAGATGAAATGGGAATCATTTCATGCACAACTAGATGCGCACCAGCTTTTAGGACCCGCAGACCAAGACCTACAAGTGATTCAGAAAGATCGTCGCCGACCTGCTGCACCAGCGCCCTACTTGGGCAAAGGTACAGAACCTTTTTGTTTGGGTTGGCGGCAATCGCGTCCGCGATAACTATTTTTGTTAGCGCAGTCTTGCCTGTTCCGGTTGGAGCGGCAAAGCCGAAGCTCTGTATTTCCTTATCAAGCAGGCCTTCTTGAAGTGCGCGAACTTGGGCGGGCCAGAGTTCTAATGGTGCCCCAATTGCACGCAGGCCATCCTCACCCAACGAAGAAAGATTCGGAACTATTTGCAAGGAACTACATTCGTCTCGCAGCTTTATGAGGCGCGCAACTGCCTGAAGATCGTCTCCTGTAAGTGAGAAGGAATAATAACTCGCAATGTCGCTCAAAATACCAAGATATGTCTCCATTCGGCTTTCGCTTGTACGTTGTTGTAGCCTATATCCGGCCTCTTGAACCACGTCGCCAACGGCTTGCTCAAAGAGCGTGCGGGGCGCTACTTCTCTAATGTCCGGTTCTGCTCGCAATCGGGAACGAACTGGATCACTCTGAGACGAGATGCTGCCCCAAAGAGAGTCTCGATCCCTGGCAAAGAAATCACGAAGACGACGATCAAAGCCGTTGCGCGATGCGAATGACGCACTAGCGCCAGGCAAGCCAGCAAGATCGTAAAGGACAATAGCCTTAAAGAGCGCGACATGGGCGTTCTCAGAGCCATAGACACCGGAAACCGATAAGCTCGCCTCAATATCCGCGGCTAGTTGGCAGAGTTTTCTACCTTGATCTACGCGCGGGTTCTCCCAATTCGTTGCGCTGGCTATAACCGCCTGCGAAAATCGCTTTAATTTCCTTGTTAAATCCGTGGCCAACGCCTCGCGGTTTAGTCCAAGCCGGGTAAGGAGGAGATTGCGCTCGAGCTTCGCGTATCCCTGCGAGAACCAAAGCTGTTCGGTACAATCGTTCAGTTCATTTATGCTAAACATCAGCAGCCCGCCTCTTTCAGCTTATCCCATACTCCAAAAGCTTCTGATGCGAGCTCGGCAAGATTAGTGACTGCTATCGCATAATATTCAAAAGTCGCGCCACAAGACGCAGAGAGAATGAAGTCATCATCATCCGAATTTATTGTTTGGGAGTTCGTGACGCTAATGCCGTAGAGCCGTAAGTTATCAGGTCCAGGCGGAATCAAATTGGAGCGGATCGTGGCGCGATCAGCGTCCGAGAAGTTCTTCGACAAGTTGTCTCGAATCCGAGCGAGCTCAAAGCGCGGATCATCGGCAGAGTAGGCGTTCAGTAAGTCAATCATTTGGGTGAGGATCCCGGACCTATGCGTTTTGGTTTTTGTAGCTTGCGTCGGAAGAATGCTGCTTTTTGCTTCCACGAATAGGTACTGAAATGGCTGAACGGTTGTTTTTACAAACAAGCCATCCATTTTGTGGACGTTGGTGTTCTGAGACGTCGTGAGAGTAAGTTTACTGTACAGACGTCGAAACCCGAGTCGGCTTTCCACGAAGTGAGATGCTAGGATTTCACCGCAGTGGCTATTCCTGAAAGAGGTTGATGTTGGTACAGTGGTGGCTAGATCTAAGACGGCCTCTAGTGCAGAAACTTGCGAAGTGAAATCGGCAACAATTCCTTCTACCGTCCGGTAGTAATATGGAATTTGGCCTGCAATATGCTTTCCGAGCGTATATCCCTCGTGCTCGTCATGTAGCACTGTACGGAATCCGCTTCTCAATATTTTGATAGTTGCCTCAGAGACCCCAAGAACCGTCTCTGAAGCAACGAAGTCAGCTAGTTCCGCGCTCAAAAACGCCCCAATTCCTTGAGGTGGCAGGCCTGCAGTTTCTCGCGGAAAACGCGAAATGTCGAGGGCCCTTCTTGCCTGAACGCTAGTCGCGCCAAAACTGCTTGAACCGTGTGGGTGATAGCTCGGTATAGCGAACGGTGTGCTGTATGTTGCGGTGGCCCAGGTAGGCTTGCAGGGCGCGTGTGTCGTGCCCCTTGTTGGCTAGGGCGTACCCGCAGGCGTGTCTGAGCATGTGTGGGTGCGCCTTGAGGCCCAGCTTCGCCTCGACGCCTGCCCGCTCGACCATACGGGCGAACCCAGCGGTGCTGAAGGGCGCTCCCCGCTCACTGGTGAACACGAACGGCGAGGCGGGCGCCTGTTCACGCTGGAGCCGCCGCATGGCGCGTAGCTCGTCCCCAAGGATTGGGTGGGTGCTGGGGGTGCCTCGCTTCACCCTGCGGACGTGTAGTGCCCCAGAGGTGAACTCGATCTGATCCCAGCGTAGGTCCACAAGCTCCGCAGGCCGGAAGCCATGCCGATAGGCCGTCAGGATCATGGTGGCGTCGCGATGCCCCCAACGGTTCTTCTTGGCGGCGGCCATCAGCCGTTCGACCTCGGCCTCTGTCAGGTGCTCGCGGGTGCGGAGGGCGGCGTTGGGAAGCCGCGTGGGCGTGACTGTTCGTTTTACGGTGGTTGGCGTGACCAGCTTCAGGTGCGTTTTGGTCATGTGTTTGGCCCTCACAGTCGGACTGACTGTTCGGACAATGCGCGTTCTTCCAACAGTTGACCAAAGAAAACGATAGGCTGTTGCTGAGTCATTTTAACTCAGATGCTGTGTCGTCACCACTTGCTACTGTCAGTTCGATAGGGAGCAGGCATCGCAATGAGCTACGTCATCGTCACGCTGGCACTCGCCGCTCTCTTTGGCCTCAATGCGCGCTGGGCGTTCCTCGCGGTTCTAATGGCCGCGTTTCTCATCTACCTATTTGGCTGAGCAGAGGCCTTAAGCGCGCTCTCGGCTGGTCACAATTATTATAGCGGGTTCAGCTTATCTGTGCCTTGCTCGTTGCGTTTGCGCCACGTCAGCAATCACAGGTGACGCGAACGGGTCCTTTCCGCCCAAAAATCCTCAGGTAACTTCTCAGCATTCCATTTTCAAAATTCCGGTAAAGCTCTGGCTGTTGTTGTTTGATTTCGTCGTGAAGAGTGAGCGCTGGCAAAGCTCGTCGGTCGTCATTGAGACGTGAGCCTCGTCTGCTTTTGCGCTTTAGCCCATTACTGAATTAGCGTAAGACGGTACTTGCCAAAATTTGGGACTGATCTTGGTTCGAGGAGCAAATCGTTGGCGACATTCACAACTCAAGAGGAGGTCAGTCATTGGATTGAAAGAAAGCCACCCGATGCGCCGGGTGTTGTTGTGGCTCGGGCAGCTATTCGCGTCATTCCGGTTTTCGCGACGAAATTCGGCTTGGTTAGTAAGGGGCTCAACGGCGCTCAGAGCAAGACAATCCTGAAAACGTTTCGGTGTGCGGCTGCTGCTTGGGCCGTCGCCGCTTATCCTGGTCGCGACGCCGACCTACGTTACGCTGCACTAGCCGCCTGGCGTGGAGCCAATTCTAAAACTGCCCCCAACGTCGAGCTTGCGGCTGCCTGGGCGTCCGCCGCCGCCGGACCCCGCGCAGATGCGGTCCGTAGCTTTAGCTCCTCTTCGGTTAAATCCGCCGTCGAAGCCGTTTCCGAAGTAAGCCAGCAAGCGCTAGATGACGTTCTAAACGCGTATGCTGCCGATGCAGATTTGCTTGACCAAGGATATACGCCAGCATCAATCGCGTTAGCTACTAAGCTGTGGCCTGTAACTCCCAATTGGGCGTTTGACGCATGGGCGGATTTGGAGCGCGCGCTCCTTGACACACACGAAGATTGGGAAGTCTGGACCGACTGGTACGAGGGTCGCCTGAAGGCGGGCGAGGCGGATCAGGCGATAGAGATAGGGCGCGCGACAATTCCTGACGAGATTTGGAATCGGGGTCCAAAGGTCGTGAATGGCCAAATCAGGCATTCGTTTGAAGAGCGGGGAATTTGGCGCCATGCGATAGCAGATAAGCCTGAACGCGAGCCGGCGGTTAAGGCACTCGAAGTGCCTACGGCAAATCGTGACCAGAACTCTTGAACGCAGGCTAGCGGCTCTCTCACCAGAACAGTTAATCGTCATCAGCGCACGAGCGTCATTGCGAGCGATACCTCTACTAACGCTTAGTCGTCGTAACATTGATGACCCAGAGTTAGCCAATGCGGCCCTGTCAATGTTCGGCGATGCTGCACGGATGTGGTTCGCGGCAAGGTATCAGGACCACCTAGCAAAACGAAATCGGTTCCAAACGCCTGCCGGCTTTCTCCCAGGTCGAGATGATACTAATGACTTAGGCCTTGTTGTTGCGCGCGCCGTCGTATCCGCTGCAAATGCCTTTGGATATGTGGACCTCCGTGGCGTGCGCAGTGAGATTACCAGCGTTATTAGGCAAATCATTGCGATTGCGGCCCGCTCAGACGGCAAGGCCAGCGGCGCAGCATTTCAACTCGCTTTATCCGATGACTTGCAAGACCTAGACGGCGCATCTGCGTCCGCAGTTGCAGCGATTTCCCTATGGCCCGGTAGCTCTCCTCCGCCGTGGATAATCCAAAGATGGGACCGCTTGAAGAGCGGCCTCATTGAAGTCGGCGTCGGTTGGGAAGCCTGGGTTAGCTGGTATCAGGATCGGCTTTCGGGCACCGTTCGCGATGAGCGCGAGCCATTTTACATCGAAGTCCCCGACGCATTTTGGGCCGATGGTCCAGTAAGGGTGAACACATGGATACTCAAACAAATCGAAAAACTGGAGTCGGGCCAAGAACCTAAATCGGCGCCGGTTATTCCGAAAGTTGACGAGCCCACGGCTGATCGCACCGCGCCGCCTTCCATTCCCGCTCAGCAACCTGCCGCTATAGAACCCGTATGGAAGAACGGGCGCTTGACCCTCCCAAAAGGACCAACAAAGTCCGACCTAACGGGCCGCAAATTTGGCTCTGCTCTTAAGAGCCTGCGTGAGGAAATGCGTGTCTTTGCCTCCGACATTTCTGGCGACGCAAACATCGACAGACGGTTCGCCTCGTATGTCCAACAACTGGCGGAGCAGATTCCGACGAAGGCACCGAAGCAAGCGGAATTGTTTCGGCTAGGACATGTCGAGGCGGTGTTCTCTGGATACGCTGAGACGGTGAACGAGGAGTGGCCGACTATACTGGCAAGTCGGTATCATGCGCTCTCCCTACATTTCGACCGCACTCTCCGACAATCCCCATTGTGGCGCGAATTTAAGCGCAATGCGGCGAAAGGTGAACTGACAGCCGTCCAAGTTCGAGCGGCGTTGTCGCTTGCTACTGAGGTTAAGGACCTGCTGCGTGTCGAAGAGGCCGAGGACCTCGTGGACCAGGCAATTCCTCAAACGTTAGAACAAGTGGCTCAGCCGCTGACCATAATCAACGAGCCCTCAGAAGACCTCATCGAAGCCAGAAAGGAACTTCTGGCCTATGATTTGTTGGAGAGCGTCAACAATATCCTAAAGGCTCTTTTCCAAGCCGCGATTTGGGTGCGTATTTCAGCTACAGCTAAAGAAGCGGGCGGTGCATTCACCACGGAAGCTCGCAAAAGCATCATCAAGGAAGCAGGGCGACTGGGCAAGAGAGTTGGTCCTGCGCTCTCGAAGTGGACGCGGCGGTTGGCACTTGGCACGATTGGCTACCAAATTGCGGGCAAGTCTCTTATTGTCTGGCTGGTCGCAAACTTTCCCGCAACGTTTAAGTGGATCGAACAAGCGGCACACTTCCTAGCATCGCAGTGAGAGCGTAATCCTCGACCTCGTGCAACATCATTGAACGTCTCTCAACCGCTCTCTAAGCCCGCAGTGACTCTCGGGACTCCACCGGTGCGTTTTGCCCCCTCGCGGCTACTACCCTAGCGGCCAGGGGGTGGAAACGAGTCCACGGGCTCCTCTGAGTCACTGAAAGCCTTCATGTCGAATGAAGTGCCCCTATTTCCCTGGGCGCGATTGGCTCAAATAAACCGGCGATACAGCCACTGCCGTAGCCACTTGGAGGGTGCGCTTACGTGCCCCCCTATAGCTCTCCCTCGATCCCCTAGAGCACTGTCGTGGTGGCTACCTCCTATATCCATAGAAACTGAAGATTATTGAAGGCCCTGAAGGCTACTACAAACTCTAAGGTACGTTGGTTGAGGCGCTCAAGGCGCTCGAATGCTCACTACAGCCCTGAGCTTGGGTCTATCTCTCCTGCTGCCTCAGTCTGCACACTTCCCTGCAAAGCCAACTCTCGCTTCACAGTGACCTCAAGACCGGTGGTTGCTTTGAACTCTCGACGCATGATTTCTCTGACAGCACTCTCCGCAGATGACTTCACCACTACGCAGTCAAAGACCGGAAGGGCAACAATGTTGCCCCTTTGACACTTGCCTAGGACGCCCATCATAATTTTGCTTTCCAGGAACTGTAGTTGATGACCAATCTCAGCGCTTGAGAGAACGCCCTTCAACATCGGATGACGCTGCAGAATGGCACCGGACACGTCCCCGAACTTCACCCGTCGTGGAAATTGTTTTCTGGCTCCCTTGGGCAACTTCTTCAGTTGATGATTGAGCATGGCATTGAAGACCTGCTTCACACCCTCCCGGTAATTCTCAAGATCGGGTAGCGTGTAAGCATCGCCAGACGCCGGTCTGGCTTCAGCAACAAAGTACGCAAGCAAGGGATTCACTTGCGAGTAGTCCAGGCCGACGACTTGCTCGCCATCAATACGGATGCCCTGGATGCGCGCAGGCTTCGGCAAGGTTTGCCAGAAGCCGCCAAAGAGCCTGCCGCCTCTGTCGAACCTTCCGAGCGTGAAGTGGCGACGTAGCTTTCGAGCCCGCACGTTCACGGGCCGCTCGTGGGCGGCTGCGTCAAACGTAATGTCCGCTTTTGCAAGCCACACGTTTAGGGCACGGACTTCGCTGCGAAAGCGATCTGTCGTCTCGGTGTCTCGGTAATCGACGCGTGCGCCTTCGTCCCAATGGCCTCGCTTGGGTCGGCTAAGGATAATCACTTCTTCGGCGTCAGTGCCGCTCAAGTCGTCCAGCGTGACGTTGTGTTGTTTTATAAGCTCAATGAGCTTCGGGCCTGCGCGCACGGTGGTTCGCCTGGATTGCCCAGGCCAGCCCGAAAATTTCCCGATAGTCTGCTCAGCGAACCCAAGAGCGCACAGCCCGTCCAGCATCTTTGGAAGTGAGCGCGGGAATGAAAAGGGTTGATAGCGATTAGTCTTTCCGCCGAGCGCGTCGTCCCTCTTGGACCGTGGCACGGGAATGCCATCACCGGGGCTGCCGTTGAGATAGTGCTGGATCAGGTTCGCAGTGAGCGGGATGAGCACCCTATAGAGTGTATGTCGATCTTTGGACCTAAGCGCACGCTTGCGCTCGTATTGCTCCATCGCGCGCACGACCGGCCCCACGACCTCATGTGCGCGTGCGCTTCCAGAAGGCGACAGATGGGGATTGAACGGGGGGTCGCGCTCAGGTTGGTCGGGAGCGTCCGCGTCTCTTCGCATGTTCGAGTTCATTCCCCTACTCAACCGCGTATCGTGGAAAATTCGTCAGCGCTTCCGCCATGTCCTCAAGCTCTGGCGTCTCGTATTCGTCGGAAACATTGCGTGGGGTGTGACCACAAATCGCATCGCGCACGATCTTCTCAATCTCCGCGCGCGCTGCCAACCGCTTGAACGTATGACGCCAAGCGTGGTTTGGGGAAAGCCCTCTGTCAGTCACACCTAAGCCACGAACCCAATCGCCGAGGCGCTGTCGGGCCTGCACTGAGCGTGGTTTCGGTTTCTTTTTCTTCGCTGGTTCACCTTCTTCGCGTTCCTGGGTGGGGTTGTAGAAGAGAGGGCCTGCGCCGCGTTCAGCCACAAACTTAAGAAATCCTTGCGCGATGACGTGCTCGTGCAACGGCACATCGCGCGCCTCGCGTCCTTTGACGGAACCCGCTTCCGGCGTAATCCGCAATGCCCAGATACCGACCACTTGGACAACGTCGCTACCGCGTAGTTGGGTAATTTCACCGGGTCGGGCACCATTGTAGGCACATATCCAGGGAACCCATCGCCTTGCTGCGTTGTCGGGTGTGTTAGTATCCGCAATCCCGAGTGCCGCCTTCAAGATTGTGGTGCGCTCGTCAGGTCGGAAGAACTTTTCGCGGACCGTGACCTTCCTAGGAATTGTGACCTTGGCAGCGACGAACGGATTTCGCGGAATGTGCTTGTGTTCAGTGGCCCAGTTAAAGATCGTTCTGCTTGCAGCTATGTAGTTGTTGTCCACCGTGCTTGCTTTACGTTTCGGGCTGACAAGGCTTGTTACCCATTCTTGAGCCTCCTCGGGTGTGATTGAGGCCGCACTGCGCTCGGGAAAATGCTTCGCCATGGCGGCGAAGACATAGCTCCAGCTTTCTTCGGTGCTCCGCGCCGGTTGTTTCTCGGATACCCATTTTTCAAATAGCTGGATTGGCGTCTCACCACTGTCCGTGCCCTCAAACTTCGGAAAGCGCTCGGTGTACTTGTCGGGGCTGTAGTCGCCCTGTGAAATGCGGGTCAGCCGCTTCAGCGCTTCTGAAAGATCGTCGTACAGATGATCGAGAAAGCGGCCACGCGCTTCGCCGTTGAGTGTCTGCCCCTTCATCGCCAGGAACTGCGCCGTCTCGCCAACGTCCGCCAAAACGGGGCGTACGGCTTCTCGAAGCTCTTCGTCTTCCCACCAGAGCTTATCGGGGTCGTTTGCATGCCACTTGTCGTCCCCAGTGGCCTCCAGAAGCGCCTCCTGAACTCGGTCACGGACCTTGTCACGCACGCCCTCCCACGTCTTCCTGTCGCTGACAGGATGGCGCGCGATGAACCATTCGTACCACTCGCCTGCTAGCGCCCGCGCTTGTCGCGCAGTGAGCGCGATACCTTTACCCGCGCGCTCGGCTCGGATAGCGCCAATGCGACCTTCGGTTTCCGCAAGCCACTCGTTGAACTGCTTCTTGGCGTCATGTGGCTTCGTGCCAGCACCAGCGGAAAACTTGGCCTCTAAACGCGGCCCGAAGCGATGGCCGTACTCGTCCCGCACGTCGTCGGGTAGGCGCTTGCGCGCGCTGTAAGCGCCCTTGCTGTCTTGGCGTAACCTGACCATCCGCAACACGCGCCTGTGTACGCCCTTGTGTACTCGGGGCGCTCCCGGTTCGCTAGGAGTTTCATTTAGTTGCGGGAAATCAGCGCTACGAGTGTGTAGTTGGTCGGAGTGGCAGGATTTGAACCTGCGACCCCCTCGTCCCGAACGAGGTGCTCTACCAGGCTGAGCCACACTCCGACATTGGCCAACGCAAGGCGCGGGCGGCTTATAGCGTCGGCATTCCGCCCCGGCAAGCCGGGCCCGGTGCGGTTGCGCTAGCGTCATTTAGGCACCAAGGTTCCGCGATGACAGGGCCGGTGACCCAAATTGCGACGCGTGTTTTGCGCGCCGACGATGCCGCGATCGCGCAAGCCGCGCGTGTTCTTGCGGCCGGGGGGCTCGTCGCCTTTCCGACCGAGACGGTTTACGGCCTGGGCGCCGACGCCAGCAATGGCGAGGCGGTGGCGCGCCTTTACGCCGCCAAGGGCCGGCCGGCCTTCAATCCGCTGATCGCGCATGTGCCCGATCTCGCCGCAGCCCACGCGCTGGCGGAGTTTTCCGCCGCCGCGGCGCAGCTCGCTCAAGCGTTCTGGCCGGGGCCGTTGACGCTGGTATTGCGCAAAACGTCCGGATGCACAGTGGCCGATCTGGCAACGGCCGGCCTCGATACCGTCGCGGTGCGCGTGCCCGATCATCCGGTAGCGCGACAGCTCCTCGCTTGTTTCGGGGGGCCGGTGGTAGCGCCGTCGGCCAACCGCTCCGGCCATGTCTCGCCGACCACGGCGGCGCACGTGCTCGCCGACCTGAACGGCCGCGTCGATCTGATCGTCGACGGCGGCGCCACGCCGGTCGGCGTGGAATCGACCATCGTCGCCTGCCTCGACGAGCCGATGCTGCTGCGCCCCGGCGGCCTGTCGCGCCAGGCGATTGAAAGCGCGCTCGGCCGGCCGCTCGCCGGCGGGCCGGCGAATGCCGCCGCCGATGCGCCGCTCGCGCCGGGGATGCTTGCTTCGCATTACGCGCCGCGCACGCCGGTCCGGCTCGAGGCCGAGAGCGTGACGCCCGGTGAAGCTTTGTTAGCATTCGGGCCCACGCCGCCGCAGGGCGCGGACAAAGCCGCGCAGGTCCTGAACCTTTCCGCGCGCGGCGACGTCATAGAAGCTGCCGCCAAGCTGTTTTCCTATTTGCGTCTGCTCGACGGCGCCGGCGCCACGGCGATCGCGGTGATGCCGATCCCGCACGACGATCTCGGCGAAGCGATCAACGATCGCCTGCGTCGCGCCGCGACGCCGCGTTGAATGGCGCAAGGCGTGCTTGCGCGGCGATAATACGGCTGCCATCTTTCCCATTCCAGGACAGCAATCAGCCGGAAATGCCCTGATGCTCGATAAGCCGCTCAATCAGCCGCCCACCAAGACCGATCCCGCGCTGCTTTCGCGCTTTGCCGCCATCGTCGGTGACAAATACGCCATCACCGATCCGTCACTGCAGGCGCCGTATCTGGTCGAGCTGCGGCATCTGTTCGAGGCGCACACGCCGCTGGTGCTACGGCCGGGCTCGGTCGGCGAGGTGTCGGCGATCCTTAAGCTCGCCAATGCGACCAAGACCGCGATCGTGCCGCAGGGCGGCAATACCGGGCTGGTCGGCGGGCAGATCCCTCACCACAATGAAATCGTCCTTTCGCTCAACCGGCTTGACCGCATCCGCGAGGTCGACCCTACCTCCAACACCATCACCTGCGAGGCCGGCGTCACCTTGCAGCGCGCCCGCGAGGCCGCGGCTGCGGCCGACCGGCTCTATCCGCAACTCCTGCCATCGGAAGGCACCTGCACCATCGGTGGCAATCTCTCCACCAATGCCGGCGGCACGGCTGCCTTGGCTTACGGCATCGCGCGCTCGCATGCGCTCGGGCTTGAAGTGGTGCTGGCCGACGGCCGTGTGCTCAACAATCTCAACAAGCTGAAAAAGGACAATACCGGCTACGATCTGAAAAACCTGTTCATCGGCGCCGAAGGCACGCTCGGCATCATCACGGCGGCGGTGTTGCGGCTCATCCCGCGGCCGCGCTCGGTGGAGACCGCCTTTGCCGGCGTGACATCGGCCGAAGCCGCGCTCGAATTGTTGGGCCTGGCGCAGCAGCGCAGCGGCAACGACGTCACCAGCTTCGAGATCATGACGCGGGCCGGCATCGAGCTCGTGCTGGAGAATGCCGCGGGCTGCCGCGACCCGCTCACCGCGCCCCACGAATGGTACGTGCTGATCGAATTATCGTCGCAACAGCGCGAAGGGCTGCGCGGCGTACTCGAAGAGATATTGGCGCAAGGCCTGGACCGCGGGCTCGTCACCGACGCCACCATTGCCGACAGCCTGGAACAGGCCAAGGCGTTCTGGCGTATCCGCGAAATGTTCGGCGAGGTGCAGCGCTTTGCCGGCGGCTCGATCAAGCACGACGTCTCGGTGCCGGTCGCCGCGGTGCCGGCCTTCATCGCGGAGGCCAATGTCGCGGTCACCAAGCTTATTCCCGGCGCGCGGCCCCTGCCCTTCGGCCATCTCGGCGACGGCAATATCCATTACAACGTCACCCAGCCCGTCGGCGCCGACAAGGACGACTATCTCAAGCGCTGGGACGAAGTGAACGCGGTGGTGTTCGCGGTGGTGAGGAAATACGGCGGCTCGATCTCGGCCGAGCACGGCGTCGGCGTGATGAAGCGCGATCTGTTGCCATCGGTGATGGATCCCGTGGCTTACGAGCTGATGCGCAGCCTCAAGGCGCTCCTCGATCCCAACGGCATCCTCAATCCCGGCAAGGTACTGTAGCGCTTCATCTCGCGAGAGTTTTTGGCGCCGGCATCAACGCGGTGCGAGCGGAATTGCAGCTTGCAATGCTTCGGCGTCGACCGCCTCGGTGACCGTCAGACCGCACAGGCGGCACTCGAAGGTCTGCAATTCTGCCACTGCGGCGGAACGGGCCAGCGAATCCAAGATCTGCATGGACGTGGCGCAATGCGGGCAACACGGCCCAGGCTTATAGGCGCTTCTAGTCGGCATTGAGTGAAGCTCCCAAGTCGGTTCCCAAGTCGGCTCTCAAGTCGGCTGTTATCTTGGGTCGGACATTCGCCGCAGCTCCGCCGCCCGCCGCCGAATTGTCGGAGAATTCTTTCTCGACCATTTCGGAACGTCCCTCATGCCGCTTTGTAAAGCGGTTCCAAGCTAGCAAGGGAAGCTCGGCGAACGCCGGCAGCGGGTCGTCGACCGCAAAACCCGCAAACACCAATTCCTTGCGAAAACCGGCAAGATAGTCGCCTGCCGTCAATCCGCCGCGCGATATTTCGGCAAAGGCCGCCATGATGTCGCGGCTCGCATACATCCACGCGACCCCTGTCTTGGCCTTGACGTGCGCGCATGAGGCATCCTGGCCGAGCGCCTGCCGCCATGCCAAATAGGGAAAATCCACGCCGGCAAGCTGGCCTAGCGCGGCCCAGGTCCAGAAGCGGCCATTGACGTCCAAAAGCTTGTAGCGCCGATCGCGCCGGTCGTATTTGAATTCAATCTCGACAACGCCCGAGTAGCCGAGCGACTCCAGAAAACAACGAGCCAAGGCTTCGACCTGCTCCTGCTCGACGGTCTCGACAAAAGTGCTCGAGCGGCCGAAGTCGACTGGATATTGGCGCGCTCGCCGTGCGACCAAAGAGGCGACGGGCCTGCCACGGTCCCACAGGCCGGCATAAGAAAAGTGCGCTTCGCCGTTCCCCGGAATCCACTCCTGGACGATTACCGCGTCGCTGCCGACCAACGATGCCGCCCGCTGATAGAGCGACAGCAGCGCATCGCGATCGTCCGCCTTCCAGGCCTTCGCTCGGGTGAAGTCGTTGATCGCATCGCGCCGCGCCGGCTTAAGAACGACCGGGAATTGGATTTGCGATTGCCGGACTGTTTCCAAACCGCTTGCTTGAAAGCTGCGCGGACAGTCGATGGCGAGCTCAGCCGCGCGCCGATAGGTCAGGCGCTTGTCGTAAGCCCATTGGGTGGTGTCCCAGCTCGCCGTCGCGACACGGAAGTGCGAGGCGAGCAGCGCATGATTTTGCGCGATCACGCGCATATCTTCGTCGCCCGTCGCAAACAGCACCCATCCCTTCAAGCCATGTCGGACCGCGACGTCGACAATCGATGCAACCGCGTCACGGTGCTCGGCGCCAGGCCAGGCAAAGCTCCGTTGCACATAGCGCGAGAGTCGCGGCAGCGGATGGCTGGCGAGGAGCCACACCGGAATGCCGCGTCGGCCGAGACTGCGCGCCACGGCGATGCTGACGTGAGCGCCGCCGACGACCAGCGCACCGGTCAGCGCCTCGACATCGCCGCCGTCGGCGGCCGTCAGCGCCGGCCGTGGTGTCATGGCCGTTCCCGTTCGGCCTCAACGAGCGTCGGTGCCTCTTGAGGAAGAAGTTCGAAACGACTGTCCGCGATGCCGCGCGACGAACGGCTGCGATCGCG
Organism: uncultured Alphaproteobacteria bacterium; assembly: GCA_963731805.1. Classification (GTDB taxonomy): domain Bacteria; phylum Pseudomonadota; class Alphaproteobacteria; order Rhizobiales; family Xanthobacteraceae; genus BOG-931. The sequence goes on from CAVSWY010000013.1 coordinate 66,419, forward strand.
CACCGTTCGTGCGATCCGCCGCGCCGCAAATCCGGCGCCGGCAATAAACCGCAGCAGCGGTCCGAAGCTCGCGACGGCGGACGCGCCGACGAAATGCAGCCCTTCGACGCTCGACTCAAATCCGGCCGACAGAAGAGGAGAATCGCCATGCCGGGCGACGCGGCTGCGCAATTGCGGATCGAGAACTTGCATCTTATCGACGCTAACTCTGTAGCCGGTCGCCAGAAGGACATGGTCGACGCGGCGGGAGCTGCCGTCCACCGTCAAGACGATACGATTGCCATCGCGTTGCGCCTCGAGGATGCGCGTTTCCTCATGCCGCGGAATGTCTCGCAGGCGCGGGCGCAACCACAGGATCGCGGTGGGATGCAGGCAGTGCTCATTGAGCCGGTCGCGGGCTCCGGCCGACAGATGGCGGATCAACGCCGGCGCTTCGACCAGCCAGTTGTAGGGAAACGGCCCGACCTGAGAGGGCGGTATCAACGCTTTTCCGAGCAAAGAGCGTAAGCCTTTGCGCAACACACCGCGCGTGCCCGGATCGGCGTTCCACACCAGATGGCCGCGGCAGATGATGTCCACATCCGCACCAGCCTCATGCAGCAGAGCCGCCGATTCGCACGCGCTCTGGCCACGGCCAATCACCGCGACACGCCGTCCTTTGAATTGCGCGGAATCGGTATGTTCGCACGAGTGGCTGACCAGGCTTCGCGGCAACCCATAGAACTGAGCGGGCCGATGTTCGTGATTGAGAAGCCCAGTCGCCATGACGACGCGCTTGGCGAAAACGTTCTCGCCGTCTTCGAGCACGATGCGAAAGCCGCCGTCGCGGGGCGCCACCCGAACCACCGTTCGTGTATCGAGATCGGGCGCTACGTGGTGCTGGAACCACGTTCCATAATCGATGAAATTCTCGACCGGCAAGAGCCCGGGCGGCGATAGCCCCATCTCGCCAAAATAATCGTCGAGCCGATAGCGGCCGCGGGGCTCAGCAATATGCGTCGCAATCCACGGCGAGCGAAGCTTCATGCCGGTCGGCATGTTACGCCGCCAAAAAGATAGTGCCTGGCCGAACACGCGGACCGAGACATCCGCGGCGCGCAAATGCGCGGCCGCCGCCAGGCCATACGGGCCGGCGCCAATGATCGCGACGTCGCAGATGCTATCGGGACGATTAACGACAATATTCACGGAATTTGCCGCAGTTTCTCGGTTTCCTCGACCGGAAAATGTAGCGGCGGGTGGTTTTGATTTTATCAACGGACCGCGATCGAACTGCCAAAACCGCACAATATCGTTGCGAATGTCACGCTTTCGCGGTGCTATCGCGCTTATCGTAAACCAAGCGTTCGGTGTTCCGCTTGGGCCAGACACGCGCGGCGGGATCCTGCCGCGCGTCAGGCGTCCGATCAAGCCAGCGGTTGGCCCGCCAGATCCTCGGCACGCTCGATCGCCACGAGGACGGCATAGCCTTTCTTGTCCGGATCGTTCTTCTTCTCCGGTTCGATCAGACGCTTCCAGACCTCGTCATAGACCGGGCCGGATTTGTGGACTTTGGCGCGCCCGTAGAGCCGCAAGATGCCGCCCTTCGGCAGCATTCCGGCATCGCGCAATGCCGTCTTGCGCATGAATAGGGTCACCGCCGTGCCGTCGACGAGGTTTCCGGCCGTTGTCCCCCTGCCGCGCTCCCACAGCGCGATGTGCTCGTCGTCAAAGACCATCACGCTGCCACGCGGGGTGATCTGGGCGAAGCCGTTCGGCAGCACCGTGCCGATCAGGCAGACATTAGCCGGGTAGGCAGTATCGATGTGCTCGTGCAAAGCTTGCGGAATCTTGGCCAATTTCGTCTCCTGAAAAAACTGCGCGGCGGACATTGCCATAGCGCAGCGTCCGCTGGAAGCACGGTCGCGGCGGCGCAACGGCCCACGCCTTGGACCTGGCGGGGCGACGGCCGCTCGACTTCCTGCCGAACAATGGATCAGAAGTGGTAGTTCAACCCGAGCCGCGCGATGTTGAGTTTCAGATTAACGGTATGCGTGAAGGAATAAAACGGAAAGGGTACGCCGCTGTCGATGCCGAATGCCGATACGTTGCCAAAGTCGACAAACAAATACTCCGCTTTGACGCTCCAATGCTGCCACAGATTAAGTCTCGACGCCACCGCCGACGGTGTAACCGGTCTTCGCGGCGGAGACCGATGCGGTTTCCGCGCTGTTAAAGAAAGTCTCGGAGAATTGGAAATTGCATGCAGCGTCGTGAATGCGGCACCGCCCGTGGCATAGAACAGCCAATTGCCGCTGGTGAAACCGAGGCGGCCGCACAGCGTCGCCAGCCAGTCGATATCGGCATTCGACGTGATGGTGAACGTTCCCGGCGGCGGCACGAACGAAAGCGGTCCCGACACCGCGCTACCGCTCAAATGCAGCCACCCGATATCGCCTTCGACGCCGGCGAGATAGTTGCCGGCTTGCCAATTATAACCGGCATCGAAACGCCGATGAAGGAGCCCGGCTTAATGCTCTGCGGTCCCGCGGCGTTGAAGGCAGCAATGGTTCCGGGATTGATTTCGCCGCCCGGCAACTTCCGCGGTGGACGTCGACGTATCGAAGGTCCCCCAGGCCCCGCCGGCGAGACCGCCGATATAGAAGCCGGTAAAATTCGAGTAAGGCGGCGCAACCGGACCGGCGCTCGCCACAGCGGCAAATCCCGTCAACAAGCTTCCCATTGCAAGCAGTGTTGTGAGTGAACGGTGCATCGTGGCCCCCAGGACGCCGAATCACTCACGAGCCGCCGCATTTCACACCACGTGCCCGCAGCTTTCAACATTGTGGATTCAGTGCACTGAGTGTGGAATTGTATTGACAGCCCTGTGCCCACTCGCCCTGCCAAGCAGGACCCCGAAGAAAAATGGACAAGCTAATCATCACCGTCGCCTGCAACTCGCGAACCTCCTACCCGATCAATCATTATTGTCCGCCACAGGAAGACATCGCCGGCGTGGCGCAACACTATATCGACGGCATCAAGGCCGGCGCCGCGATCGCCCACATCCACGGCATCCGCACCCTGGAAGAATCGCTGCAGGCCGACGGCAAACAGGTCTCCCGCATCGATCACGACGGCTGGAAGCGGCTGCAGGAGGCGATCCTCGCCAAGACCGATCCGGTAATGCAGTTCGGCGTCGCCAGCGCGCGCCTGGAGGAGAAGGTCAAGCTGATGACGCTCCACCCCGACATGATGGCGGTCGCGTTCAATGCCCATGACGAATACTTCAATCCCGACCCGCAATTTCCGCCCAAGCGCATGATGGCGATTCATCCGGTCGAGGAATTGCTCGCTTATGCCAAGGCCGCCATCGAGCATAAAGTGAAGCTCGAAGTCGAATGCTTTCACACCGGCGCCTTCTGGCATCTCGAATTCGTGCGCAGGCAGGGCTATCTGGAAAGCGCCTATACCACTTTGTTTCTCGGCTGGCCCGGCGGCACCTGGACGCCGCCGACCGAAAAGGCGCTGATCTACATGGTCGATCACCTGCCGAAAAACTGCATCTGGAATGTCAGCGTGATGAACCCGCAAAAGCAATGGGATCTGCTTTCACTTGCGGTCTCGCTCGGCGGTCATGTCCGCGTCGGCTATGAGGACAATCCCTATTTTGCGCCGGGCGAGCTCGCTAAGAACAACGCGGTTCTCGTCGAGCGCATGATGAAGATCGCGCAAGGCCTCGGCCGCGACGTAGCGACGCCGCAAGAGGCGCGCCGGATCCTCGGCCTTGCCACGCACTAATCGATCGAATTCTCGGTTGCCTTGCGTCCACTATGCGGCGTTGTCGAGCGCCACGCCGCCGTAAACAGCCCCGAAATCGATCTCCGAGGCCGGCCCCGGACGCTTGAACAGATAGCCTTGCAGTGACGTCACGCCGGCGAGGCGCAGCAGCCGATATTGATCCACCGTTTCGACGCCCTCGGCGGTGGTCGCGATGTCGAGACTCGACGCCAGCGTAAGCGTCGCCGAGATAATCGCGGCGCACTCGCTGCGCTTGGTCAGGTTTTGGGTGAACGACTTGTCGATCTTGATTCGATCAAACGGGAACATCGCCAGCTGGCTGAGCGAGGAATAGCCAGTGCCGAAGTCGTCGAGCACAATGGTGATACCCATGGCCTTGAACTGCCGTAGCGCCGGCAGGCATTCCGCCGCCAATTCGATCAGCGCCGTCTCGGTGATTTCGAGTTCCAGTCGCTCCGGCGGCAGCCCGGTATCGGCCAGCACGCCCATGACGACGCCCGGCAAATTCGTTTTGCGGAATTGCACCAGCGACAGATTAACGGCAACTTTGACTTCAGCGGGCCATGTCGCCGCCTCCGCGCAGGCCGCCCGCAGCACCCAAGCGCCGATCTGGGTGATCAAGCCAGTCTCCTCGGCGAGCGGAATAAACAAATCCGGATGGATCAGGCCCTTGGTCGGATGGCGCCAGCGCACGAGCGCCTCGGCGCTGCAGATGCGGCGCGTCTTGGAATCGACGATCGGCTGGTAGTGCAGTTCAAACTCGTTGTTTTGCACGGCGCGACGCAAGTCGCTTTCGATCTCCTGGCGCGCGCTGGCGATCTCGCTCATCTCAGGATCGAAGAAGCAATAACCGTTGCGACCGGCGGATTTCGCTCGATAGAGCGCGAGATCCGCCATCTTCAACAGATCGTCGGAGTCGGTGTCGTGCTCGAACGCCAGCGCGATGCCGATGCTGGTGCCGATGCTGATATTGCCACCGTCTATCTCGAAAGGCTGGCGCAACATCTCGATAATACGCTCCGCCAAGAGCTTGGCGGCCCCGCGCTGGTCGCTCTCGCCGGCCTGGATGACGGCGAATTCGTCGCCGCCGAGCCGGGCCAGCACGTCGGTCTCGCGCAACAGCGATTTCAGGCGGGTCGCCACCTCGATCAGCAACGCGTCGCCGGCGGGATGGCCGAGGGTATCGTTGACCTGCTTGAAGCGGTCGAGGTCGAGCAGCAGAACGGTGAACGGCTCTTGCAGGCGGCGCTGCCGCGCCGCGGCTTCCTCGATTTTCTGGATGAGCGCCGCGCGATTGGCCAGTCCGGTCAGCGCGTCATGGTGCGCCAGAAAAGCAATGCGCTGCTCGGCTTTCTTGCGTTCGGTGACGTCCTCGATGACGGCGATGATGCATTTGGGCTCGCCCCGGTTGTTCTTGATGACCATGCGGCGCGTCGACTGCATGCGCGGCCCACGCATCGGCGTATTGACCTCGATTTCCTTGTAATTGATGTGATCGCTGTCCTGCAGCGATTCAGTGTCGGCGTCGTCGATGCTTTTGGCGTCCTTGGGCCGATGAATGTCGAACGACGTGCGATCCAGCATCTCGCTGCGCGGTATGCCGAGCATGGTTTCGAACGCGCGGTTGACGAGAAGATATTTGCGCGTCTTGGCGTCTTTCACGACGACGGAGACTGGAATGTTCTCGATGATCGAGACCAGAAACTTCCGGGTTTCGTCGAGCTCCTGCTCGGCGTGACGCTGCTCGGTAATGTCGATATGAGTGGCGACCCAACCGCCGTCGGGCATCGGCCGGTGGCTGACCGCGTAGGTGTGACCGTCGCGCAACACGTTTTCGACATAATAAGGCTGGCGCTTGGCGACTTCGCCAAGCCGCGCCTCGATGTATTGATCGGTATCCTGCGGCGACATTCCAGCGCGGACCCGCGCTTCGAGAATCGATCGTAGCGCGGCGCCGGGTTTGACCTGTCCGGGACCAAGGCCGTACATTTCGCCGTAGCGCTCGTTGCAGACGACCAGCCGTTGCTCGGAATCGAACATGCACAGGCCGTGCGCCATGTTCTTGAGCGCGGTACTCAGCAGGAGATTGGAATGCTCGATCGACTGCTTGGAACGGCGCAGCTCTTCCGCTGCGGACAAGATATGCGCCTGCTGGGCGGCGCCGAAAATCATGACGATCAACACGATGACGGTCAAACTGGTTCCGGCAAGGATGTACTTGCCGAGGATTGCGTCGGCCTGCTGGAATATATCGGCCTTGGCCAAGCCCACGACGGCGATCAGAGGCATTCCTGCGAGCTTCCGGTAAGACAACAGCCGGCTGATGCCGTCGAACCTCGCTCGGCTTTGCCAATTATTCCAGTAGGTATCGGTTGAACTGTGCGTCAAATGGCTGAACAGCAGCGAATGAATGATGGAGGTCCCGGCCAGCCCGCGGCTCGCCGGATCCTGACCGCCGCGCGCCAGAAGAATCCCGTCAGCACCGACCAGTGACACGACCCCGGATTTGCCAAGATCGAGCGAGCTGAAGACCTTCTCCAGCTCCTCGATGTCGAGCGAACTGTCCACTACCCCGGCAAACGAGCCGTCGGGGTTGCTCAAACGGCGAACAAATTGGAGTGTCAGACGCTTAGTCACATGGCCGACGATCGGATCGCTGATGTAAAGCTCGTCCGTTTTGTCATCGCGCGGCACCGTGAAGGGCGCCCGATCGCCGACATAGACCGGCGACGCCAACGACCGGAAACTTGATTGCGTGACGAAGCCGGCGGCATTGACGATGCCGAATTGCACCGTCAGCTCATTGTGCGCCTTATTGCGCAAGACCCAGGCTGAAAGGTCGAAATTCTGCGGATCTCGCAGGTAGTCCCGTCGCAGTTCCAAGAGCGCGCTGTCGGATTCCTGAACGACGCGGCGGATGTATTCTTCCAGTACACGGGCGATGTTGCCACTCTGACGCTTTGCGTCTTGGTACGCGCTTTCGTGCTCCTGGCTGGCGAGCAGATAAATGCCGACCCAAATGATGACGATGACAGCGACGCCGAGATAGGTCGTGCTCTGTCGAATTGCTTGAAACCACTTTGTCATATTAACGGCTCTCGACGCTCGCCCGGTCGTCGTTCGAGAGCCTCCGCTATGACAGATACTTGTTACTGTGGGGTTTTACCTAGCTTAGGTGAAAGTGAGGAGTTCGCTAACCTTTATTGGACGTTACGTCCCGTTCAAAGCCGCGGTTTGAGTTGCGGAAGATCCGGGCCGCTCGACCTAATCCCGGGAATACTCTGTAAAATCAATCTTCCGAGCCACGACCAGCCACAACGCGGCCGGTTTTCGGAGACAGACCGGAGGGGCGGAGTTTGCAAATGCCCAGGAACTCGACCCCTCGTCCTCCGCTCCGGCCCCAAACCGGATGCACGGGGCAAAATATACCCGCGCGAAGCGATTTGGGGTGACACCGCCCGGCAAAGAACCTAGGGTCGGACCCGCTTCAGGCACTGCCCGAAAGACCCCGCACCGACCAAGTCGCATTCCTCCTTTTGCAAAGGCGGTAAGTTTTGAGTACCACGCTAAGCGAGCCTCTTCGAGGCCGGGCGCTATTCGATAGAGTTTGGCGATTTTCTCTCAGGCGGGTGCTGTTTCCGCTCTGCGTGCTCGCTCCGTTTGCGTTTTTCTTTCCCAAGATCGCGTTGTTCTACGCGCTCTGCGGAGCCTACGATGTCAGCCGCAATACCGGACTGAAATTGTCGACCCTGCGGCGCTATTTCATAGGCAACGGCTTCCTGATCTGGATGCTGTCGCCCATCAATATTCTGCTCGATCTGTTGTCGCTGCCCTATGTCAATAAGGGCGTCTATCGCCTGGAAGATTTGCCGCCGGATTATCAGGACGAAGTGCGGCGGCTGATCCGGGTCACCGACGACGCCGGTCTCGTCGGTCAAGTCGCGGAACGGTCGAAGGAACACCGCCGCATGATGCTGTTCTGGCGTTGTTATGGGATCAACAGCAAGACAATCGTGAACGTTCCCGGCTTCTGCGAACCGTGGAAATACATCGAGACCATCGGGCTTTCCGTGTTCAACAAGAAGATCACCACGTCGCCCCACTTCGGCTGGCTGCGTCCGACCTTGCGGGTTTTGTACAACGTCAACGACATCAAGGACGCGTCCGCCTACATCACGGTCGGAAACACGACCAGTTACTGGCGCGACAACAAGTTGTTCATCTTCGACGACACGCTGTTGCACCTCTCGGCCAACGAGACCGACCAGCTGCGCTATTGCATGTTCGTGGATATTCTTCGTCCGTCGCCGTTCCCGCGCGTCATGGCAGCAGTGGTCGCGCTCGAGGGCTATCTCAACACGAAGCTGAAGCTGATCAAGCTCAGCGGCTGGACGCTGGTCGAGCAGTAATGTCGGCCGGGTACCACCCCTGATCCCGCATTGAATTACGTCGCGAACAGCCGCGTCGGCGTATCAACCAGGATGCGACGGCGCGTTTCCTGGTCCGGCATCCAATCATGTAACAGGTCGAGCAAATGGCCGTCGTCGGGCATGACCGCGGCGGCAATCGATGGATGCGGCCAGTCAGTACCCCACATCAGCCGCTCCGGATTGGCGCGGATAAGCGCGTCATGCAGCGGCCGGGCGTCGGCATAATCCGGAAACCGCTCCGACAGCCGGTACACCGTCGATAGCTTGACGTGGACGTGGCCGTCGCCGACGAGCCCTAGCAAAGCCTGGAAATTCGCATCTTCGACACCGGCACTCGCCGGCACCATGCCGAGATGATCGACGATCACCGGCATTTGGCCCGAGACCTCGCGCAGATAGCTTGCCGCGCCGGCAAGCATGCGATGATCGCAGAAAATCTGCATCACCCAGCCGAGGTCGGCCATCGTCGTGCGGAACGCTTCGAACACGTCGAAGCTAACGCCGCGCACGTATTCGAATTTGTGCGGGAACAGATGAAAGCGCAGTCCGCGCATGCCGAGCTTGTGCCAATCGCGCAGCACGTCCGGCTCGATCCGCGTATCGGTGATGGCGACGCCGCGCAGCCGCTGCGGAAAGCGCGCCAGGGCGTCGAGCAGCACGCGATTGTCGTAGCCGTGGGCGTTGCCTTGCACCGCGAGACCCTTGGCAAAACCGAGATGGTCAAGCAGCGCGATCAGCCGCTCGACCGGCGCATCGGGCGGCGTGTAGCCGCGTCCCGGTGCGTATGGGAATTTGTCGGACGGCCCGAAAATGTGGAAATGCGAATCCCACGCGCCCGGAGGCGGCGGCACGCGCGGCCGTTTCGGCTGCGGCACCGAGCCGGCAATATGCGGCGGTTCGAAGAGCGCGGTCATCATCCCAACTTGATGTTGGCTTCCTTCACCACGCGGCTCCAAAGCTGCATCTGCCCTTCGACGAAGGCGCCGAACTCAGCCGGCGTGTTTTGCTGCGACTGGACATTGAGCTCGGCGAAGCGGGTCTTCACCTTCGGCGACATGATTGCCGTGTTGAGACCGGCATTGAGCTTCTGCACGATGCCGGTGGGCGTGCCGTGCGGGACGAATACGCCATTCCATTCGAAAGCTTCGAAGCCCGGCAGCGTATCGGAAATCGGCGGAATATCCGGCAGGCTGGCGAGCCGGCCTTTGCCAGTGTTGGCGATGGCTTTCAATTTTCCGGATTTGATCAGGCCGACCACCGACGAGCCATTGGCAAAGAAGAACTTCACCTGGCCGGCCATGACATCGGTCAACGCCGGACCGCCGCCGCGATACGGCACATGATTGATCTTCAGCCCGGTGCGCTGCTTGAACATTTCGAGGCAGAGATGCTGCAGCGTGCCGTTGCCGGATGACGCCATATTGATGCCGTCGGGAGACGCCTTAGCGAGAGCGATGACGTCGGCGACGGTCTGCACTGGCACGGACGGCGTGACGACCAAAATGTTCGGCACCAGCGAGACCAGAAAGACTGGATCGAAATCCTTGCGGTAGTCGAACGGCAGATTGGAATAGAGCGAGGAGTTGACCGAGAACGCCGTGGCGTCGTGCAGGATCGTGTAGCCGTCGGGCGCAGCTTTGGCGATCACCTCTTCGCCGATGGTACCGCCGGCGCCGCCGCGGTTCTCGATGGCGAATTGCTGGCCGAATTGCTCGCTCAACGCCGCATAGACGATCCGCGCAGTGGTGTCGGCGCCGCCGGCCGGCGGATAAGGCACGATCACTCGCACCGGCCGGTCCGGCCAAACGCTCTGGGCCCTCGCCCGGCCGGCCACCGGCGCGGCCGCTATCGCCGTCAACAGCATGCGTCGCGTGAATCCGATCCCCGTCATGACGTCCTCCCTGGCTTTGGCGGCTATTTAGCATTGCGGCCCGGCTTGCCGATACTTCGGTCGCGACCGTAGCAATTCGGGTGGCCTATCGCACCGGCAGCTATACGCTGCCGATCCTCGCCAGCAGCATCGCCGCCAACGTGATCGCGGCGGTCATCATTGGCCTGACGGCGCAGACGACGGCGGAAACCGGCGAGAAAGCCGGACGGAGAAAACTCAGCTGAAAGCGCGCGGCTTCCATGGGATCAGGACGTGCTCGGCCCAGTTCACGGCGCGATTGAGCGCGACCGCCAGCGCCGCGATCACGATCAAAGGCGCGAAATATTTGGCGAGCGAAAGCGTCTCACCGTAGAATTGGAACATGTAGCCGATGCCGGTCGCTACGATCAGCAATTGCCCGACGATGATGCCGACTAATGCGCGGCCGACGGCGACGCGCAGGCCGGCAAAGATGTAGGGCAGCGCCGCCGGTAGCACCACGATGTGCAGAATTTCGCTCTTGGTGCCGCCGAGCGAGCGAACGACCTCGACCAGAAAACTGTCGGCCTCCTTGGCGCCGGCTTCGACCGTGAGCATTTGCGGAAACACTGCGGAGACGAAGACGAAAACGATGAGGGTCAATTGGCCGACTCCGAACCAGGCGATGAACAACGGCAGCCAGGCGATGTTGGGGATCGACCAGAATACGAAAATGTAGGGATCGAGGATGCGCGCGGCGGGCCGGAATATGCCGAGCAGCAGTCCAAGCGACGTGCCGACGACGAATGCGACGCTTAACCCGATTGCGAACGGCCAGACGGTCTGGCCGGTAGCGCGAATGAGCTCGCCCGAGGCGGTCAGCTCGACAAACGCGGCGGCCACATTCCCCGGCGATGGCAGAATGATCGGCGGCACGTTCATGCTCACGATTTGCCAAAGCGCGATGAACGCAATCGCCGACAGCGCAGTAAGAACGTAGTGATTCGAGGCCAGTGCCGCGAGCGCCGATTTTTCATTGCGCTTGGCGGGGGACGTGAGCCGATCGGCGGACTGCGTCATAGCTCCTCCTTGATGCTTTGCCAGGCGATGCTGCGCAAATGCGCGAATTCCGGCTCGGCGCGTGCGTCGTAGCTGTAGCGCGGACGCGGCAGCTTCACCTGCAGAACCTGTTTGATGCGCCCGGGACGGCGTCCCATGATGACGACGAGGTCGGAAAGATAAATCGCCTCGTCGAGATCGTGGGTGATGAACAGCACTGTGCTTTTTACACGTCCCCACAGGCTGAGAAGCTCGTCCTGCAGCACGGCGCGGGTCTGCGCATCGAGCGCGCCGAACGGCTCATCCATCAACAGGATCTCAGGATGCCGCACCAGCGCCCGCGCCAGTCCGACACGTTGTTGCATGCCGCCGGAAAGCTGATGCGGATAATAATGCTCGAAACCTTTGAGCCCGACCATCGCCAGCGTGGCGCTGACCAGATCGGTCTCTTCCGCGGTGAGTTTGCGGCGATGGGCCTGGAGCTGGATACCCAGCGCCACGTTGCTTTGGACGTTCTTCCACGGCATCAGCCCGATGGCCTGGAACACCATCGACATTTTCGGGCTGGGACCCGTCAGCTCGTCGCCGTCGAGGCGGATTTCGCCGCCGTCCCACGGAACAAGTCCGGCCGCCATCCGTAGCAGCGTGGTCTTGCCGCAACCGCTCGGCCCGACCACGCTGACAAAGCGTCCGCCGTCAACCTTGAGGCTGAAATCGGCAAGCGCCAGCAGGTTTTCGCCCGTCGGGCTTTTATAGCTCTTGCAGACGTTGACGAAATCAAGCTCAGGCATCTTACCGACTCGAACCGGCGTTTTGTGTCTGTCGATCGCCGGCTCACCCGGCCACGGCCTACTTCGCGTCCGCAGCCTTGGCGCCGTCCCAATCCGGAACGTCCGGCAGATCCGGAGTGCCCTTGACGACACCCATCTTGTCAAGCGCGGCTTGCAGCGGACCGGTGTCGTAAAGGTCAGCCGGCTTCGACAAATACTGGTTGGGACTTTCGCTGCGGAGCTTGAAGAACAGGTCCATGATCTTCTGCGTGGCCGCATAATTGACGCCGCCGTTGAGCGAGAAATAGCCGCCGTCGCGGAACAATTGCCACGCCGCGTGGAGCTGCTCGTCGTTCAGGCCCGCTTCCGGATAGATTTTCTTGGCGGCGTCGATCCATGAATTGGCATTGTCTTGCCACTGACGATTGGCGTCGAGCATCAGTTCGACATAGCGCGTGGCTTCGTCCTGGTGCGACTTCAGCCAGTCCGCCTGGGCCACCACCACCAGCCGCGGCATCGGCGGGGTGTATTTCGCAGAGTGCTGAACGATAACGTGGACCTGCTTGGTGAATCCCTTGGCTTCCGCCAGCGCGGCGCCGAGATGCGAGAGATTCGTCAATTGCGTGCGGCCGGTGTCGAGCGCCTCAAGGCGCGCCGCATCGGTGCCGGAAATGGCGATCCATTGGAACGCGTCGGGCTTAAATCCCATGCCCTCCGCCGTCATCTGGGCGTTGAACCGCTGGGCGCCGCCAAGGCTCGCCACGCCCCAACTCTGTCCCTCGGCGTCCTTGAGCGTCTTGTATTTGTCCTGTCCCCACACCTCCTCGTCGCCGTAAGGCGTCATCACCATCAGAATTTTGATCTTGGCGCCCGAATAGATACCGCCCATCACCGAAATGAGGTCGCTGGTTGCGACGTCGGAATTGCCGGTCACGATCGCCTGAACGCGCGCCGGCCCGCCGCCGCCGAGCTTGGGCCCCGGTTCGAGCTTAAGGCCATATTTGCCGAACACGCCCATCGCATCGGCCATGCTGTTGAAAGACAGCGACGGATCGGGCGTCGGTTCGAGTTCCGTTGCTTTGATCGTAGTCTGTGCACCGGCGGTCTGTGCCCGGCTAACCGCCGGCGCTACCGCAACGGCGGCCGCAGCTCCCACCACGATAAGAAAAGCCGCGGTGCAACGCAGCGGCGCGGTTGCTGTCGACATTTTCATCTCCCTGATCGACTCTTTTTGGCGACAGGCCCGGCTCGCTGGCCAAGCCCCGCTGTCCCACCCGGGACGGTCCCATACTCTATTTTTCGAACGTCTCCTATACGTTCGTTCATCCGGCATGTTCCATGCGGCAGGTTCGCCCATGATGCAAGCGATGCGGCTTTAAGCGTGCATGGCAGCGCCCCTACTTTTGCGTGCATGTGTGATATTTCGGACTGCTCGAATGCTTGCCATCGTCGCCGCCACTGCGAGATCGCCGTGTCGTCTGTTATCGGGCACCAAAGAGATGACCGCGGAAATGATCGCCGCAGATCATTTTTGGAAGCCAACGCCAAGAGCTGCTCGACTATGCGGTGAGCGACCATCGCGCCGCAGCCGACCTCGGAATCACTGGATATGAGGCACGCAATCGGTCGCAGCGGCCATTCTGGCGCGCTTAAAACAGCGATGCCTGATCGTCCGGCGCTTTCGGCTTTTTTGTCCTGGCCGGTTTAGCCTTTGTCTCGGCCGATTGCTTCGGCGCCGCAGGCGCGGCTGACGCGGGTTGAAGCAGCGCCTCGGAATCGTTGGCGACGCGATTGACGGCGGTGGAGATTTCGTAAGCCTCCAGCAAATCGTCGGCGGCGGGGCGGATCAACGCGGCGGCGACGTCGGCTTCGACATTGGCGCAATCAAGCCACAGGTCGAAAGCGGCCTTCGGCACAAAGACCGGCATGCGGTCGTGGATCGCGGTGAGCGTGCGGTTCGCGGCAGTGGTGACGATGGCGGCTGTGTCGAGCTCTTCGCCGTTCGGTCCGGTCCAGGTCTCGTATAAACCGGCGAAAGCAAGCGGCGGAACGCGGCCTTCGGCGTCTCTCTTGGCCCGCACGAAATAGGGCCGCTTCGGACCACCCGCCTGGGCCGCCTGCCATTCATAGAAGCCATCGGTCGGAATCAGGCAGCGCCGACGCCGGATGGCGTTGCGAAACGCCGGCTTCTCCAGCACGGACTCACCGCGCGCATTGATCAGGAGCGGAAAGGTCTTGGGGTCCTTCACCCAGGACGGCAGCAAGCCCCAGCGCATCAGCGCGAAGGAGCGCTTGTCGTCGACAAGCCGCACAATCGGGATCGGCTGCGTTGGCGCCACATTATAGCGCGGTGGAAAATTCGGCTGCTCGTGATAGCCGAACAGTGCCCGGATCGCCTCCGGTGTCGAGATGATGACATAGCGTCCGCACATGCTATGCAGAGATATAGGACGAAACGGAGCCGAACTTAATGAGCGACGCGGACAGCGCGCGCATTTATCCAACGCGGCCTTATTTGGCGGTCAGCGCGGCTGTCTTTCGTGACGGCCGGGTGCTGATCGTGCGCCGGGCGCGGCCGCCCGTGCACGGCCTCTATACTTTGCCGGGCGGCGGCGTCGAGCTCGGCGAAACGCTGGAGCAGGCGGTGGTCCGCGAGATCCGCGAGGAAACCGCGCTCGAGATCGAGCCGGTGGCGCTGGTCGGCTTCCGTCAGGCGATCGCGCGCGACGCCGGTGGCCTGGTCGAACGGCATTTCGTCATTCTGCCGTTTGCCGCGCGGTTTATCGGCGGCGAGATTTCGCTCAACGAGGAATTGGCCGAGGCGCATTGGCGCCTGCCGGAGGAGGTTGCCGGGCTCAACACGACCGAAGGCTTGGCGGCGATCGTCGCCGCCGCAAGTGAGCGGCTCGGCCGGAGCGGCTAGTGCCTGCCTCAACCCTGCCGCGTTGTGGTGCTTGCCGTAGGCATCGCCCGGCACCTATCTTCCCGATCATGTCGATGTTTCGAATTTTGCTTGCAGCATCGCTCGCGCTCGGGATTGCCGCGCCGGCGCGCGCGCAGTTCTGGGGCGCCCCGCTCGCGCCGCCGGCTTCAAGGCCGGCTCAGGCAAAACCCACCGCGCCGGCACCTCCATACCAGCCGGCCGGCCCGCCGCCGCCTCCCGTGCAAGACCAGCCGGCACCCTACGATCCCGACCTGGAGCGTCTGTCGGAAATCCTTGGCGCGCTGCATTTCCTGCGCGGCCTCTGCAATTTCAATGACGGCCAGAAATGGCGGAGCGAGGCGCAGGCGCTGATCGATGCCGAGGCGCCCACCGGTAACCGCCACGACGAAATGGTGGCCAGCTTCAATCGGGGCTATCGCGGTTTCCAAGAAAGCTACCGGACCTGCACGCCGGCGGCCGACGTGGTTATCCACCGTTACCTGCAAGAGGGCGCCAAGATCGCCCGGGATATCACTGCACGCTACGCCAATTAGCGCGGAAAAGCCGGCGCCGCGGCCATTAACCCTGCCTTAAACTTCGCCCTGAAAAGCCCGGACATGCCGTGCTAACCTCGCGGCTTGGGTAGGGACGCCGCTAGGCGGCGACAGCGTGACAGCAATGAGAATGGCGACGCAAAATCTTGCGCCCCGCGAGGCCTTGGCCGAGCACGAACAGAAGCGGCGAGCGCTCGCTTTTCTTCAGGAGGCCTGGACCGAGGCTGCCCACGACGGCATAGACGGCGACTGCCTGGCGCAGACCGCGCTGTTTCTGGCACTGGCCGAGCTGATCTCGACTTATGGCGAGGAAGCGACCGCCCGCTTTACCGAGAATTTCGGGGCCCGCATTCGCAACGGCGAATTTTCCGTCGATCTGTCGCGGCAATAAGAACGCAGTTCACTCCCGCTTCGGATTGAGCGCGCGCAGTCCGTAAAAGCCGCATAGCGCGTTCTCGATATCGATCGGGAAAAACGGTTTTTTGAGAAAACTCGCGCCCTCGGCACGCGCCCGCTCGGCGACAGTCTCGTCCTGGGTCGACGATATCAGCACCACGCTGACAGACCGCTTCTCGCGCTTGAACTCTGCGAGCGTCTCGAGCCCGGAAAAGTCCAGCATATTGTAATCGAGAAAGACGACGTGGAACTCGCCCTCGCGCACCATTTTGAGCGCGACAAGGCCCTCGCTCGCCTCGGTCACATGAAACTGGAAACGCGTCGCCGCAAGCGTTTTGCGGACAATCGAGCGCATGGTCGCTGAGTCATCGACCACCAATGCGCGGCTCGGCACCCGCATGCGCACCGAGCGATCGACCAGCGCCTGCACTGCCGCGACTCGCGACGGTCTGACGGCAAGCCCGTCGGTCCCGAACACCTTGCCGGCAGTCGTCGCCGACCCCAAGAGGATGGAGAACGGCGGTTTGCCCCCCCGCCGGTAGCGCCGAGAGCACTTGCGCAACTTCCGCCTTCGGCAAATCGCCGTCCAGAAAAATGAGATCCACGCCGGCACCAAGCGCATTGGCGGCTGCGGTTGCATCAGCGGCCTCGACAATTTAGAGTGGCACCGGCGACGATGCCGCGGCGTGCCGGAATAGGCCGCAAAGGCCCGCCTCCCGCGACACCAATAGTGCCCGTACGAACAAGAGGTCGTTGGTCATGGGCCCCCGGGACCGTCAGCTCCAGATTTACGCCACCGGGCAATCTAACTCTCAGTTCCGGATTGTCGTTCCCGCTCCGCCGCGCCCGCAGCAAACAAAACACCGGGGCTGGGGGCCAATTCCATCGGATGTCTCTGTTTTCAGATAGTTGCAAGAATGGCACCGAGAATGACCTTGCGATGATGGCGCCACGGGCTTAGGCAGGAGCGCAACAAGGCTTCACCCGATGAGACCCTGGATCGCATGAAGGCCGCCCTGCTCCCGGACCGCGGCGTCGTTAAAGTAGCCGGCGACGGTGCGCGGAACTTCCTCCACGGCATGGTCACCGCCGACATGCTTAAGCTCGCGCCGGGCGGGGCCCGGTTCTGCGCTTTGTTGACGCCGCAAGGTAAAATCATCGCGGATTTCATCGTGGTCGAAGCGCCCGCGGCAGCCGGCGGCGGCTTCTTTCTCGACACCCCGCGCGCGCTCGTCGCGACGCTCGTCGCAAAACTCAATCTCTACAAATTGCGCGCCAAGGTGATAATCGAGGACTTGTTGGAAACGCTCGGCGTGCTCGCCGTTTGGGACGGCAGCGGCGTCACCAAATACGGCCTGTGCTACACGGACCCGCGCCTGCCGGCGCTCGGGCAGCGCATGATGATCCCGCCGCACCTTGCCGCCGTGGCAGCGGCCGAGCTCGGCGCCGTAGTTGTTGCGGCAAACGACTACCAGGCACATCGCATCGCGCTCGGCGTGCCCCAAGGCGGCGTCGATTTCGGCTACGGCGATGCATTTCCGCACGAAACCGACATGGACCAGCTCGGCGGCGTCGATTTCGCCAAGGGCTGCTACGTCGGCCAGGAGGTCGTGTCGCGGATGGAGCATCGCGGCACCGCGCGCACACGTGCCGTTCCGATCCGCTACGACGGCGCCACACCGGAAGCCGGTACCGTGATCACGGCCGGCGAGCGCCAGATTGGCACCATGGGCTCGGCCGCCGGCGGCCGCGGCATTGCGCTCGTCCGCCTCGACCGCGTGGCCGAAGCGATGGCGCAAGGCGGCTCGCTTACCGCCGGCGGCGTGTCGATCGCGCTGGTCAGACCGGACTGGGCGCGCTTTGCCTTCCCCGGCGACAGCAAGGCCGCCGAATGAGCGCGCACGCGCACGATCCGGGCTTGGTGCGTTGCCCATGGCCCAAGGACGATCCGCTCTACATCGCCTATCACGATGACGAATGGGGCGTGCCGGAATACGACGACCGCGCGCTCTATGAAAAGCTGGTGCTCGACGGCTTTCAGGCCGGCCTGTCGTGGATCACAATATTGCGCAAGCGGGAAAATTTCCGCCGCGCCTTCGACAGCTTTGTGCCGGAGAAAATCGCGCGCTACAGGCCCGTTAAAATCGAAAAGCTGATGGGCGACGCCGGCATCGTGCGCAATCGCGCCAAAATCGAAGGCGCAGTGCTCTCGGCGCGCGCCTGGCTCGAGGTCATGGACAAAGGCCCCGGCTTTTCCAAGCTCCTGTGGGATTTCGTCGACGGCCGGCCCAAGGTGAACCACTACCGCACCAAGGGACAGGTGCCCGCCGAGACCGCGATCTCGCGCGCGCTGTCCAAAGAGCTGGCGCAGCGCGGCTTCAAATTTTGCGGCCCGACCGTCGTCTACGCCTTCATGCAGGCGGTCGGCATGGTCAACGACCATCTCATTACCTGCTTTCGCCATGAGGCCGTTGAAAAAATCTCCAAATAAGAAAGCTGCGATGCACGGCGTACGCGCCTGGCAGCGCATGCTGTCGGGGCGGCGACTCGATTTGCTCGACCCTTCCCCGCTCGATATCGAGATGGAGGATATCGCGCACGGGCTCGCGCGCGTGGCGCGCTGGAACGGGCAGACCGCCGGCGCGCATATTTATTCGGTCGCGCAGCATTGTCTTTTGGTCGAGGCTTTGGCGCGGGCGCGGGTGCCGCGCCTCGATCGCAGCCGCCGGCTTGCGGTGCTGCTGCACGACGCGCCGGAATACGTGATCGGCGACATGATCTCGCCGTTCAAGGCGGTGATCGGCGATGCCTATAAGGCGGTCGAACGCCGGCTTCTCACCGCGATCCATTTACGCTTCGGCCTGCCGGCACAGTCGTCTCCGGAGACCGAGGTCCTGATCAAGGCCGCCGACCGCCAGGCCGCCTACCTCGAGGCGACGCGACTTGCCGGCTTCGAGGCCGCCGAGGCGCGGCGCTTCTTCGGTCGGCCCCCGGTGTTTTCGGCGGCGCTCGAGCGCGATTACCTAAAGCCCTGGCCCGCCGAGGCCGCGCAGGCGCGTTACCAAGAACGGTTCAAGAAGCTTATCGCCGAGTAAACAAGCACGTCACACTTGCGCCGCGCGAATACCTATATGAAGAGAACAACGGGCATCCTTTTGATTCCATGATTCACGTTTGCTCACTGTCGCGTCTGCATGAAACCGTCGAGGACACCGGTGCGCGCCACATCGTGTCGCTGCTCGGCGACGAGGCGCGCGTCGAGCGCCCGACCTCGATCGCGCCGGAAAACCATCTGTGGCTGCGGCTGCACGACATTGCCGCGCCGCTCGACGGCTATATCGCGCCGGGCGAAGAGCATGTTGCCGAGCTGATCAGTTTCGTGCGCGGGTGGGATCGCCGCGCGCCGCTCGTGGTGCACTGCTTCGCCGGCATCAGCCGCTCGACCGCGAGCGCGTACACCGCAGTTTGCACGCTCAACCCGCAGCGCGGCGAACACGACATCGCGCGGGCGCTGCGCCGCGCCTCGCCCACCGCGACTCCGAACATCCGTATCGTCTCGCTGGCGGATAAGTTGCTGGGTCGCGAAGGCCGCATGATTGCCGCGATCGAAACCATCGGCCGCGGCGCTCTTGCCGCCGAGGCGATGCCGTTCCGGCTCGATCTCGAGTGACGAACGCTATTCCGCCAAGGACGGCCGCAGCACCGGGCGCGAATTGGCAACCGGCGTCGCCGCCGGCCGCGGTTCGTCGACACGCTTGGTGAGGAGTTCGGTACGCGGATTGCGCTGATAGAAATCGCAATAGGCAAAGCCTAGTCCGGAGACCGAGCCGCGGAAGCTGCGATAGTTGAGCTTCTGCACCCTAAAGCACGGGGTGATCGGAAGGCCCGGCAGATGGGCGCACATCGAGGTGCCGTCCACCTTTATCGTTCCCGCCGGCAAGGTTGCGAACCGGGTCTCGCCCTGCCCGCGAAATTTGATGGTGCCGACGACCGAGCCGTCGGCGAAAATGCGGCCGCTGCCGGCGGTGCCTTCAAAGCACGTATAGGCGAACAGCTTGCCCACGACGAAAGCGCGGGCCTGATCCGGATTGAGATCCTCGGCCAACGCCAGACTTGTGGCGAATAGTCCGACCCCCAAAACGCACGCACAGACAACAACTACGCGCCGCAACATCGACAACTCCACTCCCGCTAATAGGACGATGTTAACAAGACTTCTTAACCGTCCCCTTACCATAGCGCCCTCGCAAGATCAGTCGAAATTTGCACGCAAAATCCGCTGCCTTTACCCGATTTTTACCACAATGCGTCCGCGCACCCTTCCCTCAACGATACTCTGGCCGGCGGCAATAACGTCGGCGAGTCCGATTTCGCTGGTCATCGCCTCGATCATTGCCGGGTCGAGATCGGTCTCGAGGCGGCGCCAGGCTTCTTGTCGTAGCGGCAGCGGACACATCACGGAGTCGATGCCCAGAAGCGACACGCCGCGTAGAATGAACGGGGCGACCGTGGTCGGCAAGTCCATCCCCCCGGCAAGTCCGCAGGCGGCGACCGCGCCGCCATAACGCGTCATCGACAGTACATTGGCGAGCGTGGTCGAGCCGACTACATCGACGCCGCCGGCCCAACGCTCTTTGCCGAGCGGGCGCGGCGGAGCGGTCAATTCCTTGCGCTCGATCACTTCGGTGGCGCCGAGCCCCTTGAGGTAATCGGCGTCCTCCGGCCGGCCCGTCGAGGCGATCACGCTGTAGCCGAGCTTGGCAAAAAGCGCGATGGCCACCGAGCCAACGCCGCCAGCGGCCCCGGTCACGATCATCGGACCGCGCGACGGCTCGAGTCCGGCCCGTTCCAGCGCCATGATCGAGAGCATCGCGGTATAGCCGGCGGTGCCGATCGCCATGGCGTCGTGCGTCGTCATGCTCGCCGGCAGCCGCACCAACCAGTCGCCCTTTACGCGCGCCTTGTCCGAGTAAGCGCCGAGATGGGTCTCACCGATACCCCAGCCATTGAGGATGACCTTGTCGCCCGGCTTCCAGTTCGGATGCGACGAGGACTCCACCGTGCCGGCGAGATCGACGCCGGCGATCATCGGGAAGCGGCGCACCACTGGCGCCTTGCCGGTGATCGCGAGGCCGTCTTTGTAGTTGACCGTCGAATATTCGACCCGGACGGTGACGTCGCCGTCCATGAGATCCTTGTCGTCGAAATCGGTGAGCCGCACAGTCTGGCAGGCCCCCGACTTGTCGATGACGATGGCCTTCAACGTGCTCATGGCGTTACTCCCGACCGCTAATCTGTCATGGCTAGGCGTAGCGGTTCAAGGAACGGCAACATCTCGCCGGCCGACGCGGCGGAATTTATTCCGCAGGCACCAAGGCCATGCGCGGCACCGGCTTTTCCACGATCGGCATATTGATCAGCGCCGAAAGCACGCCGAACAGGATCGCCAGATACCACACGGCATTATACGAGCCGGTGCGGTCGAACACGAGGCCGCCGAGCCAGACGCCGAGGAAGCCGCCAACCTGATGGCTGAAAAAGGCGAAGCCTGCCAGCGTCGCCAGCCAGCGCGTGCCGAACATCAGCGCTATGATGCCGTTGGTCGGTGGCACCGTGGAGAGCCACATGAAGCCCATCACCGCGCCGAAGGTAATGCAGGTGACTGGTGTGACGGGAAATGAGATGAAGGCAAAGATCGCCGCGGCGCGCGCAAAATAGATGATCGACAGCAGATAGCGCTTCGGCATGCGATCGCCGAGCCAGCCGGCGAATACCGAGCCGATGATGTTGAACAGCCCGATAGTGGCGATGGTCCAGCCGCCGACTTCCGCGGAGAGCCCGCGGTCGATCAGATAAGACGGCATGTGCACGGTGATGAATTGCAGCTGAAAACCGCAGGTGAAGAAGCCGAGCACCAGCAAGACATAGGAGCGGTGAGCGAAAGCTTCCGACAGCGCATGCCGGAGCGACTGCGCTTCGCCCTCATGCGCGTGAGCCGAAGGCGGCGTCGCCAAAGCGAACGACACCGGCAGCACGGTGAGCATGCTCACGGCGAAGATCAGGAGCGTCTGCTGCCAGCCGAACGTATCCATCAACCCGACCGCAACCGGCGAATAGAGAAATTGTCCGAACGAGCCGGCTGCGGTGCCGAAACCAAAGGCGCGCGAACGCCATTGCGGCGGCACGATCTTGCCGAACGCCGCCAGAACCACGGGAAACGAGCAGCCGGCAAGGCCGAAGCCGACCAGTACGCCGGCGGAGGTATCGAGTAGCGGTGCGCTGGTCGAATGGGCCATCAGCGCCAGCCCCAGAGCGTAGAGCAGCGCGCCGGCGCACAGCACGCGGACGGTGCCGAAACGGTCGGCGATGATACCGCCAAGCGGCTGGCCGATGCCCCACAGCAAATTCTGCAGCGCGAGCGCAAAGGCGAAGACATCGCGGCCCCAATGATGCGCGGTCGACATCGGCGTGAGAAAGAATCCGAGCGTCGAGCGCGGTCCAAACGCGATGATCGCGATGAGACAGCCGGAGCCGATGACCAGCGACGGCGTGCGCCAGTTGCCGATTGGCTGTGAAGTGGTCCTCATATCGTCCCAGCAATGCAACGATTTAAAATAGCCCCTTACCATAGAGCCATACTGCGGATCGCCCAACCGAAAATACGGCCGGCCGGATCACCCGGCGCATAGCTGATCTTCGCCGGACCGCATGGAATAAAGCCCCGTTTGCCATAGCTATCGGCTGCGCTTATGGATTTCTGGCCCGTTTAACCTCCCGCCAAGTTCAACCCCATGTCGCTTTTGCGCCCCGACGCCTTTCTGTCCCCGCTCGAGATCGAAGCGGCGGTAACGCGCGCGCTCGAGGAAGATCTCGGCCGCGCCGGAGATATCACCTCGATCGCGACGGTGCCCGAGGATGCGCCGGGCCGCGCCATGCTCAACACGCGCCAATCCGGGGTGATCGCCGGGCTGCCGCTGGTGGCAGCCTCGTTCAAGCGGCTGGAGCCTGACATCGAGATCGTCCCGCACGCGCGCGACGGCGCGGCGATCGCGGGCAGGACCACGCTGTTGACCATTTCCGGCAATGCCCGCGCCATCCTCGGCGCCGAGCGTGTCGCGCTCAATTTCCTCGGCCACCTTTCCGGCATCGCCACCGCGACCGCGGAATTCGTGCGTCGCATCGCGCACACCAAGGCGCGCGTCATCTGCACGCGTAAGACCACGCCGGGATTGCGAGCGCTGGAGAAATATGCGGTGCGCTGCGGCGGCGGCTTCAATCACCGCTTCGGCCTCGACGATGCGATGCTGATCAAGGACAACCACATCGCGGTGGCCGGCGGCATCGCCGCCGTGCTCAAGCGCGCCAAGGCCGCCGCCGGTCATCTCGTGAAAATCGAGATCGAGGTCGATTTACTCGATCAGCTCAAGGAAGTGCTCGACGTCGGGCTGGCCGATGTGGTGCTGATCGACAATTTCGATCTCGACGCGATGCGCAAAGCGGTCGCCTTGGTCGCCGGCCGCCTCGTCATAGAAGCCTCCGGCGGCATCACGCTCGAAAGCGCAGCGGCGATCGCCGAAACCGGCGTCGATTATTTGTCGTCGGGCGCGCTCACCCACTCAGTGACCAATCTCGACGTCGGTCTGGATATCGAGATGTAGGTTTCAGAGCTTCGCGGTCTGCACGCCCTTGCCGTCAGCAGGCAAGGCGACGGCCTGCGGGCCCTTAGCCGCCGGCTCCGGACTTGGCGTCACGGCCGCCGGAGCCGCGGCGCTCGTTGCGGCGGCCTGCGGCTTTTCGGCTTCGGTCTCGTCCTTGACGGCGGCCGGACTCCAGGTCGGCTCGTCGTCGCCCCAGGCGCGCGGCCGATAGAAGGTGTGGACGCCGAGCCGGTACAATCTCACCATTTCGTGCACCCAGCTCGGGTGCACCCAATACGCGTGATAATGCGTGGCGTGGCCGATGTCAGCGAGCCAGATTTTGCCGTCGAGTTCGTCTTTGGCGATCTCTTTGGCTTGATCCCACATATCCGGCTCATCGATGCGGCTCAGATCCTTGCCTTCGCAAGCGAAGGTGAATTGGCAAGCCAGATGATGGTTCTTGTTCTGAAACACGACGCCGCAGACGTCGTGCGGATAGTAACCCGAGAAAACGCGGTTCATGACGACCTGGGCGACGGCCTCCTGGCCCTTATAGGGTTCGCCGCGCGCCTCGAAATAGATTGCTTCGCTTAGGCATTTCTCAGCGTGGGCGCGCCCGTCGCCTTCGAGCCCAAGACGCTGCGCCGGGCTCTCCAAACGGCTGGCGTCGTCCTTGCCGGCGATCGAACTCGCCGCCCTCCTCCGCTGAGTAATCGGCGCCTTCAAGCGCCGAAAGCTTTATGCCGGAATCGTCGGACGGCGGCGCCAGAATGGGCGCAGCTCCGGGCGCCCAGCTCTGCAGGCCCTGGCGTGAACCCATGACGCCGGTGCCGAAATAGATCGCGGTGCTGTGGTCGGCAGCATCGTCGTCGAGGAACGACAATTCCGCCGCAGAAGACGAGTCCTCGTCGCCGGCGAAAGATGCGGCGTCGGGCGGGCGGTCGCGCACGATCAGATCGTCATCGCCATAGTCGGGCGCGGGTGCCAGGGCAGTCGAGACGTCGCGATGGATATCCGTCTGCACGATGAGCGGCGCGGCGGCGTTGCCGTCGGCGCGTTGCTCGGTTTTGACGGGCGGCGTCACGGCCGGCGACGGCGCCGGCTGAGCCGTCGGCGAGACGGGCGATGAAGCCGGCGCGCCGATCGGCGGCAATTGCGGCAGGCTCGCCGGAGTGACGGGCGCCGGCGCGGCATTGCTCACCGGCAGCCGGTCGCCTTTATGCGCGCGGTTGACGCTCGGATATTCGATCTGCCGCGCGTGCTGCACGGTGATCGGCTCGTCGATCTTCCAGGCGTAAGTGTCGAGCGTGCGCGGATCGAAATTGACGTTGATCAGGCCGGTCGTTCCCCCGATCGTCGTGCCGATCGGCCGCGTGTAGTTGAAGGTTGCCGCTTGCACGGTGCCGAGCGGCGAAGCGATCAGATGCCAGCCGGTCGAGGCGCCGCGCTCGTGCGCCACGAGTGACGCGAGATCCTGATAACCGACCGACGTCGGCATCAAGGCGATGCAGAATGTGCTGAACCAAAAGCGCGCCGAACACGACGCGCTCAACACACGGCTACGCGACACCCCACCACGCGACGCCACAACTACCCCTACGCCAACACGCGCAACGCAACGCGTACACGCTTATGGAAACGCCACCGCAGTGGCTCGAATGCGACGGGGTTATTTATTGTCGGGTTAACGTTGCGAAGATGTTAATCGTGCGTGCCCGCGCGAGATTCGTGGCGCGATGTCGCAATCATCGTTACGGCAAAGTTGCGCGGGTTCCATGCGCACGATAATCGCGCGTAAAATTTTAGAAGTTCATTAACCACGATGCGACGTTCGCGAACCACAATGCGACGTTCGCGATGGAACTTTGCAGTTCCATCACCCATCCACCGTCGCGCCCTTGCCGAGCGCGGCCTGCGCGGCGGCGAGCCGTGCGATCGGCACGCGGAACGGCGAGCATGACACGTAGTCGAGATTCACTTCATGGCAGAATGCAACCGAAGCGGGATCGCCGCCGTGCTCGCCGCAAATGCCGAGCTTGAGCTTCGGCCGCACCTTGCGGCCGCGTTCGGCGGCGATGCGGATCAGTTCGCCGACGCCGTCGCGATCGAGCGAGACGAATGGATCGGCCGG
The DNA here is from genome assembly GCA_963731805.1 of uncultured Alphaproteobacteria bacterium. Taxonomy (GTDB): domain Bacteria; phylum Pseudomonadota; class Alphaproteobacteria; order Rhizobiales; family Xanthobacteraceae; genus BOG-931. Next base: position 91,948 of record CAVSWY010000013.1, read on the forward strand.
CAGAATGCCCTTCGCCGTATAAATGCCGAGAAAGCTTGCGGCGTCGTCGCGGCTGATGCCGAAAGCGGTCTGCGTCAGATCGTTGGTGCCGAACGAGAAGAACTCCGCGGTCTCGGCGATCTCGCCAGCTTTCAGCGCCGCGCGCGGAAGTTCGATCATGGTGCCGACCTGATAATGAAGCTTGCTCTTGGTCTCCGACGCGACGGTCTTCGCCGTGGCGTCTATGCGCTCCTTGACCAGATCGAGCTCGATCTTGGTGGCGATCAGCGGCACCATGATTTCCGGCGCCACCGGCTTGCCGGTTTCGCGCTCGGCCTCGACCGCGGCCTCGAATATCGCGCGCGCCTGCATTTCCGCGATCTCCGGATAGGCAATGGCGAGCCGGCAGCCGCGGAAGCCGAGCATGGGATTGAATTCGTGCAGTTCCCGCGCGCGATCGGCGAGCTTTTGCGGATCGGCGCCCATCGCCGCCGCCACCTCTGCGATCTCCTCGTCGCTGTGCGGCAGGAATTCGTGCAGCGGCGGATCGAGGAGCCGGATCGTCACCGGCAGCCCGCCCATGATCTTGAACAGGTCGACGAAATCGGCGCGCTGCATCGGCAATAGTTTCGCCAGCGCGGCGCGGCGGGCTTTTTCGTCGCCGGCTAAAATCATCTCGCGCACCGCGCGGATGCGATCCTCGTCGAAGAACATATGCTCGGTGCGGCAGAGCCCGATGCCCTCGGCGCCGAATTTGATCGCGGCGCGGGCGTCGGCCGGCGTATCGGCATTGGCGCGAACTTTAAGTTTGCGCACGCCGTCGGCCCATTGCATCACGGTGGCGAATTCGCCGGCGAGCGCTGGCTCCAGCATCGCCACTTTGCCGAGGAGCACCTGGCCGGTCGAGCCGTCGATGGTGAGCGTGTCGCCTTTCTTCAGCGTGGTGCCGCCCGCCGTCATGGTCTGCGCGCGATAATCGACGCGCAAGGAGCCCGCGCCAGAGACGCAGGGCTTGCCCATGCCGCGCGCGACCACCGCGGCATGCGAGGTCATGCCGCCGCGCGTCGTCAAAATTCCTTCGGCAGCGTGCATGCCGTGGATATCCTCCGGCGAGGTCTCGACGCGCACCAGAATGACCTTGCGGCCCTGGCTTTTGAGCAGCTCCGCCTCTTCCGAGGAGAACACGATCTCGCCGCTTGCCGCGCCGGGGGAAGCCGGCAGGCCTGTGGCGAGGATCTTGCGCTCGGCTTTGGGATCGATGGTCGGATGCAACAGCTGCTCCAGCGCCGCCGGATCGACGCGGGCCACCGCTTCCTCTTTTGTTATCAATTTCTCCTGCGCCAGTTCGACGGCGATGCGCAACGCGGCCTGCCCGGTGCGCTTGCCATTGCGCGTCTGCAGCATCCACAGCTTGCCTTGCTCGACGGTGAATTCGAGATCCTGCATGTCGCGGTAATGCTTTTCGAGCTTGGCGTGGATGCGAAGCAATTCAGCGAAAGCCTCCGGCAGCGCCGCCTCCATCGACGGCTTGTCGGAAGAGGCTTCCTTGCGCGCGGCCTCGGTGATCTCCTGCGGCGTGCGGATGCCGGCGACCACGTCCTCGCCCTGGGCGTTGATCAGAAACTCGCCGTAGAGTTTTTTCTCGCCGGTCGAGGGATTGCGCGTGAAGGCGACGCCGGTGGCCGAGGTCTCGCCCATATTTCCGAACACCATGGCCTGCACGTTGACCGCGGTGCCCCAGCTTTCCGGAATGCTGTGCAGGCGGCGATAGGTGATGGCGCGCTGATTCATCCACGAGCCTAGCACCGCGCCTATGGCGCCCCACAATTGCGCGTGCGGGTCTTGCGGGAACGGCTTGCCGGTTTCTTCCTCGACACGCTCCTTGTAGCGCGCGATGACCTCGGACCAGTCCTGGGCGTTGAGATCGGTGTCGAGCGCGTAGCCGTTGCGGTCCTTATGGTCGTCGAGGATTTCCTCGAAGTGATGATGGCCGATGCCAAGCACGACGTCGGAATACATGGTGATGAAGCGGCGGTAGCTGTCCTGGGCGAAACGCCGGTCGCCGGACTTTTCCGCGAGCGCATTTACCGTGACGTCGTTGAGGCCGAGATTGAGCACGGTGTCCATCATGCCGGGCATCGAGGTGCGCGCGCCCGAGCGCACCGAAACCAGCAGGGGATTTTCGGCGTCGCCGAATTTTTTCCCGGTGATGCGGCCGACTTCCTTGAGCGCGGTCTCGACCTGCGCCTTCAGGCTCTTCGGATAGGTTTTGCCGTGCTGGTAGAAATAGGTGCAGACGTCGGTGGTGATGGTAAAGCCGGGCGGCACCGGCAGGCCGAGGTTCGCCATTTCGGCAAGCCCCGCGCCTTTGCCGCCGAGGAGGTTGCGCATGCCGGCGCGGGCTTCCGCTTTGCCGCCGCCGAAGGCATAGACCCACTTGCCTTGCGCCGGTGCCTTCGCCGGTGCGGATTTACGCACCGCCGCGCGCGCTGACTTGGGCGCGGATTTGCCCTTGCGGGCCGCCGATTTCTTCACCGGCTGACGGGACTGCTTGGAGCGCGATTTGACCATGACATCATACGGCTAGTGGGATCCGGCTCAGTGTGATTGCAAGTCCCGGCAGACGATGCAAGCCGCATCAATACGGAGTTAATGGATGAAGTGGTGGACGGCATTGAGCCCGACCAGTCCCTCGATAATGAGATAGACCGCGACAATGATGTTGAGAAGCCGCGGGATGATCAGAATGAGGATGCCGGCAATGAGGGCTACGATCGGCGACAGTTCGGCAGCGGTGATGATCATGATTTTCCTCGGGTTTGGAATGCATTTCGGGAGGAGCGCAAAACGCGCGGCTGAAATTGGACAGACGTTTAACGCGCCAGCCGCCGTTCGGTTCTAGCACAGCCCGGAAGTTTACAGACTCGTCATGGCCGGGCTTGTCCCGGCCATCCACGTCTTTTCGGTTCGCGACGAAGGAAGACGCGGATGCCCGGCACAAGGCCGGGTATGACGCATCCCGAGGCGTTGTTACCCCTCGATCTTGGAAAAATCGGCCACCGCGCGGGTGGCGGCGCGGATTTCGTTCAGGAGTTTCAGCCGGTTTTCGCGGAGCGCCTGATCCTCCACATTCACTGTAACTTTATCGAAGAAGGCGTCGACATAGGGGCGCAGCTTCGCTATGGCGCCCATCGCGGCGGCGAAATCCTCTTTTTCAACGGCGCGCGTGGCCTCAGCCTTGGCCGCGTCGATCGCGCGCGCCAGCGCCTTTTCTTCATCCTGCTTGTAAAGCTTCGGCTCCGGCGCGCCGGTATAGTCGCGCGAATCCTTCTTCTCCTCGATGCGGATGATGTTGGTCGCGCGTTTATAGCCAGCGAGTAGGTTCTTGCCGTCCTCGGTGTCGAGGAATTTCCCAAGCGCCTCGACGCGGCGGACGACGAGAAGGAGATCGTCCTGGCCCTCAAGCGCGAATACCGCGTCGACCAGATCGTGCCGGGCGCCCTGGTCGCGGAGTTGGACTTTCAGGCGGTCGGCGAAGAAGGACAGAAGATCGAAATCCTTTGCAGGTGGACGGTACTCGTGAATTAGCATTGGATACTTTGCGAAAGTTTCTCGGAATAGGTCTGAGTAAAACCACACAAATTTGAAAAAGGATGGGTGACCACTGGTCCCGGTCGTCACGCCCGTTTCCTCAGAAAACGAGCGAATGAATGGCACGCGATGGAACGCGAGAAATTCTCTTTGTTGAGATGGCGATCCCTCAAACTCCGAGATTTTTCGGATTAGTTCAATCTCGTTTGAGGCAGCGACATGCGCCGCTTTGCGAATTGTCGCGATCAATCGCATACGCAATTGATTTTCCAAAATTAGCCTGATGCAACCCAACGCTGCCCTTCGCAGAGCATACGGATCTTTACTGCCCGTCGGCTTCTCGTCGATCGCCCAGAACCCCACTAGCGTATCGATCTTGTCGGCCAACGCGACGGCGATCGACACCGGATCGCTGGGCACCAGATCGTCCGGCCCTTTCGGCCGGTAATGATCCTCGCAGGCATGCGCGACGGCTTCGTCCTCGCCCTGCGCCTCGGCGTAGTATTTGCCCATGGTGCCTTGCAGCTCGGGGAATTCGCCGACGACTTCCGTGAGCAGGTCCGCCTTGCAAAGCCAGGCCGCACGTTTTGCTTTAACAGGGTCGGCGCCGACCAGCGGCGCCAATTCGGCGGCCAATCGCTCAATCCGTTCAATGCGCTCGGCCTGCGTGCCGAGCTTCTCGTGAAACACGATGTCCTTGAACTTTGGCAGGCGATCTTCGAGTTTTGTCTTTAAATCGGTCTCGTAGAAAAACTTCGCATCCGACAATCGCGCGCGGATAACGCGCTCGTTGCCGGCAACGATGGCCGCGCCGCCGTCCGCGGTTTCGATGTTCGATACCAGCAGGAACTTGTCGACCAGCTTGGCGTGCGCGCCATCGCGCAGCACGAAGCATTTCTGGTTGTTGCGGATGGTGGCGCGGATGACTTCCTCCGGAGTCCGAAGGAAGCTCTCCTCGAAGGAGCCCATCAGCACCACCGGCCATTCGACGAGGCCCGCGACCTCGTTGAGGAGGCCGTCGTCCTCAATGAGCTCCAGCCCCTGCGCGAAAGCGAGCTGCTTCGCCTCGGTGAGGATGATTTGGCGGCGGCGCTCGGCGTCGGGCACGACCTTGGCCTTGTCGAGCTTTTGCAAATAGTCATCGAGGCGGCGCACCGTGAACGGCTCCGGCGCCATGAAGCGATGGCCGCGCGTGACGTTGCCGGCGGCGATGCCGTCGACCTTGAACGGCACGATGTCGGGCTCCTCGGTCTCCGGCCCGAAAGTGGCGAGTATGGAATGCAACGGCCGCACCCAGGTCAGCGCGCCGGGCTCCGCCGACGGCGCGCCCCAGCGCATCGATTTCGGCCAGGGAAAGCTCTTGATGATGGCGGGCAAAATCTCGCCGATCACGTCGATCGCGGCGCGGCCCTGCTTTTCGATCACCGCGACATAGAAGTCGCCCTTCTTGTCGGGCTGCACTTTGGCTTCGCTGATCGATTTCAATCCGGCGGCTTTGAGAAAGCCGGCAACCGCCTGCTCAGGCGCGCCGACGCGCGGGCCCTTTTTCTCCTCGCACAGATCGGGCTGGCGGACCGGCACGCCATGCACGGCGAGCGTCAACCGCCGCGGGGTGACGAAAGCCTTGGCGCCCTCGTAGACGAGGCCAGCTTCCACCAGCCGGTCGGTGACAAGCTTGCGCAAATCGTCCGCCGCCCGCGCCTGCATCCGCGCCGGGATTTCTTCCGAGAAAAGTTCGAGCAGGAGGTCGGGCATTATGGAAGCGTCTTATGACTGCCGTCGCACAGCGGCTGATGCTGCGAGCGCTTGCAGGCGCAGAACCACACCTCCTCGTTCGCCTCCGCCTTCCATTCCTGCGGCCGGAATGCGGTACCCTTGTGCGAACCGTCGCAGAACGGCTGCGACTTCGAACGCCCGCAGGCGCACCACCAATAGCTTTCGCCGGCCACGACATTGATCGGCAGCGGGCGTCGCCCGCCGATTTCAGGTACGTCGTTCATGTACTTCTCCCTCCGCCTTCGGTCGCCAGCCACGCCGCGCCGCAGGCTTTGGCGAGCTCGCGCACGCGCAAAATGTAGCTCTGCCGCTCGGTGACCGAAATCACGCCGCGGGCATCGAGCAGATTGAACACGTGGCTCGCCTTGATGCACTGATCGTAGGCCGGCAGCGCCATCAAATGCTTGCCGCTGTTCTTGCGCTCGCCGCGGTCAGCCTGCCAGCCGGCTTCGAGATATTTGTTGCAGGCGGTTTCCGCCATACGGAATTGTTCGAACAGCATATCGGTGTCGGCATATTCGAAATTGTGCCGGGAATATTCCTGCTCGGCCTGCAGGAAGACGTCGCCATAGCTCACCCGCTGCGCGCCGTCGCGGCCGTTGAAATTGAGCTCGTACACGTTCTCGACGCCCTGCACATACATCGCCAGCCGTTCGAGACCGTAGGTCAGTTCGCCGGCCACCGGCGCGCATTCGAAGCCGGCGACCTGCTGGAAATAAGTGAACTGCGAGACCTCCATGCCGTCGCACCAGCATTCCCAGCCGAGGCCCCAGGCGCCGAGCGTCGGACTTTCCCAGTCATCTTCGACGAAGCGGATGTCGTGGACCGTGGGATCGATGCCGATGGCGTAAAGCGATTTCAGATAAAGATCCTGCAGATCGTCTGGCGACGGCTTTAAGATCACCTGCAGCTGATAATAATGCTGCAGACGGTTCGGATTCTCGCCATAGCGGCCATCCTTGGGCCGACGCGACGGCTGCACGTAAGCAGCGTTCCAGGGCTTTGGCCCGAGCGCGCGCAGCGTGGTTGCCGGATGGAAGGTGCCGGCGCCAACCTCCATGTCGTAGGGCTGCAAAATGACGCAGCCCCAGTCCGCCCAGTAGCGCTGCAGGGCGAGAATGAGCCCCTGAAACGAGCGTTCGGGACGCATGTACGGCGGCAAATCTGCGTTCATGGGCCGTTGTTGGTGGAAGGCGGGATCAAGGTCAAGTCTCGCGCAGGTCAAGTCCGGCCCCGCATAATCGAACCGGAGATGACGATTCCTATCACGCCCGCTATGCTAACGCCGCAAAACAACGATCGGCGATTTGGGAGGAAATTGTGCGCATAATTCGAACCCTAGCGGTTGGCCTCGTCACGGCATTGGCTCTGGCCGCCCCGCAATTGGGCAAGGCGCAGGATTTTCCGACCCGGCCGGTGCGTATCGTCGTGGCGTTTCCTCCGGGTGGTCCCACCGATTTCGTCGGCCGCGTGATCGCCGACAAGATGACGATGCTGCTCGGCCAGCGCGTCTATATCGACAACAAGGCCGGCGCCAATGGCACGCTGGGCGGCGGCGACGTCGCCAAATCCGACCCCGACGGCTACTCGCTGTTCCTCACCACCGCCGGCGCGGTGACGGTGTCGCCGCACATCCAGGCGAAAATGCCGTTCGACACGTTCCGCGATTTCGCGCCGGTTGCGTTGGTCACCAAGGTGAGCGAGGTGCTGGTGGTGTCGCCGAAACTCGGCGTGAAAAACATCAAGGATCTCGTGGCGCTCGCCAAGCAAAATCCGGGCGCCGTGACCTTCGCCTCGACCGGCGTCGGTTCGCCGCCGCATCTTGCGCAAATTTTGCTGGCCACCGCCGCGGGCGTGAAATTCCTGCACGTGCCCTATCGCGGCGCCGCGCCAGCGCTGACCGATCTGCTTGGCGGCCAAGTGCAAGTGGTTTCGCTCGACATGCCGGTGGTGATTTCGCAAATCCAGGCCGGCACCCTGCTGCCGATCGGGATAGCCGGGGAAAAGCGTGACGCCTTGTTGCCTGACGTACCGACGCTGGCCGAACAGGGTTATCCGAACACCGACGCGTCGAACTGGTACTCGCTGTTGGCGCCCGCGAAGACACCGCCCGCGGTGATTGCCAAGCTCAACAAGGCGGTCAATGACGCACTCAACGATCCCGCGATCCACGACAAGCTGGTCAAAGCCGGCGCCACGCCGGTGGGCGGCACGCCGCAATCGCTCGCCACGTTCCTCAAGTCGGAATACGACAAATGGGGCCACGTCGTCGAAGCGAATGGCATCAAGGAGCAGTGAAGGGATCAATTCCGTCACCCTGAGGCGCGAGCCAACGGGACCGCGCGAAGTCGCGCGTCCCGATGACAGGCTCCGCGAGCCTCGAAGGGCGATGGCCCCAGCGTTTCAGCAGCATCCTTCGAGGCCCGCGCTCTGCGCGGACGCCTCAGGATGACGAACACTGAGTGTCACGATTTACCCCGGCCGATATTCGCCGGTCTTCGGATCAGGCTTCAGCTTCGGCAGCGTCGAGCGGTCGAGCGGGTCGACGGAAGCCCTGGCGCGCACTTCATCGAGTTCGGTGTTGACGCGCTGTACTTCCCGCGCGCACCAGCGCACCACCACAGCCGCCCCCATAACTCCCAGCGCAAAGACGATGAGCGGCGGCATCGAAGTTCTCCTGTGGACCAAGCGCGGTTGTCAGAGGCCATAACGCGCCCAAATGGCGCGTGCTTCAAGCGCCGAAATCACGTCCTCGGCAAGGCCCGACCCGCCGACGGCCTGCATCGCGTCACCACGGGCGACACCGAGAATGCGGCGGCCGAGGAATCCGCGTTCGGCGGTAATCAGGGGTGTAACCACCTTGTCTCCGAATCGTTCGCGCAACACCCCGCGCAGGTCACCGATGGCGTCGACCAATCCGAGTTCCATGGCCTTTCGTCCGGTCCAATATTCGCCGGAAAATAAGTCATTTTCCGGACCCTGCAGCTTGGCGCCGCGCCGCGATTTAACGAGCGCGATAAAGTCTTCGTGGATGTGTCGCTGCAAATTCTTCAAGCGTTCGACGTCGTCGGGATTTTCCGGCAGGAACGGATCGAGCATCGCCTTGTGCTCGCCCGAAGTATAGAGCCGGCGCTCGACGCCGATCTTGGCGATCATCTTGTCAAAACCAAACGAGCCACCGACCACGCCGATCGAGCCGACGATGGAATGCGGATCGGCGATGATCTCGTCGCCGGCGCAGGCGATCATGTAGCCGCCGGACGCGCCGGCATCTTCGACGAAAGCGAGTACCGGCCGCTTGTGCTCGTCCGCCAGTTCCCGGATGCGCCGAAAGATCAGGTGCGACTGTACCGGTGATCCGCCCGGCGAATTAATGGAAAGCGCGACCGCGGCGGCGCGCCGGATGGCAAAAGCGCGATCAAGAGTCCGGGCGATGCCGGCCAGCGACAGGCCGGGCCGCAATGGCGTCGAAAATCCAATAACACCCGTTAACCGCACCACCGGCACGATCGGCCGGTCGCGGCGAAAACGCTGCGGGATCAACGGGCTCAACGCGCCAAACACGCGGCCGCAAAAATCCCGCATGCGCTCACCAGTCCACGGTTCGGTCATAAAGCTCAAATAGGAGTGATTGCGTTAAGCCTCAAGTAACCGTTTCTTAATCGGTGGAACGCTTCTTGCTTAACTGACGTTGCCGAAAACAACGGCGGAGGCGAAGCAGTGACGAAGATCGAATTTCTCCTGATACTTATGAGCGTATTTGTTGGTCTTTGCTATATTCCCGTCCGCACCGAAGCGAAGAAAGCCGTGCCGGGCCGCCCAATTCGCTATCAGCGTGATGCCTAACGGCTGAGCAGCAATCGCGTTCGATTAGCCGCGTTAGTTCCTGGAATTAACAATTCGTAACGTTCAGCTCTCAGCTCCGTAAGACTGCAAGGACAGCGCGTCACGCAATACGGCTTCCGCTGCTGCGCTTGGCTTGCCGTCCGCATCGGCGAGGACAAAGCCCGGCAGCAGCGACAAGGCCCCGCCATGGCCTTTTGCGGCACGCACCAACACGCGGATCGCGGCAACGCCCGGCTTGGGATGGATCGGCAAGATCGAAACCGCGCCGAACTCCGTGGCGAGCGCCGCAAGCACGTCGGCGAGACCGTCGGCACGCCAGATCAGTGTGACCGCACCCACCGGGCGTAGAAGGCGCGTCGCCGTGCGCAGCCACACCGTCAGCGTCTCATGTGTCGCGGTCCGCGCCACGCGGCGGCCGCGATCGGGCGACGGATTCTGCGGCGCGTTGAACGGCGGATTCATCAGGACGTGATCGGCCGATTCCGGCGCAAGTCCGGCGGCGCCGAACGCGGCGGCGGGCGCGGCAACGTCGAGGCACACCGCGCGCACATGTCTGGCTAGCCCATTGCGCCCGGCGTTCTCCTGCGCCAGCGCAGTGAGCACTGGATCTATCTCGACCAGCGTCACGCCAAGACCCTCAATTCGGCGCGCCAGCGACAAGCCCGCCGCGCCAACGCCGGCGCCTAGCTCGACGGCCTGTTCGCCGGCCTGCGCCGCCACTGCCGCCGCGAGCAGGATCGCGTCGTGGCCGAACCGATGACCACGCACCGGCTGGCGCAGCACCAGCCTGCCGCCGAGGACGGCATCCTCGCTCGTTTCGCCATGCGCAGCGGAAATCTCAGTCGACGTTTCAATCAATGTGAGGCCGTAGCTCGTTGCCGAAACCGGCGTCCTGCAACAGCCGCCGTGCTGCCTGTATTTGGTCCTCGCCGACCAGTATGCGGCGCGGAAAAATGCCGATCGAGCCTTCCAGCACGCTCATATTCTGGTCGACCACCATATGTTCGATATGCGCGCCGTTGAGCAGCGCTTCGATCGCAGAGATCAGCACGGCATCGTTGGTGCGGACGAGTTCGCGCAATGTCAGCTCCGCCGCCGTTCCTCGCACGGCGCGCGCAGCGCGAGATAGGCGATCAATTTCGCCTCGCGCCGACCGCGCGTGACGGTGTCGAGAATGAGCCCGCAGGCGATCGACAAAAAAGCAAGCACCATCAAGCCGGTCGACAGCACCGCGGTCGGCAGCCGCGGTACGATGCCCTCCTGCACGTAGGTAATGACGATCGGAATGGCTAGCCCGACCGACATGATGATCAGCGCGATGCCAAAGGCGCCGAACAGCGACAGCGGCCGCTCGGCGCGGTAGAGCCGCAACACCGTCCACAAAATGCGGAAACCGTCCTGCCAGGTCGACAGCTTCGATGCCGAGCCGGCCGGGCGCGAATAATAGGGCGTCGCCACCTCGCCGACCGGCAATCCCAGCTCGAGCGCATGCACGGTCAACTCGGTCTCGATCTCGAAACCACCAGACAAAATCGGAAACGACTTCACGAAACGGCGCGAGAACACCCGATAACCCGACAGGATGTCGGTGAAGGCGTGGCCGAATATATGAGCGACGAAGCCGCTCAGCAGCCGATTGCCGGCGCGATGGCCCGGGCGATAGGCCGTCTCCTCGCGGTCGACGCGCGTCGCCACCACCATGTCGAGCCGTTCCGCGATGAGCTTGTCGATCATCGCCGCCGCGCTCAGCGCATCGTAGGTCGCATCGCCGTCGACCAGGACGTAAATATCGGCTTCGATATCGTTGAACATGCGCCGCACCACGTAGCCTTTGCCCTGATGGCTTTCGCGGCGGACGACGGCGCCGGCTTGTTTTGCCGCCGCTACGGTGCCGTCGATAGAATTATTGTCATAAACGTAGACGGTCGCCGCCGGCAGCGCGGCGGCGAAATCGGCAACAACTTTGGCGATCGCACGTTCCTCATTGTAGCAAGGCACCAGAATCGCCACTTCTAATTGGGCGGCGTCATAGCGGTTTGTACCTATGTGCTTTCCCGGGAGTTCGTTGGTCGACATGCCGTTTTCTTGCCTCTCCCCGCCGCGGCCGGCGCGTTGCGTGACACGATCATTGCTGACGGGACGCCGCCGCCGAATCTATAGGTGGCGGCGCGATATTGGCAGACTTGCCGCATGACCATAGCGTTTCTATGCTTCCGCGTCGCGCCCGGAAAATGCTTGCCTGGAGAATGCCGTAGTGGCCGTCATTGTCCCCTTTGAAAGTCCGCGTGAGCCGTCGATCGACCCCCTGGTCGACCTGGTGGCCGCCGACATGGACCGCGTCAATGCCACGATCATCTCGCGCACCGGCTCCGAAGTGACGATGATCCCGGAGGTGGCCAAGCACCTCATCAATTCCGGCGGCAAGCGGCTACGGCCGATGCTGACGCTGGCTCTGGCGCGGCTCGCCGGCTATGCCGGCGACGGCCACATCAAGCTCGCCGCCGCGGTCGAGTTCATGCACACCGCGACGCTTTTGCACGACGACGTCGTCGACGAGAGCGAGCTGCGGCGCGGACGGCTGGCGGCCCGCATGCTGTGGGGCAATGAGGCGAGCGTGCTGGTTGGCGACTTCCTGCTCGGCCAAGCCTTCAAGATGATGGTCGAGGTCGGCAGTCTCAAGGCGCTGGAAATTCTCGCCGCCGCCGCCGCAGTGATTGCCGAGGGCGAGGTCATGCAGCTCGCCGCCGCCAAGAACACGGCGACCACCGAGGACGAATATATCGCGGTGATCCGCGCCAAGACCGCCGAGCTGTTCGCAGCAGCTTGCGAAGTCGGTCCGGCGCTGTCGGCGCGGCAAAAGGCGGAGGCCGCCGCCAGCCGCTCATTCGGCATGAATCTCGGCATCACCTTCCAATTGGTCGATGACGTGCTCGATTACGGCGGCGCCGCGGCGCGGCTCGGCAAGAACATCGGCGACGACTTCCGCGAGGGTAAGATCACGCTGCCGGTGGTGCTCGCCTTCCGTCGCGGCAGCGACGACGAGCGCGAATTCTGGCGGCGGACGCTGGAACGCGGCGAGACCAAGGACACCGACCTTGATCACGCCATCGGCCTGATGGTCAAACACCGCGCGTTGGAAGATACCATCGGACGCGCCCACCATTACGGCGCCATTGCCCGCGATGCGCTGGCTTTATTCCCGGATTCGACGATGAAAGCCGCTCTGGTCGAGACCGTGGATTTCTGCATCGCCCGGACGCACTGACGACGCGGCATTTTTTACCTGAGAACTGAGGCGCTTATTCGTTGCGGCGAGGGAACTCGCACACCCGGCTGAGCGTTATTCGGGCAGCAAAACGAGAGGCGTGAGCCCGGACTCCGTCCCCCTCAAGACCCTCCCCGCCTCCGCTCTGATCAGAGCGCTGGCCGGCCGACTTGGCGTTTCCGCGCGGCATGTTCTTGACAGCATGCGCGGCGCCGTTCCGCGCTGGCGATCACATGTCCGCGCTTGGCGCGTTCTGGTCGCGTTATCGTCGGTGCGTCCTCGCCGCGGTGTCATCATCGCACTTGGTCTCGCATCGATACCCGCGATTTACGTCGCCTATTGTATTGCTACGATCCCGTTTGCCGGCGGCGCCGCCGCGCAGGCAGCGCCAAGCGCAATAATATTCGAAGGCGAAGACGGCAGACCCTTCGCGACGCGCGGCATCCTCAAGGGTCAGGCCATTGTCGCGGACCATATTCCGCCGCTGTTGGCAAAGGCGGTGGTCGCGATCGAGGACCGGCGGTTCTACGATCACGGCGGCATCGACATGCGGGCGATCACGCGCGCGGCCTGGCATGACGCCACCGGACACAACCTGCAAGGCGCAAGCACTATCACGCAGCAATTGGCGCGCCGGCTTTATCTCACGCCCGACCGCTCGCTAAAACGCAAGGTGCAAGAGGCAGCACTCGCGGAATGGCTCGATCTGCGCTACTCGAAAAACGAGATTCTCGCGCGTTATCTCAACACCGCGTATTTCGGCGATGGCGCCTACGGCGCCGATTCGGCGGCGCAGCGGTATTTCGGCAAGAACGCAACAGAGCTGTCGCTGAGCGAAGCGGCGATGCTTGCGGGTCTCATCAAAGCGCCATCGGAGCTCGATCCCAGCCATAACCTTGAGCCAGCGCAACAACGCGCCGGAGTTGTTCTCGACGCCATGGTCAAAAGCGGGGCGATCACGCGGCAACAGGCGGACACGGCGAAAGCGCAGCCCGCCGTTTTGCGCGAGGCCAGCGAGTCGCCTGCGGGCAGCAATTATTTCGTCGATACCGCGGCACCAGACGCCAAATCCCAGATCCCGCCGACGACTGATGATCTGACCGTGCGCACCACGCTCGATCCCGAACTGCAGCATATCGCCGAGAAACGGCGTCGTCGGCGGCAGCGTGCCGGCGGCGATCTGGCACGATTTTGTCGGCGCCGCGGAACCGCTTGTGCACGGGATCGGCGGTTCGTCCGCGGTAACGATCAGCTTCAATACTGCCGCCGAGGCCGGCGACCATAACGAAGCCTATGAGCGGTCCGACTACGGCCGGTATCCGTTCGGTGGCCATCGGCCGTTCCGCCTGTTCTGGTTCAGGTTCTGAGCTTGTCGGCGCCGGCAGGCGCTGCGCTGCCGAGCCGGCACGCTTGCACCCACCACCGCGGGTATTTGCCTCGCAACACCCCGGCTGCCGTTTGCGTGGCCGGGCCGTCATCGAAAATCCCAAAGCATGTCGCGCCCGACCCCGACATGCGGGCGAGCCGGCAGCCGGCAAGCGTGCGCAGCACGGCGAGCAGATCGCCGACTGCCGGCGCAAGCTTTATCGCCGCGGCTTCGAGATCATTCGCCTGCTGCGCCAGAGCCCGCAGCAATTGCTTCCGGTCTTGGATTTTCTCCAGCGCCGAAAGATCGAACGGCGAGAGGGGTTCCGCGGCGCGTATCCATCCGGCAAAAACATCCTTGGTCGCCAGCGCGACGCCAGGATTGACCAGCACGGCCGGAAGCGGCGGCAGATCAAGCGGCGCGGAAAGTTTTTCGCCGATGCCCCACATCAGCCGCGGCCGCGGATCGAGGCAGACCGGGACGTCGGCGCCGCTGGCGCGGGCCGCCTCATAGAGACGCGGATCGTCGGACGGAAGATCATTGGCGCGCGCCAGGAGCCGCAGCGCCGCTGCCGCGTCGGCCGAACCGCCGCCGAGCCCGGCGGCGACCGGCAATTCCTTATCGAGCTGGAATGCGCCCGCGACGAGCCCCGGAATGCGCGCGGCCAAGGTTCGCGCGGCTTTGAGCACGAGATTGTCCGCATCGGCGCCAGCCTGCGCCGCCCGCGGTCCGCCGACTGTCAGTGTCAGTTGGCCGCCCGGCATCAAGCTCAAGCGGTCGCCGCAATCGGCGAAGGCGACCAGGCTCGAAAGCTCGTGATAGCCGTCGGCGCGGCGGCCAAGGACCCGCAGCGTCAGATTGACCTTGGCCGACGCGATTTCAACAAGCGGAACCGGCAAGGAAAATCCTCACCCGCCGTTGCCGGTCTTCTTCTTTTCGACGTCCACCGCCGAATTTGCCTTATCGGCATCGCTGGGCGCAGCCGGCTTGCTGGCATCCGCCGCCGACGACGTATCCGGTGGCAGACCGTTTTTCAGCTTGGCTTCGAGCTTGGGCAGATCTTCCGGATCGGGCTTGAGATCGACCGCCTGCGACCATTGGAAGTGCGCTTCCAAGGTACGTCCGACCCGCCAATAGGCATCGCCGAGATGGTCGTTGATGGTCGGGTCTTCCGGCTTGAGCTCGACGGCACGTTCCAGATTCTTGACCGCCTCGTCGTAATTGCCGGTGCGGAAATAGGCCCAGCCAAGTGAATCGACGATGTAGCCGTCGTCCGGCCGCTGCTCGACGGCCTTGCGGATCATGTCCATACCCTGATCGAGATGGACGCCCTGGTCGACCCACGAATAGCCGAGATAATTGAGCACCAGTGGCTGATCGGGATAGAGCTCAAGCGCCTTCCTCATGTCGGCTTCGGCGAGCGGCCATTGATGCGAGCGCTCGTAACAGATGCCGCGGAAGTAGAACATCACCCAATTCGACTTTTCCGGATTTTGCAGCGCGTCGATGGCTTTGCTGTAGGTCTTGGCGCAATCGGCAAAATCCTTGTGCCCGCGCTCGACATTGCCGAGCTCGGTGATCGCCTCGGTGTCCTTGGGATGGTCGGCGACGACCTTATCAAGGAGCTTCTTAAACTCGTCGGTGCGACCGAGCGTGTCGAGATCAACCGCCATCTGAATTTGCGCGTTGCGCGACAGCGGCGAGCTAGTCGGCACCCGCTCATAGGCCTTGATGGCAAGATCGGGCTTCTTGAGATCCTCGTAGAGATCGCCGAGCGACAACAGCGCCATGGCGTGGTTCGGCTCGAGATAGAGCGCAAGCTGCAAATAGATCACCGCCAAATCCTCGCCGCCGCGGCGTCCGATTGAGGCACCCAGCCCGTAGAGCGCCTCGGCGGCGCCGGCTTGGGGCGTATCGACCAGCGGCGGCAGCTTCTCGCCGTCGGATATCTGCTTCATCTCCTCGTCGATCACCGGATGGTTCGGCAGCTGCTGCGCGAAATCCTGATAGACCTTGAGCGCGTCGTCCTTGCTGCCATTGCGCGACAGCCAACGGCCATAGGCTTCCACCGTACGCAGAGCCGTGGGATCGGCCTTGTAGGCGCTGGCATAGCGCTTGCCCGCGGCTTTGTTGTCCTTGGCGAGGTCTAGGATCAGTCCGGCATGCAGATCCTTGAAAATGCCGTACCAATCCGGCCCCGACAGCTTGTCCATGGTGTCGATGGCGGTGTGCGTATCGCCCTCTCCGGCGAGTGCCCAGGCCGACAGCAGCGTCGCCGTCAGGTCGGTCACCGGACCGCGCACCGACTGCGCGAAATCATCGCGGGCCTGAGAGTAATGCTTTTTCTTCAGCTCACGGATGCCGATCACCAGCCGCGAAATACGATCGGTGTGATCGATCGCGAGCAGCCGGTCGGCAAGCTTGCTCGCCCCGTCGATGTCACCGTCGGAAAGCTCCGACAGAAACGCGCGGCTCAAAAGATCGGTGTTATGGGGATCGAGCTTGAGCACGTCGAGGTAATAAGTTGCTGCGGCGCCCTCGTCGCGTTCTGCTGACGCGTGCCTCGCGGCCAGATAGCTGCCGAAGGCGTTCTCGGGCGACAGCTGCTGTTGCGCCGGAGTTTCGGCGGCAAGCGCTGACGAAAGGCTCAAAGCTAATGCGATGCCGACGGTGGCGGCATGCCGGGGCAGCGAATGAATCACGAGATCTCCATTGGCGAATTGGTTCGGCTGACGAACTGGACCAGCAAAACGGGAATCGAGCGCCCGATGCCTCTTAATGTCTGCGCAAGAATGACCCTTTTGCCGCACGGCCGCAAGGACACAAACTGACCACCCCGCCGCGCTACTTTCCCCCGCCAAATCAGCGTTTAGGCCTCAACGGCGGCGAAATCGCGGCAAGAGAATTACATGCCGGCTGCGAAGTCCGCGGCCGTCAAACGCCGATCACATATTCGGATAATTCGGTCCGCCGCCGCCTTCAGGCGGCACCCAGGTGATGTTCTGGTTCGGGTCCTTGACGTCGCAGGTTTTGCAGTGGACGCAATTCTGCGCGTTGATGACGAACTTCTCCTGCCCGCTTTCTTCGACCCATTCGTAGACGCCGGCCGGGCAATAGCGCGCCGACGGCCCAGCATAGACGTCGTGCTCGGATGCCTTTTGCAGCGCCATGTCGTGCACCAGAAGATGAACCGGCTGGTCCTCCTCATGATTGGTGTTCGACAGATAGACCGACGATAGCCGGTCGAAGGTCAGTTTGCCGTCGGGTTTGGCGTAGGCGATGCGCTTGCATTTTGCCGCAGGCTGCAGCGTCGCATAATCCGGCTTGCCGTGTTTGAGCGTGCCGAACGGCGAAAAGCCGAGCGTCGAGGTCCACATATCGAGGCCGCCGAGCCCGATACCGAGCGCGGTGCCGAACTTCGACCACAGCGGCTTGGCGTTGCGTACCCGCCACAGATCGTGGCCGATCGGCGAGGAGCGCCAGGCGTTTTCATAGCCGGCAAGCTCGTCATTGCCGCGGCCCGCGGCGAGCGCCGCCGCCACATGCTCAGCTGCAAGCATGCCCGACAGGATGGCGTTGTGGCTGCCCTTGATGCGCGGCACGTTGACGAAGCCCGCCGCGCAGCCGATCAGCGCGCCGCCGGGGAAGACAAGCTTTGGCACCGATTGCCAGCCGCCTTCGGTGATGGCGCGGGCGCCGTAGCAAATGCGCTTGCCCCCGGCGAAAGTGTCGCGGACCAGCGGATGCGTCTTGAAGCGCTGGAATTCTTCGAACGGCGACAGATACGGATTGCGGTAATTGAGGTGAACGACGAAACCGACGGAAACCAGATTGTCGTCATAATGATAAAGAAACGAGCCACCGCCGGTACCATTGTCCAGCGGCCAGCCGAGCGTGTGCTGGACGAGACCCTTGCGGAATTGCCGCGGCGCGACCTGCCATAGCTCTTTCAGTCCGATGCCAAATTTTTGCGGCTGCCGATCTTGCGACAATCCAAAGCGCTCGATCAGCACCTTGGACAGGCTGCCGCGCGCACCCTCGGCAAGCAGAGTATATTTGCCGCGCAACTCCATGCCGCGGGCGAAGCCGGGCTTGTGATGGCCGTCCTTGGCGACGCCCATGTCGCCGGTGGCGACGCCGGCGACCGCATCGTTCTCGAACAGGACCTCCGCGGCGGCAAAGCCCGGATAGATTTCGACGCCGAGAGCTTCGGCCTTTTTTGCCAGATAGCGGCAGACGTCGCCGAGCGAGACGATGAAATTGCCGTGATTGCTCATCAGCGGCGGCATCAGCGCGAGCGGCAGCCGCAGCGACCCCGATGCGCCGAGCGCGTAGAATCGGTCGGCGGTCACTTCGGTCTTGATTGGCGTCTCTTCGCCGCGCCATTCCGGAATGAGGCTGTCGAGGCCGATCGGATCGATCACCGCGCCTGAGAGGATATGGGCGCCAACCTCGGAGCCCTTCTCGACCACGACGACGGATTTGTCCGGCGCGAGCTGCTTGAGACGGATGGCGGCGGCAAGGCCGGCCGGCCCCGCGCCGACGATCACGGTATCGAATTCCATCGCCTCCCGGGGCGGAAGCTCCGGCGTATTCATGGCATGCTCCATGTCCCGGTCGACAGCCGATGATTTTTCACGAAATTAGTGCCAATACAATCGACAAAGACAAACGCCGGAACCCAGCTGTGACGCCGCAACGCAAAGATGCGCGGGAACTTCTCGCCTTCTACCTAGATGCCGGCGCCGACGCGCTCATCGGCGAGACGCCGGTCGACCGCATGGCGGAGGAGACCGCACCTCCCTCTCCACGGAGGAAGCCAGATGGCGAAAGCGTCCCGGCCGCGGTCGGGACCACGGATAGGCGCTTTTTGCAAAACCCCACCGCGGATCGTCTTCGACGATCCGGCCCTCCCCCTTCAGGCGAGGGAAAGGTACGCACGCCAGCGATAACCCCCGCCTCTCCCGAGGCTGCCGTCATGGCCGCGCGCGACGCCTCGCGTAACGCCCAGACACTCGACGATTTGCGCGCGCTCCTTGAAGCGTTCGAAGGCTGCGCGCTGCGCGCCACCGCGACGCAACTCGTGTTCGCTGACGGCAATCCGCAAAGCCGGGTCATGTTCGTTGGCGAAGCGCCCGGTTACGACGAGGACATCGTCGGCCGTCCCTTCGTCGGCCGCTCCGGCAAGCTGCTCGATCTGATGATGGCGGCGATCGGGCTCGATCGCAGCACGGCTTACATCGCCAATGTCGTGCCGTGGCGGCCGCCGGGGAACCGCACGCCCACCCCGCAGGAGACCGCGATCTGCCTGCCGTTCATCCGCCGCCAGATCGAGCTGGCGAACCCAGATTTCATGGTCTGCCTCGGCGGCCCGGCGATGCAAACGCTGCTTGCCATCAAGGACGGCATCACACGCACGCGCGGTCGCTGGTTTCCCTACGATACCGGCACACGGGAGATTCGCGCGCTGGCGACCTTTCATCCCGCCTTCCTGCTGCGCAGCCCGCTACAGAAGCGCTTCGCCTGGCGCGATTTTTTGGCGCTGAAGAAGGCGTTGGGGAATTAGGCGTTTCAGCCGATCGCGACCAGGATCGCTCCGGCGGCGACCATAGCGATACCGGCCCAGCTCAAAACCGAAAGCCGTTCGCCGAGAAACACCACCCCGAACACGGCAACCAAAACGACGCTCAACTTGTCGATCGGCGCCACTTGCGCCGCATCGCCAAGCTTCAGAGCGCGGAAGTAGCACAGCCACGATGCGCCGGTGCCGAACGCGGACAGCACCAGAAATAGATAGGTGCGGCCGGAGATGTCTGCCGGATTTTGGAACTGCCGCGTCGCATAGACGATCAATGCCAGCACGCAGACGACGACAATGGTGCGGATCAAAGTTGCCAGATCGGAATTGACGTTCTCAACGCCGACCTTGGCGAAAATCGCGGTCAGCGCCGCAAAGACCGCGGACAGTATGGCCCAGAGTTGCCAGGAATGAACCCAGCCCGAAACGGCGCCAGCATTCATCGCGCTCTCCTTTGCTCCGACCTATCCCAACGCGAATTTGACGGCGAAAACGAGGGCCAGCACCAGCACGGCAGGCGTGGCGTCGGCGAATTTGCCGGCGATCAGCTTGCACAGCGCGTAAGTGATAAAGCCGAGCCCGATGCCGGTCGCGATCGAATACGTGAGCGGCATGGTGATCGCGGCGACCACCGCCGGAGCCGCTTCGGTGATGTCGTCCCAGTCGATCTCGGCCAAGCCGCGCGCCATGACGCAAGCGACATAAAGGAGCGCCGCGGACGATGCGTAGGCCGGGACCATGCCGGCAAGCGGCGCGAAGAACAGCGCCGCCAGAAAGAAGATCGCCACGAAGAATGCGGTGAGCCCAGTGCGGCCGCCGGCGGAGACACCGGCCGCACTCTCGATATAGCTCGTCGTCGTCGAAGTGCCGATCAGCGAGCCGAACATCGCGGCAAAGCTGTCGGCGATCAGCGCCTGTTTCATCCGCGGCAGATTGCCGTCGGCGTCGGTCAGCCCTGCGCGATGAGTGACGCCGATCAGCGTGCCGGCATTGTCGAAAACGTCGACGAACAGGAAGCTGAAGATCACGATCAAAAACGAGCCTTCCGTGATACGCGAGAAATCCAGCTGCAGGAAGGTCGGTGCCAAGGACGGTGGCGCCGCGACCACGCCGCTGAATTTGGCCAGGCCGAGCGGAATGCCGATGACGGTAACGATCAGAATGCTGATCAGCGTACCGCCGATGATGCGGCGATAGTTCAGCGCCGTGATCAGCACGAGACCAAGAAGGCACAGGATCGGCACCGGACTGCGCAGATCGCCGAGCGTGACCAGCGTCGCCGGCGACCCCACCACGATCTTCGCCTCTTCCAGCGCGATGATGCCGAGAAACAGTCCGACGCCGGCGGAGATCGCGAGCTTCAGATTTTTCGGAATCGAATTGATGATGTATTCGCGGATGCGGAAGATCGAGATCAGGAAGAATATCACGCCCGAGCAGAACACCGCGGCCAGCGCCTGCTGCCAGGTGTAATTCAGGGTCAGGACTACGGTGAAGGCGAAGAAGGCGTTGAGTCCCATGCCGGGCGCCAGCGCGATCGGGTAATTGGCGTAGAGCGCCATCACCATGGTGGAGACCGCCGCCGCAATGCAGGTGGCGACGAACACCGCCCCTTTGTCCATGCCGGCGTTACCGAGGATTTGCGGATTGACGAAGACGATGTAGACCATCGTCAGGAACGTGGTCAGGCCGGCGATGAATTCGGTGCGCACATCGCTGCCCGCCTGCTCCAGGCCGAACCAACGATTAAGTACGGATTGCGACTCTTGCGCGCGGCTTCCTCCGACGTCGTCCATGGTCTTCCCCTCCGCCCGACTTCGCCCATATTATAGAACGATTCATAGCCGCAGGTGACGGAGTTGCGTCATGCACCTCGATCCGGTTCTGCTGGCGCGGTTGCAGTTTGCTTTCACGATTTCGTTCCACATCATTTTTCCGACCTTTACGATCGGGATCGCGATCTATCTCGCGACGCTGGAAGTGCTTTGCGGCTGGACCGGCGCCGAGCGCTATAAGCGGCTCGCCGCGTTCTGGACCAAGATTTTCGCGGTATCGTTCGCGATGGGCGTCGTGTCCGGCGTGGTGCTGTCCTACCAGTTCGGCACCAATTGGAGCCGCTTTTCGGCGGTCGCCGGCAATGTGGTCGGTCCGCTGCTTGGCTATGAGGTCTTGGGGGCATTTTTTCTCGAGGCGTCATTCCTCGGCATATTGCTGTTTGGCGGCGAACGAGTGCCGCGCTGGCTGCATGTCTTCTCCGCTTTGATGGTCGCCTTCGGCACGACCATGTCGGCGTTCTGGATTCTCTCGGCCAACAGCTGGATGCAGACGCCGACCGGCTACACCATGGAAGACGGCATCGCCTATCCAGCGGACTGGTGGGCGATCATTTTCAATCCGAGCTTTCCCTATCGGCTCGCCCACATGCTCAATGCCTCGCTGCTCACCGGCGGCTTCGTCGGCATCGCGGTTGGCGCGCGTTATCTATTGGCCAATCGCCACATCGAGGAAGCCCGCACCATGCTGCGCATGGCGATCGCGCTGACCGCGGTGTTGGCGCCGCTGCAACTCCTCATCGGCGACATGCACGCCGAGAACACGCTCAAATATCAGCCGACCAAGATCGCCGCGATGGAAGGACATTGGGACGGCAGCAAGCCGGCACCGTTTGAAATCCTTGCCTGGCCGGACGAGAGCACCGAAAGCAATCTCTACGCGATCTCGCTGCCGCATGTCGGGTCGCTGTTGGTGACGCGGCAATGGGACGGTTTGTTTCCGGGACTAAACGACGTGCCGCCGCAGGACCGCCCGCCAGTGCCAAACGTATTCTTCGGCTTTCGTATTATGGTCGGCATCGGTCTCTATATGATCGCCGCGGCTTGGCTCGGCGGTTGGCTATTATGGCGCGGGCGGCTATTCGAGACGCGTTGGTATCTGCAAGTGGTGGCGCAGACCTGGTGGGTCGGCTTTGTCGCCGTCATTTCTGGTTGGGTCGTCAGCGAAAGCGGCCGCCAGCCCTGGATCGTGGACGGCATTTTACGCACTGCGGATGCGGTCTCGCCGGTGCCGGCGGGCAGCGTTGCGACCACATTGATCCTCTTTGTCCTGGTTTACGGCGTCGTGTTCTCGTTCGGCATCTACTTCATCAATCGCCTGATTGCCCAAGGCATCCAGGAGACGCGGCTGCCCGAACGGACGCCGCATCTTGCCGCCGGCCATCCGACTTTCGAGACCTGAGCGCAACGCCATGGCACACACCCTGGACATCGCCCCCTGGCTGCCTTGGATCTGGGCCGCGCTGATGGGCGTCGCGGTGGCGTTCTATGTCATCCTCGACGGCTTCGACCTCGGCATCGGCATTTTGTTTCCGTTCGCCAAAAATGACGCCGAGCGCGATCGCATGCTGGCGTCCATCGCGCCATTCTGGGACGGCAACGAAACCTGGCTGGTGCTCGGCGGCGCCGGGCTCTTGGTGGCATTTCCGCGCGCCTATTCGATCATCATGCCGGCGTTCTATCTTCCTTTGATAATCATGCTGCTCGCTTTGGTGTTCCGCGGCGTCACTTTCGAATTCCGCACCATCGCGCACCACAAGCCGTTCTGGAACGTCGCGTTCGCCGCCGGCTCGACATTGGCCGGCTTTTGCCAGGGTTTGGTCCTTGGCGGCTTGGTGCAGGGCGTGAAGATCGAAAACGGCGCCTATACCGGCGGCCCATTCGATTGGGCGACGCCGTTTGGCCTGTTATGCGGGCTCGGCGTAGTCGCCGGCTATGCGCTCCTCGGCGCGTGCTGGCTGATGCTCAAGACCGACGGCGACATGGCGGCCCGCGCCGCGGCGAAAGCGAAAGTACTGCTCATCGCCGTGCTGGTATTTATGGCTGCGGTCAGCCTCTATACGCCCCTGACCGTTCCGCGCATCGCACAGCGCTGGTTCACGATGCCGAACCTTCTTTATCTTGTGCCGGTGCCCATCATCACCGCGTTGGTCGCTTTCGCCGATTGGCGCTGGATCGAGGCGCGGCGCGACGCCGCGCCGTTTCTGACCAGCATTGCGCTGTTCCTGCTCGGCTATCTCGGCCTCGTCATTTCGACCGTTCCCTATATCGTGCCGCCGACGCTGACGATTGAGGACGCGGCCGCCGCGCCGTCGAGCCAGCTCTTCATGCTGATTGGCACGGTCGTCCTGCTGCCGCTGATCCTCGGCTACACCGCGCTGACCTATTGGCTGTTCCGCGGTAAAGTCCGCGAGGGCACGGCGTATCACTGATCATCATTACCAGTGAAAGGAAGCAGTCCAGCGTACTAACGCGACCTAGCGCGCTGCCGCCGTGACGCTGCCCGGCCTGATCACGCCCCAGCCGATCCACAATGTCGGCAGCCTGCCCTCCACGGGACGATTGAACGCGCGCGGCACTTCGGCGACGAGATCGGGAAAGTACGCCTTGATGTCGGGCGGCGGCGCGGGCGTGGTGTCGGGCGCAAGCCAGACCACGACGGCGCCCTTCTTGCGGATATCGTCGGCGGTAATCCAGGGCGAGCGCGCCGGATCGGCGTCGAAGAACAGACTGGGCCGGCTCGGCGCAGCGAGCGCGACCAGTGCGGCAAGCCGCGGATCGCCGGTGACCACCGCCAGCGGTTGCCCGGTCCTGCGCTCGAAGCTGTCGGCGAAGAAGCGACCCATGGCGGTGGCGGGCTGCGCGACTTTCAGATCTATGCCGGCCGTCCACGGCAGCAGCACGATCAGGATCGGCACGAAGATCGCCGGCACGATCAGCAGTCCGGCCCAGGCGAAGCCCAGAATGCGCTGATGATAGAGCGCGATGCTGTCGCCGGCGGCGATGACCAACGCAAGGCCGGACAAAACGACGAGCGGCGCCGCACCGCCAACCGGCAGGGTAAGTCCGAGCAGCACGGCAACGCTCGTGGCGAGCAGGCCGGGTACGAGCGCAAAGACCTTCACATAGGTCAGGGCGAATGCATCGACCGGCGCGCGGGACAGCGGCGGCGCAGGATTCGCCGTCACCCGCGGCCAGCCTGTCGCCAGAGCCAGGAGGATGGCGAGGCCGGCATGAGCGAGGATGAGGGCCGCGAGCAACCGTAGCCAGAGCATCGCATTGGCGCCCGCGAGCGTGGCCTCGCGCAACCGCGCCAGTGTCGGGAAAAGCGCGTTACCCGAAGCCACCGGCAGGATGCCGGCGAGCCAGACGAGATGCAGGAAGAGAAACGGCACCAGCGCCAGCGCCACGATCCAGGCTTCGATGGCCTTGCCGGCGCCACGCCCGCGTTCGGTCACGGCCGTGAACAGGATCAGCGCCCCCAGCAGCAGCAGCGCCGCGTCGCTGGAAAGAAGCAGCGGCGCCGCCGCGACGCCGAGCGCATACCACGATCGCCGCTCGCCGCGGATTGCCGCGCGCCAATAGTGCATCAGCGCCGCGGCCCACAGTGCCATAGCAAGAATCGACGGCCCGAAATCCGGCGACGGCACCGTGAACAACGAGATGCCGACCATCAGCAAGATAGCCATCGCCGCATGCGTTGGGCCGGCTATGGCGCGGCCGAGCGCGAACACGCACCAATAAGTCGCGACCACGCACACTTGCGCCAGCACATAGACGCCGAACATGCCGGCGGCGCGGAACGCAATCTCGGCGAGCCAATAAGCCAGCGGCGGCCCGACGCCGGCATCGAAGCGTAATTCGTGACCGATCGCGAGAAGTTGCGCCAACCCCTCCGGCGGGGCTGAATAAAACACCATCGGCACCGCGATCCAGAGCGCAGCCTGCAACAGCGCCGCCGGCCAAAACACCAGCAACGGGCGCGAACGCAGCATTTCGATGTAAAGGGGGACGTAGAACATCGGCAAAGTACATCAGGCTCGGCGGGCACCCGCGGCAGCATCGCCAAGCGATGGTTTGGCGCAGCCTATACGGCGGCGAACCTAGAGAGGCAATATGCTGGCGATCGTCTCATCGGTTTCATCATCGATGAGGCCGAGCGCACCGGCCACCGGCGAGAACGAGCGGCGATGGTGGATCGTCGGACCGAGTCGGTCGAGCGCCGCGAAATGCTCCGGCACGCTGTAGCCCATGTGGCGCTCGAAGCCATAGCCGGGATGCGCCGCGCCGAGGCAGGCCATCAGCCGGTCGCGGGTGACCTTGGCGACGATTGACGCTGCGGCGATGGAAGCGACCAACCCGTCGCCGCCGATCACGGCCTGGCAGTCGCAGCCGGCATCGATGCGGTCGCGGCCGTCGACGAAAACGAGGCGCGGCTTGACCGGGAGCCCTGCGACCGCCCGCGCCAGCGCCCATAGCGAGGCGCGCAAAATGTTGTCGCGGTCGATGCGGGCCGGCGGCGCCATCGCCACCGCCACCTGCGCCCGCGCGCAGATGCGTTCGTAGAGTACCTCGCGCCGCTCTGCCGTTAGGCTTTTGGAATCGTCGAGGCCGCGCGGAATATTGTCCGGATCGAGAATGACGGCGGCCGCCACCACGGGTCCGGCAAGCGGCCCGCGGCCGGCCTCGTCGCAGCCGGCAATCGGCCACACTCCGCGCTTGAGCGCCGTGCGCTCGCGGCGGAACGTCGGTCGAAGAACGACCTCTTCGCCGAGTGGCAGGCGCGCCGGACCGCCGTCCTTCTTTCCTGCGGGCTTACGATCGGATTTGCCGAGACTCATGCCGCATCTTGAGCACGCGGTGCGGCGATGCGCAACGCCGCCGAACCATTGCGCGCCACGTTGCGTTACCGGCGCGATCGTCGGACAGCCGGCTACGAGGACACTGGCTGCGCGAGAGGGACGACGGCGAGTTCCTTGTTGTCGAAGGGTTTAATCCCCGCTTTCGCTGGACTCGGCGGATTTACAATTCCGAGAGTCTTTGGACCGAACGCTCGTGGCAGCATTTCGGCAATGCTCCAGCGCTCGATCTTTGTCAGGTCGCCGCTGCAAGCGAACACATCGATGTGTTTTGACTGCTCAGAGCTCCTCGATAGCTCGGAAGCCTCGTAGATGAGCTGTCGGCAGCGTCCGCACGGCGTGACGATCTGCGAGCAATCCTCGTGCGGATAAAAGCTGAAGCCGATCACCGCGATGGCTTCCAGCTGATCGAACGCACCGGCCACGTTAGCCGCCGTCAGGGCACCGACTTCGGCACACATCACCACACCGTAGGCCGCATTTTCCAGATTAGCGCCGCGATAAATGTTGCCCTTTTTATCGCGGGCTGCCGCCCCGACCGCGAAACCGGAATATGGCGCATAGGCATACCGGTAGGCGTCCTCCCTGGCCTGCATAATCAGTTTAGCAAGCTTGGGATCGCCTTTCACATCGTCGAGCGTCAGCTTCTCCATTCATCATCCTTTCACCAGCACAAAGAATACCAAGATTATAAAGCAAATAACCGCAATGACCGAGAAGCCCCAGGCCATCGCGAGACGGGTCGTACGAAGTTCGACCACCTTTCCGAGCCCATCGATCTCGGCAGTGTTGTCGTGTTCGTCCAAATCAATATTGCCAAGGAAACCATACGACACCTGCGCCACAAACAAACACAGCAGAGCAGTTACAAGCGTGAAGAGTATCAATGCCAAGGAATACGGATGCAACCAGTCCATCTTTTCCAGCATCTTTTCGTGCATCAACGCTTCTGCGGCCAACAACAATCCATCAAAAGCCAACAGTGCGCCTGCCTTGCCGTCGAGAATACCCAACACGTCATATAGCCATTTGATCGTCTCCGCGTCAGTTGGGGGTGGTGGTGCAGGTTGACCCTGCTGAGGCGGCACCGCGTTCGCCTCACTCGTCTGCATCATGCGCTGAAATCGCTGCACGACTGCGACCGGCATCCCACACTCCCGAGTCAACCCCTGTTGACGGTGCAATTTAGACCATTTCGCAGCGTCGCGACAGTAGAGTGCCAACTCGCTTCGCCATCTCGATCGTGAATCGCAATGGCAAGCGAAGGTGCGATACGGGACTTCAAAACAGATCGAGCTGCTGCGATGCCGGCCGTGGCGGCCTGAAATGCTCGGTCGTGGTCTTCACGCTGGTCAAATTGAAGCCGAGCCGTTCGCACGCGACTTCGAAACGGCGTCCGATCATCCAGGCGATCGGTCCGGAGCCGGTCATGCGCTTGCCGAAGGTCGAATCGTTATCCTTGCCGCCGCGGGTGTCGCGGACGAGCTTGAACACATGCTCGACACGGTCGGGAAAATTCTCGGTCAGCCACTCGCGGAACAGGTCGCGTATTTCCAGCGGCAGACGAAGCAAAACGTAGCCGGCATGGCGCACGCCCGACTCCGCCACCGCTTCGAGAATGCGCTCCAGCTCGGCGTCGTTGATCGCGGGAATGACCGGCGCGATCAGCGTCGAGGTCGGCACGCCGGCCTTGACCAATTGGCGCAAGGCATCGAGCCGGCGCGGCGGCGTCGAGGCACGTGGCTCCATCACCCGCGCCAATTTCGCATCGAGCGTCGTAACCGAGATCGCCACCTTGACCAGATCGCGCTTGGCCATGCGCGCAAGGATATCGAGATCGCGCAAAACCAGCGCAGATTTGGTCACGATGCCGACCGGATTGCCGGCGCGCTCCAACACCTCGAGGATGCGGCGTGTGATCTGATAGCGGCGCTCGATCGGCTGATACGGATCGGTATTGGAGCCGAGCGCGATGATCTTCGGCACGTAATTCGGCCCTGACAATTCGCGCTCCAGCAATTCCGGAGCATGCGGCTTCATCAACAGCTTGGATTCGAAATCGAGCCCCGGGGACAGCCCGAGGTAAGCGTGGCTCGGCCGCGCGTAGCAATAAACGCAGCCGTGCTCGCAGCCGCGATAGGGATTGATCGTCTGATCGAAGGAAATGTCGGGCGAGTCGTTGCGCGCGATGATCTTGCGCGTCGAATCCACCGTCACAGTGGTCTTAAACGGCGGCAGTTCTTCCAGCCCTTGCCACCCGTCATCGAACGCGACGCGGGCCAGCGGCTCGAAACGCCCGGAGGCATTCGAAACGGTGCCACGGCCGCGACGCCGCTCGCGGTCGACAGCACTTCCCAGTTCGCCCGCCGGCGCGGAGGGCAGCAGTGCCGGCGGGCGTCGTAACGCGGATGAACGAGTCATGGGCAACTCCTGAGGCAAAGCTAATGCGCGCTGTAGAACAAATCAAGAACAAATTCTCGTGAGCTGTGCCCATAAACAAGCCTTGGAGCCATTGTCGCCAGGGCCTATTCAGCTTGCCGAAAGCTTTTGTTTTAGGGGGAGGGCTTCGAGCCGCACGACATGCTCAGCGTCATCATTTCGACGCGCAATTCGGAGCGCGTGCTGGTGCCAACCCTGGCTGCGTTAGTCCCGGGCGCGACTGCCGGCCTGATTGCCGAAGTTCTGATTGCCGACGGCGGCTCGCAAGACGACACCGCGGCCGTCGCTGACGTCGCCGGCTGCAATTTCCTTAGGTTCGAAGGTTCGCTTGCGGGAGGCCTGAGGGCGGCCGCTTCGGCAGCCCGGATGCCGTGGCTGATGTTTCTGCGGCCCGGAACCGTGCTCGATGCGCCATGGACCAACGAAGTGGCGCGCTTCTTACAGCAAGACGCGCGACAGGGCTGTGCGGCCGTGTTCCGGCGTGGCGGACGGCAAAACGCGCTGCACGCAGTCCTTCGCACCGCCGCTACCGCGCTCGGCGCCCCGCCCCGTCCGGAACAGGGCCTCCTCATCGCCAAGCATCTCTACGACATCATGGGCGGTCACGCGGAGAGCGCCGGCGATCCGGAGTATGACTTGCTGCGCCGCGTCGGCCGGCGGCGCATCGTCAAACTGACCACCCAAGCGTTCGGCGGCCCCTGATCGCAACAAGTCGAGCTGTTTGTCCACGATCGAATGCGCCCGCCCATATACTTGACTTTGTCAAGTATATGGGCGAACGTCGCAGCATGCACGACCGTCACCCACTGCGCCGCAATGGCGCACCCGATAGCGCCGAAGACCGCATCGCCACGGTGCGCGGCTTTAATCGCTTTTACACGCGGCAGATCGGCGTATTGCGCAAAACCTTCCTCGACAGCCCCTACTCGCTCGGCGAGGCACGCGTGTTGTACGAGATCGCGAGCCGGGACGCGCCGACGGCGAGCGAGGTCGGCCGCGCGCTCGATCTCGATGCCGGCTATCTGTCGCGCGTGCTGCGCAATTTCGAAAAGCATGGCCTGATCAGGCGCACGACGTCGATCAGTGACGCCCGGCAAAGCCATCTGACGCTCACGCCGCGCGGCCGCAAAGAATTCGCGCCTCTGGAGCGAAGATCGCAACACGACATTGGCGCAATGCTTGCCGGGCTTTCGCCTGACGCTCAACTCCACTTGATCGGCGCAATGACAACTATTCAGACGCTGCTCGGCGGCAACGCCGAAACGGCAGCGCCGGACGCGCCGGCGGGGGAAAGCGATTACACCCTGCGCGCGCCGCGCCCCGGCGATTTCGGCTGGGTGGTCAAACGCCATGCCGAACTCTACGCGCAGGAGTATGGCTGGATCGAACCGTTCGAGGGCGTCTGCGCCCAAATCGTCGCCGACTTTGCCAACAAGAACGATCAGCAGCGCGAGCGCTGCTGGATCGCCGAAATGGATGGCGCGAATGTCGGCTGCGTTTTTCTGGCCGCCGACTCCGACACGGTGGCGCGCATCCGGCTGCTATTGGTCGACCCGAAGGCGCGCGGGCTCGGCCTGGGCGCGCGACTGGTCGAAGAATGCATCCGCTTCGCCCGCGGCGCGGGCTACAAAAAGATCACGCTATGGACGCATAGCGTGCTCACCGCCGCGCGGCACATTTATCAAAAAGCCGGCTTCACGCTCACGCGCAGCGAGGAACGCGTGAGCTGGAGCAAGCCCGTCGTGAGCGAGCACTGGGATTTAGAACTGTAACGGCCGCGGCAAGGCACGAAAGCCAAATGCAGTCGGCACCGCACCAATTTGACTATCCGGCGCCAAGGCGCCGCCGCGGATGGTTGGCTGCAGCGAGTCTGACCGCTTTCATTATTGTGGCGCTGAGCATGCTGGCGGTACTCACCAGTTTACGTGAGAGTTGGGCGTGGCCCGCCAATGCAGAGCTTCGTTTTCAGACCTCGCCACTGGGAGGGTTTGGCACGGTGCCGTTGCCGCCGTCTCTCTAAAAGACTTATGTTTTTTGCAAATTGATAACCATCTTGGACGACAAGATGCGCAACCCGAAGCTTAGCTGAAATCGCCGCGCGTATTTTTACCTGCTCGGATAAGAGTGGTGGCAAATTTTAGCCGGCGGCAGGCGAAGAACCAGGGGCCATGCATGGCGGCCTGTCGTCTTGGCAATTGAGCCAAGCTTCGTCGCGAGTGGAATGAGGCTCGACGCCGATGGCCTTCTCCTGCGAGATGCTCCCCGCGCGCGGCGCCGGCGCCAGACTGTCGCGTCCGGTGAAGCTTATTTGCCTTGCGCTCATCGTCGCCAATGCAACGCTTCTCGGCAACACCTACGGTCGCGAATTGTTGGCGCCACGCGGCACCGAAAGCATCTACGATTTCGTCACCACCTGGTCCGCGGGCCATATGGCGCTCACGGGGCATGCCGCGGCAGTTTATGACTGGCCGGCTTTAAAACTCCTCGACGAGAACGTGCTCGGCCAACCGTTCGACGGTTATTTAGGTTGGCAATATCCGCCAACGTTTTTGTTCGTCGCCGTCGCGTTGTCGCTGTTGCCCTATGCGATCGCACTCGCCTTATGGATCTTCGGCACGTTCTTGGCCTACCTCGCTGCAATTCGCGCGATCATCGGCGATCGCGTCGGCTATTTGCTCGCTTGCGCATTCCCCGCTGTTGTTGCGAACGCGGCCGTCGGTCAAAACGGCTTCCTTTCGGCCGCACTGATCGGCGGCTCGCTGACATTGATGGAGCAAAGTCCGATCTGCGCCGGCGCGCTGCTCGGATTGCTGACCTATAAGCCACACCTTGGAATCCTATTTCCGATCGCGCTCCTGGCCGGCGGCCGCTGGCGGGTGTTTTTAAGCGCCGGCATCGTGGCGGCGCTAACGGCAGCGGCAGCAGCGGCCGTTTTCGGTGTCGAAAGCTGGCGAGAGTTTTTTTCCGGTATCGATTATGCCCTCTATACCAACGGCATGGCCGATTGGGGCAAGTTGCAGTCGGTGTTCGGCGTCACTCTCACGCTCGGCGGCAGTGAGAGACTGGCCTGGACCGCACAAATTGTCGTGGCAGTTATCGCTGCGGGTGCCATCGCCATGCTTTGGCGTAGCCCCGCCGCCTTCGAGCTCAAAGCCGCCGCGCTTGGCGTCGGCACCTTGCTGGCAGCGCCTCATATCTTCGCCTACGACTTGGCGATACTGGCGGTGCCACTAGGCTTTCTCATTCGGCGCGGCAGGACCGATGGTTTCCTGGCGCATGAAATGGGCGGCATCGGCCTCGCATGCCTCTTGATCTTGCTGCTGCCCTCCGCGGGTGCGCCGGTCGGGTTGGCTGCCGTTCTCGTGGTGGCGGCGCTGATCTTCATGCATGCACTGGCGACGGACAGCGTCACGATAAGCCTCCCAGAATCTGCTCCGGTTTGCGGAGAGTAATCGGGAAGCCGCTAGAGCGCGCGGCGGCGTTAGACCGTCGCGCCCTTCGCCTTCGGCCGACGCAAATGCTCGTCGAGCCGCGGCATGATCTCGACGAAGTTACACGGCCCGTAGCGATAATCGAGCTGGTGCACCAAAATCTCGTCCCAGGCGTCCTTGCAGGCGCCCGGCGAGCCGGGCAGGCAGAAAATGTAAGTCGAGCCGGCGACGCCCGCGGTGGCGCGCGACTGGATCGCCGAGGTGCCGATCTTCGGGAAGCTGATCACCAGGAACAGCGCCGAGAAACCGTCCATCTTCTTGTCAAACAGCGGCTCGATTGCTTCCGGCGTGACGTCGCGGCCGGTAAAGCCGGTGCCGCCGGTGGTGATGATGACGTCGATCATCGGATCGGCGATCCAGGCTTTGACCCGGGCGCGGATCGCCTCGATGTCGTCGGTGACGATGCTGCGTTCGGCGACGTAATGGCCCGCGGCGACGATGCGCTGCACCAACAGCGCGCCCGACTTGTCGTCCTTCATATCGCGCGTGTCGGAAATAGTCAGCACCGCGAGCTTAAGCGGCACAAATTGTTTGGTCTCGTCGATCCCTGGCATCGGTAAGCCTTAACGCAACTCTTTACTCCGCTCCCTCCCGCGCAAGTGGCAACGAGCGGAAAATACATCAGTCGATTAATAGCTTAGGCCTGCCGGAGCGTCCTGCCAAGCGCCGTCAGAGCGCACCCGCCGCCATCGTATCGCAGGCCGAGAGCTGGCCGGAATTAAAGCCGTTCGAGAACCAGCGCTTGCGCTGTTCCGACGTGCCGTGGGTGAAGCTGTCCGGCACGACATAGCCCTGCATCTCTTTCTGCAGCCGATCGTCGCCGATGGCAGCGGCCGTCTGCAAAGCCTGATCGACATCGCCCGGGTCAAGGAAGCTGTGCGTCTTTTGCGCTCGGTTCGCCCAGATGCCCGCATAGCAGTCCGCCTGCAGCTCGATCCGCACCTGCAATGCGTTCGCGGCGGTCTTGCTCGACGAAGCCTGCTGCGCTTGCACGGTGTGGAGGAGACCAAGCTCGTCCTGGACGTGGTGGCCGACCTCGTGCGCGATCACATAGGCTTCCGAGAACCGGCAGGCCTTGTCGCTCGAGCAGGCGTCGAATTTGTCCTGCATGTCCCGGAAGAACGACATATCCAGGTAGATGTCCTTATCCTGCGGGCAGTAGAACGGTCCCATCGCCGACTGCGCCATGCCGCAGCCGCCATCGATCGCACCGTCATAGAGCCGCAGCCGCACTGGACGGTAGGTGCGCCCCATAGCCGTGAAAATGTCGGTCCAGCGGTCCTCGGTGTCGCCGAGCACCGCGGCGATGAAATCCTTGGTCTCGGCAGTACGCGCATCGTCCGCGGGCGGCGGACCGTTTTGCTGCACGACCTGACCGCCGCCGGAGAGAATTTCCGCGCCGTTGATCAGCACGCTCGGATCGATGCCGAGCGCCCAGCCGACCAGGCCGAGAATGATGATGGCGCCGATGCCGAGGCCATGCGCGCCGCCCGGCATGCCGAAGCCGCCGCCCATGCTGGCGCCGCGATCGTCTTCGACATTGCTCGAGCGGCGAAATTCGTCCCAGCGCATTTGTTTGCTCCTGCGAAAGACCGACTTTGGCGGCGTTCATTCAAACGCAACTATTTGCTCCCACCGGGCGAATTAACCAAGTGTTCCCGGCATTTATTGCCTAGCGAGAACTTCGTTTCAGTAACATGTTTTTTACCTTGCGACGGCATGATCCGTTTCGTCGGTTGTAGGTCCCGCGTCGCCGACCAGCGTCGCCTGAGTCAGAGTTCTGAGTCATGGTTGTGTCGCGTCGCGGGGCGTCCGTAAGGGCGCCCCGCGTGTGTATTGAGTCTCAGGCGTCTCCCTCGGCACGCATTGTCGTCGGCGACTGCGTTGCCGAGATGACAAAGCTGCCGGCGCAGTCGGTCGATCTCGTTTTTGCCGACCCGCCGTACAATCTTCAGCTCCAAGGCGACCTCAAGCGGCCCGACGATTCCCGCGTCGACGCCGTCGACGACGATTGGGACAAGTTCTCAAGCTTCTCCACCTATGACGATTTCACCCGCGCCTGGCTGATGGCCTGCCGCCGCGTGATGAAGCCTTCCGCCACGCTGTGGGTGATCGGCTCCTACCACAACATTTTCCGCGTCGGCACGGTGCTCCAGGATTTGGGGTTTTGGATCCTCAACGACATTGTGTGGCGCAAATCCAACCCGATGCCGAATTTCCGCGGCCGCCGCTTCACCAATGCGCATGAGACCCTAATCTGGGCGGCGCGCAGTGCCGAGAAGCGCGATTATACGTTCAACTACGAAGCCCTCAAGGCGGGCAATGACGACGTGCAGATGCGCTCGGACTGGTTCATTCCGCTGTGCACCGGCGAGGAACGGCTCAAGGGCGGCGACGGCAAGAAGCTGCACCCAACACAAAAGCCCGAAGCGCTGCTGGCGCGCGTCATTCTCGCCGCGTCGCGGCCGGACGATCTGGTGCTCGACCCATTCTGCGGCACCGGCACCACCGGCGCGGTGGCGCATAGGCTGCGCCGGCGGTTTATCGGCTTCGAGCGCGAAACTGGCTACGCCGAGGCGGCGCAAGAGCGCATCGACGCGGTCGAGCCGATGCCGGAGCCGCCGCTTAAGACGTTCATGACCGCCCGCGAGGCTCCGCGGGTGCCGTTCACGGCCCTGATCGAGCGCGGCATGATCTCGCCCGGCATCAACCTCGTCGACGCCAAGCGCCGCCATCGCGCACTGGTGCGCGCCGACGGCGCGCTGTCGCTCGGCGAAGCTGTCGGCTCGATCCACCGGATCGGCGCTTTGGCGCAAGGTCTCGAAGCCTGCAACGGCTGGACCTTCTGGCATGTCGAGACGCCGAAGGGTTTAACGCTGATCGATGACTTCCGCGCCAAGGTGCGATCGGAAATGGCCGAAGCTGCCGAGTAAAACTTCGGCTATTTCTCCTGTATCACTTCAACAAGCAGCTCCAGCGCGCGTTTGGCGAAGGCCTCCATATTGGCTACTCGCTCGGCACTGCCGATACGCAGCGTAATCGCGCGCTCGGCCGGACCAACAACCGCAATGCAAGTGTGGCCCGCCGGATCGCCGTAGCGGTTGCCGGTCGGGCCGGTGGCGCCGGTTTCGCCAAGCCCCCATACGGCGCCGTGCCGCTCGCGCATGCGTTCTCCAATCAACAGTGCATAGGTTTCGGTTGCCGCCCGCAGACCTTCCATGTCGGCGTCGCCGATATCAAGCAACGCCGTACGCGCCGATTTTGTATAGACCACGGCCCCGCCGAGGAAATAAGCCGACGCGCCGGGCACGGCCAGCAGCGCCGCGGCGATGAGTCCGCCGGTCGAGGATTCGGCGACCGCGATGGTCTCGCGCCGCGCGATCAAACGTTGCGCAATTATCTCGGCTAACGGCAGCAGTGCTTTCATAGATCACCTCGCCCGATCTGGCACAGCACGCCAAAGACACCGATGTCGGCGCCCGGAAATTCTTTTGCCAATTGCGCGCCAACAGCTTCCGCATCTTTCTGGTAAAGCGTGTCGATCATCAGCGCGCCGGCAATTTTCTTGTCGCCGCCGCGCAGTTTTTCCTCCGTCGACACCGGCATGCCGGCGGCATCGAGCGCGATCCATATTTCTCCGCCGGCGACGGACGCCTCGGCCGCGAGCTTTTCCAGCACGGCCAAGAGCGCCGCCTCATCCGGTTTCCGGTTGAACCGGGCGGTGGCCGCGAAAGCGCCGCGGAAACTGCCGCGCCGCACCGTGCGCCGGCACACCGTGCGGTTCATGTTGACGAAGACCTCCGACATGATGGTGCGCGTCAGCGGCGTCGGATGATCGAGCCGCTCGAGATAGGGCTTCGACGTCAGCACCTCGGGTGTTTCGACGATGTAGAAATTGAAATAGCCCGGCGACCCGGACAGCGCCTTATGGCGGCGGCCGAACAGAAAGCCTGGCACCGACAGCCGCTCGACCAGATGCTCACCCTGGAACCACGTTTCGAATTCCGCCTCGCGCCCGGCGCGGCAATCATTGAAGATCGCGAGTATTCCGGGCTGCGCCGTCATCGCGCCGCCACCCCCATGATCTCGACTTTATAGTCAGGCGAAGCGAGACCGGTTTCGACGGTGGCGCGTGCCGGCGTATGGCCGGGCGCCACCCAGGCGTCCCACACCGCGTTCATCTCGGCGAAATTCGCCATGTCGGTGATCCAGATATTGGCCGAAAGCACCTTGCTCTTGTCGGTCCCGGCCTTGGCGAGAAAGCCGTCGATCTGGGAGAGGATGCTCTTGGTCTGCTCGGCCGTGTTCTTGCCCTTGGGCGCGTCGGCGACGACGCCGGCGAGATAGACCGTGTCGCCGTGGACGACGGCCTTGCTCATGCGCGGTCCGGCCTCGTGGCGTTCGATTGTCATGACTGATCCTTTCCCGGTTGGACTTTGTGCATTCGATCCGAAGTCAGCGCATGTGCCAAGACCTTGCGCATGAGGCTTGGCAAAGCTTCTCCGGCAAGCTCCGAAATTGCGATCCACCGCGTATCTTTGGGCGCCGGCGTGCGCGCCGGCACATCGGCCGCGTAAACGGTGAGTTCGAGCGGGAAATGGGTGAAGACGTGGCGGACAATGCCGACGGTGCGACACCACTTCGGCAACTTCTTCGCGGCAAAACGCGGCGCATACTTTAACGCGCCCCTTTCGTCAAAATCTTTCGTCCATTCCGTCGTCGGTACTTCGGTCATGCCGCCGAGCAGACCCTTTTCCGGCCGCGTGCGCACCAGCACGAAACCGTCGGCGCGGCGAACGACAAAAGCGGCGCCGCGGCGCAACGCCCCTTCCCGCTTCGGCACGCGTCGCGGAAATGTCTCGGCATCGCCCCGCGCGTATGCCGCGCAGCTTTCGTTCCAGGGACACAGCGCGCAGGCCGGCGTTTTCGGCGTGCAGATGGTAGCGCCGAGATCCATCATGGCTTGGGCGAAATCGCCGGCACGCCGTGGCGGCGTCAGTCCGCGCGCCAACCGGGAAATCTTCGGCTTCGCAGCCGGCAGCGGCATGTCGATCGCATAAAGCCGCGCGATGACGCGCTCGATGTTGCCGTCGACCGGCGTCGCAGCCGCATCGAACGCGATGGCCGCGATGGCGGCGGCGGTATAGGCGCCGATGCCGGGCAAAGCGCGAAGACCCTCTTCGCTCGCGGGGAGTTGACCGCCGTGCCGCTCGACCACGACGCGGGC
This sequence comes from uncultured Alphaproteobacteria bacterium, assembly GCA_963731805.1. Lineage (GTDB taxonomy): Bacteria > Pseudomonadota > Alphaproteobacteria > Rhizobiales > Xanthobacteraceae > BOG-931. Next base: position 129,197 of record CAVSWY010000013.1, read on the forward strand.
ACAAGCGTGCAGATTGCGGGCGCGGGCGTAATAGCCGAGGCCGGCCCAGGTCTTGAGCACGTCGTCGAGCGGCGCCGCCGCCAGCGCCCGGAAATCGGGCCAGCGCGCCAGAAAGCGTGCGTAATAAGGCCCGACCGCCTTGACCGTGGTCTGCTGCAGCATGATTTCGGACAGCCAGACGCGATACGGATCGGCGCGCTCTCCCGGCGCCGCGCGCCACGGCAGCTTGCGGCGATGGCGGTCGTACCAGGCCAGCAAGTCCAGGGGCCGCGGCGGCGAAAACGCGGACGCGGCCTTGTCGCGCTGTCGTCTCGCTGGCTTCGCTGCTAGGGTCATAGGCTGGGAGATGACAGAGCCAAACCTGATGAACAAGCTCCGTTCATGAACAAGCCGCGCCCCTTCGCCAAGCCGCTGCGCGATCTTGTCCCTAAGATCGTGGGCGAGACCTTTGCGCGGCAGGGCTTTGCCTCTGCCGAACTGGTCACGCGCTGGACCGAGATTGTCGGGGTGGAAATTGCCGCCCATAGCGAGCCGATGAGAATCCAATGGACGCGTCCGGCGGACGGCGACGAGCGCGAGCCCGGCACGCTGGTGTTGCGGGTCGAGGGACCGGCGGCGATCGAGATCCAGCACTTGGGCGATGTGATCTGCGAGCGGGTCAATCGCTTTCTTGGCTGGCGCGCTGTGGCGCGGTTGGCGCTGCGCCAAGCGCCGCTACGGCACGGCGATCGCAAAGCGGCCCGCGGCCCCGATGCGGCGGCGACGACGCGGGTTGCCGAAACACTGTCGGATATCCGCGATGACGACTTGAAAAGCGCGCTGGCGCGGCTCGGTGCTGCAATCAAACGAAACTGATTCTGTCCGCAAGCCGACTTAGCGCGGACTTTTTTCGCTCGAGCCCATGGTTGGTAATGGTGTAGCCGTTCGCCGTTGAGGCTGGGTGCACCGAGCCCATCGCCGATCCCACCGAGCCCGCCACCAACTCCGCTGAGCCCACAGCCAAGTCCCGTGGCGCCGCCAATCCCACCAACGGCGCCGCCGACCGCGCCACCGATACCGCCAAGGCTTAAACCCGCGGCATGCGCCGGAACTGCAATCATCAAAGCTGAGAGGGTAACTCCGGCCAATAGACCGCCGCGGCGCGTTGCACTGCGCATGACATTCTCCTTCGCGCATTGGAGCTGGGAAGTCCGCTCGCAATGCCAATGCCGAAGTCACAGTCGCGGTTCGCGGCAAAGCGCGCGCCGAATTCACAAGCGTGTGCTTAGACTTAGACGAAATTTTCGGGAGATTTTTCGGTCAATTTGAGCGGTTCGCCGATAACGATGCGACCCTCAAAACAATGTCAGTCGCCGCGACATGCCGGACCTTGGCGGACCGGCGTGCTAATGCCACATTGGTGACGCAACAATTCTCCTCACGAAATTCTGCTCGAAGGAGCTTCCCCGTGACGCTTAATCGTCGTGAATTGCTATTGGCCGGTGCGGCCTTCTCCCTCATCGGAGCCGGCGTGTCCGCCGCCCTGCTGCCACTCTCAAGTTCGGCCCGAGCGGACGACACCACGGTTTCGCCGGCCGATCTGGCCGATGCCGGTCCGAACGGCGATGTGTGGCTCGGCTCCGACAAGGCGCCGGTGACGATCATTGAATATGCCTCAATGACTTGCCCGCATTGCGCGCATTTTGAGGAAAACACGCTCCCGGAATTGAAGAAGCGCTACATCGACACCGGCAAAGTCCACTACACGCTGCGCACCTTCCCGCTCGACCAGCTGGCGGCGGCGGGATTCATGATCGCGATCTGCGGCGGCAAGGACAAATATATGCCAATCGTGGAGACCCTGTTTGCCAAGCAGGAGCAATGGATCGTCAAGGATCCGGTGCCGCCGCTACAGGAAATCGCCAAGCAGTTCGGCTTTACCGATGACCAGTTCAAGCAATGTCTGGCGAATCAGAAGGTGCTCGACAACATCCAGACGGTGCGCGACCACGCGGTTCAGAAGCTCGGGGTCAACTCTACGCCCACTTTCTTCATCAACGGCAAGAAGCTGATCGGCGACCTTTCCATCGACCAGATGGCAAAGGAGATCGACCCCTATCTCAAGACAGGATAAGGGTTTTTTGCCTCAACCTGAGTCCAACCTGGAACTCGCCGGACACTGTCCTGGCCAATAAGGCAGTGCGAAGGTCTGGATAATTCGACAGCGCGTGTTGCGCTCGCAAACCCGACGATTCATTCTCCGCGCCGATGCGGCACATCTCCCGCGCGGATGGCGTTTCGGTCGTCTGCGTGAGCATTCAATGATTCCCTGCACCGCCGCGGCATGGGAGAGGGACGTGCCAAGCGAATGAAGCTCACGCGGCTGCGCCTGATCGGCTTCAAATCCTTCGTCGAACCCACCGATTTCGACATCGAGCCCGGATTGACCGGGGTCGTCGGCCCGAATGGCTGCGGCAAATCCAATCTGGTCGAGGCCGTGCGCTGGGTCATGGGCGAGGCCTCCTATAAGGCCATGCGGGCTGCCGAGATGGATGACGTCATCTTTTCCGGCAATACCGGCCGGCCGGCGCGCAACCATGCCGAGGTCGCGGTCTCGATCGACAACAGCGACCGCACGGCGCCGGCTTCGTTCAACGAATTCGATACGCTGGAAGTCTCCCGCCGCATCGTGCGAGAACATGGCTCGACTTTCCGCGTCAACGGCCGCGAGGTGCGCGCGCGCGACGTCGGCGTCCTGTTCGCCGATGCCTCCACCGGCTCGCGCTCACCCGCTTTGGTCCACCAGGGCCGCATCGGCGAAATCATCCAGGCGCGGCCGGATCAGCGCCGCCGCGTTCTCGAAGAAGCCGCCGGCATTTCCGGCCTGCACGCGCGCCGCCATGAAGCGGAGCTCCGCCTCAAAGCGGCCGAGCAGAATTTGGCGCGGGTCGAGGACGTCATCGGCCAACTGGCCGCCCAGGTCGCGGCGCTGAAAACCCAGGCCCGCCAGGCGGTGCGCTACCGCAATATCTCCGGCCAGGTCCGCCGCACCGAAGCGCTCCTTTTCCACCTGCGCTGGATCGCCGCGCAGAGCGAAGTCGACGAAACCGGGCATGCCAAGGACGAAGTCGTCCGCGTCGTTGCGGCGCGCACCGGCGAACAGGCGCAAGCTTCGACCCGCCAGGCGCAAATCGCCGCCGGGCTGCCGGCCTTGCGCGAAGCCGAGGCGCGAGCCGCCGCCGGCCTGCAGCGCCTTGTCGTCGCGCGTGAAACGCTGGAGCGCGAGGAGGCCCGCGCCAAGGAGCGAATCGGCGAACTCGACCGCCGCATCGAGCAGTTCGCGGCCGACTTGGCCCGCGAGCGGGCGCTGGCGGCCGACGCCGCTGCGGCGCTGCAGCGCCTCGCTGCCGAAGAGAAAGCTCTTGTCGCGGTCGCGCAAGAGACCGAACAACGGCTTGCCGGGGCCAATGAGCGGGTCTTGGCGGCGGATACGACACTTGCCGCTTCGGAAAAATCCTTTACCGAATTGACCGGCGCGCTCGCTGATCTCACCGCGCGGCGCAATCAATTGCAGACCGCCTTGCGCGAGCACCAAGAGCGCGCCACGCGGCTCGAAGCCGAGTTCGCCAATATCGAAGCGGGCCTTGCCGCGACCGATTCCGGCGCGCCGGATTTGCCGGCGCTGGCCGCTGCGGTGGCCGAAGCGCAAGCCGCGCTCGCCGAAGCGGAAACTGCGGCGCATGCCGCAGAAGCCGCACATCGGCACGCCCGCGAAGACATCGACGCCGCCCGCGCGCCGCTTTCCGCCGCCGAGAAGAGCGTGCAGCGGCTCGAAACCGAGGCCAAGACCATCGGCAAGCTGCTCGCGGTCGAGAGCAAGAATTTGTGGCCGCCGGTGATGGACGCGATCAGCGTAGCCGAAGGCTACGAAAAGGCGCTCGGCGCCGCCTTGGGTGACGATCTCGATGCGCCGGTGGGCTCGTCAGCGCCGATGCACTGGGCCGGCGCGGCGCTCGATCCATCCGACCCGCGTCTGCCGGACGGAGTCATGGCGCTGTCGGAATATGTGAAGGCGCCGGAGGAACTCCAACGCCGCCTCGCCCAGATCGGAGTGGTCGAACGCGCCGACGGGCCGCGCTTGGCCGCCATGCTCAAGCCGGGCCAACGGCTGGTGTCGCGCGAAGGCGATTTCTGGCGCTGGGACGGTTTTGCGGTTGCCGCCCATGCGCCAACCGGCGCGGCGCGCCGGCTTGCCGAACGCGGCCGTTTGCAAGCGATCGAGAGCGAGCTTGCGAGCGCGCGGAGCGACGTCGAAGGCAAGCGCGGTATTGTCGACGCCGCCGAAGCGGCGCTCAGCGCGGCGACGGCTGCGGAAACCGAAGCGCGCGCCCGCTGGCGCGAGGCCCAGCACCGCACCGATGCCGCGCGCGAGCAACAGTCCGCCGCCGAGCGCGAGATCAGCCGCAACGCGGCGCGCCTTTCGGCGCTCCAGGAAGCCCGCCAGCGCATCGGCGCGGCACGCGATGAGACCCAACTCGCCCGCGCCGAAGCGGAGAACGCACTCGCCGCCTTGCCGGATGCCGGCGAGATCGAAAGCAAGCTTGCCGATATCAACGCGACAATCGCGCGCGAGCGCTCCGCTTGCGCCGAGCAGCGCGGCGAGGCCCAAGCGGTTGCGCGCGAATCCGAGCTTGCTCATCACCGGCTGCGCGCCATCGCCGCCGAGCGCCAGGAATGGAACGACCGCAATGACAATGCGGCCGCTCAGATCGCCACGCTCGCCCAGCGCACTGATGAGGCGGCCAACGAACGTGCCGAATTGATCGACGCGCCGCAAAAATTCGAAGCGCAGCGGCAGGCGCTGATCGGCGAGATCGAAACCGCAACCGGCGAACGCCGCGCCGCGGCCGACGCGCTCGCGGCCGCCGAAACCGACCTTGCCGAAGCCGACAAGGCCGCGCGCATCGCCTTGGAAGCGGTCGGCGAAGCCCGCGCCGAGGCTGCGCGCAGCGAGGAGCGCCACGACGGCGCCCGCCGCCGGCTCGCCGATGTCGAGCATGAAATCCGCGAAGTCCTGCAAGTCGAGCCGGCGACCGCGGCCGAAGTCGCGGAGCTCAAGCCCGACGCCGAGACCCCGTCGATCGCCGAGGTCGAGACCAAGATCGAACGCATCAAGCAGGAGCGCGAGCGGCTTGGCTCGGTGAATCTCCTCGCCGAGCAGGAATTACGCGAGGTCGAAGAGCAGCACCAGAAGCTGATCGGCGAGCGCGACGACCTGGTCGAGGCGATCCGCCGGCTGCGCCAGGGCATCCACAGCCTTAACCACGAGGCGCGTGAGCGGCTCCTCACCTCATTTCAGATCGTCAACGAGAACTTCAAGAAGCTGTTCACCGAACTGTTCGGCGGCGGCAATGCCGAACTGCAACTGATCGAGAGCGAGGACCCGCTGGAAGCCGGCCTCGAAATCCTGGCGAAGCCGCCCGGCAAGAAGCCGGCGACGCTGTCGCTATTGTCCGGCGGCGAGCAAGCGCTCACGGCTTTGGCTTTGATCTTTGCCGTATTCCTCACCAACCCGGCGCCGATCTGCGTGCTGGACGAGGTGGATGCACCGCTCGACGATTACAATGTCGAGCGCTTCTGCACGCTGCTCGACGAGATGACGCGCTCCACCGAGACCCGCTTCATCATCATCACTCACAACCCGATCACCATGGCGCGCATGAACCGGCTCTACGGCGTCACCATGGCGGAACGCGGCGTGTCGCAGCTCGTCTCCGTCGACCTCGAAGGCGCGGTGAAGCTCAGAGAGGCTAGCTAATACCTTCAGCGCTGCGAGCACCGCCGTCGGATCGTATTGGCCCTGATAGACGGCTGGCGGCGCGGGGCCGCGCTTGAGCAGAGTGCGGATCGCCTCCCACGCCGAGCGGACCGAGCACTCGATGGTGAAGGCTATTTCCTTCGGCATGTCGACGTACTGGCCGATCAGTCCGAGGTTGGTCGCTACTTCCGGCACTGGAGGGGGCATGTCGCCACGGCGCCAGGGCAGCCAGACGTTGTTGACGTAGGAGGACCGCCCGGTCGGCCGCGGGTTGGGCGGCTCCGTCATTGATCCCGGGGAAAGATCGGCGGCCTGCGATCCGGTGGTTATGAGCACAATATCCTCCGGCGCAACCGCCACCGAGGTCGCGGCGCCGTTCCGTTCGCAGTCGAGCCGGTTGACGGTGATGCGCCGAGGCACGGGCGCGAAGCCGATGTCCTTCACGAAGGCGCCGGTGAGGAAGTTCACACCCTCGGGGTTAGCCATTTGACCAGCGGTTCTATGAAGTTTTGGTGCTGATTCAGCGGCGTGCGCATCACACCCGTCATGTCGTACAGGTCTCCGAACAGGTAGAGGAAGCGGTTCATGTAGCGACGAAACTCGATGGCGCTGTGCTGCGGCAGCGACCCCATGAGCGTCGACCACAGAACCAGAATTCGGTCGCGAAAAATTCCTTGGAAAAGAACTCCTCGATACGCCGGCCGTCGAGCATTGCTTCGGGTGTCAGCGACATCCGCGCGAGGCTTAAGCCGTCGGTTACGCTCAGCCCAAAACGGGGCCTGTGCTCGATGCGGCCGTTGCGATCGAAGACGTGCGCCTTGTCATCGTACGGCTCGCCGTTGTTGAAGGCGAAGAAATCCTCGGTGACGGATTTGGAGTGATCGCGCGCGGAGGGGATCGCCTTGAGCAGATCGAACGTGCAGCGGAATTGCTTGTCAAAGACGGAGCCCGGCTGGTCGTAGCCGCGCGCCGCGTTGTCGCCGAGAAAGAAACCGCCACCCAGCGTCTTGCCCGCTTCGTAGATCGTGATGTCCGTGCCCGGCACGTCCGCATTGCGGATGAGAAGGGCGGCGGCCGAAAGTCCGCCAAATCCGCCGCCGACGATATGCGCCTTCATCGTCTCCTCCGTAGACTTTTGACTTGTCTGCAGTCGATAATTCTACCCTAAATTGTTCCTCCGGTAATGGCCTTTGGAGAGAAGCGGCACCTCATCAAGGGGAGGAGAGGATCAGCAATACGTTCAATTGGGGTTACCGCGGCGCGCTCACTCGTTGCCCAGCTTGAACAAGCGCCGCGCATTGCCGCGGCCTATCTTGAACCGGTCGTTCTCACTGATCGGGCAGACGTCGAACCAATCGGCGGCGTGATCGATGTTCTCGAACGGCCAGTCGGTCGAGAACATGATGCGGTCGGCGCCGATTTCCAGCATCGCGTTCATCAGGGCTTGGGTGCGAAAATTGCCCGACGTGGTGAGGAAAAAGTTTGACGAGAAATATTCACCGAGGCGCTTCTTCGCCGGCCACTTGTTGCGGTTCGGAATCCAGGCATTGGAATTGTCGACGCGCCAGATGCCATAAGGCAGATTCTCGCCCATATGGCCGAGAATGATGTTGAGCTTCGGATGAGCGTCGAACAGGCCCGAGGCCATAAGCCGTAACGCGTGCACCGCGGTCTCCTGGCCGAAGGCCCAGATCGGTCCCAACAGCCACGGGTGGCCGTCGTAAATGCGCGCATCGCGCGGCACCGGATTGCGCGGATGCAGATAGAACGGCACGTCAAGCCGTTCTACCGTCGCCCAGAACGGCCGGTATTGCGGCAGGTCGTAATAGAGCACGGTGTCGGCGTCGCCTGATTGCGAAAACCCGTTGACCAGCGCGCCGCGGAAGCCGAGCTCCTTGACGCAACGCTCGAGTTCGCGCGCCGCGATATCGGGATCCTGCATGGCGAGCGCGGCAAAGCCCTGAAAACGGCCCGGCCGTTTTTGCACCTGTTCGGCGAGAAAATCGTTGGCCTTGCGCGCGATTTCGGCGGCGCGCCTCGTGTCGGTGATAGCCTGCACCGCCGGCGCGTTGAGCGACAGGATCATCATCTCGATGCCGTACTCGTCCATCAAGGCAAGCCGCCGGCCGTGGATGTCCGCATTGCGCGCCCTCACCTCGCTCTCCACGGCTTGCGGAAAATAGCCCATCGAATCTTCGGCGGTTTCCGGAATGGCGAAGTGTTCTTCGAGTGCGATCTTGCCCTGCATGGTCCTCCCCAAGCCCCCTTAAGCTCACGTCCGTTTTGAGCCGGCGCGGGCCGGCCGATTAGTCTTAACACGGCGCGCAATGCGCGCGTCTGCGCGATGTGCGCATGGCAGCGTCGCTGGCACGGTTCTGGCGAGACATCGGCACGAGCTTCCGCGCTGTCCCATTCCGGGGCGGCGGCGGAAGTTGAACGTTCATCGGCGCGGGTGTTGCGAACCTGGGCGTTGCTATCGCGCGGCACCTTTTCCATCGCCATTTTTCTCATCGACGTCGCGCTCGTTGTGGCGACGTCGGGCATCACCGGCATTGTCTATTACCGCATCGCCTATGGCGATATCGACGAAATCTCGCGCTGCGTCCAGGTCGGCCTGTTGGCGGCAAGCATATTCACCATCTCCAATGTTTTTCGCGGCGAATATCGGATGCCGAATTACTTCGCGTTCAAGCCGCATGCCCGCCGTACCATCCAATTGTGGAACGTCACGCTGATCTGCCTCTTGATGGTCGGCTTCCTGGCGCAGGTCAGCGTCGCCTATTCGCGCGGCTGGATCGTGCTGTTCTATCTCGCAACGCTCGCTGTGCTCGTCGTGTCGCGCTTTGCCATCGTGCGCGTCACCGCGCTGGCGCGTGCCGCGGGGCTGGTTTCGGCGCAGCGCATCTGCCTGATCGGCACCGGCGCACATATCGGCGCCTTCGTACAGCATTACGAACCGTGGACGCTGGGACTCGCCATCGTCGGCTCGCTTTCTCACCCCGGTGCCGGCCACGGCACCGGCCGAAATCCGCCGCGCCGCGCTCGACCGCGACCTCGCCGAAGCCGCCGCCAGCGTGCGCAGCCTTGAGCCCGACGCCATCTATCTGTTGGTGCCATGGTCGGCGACCGAGATCATCGATCGCTGTGCTAAGACCTTTTTGGCGCTGCCGGTCGAAATCCATCTCGGCCCCGAGCAGATTCTGCACAATTTCGACGAGGTCGAGCTCGCCAAGGTCGGACCGCTGGCGAGCCCGCAATTGATGCGCCTGCCGCTGTCGCGCGCCGAGGTAGTGCAGAAGCGCGTCTTCGATCTTGTCTTCGCGTCGCTGGCGCTGATCGCGCTCACCCCGCTGTTCGTCGTCGTCGCCGTCCTGATCAAGCTCGACAGTCCTGGCCCGATCTTTTTCGTGCAACGCCGCTATGGCTTCAACCAGCAGCCGTTCCGCATCATCAAATTTCGCACCATTCGGACGGCGGAAGACGGTGCCGTTGTGCCGCAGACCACCCGCGAGGATCCGCGCCTGACCCGGATCGGCCGCTGGCTGTGGCGCTGGAACATCGACGAGATCCCGCAGCTCTTCAATGCTCGCCGGCGACATGTCGCTCGTCGGCCCGCGACCGCACGCGCTGTCGCACGACCACGACTACGAGCGGCGTATTTCGCTCTACGCCCGCCGTCACAACGTCAAACCCGGGATCACCGGCTGGGCGCAGATCAACGGCTACCGCGGCGAGATCGACAGCGAGGAGAAAATCAGAAAGCGCGTCGAATACGATCTGTTCTACATCGACAATTGGTCGCTTTGGCTCGACCTGAAAATCATCGCCCGCACGCTCTTGTCGCCCGAGGCGTACCGCAACGCATATTAACGGCGAACGTCAGCCGGCGAGCGTTGCGATGGCGGCCACGGCGCCGATGGCAACAAACGCGGTCGACAACCACAAAATGCCGATCAACAGCCACAGCGGCCGGGGCCTTTTAGCAGTGGCCGGAACGCTTGGCTTGGACCAGGACTGGAGCGCCGGCTCGCCCAGACGCAGCGCGGCGCTGGCGCGTTCGATATCGGCGAATTCGCGGGCGAGCTGCTCCTGCTCGAACCGCGTCAGGGCCGCGATATCTTGGCCGATCTTGTCGGTGGCGCGGCGACGCGGCTGATCGGCGCTGCGAGTTGCCGGCAACATCGCAGCGTCGCCCCCATGTGCCGGCAGCCCCGAACCGAGAGAATACTCGGACATCTGCATTCACCTGTTTGGGGTAAATGCTTAAACGACGTGCGCCATCGCAGCGATGCCGATCCGGAGCTAACCTTAACGGCACAAGGCCGCCACAGAGGCGCGGCGGCGGCGTCCATATTGAACTTCTGGACGCTCGCGGCCGTCATAAACCGTGACTATCTATCGGCTGCGGGCCATAAACCGGCCGCATCGTACCGCCCTATTTCCCCGATCGTTTTGAAGGAGCCCATAAATGTCCACCTCGACCATCATCGTTCTCGCCGTGATCGTCGTCGTCGTTTTATGGGCGATCGCCGTCTATAACGGCCTCGTTTCCATGCGGCAGCGGGTCAACGCTGCTTTTGCCGACATCGACGTCCAGCTCCGCCAGCGGCACGACCTCATTCCCAACCTGGTCGAGACCGTGAAGGGCTATGCCGAGCACGAACGCGGCACGCTCGACGAGGTGGTCAAGGCGCGCAACGCGGCGGTGTCGGCGCAGGGACCGGCGCAGCAGGCTGCGGCCGAAAACATGCTCTCCGGCGCTTTGCGCCAGCTCTTCGCGCTGTCCGAAGCCTATCCGAATCTAAAGGCCAACGAGAATTTCCAGCAATTGCAAGCCGAGCTCACGGACCTTGAGAACAAGATTGCCGCGTCCCGGCGCTATTTCAACAATGCCGTGCAGGAATACAATGCTGGCATCCAGCGTTTCCCCGCAGCCTTGTTCGCCGCCTCCTTCGGCTTCGCGCAGAAGGATTACTTCGATCTGGGCGCCGATCGGCAGGCCGAAACGGCGGCGCCGGCTGTCAAGTTCTAGCCGCAGGCCATTCCGGTTCGAGCCATGGCCGCTTACGGTCTCTATAGCCACATCCACTCGAACCGCCGGCGTTCGATCGTCCTGCTCGCCGGCCTGTTCTTCCTCGTCTACGTGATGGTCTATGCCGGCGCGCTGGTGGCCGAGGGGCTGTCGGTCGACGCCGACATCAATACGCTTCTGCAGCTGGCCTGGACCGATTTTCTCAAAGCCGCGCCGTTCGCCACCTTGGGCGCGGCGCTATGGATCGTCATCGCCTATTATTTTCATCAGGATATGATCGACGCCTTGACCGGCGGCCGCGAAGTGGAGCGCCGCGACGAGCCGCGGCTCTACAACATCCTGGAAAATCTCTGCATCTCGCGCGGCATTCCGACGCCCAAGCTGAAAATCATGGATTCCGACGCGCTCAACGCGTTCGCCACGGGTATGAGCCCGAAGCAATACTCCATCACCGTCACCACGGGGCTCCTTAAGACGCTCGACGACGCCGAGATCGAATCCGTGCTCGGTCACGAGCTGACGCATATCCGCAACGGCGACGTCCGCATGATGGTCATCGCCGTCATCATTGCCGGTGTGGTGTCGTTCTTCACCGAGCTCATATTCCGGCTTTGGTTTTATAACGGCTTTGGTTTCGGCGGCTCGCGCTCGGAGCGCCGCGGCGGCGGCAGCGGCGCGGGACTGGCGATCCTGATCGCCGTGGGTCTTCTCGTGGTCGCCTATGTGCTGTCCTTTGTCATTCGGCTCGCTTTGTCGCGCTCGCGCGAATACCTCGCTGACGCGGGCTCGGTGGAGCTGACCAAGAACCCCGACGCCATGATCTCGGCATTGCGCAAGATCGAAGGCCGCGGCGAGCTCAAGCGGGCGACCTCCGCGGTGATGGAAATGTGCATCGATAACCCGCGGGAAGGCTTCGGCGAGCTGTTCGACACCCATCCGAGCGTGGAAAGCCGCGTCGCAGCGCTGGTCAAATTCGCCGGCGGCCATGATCCGGGCCCGCTGGCGTTGCCACCAACGCAGAGCGACACGCCCGACGACCAACCGGGCCTTGCCGAGCCCTCGACCGACGCGTCAGCGGGTCCTTGGGGAGCCGAAACTGCGCCAAACGAGGCTTCCGCCACCCCTGGCCCGTGGTCTGAGCCGCGGACGGAGGCTCCGGCGCAGCCAAACTCCGCGCCATCTGCCCCATCGGCGCCCGGGCCCTGGGAACCGCAGCGCAGCAATTAGGCGATCGGCCGGCAACATTAACCTTAACAAATTACAAATAAGCGCAAAACCGCCCTCCTTGGCGCTCGGACAGCCGATGAGGCTTCCAAAGCGCCGCGCGGCTGTGTAGAAGCGAAAGTCGAGGACGAAGGACGCGACTCAAGCGCGTCAGTGAGGGTTCGATCATGGCTAAACCAGCTCTGATTTTGGTGGGCGCCGACAAGGGCGGCGTAGGCAAGACAACGGTCGCCCGTACGCTGCTCGACTATTTTACCGCGCATCACATTCCGACACGCGCCTTCGACTCCGAAGCGCCGAAGGGAACGCTCAAGCGTTTCCATCCGGAGACAAGCGACATCGTCGACGCCACCCAGGTGGCCGACCAGATGCGGATTATCGACACGCTATCCACCACCGACGCCACCGTGACCGTGGTCGACGTGCGCGCCGGCCTGCTGTCGCCGACGCTGCGCGCGTTGCGCGACATCGGCTTTCTCGACGCGGTGAAGAAGGGCCAGATTACCTTCATCGTTTTCCATATCCTCGGCTCGTCGATCGCCTCGCTGAACGAGATCGAAGAAACCGCTCCCTTCACCACCGACGCCAAATATTTCCTGGTCAAGAACTTCATCAACAACACCAACTTCTTCGAATGGGACCAGGCGACTCACGCGTCCTACTTCAAGAAGCTCAAGGACGCCGTGACCATCAACATCCCGAAGCTCAACGAGATGGCCTACGAGCAGGTCGAGCTCGCCTCGGTGCCGTTCCTCACCTTCGTCGCCAACAAGAACCCGAAGGGCGACACCGCCAATTACTCGTTCGTGCTGCGCGGCTATGTGCGGCACTGGCTCGGCAATGTCTGGGGCGAGTACGATCGCGTGAAGCTGCTCGACCTGTTCGACACCTCCGGCAGCACGGTTTCGGCGACCCGCGCCCAGGGCGGCAACCGCTCCTAAGGGCCGGCCCGGCCTGCGGCGGGGTTTTCCACGCGCGGCTCTAGCAATGCGCTAGGCCCTGTTGTGATTTCGTCATAGTCTCGATCCAGTTGCACCGGATTGGACCTATCGCGGGAATGCCGCAGCATACGCCGCTTTACATCATCGCCTCACAACACCCGCGCGTGGGCAAGACCCTGATTTCTCGGCTGTTGATCGAGTTCTTCCGCCTCAGCGGTCGCGCTTCGCTGGTCGGCTACGATCTCGATCCGCGCGAGCCGGCTTTGGCGCCCTACTTCCCCAATTTGGTCTGGACCGTCGATATCGCCGATACCCGCGGCCAAATGGCGCTGTTCGATCGGCTGGTGACCGATCAATGGCGCACCACGGTGATCGATCTGGGCTACGCGCTGTTCGATCAATTCTTCTCCGTGATGGCCGAAATCGGCTTCGAGCAGGAGGCGCGGCGGCGCGGCATCGACCCTGTGGTGCTGTTCGTGACCGATTCGGCGCCGGCCACCGCCAAGAGCTATGCCGAGCTGCGGCGCCGGCTGCCGCGAACCACGTTCGTGCCGGTGCACAACGAAGTCGCTTCCTTCATGTTCGTGCCGCAGGATTTTCCGCCGACACGCCCGGACTACGGCGTCATCCGCATCCCGCGGCTGTCGCCGATCGTCCGCGGCGTCATCGACCGTCCGGGATTCTCGTTCTCAACCTACATGGCGCGCCAGCCCGGCGGACCGACCGAGGTACATAGCTGGATCGGCGAGATTTTCGCGCAATTCCGCGACCTCGAATTGCGACTCCTGATCGGCGAGCTTGAATCCTCGCTGCGCGGGATCACCAAGGAACCAGTACGGCAAGCCCGCTAGGGTGTCCGGCGCAAGCCGCCGGGTCAGTGCCCCTCGAAGCTGACCAAGGTCCGCACCGGCACGCCGAGCTTCCTGATTTTGTCGGCGCCGCCAAGCTCCGGCAGATCGATGATGAAGCAGGCGGCGGCGACATCGGCGCCGACTTGCTTCAGTAGCTTGACCGCCGCCTCGGCAGTGCCGCCGGTGGCGATGAGATCGTCGACCAGGATGACCCGCTCGCCCTTGACCAGGGCATCCTCGTGCATCTCCATCTCGTCGATGCCGTATTCGAGCGAATAGCCGATGCTGACGCGCTTAAACGGCAGCTTGCCCTTCTTGCGGATCGGCACAAAGCCGCACGAGACCTGGTGCGCGACGGCGCCGCCGAGAATAAAACCGCGTGCTTCGATGCCGGCGACCTTATCAATCTTGCCGCCGGCCCAGGGCTGCACCAGCTCGTCGACGGCGCGGCGGAAGGCCCGCGCATCGCCCAAGAGCGTGGTGATGTCGCGAAACATGATGCCCGGCTTGGGATAGTCCGGGATGGTGCGGATCGCGGCCTTGAGATCGTTTTCGAGCGCGCCGCTGGTCATTGCCGAAAGCCCCACGCCGCGCGCAAGCTCAGCTCCGATATTCGGTCGGCGCGCGCGGCTTCTGCAGCTCCGGATCGTGCAGCACGGCGTACCAGACCTTCTTCTTGGTGAAGTAGAGCAGACCGGTGAACACGATGAGGAAGATCATCACCTGGAAGCCGAGGCGCTTGCGCGCGTCGAGCTTCGGCTCGGCCGCCCACATCAGGAAGGCGCCGACGTCGCGGCCGTACTGGTCGACCGTCGTCGGCGTGCCGTCGGTATATTCGACCTGGCCGTCGCTCAACGGCTTCGGCATGCCGATGGCGTGGCCGGGGAAGTACTTGTTGTATTGGCCGCCCGGCGGCAGCGCAAACCCGGCAGGCGGATCGGTATAACCGTTCAGAATGGCGTGGATATAGTCCGGTCCGTCTTCCTGGTACATCGTGAAGGCGTCGATCACGAACCACGGAAAGCCCCACTCGTAGCTGCGCGCTTTGGCGAGGTCGGACATGTCCGGCGGCAATTTGCCGCCGAGCGCGGCGCGGGCGGCCTGGTCGTTCGGGAACGGCGGCGGGAAGGTATCGGAAATCTTGCCCGGCCGTTGAAACATCTGGCCCTGATCGTTGGGGCCGTCGGTGACCTGGAACGTGGCGGCAATGGCGGCGGCCTGCGCCTCGGTAAAGGCCGGACCGTCGGGATCGGCCAGATTGCGGAACGACAGCAGCTTGAGGCTGTGGCAGTTCGAGCAAACCTCGCGATAAATCTTGAAGCCGCGCTGCAGCTGTGCGGGATCGTAGGTCCCGAACGGACCGGAAAACGACCAATGCAGCCGCGGCGGCGCGTCAGCCTCCTGCGCCGCGGCCAGTGTCGCGCCCGCGGTCAACGTCGCCGCCAGGGTGAAGCCCAGGATGATGCTGTGATGAAGTTTCATTGGCTGGGTCTCCTTAACCGCGCGCGCCCGGCGGCGGCGCCGATGCGCCGATCGGCACACCCTCGCGCAGCACCGACTCGGAGATCGAATTGGGCAGCGGTTTGGTCGTTTCGAACAAACCCAACAGCGGCAGGATGATAAAGAAGAAGGCGAAATAATACGCGGTGAGAATCCGCGCGGCGATCACGTAGCCGCCAGTCGGTTCCTGCGATCCGAGATAACCGAGCCCGATGACGCAGGCAAAGAAGATGAACAGGAACTGCCGGTACAGCGGTCGGTAATTCGCCGAACGCACGCGCGAGGTATCGAGCCACGGCAAAAACGCCAGCACGATAATCGAACCCGCTAGCGCCGTGACGCCGAGGAGCTTGCTCGGGATGCCGCGAAGAATGGCGTAGAACGGCAGATAGTACCATTCCGGAACGATGTGGGTGGGCGTCTGGCTCGGATTGGCCGGAATGTAATTGTCGGAATGGCCGAGATAGTTCGGGATGTAGAAGATGACATACGCGAACACGATGCAGAACAGGCCCATGAAGAAGGCGTCCTTCACCGTGGCGTAGGGTGTGAACGCCACCGTGTCCTTCTCGGTTTTCGGCTCGACGCCGGTCGGATTGTTCTGACCGACCATGTGCAGTGCCCAGACGTGCAGTACCACGACGCCGGCGATGATAAACGGCAGTAGGTAGTGCAGCGAATAGAAGCGATTAAGCGTCGGATTGCCGACGGCATAACCGCCCCACAGCCAGGTGACGATCGAGCCGCCAACGCCGGGGATCGCCGAGAACAGGTTGGTGATCACGGTCGCGGCCCAGAAGCTCATCTGCCCCCACGGCAGCACGTAGCCCATGAACCCTGTCGCCACCATGAGCAGGAACAAGATGACGCCGAGGATCCACAACACTTCGCGCGGCTCCTTATAGGAGCCGTAATACATGCCCCGTGCGATATGGGCATAGACGGCGACGAAGAAGAAGGCAGCGCCATTGGCATGCATATAGCGCAACAGCCAGCCGTAATTGACATCGCGCATGATGCCTTCGACGGAATTGAAGGCGAAATCGACGTGGGGCGTGTAGTGCATCGCCAGTACGATGCCGGTGAGGATCTGCACGCCCAGCATGAAGGTGAGGATGCCGCCGAAGGTCCACCAATAGTTCAGGTTGCGCGGCGTCGGATAAGCGACGAAAGAGGAATAGACGAGGCTCGCGATCGGCAGCCGCCGCTCCAACCATTGCATGAAGGGGCTCTGCGGCTGATAGGTCGAATGTCCGCTCATAGTCGAACCTTATATGCTTGATTGCGCGATGCTTCGCCGATTCGTCACGGTGCCGGCGGCTGCAGTGGGAATGGAAGGGATATCCCGGCGTGTACGTCCCGCCGTTGAGATTGCTGTCACAGCCTCGACCCTCTCACGTCTGGCCGGTTGCCCCGTCCGCGCTGCAAACCGCCCCCGGTAGGCCCCGTGCGGCGGCGGATGGACCGGTCGCCTCCTGCCTTGGGAAGGTCCGAAGCGACGCATTCCGGCGGCGTTTTATTGGCACCCTTGCCGCGATAGTGCAAGTGTGGCCGTAACGACACCCACAGTGCAACTTATGTGCCCTTTCTCTGGCCTGATCCGTAATCCTACAGATCGCCGCCGCAGCGCGGCGGCGCCCCGACATGACGCTTAGAATCGCGCTGTACGAGCCCGATATCCCGCAGAACACCGGCACGGTGTTGCGGCTGTGCGCGTGTCTTGGCGTCGAAGCCCATCTGATCGAACCGGCCGGCTTTCCCACATCGGATCGCGCCTTTCGCCGCGCCGGCATGGATTATCTCGACGCCGTCGCGCTAATGCGGCACAACTCATGGCGGGAATTCGACGCTTGGCGGCGGCGAGAAGGCCATCGGCTCGTCTTGTTTACGACCGCGGCCTCGATGTCCTACCTCGACTACCGCTTTGAGCCGGACGATATCCTGCTGTTCGGCCGCGAATCGGCAGGCGCGCCGCAAGACGTGCACGATGCCGCCGATGCGCGACTGTTGATCCCGATGCGCCCAGGCTTGCGTTCGCTCAACGTCGCGATCGCGGCCGCCATGGCCGCCGGCGAAGCGCTGCGGCAGATCGGCGGAATGCCCTACGCCTCCACCACTCCGGGCCGGCCGCTTTCGACCACGTAGGACTTCAACGTCTCGATCGTGGCCTGCGGATCGTGCGCGTCGGAGACAGCCCGCATCTGCACCTGCATCTTGTCGCGCCGCAGATCGACCACGACATAGCCGCGCCGCCGGCTTTCGAAAAAATGGATATGCGGATTGTCCGGCAAGGCCTGCTTGATCGGATCGTAGGGCGGCCCATAGGACGAGATCGAGGTGCCGACGAATTCCGTCGCAACGATCGGCGATGTCGCGTCGTCGAAATCGAGCTTCAGATCATTGGCGAAGAACGAATGGATGTCGCCGGAGGCAACCACTGGATTGGCGACCTCGCTGTCGTGGATGTGCTGCAACAGCCGCGCCCGGTTGGCCAGGTAGCCGTCCCAATCGTCGGTCCAGAACGCGTCGATGCCGTCCTCTTTTTCCCGCAACTGCGCCATGAGCACGTCCTGCGCGATCAGATTCCACCGCGCCTTGGAGTGCGCGAGATTGGAATAGAGCCACGCCTCCTGATCGAATCCGATCATGGTGCGGCCCGGATCGAGCCGCTCCGGACAGCCGGCATTGGTCTCTAAATGGCCGCCGCCTTTGTTGGGCGCGCGATAACAGGCTTCGCGCGAGCGGTACTGACGGCCGTCGAGCAGCGAGATTTCGATGAGATCGCCGAAAGCGAAGCGGTCGTAGACCCGCATCCGCGGCCCTTCCGGATGCGAGACGATCGGCCGCACCGGCATGTGCTCGTAGAACGCCTGATAGGCGGCAGCCCGCCGTAGCAGGAATTGCGCCGGGTCGTCGAAATATTCCGACCATTTGTCGGCGTAGTCGTTCTGCACCTCATGGTCGTCCCAGGTGACGATCGCGGGCACTTGCGCATGCAGGCGCGCCAAGTCCGGGTCGAGCCGGTACTGCGCATAGCGATTGCGGTAGGTCGGCAGTGTCGCGGCTTCGACGCCGTCGGAATGGCGGCGCACAATGCGGCGGTTTTCCTCGATGGTCTCGTAAATGTAGTCGCCGAGGAACAGCACGAATTCCGGATCTTCGTCGGTGAGATGCCGATAACCGGAGAAATAGCCGTGCTCGTAATTGGAGCACGACACATAGCCGTAGCGGAGCTTGTCGAGCGCCGTCCCGGGCGCCGTTAGCGTACTGGCGCGGCCCACCGGACTTTGCGCTTCGCCGTTCGTAAATCGGTACCAGTATGGCCGGCCCGGCTCGAGGCCGGCCACGTCGAGATGCACCGAATAGCCGAAGGCGTGCTCGGCGGTTGCCTCACCGCGCCGTATAACCTTGGCCATGGCGTCGTCGGTTGCGATTTCGTAGCGCAGCGTCACGTCGCCACCACTCATGCCGCCCGGTGTATCCGGATTATCCGACAGCGGCTCGGGCGCCAGCCGCGTCCACAGCACGAAGCCGTCGGCGTGCGGCGTCCCGGACGCAACACCGAGGCTGAAAGGATTACCGCCGCGCCAGCTTTGCGCCGCCGCGGCACGGATCAACGCGGGCGCCGCGATTAGAGCAAGGCCGGCGCTGGCCGCCCCGCCGATCAGGCGGCGGCGGGATGGGAGGTTGCGAGGGATTTGGCCCGGCATGGCGATCTCGGGCGTCGTTGCAATGAATCAATATCTTCGCGCGTTATTATGACATTCTCGCGCCATCGCAGCGTAAGAGCTAAGCTTCTGGGCGATCATGGATATCAACCACCGAAAAGAGACCGCGGCAACCTGGTTCGCAAGCTTGCGCGATAGCATCGTTGCGGCGTTCGAGGCGGTAGAAGACGCCCTGCCCGCCCACGCGCCCCTGGCGGATCGCCAGGCCGGTCGGTTTTCGCGCACGCCATGGAGCCGCACCGATCATACCGGCTCACCGGGCGGCGGCGGCGTCATGGCGATGATGAAGGGCCGCGTTTTCGAAAAAGTCGGCGTCCACGTCTCGGCCGTGTTCGGCGAATTCGCCCCGGAATTCCGCAAGGATATCCCGGGCGCCGCCGACGATCCGCGGTTTTACGCCACCGGCATTTCCCTGATCGCGCATATGCACAATCCGCATGTGCCGGCCGTGCACATGAATACGCGCTATGTCGTCACCACCAAATCCTGGTTCGGCGGCGGCGCCGATCTGACGCCGGTGCTGGAGCGCCGGCGGCGCCAAGACGATCCCGACTCCGTCGCATTTCACGCCGCGATGAAAGCCGCCTGCGACGCCCACAGCCGCGTCGCGCCGTATGACAAGTTCAAGAAATGGTGCGACGAATATTTTTACCTCAAGCACCGCAGCGAGATGCGCGGCATCGGCGGCATTTTCTACGATTGGCTCGACAGCGGTGATTTCGACGCCGACTTTGCCTTCACGCAGGACGTCGGCCGAGCATTCTTAAAGGTCTACCCCGAACTGGTGCGGCGGAACTTTGCCAAGCCCTGGACCGAGGCGGAACGGGAAGAGCAGCTCGTCCGCCGCGGCCGCTATGTCGAGTTCAACCTACTCTACGACCGCGGCACCATTTTCGGCTTGCGCACCGGCGGCAATGTCGAATCGATCCTGTCGTCGATGCCGCCCGTGGTGAAGTGGCCGTAGTGTGATGATGCCGGCGCTCGGCCGCAGCGACTAAATTTTTAGCAGCCCGTAAGCGCAGCGTGACGAACAATCGTCACAAGCTCTCACTAGGCTTTCCGCGTCCAAGCGAATTGAGGAGGCGATCATGGCATTCGCACCCGGCGACGTCGTCACGCTGAAGTCCGGCGGTCATTCCATGACGGTCGTGTCCGTCAGCGACGGAAGATATCGACTGCCTGTGGATCGGCGACGATGGCGAATTGTTCCGGCAATCGATACCGGCGGTCGCCCTGTCAGTCATTGAACTGACCGCAAGCGACGATGAAGCAGAGGAAGAAGAGGAAGGTGAAGAAGACGAGAAAGGCGCCGACGATGAGGAAGAAGAGGAATGACGTCCTCAGTCGTAAAGCACTGCGCCAAGACACGCTGATCGCCAACAACCCCAACCGCGCGGCGGCCGGGTTCTAAATCCTCGCGCCGGCACTTTGCGTAGCGCGTTGCCTATCGCAATGCACTCGAAATCATCACCGTGGCGCCGATAAGAACGACAGCATCGAGCACAGCGGTGTGCACATGAACCGGCATCCGCTCGACGATGAGCTTCGCCAGAAAAGTGCAAGGAAACGCGACAGCGCTAATCAGCAGCGCGATCACCAGCACCTTCGGGGTGAGCACACCGGCGGCGCCGAACACTGAAAGTTTGACGACCCCTACGCCAATCGACACCGCCGCATCGGTGGCTATGACGGCGGCGCCTTCAAGGCCGCTCGCCATCAGAAGCGACAGCAGAATGACGCCTGCGCCGGTGCTGCCGCCGACCACGATGCCCCAGCCGGCCGCCGCCGCGGCGTAGCCCTTTTCGCCAAGTCGGTGACCACGCCGTTTGAGGAGGCGCCGCAGCGGCACGGTCGCGATCAGGCTTGTGCCGATCACCAAAGCCGCGCCGCGGCCGGAGAGCAGCGTATAGAGCCAGGCCCCGAGTATGCAGGTCGGCAACGCGCAGACGACTGCGATCACAGCGCGACGCGGTTCGAGCATGCGGCGGAATGCCAATACCCGCGCGCTGTTGGTGAACATCGCCGAAATGGCGATGATCGGCACCACCGGCGCGGCGCCCACCATTGGAACCAGGATCAGCGGCATCAGCGCGCCGGTGCCATAGCCGGCCACTCCGCCGGTGATGGCCGAGAAGGCCGCCAAAGCGACGATGATCGCCAGTTCGGTCAGCGATGCGTCGGGGAGGAAAGGCATTTGCCAGTGGACCGGTAGCGGATTTGGCCGTTGACTCAAGCACGTCCAGTTACGAGAACAGGCGCGCGATAAAAGCCGCAAAAGGGAGCCTAGGGATGGACCTTGGAATTGCCGGCCGCAAGGCGATCGTCTGCGCATCGAGCCGCGGGCTGGGTTTTGCGTGCGCCAAGGCGCTGGCCGAGGCCGGTTGCGAGGTGGTCATCAACGGCCGCAATGAGGCGCAACTCGCCACCGCGGCCGCCGCGCTCAAGAAGACCGGCGCCAAGGTGATCCCGGTTGCCGCCGATGTCGCCTCACCCGAGGGGCAAAAAGCCTTGTTCGCCGCCTGTCCCGAACCCGATATTCTGATCAACAACAATGCCGGGCCGCCCTTTCGCGATTTCCGCGAGCTCGACCGGCAGAAAATGCTCGACGGCGTCACCGGCAATATGATCGTGGCCATCGAGCTCATTCAGAAGGCGATCGATCCGATGGTCGCCAAGAAATTCGGCCGCATCGTCAACATCACCTCCGGCTCGGTCAAAATGCCGATCGTTGGCCTCGATCTGTCGTCCGGCGCGCGAGCGGGCCTCACCGCCTTCCTCGCCGGCGTCGCCCGCAGCATTGCCGCGTCGAACGTCACCATCAATTTCGTGCTGCCCGGTACGTTCGAAACCGACCGGCTGCGCTCCAACATGGAAATGACGGCGAAAAAGAAAAACATCAGCGTCGAGGCCGCCAGCGCCGAGCGCATGGCATCGGTGCCGGCGAAGCGCTTCGGCCAGCCGGACGAACTCGGTGCGGCCTGCGTGTTCCTCTGCTCGGCACAAGCCGGCTACATCACCGGACAGAACCTTCTCATTGACGGAGGAGTGTTCCCCGGCGCGTTTTGAGGGATTTGTCGAAACAGCATTTCAAGGAGACAGTCATGAAACTCGTTCGCTACGGCGCACCGGGCCGCGAAAAGCCCGGCATGATCGACAAGGAAGGCCACATTCGTGACCTGTCGAAAGTGGTTTCCGATATTGCCGGCGACGCGCTGTCGCCCAAGGGCTTGAACAAGCTGCGCAAGCTCAAGCCGGAAAAGCTGCCGCTGGTGAAGGGCAAGCCGCGCATCGGCGCCTGCGTCGGCGGCGTCGGCAATTTCATCGCCATCGGGCTCAATTATTCCGACCACGCCGCCGAGGCCGGCATGCAGATTCCTAAGGAGCCGATTATCTTCAACAAGGCGCCGTCGTGCATTTGCGGCCCGAACGACGACACCATGATCCCCAAGGATTCGACCAAGCTCGACTGGGAAGTCGAGCTTGGCATCGTCATCGGCCAGCGCGCCCGTTATTTGTCAAAGAACAATGCGCTCGACGTCGTCGCCGGCTATTGCCTCGCCAACGACGTCTCGGAGCGCGTTTTTCAGATCGAGCGCGCCGGACAGTGGACCAAGGGCAAAGGCTGCGAAACCTTCGGCCCCCTCGGACCGTGGCTCGTCACCAAGGACGAGCTCAAGGATCCGCAAAATCTCGAAATGTGGCTCGACGTCAACGGCGAAAAACGCCAGCGCGGCAATACCAAGACCATGATCTTCGATTGCCGGCACATTGTCTGGGCCTGCTCGCAATATTTCGTCATGGAGCCCGGCGACGTCATCATCACCGGCACCCCGCCCGGCGTCGGTCTTGGCATGAAGCCCGAGCCGAAATTCTTAAAGGCCGGCGACGTGGTCACGCTCGGCATCGACGGCCTGGGCGAGCAACGGCAGAAGGTCGTGAAGTTCAAGATGTGACATTCGCCGCTCCGGGCACGCCGGGAGAGGCCCGCCGATCCGCAAAGATACGTATCGATCCTGCTCCGCGCGGCACGAGATTTTCAATCTTTGTGCGCTTCAATGGCGGCCATTCCTTTCCCATGGGTGGCCGATCATGTCGTCACGAGCCAAGGTCCAGGAGTGCGCCCGGCGCGCCAGAACAGAAATGGATACCGGCGAAAAATTGAATGCGATCGCCGACGCCATCCACGAATTCGTTGAATTCGTCGAGGTCGTTGAGCATCAGATCAGGCACATCGAATTGCGCCTGCGGCGGATGGAGATGTGATGCAGCGGAGTTCGCCGAAAGAACCCGCGCCGCACCGCTCCACACTCCTTCGACTATTCCCGCCCGGTCAATAGAAGACAGGGCGGTGTCCCGGTCTGGCGCTACCCAAACCGGTCGCAGCCCGGCCTCCCCCGATCCCAAGAATAATCCCGCGACATCAAGCCGTTGCCCAAAATGCCGGGCCGCGTTGTCAACGGCTTGCAAGACCTGCATTTTTCGGACACTAGGTGGGCAGGGTTTACGATCACGAAGTGCGAGGAGTGGGAGAGGCTGATGGGAGCGAATTTCGGCATTGCCGGATTGGATTGGCAGCAGCGGGTCAATTGGGACCGCTTACGCAAATACCGCACCGAGCGGGCGCGCGCGATGATGAAGAAGCACGGCCTCGGCGCGATGCTGTGCATGTACGACGAGAACGTCCGCTATCTCACCGGCACGCTGACCCCGGGCTGGAACCGGCTCAAGCCGGGCCTGCGCTACGCCATGCTGTGCGGCGACGGCGCGCCCATCCTGTTCGAGCAGGGCGATCTCGGTTTCCAGATCGAGCGCCATTCGCCGTGGATCCCGAAGGAAAACGTGCGTCACTCCTTCGCCTGGATCAAAGGCGCCGCCGGGCCGGCCTCGACGCAGCAGGTCAACAAATTCGTCAAGGCGGCGCTGCAGGTGATGAAGGAGAACGGTGTCGCCGGGCAAAAGCTCGGGGTCGACTTCGTCGACATCAACATGATCAACGTCTTCAAGGAGAACAATATCAACTGGACCGACGGCATGAGCGCGATGATGGACGCGCGCGCCGTCAAGAGCGAGGACGAGCAGGAATGCTTCCGCATCGTCGGCGCCATCGGCGACGCCACGCATTGGGAATGCATGAAATTCCTGCGCCCGGGCGTCACCGAAAACCAGGTGACCGCTCATCTGATGCAATATCTCTACAACATTCCCGGCATGGAGGACGTCGAAGACGTCATCGTCTCGTCCGGCCCGAATACCTGGCCGAACTGGCGCAATTTCTCCGACCGCATCATTCAACCCGGCGACATCGTGTTCATGGATTTGGCGGCGCTGACCTGGAACGGCTATAAATCCTGCTATTACCGCACCTATTGCGTCGGCAAGGAGCCGAGCCAAGAGCAGAAAGATACCTATGATACCGCGCTGAAGTGGCTCTACAATTCGATCGGCGCGGTGAAGGTGGGCGCTACCACGCGCGACATCGCTCTGAAATGGCCGTCGGCGATGGAAACCTGGGGCTACGAGGACGAAGACCAAGCGGCCGCCAATCTATGGGGCCACGGCCTCGGTCTCGCCCAATACGATCCGCCTGTGATCTCGCGCATCTGGTCGCTCGATCATCCGATCGACATCCAGGAAGGCATGACCTTTGCGCTCGAAACGCAGCACGGCAAGAAATTCCGTTATGGCGTGCGCATCGAGGAAATGCTGATCGTGAAGAAAGACAGCATCGAGATCGTATCGAACTTCCCCGTCAAGCAGATCACCGTGGTCGATCCGCTGCCCGGCTATGGCGATCACGTCAGATAGGATCGCGCGAAACAAGGTGCCGTCATCCCAAAGTGCGAGCCATAAGCGCGTTTACGCGCGTCTTAGACACGCTATGGCGAGCCTCGAAGGGTGGCGGCCGAAGAGTCACGGGCTGTTGCCTTCCGATGCTCGGCGAATTGCGCCGAGCATTCCGGGGTAGCGGATAGAGGCATGAGTTAATGGCGTCCTTATTCATCCTCCCCCTCTCCGACCCCGCCGCGACAAATCCGGAGCGTGTCGGGCCGAAGGCGGCGAATCTTGCGGCGCTGGCGCGCGTGGGCCTGCCGACGCCCGGCGGCTTCTGCATCGCCGCCGATGCCTATCATCGCCAGATTCAGCATCTCGGGCTTGGCGAGATGATCGGCGCCTATCCCGAGTCGGATCAGCCGACGCAGCGCCGGCTAGCGGTCGAGATCCGGCTCAAGCTCTATCAAAGCGATCTTGCACCCGACGTGCTCGCCGACGTTCTGGCGGCATGGTGGGAAGTCGACAAACCGGCGGCGGTGCGCTCGTCGTCGCTGATCGAGGATCGCCCGGAATCGAATTTCGCCGGCCAGTTCGAAAGCTTTCTCGGCGTGCGCGACGACGCCGAATTTCTCACGAGTTTGCGCGCCTGCTGGGCGGCGCTGTGGACCACCACGGCGCGGCGCTCGATGGCGCAGCACGAGCAAAATGCCGCCGACACCGCGATGGCGGTTCTGGTGCAGCCGCTGGTCAACGCGCGCGCGTCGGGCGGCGGTTTGAGCGAGACCGCCGACGGCCAGATGCTCATTTCCGCCACCTGGGGACTGGGCTCTGCGATCGCGCAAGGCGAGGTGGTGCCGGACCGCGTCGTGCTCACCCGCCATGGTTTCGTTCGCTCGAACGAAGCCGGCCGCAAGCATCACCGCGAGGCCTGCCTGCACGCCGCCGGAACTGCCGCGCAAAGAGTGCCGGAAGCGCTGGTAAGCGCGCCTTGCCTCGAAGCCGGCCAGGCGACCACGCTCGGCCGCTTGATGCGCAAGTGCGAAGACGTGCTCGGCATGGCGGTCGAGATCGAATGGGCGCTCGACGATGCCGGCTTCAAGCTGTTGCAGGCGCGGCCGCTCCATGTCGCGCCGGTGCAGGTGCCCGACGAGATCTGGCTCAAGCATCCGGGCCTCAACGGTCATCCGGCCGGTATTGGTTGGGGCTCAGGCCGCGCCGTGGTGGTCAATTGCGAATGCGAATTAAGCCGCGTCGGCCCGGGCGATATTCTGGTGACTCGCGTCGCCGGTCCGGCCTTGAGCCACATCTTGCCGCGGGTCGGCGGCGTCGTCGCCGAACTCGGCGGTTCGACCTCGCATCTGGCTTCGCTCGCCCGCGAGCGCGGCATTCCGATGGTGCTCGGTGTGCTCGACGCGACGCGGCGCATTCCCGACGGCGCGCAAGTCGCGGTCGATGGCGTCGCCGGCGTAGTGCGGTGGCTTACCTGATGGCCAAAAATTCTGCCCGTCCGCGCGTTTTCGTCACCCAGCCGGTGTCCGAGCAGGCATTGAAGCGATTGCGCGCAGCGGCGCGGGTAACGCTGTTCGCCGATTCGAGCCGCATCATCCCTAAGCGCACGCTGATCGGAGCGCTGCGCAAAGCCGACATCTTGTTCTGCCTGCTGCACGACAAGATCGACCGCGATGTGATCATGGCCAATCCAAATTTGCGGCTGATCGCGGCGCAATCGATCACGCCGTCCAATATCGACGTCGAAACGGCCACGGCGCGGCGCATTCCAGTCACCGTCACCGCTCCGATCACCACCGAAGCCACCGCCGATCTGACTTTCGGCCTGATGTTGGCTGTGGCGCGGCGGATGATCGAAGGCGACCGCATGGTGCGCACTGGAAAATTCCCCGGCAGCCAGTCGGCGCATCTGATGGGTTCTTTCGTCTGGGGCAAGACGCTCGGCCTAATCGGCGGGGGCGGCCTGATCGGCAAGGCGGTGGCCAAGCGCGCCCACGGCTTCTCCATGCGCGTCCTGTACTGGACACCGCGCAGGAAGTCTGAACACGAGGAGCGCGAGGCCGGCCTCACTTACGTGCCATTCGATGAGCTGTTGCGCGAATCCGATTTCGTCTCGCTGCACTCGCCGCTCAACAAGGAAACGCGGCATCAGATCGGCGCCCGCGAACTCCGCCTGATGAAAAAGACGGCACACCTCGTCAATACCGCGCGCGGCCCGATCATCGACGAGGCCGCGCTGGTCCGCGCCCTGCAGAAGAAAGAGATTGCCGGCGCCGGCCTCGACGTGTTCGAGCATGAGCCCAAGATCGACAAAGCGCTCGCCAAAATGGCTAACGTCGTGCTTACCCCGCATCTCGGCAGCGCCACGCCCGAAGTGCGCGAGGCCATGGCGAGTATCGTGGTTGACAATATCCTGGCATTGCTCGGCGGCCATAAATTGCCGAATTGCGTCAATCCGAAGGTGTTTGCGTTATAGTCGCCGCCGCCGGGCATAATGTGTTGAGAGAATTTGGAGTCGTCCTATGCCCCGTACCGTGATCGCCGTCACCGACAGCCCGTTCCCGTCGCTCGATCCCGCCAAGGCGGCGCTGGCGCGGCTCGATCCGGAATACCGCATGGCGAAAAGCCCGTCCGCCGAAGACATCCTCGCGGTGGCGCGCGACGCCGACGCCGTGCTCGTGACCTACGCCAAGCTGCCGCGCCAACTTTTAAGCGAATTGAAGAAATGCAAGGCGATCGGCCGTTTCGGGCTAGGCGTCGACAATATCGATCTGCCGGCGGCGAAGGAGTTCGGCATCGCCGTCAATTACGTGCCGGATTATTGCCTGCGCGAAGTCTCCGACCACGCCATGGCGTTGCTCTTGGCGCTCGCGCGCAAGGTGACGTTCGCCAACAGACTGGTGCAGTCCGGCCGCTGGGAGGTGCCGCCGATCGTGCCGCTGCGCCGTCTCGAAGGCCAGGTGCTCGGGCTCGTCGGCTTCGGCAACATCCCGCGCGCGCTGGCGCCCAAAGCCAAGGCGTTCGGACTCAAGGTGATCACCTACGATCCTTACGTGAGCCAGGACGCGCTTGCCTTAATCGGCGTGGAAAGCGTCAGCTTCGACGATTTATTGGCACGCTCCGATTTCATCTCGGTGCATGCGCCGCTGCAGCCGGCGACGCGCGGGCTGATGAACGCAAAGGCTTTCGCCAAGATGAAAAAGGGCGCGTACCTCATCAACACCGCGCGCGGCCCTTTGGTCGACGAGGCCGCGCTCGTCGCCGCGCTCGATTCCGGCCATCTCGGCGGCGCCGGGCTCGATGTCGTGACGAACGAGCCGCTGCCCAAGGATTCGCCGCTCATCGGCCGCGACAACGTGATCCTCACGCCGCACACCGCGTTCTATTCGGTCGAGGCGCTGGAGGAATTGCAGACCAAATGCGCAACCGACGTGGCGCGCGTCCTGTCGGGAGAGAAGGCGATTTATCCGATCTCGGCCTGAGGCGAGCCATTCCAAGACGGACCGTGCTAGGTTGAATGATGCCGCCGGCACCCGGCAAGCCATCCGACGACGCAGCGGGCCACGCCGTCGCGGCCGATCTCATCGCGGTTCTGGTCGCTGTCACCGGCGACAGGCCGCGCGTCATGACGGTACAAGATGGCCTCGCCTTGCCGTCGGGACCGTTCGCCCACGACGATCGCTCGCTGCAATCGGGCCTGCGCTCCTGGGTGGAGCAGCAAACCGGCCGGCCGCTCGGCTATGTCGAACAGCTCTACACCTTTGCCGATCGCGACCGGGCGCCCCACGGCGCCCGCGTAATCTCGATCAGCTATCTGGCGCTGACCCGCGAGAACGTGGACGACCATGGCGAGGCCGGGTGGCGCGACTGGTATGGCTATTTCCCCTGGGAAGACCATCGCGCCGGGCCGCCGCATTATCTCAAAGACGTCATCGTGCCGCGGCTTCGCACCTGGACCAAAGCCGCGACGAGCCCGGCGCGGCAGCGCGAGCGCTGGCGGCGCGTCTCCGTAAGCTTTGGTCTCGACGGCCGGCCGTGGAACGAAGACCTGATCCTGCAACGCTACGAATTGCTCTACGAAGCCGCGCTGGTGACCGAAGCGCCACACGGCCAAAAGGCCGGCCTCGCCTCGTCTATTCCCGGCCAGCCGATGCTGTTCGATCACCGCCGCATCCTGGCGACCGGAATCGCGCGGCTGCGCGCCAAGATCAAATACCGTCCGGTGGTCTTTGAGCTGATGCCGCCGCGCTTCACCTTGCTGCAGCTGCAGCGCAACGTCGAGGCGCTCGCCGGCAGGCTGGTGCACAAGCAGAACTTTCGCCGGCTGATCGAACAGCAGGAACTGGTCGAGGAGACCGGCGCGATGGCGGCCGCCACCGGCGGCCGCCCGGCCAAATTGTTCCGCTTCCGTCGCGAGGTCGTCGACGAACGCGCCGTCATCGGCACCAAACTGCCGCTTGCCAAAACGTGACCGCGCCGGACTAGACTTATGCTCAAAGAGTGCATATGATATATACTCAAACTGAGTATAATGGCACGAGCTTGCAATCCAGTTCCGTTGTGCGCACCGACGCGCTCTACGATCGCGTGCGCCGCGTCATCCCGCCGATCGAATGGCCCGCTTTCGCCGACGACATCGAGGCGATCATTGCGCTCAAGCGGCGCCGCAATGCGGTGATTCTCGTGCACAATTACCAGACCCCGGAAATCTTCCACTGCGTCGCCGACCTGGTCGGCGACAGCCTGGCGCTGGCGCGGATGGCGATGAAAACCGAGGCCGACGTGATCGTGCTCGCCGGCGTGCATTTCATGGCGGAGACCGCGAAGCTCCTCAATCCTGACAAGACCGTGCTGCTGCCGGATCGCGGCGCCGGCTGCTCGCTCGCCGAATTCGATCACGCCGGACGATGTTCGTCTGCTGCGGCAAAGCTATCCGGGCGTGCCGATCATCACCTATGTCAACACCTCGGCCGCGGTGAAAGCCGAATCGGACATTTGCTGCACCTCGGGCAACGCCACGGCAGTGGTGGAATCGCTCGGCGTCAGCCGGGTCATCATGCTTCCCGACGAATATCTCGCCCGCAACACCGCCGCCACGACAGACGTCGAGATCATCGCCTGGAAAGGCCATTGCGAGGTGCATGAGCGGTTCACGGCCGCCGATATCCGCGACATCCGCGACAACCATCCCGGCGTGATCGTGCTCGCCCATCCCGAATGTCCACCGGAGGTGGTCGCGCAAGCCGACTTCGCCGGCTCGACAGCCACGATGTCCGACTATGTCAGCGCGCGCAAGCCGTCGCGCGTCGTGCTATTGACCGAGTGCTCGATGAGCGACAACGTCGCCGTGCAAAATCCGGACGTCGAGTTCATCCGGCCGTGCAATCTGTGCCCACACATGAAACGCATCACGCTGGCCAACATCCGGCGTGCGCTGGAGACGAACACGCACGTCATCAATGTCGATCCCGCAATCGCGGCGCGGGCGCGGCGCGCCGTCGAGCGGATGCTGGCGGTTCGAACGTGATGACAGTGCCGCTGCGGAAGCACTCTCCGCTCATCGGCCGCGACAACGAAAAACTGTGTACCCGATCGGCGCGTGAAGCTTACCAGCGTCGTCTATAGCCCCATCCGCCGCCGACGAGCCGCAGGATCAGCAGCAGCACAACCGCGCCGATAAAGGCGTTTAAGATCAAAGATAGAAGTCCAGTGCCGAGGTGGATGCCGAGGCGCGGCAGCAGCCAATCGCCGATGAACGCGCCGATCAAGCCGACGATCAAGTCGCCGATTAGGCCGAACCCGCCGCCCGCCATCACACGGCCGGCCAGCCATCCGGCGACGATGCCGACGACAATGATGACAAGAAGACTCTGGTTGGAAAGGTACATGGCCACCTCTCAAAATGAGGACCGCTAACCAATGCGTCGCCGCTTGGATAGTTCCTGTGAAGTAATGCAAGCCTATGACGTCTCCCGTTGCCACACCACAATGACCCGTACGGTCTTGCCATCGATATTCGGATGCGGCATCGGCGGGCTCTCGATGTAAAGCCGGTCGCCATCGAAGCGGATATTGCGTACCTGCTCGCCGCCGACCCAAGCCTCGTTCCACGCCGCTTCGACCTTGGTGATGACCTGGCCGCCTTCGACGCGATAGCGGCCGGTATAGGCAATCATGGCTTTGAGCGCCTGCGCGCGATCGGCATCGGTCTGCGGAATAGTCCGGCCATCGGCTGTCATCAAAGCGAGCCAGCGGCCCTCCGGCGTTGCGATCTGAATGCCTTTGGGATGCTCGCCATAGACCGGCGTGCGCTCCTTGGTCGCTTGATCTCCATAATGGACCGAGACCAGCGTCCACGTACCGACGATCTGCCGGCGCAGCTCCGTGTCGTCCATCGCTGTCACTCCGCAGTCCAGCCGCCATCGAGCATCAGCGCCGAGCCGGTCATCAGCGATGACGCGTCGGAGGCGAGGAAGACGATGGCGCCGGTGAGCTCTTCAAGCTGGCCGAGCCGGCCGAGTTTTATCTTCGACAAAACTTCGTCGCGAAATGCCTTGTTCTCGAAGAACGGTTTTGTCATCGGCGTCTCCAAGAAAGTCGGCCCCAGCGAGTTGACGCGGATATTGTGCGGCGCAAGCTCGATCGCCATCGCCTTGGTAAACCCCTCCATGGCGTGCTTGGAGGCGCAATAGACGGTGCGGCGCGCCGCGCCGACATGGCCCATCTGCGAGGAGATGTTGACGATCGAGCCGGGCAGTTTGGCCTCGATCAGCCGCAACGCCACCGCCTGTGCCATGAAGAACGCTGCGCGGACGTTCAGCGCAAAGATGGCGTCGAAATCTTCAACCTTGACGTCAGGCAGCAGCGCTGGGCGATTCATGCCGGCATTGTTGATCAGGATTTGAAATGGCGCGGCGGCTGCGATCGCCCGCCGTACGGCTTCAACATCCGTAACATCAAGCACCAACGCCTCGGCATGCTCGCTGCGCGCGCGGATCGCCGCAGCTGCTTCCTCGACTTCGCTCTTGGTCCGCGCCGCCAGCGTCACATGCGCACCGGCCGCGGCCAGCGCCGACGCCGCCGTGAGGCCGATGCCGCGACCGCCGCCGGTCACGAGCGCGCGTTTGCCGTCGAGACGGAAGGACGAGGTTTTGGTGAGATTGATCGCCGCCATCACAGCCATACCGCGCCGTTACGCCGCGGCCTTGCCTTTCGCATAACGATCGAGCCGTTCGGCAAGCGTCCCGGTGTGCAACTCGAACAGATGATTGTCGTCGTCGTAGAAATAGATCGAACGCCCCTCACCTTCGACGCGATGACGAGGCGCTCGCATATCCAACCCCAGCGCCTTGATCTTTTCCAGATAGCCGTCGAATTCGGCCTCAGCAATCTTGAAGGCGACATGATTGTAGGTCCGTGACGGCAACGGATCGCCTTCCATGATCGCCACCCAAAGGTCGCCGATCTGAAAGAATTTCTCGCGTGCCATGGAGAACGTTTCCTGGCCGCTCGAATAGACCTCACGTGCGTCGAATATGCCGTTCAGGATCGCAGTCATCCGCTCCAGATTGCGGACCATGAAAGTCATGTGCGACAGGCCTTCGATCACTCCGCCGCCTCCCCATAAGGTACGTTGCGGCCACCATAGCGGCGCACGCGGACATTGGCCTGTTCGGCATGCGCCACAAAGCCTTCCAGCATGCAGAGCCGTGAGCAAGCTTCGCCGATCTTGGCGCTCGCCTCGTCGGTGAGCACCTTCTGATAGGTGCAGGTTTTGAGGAACTTGCCGACCCACAGCCCGCCGGTATAGCGCGCCGCCTTCTTGGTCGGCAGCGTGTGATTGGTGCCGATCACCTTGTCGCCATAGGCCACATTGGTGCGCGGACCGAGGAACAGTGAGCCGTAGTTTTTCATATTGTTGAGGAAATAATCCGGATCGCGCGTCATCACCTGCACGTGCTCCGAGGCGATACGGTCGGCCTCGCGCACCATCTCAGCCTCGTCGTCGCACACGATGACCTCGCCGAGATCGGCCCAGGCTTTGCCGGCGATCTCCGCCGTCGGCAGGATTTTGAGCAACCGCTCGACTTCTTTCATGGTGTCGCGAGCGAGCTTTTCGGACGTGGTCAGCAGGATCGCCGGCGAGGTCGGGCCGTGCTCGGCCTGACCGAGGAGATCGGTGGCGCAGATTTCGCCGTCGACCGTGTCATCGGCGATGATCAGCGTCTCGGTCGGCCCGGCCAGAAGATCGATGCCGACGCGGCCGAATAATTGCCGCTTGGCTTCGGCGACATAGGCATTGCCGGGGCCGACGATCATGTCGACCGGCGCGATGGTCTCGGTGCCCAGCGCCATGGCGGCAACCGCCTGCACGCCGCCAAGCACGAAAATCTCGTCGGCGCCGCCGAAATGCATCGCCGCCACGATCGCCGGATGCGGTCCGCCGTGAAACGGCGGCGCGCAGGCGATGATGTGCTTCACGCCGGCGACGCGCGCGGTGACGATCGACATATGCGCCGAGGCGACCATCGGATAGCGCCCGCCGGGCACATAGCAACCGATGGAATTCACCGGAATGTGCCGGTGGCCGAGCACTACGCCGGGCAGCGTCTTGACGTCGAGATCGTGCAGCGTCTCTTTTTGTTTCTGGGCGAAATTGCGCACCTGCGCCTGGGCGAATTTGATGTCGTCGAGATCGCGCCGCTTGACCTGGCCGATGGCGCGCTCCACCTCGGCCGGCGTCAGCTTGAACGACGGTGGCAACCAGTTGTCGAATTTCTGCGACAGGTCGCGCACCGCGGCGTCCTTGCGCGCATCGATGTCGGCGAGGATTTGCTCGACCGTCTCGCGCACTTTGGCGTCGGCTGCCTTGATCGCGCTCGCATCCATTCCGCGCTTGAGATAGCGGGGCATTACTTCCTCCGTCATTGCCGGATTTGATCCGGCAATCCATGCAGCATTTGGACACTTTGAAGCGCCGTATGAACCCCCGGGTCAAGCCCGGGGGTGACGCCTACGGCGTCATTTTATCGCCTGCGGATTGATCGGCGAGCCGGTGCCGCCAGTGATGATGAGCGGCGGCCCGCAGAAGAAAAATTCATAGATGCCGTCCTCGTCGCAATCTTCCGACAACTCCTTGAGATAGAAAATCTCCCCCATGCACAGGCCCATGGCCGGGATCACCACCCAGTGCCACGGCTGGTTCGCCTCGGTGGTTTCGTTCGGCCGCACCTCGACGCCCCAGGTGTCGGTGCAGATCGCGGCGATCTCCTTCTCCTGGCACCAATAGCAGTTCTCGAATTTCACGCCCGGCGCATCACCGCCGGCATAGCCGCCCCACTCCTTCTCGGCGAGGCAGCGTTCCATCTGGCCGGTGCGGACGAGGACGAAATCGCCGCGACCGATCGACACGTTCTGCTCCTTGGCACATTTGTCGAGCTCGTCGTTGGCGATGCTTTCGCCGTCCTTCAGCCACGGCACGCCGCGAAAGCGCGCGATGTCGAGCAGCACGCCGCGCCCGACCATCTTGTTTTTCGAGTGCTCGATGCCGAGCACGTTGAGCCCCCTGGAATCGATCAGCTTGGCGTCGTGGCCGTTATAGGCCTTGTCCTCGTAGAACACGTGGCCGAGTGCGTCCCAATGCGTGGCGCCCTGCACGCACAACATCAGCGTGTCGTCCGCATAGCGGATCTTGTTCCAATCCTGGCGTTCGGCCACCGCATCGGTGCCGGTCGCCAGCATCTGGTGGATCGGATTGAAGCGGCCGCCAAACAGGCCATTTTGCGGACCGTCACGGTCGAGCGGAATGCCGAGCGCGAAAACCTTGCCGGTGCGAATGAGGCTCGCCGCCTTAACGATATCTTCGGGGCGGACTTGGTTGAGCGTGCCGATATGGTCGTCCTTGCCCCAACGTCCCCAGTTCTTGAGCTTCTGTGTCGCTTCGGCGATCGCCTTTTTGCCGACCTTGATATCCATGGTGATACTCCCTTCCCCTGGTGTTTATCTCCCGTGGCGGTCAGAGGGCCGCTTGAGGGTGCGGCGTCAGTTTGACACAATTATTTTGCCAAGTGGCTAGAATATTCTGCCCCGCCAATCGAGCGGCAACTTTCAACCGGCCGTTGCCGCAAAACAGCGAGTCAAAAATGAAGCTCATGTCGTCACGCCTTATCGCCGCGCTCGCAATCACGGTCGCGGCGAATGGCTTTGCAGCTGCCACCGCACGCGCCGGCACCGTCATCGACGACTGGGCCGGTATAAAAGCACCACCGCCGCCCGAGCTGAAGTCCGTCACCGTCGAGCCGAGCACGACCGCGCTGCTGTTGCTCGACTTCGTCCATCCGATTTGCAATGAGCAAACCAAACCGCGCTGTGTCGCCTCGTTGCCGGCGATGAAAAAGCTTTTGGCCGAGGCGCGTGCCAACCATGTGATGGTCGTCTACAGCACCGCGGGCACGACGACCGCGAAGGATATCTGGGCCGATATCGCGCCGATGCCGGGCGAGCCGGTCGTCAACTCGCACCCCGACAAGTTCCAGGATACCGATCTGGAGAAAATCCTGAAGGACAAGGGGATTAAGACGGTCATCGTCACCGGCGTAAACGCCAATGGCGCGGTCCTCTATACCGCGAGCGACGCGGCGCTTCGAGGATTCAAGGTGATCGATCCGATCGACGGCAGTTCGGCAGAGAACGAATATATCGAGCAATATGTCGTCTATAACTTTGCGCACGCACCGGCAGTTTCCGCCGCCACTACGCTGACCAGATCCGACATGATCAAGTTCTAGGTTGGTCACGCCGCCGACGATAATGGAGCGTCGCTCGCCGGCAGCGCGGAGACTGAAGCCATATCGTCCTGACAAGATGCAACCACGCGATCGCGGCCAGCAAGTTTGGCCTCATAGAGCGCGTGGTCCGCGGCTTTAATCAGTGCGATGACGCCGCCCGTCGGCGCGTCATCGCCCGCTCCGACATCGCGGGATTGCGCGCCGGCCAATTCGGGGAGCGCCGAGATGCAGGCCGCGCCGACGCTGATGGTAACATGGGACGCCACGGCGGAGCCTTCATGCGGTATCTGCTGCTCGCGTACTGTTTGACAGATCAGTTCGGCAAGCGCTCGCGCCGCCGCAGCGGCGACGTGCGGCAACAGCACTGCGAATTCTTCGCCGCCATAGCGCGCGGCTAATTCACCGGCCCGTCGCGTCCACTGCGCCAAGGCCTGCGCCACGACGCGCAGGCAATGGTCGCCGGCGACATGGCCGTAGCTGTCGTTGAAGCGCTTGAAATAGTCGACGTCGATCATCAAGAGCGAGAGCGGCGTGCCGTGCCGCATCATCCGTCGCCACTCCTGATCCAGCGCTTCCTCGAAAGCGCGGCGGTTGGCTATACCGGTCACCGGATCGATGGTGCTCAGCCCGCGTAATTCCTCGGCTTTCATCCGGTCGCTGTCCCGCAACCTCATGAGCTGGACATAGAGACTGCTGGTCTGTGTCAGCAGCACAATCAGGATAAAGCTTGCCGCAAGCAGGCCGTAAATGCGTCCCGCATAGAAGCCAAGATCGTAGCGGCCGTTGTCGAGTGCCGCGCTCAGCCGCAGTGTCGAACAACCACGCGCACATCGTCACGATGAGCCACAGATCCAGCACCGAATACGGCCGCCGCCGCGCCAGCATCGCCAACGCGCCGAGGCTCAACAGCCACACTCTCCACACCACGACGCTCATATTCGCCGTGTGCCGATTGCCCTGCATGATCGGCGGCAAGATCGCCTGCCCCCGCGTGGCGAGGAGTGCGGCGCCGCAGACGCCGGCAATGACCAGTGTGGGCACGACAACCGTCGCGGGTCGCCTCGAAGCTGCTGCGCCATCGCCCGTGCCGCAGGCCGCGTAACCGATGACGAAGAGCGGAAAGCCGCCATGCCAGAACATATAGAGCCACGCCGTGGTCTGCGGACCGGCACCCAATAGCCCGGTAGGCGAAAAGCCGGGAAAGGTCAGGCCGTGCAGGATCGACATCAGGGCCGTGAACAGATAGCCGCCCGCCAGCACGGTCAACGCGCCCGTCGGCAGGAATTGCTGCTGGCCGAGCAGGAACACGGCGGTGACCATGTCGTTGATCACCAGCGCCGATTGATAGATCGGGATGAAGACCGGCATCGGCCGCAGCGGCACCGGCGCGAACGGCGCTAGCGCGAGAAAAGCCAGCGTCGAAACGGCGATGACCACAAAAGCAAAAACGCTGCTCACCCGGTCCGGCGACCGAGCTCGACAACACGACCGTCGGTTCCACAGCGGCATCCGCCATGCAATCCACCCGCAAGGCCCACCACGGCAACGATGCTGGGGCGGTGCGGTTGCGGATCGCAACAATTGACCGGTTGCGGCAAACAGCTTTTTAACGTTGGTCGCGGTTCTCGAATGTCGTGACGTGCGGCGCCGGAACGATTTCGCCGCAGCATTGGCAGCGCCATTTGCGCACCAGATAGCCGAAGGTGTTGGCGTGCAGATCAGGGCGGTCGGCGCGGCTTCGCTTTTTGTCGAGGTCGGCGCCATCGGCGAGAAGTTTCGGGCCGCCCGCGGCTTCCGCCAGCAATTGCAACTGGCAGGCCTTTTCCAGCTTAATCGCGGTCCACACCGCCTCTTCGATGCTGGCGCCGGCGGCGACGATGCCATGATTGCGCAGGATCAGCGCAGGATGCGCGCCGAGGCAGCGCGCCACCGCCCGACCGCGCTCCTGGCTGATGATGAGATCGGTGGTCTCGGAAAAAATCGGCAGCCGCCCGTCGGTGAAATGCACGCTTGAATTGCCGACGGCGAGGAGCGGCTTGCCGAGCGAGGAAAATGCCACGGCATGCATCGGATGGCTGTGGATCACGCAGGCTACGTCGCTGCGCGCGCGCAACACTTCGGAATGGATATAGACTTCGTTGTGGCGCGGCATCGCTCCGTCCACCTTGTCGCCTTCGATGTCGACGGTGATGATGTTGTCGGGCCGCATCTCCTCGATGCCGATGCCGGCGGGCTTCATCAGGAAGCGTCCGGGATTCTCGGGCAGCCGCACCGAAATATGCCCGGCGACGTAATCGCCATGGCCTTCCATCGCCAGCACGCGCCCGGCATTGGCGAGCGTTTCGCGTAAGTGATCGGTCATTGCCCTCCCCGTTCGTCTTGCGGTCGATCGCGCGGACATTACACTGCCGGCGCAAAGCAAAACAGGCGCGCGGCGAACGGATGCGCGAGGGAGAGTTCAATGAGGCTTTTGAGTTTTGTCGCCGGCGGCAAGGCGTGCTTCGGCGCGGTGAGCGGCGACAGCGTGGTCACGCTGAACGACAAGATCGGTCAGCCCGATCTGCGCTCAGCGCTTACGGCGGGTGCGATGGAAGCGATGCGTCAGGCGGCGCAGAATGCCAAGGCCGACCACAAGCTCGGTGACATCAAATTCCTACCGCTGATTCCCAAGCCGAACAAGATTCTCTGCGCCGGCGTCAATTACCGCGCCCATGCCGCCGAAGTAGGCCGCGAACTGCCGAAGCAGCCGAGCATGTTCATCCGCTTCGCCGACACGCTCATTGGCCACGGCGGCGAAATGATCAGGCCCACGGTGTCGGACAATTTCGATTTCGAGGGTGAACTGGCGCTGGTCATCGGCAAGGGTGGCCGCCACATCAAAGCCGAGCATGCGCTCGATCACGTCGCTGGCTACACCTGCTTCGTCGACGGCAGCGTGCGCGACTATCAGAAATTCTCCGTTACTTCGGGCAAGAATTTTCCCGGCACCGGACCGCTCGGCCCGTGGCTTGTCACCACTGATGAGATTCCCGATCCGAGTCGGCTGACGCTGACCACGCGACTCAACGGTCAACAGGTGCAACACGCGACCACCGATCAGTTGATCTATGCTATCCCGCAGATCATTGCCTTCTGCTCGGACTTCACCGCGCTCTCCCCGGGCGACGTCATCGCCACCGGCACGCCCGAAGGCGTCGGCCACGGCCGCAAGCCGCCGCTGTGGATGAAACCCGGCGATGCGCTCGAAGTCGAGATCAGCAGCATTGGCATGTTGCGCACGCGGATAGTCAATGAATAAAGTCCGGCCGCACGTGCGCGACCGGACCTAAAGCGGCATCATTTTCTCGCGCGGCTGCCGATCAAAATTGCCGCCGCGGCGGCGATGAGCAGTGCGGCCGAGACGATCAACGCCACGCGGGCGCCGAACAGGAAGGCGTGCGCCTGGCCGATCAGCGCGCCGAACAATGCGACGCCGAGCACGCTGCCAGTCTGCCGCGTGGAATTGAGCACGCCGGCCGCGATGCCGGAGCGCGCTTTCTCCACGCTGCCCAACAAAGTCGAGGTCAGCGGCGGCACCAACAGGCCCAAGCCGCCGCCCATCGCGATAAGCTGCAGGCAGATCGCCCAATAGCTGGTGCCACGCTCGATGCCCAAAAGTGCAAGGCAGCCGGTGGCGGCGATCAGGGCCCCCGCCGCGATGGTGGCAGGCGCGCCGATCCGCTCGGCAATGCGCGCGGCCACCAGATTGACCGGCAGCACCGCCGCCATCATCGGCACAAACGCCAGACCGGTGGCGAAGGCCGACCAGCCGTTGACCTGCTGGAAGTACAGGCTGAAGACGAAGATCAATCCGCAAAAGGCGATGTTGACCAGAAGCCCGTCGAGCGAGGTGAGCGCGAACATGCGGTGCGCGAACAGCGACAGCGGCAGCATGGGGTGCCGGGTACGGCGCTCTTGCGCGATGAACAGCGCAGCGAGCAGGACGAAGCCGGCAAATCCGGCGAGCACCCACGGATTGCTCCAGCCGACGCGTCCGCCCTCGATGATCGCCGTCGCCAGAATACCCAGCATGCCGATGGCAAGCGCCTGTCCCGGCAGATCGAGATCGTGCGGCGTGCGGGTCGTATCGGTGGCGTAGCGCCAGGTTAGCCACAAACCGGCCAGTCCGATCGGCAGGTTGACCAGAAAGATGCTGCGCCATCCGAACAGCGCGATCAGTCCGCCGCCAACCAGCGGTCCCGCGGTCAGCGCGACGCTGGCGCCTGCGGCCCACAGGCCGACGGCGCGGCCGCGCTCCTGTTCGCCCGGATAGGCGTGGCTCAAAAGCGCCAGCGAGTTCGGCACCAGAATGGCCGCGCCCAGGCCTTGCACGGCGCGCGACGCTATCAGGATGTCCGACGTCGGCGCCAACGCGCAGCCGAGCGACGCCAACGTGAAGATCGCAAACCCCGCCATGAAGATTTTCTTGGCGCCCAAGCGGTCGCCCAAGGCGCCTGCGGTCAGGATGAAGGCGGCAAATGCAATGGTGTAGGTCGAAACCACCCATTGCAGTTCGGAGACTCCGCCGCCCAGCGCCGAGCCGATGCTGTGCAGCGCGGTATTTACGATGGTGACATCGAGCTGCACGACGCCATAGCCGAGACTCATAGCGGCGAGCGTCAGCGGTTTCTCCCACTTACTTCGTATGTTCGGTTCCATCGCGTGCGTCATGGGCTGCGCATCGCGAAACTGCCGAAAGTTCGGGGCAAAAGCTCGCATGGCCAGCCGATCCCTTCTTATTATGATCCCAACCGTGGATATGGGATCGGGGAGCGATCGACCCACCCGTTTTCTGCAACGCCGGGACGCGGAGAAAAGTAAGTTCCGCCGGAACTTTTCCGAAAAAGAGAACTACGCCGTCAATCCGAACAACTTCACCGCATTGCGGAAATAAATCTTCTCACGTTCGGCGTTCGACAGCGGCAGCGAGTTGAGCACCTTCAAAGTGTCGCGGATGTAGCCAGGGCCCTTCTCCTTGTCGAACGGACAATCGGATGCGAACAGCACGTGATCGGCGCCGAAAAACTCGAGTCCGCAGACAGTTGCCGCGCGCGCGCCTTCCACCGCGGTGTCGCCGTAAAAATCCTTGAAATAGTCGAACGGCCGCTTCTTCAGCGATTTCAGGATCGCGCCATAATCCTCGTCTGAGGTGCGCACGCCAAGCTGATCGAAGGAATGGCCGACGCGGCCTTCCAGATAAGGCACCACGCCGCCGAGATGATGCGCGATTACTTTCAGGTCAGGAAAGCGATCCATGATGCCGGAGAAGATCAGCCGCGCCAGCGTCACGCCGGTCTCATAGGGCCAGCCGAGCACGCTGCAAATTTCGTATTTCGAATATTTCTCGGTCGGATAATCCGGCATGTCGCGGGTGCGCGCGGGATGCAGCAAGATCGGTTTGCCTGATTTGGCGATCACTTCGAAGATCGGCAGGAATTCCGGCGCGTCGAGCGGCACGCCGTTGGCATTGGTGCCGAGCTGAACCGCATTGGCGCCGTTGGCGAGCGCGCGCTCGGCTTCCTTGGCCGCGGCCTCCGGCGCATTCATCGGCAACAGTGCCGACCAGCCGACAAAATGCTTCGGATGCTGGGAGACAACTTCGGCGAGTCCGTCGTTGGCGATCTTCGCCATGTCCGGAGATTTATCGGGGCCCCACAGCCGCTCCATCGGCGGCAGGCCGTGGGACAGAAGCTGCGTGTAATCGGCGAAGGATTCGACGATCGATATCCGCAAATCGATATCGGAGAGCGCCGGTATGCCGCGCACGCGCTTGCCGAGGTCCTTGGCGCCGGCCGGTGTCTCCAACAGCGCATCGTAATAGCGCTTCGGAAAAAAATGATTGAAGGCGTCGATTGTCCGCATGGGTTTTCCTGCTTTTTGAATTCTCGGCGGGCTTACCGCGCCGGCATCAGCGGCGACGTCAGCCACGATGCAATGGCGAAGGCGTCGGCATCGCGATCGAAAAAACCGATCAGCTGCAGGCCGAGCGGCATGGCATTGACCTCGAACAGCGGCAGCGACAACGCCGGTACGCCCAAGAGCGAAGCCGGCACGGCAAATTCCGGACTGCCGGTGAAGGCGAGTCCTTCCGGCGCGTTGCTCGGCGCGGCGAGCGTGATGCAGGCGTCGCAATTCGCCGCGAGCGCGGCATGCACCGCGCGCAGGCGCTCCCGTTCTCGCAGATCGGCGCGATGATCGGCGAGCGTCAAATCCTCATATTTCTGCGCGCGCTCCATGACGTTGCGGCTTAATTTGCCTGCGTCGCGATCGCGCATCGAGCGCAAGAACCAGCGCGTCTCCCAGCCGTTGCAGCGGTGCGACAGTTCGGCGGCGTTGAGGAGATCGGTTTCCAGCGCCGCAACCTTGTCGTCGTTCTGCCGCGTGCGGATCTCGACGCCGGCCGAGCGCAGCCGCATGATGGCCTCGCCGAGTTGCTGCTTGGCGGCGACCGAGGCGCTGTCCCAGCCGGCGGTTTCGAGCACGGCGAGGCGACGCGGTCTTTGCGCCGGCGGCAACGTCTCCGGCCCGCGCAGGCCTGGCGTACCGGCATCGCCGCCGACGCGGGCGACGATCTCGTGTGCGATCTGCCATACGTCCGCCAGCGAAGCGCCGAGTATGCCGGTGCAGCTCTGGCTCTGATAATCGTGGCTGCCTTCGCGATTGAGCGCATTGACGCTCGGCTTGAAGCCGACGCAGCCGCAAAAGCTCGCCGGCCGGATGGTCGAGCCGATCACCTGGGTGCCGAGCGCCGCGCTGACGATGCCGGCGCCGACGGCGGCCGCCGAGCCGCTCGACGAGCCGCCCGGCGTATGCGCGGTGTTCCACGGATTGCACGTGCCGCGCGGCTCGGATGCGGCGAACTCCGTCGTCACCGTCTTGCCGAGGATGACCGCGCCGGCCTCGCGCAAGGCGCGCACGCTGGCGGCATCCTTTTCCGAGCGCCAGCCTTCGAACAGCGGCGAGCCCATCTGGGTCGGCATATCGACCGTCTCGATAATGTCCTTGATGCCGACCGGCATGCCGTCGATCGGCGATAACGGCTTGCCGGCGCGCCAGCGTTCGCTTGATCGGTCCGCCGCGTCGCGCGCTGCCGGCAAAGCGGTGGTGACGAAAGCGCCGATTTGCGGCTCCCAATAGTCAAGCAGTTCGAGCGAGCGTTCGAGAAACTGCCGCGGCGTTCGTGCGCCGGAGGCAAAGTCTTTAGCCACGGCGAGATAGGACCGAAGAGTAGGTTGTGTTTGCTCCGGCACTGCCATGAATTCAGCCTCTTTGCCTTGTCATGCTCCGCGAAGGCGGAGCATCCAGTAACCCACGAGCGGCGCGTTTTTGCTGAGCATTGGCCTCGCTTGCGGCGTTTACTGGATCGTCCGCATTCGCGGACGATGACATTGGGAAGCCCTACTTCTCGCTCTCGTCGTAATAATGAATCTCATAGAGCATGCAACCGCCGTCGGACTTGAACGGACCATGAGTGACGCCCGGCGGACGGCAGGCATAGGTCGGCGCTTCGAACGGCTCGCCGCCCTGCCCCTTGTCGTCGTTGCCGACGACGAGATCGCCGGAGAGAAGATAAACCTCCTCCCAGTGATCGTGCACGAACGGCGCGGTGGTGTAGACGCCGGGCGCGAAGCGCAAAAGCCGCGTGCGGCTGCCCATCTTGCGCGTCTCATCGAGATCGCTCGCCAGGATTTTCTGCTGAATGCCGGACGGGTAGCCGGGCGGCGTCACCCAGCCTTGGTTCATGTCGACCTTGTGGAATTCGAGATGCGGCTTGTTCATCGGCATGATGTCTGTTCCTTCATCCAAGCACTGGCAAGGTCTGCACCCGGTATTGCTGTTGAATCTTTCGGTTGAGCACGGGGTCTTCCAGCTCGAATTCGAACATCTCCGACGGTCGGATGCCGCCGCGCGCGGCAAGCGTACCGCAGAACATCAGCGTGCCCTCTTCGAGTCCGCCCTTGCCGCCGAATTTTTCGATCAGCACCTTGGGGTCGAGCATCGCGGTAACTGGCCCTTCCTGATAGAGCACCCGCGCGCCGTTCTCGGCAATATGCGCGCGCAGGATGAGCTTGTCCCAATGCGGCGCGATGTCTTCGTAGTCCCAGAACGCCGGCGCGATCGGCTTGTCGCACATCTCCTTGGAGACCGAGACGCCGTATTTCTCCACCTCGCGGTCGGTGTGATCGGAACCGGCGCCGACCCACAGCCGCTCGCCGTGGCGAAACAGCACGAACTCCGCCTCGCCGCTCGACGCTTCGCCGAGCACCTCGATGGCCTCATCGGTGGTGAGCCGCGCCGTCGAGGCGCGGTAGAAGATCGGCACGCTCGCCGGGCGCTTGACGCCGAGCGCTTCGAGTTCGGCGATGTGCTTTTCCAGCGCCGGTTTGTCGCGGCCGGTCCAGCCGGCGATCACCAGACGGTCGACCTGGACATTGCGGCGGCTCGGGCCGGCCTTGCCATGAAATACGAGCGGCAGAACACGCGCCGTCACTTAAAACCTCCAGGTGACACAAAGACTTGCGCCGATTGGCGTCGCATTGCAATCGACGGGGGCGCATTGTACATGGGGTGAAAGCCTAGGCAATCGAAGCGATCCATCGCTGTGCCGCAAGCGCAGACCTGCTGCGCCTTTGGTTCCTGTTCTTTGGCGCAGCCGATCGCATCCGGAGGATGCCCATGCACGAGATCACCGGCCAGGTTCACTGGCACGAGCCGACCGGATTCAAGCGCGCCGGCTTCGGCAAGTTCGGGCGGCCGAAGACGCCGTACGACCTGTTCATGGAATCCGACGACATCCCGATCTATCGCGACATCGGCGTGAGCAAGGTGCAGAACCTGCCGCTCGCACCGTGGCCGCGCCTGGGCGGCCGCGGCAGCTATATCCAGTTGCACGGCACCGAGGGCAAATGGGGCTCTTACGTCGTCGAGGTGCCGGGCGCCGGCGCACTTCTCCCCGAGAAGCACATTTACGAAGAAATCTATCTCGTCGTCGAAGGCCGCGGCTCGACTGAAGTCTGGCTCGACGGCGAGACCAAGCGCCACGTGTTCGAATGGCAGAAGGGCTCGCTGTTCTCGATCCCCGTGAACGCCATGCACCGCATCGTCAATGCGAGTTCGGCGCCGGCTTTGCTCCTAGCCGGCACCACGGCGCCGAACCTGATGAACCTCATCAACAATACCGAGATGATCTTTGATTGCCCGTATCAGTTCCGCGACCGTTTCTCCGGCG
This sequence comes from uncultured Alphaproteobacteria bacterium, assembly GCA_963731805.1. Lineage (GTDB taxonomy): Bacteria > Pseudomonadota > Alphaproteobacteria > Rhizobiales > Xanthobacteraceae > BOG-931. The sequence continues at coordinate 174,106 of CAVSWY010000013.1, forward strand.
CCGATGATTTCTACAAGTACAAGGACGACATCGAACCCGATCCCGTGCGCGGGCTCGCCATGCGGCGCACCAATTTCATTCCCGATATCGTCAATTGCGACCTGCCGCTCGACAACCGCCGCTCGCCCGGCTGGCGCCGCGTCGAGCCGTTCATGACCGGCAACACATTCTATCTGTGGATCGGCCAGCACGAGAACGGCCATTATTCCAAGGCCCACGCGCATACTTCTGCCGCTGTACTCATCTGCATCAAGGGCAAGGGCTACACTTACACCTGGCCGGAGCAGTTGGGTCTGACGCCGTGGAAGGACGGCAAGGCCGATCAGGTCAAGCGCGTCGACTACGAGCCGGTCGGCATGGTGTCGGCAGCGCCCGGCGGCGCGCGCTGGTATCACCAGCATTTCGGCGCCTCGAAGGACCCGTTCCGGCTGACCGCCTGGTTCGGCCCGCACAATCCCGGCCGCGAGCCCGGCCCGCCCGGCGAGAAGCACACCGACTACACCGCGATGGATATTCCCGAAGGCGGAACCGCCATCCCCTATTACATGGAGGATCCGTTCCTGCGCCAGGAATATGCCGAGCGCATGAAACGCGAAGGCGCCGAGAACCGCATGCGCCCGGAATATTACGAGCGCGATTACCGCGGGCTATTGCCGAAAGAATGATTGTACACAGCTGGTACACTCAGCCGTCTTGCCCGGCCTTGTCCCGGGCATCCACGTCTTCCTTCTCTGTCGGCGAAAAGACGTGGATGGCCGGGACGAGCCCGGCCATGACGAAGTAGAGGCGCGGACTGCATGAGTGACCAAGGCGGCCGCATCTTCTTCTCCAATACCGGGCGCACCTTCGGCGAAGAGGACGAGCTGTGCGTCCTTTCGGTCGGCGTCGATATCGGCTCGTCGACCTCGCATCTCGTTTTCTCGCGCATCGTGCTTGAGCGGCTCGATGCCCGTTATGTCGTCACCGAGCGCGAGAGCTTCTATCAGTCCGACATTCTGCTCACGCCCTATGCGGCCGAAGACGAGATCGACGCGCACACGCTCGGCACTTTCATCGACAAGCAATACAAGGACGCCAAGATCGATCCTGACGAGATCGACACCGGCGCGCTGATCCTCACCGGCGTCGCGGTGCGGCGGAAGAATGCCCGCGCCATCGGCGAACTGTTCGCGCGCCAGGCCGGCCGCATGGTCGCGGTCTCCGCCGGCGACAGCCTTGAATCGGTGATGGCGGCCCATGGCTCGGGCGCCGTGGCGCGCTCGATCCGTAGCGGGGCCGCGGTGATGAATGTCGACGTCGGCGGCGGCACAGCGAAAATCGCGGTCTGCGCCGACGGCAAGGTGATCGATGTCACCGCGCTCGATATCGGCGCGCGGCTCGTCGTGCTCGACGAGGAACGCCACATAGCGCGGCTCGAAGAGGCCGGCCGCCGCTTCGGCGCCGAGCTTGGTTTGAAACTCGAGACCGGCGCGATCTTGACCGAAGACCACGCACACGCGCTCGCCGCTGTGATGGCCGATAAATTATTCGAAGCCATGCGTGGCAGTGTGCCGCGCGCCGGCGGCGCCGATCTGCTGCGGCTCGATCCGCTAAGCTATCGCGGCGCGATTGCCGACGTCAGCTTTTCCGGCGGCGTGTCGGAATATATTTACGGCGGCGAGGCCAAGGCGTTCGGCGATCTCGGGCCGGAGCTTGCCGCCGAATTGCGCGCGCGGCTCGCGGCGAGCGGGCTGCAACTGGCGCGGCCCGACGCGCGCATCCGCGCCACCGTGATCGGCGCCTCGCAATACACCATGCAGGTGTCCGGCTCGACGATCTTCGTCTCGCCGCTCGACACGCTCCCGCTGCGCAACGTGCCGGTGATCGCGCCCGACCTGCCGCTCGGCGACGACATCGATCCCGCCGCGGTGGCGGCCGCGATCAAATCGGCGCTCAAGCGGCTCGATCTTGCCGGCGGCGCGAGCCCGGTCGCGGTGTTCGTGCCCTGGCGCGGCTCGGCGACGTTCCGCCGCCTCGACGATTTCTGCAAAGGCGTCGCCGATGGCTTGGAGGCAGTGCTGGCGCAAGGCCATCCCATCGTGCTCGCCGGCGACGGCGACGTCGGCGGACTGATTGGCATTCATTATTGCGAAGAGATGAAAGTCAACAATCCCATCGTCTCGATCGACGGACTTGAGCTGAAAGACTTCGACTATATCGACATCGGCGCCATCCTCGACACTTCGGGCGCGGTGCCGGTCGTCATCAAATCCCTCGTCTTCCCGACCGGAGCGGGCGTCGGCAAGGATTGGAAGGCCGAGCGTGCGGTGACCAGCATTTCCGCCAACGCAAAGTAACGTCATCCTGAGGTGCCCGCCTAAGGCGGGCCTCGAAGGATGCTGCACCACCCCGGGCCGTCTCCTTCGAGGGCCGCTTCGCGGCCACTTCAGGATGACGGAAGTCACTCCATCTTGGCGCCGGACGCCTTGATCACCGCGGCCCATTTCGGAATTTCCGCTTTGATATAGGCGGCGAACTGCGCCGGCGTGTCGGGCGCGATGTCGATGCCGAGGTTGGCAAGCTTGTGCTTGATGTCCGGGTCCTTGAGCGTCTCGGCGATGGCCTTGTTGAGCGCCGCGACGATCTGCGGCGGTGTCCCGGCCGGCGCCACCAGGCCGTGCCAGGTCGTGGCTTCAAAGCCGGGAAGCCCGGCTTCATCCATGGTCGGAACATCCGGCAGGCTGGGCGTACGTTTGAGCGTCGTGACCGCGAGCGCCCGCACCTGGCCGTTCTTGAGAAATCCCATCACGCCCGAGGTCGTCGCGAACATCATCTGGTCCTGCCCGGCAATGACATCCTCCAGCGCCGGCGCCGAACCTTTGTAAGGCACATGCACGATGTCGATATGCGCCTGCGCCTTGAAAAGCTCGCCGGCCAGATGCGCGGCGAGGCCATAGCCGGAGGAAGCAAAGTTGAGCTTGCCCGGATTGGCTTTGGCGAGCGCAATCAGCTCGGCGAGCGAATGCGCCTTCACGTCGTTGTTGACGACCAGCACATTGGCTTGCGTGCCGATCAGACTGATCGGCGCAAAATCCTTTTCCGGATCGAAGCCGATCTTGCTGTACAGGCTGCCATTGGTGGCGAGGATGGCGTTGTTGCCGAGAAGGAGCGTGTAGCCGTCCGGCGTGGCGTGCGCGACGAATTCGCCACCGACATTGCCGCCGGCGCCCGGGCGATTGTCGACAATGAAAGGCTGGCCGAGCACGCTGCCGAGCTTGGCGGTCAGGATGCGCGCCATGATGTCGCTCGCCCCGCCGGACGGGAATCCGACGACGATAGTGACCGGCCGGTTCGGATAATCGGCGGCGGCAGCAGCGACCGCGAGCCCCGCGAACGTCAGCAATCCGGCCAGCAAGACGGCCATTGGCTTGAGCATCTCTCCCCTCCTTTTTTATGGACGCACCAAAGGCCGCGCCGCCTCACTTGGCAAGTGTCTTGGCAAGCTCTCCTCGGTTGTGGCACGCATGCAAAACGACAGGGGGAGATCAGGTGATGCGCACCGGGGCCGACTATCTTTCCTCGCTCAATGACGGCCGCCGCGTCTTCCTTGATGGCGAGGCGGTCGAGGACGTCAGCACCCATCCGGCGTTCCGCGAAGCCGCACGCTCGATCGCGAGCCTCTACGACATCGCTGCCGATCCGGGCAACCGCGAGCGCATGACGTTCCCCTCGCCCAAGACCGGCGCGCCGGTGCACCGCGCCTGGCAGATCCCCAAGACCCATGCCGACCTGCGCGCGCGCCGGCTGTTCTCCGAGACCTGGGCGGAAGCGACCTTCGGCCTGATGGGCCGCGCGCCCGATCATGTCGCCGGTTTCTTCACCGGCTATGCCGCGGTGCCAAGTTTCTTCGCCAGCGCCGGCGAGCAAAAATTCGCCGATAATCTCCTCGCCTTCTACGACTTCATGCGCGACAACCACGTCTATTGCTCCTACGCCATCGTGCCGCCGCAGATCGACCGCTCAAAACCCGCGCACCAGCAGAGCGACCCGACGCTCTATGCCGGCGTGGTCAAGGAGCGCGACGACGGCATCGTCATCACCGGCGCGCAGCAACTCGCCACCGGCGGCGCGATCTCCGATTACATTCATCTGAGCTGCATCCAGCCGCTGCAAAAAGGCGATGAAAACTACGCCAATTGCCTTGCCGTGCCGGTCGCAGCCGAGGGCGTGAAACTTTATCCGCGCAAGCCCTATTCGCGCGCCGGCAGCGCCGCCGATTATCCGCTCTCCAGCCGCTTCGACGAGAGCGACTCTTACGTCGTGTTCGACAATGTCTTCGTGCCGTGGGAACGCGTCTTCATCTATCGCAATGTCGAGCTCTCCCGCGACCAGTGGAGGAAGACGCCGTCGCATCTTTACGGCAATCACCAGGCGCAGACGCGCTACGTCACCAAATTGCGCTTCATGGCCGGCCTGGCGCAGCGCATGAACGAAACCACCGGCAACAGCGTGAACCCCGCCGTGGTCGGCCTGATGGGCGAGCTGTGCTCGCTGGTCTCGATCTACGAAGCCATGCTGCACGCGCACGAAACCATGGGCACCATCGAGGACGGCGTGTTATGGCCGTCGCGCACCGCCTATTATGCGGCGAGCGCCATGCAGGCGGAGTTCAACGGCCGTATGCTGGAAATTTTCCGCGAGATGGCGGGCTCGGCCTTCATCACGCTGCCCTCCTCCGACGCCGATTTCCAAAATCCCGAAATCGCCGCCGACCTTGACCGCTACATGCGCTCCGGCTCAACCGACGCCAGGACGCGCGTCAAACTGATGCGGCTCATTTGGGATTTCCTCGGCTCCGAATTCGGCAGCCGCCACGCGCAATACGAAAAATTCTACGGCGGCCCGTCGTTCGTGGCGAAGCAGCATCTTTATCGCTATTTCGATTTTAAGCGTGCTGGGGCGTTGGTGGATGCGGCGCTGGGGTTGCCGGGGGTGGAGTAGTTCGTGGAATGGGTTGAGCCATTGCGAAACCCATCATTCGACATCGCCGCCCTGTGACGGTTATCGCTTCGCTCCACCCATCCTACGCGCTTAAACGCAAAAGCCCCGGCCTCACGGCCGGGGCTTTCTTTCGTCTGAACTCTCAAAACCGCTCAGCAATTGCTCCGCGTCACGGAGCGCGAGTCGCCGGTCTCGTTATCGGTATCGGTGCGGGTCTTGGTGGTGCAGCCGGTATCGACCGGCGGGCCGCCGACATGAACGCCGACCACGCCCGGCACGCCGACGGTGACGCCCGGTCCCGGCTCGACTTGGTGCTCGTGCACGGTCGTGGTCGAGGTCGTGGTGTCCTGCGCCATGGCGGCGCCGGCGCCTGACAACGCGACGATCGCGGCGGCCGCGATGGCAATTTTAATCGTCTTCATAAGCTCGTCTCCTAAGCTCACGCCCGCGAGGGCCTGTTCGATAACCACCCGCCCCGCAGTCCGGTTCCCCAACCGTTTGCGCAGGCTTCGCTCCCGCAGCGTCATGGCCGGACTTGTTCCGGCCATCCACGTTTTGCTTTGCGGCCGGGAGACGTGGATGCCCGTGACAAGCGCGGGCATGACGGCGGGTTCGTCCCATTTTATGTTACTAGTCCTTGACAATGGTCTCCGTTATAGTTACATCGCCGATTATCTCGCCCGCAAGGACGCCGCCGGGTGACACCGGCGGTGAGGGGCGAGTGCGGTTCCCGCGGGCGGGGTCGTCAGCCCCACTCCCGGGCGGCTCCGGGCCAAAACGCCCGGCCGGCACTATGACCGGCCTGCGGGCTCATAACGCCCGCTGCACTGGGACGGCCGGGGATGGGTAACACCCATCCCTACCTAGTTCCGTCCCAGGAAGTGCGTGAACTGGAGCTGAGCGGTGGCGTTCGGTCGCTGCCGCAAGTGCCGTGGTGGAACGCCGGCAGGCGAGCGCGCCCGAAGCGGAGGGGCGGCGCAAGCCGCCTTTCCGTGGCGCCGTTGCGTGCGGGCCGTGGAATACCGCGTCTGCCGGCGTTCCGCTTCCTTTCTTTTATTTGACGGTGTGAAACGAAATTGCTGGAGGTTCCACGGAGCCTGATCCGTCACCCTGAGGTGGCCGCAAAGCGGCCCTCGAAGGGCGCGGCCGAGGCGCCGAGGCCGTCTCCTTCGAGGCTCGCTCCGCTCGCACCTCAGGATGACGGAAAAGAAAGCGTCGTCGTTTGACACCCGCGCGCGTAACGGCGTGGAGCGGGATGAGGATTGATTATGCCTGCGCGTCCGCCAATTGCGGCGCGGTGGCCGGCGCTTTGTCAGACTGCGCCGGCTCGAGCGCGGCTTCGACCGCCTGCTCGACGCGCTCGAGCCAGACGAACTCCATCTCCTTGCGCGCGATCTCGGGGATGTCGTCGTAATCCCTTCGATTGCGCGCCGGCAGCATGACGCGGCGGATGCCGGCCGAGTGCGCGGCGACGACTTTCTCCTTGATGCCGCCGACCGGCAGCACCAAGCCGCGCAGGCTGATCTCGCCGGTCATGGCGGTATCGCTGCGGATGGTGCGGTCGGTCATCAGCGAGGTCAGCGCCATGAACATGGCCACACCCGCGCTCGGCCCGTCCTTCGGGATGGCGCCCGCCGGCACGTGGACGTGGATGTCGCTCTTCTCGAAGCGCTTCGGATCGATGCCGAGCACCGCCGCGCGGTTCTTGACGATGGAGAGCGCGGCCTGCGCGCTTTCCTTCATCACCTCGCCGAGCTGGCCGGTGAGAATGAGCCTGCCGGAGCCGGGAATCCGCGTCGCCTCGATGAACAAGATGTCGCCGCCGACCGGCGTCCAGGCAAGGCCGGTGGCTACGCCCGGGATGCTGGTCCGCATCGCCACCTCGTTCTCGAACCGCGGCGCGCCGAGGATCGGCACCAGATCGTCGCGCGTGACACGGATCGGCCCGCTTTGCCCCTCGGCAATGCGCACCGCCGCGTTGCGCAGCACCTGGCCGATCTGGCGCTCAAGATTCCGCACGCCGGCTTCCCGGGTGTAGCTCTGGATGATGTCGCGCAGCGCATCGTCGTCGATCTCGACCTGCCCGGGCTTGAGCCCGTTCGCCTCGAGCTGCCGCTTCATCAGATAGCGGTGCGCGATCTGCAGCTTCTCGTCGGCGGTATAGCCGGCAAGGCTAATGATCTCCATGCGGTCGCGCAGCGGCCCCGGAATGGTGTCGAGCATGTTCGCCGTGGTGATAAACACCACGCGCGACAGGTCGAACGGCACCGCGAGATAATTGTCGCGGAACGTGTTGTTCTGCTCCGGGTCGAGCACTTCGAGCAAGGCCGCGCCGGGATCACCGTGGAAACCGGCGCCGAGCTTGTCGATCTCGTCGAGCATCATCACGCAATTGCGCGAGCCGGCCTTGCGGATGGCCTGGATGATGTTGCCCGGCAGCGCGCCGATATAAGTGCGCCGGTGGCCGCGGATTTCCGCCTCGTCATGGACGCCGCCGAGCGAGACGCGGACGAATTTGCGGTCCATGGCGCGCGCGATCGACTGGCCGAGCGAGGTCTTGCCGACGCCGGGCGGCCCGACAAAGCACAGGATCGGCGCCTTGCCTTGCGGCGCGAGCTTGCGCACCGCAAGGAATTCGATGATGCGCCGCTTGATCTTGTCGAGGTCGTAGTGATCCTCGTCGAGGATGCGGCGAGCGTCCTTGATGTCGATCGGCTTTTCCTCGGGCAGCTTCCAGGGCAGCTCGATCAGCCAATCGAGATAAGTACGCACCATGCCGTATTCGGCGGCGGCCTCAGGCATCTTCTGCAACCGTCGCAATTCCTTGCGCGCCTGGTCCTCGACCTCCTTCGGCATGCCGGCTTCGGTGATGGCCTTGTCCAGCTCGGCGATCTCGGCGGCCTTACCTTCCTCGCCTTCGCCGAGCTGCTTCTGGATCGCCGCCATCTGCTCGCGCAGCAGCACTTCGCGCTGCCGCTCGTCGAGCGACGCCTTGGTCTGCCGGCCGATTTCCTGCGACAGGCGAAGCACCTCGATGCGGTGCGCCAGCGTGCGCGAGACCTTATCCATCCGCGCCGCGAGATCGACGGTTTCCAGGATCTCCTGCTTTTCTTCCGGCTTAACGTCCATATAGGCGGTCGCCAGATCGGCAAGCGCCGCCGGCGTCTCGATCGACTGGATCGCGGCGAGAAGGTCGGCCGGCACCTGCGGCAGCAACTGGATCGCTTCGACGGCTTGCGCCTTCAGATTGACGAAACGCGCCTCGATTTCCGGCGTGCGGGTGTCGGGCTCCGGAATGCGCAGCACGCGCGCGACCATGAACGGCCAGCCGGAGAGATATTCGACGACCTGAAAGCGCTGCTCGCCCTGGCAGACGACATGATGGGTGCCGTCCGGCGCGGTGATAAAGCGGAGCACATTGGCGAGCGTGCCCATGCGATGCATGTCGATCGCGGAGGGATCGTCGACCGAGGCCTCGCGCTGCAACAGGATGCCGACCTGGCGCTGCTCGCGCACCGCCTGTTGCGCCGCGGCGACCGACTTCGGCCGGCCGAGCGTGATCGGCACCACGAGGCCCGGAAACAGCACGGTGTTGCGCACCGGCACGATGATGATGGCATCCGCCGGCAATGGCGGCAGCGAACCGCCGCCGCCTTCGGACGAACCATTCTTTGCGAGTATTTCTTCAGCCACGCTGACCTACGCTTTCTGCAAGGTAATCAAGAGACATCCGGCGACAGCGGCACGGCGCACCGTCGAATAGCGGCCTGCCGGCAAGCGTACCCGCCGGTAAAATCGCCCTTGCGGCAGTTCAAGCCGGTGGATGACGGCCGTGCGCAGCTGGTCGGGAAGGACGCGCGTGCCGGCAATGACGAGCTCGCCCTCCTCGATCACGGCCTGGGCGCTGTCGGCGTCGACGCCGGGCAACGCGACCAGCGCTAAAACCTCATTTTCGGTCTCCAGAATATCGACCGGCGGCTCCCAGGCCGGCAGCCGCTTCTCACTGGGCCCCGGGCGAAACAGCTCGCGGTGCATGCGTTCGGCCCGCGCGAGCATTTCGCACGCTTCGGACCACATCCAATCGCGGGCCACGTCACGGGCCATGTCACATTCCCTCCAGCTTCGGATGAGATATGTGTGACGTGGGAACCTGAAATTCAACGCCGGGCGCGGCGCGGCCGGAACTGCCGGCTGCGAGACGGCGTTGAGCCGGCGCCGGGGCTTTGCAAGCGACCGCGGAAAATTGCTTCAAGCCTGCTTTTTCCTGCGCCCGGCCGGATTATATGCGGAAAGCCGGGTCGAGCCGCGGAACGTGTGGAGGTGCATATGGCGCCATCGAGCACGGCGCGCCGGATTGGTGAGCCCATCCCGGCGCCCGAGAAGATCCCGATCAAACTCATCGTCAACGGCGTCGAACGACAGCTCACGGTGGCGCCGTGGACGACGTTCCTTGACGCCTTGCGCGACCATCTCGACCTGACCGGCACCAAAAAGGGCTGCGATCATGGCCAATGCGGCGCCTGCACCGTGATGGTCGACGGCCGGCGCATCAATTCCTGCCTCACGCTCGCCGTCATGAAGGACGGCGCCGAGGTGACCACCGTCGAGGGGTTGGCGAAGAGCGGCGCGCTGCATCCCCTGCAGCAGGCCTTCATCGACCACGACGCCTTCCAGTGCGGCTATTGCACGTCCGGCCAGATCTGCTCCGGCGTCGGCCTGATCGCCGAGGGCAAGGCGAAGACCGCCGATGAGATCCGCGAGCTGATGAGCGGCAATATCTGCCGTTGCGGCTGCTATCCCTACATCCTGGCGGCGATCCAGCAGGCCATAAATCAGACCACGGGGCGGTCATGATCAATTTCCACTACGCCCGCGCCAATGATGTCGCCGACGCCGTCCGCCGGATCGCGGCCGACCCCAAGGCGAAATTCATCGCCGGCGGCACCAACCTCGTCGATTTGATGAAGGAAGACGTCGAGCGGCCGTCGCGGCTGATCGACATTACGCGCCTGCCGCTCAAGGCCGTCGAGGAGACCAGCGACGGCGGCTTGCGCATCGGCGCGCTGGTGCCGAATTCGGACCTCGCCTATCACCCCTTGATCGCCGAGCGCTATCCGATGCTGAGCAGCGCCCTCCTCGCCGGCGCCTCGGCGCAGTTGCGTAACATGGCCTCGACCGGCGGCAATCTCCTGCAACGCACCCGCTGCTATTACTTTTACGACACCGCAACGCCCTGTAATAAGCGCGAGCCCGGCAGCGGCTGCTCCGCCATCGCCGGGCTCAATCGCATGCATGCCATTCTCGGCGCCAGCGAGTCCTGCATTGCGACGCATCCGTCCGACATGTGCGTGGCGCTCGCGGCGCTCGACGCCAAGGTCCATGTCGCCGGGCCGGCCGGCGAGCGCAGCATCGCCATGACCGATTTTCATCGCCTGCCCGGCACCACGCCGCAGCGTGACACCAATCATCCCGAGCGAATTCCACAATCCGATGGAATTGTACGCCTCGACCGTGATCTGGGAAGGCGACGGCAAGCTTACGGTGCACGACAAGACCCAAGGCGTGCAGAACGTACAACGCTATCTGTGCAGCGTATTCGCCATGAAGCCGGACGACGTGCGCGTGATGTCGCCGTTCATGGGCGGCGGCTTCGGTTCGGGGCTGCGCCCGCAATATCAGGCGGTGCTGGCGGTGCTGGCGGCGCGTGCGCTCGAATGCTCGGTGCGGCTGGTTTTGACCCGGCAGCAGATGTATGGGCTCGGCTACCGCCCGGCCACGATCGAGCATCTTGCGCTCGGCGCGAAACAAGGTGGCACGCTCGACGCGGTCATCCACGAAGCCATCGCGGCCACCTCGCAATACGAAGATTTCTCCCGCAACGACACCGCCTGGTCGGGCCAGCTCTACAAAAGCCCAAACGCCAAATATGTGCACAGGCTGGCGCGGCTCGATCTGCCAACGCCTGCCGACATGCGGGCGCCCGGTGCGACGACCGGCGTCTATGGACTGGAATGCGCGATGGATGAGCTCGCGGTCGCGCTCAAACTCGATCCGATGGAATTGCGGCTGCGCTGCTATTCGGATCGCGATCAGAACGAAGACAAGCCCTACACCAGCAAGAAGCTCCGCGAATGTTACCGGCAGGGCGCCGAAGCGTTCGGCTGGGACAAGCGCAATCCGGAGCCCCGCTCGATGCGCGACGGCAGCGAATTGGTTGGCTGGGGCATGGCGACCGGCATCTGGGAAGCGCTGCAGATGGAGACGGCCGTCCGCATCGTGCTGACGGCCAACGGCCATGCCGAGGTAGCTTCCGCTTTCTCCGACATCGGCACCGGCACTTATACGATCATCGCGCAGGTCACGGCCGACATGCTCGGCCTGCCGCTCGACAATGTCACCGTAAAGCTTGCCGACTCGACACTGCCGCAAGCTCCGGTCGAGGGCGGCTCATGGACGGCGGCGTCGGTGTCCCATGCCATCGCCAGAGCCGCCGACGCGATCCGCAAGGAGCTGTTGCGGGTCGCCAAGAAGCTGCCGGATTCGCCGCTCGCCTCCGCAAAGCTCGACGACACCGCGATGATCGACGGCAAGATCGCGGACAAGAAAGCGCCCGATAAGGCCGTACTGATCGTCGACGCCATGCGCCATGCCGGTCTTGATCGCATCGAGCGTGAAGCCAAGACCGATTTCAAGGAAAACAAGAAATACGCGCAAAACACCCATTCGGCCGTATTCGCCGAGGTGAAAATCGACGAGGAGATCGGCGTGATCCGCGTCACCCGCGTGGTCAGCGCGGTCGCTGCCGGCCGCATCCTCAATACCAAGACTGCGCATAGCCAGATCATGGGCGCCGTCGTCGGCGGCATCGGCATGGCGCTGCATGAGGAGGCGTTGGTCGATAATGCCTTTGGGCGCGTCATGAATGCCAACATCGCCGAGTATCATGTGGCGGTGAATGCCGACATTCACGACATAAAGGTCATCTTCGTCGACGAGCCGGACGACATCATCAATCCGCTCGGCATCAAGGGCGTCGGCGAGATCGGCATTGTCGGCGTCGCCGCGGCGGTCGCCAATGCCGTCTATCACGCGACCGGCAAACGGGTGCGTGATCTGCCGATCACGCTCGATAAATTGCAGCGGTGAGGCTAGGCGCGAACCCGCTGCGCGTTGCGCACGCCATCGGCGAGCGCGCTGACAAGACCGGTCACCGCTGCGACAGTGCCGGCAGTGGGCTTGGCGTCGGCACCGAGGCTCTGACGCACCGCCTCGACCAGCGCCGAGCCGACCACCACGCCGTCGGCGCCTTGCGCGATGGCGCGCGCCTGCTCGGCGGAGCGCACACCGAAGCCGACGCAGACCGGCAGCTTGGTGTGGCGCTTGATGCGCGTTACCGCGGATTTGACATTGTCTGGATTTGGCGCGGCGGCTCCGGTGATGCCGGTGATCGACACGTAATAGACGAAGCCGGAGGTGTTGGTGAGCACCGTCGGCAGCCGCTTGTCGTCGGTCGTCGGCGTGGCGAGCCGGATGAAATTGACGCCGGCCTCGAGCGCCGGCAGGCACAATTCGGCGTCTTCCTCCGGCGGCAGATCGACCACGATCAGCCCGTCGACACCAGCCGCTTTGGCATCGGCCAAGAACGTATCGACGCCATAGACATAGATGGGATTGTAATAACCCATCAGCACGAGCGGCGTCGCATCGTCGCCGGCGCGGAATTCGCGCACCGCGGCGAGCGTCTTTTTCATATTCTGCCCGGCTTTGAGCGCGCGCAGACCCGCCGCCTGGATCGCTGGCCCGTCGGCCATCGGATCGGTGAACGGCATGCCGAGCTCGATGATATCGGCGCCGGCCTTGGGGAGCGCCTTGAGAAGCGCGGCGGCCGTCGCGTAATCCGGATCGCCCGCCATGGTGAAGGTCACCAGCGCGGCGCGGTTTTCCTTGGAAAGCGCAGCGAAGCGCCGTTCGATGCGTCCGGTCATCGCGCGCCGCTTCCCAGATGCCGCGCCACGGTATCGAGGTCCTTGTCGCCGCGACCGGAGAGATTGACCACCATCAAGTGGTCCTTCGGCTTTTGCGGCGCGAGGTCGAGCACCTTGGCGATCGCGTGCGCCGGCTCCAACGCCGGAATGATGCCTTCGAGCTTCGACAAAAGCTGGAATGCTTTGAGCGCTTCGTCGTCTGTCGCCGACAAGAACGTGACGCGGCCGACGTCATGAAGCCAGGCATGCTCGGGGCCGACGCCGGGATAATCGAGGCCGGCGGATATCGAGTGGGCTTCGGTGATCTGGCCGTCGTCGTCCATCAACAGATAAGTGCGGTTGCCATGCAGCACGCCCGGCCGGCCGCCTTCGATGGAGGCGGCGTGCATGCCGCTGTCGAGACCGTGGCCGGCGGCTTCGACGCCGTAGATCTCGATGTCCTTGTCGTCGAGGAACGGATGAAACAGGCCCATGGCATTGGAGCCGCCACCGATGCAGGCGATCAGCGAATCGGGAAGGCGGCCTTCGGCCTCTTGCATCTGCTCGCGCGTCTCGCGGCCGATGATGGATTGGAAATCGCGCACCATCATCGGATAAGGATGCGGCCCGGCGACGGTGCCGATGCAATAGAAAGTCGAGCCGACATTGGTCACCCAGTCGCGCAGCGCCTCGTTCATCGCGTCTTTCAGCGTCTTCGCTCCGGACTCCACCGGCACCACTTTGGCGCCGAGCATGTGCATCCGGAACACATTCGCCTTCTGCCGCTCGACGTCGACCGCGCCCATATAGACGATGCATTCGAGCCCGAACCGCGCACAGAGCGTCGCGGTGGCGACGCCGTGCATGCCGGCGCCGGTCTCGGCGATGATGCGCTTTTTGCCCATGCGCCGCGCCAACAAGATTTGGCCAAGCACATTGTTCACCTTGTGCGCGCCGGTGTGATTGAGTTCCTCGCGCTTGAGATAGATCTTGGCGCCCCGACAATGCTCGGTAAGTCGTTCGGCGAAATAGAGCGGCGACGGGCGGCCGACATAGTGGGCCAAATAGCCATCCATCTCTTTTTTGAATTCGGGATCGGCCTGGGCCTCGGCGTAAGCCTGCTCCAGTTCGAGGATCAGCGGCATCAACGTCTCGGCGACAAAGCGGCCGCCATAAATGCCGAAATGACCGTACTCGTCCGGCCCGGTGCGGAAGGAATTGAGCGGCTGCACGGTCACGGCAATCTTCCTCACGCCACCGGGTGGACGCGCTTGGCTTCCGCCGCCCGCGCGGCACGCACGAAGGCGCGGATCTTTTCGGGGTCCTTCTCGCCCGCAGCGCGTTCCACGCCCGAAGATACATCGACGCCGGGCGCGCGGGTGATGCGCAAGGCTTCGCCGACATTATCGGCATCGAGCCCGCCCGACAGCATATACGGCACGCGGGGCTCGATGCTTTCCAAAAGGCGCCAATCGAACGCTTTGCCAAGGCCGCCCGGGCGCGTCGCCTCGCGCGGCCGCCGCGCGTCAAACAACAGCCAGTCGGCCACCGCGGCATAGCGGGCAATTGCTGCGAGGTCGCCTTTGGATTCGACTGGAATTGCCTTCATCACCGGCAGCTTGAAGCGCGCCTTGATCGCGGCCACCCGCAAGGGCGACTCGTTGCCGTGGAGCTGGAGGATATCGGGACCGAGCGCATCGACCACGTAGGACAGCAAGGTATCGTCCGCATCGACGGACAGTGCGACCTTCTTCGCTCGGCCTCGCACGCGCGACTCCAGAGCTGCCGCGGTCTTGTAGGACAGATTGCGCGGCGACGGCGGAAAGAACACGAAGCCGACCATATCGGCGCCGGCGTCAAGCGCCACGTCGAGCGCTTCGGGGGTCGAAAGACCGCAAATTTTCACTGTCAGCGACATGAACTTGCCGGATCGTGGAATGAGCTAGCCAGAATACGCTGCCGTTCTACATGGGCACGGGCACTTTGTCTTGCACGCGCGCGGCGGATTTCTCACTGCACCGGCGGCTTGAGCCTGAGCCGCTCGGGCGGCTCGACTGCGCGGGGAATATTCGCCGGAGCGGCAGCCGCGGTCCGTTTATGCGCCTCCAGCTCCTCGCGCAGCCTCGCGAGATCGCGCTCCAGCCGCCGCGCCGTGCGGCGCCACCGGCCGTGCCGCAGCCAGGATGCGCTGCCGCCGATGACGACGCCCGCGATCAACAAAACGATGACCAGCGCGAACAGTGGCAGAGCCACCGATGCGGCCGGACTCGCCGTATTAAACGGGTCGAACGACACCGTCACGACTTGGCGATTAGCGACCGCGAAGGCGATGAGCAGGACGCCAAGCGTCACCAGGATCAGCGCCGCAACGATCTTGCGGAGCAAGCTTCCGGCTGATCGCAATGCGCCGGTCAACCCGCGCTCGGACGATTGAGCCGCTCGCGCATCTCCTTGCCGGTCTTGAAGAACGGCACGCATTTCTGATCGACCGCGACATGAGCGCCGGTGCGCGGATTGCGCCCGGTGCGCGCCGGGCGCTGCTTGACCGAAAATGCGCCGAAACCGCGTAACTCGACGCGGTCGCCGCGCGCCATCGCCGCGATGATTTCGCCCAGGATGGCGTTGACGATGTTCTCGACGTCGCGCTGGTACAGATGAGGGTTCTGCGTAGAGATATGCTGAACGAGTTCTGACTTGATCATGGTCCGCCACCCTTACGCCGAAATGATTGGTTCGCCCGCGAACGCCACTCAATTCTCGCCGGCAGGGTGCCAAAGGGCCAATAGACCGTCAAGGTTGAAAGGCTCCGCTGCGTCGGCGGCGCCCCACAGGTCGAGGCGCTGGGCCAGCGCGCTAAGCCCCGCCGCATCGAGCGCGGCCGCGGCGGCGGCGTGCAGGAACGTCAGGTCGCTGAACCGGCTTTGCAGCCGATAATCCCGCACCGGCAGCTTGGCGTCGATGTGCTTCTCCTTGGCGAGCCACGCCAGCGCGGCGCGCTCGTCGCCAAGCTCGTCAACGAGCTTGAGCCCAAGTCCCTGATGCCCGGTGAAGACACGGCCATCGTCGACCGCGGCGAGCTGGTCGTCGGTGAGATGGCGGCGCTTTTGCACCAGGCCTTTGAACCATGAATAGGAGTCCTGGATAATGGCGTTGAGCGCGGCAGTCGCCTCAGGGCTGGTCGGCTCGTAACCGTCGGGTGCCGCTTTGAGCGGCGTCGATTTCACCGCCTCGACCTTCACGCCGATCTTGCCGAGCAGTTCCGACACGTTGGGATATTGGAACAGCACGCCGATCGAGCCGACCAATGAGGTCTGCTGCGCCACGATGTGATCGGCGGCAAGCGCGGTGATGTAGCCGCCGGAGGCGGCCATGCTGTCGACGACGACCACGAGCGGTTTTTTCTCGCGCAGCCGGGAGAGCGAATCGAACAGTTGTTCGGACCCGGCCGTGGTGCCGCCGGGGCTGTCGACATGGACGATGACCGCCTTCGCCAATGAGGAGTTGCCGAGAAGATCGAGCGCCCGCACCCGTTCCTGATCGCCGCGGATCAAGCCTGAGATTGTCACGCGCGCGATGTAGGGACGCACGCCGAACAGACCGGCGCGGTTGCTGGCGATCGTCGTTATTCCCGCGAGGCCAATAACGATGACGACAATGGCAAGCACGCGCCAGAACGTGAGCTTGCGCCGCAAGCGGCGGCGGTCGACGATCAGGTCGGCATCAAGCGACATGGTCCCTTCCTCTTGCTCCGCCCCCACATTTGCTCATCGCGGGGCGCGAGCCCCGCGATCGGCCGTCACTCCTCCGCCTCTTCCTTTTCGTTCTCTTCGGCTTCCTCGCCCTTGCGCTTGAGCGCGGTACCCAAGATATCGCCCAGCGTCGCGCCGGAGTCCGACGAGCCGTATTGCGCGATCGCTTCCTTCTCCTCGGCGACTTCCAGCGCCTTGATGGAGACGGTGACGCGCCGGGTACGGCGGTCGAATTGAATAACGCGCGCATCGACTTTTTGGCCGACGGCAAAGCGATCGGGCCGCTGCTCGGACCGATCGCGCGCCAATTCCGACCGCTTGATGAAGGACGTGTATTCGGTGCCGACGATCTTCACGTCGATGCCGCCCTCCTTCACCTCGGTGACTTCGCAAGTGACGACGGCGCCCTTCTTGAGCTCGCCGGCGGCGGCTTCGCCCGCGGCGGCGGGAGCGCCGCCTTCTGCAAGCTGCTTGATGCCGAGCGAAATGCGCTCCTTCTCGACGTCGACGTCAAGCACCTGGGCCTGGACCTTGTCGCCCTTCTTGTACTCCTCGATGACCTGCTCGCCGGGCCGTTTCCAGTCGAGATCGGAAAGGTGAACCATACCGTCGACATCGCCGTCGAGCCCGAGGAACAGGCCGAATTCGGTCTTATTCTTGACCTCGCCCTCGACCACCGAGCCCGCCGGATATTTCTCGACGAACACCTCCCACGGATTGCGCATGGTCTGCTTGAGACCGAGCGAGATGCGGCGCTTGACCGGATCGACCTCGAGCACCTGCACCTCGACTTCTTGCGAGGTCGAGACGATCTTGCCGGGATGCACATTTTTCTTGGTCCACGACATTTCCGAGACGTGGATCAGTCCCTCGATGCCGGGTTCGAGTTCGACGAAAGCGCCGTAGTCGGTGATGTTGGTGACGCGGCCCTTGAACCGCGCGCCGACCGGGTATTTGGCCTCGATGCCCTGCCACGGATCGTCGAGCAATTGCTTCATGCCAAGCGAGATGCGGTGGGTCTCGTGATTGATCTTGATGATCTTGACCTTCACCTGCTGGCCGATATTGAGCACCTCGGACGGATGATTGACGCGCCGCCAGGCAATGTCGGTGACGTGTAAGAGCCCGTCGATGCCGCCAAGGTCGACGAATGCGCCGTAGTCGGTGATGTTCTTGACCACGCCGTCGATGACCTGACCCTCTTCGAGGTTTTGCACCAGTTCCTGGCGCTGCTCGGCGCGGGTCTCTTCCAGGACGGTGCGGCGCGACACGACGATATTGCCGCGCCGGCGATCCATCTTGAGGATCTGGAACGGCTGCGGGTTGTTCATCAGCGGCGACACGTCCCGGATCGGCCGGATATCGACCTGCGAGCGCGGTAGGAAGGCGACCGCGCCGTCCAGATCGACGGTGAATCCGCCCTTGACCTGATTGAAGATGACGCCCTGCACCTTCTCATTATTCTGGAACGCCTTTTCGAGCTTGCCCCAGCTCTCTTCGCGCCGGGCCTTGTCGCGCGACAGCACGGCTTCGCCGAGCGCGTTCTCGATCCTTTCGAGATAGACCTCGACGGTGTCGCCGACCTTGATCTCGGCGGTGCGGCCGGGCCCGGCGAATTCGCGCAGTGCCACGCGGCCTTCGGTCTTTAAGCCCACGTCGATCACGGCAAGGTCGCGTTCGATGGCGACGACCGTGCCCTTGACGACGGCGCCTTCCTGCAGATGGCCGTCGCCGAACGATTTATCGATCAGCTTGGCAAAGTCCTCACGCGACGGCGCGTCGGTAGCGGCTTGAACGGCAGCTTGAGCCATAAAATACTCCGACCCCTTGAATGGAAATGATCCGGAACGTGCGGCGGCCGCCGGCAAGACCGGCGGTTGGGGCCAAGGCCATACGTTTCGGAAAAGCCTGCGTTCCGGACGCAGGTTAAGTCGGCATCACGTAGCGGAGGCGGTGAGCGGGCTAACCTCCAATGACGAAAGCGCTTGTTATCGACGCTTTCGGCCCGCTCGAACGGCCTCGATGATATCGACAGCGGCCCGGAACGCCGCGTCTATACCCAAATGCGTCGTATCGAGCAAGTGCGCGTCGGGCGCCTGCATCAGAGGGGCTGCGGTCCGCCGGGAATCGCGCTGGTCGCGACGCAACAGGTCGGCCAGGACGTCCTGCTCGTCACCGGTTTCGCCACGCGCCCGCAGTTCCAGTACGCGCCGCTTGGCGCGCACTTCCGGCGATGCGACCACGAATAGCTTCACATCGGCCCCGGGCGCGATAACGGTGCCGATATCGCGGCCGTCGAGCACCGCGCCGGGCGGCCGGGTGGCAATTCGCGCTGATAGTTCATCAAAGCTTGCCGCACTTCCGGAATGGCGGCGACGACCGAGGCGGCTTCGGTGATGGCCTGGGACTTCAGCGCAGTGTCCTGGAATTTCGTCGGATCGAGCGTGATCGCGGCCTCGATCGCATGCTCGACGTCGTCTGGC
>CAVSWY010000014.1:0-92049 GCA_963731805.1 uncultured Alphaproteobacteria bacterium
TCCTGTGGCTCCTGTTCGGTCTCGTATGGTGGCGTTCTCCAAATTTGATCGGCAATTACGGCTGGATCGGCAACGGCCTCTTTCTTTGGTTTTTGCTGTTCCTACTGGGATGGGGGGAGTTCGGGTTTATCTTGCACGGCTGAGGCGTCCCGCGACCCATCTCAGCGACCCGCTTGATACTCGACCAAAAGGCGATTGCGTTCTGCGATCTGACGTAAGCCCGACGCCAAACATCATCGCGCCGGAACCTTCCGGTCACTAGCACGGTTCACGCTCCACTTCACGCGCTGCCGCCTCGCGACCGCGCCAAGGCGGCGCAATGCGATCAGCGCGCGGCATCAATTTGCAACGCTTTTGCAACGCTAAAGTCAAAGCCCACTATCAGGAACTCGCCCGCCGATGGCGGGAGCTGGCGAGACAGGCTGACCAGACGAGCCGGTAAGCTATCTCGGTCCTTCGCTTGCGTCGTGCTTCCTGATCTCAGGCTTGTCGTACAGCACCACGTTCAACAGCGAGTTGCGGATTTCCAGTTTTCCGTTGTATTCGATATAGCCCAATTTGCGAAATTTATTCATGAAAAAGCTCACGCGTGATCGGGTCGTGCCAATCATCTCCGCGAGGGTTTCCTGACTGAAATTCCCGATGATCGGCTTGGTCGTGGCTTCCTTGCCGAAATTAGCCAGAAGCAGAAGAGCTCGCGCTAGCCGTTTCTCGCTTGAATTGAATAGTTGATCGATGAGGTCCTCTTCAATTCGACTGTTCCGGCTTAACAAATCCGCCATAAACAATTCAGAAAATTCCGGCTCATCATGCAAAGTGGCAATCATCTCTGCCTTGGGGATGCGGGTAATCAGGGATTGTTCGATTGCCGTAGCCGTCGTGACACGAAGCGGATGTCCATTCAGACATCCTTCGCCGAAAAAGTGATTAGGTTCCAGAATTCCTACGACTGCTTCCTTGCCCCGCTCGGAAACGACAGTGAGCTTGATCTTGCCTCTCTGGATGTAAAAAACGGCGTCCGCAGGATCGCCCTGCCGGAACACCATTTGATCCTTCCGATAATCGAAAATGCGTTGCCCGCTGTTTACCTTCGAGAGGAACACTTTGGGATCGAACGGAAGCTTTGCTTTGCGGTTCATTGTCAGCCCTCCTTGCCGCGAGGGGTATCCTTTGGGGTGACTGTGAATGCGTCGCGAGCAGGCATTCACGGATCGTCACTTCGACCAGTGGCTCGACTTCGCGCACGGCCGGTTCGTGCGCACCTTCCGACAATTGCGCTCATCCTCGACAGCAGGAATACGATCCCGCTAGCGAGGCTGCCTCCGCCACCGCCCTTAGAACCATGATTGTAAGCTAATCTATAGCTTGCCGTCGGTAATGTACATTACAGTACGGCGGGAGCGACAATATCACTCGAATGTCTTGGGAAGGTGAAAGGCGAGGCGCGCCCGAACCAATTGGTAACATTCGCAAGATGCCTCCGTGAGGCCTCGCCGATTAAGTATCGTGATCTGCCGCCGGCCCTGATCGATCAAACCGGCACGTTCGAACTCCCGGATGGCATTCGTGATGGTCGGCCTTTGGACACCCAACATTTCGGCGAGCAGGCTCTGAGTGATAAGGAGCACGTCCCCGTCACTGCGGTCACGCATCATCAGCAGCCAACGCGCCAGCCGCTGCTTGAGGCTGTGCGCCCCGTTGCAGGCGACCGACACCATGACCTGTTCGAGAAAGGCCTGGACGTAAGCGTCCATGATGCTTCGGAAGGACGGCATTGATTGCATAAACCGCATAAACGCCGCACGCGACATCCTTACAGCGGTTCCCGGGATTTGAACGAGAAGCTGGACCGAGGAGCGCTTGGCACCGAAGATGGCTTGCACATCGGTGAAGCCCTCCCTTCCGACCGTTGCCATCTCGATGACGCTGCCGTCTGCATAAACCGCCACCACCGAGACTACACCGCTATCGGGGAAGAATACATGGTCGAGCGCGCTATCAGCGTTCAACAGGACCTGCGCGCGTTGGCAGCTAATTTGTTCAAGCTCCGGCATAAGCCGCTTGAGATTGCGGGCGGGCAGCGCGAGCAACAGCCGATTGCAGGGCCAATTTGATGGAGCGTTCATGCCATCCTACAGGACGTGGCAAAGGGGGCTGCTGCTTGACGGCACAAGACGCCGCGAAGGGGCGGGTCGTTGCGACGCAGCTCCGCCACCCAGGAACAATGGAAATACGGGGTTCGAAGCGGCCCGCTCTGTCAAGAACGCGTCACCGATGTGGCTTCACCAGCGTCGCATGGCAAAGAAACAAAGCTTGATCCCAACACCCTCTCACTCAGCAACGCTGCTTGCGCCCAAGTGCAGGCAAGGTCGATTAGGCTTCGCTTCTCGCTTTCGTTTCTTGCTTTGGAGGACCCGTGTATGGCCTCCTCGGCATACTGCCGAAACAGGTCGGCATCACTCATGACAGCCTCCTGACGGGGACACACCTTAGTTGGGCGTCTCCCTAGTTCCAAAGCCTGTACCTGCGGGAATTGGCAGTCTGTACAGAATTGCTCACTCGCTCAGCCTTTGAAAGTTATCCCCCGCCCAATTGAAAAACTGACCTACTACTCGGCGGTCTGTGACCTATTCACAGCGAAAAATAACGCACGACGGACTTCCGCGAAGATCTGGGATCGTCTGGGAACGCGGTCAATTTTGACCAGACCGGCAGAGGGAAACGGTATCAGCTCGCATGGGGCCAAACATCAAGTGAAGTCATGTCTCTTCAGCAGCAAGAGCCACCGCGCGGTTTCGGAGCTGGCGACCGGCCAACTTGTTCCGAATGCGGCGACCTAATGGGTCTAACAAGGCGCACTCCCCATCTCACCCTCGGGGCCGCCTATGAGCGCCAAACCTTCAACTGCCGAACATGCAGGTGCCAGGTTGAGCGAAACGCGGATGCACAAGGCAATCCCCTTCCGGCAGGCAGCAATGCTGACGAAACCCCGTAGCTTGGTTTTGGAGCGAAAGCCATGCGTTATTCTCAGCTTACAGGCGAACAAATTTTAAAGGCACTTTCAGAGAGCTACAACGTAATCGCCGCCATTACAAAATATCGAACCTTTCTCACCCGCGGCGTCGGACGTCCAAAAGATGATGCGGCTCAAATCGAGCTAGTGGCCGGAAACCTAAAAGTGGGAGAAGAAATTCAAACTGAGATCAGGGCGCTCGAACATGAACTTGATCTTCAAGAAGGAGCGGAGAAATCAAGATTTTAACGCTGATTAGGGACTGAATGCGGCGCGGTTTCCGACGCGCAGCGGACAGATGCCTCACCCACACAGACTTCCGCCGCTTGAGTGCACGGCGGAAGCCGCGCTTGTTTATTTGATTGGGTCGTGGGCTGGGTGATAAAGTTTGCTCAGACGCCGGTTGTCATTGACCATTTGGAACGATCGGGGGCACGCCGGCGTTGTCTCCCCACACATCCACAAAATTAAACAAATTGCGGAGTGTCTACAGGAGGCGTCCATGAGAACCATACTAATATCCACCACGGCGGCGATATTGATGCTGAGTACCGGGGTCGTCTCGGCACAAGGCATAAAGACGGACGGGACACCAAGCGCTCCGGCGGCACAGCAGAGTGCCCCGGCGGAAAACATGGCACCCGCCATTAAGTCCGACCAAAGCAAAACGCCTGAAAAAACCGGACAAGCAGCGCCGATAGCGCCCGTATCCGACAATAAGCAGCAGGCGACGGACAAAGGCGCTGCTGCGGGCGCCGCGGCCAAGGGTTCATCCGCAGCCAATGGCAGCGCGGTCGTACAGTCCAAGCGAACGGAACGTCACGGCGGAGCCCGATATGCCAGTCGTCATCATGGGCCGTTATACAACAGCTACAGAGGCGATCATGGCTACTACGGATGCCGACGCCACCGTCATAGCTGGATGCCCTGGCTAGGGTGTTAACTCGTTGCCTGTTTGGTAGGTAACGGCAGGGGTTTCTGAAGACAGGCGTACTTCAACGACTGCTGCCTTCCTAAAGATATCAGGCTGAAGCCCCGAGCGTTCGGGGCTTTTGCTTTTGGTCAACGCGGGCGCAATGTCGCATGTTGGCCCATCGCGTCACTTATTGCGACGCAGCGATATGTCTGCAATTGGAGGAGATCAGCATTCGAGACTGAAGTGAGTGATAGGTTGAATCGATTTTATGGAAGGTTTGGTTGATACTAAAATTCCAAACACTTTTTTGGGTAGTGTCTCAGTTTGATATCTGACGCTTAGCCCCCAGCACCCGTATTACGGGAGCCTTTTTTGGGGGGTACACTCGGCCCAAAGAGGTATCCGCTATGCAGGAGTGGTTCTATCGCTTCTTAAACGAATTTACGCCCATCATTTCCGGCGTACTCAATCAAATCGCGAGCAACGTTATTCATTTCGCCGTTTTTGTCGAAAGCAACGCGGTTTTTATGTACTCAAACATGAGCCTAGGGAACTCATTGGTTCTTTGTTCAACTGTCCTAATCATCACGCTTACTGTTACGGGCGCGACGTTGCCCGAGATGAGTCGAGCACAAAAAATATTTTGGGGCAGCGTTGGTTGCATTTCTGCCGTCACCTTGATTGCAGGCACGATATCGAATTGGACCTCAACCGAGAAATTACGCGGTCAATTAAGTGCCTTTTCGAAAAGTTTAAAAGAACTGACCGCTCAGGCAGAAAAATCAACCGCTGTTTTTGGACGCATTGCCCATTTTCAATTCAACACTCAACCAATTCCTCCGTCCGATCCCAATCTGCCATTTTCTCTACAAATGGCAATTCTGACCGATGAAACAATTGAAAAACCCGCATTTATAATCACTTGCGATGGACCAGTCTCCAAAGGAAGTTTTTTCATTCCAGGTCAAGTAGCTTACACACTCACGCAAGTTGGACTTTCCCACGATAAGAAGCAGTTTGCCTTCCGTTTCGCGACGCCGCCTTTTACGCCCGATGCTCCACTTATTGTGACTTTATCTTCCACCTCCGCAATTCATTGCAATCAGCTTACGGATGCTAGACAGACTCAATTCCAGTTTCATAATTAGGAGAACTTCTTTGTCAGCATTCAGAAATAGCCGTGCATCTGAAAAGTGCCTCCCAAAGAACAGCACACCTGTTACAACTCCTACGCCCGTTGTTTTATGTCTTCGACGGCGGCCTTGGATGCGGCGCGGTAGTGGCATGGATGCAAT
The DNA here is from genome assembly GCA_963731805.1 of uncultured Alphaproteobacteria bacterium. Classification (GTDB taxonomy): domain Bacteria; phylum Pseudomonadota; class Alphaproteobacteria; order Rhizobiales; family Xanthobacteraceae; genus BOG-931. Next base: position 5,225 of record CAVSWY010000014.1, read on the forward strand.
CTGTTGAACACCCGCCTGGAGGTTTTTATATCCAAAAGGAAGGAGGGCATTTGGCTATGAACGGCAGAACGAATGCTGACAAGGCTTGGGAGGCGCGGCAAGAAGCTGCCCGCTACCGCATCTTCAACGCTGCGGCGAACGCAGCAGAAGCGACTAGCGCCGCGGACATAGACGATGAAGCGTACTTTACAGTCTTGGCAAAAGCGGGCGACGCCGCTGAAGCCGCCGCAGCCGAGATTACCGGGCACAAGACTTACGCAGACCTATTGACCGCCTTGGCGGCGGCCGCCGCCGCCGATCCCCTGTCGCGCTGACGGCATCGCTTAAGCGTCATTTAGGCTTACCGCACATTGGCGGCGGTGTGCACCGCCGCAAGGACGGCGGCCAATAGTATAAATTTTGATTGTATGGCCAAGTATGAGTGGATTATCCACTCACTAAAAACCAGAGAAGTTAGATGTCAAAATTGATCATAACCGGCGCAGGTGAGCCTGATCGAGGCCCGACGCGCCACGGAGCCGGATCTCGTGCGCAAGCAGAGGGCGTCGCGTGAGCACGACCAAACTCAGGCTGATCGAAGCATGGATCGGAGGAAAAACTACCGCGCAGGCGCGCGCCTCGTGGCGCCGTCATCTTGCTCGCGCACGCAAGGCGGCACATGCCACGAAGGGCGCCGCCAAGATCGACGCCGTGGGAAACCTGTCGCTTCTCGTGGGCAGTCACGAGCGCGTTGCCGAACTCATACCGCTGATCGAGAACGAGCCGCCTGAAATTTTCTGGCCGATCTTCCTCGGCAACTGGTCCGTGTGCGACGCCGCGTGGCAGTGGCAGAATCGCCTCATCCCGATCCTGCGCCGTGTCGGCCCGTGTCCAGGGGAAGTGTATGTCGAGCACGCGAAGGACGGCGGCCAATTCTGGAGTGAATTACCCGACGATCTCACGCTCTATCGCGGCTGCTCGCGCTCCCACGTTGAGGCGATCTCGTGGACGATGGACCGTGGCATCGCTGAGGGCTTCGCACGGGGTCACCGTGGCATCAGGGTGCCGGATGCGGTTATCGCCACCGCGACCATCGCTAAGGCCGACATCTTCGCGGCCGCCAACGACCGGATGGAGAGGGAAGTGATCTGCCTGCCTCACGTCGTCGGTATCGAGAATTGGTCGTGATGACCGCCCGGAGCGCCCTCAGGATGCGCGTTTTTGTGGCGCTGGCTAGGGTGGTAAACGCCCGGCAGTGAACCCCCTCCAGCGGCCTCGTAAGCCCGGCGCGAGGCTATTGACTGCCAGCGGATTAATTGCAACATAATGCGACATATTACAAACTGCTTACAACTTGGATTTTGAAATTATGTCAGTTCGCAAGCGAACCTGGGTGACGCGGAAGGGTGAGACGAAGGAAGCGTGGATCGCGGACTTCACGGACGGGACCGGCAAGCGTCACATCCGAACATTCGAACAAAAGAAGAAGGCGGACGCCTACGAAGCGAGCGTCGCGGTCGCCGTCAATGCCGGAACGCACGTTTCGCTCGACGGCAACACCAGCATCGCCGACGCTGGCGAGAACTGGATCAAGCGCGTCGAGGCCAACGGTATGAGGGACGACGGTCCGGCCGAGCGCTCGACCGTCCGACAGTACCGCCAGCACATAAAGCTCCACATCAAGCCGCGCATCGGCAAGCTTAAACTGGCGAAGCTGACGAAGAAGGACGTTGAGAACTTCCGCGACGCCCTCTTGAAGAAGGCGGACGGCGAAGGCGCACCCACGCTGTCGCGGGCGATGGCGAGCAAGGTGATGACCAGCCTCAAGTCGCTGCTCAAGGTCGCTGGTGTCCCGCACGTCGCGGCGGGCGTGATCATCGGCCAGAAGAAGCGCGACCGGCGCAAGCTTGAAATGGGCCTCGACATCCCGACGACCGCCGAGATAAAGCGGTTGATCGACGCCGCGAAGAAGCACGACGACAAAGGGAAGCTGCACGCCCTATTGCTGGTCGCCGCCTTGACAGGATTGCGCGCGTCCGAACTGCGCGGCTTGCGGTGGAGCGACGTCGATCTGAAAGCCGAAGAGTTGCACGTGCGCCAGCGCGCTGACCGCTTTAACGACATCGGCCAGCCGAAGACGAAGGAGAGCGCACGGACCATCCCGCTTGCTCCCGACTTGCTGCTCGCCTTGAAGCAATGGAAGCTGGCCTGCCCAAAGGGCGACGGCGATCTGGTATTTCCAACCTCGACAGGTCGCGTCGAGTACCACAAGAATATGCTTCGCAGCATCGCTCCGGTGATGAAGGCGGCCGGTGTCCTGAAGAACGGCACGTCCAAATATGCCCTGCACGCCTTCCGGCACTTCTTCGCCTCTTGGTGTATCAACCCTAAAGAGCGCGGCGGGCGTCAGTTGACGCCGAAAGTCGTTCAGACCTTGATGGGGCACTCGTCGATCATGATCACGCTGGACATCTACGGCCACCTCTTTCCGAGCGGCAGCGACCGTAGCGAACTAGAAGCCTCCACGCGGGCGCTTCTCGGATGAGCGCGACACATACGCGACATATAGGCAATTTCTGTAATGATAACAATGAATAGCAGAGGGCTGTAAATCCGCTGGCTTACGCCTTCGTAGGTTCGAGTCCTACCTCTCCCACCATCTAAAAAAATTCAGTTTGATTTAGCTAGGTTTTTTCGTTTGTGGCCCTCACCTCCCCACTAGGTGAGGGAATAGAAGTTCGCTTATCGTTCGCGTCGAGCAGATGAATGGCATCGAATGCAAGGCGCCGCCGATCGGCGCTGCGGGTGTAGAGCGAAGCCATCCTGCCACCCTGCCAACCAAAGATCGCTTCGAGCTGCGCGACGCTGGCACCAGCATTGGCGGCGCGCGTCGCCGCGATCTTGCGCACGCCGTGTGCTGAACCCGGCACGCCAGCCTTCCGGCAAGCCTTGCGAAAAAGATTCCCGAACAATTCCTTGGTGAGCGGGCGTCCGCTCTCGCCAGCTATGAAAGTCAGATCGCCGCATGGCCCCGCTGCCAATGTCTTGGCCAGCACTGGGAGAATTGGCAGCGTTACTTCTGTGCCAGTCTTTTCGGTCTTGATCGTGCCGATGCCGTTGCGGACGTGCTGGCGACCGAAGCGCACGGCGTCACCGCGGCGCAAACCAGTGAAGGCCAGAACATCCAGCCAGACACGCTGTCGCGTACCAATGGGCCAACGCGCCTCATACGCAATCACGTCGTCTTCGGTCCAGGGTCGGAAACCGTCGCCTTTTTTCAGTTTAGGATAAGCGACGCCGAGAGTCGGATCGGCCCTGACGTGCCTAGCCCTGGCCGCCCAGCGGAACAGACCCCGCATCGTGTCGATAAAATGCCGCGCTTGGGCCGGCGTATCGGCGCGACGGTCGCGTCCCGCCTCGATGGTCGTGGTGTTGATATGCGCGTACGGCTTGGCGCCGGCTGACTCCAGTACATGCCGCAAAATGTTTTCTCGTTGTCGGCGTGTCGCCAGGGAAAGGTTTGTCCAGGCCGTTGTTTCGCGATAGCGCTCGACCAGCCAAGCTAGGCTCCCCGTCGCAGGGTGCTGGTTGCTCTGCCGAGCCGGCACCCCCGCAATGGCTGCCTGATACTCGACATCAAACTCTGGCGACCCAAATTGGCTGCGTATCCGAATACGACGACCCTTGCCGACACGGACATACCAAACGGTCTTGCCGTGTTGCGTTTCCTGCCGGTGCAGGTGCGGCGGGCGGGGGCGGGGCATCTCGTCCATTACAGTACGATTTCCTCGGATTCTGCAACCGGCTTCCCGGGGGACAGTGGAATGCTGGCCCACGCTTCGTCGCCGATCTTGATCCTTACCTCCGTTGCGCCGGCCTTCTTGGCGGCACGGATCAAGCGATCGATTTCGGCTTGAGTAATCCGCGCGGGACGATTGCTCATGCCGCTGCCCGCGAGTTTTCATTGAGGTTGTGCGTGTCGGCCATGCCGGGACAGGATGACGCCATTGGGGGAGAGGTAAAGGCCGGCAATCGCCTTAACGAATTGATTCAGCTATTGAATTTGGAATAGTGGCTTATAAATATACCTGGCAACCAGCTAGGAGAACCTGATGCCCAAAAACTATTCGTGCATCTATACCGTCAACTGTCCGGGGCCACTCGCCGACGCGTTCGAACAATGGCGCGCCGAGCGGGGCCTCAACACCAATCGCGCCCTAAAATTCTTGATCGCTGCGCAGCTGGGCAAGCAGCGCGGCGGCGTGAGAAAGCGTGCCCCCGCTTTAAGAGAAGCATCGGCACCGGCCGAGTAGCGCGGATCTGTGATGAATCAGATGAGAATGTGCCGAGGCTGTGGCCAACGGTTCGATCCCAGTCGTCATTCGATATGGTACTGCCTGACCTGCCGTAGCCCGGCGGTCTATCGTTTCATCTGCCCTGATGGCAAAAGCTATGTCGGTTCCGTCCGCTACATTCGCAATCGCGATAGGCGCGGGCTCGGGCGATCCAATACACGCATGCTCAAGACGTTTGGTCGGCACCCGCCAAAAAGCTGGTCCTTCGAGATTTTAGAGCGACTGTCGCCAGACTGCTCGAAGCTGGAGCTGCGTAGGGCGGAGCAGCACCACATCGACCGCCTGCGCTCGTGGATGCCGGAGTGCGGCTTCAACATGAACCCAGCTGTGTGGAACGGTGACGGTCCGGCGCAGCGTGCGGCGAGATTGCGGTTAGCGTGCCAGCTTGCCGAGTGCCGCGAGCGCACTCGTTGAGAAGGAGGTCGGGCCGGCCCTGATCTTGCATTCGCAGGATGCTTTGCCCCGGCCCACAGCCGGCGGCTGATCGGATTAGACCACCACCCAAAAATGGAGAGTTTCAGCGCGGCTTCGGCTCGTGCGCAAAATGGAGGATTTCGTGTACGAAAAACGAAAGGGCCCCGCCAAGGGCCCTCCCGGATTAAATCTCAGCAGCAATCACAAATCTAATCCCGACCGCGTGCAAAGTAAAGTGTGCGGCTGCGGCTGCGCGGCCGATTGCGAGCGCGATTCCACTGGATGGTGTTTCGACGAGAGTTTCGAGCGCTGGCGAAAGTACGATAACGCCGTGGGCGCCTACATGGCGGCCAGGCGCAAAGCGAGGCAACTCAAGCGGCAGCACGCGGTCCTTGGCCGGGTGCTGCATTGAACAATAGCGAATTGTTGGCCAGGCTGTTCCTTGCCCTGGCCGGTCGCCAGTGCGTGGCCATTGAGCCGCGCGACTGCTTTGAACCTAGGCGCGCGGTCTATGTCGTGCGCGGCGATCTTGTGGACCGGCTCGCGGACGATAACCCGAAGCTGACAGAAATTTTCAATGCCGCTGACACGATTGTGGCCGGCGGCAAGCCTTGACCAGACTGGGCCAGACCAGCGCGCCCGCGCGTTCCGCGGCAGCACAGGAAAATGGCCACGTCAGGGTTGCGCCTGCGTGGCCGAGTCTGGATCTGGATACATTAGCAATGTTTAATATAGGCGAAGATACACTCTCTGTAAAGCGGGACGTGAAAGAGTTTATCAAAAACAACCCCGAGACCAGAACCCCGGAACTGCTCGCGGCAATGCGGGCCAGGAACCACGACACCATGGACCATAAGGTGCTGTGGAAGATCGGGGAGGCCAAGGGCGAGCGCAAAATCGAAATCCCCGATTTTATAGCCGGGGTCCGGGCAAAGGGTTGGGATCGGCGCGCACCGGGCGAGGCTGCACCGAACGGGAGCGGCGGCGCGCGGTCCTTGGCCACCAGGGCGAAGGCCAACGGCAAGCTAGAACCCGACCGCGACCAAATCGAGATGTTTGTCAACGCAATCTTCCGCCATGCGTCGCCCAAGGGCTTCGTCTCGGTGCGCTCATTCCTCGAGGATAAAAGCGAAAAATTTCGGATCAGCCCCGTGAACCTGTCCGGCGGCCTGCGCTTCCTGATCGACGTCGCCGAGGACGACGCGCGCCGGGCTGCGCAGGACCCGAGGCCGGTCGTGTTCTGTCCGCCGCTGGCGGTGTTCGCCAGCAAGGAACGCGCCCGCAAGCAGGACATCGTCGAGGGCCTGGCGCTCTCGGTCGAGTGCGACCAACATCCGCGCCAAGCACTCAAAACTTTGGAGGCCGTCCTTGGCCCGGCGACCGTGGTCGTGAAGAGCGGCGGCCGCTGGATCAACGGCGGCCCTGAGGCCGAGGACAAGCTGCATTTGCACTGGCGGCTCGCGCGAACTGCCCAGCGTGACAATTTGGCCAAGCTCGAGCTGGCCCGCGACCTCGCCACGCGAATTGTCGGCGGCGATCCCTCGAACAAGGCGGTCTGTCATCCGATCCGCTGGCCCGGCAGCTGGCATCGCAAGGCGGAGCCGCGACTGGCAAAAATTGAATCAATCAATGCCGACCGGGAGATTGACCTCGACGCCGCGTTGTCGGCCCTGACTGAGGCAGCCAAAGCAACCAGCGTGTCGGCTGAGGGCGACGCACAGCGGACGCCGGGTGATGAACCATGTGCATCCCCGGAGCTGATCGAGGCGGCGCTCGAGGCGATCGCGAGTGGCAGCGGATACACCGACGAGTACCACGCCTGGATCCGAGTGGGCATGGCGGTGCACGCCGCCACCTCGGGCAGCGAGGAGGGCTTTGCGCTCTTCGACTGCTTCTCAGCAAAATTCCCGGAAAAATACGACGCAGACAAAACCCGCGCCAAGTGGAACAGCTTTAAGCCGACGGAGATCGGTGCCGGGACGCTGATCTATATGGCCGACGATGCGCGGCCGGGGTGGCGCGACGACTACGACGCTCGAGTGGAAGCAGAGTTCACAAGGCGCGACCCCGCCGCCGGGGCGGCGCTGCGGCAGCACCTGCGGCTGGTCAAGAGTGATGAAGGTGCAGAGGTGGTGCCCGCGAAAGCAGCCGCTGACACAAGCGCAAAGCCAAAAGCTGAGCCAGAGGCAGTCGAGCTCCTGTCCAGCGCGGCGTTCGTCCGCGGTTTCGTTCCTCCTGATTATTTGATTGACGGGCTTATACAGCGCCAGTTTTTTTATTCGCTGACCGGGAAGACCGGCAGCGGCAAGACGGCGATCGCCCTTCTCTTCGCGGCGTTCGTGGCGCTGAACAGAACAATGGACGGCAGGGAATTTTCACGCGGGCGAGTGCTCTACCTGGCCGGTGAAAACCCTGTCGATGTGCAGATGCGTTGGATCGCAATGGCAGAGCAAACGGGTTTCGACATCGATGTCATCGATGTCCACTTCATCCGCGGCGTGTTCAGCGTTTCAGAGATGGCTAGCTGCATAGCCGAGCAGGTGAAGGCGCTCGGCGGCGTGTCGCTCGTCGTCATCGATACCAGCGCGGCCTACTTTGAGGGCGATGACGAGAACAGTAACGTGCAGGCCGGCAAATATGCCCGCATGCAGCGTGACCTGGTTACGCTGCCGGGCAGCCCCGCCGTGCTGGCGCTTTGCCACCCGGTCAAGAACGCCGCCGAAGATAATCCACTGCCGCGTGGCGGCGGCTCCTACCTCAATGAGGTCGATGGCAATCTGACTATCCAGAACAGCGGCGGCATCGCCGAGCTGCACTGGCAGGGGAAGTACCGCGGGCCGGACTTCGCGCCAATATCGTTCCAGCTGCGCACCGTTACCCACGAGCGTCTCAAGGACAGCAAAGGCCGGACGATCCCGACCGTGGTTGCGTCACACCTTAGCGAGGACAAGCACAAAGAGCTGAAGACCGTCGCCCGCGGCAACGAAGACGCGCTGCTGGCCGTTCTCGCAGGCAATCCAGGGGCCTCACAGGCAGATCTCGCAAGACTAGCCGGGTGGACTACGAGGAACGGCGAGCCATACAAGGTCATGGTCGGGCGCATCCTCAGGAAATTGAAAAAACAGAAACTCGTCGACGAGGGGCGTGACGGTCCGGAACTTACCGAGGCTGGGAAAAAGGCCGTCAAGGCCCAGAAAATTTGAAGGGCGGGGCGGCTCCGTCCGAGGCAAAAAAGCGTAACAAGCGATGTTACGGTTGTGGTCTAGATTTGCACTACTTAAGGGCGAGCGTAACATGTTACGATTTGCTGTTACAGTTTGTTACGAAAAGCTGCAAATCTATGCGATTGTTGAAGTTTTGCCGTAACAAGCGCCGTAACAGAACCCACTCGGGTGGTGGCCCTTGGCCACCCTCGTGGGCCGTAACGTAACACACCCCTTCCCTAGAGGGTGCGGCTGTTACGAAATTGACTTGGCCGCCCTCCTAGAGCCCGCTCGCCGCGAAGCAGGCCGCGGCCTATTCGCCCAACGCCACTCCTGGTTTACAGGATAGCAGGCAGCGGCGGCTGCCTCGGCCCTTGGCCGGGCCACCAAGCGAGCGCACCACGCGACCATCGATCGAGGCCCACCAGCGACCACGCGGCGGTATGGTGTAACACGCACTGCACGTCGGTCGCGCGTGCGCGCCCCGGGTGGGCGCTCGCGATCCTGGGCCGCGGCGGCAACTAGCCGAGTGCCGATGCGCGGCCCGGAGGAAGCCAGCTTGTCCGGTTTTCAGGCGCCACCTCGGGCCACACGCCTCTACGCCCCAGGTGGCCTGATAGAACCCCCGGCCGGGCCACGCGGGCAGCGCCGCGCGCTTTCGGGCGCGGCGGCTAGTTGGTCGGCCCCGGCCTTTCGGCCGTCCAGCACTGCCAGATTGTCGCTTTACAACTGTTCGTAAAATGGCTATTGTGCGAACAGTTGAGGAGACCGAAAGGGCTAATCTAAAATCCCACCTCAAGCTGGTCGCGCCAGCCACCGTTTTACGAACAGTCATGCCGAGGCGGCCCCCCAACAGGGAGGTGCGCACCCGTGAGCACCTTACCGAGGCCGAGATCGGGCGGCTGATCGAAGCGGCCAAGGGCAATCGCTGGGGCCACCGCGACGCCACCATGATCCTGGTCGGCTACCGGCACGGTCTGCGGGTCTCCGAACTCGTCGACCTGCGTTGGGACCAGGTTGACTTCGCCGTCGCCACGATGCACGTCAGGCGCGCCAAAAAGGGCACGCCGGCCACGCATCCGATCCTTGGCGACGAGTTGCGGGCGCTGCGGAGGCTCCAGCGTGAGCAGGAGCCGAAGTCGCCGTTCGTGTTCACCTCAGAGCGCGGCGCGCCATTCACCCCGGCCGGCTTCGCCCGGATGATCGGCCGCGCCGGCACCGAGGCCAAGCTTGGCTTTAAGGCGCACCCGCACATGCTGCGGCATGCCTGCGGCCATAAGCTCGCAAACGACGGGCACGATACCCGCGCCCTGCAGGCCTACCTCGGACACCGTAATATTCAGCACACGGTGCGTTACACCGAGCTGTCGCCGACCAGGTTCAAAGATTTTTGGCGCGCGTGAGTTAGGGCGGATCACCGGCAGGCTGACACGGGACGAGGCGCGCCGCATCGGCGCTACGACGCCGCCAGTATTGCTACGATGCTAGACGCAAGCCCCCGAACTAGTGGCCGACGGCCCTCAGCCGCTTGATAGCTTCCCGCGGGTCAAAACCGATCGCGTCCGCAAAATCCAGGAATTCCACAACATCTAGCCGCCGCTGGCCGCTCTCGACTGTGGCCACAAACGACTGATATCGCCGCAGCTTCTTTGCCACTTGAGCCTGCGTTAGACCACCCTTCTTTCGCTTCTCGACAAGCAGAGCGCACAACGCGTCGTGCCTGGGAGAACGCAGTGTCCGCGACATGTCCTGCCTCGAAAAAGAGGCGGCACAAATAATCGCGTTTACGGATTATCTAAAAACCAGATATTATTACGCAGTCTCAGGAGCGGTGAAGTGTTGAAGCCCCTAATCGTCGCGCTTGCCGCCGGAGCCTGGAATGGACTCGAGCGCAGTAATTCTCTTGGTTACGTGGATCATTACTGGACAGCTGGACCAGCCGAAGGTGGTCAATAGCTATCAGGTCTCATTCAGTTCCGCGGAGGCTTGCGAAACTGCACGCAATAGTATTCTGCAAGACGCTCAACGAATAAATGCCAAATCGCGAGCAAAGTGGACGCCATTGTTCGGCGCACAATATGCAGTACTGTTTGATGCATCGGTCAGCGCAGTTTGCACAAGATCGGAGACTGGATCAGCACCACAAACATTTACAGGAACCAGCGCTCAAGCGTTGGCGTATGACGCATACAGATGGGCGCGCGTGGCCGCAGAACTCGGTGATCCGGGTGCTCAAGCGCAAGTTGGGGTCGACCTGCTGATTAGCGAAGAATTGAGGTGGATGGCTGACAGCGATGAAGGAATGAAATGGCTGAATCGCTCCGCCCAACATGGTTGTTTTGACGCCTTTTTCTATCTTTCGATAATTTATGCGAGTGGCGTAGATTACCCCGAGCGACCAAAAGGTCATGTTTCGCAAGACTATGTCGAGGCGTTGAAGTGGCTCGACATCGCAACTTCACGCAAGGACGTAAAGCCATGCAATTGGCTTTTTGATTTCTATCACGGTGGGCCGAGAAATCCGGCCGATGCCAATCGCGATCCGCTTAAGGAACAGTACGATCAGATCATCAGTAAAATGACTCCTGACCAGATTGCTGAAGCAGAAAAACTCGCACGGGAATGGAAGCCAACCGATTTATCAGATCGGCAAGCTTGGGATCGCAATGGTGTGGCAAACGGCACGCGGGAACATCCTTAGCGCAGCCAATCTGCGTGGGAAGCCCACGCTGAATGGGGGAAATTAAATGGTCCGTAGGCGAAATAAGAAACGCGGCTCCGATGAGGAACTGCCCTCCATGGACGAGGACGAATTTTACAGGCGCTTTGGCGGCGGCCCGGTGGCCTTCACTCGCCCCTCGTCCACGGTTGCACAGCCCCGCCAGCCACAAGAGGAAACGCCGCGCGAACAGCGACGTGTAGGTTGGCGCGAAAACAGAAAGCCGCGTCCTAGCCGTTAACAGACAGTACACGACAGCAGTCCGAGCGCGAGGCCCACAGGCGGCAAAGCGGCGAGCTGTTTCAGGTTGGGTTCATTTCCAGCCACGATAATTTGGCGGATCGGGAAGCCGGGGGCCCGCATTAGCGAGGTCGCCATGAAGACCCTCATGTTAGTTGTCCTGGCGGTGGTTGTGCTCGGGACCGGCAGCGCCTTGGCAATTATGAACGACGCCTGCAAAAGCAGTCATCACCAGTGGTGCGCCCCAATTTCTGACATCGGGCAGCACACAAAATCGCAAAGCCAAAAGAGCGGCGGCCGCTGATGCGGCAACTACCTGCTGAGTGCCGCTCGGGGAGGTGACATTGCGAACGCCGCAGTCGCTCTGAGGCTCGTGGTCTCTCTTGAGTGCGTGCTGTGCCTGCCTCAGTAGCCGACCCGAAATCTAGGCTGCACTGAGGGTCCACTGCCAGTTCGAGCGCAGGGAAGTGAACGGTGCTTTCGAACTGATCGCCGCCAATTCAGATGACGAACTGTGCCTCACGCAGCGTCGTAGAAATATTCAGACCATTCCGGAGCAATATCATAGCGCCGCACTGCGCACACTGGTTTGCTGCTCTCCCCTTTACTGCCATAGGCCGCTCCCTCGACGTCCCCAACACCTGGAGGGCATTACGAACTCCGGCGTCGCGCGAATGAAGACAGCAACACTGTCTCTTGCTGCTCTGCACGATCGGAGAGTTTGGTCGTCGCTGAGGTTGAATTATTCCCGTTACATCCATGGTGCCCTCGCCTTGGGGGGCGTTCGGCATCTACCCGGCTCCATCCGTCCCCATCCCGCACCTGCCGTTCGCTTGTTCCGTCCGCAAGCTCGATGACAAATGAATGGGCCTGATTCCGGTCCGCGGTGCGATGAGCTGTGATCAGGGCTGCTGCACACGTCGCAAACTCGCCGCTGCCGATACAGAGACTCGCAGGTTGAATACTCGGCGCTAACGGCTCTGCAGAATACCCAATGATGACTGCCATCCCTCCGAGATAAGACATGCTCAGACCAGCACAACCGCTGCAACCGTCAAGATCGTCTAGGTGGGCAGCTCTTCCTTCGGCACTATAGGTCGTCCTGGGCCACACCAAAGACGTATTGCGGCCAATGTTGCGCCGGGGCTTGAAACTGCCAGAGTTATTGCCGCGACGATCGAGCGCGGGAACGCAGCGCGATTAGTACGGTTTGAGTAGTGGCGGGCTCCGCGCGTCCCTGGCAACAGGATTCCCGAGCTTGGCCGGTGGCTCCGGAACTGGCTAGCCCCTTCTCCGGGGCCACACCAATGAGGGGGCGGCGACGCTGCTCACCAAGGACGAGGCGCGGCGCATTGCGGCCAATATCGCTAAGCTGCCGGAGCTATTGCGAAAGGGCTGAGCGCGCTTAAGATACTCGCCTGCGTATGCGGTCGTCCGTGAGTGGCCTATAAACAGCCGGGGAAACGCAGGATAGGGCAGCACCGTGCGGACCGCAGCAAAAACCATCCTCGCGCTCGGCACTATTGGCGCACTGGCTATTGGATCGACCGCCTCCGTAACAGCGCAGTTTCCACCGCAGCCCCCGCCGCCTAATTTTGGGTATCCTCCGCCGCCAACCGCCGGATATTACCCGCCGCCACCGCCGGCAGCACCGCACGTGTACCACGCGCCACCCCCACGCCACTTATACCATGCGCCGCCCCCACGCTCCGATTATTACCCGCCCTCTCCGGAATTGCGTACGCGGAACGGCTGCCCGTCGCATTACACGGTGCAGGACGGTCTCTGTAAGCCATATCGAGGCCACTAAATATAAGTCACAGCTGTCACAGCAAGTACGCAACCGCAGAGTAGATCGTGCGGGATGTATCTATTCACACCGATGGGAGCAGTGATGGCAGGCGGCCGTTCGACCGTTAGAGAGCAGCTTGCATTGACGGCTTGCTGTGAGAAGTGCGGTGGCTACGCATTTCTCGCCCGCTGTGCTCCCGACGCCTTTAAGCGCGACGGTTCCGAGATCTGGACCTACGAGTGCGTGGACTGCGAACACAAGATGCAACGATCCATGCCGGGTAGGAAGTTTGAGCGATCGCCCACCTTGCGTCAGTGACTGAACGCCGCTTCGCTACGCGATCCAACACGCGTGCTGGTTTCTAAGAGCGGCGCCCCGACTTGTTACTCGGCTGCGGCAATATTGTGCGGGAACTCCGTCTGAATAGCGAAGTTCGGCAATCGGCACGCTGGGCTTGGCAACAACCGGCGCAGCCTTGGCCCCGGTCGTTCTTGAGCCCCCTCTGACGCGTCGGGGCCAACCGTGCGGGCGGTGACGTTATGTCCGAGCGTCGCTTAGGAAACACGGGTCGCTTGAACGATTGTCGACCATGGAGTGCCAAGTAGTCGCCGTGCTGGGGATCATGGCCGTGTTCGCTTACGCTACTGCGGGTCCATTAGCTGCCCCGGCGGTGATTTCCGCTTTTCCCCCAACAACCGACATTCTTTTGTAGCGCAGTAAGTGTAGCGATGGGCCAAAAGCGGACATCGCCAACTTATTGGATCACCTCGTCAGCGAGGGCGATCAGCGAAGGAGGCACAGTGAGGCCAAGCGCCTTGGCGGTCCTGAGGTTGATCACCAAATCATATTTGGTAGGAAACTCAACTGGAAGATCGCCCGGCTTCTCACCCTTGAGAATATGGGCGACATAAATGCCAGCACGGCGGTAAGCGTCCGACTGGCTCGCTCCATAACTGACCAACCCCCGGCATCTACGAATCCGCTTAGCGGATAGCTCGCCGGGATTGCATGGAAAGCGGCAAGGCCAACCAATTGGTCGCGCCGACTGTTCAAGAATCCACCTGCGCCCACGAATAGCGCACCGGCACCGGACTGCACCACCGTCGAAAAGGCTGCATCAATTTCCTGTTCGCGGCCCGCTTTGATCAAAACGATTTTCTGTCCGAGGGCGCGTGCTGCCGACTCTATTTCGCGGGTCTCAGCCTGAAATGCGAAAAAGTTTGGGTCCTGCAGAACGGCGATTATCTCAGCCTTGGGAACCAACTCATGCAGTAGTGCGAGCCGTTTGCCAGTAATCGGTACGTCATAGAAGCTCACACCGGTGATATTGCCGCCCGGTCGATTGATATTGGACACGAGTCCTGCTGCCACCGGATCGGCCCCGGTTATGAAAACGATCGGAATGCTTGCGGTAGCCGTCTTCGCGGCAAGCGCCGCGTCGAAGCTGGCAACAATCGCCGCCACCTGAAGGGAGACCAGTTCAGCGGCAAGTTTCGGCAGTCGCTCCATTCGGCCATCCGCCCAACGAGACTCGATCGCCACTTTGTCATTCGGATAGCCTGATTCACGCAGACCCTGACGGACTGCAGCAACCAGATGCCCGGCATCCTCAGCCCCCGTGGGCCTAAGAAACCCGATTACGGGCGTCGGCGGCTGCTGCGCCCGCGCCACGAGCGGAAACGCTGCCGCCGCACCGCCGAGAAGCGTGATGAACTCGCGTCGCCGCATGTTCAGCCCCAAAGCCAAGACGACGGCATCTTAACGGCTCAAAAGCCATTGCCGCAATGCGCAGCCAATGTCCGCTTTGGGTCGATTCTGTTGAAAAAGTCAGAGTATCGGCTCAGTCGAATTTTTTAAGCGTCGTGTGTGCGGTTTTGAGATGCGGACGCGGGGGGCCTCATCATCCACCTCAAAATCAGCGGAGCGAGTTCTAAATCGATCTGCGCCCGCAACTAGCGTCAATCGAAGACATCGTTCGTATTTTGGTAGTTTTGCAACGACTTTAGACTTGCGACTTTTTCAACAGAATCGGTCACAAACGGACATGGCGCGTTTAAATTGCGAAGTCCGCTAAACCCCTGAAAGCGGACATCCCACGGTGGCCCTGAAGCTCAACCAGATGGCGGCGACCGGCGCAACAGGTCCGGCAGCTTAGCGAAGTTTATTGCCATGCGCCGCGCCTCGTCCTTGGTCAGGCGCTTTGTTGACGAGCGGCGCTGCGGCTCGTCATCGAAGTAGAAATAGCCCAACGCCTGACCGCTGGCGTCGAGGACGCTAAAGCTTTCGGCAGCCTCCTCGACGGACCAGGGTGGCGGGAAGCGGCGGGGAGACGACATAGGGCAATGATAGCGACACAGACGCAGTGACCACCACGCAGGCAGGGGGCGCGCCGCCCGGTGCCGCCTGTCCAGGCCGGGGGGTTCCACACCCCGCAGAAGGCCCCGCGCCGCCCTTGGCGTCGCCATGCTCCGCTTGACATAGATCAATGCCGCTTCGTGCAATCCACACACGAATCGCAGTGATGGCTCATACGACCATCCCGTTATGGGCCGGTAGCTTGAGGGAAAAGCAATGTGGCAAGGTCGGCCACCGACTTGCCAGCGCGACACAGACGGCTGGCGCATTCCGCGTCCTGGCACCAAGTCATATCGCATTTACGAACTAGCGAAGCAGGGTAAGACGACGAAAGAGATCGTAGCGATCACCGGCTTCAGCCGTGCCAGCGTAGTCGTGCTGCGGCGCAGGCTGAATTTCGATGCAGCATTTAACCTGCAGCCAACAATCGCTCGGCTCAATCAGGAGATCGCACGCTTACGGCGCGAATTGGTGATGAGAGACAAACAGATCGCCGTGCTGCAGCGGAACGCTCGGATCCACCCGCTCCTCGTGGTGAGCAATCACGCCAAGACCCGGATATTGACGAAGAATGTCGACTAGAATTTGTTTGGTTGGTACAGGAAGCGAATAAAAATATCGCTTAAGGCCGGGTCTTCCGCTGCGTGCCGGGGACTAAAAGATCGCTTAGTCCTTCCTGCCCTAACGTCCGAAATTCTCCCAAGAGCGGACCTAATTCGGGGCATCGTCTCAATGCAGCGATGGGCCATGAACGGACTCATGCACTCCAACATAGCGATAAACGGAAAGACCGCCTCGCGGCGGCCCTCAGTGTTTTGATTTCAGATCGCCGTCAGGCCGCTTGAGCCTTCCGCCGCTTTCGCGCCCCTAGCAATCCGATGATGCCAAGGCCGCCAGCAAAGAGAGGGAGTGTGGCGGGGAGCGGTGTCGTCGGGGTGACATATCCTGTCATTTGGTCAGCCGTGAGAATTGGCGAACCAAGATAATATATGGTCAGGCTCGTATCACCAGAAAAGCGATACTTCCACTTCGTGTCCGTTGTTTTGACCAATACACCCAACAAATCCCATAATTGATTTGACGTCTGATCAAAGCTTTGAAACGAGCTGGTGTCCATTTGCCTGTTGTTGGCGATAGTGGTCTGATCACTCTCAACAGCTTTAAGGGTGGCGTCTATGGCAACCACACCGCAGCCTAACGCGCAATCGGCACCACTGATTACAGAGCCAGAAATGCTCGTGACGTCACCCCAAGAATAAAAAGTTGGGTCCGGAACCACAGTCTCAGTAAATCTTATGCGCAGGGAACCAAGGTCCTTTTCCAAAATGGATAAACTATACTCTGGAGAATAAGCGACGACATTGCAGTTCCCACAGGAGGCTGACAGAAATAGTGTCTGATACTCTAGTACCGTCGATGCATTCGCCGAGGACAAACCGAACAGCGGGTTAAATGAAGATATCATAGAGCTTGAAAGGCAATATGGCAGCTAGGATATAGAAAGATAGAAGGGTTGCTGGAGCAGGTAGGCTGATAGAAAAAGACAAAAGGGTTGAGAGGATCTGGAGACGAGAGGGGCTGAAGGTAACACACAAACAACGCAAGCGAGGCAGGCTGTGGCTGGTGACGGAAAATGCATATGGCTGAGTGAGGAACAAAGAAATCAAGTATGGTATTACGACTTTGTGGAGGAAAGGAAAAAAGATGGAAGGAAATATAGCATGCTCAACCTGATCGAGAGTAAAGAGATGAATGACTGGCAATATAGGTAGCTAGCAAGCTCAAGGCCATCGATGTGATCGATGTGCTGTCCGACCCTTCATGCTGCGCGGCATTCCTAGCCACATCCGGTCCGACAACGGGCCGGAGTTCGTGGCCAAGGCTGTGCAGGAGTGGATCACGGCGGTCGGTGCAAAGACGGCCTACATCGCGGGAGGAAGTGTGCGAGGGCTGATAGGATAAAAGCAATCCTTCTCATGATCTTTCTCCCCCTTTTTTATCCCGCGCTTAGTCCACGCTATTCGCATTGATGCGGATCAATAGGTCAGGGGTGCTGATACAATTGCGCCAGCCTTCACCGGCGCTGCATAGGGTCAACCGGCTGTGCAGCAATTCCGGTCTGCAATGTCGCAGTTGGGTCAATCGCGTCTAGGTCGAGTCGGCAGTCGGTCTGGTCGATGTCCGCTATGCGCCGAAAGCGACCGAAATACTACGTTGCAACGAAATGACGTGAAGGGCCATTAGCGACATTTCGCAATGCAGAAAAACGGCGAGCCTTTTTGCCGTCGTTGGCATGGAAAAAATTGATTTAGATCAACGCATCTGCGTCTCTGCAGCTGTGATCTGTTTCTAGAACTATGATTGAAGCTAACGGCATTCCTCTCAAGGCGCGCAAAGAGCGCTCACCGTAAGGCTGTTAAAAGACGCGAGCTAGTGAAGGGGAAAACCCGTGTGGGGGTTGAATTGGTCAGGCCTGTTCAAAGGATTGGCTGCAATCCTCTTTATTGTAGGTGTCGTTTCGTTCGCATTGATCTATTTCATTCCCGCACCGCCGTCGACCATTGCAATCGCGGTAGGGGTCAAGGGTGGCGGCTTCGACGACTTTGCCTATCGCTACCGGGAGAGGCTCGCCCGCCACGGTGTCACGCTAGACGTGCGCACAACCGCGAGCGAGAGTGAAGACCTCAGCTTGATAGAGGATCAAAATTCCGGCGTCGACGCTGCATTTTTGTTTGGCGGCACTACCAACAGCAGTCAATCGCCAGGGCTGATGTCGCTAGGTCGCGTCAGCTTCAATCCTCTTTGGGTTTTTTACCGTGGTACGGAGACGTTAGACCGCCTGTCGCAACTCAAGGGCAAACGTATCGCATTGCTCCTCGCTGTCGGCGCGCCCACCAAAATCCTTAGCGCGAACGGCGTTAATACCGATAGCGCAACGATGTTGAACCGCATCGGACCAGCCGCGGCCAAGGCACTGAAAGACGGTGAGGTCGATGCCGCAGTCACTCGCGGTCAACTGACTGCTCCGTTTATACAGTCCTTGCTGCGCGACCCCACTGTTCGGCTAATGAATCTGACACAGGCCGAGGGTCTTGCGCGAGTTTACCCTTATCTTAATCGGCTGGTCCTTCCACAGGGGGTAGTCGATTTTGAGAAAAACATCCCGCCCAGTGACGTGAGCCTCATTGCGGCCAGCAGCGCGGTGGTTGTACGTAAAGGTCTTCATCCGGGGCTTGTATATCTTTTGGCACAGACGCTGGCGGAGGAGCACAGCGCTGCGGGAGTTTTTAACCGGGCCGGAGAATTCCCCACGCAAACCGACCCTGAATTTCCTATGGCCGAGGCCGCCGTCGATTTCTACAAAAACGGGCCTTCATTCCTACAAAGGTACCTACCATTGTGGCTAACCGCCTATGCACGAAGAACAATCGCATTGCTGGTGGCAGGCATAGCGATCGGCTTCCCGCTGTTCAATTTGGCGCCCAGGCTGTATCATTGGTTTTTGCAAAACCGTATGCGTAAATTATACCGCCGCCTCAGGGTCGTTGAAGAAGCATCGCAAACAGAACTTACTAGTCCTCAAGTGGTAGCCCTCCAAATCGAATTGAAGGACATCGATCGCGCTGCGAGAATTCTACCAGAGCGACATTCGGATTTGTTTTTTTCTTTAGAACAACACATTAGTCTCACGCGTGCGCAACTCACCTTGCGTCTCGCTGAGGCGCAAAGGCAGACAGCCAAAATTGCTTAGGGCACGAACTCAGTGTCTAGGACACCTTCCCAGAGTCTCGGCCTTGCTTCTGCCCTGCGAGCGATAGCACCTGGCGTCCGGTAGCCAAACCTTTCGCAGTGCGTCAATTGACGCTGGCGAAATGACGAAATGGGTCACGAACGACCGATTTGCGATGCTCGCGCGACTTCCGCTGTTCGCCCAGGTGCAGACATTCCGTTGCGCTGCATCAAGTCACGCTATGGGCCAATACGCGACATCAACCATTGTTCGAAAAGAGAGAGGCCGCCAATTGATGGCGGCCTCAAGTGGCACACGTGGACATTAATCAACAGTTTTACTTCAGAGCGGTCGACACGCTGCTGAAGACCGTATTCAGGTTGCTTCCGAGAGACTGCACGGTGGCGATGATCGCCACCGAAATGCCCGCCGCGATCAGGCCATATTCAATGGCAGTCGCCCCGGATTGATCCTTACAGAACTGAGAGAGAAGTCGCGCCATGACTGGCCCCTGGTTGCTCTGATGTCGCCCGGTCCGAAGTAATTCATCCTCTTTTACGCGTATGTAAAACTACGCATGACGATTTTAATTAACCCATACGTTGTGCGTCTTGTTCTCTGAAATTGGTTACTAGCCTCCCAACTGAAATTAAGAATATTAGGACAGCATCGATGACCTTCAGTTGATAGCCGGTCGCTCGGACCGGATTTCCGGTAATGGAATGGTCCGGCCGTGCTCCTGCCCCGCCAGCGAACGAAGCTGGCCAGGGGCGCCAAGGACAAGGAGCACGCCGTGTCTCAGAATCCAATCACCGCAATCGCTACAGTCGGCATCGATATCGGCAAGAACTCATTCCACGTTATTGGCCTTGATCAGCGCGGCGCGATCGTGCTGCGGCAGAAGTGGTCGCGTGGCCAGGTCGAGGCACGTCTGGTCAACATGCCGCGGTGCCTGATCGGCATGGAGGCTTGTGTCGGTGCGCATCATCTCAGTCGCAAGCTGAAGGAGCTCGGCCACGATGCCCGTTTGATGCCGGCAAAGTACGTGCGGCCCTACTCGAAGGGACAGAAGAACGACTTCCGTGACGCAGAAGCGATTGCCGAGGCGGTGCAGCGGCCGACGATGAAGTTCGTGGCGACGAAGACCGCCGATCAGCTCGACCTGCAGGCGCTGCACCGTGTGCGCGAGCGGTTGGTCAGCCAGCGCACCGGCATCATCAATCAGATTCGCGCCTTCCTATTGGAGCGTGGCATTGCGGTACGACAGGGGTTACGCTTTTTGCGTGCCGAGTTACCGCGCATATTAGCTACGCCGCACGATGTCCTGTCGCCCCGCATGGTGCGTGTCATCGAGGATCTGGCGAGCGACTGGCGCCGGCTCGACGGGCGGCTCGAGGGTCTGTCGGGCGAGATCGAGGCTGTTGCGCGTCAGGATGCCGGTTGTGAGCGGCTGATGAGCGTGCCTGGCATCGGCCCAATAATCTCAAGCGCAATGGTGGCCGCGATCGGCAGTGGCGAAGTGTTCTCGAAGGGACGCGACTTCGGCGCCTGGCTCGGCCTCGTTCCTAAGCAGACATCGACTGGAGACCGTACCATCCTCGGCAAGATATCGAAGCGCGGCAACCGCTACCTGCGCGTCCTGTTCGTCCAGGCGGCCTGGGTTGTATTGATCAGGCCGAAGAGCTGGGAGCGCCACGGTCTCAAGCCTTGGATCGAGGCCGCCAAGAAGCGGCTTCACCGCAATGTGCTGGCAATTGCGCTCGCCAACAAGCTGGCCCGCATCGCCTGGAGCGTTCTCGCTCGTGGTCGAGCTTTCGAGGTTAGGAAGATCGACGCCGCCGTTGCCCAGTCTGCCTGATCCTCATTCTACGCCGACAATCACAGCAGCCGCGCAAAACGAGGAGCCCGCGATGACGTAGCCAGATCAATCCGACTTACCTGCCGAGGTCTGCGAGAGGATAAGACGAGATGGAGGTTCGGTCTTCCCGGTGCATGCGAACCCTGGTGACCCTAATGGCCGGTCGAGGCCTGTCCGCTAATGAGCTCGCACGCACGCTGATATCCATGATGGCCCGGAGCAACGCTCCAATCAGAGGCCGAATACATTGATGCAAGACCGCTCACCGCCAGTTGGTCGAAGTCCTCTTGTTACGCACGGCCGGACCATACATAGGGTCAAGCGCTACATGATCGGACCCCACTGAGTGGTCCAGGTGGAATGTTAGTTTAGAGTTGGCCGTTGCGCCAGCGGTAGCGTGGCCGGCGGAGCCGATCGGCGTGGCGCGGCCGGCCACGCGGCGAATGCTGGCACGAACACCTCAGGTGCTGGTGGCTTGTAGCCGAGTGTTTCGTGCGGCCTGATCGTATTGAAGTGGCGCCGCCAACTTTCGATGACGATCTGTGCCTCACGCAGCGTGTAGAAGATTTCGCCATTGAGCAATTCATCGCGCAGGCGCGCGTTGAAGCTCTCGACGTAGCCGTTCTCCCATGGACTGCCTGGCGCGATGTAGGCCGTCTTTGCGCCGACCGCCGTGATCCACTCCTGCACAGCCTTGGCCACGAACTCCGGCCCGTTGTCGGACCGGATGTGGCTAGGAATGCCGCGCAGGATGAAGAGGTCGGACAGCACATCGATCACATCGATGGCCTTGAGCTTGCGGGCGACCTGGATTGCCAGGCATTCATGGCTGAACTCGTCGATCAGGTTGAGCATGCGATATTTCCGTCCATCGTGGGTGCGGTCCTCGACAAAGTCGTAGGACCAGACGTGATTGCGGTGTTCGGCACGCAGCCGGATGCAGGATCCGTCCACCAGCCACAGCCTGCCGCGCTTGGGTTGTTTGTGGGGGACCTTCAGCCCCTCGCGTCGCCAGATCCGCTCAACCCGTTTGTCGTTGACGATCCAGCCTACCTGCTCCAGCAACCCGGCGATCTTGCGATAGCCGTAGCGGCCATATTGCCGGGCAAGCTCGATGATGTCGGCAGTGAGCCGCTCGTCGTCTTCACGGCCCCGCGGTGCCTTGCGCTGCGTCGAGCGGTGCTGCCCGAGCGCTGCACAGGCGCGGCGCTCGGAGACATGCAAATGCGCTCTGATCTGCTCGATACAGGCGCGGCGACGCGCGGGGCTTAGAAGTTTCCCCGGGCTGCCTCCTGCAGAATGAGCTTGTCCAGCGTCAGGTCCGAGATCGCTCTGCGTAGACGGGTATTCTCCGTCTCGAGCTCCTTCAGGCGCTTGACCTGCTCGGTCTTCAGCCCGCCGTACTCCTGCCGCCACCGATAATAGGTGACCTCGCTCACGCCAATCTGGCGGATCGAGTCAACGATATTCTGGCCCTGCGAGACCAGCACATCGACCTGCCGCAACTTCGCGACAATCTCTTCAGGCGTGTACCTCTTCCTCGGCATATCGGTCCTCCTTGATGCCAAAAGACATACTTCAGGTCGGACCACTTTTGTGGGGGTCGATCAGATTTCGTTGCGGAGCATCAGGAAATCGATCGGCTTGGTCAGAAGAGCCTCAGCACCGTTCTCCAGCGCCCTGCGCTTGGTCTCCGCATCACCGTAGGCCGTGATCATAATAATCGGTACATCCGGCCGCATGGCTTTCGCCTTGGGAAGTAGTTCAATCGCTGGCGCCCAAGAACTCTTGGCCACCGCCCGGTTGCCTCGTCGCCTGCTGGCCGATCGCGCCTACGACGCAAGAAGCCTGCGCGACTGGCTCGCAGAACGCCGGGTCAAAGCTGTCATCCCGCCAAACCCGACCCGCAAGCATCCGCATTCCTACGATCCGAAGGCCTACAAGCTGCGCAATCTCATCGAACGCATGTTCTGCCGACTCAAGGACTTCAGGCGCATCGCAACGCGCTATGACAAACGAGCCGACATTTATCTTTCTGCCATCCACTTGGCAGCCGCCCTCACTTGGTGGATCAATTGAGTCCGGACCCTAGTGGGCTACGCGTGGCGCAGCCGCGCGGAGACCAGCGAGGCGTGTCCGGCGCAGCTTGAGCGAAGCGAAAGCGAAGACGGACTGGAGCCATACGTTGCGGTATGTAGATTTCATCCGCAGCGGGGCATTTCCTGAGCAGGAATATACCGGCGGCCTTTGCTAAGAAGAGGCTATAGTTTCGCGCGCTGGCGCGCGCTCCGATTTGGAAGCCATCTCGCGCTTGAAAATTTTGCCGGTGCGCGGCGATTTCCGGATAGCGCCAATGCGCGTCAGGTAGAATGATATGGGAAAACAGTTCAAAGTCGGCGATCACGTCACCTGGAATTCCGAAGCCGGACACGTCAGCGGCAAGATCATCAAGATCCATTCAAAGGACGTGGATTATAAGGGGTACACCCATCACGCCAGCGAAGACGACCCTCAATATGAGATCAAGAGCGATAAGACGGACCATATCGCCATGCATAAAGGATCGGCCTTGAAGAAGCTCGGCGCAAAGTGAGCTCTTGTTGGTTCAGCTTGAATTCACTCTGAAGCTCCCCAACGGATTTACAACGGTAAGGTCGCTTGCTTTGGCGGGTAGGTAATTTGGGTTCCTGTCACCCGTGCAAAAGGCGTCAGTTTGTGCAAGCGGTAGCTGCTCTCCGATAAAATCTCGATCGCCGGAATCTCGCGCACACTGAGCGCATCGGCGACCAGCGAGCGGTGGCAGCGCCACGGCACCGCTTCGGCGCACATGATGGCCGTACGTTGCTGGCGGCTCGTGTGAATAAGCGTTGCAAGCCCCTCCGCGAATGGCTCGGTCTGCATGTAATCGGCGTAACCGCGAAAGCTCGTGTTGCGCCAGCCGGTGTTGGCGGAGTCCTTGCGCGCATGCCGCAAACCGCCGAGCGCGGGTATGGGGACGTATTCAATGTTTTTCGCTTTAAGCGCATCGCCGAGCGTATCGCCGTTGAACTGCGGGTTATGCCGTGAACGCGGCACCGTGCGGATGTCGGCGACGCATGCAATGCCATAGGTTTGCAGAAGGGTGACAAAATTTTCGATCGGCAAAGTCGAATGCCCAACCGTGAAAATTGCACCTTCGGGCCAGTGCGTTCCCTGCGGCGACGGCTGATTGCTCACAGTGCTTGGTCCGTGCGGTTGGACCGCCGCTTCGCATATCCGAGGGCGCTTAACCCCTCATCCTTTTCGAATATCGGCCGCGCTGGACGCGCCGCAAATAACCGAATGACCCTTTCCAATGGGTCGGTTTTCTCTTCAAGCGCTGCAGCTTCAATAGTCATGTCGCGCTCCACGGTGTCTTATTGACACGTTCCTTGACGACTTGTCGGCTACAATGACCGCCAGCGGACAAGGTGAATAAATCGTCGCGAAATCGGCCGCAATTTTAGCGGCAATACGCGCCAGAGAGCGGCGAATAAACCTTATTTTTAGCGTGTTATTTAAACTGATCTTAGACCCTCCTCGGTAGGTTGGCGCGATACGGCGGGAGACAGGGCCCGTCGGCGAAAACAAAATTTGACTTTGGGAAAGGCGTCACAATGAAAGCCGTCGCTAAGACGGTCGAGCCCGCCGATCGTGAGGCGCGTTTCGACCACATCCGACCGCACTATCTCGAGGCGCTGACCTTGGTCGAGCGTCTGCATCGGCGTCTGCTCGACGTGATCAAGGACGAGTTCGATCGCCGCGGCCGCGCCGACATCAATTCGGTGCAGGCGCTTCTGCTTTACAATATCGGCGACAAGGAGCTGACCGCGGGCGAATTGCGCACGCGCGGCTATTATCTCGGCTCCAACGTCTCCTACAACCTCAAGAAGCTCGTCGAGATGGGCTTCCTCGATCACCAGCGCTCGCGGGTCGACCGCCGCTCGGTGCGCATCAAGCTCACTGACAAGGGCCGCGAAGTGCGCGACACCGTCGATGCGCTTTACCAGAAACATGTGCGCACGGTTGAGCAGGTCGGCGGCATCAATGCCGACGAGTTCTCGGTGCTCAACAAGGCGCTGCACCGCCTTGAGCGCTTCTGGACCGATCAAATTCTCTACCGGCTGTAAGAGTCGTTCCGACCTGGGAGCGCGATCTCCTCCGGATCGTGCCCCGATGCCTTTCGCCAGCTTCGCGTTGTACTGGCGTGCCTTAAGCCCCGGCGGCAATGCCGGGGCTTTTTTTCGCTTCGCTTTTTATGCTATTGCCCTCGGCGGGGCGGCTTGGCGCATTCCGGCCTATTGGCCGAATTCAGCCGCAATGCTCTCGCAAAGACGACACCATGAGAAAGCCGCACGATCGAGCGCCCGCGCGGTGCGACCGCCGCGCTTTTCTGCGCCGTTTTGCCGGCGCGGCAGGCTTGGCCGCCGGCGGCGCGCTGGCGGGGCCGGCCTTCGCCGACGACAAGCCGCTCGACCTCCTCCTTGACGACACCGACCGCGGCGAGTTCGGCCAGGCGTTCGACCAGGCGTCGCGCACCATCCACATGCCCAAAGCGACCGCGCCGACGCTGTCGTCGGCGACCGCGCAATTCACCGAGACCGCGATCAAGGCCTATGACGACATCGTCACCCGAGGCGGCTGGTCGGTGGTGCCCAAGGCCGACGAATTGCGGCTCGGCAACCGGCACCCCAGCGTGGTCGATTTGCGCGCCCGGCTTAAGGTCTCCGGCGACCTCGACCCGAACGCGGTCGGCAACGACATCTACGATTCCTATGTCGAGGAGGCGGTGCGGCGGTTCCAGGCCCGCCATGGGCTCACCGTCGACGGCATTTTGCGCGAAGTGACGCTCGATGAGATGAACGTGCCGGCGGCAACGCGACGCGACCAGCTCAAGGTCAATATTGATCGGCTCAAGACGCTCTCGACCAATCTCGGGCCGCGCTATGTCGTCGTGAACATTCCGGCGGCGCGCGTTGAAGCCATCGAGAACGGACTTGCTGTCGAGCGGCACATCGCCGTCGTTGGCAGGCCGGACCGGCCTTCGCCGGATATCAATTCAAAGATCGTCCAGATCAATTTCAATCCGTATTGGACCGTGCCGGTCTCGATCGTGCGCAAAGACTTGATCCCGCTGATGCAGGACAAGCCAGATTATCTGACGCAGAACCACATTCGCGTTTTCGATCCGAACCACAAGGAAGTGCCGCCGTCGCAGATCGACTGGTATTCGGACGATGCCGTGCATTACACGTTCCGCGAGGATCCGGGCGACTCCAATTCGCTCGGTCGCATCCGCATCAATTTTCCGAGCCAATACGGCGTCTACATGCACGACACGCCGCTGAAGAATTTGTTCGGCGGGGATTTTCGCTACGATTCGTCGGGCTGCTGCCGGGTGCAGAACGTGCAGGAGCTGGTCGTGTGGCTGCTCAAGGACACCAAGGGGTGGGGCCCCGACCACATCGCGCAAGCGATCAAGTCCGGCGATCAGGTCAATGCCAATCTGACGAAGCCGGTGCCATTGCACTGGGTCTATGTCACCGCCTGGGCGGCGTCCGACGGCATCGCGCAATTCCGCGAGGACATATACGGCCGCGACGGCCTCGGTGCTCCCGCCATTCCGCCGACCGTGAAGCTCTAAGAGGCAACGGCAAAACCGCGCAGACCTGCTTCGGCGATGAGACGCCCAATCAAGCCGGACGCTTTCGCCTCGTCGACATAGTCCGAAAAGTAAGACCGCAGGCCGGGACGATGCTTCGCCACCGCTATGCCGACGCGATTAACGCCGTAGCCTTCGTCGAGGACGCGCGAGGCCGGTAGCCTCTCGGAATATTCGATCAGGATCTGGCGTGGCGCAGCGAAGGCTTCGGCCTTGCCGTCGCGCAGCGCATTGAACGTATCATCCGGCAAATCGAAGCCAATGAGCTCGGCATGTTTGACCATGCGGGTCAGCGCCATGGTCGAGGCGTGATTGCGCACCACACTGATGCGAATTCCAGCGCGGTCGACATCGGCGAAGTGGCGCAAGGATGAGCCGGGGGGCACCAGAAAACTGTAATCGAACTGGAATACCGCGGGCGTGAAGTCGATTTCGGCGGCACGTGACGGCTCGATCCCTAAGAAAGCGAATTCGCAGCCGCCGGCCTTGATGCAGTCGAGCGCCGCGCGCGGCGTCGGCTGCTCGACGATCAAGAGCTTGACGTTAAGACGAGCCGCGAGCTCGCGCGCGATATCCAGCATGACCACGCCCGGCCCAAGCCCGCGCACCGCGCCGGTTGCCGTGTCCTTGGCGTATTGCGGCAGGAACAGCGCCAGCCGGATCGCGCCGGCTTGAGCGAGGTCGGCGATGCGCGGATCGGCGGTCATGGCTTTCTGCGGGGGTCAGTGGGCGGGTGTCGCTTTTCTCACGAATGGCACGGGCGCTCAATCGCCCGGCGGCTTTCACAGGTGCGCCCGGACCTCGCGGCCGAGGCACTAATCCCTAAATATAGCGGCGTTATCCGCACAAATATCCCAAGCCCTTGCGGGCCTTCGCTGGTATGATGCGTCGGCTGGGTGTATTCAGCGGTAAAGCCGGACAGGACGAGGCGTAACGGAAATGTCGGTAAGTCAACAAGCCAAAACCACGGACGAAGGCTTCTTCTCCGCCACGCTCGCCGAGGCCGATCCCGAAATCGCCGAGGCGATCAAGCTTGAGCTCGGCCGCCAGCGCGACGAGATCGAGCTGATCGCGTCGGAAAACATCGTCAGCCGCGCCGTGCTTGAGGCGCAGGGCTCGGTGCTCACCAACAAATATGCCGAAGGCTTGCCGGGCAAACGCTATTACGGCGGCTGCCAATTCGTCGATATCGCCGAGCGGCTTGCCATCGAGCGCGTCACCCGCCTGTTCGGCTGCGCTTTCGCCAATGTGCAGCCGCATTCCGGCGCCTCGGCCAATGCCGAAGTATTCATGGCGCTGATGCAGCCGGGCGACACGTTCATGGGGCTTAACTTGGCCGCCGGTGGCCATCTCACCCACGGCTCGCCGGTCAATCTGTCCGGCAAGTGGTTCAAGGTGGTGCCCTATGGGGTACGCCGCGACGACCATCTCATCGACATGGACGAGGTCTTGCGGCTCGCCAAGGAGCATCGCCCCAAGGTGATCATCGCCGGCGGCTCGGCCTATCCGCGCATCATCGACTTCCGCCGCTTCCGCGAGATCGCCGACGAAGTCGGCGCCTATCTCATGGTCGACATGGCGCATTTCGCCGGCCTCGTTGCCGGCGGGGCGCACCCAAGCCCGTTGCCGCATGCCCATGTGGTGACGACGACGACGCACAAGACGCTCCGTGGTCCGCGCGGCGGCGCCATTCTCACCAACGACGAGGAATTGGCGAAAAAGCTCAATTCCGCGGTCTTCCCAGGCATGCAGGGCGGCCCGCTGATGCACGTCATCGCGGCAAAGGCCGTCGCCTTTGGCGAGGCGCTGCACCCGTCGTTTAAGCTTTACGCGAAGAGCGTGGTCGAAAACGCCAAGGCGCTTGCCGAAACGCTGAAAGCCCGCGGTCTCGATATCGTCTCCGGCGGCACCGATACGCACCTCATGCTAGTCGACCTGCGCAAAAAGCGCCTGACCGGCAAAGTCGCGGAGTTGGCGCTCGGCCGCGCCCACATCACTTGCAACAAGAACGGCATTCCGTTCGATCCGGAAAAGCCCACCGTCACGTCAGGGGTGCGGCTCGGCACGCCGGCCGGCACGACGCGCGGCTTCGGCATTTCCGAGTTCCGGCAAGTTGGCGACATGATCGCCGAAGTGCTTGATGCGCTGGCGCAAAACGGCGCCGACGAGGATACGCTGGCGGAAGCGAGCGTGCGCGAGAAGGTGAAACGATTGATCGGCCGGTTCCCGATTTACGAGGGGTAAGGGATGCGGTGTCCGAGTTGTGGAAGCCTCGATACCCAGGTGAAGGATTCGCGGCCGACGGAAGATTCCTCCGTCATCCGCCGCCGCCGCGTCTGCCTGACCTGTAATTTCCGCTTCACGACCTTCGAGCGCGTGCAATTGCGCGAACTGGTCGTGATCAAGCGTAACGGGCGGCGCGTGCCGTTCGACCGCGATAAGCTCCTGCGCTCGGTCGAGATCGCCTGTCGCAAGCGCCCGGTCGAGCCGGAGCGCATCGACCAGATGGTATCGAAGATCGTACGCGAGCTGGAGAGCCTCGGCGAAAGCGAAGTGACCTCGGAGACGATCGGGGAAACGGTGATGGCGCATTTGCGCGATCTCGACGACGTCGCCTATGTGCGTTTTGCGTCGGTGTATAAAAATTTCCGCGAAGCCAAGGATTTCGAGGCCGCGCTCGCCGAATTGTCGGGGGACGAGGCGGCGGAGTGAGCGCGCAAGCCGGCGCGACTGCCGTGAGCCAAGACCAGCGCTACATGGCGCTCGCTCTGAGTCTCGGCCGCCGCGGGCTCGGCCGTAGCTGGCCCAATCCCGCCGTCGGCGCGGTCATCGTCAAGGACGGCGTGATTATCGGCCGCGGCTGGACTCAGCCCGGTGGCCGGCCACATGCCGAAGTGGAGGCCTTGCGCCGCGCCGGCGCGGCGGCGCGTGGCGCGACGCTATACGTCACGCTCGAGCCGTGTTCGCATCACGGCAAATCGCCGCCCTGCGCCGATGCGGTGATCGCGGCGGGCATTTCGCGGGTGGCCTCGGCGTTGGAGGATCCCAATCCTGAAGTGGCGGGGCAGGGGCACGCCCGACTGCGGGCCGCGGGCATTGCCGTCGACGTCGGCATCGGCGCGGATGAAGCACGGCACGACCATGCCGGCCACATCCTTCGCTTCACCAAAGGCCGTCCTCACGTCTTGCTCAAGCTCGCGATCTCAGCCGACGGCAAAGCGGGTGCGGCGGGACGGAAGCCGATCGCCATCACCGGCGAGGCCGTTCGCGACTGCGTGCATCTGTTACGCGCGCAGAGCGACGCCATCATGGTCGGCATCGGCACGGCGCTCGCCGACGATCCGCTGCTGACCTGCCGCTTGCCCGGCATGGCCAAAGATTCGCCGGTGCGCGTCATCGCCGACAGCATGCTGCGTCTGCCGCTGAATTCGCGGCTGGCGCTGAGCGCACATGATGTTCCGGTTTGGGTGCTTGCCGGCACGGACGCACCGCAGGAACCCGAGTTCAAGCTACTGGCAGGCGGGGTCGAGGTGCTGCGGTCGCCGGCAAGCACCGATCCGCTCGATCTGAAGGACGCCTTGGAGGTCCTCGCTGCCAAGGGCATCACCCGGCTCATGGTCGAAGGCGGCCCGACGCTGGCTGCGGCCTTTCTTGCCGCCGACCTTGTCGACGAGGCTATTCTGTTTCATTCCGCAAAGATGGTCGGCGCTGGTGGGATCGACGCCCTTGATGGGGCGGCTATGACAACGCTGCGGCAGCGGCTAGAGCTTGTGAATAGCGAACAAGTTGGGCCGGACCGCCAAGAGAGTTTCATACGAAGGTGAAGGATGTTTACCGGGATTGTCAGCGACTTAGGCGAGATTCTTGACGTTGAAGAAAAGGCCGAAGGACTGCGCCGGCTGCAAATTGCCTGCGGCTACGATCCCGACAGCATCGACATCGGCGCTTCAATCGCTTGCTCGGGCATATGCCTGACCGTGGTGGAGCGCGGGCGCGCCGGCAACCGGAGTGCATTCGCCGTGGACGCGGCGGCGGAAACGTTGCGCGTGACCACGGCGGGGAGCTGGCGGCGCGGCACTAAGCTCAATCTCGAGCGCTCGCTGCGGCTTGGCGACGAGCTCGGCGGCCATATGGTCAGCGGCCATGTCGATGGGGTTGCCGAGGTCGTGAGCCGCGACGATTTCCTCGACAGCGTCGGGCTGTCGTTTCGCGTGCCCACGGAGCTTGCTCGTTTTATCGCGCCCAAGGGCTCGGTCGCGCTCGACGGCATTTCGCTCACCGTCAATGCGGTCGACCGCGACACCTTCTCGGTGCTGATCATTCCCCACACCTTGCAGGTCACCACGATCGGTGCGCTGCAGCCGGGAGACCGCGTTAATCTCGAAGTCGACCAGATGGCGCGCTATGCCGCGCGTCTGTTAGACCATCCGCAAAGCCAAGGAGTATTGTGATGGCCGGGCCGCGGCGTGGCGGGCGTAATGGAAAGGACGGCAAAGGCGCCCGCATCCTCATCGTCGAGGCGCGCTTTTACGATGATATTGCCGACGCGCTCCTGGCAGGCGCCACCAAAGCGCTCAAGGAAGCCGGCGCCACGTTCGATTGCCTCAGCGTGCCGGGTGCGCTCGAAATCCCAACGACCATCGCGATCGCGCTCGATGCCGCGCCGCGGCGGCGCGGCTATGAGGGCGCCGTGGCGCTCGGCTGCGTAATCCGCGGCGACACCATTCATTTCGAGATCGTCTCGCACCAATCCGCGCGCGGGCTGATGGAGCTTTCGGTGGCGCGCAAGATCCCGATCGGCAACGGCATCATCACCGTGGATAACGAAGCCCAGGCCTGGGCGCGCGCCCGCGCCGAGGAGCAGGACAAAGGCGGCGACGCTGTGCGCGCCGCGCTCGCTTTGATCGGCATCAAGCGGCGGCTCGGGAAACGATGATGGCGGAAAACGCGGAAGAAGCGGGCAAGGAAGCGTCCAAAGAAGCGCGCAAGGCCAACAAGCGCGGCGCGGCCCGGCTCGCCGCGGTGCAGGCGCTCTATCAGATGGATCTTGCCGGTACCGGCGTGAACGAGATCATGGCCCAGTTCGAAAAGCATTGGCTCGGCGGCGAAATCGAAGGTATGCAGTATCGGCCGGCCGAGCCCGCTTATTTTCGCGATATCGTTGAGGGCGTTCTGCGCGAGCAGAAACGGCTCGATCCGCAGATCGACGCGGCGCTGGCCCGCGGCTGGCCGCTCAAACGCATCGAGACGGTATTGCGCGCGGTGCTGCGCGCCGGCGCCTACGAGCTTGCTTGCCGCGCGGACGTGCCGGCCCGTGTCGTGACCGCCGAATATGTCGACGTCGCCGGCGCCTTCGTCGACAAGGAGGAAACCGGCATGGTCAATGCCGTGCTCGACCAGCTCGCGCATGAGCTGCGCGCGGCCGAATTTGCCGGTGGTTAGGCCATGTCGGCGAGCGACGACACGTCGGCTGAAGAGCGTCTGATCGCGCGCTACTTCCGTCCGCTCGCCACGGCGCCCGGCGCTTTCGGTCTCGAAGACGATGCGGCGGTCCTGATCCCGCCGCCCGGCTGCGATCTGGTGCTGACCACCGACGGCGTGATCGCCGGCGTGCATTTCTTCCCTGACGATCCGCCCGGCGATATCGCCCGCAAAGCGCTGCGGATGAATTTGTCAGACCTCGCGGCCAAAGGCGCAAAACCGCTCGGCTTCCTGATGTCGATCGCCTTGCCGGCCAAGTTCGAGGAGGTGTGGATCGCCGCTTTCGCCGCCGGACTCGGCGACGATGCGGCGTATTACGCCTGTCCGCTCCTTGGCGGCGATACCGATCACACGCCCGGGCCGTTGTCGGTTTCGATCACGGCCTTCGGTGTGGTGCCGCACGGTGCCATGGTGCGGCGCGCCACGGCAAAAGCCGGCGACAGCGTCGTCGTCACCGGCACCATCGGCGACGCCGCGCTCGGCGTCATGCTGCGGCGGGATCCAAAGCTTCGTCAAGGCTGGGGGCTCGACGAGATAGGTGCGGCGCATTTGCGAGAGCGCTATCTCTTGCCGCGGCCGCGCAATGTGCTGGCCGACGCCGTACTCCACCACGCCTCGGCCGCAATGGACGTCTCCGATGGGCTCGCCGGCGATCTCGCAAAATTGTGCCGCGGCTCCGGCGTGGCCGCTGAAATCGACGTGGCGCGCGTGCCGCTGTCGGATGCCGCGCGCGACGCATTGGCAGCGGACCCGGCGCTGATCGAGCCAATCCTCACCGGCGGCGACGATTACGAGATCGTGCTGACAATCCCGCCAGCCAAGCTTGGCACATTCCGCGCCGCGGCGGAGAAGACTGGAATTGAAGTGACGGAAATCGGCGGCGTGAGCGCAGGGCAGGGCGCCCGCTTCCTCCGCGACGGCAAGGCGCTGTCCTTTGCGCGACCGTCGTACAGCCATTTCTGAAACGCGCGCCGTCGGTATAATGGGCGCGGGGAGAAAACGCCCATGCACGACATAACAGCCATCAAACCTGCAGAAACCGCGGCTCCGCAAACCAGCCATTACGTCGGCAAGACCGCCAATCCGCGCTACGCCGCGCTTTATCGGCATTATCCGACCATCGACTATTTGCGCCGCGCCGCACGCCGCCGCCTGCCGCATTTCGCTTTCGAATATTCCGACGGCGGCTCGGGCAAAAATGACGCCGGCATCAAGCGTAACTGGGCGGCGCTCGATGCCGTGGAAATGGTGCCGCGCTACGGCGTGATGCCGTCGCTGCCGCCCTGCGACGTCGAATTGTTCGGCCGTCGCTACGCCGCGCCGATCGGCATCGCGCCGATGGGCGGGCCGGCCATCGTGTGGCCGGGCGCCGACAAGCATCTCGCCCGCGCCGCGCAAAAGGCGCGCGTTCCTTACACCCTAGGACTTGCCGGTGGCGCCACCATCGAAGAGATCGCGGAGATCGCACCCGACGTCTGCTGGTTTCAGCTTTATCGCGCCGCGAAGAACGATCATGCCATCGGCTTCGATCTGGTGCGCCGCGCCGCGGCGACCGACTGCAACGCGCTGATCCTCACGCTTGATGTGCCGGTGCGCACCACGCGCGCCCGCGAAGTGGTGGTTGGGCTTGGCGGCAGCGGCTTTCATCCGGATGCCGCGATGCTGACGCAGATGCTGCTGTCGCCGCGCTGGACTTACGCGCTGATGAAGAACGGCATTCCGCGCTTCGAAACCTTGCGCGCCTATGCCGGCGATAACGCTTCCATCAACGACGTGATCGCGTTTGCGCGGCGCGAAATGGGCGGCGCCTTCACTTGGGAGGAGGTCGCAAAGTATCGCGACCGCTGGAAGAAGACTTTGATCGTAAAAGGCATCCTGCATCCGGAAGACGCAGAAAAGGCGGTCGCGCTCGGCGTCGACGGGATGTTCGTGTCGAACCACGGCGGCCGGCAGATCGATGCGCTGCCGGGGCCGATCGACGCGCTGCCCGCCATCGTCAAGCAGGTCGGCAACCGCGCGACGGTGATGTACGATTCCGGCATCCGAAGCGGCACCGACGTGGTGCGAGCCTATGCGCTCGGCGCCGCCGCCGCCTTTGTCGGCAAGGCGTTCCTGTGGGGTCTGGGCGCGCTCGGCGAAGAGGGGCCGGGCCACGTCATCGACATTCTGATCGAGGAAACGCGCAGCGCCTTCGGCCAATTGGGCGCGCATCGTCCGGAGGAGGCACGCTCGGTCGTCATCCGCCACAACGGCGCGCTACATTTCTGAAATAGCTTGGAGGAAATACGATGGCCAAGACAAAGCAATTACGCAAATCCAAAAAGACGGCGCTACCCGTGCAGCGCAGCGCCCGTCGTCGGCGAACCAGGACGGCGGCCCGGCGCAACGCTCCGGCCAGGCGCAAAGCGAAAGCGCCTCCGCGCAAGCAGACCTTCGTCGCCAGTCACCACAGCCCCGATGCTTTCGAGCAGGGACTGCGCCGTTACGCGCAATATCGCGACCTCGGGATCGCCGCGGCGACCGGCGGTCTGGCCCGCGCCCACGTCATCAAGATGATCCCGCCCTGCGATCCCGCGGAAGTGTCGAAGCGGCATTATCACGACGTCGAATTCCAAATGATTTACGTGCTCAAAGGCTGGATCAAAGGCGAATATGACGGTGAGAGCGTCACCATGCGCGAAGGCTCCTGCTGGCTGCAGCCGCCCAAGATCAAGCACACCGTGCTCGATTATTCCGACGACTGTGAGCTTCTGGAGGTGATCCTGCCGGCGGATTTCGAGACTGTGGAGCTGGAGTGATATGCCGTCAGTGGCGCCATGACCGCAACTCCTCCTCACGATCTCGCTATCCTCACCGCGCTCGAGCGCAAGACGCTGTGGCTCGCGTCCTGGATGATCCATCACGCCAACCATGTCCGCGAGACTGGCGACGGGCTGAAAGTCGGCGGCCATCAGGCGTCCTCGGCCTCGCTCGCCACCATCATGACCGCGCTCTACTTCCACACGCTGCGGCCGACCGACCGCGTCGCAGTCAAGCCGCATGCGGCGCCGAACTTTCACGCCATTCAATATCTGCTCGGCCGGCAGACGCGCGAAAAGCTCGAGCGCTTCCGCGGCTACAAAGGCGCGCAATCCTATCCGTCGCGCACCAAGGACACCGACGACGTCGATTTCTCCACCGGCTCGGTCGGGCTGGGCGTGGCGCAGACATTATTCTCTTCACTCGCCCAGGATTATGTGCGCGCCCACGGCTGGGGACTGGAGCGGCCGGAAGGCCGCATGATCGCGCTTCTCGGCGACGCCGAGCTCGACGAGGGCAATATTTTCGAGGCGATCCTCGAAGGCTGGAAGCAGGGCCTGCGCAATTGCTGGTGGATCGTCGACTATAACCGGCAAAGCCTCGATGCGGTGGTGCGCGAGGGGTTGTGGCAGCGCTACGAGAATCTGTTCCGCAATTTCGGCTGGGACGTCGTGGTGCTCAAATACGGCGCGCTGCAGCAAGCCGCGTTCGCCGAGCCGGGCGGCGAGGTGCTGCGGCGCTGGATCGACAACTGTCCGAACCAGCTTTATTCGGCGCTGGTGTTTCAGGGCGGCGCGGCCTGGCGCAAGCGGCTCCTTGACGAAATCGGCGATCAGGGTCCGGCGACGCGGCTGATCGAGAGCCGCAACGACGATGAACTCGCGCGGCTGATGAACAATCTCGGCGGCCACGATTTGCCGGCGATCATCGAAGCGTTCGACGCCATCGATCACGACCGCCCGGTCTGCTTCATCGCCTATACCATCAAAGGCTATGGGCTGCCGTTCGCCGGCCACAAGGACAATCACGCAGGACTGATGACGCCGGCGCAGATGGAGACGTTTCGCTCCGCGATGAACATCCGGCCGGGCCGCGAATGGGATCGCTTCGAGGGCCTGCGTCAATCCGAAGCCGACATCCAGGCGTTCCTCGATCGCGTGCCGTTCGCGCAATCGGACAACCGCAATCTGGTCGCCGCGCGCATCGCGGTTCCCGATGCGCTTGCGGTAACCATCCAGCCCGAAATGTCGACGCAATCCGGCTTCGGCGCGCTGCTCAATGAGATTGCGCGGGAGAAAACCCCGCTCGCCGCGCGTATCGTCACCACGTCGCCCGACGTCACGGTGTCAACCAATCTCGGCCCCTGGGTCAATCGCCGCGGTCTGTTCGCGCGGCAAGCCATGGCGGACACCTTCAAGAGCGAGCGCATCCCGTCGACTTTCAATTGGGAGTTCTCGCCCAGGGGCCAGCATATCGAGCTCGGCATCGCCGAGATGAATCTGTTCATCGCGCTCTCGGCACTCGGCATTTCGCACGCCATCAACGGCGAGCGGCTGTTGCCGATCGGCACGCTCTACGATCCGTTCATCGCGCGCGGTCTCGATGCGCTCAATTACGCCTGCTATCAGGATGCCCGCTTCATCCTGGTGGCGACGCCGTCAGGCATCACGTTGGCGCCGGAGGGCGGCGCGCATCAATCGATCGCCGAGCCGCTGATCGGCATGGCGCAGGATGGGCTCGCCGCCTTCGAGCCGGCCTTTGTCGACGAGCTTGCGGTGATCCTCGCCTTCGCGCTCGATTACATTCAGCGCAGCGGTGACGGCGAAATCTCCGAACGCAATTGGCTGCGCGACGAGACCGGCGGTTCGATCTATCTGCGGCTGTCGACGCGGCCGGTGGAGCAGATCGCGCGCGACATGACGCCGGCGCTTCGCCAAGCCATTGTCGACGGCGCTTATTGGCTGCGCGAGCCGGGACCGAATTGCCAGGTGGTGGTCGCCTATAGCGGTGCCGTCGCGCCCGAAGCGATCCAGGCGGTCGGGTTGATGGCGGAAGATCGCCGCGACGTCGGCCTCCTTGCGGTCACCTCGGCGGACCGGCTCAATGCCGGATGGACCGCGGCTTGGCGCGCGCGCGAGCGCGGCCTCGTCCATCCCCGCTCGCATATCGAGCGGCTGTTCGCCGGCCTGCCGCGCCATTGCGGCATCGTCAGCGTCGTCGACGCCCATCCGGCGACGCTCGGCTGGCTCGGCGCGGTCAACGGCCATCGCGTGCGGCCGCTTGGCGTCGAGCATTTCGGCCAGACCGGCTCGATCGCCGAGCTCTACCGCCACTACGGCATCGACGCCAACGCCATCATCGCCGCCGCGCAGGCCATCGCGCCGGGGCGGCCGATCCGCTATCTCGGCGCGGCGTGATCTCGCCGGGAGTCCGACATGCCGATCATCGACGCACAGCTTCACGCCTACGAGCGCGATCATCCCGGCCGGCCGTGGCACGCGGTGCTGACTGGGCCGCCCGAGGCCACCGGCGATCAGACGGTCGCAGTGCTGGACGCAGCCAAAGTCGACGGCGCGATCCTGGTGTCGGCGTTCACGATGTACCGCTACGACCCAAGCTATGCGGTCGAGGTGCGCAATCGCTATCCGAACCGGTTCGCACTGGTGCGGCCGGTCGATCCCGCCAATCCGGCCGTCGCCGAAGTGATCGCGGAATGGAAGGGCATCCCGGGCGCGGTCGGCGTGCGCATGCTGCTGGTGCGCAGCGGCCTTGCCACGGACGCCGCCGATCCGGGCCTCAATCGCGTACTCAAGGAGGCCGCGCGTTTGTCGCTGCCGGTCAATCTGCACATCGCCGGGCGGCTCGACCAGGGCATCGAGCTGATCCGCCGCAATCCGGATACCCAAATCATCGTCGATCATCTCGGGCTGGTGCAGCCGCACGTCCCGCCGAAGCCGGCGCTGCCGTGGGCCGAGCTGCCGCAGGTGCTGACGCTCGCCAAATTCCCGCACGTCGCGATGAAGATCACCGGCGCCTGCACGCTGTCGCTCGAGCCGTTTCCCTATAACGATATCTGGGATCCGGTCTGCCGCATGATCGACGCCTTCGGCATCGACCGTTGCCTCTGGGGCACCGACTGGACGCGCGCGGTGAAATTCCTCACTTACGCGCAGGGTGTCGATGCGTTTCGCGTCACCAATCGCATCTCGGACAGCGACAAAGCGAAACTCATGGGCGGCACGGCGGCGCGCCTTTACGGCTGGGCGCCGGGGCAGGGGTGAATTCGTTCGAACTCATCGCCACGACCATTTCGGACCAAGTGCTGGTCGTTTTGTATTGCCTTGCAAACACGGCTGTCGTGCACAGATTTCCTGGGCTAGAAGAACCAACGGAACCCGTTTGCCATCGTGGATATCCATGAAAAAGATCGGCTTCCTGTCGTTTGGCCATTGGACTGACTCGCCGCAGTCGCAGACGCGATCGGCGTCCGACGCGTTGTTGCAGTCGATCGACTTGGCCGTTGCCGCCGAAGCGCTCGGCGCGGACGGCGCGTACTTTCGCGTGCATCACTTCGCGCGTCAGCTCGGCTCGCCCTTTCCGCTGCTGGCCGCCGTTGGCGCCAAGACGCAGCGCATTGAGATCGGCACCGCCGTCATCGACATGCGCTATGAGAACCCTCTGTACATGGCGGAAGACGCCGGCGCGGCCGACCTCATCGCCGGCGGACGCCTGCAGCTCGGCATCAGCCGCGGTTCGCCGGAGCAGGTGATCGACGGCTGGCGCTACTTCGGTTACGCGCCGGAGGAGGGCAAGACAGATCCCGACATGGCGAGACGCCACACCGAGGTGCTGCTCGATGTGCTGCGCGGTGAGGGCTTCGCGCGGCCAAACCCACGGCCGATGTTCCCAAATCCGCCCGGCCCGTTGCGCGTCGAGCCGTATTCGGAGGGCCTGCGCGAGCGAATCTGGTGGGGCGCCGGGACCGACGCCACGGCGGAGTGGGCAGCCAAGCTCGGCATGAATCTGCAGAGCTCGACGCTCAAAATTGACGAGAGCGGACGGCCGTTCCACGTCCAGCAGGCTGCGCAGATCCGCATCTTCCGCGAGGCCTGGAAGGCGGCCGGTCATGCGCGCGCGCCCCGGGTGTCGGTCAGCCGCAGCATCTTCGCGCTGGTCGACGACCGCGATCGTGCTTATTTCGGGCGCGGCGGCGAGGACGAGGATACGATCGGCTATCTCGGCGGCAACGAACGCGCCATTTTTGGCCGCAGCTATGCCGCCGCGCCGGACGTCCTCGTCGAGCAACTGAAGAACGACGAAGCCATCGCCGAAGCCGATACGCTGCTTCTGACCGTCCCTAATCAGCTCGGCGTCGACTATAACGCCCACGTCATCGAGGCGATCCTCAAACATGTCGCCCCCGGGCTCGGCTGGCGATGACGCCGGCTCGCTTATGGTATTTGCGTCATAATAGCGCTTGGCGCCGGCGTCCTCTTCCGCGGCCATCGGCGACCGGATAGTTTTATCCGAGAGCCGCCTGCGGGACGTGCCGATGTTCCGCGAGAAGTAAAGGCGGCGATTGTGCCCGCGGCGGGCGAGCAATCTGAAAAATAAATTTGAGCTGATCGTGGACGCCTCGGCGTCTGCGGAAAGCGAAGCGGGGGGAGGAATGTCATGATATTGCCGCGCCGCAAATTTTTGCATCTGGCGGCGGGTGCCGCCGCGCTGCCGTCGCTCGGGCGCCGCGCCGCCGCGGCGGACGCCTATCCGTCGCGGCCGATCCATG
Organism: uncultured Alphaproteobacteria bacterium; assembly: GCA_963731805.1. Classification (GTDB taxonomy): domain Bacteria; phylum Pseudomonadota; class Alphaproteobacteria; order Rhizobiales; family Xanthobacteraceae; genus BOG-931. The sequence goes on from CAVSWY010000014.1 coordinate 44,616, forward strand.
TCATCATCGGCTTCACCCCGGGGGCGGCCGCCGATGTCGTCGCCCGCGTATTCGGCCAGGCCGCTTCACCGATCCTCGGCCAGCAACTCGTGGTCGAGAACAAGCCGGGCGCCGGCTCGAGCATCGCCGCGGAATATGTCGCGCATGCGCCCCAGGACGGCTACACCCTATTTCTGGGCACCTTGTCGATCGTCACCAATCAGATCATCAATCCCAATAAGGCGCTCGATCTGATCAAGGATTTCGAGCCGGTTGCGCTCATCCAAGACGCGCCGATCATTCTGGTCGTTAATCCGAAGAGCGACATCCACAGCGTCAAAGAGCTCGTCGCGCTTTGCAAGGCAAAGCCGGAGCAGGCGCTCGACTCAAACGTCATCGGCAGCATGCCGCATTTTGCCAGCGAGCTGTTCGCGCAGCAGGCCGGCATCAAGCTGACGCAAGTGCCTTATCAAGGCAGCCCGCAGGCGGTCGAGGATGTCGTCGCCGATCGCACGCTGATGACCTTCTCGCCGGTCTCGACCGTCGTCGGTCTGATCGCGGCCGGCAAGCTTCGGGCGCTGGCGACGACCACAGGCAAGCGCGCCGGCGCGCTGCCCGACGTGCCCACCATGGCGGAAGCCGGACTGCCCGGCGTCGATACCAGCCTGTGGTTCGGTCTTTTCGCGCCCACCGGCACGCCGCGGCCGATCGTCGACAAACTCGCAACCGCGGCCCATCAGGCGATGCATACGCCGGCGGCCATGGACGCGCTGCGCAAGCAGGGCGACGATCCGCTCGACGCCGGCCCCGACAAATTCAAAGCCTTCATGCACAGCGAAATCGCCCGCTGGACCAAAGTCGCACTCGCCGCGGGAATGATAAAAAGCGGGTGAAGCCCGTCGATGAGGCACAGTTGAAGCGCCCCGCTAAAAGGCGAACGCATTGCCGCACTTTCCTCGCGCGTTTGCTTCGCCCCAATTGAACGCGATCAAATCCACCTGCGACATAAACACAAAAGGGCTTGGCGCATGCGCTGGATATATAAAGTATCGCTGATCGGCTTCATGATCGCTTGGGCCGCCGGTGCGGCGGCGCAAACTGCCGGTCCGCCGGCCGACTACAAGATCGATACGCGCTTCACCGCGACCTCGCCGGACGGCGCCACGACAATCGAGCAATATGCCAAGGATGACCCGGACAACGGCTATTCCTGGCAAATCTGGGTGCGGCGTCAGGGCGCGCTGAGCCTGCTCGATGCCAAGCCGGCCGACTATGCCGCGGGCTTCCGCTTCACCAACAATTCGCAATGGGTCGTGCGCATGCAAAAGACCGGCGCCGGCTACGCCGATCTTTACGTGTATCATTTAGGTCCGTCGGGTTTCGTTGCCGCGACCAAAAAACCGATCAGCGATCTGGCCTGGGCCTATTTCTACAGCCGTCCGGAATCGCGAAAAATCACCAAACCCAATCTGCATATCTCGGCTGACTTGTTGAAGGGTGTCGACGACAATTACAAATCGCTAGGCGAGAGCTGGCCCGACAGCCGCTACATTGTCATCACCTTGTCCGGCGAGTTGGATCCCAACGCGAAGCACGGCCAAATCCGCGAAGTGAATGGCTGGCGCTGCCGCTACGAACTGCAGACCGGCAAGTTCGACGTGCCGGCGGATTTTGCCGAAAACAACAAGAAGGCGCTGGTGCCGCTGGATTGAATCCCTCGGTTGCGCGTGATGGCCGTCAGTTCGGCCGAGAAACGGCGCGACCTATCTCGAAGGAACTCAATAGATCGCGGCGCTCTCCCGGCACCCCCGCCTCGGTTATCGCTTCACCGCATCTATCGCAGTAATAGGAATAGAGCTCGGGCAATGCGCCGATGGCCGGTATAAGGCGCGTGAAACGCATCGGCCTGGCGCAATTCGGGCACAGCGGTGGGAGTTGGCTTTTGGTATCCATGTCGACACCATGACGGTTCGGCGACGGCCCGGCATTGAGGCAAGTCAAAAGGCGCCGGGGAATGGCTACCGTGCGGAACCCACCAATCGCGTATTCCGGCTAGGTCGTCCGGCTGCGGGTGAGGGCGGGAGCCCGTCATGGCCGGCGCGCCGAATGTGTTCGGGCTCGTGGTTCCCTCTTGGCTGAACCAGTAAATCAGCACAATGAGCCCAATTCCTGTGGCCGCGAGAACCAGCCACCAGCCGGAGCGATCGACGTCGTGAAGCCGGCACGCCGCCACCGCAAAGCTCGGCAGAAGCGTGACCAGAGTGAAAATGCTGTTTAACGGCGATATGCCGGGATGGTAAACGAAAATGGCGGCGTCGATGCCATTGGCCACAACGGCGCCGCTCATGGCGAACAGCACCCAGAACCAAAATTCCGGCCGCGAAGCCCGGCCGGAAAAACGCGCATAATGCGTAAATCCAGAGGCGACGGCCTCGCCAAAACTCATGGGAGCAAAACTTCGGGGAGCAAAAATTTGGGGAGCTGGATGAGAAGCCATAGCCGTGGGAAGCTCTGGCTGCGCTCCCTGGTATCTGAAAGACTCTGGATGAAGCCCGTGTGACAGGCCGCCGCTAATCCAGCTCTTGCCGAGAATTTGAAATCACCTAACCGGCCGGGCTTTTTAGGCGAATCCCGGCTCGCGCTTTCGGCGCTTTATGCGAGGCGCGACTATACAGGATGCGAGGGGGACGCCGCGGAGCTCTCTTCCACGGCCTGTCTCCTCCGCCGGATTGCCCGTTCGGCGGCCATGGTTCGCGCCTCAAGCTCGGAATTGACGACGGAAACCTTCACGCCGTCGGGCTCAAACGCGACAATGAGATAGGGCAGGCCATCCTTGGGCGGCTCGTAGATCGCGGTCTTGATTGGCATGACAGGTCCTCGAAACAGTCCGCCCACCTACATAGCGATGCGAGGCGCGCTGCACAATGAAAGCTTTTTCTTTGTTCACGGCGACAGCGCAATAGTTCGCATATCTGTCATGCGACAAAGACGCCCACCGCTCTGATCGTCCTTAACGCTCAGCCGTTCGATAGCGCGCGCAGGGAACACCGTGGCGCAAGCAAAACCTTGCTTAGCCGGTCAGCCCGCGAAATGCCTTCACCGTAAAGTCCGCCGTGCGCGCATAGACCTTTTCCTTCCAGGCATCGGTATCGACGTAAAGCGCATCGCGCATGTTCTTTTTGATGGCGCGGGCAAGCGCCAAGACCGGGCCGAGCCCCGACTGCAGGCCGCGAGCGTAAAGCCAGTTGTCGCCGCGAAGCGCGTCCAGCACTTGCAGCAATTCGACGGTGCCGAATTCGAGCCCGATCGCGGTCGTCTCGGCGCCGGGCAGGCTCTCCTCGATGCTGCCGATGAGCGGACCGGTGACGCGAGACGATGTCGAGGTGCCGGCGACGAGCGAGGTGACGTCGCGGCCCCACCACGCCCGCGCGCGCTCGAAGCCGGGCGCGCCGGGTGCGAGGATGGAGATCGGTTCGCCGTAGCCTGGCGGTCCGAGGCCGCCGTGGAGATCCATCACACCGACTCGCTTTGCCGCGGCGCCGTGCTTCTCGACAATGGCGCGGAAAGTTTTGTTCGACCAAACGGCGCGCTGCCCGCCAAAAAACATGCCGTCGGGAAAAGCGTATTGGCCGCCTGCGACCACGCTCTGGTAAGCCCGCATGCCGCCGTTGGTGTCGCGCCAGGCGGCCAGCGCGGCGTCGGCTGTGGCGCGGCCGGGGCCGTCCCAGTCGGACGGAACCAACAGATCGGCAAGCTCGGCGTAGCGCGGGTTGTCGGGCGGCGGCTTGGAGAAATCGAGAAAGTTGCGGTTGAGATCGACATTGTCCTCGGTGACCCGACGAATATGGGAAAAGCCATAAGGATTCACGGCGTGCACCAGGAGAACCGCCACCGAGAGCGGCCGGCTTCCGACGATGCCTTCGCCGATCAAGCCGATTTGGCAGCCGGAGCCGCAATAGCCTTCATTGCCGTGGGTGCCCGAGCAGATGATCAAAAGATTTTCCGCGGCCATGTCGCCGAAGCGCGCCACATCGGTGACGAGGTCCTCGCCGGTCGTTCCCTTGGCGTTGGGATTGACGTGGCTCTCGATCGTGGCGCCGCCGGCGCGGGCGGCCTCGAGGAACTTCCGGCGCGCTTGCGGATAAGTCAGCGAAAAATACTGCGGAATGGCCATGGGCAGCCTCGGTGGTATTCGCCTGGGAGTCTTTCCGATGCTTTGAAAGGGCAGTGCGGATGAGCGCAGCGTAATCCGCCGTCTGCCTGACGGCGATCTCTAAATACGATCCGCAGAGACAGTTTTTCGCCGCCGGTATCGCTCACGAAGTGACGGGGCAGACGCAGTATTACAACGGCACGCTCGCGCAGCATCCGTACCGTTCGTGGATGGCGCAGGATCGCGACACCAGGGCCGAACGCGCGTAGCAGCGACGCTTGCTATCCACAGACCAAAAAAACCATTCCCGCAGCCGCGTTGCATCGTCCGCACGGCGGCTTAGGCCGATAATCTGTCCCTATTGTTGCGACAGGCCCTTGATATCTGTCCCCATATCGATTACATCCTCCCGATCTCGTTCACGGAGGGCCTTTCGCGAGGGTACTTTCGAAAGTGGAACGAGGGCGGTTCCCGGAAGCGCGGCTGTACACCGTGGTTCCGGGCGGCTTTGGGCATCGACCGTCCGGCGCGTGACCGGACTGCCAGCTTGGATCCGGTGGTTCCAGGAAGCGCGGCCCGGAGCCGAGTTGAGGTCAGGCCCTCGGCGTATGACCGCGGTGGGGCGCCGAAAGGCGAGGGCGCCGCCGCTTTGATCCCGCACCGTTCGCGGGAGGAAGCGATGGTGCTCGCCGCATACGCTGGCAGGCTTTTCTTTCTGCGGCGGGGCGGACTCCAGTGGATGCGCTCATCGGCGCTCCGCCTCCCTTCTTTTAGGGGAGGCACGACGGGCTTTCTTACAGTGGCGTGGCAAGACTCGGATGCGAAGCCGCATCGCGAGAATGGGGAGGCTTGCCTGTTTCCCGTCACCCTGAGGTGGCCGCGAAGCGGCCCTCGAAGGGCGACGGCCGAGGCGCTCGGGCCGTCTCCTTCGAGGCTCGCTGCGCTCGCGCGTCAGGATGACGGATATGACGCAGCGTATGAAAGGAGCACCCATGCACCACGGCAAACGTAGCTTCCCCGGCCGGCTAACGCTGGAACAGTGGCTTGAGATTCCGTGGCGGTCGCGCATTCGTTTGATCTGGCGCGCGCAGGCCGATCTGTTGGGCTCGTTCCGCTACTGCGCCGACAAGCGCTGCCGCCGCCACCGCCTATGCGTCAGCGACGATCCGGAGGCATGCTGGAAAAAGATTCGGCGCCTCAGAAGGGGTTCGCGCCCCAGGATGGTGATGCCGAAGACGATGCACCGGGAATGGGACCGGCTCAACCGTCTCAACCACCTGTGATGCCCCCGAAGACGATGCACCGGGAATGGGACCGGCTCAACCGTCTCAACCACCTGTGATGCCCGGGAGCGACGCGATGGCGGCAACGGCCTTGAGGGGATGGGTAAAACGCCGGAAAAGCCGGCCCCCCGACGTTGCGTGAGGGGGTATTTTATGCAAACTCCGCGGCGAATTGCACCTCCCATTTGTCCGTTGTATGCGAGGCGCCCATTCTTCCGGGCCGGCGACGTTCGGCCCACTCAATAGACCGGGGATTATCGATGGATACGTTGTGGCTCATCGTTTTATGCGGCGCATTGGCGATCGTGTACGCCATCTGGGCCACGCGCTCGGTCCTGGCGGCGGACGCCGGCAGCGAAAAGATGCAGGAGATCGCCGCCGCCGTGCGCGAAGGGGCGCAGGCCTATCTCAAGCGGCAATATTCGACCATCGCCGGCGTCGGCGTCGTGGTCTTCCTCATCCTTGGCTATTTCCTTGGCTGGCTGGTCGCGGTCGGCTTTGCGGTCGGCGCCATCCTGTCCGGCTCCGCGGGCTTTATCGGCATGAACGTCTCGGTGCGCGCCAATGTGCGCACCGCGCAGGCCGCGATCTCTTCGCTCGCGGCCGGGCTTGAAATCGCCTTCCGCGCCGGCGCCATCACCGGGCTTCTGGTGGCGGGCCTCGCGCTGCTTGGCGTCACGCTCTATTTCGGCTTCCTGATCGGCACCCTGCATTTGGCGCCGAACGATCGCGAGGTGATCGATGCGCTGGTCGCGCTCGGCTTCGGCGCGTCGCTAATCTCGATCTTCGCCCGTCTCGGCGGCGGCATTTTCACCAAGGGCGCCGACGTCGGCGGCGATCTGGTCGGCAAGGTCGAGGCCGGCATTCCCGAGGACGATCCACGCAACCCGGCCACCATCGCCGACAATGTCGGTGACAATGTCGGCGACTGCGCCGGCATGGCCGCGGACCTGTTCGAGACTTACGCGGTGACGACGGTCGCCACCATGGTGCTCGCCGCGATCTTTTACCGGACCGCCGGCGCCGATGCGCTGTTGAAAATGATGCTGCTGCCGCTGTCGATCGGCGGCATCTGCATCATCGCGTCCATCCTCGGCACGTTCTTCGTCAAGCTCGGCGCCAGCCAGTCGATCATGGGCGCGCTCTATAAAGGCATGCTGGCGACGGCGGTGTTTTCGCTCATCGGCATTGCCGGCGTGATCTATGAGCTGATCGGTTTCGGTCCGCTGCCGGGCGTTGCCTACTCCGGCGAGACGCTCTATATCTGCGGCATCGTCGGGCTGGCGGTCACCGGCCTGATCATCTGGATCACCGAATATTTTACCGGCACCGATTACCGTCCGGTGCGTTCGATCGCGCAAGCTTCCGTCACCGGCCACGGCACCAACGTCATTCAGGGCCTGGCGGTGTCGATGGAATCGACCGCGATGCCCGCGATCGTCATCATCGCCGGCATCCTGGTCAGCTACAATCTGGCCGGCCTGTTCGGCATCGCCATTGCGGTGACGACCATGCTGGCGCTGGCCGGCATCGTGGTCGCGCTCGATGCCTTCGGTCCGGTCACCGACAATGCCGGCGGCATTGCCGAGATGGCCGGTCTGCCGAAAGAGGTGCGCAAATCGACCGACGCGCTCGACGCCGTCGGTAACACCACCAAGGCGGTGACCAAAGGCTACGCCATCGGCTCGGCCGGTCTCGGCGCGCTGGTGCTGTTCGCGGCCTATAACGAAGATCTGAAATTCTTCATCGCCGGTTCGGCGCAGCATCCTTATTTCCGGGGCGTGGCGCCGGATTTCTCGCTGAACAATCCTTACGTCGTCGCGGGCCTCTTATTCGGCGGCTTGCTGCCTTATCTGTTCGGCGCCATGGGCATGACCGCGGTCGGCCGCGCCGCGTCTTCGATCGTCGAGGAAGTGCGGCGGCAATTCAAGGAGCGGCCCGGCATCATGGCGGGCACGGACAAGCCCGATTACGGCCGCGCCGTCGACATGCTGACCAAGGCGGCGATCAAGGAAATGATCATCCCGTCGCTCTTGCCGGTGCTCTCCCCGATCTTTGTCTATTTCGTCATCTACTTCGTCGCCGGCGGCGGTGCGACCGGCAAATCGGCGGCGTTCTCGGCGCTCGGCGCGATGCTGCTCGGCGTCATCGTCACCGGGCTATTCGTCGCCATCTCGATGACCTCGGGCGGCGGCGCCTGGGACAACGCCAAGAAATATATCGAGGACGGCCACTACGGCGGCAAAGGTTCCGACGCGCACAAGGCGGCGGTGACCGGCGACACCGTCGGCGATCCGTACAAGGACACCGCGGGCCCCGCCGTCAATCCGATGATCAAGATCACCAATATCGTGGCGCTGTTGCTGCTGGCGGTGCTGGCGCATTGACGTGGTACAGCTGTCATGCTCCGCGAAAGCGGAGCATCCAGTAATCGCGGATTATTGGGTTTAACTCGCGCGCCAACGCTTACTGGATCGCCCGCCTGCGCGGGCGATGACAATGATGAGTTGGGGCTTAACTGCCCTTGCCCTCGATATTGTGAATCATCGTCGTGACGACGCTGAGATCGTTGCCGCCGGTCGGGGTGGTCTGGCTGACGAAGTCGAACACATGACCATCCTTCATGCCGTATTCCGCGACGCGGCGGACTTTGCGGCCCTGGTCGAAATAGACGGCGATGACGCGCTGATCGGTCACCTTGGCTTGCAGGAACGAGATCGGGCGGTCGGCCTTTTGCGAGATGTAATAGAACGCTTCGCCGCTGACGGTGGCGACGGTCGAGGGCGTGCCGAGCACCAGCAGTACCTGTTCCTGCGATGCGCCGAGTGGAATCTGTTCGAGCGCCCCCTCGGGCAGCACGTAACCGCGCTGGAATGTTTCGCCGGTGCAGTTGGCGAGCGCGAGTGCGAGAACGATGGCGCAGGCCGCCGTGACCGGCCGGCCTTGGCTACGCACGAAATTGCCCCACATCCTCGTCCCTAACTTGCGAAAAGCCGCCGCGTGCCGTACCCCCAAAGCGCAAGAATGGCAATCGGCCGCGTTGGCGCCGGTTGTCGCGGCCTCGGTTAACCTTATGATCTGGCGGCTTTTCCGCACCCATTCCCAGGATCGCAGCATCGACGAGCTCTATGGCGCGATCGTGGCGCAGGCGCGCAATCCTGACTTTTACCGGGACTATGGGGTGTCCGATACCGTTCAAGGCCGGTTCGATTTGATTGTGCTGCATCTGGTGCTCTTGATCGATCGGCTTGGCCGCGACGCCGACACCGGGCGCGGCATCGGGCAACGGCTGTTCGACGCGTTTTGCCGCGACCTCGATGATAACTTGCGCGAAATGGGGGTAGGGGATCTCGCGGTGCCGAAGCGGATGCGCGCCTTCGGCGAAGCCTTTTACGGCCGGCAGGCGGCCTATCTCGCCGCTTTTGCCGCGACCGACGAGCGGGAGCTTGAGAAGGCGCTGCGACGCAATATCTTTGCCGATATGGACGCCGGCGATGGCGCGACGCGGTTGGCGCAATACGTCCGCGCCGTGCGGCGTCGGCTCGAAAGCCAGAAGGACACTCCGCTGTTGCGCGGCGAGGTCATTTTTCCGCAACCGATCGCAGAAGCTATCAATCATGCCTAAGGCCAATTCCGAGAAACTGCCTGCCCCGCCGTGGCAGGTTCCCGTTGCGGTGGATGACGTTCCCGAAACGGGGCAGCACCTCGATCTTGTCGCCGATGCCGGCGTGCGCGCGGCGGTGGCGCGGATTGCCGGTTTGCGCGATTTGCCGCGCCTGCAGTCGAGCTTTGACGTGAAGCGGCATAGTACCGGCGGCCTCCATGTTATCGGGGCCGTCTCGGCGACCGTTGGCCAAAATTGCGTCGTTACGCTCGAGCCGCTGACCGACGAGGTCGAGGAGGCGATTGATCTCGTCTTCGTGCCGCAAGAGCCTCCTGCACGGAAGGAAGAGGCGGAGACAGAGCCGCGCGACGTCAAATGGGGCGATCATCCGGAGCCCCTGATCGGCGGTTTCGTCGATCTGGGCGCGCTCGCCGTCGAGTTTCTCATCCTCGGGCTCGATCCCTATCCGCGCAAGCCGGACGCCGTTTTCGAGCCGCCGCAAAGCCTCATGCCGGAAGAGGGGCCGTTTGCCGCTTTGGCCAAGCTGGCGAAGAATTAGGCGCGGCGCTTCAAATCGGGGCGCCGAACCGCTATTCTCATTCCGGTGTCGCATTTCCACCTTTCGGACCTGGGTCATTGAATGTCGGACAAGGTCCGCATTGCGCTCGATGCGATGGGGGGAGACCACGGCCCCGCCGTGGTCGTCGCTGGCGCCGATTTGGCGTTGGCGCGCCACCCCGCCTGCGAGTTCCTGTTCTTCGGCAACGCCGCGCAGCTGACGCCGCTGGTCGATGCGAACGCCAAGCTCAAGGCGGCGTCGCGGATCGTCCATACCGACGTCGCGGTGCGCATGGAGGACAAGCCGAGCCAGGCGCTGCGCTACGGCCGCTGGAAATCGTCGATGTGGCTCACCATCGATGCGGTCAAGAAGGGCGACGCCGACATGGCGGTGTCCGCCGGCAATACCGGCGCGCTGATGGCGATGTCGAAGTTCGATCTCAAGACACTGCCCGGTATCGAGCGCCCGGCGATCGCGGCGCTGTGGCCGACGCTGCGCGGCGAGTCGATCGTACTCGATGTCGGCGCCACGATTGGCGCCGACGCCGAGCACCTCGTCGATCTCGCGGTCATGGGTGCGGCCACCGCGCGGATCCTGTTCGGCCTGCCGCGGCCGAGCGTGGGACTTCTCAATATCGGCGTCGAAGAGGCCAAGGGTCTCGAACAGGTCCGCGAGGCCGGCCGCATCCTGCGTGAAGAAGACGTACCCGGTCTCGACTATCATGGTTTCGTCGAAGGCGACGACATCGGCCGCGGCAAGGTCGACGTCGTGGTCACCGAGGGCTTTGCCGGCAATATCGCGCTCAAGACCGCGGAGGGGACGGCGCGCCAGCTCGGCGAATATCTCAAGCGAGCGATGAACAGTTCGTGGAGTGCCCGCGTCGGCTATCTTTTCGCGCGGTCGGCATTCCAAAGCTTGCGTGAGCGCATGGATCCGCGCCGCGCCAATGGCGGTGTCTTCCTCGGGCTCAACGGCATCGTTATCAAGAGTCACGGCGGCGCCGATGCCGAAGGTTTTGCGGCGGCCATCGAGCTCGGCCACGGCGTCGTGCAAGACGAGCTCTTGACGAAAATCCGCACCGCGCTTGAGCATTTCCACAAGCCTCCGCAGCAGGTCGTCGGCGGAGCGGCCTCGTGACAATCAAGCGCTCGGTTATGCTCGGCTGCGGCAGCTATCTGCCGAGCAAGGTTCTCACCAACGAAGAGATCGCCCGCAAGATCGACACCTCGGACGAATGGATCGTCCAGCGCACCGGCATTCACGAGCGCCGCATCGCCGCGCCCGGCGAAGTGACCTCGCAAATGGCGGTGCGCGCGGCGCAGGCCGCGCTCGCGCATGCGCATGTGGATGCGCAGTCGATCGACCTCATCGTGCTGGCGACCTCGACGCCCGACAATACCTTTCCCGCGAGCGCGGTTGCGGTGCAGGCCGATCTCGGCATCACCCATGGCGCGGCCTTCGATCTGCAGGCGGTGTGTTCCGGCTTCGTCTATGGCCTGGCGACGGTGGACGCGCTGCTTCGCACCGGCGCGTTCTCGCGCGCGCTCTTGATCGGCTCTGAGACGTTTTCGCGCATTCTCGACTGGACCGACCGCGGCACCTGCGTGCTGTTCGGCGACGGCGCCGGCGCGGTGGTGCTCGACGCGCAGGAGCAGCCGGGCACGAAGGAGGATCGCGGCGTGCTCACCGTGCGGCTCCGCTCCGACGGCCGCCATAAATCGAAGCTCTATGTCGACGGCGGGCCGTCATCGACCGGCACCGTCGGCCATCTTCGCATGGAAGGCCGCGAAGTGTTCCGCCATGCCGTCGCCATGATCACGGACGTGGTCGAGGATGCCTTCAAAATCACGGGCTATACCGCCGCCGACGTCGACTGGTTCATCCCGCACCAGGCCAATAAGCGGATTATCGACGGTTCGGCCCATAAACTCGGCATTCCGCCAGGCAAGATCGTCACCACCGTCGATCGCCACGGCAATACCTCGGCTGCCTCAATTCCGCTGGCGCTCGCCGATGCGGTGGCCGACCGCCGCATCAAACGCGGCGATCTCCTCTTATTCGAGGCCATGGGCGGAGGCTTCACCTGGGGCGCCGCGCTGGTGCGCTGGTAAGCGGCCGCAATCCCCGCTTTGCCCCGTTGACTCGTCCGGCAAGAAGCTAATATCCTTGATAATTCAGCACGATATCTTGATCGACGTTCGATCGATCGCCGTGCTCGGGGCTGGCGATGGCGGGAAAGACGGTCACACGGGCAGATTTGTGTGAGGCGGTCTATCAAAAGGTTGGACTGTCGCGCACGGAATCCGCGACTCTGGTAGAGCTGGTGCTCAAGGAGATCACCGACTGCCTTGAACGCGGCGAAACTGTGAAATTGTCGTCATTCGGTTCGTTCGTCGTGCGCAAGAAAGGCCAGCGCATCGGCCGCAATCCGAAGACCGGCAAGGAAGTGCCGATCTCACCGCGGCGGGTCATGGTGTTCAAGCCATCCGCCATTCTCAAGCAGCGTATCAATGCTGAGAGTGACGGCAGCGGTGAACCCTCCTCAAGCTGAGCAGCGATTACCGGCTGCGTACGGCTTGCCGATTAAGTCTGCTTTCGGGGGTCATCGGTGGAAAAAGCGCCGGACGCGTTCCGCACCATCAGTGAAGTCGCTGACGAGATCGACGTGCCGCAGCATGTGCTGCGCTTCTGGGAAAGCCGGTTTCCGCAAATCCGCCCAATGAAGCGCGGCGGCGGCCGGCGCTATTACCGGCCCGACGACGTCGATCTGTTGCGCGGCATCCGCCATCTGCTCTATGGCGAAGGCTACACCATCCGCGGCGTGCAGCGCATTTTGCGCGAGCAAGGCATCACGGTGGTGCAAACGGTCTGGCGCGTCGACGTCGAGCCGTCGGAGGCAACGGCCGAAGACGAAGCGGACGAGGCCGTCGCCGCGGAATCAGCCGAACAGCGGTTGGAGCCGAATCTGTTTGCCGTTGCCGATGAGCGGCGCGAACCGAGACTGGAAGGCGCGCCAGTTGTGGAGGCGTCGGCGCCAGCGCCGCGGCGCATCGCCGAGGAGGCGCGGCACAAGCTGCAATCCGCGCTCCACGAATTGATCCTATGCCGCGGCATTATCGAAGGCGCGCTCGCGCGCAATTGAATATCAAACCTGTTCGCAGGCGCGCAGCAGCCCGACTACGGCGATCGGGCAATGCCTCAATTTGCGAGTGGCGCCGGCACCGGCATTTGTGTCGCCTTGACCGCAACTACAGGGTGTGATGCGCTCGGCTGTTTCTGGGGTTCTGTGGGGGACGCCATGACGAGTTCGACCAGCATTCGCGACGGGGAAGATCACGACATCTTCGGCGAAGAGATTTCCGACGCAGCCTTGGAGCTCGCCGCCGCGATGGTGAAAGACCGGACCGCAAGCCTGACCATCGCGTTCTGCAGCGGCCTCGATGAATGCCCGCATCACGGGCCGCGTTAGGAAGGCTAGGCGGCGGCTTTCGCCCCGATTTTGGTCTGAACGACGTGTCGAACACAATCGACAGCAAGACCATCCGCTGTAGACGGCGAGCCAACTGTTCTCGCGCGCTTTCCCGACGCGAAGGATTATCCGGGTGCGCTGCCGCATAACCGACGCGCATGCACGTCACCACTCACTTGTCGCCGAAATACGAAGCGCTGCGCAACTCGAAGAACGGTTGGACCATTGAGGAAGCCGGCATGGCGCAGCTCGACGATATCGTCGGCTCCGTCATGAAATACCTCAAGGACAATGGATTGGACGACAACACCATCGTCATGTTCACTACCGACAATGGCACCGAAACCTTCACCTGGCCCGATGGCGGAATAACCCCGTTCTATGGAGCCAAGGGCACGGGCTATGAAGGCGGGTTCCGTTGCCCCGCGATGATCCGCTGGCCAGGCCACGTGCCGGCCGGCACGATCGAGAACGGCATAATCTCCGGGCTCGACTGGTTCCCGACCTTCGTGGCCGCCGCAGGCAATCCAAACATCAAGGAGGAGCTGCTTAAGGGCAAGCAGATGGGCGACCGCACCTACAAAAACCACCTCGACAGCTACAACCAGCTGGACTTGATCACCGGCAAGGGTCCGTCGGCTCGTCACGAGGTGTTCTACTTCACGGAATTAGTTTGAACATTCACATGGCGGGTGCCCTGTCCGCGGGCGCCCGCCTATTATACTAATCGCCGCAGTGCACGAGTCCGCTGCTGGCCCTTAGCGTCGCTTAGTGCGGCGCAACAGAATGTCGGCTTTTGGTGGCGTCTCCGGCCAATACGACTACTCGTAGCAGACGTCACGGACTGCATTACGAAAGCGACTTCCGCTCTTCCCTCAAAAGCCGACATTCGATTGCAGTGCGGTAAGTGTCGCGATGGGCCGATTCTGTTGAAAAAGTCGGAGTATCGACTCAGCCCGATTTTTTCAGCGTCGTGGGTGCGGTTTTCAGATGCGGACGCGGGGGGCCTCGCCATCCACATCAGACTCAACGGAGCGCGTTCTAAATCGATCTGCAGCGGTAATTAGCGTCAATCAAAGATGTCGTTCGTATTTTGGCGGATTTACAACGACTTTAGACTTGCGACTTTTTCAACAGAATCGGCCAATACTGGACATTCCGCTGCGGCGTAGCGAGCCCTTGCAAGGGACTATTAGAGGACTTATTGCGACTGCCTCTAAAGTCGTTAGCGAACGCGTCACGGCGGTGAGACTAGGGTCCGGACTTAATTGATCCACCAAGTGAGGGCGGCTGCCAAGTGGATGGCAGAAAGATAAATGTCGGCTCGTTTGTCATAGCGCGTTGCGATGCGCCTGAAGTCCTTGAGTTGGCAGAACATGCGTTCGATGAGATTGCGCAGCTTGTAGGCCTTCGGATCGTAGGAATGCGGATGCTTGCGGGTCGGGTTTGGCGGGATGACAGCTTTGACCCGGCGTTCTGCAAGCCAGTCGCGCAGGCTTCTTGCGTCGTAGGCACGATCGGCCAGCAGGCGACGAGGCAACCGGGCGGTGGCCAAGAGTTCTTGGGCGCCAGCGAGATCGTGGCTGTTACCGGGTGTGATCAAGAATGAGAGTGGCCGTCCCTGATCGTCAGTCAACGCATGGATTTTGGTCGTGCGGCCGCCGCGCGAGCGACCGATCGCGTGCTGGAAGGCCCCCCTTTTGCGCCCGCAGCCGAGCGATGCGCCTTGATGTGTGTGCTGTCGATCGACATCGTCCCCACCATGCCGGTCGACCCCGTCAGCGCGTAGAAAATATCGCTCCAGATGCCCTGTCGGCTCCAACGGTTGAAGCGATTGTAGACCGTCGTGTAGGGGCCGTAGTCCGTTGGGCAATCCCGCCAACGCGCGCCCGAGCGCAGCATGTGCATGATCCCGCTGATAACGCGCCGATCATCGACACGATGGGCTCCACGCCGACCCTGCGGCAAGAGGGGTTTAATCCGCTTCCACTGCGCATCATCCAGCCAATAGAGTTGCTTCCTCATCAAGGCCTCCTCGATTCGGAAACCTTGAATCACAACTCACGCCGCGCTGGAATCCTTATTGAGTACAGACCCTAATCCGGAAAGCCTGAAATGCTACCGGCTGTATCGAGCATTGGCTGCTGGCTGAGCTTGATGAAGCCGGCACTCGGTCTATCGAGATCCTGGATCAGAAGGATTATGGTGGCGACCAGGAACGCCATCGCATAAATCGGTAGTCGCGCACGCTGTACCTCAAGGCCTGATCCATAGCCCGAGATGGCACCGGCAAAGATGGCGACGCCATACAGCGCCATCAGGATGATGTTCGGCACTCGATTGCCGATGGCCGTCAGACTCTTCTCTTGATCGTCGATCATCTCATTCAGCGACTGGATGAATAGTCCCGTCGGCACCATGGCGTTGTACCGAAAGTGCTTTTAAAATTTGCTCGCCGGTAAGCTGAGAATAGCGCATGGCTTTCACTCCGTAACCTGGCTACGAGGTTCCGTCGGCATTGCTGCTGCGCGCTGGGAGGGCTTTGCCTTGCCCATCCCCCCTTCGCTGTTGGCAGGTGAAGGTTTGTGGTCGGTCAGTTTCAATTGTTCGGGGATAATGCGAAAACGCGCGCCACCAAAGCGCCAGGCGGGCTACCGATCACCAATACCCTCGGCTGTGACCAAAGTAGTGGCCGCCGCCGCCAAACAGCAGCACTAGTACAACGATAATCAGGATCAATTCCATGGAAAGTCTCCTTTGACGGTGCTAACGTTCTCTACCGCGCACCACATCCTCTAACCCACCAATCGCGTTTTGCACTTTAGCCGGCTAGTTTTGTCGGCGATCCTTCGGTATCCACACTGTTTGTTGGGTCAAGGATAACGGCGTCGCTAATGCATTGTTCCCTGCGGCATTGTGGCAGGTAACGTGAGGGGCGATGCAGACAGTCCCGGACCGATTTCCTTCTTGACCAGTACTCGCCGCTACGCCGGTCTAAGGTGAGCAATTTTGCTCAGACACTGCCAAGCGAGCGTGTCTTGCTTGAAACGAGTGCGGTTATACGAAAGAACTCAGGATTAAGCGCAGTTGATAATCCTCCATTTCGAGCCAGGAGGTGAGCAGTTGGTCAGCGGGCATTTCGCAACCGGGCATTGGTCGACAGCGATCGCTCCTCGCATCCGCTAAACTCCATATTGTCTCGACTGCTGCGATGCACACTACACTTCCGAAATGGGTCAACCGCTTCACTTCTGCGATGTCCGCCCTAGGTCCGCTTAGTCCCCGATAACGACCAATCGCGGACGGCTCGGCGCTGCGGTTTAGGGCGCTAACGCACATGTCGTTAGTCCGGTACCTCCGAATACGTCGCAGCCTCGTTAGGCGGGCATAACAAGAGGCTTTCCCTTTTCGACAACCAAAGTTGAACAAGCCTTCGCGGCCTTGTCGCCGACTTTTGCGCTGTGAACCGTATTCGGTGGCACCTGAAACGCTTCCCCGGCATGAACAACACGACTTGGCTGGTGATCCACGATGACTTCGGCATAGCCTTCCACCACATACGTTGTTTCGATGCCTGGATGACTGTGTCGTCCGACCACGGTTCCCGCGGCAACCTTCAATTCAACAATCACGGTCGCATAGCCCGGCATCGGGCCATCCATCTGTTGCAAGACCTTTAGAGACACTCCCGGCATAGGCGCGGCGTTCATATTCCAACTCTTTCATCCCGAACAAGTTGAAGACGAGCTTAGCAAAAAAATGAACGATGCCGATAAGGGTCGATTAGGTCGGTTTGGGTCAATCTGTTCAAAATTGGCGGCCCGGGCTAGGTCCGTTTATGTCCCAACAGCCGACAGGCCAGCAAAGTCTGCGTGGCGGCGGGTATTTAGAAAGTACGAAATTGTGACGGCGGTCACTTCGCGCCGCGACGGGTCCGATACTGTATGACCGTGAAGTTCAGGAGGTTGCCATGGCTGCCACGAAACAAATCGGAAAGCGGTTAGCCCAATGGTTCAAGACATTCCCCGAGAAGAACAGTCCACTCTATCGCTATTACGAGCACAGCCTTTACGACGCGTGATCGCGCCTTCCCCCAAGGCCCTTTTTTCAATTGTCGCCCCCGCCCGAGACTCTCCCTCGGGCGGGTTCGTATTTGAGGCGACTGCGAGCGTGGCAGTACCACGTCCGCTTAGCCCCCGATCGCCAACATATCGCCATGTCGCACTAAGCGACGCGAAGAGCCAATTGCGGCCATGCAAACCAACTGCGAGATTTGCGAGCCGTCATCCCGGGCCGCAGCATGTGGCGGTCGTTGATGGAAAGCCGCCGAAGGTCATGCGGCAAATGTTAAGTGCCTCTTTCGTGCGTCCCGCTGCACCTTCCACGATCTCGTCGGGAACTTCGTGGGCGAAGAAATCCTGATCAGTCTGATCGAGGTTGGCAGCAGTGGATTCGTCCATGGGGAATGCTCCATTTCGTAGCAGCGGTGCAACGACAAGAATACCCGAAAGCCTGAATCAGTTCAGCATCGATTTAATTTCTCTCGACCGGTTTTGGTCAATTTGCGCTGTTTGAGCGATTTCGTGGCGACTTCCGCTATTACCCTGAACGCCCATATTTGCTTGCGCTGCAATAACCGTCGCGATGGGCCAAAATGCCATATCGTTCGCGCCCGGCGGTGCCAGCGCTTTCGTCGTTCACTCTCCTGTCTCGTCGGACCCATTCCTACGCCGCGCGAGACGCCGCAACAGGGCAACGCCCCGTTTCCAATCGGTAGCCGGCTCCGCGGGTGTGCCGGCCCAGCGCGCGCCGGCAGGAACGTTCGTCATAACACCAGCGCGCCCGCCTAGAATTGCACCGGCGCCAATTGTCAGATGATCGGCAATGCCGACCTGTCCCGTCAGCACCGCGAAATCACCTACATCAACGCTCCCCGATATCCCGACCTGCGAGACAATCAAGCAATGGCGGCCGATCGAGCAGTTGTGTCCGATCTGCACGAGATTGTCGATCTTAGTGCCTTCGCCGATCACCGTATCGCGAGTGGCGCCGCGGTCGATGGTCGTGTTGGCGCCGATTTCGACATCGTCCTGAATGATGGCCCGTCGGGTTTGCGGGATTTTCGGGTGTCCCTGCGGCGACGGTAGATAGCCGAAGCCGTCCTGCCCAATGCGAACGCCGGGATGGATGATGACGCGGTCGCCGATCAGTGCATGCAGGATCGTGGCGTCTGGACCAATCGAGCAATCGCGGCCGATGCAGACATTGGGTCCTATCACTGTGCGAACGCCGATCAAGGTGCCGGCGCCGACTTCGGCGTGCGGTCCGATCACCGCGAGTGGATCGACGGTCACGCCGGCCTCAAGCCGGGCCGTCGGATGCACCTGGGTGCTCGCAGCGCGATGCTTGGTATCGAACAGGGACGACGGTCGCAGCATCTCCGGGAAGAGCTTACGGGCGACCGCGACGAAGGCCGGGAAAGGATGCGGCGTCTCTAGAAGTGCGAGACCGCGCGGCGCAGACGCCGTAAAGCGCGGCGCGATTAGACACGCGCCGGCGCGGGTGTTAGCGAGCGCATCGACATACTTCGGTTTGTCAAGAAAAGTGATATCGGAAGGGCCGGCGGTATCGAGCGGTGCGATATTGTCGATGCGGCGGTCGGGGGGGTCACCGTCGTGCAGCTTGGCGCGCGTCAATGTCGCGATCTCACCAACCGTCAGTTCACAGTTCGGTTTGATAAGTCCCGACATGCCCCATCCGTTGCAACTGTCGAAAACGTTGTTGCCAAAGGCGACATGAACTCGCGCCGCCTCATGAGCCCACCCAAGTCCGAGGACAACAGTCTACCACATCGAAGGGAAGCTATTGTGCGTCACAGCAAATCCGACCGCTCGACTTCCGGGTTGGGTCAACTGCTTCACTTCTGCAATTTCCGAGTTGTGTCTGTTTTCCCCCCGATCGCGACCAAATCGCGGACGTCGTGGCACTTCGGTTTCGGACCACTTTGAGACCTGAGCACACGCAGCAATTTCGTGGGCAAAACAGCACTTATTCGATCACCTCATTTGCGATAGCGAGCAATTGATCTGGCACTCGCAAGTCGAGCGCCTTGGCGGTCGTGAGATTGATGACCAGATCAAATTTCGTGGGCTGCTCGACTGGGATATCGCTCGGTCTCGCCCCACGCAAAATCTTGTCGGCGAACTCAGCGGCGCGACGGTACAGGTCGGGGAGGTTTGGTCCATAGGACATCAGGCATCCCGCTTCCACGAGTTCTCGAAACCCGCACGTCATCGGCAGTCGCGCTCCGAGCGCCAACGTGCCGATAAGTATCCGGTTCGTGTTCACAAGCGGGTCGGCAACGACGTACAGCGCATCCGCCCGGCTCTTGAGCAGCTCGAACGTAGAATTGACGTCCGCGGTTTGGCGCATCTCCGAGGTTGTAACGTCGAGGCCGAACGTCCGAGCCGAGGCCTGAACGTCGCTCACCTCGAGCATAGCGCTGGGACTGCCGGGATTGGCTAGGATCGCCAACCGATGGAGACTAGGGACGATCTCACGCAACAATTGGACCCGCTTACCGGCTGAATCGGGCGACTGAAGCGAAAGGCCGGTAACATTGCCGCCCGGCCGCGCCAGACTTGCGACCAAGCCGAAGCCAACCGGATCGCCTGACACTGCAAAGACCATCGGGATTTGCGGTGCCACCTGCTTCATTACGATGGAGTCATTAGTTGATGACGTGACGATCAGGTCGACTTTGAGCCGGACGAACTCCGCGGCAATCTCGTCGAGACGTTCGGGGCGTCCGGCCGACCAACGAGACTCGATTGCGATTGTTTGGCCGTCGATCCAGCCTAGTTCGCGCAGCCGCTGCAAAAATGCGTCCGTACTCCGGCTTGGGGTCAGAGGATTTGTCGGCGCGACATAGCCGACAATCGGCACATGCCTCGCTTGCTGCGCCCACGCGACGACCGGCCAAGCCGCCGCGCCGCCGAGCAATGTAATGAAATCTCGCCGCCTCATGCGCCCCCCGAGACGAGGCTACAGCTTAGCAGCGAGAGCGGCGTTGTGCATCACAGCAAACTTGGATAGTCGAAGTCCGAATCGGGTCACTTTCTACCGAAATCCGATGTCCGCGTTATGTCCGATCATCTCCCGATTCTGTTGAAAAAGTCGCAAGTCTAAAGTCGTTGCAAAACTACCAAAATACGAACGATATCTTCGATTGACGCTAGTTACCGGCGCAGATCGATTTAGAACTCGCTCCGCTGATTTTGAGGTGGATGATGAGGCCCCCCGCGTCCGCATCTCAAAACCGCACCCACGACGCTCAAAAAATTTGACTGAGCCGACACTCTGACTTTTTCAACAGAATCCTCCCCATCGCGGACATGAGACGAGGCGCAGTCAACCGTCGAAATGGGCCATAAGCGACCAAAGTGCGCTGCAGCAAAATGGGCATTTTATTCGATCACCTCGTCGGCGCGCGCCAGCAAGGTTGGAGGGACATCGATACCAAGGGACCGAGCAGTTTCCAAGTTCGTCAGACGCTGCCAATCCATCGGCGCCGTTCAATGGCTCGCTGTGAGTAGTCCTGCGCCGAAACGATAATTCAGCCGCACCTCTAACAGGTTAACGTTCTGTTGAATATCTTGTAGAAACGCCGGCGAAAATCCCATTGCTATCCCAGCCGCATTAGTCGGGAATACCACTCGCCGGTACCAAGACCGAGATAATCATACTCCAGACCCACCGACCAATTTGGTGCAAAACCGTATTCGAGACCCCCGCCAATCGCCCAGCCTCCACGCGTCTCGCTAGTGGTTGAAAACGTAGTGCCGGCGGGAAAGCCAAAGGCTGCGACGCCTAACGCGCGCGCATAGTCTTCATTCACCCAGGCGCCGCCACCCTCCGCGTAAATCTGAAGATTGTTCCAAGCGTAGCCGATGCGCCCGGTCAGCAACTCCGTCGAAGTGACCTTTGTGGAAATCAGGTCATTAGTAGCCGTGATCGGACTGTTGCGCGATCCCGTCAGATTGGCCCAATCTCCGCTGAACTCCACGCCGAATACCCATGTGCCGCGTTGCAAACTCGCGCCGATCTGACCACCTGCAATCCCGCCACTGGTACCATAGCAACCGTCGAACTTGCCAGCTGAGACACTTCCGGCCGGAATCGTATCAACGAAGGTCCAGCAATTATTGCCCCACCCGCCGCCCGCGTTGCCGCCGACGTAAATCCCTGACCAATCATAGGATGCTTCCACCGGCGCCGGATAGATGGGCGGCGCTTTGACCGCCATGTCGGCGGCGACCGCCTGGCCCGCGGACTGAATACCCAATGCAAACGCAATTGCAGCGATGGTGCACTTTTTCATTTTCGCCCCCGAAAACACCAATCAGCAACGCCGAACAATAGATCGCCGCCTTGTGCTTGCCTATGGCCTTTTAGCAACAGTGGGCGAGATTCATCAGATCGACTGGTTGAAACGCAGGTCCGTTATGGGTCATCCGCGTCGTTTCGGCGATGTCCGCGTGATGTCGGCTTGACCCCCAATTCCAGACGTAATGCTGTCTCGCAGCAAACGACGTTCCGGGCCATAAGAGACCTACGGCGTTGCAGCAAAGACGCCTATTCGATCACCTCGTCGGCGCGACCTAAAACATTCCGTTGTTGTTTGCGGCGTTCTCCGGGATCGGTTGAATGACGTCCCAGTGTTCGACCACCTTGGCGTTCTCAAGCTTGTAGATATTGACAATGGCAAACCCGCGCGTGCCCGGCTCGCGGACGGCGTGATCATGTGCGATCACATAATCGCCATCGGCGAAGATGCGCTTGATCTCGGTGTGGTTGTTCGGGAACTTGTCCTTCAGGAACGCAATGTAGCCCTTGAGGCCCTCCGGCCCGTCGGCAGCGTTCGGATTGTGCTGGGTGTATCGCGGTCCGAGGTATTTCGAGGCCGCGGCGAAATCCTTCTGATTGAGTGCGGCATCTTCGAATGCAGCCACCGTCTTTTTGTTCGCCTCCAGCTGCTCAACGCCGGCGGCACGGGCACTCGGCATTGCTGCCAACAGAGTAAATGCTATTCCGGCGAGTAAAAGTCGAACCATGTCAACCTCCATTGTCAGTACAGAGTATATTATCGCATGCTCGAGGGCAGCCAAAGGGGAAGCGCCATGACCGCACTTACGCGACGTGCCCTGGTTGGCGGTCTCGGTGGTCTCGCGGTTACCAGGGCGCGGGCGCAGGCCGGATGGCCAGCGCGCACCATCACCATCATTCATGGGTTCCCGCCGGGCGGTCCCTCAGACGTTGTTGCCCGCATCATCGCCGACGGCCTGTCTAAGGCGCTCGGCCAATCGGTCATCGTCGAGGCCCGGCCGGGCGCGTCCGGCACCACCGCGGCGGCTCAGGTCGCGCGTGCCGCGCCTGACGGCTACACGCTGATGGTGATCCCATCCGGCCACCCGACAACGGCGGTGACGTTCGCCAAGCTGCCGTTCCGTCCCGTTGACGATTTCACCATGATCACGCTGGCATCGACCTATCCCTACGTGTTGTCGGTCCCCAGCGAGACCGGCATCAAGAGTGTTGCCGAACTAATCGATCTCGGACGGACACGCGCGACACCGCTCACTTACGGAACTCCAGGCACCGGCTCCGGCCCCCATCTCGCCATCGAGCTGCTCGCGCTGCAAACCAAGATCAACGTGCAGCACATCCCATTCCGTGGCAGCGCGCCGGCGGTGACCGAACTCATTGCCGGCCGGCTCGATTTTATGATGGACCCACCGGCCAGCATGATGGAGTTCATCCGTGATGGCAGGCTGCGCGCTCTCGCAATTTCGAGCACTAAGCATTATTTCGTCCTGCCTGATACGCCGAGCTTGACGGAGTCCGGTGTTGCGGGTTTTGACGTCAGCGGCTGGCAGGGCTTGATCGCGCCCGCGGGCCTTCCGGCGCCGGTCGTCAGTCGGCTCAACAGCGAAGTCGCGCGCGTCATCATGGAGCCGGCGAACATCGATCGGCTGCACGCCTTCGGCAACGAGCCGGCGCCGTGCAGTCCGGAAGAATTCAAGCAGCGCATCGAATCTGACATCGCCAAATGGACGGCCGTGGCCGACCAGATACACTTTGAGAAGATCTAGAAGGGATTGCACATCGCGGCGGACGCGACGTTATGCAATACAGCAATTCTGGGCGCTCGACTTCCGCCTTGGGTCAATCGCGTCGTTTGAGCCATGCGGTGGCGACTTCCGCTATTACCCTGAACGCCGACATTTGCTTGCGCTGCAATATCCGACGCACTGGGCCATTCGCGTCTTTATGGCAGTTCAGCCAATTAGCTCTTGCGGGAGCCGGTTGGAGCCCACTTCGCGAACGCGGAAAGTTGCGACAATAACGCGAAACACAGCGAGTACCGCGGCGCGCAACCGTGCATCGGCTTCCCTTTACGAATTAGCGCTGTGCCTTCGAAGCAACTATCGCGCAAATAATGCGCTCCATGCAGCCGATCCAGGTGCCGAAGATCATCATGATGGCGAGGCTTGACCCGAAATGTGCGGCCAGCAGTGTGGCCTCGGCGCTAATAAAGGTCTCCATGGCGCCGGCCTCTACATTGCCCAACCGTCCTGCATCATATCGAAAACGCCAATCCGACACCTCGCTGACTTCAAAGGGAAGAAGATTCGGATCTTTGCCTCGCAGTTCCAGACCGCGGCTTTTGAGCGGCTCGGCGCCACACCAGTAGCGATGACTCTTGGTGACGTTCTGCCGGCTCTCCAGCAGGGGGCGATCGACGGCGCTGTTGCCGGCATAGGTGTCTTTGTCAACATGAAATTCCACGATGCCGCCAAGTATGTGGTAGAGACAAATCAGCCGGCTATCTTCATCATCTTTGAAGTTAGTCAGAAATGGTACGATACGTTACCCAAGGACTTGCAGCAGATGGTTGACCACGACGGCCGGTCAGAGTCGCTGGCCATCAATGCACCGGCACTCAAAATGTACCACGATCAGCGAAAGGCCTGGGCTGCTGCCGGCGGCGAGCTTATCAGCTTGCCAAAGGATGAGCAGGCAAAAATGATGCGCATATTGTCGAGCGTGGGCGATGATGTCTCGAAGTCCAAGCCACGACTGCGCGAGGCTTATCAGATCGTAACTGATGCTGCGCAACGAACGCGACAAACTCCGAGCTAAGGGGCGAAAGAGCGCACCACTTGACTTCCAACATGGGTCAATCTCTATCGAAATTCGATGTCCGGGTTAGGTCCTTTACTACCCCATAGCGAACAGATAGCAGACGTTGAAGCAAGTCGGTTCGGACTAGGTGCCTGCGCCCGGCATAAAAACAGCGAATTTGAATTATGCCATTGGCATCTTGATATGGCCATACCACAGCCGGTCCAAAGCGGTTGGGCACGGTTACTACCGCTTCATCAGGCACGGCAATCCACTGCCCGTGAAGCCGCACATGATAATGGCCATCCTGCGCGTCCCAGTCCACACCTTGCACGCTGACGCCATCGGCGAATGAGCAGCACAGGCCTCTTCCGCTGGCGAGTTGGTCAAACCACTGCTTGAGCGCGGAATTGGCGAAACGTCCGTCGTCGCGTGCGAACACGCACTCCTGAACGGACGTACCTAGGTACAGCACCACGACCAACCAAACGGCAAGTCTGTGCATGTTGGCCTCACCTGCAGGTCGGCGAGCGACCCGGGAATAAACCAGCGACGTGGCCGTCCGAAAGAAGAAGCGGCCACGACGTCAGTTTTTGTGGTGACGATCAGCCCACGCTACGCGTTTTTGCGTCTCAGCTTCCACTTCAGTCTTTGGTTCTGCCGGCAATTGAAGAATGGTAGCCTGGTGGCCCTCATTTAAGTGAATGAGGAGTACGATCTGGCCATCAGGGAACTCCAGCGCATCATGATGCGCGGCAGCCTTTTCTTTGTTGACTTGCTGAAAGATGACGGTCTTGTGCTTAATGACTTTATCGCGCCACCCCAGGAGACTAGTTGGCGGACATGTAACTTCCCTGGCAAAGGACAATTCTGTCCCTGGGAGAACGCAGACCGCTACGCTTGCATCTTCCGACGCCGAAAAGCCACGCGTGCCCGTGCCGAAGTTGCGCGCGGTGAGCTGATCGCCAACCTTGGCTGGCCGCGATTTAACCGTGAGAAGGCTATAATCACACATCTCGGACTTCCCAATTTTGGAAAGCCCCTCAGCCATTTTGAAGCCTACTCTTTTTCCAATCTGCGCACATCAATAATTGTGGCCCGAAAAGGAACCAGCTAGGATTCTGGGGCTTCCGGGACTTCATCGAGCAGGGCCGAATGTCTGTTCAGGGTCAACCGCTTCATCTCTGCGATGTCCGCCCTAGGTCCGCTTAGTCCCCGATAACGACCAAATCGCAGAAGTGTCGGCACTTCGGTTTCGGGTCACGAACGACCGATTTCCGATATCTGCTCAATGTCCGGCTTTCCCGGAAGCGGAAGAAGCACCGCGCTGCCCAAAGTGGCGCGATACTGTGAAGTAGGTCACAGACGCGAGCGAGGAAGGGCGCTAGTTTTGGAAAAGGTGTTCAGCATTGGGAGGCCATTAATTATTTGTTTCTCTGGACCGATCAAGGCATAAAGGGCGCGAAAGACGCCGACAAACGTGGAGCAGCGGCTAGAAGGGTAGCCGAAAGAATGGGCGGTCGGGTTCTTAGCGCCTATGTGACCACCGGGCAGTACGATGTCATCGCCACTCTCGATATGCCAAATGGCGAGGCTATGGCGAAATTTGCCCTCGCTATCACAGCAGCAGGGAACGCGCGCACGACGACGGTGCAGGCGTTTCCCATTGAGGAGTTTGCTAAGCTCACCGCAGAGATGCCCGTGATGTAACGGTCCTGCCAGTTTGGATGTCCGAGTAGGGTCAATCGCTTCACTTCTGCGATGTCCGCGTTACGTCGGCTCAGCCCCGGATAACGGACTCAGAGCAGACATCGTGCGAGGTCCGTTCGGGGACCATTAGCAGACATTCCAGCCTTCCAGACCACGTCTGCCTCACCCTTGAGCCCATATGTCGATGCCGGCCCGATGTCCGCTAAGGGCTGCAAGGAGAAAATGGATCGGGACACAAGCGAACCGCGGACGGATATACGGATATATATTTAGATGCCGACGGTCCTAAGCGGCATCCTCTACGACTGCGCCACAGTAACAGCTATTGAAATCAATTTCCGTCGCGGGAACTGGGCGTTGGAAAAAATATCCTTGCAGCGACGTCACTCCCGACAATTGCAAAAGTCGATACTGATCCGCGGTCTCAACTCCTTCAGCTGTCGTCGCGATATCGAGGCTTTGTGCCAAGGTCAGCGTCGCAGAAATGATTGCCGCACACTCGCTGCGTTTGGTCATGTTCTGCGTGAATGATTTATCGATTTTAATTCTATTAAACGGGAACATCGCCAATTGGCTCAGCGAGGAATATCCCGTCCCGAAGTCGTCGAGGACGATTGTGATCCCTAAATCCTTGAATTGCCGTAGCGCCGGCAGACACTCCGCCGCGGACTTGATCAATGCCGTCTCGGTGATTTCAATCTCGAGCCGCTCTGGGCTTAATCCGCTTTCGGCAAGCGCCAGCATCACGACGGCGACACAATTTGGCTTTTGGATTTGTATGACTGACAGGTTCACCGCCACCCTCACGTCGGTCGGCCAAGCGGCAGCTTGGGTACACGCCGCCCGCAATACTCGGTCCCCGATCAGGCCTATCAAACCGGTTTCTTCAGCAATCGGAATAAAGGAATCGGGATAAATGAGTCCCTTAACCGGGTGACGCCATCGTACTAGAGCTTCCGTACTGCTGATTTTTCCCGTTTTGCAATCAATGATGGGCTGATAATGTACCTCGAGTTCATTCTGTTGTATTGCACGACGAAGGTCGCTTTCTATTTGCTGACGTGCGCTTGCCACTGCGCTCATCTGCGGGTCAAAGAAACAAAAGCCATTGCGACCTGCCGCCTTGGCGCGATAAAGGGCGAGGTCTGCCATTTTGAGTAGCTCATCGCTTGCGCCTTGGTGCTCAGGGGCAAAAGCGATGCCGATACTCGTGCCTACCGTGATCTCTACGCCGTCAATGACGAAAGGTTGCCCGATACAGGCGATAACGCGCCCCGCTAGTGCCGCCGCCGCCCTTTCTGATCCCGCGTCACCAGCCTGAATAATTGCGAATTCATCACCTCCGAGCCGAGCGAGCACGTCGGTCTCGCGCAGAAGTCCCTTGAGGCGCGACGCAACTTCGCACAACAGCCTATCACCTACCGGATGACCCATACTGTCGTTGACCTGTTTGAACCGGTCGAGATCCAAAAGCAGTACGCTAAATGCCTCGCCCGACCTGCGCGATCGTCCTCCGGCCTCCTCAATTCTCTGCAGCAACGCAGTTCGATTGACCAGTCCCGTTAAGCCATCATGATGCGCTAGATACGCGATGCGATGCTCTACCTTCTTTCTCTCAGTGATGTCGTCGATCATAGCAATAAGATATTTTGGCCCACCGCCCTCATCCCGTAAAACGATGCGCCGGGTGGCTTGGATGCGCTGTCCGCCTTTTGGCCCTTCGACTTCATATTCCTTATAGTGCGTGTCATTTACCGTTTGCGCCGCTTCACTATCGGTACGATCCATAAATTTAGCGTCCTCGGCATTGAAAATCTCAAATACGGTACGGCCCAAAAGATCGCATCGCGGCATTTCAACCATGCTTTCGAACGCCCGATTGACCAAAACGTATTTCCGCGTCGCTGCGTCCTTAACGACCACGGACACAGGGATATTTTCAATGATGGAATGGAGAAATCGCTTCGTCTCATCCAATACTCTATTCGCCTGTTCGAGTGACTCCTTTGATTGATGCAACTCATCGGACGTAGACAGCATTTGCGCCTGGCGATGCGCTGCCATAAGGACGACGAACAAGATGGCTATCGTTAAGACCGTGCCGATTACAACATATTTCTCATGCGAGGCATCTGCCTGATGAAAAATTGTTTCTTCCGAACGTCCGGCGACGGCAACGAGAGGAAGACCGGGGACTGCGCGATACGAAATAAGACGTTTTATTCCTTCGAACTGCGAGCTTGTCGCGGCGCTATTCCAATAACTGCCAGCCGCGCTCTTTTTCAATTCGGCAAACAACGGCGAGTCGTCGAGCTTGGTGCCAATGAAACTCCTAGCTTCCGGACTAGAGCCGCCTCGGACGAGGACGACGCCGTCCGAATGGACAAGAGAGACAATACCGCCATTCCCAAGATTTAATGAGCCAAAGAATTTCTCCAGTTCGGCAACATTCAGTGCGATGGCCACGGTGCCTATAAATCTTCCATCAGGACTGTTGATCGGCCGGGTAAGCTGAATCGACGGCTCTTTGCTCACTCCTCCAATTAGTGGGTCACTTATAAAAAGTTGATCAGACTTCGACGATTTTTGTTGGAAGAGAAATGGCTCTCGATCGCCAACGTAGACTGGTGACGATAAATGTCGGAGGCTTGAGAGGATCACATAGCCATTTGCGTCAGTGATGCCAATGTTGGCCGTGAGGCTGCTGTGGAACTGCGTGTTCTTGGACCATGTCGGAAGATCGAAATGCTGTGGATTGTTTCCATAGTCGCGTCGCAGGGCAAGCAATACGTTGTCATATTGCAAGATGATCCGCTGCACATATTCTTCGAGCACCAATGTCAGGTTATTTCCCTGGCGTAGAGCGTCGTCATAGGCACGCCCGTGTTCTTGATCGCTGAGAAGAAGGATGCCAGACCAGATGACGACAACTACGGCAAGACCCAAATAGGTCGTTGTCTGTCGAATAGACCTGATCCATTTATTCATGAACCGATAACCTGGCGCGTCACTTTGATCCACCGGCTCTCCTTTGACACAAATGTGTTACTGCACAGTTTTTAAACAAGTTGATGGTCCAGGTTAAAGATTCGATTACCTTGGAGCGGCGAGGTCGCATTTTGGGTCGATGCTGTCGAAAAATTAGCAGTTACGGTCGGTTTCGGCGTTGGGACTGCTGTTACGTCGGTCGGCCGGCCTAGGGATGGCGACTTTGATACTCACGCGACTGACGTGGGCGGCGGTTGCCTTAGCAAATGATGCACACCGTTGGCGCTGCGGCGGGCCGAGGATTCGGAGCGCGAGCGTTTTCAGGTTCTGCACGATTGCGACGAGGTGGAACTCGTCGCGGGCGCCCAAGAGACCGCGAAGGCGCATGCGCTCGAAGCCGTGGTGGGTCTTGAGGTGCGCGAACCGCATCTCGACCCGCTTTCGCTCATCTCGCGATCTGGCAAACGCCTTGGTCTTCATCTTTCGCCGCGCGACATCGCGAGCATCTTCGTGAAGATCGCGTGGGATTTTGCGCGCTTGGTCGGTGGTGCAGCACTTTGCTCGGATCGGGCACGCATCACAATCATGCTTTGAGGCACGATACAGCAACGTGCGTCCGTCATGCACGGTGCCACTGGTCCGCAGCAGCTTGCCATTGGGGCAGATATAGATCCCGCGCTTGCCCTCCCAACGGAAGTCCGATCGTGAGAAGATGCCGTCCTGTCGCTCACTCATCTCCCAGACCGGGATGTGCGGGATGATCTTCTTCTCCTTGACCAACCAGCCGAGGAACTTGCCCGTCCCATAAGCCGTGTCGGCGGCGAGCCGCTTCGGCCTCAAATTGAAGCATTGCTCGGTTCGATCCAGCATCGTTTTGGTGGCAGCAACTTCATCGTAGGTGCGTGCCGGCCGTTGCCTCGACATCGACGATCACAGCATTTTTGATATCGATCAGATAGTTCAGCCCATAGCCGAACTGCACGCGCTTGTTGGCTTTGGCCGTCCAGGCCGATTGCGGGTCCGACGGCGAGATCACCTTGGGTGGCTTACGCTCATAACGGCGCGGTGGTTTGTGCTCTGGCCCGCCGCTGGCACCATCATCTGGAGTATCACCCTCAGTTGCCGCTTCGACTTCGAGTGCCGTCAGATACTCAGCCACGGCTCGCTTCTGACGCTGCTTCTCAGTCCATTCGATCTCGTCCGGCGCTTTGCCGTGATAGCGGCTGGCATTGGCGTCCATCACGCTGGCATCAACGGCAAACCCTTCGCCTTTGACCAGTCCGGCCGCCATGCACGCCGTAACAACGCGCTCAAAGATATGGCGAAAGACATCGCTCTCGCGGAATCGATGTAGCCGGTTCTCCGAAAAGGTTGAGTGGTGCGGAACCTTGTCATCGAGGTCGAGCCGACAAAACCAGCGATACGCCAGATGCAACTCAACTTCCTGCGTCAGCCGCCGCTCCGAACGTAGGCCGTAGCAATACCCAACGATCAGCATCCGTGTCATCAGTTCGGGATCAATCGATGGCCGACCGATCTCGCTATAGTAGGGCTGTAGCCGCTCGTGCATGTCGGCAAGCGTCGGCGTCACAAAACGATCGATGCGTCTGAGCAGGTGATCCTTCGGGACCCGCTCATCGAGCCGGAACTGATAGATAAAGCTTGGCTGATCGCCGCTCCGCCAACTCATCATCGGCCCCTCCACCGCCGTGATCCTCAGAATCACCGGAATCACTGTTCGGCGAAGTTCTCAAGCCTTTTTCGACAGCGTCGGCCCTAAGGCGACATCACTGTGATTCACTGAGCAGACCACCACGGCTCGGGCCGCCACGCCGATAAGCGGCCGTTCGTCAGGTCGATTGGAATTATGTCTAAATACGGTTTTGCTGCGTCGCAGCACAAACTTATAAATGCCACAATAAGCTCGATCGACATAACTGATTCTATTTGAGTTTATTCTGATTATTATTCTGAGAAGCTATTGTGCATCGCACAATCGTCGTTAGTTAGAGCCGTGGGCGACGATAACAATGAGAAAATGACCATGAAGCCGCTACACATGAAATTGGTGCTGTCCACTCTTGCCATCGTTGCGATGCTTACGGGTCCGGCGTTTGCGCAGAAGCCGCGTCATGTAATCCATGTCAACCAATCGGCGGCTTATGACACGATCCCCGGCTACAATAAGGACGGCAGCGTAATCGAGATTGCTGCACCTGGCTACGATACGAACGGCGGCATCATTGGGACTGCGTCCTTGGACCAATTCGGTGCGCAGTCGCAGCATTAATGGTCGAGTCGTCCTTAGCCACAGTTAGGTATTGTGGCGTTCTAGCGTGCTCGAACGGTAAGGCCGCTGTGATCGTCGGCCTTACCGTTTTTTTTGAGATTCAGGTGTGATGTCTGCTTGTAACCCCAAGCTAGACGAGTTGATTGAATGAAGAGATTTCAGGCCGTTGTTCCAATGATACTAAAACAATGAGAAGGACTAAAAACATGACAAAATACCTATCAATGGCGCTTGCGCTGACCACATTGGCCACTGTTAGTGACACACCTGCGTTTTCTAAAATCGCCTATGGTTATTCCTGGGCGGGCGGGCAAAAGTCTAGTTCTAGCGCGTCGGAGACTGGCCACCTTAGCTGTGGTTTTGGTTCAGCTTGCCCACGCTAAAACATAAAATGCGAAAAGAAACGGCCAGAGTTGGTGCCCTCTTTACGTTTCAAACCCAAGGCCCAATGTCGCTTATGGCCCCTCGCTCACTTAGTGGGGGCGCAAATATGTCGGCAATTGAGGGCAAATCGGACAACAGGTGGACATCGCAAATCGGTCGAAAATGACCCACTGCGACGTTGACTGTCTCTCATTTGACCTACTCTTCTAGCGGAGCTCCCATCGCGCCGGATGTTTCGCAAGCCCGCCACTGGCACGAGAAGGCCGGGAACTCGGCTCTCATGCCGCCTCGCAGGAACCTATAGAGTTGGGATTTTTCTCGGATACCCAAATTGATCGAAATCTCTCTCGTAGGCACGGTATACCGTGTCAGCGAGAATGTTCGTGTAACAGCTCGGCCAAGGTTGATGCTCGGACGCATTGAAGCGGAGATCCGGTATCGGACGCAATCGATCCCAGGCGCGAACATGATCGATCACACGCGTGAAGTCCCTATCGAAGGATTCCACCTTCCCAATGAAGTTCAAAGTGATACCTGGCATGTTGAGAAAATCGTCCTGCAGAGTCCAGTGCGGGTCAAGGCGATGGTGGGCGGTGGCCGTCGCAAATTGCACGAATTGAGAAAACGAAAGTGTGTGTTCCGGGCCTTCAGGAAGTGATTGATCAAATATCCGCCGATACGTCAGATAATGATCAACAAACCAATCGCCCGAAACAAGTGATTTGTTCTGGAATTTATCGGCCCACGCTGAGACCAGGCGTGCATAGGGATTCCGCACAATAGAGAAACGCAGCGTTGTCGGACTGGTTACTAATTGGCAAAAGGTCGAGATGCCAACGCGTCTCGGTGATTTGAGGCCAGAATACCTGCGGGTATGAAGTAGGTTCGGGGACGTTTGTATACGTCGCGCCAGTGCACTTAGGACCATCCTCGTCGTAGTTGAAGCGCATTTTGGGATCCAGATATAGATGAGACGATACTTTGGAAGAACGTCGATGTGCGAATTAGGATCAAAGCCGCCACCGACTAAACGATCATAAAACGAAGATGCCTTTTGATCGAAATAACGATCGCGGAAATTCGTAAGGTCCGAGGAAACCCCTTCAATAGTGTACGCTAAAGAGCGTAGGAACAGCGCGCCTAAATTCTCCACGTTGCCGCTCAAGCAGTTAGGACGCCCCACCCACACATAGCTGATTCTGATCAGCACAAAAAACGAAAAACTTGCGGAAAAGCTTTGTGGCGTAATGTTTCGGGTGGTTAGTGCGTCACGACATGCAATCGTCTCACAGAGGCGATCTCATGGTTCAAACCGTCTATGGTTGGTGTGGCGCACTACTAGCTCCATTTCGTGGGACTCGCGATGTAGGCAGCGGCGGGTAGATGACATGTCGCCTTGTGGCCCATCGCGACGGATGCCGACGCACTGACCCTATGTCGGCTTTCGGGGTGGAGCGCATTTCTAAGATTGTTCTTCGGGACCGACTATCGCAAAGGCATGACGTTGCAGCGCCTTCAATTCCTCTTCTGCCTCGACCACCTCAGCCTCAGTTAGGACCTTTGGAGACTGAAACATGTTCGGCGGCTGATCGGACCCCACTGAGTGGTCCAGGTGGAATGTTAGTTTAGAGTTGGCCGTTGCGCCAGCGGTAGCGTGGCCGGCGGAGCCGATCGGCGTGGCGCGGCCGGCCACGCGGCGAATGCTGGCACGAACACCTCAGGTGCTGGTGGCTTGTAGCCGAGTGTTTCGTGCGGCCTGATCGTATTGAAGTGGCGCCGCCAACTTTCGATGACGATCTGTGCCTCACGCAGCGTGTAGAAGATTTCGCCATTGAGCAATTCATCGCGCAGGCGCGCGTTGAAGCTCTCGACGTAGCCGTTCTCCCATGGACTGCCTGGCGCGATGTAGGCCGTCTTTGCGCCGACCGCCGTGATCCACTCCTGCACAGCCTTGGCCACGAACTCCGGCCCGTTGTCGGACCGGATGTGGCTAGGAATGCCGCGCAGGATGAAGAGGTCGGACAGCACATCGATCACATCGATGGCCTTGAGCTTGCGGGCGACCTGGATTGCCAGGCATTCATGGCTGAACTCGTCGATCAGGTTGAGCATGCGATATTTCCGTCCATCGTGGGTGCGGTCCTCGACAAAGTCGTAGGACCAGACGTGATTGCGGTGTTCGGCACGCAGCCGGATGCAGGATCCGTCCACCAGCCACAGCCTGCCGCGCTTGGGTTGTTTGTGGGGGACCTTCAGCCCCTCGCGTCGCCAGATCCGCTCAACCCGTTTGTCATTGACGATCCAGCCTACCTGCTCCAGCAACCCGGCGATCTTGCGATAGCCGTAGCGGCCATATTGCCGGGCAAGCTCGATGATGTCGGCAGTGAGCCGCTCGTCGTCTTCACGGCCCCGCGGTGCCTTGCGCTGCGTCGAGCGGTGCTGCCCGAGCGCTGCACAGGCGCGGCGCTCGGAGACATGCAAATGCGCTCTGATCTGCTCGATACAGGCGCGGCGACGCGCGGGGCTTAGAAGTTTCCCCGGGCTGCCTCCTGCAGAATGAGCTTGTCCAGCGTCAGGTCCGAGATCGCTCTGCGTAGACGGGTATTCTCCGTCTCGAGCTCCTTCAGGCGCTTGACCTGCTCGGTCTTCAGCCCGCCGTACTCCTGCCGCCACCGATAATAGGTGACCTCGCTCACGCCAATCTGGCGGATCGAGTCAACGATATTCTGGCCCTGCGAGACCAGCACATCGACCTGCCGCAACTTCGCGACAATCTCTTCAGGCGTGTACCTCTTCCTCGGCATATCGGTCCTCCTTGATGCCAAAAGACATACTTCAGGTCGGACCACTTTTGTGGGGGTCGATCAGGATCGGTCCTGTAAGAGGCATGGCGGCCTCGCATCCAGGTAATATGATGCACCTTCCAAAGGATAAACTCTAGGGTCGGTGGCAGGCACATGACGACTTGGAAACCCATCGAAGACGCACCTAAAGACGGCCGATCAGTGCTCCTGTGGGCCCGGCTCAAAACCGTCCCACCGGAAAGGGACGACATCGGCTACCCAATCGTTGGATTTTGGCTCAGAAACATTGGGTGGAAGGTAGCCCCCGAACTGTTGAACAGCGACGAAGAACTGATACCGACCTTTTGGACTGAGATGCCGGAGCCTCCCGAGTCGTAACCTGTGGCAAGAAAGCGACTAATTTACTCAGAACGGAGCGACCTCATCGAAAAGGCACGCGAGGCGATGTTGTCGCCCTGCAGCGCCATCTCCACCTCCTCTAGCTACCAGATAGCTACCACGGTGACGCGAATTCGTGGCGGCGGCAGGGCGGAGGTAACGTTGTGACCTGTTGATTTGCTGAATGAATTGCGGCCCTTGGCGGGTAGGGCGTACTCGCGTCGGAAAGTCCCTTCAAACTTCGAATCTGAGGGTCGGGAGTTCGAATCTCTCCGAGCGCGCCAGGAATTTTGACGGCCAAAAGAGCTGCGGCAAAAAATTTGGGCGGCGAAGCAATTACGCCGCCCAACGGTCCGCCGCCGTAACGGGCTTCGAACGGCTCTTCTCGGGCAAACCCGGCGCTTGATTAAATGTTCCTGGATGGCGCACGCGATCCCGCATTTCGGGCTTCCTGGTTGCTCCAGTTTGCGAAGAAAGCAGACCGGTCGCTAAAATTTTACAACAGCTATTCGATGAAGCTTCATGAGTGCCGACTAGGTTGACCCTGTTGGGGTCCCCATGTGGCAAGCATCCTCCAGAGCAGAGGCCTTTCTTCGCAAAGCGAAGCTGCAAAGCTCACACTACGATATTCTTCAAAACCTCATCCAAGCCGTCGACGAGCTCACCCGCGAGGTGAAGCGCTTGGATAATGAGGTTCATAGGGTCCAGCGGGAGGTCCAGTTCAGGCGGCGATATTGATCGCGCCCGGTCGCCGCAAACGGCGGTCACCGCGAACGTCACCTCGAACCCTCGATTGCAAATCCACCAGGGTCGTCTTAGACCGCTTTATCGGGCGATGGGCGCTGCGACAGGCGCGGTCGGGGGGATGGACGATCTAACCGGCGAAAAGCACGGGGACGCTTCCAGCGCATCGGTTGCCGGGGGCGTCAATCTCGCACATTTGCGCGGCCGCACCGAGGACGCGCCTCGCGGCATTATCTTGATGATCATCGCGACCGTGCTGTTCGCCAGCGCCTCGGCTGCCAGCAAATGGCTGGTCGCGATCTATCCGGTCGGCGAGGTGCTGTTCCTGCGCTCGCTGTCGTCCTTCATAGCCTGTGCCGTCGTGATGCTGCCGGTTACTGGCCTGTCGGTGTTCGCAACGCACCGGCCGCGCGATCACCTGTTGCGCGGCCTGTCGCAATCGATTTCGCAGTTGGCGCTTTTGCTCGCCTTCAGCCTGATGCCTCTCGCCGGCGCGGTCGCCATCAATTTCTCCGCGCCGCTCTTTGCCGCGCTGGTTGCGATCGTCTGGCTCAAGGAGCGCGCCGGTTTCGTGCGCGGCTCCGCGCTTGTCGTCGGCTTTCTCGGCGTGCTGATCGTCACCAATCCCGGCGCCAATTCGCTGACGCTGGGCGCGCTGTTCGCGCTGATCAACGCCGTCATGTACGGCAGCGTCACCGTCGCGGTGCGTGGCATGACCCGAACCGAATCCGCCAATACGCTGGTGATCTGGCAATTGGCGGTGCTGGCGTTTTTTCACAGTTTCCTTCTGGTCTTTGGCTGGCGGTGGCCGTCGGCGCTCGATGCCGCGATGTTGTTCGGCACCGGCTTCGTCAATGCGGTCGGACAATGGTTCTGGACCAAGGCGCTGCATCTGGCGCCGGCGGCGGCGGTGACGCCGTTCTACTATCTGATGCTGGTCTGGGCGCTTGTCATCGGTTTTGTCGTCTGGGGCGACGTGCCCACCGCGAGCCTGCTCGTCGGCTCCTCGATCGTGGTGGCGACCGGACTGTTCCTGTTCCTGCGCGAGGCGCGGCTGCAACGGCGCTTGGCCTAGCCGCCGGCTCCTGCGACGGTTCGGCATCTGCTGACAACCGGTGAAATACCGTTATAGTGCCGGCCGCGCGTCGCGCCCTTTCGGCGTCCGCGCAATTGCCGGCATAAGGCAATGAAAAATGAATAGTCGGGGAGGAAACGTGAAACGCCGAAATTTTCTCAAGCTGGGAGGAGCGGCGGTCGCGCTTCCTTTTGTCGCTCGCCGCGGTTTTGCGGCGGATTACCCGACACGGCCGGTGCAAGTGATCGTCGGCCAAGCCGCCGGCAGCTCGTCGGACATCACCGCGCGGCTGTTGACGCAGCCGGTTTCGCAACAGCTCAAACAGCAGTTCGTCGTCGAAGTGAGGCCGGGCGCGACCGGAAACATCGCGACCGAAGTGGTCGTGCATGCCGCGCCCGACGGCTACACGCTGCTTCTGGTGAATTCACAAAACACCATCAACGAGGCGCTGATCCCCAATCTGCCGTTCGATTTCGTCCGCGATATCGAGCCCATCGCCGGCATCGACCGGGTGCCTTTGGTGATGGAGGTCAACCCGTCTTTTCCGGCAAAGACTGTTCCGGAATTCATTGCTTATGCCAAGGCGCATCCGGGCAAGATCAACATGGCATCGGCGGGGGTCGGCGGACCGCAGCATGTCGCCGGCGAATTGTTTAAATACATGGCCGGGGTCGATCTGGTGCACGTGTCGTATCACGGCTCGACGCCGGCGCTGGTCGATCTGATGGCGGGACAGGTCCAGGTGATGTTCGACGTCACCCCCTCGTCGTTGCCGCAAATCAAAGCGGGCAAGCTGCGGCCGCTCGGCGTCACCACGCCGCAACCGCTGGACGTCTTGCCGGGCGTGCCTCCTATTGCCCAATTCTTGCCGGGCTACGAGGCGTTTGGCTGGATCGGCTTCGGCGCACCCAAAGGCACCCCGGCCGACATCGTCGCCACGCTCAATAAGGCATTCAATGCGGCGCTCGCTGATGCGAATGTGAAAGCCCGGCTTGCGGATCTCGGCGGCATCGAGATGGAGCCGAACACGCCGGCGGAGTTCGCCAAGTTCATCGCCGCCGACACCGACAAGTGGCGCAAGGTGGTGCAATTCGCCCACCTCAAGCCCGAATAAGCGCAATCGATATTTGCCGGAATAAGAACTGGGGGAGGAACCATGTCTCTGTCACGCCGAAAACTTCTTCATCTCGCCGCCGGTATCGGGGCCGCCGGCACTTATCCGCGCTTCGGCTTCGCCGCCGATTATCCGACCCGGCCGGTCACGATCATCGTGCCATTTGCCGCCGGCGGGGCGACGGATATCCTGGCGCGGATGATCGCCGATCCGATGGGCAAGTCATTCGGACAAACGGTCATTGTCGAAGATCTCGCCGGCGCGGCAGGCTCTATCGGCGTCAGCAAAGTCGCGCACTCCGCTCCCGACGGCTACACACTGTGCGTCGGAACGCTCACCACGAACGTGCTGATCGGCGGCCTCTACAAATTGGATTTCGACCTGTTGAACGATCTGACGCCGATCGCCGAGCTTGCTTATGAGCCGCTGTTGATTTGCGTCAAGAACAGCCTGCCGGTGCATAATCTCAAAGAGCTGATCGCTTGGCTCAAGGCCAATCCCGGCAAAGCCAGCGTCGGTATTCCCGGTGTCGGCTCGACCGGCAATCTTGCCGGGCTGGCGTTCCAGAAAGCCACCGGCACCACGTTCCAGTTTGTGCCCTATCGCGGCGACGGACCGGCGGTGCAGGACATGATGGCCGGTCAGATCGATATGATGATCGAGCCGTCGTCCAATTTCACCGCGCAGGTGAAGGCCGGCACCATCAGGGCGATCGCGGTACCGTCCAAGGCGCGTATGACCAGCTTGCCGGAGGTGCCGACCACGGATGAGGCCGGTCTGCCGGGCTTCTACGCATCGATCTGGTTCGGCATGTGGGCGCCGAAGGGTACGCCGCAGGATGTCCTCGACAAGATCCACGCCGCTACCGTTGCAGCGCTGAAGAATGACAGCGTGAAAGACAAGCTCAACGGCCTTGGCCAGCAGATCTCCTCGCCCGATCTGCAATCGCCCGCGGCGTTCACCGCCTTTCAGAAGGCGGAAGCCGATAAATGGTGGCCGATCATGAAAGAGGCCGGCATCAAGGTACAGTGAGCGCGCCGGGTCGCGCGCATTGTCATGTGGCGTAATCGGATGGTTTGGTCTCGGTAACAAACATCCAAATCAGTGCCGTCGCCGCACCAGCGACGGCCGCGATGGTGATAAAGCCAGCGTTCGATCCGATGCCTTGGAACAGAAAGCCGGTGATCAGGGTGCTTAAGGATGCGGCGATGCCGATCGCCGCACCGACCGCGCCCTGCGCCAGATTGAATCGGCCGGTGCCCGCGGTCAGATCCGCGATCACGATCACCGTCAGAACGCCGATGATCACGCCGGTGATGCCCGACAGGACTTGCGCGACGATAAGGAATGCGTAGGCACTGGTAAAAGCCAATAGCGCGGCGCGGACGGGCTCCGCGGCAAAGCCGAGCAGCAACAGCGGCTTGCGCCCGCGCTTTTCGGAGTGATAGCCGACCCATGGCGCGAAGATCGCGACCACGATCTGCGGCACAATGATCAGGCCCGACATCCACAGCGATGACTGGGTCGGAATCGTGGTCGCCAGATTCTCGCCGATCAGCGGCAGCATCGAGGCGTCGGCAAGCTGAAACAATACCAGCGCTGCCGTAAACAAAATGAGCTTATGGTTTTTCAAGAGATCGGTAATGCGTCCGACCTCGTGCGGCTTTGCGCCCGCCGCGGCGTTGCGGGCGCGGGCATAATCGATCTCGCCGGGGCGGATAAGCGAAAGCGCGATCAGGGCCGGAATGCACAGGGCGGCAGCGGCGATGAAAATGGTGCCCATGGCAAAATAAGCGCCGACCAGCCCCATCAATGCCGCGGTCGCGGCGTGGCCGCCGGCCGCGTAACGATAATTTCGCCCGGTTCGCAGTGACATGGCGCGTCGCCCGACGAGACCGAGGCTGATGGCGCCGATCGCCGGCGTGATGATGCCGCCGGTGACGCCCTGTAACAGGGACGCTAACAGAACCATCAGGTAGGACGGCACAAGCGCCAAGATCAGCGCAGCGGCGCCGATCATCACGATGCCAGTGGCGATCGTCGCGCGCTTCCACGGCACGGCATCGGCCAGGGCACCGCCGGGTATTTGACTGGCGACTCCCGCCAAGCCGCCCAGCGTCAACGCAAAGCCGACATCGCGCTCCGTCCAGCCGAGATGCGCGAGATAGAACGCGACGAAGGTGCCGAAGCCGGTCTGCACGTCGGCAAGGAAAAAATTCATCCAGTCGAGGCCGTAGCGGCTTTGCGGCGACGCTGGCGTATGCAATGTTTTTCGAGCTTGGCGATAACGCACGACAACGCGGTGCAAATGCCTGCGTTTGCGGGGAGGGACCTTCACAGTCATCGCATGGCAAAAACCGTTACCGGCTCGAGCGCGCCGCCATCACGGTAACTGCGGGACGGGAAACGGAGTTCCGCGGGCCGGGCTCGCAGCCTGGGCACGTCAGGGATGGGTTTGGTGGAGGAGTGTGTGCCGGAACGCTTGGTGCCCGCGCAGCCAACGGCGATCACCATAACGTCATGGTTGATCGAGGCCTTCGCGCAGCATCAAGCCGGGCAATGGGCCGAGGCTGAAAAGCTCTATCGGAAAATTCTCGCGGTGCAGCCCGATCATAACGACAGCCTGCACCTGGTCGGGGTCATGGCCTATGAGCGCGGCGAATTTGAGCGGGCGCTAGATCAAATAGACCTCATTCTAGCAAAAGACCCCGACAACTGCCTCGCTCTCAATCATCGCGGCCTGGCGCTCATGGCGTTGAAGCGGTTCGACGACGCATTGGCGAGTTTCGACCGCGCGGTTGCCGTGCAGCCGGACTATGCCGAAGGCTTTTAAATCGGGGCGACGTGCTGATGGAGCTGAACCGGCGCGATGAGGCGTTGGCGTCATTTGATCGCGCGCTCGAGGTGCGTCCCCACTACGCCGACGCCTTCTGTCATCGCGGCGTCGCGTTGACACTCGAGGGGGGCGATCCGCTGCCCGATTTCGATTTGCAGTGCTCCTTGCTCAGCCTGCCACGGGCGTTCGGGACCGAGCTCGCGACGATACCGTCCGCGACGCCTTATTTGTTCGTGCCGCCGTCGCGGGGCGAGCAATGGGATGGGGGGCTTAGTCCACGCCATCGCCCGCGCATCAGTCTCGCCTGGTCCGGTGACCCAACGCACAGCAACGATCGCAATCGATCGATTGCACTCGATCAGCTATTGCCGCTTTTGACCGGGATCGATGCGACATTCGTCAGTGTGCAGCGCGAGATCCGCGCCGGAGATGCCGCCACGCTGCGAAACCACGGCGATGTTCTCCGACACGGCGGCTCTGATATTGAATCTCGACCTGGTTATCTCCGTCGATACCAGCGTCGCTCACCTTGCCGGGGCGATGGCAAAACCGGTGTGGATATTATCGCCCTTCATTCCCGACTGGCGGTGGTTGCTCGATCGCGACGATAGTCCCTGGTATCCGACCGCCCGCCTGTTCCGGCAGGGTGATACGCGGACATGGGATGACGTGATCGCTCGCGTTCGGGCGACATTGCGGGATTTCGTGTGCGGCCGCTGAAGGTGGAGCTGCGGGTTGCGTCACGATCGTGCGGCGCCGCCGGTCAGTTGGTTATCTGATAACCGACATACCACGAGTAAAGATTCGTCGTGGACGCATTTTGAATGCCGGTTCCGGCCGATAGCAGGAAGTGGTTATGGTCGTCAAAATCGAAAACGGCGCCGAGGTTGAATCCGGTGTTGTCTTTGCCTCCGATAGTGTCGGCAGTCTGATGGAAAAGTTCGCCGCCGATGGCGAGCTGCTTCGTTATCTGTTTCTGCAAGAGCCAGCCGACGAACCAATAATCCTGGTCGAGCGTGCCGCCGCCGTGATTGATCCAGTAGCCGCCGCCCCCATAAGTGGTCCAATCGCCGAAGCTTTTTTGCAGCCAGACCGGCAGGTAGACGCGCACATGGCCGGCGCCGAGGCCGCTGCCCTGATCTCCGGTCGGCAATTCGACCAGCGGGAAGACGCCGACCATCGGACGTAACCCCTTATCGTCCTCCTGGACGAAACGGTACTTGAAGCCAAGCTCGGTGTCGCCATAACCGAACTGCGATGGTCCGCCGGTGGGACTGTCGAATGCGAGCGGTGCGACGATGTGGAACTGTCCGTTGGGAATGAGGCCGTAATTGAACTCCCAGGCCGGTCCGACTCCTGACGTGTCGCCGTTGATATGGGTACCGGTGAAGAACGTGTAGAATTCGTAGTGCTGATAATCGACGGGCTCGGGATCGTCGGTGCGAAACGGCGGGCCGGCATTTGCCGCGCCCGGCATCAGGGCCATCCAGGCGAGCGCCATGACCGCCACGCGAAGCGCGATGACTCGGCGGACTGCCACGCCAGCTTCGATCATGGCGAACTGCCCTGTTGCCTTCCAACGCGCCCGAAGGCGCAACCCTACGCTTGGCCCCGGCGCTAAAACACCGCGACGCTACGGATCGATTTGCCCTCGCGCATCAGCGCAAAAGCCTTGTTGATGTCGGCGAGCGGCATGGTGTGAGTAATCATCGGGTCGATCTCGATCTTACGCTCCATGTACCAGTCGACGATTTTTGGCACGTCGGTGCGGCCGCGGGCGCCGCCGAAGGCGCTGCCGCGCCAAACCCGGCCGGTGACGAGCTGAAACGGCCGCGTCGCGATCTCCTGGCCCGAGCCGGCCACCCCGATGATGATGCTCTGGCCCCAGCCGCGATGGCAGCTCTCCAGCGCGATTCGCATCAGGCCGACATTGCCGATGCACTCGAAGGTGTAATCGGCGCCGCTCTTTGTCATATTGACGAGATGGGCGACGAGATCGCCGCCGACCTCCTTCGGGTTGACGAAGTGCGTCATGCCGAAGCGTTCGCCCCAGGCCTTTTTCTCGGGGTTGAGGTCGACGCCGATGATCATGTCGGCGCCAACGAGGCGCAGGCCCTGAATGACATTGAGGCCGATGCCGCCAAGACCGAACACGATGCATTTGGCGCCCGGCTCGACCTTCGCGGTGTTGATCACCGCACCGATGCCGGTGGTGACGCCGCAGCCAATATAGCAGACCTTGTCGAATGGCGCGTCGTCGCGGATTTTCGCCACCGCGATCTCAGGCAGCACAGTGAAATTGGCGAAGGTCGAGCAGCCCATATAGTGATGGATCTTCTTGCCTTCGATCGAGAAGCGCGAGGTGCCGTCGGGCATGACGCCCTGACCTTGGGTAGCGCGAATGGCGGTGCACAGATTGGTCTTGCGCGACAGGCACGACGGGCAATTCCGGCATTCCGGCGTGTAAAGCGGAATGACGTGGTCGCCCTTTTTGACCGAAGTGACGCCCGGACCGGTATCGACGACGATGCCAGCGCCCTCGTGACCGAGAATGGCGGGAAACAGGCCTTCCGGATCGGCGCCCGAGAGTGTGAATTCGTCGGTGTGGCAAATGCCGGTCGCTTTGATTTCGACCAAAACTTCGCCACCGCGCGGGCCGTCGAGCTTGACCGTCGTCACTTCCAGCGGTTTGCCGGGCGCGTAGGCCACGGCGGCGCGAACATCCATGCTATCCTCGGTCGCCTTTTTACGAACGATGACATTGTGAGGCGCGAATGGCAAACTCCGAGCCGGCCGAGCCGGAACTCCCAATCCCGCGATTGGAGTTCATCTTCGCAGCGCGCGTGAGCGTGGATACACCGCTCGATCTCGGCGACGTCGGCAAGGGCGGTCGGCGCATTGTCCCGATCACCGGCGGAGATTTTTCC
The DNA here is from genome assembly GCA_963731805.1 of uncultured Alphaproteobacteria bacterium. Classification (GTDB taxonomy): domain Bacteria; phylum Pseudomonadota; class Alphaproteobacteria; order Rhizobiales; family Xanthobacteraceae; genus BOG-931. The sequence continues at coordinate 88,097 of CAVSWY010000014.1, forward strand.
GGGCCGCTCTTGCGCGGTGTTGTGCTTTCCGGCGGGGCCGATTGGCAGGTATTGCGCAGCGACGGCGTCGCCGAACTGGAGGCGCGCTACACGCTTCGCACCGACGATGGCGCCTTGATCTATGTCCGCAATCACGCGCTACGGCATGGCCCCGCCGAGGTGATGGCGGCGTTGGCGGCAGGCCGCCCGGTCGCGCCTGACGCCTATTATTTTCGCAGCGCTGCGTTTTTCGAGACCGGCGCACCGGTATATGCGTGGCTCGGCAAGCACATCGTCCTGTGCACAGGTGCGCGCGAGCAGGTGAGGGTGAATCTTAAATTCTACCAGGTGCTGTGACCGCTAATCTTGCTCCGGCAGCATGACGATCTGCGTCTGGATCACCAGCGCGCACAGCCGGCCGTCGCTCCTGGTGATCCTTGTCTGCCAGACCATGGTTGAGCGGCCGCGATGCAGCGGAGTGCATTCGGCGAAAGCCGTGTCGCCGACCGGGATAGCGACGAAAAAGTTGGTCTTGCTTTCGATCGTCGCCGTTCTGCCGCCCGGCGGTAGGTTCGCCACGGTGGCGGTACCGCCAAGATTGTCGGCGAGCGCCATCACGGCGCCGCCATGCAGCGTGCCGAAGCGATTATTGTGCTCTTCGCGCACTACCATCTCGGCCACGACCCTGTCCTTGGAGACGTGCGTGACTTTCATGCCCATGAACTCGGCAAACGGCGGCTGAAGCTTGGCGTCGGGATTCATAATGCTCCTCAAGACAAAGGCGCGGCCCAACGCGGCCGCGCCTTCATCATCAAACCAGAGAGTTGGACCTGTGGCTACCGCGGTTGCGGAACGACCCGGATGTAGGGCTTCGGCGTCTTCCAGCCATTTGGATAAAGCTTCTTGGCCTCATCATCGCTGATGGCGCCGCCGAGAATGACGTCTTCGCCCTGCTTCCAATTGGCCGGCGTCGATACGCGATGCTTGGCGGTGAGTTGCAGCGAATCGACCACCCGGAGCACTTCATCGAAGTTGCGGCCGGTGCTCATTGGATAAACGAGGATCAGCTTGATCTTCTTGTCCGGCCCGATGACGAAGACGTTGCGCACCGTCTGATTGTCGTTCGGCGTGCGTCCCTCGGAGCTGCCGGTCGTCGCCGCCGGCAGCATGCCGTAAAGCTTCGAGACGTTAAAGTCGGTATCGCCGATCATCGGATAGTTCGGCGCGAAGCCGGTCACATCCTTAATGTCGCCGGACCACTTTTTGTGGTTGTCCACCGGATCGACTGAAAGTCCGATGATCTTCACCCCGCGCTTGTCGAACTCCGGCTTCAGCCGCGCCATGGTGCCAAGCTCGGTGGTGCAGACCGGGGTAAAATCCTTGGGATGCGAAAACAGCACTACCCAGTTGTTGCCGATCCAGTCGTGGAAGCGGATTTTGCCTTCCGTGGTTTCGACTTCGAAATCCGGAGCGGTATCGCCAATCGCAAGAGCCATGCAAATTCTCCGTCGTGTAGTCCGACCGTCATGTGAGTTGATCGGAAAATTGGAAAAACTTCGCAACCTTATGTACGGCCCGCGCCGGGCAATTGCCAGTCTGCGGGATGTAATATTGCCTTGAACCGAAAGTATTATTTGCTTTGAGCCGGGGTCAAGCCGCGAAAATTCCTCTCGATGGTCGGGGGCCAGCGGAAACTTCCTTTCCGACGCCGATTTTCGATCCATGCGGCGTCGCGCCGCGGATAGGCGAGGCTGCTGAAAGCCGTGCCGCCAAATTATGGTGCTTGTCTGCCGCGAGATTGCCGTAGTGCCGCCCTTGGCGGGCCACCCCGGCATTGAAGTTTGAACCGCTCGCGCAGCCCAGGCGACGCATTGGAACAAGCGTTGATCGCGCGAGTTTTGTATCTCAGGTGGGCGGAGGCGATAGTGGCAGTTCCGCGAATGCAATATCCCGATATCGAGACACTCGCCGCGGTGATTGCGCGCTCGCAAATCGTCGTCGCGGACCGAATGCCGCCGCGGCGGCTTCCCGCGGGCTTCGATGAGGTCGACGTCGCCATGCTCGACTGGATCGCCGCCGAGAGGCGCCGCGCGGGCCGCAGCCTTCTGCCAATGTAGGCGCAAGCCGCGCTATCAAACAATCCGAGCTATTTTACCTGGTAGCCGTCGACCAGCGTCTTGAGGAAGGCGATGATGTCGTCTTCGTCCGTGTCTGTCATCGCCGGAGGGTCGCCTATCTTGCGGTCGAACGGCGGATCGGTGACGTCGACATTGGTCCGATAGAGGGGCGGCAGGTCGTTGAATTTCTCAACCGTTCCGTCGGCACCGCGCGGATAGATCCGTTGCGGCGAGGTGTCGCGAAAGTTGTAAAAATCCAGAACCTGTTTGAGCGATGAAAATACGGCATTGTGAAAGAACACATGCCGAGTCGCGACGTTGCGCAGGGTGGGCGTCATGAACAGGCCGCAATATTGCGTGTCGGTTGACATGTCCTGGCGATAGGGTCCGCAAATGCCGAGATCGAAAAATGCTGGATCGGCGTTTATCGCAAGCGCGGCATTGCGCGGCGCACCCAAGGCTTCGAACTGATGATCGGTGAATAAGGGCGGCAGGCCGTCGCGCGTCGGCTGGTCGGCGTGGCAGCCGGCACAATTGGCCTTGGTCGGATCGTTGAACAGCGCATAACCGCGCGCTTCGCTTTCGGTAAAGCGCGTTTTGCCCTCCAGCCAGAAATCGAACTTGCTGCTGTAGGGATGGAAGCCCACGTCCTCGATCTGATAGCGCGCTACGGCGAACAGCGCCTCGCTGACCGCAAGACGCGGATCGGACCACACCGCGTCGCCGAATAGTTGCGTGAGACGCTCCGCGTAGGCCGCGTGCTGCAATTTGCCGGCGACAATGTCGACCGAACCGCCGTCCATCTCGCGCGGATCAAGCAAAGGCGAGCGCGCCTGGTCTTGCAGCGTGTCGGCACGGCCGTCCCAGAACAGACCGCCCTGCGGCACCATATTGGTCGCCGAGCGGCTTTCCTGCGGCGCGGTTTTCTGCACGCGCACGGCGTCGCGGCTCAGCGCGACGAGTTGCGCGATGCTGACGTTTTCGTTTTCCTCATTGTCGGGACCGATGGCGAAGCTCGGCTGACGTTCCAGATACATCAAGGACGGCACCGCGCGCGTGCCGGCGCGCGACTGGTCCGGGCCGCCCAGCATGACCGGCCGCGCGTCAGGCGGCCCATAAGCATGCTGTGGACTGTGGCATGACGCGCAAGCGAGCTTGCCGGACGAGGACAGGCTGGCATCGAAGAAGATCAGCCGGCCGAGCTCGGCCATGGCCGACAGCGGCTCGCTCGGCGATCGTTGGAGCGCTATCGGATGCGCGTTCTCGCTGGTCGGCGGCGACGTGGAATCGGCCGCCGCGCCCGCGAGCCCGGCGGCCAAACAGAGGCTTGTGGCGACAAGCCAGCGCAATCGCGCTTTCGCTCTCAGTGCGCGTCTCCCGATAGCGGCGGCGCTTTGAGCGGTGTCCCGTTCGTCGGATCGAGATAGAGCGCCGCGGTCTTGCCGGAGCCAGAAAAGTCGAACAAGCCGTTGATCGAGCCCGCGGTGGCATCGAACGATCCGCCGCCGAGCCGCTGGCCGTGCAGCCAATTGTCTTCGATGAAGCGAACCACGGAGGCGAACGAAATCTTGGCGTGGCCGACATAATTTTGCTTCGCCCAAGGCGAAATCACAAAGAACGGAATGCGCGTGCCGGGACCGCAACGGCCGTTCACCGGCTTGCCGCCGGCGCCGGGCAGCGCCGCGCCGGTGCCGCATTTGCCCGGCCCGTCGAGCTGATCCGCTTGCGCGTCGAACGACGGGCTCGTCACTTTGGTGAAGACGTGATCATACCAGCCGTCGGAATCGTCCCAGGTGATGACGACGGCGGTATTTTTCCAATCCGGCTGCTGTTCGAGAAAGTTGATCAGCGTCACCG
>CAVSWY010000015.1:0-65130 GCA_963731805.1 uncultured Alphaproteobacteria bacterium
GGCTGGGGCGGGAGGATTCGAACCTCCGAATGGCGGAATCAAAATCCGCTGCCTTACCACTTGGCTACGCCCCAATCCGGATTACGCCGGGGATGCCCACGGCGCGGCGGACCATAACGGCCCACCCGCCGGGGATCAATGATAACCCCGGCTATCGGCCTCGATTCTGCGCTCTATAATAATGTCTATTGCCACCCGCGGCCGGCCGCCCACCGGCTGGGAAAGAGGACCAATGCCCGAATCCATCGAGGTGAGCGGCGAGGCCGGCATCCGTATTATCCGGATGAACCGGCCGGAAAAGAAAAACGCGCTGACGCAACCGATGTACGCCGCGATGACCCGCGCGCTCGCCGACGCGCAAGACGACGACGCCATCCGCTGCCTCGTCATTGCCGGTGGTCCCGCCGCCTTCTCCGCCGGCGCCGACATCGCCGAGTTTCTCGAATCGGCCCAGAGCGGGTCGCTGCGGCCACACACCATCGAATTTCTCAAGGCGATTGCGCACAACCGAAAGCCCCTGGTCGCGGCGGTGAAAGGCCTCGCGGTCGGCATCGGCGTGACCATGCTGTTTCATTGCGATCATGTCGTGGCATCCACCGACGCGACCTTCACCACGCCGTTTCTCAAGCTCGCGCTAATTCCCGAAGCCGCATCGAGCCTGCTGGCCCCGATGCGAATGGGATATGCACGCGCCTTCTCGATGCTGGTGATGGGCCGCACGCTTTCCGCGGACGAGGCGAAAGACGCCGGCATCGTCAACAGCGTGGTCGAGGCCGTTGCCGTCGACGGCGTGGCGCTGCAGGCGGCGCGCGAGATCGCCGCGCTTCCCGCCGGCGCGGTGGCGGTATCGCGGGCGCTGATGCGCGGCGGGCTTGACGCCATCGATCGGCAGATCGATACCGAAATCATGCATTTTCGTGAGCGGCTGCAGTCGGACGAAGCGCGCGCGGCGTTTTCCGCCTTCCTGTCGCGCAAGAAGCAAACCCGGTAATGGCGCTCCCCGGAAAAACGCTTTTCATCACCGGCGCCTCGCGCGGCATCGGGCTTGCGATCGCGCTGCGCGCCGCGCGCGACGGCGCCAATATTGCCATCGCCGCAAAGACGACGGAGCCCCACCCCAAACTTGGCGGCACCATCTATACCGCCGCGCAAGACATCGAACGCGCCGGCGGCAAGGCGCTGCCGCTGGTGGTGGACGTGCGCGACGAGACGATGGTGCGCGATGCGCTCGACAAGACGGCGCAAAAATTCGGCGGCATCGATATCGTGGTGAACAATGCCAGCGCGATCCAGCTTACCGGCACGATCGCGACCGACATGAAGCGGTTCGATCTGATGCAGCAGATCAACGCGCGCGGCACCTTCATGGTCTCGAAATGGGCAATCGGCTATCTGGAGAACGCGGCCAATCCGCATATTCTCATGATCTCGCCGCCGCTCGACATGAAGGAAAAATGGTTTGCGCCGCACACCGCCTACAGCATGGCCAAGTTCGGCATGAGTCTGGTCGTGCTCGGGCTCGCCGGCGAATTGCGGCCCAAAGGGATCGCCGTCAACGCGCTGTGGCCGCGCACGCTCATTGCGACGGCCGCGGTGCAAAACCTTCTCGGCGGCGCCGCGATGGCCGCGCGGGGTCGCAAACCGGAGATCATGGGGGATGCGGCTCATGCGATATTCCTAAAATCCGCTCGCCAGTTCACCGGCCGTTTCGTCATCGACGACAATTTCCTGGCGGAGAACGGCGTCACCGACTTCGAGCGGTATCGCGTCGATCCAACACAACCGCTAGCGCCGGACTTCTTCGTACCGGACGACAGCGTTCCGCCGCAGGGCGTAAGCATCGAGCCTAGGGATGAAGAAGCCCGCGCCGCACACTGGGGACGTTCATGAGCTATCGCGCTCCGCTTGACGATATCGGCTTCGCGCTCAAACACGGCGCCGCGCTCGGGCCTGCGATCGAGCAAGGCTTGTTCGGCGATCTTTCGCTCGATGACGTCGAGGCAGTGCTGGCGGAGGCCGGCCGCTTTGCCGGCGAGGTGATCGCCCCGCTCAATCGCATCGGCGACACGTTCGGCGCCAAGTTTGCGGACGGCGCCGTCACCACGGCGCCGAGATGGAAGGAGGCCTACCGCGATTGGCGACTCGCCGGATGGAATGCGGTCACGGCACCGGCGCAATGGGGCGGTCAGGCTTTGCCGCAAATCGTCAACGCCGCCTGCACCGAGATGTGGCACTCGGCCTCGGTCGGCTTCGCCAACGGCCCGATGCTGACCATGGCGGCGATCGACGCGCTCAACGCCCACGGCAGCGACACGCTCAAGCGCACGTATCTGGAAAAGCTCGTCTCCGGCGAATGGATGGGCACCATGCAGCTCACCGAGCCGCAGGCCGGCTCCGACGTCGGGGCGTTGCGCACGCGCGCCGAGCGCGCCGGCGACGGCAGCTATCGCCTCAAGGGCCAGAAAATCTTCATCACTTACGGCGAGCACGATTTCACCGACAACATCATCCATTTCGTGCTGGCGCGGCTGCCCGATGCGCCGCCCGGCACGCGCGGCATTTCGCTGTTCCTGGTGCCGAAATTCCTGCTGCAGGCCGACGGCTTGCTTGGCGCGCGCAACGACATCCGCGCCCATTCGATCGAGCACAAGCTCGGCATTCACGGCTCGCCGACCTGCACCATGATCCTCGGCGACAATGCCGGCGCCATTGGATATTTGATCGGCGAGGAAAACGCCGGCATGGCCTGCATGTTCACCATGATGAACCGGGCGCGCCTCTCTGTCGGCCTGCAAGGCGTCGGTATCGCCGAGCGCGCCACGCAACAGGCGCTCGCTTATGCGCGCGACCGCCGGCAAGGCCGCGTTACCGGCATGAAAGCGACGGAATCGGCGCCGATCATCGACCATCCCGACGTGCGGCGCATGCTTTTGACCATGCGCGCGCTCACGCAGGCCGCGCGCGGCATCTGTTATGCGGCGGCCATGGCGATCGATCGCAGCGAACGCAGCGCCGACGACGCCGCGCGCAAAGCCGCACACCAGCAGGCTTCGCTGCTCACGCCGGTCGCCAAAGCGTTCTCGACCGACATCGCCAACGACGTCGCTTCGCTTGGCGTGCAGGTGCATGGCGGCATGGGCTATATCGAGGAAACCGGCGCGGCGCAGTTTTTCCGCGATGCGCGGATCGCGCCGATCTACGAAGGCACCAACGGCATCCAGGCGATCGATCTGGTCACCCGCAAATTGCCGCTTGCGGGCGGCGCCACGGTGAAAGCGCATTGCGACGAATTGCGCGGGATCGTTACTGCGTTGAACGCCTCTAACGATCCGGCCTTCGGCTGGGCGGCGGTACGGCTTGGCGATGCGGTCGAAAGCCTGTCGCGGGCGACGGCTTGGCTGCTCGCTAAAATCGAGAAGGAGCCCGACGCAGCGCTCGCCGGCGCCAGCCCCTATCTGCGGCTGTTCGGCATGACGACCGGTGGCTGCCTGTTGGCGAAACAGGCTTTGGCGGCGCTCCGCCTCGGCGGCGATGCGGCGGCGCGCCTCGCGATTACGCGGTTTTTTGCCGAGAACTGCGCGGTCCAGGCCGGTGCGCTCGAACGCACCGTGGTCGAGGGCGGCGACGGCGTGCTCGGCGCTGCCGACGCGGCCTTGGCCTCGTAGGCTTAAGCAAATGATGGGTTTCGCCGCGGCGCGACCCGTCCTACATTCGTTGCAATGTCCACCACTCTCCTCATCAGCCATCCAGCCTGTCTGCTGCATTTGACGCCGGCCGGCCATCCGGAGCGGCCCGACCGCCTGCGCGCCGTCGAGGCCGCGCTCGAAGCGGAAAAATTCCAGATGCTGGCGCGGGTCGAGGCGCCGCGCGCGCCGCTGGAAACCATCGCGCTCTGTCACCCAATGGATTACATCGAGGCCCTGCGCGATGCCACGCCCGGAGAGGGCATCGTCCACCTCGACGCCGACACCTCGATGTCGCCGGGCAGCTTTGAGGCGGCGCTGCGCGCCGCCGGCGGCGCGATCCACGCCGTCGACGAGGTTGTGGGCAAGAAAGCCGCCAACGCCTTCGTCGCCACGCGGCCGCCCGGCCATCACGCCGAAACCGCCCGCCCGATGGGATTTTGCTTTTTCGACAATGCCGCCATTGCCGCCCGCCATGCGCAGAACAAGCACGGCATCGCGCGCGCGGCGATCGTCGATTTCGACGTCCATCACGGCAACGGCTCGCAGGAGATTTTCTGGGCCGACAAGACCGTGATGTATTGCTCGACGCATCAGATGCCGCTGTTTCCAGGCACCGGCGCCATCGGCGAAAGCGGCGACTACAACACCGTCGTCAATGCGCCGTTGCGGCCCGGCGACGGGCCGGAGAAATTCCGCGACGCCTTCGACAGCCGCATCCTGCCGCGGCTCGCCGAATTTCAGCCTGAGCTCATCATCATCTCGGCCGGCTTCGACGCCCACTACCGCGATCCGCTCGCCAACATCAATCTCGAGGAGGCGGATTTCGCCTGGGCGACACAGAAGATCATGGAAATCGCCGATCGCCACGCCGGCGGCCGCGTCGTCTCGCTGCTCGAAGGCGGCTACGATCTCCAAGCGCTCGGCAATTCGGTGGCCGCGCATGTCAATGCGCTGATGCGGGGATAAAATCGGTAGCCCGGATTGCGCGCCGCGCAATCCGGGAGCAAAACTCTCCCGGATTACGCAAAGAGCGATCCGGGCTACGTTGAGTGGACAATGGCGCAGGACAACAACACCGATATCGCGAAGTTGCCGTTCGAGCGGGCGATCGAGGAGCTCGAAACCATCGTCAAGCGGCTCGAAGAGGGCAAGGTGCCGCTCGAGGAATCGGTCGCCATCTATGAACGCGGCGAAGCGCTCAAGCGCCGCTGCGAAGATTTGCTCCGCCAGGCCGAGGCGCGCGTCGAGAAGATCACGCTCGATGCTTCCGGCAAGCCCACCGGCACCGAGCCGCTCGACGGCGAATAGCTTTCGCTTGCTCTGCGCCGACGCAACTGTCGGCCTCGCCTGTTCGATGAGAGCCTCCATGGTTATCCCGCCCCGCGGTAGCGACGCGACGCAAGCTTCATATCCGTCATCCTGAGGCGCGAGCGCAGCGAGCCTCGAAGGATGCGGCCCCGGCGCCTCGGCTCGCATCCTTCGAGGCCCGCCATAGCGCGTCGAAGACGCGCGTAAACGCGCTTATGGCGCCGGTGCGGCGCCGTCCCCTGAATGGAAGGGGACAGCTCGCCTTCCGGCGTTCCACCACGGCTCTTCCCAAGGGGTGTGTGGTCCCTTGGTGCGATCCGGGCCAGGCTTGGTGGGTGCTTTGCCAACGCGGCGGATATGACCGCCGGCGCGACACCCACTTCCCGCGACGCACCTCGCACGCCGGTGGACCGCCCGGGGAGCGGGTTGCAAGCCCGCCCGCAGGCTCCGCCTCTCGCCCCACCGCCGCAGTTTGCCTCCGCGGCGGCGTCCTTTAGCGGGCGAGATGATTCGTGCGGTAATGTAACCAAAATAGGGACCATTGTCAAGGTTAGTTGCTGAATAGGGGACAACGGTTTCAGCCGGAATCGGCCGTACCAAAAACCCGTCGCACAGTCCGCAATCCACCCATTGACGGCGTTTGCCCGTTAACAGCAAGCATGCGGGCTTAGTAGTATCCTCTCAACCTAGAGAGGAGGCCGTCCATGGCCATTAAGATCGAAGGTCCGACACCGCATCCTTTTCCAGTAGTAGAGAAGATCGACGCCGAAGAGGATTACGGGCGTGGCGTAGTGCTCAAAATCTGGACCAGAGTGGAAGGTCAGCTGGTTTCAGTGGACGTCTTTCTCAATCATCCCCAGGCCGAAGTATTGGAGTCTTCGCTGGATGCCTAGGGGCACATGCTGAATACCCCCCAGACATGTGTAATTGTCTAGGGGGATGCGCCCCGGGTTCAGAGAACACATCGTGACCGGCATCAATACCAATATTTCCCATTGACTCCTCAGAACAAAGAGGGAACACTCGCCGGTTCGGATCAAGAGGCAAGCGCACGAGATTCGGGGCAAAGACGATGGATTCGTACCAGAAAAGCGCATGGCTGCGCAAACTCGACGAGGAATGTCCTTACCAGGTGGTGCTGCCGCGGCAGCAGCTCGCCGACGACAGCGAGATCTTGGATTTCCTCATCGAATACGTCGAGAAATTCGACATGTATGTCGAGGACGATTACGCCGCCTTCGTGCGCTATTGCTTTGCCGATCCGCTCGACGCCGAGATTTTCCGCTCGCGCTTCGAGCCGAAGGGAGAGCGATTGCGGCTCGCGGGGTAATGTCTTTCGTCATTGCCGGGCTCGACCCGGCAATGACGCGATTTGGGGCGTGCCACGACACTGGAAGGCGGATGCTATTGCGGCAGCGTGCGCTACGTCGCCGAGGGTGAGCCGACGCTCAAAGCGCAATGCCACTGCCGCGAATGCCAATATATCAGCGGCGGCGCGCCGAATCTGTTCATGCTGATGCCGCCCGATGGGTTTCGTTACAGCAAAGGGACGCCCGGGCAATTTGCGCGCAGCGATCTGGAACGCCCGGTGACGCGGGAATTCTGCGGCGAATGCGGCACGCATCTTGTCACGCGGCGGCCGGGCTTGGCCGCGGTGATCTTGAAAATCGGCACGCTCGACGATCCAAGCCTGTTCGGCGGTCCGCAGATGGCGATCTACACCATCGACAAGCAGCCTTTCCATCACATCCCTGAGGGCTTGCCGAGCTTCGAGCGGTTGCCGAAACGAGTTTAGTCTGTAGGATGGGTAGAGCCCTTGCGAAACCCATCATCGACCCTCGCCGCCCTATGATGGGTATCGCTTCGCTCCACCCATCCTACTCGCCGTCTGGCCGGCGGCATGGACCGCCGGGTCAAGTTCGGCGTTGACGAGGAAGGGAAGGCAATTTCTGTTTGACTTTACCCATCCCGGCCCAAGCGTCGGCGCGCAAATGCTTCTTCGCATTGAGCACGGTGAACTGATTTGCGCCGCTGGTGCGCGACAGCGCCTCCCATGACAGCGGCATCGACACCGGCGCGCCGGGCCGCGCGCGCGTCGAATAGGCGGCGACCGAGGTCGCCTCGCGCGAATTACGGAAATAGTCGATGAAGATTTTGTTGTGGCGCAGCGCCTTGGTCATCTTGGCGAGATAGAGCTTTGGCGATTCTCCGGCCATGGCATTGGCGATGCGCGAGGCGAACGCCTTGGTGGTGTCCCAATCGGCGCCGTCGATCGGCACCACGACGTGGACGCCCTTGCCTCCCGACAGCTTGACGAAGCTTTTGAACTTCAGCTCTTTCAGCCGGTCACGCGTCTCCTGCGCGCCCGCGACGATGGCCTTCCACGACACGCCCTCCCCCGGATCGAGGTCGAAGACGATGCGGTCGCAAGTCTCAAGCTTGCCGAGCCTTGAGCCGCGGGTGTGAACCTCCAGCGCGCCGGACTGCACCAGCGTGATCAGGTCGTCGAGCTTTTCTACCGCGATGACGTCGTGCTCCTTGGCGTTCACGACATGGCGCAGCGGCGATTGCTTGATGGTGGAGGCGATGTGCTTCTGAAAGAACGTTTCGCCTCCGACACCCTCCGGAGCGCGCACGATGGCAAGCGGCCGGTCGACGACGTGCGGCGCCATCACATCCCATACGCTCACGTAATACTCCGCCAGATCCTGCTTGGTGACGCCGGCATCGGGCCAGTAGACCCGATCGGGATGGGTCAAATGGACATTGCCGACCGTGGCGTCGCGATCTGTGCTTTTGCCGTTGCGCTTGTTCGCCGCCGCCGACGGTGATTTTCGCACCGCGTGGCGCTGCGCTGCGGCCGCGAAAGGGGCAGCAGCGGCCGGCCTCTCGCGCACTACTTCGCGCGCCGGCTTGTCCTCGCGCAGCCCTTTATAAGCGGCTTGCCGCAGCAGGCCGTCATGGGTGAAGCCGCGGAACTCGGTTTCGACGACCATTTGCGGCTTGACCCAGACGACGTTTTTGCGCCGCTCGTCCTTCGGCAGCGTGACCGGCGGGCGATCGATGCGCAGCGGCTGCAGCCGCTTCCACAGATCGCGGGCGGTCTTCTGGGTGTAGCCGGTGCCGACGCGACCGGCGTAGCGCAGCTTGCCGTTGTCGTGAAAGGCGACCGTGAGCGCGCCGACGGCGTTGGGCAGCGCGTTCGACGGCGAAAAGCCGGTGACGACGACTTCCTGCTCATCGTGGCATTTGGCTTTGACGAAATTTTCCGACCGCCCCGGGCGATAGGGCGCGCTGCGCAGCTTCGAGACGATGCCTTCGAGATTCATCTCGCAGGCATGCTTGAAGATCACGCGCCCGTCTTCGTCGAAATGCCCGGCATAGCGAATAGGCCCGCTCTTGCTATTGCCCTTGAGGAGGCGCCGCAGCGCGTCCTTGCGCGCGATCAACGGCTCCTTGGTCAGATCGCGGCCGTCCAGATAGAGCAGATCGAAAACCCAATAGGCGAAGCGATCGCCGCGGCCCTCCTTCAGATCGTTCTGCAGCATTGCAAAACTCGAAATGTCTTTGTCGTTCTTGACCACCAATTCGCCGTCGAGCAATGCGGTCTCGGCGGGAAGCGCCGCCACCGCGTCGGCGATGCGTTCGAAACGATGCGTCCAATCAAGTTGCTTGCGCGTAAGCAGCTTGACCTTGCCGTGGTCAAGCCGCGCTTCGATGCGATAGCCGTCGAATTTGATCTCGTGCAGCCAATCCGGCCCGCTCGGCGCCGTGTCGTGCAGCGTGGCGAGAGCCGGCGGGATGAAATCGGGCAAGCGGCCCGATCTGCCGCCGCGCTGCGGCGGAGCCGAGCGCTTGCGGTCCGCGGCAACCGCCGCGGGCTTCGCTCGCGAGCGGAGCGCCGCAGGCTTTTGTTTGGTCGCGGCCTTGGTCGTTGCCTTCGCCCGCGACGTATTTCGTGACTTTGAACTTTTCCTTTCTTGCGACTCCGCCGCTGCCCGTAATTGCGCCTTGAACTCGCGCTGCGACTGCGGCCGCGTAGCATCGGACGAACTGTCGGCGCCGCGATTGCTGTGCCAGACCCGCTTTTTGCCCTTGCCCTCGTCGATCTCCTCCATCGAGCGGCCGCTCACCGCCGACAAGAGCTCCTCCTCCAAAATATCGCCGCTGCGCTCGCTCCGCGCCTCTTCATCCTTGCCCTTGATGAGAAGCCAGTTTTCGTAACGGTCTTTGTCGCGTGTGCGCATGCGCACCAGATGCCAGCGGCCGTGCAATTTTTCGCCGTCGAGAGTAAATTCGAGGTGGCCTTTGGCGTAGCCTTTGTGCGGGTCGCCTTCGGGGAACCAGCGGCCGCGATCCCAGATCATCACCGTGCCGCCGCCATACTCCCCTTGCGGAATGGTGCCTTCGAAGGCGTTGTATTCGATCGGATGGTCCTCGACATGGACCGCGAGGCGCTTTTCGGCGGGATCGAGGCTCGGTCCGCGGGTGACGGCCCAGCTCTTCATGACCCCGTCCAGTTCGAGGCGCAGGTCGTAATGCAACCGCCGCGCGGCGTGCTTTTGGATCACATAACGGTGGCCGGCGCGGGCGGCCTTGCCGCCGCGCGGTTCCGAGGTGACATCAAATTTCCGTTTCTTGCGGTATATTTCGAGCGCCACGGTGAACCACCTCGCCCGTCGTTAAGACTTATAGCAGGTGCCAAAATCCTGCCCAAACGGCCCGTCAAACCCTGGTAAAGCACTGAACTTTACATACATCAGGGAGTTGAAGGGGTGATTACGGGACTCTCGATATAAGCCCATGGAAACGTTTGCGGTTCCCTTTAGGCCGTTCGCCGCCGGCAGTGCCTAGCAAATTGCGTTCCCGGCCCGGAATGGTGTAAGGACCCTGGAATTTGTGTGGGACACCCCTATCTGCGTGAATCTTCGCCGGGCTTCACCGAGCCCCAATAATCGGCGTTAGGCCGAAACAACAGATTGGTCTGAAAAAGGAGCGTAGCGTGACGGTTTCGTCCAAGACCCCATTGCTCGACCAAATTAAGACCCCGCAAGACTTAAGGCGCCTCGAACCCAACCAGTTGCGGCAGGTCGCCGACGAATTGCGCAGCGAAACGGTCGATGCGGTCGCGGTCACCGGCGGCCATCTCGGCGCCGGGCTCGGCGTCATCGAGCTCACTGTGGCGCTTCATTATGTATTCGACACGCCGGCCGACCGTCTGATCTGGGACGTCGGCCATCAGGCCTACCCGCATAAGATCCTCACCAACCGCCGCGACCGCATCCGCACTTTGCGCATGGGCGGCGGGTTGTCCGGTTTCACTAAGCGCGCCGAGAGCGAATACGATCCGTTTGGCGCCGCGCATTCCTCCACCTCGATCTCCGCCGGGCTCGGTATGGCGGTCGCCCGCGATCTGCAGAGCAAGCAGAACAACGTCATCGCCGTGATCGGCGACGGCGCGATGTCGGCCGGCATGGCCTATGAGGCGATGAACAATGCCGGCGCCATGAATTCGCGCCTTATCGTGGTGCTCAACGACAACGACATGTCGATCGCGCCGCCGGTCGGTGCGCTGTCGGCCTATCTCGCCCGCCGGGTGTCCGGCCGCGGCTACCATCGCCTGCGCAAGGTGCTCCGCAGCATCGCCAAACACATGCCGAGCAAGATGCTCGAGCAGCGCGCCATGGCGGTGGAGGAGTATGCCCGCGGTCTCGTCACCGGCGGCACGCTGTTTGACGAGCTCGGCTTCTTCTATGTCGGCCCGATCGACGGCCACAATATCGATCATCTGCTGCCGGTTCTGGAAAACGTCCGCGACATGAAGAATGGGCCGATCCTGGTTCACGTCGTGACGCAAAAGGGCAAGGGCTATGCGCCGGCGGAAAAATCCGCCGACAAGTATCACGGCGTCGTCAAGTTCGACGTTGCCACCGGCGCCCAGGTCAAATCGAAGCCGACCGCGCCCGCTTATCAGAAGGTCTATGGCGAAAGCCTGATCAAGGAAGCGAAGAAGGACGACAAGATCGTCGCCATCACCGCGGCCATGCCGTCGGGCACCGGCATAGATCTATTTCAGAAGGAATTTCCGAACCGCACGTTCGACGTCGGTATTGCCGAGCAGCATGGCGTGACGTTCGCCGCCGGGCTCGCCACCGAAGGCTACAAGCCGTTCGCGACGATCTATTCGACATTCCTGCAGCGCGCCTATGACCAGGTCGTGCACGACGTCGCCATCCAGCGCCTGCCGGTGCGCTTCGCCATGGACCGCGCCGGCTTGGTCGGCGCCGACGGACCGACGCATGCCGGCGCTTTCGACATCGCCTATCTCGGCTGCCTGCCCGGCTTTGTGCTGATGGCCGCCGCCGACGAGGCCGACCTCGTGCATATGGTGGCGACAGCCGTCGCCATCGACGACCGCCCCTCGGCGCTGCGCTATCCGCGCGGCGAAGGCCGCGGCGTGCCGATGCCCGATGAAGGCAAACCGCTCGAAATCGGCAAAGGGCGCATCCTGCGCGAAGGCACCAAAGTGGCGCTGTTCTCCTACGGCGCTCGCCTCGGCGAATGCCTCAAGGCGGCCGACGAACTCGCCGGCTACGGCCTGCCGACCACGGTCGCCGATGCGCGCTTCGCCAAGCCGCTCGACGTCGATCTCTTGCTGCGGCTCGCCCGCGAGCATGAAGTGCTGCTCACCATCGAGGAAGGCTCGATCGGCGGGTTCGGCTCCTTCGTGCTGCAAGCGCTCGCCGAGCATGGCGCGCTCGATCGCGGGCTGAAGGTCCGCTCGATGATGCTGCCGGATTTCTTCATCGATCAAGATTCGCCGAACGCCATGTACGCCAAGGCCGGTCTCGACGCCAAAGGCATCGTCGCCAAGGCTTTTGAGGCGCTCGGCCAGAACATGCGCGGCGAAGTGATCAAGCTCGCGTAAGCCAGCTCCTTCCGTCATCCTGAGGTGGCCGCGAAGCGGCCCTCGAAGGATGCGCGGCCCGGGCCGTCGCCTTCGAGGCTCGCTTCGCTCGCGCCTCAGGGTGACGGTAGCTACCATGACCCATCGGGAACGAGCCGATCGCTTGCTGGTCGCGCGCGGCCTGTTCGACAGCCGCACCCGGGCGCAGGCCGCGATCGCCGCCGGACAGGTGACCGCCGACGGCGTTGTCGTGCGCAAAGCCTCCGACGAGATTTCTTCCGCCGCCGTCATCGCCGCCGAGCCCGAACACACTTACGTGTCGCGCGGCGGCGTGAAGCTTGCCGCCGCGCTCGATCATTTCGGCCTGGACGTCGCCGGCCGCGTCTGCCTCGATGTCGGCGCTTCGACCGGCGGCTTCACGGAAGTCCTGCTCCAACGCGGCGCCAAGCGCGTCTACGCGATCGACGTCGGCACCGGGCAGTTGCATCCGCGGTTGCGCAGCCGCGACGACATCGTCCGCATCGAGCAGACCGATATCCGCAAGCTCGATCCGGCGCGGCTTGAGGTACTCCCCGACTTCGCCGCGATCGATGTGAGCTTCATCTCCCTCAAGCTTGTGCTGCCCGCAGTCGGCAGCTTGCTCAAAGCACGCGCGCAAATGCTGGCGCTGATAAAACCGCAATTCGAGGCGGGGCGCCGCGACACCAAAAAAGGCATCGTGCGCAACGAGGCGGTACAAAAGGCCGTGTGCGACGACATCGCCGCATTCGTCGCTTCGCTCGGTTGGCGCAGCGGCGGTATCGTTGCGTCGGCGATCCGCGGCGGCGACGGCAACCAGGAATTCTTCGTCGAGGCCGAACGTGGTTGAGCACCTTACGATCGATGCGGTCGGCCATCGCGGCGACGGCGTCACGAGCGGTGCCGACGGTCCAATCTATGTGCCGTGCACGCTGCCGGGCGAAGCGGTCGAAGTCGATGACTGGCCCGGCCATCCCGACCGCCGCCAGCTCCTCACCATCGAAAAATCGAGCCCCGAGCGTGTCGCGCCGATCTGCCCGCATTTCGGCGTCTGCGGCGGCTGCGCCTTGCAGCATTGGCAGACCGGCCCCTACCGCGCCTGGAAGCGCGGCCTCGTCGTCGAGGCGCTCCGCCAAGCCGGCATCGACGCGCCGGTCGCCGACCTCATCGACGCCCACGGCGACGGCCGCCGCCGCGCGGTGTTTCACGCCCGGCGCGGCACCCACGATGTGCTCGAAGTCGGCTTCTCCGCGGCGCGAGCGCATCATGTGATCGCGATCGACCGCTGCCCGATTTTGTCCAAGAGCCTCGATGGCGCGCTAACCGCCGCTTGGGCCATCGCCGAGCGGCTCGGCGCCATGGCGAAACCGCTCGATATTGGCGTCACCGCGACCGATGCCGGCCTCGACGTCGACGTGCGCGGCTCGGGTCCGCTGACCTCGTATTCGACCGGGGCGCTGGCGCGCGTCGCCGCAGAGCAAAAGCTGGCGCGCCTGACGCGCCATGGCGAACTCATCGCGCAAGCGCGCGCGCCGACGCTGCGGATGGGCACGGCGACCGTGGCTCTGCCACCCGCCGCCTTCCTGCAGGCAACGGCTGAAGGCGAAACCGTGCTGGCACGGCTCGCACTTGAGATTTGCGCCGGCACCAAAAGCGCCGCCGACTTGTTCGCCGGCGTCGGGCCGTTTGCGCTGCGGCTCGGCGAAGAGGCGCGTGTTCTCGCGGTCGATGAAAATGAAGCGGCACTGGCCGCGCTCAAGCGCGCCGCCGAGACCGCCTCGGGATTAAAGCCGATCGGGGTGGAGCGGCGCGATCTGTTCAAGAATCCGCTGCTCGCCGCCGAGCTCAACCGCTTCAAAGCGGTCGTGTTCGATCCGCCGCGCCAGGGCGCGCAGGCGCAGGCACGCGAACTCGCCGCCAGCCGCGTCCCAGTTATTGCCGCGGTGTCGTGCAATCCCGGAACATTTGCGCGTGATGCGCACATTCTCGTCGACGGCGGCTACCGGATAACGGCCGTCACGCCGGTCGATCAGTTCCGCTATTCGGCGCATGTCGAGATCGTAGCGCGGCTGGAGAAATGACGCGCCCTACTTGAAGGCCGGCATCACGTCCTTGGCGAACCAGCGCAGCTGCTCCTTGAACTCCTTGGGCGAAAGACCTTCGGCCCAGTGGATCATAAAGTTCTCCAGCCCCGGATATTTCGCCTCAATCGACTTGATGCCGTCGATCACCTCGGCCGGCGGGCCGCAGAACCAGGCCTTCTGGGCGACGCCGTCTTTCAGAAGCGGCGTGCGCGACGGCGCGCCCGGCGTCCCCCAAGTGCGGCCCTCTTCGTCGGCGTAACGCACGAAGCCGAACGGCGCGAACCATTTGAAGCGCTCGTCATGGGCGGGCTCGAGCTTGCGGATCGCCTCGTCGCGGCTATTGGCGAGATAGACGCCGGCGCCCCAGATCACGTCCTCGCCGAGCTTTTTGTTGCGGCCGTGCTTGAGGCAGGCGGCGTGGTAGGCGCGGATGACGTCGTCGAGGATTTTCTCGCCGTTGAGCGTCACCATCGCCTTGAGCCCATATTGCGCCATCATTTCGATGGTCTTGCCGCTGGCGATCGGCATCCAGATCTCCACCGGCAGATGCTTCGGCCGCGGCACCAGCGTGATGTCTTTGAGCTTATAGCCGCGGTAATCCACCGGCGGCGGCGCTTCGTAATATTTGCCCTTGAAGTGGAAACTCTGCTCGTTGAAGCAGGTCAAAAGCAGCCGCAACTGCTCCTCGAAGAATTCGCGGTTCTTCTCGGCGTCGAGGAGCGGCGCGCCGAACAACTCGACCTCGCGGGAGTGATAGCCGCGGCCGACGCCGAGCACCACACGGCCGTCGGTGACGATGTCGGCCATGGCGTAATCCTCGGCCATGCGGATCGGATGCCACATCGGCAGCACATTAAAGGCGCAGCCGAACTTCAACCGCTTGGTCTGGGTGGCGAGCCACAGACCGAGCTGGATCAGGTTCGGGAAGACCTCGTAGCCCTCGCGCTGGAAATGGTGCTCCGCGGTCCAAAGCGTCTCGAAACCGAGCTCGTCCATGAGCTGGGCGACGTCACGCGCGGTGAAGAAGGCCTCGCGCAGCCGTGCGTCGGAATAGAGCCGCTCGTTGGCCGGCGTGCCGTCGAGCCCGACATTGTCGAGCTCGATCTGCCCGACATAGAGAACGTGAAATTTCTTGATCATGTGTTCCTGCCCTGCCCCCTATTCCGAAACGGCTTAGGGGGCAGAGTCAAGAACATCCGCACCGGGTTCCGTTCCAGGGCAGCGAAGCGAGGCTGATCGAACCGAAACCATGGCGGCGGTGACCGGCGTCCCGGATCTCTAGCGGCGCCTGGATGCCGGCAACGGCTGGTAGGTATTGTTCGGCATGCAGAACCCCCCGATGCCGCTCACTGTCGCCATGCATTGCTCGCGGCTGACAAAGCCGCAATTTACTGCCTGATCGCCGGCAATATAGAAGGCGCACCATGGGTAATTTTGCGCGCGCGCGGGTGCCGAAACCGGCCGCCGCGATCGAAACCGCCAAGACGAGCAAAAGGCGCTTCATGGTCGATCCTCGTATTGCAGGGGTTTTGTCTCGATAACACCGATCCGGCCGCTTTATTCGGCTCGGTCCAGCGGCACCCCTCTCGCACAAATCGCAGTGGCAAATGCGCGGCAGTTGGCTAGGGTTTTCCAATTCAATTCGCCGCAGGCGATGTCATGCGAAGCCGGTTGCAACGGCTCCTCTTGGGAGCGGCCTTACTGATCGGTACCTGGACCGGCGGCGGAGCACGCGCAGCCGATTGGCGATACTGCCTCGCCGTCGCGCCCGCCCAGCACACGGTCTATATGTCGCCGCCGTTTTCGGACGACGAGTCGATGGAGACGATCGAGTCCGAGTTCGGTCGCGCGCTCGATCGCGCGGCGATGCAGCACGATGCCGTGCAATGTCCACTGGGCAACGCCCAATCGATCGCCAGCATGAAGGCGCAGGCCATCCAATATAATCAGGCGAGCGGCAACAAGGTCGTTCAGCTCAACTGGCGGCCGTGACCTTTGCGGCCGGGTTCAAATCCCCAGAAACCGCGACTTGATATCCTGGTTCTCCGCCAATTCCTCGGGCCGCGCCGAATAGACCAGGCGACCCTTGCTCATGACGTGGACGAAGTCGACGAGCTTGAGCGCCAGCGCCGCATTCTGCTCGACCAGAAGGATGGAAAGGCCCTCCCGCCTGAGCTTGGCGATGGCCTCCCACAGGCCTTGGATGATAATGGGGGCAAGTCCCTCCGACGGCTCGTCCATGATCAGGCAATCGGGATTGGTCATCAGCCCGCGGCCGATGGCGAGCATCTGTTGTTCGCCGCCGGACAGCGTCTTGGCGTGCTGACGGCGCCGCTCGCGCAACCGCGGAAAAAGATCGTAAACGCGATCCAGGCACCAGCCGTGGCGTTCGGCATGCCGTTCGGCGACCACCAGGTTGTCCTCGACGCTCAGCGTCGGGAACACTCTGCGGCCTTGCGGCACGAGACCGATGCCGCTGCGGATAATCGCGAACGACGAGATCCCGGTGATATCGGCGCCCTTGAAAAATACCTTGCCACGCCGTGGCTGCACGAAACCGACGATTGAATTGACCAGCGTCGTCTTGCCGACGCCGTTGCGGCCAAGCAAGCCGAGTATCTGACCCTGCTCGAGTTGCAGCGACAGGCCCTGCAAGACATAGGCATTGCCGTAATAGGTGTGGATGTCCTCGACGTCCAGAATGTTCATCGCGCTAGCCGGTACCCAGATAGACTTCTTGCACGCGCGCGCTGGAATGAATCTGCTGGGGCGTGCCGGTTTCCAACACTTCGCCGAAATGCAGCACGGAAATCTCCGAGGCGACGTCGAACACCACATCCATGTCGTGCTCGATCAGCAAGATCGCCAATTTGGGATCGAGCTTGCGCAGGAACGCGGCCATCTCGGCGGTTTCTCCCGATGACAGGCCAGCCGCCGGTTCATCCAGCAACAGGATTTGCGGGTCTCCCGCCAGGCCGACCACGATTTCAAGCTGGCGCTGCTCGCCATGCGACAGGTGGCGAACCTCGACATCCTTGCGGTCGAGAAACGCGGCGTGCTGCAACAGCACGATCGCCTTGGCATAGACGTCGCGATAGGACGACAAGAATCGCCACATCACGAATTTCGACGCGCGCCGGCCCTTGATCGCCAGCAAAACATTGTCGAGCACGGTCAGCCGCGGAAACAGGCTCGTCACCTGAAACGTGCGCGCCATGCCGAGCGCGGCGCGACGATGGCTCCGCCACGACGTGACGTCCCGGCCGAACAACAGCACTTGTCCGGAACTGGCCGGGAAAATGCCGGTGATCAGATTGAACAGCGTCGTCTTGCCGGCGCCGTTCGGACCGATGATCGCCTTGCGATCGCCCGGCATGATTTTCAGCGATACGCCGCGCACCGCCCGCAATCCGCCGAACGACTTCGACAGGCGCTTTAGCTCGAGCACCGGCACACCGCAGTTGGATTGAGAAGAACTGTCCACGCTCACAAATCCGCAATGGCAGGATGCACCGGGGCCCACGTGGAGCCCCGGCGCAAGCGCCTTATTCGCAGTATTCACATGGCGGGTAATCGCGGCTGTAGACCGGCTGCTGCAGGAACTTCTCCTTGCCGTAGGTCCAGAATTGGCCGACGTTCGGATAGGTCTTGATCACGACGTTCCACAAGGCCGGCTTGGTGTCGCCGAGCAACGTGGTCTTCTCGACCTTGCGGATATAGACGTTCTCAACGGGATTACGCATGTCGTCGAATGAGATCGGCCCGCGCGCCGCGTCGATTTTCAGGCTCACCATGTTCTGGAGGAATTGTTCCGGTCCCGGAAATTTACCGCCGCTTTTGGCGATGGCTTCATCGATCATCTGCGCGGTGGTGTAATTTGCTTCCGCGTAGTAGCCGGGAATCTGATTGTACTTGGAGCGGAAGCTCTTCACGAACGCTTCGCTCTTTGGCGTTTGCAGCGCGGCGCTGTACATTAGTGCCGAGACGTCGCCCATCACCACGTCGCTATCCATCGGAAGATTGTAGTCGTCATAGCTCGTGCCGCCGGCGACGATTGGCAGCTTGACGCCGGCCTCGCGCAATTGCTTGGGGAATTGCGGCGCCGCAGGGCCCACCTGCAACGAGTAGATGACGTCGGCATCGCTCTTGATCGTCGGAATGTAAGGACCGAAATCCTTGTTGCCGAGCGGCGGCCAGATCTTCTGGATGACTTTGCCGCCGCAATCCTCGAACGCCTTCTGGAAGCCGCCGGCCAATTCATAGCCGAAGGCGTAATCGGTGGCGATGATGACGGCCTTCTTGTAGCCCTGGTCGCACGCCCACTGGCCGAGCGGATGATTGGGCAGCGAGCTAGTCCAGGTGGTGCGGATGAAATAGGGATATTTGCCGAGCTGCCGCTGCGTCAGATCGTCCGCCGCCGCGATCGAGGAAATGTAGACCGTCTTGA
Source organism: uncultured Alphaproteobacteria bacterium (assembly GCA_963731805.1). Lineage (GTDB taxonomy): Bacteria > Pseudomonadota > Alphaproteobacteria > Rhizobiales > Xanthobacteraceae > BOG-931. Next base: position 18,451 of record CAVSWY010000015.1, read on the forward strand.
GCTCGGTCGACACCGGCGCGAGCGCGTAGCCTTCAGTGGCAAGCACACCGCCGATGAACATGTCAACGTGATCTTGCAGCACCAGCTTCCTAGCCTTGGTCACCGCCACGTCGGGCTTGCCCGTCGTGTCTTCGACCATCAGATCGACCTTGGCGCCGCCAAGCATGCCGTTGTGCTGCTCCAGATAGAGCTGAAAGCCATGCAACATGTCCTGCCCGGTCTGCGACAGAAATCCGGTGATCGGCGTCAAAAAGCCGATGCGCAACTCCTGCTGCGCCGCAGCCGGCCCGAGCCCTCCCGCCAAAGCAAGACAGGCCCCCGCTAGTAACAGTGCGGTTCGCACCGCGAAATTTTTGATCATGACGTCCTCCCTTACGTGTTCGACTTCTTCCGTTTCAAGATTTAGCAGGCGCAAGGTCCGAACCGCCCGGCGTCGACGCACGCCACTGGCGCAGGAGCGCCGGAATCCCCATCAAACCCATCGGCAAATACAGGATCGTCAGGACGTAGACGCCGCCGAGCACGTATTGCCACCACGGCACCAGCGTACTGAGATACTCGCGCAGCCCGAACACGATCGCCGAACCGATGGCGCCGCCGACAAGCGTGCCGGCCCCACCGAGCACAACCATCAGCAACGCATCCACCGAAGTCGTCAGCACTGCGGTATCGGGACTGACAAGACCGTTGGTGAATGCCCAAAGCACACCAGACAAGCCGCCGACGGCGCCGGCAATGATAAAGGCGATGTATTTGTGCAGCCAGGTATTGTAGCCGAGAATCTTCATGCGCAGCTCGCGCTCGCGGATGCCTTCCAGGCTGCGGCCGAACGGCGAGCGCACCAGGACGTAAAGCGCGGCAAGCGTGACAGTGAAGAACGCTAAAACAAGAAAGAAAAATGTCTTCTCATTGCTCAGGTCAAAGCCGAAATTCGGCCTGGTTGACACGTTGATGCCGTTGTCGCCGTTGGTGAGCGAGTTCCATCGGTAGGCCAGCCCCCAAACGCATTGGCCGAGCGCTAGCGTGATCATCATGAAATAGACGCCGCTGGCACGGACCGCGAACAGCCCGAAAAATGCCGCCGTGGTGGCGCCGAGCAACATGGCCAGCACCACCACTAGCCAGAAGTCCCAACCCAGGCCGAACTGGTATTTGGTGGCGAGAATTGCGGTGAGATAGGCGCCGATGCTGAAATAGGCGGCCTGGCCGAGCGAGGCCATGCCGGCAAAACCGAGCAGAATGTCCACGCTCATCGCCAGGATCGCGAACACCAACGCGCGCGTCGCCAGCAGCATCACGTAAGAGCCGGAGTGGGGAACGATAAATGCGAGCGCCAACAGAACGGCGGCAACGGTAACGACTTTGGCGCGCTCCTTCATCATCGGCCCTTACTCGCGTCCAAACAAGCCAGTGGGCCTGATCGCCAGGATCAGCACCATCGGCGCGTACAAGGTGAAATAAGAAAGTTCCGGAAACAGCGCCTTGCCGAAATTGTCGGCGAGACCGACGATCATCGCGCCGATGGCGGCGCCGCCGAGCGAGCCCATGCCGCCGATGATGACGACCGCGAAAGCGAGCGGAAGAATCTCAAAATCGAGGCCGGGATAGACGCCAAGAAAACCGCCGCCGATCACACCGCCGAGCGCCGCCAAAAATGCGCCGAGCGCGAAGATGAGCATGGAGATGCGGTTGGTATCGATACCGACGCCGCGCGCCATTTGCGCATCGTCGACCGTAGCGCGCACCGCGGCGCCGATACGGGTCTTTTCCATCGCCAGCCAGATCGCGATGCCGATGACGAGCGCCGTTGCGATCATGAACGCGCGGTACAGCGGAAAATAGACGCCGCCGATCGCGACGCTGTGTTCCAGCGCATCCGGCGGATCGATTTCGAAATTATTGCCGCCCCAGATGTCGAGCGCGCCCTGCTGGAACAGATAGGCGAAGCCCACCGTCAGCAGCACCTGGCGCAGCGGATCGAAGCCGAGCGGCCGCAGGAACACCCGTTCCATCACGAGCCCGAGCATGGCGACCGCGAGCGCCGCGAGCGGCAGCGACAGTGCCCATGAGCCGGTCGCCCAGATTACCGACAGCGCGATATAGCCGCCCCACAGAAAATAAGCGCCATGCGCCAAATTGACGATACGCATGACGCCGAAAATCAGCGACAGCCCGGCGCCCAACAGAAACAGGAGGGCGCCATAGGAAATGCCGTTAAAAGCCTGGATCACCCAGAACTGCGCGTTCACGAGTCCCGTCCCCCCGTTCCTCCCGGAACGCCATTTTGGCCCAACACTAGCCCATGTCCTCGTCGCCCGGATAGCCGAGGGATTGCGACTCATTGAACCGCTTCAAGTTGCAATCCGCGCCGGATCGCACGGGGTCCAGGACGTGTACGCGGCCTCGGAAATCGTGATATTGCAGGCCCTCACCTATTCGTCTCAGCACCAAGAGGATCCGCAGAAATGGCCAGCGTCCTGTTTTCCCCGATCACGCTCCGTGGGCTCACACTGCCCAACCGCGTGGTGGTTTCGCCGATGTGCCAATACAACTCCGATAACGGCTCGGCGAACGATTGGCATCTGATGCATCTCGGCAATATGTCGCTCGGCTGCGCCGGGCTGGTGATGTGCGAGATGACCGACGTCAACCCGCAGGGGCGGATCACGGCGAAATGCGCCGGCATGTGGTCGGACGAGAACGAGGCGGCGCTCAAGCGGGTGTACGATTTCTGCCGGACCTACGGCGTCGCCAAGCTCGGCGTGCAACTGGCGCATGCCGGTCGCAAGGGCCCGACCACGGTGCCGGCGGCGGGCGGCAAGCCGATCCTCGACGGTCCGGACGCATGGACCCCGGAAGCGCCGTCGGCCATCCCCTACGATACCGGTTGGCCGGTGCCGCATGCCATGACCAAGGACGACATCAAGCGCTGCCTCGGCGAATTCGCCGCCGCCGCCAAGCGCGTCGACCGCATCGGCTATGACGTGATCGAGCTGCACGGCGCGCACGGTTACCTCGCCCATCAATTCTTGTCGCCGCTCTCCAACAAGCGCACCGACGAATATGGCGGCTCGACCGAAAATCGCATGCGTTTTGCCATCGAGATGTACGAAGCGGTGCGCGCGGCCTGGCCGGAAAATAAGCCGCTCGGCATGCGCGTCTCCGCCACCGACTGGGTGGACGGCGGCTGGACGCCGGAGGAGACGGTGCTCTTGGCCAAAGAGCTGAAAAAGCGCGGCCTGGACTACATGGACGTGTCGACCGGCGGCCTCGATCCGAAGCAGAAAATTCCGCTCGCACCCGGCTATCAGGTGCCGTTCTCCGAGAAGGTGAAGAAGGAAACTGGCCTGACCACGATGACGGTGGGCCTGATCGCCGGCTACCGGCAGGCCGAGGATATCGTGGCGTCGGGCAACGCCGACATGGTCTGCCTTGCGCGCGGCGCGATGTGGGATCCGCGCTGGGCTTGGCATGCCGCCGAAGAACTCGGCGCCGAGACGCCCTACGCGCCGAAGATGATGGCCTGCCAGCCGAAGCTGCGCCCGCAACTGTTTCCGAACCGGGCGCAGCCGGCGAGCTGATAGCGATCAATCTTCGAGATTGGCGCCTTTGGTTTCCGGCGTGCGGAGGATCGCAATGATCGCGGCCACCGCGTAGCACATCACCAGGCCGCCGATATAGACATAGGCGTCCTTAACGCCATAGACGCGCAGGATCTGCCCGGCGACAATCGGGATCAAGCCGCCGCCGTAGACCTGCGCGATCTGATAAGCCGCACTCGCACCTGAGGCGCGATAGCGCGTCGGAAAATTCTCCGTGTAGAATGTCGGTATCGCGCCATAGCCGAAGCCGAATACAAAGCCGAAACCGACGATCTCGGCGATCGTGGCGAGGACAAAGCTGCCGGTGTTGATCAGGTAGAAGTATGGGATGGCGAAGATCAGGAACACAACGGCGGCGGTCAGCAGGATCGTTCGCCGGTTGATGGTGTCGGCGAGCAGCGAGCCAATGATCATGAACACCAGCATGAAGGCCGCGGCGATCAACCCGATGGTCTCGGGTTCGTTGCCGGTAAAGCCGACCGCCTTCATGTAGCCGGTGCCGAACACGAAATAGAGGAAGAACGCGCCGCCGAACATGGCGTTGACCAGCGAGGTGCGCAGGATCGTCAGCGGCATCTCCCGCCAGACCTGGCTCGCCGGATATTTCAGAATGGCGATTTGCGATTTGTGTTGTTCGAAGACGAAACTGTCCATGGTGCGGGTGCGGATGATCAATCCGACGATAGCCACCAGGAAGCCGACGAAAAAGAAAATGCGCCAGCCCCAGGCGGTGAAGTCTTCCGGCGTCATCAGCGACTTGACGAAGATCACCGAGCCGAAGCCGAGCAGGAGCCCGATCGGGATGGCGAAGCCGACCCAGGCGCCCCAGAAGGCGCGGTACTTAGAGCGCGCCGCCTGTTCGACCACCCAGGTCGAGGCGGTGCCGAATTCGGCGCCGAAGCTGATGCCCTGCAGCAGCCGGAAGAAAATCAGCAGCGCGGGCGCGATCACGCCAATGCTGTCATAGGTCGGCGTCAGCCCGATCAAAAGCGTGGCGACACCCATCAACACCAGCGCATAGACCATGGCGTCCTTGCGGCCGCGTCGGTCGGCGATATGGCCGAAGATGAAAGCCCCGACCGGACGGATGATAATGCCGAGGCCGTAGACGCCGATCGCGGCGGCGACTGCCGCAAGGCCTGGCAGCTTGAAAAAGATGCCGCCCCAGACAGTCGCCGCAATCACGCCGGTGACCAGGAAATCGTATTGCTCGATCACCGAGCCGATGATGCTGGCGAGCGCGACTTTGTAAATCTGGCTGGTGGTCGGAGTTGCGGCCGGAGCTGCGGCAACGTCGTTCATTTTGTCCTCCCGGACTGGTAATTTTCAGTCTGGTCGACGCCGAGCGTTGGCGGCGCGCCACCCAATATGATTATAGGCCGGATCGCTGGCGGCAAACAAACCAAGTCAGCCGTCGATCGGCTCCGTCCCGGCGATTTCGATGCCGAAACCGGACAGGCCGACATAGGTCGTGCGGCGCGACGCGGTGATGAGACGGATGGAGGTGACGCCCAGGTCCTTGAGGATTTGCGCGCCCAGCCCAATCTCGCGCCATTGCCGCGTGCGTGCCTCACCGGATGCGGTGTCGGCCGATTTCGGAATCGAAATTACCGGCACGCCCGCCGTGCCGTCGCGCAACAAGACGAGCACTCCCCTGCCCTCGGCCTTGAAGCGCTGCAGCGACTGGCGGATAGCCTTGGCGCCGCCGAACACGTCGGCAATGATGTCGGCGCGGTGCAGCCTGGTGAGCACATTAACGCCGTCGCCGATGCGGCCGTAGACGAAGGCCATGTGATGGACCGCGTCAAACGGCGTGACGAAAGCGTAGCCGGTCAAGGTGCCGATCTCGGACTCGACCGGAAACTCGCCGACCCGTTCGATCAGCCTGTCGCGCGCCTGCCGGTAGCCAATCAGCTCCGCGATGGTGATGCGCTGCAGCTTGTGCCGGTCGGCGAAGGCGGCAAGCTCGGGACCATGCATCACCGTGCCGTCGTCGTTCATGAGCTCGGCCAGGACGCCGACCGGCGGCAAGCCGGCGAGCCGGCAAAGGTCGACGCAAGCTTCCGTATGGCCCGAACGCATCAGCACGCCGCCTTCCTTGGCCACCAGCGGAAAGACATGGCCGGGACGGACGAAATCGGCCGCACCGCTATTGCCGTTGGCGAGAGCGCGCACGGTGTTATTGCGCTCCTCGGCGGAAATCCCGGTGGTGAGGCCGTGGCGGACGTCGACCGAAACGGTAAAGGCGGTGCCGAGCGGCGCATCATTGAGCGCCACCATCGGATCGAGGTGCAACCGCCGCGCCTCCTCCGGCGCCAGCGGCGCGCAGACGATCCCTGACGTATTGCGGATGATGAACGCCATCTTTTCCGGCGTGCACAAGCTTGCCGCGACGAACAGATCCCCTTCGTTTTCGCGGTCGTCGTCATCGGCGACGATGACGATCTCGCCGCGGGCGAAAGCGGCGATGACGGATTGGATGCGTTGATGCGCGTCGTTCATTTTGACCTTAACCCCGCTTCTGGCGTCAGCGGGCCGGTTGCGAAAACGGCCATGCCGGGTTTTCCCCGACCTGGCCGCGCTGGCGTAGATAGTGATCCGCGATAACGCACGCCACCATGGCTTCGCCGATCGGGACCGCGCGGATGCCGACGCACGGATCGTGGCGCCCGGTGGTGGATATTTCAGTCTCACGGCCGTAACGGTCGACAGTGCGGCGCGGGGTAAGGATCGATGACGTCGGCTTCACGGCAAAGCGGGCCACCACCGGCTGACCGGTCGATATGCCGCCGAGGATGCCGCCGGCATTGTTGGAGAGAAATAGCGGCTTGCCGTCATTACCCATGCGCATCTCGTCGCCGTTCTGCTCACCGGTCAGTTCGGCGGCGGCAAAGCCAGCGCCGATCTCGACGCCCTTGACGGCGTTGATGCTCATCAGCGCCGCGGCGAGATCGCCGTCGAGCTTGCCGTAAATCGGCGCACCAAGCCCGGCTGGTACGCCGTCGGCGACGACTTCGATCACGGCACCGATGGACGAGCCACTTTTGCGCAAGCCGTCGAGATAATCGCCAAGCGTGGCGGCAAGCTTGGCATCGGGACAGAAGAACGGATTGCGCTCGACCTCGGCCCAGTCCCAGCGCGCGCGATCGATGCGGTGTGGCCCCATCTGGACGAGCGCACCGCGCACCGAGAGGCCGGGCACGATTTTGCGCGCGATGGCGCCGGCGGCGACCCGCATCGCCGTCTCGCGCGCCGACTGGCGGCCGCCGCCGCGATAATCGCGCAAGCCGTATTTGACGTCATAGGTATAGTCGGCGTGGCCCGGACGATATTTATCCTTGATGTCGGAATAATCTTTCGAGCGCTGATCGACATTCTCGATGACGAGCGCGATCGGCGTACCGGTCGTCACTTGCGCGCCGCTTAACTCGTCGACGAACACGCCGGAGAGGATTTTGACCGCATCGGGCTCCTGGCGCTGCGTGGTGTAGCGCGATTGGCCCGGACGGCGGCGGTCGAGGTAGGGCTGGATATCGCTCTCGTTCAGCGGAATGCGCGGCGGACAGCCGTCGACCACGCAGCCAATCGCCGGCCCGTGACTTTCACCGAAGGTCGTGACCCGGAATAAATGACCGAATGTATTGAATGACATGACGCGCCAATGACTCCGAGCAGCTTTAAATGCAAGCCGCTCCAGCTTATTCGGGCTTGGTAGCCCGCACATCCTATCGGGTCAAATGACCGCCGTCGTGCCTATGCCATTCGCAGGTGCGGCGAAAACGAAGCTTTGCGTTCGCACCTGCAAAATTCTCCATGGAATTTTGCCCGCGAAGTACGCAGCTCCCCATACGCATTGTGGCAAGCATTCATTTCGCATTCATGTCGCTGAACGGCGCTTCATGAAAACCTGAACGTCCGTTAAGCTACGGAAAAATATAGAGTATTTTCGTTTTTCTGATTGCGGACTGACGTGCGGTATGGCATTCTTCTTTGCGGTAAGGGGGCGAGGGCCCAGGGACCGAGATTTAGCCTGCGACTGAACCAACCTTGCCGTCGGTTCATCACAAACTCCGAGGATCACAATCATGGCTACGAAGAAGAAGAAGGCCAAGAAGAAAACCAAGTCGTAAGCGGCAGGCCTCGTATTGGGGCCACGCTATCGATTTCGGATTTCGCGAGATCTCGATCTCGCCAAGCGGTCGAACCAAGGTTCGACCGCTTTTGTTTTGGTGAATAGCCTTATCACCGAACGCGGTTCGGTCGCTTTCGTGAATTCAATGTCGACTAGGCGTAGCGCGCCATCTTGCCGTCAGCGAACACATAGACCACACCTTGCGCGATTTGCGCGTGTGTCGCTTCATCGCGCGGCAGCAATCCGAACAGCGCGATGAGCGCGCGCACGCCGCCGCCATGGGCGGCGACCACCGTGTCCCCTGTCAAACCATCGTACCATTCACTGATGCGGGCGGTCAGCACGCGATAGCTCTCGCCGCCGGGCGGCGCAAAATCCCATTTGTCTTGCTCGCGTTTTGCCAGCAGCCCCGGCGTGCGGGCGTCGATTTCCGGCAGCGTCAATCCCTCCCATTCGCCGTAGGAAATCTCCATCAATCTGTCGTCGGTGGCATAACCCTGTGGATCCAGACCGAGATTACTGCGCATGACTTCCATGGTATCCCGCGCACGCAGCAAGGGGCTCGCCACATAGGCGAAGTCGGCCGCTTCGCGGTTGTCGCGCGCAAACAGATCGCGCAGTAATTCGCCACACTCGGCTGCCTGCTGACGGCCGCGAGCATTGAGGTCGGTATCGCGGCGGCCCTGCAATCGTGCTTCGACGTTGAAGTCGGTCTCGCCGTGACGGATGTAATAGAGGACCAGCATGATGGTTCGGCCCCTCCGTATCACTCCTTGCCGACGGCGATATCCGGCGCGTCAGGATGCTTCATGCCAACGATGTGATAGCCGGCATCGACGTGATGCACCTCGCCGGTGACGCCGCGCGACATGTCGGAGAGGAGATAAGCGCCGGCTTCGCCAACGTCTTCGATGGTCACATTGCGCCGCAGCGGCGAGTTATATTCGTTCCATCTGAAGATGTAGCGCAGATCGCGGATGCCGGCCGCGGCGAGCGTCTTGATCGGTCCCGACGAAATGGCATTGACGCGGATGTTCTTGGTGCCGAGATCGGCGGCGAGATACCACACCGAAGCCTCCAGCGCCGCCTTGGCGACGCCCATCACGTTGTAATGGGGCATCCATTTCTCCGCTCCGTAATAAGTGAGCGTGAGCATGGCGCCGCCGTTCGGCATCATCTTCTCGGCGCGTTGCGCGATGGCGGTGAACGAATAGCAGCTCACCAGCATCGTCTTGATGAAATTGTCCTCGGTCGTATCGACGTAGCGTCCGTCGAGCTGGTCCTTGTCGGAATACGCCATGGCGTGGACCAGAAAGTCGATCCCGCCCCACGCCGATTGCACGGCGGCGAACGCCATATCGATGGTCTTTGGTTCGGTGACGTCGCAATGGCCGAGGACGATACCGCCGACTTCATGTGCCAGCGGCTCGACTCGCCTCTTGAGCGAGTCGCCCTGATAGGTGAACGCAAGCTCGGCGCCGTGGTTGTGGCACGCTTTGGCGATGCCCCAGGCCAGCGAACGATTGTTCGCGACCCCCATGACCAGGCCGCGTTTGCCGCGCATGAGGCCCGAGACCTCGGCCATTCTTCCGACCCCATACGGCGTTTTCAGCCCCCGGCCTCCTATGGCATAGGGTCATTGGGCCATCAAGCTTTGCCGTCATCACGCGGGCGGAATAGCGAGGCGCTGCTGGTGTTTTAGAAACATGGAACGCCGTTCGTAACGATCGGCGCGCCGCGGCTCTTAATCTTGTTTTGGCAGGTGACAGCCTTGAGCGAGTTCCACGAGCATATCAAGGTGGCGATCCCGGCGCTGCGGCGCTATGCGCGGGCCCTGACCCGCGACGCCGAGATGGCCGACGACATCGTTCAGGATACTTTGGTTCGCGCGCTGCGTTCCGAGCACTTGTTTCACGGCGGGGACACGCGCGCATGGCTTTACACCATCCTGACCAATCTCAACCGCAACCGACTTCGCACCCTGTCGCGGCGGCCGGTGCTGACACCGATCAAGGACGGCGACGCGGCAACCGGAGGGCCGGAAGCGGGCGGCCGCGATATCAGTCGCGCGCTCGACGAGCTTGCCGAGGACCAACGTTCGGCGCTGCTGCTCGTCGTCCTCGAGGGCCTGACCTATCGCGAAGTGGCGGAAATTCAGAGCGTTCCCATTGGGACCGTGATGTCGCGGCTGGCGCGCGCGCGCAGCCAAATAAAAGCGTATCTCGACGGCGAGCGTCCGACGCTGCGCCGCGTGAAATGACGAGAGAGAGCGAACGATGATTGATCGAGACCAAATTGTCGGCGAGGACGAACTTAACGCCTATGTCGACGGCGAATTGCCCGCCGATCGCCGGATGGCCGTTGAAGCGTGGCTGGCAGCGCATCCCGACGATGCCGCCAAAGTCTCCGCCTGGCACAAACAGGCCGAGCTGATCCGGGAGCGTTATGGCGCCGTCGCTGACGAAACTCCGCCGCAACGGTTCAACGTCAACCGGCTGACGCGCCGCAGTTACGGTGCGATCGCCGCCGCGGCGGCGGTGGTCGCCGCATTTGTCGCCGGCGGCGTGCTCGGCTGGACCGTGCGTGGCGTTGAAGTTGCGAGGCCGTCCGATCTGACGCGTTTCACCGCCGATGCGCTCGACGCCTACCGGCTCTACGTGGTCGAGGTGCGGCACCCGGTCGAGGTGCCGGGCGACCAGCGCCCGCATCTCGATGCCTGGCTGTCAAAGCGGGTTGGCTCGCCGTTGCATGCGCCCGAGCTCGATAAAATAGGATTAAAGCTCGTCGGCGGCCGGCTGCTGCCGGGCCCGACCGGACCGACCGCGTTCTTCATGTACGAAACCCCGTCGGGCGAGCGCTTCACGCTCTATTGCGGCCGCACCGGCGATCACGACACGGCGTTGCGCTATACCACCGGTCCGCAAAATGCGGCCTATTATTGGGTCGATGGCGACTTGGCCTATGTGCTCTCAGGGCCGCCGGAACAGGATAAGCTGCACTCCATCGCCCAAGCCGCCTATGATCAGATCGATCGGCGGACGCCGCCGGAACAAGGCGGCTGAGGCGAAGCCTCATTCCGGGGCCGCACCAGCGGCTCCCGGAATGACGAACTCACATATCCTTGCGCGGATCGTAGGATTTTTCCGTGCGCCATTTTTTCATGAGCGCGTCGAGCTCAGCATCGCTGTTTTCCGGCAGCACGATGCGGACGGTGGCAAGCAGGTCGCCATGGCGCGATTTCGCCGGAAAGCCCTTGCCCTTGAGACGAAAGGTTCGCCCGCTCGACGTCCATGGCGGGATCGTGATCTCGACCGGCTTGTCGAGCGTCGGCACCCGCACCTTGGCGCCGAGCGTTGCTTCGTAGAGCGTGATCGGCAGTTCGAGTCGCACGTCCTTGCCTTCCAGCGTGAATACCGGATGCGGCGCGATCGACACGGTGATCAGCAAGTCTCCGGCGCCGTGCTGTCCGGGCATGCCTTGACCCTTGAGCCGGATCTGCTGGCCGTTGGTGATGCCGGCGGGAATCTTGACGTCCACATCCTTGCCGTTCGGCAAATGCAGGCGCTGCGTCGATCCGTTGGCGGCGTCCGGCAGCGACACCGACATTTCGGCCTGCACGTCGGCGCCGACGCCGAAATCCTCCGGCTCGAAATTCGCTCCGGCTCCGGCGCCGCCGCGGGCGCCGCGGCCGAACGCTTCCTTCAAGATGTCCTCGAAGCCGCCAAATCCGCCGCCGCCTCCGCCCCCGCCCCCGGCGCGACCGCGCCGGGTGGCACGGGTGAAACCCTCGGGACCGAAGTTGAAGCTTTCGAAATTGGCGTCGGGACCGAAACCGGCGCCAGCGCCTGGCCTGGGGCCGCCGCCGGCGAAACCCTGGAAGCGCGGCTTGCCTTCGGCGTCGATCTCGCCGCGATCGAATGCCTTGCGCTTGTCTTCGTCGGCGAGCAGCTCATTGGCGGCATTGAGCTCGGCAAAGCGCGTCGCCGCTTTCGGATCGTTCTTGTTGGCGTCGGGATGCAATTTTTTCGCAAGCTTGCGATAGGCGCTTTTGATGTCGCCCGCGCTCGCCTTGCGATCGATGCCCAAGACCTCATAGGGATCACGCATCCCTGCCGAACTCCGTCTCAATTTTCGGGCCGGACCCGCCTGCCCACCTGGTCCCCAGTGGCTACAATGTGGGAATAAATCGCTTGTCACGCAATGTAACAAGCGAATCGGCTGCAACTTTGAGCGATGATAGCCCGCTTTAGCTCGGTTTAAGCGGCGTCAACCGCGTCACTTCCCAGGCCCCGCTCGCGCTGCGGCAGGCGGCGCCTTGGAGCCAGTCCTGTGCCGGGCCATGCACATAGCTGGCGAGAAAATGCCGGCATGGGTGGCCGTCTTCGCTATACGAGGTGTCGAGCGGCGTGATGTTGCCGCTGGCGCCGCTCTGGGGATTTCGCCACGGCACGCTTTCGTCCTTGCCGCCGCTGGCGAGCACGTCCGAGGCGGCAGCGCGGGCATAAGTGAGGTCCGTCTCCGCCGGGCCGGAGCGAAGAGCGACCGGCACCGCACGGTCAGCGGGTTGCGCGATCGAGCCGGTCGGCATGGCGTCGGTGTCGTCCTGCGCAACCAGCGAGGCCAGCCGATACGAGCAGCCGGAAACGGCAAGCGCACTCACGATCGCCGCGATGAGCGCCACCCCAGGCAACCGCCGACATAGGCGTAAGCCCGCCGTTCCATTATATTGAGACCGGCGGCACGTTTCCCGATCGCCGCACGCGAGCACTGGGTACTCCGAGAATGTCAGACGCGGCGTCCATAGAACACCCGGCGGGGTTAACGGGTGGTGACTTCACCGCGGCCGACGAGCCGCTGCTCCTGTTTGCCGCCTGGTTCGCCGAAGCCAAGCGTGCCGAGCCGGTCAATCCCGAGGCGATGACGCTGGCCACGGTCGATGCCGAGGGTCGGCCCAATGCGCGCATGGTGCTGCTCAAGGGCTTCGATGAGCGCGGCTTCGTGTTTTACTCGAACGCCGAGAGCGCCAAGGGCCACGAACTCGCCGCCACGCCGCAGGCGGCGCTGGCGTTCTACTGGAAGGCGCTGCAGCGCCAGGTGCGGCTGCGCGGCCATGTGGGGGCGGTGTCGGACACGGAAGCCGACGCCTATTTCGCGACGCGCTCGCGCATGGCGCAGATCGGCGCCTGGGCCTCGAAGCAATCGACGGCGCTGGAGAGCCGGCTCGCCTTCGAAAAGGCGATTGCGCGCTTTACCGCCAAATTCGCCATCGGCACGGTGCCGCGGCCGCCTTATTGGGTCGGCTACCGCGTTGTGCCCTCCGAGATCGAGTTCTGGCAGGAGCGGCAGTTCCGGTTGCACGACCGCATCGTCTTTACGCGTGACAGTGCGAGCGGGCCGTGGACCAAGACCCGACTTTACCCTTAGACCATTTCGACTGGAAAAATTGATGCCCACAAGCAACCAGCCGCGCCGCACGCTCCTCCTCACCGGAGCCAGCCGCGGCATCGGCCACGCCACCGTGAAGCGCTTCTCCGCCGCCGGCTGGCGCGTCATCACCTGCTCGCGCCATCCGTTTCCGGAAAACTGTCCGTGGGAGGCGGGACCGGAGGACCACATTCAAGTCGACCTCTCCAATCCGGAAAACACCGAAGCCGCTATCGCCGAGACCAAGAGCCGTCTCAATGGCGAACTGCACGCGCTCGTCAATAACGCCGCCATTTCGCCCAAGGCCGCCGGCGGCAAGCGGCTCGGCTCAATCGAAACCTCGCGTGACGACTGGCATCACGTCTTTCAGGTCAATTTCTTCGCCCCGATCATGCTGGCGCGCGGACTCCTCGACGAGCTGCAGGCGGCCAAGGGCTCGGTGGTCAACGTCACCTCGATCGCCGGCTCGCGCGTGCATCCCTTCGCCGGCGCCGCCTATGGCACGTCGAAGGCGGCGCTCGCCGCGCTCACGCGCGAAATGGCGGCCGATTTCGGCGCGCGCGGCATCCGCGTCAATGCCATCGCGCCGGGCGAGATCGACACCGCGATGCTGTCGCCGGGCACGGACAAGATCGTCGAGAACATTCCGCTGCACCGGCTCGGCACGCCGGACGAGGTGGCGAAGATCATTTACGTGCTGTGCACCGACACGTCGTCCTACGTGAATGGCGCCGAGATCCACATCAACGGCGGCCAGCACGTCTGACTGGGGCGTGTACCCATAAAATTGAGGTTAGTTGGCGGTTGGTCAATGTCTACTTTACCCTCGATTGTGTTGCAAAACCGAGCTGCTTTTTGCGGCTGGGGCGGATTTGAGTATTCGTCAGCTTGTGGTGTTCTCTGCTGACAGGTCTGAGCAGGGTTTGTCCCTGCACGCACTTGCAGACCGCTACGCGGCACGAGGCACTGCCGCCGATGGCGGCGGACGACAGAGGAATTTGACGAGGCGTCGCAGATTCTGAGCGGTTGCGGTCAATAGCACCTCATCTTTAGCCCCGCTCAAGCCGCGCAGGCGCAGCCGGTCAAGCTTGAAGATGCGCTTCATGTGCGCAAACCGCATCTCGACCTTTTTGCGTTCCCGACGTTTTGACTGAGGGTATTAGAAGACCGGTTGGGCGGGGAAGCGCGCTGTTACTGGACCCTGATCATGCCCTCATCGCCGCCATGAGCGGCTGAATGCCGATGATGTTCATGACGCGGGTGAGATTGTAGGCCAATACGTGGAGTGCCATCTCGGAGGCGACCCGCGGCAGCGTCTTCATCAGGAAATGCGTTGCCCCCATCCTCATCTTCAGCGTGCCGAAGGGATGTTCGACGGTCTCGCGCCGCTGGCGCATCTTCTCTGGATGCTCGTCGAGGCCAGGGTCATTAACTGACATGGCGGCGTCAATTTGCGACGCCCGCTCTTCATCCGGAAGCAGACATTGGCTGCGTGTTTAGGAGTCCATGCCCTAGCGGACCTGAAAGACGAGCTTGCCACGGAAGTGGCGGGACTCGCTCAAGCGCTGCGCTTCGGCGGCTTGCGCCAAGCGGTAAAGCTTGATTTCCGGCGGCCGCACGGCGCCCGAAGCGATGAGCTGGCCGACCCGCTCCATCGCCGCGCGCGAGCGCGGCACCGGCGGCCGCAGCGCAGTCACATCGGGCCGCGTGGGCTTCGGCGCTTCCATTCCGGAGGCGATAAAGGCGGCGCGGCCGCCCGGCTTGAGTACGGCGAAGGATTTTTCCGCAACATCGCCGCCGACGGTGTCGAACACGGCGTCGCAGTTGCTCACCACCTTGGTGAAATCCTGACTGTTGTAGTCGATGACTTGGTCGGCGCCGAGCGAGCGCACGTAATCGGCGTTCGCAGCGCTTGTCGTCGTGATCACGCGCGCGCCGAGATGCTTGGCGAACTGAATGGCAAAGCCGGCCACGCCGCCGGCGCCGCCCTGGATCAAAATCGTCTCGCCGCGCTTGAGTTTTAAAGTGTCTTCCAGCGAATTCACCGCGGTGAGGCCGGTGAGCGCCAAGGCGGCGGCGTTCACATGCGACAAGCCATCGGGCTTCTTGGCGATGATCGCGGCCTTGATTGCGAGCTTCTCGCAATAGGTCCCTTCCCGTCCGGCATCGAGCACGCCGAACACCGCGTCGCCGACGGCGAGATCGACGCCGCCGCCCGTCGCGCCGACCACGCCGGAAAAATCACGGCCCGGAATCTGCGGAAACTTGACCTGAGAGTGGCGAGCATATTGGCCGGCGCGGAACTTCCAGTCGGCAGCGTTAATGCTGGCCGCGACAACATCGACGACCACCTCACCCGGCGCCGCCACCGGATCCGGCAGATCGCCGTATTTCAGCACTTCCGGGCCGCCGAATTGTTCAATGAATGCAGCTTTCATCTGGGTCCTTACCTTCCGATCCACCGTCGGTTTACGCCACAGCCGGCATGCGGCGGCCGCCCATTCGAAGCGCCGGCTGCCGCTCCAATAGGCATAAAGGTTGACCTGCCCAGGCTTGCCGCGCAAGAGCGATGAGATAGACTGCCGCCGAGCCGTCATCCTCAAGAGATGACTGCAGTTTCAGGGAGGTAGTAGTAATGAGCAGGTCTATCAGCCGCGTTACGTCGGCGATGCTTTCGGCAGGTGCGGCGATTGTCGCGCTGGCGCTGACCACGCCCGGCTACGCGCAATCGAACGCACCCATCAAGATCGGCGTCATCGCCGAAGCGCAGGCAGTCGCCGGCTCGTCGATTCCGCAAGCCGCGCAAATGGCCGCCGACGAAATCAACGCCGCGGGCGGCGTCAACGGCCGCAAGATCGAGATCGTAACCTACGACGATCACTCCTCGGCCGCGGAAGCGGTACGCGCGTTCCAGCGCGCCGCCAACGAAGATCACGTCAACGCGGTCATCGCCAGCTATATCAGCGAGGTCGTGCTGGCGCTCGAACCGTGGACCGGCCGCCTGAAAACCGTCATGGTCACGCCCGGCGCGGCGTCGGACGTCATCACGCAAAACATCGCCAAGGACTACAACAATCTCAAATACACGTTCCATGGCTATCTGACGTCGACGAGCCTCGCCGACCAGGTCTGCGACGCCTCAAAGGATCTTCTTGTGAAGGACCTTCACATGAAGACCGCGGTGGTGATGAGCGAGGACGCCGCCTGGACGACGCCGCTCGACGCCGAATATCTCAACTGCCTGCCGAAAGCCGGGCTCAAAGTCGTCGACCATATCCGTTTCTCGCCCGACACCACGGATTTCACGCCGATCTTCAACAAGATCGAGGGTGAAAAGCCCGACGTGATCGTCACCGGCATTTCGCATGTCGGCGTACAGCCGACCGTGCAGTGGAAGCAGCAGGAAGTGCCGATTCCCATGATCGGCGTTGCGTCACAAGCGACCAATTCGAGCTTCTGGAACGATACCAACGGCGCGACCGAAGGCGTGCTCTACCAGGCGGTGTCCGGACCCGGCGTCGCGGTGACGCCAAAGACGCTGCCGTTCGTGGCGGCGTTCAACAAGCGCTTCGGCAACAACCCGTCTTATTGCGGCTATACTGCCTATGACGAGGTCTATTACATCGCCGACGCTATCAAGCGCGGCGGCACCGATCCCGACAAGCTGGTCGACGCGCTGGAGAAGACCCACTACGTCGGCACAATCGGTACGGTCGAGTTCAAGGGCAAAGACTCGCCTAATCCCCATGCCCTCAAAATCGGCGGAACGACGATCCCGGGTCTCATGCTGCAATGGCAGGATGGCAAGCAGATCAACCTGTGGCCGGCGAACGTCGCTAACGGCAAGATGAAATTCCCGAAATTCATCAAGGTCGGTTCCGCCGATTGACGAGGGAATGATCGGCGCTTTTCGTCATTCTCCCCGCCCGCAACCGCGAGCGGGGAGAATTCGTGTTGAAGTCGGGGTTCGCGCGCGTGGTCTGACCGATGCTGTTCTGGCAAATCCTGATCGACGGCTTTGCGATCAGTTCGCTCTACGCGCTCGGCGCCACGGGATTCGCACTGATTTTCGGCGTGTCCGGCGTGCTCAACCTGTCGCACGGCGCGCTGATGGTCGCCGCCGTCGTCGCGGCCTGGGCGGCCGGCGATCAGCTCCATGTCGGGCCTTATGCCGGAGCCGCGATCGGCGTCGTCATCGGTTTTGCCGCCTCGCTCGTTACCTATTTCCTGATCGTCCGCCCGCTGCAGCAATCGCAGAAAATCCGCGAGGAGGAGAAGGAAATCTTCATCCTTACCGCGACGCTGCTCTGGGGCATCATGCTGCAGGAGCTGATCGCCTATCTCTACACCAACAACGCGAAAACCGTGGCGCCAATCGTGGAGGGCGTCGTCCGGATCGCCGGGGTGCGCACGCCGTCGAACGAGATTTTCACCGCCATCGTCTGCTGGCTGGTCATTGCAATATTGTGGCTTCTGGTCAATCGCACACGCGCCGGCAAAGCGGTGCTTGCCGCCTCGATAAATCCGCGCGGCGTCACGCTGCTCGGCATCGAGCTGTCGCAGGTCTACGTCGCGGTGTGGGCGATCTACGGCGTGCTGGTCGGGATCGCCGGCGTGCTGCTCGGCATGTTCCTCGGCGTGTCGTCGTATAGTGTTGGGCCGCTGACCGCGAGCGCGTTCTCCATCGTCGTGCTTGGCGGTCTCGGCAGCGTCTCGGGGGCACTGATCGCCGCTTACGTGGTCGGCTATCTCGAAACGCTGACCGCCTATCTGATCTCGCCGGCCTATCGCACCATCCCGGCGCTCCTGCTTCTCATCGCGGTGATGTATGTGCGGCCGCGCGGTCTCTTGGGACGACGTTAGATGCAGTCCCTCTCCACCACGCGTATACTTCTGATCGCGCTCGGCGTCGTCGTTGTTGCAGCGTTTCTGCCGCTTGGCGTCTCCGGCTACATCCTCGGCCTCCTGACCGTTGCGTATTATTTCGGCGTCTTCGCGATGTCTTGGGACCTCTTGTTCGGCTTCGCGGGCGAGGTGAATTTCGGCCCGACGTTCTTGATCGGCACCGGCGCCTATACCGCAGGCATCCTCGATAACCTTTACCAGCCGCCAATCTGGCTTTGCGTCGCCGCCGGCGCGCTGGCGGCGGTTCTCGGCGGCGTGGTGCTGGCGCTGCCGGCGCTGCGCGTGCGCGGCCCCTATTTCGGCCTGACCACGCTCGTCGCCGTGCTGATGCTGCAGAATTTCGTCGTGGTCGACGCCCCGCTCACCGGCGGGGAGATCGGCCTCACCATTCCCGATGTCATCACAATTAACGATGCCGCGAATTACGAGATCGCGCTGTGGTTCATGGCCGTGAGCGCCGCCATCCTGTTCGCGCTGTCGCGCTCACCGGTTGGGCTGATCCTGCAAGCGAGCGGCCAGGATGCCGTGCAAGCCGGCGCGCTCGGTTTCAACGTGACCAAGCACAAGCTCGCCGCGTTCATCATCAGCGCCTTCTTCTCCGGCCTCGCCGGTGCGCTGATGGCATTTTATCTCAGCTCGGCCTCCGTCGGCACCTTCATCGACATCACGGTCGGCGTGCAAATCATCATCGCCGCGGTGATCGGCGGCCGGCGCACCATTCTCGGCGCCGTGCTCGGCGCGGTCTTCCTCATCGCCATGAGCGAGCTGCTGCGCCCGCTCGGTGACCTATCGAACTTCGTCGTTTTCGCCATGGCGCTCGTCGTCGTGCTGCTGTTCCCCGGCGGCTTTTTCGGCCTGCTCACGCGCAGCAAGGAGCCCGGCTGAGCATGGCGGAGCGCGCGTATCTCGAGGTCGACGGCCTTACCAAGCGTTTCGGCGGGCTTGTCGCCGTCAAGAGCATGGCATTCAACATACGTGCTGGCGAGATTTTGGGCCTGATCGGACCGAACGGCTCGGGCAAGTCGACGGTCATGAAACTCATCATGGGCATCGAACGGCCCGATGGCGGCTCGGTGCGGATCAACGGCACCGAAGTCGCCGGCTGGCCGTCGCATAAAATCGCGCGCCTCGGCGCCGGCATGGTGTTCCAGCATTCGCGCCCGCTGCACCGGCAGACGGTGCTGGAGAATATCAAGCTCGCGCTGCTTCCCGACAAGCTCACCCGGCTGTTTGCCGATCCGCAAATCGACGAACGCGCCCGCGCCATTGCGGCGCGGGTGGGCTTGAGCGGCGTGCTCGACCGCCGGCCGGCCACGCTGCCGTTCGCCGACCTGCGCAAGATCGAGATCGCCAAGGCGATCGCGCGAAACCCGCAAGTCCTGCTGATCGACGAGCCGTTCGCCGGCCTGACCTCGACGGAGACGGCGGCCTTCTCCGATCTCATTTGCGAGCTGCGCGACGACGGCCGCGCCGTGCTGCTGGTCGATCACAATGTCAAAAGCGTCGCGCGCCTGGTCGACCGCGTGCTGGCGATGTATGTCGGCGAACGCATCGCCGAAGGCACCGCCGACGAGGTGATGCGCAACGAAACGGTGCGGCGGGTCTATCTCGGCGGCAGCATCGAGACGGCGGCGCGCCCGGAATCCTCGTTTCGCGACCGCACCACGCCGTTCCTCGAAGTAGCCGACGTGAGCGTTCAGTACGGCAAGGCGCAGGCGCTGCAGAATGTCTCGATCCATGTTCATGCCGGCGAATTTGTCTCGGTCGTTGGATTAAACGGCGCCGGCAAGACCACGCTGTTCAACGCCATCTCCGGCCTGCTGCCCTATTCTGGCGACATCCGCCGCGAGGGCACCGCGCTGCGGGGCCAAACCGCGGCAACGATCGCGCGCCACGGCATCGTGCAATGCTCCGAAGGCCGCAATCTCTTCACCGATATGACGGTGCGGGAAAATCTCGATCTCGGCGGCCAGCATTTGCCGGCAGCCGAGAGCGCCGGGCAGATCGCCGAGCTGTTCGAGCTGTTTCCAATACTGCATCAACGCCAGAAGCAGGCCGCCGGCACGCTGTCGGGCGGCGAGCAGCAGATGCTGACGATTGCGCGCGCGCTGACGATGAAACCGAAGCTGTTGATCCTCGACGAGCCGACGCTCGGTTTGGCGCCGGTCATTCTCGAACAGATTTCCAGGGCGCTGGAGCGCCTGCGGCAGACCACCGACATCACCGTCCTTCTTGGCGAGCAAAACGTCACCTTCGCCCTGCCGCATGCCGACCGTGTCTATGTGCTCGAACACGCCCGCATCGTCTGGGAAGGCACGCCGGCCGGTTTCGCCGCGGAAATGGGGACGGGCTATTTGTAGACGTGGATTTGCGCGCTCGAACGGCGTAAAATTTAACAATTGTATGTGTGGGGCGGCCTACAATGGCTGATTACTATCCTACCTTGGCGCGAGCCGTCGCGAGCTTGCCGCAGAACACTGCGCAGGCGCGCCAGGATTTATATGCCCGCGCGCGGACGATTGTCGCCGATCAGTTGCATGGACGCGGCTTGCGCCGCGGCGCGAGCGAGGCGGTCAGCGAAAATGCCGCGCTGGAAACCGCGATCCGCAAAATCGAGGCAGAGTCACGGCTGGTCAAAGCGCGGGCGAACGGCGAGCCGCGGCGGCCGGCGCAGCACGTCGCCGCCGACCAAGAACGCGCCGATAGCACCGCAAGATCGCTTTCAAAAATCCTTCAGGCCGTGCAGCCCGGCGAGGTGAGCGACACCTCGCCACGCAAGTCGATGAACGGAGCACAAACCCCGCCTCCACAGGCCGACATCAAAACAACCGCAGTCGGCAGCCAAGAGGACCAATCGAAGGAATTTGGCGAAGCGCCAAACTCGTTTGGCACATTGTTGTTCGCCACCGCCTATATCGCGACGGCACTGGCATTCACCGGCGTCACTTACATCCGCAGCATCGTGTGGCTGTACCAAGGTGTTATCGGCGTTACGATGCTGCTGGTCATCATGGTGGTAACGCTGAGCCTCTTCATTGTTCCGCCGGTAATAATATTTCGGAAAACATCCTCACCGCCGTCGATTGACATGCTGTTGCGCTACATCCACTCGGCGTCGCGGCGGGGGCTTTGAACCTCTTCACGCGTACAAGAAATCCAGCACCGCTGTTTCGGCCAGCACCGCTTCGGGAATGCTGTGGCGCGCGGAGCGGGCGCGCTCCTCGGCGGTTTGCGTCGCCTGCAGATAGGCGCCGAGGTGGCGGGCGCGTTCGATGATTTTTCTGTTCTCCGGCAGGCGTTCGGCCTCGAAGCGGCGCAGGGCCGGCGTGACTTCCCCGGCATCGAGCGCATGCGCGAGTGCCGCGGCATCGTCGGCCGCCTTGGATACGCCTGCGGCGACATGGGGCCGCGCCACGAAGGCGGCATCGCCGATGATCGCGATCCGGCCGAAAGCGAGCCGCGGACTTTCCAGATCATAAATCGGCTGCAGGATCGGCTCGTCGATGAGACCGACGATGGCGCGAAATTGCGGCGCCAACAGCCGCTCCGCCGCCGCGCGCATGGCGGCGATCGGCTCGGCGCGAATGAGCGGCGGCGGGATCGAGATCGAATGGGTGACGCCGGCTCGATCGGTGAGCAGCGCCGGCAGCTCGGTTGCCTCATCGGCAGGCCGGTACCAGACGACGTTGTAGCGGCGCTGGCCAGCGCGCAGTTCATTGTCCGGCCCGGCGACCGGATAACCGAGACACTGCTCGCCGGGCGGCAGGCAGAACGTCATATCCATAAAAAGCTCGCGGTGGATCGCCGGCGGGATGGCGCCTTCGGGCAATAGCGTGCGCCAGGCGACGTAGCCGGCATAGAGCGGCAGCACATCCGGTGCGCAGTGCTGCCGCACCGTCGAACGCAAGCCATCGGCGCCGATGAGCACGTCAGCCGTGACCGTTCTGCCGTCGCCAAAATGCGCAACCACGCCCTCCCCGCTTTGCTCAAAGGCCGAAAGTCCGGTGGCGCGGTGATAACGGTCGGCCGGGAACGCGTCGCGCAGCAGGCGATAGACCCGCTCCCAGGCGGTGAGCACCTGCGGGCATTCCAGCGTCAGTGCGGTGCGGCCGGTTTTGTCGAGGATCCGGCGTGTCGTCATGGCGACGCCGAGGTCGCGGGTGTCGAGGCCGAGCCCTTTGAGCCGCGCGATCAGCTCGGCCTGTGCGACGATGCCGGCGCCGCGGCCGGCCAGCTCCTTTTCGACGCGCTCGTAAATATCGACGTCCCAGCCGCGGCGGATGAGCATGATGCCGGCCAACAGCCCGCTCATCGAGCCGCCGATGACCAGCGCACGGCGCTTCCCGGACATTCCCACAACCCCGCCTAAATCCTAGGCTTTGCCACGCTTTCCCAAGCCGCAAAGGTTTTCTATATTGCCCCCATAATCCTTGGAGGAACACCATGGCCCTGACCATGCTGGATAAAACGACGGATCGCGCCGACAAGTCGGCATGGCCTGCGGCCATTGCCGCCGAGTTCGAGCGCGAGAAGCTCAATAACAACGGCTGCGTCGGATCGACGCTCTTGTCCGAGAGCGAACGCGTGCGGGTCTGGATCATCCGGCTTGCCCCCGGCGAGCGGATCGGATTTCACCGCCATGTGCTCGATTATTTCTGGACTTCGGTGAGCGGCGGCCGCGGCCGCCAGCATATCCACGACGGCACCACCGTCGAATATTCCTACCAGCCCGGCGAAACCCGCCACGAAACCTATGGTCCGGGCGAGTTCAAGGTCCACGACCTGGAAAATCTCGGCGACAAGGAAATGGTCTTCATGACCATCGAATTCCTTAACAGCGCCAATAAGCCGCTCGCGATTCCGGATAAGGTGCGCGCCGCGGCGTAATGTCCGATAGGATGCCTGTCGAGATGGGCCCCGCGAAAACGGGGCACCCGGTACCATGGGTGGCGGGGACGCCCTGAACTAAACGATCGCCCGACTGTCCGCCGGCGCGGACGGTAAAAGACTAAGAGCGGGCGTAGACAAAGGGGGGAAGCCCTCAAGCTCATGGGGGGCTGAGTGGCCGAGTAATGATTTTTTCCTTCGATCTTCTGATCAACGCCATCGTGTCCGGCATCCTAATCGGCGGCTTCTATGCCGCTGTGACATCTGGCGTGTCGCTGGCGTTCGGCATTCTCGATATCGTCAATATCGCCCATCCCGCCTTCATCATCCTCGGCTCCTATGTCGCTTATATCGTCAATGCGACCTTCGGCCTCGACCCGATTCTGACCGCGATCATCGCCACGCCGCTGTTCTTTGTTCTCGGCGCCGGCATCTATCAAATCTATTACGTCTCGTTCGAGAAGCGCGGCCAGGAGTCGCTGCGCGGGCTTGCATTCTTCTTCGGTCTTCTGTTCATCACCGAAGTGTCGCTGGTGCTGTATTTTGGCGTCGATTACCGTTACGTCAGCGCGCCCTATATCGGCCCGACCTGGCACATCGGCGACGTCGACCTGCCGCTGCGCATGATGGTGCCATGCGCGGTGTCGCTACTTCTGATCGCGGCGCTCCAGCTCATTCTCACGCGCACTTTCATCGGCCGCGCCATCATGGCCGTGGCGCAGGATCAATTGGCGCTGCGGCTGATGGCAGTCGATCCGATCCGCATCAAGCGCATTGCCTTCGGCATTTCCATCGCCACCGCCTCGCTCGCCGGCGCATTTCTGATCATCATCCAGCCGGTCGAGCCTTCGGTCGGGCGCGAATATATCGGCCGGGTTTTCGCGATCTGCGTGCTCGGCGGCATGGGCAGCCTGCCCGGCACGGTGATCGCCGCGATGCTGGTTGGCATCGTCGAGAGCCTCACCTCGACGTTCTACGGCCCCTCCTGGGCGCCGGCGGTGTCGTTCGGCTTCCTGTTGTTGACGCTGGCGGTGCGGCCGGCCGGCTTGTTGGGACGGTGACCGTGCGCACGCCCGTCTTCCTCCTCATCTGTCTCGTCATTGCCGGCATCGTGTTCGCCGGCTCGCTCGCGATCGGCAACGACTATGTGTTTTTCGCCGGCTACGTCATCCTGCAATACGTCGTTTTGTCGACCGCATGGAATATCCTCGGCGGCTATTGCGGCTATGTGAATTTCGGCACCGGCGCCTTCTTCGCGCTCGGCGCCTATTCGACCGTCGCCATTTACAAATTGATCGCCGACAACGATTTGCCCCACGTCATCCCGATTCCGGCGCTGATGCTGATCGGCGGCGCGGTGTCGGCCGTGGTCGGTCTCGGCATGGGTTATCTGACATTGCGGCTGCGCGGCGCATTCTTCTCGATCGCGACACTGGCGCTCGCCGTCGTCTTGGAGACGCTGGTGGTCAATTGGGATTATGTCGGCGGCTCGCGCGGCGCCTATGTCATCCGCCCCGAGGAATTGCCGCTGATCGGCAATTACATCAGATATCTGTTCTTGATGATGATGTTGCTCGCAGTGGGCGCCATCACCATCGCGCGGCTGATCGAGCATTCGCGGCTCGGCTACGGCTTCGCCACCATCCGCGACGACGAGTTGGCGGCGGAAGCTTCGGGCGTGCCGACGCTGCGCCTGAAGCTCATCGCCACCACTTTATCCGGCGCTTTGATGGGCATGGCTGGCGCGCCGTTTCCCTATTACATCGGTTACCTGCAGCCGGATTCGACTTTCGGGCTCGACTACGCCGTCAATTCGATCGCCATGCCGCTGATCGGCGGCACCACGAGCTGGGTCGGTCCGCTGATCGGCACGCTCTTGCTCGGCACCCTGCAGCAGGTCGCCACCGTGACGATCTCATCTGCGGTCAACCTTTTGCTCGTCGGCGTCCTTCTTGTGGTTTTCGTCATCGTGGCGCCGAACGGCATCGTCGGGCTCGTTCAAACCTATTGGAAGCGCAAGCCTGAGGAGTTCGTCGGCCGCCGCCGCGTCGACGCCGATGCGCCGGGAGCCGTGCCATGAACGGCGTCGCGAACGGTTCGGCCACTACCGGACTGCTGCAGATCGACAATCTCGGCAAGCAATTCGGCGGTTTCATCGCGCTGGAGAATATCTCGCTGTCGGTCGCGGCAGGCGAGCGCCTAGGCCTGATCGGGCCCAACGGCTCCGGCAAGTCGACGCTGGTCAATTGCATCTGCGGCACGCTGAAGAACGAGCAAGGCGCGGTGCGCTTCGACGGCCGCAAGCTCGACGGACTTGAGGCGCATCAACGCACCCGGCTCGGCCTGGCGCGCAGCTTTCAGCTGCCGCGGCCATTCGCCAGCCTGACCCTTGCCGACAATATCCGCATCCCGCTGCTCTATACTGTCGCCGCGCGCGGCACCATTCATTCGGCGCGTGAAGTCGACGAGCGCTGCCATCATTTGCTGGGCGAGGTCGGCCTCGAAGCCAAGGCGCGACGGCTGCCGCGCGATCTCACCCAGGTCGAGATGCGCAAGCTCGAACTTGCCCGCGCCATGGCGGCGCTGCCGAAGCTTTTGATTGCCGACGAGGCCATGGCAGGGCTTACGCATTCTGAAATCGAGGAGATATTGGCGCTGTTGTCCCGCTTGAACGATCAGGGCGTCACCATCATTCTCATCGAGCACATTATGCGCGCGGTGATGAGCTTCTCGCGCCGGCTCGTGGTGCTGGTTTCGGGCAAGAAAATCGCCGACGGCGCGCCAGACGCCGTCATGCGCGATCCCGACGTGGAAAGGGCTTACCTTGGCTAGCAGCCTCACCATCGCCGGCATCCATGCCGCCTATGGTGCGGTCCGCGTCATCGACGGCGTGTCGGTCAAGGTCGGCGGCGGGGAAACCGTCGTGCTCCTCGGCACCAACGGCAACGGCAAGTCGACGCTGATGAAATGCATCATGGGCTTGGTGCGGCCGAGCCAAGGCTCCATCGTCGCCGAAATCGACGGCATCCATCACGATCTGGTCGGCCGCACCACCGAAGAGATCGTCGATCTCGGCATTGCGCTGGTGCCGGAGGGCCGCCGGCTGTTTCCCAAGCTGACGGTGGAGGAAAATCTCCTGCTCGGCGCCTTCCGGCCTACCGCGCGCCGCGAGATGGCGCGCAATCTGGCCGTCTGTTTCGAGACCTTCCCGCGGCTTGCCGAACGCCGTCACCAGCTTGCCGGCAGCATGTCCGGCGGCGAGCAGCAGATGCTGGCGCTCGGTCGCGCGCTGATGCTGGCGCCGAAAATCCTGCTGGTCGACGAACCCTCGGTGGGTCTGGCGCCGATCCTGGTCAGCCGCACCATCGATGCGATCAGCGAGATGAAGCAGCGCTATTCGCTCACCGTTCTGATGGCCGAGCAGAATTTCACTCAGGCCATCCGCATCGCCGACCGCGGCTATGTCATCGTCCACGGCAAGATCGCCTTCGAGGGCCGCACGATGGACGAGCTCAACAACAACGATTTGATCAAGAAATTTTATTTGGGGCTGTGATTCTTCTCCCCCATATGGGGGAGGAGATTCACTGCACAGGAAAATCGAAAAAGGTCGCTGGAAACGGCTCGCCGCGCAGGGTGAAGTGCCACCACTCTTTGTCGTAGCCGCGAAAGCCGCGCCGGCGCATCGCGTCGGCAAGCAGCATGCGGTTGGCATGCTCGGCCGGCGTAACCGTAGGATCGGCCGTCCAGGATTTCGGGCTGAAGAAATCGAAATGGGTGCCCATATCGAGCTCGGTGCCGTCAGTTTTCGTCAGCGTCAGATCCATGGTCGAGCCGCGCGAATGGCCGGAATGCGAGGCGATATAGCCGTCGCGGAATAGCGTGCGCTTATCGATGTTCGGGTAAAACTCGGCTTTCATCTTTTGATCGTTGAGATCGCGCGCCCAGCGGACGAAATTTGCCACCGCGCGCACCGGCCGGTAGCAGTCGAATACCTTCATGGCGAGGCCGCGCGGCGCAATATCGCGCGCGACTTCGGCGAGCGCGGCGGCGGCCTCGCGCGTGAGTAGACAATGCGGCGCTTGGTAGCCGTCGACCGGCCGGCCGGTGAAATTGTGCGAGCCGGCATAGCGCATCTCGACGACGAGACCAGGAACCACCGTTGCCGCGTCGACGAAGTCGGCCGGCCGCTGCGGCACCTGCGCCTGCGCTGTTTGCGTGCAAGCTAACGCAAACAGCACCATGCCAAGCGGATGGCGAAGGGCGAAAGACGACTTCGGCGGTCGCTTTGTCATTCCCCTACTCACTGTTGGGGGCACGCCGAAACCCACTCCCCTTCGACTGTGTTCTGCGAATCGACATTCGGCATGCCCGTCATCTCCGCCTTGGTCCGGACCGTGCCGGTATAGTGATGCGGGCTGTCGAAATGGAAGTCGCCGCTCAGCTCCATATTGAGCTGGCCCTGGCAGACCAGATGCCAGGTGAGCAGCGGGCCTTTCAGACTGCGTTCGATCGGCGCGCAATCCGAATTTATGGTGGTCGCGACCGGCGAAAAGGTGGCGCCGAGATCATTGGTCTGTTCGGCGGTCAGGCATTTCGACGATTGGTGCGACGGCCCCGCCACGCCGGCGCTCTCGGTCTGCGTGGTGATCTGCCACAGCCCGGGCTCGATGCCGTCGGCGAAGGCAGCGGAAGTTGCTACTGCGAAAGCGACCAACGTAACGATCCCAATACAACGGTAGGCCAAGAGCATTCTCCTCGAATAGCCGTCCGGAACGGACATTCGGCGGCAAACGGCGCCGCCGTTAACCACCTGCTAACCATATACCCGGCACATTTTGCCTGGGAGGCGTAACCGTTTCTACTGCTCTCTTCTAACGCTCTTTGGGGTCAGCCTTGGACTCGAGCGCGGCTCCGCTTCTTCACGTCGGTGGCCCTCCGGCCGCCGCGCACAGCTTTGAATCGCACGACCACAGACGGGGCCGATCGACCGGCATGACCGACGCATCCACGGCGCAGGGCGGAGAGACGACGGCGCTGTCACGGCTCGCCGACTTCGGCACCATGCTCCGGCGCAGCGATATTGCGCTGGCCGTCGGCATGATGGCGATCCTCGTCATCCTGATCCTGCCGTTGCCGCCGGTGCTGCTCGATTTTTCGCTGGCGATCTCGATCACCTTTTCCGTGCTGATCCTGATGACGTCGCTGTTCATTCAGGCGCCGCTCGAATTTTCCTCGTTCCCGACGGTGCTTCTGATCGCCACCATGCTGCGGCTGGCGCTCAATCTCGCCTCGACGCGGCTCATTCTCGCCCACGGCCATGAGGGCACGGCCGCCGCCGGACACGTCATTCAGGCGTTCGGCAATTTCGTCATGGGCGGCAATTTCGTCATCGGCATCATCGTGTTCACGATCCTGGTGATCGTCAATTTCGTGGTTATCACCAAGGGCTCGGGACGCATCGCCGAGGTGGCCGCGCGCTTTCACCTCGATTCCATGCCGGGCAAGCAGATGGCCATCGACGCCGATCTCAATGCCGGCCTGATCGACGAGAAGGATGCGCGGCGGCGGCGCAAGGCGCTGGAGGACGAATCGGGCTTTTTCGGCGCCATGGACGGCGCCTCGAAATTCGTTCGCGGCGACGCCATCGCCGGGCTCCTCGTCGTGATGATCAACGTCATCGGCGGTATGATCATCGGTATCGTGCAACAAGGCTTAAGCTTCACCGACGCGGCCCAGGACTACACCCTGCTGACCGTCGGCGACGGCTTGGTCACGCAAATTCCGGCATTGATCGTATCCACCGCGGCCGGCCTCTTGGTATCCAAGGCCGGCGTCACCGGCGCCGCCGACAAGGCGCTCCTCAGCCAGTTCTCCAGCTATCCCAAGGCGCTCGGCATGTCGGCCGCCGTCATGCTGGTCATGGCATTGCTGCCTGGAATTCCGATGATCCCGTTTCTCATGCTTGGCGGCGGCACGGCGGCGCTGGCTTTCACCATCGACCGCCGCGCCAAGAAGGCCGTCGCCGCCGAAGAAAAAAAGGTGGAAATCGCCAAGGCGGCACCGGCCGAAGAGCCGATCGCCGCGGCGCTGAAGATGGACGACCTCAAGATCGAGCTCGGCTATGCGCTGTTGCCGATGGTCAATGGTCCCGACGGCTCCGACCGGCTTACCGAGCAGATCAAGGCGCTGCGCCGCTCGCTGGCGACCGAAATGGGCTTCGTCATGCCGGCGGTGCGCATCCTCGACAACTTGCAACTCGACGCCAACACCTACTTGATCAAGATCAAGGAGGTCGAGGCCGGCACCGGCAAGGTGTGGCATGGCCAATACATGGTCATGGATCCGTCGGGCAATCAGGTCACCCTTCCCGGCACGCACACCACCGAGCCGACATTCGGACTGCCGGCGACCTGGATCGACGCTGCACTCAAGGAAGAGGCTTCAGTCAAAGGCTTGACCGTCGTCGATGCGCCGACGGTGCTCGCCACCCACCTCACCGAGCTTATCAAGGCCAATATGGCCGAGCTTCTGTCCTATGGCGAAGTGCAGAAATTGATCAAGGAACTGCCGAAAGAACAGAGCGAGCTGATCAAGGATATCGTCCCGGCCCAAATCACCATTTCCGGCATCCAGCGCGTGCTGCAAATCCTGCTCGGCGAACGGGTCTCGATCCGCGATCTATCGACCATCCTCGAAGGCATCGCCGACGGCCTGCCCGCCACGCGCAATGCCACGATGCTCGCCGAGCATGTGCGCGCGCGCCTCGCCCGCCAACTCTGCGCCCAGCATGTGACCGCAGCCGGCGTCCTGCCGATCATCGCACTCACCGCCAAATGGGAGCAGGCCTTTGCCGAGTCGATCGTCGGCCAGGGCGACGACCGCAGCCTCGCCATGCAGCCGTCCAAGCTCACCGAATTCATCAATCTGGTGCGGGAAAAATTCGAGCAGGCAGCGCGCGAGGGCGAGGCGCCGGTGCTGGTCACCTCGCCCGGCATCCGCCCGTTCGTGCGCGGCATCGTCGAGCGTTTCCGCGCTCAGACTGCGGTGCTGGCGCAATCGGAAATCCACCCGCGGGTTCGGCTGAAGACCGTCGGAAGTATTTAGCGCACGGAGCGCTGGCAATGTCTGCCTTCAGGGGTCGAACAGACATTCCACGGACATGTTGCCAAGTCTCCGTTTGGGCCCATCGCAGACATTCGCTGCAATGCAACGCAATGTCCGCCTTCGGAAAAAAAGCGGACAGTGACGAACCTCTTTGCCGCAAGATCAATTTATGAGTACACGCATCAGCGTGCCTTCACGGCGCGACGGATAGGCCCTTGACGTGATGCTTCTCGATCAGGCGCGCCACTAGCCCTGACTTTTTCGCTTCGGCGACGAATTCGCTCAGGAACGCCGCCCCCGCGGCATTAGCTTTGGCGGTGCCGATCGCCTGCTGCACGGTCATGTAATTGCCTGACAGGATTTTGCTGCCCGGCAGCTTCTCGGCATCCGTCAACAATTGCGGCCGCAGCGATGCATAAGCCTCGAGCTTCTCGGCGACGAATTGATTGAACGGCCCGTCCGCCAAATCCGACCGCAGCACCGTTGCGTGCTTGATATTGCGCTCGAGCCAAAGATCGTAGGCCGCTCCCCGCCGCACCGTGATCCGCACTCCCGGTCGGTCGACCTCGGCAATGCTGGAGATTTGCGAGCCGGGCTGCACCAAATAGGTGGCTTCGATTTCGCAATAAGCGGAGGTGAACGCGATCTTTTGCGCCCGCTGCGGCTCCGCACCGATGAGCCCGATGTCCCAGACATTGGTGCCGGCGGCATCGGCCAAATGCGAAGGCCGTTCATATTTGACGTAAGTCACCGGCGCGCCAAGCCGGCGAGCAATCTCGGCGGCCATATCGGGCGCCACGCCTTGTGGATCGCCCGAGGCGGTTTTGCCGGTGACCAGCAGGAAATTGCTCATATTGATCGCAGCGCGCAGGACGCCCGTAGGGGCAAGCTCGTCGGTGATTTGGCTCACGTTCTGACCTTTTTGAAAAACCGCTGTCTTAGCAGTGATTTAGTGGAACCCGCTCAGGGAGATTCTCCCTCAGGACAGGAACCAAGGGTCCCCTCAACCGTTATCACGCGTCTTCACCGTTCGGTGAAGACGTATTTTTGTGACCCCGATCACCGCTTAACTGCGGGGATAGAGCGAAACCTTCAACCCGGCTGCGGCGACTAATGGCAGAAGCGGGAGGATGTCATGAACCATTCGATGTATAGCGCCGACCGCGCCACACATTTGAAGATCGTGGTCATTGGCCTGTTGTGCGCGACGGTGGTCGCTGTGGTTGGCATTTTTGCCAATGTCAGTAGCGGCGTTGACCTCGGTACCGAGGTCCTGGTCAAGGCCGGTCAGCCAACGACGCTGAGCGGGCATCTGCCGACCATTCGATAGATTTAGGTCTTCGGCGGTGGTGCCGGGGGCACCGATTCCACCATTTTGCCGGTAAACAGAACCGGACCCGTCGGTGCGCCGCTCGTCGAGCCGCCTGCGGGCTCGAGAGAAACCGCGTAGCTTGCCTGGCGTAAAGCCGCGGCATCAAAATCCACCGGCAGTGGCCGCGTGGTGAATTCCTCGGCGCCGACCAAGCCGAGCGAGCGAGGCTTCGGATTATTGCTCGCAATCAACCAAAGTTCGTAGCTGCGTCCAGCATCCGCGCTCGCCGTCACGCGGCGGACGGTCATGGTGTGATACTGCGGATCGACCGTGAGCAAAAATGCCGGCGCGGTCGGCTCCTGCTGCAGTACCGCGACGAGGCGGGAACCGGGCGGCGGCGTCACGGCCGCCGATTGCGAAAGCCGGCCGGCGGGAAGCAACCCCGGCGCCAACTGGCCGACCGCGATATAGACCGCGAGCAAGGCAGCGATCGCGCTCATCGCCACAGTGAAGCCGCGCCAGCGCCGCGCTTGGCCCGCCAGGTAGACGACCTCAGCGCTGCGCTCGCTTTTCGGCGCCGACGCCGCAGGCACCGCCTCGGCCCGCGACGGTGCTTCGCCTTGCGGCGACGGTTCCGGCGGCAGCAGGCTTGAAGCGAGCGCCGCAACCGCCGACGTGTCTTCCAGATCCTCGATCGGTGGAGCGGCCGCATCAATCATAGGCTCGGCGAGCAAGTCCGGCACGATTTCGGTTCGCTGCTCCGGCGCGATCTCCGGCGCCTCCTCCGCCTTTGGCTCGACCTCCGGTATCGCCTCCGTCTCCCCTGCCGCCTGCGGTGCGGTCTGGGGCGCGGCTTCTTCGATCGTGGGTAACAGACCTTCCTCCGCCGCGGGAACGGCAGCCGCAGCTTCCGCTTCGGCGGCAATCCGCCGTTCGGCGCCGTTGATCTCGGTTTTGATCCGGTCCCAAACGTCCGGCGGCGGCTCGACCGCCTCCACCATGACGTTAAGTTCGCCCAGTCGGCGCTCCCACACGCGCACGATCTCGGCGAAGCCCGGATCGATCACGAGCAACGCCTCGGCTTGCTCGCGCTCGTCGGCGGAGAGCGTTCCCAAGACGTATTCGGCGGCAAGAGCATCCCGGTCGTCGTCGTACATCGCTACCTCAAGAGGCTTTTCCAATGCATACGATCTTGACCGAAAACCGGCATCGGCTTTTCGGGATCATGGGCGGTCTCCCATACACTCGCGAATTTCGAGGAGACTGCGGCGGAGCCAGGTTTTGATCGTGTTCACGGGAATATCGAGCTTTTGCGCCAGCTGATCGCGGCTCCAACCGCTGTAATAGGCCAAGAGTACGATGCGCTGCTTCTCCGGGTCGAGCTTGCCGAGGCAGGTCAAAAGCCGCCTGAGCTCCTCGGTCATCTCGCGACGCGCAAGCGGCGACGGCGCGTCGGAGGCCGCTTCCATCGCTTCCGGTTCCTCCTCGATGGAAACGTCGCCGCGTTTGCGCACGATATCGATGGCGCGATTGCGCGCGATCGCCACCATCCAGGTAATGGGGCTCGCCAGCATGGGGTCGAACCGGTCCGCCATCTTCCACACCTTGAGATAGGTCTCCTGCATGACCTCTTCGGCCAATGCCGGCCTGCCCAAGATACGGAGGAGGACCCCATAGAGTTTCGCGCGGGTTTCGATGTAGAGGCGTTCGAACGCCGCCTCATCGCCTCTGGCGACGGCCCCGAGCAGCCAGACCAGTTCCGTCTGCACCAACATGACAGTCTCTGGCCCCCACAAGGCCTCAACAACAGCTAGAGCTTAATCGGCTTTGATAAGGGGAGCTCCCGCCCCGGCGGATTATCGCCGCGGAGCGTGGCCTTCGTCGAGAGCGAATGCGGGGTGGGACCGAGACAAATTCCCGCTCGTCGCCGAAAAAGCGGGAATTCGAGCTCGAGCCGAAGTGAAAAGCAGGGCCCCGGCTTACGGGACGAGCCGACGGGGCCGGACCTGAGCTTACGCCGGGGCGATGCCGCGGGCGCGCAACAGCGCAATACCGTCAAGCTCGACCTGCTCGGCGGCATTCTCCGCCTCGCGTTCGCGCATCTGGTCGCGTTCGTCGAGCAGCTCGACCTTCTTGAGGTCGTCGAAGGCCTCGCCGAGCGCCCCCTTGGCGTCTTCGAGCTGCACGCGCAGCTCATCGGCCGAGCGCTTGAGATTCTCGCGCCGGGCGATGGCCGCCTTGGCGTAGGTGGGATAGGCAAAATGGCCGGGATCATGGATGCCGGCGCGGTCCTGCTCGGCCCGGATTTCACGTTCGAGGTCGCCGGCCATGCGTTCGAATTCGGCGATCATGGTCTCGATCTGGGCGACCTTGCGCCGCTTCTCGTCGACCTGGAATTTCTTCAGGCGAATAAGCGTCTCGCGGGACTTCATCGACTACTACTCCCCGAAGTCATTTCCGGAAAAGCGCGAGCGAACCCCCTCGCACGGCGCTCCGATCGACGGATTGTGGCATGGATAACGTTAGCGTTCGGTTTCCGCGGTCGCCACGATCTGCGCCAAACGGCTGTAACCTTCCGCCAAGCTGGTTGCTTCTTCCTTACCTTGGCGCAAAAAGTCTTCCAGGGGCTTATGCAGGCGGATGGCGTCGTCGACATCCGGGCTCGATCCGGCCCGGTAGGCCCCCAGCCGGATGAGTTCCTCCATATCCGCATAGGTCGCCATGACCTGCCGGGCCCGGCTCAAAGCCGGCAAGTAGGCCGGATCGGCCGCCTTCGGCATGGTGCGCGAGACCGATTTGAGGACATTGATCGCCGGATAGCGGCCGCGCTCGGCGATGGCGCGTTCCATGACGATATGGCCGTCGAGAATGCCGCGCACGGCATCCGCAATCGGCTCATTATGGTCGTCGCCGTCCACCAGCACCGTGAAAATGCCGGTAATCGTGCCCTGCTCGGTGCCCGGCCCCGCGCGTTCCAAGAGCCGGGGCAGTTCAGTGAACACGGTCGGCGTATAGCCTTTGGCGGTCGGCGGCTCCCCGGCGGAAAGACCGATTTCGCGCTGCGCCATGGCGAAGCGGGTCACTGAGTCCATTAGCACCAGCACATCCTTGCCCTCGTCGCGGAAATATTCGGCGATGGCGAGGGTCTCGTGCGCGGCCTGGCGGCGCATCAATGCCGGCTCATCGGAGGTCGAGACCACGACCACCGAACGGGCGAGGCCTGTCTCGCCGAGATCGTCCTGCAAGAATTCCTGCACCTCGCGACCGCGTTCGCCGATCAGCCCAATCACCGTGACGTCGGCCGATACGTTGCGCGCCAGCATCGACAGCAGCACCGATTTACCGACGCCCGAGCCGGAAAAAATGCCCATGCGCTGACCGCGGCAACAGGTGACGAAGGTGTTGAGCACCCGCACACCGAGATCGAGCGGCGAGCCGACCCGGCGCCGCGCATGTGCCAGCGGCGGCGTGTTGCGGAACGGGTAAGGTGAAGGTCCGAGTAGCAGCGCACCTTTGCCGTCGATCGGCTCACCAAGTGCGTTGACCACCCGGCCGAGCCAGCCGGCGGACGGCCGGACGGCGCCGGCGACCGAGGTGACGAGGGCGCGGCAACCCCGGCGCACGCCTTCAAGCGGAGCGAACGGCATCAGGAGCGCGTTATCGCCGGAAAAGCCGACCACCTCGCAGGGAATGTTCTTGGCCGGGGTCTCGATGATGACCCGCGCCCCGACCGACATCGCATGAAGGGGACCCGCGGCCTCGACCATCAGGCCGCGCACCCCGACCACGCGGCCATAGATCTCGATACCGTCAAGCTCGTTAATCTGTTCCGCGAGCGCCTTCACAGCCGGCCTCCAGCGCGCCCCTGGTCGCGGCGCCGCCAAGCACCATCCGGCCAAAGCGCGCGCGCTGTCCGCAAAAGAATGGTTACTCTACGGGGTCTCTTCTTAATCGCTTGTTTACCCGGGACGTTAATCATTGCGCGGTCGTCCTTAGGGCCAAGGAACTTACGTGGCACTCACCCTCCAGGACGGAGGGCTGAGTTGTTTGAATCGGTTAGCGCCGACACTTAATCCAGGACATGAACGCGAACGTGGCTAAAAAACCACTACACCGCAACATCTTAAGGCGATTCGCCAGAATTTGCCTATTGGATGCTTGCGTACAGGAATCAGGTTTTGTTAACCATAGCGCCGTTAGTGTCCCGAATCAGTTGTGCAAGGCGTTTCCCGGAGGCCGCCGCTGCGGCGGCCGACCTTGAGCCCGCGCGGCGAAGAAGGGGCATTGCATGCGCGTTTTGCTGATTGAAGACGATAGCGCCACCGCGCAATCGATCGAGCTGATGCTCAAATCCGAGAGCTTCAACGTCTACACCACCGATCTCGGCGAAGAAGGCATCGATCTCGGCAAGATCTACGACTACGACATCATCCTGCTGGACCTGAACCTGCCGGATATGTCGGGCTTCGAGGTTTTGCGCTCGCTGCGGGTGTCGAAGGTCAAGACGCCGATCCTGATCCTTTCCGGACTCGCCGGTATCGAGGACAAGGTGCGCGGTCTCGGCTTCGGCGCGGACGACTATATGACCAAGCCGTTCCATAAGGACGAATTGGTCGCGCGCATCCACGCCATCGTGCGCCGCTCCAAGGGGCACGCCCAGTCGGTCATCAATACCGGCGACCTCTGCGTCAATCTCGACACCAAGACGGTGGAGGTCAATGGCGCCCGCGTGCATCTGACCGGCAAGGAGTACCAGATGCTGGAGCTCCTGAGCCTACGCAAGGGCACGACGCTGACCAAGGAGATGTTCCTCAATCATCTCTATGGCGGCATGGACGAGCCGGAGCTGAAGATCATCGACGTCTTCATCTGCAAGCTGCGCAAGAAGCTCGCCAATGCCTCGAACGGCAAGAATTACATCGAGACGGTGTGGGGCCGCGGCTATGTGCTGCGCGAGCCGTCCGAGGATGAGGCCAAGATCCCGGCCTGATATGCCGGCTTGACGAATACGGTAAGAGGGGACTGCAAAACCCCGGCCTCACGGCCGGGGTTTTTGTTTGGGCCCCTTCAGCCTAGCAAGAGCCGAAACCGTCGAGCGTGGCCGGATGCTTTCGTCAGCGGCTTTGGCGGCGGCCTTGCTTAGCGTCCGCCACCCACCGCAACGAGCCGCGGCCCCGGCTTGGCAGCGTTCAGCGGCGGTAGCCGCGACGCGTTCGCGCTCGGAATATAAAGGCCACGCTTATCGGGCACCATCCTGAAGCGATCGGTCAGGCCGACCACCGTTTCTGCCGCGCCGAGCACAAGATAACCGTCGCCGGCGATGACCCGTGCCAGCCGGTTGAGCACGTCTGATTTGGTCTGCTGGTCGAAATAGATCAGCACGTTGCGGCAGAAGATGAGGTC
This sequence comes from uncultured Alphaproteobacteria bacterium, assembly GCA_963731805.1. GTDB lineage: Bacteria > Pseudomonadota > Alphaproteobacteria > Rhizobiales > Xanthobacteraceae > BOG-931. The sequence continues at coordinate 55,223 of CAVSWY010000015.1, forward strand.
GAAGCTGCCGAGCTGGGTGAAATCGGCGAGCAGATTGAGCTGCCGGTAGCGCACCATGGCGCGCAGCTCGGGGGCGATCTGCCACAGCTCGCCGAATTGCGCAAAATGCCTGATCAGAAGCTGGATCGGCAGCCCGCGCTGCACCTCGAATTGGGTATAGAGCCCGCTGCGCGCCTTCTCCAGCACCTCGCCGGAGAGATCGGTGGCAAGCAACTCGACGCGCCAGCCGGCGATTTCGGCCTCGATTCCCTTCAGGCACATCGCGAGCGAATAGGGCTCCTGGCCGGTCGCCGCCGCGGCGCACCAGATGCGGATGCTGCGCGAGGACCGCCGCGCCGCCAACAACGCCGGCATGATCGTCGAACGGAAATGCTCGAACGGCGTCTTGTCGCGGAAGAAAAACAATTCATTGGTCGTCATTGCTTCGACGACGGCCGTCATGAGTTCAGGAACCTGCGCCAGCTTGAGCGCCGCCACGAGCTCGGCGAGATTGGCAAGGCCCGCTTTACGGGCCACCGGCAATAGCCTGCTTTCGACCAGATATTGCTTGTCGGCCGACAGCACGAGGCCGGAGCGCGCCTTGAGGCAGGTGCGCAGGAAATCGTAATCGAGCGGCGTCACGAGCGCGTCCCCGAGAACAAACGGATAATTTTCGACGCGATTTGATCGAGCGGCAGCACCGCCGAGCACAAGCTGGCCTGTGCCGCCGCGCGCGGCATGCCCCACACCACGCTCGTCGCCTCGTCCTGGGCGATCACGCTGCCGCCCGCCGCGACAATGTCAGCGGCGCCGTGCGTGCCGTCGGCACCCATGCCGGTGAGAATGAGCGCCAGCGACGCCGCGCCCCATATCGGAGCCGCCGAGCTGAACAGGGCATCCACCGCGGGCCTGCAGAAATTGATCGGCGGATCGTTGCCGAGCGCGATCCTGATGGCGTCGCCGTCGCGCACGACGCGCATGTGGCGGCCGCCCGGCGCAACATAGATGCCGCCGGCCAGCACCGGCTCGCCGTCCTCGGCTTCGTGGGCGCCGCGGCCGCCGGCACGCGACAGATGCTCGGCTAGAACGGTGGTAAACATCGGCGGCATGTGCTGCGCGATCAAGACCGGCGCCTGGTCGACGGCAGCAGGCAGCTTTTCGATCAGGGCGGTGAGCGCCTGCGGCCCGCCGGTCGAAGAGCCGATCAAGAGTACCCGCGGCGGAACGACGGAGAATGGCCGCAGCCGCAGCGGCTCGGTGTCATGCGAAGGAGCCTTTCGCGTCCGGGGCGACGGGGCGTGCTTGCCGTGCGGCAAGGGCACCACTTCCGGCGCCGGCGCGCGGGCGTAGACGCGCGGCGCAAACCGGTTGCGCCCGAGCGTGCGGATTTTCTCGATCAGTTCGCGACGGAATTCGACCGAGGTCGTCGCCTCGCGGGTCGTTTCCGGCTTGGGGATGTAGTCCTTGGCGCCTAGCGCCAGCGCACGCAAGCTGATTTCGGCGCTGCGCCGCGTGAATGTCGACACCATGATGACGACGAGATCGCACTTTTTCTGCAACAGCAGCGGCAGCGCGGAAATACCGTCAAGCTCAGGCATATCGATGTCGAGCACGACAACGTCGGCGTCGCTCTGCTCGATCTGCGCCACCGCTTCGCGGCCGGTGCGCAACGACGCGATGACCTCCATGTCGGGCTCGGCGTCGACCCAGCGCGCCAACAGGCTGCGCACGACGATGGCATCATCGACGACCATCACGCGGATCGGATTTGCGATCCGGGGAGCAGGACTTGCGGCTGCAAGGACGGTACTCATACAACGGGGACTTTCGGTACGCGGACTCTTGAGGCCGGCAGGCTTCACCAAGACGAAGCGCAGCCGGGCCTACGGCGGCTGCGGCACGATGCCTTCGAAAGACGGCTCTTGGTCTTTCGCATCATGTCTAGATCAGCCCGACTTCCTGGAATTTGGCTTCGACAATGTCCTTGTCGAACGGTTTCATGATGTATTCGTTGGCGCCGGCATGCAGCGCGCGGGCAATATGCGCTACGTCGTTCTCGGTGGTGCAGAACACCACTTTGGGCCGATCACCGCTCGGCAGCCGCCGCAACGCCCGAAGGAAATCGTAGCCGTCCATCTTCGGCATGTTCCAATCGAGCAGGATCGCGTCAGGCATCTGCGTCTGACACGATACGATCGCCTCCTCGCCGTTCTCGGCTTCCACGATCTGAAAGTCGAGTCCTTCGAGAATTCGTCGCGCCACTTTGCGAATGACGCTGGAGTCGTCAACAATCAAACACGTTTTCATAGGTCTTCCTCGTTCAAGCTTGCGCGGGCAAAGCCGCCGTCTCGTCTCGTTGCAGGTCTATTGTTGCATTCATGCCGCTATCGCCTCGGCGCCGAGATCCAGCACGCGGTCGACGTCGAGCACGACGAGAAGTTGGCCGTCGAGCCGGAACACGCCGGCGGAAACCCGGGCGAGCTTGCGGTCGAGGTTGATCGGATTCTGCTCGCGCTCGGCGTCGGCAAGCTTGAGCACCTCGCCGACCGTGTCGACCAGCAGACCGAACAATTCGGCCCCGGATTCGATGCCGATCGCCATCGGCGGCGCAGCGTCGGCGCGCGACGGAAGATCGAGCCGGTTGCATAGATGAATTGCCGTGACAATGCGGCCGCGCAGATTGAGCACGCCGGCGATCTCCGGCCCCGCCAGCGGCACCCGCGTCATGCGGGTCGGCTTGAACACATCCTGCACGCGCTCGATCGGCAGACCGAACAGTTGCCCGGCCATGGAGAAGGTGACGTATTCGGTCACGCTGAAAGTGTCGTTCATCGCACTCACGCTGCCCGGTCCTGATCGGCGCTCTGTTCCTTGATCGCGGCGATCAGTCCAGGTCGATCGAATTTAGCGACAAAATCGTGGAAGCCGACCGCGCGTCCGCGCGCGATGGTCTCGTCGGACACCATGGCGGCCAGCGCGATGATCGGAATCGCGGCGGTCGTCGGCTCGCCGCGTATCGCCTGCGCAAGCGCAAAGCCGTCCAGTTCGGGCATTTCGACGTCGGTCACGACAATGTCGACGCGGTTGCCGGATTTGAGCGACGCCAGAGCTTCCTGGCCGGATCCGACTGCGATCACCCGGTAGCCGGCCGCCTTGATCAGCGGCGCCAGCATGTCGCGGAAGAACGGCGAGTCGTCGACCAGCAAAATCGTGCGCGCCGGCCCGGGCTTGCCGCCATCGCGGCGGCGGAACCAGTCCTCGAAGGCCTGCGGCAGGAAATGCGCGACGTCGACGATCTCGGTGGTGCCGCCCCTGACCACGGCGTAACCGAGCACGCCGGGACGGTTGCTGACGACTTCGATATCGAGCTTGTCCTCGACGATGTCGACGATCTCGTCGACCACGAGCCCCATCGAGCGGCCCTGATCGGAGAATACCAGGATCGGCTGGGAGCCTTCTTTCTTCAGACCGGCCTCGGCGTCGATGCGAACGAGCGGCATCAGCTGATCGCGATATTGCACGAGATGGCGGCCGTCGGTGATTTCGATGCGGCGGCAGTCGATCTCTTCCAGGCGGGTGACCAGCGACAACGGCACGGCCTTGAGCCCATGCGAGCCGGCGCGAAAGACGAGGAGCGAGACGATGTCGTCTGCCGCAGCGACCTCACCTTGATTGAGCTCCGGCGCATCGGTCTGGGCGGTCTGGGCGGCGCGGCCCAGCGCCTGAGCAACGCCGTTGGGGTCGACGATCATGATGACCGAGCCGTCGCCCAGGATGGTGGTCCCGGAAAACACCGCGATGTGCCGCAACTTCGACGACATCGGCTTGATCACGATTTCCTCAGTGTGCAACACGCCGTCGACGACGGCGCCAAACACCTGATTGCCGACCTGGACAACGACGACGAAGCCACTGTCGCGATCGCTCTCGCCGAGACGGAAGACTTCCTTCAGATACAAGAGCGGCAGTAGTTGGTTGCGCAGCCGCAATACCGGCGTGTCCTTGATGCGTTCGATGCGGTGCTCGCCGGCGCCGCCGGCGCGCACCAGCTCCAGCACGGAGAGCTGCGGAATGGCGAAGCGCTCGCCCGCGGCCTCAACGATGAGCGCCGAGACAATGGCGAGCGTCAGCGGAATTTTGATCGTGAAGCTCGTGCCGGCGCCGGCCACCGATTTGAGCTCCACCGTGCCGCCAATCTGCTCGATATTGCTGCGCACCACATCCATGCCGACGCCGCGGCCGGAAATGCTGGTGACTTGCGCGGCGGTGGAAAAGCCGGGCGCGAAGATGAAGTTGCAGATCTCGCCGTCGGATTTTCCGGCCAGTTCGGCTTCGCTGGCGAGCCCAGTCTCGATGGCCTTGGCCTTGATGCGCGCGGCATCGAGGCCGCGGCCGTCGTCGGCAATCTCGATAATGATGTGGCCGCCCTGGTGACAGGCGTTAAGCCGGATGGTGCCAGTCCTCGGCTTGCCGGCGGCGACGCGCGCAGCTGGGCTTTCGATGCCGTGATCTGCGCAGTTGCGCACCAGATGCGTCAGCGGATCCCGGACCAGTTCGAGAACCTGGCGATCGAGCTCGGTCTCGGCGCCGTGCATTTCGAGCTCGATCTCTTTGCCGAGTTCGGCGCAAAGATCGCGCACGATGCGCGGCAGCTTCTGCCAGGCATTGCCGATCGGCTGCATGCGCGTCTTCATCACGCCTTCCTGCAGCTCGGCGGTGACATTGGACAGCCGCTGTAACGGCACCTTGAAGTCGGACTCTTCGTAGCGGCGGACGATCTCGAGCAGCTGGTTGCGCGTGAGCACCAGCTCCGAAACGGTGGTCATGAGGCGATCGAGCGTGTCGACGCTGACGCGGATCGAATAGCCGGCGAGCTTTTCTCCCGCTTCGGCTGGAGGCCTTTCGGCCTCGGCGGCCGCCGACGGATTGCGGGTCTCTCCGGCGTCCTCGACCGCCGGCTGTTGCGGCAGCAGCAATGACGGTGGCGCCGCCGTCTCGCCCCGCGCCATGCGCGCCAGGCGCTCGATCAGATCGCCATCGTCGCCGGCGGGCTCCTGCTCTTTGGTCTCGAGCTCGCCGAGGATCGATTTGATGCGGTCGATGGTGGAAAGAATAAGGGTCACGGCCTCGGCCTTGACCGGCATGCCGTCACGAAACTTGCCCATCAAGGTCTCGGCGGCATGCGTCAGCGTTTCGAGCCGGGTCAGCCCGAGAAAGCCGCAAGTGCCTTTGATGGTGTGAACGAGCCGAAAAATATTGCCGAGAATGCCGCCGTTATTCGGTTCCTGCTCGAAACGCACAAGCTCGGCGTCGACGAGATCGAGGCTCTCGCCGGTTTCAGTGAGAAAGTCGCGCAGCAACTCGTCCATTCAGGCGCCTCGTCGCCGCCGGCGAGCCGCCGGCAACACGCAGAGCGTGCATTCCAATTGTCGGTCGCGCACAACGCGCGCGGTCCTCGCCAGGCGCACTACGCCTGATTGGGCCGGCTCAGTCTGTTGCTAAAGGGTTTAATTTCGGTTGCGGGATACGCGGAATCGGGTCGCAAATCGCAGGCAAAAACCCTCAACGGGCCGTTACAACCACCGCTTCGCCCTCGGTAGCCGCCGATACGGTCAGTCCGCAGTCTCGGGCCAGGATACCGGTATAGAGCGGCTGGATGGCATGGGCATCCACCGGCTGAGCCGGGCTGCCGCTGAGAAGCTCGGCGGTAGTGGCGGTCAACCTTGCGTTAAGTCCGGCTGCGGTGACCCGATATCCCGCCTCGAAGGGGTCGACTGTGAGGCTACCGCCCCGCGGAATCGCGCCGGCGCCCACCATCAGCATATTGAGGATGAGCTTCGCCCGGTTTTTCGGCACCAACTCCCGCGGCAGGTTCCAGACGATCGTCGTCTTGCCGTCCTCGATGAGGCCGCGCGCGGTCTTTTCCGCATCGCCCAGCTCGATCTGGGCCCCGGCGGAGCCTGCGGCGCCGAAAGCCAGCCGGCAGAATTGCAGCTTCGCGGACGCCTGACCCGCGCTCTTCTTGATCAAATCGAGCGCGAACGTCTTGGTCTCTTCGTCCTTGTCCTCTTCCAGCACCTCGAGCCCGTTCACGATGGCGCCGACCGGGCTGATCAGGTCATGGCAAACGCGCGAGCACAGGAGGGCCGCCAGATCGAGGGCGCCGATGCTGATGGGACCGGTAACGGGGGCGGACATGAGCGGCTCCGCGGCACGGAATGAAGCCCGTCCGTGTCACAGCGCGGGCGATTCGGCAATCGTGCCCTCCACCCCGAGCCGTGCTAGATCGCAAGCCCTCTAACGACCGGGAACCTCGGGGAACCAATCCATGCCACGTTTAGACGCCGCCGCCTGCGCAGCGCTCATGGAGGAATTGACCAAGCTTGCCGCGCAAGCGGGGGAAACCATTCTTGGTTTGGCCACCCAGGCCGATGCGCGGACCAAAGCCGACGGATCGCCGGTAACCGCAGCAGATGAGGCCGCCGAGGCGATTATCTGCGCCGGCTTGCAGCGTTTGGTTTCGGGGATGCCGATCATTTCCGAAGAGCAAGCCACGGGTGAGAGGCCAACGGGAGGCGAACACGGCAGCTATTTTCTGGTCGACCCGCTCGATGGCACGCGCGAATTCATCGCCCGACGCGATGAATATACGATCAATATCGCGGTGATGACCGATGGCGCCCCCATGCTCGGGATTATCTGCGCACCGGCCCTGGGTGTGACGTGGCGCGGCATTGTCGACCATGGCGCCGACCGGATGACGCGCGCTTCCGGCGACGGCAAGAGACCGACACCGATCCACGCCCGGCCGCGCCCGGCGCGCGAAGTCGCCATCGTGGTCAGCCGCTCGCATCTCGATGCGCGCACGCGCGGCTATGTCGAGGGCTATCCGCAGGCCCAGCTTGTGCAAACCGGCTCGTCGATCAAATTCTGTCGCGTCGCCGAGGGCTCGGCCGATATTTATCCGCGGCTCGCGCCGACGCGGGACTGGGACATCGCGGCGGGTCACGCCATCCTCGCGGCGGCAGGCGGCAGCGTAACCACGCCCGATGGATCGCCGCTGCGCTACGGGACGCCTGACCTCTTGATCCCGGCCTTTATCGCTTCGGGCCAGCCGCCTACGGGATGAGCCTGCGCAGGACGGTCCGCCATTTGCGGTCCGCCGGCCCGATGACACGGTCCGGATCGGCGGCGAATTTGGTGCGCCGGTCGTCGTCGTAGAACAGGAATAGCTTTTCACCGGCGATCAGCCAGACGTTCGGATTGCCGGCGACCGCAACGCCGCGGGCGATGCCGAGCGGATCATAACCGCCATATTGCGGCATATAGACGTCGGGGCTCGCGGCAAAGGCCGCGCGATCGCCGCTATTGGCGAAACGCCAGACCACGCCGCCATAGCGCAATTCAAGATCGGGACTGCCTTCCGTCGGCTTGCCGTCGGTGAAGAAGGCGACCGGATCGTAGCCGTCGATCGCGAGACCGGTGTGCCAGTCCACCACGATCTGTCCGGCGGCAGCCGCGCGCGCGATCGGCGGACCGGCGGTAAGCACAAAAACGAGGCCGGCGTAAGCCGCAAGCCCCGCGCAAGCGGCTGCAACCGCCCAGTATCGCTTCCGTTTTCGCCGTGCTGTCGTCATAGTCTCGGCAAAAGCTGGGCTGATTCGCATCGGTTCCGCTTCCAGTTAGAGCCGATTGCGTGAGCAAGGGGTTAAGCGGGGAGCTGACGATGAATCTGACTTTGCGCGCCGCCGCTATCGCCATGGTCGTTGCATCGCTCGCGGCCGGTCCGGTTAGCGCCCAGACCATGCCGCAACAGCAACCGCCGCCGGCAGCCGCTCCCGGGCCGCCGCCCCCGCACGATTCCAATCACTTCTCACCGGACGAATTGATTGAGGCGGGACATCACTTCTTCGGCGGCGTCTCCCGCGGGCTCGCCATGATCATGCAGAAAGCCTTCAGCCAGTGGGGCGAGCCGAATGGCTACATCCTGGGCGAAGAAGGCAGCGGCGCCTTCGTCGGCGGCCTACGCTATGGCGACGGCACGCTTTACACCAAGAATGCAGGCGATTTGCGCGTGTTCTGGGAGGGGCCCAGCATCGGCTTTGACGCCGGCGCCGACGGGGCGCGGACCATGATGCTGGTCTATAATCTCCCCGCCACGCAGGCGATCTTCGACCGCTTCGGCGGTGTCAACGGCTCCGCCTATTTTATCGGCGGTTTCGGCATGACGGCGCTCACCGCCAATAATATCGTGCTGGTGCCGATCCGCTCTGGCGTCGGTTTTCGGCTAGGTGCCAATCTCGGCTACCTGAAGTTCACCCAGCAGCCGACTTGGAATCCGTTTTGAACCATCGTGCGCCGGTCGCGACCCGCCTCGAAACGATGGCGCAGCGGAGAATCTCGGTTTAGGTTAACGGTTCGTGAATGTGGTGCCCTGCGCACCCTCATGGCATGGTCGTCTGTTCCCTCTCCCTTCCCTGCCCCGCGCGCGGGCAAGCGATAGGCAGGGGCTTGGAGGCGTAGCGTCATGATCGAATCGGTCATGTATTTCGGTATCGGGTTTCTCGTTGCGGCGCTGCTTTGCCTGTTGTTCGTTCCGCTGGTCCATAATCGCGCCGTCCGCTTGACCATGAAGCGGCTCGAAGCCGCCACCCCGCTGTCGATCGCCGAGATCCGCGCCGACAAGGACCAGCTCCGCGCCGAATTCGCCATGTCGACCCGACGCCTCGAAATGAGCGTCGAGAAGATGAAGGCCAAGACGTCGACGCAGCTCGCCGAGCTCGGCAAGAAAAGCGACGCCATCAATCAGCTCAAGAAAGAGCTCGGCGAAAAAACCGCCACGATCTTCGCCCTGGAAGCCCGCGACAAGACGCTGCGCGAGCAATTGCGCGCCACCGAAGAGGAATTCCAGATCAAATCGAGCTCGCTGCGCGAGGCCGAGCGGCACCTTGCCGACAAGGAGGCGGAGCTGACGAAATTGCTCGGCGAGCTCGGCGAACGGTCGCTGATCGCCGACAGCCAGCGCAGCGAGATCGCGGCGTTCCGCACCCAGGTCGAGGCGATGAAGGTCAGCGTCGCCGATTACGAACGGGCGGTCGCGGAGACCGAGCGCCGGCTGGAGCGGGAGCGCGCCGACGCCGAAACCGCCGGCAATGAATTGAGCGCGGCACGCGGCAAGCTCGGCGATCTCGGCACCCGGACCACCGATCTCGAGCGGCAGCTCTTCGTCCATCAGAGCGAAGCGGAAGCGCTCAGCCACCGCGTTCAGGATCTGGAATCGCGGCTCACCGATCAGGGCCGCGTGCTCGCCGAGCGCGACTATCAGCTTGAGCGTACGCGCAACGAACTCGAAGATGCGCGCAGGATCGAGGCCGATCTGCGCAGTGAAATGGCCACTTCCGGCAGCCGGTCGAGCACGGCGACGGACCGCTTCCGTTCCGACATCGCGCAACTCGAAGCGCAGCTCGCCGCGGCGATCGAGGAACGCACCAAGCTGCAGCGCGAGATCGGCACCATGAAGCGCGACACCGAATCGACCTGGGCCGCCGAGCGGGTCGAGAACGCGCTCTTGCGCGAGCGCATCAATGACGTCGCCGCCGAAGTCGCACGCCTGACTGCGGCGCTGGAAGGGCCCGGCTCGCCGATCGAATCCATGTTGATCGAGGCGACAAGCGCCGGCCGCGCCGCACCAACGGCCGGCCGCGGCGAGACGGCGGCCGAAAACGGCGACACCACGACAGAAGCCAAGAATACGCTTGCCGACCGCATCCGCGCGCTGCAATCGACCGCCTCGCGCGTGGCGTCGACCAATTAAGTTTCCGCTCGCTTGACACCCCGAAGAGCCGCCGACTAAATCGCGGTCCTGGACCGGGCGCTTAGCTCAGCGGGAGAGCGTTCCCTTCACACGGGAGAGGTCGTAGGTTCAATCC
>CAVSWY010000016.1:0-239508 GCA_963731805.1 uncultured Alphaproteobacteria bacterium
TCGGCCGTGCCGTCGTTGGAAAAGTTTGAGCTAAGCGTTTGCCTTCGGCGGCATCCAATGCTGCGGCATCCTCGGCGCACTCCGTCGCCAATGCTTTAAGATATTCCGCCGCGTCGAGATCAGCGCTTTCGCGGGCCGTGACGGCCCACTCGAGGTAGCACTTCGCACGGGCTCGCAGTAATTTCGCTTCGGACATGCTACAAAAGTGGCGCCGCGAAAGCTTTACTGGAACAAAGTCGAATGCTGAATAACCACCGTCGTTGCGATCAAAAAGAGGAGCAGACAGATGTCGTTTGCCTGCAACACGAAATAATCATCATTGCTCATAAGCGACATCGCTTTTTATGTAGCGGGCGCTGCGTACCACGAGCAAATTAACCGCTTATCCAATGGTGGCCCCGCCAAGAAGTATGCAGAACAAAATGGTGGTGAAAATGGAGAGTATTAAAAGTTTGTCCGCCCGCGAGCGGTCGAGCCAACGAAATTGCTTATCCAATAGTGCCTGATCGCGCCGAGTTATAGAGGTCAGCCCTCTAATCTAAGGTGCCCTCCATTGTGCTGGTCATTTATTCAAGAATTGATCTGTAATTCTGTAAAATTTTAGGTTGCTGCCGAATGCGCCTCATCGACATCAAGACCGCCTGGCATCAATGTGAAGTGCCGTAATGTCCACTTTTGCGCAGAAGATCCCCTGGGAACCGCTTCTGACGCTCAAGGACGTTTCGCGCTCACCGAATGTTGAGTGCCGCGCACCGCTGCGCGGCACCAACCAACGGGACGAAGGCGATGGCAACATCGTATTCGAGCACGCCTGCAATCCGGGGCTTCGAGCCGTATCGTATCAAGCCGCGAGCTATCGAGGTTAAGGAAGGTTTAAGACGACGCACGTAGCATTTTGAAACCCCTCAGAATCAGGGAAAAGCAAGATGTCGTGCAGGTCGAACCTCTGGCGCATCGCCGCCATATGGCTTTCCTGTGAGGTGCTTGGTGTAGTGCCCGCGCTGGCCGGCGAATGCGGATTTTACGGTTGCGGGGATGGATACGTCGTTCAGCAAACCGGCGGGTACGCGGCCGGTCTCACCGGTACTGTGACGGCTACGGCGGCGGTCAATGGCCGTTCGAGAAGTGTTCTGTCGGGCTCGTTGACCAGATTCGCCCCATGCCCGCTTCGGCCTTCGCTGTAGTCAAGGCTCCGCCGCCACTTCCGAGGCCGCCGCTGGCGCCGCCGATTGTCACGAAATACAAGAAGCCCCCGTCAACCAAGTGACGTGACAAGATTCCCGCCTAAAAGCGCCTAATGGCGGTCGTTGAGGTGCCGGATGTCCGCGATCTGGTTGCCAGCGGAGAGGACCCCGACGGTCTGATCTTGCTTTGCCGCGCAGATAAGCCACTTCCAGTACGGTGGCTTCACCCGCTACGATGCCCATCGTAAGTCTTGGGTTCCGTTAAAGGAGTGGCCGCCGCTGGCGCGCCGTCACCAAAGGGGGGTCGAATGATCATACGGTGCTGGTGTTAGGTCTTTGTAACGGCCGCCTTCGTGACCGCCATTTCCGCTGCATTCGCTGCCCAGCCTCAGCAATCCACCTTCGCCTCTCGTACCGTCGCGGCCGCTCAGACGCCTAAACAGCGATGCATAAAGACCTGTCGTGCACGATATCGCGACTGTCATCGTCTGAATCAGTTGCCATTGTCCGAGTGTGGTTGGATTTACCAGGACTGCACCCGATACACTTGTACTGGGCTGGGGCCAGGGTGACTAACAGACGCGCTTTTTGCATTCGATTACCTTATCAGCGAGTACGAGCAGCGTAGCGCGGATTGAGAGACCAATATGAGGCGGCGCACTTCCGCTTCTGGCCCTTCGCGTCACTTTGCCCGGCGCAGTGCTTCTTCCGCTTTCGGGAAAGCGGACATTGAGCGGACATCGGAGATTGGTCGTTCGTGACCCTCAACGTCACTTCGCGCCCGCCAATTGCCGCAGTGCGGAAGGTTCATTCGATCCCCTCCGTGGCGCGCCGTGAAATCTCGCTAACGGCTCAACGGCGCCAGCGCACTTCGCAGTGGAACGTTCCGCCGAAGACGCACGCCATACGATGCCAGAACACCATCTGAGCCGGGGCTACGAAGGTGGGTCTACACTTCCCACCTTGAAGAAGGCGCAGGCGCAGACTGAGCCGCTCCCGTCGTGGAACGACGGCGACAGCCGTGATTAACAACTCGTTTATCCCGTCCGGCGTATTTTACGGATAGACGCGCTAAAGAGCTAATGGCGAGCGCGGGCGCCGGTTTGTGACCCTGATCTACGACGTTCGGTGCGGTTGATGATCACACCAAAACTCCCGCAACGATGTTTTGGGGGGAGGCAATAATTATGTGGTCCAGGCTGGGATTGCGTCGGCAGCGCGGGCAATCGGATAAGCTACAGCCCTGTGCGCCCGAATTACAGGCGCGGTTAGAGAACTACGAGATCGACGACCAGGCCCGCCATCTTCTCGGGCGGATGCGCTCGCAAATTTTGCCGCTGTTCGATCCGATTTTTGAGCGCATCAAGGCTGGGCAGTCCAAGTTCAAGCTGCCCTATCTCCGGGAGCGATGGTCCAAGCATGGCGAGGATTTTCGACAGATTGAGAAGGTCCAGCTCGACGCGCTGCTCTCCGGTCTGTTCGACGAGGTTTATCTGGATTGCTGTCGTGAGACGATTCAGCGAGAAATGGCGCTCGGTTTTGATATGCGCGCCCGGATGTTCCTTGCGGCCGGGATTATGAGAGCCGCGCCCTCTGTCTTACGTGGCTCTTCGCCGTCCTCGCACCTACCGGAGTTGATCGCGCTGCTCTCCCGGGCCCTGATCTTCGATCAGGCCACGACATCGAACTTCTATCTGGAACAGATCGACGCTGCGACCCAATCAAAACGCAAGGAGGTCGATGCTGCAATCGCTGAGTTCGACGGCACCCTCAGCGAAGTCATCGAGGCCATCAAGCACGCCTAAACCCGACTGCACAATACCTCCGCCATGTTGGAGGGGTGACCCAGGAGACGGTCGGGCGTATGTCGTCAGCGTCGATGGCATCGACCGAAATCGCGCGCGGCGTCGACTCGAACGTGGCCGCCACCAAGCATCTGTCTCACTGTATTCAAGAAATCGAACGGCAAACAGTCCGTGGGCTCGATATGGCGCGCTTGGCAGTCACAGAGACGGAACACACGGCGATTGTCATTAAATCGTTGGCTGAGACTGCGGAACGCATCGGTTCGGTGGTTGGTTTGATCTCGCAGATTGCCGCGCAAACAAATCTGCTTGCGCTCAATGCGACGATCGAAGCGGCGCGCGCCGGAGCGGCCGGTAGAGGCTTTGCTGTGATTGCCAGCGAAGTGAAGGCGCTCGCAAGCCAAACGTCACGAGCGACCGAAGAAATATCAGGCCAGATCGCGACAATCAATTCAGGGAGGAACTCGCGAAGCAGTGGCCGAGATTGACTCTATTGCGAAAACAATTAAGGCCGTTTCAGAAGCGTCAACGTCAATAGCGTCGGCCATCGACGAACAGAGTACCGCGGCGACGCACATTACCGAGAGCATTCAGGCTGCCGCCAAAAATGTCGCTCGCATTTCCTCAGAGGTGCAATCGGTCGAGGAGGCCGCGAAAACGGCTGCGGGCGGCGTAACTGAGATCGCTGACTGTACAGATGCCCTTTCCGCACATGCGGGAGAACTGGAGCTGAAAATTGCCAGCTTTTTCAAGCGGGTGCGTGTAGTATAGCGACATCCTTCGTTGCACTTCTCTGTCTTCTGCACCCGCGTCATGAACATCATCGGCATTCAGCCGCTCATCACAGCGATGAGGGCATAGTATCAAAGTAAAAATCAACGCGCCTTGCCAATCCGCGACATTGTGGCGCCGCTCCCCTGGGCGTTTCTACACAACCAAGGCCCTTCGCTACGCTTAGAGCGGGCAGCGATATGTTGGCAGTTGGGGGCCAAACGGGCAACGAGCGGACATCGCGAAAGTGCAGCGGATGACCCGAGTCCGACATAGGCCGGATCGAAATCCTGCCGCGCAGCAGGATCCGCGAAGCTGGCCGAGCGCGTTGAGCATCACGCGATGCCGAGCGACGCACAAAGTCTGCTTCATCTCGGACAAAAACGCAGAGCGGGTGTCTCCGGTCGATGGGGTCTTGGATCTGTATGGTGAACAGAGGCTTCGCCATCTCGCGCAAATTGATCAGCAACTTTCAAGAAAAACATTTATTTGTTGCTGTAAATAGTTGCGGCACTCGGATTTGTTTACTCGCCTCCTTGAGGGGGAAAATCATGAGCAAAAGCAGCGCGGTTACCGCGACTGGCCGTGAGTGCGAATTATCGCGTCTCAACAGCAACCTTCTCCAGACCAGCGTCGTCTTTGGAGTGGCTTGCTTTGCGATCGCCCTCTTCGCACTCGTACCGGCAACAAGCCGCATTGCCGGCGCTCAGCTTTCGGGCATTTCGGTCGGACTAATACGTACGGTGGGAGCCGGCTTCTTCAGCTTACCTCTGCTCTTCATTCTGCGCCCAGCCGCACCGGGAAAACAGGATTGGGGCCTCTTGCTCTTGTACGCGTTTGGAAACTTTGCTGGCTTTCCCATCCTCTTTACGGTTGGGGTCCAACATACATCCGGCTCGCACGCCGCTCTCATTATGGCGACAATGCCCTTGTTCATCGCGCTGATCGGGATGATGTTAGAGCGTCGCCTACCGCGAGGAATTTGGTTCGTCGGCGCGGCAATAGCACTCACAGGTGAGGCAGTCCTAGTCGCAGCGGGCAACATGAGCCGCTCTGGCGGTGCGAGTACCGTTGGGGATACCATCGTTTTCATCGCCTGTGCCTTGTCTGCCATCGGTATTGTCGCTGGCGCCCGCCTCGGCTCGCGAACAACGCCCTTGGGGCCGCGTTATGGGCGATCACGATTGCAAGCGCAACTCTCGCCCCTTGGGCAGTAATGCGCTTGTTAGCAGCGCCTCACGTTTATCAGAATCTTACGGGAACCACGTGGTGCGCCCTTCTTCAGATCACGTTCGGAGCAGCCGTGGTGGCGAATATATCGTTGCTGTGGGCGGTCGCGCGCGGCGGTCTTGTTCGCGTTGCACCAGTCCAATTCGTTCAGCCGGTCTGCGCACTGTTCTTGGCAAGTGCGCTGCTGAATGAACACCTTTCGGCATCGATATTGCTAATGACTGTTAGCATTGTATTCGGTACCGTCACAGCGTGCCTTGGAGCACGGCCGCACACGTCCAAGATAAAGAACGAGCTGGCGACGCTGCAGACTTGGCTGAAGAACTCTCCAAAGCTGACAGGTCCGGAGCCTGACCATATCGGTTGCTTGGTTGAACCGGTACCTGAGCCGGTTGATGTGACACGAGCGATGGCGCCGCGGCTTCGAAACGAACTTGCTTTGAGCTGAACGGGTAGAAGCTGGCGATTTCTCTCATTGGCCCTTCGCGTCACTTTGGGGCGCAGTGCTTCTTTCGCTTCCGGGAAAAGCGGACATTGAGCGGACATCGGAAATCGGTCGTTCTTGACCCTCACACGACATCGGTGGAACCGACTTAACCCGGCTACCTCCCTCAATAGAACCCATAATAGGCCATGCAGCTGTAATACCCGGCGGTGCCATATCCCCACTGCGAAGCGCACACACTAGACCAGTAATCGTAATAGTCTCCAGTCCACCACGGGGACGCATACCACCATCCGCCGTAGTAATAACGATACCTTCCGTGCCGGAACCGGTAGCGGCGGAAATGACTGCCGCGAAAGGCGAAGTGCCTCAAGCGAGATCTGGCCGCGATATTGCGTCTGGCCGCGATATTGCGTCTGGCCGCGAAATTGCGTCTGGCCGCGAAATTACGCCTGGCCGCGAAATTACGTCTCGCCGCGAAATTACGTCTGGCCGCGAAATTGGGTCTGGCCGCGAAATTACGTCTCGCCGCGAAATTGGGTCTGGCCGCGAAATTGGGTGTGACATGCGGTGCTGCGAAGTGAGGGGCGGCAAAGTGCGGCGCAGCAAAATGCGCGGCACCGCCAAATTGTAGGCCGCCTCCGCCACCTCCGGGACCTACTGCGCGCATTCCTGCACCGCCTCCGAAGCCTCTGCCGCTTCCGAAACCTCCGCCACCGCCCCTCCCGCCACCTCCGCCACCTCCGCCACCTCTACCGCCTCCTCCGCCACCTCCGCCACCTCCGCCACCTCCGCCACCTCGACCGCCTCCTCCGCCCGGCGGATCCTTTTGAACAAGCTGCATGGCCGGTACGGCGTTGCCTGTTTCACGTGCGGTCGTCATGTGAGCGTCCTGCGCCGACGCAGCAGCATTGACGGACTGGGTAGGATAAAGCGCCATTAGGCTTGTGCTTATTGCGACAGCCCAGAAGCAAGATCGAAGCATGAAAGCCTCCACCTGCAATGTTTAAGACGCACAGCGGCCGAGCGATTAAACGGCAAATAATATCTGCGCCTTTATAAGCGCGTTGATTCAGATCAAGCAGCGGTGCTTCTAAGCTTTATCAGGATGTATCCGCTCGCCTAAGCGTAAACAATTTGCACATCAATCTGGTCCAAATCGGAGGCCGGCTCGTGAATGATCAGCGGAAAGCGGCGCCGGCGGGGCAACCACTCGGGGCTAATTTGAATTAACTGGCTCGACTTGGCCAGCACCACCGCACACGTCACAACGGCGCTGCCCAGTACCGCCGCATTCCTTGCATTCAGCGATTGTGTTACCCACGATCGATTTTTTGCCAGTACCGCGACATACAACGCAGGCAATCGTTCTTTGGCCATGGCATTTAGGACACAATATTCTATTCGGCATTGCTCGCCTCCCAACGCTACGACGCCTCGTCCTGAGCCTCGCGGAAGGCAATGAGAAAGCGCGAGTTCATTACGCTTCTCGGCGCATGCGAGCAAATCTGGCTCATAGCGTCATTGATTAAAATCAAAGATACAGTCTGACATGTGTATTAAATTTGGGATCGAACGCGGCGCGGCCCACTGGGCGCTGTGGATAGATTACCATGATGGCTGCCATGCTCGCGGGGTCGCTGCTGGCGTTTTCGGTCACGCATTCAGCCGGGACTGGGAGTGCCAGGCAGGAATTTGGTTTCATCGAGACCGCCGCCGCAGCCGAAAACGGCTTGGCGCAGCTTCGCGAGATCGACGTGTCGGTCAACTCGCTGCTCAACACCCGCAACCTGATGGCGTCGCCCGAATTTGATCGCTGGCGCACCGTCAACGAAATCCTCAATTCCAACCTCCGCAACAACTGCAAGGATTACGTCGTGCTTAAGGAGGCGCTGCTGGCCGATGTCGGCATCAAGTCGCAGCGCGTGCTGGTCTTGGTGCGCGCCACCGGAGAGTTGCATGTGGTGCTGGCGGTGCCCTACGACGACGAAGAACTGATCTTTGACAATATGCGTAACGTCCTAGTGACGATGGCCGATCTGAGCCAAGTCTATGAATTTGATAACGCCGCGCCATAGTCGGGGAAAAATCTGATGGACCGGGCCATCGTTAATCAAGGCACAAAATGACGCGATTGGCCCCTTTCGTCAGATATTGCAGCGCAAGCAAATGTCGGCGTTCAGGGTAAAAGCAGACGTGCCGATGAAAGCCCAAATCCGACGTTCCTGACCCATCGCGGAAGTGGAACAGCGATCAGGGATCGATCGCACGCCTCGCCGCCCTTGATGAGCGACGAGTAAGGTATGGCGATTCCGAGCGTTTTGGACAATAATCACAACCGGTCCCTTACTTCAAATCGAAGAGCGGCTCACAAGTATGAGTCAAACGCTCGAACGCCGATCGATACTGCGCTTTGGTTTCGGTAGTGCCGCGGGCGCCGCCTTGTTGTCATTCGGCCCGCCAGCACATGCTGCGCCCCTGAAGTTCAGGGCCGACCTCAAGGGATCGAGCGAAGTGCCGCCGAACGAGACGACAGGAATCGGTACGGTGACCGTGGCTTTCGATCCGACGACCAGGCGATTAACGTGGGATGGCACATATTCGGGACTAACCGGTCCTGCCACGGGAGCGTATTTTCAGGGGCCGGCGGAGCCGGGCAAGAATGCCGGCGTCGTCGTGACGATTACGCCCGCGACAAACCCGCTCAAGGGCTCGGTAACGCTGACTGACACTCAAGCCGTCAATCTCATGTTGGGTCATTGGTATGTCAACATCTACACGGATGCTAACAAAGGCGGAGAATTGCGCGGCCAGCTCGTCAGGATGCAAGTCCGCAATTGAACTTCAAATCCCCCCGTTCGTATAAGCGGACGCGCAAGGCGACGCACTGCAACGTCAGCAATGTGGTCGAGATCGGGTGAGAAGCGGAAATTGAGCGGACATCCGATTTCGGTAGAAATTGACCCTTAGCGAAATCGGCGGCTCAAAATTGCTGCCATGCAACTTGAGCCCGAACCCCATTCCACATGTCGCAAAAGCCTGCTGTAATCGCCTTAATTGGAAAGCATGCTCGGCATAGTTCTGAGCATCGAGGAAGGCAATGCGGCGACGCGATTTCATCACACTTCTCGGCGGTGCTGTTGTCGCGTCTCCATTAGTTGCCGTGGCGCAGCAACCAACCGGGCTACCAACCATCGGCTTCCTCAGCAACGCATCTCCCGACGCATTCCCCGATAGACTAGACGCTTTCCGCAGTGGTCTTCGTGATATTGGCTATGTTGAGGATCGCAATGTCGCGATCGAATATCGCTGGGCGGAGGGGCATAATGATCGCTTGCCGCCTTTGGCGGCCGAACTGGTGGACCGCAAGGTCACCGTAATTGCAGCGATTGGCGGCCCCAATATTGCATTAGCGGCAAAAGCGGCGACGACGACTATCCCGATAGTCTTTCAAATTGGCGTTGATCCTGTCGAGGTTGGACTTGTAGCGAGTTTTGCCCGGCCAGGGGGCAACATCACGGGCGTTACGTCGTTGAACGTGGACGTAGGCTCAAAGCGGCTAGAACTCATGCACATGTTGGTCCCCCGGGTGACTGACATGGCGCTGCTCGTCAATCCGACGAATCCCACGAATGCTGCGAACGATGCAAAAGAGGCCCAGCTGGCAGCAGACAAGATCGGGGTGCATCTTCATGTCATGCAGGTAAGTACTGAGGACGACTTCAATGAAGCATTTGCGAGGTTGCTCCAACTACGGGTAGGCGCGTTGTTGCTAGGGACCGATGCATTATTCACCACTCATAAGGAGCAGCTAAAAGATTTCGCGTTCCGTAATTCGATCCCCACGGTTAGTCCATATAGTGATTTTGCGAATGCCGGCGGACTGATGAGCTATGGAGGTGATATTATAAATTCGTGGCATTTGGCTGGCGTTTATACTGGACGTGTGCTTAAGGGCGAAAAGCCTGCCAACCTACCGGTGCAACGGGCTACTAAAGTTGAACTCGTGCTAAATTTGAAAACTGCCAAAGCGCTCGGACTGACCGTTCCTGAGACATTGCTTGCTACCGCGGACAAGGTGATCGAATAGATTGACGACTTCCGGTAATGGCCCGATTCGTCACTTCGTGCGACGCGGCGATATGTCTGCGATTAGGTGAACAGCAGACATTCCGTCAACATTGCTCACGGCTAGCGGTTGACCCGAAACGGTCATCGCCTGGCGGGAATTCGCATCCATTGCGGAAGTCGTGCCTTCTTGGCGCCGGGGCTTTGCCGCATGAGCAGGCTGCTGATCGGCTGTGTCCAAAAGCTCAGTAGCGGCGCACCTGCACTGCCGACGATACCCAGCAGCTATCACCATTGGTGCTGTTATGGATGATAAGGGCGCGACGACGGTCCGTAATGCGGGTCTTCACCAAGCTGCTCCTTCATTCTAGAAGAAGCCGTCAATCCCGAAAGTGCGAAAAATTCTGTGCGTTATCGGTCTGGATTGTCTGTCGGCCGGTCGAAAATATTGGCCTCTGTCTTGATTGTTGCTA
This sequence comes from uncultured Alphaproteobacteria bacterium, assembly GCA_963731805.1. Classification (GTDB taxonomy): domain Bacteria; phylum Pseudomonadota; class Alphaproteobacteria; order Rhizobiales; family Xanthobacteraceae; genus BOG-931. The sequence continues at coordinate 9,977 of CAVSWY010000016.1, forward strand.
GTTATCAAGCCCAATGTTTTGGGAGAGGAAGTACGCCAGCGAAGACTGCCTTCTGGATCGTAAGAGGTCGCATTCTTCATGAATGTTAAACCTTCCGTTCTTCCCGGGGTGTGGGTGTCAAAACCCGTTCGTTTCCACGACGCGCGGGGATATTTTGTTGAAACCTACAGCATGCGTTCTGCGCGGGACTTTGGTGTGACGACCTCCTTCGTTCAGGATAATCAGTCGCTTTCGTTTAAAAGCGGTACGGTGCGGGGGCTGCATTTCCAAATCCCGCCCAAGCCGCAGGCGAAGCTCATTAGGGTGGTGCGCGGCAGCATCTACGACGTTGCCGTCGACCTTCGCATTGGTTCTCCGACCTATGGGCAGTGGGCTGCGACAACTCTGACCGCCCATCATGGCGAGCAAATATTCATTCCGCGCGGCTTGGCGCATGGTTTTTGCACGCTCGAACCGGACACTGAAGTGGCCTATAAGGTTGACGAATATTACGCGCCGGAGTTGGAGCAGGGGCTGGCGTGGGATGACCCGACGCTTGCCATTGATTGGCCGGTCTTGCCGGGCGACGCGGTCCTGTCCGACAGGGACCGTAAGCTTGGCAGTTTTGCCGACTATGTTTCTCCATTTCGCTATGATGGGTGTTGATTGTAAGCGATTTATGGTCACCCGGGGTGCCGAATTCATCGGGTCGGCGCTTGTGCGTCGTCTCGTGCGGGACACCCCTTGGTGGCAAAGCATCCGCGCCGGCATCCATGGCGGTCAGCGGCTGGGAGTCTTGGCGTGATCCTCGTCTTCGGCGGCAATGGTCAGCTCGGCCAGGAACTTGCGCGCACCGCGGCGCTGCAATCGATTCCGATGAAAACGCTATCCCATGGCGAGGCTGATATTGCCAATTCTGCCGCGGTTGCGGACGCCCTATCACGCTTCGATCCGGCGCTGGTCGTCAATGCGGCGGCCTATACCAAGGTCGACCTGGCAGAGACGAATGTCGAAGAGGCACGACACTGCAACGTGACCGGCCCCGGGATGCTGGCACGCGCCTGCGCCGCCGCGCATGTGCCGTTGCTGCATATGTCGACGGATTACGTTTTCGATGGCCGCAAAGAAGGCGCCTACCTTGAATCGGACGGCGTGGGCCCGCTCAGCGTCTACGGTCGCACCAAGGCAGCAGGCGAGCGGGCGGTCCGCAAGGCGCTCGGACGTCACGTCATTTTGCGCACGGCCTGGGTCTACAGTGAGTTCGGGAATAATTTCCTCAAAACGATTCTACGCCTGGCCGCCAGTCGCACCGAGTTGACGGTGGTAGCTGACCAGCACGGCACGCCCACTTCGGCACGCGAGCTGGCGAACGCCATATTGCGGATCGCGCCGCGACTTTCGCAAGATGAGGATGTTTGGGGCACATACCATTTCACGGCCGAGGGCGTGACGACGTGGCATGGCTTCGCCTGCCGCGTGGTCGCTGCCCAGGCGTCATTGACCGGCCGCAACCCCAGCGTCATTCCGATCAGATCCGAGGACTATCCGACCGCTGCCAGGCGTCCCGCCAACTCCCAATTGGATTGCCGCTTGTTTGCCCGCGTCTTTGGCTTCTTCGGTCGCCATTGGACCGAGTCCGTCGACACCACCACCAAAGCGCTGATTACGGCTTCCCAGCAGGCCAACCATGCCGGGTAAGGGAATCATCTTTGCCGGAGGCGCAGGCGCACGAGCCCCCGCCACAACCAGGCCGAGGTCATCGTTGGGGTAGCGGCACGGCGAGGAGACGACGCAATGCTGAAGACACCACTCTGTGATTTATTCGGTATCGAAGTGCCCGTCATTCTGGCGCCGATGGGGACTTGTACGTCTGCGGAACTAGCGGCTGCCGTGTCCAATGCCGGCGGTCTCGGGGGTATCGGCACGCTGTTTCGATCAACGAGCTCCATCAAGCGCGATATCGATATGGTGCGGAGTTTGACAAGCCGGCCTTATGCGATCAACCACATTCCGCAAACCTTGGACGCTGAAGCGTTTCGTTACACGCTGCAGGCGCGACCCAACGTGATTTCCTTCACACTTGCTGACCCGGGGGACGACTTGGTGCGGCAAGCTCACGATGTCGGTGCGCGTGTGATGGTGCAAATCACCACGGTCGCGCAGGCCAGGCAGGCGGCTGAGCGAGGTGTTGACGTTATCAGCGCACAGGGCAGCGAGTTGGGAGGTTATTGCGGTGAGGTGACGACGATGACTCTCGTGCCGCAAGTCGTTGATGCGGTATCACCGATCCCCGTCGTCGCCTCCGGTGGCATTTTCGACGGGCGCGGCATCGCAGCAGCCCTTATGCTCGGCGCAGTCGGAGTCAATCTTGGAACGCGGTTTATCGCCTCCACCGAAGCACCCGCCCCGAAAGAGTGGAAAGAAGCAATAACCGCAGCCGAGTCCGAGGACGCGATAAAGGTTGAGGTAATTAACGACATCAGTCCTCTTCCGGGCACAGCGGGTTTTAAAACGGTCCTGCGCTCTCTTCATACGGCTTTCTTGGATGAGTGGAGCGCCAAGCGTGAGCAGGCGCGTCGCGAACGTGATCGCTTGAGGGCTCTTATCGTCTCGACGACCCAGGCAGGTCATCAACACGAGTGCCTGCTCACCGCGGGTCAGACGGTCGGTGGCATCAATGAAATTCTGTCAGTAAGCGAGATTATGCGCCGGCTCGTGGCCGAGACTGAGGCTGCGCTGTCAAGCGTGGCGACACGTGGCATACAGATGCGACCCCGGCCGGCAAAGTTGCCGCACGACAGCCAGCCACGATCCTCGGAAGTTCCGACGCCGTTTGAATTTCCCGAGCCAGATAGCCTCGGCGGATAATGGATAAAACTGTGTCCGGCCGGACGGCACGGCTTTGGAAACACGCTCTCGCCTTGGTAATGTTCGTTGCGCACGATGCCGGGATGCGGCGTGGCCTAGGGAAACACACCATTCCTGCTCGGCGAGCTCGACCATCTTGAGCGCACCCTGCGACAGCCAAGTGAGGGCCTCCTCCAAGGTCGCCCAGCCTCCGCCTAAATCATCAGCCGACAAAGTTCGGGTCCATTGCCAGCTCTGGAGGCAACCACGGAAATAAGAACCGCGCGGTCGCCAGGATAACCGGATCTCTTCTCGCGAGGAGACGGTCGGCGTCGTTTCTTAACCGTATCGATTTACCGAAAGATTCCTTTTCTCCTCTACAGTTCAGATTGAGATCCTACCCGACGCCGGTGAAGTGATTGAGGTTGCTATGAAGAAAATTCTGACTGCGCTCATAACAGCGATGGTTATCAGTGCAACGCCATTGGCGATGTCCGGTACGGCGAACGCACAGTGGGGATACCGTGGCTTCCACCGAGGTTGGGGTGGTTACGGCGGTTGGGGTTATCGCGGGTTGGGCGTGGGCTACCGCGGTCTGGGCTGGGGCTACGGCGGCTACGGCTATGGATATGGCGGCGGCAATGGCGGCTATGGTTACGGCTACGGCGCCTATGGTTACGGGTATGGCGGCTATGGTTGCGGCAATTGCGGCTACGTCGGTTACGCTGTGCCGGTAGTCGTTGCTGCCCCCACCGTCTACTATCCCGCCGTCGTCAACTATGGATATTTCGGCTGCGGGTGCTAACGCGAGACTGGCGTTCAGCGCTGTTCCTGCCGGCCTAGGCTGTCTGATATCGGATTCGGAAATTGGGCCGTCTCTGATTTCTACGATCATTTATCGATCTTGTGAACGTCCTGACAAGCCGATCAGCTGCCTTTCGGCATCACGCATGACAGCAGATTTCTTTCTGTCCCTCTTCTTTGGTCGCTTATGAGCAATCTCCGTGACACAGCAAGGTCCGGTCTCGTCGCTCCGAGCATCACCCTGATCTGAATAATTCAAGTTTTAGCGATCTGCCTAGTCGGTCTGTTACGTCTCCGTGTCATAAAGATGTGGGCACGGGGATTACAATCATGCGCTCTTCATCTGCACCATATTGTCCGGTTTGCCGGGAATTGATGCGCTTTGCAAGATCGCAAGCGCATAGCCTTTCCACCCTACAAACCTTCGAATGCTGCCGTTGCGGACTAGCCCTCACCGGCGAAGCAGTCGTTGAGGCTTTGGAACTAGGCCAGACAATGGCGACCCAACAAGAGCTCCGTCACACCAAAGCAACGTCTCCTATGGGCAATGATGGTTATTCTGTCCTGCAGGCAAACATTGTCTGTCTGCTTCTCTTTTTGATCGCAACGACAGCGGTAGTTCAACATCCGAGTTGGTTCCAGTAAGTCTTTCTCATGATCAACTGTAACCTGCTCGATGCCACGAGCATTCCAAACTAAACACTTCATTTCCAATCGGTTGTTGGCCTTGCAGCTCAGAAAGTTAAATGTTGCGGGGCGGGCGGTCGAAAGGTCACTCCATAGCCAAAAAATGATTGATCTGTCCTGGGATACGACCGAGGCCATTCTGCTGATGCAGACTACGACCAAGATCAAGCACAGATCGTCATATGAACTCGAGCATTGTCTTTCCAGTTTCAAGAAGCTGAAGCCTGAAACGGCACGGATCGCTATTCAATTTTACCGACTGCGGGAGCGCGCGAATATGGCAACGCCGATCTAGAATCGTCCTGCACCCACATCTCGATGAGATGCGATGCCAAGCAGAAGAAGCGGGCCGCGGAAAACCGACGATCCACAACTCCCGCCGTAAAGCCTGGTCAGCGAAGTTGGAGAATTGAACGGTTTGTCGTCGCTACGAAATGGCGACCGCCAACGATCGGCGCCGGACTTTAATGCTTTGTCAGCGTCAGGCGGCCGCAGAGTGGCCGTTTAAATATTTGGCGCCGGCCTCTTGACCGTTCCGCCAGACCACCTGGTAAGTGCCGTCTTGCGGGGGTTTCCCGCCGGCAAAGTGCAGCACGAATTTTTCGGGGATCTCGTATCCGTTTGCCGTAAGCCGGACGCCATCTGCAGAGATATCCTTAACGAGGCAGAAGCGTTCTTTTGTACCGTCCGTCGCCAGCAAAGTTGCCACGCGTCCGAAAAGTCGCCGCGGCGATCGACGTCTTTCCTCAAAAGGCGTAAGCATTAAAACACCCTCAACTCCGCGTTGCCAATGAGACTATCGGAAACTACCTCAGATTCTCTTTCTCGAGGCTTGATTGCTATTGTTCAATTTTATCAAATTGGCGGAGAGTCTTACGACTGGATGGTAATCGCCTTTTGCATCTGCAAATCCTCCGAAGCTTGGGACGAGGTCTTGCCGACCAGCTTGGCACCCACATTGTCTCCGAGACGCCAAATCACCTTGTAGTGCGCCTCATTGATTTCGCCCTCGACGGAGAAGCGGAGCACAAATTCGTCAGGAATCTCGAATCCCGTAGGATTGACGCGGACGCCCTCGGCAGACACGTCGGTAACAAGACAATGTCGGGGGCGCTTGCCATTTGGGAGCACAATTGTTGCGATACGCGGGGTCCGCATGCGGCGCGCATTGCGCCTCTCAAACGCCGGCAAACGCATATTTGCGCTCCGAATTGCGCCCCGTGGGTGACGCTGGCGCCGCACGCAAAAGTATACAGTGGCACTTGCGCGCGGACTAATCGCCGAGGTCGCATTCTCTTCGTATTTTTCGCAAATCGAGCGCTGGGGACGCACTTACACACAAGCTTCTACGCTAATTTTGGCTGAGGGGCAGATGTGTCGTCCAGGGTGCTCGCAACTGCGCCTCGCGATTTCCAGTTTCTTGTCGACGCCGCGGAGGCAGTGTATCGCTTCCCTGTGGTCTCTGCTCGCAATATTTAGCCCGCAATAGCCCCGGCACTGTCGACCGGCAATGAAATGAATTTCATCCCCTCAGCATTGCGCACCTCAACCCACCAGCCAACCCAATCGTTAGATAAACTGCACTTCAAATCTTGCGCAATCGCCTCTGCGAATTCGATCGCGCCTTGAGGGCTGTGGAACTCGTCACCTTCGAAATCGTATAGCGATTGATCTTTCGCCGTGTAATCAAAGAAGAAGCGCATCAAGCTCCTCCGGAAGAAGGCCACGTATGTAATTTTACTATTATGATGCCACTATGGTTGCCTTAAATTAATAACTAAACATTGATGTGCATCCGAGTGGCATGAAACACATTCATGACATAGTCCTACCGTGCTTCCAGCAACAAAAAGCTTCGGCACGTTTGCTGGGGGTTGGCGGAGGGTCGAGAGGGCGCGACTTTCGCGGGGGGTCCAAACGCGGACTTTCGCCAATGTTCAGACTACGAACGCCTAGCTGCTGCGAGCAGACGAAAGCCGGAGATTGCGCCATGTCGTCAAAATCGACACGGATTCTATCCACCGGTGGATGAAAGTACGGGCTCAGGTCAGCGCAAGAAGCAACTTGTTACGATGGTTTTCGAACCAGAGTCGGCAACCGCTTCCTGCGTCAGCCGGGCAATCCCAGGGGTGCCCCAGGACGACGAGAATTGGCGCCGGTGACACTTTGGCCATCCCTGGAATTTGTGCCGGTGCTTGACCGCGTTCCCCGGGACCTGTCCGGATTCCCAAAGTTAGCCGGCGCGAACGTCAGCAATGAATTTATCGAACTCGACGTGAAGGTCGTCGGACTGCCGGGACAGCTGGCCAGCCGCATCCAGGACATGGTTGGCTTCAACTCTTGTTGCCGCCGACATGTCCTCGATGCTGGAGGTGGCGCGCACCACTTCGACTGCGCTCGCCAATGCCTGTTGGGCATTTTGGGCAATGGTACGGGTGGCATTGCGTTGCTGATCCACGGCCACAGCGACTTGGGTCGCGAACATGTTCATTTCGCCGATCTTGGCGATTATGTCCTGGATGGCGGCAACGACTTTCGCGGTAACAGCCTGAATTCTTGAGATCTGCGTCTCGATCTCTTGAGTGGCAGTACCGGTTTGTCCCGCCAAGGCCTTAACTTCCCCGGCGACGACGGCAAAGCCGCGCCCTGCCGGGCCAGCTCGGGCCGCTTCAATGGTCGCATTGAGTGCCAATAGATTGGTTTGCTGAGCGATCCCTTTGATCAGGCTCATAACGCGCTCAATCTCGCGCGCGTCTGCCGCTAACGCCTGAACTGCGTGATTGGTGGACTGCGCATCCTCGGTGGTCTTGGTCGAAAGCTGCGATGAGCGAGCAGCGCTATCACTGATTGCGTCAATCGACGCCGAAAGCTCCTCGGTCGCCGTAGCAACGGTTTCGATGTTGGCGGACGCGCGCTGCGCGACAGTCTTGACGGTGCCGGACTGTTCGCTCGCCTGGGTGGAGGTGTCAAACATAACCTCGGCATTTTGTTTTAAGCTTGTGGCAGCAGCCATCAGAGTTGAGGTCAGCGCCGTGGCGGTCGTCTCGAAGCGCAGATTCAACGCCTGCAGAGCTTGAGCACGCTGTTCTTTGTCACGGCGCTCGGTTTCACTCTCGCCAGCCAGCCGATCTGCGTTGATCTTATTATCTCTGAACACGCGTACGGCACGCGCCATGGCCCCGATCTCGTTGCCGAAGCCAGCTGAAGGAATCTCCACATTGATTGTCCCGGCTGCAAGCTGTTGCATCACGGCGGTAATTTGCCGAATTGGCCGCACGATGCTTCGGCCGATGACAAACGCGAGAATTAATCCCGCCACCATTAGCAATACAGACGCAGTAAATTCGAGATGGCGGGCCGAGGTAATAGTCACTAGCATTCCAGCGACTGTGCCAAGTTGCTGCTCGGTCGCCGTATATCGGATCTGGTTGGTCGCATCGAGCAAAGCATTCGCAGCGTCGTTTCGGTCAGCGGTGACGCTGGCGAATTTGTTGGTGGCTATGATTAATCCGGCGAGTGCTTTTTCGTAACGGTTGATCGGCTCAACCATGGCTTTGAGAAAGCGCTGCACCCGGGGATTGTCGACATTCCGCGCTTGTAACGCGTTAAAACTATGGCTCATCGCCTGCGTATCTACCCGGGTCGTATCAGAATCGGCCGGATTACGCGATGCCAAGAACCGCGTTGCACTGGCGTCGCTGCTGTGGAAAGCTTCCATTAGCCGAATGGAGTCGTCCAACGCGGTTACGTTGTTGGCGTCATGGGCGAGGGTTTCGACGACTGCTGCGATGGTGGTGCTCAATTCGGTGGCGCTTTGCAAAAGTTCAGCGCTATTGGCCCTCCGAGCATTGATTGCATCAATTGTTGCAATAACCGCGGTGCGGTACCGGTCGGCAAGGCCCTGTAGCTTCTTGACAATGCTGTTGTCGGTTCCGGCCCACGCGTAAGCTTCTCCGATAGCCCAAATGCTGTCCTGAAGCCGAGTGAGCGAGCGCTGGGCTGCTTGCAGATCATTATCGTTTTCGGACAGTCCATATTGTGTCACGAGTGCTCGTGTGTCCCCGACCCGAACGGCAAAATCGGTGACCGGGGAACCTTCAGTTACCGTCGAATTGACATTTTGGGCGCTATCGTAGATCCCGGTAATTGTTCGCCAGGAATAGAGAGAAAGCCCGACGAGCAACAGCAGGATGATGGACATTCCGCCCATGACTCGCTGCAGGATCGACAGCTGACCGGCGCCCATAAATAATTTGATGCGCTGCACCACCGCTCTCGCTTATATGAGCCGGACGATCATTGATACTGTTTGATCCGCTCGATGAGATCGCCGCCGAACTGTTTGGCGAAGACAGGATTGGCCGATGCGATTGCGACAGCAAATTTTTCGCGGTCCACATCGCTAACGACCTGCATACCCGATTGCGCCAATTGCACAACGCCATTTTTCTCGGCAGTTGCTGCAAATTGGCGTGATGCCGCCCCAGCTAATTTCGCCGCCGCGACAAAAATCGTTTTGTCGTCTGCGGCAAGCGAATCAAAATCATCGGTCGATATGAACAGGATGGCGGGATCGTAAACATGACCTGATAGCGTCAAATATTTCTGTACCTGATTGAATTTTGACGAAATGATTGTCGCGATCGGATTTTCCTGGCCGTCAAATTCGCCTGATTGTAGCGCTCCATAGAGCAGCGGGAACGCCAAAGTGCGCACATCCGCACCGAGCGCCTTAAATCCTGTGACCATTACGTCCGATTGGGGCAGCCGCAACTTGAGACCCTTGAGGTCATCGGGAGTTCGGATTTCGTGTTTGGAGTTTGTCAGATGCCGCAGGCCATTTTCGCCCCATGCCAGCGCAACCAAATCCTTGTCGCGGAATTTGGCCAGATAGGATTGCCCAATCGGGCCGTCGAGAACAGCGTGCGCATGATGCAGATCGCGGAACAAGAATGGGATATTGAATACGCCGACTTCAGGCAGAAAATTCGGTAATGGCGCGCCGGTGATAAATGCCAAATCAACAGTGCCCAATTGAACGGCTTTGAGCATTTCCACCTCACCGCCCAGCGCTGAATTTGGGTATTGTTCAATTTGGTAGCGCCCATTGGTGCGCTTGGCGACTTCATTGGCGAACAAAGTAGCGCCAGCACCAAGCTGAGAGTCGCTCGACAAAATATAGCCGAGTTTGAGCGTTTTCGGCGCTTGCGCGCGAACCGCTGTGATCGACTGTGAGTACGTCAAGCCCGCGACAATTCCAGCCAGGCCACGCAGCAGTTTACGGCGACTTAGTCGGTTTAGGCCATAGTTGCGCATCATAATTGTCCTCTGTGGCGCGCTCTGGAAACCGCCGAAATGTCCGACTTTAGGAAATGTGACAATCAACGGTTTAGACTTTATTAACTGCCGTGGAATGGCGTTGGGCTCCGACAGGCTATTTGCGATTGTCGCAGTGGAAATTGACGGCACCCGCGAGGACCGCTTCGGGTCAAACGCTTCACTTCGGCGATGTCCGAGTCTTGTCCGCTTTACCCCCGGTAGCGACCGAACAGCGGACATTTTACGAGGTCGTGAGGGCCATTAGCGATCATTCGGGCAGGCCCGCCTTACGCAGGTCTTCGCCGAATTTGGCGATATTTTTAGGCGCCGAAGTAAGCTGACGCGTATTACTGTTTGGTGAAAGTGACGCTGCAGGGACGACCTCCCTGCCGAGCGCCAGTTCCCTTGGCGCCTTCCAATCGGCCGGTAATGGGATAGCCGTATGCCGTGCCGACGGGAACGTTTCCCGCTGCCAATCTCGAAGAAGGGACAATCCCTCTAGCGAAAATCTCTACGGCGCCATCGGATCCGACTTTCCCAGTCAGCGAGTACCACCCCGGCTTACCCTTGTCGCCTTTCTCGCCGCTGAAAACTCCAGCTTTGACATCGGCATCAACCAGAAGGGTAAAACTCCCAGCTCCCTCCGCCGCCGGGCATGACACTACGGTCGTCCACTTTCCGTCGAAGCTTCCGGCGCTCGAAGTCGTTGAGGATGGGGGTGGCTCCTGGGCGGCAAGACGCTGCTGCGCTTGCGCCGCGTGAGTGCCGGCAGGGAATGCTTTCAGATATTCGCGGAACGCAGCAGCCGTTCCTGCGACCATCGCATTTGACCACGCGGTTTCGTCAGCATTCGTTTGCTCGGTTGGAGCCGGTTCAGGCGGCAACGCCGGGGCGGACGCCTGCGGGGGTGGCACCGATTGGGCCGTTGATATCGGCGGGGATGGGGACGGTTGTTCGGAGGTTCGCGCGACGCTTTGCGAGACTGAAGACGGTTCGGGCGAGAGCGTCCGCCTGAATGGCTTCACGTAAAGAAAGGCCGCACCGATTAGAATCAAAACGGCAACTAGCGCTGAAGCTATGAGAAGGCGCTGGCGCGACTGCCGCCGCTCTACCGGGAGGCCGACCTCTAGCGAATAAACCCGGACCGGCTCGGCGATGTTTTTGAGTTGGGTCTGTCCGAGATCGGAAACCGCCAAATCGAGGCGTGCTCTCACTTGGCGATAGGCATCTTCAGATAAAAAGATGGCGCCGGGCTTGGCTATTCCCTCCAGGCGTGCCGCAATATTCACGCCGTCGCCCATCAGATCGCCGTCGCTCTCCTCGACCACATCGCCCAGATGAACGCCGACCCGGAATTCGATGCGGCGCTCAGATGACAGGCCGGCATTACGCTCGATCATCCCACTCTGAATTTCGATTGCGCAGCGCACGGCGTCGACCACGCTGCGGAACTCAACGAGGACTCCGTCTCCGGTGCGTTTGACCACCCGTCCATGATGTACTGCGACGGTCGGATCGACGAGATCGCTGCGTAGAGTCCGCAGCCTTGCCAGTGTACGATCTTCGTCCGCGCCCGCGAGCCGGCTATAACCGACAACATCGATCGCTAGTATTGCGGCAAGTTTTCGAGATTCGCTCATATCGTCAGCCTTTACTTTCTAGACTAACACGAACATCGCTCTAGTGGCATATCACCTGGGCCGCAGACCGTGCGGTGCGCGGGCCCGATCACGGTCGAGCGGGTGATGCCGGCGAGGAAGCAATCGGCGATCGGGGTGTGGATTGCGATGATCGTCGCTAGGGGCTATTGCTATTAGACTAAAGCTAATGGGAACAGCGCGCCGTCTCCCGGTCGATTTCCGAAATGGGTCACGAACGACCGATTTCGATGTCCGCTCGATGTCCCCTTTTCCCGGAAGCGGAAGAAGCACTGCGCTACCCAAAGTGACGCGAAGGGCCACGAAGAGACACATGCGCCACAACATGATGGCGCGCCTCTGCGGTCTCGAATACCGATTAAGGCGGCTGCGGTAGCAACTGCCGTTCTTCCGCTTCCTGCGCCAAGCCAGCAGATCTGGGCCACCAAGACCACTGGCGAACAGCGGGAAAGTAGCGGGGAGTGATGCGCCGGACACCTGGGCGAATACCAGTGTATCGTCACGCACGACTGTGTTGTTTTCGAAGCCGTTCCCAAATGTGACACCTAGCGTTGGGTCAATGAAAGGGCGACGATGATCCATAAATACGCTGCCATGATGTTAGGCGCGCCGTTTGTCCCTGTGTGTGAGCGGTACTTGTTTATCTAACGAAAGTCGCGGAATCTCCGATTTTATAGTCGTAGGCAATGATCGCGGCGAAGGCCAAGGCGGCGATAACGGCAAACCAGATTATGACACGCAAGGAAGGTTTGGGAATTTTCGGCTCAATCTCACGCGGGGTTCGCGTTCGCGCGGCGTCATGACCACGCTGTGGCCTCCGGACTTGTTTGCCGTTGACGACCCTCAAAGATCTATACACGACGTCGATGGCGCGCGATCGCTTTGGTATTTTGGCAGAGTTGTTGCTTCACGACTCCATTCTGAAATCAGGCTAAGGCTCGCGGCGCTTTAGTAATAATATCAACCATAGGCACACAACGCGTTGAGAACGGTCTCTTCCTACGCGAAAATGAACTCGCTTAGAGCGGGACGAGTTCCCTCGGTGCTCCGGATAGGACGTTTGGCTTGCGCTAAAAAATCCTCAGTGCTTCCCACTGAGCGCACGGCTAAGAAGGCCCTCAAACGCCAGTAAAGCAGGCGAGATGCAAGTGGCCCCGGGGCTGGGGGTGAGGGGCTGGGGGATAGGGCCTCGGGGCCACCGGCGTACCGGACAATTACCCGACCGGTCCGCCGGCATATCAACCCCACCGCCGGTCTGACGTTCCTGAGTCGGCCTGCGGACCCAACGCGCCAATCCGCACCGCCGTCCGATCGACTGACGATCTCGGAGATGCAGTAGTTTTCCACAGGGGCAAACTTGACTCGTGACCGACGCGCCCGGCTAGATTGACAGGCACGAGTGCGACAGTCGGTGCGGGTGCGATGGTCGACCATCTGGCTTGGGCTGAAGGTTATCGCGATCGAGCCGCCGATCCACTGCCAGGGAAGTTTCTTCGATTAGCTTCGGGGATTGCTACCGTTTGCTGGCAGGCCACTACGTCCTTCAAGCTGATCTCGAAGAAGATTACGCGCGACGAGCGTCGGCCGTGGCACGGGCGGCCAACCACGCTCGCTTTCGAACTATGCGTCGCAAAGGCGCTCAATGTCTTAGTGGTTTCGCGGCTCGCCCGGGTGACATGAGGGTTTGGAGTAGGGTTCAATGAGTGATCGGCGAGTGAGGCGTCCCGTTTCAGATGCGGCCGAAACTGTAATGTCGTTTGCCACTAACGCGACAAATTCGGATCCGCATAGCAAATTCCGGGTTTTTGGTACGTTCGCCGCTTTACTTTTTTTGGGGGCGTTCGCGGCTTTGCTTGTGGTCATAGCGGTCCCGATGTTATCCCGAGCCGACATGCCGCCGGTGCCGGCGAACCGCACATTGAAATGCTACGACAGTACTGGAAAATACCAACCGTGCGAAATGCGGTTATCTCGGGCCGATATGCCGCGGATGCCGGCAAACAGGACGTTGAAGTGCTACGACGGTGCTGGGCAATACGAACCCTGCGTAACACGAGCTAGTGCATCCCGATTAGGATTTAATGGCCGAACAACCGGGACCGATCAACTAGCAAGTTGGACAACAACCGCGCTCTATCAAGTCGATCAACCAGCAAATTGGACGACAAGCACACCAGTCGTACGGCGCAGCAGTATGTCAGGAAGACCCCGGGCATTGGCCATCTGCAGGCGACGTTTGATACCATGCTTCTTGTCCACCTTGCGAAGGGGGCTTATGCATATTGCATCTGTTGCTGAAATTCGACCCCCCAGGGAACACCTTTAAGCTGACGCGCGTCGGTGTCTGCATTGCATCGTCTGTCCTCGCCAATTCCTTCGAAACTTCAGCTTCCGCTGAACACGTCTGCGCGCCACTGGCTGCGGAGGAACTTCCGCAGTACGTTCCTTCGTCGGGTAGACGACGCAGTTTGATCCAGGCCTGAGTTGGCGGGCTGACGCGGGCGCTAACGGGGTATCGGCATACGGTGCGCGCCCGCGGTCAACGTTTTTCCGAGGGGTTCTCAACACGCTGGTAAACAGTCCCCCTAGTCGTGCGCTAGTGGCCCCGGTCCTTGTCCCCCGACACCCCAGCCGGGGCCACCCCTGGAACCACGGCAGCAATAAAGAGCCGAACGTCGCCCATGCCTATCTACAATCCCAAAGACATCGACAGAGAGACCGTTCTGGTTAAGGACGGAGATCGAACCTTCACGCCGATGGTGTGCCCAAGTCTTGCTGAAGCCGTTAGGGAGGTCGCCTGCTGGTCCGAGGCCGAACAAGCAAAAGCGCGTTTTAGGATCACCGGAACGGGAAAGGGCTACGAATACTCATGGGGAGACCTGCCCGTCGATTAATACAACACGGCCGATCGATCAGACCTGCGCAGGTTTAGCGATCGCCAAGCACCGCCGCCTATGCTCCTCCCGCATCTCGTCCGCGACGCTTGTCCGTGACAATCGCAGGCGTTCGGCGAACGGCGCGTTCGGCCGGCATGAGCGGCAGGACAGCGCCGAGATGAGACAAGTTGATCTGATTTCTTCGAACCAATCCCGATCGTCGCAGTTGTCCGTCAAATAGCATGCAAATGGAGATGACCGGTGAGACCGTTTCTTGCGGCCGCCGTCTTGGCCGCGGCCATACTCGCTTCGATACCGGCCGCCCAAGCGCAATAGAAAGGGATTTGAGGGGGCACCCGGACTTATCCACAGACCCGCATTGACTGTTTGTCAGCCCCTCGCACAAGCTCGCGATCAGGACGAGTGAACGTAAGGTGAGCGTCAGTGAGTTCCGTGCGAAGGCTTACGCCGCAGGAGCATTTGGCGAGAGCGAGACTTTTGCGTGACCGCGCAGCCCGTTGCGATCTTTCCGCAAAGGATAGCGGCTCTGCCAGATTTGGCGAATGCTACCGGCTGTTGGCCGTGAACTATGTCGTGCTGGCCAAGCTGGAAGAAGATTTTGTCGCTCGGCAGATCGACGCACTCACCGAAAATCGCTTTCTGGAGGCAGCGGAATAAAGTGCGGTGCCACCATATCGGTTCTACAAGCTCGACAAGATGGGGCGCATTATCGGTCTCGGCGAGGCGGTCGAGTGTGTAGACGACGCCGATGCGGTCAAAAAAGCTAAAAAGCAGGCCAAAGGTCGTACCATCATCGAAGTATGGGATATGGGGCGCCGCGTCGCTGTGATCGAAGCCAAGGCGAAGAAATAGGCGGCGTCTCGGTTGGCGGGCGCTATAATGTTAGACATGCTGGGCGCGTTGGGTTGGTTAGCCCTCCGGGGCCAAAAGACACCTTTTCGGCGCCCGAAACTCGCCCGCGAATCCGCCAAATTTCGCCTTTGCGGCAGGTTCCGATGCGCGACCTCCGCGGGGGAGGGGCCACACCGGGCATCCATTTTTTGTATCACGCGTATGCTCGGCAGTGCTCCGGGGCGACGCGACGTGTCCTAGGCACGCGCGCCGCTCTTCTTGTTGTTTATACTGTCGGTCTGAAGTGGGTGGAGAGCGGAGCTGCCCGCTACACCCGAATGCCGCTCGCGAGGATTGCGTCCGCGAGCTCGGCGGCGGGTCCGCGCAGAGTTCTACCGGTGCCTAGCAGAACGAACTCGACGGTTCCGAGATCGGGCAGACCGTGACCGCTTGGGATCTCCGCGAGGCCCGTGGGGATTAAACCTTCCGAGAAAATTGAGATGCCGAGCCCGGCGAGCGCCGCAGCCCGTAGCCCGCTCAGGCTGCCGCTGGTACAAACAATGCGCCAGGGACGACCGCACCGCTCGAGCGCGGCGAGTGCGATCTCGCGGGTGATGCTAGGTGGTGAATAGAGGATCAGCGGTACAGGCGTGGAGGGATCGAGTGTTCGCTGATCGCCGGACACCCACGCTAATCGATCGCGCCAAACGAGGCGTCCGCGATCCTCGCCTGGACGGCGCTTGCCGCAGACGAGGTCAAGCTCTCCGCGTCCAAGTTTCTCGTTGAGCTCGCCGCTCAGGCCAACGGTGAGCTCGAATTCGACCAGCGGATGAGTGCGGACAAACTCCCGTAGCACTTCCGGCAGAAGCGACGCCACGAAATCCTCCGATGCGCCGAACCGCAGCCGACCACGCAGCTGAGAGCCCGCGAAATAGCGCTCAGCCCGTTCGTTCGCCGCCAGGATACCTCGGGCGAACTCGATCATGGCCTCGCCGTCAGCCGTCGGTGTCACCGAGTGGGTATCGCGGACGAAGAGCCGACGCCCAGTCTCCTCCTCCAGCTTGCGGATGTGCTGGCTCACCGTCGACTGGCGCAAACCAAGGCGCGCAGCGGCCTGCGTGAAGCTCCGGGTCTGGGAGATCGCCAAGAAAGTCTGAAGCAAGACCGGATCAAGCATGATCATTCATCATGATATACGATTACAATAATAGCTGTGTGCGGTATTCACAATGACAATCCTCTCCTGATACCAGGGGTGACCGCCGCGAAATGAGGTTTCCATGACGACATCCCGCTCTATTTGGTCACGCATCGATGGGGTCCTCGCCGCCATCTTGCTGACTGTCGCATTCGCCTCGCTAGCGCCGGCGCGCGGTCATGCGGCAGTGGCCGTCAACTGGCTAACGGATGCCGCCATCGCGCTACTGTTCTTCATGCACGGCGCGCGGCTTTCGCCCCAGGTCGCGCTTCTTGGGGCGCGGCACTGGCGACTGCACACGATGGTGTTTCTAAGCACGTTCGTGCTGTTTCCACTGCTTGGATTATCCGCGCACTTTCTGGCTCCAAGCCTTCTACCTGCGCCGCTCTGGGCCGGTCTGATCCTGCTCACTGCGTTGCCCTCGACTGTGCAGGCTTCGATCGCCTTCACGTCGGTGGCAGGCGGCAACGTGCCAGCGGCCTTGTGCAGCGCCTCCGCATCGAATCTCCTGGGCGTTTTCCTTACCCCTCTGATCGCCGGTTTCCTGCTCACCGGCCACGGTGCTGATCTCTCCTCGCACTCGGTTTTTGCCATCGTCGTGCAGCTTCTGGTGCCGTTCGTGGCGGGCCAGCTGGTGCGGCCATGGCTCGGAGCTTATGTCGCGCGCAATGCGCGCGCACTCAAATCTGTGGATTATGGGTCGATCCTGCTCATCGTCTACTCGGCTTTCAGCCAAGGCGTCGTGAACGGTATCTGGCATCAGATCGATGCCATCCAGTTTGTCCGGCTCGTGTTCGTTGATGCGGCGCTGCTTGCAATCGTGATCACCATCCTGACTTTCGCGAGCCGGCAGCTCGGCTTTTCGCGTACTGACGAAATCACCATCGTTTTCTGCGGATCGAAGAAAAGCCTAGCCAGTGGCCTGCCGATAGCAACCGTGCTGTTCGGGGGGCATGTTGGGCTCGTCATTATCCCGGTGATGGTGTTTCATCAGATTCAACTCATGATCTGCGCGTCGCTCGCACGTCACTACGCGGCACTCCGGGACACGGCGACTGAACACCTCGCAGATGGTGTTCCGGTCACGCCCGTCTGAGCATTCGGGAATTAGCCAGAATAGAGCTAAAATCCACGATGCCGACCGCGGTCGCGCGGATTTGCACAGAGCAAATTCGCATGCTTTTGCTGCACTGCATGAGTCCAGTCCTCCTGATCCTAAACCGAAGTGCCGCGACGTCTGCGATTTGGTCATCATCGGGGTTTAAGCGGACCGAACGCGGATATCGCAGAAGTGAACCGGTTGACCATCAAGGCATCGTCGGTCCGATAAACCCACAATTAACACAAATAATTCAATAATTGCCTTCACGGGGTCAGGCCGGTCGCCTTCATGACCGCATAGGCGAAGAGGATAACATGATGTTGCGGCGCTTTACTTTATTGGCTCTCGCATCATTGCTTACAGTCGGAATGACTTCGATCGCTGAATCGCAGCAGGCTGAGACGCATGCGCGCTTTGCCCCGATTGGCGCTTGGGGCGGCGTCTGGGGTACGTCATCGAACGGCTCATGGTGTGCGGGCTTGTATCCGCCGGAGGCGGACTACGTACCTGCGACCGATTATCCCAACGGCTTGGGCTATTGTGGACATGGCTATTATCCGTCCGAACCAGACTTTTCGCGGTCACGCTAGCTGACGTGGGTGCCAACTATTCGACTGTCCAGATTGCCTTCGTTACTTCCCCAGAGGCGACGTTCAAGGTCTGCTTTTGGGGAACAGCGGACAAATTTTGATTTTGGCCGATGATGGCTGGGTCGCGAATGACCCAAAAGGTCCTCGCGGTGGTTTCAAGTTGCACTGCATCAAGTGGCTGGAGCGCGAGGCTGGATTGCCAGCATCAACTTGCTGATACTTTGACGCCCATCAAAGCTGTAAATATCGACTGCTCGCGATTCGCCGACGAGGCGATCGAATGAGGTTGCCGATGTCCAGGCGCACTTTGAGTCCGCTGAGCCGGCCGTGACGCCACATCTAATCTGAGGTGTTGGTCGCCAAAACTTTCGGCCGGCTTTGGTATGTTCTTTTTACATAATCGGCCATATCTGCAATCGTCAGCGGTCGCTGCCCAGACGCATTTTCCGAATTCGCGAGGCTTGAAACCACATCAGGCAAAGCCGTCGAGGTGTTTGGCTGCAAAGCTGCCAAAACCTTTCGCTGATGTTCACGATTGGACGACGCAGGTATCTTCGGTGCAGGCCGCGGCTTAGGGTTTTCCGCTTGCGCGGTGCGGACGGTATCCTCGGCAGCCAATCTGGCGATCTCGCTTTTGACCAGGCCTCGGAAGTCCGAATTGAATTGGGCCGCCGGATGCGAGTCGTTATTCTGGATATATTGGATATTAGCTCCTTCGAGCTTCTGCGACCCCATCCCGCCAAACGTCATCCACCGATTTGGGTTGTAGATTTCAATTACTCTCGCCACGTTTCCAGGCACAGTCGGCGTCGAAGTAAACATTGAGGGTTGCAACGCGATAATTGAATCGACGTGGTCGGTATGTTGCGCCACCAGAACCGCGTTATTTGCGCCCAGGCTATAGCCGACGATAAGTATATGGGTTCCCTTGGGCTGACGATTGATATCATCAACCAAAGATGGCCATGACTGATGCTGATAGGTTGCGACTTCGACATTCGGAATTGATTTGAGCTCGTCAGCCAATTCCACGAGCCCAATCGCCGCAGCGGGCCCAAACAAAGGGTATAGAATGCCGACAAATGTCTTCGCACTGACCGGCGAGCAGAATACAAAACAGCATAAAGCAAGAGCGAGCGATCGTTTTTTCACTGGCTACGTCCCCTGCATGCCAGGAGCATTAACGCGGATTGCCTTGGAGTTGCTGTGTGCGCCGCGCGGTGGTCGCCACGGAAAGATAGCCCTCCGGCCCAGGTCAATATTCAAATTTTACAGGGCCGGAGCGGCCGAAGCAACCGTGTCTGCCGCCGTCCGATGGCTGGCCAGCACCTCATTATTCCATCGACTAGATCGATCCGTCGTTCACCGCGCGGAACAGCGGCGATAAATTTAGGTAAATGCGAGGACAATCCGAGCGTGAGCGTTAGGCTGCGTGTAATTGTGATTGAATAGGTGTTTTCCACGGATGGTCAACTACTAGCCGACACACGGAGCCAGAGTTGCTTGCGCTGTCGCCTGAGGAGAGACGTCGGGAGCCGCGCCGCCCCCTCTACCGTGTGGCCAGGATCCAACTCGGCAACGGCGCGCTGCCGCACGAGTGTGTCGTCATGGACATTTCCAGTGGCGGCGTACGGCTCCGTGTCGACGGATTTGAGGTCCCGGACGAATTCGTGCTGCTCCTCTCCGGTCACTTCATCACCCAGG
This sequence comes from uncultured Alphaproteobacteria bacterium, assembly GCA_963731805.1. GTDB lineage: Bacteria > Pseudomonadota > Alphaproteobacteria > Rhizobiales > Xanthobacteraceae > BOG-931. Next base: position 29,593 of record CAVSWY010000016.1, read on the forward strand.
AGAGCAAATACAAAGTGGTCTGGCGGCGCAACCAAGAAGTCGGCGCCGAGTTCATCTGTATCGTCTGGCAGGGCATGGATTGATTTTAGCGCCCTGATATCGGCAGCGAGGAGCAGAGCGGCGCGATTGGCCCCTTTCGACGTTCGCTATGGCGCAGCCATTCGGCACACGCCGCCGATACCCTCGATCGGTGGAAAATGACCCGAAAAGGAAATCCCGCGACCGCTGTCCAGATCCCCTCCGATCACAGCGTGCCAGAAGCTCGATCAATCCATCCAACCTTCATGCGGGCGTACAAAACCATTGCGTCACATTTACCCCGCGAGACTTTAAAACGTTCAAGGATTCCTTCATGTCTGGTGATCATTCCCGACTGTTCCTCGCTCCAGCCGCAGAGATCATCAGTAGCACAAGCTGCGAGATCTTCCATTGATTTAATGCCTTGCTCGCCGAAAACAACGAGCATCAGCATGGTTACACCAGGAATATCCTTCAGTTCGTCTGCAACACCGAGTCTAATTCGCCTTGCTTCGAGATTTGTCCAATGTCGGCGCGTCTCGCGCGGTGCGACTTCAGCTTGGAGAGCGTCAGACATGCGTGCAGTTTCGTTTCGGATGCGATGCCTGGGGATGTTGATCCCAGCAACATAAAACCTTGTAAATCCTTTTGATCAAATTTGAACGGTGGCCATGGGGTCGCCGCGACCCCGCCATTCCCCATATTCCTACAGCCAACAGACATGATTATGCCGACCTCCGTGTCAAAAGAGCGTATAGGCCAGTGCGGCCTCTTAGATCAGGAACGGGCTCTATCCGGCGATCTCTCGCCCACAGCAAATGCTACAATCTACCAGAAAGTTACCTTCACGGCGCTCTCCCCTGAAAGCGATCGGCCTTTGCATTGTCACACGAACAGAATAGCCTTGGAGCTTCCAGACTTAGGGAGGATATCATGGCCGCTTTTATTTGCTTTCTGAATTGGACTGATCAAGGTGCCAAAAACGCGAAGGACAGCGTCAAGCGCTCTCAGGCCGCTAAAGCGATAGCGGAGAGATTGGGAGGGCGACTGCTTAGCGCCTACGTGACGACCGGTCAGTATGACGTTGTTGCCACATTGGAGATGCCAAACGGCGAAGCAATGGTGAAGTTTGCTGCGGCTATTTCGGCTTCAGGGAACGCGAGGACCACGACGGTACGCGGCTATACGCCGGAGGAGTTCTCAAAGCTCGCGGCTGAGGTGCCCGTGATGTAGTGCCCGTGATGCAAGGTGCAACACGCTCAAGGCCGCAAAGACTGCTTTTGGCACGAACGCGAATTGCCTGAACGACCGCTGTATGTCCGGTGTTTGGGGACAAGCGGAAATACCGTTGTCGCCGGCTGACTTCCGTGTCTGCCGACATCGGCGGCCTAAATTTGCTGTGCCGCACAAGACCGCTGCCGCGCGGCGATGTGGTAGGCTACGATCATCGGTCCTGGCCGGGATCGTGCGGCAAGACGACCGGGAACCTGGCGAACAGGTTGTCATTTAACTACCGGGTACCGGCCGGTGAGGCAACATGAGTTCCGGTCGTTCCCACGGCCCCGGACTTTTCCGTCGCCCCCGACCTTAACGTCCGGGGCCACCTTTGATCCAGACGAACGACTGGAAATAGGCGTGCTATGTTGCGTCGCTTGCTGATCCCCGTGGTCGCACTGGCCCTGGCGGTAGGGATTTACTTCATAGTCGTTGAGGACATGAATATCGTCTGGCGCGCGCCCCAAGGGCAAACACTCTAAACGAGTGAGGCCCGGCTTGCGACGCCAACGACGCTGCCCGATCTACGAGGCGGTGACGCGACCATCGATGCGTTTTGTGCCGATAAAGTCTGAATAGCAGCAGTCAGGCTTGATGTTGCATCGCAGCCGGCAACTTCTGGTCCGTTAGCGCACGATGCTGTCGAACGCGATCCGCGGACATATGGCGGAGCTCGGCATCATCTCGGCCAAGGGCCGCAAGGGCACTGCCGAGCTTATCAAGATCATTGGCAACGCTGATGCCGATCGGGTTCCCCCAGCCGCACGGTTCAGTCTCGATGCTCTTGCTCGTCAATATGAAGCCATCGCAGTAGAGATTGGAGCCGTTGAGAATCACATCCATGTCTGGCATCGATCCTGTGAAGAGAGCCGGCGGCTTGAGGCCATCCCCGGCATTGGTCCGATTGTCGCCACCGCTCTGGTGGCTGAGGTGGGCGATCAGCACAGCGACACTTTGAACTAGCAAAAGCCCGCAGCATCCGCCCTTTGGTCGAACCGTTACTTCCCATCGAGAATCTGGTATAGTTTCCAGACTTCGCAGGGGCGACCATGTCGAGCTTCACGGAGCCAGGAAAGTGGTACTTCGTGGTCAATTGTTTGGCTTGCGAGATGCCCATTCCGCTTGCGGAAGCGCCCTCACCAGCCGAAAGGCCTGACCCGCTCAAATACCGGATAATGTCCGGCGTCCGATGCCCGCACTGCGACCATGTCGGCATCTATGCACCAAACATGATAACGCGGCGCCCGGTCTTTTAGTACTAGTCGGCCACTCCTAAATGGCGTCCAAGTGACCAAATTCCGGCCTCTTTCCTGCTTGTGGCCCCTTTGGACCGATTCTGTTGAAAAAGTCGCAAGTCTAAAATCGTTGCAAAACTACCAAAATACGAACGATATCTTCGATTGACGCTAGTTACCGGCGCAGATCGATTTAGAACTCGCTCCGCTGATTTTGAGGTGGATGATGAGGCCCCCCGCGTCCGCATCTCAAAACCGCACCCACGACGCTTAAAAAATTCGACTGAGCCGATACTCTGACTTTTTCAACAGAATCGACCAGTCGGGGTCCTGACCGCGATGTCCGAAATCCGGATAAGCAGAATCGCTGCAGCAAATCGCCGAACCGACGCCGCAGACATCTGCCCGTCAGCTCCAATTTATGAGTACGCGCTCGCCGCATGCAACGAACGGTAAAAATAGGACTGTCTGTTGAGACTCGTCTTTTACAAACATCTTCAGTCCGGGATCGTTGTATCGATCTTCCTTTTGTAGGTCGCTAATCATGCGCTCCGCATGGGCTAGCGCTGCCGTAATATCCGGCAACGCCTCGCTGATGCGGTCATCCTCAAGATCGCCGTTCGACGCCTGGATTGTAAAAAAGTATCGAGGCACCGCGATTACCTCCCCAGGACCTTATCTCGACTCGCCGCTAGCCGGCTTTCCGGAATTGAACGATTTCCGTGATCTCGTGCTGACAGCGCGGGCACTCGTATGTTCGCTGATCGAAGCCGGGTCTGTCGGGAAAGATGCGAATGAGCGACATCCGCGAACCGCATCGCGGGCAACTAGGACAAGCAAGCACTGCAGGCGGAGTGGCTGTAATTGTAGCCATGTTTACCTCCCACGAAAATTGGCGGGAGCACAATGAGTCAGCCACCGGCGGCCGATGTTCGTTGTCTTGTTCTCTGCCGATATATCTAATGTACGCGCAATTTGTAACGATGGCGAGTCGAATGTATGACACGAGAGCCGTCTTTCAGCGCATGGACCGTTCCCACCGTTCGCCGCAACGCAGCGATATGTCCGGAGTTGAGCGATAAGCCGACATTGTGCGGACATCGCAAATCGGTCGTTCGTGACCCATCTGCGACATCGGGCGTAACGCTCTATAGTATTCGACTGTGGCAAACGCGTCGGGCTAGGACCGACGCCAGCTTACGGTGATCGCATGTACCAACCGGATGATTTTCGCGTCGAGGATATATCGGAGATGCATGCGCTAATGCGTGCTAGGCCTTTTGCTGCACTGGTTTCTGCTGGTTCAGCTGGTCTCTATGCCAGCCACCTACCGACCGTGCTCAAAGACGATGAACGCTACGGCGTCATCGAATGCCATCTTTCACGCGCCAATCCGCATTGGAGTGATCTTGCTGAGGGCAACGAGGCGCTGATGATCTTTCAGGGACCCGAGGGCTACATCACACCCAGCTGGTATCCCTCGAAAGCCCTGCACGGAAAAGTCGTGCCGACATGGAACTTTGCAGTCGTGCACGCATACGGTCGTCCCGAAGTGGTGAAAGAGAAAGACTGGCTGCTCCGCCACGTAACTGAACTTACTGCCCAACAGGAAAGCAACGAAGCCAAACCTTGGGCGCCGACAGATGCGCCCGACACTTACATAGAGGTTATGTTGCGCGGCATTGTAGGTTTCCGCTTTGCCATCACGCGGCTCAAAGGCAAGTGGAAGATGAGCCAAAATCGTGAGATACAAGATCGGGCGGGCGTCGTGAAAGGCCTGAGCGCGCGAGCTACTGGCGACGATCTTGAGATGGCCGAAATCGTCTCGCGCCGGATCATGCAAAGCAATTAACACCACAAGCAGAATATGCGCGTTTCATCGCGTGGCCCTCCGCCAGACTTAAAGCGGCGCAGCGATATGTCGGCAATTGGGGACTGACAACGCCCGGACATCGCCGAAACGACGATTAATGACCCTAAGGTGACAGGGGTAACTACGCCGAAGTCACTAAGCAGCCGAAAGCGCCTGATCGATATCGGCAATAATATCGTCGATATGCTCGATGCCGATCGAGAGCCGCACATAGCCGGGCGTGACGCCGGTCTTCGCCTGCTCCTCCGGCGTGAGCTGCGAATGGGTCGTGCTGGCTGGATGAATGGCGAGGGATCGGGCGTCGCCGATATTGGCGACGTGGTAGAACATCTCCAGGCTGTCGATGAACTTGCGGCCGGCGTCGTGGCCTCCCTTGACCTCGAAGCCGACCAGGCCGCCGTATCCGCCTTTCAGATAGGCGTCGGCCCGACGCTTCATCTCGCCGGTCATCAGGCCGGGGAAAATCACTTTTGTCACTTTTGGATGCTTCTTAAGCCAGTCGGCTACGGCGGCCGCATTGGCGCAGTGCTGGCGCATGCGGACCACAACCAACTCCAGCCCCTGGATATGCAGGAAACAATTGAATGGCGAGGCGGCGGCGCCGATGTCACGCAACAGGGTGACGCGCGCCTTGATGATATAGGCGATGGGCCCGAGTGGCTTCACGGCTTGCGTCCACACCGCGCCGTGGTAGCTCGGGTCGGGTGTGTTGAGCATCGGAAAGCGGTCGGCGTGCTTTTCCCAATCGAAATTACCGCCGTCCACGATGATGCCGCCGATGGAGGTGCCGTGGCCGCCGATATATTTGGTGGTCGAGTGCATGGTGATGGCTGCGCCGTGCTCGATCGGCCGGCACAGCACCGGACAGGCAGTGTTGTCCATGATCAGCGGGATGCCCATCTCGCGTCCAATTTTGGCAACCTCGGCGATCGGGAAGACGGCTAGCTTCGGATTAGGCAGCGTCTCGCCATACCAGCAGCGGGTGCGGTTGTCGCTCGCCTTGCGGAAGTTCTCCGGATCGGTCGGATCGACGAAGCGGCACTCGATGCCCATGGTGCTCATGGTGTTCTGGAACAGGTTCCAGGTGCCGCCATAGATGTCGGTCGAGCAGACGAAATTGTCGCCGGCGTGGCAGATGTTCTGTACTGCGAACAGCGACGCTGCCTGTCCCGAAGACAGCGCGAGTGCCGCCACGCCACCCTCGAACGCGGCCATGCGCTCCTCCAGCACGGCCTGAGTCGGATTCATAATGCGAGTGTAGATGTTGCCCAGTTCCTTGAGCGCGAATAGATTGGCCGCGTGTTCGGTGGATTGGAACTGATAGGATGTGGTTTGATAAATCGGAACCGCCACGGCTGTGGTCGCTGGGTCGGCGCGATAGCTGCCACCGTGCAAGGCAATGGTTTCTGGATGTTTGCTTTTAGTTGGCATGGTCCCCCCGCCGGTGATAACAATCCATAGCGTATTCAACCCCGCCCCGCATGGTCAAATCCAGCCCATTTTGTGGCCGTGGGGTTGTCGGTCCATAGGCTCGCGGTACGGCAATTTTGATAACAACGGATTGTGACCGACGTGATATGCCGCTACGGTCTTTGTCTGTCATTGGCCCAGTGCGTCAGATATTGCGGGGCAAGCAAATGTCGCGTTCAGGGTAACAGATGGGGTAATCGGCCGGCGAGCTTGTGGATAGCTGAAGATTTTGGGTGCTGCGCTTCAGGCTGATGGTGAATACGAGGTCCGTGGAACGGCCTCAAGCATCAGAAGGAGAAGCGCAGCATGGACCATTTTGCTGGACTGGACGTATCGGTCAAGGAGACCAGCGTCTGCATTGTGGATGACACGGGCAAGATCGTTCGGGAAGTGAAGGTTGCGAGCGAACCTGAAGCGTTGTTGGCGGTGCTGAAGAACCCCGCCTACCACTTCAAGCGAATTGGCTTGGAAGCTGGACCGCTGTCGCAATGGCTCTTCAGCGCTCTCGCCGAAGCCGAGTTACCGGTGGTCTGTGTCGAGACGCGGCACATGCAGGCGGTGCTGAAGGCACAGATCAATAAGACAGACCGCAACGATGCGCGCGGCATAGGGCAGATGATGCGGGTGGGGCTTTACCGTCCGGTGCATGTCAAGACGCTACGCAGTCAGAAACTGCGGATGCTGCTGACCCATCGCAAGCTGCTGCAGTCGAAGGCCATCGCCATCGACAACGACCTGCGCGGTACTTTACGCAACTTCGGCCTCAAGGTTGGGATGGTTGGGATGGTGAAGTTTGAGGCCCGCATCAAGGAGCTGGTCGAGACCTTGCCGGACCTGGCTGTGCTGGTCGAACCGCTGCTGGTCGTCCGGCGGGCGCTTCGCGAGCAGTTCGTCATCCTGCATCGCCGTTTGCTGGCCATCGTGCGGGACGATGAGGTGTGCCGGCGCCTGATAACGACCCCCGGTGTTGGCCCGGTGGTGGCGCTGACCTTCCGCGCCACTGTCGACGTGCCTGCTCGCTTCCGTAAATCCAAGTCAGTCGGGGCTGTGTTTGGGCTGACGTGCGCCAAGTATCAATCCGGCGAGGTGGATTGGGACGGCAGAATATCGCGTTGTGGAGATGAGATGATGCGGACGATGCTCTACGAAGCAGCTCAGGCCATGATGCGTTCCAAGAAATGGTCTTGGCTCAAGGCCTGGGGGATGCAGATCGCCAGACGCCGCGGGATGAAAAAGGCGATTGTTGCGCTGGCCCGCCGATTGGCTGTGATCATGCACCGCATCTGGGTCGACGGCACCGAGTTCCGTTGGACCCGAGAACAAGCTGCGGCAGCAGCATGACAACCATGAAGTATCAAACGCAATAGGAGAACACTAGAGCTCCACCCAGCGGTGGAATGATGTCCCTCGCGGGACGACGGATGAGGTGAGTTCGGACGTCCGCTTGATCCCGCCGTCAGTCTGACGGCAAGGCCGACTAACAGATTGTTCCGCCTCGTCTTCGAATCCCATGATGGAAGGGCCCTGGTGCCGATTCCGAAGAGAAGCACGAGCCCGCGAGAGACATCGACACTGCAGCGGCGGATAGTCTGAAAGCGCTTGACCCCAAATGGCCGATTAGAGAAGCCCGCGAGAGACATCGACACTGCAGCGGCGGATAGTCTGAAAGCGCTTGACCCCAAATGGCCGATTAGAGAAGAGAAGCGGACGTGCCGAGGAAAGCCCAAATCCGACGTTCCTGACCCAGGGTGCAGTGGAACGACGCGGCGGTTGAAACACGCTCCAGTCGCTTATTGTCCTATGGCGGAGGGAGAGTTTCGCGAATAGAATTGATATTCTGGGGAAGAGGTTGCCCCGGCAGCTATCCAAGAAACAATTCGGGGGAAGGACAATGCGTAACTTCATTCGGAATATCAAATTTGTTGCGGTTGTTTTAATTGCCGCGGCGACGCTCGCCGGGGCGTCGACGGAATCCCACGCCCAAACCGTCGGCTCGGTTCGGCTGCATATTGTCAAAGCAGGCTTCATCGTTGGTGTTGGTGGTGGCAGCGGTACTCTGATCTACCACGGGAGGAGATACCACCTGAGCGTCGGCGGTATTGGCATCGGCTCGCTTGGGGTGGCCGCGGTAGACTTGGTAGGCACTGCATCCAATTTGCATAGGGTGTCAGATATCGCCGGTACTTATGGCGCGGCAGGCGCCGGAGCCGCCTTCGTCGTCGGCGGGCAGGCAGCAACGCTGCAGAACCAAAATGGTGTCGTCCTTACGGTTCAGGGCGTGCAAGCCGGCTTTCAAGTGTCCCTCGGACTGGGTGGGATGACCATATCGTTGCGATAAAGCGGGTCGGATCACTGAACGAGCACAGCCCTGCACTGAACGATGTCACTTGGCCTGCGTTGGAGGGTGTCATGCGCGCAGCGTTGATGAGCAGTTTTTCCGTCATCATCATACTAGCGATAGGCTGGCCGGCGTGGTCACAAGACATTCCCAATCTGAACGTCGACCCGGTATGTCACGGGATCGCTCAACAGGCAGCTAATCCCTCGGAGACGGGCGATCCGGACCTCGCCTTCGCTCAATGCGTCAAGAGTGAGCAATCCATGCGCCAGAAATTGACGGGTGAATGGTCCTCCTTTGCACCCACGGACAAGACCAACTGCATAGCATCGGAAATGGGCGGAATGGCGAGCTACACTGACCTTGTTTCCTGCCTCGAGATGGCAAGAGACGCAAGAAAGCTGAATACCCATTAAGCGCTGTCTGACAGACGCCGCAGTAGTGGTAAAGCGGAAGTGACCAGCCTGCGCTCGAAACGGCGCTGATGACCCATTTCGGACCTGGCGGACTAAGGGGCGCTAGTCTTGGCTAATCCAAGCCGGCGCGGCGAAAGCCCTGCAGATAGTTCACGCGGTCAGTGTTCTCTTTGATCGGCATGTGGCTCGCGATCCAGGCCAGCGAAATGTTGGGCTGGACGCGGCGCAGCTCCTGTAGCGCGGCGGCGGCGACATCGTTCTGCCCGGCCATGCCCGCGGCGGCGGTCAGCACCCGGTGGGCGCCGACGAAATCGGCCCGCTGGCGGATGCCTTCGCGGGCGAGCCGCATCGCTTCGTCGTAGTTGCGGCCGACATACTGCGCATAGGAGGCGATGCCGCAATAGATCGCGACCAGCGGATCGTGCGGGCTCAGGCGCAAGGCGCGATGCACCGACGGCACCGCCTCCTGCCAGCGCCCGCAATAGGCCAGCGTCAGGGCGTAATAAGCCTGCGCCATCGAGAAGTTCGGATTGAGCCGTAGCGCCATCTCGAACTCGGCAAGCGAGTCGTCGAAGCGTCGCGCGAACAGATAAACGCAACCCAAGGCGTGGTGCGCCCAGGGGTCTTCACTGTCGGCGAGGATCGCCGCCGCCGCGGCGCGCTCGGCGATCGGTGCCACCACCGCCATGTCCTCCCAGCCCATATGGGCGCCAAAGGTGTGGCTGGTGGCGAGCACGCCGAACGCCTGGCCGTAATGCGGGTCGATTGCGGTCGCCTTCTCGAGCAGGGCTTGCGCCACCATGTTGTCCTGGCGCGTCACCCGCCAGTAATGCGACAGCGCCCGCATCAGCAGGTCCCAGGCGTCCATGCTGTCGGGCAGCTTGCGCCTGGCGCGGAAGTTTTCCGCGGCAAACAGCTGCGGCTCGATGGCGGAGACGATGGCTTCGGTGATCTCGTCCTGCACCGCGAATATGTCGGCTAGCTTGCGGTCGTAGCGCTCTGCCCAGATGTGGCTGCCGGTAGCGGCGTCGTTGAGCTGCGCGGTGATGCGCACTCGGTCGCCGACCTTGCGCACGCTGCCTTCGACTACATAGCCGACGCCGAGTTCGTCGGCGATCTGTTTCAGATGCACCGCCCTGCCCTTGTAGACGAACGAGGAATTGCGGGCGATGACGAAAAACCAGCGCAGCTTCGACAGCGCGGTGATGATGTCCTCGCTGATGCCATCGGAAAAATAATCCTGCGTCGGATCGTCGGTCATGTTGGTGAACGGCAGCACCGCGATGGCCGGACGATCCGGCAGCGGCAAAGCCTCCCGTGCCGGTGCGGCAGCTTGATCCGTCGGCCGGACCGGCGCGACGCGCACGTCGCCGACAAAGCGAAAGCCCTTGCGCGCAATGGTGCGGATCAGCTTCTGCTCTTCACCGCTGTCGCCGACCGCTTTGCGCGCCGCGTTGATCCGGCTGGTCAAGGTCGAGTCCGACACGATGCGGCCTCCCCAGACCGTGGCGATGAGATCGTCCTTGCTGACGACGTGGTCGCGGCTTTCGATCAGGTGGACCAGAAGATCGAACACCTGGGGCTCGACCGCAATCGCCTCGGCGCCGCGGCGCAGTTCCCGCCGGCCTGTGTCAAGCCTATGATCAGAAAAGAGAAATTCCACCTCACCGTCCTCGCTCCGGCCGGACTCGCTGGCCTCAACGAATAATCAAGCCGATCTCAAGAGCAAATCAAGGACCGGGCAAAGTCTTTCGGCCGCACCTTCGGCATCCTGCACACCTCGCAAACCCCCTGACGGCAACGAACCGGAGGAAACGATGACTCAGATTCAAGCCCTAGACGACGACGCGCGCGCTCAAGGCAACCTGATCGGCCGGATCGTCGCATTCCTCTACGGCGTCACGTCCTACTTCATCTTTTTCATCACCTTCCTCTACGCCATCGGCTTCGTCGAAAGCATGGTGGTGCCGAAGACTATCGACAGCGGAGCCGCCGAGCCGACGATGCAGGCACTCATCATCAATCTCGTGCTAATGTCGATCTTCGCGGTTCAGCACAGCGTGATGGCGCGGCCGCAGTTCAAGCGCTGGTGGACAAAGTTCGTGCCGCCGTCGGTCGAGCGCACGACCTACGTACTGCTCGCGAGTCTCGCGCTCGCGCTGCTGCTTTGGCAGTGGCGTCCGTTGCCGGCAGTCGTATGGCAGATCGCCGAGCCGAGCGTTGCCATGGCGGTGACGGCGCTATCCTTCATCGGCTGGCTGATCGTGCTGACCAGCACCTTCCTGATCAACCATTTCGAGCTGTTCGGCCTGCACCAGGTGGCGAACAATCTCGCCGGCCGTGGCATGCCGGCGCCGCGCTTCCGCACGCCGTTGTTCTACGGCTTTGTGAGGCACCCGATCTATCTCGGCTTCATCATCGCGTTCTGGGCGACGCCGGCCATGACCGTCGGCCATCTGTTATTCGCGGGGGTGACCACAGCCTACATCTTCGTCGGCATCTGGCTTGAGGAGCGCGATCTGATCGAGGTATTCGGCGACGAATACCGCCGCTATCGGAGGCGCGTGTCGATGCTGCTGCCGTGGCGCAGGTCGGCCTGATCAATCGCCGGCGCGGGACCGGCAGGTCGGCATGATCGAGGACGCGCGCGGTTGTATCGACTTCGAGGCATACGGAGCCGGCCCGACGATTGTGCTCGTACCCGGGTCGTGCAGCACAGGCGCGGCGTGGCGTCCTGTGACAGCCGCCTGGAACAACCGCTTTCGCTGCTTAACCACAAGCCTCCTTGGCTACGGCGGCACTGAGGAGCGCCGTACCTTGCGCGACCCTTCGATCTGGCACGAAGTCGACGTCGTGGAATCGGTTATCCACAGGGCAGGCGATCCAGTTCATCTTGTCGGTTATTCCTTCGGCGGACTAGTGGCCATTGCAGTAGCGCTTCGCAATCGGGTGCCCTTGGCAAGCCTTGCCGTCGTCGAGGCGCCGGCAGCGGAGCTGCTGCGGGACAACGGTCGACTTTTACGGCGGCGCCGACACCTTCGCCTCCTGGCCGCCTCGCGTTCGCGCCTACGCTCTGGAAACGACGGCAGTCAATATCCTCGATTGGGTGAGTGCGTATTAGGTTCCCGCTATCCGCGGCCTCGCTGGCGTCCATCGATATCCCCGTCCTCGTCCTGTGGGGCGAGGTAAGTCACCCAGCGGTGCAGCGTGCCAACGGGGGCTATGCGCCGTTCGCGCACCAGGAATAAATCGATTTGTCCGGGGAGGGGAGGCCGCCTAGACGCGAGAAACCAGGCTCGAAATGCCGGTCAAGGTGCGGCCGCGCTTAGAGTGCTCATGTTGAACCAGTGCGATTCTAAAACTCGAATTACCATCTCCGGACGGCCCTTAGCTGCGTTTGTTACTATGTGTAAGCGGTGCTTGCTTATCTAGAAAAAGTCGCGGATCTCCGATTTTATAGTCGTAGGCAATGATCACTGCGAAGGCCAAAACGGTGATAGCAGCAAACCAGATAATGACACGCGCGGAGGGTTCGGGAATTGTCGACCGGCTTCCCGTTCGCGCCGCGTCGTGACCAATGCCGTTGGCTGCGGACTTGTTGGCTCGCGGTCCCAATTTAAATTCACCAATAGCCCCGGCCGCGTCCCCAATAACCGCCGCCGCCAAAGAGCAACACCACCACGAGGATTATTAGAAGTAATTCCATGGTTGACTCCGCTATCATGAATAATCTTGCGGCTCGATAACTCGCCTAGGCGAGTATTTGTTCCGGCACGCATCAGGCGTTGCGTTGCAGCATAACGAGCTGCTTATTTTTGGTGTCGCCTGAGCTGCAGGAACAATCCATCATTACATGACGTTGTGCTGATGTAACTTTGAATGGAGAGCTCCATGAGCGACCCTCGCGATTTTCGTAACCCAAATCTAGACGCTAACTTTCAAGACCCAACTCGTGGGGGACCCGGCATCCGAGATCGTGATGATATTGCAAATCGCAGCGTAACGCGAAGCTCAGGCGGCGGTATGTGGGGTCTAGCCGCCGTCATTGTCGCTCTCCTTATAATCGGCGGGCTGATTTACAGTTACAGCGGGACCGCTACCCACGTTGCCAGCAATACCGCACCCGTGCCTGCAGCGACGAATAACGGACCAGCTCATACAGCACCGGCTCTTGCAATGGCGCCGGGTTCCACGACAGCCCCTACGGCGCCAAATCATCCCTAGGGTAGACGATAGGGTGCAGCTAGAAACCCCGCTTTGGCGGGGTTTCTATTTTGCCAAGGAAGGAAAGCTAGATCGGCTGGACGGAATTTCGTCAACTTTACCCTGTCATTTTTACTCGCGGTTGTCGCGGATTGCCTCTAGTTCCTTTCGGACAGCGGCTGCGGAATTGCCCACTTTCTCGATAACATTTTTCAACTCGTCGCGCGTAACACCAAAATGCCGAGTCCAGTATTTCAACTCCGACTTATCGTCGCTCGCGATGTGGCTGCGAAGACGTGGCGCTTTAGTAATAATATCAACCATAGGCACACAACGCGTTGAGAACGATCTCTTCCTACGCGAAAATGAACTCGCTTAGAGCGGGACGAGTTCCCTCGGTGCTCCGAATAGGACGTTTGGCTTGCGCAAAAAAATACTCAGTGCTTCCCACTTATTTTGAACTGAGCGCACGGCTAAGAAGGCCCTCAAACGTCCGCACTAGCAAGCAGAGCCAGGAACTGACAGGGCTAGGACGAAAGCTTGCAAGCAACAGTGCACTGCCCCTCTCCGGTGGTCTTCGGTAGAAAGATTATCGTCTGAGCCTGGCCGCAACGGGCCCCCAGGGCGCGCAGGCCTGCCGTATTGCCGTCTATTTCTCTGGCCCCGTGGACACCCTCCAAAATAAAGTCTCGACATGCCGGCACCAAGTAATGATTGGTACGTTCAGTGCTCAGCATAACAAGCATTTTGGAGGATGTTCCCGATGAGAATGCGTATTGCTTTTTCCGCAGGCGCGCTGCTGGCTTCCACTGCGGCCTTCGCCCAACCCTCTTGCTGCTGGTTCGGGCCTCCTGACCAGCCTTCCGTCCTCAAGCCTGACCGTTACCGATTGGTATAAGCAGGACGTGTACGATCCGCATGACAACAAGATCGGCCAGGTTATGGACGTCCTGGTCGGAAAGGATGGCCGGGTTGAAGCCACCATTCTCGGCGTGGGTGGCTTTCTCGGTGCGGGTGAAAAGGACGTTGCGGTGAGCTTCGGATCGATCAAAGAGACTAGAAAAAACGACAAGATCTATTTGACGATGGACACGACCAAGGACGCCCTGAAGAAGGCACCGGGCTTTAAGTACGACAGCAATAAGACCACTTGGGTCCCAGATACGTCCAACAACAAGTGACCGCACATCGGAAAGGCCCCGGTCACTCGACCGGGGCCATCCTGCGCCGTGAATCGACAACGGTGCTGAAACTTTCTTTCTAATCTCGCGTTCGCACTGTGGAGGAATGCGGTCCGATCCGGTCTGATAGCGTCGATTGACGCGCCGCACAAAACCAACGACCAGAGGAGAGAGTCCAGTGAGTAGCAAACGGAACACATTATTGGCAACCGCTGCTGCGGTTGTTTTGCTTGCAGGCACCAGTGTGGCGATCGCTCAAGGCGCCACAAAGGATCAAGGCAGCGGGAGTTCTCTTGGTGGCGCAACTAGTGCAACGCCATCGTCTCCGGCGATGAAGAGTAGCGACGGCAGCGCGGTTGGCCAGCATGCGCAACAGAAGACAAAATGAAGTCCGACAACAAAGGCTTCGGTTCACCCGATCAGGCTCAAGAAAAGGGCATGAAAGGTACGCGCCCCACGGCCCAAGAGGGAAAGGCTAGGCAAGAATCCAAGTCCGACCAAAGCGCTCAGGAAATGATCCGGGGCAAAGGCAAGGAACACAATGAGGCCGCCAAGGATTTGGACGGCAAGAAAGATCGAGATCACCTGCGCGCAGCGCAAGGCAAGCAGAAGCAAGGTCGGGAGGCCGCCCAAGAGCAGTCCAAACGCCGATCAGCTGCCGAAGAACACCGCAAGGGAGGTTCGAGCACAGCAGAGCGGGCGGAGCGCAATGGTAGCCTGAAGGGTCTTCAAGGCAACGCTTCTCTGCCGATGAAGGGTGGAAACGTCCACCTCAATATGAGCAACGTACCACGATCCGCAAGGAAGTCATCGATGCCCATGGTGCACCGCGGGTGGGGCATGTCGACTTTGACGTGCGGGTCGGGACGATCATTCACCGACGCGATGTGGACATCGTCCCCGTGCCAGAGACCCTCGTGCGCGTTGAGCCGGAATGGCGCGGTTATCTGTACTTCGTTTACGAGGACGAGGTTGTGATCGTCAATCCGCACGATATGCGAATCGTCGCGGTTGTTGCTGTGTAGTAAACACTCAAGAGGATGCGCGGCATCGGCATCGCATCCTTTTGGACCTCAGCAGCACCGCTAAAAACGAGAGGGTGCGGAGTCTTAATCGGTCTAGTGTATCGTCCCGTGATCTGCGAATAACGAGGAGAAGGGGTTAGGCAAACTGCCATCGGAGATTGTCAGCAAAACCCGGATTCCGTGACTAGTTTGGAGCCTATGAATTCGTTGTTGCCTTTGAGACCATCGCCGCGCTGCATCGATTTTATAGCGTGGGAAGAGCGAACATGGCCGGCGTGCGCTCAAAATGGCGCTGTTCACCCAGACCCGAGTTACGTCGCGGCGCGGTTGGTTTGCGGGCCAGTTCCAAAATGCACAGATAGCGTCGCTTGGAGTTGGTTTACCGAATAAAGCTTGGGAAGGAAGGCCCAATTCTCAACGAATCTGGCCCGCATCCCATCCGTCACGCCTCGACCGGTCGTGTAGATAACCTTGAGGTTGCGCTGGCGCTCGACTGCCTGCTGGGCCAATTCCAGACCGGCCCGGATATCGCCGTGGAGGCCATGTCCGTAAATGAACGTCGATGTTTGGCTCGCCACTTAGAGCGGCCAGTGCACCATCAATGGTGCTCGCCGAAAACGTCTCGTGCCCTTACTCCCGAAGGTGGGATTCGGCAAGAACGCGCACCTGATTCTCATCTTCGACGATCAGAATAGCAGCCATGGTGATCTCTCAAATACATCACACGAAATGCCCTGGGCCCGGTGCCGGCTGGCCGGACAAGGAGGCGCTCCTGCCTTCCTAGCCGGCGGTTAGAGCGGTGCAGGGCCCGGGTGATTAAAAGGCGAAGCCGAGCGGGAACCCGAGGGCAGCGATTGAGTTTTTTCTGACGACGAATTCTCTTTCGGCGTTAAGGAGGCTCGGCATGCCGAACCCGAATGACTACCGCCAACAAGCGGAGGAAGCGGCCGCGCGGGTGGACTGGTGTGAAAAGAAATTATCGTTTGAGCGAAAGCGTTACCGTGCGCTACGGGACTTGGCCGCGAGTGAGGAGTGGCTCGAAGGCAGCGTAAATCCGATCTCAAAAGGAGAAGGCTCGACTGGTAAAAGTTGATCCACGCTTTGCCTTACTCCCCTTCGCGATTCGCCTGACCCTCTGTTTGTGCCAACTCCTCGATAACTTCGGCCAGACCATCAGGAAGCGGAAGGTGTTGGGTTGCAGCGTAGTACGCCCTTAACCGATCGCCCAGCAGTGCACGCACTCGGGGCTCTAACGTAGCCCGCCGCGAATCCGTGCGCTTGATCCGAATTAACACCTTCGTCTCCTCCACCTCCTAAACAATCTCATTCTGTCCGGGTTCCTGGAGGATGCTCTTGCAACCGTTTGATCTAAACCACCTGATCGGCCTTTCTGAGAGACCGCCGTAAGATCACATTTGCTTCGCAGAACTAAACGTTCTCTCTGCCCGGCATCGGCGGGGAAGCAGGTCGGGCCGGGCGGGCGACAATAGCTCCACCCCCGAATACCGGTATACCGTTAAGCGCCATATGAATGACGTCGCTGACGAGCGCCCCGAAGATGATCCGGGCCAACACAGGGCGGACGAACTCAAATGAACGAGCCACAGTCGCAACCGATCTCGCGCCACTTACGCGATGCGTTTTATGGAGCGGTGCAACTCTACCCGAATTGGACCGGGCTCGGTCACGCACCCGTGGTAAGCGTCGACGGTCGGCGCTACACGATCAGCGAGGTTTGCAATTTGGCGATCGAATTTAGCGATGGTCTCCCTGACGATAGGCCTTGCCAGAGACCGGTCATACGCAGGCGCCGCGCGCTACCTACTCAAATTGATGTCCCACCGCGCCGCAGATTCTCGAACCTTGGAAGAGTCCCGCCGCAACGGCTGAACTCGGGGCGACTACCTCGAGGATGTCCGTTCCTGGCCGATTCTGTTGAAAAAGTCGCAAGTCTAAAGTCGTTGTAAATCCGCCAAAATACGAACGACATCTTTGATTGACGCTAATTACCGCTGCAGATCGATTTAGAACGCGCTCCGTTGAGTCTGATGTGGATGGCGAGGCCCCCCGCGTCCGCATCTGAAAACCGCACCCACGACGCTGAAAAAATCGGGCTGAGTCGATACTCCGACTTTTTCAACGAAATCGGACCCAAACCGAAGTACGGAGCGCTTGAGCACGAATTGGATCGGTCCTCAATGGACTCTAGGCGGACGCGCCATTCCGCCGAACGTTTGGTTATAAATAATTATCCCTTAATTGGACACCAATTTACGGAAACTCAAAACAAGTCTGATCTTATACGCAACATGGCCAATCGCCTCATTAATATTAGAGCACAGAGTGCCCCTTTCTTTAGCCCCCGCTGACCCCAAGTTCTCGTCACGTCGGATCCGGACGCTGGTCTTTGGAGCCGTGCTCCTCGTCGCGGCCATTGCTGGGGCCAACACGCTTGTCCTCGTGCAATCGTATGAAAATACACTGCATGAGGTTCAGGACGATCTATTGCGCCAAAGTTTGACGCTCTCGGAATTGGTAGATCACACTTTCCAATCAGCCGATCTTGTTCTTGCTGATGTCGCTGAAAAGGTGAAAAGCAATGACTCTTTCGATGACAGCTTGCCTCAGCTGACAACCGAACAATTCTTTTCGTTCCTGAAAGAAGAACAATTGCAGCTTCCGCAAATTGACACGATCGGGCTTTTGGATTCCCGGGGTCTCAGACTGAATCATTCGCGAGGTTGGCCAAGCCCACACATCGACCTATCAACTCGGGAATATTTTGAAGTTCTCCAAGCGAATCCAACGCTAAAGTCATTTATTAGCGAACCCGTTCAGGGCGCCGCTAGCGGCGCCTGGGTAGTGATCCTTGCTCGTCCTGTATTGGCTCATGATGGTCGTCTACTCGGCGTAGTATTTGCTTCGACGGTTCTAGATTACTTCGAGAATTTATTCCGCTCTACTTCGTTCGGCGCTGGCTATGCGGCAACGTTGCTGCGGCAAGACGGCACTTTGTTGGCTCGTTTTCCCTCTGCTGGATCAATTGGAAAGGTCGTGCCGGCTTCTGTCCTTAAGAAACTCGCCAATTCAAGATCTGGGGTGTCACGCGCGGTAAGCCCAATCGATCAACAAACTCGCATCGCCGCGGCGTACCGGCTCGTCAACTATCCTCTTACTATTGTCGTTACGCAAAACGAACACGCCGCCTTTGCTCCTTGGCGCAGGACGGCTGTTACCATGATCGTCGTTACCTTAGCGATTATCGCGCTCATCGTCGTTGCTGCATACCTCATGGCGCGATCGTGGAGGCAGCAGGACCGACTTGCTTCCGCGCACGCGGAACTAATTGAGGCTGAAAGAGTGCGCAGTGTTGCAGAGGTCGAGGCGTCTCTACAGCGAGGCCTGGCTGAACAAAGTAAGAGGTTAAGTGCCGCTATTCAAAATATGCCTCAAGGCATCTGTATGTTTGATGGCGAGAAGCGCCTTATCGTTTGCAACAAACAATATGCAGACTTGTACGGATTGAGCGAAGAACAAACGAAGTCGGGCACCCCATTTACCTTGATCCCTGCGCAACAAAGTACGGTTGTTAAAGAGCCGGACGATCATGAGAGATATATCGCATGTCGGCTTGACGATGTATCCCAGGACCAGTCCTACCAACTCATAAATCGACTTCGCGATGGACGCCTCATTTCAGTTACCCACAAGCCAATGGCCGGGGGCGGCTGGGTTGCCACCCATTTGGACGTGACCGAGCAGATAAACCGCGAGGAATCGTTCCGGCTGCTCTTCGAAGGCAGTCCGGTGCCAATGTGGGTCAGCGATCGCGAAAGCCTGCGATTTATGGCTGTCAATGACGCCGCGATAGCGTGCTACGGCTATAGCCACGACCAATTCATGTCGATGACGGTTCCCGACCTTCGACCCCAAGAGGATAGGGAGCGATTCGCAGAATTTCTACGATCGCTGCGGCTCGATCAGTTTTCTGAAAATGTCGGGCGGCATACGACTGCCGACGGCAGGACAATTGACGTCTCGGTATATTCACGCGCTCTGACCTATGCGGATCGCAACGCCCGCCTAACCGCTGTTCATGACATCAGCAAATCGAAGTGCGTGGAGAACGAACTTCGCCGGACTCAAAAGTTCTTAGACGCTATCATTGAACACGTGCCCGCGCCCATATTGGTCAAAGATGTGACCGGGACGCATCGAGATGTGGCTCAGTGTCGCTACACCTTGGTCAATCGAGCGTTTGAGGAATTGTTTGGCGTATCGCGCACAGAAATCGTTGGAAAGACCGTATCCGAGTTATATCCGAAAGAGCGCGCCGACTTCATAATCGCGGAGAACAAGGATGCGATGCGGTCGCAATGCCCGATCGTCCTATCTGATCATGAGGTGCACACCGCTGCGAATGGCATAAGGATCTGTACCGCGACGACGGTAGCTGTAAGAGACGATTCTGACAGTCCCCAATATCTTGTGACGGTTCTTCAAGATATTACCGAGCGTAAGCGCACGGAACAGCATGTCGTGCGAATGGCGCATTATGATCAGCTCACCAACCTTGCCAATCGGCGGACTTTCAATGATGAGCTATCAAAGGCTATCAAAAGCGCTACCGGTGATGGCGACCAATTCACCGTCTTGTCACTCGACCTCGACGGTTTCAAAGAAACAAATGACACCCATGGGCATCTCATCGGTGATGCGTTGCTGTTCGAGGTGTCACGTCGGTTAATAAGCGCCGCAGATGGCGCATTTGTCGCGCGAGTTGGCGGCGACGAATTTGCAGTGATAGTCGACGGTGGGATGCAAATAGCGGCGCCACTTGCGGAAAGATTATTGAGCAGCTTCAAAGAGGAAATTCGTGTAGAAAACCGAACGATAATGACGGGCGCCACAATCGGCGCGGCCATATATCCTAATCATGGTACCGACAGCAAAACCCTAATTAGCAACGCAGACATTGCTCTCTACCGCGCCAAAGCCAAGGGTTCTGGGTCAGTTCTATTTTTCGATGCGGACTTGGGTGAAGAGGTACGTCAACGGCGCACTTTACAAGAGGCGCTCCGAACTGCTGTCGAACGCCAACAGCTGGACCTGCACTATCAGCCGCAGAAGACAATATCGGGCGAAACCACCGGATTTGAAGCGCTGGCGCGTTGGCAACATTGGCAGCATGGTCGCGTACCCCCGGCGGTGTTTATCCCAATTGCCGAAGAGAGCGGGCTGATTATCCCATTGAGCGAATTGGTCGTGCGCGAAGCGTGCCGCGAAGCCGCCACTTGGCGCGCTCCTCTAACAGTCGCCGTGAACGTTTCACCCCTGCAATTCCGAGATGGCAACCTGCCTACTTTTATTCATTCGGTGTTACTCGACACTGGCCTTCCCCCGGGACGCCTGGAACTCGAGATCACTGAGAGTGTGTTCATCGACGACTTTTCACGGGCAATATCGATCCTTTCGCGTCTTAAAGCCCTTGGCGTGCGGATTGCGTTAGACGATTTTGGAACCGGCTTTTCCTCACTGTCGTACTTGCATTCCTTTGCCTTCGATAAAATCAAGATCGATCGAACTTTCGTCCTTGATCTCGAACATAACCGACATTCCATGGCGATCGTGCGCGCGGTCATCGATCTAGGACACAGTTTAAACATACCCGTCCTAGCCGAAGGCGTCGAAACTGCTGCGCAGCATGCAATTCTTCTCGATAGAGGGTGTGACGAGGTGCAAGGTTTTCTATTGGGTGGGCCAATGCCTATCGAGAGCTATGCTGAGCTGACAGGCAAGGAAGTTAACACTTACTCGGTGTCAAAAATGATGTGTTGATGCGATCCGCCAGATCTCGGCGTGAGTGAGTGACGTTTTATCGCTGGCGCCAGGAGGTCGGGGGGCTCAAGAGCGATCAGGTGAGGCGACTGAAAGAGCTGGAGCTTGAGAACAGCCGATTGCGCAAAGTGGTCTCTGATCTCACGCTGGACAAGCTGATCCTGCCTCGTGGGTGCGGTTTTGAGATGCGGATCTGCGCCGGTAACTAGCGTCAATCGAAGATATCGTTCGTATTTTGGTAGTTTTGCAACGACTTTAGACTTGCGACTTTTTCAACAGAATCGACCCAAAGGCGACATGGGTACTACATCGGTCCGCCCCGACCGAGCGCTTTCAGTTTCCAACGTGCCACTGACCATTGGCGGTTGTCTGGCCGCGGTAGCTGTCGCCGAAGCCGGAAGCTCGACTCCAAGTCCCTTCCGGATGTGGTCCGTCGTGTCCCCTGTCGCCGAAGCCGGGAGCTCGAACTCCAAGTCCCCTCCGGATGGGGTCCGTCGTGTCCCCTGTCGCCGAAACCATAGTCGCGGTGCCACTGGTGGTCGTCCCGGTGCGCGTAGCGGTGATCGTGCCGGTGTTCAAATTGATCACGCCGATCATCACGATGCCCGTACTTATCGCGTTCGTCCGCTCCGCGGGGGTGACGCCCCATAGCGGGGCCGTGCATTGAGAAGCCATCCATCTGTCCGCCGTGGCCGGCCGATATGCCCCCACCATGGAAGCCACCACCGCCGCGCGCCAGCGAACGAGAACCAGCCAACAACGCTTCGGCTAGGCAGATGACGGCAACAACCATCAATGCTTTTGCGGACATCGATAACTCAATCCAGGGCGATGAGAACACGAATAATACAAATCTTTGCGGCATTATCGCCGCTCTGGCACCTTATTGCGATAGTCAAGTCGATCAAAGGACGAATGATGGTTAAATCGTTGTCGCCGGCCTGATTGGGATATGCCATCCGGGTTGGGTGAACTGAGCCTAAAGGCCTCCCCTAACATTAAGGTCGGCGAGGATTTTATCAGAAATAAAGTTCGAAGCTGGCCCCCACCGCACATATCGCGTTGTCATACTTAGTTCTGCTCTTGGGGTGAAGCAGATGTCATGTCGACATGCGAATGTCGCGATCATGACACACACTTTAGCGAAGTATGCGTTGATGCCCCGTTTGACTCGTACACGCAGGTAACAACCCGCTAACTAGCGGCTCATTGCCGACTCATCAAAGGCGGGCTGGCGTGTTACAACGCGCGTGCAGAGGAAATCGTCCGGCGCTTCATTCGTTCCCGGCTGGGGGGCGTGGCTGTTAAGGCCAGAGGCAAGCCAACGATGCCCCGCTACTATTTTCATTTGCTTGACGAGAGTACTGCAAATCTCGTGAGGGATTCCGCAGGCGCTTCCTTGCCCAATGCGAATGAGGCGAAGCGAGAGGCAATCGGCTTAGCCCGAGATATCATAAGTCATCAATTGCATGGATCGACTTGGCAGGTGGTCGTTACTGATGCGAATGCCAATGTAGTTTTCAGGGTGCCGTTATCTCAAATTCGGCCCCAACGAATTAAGGCCGCCTTGTATCGGGTTCGCAGCCTTGCGCTCTATGAGCCGAGAGTTCAACCGCAGATTTTCACCTGGTTGCTAACGGCGGTAGTGATTGCGCTGATCATGGAGTCGGCAATGTTAAGCAGCACGTCGCGACACACAGCGGACCCGACTGACATCAGACCGACTGACACCAGGCACCTTTGCCGGACTTGTTAGGTCGGATGTCGACTCATACGGCTCGACCACGCCGAAAGTCAGTTTCCGCGGGTAAGGCCAACATCACAAATGCAGCCACTACATCTCTTTACTTAATCCATTCTCGATGACGATCTTGGCTTCCCAAGCGTGTAGAAGATCTCGCCATTGAGCGGTTCGTCCCGTAGGCGCGCGTTGAAGCCCTCGACATAGCCGTTTTCCCAGGGGCTGCCCAATTCGATGTAGGCGGTTTTTGCACAAACTGCGCCGATCCATTCCTGCACCGCTTTGGCCACGAACTCAGGCCAGTTGTCGGATCGGATGTGCCCAGGCACGCAGCGCAGGATAAACAGGTCGGACAAGACGTCGATGACGTCGATCGCCTTGCCATCGCTATCTATTTCCTGCTCAACCCTGACCAATTCAAACTCCTCATGGACTGGCTTGAAACCTGGTTCGATGATCGAAGGCTGGCGAACGCGCCTGAACCGCGCCGCTTCCCGCCGCCCTCGAATCGAGATCCTGGCCGCTCGCCGACGTGCGCGAGCTCGTCGAGCGTCATCTGCCGGCCGAATGCCGGAGCGCGACACTTGGTGACATGTGACGAGCCCAAAACGGCGTTACAAATACCGCCGATGGACGTTAAATTGTTGGTGTGATTGGTGGGGGGAGAGCAATGGGGAACGTGATCGAGTTGAAGCATCCGCGCGTCTCGGAAAAGGTCGTAGAGCACCTGATCCGATTGGGATACTTGAGAGCGGTAAAACGGCTGGACGGCGATGCAATTGGCCATGCGCTGGCTCGGTTGAATGATGACCTGCGTCGGAGCGAAACGATCACCGACGATCCGGGGCCTCGGTCGGCTTAGGCTGGCGGCAAGCGGCGAGACTGGACTCCATAGGCATTAGTTCCTATTAATTGCACACCTTGCGTAATGCGTAGCCGCAATTTGACGGCCTTTGTCGAACCCTGTCTGCCTTCCCCTGCTGAGCGACCGCCGGCCGGGGCGAACTGGATTCATGAAATTAAGCACGACGGCTTCCGTATCATGGCCCGGCGCGATGCCGTCGGTGTCCGTCTCTTCACCCGTAACGGTCGGTTTCCGCTCGCCGCCGCAGCGGTCACGGCGCTCCCCGGCCAGTCGTTCCTGATCGACGGCGAAGCGATTGTCACCAATGACAAGGATCTCGCCGTGTTCGAGCTCGTCCGCCGGCCGCGCCATGGTGGTGACGCCGTGCTCTGCGCCTTCGATCTGATTGAGCTAGAGGGCGAGGATCTGCGGCGACGGCCGATCGAGGCCGCAAGCGCAAGCTTGCCAAGCTCGTTCGCACCCCGCATCCCGGCATCGTGCTCAATGAGGATTACGAGGGCGACGGGGAGATCGTATCCCAGCATGCCTGCCGGCTTGGCTGCGAGGGCATAGTTTCAAAGCGGCTCGGATCGCCTTATCGTTCGGGCCGGGCGGACTGTTGGGTGAAAGCGAAAAACCCGAAGGCGCCAGCAGTGAAGCGCGAGGCGGACGGAGATGGGGGCCCATGACCGTGCCCGAACGCCGCTTCCTACCGCCCTGGTCGATCGAGGAACCCGGGCCCTACTTCATTGTCAGGGCGGCGCTGGCCGGCAGCACGGCAGGTCCGCTAAAGCGGCTGCCTGTTAGGACTCAGGTTGTTCGTCGTGGCACATGGCATACCAATAGCCAGCGTGCGTAGCTCCTTCAGGCAGCGGCGCAATGCCAAGCGAATTTTCAGGTCCGTCAAAGTCTTTGCCGCGAGTGACCGCTCTATGTTTTGCAGGTCAAGGATGGCTTGTTCAAGCACGAATTGATCCCCCGCTCGCATGGTGCGAGCAAGGGGTAGCTTTAGCTGATTCGCTTACCAAATCGCTCATCGGCCAGCCCCAACATCCTCGCAAGATGGTCTGCCGTCTCGAGTGGGGAAGCAGTTCCCAAGGTCTCAAGCGCCGGGTCATCAGCTATGGGAGTGGACACGTTTACCTCTGTTTGTGGAGCCGCCGGTGTCTCTAGCGTTGCGTTGGCGCTTTCACCCTCGGCTAACACACCGAGGACCTCAGAAATTTCCGTGATCGATTTCTCGACCGCGAGCATCGCTCGGTATTCTCGGATGGTCATCAGCCGGTCCATAATCTTTTGCTTCGCTGACTGTAAACCGTCCACGAGATCGGGAACATGTGAGACTTCCGAAATCGACGTTTCCACTGCCAAGAACGCTCGGAATTCCGGCACTTTTATCAACTGCTCTCGCACTCTCTCCCTAACGCGCTCAAGCGTTTGGATGACGCCGGGCGACTGAAGAAGCTCGTGCGACTGGACCACTGACTGCGACATGACTGACCGCCTTTGCCACGCTGATGATACTGAGCTCGTGATCAAATAGCTTGCTAAGGTGTGAGTCAATTGACCGGACAGGTTCGGAGACATGGTTTTGCGAGAGTAGCATCGGCATGGCGCTTAGCCGGGCGCTCATTCCAAGCACCGATCAGCCTGCGAGCCGCCGTGGAACGACCCACAACATGCGGGATTATCGTGGGTACTCCCCAAAGCCAGGAACACGCTATGGCGCAAACCCAAAGTCAAAAGCAGGGCCGCCGGCAAGGTGGCGGCATTAACAAGCCCAAACAGCGGGGCGATGAGGCCGATCGGGGGCGTCAGCAAAGAGCGAGCGGCGAACTTCCCAGGCAGCAGAACCAAGACCCGAGCCGCCGCGGTGGACTGCCAAACGATCAGCAGGACGATCCGAAATAATCAACGATAGTGGCGCGTTTCTCGCGCTTTCTGCCTTAGACCGTTCGGGGCGCTCGCCGCAGTAGCTCAAGGTTAAGAACCCGGCCACGCCCGCCGTGAGGCGGAAGAAGATTGGGGCAGGTGATCGAGCGCCCTTTTCGAGGGTCAGTAGTAGTGCCACCGACCGCAAGCGCCTGCATGCCAATATACACACCTGCGGACTTGCCGGCGAGCATGGCGGATGGTGGTTCTGGCCACGCAAACACCCCCAATTCGCGTCCTTCCGGGGCCGCAGGCGTAAGCCACTGGTGTGATCAAACCATGCGGCTGAATAGGCGCGGGCGTCATTGCTTCAGCCGAAGTCGCAAGTGCGAAGGCAAGGCCGACGAGAGTAATCAGCTTGATCATTCTCTCCTCCCTTTTTGACGTGAGGCTTATTTCGGAATTCGCTATCCCATGATCGGGTTCATTTTGTGCCGTGATGTTGTCGCAATGACGGTCCGCCGCTTTCCGCCGCCGTGGTCTGTCGAGGAAACGTCCGGGCGCATGCCAAGCCCTGACTGAAAGGTCAGGGCTTTTGCAGTATTTTTGATGTGCAGATTACGGCCCATCACAGTCGAGTGACGAGTGACCTGCGTCACATGGCTGATGTGAGAACATGTGCAAGTCTTGCGCTGTTTCAGGGATTGGTGCGCTTCGCAGGAGTCCCCCTAGTCGCGTGCCAGTGGCCCCGGTCCTCGTCCCCCCGACACCCCAGCCGGGGCCACACCTGGAACCACCGCAGCAATAAAAAGCGGGGCGCAGCCGTACATCCGGGCTCACGCCACGCTCCCCGACACCCCCAGAACGGTCATATTACGCCCGCTCATGCGCCTAAGAGCCAAGAAAAAGCCCGGCCAACATTTTGCCAGCCGGGCGAGTATTGGGGACGTCCCAAGGAGCCGGGACGACGTGCAAAGATTATACGATCGCCGCGACGCGGCTGTGACGTAGATCACATGGCGGTGGCAAGCGACTACTGGCCACGCGCGTGGTGCTATCCCCGCTCGCGGCACGTCGGAGTTGCGGTATCGGTCGTGACTCCATCCACGCAGCACCCGCCGACTCTTCGCGTGGCACTTCGATGCCGGCGACCACGCAAAGGGACTCGATGAGACTGCGAACCGTTTGCTTATCCCAATCAAGATCCACCACCGGTTCCTCCCAAAGTTTGTTGTTTGTGTGGATTGCGACGAGCAGCTTTGCCCACAAACCCTGGACGGTCGTGGCGGGCGACTTCACGATCTTATCCTCGACCTCGAAGAATTGCTCTTCGATTGGCTCAATGCGTCATGCACGGCACTTGCGCCAGTTGTCGTCCACTGTCCTTCAGGCACTCGATAAGCACCTCTTATCTCATAACGCGGTCAGCGCGATTGGGAACGAGAGCCTCAAACCGTTCAATCGCCGAGCGGTTGGCCTCCGCAGCGAGCGGATTGTACACGCCCAGCTTTAACTGACGGTAGCAGACGCCTATACTCCTCCCCGAGCCTTATCAGCTCAGCGTCGGGATTATCCACCACTCTGAGCGCGGGACCGCTAGCGCCGGGAGTGATGTGACGGGAAGGATTGCAGCGCCGGCCAGGATGGCGCGGCGTGATGTAGTGGTCGTCATCGTTACCTCCGAGTTTGTGTGAATGCCTTGGAGCAACAACTCGGAATCCGAGCGGATTTTGCTATAGGGATCATGGGAGCCGATTGCCCACTAACGGCGATTGGCTTCAGTGGGCGGCGAGATTGGTGTCTCGCCGGCTGCGCCTTAACATGCGCTGATCCGGGAATCGCGTCAATCGGAGGTTGGGGGCTTCCAGATGAAAATGTTCGAGCTTAAAGACGTCGTTTCGTTATTGCGCAAAGAGGTCAAGCGGGTCGGCAGTCAGGAAGCATTCGCCAAAAAAACCGGCATACATCGAACTGAACTAAATAAGGTTCTGAACGGCGTGAGGCTCCCCCCTCGCTCCATCATCGATGCGCTAGGGCTTGCTCCCATTTATGTTTTCAAAACTGATCTGCCGCTGCGTGGCAGGCGCGGCCGGCGGTAGCCATGTGTGTGTCTTTTCTTAGCTGAATGGTTCGTAAAGCTAGACTGTGGCGCCGCCAACTTTCGATGACGATCTGTGCCTCACGCAGCGTGTAGAAGATTTCGCCATTGAGCAATTCATCGCGCAGGCGCGCGTTGAAGCTCTCGACGTAGCCGTTCTCCCATGGACTGCCTGGCGCGATGTAGGCCGTCTTTGCGCCGACCGCCGTGATCCACTCCTGCACAGCCTTGGCCACGAACTCCGGCCCGTTGTCGGACCGGATGTGGCTAGGAATGCCGCGCAGGATGAAGAGGTCGGACAGCACATCGATCACATCGATGGCCTTGAGCTTGCGGGCGACCTGGATTGCCAGGCATTCATGGCTGAACTCGTCGATCAGGTTGAGCATGCGATATTTCCGTCCATCGTGGGTGCGGTCCTCGACAAAGTCGTAGGACCAGACGTGATTGCGGTGTTCGGCACGCAGCCGGATGCAGGATCCGTCCACCAGCCACAGCCTGCCGCGCTTGGGTTGTTTGTGGGGGACCTTCAGCCCCTCGCGTCGCCAGATCCGCTCAACCCGTTTGTCGTTGACGATCCAGCCTACCTGCTCCAGCAACCCGGCGATCTTGCGATAGCCGTAGCGGCCATATTGCCGGGCAAGCTCGATGATGTCGGCAGTGAGCCGCTCGTCGTCTTCACGGCCCCGCGGTGCCTTGCGCTGCGTCGAGCGGTGCTGCCCGAGCGCTGCACAGGCGCGGCGCTCGGAGACATGCAAATGCGCTCTGATCTGCTCGATACAGGCGCGGCGACGCGCGGGGCTTAGAAGTTTCCCCGGGCTGCCTCCTGCAGAATGAGCTTGTCCAGCGTCAGGTCCGAGATCGCTCTGCGTTCACCGAGACGGACCGTCGAAGAGTGGCGGGAACGGGCAAGCTTGTTCCGTTCCGTACTTGGCGACGCCCCGACAGTGGTGCTTGCTCGCCAACAACGAAGAGCAGCTCCGAGATCGCTACCAGCCCCGACAAGCAGAAACTCGCAGAAGAACTATTGCAGATTTCATATTCGCTAATCGGTTTTCCGCTTGCTCAGATAAGGCCGTCAGCTCACACTTTTGAAGCTGAAGGATCAGTGAGCGTCCCCGGAGCTGCTATGTCTTTAAGCGCGATTACGGGGCGATTTGGCGAGCACCATCTCGCCGGCAACAATGATCGCCATTGCAAACCACGAGCCGGCAAGGTCGATAACGAAATCAAGCACCGTCGCATGTCTCGTCGGCAGCGGCACTTGAAGCAACTCAATTCCGCCGCAAAACAACAAGGCTAACAACAGCAGCCGCTTTAGTGACAAGCGGTGGTAACCGATGGCAAAGGCCGCAGCGACCGGTGCAAAGGCGGTGACATGCTCAAGGACATGCCCATTCCACGCCCCAAACCAGTCTGCCGCGTCAGTGACCGGGCGTTCTTTAGCCGGCACAACGGACAGAACAATGATCGCGACAATTCCAATCCAAGATAGAACACGGGCGACAACTCGATAGTAAAAAGCCCAGTTCACGATCTTGGCTTCGCTTCTTTATTCGTCACGACCCGCACATTGCGCTGCTCGCGCCGGTCGCGTGGACCTTAGCCGACGAGGTCAGTGGCGAATAGAGGAGAGGTGGGCCCGATTGGACAATTCGCGCGCTGCGCGCGATGGCTCCGTCAGCTCCGGCTGGCATTGCGTTAATGAAAGGGCGACGATGGTATTTGGACCACGTCGCCCGTCGGCCGTTTCTGCCCCCGCTTAGGTGCGGCTAGGAAAGCTGGGTACATCCACGCTCGACTACAACAGCCTAGACAATTGCGCTTTTAGCCTACGCCGCCTTGGTGATGGTCCCGCCGGCCTGGTTGTCGACAATCACCGGCGTGTCGAACCAGCTAATCTCTGGCTCCGAGCCGTAAAGCTGCTTCACCCGCGCCTTCCATTCACCGTTGTAGACGGCTTCAGCAGCGGCGCGCGTCTCCCACAGATAGACGCCGCCTGCACGGTGGCCGTCCTCGCTACGCAAATAGTATTTGCGCACGAGCCCCCGCAGTCCCTGGTATTTTGGCGCACTCGACTCGAAGGCGCGCTTCGCTTCCTCCAAGCTGATGGGCTTAGGCAACGAAAATTGCACGATGGCAGTGATCATGGATGGTCTCCCTGACGGCCAAGTGTAACCTCTATTGTAAATGGAATCCCGCTCTTTCGGCATGGTCGTTAGTCGGGGTGTCTGGCGGATTACTCTAAGTGAGCCTGGGCTGCGAAAGCGGACGTGGCCCGAACATAACAGAACCGGCGCTGTTGACCTGAAGCCAACATCAACCCAGGCTGTGCTCACTCAAGGAGCAACCAATATCTGGAACGTATTCTGGTGGTCGGCGTCATTCCGGGACGTCTCTGGTCTACCCCGGGTTGGCGCAACAGGCGGATAGCGCAAGCCGCAGCTGGCTGAAGCAGCAAGAACATTAAGGGGAACGATAGTGAAGAGCCGCCGCGGGCGGGCTTTTTCATTCGACATCGGTAAGGGCAGGGAGGTGCGCTCCCAGCCCGAAACCGAAGTGCCGAGACGTCCGCGATTGGGTTGTCGGCTCAACCGGTTCATGCAACGCAGGCGTTAAATCTGTGCACTGGGGTTACAGCCCAAACCGGACATCGGACAACCGCGAAACGGTCCGTGCCCGAGACTATCAGGGGCCTCTTCCTGAAAGCTACCTTGATCCGATACGATGCCGTTCGGCGGCGATGGAGGTGGAGGAAAATGTCCGCTATGGGAGGGGGCCCGACCCGCAGCGGCGTCATCATTGCCGCGATCATGACCGTCACGGTAGGCATTGCCAACAGCGCCGCGGCGCAGGGCTATCCTGAGCGCGTGGTGCATATCATCGTTCCCGCCACGCCTGGATCGAGCGCCGATATTTTGGGCCGAATGCTGGGTGACGGCATGACGGTGCGGCTCGGCGAACCATTCATCATCGTCAACAGGCCGGGCGCCAATGGCGTCATCGGAACTGCGGATGTCGCACGCGCCAGCCCCGACGGCTACACGCTGATGCACGGCGCGACCTACTCGATCACTGTGCAGCCACTTATCGACAAAGACGCCGGCTATACCTACAAGGCATTCACGCCGATTTGTCAGACTTTCAAAAATGACCAGGTCATCGTCGTGCCACCGGGTTCACCGCTGAAGACGGTGCGCAATCTAATCGACGCTGCCAAGCAGAAGCCGGGGACGCTGACCGTTGGCATACCTGGCATCGCTACAATCCCGCACCTCGCCTTGATCCAGTTAGCGCAACAGGCCGACGTCAAATTCAACGCCATCCCATTCAAGGGGCCGGCGGAGGAAATACAGAACACGCGCTCCGGCCAACTCGACTTCGCCGTCGTGCCGCTGACTGCAGCGGCCGGCAGTGGGCTTGCAATGCCGGGACTATTTGCCGCTACGCGGAATCCCTCGCTTCCCGACCTGCCGACGGTCAAAGAGCAAGGCTACGACGTCGCGCCGCTCAGCATCGGTGGCCTATTGGGACCGGCCGGACTACCGGACGAAATCACTCGCAAACTCAACAATGCCTGTGCCGGTGTCGTAAGCAGCAAAGCTTACCAGAGCGTCGTCAAGGAGACGTTCCAGCCGCCAGATTATTTCGCTGATAGTGCCGGCTTCGCGCACAATCTGGGGCTGGACGTTGCCGAGAAAGCGCAGCTCGTGCCGATGCTCAAAGTGAGATGAGCGGGACGGTGACCGAGTCCGGTCACTCCGCTAGGCTCCGGCCGGGCGTGATGACTGCCAAGTTCACGAACCGTTAGGATTTCCGATCCGTTCGAATACGGCGGGGGTACTGGCCCCTTTCCAACCCCTATGGTCCCTTTTGCATTTAGGGCTGGTCCCTTTTGATCTTCGGTAACGAATTGCCCCTACTTGGGAAAGGACCGGGCTAATGTCTGAGCCCCGGCAACAGGGAGGCCCCGGTGATTCACACGCGCCGGGGCTTCTTTTTGCAGCGCGATATAATCATCATGCGATCTGTGCTACAGTTTTGATTGTGGACCTCCAAACAAGGTTCCGTCCCAAACTTGGACCAGCCCCGCCCCCTCAGTGGCGGGGCCTTTTTATGCCGCCTCGGTTGGAAGCTGGCCCTTTCCGCTCTCTGATTTCCTTTTGAAATTGCAGTTTGCCTCTTTTAAAAATGGGCTATGGTTGACCTCATGCCTCATCGGCCGCCGAAATCGGTGCCGCTCTCGTTAATGGACGACTCCGCTCATTGGAGTTTTCGTGCTGACGAAATGCGCTCCCTCGCCGAACAGATGAAGGACG
The DNA here is from genome assembly GCA_963731805.1 of uncultured Alphaproteobacteria bacterium. GTDB lineage: Bacteria > Pseudomonadota > Alphaproteobacteria > Rhizobiales > Xanthobacteraceae > BOG-931. Next base: position 61,339 of record CAVSWY010000016.1, read on the forward strand.
AGGAAGCCAAGGTAATCATGCTCCGACTGGCGAGCGACTATGACCGGCTTGCGGAGCGCGCGACGATCCGAACAGATGGCAAGACTTAAGTGCCGTTCTAATTCCGTTAGAGATTATCCTAATCTGCTCAGACATGCCGTCCGCACCATTCCATTGCTCCGCACCGCGGCACGTGTATCGGATTGTAAGGGTCGAGATGCTCGCTGTGGCACGCGAATGAGATATAACGTGCCTCAGTTGCGGTGGTCCGCTTGCGGGCAGGGAAGGCGCGTTCATCCTCAAATATTTTCGTGTGGACACACCCAGCGAAAAGGCGGCGCCGTAAGAGGTGTCGCACGACATTCGCAGTCGGCAGCCATGATTGCCGTGAGCAAAGGTCCCTTCGTTCCCCAGAGACTTCGATCTTGAGCCCCACATTCGTGTCGGGGCTTTTTGGGCCGCCTCAGTTGACGGGCGTGCTACAGCTTGCCCGTGCCCGGCGCGTTGAGTTGGCTAGCCCTTTCACAACGCGGGAAGGCATGCGAAGCCCAACTCGCGAGGCTGGGGCTTCTGCCGCAATAGGCAATGGTCGCCTCAGTCGGCGGCCTCTTTTCATTTCAAGCGCAATGTCGCTCATGGCCCTGAACCGACCTCGCGAGATGTCTGCTGGACGGCCGCTATCGTGGGTAAAGTTGACAAGGTTCGGACATCGAAAATCGGCCGCTCCTGACCCGAAAGAGACATGCGGCCCGACTCCCAGGATTGCTTACGACTCTGACTTGGGGGTCGTCGTGCCACTCGCCTTCATCGGTCTCGAAAGTCGCGCCGGCGCTTCTCGCCGGCGGGCCGTGTCTCAGAAACTCGGATGGCGGACGATTTTTGAGATAGATCAATGCTGGAGCGGTCTTTGTGTGGCCTGCGATTGGTTCAGCCAGATCGGTAGGGTTATCGTTGATGGATGGTTTTTCCAAGAGCGAGTCTTCAAGACTTCGTAAGGAGATGGTCGAAAGGGCTATCTTCGCGCGTGGCGTCCGGTCCGAGCTGGTTCTCGATGCCATGGGTCGCGTGCCCCGTGAGGCCTTCCTGCCGGCGCAGCTCCGCGAGTTTGCCTACGATGACACCGCCCTGCCAATTGAAGAAGGCCAGACGATCTCGCAGCCTTATATTGTCGCGTTCATGATCGAGGCATTGGCGCTGCGCGGCGGCGAAAAGGTACTCGAAATCGGTGCTGGCTCGGGCTATGCGGCGGCGGTCCTTTCCGAAATTGCCACCGACGTCTACACCGTCGAGCGTCATGGCCCGTTGGCCGAGAAGGCTGCCGCGACGCTAGCCAATCTTGGCTATAACAATGTCCACGTTCTACACGGAGACGGGACGCGTGGCTGGCCAGCGCACGCGCCCTATGATGCGATCATCGTCGCGGCCGGCGGCCCGACGATCCCTGAATCTCTAAAGGACCAACTGAAAATCGGCGGCAGACTGGTGATCCCGGTGGGTGCCGACCCGCAAGTCCAGGAACTAGTGCGGGTGACGCGGATTGCGCAGGACGAATTTCGCCGCGAAGACCTCGCCGACGTGCGATTCGTTCCGCTGCTCGGCGCGGAAGGGTGGGCGTCCGAGGAGACGGAGTCGGCCCGCGTCCGTCACGCGCCACCCTCCGGCGCCATCGGTGAACAAAAGCTAGTCAAGAGGATTACCGACGCGGCGGAGCCCTTTGGCTCCATCGACACAGTCAATCTCGGCCCGCTGCTCGAACGGATCGGCGACGCGCGCGTCGTGTTGCTCGGCGAGGCAACTCACGGTACTTCGGAATTTTATCGAATGCGCGAGCGCATCTCGCGCGAACTGATCGTCAAGAAGGGATTCCGCTTCATCGCAATCGAGGGCGACTGGCCGGATGCAGCGCGCGTCGATCATTATGTGCGGCATCTCGAATATCCTCCTGCCGAATGGACAGCGTTTGCCCGCTTCCCGACCTGGATGTGGCGTAACAACGAGGTGCGTGATTTCGTCAACTGGTTGCGTCAGCACAATGCCGCGATCAAGCACGAGGCGCGGGTGGCATTTCACGGCCTCGATCTCTACAGCCTGTATGTGTCGATTCGCGCGGTGCTGAATTACCTCGATCAGGTCGATCCGGAAGCAGCCAAAGTTGCGCGGCAGCGCTACGGTTGCCTGACGCCGTGGCAGGGCGATCCGGCGACCTATGGCCACGCCGCGTTGACCGGCTCTTACAGGACATGTGAGCCGCACGTGGTGCACGCACTCACGGAGCTTCTGGAAAAGCGAGTTGCCTACGCCGAGCATGACGGCGAGCGTTTTTTCGACGCGGTGCAGAATGCCCGCCTCGTCACCAACGCGGAGCGCTATTATCGCATCATGTATTACGGTTCGCGCGCATCCTGGAATCTGCGCGACGAGCACATGTTCGCGACGCTGAAGAATCTGTTGGCGTTTTACGGCACCGACAGCAAGGCGATCGTGTGGGCGCATAATTCTCATGTCGGCGATTCGGCAGCGACCGAAATGGCCTTGCGCGGCGAGCACAATATCGGCCACCTATGTCGCCAGGAATTCGGCAGCAGCGCCTACTTGGTCGGCTTTGGAACTAATAGCGGAACCGTTGCTGCGGCATCCGACTGGGACGGGCCGATGGAGATCAAGAAGGTTCAGCCGGCGCTGCCGAAGAGCTATGAGCGATTATGTCATGTCACCGGGCATCCGCGCTTTATGTTGGACTTACGCAATCGCGCCGACCTGACTGGTGTCCAAGGCTTGGGCAAGCCGCGGCTTGAGCGAGCCATCGGCGTGATCTACCGGCCGGAGACCGAGCGCGCCAGTCATTATTTCCAGGCGATCCTGCCGCGGCAATTCGATGAATACATCTGGTTCGACGACACCCGCGCAGTTACGCCGTTCGACACCGCGGAGCTTGCGGGACTGCCTGATACCTATCCCTTCGGGGTGTGAGTGTCGCCATGCCCGCTGGCAAGGACATCGGCTATGTTCTCGACAAGCTGAGCTGGATGCGTGCGGAGCGGATATGGCCTAACGGGCTGCGCTATACGTGGACCGATGCGTTCGGCGTCGTACTTCTGGTTTCGCTCTATGTGGAAACGGGCGAGCGGCGGTTCCTCGACGAAGCCGAGCGGGTAGTGTCTGACGTCGACCGGGTGCTTGGGCGCCCGCGCGGCATTCGCATCGGCGAAGCGCCGGACCGGGATGGCCAATATTTTCACTATCTGGCGATGTGGCTATACGCGCTCTCCGTATTGGCGCGACATGTGCCGGACTATCGACGCAGGGGCGTCGATCTGGTGCGCCAGATTCATTCCGCCTTCGTCATTCCGGGTAGGGGCGTTGTCTGGAAGATGAAGGAGGATCTGAGCGCACCCTATCCGGGCTTCGGCTTCGGCGCGCTCGATGCCTTCGACGGCTATGTCTCCTATCGATCTCTCGATGAGCATGCCCTAGCCCACGAGATCGCCGATATGCGCGCGCTAATCGACGTGACCGCGGGAAGCCTCAGCATCACCCAGGACCTTGGCCTCGGCATGATGCTGTGGCTAACCCATTTTTTCCCGGCAGAGAATTGGGCTGTGGCACAACGGCACCGCAGTCTCGCCGTACTCGATCGGATGTGGCGTGAGGACAGCTATTTTTGCCGCGAGCCCAATCTCCCCCATGTCAAGTTCGCTTTCACCAATTACGGTGTTTCGATCGGCCTGCAATCTGTGCAGGCTATGGCCGAACGGGTGCTGCTGCTGAACAGCTTTTTTGATCATTACCGGTCCGGAGACGAATATGACCGCGAAGCCATCACGCACGTTATGGCCTGCAGCTCGCATTTTCCCGGCTACTTAATCCGTGGATTTTCTGATTGAAACCAGATCGCATGCCCGCCGCAGCTCAGCTTGTTCCTTAATACCGCCCTATGTTGCCGCAGAAAAAATCAGGTTGAAGAGATTTTGCCGCCCACTTTTCTCGCCGCGAAGTAATTCGGCGGTCTTGCGCTATATCAAAGCCGATACGGAAGGCAAAGTTCAATGTGATCGTTGCAAGGGGAAGATGCCCTTTCGCAATTTTTCTCTAACCTGCGGAGTGTACAGATGAATCTTCCAAGATTGTGGACCACGGGCCAAGACGTGACGTGGGATCCGTTCCGTGCCATGCGGCGCGAAATGGAGAATGCGCTTCGTGCTTTCGATCAGAATCTGCCCTCTTCCGACATTGGGGCGGGTGCGCCGGCAGTCAATGTGGCGGAAACAAAGGATTCCTTCGAGGTGAGTGCCGAACTTCCCGGCGTTGACGAGAAAGATATCAAGGTCAGCCTGGACGGCAACCAGTTGGTCATTTCCGGTGAGAAAAAGGCGGAGAGCACGAAAGAAGAGAAGAACTGGCATGTCGAGGAGCGGAGCTACGGCTCATTCTACCGATCAATGTCTCTACCATTCGAGCCAGAAGACGGAGCCGTCGACGCTCATTTCGACAAGGGCGTACTGCATCTCACGATCAAGAAGCCCGCGAAGGCCGTAAAGACCACCAAGACGATCGATATCAAGACGGGTGCTCCACCCATGACTAGTGCTGCACCGAAGAAGGCCGCTTAATCCCAGAAGGCGTTTTGAATCGGGGTGGCATCTAGGTTGAGTGGAATGCGTTCTACCCCGAAGTTGGAAGCCCCAGCCAGGCAGCTGGGGCTTTTCTTTTTTTAGGGCTCCGGCTGGCAGCCTCCGTTGTCGTAACCGCAGGTGCCAAATCCGCACGCCCCGCCGCACCTCGCGCCGGGAGAAACTCAGGAGTGCGAGGAGTGTCATCATGTGCATAAGCCCTCCAAGGTGACCTGCACAGATTGTCATCACAGCTTTCAATTTCACATCAAATGAAAGAGGGAAACAGGAGGTTGCCTTGTGGCCCGTCACGTCACTTATTGCGGCGCAGCGGTTTGGTCACTTCCGGGGGTAAAAGCGGAAGTCGTGCGGACATCGTCGATCTGTCGAAATTGACCCGCTTCGGAAGTCGCCGAGCTCGATTTGCTGCACCGCGATGAAGCCCCTTCCGATAGGCTGTAGACCCGCTACGATGTCTCTTCCGGGCCGAGGCAATGCATATCAGGACCATCTGTGCGAGGTCGGTAACGTGCCAACTTCGGCCTTGCGCGGCGGAAGTGATTAGCTCAGTCAGCTCCAGGATCGACTGATCGTTTCGGGTTAATTGGCGGCGGCCGGAAGCTTTGCCCTGCGATAAGGTTTCGGCCGTTCCAATCCGAGATGGTCGCGCAGCGTCGTGCCCAAATACTCCTTGCGGTAAAGCCCGCGCCGCTGCAGCTCAGGGACGACCTTATCGACGAAGTCGTCGAATGCACCGGGGAAATAGGCCGGCATTATCACAAAACCGTCGGCGCGCTCGCTTGTGAACCAGTCCTCGAGGATGTCGGCGACGTGCTTGGGCGAGCCGTAGATCACCCAATGCCCGCGCGCGGCGGCAGTGATATTGTAAAGGTCGCGCAGCGTCATCTTCTCGCGCCGCGCCATGTCGAACAGCGCCCTGGAGAAGCTTTGGCCGCCTTGGGTCTGAGGGAACTCCGGCACCGGTCCGTCGAGCGGGTAGCCGGAGATGTCGTGCCCCAGCCGTTGCGATACCAGGGTGAGTGCGTTGGTGGAATTGAGCCAGCTTTGCAGGTTTGCGAGCTGTTCTTTCGCCTCGCTGTCAGTCTCGCCGATGATCGGCATGACGCCGGGCAGGATCGACAGATGATCAGGCCGCCGGCCGTTCCTAATCACTCGCTGTTTGAGGCTGTCATAGTTGGCCTTGCCGGAGACGGGATCGCCGTTCACGACCGAGAAAACCAGATCGGCTGACCGAGCGGACAGCTCCTGCCCAGCCGGCGAGCCGCCGGCCTGAATGATGATCGGTTGGCCTTGCGGACACCGCTCCATGTTAAGCGGACCTCTGACCGAAAAGAAACGTCCCTTGTGCTCCAGGGGACGCACCCTGGATTTGTCGAGGAATATGCCGGTCGCTCGATCGGCAAGAATCGCTCCATCATCCCAGCAATCCCAGAGACCACGCACAACGTCGACAAATTCGGTGGCGATCTCGTAGCGCAGGTCGTGCTCGTTGAGGTTCTTCTGGCTGAAGTTGAAGGCGGCCAGGTCGTTCGCGCTCGTCACCACGTTCCACCCGGCGCGGCCGTTGCTGATGTGGTCGAGCGACGCGATGGTGCGCGCCACATTGAACGGCTCGTTGAAGCTCGTCGACACGGTGGCGCCAAGTCCGATATGCCGCGTCACCATGCTGAGCGCCGACAGCAGCGTCAGCGGCTCGAATCGGTTGAGAAAAGATGGATGGTCACCCGGATCCATCACGAGCCCGTCGGAGATGAAGAATAGGTCGAACTTTCCACGTTCGGCGATCTCGGCGATTTTTTGCATCACCGAAATGCTCAGTCCGGTGGTGAAGGCTCCCTTGTAGCGCCAGCCCGCGGAATGACAGCCGGTGCCGAGCACGAAGACGCCGAGATGCATCTGACGCTTTTGAGGTGCCATTTTCGATCTCCTCTTGCCGCGAAATCAGAGGCTTAAGCTCGACACCAACGGCAGGGCCGGTCAATCGGTACACAAAGCGGACGTTCAGCGCGACCGTCAATCAATGTCCGCCTTCGGGGCATCAAGCAGACATTGCGCCGGGAGGCCAAAAACTCAGGCAGCGGTCTCATTTTTTGTTTCGAAGTTTAGCTCGATCTCCACGTTGTTGGGATCGCGGAGGAAAATCTGCCAACGAGTGCTGTTGGGCACTTGGTTTACGCGATAGGACACGCCCTTGTTGGTGAGGTGTCGCTTCATCGCCTCGAAGCCGCGGCTACCGAACGCGACATGATCAATGACGCCTGAATCCGCGCGTTGCTGCTTATCGGTCTGGGAAATGTCGTTGAGGTGTAGCACGGGATGACCCGCGCTATACAGCCAGGCGCCGGGAAAATTGAACGGCGGGCGCGGCCCATTTATAAATCCTAGAACGTCCTCATAAAACTGCACAGTCTCGTTTAGTTTGCGCGTCGACACATTGTAATGGTCGAGCACGCCGACGCTCATTGTCATCGAGTTTCTCCCCGGACGTTTTCGCGATGGGTAGAGATTCCACGTCGTGTAGTCAGTTGCGATGATCCAATTTGCTTGCCATTTCCGCTTTCCAGGTATCCAGCATCATGAAACCGGGTGTTTCTCGGCAATGCTGCTCGGCTTCCGCCATGATTCGGTCGCTGGGAAGCGACAAATCAATCGGCGCACCGTGCGGCTGCGGCACGTACCAGGGAGTGTCCATATACACCTCAATGCCGTTTCCCTCGGGATCCATGAGATACAGGGAGAAAGCATTGCCGTGGTTCACCTGGCGAACTTCGCTCACTCCCGCGTCGCGGACACGACCGTACATTGTCTTTAGTTCTTCAAGATTACTGACCTTGAATGAGAGCTGGTTCACCGTGGTCACGCCTTGCTGCGCTCGCCCGGAGATAAATACGACTTGGTGGTGATTTTCCGCAACGGCCGTCAAGAAAGCAAACTCGCTTCCCAAACGTCCGCTGACGCCTTGATCGCTTACGACGAGACCCAAAACGCGGGTGTAAAACTCGACCTGATTGCTGACATCCTTGACATAGATGCCACAATGGGAAAGCCGTGGATGAATCGATGACGACATGGCAAACTCCAAAGCGCGATGCGCTTCTTGAAGACACCGCGCCAAAATTCCAGAAAACCTAAATAGCGGGCCATCCTCTCAACCTTCGGCCGTTGGGCTTTGATCTAGATCAAGGTCCTTGCACGTAGCGGAAAAGATCCAATGAATGTCTGCGGTGGCCCCGAAATCGAAGTTTCGAGACGTCCGCGATTTGGTCGCGATCGGGTGGAAAGCAGACGCAACTCGGACATCGAATTTCGGTAGAGTTTGACCCGAAAGAGACATCGCTGGCCACAGGGCGACATACGCCTAAACTATTGCTCGGCCAATTCCAGGGGGGAGCTGAAGCGATTGCGCTTTAGTCTTGCTGTGGTTTGATATTGGCTGCCCGGATTACATTCGCCCATTTTTCGACATCTCCGGCAATGAGCTTGCCAAAATCGGCAGGCGAGCCCGCAATTTCTATAGCGCTTAGGGCGGCAACTCTCGCCTTAATTTCAGGATCCAGAAGACCGGCGTTAATTTCTTTGTTGAGCGTGTTAATAATATCTATCGGTGTATTGGCGGGTGCACTCATGCCAATCCACGCACTTGCCTCATAGCCCGGCAGGGTTTCGGCCAAAGTCGGGGTGTCCGGCAGAATGTCCAAGCGTGTTGACGTGGTTACAGCCAGCGGCCGAAGCTTGCCCGCCTTTATGTATTCGATCGACGAGGGCAGATTGTCAAAAGCAGCCTGAACATGCCCGCCGATTAGATCAACAAGCATGGGCGCCGAACCGCGATAGGGCACATGGAGCATCGTGATGCCGGCCATCATCTTGAACAATTCGCCGGCGAGATGACTGCCTGTGCCGATGCCAAAAGAGGCCAAATTGATCTGCCCCGGATTGGTCTTGGTGTAAGCGATGAGTTCGGCAACAGTTTTGACCGGGACCGATGGATTTACCTCCAGGACAAGGGGAAAGCGGATGAAGCTTGCGACTGGCGCTATGTCGCGGATGAAATCGTAATTGTGCTTCTCGTAAAGCGCGACATTGATGGCGTTAGTCGACGAGGCCATCAGAAGAGTGTAGCCATCGGCTGGCGCGTGCACGACCGTCTCAGCGGCGAGTTGTGTGCTGGCACCTGGTCTGTTCTCAATAACGAATGGCTGGCCCAGCCGATTTGATAGCCACTGCCCAATGAGGCGTGCGCCAACGTCGGTAACGCCGCCAGCCGGGAAGCCAACGATGATATGGACCGGCCGTGAGGGATAATCGAGCGCTAATGCGAGTTGTGGCAGGGCCGGGGCAGCTAACGCAGCCCCGGCGATTAGCAGAAATTCTCGACGCGCTGGAAAATTGGATTGGCTCAATTCTACACCTTGATTTCAAATCCGAGATCGACTTCAGACGCTGGACGACCGCCGCGAATGCCCCAGTTCTCCGGAGGCACCTCGATCAGCGTAATTTTGATATCATCCGCTGGCACCCCAAGCGTGCCCAGATTTTGCACGATGGCTTTGTAGAGAGCGCACTTCGCATCCATTGACCGTCCTGCGAACAGGGTCACTTCAACAAGCGTGTAACGCGGCCCTTTTCCGGGCGGGCATGCGAAATGGGTCGGCTCATGTTCAAAGAGGCGAAGCGTCCTGTCCCATTTTGGCAATCGCAACACATCGCGCAAAGCAGACTGCACTGCGTCAATCACCGCAGGAGCATCATTAATCCAGCCGATTCGAGTTTCAATCTTGGTGTTCGGCATTGAGTCTCATCGCGATCCGCGACGCCGGGCAGAGACTGAGCGCTGAAAGATCGCGCGCAATTTTCATATTTTACTGTCGATACGATACAAGGAATAATTCCATACCGAGGCGACCGTGTCGAATCTACGAAAAGGGGCAGCGTGGGGCCAGTTAGGGCTCATTTTCGGGATTAGACGAGGCTAAACTCTCTCACTCCGATGGGCAGACCCTGGCAACCCGCGCCTTTCCATTTTAGGTGCACGGCCCGCAGCGGATTGGAAATAGTCAAATCGTCGAGCTGCGTCCTTTCTAAGCCCGGCAGTAGATCTGCGGCAGAATGCGATCTTGCCAATGTCGCCGGTTGGACCCTGAACCGACCCCGCGAGATGTCTGCTGGACGGCCGCTATCGGGGGTAAAGCGGACAAGGCTCGGACATCGAAAATCGGCCGCTCCTGACCCAAAGCTGCATAACGGCCCAAATAAAGGCCAAGAATGGCGCGCCAGCTAGTTAGTCCGCATAAGTTTGCGTCGATTTTTCTTACATGTGTTGATCGACCCCCACAAAAGTGGTCCGACTTGAAGTATGTCTTTTGGCATCAAGGAGGACCGATATGCCGAGGAAGAGGTACACGCCTGAAGAGATTGTCGCGAAGTTGCGGCAGGTCGATGTGCTGGTCTCGCAGGGCCAGAATATCGTTGACTCGATCCGCCAGATTGGCGTGAGCGAGGTCACCTATTATCGGTGGCGGCAGGAGTACGGCGGGCTGAAGACCGAGCAGGTCAAGCGCCTGAAGGAACTCGAGACGGAGAATACCCGTCTACGCAGAGCGATCTCGGACCTGACGCTGGACAAGCTCATTCTGCAGGAGGCAGCCCGGGGAAACTTCTAAGCCCCGCGCGTCGCCGCGCCTGTATCGAGCAGATCAGAGCGCATTTGCATGTCTCCGAGCGCCGCGCCTGTGCAGCGCTCGGGCAGCACCGCTCGACGCAGCGCAAGGCACCGCGGGGCCGTGAAGACGACGAGCGGCTCACTGCCGACATCATCGAGCTTGCCCGGCAATATGGCCGCTACGGCTATCGCAAGATCGCCGGGTTGCTGGAGCAGGTAGGCTGGATCGTCAACGACAAACGGGTTGAGCGGATCTGGCGACGCGAGGGGCTGAAGGTCCCCCACAAACAACCCAAGCGCGGCAGGCTGTGGCTGGTGGACGGATCCTGCATCCGGCTGCGTGCCGAACACCGCAATCACGTCTGGTCCTACGACTTTGTCGAGGACCGCACCCACGATGGACGGAAATATCGCATGCTCAACCTGATCGACGAGTTCAGCCATGAATGCCTGGCAATCCAGGTCGCCCGCAAGCTCAAGGCCATCGATGTGATCGATGTGCTGTCCGACCTCTTCATCCTGCGCGGCATTCCTAGCCACATCCGGTCCGACAACGGGCCGGAGTTCGTGGCCAAGGCTGTGCAGGAGTGGATCACGGCGGTCGGCGCAAAGACGGCCTACATCGCGCCAGGCAGTCCATGGGAGAACGGCTACGTCGAGAGCTTCAACGCGCGCCTGCGCGATGAATTGCTCAATGGCGAAATCTTCTACACGCTGCGTGAGGCACAGATCGTCATCGAAAGTTGGCGGCGCCACTTCAATACGATCAGGCCGCACGAAACACTCGGCTACAAGCCACCAGCACCTGAGGTGTTCGTGCCAGCATTCGCCGCGTGGCCGGCCGCGCCACGCCGATCGGCTCCGCCGGCCACGCTACCGCTGGCGCAACGGCCAACTCTAAACTAACATTCCACCTGGACCACTCAGTGGGGTCCGATCACTTTCGTTCGGCTATGGCAGTATAAAATTCCGCTTGTTTCATCATGCGGGCGAGCATGCGCAAACATTCTTCCAAGCATCGGCTGCTTCGTGTGTGTAGTCTGGGCCGAGAACTTTCTTGAGTGTGCACAGCAGCGCATTGCATGTTCGGCAGTCCCTTTAGGGTCGATGTACCGGACCAGCTGCATCGTGCCCTGGCTATGCGGGCAGACCGGCGTGGTTGATTGAATTTCGGTTGGAAGCATGATCATAATTCGTGCCTCATTGTATCAGCCCCCCTTGCGATAGATCAAAGGCGCCAAGAACCAAACCATGAAGATGCTCATGTCTAGAATTGGCTTGATCTTTGCCATGTCTGCAGCGTCACTAAGCATTGCAGAGGGACAGGAGATTGGCAGTCCTCGGCAGGGCCAACAGGTAGCCCAGGTGCAATGTGCCGAATGTCATCTGGTGGACAAGGTCCCTGGCCGGTCCCCTGATCCGGATGCCCCTAGTTTCGCTAAGATTGCCAACACCCCAGGTATCACAAGCGCGGCGTTGATCGCAGCATACGGACGTCGCATGAGACCATGCCAAACGTCATCATCAAGGCCGGTAACCTAAGCGACGTCGTCGCCTACATCCTAAGTTTGAAGGACAAAGACTGAGGAAACTGTGGATTTTGATCTTTCGCAGACTGTGGCCGGAGGAAGCCATCGAACAGCCGAGCCGAAAACGTGACTTTCCAATGATCGGGACTGTGGATACCACTCCTCTTCCTGCCACTCTGCCGCTGTTTGCCATCGGCCTTGGCAGTTTAGGTCTGCTCGGCTGGCTCAGGAAACGGAAGGCGCAAGCGGCCGCTGTCTGAACACAAAAACATCGAGGGAGCGCGGGGGCCGTCGCGAGGCGGCCGGTCAGAGTCGCCCGACATGCCAAAACCCCCGACACTTGCCTAGGCGCTTTGCTCGATGTGGTTGCGCAGCTCGGTGATCGAGCAGAAGCGGAGCGTGCCCTGCGGCAGCTGCGCTTCGATGGAGCCGTCGGAATACAACGTGTAGGCCATGCCGTCGACGACGCCCGATTTGAGCGCCGACACCGGCTCTGGCGATGGCGCCGCCGCACCGGGCGCGGGCGTTTGAACCGCCGCTGCGGCCGTCTCCAGTTCGGCCGCAGCCATGCCGGCCGCGGGCCCAGGGACCGCTGCAGCCGCCCGAGTTGGTCGTGGTCCTTTCGGCCAAGGCGCGTCGAACGAAGGACCGGCCGGTCGTCCGGACGGGCTCGGCGCGCGGAGGTTCATTTCCAGCCGCGCTATACGCTTTGCCGTGCGCGCCTTCTTGGCCTCGGCAACTGCAAGGTCCACGCTCGTCGGCGATGGCGAGGCTGCTGCCGTCGAGGACGAAAGCTCGGCCTCTTCGACGGCGTGCGCAGTTTCGCGACGGACCGCAGTACGAGCTTGCTCGGGCAAATTCTCCACCTGCTTTTCGTCGGCCGACGCAGCCGACGGTTCGGCCGACTCCGTCGGCACGACTTGGCCCGACGCAAGCGTCTGCTCGATTTGCTGTAGGACCCGCAGCACGAGACCGAGTCCAATCAGCAGAAATCCGCCCGCGATTGCAATCGCGCTGGGAGTCACAATCGTCGTGTCGAAAGTACGGTCGTGGACCGACACGCCAGCGGCTGCCAATACCATTCCGGCCGCGCTCAATACCCCGCCAAGTACCAACAAAAGCAAGTACATAGGCCTATCCCCGGCTGCGAGCACGTGCCAAGAAAAACGCGCCGACCAGCCACTTTAAGGCAGCATTGTGACGGTGCCGCCGAGGCCGTGCAAGGATTTTCATGCGGTAACTAAAGAGCTTTAGCGCAACCAAATTAGTTTGGAGGCGCACTTAAGACCGGAATTATTGCCATCGGCCATAGGGCGCATCCCCAACCGCGATTAGCGCTTGCAGTCGGGGCCGGACCGCCTCGTTACGTTTGTCGGGGAGCGGGACCCACAGTCGACACTCGAACGCGTGGCACCCCGCTCCCTCGCATACCTTATTTTCGAGTGGGCAGAGAAGCGGTCGAGTCGAGCGCAACCAACATCCTCTGCAATGCCGCCGCCTGCCTTGAGCACAAAGGAACGGCGGTGTTTAGCGTATCTTGTCGATGGCAAATCGACGGCGCAGATAGCGAAAAATGATGGGCGTGTCAGAGGCAACGGTTCGCAAATTCGATGATTCCGCGAACCCCAAACGCGGACTCATAGCCTTGCGCTCTGCCCGGCGGTTCGGCGCCAATCCAGATAAGATCTTGCCGCGGTCGAGTGGATCATCCCGCTAAGCGCGGCGCGCATATCGAATGTGCCTTAAATTCTAGCAGTTAACGCAGCGTCGCAGTCACGTTCGTGCGCCACATAAAAGAGGTGTCCGGTGATCCATACCGCTGGGCATTGTCAGATGACTTGGCCCCGGCCACAAGGCCGGGGTCTTTTTTATTGAACGGAACAAAGCCTGCGACACCGGTTTTAATTGGATGGCTGCCGCAGTCTATCCGCATGCCCACTTACGGCCCCGGTCCAAAGCTAGGGCCGTTTTGTTTGATGCACGAAAAAAGTCCCCGGCCGCCTGAAGCCGGGGCTTAGTGGTACGCCCTGCCACTCGTCCCGCGCGCCCAAGGGAGGAGAAAAGGCGCCGCAGCGGACGGCTTCTAGAGTTTATCTGATTCGCCGCCGGATAGCACCTTATCCCTACAAAAAACAATTGAGGCGCCGCATCGCTCGGCCAGACTGGTCACGCTTGCGGCCGTTTGGGGACAGGGAACTCCGGTGTTCACCACCCAATACTCTCGCCGAGGTTCTCTTTTCGTCCGGTCCCTCATACTCTCACTCGCATTCGTTCTTTGATAGCGAAGGCCCTGAAATGAGGCCGGCTGCAGGAGGCGGGCATCGCCTTACAATTTCTTTTGTAAAAAAAACCCCGCCGCATGGAGACGACGGGGTTAAGTGGTGCCGTGCAGGCAATCTTCAAAAGCAGTCCCGGGATGGTCCTGCTCAGATCGTCTCGACGGCGCATCTAGTCTCTATTACCCAGAAGGCTTTGGAAAGAGGCGCACTGAGAGAAGGAGCGACTCAGCTATTGTCCAGGCGTGGACAGAGCGGAAATATCGCCATTTTTGTCATTGGCGTGCTAGCCGGCGCCATTATTGTTGGCGTCGCTACGTTCGTTCTCTGGGGTATCGCCCGAGAACGGGAACAGACTTTTAATTGATTTTAGCGATCTTTGCGGGATGAGGATCCGTCCACCGAGAGTCCGCACGCGTGTCCGCGGTTCCCTGCAGACCATTATTGTGGTCGCGGTTTTTCTCGCGCTTGGCCTGTTCGTGAACGAAAAATATTTAACAAAGAGGCAGCTCACCGCTCAGCCGGTCGCGCCAAGCAATGACGAGATTTACACGGGCTCGATACTTTTTACCCCTCCTGAGGGCAGCACCTGCCGTCAATTTTTGTTCGATAACCAAACCGGGCGGCTCAGTGACAACGGCAACGTCGATTGCGAACGTGCCGAAGGCATCGGGGCGGAACATTATCCGACTGCCCGCCTCTCGGCCATCAGCAGGGCCTTCCACTGAGCCGTTTCTAAGCCTGCATCTGGCAGCCGTAACAAGAACTAGGCTGGCGCGACGGCTATAGAATATTTCCGGAACGCGGCCGGAATTGCCGTGGCCATCATTTGATGCTGTCGCTCAAGCGCGCCCCGTGCGCGTGTCGCCATGACAATAGGGCGTCCTCACGAATTTTCGCCGATGTCGCCGCAGATGTAATGGCCGTTCTTCAAAACGAAATTCGGACACTGAGAGTAGCTCGTGTTCGCGGCAAATGCCTGAGTGGCTAGCACCATTCCAAACGCGAAGGCGATACTGGCTAAGAGCGCTTTCATGGTTGGTCTCCGAAACACCAAATATAGAATCTCACAGATCTGCGGCTAACTCTGTGATGCCGATCACTAAAAGTCGCCCGTTAAGTCCAACCAGGGCCGCGAAGGCTCCTGGGCGGAAGTCCCGCGATGCCGCTATGGTTCGTTGCACGCTCCGATGACCGTTACCCGAGGTCGTTCCTATGAAGCACTCCAGTCAAATGGTCGACGGCTAATCTCGCGCTGCGGACCGCCTTCATGAAGGCTTCCTCCCTATACAGGTGGCGCCATAGACCACTGTCATACAGCTCGACGAGATTGCTTAATCTCTGGCGTGCGCTGAACAGCTCCCGCTCGAGCTTCTTGCGTGCAATATACGCCGTGAGCGACTTGGCCATGGCGAAAATCTGGTCGATAATCGTAAAAATTAAATAACCGCGCAGGACCGTGCGCTGCAGCTTGAGCGCGTGCCGTGCGTACTTCAATAACCAAGCGACAGTCGCGAACCTAAAGCGTTCCCAACACGTATGCCACGCTGATGACCACACAAAGTGTGGCCGCCAGCGGCCGCCAGCGCCAACATCAATGCAGCGCGTAATGCTGCCACGCGCCAAAAATGGCGAGCACCGAGCGCTGGAGACGAACACTCGGGGCTCCTGAGGCAGCGTAAGCCGGACTGAACGATCCGCTGCCCCCGCGCCCGATTGGAGCAAACATCGCCAGTCGAATTCCAGCAAATCGGCGAATTAACGTTACATGGCGGCTGAGCATTACAAAGGCGGAATAGCGCTTGCGATCGGGGCCGGGCGGGTCATTCTCGCTCCGATGAGCAGAGCGTATGCAGACGGCATTTACCTCGTGGTCGCGTCCAAAGATGGCGTGACTGAAGAATGGGTCGCGGTCACTTCTACCAAGGAGGCGATCGTAGCCGTCCAGCTGCAGGCTGGCCCAGCCTGGCAGATTAGACTTTCGGATCGCCGTCTGACCCGTACCCAGGCGCAGAGCCTGAATTTGCGACGCGATGAAGTGCGGCACCTCGGACCAGAGTCGATGACAATGCTTGCGCTTGGCCGTCGTGGTCTTTCGCGAGAAGAAGCACGCTCGTAAAAAAATCCTGGACTGACGGGGGCGGCGGAAAGCGGCCGTTCAGTCACACCCCGGTGGCCATATGTTTCGAGCGGGGGGACTAAGCAATAATGAAGTGCTCTCATGGGCCGCGATTAGGATGGGGCGCGATTAGGTTAGTCTTTTTATCGGACAACAAGAGATTTCGAGTCAATTACTGATCACAGCCACAGCAGCTGCGCTTCTTTTTCATTCGGTGCCGACCTGCTCCGCTCGTTTTTTGGGCCGCTCGACCAACAAATATTTCAATGGGACGGTGCCGTCCATAGGTGGAAGCGGCTTCATGCAGACGAGGCAAGCCATCGCACGATCATGCTCCTCGCCGAACTCGCATACCGGCAAAATACTACTCGGCGTACGGACGCGCACACATTTATATTTCGCACCGCATTGCGGACAGATGAAATTTGAGATCTGAGGCTCTGCCATCGAGCGAATTCCCTACTTCCCCCAGACGCCGAAAGCCTGCGCGCCGAGATAAAGCGCTATAACTATGCCGATAAACAAGAGAGACCGCATCAGCCAACGCGCGCTAGCGCGAAGGATCGATCCGATTAACACGCCCGCGAATCCAGCCAAGGCAACTTTTGCGATCAGGTCAGTATCAAACTCCATCGCTATCGCGCGCTTGACCATGGCGGGGACCAACATTCGAATCAGGGCGATTATAAACCGCTGACGCGTTTTGATGGAGCGATTTAGCAGTCGCAGCCTGCACCAAAATGGTCTCGACGGACAGCGCACACAATGCCGGCAGCATCATGCTCCACGTCGCCGACAAGAACGTTGCCGTCTAGACAAACCAAACGCCGGATAGCATCCGCAAGTGTTTGTCGCGTATCGGCATTGCCAGCCTAGCGCGTCCGTGACGAAACCACTTGGAGGGAAGTCACGCCGATTGTAGGAAAAACGGACTAAATGATCGTCGTTTGAAAAAGGGGCTCGGCTCGGATTGGCCACTAGGACAGGACGCCAATAAGGCTATGATGGACCAGTCGAGGGGTCCATCGAAATGATGCGTGCCGGGCCGTTAGCTATCGCAAGCTTTCTCTTCTCCGTATGTGCTGCCGTTGCCGGGCAGCCGATGGCGCCCGCCGACATCCGGGCGACCTTCTTCAATGGCCAACCTTTCGTTGCCGCCGCACCGGCTGGCAACAAGTTCAAAATGACTTTTACGCCCGACGGCAAGATGACGCGTGAGCCTCTCGGCCAATCCGGGAAGCCGATCTCCGGTACGTGGAAGCTCACTGCCAAGGGCTTTTGCACGAGTTGGGAACACGCACAGTCCAACTGTTTCACTCTCGTTCCAATCGGCCAAAATAGATGGTCGGTTCAAAAGATCGCAACCACGATCGCCGTTTCAGTTGCAACCTGGTCCAAATAGCGATGTCGCTGAATGCGCGTTATGGAGGGGTGACACAGGCCTGATTGGTTTGGCCACCTGGCTTGTAGATGTATGTCTGGTTGCCGTGGGTGTCCGAGACGATCCCATTATTTTGGTAGGTCCGATTATTATTCGAATAGGTCACGCTGCCATCGGATCCGTAAGTTTGATGGCCATAGGTCGAATATGTTGTCACCGAACTCTGGGTCCTTGGAGGATCGTAGTCCATTTCCGAGGTTGAATTGAGTGCCACCGGGACCGTAGGTCTGTGGGCCATAAGTCGAGTAAGTTCCTGGGCCGAGGTAGGGAACAGCCGGGGAGGTTGTCTGAGCAGCGGGTGCCGGAGCGGCGGCGGGCGGCTGGGGTTGAGAATCTTGTTGAGCGATGGCAGCGTTCGACAAGGCCACACCCACGCCGCGAAACCAATTTAAGCCCGCCGCCGGTCCTAGGGCCCTCTTGTGGCCCACAAGGCAACCCTTGGGGGTACGCCGCCCTCCAGATGCCGCCGATGCGGAGTCGCTGCGCTAATGCGGCGATTCACGCCTCGCGCTAGCGTGGCTGTGAAGCCCCATTCCGCAACAATCTCGGTAGACCCGAAATTAGTCGTATCGTCGCCACAAAAAAGAACCCCGGGCAGTTTGTGCTCGGGGTGCATTGAGTCTGTTGCCTCACGAGTCAAGCTTCTGGACTCGACGGCAGGGTGTCGGGGGGGGTTGAGGGTGCCGTCTGGTCCGGCCTGTTAAACGAAAGTAGGAACTGCACCGAGTACATTCAACGCACGATTTTGTGTAACGCGGCGGAAGGGGCAGGCGCGCTTTCAATTGTAGGTGCCCCTCATGGCACCGCGTCCTCCCTCCGAAGTCCTTAGCTCTGACCCGTTGTCGGAGCTTTTTCTTTTGTCGAAGTGGCAGGAGCGACCCGGACTATCGGGAGATTTTCTGACGAGTGACTTGTGGGGGCCTTGCTTGGAACGTGCGCCTGCGCGTGAATGAACCGGGCCTCACGAAATAAAAAAGGCCCCAATCGCGGAGGTTCGTGCGAAAGGAGCCTTTTATTCCCGGCGCCAGCCACATCTGGTGCCGGGCACGCAATCGGGGCGCCCGGGGTGGATGCAGCGAGCCTGAGCATTTTACGACAATTTTCGCGCCTGATCCACTCCGCTAACGCACGAACCCCCCGGGGGCTAGTTGCGCGCAGCTTGGTGCCGGGCGGCTTGCAAGCGTCGTTCATGACCGCCATAGCGCCGCCGGTCACGAGTACAAAGGCGATCAGGACTATCATCAGTAGGGGTCTCTTCATTTGGGAACTCCCTGCGCCCCCAAAGCCCCAGCTGGCCAATGAAATTATTGCAGTTCCGATGAACCCTCAGTGAACAAGACAGTCCGGCCTGAATGGAGCGAGAAAGGATACGAACGCCAAATTCGAGCCGCGGTCTGATTAGCGTTAATTCAACAGCGAAGTGGATTTTGTCGACGGCGCTTGCTCGAATGCCTGGCGCGCCGATTTTCGAGTTTGCGTTGCCGAACATGAGGGCATGCACAATGGATGAATACACAACGCTGTGGTCTGAGGCTCTAAAATCTGAGCGTCAAAATATAAAAATGAACCAAGATTTTTGCGATGCCGTGACAGCAGCAATCGCGGCTGGTTTAGAACGCGCGCCGACAACGGCACGGACACGGCTCGTCGGACTGCCTTCCGAGCCAACGCTTGCTAGTTGTTTGCTATCTCCGAAATTGGCGCTGCAGAAGCAGAAAATATGTCGGTGAAACGAGTTCGGTAGATAAAATCGTGAGGCGGTCCTCCAGATTGATGCGCCAACGGGGCTACGCTACGCTCCGGCGATGCCTACAGTTTTGCGGTCGGGGCCGATCGCAACGGCAAGCGTAAGGCAACTTCCGTGCTCGGAGAAGCAGCATAACCGCCTTTCCCGCGGGTAAGTCCGAATCGATTGCGCCCGTCTGCACGGCAGGAAGTTCGATTGCAAAGAGTGCGGAGTCATTCTTTCAGTTCCGCCGAGCGCTCAAGTTTTGGAAATTGCGGCCTTGCGCTAGGAAGAGGGCTCCGGTGCTTCACCCAGGGTCGCCTCCGCTTTGTTCTAATGCCCGGAACCAGCGCGGCTCACGCTATCGGTGTTCGGCCTATTGTTTCACCTAGAAATCTATGAATGCGATCTATGTGGGCTGGTCGCTACAGAACCGGCACGCGCAATATTCACCCGACGCCTTAGACACGAATCCCAGGCTAGGCATCATCATAGGGCGCGGCCTGAGCGGTAGGCTTGGGAGCGGGCCGTCGCTTGTCCGAGGCGCGATTTTAGCCAACGCTTAGCCTTTCAGAGGCGTTGGCAAACAAATGCGGCAATGTGTTTTTGTTGGCGGCGGTAGTGAGGATGATCGAGGATCATTCTCAACTGCTAACCTCACTTCATCACAATTCACGAGCGCTCGCGCCCGCCGCGGGCGCTCGACCATTGCAACGGCTCGCCTAGGGAAAGCTGATCACCCGTGTCAAAAGCCACAACAGCACGGTAACAGAACTGAAGGTGGCAATAATGGCAATTGCGATGTGAAGCAGCAGCCAATTGTTTTCTGCACGCTCAAGACTACGTTCGCTCACTTGTTTCTCAACAGATAGTCCCTCAGCATTTCACGGCCCCGGTCAACACATAACCTAGGGTGGCGGAGCGAATCCAGGGTTCGACTGGATTAACGTTACGTCGCCACAGTGCCGATCACCCCGCCTTAAGCCGGCCTTTACGTCGCTGGCACAATATCGGCTTGACGTCGGGGAGGGGAGCGGGACGCGAGCCCGGTTCACAGCTCCGTTCCGCTTGGCGTTTTCCGGCTAATGGTGGCATCAGTGACCGACAGAAAAGCGCTCCAACGCACTCTCCAATGCGGCACGGGAAGCGGATCCGCCCCATCAAGCGCGGTCGAAAAATTCGGCTGCCCGCGCTGTCACTCCGAATATGGAATTATTCGGCGCCAGACCGCTCCGGGATTTATTCCGACGTGCGGCGAGGATTGTGATCAAGAGTTTGTGCCTAGAGAGGGCGCAGCGTGGCTGGTTTATGAGCGCGCGCTTGCATAGTTGGCTCGCGGCCGACATCGGACTTCTCCGTTATTCGTCGCGACGTTCCCTGACTGCGGCGTGCCTCTTGCCGCCGTTAACGACTTGCCGCCGTTAACGACGACATGAAAGCCGAGTTGCGCCAGCAAAGCGCGCAAATTAGTTAGTTCAAAGTCATGGACAATGAAAACGCACGCGGCGCCTACGTCGTGGCCGCGATGATGGGCGATCTGACTCAGTATTGGGCCGCAGCTACGGCGCCAAAAGAGGCGATCGTGGCTGTGCAGCTTCACGTTGTTCCATCATGGGCGGTCCAGCATACAAATCGCCGCCTTACGAACGCCCAAGTAGAATCTCTAAGCCTGCGTCGAGACGAAGTCCGCCGGCTCCGCTGACCGCGAGATGGAAACCGCATCTGCCGCCGCCCGGCAAAACCATTGACGGCGAACGTGGAACATCGTCCCTGTCAGGCACGACGCTTAGGTGACACGCGGTACACACCAGCAAAATCGCATTGCAATTTTGCCACGCAGCTCAGTTAAGGATACCATAGGGTTAACCATTGAACCCCAATCCGGAAATGGTACAAGTGCTTGTCTAGTCGACCGTTCCATGCGGAAGCTTTGGTTCGATCGCATGGCCTCCGACGGGCGGATCGAACGCCGGATCGAGAGTGTTGGGCTCGGACTTCCTGGCGCCGATATCGAATTGCGGTGACTGTTCCCATAATTATGTGGGGCAGAAGGTATACTGGATCGGAATTCACCCATGCATCTCGAAAACCGCGTTCTGGTGACGGGGGGAGCTGGCTTCCTTGGGTCCCATCTGTGTGAACGGCTGATCAAGGAGGGAGCAAGCGTCATCTGCGTCGATAATTACTTCACCGGGACACGGCGCAACATCGATGCCATGTTCGGCCATCCTCGTTTCGAGTTGTTGCGCCACGATGTGACATTTCCGCTCTACGTCGAGGCCGACCAGATTTATAATTTGGCCTGTCCTGCATCGCCTGTTCATTATCAGCATGATCCGGTGCAAACGACCAAGACCAGCGTGCACGGCGCGATCAACATGCTGGGCTTGGCAAAGCGTTTGCGTGCCAAGATCCTCCAGGCGTCAACGTCGGAAGTCTACGGTGATCCAGATGTACATCCACAGACAGAAGGCTATTGGGGGCATGTAAATCCGATCGGACCGCGTTCTTGTTACGATGAGGGAAAACGCTGCGCCGAGACGCTGTTCTTCGATTATTGGCGTCAGCATAGATTGCGCATCAAAGTTGCTCGCATCTTCAACACTTACGGGCCGCGTATGCACCCGAATGATGGACGGGTCGTATCGAACTTTATTGTTCAAGCATTGCTCGGACGCGACATCACCGTCTTTGGCGATGGCCTGCAAACCCGCTCATTTTGCTACGTCGATGATCTTATCGACGGCCTTATTCGCCTGATGAATAGCCCCGATGATGTCATCGGACCGATAAACATTGGAAACCCCAAAGAGTTTACGATGTTGCAATTGGCATCGTTGGTGATCGAACTCACTGGATCACGTTCGCGTATCGTACATCGGCCGAAGCCGGAGGATGACCCTCGGCAGCGCCGTCCCGATATCTCCAAGGCGCATGACGTTCTGTCGTGGGCGCCGCGCACAAATTTGTCCGATGGTCTCATTCGGACGATCGCATACTTTGAAGAATTGCTGGGCGATGACCGGATTCGGCCATTCATCCAAAGCGACGGCACTGCCGAGCACACTGTGCGAGCTTAGTTCGGTCGGCCAGGCCCGGTTCGCTGAGGATTGTTCCGGAGCACCCGATTGCATTAGGCATGCGGTCGTGTCTTTCACCACAGACTTCACACGTCCACTCCCTTTGTTCGCCAAAGGAAGCCACCGAACTCGCGTCCCTTGACGATGTGCACGGGAACTTTGTTCAAAATTGGGAATTATCCGATTGCGCCCGTCTTTGGAGTCTAACAGCGTGGATATTGTGGAAAAGCCATCCATCTGGGCGTTGCCTTTTTGCCTCGAATCATATCTAGCCTGATCGATACGCCCGAGTAACGACGGCTCGCCATTTCAAACTTCGCCGGGCACAAATTGGGGGGGTACCCGGTGTGTCGGGGGACGCATGCAATTCTTTCTCATGGGGATGTTTTTCACTCTGACGCCATCTGTTTTGGTCATGACATGGTTGCTCTGGCAAGCGGACGACCTTGTATTGGATCGGGAGTCAGAGAAAGAGCCCGATCTCCAGATCAGGCCGGATCTCCAAACCAGCCCTGATCTCCAGAGATAGAGCCTGATCTCCAACGATTTTGGATTTCGCGATCGTGCGGCCGCTTTTTTCGCGTTTGCGCAGTGCAGTCAGGAGACAATCTACACGTCACTGGTCGCCTGGTCCTGCTCTGCTGGCCTCGGTCAGTCTCGTCGCCGCTCCCCCTATGGCGAATTAATGAGTCTGGGCCTAGAACACCACACGAGTGAGCTTGAAAAGAGCGAACCCGAAAAAACCTAGCCAAGCCAACGTTGCAATGAATCCAATGGCCAAAACGACCGGCGGCCAACTGCGATGAACGAGTTTGAGCATGGCACCGTTCCCTGAGTTTTTGCGCTATTGCGGTCGCAGAGCCGGTTCAGTGATGATCTGCGCCAAAATCACTGACGCTACTATTGCCCAGGCACTTCATCGCAAAATTGATTTCCAACACGTTTTGAAAGTTTGACATAAGCCAATGAAAACAGAAGAGAATCCGTCTCAGTACGGGGCTGGATGATAACCACGGGGATTTTGTGGTTACACGAGTTCCTCGATCGGACGCATAGCCGCCGCTTTAGGTGGGTTCCCCCGAGGACAAGAACGAGGA
This sequence comes from uncultured Alphaproteobacteria bacterium, assembly GCA_963731805.1. Taxonomy (GTDB): domain Bacteria; phylum Pseudomonadota; class Alphaproteobacteria; order Rhizobiales; family Xanthobacteraceae; genus BOG-931. The sequence goes on from CAVSWY010000016.1 coordinate 84,879, forward strand.
GCAGGCGTGCTCGGCGAGCTGGTCAACCGTAGCGCGGCCGGCCCGCGATCGGCGCCGAAACGTGGCGATGCCTTCTTGGTTTCGGCTGAGGCGGCATCGGAATCCGGTAAAGCAGGCCGCAGCTCCAAGCTTCCCAAGTCGTCAGTGGTCCTTAAAATCTGCGACGATGCCGGAGAGGACGATCGGGCAGCCCCGACGAGGAGTTCGCGGTCAATTTCTTGGAGCGTGGATCTCAACTCCTAATTATGCCGTCCTCCAACTTTTGGCACCTCAGATGCGGCCTTATTCGCGAATTGGGCTGGAGTGATGAGGCGATCGAGCTCCGTGAAATAACCCCGGTGGTTAAGCACGGGTATTAAAATGCCCGTAAAGCAAATGTGTGTCGCGTAAAATATGAGTTTCCGTGCATAGTAACGTAGCGTGCCCATTTCAGCTTGAAGTTTCTTCCGTCTCAGTCTGAGTTCCTGCATCCACTCAGCCTTATGCGCGGCCCTGGCCGCTTCGTCTGGATAGAATGTATTCCACATCGCGCCGGGGTGACCGACTCCATAGCCGATAACCTCCATTTTGAGAAAAAGAACGCCGAATTTTCGTATCGCCTCTGTATAAAACCAATAATCTTGCGTTAAGCGGACATCCGGGAATCCGCCAAGCGCCAGGACGTGCCGATGGCGTATGACGGCACCGCTGCACAAGAACATTTCGGGACCGAATGTCGCATGCTGGTCAAACAGCCACCGCGTAACGGCCTCGCCTTTGAAGCTAGTGCCGATTTGTTGGTATAACCAGGGAAAGCGCGTGACCCTGACGCGCCAGCTGCGGACCTCCTGTAGTTGGAGTTCTAGTCGTTTCTGCTGTTCGGGGTCGTCGGAGGCCGCAGCGAATGGCCGCATTACCCCGAAAACGACGCCGACATTCTGGTGTTGCTCAAGGGATTCCTTTGCCACAGCATAGAATTCGTTCGATACCGTGTCGTCATCATCGAGAAAATGCACATAATGTGCCTTGATGCTTTTTTCGCGAGAAAAATTGATCGCAAAATTTCTAACTCTGCCGGGCCAACCACCCGACGGCTTCGGGTTTTTCAAATAGACGACCTCAGGGAAAGCCGCCACCACTTCCGCTGCTGATCCATTAGGACAGTCATCAACCACGATGATCTCCTTTGTAACGCGCGATTGATGTAGCGCGCTGGTTATCGCCGCGCGCAAGGAATCGGGCCGTCTGAAGGTTGGAATAATAACCAAAAAGTCTAAAATCTCATCCATTCGAAGCATCCAGAGAGCGGTTAGTCTGGAACGTGGGCAGTTAAGAGAGCCCGCCATCACCCTTGCCCTGACGACGGTCGAATCGTTCGGACCGAAGATGCAGGTGCCGCCGGTATAAGCCGTCAACGCCGTGGCAATGATCGGGGCGAAACCCTCCGCCATGGCTGCAGCAACCTGGAACCGAGACAAGCGCCGTTTGGATCAAGGCGCGCTGCAGACTCCGCACGACCGCAATCGAATGGCTCACCGAGCCTGTACGGTGACCACGCGGGCGTATCGTACATCGTGATCGGGTGGGCGTCGTCAGTTGGTCAAAATCCTAACCTTCCCGTCGATGCCGGCTTACGGTTGTGATTTGGCTATTATGCTATTATCTGCTCAATCGTTACAATACGCTGCGGCCCAAAGAGAGGACAAGGTCGCTGGTTCGAAGATCGAGGAAAGTCCGGCGAATCCGGAGACAAGCGGAAGTCGGTGACAAGAATGAACATATCGGTTGAGGTGCCGGAGCGCCGCGGCCATAAATTTCCTGGCTTGAACTGGCCGGCAACGACGTCGTCGTGGGTCAAAGTGAGCTTTGTCGTGGCATTTGCATTGGCGGCGACGGCCTTTGCGATATTCGGTATCGGAGAACGGGGCACTACGATTGCTTTGCGGTTAACGGCCCGATGGTCGTTTGTGCTGTTTTGGCTAGCCTATACTGGAGGCCCAATGGCCAGGCTGTTTGGGCCGCGTCTTGCCGGTGTGGCTCGTCGCGGCCGAGATTTTGGCCTCGCTTTCGCTTCGGCGCAGGTTGTCCACGTTGGCGTGGTTGTTTGGATTATTTACCTTACACCGGGCGGCATCGGAGGAATGCTATTCTTCTGGGCCGGCATCGTTTGCACTTATCTCCTGGCGCTGTTCTCCTTGCCGCGACTTCGCGACGCATTAGGACCGCGGTTGTGGCGCATCTGTTTGGAGATCACCCTCAACTACATCATGCTGGTTTTCGCCGTCGATTTCATTCGCATCCCGCTGCAGGCGGACGGGCTCGACAAATATCCACTGAGCTATGTGCCGTTTGCCATGCTACTTGTTGGCGCTGTGGGCCTCCGCCTTGCCGCATGGGGGCGACAGCAAGTGCGACCCAGCCCCATCAATTCGTAAAGTGCTGAAATTTTAATGGTTTATTGCTTTATGGTTTGACAGGTGAAGGGGTTGCCGCCAACAGTCGTTGCATTCGTTTAACACTGTGGCTGTCGGGCGTTTGTGGCACGGGCGACGCTATCGGAAAACACGAGTTGTCCGCCGTCAGCGTTTTCATGGGGCTACGAGCGCGGTTCCATTAACCGCGGCGGCGACTGGGTCGGGATGATGCATGGCAGAGAACGTGGCGTTGATCACGGGGGCGACCGGGCAGGACGGCGCCTACTTGTCGGAGTTGCTGCTCTCCAAAGGTTACATTGTCCATGGCATCAAGCGGCGATCGTCGTCGCTTAATACCGCTCGCGTTGACCATTTGTACCAGGACCCGCACGGCAATGAGGTGCGCTTGTTCCTGCATTATGGCGATATGACGGACTCGACAAATCTCATTCGCATCATCCAAGAAGTACAGCCCACCGAGATCTATAATCTGGCGGCCCAGAGCCATGTGCGCGTCTCGTTTGAGACGCCCGAATATACCGCGAACGCCGACGCCCTCGGTACGTTGCGCCTGCTGGAAGCCATTCGCATCCTTCGGCTTGAAAACAAGGTGCGCTTTTACCAGGCCTCCACCTCGGAACTCTACGGCTTGGTTCAGGAAATTCCGCAACGCGAGACCACACCATTTTATCCGCGGTCGCCTTACGCCGCGGCCAAACTCTATGCGTATTGGATCACAGTCAATTACCGAGAAGCCTACAAGATGCATGCTTCAAACGGTATTCTGTTCAATCACGAAGGGCCGACGCGCGGCGAAACATTCGTCACCCGGAAGATCACACGTGCGGTGGCGGCAATCGAGCTTGGCCTCCAGAGCAAACTATTCCTCGGCAATCTCGCTGCCACACGCGATTGGGGTCACGCCAGAGACTATATAGAGGGAATGTGGCTTATGCTGCAGCAGCCTGAGCCCGACGATTACGTCCTGGCCACCGGTGAAGAGCATTCTGTTCGCGAGTTTGTCGAGAAGGCCTTTGCCCACGTCGACATAAAAATCAACTGGCGCGGATCCGGCGTGACAGAGCAGGGGCTTGATGCGCGCGACGGTCGCGTCCTTGTCGAAATCGATCCACGCTACTTTCGACCCACCGAAACCGACGCGCTGCTCGGCGATCCCAGTAAGGCGCGGCAAAAGCTTGGCTGGCATCACAAGGTTTCATTCGACGAATTGGTTCGTGAGATGGTTGATTCGGACCTCCGCGAGATTCGCCGCGATGGCGCGCCGCGCAACGCCCATGATTAAATAGAAGGTCCGCAGCATTCACTGCGCGGCGCCACCCGTTTGCGGGCAAATTTGGGGACAGGTCGACCAATACGTCCGACGATGCTCTGGATTCACAGGCCCATCCGTACATTTTCGGCGGTTTTCGTAGCGTCGAAGACAACGCGCTGCCACAGGCCCCGGATATAACCCCGGCGCCTGTAGTAGCGACGACGCTTAGCTCAATCAGGCATGGTGCCACATCAGTTCGAAGTGATTATGAGCCAGTTGTAACTGATGATCGCCAGTAAAGGAGCTGTCGTTGCTGTGGTTGGCATCGCCAGTATTGAAGTGGCTTCCATTGTTCAGGTAGGCGCCATTGCCATTACCGTTGCCGATGCCATTGCCGCTGCCATTACTCCATCCGGAGCCGTTTTGAGCAACAGGACCCGTCGTTTCAGATCCCAGGGTGTGATCGTTCGGATTTGGGTTTGAAGAGCCATATCCATTATTGGCCAGTCCGTTAACTGGCGTGTTTATTGGATTGTCGTTGCCGTCGACCGCGCCGGACACAGGCACCGTGGTGCCGACCGTAGCAGCGCCCGTAGTGGTCGCACCGGGAATGGTCGTCGCGCTACCGACATAGGCTCCGCCACCGGTTGGGAGATTGTTGCCAGCAACGTCATTTGCGTCGGCTACGAAACCGACGCCCGCTGCCACGAGTTGTGCAGCATTGGTGGCGTTGAGACCATTGGCTTCAACGCTTTGGAGACCGGCGACGGCATTCGCAGAGTCGGTCTTGAGGGTTCCGGAGAGCAGTTCGTTGTCAAACCGATCGTCAAAGACACCGCCTTGCGAGCCGGTGAAGGTCGCCCCGAACTCGTTATAATTGTTGACTTGAGTGATCAACGATTGGATTTCGGAAGTGGTCGGATTGACGGTGCCATTGGCGATGCCGTCAAGCGTGTTGTTCAACTGGTTCGCCTCGGCGATGAATTGCGACCAGAAATTCGTTTGCGCTTGGTTGTCCTGATACTGAAGGATCGTGCCACCATGGTCGTTCACGCCGCCAACGCCATTGAGGTAAGCCGGGAACTCGCCAAATCCACCCGTGCTGGCGCCAAACGCCTGGTTCGGTTGCGCGCCATTGTTTGCGACCGAAACGTCCCCTGCTGCCGCGGCCAAGGCCGCATCGTTGTTCACGATATCGACCATGTCGAGCATGTTGTCATTCGTCGAACGCGCCGCGTCATTGGGATTGGTGGCATACATCCCATCGAACTTGCTGACCTGAAGTTCGGCTTGATTGAGTAGGGTCTCGAGATGCACGGTTGTAAGCGCTTGCTCTTGTTGAGCGGTCAGTGTCTGTCCCTGTGGTGAGGTGCCAGCTTGCTCGTTGGCCTCAATGGCAGCAAGCGCAGCCGGATTGTTGACAATATTGGTCAGGCCGGTCACGACCGCCTGCATATCAGTGTTGAACTCTGTGAGGTTTGTTGCGTTCAGCCCCCCCGCCGACAAATCGTTGGCCGCATTAAAGACTGCACCGACTTCCGCAAGGGTCGGGGGCGCAGTAGCGGTCCCTTCAGCCGCGCCAAGGGCCGCAGCTGTATCACTTCCCGTTGGCAGCTGTTGGAAGCCAACATTGGTAAAGCCGGTAGCACTCTGATAAGCTGTGCCATTGAGCGCCGTTGCCAGGGTCGCGTCGCCATTCACTTCTCCCAAGATCGTTTGCTGCGTGAGAGCGATGGTGCCTTGTGCCGCTTCCGCCGCCGCACTGGTTCCGACGGAGAGCGGGGCCTCGTGGGCCAGGGTCGCCAGTTGACCCTGAATTTCGGCAAGCTCGCCGGCTAGCGCCGGATCAGAAATAGCCTGACCACCAACAGTGATCGTGCTCGGATTTGCCAGCATGGCGCTGACATCGGCCTGCACGGCGTTGATGTCTTGCACGTACATGGGTTCGTAGGGCTGTTGATTGTCGGCGCTCGCGGCCTCAACTGTCGTGGAGCCGCTCCATAAGCCGCCCTCCGAGAGGCGAACCGCGTCATTGAAAACTGCGCCGGCCTGGGCGAGATCGGTGGACGTATTCAGGGCGCTTTCGATTGTGGTCGCGTAGGCATTGCCCGGTTGCGTGATTGATATGCCATCAAGCCCCTCGGTATCGCGGATCGTTGTTGGAACCGTAACCATCTCGTGCCCTCCTGTGTTGACGCCCGAGCTCAAGCGGTCATTTGCCAAAGCCCTTAGGCTTACGCTGTCATTCCATTGCGTCTCAAACCCTTCCTATGGATTCATTGTCATCATGCGCTGCCCCTCGTTGCCGCACCTGTTTGATTGGAACCAGCAAAGATGGCTGCAGCGAGGTGATCAGGCGGCAATGGTTTTGCCTTGTTGTGATTTATTGGACGGGTCGGATGCCGCGATAGTCCGCGCCACCCGCTTGATGCGTAGTTTTAACCTCAGGGTTCGTTGAACATGCGATGAAATTGGTCGGTGATCGGTTTGAGCAAATAGCTCAACATTGTGCGACTTCCGGTTTGTAGGAAGATCTCGACCGGCATGCCGGAGATCAGAGTCATGCCATTGAGGTGGCGACGTTCACCGTTCGGCAGCTCGATTTTCACCGTGTAAAAACTGGCGTTGCTTTGTTCGTCATGGCTCAGGTCGGCCGATATATATGTGACGGTGCCGGCGACTTCCGGCATCGTTTGCCGATCCAAGGTCGAGAATCTCAAGAAAGCGCGTTGATTGACCTCAACCTGATCGATCTCATTCGGCGGCAGGTGGCCCTCAATTTCGAGAGCATCGGTATCGGGAACGATTTCCATGATAACCTCGCCGGGTCGAACGACGCCGCCAATGGTGTGGACCGCCAGTTGGTGAACGATTCCAGATGTGGGGGCGCGAATCTCTGTGCGGTTGAGTTGATCGGCGGCCGCCACATTCCGTTCCGTGAGTTCGGCTTCCTTATCCTGCGCTTCGCGAAGATCCTTCATAACCTCGGACCGAAAGTCCTGATCAATTTGGGTAATTTGCAGCTGGGTCTGGCCGATCTTGGCTTTGGTGGCGGCAATTGTGGCGGTTAGTTCTGCACGCTCTCCTTCGAGGCGAGCGGATTCGCGCTGTAGCGTCGTCATCCGCGTTAAGGGCACAAGCCCCTTGGCGTAGAGCTCCTGGACGCCCGTCAACTCTGTCGCGATAAGACCAATCTGGGAAGTTTTGGATTGGATCTCGGCGTTGAGACCGTCAATCTGCTCATTGAACTGACGAATGTTGCTTTGATAGAGCTGTTTTTGACCTTGACGTGCGTTCAGGCGAGCATTGAACAGCGCCGTTTCCGCCGCTACGAGCTTGGCCACGCCGGGATCGTTGATCCGATCAGCGAGCTGTTTCGAAAGTTGGAGACCGTTTAATCCGTCGCGTTCGCCAATGAGCCGCGCTATGCGTGCACGAACTTGATCGAGCTGATCTGCCACCAGCTGCTCATTGGCTTGGGCCTGCGTTTCGTCGAGTTGGACGAGGAGGGTACCGGCGTTCACGTGCATACCGTCCTGTACCGGAATCGTCGCTACCACGCCCCCATTCGGATGCTGGATTTTCTTCACACTCAATTCGACCACGAGTTTGCCAGGCAGCACCACCGCGCCTGAAAGCGGGACCAGCGTGACCCAACCTCCGATGACAGCGGTACTCAGAACGAGCACTCGCAATGCCGCTTTCAATTGATTGTCGTGGGTCAGTATGATCCGGTCGGCAAAACTTCCGGATGAGGCGATGTCATCCGAGCCGCCGCTGACAAGCCATGTGAGGTGTGTTCGCAGCGCTCGCAAGCTGGCGGCCAGAATGGCTACGCTTATCGGCTTTTCGGCGTCATCACTGCCAGAATGCAGTTCGCTATCGTTGTGCTTGGGACGAACAGGCTCCTGCAGCAAGCTGCGATCGAACTGATCGAGCCGTTCGTGCAATCGCGGGGATTGGTGCAGCAACAGCTCTGGACTTGTGCTTGGCGGCGGCCGGGGTGGAGTCTCTTTGCGCAGATTCGCGCGGCGGCGCCGGTCAAGGGTCGATTTTGCACTACGCAGCTCAATTATGAGCGCCTCACCCTGCAGTCCGGCAGTCACGTTCCGTCGTCCCGAAGGACGCCTGTCCGCGGCGTGGCCCGCACCGGTGAATTCGATCGTAGTCATGACAGCGCGCTGCCTGCTGTGCGGCCCGGCTGCGTTGGCGTCGGGCCCGGCTTGAACTTGTCCGCGGTGCTAATCTTGGCGGATCGGGCGACCTGAGCGAACAATTCATCGCGAAGCCCAAAAGAAGCCATGCGACCCTCGCGCAATACCATCGCGAAATTCAGAGCAGCCAGCGCTTCAGGACGGTGTGACACCATGACCACGATGCTCTGGTTCTGCCGGAGCATTTGAATTGCTTTGATCAACGCCACTTCGCCGTCGTGGTCGAGATTGGCGTTTGGTTCGTCAAGAACGACAAAAAAGGGGTTGCCGAACACCGCGCGAGCCAGTCCGATGCGCTGACGCTGTCCAGCTGAAAGCGCTGAGCCGCGCTCACCGAGTTGGGTCGTGTAGCCATCCGGCAACGACAATATCATCTCGTGCGCGCCGGCGAGCCGCGCCGCGTCAAGAACGGCATCCGACGTGGCCACCGCATCGAAGCGGGCGATATTTTCTGCAACAGTACCGTCAAACAGGGCGACGTCCTGGGGCAGATAGCCGATGTGGCGTCCGAGTCCGTCCGGGTGCCAGTTGTCTAAGGCTGCGCCATCCAGGCGGATGGCACCCTTTGTCACCGGCCAAACTCCGACCAATGCACGTACCAGCGAGGATTTGCCGGCTGCGCTTGCACCGAGCAACGCCAGGCCGGTGCCGGCCGACAATTTGAACGAAATGCCGGAAAGCACGACGCGCTCGGTGCCCGGTACCTCGACGGTGATGTCTTCGACCGAAAGGCTCAATTTGGGGCGGGGCAATTCGACCGCGACCGCGGCTGGTGGCGACACCGCGGTCAGGATTGTACGAAGCCTGTCGATCCCTTGTCGGGCTGCAACCAATTGTTTCCAGTTGACCAGGGCAATTTCAATGGGCGCCAGGGCGCGGCCCATCATGATCGAGGATGCAATCATGATCCCGCCCGACGCTCGTTCGTTGATCACAAGATAGGCGCCTATCCCAAGGATGGCTGATTGCAACGCATAGCGCACAACCCGTGCGATGGCGCCCGAATTAGCATAGACTTTAGCAATCTCGATATTTTGCCCGAGGTAGCGCTGGTTTGCCTCCGACCAGCGGGTGACAAAGCGAGCCGTCATCCCGAGTGCCCGAATGACATCGGCATTGTGATGCGTGGAATCCGCGAGCACCTGCCGATGTGCGCTGCATTCCATCGCAAATCTTCCTGCGGCGCGCGATTGGCGTTCTGTCGTCACTGTAAGGCCGATAATCGTCGCGGCTCCAAGCATGGCCACTACGCCGATCACTGGATGAAAAACAAAAAGCCCGATTAAAAATATTGGTATCCATGGCATGTCGAGAAAGGCCGTGGGTCCCGCGCCGGACATAAACGTCCGTATCTGATCGAGATCCCGCAGCGGCTGCTGCGCAATGATCGCCTTGGCTCCACGTAGCGGCAGCGTTGCGATTGCCAGATAGATGTGCTGCTCCAGGCCAACGTCAAAAAGCGCCGCAATTCGCGACAACATCCTTGAGCGTGCCGCGTCGAAATAAGCTTGAAAAATATAGGCCGCCAGCGCTATCGCCGAGAGGCCCAGAAGCGTCGCCACGTTGCGGCTTGGCAGGACGCGATCGTAGACCTGCAGCATGTAGAGCGATCCTGTCAGCATCAAAAAATTGATCACGCCGCTGAAAACGGCGACTGCGCACAGCCGACGGCCGCAGGCGCGCAATTGCCGGGTGACAAGATTGTCAGGCGAAGAACTCGACATGCCCCGTCTCGCCTTTAAATTTTACAAATGTGGTGCCGTCTTCGTGTCGCGCAGTCGTCAAGTGCCAACGATCGCGAGACTTCATTTGAAACGCGACGGAATTTCGACGAAAAGCCGACGAGACTCAGCAACGCGATATTTGCGACGTGCCTCTGTCTTACGCCGACACCGCGCCACGAATTGTTTTGTGTTCAATCGAAGTCGGAGCGATGAATGGTCATTCGTCAAAATACATATGATCTGGCGTTCCGAGCGCATCTGACGCCAAATTTGCGCTGAAGTGAGTGTGCCATCGATCCACCAGCGAATGATCACACATTTGGCTCGCCAGTCTCGCAATTGCGTCAGAGACTGAACAAAATGCGAGGCGACGCTTCTCGGACTGGGCGTTTAACTCCTGCTCAAAAGTAAGGCGACGGGCGAGCCGCATGATCAGCTTAACGGATTGTGGTCTCTCGGGTGCTTGCCGAAGCCCGATCGCGGAGGCGCGTGTTCGCGTGCCTTCGGTCGAGCAGCGAACGGCGAACAATCCAATTGAATGGAGGTCGTTACCCACGTCGGGACATTGGGACGGCGTAATCTGCAAGGGCATGAAAACGTCTGCCAGCCGGGAAGGAAAGCGATTCCGCAACAATTATTATTTTGGGGGTGTGAAGTGGGGCAAAAGGGCGCGAAGAAGAGAACAGATTACGGCACGGTTATTTTTCATTGGCTGTTGGTCGGATCGCTTGCGATTGCGATAGCGACCGGGTTGCGGATTGCGACCGAAGCGCCAGGTCGCACCTGGATCAACCTTCTCGATCCGGTTCTTCCCGAGGCCGCGGTGTGGACCGATCATCTGCAATCCGCTGCCGTGCTCATCGGCGTTAGCATCGCTTATATTCTGTACGTGCGGCGGCTTCGTCTTCGACAGCGTCTTCGGCTCGACAGAGTGCGATTGCGGGGACTGCTCGGGCGTCCCTACGCGAGATGGGGCACTATCAACATCTGCCTCTATTGGCTGTTCTTTCTGGTGATGCTTTCGCAGTTAGTGACCGGAACGCTGCTCTATCTTGGATATGCCAACAGCTTCATGGTGCAGATGCATTGGCTCGGGCTGTGGTTCATCCTGGCCTATATCGTTCTGCATCTCATTTTCCAGTGGCAATTCGGAGGAGCATCGCAATTATTGCGTATTGTTCGCCCGACACGACACGTTCCGGCATCGCGAAAATTCGAGTTGGCCGATATGCTCGCATTGCTCGACGAGCAACCCAGCCCGTCGTTGGCACCGCGCCAATCTGTCTTCGCAGCGTCACTAGCAGATCCCAGCCCGGCATTCGCTCGACATTCCTCCACCGAGGAAAGGCCGCAAGTGTCCCACCGTGCGGAGGTCGGTGCCGACACGATTGTAGCAAGACGGCAGCGGCGCTCGGCCAAAAAGGAGGGCGTGCGCGGTTCGCCGATCAAACCGCCGGCGGTTCAATTAAGTGCTTTCGTCATAGCCTGCGTAACTGCAAGTGTGGTTGTTGGCGGTATTCTCACGGTGCAGAAGCAGCTTGTCGTCACCCTCTATATTCCGCGCATCACTGCAGCCAAAATTCCGGTTATCGATGGCGAGACTTCCGACCCGATATGGCAAACGATTACGCCGTTATATGTCCAGACGGAAAATGGCGGAAACTTTCAGGGAACTGGCGAAACCACAGTTTCAATTCGGGCGGTCCATGATGCCATGCGGGCGTATTTTTTATTCGTCTGGAATGATCCGACCCGCTCTCTTAAGCAATTGCCACTGCGCAAAGTCAGCGGAGGGTGGCAATTGCTCCACGACGGTTTCGAAAACGGCGATGAGCACTCCTACAACGAAGACAAATTCTCGGTTTTATTGACGACGCTCGATACAGTACTTGCTGGTGACACGACATTTCATGCCGGAGCACGGCCGCTGCCTGACGAGCCGCCGACGCTGTCGGGACGTGGCTTGCATTACACGACACGGCCGGGGCTGATCGCGGACGTTTGGGAATGGAAGGCAGTCAGTACGAACGCTTCGGGTTATTGCGACGATGATCATTTCGGCGCACCGGCCCAAGCCACGCCGGCGCAGCTTGACGGTTTGGCACCTTATCACGGCGGCTTCGAAGCAGATCCCGGCTCGGCAAATTACGAGAACAACTTTGCGCTGACCCAAGCCGGGAATTACGCCGAAGGCGTGGTGCCGCGGCGGCTACCGGCGTCCGTTGAGGCCATGACAGCCGCGATGGGTCGCGTCGATCTCGATCCCGACCACGGTGAGAGCGAAGCCGCTCGCTGGTTCATGACTGAGGACGATTCGGTTGCCCTTACGCCGGAGCGCGATCGACTGATCCCAGAGGGCACGCTCGTGCCCGGGGTCGTCATTTCCGGTCAATATTCGGGTGATCGCGCTGACGTGAGGTGCGCCGCGCGTTGGGCCGCTGGCCAATGGGCGCTCGAAGTGACGCGTCGCCTGGACACCGGAAGCCCTTACGATTTGCCGATCAAAACCGGGACATTCATGCGAGTCGCTGCGTTCGATCATGCGCAGATCCGGCACACAAGGCATGTGCGGCCCCTACGTCTGGAGGTGGAATAATGTCGAAAGTCTGCAGAGTCACAATCAATGGTGATGTCATTTCAGCGAACCCGGGCGACTTATTGCTCGATGCGGCGTTGATGAATGGCATCGACCTCCCGCATGACTGTCGGTCCGGTTATTGCGATACATGCCGGGTGCGTGTTGTGTCTGGCCGCTGTCTGGGAGACGCCACAGAGGATTTTGATATTGTCCACGCATGCCAAACCCGAGTGATCTCAGACCTCACCATTGTGGTTGAAACGACGCCAGAAGTTGTAGAAGTGTCCGGACGCATCGTTGATCTCGTCGATATTGCCCCCGATGTTTTCGAGGTCGGCATACACAGCGCCACGCCGCTTGAATTCTTGCCCGGCCAATATCTGTCAGTGGCGTTTCGCGGTTATCCGCCGCGCTACTATAGTCCCACAGTGCCGCTGGAGTTTCCCGCCAACCCAGACCTGGTTCGCTTCCACGTGCGACAACTTCCAAGGGCACGTGTTTCATCTGCACTTGGACGCGAGGTCAAAGTCGGTCATCAGGTAAGGCTGAAAGGACCGTTCGGCGCCGCGTATTTTCGGCCCAACCATGCGGCCCGACTTGTCTTGATTTCGAGCGGTACCGGATTTGCACCGATTTGGGCGATAGCCGAAGCCGCAATTAGGGAGATGCCGAAACGCGAACTCGTTGTCATAGCAGGAGCCCGCGATATGGAGTCGTTATATATGATCCCGGCGTTATGCAGACTGGCTCGGTTTCCACGGGTCATGATTATTCCAGCGGTGCGAAAAAGCCAGAACATCACGGCCGCGGTTCGGTCGGGCGAACCAACGGACTTCCTGCCTGCTCTTTCGCCTAGTGACGTAGTGTATGCGGCCGGCGCGCCGTGGCTTGTACAAAGCGTAACTCAAATAGCGAGAGCGAGTGGTGCGGTATGTTTTGCAGATCCCTTTCTGCCGGCGGCGGACGGTGAAGGCGATCAGAGTTTTCTGTCACGCACGCTGAGCTGGCTGGCCCCATCAAAGGCTGTCGCTCCAAGCTCAACTCGACGCTTCAGACCCAAACTGGACATCGAGACGGTATAGGATATCGGATTGCTCTAAACCGGCTCGAGCAAATGCGCCCTATCGGATGATAGCGCATTGTCGCCAGCTACGTGATTGCTGCTCAAATTGTAGAGTCGCTCGAGCTCGTCGTCGGTTGCGAGGACGTAGTAAGTCTCGTAAGGGAACATTCCTTCGCTTTTGACGTCATACAGGCCGACCGCGCGTTTTTGCATAACCTTGGAAACCGCTCGCCAATGGCGCGACATGGCAGGACTCTCCTGTGATTGGTTGGTGCGCGTGTGCGCATCGAACTCCTCGTCTTTAACGAGACGCCAACTTGTCCTCGGCCGCTTCAGTGGACCGGCCCAATAACAGCTGATCGGGAGCGGGCGCGGTATGGTCGCGCCGGACCATTTCGAGCCCGGAGACGTTTGGCATGAGCGTCACCTTGGCCCCCTGAAACTGTGAATAGAGGAACCCGGGCAGGACGACCGCCGCGATCAGAGCGGATAGCAGGTATGGTAATACCTCCAGGACAAACCTCGATGTTCGCTCCAGCATTGAAGATCTCCGATCATCGTTGCGCATGGCAGTCCTCCAACGTGCATTCAAACGCTTATATCATACAGTCATTCGAATTTCAAACATGTGTTTGAGGCCGAATAATGACGTTTCGCGGAGTGGTTGCGTTTTGGGCGACAACGCATTACGACTTTAGTTCAAACAGTCGTTTTAAACGGGAATTCATGACCCGACCGCCTGAAAATACGCGTAGTGCCATTATCAAGGCCGCCGTCCACCTGTTCGCTGAGAAGGGCTTCCAGGGCGCGAGTGTGCGGGACATTGTCGTCAAAGCTAACGTCAATCAGGCGGCCATCAATTATCATTTCAAAAGCAAGGATGGGTTATACCTCGAAGTCCTCAAAACTGCGTTCGAGAAGCTCACAGAACATGCCGGGTCTGATCCGGGGAAGCTCAAGTCGCTTTCCCGGGAGGAGGCTCTGCGAAGCTTCGTGTACCAGCAATTGCGGCCGCTCCTATTTCGCGACGAGATGAGCCGCTACATCCGCCTGTTCGCCTGGGAAAGTGCCCATCCTACCAAGATCTTTCTCAAGTTCATGGCGACGGACGCGGTCTCCTATCTAACGACTGCGGTCGATGTCGTGTGCCGATTCCTGCCTGCAGGAACACAGAAACGGGTCGCTCTATACGTGGCCATTTGGCTCATGGGCCAATGCAGCATTTTTGTGCGGAATCGCGAGCTGTTCGCGCAAGAGCCGTTCAGCATCGACACCGACGAGCCATTCACGGATGAACTGACCGAGCTCGTCACGCGGTTGGCGATCGGAGGCTTGCTGAACGCATCGGCGATAGCTTGATCGTCGACCTACGGCGTTCAGAAGGGATTTGCTCAATAGGAGAGCGCTGCCGCACTATATGTTGGGGACGGTAGGCCGAAGCCGCTGAGTCCTACGGACCACTTCTAATGTGCGGGTGTTCAGCCAGCAGCATGGATTATGGCTGCATCCCCTCGCCGCTTGCCATGAGCCTCATCAGGTGTGAGGGCTAAAGACCCTTACGGCAAGGCTCGACTTTAGGACAGTAAAACTCATGCCGCAAATGTCTCGGAATCCAAAAACCCAGAATGCTGTGATAATTTCCACGAAGCAATTCGGCGCAACAGGTTCCGCTGGGGAGCGCGTGGAATGCATCCATCGCGGTGGAGGGCTCAGGGGGAACGCTGGCTTGCTCTAGCTAGACGAGCACAAGAAGATGGTAATCTTCGGTGGGCCGAGAGTCTCACGGCGCGAGCGAGGGAGTATCTCGATAGGGCTGCGTCGCTGGAGGCAGCTCACGGCAAAATAGAACATGCCATGCACGAAACAGAGGGCCGGGTCGTTGGCAAATTTGTGGTAAAGAAAAGTTAACCTTTCCGGTTCGGAATACCGGACCATCCCAATTAAACAGCGGGTGGCCCATGTTTGAAGTGACGAAATACGATCCTCCCCACATCTTCGTGACAAGTCGTCGAACCGGCGAGACTTACATGTTTTTAGTCGCAAGCGATGGAGCGGTGTCCCAGGATGGCGAGCGGTTCGATCACGGCGACCCCCATCGTGCGGCGATCACATATTTGGCGCAAAGAATGCACCCCGCAACGCGCCTGAACGCACGCCCGTCGTAACCGTCAAGTAGTCGGCGCGCTGGCGCCAAGTTTCGAACGCGTGGAAGGCGTCCATCTGGCAAGCGGGCCGAGAGCTGACCGCACTGGCGAACCGGCAAAGAAGCATGGCGGCTACGTCACGCTGCTCTCCCGGCGCCAGAATTCCTAACCGCAAGAAGACACTCTGCCCCGATATCCAGGATCCACTTGCGGGATTGGAGACCACCACCAACACCAAGGAGACGGTCTTTCTCTCCGCGAACGCGACACGTTCTGATAGCCGATAAGCGGCCGCCACGGGAGTTATTTGCAATGCGAACCACGGGCGCCTCGGGCACGCTTTCCGCTACCGACTAGAATGTTCTCAGTCTCCGAATTTAAAGCCGGGTCTGACCTAGCCGCCAAGGTGGGAAGTGACGCGGCATCTCAATTTTGCCTTGGTTCTCGGCACGATAGTTGACGTCAAGCTTGGCCGCGATTCCCGCGCGTGGAGACAGTGGGTTGCACCATGCGAACAGCTCAGACCCTTGCCGGAGTCGCGGCGCTTTTTGTTTATCTGATCTATTGGAACTTCGGGACGCTTTCACCTTGTGGCGTGCTTCGCGAGACTGTTCGGCAACGTGAGGGCTTGGCCGCTATACCTCCTGACAGCGTCGTCGACAGGGATACTGCCGTTCAAAACGGGCCGCTATCACCGGCTCGGTGCCTCAGTCTTTTTGTGAGCCAAAAGCAAGTATTGCTCTCGATTGCGCCACGGCCCGCCGTGCCACCTTCATCCCTGCGTGGTCCGCAGTCATCACAGGGTCTAACATCAACGAGCTGGATCGCGCGAAGCGCGGCGCTCGACGAAGCCGAGCACGCCGTCGACGAATGCAGGACCAAGCGCCTTAGCGGCGAGCTACCAAGCTTCGCAGCGTCGGTGCAGTGCTCTAACCTTCCTATGATACGGGCATTTGGCGCCGTGAGTTACAGCTACATGGACCTCATAAAGGCCCTGGCCGAAAAGCGTTTGGCATTGGCGCAGAAAATTGATCGCGGTGAACTGACGGAAGATCAGGCCAACCTTGAGAACGCGAAGCTGTATCTGGAACTCGCAGTAGCCGAGCGACAGCGCGATACCGCCAGCGGCAGATAGCGTTACCAAGCCGTCCCGCTCTTTCTGGCTGATGGCCCGGCTCGTAAACGCGGCGCCCGAGCCACTTTCACTGACGAGTAACGGAAATTCTGAAGCTGTCTTCGGTAGGGTGCCAGCCAGATTTAGGCCGCCACTGCGCCCTGCACTTGGTGTTGCCGGGGGTAAATACTTCGAATATGATCTACTTGTGAGTCGCGTCAGGTCGAGTAGAGTCTCATAAAATGAGATTGCTCGGGGCGCGAATTGAGCCTCTCCTACTTTTGGGGATTCGAGCTTGCACTTGGCGTCGTAGCGACGCTGGTTCTTGCAGGCTGGATGATTGTACGCCAGAACCGGATGAGCCTTGCCTGCACCAACCTGCAAAGATTGATAGCGTTAGAGCATCAAACTTTTCAAGACGAGTTAACCGCGATCCGCGACGACGTCGCTTGCATTGCCGACACGGCCGACTTCGCGAAGAAATCGGCCGTGAGCGACGTTGCTTGCATTGCGGACACGGCCAACTCCGCGAAGAAATCGGTCACCAGCATTGGTAATGCCGTGGTGGAGGCGATAGGAAGAATTGAGACGCGGCTCGACACATTGCAAGATCGAATTGGGGAGCTAGACAATCGCGCCGACGATCGCAACCGCCATGTTGAATCAAGCGAGATTAGTCGGTTACGAATTACGATAGACAGAATATCCAAAAGTCAGAAGCTCATTGAAGAACGTCTCTCGGACGAAATCCGGTTTAATCTTGAGCGCGCCAGAATAGCTGACGCAAGCTTGAAGGGATTTGCCAACCGAGTGGAAGCCGTCTCCGGCCACCTAAATGGCTTGTCGCAAGCCTATGACGAATTGTCCGTTGCGGTAGGATTGCTCAAGCAGGCAGGGCTGTCGCTCTCTGTGACCGCGCCCCAAGCGCATCGGGACAATGTAAATTCGAAAGCGCCGTTAGGGTCTACGGAATCCGGTTCTCAACCAGGTGTTCCTTCGGCGGACGGAACAGTCACCCAATCGAATGTTGGTCCCCGATCCCAACCGATTGAAGGGGACGTGGGCTATACGAGCGGTCAAGCCGCCTAACCGTTAGCTGATTACCGTTTCCCCCCAAAACCAGTCCTATCCCCCGCATCCCTGCGGAATGCGGCCGATAGAACTTGGTGAGGCGATATTTACCGCGAATCCAGAGAGAGCCCCATACTGAATGCTTTTTGCCGTGTTGCGCTCTCGGTGCGCTTCAAAGCCCGAGCGATGTTTGTCGCCCGAGTTTTTCTTTTTGCATGCGCCTTTAAGGTGCGAACGTCTGCAGTTGTCCAGGCGCGGCGTTTCGATCTTTTGGCCACTTCATTGCTCCCATGTCGGATGACCGATCTTTGTAGCCGGAGGGCCCGTTAAACAAAAGCGGGCTGTGGGCGAAATCGGCGGAGCCCGCGCAGGCCGGTCGGCGAGTAGACCGCAGGCTTCATCTCTTCCCAAGAGCAAATTGTGCCAGGCCGTGACAAACAATATTGGATATCCTGCTTCGGGATTGCACAATTACCGTCCTGCGTCTGGCATCTTACTTTGAGGGTGCACGGGCATTTATCGTGCCGGTTGGCGCGACCTATCACATTTTCGTTCGTTACCCATGCATTCCTCTATGATCTACGCGGCAACGCGCGTGCTGCAGTAACTGAATTGCGGCGGAGCGCGTCGCAATCATGCTCGTCGCTATCATTGGCCGGTGACCTGAACGTAGGCTGCCAAACTCGGATCGTCGGTCAAATTAGCGGTGGCCCGGAAGGTTGCGGAATTGGGCGCGTGCTTCGTAGTAAGGATAGTGCCTGTTAGGCGCTGGCTTTGGGGAAAGAACTCGGCAAGCGCCGATCGGCGGCTACGCCGCGCTCGGGGGACAAATGTGGTCTGTCGCAGCAGACTTTCCCAAGCTGCGAAGTTGTGGCGCATGGCCTAGGCGGCGGTATCTGCGGCCTTCTGGGAGTTGGCAATCATAGGCTCACCGACGCTTATCGGAAAACCGTCCGCCCGGTGCGATGCTTGCGGCCATAATTCAGCAAGGGCGATATAGGCTGTCCGCACGCCCTCGTCATCAACGTCGTTCGCCGCACGTCCTATATCATCGGACATCGCCCGATAAGTATCCGCAATCGACATACCCCGCTCCACAACCACTCAGTCTAACGTCGAGCCAGCTATCTCGCCGTGGAGCCTCGGAGTTATCCATCAAATTTGCGGGTGCGCCGGCGCGCGGCGCGCACCCACTGGCCGAATTTGATCGGCGACTTCGCCGTTCTAGTGAAAGAAAAGAATGCTGGTGCCAAGGACAACGGCGATTAGGAGCAGCACGCAGAAATTTCCCTTCCATGTCGGCTTAAGGCCAACGTGAACAGGACTTTGTTCACAGCTGATCATGATTGTGCCCAGAGCATCCCCAGCGACCGAAGCAGTTGTTGCCACGGTCACTCGGGTGTTCGCTCCCCCCTCGTTAGACCCCCATCGGAACCCAGCGTCGGGGCTAAATTGCGTAGCCGGCCTAGCCAAAAAGTGGCTTTGCACAAGCGAACGCGGTATAGACGACGCCCGCCGCGCCCAGTAATCACAATGGGCTCGGCTCAGCCGAAATCAGTCTACGAAAGCTGACATCCCGTGTCTGACCAAGCCCTCGGCTTGTCAGGGGCGGCACAGCGCTAATGTGCATTGCGGCAACTGCGGCATCGAAGCAGGCGTGCGGTTGCAACCGCAGCAGATGTAGCCGGCTGGCCCGCCGTAACGTTAATTCTCAGGAGTACTGGAATTCGTTGGACACGACTGGTCCAATGGCGAGCGGAGGCAGCGCCGAACGCGACATGAGGTGCGCTGTCTCAAGAACCCCGAGCGTGTTGAGTATCGCTCGGGGTTCGCCATTTCCGTGCAAGGATACGCCGAACGCCGCTTTAGGTGCCAGGTAAGCGCGCCAGACGAAATCGCCATTGTCATACGGCCGGAGGGCGAAATCGAGAAAGCCACAATCGCCGCAACCAACCAAGAGCTCTAGCGGCTCACTGCTGCAATTGAAGCGTTGTTGCAAGCGGCAACAACCTATTCAGACTTGAACGGGTGGCATGCAAACGATAAAGCACTGACGTTTAAACATCGCCGCAACTCGCCCGCTCCCTTAGGATCAGACGAATGCGGAAATAAGTGATGTCCGTCATGTATCCTTCGGTTAAGATTGAATCATTAGCGACCAAACGACATCGAGCACGGGTATGGAACGAAAGACTGACGAGCAAGTCTTAGCCGAGGTGGAGGAACTTCTAAAACATAACCAGGAGTCCATGGAGCAACAGCGCAGGGTTATCTTGGGTCTTGAACGATCCGGCGGCGATGTCACAGATGCTCTCGAAGTTCTCGCCAACCTTCTTAAGGTCCAGAATGAACACGAGCGTCGCTTAAAGTACCTGTGAACATGGTGCGGCAAATAGCTTCCGCGGATTAGCCGGTTTACAAAGCTGTGCCAGGCGCGCTCAGCAAAAATAATCTGTGCGAAGCCGTGACGCCGCGCCTCAATGGCGCTACGTCACCCGAAAGTGGATGACTTTTTTGGCCGTGCCATCAGGGGCCATGCCGATGGCATTTCACTACGTCGGCAAAAAGCGCGTTACACCTCGCTAGACGCTCGTGTTGCAGCATTAAGCAGCTTGACGCCAGCGCGCTTGATGCGCACGCGGTATTGCAATATGCGCCGCGCTGCGCGCTGCCACAGCCACGCGTCCGTGGCGCTGGTTGTGGTGAAAATGAAATCCCATTCAGCTTTGGGATCTCGCTCGTCCTTGGCATAGATGTGATAGAGGCTCATGAGTGCCCCGGCCGGCGAGCCATGGTCCAGTTGGCAATCTTGTCAACGATCGCGCCTGGATCATTCGCATTGCTAAACACGTCGAAGATTGCTCAATCATTGCGACCTCCGTCATGCATTGGGGACGACTTCTATTTGATTCGTTTTGCCGCCTGCGGCAGAACCTGCAATTGTCCCCACAATTCACCGACGGTCGATGCGCTGCACGCAGGCCTTGCCCTTGCCACTCGCCAACAGCGGCCCCAATTGGCGCGAATCAACGCTTCCCAGCAGGCCAATTGCGGACCTTGGGCGCCGCCAGCCGGACAAAGGACCGTCGTCGGCAACTATCCTGGCCGCCGGATTAAGGAGCGTGCTTCGATTGAACAATGATCGCCGCCGAGCGGCGTTCCTGGCCGCATGGTCATTTGGCGGATGCTACTTTTGACCGCCTCGCGTCATTTGTCGAAGCATCGCGGCAATCGAGGGCGCGCAGACATTTTCGAACAAATTGTTCTGGCGCTGATCGGCTGTTACACGGCACGAAAAAAATCCAGGAGAATATTGGGAGTTCGTTCTTCACCCGACATTAAGAATGAAGGCCGCGAAACGGCGGCCGACTGCACGGCACAGTGTTACCATCGTTAGGCCAACAAGTTCACGCAATTTTGCCCCGAGTTTATTCTCCATTACTTGGGTCATAAATCGGCATCCGGGGGCCTATGATGCGTAGCCGTGCACAGGAGTTTTTGCACCACTGGGAACAGAAGCACGTGGGCGCGGTTCCTGACGGTCGAAAATTGCGGGAGGTCGTCCAACTCACCGCCAGGTGTCGCGAGGACGCTATCGCCGCCGGCATAGCTGTAGAGGAACTCAGAACCGCGGCAGCGCAGGGTCTGATACGTTACATGCTGGCGGCCGTAACTGCAGCGAACGAAAACAAATCACCGGCAACCGCAGCGAATGAAAACAAATCAACTGCGGGCGAGGCAACCAGTCGGAGTTTCGTGGAACGTCGGAGTTTCATGCGGCGATTAAAGCTTAAGTGTTCTGGCGCGTTATCATTGGCGGATCGGCTTAACCTTGTTGGTCGTTTTGTGAAGCGTCAATAGCGCACACGCGTCAGTAATCGCGGGACTTAGCGGGACGGGGGAACGAAGTGAATTTAAGTATTTGTGCGTCTAGCGCTATTGGAAGATTGATTATGGCGGGGGCACTACCGCCTTCTGCAGCATGCGGCATTGCGCATGGGACGGTAGCCGGCATCCATGGCGGATCAGACAGTCTTTGCAGTCATTGGACCGCCGGTGGTGAACGATTGAATTGTGCAGCAACGACCGTCGAGATTTGGTGCGCGCGTTGTGGTCTGTCACAGCGGCAGCGTAGGGTGCGTAGCCGCGACCAAGGCCCGTGGGCGCCAGGTACCAATCGATCCATCGCCGACGGCCGCGCGCGCAATCGGCCTATATCGGGCCGGGCATGTTACCGTTTCCGTTGGACAGTGACACGACATCAGAGGCGCAAGAGCCCTGGGATGGGTCTGCGATGACGGCGAAACTCTGTAAAGCCAAGTAGGGGTGCTCCATGGAACATGTTCGCGTTGGTGAAATGCTTCCGGCGGTGGAAACAATCGAATGCAGCTTAACCGATGCCGAGGTCTCTGATTGTTTAGAAGAGGAAGTTCGCGTCGCTCTCAGAGATCTTAGGTACAAAAGCGAGCAGTGGAGGCCTTTCGAGGAATTGTACGCGCTGATGTTGCGCATTAACGACCGCCTCGACCACGCGAGCGCCGAGCAAAGCACAGTTTATAATTGCTTGATCGCAATAGAAAAAAACACAAAAGAGACAATTGGCGCAGTAAAAGTTATCGCCCTCTTTATTGCCGTGGTAGCGGGATTTTGGTCGACGGTAGCTTGGTGGGCGTCATACGATGACGTTCGCACGTTGTTTAATGCGGGAACACTTTTCATATCACATCAATTATTGGAATTGGTTGGCTCAATACACTGACCCAATGTGGGGCTGGAAGAAGTTAGTTCCAGCCCAAAGCCGGGTGCGCCTTTCGTGGCGAAGGTGCCGGCCAAAGGCACGTGTGCTCTTGGCATTTGTTCTCAAATGTGGCGTAAACTCCATACTAACAGTGGGTCTGTTTGACCCTGATTTGCTGATGCTTGCCAGACCAATCGAATAGTCGCATACTTGGAATATGGATGCGGTGTATGTCGTATTAGCGTCCAATGTTGGACAGACCGAGCGTTGGGCCACCACAGGTACGCCTGGGAAAGCCCTTGCGGCAGTTCGAGACCACTTGCCGTCCGGTTGGTTGCTTACTTTGACCGGAGAATGCCTGCCTCCTGAAGAGGCGGCACCGCTAGGCATTGTTCCTGGAGAGGTGCGCTGTCTGACGGGCGAATTTCAAGATGCATCTTTGAATTCTGCATTGGCGACCGTCGCGTCCGTTCTTGCCAAGCGCATTGACTCCTTCAAATAGCTTCACTCGGCTCGTCAGTGGCGCGGCATCCAATAACGATTGCATGCTGGTCTTGATGTGGTTTGATGTTAGCTCTCCGGATCACATTCGCCCATTTATCGACATCATCGGCGACGAGCCCACCAAAACCCGCGACGGACCATCAGCGACATCCGCCACAATTTGACTTTGTTACCGTCCGGTGTTTCCGACTACCGCACGTGGTTGCTTCGATCCATCTTGACGTGTTGCATCGGGAAGCGACGTGAGGATCGAGCTGGATCTCCCCAACTATTGCGGCTGAGCTAGAGCCGGCTACGGTACTGGTCCTAAACGATCGAATAGTTGCCCGTCGTCATACCTGCCCCCGCCGGACAGCGGACGAAATGTCAACCTTGAGTTTTCGCTTGACGGTACGCTGCCGCGACGTCATGCGACAACGACAGCGGTTCGGAAGTTTAGTCAGCACTATCGTCGCAGCAATTCCGGAATTTTGGCGATACCCAGCGCGACCCGCCAAGCCTCGTCCCTGGTGAGCAGTTTTGCTACCGCTCGCCGGCCGGCATGTTCTTGGTAATACACATATGCAAGCTCCTGACCGGAGCCGTCCTTGACGACAAAGCAAGCCGATAGGTCATCGATCGACCAAGGTGATGGAAGGTGTCGTGCCGTCACTGCGGCAGACACAGCATTGGGACTGAGCAATTGATACCCCCCTCGATGCACTCAACACTTACCTGCAACCAATAACATTCGGGCGTGGCAAAATTGCGTCCAGGGCACGGGCGCATGTCAATGCCAACCAACGGGCAATCGAATGAGGATGTTCGGCGCCCGTCTGGATGTGTTAAAGAGTGATGCCGCATTGGCGCACATTAAAGACGGGCATCAGAGATTGCGACCGCGGCTGCAGAAACGAGCCGACGTGGGCCGATGTCGGGGTGCCGACGTGCGCCCAATTGCGCGTTAGCTACAGTTCGCGGCCTTGCAGGCCAGGATGCCGAGCTCGTCGGCCATTTCAGCGCCGCACCACGCTACGCCGCGCGCTCGTGCCGCTGCGACATTAGTACGGTAGAAGCTGGCCCTGTCGTAAGGTATGGGCATTTGTCGTCCGGCAACAACGTGCCGAATTTGTCGTCATATGTTTCATCATGGGCTCGAACGTTTGAACATTTATGCCAGGCTGTATCGTCGCGGCACGGGTAAACCATGAGCCATCGTCGGGGGCCGCTGAACTATCGGGGTCCCCACACAAGATGGAATGACCTCCCCCCAAAACGATAATTGGGTCGTGAAGTGACCGGGTTATCCGCATACCGTGATATTACCTCAGATACGGCTGGAGTAAATTTGGCCGATCCAGGGGACGACGATGCACAGTTACGCAAGGTTACTGCATGCAACGCTGACGACGTTAATCATGCTCGCTTGGCCGAATGCACAAGCTACGGAAACGACGGTCCACTCGCTCCTCTGCGATGGGACAATGACGATGACAGATGCGCAGCCAGAGCCCATCAGTAGGATGGGCTTCGTCGTGAACCTTGCGGATCGCACCGTGACATTTGGAGGTTACGTCGCCAAGATTGAAAGAGTTGACGACGCTTCCATTTCCTTCCGCGGTGAAAAAACGCTTGCCATTAGGAATGTTCAAGCAGGAGCCGTCATCGTCACGGGCCACATCGATCGTGTTACCAACGCCGTGTCGGCAACGACAAAGACAGCTGCGGTTGCGTTCACCTATGACCTGCTTTGCAAGCCCGTGAGCAGGCTGTTCTGATATCAGCATGCCGAAGTCTGACGGCTCGGCGAAGTCGGTCGCGAAACGAGTAACCACCATCGTCGTAATGCGCGGACGACAAAAGACCTTCGGAAAGGCGTACGGCCTTTTTTCTGCGGTGGTTGCCGCGATGCCAAGGGCGATAAGCGGAGTTACTGTCGCTCTATTTTGGCCCTTCCTCCGCGGGCTCCTTCGCCAATCGCTTAACTATGCGCTCGGCCATCGCCTCTAACAACAACTCCCGGTCATTAGGATGGAGCTGCTCACACGCTTCGAAGGCGGAATCAAACCGACCAACAGCTATTGCGTAATCTAGTGTTTCCTCGAGCGATCGTTTACGGCCGCCCATTTTTAACTCCGTTATTCGTACGACGTCTCCGACTGCCAGAACCTGGTCGCTATCATCCGTCCTGGGCAACAGGAACGTGAGGGTGGAGCTAGATTCGTTCTGTGCTAATCGCAGTTTGCCGGGCCCCACGGTCAGGGCCGGTTTGTGATGCTCTGTCGAGGCAGCGTCAGTACCTCTCCTTGTGCACTCGATTGGCTGAGGACGAACCGGCGTTGATGGCGGCCATCGCCGTTAGCATAGTATCGGCTGCCGAGTTTGCGCCCGTTACGAAGGATCTTAATTTCTGCCGCCTGCAAGTGCAATTGGCGTCCCATCCATCCGCAAATCCGAGCGCGCCATTCTCCAGAATCTTGCTCGGTGCGTGAACAATACATCGCTTATACTCCACGGCCGATCTCCACTGAATCGAGGTGGTGATGGGTCGCGGAATAAGGCGCAAAGGTAAGTGAAAGCTTGTGAGAATGCGTGACTCACCGGCATTGTATATCGTCACGCCTGCTAATGACGTCGTGTCTAAGCTCGCTGACCGTTTCCATGGCGGGCAACTGTTGCCGAAAATCCACCCAAAATGGCAGCGATTTGCCGCGGGGAGGCCTCATTTTCGATGAGCGGGGCATGCGCTTAACTTTCCAGAGTGAAATTGAGCGCAAAATACGCTCGGCCGGATTGTGTAGCGTCATTGCCGGCCGTACCTGGAAGGGAAGCCCCGGCAACTCGTCCCTTACCCTCGTCGTCGGGGTTTCCACCCCGGCGCGGGGGACGCGCGTGGCATGCCGGCACGCTTGCTGCCTAACGTGGATGGCTGATTGATCGAATTATGGACAGCCCGCACCCTACGTATGCCAAATGTAGAAATTGCGACGCGGAATATCGGGTCGTTCGGGTCGAATCTTCGGCACCGCCACCTCATCAATCCGTTTGCAGTGCTTGCGGCGCGCCCCTACAAGGCCGTCTAGGACGTTTCGTGCTGAAATACTCACTGGTGAAGCGCAGGCGTGAGCGTCACAGCTAGTCCGCTATTCGCCGCCACCCGTGGCCGAAAGCGCGGAGCATCGCCGGCGTGCTCGCCAACCGCTGGTGCGCCTTGATGGCATCGATGGACCCATGGCGGCGGGTCCTGCCGGAATAACGGTCGCACGAGGGTGTGGTCCGATGGTGCCGCGTCGGCCAGCTCCGTCTTTGACGGCGTGGTCTGCCGCGTTTATGGCGGCACCCTAACGCCAGCTCTGCCGGTAGAAGCCGCGCTCGATCTCTGCCGAAAGCTGGAATAGCCATTTCTCGGACCGATCGGCCCCCGCGTGATGGTACCTCACGTCGGCGAGGGCGTGCTCTTGGTGGGTGAAATTTCCCACTCCGCGATTGCAGGTAATCGCGATCGTCTCCAAACCTTTGATTTTTCGAAGGGTTAGATGAAACCGCATGTCTGTGTCGTGGGTCACATGCCGCGAACAGGCGGGGCCCTATTGTATGAAAAAAGGGAGGTGGTCATGAACCACTCATTGTATTGCTATTGCTCTGACCGAAAGACCCACCTGAAGATCGTCGTCGTCGGCGTTCTCTGTGCCTTTGTTTTCTTGGCGGTCGGTCTATCGGCACGGATTGAACAGATCGATCTGGGAGCGCCCCCCGTCAAGGCAGGCGCTCCGCATATTGTGGGCAGGGAACTTCCAGTCATTCGCTAAGCCCATCTAACAGCACGGCGGCTGCCGGTATATGCCCTTCGGACTCGTGGGAGGCGTCAATGAAGTTCAAATGTGATGTTAGCGTCGCGGCTATCGTTGCAACGGTCGGACATGCCCCGTTCGTCGTTGCCCCGCCTTTCAGTCCAAATGATTTGCCCCGCGGCTACGGTCGCGTTGACGTTAAGATTCTTAATTGGATCGTCAGCGCAACAACGACTCGCGGCGCGGTCCTTCATTGACGCCTCGGCGCGCTCCACTGGGTACGAGATCAACCTTGCGCGCCTACCCGCTCTCCTCTCGTGATTTGCGGCACTCCCGTCCTGTGGAAATGGAAATCGCGCATCAGCCGCAGCGTCGTACGCCGCGGGAGCGTAAAATTAGCTTGGTTTGGTAAAAAAGGCCGGTGCTAGTCTCACTGCCACGCCATGATGCCGCCTCTCATTGTCGTTTTTTTACCAGTTTGCGCTCCCAGTCCAGCGCATGGGCGACGATGGTGGCGAGATCATCGAAGTGCGGCTGCCAATGCAGTGCGCTCCGGATGCGCTCGCTGCCGGCGACGATCCGCGCCGGGTCGCCCTCTCGCCGCGGCGCGTATTCGACCTTGAAGTCAACGCCCGAGATCCGTTTCACCGTGTCGATTACTTCAAGAACCGAGAAACCGTGGCCGTAGCCGCAATTGAGCGTCAGCGAGGCGCCGCCGGAACGCAGGTAACGCAAGGCATCCGAGTGTGCGCGCGTCAGATCCGCGACATGGATGTAGTCGCGGATGCAAGTGCCGTCCGGCGTCGGGTAGTCAGTGCCGAAGACATTGAGCTGCGGCCGCTGGCCCAAGGCGGTCTCGGCTGCGACCTTGATCAAATGCGTCGCATTTGCGGTTGATTGACCGGTGCGGCCGTGCGGATCGGCGCCGGCGACGTTGAAATAGCGCAAGATCACATGTGCGAGATCATGCGCGCGGCTTGTGTCGCGCAGCATGATTTCGGTCATTAGCTTCGAGGAGCCATAGGGCGAGATCGGCTGCGTCGGCGCATCCTCCGGCACCGGAATGGCGGCAGGATTGCCGTACACCGCCGCGGTCGAGGAAAAGATGAAATGGCGCACGCCGCCCGCGACCGCGCATTCGATCAGCGCGCGGGAATTGGCGGTGTTGTTGCGGTAATAGCCGAGCGGGTCGCGCACCGAGTCCGGCACCACTATCGAAGCGGCAAAATGGATGATGGCCTCGACGCCATGCTCGCGGATGAGCCGCGTCACCAGCGCCTGATCGCCGGTCTCGCCGACGATAAGCGGCACTCCGTCCGGGACAGCCCAGCGATGCCCAGTCGAAAGATTGTCGAGGATGACGACGCGATCGCCGGCGTCGACCAGATCATGGGCCATCTGGCTGCCGATATAGCCCGCGCCACCAGTGACCAGAATTGTCATTTTGCCTTGCCCGGAGAGCATTTTGCGAGGGGTCTCTGCAGCCGCGCTTCCGGCCCCCCGATGGCTGATCGTATTCCGATGATGGCGTAAATACCAAGGAAACTAGCCGCCGCTCGCTTTGTCGGCGGTTCTGACGTCCAGATCATCACGGCGAACGCCACGGCGCGGCTGTTGCGGGAGAAGTGGAAACTCGAAGGTCGTCGGCCGACCAGCAGCTTAGTAGCTCACGGAGGAATCATACGATCTGTTCGACTATCGTTGCTATTTCACGCCGGGGCTCGGGTCGACGTCAAACTCTCTGGACCATGCGAGTCAATGCCTCCCCCTATCGCTGTCGTGAAGGATTTTTCGCCGGTCTTTACGGCGTCAGGACCGTGAGTCTCCAAGGCGTACTGTCTGGCAGCGGCAATCCACATTGGACCACAGCCAGCTTGATGTGTTGGCATTGCATTGGGGTCTGGTCCGGGGCGTCTTGGGCGAAGGAGGACTCTGCGAAGAGCAAACTAAAGCCAATGAGAAGTACGATCCTCGGCATGGCGGTCCCCCCGTCTCCTGATCGATCGCAGCGCTATCTTCGCCGAGTCGCGCAAATTTCTCATCCTTTCGCTCGGTCTTTATCCACTGCCGTTATCCTTCTGCTTTGTCGCTTGCTCACACGGCGCCCCAGGGCGCATCAATGGCCGAGCCTCTAATCGCTGGATGAAAGGTTACTGGCAGGCCACGAAACACGAGAAATTATCTTCGAACTGGCCAGTAGATTGGGATCATGCCGGCGAGCATGAGTGCCATCCCAATTTCAGATTCGACATTGCGTAAGTAATCGGCAATCCACCACGGTGTCGTGGCCGACCAATCGAACAGTGATGGATGACCCGTCACAAGGTACCCGTAAAGCCAGACGACCATGCCGGCCAGTGAGACAATCCACCCGATTAATTGAGCCTTGCTCATGCCGTCGGTTTGCTCGCTCATACGCGGGTCTGTCTCGTGACTCAAACGACAATGCAGCGCTAAGGGCCTTCTGCCTGTCGCGCGTTGGGGCCGGGTTCGGGCAATATTAACCGAGCCGCCGGCCATTTCCAATTCGCGTCATGTCGCTCGCAGTAAGCCCACCACGGAACGACATGAAAACTTGGCTTTCGATCAGCTCATCTAGAATGGTTTGACGACGTCCAGATTTTCAGAACGGCGGGCGAGGCCGATATCCTTCGGGCACCAGTCGCTCAATTGGGCCTGTTCAGCGCGGCAGATGACATGGCCCTGGGCTGCTGTGCGGTACCAAAGTGTCGGGATCAGCTTTCTCATGGCAATTCTCCCGTTCTCATGACTTGTGCTCCTCGCTATGCGCAGATTTCCAGCGCCCAGTTCTTTTGAAGACACCACCGCTGCCGCCGTGGAACGACCGTGGACGACAGTACTTGCGTATTTCTATAAGCTCAGGGCAGGACGAGATCAGCATTGCCTGCACCTAGGCATTCTCAAAGCGTTTCCCAGCTCGGCTTTAGGTCGGCCGAATCGACGATTTGTATTGCGTTTCTGATTGAAATGACGCCATTTCTATCATAACATTTGTTTGTTTGTAGCAGCTACGGAGTTGTATGCAGTCGCCGGTGATGAATCGACCGTTGTGTCGTGGAAATCGAGGCTCGGGCTCCGTGCATTTGCCGAACGTTCAATGCATTCGTGATTGTGTTCTGTAAATTCCTACGCGAGGCGATTATGCCAGGACGAAATCCGAATTCGATGAGAATCATCGCGGTTGTTGTGGCCTTGTTGGCATTTGGTGTGAGCATTGGGACGCCATTAACGCTTGCGCACGCCGATGATTGTGTGACTGCACCGAATTCTCCTGCCGCAGGGGGCAGCCGCTGGCTCTATCACACGGATCCGGTGACGCACCGCAAATGCTGGCGCTTATCGCCCTCGAACCAATCGGCCCACAAGCCGGTCTCGTCGGCCACATCCGACGCGCCGCCGGCCGATTGGCGGCATCAGCCCAACCCGGTGAGTGACGCGGAACTAACGAAAGACGAGGCGACGTGCACAACGAAGGGGAACGAGGGTCCGGTCGGCCCAGGCTCGCCCGAATTTAAATTTTATTTGGTGTTCTCGGCATGTATGCGTGCCGCGGGCTATGAACCAGTTGCGCCGGCTCAGTAATTCACAACGGCTACCGACAGCGAAGTGTAGGGCGCCCAGTCGAACGAAGGACGATTTAACGAGGAAGCCCGCGACGATCCGGGGCTCCCATATTCCGCCAGGCAAGGCCGCATCGGATCACTTGGTAAGGGTTCCTCGACATTTGGCAATTTCGATCGAGCAGAAAATTTGTTGCTTGCCGCAATGTCATCGCCAGTCACTGTCCGGGCAGAGCAGCGAGCATGATCGACGAAATCAGCAGGTCAGCCGCGGCGATAGCCCTTTGCCCACTCTTTGATTTTCTCGAGGCGCTTGGACAGTTGTCCCGGCAGCTCATTCGATTCTTTAGGAGTACGACTATTAACACTCGCCAGCCACCGCAGGCGAAGGGCGACTATGCGATCAACAAGCTCTTTAGTGCGTTCTGCCGTGTATGTCGGTTGCCGCTTTTCTTTACCGACCATGGCAATTCCTTTTTACTGGAAGCGGCTCAACCATGTATCAAGACCAGCGTTGTGCGAAAGGCGGTTCCTACATTCATGACGCAATAATGCCCTGGTGTGACGTCCGCAAAATGAAACGGACCGCGGCAATGCGCAATGAAGACGTCAACTTTACCTTATCTAATAAGCTTAAGCATCGCCGGATCCACGGCATTCGCGCTTGTCTCCAGCTTCCACGGCTGTCGGAGAAAGTGCTTCCGGCACCTACGAAAAAGCGGCTATGAAAAAGGCCTTTACACTGCTGCCGCCCAGCGAAACAAACGTCTTGATATGCATCGCTCCCAGGTGGCCCCGAGTGGCCGCTTGTCGGCTAATCTCTATTCTGGCTTAATTACGTGATGGAATAAAGCTTGGGGGACAATATGCTCGCTCGCCGGTGGGGATTGGTGGCGGCGGTAATCGGCAGCTTGGCACTGGCTGCATGCGATTCCGACGGAGTATTGTTGGGCGACGGCACACCTCTACCGGCGGGTTCCGTCCCGCTACCGAAGCCAGCTCCCAGGGCTTCAGAAGCGGCGCACTTTACGGCACCCCCGGAGGTTGCAACTTGGCAACATCATCCCGAACCGGCGAGTGCTCAACAATTCAACCAGGACAAGGCGAAGTGCACAAGGCTGGGCAACAACGCTCCGGGCGCAGGATCGCCGGACATGAAGTTTTTTCTCGTTTTTGTCGGTTGTATGCGTTCAGCGGGATATAAACCAGGTTCTGCTCTTTAGGCGCACCGCCGAAGGTTCGCGGCTTGGCTGGCATGGCCGGTAATAAGTGGCCGCTTCGCATGTTCGCAGCGGTCGTGGCGCACAGCGGTGAGACCCTCCCCAGGTCACCGGCTGTTTGCTTGAGCGTCGATCAAAGCACGCTTACGAGAGAAAGTGCCAGCATCGACCGCCGCGATGGCCGCTAGCAGCGCTGCTTGCGCGGTCTCGCAATCGATGCCTGTCAAAAACTGATCTAATCTCTTTGGTCCGTATATCAGAACCGGCCGGCCGTCGACGCGGCGGATCGTGGCGCGCCACCTGTTGGGTTGCCGCTCAAACGCTGTGATCAGGAATTGCTGATATTGCATGGCCGGATCAGCTGCACATCGTGGCTGACGCGGGCGATACATCACGCAAGTAAAAGGAAGCTTACGGCAATTGAATCGAGAACGTTAATGCAATTAACGTGCGGCAGGCACGACGGGATTCAAAAAGTTAGCTCGATCGCAACGGGCTTGTGGTGGGTTTTTCCGCTGCGTTTTGCCAGCTTGGAATGTCAGTTGATTGTCCTCGACCGGGGTAAAAAAATGCAGGGGCGAAGCGCCGGGCTCGTGGCATTTGGAGCGTATGTAGAGCTCGTGTTTTTCATCGCCTACGCCGTCAGCCTTAACGATCGTTCGGTCCCCCGCATTGACTAGCGGTTGCGGCCAAATCTCAGCAATCGGTGGTGCCTGAGAGATCCTGTAGGTCCTATTGTCAAATTGGGGTGGCGGCGATGGAGTTGCACGTTAAACAAAGCCTTGCAGAATCGGGGATTAACTAGGCGGCTTGCTGCTATCCGTGTGATTCTCGAATGATTCCTGGCTCGGTTCCTCAGTATTTGATGGTGAGCTGTCGGCCGCCAACAGAGGCAGCCTTTCGTCAGCCTCACCTTGACCGTTCTGGTCTTTGGATTGACCGAGTGAAATCCGCATACAATCAACGGCTGGCATCAGCTCAAATTCGTCAGCGGCTTCATCGGCGAGGAACCGTTGAAGCCGCAGGCCGGTCGGCCGGTAAAGCCGTTGCGCGCGAGCCGTGTGTCTATTATGGTCCACGGTACTTTTCTGTTGCCTGGCGTCTCCTCGCGCTCGTGTCGACTTCGAGTCGTGTGTCCGAAACGCATCTTTGGTCGACAGGCAATCGCGAGAAACACTGAAGGAGAGACTCATGTCAAACAGGGAATCCACGGCTTTCCAGGAACGTCTGCACGGTGATCTTGAACCGACGGTCGGCGGATCGATCTACATCAAACCGCAGGATATGGAATGGCGTCCGTCCCAATTCGAAGGCATTCAGATTAAGGTTCTGTACGAGAACAAAGAGGCGGGCGAACTCACCTGCCTACTGAAATGGGCGCCCGGATCGACGCTTCCGTTCCACAAGCATCCTGAAATCGAGCAGAGCTGGGTCCTCGAGGGCTCGTTCTCCGACCATGAGGGAATCTGCCGCGCCGGCGAGTACGTCTATCGGACTCCGGGCTCGATGCACGAAACCCACAGCGCCGAAGGCTGTATCATACTTGCGATCTATCGCAAGCCCAACATTTTCCGCAACAGCGCGGGCTACGACGCCGATAACAAGAAACAAATCAAAACTAGTCACAGCCCCAAGACCTTCGTTCCAACGAAGTGATTAACGCTGCCTCCTAGCTCACACCACGCACGGTGTCGAGCTGAGACGGCATAACCGGCTCCAAGAGCGATAGCGACTCTCGAATAAGATCGCGCGCGACAGGACGAGGAAGCTAGCGCTTCGGGTCCTATGATCTCTTAAAATCAGGCGGAGCTAAAAATGGTTGCGGCAACAGCAGCTCGGACGGAGAACGAAGCCTCAATGCGCACGGTAGTGGTAGCAAGCGCAGTAGGCACCACCATCGAGTGGTACGACTTTCTGATTTATGGCACGGCCGCTTCGTTCGTTCTCAACAAGCTGTTCTTCCCCACCGCAGACCCGCTGATCGGAACGTTGCTGTCGATCAGCACTATCGGCGTCGGCTTCTTCGCCCGGCCGATCGGCGCGATCATCCTAAGTCACTTTGGCGACAGGTTGGGCCGCAAGTCGATGCTGATATTCACGCTCGTGAGCATGGGCATCGCGACAGCGGTGGTTGGGCTGCTTCCGACTTATGCAACCATCGGCGTGACAGCGCCCATCCTCCTCGTAATATGCCGGCTGGTACAGGGCATCGCCGTGGGCGGTGAATGGGGTGGCGCCGTTCTGATGACGACCGAATACGCGCCGCCGCTCAAGCGCGGTTTCTACGGCAGCATGGTCCAGATCGGCTTTCCGCTGGGAATGGCTCTCGGCACCGCATCGTTTTTTGCATTGGCCTATCTCAATGACCAGCAATTCCTGGCGTGGGGCTGGCGCATACCCTTCGTTGCGAGTTCGATATTAGTCGTGATTGGCCTCTTCATCCGTTTGCGAATTCAGGAGACTCCGGAATTTCGGCAGGTTCTGCGTGAAAAGAAGGTCGTTCGCTATCCGGTGGTTGATACGATCCTGCAACATCCAAAGGACCTGATCATCGGGCTCGGCGCTCGAATCACCGAAATATCGTGGATCTATGTCATCACGATATTCGGCTTGAATTATGCGGTTTCAACTCTTGGCCTATCGCGCACCCTCGTGCTGGGTTCCATTGCACTCGGGGCCGCCGGAGAACTGATCACGATCCCGCTCTTCGGACATATTTCTGATTTGAAGGGCAGGCGTCTTGTTTATCTTCTAGGCTGTGTCGCCGCCATTTTGCTGTCATTCCCCTTCTTCTGGGGAATCGAGACACGCGACCCCACGATCGTGGTCATAACCTTCGTGATCGGAATGTCGCTCGGACACGGGATCATGTACGGCGTCCAGGCCAGCTTCCTCAGCGAAATGTTTCCCTCAAACTTGCGCTACAGCGGTGCGTCGATCGGTTATCAGATTGCGGCACCGCTCGGTGGGGGCCTTGTTCCATTGGCGGCGGCTGCAATGGTCGGGATGAACCACGGCGCGACCTGGCCGGTGTCAGTGTTGATGATCGTTATCGCGGCGTTGACGATCGTCGCCGTACTGGTTGCGCGCGAGACGGCTCCGGCCGTCGCGAAAAAGATGTGAAGGATTTTAATTGTCGGATTTCGGTTGATAGATCACGACCACGGCCTCGGCTTTCCGCTGAGGGTGCAGATTGGCTATCTTAAAGTCGGTGGCGTCGGTCGTCGTCCAATTTCCATTATTTTTGATTGGTATGATCCTGTTGCTGCGCACGCCATTGCAGAAAATCGCGAAATAGGGCGTCGCGCTCTGCATCGCTGCTGGGCATGTGCGGCTGCCGACTCAAAAAAGTATCGAAGTCGACCTGTTGCTGAGCGGTGGCGCCCTGCTGTTGCTCTAGCTTGTCCAGCATGTCCTGGGCTGCGCTAAATCTGGTCCAGCCGGGAATGGTAGCTGCCAAATTCACATCACGCCATTTAGGGTGATACGGCGGATGCTCCAACTTGTCGAAGTTGTTGAACAGATATTGGACGAAATGCTGGACTTTTTGGTAGCGGTCAGAATTCACTGGCCAATTATAGGCCGCCAAAACCGCCGGAACCGCAATGGTGTCTATGCGGTCCTTGCCATCCAGCAAATTGGGATAGTCCTGCTTGGTGAACTCGCCGAGCGTGTAATGGTCTTCGAACATCTTTGTAAAGGGGATGTTCACCAGATGTAGGCCCGAGTTTGGCGGAATCTTAGAGAAGAAATCGATCGGCTTGGGAATGACCCGCGCGATTGCGTCAATCTGACCCGCTTGCAGCATTTGCAGCGCGCTCGGCTGCGGGATCAAGACCTGTTGAACATCGATGCCGAGCCGCTGGAACACAATCGTGCCGGTCAGGCTCGCCCCTGTTCCGGCCGGTCCGAAATTGACCTTCTTACCGCGCAAGTCTTCCAGGCTCTGGACGTCATCGCGCGCCAGGATGTGCAGTTCCGAAATGGGCAGCCGGATGATATATTGGACGCGGCGGTCCAGGTTCGGCGTCTTGCGCACGGTCTGGAAGTACTCGAACACATCGGATTGTGTGATTGCTACGTCGACGCCGTGCAGATAGAGCAGATCGTCGAGGTTGCCCGCGGCACCGTAGGATACGATCGGCAGAATGCGGAGCTTATCACCGTCGTTCAATGCCGATGCCATGTCATCGACGAGGCGCATATAAGTTCCGGAGAACAGGCCGCCGACGATACCCACCGTCCCGGCATTCTTCTGCTCTCGAAGCGCGGCATCGCTACCGCCTGCGGAAATAGACTTCGGCACCACCTGGGCTGACACGTTGACGGTGAATAGGCCAATGGCTGCGGCCATTAAACCGGTAGCAACAAAAAAACTGACGCGCATGGCGCCCCTCTGACTTCTTGTTTCTCCGGAGAGAATATTGACACCAGGATTGTGGCGGGGCTGGGATTGGCCCATTTTAGATTGCAACTCCCTGCAATTTCCGACAATTGTCGCTTTAACCGCGATTTCCGCGGCACGGCCCAAAGGTGAGCAGTGGTTTTGGCGCGTTTTCAGCCCGATTTGCCCCGGGAGCGGATGGGCCAGGTCCATTGCGACGTTGACCAGCGCTACCGCTCACTCTTGATATAAAATTTCGGCAACTTCGACCCGGCTGACCACCAGTGCCGACTGAGATAACCGCGGCCGAGGGTGTGGCATAGCCGCCGCTTATTTCCAGCCGGCAACAGCCGCGAACGGCGGCGGCAAATTCATTTAAGTTCTTCGGCAAACGTATCGTTTCTCCCGTACGGAGCGGCGACCGGAGCGTTGGCGCGGCGCTTTAAGAAATGCAAACAAATGTGAACGCGGTGCCCTCCTTGCCGTTGATGTTCATCAGATAGTATTCCGACGCCGGGGCATGACTCGCTTTCAGCGCCGAAACAGCGCCGTTTTGGTGCTCCGCAGGAGACTAGCAACCGGATGAGCGAGCTGACCGAGCCGGCCACTGACGGCCTTAATCTGCCCCACCAAATATTCCAGTACATCGGTATAATGAACGCCTTTTTGCACCGTGACGCCGCCGGGATCAGGGCGGAGACGGGTCGCCAACTAGAGGAAGGCGACGTCGCGGGTGATGTGTTAATTATGCAACAACGGACGAAAATGTTGCCGGGGTTTTGAGATCGACTCGGAAGCATATTGCAAAGCGATATAGTTGTGCTGGGTCAAAGGTTGTA
Source organism: uncultured Alphaproteobacteria bacterium (assembly GCA_963731805.1). Taxonomy (GTDB): domain Bacteria; phylum Pseudomonadota; class Alphaproteobacteria; order Rhizobiales; family Xanthobacteraceae; genus BOG-931. Next base: position 121,489 of record CAVSWY010000016.1, read on the forward strand.
CGCTTTTCGTGGAGGCGAATGCTATGCTCGCCTTTACGCAGTGCAATACGGCCGTGGCGCTGGCGATGATTGCGAGCAAAATCGGGTGGTGCATCAACAATCGAGATTCGACGGTACTGGCCTAACAAAGCATGATCACTGAGGTTATCGATCTGGAAAGACTTCTCGACCAGTACGATTCTGGCGCGGTCCTTATTGGCCCTCTACTCAGCCTCTCGCTGAAGTCCAGTTATCGGTACTTCTATATCGCCGGCAAAGGCAGCGACGTTTACGAGGCCACTCTTGGCCTCGGCGTTATCAAGAGTGAAGCTGCGGCGCAGAGACAGCGCGCGGATGTCATCAAAAAACTGGAGAGTCGGTTCGCGGAAGTACTGACCTTTGATGGCGATGTGGCGATGCTACAGGCAGTCCGTGCCAGGTGGTCAAAGGAGAAGATCATCGCGGTTTGGATCCCTCCACCAGCAGCAACGTCCGAGGTGACGAAAGCGACACAAAGTATCGACGGCGGCGGTCGTGCCATCGGGCTGCCGGGCGATTACGGTGAACAGCTCATCGACGACGAAGAGTCTGACAATGATGAATATCTTGATTCGATATCAGCATTTGAGCTGCCAAGCGTACCCGATCGAGGTCAATCAATGCGGGTCGTGGTCACCGCACCGACGTCGGGACCCCTGAACGCGCTTGTTGCTGCTCCCACCCAGCAACTCGGCGGCGATACCCCCAGAGCGCGGCAGCGTTACTCCGGGCTAAGTCAGGCGGGCACTCGTAGCCTTTCGTCGACCATGCTGCGGTTTTGCGCCGTTGGCAGCGTTGTAGCATTAGTGGCAGTTTCCGCGTCGCTGCTCTTTGCCAACCGCTACAAAAACCTGGCGTCCGCCGCTGTACCGGTGGCAGGATCAGTCCCGAACCAGCCGGCCGAGGCGACCGAATCGGCTCTGGAGGTCACTATGTTGCCCGCAACGGTGCTACCGTCGCCATCGCAGCTAGCAATGACCCAAAATGAGGCCGCGGCAACCACAGCGCTCTCGCCGCTGCAATCGCAGCCAGAAAAAATCGCAAGCACCCACGACCGGGCGGTGCCATCCTCTGCGCTCCCGCCGCCACAATCGCAGCCAGCACAAGTCGCAAGCGCTCAAGACCGGACCACTGCGACGATCGCGCCCCCGCTGCAATTGCGGCCAGCACAGATCGGAAGTGCCCAAGATCGGGCCACGGCAACTATCGCAGAGCCACCGCAATCGCAGCCACCGCAAATCTCCAGCGCTCAGGACCTGGCAACGGCAACCATCGCGCAGCCAGCGCAAATCGCGACCGCCCAAACCCGGGCGACGGCAACCCTCGCGCTCCCGCCGCAAGTGCAGCCAGCTCAAATCGCCAGTGTCAAAGATCAGACCGCGCCACCACCACCGACATCGAAGGTCGCAAGCGCTGACGCCGGCTCCGCCCCGGTCTTTGAGCCACAAGCCGCGCCTGCTCAAGTAAGCGGCCCCACCGAACGCGTCGATGCCGAGCAAGTCACCATGCTCGTCAACCGCGGCATGGAATATCTAAGGAGCGGCGATTTTCCTTCGGCGCGGCTTTTGCTGAAGCGCGCGGCTGAAGCCGGCAGCCCAGGTGCTGCCCTTATGCTTGGTGCGACGTTTGATCCCCTCTTCTTACCGCGGCTCCGCGCCAACGGCATCGAGCCGGATGTTGCACAGGCCCGCCGGTGGTATGAGAGGGCCTTGGAGCTCGGGGCTGATGGTGCCTCGCAGCGGCTCGCCGAACTTGGGCGAATTGGCAAATAACGGTCAGGGTTGCTCTGGACGCCTCGGATAGCGGCCTCGTGGTGAATATCTTCCAGACAAGCGATGCCATAACAGCCCCGTGCGACTGACTAATCTCGTCTCCCATCTAAAAAAGCACTTACAGCGCGGTGCGTGGAAGCTGGTGCAATGGCGCAGCTGATAGGCGGAATCTGCCAAACGTCTAGATCAGACCGCTCAGCGCTGGTTGCCGCGGGACGCTCCAAACGGCCCCCACCTGCCGATGAAGCAGCTACTCCTACTCAAAGGCTGGTGTTAACCACGTCACAAATAAAAAAAGCCAGGGTGCAAAGCCCACGCTCAGTGCTCCTGCGGCAGGCTGTCGAGTTGCTTTGCCGCCACCGGCGAACCGAGGTCAACCGCTTTCTGGTACCATTGTCGCGCCCGAGCAACGTCAGGATCTATACCGACCGCCCTGGATTTGCGGAGGAAGTCGGGGTCAAACGTGGCACCCAGTGCTAGTGCTGCCTCAGCACTGCCGGCTTCGGCCGCACGCCGCAGTAAAAGTCGCGCGGCTGAGAAATCGCCGGCGTTGATGAAACCCTGTGCGCGCTTCACCAAATCCGCAAGTTCATCAGTGCCGAGCCCGAGGCCGGTATCGGCAGCCGCCACTGGCGATGCCGACGCAGAAGCGGTCTCGGTCTGCGATGGGCGTTGGCTCGGCGCCGGCTGTGCGGTCATGTTGATCCGGGCCGCCCTCGCGGATGGCGACGCTGCGGCCGCAGCTTGTGCCGAACTTGCAATGGTGGCTGGCGCCGGTGCGGCCTCAGTTTGTACTGGACTTGCGGCGGTGGGTGGCGGTGCGGCCTCGGCTTGTGCCGGATTTGCTGTGGTGGGTGGCGCCGGAGCGGCCTCAGTTTGTGCCGGACTTGCGGCGGTGGGTGGCGGTGCGGCCTCGGCTTGTGCCGGATTTGCTGTGGTGGGTGGCGCAGCGGATGTCAGCGATGCGGCCGCAGTGGCTAGCGAGCGTGCCGTCGACGGCGCCGTTGGACCGGCTGCGGTTTGCCTCGGACCCGCTGTGGTCTGCGGCGCCGGTTTGGCAGGTAACAATTCCTTCCGCGATTCACCTTTGGCCGAGCTAACACCGCTCGCCGTGGTCGCCGATGGCGCCTGCCTGAGCTGCGCCGTTTCATTGGCAGGTGACTTCGGGCCAAATATCGAAATGAAGGCCCAAGCCACGAGCGCCGCGATGCCGGAGACTACGCCCATCTGCAACGCGATAAGCGGTAGGCTCATACGACCGTGGTCGGCGCGGCCAGGCTCGAGCGGCAAGTGATGCGTCACCTCAACGACAGCGTGACGGGGCCCGATTGCCAAGTTAGCCTGCTCGAGGTGCTGTCCGCGCGCCCGATCTGCGCCACGCGCCCACGGTGGCGCATAGTCCGCAGCGGAACTCCTGGTATCCCGAACTTGCCTGATCTGAGAGATCATAGGTGCCTCGGTGACCGCTAGCTCTCGATCATTTAAAAACCGCTAGAACTTCCCCGTGCCGCCTTATTCTCAATAGACCGACATCAATCCTTGGCGGATCAAGATTGATTAGATCATAGCGCGCGGTTGGTGGCAGCGAAATGGTGAAATCATGATCAGGTTGCGCAAGGGTAAATCGCTGCACTGATGCCACCGGTCAAACAGTACGCATTCGACTCCGGCAAAAACACGCTCTTAAAACGTGTTAACCTTGTTTCCGACTGCGAAACCCGTCCGTTGCAGTCGATGTCGCAGATTCTTTGTTGCCTCGAGCTCGCTGGAGGCGTTGTTGCTGAGCCATGCGGCAAACAGGCGGCTGCCAGAAGCCAGCACAATTCCCTCACAAATGAGCCCGACCGCAAGCCAATCTGCCTTCGTGATCGCCGCGATCATGCCGATTGGCACGATGCCGATGGTAAATCCCAATAATCCGACCACCGTCCAAACCGAGCCAAAATAGGATTGCGTGGCGACGACTGCCGTCATCGCAGTCGACGCGGCAAACACGAACGAGGCCGCCACGAGGCCCGAAGTCGATAGCGGCCGCGTTGTCTGAGACAGTGAAAGCGGCAGCAGAACAAAGAGGCACAGGATAAACGTGATGTTCACCGGCCAAGTCAGGCAGTGCAGGGCATGGCCCATCGCCCAGGCTGCGCCATGCCAATAGACAGCCGGCACGAACGCCAGCAGGATAATTGCTACCGCAAAGATTGCGCCGAGAGCGCTTGATGCAATCAAACTCCCAATCGCCCCGCTAGCGCGTCCTTCCGGCTCGACTTCGGAGAGAGCCGTCTGTTCGAGCCGTGACCGCTCGTCGTCGGTAGGTTCGCTTGTCGGTAGCGGCTCCCCGCCGCTCGCAAGGTCGTCTTCGACACGTTGTATGGCCGCTTCCAATGACAGACGTTCGGTCGCGACCTCGCCCTCCGGGGTTTGCAGCTTCTCAAAGTGATGCCTCAGTGCTGCGCGGGCGCGATCGTAAAGAGCGCCACGCAACTCGCTGGTATTGCTGTCGAGAGCAGTGACGGCAGCACTGATCACCGGGTAGTAGTCAGTCATGCGGAGTGCTCACAGCCACATTACGTCTGGTCTTTGCCAATACCATCGAAAGCACGCCAGTGTTAACAGAATGAAGTCCCAGCAGCGAGCCGTGCGCGGCGACATCGCAAGAAGTCGTTAAGCTCAGCAATCAGGTCGGCCGCCAAGCAATCGAGCTGGGGCACGAGCGCTAGGTAGGGTTTCCGGTAGCGCGTCGAGCCACCCTTGGTGGCGCCGCGGATTGCCCAAGTCTTGACCCATTTTGACTAAGCGAGCCTCCGAAGAGACCCGCGGCATCGGACGCGCCGGGGGTATCGCGCCGCCTTGGCGGGTTCTGATTTCGGTCAGGGTCGTGCTATTATGCAGATCAGCGTCGCCGCCCGGCCCTCCGGGGTTCATACCACGCCCCCAGCGAGGGAGCGGCGGGACTCGCTTTTCGAAGAATTCGAGCTGTGGAGTGATTATGACGCTTACGCCGGGCCATCGGCGGCCCGCTCTTGTCCTGTAGCGGCCGGTGCGATCACGACGCAGTCGAGGTCCATACGACTGCCGTTTTGGGGAGTGTAATGCGAGCGGTTTACCCGGCATGGGCTCACATGATGCCCGCGGCGTCCTACCGCCACAATATTTTCGTTCTGCTCGTAGCGGCGGTCGTGGGCGCGATTAGCAGTGCAACGGTGGTTTTGTTCCTCGTAGGTGAGCCATCAAGCGCAACGGGAATCCCCTCGACTTCGGTGCGCCTAGCAGTGATGAGAGAGCCCGCGGCTACGGACCGAGCGCTCACCCAAGACGGGTCGCAGTTCGAGCAGATGCCGCAGCCAAAGACCGAGGAAATGCCGAAGTCAGTTCCAGATGACACGGAATCTTATGGCGCGACAGCAGGGTCCGGCGCGGGGCCGCACATCGCGATGCCCGGCGAGGGCAGCGCGCCAGACGATTTGCGAGTTGCGGCGCATCAACCTTCGGTGAGGCGGCGGTTCGGTCGTTTTCCGACTCCCAACCACTGGTGAGGTTCTGCTTGGCTGCCTTGCATAAAAAAGAGCGCCCCGACAAGCACCAAGTCGGGGCCAAGGCGGCCTCAGGACCCTGCTGCCACTCCCCCGATTACTAGGCGGCAGCACAGCGCGGAGCGTGGCGCCGCTTTGCGGCCTTTTTCCTCAAGCCCGAGCACTCATTACCGCTATCAACAGCCTTCAACGCAAAGCGATCATCAAATTTTCCAGTATAACGATGCCCGCATGAAGTAATAAGGTCCCAACGTTGCTCCGGTAGTCCGATCGAGGGATAGCGCGGTGACCAGGAATGGCCAAGCTTGAGGGTGGCTAGACTGCGCCGCAGGTGGCTGGCCCTTTATCTAATTAAACTGTCTCTTACTCGTTTACCGTCACATAAGATCAGAAAGCTAGATTGCTTTGCGCGTCCGCAATGTTACGTCGAGGATGACCATGGCAAAAGTTATCGGCCGGTTCTGCAAGAATGAATCTGCAGCAACTGCCATCGAATATGCCTTAATCGCGGGATTTGTTTCGATCGTAATTGTTGGCGCAGTGCAGGCAATTGGCACAAGCTTAAGCATAACATTTTCAAACGTTGCTAGCGGCATAAAGTAACGACGAGCGAGGCCCTCTGGTCAGTTGGGTCGTCAAACCTCATCTAGCGCTATGGCAGAACGCCACGGATCATTTAGAGTTGCCTCGGTGACGCTGAGGCAAAAATTCCGCAAGAAACTATCGACCAATTTGCCAAGACGCGGGCAGTCCGATTCTGGACAACGCCCTCATCCGAAGCGTGACAAGGGCTGACACTACCGTCGCTGGCCGTGCAGTGCCTGCCGAATGTACAGCGCCGCAGCGATCCGTTGCTCGAGCTCTTTATCTTCTTTCTCTGCGATGGCCGTAAAGTGTGCAGACCTTTCCGCGTCGCGATTGTATTCCGGGCTCACGAGAATTTGCCTCAACCAGCTTGCGTCCGCGGTTGGAATACCGCGCGCGCTTTTCGAAATGTCCAAAGCATTCAACGCCAGTGGATCGGGCCCGATGCCGCCAATAAAATTACAGAGAAATACCGCAGCGGATCGCAGCAGGGCGACGTGCTCTTCCAGCGTCGTCCGCACGATCTGTCTCTCAATCGCCGCGATGATGGCCTCCTTGGGATGAGGCAATACGCTCTCATCATAGAGGCAGTCCAGCCTAGTGGTATTCTCTGCCATCAAGTCTGCAAGGCTGGAGATGATTGTGACGTCGGTCTCTGTTCGCTCCATCTCAGCAGCCTCGGCTTGGCTCTCCACCGCGCGAATCGCCTGCTCAAGCGCCTCGCGTTCCTGCCTGATCTCGGATGCGGAACGTGGTGCACCAACAACAATACTGCGAAGCTGCGCGGTTCGTGCGTGTTTGTATAGAGCCTGTCGGGCTTCGCGCGTACTACCATGAGGACCAGCAACGGCGCGTGCAATCAGTGAATAGTAGTCACGTTGCGTCTCTTCCATCGATCCGCCCCAAGCGAGCCACCCATTGCACCGATTTTGCACCCGAGTGGATCACTCGGGAAGTCAATATGATAGCCGCCTTCGACAAAAAAGAGGCTCAAGATCCGTGCCTGGCTTTGTGTGGCGTTTGTTGTGGCGGCGGCCCGTTAACCCTGGGCGGCAGACTGTCTCTCACACGCAGCTTCAGGCGCTAGTTCTGCTTCTCTCTGCATTCGCCTGAAAACCGGTCGAGCCGCCGTTATCAACAATAGCAGCGCTGGCTCAAGTTATTAACAAAATCCGCCCGAGGCCGAGATTGCACGCCTGCAAATCGCCGCTCATGAACATTGCTGAGGCAAGCGCCAGCGGCGCCGTTGGGACGCCTAGAAGGTTGTGATGAACAACGAAGTGCGTCAATTGAGATTGATGATCGCTGTTATGGTCGAGCGGATCTTAGGCTTGGTCTCGCAGCCGCCGGTTATTTCAATGCCAATTGGACTTGCCTTAAGATATGACATGCGCGAGTGGCGACGTCGCGCGGTCGTGCGTAAGAGATGCTATCAAAAATACCCAGAACAATGTCTATAGAGCTAACGGCCGGCGAGAGCGGTCCCGCGATAAGAGTTTTCGATCATTTCTGTTGGCACTTTTGAGCGGCTAACAGCTAGCAACAGCCGTCTTAAGTTAGGGAAGGGTGATCCGGATTCCGGATCATGCGGGTTGATTTGTGGAAAAAGGTGGTGTGCCATCGCTCTATCGGTCCGCACTATAAAATGTCTAGGAGGGCACAGCTCATTTGCGAAAGTCCCCGACGGACCCGTGAATATTAATGCTGAGTTGCTCACGAAGCGGTTTTAGTGCGTGCGAGTCTGCCGCTGCATGAAGGCAACCTGGCTTCTGGGTTCACCTCAGCTTACGTGGCTCGGTAGGATGAATGTCTAACGCTACTGCCTCCTCGGGCGAGAGGCTTTCGCCGGTAAGAGTCACTATCCATCCCGACGGCAAACAGCGCAGAATTTTCGTTAATGCTCCGTCGGGCGTACCAGCAACGGCCCACAACTGAGTGCTGCCGTCGCCCTTCGCAGCTATGATTTGAATTCTCTCCATGCTGACGAGTATGCGCCCTTAGCCCAGGGTAGCAACCCATTCAGTTCACCTTGTGCACACCATCCACTGCATAGGATCGCGCTTCGTAGCCGCTTCTTTGCTCCGACCGCGGAGGGAGGGGGACCAGTAGCGATGCGTAAGACATTCGGAGGGGCCGATAGTCAGCCGCATCATCTAAAGGATAATACTGAAACCATTAGGTAAGATTTCGGGGCCAGCATGCACGAATGGCCCAATACGACGAATATCAACTGCGCGCCGTTGATTGTCTGCAACGGATGCAAAATGCGAGAAGCGAGCCCGACAAGCGAGCGTGGAAAATGCTGGCCGGCAGTTGGCTTTTGCTCCGCAGACTCCAGCAATTTGCTGAACAAGACCGGCATGCCGTTAAAAGCGAAGTCGTAAAGCTGCAAGACCATGTCGTGACTAAGCACGACGCCAATTCCAAGGTCGCCTAACAACAACCACCGTTCTGCGACCACCCTATTCCGACAAAAAGATAGTGGGTCTTTGCAGGCCCAACCTGGATTTGAACCAGGATAAGAGGCCTTGCACGGCTACCCGCGTACGTTTCCGCCATTGGGCCGTAGCTCACCTGTTCGCACCAGATGAGTTTCAAAAAGTACCTAAAATAGCCTAATAGCATCGCCGGCGAGACATGTTCCTTCGACGAATAATATAATTGCCGAATGGCTCGCTGACAGTTTAATTTGCGCAAGCGCCGATCGGAACCTTTTTTGCCGATTCTTCGGCAATGCGATGTGCCTCACCAATCTTATAGCGACGGCGGAGCTCGGCAGTGTAGTCACGATACTCGCGCTGATACCGATTAATCGTTTCCAGGTGGTTTTGCATTAGCCTTGCGCGTTCAGCGGGTTCGGCCCGGCCAATTTTATCGTCTATTTCCAGCTGCTGATTGACCAACGCTGACATTGTATTCGTGTTGTCGGTGATGGCCAGCCACAGTTCTTCATCCGTTAGATTCAAGCGATGCACAGGGACCTCCAACGCTTACAAGCCACACAACTATCCTGATTTTGAGTACTTTAGACTAAGATCATCTTAATGCGGCACGGAAATGCTCAGAGCCGTAGCTGCCACTATTTACCCGCCGATACAGTCTATTGAAAAAAATGGCGATCGTCCGCGATCATCGTCGACGCGTCGCGGGTATCGGCTGGCCATGGCACCAGAAACGACAGCGAATTTCCGCTCGCATTACCGCATCCCAGAAAACGCTTTTATTAACTTTAATGCTTCCTAACACAGAGCCAACTTAGCGATTGCGAAATAATTGCGGGATATTCTCGTAGTTTAAAACAAATCGAAATAGTGTGCTGAGACGCCCGGGGTGGTTATCGGCAAAAATGACAAATTATGGGGGACGAGGTGGACTCTACCATCAATGATCAAAAGAGCGTTCCGCAAACATCGGCGCTGCGCGTCACTATCCTCGGCGAACTCGAGGAGGCAATTGGTCGCGCCTCGAATCAACGGTGCAACGAGATTCTGATGCACATAACCGATCTTTTCATCGGCGGATCGGTCCGATTTTCTGACGAGGAAATTGATTTGTTTGATGATGCGATGAGTCGACTAGCCTTAGCGGTTGACGTTCCTGCGCGATTGGCGTTGGCGCGCCGTTTGGCGCCGATTATCAAGGCTCCGATTAAGGTGACGCGCTTGCTGGCGAACGACGATGAACCCGCAGTTGCGAGCCCGATCTTAGAGCAATCCGAGCGCCTCGACGAGGAGGCCCTGCTGTTGATGGCGCGCAGGAAGGATCAACAACATCTCCTGGCCATCGCACGGCGAAAATTAGTCGGGGAGGCTGTCGCCGAGGTGCTTGTCGAGCGGGGCAACAGTGAAGTCCTCCGTGCCATTGCCGAAAATGCCGATGCCGAGCTATCCGAAGCAAGTTTTAGTCGATTGGTGGATCACTGCCGTGACGACGATGTACTTGCCGCCAGCGTCGGTGTGCGGCCAGACATTCCACATCAGCTATTCCAAAAATTGCTCGGCATCGCTTCGGAGCCGGTGCGATCAAAATTTATCGCGGCGAACTTACCTGTCCGCGTTGAATTTAACTGTGTCGAACCGCATTTCATTTTTGTGGCTAATGGGCAGTCCTTGCTGGCGGCCTAGCAGATGTAGTCGGTACGTCTGTGAGCGTTAAGTGCCGCTAAAGAATGAAGCAGGCGTCATAACCCCGCGAGGCGGTAGCTACCAAGGCGCCCTTAGCAACGGTCACCTCGAAGCAGAGCGATCTGACGACTCGCTCGTGTTCGCCGAGAAGGCAGGCTTTTGCGCTACTGGGTAGCGCGCCTCAGCAAAAGCTCTGCCGCAGCCTCGATCGCACAAGTAGGCGACGCGGCACTGGGCCGGTGGCCGGAAATGCAGATTAAGGTGAGGCCAGAGGCGGGGGCGGGAGGGAACCGACCGACACACTTATTTTTCGCGGAACGACCGCATGAGTTGATCGTGCAGCGGCTTGAGCAGATAGGACAGCATCGTACGTTCGCCGGTCTCGATATAGGCTTCGACCGGCATGCCCGGCGTCAGCTTGACGTCGCCAAGCCGCTGCAGCTGATCGTTGCTCAGTCCGATACGGATCGAATAGTAGGTCCGGCCGCTGCGTTGATCGGTTGAGGTATCGGCGCCGATCCGCACCACTTTGGCGTCGATTTCGGGCGTGGTGCGGACGTTGAATGAGGTAAAGCGCAGCACGACGGGCTGATCGACCTGCACGTCGTCGATATCCTTGGGGTCGACCTTGACCTCGACTTGCAGCTTGTCGTCCTCGGGCACGATCATCATGATCGGATCGCCGGCGGTGATGACGCCGCCGACAGTATTGGCGGTCATCTGGAACACGATACCGTCTTGCGGCGCGCGGATGTCGGTGCGCTGGAGCTGGTCTTCAGCGGTGACCTTGCGCTCGACATATTCGCCGATCTTGCTGTCGGTCTCGCGCAGCTCCTTGGCAACGTCGCTGGCGAGGTCGGCATCGACCTGAATGATTTGCAGCTGCGTCTCGGCGATCTTGCCCTTGGCTTCGGCGGCTTGGGCGACGAGCTCGCCGCGCGAGCCCTCAAGCTGCGCTTCGTCGCGCTCGAGCGAGGTCAGCCGGTTAAGCTGCACCAGATTCTTCGCATAGAGATCGCGGACGCCCTTGAGTTCCTGCTCGATCAGCGCGACCTCCTTGTCCTTGGCGTCCTGTTGCGCGGTCAGCCCGACGATCTCCTGCTGCAATTGGGTGACGCGCTCCTGAAGCTGCTTTTTCTGGCCGGCGCGGTCTTCCCGCCGCAAGTCGAACAGCTTGCGCTCGCTGGCCATCGCTTCGGCGACGTCGGGATCATCGAGATGGTCGGCAAGCTCTTTCGGCACGGCGACCGAATCGGCGCCGTCGCGCTCGGCGGCGAGCCGCGCCTTGCGCGCGTAAAGCTCGGTGAGACCCTTGGTGACGATGGCCAGATTGGCTTGCGTCACCGTCTCATCGAGCTGGATAAGAATTTGCCCGGCTTTCACGTGGTCGCCGTCGTGGACGAACAATTTGCCGACCACGCCGCCGGTGGGGTGCTGCACTTTCTTGATGTTGGAATCGACGACGACGTCGCCCGGCGCGATCAGCGCGCCGGAAATCTCGGCGGTCGAGGCCCAGCCGCCAAGGCCGAACGCCAGAATTCCCACCAGCACGCTCCCGGCAATGATGTGCCGGCGGATTGATTCGTTTGCACTGTCTGCCGGCCCGGCGTCGCCGAAGGCCCAATGCAACCCGGCCTTCGCCGCGCCGACCGTCTTGACGATCGGATCGGTCAGCCAGCGCGGTGACATGTGGCTCTCATCCCGCGCCTCCTTGTTCGGCTACGTTGAGCCGCGGCGCGCTTGGCGGGGTAGGCGGGTCAGGATTTCCTCTTTCGGCCCGAACTGCTGCTGGCGGCCCTTGCCCATGATGAGAATATAGTCGACGCCAGCGATCGCGCTGGGGCGATGCGCCACCACGATGGCGATAGCACCCCGCGCGCGCAGGCCCAGAATGGCGCGGGTCAGCGCTTCGTCGCCTTCGGCGTCGAGATTGGAATTGGGCTCATCGAGCACGACCAGGAATGGGTCACGGTAGAGCGCCCGCGCCAGCGCGATGCGCTGCGCCTGCCCGGCCGACAGCGCGCTGCCCTGTTCGCCGACCGTCGTTTCGTAGCCGTCGGGGAGATTGATGATGAGATCATGGACGCCGGCCGCGTGCGCCGCGGCGATGACGGCGTCCGCGTCCGGCGGCTCTTCGAAGCGGGCGATGTTCTGCGCCACCGTGCCGTTGAACAATTCGACGTCCTGCGGCACGTAGCCGATATGCCGCCCGAGCGCCTCGGGCGACCATTGATCGAGCGTCGCGCCATCGAGCCGAACCGCACCGCGGGCCGGCGCCCAGACTCCGACCAGCATGCGCGCGAGCGAAGATTTGCCCGATGCAGTTGGGCCGATCACGCCGAGCGCCTTGCCTGCCGTGAGCGTAAAATTGACGTCTTGGCAGACGATCCGCTGGTGTCCCGGCGGCGCGACGGCCGCGTTCTGCACCGCGAGCGTGCGCGCCGGCGGCTTGAGCGCCATCGGCTCGCTCACCGGCGGCAAATGTCCGAGCAATCGCGACAGCCGCTGCCAGCTTTGCCGCGCCCCGACAAAGCCGCGCCAATTGGCGATCGCCAAATCCACCGGGGCGAGCGCGCGGGCGCCGAGAATGGAGGCGGCGATCATGATGCCCGGCGTCAATTCCTGATTGATCACCAGCCAGGCGCCGACCGCCAGAATTGCGGATTGCAGGAGCATCCGCAGCACTTTGGAAAACGCGCCGAGACCGCCGCCGACGTCGCTGGCGCGTCCGCTCGACGCCACATAGTTGTGATTGAGGTCGCGCCAATGCTTGGAGATGCGGCCGGCCATGCCCATCGCCGTGATCGCCTCGGCGTTGCGGCGGCTCGCTTCGAGAAGCGCGTTGCGCGCCACCGCGAATTGCGCGGCGCTACGGGTCGGACGGCGGGTTTTTATCTCGGTCACCACTGTCAGTGTGACAAGGATGATGGCGCCGGCCAGCGCGGTGAGCCCGATTAGGTAGTGAAACAGGAAACAGATGGCGAGATAGACCGGCATCCACGGCAGATCGAAGAAGGCGACGGGCCCGCTGCCGGACAGGAAGCTGCGTACCGCATCGAGATCGCGGATCGGCTGGGTGCCGTCGCCCTTGGCGCCGGCCTTGAGCGGCAGCCGCACGATCGCGTCGTAAACCCGCAGACTCATGGTTTCGTCGAGGCTATGCCCGACGCGGACCAGGATGCGGCTCCTGATCATGTCGATCAGGCCTTGCGCGCCGTACAGGCCGGCCACCAGGATCAATAGCCCGACCAGCGTGGGCACGCTGCGGCTGGGCAGCACACGGTCGTAAATTTCGAGCATGAACAGGGCGCCGGAGAGCATCAGGATGTTGCTCATGCCGGAAAACAGCGCGGTGGCGACGAAAGCCCGCCGACAGGCGCTAAGCGCGGCGGCAAGTTCAGAACTCGCGGGTTGCTGCCGTGGCGGGCCGAGACTTTGGCTCATGGACCGTGCGTACCATCGTAATGGACGACAAATGCCGTCCGCACATGCAAACGACCGGCAGCCTCAAATCCATGCCGGAACTTGCGATCCCCCGGACCAAATCAGGATCACTATACCCTTAGTTTCATACAGTTACATCTATATTGGGGCGGGTTCACGACCGTTAGTTAATTTGCCGGCCGCCTATGTCGCCTACGCTACGCCTGGCGCGACCCAGCGCAGCCCCGTTGCCACGCGGTGATGCTGGCCTACTCCGTTACCATATCCGGGAGCGGGATGGCCCAAATGCCGGCGAGGCATCTCGTCCTGCCAACAAGCAAATACACGCGTTACGGCAGTCCGACCCTCGAAGCTGAGGGTCGGCGCCGTTGAACGCTTGCAAAACAGATGTGTTGCTGAAAATCAGGAACGAGAGTCGAGCGAGAGCCCGATGCTGAAGGCCTTCTGGCGCGTGGCGCCCTCGGTCCTTTTCAGCTTCTTGGCGATTTGCGATGCCGGCGTTTTCTTGCGCGCCATCGACTTCAGATCACGGACTTCGCTCGAGGTCCACGAACGCCGCTTCTTCTTCCGCTTAGCCATAATGCCTCCCTTTCAAGAAAGCCAGCTTGTATCTCTTACGGATGTAAAAGAAAAGCCATTAGTTGGACGGGGATCACCTTAGTTGGACGGCTCAATTTGCGAGTTGAGCAACCGCCACATAGGCGATCATGGAACTCACGGCAATAGTGTTGATCGCTGATAGGGCACCCGAGTTAACAAATGCTTTTGTTAGATCGTTCTTAGCGCCCGGGAGCACAGGATGCAAATCGAACGTTTGCAATCCGCTATTTGGGACTTTCAACGTGAGATGGTCATGGGCAAATTCCGGCGTGCAGTTTTGTTGTCTTTGCTCGGCGCCTGCCTCGCCTTGGCGCGGCAGCCTGTTGCGGCAGAGACGCCGACGCCATCGTGCTCCGGCGCGCAGCGACCTCAACAGGTCGCCGAGCTTCTGTTCGGCCGCGACATCGGGCGTCGCCGCGCTGTGAGCGAAAGCGCTTTCACCCATTTCGTCGCTCGCGCGTTGACGCCGCGCTTTCCGACGGCTTGACCATTACCGATGCGACGGGGCAATGGCGCGACCCGGCGAGCGGCAACCTTGTGCGTGAAGCGACGAAGCGGGTCGACATCGTGCTGCCCGGCCGCGCCGACGACCAGGAAAAGCTCGATGCCGTCGTGACGGCCTACAAGCGCGAATTCCGCCAGCACTCGGTCGGCGTCATCGTGCAATGGGCCTGCGTGTCGTTCTAGGACGAGGACGCGCCGGGGCTTGCGGCGTCGGCACAGTCTTCCTAGCTTTGCGGAAGCGGAGGCAACCGGATAGACGGGGCGGACCATGAACTCGTGCACGGACGACGACCTCAAGCTCGTCGCACTCGACAAGGATGACATTGAGGTCGTGTCGGCGCACCTGCAGGACGCGCTGGTCAAGGTCGGCGATATCCTCTGGCACCCGCGCGAGCATCGCTTCCTGATGGCGCTCAATCGTTTCGACTGGGTGAGCGCCGTCGACGCCAAGGCGGGTAAGACGGACAAGGCGGATTACCGGCGCTGCCGCACCGCACTGCGCTTCGAGCGTGTCAATGCCTGCAAGTGCCGCAATCTCGATCAGACCGACAAAGGCGCGCTGCTCAATCTGCTCGCCGTCGAATTTGCCGAGAACGACGCGCCGGCCGGCGTGGTGTCGCTGATTTTCTCCGGCGGCGGCGTCATTCGCCTCGACGTCGAATGCCTGGAAGCGGAACTGGCCGATCTCGGCGAGGCTTCGGTCGCAGCTTTGTGCCCGGATCATTTCACCGGCGGTGCCGCGACGGCTTAGAATGGAGCACGATCTTTTCCGAAAACCGGTTTCCACTTTTCGGGATGATGCTCTAGCGTTTTCTCGTCAAGCCGCGTGTGGCTGTTGCGCCGGCGGGGCGGAAAAGAGCTTCATCAGCACGGCGATGGTGCCGAGAGTGGCGAGATAAACCACGAGCTGCATGGCGGTCGGCTGATCGACATAGCCGATCAGCGTGTGCAGCGCCCGGCCTAGCATGCTCGAATCGCTGAGCAGCCAGGATGTGTCCCAAACCGTCTGATCGAGAGCCGTGACGAGATCCGCCTGTTCGAGGAATGCGATCGCCTGGGCGGCGAGGCCGGCAGCGAGGAAGGCGATGAGCGTGCTGGTGACGCCGAACAGGTAGCGCGTCGGGATGGTGACAAGGCCGAGATAGGTCAGAAGGCAGACGGACGAGCCGAGAAAGAGTCCGACCACGCCGCCTCCGGCCATCGACCAGCTGGCGCCGCCCTGCGCCGCGGCAACCCCGTAGAGGAATAGCACCACCTCGGAGCCTTCGCGCAACACCGCGATCGCCACCACGATGGCAAGCGCCAAGAGAGATTTTCTGCCGGCGACCACCGCTTCACCCGCCGCGCGCAATTCGGCGACAAGTTCCCGGCCGTGCCGCGCCATCCACACATTGTGCCAGGTCAGCATCAGGACGGCGAAAGCGAGAATGCCCGCATTGAACACTTCCTGGCCGCTGCCGCCGAACAGGTTCGATAAGGCCGTCGTGAACACCGCGACCAGACAGGCGCCGAGCACGCCGGCAAGGACGCCGGCCGAGATCCATGCGCTGCGGCCGCGCACGCCCGCGGTCACGGCCATCACGATGCCGACGATCAAGCCGGCTTCGAAGACCTCACGAAATACGATGACAAGCGAAGCAAGCACGGAGACCTCGGCGCCCTATCTGTTAGTTGGTTCTGCTTCCGGCGCGGCTGGGCATTTCATGGCACGATCAGATAGCCTTGCGTCGCGTGGTGGAAGTCGTCGTAGAAATTATACTTCCCGGGCTGCAGCGGACGGACATAGACGCTGGCCTGGCTGCCGGAAGGCACGATCTTTTCGAAGTGCAGATCGGCGCTTTCGAATTCCGATACGATAGGATTGAGATTCTTAACCTCTATTTGGATGGTCTTGCCGGGCGGCGCATGCAACTCGGCGGGATCGAATTTCTGATCCTTGATCGTAATTGAGAGCTTGACGACGTCGTCGGCGCGCGCGGCGGCTGCCGTAAGCGCCAGCACCATGGCGACACCAAGCGACGGCAATAACCGCCGGCCGAGGCCCTGAAGCGCGCGAACGTTCATCGCCGACACCGCACCTTTCCTGGGACGTGAATGAGTCACCTAAGGAGTTGGGCAACCGAGGAGTTTTTGTCAATCTAAAAGCCGAATATTAGAATTGTTATAATTAGAGAGGGCTGCTACTGAGCGCTGCAAAGCACGCAAATCGGCGGCGACGCAGGCGTCCGGACAGAATTCGGTTCAGTGTTATGGCCATTCATCTCGACGACCGCTCCGGCGATTTCGGCGAAAACTTTCGGGCTTTGCTCGATACCAAACGCGAAGCGGCGGCGGACGTGGAAGTCACCGTGCGCGCCATCGTCGCCGACGTCGCCACCCGCGGCGATCGCGCCCTCAACGACTACACGCTCAAATTCGACAGGCTCGATCTTGACCGCGTCAGCGCCCGCGTGACCGCGGCCGAAATTGCCGCGGCTGTTGCAGCATGCAGCCGCGAGGCGCTCGACGCGCTCGAACTCGCCCGCAGCCGCATCGAGGCCTATCACCACCGCCAGGTGCCGCAGGACGATCGCTTCACCGACGCGCTCGGCGTCGAGCTTGGTTCGCGCTGGACCGCGATCGAGGCGGTCGGTCTCTATGTTCCGGGCGGCACCGCGGCCTATCCGTCCTCGGTGCTGATGAACGCGGTGCCGGCCAAGGTCGCCGGCGTGCCGCGGATCGCGATGGTGGTGCCGGCGCCGGGCGGCGCGCTCAATCCCCTGGTGCTGGCCGCCGCCCAGCTTGCCGGCATCGACGAGATTTTCCGCATCGGCGGCGCCCAAGCCATCGCGGCCTTGGCCTATGGCACCGCGACTATCGCGCCGGTCGCCAAGATCGTCGGGCCGGGCAATGCTTACGTCGCGGCCGCCAAGCGCATCGTGTTCGGCAAGGTCGGGATCGACATGATCGCCGGGCCTTCCGAGGTGCTGATCCTCGCCGACAAGACCGGCAATCCCGACTGGATCGCGGCCGATCTGTTGGCGCAGGCCGAGCATGACGAGAGCGCGCAGTCGATCCTCATCACCGACGACGAGACGCTCGCCGCGGCGACCGAACGCGCCGTCGAAGGCCAGCTCAAGGGACTGGCGCGCGCCAAGATCGCCGGCGCGTCATGGCGGGATTTCGGGGCCATTATCCTGGTGCGTCATCTCGACGAGGCGTTGCCGCTTACCGACGCCATCGCGCCTGAGCATCTCGAAATCGTCGCCGCCGATGCCGAGCGGCTCGCTGCGCGTATCCGCAATGCCGGCGCGATTTTTATCGGCGCGCATACTCCGGAAGCGATCGGCGATTATGTGGCCGGCTCCAACCACGTGCTGCCGACGGCGCGGTCGTCACGCTTCTCTTCCGGCCTTGGCGTGCTCGACTTCATGAAGCGCACCTCGATCCTCAAATGCGGCCCCGAGCAATTGCGCGCGCTGGGCGACGCCGCGATCGTCCTCGGCAAGGCGGAAGGTCTCGACGCCCATGCCCGCTCGGTTGCCATCCGGCTCAACCGGTGATGGCGCGAAAAGGCTCAGCGCGGGACAATACCGGCCGCCTCACCGCGGTCACGCTCGACGAGGCTTCCATCGGCAATACCAACGACGACGTCGAGCATGAGCGCCGCGTCGCCATCTACGATCTCATCGAAGACAACAAATTCCGGCCGGTCGGCCACGATGGCGGACCCTATAGCCTGCAGCTCGGCATCAGCGGCAATCGCCTGGTGTTTGATATCCGCTTGGCCGATGGCGCGCCGCTGATCGCCCATATGCTGTCGCTGGCGCCGTTTCGCCGCATCGTCAAAGATTACTTCGTCGTCTGCGACAGCTATTACGCCGCGATCCGCACGGCGACGCCCGACCGCATCGAGGCGCTCGATATGGCGCGGCGCGCTTTGCATGACGAAGGCTCGCGCATGGTAATGGAGCGGCTCAAGCGCAAGGTCGACATCGATTTCGATACCGCGCGGCGGCTGTTCACGCTGATCGCGGTGTTGCACTGGAAGCGCTGAGGCCTTGATGCCGCCTGCAGCGAGGCCGCCACTGGCCGTTTTGTTCGCTTGCCGCAGCAATGCCATCCGCTCGCCGATGGCGGCAGCCTTGTTCAGCCAGATCTTCGGGCGCGCGGTCTATGTCGGCTCGGCCGGTGTGCGCAAGGGCGAGCTTGATCCTTTTGCGGTGGCCGCGTTGGCCGAGGTCGGCCTCGACATTTCGCGGCACAAGCCGATCACCTTCGAGGAGCTCGACGAGTGGGAAGGGCTGAATTTCGATCTCATTGTCACGCTGGCGCCCGAGGCCCATCACCGCGCGCTAGAACTCACCCGCACCAGCGCCGTGGACGTTGAATATTGGCCGACCGCGGACCCGAGCGCCGTCGAAGGCAGTCGCGAGCAACGCCTCGATGCCTATCGCGAGGTGCGCGATCAGTTGCTGGCGCACATCCGCGAGCGCTTCGTCACGCGAGGTACGGGGAATGAATAAAGCGGTGCGAGGCTGGAGCGGGTTTCAAACCCGTCCCTACACACGATGCCACGCCTGTTGTGAACCGGCGCGTCATCCGCTAGGTTCCGCGCCAATTTTGGCCGAGACATTGTCCAATGTCTCCGTAGAATGTCCCCGCTGGTTGTCGCGGCCAGACAGCAGGACTTTCCGGGAATCGAATGGCGAAGGAAGAACTTTTGGAGTTTCCGGGTGTCGTGACGGAATTGCTCCCGAACGCCACCTTTCGCGTCAAGCTCGAGAACGAGCATGAGATCATTGCTCACACCGCGGGGCGCATGCGCAAGAACCGCATCCGCGTGCTGGCCGGAGACAAGGTGCTGGTGGAGATGACGCCCTACGATCTGACCAAGGGCCGGATTACCTACCGGTTCAAATGATCGGCCGCCAAAAATTGGTGCTCGCTTCCGGCTCGCCGCGCCGGCTCACGCTCGTCAACCAGATTGGCATCGAGCCGGACGCGCTACGCCCCACCGACATCGACGAAACGCCGAAGCGGGGCGAGCTGCCGCGCGCCTGCGCCACGCGGCTTGCCCGCGAGAAGGCGGAAGCCGCGCTCGCCATGGTGCGCATCGATGACGAGCTCAAAGGGGCCTACATTCTGGCCGCCGACACCATCGTTGCGGTCGGCCGCCGCATTCTGCCCAAGGCGGAATTGCTCGACGAAGCGGCGCAATGCCTGCGGCTTCTCTCCGGCCGCAACCACCGCGTCCACACCGCCGTCTGCCTGGTGACGCCGAAAGAGACGTTCCGGCAGCGCTATGTCGAAACCCGGGTGCGCTTCAAAAGGCTTTCGGACGAGGACATCGAGGCCTATCTCGCCTCCGGCGAATGGCGCGGCAAGGCGGGCGGCTATGCGGCGCAAGGCATCGCCGGCAGCTTCATGGTCAAGATCGTCGGCTCCTATTCCAACGTCGTCGGCTTGCCGCTCTACGAGACCGCGACGCTGCTCGAGGGCGAGGGCTATCCGATCCATTTCGGCTGGCTCAATACCGTCTGAGGTTGGCGCGTTACACCGCGCGCCCCATATTGACGCCATGCCCGACGTCAAACATCGCGGAAAATGCCCGATCTGCCGCAAGCCGGCCGACGAAGTGTTCCGCCCGTTCTGCTCCAAACGCTGCGCCGACGTCGATCTGCACCGCTGGTTCGCCGGCGTCTATGCGGTTCCGGTGACGGAGGACGAAGAAGAGGACGAGCGGCGTGAGCGTGAGGAGGATGGCGAGACGACTTAGTTGTCCCATCGCCATTGCGAGCGTAGCGAAGCAATCCAGGGGCGTGCGAAGTTCCTGGATTGCTTCGTCGCTCCGCTCCTCGCAATGACGGGCCTGGGGGGCCTATTCTGGACAGCGCGAAACCGAGCCTCTATAAGCGCGGCCCGTGGGCCCAGGTAGCTCAGTTGGTAGAGCACTGCACTGAAAATGCAGGTGTCGGTGGTTCAATTCCGCCCCTGGGCACCAACGCCAAGATTTGGTTTTGATTCTGCTCGGCTTTTTCCTGAAAAAGTCCCACGGTAAATACGAAATCACACCTTACCTAATTCTGACAGTGAGCTGACGTCGCTGGATGCTCGTTTTCGGGAAGAAGAGCGAACATCGCAAATCATCGCCTCATGTCAGCTTCGGGGACTGACCGCACTCACTTACTGAGAGCGCATCTAGCCGTCGTGCCAATTCGGTAGACACTCGTTTACCTGAACAAAAATTTTGGGCTGCGATTAGGGGCCGGGTAAGCTAGCCCCACTCAAAGTGGTTGCGAGAAAGAGCGGCAAGTCCGGTAGGTCTAGCAATGATTAACGGAAAGCTTCAGGAATTCGTCTGTAACGTCGCCGCTAAGGGCCAAATCCGCTATGGTGATGTCCGCCGTCTTCAACGGGACTATTTGCCGGGCGGAATAACAAATCGTGAAGAATTGGAAGTCCTGGTCTCCGCAACTGCAAAGCTCTTTCGAGCCGACAAGTCATGGACGCAATGGCTCGTCGCTTCCGTTGTGGAGTTTATCGCCAAGCGAGAAGTACGCGAGCATCCAAGCAAAGAAGCTATCCTCAAATGGATAGGCCGCATTCTTGCCGCGTCGACCACGAACGTTGGCCGCAAATCGGGCGGAAGGTACGGTGCGAGTTAGCACGGCGACACAGCATTCAATCAACGGAGTCGGATCAGCGTCAAGCTGTAGGCATACGGACTTGCAATGTTCGGCGGCGATCTCACGAAACCGATCTAGACGCATTTTCTCTGCGAACGGCCCCGCTACCGAGTTGCGCCCGTGAAGAAGGTCCGTCTCGGTCTAGGCCACTTCGTCGCGCCCTAAGACGTAAGATGAAGCCAGGTGCAATGGCTCTCGCTGGTGCCGCGCACGGCCTGTTTTCGGCTGACTACCTACCCGCCGTCGGGCATGGCCACCTAATGAATTTTCACCCTGCGAGGGTTGCGCTGGCCCTTGCTCCATGCCTGTAACTGCCGTTCCACTCATCCTCAGCTAGTCCACTACGAGCCGCCTGCAGTCCCGTCCGACTAGCTCTGGCTGCTTCGACCTTCCGGACAGAAGGAAGCGGCAGTTCCGCTTTGGGGAAGAACGGACATTGGGCGGACATCGGCGAAGCGACACGATTGACCCGAAGCCGACGTGGTCACGAACATGGTATTATTTGGCTTGGCGGCCTGCATCTGCTCGGCTCACGGATTGCGCTGCATGTTTATGCCGCCCGATGAACCCGAAGGACTGGTAATCGGGAAAATCTCCCGGACATAATCAGCGAGCATCTCGCAGTAAGTTATCGCATAGGGCGGCCGTGGCCGCTGTCTGTCCCATAAAATGACCATCGGTGTTTGCAGCGGGCGACCGCGATAGGTCAGCGCAACAATGCGCAGCCGATAATGACGCGTTTGCAATTGCGAGGGGATCACTGCAACCCCATGGCCGGCTTCCGCTAATGCTAGCAATGTCTGTGGCGTGTGGCTTTCTATGAAGATGTTCGGCTTGAGTTGGGCAAGACGGCACGCTGCGTCGAACACCCTGCGGAACACGAAGCTTGGGTCAAGCAGCAGCAGCGGATGCGGCTCCAATCGGCCGATTTCAATGGAGTTGGTCTTGCCAAGAACAAGGGAAGGATGACACGCCGCCAGCAATTCAACATGTTGCAGCGGCAGTGAGCCAAAGCGCTGCTCGTCAGGTTCTAGAATCGGAGCCAAATTCTGGCCCAGATGGATTTCTTGTCGTGCCAGCATTGCCATCGTGTCGCGCCCGGCTGCCTCAATCAATTTCACCTGCACGTTGGGATAACGTTGCGCGTAGCGATGCAGGAACGTGGCTTGCACACTTTCGATATGCTGGGGCGAAGCGCTGACCTTAAGCACGCCGGTATCGCCGCGCTGCAACAGTCGCGCCCGTTCGCCCAACGCGCCTGCGTAGTTCAATAGAGTGCGGCAGTCGGCGAGCAATTGCTCTCCCGCGCTGGTCAACAGCAAGCGGCGACCAACACGATCGAATAGCTTCAGACCGAGTTCTCGCTCAAGATCGCCGATCTGTCGAGAGAGGGCAGGCTGGGCGATGCGCAACTGCAAGGCCGCCTTGGAGACAGTGCCGAGTTCGGCCACCGTAACGAAGGTTCGCGTGTGTCGAAGATCCATGGCGCATTTCTGTTTATGCCTGATCGGCATGAATTGCTAGATAAATTATGTATTGGACGTATCAGCACCGGCCGCATCAGGTGGTTTGGCGTGGAAGTTGATCCGGAATGTCGGCTGGAGTCTCTCGCGTCGAGGCTGGACGCTCTCGCGTCGAGACGCCGACCAAGTGGAAAGCAGGAGGATATCTTGCCGGAGCAAATCTTGGTTTGGACGGGAAAAGGACTTAAGCGCGGCGGTCTCGGTATTTTCGTAGCGAGTATGCTTTCTCTATTCGCCGCGACGAGTCACGCTGCCGCTATCAAAGTCATGTGCGACAGTCCCGTGGAGCCGGCCTTAAGCAAGGTCGCCGACCTTTTCCGCCGGGAGACGAACAATCAGGTGGTTTTGGCGTGCAACGCAGGGCCCGCCATAAAGAAGCGGATTGAAGACGGCGAGGTAGCCGACGTTGTTGTCGTCGAGCCGGATTTTGTCGAGGCGCTTACCGATTCGGGCAAAGTGCGCGCCGGGGATAGACCGATGGTCGGTCAGGTTGGCGTTGGCCTTGGCAACCGCACAGGTAGTCCGGCGCATGACATTTCGACCGTTGAAAAATTCAAGTGCACTTTGCTTGGCGCCGATCTGATCGTTTTTAACAGCGTCAAGTCGGGAGAGGCCTTTGCCAAGGTTTTAGAGCGGCTGGGGATTGCCGAAACCCTCAAGCCGAAGATCGTGCGCACCGCTCCCCTGGCCATTTTCGGACCAGTGTTGAAGGGCAAGGGAAACGACATGGCCGCGGGTACGATACCGCTCATCGCGACCACGCCCGGCATAAAGCTCCTTGGACCGTTACCGGGTGATCTCCAAAGTTCGATCCCGTACACCGCAGCGTTGATGACGAGCTCCCCGCAGCGCACGATAGCTGAAAGCTTCATCAAATTCCTAGTATCGCCGAAGGCAAAGCAAACATTCGCAGCGAACGGAGTTTCGTGAAACACACTTCGACGGGTAAGGAAGGCATCATGAAACTCTTACTCTCATTACTCTTTTTGGCCGGAACAATAGTGATGAGCGCGCCAGCAATTTCCCAAGAATCTCCGCCGAATACCGACCAGCCAAAGCAAATTGAAGCGATAGTCACTAGGGCTGCGGCCTTGATTGAAAACAAAGGCCCGGCGGCTGCCTTCGCTGAATTTAGAAGAAAGGACAGCGTGTGGCAGCATGGCGGCACATACCTCTACGCCTACGACCTCAAAGGGAATGTACTGTTGAATGCTGCATTTCCAAAACGGGAAGGTACAAACATCGCTGGCGGCAAGGACGCGAGGGGCAAACCATTTCAGGACGAAATCCTGAAACTCGCTGCGACCCAGGGATCGGGGTGGGTCAGCTATATGTTTCCGAAGCCAGGACAGACTGAGCCATCTCAGAAGTGGGCCTACGTTAAGAAGGTGACATTAGATGGCGTTCCAGCGTTGATCGCTGCAGGCTTTTATCCTGAATAGCGCTTTATACGGGCATGTCGCTTCCTGGCCCTGAACGTCGTTTGCTGCAAGACAGCATTACGTCTGAAGTTGGGGGACGAGCCGACATTACGCGGACATCGAAAATTGGTCGTTCGTGACCAATTCTGTTGAAAAAGTCGCGAGTCTAAAGTCGTTGTAAATCTGCCAAAATACGAACGACATCTTCGATTGACGCTAATTACCGCTGCAGGTTGATTTAGAACGCGCTCCGTTGAGTCTGAGGTGGATGACGAGGCCCCCCGCGTCCGCATCTGAAGCCCGCACCCACGACGCTGAAAAAATCGGGCTGAGTCGATACTTCAACTTTTTCAACAGAATCGACCCTAAGCAGACTTCGGCGCCGTGCAATTTTTGCGGCACAAACTGGCCGCAAAACCCCATTTCGCGGACGCACAATCCCTGCTGTAATTGCTCATTGCAAGCGAGTGTCGGTCCAGTCCTGTTGGCTTGGGGAAAACGATGCGACGGCGCTTCACAGCGATTGGAAAACCACGCAAATCGGCCTCACCGGCGTCAGCCAAGGCCAAGCGGCGCCCACGCCCCAAGACCGCACGCCGACCCGCCGATGCTGCAGCCGGGCAAAGCGAACCTGAGCGGCTTCGGCGCGAGTTGAATGAGGCGCTGGAGCGGGAGACCGCCACGGCCGAGATCCTTGCCTCGATCAGGGAGTCGACTTCCGATACGCGCCCGGTGTTTGAGGCGATCCTCGATAACCTGTTGCGATTATTCGGAACGCGTTTCGCGCTGATTCTCCTTGTTCGGGACGGCATGCTGCACGTCGCCGGAATCAAAGGCGAGCCCGGCTTTGAGAAAATGGCTGAGAACTTTCCGGTCCCCCTGAATAACCGGTTGCATGCCGGCAAGTCGATCTTAGCCGGACGTGCGTTGCAGATTGTGCCGGTGATTGGCAATCCGGAGGCCGCGGCAACCACACGGAAACTGGCTGTCGATTATGGGTATAATGCGCTGCTGTCAGTGCCGTTGATCCATGGCGGCAAGGCCATTGGTTCACTAAGCACTGCGCATCGCAACCCGACGCCATTTACCGAAAAGCAGATTGCGCTCATCAAATCGTTCGCCGACCAGGCGGTGATCGCCATCGAGAACACACGGCTGCTGAACGAACTACGCGAGTCGCTAGAGCAGCAAACGGCTACGGCCGACGTGCTCAAGGTCATCAGTTCGTCACCCGCCGACCTCGAGCCGGTCTTCCAGTCCATGCTCGAAAACGCGGTGCGAATTTGCGATGCGAACTTCGGGACGCTCTTTCGATACGATAATGAGGCATTTGATCCCGTCGCGAATTTCGGCGTGCCGTTGGCACTTATCGAGCATCTTGAGCAGCGGCGCGGTTCGTTTCGACCGGTACCGGGCAGTATGCTTGACCGGGTGCGGCAGACAAAGCAGTTAGCCCAAACAGCCGACTACGCCGCCGAAGCCGCCCCCGGCATGGCAGCCAAACTCGGCGGTGCGCGGTCTACGATTGACGTGCCAATGCTCAAGGACGGTGCATTGATCGGCGCGATCAGCATCTACCGTCAGGAAGTTCGGCCTTTCACTGACAAGCAGATCGGGTTGGTGCAGAACTTCGCTGCGCAAGCCGTCATCGCCATTGAGAATGCTCGGCTGCTTAATGAATTGCGCGAATCCCTGCAGCAGCAGACCGCTACCGCAGATGTTCTCAAGGTTATTAGCCGTTCGACCTTCGACTTGCAGACCGTTCTCGACATCCTGGTCGAGTCAGCAACCCGGCTCTGTGAGGCCCAGGACAGCTTTATTTTTCTGCCCGATGGCGACGTCTTCCGCCTGGCCGCACGCTACGGATTTACGCCTAAATATCACGAATGGATGGAATCCCATCCACTGAAGGTGGATCGCGGCACAGTGGTAGGACGAGCGGGCATTGACGGGCGTGTCGTACATATACCTGACGTGTTGGCCGATCCGAATCATACCCGACCTGATTCACAAAAGGCCGGCGGCTTTCGGGCGGCGCTTGGCGTCCCACTCCTGGGGGAAGAAAAAGTCCTTGGAGTGATCTTCCTCTCAAGGTCCAAGCCGCAGCCGTTTTCGGAGAAGCAGATCGCGCTGGTGCAGAACTTCGCTGCGCAGGCCGTCATCGCCTTCGAGAACACCCGGCTGCTCAACGAGCTGCGGCAGTCCCTGCAGCAGCAGACGGCCACTGCGGACGTGCTCAAGATTATCAGCCGATCGACCTTTGACCTGCAGACCGTGCTCGACACGCTCGTCAAATCGGCGGCTGGGTTATGCGAGGCTGAAATGGCCGTCATCAACCGGTTGCGAGAAACGACATACGCCGTCGGCGCCAGCTACGGCCTCAATGCTGGGCAGCGCGCGGGGATAGCAAACATCCCGATTGCGGCCGGACGCGGTACGATCACAGGACGGGCCGCATTAGATCGACGGTTTGTTCACGTCATCGACGTCAAAGACGATCCGGAATTCTCAATGCAGGAGTGGTACGACCAGGTCGGTTCCCGCACGATGCTTGGCGTACCGCTGTTGCGCGAAGGCGTGCCCGTCGGTGTGATGGTATTGATGCGCAAGACCGTGCGCCCATTCACCGAGGCGCAGATTGCGCTGGTTAATACGTTCGCTGACCAAGCCGGTATCGCAATAGAAAACGTAAGACTGTTCGAGGCCGAGCAACAGCGGACGCAGGAACTGGCCCGGTCGCTCGAAGATCTGCGCACCGCACAGGATCGCCTGGTGCAGACCGAGAAACTCGCCTCGCTCGGTCAACTGACAGCCGGTATTGCCCACGAGATTAAGAACCCACTCAATTTCGTCAACAATTTCTCATCTGTCTCAGTCGAACTGATCGACGAATTACGAGAAGCGCTTGGCAGCGCACACCTCGACAACAAGGCGCACGGGGAAATCACGGAGATCGCGGACACCCTGCAAGGCAATCTCGACAAGATCGTGCAGCACGGCAAGCGCGCCGACGCAATCGTCAAGAACATGCTGCTGCACTCCCGGCAGGGCTCTGGCGAGCATCGGCCGGTGGATATCAACGCTCTGGTCGAGGAAAGCCTCAATCTCGCCTATCACGGGGCGCGGGCTGAGAAGCAGGGCTTCAATATCACGCTTGAACGGTCGTTCGACCCCACCGCCGGCGAAGTGGATCTGTTTCCGCAGGAGATCACCCGGGTGCTGCTCAATATGATTTCAAACGGCTTCTACGCCGCGACCAAGCGCAAAGCCGATACCAATAGCGGCGATTACGAGCCCACGCTTGCCGCCGCAACGAAGAACCTAGGCGACCGGGTTGAAATCACGATCCGCGACAATGGCACCGGAATACCGCCTGAGGCGAGGGAGAAGATGTTCAATCCGTTCTTCACGACAAAGCCCGCTGGCGAGGGGACCGGACTGGGCCTCTCCATCAGCCACGACATCATCGTCAAGCAACATGGCGGGGCTATAGAGGTCGACACCCAGCCCGGCGAGTTCACCGAGTTCAGGATCGTTCTGCCGCGTATGGGTATGGCCCTTAACAAGTCGGGAGCGCACGCGTGAACCTTCTCATTCTCGTGGTTGATGATGAACCGGATGTTGAGGTCTTGTTTCGCCAGCAGTTCCGGCGCGATCTGCGCGCTGACCGCTTTACAATGGAGTTTGTACAATCCGCCCCGATGGCACTTCAGCGCATCGAAGACGCGGGCGACCGTTCGCTCATTCTCATCCTATCCGACATCAACATGCCTGGGATGAGCGGCCTTGAGCTACTTCCCAAGGCGAAGGCCATGCGGCCGGATGTCCCAATTATTATGATCACCGCCTACGGCGACGTGGAGACCAAGCGCAAGGCGCTAGAGAACGGCGCCGAGGCACTCCTAACGAAGCCTATCGATTTTGGAACACTCCGCAAAGAAATCGACCTAAGAGTTGAACGTGCGGCATAGCTGAATTCCCTGTAAATTTCCCCATTTCTGTTGCTCTGCAAGAGACTGAAAATGGCCCGAAACCGAAGTGCCGAGAAGTCCGCGATATTGTCGCGATCGGGGTGGAAAGCGGACGCAACGCGGACATCGCAGAAGTAAAGCTATTGACCTAGGCGCTGTAAGGGGTGTCGTAAGAACGCGAGCAACAGCTCGGTCACCTTCTCTGGCTGCTCCTGCTGGACCCAATGCCCGGCACCGTCCACAAGATGAAAGCTAACCATTCGAGTGCATGCGGCCTTCTGCATGCTCTCCGCTGCGCCCGGCGTCTGATAAGTGCCCCAGTCGCTTTTTCCAGCGATGTATGCCGATGGTACATCGATGGTGCGGCCCGAGAACGTGTGCATCTCGGCAATGCTCTTGGCATCCGTGCCGCGCCGTACCCGATAGCCTTGGAGCGCGCCGGTGAATTCGGTTCGGCTATATTCGCTTACGTATACGCCGACTTCGGCCTCCGTCAGCCATCTGCAGCACGCAATCTCGGCGGCTGACGGCATGAAGGGCGCGACGTTCGCCGCCATGCCTTTGTCGCGTTCCATCACGTAATAGGTCGGCATTTTACCCAATTCTTCGGCAGTACGTGCCTTGAGCAGATGCGGATTGTTGCCCGCCCAATCGGCGCTCTTGTAGTGATAGTAGGCGCGGAAGAAAGCGTGCAGGCCCTCCCGCGCATGCAGCATGTCGTTATTGGCGCCTGGTGTGCGCTGGTAGTTCTGATAGTACTTGCGCGGCGGTTTGAGCTTCGCCAGCTCGGCATCGAGTTCGTCATCGGTCATTGGCGAGCGCGGCGGTGCCGCACCATTCGCGGTGTTGAACGGCATACTGGGCGCACCAGGGAACGGCGAACTCATCATCACCACCGAACGGAAGATGTCGGGCCGAACGAGGGCGCTCCAGGCCGCGACCGGCGAGCCTGCGTCATGTCCGACCACAGCCGCCACTTGGCGATAGCCGAGCGCGAAGGTCAGCGCCATCGCATCGCGCACCATATTCAGCATCCGGAATAAATCGGGGTCGGCATCGTAGGAGCCGTCCCAACCGGTGGTGCGTCCGTAGCCGCGCTGGTCTGGGGCGATCACGTGAAAGCCCGCCGCCGCCAAAGGCAGCATCACCTTGCGCCAGCTGTATGCAAGCTCAGGAAAGCCGTGCAGCAGTAGCAACGCCGGCCGGCCCGGAGTCTCGTAGCCGGTTTCCAGAATGTGGACTGTCAGGCCGTTGACGCCGACGATGGTGCGGGAGCGAACGCCCGCCGGCAGCGTGCCGTTGCCGTATGGCGGCAGTTCGGCGTGGTTTGCCATTTGAAGGTCCGTGTTTGGCGGTGAAACGCACGTGTAGTTTGGCAGAGATTACATGACCTCCAGGCCCATGCGGAAGCGTACGGTTTATCGGCTCGAATTCGGGTGGTCGCGCGGTCAGAGTCGTGTCATTGACACGGGCCGGGGCGGCACGCGCCTTCGCTCGCAACCTGGCATTCATCCCGTTTTTTGCTGTCGCTATCTTGGACGCGATCGGTGGAAAAGCGGACATGCGAAAGATGTGGCAAAATCGCGCGAATGACCCAAAACAGACTTCAGTCACTCGGAGGCGTAAGCTACGCTTCGCGAACTCCGGCCTTGCGTAAGGCTTTCACAAGCCGCTGCTTGTCTTTCTGTCGTCGGAAGGGATAGTGCTCACATATTTTGCGGATACTCGCACTCGGATCGAGCTGCTCATACGACCGCAGAGCACTCTTTGCTTCGGCAGTGCGCCCCGTCATAGCGTAAGAGGCAATCGCCACTCGAAGAGCGGGCATCCAGTTCGGTTTCGTCCTCAGTGCCAGAGCCGCCCATTTCGCGGCCTCTTGGTCTCGCCCGGCGATGAAATGTGCAAATGCCATGGCGCTCTGCGTTAGGAATACGCGCGTGTCGAGCGGGTCGAGCCGCATCGCTTTGTTGAGACTTTCGATTGCGCCTTCGGAATCGCCAGCGTAGCCGCGGACCCAGCCACTTCGCTGCCAGGCGATCGCCAGATTCACATCCAGCTCAAGGGCGCGATTAATCAGCAGGAGTGCACGATCTACTTCTTTGAAAAAGAACGCGCGGACATGACCTGCCCAGCAAAGAGCCACGGCATCGTCATTTCCTAGTTCTACTGCGCGTTCCGTCAGGCGCGATATCTCTGCGTCATCAAACTCAGATTGCCAACCATTCGCCTTGGCGAACTGGTAGCAGGAGGCAGCCAAACCATAGGGCGTTGCAAATTCAGGATCTTTGGCGATGGCCGCATTGAAAAGCTGCAACGCCTTTTCATTGTCGGTCCTGGACCAGCGATTCCAGCTGGCAAGTCCGCGAAGGTAAAAATCGTAGGCCGCAGGATTGCTGGTCAGCTCGCGTTTCGCGCGCTCGATTTCTGCCTTTTCAAGTTGAGGTGCTATCGCCCCGACAACTCTCGTAACGAGCTGATCTTGAAGGTCGAAGATATCGACCAAGTCAGCATCAAACCGGCCTGCCCACAAATGCCGGCTCGACTCGGCTTCGATCAACTGCCCGGTCACGCGCACACGCTTGCCCGACTTGCGTACGCTGCCTTCCAATACATAACGCACGCCAAGTTCTTGGGCGACCTGCTTGGGGTCTACCGGTTTACCCTTGTAGGTGAATGACGAGTTGCGAGCGATGACGAAGAAACCGCGGTTGCGCGACAGCGCCGTCATGATGTCTTCTGTAATGCCATCAACGAAGTAGTCCTGCTCCAGATCGCCGCTGAGGTTGACAAAGGGAAGGACCGCGATTGACGGCTTGTCGGCAATTCCGGGCGAAAGCTTGTCCGGTTTAGCTCGGACAAGGCTAAATTCTTCTTCTCGAACGGCGCCGACAAACCGCAGACCCCTGCGCGGAAGCGTCTTGATCAGCCCTTGCCGTTCGCCAGTGTCGCCGATTGCGCTCCTAGCCGCATTGATCCGGTTGAACAATGCCGACTCTGAAATGGCGCGCCCGTGCCAGACCGACGCCAGCAGATCATCCTTGCTGACTACACGATCGCGGTGCTGGATTAGGTAAACAAGGAGATCAAAGACCTGGGGCTCGATGGCCACAAGGTCTGTTCCCCGCCGTAGCTCGTGGCAATCCGTGTCGAGTAGGCAGTCCTCAAACAGATAGCGCAAGGATTCATTCCCTTCGTAACGCTGCGCCCCTCAGCGATCCCAGTATAAGTCCCGCAAAGGAAAAATGGAGGGTACGCTAAGCCAAAATTGAGAGACGATGAAAGACAGGGCGCCGGCATCTCTGGCATCGGATGGCAGCCGAACAGTGCCAAGAGGGAGACATGAATCTCGTCCCATTTGCGGCCCGGGCCGCTATCCCTGTCGTCTGTGCTGTGGGTCTGTTCTTGCCGCCACCGGTTTGGGCGGCGGACGTGGAATATGTCGTCAAGCCGATCGCCCAAATGAAAGTCAAGCAGCTTCCACAGGGCCCGCTGTACTGGCGCATCGAGAATTTTCCGACGCTCGATCAGGCGAAGGCTGCCGCGGGCGAATACCGTTGGAATCCGGACACCGTGAGTTACGAAGGATGGCCATCGCTGACGGCTGAAGTCGCGGGCAGAGCATGGCTCTTTACACTCGGGCCGCAAGGCGCCGCGACATCCGGTGGAACGAAGGTCGCCGAAATCGGACCCGTACCGCCCATATCCGCGCCCGAGTACTTGTTGCGAGTTCAACTACGGCAGCGGACCGCCGGGGGCGAAGACACCGGTCCATTCGCATTCGGGCTCCGAGGCCTTCTACGTCGTCTCCGGGAAATTGGGTCAGAGAACGCCGGACGGTATCAGCTACGTCGAAGCTGGCCACACCATGAACGGCCATATGGCCGGAATGCCGATGGAGGTCTTCAACGGAGGCACGACCGATCTGACCGCCCTCATCATGTTCGTAGTGGACGCCACCAAGCCATTCTCGGTGCCGGCCAAGTTTGAGTAGGGCAGATGCCGGGCCTCGGATTTGCGAGAAGCTCAATTTTTTCACTTTGTCTAATTTCGAGCTTACTTGCCGGTGCCGCGGCCGGTGCTGTCGTCGGCGGCCACGCCGCTTCCGTTGGCGACTTAATCCGCCGCTCGATCGTTGAAATTTCGGGCCCCGGCTGCTCGGGGGTCGTGATCGGCGACCGAAAGATGCTGACCGCAGCCCACTGCACGGCCGAGTTGTCGTCGCTGGTGATCTTGAAGTCATCGCTTTATCAAGACTGTTCGCATGCGCGCGTGGATGACGTGTTCTATCCACCCAACGAAAAATCGGTTTCGATCGACGGCCAAGATTGGCCAACTCCCGATTTGGCGGTGGTCCAGTTGCAAACACCGCTTTGCGGGGCCAAGCCGGCCACTCTCAGCTCTGAGCCGCTGACTCCAGGTAAGATCGTGAGGACGGCGGGCTACAGCGAGGGTCTGTGGAACGCGCGCGAGGCGGACTGGACCCGCGTTCGCATCCTGCGTTCCGACACGGATTTCTTGATGAGTCTGTTCTCTGATCCCAAGGCAAACGCCGAGCGATTGCATCAAATGATTCAAGCTGAAGTCCCACTCTTCAACTTCGCCCGTCCCGTAACGGATGTTGAGGCGGTTTGCAAAGGAGACAGCGGCGGGCCGGTTTACACCGAGACCGGCGGACAGGTTTCAATTTACGGAGTAACTTCCGGAGTTCTTTCGGATCCGAAGATCGGCAACAGCAAGTGTGACGGAAGTCTGATTCAGTTGGTTGTTCCAATCCAGTCGGAACGGAATTGGATCCTCTCAACGATTCGAAACCCCACGGAACAACCAGTTCAATAGCCATGGGTCGCAAGTCTGGGCTTCCAAGCGAATGAAGAGCTTTGCTAAAACTGCTCAGGTCAGCTCAGATTGGATGCTTCGGCCAACGATCAACGGCCCAATCCTGGTGGTGAGGTTCTGTTGTCATCGCTCCTCGTCAACCGCCGTAGATTTTTGACTGCATTGCTGCCCTTTTTGTTGGCGGCGCGAACGGTGAGCGTTGCCTATGGGTCTCCGGTCCGAATTGGTTGGCTCAAAATTCAAGGCGCGCAACATACGCCGGATCAGTTGCAGGCATTCCGGGAGGGTATGAAGGCGCTTGGTATGGTCGAAGGCCGCGACTACGTGATTGAGGAGCGTTACGCTGACGGCAATGGCTCGCGGTTGCCGGGTCTGACCGCTGAGCTGCTCGACGCCGGGGTGACGATAATTTTGGCCACCAGCCAGCCGTCGATCGCCGCTGCGGCACGCGTAACTAAAACCGTTCCGGTGATCGGCCGTATGGTGGATGATCCTGTCGCCGACGGCATGGCGCAGTCGCTAGCCCGGCCAGGCGGCAATATCACCGGCATCTATACGATGACGGAGGAATTGAACGCGAAACGGTTGTCATTGCTGAAGGAAGCCGTACCCGCGGTGCGCCGCGTCGGGGTGATGCTGCGGCACGATTTTCCTAATGTCAAAACCGCGGATCACGATTGGCAAGTTGCACAAGCAGCGGCGCGACAGCTCGACCTTGGCCTTGTCGCTTTGAACGCCCGCTCGCTAGAAGACATTACCGCGGCATTAGCTCAAGCATCCGCGAGCAACGTTGACGGCATCATGACGTTCCGAAACCCTACGGTCGTGACCTACCTCAGCCAGATCGCCGAGCTATGTGCGAAGCAACGGCTACCCGCGGTATTTGATGCCAGCGAATACGTCGAAGCTGGTGGCTTGATGTCTTATGGACCGAATATCGACGCGGTCTATCGGCAGCTTGCGACGTACGTGCAGAAACTTTTGCGAGGCACGCCGGCCAGCGAATTGCCGATCGAACAGCCGACGACGTTTGAGCTTGTCATCAACAAGCGGACAGCAGATGCGATCGGTGTCACACTTCCTACCGAACTATTGGCACAGGCGGACAAGGTGATCAGATGAAGGCATTCAAGGCCTGTGCCTAATGTCTGTTCTTGGCCCTTCGCGACGCTTAGAGCGGCGTAGCGATATGTCGGCAATTGGGAGCTAAACGGACAACGAGCGGACATCACGTAAGTGCAGCTGGTGACCCGGAGCTGACGTAAGCACGTCAGGGCCCCGGCTTGACGACGCCGGGTGACGAAGAAAACTGGCTTGCCAATTTCCGCGATTAGGCCTTTTCTACGGGCGGCATCCCCTTTTTAGCTTGAGCAACAGTGGAACGGCCGACGCGAACCCAAGTGGCGATCATCGGCGGTGGCCCGGCCGGCTTACTTCTGTCCCATATTCTTGATCGAAACGGCATCGACAGCGTCGTGCTAGAGCGGCAGAGTCGCAACCATGTGCTGGAGCGGATTCGCGCTGGCGTGCTGGAGGCGGGAACCGTCTGGCTTTTGCGTGAAGTCGGACTGGGCGAGCGCATGGATCGCGAGGGGCACCCCCATGACGGTTCGGCGATCGCCTGGGAGGGACGGCCACGGTTCTTCATCGACACCAGGAAATTCACCGGCAACGCGATGATGGCCTACGGCCAGACCGCGATCACCGAAGACCTCTATGCGGCCCGTGATGCGGCCGGCGGACAGGTCATCGATGAAGCCGGCGACGTCCGACTACACGAGCTCACGGGCCGGCCCTATGTGACCTACGAGAAAAACGGATCAACCAAACGGATCGACTGCGATTATGTCGCCGGCTGCGACGGTTATCACGGCGTGAGCCGGTCATCGATCCCGGCCTCCGTGCTGAGAACTTACGAGAAGAGTTACCCGTTTGGCTGGCTCGGGATCATGTCGGAGACGCCGCCGTTCCCGGACCTTTGCTACTGCTATCATCATCGCGGTTTCGCGCTGGCGTCCATGCGTAATCCAATGCTGAGCCGCTACTACATCCAGTGCGACCTCGAAGCGAAGCTGGAGGACTGGCCAGACGACCGCTTCTGGCAGGAATTCAAGTCGCGTTGTCCGGAGGATATGGCCGATAGGATCGTCACCGGGCCGTCGATCGAAAAATCAATCGCGCCGTTGCGCAGTTTTGTCGCTGAGCCGATGCATTACGGAAGGCTGTTCCTGGCCGGCGATGCCGCCCACATCGTGCCCCCGACCGGGGCGAAAGGCCTTAATCTTGCGGTCTCGGACGTGTTTTATCTTTCGCGCGCACTGACCGAGGTGTATCGTAAAGCGAGCAGGCATTACCTTGATTGCTATTCCGACATGGCGTTGCGCCGCGTGTGGAGCTCGGCGCGAGTGTCCTGGTGGTTGACGATGCTACTGCACCGCTTTCCTGCCGAGACGCCGTTCGATGAACAGATGCGGCTGAATCAATTCGACTATCTGCAAGCCTCCGAGCACGCCCAGGCGTCATTGGCGGAGCAGTATGTTGGATTGCCCTTTGAAGCGTGATTGGAGGCCGCGATCGAATCCTCCGCTCAATAAGGCCGTGCGGACCCGCCGAAGACCAAATGGCCCCTCGCACAGTGTTACCGAGCGATAGTTCGCAAGGCTCGTCTCATGTCGGCAATGCACCGCTAAGCGGACCCGTCTGGGACACGGAATTCCGGTAGATTTTGACCCGTCAGCGACATTGGGCGCGCCTTGCTGAGCGGTTGCACAAAATTGGTCTGAGCCCCTTCCAGAGCGTTAGTCTGAGCCGATACGATGCGGTGTCCTGAGCCTAGGAGGGGCAATGAGAAGGCGCTCTAGTGCTGGCGGTGAGCCGGCTAAAGCACGAGGCCGCAAGGCGGCAGCGCCAAAGCGCCGCAGTACGTCAAAAAGCATGCTCAGTCGCAGCGCCCGCGCTGCCGGCCAGAAAGGTGCGGCCGAGGCTCGACGTCTGAAACGATCGCTGCGAGAGAGTGAAGAACGCTACGCATTGGTCAGCGAAGCCGTTGCGGAGGGAATCTACGATTGGAATATCGAGCTGAATTCACTTTTCGTTTCTTCCCACTTGATGGAGATCTTCGGCTTTGAGGGCGCTGGGCTGACATCCGAAGATTGGACCGGGCGCGTGCATCCCGAAGATATGGAGGGCTATCGCACGGCGTTGCGGGAATGCTTCAAGCAACGCTCGTTAAGGCTCGAGTGCCAATACCGCATCAGGGCAGCTGACGGAAACTATCGCTGGGTTGAGGATCACGGCCTCCCAATCCGCAATCAAATGGGCCGAACGATCCGCCTTGTAGGTACTGTAAGCGACATCAGCCGCCGTAGGCAAATGGAGCAAGCGTTGTTCGAGAGTGAGCAACGCTATGCACTGGCTATGCAAGCGGTGAATGAAGGCGTCTATGATTGGAACATTTCAACCAGCGGGATTTACTATTCACCGAGCGTCCGTAATGCTTTAGGACTCACGCCCGAAGAGTTGGGCAACCGAACGGACTGGCTTGATCGTATCCACCCCGATGACCTCACTGCCTACAAGCAGGCAGTCGGCGCGCATTTGAAAGGCGAGACCGACCGCCTCACGTGCGAATATCGCTATCGCCATCCAGATGGAACGTGGCATTGGGCGCGCCAACATGGGCTCGCTCTGAGAGATCAGACGGGCCGTGCTTATCGCATGGCCGGATCGACTGGGGATATCACTGCCGAAAGGAGCCTACTCAGCGAATTGCGGCAGCGCACGACCGATCTCACCGAGTTGCTGGAGCAGCAGGCTGCAACCTCAGAGGTGCTCAACGTTATCAGTCGATCAAAGTTCGATTTGCAGCCAATTCTGCAAAGCGTGGTAGATACCGCCGCGCGGCTCTGTCGCGCCGATACGGCTGTCATATTCAAATTAGACCAAGCCATATATCGGTTTGCGGCCGGTTATTGCGTCGATCCTCAGTACATGGAAATCGAGCGAGCGACGCCGATTACGCCCGGTCCGGGCACGGTAGTGGGACGAGCCGCAATGCGACGAGAGGCCGTTCAAATCGTCGATGCGATGGAAGATCCGCTATACGAAAAGAAGGCGGATGCCGAGATTGCACAAGTGCGTTCGATGATTGGCGTTCCACTAATGCGGGAAGGCGAACCCATAGGCGTCATTGCCCTTGCGCGACAAAGGGTTGAGGCGTTTGGTGACCGGGAAATCGAACTGGTGTCGACGTTTGCCGATCAAGCTGCTATCGCGATCGAGAATGTTCGGCTGTTCGAAAGCGTAGAAGCCCGCACCCGCGAGTTGGCAAAGTCGCTGGAGGATTTACGGGCCGCGCAGGATCGCTTGGTACAGACCGAGAAGCTCGCTTCACTCGGCCAATTAACCGCGGGCATCGCCCACGAGATCAAGAACCCGCTCAACTTTGTCAATAATTTCTCCTCGCTTTCGGTCGAGCTGATCGACGAATTGCAGGAGGAACTGGCGAGCCTAAATGTAGGCGCTGAGAAGCGCAGCGAAATCGCCGAATTGGCCGAAACCTTGAAGGGCAATCTCGACAAGGTCGTCCAGCACGGCAAGCGCGCCGACGCGATCGTCAAGAACATGCTGCTGCATTCCCGACAGGGCTCAGGCGAGCATCGACTAGTTGATGTCAACGCGCTTGTGGAGGAGAGCCTCAATCTGGCCTACCACGGCGCCCGGGCCGAAAAGCAGGGCTTCGAAATCACGCTGGAAAAGTCCTTTGACCCGGCCGCCGGCGAGGCCGATCTGTCCCCCAGGAGATTACGCGGGCGCTTCTCAACCTGATCTCGAACGGGTTCTACGCGGCGACCAAACGCAAGGGGGAAGTGGATGACGGCAGTTATGAGCCCGAACTGGCTGCCGCGACCAAGAACCTTGGCGACAGCGTCGAAATCAGGATTCGCGACAACGGCACAGGCATAGCCCCCGAAGTGAAGGAAAAGCTATTCAACCCATTCTTTACGACCAAGCCAGCCGGTGAAGGGACCGGGCTAGGGCTTTCGATTAGTCATGACATCATTGTCAAACAACATGGCGGGTCTATCGAAGTCGATACCAAGCTCGGAGAGTTTACCGAATTTCGGATCGTTCTGCCGCGCACGGGGCCATCCCTTATCAAGCCAGGTGAACGCGCCAACCATTAACGGCACGTTGGATCGCCGATCGCGGATTTTCCCTGGTGAATGTTCCAAATTTTGTTGCGGCGCATGAGTCTCCTTGTGGCCGATTCTGTTGAAAAAGTCGCAAGTCTAAAGTCGTTGTAAATCCGCCAAAATACGAACGACATCTTTGATTGACGCTAATTACCGCTGCAGATCGATTTAGAACGCGCTCCGTTGAGTTTGATGTGGATGGCGAGGCCCCCCGCGTCCGCATCTGAAAACCGCACCCACGACGCTGAAAAAATCGGGCTGAGTTGATACTCCGACTTTTTCAACAGAATCGGCCCTTAGCCGACATGCCGACTGTGCTGGTTGATGTCCGCTTATGGGGGAGAAACAGACATGCGACGCGGCCGAAAATTGGTGGGACAATCTTAAAAATATCCATTGAGACTCAATGGGACGATTGGCGGAGGTGGGACACGCCAAGCTATTGAAATCTGCAAAGAGTCCGACGCCGCCCCTGGGCACCACCACTTTCCCAAGCAATTGATTCTAGCTGCGGGCGGCCACCTTTCCGCTCACTTTGTCGATCATCAGTCGCTTTATCGGTCCAATCTCGCACAGGGCAAATGCGTTCAGGCTGGGTTATCGCAAATGTCGGTTTGTTAAAAGCGTCCCGTCTGATTTTGACGCTACTCGTTGTCGCGGTTCATTCGCCAATTGCGCAGGCGCAATCACCGAATGATCATTTGATCGTTCCGCGCGAGCGAATTGGCCCGCTGACCCTGTGAGCGCCACAGAGC
Organism: uncultured Alphaproteobacteria bacterium; assembly: GCA_963731805.1. Taxonomy (GTDB): domain Bacteria; phylum Pseudomonadota; class Alphaproteobacteria; order Rhizobiales; family Xanthobacteraceae; genus BOG-931. The sequence continues at coordinate 160,435 of CAVSWY010000016.1, forward strand.
TCGCTCAAATGATGGGCAGTCCGTCGAGCCGGCGGCCTGGCGAAGTTGACCTCTACAGTTGGCGCGATTTGTCCGCGACGGTCACAAAAAATGGTCGATGGGCCACGCAAATATGCACGTTCAATCCGACATATATGACTGTCCAGGGTCTGCATGTTGGATCGACCGATGTTTCGGTCGTGGCGGCGTTGGGGAAGCCGAACTATTCGCGGGTGTTTAGCGCCTGGTGGGGCTCGTCATATTCCAATCTCTATTGGCCCGGGCTGATGATGAGCGTGCATCTCAAGGGGTACGACAATAATCACTCGGTTTGGAAAATTTGCGTGAACCATTTTGCGGCCATCGCGGAATAGCAATAAAAAACCCGTCGATCGGCTTGGTTCAGTTTCCCGTTCATTCTCACAAGCCCCGATACGCGAGCGGCAACAAGCGCGCCAAGCGCGTCGCCCAGTCGCGCTCGCCGTCTTCGTCCGCGAGCAAATCCTGACGGATCTCGATCAGCACGTGATGCAGGCCACGGCGCTCGGCGTGGACCGGGATGGTGTAGTCGGTGGTGTCGCTCACCGTGTAGGGCGCGTTGTCGCCGACGGTAAATTCCTTTTCCGCGTTGAGAAGCGCCATCAAGCGGTGGGCGAAGCGCGGATCGCGATTGTACAGCACAGCGGCATGCCAGGGCCGCGCCTCGCCTTTGAACACCGGCGTGAAGCTGTGCAGCGAGATCAGCGCCGCGGCCTGCCCGCTCTGCCGCCGCCGCTCCAGTTCGGCTTCGATGCGGTCGTGATAGAGGCGGAAAATCTCGCTGGCGCGCGCCGCTTGGTCTATGTCGGTCATGCCGACATTGCCGGGGATCTCCGTCAATTCGCTGATGGTGGGGACCGACGACGCCGCGTCCAGCGGCCTATTACAGTCGATCACGAGACGCGAATAGTTCTGCTGGATCAGCGTCGCACCGAGCGCATCGGCCAACAGGCGGCCGAGTCCGGCGATGCCGATATCCCAGGCGATGTGGCGCTGGAATTCCGCCTCGCCCAGACCGAGCCGGCCAAGCGCGCGCGGGATCAAATTGCCGGCATGATCGGCGACCAACAGGAACGGCGATGCCGAGTCGGCGTTGTAAACCGTCACCGGCCGCGGCTCGTCCGCGGCCAACAGTTTTTTCGTAACTTCATTCATCGATACTCACGATCGCCCAAAACGGCGCGATATTTGGCCCGAGAAATGCATAAAATGCGTAGCATGCGTAGAGACGTCGTAGCACAAGTCGGGACGTCCGCCTTGGCCATTGAACGGGAAGTCGCCGCCACAGACCGAAGCAGTCAGCGATGAAGATTCGCGCCGGCTACGAGATTTCCTACGATTGTCCGCAACCGACGCCGATGATTCTGACGCTCAGCGTGCATCCGTCGCGCTTTGCCGATCTCATCACGCTCGATCGCATGCGGCTCGATCCGCCGATCGTGCCCAATACCTATCATGACAGTTTCGGCAATTTCTGCCATGTGATCCACGCCCCAGCCGGCCGGCTGACGATGTCCGCAGACTTCATCGTGCAGGACAATGGCGCGCCGGACGAAACGGCGCCGCGGGCGGAGCAGCACGCGCTCGAAGACCTGCCGGTGGGTGTTCTGGTCTATCTGCTCGGCAGCCGCTACTGCGAGACCGATCGCTTGTCGAATACCGCGTGGTCGCTGTTCGGTCAGGTCCCGAAAGGCTGGTCGCTGGTTCAAACGATCTGCGATTACGTCCACGACCGCATCACGTTTGGCTACGAGCATGCCAGCCCGACCAAAAGCGCCTGGGAGGTCCATGCCGAACGACGCGGCGTCTGCCGCGACTTCGCCCATCTCGCGGTAGCACTATGCCGCTGCATGAACGTGCCGGCGCGCTACTGCACCGGCTATCTCGGCGACATCGGCGTGCCGCCCGATCCGTCGCCGATGGATTTTTCCGCGTGGTTCGAAGCCTATCTCGGCGGCCGCTGGTACACCTTCGACGCCCGCCACAACACACCGCGCATTGGCCGCATCCTGATGGCGCGCGGCCGCGACGCCACCGACGTCGCCATCGTCACCTCGTTTGGGCCGTGCACGATGGTGGGCTTCAAGGTGATCACCGATGAGGTGACCGCGGACACTTCGGCCACGACGTGAAAAGTCGCGGCGGCGCCGGGAACGGTATCCGTTTAGCCGCTTCCCTTTTTCTCATGCCGACGGGCGGCGACGGCAAGACCGAGCGCCGCGCCGAACGAGATAACGCCGCCGCTCGCCCACGGCAATCCGGCGTCGATCGCAAACAGCCAAGTCCCAATCGCGGGTCCGGCGGCGTCGCGCAGATCGGACGCCACCGAGAAGACTGCCTGGTACGTCGCTTGCGCGTTCTTCGGCGCGAACTCGGAAACAACCGTCTGCACCAACGGTCCGTAAAACATTTGCGACAAAGCCAGTAGCGTGACCCCGGCAACGAGCGAGGCCAGAGCCGGCGAAGCGAACAGAAAGGCAAATGCCATCGCCTGCATGATGCCGCTCGACAGTACGATCGCGAAGCCGCTCATGCGCGAGGTCGCCTGGGTCAGCGGAAATTGCAGCACCACGCCAAGAGCGCCGGCATAGGCGAACAGCAAGCCGATGCCCGATGCCGTGAGCGTGCCGGCGGCATCGGCATAGAGCGGCGTCACCGCCTGGATCCAACTCAGCGCAATTTCCAGAACGGCGACCGGCAGCAACACGCCGGCGAGACGGGAGTCGCGAAATACCGCGCCCAGCACAAGAAGAGACTCCTCCTCGTCATCGTACTCGTCATCCGGGTCGCCGCTCGCGGATTTCGGGCGCGTCTCCTGCAGCGCCACTGCGACGATCGCGGCCGCGGTCAGCAGCATTGCCGCGGCACCAATGAAAACCAGACGAAGCGAATGGAGCGCCAGCAGCGCGCCGAGCGCGGGGCCGGCCATGCCGCCGGCATTCGACATCACCCGCCGCAATGCAAAATGCGCGCGGCGGTTTTCGACCGGCACGACGTCGGCGATCACCGCCCCGGCGGTCGGGTGCAGGACGCTCTCGAAGATGCCGATCGCCAGCAGCACCGCCGCCGCGGCCACGGCGCCGTGGACGAGATACAAGCCGAGAAATCCCAAACCGACGCCCGACGTCAACACCAAAAGCACCGGCCGACGGCCGATCCTGTCGGCAATGCCGCCGAGTAACGGCGTCGCCAACAGTTCGCCGCCGGCGTAGCAGCCCAGCAACAGCCCGATGAATTCGATCGGAACCCCAGCGTCCTTATGCGCCCACAGCGCGAAGAACGGCATCAGGGTGCCGTCCGCGGCCGCCGCGGCAAAAAACAGCAGCATGCCGATGCGGGCGGCGCGCGGCGCATGCGCGAACGTGACGATGCCGGCGGTGAAAATTGCAAGAATTCGCTTCACGTCAAAACTCCCAACGCCCGAAGGCGCCGGCGCGGCATGCGCGGGGCGACATCGGAGCGCGTTGGATGACGTGAACGCTTACGGCGCGGAATGCCGCGCGGCGTTGCCTTTAACGCGGACTGCACCGGTGCGCAAGCACGGACCGACGCCACGACGCTTATTTGGGCGGATCACATTCCCTGCAGCATTGCCCGTTCCGCGTGGAGGGCGTTAAAGCGCCGGCAGCGCCGCGCGCGACAAATAGAGAAACAGCGCGACGCCCAATAGGCCCATCAGCACGGCGAGCCCGATATCGAAGCGCTCGCCAATGCTCGACACCTCGTTGTCGCTGTCGATATCCTTGGCGGTGCGGGAAAAGCGCAAGACCGCAATGACGATCATGGTGACGCCGATGGCGATGAAAGCGAGCCCGGCGATGTTGGCGAATAGTTGTCCATGCGGACTGGGCTGCCGCTGCGCGATCTGCGGCGCGATAACTTGGAGAAACAGATCAAACCGCTCGATGACGAAGCCGAAGGCCATCACCGCGATGGCGGTGCGGACCCAGGCCAGAAAGGTTCGTTCATTGGCGGCATGGTCGCTGTAACGTTTGATCATTGGACGGTCCCGATGAAGTGGCAGGCCACTATAGCGCCGCAGCCGCCAGCACGCTTGCCGATCTGGCGCCAAACGGGCTAGTTGTCGCCATAACGTGCGACGTTAAGCCGGGCAAAAACGCACGAACGGGGAGTGAAACCATGGCCGATGCCACATCCGGACAGCCTAGTCGCGGGCGCTGGTATGTCTTGCTGCTGATCAGCGTGATGTACCTGATCACCTATCTCGACCGCGTCAACATCTCGACCGCGGCGCCGCAGATCAGCAAGGAATTCGGCTTCGACAAAGTCACCATGGGCTTCATCTTCAGCGCGTTCGTCTGGGCCTATGCGCTGTTCCAGGTCCCCGGCGGGTGGCTGTCCGACCGTTTCGGCGCGCGCGGCGTGCTCACCGGCGTCGTCGCCTATTGGTCGCTCATGACCGCGGCTACCGCCGCGGCTTTCAGCGGCGCCTCCTTCATCATCATTCGCTTCCTGTTCGGTGTCGGCGAGGCCGGAGCCTTTCCCGGCGCGACCCGCGCCATGCAGCTGTGGTACCCGCGGCGCGAACGCGGCTTGGTGCAGGGCGTCACGCACAGCGCCAGCCGGCTCGGCGCCGCGATTGCACCGCCCGTCGTGGTGCTGATCATGAGCGAGTTCGGCTGGCGCCCGGTGTTCTACGCCTGCGGCGCCGTCGGGCTATTGTGGTCGTTGTGGTGGGGCTTGAGCTACCGCAACCTGCCCGAAGAGCATGGCCTCGTTAACAAGGGCGAGCTCGAGCTCATCCGTGGCCGCGGCCCAAACGGCGAGATCAATCCGCCGCCGATCGAGAAGCAGACCAACGTGCCCTGGGGAACGCTGCTCGGCTCCGGCAATATGTGGGCGATCATGTTCGCCTATTTCACCTACGTTTATTGCCTGTGGATTTTCCTGAGCTGGCTGCCGTCCTACCTGATCGAGGTCCGCCATTTCACGCTGATCAAGGTCGGCATCTTTGCCTCGCTGCCGCTGTGGGCCGGTGTCGTCGGCGACACCGTCGGTGGACTAGCGACCGATTGGCTGTTGAAGGTCACCGGCAGCGCCAAGATCGGTCGCCGCACGGTGGCGATTGTCGGGCTGCTCGGCTGCGCGGCCTGCATCGTGCCGGCGGCGTTGACGGAAGACGCCTATGTCGCCGTCAATGGGCTGACGGCATCAATGTTCTTTCTCGAATTCACCATCGGACCTTCCTGGGCGGTGCCGATGGATACCGGCGGCAAATATTCCGGGACGGTCTCCGGCATGATGAATATGGCCGGCAATTTCGGTGGCGCGCTCTCCCCGATCGTGTTCGGTTATCTGGCCCAAGGCGGCAACTGGCAGGCGCCGTTCATCGTTGCCGCGGCGCTGTTGGTCATCGGCTCCGCAGTGTGGGCGTTCTGGCTCGACCCCGACAAGCAAATTCTCGCGGCGTGATTGGGCTATCGCAATTGTCCATTACGCCAACGACGTTGATCCCCGCCGTTGGTGTTGTGATATTTTTACGAATGCAAAACCTGTTCATTAACGAAACGTAAATGGCTGTTGGTTAGGTAAGAGCCACAGTGGATAATCGCAGGGCGGAAGCGCGCGATGCTTGTTGTCGTGGCCGCATGCCTCGTCATTTTTCTGGCAGGGGCGATCGTCGCGCTCCTTCGGCGCCGAGGCGGCAAAGACCGGCTGTTGGCGCTGGCCTTGAACAACATGAGCCAAGGCGTGGTGATGTTCGACACCACCGGGCGCGTCGTTGTCTGCAATAACCGGTACCTGGAAATCTACGGACTGTCGCCGGAAGTCGTGAAACCTGGCGCCAAGCTCATCGACATGTTCGCCACCGCCGTGCAAACGGCTCGCTCGACCGCGATCCCGAGCAGTACTGCGCCGAACTGATGGATCTCATGCGGTCCGGAAAGGATTTGAGTTTCGTATCGGAGTTGCCCGACGGCCGCTCGGTAGCCGTCGTCAATCGCGCCATCCCGGGCGGCGAGTTTTGGCTCGGAACGCATCACGACATCACCGCGCGGCGCGCCGCCGAGCGCAAGAGCGCGCTGTTGAGCGAGCAGGAATCGCGGCGCGCCATCATCGAAGACGCCATCGCCTGGTTTCGCGGCAGCGTCGAGGGCGTGCTGCAAACCGTCACCGCGAGCGTCGCGGCGATGAAATCGACGGCCGCCGCGCTGTCGACGATGTCGAGCGACACGACCGCGCACACCGCCGGCGCCGTGCGCACGTCAAACGACGCGTTCGGCGGCGTCGAGAGCGCCGCGGCGGCGGCCGAAGAACTGTCGAAATCGATCGCTGAGATCAACCGCCAGGTCGTCACTGCCGGCGAGGTGGTGCGCGCAGCGACCGCCGAGGCGCAATCGACCAACGAGGCCATCGCCTGGCTGGCCCGCGCGGCGCAAAAGATCGACGACGTCGTCAAGCTCATCCAGAGCGTGGCCGGGCAGACCAATTTACTGGCGCTCAACGCCACGATCGAGGCAGCGCGCGCCGGCGCGGCCGGCAAGGGCTTTGCCGTGGTCGCTTCCGAGGTGAAGGCGCTCGCCGTGCAGACCGGGAAGGCGACCGATGATATCGCCTCGCAGATCTCCGCGGTGCAATCCTCGACGCAAAGCGCGGTGCGCGCCATCGGCAATATCACCGGGCGCATGGAGGAGATCCGCCAATTCACCAGCGCGATCGCCAGTTCGATCGAGCAGCAAGACGCGGCCACTGGTGAAATCTCCAACAACGTGACGGCGGCGGCGGTGGGCACGCGCTCGGTGGTCGCGGTGCTCGAACGCGTCTCCGGCGCCATCGCCGACATGCAGAGCTCGGCGGATACGGTGCTGTCGGCATCGGCCGCGGTCGAGAAGGCGGCCGAGAGTCTGCGCGGCAGCGTCGATGGTTTCTTGCGCAAAGTGGCGATGTAGCCCGACTAGAGCCTAATCGGCTCCGTGGCGACGCGCGCGAAGGTCGAGATGATTTTCAGGCCGGCGTTGAGCGAGCCGCGCAACGAGCCTGCGACCTTCGACTCGCCGCCGCGGCGGCGGCGATAGGCGACCGGGAGTTCGACGACGCGAAGTCCGGCCCGCGCCACTCGCATCTGCATTTCCAGATTCCAGCCGTAAGTCATTTCGCGCATGCCGAGCGCCAGCAAGGTGTCGCGGCGGATGGCGCGGAACGCGCACATGTCGGTGTAGCGCACGCCGTAGAGCAGTTTCGTCAGCGAGCCGGCAAGCAACCCGGCGAGAAGCTGATGCGACGCCATGCTGCCGGCTTCGCGCTCGCCGCGGGCGCGCGAGGCAATGACGAAGTCGGCAGTCCCGGCGCGCAACGGCGCCGACAATGCCGCGATGGCGGAAGGATCGTCGGCGCCGTCGCCATCCATGAACACGATGACGTCGGCATCGGCGGCCGCCTGCGCGCCGGCGAGACAGGCGCGGCCGTAGCCGGGGCCAACCGCGATCACTTCGGCGCCGGCGTCGCGCGCGCGTTCTTGCGTGCCGTCACGGCTGCCGCCGTCGGCGACGATCACCCGGCCGACGATATCGCGCGGCAATTCGGCGACCACCGCGGCGATGGATTCGGCCTCATTGAAGGTCGGAATGACGACGGCCACGCGCGCCGGCTGCGGCGGCATCGCTACAGGCTCCAGCGCAATCCGCAGCTGGCGCAGGCTTCCGGCGGGGAATTTGATTTGAGCGCCTTGCGGAAATCGGCATAGGCCGGCCCGGTCCAGATGTCGCGCAAGCTCTGCTGGGTGGCGTCGCCGAGCGTATAATTGTCGTAGCCGCGCTGCGAGAACGGCGCGATGCAGCAAGGCAAGGCGCGGCCATTGGCGGTGAAATACATCACCGTCCACGGCCGGCGGCACAGCGACCAGGGTGAGCCCGATCCTGAGCCGTTAGCGCTGCGCTTGAGACTGACGCCCGGCTCCGAGGCGCCGCCCGAGGCGCTGAATTCTATACCGAGCGTGCGCGCCAGCGCGGCGGCGCGGTCGATATGGACCGCCTCCTCGCCGGACAAGCGCTCGTAGAGGGCCTGATCCGGCCGGGCGAGACCGATGGCCTTGTCGGTGAAGAAAACCAGCCGCTGCAGATGCACTTCCTTGACGCCGGTCTCCGCCGCGACACGGACGAAGTCCGGCAATTCCTCGATGGTTTCACGCAGGCCGGTAAGCCAGGCGGAAACCCGCGGTTTGAGGTGGCCCTCCCGTTCCTGCAGTTCGCGAAAGGCGCGGACGTTTTTCAGGATGCGATTAAAATAGTTCTTGCCGCGAATGGCGAGATAGGATTTCGCATTCGCTGCGTCGAAGGAGACGCGCAACTCGTCCAGTTCGGCGGCAATCAGCGCACGGCCATTTTTTTCGTTGAGCACCGTGCCGTTGGTATTGAACAAGACATAGGTGCCGCGATCTTTCAGATAGCGCACCATGCGTGGCAAATGCTTGACCAGCATCGGTTCGCCGACGCCATGCAGGACGGCGCGCTGCAATTGCGGAATTTGATCGACGATCGAGGTGAACAGCTCCCAGCTCATATCGGCGGGCGGCTCAAGCTCCTCGTAAGTGCGCGGGCAGGTCGTACATAACAGATTGCAGCGGTTGGTCGTCTCCAGATAAAGGCAAACCGGCTCGTGCTCGGGGACTTCGCTGTCCGCCGTCACGGACTCGAAATAGCGCTGCGGATCGATAGGCCGTTTTGTCGCCGCCTTTTGCATCAGTGTTTCGTCCCGTGAACTTTTTTGGCCGGACCACACCGGCTCAAGCGCGCACTTCGTCAGCCTGCATAAGACAATCGGGCCGGTCGCCAAAATCGCGGTTTCGGGCCAGTTGCCGCATCAATTTCGCCGTTTGTGCGGCATAGCGCGGCGGATGCGCGCGGTGCCGGCGCTCGTTCCCGCCGTTGAGCTCGGCGTGGAGCCGGCGCAAGCCGTCGACGTCATCGACGTCGTACCAAACCGGGAGCACGTGAACGTCAAGACCGATGTCGCGCGCGCGTTGCAGCGTCTGTTCGGCAACGCGCGAGGTGCTCCAGTCGATGTCATCGAACATGCGGCGATGCGTGGCCTTGAGCCCGAGCAGATAATAACCGCCGTCGGTTGAGGGGCCGAGCACGGCGCGGTCGCCCGGCCGCGCCAGCATTGCCGCGGTCTCGATCAACAAAGCCGTCGGTAAAGTCGGGCTGTCGGAATTGAGAACCACGGCCGAAGCATGCCCTTTTGAAAAAAGCTCGCTTATGGTGTGGAATAGACAATCACCGAAATTAGGCAGACAGGCGCCGATCAGGCCGATCGCCCCCGGCAAAGTGCGGCGAAAGAAGTCCTCTGCGCCGGTCGGACCGAACGCCGCATAACCGGCGATACCGCCGGCCGGGGTCGCGTTATGCGCGGCGAGCAGCACATTGTCGGCGACATCGCACAGAAACGCGGTGTTGAGCGCCGCCGCTTCATCGAAGGTCAGTGGTGGGACGAGACGCGTCTTGGCCCGTCCGGGCGCCGAAGCTTTCGCCATAAAGGCGATGCCGCAAAACGCCGTACCGGCACCGACGCCAATCGAATCGGAGTTGCCGTCATAGCGACGCACGCCGTCCATGCAATGCCCCCTGTAGTCAATCCAACAACGCAATATGACTGGCTTGCCAAAGCGGCCGACTAAACGCCAATCACTTCCGCCTCAAACCTACCAAGTGTCGAAACACCAAAAAGTTATCGTGCTCACAAAGTCGTGATCGCGATGCGTCAAATCCGATTCAGCGGCGGGCCAGCGCGACGCGGATGCTGTCGCTATTCGGAACGGCAGTATCGCTGCCGGTGTCCTGCCATGTCGGCGCACTGGCGTATTCCTGCCGCGACATGTCGAGCGAAGCGAGCTGCCGTCCAAAAATTCCCACCACCTCGATCGGCACCGCGACCAGCCGCGTGCCGAAGCCGAGGAAGCCGCCATACGCCACGATCAGTTTGATCTTGCCCTGCGGCGTGCGCACCACCCGCCGCACATGACCGAGCGTACGACTGTCGTCGTCGAACACCGGCAGACCGATGAGATCGCCGACGCGCACGGCTTGTGGAAACCGCCGTTGCATGCGTTCGGTCGCCGCCATGTCGTGCGCCGCCATGGCCTTGTCCTCAGGACCCATGCCGGTCGGCGGGATCATCGCCTGCGCCACGACGAATGCGTGGTTCAGAACAGCCGAGCACGCTTCCTGCGCCGTTATGAACCCGCTGACGCAAATAATCGTTAAACCGAGCGCCCTCATTGCCAATCGCATCTGTTTCTCCAGATCAAACAGTCCACGCGACTTTGTGAATGGGTTCGCCTTGCCTGCCAAATACCCTAACCGTAGTGTCCGAGAGTCGCCAGCACGGGATTCCCAATGCCAACGCCGTCCGTCAGATCCGACGAGCCCCCGCCGCGTCTTCATCCACTGCCGCTGCGGATCATGCACTGGATCAATGCGGCGGCTATTTTCATCATGATCGGCAGTGGATGGAAGATTTATAATGACGATGTGATCTTCGGCTTTCTGCATTTTCCCGACTGGCTCGTCATCGGCAAATGGGCGCAGTACGGACTGCAGTGGCATTTCTTCGGCATGTGGATTTTCGTGCTCAATGGGCTTGCTTACATCACCTACGGCATCGCCACGGGCCGTTTTCGGCGCAAGCTATTCCCTATTTCCGTGCGCGAACTTTTTATCACGATCGGCGAAGCGCTGCGCTTTCGCCTGCGCCACGACGATCTCACTCATTACAACGCGGTTCAGAAGGTTCTCTATCTCGGCATCATGCTGGTGGGCATCCTGATCGTGATCTCCGGGCTTGCCTTATGGAAGCCGGTCCAGTTCTCCGCGCTGGCCGATCTGTTCGGCAGTTTCCAGACCATCCGGCTCGTGCACTTTCTCTGCATGTCCGCCATCGTCGCCTTCATCCTCGTTCACGTGACGCTGGCATTGCTGGTGCCGCAGAGCCTCGTCGCGATGGTGACCGGCGGCCCCGCCGTCGATGACGGCAAGCGCCATGCAGCCCCTGCAGCTCCCGAAATCGAAGCCATGCCATGATGCGGTGACCCGAATGCCCATTCGATTCCCGATGCCCGCCATCCTGCGGCTGCATCAGACCGTCAGACAGAGCACGGCCAAGCGATTGGCGGCCGACGACGTTAGCCGGCGCGGCCTGATTCGTGGTGCCGCCAGTCTCGGCGCGCTCGGCGTGCTCACCGGCTGCGACGTGAGCGAGGAACCTCCCGTGCAGTCGTTCCTGCGCGCGGTGTCGGCGTGGAATGACGGCGTGCAGGAGGCGATATTCCGGCCGACCCATCTGGCGCCGACGTTCTCGCCGTCGCAGGTGGTCAAGCCGCCGCGCTTTAACGCCTATTACGATATCGAGGACGTCAAACCGGTCGACGGCGCCACCTGGAAGCTGGAGCTGGTGGGCCGCATCGACAACAAAACGCCGTGGACGGCGCAGCAGATTTATCAGTTGCCGGAGCAGGAGATCATCATCCGGCACGTCTGCGTCGAAGGCTGGGATTACATCGGGCAATGGTCCGGCCCGAACCTGCGCGATTTTCTGCACCGCGTCGGCGCCGACCTCACCGCCAAATACGTTTATTTCATCTGCGCCGATGACTATACCGAAAGCATCGACATGGCGTCGGCGCTGCACCCGCAGACCATCCTTGCCACCAAATATGCCGGCGACACCATCACCGACCCGTTCGGTTACCCGTTGCGGCTGCGCACCTCGGTCAAGCTCGGCTACAAGAACGCAAAATGGATCAAGGCCATCGAGGTCAGCAACGATTTTCGCGAGACGTTCTGGAGTAAGCAGGGATTCAATTGGTTCGCCGGAATTTAGTGAGCGGCTCTCGTGTAGATCCGCCACCTATTGGCGCGCATTTCCGCCAGGTGATAGTCGGGACTGGCGGCAAACGGGTCTTTGTTCCAGGCGCCGTCTTGCGGCACGACGACCACGACATCGCAGGCATATTGCGTCGCCATGGCATCAACGTCGCCCGCGCTGCCTTGCCCGGCAAAGATGCGAATAAATTGCGCATTGATCGCCTCACGGCGATCCGGCGGCAAGGGTGCAAAGGCGAGCGCCATTTCGCGTCCGGCGAAGCACGAACTGCGGTTGGCAAGAAGCGCCCAGGACATATTCGCCGGCCACGGCGTCAGGTCCCGCAAATACAGGGGATCGTTGGCGACGCGCGCGGCCGGCGGCGCATAGCGGCGCACCGCGGCCCATAATTCGGGCGCCTGCGCGAAGGTTTGCGCATCCGCAGCCGGCGATCCGATAATGTTGGAGCGGACCATTGCCACGGTGTCGGGCAGGCTCAGCGCGAGACCGCCCAACGCCGCGGCGGCAATCAGCTTACGATGCGGCGTGCGCATCATTGCCGCGGCTGCGCCGACGATTAGCACCATGGCGGCCGGCAGGACCGCGCGAAGGCTTAGATCGTTGTTGTCGCCCACCGTGCTGACGAGAAGCCACGACACGACGAGACCCGCGCCGGCTAGTGCGATAAACGTCGCAGCGGCGGTCTTTTCCAGCCCCGGCGGCAACGTCCGCTGCGTGACAACGAGCGCAATCAAGCCCGCGATATAAGTCGCCGGAAATTCGAGCGGCAGCAGAATGAGCCAATAGGCCGGCAGATCAAGCGCGCGGCGAAGCGTGCGGGGAAACAAATCGCCGAGCACGGCGAACTGATCGATGACGATCGGATGACCGTCGCCGCGCGCTGCGACCGCGGCGAATTGATCGCGCAGGAACGGCGCCGCAATCAACAAGGCGAGCACTGCGGCGGCGGCCAAGCCGCCGGCAATCGTCATGCGTCGGGCCGGCTGCACGGCGGCGAACAAGATCGGCGCCGCAAGCACAACGGCGACGCCAAACGTCACCCCGCCGACGAAAGCCGAGCTTTCAAAGCCGGCGACAACGACCAGCACCAGTGTCAGGAACCGCGCCGGACTGGGCCGCCGCGCAAAATAGACGATCAGCACCATGGCCGCGATCACGCATGACGCCGACATCAAATGCTGCGGCACCCAGGCCGATTGGAACAGCCAGCCGGCAAAGCCGTTGGGAGACGCCATGAACGGCTCGAGCCCGTAGCTGCTGCCGAACAAGTCGCTCAGCGCCATTCGCAACGATGTTCCGGCGGCGAGAGCGACGACCAGGATCGCGGCACCGGATCGTTCGCTGAGCCAAACGGCGACAGCCATCATCACGGTCAGCGAGGCGAAAGCGGTGAACCAGGTCAGGCCGATGTCGGCCTCCCACCCGCTGATATGCAGCGGCAGCGCCAGCTCCGCGGCGCTGAAGTGCCAGAGATAATAGTAGGCCAGCCGCGACGGCGCACCCATCGGATCGAACATGGTGCCGACGTTGGCGTCGAACACCGGATCGACCGGCGGCAAGCCCTGGCGCATCATCGCGTCGATGATGGCGATCTTGGCATGATCGAATATCGGGTTCGCGAGATGCACGCCGGTTGATGAGATTTTCGGAACGATCGCGCTCGCCGGCACCAGCGCAAGAAGGGCGGCCGGCGGGTAAGCCCATAATGGAATGCCGGGCTTTTGCGCCGCATCGTCATTCGCGCTTTGTGTCAGCAGCGCGCCGCCGCCGACGATAAGAAAAAGCGCGGCCATGGCGGCGACGGCGGGCGGGGAAAAACCGACCAAAGTGAGGACCGGCAGCGTCGCGGCGCTGAACATGGCCCAACCGATAACCGGCGCGGCGCCGAGCGCCAGCGCGCGCGGCAGGATATGGCGGCCAACCGCGAAGCCGAAGGCCGTGAACAACGCGGTCGCCACCAGCGCGCAAAAGGCGGCATTGACGGCCGATGCCATGGGAGAATCAAACCCCGACGCTGGTGAGTTCAGAACGCGCCGCGCCCACCTGCGGCGTTTAGGCTGCCTTCAGCAGCATTTCCACTTTCGGCCACGGATCGGGCGCCAGATTGCGGAACGGCGCCCAGTCGGTCTCGGTCATGCGATCGACGATCGCGGCTTTGACCGAAGGCCGCTCGCGCATCCGCGCCCACCAATCGCCGATGGCGGCATGGCGATCCCACATGCCGGCGAGCTTGAGCAGTTCGAGGCGCAGGATGTAAGGCACAACTGCGCAGTCCGCATTGGAGAAGCTCGTGCCGGCAAGATAAGGGCCGCTTTGTAGCGACTCGCTCATCCAGGCCAGCAGTTTCTTGTGCTGGTTGATGGCGTCAATGACGAATTCGGAATCGAGCCCATGCTCGATAACGCTGCGCTTGTATTCGGCGCGGCGCTTTAACGGCGATTTATTGACCTCGGCGAGCCAAGCCTCGCGCGGCAGTTTGAGGAAATTCGGCCGGAATGCCGTGGCAAAGGTTAGGATCATGCAGGAATTATGCAGATATTCGTCGATCAGCTTGTTGAACAGCCGCACCCGGTGACGAAGCAGCGGCTCTTTCGGCATCAACGGCGGCGTCGGAAACGCCTCATCCAGGTAATACAGGATCAGCGACGATTCGATGATCGTGTTGCCGTCATGCACCAGCGTCGGCACCACGCCGTTGGGATTGAGCTTCAGATAAGCCGGATCGAACTGGTCGCCGCGCAAAGTGAGAAGATGCTCCTTGGCGTCGAGACCCTTCTCGTTGAGCGCGATGCGCACCTTCTGAGCGCAGACCGAATTGATATTGTGATAGTGCTCGAGCATGGATCCTCCCGCCGCATTGATGCCGGGCGGATCATGGTCTCGTTGCGGGCCCAAGTCCAGGCGATGCGCCGCCGCCGTTCGAGATTAGCCACCAGTCTGGTTGACGATGTCGGTCCATTGCTCGACGGCGTGGCGCGCTTTGCGAACCGCCTCGGCGAACGCCTCTTCCTTCTTGTAGTAATGCCGCCACCGTCCGATGTCGTACATTTCGACGAGATGAGCCAAGGCCCGGCGAGCGCCGAACAGCTGCCGTTCGGCATGTTGGCGCTGCACTTCCGCGGTCGCGCTTTTGGTCATGGACCGCATTCTGCCGACGAGGTGTAAAAATAAAACCAAGGACGGTAAAGTTGCCGAGAAAGTACGTATTTTAGTGGACGCGTGCCTGGCCGGTGCTCGCAACACTAAACAAAGAGTAAACGCCGGCTCCTCGGCGCGGCCGCGGCGGCAAAACCGCCCTGGAATTTGGAACTCGAACCGGCATATCCTATGGGCTGGAGGCGATATGAGCAGCTTAGGCCGGTGGCTTCGAAGACTTCTCGTCAACTCCGTCGCGAAGAGCGCCCTATTCGCCGCGGCGACGACTGCCTTGCTCGCCAGCGCCGGCGTTGCCCATAGCGGCCCCTGCACGGCGCAGATCGCCGCACTCGACCAGCAAGTCCGCGCTCTGCCACCGGGTCCGAAGAGCGGCCCGACCTTTTCGCAGACGCTCGGTGCGCAGCTGCACCATCAGCCGACCCCCGAGGATGTTACGCACGCGCAAAAGATTGGCCGCAAAGAAGCAGACGCCGCGCTCAAGGCCGCGCGCGAGGCGGACGCCGCCGGCAACGCCTCTGCTTGCGAGGCAGCGCTTACCGAGGCAAAACGGCTCTACGACATCGATCAATGATCGCGCGCAATAGGGCCTCGCGCTTCCTCAATAGGCCTCTTCGTTATAAATCGGATCGACCGAGCCGCCCCACGGGCCGTAGAATTTCTCCAATAGCTCCTGCGCCGGCGTGGTACCGCGCGCCAGGCGGTCTTCCAGAACTTCGAGATAGTGCGTCTCGTCCTGCCCGCCCGCATCCAGGCATTTGCGGCGCGTGAGCCCGGCGCGCGCCAGCTTGAGAGCGTCGTTTGCGATCTCGAACACGGTTCGGCCGCGAACTGTTGCCGCGAGACCCTGCTTCGGCACGTCGTCGCGGAGCTTTTGCCGCTCTTGCGCGCTCCAGCCTTTGACCAGATCCCAGGCCGCGTCGAGGCTGGTATCGTCATAAAGAATGCCGACCCAGAAGGCCGGCAGCGCCAGCAGGTTCGGCAGCGAGCCGGAATCGGCGCCGCGCATTTCCAGGTAGCGCTTGAGCCGCACTTCCGGGAAAATCGTGCTCAGGTGGTTCGCCCAATCCGAGATCGTAGCGCGCGCACCGGGCATCGCCGGCAGCTTGCCCGCCAACAGGGCCCGGAACGATTGACCGGAGGCGTCCACATACGCGTCGCCGTGCTTGACGAAATACATCGGCACGTCGAGCGCATAATCGACCCAGCGCTCGAAGCCCATGCCGGGCTCGAACGCCCAGGCCAGCATCCCGGCGCGCGCATTGTCGGTGTCGCGCCAAATCTCCGAGCGGAACGATAGATAGCCGTTCGGCTTGCCCTCGGTGAACGGCGAATTGGCAAACAGCGCCGTCGCCACCGGTTGCAGCGCGATTGAGACGCGCAGCTTCTTGACCATGTCGGCTTCGGAAGAGAAATCGAGATTGGTCTGCACCGTGCAGGTGCGGTACATCATGTCGAGGCCGAGCGTGCCGACCTTCGGCATATAGTCGGTCATGATCTTGTAGCGGCCCTTCGGCATTTTCGGGATTTCCGCGCGGGTCCAGCTCGGCGTAAAGCCGGCTCCGAGAAAGCCGATGTGCAGCGGCTGCGCCACTTCGCGCACCTGCGCCAGATGCGCCATCAGTTCGCTCGAGGTCTGATGCACGCATTCGACCTGGGCACCGGACAGCTCGAACTGGCCGCCGGGCTCAAGCGAGATGGCGCCGCCGCCGGGCACGTCGAGCAGGCCGATGATGTTCGATCCCTCCATGATCGGCTGCCAGCCAAGGAGATGCTGCATGCCTTCGAGCAGCGCGCGAATGCCGCGGCGTCCTTCGTAGGGTACCGGGCGGTGGTCCTCCCGCGTGAAGACGAATTTCTCGTGCTCGGTGCCGATACGGAATTGCGATTTGGGTTTGGCTCCCTGTGCAAGCCAATATACGAGATCGTCGCGCCGCTCGATCGGCGTCAGGTCGACTTGATCACGCGCCATGCAGGGTCCCGGGAAAAATCGGCCGCGACCTTATACGCGGTAGGCGTGGGAGGGCAATGCAACGCTCATGACGCTTTGGCGACCGCGGCGCGCTGCGGCGGCGGGAAACGGCGGTAGAACGTGTCGCCTTTTTTCGCCATATCGCTAAGCAGCTTGCCTGGCTTGAAGCGCTCGCCATAGTCCTTGGCGAGGCGGTTGCAGAGATCGACAAAGGCTTGGACGCCCATGCCGTCGATATAAGAAATCGTGCCGCCGGTGAAAGGGGCAAAGCCGAAGCCCAGGATCGAGCCGACGTCGGCTTCGCGCACGTCGGTGACCACATGCTCTTCGATGCAGCGGACAGATTCGAGCGCCTGCATCGCCAACAGCCGGCGTTCCAGAACCGCGATATCGATGGTGTCGGGATCGAGCTTTTGCGGCTGCAACTCGACAAGCCCCTGCCACAGCCGTTTCGGGCCATTCTGCGGATAATCGTAAAAACCTTTGCCGTTCTTCCGGCCGTAGCGCCCGCGTTTTTCCACCATCTCCTCGAGTAACGTCTTTTGCTTAAGATCGATCATCTTGGCGCCGAGATCGGCCTCGGTGGCTTTGAGGATTTTCCAGGCCAAGTCGACGGCAACCTCATCGGTGAGCGCCAGCGGCCCGACCGGCATGCCGGCCATGCGCCCGACATTCTCGATCATCGCCGCCGGCACGCCTTCGGTCAGCATCAAATGACCTTCGCGGATGTAAGTGCCGACCACCCGCGACGTGTAGAAGCCGCGCGAATCGTTGACGACGATCGGCGTTTTGCGGATGGCGCGCACATAGTCGAGCGCGGTGGCGAGCGCCGCGTCGCCCGTCTCCTTGCCTATGATGATCTCGACCAGCATCATGCGTTCGACCGGCGAGAAAAAATGGATGCCGATGAAGCGGGCGCGATCCTTGAACGCTGCCGCCAGCGAAGAGATCGGCAGTGTCGAAGTGTTGGAGGCGAAGATCGCTTCCTCACCGAGCACGTTCTGCGCGCGCGAAATCACCTCTTCCTTGACCTTGCGATCCTCAAACACGGCCTCGACGACGAGGTCGCAGCCTTTCAATGCGACGTAATCGGCGGTCGGATGGATGCGCGACAGCACCGTCTCGCGGTCGGCAGTGGTGGCGCGGCCGCGATTGACCTGATCGGTCATCAGCTTCTGCGAATGCGCCTTGCCCTTTTCCGCGGTTTCCGGATCGCGGTCGATCAGCACGACCTCCAGCCCGGCAAGCGCGCTGACATAAGCGATGCCGCCGCCCATGAATCCGGCGCCGAGCACGCCAATCTTTTTCACCGGCTTCGCCGGCACGGCCGGCCGCCGCGCTCCCTTGTTCAGCTCCTGCAGCGACACGAACAGCGTGCGGATCATTGCCGCGGCTTCCGGCGACTGCAGGATTTTGGTAAACCAGCGCGACTCGACCCGCAGCGCCTGGTCGATCGGCAACTGCAGGCCCTCGTAGACAACCTGCATGATGGCGCGCGCCGCCGGATAATTGTCGTAGGTCTCGCGGCGGTAGATGGCATTCGCCGGCGGGAACACCATCATGCCGGCTTTGGAATAGACCGGGCCGCCCGGCAATTTGAAACCGTCGACGTCCCACGGCGCCTTGGCCGCGCCACTTGATTTGATCCAGTCTTTCGCCGCTTTGATCAAATCGCCTTGCGGCACCACGGCGTCGATGAGCTTCATCGCCTTGGCGCGATTGAGCTGCAACTGATCGCCCTTGAGCAAAAATTGCAGTGCGTCGGAGGGCGGCAGCATGCGCGCGATACGCTGCGTGCCGCCGGCGCCCGGAAACAGACCGATCTTGATCTCGGGCAGACCGAGCCGCGTTCGTCCGTTGTCGGCGGCGATGCGATGATGGCAGGCGAGCGTCAGCTCGAAACCGCCGCCGACCGCGGTGCCGTTGATGGCAGCGACCCACGGCTTGCCGCAGGTCTCGATGCGCCGATACAGCAGCGACAGCTTGCGGCTCTCTTCGAACAGCATCGTATTCGCAGCTTCGGCGCCCTGCGACGCCGCCAGATCGGCGAAGGTACGGCTCAAGGCTTCCAGCATCGTCAGATCGGCGCCGGCGCAGAACGTGTCCTTGCCCGACGTAATCACCACACCCTTGACCGCACCGTCGGTCGCCAGCTCCTCGACGATGGCCGTGAGCTCCTCGATCACTTTCACGTCGATGACGTTCATCGTGCGGGCCGGCGCATTCCAGGTGACGAGCGCAATGCCGTCGCCGTCGATGTCGAGCGTGAAATTGGTGTAGGTCGGTTTGCTCTCAGCCATACGGTTCGCCGTTCTTGTGAGTGTAACGCATGCCGTTGTCGTCGCGCACGACCATCAGGTCGACGTCGGGATAGTCGACGCGTTCATGCTTGGAGCGCGTGCCGATTTCGAGATAAACCGCGTCGCGACTGCCGCGGTTGACGAGCTGATGGCCGTTGCGGCTGTTCGCCCTAAAGCCGGCGGCATCGCCCGGCTTGAGCACGCATTCACCGCCATCCTCGATCAGCACGATTTCGCCTCCGAGAATATAGACGAACTCATCTTCTTTCTCGTGCCAGTGCCGCAGCGCGGAAGCCGCGCCGGGCCTCAGCGTCGTCAGATTGACGCCGAACTGGTCGAGGCCGACGGCGTTGCCGAGCCGCTTGCGTTCGCGGCCGACCACGACGCGATCGAATGGTTTCGGATAGCCCGTACGCGTATCGGCCGGAAGGTTGGCGATGTCGATCTTCGGCATGGCCGCTCAATTCCCGATCGGCGCGCCGGATTTGCGGAAGAAGCGGCGGCCGTTCTCATCGCGTTCCATGACGAAGTCGACGTCGGGGTATTGCACGCGCTCGCTCTTGGCGCGCGTGCCGACTTCGAAATAAACGGCATCACGGTCAGTGCGGTTGATCAGACAATGCGCGATGCCACTGCCGGCTTTGAAACCCGCGGCGTCGCCCGGCTTGAGCACTATCTCGCCGGCATTCTCCTGCAGCACCAGCTCGCCTTCGAGCATGAAAACGAACTCGTCTTCATTCTCGTGAGCATGCCGCAGCGCCGAAGCCGAATGCGGCTTGATGCGTGTGATGTTGACGCCGAACTGGGTCAGACCGGCGGCATCGCCGATGCGCTGCTTCTCGCGGCCGGAGATGACGGCTGCGAATTCTTTCGGGTACGACGCGATCCGCTGCGCCGGCACTTTGGCGATGTCGATCTTGGGCATACGCTCACACCCGCTCGATGATGGTGGCGGTACCCATACCGGCGCCGATACAGAGCGTGACCAGCCCGGTCGCAACGTTGCGACGCTCCATTTCGTCGACCAGCATGCCGAGAATCATCGCGCCGGTGGCGCCGAGCGGATGGCCGAGCGCGATGGCGCCGCCGTTGACGTTGACCTTGGCCATATCGAGATCGAAGGCTTGCAGATAGCGTAATACCACCGCGGCGAACGCCTCGTTGATCTCGATGAGATCGATATCGGCGAGCGTCATGCCGGCGGTCTTGAGCACTTTCTTGGTGACGTCGATCGGACCAGTCAGCATCAGCGCCGGGTCGGAGCCGATATTAGCGAAGGCGCGCACACGGGCACGCGGCTTTAGCCCGCTCTTTTCCCCAGCGGCTTTATTGCCGACCAGAACTGCCGCCGCACCGTCGACGATGCCCGAGGAATTGCCGGCGTGATGGACGTGATTGACGTATTCCACTTCCGGGTGCGCTTGGATCGCAACCGCATCGAAGCCGCCCAGTTCACCCATCTGCACAAAGGATGGCTTCAGCGCCGCCAGCGACTGCATGGTCGTCTCCGGCCGCATGTGCTCGTCCTTCGCCAGAATCGTCAGGCCGTTGACATCCGTCACCGCCACGACCGAGTGGTTGAAGCGGCCATCGTCCCACGCCGCCGCGGCGCGCTGCTGGCTTTCCACCGCGTAGGCGTCGACGTCGTCGCGGGAGAACCCGTATTTGGTGGCGATAAGATCCGCGGAAATGCCTTGCGGCAGGAAGTAATGCGCAACCGCGATCGACGGATCGACCGCCCAGGCGCCGCCGGCCGCGCCGATGCCGACCCGGCTCATGGATTCGACGCCGCCGCCGACCGCCATGTTCTGCTGGCCGGACATGATCTGCGCCGCGGCGAAATTCACCGCATCGAGGCCCGAGGCGCAGAAGCGATTGATCTGAACGCCGGGAACCTCGTTGCCGTAGCCGGCCACCAGCGCCGCGGTGCGCGCGATATCGGCCGCCGCTTCGCCGACCGGATCGACCACGCCCATGACCACGTCATCGACCAGTGCGGTATCGAGCTGGTTGCGATCCTTGATGGCGCGCAGCGCCTGGCTGGCGAGATTGAGCGCGGTCACTTCGTGCAGCGACCCGTCGACCTTGCCGCGGCCGCGCGGGGTGCGCACGTGATCGTAGATGAAGGCGTCGGGCATGAAGTCCTCTCAAACTGCACTGCGGATACAATGTGCACTCTGTCGAATAGCTTAGTTAGAAAGCCTCAGCCGGCAATTCCATGGTCGAAGCGGCGCCGGCCTTGATACGCGCCAGATGCGTCGCCGCCGCCGGCAGCATCCGTTCCATGAAAAAGCGGCCGGTCGTCAGCCGCTCCGCCATCCGTCCGGCCGCGCCGTCTCCACCACTCGCCTTATCCTTGGCCGCTTCGGCGATCAGGCACCACATATAGCCCAGCGCGACCAGGCCGAAGAGATGCATATAGTCGGTCGCGCCGGCGCCGGCATTATCGGGATTGCCCAGCGCGTGCTGCAGGAACCACATGGTCGCCTGCTGCAATTCGCCGAGCGCCTGATTAAGCGGCGTCACAAACGGCGCCATGCCGGCATCGCCGCCGCGCTCCTTGATGTAGGCCGTCACCTCGGCGAAGAAGGCCTGCAATGCGCGGCCGCCGTCCTTCGGCAGCTTGCGGCCGACCAGGTCGAGCGCCTGAATGCCGTTGGTGCCCTCATACAGCATGGCGATACGCGCATCGCGCACGAACTGCTCCATGCCGTGCTCGGTGATATAACCGTGGCCGCCGAAGATCTGCTGCGCCGAAACCGTATTGGCGAAGCCCTGATCGGTAAGCACGCCTTTGATCACCGGCGTCAGCAGGCCCAGCTGATCGTCGGCCGCCTGCCGCTCTTTGGCGTCTTCGGAGCGGTGCGCGACGTCGCTCTTGAGCGCGACCCATAGCACCAATGCGCGCGCGGCCTCGTTGAAGGCACGCATCGTCATCAGCATGCGGCGCACGTCCGGATGCACGATGATCGGATCGGCGGGCTGCTGCGGAAATTTCGCGCCGGTCAAGGCGCGGCCGGCGAGTCGTTCTTTGGCGTAAGCGGCGGCATTCTGATAGGCGACCTCGGACAGCGCCAAGCCCTGCACGCCGACGCCGAGCCGCGCCTCGTTCATCATCGTGAACATCGCCTGCAGGCCGCGATTGGCTTCGCCCATGAGCCAGCCGGTGGCGCCATCGTAATTCATCACGCAGGTGGCGTTGCCGTGGATGCCCATCTTCTCTTCGATCGAGCCGCACGACACCGCGTTGCGCGCGCCGACTTTGCCATCGGCATCGGGCAGGAATTTCGGCACGATGAACAGCGAAATGCCGCGGGTGCCGGCCGGCGCGCCGTCGATACGGGCCAGCACGAGATGAATGATGTTCTCGACGAGATCGTGCTCACCGGCGGAGATGAAAATCTTGGTGCCGGAAATCTTGTAGCTGCCGTCGGCTTGCGGGGTGGCGCGGGTACGCACCAGGCCGAGATCGGTGCCGCATTGCGGCTCGGTCAGGTTCATGGTGCCGGACCACTGCCCGGCAACGAGTTTCGGCAGATAAATCGCTTTCTGCTCCGGCGACGCGTGGGTGTGCAGCGCCGCGATCGCGCCCTCGGTCAGACCCGGATACATGGCGAAGGCCATGTTGGCCGAGCAGAGAAATTCGTTGAGCGCCTGCGCCAAAACCATCGGCAGGCCCTGGCCGCCGAACTCGGCTGGCGCGGCGATGCCGAGCCAGCCGCCGGCCGTCAGCCTCTGATAGGCATCCTTGAACCCCGTCGGCGTTGTCACCGAGCCGTCGTCGTGCCGGCGGCAGCCTTCCTTGTCGCCGACGCGGTTGAGCGGTGTGAGCACCTGTTCGGCGAATTTTGCCGCCTCTCCGAGCACCGCCTCGATGAGGTCGGGCGTGGCTTCGGCGAAGCCGGCCAGGTTGTTGTAGCGATCGATATGGAACACGTCGCTCAACAGGAACATCACATCGTCGACGGGAGCCTTGTAGCTCGGCATGACGTCCCTCCCCGGCGTCCGCCGGCGGCGGATCGACCCATAAACTAACTGATTCACGACGCCATCACGACGGCCATTTACGGGATTCTGCGTTGCGGCCGCCCCGGCGGGAAAGCTCGACGAAATGCCTGCCGCAGCCGCATTAACGACTTGTTTACGCTAATCCGGAAGAGTCTGCGCCGAGGACACAAGACTGCGCCCTCCGCTTCGTCTGTTAACGAGCCCAAGCTCAAAACAGGGTCATCTCGTTCCTCCCGGAGTGGCTTGGCGCGCAAATGAAATCCGGCGATCCGTGGAACCTGAGGGGCCTTCGTCCAGAGACGCGCGAAGCCGCCCGCGACGCCGCGCGCCGCTCCGGCGTGTCGGTCGGGGAATGGCTGAACAACGTCATCCGCGAGGACGACGGCGATCACGGCGAGCCGATGCGGCCCGCTGATTACGACGACGATGACCAGGCTTGGCGCGACGACAAGCGCCGCGAGTCGCGTCCTAACGAAGCCCGCGAGTCCCGTTACGACGATCGCCGCGCGCGCCGACGCCGAGGCCGGTCCCAAGAGGATGAGCCGCCGCAGCGCCGCGGAGCGCGCCATGGGCACGACCATGATGAATTGATTTCGCGACGCCGCCAGCGCGAACGCGAAACCGAGATCGAGCGTGAAACCGCGCTGGCCCGCGAGGAATTCGGTGAAATCCACGCCCGCCTCGACCGGCTGACGCAGCAGCTTGAGCGTATGGCGGAGACCGAAAGCCCGCGACTCACCGGAGCTCCGGCGCCGCAGCCCAACGCCTATCAACCGGCGCCGCAGCCGCACGCCTATCAGCCACCGCCACCACCGCGTCCCGCCATTCGCACAGCCGGCCATCGATCCTTGGCATCGGTCGACAACGCGGTCGCCGAAATCGCCCAACGCCAACGGCAGCTTTACGGCGATGACGCGGCTGCCCGTGTTACCCGCGTCGCCCCTTTCGCTTCCGTCGCGCCAGACGCACCGGTGACGCTGGTCGGCTCACCGGAACCGCCACCGGTGCCGGCGGCGCCTCCGCCGTTGCCTCCCCGTACGCAGCAGCCTGCGGCGCAACCTGCCGTCGACATCAGCAATATCGAAGAGCAACTGCGCCTCATCACGGCGCGGATAGAAGCGCTGCGGCCATCGAGCGAGCTTGAAAGCGTCGTCACATCGTTCCGCAAGGACCTTGCGGAAATCCGTGACCAGCTCACGAAAGCGCTGCCGCGCCGCGCCGTGGAATCGCTCGAAGCCGAGGTGCAGGCGCTGGCGAAGCGGCTCGATCAATCCCGCGCATCGGGCATTGATCTTGGTGTACTGGCCGGAATCGAGGGCGGCTTGAAGGAAGTCCGCGACGCCCTGCGCAATTTGACGCCGGCCGAGAAGCTGGTCGGTTTCGACGATACCGTGAAGGCGCTGTCGCAAAAGGTCGACCTGATCATCGCCAAAGAGGATCCGGCGGCGCTGCAGCAGTTGGAGACGGCCATCGGTGCACTGCGCGGCATTGTCTCCCATGTCGCCTCCAACGATACCTTGACCAAAGTGGCGGAGGACGTGCGTCTGCTCGCTGCCAAAGTGGACGTCGTCGCCAGTAGCGCGGCGAGCGGCCAGGCGGTTTCCGCGCTCGAGAGCCGCATCGATACGCTCGCCAATGCGCTCAACGCCTCGAACGAAGCCGGCCGCGCCGTGCCCCACGAGCTGGAGAAGCTCCTATCCGGACTAATCGAAAAGCTCGAATGGGTGCACCTCACGCATACCGATCACGCCGCGCTCGGGGCGCTGGAAGACCGAATCGCCCAACTGATCAAGCGGCTCGACGCGTCCGACGCCCGTCTCGGCAATCTCGAAGCGGTCGAGCGCGGGATGGCCGATTTGCTGGTGCATATCGAACAGATCCGCGGCGGCAACGGCGTCGCTGCCGCCGCCACGCCGCGCAAACCGGTCGAAGCCATCGAGCGCGACGTCGCCGAGATCAGACGCAGCGAGCGGCGGACGCAGGAATCGCTCGAAGCCGTGCACGGCACCGTCGAGCACGTGGTCGATCGCTTGGCCATGATCGAAAGCGGGATAAACGACGGGGCGAGCCGGGGAAACATCCTAGGCGACACGCAACCGGCGCAAGAAGCTCCAAAGGCACCTGCTAGAGAACCCGCACCGGATCGTGCCGCGAAGATGAATCCGCCGGCAGAGGCCAAGCCCGTAGCAACGCCGGCATCCATCTC
Organism: uncultured Alphaproteobacteria bacterium; assembly: GCA_963731805.1. Classification (GTDB taxonomy): domain Bacteria; phylum Pseudomonadota; class Alphaproteobacteria; order Rhizobiales; family Xanthobacteraceae; genus BOG-931. The sequence goes on from CAVSWY010000016.1 coordinate 185,933, forward strand.
TGTCGCTCAGCCAACCGCTGCGACATCGGCATCGGCATTCGCCGACACCGCGGCGCGGCGCGGCAACGCGAGCCGCACGCCGATCGATCCAAATTTGCCGCCCGATCATCCGCTGGAACCGGGTTCCGCAGCCGGCAGCCCGCGCGCCGCGCCGTCGGCCGCCGAACGCATCGCGGCGTCGGAAGCCGCCGTCGACTTCGTCAAAGCACCCGTCAACGCGGAACAGGGCGCCAAACCGAATTTCATCGCCGCGGCCCGGCGCGCGGCGCAGGCCGCCGCTGCGGCGCCGCCCGAGCGGCAGGCACGCGGCGAGAGCGCAGCGATCCACGCTCCGAAATCGGAGAAGCGTTCTCGCCTGCGCAAGCTGATCGTTGCCGGAGCCGCGGTACTGATCGCCGGCGTATTCCTGCACGTCGCGTTGCGCATGTTCCAAGATCGGGCCACGCCAATCAGCAGCCCGGCCACGCCGCCGGCCGTGCCGTCCCAAGAGGCGTCCCCGCCCGCGGTCTTGCCGGAATCGAATTCATCGAAGCCACAACCGCAATCGGGACCGCTGATCCTGCCGGTTCCCGGCGCCCCATCCCAAGCTGCGCCGGTCCCAGCACCCAGCACACCGTCTGCCTCGACGCCTGGTACGTCGTCCGGTCTGGCGCCGACTACAGCGCCGAGCGCGACGCCCGCTGCGCCGACGGCAGCACCGCCCGCGACACAACGGCAATCGTCGCTGCCGTACTCCACGGACATCACCGGCTCATTGCCGCGTCGCGTCCCGTCGCCGGCCCAGGTGCAGGCCCAGCCCCAGGTGCAGGCGCCGGCGAGCATCGCGTCGGAACAAGCTCCGGCTGCGCCGGCGATGGTCACCGGCAAGCTGCCGGCCACGATCGGCGGACCGAAATTGCGCGCGGCGGCTATTGCCGGCAATGCAGCGGCGGAATTCGAGGTCGCCAACCGTTTTGCCGACGGCCATGGCGTTCCGCAGAGCGACGGCGAGGCAGTGCGCTGGCTGGAGGTCGCCGCCAAACAAGGGCTGGCACCGGCGCAATTCCGCCTCGGCGCGTTTTACGAAAAAGGCATCGCGGTAAAGCGAGACCTCGCCCTGGCGCGCGACCTCTACGCCGCCGCCGCCGCGAAGGGCAACGCCAAGGCGATGCACAATCTCGCGGTGCTCTATGCCGAGGGCATCAATGGGCCGGCCGACTATCGCACCGCCGCGCAATGGTTCCGTAAGGCCGCCGATCGCGGCATTACCGACAGCCAATACAATCTCGCCATTCTCTATGCGCGCGGCATCGGCGTGGAGCAAAACTACGCGGAATCCTACAAGTGGTTTGCGCTCGCGGCCGGCACGGGCGACGGCGACGCGGCCAAGAAGCGCGACGAAGTCGCCGCGCATCTCGATGCGCAAGCGCTCGCGGCAGTGAAATTATCGGTGCAGAAGTGGGTGGCCGAACCACAGCCGGAAGACGCCATCAACGCCAAGGCGCCGCCGGGCGGCTGGGATGCCCCGGAGCACGCCGAGATATCCAAGCCGCAGCCGCGAGTCGGCAAGCCGCTCACGCTCGAATCCAAGCTTAACTGAAATCTCAATCGGCGAGACAGCGCGCGGCCGGGACGGCGTAAAGCCGGCCGGTGCCGAGCATATGCGCGGTAAAAGACAACGCACCGAACAAAGAGACGATCGCGCGGTCGCGGACATTGAGCCCGCCGGCATAGGCGCCGAAGGCCGGCGTGACGAGCCGTCGTCCGTCGCCGGCGAAGCAGCGCCGGCTCACCGCACGCCCGCGCCGCGCGACGCGCGCCATCGGATGCAGATGCCCGGCGATTTCGCCCTCGCTCGGTTGCGGCGAGGGCTGGTGACGAAACGTCAGCGCGCCGAGCGCCAAGACGTCGGCAAACCGGCCGCCGATATTGTCGCACCGGTCGGGATCGTGGTTGCCCGCAATCCAGAGCCAATCGCGGCCGCGCTGCAACGCTTTGAGCGCGACACGGCTGATGTCGTGCATTCGCGCCGGACCGCCGCCGTCATGAAAGCTGTCGCCGAGCGCGACGACAAGACGCGGCGTGTAGCGTTCGACGACCCGCCCGAGCCGGGCCAAGGTTGTTGCCGTATCGTAAGGCGGCAGCAGCACGCCGTGCGCGGCGAAGGCGGAGCCCTTCTCCAGATGCAGATCGGCGACCGCGAGCAGCTTCTCGTCGGGCCAAAACAACGCGCCGGCGGGATCGGCGACGAGCGTGATGCCGGCGAGCGTGACGACGTGATATTCCGCGCGTCCGTCCGAAAACGAGGATTCAGCAGCGGAATTCCCACCCGCGCGGGAATGAGCGGGCAAAACGCTATCGCTCACTGCATCGCCTCCTTCACCAGTTCGGCCTCCGTCTCGGCGAGCAGCGTATCGGCCGCTTCGCCATAAATCGCCTCGCGGCCGATCTCCAGCATGACCGGCACCGCCAGCGGCGAGACATGATCCAGCGCTTTATGGACGATTCGGCCCTTGATGCGCGAGAGCATTTCGCCGAGCCGGCGCACGTCGAGGAGGCCCGTGGCGGCATCCGCCCGCGCGGCGCGCAACAGCACGTGGTCGGGCTGATGGCTGCGCAGCACGTCATAGACGAGATCGGTCGAAATGGTGACCTGCCGGCGCGACTTCTCCTGGCCGGGAAAACGCCGCTCGATCAGCCCGGCGATGATCGCGCAATTGCGAAATGTACGCTTCATCAGCGCCGATTCGGCAAGCCAGGCTTCGAGATCGTCGCCGAGCATGTCCTCGTCGAACAAGGCGGCAAGCGAGAGTTCGCCGCTTGCGATGCGCGTTGCGATGTCGCCGATGCCCCAGACCGCCAGCGCGTATTCGTTGGCGACAAAGCCCAACGGCTTTAATCGGGCGCGCTCAAGCCGGCGCGTCAGCAGCATGCCAAGCGTCTGATGCGCGAGCCGGCCTTCAAACGGATAGCAGACCAGATAATGCTTGTTGGCGCGCGGGAAGGTTTCCACCAAAAGCTCGCGGCGGCCCGGCATTTGCGAGCGCCATTGCTGGATCTCGAGCCACTCGCACACTTGCGTCGGCAGCGCCCGCCAGGCGCGCGGATCGGAAATAATGCCGCGCACGCGGTCGGCGAGATAAGTCGAGAGCGGGAATTTGCCGCTCTCATAGGCGGGCACCTTCGGGTCCTCGGAAGCGGAGCGCGACACGTAAACCTCGTCTTCGACGATCGCCTCGTATTTGAGGATTTCGCCGGCAAACACGAAGGTGTCGCCCGGCACCATGGTCTCGACGAAATATTCCTCGACTTGACCCAAGAGCCGGCCGCCGCGCGGAATGATCCTCGAGGGGCGCGAGCGGACCAGCCGCACTTTAAGCATGTCGGCTTCGACGATGGTGCCGACGTTGAGCCGGTAGCGCTGCGCGACATTAGGATTGGCGATGCGCCAGCGGCCGTCTTTGCCCTGTCTGATCCGCGCGAAACGATCATAGGCCTTGAGCGCGTAGCCGCCGGTGGCGACGAAATCGACCACGGCGTCGAAGTCCGCCCGGCTCAGCGTCGCGTAGGGCGCGGCGAGGGTCACCTCGGCATAGAGATCGTCGCTCAAAAACGGCTCACCGCAGGCGCAGCCGAGAACGTGCTGGGCGAGCACGTCGAGCGCGCCGACGCGCGGCGCCGGCGTGTCCTGCGCGTTCACTGCGATGGCGTCGAGCGCGGCGCGGCATTCGAGCACCTCGAAGCGGTTGGCCGGGATGAGCACGCCCTTCGAGGGTTCGTCCATGCGGTGATTGGCACGGCCGATGCGCTGCAACAGCCGTGACGCGCCCTTCGGCGCGCCGACATTGACGACGAGATCGACGTCGCCCCAGTCGACGCCAAGATCGAGCGAAGAGGTGCACACCACCGCGCGCAGCCGCCCGCTCGTCATCGCGCCTTCGACCTTGCGCCGTTGCGCCACGTCGAGCGAGCCGTGATGCAGCGCAATGGCGAGATTGTCCTCGTTGAGATGCCAGAGGTCCTGAAAAATGCCCTCGGCCTGGCTGCGCGTATTGACGAAGACCAGCGTGGTGCGGTGCGCCTTGATCAGCGCGTAAAGCTCGCCGAGCGCGTAGCGCGCGGAATGGCCGGCCCAGGGCAGCCGCTCGTTGCTGTCGAGCATCGAGACATCCGGGGCCGCACCGCCCTCGGCAAGAATAAGGTCGGCGCGCGCTACGCCGTCGCGCTGCGGCACCATGAAACGGCAAAGATCATGGGGCTCGGCGACCGTCGCCGACAGTCCGATGCTGGTCAGCTCAGGGGCGACGCGGAACAGCCGGGCCAGATCGAGCGAGAGCAGATCGCCGCGCTTCGACGTCACCAGTGCGTGCAGCTCGTCGAGAATGACCCGCTTGAGCGAGCCGAACAGATAAGGCGCATCGGCGGATGCGAGCAGCAGCGCCAGCTGTTCCGGCGTGGTCAGCAGAATGTCCGGCGGGTCGCGCCGCTGGCGCTGGCGCTTGGAGGTCGGCGTGTCGCCGGTGCGGGTCTCGACGCGGATCGGCAGGCCCATTTCCGCAACGGGCGCTTCGAGATTGCGCGCAATATCGACTGCCAGCGCTTTGAGCGGCGAAATGTAGAGCGTGTACAGGCCGCCAGCGCGTCGCACGCCGTGGCCTCTGGAAACAAGCCTCTTCCCGCCTCCGGCGCGGGGAGCGGCGGCGGAAGGTGCGTTGCGGCCGCTTAGCTCCACCAGACTCGGGAGAAAGCCAGCCAGGGTCTTGCCGCCACCGGTCGGCGCGATCAGCAGGACCGAGCGGCCGGCCTGCGCCTTGGCCAGAAGCTCCAACTGGTGCGGGCGCGGCATCCAGCCGCGGCTGGCGAACCAGCGCGCGAATTGGTCCGGTAGCAGTGTGATTTTCTCAAGCAAAGCCACTTTCCAACTTAGCCACGCGAGCGCCTGGCGGTCGAGCGCGACAGCGCGGTAGACGTGCCGGACTATGCACGCTAAAGAGCCGCCATCATGTCCCTGCCAACGACCGATCCCGCGCCGGAACAGCAACGCGGACTCGTCTTCCTCTCATGTCTTGCGCTGATCACTGGGCTCATCACCGGGTTTGGCGCTATATTCTTTCGCGGCCTGATTGCCGCGATTCATAACCTGTTTTTCCTCGGAACTTTTTCCGTCCGCTACGACGCCAATATATTTACCGCAGCCGGCCCGTGGGGTCCTTTCATCATCCTGGCGCCGATCATCGGCGGCATGGTGGTCACCGCGCTGGTCACGAATTTCGCCCCGGAAGCGCGCGGCCACGGCGTCCCCGAAGTCATGGACGCCATCTACTACAAAGAAGGCGTCATCCGGCCGATCGTCGCCGTCGTCAAATCGATCGCCTCGGCGTTTTCCATCGGCAGCGGCGCGGCGGTCGGCCGTGAAGGGCCGATCATCCAGATTGGCGCCTCACTCGGATCGAGCATCGGTCAAATTCTAAGGCTCGATCCTTGGCAGCGCATCACGCTGGTCGGCGCCGGAGCCGGGGCCGGCATTGCGGCGACCTTCAACACCCCGATCGGCGGCGTCATGTTCGCGATCGAGCTGATGATGCCGGAAGTAAGCGTGCGCACTTTCCTGCCGGTGGCGCTCGCCACCGGCACCGCCACTTTCGTCGGCAACTGGTTTCTCGGTCCGCAGCCGGCCTTTGCCGTTCCGATCCTGCCAGCGCTCGGCCATGCGCCGTCGTCGATGATCGCGCTTGGCCTTTATGCACTCCTGGGTGCGGTCATGGGCGTCGCTGCGGCGGGCTTCGTGCGCGGCCTCTCGGCTGCCGAGGACGCGTTCGAGTTGATCGAAAATCCGTATCTGCGTCACGCCATCGGCATGCTGTTCGTTGGCGTGTTGATCTATGTGCTGTTTCATTTTTACGGGCACTATTACGTCGAGGGCGTCGGCTACGCCACGATCCAGGCCTTGCTGACGAACCAGCTGGCGCCGCTTGCCATCCTGCCGCTCCTCTACGTCGCCAAGCTCGCGGCAACCTCGATCAGCCTCGGCTCCGGTGCGTCCGGCGGCATCTTCTCACCATCGCTTTATATGGGCGCGACGCTCGGCGGCGCCTTCGGCCTCTTGGTCAGCCTGATCCATCCATTACCGGAAGCCGGCATCGCCAATTTCGCCATCGTCGGCATGGCGGCGATGGTGGCCGGCGGCACCGGCGCGGCAATGACCGCGGTCACCATGATCTTCGAGATGACCCGCGATTATGCGCTGGTCATGCCGATGATCCTCGCCGTGGCGCTCGCCATCGGCGTGCGGCGCGTGCTGTCGAAGGAAAACATCTACACCATCAAGCTCGTCGGCCGCGGCCATCTGATCCCGAAGGCGCTGCACGCCAATATGCTGTTGGTGCGGCACGCCAAGGAGATCATGGACACCGATGTTTTGATCCTGCCGGCGGGGGCCGACTTCGATGCGTTCCTGCGTCAGCCGGAGCATCAAGGCGCGATGAAGCATGTCGTCGTGATCCGCCACAACCGCATCTTCGGCGTATTGCGCGTCAACACCGCGCTGCGGCGCGGCCTGGAGGACGCCTATACCGGCGTCACGCTCGGCGACGTGGCGCAGCGCGATTTCACCATCGCGCGCGAAGACGACATCGCCTTCGAAGTGATCAAGCGGATGTGGCGGCGCGGCGGCGCCATGGCGGTCGTGGTCGGCGGCAAGGGCGTACCGACCGAGGCCGACGTCAAAGGCATCATCACCAAGGAGCACGTCGCCGACTCGGTGGCGGACAGTATCAAGAGCTACGCCTGACGAATCGCCACCACCACAAGGCCGTCGACCGGAATGCCCTTCTCGGTGCGAATTGCCGCCGCGGATAGTGTGATCAGCGTCATACCCGCCGCCGCGATGGCCGCGCGCAGATAGTCGGCGCCAAAAGCAAAGCGCAGCGTCGGCAACAACTTTACGCCGTCGTCCGAATGGGTTTCCACCGTGAAGGCCAAAATGCCGTCCGGCGTCATGACGCATGCAACCGCGCCAAGGATCGGCGCGAGATCGTTGACGTAAACGAAAACATCGGCGGCGATCGCGAGGTCATATCGTGCGGTCGCCGCGCTTTCCGCGGCGAGAAAGCCAGCAAGATCGGCGACCGCCAGGCGATCGTACAATTTCTTGCTCTCAGCCCGCGCGATCATCGCGGGCGACAGATCGACGCCGGCTAGCCGATCGACGAAGGGCCGAAAAGCAGCGCCAGCGAGGCCGGTGCCGCAGCCAAGATCCAGCATGGCGCGAAAGTGCATCGGCCGCTTGGCGGCGCGCATCGCGGCATCGATCGCATCGCATAGCAGCGCCGGCCCGCGATAATGCAGATGCTCCGTGAGCGCGGTGTCGTAGCGGGCGGCATATTGGTCGAACAGCCGGCGCACATAAGTTTCGGTCATGGCCGGCGTGCCGTCACCCGCTTCAAGACGCGCCAGTTGCAGCCGCGCGCCGTGATAATCCTCAGGGTCGGCATCGCGCGTCCGCTCGAAGGCGGTGACGGCGCCTGCGCGGTCGCCGAGCCGGTCGCGGATGGCGCCGAGCGCAAACCAGGCGGTGGCGAAGTTCGGCGTCAGCTCGACCGTCTGCGCCAGGATATCGGCGGCAGCGGGGAAATCGCCGCGCGACGCCAGCTCAATTGCCGCCTTGTAGCGGTGGTCGGCGATCAGATCGCCCGAGGTGACGAAGAGCGGCCCGGTATCGGTCATGCTGCGCGGCTTCCGGAATGGCGTTCCGAGTTTATCTAATGGAAATGCGTCCCGAAGACATCCTGGTGCCGACGCCGGCCGGCGTATGCTGCAAGCGCGGCGGCTTTCATATCGACCCGACGCGGCCGGTCGAGCGCGCGCTGATCACGCACGCCCATTCCGACCATGCCCGCGCCGGCCACGGCGCCGTGCTGGCAACCCAAGAGACGCTCGATCTGATGCGGCTGCGTTACGGCGAAAATTTTGCCGGCACGACGCAGGCCATCGCCTATGGCGAGAGCGTCACGCTCGATGGCGCCACCGTCACCTTCCACCCCGCGGGTCATGTGCTCGGGTCGGCGCAGATCGCGGTCGCGGCGGACGGACAGCGTGTGGTCGCTTCCGGCGACTACAAGAACGTCGGCGATCCGACGTGCACGCCATTCGAGCTCGTGCCCTGCGACGTCTTCATCACCGAGGCGACCTTCGCACTGCCGGTGTTCCGCCACAGCGACGCCGATGCCGAGATCGCGAAACTTCTGCATTCGGTCGCGCTGTTTCCGGAGCGGGCGCATCTTGTCGGCGCCTATTCGCTCGGCAAGGCGCAGCGCGGGATCGCGCTGCTGCGCAAAGCCGGCTACCACGCGCCGATCTATCTGCACGGCGCGATGGAGAGCGTCACGTACTATTACGCGAGTCGTGGCATCGACTTGGGCGAGCTGCGCCCCGTGCGCGGCACCGGCAAAGCCGAGCTTGCCGGAACCATTACGCTCTGTCCGCCGTCGGCGCTGAAAGACGTGTGGACGCGGCGCTTCCCCGAGCCGCTCACCGCGTTTGCTTCCGGCTGGATGCGGGTGCGCGCCCGCGCGCGGCAATATGGCGTCGAACTGCCACTGGTCATTTCCGATCACGCCGATTGGGACGGGCTGACCGCGACCATTGCCGCGACCGGCGCCGGCGAGATCTGGGTGACGCACGGCCAGGAGGACGCGCTGGTGCACTGGTGCGGCACCCATGGGCTGAAAGCGCGGCCGCTCGACATCGTTGGCTATGGCGATGAGGACGAAGGCGGTGGTGGCGATGACGGCGATGACGCATGAACCGCTTCGCCGAACTGCTCGATCGTCTCGCCTATGAACCGGGCCGCAACAACAAGCTGCGGCTGATGACGGACTATTTCCGCACCACGCCTGATCCGGAGCGCGGCTGGGCGCTCGCCGCGCTCACCGGAGGCTTGAGCTTCCCGCATGCAAAGGCGGGGCTGATCCGCAGCCTGATCGCCGAGCGCACTGATCCGGTGCTGTTCGAACTGTCCTACGATTATGTCGGCGACCTGTCAGAAACCGTCGCGCTGATGTGGCCCACTTCATCCTCTTCCGCCCGCCGGGAAGGAAACGAACTTTCGCTGACCACCGTGATCGTAACCCTCGCCACGCTCGGCAAGGCGCAATTGCCGCAACAGCTGGCGCGCTGGCTCGATGCGCTCGACGAGATCGGCCGCTGGGCGCTGATCAAGCTCGTCACCGGCGGCTTGCGGATCGGCGTTTCGGCGCGACTTGCCAAGGCCGCTGTCGGCGCGCTGGCCGCCAAGGATCCGCAAGAGATCGAGTTGATCTGGCCCGGCCTCACGCCACCGTATCGCGAGCTTTTCGCTTGGCTCGAAGGCCGCGCCGAGAAACCGGCAAGCGCCGACCCGGCGCGGTTTCGCCCGCCAATGCTGGCGCATGCGCTCGACGATGCCGATCTGCAAAGCCTCGACGCATCGGCGTTCATGGCGGAATGGAAATGGGACGGCATCCGCATCCAAGCCGTCGCCGGGCATGCGGACAACAGGCACGACGACAAGCTTGGCGGCCACCCGATCACGCGGCTTTATTCGCGCACCGGCGAGGATATTTCCAAGAGCTTTCCCGACCTCCTCGAGGCGCTACATCTGCCCGGCGCCATCGACGGCGAGCTTTTGATCATGCGCGATCGCCGCGTGCAGTCATTCAACGTGTTGCAGCAGCGGCTCAATCGCAAAACCGTCACGCCAAAGCTCCTCGCGGAATTTCCCGCACATTTGCGCGCCTACGATCTTCTTGCTGACGGCGACGAGGATTTACGCGGAATGCCCTTTGTCGAACGCCGTGCGCGGCTGGAAGATTTTGTCGCGCGGCTGGGCGACGAGCGGGTCGACCTGTCGCCGATGATCGGGTTTGCAAGCTGGGACGAACTGGCGGTGGCGCGGAAAGACCCGGCGGCCGCAGGCGCCGGCGCCGATGCCGCAGCGGTCGAAGGCGTTATGCTCAAGCGCCGCGATGCGCTCTATCTGCCCGGTCGGCCAAAAGGACCATGGTGGAAATGGAAGCGCGATCCGTTCATCATTGACGCGGTCTTGATGTATGCGCAGCGTGGCCACGGCAAGCGCTCGTCGTTTTATTCTGTCTACACGTTTGGTGTCTGGAAAGATGGCGGAGACGGTGCGGAACTCGTCCCCGTGGGCAAAGCCTATTTCGGTTTCACCGACGAGGAGCTGTTGCAGATCGACCGTTTCGTCCGCCGCAACACCACCGAGCGGTTTGGTCCGGTGCGTGAGGTCGTGCATGAGGCCGATCAGGGGCTGGTGCTGGAAGTCGCCTTCGAGGGACTGCAGCGCTCCGCGCGGCACAAATCCGGTCTTGCGATGCGATTTCCCCGCGTCAACCGGCTACGCTGGGACAAGCCGCCCGGCGAAGCCGACCGCTTGGAGCGGCTGGAGATGATGATCCGGCGGATCGAACAGGACCAGGGGCGCCTGCCGTGAGGAAACCGTCACTCCCGCCGGCTGTAAAATTTCGCCGCGGCCGACTGAGCGATCTCGATGCGCTGCTCGCCTTCGAAAGGGAATTCTTCGGGCCGGATCATCAGATTTCGCGGCGCGGCTTTCGCCGCTTTATCGCGTCGCCGAATTGCACCCTCATTGTTGCCGAGGCTGACCGGCAGGTGGCCGGCTGCGCGTTGGTGCTGTATCGACAAGGCTCCGAGCTAGCTCGCCTCTATACGATTGCGATCGCGACCGCGTTCCAACGGCGGGGCTACGCGCGCCGCCTCCTGACGGCGGCCGAGACCAGCGCCAAGCGCCGTGGCTGCCGGGTCATGCGACTTGAAGTTCGCGAGGACGATGCCGGGGCCATCGCGCTCTACGAATCGTCAGGGTATCGCCCCTTCGGCCGGCGGCGGCGCTATTATGACGGCCGCATCGACGCGCTGCGCTTCGAGAAGCCGCTCGCTGCCCAATCCCGCCACCGACCCGCCTGACTCCGATCCGCGAATCGGCTTTGATGGTGGACATCGTGGCCGGCGCAGTCGCTTCTCGTTTCGATTCCGGCTATGACGAATCGCGCCGTGCCTGATTTCGAAAGCATGATCGGCCGAGTCTTACATAGTCGTATCGACTGGAAAGGGACCCGCCCATGACCGGCTGGGTCATCCTGGTCGATCAGCCGCGCGACCTCCCCAACGCTGAGACCCCGCACAAGGTCATCACCACCAGCGAATATCTGGCGCGGCCCCGCCTGTTCGACATGGCGCGCCCCAAGCTCGTCAATCTCGCCCGTTCCTACGCCTACCAGTCGAAAGGCTATTACGCCTCGCTCTTGGCCGAGGCGCGCGGTCATCGCGTGGTGCCGACCGTCGAGACCATGCTCGAGTTGCGCGAGCAAAAGCTTTACGAGCATGCGCTGCCGGAACTCGAGGAAGAACTCAACCGCTGCGCCCGGCGCGCCGATTTCCAGCCTAACGGCGAGTTCAAGCTTTTGGTCTGCTTCGGCTTGGCGCGCGACGAGCGCTTCGAGCCGTTCGGGAGGTTGTTGTTCGACTGGTTCCGCTGCCCCGCGCTCGAAGTCATCGTCGACACCGGCGGCACCTGGCTGTCGATCGATCGTATCCGCCCGCGCACCATCACGCGGCTTGCCAACGGCGAGGCGGAGTTCTTCCGCGACTCGCTGCACAACCACACCAAACGGGAATGGCGCGATCCCAAAGCGCGTTCGATCGCCAAATACGATCTCGCGGTGCTCTACGATCCGAACGAGAAAACCGCGCCGTCTTCGCCCGATTCGATCAAGCATTTCGCCCGCATCGCGGAGAAAATGTCGGTCGACGTCGAGCGCATCACCAAACGTCAGCTCGCCGAGCTTGCCGAATTCGACGGTCTCTTCATCCGTGAAACAACGTCGATCGACAACCATACCTACCGCTTCGCGCGGCGCGCCTGGCAGGAGGGCATGCCGGTCATTGACGATCCGATCTCGATGATCCGTTGCACCAATAAGGTGTTCTTGGTGGAACTCCTGCAGCAGAACCAGGTGCCGACGCCGCCGACAATTATCATCAGCGAGGACACCGAGCCGGCCAAGGTGATCGACGAGCTCGGTCTGCCGGTGGTCGTGAAAATCCCCGACGGCTCGTTTTCGCGCGGCGTTCACAAAGTCGAATCGGCGGCCGAATTCAAACGCATTTGCGACGAGCTGTTCGAAGAGACCGATCTACTGCTGGCGCAGAAATTCCTGCCGACCGATTTCGACTGGCGCGTCGGCGTGCTCGCCGGCGAGCCGCTGTTCGTCTGCCAATACCGCATGGCGCGCGGCCATTGGCAGGTGGTGAAGTACCGGCCCGACGGCTCCTCGCATGAAGGCGGTTTTCGCGCCTTCGGTCTCGACCAGGCCCCTGCCGAGGTCATCGACATCGCGGTGCGCGCGGCGCGGCCGATCGGCGACGGTTTTTACGGCGTCGATCTCAAGCAGACCGACCACGGCATCGTGGTCATGGAAGTCAACGACAATCCCAGCCTCGAGCACGGCATCGAGGATACCGTCGGCAAGGACGAGATCTGGACGCGGCTGCTGCGCTGGTTCATCGACCGCTTCGAGCAGTAACCGCCACCTCATCCAGCGGCCACCGCGCCCGCGGCGCGACGTCGAGCGGATCGGTCAGGCCCAGCGCCAGCCGCTCGGCGCCGGCCCAGGCGATCATGGCGCCGTTGTCGGTGCATAGCGCAGGCGGCGGCGCCACTAGCTCGGCGCCGATTTCGAAGGCGACGCGATGCAGCACCTTGCGGATCGCCTGATTGGCCGCGACGCCGCCGGCGCAAACCAGCGCGGTCGGAGTGCCGACGCGCAGCCGGAACATGCGCAAGCCTGAGCGCAGCCGGTCCTTGACGACGTCGACCACCGCCTGCTGAAACGACGCGCACAAATCCGCGACGTCCTGATCGCTCAGAGGCGCGATTTTCTGCGCTTCGAGCCGCAACGCGGTCTTGAGTCCCGACAAAGAGAAATCGGCATCGCGGCGGCCGATCATCGGCCGCGGCAGCGCAAAGCGCGCGGCGTCGCCGCGCGTGGCCTCCTTCTCGACCAGCGGCCCGCCGGGATAGCCGAGCCCAAGCAATTTCGCCGTCTTGTCGAAAGCCTCGCCGATCGCATCGTCGACCGTGCCGCCAAGCCGCAGATAGTCGCCGACCCCGCGCACACCGAGAATCTGGGTATGGCCGCCTGAGGCGAGAAACAGGCAATAGGGAAACGGTGTTCCGTCGGTGAGCCGCGCGGTCAGCGCATGGGCTTCGAGATGATTAACCGCGATCAGCGGCTTGTCGTGGGCAAGCGCGATAGCCTTCGCGGTCGTCAGCCCGACGATGACGCCGCCGATCAGACCCGGCCCCGCGGCTGCGGCAATGCCGTCGAGGCTTTCGAAGGAGACCTTGGCCTCGGCCATGGCCTTGGCGATGATGTGATCGAGCGCCTCCACATGGGCGCGGGCGGCGATTTCCGGCACCACGCCGCCGAATTCGGCATGCTCGCTGATTTGGGAGAGGATCACGTTCGACAGAATCTGGCCGCGGCCGTCATCGGTCCGGCTGACCACGGCGGCGGCGGTCTCGTCGCAGGTTGTCTCGATGCCGAGAATGATCATCGCTATATTATAAGCCTCTTATGGCAAATTCCCCGACATCCATTCTACGCATCGGCTCGCGCGGCTCGCCGCTGGCGCTGGTCCAGGCGCGGGAGGTGGCGAGCCGCCTCGCCAAGGCCTGCGGCCTCGCACTGGAACGGATCGAAATCAAGACCATCCGCACCACCGGCGACATGATCCAGGATCGCCCACTCGCCGAGGCCGGCGGCAAGGGCCTCTTCACCAAGGAAATCGAAGAGGCGTTGCTCGCGGGTGCCATCGATCTCGCCGTGCACTCGTCGAAGGACATGCCGACATTCTTGCCGGCAGGCCTTGAGCTGGCGGCATTTCTGCCGCGCGAGGACGCACGCGATGCGTTTATCAGCCGCAAGGCCAAAAGCCTGCGCGAGCTGCCGCGTGGCGCCGTGGTCGGCACCGCATCGCCGCGTCGGCAGGCGCTGCTCAAGTGCTTACGATCGGATCTCGCCGTCGTGCCGTTGCGCGGCAATGTCGAGACCCGGCTGCGCAAGATCGAAAACGGCGATGCCGACGCCACGGTGCTGGCGCTAGCCGGACTCAAGCGCCTCGGGCTCGTCGCAGCGGCAACCGCCGTGCTCGAGCTCGACGAGTTCCTTCCGGCGGTCGGGCAAGGCGCGATCGGAATCGAAACGCGCGACGACGACAACAAGACCCGTGCCTTTGTCGAAGCGATCAACGATGCCGATACGGCGACGGCGCTCGCCACCGAACGCGCCTTCCTCGCCGTGCTCGATGGCTCCTGCCGCTCGCCGATCGCCGGCCATGCGCGTGTCATCGACGGTGTGGTGCGCTTTCGCGGCCTGATCGCCAAGACCGACGGCAGCGAAGCGCTGGAGGTTTCGCGCGAGGGCAGTCGCGCTGATGCCATCGCGCTTGGCGCCGACGTGGGCCGCGAGCTTAAGTCGCGCGCCGGTCCCGATTTTTTCGCGCGGGCTTGAGCGGTGCGTATTCTCGTCACGCGTCCCGTCGTCGATGCCACGCGTACCGCCGCCGCGTTACGGGTCCGCGGTCACGAAGCGATCGTGGCGCCGCTTCTGACGATCGAATACTTCCCCGATGCCGCGCTTGGCGACGGGCCGTGGTCAGCGATTCTGATCACCAGCGCCAACGCGGCGCACGCGATCGCCGGGCCCAAGCGCCGCGACGAGCTGCGGCGTATTCCTGTTTTCGCGGTCGGCAGGCAAAGCGCGCATGACCTGCGCGCCGAGGGCTTCACCGATGTGACCTCCGCCGACGGCGATATGGACGATCTCGCCGCTTTAGTCGCTGCGCGGCTAAAGCCGCCGGCGCGCCTCCTCTATGTCGCCGGCGAGGAACGTGCCGGTGATTTGGCTGGCGTGTTGCAGGCGAAGAATTTCGCCGTGGATACGGTCGTGGTCTATCGCGTCGTCGTTGCGGCAACGCTGCCGGCTGAAGCCGCCGCGGCGTTGCGTGGGGATCTCCACGGCGTCTTGCATTATTCGCGCCGCAGCGCCGAGGGGTTCCTAACCGCCGCCCGCAATTCCGGACTGCTGGAAGCCGCCCTGACCAAGCCGGTGCATTATTGTTTGTCGGCCAAGGTTGCTGAGCCGCTCCAGAAGGCCGGCGCCTCCGATGTGCGCATCGCTGCCCAGCCCGACGAAGCCGCATTAATGTCATTATGCGGCTGAACCAACGCGATTATGCCGACTTGTTAGGGTTTATTGCGCATGTTGCCGCTGTCGCCGCCCCGTATTATGCCGTCGCCGGGGAATGGCCGGGGGCATCGATTCGGTGAAAGCGTCGAACTCGCTTTGAGGACAGCATGACGAGCGAGCCTGACAGCAAGCCGGGCCGGCGGCCGCCGACCATCGAACTGAAGGCGACCGAAGTCGAAGAGCCGGCCGCGGCCTCGCCATCCGGCGAAACCGCTGCGGCCGACACGGCTTCGCCGGATTCCCCACGCTCGGCGTCACCGAGCCCGCCGTCAAACGCCGGGCCCGCCCGCGGCCTGAAATCCTACGCCTTGGGTGCGATCCTCGGCGCCGTGGCAATGGCGGTCATCGTTGGCGCACTCCGGTTCACCGGTATCTTGTCGTCCCGTGAGGCTGCGACGCCTGCCCTTCCTGCAGTGCCGGAGACATCGGCGGCAATGCACTCCACGCCGAGTAACGAGGCCGCCATCGCGGCGCGGCTCGACAAGCTCGAACGCGCGATCCAGCTTCAACGAACGCAGCCGGCTCAGAGCAATGGCACCGCGGCGGCGGACGCGCAGACCAATGCGCTTTTAGATTCCGTGGCGGCGCTGAGCCGCCGCCTTGATGCCGTCGCCGCCACAAGTCAAAGCGCTGCGAAGACGGCCGACGCCGCGCAGGCCGCCGCGGAGGCGGCGAAGACCGCGAGCGCGAATGCCAGCCAGAGCGCAAGTCAGGCCGCTAATGACGCCGCGAGCAAAGCCGCGAGCCAAGCAGCCAGCCAGGTGGCCACGCAAGTCGCCAACCAGACGAATGGGCAAAAGAGCGATCTCGACGCGCTAGCGAACCGGGTGGCGGCGCTGGAAAACGCGGTGAAAGCACTCTCCGAAAATGCCGCACATCCTGCCGAGGGCGCCAACGACCAAGCGGCGCGCTTGACCATCGGTGCTGAGGCGCTACGCGCCACCGTCGAGCGCGGCGCGCCGTATCAGGCCGAGCTTGCGGCGGTGCAATCGCTCGGCGTCGCGCAAGACGTCACCGCCCCGCTCCAATCGTTCGCCGCAAACGGCGTGCCGACACCCGCGGCGCTCGCGCACGAATTGGCGGCTCTGACACCGGACTTGCGGCGCGCTTCCGAACCGTCGTCCGGGGGATCGACATTTCTTGAGCGCCTGGAAGCCCACGCCCAGCAACTCGTTAGCATCACACCGGTCGATGCACCGGCCGGCAATGAGCCTTCGGCCGTCATCGCGCGGATCGAAGTCGATGCCGAACACGCCGACATCGCGGCGGCGCTGACCGACATCGCCGCATTGCCGGAGACGGCAAAACCGCTCGCCGCCGATTGGGTCGGCAAAGCCAAAGCGCGCGAGGCGGCGATTGCGGCGAGCCGCAAGATCGCCGCCGCCGCGCTTGCGGGCTTGAACAAGCCGGCCGCGCAATGATCCGCATCGTCCTCTTCCTCATTATTGTCGGCGCGCTGTCGCTCGGCGTGGCGTGGCTCGCCGACCGCCCGGGCGACGTCGTCATCATCTGGCAGGGCTTGCGGATCAAAACCTCGGTGATGGTGCTCGGCGCGGGCCTACTTACGGCGCTGGTGGTGCTGCTCGCGATCTGGAGCCTGATCCGCCTGATCTTGCGATCGCCCGGCTTGCTATCGCGGCATCTGCAGCATCGCCGCGGCGTGCGCGCCTATGAGGCGATTTCCAATGGGCTCATCGCGGTCGGCGCCGGCGATGTCGCGGCTGCGCAAAAACACGCCGCCGCGGTCAATCGGCTGACGCCCGCCGAGCCGCTTGCGCTTCTGCTGAACGCCCAATCGGCGCAGCTCTCAGGCGACCGCGAAGCCGCCGAACGCACCTTCCGCGCCATGGCAGGCCGCCCCGACACCAAGCCGCTCGGCCTGCATGGCCTGTTCGTCGAAGCGCATCGCCGCAACGATCCCGTCAGCGCGCGGGCCTATGCGGAAGAAGCCGCGCGCACCGCGCCGTCGCTCGGCTGGGCGAGCCGCGCCGTGCTGGAGGCGCGCTGCAAGGACGGCGATTGGGCCGGCGCGCTGGCTTTGCTCGAGGCCAATGCGAGGACGCTCGCCAAAGACATTTATCGCCGGCAACGTGCGGTGCTGCTTACCGCCCACGCCCGCGCCTTGGAAGACACTGATCGCGACCGCGCCAAGGCGCTGGCTCTGGAAGCACAGAAACTTGCGCCGACGTTTGTACCCGCGGTTTCGCTCGCCGCGCGGCTCCTCGCCGAAGGCGGCCAACAGCGCAAAGCGTCCCGCATCATCGACAAGGCTTGGCGCGCCAATCCGCATCCGGAATTGGCGCAGGCCTACAGCGAACTGCGCTCCGGCGAATCCGCGCGCGACAAGCTCAAACGCATCGAAGGGCTGGCGGCAAAAATGCCCGGCCATATCGAAGGCGCGCTGGCGACCGCGCGCGCCGCGCTCGACGCGCAGGAATTCGCCAAAGCGCGCGCCGCGCTCGAGCCCTATCTCGCCGCGCCCACTCGGCGGATTGCGCTGTTGATGGCCGAGCTTGAACGCGCCGAGCGCAACGATGTCGGCCGCGCCCGCGAATGGCTGGCGCGCGCGGTGCATGCGCCGCCCGATCCGGCCTGGACCGCCGACGGTCATGTCTCCGATCACTGGCTGCCGGCATCGCCGGTGACCGGACGGCTCGATGCGCTGGAATGGCGCGTGCCGGTGACCGGGATGGCGAGCTTATCGGTGATCGAACCGGAGCCGGTGGCACCCGCGCCCGTGCAAATCGCAAGCGAGATGCCGCCCAAAACTGACGGGCCGCCGCTCGATCAAACTCCGCTGGCAACGGCCGCGGAGACCGCTTCCTCCCGGTCCCCGGATGGACCGCGGCCACAGACGCCTGCGTCCAAGCTAGAGACCAAGCCCGAACCGATCATCCCGCTGATTCTCGTCCCCGACGATCCCGGACCCGAGGCCGTTGAAGAGAGCGAGCCGCATACTGAACACGAAAGCGGCTGGCGGAAGATTTTCGGGTAAGAGCAGCAGCGCAGCCGCAGCCCGCTTGTTATGGGGCGGATGCTTATGCATTATTGCGCATGAATTATATTGCATGAGTTTCTAACAGCCGTGCCGACCGCAAAGCCTAAGACTCGCCAAAAGCCTGCTACGGCCGCACCGAGCAGCACCACTGCCGTCGCGGCGTTTCTTGCCGCAATCGGACGCGAGGTGCGGCGGCATCGTGCCAAGCGCGGCATGACGCGCCGGCAATTGGCGCAAGCCTCCGAAACCTCCGAGCGTTATCTGGCGCAGATCGAAAGCGGCGCTGGCAATCCGTCGGCGAGCGTCATCCGCGCCATCGCCCAGGCGCTCGATCTGCCGGCCGCCGCGTTGCTACCGGCAACCGGCGCGCGGCCCGCGGCGCTCAACGCCGTGCTCGATCTTCTCACCCAGGTGCCGGAAGGCGAGCTGCCGGAGCTCGCCACGCTGATCGAGGCCCGCGTCGCACGCGCCGCCGGCGCCGACCGGGCGCGGCGCATCGCGCTGGTCGGCCTACGCGGCGCCGGCAAGTCGACGCTCGGCCGCATGCTGGCGCAGCATCTCAGCTGGCCGTTCATCGAGCTCGACCGCGTCGTCGAGGAGGATTACGGCGCCAGCATTCCCGACCTCATCGAGATGGCCGGCACCGCCACGTTCCGCCGCCATGAGCGCGGTGCGCTCGAACGCGTCGTCGCCGCGCACGAGGCGGCGGTCATCACCACCGCGGGCGGCATCGTTTCCGATCCGGAGACTTATGCGCTCCTGCTTCGCCGCAGCCACACGGTCTGGATCAAGGCGCGGCCGGATGATCACATGAGCCGGGTGATGGCGCAGGGCGATTTCCGCCCGATGGCGCAAAACCGCGCGGCGATGGCGGATCTCGTGGCGATCCTCGAAGCGCGCCGCGCCGATTATGCCCGCGCCGAAGCCGAGGTCGACACGTCGGGCGCCGCGCTGGAGCAGAGTTTCGCCGAGCTGCTGCGGGTCGTGACTGAATTACTCGGGCCGCAAGCGCGAGCGCTATGACCCATGCCGGACAGACGCTAGCCGACCAGACGCTGGCCCATTCGGGCTTTCTCGATCTGCCGCCGCTGCGGGTCGAATACCGCATGATCGGGCCGCGGCCCGATGCGGCGCCGACCATCGTGATGCTGCATGAGGGACTCGGCAGCGCAGCGGCGTGGGGATCGTTTCCCGATCAGATTGCCGCCGCAACCGGCGCCGGCGTGTTTGTCTATTCGCGCGCCGGCTATGGCCGGTCGTCTCCCGGCGCGATGCCACGCGCCACGTCTTTCATGGAGGAAGAGGCGATCGAGGTGCTGCCGCGCATCCTCGACGCCATCGGCTTCCAGCGCGGACTGTTGCTCGGCCATAGCGACGGCGCCTCGATCGCGACCATCTATGCCGGCAGCGTGCAGGATCACCGCGTGCGCGGCCTGATTTTGATCGCGCCGCATTTCTTCACCGAGGAGATCGGGCTCGCGGAGATCCGCCGCGCCCGTAAATCATTCGAATCCGGCGGCTTGCGCGAACGGCTCAAGCCCTGGCACGCCGACGTCGATTGCGCCTTCCGCTCCTGGAACGAGCCGTGGCTGCAGCCGGACATGCGCCAATGGGATATCACCGAGGCGCTCGGCTATATCCGCGTGCCGATCCTCATCGTGCAGGGCGAAGACGATCAGTTCGGCACGCTCAACCAGGTCGAGGCGGCACAGCGGGAATGCTACTGCCCGGTCGAGACGCTAGTGCTGCCGGGCGTTCGCCACGTGCCGCAGCGCGAAGCTCCGGAGCTGACGCTCAAAGCCGTAACCGACTTCATCAATCGGCTGCTGCACGACCACGGCGAAAGCGAGCGGCAGGCGGATTCCGGGGTTGCCGTCTCATGAATTATAATGCATATAAACAGCCGCCGCATTGCTGGCGTGCACTATAATACATTATCGTAACTAGGGCCGGGACGACCGCTATGGGCGATGCCGATCTTGCCACGCTGCACCCTTTGGCGAACGGCAAAACGCGGATCGATTTCCAGACCGAGCCGTCGCGCTATCGGCACTGGAAGCTCGCGGTCGACGGCGATGTCGCGACGCTCACCATGGACGTCGACGAAAAGGCCGGGCTGTTCGAAGGCTACGAGCTGAAACTCAATTCCTACGATCTCGGCGTCGACATCGAGCTCGCCGACGCCATCGACCGGCTGCGTTTCGAATATCCGCAAGTGCGCGTCGTGGTGCTGCGCTCGGGGAAGCCGCGGGTGTTCTGCGCCGGCGCCAATATCCGCATGCTGGCCGGCGCGAGCCACTCCCATAAAGTCAATTTCTGCAAATTCACCAACGAGACCCGCAACGGCATCGAGGACCTCAGCGAGAACTCCAGCGTCAGATCGATCTGCGCCATCAACGGCACCGCGGCAGGCGGCGGCTACGAGCTGGCGCTTGCCACCGACCGCATCATGCTGGTCGACGACGGCTCCGCGGCGGTATCGCTGCCGGAGTTGCCGCTGCTCGCGGTGTTGCCCGGCACCGGCGGGCTCACGCGTGTGTCCGACAAGCGCAAAGTGCGCCGCGACCATGCCGACGTGTTCTGCACCACCGAGGAAGGCGTCAAAGGCAAGCGCGCGGCCGAATGGCGGCTGGTCGACGACGTGGTGCCGGGCTCGAAGTTCGATGAGGCGATCGCCGCGCGCGCCAAGGAATTGGCCGCCAAGTCCTCGCGCAACGGCGCGAGCGACGGAATTAAACTGACGCCGCTGACGCGGAAGTTCGCAGGTGACAACGTCGACTATGGCGCATTGTCAATCGAGTTTCAGCGTAGCGAACGGATCGCGACGGTAACACTGCGCGGTCCCGCCGCGCCGCCACCAGCTTCGGCCGACGCCATGGTGGCGCTTGGCGCCAATTTCTGGCCGCTCCAGCTGGCGCGAGAACTCGACGACGCCATCCTCCACATCCGCCTCAACGAGCTCGATGTCGCGGCGATCGTCTTCAAATCATCCGGCGATCCGGCCCAGGTACTGGCTCACGACCGCTTCCTCGACGCCAATAAATCTCATTGGCTGGCGCGCGAAATCCGGCTGTTGTGGAAGCGCGTGCTCAAGCGCGTCGATCTCACCTCGCGCTCGCTGGTGACGCTGATCGAGCCCGGCTCGTGCTTTGCCGGCACGCTCGCCGAACTGCCGTTCGCGAGCGACCGCTCGTACATGCTGGTCGGGCTGCGCGACGGCGACAACAAGCCGCCGGCGGCGCTGGCGCTTGGCGACATGAATTTCGGCGCCTATCCGATGGCGAACGGGCTGACGCGGCTGCAATCCCGTTTCATGGCCAATCCCGCCGATCTCGATGCCGCCAAGGCCGAGCGCGGCAAGATGCTCGATGCCGAGGCCGCACAAAAGCTCGGTCTCGTCACCTTCGCGCCGGACGACATCGACTGGGACGACGAGGTGCGCGTGTTCCTCGAAGAGCGCGCCAGTTTTTCGCCGGACGCGCTCACCGGTCTCGAAGCCAATCTGCGCTTTGCCGGGCCGGAGACGATGGAATCGAAAATCTTCGCGCGGCTGACTGCGTGGCAGAACTGGATCTTCCAGCGCCCCAACGCCATCGGCGAGGACGGCGCGCTCAAGCGCTACGGCACCGGCCAGAAGCCGGTGTTCGATACCAAACGCGTGTGATCAGGAGCTCACCATGGACATTCAGAACGTCGATTACACGACCAAGATTCCAAACAACGTCAATCTCGCCGAAGACCGCCAGGTGTTGCGCGCGCTGGAAAGCTGGCATCCCGGCTATATCGACTGGTGGAAGGACATGGGGCCGGAGGGATTCCAGGAGGCGCTGGTCTATCTGCGCACCGCGGTCTCGGTCGATCCCAAGGGTTGGGCGAAATTCGATTACGTCAAAATGCCCGACTACCGCTGGGGCATTCTGCTGGCGCCGAGCGAGACCGACCGCAAGATCCCATTCGGCCGCCATTACGGTGAGCCGGTCTGGCAGGACGTGCCGGGCGAATATCGCGCCATGCTGCGGCGGCTCATCGTCATCCAGGGCGACACCGAGCCGGCCTCGGTCGAGCAGCAGCGCCATCTCGGCAAGACCGCGCCGTCGCTCTACGACCTGCGCAACGTCTTTCAGGTCAATGTCGAGGAAGGACGCCATCTGTGGGCGATGGTCTATCTGCTGCAGAAATATTTCGGCCGCGACGGCCGCGAGGAAGCCGCCGAGCTGTTGCAGCGCCGCTCCGGCGACGCCGACAAGCCGCGCATGCTCGGCGCCTTCAACGAGGCGACGCCGGACTGGCTGTCGTTCCACATGTTCACCTTCTTCACCGACCGCGATGGCAAGATGCAA
Organism: uncultured Alphaproteobacteria bacterium; assembly: GCA_963731805.1. GTDB lineage: Bacteria > Pseudomonadota > Alphaproteobacteria > Rhizobiales > Xanthobacteraceae > BOG-931. The sequence goes on from CAVSWY010000016.1 coordinate 208,579, forward strand.
TTGGAAAGTCTGGCGCAATCCGGCTTCGATCCGCTGTCGCGCACCTGCCGCTTCATGCTGACCGAGGAAGCGCATCACATGTTCGTCGGCGAGACCGGCGTCGGCCGCACCATCCAGCGCACCTGCGAGGCGATGAAGGCGGCCGGCATCGACGACCCGAACGCCATCGACAAAGTGCGCGCGCTCGGCGTCATCGACCTGCCGACTATGCAGAAGAAGCTCAATCTGCACTACACGCTGTCGCTCGATCTGTTCGGCTCGGAAATCTCGACCAACGCCGCCAATTGTTTCACCGCCGGGCTGAAAGGCCGCTTCCAGGAGACCAAGATCGAGGACGATCACCGGCTCGAGCATGCAACCTATCCGGTGCTCAAATTCGTCCACGGCGAGATCAAGCGGGTCGACGAGCCGGCGCTCACCGCGATCAATATGCGGCTGCGCGACGACTACACCGCCGACTGCCAGCGCGGGCTCGACCGCTGGAACAAGATCATCGACAAGACCGGCGTCGCTTTCCGGCTCGAACTGCCGCATGTCGGCTTCCACCGCCAGATCGGCGAGTTCAAAAACGTGCATGTCTCGCCGGCTGGACAGATCGTCGATGAGGCGACCTGGAACCGCGAGAAGGGACACTGGCTACCGTCGAAGGACGACGGCGATTTCATCGGCAGCCTGATGAAGCCGGTCACTGAGCCGGGCCAGTTCGCCGGCTGGATCGCCCCGCCCCGCATCGGCATCGACAATAAGCCCGGCGATTTCGAATATGTGAAAATCGCGGCATAACGGCCCTTACGCGTCATTCGGTGCCGGCCCAAGGGCCGGTCCCGACCACGATGGTTAATCGGGTCTTAACCTCGCCATACCTATGCTATTGCACCGGTGATGCGGCGGGCGGTCCCGCTGTTCGTGATGTACAGGATGACCCGCGAGTCTGCCTCCATATCTGTTGGCGCCGAGACCGGCGCCGCGTCGGTTCGCGCACCCAATGGGCGGTCGCCCTTCGTGCGCACGCGCGAGCTCATTGGCGACACGCCTCCCGGCAAATCGCCGATCAGTCTCGCCGTCGGCGAGCCGCAGCATCCGATTCCGCCGTTCGTTGGGCCGATCATTACCGCGCACGTCGCGGAATTCGGCCGCTATCCGGCGAACAAGGGGCTCGACGAATTCGGCGTCGCCGTCGCCGGATGGCTCGGCCGCCGCTATGAGCTGGCGCGGCCAGTCGATCCGGCCAATGAGGTGCTGGTGCTCAACGGCACGCGCGAGGGACTGTTTCTCGCCGCACTCGCCGCCAAGAATTGGGTCAAGCCCCGCACAGGACGGCCGGCGATGCTCATTCCCAATCCGTTTTACGCCGCTTATGCCGCCGGCGCGATCGGCGCCGATTGCGAGCCCGTGTTTCTGCCGACGACGCGCGAAACCGGCTTCCTGCCGGACCTCGATGCCCTCGACGAGGAGCTGCTCGCCCGCACGGTTGCGTTCTACTTCGCGTCGCCGTCAAACCCGCAGGGCGCGGTCGCCGATCGCGCGTACCTCGACAAGCTCACCGCGCTGGCGCGGCGCTTCGGCTTTTTGATCTTCTCCGACGAATGCTATTGCGAAATCTACAGCGAGCGCCCGCCGCACGGCATGCTCGAAGCGGCCGGACCGGAGTTCGCCAACGTCGCGATCTTTCATTCGCTGTCGAAGCGCTCCAGCCTGCCGGGATTGCGCATCGGCTTCGCCGCCGGCGACAAGAGCTTCATGCGCGCCTTTCTCGAGCTGCGTAACGTCGCCGCGCCGATGGTGCCGACGCCGATGCAGCATGTCGCCATCGCCGCTTACAATGACGAGAAGCACGTCGAGGAAAACCGGCGGCTCTATCGCGAAAAATTCGATCTCGCCGACCAGATCGTCGGCGATCGCTACGGCTATCGCCGTCCGGCCGGCGGCTTTTTCCTCTGGCTCGACGTGTCGGCGCAAGGCGGCAGCGAAACGGCGACGCTGCGGCTGTGGCGCGAAGCGGGCTTACGCGTGGTGCCGGGCCGTTATCTGGCGCGCGAACAGGCCGACAGGTCCAATCCCGGCGCCGACTATATCCGCGTTGCCATGGTGCATAACAACGAGATCACCGCCGAGGCGATGCATCGCCTGGTGGCGGTGCTTGGCTGATTGGCTGATACAAAGATGGATCGACTGCAGCGATGTCGATGATCGATCGCAGCCTCGACGGCATGGCCCATCTGTCCGGCCAGCTCGGCGCCATTCTGCAGCGCCGGTTGCGTGAGCTGGGCGGCGTGGCCCTGATCAGCCTCACCATGATGGCGGCGCTCGCGCTCGCCACCTGGTCGGTGCAGGACCCGTCGCTGAGCCACGCCACCGACGCGCCGGTGCGCAATTTGCTCGGCATGCCAGGCGCCATCGCTGCCGATCTGATGATGCAGCTCCTCGGGCTCGGCTCGCTGGCGCTGCTGTTGCCGATCGCGGTGTGGGGCTATCGGCTGCTCGGCCACCGTCCGCTCAGCCATGAGCGACTGCGGGTGCTGCTGTGGCTTGCCGGCGCGGTGCTGACCGCCGCCTTCGCCTCCTGCCTGCCAAAGAGCCCGCGCTGGCCGCTGCCGTCCGGCTTGGGCGGCGTGATCGGCGACGCGGTGCTGCGCCTGCCGGCTTATTTGCTGCATGCGCCCCTTGCCGGCACGCACCTTCTCGGCGCCGCCATGGTGCTCGGGGCCGCGGCGCTTATCACTTTTGCCGGCGCCGCCGGCATTCTCTGGCGCGACGCCATCGACGAGAACGAAGACGACGAGAATGAAGAGGAAGAGCCGGCGAAGGACGCCGACGACAGCGGCTGGATCTCGCTCGGATTCTTGGAGCATTCCATTTTGAGCTTCCGCGCGCGATTGGCGCGACTGTTCCGCGGCCGGCAGCGCACCCCCATGCCGGTGCGGGACGAGAGCGCGATGCCGCGCCGCCGTGTCGAGCCGCGCTTCGCGCAAACGCCGGAGCCCGACCTCGACGAGGACGATGGGGAGACCGACGCCGACGAAGCGGAATCCGCGCCGCGTGCGCGCAAACCGCGGGCGCCAAAGGCGCCGCGCCGCGCCGGTGGCGGCTATATTCTGCCGCCGCTTGAGCTGCTCACGCCGCCGAGCAAAAGCGGCCGCGCCACCGTCAGCTCCGAGACTTTGCAGAATAACGCCACCGCGCTCGAAGGCGTGCTCGGCGATTTCGGCGTGCGTGGCGAGATCATCAATGCGCGGCCGGGCCCGGTAGTGACGCTCTATGAGCTGGAGCCGGCGCCGGGCATCAAATCGTCGCGCGTCATCAGCCTCGCCGACGACATCGCACGCTCGATGAGCGCGCTCTCGGCGCGCGTCGCCGTGGTGTCGGGCCGCAACGCCATCGGCATCGAACTGCCAAATCCGACGCGCGAGAAAGTCTACCTGCGCGAGATGCTCGCCTCGGACGATTATGCCGACACCTCGGCCCGGCTGCCGCTTTGCCTGGGCAAGTCGATCGGCGGCGAACCGGTCCTGGTCGATCTGGCGCGCATGCCGCATCTGCTCATTGCCGGAACCACCGGCTCCGGAAAATCCGTTGCCATCAATACCATGATCCTCAGCTTGCTTTATCGGCTGCAGCCCGACCAGTGCCGGCTGATCATGGTCGATCCGAAAATGCTGGAATTGTCGGTCTATGACGGCATCCCCCATCTGCTCACCCCCGTTGTCACCGATCCCAAGAAGGCGGTGGTGGCGCTGAAATGGGCGGTGCACGAAATGGAGGAGCGCTACAAGAAAATGTCGAAGCTCGGCGTGCGCAATATCGACGGCTACAATGCGCGTGTCGCCGAGGCGAACAAAAAAGGCGAGAAGCTCAACCGCACCGTCCACACCGGCTACAATCGGGAGACCGGCGAAGCGATCTACGAGAAAGAGGAGCTCGATCTCGAGCCGCTGCCCTATATCGTCGTCATCGTCGACGAAATGGCCGACCTGATGATGGTCGCCGGCAAGGACATCGAGGGCGCCGTGCAGCGGTTGGCGCAAATGGCGCGCGCCGCCGGCCTGCACGTCATCCTGGCGACGCAGCGGCCGTCGGTCGACGTCATCACCGGCACGATCAAAGCGAATTTTCCAACCCGCATCTCGTTCCAGGTCACTTCCAAGATCGACAGCCGCACCATTCTGGGCGAGCAAGGCGCCGAGCAGCTCCTCGGCCAGGGCGACATGCTCTACATGGCCGGCGGCGGCCGCATCAGCCGCGTGCACGGACCATTCGTCTCCGACGAAGAGGTCGAGAAGGTGGTGCGCCACCTCAAGTCGCAAGGTCAGCCGGAATATCTCGAAGCGGTCACCGCCGAGGAGCCGCAGGACGAGGATGGCAATCCGATCTTCGACGCGACTGCCATGGGCGGCGCCGAGGGCGGCGACCTCTACCAGCAGGCGGTGCAAATTGTCACACGCGACCGCAAGGCTTCGACGAGCTACATTCAGCGCCGGCTGCAGATCGGCTACAATCGCGCTGCTTCGCTGATGGAGCGCATGGAGCAGGAAGGCGTCGTCGGCCAGCCCAACCACGCCGGCAAGCGCGAAATCCTGGTCGAGGGTGCCGACGAGGATCGCTATTGAGAATCGGCCCTCGGGGTCTTAAGCGTGAAAGAGTAGCCGCGAATTCGCCATATCGGGCGCTTAGCGGAACGTATCAGTCGCGGGCGTTCTGACCGTTGCATCATTTGGATGCATCATCAGGGGCGCATCAGCGGGAGAAGGATATGGCGGAACGGGGCTTAGCGAAACTCGGCCCGGCGATCGTAATCGTGGCGTTGATGGGCGGGTTGGGTCTTTTGTGGCCCGCAAGCGTCTTCGCCGAGAACGTACCGCTGCCGACGCCTGCGCCATTGCCGAAAACCGGACTTGCTCCGGCACCCGCGGAAACCGATAGCATTCCGATTCCGCCGGCATCGATACCGCAGGCCGCGCAGACACCACAGGCAGCGCAGACACCACAGGCAGCGCAGACACCACAGGCAGCGCCGGCACCGCATGCGGCGGCGACACCCCAGTCGCCCCCGGCGCCGGCGGCCTCATCGCAGTCGAATCACGCTCCAGGCTTCTTCCCGTTCTCCGACAAGGGCGGCATTTTCTCCAATCAGGCGACCGCTTTCGACGCCAAGCAGCGCGCGCTGCTCGACCGCATCAGCCTATATCTGTCGAGCATCCAGACCATGGTCGGCAATTTCGTGCAGATCGGTCCCGACGGCGGGCGCACCGAGGGAACGTTCTATCTGCAGAAGCCCGGGCGCGTGCGCTTCGAGTATAATCCGCCGAGCCCGATCGACATCGTCGCCGACGGTTCCTCGGTCGTGGTGCGCGACCGTAAGCTGGCGACGCAGGATCTTTATCCGCTGTCGCAGACGCCGCTGCGCTATCTGCTCGCCGACCGCATCGATCTCCTTCGCGATACTGACGTGGTCAGCGTCACGTCCGACGATACTTTCGATTCCGTCACCATCGAGCAAAAGCAATTGATGATCGGCACCGACAAGCTGATGATCATGTTCGACGCCAAGGATCTGACGCTCAAGCAATGGACCGTCACCGATCCGCAAGGTTTCGACACCACGGTCGCCGTCTATAATCTCGACACCAGCAAAAAGCCCGATCCGAACCTGTTCGTGATCAATTATCAGGGCAATCAGGGCAGCATCACCAATCAGTGAGTCGGTCATGCTCCGTCACCGGGCCCGCGCGAGGCTGCGCGGCCCGATGACAAGCTCCGGCGAAGCATCCAGTAACCGCCGGACTGCGGATAATCTCGAATCGCTTGTGGATAGTGGATCATCCGCCTTCGCGGATGATGACACGTTGCAGAATGATGCTTTAATTGCTGGCTGAATCCATATTCCGACCATGCAAATCAAACTCACGACCTGGAACATCAATTCGGTGCGGCTACGCATCGATCTGGTCGCCAAATTCATCAAGGCGGTCCGGCCCGACATCCTTTGCCTGCAAGAGACCAAGTGCCCGGACGACGCGTTTCCGCGCAAGCGCTTCAAGCGGCTCGGTTACGAGCACATCGCGCTCAACGGCCAGAAGGGCTATCATGGCGTCGTCGTGGTTTCGCGATTGCCGTTCGAGAGCTTCAACATCCAAAGCTTCTGCGGCAAGACCGACTGCCGCCATGTCTCCGCGGTGTTCGGCGAGCGCGCCGGGCTGCGCGATCCAGTCACGGTGCATAATTTCTACGTGCCCGCCGGCGGCGACATTCCCGATCCGGCGGTCAATCCGAAATTCGCCCACAAGCTTGCCTTCCTCGATGAGATGCGCGACGCCCCCGCCTTGCGACCGGCCCAGTCCGAGCGCGCCATCCTGGTTGGCGATCTCAACGTCGCGCCGCGCGAGCACGACGTCTGGAGCCATAAGCAGATGCTGCGCGTGGTATCGCATACGCCGATCGAATGCGAGAAATTCACCGCGGCCCTTGGCGCCGGCGGCTGGATCGACAGCATGCGCCGCCTCACGCCGGAGCCGGAGAAGCTCTACACCTGGTGGAGCTATCGCGCCGCCGACTGGCGCGCCGCCGACCGCGGCCGCCGTCTCGATCACGTCTGGAGCTCCGATGCGCTTGCCGACCGCGTCTCCGGCATAGCCATCGCCAAGAATTATCGCGGCGCCGAGCGGCCCTCCGACCACGTCCCGGTGACGGCGACCATGGAGCTCTAGGTTATGCGCGCGGCGAAGCCCGGCTCCGACGTTTCGCTGGAAACTTGGCGCAACCGCGTCAAAGAATGGCACCAGGTCAGCCGCGAACCGGGCCTCACGGCGCTGTTGATCATCGAAGCGTTGCTGATTTTTCTCATTATCCCGCTCACCGGAATGGGCGTGCTGCCGGGATTTGTCTTGCCGGCAATGTTCATCCTGCTGGTGATCTCCATTCTCGTTGTCACGTGGCAAAGCCATTTCGCCGCGATCGCTGTGACCACGGCCGTCGTACTCAGCCCGGTCGGCACTTTTTCTTTGGCGCGAAGATCCATCGCCGCTGACGCAATGGCTAAGCGCCGGGGGCCGTTTGCTTGCCATTGCCGCCGTCAGCATCGTCATCGCCCGCGCGGTTTTCGCCTCCGGGCGCGTGAGCATTCACCGTGTCCAAGGCGCCGTCGTCCTTTATTTGAATTTCGCGCTGCTGTTCTTCACCATCTATCGGCTGATGGAGGTCCTGCTGCCGGGCTCCTTCAGTAATCTGCCGCATGCCGGCACGGAATACGGCTCCGGCGCGGCGCTGCTTTATTTCAGCTTCACGACGCTGACCTCATTGGGCTACGGCGACATCGTGCCGATTCATCCCTTGGCGCGCAGTTTCGCCAATCTCGAAGGCGTGATCGGGCAGCTTTATCCGGCGACACTGTTGGCGCGGCTGGTCAGCTTGGAGATCGAGCACCGCCGGCAAAGCAAGAGCTAGGATCGCGGCCCGGTATTGCGGGCTAGTACAGCACGGACTTTTTCCATCTCGCGCGCCCATTGGTCGGCGCGCGTCGCGATCAGCTCGCGCAGTCGCTGCGCGGCCTCCGGATAGCTGTCCAGCATGCGCAGAAACATCGTGCGCGAAATGCGCAGCACGACGGAATCCTCCCGCGCGACCGCCGTCGCGGTCCGCTGCGACTGCACCAGCAAGGCGTTTTCACCGAGCAGGCTGCAAGGCTCGGCGATAAGCTCGGCATCGCCGGCGCGCTCCGGCGTGACCTGAAACGAGCCCTGCTGGACGACGTAGGCGCAGTCGGCGGCGTCGCCGGTGGCGAACAGCACTTGGCCGGCTTCGACCGAATAGGCTTCGGCGCCGATGGCGAGGATGCGCAACGCCGGGGCGCCGAGGCGGCGAAGAACGGGCACCTGGCTCAGAAACGCGATGTCATCCTCGATGGTCATGGCGATCCGCGGTCAGGGCGCAAAATCATGCTGCCAAGTCGTGCTGCCAAGTCGTGGTGCCAAGTCATAGTGCCAAGTCATGGCACCAGCTTATAGCCGCCGGCTTCGGTCACCAGGATGGCTGGCGCGGCGGCGTCCTTCTCGATCTTCTGCCGCAAGCGGTAGATGTGGGTCTCCAGCGTGTGGGTGGTGACGCCGGAATTATAGCCCCAGACCTCCTGCAGCAGCGTCTCGCGCGACACCGGGCGCTGCCCGGCGCGATAGAGGTAGCGCAGAATCGAGGTCTCCTTTTCGGTCAGCCGCACTTTGTTGCCCTTGGGATTGAGCAACAGCTTGGAGCTAGGGCGGAACGTATAGGGCCCGATGGTGAAGACCGCGTCCTCGCTCGCTTCGTGCTGGCGGAGCTGCGCGCGGATGCGCGCCAGCAGCACGGCGAAGCGGAACGGCTTGGTCACGTAATCGTTGGCGCCGGATTCCAGCCCGAGAATGGTGTCGGAGTCGGTGTCGTGGCCGGTCAGCATGATGATCGGCGCCTTGAAGCCGTTCTTGCGCAGGATGCGCACGGCTTCGCGACCGTCGATGTCCGGCAGGCCAACATCCATGATGACGAGGTCGATCTGCCCGGCCTTGGCCGCCTGCACGCCCTTGCTGCCGGTGTCGACGGCTTCGGCCTCGAATTCCTCATGCAGCGACAGCTGTTCGGTCAGCGCATCGCGCAGTTCGGTGTCGTCGTCGACAATGAGAATCTTCCGCGTATTCGGCATTAAATCCGGGCCCCGCCGCCGCTTTGCCGCGCCAGTCGCGCGAAGTAAAGTTCCTTAGGATACAAGAGCCGACGGGCATTGGGAATCCAAGGGGCCGGGATGCGACGAACCTCGTTTTGCTTCATCCGCATCCATTCCCGGCCGGGCCGGCGGTCGCAAGGTTGGTTATCCCGCCCCGGGGCGTCCAAGCCTTTGCAAGTGGCGTTGGGCCGCGGCGGGATCAAGGCGTCGAAACGCGAGGGCGATGGCGGCACGCCGGCGGGCCAGTTTCACCCGGTCCGGTTGTGGTGGCGGCCGGACCGCTTGCAGCGGCCGCGGACCCTGCTCCCTGTGCGCGGAATAAGGCCGGATGACGCCTGGTGCGAAGACCCCTCCGATCGCCGCTATAATCACGCATTCCGCAAGTCGGCCAATGAACCAGGCGACCGGCTGCGCCGCGACGACGGCCTCTACGATCTGATCGTCGAAATCGACCACAACACCAGGCCGCGCGTGGCCGGTCGCGGCAGCGCGGTATTCCTACACGTGGCGCGGGACCGCTTTACGGCGACAGCGGGCTGCGTCGGCCTGCGGCGGAACGAGCTTTTGCTATTACTTCGGTCTTTGTCGCCAAAGACACGAATCATCATTCATTCCTAATGGCCGGCCGCGTCCCGAAAATCGCCGTGCCGACGCGCACGTGCGTTGCGCCGAACGCGATGGCCGTCGGAAAATCGGCGCTCATGCCCATCGAGAGGAATTTCAGCCCATTGCGGCCGGCGATTTTGGCGGTAAGCGCAAAATGCGGCGCCGGCGCCTCGCCGTGCGGGGGGATGCACATCAGGCCGGAAATGATGAGTCCATAACGCTCACGGCAGGCGGCGAGAAAGGCGTCCGCCTCCTGCGGCAGCACGCCGGACTTTTGCGCTTCAGCGCCGGTATTGACCTCCACGAACAATAGCGGCTGCCGCTTCTGCTTGGCGATTTCCTTGGCGAGCGCCTCGGCGAGGCTTCCCCGATCGACCGAATGGATGGCGTCGAACAGTGCCACCGCCTCCTTGGCCTTGTTCGATTGCAGCGAACCGACCAGATGCAATTCGATGCCGGGATGGCGGGCGATCAGAGCCGGCCATTTGGCCTTGGCCTCCTGCACCCGGTTCTCGCCGAAGACGCGCTGGCCGGCGGCAATGACGGGCTCGATCGCTGCCGCGCCGAATGTCTTCGACACCGCCACCAGCGTGACGGTCGATGGATCGCGACCGGCCTCGCGGCAGGCTTTCGCGATCTCCGCGCGCACTGCCGTAATGGCGTCCTGCCGGTCCGAAATTTCGATCATGGTTTCGATCATGGCTTCCATCATGGTTTCCAGGCGGTCAACGACTGTGCGAACAGTTTAGCGATGACGCGAGGCCCATTTTTACGCGCCCCGACTAGGTTATGAAACCGGGGCGGGAATGGGCACGATGTCGGACGACAAAGCAAAATCGCAAACCTCGTCGCGGCGGAACAAGCCGTTTCTGAGCATCCGTGCCCGGCTGCTCGTACTGGCGCTTCTGGCGATCGCACCGCTGATGCTCGAGCGCGTCCACGGCCTCGAAGTGGCCCGCGCCGCGCGAACCGAACGCGCCAACGCCGATGTCGTTGATTTGGCCCGGCGCGGCGTCGAGGCGCAACGCGACATCATTTCGTCCACCCGCGCGATTTTGCAGATCGTTACGCGCGTCTTCGGCAGGGTTCCGATCGACCGGTCCAATTGCAGTCAATATATGGCCGGCCTGACCGCCAATATCCCCTGGATTCGCGACATCTCGGTGGCCGCGACGGATGGGCGCATCATCTGCTCGACCGACCTGCAGGCGATTGGACTGAACGTCTCCGATCGCCCGCATTTTCAGAATGCTCTGCATTCGCGCGAATTCGCGCTGAGCAATTATCTCATCAATCATGTCAATCAGGTGCCGAGTCTGGTCGCCACCTTGCCCGTCATCGCCGACGATGCATCGATCAAAGGTGTGGCGCTCGCCGTCATCAATTTACAATGGATCGGCGATCTGGCGTCGACCGCCGCGGAGCGCCAGGGCGCATCGGTCGTGCTGCTCGACGGCAATGGTACGCTCGTTGCCGGCTCCGCCGATCAACAGCGCTTTATCGGAAAACGGTTCGCTGGCGACGCCTTCGCGCAGCAGATGCTCGCCAAAGACGAGGGCACGATAACGACGACTGGTTTTGACGGCGTTCGCCGCATCTTCGCCTATGTCCGCGTGCCGTGGACAAATGCGCGGCTGGCGGTCGGTCTCGACGAAGCCGCCGTGCACAGCGGCATCGACAGCAAGATCAACTTCGCCTACCTGCAGCTTTTCCTGTTCGGCATGTTCGTCGTGCTGTTGGCCTGGTTCGGCGGCGAGCAGTTGGTGGTGAAGCCGATCCGATCGCTGGTGCGTACCGCGGCGCGCTTCGGGCGCGGCGATCTGCACGTGCGCGCCTCGCAGGAACCCTGGGTCGCAGAGTTCGCGCCACTGGCGGCAGCGCTCGACGACATGGCGGCCAAGCTCGCCACCCGCGAAGAAGAACTGCAGATCGCCAATCAGCATCTTGAGGAACTGGCGAGTCTCGACGGTTTGAGCGGACTCGCCAACCGGCGCGGCTTCGATCGCGAATTGAACCGCGAATGGCAGCGCGCCGGCGAAAAGTGCGGGCCGCTGGCACTGATGATGGTTGATATCGATCACTTCAAGCTGTTCAACGACCGTTATGGCCATGTTTCTGGCGACACCTGCTTGCGTGCAGTCGGCGAGACTCTGTCGCTGGTGACGCTTGACGAAGCGGTGCTGGTCGCCCGCTACGGCGGTGAGGAGTTCGCGCTGCTGCTGCCCGGCCTCGACCTCGAACGGGCCAAAGCGATTGCCGACGAAGCGCGCAAAGCCGTCGAAGACCTGCAAATCAATCATGCGGAATCGTCGTGCGGCTACGTCACTGTCAGCATCGGCGTCGAATCCGTCATTCCTGACAAGTTTCAAACCACCGCCGATCTTATTGAGGCGGCCGACACCGCGCTCTATGCCGCCAAACGCCGCGGCCGCAATACCGTGGTAGCGCACGTCCGCCCGCTGTTGCGTGCGGCGTCCTGACGACCCTGCAATCAGGATTTACGCGTCTTCTTTCGAGACTTGCGGCGCGCCGTGGGCGCTTCTTTCTTGGCGAGTTTCTTGACCGGCTTCTTCTCCGGCGGCGCCCAGATCATGCCTTCGAGCTTCATGCCGTCGGGATCGGTGAAATAGACGGCGTAATAATTGCGGCCGTAATACTCACCCGGCGGATCGACCACATTCATGCCGTTGGCTTCGAGAAAGACGCCGAGCGCATCGACATCCTTGCGGCTTGAAAGCTCGAACGCGTAGTGATGAAAGCCGATGTCGCCTTTGCGGTATTTATGCTTCTTGCCTTGCGCATCCGCAGCCGCGATCCACAACAGCGTCTTGCCGTTGCTCCAGCCGGCCATGTCCTCGTATTCGTGCTTCAGCTTGAAGCCGAGGAACTTTAGGAGCTTGTCATAGAAGTCCTTGGAGCGGGCGAAGTCGCCGACGCTCAAGACCAGATGGTCGATACCGACGACGCGCGGCATGGCAGTGTCCTCCTCTGGGCGGGTTGCTCTGGCCCGGGCTGCAGCGGTAGATATCGATCGCCATGCCAGCAGCCATGCCACCGCCCCGCACTTTGTTCGACAAGATCTGGGATTTCCATTGCGTCGGCCAGCGTGCCGACGGCCGCGATCTCCTTTATATCGATCGCCATGTGCTGCACGAATTGCATGCCCATCATGCCTTCGCGCAGCTGCAAAAGCAGCAGCGAAAAGTGCACCGGCCCGACCTGACCTTCGCGGTGCAGGATCATACGGTGGCGACCAGGCCCGGCCGCAACGACGACACCAACCCGTCGGGCACCGCCTTCATCAAGGCGATGCGCGACGGCTGCCGCAACAACGGCATCCGGCTGTTCGATATCGACGATCCCGAGCAGGGCATTTCGCACGTGGTGGCGCCGGAACTCGGCATCGTGCTGCCGGGCGCAACGCATGCGGTCCCCGACAGCCACGCCAGCACCGTTGGCGGACTCGGCGCGCTGGCTTTCGGCTGCGGCACCAGCGAGCTTGCTCATATCCTCGTCACGCAGGTGATGGCGCTCAAGCGGCCCAAGCGCATGCGGGTGCGGCTCGACGGCGCTCTCGGTCCTCACGTGAACGCGAAAGATGTCGCCTTGCGGCTGATCGCCGATCTCGGCGTAGCGGGCGCGCGCGGTTATGTCGTGGAATATGCCGGCGCGGCGGCACGCGCCATGCCGATCGAACAGCGCATGACGCTGTGTAATCTCAACATCGAAATGGGTGGCCGCTCCGGCTTTGTCGCCCCCGACGAGGCGACCTTTGCCTGGCTTGCGGGCCGTCCTTATGCGCCGCAGGGCGCGGCCTGGGATCGCGCGCTCACGCCTTGGCGCAGCCTGCAATCCGACGACGGCGCCGTATTCGACCGCGAGGTCGTGCTCGATTGTGCCGGCCTCGAGCCGCAGATCACCTGGGGGACGGACCCGAGCCAGGTCGTGGGTATTTCGGGCCGCGTACCCGACCCCGCGGCCGTCGATCCGGGCCGGCGCGCCGCGGCCGAAAGCGCGTTTGCCTATATGGGACTGGCGCCGGGAACGCCGCTCGCCGGCTTGCCGGTCAATCGCGTCTTCATCGGCTCCTGCACCAATAGCCGGCTGCCCGACTTGCAGACCGCCGCCGCGGTGGTGCGGGGCCGGCGCGTCGCCGAGGGCGTCGTCGCCATGGTCGTGCCGGGCTCGTCGAGCGTGAAGCGCGAAGCGGAAGCGGCCGGCCTCGACCGCGTGTTCCGTGACGCCGGTTTCTTCTGGGGCGAATCGGGCTGCTCGATGTGCGCGGGCGGCAACGGCGACCGCGGCCAGCCTGGCGAGCGTTGCGTGTCGACCACCAATCGCAATTTCGAAAACCGGCAGGGGCCGAAAGTGCGCACCCATCTCGCCAGCCCGGCGACCGCAGCGGCCACCGCGATCGCCGGCCGCATCGCCGACGTGCGGCAATTGCTGGCCGGGGCGGCGTGATGCAGCCGTTCACCACCCACACCGGCGTCGCCGCGCCGCTCCTCAAAGACGACGTCAATACCGACCAGATCGCTCCGATCATGCATTCGCGCAGCCTCAAAGAAGATTACAAGGCGATGCTGTTCCACCGCGCGCGCCATCGCGAGGACGGCAGCGAGGATCCGGATTTCATCCTCAACAAACCGCAGTTTCGCGCCGCCGGCATTCTAGTAACCGGGCAGAATTTCGGTGCCGGCTCGTCGCGCGAGTCCGCGGTGTGGAGCATGCTGGCGAACGATATCCGCGTCGTCGTCGCCAAGAGCTTTGCCGATATCTATCGCGAGAATTGCCTGCAGAACGGCGTGTTGCCGGTGGTGCTCGGCCCACAGGATGCCGACGCCTTCATCGCCCGCGTCGTCGCCGCCGACGGCGCCGCACCGTTTACGGTCGATCTGGTGACGCAGCGAATCAGCGGCCCCGGCGGCCCGGATATCGCTTTCGAAATAGCGGCGGCCGATCGCACGCGGCTCCTCGAAGGGCTCGACGATATCGGCATGACGCTCAAGCACATGGACGATATCGTCGGCTGGGAGCGCCGCGCCGCGGCGGCGCAGCCGTGGTTGCAGACGACACGGGACAGCCGGTAATCGGCGCAACGTAAACGGGGAGGCCGCGTCATGAGCGTGCGCAAGAAATTCCGGGCGATCATGGCCGGCAAGCGGCTGGTGCTGATGCCCGGCGCCTATGACGCGTTGTCGGCGCGCATCATGGAAGCCGAAGGTTTCGAGGCGCTGTGCGCCGGCGGCTATGCCGCAATCGGCTCGATGCTGGCGCAGCCCGACACCGGCCAATCCAATATGCGCGATTATGCCGATCATTACGGGCGCATTGCCGCCGCCGTTGAAGTGCCGGTCTACGTCGATGCCGATACCGGGTTCGGCGGCGTCAACAATGTGCGGCAGCTGGTGCGCGCCTTCGAGGCCGCCGGCGTGGCCGGCATCTTCATCAGCGATCAGGTGTTCCCCAACCGCTGCGGTTATCTGCCGGGCAAGCAGGTGATCCCGGTCGAGCAGATGCTGGCCAAAATCAAGGCGGCGCTCGACGCCCGGCGCGATCCCGACTTCTTCATCGCCGGCCGCACCGATGCCGCCGGCGTCGATGGTCTCAATGCCGCAATCGAGCGCTGTCAGTTGTTCATGGACGCTGGCGCCGACATGGCGAAACCCATGGGCGTCGACAGCATCGACGACATCAAGCGCGCCATACGCGAAATCGGCGGCCCACATATGGCGACGCTGTCGCAGGCGGCGGGATTGAAGGAGCGCAGTCTGGCGGATCTCGAAGCCGCCGGCGTCGTGGCGGCGACGTTCCCGTCACTGGCCTTGTTCGCCGCGGCGCAAGCGGTGCGTAACGTGCTGCGCATCCTCAAGCGGGAGAACTCGCTCACGCCCACTTTCGAGCATCTGCTGCCGCTCGACGATTATTACGGTTTGGTCGGCCTTAAGGAGCAATTGGCGCGCGAGGAGAGCTACGACCGGGCCGCTGCGGCCCTGGTGCGTAAGCGGGCCGCCGAATAGCCGCCCGACGGCCGGTCTGGCGGGTCAAACGGGACCGCCAAAAAGAAAGGGGCCGGCGCGAAGCCGGCCCTTCCCCCATACAATGCCGTGAGGCATTACCCCTTGGTAACCACCGGCGGCGGGGCCTTACCCTTACCGGTCTGAGCGCAGCCAGCGATGCTCAGGAGAGCTAACACCGCGGCCGTTGCAATAGCGATCTTCTTCATAGGGAACTCCCCCTTGTCATGACAGGGTTAACCATACAGAGGGGGCCCCCGGTTCTCTAGTGCTGAAAAGACACAGTCATGATCTGATTGCAGCCCATTTCAGGTTCCATTTGTCGCGTTCCCGAATCCAACCTGAAAGCGCGCCCGAACTGGCCCTTTGGCCTAGCGAATCCCGATCGGAAAAACAGAAAACGACGGCCAGCGGCCCATTATCTACAACCCCTCGCCCGGCGCCGGAGCGTTGCAAATATGGCGCACTGGGAAAAATCCACAAAAACTGCCGAACATTTGCCACCGGGCAAAGGCCAAGTATTGTTACCATTATGGAACTGGACGCGATGAACCGACGCCAAAATCGCCTAAGTGCATGCGATTGCGGAAGTTCACGCAGGCCTGTTACCTCGATGGCTGGTCAGGGTCGGTTTGATCAGGCTCACGGAGGGGATCATGCGGCATAAACTGAGTGACCTTGTTCGCCCTGCCTGGCTCGGCGTCACGTTCATTTTAACCGCGCTCGTGAGTCTCGGCCTGACGGCCGCCAACGCGCAGAATTCAAGGACCATCCTGCGCACCGGCAATCCGACGACATCGGTCGTAACCACCGGCTCGGGCGACTATTACATCGAGTTTCGCGCGCGCTACGCGTGGGACTATGGCCATACCTATCTCGTGCATGGTCGGGTCGGCGTGCCGCCGACCAAGGCTGACGTCGCGGGCCTGTCTCCGGTGGGCGACGACGCCACGGCCTGGGTGGTCGGCCACTATGTTCCGGTGCCTGCCGAAACCGGATGGACCGACGGCGACCTCGAGAACAAATACGTCACCGCGCGCTATCGCGTGCTGATGAATAAAGACGAATATGACCGTGTTCTCACCTACATCAAGGGACTACAAGAGCGCTCGCATGTGTGGAGCGCGGAGCTCTACAACTGCAACGCCTTCGTCGGCGACGTGGCGAACTTCATGGGGCTCAAGGTGCCGGCTTCGTCGCTGATCTATCCCAAAGTGTTCGTGACGCATCTTCGCCTGTTGAATACCGGCCACCCAGAAGCGGCGGAGACGCTGGTCAGCGACAACGTCAAGGAAATGAGTAGCCCGACGCGCGACGGCCGGGCGATGATCAACAACCATGTCTATACGATCGGCCCGAATGGCGAACCCGAGTCAAAGGTGGTGCGCGCTGCGCCCACGTCGGCCCCGCACGTCACAATCGGCCAAGTCCGGGTATCCAGCCGAACCGGAAACTAGGCCGCCTCCAAGCCTCCTTTAACCACGGATAAAACGTGCAAACAGCGAGATTCAGCGTGATAGCCGCGTTGGCGGCCGGCCTTGGGCTTTCCGGCTGCGCAACGACCGGCACTCAAGGATCGGCTGCGGCAAGCAGTGGCGGCAATGTTGCCGATGCGAGCGCCAGCGCCTCTGCCAACGTCCCGATGCGAGATCTGACCCCGGCGGAGAAGAAAGCCATTATGGCGTCGGTTGCCGACTCGTTGCGCAACCCCGCTTCCGCGAAATACCGTTGGGCAAAGTTTCCGTCGATCGTGAACGACCAGTCAGTCAATTATTGCGGCGTGGTCGACGGCCAAAGCCCGTACCCCGCCTACAACGGCGAGCAGTTCTATATCGTGGAGGCGCAGATGGCGAACAACAGAGTGAAATCCGCCGTCATGGGTCTCATCGCCGGCGGCAAGGACAGATCCATCGTGGCGACGATGTGCGCCAAATACGGTCTCGATCCCAACAAGTCGAGCTGAATAAGGGCCGCGCTGCAAGCGCGCCAGCGAGCTACGCTCGCGGCTCCCATTCCTCGGCGCTGGCGCCGGCGAGCGAACGCACCCGCTCTTCATCTTTGGCAAACTCGGCGGCGGGACCGGAATAGACGACGTGGCCGTCGTCGAGCACATAGGCGCGGTCCGCGACCTCGACGGCGGCACGCACGTTCTGTTCCACCAGCAGCACCGAAATGCCTTGTTCGCGCGCCGAGGTGACGACCTTGAACACGTCCTGCACGATCAGCGGCGCAAGGCCTTGGCTCGGCTCATCGAGCAGCAGCAGCTTCGGGTTCAACAGCAGCGCCCGCGCGATCGCCAGCATTTCCTGTTCGCCGCCGGACAATTGCCGGCCCTTGTTGTTCTTGCGTTCGGCAAGCCGCGGAAACAGCTGGTAGATGCGCGCGATCGTCCATGGCCCCGGTCTCGCCATCGGGACCTTGAGATTTTCTTCGACCGTCAAATTGGGGAAGATGCGGCGCCCTTCCGGCACGTAGCCGACGCCGAGATTTGCGACCCGATACGGCGGCCAATCGGTGGTGGCATGACCGAAAATGCGCACCGCGCCGTCACGGGCATGGGTGAGGCCGACCAGGCTGCGCAGCGTCGTGGTCTTACCGGCGCCATTGCGCCCGAGCAGCGTGACGATCTCGCCCTCCCGCACCTCCAGCCCGACGCCATGCAGGATGTGGCTCTTGCCGTAATAGGTGTGGAGGCCTTCGGCCTCGAGTACGACGGCGCTCACGCTGCTGCCTTCCCCAAATATGCCGCCTGCACCGCCTCATTGGCGGCAATCTCCGGCGGCGTGCCCTCGGCAAGGAATTTGCCCTGGTCGAGCACCATGATGCGGTCGGCGAGGTGAAAGACGACGCGCATGTCGTGCTCGATCAGCACGATCGTCAGCTTTTGCTCGCGATGCAGCTTACGGATCAATTGGGTGATGTCGTAGGTTTCCTGGTCGCCCATGCCGGCGGTCGGTTCGTCGAGCAACAGGAGCCGGGGCCTAAGTGCCAGCGCCATCATGATCTCGGTGGAGCGCTGATCACCGTGGGCGAGCTCGCCGACCAGCCGGTCGGCCTTCTCGGTCAGACTGCTCATTTCCAGCAAATCGACGACGCGCGCCTTGACCTCGCCGTCGACATCCTGCGACTGCCACACTCGCAAACGATAACCGCTCGCCACTTCCACGGCGATGCGCAGATTCTCCCGGACCGTGAGCTCCGGGAACACTTCGGTGATTTGGAAGGTGCGGGCCATGCCGCGCCATACCCGCCGCGCCGGAAGCAGATGCGTGACGTCGTCGCCGTCGAACATGATGCGGCCGAACGTCGGCGTCAGAAATCCACTGATCAGATTGAAGAACGTGGTCTTGCCGGCTCCGTTGGGGCCGATCACGGCGCGCAGCTCGCCGGGCTCGACCGTCATCGACACATCGTTGACGGCGATCAGGCTGCCGAAATGCTTCGAGACTTTTTCCACACGCAACAGGGTCACGATGCCACCTTTCGTCGAATGATGCCCAGCACGCCGCGCGGGAAGAATAGCACGATCAGCACGAAGAACAGGCCGATGAAGGATTCCCAGTTCTGGGTGAGGCTCGAAAGGTAATCTTCGAGCACGATAAAGATCGCGGCGCCGATCAGCGGTCCCCAGAAGCTTCTCATGCCGCCCAGCACCGCCATGATCACGAACATGCCCGACTGATCCCAGCGTACGGCGCGCGGATCGACGAAGTTGTTCAACAGCGCATAGAGTGTGCCGGCGACGCTGACAAAGAAGCTGGAGATCACCCAGGACATCCAGATGTGCCGGTCGACCGGGATGCCGAGAAAGCGCGCGCGGCGCTCGTTCTCGCGGATGGCGAGCAGCGTGCGGCCGAACGGTGAACGCAGAAGGAAGGCCATTGCCGCTGCGCAAACCGCAAAGACTGCCAGCACAAAGTAATAGAACGCCCTGCTGCTCTGAAGGATGTCGACTGTGGTGAAGCCCAGATTGAGCGGCATGCGATGCCAGGCGCTGACGCCATCGTCGCCGCCGGTGACCGAGCTCCATTGGAAGGCGATGAAATAGAATACCTGGCCGAAGGCGATGGTGCACATGGCGAAATAGATGCCGCGCAGCCGGGCGATCATCGGGCCGACGATCGCCGCCGCCACCGTGCCGACGACGATCCCAACCAACATGCCGACCGGTGTGCTCGGATAGAGATACTTGATGGTCAGGGCGGTGCCGTAGGCGCCTAGGCCAAAATAGGCGGCGTGTCCGAAGGACAAGACACCAGTATAGCCGAGCAGAAAATTGAGCGCCATTGCGGCCAGTGCATAGACCAGCACGCGGCTACCCAACTCGACGTAACTGCCGACATGGGTCATCCAGAACGGGGCGGTCAGCAGCAGAACCCAGACCAGGATATTGCCGGCACGCTTGTCGAATTTCGGCATCAGAAGCGTCCCTCTTCGCCGAGCAGGCCACGCGGCCGCACGATCAGCACGGCAGCCATCATCACGTAAATCACCGCTTCGCTCGCCGAGGGGAAGTAGACGCTGGTGACGCCGGAGGCGACGCCGATCAAGAGCCCGCCGAGCAGCGTACCCGGCAGGCTGCCGAGACCGCCGACGATGATGGCGATGAAGCTCGGCATGATCAGGCTGTCACCGACGGTGGGCTGCAGCCCCAGCATGCCGACGGCGAGGACGCCGGCTAGCCCGGCCAGATAGATGCCGAGGCCGAAATTCAGACTGCGCAACGCGCGCACATTGACGCCGAGCACGGAAACAGTTTCGAGATCGAGCGTGCCGGCGCGGATACGCAAGCCCAGCCGGGTGCGGGTCAGGATCAGGAACAGGCCCAGCACGGCGGCGGCAACCAGTATCACCATGAAGACGCGATATCCGGTCAGGAAGAAGTATTCAGCGCTCAATGGCTCCCCGAGCCAGGCCGGAATCTGATAGGGCAGGCTTTGCGCGCCCCAGATGAAACGCGTGCCGTCTTCGATCATGAAGGCGAGACCGAACGTCAGCAGCAGGCTGTAGAGCGGATCGCGGCCGTAAAGCCGCCGGATCAGGACGCGTTCAACCAGGACGCCGATGAACCCGGTCAGGATCGGCGCCAGCAGCAGTGCGCCCCAGAAGCCGCAATAGGGCATCAGCGTGTAGGCAAGATAGCCGCCGATCGCCAGAAAGCCGCCATGAGCGAAATTGATCACGCCGGTAAGGTTGAGGATCAGCGACAACCCGAGCGCCATCAGCGCATAGAACGCCCCGATGATCAGTCCGTTGAAGACGTTGAACAGTAACAGCTGCGACATGCGACGACTGCTAACCCCCCACCCGTGCCGCCCGCAAAGCTCGGCCCGCCCCACGCGATCGGGCGGGCCCAGCGGCTAACGGCCTTGCCCGGCCTGTTAGCTCCCCTCCGTACTAAAACATATTGGGGACCGCAACGCCGCGGTCCCCGCTCGAAAGCTGGTTAGGACGGCCACACTATGTGGCAACCGGTCTGGTCGACCGGCAGCGCAGCTTCGTCACCCTTTACGAGTTGCGTCACCGCGAACAGATCCTCCGGATCGCCGCCCTTGGGCGCCGGCTGCGAATGACCGACGAACAATGTCGGCATCAGCTGGTTGTCGCCGTCGCGGTAATACGGATTGTTCGGCATCAGTGCGATTTCCGGCGGCAAGACTAGGCCATGCATGGCGTGAGCCATCTTGACCGGATCGAGCGATTTCGCCTTCTCGGCGGCAAGCTTGCAGCTATGGACCGCCGCGAAACCGAACCAAGTGCGTGCGGTGGGCACTTTCCCGCCGCTGCGCTTGCGGACGTCGGCGACAAATTCCGCGACATGTGGCACGCCGGGCTGTTTCCAGTACCATTCGAACACCCAGTCGCCGAACAGAGCTTCCGGCGGCAGGCCCAGGTTCACTTCGAGTTCCTGTTGCGCACCGGCGATATGGATTTTCTTGTTGAGCCCGAACTGCACCGCCTGCTTGAGGCAGTTGATCATATCATCGCCGGCGAGCAGAAGAATGAGCGCGTCCGGGTTGGTCGACTGCGCCTTGATTAGGTAGGACGAGAAGTCGGTGGACTGAAGCGGCACCATGTCGCCGCCCAGTTCAGTGCCGCCTGCGGCTTTGAGGCTGGCCTCGAAGCCCTGCTGCAGCGAATGACCGAAGGCATAGTCCGTGGTGATGAAGTACCACTTCTTGCCGTACTTATCGAGCAGCAGCTTGGAGACCGAATTAGTCTCCATGCGCGTCGTGTTGCAGACGCGGAACACGTCCCAATGGCATTGCGTGCCGGTAACGCTGTCGGTATGGCCGCCGGGCACGATATGAAACACGCCCTTTTCGAAGGCGACATTGGCCATCGCCTGCGCCAGCCCAGAGTTGATGTTGCCGAGCAGGAAGTTGACCTTGTCGCCGTCGATTAGTTTGTTAGCCTTCTGCACCGCGACCGAAGCGTCGGCGCTGGTCGAGTCCTCGACCAGCAATTCGACCTTGCGGCCGAGAATGCCGTTTTTGGCATTGATCTGGTCGAGTGCGAGCTGCGCGCCGATCAATTCGTTCTTGCCAAGCGCGGCATAGGTGCCGGTCAGCGGATTATCGAGACCGATCTTGACGGGCTCGTCGGCGAGCGACTTGACCACGAAAGGACTGGCGACCTGCATGGCGCCGAGCGCAAGACCGGCTTTGAGTATCGTCCGCCGCCCAACGGGGGCGCCGGCGAGGTCCTTGGACATCTTATTTCTCCCTTGAAGGTTTTCTTAGGCGACGCGAGGGTTGGCCATTTAGGTCCAACCGATCGATTAGTTCAATCAAACGATTGTCGTATTCTATCGTGAAAAGCAACGCGAGCTGGACGCCACCGGCGAGGCTGGTGCAGGGGCCGCAGCCCATTTTTTAATCATCGGGCACGACTCAAAGCGAAATCAGCCGGACTTTATGGGCGGTCCGGGCAGCAGTGAGACAAAGCGCCGCTCCCCTGCTCTCGCCGGTGGCGGCATCAAACGGCACCTAGTTAATGTGTTTAGCGGCACATGCTGTCGCAGAGTGGCCCGCTCCAAAGCCGGAGCTTTTAGTTATCTTGGGCAACCATCACGGTGAAACGTACATCGTCTGGGCGTCGGAGCTGAACGCTTTGCGCGAGTCCGGATCGAGATAAAACATGTGGCCGCCGCGGTAGAGTTTTAGCTCGGTCCGCTCGTCGCCTTGGAACGGCGGCAGATGCTGCAACAGATAGCGCGTCACGGCATAGGGCGTCACCATGTCGCTATAGCCATGCGCAATCATCAGCCGGAATGACGGCGTCAAAGCCAGTAGGACGCGCAAATCGTCGGTGACGCTCGGCTGGCCGTGATCGCGCTCCCAATCCCATTTCCGCGATATGCTGCCGTCGAGCAGGTTGTAGGTCATCTCGGTCTTGAAGCCGAGCTCGTCGCGCGCGTAGCCGACAAAGGCGCTACCATAGGCGCGGATCATGCCATCGAGAATCGGATCGGGACCGTTGTCGACCGGCGTTTCCGGATAGGGATCGTCCGAAGCGAAGGTCGCGTCATAGTGGCTGACGATCTTGTGGTCGCCGGCGAGGTTCTTGATGTAGTCATCGCGGATGAAGCCGCGCGATTGCGTGATCGCGTCCACCGACAGGCCCGTGATCTTGGCGACGCGCGCATAAAAACTCTTGGCGGCGTCGCCTTGCGGCGGCGGGCCGGCGAGCGTGGTGAGATA
The DNA here is from genome assembly GCA_963731805.1 of uncultured Alphaproteobacteria bacterium. Lineage (GTDB taxonomy): Bacteria > Pseudomonadota > Alphaproteobacteria > Rhizobiales > Xanthobacteraceae > BOG-931. Next base: position 231,594 of record CAVSWY010000016.1, read on the forward strand.
ATCGGTCAGCGCGAAACGCTCGGCTTGCGCCTGCGCGTCGGAGCTGAATGCGTGCTTGCGCTCAAGCTCGGCGGCGGCAAGCGACGGCAGCTGCAGCGCGGCGCCGAGCGCAAAACGGTCGCCGCCGAATTGGAACGAGCCATCGAGCATCGGCGACACCATCAGAAGCCCGGAGACGACGATGCCCTGATCGTTCTGCAGTGCGCGGGCGACTTTGGCCGCGCGAAAGCCGCCGTAGCTCTCGCCGAGAATGAATTTCGGCGAGCTGGCGCGGCTATTTTTCGCGACATAGAGCGCGATGACTTTGGCCATCGATTCGGCGTCGCCGTGCACGCTCCAGAAAAAGCGATCATCGTCGGACTTGGCCGCTCGGCTCCAGCCGGTACCGACCGGATCGATCAACACCAGATCGGTGAAGGCGAGCCAGGTATCCGGATTGTCGACGAGGTGGACCTTGGAGCCGTCCCGCCCGTCGGCACCGAACTCGGCGATACGCGGCCCGACCAGTCCGAGATTGAGGAATGCCGAACCCGCGCCCGGGCCGCCATTGAAGACAAATGTCACCGGCCGCGTGGACGGAGTGTCTGTCTTGGCGACATAAGCGGTGTAAAAAATCTGTGCCGATCGCGACCCGGACTGATCGAACAGCGGAAATGTGCCCGCGGTCGCCGTATAGGCAAGCTTGCCGGATTTGACGTCGATCGAGTGCTCGGTGACGGAATCGGGTGGCAACAGCGCCAGCACGCCGGGGCCGCTCTCGTGGCCGCCGCCGTTCTGCTGGCCCGCCTGTTGGCTTTCGCCCTGGCGGTCCGAGCGCGCGCCGCCGCGGCCGGGATGTTCCTGGGCCAGCGCCGTTGCCGCGGTGGCAATCAGCATCAGCGCAATCAGCGCACGGCGCAAATCAAGCATGCAGGTCAACCATGATTGTCGTCCCGGAATTTCGCGCCAGCGGCGCACGTCTTCATTCAAGCTCGACGGCGCCCTCGATCTCGACCGACAAGCCGAGACCTTCGACGGTAAGCACGACCTTGGCCGGCAATGCCTCGTTGCCTTTCAGCCGGCCGCCGGCGATGGCCGCGCGCACTCCCTGCTCGATCTCGCGCTGCGAGGTGATGCCGACCTTTTTCAAGAACTTGCGCACGCTGACGTTGAGAGCTTCCTCATTCATGATCGCCTCTCGAAAGTGCCGGAAAGATGGCCATTGGCGCGGCCACTGTATCGCTTCCGCGGGGCGGGAACGACCTGCACTAAATGGCGCCCCGAGCCCGGTAGACAAGGCCGATGAGATCGGGGAAGTTCGGCCCCTTCCGGCCGACCCAGAGTCAGTTTGCGCCGAGTACAATGAAGCCGGCTTAGACCGGCAGCGGAGACGCCACCAATGCCCTTTCCCCGCGCTTCGAAAGCTCTGGCCCGCTTCACGGTGCTCGATCTCACCCGGGTGCGGTCGGGACCGACCTGCGTGCGCCAGCTCGCCGATTGGGGCGCCAATGTCATCAAGATCGAGTCGCCGCCCGGACCGGAAGAGCCGATGGGCGGCCCGCGTGAAGGCTCGGATTTTCAGAATCTGCACCGCAACAAGCGCAGCATGACGCTCAATCTGAAGTCGCCGGCGGGATTGGCCGCCTTCAAGCGCATGGTCAAGAAGGCTGACGTCGTCGTGGAGAATTTCCGCCCCGACGTGAAGAAGCGGCTCGGCATCGATTACAAAACCCTCGCCAAGATCAATCCGCGCCTGGTCTATGCCAGCATTTCCGGCTTCGGCCAGGACGGACCTTATGCCAACCGGCCCGGCTTCGATCAGATCGCTCAAGGCATGGGCGGCCTGATGTCGATCACCGGCTTGCCCGGGCAAGGCCCGGTGCGTGTCGGCATTCCGATCGCCGACCTGAGCGCCGGACTGTTTGCGGCGCTCGGTATCATGGTCGCCTTGCTCGAACGCGAGAAGTCGCACAAGGGCCAGCACATCGAGACCTCGCTGTTGCAGGCGCAGATTTTCATGCTCGACTTCCAGGCCGCGCGCTATCTGGTCAGCGGCGAAGTGGCAAAGCAGGCCGGCAACAATCATCCGACCAGCATCCCGACCGGCGTATTCAAGACCAAAGACGGCCATATCAATATTGCCGCCACGGGACAAAAAATCTGGGAGCGGTTCTGCGAGGCCGCTGAGGCGCCGGCGCTGTTGCAAAATCCGAACTATCAGACCGGCGCGGCGCGCTCGAAAAACCGCGATGCGCTCAATGCCGAGATCGATTCTTACATGGCCGGCCGCACCAGCGCCGAGTGGATCGACCGCTTGAACAAGGCTGGCGTGCCGTGCGGGCCGATCTACTCGATCGACCAGGTTTTTGCCGACCCGCAGGTCGAGCACCTCGGCATGGCGCAGAGCGTGACTATGAAAGACAAGAGCAAAATGCGGCTGGTTGCCCAACCGATGAAACTGTCGCGCACGCCGTCGCGGCTCGCGGTGCGGCCGCCGGAGCTCGGCGAAAATACCGATGCGGTGCTCAAGGAATTCGGCTTCAAGCCGAAAGAGATCGCCGCGCTGCACAAGGCCAATGCTGTTTGAATTCCGCGGTCGTCATGCCTGGCCTTGTGCCGGCATCCACGACTTAGAATGACAAAGACGTGGATGGCCGTGCCCCGGCCATGACGAACTAAGAGGATTAGGAGTACGCTATGACGCAGACCGACAAGATGCTCTCGCGCAAAGAAGGCGGCGTCGGCATCGTGACCTTCAACAATCCGGAGCGGCACAACGCGGTGTCGCTGGAAATGTGGGAGGCGACCACCGAAATCCTCAACGGCTTCGCCGCCGACAACGACATCCGCGTCGTGGTGCTCACCGGCGCCGGCGGCAAAGCCTTCGTGTCCGGCGCCGACATCTCAAAATTCGGCAGCGAGCGCGCCACGATCGAAGCGGTGCGGTCCTATAACAAGAAGACTGATGCGACCTATGCCAGCATTGCCGATTTTCCGAAGCCGACCATCGCCATGATTCGCGGCTATTGCATCGGCGGCGGGCTGGGGCTCGCCACCTGCTGCGACCTGCGCATCGCTTCCGACAATTCGCGCTTCGCCGTGCCGGCGGCCAAGCTCGGACTGGGCTACGGCTATAGCGGATTGAAGCGGCTGGTCGACATCGTCGGCCCGTCTTTCGCCAAGGAGATTTTCTATACCGCGCGCCAGTTCGACGCCGAGGAAGCGCGCGTCATGGGATTGGTCAACCGCGTGGTGCCGTCGGCCGAGCTCGAGACTTACGTCAAAAGCATCACCGACATGATCAGCGCCAACGCGCCGCTCACCATCAAAGCAGTGAAGGTCACGGTCGGCGAGGTCGTCAAGGAAGATTCCAAGCGCAATTTGGCGCGCTCCGCCGAAATGGTGGAGCAATGCTTTGCCAGCAAGGACTACGTCGAAGGCCGCACCGCTTTCATGGAAAAGCGCAAGCCGGTGTTCACCGGCACCTGAGATCGGCTGCCCACTCTTGCCCATCGCCTGATCCGAAGTGGGCGACACATCGTGACCGTCATGGCCGGGCTTGTCCCGGCCATCCACGTCTTTAATGTTCATCGCTGAAGACGGGGATGGTTGGCGTAAGGCCGGGCATCACGAAACAATATCGGGGAGGCGTTGACAATGTACCGGGGCACCAAAGACATCAAATTGCCGACGACGATTACCGGCTCGCTGCCGCGGCCGAGCTGGTACACGGAAAATCTCGGCACCCGTCATTTCCTCGAGGCCATGGTCAGCCGCCGTTTCCGCGAGCAGTACGAAGACGCGCTGACCTGCTATCTGCGCGATCAGGAGCTCGCCGGCCTCGACATCGTGACCGACGGCGATTGCCGCTTCGACGACGACGTCGGCGGCCAGAGCTGGACCGCCTATCCGCCCAACCACATGAGCGGGCTCGATGCGGCGCATCCCGTGCCGACGCCCGCAGGGCGCGGCGGGATCATGTTTCCTCGCGGCCACATCCTGCACGACTATCTGGAATCGCGCGTCATGCCGGTCATCACCGGCCCGATCGGGCGTGGCAATCTGCAATACGCTTCGATGTGGAAGGCGGCGCAGCGCTTCACCACAAAGCCGGTCAAGTTCGGCGCGGTATCGGCGGAGATCGTCGCCTTCGCCCTGCAGGACCGCCACTACAAAAGCGTGCCCGACCGCATGTTTGCGATCGCCGACGCCTTCAACGAGGAATATCACGAGCTGGCCGACGCTGGCTGTCCGGTGATCCAGATCGAGGAGCCGCAGATCCATCTGATCGCGGTGCGCAAGATCCAGGACAAGGTGATCACGCCGCAATTGATGGTCGAGGTGTTCAATCGCACCGTGAAGGGCCTGCGCGCCAAGACCGAAGTGTGGGCGCATTCCTGCTGGGGCAACCCTTCCCAGCAGCGCATGTTCGCGGCTGTGCAAAGCTACAAGCCGGCGCTCGAGACCTACAACACGGTCGACGCCGACGTGATTACCTTTGAGTCTTCTAGCTCCGGCGGCATCGACCTCGAAGCCATCGGCAAGACCATTACCGACAAGAAGATCGCCATCGGCGTCATCGATCATCATACGCTGCAGGTCGAGAGCCCTGACGAAGTGGCGGAAAAAATCCGTGCCGCGCTGAAATTCGTTCCGCCGGAGCGCCTGGTGATCTCGACCGATTGCGGCATGGGCCGCGAGGGCATGAGCCGCCGCCACGCCTTCTATAAGATCGTTTCGCTGGTGCTCGGCACCAACATCGTGCGCAAAGAGCTCGGCTTGCCGCTGGCCGACTGCCTAGCGGCGGACGAGCGCTACTCGCTGGTGATGGCGGCGAAATAAGTCGCTCGGTGCGGGGTTTGCTCTTCAACAACAACTCTTTCGCCGGGAGGAAAACTATGGCCGACGCCCAGACCGAAACCAGACTGCTTATCCCGTCGCTCAAGCCGTTCTACGACGCGATGCTGCCGCTATCGTGGCTGGTCGTGCGCGTCGCCGTCGGCTGGAATCTGTTCGTGCACGGCTATAGCAAGATCATGATCGGGCCGACGAATGCATTCCTGAAAGGCTTTGCCGATCTCGGTTTCGTCCCGCCGGCCTTGTTCTGGTGGAGTTCGCTCGTCGTTGAGATGCTCGGCGGCATTTGCATTATTCTGGGCCTGTTCACGCGCCTCGCCGCGGCGGCAGCCGCCATCGAAATGCTGTGCATCTTCATCGTTTACTGGGGCAACGGCTTCGGCTGGATGAAGCGCGGCTATGAATATGTGCTGATGTGGGGATTGATCGCGTTTGCCATCGCGCTGCGAGGCGGTGGTCCTTACTCGCTGGATCGCAAGATCGGCCGGGAGCTCTGATCCACACCGCCACCCTTGTTTCGCCGGCACGGCGCCGCTACATAGTGCGCCGCGACGCTCAAGCTTTTGCCTTCCCGGAGAGGTGGCTGAGTGGTTGAAAGCACCGCACTCGAAATGCGGCATACGGGCAACCGTATCGGGGGTTCGAATCCCTCCCTCTCCGCCAACACAAGCGATTTTTCGGCCATTTTTTGAAGGTTTTCCTTCCTACCTACAAATGTACCTACGATACCGCGTACGCTGGCAGAAAGGCATGCGCGGCGAGCTTTTTCGCCTCGTCGGACCTCCCGACCACCTGCCTCGCTTGAACGAATGCACTGGTTTCCCTGGCGTGTAGCGACGGTGGAACGGTTCACGCGTCGTCGGTATCCTTACCCCGCTCGGATGGCACGGGTTGAGGTAGCTGGCAGAGCACCGATGCGCCGCTACCGGATTGGGTAGCAAAATGGTAACAAGACGTTCCATTTTCGTTCGATGATCAAATCCGGGTTTGGCAGGATGCCGGCAACGCCGTTGCTCCTGCATCGAGGGGTCCATCAGGAGCCAACATGCTTTCCGACGATGAACTCCGCAACATCCTGCGTCACGGGGAAGCTGACCATGTAGAGCGAACTCAGAGCGCTAACGAGCGGCGCAAGTTCGGCGAGGCTATCTGCGCTTTTGCCAACGACTTGCCAGACCGGCGGCAGGTTGGCGTGCTCTTGGTGGGAGTGCGGGACAACGGCGATTGCGCAAATATTCCGATTGAAGAGCAACTTCTGCAGACGCTGATGGGGTTCAGGACAGACGGAACAATCCTGCCACCTCCAGCAATGCATGTGCGACGCCACACCCTTGACGGCTGCACTTTAGCGATCGTGGAAGTCACACCGTCAGAATATCCCCCAATCAAATACGATGGACGGGTCTGCATTCGAATTGGACCGCGTCGAGGCTACGCCACGCCGGAGGAGGAACGAAGGCTTATAGAAAAGCGACGGTGGGGAGCCCTCCCATTTGACCAACAGCCGGTGATTGGAGCCACATTAGAGGACATGGATGTTCTTCGTTTCCGGGAGGAGTATCTGCCGGTCGCCGTGCACCCCGATGTTCTCGCTGAGAACAAACGTAGCGCTGAGCAGCAGATGCGGGCGCTTGGCCTTTTAGCGCCGGGCGATCAACCGACGGTGCTCGGAATTCTTGTCTGTGGCAAGGACCCCAGGGCCTGGCTACCGGGTGCTTATTTGCAGTTTGTTCGTTATCCAGGCACTGAGATTGGCGAGGTCGTGCAGGACCAAAAGGAGATCGGCGGACCGCTGTCCGAACTGTTTCGTACGCTGGACGATATAATTGCCAACAATATCGAACAGCCCGCAGATTTGGGTGGGCCACAACAGGAGACCCATCCATCTTACCCAATCATCGCCTTGCAAGAGTTGATCCGAAACGCGGTGATCCACCGCAGCTATGAAGCCAATGCATCGCCGGTCATGTTGACCTGGTACGCCGACAGGGTCGAAATCACCAGCCCAGGTGGAGTTTACGGTGCCGTCACTGCTGCAACGTTTGGACAGCCTGGATTAACAGATGCCCGGAACCCCAACCTCGCCAGTGCGGCGAAGACGATGGGATTTGTGCAAAGGTTTGGTTCTGGAATACCTCGCGCGGAAGCAGCGCTCCGAGCCAACCGAAACCCACCTGTAGAATTTCGGATCGAGCCTAACTTCGTCAACGTAACCGTGCGTGCTGCGATATGAAGACGATCGGGTTTTTCAACAATAAGGGAGGGGTCGGGAAAACCACTTTAGTATCTCATGTCGCTTGGATGCTTGGGCAGCTCGGGAGGCGAGTGATCGCTGCAGACCTCGATCCGCAAGCAAATTTGTCGTCACTTTTTTTAACCGAGGATCGATTGGATGAACTTTTTGAGTTGTCACCACGGCCGACCTTGCATGGGGCGGTATCACCGCAGTTTCGCGGCGTAGGAGATGTGCAGTGCCCCGTGATCGAAAAGATCGACGACAAAATAGGTCTGCTAGTTGGCGACCTCGAACTATCTCGGTTTGAGGACGATCTTTCCTCCGCCTGGCCAAAATGCCTAGACGGCGACGAGCGCGCGTTTAGGGTAATGAGCTCTTTTGCGCGCGCCATTGATATGGCTGGGGAAAAATTCAACGCGGACGTAGCGCTGGTCGACGTCGGCCCCAATCTTGGGCCGCTTAATCGCTCAGCACTGCTCGCGTGCGACTTTGTGGTCGTACCTCTCGCCGCCGACTTGTTGTCGTTGCAAGGGCTTCGCAACATGGGGCCGACACTACGCAGTTGGCGAAGCGCTTGGCGCGATAGGCGTTCGAGAAACCCAGACCCGTCGATCATCCTGCCAGCAGGTGAGATGCAGCCGGTGGGATACATAGTTATGCGTCATTCTGTAACGGCGGGGAGGCCGGCTTACCACTACAGTCGATGGATTACACGCATGCCTGACCAGTATCGGGAGTATGTTCTGGATGAGCACGACGGAAAATCGGAAGATGTATCGACCGATCCGAATTGCCTTGCTCAGCTTAAAGATTACCGTTCGTTGATGCCCATGGCACAGGGCA
>CAVSWY010000017.1:0-344744 GCA_963731805.1 uncultured Alphaproteobacteria bacterium
TTGGTCGGAGCGCCGAGATTTGAACTCGGGACCCCCAGTCCCCCAGACTGGTGCGCTAACCGGGCTGCGCTACGCTCCGAAATCGGGGGACTATAGTGGGCGGTCCCTTAGCCCGCAACATTGGCCCGCAACATCCCCTTAGCCCGCAACATCCGCTCGCCATTCGCAAATTCGCAACATACAGTCGGCAGGGTTGGTTATTGAGTCTCTTGCCGATTGCCCGATTCGCCGGATCCCCCTTGAAGCGGCTTTTCAGCGCGACCTTCAATTCGCTGCGCGGGCTTCGCGACGGCTTTGCCACCGAGCCCGCCTTGCGCGACGAGCTGGTGCTGCTGGTCGTCGCTGTGCCGCTGGCGTTCTTTCTCGCCCCCAGCGTCGCCTGGTTTGCGGCCATGATCGGCGCCGTGCTTTTCATCCTGGCCGTCGAATTCCTCAACACCGGGCTTGAGAAACTCTCCGATCACGTGACGCGCGAGCAGCACAAGGACATTCGCCGCATCAAGGATTTCGGCTCGGCGGCGGTGTTTTGCGCGCTCTGCCTTACCGGCCTGGTATGGCTGCTGGCGATCGCGGTGCGCTGCGGATTGCTCTGAGGATGCCAGTGAGCGGCCGGCCGTCATCCGGCTCGCCCACCGCGGCGCGGATCGGGCCGTACGCGGCCGCGATCGTCAAAGCCACCGCTCCCGCGGCGTAGATTGCGACGTAGAGCGCGAGAAACTCGACAAGGTCGAAGCCGGCCGCGAACGCGAACAGTGTGGCGGCAATCATCGCGACGGCGACCGCGGCGCCGTTATAGGCCAGGCTGCGGAAGAAGCCAGTGAATTGCAGCAAAACCTCCGAGACCATTTGCAGGACGCCGGCCAAAAGCAATACGACAAGAATTGGCACGACGCCGTGCGGGATGGTTGCCGCCGATCGCAAAAGGAACACGAACAACGGGCTACCTGCGAAGATCAGCAAGGCGCAGCCGATCCCGGCCAGTACGCAACACAGACCCGTCACTACGAGCGTCGTGCGCACCAGGCGGCTGACATCTCGCGCCGCCAGCGCGCGCGTCTGTCCGGGAATGGCCAGATCGCAAATGGCGGCGAAGATGACGCAGGCGCCGCGGAAGATGCGGAACGTCACTTCCAGGATGATCGGCGCGGCGCCGAAGCCGAACCAGATCGGCACGACGTAATAGGGAAAGGTGACAATGAAGACGCCGCTCAAGGCGCCGGTGGCGCTGCGGGCGATCGAACGCCGGTTCGCGACCATGAAGGTGACGAACTCGCCTGGTACGCCGCGCAGGCCCGCCAAAGCGCCGCGTTGCGCGAGTTTGCCCGTCGCGATGGCGAACACCGCGCCCCACAGAATGTTGGAGCCGATTAGGAAGGCATTTAGCGGCAGGCCGCCGAGCAGGGCCAGCATGGTCGCGATGACGACGGCGCGGCGGACCAGCTCGAGGCTTTCGTAGAACAAAAACAGGTCGACGGCGATGCTGATATTGCGCAGCGACGACCAGGCCAGATTAAGCGCGATGTAGAAGAGAAACAGCGCCAGCTCGGACGCGCCGAGAAGCGTCGAGGATGGCAAGGCGAGCGTCACGAAGAAGCAGATGAGCGCGGCGGCAACCGCCAGCAAGCCGTAAAATAGAATGACGGCCGTTGCTTGCCGGGCCGCCTGTTCGTTCCTGGTTCCCGCGAGGTAAGAACCGCGCAGATTGACAAAGGCGATATTGCCAAGCCCGAGGTCGGCGAGCCACAGCGTGTAGCCGGTCGCCGCGACGACGATAAAGACCGAGAACCGCTCCGGCGTCAGAACGCGCGCAAAAACGAAGGTCTGGATCAGCCCCGTCGCCACCGCGCCGCCGGCAGTGGCGGCGCGAATCAGCAGATAGGGGGCGGAGATAAGCCATTCGGACTTCCCGCTCGGCGCAGTTTTGCCGGTGCGCTCTCCGATATTGGCGTGCATGACCTGACGCTTCGTTCGAGTAAGTCGGCTAAGGCCAAAACAATGGCAGGGCAAACCATGGCAGGGAGTGTGTAACGCGGCCTTAACGGCCCGGCGCGGACCAAATTGCGATTTCGGCCCGCCGACTTATGGGCGCTACACGTTCCGCAAGAGCCTAATCGGCTTTGATGGAATCAAAACCGGGCGCTAGCTTTTTGACCGAGCATGATCTTATCCGAAAACCGGCACCCACTTTTCGGGATCATGCTCTAGCGTGCGACGAGCTGATCAGCGGCGCGTAAAGACCATGACGTTGTCGCAATACCAAGAAGCAACGCCTGACGCAGTCCATTGCGACGAAAGCTGCCTTGAAGCGATTTCGTCGATGAGATAGCCGCGCTCACGGAATTTATCGATCCAATAGGAATGCGGCTGTTCGTTGACGTGGCCGTGGCCACCCTGTCCCGGTGTCGCCGCCGACATCACAACGAGCGGAGCCAGTCCGCAAAGCAGTTTGACATAGCGATCGGCGGTCCAGCTCGGCAGGTGTTCAGCAACCTCGAAGCTAACCGCCAAGTCAAACCGCTCACCCGTGGTGACCCGGTCATTCTCAATATTGAATTTTTCAACGGAAAGATCGCGACGCCTGCAATAGGCGAGACCGGCATCTGAATATTCTAAGCCGCGTACATCGCAGCCCAGATCGCGAAACGCTTCCAACAGCGCTCCAGTTCCGCATCCGACGTCGATAACCGCCCGCGGATGAAAGCGTTGGAAGATTGCACCTGCAATCGCGGCGGCGCTTTTTGCGGCTGCGCCTTCGACGTCCTGGGCGTAGTAACCTTGACTGTAAATGGCGTTATGCGACCGCAGCATGTGCGTTGTGATCTGAAACGCGCGCGACTCTCGGACCCGTTCGGGGATAATCGCTTTGGCAAGACGCAGTGCTGCACTCATGGAACTCGCCGGGTTCGATATGTATGAGCAATTTCTGTCGGGCATTGGTTGCGCAAAAGCAAGCTACGTCGATCCCATATTTGATCGAATGGTAACCGGGCAGGGATGATTAACGCGTGAAGGAGCTTAATGGCCGGCGAGGTCGGCCGATTGGAACTGCGACCGCCCTACGCCACTCGCCACGCGCGGGACATCGCTAAAGATCGGCGGCGCGTTCCGGTCGCCACCGACCCGTTGCAACGTCCCACAATCCGATCAGATTACCGCGCAACCGACCGCGCCGGTCGATGTAGAGCTCTGGATAAAGTGCGCGCAACGCATTCGCTAGGATGTTGCGGCCGGCAAGTTCGAGCGCTTTGAGCGGAGGCATCGTTCCTTTGGCGACGAGGTAGCGCGGATTGACCATTTGCGAATAGCCAAGCCGGCAGCCCGAAGTGCGGCCGCCCTTGGTGCCGAGATGGACGCCCCACAAGGCGTCGCTGAAAACGCTGCGTCCACGTTTGGCTATCCGTGCGCCGAAATCGGTATCCTCCTGCCAGCAGTACAGGACCAGGCGTTCGTCGAACCGCAACTCACCGATCGCCGATACCCGAAAGGCCATATTGCAGCCGATGGGGGAAAAGTTTTCCTTGATGAAGCCAGGCGCCGGTTTGGGTTCCCGATCCGCGCGTTGAACGAGATGAGCAGCCTCGTCCCAGGTCAGCCCCGCCGTTTTGCTGCCGTCCGCTAGGGCGTGACCCGTAACGCCGACGATGTCGGCAGCCGACGCGAACAACGCGCACATGTTCTCGACCCAATAACGCGACGGCAAAAAATCGTCGTCGAAGAACACAACGACGTCGACTGTATCGCCGAGCGCCTCGATGCCGGCGTTGCGTTGGGCTGTTAGCCCGGGCGCGCTGCTGACGATCGTCACATTGCCGCCACCGTCCTGCGGCGCGTCGGCAATATCGCTGACCACGACCACAACGGCGTTGGGTGGCGTGGTCTGTCGCGTTAGCTCATCGATCACGAGAGCCGCGAGCTGTGGCCGGCCTTTTGTGGCGATCACAACGCCGACACGCGTGGCGGCACTCATCGCGGCACCGCCATGGGCGTCGCGCCAATTCCCTGGGCGAGCCGGATCGGTCCGCGGATCATCAGCGCGATCGCGACAAGCGCTCCCAAGGTATAGACGGTCGCGAAGGCATTTAGGAATTGCACAATGTCGAGGTGCGCCCACAGCGTCAGAGCGGCGACGCCGGTCATGGCGACGAGCAGACCGAAGGAAACACGCGCCGCATCCCTGAAATAGCCGGTATGCACCAGCACGCTGTGCGACACCATCTGCGCCATATTGCCGGCAAGCAGCATGATGATGATCGGCGTCATCTCCGGCGGCATCACCGCGGCGGGACCAAGCAGTACCGCAAAGACCTCGGTTCCGGCAACGATCAGAACGGCGCTGGCTCCGGCAGCCGGAATGCCGCACAGCGCGATGGCGAGCCAGGTCGCACGAACCATCGCCGTGCCGTCGCGCTCCGCGAGCGCGCTGGTCTGCCGCGGCACGAGGCTGTCGCAGGCCGCACTGTAGAATTGGTTGGCGGCGCGGCATACTTTGAACGCGGTGTCGAGAATGATCGTCGGCGCGCCGAGACCGTAAGCCCACGGCACCAGGAAATAGGGAAAATTGTAGATGTAATTCTCGCTGAAGATGTAGACGCCGCTGTTGAAGATCTTTTGGCCGTTGACGCGGACGAAGCCGACAAAATGAGCGAAACTGGTGCGGATATTGGCGGTCAGGGCGCGGCGCTTATGCAGCCTTGCGACGGCCGCGAGAATCAGGCCGAGCCAGGCGGCATTGATAACCGCGAGGAAAACAAGCATCGGCAGCCCGAACAACAGCACCAACAATGCAAAAGTGGTCAGACCGCGCCGCACCGCTTCGAGCGTTTCAAAATAGACGTATTCATCAATAGCGATGCTGAAATAGCGCAGCGCCATCCAGGGCAGATTGACCGCGTTGAAAACAAAAAACAGCATCAGTTCCGTGCTGTCGATGCTCGAATAGTGCAACAAAACCGCGAGCGCAGCGAAGCAGATCAGCGAGGCCAGCACGGCAATGCCGCAATACAAGACGAACATCGCGGTCGCTTGGCCGGCAATCCGGCGCAGCGGCCGCTTGTGCAAGAATCGCTGCCGCAAATCGACAAACAGCACCTTGACCATGCCGGCGTCGGCCATGGACAGCATGTAGCCGAGCGCGCCAAGAAAGATGAACAGCGAGAACCGCTCCGGCGTAAGCGCGCGCGCGAACACGAAGGTCTGCAACAAACCCGTGCCCAAGGTGCCGGCCGCCGTCGAGGCGCGCAGCGTCATGTAGCGGTAGGAGACGAGGCGCTTCCGACTCATCGGCGCAAACGGCGCGTGCGGGGCGAACCCGATGAGCGGATTGCATCGCGTTCCACGTCACGCCGCCTTTCCAGCTTCGATAAGGGTTGCGATCTTTCGCGCTATCGTCGCCGGGGAAAGCTGTCGGGCGATATCGGAGCGGGCGGTTTCGCCGAGATGCCGCCGCAACGCCGGATCGGCGGCGAGACGGCGCAGCCACGCGGCGGCGTTATCGACGTCGGCGTCGGCCCAGAGCTGACCGTCGGGCATGAACGCGCCATCATAAGGGTCCCCTACGGGCACGAGCCGGTAGGACACCGGCGCCGAATTGCGGTCGTTCATGAAGTCCATATTGCCCGACCAGCCCGTCGCCACGACCGGCTTGCCGAGCTGCATTGCTTCCGCCGGTACCAGACCGAAACCTTCGGAGCGGTGCAGCGACAACACGATATCGACGTCCGCCATCAGCCCGGACATGTCCGCGGGCGGCAGCATGAGGTTAATGAGACGAATATTGGTGGCGCCTTCGATCGCGCGCTCGAGTGCTTCGCGGGCGATCGGCGAAGCGCCGTGATCGATCAGCTTGATAACCAGGACGCGATCGGCAGCATCGCCAAAAGCCTGGCGGAAAGCGGCAATGGCGGCCAGCGGATTCTTCCGCGTAAATGCCGAGCCCATGTGAAAGGCGGTCAGTACGATCAGGGCGTCGGCGGGCAGGCCAAGCTGCGCGCGCATGTTCGGCGTTACCACGGGCGGAGGCAGCGGATGCGGCACCACGAGAACCGGCAGATCGGTGGCGGAAGAGACGGCTTGCCGTGCCAGCTCACTCGGCACCCAGACTTCGTGCAGATAGGGCAGGCTCAAGCGCCAGGTATCCGGAACGCGCGGAAACTCCCAGGCCCAATAGCCGACGACGCGGCGGCCGCGCACGCGCGTTCGGCCGAGCGCCCACAGCGCATGCGGCAGGAACGGCGCGTTATGATGGACGACAAGCGTGCCGCCGGACCCGGGAATGATAGCGCGCCGCGGCGGGCCCTCGATCTCGGCTTGGCCGAAAGCGCCGCTGATGTCGAATGCGGCGGGCTGCATGCCGGCGGCTTCGAGCGCGTCATAGGCGAGGCGGGCGCCTTCGCCAATGCCGCTCATTGTTGAGAACAGTCCGGCAATGGCGATCGGAAATCCACCCCGCGGCATCCGGTCAGGCACCGGAGCGACGAGGCGGCTGACGCTTCCCAAAATTTGCGTCCGCCTATCTGGTGATAATTGCTGCCAAAGCCGGCGCAAAGGGTGACGCCGCGGCGGCACGCGTCCTGCTGCCTCAGGTTCAGACGAATACGGTTGCTGGGGCGCGAGCATCGGTCCTATCTGCATGGCAAACATGGAAAATTGCAGCAAATCCTAGCCGTCCGGTGCTAACGATTTGGTAAATTGAGCTGCCGTTCCGGCGACCGCGCCCGGCATCGCTGCAGCCGGTGTGAACGAGGCCTTAAAGTCCGCCCTGAACGGCCGCGCGGACCGGTTGCTGCGGCGGTGCGTCCCACTGGTCGATCAGGAGCAAATATTGCTCCGCCATCACTTCGAAGCCGTAAGCCGGCGATAGCCGGGCCAATTCGCTGCCGATCTCCGTGCGCAATGCTTGGTCGGCCAGAATGTCCCGGATACGCGCGATCCAGGCGTCGTGATTGCCTTCCGGTAGCAGGAGCTGCGTCGTCAGCAGCGGCGAGGCGGCGAACATTTCGCGGAACGATGCAATGTCGGTGCACAGCGGCGGAACGCCGGCATGGATCGCCTCGATGCCGGCGAGGCTCAAGCCTTCGTAACGCGAGGGAAACAGCACCAGATCGATGGCCGAGTAGAAAAGACCGATCCTGTCATGCGCGAGCGAGGGAATGATCCGGACCCGATCTTCTAGCGCCGCGCTCGCAATCTGCGATCTCAGACTGGCTTCGTCGGGACCGATACCAACAAGAATCAATCGGGCGTCGGGCAACCGCGTCATCAATTCCAGGCTGAAGCCTTGGTTTTTCTGGTAGCTGAGACGGCCGATCTGGCCGAGAATGACGCCATCGGGCGACAGTCCGAGAGCGGCTCGCGCTTCGGCGCGCGGCTGGATCTTGGGGACATCGTGGCCGTTGACAACGACGGCCATGTCTTTGCGTCCGAAGCTGGCGGCGACGTTCTTCGCGCAGGCGATCTTCTGCGTATAGAAGCCGAACCAGTTCACGATGTCGTCGAGCGTCATGAAGAGGGGTGTTACCCACTCGCGCGGTCCATGATAGGTCGGCACGCGATGACGAACGCCGGCAACGCTGCCGAGGACGCCGACTAGAATATTCGACAGCGGCTGCAGACCGTATAGCACGTCAGGCTTGTGCCGCCGCAGCGCGAGCAGAACCCGCGCCATCAGGCCGGCTAACACGAACGGCGAATGCGAGCGCTTTCCAGACATAAAAAGACGGGCGCCGGGCGGCAGGTCGCCATCCGAGCTGAACAGATACCACTCTTCGACGCGATGACCTTGCGATCGCATCGCCCTGGCAAGGCTGCTTGCCAAAATCGACGTACCGCCGTTGTCGTGCGCCGTGCCGAGAAAAACGATCGACAGCGGCCGATGTACGTGCTGCGACATTATCGCGAATGTTCCAAGCGTGGCCACGATGTTCGCACATCTCGGCTTAAGGGAGCGTTCCCGCCGGCATAGCCAGGCGGTTCTGCCGCCCAAAAGGCCTTTCTGGTCGCCGCCGCCAGTCCCCAGACCAGGCCGAGCAGGACATAGAAATGCCGCCAATGATCGATGTCGCCCCAGATCCCTTCAAGCATCATCGCGATGAAGGAAGCGTAGGTGGCGATCAGGAACGGCTGCCAGGGCGTGCGCATCCAACTGGCGCGAAAGCCGACGATCAAAGTCAGCACGATAAGCGTCAGAAAGGCGGAGCCGCCGATCCAGCCGTGGTTCAAGAAGGTGCCAACATAAACTTCGTGCGATACCCAGTTGGTAGCGTGGGCGAAGCCCCACGGGCCCATGCCGAGCGGATGGTTGAACATCTCGCGAAAACTGTCTTCTTCCAAATTAAGACGCGATCGGTTGTCGGCGTTGATATCGTAGGACTGAAGCTGGCTACGCTCCTCGAACATGTGGTGTACGACGTCGAAAGAGCTGAGCAGCATGAAAACCGCGATCACAAAAACGGTTCCGGCCAAGACGAATAAAACGCTTCGATTTTGCGAGCGCTGGTCCTTCTGTGTGACGAATAGGAAATAGACCAACAAAACGATGCTAAGGAAGCTGCTGCCCCATGCACCGCGCGAGAAGGTCAACAGGAGCGCAACGAAAATAATGGTGCAGGCGATGAGATTTCGCAGCTGAATTTTGTCGGTAATAAACCCTTGAATGAGCCACATGAATGGCGCGATCAGGAAGCCGCCCAGATCATTCGGTCCCTTGAAGCCGCCGGTTGCGCGGTCATTCTCGGTAAGAATATTAAAATGAGAGAGCAGCTTGTAATTGAAACCGAAATATCCCACCAGCCCGAGGATTGAGGCGATCACGGCAGCCGTTATATACGCGGAGCGAATCGTTGCAACGCGGCGTGTCGTGTCTTGCGAGACGATGCAGGCGATCACGACTCCGGAGAGTCCCAGATAAAACGAGATTGCGAGAAAACGAATTGAATCGGGATAATCAAACGTCTCGGGATGAACCGTTGGATCGCCCTGGAGTCTCATCCATCCGGAATCGAAAATCTTGAGCAATCCAATTGCGCCGCCTAAGTCACGAATAAGCAGCAGAACGAGAAGCGGCAATACCAAGCGAGGCAGTGAGACGCGTGCGAGCATGCACGCAAATCCGAGCACCGCAACGAGATAGTCATAAGGTGCCGGTTCAATGGTGACGTAGAAGCTCGACAGCAGGGTAATATAAAGGACGACATGCAACAGCTTGTCGGCAAGCGCGTTCGCGGGGCGTTCGGCGCTCCCAAGCGTCACATCAAAGCGCGGCGGCTCCGCGAAGCCGGGGATGGTCACTGAACTCGGCATGATTAAGATACGCCTTACCGCCTCTAACTCCGCGCAGGAGCAGCCTGTGCGAACATAGTAAACAATTTACAAAAATCAGATTTATGCGTTGTGCGATCTAGCATCGGCGCTTCCGCAGATTATAAGGGCGGGGCCACAATCGAAACGCAGCGGCGCGGCGATGCTGGCGACGCTTCTGGGACAAAAATGGTCGCGCGGACTGAAATCTGCAGAATCGCATGTTTGAGCGTTGCGGCCTCATTCTCGATCGTCCGCCTCGCAGTGGCGGCAGACGGCATACCGCCGTGCCTGCAATGCATTACCGTGCGACTAGAACATCCGGTCGTGGTGCGCGGCCCGTCGGATCATGAACCTGACGCGCCAATCAGCGTCATCAGGCTACCGGACGGCGACTTTCGCGGCTTTATTGGTGGCGGAACGACTCTAGCGGTGGATGGCGCAACCCCCGTGGCGCTAAGCGGCCCCGCTCGGGCCGTCCTCAAGCCGGGTCCGCAAGGAAGCCAATCGGATTGCGGTCGATGGATTACGACGGCTATGCCGGGATTGGGCGTTCTCTACGGTCTCGTTCACAACGAAACGCGATGCAATGATCCGAAGGGTTTCTATCAATGGATGTCGATTGCTCTATCGCGGGACTATGGGCTGACGTGGAGCATACTTGGACCGATCATCACCGACCAAGAAGGAGAAGTGGCTCGACCCGCGAGCGAGGCGGATTGCACCGCGGTCGATGGTCATGACGGATATTGGTATGCCTACTGTATGCGGCGCCGCGATAACAGGGCCATTGTCGCGCGCGCTCCGATCGAAAATCCCATTCCCGGCCAGTGGATGAAATGGAGCGGACGTGGCTGGAACGCGCCCGGCCTGGGAGGTGCCGGCGCTGGATTGATTGGAAATGTGGGAACGAGTTCGGCTTACTGGACCGATGGTAACGTGGTCCTTCTTATCTCGCCGAGCGCCTCATTTCGCCTGTCCATGTCCGAGGACAAAGTCCACTTCGCCGGCGTTGCAGACCCGCTCATCCTTTACGATGAAGATAACTGGCAACGTCCTACGCCTTCCGAGCTTTATGCCTACCCGAGCATGGTCGGCGACCAAGGTCTCAACAATATCGCGAGTCATTTTTTCCTGACATACATGTACATTCCTCCCAACGAGGATTTCACGCAGCGATATCTGATTGCGCAGGAGGGTTGGATCGACGCCTCGCCGCTGCCGCAGTATCCGCAAGTGCGCACAGCGCTCTCACGTTGGATTGGCTCCGATGGCCGGACATGGACCACCACGGGTCCGACGATTTCCCGCGGTCACTCCTATACCTACAATTCCACACTCGGATATCTGATGACGGCTCCCCCGGCCGAGGGCACAGGCGTAAGGCTCGACGAATGCTTCTCCGACATGTCAGGCATCGGCTTTCTTGCTGAGGCCGGCCGCTGTCAGGATGAAGGCAGTGCGCGCCGTCGTCCGGCCGGCTATGCCATCCGCGAGCAGCAGTCAGGCACGATTGCTCTGTATCAATGCGTGTCCGACAGCGGCGAGCATTTCATGTCGAACCACAACGACTGCGAGAATAAGGGCAACCGCAAGCGCCTGTTGGGTTTTGTGCTGCGCTGATCGGTGCGGTTAGTAGGCACCTTCGCCGCGGATCAGTGCGAAAGGCGTGCGCAGCACGATGTAAAAATCGAACAGGATCGACCAGTTTTCGATGTAATAGAGATCGTGTTCGACGCGGCGCAGGATTTTTTCGCGGCTGTCGGTTTCGCCGCGCCAGCCGTTGATCTGCGCCCAGCCGGTGATGCCCGGCTTGACGCGGTGCCGCGCGAAATAACCGTCGACCGCTTCGTCATAATGATGCTCTGCCGCCTTGGCCTGGATGGCGTGCGGCCGCGGTCCGACCAGCGACATGTTGCCGATGAACACGACGTTGAGCAGCTGCGGCAGCTCATCGAGGCTGGTTTTGCGGATAAATCGGCCGACACGGGTGACGCGCGGGTCGCCTTTGGTTACGAGCTTGCTGGCGTTGGCATCGGTCGCTTCCGCATACATGGAGCGGAACTTGTAGATTTCCACGAATTTGTTGTTGAAGCCGTAGCGCCGCTGCTTGAAGAACACCGGCCCCTTGCTGTCGAGCTTGATGGCGATGGCGATCAAGAGCATGATCGGCGCGACACAAATCAGCACCAGCGAACCGATGATCTTGTCGAACAGCCATTCCATCACGACGTCCCAATCGGCGATCGGGCGATCGAAGATATCGAGCACCGGGACGTGGCCGATATAGGAATAGGCGCGGGGCCGAAACCGCAATTTGTTGCTGTGCGCGGCGAGCCGGATATCGACCGGCAGCACCCACAATTTTTTTAGCATCTGCAGGATGCGGCTTTCCGCCGAGATCGGCAGCGAAAAGATGACGAGGTCGACGCGGGTGTGGCGGGCGAACTCGACGAGATCGTCGACGCTGCCGAGCTTGGGGACGGCATTGAAGCTCGTCGCGGTGCGGTCGTCGCCGCGATCGTCGAATGTGCCGATGACGCGCACGTCGGAATCGCGTTGCGCGGCGAGCGCCGCGATCAAGGCATCTCCGCTGTTACCCGCGCCCACCACGACGGTGCGGCGGTCGAGGCGACCTTGTCGCGTCCAGCGGCGCACCTGGAGGAATAAGGCGCGTCGAAATCCTATGAGCGCAACCAGCCCGACCACGTAAAAGCTGCCCAGCCAGACCCGCGAAAATTGGTCACCGGATTTGGTGAAATACGAGGTGGCAATGGCGAGGAGGAACACCACCGACCACGCCGATGCGAGCCGCATATATTGTTTTTCATGGCCGCGAAACGCCTGGACCTGATAGATGTCGGCCGCCTGGAACGCCAGCAGCGAAAGCAGCGAGATGCCGGTGATGGCGCCGAGATAATAGCGAGTGGAATCGGCGAGCGGCGGGACCAACCAGACGTACAGCGCAAATCCGGTCGTCGCCACCAGTGCGATCTCGATGACGCGGACGATGCCGGCCACCACGATGGGTGAATAGGCGTCTTTGAACCGCTGGGCGGCGACAGCCAAGGCGGCGGCAGACAGGGCGTGCGGCCCGGAGGCTTTCGTACCCGCGCGCGGCATCGCCTTGACCGCTGACGGCACCGCGGCGGCAGTTTCGAATATCGTACTTGGTTCGGGAGCTGACATAGTCGTTAAACTTCTT
This sequence comes from uncultured Alphaproteobacteria bacterium, assembly GCA_963731805.1. Taxonomy (GTDB): domain Bacteria; phylum Pseudomonadota; class Alphaproteobacteria; order Rhizobiales; family Xanthobacteraceae; genus BOG-931. The sequence goes on from CAVSWY010000017.1 coordinate 12,500, forward strand.
CCCCGCGATCGCGGAGCCCCCAGGCTTCGCCCCCGGACGATTTGCCGGCAATATAGTGAACAATCTTCAAAAATTTATTATGCAAAGTGAACAAGTTTTCGCGTCGCGATGGCTTCGCGGTAGGCGGCGAGATTGCACTCGACCATCGTCGTCAGCGAGAATTCGCTGCGGATCCGGGATTTGAGTGTCTGCGCGTCGGCTTGCATCTCCGCCGGCTCGTCGAGCGCTGCGGTGATGGCTCCGATGAGGGCCGCAATGTCGTCGGGCGGTATGAGCTTGGCGGTTTGCGCACCAAATATTTCCGGGTTGCCGCCGACGGCGGTCGCGATAATGGGCAGCCCGGCCGCGGCGGCTTCCAACACCACATAGGGAAGCAACTCGGCGCGCGACGGAATGACCAGCATACGGCCCATGGTGAAGGCGGTGCGAGCCGGACAATGACCGATGAAGCGCACTTGATCGGCAAGCCCGAGCCGGTTCGCCTGCGCCTGCAATTTTGCGGCGTCGGGGCCTTCGCCGGCAATGGTCGCAGTCACACGGCGGCCGGATTTCCGGAGGATGGCCAAAGCATCGATGAGCACATCCATGGCCTTCACCGGGCGCAGCTCGCCCACGCAGACGATGTCGGCGGCATCCGCCCGCGGCACCGCCGGTTCGAACTCGGTCTCGGCGATGCCGTTACGCACGATGCGAACCATCGCGAGCGGTGGAGCGACCACCTTGCGATAAAGCTCGGCGACGTAACTGCTTTCGAATAGAAACAAATCGGTGCGTGGATTGAGGATCCGCTCCAGCGACCGGTAAAAACCGCCGCTAACCGTGCCGGGACAGTAAACCAACGAGCCGCCGTGCGGCGTATAGGCGCGGATGGCATTCGGTGCCGTCAGCGTGAGCCGCGTCAAGGCCGCGCCCTTGGCACCGTGGCCGTGCAGTACGTCGGGCGCCTGCGCCTTGATCCGGCGCGCGATGCGGTGCAGAGCGTAGAAATCGACCGTGCTCAATTGGCGCGTGATCGGCACGCGCTCGACGCCGAGCGCGAGCTGCGGCGCGAACTCGCGCAGAATGGCGTCGGCGCGGGCTCCGCCCGTAGTTGAATCAACAATCAGGCCGACGCGGTGGCCGCGCTCGATCTGGCCCCTGGCGACATCCATCACGTGGCGAAACAGTCCGCCAAGCGGCGCGCGCAACACGTGGATGATCTTCAAACTCGTTGACGCGGGCACGGATGGTGGCACTTCGCCCGTGAAAGCCGACGTATTTTCGCCGGCGTAGCGGTGGTAGGACACGCGATCGAGCGTCATGATCAGATGCTGCGGATCGCCCACGCGCCGATCCTTAAATTTGCCGTCGAAATATTAAGCCGGATTGAGGGCATCAGCAGTTAATAAACTGTAACGACGCCCGCGCGGTACCTGTCTTAACCATTCTTTTAGACCGCGCCCCGGGCTTAACCGAATGGCAACCTTAATAGTTTGTGATGAGCAAATGGCTCTGCGATCTGTCGGCAAGTATTTTCGTAGGAATAGTGCAATGAGTGAGGCGTCGCCGCCCCGCACGACATATTCGCAGAACGGCGAAATCGATCTGCCGGCGCTCGGCGCGACGCTTTGGCGCAAAAGATGGAAGGTGCTGCTGCCGACGATTGTCGTGGCGCTGATCACGCTCGTCGTCGTGGAGATGATCGCGCCGCGCTATTCGTCCGAGGCGCGCGTTTATCTGGAGCAGCGCGCCAATGCCTACCTCCGTCCCGATGTCGATAAGACCGTCAGCGATCCGATGATCGATGAGGAAGCGGTCACAAGCCAGGCGCAGATCATGCTGTCACGCGATCTCGCGCTCGAGGTGATCAAGAAACTCGATCTCGCGAAGCGGCCTGAGTTCGATCCGACGCTGACCGGAGTCTCGCCACTTCGAGCGGTGCTCGGCCTGCTCGGCTTCGCCAAAGACCCCCTGAGCATGACGCCGGAACAGCGCGTGCTTCAGGCCTACTACGACCGGCTCAGCGTATTCCCGATCGAGAAATCGCGCATCATCGACATCGATTTTCTTTCCGAAGATCCGGTGCTCGCCGCCGAGGTCGCCAATGCGGTCGCCGACGGCTATTTGGAACGTGAGCGGCAAGCCAAGGAAGATCAAGCCAAGGCCGCGGGCGTGTGGCTCTCCGGTCAGATCGACACGTTGCGCAAGAAGGTCGAGCAAGCCGAGGCCAAGGTCGAGGAATTCCGCGCCAAGACCAATCTGCTGGTCGGCACCAACAACACAACTCTCTCGGCGCAGCAATTGGGCGATCTCAATGCTCAGCTCACTGCGGCGCGCGCGCAGAAGGCCGACGCCGAGGTCAAGGCCAAGATGATCCGGGACATGCTGCGCTCCGGGCAGCCGATCAAGTCCTCCGATATCCTCAATTCCGAGCTGATCCGCAGGCTCGCCGAGCAACGCGTCACCTTGCGCGCGCAACTGGCCGAGCAGTCGGCGACGTTACTCGATAACCATCCGCGGATCATAGAATTGAAGGCGCAGATCGCCGACCTCGATAAACAGATCAGGGCCGAAGCCAATACCATCGCACGCTCGTTCGAAAACGACGCCCAGCTCGCCAGTGCGCGCGTCAACTCGCTTACCGCGAGCCTCGATCAGCTCAAGAACCAGGCGGGAACGACCAACGGGCAGGAGGTGCAGTTGCGCGCGCTCGAACGCGATGCCAAATCGCAGCGCGATCTGCTGGAATCGTACCTCACCAAATACCGTGAGGCGATGTCGCACGACACGCCGGACTCCACGCCGGCCGACGCGCGCGTGGTGTCGCGCGCGACCGTCTCGAATGTGCCGGACTATCCGAAGAAACTGCCGACGATCGTGATCGCGACCTTCGCGATGCTGATGCTCAGCTCTGGGACGATCGTCACCGGGGAAATCCTCGCCGCGCCGCCCGGAACTGCTCGTGTGCGGCCTGACGCAGCCGTCGCGGATTCGTCAGCGTTGAGCGCGCGGTCGGCGAGGTTCACGCACGAGCCGCCGCGGTCGGCCGCCGCGGGGGTTGCCGCCGGCTCGATTGCGAGCGTGGCCGACAATTTGCGTCACGCCGGCGCCGCCGGCGAGCGGCTCGCGGTATTCGCCACCGCACCGGGGATGAATACCGGCCAGACCGCCATCAAGCTGGCACGTCTGCTGGCTGATGACTCGCGCGTCGTGCTGGTCGGGCTCGCCGCCGGCGATACGGCGATCCGGGGGATATCGAACGAACCGTCAGCCCCGGGACTTGCGGAGCTCGCCGCCGGCGCCGCAAGTTTTGGCAGCATCATCACCAAGGATAAGTTCTCCCCGCTGCACTTGATCGCGGCGGGACAAGGACCGATCGATCGGGTCGGTGTTCTCGCCGCGCCCGGCATGGTCACGAGCTTTAACGCCTTGGCGCGCGCCTACGACCATGTCGTCGTCGATGCCGGCCAGGCCGCCGGCCCGGAGATCGACCGCATCTCCGAGATCGCACCGAACGCCGTGCTGATCGCCGACGTGCTGGCGAGTTCCGCCACCACCTCGGCGCGGGATCGCCTGCTGGCGTCCGGGTTTGGCGACGTTCAGATCCTTGTCGGCGGCTACGGAACCGAGACCGCCGCGGCCGCGTAAATGCCGGTTTTGCCGCCGACGGTTGACCGGGCTTTCGCCTTGGCAAAAGATCATCGCTGCCCTTCGACAAGGAAACGCCGGTGGCCGGCTTGAAGCAGACGATCATTCGCGGCGGCTTGGAGTCGCTGTATTTCACCGGCGCACATATTGCATTGCGGCCGTTTGTCGGCGGCGTCGGCGTAATCCTGACGTTTCATCATGTCCGCCCGCCGCGGCCCGACCGGTTTCAGCCCAATCGCCTGCTTGAAGTCACGCCGCGCTTCCTGACCCGCGTGATCAAAACGTTGCGCCGCGACGGCCTCGATTTGATCAGTCTCGACGAGATGCATCGCCGCATGACCGGCGGCGATTTTTCGCGTCGCTTCGCCTGTCTGACCTTCGACGACGGCTATCGCGACACGCTGCAATGGGCCTTTCCGATTCTCAAGGAAGCCGGCGTGCCGTTTGCGATCTACGTGCCGACAAGCTTTCCGGATCGGCTCGGCGAATTGTGGTGGCTGGTGCTCGAAGCGATAATTGCGCGCAACGATCGCGTCGGTCTGGTGATCGCCGGCCGCGACCGCAAGTTCGACTGCCGCACGGTTGTCGAAAAGCGCGCGCTGTTCGACGAGCTTTACTGGTGGCTGCGCAGCCGGCCGACGGAAGCGGAATTGCGCGAGATCGTCCGTAATCTCGCGGCCTTCTATCACGTCGATAACGCCGCGTTCTGCAGCGAATTGTGCATGAGCTGGCGCGAGCTTGCCGAGCTCGCGACTGATCCGCTCGTCACCATCGGCGCGCATACCGTGACTCATCCGATGCTGGCGAAGCTCAGCAAGGACAATGTGCGCTCGGAGATGGATTTGAGCCGCTCGGTGATCGAGGCGGCGCTGGCGGTGCGGCCGCAGCATCTGTCCTATCCGTTCGGCGACCGCACATCGGCCGGCGCGCGCGAATTCGAGATCGCCGCCGAACTCGGCTTCAAAACGGCGGTGACGACGCGGCCGGGGGTGTTGTTCCCGAAACATGTGCAATGCCTAATGGCTCTGCCGCGGATTTCGCTTAATGGCGATTACCAGCGCATCCGTTACGTACGCGTGCTGCTGTCAGGAGCGGCGACCGCGATGTGGAACGGATTTCGGCGGCTGGACGCGGCGTAGCCGGGGACAAATGACGGACGACGGATCAGCCGCGAACGCTTCGTCCGTCCTCTGTCGCCCGCCCGCTGTCATCTGCTCTCCGGCTCATCCATGCAACGATTGGCATCGCCGGCAGGACCCAGCCAAGACCGGCGACCACGTAATAAGTAATCGACAGCGCGGCGCTGTCGTGAATCGCGGGAGCTTGCGCCAGCGCCATGGCCAGGAGCGCCCACACGATCACCAGCACGAGAAGCGCGATCGTGCCGAGGAATTTGCGCAGGCAAATGGGCATGGCGGGAAAGTTCCAGGGGCGACAATAGGCGAGTTGCGAGGGCACGGGGCAGCACTATATGGTCCGCGCGCCGACCACAAGCCACGAAGAGTGACCCACGGCAGCGATCGAAATGGTCAGCCGAACTTCATATCAGACGCGCGCGATCCGGCTCTGGCTCTACGCCGTCGCCGCGCTGGTGCTGGCCATGGTTCTGGTCGGCGGCGCGACGCGGTTGACCGAATCCGGTCTGTCGATCACCGAGTGGCAGCCCGTCATGGGCGTGGTGCCGCCACTCAACAGCACGCAATGGCAGGCCGAATTCGAAAAATATCAGGCCATTCCGCAATACAGCGCGCTCAATCGCGGCATGAGCCTCGATGCGTTCAAGACCATCTACTGGTGGGAATGGACGCACCGCCTCGTCGGCCGCACCATCGGCGTGGTGTTCCTGTTGCCACTGTTGTGGTTCCTCTGGCGCGGCTGGATCGGCCCGGGGTTGCGGACACGGCTATGGCTGATTTTTGGCCTCGGCGCGCTGCAAGGCGCGGTCGGCTGGTGGATGGTGGCCTCCGGTCTGGTCCATCGCGTCGAAGTCTCGCAATATCGCCTGGCGACGCATCTCGTCCTCGCCTGCATCATTTACATCGCGATCCTGTGGACCGCGCAGGGGCTGGATGACCGCAACTCTGGGCCGGCGCCGGGCGCCATTCGCGCCACCGCGATCGGCCTGCTCGTCATGGTGCTTGGGCAGATTTATCTCGGCGCCTTGGTCGCCGGCCTTCGCGCCGGCTACATCTACAACACCTGGCCGTTGATCGACGGCACCTTGGTACCTGATGCGTCGCGGCTGTTTTTTGACGTGCCGCTATGGCGCAATTTCTTCGAAAATACGCTCACTGTGCAGTTCGATCACCGCATGCTCGCTTATACGATCTGGGTCGTCGCGCTTATTCAAGCAATCAATGTGGCACGAACAGTGAAGACCGGGCCGGTCGTCGCCAGTGCCTTCGTCCTTGCCGCGGCGGTGACGCTGCAGGCGGCGCTCGGCATTTTCACGTTGCTGATGGTGGTGCCGATCTCGCTAGCTTTGATGCATCAGGCGATGGCGATGGTGGTGCTGACGGCGGCGACGATCCACGCGGCGTCGGTCGCCGAGCGCGTCCCTCGCGCTATCGCCGCGCCGGTACGCGCGTAAATTCTATTCCGCCAGTGCCTGCTCAAGATCGGCGATGATGTCATCCTTGTCCTCGATGCCGATCGACAGCCGCACCACGTCGGGGCCGGCGCCGGCCTGGACTTTCTGCGTGTCGCTCAGTTGGCGGTGCGTGGTCGAGGCCGGGTGAATAATCAGCGAGCGGGTGTCGCCGATATTGGCAAGGTGCGAGAACAGTTTTACGTTCGACACGAGCTTCACGCCGGCGTCGTAACCACCTTTGAGCCCGAAGGTGAAAACCGCGCCGGCGCCTTTGGGGCAATATTTCTGCGCGAGGTTATGGTAACGGTCGCCCGGCAGGCCCGGATAGCTGACCCACGCGACTTTCGGATGCCCTGCGAGCCATTGCGCGACGACAAGCGCATTGTCGCAATGCTTCTGCATCCGCAGCGGCAAGGTTTCGATGCCGGTGAGGATGAGAAAAGAATTGAACGGCGAGATCGCGGATCCGATGTCGCGCAACGCCAGCACCCGACAGGCGATGGCGAAGGCAAAATTGCCGAAGGTCTCGTGCAGCACGATGCCGTGGTATTCCGGCCGCGGCTCGCACAGCATTGGATAGCGCCGCTCGCGAGACCAGTTGAAGGTGCCGCCGTCGACGATCATGCCGCCGATCGAATTGCCGTGGCCGCCCAAAAATTTGGTCAGCGAATGCACGACGATGTCGGCGCCATGCTCGAACGGCTTGCACAGATAGGGTGTGGCCAGCGTGTTGTCGACGATATAGGGCACCCCGGCGCGCTTGGCGATCTGCGCCACAGCTGCCATGTCGGTGATGACGCCGCCCGGATTGGCGATCAACTCGGTGAATATCGCCTTAGTCTTCGGCGAGATGGCGCGCTCGAACGAGCCGATGTCGTCGGGATCGGCCCACACCACGTTCCAGCCGAAATTCTTGAACGCATGATTGAATTGATTGATCGAGCCGCCGTAGAGCTTTTTCGACGCCACGAACTCGTCGCCAGGCTGCAACAGGCAATGAAAAATCAAGACCTGCGCGGCGTGGCCGGAGGCCGCCGCAAGTCCCGCGGTGCCGCCTTCGAGCGCGGCGACGCGCTCTTCGAGCACCGCAGTGGTCGGGTTGCCGATGCGCGTGTAGATGTTGCCGAAGGTTTGCAGGCCGAACAGCGAGGCGGCGTGGTCGACGCTCTCAAACACATAGGACGTGGTCTGATAGATTGGCGTGGCGCGCGCGCCGGTGGTCGGATCGGGTTGCGCGCCGGCATGAACTGCGAGCGTGGAGAAGCCCGGGATGCGTTCGCTCATCGTCTGTCCCTCTCGGCCGCGAAGCGGGGGGTGTTCCCCGGTTTATAGGACCGGCAGAGGGCGTCAAGACGAGGCGATCCATTGCCTTAACCGGTCGAGGACCGAAAGGATGCTGTCGTCCACATGCGGCGTGCCAGAATTGTCTTCTTTAACGTGAGAGCCGCGCGCGGGCTTTAGCGCGCGGACGCCGTGTGCGGGTGGAAGTGATCGAGCGCGCTGCGGCATGCCGGAGAGATGCGGGCGCGGTTCGAGATCAGGCATGTCGCGACGCGTTCGCGATCGGGAATATAGGCCGCACAGACCGACATGGCGTCCTGCATGCACGCCTGCTGACCGGACTCTTCCGCAAATACCGGTCCCGACGTGACGCCAGCGCAATCATGGTGCGCGTCTTCATAGCATCCTCCTGAAAAGGCTGCCGAAATATCAATGGCTTCACTTATTAGACGCGCGAACGAAAAGAAGGTTCCGGGCCGTGGCGGCCAGAACCTTCCGTGGTTAGCGGCTGGATGCTTAAGTCAGGACAAAACGTGGGATCGCAAAACCGGGGATCGATGGGGCAGGGAAGTCTAGCGAAAGTGTTTGATGGCTTCGCGACACGCCGGCGTGATTTTGCGGCGATTGGCCATCAGGCAGTGTGCGACGCGCACGCGATCGGGGATGAATTGTCCGCAATAGACCTGGGCGTCCATCATGCAGGCGCTTTGATCCTGTTGCGCGTCCGCCTTGGCGCCAGCCGGCGCGAGCGTCAGGCAAAATAATCCGAGCGAAATTACGAGGCAGAATTTCATGATCTTTTCCCCGCGGGTGCCCACAAGGCCCCGAATGCATTAGACGTCCAAGGTAGTAAAAAAGTTCGATAGGGCAAAATCGAGGTCAACCGTCGGTTTCTTCGCGCTGCGCCTTGTCAGCAGCCTCGGTCGCGCCGCCCTGGCCGCTGGTCCGATTGAGCGTCATGCGCTGGACGCCGCCGATCGTCGCTTTTTTCGATGACAACGTACGGGTGTTGACGCCCATCCAGGCAATCTCCGACGACAGGCGGCCATATTCGATCTTGGGGCAGCGATTCATCACCACTTTGAGGCCGTTTGCCTCAGCGAGCGCCGCCGTCTCGTCGTTGCGCACGCCAAGCTGCATCCAGATCACCTGCGGCCGCGGTTTTAGCGCCAGCGCTTCTTGCACGATTGCCGGCGCATATTGCGAGCCGCGGAAAATATCGACCATGTCGATCGGCTCTGGGATATCGGCCAGCCGCGCATAAATGCGCTGCCCGAGCATTTCCTGGCCGGCATGTCCGGGATTGACCGGAATCATGTGATAGCCGCGCTCGAGCAGATATTTGAAGGCGAAATAGCTCGGGCGATTTTCCTTCTCCGAAGCGCCGACTATAGCGATCGTTTTCACGGTGTTGAGGATGCCGCGAATATAGCTGTCGGGATAAGAGTCGTGATTCATTTCGGGCACTTGCCGTCTGCTTTCAACGGTCTTGCCATTTCGGTTCGCGTTTCTCGATGAACGCCGAGATGCCCTCCTCGGCGTCCCGCGCCAGCATGTTCTCGACCATCACCTCGGAAGCATATTTGTAGGCATCGGCGAGAGGCATTTCGGCCTGCCGGTAAAATGCTTCCTTGCCGATCTTGACCGTCAGTGTCGATTTGGCGGCGATTTTCTCGGCGAGCTTGAGCGCCTCGGCGCGCTCATGACCGGCGGCGGCGACGTGATTGACGAGACCGATGCGAGAAGCATCCTCGGCCGAAATCAATTCGCCGGTCAGCAGCATTTCCATCGCGTGTTTGCGCGAGACGTTGCGCGATAGCGCGACCATCGGGGTTGAGCAGAACAGTCCGATATTGACGCCGGGCGTGGCGAATTTCGCGGCCTGCGAGGCAATCGCAAGGTCGCAGCTTGCCACCAGCTGGCAGCCCGCGGCAGTCGCGGTGGCATGGACCGCGGCAATCACCGGCTGCGGCAGCGTCACGACCTGCTGCATCACCCCGCTGCAAAGGCCCATAATGTGCTCGAAATAACCGCGGCCGCGATCCGCGTCCTTCCGGTGCGCATTGAGCTCTTTGAGATCGTGGCCGGCGGAGAATGCCGGGCCGTTAGCCGCGAGCACCACGACGCGCACGGTGCGATCATCTGCGATCGCGGTGAGCGCATCGCCGAGCGCTTCAAGCAATGCTTCGGACAGACTGTTGCGCGCTTGCGGCCGGTTGAGCGTCAGGATGGCGACGCCGCCTTTATCCTCGCGCAACAAGATCAGTGACGAGGCTGTGGCTGTGGCTGCGGTGGCAAGTTGAGCGTTCATACGGCAATCCAGACGTTCGGACCGGTGGGAATTTTTGCTGTTTTGCGGCGTTGTTCGAACCATTGTATCCGAGAGCGAGCGTGCGGGGCAGGTAAACATGACTGGCGGCAAAGAAAAGACGGCGCCAAAATTGACGCGTGAGGAGTTGATCGAGCGGCTTCGCGCCGAATTCCCAGAAGCCTCCCATGCCGTGGGCGATTACGAAATTGAGGAGTTGTGGCAAGGCGGCTGCCGGGTGCGCCGGAGTCACCACGAGAAATCACTGCGACCGGGCGGCACGGTTTCCGGGCCGATCATGATGGCGCTTGCCGATTTCACCATGTATCTGGCCGTCCTTTCCGCTATCGGCTGGCGCCCGCTCGCGGTGACAACCAACCTGACCATCAACTTCCTTAAAAGGCCGGCGGCGCGCGACCTGATCGCGGAGGCGCGCTTGATCAAGCTTGGCAAGCGGCTTGCCGTGGGCGAGGTCGGCATTCGCGCCGATGGCGATGACGACCTCGTCGCCCACGTCACCGCGACCTACTCGATACCCGCCAAGTAGGGTAGAATAATACCTCCAAGCCAAGCGATTGAGAAATAGCGAAAATAATGGCTCTATGTGATTGACGTGCGGTTATTCGCCGGATAAAAACCCGCACCTCCCAACCGGATGCGGAACAATCCCGTAGCCAGCAACGGACGCGGACAATGAAAACCTTTTCTGCCAAGCCCGCCGAGGTCGAGAAGAAGTGGGTGATGATCGATGCCGAGGGGCTCGTCGTCGGCCGGCTCGCCTCGATCGTGGCCCTGCGGCTGCGCGGCAAACACAAGCCGACCTTTACTCCGCACGTCGATGACGGCGACAACGTCATCATCATCAATGCCGCCAAGGCGGTGCTGACGGGCCGCAAGGTCGAGCAGAAAATCTATTACAAGCACACCGGCTATATCGGCGGCATCAAGGAACGCACGGCAAAGTCGATCCTGGCCGGCCGCTATCCCGAACGGATCGTCGAAAAAGCCATAGAACGCATGCTGCCGCGCGGGCCGCTCGGCCGCCGCCAGCTCGGCAATTTAAGGGTCTATCCGCACGCTGAACATCCGCACGCGGCGCAACAGCCGGAAAAAATCGATATTGCCGCCATGAACCGCAAGAATACGAGGACCGCGTAATGGCCGAGACGATCCAGACGCTCGAAGAGCTGTCTTCACTGAAGCCCGCTGCGGCGCCGGCGCCGCCCAAATATGTCCAAAAGCTCGACAAGCAGGGCCGCGCCTATGCCACCGGCAAACGCAAGGACGCCGTGGCGCGGGTGTGGATCAAAATGGGCGCCGGCAAGATCGTCATCAATACGCGGCCGGTGGAAACCTATTTTGCCCGCCCGGTGCTGCGCATGATGATCCAGCAGCCGCTGGTCGCCGCGAACCGGCAGGGTCAATTCGACGTGGTGTGTACGGTATCCGGAGGCGGACTTTCGGGCCAGGCCGGCGCAGTGCGCCATGGGATTTCGAAGGCGCTGATGCGGCACGAGCCGGATTTGCGGCCTGTGCTCAAGCGCGGCGGTTTCCTCACCCGTGACTCGCGCGTCGTCGAGCGCAAGAAATACGGCAAAGCCAAAGCGCGCCGCAGCTTCCAGTTCTCGAAGCGGTAAGCGTCATTGCGAGCGAAGCGAAGCAATCCAGGCGGCTAGGCCGAAGTGGATTGCCTCGTTGCTTTGCTCCTCGCAATGACCGGCTGTGGCTAATCGCCTTCAGAAAAACGCCAGCGTCCGGATCTCGATGCTCTCACGCGGGCGCGCGTGCGGCGGCGAGGTTGGTTCCTCGAACGCGGTGTGTGCGGTCCAGCGGGCGCGGCCGTCTTTTTCCGAGTCGAACACCTTGAAGACGTAGGCCTCTTCGCGCCGCATGCGCGGAAACCAGTACCATTTGTGCGCCGGATTGTATTTGATCGCGTAGGTTTGGCCGATGCGGCCGGGAGCGCGACGCTCCGAAACAATCATGTCGCTCGGCGACAAAGTTTGCGCGTCCGCCATGGCGAGCGGATAGGTCTCGACCGGGTAGCGGATCGGCCGCCAGACCTGGATGATGGCAAAGCGGCGCTTGAGTAAGTCCTCGGCCTCGTCGGGAAGAATATCGCGGACGCGCTGCGGGGCGGACCATTCGGTGTAGTCGTTGTGGACGCGGCGCACGACTTCGCGGATTTTCTTGCTCTCGCGCAGCTCGTCGTCGGCGGTGCGCAGCGTGTGATCGAACACCACGACGCGCTTGGCGCCGCTCTCGGCTTTGATCAGCGCTTCCATTTCCGGATAGTAGACGCGCCTGATCTCAGCTTCGTCGTAGAAATCGGCGACCTTGGTGTCGTGGCGCACGAAACGAAAGCCGTTGCGGTCCAGCACGAAGTCTTTGGCGTGCGGGCGGCCGTTGTGGATGGTGACGCGACGCGGATCGGGCGTGCCGCCGGAGCGGGTGTCGCTGCCGCCGGGACTGGCGACGATGGTGAAGACCTTGCTGCCATCGTCGGCGATGTAGTTGAGCGTCGCCTCGATCGTGTCGGGAGCGGTGTCGAGCTCGGCGGTGAGCGTCATCGGCAACTCCTATAGTTCCGCCCTTAATTTATGGCCGGAACGCGGCGGCGGGAAGGGTCTCTAAAATCGTCCGCGAGGCGTTTACCGTCCGGCAAGCCTGTTCGCGAGCTTTCACGCCGTAGTAACGCGTAGGGAATGCGGGGCCATTAGCTTGCCGCCGTCAGCGTTGGTGGTGGCCGCATGCATATCGATCTGCAAACGTTATCGGTCGTCACCGTATTCGTTGCCGCCCTTCTTGGCGCGCTGTTGGTCTTCGCCGGATTGCAGAACCGCAGCGTTCGCGCCCCGATGTGGTGGGGGGCAGCTCATATCGTCAATGCGAGCGGTTTCGCTCTGTTGACGTCGCGCGGCACCGCGCCAGGCTTCATCACCATCGATCTCGCCAACGCGCTGGTGCTGCTCGGTTACGGATTGACCTGGACCGGAGCGCGCATTTTCGATGGTCGGCCGATCCGGCCGTTCCTCGTGCTGCTGGCGCCGCTCATTCTGGCTGCTGCTCTGCCGGATCCCGGTTTTCGCCGACAGTAGTGACGCGAGGGTCACGCTCGGTTCCGCCATGCTGGCGCTGCTTACGCTCCTTGCGGCGCGAGAGTTTTGGCGTGGCCGCGCGGAGCCGCTGATGTCGCGCTGGCCGACGATCATCGTGCTGTGGGCGCATGCCGTAATCTTGCTGGTGCGCGTGCCGGCGCTGCTGCTGAGCTCCAGTTTCCGTGGCGATATCGTCTTGAGCACTTTTTCGTTTACGCTGTTCGCCTTCGCCACGTTGTTGTTCACGGTCGTCCTGGCGTTCCTGCAACTGAACATGACGAAGGAGCGCACCGAGCTCAAACACAAGATCAATTCGCTGGTCGACCCGTTGAGCGGGGTAGCCAATCGCCGCGCCTTCCTCGACGACGCCGCGGCGCTCCTGGTGCGGCATGAGACCGACCATGAGCCGCTCGCGATGCTGTTGTTCGATCTCGACCATTTTAAGCAAATCAACGACCAGTTCGGCCATGCGATCGGCGACACCGTGCTGCAAACCTTTGCCGGCACCGCAAGCCAGACGCTCGGCGCCGATGTCCTGTTCGCCCGTATCGGCGGCGAAGAGTTCGCCTCCTGCCTGCCGGTCGGCGACCTCGATGAAGCCTATGCGATCGCCGATCGGGTGCGACGAAATTTCGCTGCCGTGGCGGCTCGCTTCGGCAACGACGCGCTGTCGCCGAGCGTGAGCGCGGGAGTGACGCTGGCGAGCGATCCGCACGCCAGCGTGACGGAACTGCTTTCGATCGTCGATCGGGCGCTGTATCGGGCGAAAGAGCTCGGCCGCAATCGCGTCGAGCTGGAGGCATCCGCCGCGGCCGAAGCGAGCGCCGGCGCGCCGTCAATCGTGCCCATCATCGGCCCGGACCGCTCGGCCGGCGCGCCGCAGTCGGCCGGCCGGCGCTGGCGTGTTGCGTCGTGAGATTATCGGTCAGCGCGGGCTTTTTTTTCAGCGGTGAATAGGGCGCAGCCAAGCTGTTACAAACCCTGCAACGAGGATGCTGCAATTTTAAAAAGTGTTTTTGAACAAACCTGCGCGATAGCCGATACATTCGGCAAAGCCTGATCGGCGAACGTTCAACACCGCTCCAAGATCCGTGATAGGTAACTCTACCTATTCGGTGAGGAGTACCGCGTATATGTTTGCCCGCCTGGCCGAGGCCTCGACTTCGCTCGATATCGGCACGCTGTTTGTGATCGCAACATGCGTCACCGCGTTGCTCGGTCTCTTCTTGCTGTTCGCCTGGATGCAAGATCGCATTCAAGCGCTGGCGTGGTGGGGCATGGCCTATCTGATCGGCGGGTTTTCAGGGGTGCTGTGGCAGCTCGGCGATGCCATCTCACCTTGGGTGCCGTCGTGGATGCCCGACGTGCTTTTGTTTATCGCGGTCGGCATGATCTGGAGCGCGGCGCGCCTGTTCCACGGCCGCCAAGTGCGCTGGGGCGCGATGTGTTTCGGCGCCACGGTATGGGCCGCGAGCTGCGTCGTGCCGGTCGTGCCGCATTCGCCGGCCGCGCGCATCATGCTCAGCTCCGTCATCGTCGCCACCTATACGTTTCTGATCGCCGCTGAGCTATGGCGCGAGCGGCGCAAATCGCTGATCCGGCGCTGGCCGGCTTTATTCGTTCCAATGCTGCACGGCGCCATCTTCCTGTTCCCGGTGGCGCTGGCGAGCCTCGGCGTGAAGAGCCTGGCCACCGGCTGGATCGCGGTCTTCGCCATTGAAATCGTGCTCTACGTGGTTGGCGCCGCCTTTATCGTGCTCGTGCTGGCCAAAGATCGCGCCGTCAATCGTTACAAGGCGGCGGCGGAGACCGATCCCTTGACCGCGCTGCTGAACCGGCGCGGCTTCTTCACGGCCGCCACCGCGCTGATGACCGGCAACAAAGCAAGCAAGACCCCGGTCAGCGTGCTCGCCTTCGATCTCGATCACTTCAAGTCGATCAACGACCGGTACGGCCACAAGTCCGGCGATGCGGTGTTGGGGCTTTTCGCCAGAGTGGCCAGATCGAGCCTGCGCGCCGATGACGTGGTCGGCCGGATCGGCGGCGAGGAATTTGTCGCCGTCATCTCCGGCACGCTCGCCGAAGCCTGCATTGCCGCCGAGCGCGTGCGTTCGGCCTTCGAACGGGCCGCCGTGGCGCCGGGCAGCCCGCAGATTCCGGCGACCGTCAGTATCGGCGTCGCCTGCGGCATGCCCGACGTGTCGATCGACGTGCTGATCTCGCGCGCCGACGCCGTGCTTTATCGCGCTAAGGCCAATGGCCGCAATCGCGTCGAGCCTGACGAGATGATGATTTCGAGCGGCGCGGAGCGCCTGCTCGACTGCCGGGCGCAGATGAAACTCGCGACGATGCCCGCGGTTTCCACGCTGACGGTGCCGATTTTGGTGCGGTGATGCGCAAAAAGAAAAAGGGCGCCGAAGCGCCCTTAAAGTTGCATCGCTGACTGGCAATGCCGGGAGGATACCAACGCTTACGACGAGTAATACATTTCGAACTCGACCGGATGCGGTGTGTGCTCGAAGCGGATGATTTCGGTCATCTTCAGATCGACATAGGAGTCGATGAAGTCGTCGTCGAATACGCCGCCGGCCGTGAGGAAGGCGCGGTCCTTGTTGAGTTCCTCGAGTGCCTGGCGGAGCGAGCCGCAAACCGTCGGGATCTTTTTCAGCTCCTTCGGCGGCAGATCGTAAAGATCCTTATCGACGGCTTCGCCCGGATCGAGCTTGTTCTTCACGCCGTCCAGGCCCGCCATCAGCATCGCCGCAAAAGCGAGATAGGGATTGGCGAGCGGATCTGGGAAACGCACCTCGACGCGCTTGGCCTTAGGATTGGTCGTGTACGGAATGCGGCACGACGCCGAACGGTTGCGCGCCGAATAGGCAAGCAGTACCGGCGCCTCGAAGCCCGGTACCAGGCGCTTATAGGAATTCGTCGTCGGATTGGTGAAGGCATTGATCGCCTTGGCGTGCTTGATGATGCCCGCGATGTAGGACAGGCAGGTTTCCGATAGGTCGGAATATTTGTTGCCGGCAAACACCGGCTTGCCGCCCTTCCAGATCGACTGATGGCAGTGCATGCCCGAGCCGTTGTCGCCGTAGACCGGCTTCGGCATGAAGGTGGCGGTCTTGCCGTAGACCTGAGCCACTTGCTGGATGCAGTATTTGTAGATCTGCATCTGATCCGCCATCATCGTCAGCGGCGAGAATTTCATGCCGAGTTCGTGTTGGGCGGACGCGACTTCGTGGTGGTGCTTTTCCACCTTGACGCCCATGCGCGCCATTGCGGCGAGCATTTCCGAGCGCATGTCCTGCACTGAATCCTGCGGCGGTACCGGGAAATAGCCTTTCTTCGTCCACACCCGGTGGCCGAGATTGCCGCCCTCATATTCGGTGTCGGAATTGGTCGGGAATTCCACCGAGTCGAGCTTGAAGCCAGTGTTGTAAGGCTCTGCCTTGTATTTGACGTCGTCGAACACGAAGAATTCGGCTTCCGGGCCGAAATAAACGGTGTCGCCGACGCCCATCGACTTCACCATGCCCTCGGCGCGCTTGGCGATGCCGCGTGGATCGCGGCTGTACGGTTCGCCGGTGGTCGGCTCGAGCACGTCGCAGACCAGCACAAGGGTGGTCTCGGCAAAGAATGGATCGATACAGGCCGAAGAGGGGTCCGGCATCAGGCACATGTCGGATTCATTGATCGCCTTCCATCCCGCAATCGACGAGCCGTCGAACATCATGCCTTCGGCGAACGTGTCTTCCTCGATCATGCCGATGTCGAAAGTGACGTGCTGCCACTTGCCGCGCGGATCGGTGAAGCGGAAATCAGCGTACTTTACGTCGCTGTCCTTGATCATTTTCATGACATTCTTTGGCGTCGTCATGGCAGGCGTACCTTTCGTGGTGGTGCTGTTGGATGTCGTGTCGCGCTGGCTCAATTTCCGCCCGTGGCCGACCGGGTAACCGGGCGGACCGGCAATTTAGATGGCGTCTATTCCGGATTCCCCCGTCCTGATCCGGATGGCTTCTTCGATGTTTGAGACAAAGATTTTTCCGTCGCCAATACGCCCGGTCTGGGCGGCGCGACGGATCGCCTCGATGGCTTTTTCGACCATGTCGTCACCGAGCACAATCTCGATCTTCACCTTGGGGAGAAAATCGACAACGTATTCGGCGCCGCGATAGAGCTCCGTATGCCCCTTCTGGCGCCCGAAACCCTTGGCTTCGGTGACAGTAATTCCCTGAAGACCGACTTCCTGGAGGGCCTCCTTCACCTCGTCGAGCTTGAACGGCTTGATAATCGCCTCGATTTTTTTCATCGCGTCTCTTCTCCCGGCCCCTTGATGAGCAAAATCATCCTTGGAACCGAGTCTTGGTTAGCAGGTCCCGTGCCAAAGCCTTAGGCGCTCCAAAACCCCTGTTAGGTCAAAGCGGTATGGTGGCCTCTGGTGGTAGCTGCACAAGCGTGGAGTAGGTCTAAGCCGTTTAAATAGGCACACTGCCCACAATCACGTCAACGGGCCGACAGGGTTCGATGAGCTTATCCGCCTGATATTCGCCAAACGATGCATTGGCTATGGTGCGAGCCGAAATGATCAAGCTCCTCAGCAATACCGAAATGGCGCAAGCCGACCGGCTTGCAATCTCCGGCGGTGTGGCCGGCATCGCGCTGATGGAGAAGGCTGGGGCCGCGGTGGCCGAGGCAGTGGCGGGGCGGCGCGCCCCAGGCAGCCGGGTCGTCGTGGTGGCGGGACCGGGCAATAACGGCGGCGATGGTTTTGTGGCGGCGCGACTTCTCGCCGCGCGCGGCTATGAAACGGACGTGCTGCTGGTCGGGGAGCGCGGCCGCCTCAAGGGCGACGCAGCGCTCGCGGCAAGACAGTGGAGCGGGTCGACCGTGCCGGCCGAGCCTGGTGGACTCGGTGGCGCCGACATCGTCGTCGATGCGCTGTTCGGCGCCGGCCTTGATCGCCCGGTAGAAGGGCTTGCGCGCGCGATGATCGACGCGATGAACGGGCAGGGCGCTCCAGTGATCGCCGTCGACCTGCCGAGCGGCATCAATGGGACGTCGGGCGCCGTCATGGGCGCTGCGGTGAGGGCGACCCACACCGTTACGTTCTTTCGCAAGAAGCCGGGCCACCTGCTGCTGCCCGGACGCATGCTTTGCGGCACGATTTCCGTCGCCGATATCGGCATTCCGGCCGCCGTTCTTGCAACTATCGCTCCGCGGACTTTCGAGAACGTCCCCACGCTGTGGCGGGCAAGTTTTCCTGTCCCTGGCTCTGCGGGGCACAAATACGACCGCGGTCACGCGGTGATCGTTTCCGGCCCGCCCTGGTCGACCGGGGCGGCACGCCTTGCGGCCCGCGGCGCGTTGCGCGCCGGCGCGGGGCTGGTGACTATCGCCAGCCCGCGCGAGTCGCTTCCCATTAATGCGGCTGCAAGTCTGGCGGTGATGGTGCGGCCCGTCGACGGCGCCGCCGAACTCGCAACGTTCCTCGCCGATCACCGGCTTAACGCGTTAGCCATCGGTCCTGGGATCGGCGTGCACGAAGCAACCTGCGAGCTCGTCCTCGCGGCGCTCTCCGGCGAGCGCGCCGTGGTGCTCGATGCGGATGCCATGACGAGCTTCGCGCAGGCGCCCCAGCGGCTCGCCGAGGCGCTGAAGGCGCGCGCCGGCAAGGCTACCATCATCACTCCGCATGAGGGCGAATTCTTAAGATATTTCGGTGCCTTGGACGGGCGTACTAAAGCAGGCTCAAAACTCGAGCGAGCGCGTCTGGCGGCCGAGATCGCCGGCGCGACTATCGTGCTCAAAGGCGCCGACACGGTGGTCGCGGCAGCCGACGGCGGTGCTTGCATTGCGCAAAATGCGCCGGCCTATCTTGCCACCGCAGGCGCCGGCGACGTGCTAACGGGAATTGTCACGGGGCTCTTGGCCCAGAACATGCCCGCGTTCGAGGCTGCTTCAGCCGCGGTATGGCTCCATGGCGAAGCCGCCGCTGCCTTCGGCCCTGGTCTCATTGCGGAGGATTTGCCGGAAATGCTGCCGCGCGTTTACCGCGCGTTGCTCGGGTGAAATTATGAATCGACTGCCGATACCGGGGCTAATTTTGTAGTAGCCGGCGCGCCCCGCATGATATAAGCCGCGCCACCGGGCCGCCCTGCGCGTCGCGGGCGTGGCGGAATTGGTAGACGCGCGGGATTTAGGTTCCCGTGACGAAAGTCGTGGGGGTTCGAGCCCCTCCGCCCGCACCAGTTGGGCGGTTTTCGCAAAACTTGGCCGGGATGCGCTCGATCTCGCGCCGTTGAAGAGTAGTGCCGATGCAGGTGACTGAAACTGCTGCCGCGGGCCTCAAGCGGGAATACCGGGTCGTCGTGCCGGCGACCGATCTCGAAGCCAAGGTCCAGGAACGGCTCGACGACCTTAAGGGCCGCGTGCAACTGCGCGGCTTTCGCCCCGGCAAAGTGCCGGTGGCCCATCTCAAGCGCCTCTATGGCAAGTCCGCGATGGCCGAGGTCATTGAGGCCGCTGTCCGCGAGGCCAATACCAAGATCGTCAGCGACCACGGCTTTAAGCTCGCCACCGAGCCCAAAGTGGTGCTGCCCACCGAAGAGGGCGCGGTCGAGGGCGTGATCGAGGGCAAGTCCGACCTGGCTTACACGGTCGAGATGGAGATCGTGCCGCCGATCACGCTGGCCGATTTCAAGGCCATCAAGCTGGAGCGGCTGACCGCGCCGGTCGCGGACGCCGAGATCGATCAAGCGCTACAGACGGTCGGCGAGCAGAACCGGCCGTTCGCCGCCAAGACCGACGGTGCGGAAAAAGGCGACCGCGTCACAATATCGTTTCAAGGCACCATGAACGGCGAAGCCTTCGAGGGCGGCTCTGGCGACGACGTGCCGATCCTGCTCGGATCGGGACAGTTCATTCCGGGCTTCGAAGATCACCTTATCGGCATCAAGGCCGGAGAGAGCCGGACCTTCGACGTCAAGTTTCCGGAGAGCTATCCGGCTCCCACCGTCGCCGGCAAGGAAGCCACCTTTGCCGTGACGGCGAAGACGGTGGAAGCGCCTGGCGAGATTACGATGGATGACGCCTTCGCCAAAACGCTCGGACTGGAATCGCTCGCCAAGCTGCGCGACGCGCTGCGCGAGCGTATCGAGCGCGAGCACACCGGCGCTACGCGCCAGAAGGTCAAGCGCGCGCTGCTCGATCAGCTTGACGCCCGCCACAAGTTCGAACCGCCGCCGACGCTGGTCGAGGAGGAATTCAACAACGTCTGGCAGACGATTGAGAACGACCTTAAGCAGCAGGGTCGCACCTTCGCCGACGAAGGAACGACCGAGGAAAAGGCCCGGGCCGACTATCGCGCGATTGCCGAGCGCCGGGTTCGGCTCGGTCTGGTGCTTGCGGAGATCGGCGAGAAAAACAACATCAAAGTCAGCGACGACCAATTGAGCCAGGCTGTCGTCGCTCAGGCGAGAATGGTCCCCGGCCAGGAGCAGAGGGTGTGGGACTATTATCGCAATAATCCCGGCGCGCTCGCCGCCCTGCGCGCGCCGATATTCGAGGATAAGGTCGTCGATTTCCTGCTGGAGCTCGTGGAAGTCACGGACAAGCAGGTATCCCGAGAAGAATTGTTCAAGGAAGATGAGGAATAAGCCCGCCTCCGAGGTGGTTTCCACGCCTTGCCGGCGCAATTTCCGCGCTTATCTGCGATAGTATCTTGGAACGCGTCATGTCGCCCGAACGGTAAGGCGATGTGGACGATCCGGCTTCGACAAGCGGACCAACTCAAGCCACACTAAGCGGCAGGCAGTACTACTACATAGCTATGACTATCCCCGGCGAGCCGGATCCGGTGAGCCAAATCCAGGTGGCCCAGTTTCAGGCGTCCACGTCCAGGTGATCCATGCGCGACCCGACCGAGCTCTATATGCAGCACCTCGTCCCCATGGTGGTCGAACAGACTAACCGCGGCGAGCGGGCTTATGACATCTATTCGCGCCTGCTCAAGGAGCGGATCATCTTCATCACCGGTCCCATCGAGGACGGCATGGCCTCGCTCATCGTGGCACAGCTCCTGTTCCTCGAGGCGGAGAATCCGAAAAAAGAAATCTCGATGTACATCAACTCGCCGGGCGGAGTCGTGACCTCCGGCTTGGCCATCTACGACACCATGCAATTCATTCGTCCCCCGGTGTCGACTTTGTGCACCGGGCAGGCGGCTTCGATGGGCTCGCTCTTACTTGCGGCCGGCGCCAAAGACCTGCGCTTCGCCCTGCCTAATGCCCGCATCATGCTGCACCAGCCGTCCGGCGGGTTCCAAGGCCAGGCGACCGACATCATGCTGCATGCCCAGGAAATCTTAAACCTCAAGCGCCGGTTGAACGAAATCTACGTCAAGCACACCGGCCAGCCGCTCAAGAAGATCGAGGATGCGCTGGAACGTGACATGTTCCTGACGGCCGATATGGCCAAGGATTTCGGCGTGATCGACAAGGTAATCGAGAAGCGTCCCGAGGAACCGGGTCTCAAGAGCGAGCCCGTCCTCAAAGGGGTGAGCTAAGTCGAGTGCCTGGCACCGCCACAAAAGCGGCCAATTCATCGGCGCAAAGCGGGGCCAGGCCCCCCGGTCAAGCGTTTTCTCGGCGTGTGATCTCGAAACCAGACCGGCACAAAGTCGCGGTATCGTTAATGGATTCTTGATTGGCACGCCGTTAGCATGTCCGCTTGTGTCATACGGATGACTATGGGCACTCTGGCGGCGGATGGGGTGCCGGACCTGGTGGAGCTGAGGTAGTGCCGGGACTGGGTGATGCTACGGAATATTAGCGCAGTGCCGCGTAGGATATAGAGTTGCGGTGCTGCGCTGGCGAAGACGGAGAATGGAATGAGCAAGGTTGGCGGCGGCGACTCCAAGAATACGCTCTATTGCTCGTTCTGCGGCAAGAGCCAGCACGAGGTGCGCAAGCTCATCGCCGGACCGACCGTCTTCATCTGCGACGAATGCGTCGAACTGTGCATGGACATCATCCGTGAGGAGAACAAGTCCTCGCTGGTGAAATCGCGTGACGGCATTCCGACGCCGCGGGAAATTCGCAAGGTCCTGGACGATTATGTGATCGGCCAAGACCACGCCAAGAAAGTGCTCTCGGTTGCAGTCCATAACCACTACAAGCGGCTCAATCATCAGTCGAAGCACAACGACGTCGAGCTGGCGAAGTCGAACATCCTGCTGATCGGTCCGACCGGCTCCGGCAAGACGCTGCTCGCCCAGACGCTGGCGCGCATCCTCGACGTCCCATTCACGATGGCGGACGCCACCACGCTGACAGAAGCCGGTTATGTCGGCGAGGACGTGGAGAACATAATTTTGAAGCTGTTGCAGTCGGCCGACTACAATGTCGAGCGGGCGCAGCGCGGCATCGTCTATATCGACGAGATCGACAAGATTTCGCGCAAGTCCGATAACCCGTCGATCACGCGCGACGTGTCGGGCGAGGGCGTGCAGCAGGCACTCTTGAAGATCATGGAAGGCACCATCGCCAGCGTGCCGCCGCAGGGTGGCCGCAAACACCCGCAGCAGGAGTTCCTCCAGGTCGACACCACGAATATCCTGTTCGTCTGCGGCGGCGCTTTCGCCGGCCTCGAAAAAATCATCTCCTCCCGCGGCCGTTCCACCTCGATCGGTTTCGGCGCCCGGGTGGCGGCGCCTGAGGATCGCAAGCAGGGCGAGATTTTCCGCGAGGTCGAGCCCGAGGATCTGTTGAAATACGGACTCATCCCCGAATTCGTCGGCCGGCTTCCGGTCGTTGCGACGCTGGAAGACCTCGACGAGCCCTCGCTCAAGCGCATCCTGACCGAGCCGAAGAACGCGCTGGTCAAGCAATACCAGCGCATGTTCGAGATGGAGACGGTGGACCTTACGCTTGCCGATGAGGCGCTATCGGCCATCGCGCGCAAGGCGATCGACCGCAAAACCGGCGCCCGCGGACTGCGCTCGATCATGGAGAGCATCCTGCTCGACACCATGTTCGATCTGCCGAGCCTCGAAGGCGTGGAGGAGGTCGTGATCTCGAGAGAGGTCGTCGAAGGCAGCGCGCGGCCGCTCTACATCTATGCCGATCGCTCCGACCGCGCCGGCGAGACCGGCGGAGCGAGCGCCTGACGGGTGGGCACACCCAGCCCCCGCGATTCGGCGTGCGGGCACTTGTTCCGCCCTCGCGTCGCGCAAATTCGTTCGAAAAACCGGCCTTTCTTGACAGGCCCGCGACGCGACGCCACCTATAATGTGCAGTCCGTCGTCACAGCGCATCCTGCGGGTTTTGATGGGCGTGCCTACAATAAGGAAAAGTGGCCATGACAAGTGCCGCCAAGCCGAAGCCGCTTCTGACCGCCGGTGAAAGCCGGGCCTATCCGGTGCTTCCTCTGCGGGACATCGTTGTTTTCCCGCACATGATCGTTCCGCTCTTCGTCGGCCGCGAGAAGTCCATCAAGGCGCTCGAGGAGGTGATGCGTTCGGACACCTTCATCCTGCTCGCCACGCAGAAAAACGCCTCCGACGACGATCCGGCGACCAACTCTATTTTCAGCGTTGGCACGCTCGCCAGCGTGCTGCAGCTTTTGAAGCTGCCCGATGGCACCGTGAAAGTGCTGGTCGAAGGCGCAGCGCGCGCGCAGGTCAAGCGCTACACCGATCGCGAGGAATATTTCGAGGCGGAAGCCGAGGTGATCGCGGATTCCTCAGGCGATCAGGTCGAGGCCGAAGCCCTGGCGCGTTCGGTCATCAATGAATTCGAAGGCTATGTGAAGCTCAACAAGAAGGTGTCGCCGGAAGTCGTCGGCGTGGTCCAGCAGATCGAGGACTATGCCAAGCTCGCCGACACCGTGGCTTCGCACCTCGCGGTGAAGATTCCCGACAAGCAACTGATCCTGGAGACGCCGGTCGTCACCGAGCGGCTGGAAAAGGTGCTCGGGCTGATGGAAAGCGAGATCTCAGTCCTGCAGGTCGAGAAGCGCATCCGCACGCGCGTCAAACGCCAAATGGAAAAGACGCAGCGCGAATATTATCTCAACGAGCAGATGAAGGCGATCCAGAAAGAACTGGGCGACGAAGACGGCAAGGACGAACTCGCCGAGCTCGAAGAGAAAATCAAGCGCACCAAGCTCTCGAAAGAGGCGCGCGAGAAGGCGCAGCACGAGATCAAGAAGCTGCGGCAGATGTCGCCGATGTCGGCGGAAGCCACTGTCGTGCGCAACTACCTTGATTGGCTGCTCTCGATCCCGTGGAACAAGAAGTCGAAGATCAAGAAGGATCTCACGCTGGCGGAGCAGATCCTCGATGCCGACCATTTCGGCCTGGAGAAGGTCAAGGAACGCATCGTCGAGTATCTCGCCGTGCAGCAACGCGCCAATAAGCTGACCGGACCGATCCTGTGCCTGGTCGGGCCGCCCGGCGTCGGCAAGACCTCGCTCGGCAAATCGATCGCGAAAGCGACCGGGCGCGAATTCGTGCGCGTGTCGCTCGGCGGCGTGCGCGACGAGGCCGAGATTCGCGGCCATCGACGGACCTATATCGGCTCGATGCCGGGAAAGGTCATCCAGTCGATGCGCAAGGCCAAGACCTCAAACCCGCTGTTCCTGCTCGATGAGGTCGACAAGATGGGCGCGGATTTCCGCGGCGATCCGTCCTCGGCGTTGCTCGAAGTGCTGGATCCCGAACAGAACCACGCCTTCAACGACCACTATCTCGAGGTCGACTACGATCTCTCCAACGTGATGTTCATCACCACGGCGAACACGCTGAATATTCCGCCGCCGCTGATGGACCGCATGGAGATCATCCGCATCGCCGGCTATACCGAGGACGAGAAGGTCGAGATCGCGCGCAAACACCTCATCCCACACGCGATCGTCAAGCACGGCCTCGAGCCGAAGGAGTGGTCGGTCGACGACGAGGCCTTGCTCACGATCATTCGCCGTTACACGCGCGAAGCGGGCGTGCGCAATCTCGAGCGCGAGCTGTCGACGCTGATCCGCAAGGCGGTAAAGGAGCTCACGATCTCGAAGCAGGCGTCGGTCGCCGTCACCGGCAAGAATCTGCCGGATTACCTCGGCGTGCCGAAGTACCGCTACGGCGAGGTCGAGGACGAGGATCAGGTCGGCGTCGTCACCGGCCTGGCCTGGACCGACGTCGGCGGCGAGTTGCTCACCATCGAGTCGGCCATGATGCCGGGCAAGGGCAAGATGACCGTCACCGGCAATCTGCGCGACGTCATGAAGGAATCGATCTCGGCGGCGGCCTCTTATGTCCGCATGCGAGCGGTGGCCTTCGGCATTGAGCCGCCGTGGTTCGACAAACGCGATATCCACGTGCACGTGCCGGAAGGCGCGACGCCGAAGGATGGTCCGTCCGCCGGCGTCGCCATGGTGACCGCGATCGTATCGGTGATGACCGGTATCCCGGTGCACCGCGATGTCGCGATGACCGGAGAAATCACGCTGCGCGGCCGTGTGCTGCCGATTGGCGGCTTGAAGGAAAAGCTGCTCGCCGCGCATCGTGGCGGCATCAAGACCGTGCTCATTCCGGAAGAGAACGCCAAGGATCTTGTCGAGATCAACGACTCGATCAAAAGCGGGCTCGATATCATTCCGGTGTCGCGCATGGACGAGGTGCTGGCGCGCGCGCTGACCCGCAAGCCGGAACCGATCGTCTGGGAGGAGGCGGCGGCGAAGCCCGTCGACGTCCCCGAGCCGGTGGTGGAGGAGGATTCCTCCGGGCTTACCGCGCACTAAAACGCGGCACATAAGGTTAAGAACGGCGCCCTTTCGGGCGCCGTTTCTTTTGCGCGCAATGCTCCGATTATCGATTTTTTAGCCAAATCCGTGTCCAGTAACCTCCAGGCAATCTGCGCCGAGTTATGTTGAGGCGCCGCTTGCGGGACAGTCCAAAGATGACCCGGTTTTCTCACCCTGGGCAAATTCGTGCGCGCGCCGACAATGGCGCCCGGCAGGTAGTTATTGTCATGGTCGCAATTGCGTCTGTGCTTGGCCTTGGCGCGTTTGCAACCGACCAGTATCTGACAATAGCGAAGCGTCAGACCGAGGGCACGTTTGAACCCGCCAACGGCAACGCCATCTATACCGGCTCAATGCTCTACGTGCCTGACAGCGGCAACGTCTGCTACCAGTGGCAGTTCGACAACCGGAACGGCCAATTGAGCGACAAGGGCGATGTCAATTGCGACGCCGCCGCCGGTCAAGAACTCAACGGCGCCAAGAATTGGTCGACGGCCCGTATTCGGGTCATCAGCGACGGGTTCCGCGATCGCTGAAACCCCAATCGTCAAACCAAATTGTGCGGATCGCGCCGGTCGCATTGCGGTAAAATCGGATGCGCGCGCAGCGAAAAAAGTTTGGCATCAGGGGGTGACTTTCGCTACATTTGGCGATGGGGTAGCGGCTGCGGTGTCGGGACGGCGCCGGGGCAAGAACATCAGTCGAGGGACGCGTGTTCAAAACCATTCATCCGCTCACTGGATGCGTCTCGTTGGTGTTCGTTGCAGTAGCTCTATCGCCTGCCGCGCTCGCGGCGGACGATTTTCCGCTCACGGGAAATTATACACAGAACGTCGCCTGCAAGGGCGATGGCAGCGATCCGACCGCCGCCAAAGTGACGATATCGGCTCAGGAAATCGTGTCCAATGTCGGCGTCTGCACCATCCTGGATACGAAAAAAGACGGCGACAGCTATGCCGAGCATGTCGAGTGCAAGTTCCCGAGCGGACCGCTGATGGGCAATATCACGTTCACGCCCAAGCCGGACCACACGATCGAGTTCGTCGACAGCAACGGCACCTATAAGGCGGTGCTGCACCGTTGCCCGGACTCGACGCCAAGTGATGCGCCAAGTGATGCGTCAAGTGCGGCGCCAAGCGGCGCGGCGGCTAATAAATAATCTGAATTTTGCGGCTGACTTGAGCCGCCGAGCGAGGGAGGATCCCGCGTGAGTTTTTATCAAGGCCTGCAAGCGGAATCGGTGCGGTTCCGCGGTCATAATGGCGATCAGGGCGACGCCTATTATGCGCGACCGACGCGTGCGGGAAAATTCCCTGGCGTCGTCATTATCCATCATTTACCCGGCTGGGACGAATGGACCATGGAGGTGGTGCGCAAATTTGCCCATCACGGCTATGCCGCGATTTCGCATCATCTTTACTTTCGCGAGGGCAACGACAGTCCCGACGACATCGGCGCGCGGGTCCGTGCCGCCGGCGGCGTTGCCGATGCGCAAGTGATGGGTGACACTGCCGGCGCGATGGCGTTTCTCCGCGCGCAGCCCAATGCCAGCGGCAAGATCGGCCTGATTGGCTTTTGCTCCGGCGGCCGCCATGTCTATCTCGCCGCCTGCACCTTGCCCGTATTGACGCGGCGGTCGATTGCTGGGGCGGCAATGTCATCGTTGACGATCCGAAACTACTCAACGACAAGCGTCCGGTGGCGCCGATCGATCTCACGGAAAAGCTAAGCTGTCCGCTGCTCGGCATTTTCGGCAACGACGACGCCAATCCGACCGCCGATCAGGTCAATCGCACCGAGGCTGTCCTCAAGAAGTTCGGCAAGAACTACGAGTTTCACCGCTACGACGGCGCCGGGCACGCGTTCTTCAACTCCGCCCGCGACGCTTATCGGCCGGACCAGGCGCTGGATGGCTGGAAGAAGGTCTTTGCCTTCTATGAGCGCTATCTGGGAGCGGCCGCGGCCAGCGTTGCGGCGGAATAATTGTATCCAGGGCCTGCCCTCGGACTTGATCCAAGGGTAGACACCGGTTTCCCGCTCCGCGAAGGCCACGTCGGCGGGCGAAGCAAGATCGGATAAGATCATGCGCAAGGAAAGGTTTAGCCATGTGTTCCTACATCGTCGAGAAAGCGGCGCTGGTTGGCAGCGCCAAAGGCCGCAAAGGCTGGATGCGGATTGACACCGCCAATGTCTATTTCGATCATCCCTATTACTCGACGCTCGATCACGTTCTTGCCATCGACTTCACCAATGAAGGCGAGGGCGGCCGTGACCGCGTTGCGGTTGAGCTGTCGGCCGATTCGGCCCGCGCGCTGGTCGAGCGGATTCTTGCCGCGCTGGCGAGCGGCGAGGCGGCCCACGCCGCGCCCGCGGCCGCGATTGCTGCCGAATGAAAGAAACTCCGTGCGGCGCGTTTAGCGCACGCCGCCTGAGTTGACGATCGGTCCGGTGTATTTCTCGAAGCGCTTGCGCAGGTCGGCGACCTTGCTTTGATTGGTCAGGAAGGCCTGATAATCGGTCACGACCTTGTACGAGAATATCGGCTTGTAGCCTGACGGCGGCGGGACATCGCTGCGTCCGGACCAAGTCTCGGTCGCGATTTGCTGCGCCGGCTCCAGAAGCCACGTCAGGAAAAGCTTTGCTGCGTTCGGATGGGGAGCTCCCTTGAAGATCGCTCCCGACAGCGGCCAGAATGGCGTCGCATCCACCGTCGGGAAATGCGTGTCGACCTTCATGCCCTGCTTTTTCAGCACGGCGGTGATGTTGTAGATCGAATCGAAAGTGACCAGGTTCTGCCCCGAGCCGATGCTGCGCTGCTCGCCGAGATGGCCCTGAATGAAGTTCGGCTTGGCGGCCATGTATTTGTCCATGTAACCCCAGCCGTATTTCTGCACGATGTGATAGAAGACCCACAACGTGACGTCGTCATCCGCCGGATAGGCGGTGACAATCTTTTCCTTAAATTGAGGTTTCAGGAAATCGAGCGCCGAATTCGGAATGTCCGCCGCGCTGACCTTCTCGGTATTGTACATATAAGGCACGGCATTGACCATGGTCGCCCAGTAGGCGCCATCCGGATCCTTAAAGCGCGAGTCGATCTTGTCGAAGCCGGCGGGCTTGAAATCGATGAGATGGCCATCGGCTTTCCAGCGCACGAAGTCGGCGATGGTCTGCAAGATCGCGGTGTCGACCTCGAGCTTGCCGGCGGCGATCTGCCCATCGATTTTCTTGTCAAGCACGTTGGAGAAGCCGCCGCTGATCGAGACATTGATGCCGGGATATTTTGCGTTGAAGACCTTGGCCATCGCCTCCCAAGGCGCGGTCGGGCCGCCGACATAGAGCACGAAGGCGCCTTCGCTTTTTGCCTTGACATAAAGATCGTCGAGCGACTGTGCCTTGGCAGGCAAGCTCAGCGCTATGAGGCCGATTACTGCTGAAAAGATGGCGACAGGCCGAATGGCCATGGTGGTCCTCCCCCTAATATTTTACCGGATGATCGCCGCACCACTTTGGAAATACAAGCGTCTGCCGCGTGTAAGAGACCATGGTCTCGCCAAAGCCGTGGGCGCCATGCTAACGAGTCTTTGTCCGTACTCTCACGCCGATTGCGACAAGGGATCCACCCGATGAAAATGATCGCCTATCTACTCGCCATTATTTGCGTCATCGCCGCAGTGACGTACTACACGGTTCCGGCCGGGTCCCTGCCGACATTCATGCCGGGCTATGCTGCGGGTTCAACGCACATTCATCATCTGCACGCCTATGCAGCTCTGGTCGCGGCCGTGGTGCTGTTTGGCTTCGGCTGGTTTGCCGGCCGCCGCGCTTAACGGCGCAATTTACGCTGCACCCGTTCGTCGAACCGCGTCACGCTGACAACCACGCGCTGATGACTGCCGCCGCCGATCGATTCGAAATCGTCGCGGGCTTCGACCCGGAACGTCACCGTGCGGCCTTCGAGCTGTATGACTTCCGCGGTCGCAGTGACCCGCAAGCCGACCGGAGTCGCCGCGGTATGGCTGACGTCGAGATGGATGCCGAGGCTCTGGTGGCCGGCGGGAAGCAGATGCTCGATCGCCGCGAGCGCCGCGGCCTCGATCACATTGATCATCACCGGCGTCGCCAGCACGGCGATCCGCCCGGATCCGACGAACGGCGCGGTGTGTTCCGGTCCGACTACGATTTCGGAAGAGCCGGTCAGGCCGGGCTTGATACGGGCGAGGACGTCGCTGGTGCGGGCAGGGGAAGTCATCCCGCCTTATAGCGCCAATTTGCGCCATGGTATCGCGCCATCCATTCAGTGCTAGAATAGGGTCTCGAAAGCCAGGGGATAACGCCATGCCCACCCGCACGATTTTCTACCGCACGATTTTCTTGGCCGCCGCGCTGATCGCCATGTTGCCGAGCGCTCCGTCATTGGCGGTGACGGCGAAGGAGAAAATGGCGACCTGCAAGTTCGGTGCCGACGATCAGAAACTGCAGGGTGCGGCGCGCGCCAAATTCTTGAAGAACTGCATGGCCAATCGGAACGATCCTCGCGGCCCTGCGTCGGGCGCGGCGCGCGCAACGCCACCCGCGGCAGGGGGCGCGCCTCCGCCGAAACAATAGGCCGGGCAGCGCAGCCAAACCGCGGCGCTGCGTGCCAAAGCCGACAGCCGCGGATAAAAACATCATGACAATGGGGAGGCGACCATGACTATGCAGACCGCTACGGCGGCCACGAGCCATTTCCGGCGCGGCTGGGTCTATGTTCTGACGTTGGCGCTGGTCACGATCAATTACATGGACCGCTCGGCGCTCGGCATCGTGGCGCAGTCGGTGCGCGGCGAATTCAAGCTTTCACCGGTGGAGATGGGCTACCTGTTCTCGTCGTTCCTGTGGACTTACACGCTTTGCATTCTGCCGATCGGCATCCTGCTGGACCGCTTCTCCGCGCGCAACATCAACGCTATCGGCATCACGCTATGGTCGCTGGCCATGGCCGCGACGGCAGGCGTGTGGAGCTTTGCCAGCCTGATCGTCGTCCGCATGGTGATGGGCGCGGGCGAGGCGACGTCGATCCCGTCTTGCGGAAGAATCGTGCGCGAATGGATGCCAGCGCAGGAGCGCGGCGTTGCCAACGCGTTCTGGAGCGCCGGCAGCTTCCTCGGTCCTGC
Organism: uncultured Alphaproteobacteria bacterium; assembly: GCA_963731805.1. Taxonomy (GTDB): domain Bacteria; phylum Pseudomonadota; class Alphaproteobacteria; order Rhizobiales; family Xanthobacteraceae; genus BOG-931. Next base: position 43,361 of record CAVSWY010000017.1, read on the forward strand.
ACTCGGTGCGGTCGTCACGGCGGCGATTGCCAGCGCCTGGGGCTGGCGCGACGCCTTTGTCATCCTCGGCGCCTTGGGCTTTGTCTGGCTTGCCTGCAATCTGTTGTGGTTCGACCGGCCGGAAAAGGTGAGCTGGCTGTCGCCGGACGAACGCAAGAAAATACTGACCGAGCGCTCTGCCGGTTCGCCCGACGAAGTTGGCATGCATGGCCGTCCGGGCGTGGTGCTGGAACTGTTGCGGTCGCCATCGCAATGGGGAGCAATGATCGCGCAAGCGTCCGGCATCTATACGCTCTACCTCCTGCTGTTCTGGATGCCGAGCTATCTGCAGGACACCAAGCATCTCACCATCATGAAAACCGGCCTTTATACCGCGATACCGTGGGCGATCGCGGTGCCCGTCAGTATCGCCATCGGCCTGCTGAGCGATCGGCTGTTGAAGAACGATACGCTATTGGCCGGCGGACGGCGTGCGATGGTCATCGAGTGCATCCTTTTGTCCGCCGCGATCGTGTTTGTGCCGTTCACCGATGACACCACGTTGATCCTGGCGCTGTTCGCGCTATCGCTGTCTGGCGTCAACGCTATGATTTCGCTCAACCTGTCGCTGGTGACCGATCTCGTTCATCGCGCCAGCGACGTCGGCAAAGCGATTGGACTTACGATCCTGAGCGGTAATCTGTGCGGCCTGTTGGCGCCGATCGTCACCGGCTATGTGGTGTCCGGTCTCGGTTCCTACGATTGGGCCCTATGGATTTCGTGCATTCTACTGATGATCGGCGCCATCGCGCTCGGCAGTATGACGCGCAGCGTCATACTGCCGGCGGCGGCGCCGCGGGCGGCTTGATCAAGCAGACAAAAGGAAACCCACCATGACGACTGCCGTTCTCGATACCAAAACGACCGACTATGACGTCCAGGACGTCGAATATCTCCGCCATGGCGACAAGCCGCTCTTGGCGCGGGTGTGTTCGCCGCGGGGAACGGGGCCGTTCCCGGCGCTGGTCGAGGTTCACGGCGGCGCCTGGTGCATGAGCGACCGCAAGACGGAGCACCTGCGCCACGAATTTATGGCGGCGCACGGCATCGTCTCGATCGCGCTCGATTTCCGCTCCGGCAACGAAGCGCCGTATCCGGCGTCGGTGCAAGACATCAACTACGCGGTGCGCTGGGCCAAGGCGCATGCCCGCGATCTCAAAACGCGGCCGGAATTGGTTGCGCTGTCGGGACAGTCCAGCGGCGGCCATCTCGCCATGCTGGTCGCCATGCGGCCGCACGATCCGCGCTATGCCGCGATTGCACTGCCGCCGGGTTCCCCCACGGTCGACGCCAGCGTGCCCTGCGTGGTCATGTCGTGGCCGGTCATCAACCCGCTGTCGCGCTACCGGCATGCCAAACGCGCCATCGACCGCGGCGAGGAATGGGGCAAAAGCATCGTGCCCCGCCATGACGCCTATTGGCCGTCGGAGGCCGAAATGGCCGAAGGCAATCCGATGCTGGCTCTCGAGCGTGGCGAGAAGGTGCAGTTGCCGCCAGCCATCTGGTTTCAGGCGCGCGGCGACGACGTGCACGATTATAAGGACCTGGACTCAAGCTTCCCCGGCAACGAGCCGCAACGCTTTATCGCCAATTATCGCAAGGCCGGTGGCGAGATCGAGCTCGTCTACATCGAAATGGAGCGCCACAAGGGCCATACCCCGGATCTGTCACAAATCGGCGGCGCTTTCGCCGACATGGTGAAATTCGTCGGCAGGCATATCAAAGCTTAATTGTGGCTCAAGTCGCCGGCGCTTGCGGCAGCATGCGCTGCATGACGCCATCGCGGTAATACAGCAAGTGCAGGAGAGCGCTTGCGACGTGCACGCCGTTCAGGATCAGGAGCGTCCACTCGCAATGCGGGACCATGTAAAACCACGAAATGGTCCAGCCGCGCGCCGATGCGAACAGCCAACCGGACACCGTGGTTGCCAGCACCAGCACATAGAGCAGCCAATGCACGGCTTCAGAGGTCAGCCGCTGCCACGGCGCCAGTGAGCATTCCGGAGCCACCGGATGCGCCAGGCGCCTAACCAGGCGGGCGACAATCACGATGAGGATCAGCGTGCAGATGGAGATATGCAGCGTCATCGCGAGGCCGGAATTCATGCCGCGCTTGATATCAGGCATCAGCCCCAGCCGATTGAATATTGAATGACGAGAAGGCCGACCACCAGCCAATGCAGCGCTTTGGCAGTCGTGCCGTAGTGCAGCCGTCTTGTCATCTGGAACTCGAGTCTCCTGACGATGCCGTCGCAGACACGGCAGTGCCGGCGCGGAAGGTTGTTCTGCGCCAGTTCATATGCGCGCCGATTGTTTAACCAGGTCCCAAGAGGTATGCGCCGCTTGTTCCTCCGTTTTATCCGACATGCCCAAGTTCCGATCTCGTCTTCGTCACCGAGATGGCGCTGGCCATGGGCGTGCAGTTGGTTGCGCCTGCGAAGGCGGAAGACACCACAATCATCAAGAAGGAAAACGACGCCGGTCAGACCACCTTGATCAAGAAACAAGAGGAGCATCCCTTCCTCGCCGCGCCGGGCACCGAGAAGAAGGTCATCATCCGCAAGGATCGCGACGACGATTGGCAGCGGCGGACCGGACCAAAACGGTATTGGCGCACCAAACGAATCGGGGGAGGGACGCCAATCACCTCCCCCGCGGCATCGGGCTCATCGAGCTCGACGGAAGCCGACGCCGATCACGCGCGGCGCCGCCGTCAGGTGACGACGGCGCGCATCGTAACGAAATCCAATATTTGACGAATGGCGTGAGAGTTCGCACGAACCCTCACGCCCATTTGGTTAAATTCGCGTCGCCTAAGCGGCGGCGCTGACTTTGCCGCTGGTCGGCACCGACGCGATGGTCTTAAGAATCTGCGAGGTGATGGCGTACGGATCGCCTTGCGAATTCGGCCGGCGATCTTCGAGATAGCCCTTGTAGCCGTTATTGACGAAGCTGTGCGGTACGCGGATCGAGGCGCCGCGATTGGCGATGCCGTAGGTGAACTCGGTGATCGCTGCGGTCTCGTGCTTGCCAGTGAGCCGCATGTGGTTGTCGGGGCCATAGACCGCGATGTGGTCCTCTCGCGCCCCGTCGAATGCCTTCATCAGCGACTCGAAATACTCCTTGCCGCCGACTTCGCGCATATAGGTGGTCGAGAAATTGGTGTGCATGCCGGAACCGTTCCAGTCGGTGTCGCCGAGCGGCTTGCAGTGGAATTCGATATCGACGCCGTATTTTTCCGTCAGCCGCAACAGCAGATAACGCGCCATCCACATCTGATCCGCGGCGGTCTTCGAGCCCTTGCCGAACACTTGGAACTCCCACTGGCCCTTCGCCACTTCGGCATTGATGCCTTCGTGGTTGATGCCGGCGGCAAGGCACAGGTCGAGATGTTCGTCGACCATCTTGCGGGCGATATCGCCGACGTTCTTGTAGCCGACGCCAGTGTAATAAGGGCCCTGCGGCGCCGGATAGCCGCTCGACGGGAAGCCGAGCGGCCGGCCGTCCTTGTAGAAGAAATATTCCTGCTCGAAGCCGAACCAGGCGCCGGGATCGTCCAGAATGGTGGCGCGCTTGTTTGACGGATGCGGCTCGCCGCTCGGCAGCATAACTTCGCACATCACCAGCGCGCCGTCGGTTCGCGCCGCATCGGGATAGACCGCGACGGGCTTTAGGATGCAATCGGAATTATGGCCTTCCGCCTGCATGGTCGACGAGCCGTCGAAACCCCACAGCGGCAGCTGATCGAGCGTGGGAAACGCGGAAAATTCCTTGATCTGTGTTTTGCCGCGCAGGTTCGGCGTCGGTGTGTAGCCGTCGAGCCATATGTATTCGAGCTTATATTTTGTCATACTCGTCTCTCTTGGCTGATGTGAGCGTGCATCGAAGCGTGTGCAGCCGAATACCGTGGCTGCCCGCCGCCTCCCGCGGGTTTGCAAGCATTTTGTGTGCCAAATCGGCCTTGTTGGTGCCCCGCTAGGGCGGTGCGAAGAAACCGCGATGATTGGCGATCTGGAGAGATGCCATTCAATTATGCAAAAACATGAACACGGCTTGAATGCACATATTGTAGCCAATTGCTTATTTTCTGCGAGGCACACCGAACAAATGACGGGCAAAGCATTATATTAATGCCGACTCAGGAAACTCATGAAGACCTGCGCATTGCAATGCGCCCACGGCGATGGAGCCGAACCATGACGACCAATATTTCCGGATCAGCGAAGATCTACTCATTGCCGCCACGCGGGCGCTTTGCGCTCCGCGTCCAAGGCGACGATTCGGTGCCGAATGTGCAATTGCCCTACGGCGTGAAGTTCGTGTCCGGCGCAAGCGGCTGGTATCACGAAGAAGCGATCCAGAGCGCCACCGACACCGAGCGGGGCCGGAAGAACTAGCTCGCGGCCGCATGGCTGGAGCGCGGCGCTGACCGCGGGCGATCCGAGAATTTATTCCGGCTCGTTTGAGATGCCAGGCTCCAACTTGTGATGCAGCCGTTCGGCATCGGTAAAAACATCGACCACCGCGCCGACCGCATTCGCGATTTTGTGCGATAGACTTTCCGGCGGCGGCGCGACAGGTTTTCCGCCGGCGGCTGTCTTTGCCGTTGTCATAGCCGCAGGCTTCTTGACAGGTGTCTTGGCAAGTCTGTTGGCACCTGATTTCGATTTCTTCGCCGGCACGCGCTTGCGCAGTATTTTTGCGACGGCGGTTTTCTTCTTCGCAGTTTTCTTCTTCACGGATTTCTTCTTGGCGGCTTTCTGCTTTGCCGAGGCTTTGGTTGTCTTGGCCGCCTTTGCAGTTCTCTTCCGCTTCTTGGCCATTCTATCCCCCAGATGTTGCCCGCCGGATGATGCTGTGCGCCAGAATAGGTGACAGCACGACGCCGCGCCAGAGGCGGCGGCGATCCGCCACGCGCAAACGGGCTGCGCTCCGCCGGGACGGCGGGTCGGCTTAGAGCCCGGACAGATATTTCGCGATTGTCTCGCGGTCGCTCTCGCTTAGCACTTTCATAAATCCCGGCATGTCGAGATTGTTGGTGCGCTGCCCGTCGGCGAAGCTGTTCATGGCGGATAAGAGATATTCGGCGCTCAGCCCCGCCAGCCGCGGCGCGGGCGCGCCGCCCTCGAAATGCGGTTGATGGCAGGCTTTGCACATTTCGATCTTGTCGGCGATGGCGGCGGGCGGCGCTTCGGCGGCATTTGCGGCGGGCGCGGCCGGCCAGGATTTGGCGGCGAAATAATCGGCGAGCTGGCGCAGATCGGGCAGCGCGATGTCCTTGACATTCGGCGACATCGTGGCGTTGACACGCGCGCCGCTGTGGAAGTCGTGCAATTCCTTATAGAGGTAATTGCTCTGTTGCCCCCAGATGATCGGCGTCACGCCATTGATCGGCGTGCCGTTCTGGCCGTGACAGGCACCACAGACCTGTGCCTTGGCCGCGACATCGTCCGCGGCGTCCGCCGGTCGTCCGACCAGAACCATCGCGGCGGTAACGACGACGGCCGCGCCCACAAATTTCGATAGTGTCACTTTGGTCCTCCCTCGCCGGGTGGCTTGTCGACGCCGCCTCGGCAACCTGTCTTGTTGTGCCCCACGCCGACATTGTCGTGGTTTTGGCAAGTCGGGAAGGGGGCAATTGGCAGGCGCGCCATGCCAATCGCGAGGGACGGTCATTTTCGGGCCGGGATGACCCCGGCCATTGTTTGGCTCCGGAATGGGCTATGGGCTCGGCTGGACCGGCATGGGGTGACCGCGGGCGTGGAAAAACGGGAGGAGGCCGCGTAAGACGGCCCATGGCCGCGAAGCGCCGAACCCAACCGAAAACCTCTCAGCGTCGCCCATTGCTCGTCATCGACGGCGATTCTTTCGCGCATCGCGCCTATCATGCGCTACCGAAGACGATCCGCCGCGATCGGGGCCGGCCGGCCGGCGCCATTCTCGGCTTCGCCAACCGCTTGCTGCTGCTCTATCGCACTGAGCGGCCGCGCGCGGTGCTGGTCGGCTGGGATACGCTGGAAGCTGAGACCTACCGCCATGCGGCCTTTGCCGATTACCAGAGCGGCCGCGAATTCGACGACGATCTCGTCGAGCAGCTCGATATTATTCCGCAATTCGTCGCGGCCTGCGGCTTTGCCAATACCAAGCGCGCCGGCTACGAGGCCGACGATTTTCTCGCAGCCGCGGCGGCAGCGGAGGAGCGGCGCGGCGGCACCGTGCTGGTGGCGAGCGGGGATCGCGACAGTTTTCAGCTCGCATCCGACAAGACGACGATCCTTTATCCGGTGCGTGCCGGAGAGCTGGCGCGGGTCGGACCGCGCGAGGTCCGCGAGCGTTACGGCATCGAACCCAAGCAGGTGCCGGATTTCATCGCGCTGCGCGGCGATCCGTCCGACAAATTGCCGGGCGCGCCTGGCGTCGGGGCCTTGGGCGCCGCCTCGCTGTTGCGCAAATACGGCAGTCTCGCCGCGATCCTCAAGTCCGGACGCTTCGCCCGGCAGGCCGATGATTTGAAGCTTTATCGCGCCATCGCCACCATGGACAAAAAAGCGCCGCTGCCGAAACTCGCCGCGCAAAAGCCGACGTGGGATAAGGCCGCGGCGCTGGCTCGGCGTTGGCAGCTTCGGCAATTGGCGGACAGGCTGCAAGCGATGGGCCGCTCCGGCTGACGGTTTACAACCTATCGTTCCAGCGCTACCTTCACGTGCATGCTCCGGCTTGTGCAAGGCACCCCGATTGCCGCGCCAGTGGCGCTCGCAGCAGCGCCCCCCGCCGCGCCGCCTTTGTTGCCGGTGCCTTATTACGCGCAGCTTCAGAGCAATTGGTGCTGGGCGGCCTGCAGTCAAATGGTGTTCGGCTATTATCACGCCAACAGTCTGCAGCAATGCGATCTCGCCTCGCGGCAGTTCAACAAATTGTGCTGTGTTGATCCGTCGAGCACGCGGCGCAGGGCGACAGTGTCGTGATCGCGGACATGCCGCCGCATCTCGGCGAGCTCCAGCCGATGCGGCTTTATGCGGCGGACGATTTTCTCAGAATGCTGGCCGCGGTGCCGCCGATTTCCGGTGTGCCGACTGAGCGGCCGCGTCGGTAAGCGAGATTAAGGTGGCGACGCTTGGCCTACCGCACCGCGTGCAGCGCGGCGCCGAAGGCTTCGAACAAGGTGCGATTGACCGGATTGGGATCGGCGACGTACTCGGCATGCCACTGCACGCCGAGCGCAAAGCCCGGTGCCTCGGCGACGCGGATGGCCTCGATGGTATCGTCCTCCGCCACACCCTCGACCACGATGCGTCGGCCCGGTTCGAGAATGCCCTGGCCATGCAGCGAATTGACCCGGATGGTCTCGGCGCCGAGGATTTTTGCGAACACGCCGCCGGGCGTCAGCCGCACCGCGTGGCGCTCGGCATAGATGACCATGGGATCGGGATTGATCTCGCCGTTTTCGAGCCGCAGCGCGCGATGGTTCATGCGCCCGGGCAATTCACGGATCTCCGGATGCAGCGAGCCGCCGAAGGCGACGTTGATCTCCTGAAAGCCGCGGCAGATGCCGAACAGCGGCACGCCGCGGGCGACGCAAGCCTCGATCAGCGGTAGCGCCAGCGCGTCGCGGTTGCGGTCGTAAGGCTCGTGGCGCGGATCCTCGTCGAGGCCGAAATGGCTCGGATGGACATTGGCGCGCGCGCCGGTGAGCAGCACGCCGTCGACGGCATCGAGCAGCGCGCCGATATCGGTGATCTCCGGCGAGCCGGCGAAGATCAGCGGCAGCGCGCCGGCGGCCTCCGCGGCGGCGAGCAGAATGCGCTCGCTGACGCGCTGCGCCGGAAACTTGCCCTCGGCCAGATGCGCGCTGCCGATGACGCCGACGACGGGTTTTTTGGCTGTCATTTCGAAGTCTTAGCCTGCGATTCCGGCTTCGGCTTTTAGCACCTCTGCCGGCGCGCGTGGAGAGTTTGGCGTGCAGGCGAGCTTTGCGAAATCCCCTTAAAACTCGGGCGCCCCGCAGATCAAAGCCATACGTTCTCGCGGCGCCGCCGCGCCCGAGCTTTTCCAATAACGCCACACCAACATGCCCCGATACCGACGGGAGCGGAGCGCCGGGAGGTGCCGGTCGTGGATCCGCGCCACGCAGTCGGCGTCACCGCCTTCTGCGCTTCGGGCGCGGCATCCCCCTCCGTATCTCTCCCGAAAACGAGGGAGATACGGAGGGGGGGCGCGCCTCCCGGCGCTCCACCGCGGCAGCCCTATCGGGTTGCCGCCCTTGCGTCGTTTCAGGGCCGTCCTCGAGAAACGCCCGTCGGCTGGCAAGGTAGGCGGTATGTAATGGTAACAGTGACAAATGTCAACAAAAATGTTACGACTTTCGCCACCGCTCGTCCCCGCGCCCGCGGGGACCCAGGTTGGATTCCCGCGGGCCCAGGAATGAGCGGAAAATCGGGGCCGTCATGGCCGGACTTGTTCCGGCCATCCACATCTTCGTTTCACGCCACCAGATCGCGGTATTCCGGATGCTTCGCGATATAGGCGCTCACGAACGGGCAGCGCGGCACGATTTTGAGCCCGCGGCGGCGCATCTCGTCGAGCACGCCTTTGACGAGCTGCGAGGCGATGCCGCGCCCGCGCGCCGCAATCGGCGTCTCGGTGTGCGCCAGCTTCATGACGTTGCCCGTGAGGCGATAAGTCATGAACGCGGTGACGCCACCGCCGGCGTCGAGCTCGAAGCGGGACAGTGCGGTGTTGTCGCGGATCGGGGAGGGCATAGGGATAATGTAGGGAGGGTAGAGCGAAGCGAAACCCACTGTGGGGCCGCGAGGAAAATGATGGGTATCGCGGAGCCTGTCATCGGGCGGCGCTTTGCGCCGACCCGTTGGCTCCGCCCATCCTACGCGGTTATGGAACCGTCGTGCCCGAGCTTTGCCCCCGATCTCGCCATCAATTCGGCGGATGTAGCCCGCATGAACGTAGTGCGATTCAGTCATGGGGACGGTCGCGAATGTTCCCCGTCCGGGCCGTGCTAAGCTGCGATCAGGCGGGTTTGTGCAATCGTAAAAGGGATGAGATCGACGTGAAGAAAAATGCGTGTTCGTTTGTGGTGTCGGCGTTTGCGTTGCTGGCGTTTACCGTGCTGTGGAGCGATGGGGCGCTTGCCGGCGAACCGCTCGGCACAGCGGAGCAGGCCCGCGCCATGCTTGACCGCGCCGTCGTCGCGCTTAAGGCCGACCAAGGCAAGGCGCTGGAGGCGTTCAACGACCCGCACAACAAGGAATTCCGCGACCACGATCTGTTCGTCTATTGTTTTGATACCCGCGATGGGAAATTCACGGCCTATGAGCTGCCCGCGCTGATCGGCGCCGATATTCGCCAGTTCAAGCTTTACAACGAGCCGATGGGACAGCGCAGCTATGACGTCGTCCATGACGCGCCGGAAGGCACGGTCGTCAGCGTCGACTACAAGATGCCCAAGCCGGACGAGACCAAGCCGTCGGCCAAAGAAGCCCTCGAAACCCGCGTCGGCGATCAGGCCTGCGGGGTAAGTTATTTCAAATAGGAAAGTGCCGGGGTCGCTACTGCCGGCCGACGCCATGCGGCTGGCTGATGAGATGCACTTTCACTCTGCTCATGAACGCGGGCGGAATTTGTCGAATAGCCAGTACATCAGCCCGCCGACGATCGCGCCCGCCATGACGGCGGTCACGACGGTCTGCAGGTCAATGGACGGAGCCCTCAACAGCATGCCGCCCGACCACAGCACGGCGAAGAGAATGGCGATCGGGATGCGGTTGGACTTCACGATGACTCCCGAGACAAGGTCGGCCTGCTGCGCCCGGCTGAATGTACGGCGGTTGAACGGTTCTGCCACTGTCTAATTCACCCGGGCGTCATGGCCGGGCTCGTCCCGGCCATCCACGTCTTGTTTCTTCGGTGACTCGAAAGACGTGGATGCCCGGCACAAGACCGGGCATGACGTAGAGGGATCGCCGGGGCGTTGACGTTCGATGCGCTGCGGGGGTTACGCAGCCGCCGCGCGCCGCTTGCGCAGATACGGCACCACGAACAGCGCCGCGACGGGGATATGCAGCACGATGCCGCCGAGCACGATTGCTGCGACCTCGTCGGCGGTGAGCGCACCGCGTAAAACTTCGAGCGTCAGCACGAAGATCGTGAACGGCAGGAACAGCACGATGCCGGTGATCAGGCCGGGATTGTAGATGCGCAGCCGGATCGTGGTGACGATATGGATGATGCCGTTGATCAGTGTGAGCCCGACCCAGGCGAGGCCGAGCCAGCGCAGCGCGTCGGGGAACAGCGCGGCGAGGCCGACCGGCAGCCAGACATAGCCGATATTGATCAGCGCCACGCCGGGAATGTCGACCGGCCAGTCGTCGTTGCCGCTGTGGAAGACATGCGCATTGGTGAACTGGCGAAAGCCGCCCGGCCACAAATGCTCTTCGGTCTGGTGCAGCATGTAGAGCACGAGTAGCGCGGCAAACAACGCGCGCTCGCTCAACGGCGTGTGGCGGAACAGCACGATCCAGGCGATAAGCCCAATGACGGCAAGCGCGGGCAGAGCTTGCTGCCAGCGGGCGGCGATGATGGAGAGGACGGGCATGGTGCGAATCCTTGGAACTTATCCTTGGCGCTTATGCTTGGAACTTGTCCTCGGCAGTTATCTTCGGGCGGCGTCATGCGTCGCTAAAGCCCCCTGTCTAAGCCGGGTTGATTAAGATTTTGTCGGCGGAACGGGGCTATTTGAACAGATGAACCCGCACACCGCTTCCTTCTGCCTTTACGACGATCGCAGCGTCCCCCGGCCCGGGGATGACGGGAGTGTGGTATGTCTTCGCGGCGGTCGAGCGGGTGCGGCCGGCCGATGCGGCATAGGCGGGGCAAAACCGGAGGCGAGATGTTCGAGAAAGACGAAGTGCTCAAGGAGCTGCACAGCCGCCTGGTGGCCGCGGGCATCAACCCGCTCGATCCGAAGGTGCAGGCGATCAGCGAGGTGGTGAACGCGTTCTACGCGGAGAAGACCCGCGACGTGTTGCAGCAGATGCAAGCCGTGCTGAGCAGGATCGAGACGTGAGGCTAAATGTAGTCCGCACGAGCGAAGCGAGATGCGGGAGCGGCGTCGAAGCTTGATCCCGGATGTCGCTTCGCTCATCCGGGCTACGCTCGCTGTTTTCGGCCATGGGTTGATTTCGGTTCCGGCTGTTGCCAAATCCTGCTGAGAGGTCAATGTCCGCGACCGCGGCGCGGTGTTGAAATTTGGCCGCGCCGGAAGAGCAACGACGATGTCAGCCGCCGCCACCATTCCCTGTCCGCATTGCCATACGCTCAATCGCATTCCGGCCGAGCGGCGCGGCGAAGGTGGCAAATGCGGCCGCTGCCATCAGCCGCTGTTTGCCGGCGCGCCGATTAATCTCGACGCCGCGCATTTCGAGCGCCATGCCGCCGCCGATCTGCCGCTTCTGGTCGACTTCTGGGCCGCCTGGTGCGGACCCTGCCGCGCCATGGCTCCGGTGTTCGAGGGCGCGGCCAAGGCGCTCGAGCCGCGGCTGCGCTTCGCCAAGGTCGATACCGACGCCGAACAAAGCCTTGCGGCCCGCTATCACATCAGCGCGATTCCAACGATGATCCTGTTCCGCGCCGGGCGCGAAGTCGCCCGCTACAGCGGCGTCATGGCGGCAGGTGCGCTGCGCGGCTGGATCGACCAGCATCTCGGCGCGTGAGGCGGTGCGGTAAATTTAACCACGCGCGCCGGTGGACCGCGGTTGTGTAGGGCGCGTAGCCTGGATTGAGAGGAGCGAAATCCGGGAACGATATTTTCGCCCGCACGCCGACCCCGGCTTTCGCGCCGCTCGAGCCGCGCAACGCTCGCTATTTTGTCAAAATGCCCTCTCGCTCAAGAACGCGGCGCACTTCTTCAAAGCAGCTTGCTATATTGCCCCTTGAAAAGCGAATTTGACCAAGACCAACGATGTTTGAGAATTCTTCACACCCTTCTTCCAGGATGATGATTGCCCTTCTCCAGCCGAGGCGCCCTTGAAATAACCCGGATTCATGGATCACGTTTTCGCGTGCGTGAAGCGATCCATCCCCATGTAAATCCTCTCCAGCTAGTACCAAGAAAGTGAAACCGCATCGGTCCAACATCTCGGAAAGGCGCTCTTGGGTGTTGATGCCAGCGGCCGAAACTCGATTGAACTCCTCATAATCGAGATTTAGGCGTTCATGCAAAAAATCCTTGAGTACACGCCACAGTTCAGATCTTCCATGGCCTATGAATATTTTGTCGCGCATAATCGTGTCGTTACTCTCGGGGTCACTTAAGGCCGCAGCTTCAATTACATTGCGCAAGATATTTCCTAACTCCTGGAGCTTGGCCTTGTTGTTAGCCAACGATGAAAACGCGGCCAAAAATTGAACATGACCGGGACCATTTGCCCTTTCATGATCTCTTCGGAGTCTCGAGTTACCCGTGGTGCGCTTTTGATTCGAGCGTTGATTGAATCAACAATGCTGTAAGGAACGATGTCAATCTTAATTCTCCCCAGGTACCTCTCAAGTGCCTGTGACTCTATCTGCTTTGACAAAGCCTCTAGGACGTCGAGAGTTTGATCTCTCACGCTGATGAAATCATTGACAAGTGTTTTGGCTAAGCTATCTAACTCATAGTGCACATTTTCATTAATGTCGTGAAATAGGAAACGCGAATTTCCTCCCGCGAATAAATTCGCCACCCAAGGTTCCGCGGGCCATGGAATCCCGGAACAAATCCCCATTCGACATCAAAGCTTTATCCGGGAGGTGGCGGTTGGAAGCCGGCGTAATAAGTTGATGAATGATCCCCAAACCATGAGTGCGAGTGCGCACTTTCGAGCTGTTCTAGTCGCTTCTTGTATAGTTTTTTGGCCGATAGTTGTTCTGTCGGCAAGTCTGTTGCCGCTAGTCGTAAAACTTCGGTTTCCAAATCGCGCAGCCGCGAAATCAGCCTTGGGATTTTAGTTTGCCTATTGAAAAGCGCCATCGGTCATTTTCGCTAGCAATAACTTACTTCGCCGCCAACGGTCCACTTTAACGCGCCGCCGCCAACCGCACTTCGCTGTAGCGCCGGCGTTTTATGTTTCCCTTAGCTTCCAACTTTCCGCTACGGACCAGGATCGCCATGCGCGCATCCATGAGTTTGGCGATGCCGCCGGAAATCGCAATTCCGCGCTCCTCAAAGGTTCGTAGGTCTGTCCGATGATTCTCGCGACCTTGCGCCAATGCGCGTCGCAGCAGGACAGAAGCAGGCGATGGTGTCGGATGCGGGGATCACTTCGCCGCCACCGGCGTCAGTTCGTACACGCGCCGTATTTGGCGGCTTCGGCGATATCGCCGCGCTGCAGCGCGAGCTGCACGGCCTCAAGCTTACGCGCGTCGTCGAGCGACATGGTCGGCGACCAGCTGTCGTCGCTATAATGAAGCTCAATCGCGACTTCCGCGGCGTATTTGCTCTCGTGGATGAGCTTGGTGGTTTTTCGATTGTCTCAATTCATGTCGTCTTCCGTCTCTCAAATTCTTCGTCCCATAACGCCGGATCGGGCCTGTAGGTAGTCACCAGAACCGCCGGCCCGACTTCTCCGGCCGAAATCGCGCAAACCACGTGAATCGGGCGACCATTTGCGTCGCGCTGGAGCGTCAGCACGCTAGGCCCGCGCGCCCGATCGGGATAATCCTCGATCGATTTGGCGGTCAAAATACCAGCGACCGCGTCGGTTGGAAGAATACCATCCTTACGGAGTTCATCAAAGCCATGGTCTGACACGCGAACATTTTCGCGAAGCACGAGCATTTGCACGCGGCGCAAGGTTTCGCTCATCGCCCCAGTGCCCTACCCCCGCGCTTCGCGCCGACTCCCCCTGCAGGGGAGGGTGAAGAGCGATTACTCCGCTGCCTCGACGCGCTTCTTCTTCCGCGGCTCGGCGCCCCGCCTCGCTAGCACCGGCTTCAAAAACGCCCCGGTATAACTGCGCTTCTCGCGCGCCACGTCTTCGGGCGTTCCCGCGGCGACGATTTCGCCGCCGCCGTCGCCGCCTTCGGGGCCGAGGTCGATGATCCAGTCGGCGGTCTTGATGACTTCCAGATTGTGCTCGATGACGACGACGGTGTTGCCGCTCTCGACCAGCTCGTGCAGCACATCGAGCAGTTTTGCCACGTCGTGGAAGTGCAGCCCGGTGGTCGGCTCGTCCAAGATGTAAAGCGTGCGGCCGGTCGCGCGCTTTGACAGCTCCTTCGCGAGCTTGACGCGCTGCGCCTCACCGCCGGACAGCGTTGTCGCCTGCTGACCGACATGGATGTAATCCAGCCCGACGCGGTGCAGGAGCTTCAGCGGCTCGCGCACCCGCGGCACCGCCTTGAAAAACTCCAGCGCCTCCTCGACCGTCATGTCGAGCACGTCGGCGATCGACTTGCCGCGGAACAGCACGTCGAGCGTTTCGCGGTTGTAGCGCTTGCCCTTGCAGACGTCGCAGGTGACGTAGACGTCGGGCAGAAAATGCATCTCGATCTTGATAACGCCGTCGCCCTGGCAGGCCTCGCAGCGGCCGCCTTTGACGTTGAACGAGAAGCGGCCCGGCTCGTAGCCGCGGGCCTTCGATTCCGGCAGGCCGGCGAACCATTCGCGGATCGGGGTAAAGGCGCCGGTATAGGTCGCGGGGTTTGAGCGCGGGGTGCGGCCGATCGGCGACTGGTCGATGTCGATGATCTTGTCGAGATGTTCGACGCCTTCGATGCGGTCGTAAGGGGCGGGGGCCTCGCTGGCGTTGTTGAGCCGCCGCGCCAGCGCCTTGTACAGCGTGTCGACGAATAGCGTCGACTTGCCGCCGCCGGACACGCCGGTGACGCAGGTGAACAGGCCGAGCGGAATTTCGGCGGTGACGTTTTTGAGGTTGTTGCCGCGGGCGCCGACGATTTTCAGCACGCGGCTTTGGCTCGGCGGCCGGCGCTCGGGGATCGGCACGATCAGCTCGCCGGACAGATATTTGCCGGTCCAGCTGTCCGGCGCGGCGATGAGGTCGTCGACCTGGCCTTGGGCGATGACATGGCCGCCGTGAATGCCGGCGCCGGGGCCGATGTCCAGCACCCAGTCGGCGGTGCGGATGGCGTCCTCGTCGTGCTCGACCACGATCACGGTGTTGCCGAGGTCGCGCAGCCGCTTCAAGGTTTCGAGGAGCCGCGCATTGTCGCGCTGGTGGAGCCCGATCGACGGCTCGTCGAGCACGTAGAGCACGCCGGTCAGCCCGGAGCCGATCTGCGAGGCGAGCCGGATGCGCTGGCTCTCGCCGCCGGACAGCGTGCCGGAAGCGCGCGCCAGCGTGAGATATTCGAGCCCGACATCGATCAGAAATTTCAAGCGCTCGCGGATTTCCTTGAGCACCCGCACGGCGATTTCGTTTTGCTTCGAGGTCAGCCTCTGGGGTAGCTCAGTGAACCAGGCGGCTGCGCCTTTGACCGACATGTCCGACACTTCGCCGATGTGCTTGCCGTCGATCTTCACGCACAAGGCTTCGGGCTTGAGACGATAGCCTTTGCAGGCGTCGCATGGCACGTCGGTGAAATAGCGGGCGATCTCCTCGCGCGCCCAGTCGCTGTCGGTTTCCTTGTAACGCCGCTCGAGATTGGTGATGACGCCTTCGAAAGCGCGCTTGGTGTCGTAAGCGCGCATGCCGTCGTCGTAGGAGAAGCGGATCTCGGTGTCGCCGCTGCCATAAAGGATGGCGTCCTGCGTCTTCTTCGGCAAATCCTTCCATTTGGTGTCGAGCGTGAACTTGTAGTGCTTGCCGAGCGCGGAGAGCGTCTGCGTGTAATACGGCGACGCGGATTTGGCCCATGGCGCGATAGCGCCCTTGCGCAGCGTGCGCTCCTTGTCGGGGATGACGAGATCGGCGTCGATATGCTGCTCGACGCCGAGGCCGCCGCATTTCGGGCAGGCGCCGAACGGATTGTTGAACGAGAACAGCCGCGGCTCGATCTCGGGAATAGTGAAGCCGGACACCGGACAGGCGAATTTTTCCGAGAAGGTGAGGCGTTCGGCAGCGGTCTGGTTGCGCTGCCGGTTGGCCTTGCTGGTGGTCGCGGCGCCTTCCGCCGGCGCGGTGTCGGCAAGCTCCGCGACCGCCAAGCCGTCGGCGAGTTTCAGCGCCTGCTCCAGCGAATCCGCCAGCCGCGCGGCGATATCGGGACGCACCACGATGCGGTCGACCACGACGTCGATGTCGTGGGTGAATTTCTTGTCGAGCGCCGGCGCGTCGGCGATCTCGTAGAAGGCGCCGTCGATTTTGACGCGCTGGTAGCCTTTCTTCATGAACTCGGCGAGTTCCTTGCGGTACTCGCCCTTGCGGCCGCGCACGACGGGCGCGAGCAGATAAAGCCGCGTGCCCTCGGGCAGCGCCAGGATGCGGTCGACCATCTGCGACACGGTCTGGCTCTCGATCGGCAGCCCGGTGGCCGGTGAATAGGGCACGCCGACGCGAGCCCACAGGAGCCGCATGTAATCGTAGATTTCGGTGACGGTGCCGACCGTCGAGCGCGGATTGCGCGAGGTGGTTTTCTGCTCGATGGAGATCGCCGGTGACAGGCCGTCGATCTGGTCGACGTCCGGCTTCTGCATCATCTCCAGGAATTGCCGCGCGTAAGCGGAGAGGCTCTCGACATAGCGGCGCTGGCCCTCGGCATAGATAGTGTCGAAGGCGAGCGAGGATTTGCCGGAGCCGGACAGGCCGGTGAACACCACCAGCTCGTCGCGCGGAATGTCGAGGTCGATGTTCTTGAGATTGTGCTCGCGCGCGCCACGGATCGAGATGATGCGGCGATCCTGCGCGGGGCGGATTTGCGCGCGGCGCTCAGCGTCGCGGCGGTCTTGCGCAGTCAGATTTTGCGCCGTTTTGGCAGATTTATCGAATAGGTCGTTCATGCGCACCGGCCGGGAAAAGCAATGCGTACCCCGCGGTCGGCGAGGGCGCTGATCATTGTCCGAACATAGTGAGAACGCCAAGCCTATGCCAGTGTCGGGCCGGGACCTATGCCCGCAAATCTTTTCCCGCAAATCTTGGCTTGGTTGCAGAATCTTGGCTGCGGAAAAAACCGGCCTCAGCAGGTTGGGCAGAACGGCTCGCCGTAGGAGCCCAAGGTGAAGCGGTAATTGAGACCCACCGTCAGCGTGTGCAGATCGGAGCGGATCGACACGGGCGTCCCGACGATGGCGGGATTGAAGTTCTCGGTCGCGGTGCCGAAATCGTAGAAGTCGTATTCGAACAGCGCCGACAGATTTTGGGTCAAGGCGTATTCAAGGCCGACGCCGGCGACGAAGCCGGAACGGTCGTCGCTGATGGCTTGGGTGCTGGCGGTGGCGCCGCCCGCGGCCAGAACATCCTGCACATGCTCGATATGCATCCAGGCGCCGCCGCCTTTGACATAGAACAATAACGTGTTGGCGGCGTAGCCGAGGCGTCCGGTCACACTGGCAAACCAGGTCGGCTCCGACGTCATCCGCAGCTGGCTGGCGCCGCCGACCGTATTCTGCGTGTTCTGGCCTTTGAGGTAGGAGTCGCTCAGTGAGGCTTGCGCACCGACAACAATGGACGAGAATTGATAGTCCACCCCGGCCTGCGCACCGCCGACGAGACCGACGATTGAAGGATGGAACGGGGAGACGGGGGTGAGCCCCAGGGCGGCGGTGCCGGTTGGCGTCATATTCTCCGACAACAAGCCGGCGCCGACATTGCCGCCGATATAGAAGCCGGTCCAGTTATAGATCGCGGGCGGCATCGGGGCGGGCGGATTGTAGGCCGGCGCGACCGGTAAATCGGCAGCATGGACCGGCGCGGCAACGGCCATCGCCGCAAACGCAAGCGCTACCAATCCGGGACCGATAGACCTCATACGCCACCCCCCCGCAGGGCACGAGGTTTACGTGTTTCATGCCCTAATACAATGGTTCTGGGCGGCCCTGGATAGTGCAAAAAAACAACAGCCCACCGGAATTAGTGAGCGCGGCCGTCCGGCGAATATCGAGTCGGGGCCAGGCGGGCCCCGATCGTGCGTTTCAGGCTCTGGCCGGATTCCTCAGCGGAACTTGTAGTCGACTCCGAGGCGGATCAGGTTGGCGTCGAATTTGACGGTCTGGTTCGCCGGGAGGCCGGTGGTAACGAAATTCACGCCGCAAGGATTGGCCGCGCTACAGTTGGCGTTCTCCAGATCGACAAACAGGTATTCGACCCGTGCCGTCCAGTTGTCGGCGAAAGCCACCTCGACGCCGGCGCCGGCCGTCCAGCCGACCTTGGTCGAACTCACGAAACCGCCGTTTGCTCCGGTCTCAATATTGCCGAACGCGCCGCCTGCAGTGCCATAGAACAGCACGCGATCCGCTGCGTAGCCGACGCGAGCACGAACTGTGCTAAGCTACATATTCTTGGTTTCGCATTGCCCGGCAGGAAATCCAATCACGGCACCGCAGTAGGCGCTCGAGGACTTTCCATCCAGCCATGAGGCGTCAAAATCGCCTTCGATGCCGAACACGAAAGCGTCGGTTTGGAAATTCACGCCGACGGTCGGTCCGACCAGGAAGCCGGTTGTGCTGAAATTGCCAGTCGAACCGAGACCCGACGGATTATTCGGGTCGCTCCAATCGCTGTTGCCAAATCCGTAGTCGCCGTTGGCGCCGAAATAGATGCCGCCCCAGTTGTAGACGGGGGCAACGGTGGGCACGTAAGCGACAGGTGCCTGCGGCGGTGGTGCCGGCTGCGGAAGTTCTGCCGCGAATGCTTGCCCGGCGGCGGCAAACGCCAACGCTCCAGCCATCAATAATCGTCGATTTGGCACCTCTTGCATCTGCGAGGCGGTTTGACTAGAACGAAAAGAGAACAAAGCGCCGGCATGGGTGCAGTCCCGCGGGACTGGTGTGGATAACGCCGATGGTTCTTGCGGTGACCGCCGTCGCCCGCGTTATCTGCACCACGGTTTAGCTGCACTTGAGAGGCAGGCTAGCGAAGCGGAGTAAGGTCATGGCAGGCAGCGTCAACAAAGTCATTCTGGTCGGCAATCTCGGCGCAGATCCGGAAATCCGGCGCACTCAAGACGGCCGGCCCATTGCCAATCTGCGCGTCGCGACCTCGGATTCTTGGAAAGACAAGACGACCGGCGAGCGACGCGAAAAGACCGAGTGGCACCGCGTTGTCATCTTCAACGAAAACCTGTGCCGGATCGCCGAGCAGTACCTCAAGAAAGGCTCGAAAGTTTTCATCGAAGGCGCGCTGCAAACGCGGAAGTGGCAAGATCAATCCGGCCAGGACCGCTACTCGACCGAGGTGGTGCTGCAAGGCTTTCGCGGCGAGCTGACCTTGCTCGACCGTGCCGGCGGCGCGGGCGCCGGTGGGAGCGGCGGCGATTTCGGCGCCGATGAGGGCGGCGAGTTTGGCTCGCCCGGACCGACGCGCAAAGTCGCGGCGGCTACCGCGGGTGCGGGATCGCGCGGCGGCTCTGGCGCTGATATGGACGACGAAATTCCGTTCTGAATCTGAAATGGGCGAGTTCGGCGTGGCGACGCACCGTCGACGGTTGTGACAGCCATGCTCGATCTGATCTTTACCATCAAATTCGTGCACGTGCTTGCCGTCGCGATGAGCTTCGGCACCTGGCTGTGCCTGGCGATTTTCATGCTGCTCGCGCATCGCTCCCGCAATACGTCGGTCGTGGCGCTGACGTCGCAATTCGTCGTCAAGATCGAACTGATGGTGGTAGCCGCCGCCATGGCGCTGCAACCGCTCAGCGGCATCCCGCTGGCTTATGCCATCGGCCTGTCGCCGCTGTACGAATTCTGGATCGTGATTTCGACCGTGCTCTATTTGGCAATACTGGCATGCTGGGTCGCTGCGGTGTGGATCGAGATGCGCATCCGCAGCCTCACCCGTGAAGCGGCGCTGGCGAGCGCACCGTTGCCGGCCGCTTATCGGCGTTTGTTCCATATTTGGTGCGTGCTCGCCGGTCCGATTCTGATCGGCATGCTCGCGGCGTTCGCTTTCATGATCTGGCAGCCACGGCTCGATAGCTAGAGCCGGGTGTTTTTATGGAATCAAAACACCCGGCTCTAGTTTTTGTCTAAGCATGATCTTTTCCGAAAACCGGCATCCACTTTTCGGGTTCATGCTTTAACGCACCGGCGCGATGGTCCTGTCCTGCGCCGCAAGCGCTGTCAGCGCCGGCCCGGCCAGCACGTAAGTCAGACATTGCGGCAGCAGTTGAAAACCGGCGCGCAGGTAGAATTGCTGTGCGGGATTATCCGCGCGCACGGTCAATTCGATGATCGGGCTGCCGAGCTCGTTCGCGTAGGCCGCGACCCGCGCCATCAGCGCGCGGGCCACGCCGTGCGCGCGATGCGCCGGCTCGACGAAAAGGTCCTGCAGGAAAATCACCGGGCCGTTCCAGCCGGTGATCTTGCGCCGGCTGCATGTTGCCATGCCGATGATGTCGCCGCTGCCGTCGTCGCCCTGGTCGGCGACGAAAGCGGAAAAACCGGCTTCGGGGCCGAAACCGTCACGCAGCCAATGGGCTTCGCTGGCGCACACCGCGTGAGCGGAGTCTTCACCTTCCGCCAACAGACGTTTGAGCCGCATCAGCGCTGGAATGTCGCGCGGCTCCGCCGTGCGCACGCAAAACGGCATCATATTCTGATGTCGAGCACGCTGCCGATTCTGCCGGTCGAATTGGTCGGCGGCGTGGGGGTGGAGCTTTGACCATCGACGTCGCTGAGCGAAGGCGCGTTGTTGCCGTTATGCTTGTGATGCCCGGCACTTGGCGACAATTGTTGAAGCGGCAGCGGCGGTGTCGCGGCAGCAGCAATTCCCGGAACGGGCATAGCTTTTCTCCAGCCGAAAGTCCTAAGCGATCATGAAATCTTATGGTTAACGAACACTTAGCGGTGGCCGCCTGGAGGTGTGGGACGTGTAAGCAATTGCGGGGTAAGGAGCGCCCGGCGCGGCGCTTAGGCCATTTTGTTGACCTTACTTCCGATCGGTCCATACGTGTTCGCCGTGGGCGACACGCTCGACTGCTGATTATTCGCCGGTGCGATATCGATTTTCGGCGGAACAGAGGGGGCCGCCAGCGGGTGGCTGACGCCGTTCTTCTGTCGGGCGAGTGATTCCAGGCTCTGCGAGTTCGCCGGGTTGGCGCCCGGAGGCGGGACGGGGGAAATCGGCATGACGCATACTCCAACGCTTACTAACAGGCGAAAAGTTGCGCGGTAGCGCGCTAGACCCCGATCCAGTTCGATCGAATGCGGATGGGTCTGCTCTTCGTCTGAGTACGACCTTCACCGAAAACTGGTTTCATTTTTCGGGATCACGCCCACATCTAACAAAATCGTGAACGTCCGAAATCAGTAAGACTGCGGATCAATTGCTCAAAATCGAACGAATGCCGTCGACCACATATTGCACCGCCAATGCCGCCAACAGCACGCCGAGAAGCCGCGACAGCACGATATTGCCGGTCTTGCCGAGAAGCCCGCTGATGCGCTCAGCGGAAACGAACGTGATCCAGCAAGAAAGAGCGATAAGCAGCACGACGCCAATGAGAATTCCAATCAGGGTCATATTGCCGCCGGCGCGGGTGGCGAGCAGCAAAGTGGCGGTGATGGCGCCCGGCCCGGCGAGCAGCGGGATCGCCAGCGGGAAAGCGGCTATGTTGCGCACGCGTTCCTCCAGCGCCTGTTCGGCCTCTTCGCCCTCGTGCTGACTGCGCACTCCGAACACCATCTCGGCGGCAATCCAGAACAGCAGCAGTCCGCCGGCGATACGGAACGCCGACAGCGAGATTTCCAGCGTAGCGAGAAGCCAATCGCCGATCAGCGCGGTGCCAACCAGGATCACGCCGGCAATAATGCTGGCGCGCACGGCGACGCTCTGCCGCGATGCGCGCGGCATGCCTTCGGTCACGACCAGAAAGGTCGGCGCCATCGCGATCGGATCGACCACGACAAACAGCGTCAGCAGCGCGGAGACGGCATACTCGGCAAACATGAAGTCTCACAGTCAAAGCCGCGGTCAGAACCCCGCGACCGCTTCCAGTGTCTTGCCCGCCTGCGCGCTGCGGATGGCGTCGAGCTGTTCCGGCGCATGACGAAGCTGGCCGATCTCCTTGGCGAATTCCGGCCGGGCGCGAAGCGTCTCGGCCCAGGTATGGACATGCGGATGCAGCCGCGCAAAGGGATAGCCGGCGAGCGACAGCCGGTGCTCGTAGATGAACCATGCGATATCGAGCACGCTTAAATCCTTGCCCATCAGATAGGGGTATTGCGCCAGTTTCCTATCGAGTGCGTCGAATTCGGCGCGGAATTTTTGCGCTGAGGCGCGCGCCCGGTCGTCGGTAAAGCCCTCCTTGGCGGCGCGCTGCCAGAATTCAATCTGAATGTCCTTCTCGCGGTCCTTGAGGCCCTGCACCGTGCCCGCGCCGTTCGCCTTGTAACTCTCCAGCGCGGCTGCGGGCTTCGGCGGACCGGGTGGCGCAAAGACGAAGCGGAAGCTCAGCGTGCGCAAATCGAGGTGCAGATCGTCTTCGTGCTTGAGCAGCGCCGCGACCTCGTTCTCATGGCCGGCGGGAACGAGTTTGGGCGCCGGAAACTTCTTTTCGAGATATTGAATGATGTCGTTGCTCTCGATGTGCACGGCGCCGTCATCGACCAAGACCGGCACCAGCCCGCGCGGATTGATGCCAAGAAACCACGGCTGCATGTTCTCGTGGTTCGGCAGATCGACCGGATGCGAGTGCCACGGTATGCCTTTGAGGTTGAGAAAGATGCGCAATTTTTGCGAACACGACGAGCCTGCAAAGTGCAGCACGTGCACGCCTTTCCAGGCGAGCACCTCACGGGTCCTGATATCGCCGTCGGCAAGCTGAACCATAAGGGGTCTCCTCCGTTCGCATTTTTTCCATACGCATCATAGGCACTGGGCGTGACCGCACCAGCATCGCTGAAGCTGAGTTCCAGCTTGGCTCTGGCCGGGTGTCCAAGGGGGCGTAAATTGTCCCAATAAGGCCTTGAAAATAAATCGAAAAATACCATCTATCGACTGCCGATAAAGGTGGCCCTCAAGGGTCTGATCGGCTATAAAATTTCCACGCGATTCGTGCAGGATTCATAAGTGTCAGACCAGGATAATCCCCCGCCGAGCGACGGCGGGCCGTCCGATATTCGCCCGGTGTCGATCACCGAGGAGATGAAGAAGAGCTACCTCGATTACGCCATGAGCGTAATCGTGGCGCGGGCGTTGCCCGACGCGCGCGACGGATTGAAGCCGGTGCATCGCCGCATCCTCTATTCGATGCACGAGAACGGCTACGAATGGAACAGGCCGTATCGCAAATCGGCGCGCGTCGTCGGCGACGTCATCGGTAAATATCATCCGCACGGCGATCAGTCGATCTATGACGCGCTGGTTCGCATGGCGCAGGATTTTTCCATGCGCCTGCCGCTGATCGACGGCCAGGGCAATTTCGGTTCGGTTGACGGCGATGCGCCGGCAGCCATGCGCTACACCGAAGTGCGGCTGGAGAAGGTTGCGCAAGCGCTGGTCGACGATCTCGATAAGGATACGGTTGACTTCCAGGAAAACTACGACAATACCGAGCGCGAGCCGGTTGCGCTGCCGGCGCGTTTTCCCAATCTGCTGGTCAATGGCGCCGGCGGCATCGCGGTCGGCATGGCGACGAATATCCCGCCGCATAATTTGGGCGAGGTAATCGATGCTTGCGTGGCGCTGATCGAAAACCCGGCGCTGTCGATCGAAGATCTGATCGCGATCGTGCCGGGACCGGATTTCCCGACCGGCGGCATTATTCTCGGCCGCCAAGGCATCCGCGCCGCCTATCATCTTGGCCGCGGCTCCATCGTCATGCGCGGCAAGGTCGAATTCGAGACATTGCGCGGCGAGCGCGAGGCCATCGTCATCAGCGAAATTCCCTACCAGGTCAACAAAGCGCATCTGGTCGAGCGCATCGGCGAACTGGTGCGCGACAAGAAGCTCGAAGGTATCGGTGCGTTGCGTGACGAATCCGACCGCGACGGCTTCCGCGTCGTGATCGAAATGCGCCGCGACGCGGTGCCGGACGTCGTGCTCAACCAGCTTTATCGCTTCACG
This sequence comes from uncultured Alphaproteobacteria bacterium, assembly GCA_963731805.1. Taxonomy (GTDB): domain Bacteria; phylum Pseudomonadota; class Alphaproteobacteria; order Rhizobiales; family Xanthobacteraceae; genus BOG-931. The sequence goes on from CAVSWY010000017.1 coordinate 67,573, forward strand.
GCGCTGCAATCGTCGTTCGGCGCCAACATGGTCGGGCTCGACAACGGCCGGCCGCTGCTATTGAACCTGAAGGACCTGCTCACGCTGTTCCTGGCGTTCCGCGAGCAGGTTGTTTATCGGCGCACCAAGCATCTCCTCGGCAAGGCGCGCGACCGCGCCCATGTGCTGGTGGGCTTGGCCATCGCGGTGGCCAATATCGACGAGGTGATCAAACTGATCCGCGCCGCCAAGGATGCCAATGAGGCGCGCGAGCAATTGATGGAGCGCGACTGGCCGGCGCGCGACGTCGCCGCCATGGTCACGCTGATCGACGATCCACGCCACATCGTGTCGCCGCAAGGCACGACCAAGCTGTCGGCCGAACAGGCCAAAGCCATTCTCGATCTCCGCCTGCAACGGCTCACCGCGCTCGGCCGCGATGAGATCAAGGCCGAGCTCGACAAGCTTGCGGACGAGATCGCCGATTATCTCGCTATTTTGCGCTCGCGCGCCCGCATCCAGGCCATCGTCAAAGAAGAATTGGTCTCGATCAAAAACGAGTTCGCCACCCCGCGGCGCACCGTGATCATCGACCAAGAAGGCGAGATGGAAGATGAGGACCTGATCCAGCGCGAGGACATGGTCGTCACCGTCTCGCATGCCGGCTACGTCAAGCGCGTGCCGCTGTCGACCTATCGCGCGCAAAAGCGCGGCGGCAAGGGCCGCGCCGGCATGCAGACGCGCGAAGAGGATTTCGTCACCCGGCTGTTCGTCGCCTCGACGCATACGCCGGTGCTGTTCTTCTCCTCGCGCGGCCAGGTTTACAAGGAAAAGGTCTGGCGGCTGCCGCTAGCCGCGCCGCAGGCGCGCGGCAAGGCCTTGATCAACATCCTGCCGCTCGAGCAGGGCGAGAACATCACCACCATCATGCCGCTGCCCGAGGACGAGAAGACCTGGGACAAGCTCGACGTGATGTTCGCCACCACGCGTGGCACGGTGCGGCGCAACAAGCTGTCGGATTTTTCGGACGTGCGCCGCTCCGGCATCATCGCCATGAAGCTCGACGACGGCGACGCCATCGTCGACGTGCAGATCTGCAAGGAAGACGACGACGTGCTGCTGACTTCGGCGGCCGGGCAGTGCATCCGTTTTGCCGTCACCGACGTGCGGGTGTTCCAGGGCCGCACGTCGATGGGCGTGCGCGGTATCGCTCTTCCTGACGGCGACAAAGTGATCTCGCTGTCGATCCTCCGCCATGTCGAGGTGAGCGCTGAAGAACGCGCCGCCTATCTTAAACGCGCCAATGCGGTACGTCGCGGGACGAACGGTGAGGCGGAAGAGAACGGCGGCAATGGCGACGGCGAGGAGGCTGCGGGCGCAATCGAACTGGGGCAGACCCGCTATGTGGAATTGTCGGCCGCCGAGCAATTCGTACTGACGATTTCCGAAAGAGGCTTCGGCAAGCGCACCTCGTCTTACGAGTACCGCACCACCGGCCGCGGCGGCAAAGGCATCGTCGCCATGGCGATCACCGAGAAGAACGGCCGGCTGGTCGCGTCATTTCCGATCGAGGAGAGCGATCAGATCATGCTGGTTACCGACGGCGGCCAATTGATCCGCTGCCCGGTCGACGGCATCCGCATCGCCGGGCGCTCGACGCAGGGCGTCATCGTGTTCTCGACCGGCGAGGGCGAGAAGGTGGCGTCGGTGGAGCGGCTCTCCGAGGAAGGCGACGGCGAGGGCGACAACGGCGGGGAGTAAGACGCTGCTGCTTCGCACGCCTGTCCAATTTGTAATCCCGTCTTTTTGAACCGGTGAATCTCCGGCGCGCGATCCATGGAGGTAACGCGCTCAAGTTGGAGGATTCATCATGAAACGCTTTTTGCTGGTGACGGCCATGTTGGTTGTCGGGGCTGCGGCCGCGCACGCCGATACATCGCGCTGGGCTTCCAACCCGCCGCGAGGCGACGCCGAGCTTCATGCCTCGGCCCAATATTGCGATGCGAAAGTAGGCCCGGATCAAAACGGCGTACCGACGTCGGCGCGATACAAGAGCTGCCTGAAGGGCCAGGGCTGGACTTACTTGAATACCATGCGCGACAACAATGCGACGTGGATCAATCATCGCGGCATGCGCTGCGAGTCGATCCTCAACGGCCTTGGCTCCGAATGTTCGAGCTTCTGGTAGGAATTGCATAAGATAGGTTGGCCGTCTCTGTCGGCGCAACTCGATATGCCGGCGACGCCCGGAGCGATCGCCAGGCGGCGACGACGACGGGAGTGAGGGCGGCTGCACTCTGGCGGGATCGCATGTGTTACGCTTAACTGACGACAGGATGGCTGACATGGCGGATACACCAGTCGATTTCAGGATCTTGGCGGGCACGGGCTCGCCTGCGCGCGAATTCAAGGCCGGCGAGGTCATCTTCATACAGGGGGATGACGCGCGGGAATTGTTCATCGTTCAGAGCGGCGAAGTCGAGATCCGCCTCGGTAATCGCCTGCTGGAGACAGTGCCCCAATACGGCATTTTCGGCGAGATGGCGCTTATCGATGCCGCGCCGCGCAGCGCGACGGCCGTGGCTGCGACGGACGTGAAGATCGTGCCGATTAGCGAGAAGCAGTTTCTATTCCTGATCAGCAACACGCCGCATTTCGCCTTGAACATGATGCGGACCATGGCGCGGCGATTGCGCGCGACCAACGTCAGCTTATGAGCGTGAAACCACGTGAGCGCCGTCGGGTGTTAATTCAGTGGTGGCACTTGTTGATGTGCTGATCCCATAACATGCCGGCAAACGGCAGGAAAATCGACGACCACGCTTCCTGCTTCCCGGCACTGGGTCTGGCTGATGATCGCCGCATTCACGATCACGCTGACCGCGCTCAGCATGCCGATGATGACCGGCCACGGCGTCGGCGTGTGGATTGGAGGGCAGGGCACCACGAGGGGGAACGCATAGGCGGTATCGGCGGTTTGCCAGGTCACCGGAATGATGCCGCAGGTCCCGATCGGCGGAGAGGCTCTGACCGGGATGATCGACGGCGCCCAGAAGAACACGGCGGCGACGACCAAGGTCACGACAAGCTTACGCGGCTTGCCGCCGTTACGATTTTGCATGCGCCAACCCCGCGCCGGCAACTGCCGGTATTGCCCCGGTGCAGCGGATCAAATGGGCGAATGGGGGTCAACTCGGCGGCACACTCAATCCACAGACATAGGTCACAGGCATAGGTACTTGCGCCTACGATTCGTTATGCCCACGGAAGTGAAATCCACGCACGGCGCGACTCGCTGCGAGAATGATTGGGTGAAAAAAATGCACGCCGGGGCGACTGAAGTGGGGTCTTGCCTGACTGATACGACCCGCGAAAGTCGCGCCCGGCGAACCGTTCGTGGACTTGCCGCTATGTTGCGACCCGAACCGGTCACGCAACAATCATCGCGGCTCCTTGACCCGGTGGAAGCATTGAAACCTCCGTGTCAGAAAGGGTACCGGGAAATTCTGGACCGATCAGTTGAATTGTCAAGAAATCATTCCTCGCCGAGTTGAGGCAAATTTTCGCCAGCTTTGCGCTTCGGGAACCGCAGCACGCGCCTTGTTTTCATGATATCAGGCCGTATGAACGACACCCACCATCATCCTCCTCCCTCGGTCTCGGATCGCTGGAAGCACGACGGCGTGCGTGTCATTCCCGGCAACCAGCTCGATCCCAACGTGCCGTCGACGCCGGGCATGGACCGCAAGGCGGCGATCAATTTCGCCCGCGTCGGCGCGCAGAAACTGTGGGCCGGCACGGTGACGATCAAGCCGGATGCCAAGACGGGCGCGCATCATCACGGCCATCTCGAAAGCATCATCTATGTTGTGCGCGGCAAGGCGCGCATGCGCTGGGGCGAGCATCTGCAATTCACCGCCGAGGCGGGTCCGGGCGATTTCATTTTCATCCCGCCTTACGTGCCGCATCAGGAGATCAACGCCAGTCCCGACCAGATCCTGGAATGTGTGCTGGTGCGCAGCGACGGCGAGGCGATTGCGATCAATCTCGACATTGAGCCGGTGGAGAAGCCGGAGACGGTACTGTGGGTGGATCCGATTCACCGCGATCCGGCAGAGAAGAAGTGATTGCGGCGACGCCTGACGCGGTCGTTCGGTAGCGTTGCACGGTAGCGGCGTTGAACGTTCCCAGCGGCGTAAGTCGCTCACGACGACACCGATGCCGCCACGACCGCCGCATTCGCGGAGTTTTCCACAGCCCGGAACATTGCCGCTTTGACCCTTCATCCGCATCCGCGCAATGTCGCGCCGAATGGGTGGGTGAGTGGTCAGTGCGAATGGTTGGTGCTTGGTCAGTGGGTAAGCGTCCTATGCTCGATCACTTGGTGAGAGCGCGCGAGTTGCGGCGCCAAGCGGCCAAATGCCAACAGGCGGCCAAGGATAGTGCGTCCCTGAAGTTCGGCGATTGCTATCGGCTGCTCGCCAAGAACTACGTCATCCTGGCGGAATTGGAAGAAGACTTCGTCGCCAGACAGAATTCGGCGCTCCTCGAAAACAAGCTTATCGCCGCCGAATAGCGCCCGTCGCCCGGGCGAGGGCGTTGCGGCGGCCGAAATCGGCAAAATAGCCGTGCGGAAGGCATCGGCGTGCGCTTCGCCAGTGGCGGAGTTGCTTCGCTGCGCCGCGCCGGTAAGATTCGACTAGCCACCCCAGCCCGAGGAAACGCACTCATGTCGACTGCAGCTTGGCCGATCACGCTTAAGGACGCCACCATTCATCCGGTCGTCGAGCAGCAAGGCGGATTTTTCGAGCTATTCGGATTTTTTCCCTCGCTCACCAAGGAGCTGTTCGAGGAAAACCGCTCATGGCTGCAACCGACATTCGTCGACGCCAATAACATGCTCATGCTTTGCATCCAAAGCTTCGTCATCAAGACGCCGCACCACAACATTTTGATCGATGCCTGCGTCGGCAATCATAAGTCGCGGCCGACGCGGCCGTTCTGGAACATGATGAACAGTGACCGCTTCGAGAAGGGCCTCGCCGGCATCGGCCTCACCGTGAACGACATCGACTATGTGATGTGCACGCATTTGCACGGCGATCATGTCGGATGGAATACCCGCCTCGATAATGGCCGTTGGGTGCCCACTTTCCCGAAGGCGAAGTACATTATGGCCGACCGCGAACTCGCGCACTGGACGGCACGCGAGAAGGAGAACCCGGCAAGCGTGCCGTGGATCACCAATTCGGTGCTGCCGATCATCGCCGCCAAGCGCGAGCAGGTCGTCAAAAGCGATTTTGCCTTTAACGAGACGGTGCGGTTCATTCCGACGCCGGGCCACACCATCGACCACTTCTCCGTGCTGGTCGGCAGCAGCGGCGAGGATGCGCTGATCACCGGCGATATGATCCATTCCCCGCTGCAGGGCAAATACCCTGAGATCGGCATGATGTCGGACTACAATTCGCCCCAGGCCGGCGTGACGCGGCGTGAGATCTTTGACCGCTTTTGCGAAGAGCCGACGGTTATGTGCGCCAGCCATTTCCCGACGCCCTCGCTCGGACGCGTCCGGCGTTGGGGCGATGGCTACAAATTCGTCGCCTTGGGCGGATGACGCCCCGGCGTGTCATCCAGCCAAGCGCCATCGCCGCCGCTGTAACGTGTTACCGCCGTGATGCAGCGAGGTGGCGAGCGATCGGCTAGGCGGTACAACTGAAGCCATTGGAGGCCTTACAAAAATGGCGCGCATAGCGACGGTATAATCTTGCGCGGCGTTTTCATGTGTGTGAGACTGCCGCGTTCCCCCAGGGGCTACTTCCTAGGGTGTCTTTCAAGAGGTGGAGGGACTTATGCGCCGTTTCGGACTCTCGGTTGGTCTCGCGCTCGCGTTGTCTGGCGTTGCCTTTTCCGGATCAGCCTTCGCGGCTTTCCCGGCTTGTGCCGTCGGAACATCCGTAAACAACCACGCGCGGATCATGCTGCATCACAAGATGATCGCGTCGTGCACGGGCGCCAATGGCTGCAAGTGCGTGTCGTGCTATAACCTCGACGGCTCGGTGTATTCGGCCTGTTACGCGCTCGTCGCCCCGATGCCCAAGTGACGTGAAGCGCGCCAGCGCTTCATAACCGCGACGATCGTATTTTCGGGTATTTCGCACTCGATTGGCTCGCGCGCCGGCTGGCGCGCGACCAGTTTGGCTTGCCTGGATTTGATCGACGAAGCCGCCGGCCGCTCCGGCGGTTTTTGCTTTTTTGGGGGACCTCGAGGCAGGCAGGGACCGACGCATAGGAAATGCCGTCGGCAATTCGCCTGCGACATTAATGCCGAGGTCCTGCGACATTAAGCCATGAACCGCTGCGGCCGGTGCGTGATTAAATCAAGTGGCCGGGGGCGGCCATGGAGGACAGCATGGCTGTCGATGTGGTGCTCTGGTTCATTCTCGCCGCCATGGTGGCGTGGATTTATTGCGGCTGCGTCTTTACGGCGCCTGGGAAGAGACAGGCATCGCTCCGCCACGCTCCGCTCGAGCAAAAATTCGATCGCGCCGCGTAAGGCGCGTTCGGCGCGCGGCGGCGCCGATCATCCGGTTTCCATCAGCGGAAGAACCAGCGCCGACACGTGCGTCGCGTCGTGATGGATAGTGTCGGTGCCCATCAACGACGGATGATAGGGGTGCGAGAACACGCCGTCGGTCGCCGGCAAGTCGCCGTTGGCGAGTTCGAGCCGGATGCGGTGGCCCTTCTTGAAGAGATAAGCGATCGGCAACACTTCGATGTCGAACGCGTAAATCTCGCCGGGCGTGAGCGGCTGCGGGTTGGTGTGAGTGTAGAACGGCCGCTGCGGCGTTGAGCGCGCCGCGTCTTTTTCGCGGTGCGAGGCTTTCAGCCAGCCTTTCGATACCGGCGTATAGCTTGGCTGCTCGCCTTTGGCGCGCGCCGCGGCATCTTGCGGGTACTGGTCGGTGAGCTTGACGATGAATTGCGTATCGATCGCAGTCGACGATGCATAGAGCTTGAGCACGATCGGCCCGATCACTTCGAGATCTGCGGTCAGCGGCGCAGTGGTAAAGGTGAGCACGCGCCGCGGCGGATCGACCCGCCCGTCGGGGCCGATGACCGCGACGCCGTTGACCCATTCCCAATCCGGATAGGTGTAACTCGTCGGTGCTTCGTTCAGCGCCGGTGTTTCGGTCGACAGTCCGCCGTCGTTGAGCGAGGTAACGCTGCCCGACGGACCTTTGCGCAGATAATAGGTGACAGGCACCGTGCGCTGCGGCGGCCATTCCTGTTCGGCCCGCCACGCATTGGCGGCGCGGACGTAGAGCCTCACCGGTTCGGTGTCCATGAAGCCGTTATTGGCGCCCTTCAGATGCAGATCGTAGAACGGCAAGAGCTCGTTTTCGTGGAATTCGATCTGGTCGAACATCCGGTGCGCTTCGAACGTATTGCGCGCGCCAGTAACGACGAGCTTCTTGGGCGCCGTGACCTCTTCGTAGCCGAGGATGTTGCCACGCAGGTGCAAGCCCATTTTGCCCCAATGGCCGATCGATAGCACCGGGCATTTGATTTGATCGAGCCGCCAATAGGGCGAGCGCTGACGCCAGAACTCGTCGTCCAGCGCATGCTCGATGATGGCGCCGACCAGATCGAATTTCATCGGCGGCCGGCCATGCCCACCGGCGAGACGATGCTGATTGTCGGTGCGCAGCGAAGTGTACCAGACCGAGCGATACGAGCAGTAGATGCCGCCGTGATAATTCGAGCCGCGATACTGATCGACCAGGCCGTCATAAGGCGCGATGCAAGCCAAGCCGGGCGGGTTGTAGGTCGCCATCAGCCACTGCGCCATCGCGTAATAGGACTGGCCGATGCCTCCGACGCGGCCGTTGCACCACGGCTGCTGCACGATCCAGTCGATCAGCTCGACGTAGTCCCGTTGCTCGTTGAGCCCCATGAACTCGAACTCGCCTTCGGAGCGCCCCGAGCCGCGCACGTCGGCGTGGACGTAAGCGTAGCCGTGCCCGACATACCATTCAACCGGACCGGTCTCGCGCCACAAGAACAGCGGATAGGCCGGCACGTCGTCCATTTCGTATTGATAGGGCGAGGCTGCAAACAACGCGGGAAAACGGCCAGGGGCGTCGGGGCGGTAGACGCAGAGCGAGATGCGAATGCCGTCGCGCATCCGCACCGTGATGCCTTTTTCGACCTTCATCGCATAATCCGCCACGCGTTTCCTCCCTATGGACGCGCCGCATTGCGGCGCAACGTCGAGCTTATCCTGTATGCTTAAGCCGCTTGCCGGCATGCGGCATGGTGCGGCATTCTCCGGCGCAACGACAATAAATCATCGCCGAGGAAATCACATGCGCCGCTCTATTCTCGCACTGCTTGCACTCGTTTTGCTGCCTCTGCCAGCGGTGGCGCAGACCTATCCGACCCGGCCGATCAAGGCGATCGCGTCGCAGGGCCCGGGCGGCCTGAGCGACCTGTTCATGCGCGCCCTTGCCGACCAGCTCGGTCCGGCGCTTGGCACCTCGATCGTGGTCGAGGATCGCGCTGGCGCCGAAGGCACTATCGGCGCCCAAGCCTGCGCGGCGGCGCCGCCGGACGGTTACACCATCTGCATCCTTCCCGGCGAGACCGTCACCATCAACCCGGTCATCCAGCCCAACTCGGATTTCGATCCGGCAAAAAGCCTAGAGCCAATCACCAGGGCCTATTACCTGACGCAGGTGTTTGCGGTCGACGCCTCTCTCAATGTCAAATCTTTCGCTGATCTGGCGAAAGTCGCCAAATCCAAGCCCAGCGCGTTCAACTACATGGCGCCTTCACTGTCGAAGGTCGCCTTCATGCAAGAGTTCAATAATACGAACGGCACCGACATCGTGCGCGTCCCGTTCAAAGGCGGCGGCGACGCCGTGAACAGCATGCTCACTGGCACGACGCAGATTGCCATTTTCGGCATCGGCAACCTAGTTTCGTTTATCCGAGCCGGGAAAATCGTCGGCCTCGCCGTCGACGGCGATACGCGCTCGCCGCTCGCGCCGGACATTCCGACCTTCAAGGAGGTCGGCTACACCAAGCATATCGACGCGACCTTCTTCGGCATCTATGCGCCGGCCGGCACGCCGAAACCGATCGTCGACAAGCTGTACAAAGCGATCGCCGCGATTGGCGCCAAGCCGGATTTTCAGCAGAAGTTTCTATTCAGCCGCGGTCTGGCGCCGGTGTTCAACGCGCCGGACCAGTTCGCCAAGGAGCTCGTCACCGACCGCGACGAGGGTCTCGCCGCGGTGAAAGAGTTGGGACTTTATCCCAACGTGAAGTAGTGCTGCGGGCGGGGCGAGGCGCGGCTGGGACGCTTGTCGCTGCGATGTCGCGCGGCAGCAATAAAATATTTGGAACTTTGTCGTATTTGAAGCAGTTGCGGAAAATACGTAGCCGCACGGTGTTGATCGATTCGGTCGAGCTCACAGTTTCAATCCGAGCGCGAGACGAAGCGATGGAGCACGGGGCGGCCGCCAATTGGCATATGGATTGCATCGGCACGCATCATGACCGATGAAAGCTATGTCTCGCTCCTGCTCTGGACCATCTGCGTGCTGATGTTCGCATGTGGTGTCATGGCGATTACGGAGCACCCCAACTGGTTCGGGGCCTGACAAGACCACATTGCCGTCTGACTGTGCGGCGCTTTTCGCACCGATCGTTCGATCGAGGCGCGAAGAGGGCCGCACAAAATGTCGGCGTTTACTGGGGCGCGCTGGCGCGCCCGAACATGAAACTGTAGCCGGCGTAGTCGGTCGGTTTACTGCCGCCGGATGCCGCGGTAGCCGCGTATTGATGGCATTCGATGCAGCCAACATTGGCTTGCTGCAGGAAGGTCTCAAGCACGGCGTTGACCAGACGGGGATCATTAGGGGTGCCGTCGGGCAGCGGCTGCGTCACCGGCGCCTTCAGGCTTGAGAGTGGTACAGGCAGGGTCGGCCGCGATGGAAACCGCTGAACGGGTCGAAGCCGGCTATGTCTGGATCAATTCGAACGGCCGCTACATCGGCGCGCCCTATGACGGCTGGAAGCAGAGCGGCATCGGCGAGGAGGAGTGCTTCGAGGAGATCCTCAGCTACACCCAAGTGAAGAACGTCAACATGAGGTGGTGAGCGGCCGCGGCTTCTCTAATGTCCGCGCCGCGCGGCGGAGGCGAAGCGCTTGGCTTCTTCGGCGGCGCGAAATAGGGCCGCGGCCTTGTTGATGCATTCCTGCTGCTCAAAGCGGGGATCGCTGTCGGCGACGATGCCGGCGCCGGCTTGCACATACATGGTGCCGTCCTTGATCAGCGCGGTGCGCAGCACGATGCACGTATCCATTTCCTCGCCGGCGGAGAAATAACCGACGCAGCCGGCATAGAGCGCGCGTTTCTCCTTTTCCAATTCGTCGATGATTTGCATGGCGCGCACCTTCGGTGCGCCGGATACGGTGCCGGCGGGAAAGCCGGCTGCGAGCGCATCGATGGCGTCGCGGTCGCGGCGCAATTTGCCCTCGACATTGGAGACGATATGCATCACCTGGCTGTAGCGCTCGATGAAGAACTGGTCGGTGACTTCCACCGTGCCGATTTCGGCGACGCGGCCGACGTCGTTGCGCCCGAGATCGAGCAGCATCAAATGCTCGGCACGCTCCTTGGGGTCGGCCAGGAGCTCTGCTTCGAGAGCCGCATCGTCATGGGGCGTCGCGCCCCGCGGTCGCGTGCCGGCGATGGGGCGCACGGTGACGATGCCGTTCTTCGTCTTGACCAGGATTTCCGGACTCGATCCGGCGACGGCGAAGGTGCCGAAATCGAGAAAGAACAGATAGGGCGAGGGATTGACGCGGCGCAGCGCCCGGTAAAGTGAAAACGGTGGCAGCTTGAACGGCGCCTCGAAGCGCTGCGACAGCACGACCTGAAAAACATCGCCGGCAGCGATATAGTCCTTGGCGCGCATCACCATCTGTTTGAACTCGTCGGGCGTGGTGTTCGAGCGCGGTTTGACGTCGAGCGGACCGGCATCGACGTCGGTCGCCGATTTGTCGAGCGGCCGGTCGAGCGCGTCGACGACGGCGGAGAGCCGCTCTTCCGCGCGCGCCAATGCCGCTTTTGCGGTCACGCCAGGATGGGTCCGCACCGGCGTGACAACGGTTATGGTGTCCTTGACCGCGTCGAAAACGACCACAACTGTCGGACGCAGCAGCATCGCATCGGGAATGCCGATAGGGTCCGGCCCCGGTGGCGGCAGATCTTCCATCAGCCGCACCATGTCGTAGCCGAGATAGCCAAATACGCTCGCCGTCATCGGCGCCAGCGAAGGGGGCAGCGCGATGCGGCTTTCGTCAATGAGCTCGCGCAGCGCGGCGAGCGGCGCATTCTCGATTGGCACGAAGGCCGCCGGGTCGGTCTGGACCGTGCGGTTGATCTCGGCATTTTTGCCGGCGACGCGGAAGATGACGTCCGGGTCGAGACCGATGATCGAATAGCGGCCGCGCACGGCGCCGCCCTCAACCGATTCCAACAGGAAGCTCATCGGCGCCGAGCCTTCCGGCCGGGAGCCGGCGACTTTGAGATAAGCCGAGACCGGCGTTTCCAGGTCGGCGACGAGCGTCGTCCACACTACCTGCGGCTCGCCGACCGCGTAGTGCGTGGCGAAGGACTCCGCCGAAGGCTCGATATGCATTGTTAATTGGTGTCCGGCGTGCGGTTACCCATCGCCTGAGCCAGCACCGACGGATTTACGGTCGTCCCGAGGTCGTTTTCCAGCCACCCGACATACTGCCCGATCAAATCATCGGACAGTTGATTGCGAAGGGTGTCCTCGATGTGCTTGCCGTCCGGCGAATTGGCGTCGAGTTTCGGCGTCTTGATATCGGTCACCTGAAAGACGATCCATTGCGTCGGATTGGCGCCGACGCTGCTGCCGAAAGCATCTTTCGCGGTGTGAAAGATCTCTTGCGTCATATTCGGTGAAATGTCGCCGCTCGACCCGCCGCGCTTTAAATCACTCGCGGTCTCGATCTTGAGATTGTCGGCGGCGGCAAGCGTGGCGAACGGGTTGCCGCCCTTGAGCTTGTCGAGCAGATCGGCCGCTTTGGCCTTCAGGCGCGAGGCGATTTGATCGTCGCGCCAGCGCTGTGTCACCTGGCCTTTGACTTCGTCGAGCGTGCGGTCGCGCGCCGGAGTGATGGCGGCGACGTCATACCAGACATAGCCGCCGTCGACGTCGATCGGGTCATTGTCGACGCCGACGTCGGACGCAAACGCGCCGCTGACGATATCGGGGCCGCGCGGCAGGACGGCGAGCTTGCCGTCGGGATCGCGGCCGGAACGGTCCACGTCGAAGGCGACGACGGGCAGTTTTTCTTTCTGCGCCGCCTCTTCGAGCGTGCTGCCGCCGGCGCGATCGTCTTCGATCTTGTCGTGCAGATCCTGGACCTGCTTCTTGGCGCGATCGAGCGCAATCTGATTGCGCAGCTGCGGCGTCGCTTCGGCGAGCGACTTTGTCGTCGACGGCTCGATCTTAAGGACGGTGACCAGCACCGCGCCGAACTGCGTCTGCACCGGCGCGCTCACCTCGCCCTCCTTGAGCGAGAAGGCGGCATCGGCCACTTTCGGATCGACCATGCTCGCTTTGGCCACGGTGCCGAGATCGATGTCCTGCGGTTTCAAGCCGCGTTCCTTGGCGATGTCGGCAAAGCTCGTGCCGCTCTTGATGCGGTCGGCGGCGGCTTGCGCATCGGCCATTTGCGGAAACACGATCTGCTCGACATCGCGCTTTTCGGGCGTGACGAAGCTCGCCTGCTGCTCGTCATAGGTCTTTTTGATGTCGTCGTCCGACACCTGCATCCATTGCGCCAGCGCCGCCGGCGTCACCGTGACGGTATCGATTTTGCGGTATTCCGGCGCCCGGAACAGGATTTTGCGATCGTCGAAATACTTGCTCAGCTGATCGTCGGTCGGCTGCGGGATGTCGCCGGCCTGCGCCGGTCCGAGCGACACGTATTGGATGCTGCGCTCCTGATTTTGGAACTGATTGATGGCGTCGAGCCAAGCCTGCGGCAGGGTGATATCGCCGGAAACGGTGTCGACCAACTGGCGGCGCAGCACGTTCTGCTGCTGCGATGCGAGAAAGCTCTGCTCGGACATGCCCATGTTCTGCAGCAGCATTTCGAACCGGGCGCGGTCGAATTGGCCGTGCTCGTCCTGCAGCTGCGGATTAGACGTGATGTCACGGGAAATCTCGCTATTGGAAAGGCCGAGGCCCATCTTCTTGGCCTGCTGGTCGAGCCCGGCCTGGGCGATCATTTCACTGAGCACCTGGCGATCGAGGCCGAGCGCGCTAGCCTGGTCGGCCGGCAGCGGATGGCCAAGCTGGCGGCCGATCTGCTGCAAACGGTCGTTGTAGGTCTGCCGGAACTGGTCGGTCGAGATTTCGGTCTTGCCGATGCTCGCCAAGGTCCCTTGGCCGAAGCCATGAAAAATATCGTTGATGCCCCAGATCGCGAAGCTGCCGGCGAGCGCGGTCATGACCACGGCCATGACGGTGCGGCCGAGCCAATTTTCGGAGACTTTACGGATGCCGCGTAGCATGGGTCAGGCGCTCAAGTCCAAACTGTTGGAATGGCGGAAAGCGGCGCACTATAAGGAGCGTGGCGGCACGCCGCAACCGACGGGTTTTATTGCTAAAACGCCCCTTTTCCCGCTGCAATGGCTCTGCTAACGCCTCTTTGTCGCATGGCAATGACCCGATTTAACTGAGCCGACACGATGGCGCGCCGTCCGCTGGTCGCAGGCAATTGGAAAATGAACGGGCTTTCGGCCTCGATCGGCGAATTGCAAAAAATCATTGCCGGCGCGCGTTCGCTCGCGCAAAGCGCGGCCAAGGTCGATGTCATGGTCTGTCCGCCGGCGACGCTGATCGCGAGCTTCGCCAAGGCCGCGGTTGGAACGCCGGTCGCCATCGGCGGCCAGGATTGCCATCCGCTCGCTGCGGGCGCGCATACCGGCGACATTGCCGCCGAAATGCTGCGTGATGCCGGCGCGCAAGCGGTGATCGTCGGCCATTCCGAACGCCGCCGCGATCATGGCGAAACCGATGCTATGGTCCGCGCCAAAGCGCTGGCGGCGCATCGCGCCGGCCTCATGGCGATCATCTGTGTCGGAGAAATGCGCGAAGAGCGCGATGCCGGTCAGACGCGTCACGTCATCGGCCACCAGCTCGACGGATCGCTGCCGGAAACCGATCCGGACGCGGCGGCCAATGTTGTCGTCGCCTATGAGCCGGTATGGGCGATCGGCAGCGGACGGACACCGACGCCAAGCGATATCGGCGACATCCATGATTTCATCCGCGCCCGTTTGTGCGTGCGCTTCGGCGAGGCCGGACACGACGTGCGCATCCTCTACGGCGGCTCGGTCAAGCCCGCGAACGCCAAAGCACTGCTCACGGTCGAAAATGTCGGCGGCGCTCTGGTCGGCGGCGCGAGCCTCGATGCCGCCGAATTCCTGGCGATCGCCGGCATCTATCGCTAAGCTTGCTTCCCAATAGCCGGTCATCGAAACCGGCAAAGGGGAGGGCGCCATGGGTATTCGTCGCGGGATCGCCGCGCTTGCTGGCTTGATCTTGGCCTTCGCGGCGGCGCAGGCGCAGGCCGCCGACCTCAAGGTTTTCAGTTCGACCGCCCTGAAGGCCGTGCTCGATGAGCTAGGCCCGCAATTCGAAAAAGCGACGGGCAACAAACTCGTTTTCACCATCGGGCCCGCTGCCGCCATGAAGTCGCAGATCGATGCCGGCGCTGCGTTCGACGTCGCCATCGTTACGCCGCCGTTGCTGGACGCGCTCGCCGCGGCGGGCAAAGTTGATTCCACGACCCGCGCCGTGATCGCGCGCTCCGCTCTGGGCGTTTCCGTTCGCGCCGGTGCGCTAAAGCCGGACGTCAGGACGGCCGACGCCTTGAAGCGCTCGCTCCTGAACGCAAAATCGATTGGCTTCAACGGCCAGGGCGCCAGCCGCGCCGGCATTGAGGGCATGTTCGCCAAGCTCGGCATCGCCGACGATGTGAAGCCGAAGATCAAGCTGGTGGAGGTCAGCGCACCGGTGGCCGTCGCCAAGGGCGACGTCGAATTGGCGCTCAGTCCGATCAGCGAAGTCATCCCGGTGTCCGGCGCGCAGCTGGCGGGCCCGGTGCCCGCCGACTACCAGTCCTATCTGGTTCTTTCCGGTGCGGTAGCGGCCGACAGCAAGAATGCCGGCGCCGCCAAGGCGCTGATCAAGTTCCTCACGGCGCCGGCCGCCGCGGCCGTGCTTAAAGCCAAGGGCATGGAGCCGGGCTGAACCTGGCCAATATCACGCCCACACATTTGACATGCGCAATGCGCATGAAGGGGAGGATGCGATGGCCGATGAAACGATTCCGCGCCGCAAATTTTTATTGAGCGCAGGTCTGGCTGGCACTGCCGTTGCGGCCGGTCTTACCGAGAACGCGCCGCCGGCAGCCGCCGATCCGCAAAGCCCAGCCGCAGCGGCGCAACCCGAACCGCTCCTCTATCTCAATGAAACCGAGCACGCTTTCGTCGTTGCTGCTGCCGATACCTTGATACCTGCCGACGAATTGTCGCCGTCGGGAAGCGATTGCGGTTGTGCGACCTATATCGACCGGCAGCTCGCCAGCGCCTGGGGCGGCGGGGCGAAGAGCTATCGTGCCGGGCCCTATTTCAAAGGCAAGCCCGAACAGGGCTATCAGTTGCCGCTGACGCCCGCGGAATTTTTCTCCGCCGGCATTGCCGCCGCCAATGACTGGTCGCGCAAAACTTACGGCCGCGAATTCGATCGGCTCGATCCGGACAAGCGTGTCGAGGCGCTCAAGGCAATGGAAGAAGGCAAAGCGGAGTTTTCCAACTTCAACGCCAAGGCATTCTTTGGCCGGCTTCACGCCATCACCGTGGAGGGATTCTTTGCCGACCCGATCTACGGCGGCAATCGCAACAAGGCGTCTTGGCGCATGCTCGGCTTCCCGGGCCTGCCGGCGACCTACGCCAAGATGATCGATGAATATCGTGACAAGCGTTACGTCGCCGAGCCGCAGTCCATCGCGGATTTCTCGTAGCGGGAGGCGGACATGACGACGCGATTGAAAGACGTCGATGCGGTCACCGTCGGCCTCGGCTGGACCGGCGCGATCCTGGCCCGCGAACTAACCAAGGCGGGGTTGAATGTGGTGTCGCTCGAGCGCGGTCCCGACCGCATTCCGGGCGAGGACTTCATCCTGCCGTCAGTGCGTGACGAAGTGCGTTACGCGCAGCGTCTCGAGTTGATGATGGACAATTCCATCGACACGCTCACCTTCCGCAATTTTTCCAAAGAGCGCGCGCTGCCGATCCGCCGTATCGGCGCCTTCCTGCCCGGCGAGGGCGTCGGCGGATCGGGCATCCACTGGGGGGCGCTGCATTGGCGTTTCCTGCCCAGCGATTTCCGCATTCGTTCGTCGCTGGTGGAACGCTATGGCGCAAACGCCATCCCTGACGACATGACTATCCAGGACTGGCCCGTTAGCTTTGATGAAATGGAGCCATTCTACGATAAGTTCGACAAAATCTGCGGCGTCTCCGGCAAGGCCGGGAATTTGCGCGGCCGCAAGATTGAGGGCGGCAATGTCTTCGAAGGCCCGCGCGCCAACGACTATCCGAACACGCCGATCAAATCGAGCAATGCCGGCCTGATGTTCGCCGACGCGGCGAATAGTCTTGGCTATCACCCGTTCCCGGCGCCGGTGGCGATCGCCAGCTCGGCCTATACCAATGCCGAGGGTGTGACGCTCGGCGCCTGCGAATATTGCGGCTATTGCAATCGCATCGCCTGCGAGACCGACGCCAAGGCGTCGGCGAATTCGACGATCCTACCGGTGCTGCGGCTCGATCCGAAATTCGAGCTCCGCGCGCGCTGCTTCGTCACCAAGCTCAATTACGACAAGGCGGCGAAGAAAGTCGTGAGCGTCACTTATACCGACATGCGCACCGGCGAGGAATACGAGCAGCCGGCCGGCATCGTGATCCTCTCGTCGTTCGTCTTCGGCAATGTCCAGCATCTCCTGCTCGCCGGCATTGGCGAGCCCTACGACCGCGACAGTGGCAAGGGACTGGTCGGTAAGAACTACGCCTATCAGTTCGAAGCGGGCGCCAGCGCCTTCTTCCCTGACAAGGAGCTCAATCCCTATTGGGGTTCCGCCGGGATGAGCGTGTGCATCGACGATTTCAACGGCGAGAATTTCGATCACGGCGGCTTGGGCTTTTTCGGCGGCGGCTATATCGCCTGCAACACTGCCGGCGCGCCGCCGATTGCCGGACGCACCGTGCCGCACGGCACCCCGGAATGGGGATCGGAATGGAAGCGCGCGACCGTCAAGTGGTATCACCACGCCGCGCGCTTCAATACGCAGGGCTCGGTCTATGCCAATCGTGCCAATTTCATGGACCTCGATCCAACCTATAAGGACGCGCTGGGCCGGCCGCTGATCAGGTTGACCTACAATCCGCCCGACAACGAATTCAAGATGTCGGCTTTCCTGCTCGCTAAGCTCGAGAGCGTGATCAAGGCGATGAACCCGGTACATTACGACATGCACGCGCGGCCTAAGACGTTCACCGTGGTGCCGTATCAATCGACCCACAATACCGGCGGCACGATGATGGGCGCCGACCCGAAATCCAGCGTGGTCAATCGCTATCTGCAGTCCTGGGACGCACACAATCTGTTCGTTCAGGGCGCGTCCGTGTTTCCACAGCAGCACGGCTACAATCCAACCGGTACCGTGGGTGCCCTCGCGCTATGGTCGGCCAACGCCATCACCGGCCAGTACCTCAAAAATCCGGGGCCGCTCGTCCATGCATAAAGTGATTGTGCCGGGGATCGCCGTCGCGCTTATTTTGACACTCACAGCGACGGCAGCCGGCGCGGCCGATGCCGCCCACGGCAAGATCGTTTTCCAGACCTGCGCTGCCTGCCATAGCGATAAGCCCGACGCCATCGGGCCGTCGCTGCGGGGCGTGTGCGGTCGCAAAGCGGGCTCGCTCTCTGACTTTCGCTACTCCAACGCCATGCTGCACGCCAATTTTGTCTGGGACGACGCCAATCTACGCGCCTATCTCGCCGACCCACAGGCCAAGGTGAGGGGCAATCGCATGCCGTTCGGCGGCCTGAGCGACCCGAAGGACATCGCCGACGTCGTTGCCTTCATGAAAGATTACAAGTAGCGGCGGCCTTGCAGCGCCGGCCTCGGCCGGCCGCCGGGTCCCGGGTTCGCTTGGCGGTGGAAGAGCAGGGGTGCCGCCCCTCACGCAGCAGGCGAAATGCCTCTTTTGCCAGCCATAGAAATGCCGCCGCAGATCGTGTAGAGACCCCCGCAACTTCCTATATCGAGGCCAGAACGCGGGGGCGGAATCCCCGTCGGGACCCGCAGGCGGATTTCCATGCTCACTGTCGTTATTGTCATTCATCTTATGCTGGTCATTGCCCTGATCGGCGTCGTCTTGCTGCAAAAATCCGAGGGCGGCGGGTTGGTCGGCTCGTCCAGTGGATTTATGACGGGGCGCGGCACGGCGAATGCGCTGTCGCGGGCGACCGCCGTCCTAGCCGCCGGTTTCTTCGTCACCAGCCTGGCGCTGTCCTGGATCGCGAGTTACGAGCACCGGCCGGTCTCGATCATCAATACGTCAGGGCCGGCGGCGCCCGCTCCGCCCGGCCCGGCCGGCGGGCCACCGCCGGCGGCGCCGTTGAGCCCCGGCAATGGTGGTCTGCTCAACCAGCTGCAGAAGGGCATACCGAGCTTGCCCGCAGGGTCGAATCCCAACTTCGCGCCTGAGCCTAGCGGGCCGCAGGTCCCGCAATCGAAGTAAGGACAAGCGTAGCCGTATCCGCGCTTGATCACGATAATCACAGGCCGGCAGGTTCCAATTCCGCGCGAGGGTGTCTACATAAACGCCTAGAATGGAAACGATTTCTCCGGATGCCGGGAGCCTCCATGCAAGGCGCGACAGATATTCCGGAAAATCGCTCGTCGAATCGTGGAACGGGCGCTAAGCGGTAGGCCCCATGGCGCGGTACATATTCATCACCGGCGGCGTGGTTTCCTCACTTGGGAAGGGTTTGGCTTCGGCAGCGCTCGGTGCGCTCCTGCAAGCGCGCGGCTACAAAGTCCGGCTGCGCAAGCTCGATCCCTACCTCAATGTCGATCCCGGCACCATGTCGCCGTATCAGCACGGCGAGGTTTTCGTCACCGATGACGGCGCCGAGACCGATCTCGACCTCGGCCATTACGAGCGCTTCACCGGCCGCCCCGCCACGCGCCAGGACAACATCACCACCGGCCGCATCTACCAGGAAATCCTCTTAAAGGAGCGACGCGGCGACTATCTTGGCGCCACCATCCAGGTCATTCCGCACGTCACCAACGCGATCAAGGATTTCATCCGCGATGGCAACGAGGATTTCGATTTCGTGCTGTGCGAAATCGGCGGCACCGTCGGCGATATCGAAGGCTTGCCGTATTTCGAAGCGATCCGCCAGCTCGGCAACGATTTGCCGCGTGGCCATGCCATCTACATCCATTTGACGCTGATGCCGTTCATACCGTCGGCTGGGGAGCTGAAAACCAAGCCGACCCAGCACTCGGTGCGCGAATTGCGCGCCATCGGCATTCAGCCCGACATTCTGCTCTGTCGCACCGACCGGCCGATCCCGGAAAGCGAGCGGCGCAAGCTCGCGCTGTTCTGCAACGTGCGCGAAAGCGCCGTGATCGAGGCGCGCGACGTCGACAACATTTACGCCGTGCCCGAGGCCTACCATGCGGGTGGGCTCGACGGTGAAGTGCTTGCGGCCTTCGGTATCGAAAATCCGCCGCCGCCCGATCTCGCCACCTGGCATCTGATCAACGAGCGCATCCGCAATCCGGAAGGCGATGTGACTATCGCCATTGTCGGCAAATATACCGGCATGAAGGACGCCTATAAGTCGCTGATCGAGGCGCTCTCCCACGGCGGCGTTGCCAACAAGGTCAAGGTCAAGCTCGACTGGATCGAAAGCGAAGTGTTCGAGAATGAAGACCCGGCGCCATTCCTCGAACATGTCGACGGCATTTTGGTGCCGGGCGGTTTCGGCCAGCGCGGAGCGGAAGGAAAAATCCGCGCCGCGCAGTTCGCCCGCGAACATGACGTGCCCTATTTCGGCATCTGCTTCGGCATGCAGATGGCGGTGATCGAGGCGGCGCGGAACCTGTGCGGCATCGAGCAGGCCAATTCCACCGAGTTCGTCGCCACGTCGGAGCCGGTGGTCGGCCTGATGACCGAATGGATGAAGGGCAACGAACTGCAGAAGCGCGGCATCCAGGGCGATCTCGGCGGCACCATGCGGCTCGGCGCCTATCCCGCCGTGCTGCAGCGCGGCTCACGGGTCGCCGAAATCTATAACAGTACCGAGATTTCCGAGCGTCACCGCCACCGCTATGAGGTCAACACCGCCTACAAGGACCGGCTGGCGCAGCACGGCATGCGGTTTTCCGGCATGTCGCCCGATGGGTTGTTACCGGAGATCATCGAATACGACGATCATCCGTGGTTCATCGGCGTGCAATTTCATCCCGAGCTGAAATCGCGGCCGTTCGCGCCGCATCCGCTGTTCTCCTCCTTCATCGAGGCGGCGGTGGAGCAAAGCCGGCTGGTCTGATATTATTTACCTGTGACCTTGCATTCGATGCCCGGTAAACGCCGGGCATCGCCGTTTCATAAGTAATCTGGGAGGAAACCTCGATGATCTACGAAATGCGTGTTTATCGTACTGTGCCCGGCCGGCTGCCGGCTTTGCTCAAGCGCTTCGAAAACACCACGCTGAAACTCTGGGACAAGCACGGCATCAAGCAAGCGGGGTTCTGGACCACGCTGATTGGCGATTCCAACCACGAGCTGACATATCTCCTTGCCTGGGAGTCGCTGGCTGACCGCGAAAAGAAATGGAACGCCTTCATGAGCGATCCGGCCTGGGTTTCGGCCCGCGCGGACAGCGAAAAGGACGGGCCGATCCTCGCCAATGCGAGCAATCAAATCCTGCAGCCGACGGCGTTTTCCGTGGTGAAATAGGGGCAAGCCACATAGTTGACCGTGCCGCTCGCGGGCTTCATGGTCGCCCGCGAGGCTCGTCATGACTGCTAAGCCCAATCCCATCGTCAGCGTCGGCAAAGCGCGGTTCGGCAACGCGTTGCCGCTCGCGCTGATTGCCGGTCCGTGCGCGCTGGAAAGCCGCGCGCATGCCTTCGATATGGCTGCGGCGCTCAAAGAGATCACGGCGAAGCTTGGGATGGGCTTCGTTTACAAAACCTCGTTCGACAAAGCGAACCGCACCAGTGCGGCGAGTGCCCGCGGCGTTGGCCTCGATAAAGCACTCGAAATTTTCACCGATCTGCGTGACCAGCTCGGCGTGCCGGTGCTCACCGACGTGCATGAGCCGGAGCAATGCGCACTGCTCGCCGAAGTGGTCGATGTCTTGCAAATTCCGGCGTTTCTCTGCCGGCAGACCGATCTTCTGGTCGCCGCCGCCAAGACCGGACGGGTGGTCAACGTGAAGAAGGGCCAATTCCTCGCGCCGTGGGACATGGCCAATGTCGCTGCCAAAATCACCGGCGCCGGCAATGCCAATGTGCTCGTCACCGAGCGCGGCGTGTCGTTCGGCTACAACACGCTGGTCTCCGATATGCGCGCGCTGCCGGTGCTGGCAAAAATCGGCGCACCGGTCATCTTCGATGCCACCCATTCGGTGCAGCAGCCTGGCGGGCAGGGCACGTCATCGGGTGGAGAGCGCGAATACGTGCCGGTGCTGGCGCGCGCCGCCGTCGCGGTGGGCGTCGCCGGTATCTTTATCGAGACCCATCAGGATCCTGACAGGGCGCCATCCGACGGCCCGAATATGATCCCGCTCAAGCAGTTATCGCCGCTTCTTGAGCGACTGATGCAGTTCGATAAGCTGGCCAAACAGGGTTAGCTCAACCAACAGCTCGAACGCCTCGGCCGCATCCTTCGAGGCTCCCCCCGATCAAGTCGGGGGTCACACCTTCAGGATGACTGGAGCGCCGCCATTCCGCCCGTTCTCAGAGTGGCTTTCCTGGTGGTGTTCGCGTCGACGCTGTTCTCGCGCGCGGTCGATCCGGTCATCCCGAAAATCGCCCACGACCTCGGCATCGACGTCAGCACCGCGGCGCTGTTGTCGACCGCGTTTACGTTTCCCTATGCCTTCGCGCAGCCGGCGCTCGGCACCATCGGCGACTTCTTCGGCAAGACCCGGCTGATGAACCTCAGTCTGGCGATGGTGGTGATGACGACGCTGGTCTGCGCCTTCGCCCAAAGCTTCTCGCTGCTCGTCGCGATGCGGGTAATCGCCGGAATCTTAGCCGGCGGAATTTATCCGGTGGGCGTCGCCATGGTCGGCGATCTGGTGCCGGACGTGCACAAACGCCAGGTCGCCATCGGCCAGCTGCTTGCCGTGGCGCTGACCGGCAATCTGATCGGCGCCACGGTGTCGGGCGTGATCGGCGATCTTTTGGGCTGGCGCGGCGTGTTTTTCTCGATTGGCGCTTTCGGCCTCGTCGTCGCGGTGATCGCGTTCTTCGCCTTTCGCGGGCTGCCGACCGCCAAGCAGAAACCTATCAATGTGGCGGCGGTGGCTGCCGGCTTCCGCAGCGTATTCGCCGATCCCCGCGCGAAAATCTGTTTCGGCTCGGTGTTCTTCGAAGGCATCGTCATCCACGGCATGTTTCCCTATGTGGCGCTGCTCCTCCTTTTGGCCGGGCAAACCCATTCGTCTTTCGCCGGGCTGGTGATCGCCGGCTTCGGGCTCGGCGGCATCGTCTATTCGCTCGCGGTGCCGCTCGTGATCCTGCACTTTCACGACCGGCAATTGATGGTGATCGGTGCGAGTTGCGCGGCTGCTGCGTTTCTTGCGATCGCGCTCAATCCGGTCTGGTATGTGCTGGCCGGGATCTTTGTCGTATTCGGCATCGGATTTTACATGCTGCACACCTGCATTCAGCTCCACGCCACCGAGCTGACGCAGACCGCGCGCGGCACCGCGCTGTCGATGCATTCCTGCGCGTTCTTTTCCGGCCAAGCGCTCGGCCCGATCTATTACGGCTTTGCCTATAGCCACGCCGGCACCAGCAAGCCGATGTTCGTCGGGGCCGCGGTGATCCTGGCAGTCGGGCTGGTTTGTGCGCGGTATCTAAGGCATCGGCGGCCCGGTTTGCACCTTGCCGAAGGCCCCTAAAACCCCCATTATTGCTCCATCGGCCAGGGGTGCCGCGTAAGTGCGCGGCTGAGATCAAACCCGTCGAACCTGTCTGGGTTATTCCAGCGAAGGGAGCCGCGTTGGTCGGAACGAAGACAGTCCATTCGCCTATCGGCAAGCGCCCCCGCGTCGTCATCATCGGCGCGGGCGTCGTGGGGCTGGGCATTGCCTGGCGCCTGGCCGCCCGCGCCGAGGTCTTGCTGTTCGACCGCGGCAAGGTAGGCGCAGGCGCGAGTCATGCCGCGGCCGGCATGCTGGCGGCTTGCGCGGAGGCCGAGCCCGGCGAAGAGGATTTGGTCGCGCTCGGGCGCGACAGCCAGGCGCGCTGGCCGGTTTTTGCCGAGGAGCTGTTGGCCGCAAGCGGCATCGACGTCGAATTGCGCAGCGAAGGCACACTGGTCCTGGCGCTGACCGCGGACGATCAGGCCACGCTGGCGCACCATCTCGACTTTCAACGTAAACTCGGCCTGCCGATCGAGTGGCTCTCCGCGGCGGCGACGCGCGCCAAGGAACCGCATCTGGCCGGCAAACTTGCGGGTGCTGTGTTCAGCCCGCAGGACCATCAGGTCGATAACCGCAAGCTCAGCGCGGCGTTGCGCATTGCCGTGGAGGCCGCCGGCGCCAAAATTCACGAGCACCAACCGGTGAAAGAAATCGCCGTGCAAGGCGGCCGCACCACCGGTGTCGTGCTGGAAGACGGAACGCATGTCGCGGCCGATCGCGTCGTGCTTGCCGCCGGCGCCTGGTCGCGCACTATTGCCGGGCTGCCGCCGGATCGCCGGCCGCCGGTGCGCCCGATCAAAGGCCAAATGTTCGCGCTGCGCATGGATGCGAACGCGCCGCTCCTTAATCACGTGCTGTGGGCGCCGGGCGCCTATCTGGTGCCGCGTCGGGACGGCCGCCTGATTGTCGGCGCGACGGTGGAGGAAAAAGGTTTTGACGAAACCATCACCGCGGGGGGCATGTTGACGTTGCTTGAGGCCGCATGGCGCGCCATCCCCGCGGTCGAGGAATTGCCGATCGATGAAATCTGGGTCGGCCACCGCCCGGGCAGCCGCGACGATGCACCGATCCTCGGCCGCGCGCCGCTGGAGAATCTGTTTTACGCCACCGGCCATCATCGCAATGGCATCCTGCTGGCGCCGGTGACCGCGGACGCCATGGCGCGGCTCATCCTCGACGACGTGGTCGAACCGGCGATAAAACCGTTCGGCTTGGAGCGCTTTCTGCCGGCGCGTGCGGCGGAGTAGGGCAGATGTCGCAGCAAACGATTAAGACCACGATCCGCGTCAACGGCGAGAGCGAGCCCTTGGCCTTCGCGACGCTCGACGCGCTGCTTGCTGAAAAAGCCGTCGACACCATGCAGCGCGGCATCGCAGTAGCGCTGAACGGGTCTGTCGTGCCGCGCGCGGCATGGCGCGATACGGCGCTAAAACCGGGTGACAGCGTCGAGATCGTACGCGCGCGGCAAGGCGGTTAAGGAGCAACACATGTCCGATCCATTGATCATTGCCGGGCACGAATTCGGCTCGCGGCTGTTTCTCGGCAGCGCCGGCTACCCCAACCGCAAGATCATGCTTGATTCGATCGCGGCGAGCGGCACACAAATGGTCACCGCTTCGATCCGCCGCATCAGCCTCACCGGCGACGACGAGAGCATGATTGATCTGTTGGCCGGCCGCGTGAAATTTCTGCCCAATACCGCAGGCTGCCAGACTGCGAAAGATGCCGTGCTGACGGCGGAGCTCGCTCGCGAGGCGCTCGACACCAATTGGATCAAGCTTGAAGTGATCGGCGACCGCGAGCTGCTTTATCCCGATGTCGAGGAGCTCATTCGCGCGACCGGCGAGCTCGTCGCCAAGGACTTTATCGTGCTGCCATATTGCACCGAGGATCCGGTGACCTGCCGCAAGCTCGCCGATGTCGGTGCCGCCGCGGTGATGCCGCTCGGCTCGCCGATCGGCTCCGGGCTCGGCATTTCCAATCCGCATCTGATCGAGCTCATCTGCTCGCGCTCGCCGGTGCCGGTGGTGCTCGACGCCGGGATCGGGACGGCTTCCGACGCAACGCTCGCGATGGAGCTCGGTTGCGCCGCGGTCCTGATCAACACCGCGGTATCGAAGGCGCAAAATCCGGTGCTGATGGCGCAAAGCATGCGCGCCGCCGTGGAAGCCGGCCGCCTGTCGCGGCTTGCCGGGCGCATCGCCAAGAAGAGCCACGCCGAGCCGTCGAGCCCGCAATTCGGGCTGGTGGGGACGTGAGAAGCAGAATTTCCGTTTAGGCGATCATCTCCCGCACCAGCGGCATCACTTTCGTTCCGTAAAGCTCGATGCAGCGCATGAGCTTGTCGTGCGGCAGCGTGCCCACCGAATATTTCATGTCAAAGCGCACGGCACCGAGGTCCTTGATGGTCGTGGCGATGCGGCGGGCAACCGTTTCCGGTGAACCGAGGTGCAGCGCGCCGCCGTCGACTTCCTGCTCGAAGGCCGCCTTTGTCGTCGGCGGCCAGCCGCGCTCGGCGCCGATGCGATCGCGCGACGCCTTGTAGTGCGGCCAGAACTCTTCGCGCGCCTGCGCGTCGGTGTCGGCGACATAGCCGTGCGAGTGGATGCCGACGGGCTGCACGGGTTTGCCGAATTGTGCAAAGGCGCGATGGTAGAGATCGACAAAGGGACGAAACCGCTTGGGATCGCCGCCGATGATGGCGAGCATCAGCGGCAAATCGTAATGCGCGGCGCGCACTACCGATTCCGGCGAACCGCCAACGCCGACCCAAGTGCGCAAGCGGCCTTTCTCGATGGGCGGGAAGACACGCTGATCGGCAAGCGGCCTTCGCGTCGTGCCGCTCCAGGTCACCGGTTCGTTCTTGAGCAATGCTGCGAATAGCTCGAGTTTCTCCTCGAACAGTTTTTCATAATCGGACAGATCGAAACCGAACAGGGGGAACGACTCGATGAATGAACCGCGCCCGAGCGTGACTTCGGCGCGGCCATTGGAGAGGGCATTGAGGGTGGAAAACCGCTCGAATACCCGGATGGGGTCGTCCGACGACAGCACGGTAACCGCCGAGCCGAGCCAAATCCGTCTGGTGCGCGCCGCAATCGCCGCCAGCACGACATCCGGCTCCGATATTGCGAAATCCGGCCGGTGGTGCTCGCCCAGCCCGATCGCATCGACCCCAACGGCGTCCGCCAGCACGCCTTCTTCGATCACGTCGCGGATCACTTGGGCGTGCGATTTGAGGCTGCCGTCGGGGTTGGCGGTGATGTCGCCGAATGTGTCGAGGCCAAGTTCGATCTGTTGGGTCATGTCCGTCCGTTTACTTAGGTTCTCTAATGCTTTGGCGTGGCGTGGTGGTGCTGTCCTAGCGCGTTTATTTGCATCAAGGCCCAGCGGCGAGAAATGGCACAAACTATTATGTTCGATGGGCGGACCGTTTCTCCGGGAGGATTTGCCATGGATTTCAGTCAGGCAATTTCGGCAGGATTTGCAAACTACACGGTGTTTATCGGCCGGGCGACGCGGTCCGAATATTGGTATTGGCTTCTTTTCGCTGTAATCGGCACGCTGGTCACGAAAATCCTCAACGCGGCGCTGTTCGCCCAGATGTCAGCGTCCGGGCCGTCGCTGCTGCACGCGCTGCTCACCTCAATCTTCATCCTCGTCCTGTTGCTGCCGACCTTCGCGCTGGAGGTGCGCCGGCTTCATGATACCGACCGCAGCGGCTGGTGGCTGCTGCTGGCATTGACCGGCATCGGCATTTTTCTGCTGCTCTACTGGGCAAGCCAAGAGAGCGCGCCCGGCGACAACAGATTCGGTCCAGGTCCTTCGCCGGATGGGGCACTGAATGGGCGTCGGCTCGCCTGATCCCAGCCGCTAGCGTGAGCGGTCGGTGGCTGGTTTCTTCGCCGGAGACTCCAAGGACTGATAAAGGGCCTTTGCCGCATCGCGCAACGCCTCACGGTGGGCAACATCGTCAGGCGGAACGGCCGCGACTGTTCTTGCTAGATCGCTTAGGATTTCGGCGAATAAGGCGAAATGAAAATGTATCCGGACGGTTTTCCGCTCGTCGTCCGCTCCGGGCCGATCGAGCGTGAGCGAAATTCCGCTTTCGTCCAGATGGGCATCGAAGCGCGCGTTATGGGTGAAAGTGCCCATATAAACCTTGTCCGGATATTCCACCGCGACTTCGGCCTTGTCGGGAACTAGCTTTGTCATCGGATCTGGCCCTTCGTTGCTCGGTGAGCCTGGATAGATCAATTCCAGCCGGCTCGGCTTGATTTGCCTCAAGGACCGCGCGTCGCCATTGTCGAGGATGGGAGCTTGATCCAGATCAATGAGCACTCGTCAAAAGTGCATGACATATTAGCTTCATGTATGAGCCAGCGGGGCGGCATAACCTGAGCTTGGCGTTCTTGTGGTCGGCCTTCGGGGCGACCATGGCGAGCGAAATGGCGGCCGCAATGGCACGCCAATTCACCAACCTTGCCGTTGGTGTGGATGGGCCTCCGTCAAAGGAACCGGCATGGGCCACGCCGCATACGATTGCGCTGGAACTCGAATCCGTCAGGCTGCGCGATTTCTCGTCGACGGGGAAAGGCTTCCCGCCATGCGGATTTCCCACTTTGTTATGCGCGCCGTTCGCGCTGCATAGCGCCGTCATCAGCGATCTTGCCGAAGGCCACAGCCTAGTCGCCGCACTGCGCAGCGCCGGGCTGACCCGGCTGTTCGTCACCGACTGGCGTTCTGCCACGCCGGACATGCGCCACCGCGGCATCGACGATTACCTCAGCGATCTCAATGTGTTGGTCGATCGGATCGGCACGCCGATCGATCTCATCGGCCTGTGCCAGGGCGGCTTTATGGCGCTGATTTATGCCGCACGGTTTCCGCAAAAAGTACGCAAGCTGATTTTGGCTGCGGCGCCGGTCGACATCAGCGCCGGCGCCTCGGCGCTGTCGAGCGTCGCCACAGCGAGCCCATTGGCGATGTTTCACGAGATCGTACGGCTCGGCGATGGCCTTGTGCCGGGAAGCCGGGTCTTGAAACTATGGGCGCCCGATTCCGTGGAAGCGGAGGATATCCGGCAGCTGCTGCAGACCGAGGAGCCGGCCGGTTCCGCTGCCGCGATACGGCTAGAGGCGGTATTTCGCGACTGGTATGCCTGGACGCTTGATCTGCCGGGCCGATTTTTTCTCGACGCGGTGGAGAAGCTGTACAAGGGCAACGAGCTCGCCAGCGGCAGCTTTGTCGCCTTGGGAGAGAAGATCGCTCTCGCCGACATGCGCGCGCCGCTCTATCTGCTTGCCGCGCGCGACGACGAACTGGTGGCGCCGGCGCAATTGCTCGCGGCGGAAGGTCTGGTCGGAACCGCGCCGCATGAATTGCGCAAGGCGATCGCGCCGTGCCGCCATTTGGGACTGTTCATGGGCAAACGCATTTTGCAGGAGGTGTGGCCCGGCGTGGTGCGCTGGCTTGTTGAACCGGCGAGTGTCAACCCGGAACACGTTCCGGCGCGTGTCGCCGTGCAGGCGCTCGACTGAGCGGCAGCGACAAACGCTCACTGCTCAAAAACATAAGTCCCTGGCGCTTCGCTGACCGGCGGCCGACCCGGCATTCCCATCGGCGGCAGCATTTTTGTCGCCACCTCCGAGTGTTCGCCGAGCCATGCCGCCCAGCGCGGCCACCAGGAGCCCTCGGCAGGGTGCGCCGCTGCCACAAACCGCTCAGGATCGAGATAATGCCCGTTCGCCGGTTTGATATTGATGCGGAATGTGCGTCCGACGTGGCCGGGTTCCGATACGATGCCGGCATTGTGGCCGCCGCTGGTGAGCGCGTAGGTCGCCTCGCCCTCGATCTGCAAATTGATCTTGTAGGTCGACCGCCACGGTGCGACATGGTCGCGCTCGGTACCCACCGCGAATACCGGCACGCGAATATCGGTGAGCGTAACAGGTTCGCCAGCCGCGATATAACGCCCCTCGGCAAGATCGTTGTCGAGAAACAGCTTGCGCAGATATTCCGCATGCATGCGGTAGGGCATCCGCGTCGCATCGGCGTTCCACGCCATCAGATCCGTCATCTTTTCGCGCTCGCCGAGCAGATAATCGTGGACGATGCGCGACCACACCAGATCGTTCGAGCGCAGCATCTGAAAGGCGCCGGCCATCTGCCGGCTGTCGAGAAAGCCTTGCTCCCACATCATATCTTCGAGAAATGCGAGCTGACTCTCGTCGATGAACAGCATCAGCTCGCCGGCCTCGGTGAAATCGGTCTGGGCGGCCAACAGGGTCAGGCTGGCGATGCGCTCATCGCCGTCGCGCGCCATTGCTGCCGCCGCGATCGACAACAGCGTGCCACCAAGGCAATACCCGACGGCATGAACTTTTTGGTTCGGCATGATGTCGGCGATGGCGTCGAACGCGCTCATAATCCCAAGGTTGCGATAGTCTTCCATGCCGAGATCGCGATCGTCCGGGCCGGGATTTTTCCAGGAGATCATGAACACCGTAAAACCCTGGCCGACGAGATATTTCACTAGCGAATTATGCGGCGACAGATCGAGGATGTAGTATTTCATGATCCAGGCTGGGACGATGAGAATGGGCTCGGGACGCACCGCGTCGGTTGCGGGGGCGTATTGAATGAGCTCGATGAGTCGATTGCGATAAACCACCTTGCCGGGGGTCGCCGCAACATTCTGGCCAACGATGAAATTCTCGCTGCCCACCGGACGTTTGCCGCTCACCGCGCGCTCGAAGTCCTCGGCGAAATTCGCAAGTCCTTGCACTAGATTAGAGCCGCCGCATGCGACGGTGCGTTTGAGGATTTCCGGGTTGAGCTGCGGAAAGTTCGACGGCGCCGCCATGTCGAGAATTTGCCGCGCGGTGAACGCGACAATGTCCTCATGCTTTCTCGATACGCCGCGCACGCCGGTCGTGGGCGTTGTGCCACCATTGCTGTTGCAGGAGGAAAGCCTGGGACATGAAGTTGAACGGCCATTGCCGCCATTCCTCGGCGGCAAAGCGCCGATCCTGCGGCAGCGGCTCAATGCAGTTCGGCGTGCCGGCGCCTTCGACGGCATAGCGCAACGCGTAATTGCCGAACCGCAGTGTCTTGCGCGCGGCCTTGCCCATGAGCAGAAGGCGCTTGCCGGGCGAGGCGGCGAGGTGGGTCGCCCAGTCGGAATAGGCTTGCATGAGGGCTGCCGGCGACAATCCGCCGGTGAATCGCGCGATCGCCGCGTGCAGCGAGCGATCGGTGATGTCGGCAAGCGCCGTAACGGCGTAGGGATCGCGATCATCAGCCCCCGTTGCTGCCTCAACGGCGGTAGTAGCCACTCTGTCCAAACTCCTCGATACACTGGGTAAACCGCTATCACGTCTCGCCCGCCGCTGCGGCGTAGCGACCTCAGCCGGCCTGACCAGTCTCAGCGGTTTCGGGGATTCTGCCATTGCAACAACTCCGCGGCTCGGAAGTGAACCTATCCAGGCTGCCGCGGGACACTATGATCCATATCAATGTCTCAAATCCGACAGCAGAACATGAATAAGCTGATTGGACGCGAGGGCCCGTTATGCCGTATGCCTCGAATGACGATCTACCCGCATCGGTCAGTCATCATTTGCCGCCGCACGCCCAGGACATTTATCGCGAGGCCTTCAATCACGCTTTTGCGGCGCATGCCGGCGATCCCCGGCAGGAAGAGGCTGCCCATCGCATCGCCTGGGCTGCGGTCAAGCGCACTTATGTCAAAGTCGGCGACGCCTGGATCGCACGGAACGAGCGCTAAAGCTCCGGCGCCTTGCGGCGAAGCCCCAAGTCCGTCAATCGATGGCCTTGAGGATCGCGCGCCGGACCAGTGTCTCGAACAACGGCAGCTTATAAGCATTCTTGCTCAGTGGCGTGGCGCCCTCGAGCGCGGCGCGCCCCGCTTCGGCAGCGACGTTTTCGTCGATCGGCTTGCCCACAAGCGCGGCCTCGGCCGCCTTTGCCCTATGCGGTACCGGCGCCGCGGCGCCGAGAATGATCGCGGCACGATTGCAGGTGCCGTCTCCGTTGAGATCGATCGCGACCGCGACATCGGCGATCGGCCAATCGAAGGAATCCTTTTCCCCTTGCTTGAGATGCGCCGTGCGCAGGCCCGCTTGCGGCTTCGGCAGGCGGATAGCCGTCAGGATTTCCTGCGGCTGTAAATCGTTTTCGCGCTGCAAATCGCGCTCCGGCGGCATGAAGAAATCTTCCAGCAGAATTTGCCGCGCAATGCCGCGCGGACCTGAAATCTCGATCGTCGCGCCCAACGCCACCAGCACGGTAGCCGCCGTCGACGGATGGACGATGGCACATGGCATGTTGTTGAAAATGGCGTGGTACTGGTTTTCGCCCGCGATGGCGAAGCAATGGCCGCCGCCCTTGCGCAGGCAGCGGAATGCTTCCGAGCGGAAGTACCAGCAGCGCGGACGCTGTAACAGATTGCCGCCCAAAGTCGCCACATTGCGAATTTGCGGGCTGGCCGCGCCACTGAGCGCATCGACCAGCGCCGGATAGCGTTGCTGCACCAGCGCGTTTCCGGCGACAGACGCCAGCGTCACCATGGATCCGATCGTCAAGCCGCCATCGTCCTGCTCCGCGATTTGATCGAGCCCCGGTACTTGAGTGAGGCTTACGATTTTGGCGGGCTTCAACAGGCCTTCCTTCAACAGATCGAGCAGGTCGATACCGTTCGCCTTGACGATCACGCCGTCGCCTTGCTCGTTGGCTTCAGGAGACAGCGTCATGGCGTGCGCCACGGTCGTCGTCGCCGCTGTGGCGGCTTCGGAAACTGTTCGTGCGGTTGCCCAGGCAAAGCGGTTCATGGTTTCAGCTCCTGGCCGGCACTTTGCCGAGCGCGGCAAGGATCGCCGCCGGCGTCATCGGCAGGCTGCGTAGGCGGACGCCGATGGCGCGTCGAGCGGGTGGTCGCGGTGCAGGACTGCGGCCGACCGATGAACCCACGACAAATCGAAAGTCAGGTGCAGGGCGGCGTACTGATGGGACTGTCCTATGCGCTGTTCGAGGACCGCATTCTCGACGCGCATACCGGGCACATGGTCAATCCCAATCTCGAGCAATACAAGCTCGCCGGCCCGCGCGAGACACCGGACATCGACGTCATCGTCCTCGAAAATTATCAGGGCCAGAGCGCGACCGATGCCTACGGCATTGCCGAGCCGGCCAACATCGCTACCGCTCCGGCGATCGCCAATGCCGTTTACAACGGCCAACCGATCCGTTCGGCGCCGATGCGGCGCTCCTCGCGCCGCACCGGGCTGGGATCTATGCGGTCGCGTAATGCTAGCGGATCGATGCCGAGCTTCTCGGCCAGTTCGTCGATCGCCTGTTCCAAACCAAATCCGCCGGGGGTGTTGCCGGGCGCGCGCATGGCGCAACCCGGCCCGGCATTGATGAACACATCGTGCTGGGCGCCTTCGAAATTCGGACAGGTATAAAGCGCTTCGGCATTGCTGCCGACGCCGGCGCCGAGACCGACCCCTGCGGTACCATAGCTTACGAGCGAAATGGCGGTCAGCGCGCCGTCGCGCTTAGCGCCGATGCGCAGGCGCTGCCAAGTGCCCGGCCGGTTACCGGCATCTATTTGCTCCTCTTCGCGCTCGAGGAAGAGCTTGACTGGCGCCTTGGCGCGGCGCGACAGCTCCACCGCGATCCTCCCGTAATTGCCGAGCGAGGATTTCGAGCCAAAACCGCCGCCCATGGCGTCGACGACGACGCGAACCTTGTTGAGCGGCAGACCGAACTCTTCCGCGAGTTCGTGGCGCACGCCAGTGGTGAATTGGGTGGACTGATACACCGTCAGCCCATCCGACCGCCAATCGGCGAGGATGGCGTGCGGCTCCATGCAGCAATGGGTTTGCACTTGCGTGCTGTATTCGCCTTCGACCGTGATGTCGGCCTGGGCAAAACCTTGGCTGACATCGCCGCGCCTGGCGAGGGCGGGTCCGCGCACATTGCCATTGAGCGGCAAATTGGCGGCGGCCGGAAATCCCGATGAATGTCCAGGCGGCGCGGTGGTCTCATCGTGCACCAACGGCGCGTCCGGATTGCGCGCCGCGTTCATTTCGGCGACGAATGGCAGCGGCTCGTAATCGACTTTGATGAGATGCAACGCCACCTCGGCCGCAGCC
This sequence comes from uncultured Alphaproteobacteria bacterium, assembly GCA_963731805.1. Taxonomy (GTDB): domain Bacteria; phylum Pseudomonadota; class Alphaproteobacteria; order Rhizobiales; family Xanthobacteraceae; genus BOG-931. The sequence goes on from CAVSWY010000017.1 coordinate 101,090, forward strand.
ATCGACACCGCGGCGACGGCGGCGACCGGTGCGCCGATATAGCGAAGCGTCGCGCCTGCCGGTTCATCGGGCGTAGCGACCGTCATGACCGCTCTCACGCCGGCTACACGGGCAGCGGCGGAAGTGTCGATTGAGCGCACCCGCGCATGGGGCAGGGGCGAGCGCAACACGCGCGCGAACAATATGCCGGGAAGCGCTATGTCGACAGTAAAACGCGTCGCCCCCGTGACTTTGGCGTGACCGTTGGGACGCGGGAACGATTTTCCGACCACCGTCAGTTCGCTGTTTGGTGGCAGCGGCGGTGGCTCGTCTGCGGGAATCTGACGCACGACCGTGCCCAGACCAGCGCTCGCGATGCCCGCGGGGAAAATTTCGCTTCGTAAATTGTCGCTTGCCATATTCAGCCTTTGCGCATCCTGGCGGCGTCGAGCGTCGCCGCGATCACATGCGGATAAGTGCCGCAGCGGCAAATGTGCCCGCTAATCGCGGCACGGACATCGTCGGCGCTCGGATCGGCATTGTGTTCGACGAGTGCCGCGCAGCTCATGATCATTCCCGGCGTGCAGAAGCCGCATTGCAGTGCGTCGTGATCGATAAAGGCTTGCTGCACCGGATGCAGCGTCTCGCCTTGTGCCAGACCTTCGATTGTCGTGACTGCACGGCTGCCGACTTCGATGGCGAGCATCATGCAGGAGCAAACCGGTTGGCCGTCGAGCCAAACGGTACAGGCGGAACAGGCGCCACGATTGCAGGCAATCTTCGTGCCGGTCAGGCTCAACGGGCCGCGCAGCGCCTCCGCCAATGTCATGCGCGGCTCGGCCCTAAGAGTCCGCGTCGCGCCGTTGATTTGCATCGCGATCGGGATCGCGTCCGGCCCGAGCGTCGGCGAAGCGATGTCATCGGGTGGAGCAGCGGCCGCGATAACTGCCGATGTCGTATTGAGCATGGTCGCTCCGGCTGTTGTCAGAGCAGAGCATCGAAGAATTGAGCGACGTGAAAAGCCACGCTACAGCACGTCGCACCTCCGCCGCGATTGATGTGTCCATCACCGGCTTCGGCGGTAAGGCGAGACCGCCGCCGTCGGTGAGTCTGGAACTATTCGAACCATGGCTCGCAACCGCTTCAAAGGTCTTGATCTAAGTCAAGTTGCGGCCAAAACCCGCACGGCCGGAGCGGGCAAAATCTGACATGGATCAAGGAACGGCGGGTTCGCACCTGGCATAAAAGTCGGGGAAATACAAAGGAGGCCATGCAATGCATGCGCCCTTTACCCTTCGCGCGAAGATCGAAACGGTCACCCGGAAGGGGAACAGATTGACATGGTCCATTGCCGCCATGGTCATCGCAGGCGCGGCTATTGCCGCCTACTTCGAGCGCGATACGCTTCACGATTTGTTGTTCGGACCGGCGGCCGCTCCCGTTATCCTCGTTTCCGGCAACATCGAAGCGCACCAGGCCGTGCTCGGATTCAAGACCGTGCAGTCGAGCATCGTGGAGCTGCCGTTCGACGAAGGGCAATGGGTGGATAAAGGTACGCTGATCGCTCGGCTCGACGACAGCGATTACCGTCAGCAGGTGGCGGTCAACGAGGCGGCGCGCGAGGTGCAGCAGAGCCAGCTTGCCGCCGCGGAGCAGAACCTTACGGCGGCTCAGCAAACGGTGGAGAGCGACGCAGCCGACCTTGTGTTCCGGAAGCAGGAATACGATCGCGCCGATTTCCTGCTGCAAAAGGGCTCGGGCACCGTCGAACAGCGCGACCTGACCTACGCCGCCTTGCGGCAATCGACCGCTGCGCATGAGCGCGACGTCGCCTTGCAGAATGCGGCCGAGCGGCAGGTCGGACTCGCCAAGGCTTCAATCCACAGCGCCACCGAAACATTGAAAATGTCGCAGATCGTGCTCGGCTACACCGTATTGTTCGCGCCGTTTTCCGGCGTCATCGAAGTGCGCCAGGCGGAACTCGGCGAGATCATGGTGCCGGGCACACCGGTGGTGACGTTGGCCGATCTCGATCACGTTTGGCTGCGCGCTTACATCAACGAGACCGATATCGGCAAAGTCCGCTACGATCAGACCGCGACGGTCACCACGGATACCTATCCGGGGGAGAAATATACAGGCCGCGTCTCCTTTATCTCCAGTAATGCCGAATTCACGCCGAAAAGCGTCGAGACCCATGCGGAACGGGTCACGCTGGTTTATCGCATCCGCATCGACATCGATAATCCGTCGCACGAACTCGTGCCGGGCATGCCGGCCGACGCGACGCTGCGAGCTCTGCCGCCGGGTGAAGCATCGAGTGCGCCGCAGAGTGGAGCCCAAACTGTTCCACAGTCAGCGCCAAAGAGCATGCAATGAATGGGCGTCCTATTGTCGAAGCGAGTGGCCTGACTAAGCACTTCGACGCCGTTGCCGCGGTCGATGGCTTGAGCTTCACGGTGGATCGCGGCGAAATCTTCGGCTTGGTCGGGCCCGACGGCGCCGGTAAGACCACGACGATGCGAATGCTCGCCGGCGTCATGCAGCCGGATGCCGGCAGCATCGTCATCGACGGCATCGACGTGGTGTCCGACCCCGAGGAGGGCAAGCAACATATCAGCTACATGCCGCAACGCTTCGGCCTCTACGAGGATTTGACCGTCGACGAGAACATCCGTTTTTACGCCGACCTGTTCGAAGTTCCGCCGAGTTCCCGCGTAGAACGCGCCGAGCGGCTCTTGGCGGCGTCCGGGATGAGCCAATTCCGCTCGCGCCTTGCCGGTCAGCTTTCGGGCGGTATGAAGCAAAAACTGGGTCTGACCTGCGCGCTGGTTCACACGCCGCGAATCCTGCTGCTCGACGAACCGACCACCGGCGTCGACCCGGTCTCGCGTCGCGATTTTTGGCGCATTCTCTACGGCCTGCGCGAGGAAGGTGTGACCATCCTCATCTCGACCGCCTATCTCGATGAGGCGGAACGCTGCAATCGCCTTGCGCTGTTGCACTCCGGACGCGTGCTTTATTGCGACACGCCGGCAGCCTTAAAGCGGCGCATGCCCGGCGCGGTCATTGCCATTTCGTCTACCTTCGGGCGGCAGGTGCGCTCAGCCATCGTCGCGCTGAACGGGGTGAGCAACGTTATCCTTTACGGCGGCGGTGCTCACGCCGTCGTCGACGATGCCGGTTTACGGATTCCAGAGCTGCGTAATGCCTTGCAACGAGAAACCGTTCCTTTCGAGGATATCGCGGTCACCGCGCCGAGCATCGAGGACGTGTTCGTGGCGCTTCTCGAAGACGAAGGGAAGATGCCATGAGCGGCGGCGAAGCATCCGACGCGCAAATCATTGCCGAGGATTTGGTCAAACGATTTGGCAGTTTTGTCGCGGTCGATCACATCAACTTCCGCATCGCGCGCGGCGAAGTCATGGGGTTTTTGGGCCCGAACGGCGCCGGCAAATCGACCATCATCCGCATTCTGTGCGGCTTACTGCGGCCGAGCGCCGGGCGGGTTTTTGTCGCCGGCATCGATGTTGAAAAAGATCCCGAGGCCGTGCGCGAGCACATCGGCTACATGTCGCAGAAATTTTCGCTCTACCGCGATCTCACCGTCGAGGAGAATTTGAGATTCTTCGGCGGCATTTATCGCGTGCCGCATAAAAAGCTCGCCGAGCGGATGCGGTTTGCGATCGATATGGCCGGCCTCGGCGGTCGCGAGAAGGCTTTGGTCTCGAGGCTTGCCGGCGGCTGGCAACAACGCCTGGCGCTAGGTTGCGCCGTTCTGCACCGGCCGCCGATCCTGTTTCTGGACGAGCCAACATCGGGCGTCGAGCCGACATCGCGGCGACGTTTTTGGGAACTCATCCATACGCTCGCCGCCGACGGCGTCACGGTGCTGGTATCGACCCATTACATGGACGAGGCCGAATACTGCCATCGCGCCGCGCTCATCAATCAAGGACGGCTCATCGCCATCGGCAGTCCCGACGAGCTCAAGCGTACGGCGCTTGGCGGCGAGCTTCTCCTGCTCGAATGCGATTCACTCGGCCCGACGTTGGCGGCGCTCCAGCAGGCGCCGGACGTTCTCGATGCTTCCGTTTTCGGCAATGCGCTCCACGTCCTGGTGCGCGACGCCGACCGCAGCCTTACCGAACTGCCCGCGTTTCTGGAGCAAAAAGGCCTGCGCGCGACCAATCTCGAACGCATCAAGCCGTCGCTTGAGGATGTGTTCGTGCAACTCATCGCTCTCGATATGGCACAGAGGAGGCAGGCCGCATGAAGTTTCGGCGGCTCAAGGCCATCGCAGCCAAGGAGGTTCTGCAGATCTGGCGCGATCCCCGCAGCCTGATGATCGCGCTATTGCTGCCATTTACGCAGATGTTTCTGTTGGGCTATGGCGTTAATCTCGACCTCAAGCATATTCCGGTCTGCACCTTCGACCGCGAAGGCAGCCAATTGAGCCAGGACCTGTTCAAGCATTTTCAAGCGTCGCAGTACTTCGCCATCGCGCGTAATTTGCAAAGCTATCCGCAAGTCGTGGCGGCCATCGACGACGGAGACTGCAGTCTTGCAATCGTTGTTCCGCCGGGTTTTTCCGAGCGGTTGAACGATTCCGGCGCAGCCTCGGTTCAGGCGATCCTCGACGGCACCGACGACAATACCGCCAATATTGCCTTCGGCTATGCCGCCGCGGTGGTCGACAACTTTTCGAACAACGTGCAGGTGTCTTGGATGGACCGGCAGGGTAGGGCACTACAGCGGATCCAGCCGATGGTGGTGCAGTCGCGGGTCTGGTTCAATGAAGATCTGGAAAGCCGCAATTTTATCATTCCCGGCCTCGTTGCCGTCATCATGGCGCTGATTGGCGCGCAACTCACCTCGCTGACCATCGCGCGCGAATGGGAGCGCGGCACCATGGAGCTTCTGATCTCCACGCCAGTAAAGCCGAGCGAACTGATGTTCGGCAAGCTTGTGCCCTATTTGGCGCTCGGCTGGGTGGACGCCGCGTTCTGCCTTGTGATGGCGGCGCTATGGTTCGGCGTGCCTTATCGCGGCACGCTTGCGGCGTTGTTTTTTACGACGACGCTCTTCCTGATCGTCGTTCTGAGTATAGGCTATCTCCTGTCGGTCTTGATCCCCAACCAAGCCGGCGCCAGCCAGATTGCACTGCTGGTGACGATGGTGCCGACCATCCTGCTATCGGGCTATGTGTTCCCGATCGATCAAATGCCAAAACTGGTCCAAGACATCACATATCTGATTTATTCGCGATATTACGTCACCATAGTCAAAGATCTGTTCCTGAAAGGCTCAAGTCTTCCCGAACTTGCGACGCCGATCTTGTTTCTTGTCGTCTATGCGACGGCAGTGATGATTCTTGCCGCGCGCGCGTTCCGCAAGCGGTTGGATTGAGCCGAGGATCGAGCCATGTTCGCGCGCATCATCCCCATTTTGATCAAAGAGTTCATCGAGCTTAAGCGCGACAAGTGGGCGCGCTTCCGCTTGATCGTACCCACCCTCGTGCAAATGCTGTTGTTCGGGTATGCCGCGACCTACGAGGTCTATCACGTATCCACGGTGGTGCTCGATCTCGATCACTCCCAGGAAAGCCGCGAATTGCTATCGCGGTTCTCATTCAGCAACCGGTTTGACATCGTCAAAGTGGCCCAGTCGCAGCAGCAGGTGAGGCAGGCGATCGATACCAGCGACGCGGCGGTCGGGCTCGTCATCCATGCCGGGTTTGCGGAACTTCTGGAGAAAGGTCAAAGCGCGCCGCTGCAAGTGGTGGTCGATGGCGCCAACTCCAACACCGCACTGATCGCGCTCGGCTATATCAACACGATCGCGGCCGGTTTCGCACAGGACTACGCCGCGGCTTTGGCGGAGCGCACGCTTGGCGTCCAAGGCATGCGGCAGGTGAACGTGACGCTCGAACAGCGGCCCTGGTTCAATGAGGATCTGAACGGCCAATGGTTCTTCGTGCCGGGGCTAATCGGTACATTAAGTCTCGTTATCATCGTCAATCTTACCGCTTTCGCCATCGTGCGCGAACGCGAGGTCGGCACGCTGGAGCAGATCATGGTGTCGCCGATCCGGCCGGCGGAATTTATTCTCGGCAAAACGGTGCCATTCTTCCTTATCGGCCTGGGCGAGGTCGCGCTCATCGTCGCGGTGGCGATTTTGTGGTTCCAGGTGCCGTTTGTCGGCAATCCGCTGGTGCTGCTTCTGGGATCGGCGCTCTTCTTAATGAGCACCTTGGCGCTTGGCCTGTTAATCTCGACGCTGTGCACAACCCAGCAACAAGCCTTCTCAATGAACTTTTTTATTCTCAATCCGTTTTTCATCCTATCCGGATTCAGCTTCCCAATCTCGAGCATGCCGAAAGTGCTGCAATGGATGACCTATGCGAATCCGCTGCGTTATTACCTTGTCGTCATCCGCGGCACCTTTCTCAAGGGCATCGGCATGAGCGTGCTGTGGCCGGAACTCGCGGCCATGGCCGCCATCGCCGTCATTTTGCTCACCACGAGCATTCTCCGGTTCCGCAAGTCGCTTGAGTAGGCCGCCCTGTTTTTGCTGCGAAGGTTTGATGCAAATCAATGCCGGGTGAGGTCCGTTGGCGCGAGAAAATAATGATCGAAATTCACTTTGGAGGATGTGTTATGGCCGAAACTACCAAACTGCCTGTAAAGACCGAGAAAGCATCGACGTCCCCGGCAGCCTGGACGCCTTTTGAAAGCCTGCGCCGGGAAGTCGACCGCCTGTTCGACGACTTCGATGGCGGGTTCTTCCGCCCATTCCGTCGGCCCCTATTCGATGTCATTCCGGCAAAGTGGCCGACAGCGCCGGCCGTCGACTTCACCGACACCGATAACGCCTATGAGCTCACCGCCGAATTGCCCGGAATTGATGAAAAAAACGTCGAAGTGAAGGTCGCCAACGGCGTCCTGACCATCAAGGGCGAGAAGCAGGAAGAGAAAGAAGAGAAAAAGAAGGATTATTACCTGCGCGAGCGCAATTACGGCTCGTTCGAACGCTCGTTCCAGGTGCCCGAAGGCGTCGATGCCGATAAGATCGGTGCCAGCTTCAAGAAAGGCGTGCTCACCGTGACGCTGCCAAAAAAGCCGGAAGCGCAGAAAGCGGCGAAGAAGATCGAAGTGAAGGCGGCCTGATTACAGGATCGTGGCACCGAAATCGACGGCCCCGGTTCGCCTAAGCCGGCGCTCCGGGGCCACGCATTTCTGGACCAAGAAGGCAGCATTCGCAAAAGCTTATGGGAAGAAAATTAGCTTCTCCCCAAAGAATTGCCGCTACGTCGGATTCCTGACATTTCACCGAACTATCGTGTAAGCTGAAAGGCCTCTTGAGATGCTCATTTGAGCCGCTCAATGGGTATGGAGGCGCTTATGGATAAGTTCGTCCAACGCCTGAATCTCGAGCATTACTCTCGGCTATTGGAGACCGTTACCGACGAGAAGGAACGGGAGCGAATCCGCAAGTCGCTTGCCGAAGAAATACAGAAGAGACCCAACGGCAGCGAAAACGAACCGCCTTCCCGTCGAGCACGATAAGGATCTTCAGTTTGAGGCTGTGGTCGCGCGCGCGTTCCGGCAGGCAATCATGGTGCGCTGTGCGCTTGCAGATATGCGGTTAGCAACGCCGTCTCATCCGGATCAAGTCCGGCGTTGGGCGCCTGGGTCTTCATGATAGCGGGCCATTGGTTCACGCTCAGCGAATTGGTTGCCGGAAGCTCGTGACATGAGCCGCATTTCTGCGCGTAGAGCTCGCTGGCGGTTTTCCATACGATCTGAACATCGGTGACCAAGGCACCGGTCGTAATCCAGCCGTGGACCGTCAATGCCTGATAAACCGCGCCGTCAACGCTCTGCGACGCACCTGGTTTGCTCTGTCCGGTGAAGCCGCTCAGGAGGACGATGTGCCGGTCGGGTGCCGCGAAGACAACAGCACTCGCCCCTTGCGCAGACCAACCGTGCACCGCGACCTGCGTCGCGGTGCCGGATTGGCCGATGACGTCCAACGCTGTGCCGGGCTGCAGGGAGCCGATGGCTTTACCCCCTGGAGCTTCGCGCAGCGGTGTTACCGCATTGGCGTATTGCTGCACGCTGGCCGCCTGCAACGCGGTTGCCGCGGTCATGATGAGCCCGACGCAACAGCACGTCGCCGGGCTCGGTGCTTTCGCGAACATGCCTAGGCCTTTTCAACGGCGGCGTTCTTTGCCGCGATAAGCCCCTGTACGATGGCGCGCGCCAAGCCATGTTGGCTGAAGCCGCCCGCCAACTCGCCGCCGCAATAGAGCCCCGCGATGACATTGCCTTGAAAATCTACCACTTGGCTCTTCGCGTTGGTCCGTAAGCCGGCGCGCGTGTCATGCACCGCAGGTGTCGCCCAACCGGCATAGAACGGTGCTTTTGCGATCTTGTAGAGCGGCTTTGGCTTGCCGAAATCGTCATCCGTGCCGGAATCGACGAACGAATTGTATCGGGAAACCGTCTCTTCCAGGTTTTGCGCCGGCATCGGCACGCGCTGATATTGCATCTTTATCGCGTTGGCGAGCTCGCCCAGCGTGTTTGCGGTGAAGAAGAACCCGCCATGGGGATCGACGTTCGGCGGTTTTGGGTTCCATTTCTCGCGTTCGACGGCATCGGCGTCGAAAATCGCCCAGATCGGACCGCCGCCATTGTGGCCGTCGCCAATGCCGGCCAAAGCGGCGTTGAGATAATTGTTGGGATTGTATTTGATATTTTTGGCATTCAGGTAGCTGTACTGCGTGTATGGCTTGATCGAATCCACGTCGTTCGCGGTGAAGGCCCCAGAAGTTTCATCGTAAAACCTTTTGCCCAGCATATTCACCAAAATGACGTCCTGCCAGTTCATCACCCGTAATCCAGTGGCGCGGGCCTTATCGAACACGGCGCTGCCCGGGTTCCACGATTGGATCAACTGCACCATGGGCAGATAGTTGTACTGGGCGCCCACGAATCCAGGCTTGCTCAATACCGAGCCGAATTCACCGGTCTGATTATAGAGGCCCCACAGCGATGCGCCGATCGCCATCCCGGCCAACTCGCCGCTGGCGTCCTGATTGGACCACGGCATGCCGGCCAGACAGCAATATTCTTCGGTCAGGCGCGGATCGAACATGCGCCGAAAATTGATATTCCCAGTCGACCCTCCCGTTCCAATAATGACCGCTTTTTTCGCCTGGATGTTGAGCTTCTTGCCGTTGTTTTCCACGGCAATGCCGAGCACACGGCCGGAATTCGGTTGCTGCCGGTAGATCGCAGTCATCCGGTGCTCCAGCAGGAGCTGCACGCCGACTTTTCTTGCGGCCGCTTCAAGCGGGCCGGTTACTCCGGCGCCGATGCCGGTCACAGTCTGGATATCGGCATCAAGCGGTTTGCCGGTCCAGACATCGGTCCAGTTCATCGCTGCAGCATGCATGACGCGCGGCATCGAATTGCCGGACGAGACGCCGTCAAACGAGTCGGGAGCCTTGTCGATAAACACCACGCCATGCGCGAGGAGCCAGTCGTAGGTTGAGGGGCTGTTGTCCACGAAGGCGCGAATAATCTCGCGATCATTGTAGCGATAATCCGGGAAGCCATTGGGTTCCACGACCGACCAGTCCGTCAGATCGCGGAAATAAATGTCCGTCGTATCTTGGATGCCAGCTTTTTTTTGCGCGGCCGTGCCACCGCCAAGAACAACATTGCCGCCACTTGTGGCGGCGTGGCCGCCGACATGGTTTTCCGCCTCGACCAGGATCACCGATGCTCCGGCATCCTTTGCCGCGATCGCCGCGGGTAAGCCGACAGCGCCAGAGCCGATCACCACCACATCCGCCTCACGGTCCCATTTCCTTGGCGGCGATTCATATTGAGCGGCTGCACCGTTTGGAAATGCGAGGCTCGATGCGCCGGCCGCTGCCGTTGCGACCGTCGCATTTGCCATCAGGCTCCGGCGAGTGAATTTTGTATTTCCGGTCATGTCGTCCTCCCTGGCGATCAGTATGTGATCTAGGGAGCGACGCTTTTTCCTGTCATTGATCTGGATCAATCCATTGTCGCTCTCAGTCGCCCCGAGCTTTCCGCGGCAACCGCCGTTTGATCACTTAATCCAGAGCGCCCGCGAGTTCAAACGCGGATGAAAATTTTGTGACGATACAAGAAGCCGGTGAGCATCAGGGCTAATGACAGCGCCATGAGATTAATGACGAAGCCGCCGGCACCCTGCGCAACAGCGCGATCAAGCAGAGTTGCAAAATCACCGCCGACGAAGCGCGCCGCGATCGACCAGAAATTGATGATGTCGTTGAGAAAATAGAGGGCGAGCGCATTGGCGCCGATCCACAGAAAGACCGTTGCCCATCGCCGCCATTGCCAGACGTCGATGATCTGATGCATCAGCGCCAGCATGATCGCGGAATAGCCGGCCGTGACTAGGACGAATGACGACGTCCAGATCGCCTTTATGAGGGGAAACTGCAGCGCCCAAAGATAGCCGACCAGGAGGAGAAGGCCACCCGCGCCGATCAGCCACAACGTCTTTTGCTGTTCGCCGACGCGTTCATCGCGCAACAACAGGCCGGCGAAAACGCCGAGCAAGCAGGTGCCGACTGCGGGCAGCGTGCTCAGCATCCCTTCGGGATCGCGGGTGACGTCCCACAATCGGCCGGGCAGATAGTTGAAATCGATCCAATTGGCGAGATTGGCGTCAGCACTGTACGAGCCCGCGCCGCTTCCCGGAACCGGGACAAAGGTCAAAAGCGCCCAATAGCCGACCAAAAGGACGACAACGGCGGCAATCAAGCCCCGTAGATTAAAGTTCAAGAACATCAGCGACGTGAAAAAGTAGCAAAGCGCGATCCGCTGCAATACGCCAAGCAAGCGGATGTCCGCCCAGTGGCCGCTGATGCCGCCATAAGCGATGAGCCCCAGCAGGTACAGCAATAGCGACCGACGCAGTACCCGCAGATGAGCCTTGGCCCTGCCTTCGCGTTCGACCAGGCGCGGCAGCGAAAGCACGATCGAGACGCCGGTCAGGAAGACGAACAACGGAAAGATCAGATCGTAGAATCTGAGCCCTTCCCAGGCGACATGCTGAAATTGTGTGCCCAGAAAGCCGCCAGCGGCGTGAACCAGGGCACCTTTGCCCTCGGACGTTTGCGCCAGCGCCACCATTGCGCCGTCGAACCCCATGATCCAAAACATGTTTAAGCCCCGAAGCGCATCGACCGACGCGACGCGGGGTGTGTGGACGACGGATGGCAAGTCGACGTAGCGCATCGGATTTTGTCTCTTGCTAGCAAATCCGGTACCGACTTCGGCCCAGTACGGCACAAAGCCTATCGAGAAACGTCGATTTTGTCTTGAGCTACATCAACCGCCCTGTTTTGCTGCGGCGGATGAGGTGAGTCCGATCCGTGGCAACCCACGGCGGATTCTCTTAAGGTTTTGCGGCGACGACGGCCGGCGCGGCGCGGCAGCGGCCGCTGGGCTCCTCGAAGCGATAGTAATTACGACCGACGAAGGACTGGTCGTAGTGGCTCCATGCCGTACTCTGATCGTAAGCGATGACGCCGGCGAGCGTCACCCCGAAGACTGCGCTGGACATATCGCGCTCGTGCGCGGTGAGATTCTCCGGCAGTTTCGAACTGGCGTAATCGACGTAATAGGCCCGGCGGACGCAGGCCATATCCGCGGCCGCCTCGAGCGCCGCCTTTGCGGTCATCAGATGGTCGGAATGATCGGCTGGATTGATGCGCGAATTGAGGTCGGCGACGTTGAGTTGGATAAGCGGCGCTTGGGCGCGCTCGTATTTGATGATTTCCCGCACCGTCGCAACAAGATCGCCCCAGCCGTGATAAGTGGTCGAGTCGTCAACCGCCGCAAGCGCGGTAATTTTGCCGTCGGCGAGGCGCTTGAGCGACTGAAAGCCGGTGCCGGCAAAGCCCGCACCTGACGCGTCGCCGTCCGGCAGACGCAGAAAATAGCCGATCGTGTTGCGATAACCGACACGATAGATCGGGTGGCCGTTGAAGATCATGGGCCCTGTCGAATCGGCGATCGGCGTCCGGTCGGCATCCGCCATGAAACGTATGGCATTGATCGCGCCATTCTCGCGCGCCAGATAATATGGATTTTTACGGCCGCCGGTGCCGGTACCGAGACCGTCATCTCCCGCGGTGACATGCACGAAGACCGTCTTGGCGGCGCCGCCGAGCACATCCTCGAACGCGTTCGGATTCATGAAGAGCTGCCAGTCGTCTTCGTGCGCGGCAAAGTAAAACGATACTTTGTCCGACGTGACGACATCGGCGGCGCGCGCTGCCGCTGGTGCCAGCAATATGAGGACTACAAAACTCTTGAGTAGCGCTCGCGCACGCGATGCATGCCTTTCAATTTTATTGTTGCATCGATTTGATCAATTCATGACCTCAAACGAACAGCTCGTCTCCCGGTGACCGACGGTTTCTGGCCGATTTTCTTGGAAATGAAAAGCAGATTTCATTTTCGGCGCAGTCTTCTCGCCCTTAGTTCTTTCGCAGCGCACAAAGTGCGTTGCACAATAAATGGGAATGAATTGTCACAAAAGGATTAAGGCCGTGTCGCGTGCCAGTTGATCTTAATCAAAGCGCAATTCCCCAAGAGCGCGAACATTCAGTGCAATTCGGCCTCGGTCTTGTGGATGGGCAATCCATCGCAAAAGGCTCCGCATGGAGGGACGCAATGAACGCGCTGGTCGGAAATGGTAATGGAATCCAAACAAAAATACTGTGGGCTGCGATCGCGTTGCTGGGTGCGGTTTCATTTGGCATCGTCGCATTAAGCCGTGGCGAGACCGTAAACGCCGCTTGGCTCGTCATCGCGGCGGTATGCATCTACTTCATCGCCTACCGCTACTACGCCTTGTTCATCGCCAACAAGGTGCTCGGCATCAACGTCAATCGGCCGACGCCAGCTGTGCGTCACAATGACGGCCTCGATTACGTTCCGACCAATAAATACGTGTTATTCGGACATCACTTCGCGGCGATTGCCGGCGCCGGCCCGCTGGTCGGCCCGGTGCTCGCGGCGCAAATGGGCTATCTGCCTGGCACGCTCTGGATCCTCGCCGGCGTCGTCGTGGCCGGCGCGGTTCAAGACATGACCGTGCTGTTTCTGTCGACGCGGCGCGACGGCCGTTCGCTCGGCGACATGGTGCGCGGGGAGATGGGACCGGTCGCCGGCACCATCGCCGGCATCGGCATATTGCTGATCTGCATCATCATCCTTGCCGTGCTCGCGCTCGTCGTGGTGCAGGCGCTCAACGGCAGCCCTTGGGGTACTTTCACCGTGTTCTGCACGGTCCCGATCGCACTGATCATGGGGTGCTATGGCCGCTTCATCCGCCGCGGCCGCGTCGCGGAAATGTCCGCCATCGGTTTCGTGCTCCTGGTGGCGGCATTGATCTATGGACAAACCGTGTCGCAGACGCCGGAGCTCGCCGCTTACTTCAACCTGAGCGGTCCGACGCTTGCGTTGGTCATCATCGGCTACGGCTTTGTCGCATCGGTGCTGCCGGTCTGGCTGTTGCTGGCGCCGCGCGACTATCTGTCGACTTTTATGAAGATCGGCGTGGTCACGCTTTTAGCCATCGCGATCATCATCGTGCGTCCGGATATGCAGATGCCGGCGTTGACCAAGTTCATCGACGGCACCGGTCCGGTCTGGGCGGGTAGCCTGTTCCCGTTCCTGTTCATCACGATCGCCTGCGGGTCGGTGTCCGGCTGGCACGCGCTGATTTCGTCAGGCACTACGCCGAAAATGATCGAGAACGAGAGTCAAATCCCGTTCATCGGCTATGGCGGCATGCTGATGAAATCGTTCGTCGCCATCATGGCCATGATCGCCGCGTCGGTGCTGCATCCAGGCATCTATTTCGCCATGAACAGCTCCGCGGCAATCATCGGCACCACCGCGGCGCAAGCCGCGGCGGCGGTTTCCAATATGGGCTTCGTGGTGACGCCCGACCAGCTGACGCAAGTCGCACATGACGTCGGCGAGATAACGGTGCTGTCGCGGACCGGCGGCGCGCCGACGCTTGCCGTCGGCATGGCGCAGATCCTATCCAGTCTGTTCGGTGGCCAGGCGCTGACCGCCATCTGGTACCACTTCGCCATCCTGTTCGAGGCGCTGTTCATCCTCACCACCGTCGATGCCGGCACACGGGTGTGCCGCTTCATGATCCAGGATCTGGTCGGTCACGCCATCCCGTCGTTCCGGGAAACCAAATCATGGACTAACAACCTCATAGGTTCTGGTGTCGCCTGCGTCCTGTGGGGCTACTTCCTCTATCAGGGCGTCATCGACCCGCTCGGCGGAATCTGGACGATGTGGCCGCTGTTCGGCACGTCAAATCAGATGCTGGCGGCCATCGCACTTGTGCTGTGCACGGTTGTGCTGTTCAAGATGAAGCATGAGCGCTTCGCTTGGGTGACCGTCGTCCCCGCCACGTGGCTCGTGGCCTGCACGGTGACTGCCGGAATGGAGAAGGTGTTCGACCCCAATCCAGCAGTCGGCTTCCTCGCTCACGCGTCCCGGCTGTCGACCGCGATTGCATCGGGCCAGGTGCTGGCGCCGGCCCATTCGCTGGGTGAGATGAGCCGGCTGGTGTTTAACGACTACCTCGATGCGACGTTGGCCGCGCTGTTCGCCGCCGTCGTCATCTCGATGGTGGTCTACGGCATCATCGACATTCGCAAAGCGTTGGGATCAAAGAACGCGACCGCCGTGGAAGTGGAGTTCGCCGGCGCCGCGATAGGAGGACGCAATGCCTGACCTATTGTCGCTCAAGTTCGAGGAATGGGTTGAACGCGGCCAAGTCGTGAAAACTTGGAGTATCCGCGCGGCGCGTCTGATGATCGGTGTTCCCGACTACGACACCTACGTCCAGCACCGCCAGACCAACCATCCCGGACTGCCGATCATGACCTACGAAGAGTTCTTCGCGGAACGTCAGGAGGCCCGTTACGCCGTCAGCAAAGGGCGATTCCGAGGTTGCTGCTGAGCAGAGCGGGTGGCTGCTTTCGCGCCCCCGGCTAAAGCCCGGTGGAGAGGGAACATGGTCAGTGCAAGCGCGGCAACGGCGCAAGGGCTCGCCAAGCAGTGGCAACGAATCCGAAAGCGTTTCGAAGACTACGCCGGCGCCAACCTCATAGACTATGAGGAGTACGTGCGGGCATTCTCCTGGAACCAGGCGCGGGCCCTGCTTGACGGACTTCCCGGCGGCGGTCTCAACATCGCCTACGAGGCGGTCGACCGTCATGTGAAAGCCGGCCGCGGCGACAAGCTTGCGCTGCGTTGGATCGGCCGCGACGATAGCATTCGTGATTTCAGCTATGCCAGACTAGGCACGGCGATGAATCGCTTCGCTAATGTTCTGGCCGAGCGCGGGATTGGCAAGGGCGGTCGGGTGTTCTCGCTGCTCGGCCGCATGCCTGAGCTTTACATTACTGCGTTCGGCACGTTGAAAAGCGGTGCCGTCTTCTCGCCGCTGTTTTCGGCTTTTGGACCCGAGCCGATCAAATCCCGCATGATGATTGGCAATGCCGACGCCCTCGTCACCAGCGAAGCTTTCTACCGCCGCAAGGTCGAGCCGTGGCGGAAGGAACTTCCGAGCCTGAAGCATGTCTTCTTGGTTGAATGTTCAGCTAGCCCGCCGCCAGACACGATCGATCTGACCGCTGCCTTGGCCCAGGCGTCGGAGACGTTCGAGATCGTGCCGACGCGTCCTGAAGACATGGCGCTGCTGCACTTCACCAGCGGCACGACCGGAAGGCCGAAGGGCGCCGTGCACGTGCACGAAGCCGTTGTCGCTCATCACATCACCGGCCAGCTTGCGCTCGATTTGCATCCCGACGACATCTTCTGGTGCACCGCCGATCCCGGATGGGTGACGGGCACTTCCTACGGGATCATTTCGCCGCTGACGAACGGCGCGACAATGATCGTCGACCAGGCGGAGTTCGACGCCGAGCGGTGGTATCGCATCTTGCAAGACCAGAAGGTCACGATCTGGTACACGGCGCCAACCGCCATCCGCATGCTGATGAAAGCCGGCGCCGAGTTTGCAAAACGCTTCGATCTGTCAAAATTGCGCCTGATGGCGAGCGTCGGCGAGCCGCTCAATCCGGAGGCCGTGGTGTGGGGCATCGAAGCCTTCGGCAAGCCGTTCCACGACAATTGGTGGCAGACCGAGACCGGCGGCATCATGATCTCGAATTTTCTGGCGATGGACGTGAAGCCGGGCTCGATGGGCCGCCCGCTGCCGGGTATCGCGGCCGGCATCGTCGAACGTTCGGAAGGCGGCGCGGTGCGCGAAATCACCAAGCCGATGGCGATGGGCGAACTCGCCTTGCGGCCGGGCTGGCCGTCGATGATGCGGGCCTACCTCAATGAAGAGGAACGCTATCGCAAATGCTTCGCGGACGGCTGGTATCTCACCGGCGATCTCGCGATGCGCGACGCCGAGGGCTATTACTGGTTCGTCGGCCGCGCCGACGACGTCATCAAGAGCGCTGGCCATCGCATCGGCCCGTTCGAGGTGGAAAGCGCGCTGATGGAGCATCCCGCCGTCGCCGAGGCAGGCGTGATCGGCATTCCCGATCCGCGGCCGGCGAGGTGGTAAAGGCCTATCGTTGCGCTCAAGGACGGCTTCGAGCCGAGCGAGGCGCTGCGCAAGGAATTGCTCGGCCACGCCCGCAAGCGTCTCGGCCCGGCGGTGGCGCCCAAAGACATCGCGTTCCGGCAGAACTTGCCGAAGACGCGCAGCGGCAAGATCATGCGCCGCCTGCTTAAGGCGCGCGAGCTTGGCCTGCCCGAGGGCGATATTTCGACGCTGGAAAGCGAGGAACGATGACCGTAACAGCTGACAAGCCGCATCTGTCGCGCGAGCACATGCTGGATCTTCTGAAGCAGATGATCCGCATCCGCCGCTTCGAAGACAAATGCTACGAACTCTATACGCAGGAGAAGATCCGCGGCTTCATGCATCTTTACGACGGCGAAGAAGCGGTTGCGGTCGGCGTCATGCCGGTTTTGGAGAAGCGTGACCGGATTGTCGCGACCTATCGCGAGCACGGCCATGCGCTGGTGCGCGGCGTATCGATGACAGCGTGTGCATGGCCGAGATGTACGGCAAGCAGGAAGGCTGCAGCCGCGGCCGCGGCGGTTCCATGCATTTGTTCGACCGCTGCCACCAATTTTCATGGCGGCAACGCCATTGTCGGCGGCGGGTTGCCGCTTGCGATCGGGCTGGCGCTGGCCGACACACATGCGGCGCAGCGGCGTCGTCACGGCCTGCTTCTTCGGCGAAGGCGCGGTGGCCGAGGGAGAATTCCACGAAAGCATGAATCTGGCGGCGCTGTGGGGCTTGCCCGTACTGTTCGTGTGCGAAAACAATCTCTACGCCATGGGAACCGCGTTGGCTATTTCCGAATCGGAAACCGACATTCAGAAAAAGGCGGCGTGCTATCGGATGGCTTCCGAGGCGGTCGACGGCATGGATGTGATTGCCGTCGAGGCGGCCGCTCGTCGGGCGATTCACGCGGTGAGGGAAAGCCGCAAGCCGTATTTTCTGGAATGCCGGACTTATCGGTTTCGCGCGCATTCGATGTTCGACGCGCAACTTTACCGCGACAAGGCTGAGGTCGAGGCCCGGCGCCAGAAGGGGCCGATTGCGCGTCTGCTAGGATGGCTACAAACCAATCAGATGATCCATCCGGACGACGGGCCGCGTATCGACGCCGAAGTCGATGCCGAGATCGCCGAGGCGGTCGCCTTCTGCCGAAGCCGGGACCTGGGAGCCGGTCCAGCAGCTTACCCGCTTCGTTTATGCGGAAAGCGCCGCTGCGGCCAAACGGTGACACGCCATGCAGCAAACAGCCATCCAACCCGAAACGATCGAGACGACGTACCGCGAAGCGGTGCGCGATGCGATCCGCGATGCGATAAAGCGCGACGACCGCGTTTTTCTGATGGGGGAGGATGTCGGCCGCTACGGCGGCTGCTACGCCGTGACCAAGGGTCTACTTGCGGAACTGGGTCCGGAACGAATTCGCGATACCCCGCTCTCTGAGTCGGGATTTACTGGCGCCGGCATCGGCGCGGCGATGGCGGGCATGCGCCCGATCGTTGAACTCATGACGGTGAATTTCAGTCTGCTTGCCCTCGATCAGATCCTCAACAACGCGGCGACGCTGCGTCACATGTCAGGCAACCAGTTCGGCGTGCCGCTAGTGATCCGCATGGCAACCGGCGCCGGCCGCCAGCTTGCCGCCCAGCATTCGCATAGCCTCGAAGGTTGGTATGCGCATATTGCCGGCATCAAAGTGTTGGCGCCGGCAACTCTTGAGGATGCGCGAGGCATGCTCTGGACCGCTCTGGAAGATCCCGACCCGGTGCTGATTTTCGAAAATGTCATGCTTTACAATATGAGCGGCAAGCTTGCCACCGATGCCGGGTCGGTCGACATTGATAAAGCTGCGGTGCGTCGCACCGGCCGCGATATCTCACTCATCACCTATGGCGGCTCGCTATGGAAAACGCTTGAGGCGGCAACTGCGCTTGCGGCCGAAGGCATTGAGGCGGAGGTGATCGACCTGCGCAGCCTGCGGCCGCTCGATGACGCTACCATCATGGCATCGGTCGCCAAGACTCGGCGGGCGGTCATCGTGGATGAAGGTTGGCGCAGCGGCAGCTTGGCGGCGGAAGTCGGCGTGCGGATAGCCGAACAGGCGTTCTGGTCGCTTGACGCGCCGATTGGCCGCGTCTGCAGCGAGGAAGTGCCGATCCCTTATCCCAAGCATCTCGAAGATGCGGCGATCCCGCAGGTCCCCAAGATCGTTGCGGCCACAAAGGCCGTGTTGGGACGAGCGTAAGGGCACGCCGTGGCCGAATTTCGCATGCCGTCGCTTGGTTCCGATATGGCGGCCGGCACGTTGGTTGAATGGCTGGTCAAGCCCGGCGATTGGGTCAAACACGGCGATATTGTCGCGGTGATTGAAACGCAAAAGGGCGCGATTGAGATCGAGACGTTCCAGTCGGGGCAGATCGAGAAGATTCTTGTTAATCCGCATACTAAGGTGCCGGTTGGCACCCCGTTGGCGCTGATTAAAGGCGAGCGCGAGGCCATCCCGGCCGCGGCCGCTCCACCGCCGGCAGTCCCAGCTGTTCCGCTCGCCATCGCGCCCTTAGGGCGGGCACCGATCGCGCCGCCTGTGGCGCTGGGCGCCACGCTGCACGTGCGGATTTCGCCGGCTGCGCGGCGGCTTGCCGAAGCACGTGGAATTGATCTCGCCACGGTGACGGGCAGCGGTCCAGGAGGGGCAATAACTTATGCGGACGTCGAGCGCCGTCTCGCCGCAGCGCCGGAGAAAAAGCCGGCACCTTCGCTTGATCTCGACGCGATGCGGACAGCCATCGCCGCCGCGATGACGCGATCGAAGCGGGAAATCCCACACTATTATCTCGAGCATCAGGTCGATGTGACGCTTTGCGAGCAATGGCTAGCGCAGAAAAACGCGACGCTGCCGCCCGACAACCGGCTGCTAATCGGGGCCCTCGTAATCAAGGCGGTCGCTCTGGCCGCGCGACGCTTTCCGGCCTTCAACGGTTTCTATCGCGAGGGCAAATTCGAACCAGCCCAGGCGGTGCATGTCGGCGTGGCGATCGCCATTCGCGGCGGCGGGCTGACGGCGCCGGCCCTGCACGATGCCGATCAGCTATCGCTCGATGACCTGATGAGCCGCATGCGCGACTTGGTGCAGCGCACGCGCGCCGGGCGTATCCGTGGTTCGGAACTTTCCGATCCGACGATCACAGTATCGAGTCTCGGCGAACGCGGTGTCGAAGCGATGTATGCCGTCATCTATCCGCCGCAGGTTGCGATCGTAGGCGTCGGCAAAGCAGTGATGCGGCCATGGGTTATTGACGGCGCCATCGGGCCACGGTCGGTGATTACCTTGACGCTTTCCGGCGACCATCGGGTGACCGATGGACATGCCGGAGGGTTGTTCCTGGCCGATATCGGCAAGCTCTTGCAGGAGCCGGATAAGCTATGAGCGACATCGACATTCGCAAAGTGTTGCGGGAAGAGCTCAACAATATCGCGCCCGAAGTCGACATGGCTAGCGTGGATCCGAGCGCGGATCTCCGTGACGTTATCGATATCGATTCGATGGATTTTCTGAACTTCATTACCGCCGTGCACCATCGGCTCGGTATCGATATTCCGGAAATCGACTATCCTAAGCTTGTTACGCTTGATGGGGCGGTTGCTTACATCGGGGCGAAACTCGAATTGAGCAAGACCTAAGACCCTTCAAGACTACAAAGGGACCCCTGCAAAATAGTCACCGAGGAGATGCACCAATGACCACGAGTTTTCCGGCGCGGCGGGGCAAAGTGCAGGGTCTGATGGTCCGGCTCGGCCGCGAGCTTTCGGGGCCGATGAGTGGCTTCGCCAATCTTCACAAAGCCGCGACCACGAAGGGCGCTCTCGACACTAAGACCAAGGAACTCATCGCGCTTGGCATTGCGGTAGCGATCCGCTGCGAATCCTGCATCGCGTTCCATGTGCACGACGCGCTCGCGGCGGGCGCGACGCGCGCGGAAGTGCTGGAAACGCTTGGCGTCGCGGTGATGATGGGCGGCGGCTCGGCCGCAATGTATGCCTGCGACGCTTTTGCGGCCTTGGAACAATTCGAGAGCGAGAAGAAGCCGGCTTAGGTGTTGCTGCCGTAGATTTGCCGTGCACGATGGTCAATCATGTCCACCGTGCGTTCTGCGATCTGGCGCTGGTCGGCCGACAACTCTATCAGCCCGTGCAAAAACCCGAAACGCATTTCGAACGCGACGTCATATTGGACCAATGTGCCGGTCTCGCCGTGCGGGGTGAACCGCCAGTGCTGCTCGAAGCCGCGAAAGGGAAAATCGGCGCTGGTGACCGCGATGTGACTGGGCGGATCGAGCACCGCACGCGTGGCAAAGGCTACCCCGCAGGCCGGCGTAGCGCACCACCTGGTCGACATATTGCACATTACCGTCACGACGTTGAATTCGCGCCGAGACGAACCAGTCGATAAACTGCGGATATTTTTCGACGTCGGCGACGAGATCGAACATCTGCCGCGGCGTATAGGGAAGTTTACGGCGTTCGGTATGTTTAAACATCTATTGTTCGAGACGACACAGGCGTGTAGGTAGAATCGCGCGTTGCGAATCTGGACAACGAGACCAAATCTTTTAACCTGCACGACCCTAAGTCGTAGATTTCGCAATGGCGCGATGTCGACTTTTTGTTGCCGTAGTGGGTGCCGGCTTTGTCATGAGTGTCCTCCCCCACGCCGCGGCGCAATCGCCGCCAGCGCCGGGCGCGGGTCACGGCTTTCTCATCGACAAGCACGTCGCCGCCGGGCTGAGCTGCAACGCCTGCCACGCCGAAAATCCGCCGGCTAAGGCGCCGGACCAGTCGGCCTGCATCAAGTGTCATGGCAGCTATAAAGACCTCGCCGCGACGAAGACCAGTTCCGATCAGCCCAATCCGCATGAATCGCATTTGGGCGATATTCCTTGCGCCAGCTGTCACCATGTGCACCAGGCGTCGGTGACCTATTGTGCACAATGTCACAATTTCGATCTGAAGACGCCGTGACCAAGTGAAAAGCAAATTCCGGATCGCCGCGCTCGGGCGAACCCGGAATGCCAAGTCGCTTCCGGCTGGCGTTGCGCCGCCAGCTTCTATCCTGCACTCGCATGCTGAGCTTTGGCGCCAACCGCCTCGTTGCCGGCGATGTAACCCTGGCAGGTCGCGCGGGCGAGGCCGTGCTGCGAGAAGCCGCCCGCGGACTCGCCACCGCAATAAAGACCGGGAATGAAGTTGCCGCTCATGTCGATAACCTGACATTTGGCATTGATGCGCAGCCCGGCGCGGCTGTCGTGCACCACCGGCGTCGCCCATGCCGCGTAGAACGGCGGCGTCGCGATCTTGTGCAGGGGTTTTGGCTTGCCGAAATCCTCGTCGATCTCTGACTCGACGAAGGAATTATAGCGCGCCACGGTCTGTTCGAGATTATCCGGCGGCATAGCTACGCGCTGGTATTGCATTTTGATCTTGGTGGCGAGATCGCCGAGGGTTTGCGCGCTGAAGAAGAAGCCGGCCTTGATGTCGACATTCGGGGGATTCGGATCCCATCTCTCGCGGGTCACCGCGTCGGCGTCGAAGATCGCCCAGATCGGGCCGCCACCGTTGTGGCCGTCGCCGATGCCGGCAAGCGCCGCATTGATGAAATTGTTGGGATTGTATTTTTCGTTCTTGGCGCTGAGATAGCTATCCTGCCTATAGTCTTTGATCGAATTGTAGTCGTTGGCCGTGAATTGACCGCCGGTCTCGTCGTAGAAACGCTTGCCCAGCATGTTGACGAGGATCACGTCCTGCCAGTTGGCGACCGGCAGTCCGATGGCGCGAACGCGATCGAACACGGGACTACCCGGCATCCAGCGCAGATTAACGTAGCCGTACTGGGTGCCGATAGCTCCCGGCTTGGTGAGATTGGAGCCGAATTCGCCGGTCTGATTATAGAGGCCCCACAGCGATGCGCCGATCGCCAAGCCCGCGAGCTCGCCGCTGGCATCCTGGTTCGACCACGGCATGCCGGCCAACCCGCAATATTCCTCGGTCAGGCGCGGATCGAACATGCGGCGGAACCCGACATTGCCGGTAAAGCCGCCGGTGGCGACGATGACTGCTTTCTTCGCCTGAATGTTGAGCGTCGTGCCCTTGTTGATCGTCGCAATGCCGACAACGCGGCCGGATGATGGCGTCTCGCGATAGATCGCCGTCATTTTGTGTTCGAGCAGGATTTCCACGCCGGCCTTCTTGGCGGCGGCTTCAAGTGGGCGCATCAGTCCATTTCCGGACGATAGCGTCTTTTGGATCATCGGATCCGTCGGCTTGCCGGTCTGCACCGTCGGCCAGTCCATGACCGCGCTGTGCATTTCCCGCGGCACCGAATTGCCAACTGAAGTGCCGCCGAATTCGTCGGGCGCCTTGTCGACGAAGATAACGCCATGGGCGACCAGCCATTCGAAGGTCGGCGCGCTGTTATCGGCGAAGGCGCGGATAATCTCGCGATCGTTGTAGCGATAATCCGGAAAACCGTTCGGCTCGACCACTGACCAGTCGGTCAGATCCCGAAACAACAGATCGGGAGAATCGTTGATGCCGTACTTCTTCTGCACGCTGGTACCGCCGCCGAGCGGAACATTGCCGCCGCTGGTAATGGCATGGCCGCCGATATCTTTTTCGGCTTCCACGAGAATGACGGATGCGCCGGCCTCGCGTGCCACGATGGCCGCCGGGAGGCCGGTCGCGCCTGAACCGATAACGACGACGTCCGCGGTACGTTGCCACTTGGTCGGCGCGCGGGGCGACTGCGCCTGTGCGACATCGATCGCCGTAAACTGGCTTACCGCCGCCGCTGCGGCCAAGCCGCTGCCGCTGAACAGTAAATCGCGTCTTTTGAGGGTCATAAAGTCTCCCTTCACGCGCCAAACGAAATCGTCTCGACAAAAATGCGTAACGTTAAGCAGCATTCTGCCCCCGCCGGCTAATGGCATTCTCACGGTCGAGCGGGCGTGGGGATTGATGCAGATCAAACCAGCAGGCTCACCGTTGCTGCATTAATGATAATCTTGGGATTTTTTTTTACTATCCGGGCAGGGGAATCGCGATGAAATGGGGGCTCGCAATCATTATGCTGCTGATCGGCGGCGCGCTTGGCGCCGGCGGGATTGTGGCGAGCACATTCGTTGATCGTTATACGTCGACCGAAGCCTTTTGCACCTCCTGCCACACGATGGCGGCAGTGGCGGCGGATCCGCACTATCAGCAGTCGGCGCATCGCACCAATGCCGGCGGCGTGCTGGCGAATTGCGCCGATTGCCACGTGCCGTCGGACAATTGGTTCGACGAGACCTATTCCCACATAGTTGGCGGCATCCGCGACGGCATCGCCGAATATACCGGGCACTTCAACGATCCCCCAGTCTGGGCGGCGCGTTTGCCGGAGCTCGCGCAACGCGTCCGCGCCGAGATGCGCAGCGAAGACAGCATCACCTGTCGCAAATGTCATGATCCCGCCGCGATTCAACCGGCAAGCGCGGCCGGCCAAAGCGCGCATGCGATGCTGGCGCAGGGCAAAGTCAGCTGCATCGCCTGTCACGCCGGGATTGCCCACGCGGCGGTCGCGGCGAATGTGAAGCCCGCAGCTCAGTAAACGGGTCTCGCCTGTGCCTGGCCCGGACGACGTTGAACAAAAACAAAAGGCCGAAGCGAGCACGATCAGCGAGCGCAGCGCTCTCTCATTCGTAGCGCAACGCCTCGATCGGATCGAGGCGCGCCGCCTTCCTTGCGGGGTAATAACCGAAGAATACGCCAACCGCGGCGGAAAATAGGAAACCGCCGGCAATGGCGGGTAGCGAGATCGGAGCCGCCCAGCCCGAAACCAGTGAAATGACGATCGTGGACGCCGCACCGATAACGATTCCGGCGAGGCCACCACTGACGCTGAGAAAAACCGCTTCCGCAAGAAACTGCAACAGGACTTGTAGCCGGCGCGCGCCGATCGCCATACGTAGACCGATCTCCCGCGTCCGCTCGGTGACGGAAACGAGCAGGATGTTCATGATGCCAATGCCGCCGACGATAAGCGATATCGAGGCGACCGCCGCCAGCAGGAGCGCCATGATGCGGCTTGAGCTTTCGGCGGTCTCGGCGATCTGGCTCAAGTTACGGATTTGGAAGTCGTTCTCCTGGCCGGGTCGGATCTGGTGTCGGCGCACGAGAATGTCGGTGACTTGGCCGATCGCCGTTTGCACCTGATCCTCGCTCGCCGCCTGGACATAAATCTGATTTACGAAACCGATCAGTCGCGGCTGAAGGTTGTAGGGATTGGACGGCGGTAAATAGGGCCAATTCAACGGCGTTTGCTGCTGGGTCGGCGCAGCGACACCGAGCACCTTGCGCTCGGCGGTCGTGAACGGCAGCATGACGAGATCATCCTGGTCGGTACCATAGGCGGTTTGCCCCTTGGAGACGAAAGTGCCGATCACGCGCAGCGTCACGCCTTTAACTTCGATGGGGGCACCGATGGGGCTCTCGTCGGTCGCGAACAGTTGGCGGACGACAGTTTGGCCGAGGACGGCGACCAATGCCGCGTTGTCGTTGTCATCTCGCGTAATCCCGCGTCCCGCGGCGATTTGCCAGTTGGTGATCGGCGGATAATTGGGACTGACTCCCTGAACGTTCGTCGTCCAGTTCCGATTGCCGTATTCAACTTGCCCCGACTGCCGGAGGAGGTAACTAACGCTGCCGACGGCAGCGGCTTCGCGGCGCAGGGCTTCGGCGTCGGTAACCGTCAGCGTAGACGCGCTTCCTAACCCGCCGCGGACGCCGCCCAACGTTGTGGCTCCGGGAACAACAACGAGCAGATTTGTGCCGAGGCTCTGAATCTGTTTGAGCACCGCTTGGTTGGCGCCCTGGCCGACCGCGACCATTGCGATGAGCGCGGCGACGCCGATAAAAACACCGAGCATGGTGAGCGCGGAGCGCATCTTGTTGCGATAGATGGCCTGCATTGCCGCCGCCGCGATCATCATTCCGAACGCCCAGAATGCGTTAGATGGCGCGCTGGCCGTAGCCGTTTCGTGCGGGGGCGGAATGGGCTCAGCGTGGGTCTTGGTGACATTACCGGCAAAACGCCGCGGCGGCCTCTCTTCGTCGTTTCGTTTGTCGGATACAATCTTGCCGTCGCGCATGGTCACCACGCGATCCGTGTAAGTGGCGATATCGGGCTCATGGGTGACGACAATGATGGTGACGCCGTGCTCGCGGTTTAGCGATTGCAGCGTATCCATAATGTCATGGGAATTACGCGTATCGAGATTGCCGGTCGGCTCGTCGGCAAGGAGCACGGCCGGGTTGTTGATGAGGGCGCGGGCGATGGCGACTCGTTGCTGCTGACCACCGGAGAGCTGGCCCGGCGTATTGCGCTCGCGATCGCCTAACCCGAGCAGGCTGAGCGCTGCCCGCGCGCGCTCCACGCGAGAAGCACCTGTTGACCGATTCGTTGTCGCATAGAAAAGTGGCAACGCGACGTTCTCGATCGCGCTGGTGCGGGCGAGCAGGTTAAAACTCTGAAAGACAAAGCCCAACCGTTCGCTGCGCAGCTGCGCAAGCTCGGGCTCGCTAAGATGAGCGACATCGGTGCCTTCGAAATAATATTCGCCGCTTGTCGGCCGGTCGAGGCAGCCGAGGATCGACATGAGGGTGGATTTGCCCGACCCGGATGAGCCCATGATGGCGACGAATTCGCCGGGTTCGACAACGAGGCTGACGCCCTGCAGCGCATGCACGTCGACATCGCCGACGTGGTAAACGCGTGTCACGTTTTCAACTCTGATGATCGGCTTCGACATTTTTTTTGGTGCGCTCGCGGAGATCAGCCGGTGATTACAATTATAAGCGCGGCGCGGCGGCTTGGCCGCTCGTAGCGCTCTGCTCTGATGTGATGACCTGATCGCCGGCCTTCACGTCGCCACTTACGATCTCCGTAAAGGTGTCGTCGTCGAGGCCAAGGACGACCGGAACGGCGGTTGGTTTACCGTCGCGAAGAATCCAGATCCGACCCTGGTTTGATGCGGTCGCTGCCGGCGCCGCGGCGGACTGAGCGGATAGGGCAGCGTAGCTTTTGGGAATGTAACGAAGCGCCTGGTCCGGCACTCGAATGACGTCGCTGCGCTGGTCGACGGCGATCCGGGCAGCTGCTGTCATCCCCGGCTTGAGCGCCAAGTCGGAATTGTCGACGCTGATCACCACGTCATAGGTGACAACATTCTGCACGTTTTGTGGAGACTGGCGGACTTGGGCCACCTTGCCGGTGAAGCTTCGCTTGGGAAACGCGTCGACGGTGAAAGTGCTTTCATCGCCTTCCTTGAGGCCACCGATGTCGCTCTCGCTCACATTGGTATCGACTTCCATTTTCTTGAGGTCGCTGGCAATGAGGAACAATGTCGGCGTCTGGAAGCTGGCCGCGACAGTCTGACCTTGGGTCACATTGCGGGAGACGACAGTGCCGTCCACGGGCGATACGATATCGGTATAATCGACATTGAGCTGGGCGCCTTCGACGAGCGCCTGATCGAGCTTGACGGTCGCTTGGTCTTGCTGGACGACGTAGACTTGGTCCTCGGCCTGTTGGCGCGCAATCGAGTTCTGCACGGCGAGTTGCTTATAGCGCGTGAGGTCGCCTTGGTCCTTTCCCAAGATGGCTTGATCGCGCAGAAGCTGACCCGAATACTGGTCGAGCGTCGCTTGGTATGGACGAGGATCGATCTTGGCGCAAACTTGGCCGGCTTTCACCTCGGTATTGTAATCGCAGGAGAGGCTCTGGATCACGCCGGAGACATAGGACCCAACGATCACGGTCAGCTCCGGATTCACGGTTCCGGTAGCGGTGACGGCTTGCGTAATCGCGCCGCGCTCGATCGGCACAGTTACATACTGTGCGGTGCTTTGCGTGTTGATACCCCACAGCCCGACAGTGATCGCCCCGGTGACGAAAATCGCGATCGCCGTCACGATCAACCAATGTCGTCTTAGGCCCGACCAGCTCTTTCTTGCGGCGGCGGGTGTCAGCGGGAATTTCAGCACTTTTCCGCGCGCTTCGACTTTGGCGGCATCTTGCGACGCATCTGAACTGAGACTCATCGTCATCTCTCCATTTTCTCAGTATGTCGACGCGGTCCCGGGATGATTGCTGCGCTGGCAGCGGCCATATTCAATGACGACATTGCCCGGGCCGTAGGTCTGCCACACGATGCCTAGAGACGAGCGGTCGATGCCGACGCTGATGCTGTCGTTGACGCCGTTGATAACGACGTTGCTGATGGAGGCGCTGGCGAAGCTGAATTTCTGGCTGCCGTTCTGCGCCGAAAGCGTTTTGGCCGTATCGTCGAAGACGATGGTCATCGCTCAATTCTCGGATCCGGGTTGAGTTCCGCTGTCAGTCAAAACACAATCGAGTTGCTGCGCCATGGCGCATGCGCCGCATGCATGCGCCAGCACCAATCCAACAGATATGATTGCCGTCGACGAACGAGGGTTTCGCATTGCTCCCAACCGCATCCTGTAATGCCTAGTCGAGGTTAATATTTGCCGGAATCGGCCGCTGGATACATTGATTTAGGTCAACCTCTGCGGCTGAGCGGATGTCCGCGCAATAGACAAAAAAATACTAATTCCGGGCCGATCAAGCGGGGCCGAGCCAGTCAAATAGGACTCCCCGGTCAACTCATCGCAAGTAATACGGCCAATGTATTCTGGTCGGCCGGCAGTCGAGGAAGAGCGCTCGAATGCGGGCTATTTCTGTTGAATTCGGTTCAGATAATCGATAACCGCCAAGATGCGCAATCGTACGATGGCTTCGGGATCAATCGATGGATGGATCTCGGACGGGTTGATGCGTGGCCATACGTTCAGTTGGCCGACCACATCTGGGCTGTAGCGATCTCCCCAAATCGGCATTTCGCGCGTCCCATGCGCCGCAACCGCCTTTCTGCCGTCGATGATCTCGTAAACAGAGTCAAACGGAAATACCCCATTGTTCTTCTTACTGAGAACCGTCAAATCGGCGGGCGGTACTTTGAGCTGTGAACTGACCGGTCCTCCACCCTTGCCATCGATGCCATGGCACGGGGCACATCCGGACTGATATTGAAGCTTGCCTTGGTCGGTATCCTGGCTGTGAGCCGTAGAACTTAGTCCTGTGGCTATGAGAATTATAGCAAACGCCGCCCCGACCTTAGTCATCCTGTTACTCTCCACGGCTGATTTGGCTCGCGCATAGCAAGTTGAGAGGTAGGCACGCGCACTAGGCCAACGACTATAGGCATTTCACTACGCGTTAGGTGGAGATGCTAGGCAAAAAAGAAAGGTCCCGGCCACAAAACGTGGTCGGGACCCGCAACAGATCGGCCCACAAAACTTGCATTTCTTGGACTGCGATTGAAGCTACCGCACCAACGGAAAAAGCCACTTCTCCGACGACGAAGATTAACCGGGACGCCGTCCCCACGTCTGACCGACATCGAGATCAGCGTACCCACGCGTTGGTATTAGGACCGGGCTATTTCTGGGTGCTAGGCGGAGGCCCAATGAGTGATTTAGCATTAGGACAATGTTACTTGGCCCCCCGGTAGGCAGCGGCGGTCATCCCCGCGCCGCCGGGCGAGATCGGTTTGCCGTTTGGCATGGTGGTGGGCATTGGCCGACCTTGAACGGCAGGCGCATTGGGCTCCCCAGTCAGTGTGCCCTGGGAAGTATAGCCTGGGTTAGGACCTCCTGGGGGGTCAGTGCTGGGGGCAGGCACCTTCTTCAATCGGATCCATACCGATAATTCGGAATTTTACGACGATCCCTGGTCAGATGCCGGGACCGTCGTATTGATTGCACTTTAGGGGCGACCGACGCTCAATTTGTATCTTCGGTATTCCACTTCCCGAGAGGCCCGCGATTTAAGTCGAGCCTTGCGATGTAACGGGCCAGCATAACGACGCGGAATGCGCCGAGTGGGCCAGATTTCTATCGAAATAACGGGATTTTTCGCGTCTGAATACCCCTTCGCCATTCCGAAATATCGTTTAGCGGAAAATGGCTTGGAGCAGCGACGGAGAGGCCGCCGCGAATGCGACCTCTCTCTATTTTGTTGCAGCGCATGAGTCTGAAGATGGCCGATGACGACCGGCCGCCTTTTTCGGGCCGACCGTCGCTAACGGGGCATTGCGGACATGGCCGAGACTTGCTGCCTGCCGCGCCCAGTCGCGTTTGACACCCCGGCACCCGCAGGAGGCACCGTCAAAAAGGGCCAGGCAGCCTTGAGCCGCGGCGATCTGAGCGAGGTCGAGTGGCGTATTTGAGGGTTTTGTTACCGGTTGAACGCGAAGCCCGGCAAGCGCGGGCGAGGGGTGTAAAAATGGTAGCAATCAGTTCCAGCATTGTTCTAGAGCTGGGGTTGGGCATGCGGAAATGTCGTGCTCAATCCGCATTGCAAGGATATGGAGAATCCGCCGCTTGAGGAACGCGACCCACCGTAGAACGCAAGCAGCCATCACCATGAAGCCAGTTGGCAAAAGCCGCTTTTACACAGAACTTGAAAGTTTGCGCGGCGTTGCGGCGATGATGGTCGTTCTTTTTCACATCTTCGGCGGCAGAGCGGACCCGGAAACACTAAGTCATCTTAACTTTACGACGGTGGTGAACCTGATTCTAACCTCCGTTTTTTGCGGCCCGGGCGCTGTGACGGTGTTTTTCGTGCTGTCCGGGTTCGTGCTCGGCGAAAGCCTCCAACGCGAACCAGAGCTGACTTCGCAAAGCTATCTCGAATTCATCATCAGGCGCGCGTTCCGTTTGCTGCCCGCGGTGTGGACGGCGATCGCTCTTGCAATTGTTGTAAGCGAAATCATGACGGATCCCATTCACTGGGATTTGCTTGGCCCCGTGCTGGCTCTACAGCAACAGGCATTGGTCAGCTTCAACGATCCGGTGACTAGTTTACTGTTTCCGCTGTGGAGCCTCCATGTCGAAGTGTGGGCTAGCGTAGTATTTCCGATCCTGGTGTTTTCCAACCGTCTCCTCTCCGCGCCATTCCAGATTTTGATCCTGGCCCTTTTTATGTGGGTATCGAACACTAGTGGATTTCCGTTCTGGACGATATTCTTCTTCTGCTTCCAGCTCGGCCTGATGATCCGAACCGTCTTTATCCCCGCCATCGAGCGCATGTCGAAGCGCGTTGCGTTAGTGTTGTTCGTCGTTGCCGCACTCGCGGTAATGGTGCCGACCAATCTGTATCTGTTAGGCTTCATCACCACTACGGACCATACTCATATCGAAGGGTTTGGTGCGGCGCTCATCGTCGGCTATCTGCTTGTGCCGCAGGGCGCTTGGCTCGCGCGCGTCCTAAATGTCCGGCCGCTGCGGTTCCTCGGTCGTATCTCCTACAGTCTGTATGTCCTTCATTTCCCTCTGCTGATCTTGATCGAGACGTGGACCTGGAATCATATCATCGCGCAACCCTACTTGCCGGCGCAGATCGTCTGTATCTTCACCGTTGTTCCGGTTTGTTTGGCCGCCGGTGCGCTCAGCTATTACTCGATTGAGGCACCTTTGCTTCACCTGGGCCACCGGGTAGCCAAGATCGTCCGCCCGCGCCTGGCGCTGGCGGGGCCGAATAGCTGACCATCTTTTGGCTTATTAATCCGGGTGGGCTCATCGTTCGAGCCTACTTGCGCCAACGTCCACGCGCCAGCCCTTGCGTTTCTGTTTGTTTGACGCAGGGTCGAGATCTCCGATCGGAAGACGCCGTCGAACCAGTCAGCGTTGACATGGATTTTTCACTATTGATCCAGATCAATGCGTCTGACGCGATCTGCCCTAGTTTTCGATCTGCCGCTAGTTTTCCAACGTTATCATTAGAGGAGATTGCAATGATCTACAAAGCCGTCACGATAGGCGCGGCCGTGGTTGGGTTGGGCGCTGTCTTGAGTTCAATCACAGTTTTGGCGCAGCAGGGTTCTCAAATGCCTGCCTATAATTCGCAGGGAGCGACGACCAGCGTGCCCGCTCCGCCTTCTGGCGCGCAACCGCCCGCCGGGGTGGGTGGCCAGCGCCAGCAAGGGGGCCCGATGTCTGGCTATAATCCGCAGGGAACGGTGAGGGGCTTGCCCCTTAATACTGCGCCGCAGGGCAAGCAACTGCCCACCACGACAGGTGGCCAGCCGGCGGGCCCGTCGGGCCCGGGAGGCGCGCCGATTTCGCCGGGTGGCGCCCAGTCGCATAGCACCGATGTCGGCGGGCCAGGTGCCATGGGGCCTAGCTACAACAGCTCCGGCAAGAGGGTGCAGTAAGGAAAATCTGCAGATCGACCTGTGGGTCCCGACCAGATTTGTGGCCGGGACCTTATCTTTTAAGTGGCAGCAAGGGCCGGCGGCGTCGGACCTCCGGAAAGTTCCTTAGGCCTTGGCGCGATTCAAAGCCAGAACGCGCCGTTGGGCGACATCAGGACAAGAGCAGGGAGAATAGGACGTATAGTCGTCCTAACAAGTCCAGCATGGACGCGTCAGCTCTACTGGATGTTGTGCGGCGCAAAAAAGCTGCTTGATCTGGATCAAGGCAGCACAGCGCCGCATTTGTCAGTTTGTTTCAAGGGAAATCCCATGAAACATCACTACTTATTAGCGATAGCAATTTCGGCAGTGATAGCCGGTTTCGGCGTCGGTGTTTTTGCAGCACCAGAGCTCCGCGTTCCGGATGTCGCGCCTGCTTATTTCGTCACGCTCTTTGACACGGAATCAGCATCGGAGATGATGGGGACCGATTATCCCTCGCTTGCTCCGGCAACATTTCAACCATTCGGCGGCCATTACATTATCCATAGTGGGAGGACCATCAGCTTCGATGGTCAGCCTCCGAAGCAAATTGTCGTCATTGCGTTCGACAGCATGGAACGAATCCAAGCTTGGCACGGCTCTGACGTTTTCAAGCAATTATATGATGTCTATAAGATTGCGAAGGTTAAGGCATTCGCGGTGGAAGGGGTAGCGCCAGGGGTCGTGTCGCGTGATAGCACTCGTGCCAACGCGGTGATCAAATGAGGCCAAACATGCACGGCTGTTCGCTGATGAAAACGGCAGCGAATTGGCTTTGGCGTGATTTTGATTTGCGTGTAATTGATTATTTTGGCCATTCATGACAGTGCTGTGGTCAATCGATGTGCAACGGCGATCCATCGTGAAGCCATCGTACGAAGAAACGAAAATTCGATCGGAACAGGTGGGCACCTGAGCGAATGCCAGACGTCCTAGAGCACAGTCACAGTCCGCAGGCGATTCACGACCGGCTCGCCCAAGGCCCACACAAGAGCTATCTGCGCGACTGGATTTACGGCGGCATCGACGGCACTGTCACGACTTTCGCGATCGTCGCCGGCGTCGTCGGCGCTGACTTGTCCGCGTCCGTTCTGCTGATTCTTGGCTTTGCCAATCTTCTCGCTGACGGCTTTGCAATGGCGGCGGGCAATTACCTCGGCACCAAATCGGAGCGCGACGATTTTGAGCGCGTGCTCGGCATCGAGCGCCGTCATATCGCGCTGGCGCCGGACGGCGAGCGCGAGGAGATCCGGCAAATTTTTGAGGCCAAAGGTTTTGCCGGCGACGATCTTGAGCGCGTCGTTGCCGTTATTACAGCCGACCGCGCGCGCTGGGCAAAGACAATGGCCATGGAAGAGTATGGGCTTTCGCCGACGCTGCGATCTCCCGTGCTGGCGGCGCTGAGCACGTTTGCTGCCTTCATTCTGTGCGGTTGCGTGCCGCTGGTAACCTATCTGTTGCCCGGCGGGCTCGCGTCTTGCGTCGTGGCAACTGGCGTAACCTTTTTCGGCGTCGGCGCCGTCAAGAGCATCTGGTCGCCCGCGGGGTGGATGCGATCCGGTCTGGAAGTGCTGCTGATCGGGATGAGCGCCGCCGCGCTGGCGTTCGCCGTCGGCTATGGGCTTCGGATGCTATTCAATTTATCCACCGGCTGAAGGCGCCGGACAATCCGTCATCATTATCGTGCAAGCTCTTGATCCATCGCAAGGCGCGCTTCTGACCTAACGATCAATGAAATGACATTGTTTTTCCGGCGGAGGCAGGCGTGCAAGGCCATGCCATAGCACTGCGGCAAGGACTGTGGCGGCAGCCTCCGAATTGGCGGGATCTCGTTGCGCTCGTTTTGATCGTCGCGATCATCTTGCTGCTGGGATCGGGCGCCAGCCAAATGGCTGCTCCGCTTACCGGCGTACGCCAGCCGGAAATTTCGCTGGCGCCGAGCGTGCTGCCGAATTATGCGCTGCGCACGATGATGCGCATGCTGGCCGCGCTTTTAGCCTCGCTGGTGTTCACGTTCACCTATGGCACTTTGGCCGCGAAGAGCCGCCGTGCGGAAATGGTGCTAATTCCACTTCTCGACGTGCTGCAATCCGTGCCTGTGCTCGGCTATCTTTCATTTACCGTCGTATTCTTCGTTTCGCTGTTTCCTCACCGGGTGCTCGGCATGGAGCTCGCGGCAATTTTTGCGATCTTCACTAGCCAAGCCTGGAATATGGCCTTCAGTTTCTTTCAGGCCTTGCGCACGATCCCTTACGACCTCGATGAGGCCAGTCGCGGTTTTCGCTTGTCGGGTTGGCAGCGCTTTTGGCGCCTGGAGGTTCCTTTCGCCATGCCGGGCCTTATTTGGAACACGATGGTGTCGATGTCAGGAGGCTGGTTTTTCGTGGTGGCCTCGGAAGCCATTGCCGTCGGCGACCTGCACGTCGATCTGCCCGGCATCGGCTCCTATGTCGCGCACGCGATTGCGGAGCGCAATCTTGCGGCGGTCGGTTGGGCCATCCTCGCCATGACCGTCACGATATTGATTTACGATCAACTCTTGTTCCGGCCCCTGGTCGCGTGGGCGGAAAAATTCCATTACGAGCAGACCGCCGCCGCGGTCGTCCCGAAAAGCTGGGTGGCCGATCTGTTTCATCGGGCGAACCTCCTCCGTTCGGCCAGCGAATCAATCGGCGCGATGACGCAGGCTATGGCACGCGCACGGCTTGCAATGCCTTCGTTCATGGTGCGACGCCACGCGGGCCACGGACCGATGCTGCCGGCTTATCTTGCAGATGTTCTCTGGTACGGTGCGATTCTGCTGGTGATTGCCTATCTCGGATCGGCGCTTTTTCATTTTGCCGCTGCATCGATGTCATGGACGGACGTGCTCGAAGCAACGCGCAACGGCGCAATAACGCTTCTCCGCGTCGTGATCCTCATCATTCTTGCAACAATCATCTGGGTACAGGTCGGAGTCGCCATCGGTCTACGTCCAATCCTAGCGGAAAAAGTTCAGCCGCTGGTGCAGTTCCTTGCCGCATTTCCGGCAAACCTCCTGTTTCCAGTCGCGGTCTATCTGATCGTGCGATTCCATCTTTCGCCGGTGATCTGGCTCAGCCCGCTGATGATTCTTGGAACGCAATGGTACATCGCGTTCAACGTCATCGCCGGCGCCAGCGCCTTTCCCACCGATTTCAAGGAGGCCGCGGCGGCCTTCCGCATCGGCGGCTGGCGGTGGTGGCGCGACGTGATGTTGCCGGGCATTTTCCCATACTACGTGACGGGCGCGATTACGGCCTCGGGCGGCGCCTGGAACGCCAGTATCGTATCGGAGGCGGTCAGTTGGGGGCCGACTAAGCTCAATGGTTTGGGATTGGGAGCTTATATCGCGCAAATGACCGAGGCCGGCGATTATCCGCGCATCGCGCTCGGCATCGCTGTCATGTCGGTTCTGGTGGTCGGGATGAACCGGCTACTCTGGCGACCGCTTTATGCCTATGCAGAACGTCGCGCGCGGCTCGATTGAGGGATTGACCGTGGGCGACGCGAATAATGCCATCATCGATTTGCGCCAGATCGGCATGGCTTTCGCCAAGCGCTCCGGCGAGCCGTTCACGGTTTTGGAGGACATCAACATAACGCTGCACGCCGGCGAGTTTCTCGGTCTCCTCGGCCGATCCGGCTCCGGCAAATCGACCCTGCTGCGAATCACGGGGGGGCTCATCAGGCCGACCTCTGGCGATGTCCTCTACAAGGGTGCACCGCTCGTTAGCCCCGCCGAAGGCATCGCTGTAGTATTCCAGACCTTCGCATTGTTTCCCTGGCTTACCGTTTTCGAAAACGTCGAGTTGGGCCTCGACGCTCTCGGCCTACGACGCGACGCAGCCAGGCACCGCGCGCAGGACGCCATCGACCTCATCGGGCTCGATGGCTTTCAATCCGCCTATCCGCGCGAACTGTCGGGCGGCATGCGGCAGCGCGTCGGTTTCGCGAGGGCGATCGCAGTCAGGCCCGACGTGCTTTTGATGGACGAGCCGTTTTCGGCACTGGACGTGCTGACGGCAGAAACCTTGCGCACCGACTTCCTCGACCTGTGGGCGGAAAGCCAGCTGCCTACCAAGGCGGTGCTCATGGTCACGCACAATATCGAGGAAGCCGTGCTGATGTGCGACCGCTTGCTCGTGCTTTCGACCAATCCCGGACGCATCGCTGCAGAAATTCCTGTCACGCTGCCGCGGCCGCGCGACCGGCTTGATGCGGAATTCGGCAATATCGTAGACGAGGTCTATGCGGTGCTCACCGCGCGGACAGTGGCCTCGATACGTGCCTTCAAGCAGAGCCATGAAGGCCTCGGGCAGCCGCTACCGCGGGCGCCGGTTAATCGAATGAGCGGATTAATTTCTATCCTGTCCGCTCCTCCCTACAACGGCCGGGCTGAGTTGGATACACTTGCCGACGCGCTTGCGCTGGAAGCCAACGAACTTTTTCCCATTGCCGAAGGCTTGCACATCCTGGAATTTGCCGAGCTGAAAGACGGCGCTTTGAAGCTCACGGCACCGGGACAAGTTTTCGCTCACAGCGATACCGACGAGCGGAAAAAGCTGTTCCGCGAGCACCTACTCCGCTTCGTACCAATGGCTGCGCATCTCTGTCGCGTATTGCACGAGCGAACGGGCGGCCGCGCACCGCGTTTGCGATTCGAGATAGAGCTTGAAGATCACTTGAACCACCATGAGGCGGAGCGGACACTACGTGCGCTTACGGCGTGGGGACGCTACGCGGAGCTCTTCGACTATGACGACAAGGTGCGTGCGTTTTCCACGATCGCATCTGCGGGATGAGGGTGCTGATGCGGCAAGCCGAGCGGTACTCGGACTGGGTGCACCGGTTGAATGATTTTTAGATTGCGATGCCGATGCCGAGAAGGATCGCATAAACGAGCGACAGTCGCGCGGCCCTCGGCGTTATCGGACGCAGGTCTTGAATTTTATCCGTCGTGCAAACGATGCGCGCGACGAGCGATGGCCTCGGGCAATGTGAGCAAGGTCAACATTACCCATGGACGGAAATGCAGTCCAAGCCAAAACCAGAAGGGGAGGGCGTAGGAAAATAGCGTCAGTACGACGAACCCAAAGCGAGTCCAGGACAGGCCAAGACGCACCGGCGCCGTCCGCCATCCCTTTAACGCGTCGAAGTTCCGGTCGCGGATGTCATCGACCAAGAGAACGTTGGTCACCAGCGCGCCGACCGGCAGTCCGACGACGAGCGCCTTGAGCGGCAGCGCTTGCAGTACGAGCAGCGATCCTGCTGTCGCGCCATAGGCGGGCGCCGCTTGCACGTAATAGGCTCCAGCCACCGCGACGACGCCGAACATGATGAAAAAAATCGGAGCGGCGATGCCGAGCTTGGTCAGCGAATAGGGTCCGACCGAATAGCCCAGGCTCGCCGCGCTTCCGATCAATCCGAGCGCGATGACCGCCAGGCCCGCGACTTGCAGCAGATAGGGCCCGGTGAGTGCAGCGAGCACGAAACAGAGCACGATGGCCGCTATCAGACCGCGCAGCGTCAGCGTGCCGTTCTGTAACGCCGCAAGCAGCTCCGGATGTTCGTGAAGCTCGCTGTGCCGGGAGATGAGTACGTAATTGTCGGTGAAGACGCCGCCGACGTGAATGAACCAGCTGGC
Organism: uncultured Alphaproteobacteria bacterium; assembly: GCA_963731805.1. Classification (GTDB taxonomy): domain Bacteria; phylum Pseudomonadota; class Alphaproteobacteria; order Rhizobiales; family Xanthobacteraceae; genus BOG-931. The sequence continues at coordinate 138,773 of CAVSWY010000017.1, forward strand.
CAGGAAGCCGATAAACAGAGGCAACGCCGCGAAAACATGCTGGTGTATCGCGAGCCCCGCGGCAACGATCACCGGCGCTGCCGCCGTCGGAAGCGTATGTCCGGGATAGAGCAGGAGATCGACCCAGATATCGCGGTGCGACGGGCTCGTCTCGTCGTCCGGCATGGATACCTCGTGGCCAAATGCGCCCAAAACGGTGGACGGAGCGCAGATATAGTGGAGCATTCGGCGACGGTCTAGCTTGGCTCGGCGACCGCGCGTGTATCGCTTCGCCAGCGTTCGACTTGCGCAAGCTCGGCGTCGGGCCGATCGCAAACAATGCCGGCGCGGCCGAGATAGAGCGCTCCGGCGCCGCCATCGATAGAGAGCCAATCGCCCTCGTTGAGCACCGCCTGCGGCAGGCGCGCGCAGCGGGCGTCGACATCGACCGCGAGCTCAGCGCAGCCGACGATGCAGGGTTTGTCCATCTGCCGCGCCACCAGGGCGGCATGCGCGGTTCGGCCGCCGACCGCGGTGACAATGCCGGACGATACGGCAAATCCTGCGACATCGGCGGTGCTGGTGTCGGGTCGAACCAGAATGATCGGCTCGCCGTTATTGGCGAGGCGCGCGGCACTGGCCGGATCGAAGACGGCGCGTCCCACTGCGACACCCACCGACGCGCCGGTGCCATGGCCAACGGCGCGTCCGACGTTGATAAGTCGCTTGGTCACGAGCCCATCGAGATCCACGCCGTTCAAGCGGCGCAAAGCCTCGGCGGGATCGATGCGGCCGCTGTTGACGAAGTCGATCGCAAAGCGCAGCGCGGCTTGCGGCGAGCGCTTCGCGGCGCGCGTCTGCAAAATCCACAATTTACCGTCCTCGATGGTGAATTCCACGTCCTGCACATCGCCGAACTCCTGTTCGAGCCGTGTTAGTGCGGCCCGCAATTGCGCGGCAACGGCGGGCAGTGAGCGCACGATCGCCTCCTCGGATTCCGGAGTGTGCGTGCCGGAGACGACGTCTTCGCCTTGCGATCCGAACATGACCTCGATCACGGGCGTTGCCGCGCCGGTCGAAGGATCGCGCGAAAACGCGACGCCGGCACCGGACGAAGGTCCGCTATTGCCGAAAACCATCGCCTGAACCGTGACGGCGGTGCCACGCAAATCCCCCAAATCTTGGAGCTTGCGATAGGTGACGGCGCGCTCGCTCATCCATGAGCGATAAACCGCCTCGGCTGCCGCGCGCAGTTGCTCCATCGGTGTGTCCGCTATCTGGCCGGCTTCGTCCTCGATCGCCTGCTGGTACGACACCGCAAGCCGCTCCAACGCTTCGCCGTCGAGGGCCTGTTCGCCCGCCGCTGCTTCTGCGGTTGTCATTTCGTCGAGCCGCGTTTTGAAGGCCGCCGCGCCGATGCCGAGCACGATGCTGCCGTAGCTTTCGAGGAAGCGGCGACGGCAGTCAAACGCAAAGCGGGGATGACCGCTCATGCGAATGAGGCCGTAGGTTGCCGCTGGCGTACAGCCGACATCGAGGATGGTGTCCAGCATGCCGGGCATCGACCGCGCCGCGCCGGAGCGCACCGACACCAAAAGAGGCCGGCGGCGGTCGCCGAACTGCTTCCCGGTAGCCTTTTCCAGAAAGTCAATTCCTTCCGATAGTCCGTCGGCGAGTTTTTGCCTCGCCGCAGCCTCTCGGTTCACGATTGCCGTGCAAAGCTCGATCGGTAGCACGAAGGCCGGCGGCACCGGCAGACCAAGCGCCGCTACGCGCGCCAGATTGGCGGCCTTGGCGCCGACAAGATCCGCCGCAGGTTGTCCAGTCGACCCGGCGCCGATCCGCTCGATATACATTTTCAATCGCTTCCCTAGGCCGCAAGATCGGCGAGCACGTATTCGCGCAAGGTGTGTCCGAAGGCCGCCAGCCGATCCGTCGCGCGTTCCAGGGCGCGCGCCAGCTCGATCACGGACAAGGCCGTTTTCAGATCGAAACTGCCGGTCAGGATGTGGCTCGTGACTTTGCGCTCCGCCGTGTCGCCGTTGTGCTCGGCGTCAATGAGCCGACCGACGGCCGCAAGCGCATCTTCAAAGTCGACGCGATGGCCTTCGGGAACTTCGGCCGCCGCCGCGGTGCCGACGGCCGCAGCCTCGGTGCCGGCAACGACCGCGGCGCACAGCTCATCGAGGGGTTCGATCAGTTCGCTGGCGATACCGGCCGGAATAAGCGATGCAAGGAATGCCGCCTGTTCAAGCTCGTCGATGGCGTCTTCCATGTGATTGACCAGCCCTTCAATGCGGCGATCGGCGTCCAACCGTGCAATTTCGCCACGGGCTTCCATGGCGATACGGTCGGCCTTTTCCTCGATATGGCGGGCGGTCGCGGCCAGAGCTGCGGCGTCGAGCCGCCGACTATTATTTCGGAGCTCGGCAAGAAAGCGGGCGACGGCGGCACCGGTTTCGCGGGCGAGGCCCGCCTGACGGATCACGATGGCGAGAAGGGCGGTGTCGACGCGTTGCAGGTGGCGGACAAAGTCAGCCTCGATGCGGTCGCGCGCCAGGCGAATGGAGCTTCCTTGCAGCAGCGCCTCGGCGGAAACGCGCAGCACGGTTTTGAGAAAATCGACCGCAGCCTTGCGCCCCAGAACGCGGTCCAGTTGTTCGCCGAAGCCAATGCGGTTGGATGCCACGTGGCGCACCGCGGCGGAGAGAAATTCGCTGCCGCCAAGCTCGAGGAAGCCGCGATGGCCGTAGCGGTGCCGCGCGGCCCAATCGAGAATTTCAAGCGCATCGTTCTTAGATACCCAGGTTCGCAACAATTTACGCGCCTTGTTCCAGTCGATCAGAAACACGAGCGATGCGCCGAGTGCTTCGAGAAAGGCGTCGCGGTTATTGTCGCCGCCAAGTGGATAGCGCCCGGTGATCAGATAGAACACGCCGTCGTCGGCGAGCCCGGCCACGCTCTTGCGTTCGAGCCCGCTCCATTCCACCTCGAAGTTCTTGAACAGTGCGGCAAAGAATTGGGCGCGCGCCAGGTGAACGTCGGTGTAAGTTACGGTTACGGCATCGTGATCGACTGTGATCATGACGACGTGCGCATCGGTCTCGCCGATATCGTTTTGGATAATCAGCCGCGTGCCGGTGCGGGCCGCGGTTGTGGCGAGGCCGGGATGGCCAAATCTGAGCTTTTGGGTCGCCTCAACGCCGCGCATAAAAGCTTCGACCGCGCCGCGATCGTTCGACAGCAAGCCATACACATGGGCTCCGGCCACCACTTCCTCGGCATGATTGGCGGCCAGGGTGTTGAGCGCTTTATGCAAATCCATGATCAAGCGGTGCAAACTGTCGCCGTCCCCGCCGGAGATCGCCGTTAACCTGGCGATCTGCGCCGGCTCGATCTCGTCGGCCGCCCCCGGCGGCATCGCTCCGGCGAGCGCCGTCAGCCGCGACAGCGCCTTTTGTCCTTGCGCCACGTCGCCCGCGTCCACGTCACGAGCCATGGTCGTCACATCGTCAAAGATCGTGGCCAGGAGATTGCCGAGGCCGGGCGCGGCAACGCGGCCATTGGCGGATCGGCTGGCGCGATTGACGAGTGTTTCCAAGGCTATGGGATCGATCCCGGCGGCGCGGCACTCTTCCGCAAGATCGAAGCGCGCGGCACTCGGATTTTGCGCACGGGCGGCGGCCGCCTGCAAAACGCTCAATCGCGCCTTTACCCGATTGTTCGCCGCCAAGCCCTCGGCGATGCGGGATGGCAGCAACAGATCGTCTTGTCCAAGTTGTTTAACGATTTCGGATTTCATGATTGGCACCGGAGCTTCGGTGCCAATCAAGCATGTTTGGATGACCGTGATATTGAGCTAGATCATTCACCAAACTGTCACATCTTACGCTATCAGGCCGCCGGTGCTTCGGCGCGGGCGACGAAGTCGCGGGTGATGCTCTTGATGGTGGGCGTACCGGCCAAGCGCATCACCATGCTCAATTCGCCTTTGAGGTGATTGTGCATGATTTGCACGCCCTGGGCGCCACCGAGTGCCGACGCATAGAGGGTGGGACGGCCGATCGCGACCGCGCTGGCGCCCAAGGCTAAGGCGCGAAACACGTCCTGACCGCGAAACACGCCGCCGTCGGTGATGATCGGAGTATGACCTTTCAGCGCGTCGGCCACAGCCGGCAGCGTCGTCATCGGCGCCGGCGAATTGTCCAATTGCCGGCCGCCGTGGTTGGACAGCCACACTGCGGAGCAGCACGCCGTTAGGATCCTCTTGATGATGACGGGCAAGCCAGACTCTTGGCGGCAGAATTCGATATCGTTCCAGGACATATCCCCTTTCATGTCCATCGCATTGCCGTTGCCGCCCGGCGTCTTGGGTACGTTGCCCATTTTGAGATTTGGCAGTGCGGCGCCTTGCAGCCGCATCGAACGTTCGCGGTTACTGGTGACGTCGACGTCGGCTGTCACGATGATCGCTTTGTAGCCGGCGGCTTTGGCGCGTTGCAGCAGTTCCCGGGCGAAGCCGCGATCGCGCGGAATATAAAGCTGGAACCATTTTGGGCCGTCGCTCGCGGCGGCGATGTCTTCCAGACTCTGCTACGCGACCGAGCTGACGCAATAGAGGGTGCCGGCCATCCCGGCGCCTTTGACATTGGGAATATCGCCCTGGGCATGGACCGAAGCCTGGTTGCCCATCGGCGCGGTGATCACCGGGTATGAGATTTTGCTGCCGAGGAGCGTCGTCGAGGTGTCGGCCGGCGTCGATGGAGTGGATTCGATAGACGGGGCCTGGGCCAGGACAGGACCGGGCAGGGAAATTCCCACCACGGCGCCGGTCATCAATAAATTTCTGCGATTGAGAGACGTGATCTAATACCTCCGCTGGAGTTCCCCCGGAGGCGAGTAAACGGCTTACCGAACAAATCAGCTTTGACCTAGGTCAAATGGCTACGCGGCGCGCGCTTGAATTGGCTCACGAATTTCGATCACTTACCGCCGTCATCCAGGCGTCGCGCGGTTTCCCGCTCGCGCAAATAATCGTCGGTGGTGCGCAACGTAGGCCGTTGTGGTGCGCCGTGAGGGTCGAATTCGTCTCTACTGACCGCGGCAACGCGGCAGTCGTCGCACATCTTTACCAGGCCGAGCCGTTTCGAGCCGTTGGAATACATCCAATGACGGCCCTCCAGCTTCTTGCTAATGCGATCGATCGTGCTTTTGACGCCGAACGGCTTGCCACAGCTGATGCAGAAAAACGGCTCCTCTTCCTTCAGCACGCGCGGCGGCGCGGTTACGGCGGTAAAATCAAGGCGCGGTACGAGGCTGATGACCTTTTCCGGGCAGGTTGCTTTGCACAACCCGCACTGAACGCAAGCATCCTCGGTGAATCGCAGCAGTGGCCGCTCCGGATCGTCACCCAGTGCGCCGGTCGGGCAGGCGAAAACGCAGGCAAGACAAAGCGTGCAGCCCGTCGCATCGATCTCGACACCCCCGATCGGTGCGCCGGGCTGCAGCGCGATCACGTCAACCGGCGTCTGCGCCGCCCCATGCAGGGCGCGAAGCGTCAGTCGCAATAATTCGCGCTTCTGTCCGGCCGGGACAAAAGTCGCAAGCTGCGGCGTCGGCGCATGCTGTGCAATCGTGCGCAATGCTTCACCAAGCGCGTCCGGATCGTCGGTTTCGATTGTGGTCGCCGCACCGAAACCGAGGGCGCCGAGGATCGGCTCGGTCAGCGCCAGGGTTTGGCGCAAGCCTGCAACATCGTGGCGCGGCTTGCTGCGCAACAATAGGCGCAGGGCGTTGGCGCCATAAGCGAACGCACCGGCAACAACTTCGGGTCCGATTTGCGTCACTTCATTGATTTGCAGCGGCAGGACATTTGCCGGCAGACCCGCACCGTGTAGGGCCAACGCCGCGATCAATTCGCCGCCGTGCTCGGCATTGTGCAAGAGCAAGATCGGATGTTCGCCGCCGGCCTCCCGATAGACCGTCAGTAGCGTGCGTATTTTGCGCAACAAGATATCGGCAGGTGGCAAAGCGTAGGCGGCGGCACCGGTCGGGCAGGCCGCAGCGCACTCACCGCAGCCGGCGCAGACCGCGGCGTCGATCGCGACATGATCGCCGGCGGGCGCGATGGCGCCGGTCGGGCAGAGATCGAGGCAACGGCGGCAACCAACGATACCCGAGCGTGAATGAGCGCATAGGTCCGCGGTGAAGTTAACGTAACGCGGCTTATCGAAGGTGCCGACAAGATCGCGCGCCTTGAGCACAGCACGCATTACCTCCGAGGCGTTGCCGGGATCGGCGCGGAGGTAGCCGTCGCGCAGATCGGGCGCTGGAAACAACGGCGCGCCGGCGGACAGATCGAGCACGATGTCGCAACGCGATTTGGCGCCGTCGCGCGGGGATGCAAAGACAAGCTCGCTGCGGGATGAAGGCAGCGGCAGGGCGAACTCGTCGACTACAATCTCGAAAGCGCCGAGATGACCCGAAGCCGATCGTATCGTGCCCTTGGCGATCGGAAAGTCGTTGATGCTGCGCGGGGCGATGCCCGTGGGGCGGCTCAGTAGTACGGTCACGTCTAGGTGATCTTTCAGCAGAATGCCCGTTTCAACCGCCCGCTCGTCACGGCCGTAAATGAGAATGACGCCCTCACTCGCTAGACTGAGGAGCGGAATTTCGGGCTGAACGACTTGTGCCGCGGCAATCAAGGCGGCCATTTTGGGACCGGCATCGGCGGCCTCGTCGGACCAACCTGCGGTCTCGCGTAAATTCACGAAAGTCATCTCGGCGCCATCCCGGCTGCCCGCGTCGCGAAACAGCGGCGCCTCCTGCGTGCACCCGACCACGAGCGCGTCACCTCGCGCTGCCGCCGATTGGAACCGAGCAAACTCCGCGCGGCAGAGCTGATGCGCAGGTTTGACGTCAGCGCCACGGCATGCCCGGCGCACGCCGTCGACATCGATTGGCATCGTGTCGTCGCACGAGCACAGGAGGATTTGTTGCGGTCGCTCCATCTTTGGTTAACCCGAAACGGCGCCAGCCGCCTGGGCCTGGCCGGCGGCGCACCCAAAAGCGATAACTGCGCTCTGGAATACTATACTCTCTAACGAACGGCTATTGTGGGGGCGTGGCTGAGGGCCGCGGACCGATAAACGGAGCCCAAATGGCGATCGATTCGCGTGTTCGTGTTCGCACCCAGTTTGCGACCAAGCTCGATCTGCCGCCGCCGTTCCGCGCCATTGCGTTGCGCGAGGCCGGCAACGCTCTGGCGCACGCTATCGGCATTGCGGATGAGGCGGGCGCCGGCGCGCTTATTCATGTGGGCCGGTACGACGTCGCCGAATTCGCCGTCGTGCTGGAGCCCACGGAGCCATTACGCAGCGCTCTTCGCGCGATCTATGCCGGCCTTGTAGCGCTGACCGACGCGCTTGCTGCGGCCGCGCCGCCGGAGAAACCGATCGACATCGTTTGGCCGGACGCCATCAGAGTCGACGGCGGACTTCTGGGCGGCGCGCGCCTCGCTTGGCCGGCGCAGAGCAACGAGGACGCAGCACCGAACTGGCTCATCTTCGCGGCCATGATCCGCACTTCTGCCGGCGACCAGGATTTCGTCCTGCATCCGGAAGCGACGGCACTTGATGCTGAAGGCTTCGGTATCGAAGCCGATCAGCTGATTGAAAGCTTTACGCGGCATTTTATGGCCACCATCGATACTTGGCAGCAGGACGGTTTCATCGATGTTGCCCGCAGTTATTTGTCGCGACTTGCCCCGGAAGACGGAGTTCGCCGCGAGATCGATGATAATGGCGACCTTTTGGTCCGCCGCGTCGGCCGAACCGACGTCGAACGGCGCCCGCTTTTACCTGTACTGGCGGAGCCATCATGGCTCGATTCGGAAGCCTGCGGCCGATCCGGCCATTCGGCGACGGCATCATGAGTATCGCGCGATGAATCAGGTCGAACCGCTTGCGCGCATTCCCGTCGGTGTTGTCGTCGAACGCCGCAGAGCGAAGAGCCAATGGGCGCACTTCGTCTGGCGGCCGGTCGCGGTTCTCGCCGGCGTGCCGGAGGCCGAGCCGTGGACCGTGCTCAATGCCCAAGTCGATCATACGACATATTATGCCGGGGCTGCAGACGTTGCCTTGTATCGCTCCGATTGCAGCAATTACCACATCAATTTATCCGCCGCTTCGCCGCAATTATGGGTGATTCTGCGCGGAACTGGCGCCGAGCCGCCTTACAAGGTCGCGGCCGTCACCGCCGATCCGGGTGAAGCCGAGGCTTTTGCCGACAGCGGGGTCGACCTTGTTGAATCGGTACCGATGCCGGAATCGATCCATGCGACCGTTGCCACCTTCGTCGCCATGCACCATAGCGAGGATGAAGTATTCGCCAAGCGCCAGCGCGATCGCGCCGATCCGGAAGCGTTGGCGCGGCGTGCGCCGGTAAGGGATCGCAAATGAGCAAGCCGAAGGTGCCGTTGGAAAAATTCTTCGTGCGATGGTCGCGGCGCAAGCTTGCGGTGGCGGAGCATGCTGCAGAGGAGATATCGAAGAAGCAGGAAGGCGAACAATCGAGCAAATCGGACGGCGAATCGCCGACATTTGATCCAGCAAGCCTGCCGCCAATCGAATCGATCAATGCGGCAAGCGACCTGCGCGCATTCCTCGCGCCAGGCGTTACGATGGGACTGACGCGCGCGGCCCTTCGACGCGCCTGGGTGGCCGATCCCGCGATCCGCGACTTCATCGGCATTGCCGAAAATCAATGGGACTTTGCCAAACCCGACGGCGTGCCCGGATTCGGCTCCCTTGTTTTCACTTCAGATCTGCGCCGGATCGTATCAGAACTGTGCCGCGATCCTGCGGATGTCGGGCAGAAGCCTGACAACGTTGGACAATCATTGGAGCGGGGCGACGCGCCAGCGGGACAGGCGAAGCAGGTGCCTAACCAGGTCGCCAATCAGCCTCCGGTGACGCCAACAGCCACACAGAGAGTCCGCTCGAGCGGCCAGTGAACGTTAAACATGGCCGCGCGCTGCCCAGCTAGAATTCAGCCCATAGCCTTTGGCTATTGACCCAGTTAGGGGGAGGCATAAGCTCCCGCAGCCTCGCCATTGCATGAGAAGAATGATGCAAATGCGCGATCCGGGACTAGCGCAAGCCATCAACGCCGCCGACGGTGTCGGCGCGCTTGCGCGAAAACTTGGCATTTCACAGCCTTCCGTATCGAATTGGAGCCGTGTACCGGCCGAACGGGTTTTGGCGGTCGAAGCGATTACGGGCGTTGATCGCACGGTGTTGCGGCCCGATCTTTACGACTTCCGGAATAGCGCCACGCCGGACGTCCGTGCCGAAATCGACGAAATCGACGTCGCGCGCGCACAAGAATATGGGTTGCTTGCCGTGTTGCTTGGGCGAGCTCCGGACGCCGCTCTCATTGCGCGCCTTGCCGCGTTGCAGGCCGATCCTTCGCCACTTGGCCTTGCGCATGCCGCGCTCGCGGAGACCGCGGCCGCCACGAGCGTTGAGCGCATCGACCGGGAGTTTTTCAATCTATTCATCGGTATCGGCCGCGGTGAGCTTCTGCCCTACGCGTCGTATTACCTGACCGGTTTCCTCAATGAGCGACCGCTGGCGCGGCTGCGCGCAGATCTCGCGCGGCTTGGCGTCGAGCGCGCGGAAGGACACAGCGAGCCTGAAGACCACGCCGCTGTCCTGTGCGACATCATGGCGGGCCTCGCAGGACGCCGCTTCGCGGCACCACCCGGCTCCGATCGAGAACTTTTTGAACGGCATTTGGCGCCCTGGCTCGGCCGCTTCTTTGCCGACCTGGAGCAAGCGCGGGAAGCGGAATTTTATTGGCGCGTCGGAACGGTGGGTCGACTGTTCATGGCTGTCGAAAGCGAGGCCTTCGTATTCGCCGCTTGATTACGGCAGGCCGCAGAAGAGAGGGTGCAATGACGACGAAAGCGACGAAAGAAGAAGCTTCGGTACGGCGGCGTGACGTTCTCCGCACGCTCGGTATCGGGGCTGGCGCTGCCGTTGCCATCACCGCTCCCCTGGTCGAGCAGGCCCAAGCAGACGGCGAGGCTAGCGAAGAAAAGACTAAGGCCCGCTATCAGGCGAATTCGGCGGACGTGCAGAATTATTACCGCGTCAATCGCTATCCAAAGTGAGGAGGCGGTCGTGCTGATCAGACGAACCGAGCGCCAAGCGCGTCACGGCGCCTTGCCGCGCCAGGAGTCCTCCGAACCTGGCCTGGATCGACGCACTTTCCTGCGCCGCTCCGGCGTCGTCGGCAGCTTGGCCACGCTCGGGGCGCTTTCGCTTGGCTCGGTGCGAGAGGCGAAGGCCGGTCCGCCGCCGACTGCCGGCGCACAGGTTACGATGCGCAAAAGCATCTGCACGCATTGCGCCGTCGGCTGCACGGTATTGGCCGAAGTCGCAAACGACGTTTGGATCGGCCAGGAGGCGGCTTGGGACAGCCCGATTAATCGCGGTTCGCATTGCGCCAAGGGCGCCGCCGTGCGCGAACTGGTAAGCGGCGAACGCCGGCTCAAATATCCGATGAAGCTCGCCAATGGCCAGTGGACCCGCGTCACCTGGGATCAGGCCATCGGCGAGATCGGCGACAAAATTCTCGACATTCGCGCCAAATCGGGGCCGGATTCCGTATATTGGCTCGGCTCCGCCAAAATGACCAACGAAGGTGCCTATCTGTTCCGAAAGTTTGGCGCCTTCTGGGGCACCAACAACACCGATCATCAGGCGCGCATCTGCCATTCGACCACCGTCACCGGCGTGGCCAATACCTGGGGCTATGGCGCGATGACCAACAGCTTCAACGATATCCGCAATTCCAAGACCATCATCGTCTGGGGCGGCAATCCGGCGGAAGCGCATCCAGTGGCGTTGCAGCATATTCTTGAAGGCGCCGAGCTTAATCACGCGAACTTCGTCGTTGTCGATCCGCGCCTGACGCGCACCGCCGCGCACGCAACCGAATATGTCCGGCTGCGTCCGGGCACCGATATTCCGGTGCTCTACGGCATGATGTGGCACATTCTTCACAATGGCTGGGAGGACAAGGAGTTCATAGCGCAGCGCGTCTATGGATTCGACGACGCCAAGAAGGAAATCGAGAAGTGGACGCCGGATGAGGTCGAACGGGTGAGTGGTGTGCCGGGCGAGCAGCTCAAACGCGTCGCGCAAATGTTCGCCACGCAAAAGCCGGCGACGCTCGTATGGTGTATGGGTCAGACTCAGCACACGGTCGGCACCGCCAATGTCCGCGCGAGCTGCATCGCGCTGCTGCTCACCGGCAATGTCGGCGCGCCAGGGACTGGCGCCAATATCTTCCGCGGCCACGACAACGTGCAAGGCGCCACCGATGTCGGGCTCGATGTGGTGACACTGCCGTTCTATTACGGGCTCGCCGAAGGCGCCTGGCGGCATTGGGGGCGGGTCTGGCAGGTCGATTACGACTGGCTGCAATCGCGCTTCGATTCCAAACAAATCATGGAGACGCCAGGCATTCCTCTGACCCGCTGGTTCGACGCGGTGCTGCTGCCGAAGGATCAGGTCGCCCAGAAGGACAACGTGCGGGCGATGTTCGTTGAAGGCCACGCCAGCAACAGCATTACCCGTATCCCCCAATCGCTGCAGGGCATGGCGAAGCTCGATCTGTTGGTGATCGCCGACCCGCATCCCACCACGTGGGCCTCTTTATCGATCGAGGCGGGACGCAAGGACGACACTTATTTGTTGCCGGTCTGCACACAGTTTGAAAGTTCAGGTTCGCGGGTCGCGTCAAATCGCTCGCTGCAATGGGGTGAGCGAATTGTGCCGCCGATATTCGAGAGTAAAGACGACTATCAGGTCATCTATCTGATGGCGAAGAAGCTCGGCTTCGCCGATCTCTTGTTCAAGAACATCAAGGTCGAAGGCGATCGCCCGGTCCCCGAGGATATCCTGCGCGAGATGAATCGCGGCAGCTGGTCGACTGGCTATTGCGGCCAGTCGCCCGAGCGTCTCAAGCTGCATATGGCCAACCAGAAGGACTTCGATCTGGTGACAATGCGCGCCAGCGACGGCCCGTGCAAAGGCGATTACTACGGCTTGCCATGGCCGTGCTGGGGTTCGCCGGACGTCAAGCATCCGGGCACGCCCCTTCTATACAACACGAACCTCAATGTCATGGATGGCGGCGGCACGTTCCGTGCCCGTTTCGGGGTCGAACGCGACGGCGTCAATTTGCTTGCCGAGGGCTCCTATTCGAAGGGCTCCGAGATAAAGGACGGTTATCCCGAATTCACCTACGCCGTATTGAAGAAGCTTGGCTGGGACGGCGATTTGACGCCGGACGAACTGGCGGTGATCCAGCAGATCGGCGGCACCAATCCCGACACCGTCTCATGGTCGACCGATCTTTCGGGCGGCATCCAGCGTGTCGCGCTCAAGCATAGCTGTGTGCCTTACGGCAATGCCAAAGCGCGGATGAACGCCTTCGGATTGCCGGACCCGGTGCCGGTGCATCGCGAGCCGATCTACACCCCGCGTGTCGATCTCGTCGCCAAATACCCGACGTTGCCTGATGCCAAGCAGTTCCGTCTGCCCAATGTCGGCTTCTCGGTGCAGAAGGCCGCGGTCGATAAAGGCATCGCCCAGGATTATCCGCTGGTTTTCACCTCAGGGCGTCTGGTCGAATACGAGGGCGGTGGCGAAGAGACGCGTTCCAACAAATGGCTTGCCGAACTCCAGCAGGACATGTTCATCGAGATCAACACCGCTGATGCGGCCGCGCGCGGCATCAAAGACGGCGGCTGGGTCTGGGTGACGGGCGCCGAGAACGGATCGAGGGCGAAGGTCAAGGCTCTGGTCACCGAGCGTGTCGGCAAGGGCGTCGCGTGGATGCCCTACCATTTCGGCGGCTGGTTTGGCGGCAAGGATTTGCGCGGAAATTATCCCGCAGGACTTGACCCGATTGTGCTTGGCGAAAGCGCCAACACGATCACGACCTACGGCTACGACCCGGCCACCGGCATGCAAGAGCCGAAGGCCACGCTCTGCCAAATCCAGGCGGCATGAGGAGGCGATCATGGCACGAATGAAATTTCTCTGTGACGCCGACCGCTGCATCGAATGCAACGCCTGCGTCACCGCGTGCAAGAACGAAAACGAGGTGCCGTGGGGCATCAACCGGCGCCGCGTCGTCACCATCAATGACGGCGAGCCGGGCGAGCGCTCGGTGTCGATGGCCTGCATGCATTGCACCGACGCGCCGTGCGCGGCGGTGTGCCCGGTGAACTGCTTCTACACCACCGCGGACGGCGTCGTGCTGCATGACAAGGACCTCTGCATCGGCTGCGGTTATTGCTTCTACGCCTGTCCGTTCGGCGCTCCGCAATATCCGCGTGTGGGCAATTTCGGTTCGCGCGGCAAGATGGACAAGTGCACTTTTTGCACCGGCGGCCCCGAGCCCGACAATTCGCCGGCCCAATACGAGAAATACGGCGCCGATCGCCTGTCCGAAGGCAAGCTACCGATGTGTGCGGAAATGTGCTCGACGAAGTCATTGCTCGCCGGCGACGGCGAAATCGTTGAACAGATTTACAAGGATCGCGTCGCCAAGCGCGGATACGGCTCCGGCGCCTGGGGCTGGCAAACCGCCTATCACGAAACGATCGAGTCCTGAGCGATGCCGTGCAGTGCGGAAAGGAGAAATGCCATGACGATGGTCCGCGCGCGTATCCGCCTCGTCGTTGCCGCGATCGCATTCCTCGTGCTCGCCGCCGCCGTTGTCCCTGTAGCCGCCCAGCAGCCCAATTCGGTCGATCCGAACGCCGCTGCCATCAAGGAGCAGCAACTGCTGCAAGATCATTATTTTATCCGCGGGCTTGGCACGATTCCGGATACCAAATCCTATGTGATTGAGCAGCCGCTCGGCCGCGTCTGGCGAGTGGTTCACGAAATATGGCTGCACTGGATCGGGAGCGGGCTCATTGTCGGCGTGATCGTGGTGCTGGCGCTGTATCATTTGCTGCACGGCAAGATTCGAATTAAAGGCGGGCGCTCGGGACGCACGATCCTGCGTTTCAACAGTGTCGAGCGCTGCACCCATTGGGTCGTAGGCGTTGCGTTCGTTGTCCTCGCGCTGACCGGCGCCAACATCACCTTCGGCAAGGAGCTATTGCTGCCGCTGATTGGGCCGACGGCGTTTTCGCAATGGGCGATCATGGCCAAATATGCCCACGATTATTCGAGCCTGCCGTTCGTACTTGGCGTCTTCGTGCTCTTTCTGCTGTGGGTCGGCGAAAATGCCCCAACCATGGTCGATGTGCGGTGGTTCAAGGAAGGCGGCGGCATGATCGGCGACAAAGATCCCCCGGCCTGGAAGTTCAATGCGGGTCAAAAATTACTGTTCTGGCTCGTCGTCCTAGGCACTATCGGCGTCGCCGCTTCGGGATCATTTCTGCTGTTCCCGTTTTATTGGACCAACGTTATGGGCATGCAGATCGCACAAGTGATCCACGCTTTGATTGCCATTGTCTTTATCGGGCTGATCCTCGCGCACATCTACATAGGCACACTGGGCATGGAGGGCGGCTTCGATGCCATGGGAGAGGGCGAAGTCGATCTCAATTGGGCGAAGCAACACCACTTGCTGTGGGTGGAACAGGAGCTCGGCCAAGGACGCAGTGCGGCGCCGCCCGCGGGAGCGACGACGACCCCTGTAACCTGACGCGACGGAGCGCACCATGCGGGCATTCTTGATGGCTTGTCTGCTGACGCTGATAGTCGGTACCTGCTGGTATTTTGGGCTTAATGCCCTGCAACAGCCCAGCGGTATCGCCTTCGCCACAGGCGGGACGCGCATTGATCCGGGCTGGAGCTGGCGTACGGTTTTGCTTCCGCCGTCCGCGCAGCAGTGTCAGCCGCGGACGCCTGTGCAGTGGTTTTTTGTCGATATGCGCAGCCCCGAGGGCGAATCGCCCGTTTGTTCGGCTTCGCAGTAGGCCCAATTCCCCTGACGGCTGCGCTGTTCGTCGGCGGAAACTTAGCTTTTGACCGTCTCGGCGATGCCAAGCCCGCGCAACAGCGGCTCAAGCTGGCCTTCACAAACCCGCCAACGGCCGACGGCGCTCTTGTAGATCGGTTGGCGCACTTGCGTCGCGCTCGCAGTTTGCACCGGCCGCTCGGTTTCGTGGAATGACAGGCAACGGTCGTCCCAGGGCAGGCCGACACCGCGGCCGCGACGATCTCGCTCTTCAGCAACGGCATCAGCAACAGTAGATCGCGCCGTTCGCCAACTGCACGCCGAATGGCTGCTTTGCCGAATTCGATCTTAGAGAGGATATCCTGAAGAAATTGCGAGAGGCCAGCTCATTCGCCGATGCCGGCGGACACGACGTGACGGTGCCGATCTCCTTCAACGGCTTCGCTCAGGCCTACGACGCGCTCGCCAAGAAATAAAGTCATAGCGAAGTGCCCCAATAGCTGCGCGAGGCGCGCTTGAACAATGCGCCGTCGCGACGCGAGACCAGTTGCTCGCCTGCCGATCCGTCGGCTCGGCACAGCTTCAGCGTGACACGGCCGCTGGCCCTTCTGGGTCGCGCGATGATGCGCGCCGTTGCGGTCGATGCGGGCTTTCGCGAGACCGCGATATAGCTGAACTTCTCGTCTTCCCAGGGGGCCGTCGCGTCCTTAGCTCGGCGATGAAGGCGTGAGCGGGCGACACGCTCGGCAAAATGGCACCAGTCCGGCGGCTGTAGCGGGCAGGCAGCGGCGTGTGGACATGGCGCAATCACATGAGCGCCGCTCTCGAGCAGTTGACGACGCGCGGCAAGGATACGCTGCCAGCCGGAGGGCGTTCCCGGTTCGACGATGACAAGGGTGTCGGCGGTCACCCGCCACAACTGCTGTATGATCGACTGTCGAACGTCGGGGGCAAGTTCGTTCAGCGTATAGGCCAAAATGACCAAATCGCTTGGCGCACAATCGATTGCCCCCACGGCTACATCCGCGACGCGCCAAGTGACTCGCGGCAGGACGGCTCCCGCGGCGAGCTCCTCTCCGCAGGCGCGAAAAATGGGACTGGCTTCGACTAGCAAAGCCTCGGCGAGGCCGGGCCAGCAGTCGGCTGCGGCCCACAGAGCGGTTCCCGGGCCGGCCCCGATATCAAGCGCCGTGTCTGGTGCAAAATCGGGACGGGCCTCGACGATCGCGGCAAAGCTCGCGCGGATCGCCGCAAATGTCGCCGGCAGGCGTACCGCGAGGTAGGCGAGGGCGTCTTCATCGCTGCCAACGTGCAATTTGCCGTCACGCCGCTCTTGACGATAGCGCTGTGACAGGGCCGCCGCTGCCGCGGCAAGCTCGGCGAGCTTTGCGTCGCTCAGGGCACGGTCGAGCGCGCGACGCAACTGGGGCGGCAATTCCATTATTCACCCGTCGTCGATTGTGGCGCCCGGTCAAGCAGCAATTCGGCGACCTGCTGCGAGATGGCGGAAGGGGTGTCCGCCCTGGATTGCTAATATCTTATATATACGAAGCGCTTCATGCCGTCTCCGCACCAGCAGAATCACACTGCGGAGTGAATCACAGGTACCGTGTTTTTACACAGCCAGGGTCAGAGTCGGACCTTTGACGATGTCCGCGTCATGTCCGTTTTGCCTCCGATAGCGACGAATAGCGGACATGGTCCGAGGTCGGTTCGGGGCCATGAGCGACATTGGCCGCCAACTGATAAGGCCTCGATCCACGGAATCCATCAAGGCCAGCGGTTCATATGTGACCGCATAGAAAGGCCGGACACATGACCGCAAGCGACCTCTGCCCTTCACGCAAAAAAGCTCTTGCATAAGGGGGCCATCCACACATGAGGCGGCCTTAGTGCAGAAGCCCCAACCTTTCAGTTAGGGCTTCGCATGCCTTCCGCGTTGTGAAGGGGCTAGCCAACTCAACGCGCCCGGCACGGGTAAAATTATAGCACACCTCTTGATGCGGCCCCGCCGACTGACGCTGGTCAAAGAAAAAAGCCCCACATCTTTGCGGGGCTTAAGGTCTAAGTCTTTGGGGAACGAAGGCACTTCGCTCGATGTAACCATACCTGCCGACTGTGAATGTCGTGCGACACCTACCTCGCACGGCGTTGCCTTTCGCTAGGTGTGTCCACACGAAAATATTTGAGGATGAATGCGCCTTCCCGGCCCGCAAGCGGGCCACCGCAACTGAGGCACGTTATCTCTCGTTCGCGCGCCACAGCGGGCATCTCGACCCTTACAATCCGATACACGGTGCCGCAGTGGGGGCAATGGAATGGTGCGGACGGCATGTCTGGTCATTTGAGCAGATTAGGATAATCTCTCAACGGAATTAGGACGGCACCAGGGGCCAAAAACAACTTTTCGGCGCCCGAAACTGGCCCGCGAATCCGCCAAATTTCGCCTTTGCGGCTGGTTCCGATGTGTGACCTCCGCGGGGGAGGGGCCACTGGGCGCTTTATATTTTGTAACCGGCGTAACGCTCGGCCGTGCTCCGGGGCGGCGCCGCGTGTCCTAGGCACGCGCGCCGTTCTCGCTCCTTGTTTTTTCCTGTCAGTCTTGGTGACTGAGAGCTTGGTGACTGCGAGGACGATATCATGCCAGTCAAGATCGCAACCCCCGTGCCGCCGAATGAAGGCTTGCCCTATTTGGTCGTTTCATTCGAGTCAGACGGCTTGAAGGTATCCACCGCAGCTTCTCAGCTTGAGGCCCGAACGATGGCTTCCGAGCGAGCGATCCGGTGGAGCGAGCGAAAGGGTGACGGATCGATGGTGACCCGCTCTCAACCGGCATAGACAAGCAAGCTTCCCCCGTCACGCAATTGTCACGCAGTCATTGGGGATTTTACGCCGCTCCGCGATGGTGACCCCAAAGCCCAAAGAAAGGGGCGTAACCAGCGGCCAGAGTCGCTTTCGAGGGCCAAGTCGACGTGACAAATGCAACGCTGCACGTCTTTACCTAATCCATTTACCGCGCGGCTGAATTTCTACCCTAGCATCCGCAGTGGGGTTCATACTGATCTGAACAGTCGCGAAAATTAACGGGATGAGGTGGTTTTATGAAAAAAATTCTGACTGCACTTATCGTAGCAACGATCTTCAGCGCGATGGCGTTGACTATGTCCGATACTGCGGACGCGCGTTGGGGCTATGGCGGTTATCGTGGCGTTGGTTACCATGGCGGCTATCGCCTGCGGTACCCTGGTTTCGCCTACCGTGGTTATGGCTATCGCGTGGGCTACCGTGGTTACGGCTACCGTGGATTGGGGTATGGTCATCGTGGTTACGGCTACGGTGGCAGTTATGTTGGCTACGGCTACCCCGGTTACGGCTATGGTGTCGGATATGCGGGCTACGGTTATCCTGTTTATGGCATTGGCGCCGCAATCGTTGTAGCTCCCGCCTACTACTATCCCGCCTACTATTACGGATTTTCCGGTTGTGGATGCTAGGTAGGAGAGTAACGTCCAAAAAGGACGCGCACGGTCGTCGATTTCGATTTAGTTCTTGCTGGCGCTGACTGTAGGTGTATTCCGCGTTCACCGGCTTCGCGGTTAGCGCTGCAAGTTATTCCTCCACTGGGTTTCCATGCTCGGCCAGCAAGTCGTACGACGGCGCGTCGCTCGGGCTTGGCGTGGTGATAGTCGACCCTATAGTGGGAATTAATCCTCCAGGTAATCACGCGTGCGCTCTAGACCTCCAAATCACCTCCATGCCTGAAGGCTATCGGTCTGCCCTTTGCGAACTGCTATTCTACCCTGCATGTTCGACGACGACGAACGATACCTGCCGTACGTTTTGGCCATGGGGGCCGGGGTTAGCGTCGCTCTATTTTTTTTGCTGGCAGGCGCATGGCTTATCCAATGAATGTCGCGACGGTCTCGCCGCCTTCCGCCGCCGAGGAGCCGGGGCGATTTCAATTCGGCATGGTCGCTGCGGCGTGGCTGTGACGCAGGTCACATGACGATGCCGGCTGTCACTCTAAGTACGCAACCGCAGAGTAGATCGTGCGGCAAGTATTTATTCACACCGATGGGAGCAGTGATGGCAGGCGGCCGTTCGACCGTTAGAGAGCAGCTTGCATTGACGGCTTGCTGTGAGAAGTGCGGTGGCTACGCATTTCTCGCCCGCTGTGCTCCCGACGCCTTTAAGCGCGACGGTTCCGAGATCTGGACCTATGAGTGCGTGGACTGCGAACACAAGATGCAGCGATCCATGCCGGGTAGGAAGTTTGGGCGATTGTTCACCCTGCGCCAATGACGGAACGCCGCGTCCCGCCACGTTTGAACTATCGCTGCTCGATCCAAAACGCGTGCTGATTAACCGAGTTCCAATCGGTCTTCAGCGGCCGATCAACTCATACACGAGCAAGTTGGAAACGATCCAAACCAACGGCACCGCCACCGAAAAGGTCAAGAAAATTACGGCTGACATCCGCAGCATTGGCCGTCGCTGCACTACACCTGATAAGTAGGTCATTTGTCGTCACGCATAGGCGCAGTGCGTAGCTTGCTCAGGGTCCTTTTTCGTGACCGCTACCAGGGGTTATTTGTGACTTTAGTGAATTTCCCTCACATGTGGCTTGTTGAACACACTGGGCACACCGAACCACCGCGTGCACGCTTCGCACGAGGCACTTTCCTAGAGAACGCGGTTCGTCAGCCTCATGTCTGTTCTGACCCAGAAAGCGACCGAATAGCGGACATGGCCTGAGGTCGGTTCAGGGTCGATTTCGTTGAAAAAGTCGGCAGTTGCGATACATGACATTCGCTGATTCAGTTGCCGCAACAAGCGGGACTCGAATCATGATGGGACATCGGCAAGTCGAACAAGCTGCTTTGTTCTATGAGTTTTCTCTCGAAAGGCACGTTCCCACTGACCATCTTCTGCGATCTATCGACAGATTTGTGGAGCTTGGCGAGGTGAGGCGGGAACTGACCAGCTTCTACAGCACGCTGGGTCGTCCATCGATCGATCCCGAACTGATGATTAGGATGTTGATCGTCGGTTATTGCTCTGGCATCCGCTCCGAGCGGCGGCTGTGCGAGGAAGTCCATCTCAATCTGGCATATCGCTGGTTTTGCCGGCTTGGGCTTGATGGCTGCGTGCCCGATCATTCGACCTTCTCCAAGAACCGGCACGGCCGCTTCCGTGACAGCGATCTGCTGCGGCGAGTGTTCGAGACGGTGCTTCAGCGCTGCATTCGCGAGGGTCTAGTCGGCGGAGAAGGCTTTGCGGTCGACGCCAGCCTGATCAAAGCTGACGCTAATCGGCAGAACGGCATAGAGGGCGAAAAAGGACTGCCGCCGCAAGCTACAGGCCGCCCGATCGAGGAGTATCTGGCCGTGCTCGACGACGCTGCCTTCGGTGCCGCGACCGAGGTTACGCCCAAGTTCGTATCGCCGGCCGATCCCGCGGCACGTTGGACCGGCGCCCACGGCGGGCAGGCCTTCTTCGCTTACTCCACCAACTATCTGATCGATGTCGAGAACGCGATCATTGTCGATGTCGAAGCAACCACGGCGATCCGGCAGGCGGAGGTCCTAGCCGCCAAGCGCATGATCGAACGCTCGATGGAGCGCTTTGACCTATATCCCGCCAAGCTCCTGGGGGACAGCGCCTACGGATCTGCCGAGATGCTCGAGCACGGCATCGAGCCGCATGTGACCGTGTTCGACAGGTCGGCCCGCAAGGACGGCACCTACTCACGCGATGACTTTACGTACCATCCGGATGGGGATGTCTACCACTGCCCCGGCGGCACAATGCTCACAACGACGGGCACGCTCGTAAACGATAGAGCAACGATGCTCTACCGCGCGAGCAAGCATGACTGCGAGGGCTGTGCCTTAAAGCCCCACTGTTGCCCAAAGGAACCAGCCCGCAAGATACCGCGCTCAGTCCATGAGGGCGCGCGCGACATGGCGCGCCAGATCGCAAAGTCTTCAGAAGGTCGCACATCACGGCGTCTGCGCAAGAAAGTCGAGATGCTGTTCGCTCATCTCAAACGCATATTGAAGCTGGACCGGCTCCGACTAAGAGGACCCAATGGTGCCCGCGACGAGTTCCTCCTCGCAGCAACCGCCCAGAATCTTCGGAAACTCGCTAAGCTGATCCCGGCGCCAAGCCTCCAGCCAGTCTGACAGCAGATCAGTCCCGATCATTGGTCGCAACAGTACGGCAGCTCGGTCCACTTCAGTTTACAGTCAGACTTGTTCAACAGAATCGGCCAAGAGCAGCCTTGAGCAGACGCAGCAAACGGTGCGTCTATTCGATCACCTCGTCGGCAAGCGCTAGGAAATCGTTCGGCAGGCTGATGCCAGTGGATTTGGCAACCTTCAGATTGACCACGAGCGGGTAATGGGTTGGTTCCTCAAAGGGTAAATCACCCGGTTTTGCGCCGCCGAAAATGCGCGCAGTGAGATCGGCGGCGCGTTCGAATGATTCCTTGATGTCCGCGCCATAGGACATCAAGCCGCCGTCACGGACAAAGAAATCGTATTCGTACATTGCTGGAATACTGTGTGTATTTGCGTAATCGAATACCCGCTTTCTATTGAGCCCCGTCAGCGAGTCGGCGACCATCAGAATGGCGTCCGGCCTTTCGCTATCCATGGCCTCGAAGACCCCGTTGAAGTCATTTGGCTCGCGCACGCCGAGTGGTTGTACCGACACTCCGAGCGACTGGGCAGCAGCCGACGACAATTCGTAACGCATGGTCATGCCAAAGTCATCCCGGTTCCACAGCATCGCCACGCGGCGCACGTTCGGAACAGCCTGCTTGATCAGCGCGAGACGCTTGGTCGAAAGCGTGGCGGCGTCATCGGAAATGCCGGTAACCACCCCTCCGGGACGCGCTAGCGAGTTGATCAGATGTGTCGCGACTGGATCGCCGCAGCCAAAGGCGACAACCGTCGGCACATTCGCTACCTTGCAGGCGAGCACGGTGGGAAACCCAATGACGACGACCGCGTCAACTTGTTCCGCTTTCATATCCCGGGCGGCTTCGCCGAGCTTGGCAACCTGACCGTTGGTCGCGCGAGCTTCGAAAGTCAGGTTCTTACCGAGCGTATAGCCACGCTGCTGCAACGTCTTCAGCAGTATCATGCCACCTAGCGACTTCTCGTCCAGAGGCAACGTTGGCGAAAGCGTTCCGAGGCGAGCCGTCTTCGCTGGTGTATCGGCGGCGGCCGAAAAGGGAGTGGCAACGGCCGCACTTGCGATCAACTGAAGTACTTTGCGGCGTCGCATAAGCTACTCTCCGTATCGGGTGATTTTCTTGAACGTAGAGTATCACGCATTTGAGCCAAAACTGTGCAACGCGACAAGTTAGCTTACTGAATGTCCGCATGGGTCATCTTCGACCGATTGGCGATGTCTGCGCTAGGTTCGCTTCTCACCCGATAACTACCAAATCGCGGACATCGTGGCACTTCGGTCTCGGGCCATGAGCGGACATATCCATCGGCCTGCAACGAATGCGAAAGTTCTTTGCGGACCTCCATATTGAAGTGTGATATTGTTCCAGCCTGCCTGTTTCCACTGGAGGCTGCCCAAGGCGCGCTCGATTTCGGAATATGAGAGTTCAGAGCCGAGCATTGGAGCAATACTATGCTCGGCCGCTCTCACGGATCGACAGTCGGTCGGCTGAGGACGAATCGTGCCGGATTCAGAAACGTTCGACTTCATCATCGTGGGGGCCGGCAGCGCCGGCTGCGTTCTGGCCAACCGGCTCACCGCGTCTGGCCGACACCGCGTGCTTTTATTGGAGGCGGGTCCCAGCAACTGGCACCCGTGGCTTCGTATTCCACTGGGCTTCGGCAGGCTTTTCACCGATCGCCGATATAACTGGTGCTACGCGACCGAACCGCAACCCGGTTGTCACGATCGCGAAATTATCGCGCCACGCGGCAAGGTTCTCGGTGGCTCGAGCTCGATCAATGGGCTGATCTATATCCGCGGCCAAGCGGAAGATTTCAATCATTGGCGTCAGCTCGGCAATGCCGGCTGGAGCTTTGACGACGTGCTACCCTATTTTCGCAAGGCGGAAGACAACGAACGTGGCGCCGACGAATTTCACGGCACCGGCGGCCCGCTCGGCGTGTCCGACTTGCGCGACCGGCATCCGGTCGCCATTGCCTATGTCGAGGCGGCGGTGCAGTGCGGCTATCCGCGCAATGACGATTTCAACGGCGCGGTGCAGGAAGGCGCGGGCTATTACCAGACCACGATGCGCAACGGCGTGCGCTCATCGACCGTCGGGTATCTCAAGCAGGCGCGCCACCGCGCTAATCTCAAGGTGGTCCCGCAAGCGCTCGCCACGCGCATCGTCTTCGACGGCCGGCACGCGACCGGCGTGGAATACCTCGCCAGCGACGAGAAGCGCAGCGCCAGCGCCAACGCCGAAGTGATTGTCGCTTCGGGAGCGTTCAATTCGCCGCAGCTCTTGCAGCTCTCCGGCGTCGGACCGGCGTCACTGCTCCAATCACACGGCATCCCCGTCGTCGCTGATGCGCCCGGCGTCGGCGCTGACCTCAACGATCATATTTCCGGCCGCATCATGCTGCGTTGCAAAGGAACGACCACGGTCAACAATGTGACGCGCAACTGGGCCACCAAGCTTGCCTATGGCGCGCACTACATTCTCACCCGCCGCGGCTAC
Source organism: uncultured Alphaproteobacteria bacterium (assembly GCA_963731805.1). Lineage (GTDB taxonomy): Bacteria > Pseudomonadota > Alphaproteobacteria > Rhizobiales > Xanthobacteraceae > BOG-931. The sequence goes on from CAVSWY010000017.1 coordinate 162,450, forward strand.
CTCGCCGTGCCCGCGGTCTCGTCCGCAGTTTTTGTGCGGGCGCTGCCGACCTCGGCAACGCCGGATTCGCAATGCTCGATTTCGCTTTTCTCGGCCGGGACTATCGGCGGCGACCTGCACCCGTTCCCCGGCGTGACCGGCAATTGCGTGCTGCTGCGGCCGGAGAGCCGCGGCCATGTGCGCATTAAATCCGCCGATCCGCGGCAGGCACCGGCCATCAATCCAAATTATCTGGCGACCCAAAAGGACTGCGAAACGATCACCGCAGGCGTCAAGGTGATGCGGCGCATCTTCCAAGCGCCTGCGATGGCGAAATATATCGTCGAGGAGATCGAGCCGGGCGCGCAATGCGACAACGACGCCGAGTTGCTCGATTTTATCCGCCGCCGCGGTTCCACCACCTACCATCCCGTCGGCACCTGCCGCATGGGCCCGGATCCGAAAGCGGTGGTCGACGAGCGGCTGCGCGTGCGCGGATTCTCGGGCCTGCGCGTGGTCGATGCCTCAATCATGCCGGCGGTGGTTTCCGGTAATACCAACGCCGCCACGATCATGATCGGCGAGAAGGGCGCGGACATGATCCTTGAGGACACCAAGGCCGGCCCTTCACGCATCAATGTCGTTCGCGCGGCTTGACGGACGAATGCGCCGGGCGGCAAAGATCGCGATTTATTCCGGCTCCGAGGTGACGCGCTAGGATTTATCCATGGCATTATCGGCGACGAGCTCGGCGCCGTTGATATAACTCGCCGCGTCGGAAACGGCAAAGACGATCAGATTGGCGATCTCCTCCGGCGTTCCCCAGCGCGTATCGCGCATGCCCTGATTGCTCGACCACGACGCCCGCTCGCGTTCGGCTTCCTCGGGGCTGAGCTTGCGCTTGGCCATTTCCCGCTCCCATTTTGCAAACCGCTCCGGCGTGTTGATGAAACCCGGAATTACGCAATTGACGCGGATGTTGTGCGGCGCAAGCTCGTTGGCGAGAACTTTTGAGAACCGGATCTCGGCTGATTTCGCCGGTCCCGTGCAGGACGACAAGAACGGCGGGTTGAGTGTCATGATCCCGGTCTGGCCGCTGACATTGACGATGCGGCCGCCACCTTGCGCGATCATCATCGGCACGACCCGCTGACAGATACGGAATTGCGCAAAGAAATTGATGGCCATGCCTTCGACAAGCTCCCCGTCGGTCACTTCGAGAAAAGGTTTGTAGGTGCCGGTGCCGGCGTTGTTGACGAGAATGTCGATGCGACCGAGCTTGTCCTTCACGATCTGCGGGATCGTGGCGATCTGTTCGATTTTGGTCACATCGAGCGGCTGTGTTTCGATCTTCGCCTGCGTGGTTTGCATGATGTCACGCGCCGCTTCGGCAAGCGCCGTTTCCCGGCGCGCGCAGATCAGAACCTTCGCGCCCTCGCGCGCCAGCGCCCGTGCCGTCTCAAGGCCTATGCCCTTGCTGCCACCGGTGACGAGCGCCGTCTTGCCTGCAAGACCGAGTTCCATCGCCTGCGTTCCTTTCTCAAAGAAGTTCTTCACCCGAGGCTTCGAAATCCCACGCGATCGAAAACGACGCTCGACACACGCACGATCCGGAGACGCAACTTGGGACAAATCCCACACCGGAAAGAGAAACAAGGGCGCTTTCCCGACCATCGAGCCAAGGCTATAATGCCTCTTAATTCTCCAAGAAACGCAACAAAATTTGGGAGCGATTCAAGACAGCACAGGGAGGAAATAAAAATGTCGATGACGCGTCGTCAAATGCTGGCGTCTGCCAGCGCGGCCACCATCGCCGGCGGCCTTGCCAAGCCTGCCATCGCCGCAAATGACCCGATCCTGATCGGCTATTTGCCGGCGCTCACCGGTCCCTCGTCGTCCACCGGCATCGGGATCAATCGCGGAATTCAATTGGCCGTGCAGGAGATCAATGCTGCCGGCGGCATCAACGGGCGGCAGCTCGAACTGATCACCCGCGATACGCAAAGCGATCCGACCAAGGCCGTGAATGGAGCGGCTGAACTCACCCGCGGACAAAAAGTCAGCGTCGTCTTCGGCCCGGTCAATTCCGGCGAGTCGCTCGCCGTAGTGCCGCTGCTGGCACGGACCAACACGCCGCAAGTCCATCCCTGCTGGGTTGATAGCCTGACCGACCCGCAAAAATATCCAATGTGCTTCCGCAACGCGCCCACCAATCAGCAGATCGGCGGCGCCGCCAACCGCTACGTATTGGACGTGCTCAAGCGCAAGAAGGTCGCGGTGATCAGCGATACGACCGGCTACGGGACCGCATCGGTCAACGCCTATGTGCCGATGCTCAAGGCCAAAGGCGCCGATGTGGTTTATCAAAGCAATGTCGATGCCGCCAATCCCGACCTCAAGCCCGAGCTGTTGCGCATGCAATCCGCTGGCGCCGAAGCGATCATGCCCTGGAGCGTGAATGCCGGGTTCCTCTCCCGCATCATCAACACCCGCGGCGATATGGGCTGGGACGTGCCGATCGTTGGCCAGACCACGCTCGGCTCCGGCCAGACCAAGGACTTGCTGGAAAAGCCAGACTACTGGGCCAAGGTTTATCCGAATAATTTTCGCAATGTTTGTTACGCCCCAGGTAACAAGCTTTCGGATCGCACCAGTGCTTTCCTCGATCGCCTGAAAAGCGCAAAAATCGACCTCGGCGACACGCTGCTGTGGTGGGTCGCGCTTGGCTACGATTCGCCAAGAATGATCGCCGAAGCGATGAAGAGTGTCGGTCCCGAGCCGGCGCAGATCGTCGGTTATCTCAACAAGCTCAAGGGATTCCCGGGCGTCTACGGCGACATCACCTTCACCCCCGAGCAGCACAACGGTTACCCGGATGACGAAGTGGTGATGGTGGAAGCCAATTCGCTCAAGGACGGCGCGTTCAACCTGGCTCCGGGCTATAGCGCCTGATCCGATGGTCGAATCGATCGTCTCGACTGGGGTGGCGATCGGCTGCATCTACGCACTGATCGGCATCACTTATAATGTGATGTTCTCCGCCTCGCGCGTGTTCAGCTTCACCGCCGGCACGCTCGGCATGCTGGGCGGGGTGCTGGGCGCGCTGTTCATCGCTCACATCGGCATGTCCGTCGCGGCGGGCCTGGTTCTGGTACTGGCCGTCGGCGCGATCTTCGGCATCGTCACCGAGGTCGTCGCCGTGCGGCCGGTGCTGCGCAGTCTCGACCAGCATCTCTACGTGCTGTCGACGCTGGCGCTGGCATTGATGGTCCAGCAGTTTACCGCGATCGAGTGGGGCACAGATGCGCGCCCGTTCCCGCGGCTGTTCGACATCGCCCGTGGCGGTTTCGATCAGCAGTTCTGGCTGCCAATGCTCGCCTGCGTCGTGGTGATCGTTGGTTTGGAGCTGCTGTATCGATACACGCTGATAGGCCATGCCTTTCTGGCGATCGCAGAGGATACCTACGCGGCGCGCGCGCTCGGGCTGCCGGAGCGCCGCTTGCGCATGACGAGCTATGCGCTCGCCGGCGCAATCGGTGCGCTCGCCGGTTTTGCCGGTGGCGAGATGCTCCTGGCCTTTTTCGGCAATGCGCCGCTCCTCACCTTCTACGGTTTTATCCCGGTCGCGCTGGGCGGCATGGGCAACAACCGCGGCGCCGTGGTCGCCGGGCTCCTGCTCGGGCTGTTTCAGCAAGCCGCCAATTTTCTGGTCGGCGGCATCTTCGCCTCGGTGGCGGTTTTTACCGTATTCATCCTCGTCCTGCTGGTGCGTCCCGAAGGGCTCGCCGGCGCGGTCCGCCAACGCAGGGTCTAAATGGAAATGCCAGCCGCACAGTTGCAGCCGAGCCGCGCCAACCTGCTCGGCATCGCAAGCGCGTGGAGTACGGCGCTGCCTTTTTTGGCGCTGCTCGCTCTCGGCATCGCATTCCCGTTGTTCGGTGGCGGCTATTGGGGCCTGATTGCCACTCGCGCTTGCGTCTATTGGGTGCTGGTGTCCGGGCTCAACTTGGTCGTCGGCTTTGCCGGCCAAATCGCCATCGGCTGGGTGGCGCTGCTCACGCTGGGGGCCTACGCCACCAGCGTGCTCGCCGCCGGCAATGTCACGCCGGCCTTCCCTCCCTATCTGGCGCTGGCGATTGCGGCCATGATTGGCGGCGCCTTCGGCCTGATCCTTGGTCTGCCGGCGCTTCGGCTGCGCACCTTCTATTTCGCCATCACCACAGTTGGCTTCGCGACTATCGTCACTCAGGTGGCGCTGGCTTGGCAAAGCGTTACCGGCGGCGGCGTTGGCGTTGCCGGACCGATTTTCCCGCCACCATTCTCCTCGCCATGGGGCTTCTATTATTTCTGCTTCGGCTTGGCGGCGATCTGCACCTGGATGACGGCGAATGTGGCGGCAAGCCGCTTCGGACGCGCACTCACCGCGATCCGCGATGCTGAGGTCGCAGCCGAAGCCAGCGGCATCTCAAAACCTGCTTTGCTGGCAGCCGTATTCGTATTCAGCGGCGCCGTCGCCGCGGTCGCCGGCGGCTTGTTCGCCTCACTGCAATCCTACATCACGCCGGACGCGTTCACGCTCGACCTGTCGGTGTTGTTCTTTATCGCCATCCTGATCGGCGGCCGCGGCTCTATCCTGGGACCTTTGCTGGGTACGATTCTTCTGACGGTGCTGCCGGAATTCGCGGCGCCGCTGGTCGCGTGGTCGACATTTCTCTATGCGGCGCTGCTGCTCGTCATCGTGGTTGCAATCCCGGGCGGGATTGCCGAGATCCTGGATTTCAAGAACCGCCGCCCGCTCGAGAGCCACCGCGCGATCATCCCGCGGCCCGAACTGCTAGCGCGGCTGCTCGGCGCTGCGCCCGACGCCGGCGTCCTCACGCTGGAGCAGGTGGCGCTGAGCTTCGGCGGGGTCCAGGCAATTGACGGTCTCGATCTCGAAATCCGGCCCGGTCAGGTGCATGGACTGATTGGCCCCAACGGCAGCGGCAAGACCACGACGCTCAACGTCATCTCCGGTTACTACGCGCCGGAACGCGGCAAGGTCAGTCTGAACGGAGCTGCGTTGCCGTTGTTCGCGCGCCACCAGCGCGCCCATATGCGTATTGCGCGAACGTTCCAGACGCCGCGTATTGTCGGTTCCGCCTCGGTGCTGGAGAACGTCATGATCGGCGGCACCATCGACGGCGAAGGCACGTTCGTCGAATCATTGCTGACGCTGCCTCGCCATCGCCGCGACGAAGCCATGCTGCACGACACCGCCATACTGGCCTTGGCGGCGGTCGGGCTCGATCGGCTCGCCCCGGTGCGCGCCGATCGGCTGCAACACAGCGAGTTGCGCTTTACGGAGATCGCACGTGCTTTGATGCTGCGGCCGGCCTTTCTCTTGCTCGATGAGCCGGCGGCCGGCCTCTCGGCCGAGGAAATCGCACGGCTCGGTGCGCTGTTGATGGCGATTGCACGGTCCGGCACCGGGGTGCTGGTGGTGGAGCACCATCCCGATCTGATCTTTGACATCTGCCACCGCGTCACCGTGCTCAATCTCGGCAGGACGCTCGCCGCAGGATCCCCTACCGAAATCCGCTCGAATCGGGAGGTGGTCAATGCCTATCTCGGCGGCTGAACCGCTGCTCGTCGCCTCCGGTCTCTCCGCCGGCTATGGCATGATTTCAGTGCTGCGCGACATCGATCTGACGTTGGAGGCCGGCGAGGTGGTGGCGCTGCTCGGCCCCAACGGCGCGGGTAAGACCACGTTGTTGCGCGCGCTGTCGGGACTCCTGCCGTGGTCAGGCAGCGTGCGTTTCGCCGGCCGCGATTTTGCCGGAGCCACGCCGCGCGATACCGTCAAAGCCGGGCTTACGCATGTCATCGAGGGACACCGCGTGTTCACGCAGCTGGCTGTGCTCGACAACCTGGTGCTGGCGGCCTACGGCCTGCCGCGCGGCGAACGCACCGCGCGCGTCGACGAGGTCCTCGAACTCTTCCCGGAAATCGCAGCCAAGCGGCACGAACGCGCGGCATCGCTGTCCGGAGGCCAGCAGCAGATCCTGGCAGTGGCGCAGGGTTTGGTGCGGCGGCCGCGATTGCTGATGCTGGACGAGCCTTCCGCCGGTCTGTCGCCGGTCCTAGTGGACCGCGTGCTCATCGTGGTTCAGCGGCTGAGCGAGGCTGGAACCGCGGTGCTTCTGGTTGAACAGCTGATCGAGAAAGCGCTGGCGCTGGCCGATCGCGTCTATGCGCTCGCGCGTGGATCGATCGTGTTGGAAGCGAAAGCAAGCGAGGCCGATCTGCCGCGCCGGTTGGAGCATGCCTATTTGGCGCCCACTAGTCATTACAAGTGATGGGCAGACAAAATACGGCCGATAGCCCAGCGCAAGGAAAAGGTTCGTGCCGATTAACTCCAAATACCTCTTCGTCGTCAGCATGGATGTCGACGCCGATAAAGAGGCGCTCTTTAACGAGGTGTACGATACCGAGCACGTACCCAATCTCTTAAAAGTACCGGGCGTGCACGCTGCCACTCGCGTCGAAGGCGAGCCGTTCGTTATCACCATCGCCGGTGAAGAGAAGCGAATCGAGCAAGCCAGCCCGCGCTATAGCGTGTTCTATGAGATCGATGGCCCTCATGTCTTGGTAAGCAGTGCATGGGCGAAGGCTGGCGAAGCCGGGCGATGGCCGAGCGAGGTAAGGCCGTTCACCGTAGCAGGAGGCATGCGCTCTACAAACTCCGCTAGCCGTACTTTGGGTCCGGCTGAATTCTGTAATTCGCTTCACTGACCGCGAAAGGCCTCCCAATGGATCTCGGTTTAAAAGACTGCAAAGCCTTTGTTGCCGGCGCCAGCAAGGGACTCGGCAAGGCCTGCGCAGAAGCATTGACCGACGAAGGGGCGCGAGTTTTCATCTGTTCTCGCAACGCGCAAGAACTTAGTCGAGCAGCGGCGGAAATCAACGCCGCCGGCTATGCCGTTGCCGACCTTTCACGGCCCGCGGAGGTAAAACGCATCGTGGCCGACGCCATCGCCGCACTGGGTGGTCTCGATTGTCTCGTGACCAACGCCGGCGGGCCGCCGACCGCGCCCTTCGAAGAGGCCGACGATGACGACTGGGATATTGCCTACCAGCTCAATTTGATGAGCGCCGTTCGCCTCATCCGCGAGGCGCTGCCGGCTCTCAAAGTCTCGGGGCGCGGCCGCGTCGTCAATCTGACGGGTTATGGCGTGAAAGAACCGATGACCGATCTCGTCGTGTCGGATTCGGTCCGTGCCGGAGTCACTGTTATGGCCAAGACCATCGCGTCGGATCTCGCACCGTACGGCATCACCGTCAACAATATCGCGCCGGGCCCCATCATGACAGATCGCCTGACTGAAATACTCTCGGCACGGGCGAAGAGTCTGGGCATAACGCCCGACGAGCAATTCAAGCGCTTCTCTCAAACCATTCCGGTCCGGCGCATGGGACGGCCGAACGAAATTGGCGATCTCTGCGCCTATCTCTGTTCGCCCCAAGCCGGCTACCTCACCGGCCAGACCATCGTCGTCGATGGCGGCATCAACCGCTCGATCTAGACGCTACGCCGGAGCATCGCAGCCATGGGCAATATTAGGGAGCCTATCGTGAAGTTTTGGCCACTTCCGTTGCTGTGGCTCACGTCCTAAGCCGCCGAGAGCGGCGCTGTGGTGAAAGAAATAGCCGCCTCTCCGGAGAGAAGCGGCTATTGGCAACCGGTTTGTTTCCAATTGTGAAGTGTACAGCGTAGCAATTGTAAAACAGTCAAACTAATCAGGAAGCTTTTATACAAAACTCGCCGAACCGCACCAACTCCAGGGTGTACTACGAGAACCATGCGCCGTTTTCCGGCAATTGCGTCAAGTCTTTATTAACGCTGGTCACTATGAACATCTGCTGGGTTAGCTTAATCGGTAAAGCCGCCGGTTTGTTTCTGGCGAGACGAAAGGTTCAAATCCTTTCACCCAGCTCCAAAATAGAAAGCGATGGGTCATTCGCTACCGATTGCCGATGTCCGCTCGCTGTCCGTTTAACCCCAAATTGCCGACATATCGCTGCGTTGCACCAGAAAGTCGGCTCCGTTCCCTCTTTTTGTCGACGGTGGTAAGCAGCATTCGCGGATAGTTAGGCCGAGCGCTCTGGAGTACGCTTCGCGCATGGTCAATGTGACCGGCTGCCTTGTCAGCGCCGGCAATATGCCTGCAATCGATCAAAAGCTTCAGTCCATCGCTATCCGCGTACCGGTGGCGCCGTTTAACAGCCGCTTAAGGTGAAAGCTGGCGAGCTGGTCCCCAGGCTCCTTGCCGAGATGTGCGGCGAAGGCGGCGACCGCCGCGGGATCGTTAGCCTCTAACTTTGCGAATGCATCAAGGTAACTCTTCGTGGCGGGACTTTCATATTGCTCGGGCCGCATCGGCTCATAGGTGCGTAACGCCTCGGTCTTGCCGCGGAGCGACAGATCGCCGACCGGGCGGCCTTTGAAATTCTCGACTTTGCTGGCGAGCGTAGCGCTGACGCAGATACGGGTGCCAAGCTGCTTATTGGCGCCTTCCAGACGCGCCGCGACATTGATGGTGTCGCCATAGGCGGTGTAATCGAAGAAGTGGCCGCCGCCGAAGGCGCCGACGATCGCTGGCCCGGCGTGCGCGCCGATCCGCGTCAGCCCGAGCGCGAGACCTTTCTTCCGGTAGCGCTCGCAAGTGGCCTGCGCATAATCGTCGAGCGCCAGCGCGCAGACCACGGCGCGAGACGCGTGGTCCGGCTGTTCGCCCGGCGCACCGAACAGCACATGGATGGCATCGCCGATGATTTTTGCCACTGTGCCCTCGTGGGCGAAGACGATATCGGTCATGCCGGTCAGATAGTCGTTGAGCAGCGGCCCGAGTACGCTCGGCTCCAGCGCTTCGACCAGTGCGGTGAAACTGGTGATGTCAGTGAACAGCGTTGCGATCTCTCGGCGCTGCCCTTCGAGCTCGCCTGCGCCCCGCTCGCCGGCGAGGCGGAGCGCCAGGTTCGGCGAGAAATAACGCGACAGCGACGCATGCGCGCGCTCGGCTTCGGCTTGGCGGCGGCGCGCCTCGCGCAGCGCTTCCACGTGGCGCAGCGTCTTGGCGATAGTGGTTTCCAGATCGGCGAAATCGATCGGTTTGGTGACGAAATCGAACGCGCCGCAATTCATCGCGGTGCGGATATTGGCCATGTCGCCATAGGCCGACACGATGATGGTCGACATTCCAGCGTCGCTGTCCTGCAGTTTCTGCAACAGCGTCAGCCCGTCCATGCGCGGCATATTGATGTCGCTGACGACGAGATCGATGTCGCTGTTCGCTTTCAGCGTTTCGAGCGCTTCGATGCCGTCGCGGGCGAACAGAAACGTTGCCGTTCCGTCGCGGAGCTGGCGGCGGAATTTCTGGGTAATCAGAGCCTCGAGATCGGGCTCGTCATCGACGAACAGGATGTTCATGCGGCCTTTCCGACCCGTGTTTCGATCTCTTCGCGCAGCGCCAGGAAATCGATCGGCTTGATAAGTAGCGCATCGGCGCCGTGTTCCAACGCTTTGCGCTTGGTCTCGGCGTCGCCATAGGCGGTGATCATGATGACCGGAACGTCGGGCCGCGCCGCTTTGGCCTTTGGCAACAATTCAAGGCCGCTCATCCCCGGCATGTTGATGTCGGAGAGGATGAGAATAAGCGATGCTGTCGCGGCATCGCTGATGGCCTGCAGCGCGGCCGGCGCCGATTGGGCGAATTGCATGGTAAAGCGCTCGGCGCGCAGCTCGCGCCGGAATTGCTGGCGAAACAATGTTTCAACATCAGGCTCGTCATCGACTACGAGAATGAGCAGACTCACGCGCGCCCTCCAGTCTTTTCTAACGCCGCAGCTTTGCGCGGCAGCACGATCGTGAACTCGGTGAATTGGCCGGGCTCGGTATCGACGGCGATCGTTCCAGAGTGTTGTTTCACGATGATGTCGTGGCTGATGGATAGGCCGAGCCCGGTGCCTTCTCCCGCCGGCTTGGTGGTAAAGAACGGATTGAACATCTTTTCCTTCACTTCGGGCGGTATGCCGGTGCCGTTGTCGCGAATCCGGATTTCCACGCGGTCGCCGAGGTTTCTGGTCGATGCCGCGAGCGTCGGCTCGAAACTCTTACCGTCGGCTTGCGCTTTGCGCTTGGTCGCCGCGTAGAAACCGTTTGAGATCAGGTTGAGCAGCACCCGCGTGACCTCCTGCGGGTAAAGATCGACGTCGCCCGCCGCCGGATCGAACGCGCGCTCCAGTGTGATATTAAAGCCTTGCTTCTCCGCCCGCGCGCCGTGATAGGCGAGATTGAGACTCTCTTCGACCAGCGCATTGACATCGACCGGCCGGTGCTCGCCCGAGCCTTCGCGCGAATGCAGCAACATGTTCTTGACGATCGAGTCCGCCCGTTTGCCATGCTGGACGATCTTTTCCAGATTGCCTTTCAGAGTATCGGATAACTCGGTGATCTCGGCGCGCACGGCGTCGCCAACCTTCACTTTCGCCAGTTCCTCCTGCAATTCGTCGATCAGCTCGACCGACAGAGAGGAGAAATTGTTGACGAAGTTAAGCGGATTTTTGATTTCGTGGGCGATGCCGGCGGTCAACTGGCCGAGCGAAGCAAGCTTCTCGGTCTGCACCAAACGGTCCTGCGCCGTGCGCAATTCCTCCAGCGACTGGCTGAGCTCACGGGTGCGTTCCTCCACACTTTCGAACAACCGCACGTTCTCGATAGCGATCACGGCCTGGTCGGCAAACGTCGTCGCGAGCTCGATCTGCTTCTCAGTGAAGGCTCGCACTGTGGTGCGGCCGACAATGATAACGCCGATCGGGTTTCCTTCACGCAGCAGCGGAACTCCAAGGATGGTATGGAAACCGGCGCTTTTTGAAATTCCGGCCATTGTGTATTCCGGATCGGTCTGAACGTCGAGAATCTGAATAGGCTTGCCCTCAAGCAAAACGCGTCCCGCGACCGACCCGCGCTCCGGCACGATAGGGCGACCTTGCATGTAGTCGGTGTATTCGCTTGGAGCGCCGTGACTGGCGACATGAAGGAGGATAGCGCCTTCCGGGCGACGGATGGACGCCATGTCCGCCTCGCAAAGCCGGGCGACCGATTCAACCAGCGTGTTGAGCACCGATTTAAGATCGAAGGTCGAGCGGCTGATGACCTTGAGCACGTCGGCGGTGGCGGTTTGCTGCTGCAGCGATTGCCGCAATTCGCTGAGCAACCGCGCGTTCTCGATGGCGATTACGGCCTGGGCGGCAAAGTTCGTCACAAGAGTAATTTGTTTGTCGGTGAATTCGAGCACTTCGGTTCGAAAGATGGTGATGACACCGATCGCCTCGCCGTCTTTCAGCATCGGCACGGTAAGCATGGTGCGAATGCCTCCGACCTCGACCGAATTGACGGCCTTGGGATTGCGATCAAGATAGGAACGAGCTTTGCTAAGGTCCGCGACCTGCATTGGCTGTTGGGCCAAGAGGGTCTGGAATGCCTGTAGCTCGGCATCCGGTTGAAGTAGCGTTCCAACGCGCCACTGCTCGTCCCAGGCTTTGGTCAAAGAACCATGGTGCGCGGCGACCCTTAGCGCTTCAGCTTCGCGGAGGAACAAACTGGCGAACTCGGCCTGACAGATGCGAGTTGCGTTTTCCAGAATGGATTTGAACACCGGCGTCAAATCGCCCGGCGACCTTGAGATCACCTTTAAGACCTCTGAGGTCGCGGTCTGCTGCTCCAGCGACTCAGTTAATTCGCGGGTGCGATCGTCGACCTTCTTCTCCAAATCGGCGTAGGATTCCTGGAGACGGCCAGCCATGTCGTTGAACTGATTGGCGAGCGCCTCGACCTCGTCGCCGGTCTTGATGTCGATGCGCTGGGCGAGATCGCCCGAGCCGATCCGTGCGGCGCCGGCGCGCAGCGCCTGGATCGGCACCACCATGCGGCGGGCCAAGAACGTACCGGCGACAAAGGCGAGCAGGAGCGCGCCGAACAGAACGTAGCCGGAGCGCTGAATGGAACGGTACAGCGGCGCATAGGCTTCCTCCATCGGGGTCTCGACAAACACGAACCAGCCGAGCGGGTGGACCCTCGCATAGGCAGTCAGCACCTTATGGCCGGCGAGGTCGTCGGCCTCCTGGACGTCCTCGCCCGAGCCGCCGGTGCGGGCGGCTCGGACCTGGGCTAGCTTCGACATGTCGGTGTTGCGCAAAACAAGGCTGATGTCCGGATGCGCGATCAGGCGGCCGTCGCCGTCGACTACATAAGCGTGGCCGTTCTCGCCGACCTTAATGCCGGACACCACGTCCCAGATGAGCTTGAGGTTGACTTGGGCGATGCTGACGCCGTTCTCGACGCGCGCGCCAGCGAGCGCAATGGTCATGTACGGCTCGGATTCGCGGCGGAAATAGACCGGGCCGTAATAGACCTTGTTCTTTACCGCCTCTTTGAATTCCGGCTTGTCTGAATAGTCGATGCCGCTGCCGACCACGTCCATAGTCAGCCGCGAGACTTTGAGCTGCTCGTGGCCGGAGGCGTCGACCTGGGCAAGTTCGGTGATGGCAGGCAGCTGGCGCAACAGCCGCAGCGCATCGAAGCGGCGTTGATCCAGCGTGCCGTTGGTCCACGGCAATTGCGTGGTCCAGCCGAGCTGGCTTTGGATCTGAGTGACGAATTCCTCGATCTTGTCGGCGGCGGCTTCCGCTTCCTGATGCTGGATATTGATCAGCGAGGACTTTTGCTCTTGGAACGAAAACCACACCTCGAAGGCGCCATTGGCGACCAGCGCCAGCACCACCACGCTGACGAACAGCGCCACGTATTTGATAAAAAGCCTGCTGCGCACGATCGAGGCGCCGGATGCCGCCGCGCCGCCGCCGAGCCGATCGGCCGCGCCGCTCCCAGAGACACCGGCCTTATGGTCCACGTCCGCTTTCATGCGGTCATCTTAGCAGAGAATCCGGTTCTGCTGGACTAGGGAACAATTTGATTGTCGCCTCACTCGATCACCTGGTCGGCCAGGGCAAGGAAGGTCGCCGGAACACTCAAATTCATCGCCTTGGCGGTTTTCATATTGAACACGAATAGATAGCGGGTCGGCTGCTCGAACGGCAGATCAGCGGGTTTTGCGCCTTGAAAAATACGGGCGGTCAGCGCGGCGGCGCGGTCGAAAGATTCCTTCGGGTCGGCGCCGTAGGACATTAAGCCGCCGTCCTGAGCGATAAAATCCTGCTCGTAGATTGCCGGCAGCCGGTGCGCAAGCGCGTAGTCGAACACGCGCTTGCGATTGAGCAATGTGAGCGAATCGGAGACCATCAATATGCCGTCCGGCGGATCGCGGTCCATGGCCGTGAAGGCCTCATTGAAATCGTCGGGCTCGCGCACACCAAGCGGCAATACCGTGACGCCAAGCTCCTGCGCGGCCTGAGCCGAAGCGTCATAACGCTGCGACATGCCGAGGTCGTCCTTATTCCACAGCATGGCCACCTTGCGAAGCTGCGGCGACAATGCCTTCAGGTAATCGAGGCGCTTCGTGGACAGCGCCGCCGCGTCGTCGGCTATGCCCGTGACGTTGCCGCCGGGCCGCGCCAAGCTGGCAACCAACCCGGTTTTTACCGGGTCGCCTGAACCGGACGCGATGACTGTCGGCACGCCCGACGCCTTGGCGGCCGCCGCCGCCGGATAGCTGATGGTCACCACCACGTCGACATTGGCGGCTTTCAACTCCTGCATCAAATTCGCGGTCTCGCTCACCTTGCCCGCAGCGCCGCGCGCCTCATAGGCAAGGTTTTGTCCGAGCTTAAAGCCTCGCTGCGCCAGCCCGCCGATCAGCATCGCTCCGGTGCCCGCAGTGGGCGGGATCGGCGGCCCGACGGTGAGCGTGCCGACGCGGTACACCTTGGTGGTAGTCTGAGCAGTGGCGGCAGGAGGCGCGGCTAACATTGCGCCGGCAAGCACGTGAAGAACGTCGCGGCGTCTCATGGACTGTCTCCTCTCAAGACGAGTTTATTCGATCACGTCATCGGCGGTCGCCAGCAACGTCGGCGGAATTATCAGACCTAGCGCTTTGGCGGTCTTAAGGTTGACGACGAGCTCAAACTTTGTCGACTGCTGCACGGGCAGATTTTCAGGCTTCTCTCCCCTGAAAATACGATCGACGTAACCGGCCGCCTGCCGGTACTCCTCGACGATATCCGGACCGTACGAGGCAAGACCGCCGTCCGTGACGCAAAAGCGCAGCGGAAAAATAGCCGGAAGTCGATAGTGCGCGGCGGCCGCAATAATCTCGTGACGCGCGGCGATATCCTCGGATGTCCTGAGGACGATCAGGCCACCATTGCTGGCGGCGGCGAAAGCACCGACATCACGATCGATTGCAGTCCGGTCGTCCACATTGATGTAACTCAATTCCACGCCGACCGATGATGCAGCGGCCGTGATGACGTTAATTTGCTGGCGAGCGCCCGGATTGCTTAGCTCCCGAAACACCGCCACGTGCTTGACGTCGGGTGAAATCTCCTTAAGCAATTCGAGCCACTTACCGCTTATGTCTATCTCGGAGGGGAAAAATCCGCTAGCATTCCCGGCCGGCCTCGCGACACTCTGGACAATACCGAGGGCAACTGGGTCGGTGACCGCCGCGAAGACAATCGGAAGCGTATGAGTAAGTTGCTGCAATGCCACGACGCTCGGCGGCGCATTGGCGAGTATCACATCCGGCGCAAGCGCGACGAGCTCAGCGGCGTTTTTCCTAATCGCCTCGCCACTCACGCCCCAACGATAGATGACGTCGAGATTCTTGCTTTTGTTCCAACCCAGCCCCATCAGCGTCTTAAGCAGAGCGTCGACCCGGCGCCGTCCCTCGGCATCGCCCTCCGGCAGATTCATCAGCACCCCGAGACGCCGTTTCGGCGCAGATTCCTGCGCATAGGCAGCAAGCGGCGCGCTGATCGTAACGCTTCCGACAAAAGCGATAAATTCGCGCCGTTTCATGCGCTCCCTCATATTCAGGCGACACTTTATTCTATCACATCTGGGGGCAGACAATTCGGCATCGAGGTGGATGATGCGCTAGCGATAGCCGAACAGGTCGACGTCTGAACCCCCCGGGCAGAGCGGACATGCTCTGCCCATCCGTTTGCGACAAAAACGGGCCATAAGCGTCTGTGAGCAATCGCAGCAAAGAACTACCTATTCGATCACCTCATCAGCGGTCGCAAGCAGCGTCGGCGGTGCGGTGAGGCCTAGCGTCTTCGCAGCCTTAAGATTGAGGACGAATTCAAATTTTGTGGACTGTATTACCGGCAGATCGCCGGGCTTTTCGCCCTTAAGAATTCGCGCAATATAAAGGCCAGCTTGGTAATTGGCCTCGATAATGCTGGTTCCGTAGCTCATCAGGCCGCCATCATCGACGAATTCGCGCAGTTCGTAAGCGGCCGGAACGGCATAGCTCGCCGCGAGCGCGACAATCTTGTGGCGATTGCTGAGGAAGAACGGATCAGGGCCGACCAGCAGCGCGGCGGCTTTCACCCCGGCGAGAGCCGCGAATGCTGCATCGATTTCGCTTTCAGTGCTAGCAAAGAAGACGTGAAGCTGTAATCCCATAGACCGCGCGGCGTTATCCACGTTATTAAGGTCGGAGGCGGTGTTCGGGTGATTGCGATTGAACAGAGCGGCAATCGTCGTCACGTTCGGAAGTAACTGATGCAACAAGCCGAGACGCTTCGCGCCTAATTGCGTGGCCAAAAAGGCGACGCCGGTGACATTGCCGCCTGGCCGGTTGAGGCTTTCGACGTAGCCGGCCTTCACCGGGTCGATGCCTGTCGTAAAGACAATGGGGATCGTTGAAGTGGCTGCCTTCGCGGCAGGCGTGGCGCCTGGGCTGCCACCGCATACGATCACTGCCACGCCCCGCCGAACCAAATCGGCGGCGAAGCCTTGAAGCCGATCGTCGTGGCCGTCGGCCCATCGATATTCGATCAGTAAATTCTGGCCGTCGATATAGCCGTTCTCACTCAGGCCTTTGTGCAGCGCCGCCAGTTGGCGTGCGTAGCTATCGGCTGACTGGCCGCTCAAAACGCCGATCACCATCGGAGCCGCTTGCTGCGCAAGCGCGGTAAGTGGCCGAAACAAGGGCACGCCGATCCCACCGAGAAGGGTAATGAATTCCCGTCGCCTCATGAAGCTCTGTCCTCAGCTAGAGGATCGTACCCTAGCATATCGGTGGGCGACAGCAGCGTTGTGGATTACAGCAAGTTAGCTCAATTCGGCTTCCGGTACGGGTCACTCGCTACCGATTGGCGATGTCCGCCCCGTTGTCCGCTTAGCCCCCAATTGCCGCCATATCGCTGCACCGCTCCAATTGTAGCTAAGGGCCATCAACACACATGGCGCTCGCAATTAAAGAGGCTATCGGCAACGTCATTGATTTCCAGGGTAGGGTGTCCGTGTTCACTTCGCTCCCGCAGCAACGTCGACTTTCCTCCAGGTCTGATCGGGGTTGAACGAAGTCATGTTAGCGGCAATGTCCGCCGTATCGTGCCCGAGATCTTTCTGGAACACAGTGCCGGCGTAATTGACGACGAATGTCATGACGCCTGAGTTTCGGTATTCTGCCGGATAGGCCACCAACGCGAAGCCGCCGATCATATTGCCATTCACGACGTAGTCAGCGGCGCCGCCCGCCGCGGCTGGACCCTGCTTGGTCAGGATTTTGTAGTAGTAGCCGTGATACGGCGAGCGGCCTTCGCCGGTGCGATAGCCCTGGCGAGAGGCCGCGGCGAACAGTTCGCCCAGCGGGCTCTCCTCCTCGCCCGGGGCGCTCGGCCAATAGAGACCATCTTTCTTGCCGGGTGTGCTGACAAAGTGCTCGGCATAGACGCCGGTGCCAGCACCAGTGCGATCCTTAGTGGCATATTCGTTCTGCGCGTCGACATAGGCGAGACAGGTTTGGATAGCGTCGAGTTCGTTGTGACCGATACGCCGATAAAGTATTTCGCGGCGCCCGGCCTCGGTATCGAATGACCAGGTGCCGTTCTTGTTGCGCGCGATAGGGATAGGAAACGGATAATCGTTATCACCGATTACCAGGATCGCCTTGCTATCGCCCTCCGTTGTGATCGAATGTTTGGCATCATAGGAGGTGACGAAACGCTGCCGCGCGGCATCGTCCGATACCTTGTCGCCGGACGAAATGATGTCTTCGCCGCCGTGGCCGAGCACGACAAGCGCCGCTTTGGAGGTTCGACGCAGGATTCGCGCTGCGTCACACGTTGACAAGAAAAACGGTGGCGCTGAAATGTCAGCCATTGCTCATCAAGAGCGATGCTAGGCCTCGCCGTCATGCCCGCAGCTGCAGACAAACTACAAGATCGCCTTTGCTACCCACCGCGTCTTATGGATGCTCTGCGGGCCGCTGCCTACGTAGGTTTTGGCTCAACGAAGTTCCTCGAGTTGGTTGAGGAGGGAAAGACGCCAAAGCCCGTGGACATCGATGGGAGGCCCCGATGGGATCGGTGTGAACTCGATAGCGCGGTGGATAACTTAAAAGATCGAAGGCTTGATTCCGTAACTCGTGATCGTGATACACTCGAAAAGCGTATTCGCGCTTTGGAGGAGGGTGAGGGGCCGTGAAATGCCATCTGCCGTACGTGGTCGCACGACCCAGCAAGCATCCGAAATATTTCTACTTTAGGTATGGCGTAGACAGCGAGGGGAGGGGCGGCGCACTGATACCGCTGCCCGGCCGACCGGGGACACGCGAGTTTTGCGAACGGTACGAGCAATTACTGGCCGAGCATAACCCGAAAGCGTTGCAGGCCAGGCGCGGCGAGGACGTCAAGGGCACTCTCGGTTGGGTCATCCAACAGTTCTGTGCCGAGGCCAACAAAACCACGTCGCCGTGGGTCGAGTTGAAGCCTGCGACGCAGGCGGTTTATCAGCGTCATTTCGATTGGCTGCGTGAGCACTTTGGCGATCTGTTGTTTGCCTCGTTCGACAAGCAACTGATCCGGCGCATCCGCGATCTGCGCAAAGAATATCCATCGGTCGCCAACATGACGGTCGACAAGCTAGGGCAGTTGTGGGCGTGGGCCGATGAGTACGCCAACCTTGTCCTGCCCGGCAAAAACCCGGCGCAGGAGGTGGCATCGCTGAAATACGAGAGCGCCGCTGCCCCGGCTTGGACGCAAGAACTGTGCTCCGCGTTCGAGAGTTGCGATCACGCGCGTATGGTGACGTTCTACTTCTTGGCGCGCTACACCGGCCAACGCAAAGGCGATTGTTGCAATATGCGCTGGACCGACTTCGACGGCCGCCGCATCCAAGTGGTGCAGGAAAAGGACCGGCACCAAATTATGGGTGCCGGCGCACATCCGCTTGCGCAATTACCTCTCAAGGCTGCCGCGGGAAAGCGACTTTATACTAACGTCGCCGAAAGGTGGCGGATATCGCAAAACGTCGGTGACCAATCTTGTTTGCTCGATCACATCCGAACTCGGCTTTTCTGGCTACTCGCCGCATGGCTTGCGGCACCTGGCCGGCGCATCGCTCGCCGAAGCTGGCTGCAAGGTGCCGCAGATCATGGCGATCCTCGGTCATCTGACCGAGAAGCAAGCTACGCATTACGTCAAGCAAGCTAACCGCATGCGTCTCGGCGAGGACGCGATTGCGCTGTGGGAACGCGCCGACGAACGCGACAACGTGGTGCCGATGCATGTCGATGTCATTGGCACGGACGACGAACAGAGTGCGACAGGACTGGAAAAACGCACTGGAAAAACAAGTGTTAAGTAATTGAAATATCATAATTGTGGCGGAAGGGGTGAGATTCGAACTCACGGGAGCCCTTGCGAGCCCCGCCGGTTTTCAAGACCGGTGCCTTAAACCACTCGGCCACCCTTCCATCGCAGCAACATCAAGCACTTAGAGATATATAGATCGTGAACATTCGAGCAACTTTGCTAGCTTTGTGCCCGTGTTGTGCCCAACAGCATTATTGCAACATCCCTTTGAACAGTGCGCCGGTAACGTCGGCCGCTTTCTCGTCTGCTTTTTTCGTGCGCTTGGCGTAGCTGCGAAGCATGACGGCGGGATCATGGCCGCACCGCGCGGCCACCTCATGAATTGGTATTCCCCGGTTGAGCAGCAGCGTCTCATGCGTGCCGCGCAAATCATGGAAGCGCAATCCCGTAAAGCCGAGCAGAGTTGCCTTGCGCACAAATTCCTTGGTCGTGTTCCGCGGATTGCGAAGCTTGGCGAACGAGAAGCTTTCACCGGATGCCGGGGGATTGGGGAACATTAGGGCATCGGTCGGCAGCTTCACCAGCGAAAGATCGACCGGAGCGCCATCGGGGACGCCGGCCATCAGGCGCAAGTGCTTCTCGCGTTCGGCCAGCAGCAGCGACAAGAGCTCGGCATCGATCGTGATCGTCCGCTTACCGCGCTCCGTTTTCGGGCCTTTAATTCGGAGTTCATGCTCGTCCGTCTCCTCGATCGCCCGCTCGATGCGCAGCGTCTTTTTGTCGGGATCGAGATCGGTCCATTGCAGCGCTAAAATCTCGTTCCGCCTTGCTCCGGTAGCCGCAGCCACGGCGACGATCGGAAACAACGCCGAGTTTTTGAAGCCGCGAACGAGCGATAGCAATTGCTCCTCCTCAAGCACCATGCCGTGATCCGCCTCCGCAGGCGAGGGGACCTTGGCAAGTTCGAGCATGGGATTGCGCAGCAGTTTCCGCGTCCGCGTCGCCGTACCGAGGCAGGCGCCGAGGACGATGTGCACATGATGTGCCGTGCGCAGCGATACCTTGTCGGCAAGCTTGGCGTAGAGACTGTCTATCTCGCTCGCCTTGAGCTGCTGCAGCGGTCGCAGGCCCAGCGTCGGCAGCACATGACAGCGCAGTAATTCGCCATAGCGCTCGATTGTGCGCTGGCCCACTTCGCGGCGGCGCTTGTTGCCAGGGGCACCGATCGAAATCCAATGGTCAACCCACTGGCCAAGGGTAAGCTTATCGGGGTGGACGTGTTCGCCCTTGTCGCCAGCGTGCAATAGATCGCGCAACGCTCGCTGCGCTTCTGTTTTCGTACCGTGCACCGTCTTGGCGAGACGCCGGCCGGCGACCCGATACCGGCACAGCCACGTATTCTCCCCGCGCTGAACTATCTGGCCTTCGCCGTACCCGCGCCGCTTATTCATCGCCGTTCTCCGTCTTTCCTCGCATTGCCCGGCCAAGGCTTGCCACATGGCGTCCCGCTCGGCGCTTCTGCGCGGCTTCCAAATGTGGATAGGAGCGCTCGCGCCGACCGT
Source organism: uncultured Alphaproteobacteria bacterium (assembly GCA_963731805.1). Lineage (GTDB taxonomy): Bacteria > Pseudomonadota > Alphaproteobacteria > Rhizobiales > Xanthobacteraceae > BOG-931. The sequence goes on from CAVSWY010000017.1 coordinate 182,756, forward strand.
CTCGCTCGCGCATCCGGCCGATTGTTTCGGGCTCATCATTTGGCTCAAGTAAATCTGATGCACCGACGCCGGTCCGCGGCGTGGGCAAGTATTGCGTGAGACGTTGCACGACCGCGGCGACAAATGCCCGATAGGCGTCCGGCGAAGCGTGCCATTCCTTCCCATAATCGACTCGCAACCTCGCGGCGATGTCGACCAGGCCGGTGCAGAGCTCGCGGGTTACTGCGTCGAGGGCGTCCTGCTCAAACGTGAGCGCAACCCTGCGCCGAACTTCCTCGGATACGCCGCGGTCGCTGCGCCGAAGATGCTCAAGCAGATCAGGCGGCAGGACGACCGCGGTGTGGACGCCGCGCGCTCGTTTCTGTTCCTTCATTGGCTGCCCCATGATGCTACACAAATTGCTTGATTATGCTACGTGATTATGAGATGTATTATACCTGTGGCGTCGCGTAGTCAAATGCTTTGATACTGAATGGACAGGAGACACCGATGTCCGGCAAGAATTCTCAAACGCTCAAAGGGCTTAAGGCGGGCACAGCGAGCGCGGATAGTGATCAGCGGGAAACCTCCGAGTTGGAGCGGAGAACGCTCACAGTCGAGGAAGCCGGCCGCATTTTGGGGATCAGCCGCGGCGCCGCCTATGCACGGGCTGAGGACGGAAGCATCCCGACAATCCGGCTCGGCAAGCGTCTGCTCGTGCCGAAGGCTGCGCTCGATAAGCTGCTGATGACCGCTTGAAATACCGCGGCCGCCCGCGCGGTTGCTTCGCGCGAACGGCCGGGGCACGGCGATAGTAAGTCGAACCCACGTACGCCGCTCCCTGACCGACGCAAGGCACCGGGCGATCGTCCGAATAGGAGATCGCGATGTCGATCGATTGTGCGTTCTTCGGGTTTCTCGCGGCCGATGCTGAGCCGCGCACTTCGCAGGCCGGCAAGCCTGGACTCGCCTCGCATCGGTGTCGGCAAAGACGCCGCGGTGCAGTGGGTCCAGGTCGCGGTATTTGGCAAAGCCGCTGAAACAGCGGGCAACCTGAAAAAAGCCGACCGGGTCTACATAGAGGGAAGCATCAAGCTCGACACATGGCGCGGCAATGATGGCACCGAGCGCCACGGATTGAGTGTCGCGGCTTTCAAATGCGAACCGACACACAGGATCGGCCGCAACAGGTCCAAAAACAAAGGCGCGGACGGAGTAGGGCGCCCCTTAAAGCTCGCCGCAGATGCCAGCACCGACCTAAACGACGAAATTCCTTTTTAGGAGCGCGGCAATGACAAGCACCGAGCGCAAAAAACTTCCGAACGCCGCGGCCATGAGCTCATCAATTTCGAGCACGGGGGATTCCGTTACGTTGCCGGTGTCGACCGATTCAATGACGGCAGCGTGGCTGAGGTCTTCATCAATGCAGTCAAGACGGGACTACGCTGGAAAGCATTGAGCGTGATGCCGAGATCCTCGCCTCAATTTGCTTACAGTACGGCGCCAGCGTTGACACACTTCGCTATGCGCTCACGCGCAACGGTGATAGCTCAGCCAGGTGTGCTAGGTGCATTGCTCGATCTTCTAGCAACGCCGGCGCCTACGCCATGACCGATTTGGGGATCGATCTCAAAGCTTTGGCGCACGCGCTCGGCGGTAAGATCAAAACGGAGAAGTGCTCGCACGAGGCACAGGACATAGTCCCGCCGACAGAAGTCTAAGCGTTAAACTAGATCGCGGCGCGCCGGACGGCTTTGTGGTGCACAGTTTCAGCGACAACGATCTCATAGAGTGCCGCGATTACGTTCGCTAAAAGCTCGGGCTGCCGGCATACAAGCCGAACGGCCGAGGACAAGACAACAACGCAGCGGCAGCGCATCCCCGCATAGACAGACCAAAAGGCCGAATAGTCGCCACTTACGACTACGCCGACGCGGACGGTGAGCTGCTTTATCAGGTAGTGCGATACGAGCCGAAGGATTTTCGGCAGCGACAGCCGGACGTGTTTGGCGACTGGATTTGGAAACGCGGCAATCGGCAAGTGCTGTATCGCTGGCCCGAGCTGGTGAAATTTCCAGACGCCACGGTTTTCGTCTGTGAAGGCGAAAAGGACGCTGATCGCGTTGCCTCGCTCGGTCACTGCGCCACCACGCTGGCCGGCGGCAGCATATGGACCGCGGAATGCATCAAGACGCTTGCGGGTCGCGATTGCATCATCCTGCAGGACAACGACGACAAGGGCCGCGAGAGATCGCTCGCCGCCGCACATGCGCTGCATGACACCGCTAAAACCGTTCGCATAGTGGCGTTGCCGGACCTGCCCGATAAGGGCGACGTTTCGGATTGGCTGGACTTAGATCCGCGCCGCGCTGAAACGTTGGCCGATGTTTGTCTCGATGTGCCGATATGGGCGCCGCTCAAATCCGCCGCCGAAACGCCGCAGGACAATCCAGACACACCGCCGCTCGTGCGTCTTCAATCGAAAGCCGAATTCATTTGTGGTTATGTTGCGCCGGATTGGCTGATCGACGGCATCCTGCAGCGCCGTTACGTGTATTCACTCACCGCCAGGACGGGTGACGGCAAGACCGCGGTCGCGCAGTTGATTACGAAACTCGTGTCGATGCCGAACCGCCGCAACGCTTTCCTCGGCAGACACGCAGTAGATCACGGCAACACTGTCTATTTTGCCGGTGAAAATCCCGACGACCTGCGAATGCGTATCATCGCAGATGACGCAAAAGAGGGTCGAAGTGGCGCCGCCGATAATTGCAGCTTCATCGTAGGCACCTTCGAAATCGCGGCGATGTTTGTGGAATGCAAGGCCAAGGCGGCACGCATGCCGGGAGGCAAGATTGATCTTGTCATCGTCGACACGTCCGCGGCCTATTTTCTCGGCGAGGAAGAAAACAGTAATGCGCAAATGGGCCACCATGCCCGGACTTTGCGCACACTCACGGAATTACCCGGCCAGCCTTGCGTGCTCGTGCTCTGTCATCCGATCAAGAACGCCGCAGACCAAACTCAATTGCTGCCACGCGGCGGCGGTGCCTTCATCGCCGAAATGGACGGCAACCTGACCTTATGGCGAACAGATGAAGTGACGGAGCTTTGGCACACAGGAAAATTGCGCGGGCCCGGCTTCGAGCCAATGACGTTCCGGCTGGAAAAAATCACTTGCGATGCGTTGGTGGACAAAAAGGGCCGGCACATCCCGACAGTCCGCGCTGTCGCCATCTCCGAGAGCGATAAGGACGATCTGGCCCGCGCGACGCGCAGCAATGAGGACCGCCTGTTGGCCGCTATGCTCGAGCCCGGCCGATCGGTCGAGTACTCGCCACCGCATGTGGCTGGACGTCGAGCAGCGGCGAAGCACAAAAGTCGAAGGCGCATCGCATCCTAAAGAGCCTGGAAAAGTCCGGGCTCGTCAGGCTGCATCGCGGCACATATGAGCTCACCGACAAGGGCAAGCCCGCTGCCGCTGCCGTAGCAAGAGCGGCTGCCGCATGACCGCAAGTGCCGGGCCAAAGTCGCCCCTGCGCCGGCAACCGAGCCGCGCCCGATCGCTGTCGTGCGAAGCTACGATGACCTACGCCGCGCTCTGCGGACCTGGTGTGATCATATCGGCATGACCCGCGCGGATTTGGACGAGCAGGCCGGACTTGCCGACGGACACAGTGGCAAGCTGCTCGCGCCGCGAGCTGTCAGAAGATTTGGAAACGTATCGCTCGGACGAGTATTGGCTGCAACCGGGCTGATGCTCGTGCTGGCTATGGATGTCGACGCTCAGTCTAGCGATGCTTGCGACGATGCTTGCGATGCTGCTGGCGTCGACCAACCAAATCATTGGCGATCAGTAAAAGGCCGCGCATGGGCTCGCAGGATGGCGGCACGCCGCGCACTCAAACTGACTGCCGAACAGCGGAGTGAGATCGCGCGCAAAGCAGCACAGGCGCGCTGGCAGCGGCAGCGATCAATTGCGGCGGCTGAATAGCCCTCAAACCGGCGAATTTGCCGTTCCACGCCCTTGGAACGCTTGGAGCCGATTTGCGCAAAACCGTTCCATGGAACGTTCCAACCGTTCCACGAAGCAAAAAATGGCCGATTATGCTGTCAGTTCAAGCCGTTCCACTGGAACGCGGAACCCCAAAAGACTGAGACTTTCGAAGTCTTATTGGGGCCGTTCCGTTCCACCATCTACCCTATAGGGAACGCCCTCAGCGTCGATAGCTTTACCCGACTTCGCGGAACCCTGATTGCTGACCCTCGATCGGGCCATTGTGTGCTCAGGATCGTGCCGATCCGCACCAGGCTATTCCGCCTCGATTGCGCTCAACGGGCACACGAACGGGCACAGTCGCGGAAAGCAAACAAACATAAGGCAGCAAATACGGCCGCTTACGTTCATCGTGGCACCGGTCTGCCAAATCGGTCTTGCGCTTTTTGAAGGCATACTAGCCAAAGCTTCGTGTCCCGAATTTCGGGCGCATTGACTCAGTCGGGGCCGCCAATGCTTTTTGCCTCTCGGCTGGCCATCTCCGCGCCGTTGCCGCGCAATACGCATCAGCGCCAAATCCGGCTCGATTGCGGGCCATTTGGCCGTCGCCGAGGCTTAATGCGTGCAGCGGTTTACTCAGCTTAGAGGTTGTTTAGCTGCCTGCGAGGCCCTCCGCTGCCGCTGGCTCGATCGGTCGCGAAATGCTGGTCGCCGGCCATCATCGAGGCCATGACCACCCTTTCAAGATCGAGGGGGTGGCAGGGAAATTTCGCGCGCGGCGAATTTCCGACGTGTTGAGCCCCTACAGCGCGGCCGCCGCAGAAACCTCGGCGTTGGAAGCAATGCCTTTGCCGTCAATTGTGCGTTGAATGCGAATCTCATGCATTTATTTTGATCCGCATGAAACACGAACGCCCCTGTGACCAGCAAATCGTACTGCGCATGCCGGCGCCGCTGCGCGACAAGATCGAGCTTGCCGCTGCAGCGGAAGGTCGATCGTTGGCGAACATGACGCGCCGCATCTTGGAACGCTGGGCCGCCGACCGCGATATTGCCGACAGGGCCGCATAAGGGCAGCACATGAAACTTTTGCCGATCTTGAAGCGGCGGGCTTTGCCGACCAGCAGCAGGCGCGGTTCGATTCATTGCTCGCCGAACTTCGCTGTGCGCAGCCGATCGAGGATGCCGCATGACCATCGCCGCTGATGATCCCATGCCCAGTGACGATCCAGAGTTTTTGTGCGTGGTCAATTCGCTGCGCGCCATGACACCGGCAATGCGTCACTTGGCTTTGTATGCCGCGAGTTTTTGGAGTGACGAACGGTTGCACGATGCCGAGGCGGTTTGCCTCGAACGCCGTTCCGGCATGGTGCCGGAACAGAAAACACTAAACTGAACGGAGACTGAAATGGCTGAACATTCTGCCGACCTTTGGAAACCCCCGGTCATCAACCTTACCGGCGAGGAACTCGACGAAATGCGAGCGCTGGTCCGCGACGGCAAGCTGCCGCGCGACGCGATCGCGCAATACAAAGAAGCCGTCGCGCGCAATGTGTTCGGCCATGATGCGAAAAAGGACAAGCACGGCGACTACATCGAAAAAGGTTTGGGCACCGCCGGAAATGAGACCACGGGCCACTTCTCCGCCCTTATGAATGCCGAGCTTCGCGGCACCGAACCGCGCGGGACCTATCAGGCAGCATTGGCCGAGATATGGCGCCGCGATCCCGCTCACGCCAAGAAGCTGCGACTGCCGAAGCCGCAATCGCAACCGCAAGGGGGCGCGGCATGACCGACCAAACAGTCGGCGCGTCCGCATTGACTGGCAGCGGCGCATCCGCAGCGTCGGCCGCCGACATGGCGGTCACGCGCGAAGCAGCATTGGCCGAACGCAGCCGCTTGTTGGCCGATTCCGCTTGGAAGGCCGCTTTTGAAAACGGCTCGGCGGCTCATGTCGAGCAAATGAAATCGCTTTTGACGACCGCGGGCCGCGGCTTGTTTCAGTTCGGCCAGGGCGTCAATCCCGCCGCCCTTGGCGATCTGGCGGCACAGGCGGAAGGCGATCGCGCCGCTCGCGCCGCACTCGACAGCGAGCGCGTTGTCGACACGCTGCGCCGCGACGCGGATATTCCCGACGCAGTTCTCGACATGGTGCGCACCAACGCGCCGGTTACTGCATTCGAACGGCAGAAAGCCGAGCAGGAACGCGGCCGGCTCATGCGCGATCAGACCTTTCTCGAAAAGTTCAACAAGGGCGAACGCGAGGCGCGCAGCCGGTGGGCGATCCTCAACATCATCCTTGCCCGGCCGGTGCAGCAGGGGGCGGCATAGCAATGGCAATGTCAGCAGGCGCGAGCGGCACTCTGTCCCCGGCTGCGCAGTATTTGCAACTTGGCGATCAAGCCGGCGGCGAGAGCGAGGCCGACCGCAGAAGACGGCTTGCTGCCCTTCAAGCCGCGCAATCGAAAATCGGCGGTGGCCTTGCCAGGGGTTACGGCGCCGCTATAAGCCCCGCCGGCCAATCGCTTGGATTCGGCGGCTGAGATGGCAGGCGCAGATCTGAACAAAGAGGCGTTGCCCGGGTGGCGCCCGGCCATGCGTGCGCTCGCCCTTTTCCTTCTGTTTCTGGCGATTGGACCGGCCGCCGCGCAGCCTGCATTTCAGTATCAAAACATCACGAGCGATACGACGACCACGATCAAATCATCGCCCGGCTATCTGCATGCGGTCTGCATCAACACGCCGGCCGCTACCGGAACCATCACCATCTACGACAGCACGGCCGGCAGCGGCACCAAGATCGGCACCATCACATCCTATGCAAGCCTGCCAAAATGCTTCACTTACGACGTCGCTTTTTGGACAGGATTGACCGTCGTCACCGCAACAGCCGCGCCCGACGTGACCGTGAGCTTCCGCTGAGCGCTCTCGAGCTGGCCGATCGGGCGGCAGTCGATAGAGCGCGACGATTTCTTCGCAACTCAGTTTGTAGGTGGCGCGCCTGCACATCTGAGAAGCCGTTGCGCTTTGGTGAGCTACAGGCCCGGGCTGAGAACGCGGAACGTTGAAGCATTCGCCGGTAGGCAACTATTCCAGTAGCGCGCAAACCACTGGACTTTCTCGTAGTGACGCGGGTTGTCGATCGCTTCTTGGTAACGCTTCTCAATGACGGCTTTGATGGTGGCGAAGCCGCCGAACTTATCGCCTTCGTCGTTGTCCGGCCCGAGCGGCGAAGCGTTCATCTCCCGCTGCATCTCCTGCAAGACGTGCAGGAAGAGTGGGCCGTCGTCAGCAGCCCGAAGCCGGTTTCGGCACGCGGCAGCCAGAGCATCCGTGCCGTTGGCGACAGCCGCGACATCGCTCATGACCATGATGCGGGGATAGCGAACAATCTGGGATTCAAGGTCGTAGGCTTTTATTAGCGCTTCGCCGAATACGACCCCGTCGTCGTGATGCAGGGCGCCGCGGGTGATGGCACCACGGATGAAATATCCTTCGGACAAAAGGCCGAGGGTGAGCACTTGCAGGACGTCGGTAAGTCCGAGCAGCCCTTTGAGCGTCGGCGACACCGAGATGGCCACGGCATCGGAAATGCTTTGAGTGCGATAATCAACATCGCTCAGGTCAGAAATGCCAGGCTTCAGCGGCTTGTGCACGCGTTGCAGGGCGTAAATTAGAGCGACCAGCTTCGCGCCGCTGCTACCGCCGCTGCCGAGGTCCGCAACGATGTTGCGGAAGCCGAGGATATCAATGTAGGCGCAGAACTTCTCTGGGTAATCGAATGTCGTCATTGCCGCTCGCGTGTAGAATATTGCAGAGTATCACGTCAGTGGTCGCGACGATTTTGGCCCTTAGCAGACATCGTAAAGCCACCGAGGAATGTCCGCTTTCCGGCCAGCTCAACCGGGTTAAGCAGACATTGACACCCGCGTCCATTCGGTGACGATCCGGCTATGGGCTTCAACCGCCGAAAAATGGAGGATCAGCGTCGGCAGGTTTCCGACAGGGACGCTGCGGCACGCCGCGCCACCGATGCGCTTGGAACGAGCGCCAGCGGCAGCCCATGCCCATGCCCATGCTGTTCTCGCCGACAATCGGCGCTGCCATTACCGCCCGCTACTGGTATCTGTGGGTGCGCTGCCCGGCCTGCCGATCGACGAGCAGCATTGATCTGCGCCGGCCCGATCGCCTCCCCGCCGCGGCCGTGACTAGCCTCATTCCGGCTCTGTGTCCTGCCGCTCATGCCGGCCGCATGCGCCATTTGCGGAGTTCGCGCGGCTGTCGCGGACCAGTATCGCCGACGAAATACGCGAGGAGCACAAGCGATTGTTAGTCTCGCGCACTATTTTGGGGGCGGAGCTGTTGCTACAGCCATTACAGCCAATAACATCCCGGCGATACAAACAATTATGAGTGACCCCAGGATCGGCCAACCGCGCCAAAATGGATCGGGGTCCGGTGTTCTTATTTCAAGGCCAGTCTTTTCGTTCAGACCGAACGCATAGTTGCTTGCGGCTGCTATTCGCTTTCTTAACTCGTATAATTCCTTCTGAAACCAAATGAGTAAGCAGCTGCCGATGGCCGCGGTTGCGATGCTGAAAATAATCAATACGCGAGCAGCCGCCGAGGGGACTGGCCAATTGCGGGCCAGCCAAACAATTGCCGCGTAAATTAGCGCAGCATAATTTGTCGTTGCCCACTGCTGCCGCTTGATGAAGGTGGCGTCCTCCAACATTCTCTGGTAAAGTGCCAATGCTTGCGGCGACAATTGTCTTGATCTGCCATCCTCGTCAGCCATGAACACCGCCCTCGTCTGTTTACGAGTGGTTTATGAGCAATTCTGGTAGCTTCACCACGTTCGCCGCTATCCGCCACGCCTTGTCTTTACTGAGCAGCGCGCGCGAATGAACTCTATTTCATTGGGCCGACGAGGTGTGTTTCGGCGGCGGCGCGGGCGGGGGATATGGGTAAGGAGGACGCCCCACGCCGCGACAAGCAGGGTCCGGTGACGAGTAATCTGGCGTCATCGAGACCGTCACCATGTCTGGATATTTGTACATCGCGCCGGATGCCGAATAGACGCCAAGGCCGATCAGGCCCCCAAATATCACATTACCGGCAGCCATCTGCTGCGCGTTTGATCCAACAATGCTTTGGCCGTTCACATAGCACGGCTTCGCGCACGAAATTGGAATGGGGTTAGACCCTTTGCTAAGCGATATTGTGCCTGGGGTGGTGACCATTTGCGGGCCACTTTGAGTTGATAGCGTACAGATCGCGCCCGGCACGCCCGGGGTATCGACGGCAATAATTTGCGTAGTTCCCGTCGTGATCGTGGCACAGGCCACGAGCATGGTCGCACACGCGACTATCGCGATATAACGCAACACAGCCAGCCCTCAACCCAAGGGCATCATCGGACAATCGAGGGTCGAGCGCAATGGCGTTGTAAGCGAGAGGTCAACGCTCGCCCCGGTTGCTCAGAAGGCTCGGTAGCCTTGCCACATTTGCCGCGATCCGCCTCGCCTCGTCTTTGGTGAGCAGCTTGGCGGTCGTTCGCCGACCGGGCTCATCCTCGTAATAGACATAGGCCAGCGCCTGCCCGTCGCGGTCCCGCACGATGTAGCAGGCGGGCGTTTCCTCGATCGACCAGGGCGGTGGGAAGCGGCGAGCGTTCACTTTTGCTTCTTATTTGCCGTAAACCAAACGACGCCGATTATTATCGCGACCAGCATCAACCTTGGATCGAGACTAATCGGAACTCGGGCAATCTCCCCCAGCGCCAATAAGCCTACCGCGACAAAGGTGACGACTATCAACACGACCTTGCCGTCTTGGGTCATCATATTTCCTTGTAATAAGGAAAAGACAATTTTGCGGAGCGATAGACCTGAGCTCTCAGTGAGTTATTTCCAAAGTGATCTATTCATTTGTCTGACGACGGTAAAGCTTCCAAAGGCGAGGCGAGCCTTAAAGGTCGTAACGCTCTCCGCCATATCTCCAAGTGCCTCATTTAACTCACTGCGCATTACTGTCGAACACGCGCCAACGATTACCTCTTTGAGTACCAACTTGTCCGAAAAATTGCAGAAGTACAGTCCATTGACCGGATCTTTTGTTTTAAGCGTTAGGTAACATCTTATTTCATTCTCATATCGCCAATGGCTGTATTTTGTGGAGAGCACTTTGAGCATGGCGTCTTTAGCTTCCACCCCTCCGCCTTCAATTTTCTCTATGTCGGGCGACAAGCGCTTCGCGCTATATGTGACCGGATGTGAGAAACGCGCGGGCATGTCAAAGCCTAAGCACAAACCCCTATGTTTGTCGGCGTAATGACTCCATTGAACGGGATTTTTCCAATGGCGGCTAAAGCACAGCATTCCCCTAGAGGTTGCTAACTGGTCCTTTAATGTCTGAAAGCGCCGACGAGCATTTTTGTCGAGTGCCGATGGTCCAAGTAGTTCAAAGGGATCATTCAAATCATTTATTGTTGCAATCTTAAGCCTGCGCAGCCGAATGTCGTCTAACCCAAATTCTCTGCCAACAAAATGATAGATACGAAGAATGTTCTCATGCGCCGGCCGGCGGGAAGCGGGCATGGCTCGCATCAGGATGCCCGCTTCACCTTCACCACGCTAAACCGGGGGTCAAGGTCTATGTGGATGTCTAAGACCAAGCCGTCCGGCCATGTGGCAAGCGCACGAAGGTCCGCCACGGTTTTCGCGGTTACCGCGACACCGGTTTCAATTTCGACTCTCATGTTGTCGCGGTATCCAGCAAGAAGCTTTTGCGTATCATCGATTGTGTTGGCTAAGTGTCGCGGCACGTCAGTTCTCTCCGATCGTTCGCTCGGCACATTGCGGCAGACACGGCACGCGCTCAAGGGACAGCACCATCTGCAGCGCGACCACGGCGCCGGCAATAGGGACCGCCACGGCAGCAGCAGCACCGAAGGCCAAAATCGGCCCGATAAAAATCCCCGTGCTCATAAGGACTTATGCCCTCAATCATTGAGTTGACTGTAAGCGCTCTACCTCATGCGTATAAATGTGCGTTGTCGAGTTTGCCAATGTTGCCACATTGGGCACATGGCAAAACTTAAGCTCAAAAAGCGGCTGGTTGTTCGCATCGCCGCGCCGCTCATAACCAAACTCAAGACCTGTGCCGAGCGGGATGGCCGGCCGCTGTCCAGCTATGTCCGGAAGGTGCTCGCCGATGCCGCGGCGAGTGCGCGGCCATGACCGAGCCGACCAAGCCGGAAACCTGGGGTGAGCTCGGGCCTGCGATGCAGGCTTTGAATTCGCGCCAACGTGATTTTGTCCGCCATCTCGTCACGGGCAAGCCCGGCTACGGCAGCCTGACCCGGGCATACAAACTTGCCGGGTACAAAAGCGGCAAGGCGTCAACGCTTTCCAAGGAAGCGCACCACATGAGTTGCGATCCCAAAATCCTCGCGGCCATTGCCGAAGAAAGCCGCAAGGTGATCCGCGTCGGGCATCCCGAGGCTGTTGCCGCGCTTTTCAGCGTCATTCGCGATCCGCAACATCGGGACCACATGCGCGCCGTGGCCGCCGTGATCGACAGGTGCGACCCGATAGAAACAAAACACTCGATCGATGTGACACACCGCACGATCGACCCCGACCGCGAGGCGTTGGAGGAATTGAAGGCGCTGCGCCGGCTCGGCACTGGTCGCGACAAGCTTCTGGAAATCTACGGCCCGAATGGCCTCGACCGAATTGAAGCACTGGAAGCAATCGAGAACGCGCAGCGCGCATCTGCAGCCAAGATAATCGACGGCAAAGCGATCGAACAGAAAGAGGCGAACAATGGCCGATAGCGACGCACCCGATCCGGCAAAAATATTGAAGCTCGCGCGCCAGGCTATGACGTCGGGCGAGTATCGCCGCAAGTTTCACATGGCCGATTTTTGGGGTTTGAAAGAATGGTACGAGCCGCAGTTGCGATTTTTCGCAGCCGGCGCCAAGCACCATCAACGGCTGATCCGCGGCGGCAATCAGACTGGCAAATCGTTTCCGTGTGCTTATGAAGCCGCCCTGCATATTACGGGCGCGTATCCAAAATGGTGGACCGGCAAGCGCTTCAATAAGCCGACCCGCGGCTGGATCGTCGGCCCGGAGCGGACGCTGGTGCGCGACGGCCCGCAGAAGAAGCTGACCGCGATGCAAGGGGAATTTGGCACCGGCACGATCCCGCTCGCTACCTTCGCCGGGCGTCCGATCATGGTGCCGGGCGGCACCGGGTCGATCGATACGATTTCGGTCGCTCATGAAACGGACGGCACCCGCGACGGCATATCCACCGCGACGTTCAAAAGCTTCGAGCAGGGCGCCGAGAAGATGCAGTCGGAGTTGGTCGATTGGATCTGGATCGACGAGCGCTGTTCCGAGGAAATCTATTCCGAGCTTGTCGCGCGTACGACCGCGACGGATGGCATCCTGTTTTTGTCCTACACGCCATTGAAGGGCGGCGGCGAGCTTACCTATCGCTTCCTTAATGAGTATTCGCCCGATCGCATCGACATTCGCATCGACGCGCAGGACGCCAAGCACATTTCGGCCGAGCGCAGGGCGCAGCTCGAGGAGTCGTACCTACCGCACGAGCGCGAAGCCCGCATTCACGGTATTCCCCAGCTTGGCATCGCCCGCGTGTTCCCATTCCCGCTGGAAAGCCTCATGCGGGCCTTCGATCCCGACAAGGATATCCAGGGCTGGGCAAGGTGGATCGTTGGCGTTGACTTCGGCTACGGCCATCCGTTCGCGGCTGCGCTCTGCGCCTGGGTGCCAGAGATAGACGAATTCTTCGTGGTCGACGGTTTCAAAATGGAGCGCGGCGAGGCGCTATACCATGTGAAGCGGATTGCCGGCATGTGTCGCGGGCTGCGCATCCCGATCGCTTGGCCCCACGATGGCCTGCAGCATGAGAAGGGCAGCGGCATTGCACTTGCCGATGTTTACCGCCGCGTCGGTGCGCCGATGCTTGGCAAGCACGCCGAGAACAAGGGCGGCGGCTACCACGTCGAACCCGCCATCGAGGAGATGTGCGGCTTCATGAAGCGCCAGCAATTCTACATCGCCAGCCACATGAGCGAGCTCGGCGAGGAGATACTGAGCTATCACCGCACCGAGGATTACAAGATCAATCGGGTGCGCGACGACCTGATTTCAGCCGCGCGTTACGCCTTCATGATGCGCCAACACGGCAAGCTGCTGGACGGCTGCGAAACCTACGGCCGCACGCCCGGCGTCGACGGCGCCCAATACGACCCACGACCGAACCGGCTGGACCAGGGTCGGGGAACGCAATTTGCCCGCGGCAGCACGAATCACCCGGACGGTAGCTTTGATCTCTTCACGGGAGGGTAGGCTAAAACGCGGCACTGTGGACGGAGTGGCATTTCTGTGGACGGATCGACATCGGGCGGTGCACTCAATCCGCGACTTATCAAACAATCAAAAAGTAGGACGCAACAGGAGCCGATCATGGTCACTCGAAACTTGAAGCGGATCTATTTGTATTGCCCGGAATATAAAACGAACGCCACAATCAATATTGTGGAGGATCATCCGAGCGGCACGCCCCATCTCGTTGTCGATTATGAGAAGGGCGGATCCCAGGGGCACGACCAGGTGGCCGCCGCAATTCCGGATGATTGGACCGACCGGGATTTGATCGAACTAATCTTTTTGAAGCTTCCGGATCGTGGAAGTCGCAATTGGCCGGCCTGGGAAGTTCACGCAGCCGACCATGCCTCGCCATATCTGTTCAGATTTTGGAAGGGTGAGAAGGCGCGCGGCTAATGCTGTGTGCCCAAGTTTGTGCCCAAACTCGCAAACACACAATGAACTAGATAGAAGCAAATGGACGCGTAGGGCGATGGAAAGCCCGAAATACTTGACGGTTTAACACCGGGCGACACTGGTTCGCACCAAGCCCGTCTACTTTCAAGACCGGTGCCTTAAACCACTCGGCCACCCTTCCAAACCGTTGATAACAAAAGACAGTTGCTGTCACAAAAATCGTCACAAACGGCTTTGCTACCCAATTTGCTACCCAAATTTTTCATTCCGCTGCGGCAGGACCTTTTAGCGCAATCCGAAACGCAGCGTCGAGACGGGCGGCCGCGTCGCTCTGCATCGTGTCGGTGACATGCGAATAAAGGTCGAGCGTGGTCGTTATCGTCGAGTGCCCCAAACGCTCCTGGGCGACCTTGGGATGCACGCCGGCGAGCAACATCTGCGTGGCGTGGCTATGACGCAAATCGTGGAAGCGCACACGGAGGACGTCCTCAAGGCGTGCCACCAGCCGGGTAAATTCATGAGTGAGGCTTAACCGAAGCCGAAACCGCGTAATCGCAAAAACAATCATCCTAAGGGTGAGGAGAGGAACATCTAATGAGCGGACCTATACCGAAACTTCATCTTCCATTCGCCGACTGGCCCGAAATCGATCGGCGAATGTGGGACACCGCTGTTGACAATGACGATCCCTTTGCCGACACCCCGGGTGGGCGGCTCGCGCAAAGGACTTTGCACAAGCATTGGATGGGATGGCGCCGATTTCTCGGCTTCCTGACCATCACCGATCCTGACGCCCTCAAAAAGAATCCGTTTGACCGCCCTACGCGTGCGCGGGTGCGCCAATTCGTCGAGCACCTGAGGGAAACCAACACACCGCACTCGGTCGCAATCCAGATCGATAGTCTTTATGGCGCGGCACGCACACTGATGCCGGATAAGGATTGGGCCTGGCTGCGTGATATTAAGACACGTCTCTTCGCGGCGGCTCCTCGCGGCAATCGGGTGAGACCAGTGATCACGAGTGTGCAACTGGTCGATCTTGGCATGGCGCTAATGGAGGAAAGCAAAGTATCCCCCGAAAAACCAATCTCGATGGCTGACGCAATTCACTTTCGCGACGGCCTGATGTTTGCGTTACTGGCTCAAGGTCCCTTGCGGCCCAAGAATGCAGCCGCCCTCGAAATTGGTCGCGACGTAATCAACGAGGACAATAATTGGTCGATCGTCATCCGACCAGAGGATACGAAGACGGGTACCTACCTCGACTTTGAAATTCCTGAAGCCCTACGCGATGAGTTTGCCACTTACCTTAGGCTGGTCCGCCCCAGGATGCTTCGTCGTCGGGCCTGCAACGCTCTTTGGGTGAGCCCGAAAGGAGGGCCACTCTCGTATTCGGCAGTCTGGCCCGTCTTTGCGAGGCATTCAACTGCGCGGCTTGGCATTCGCATTACACCCCATGACGTCCGCGACGCCGCGGCAACTATGTGGGCTATCGCCGCACCCGATCAAATCGGGATCTCACGTGATCTTTTGGCGCACGCGGATTTCCGGATGCAAAAATACTACAATCGCGCAAAGGCATAGAGGCCAGTCGGGTACATAACGAGGTGATTGCACGTCTCAAAGGGGAGGCTCCTCGTAACTCCCGGCACTGACTAACATCCGAGAAGGCGCGTTATCGGAGGCTGTCCGCTGCTTCGATCTTCAGTGCCGCCACTTGATCGAACAGCCCATCGATGGAGTTTGCTCTTCCGGCCCACGGCCGGTTTCTGTCGGAAGCTATTGCAAGAGGGCAAACAAAGAGGCGCTGAAGCTCGCGCGGCGCTTGCGGGTCTGTCTCGATTTCCAGCAATCAGTTAGTTAAGGTCGAAAGGAAAAGAGAGGACGCGGCTTTGTACTTCGACTTTCGGCTCTGGCAATTGACCCGTGGGATGCGGTGGCGGATCGCCGTCACCGTCCTGATGGGGCTTCTCGCTTCCGTCGTCGGCGTGGCGCGCTTTGTCCTACTCGGTTCACTGATCGCGCTCGTCTACCGCGGCGCGCCGGCGGCGGCGCTCATCCTGCCGGCGGTGGCGGTCGCGGCGATCGTGCTCGTGCGCGCCGTGCTCGAACACGAGCGCACCATGGCGGCGCACCGCACTGCCGCGCGCGTGCAGGAGGTGTTGCGACTTAAGCTCTACGACAAGGTCGCCGAACTCGGGCCGGCTTTTTTCGCCGGCGAGCGGACCGGGGGTGTCATGCTGTCGCTGGTCGACGGCGTTGAGCAGCTGCAGACGTTCTTCGGCCAGTACGTGCCGCAGCTCGCCATTGCCGCGCTCACGCCCATCGCCATGTTCGCCATCATCGCTTGGTGGGACGTGCCGGTGGCGGCGGTGATGCTGTGCGCCGCGCTCGTGTGCCTGGTGCTGCCCGCCTCATTCAGCTGTCTCAATGCAAAAGTCAGCGTGGCGCATCGCGCTTCGCTAAAAACATTCGGCGCCGAATTTCTCGACGCCATCCAGGGGCTGGCGACGCTCAAAGCGTTCGGCCAGAGCACCGCCTATGGCCGCATGCTGGCCGATAAGGCGCGGGCGCTCTCAGCCGCCACCATGAAGATGCTGGCGACCAATCTGATCAGCCGCGGCATCATCGACGTCGGTATCGCCGTCGGCGCCGCGGCAGCGCTGGCGCTCGGCGTCTACCGCTTTACCCACGGGCTGATGACGCTGCCGGCGCTGCTCATCGTCTTAATGTCAGGCACCGAGATTTTCCGCCCGCTGCGCGATTTCCGCACCGTGCTGCACGACGGTATGGTCGGGCAGGCGGCGGCGATCGGCATCAACGGTTTGCTGCAAGCGCGCTCGCCGATGCCGCAGGGCGGCACCGCGCCCACGGCGCCGCTCGTTCCGACCATCGCGTTCGACGAGGTGCATTTCTCCTATCCGGGCGGGCGCGGCGCGGCGCTCGACGGGCTTTCGTTTTCCGTCCGTGCCGGCGAGCGCGTCGGCATCGTCGGCTCAAGCGGCAGCGGCAAGTCGACGACGGCGGCGTTACTATTGCGGCTCTACGATCCGCAAGCGGGCAGCGTGCGGATCGGCGGCCTCGATCTGAAAACGCTCGATCCTGAAGCGATCCGCGCGCAGATCGCGGTGGTGCGCCAGGACACGTATCTGTTCCACGGCACGGTTGAGGACAATCTGCGGCTGGGCAAGCCGGATGCCACGCGGGCGGAGATGATTGCTGCGGCGCGCGCGGCCAACGCGCACGAGTTCATTGCCGCGCTGCCGCAGGACTACGCAACGGTGATCGGCGAGCGTGGCATGCGGCTCTCGGGCGGTCAGCGGCAGCGGCTGGCGATCGCGCGAGCGCTTCTACGCGACGCGCCGATCCTCATTCTCGACGAGGCGTTGTCTTCGGTCGATGCCGAGAACGAGGCGATCATTCAGAATGCGCTCGACCGTCTGATGGCTGGGCGCACCACGCTCATACTCGCGCACCGGCTGTCCAGCGTGATCGACGCCGACCGCATCCTCGTGCTCGACCGCGGGCGCGTAGTCGAGGCCGGCACGCATGTCGAACTGATGCGACGCGACGGCGCCTACCGGGAGCTGATGGGCGGGCAGGCGCAAGAGCGCGGTGAAGGCGTGCTGCCGTTCGCGCCGCGTGGCCAAGCGGAGCCCGCCGAGATTGCGGAGGCGGCAGCGCAACTTCGCAGCGGCGGAGGCGCCGATGAGTTGATCCTGCGCGTCGAGCGTCTGGATTGGGGCCGCACCACGAGCGCGCTGCTCGGCTTCATCGCGCCATGGTGGCGGCGGCTCGCCGTGGTCATCGTCGCCGGAACCTGCCGCGTCGCCGCTTATATCGGTGTCGCCGTGTTCAGCGCGCTGATCGTCGCCGCGTTGAAGACCGGTCATCCCTACGGCGCCCTGTTGCTCGGCCTCGCCGCCGTGGCGCCGCTCGCCGGTATTCTGCACTGGTTCGAGTCCTGGCAGGCGCACAGTATGGCCTATTATCTGCTCGCCGACATGCGCATTGCGCTCTACCGCAAGCTCGACGCGCTGGCGCCCGGCTATTTGTTGCGGCGGCGCTCCGGCGACCTAGTCGCGCTGGCGACGCAGGACGTAGAGACGATCGAATATTTTTACGCCCACACGGTGGGGCCGGCGGTCGTTGCCGTCATCGTGCCGGCCGCAGTGCTCGCCACGCTCGTGGTCTTCGCTTGGCCGGTGGCGCTGGTGCTGCTGCCGTTCCTATTGTTCGCCGCACTGGCGCCGGTGCTGTTGCGCCGGCGCATCGACCGTCTCGGCGCCGCCGCGCGCGAGGCTTTGGGTGTGCTCAACGCCCACGTCGCCGATTTAATTCAGGGCCTCGCCGAACTCACAGCGTTCCAGGCGCTCGGCCGCCGCCGCGACGAATTTCAGAAGCTGTCGCGCCAGTGCGCGGCGCTGCGGCTGAAGGTGCTGCGCGATATTTCCGCCCAGGACGTGCAGCTCGAGACCGCAACCGCATTCGGCGGGCTGGCCGTGGCGCTGACCGGCGGACTGCTGGCGGCAGGCGGCCATTTCAACGGCGTGTTTCTCCCGCTTCTCACCTTACTGGCGACTTCGGCCTTCCTGCCCGTGTCGGAGATCGCTCACGTCAGCCGGCAGCTCGCCGATACATTTGCCTCGGCGCACCGGTTGCGGGCGGTGCACGAGGAGCCCGTGATGGTGCGCGACGGTCCGGGCGCGCCGGTGCTGGCTTCGCAGCGCGGCGGTGCCATCGCCCTGAGATCCGTCGGATTCACCTATCCACAAAGCGGCCGTCCGGCGCTGACCGGCATCACCCTCGACATTCGCGCCGGTGCAACGTTGGCGATCGTCGGGCCGTCCGGATCGGGCAAGACCACGCTCGCCAATCTGCTGCTGCGCTTCTGGGACCCGACGCACGGCGCGATCACGCTCGACGGGTGCGATCTGCGCCGATACAAGCTCGACGATCTGCACGGCCGCATCGCGCTGGTGGCGCAGGACACGTATCTGTTCAACGATACGCTACGCGCCAACGTGGCGCTGGCGAAGCCCGGCGCCGGCGAGGCCGAGATCATGCAGGCCATCGAGCGCGCGGCGCTCGCCGATTTCGTCGCTGCGCTGCCGGCGCGGCTCGACACCCGCGTCGGCGAGCGCGGCGTGCAGCTCTCGGGTGGACAGCGGCAGCGTGTCGCCATCGCCCGCGCCTTCCTCAAGAATGCTCCGGTTCTAATCCTCGACGAGGCCACCTCGCACCTTGACGCGATCAGTGAAGCGCTGGTGCGTCAGGCGCTCGCCGCGCTGATGCGCGATCGGACCACCATCGTCATCGCCCATCGCCTCTCCACCGTACGCGACGCCGAGACGATCGCGGTACTCGATGCGGGGCGTCTGGTCGAGTGCGGACACCATGCCGCGCTGCTGGCGCGCGGCGGCCTTTACGCCGAACTGGTCGGCCGTCAACTCGCGTTCGGCCGGGCGGCGGAGTAGGGTCTAGCAACTTTTCGAGATAACTTCCGAGAATGGCTGTTATCGGAAGTTAGTCGCGGTTTCTAAAACGACGATGCGACCAGTAAGGAGGACGGAAACCTACGTGTCGGCTCGTTAAGAATCGGACCGCTCGATCAGATTGAAAGCGCCTAAACTGGCTTACGATTTTGCTGGGCTTGCCCACGGTCTTCGTAGTCGGTCGGAGATTCGATAGGTAGATATTTGGGTGCGAAAACTTTCGGTTAGGTCGACGTCGTCCCAGCCGTTGAGGAGCTGATTGCGACTGACCAGATCGATAGAGAAGCTATAGACTCGGTTGCCACATTGAATTGTCCTTTGCTCGAGATCGACAATAACGTCGCGCCCAGGATCAGCAGCGACTGCAGCCGCAAGTTCCGCGGCATCGCCTTCCGACACAACCGCTGTGAGCAGTCCGTTCTTAACCGCGTTCTGCGCGAATATGTCGCCGAAGGACGGCGCGATCACGCAGCGAAAGCCGTAATCGTAGATCGCATAGACGGCGGCTTCACGCGACGAGCCGCCGCCGAAATTGCGCCCAGCGACGAGAATCTTGGCGCCACGCCAAGCTGCCTGATTTAGGGGAAAATCCGTGCGCTCCTTGCCTGCGGAGTCGAGCCGCAAGTCTGCAAACAACACTGTCCCGAGACCTCTTGAGCGCGGCCATTTCAGATAGCGTGCCGGCAGGATCTGGTCGGTGTTCAGATTGGGTTGCGGCAGCGGACAGGCCTTGGCGGTGAGTGAGACGAATTTTTTCACGCAGTGGTTTCCTAGACTTTCCGTCCGGTCAGCAAGGGCCGCACATCGGCGAGATGCCCGGTGACCGCCGCGGCGGCGACCATGGCCGGTGACATTATGTGTGTGCGCGCACCGCGCCCTTGGCGGCCGCGGAAATTGCGATTGGTGGTCGAGGCGCAGCGTTCGCCGGCCGGCACGATATCGCCGTTGATGCCGACGCACATCGAGCATCCGGAGTCCGCCCATTCGAGGCCGGCATCGCGAAAAATACGATCGAGCCCTTCTTCCTCGGCTTGACGTTTCACCTGCGACGAGCCCGGCGAGACCAGTCCCGGGACCTTGCTGACGCGGCCGGCGAGTACGGCGGCGGCCGCGCGCAGATCCTCGATGCGCGCATTGGTGCAGGAGCCGATGAAAATGCGGTCGATGGCGATGTCGGTCAGCTTGGTGCCGGGCGCAATGCCCATATAGGCCAGCGCATCCTGGATGTATTTTTTGCGCACCTCGTCGGGCTCGCGCACCGGATCGGGCACGCGCGCGTCGATCGGCAACCCATCGTCTGGCGTCGTGCCCCAGGTGACGATCGGCGAGACTTCGGCTGCGTCGAGGGTGACGTCGCGATCGAACTCGGCATCGGCATCGGACGCAAGCGCAGACCAAGCTTCGACCGCCGCGTCGAAATCTACATCGTGTGGCGCGTAGGGACGTCCCTTGAGATAAGCGAATGTCGTGGCGTCGGGCGCCACCATGCCACAGCGGCCGCCGGCTTCGATCGACATGTTGCACAATGTCATGCGGCCTTCCATCGTCAGCGCGCGGATGGCGCTGCCGGCAAATTCGATGGCGTGGCCTTGCGCCCCGTCGGCGCCGATCCGGGCGATGATGGCGAGCGCAATATCCTTGGCGGCAACACCTGGTGTGGTGCGGCCCTCGACGTTCACCCGCATGCGTCTGGGTTTCTTCTGCCATAGCGTCTGCGTCATCAGCACATGCGCGACTTCGGAGGCGCCGATCCCGAAGGCATAGGCGCCGAAGGCGCCGTGCGTGGATGTATGGCTGTCGCCGCAGACGACCAGCAGGCCGGGCAGCGTCAGTCCCTGCTCGGGGCCGACCACATGCACGATGCCCTGACGCGGATCGCCCAATCCAAACATTGTGACGTGGCTCTCCGCCGCATTGCTCGCGAGATTACGCACCATCGTCGCGAGTTCCGGATCGGCAATGCCGTCGGCACGGCCGCGGGTTGGCACATAATGATCGGCGACGCCGAAGGTCAGTTGCGGCTCGGCGACGGAACGGCCGCGGGCTTTCAATTGACTGAACGCGTGGAAGGAGCCTTCGTGGATGTAGTGGCGATCGACCCAGAGCAAAGCGGCGCCGTCCTCGCGGCGCACGATCTCGTGCGCGGCCCAGAGCCGATCGATCAGGGTCCGTGGCTCGCTCATCAAGGGCCGTCTGTCTCGCTTCACCAGGCTTGTCGAGGGCCCGCAATATTGTATTCTAAAGAATACCAAGTAAAGCGGATCTCCGAGGCGGGGGACGTGGTGTTGCGCGATTGGCTTGGCGAAGCAAAGGCAAAGCAGGTCTATCTCGTCCTGCGCGACCGTATCTTGAGCGGCGCCGTCGCCTTCGGCGCCAAGCTGCCGACGGAACACGAGCTCGCGGAGGTCCATGACGTATCGCGGGTTACCGTGCGCCGTGCGCTCGGCGAGCTCGCGCGCGAGCGGTTGATCGAGCGGCGGCGCAGCGCCGGTACTCGGGTGATTTACCGACCGGTGCTGGCGCCGATGACTGCGGATATTTCCGGCATGCTCGCCAGCCTTGCCGACATGGGCCGGCGCACGGCCGTCAAGCTGTTGTCTTTCGAGTATGTGCCGGCCGAAGGTGCGGTGGCGCAAGCGCTCGGCGTGCCGCCGGATCAGATGCTGCAGCGTTCTGTGCGCGTGCGCTCGGCCGACGGCGAGGCGTTCTCGTATCTGACCACTTATGTCCCGGAGAAAATTTCGCTGACCTTTACCCGGCAGGAACTGGCATCGCGGCCATTGCTCGATCTGCTTGAGCGCGCCGGGGTCAAAGTCGAACATGCGCGCCAGCGCATCAGCGCCGGCTTGGCGACGCCCGATGTCGCCGCGGCGCTTGGCGTGCACATGGGCACACCGCTCATCGAGCTTACGCGCGTGGTCTACGACCAATCCGGCCGCGGGGTCGAGCACCTGCACGCGCTTTACCGGCCGGACCGCTACGCCTTCGAAGTCGACCTCGTCCGCTCGGGTAAGCGGAGCAAAGCGTGGTCGCCGATTTTGACCCGGTCGGGCAGGACCGGCCGCAAAGCATCCACAGTGAGACGATTGACCGCCGGAAGCAAACCGGCGGATCTCAGCCCGTTTCGCTAACAAAGGGGTATCACCATGTCCGCCAGTAAAACTCCGTTGAGCCGCCGCCGGTTTTTGGCCACCACCGCTTTAGGTGCAGCATCGGTCGCGGCAGGCAGCGTCGCTATGCCATCGGTGCTACGGGCGGCAGGCGAGCCGGTGAAGCTCGGCGTGCTGCATCCGGTCACCGGCGCGCTGTCCTATTCTGGCCAGCAAGGCCGTCTCGGCGCGACAATCGCGATCGACGAGATCAATGCCGCCGGCGGCATCAAGGCGCTCGGCGGCGCCAAGATCGATCCGATGCTCGGCGATGCGCAATCGACGCCGGAGGGAGGCACCGCCGAGGTCGAGAAGATGAATTCGGCTGGCGTGTCCTGCATCGTTGGCGGTTATGCCAGCAACGTCTGTCTGGCCACGACGCAAGCAGCCGCCCGCTATGAATTGCCCTATGTGGTTGACGTCGGCGTCGCTGACAGCATCGTCACTCGCGGGCTCACCAATACTTTCCGCTTCGGGCCCGGCTTCGGGGTCATTGCCAAGACGGCGCTCGACAATCTCGTCGCCATCAATGACGGCGCTGGAAAGCCGGCGAAAACCGTCGTGATCGTTCATGAAGACTTCTTTGTTCGGTTCCGGCCTTGCCAAACTGCTCAACGCCCAGCTGCCGCCAAAGGGCTTTCAGGTGCTGGACACGATCGCGCACCCGACGCCGACGCGCGACTTCAATACCATCGTGCTCAAGATCAAGGAGCAGAATCCGGATCTCGTCATTCCCGCCAATTATTATAACGAATATGTCCTGCTTGCCCGCACCATGCTGCAGCAGCACGTGCGCCCGAAAGCGATCTATTCGGTGCTCGGCGGCGCGGCCTCGTCGTATAAATTCGTCAAGGAATTCCCCGACGCCGCCAAATACATCATGGACTGCAATCATTGGTTCAATCCGCTGAGCGACAAGGCGCAAGCTCTCAAGAAGCAGGTCGAGGCCAAGGGCCAGTTCTTCACCTACGAGGTCTACCTCAACTACAGCTGCGTGGGCCTGATTGCCGACGCGCTCGAGCGCGCGGGCTCGGCCGAACGGCCGAAGATCATTTCGGCGCTCGCGGGCTCGACCTGGTCCGGTCACATCATGCCGTATGGACCGACCAAATTCGTCAACGGTCAGAACGAGGGTGCGGCGCCCTGCAACACGCAGGTGCAGGACAACGACATCAAGGTGTTCTTGCCCGAGAAATTCGCTAACGCTAAGCCCATCTTCCCGATGCCGGCGTAACCCTTGCTTGCGGCGAAGGGCGCCTGTCTCACCCTCCGCGGCAATGACATTGAAAAGCGTCTAGCCAGTGCTGTCGCCTGCCATCTTGACCGCGGCAATCGTCAACGGCTTGTTGACCGGCGCGGTCTATGCGCTGGTCGCGCTTGGGCTGACGCTGATCTATGGCGTGCTGCACATCATTAATTTCGCCCACGGCGCGCTCTTGACCGCCGCAATGTTCGCCGCGTTCTTCGCCTACGAGAAACTCGGGCTCGATCCCTACCTTGCCATCCTCGTGTTGGCGCCTGCCTTTTTTGCCCTGGGTTACGCGCTGCAGCGTTTCGTCATCGGCCCGGCCTCGCACGGCGACGACCGCAATATCCTCCTGGTCACGCTCGGGCTTGCCGTGGTCATCGAGAGCGCGCTGTTGTTTTTCTTTCGAGGCGACACCCGAACCATCGACGTGCCCTATGCTTTCGACAGCTTCAACCTCGGCATTACCTTTGTGGCGCTGCCACGCGCGGTTGGATTTATCGCGATGTTCGTCGTGGCTTCGGCGTTGTGGCTGCTCATGGGCTTTACCGATATCGGCCGCGCCATCCGTGCCGTTGCCAGAGAAAAATTAGGCGCAGAGCTGGCCGGGATCGATGTCGGTCATGTTTACGCGGTGACTTTTGGGCTCGGCACCGCCTGTGTCGCCATCGCCGCCTGTCTTTTGATTCCGACCTATTACGTCAATCCGAGTGCCGGCAATGCGTTCATCCTGATCGCCTTCACCATCGTCGTCCTTGGCGGCATGGGCTCGGTGCCCGGCGCGCTGATCGGCGGTCTGATCATCGGGGTAGTGGAAAGCCTCTCAAGCCTGTTCCTTGGCGAATCGCTTGGCCAGATCGGCATCTTTCTCATATTCATCGCAGCGTTGCTGGTGCGGCCAAACGGACTTTTCGGAGCGCGAGAATGAAGGATTTCGCGCCCATTGCCGCCGTCGTCGCGCTGCTTGCAGCGGTGCCGCTCCTCAGCCACTCCAATGTCGTGCTCAATTTCATGGTGGTGGCGCTGATGACGGCGCTGGCGGGGCAGGGCTGGAACATCCTCGGCGGCTATGGCGGTCAATACTCCTTCGGGCACGCGGCTTTTTTCGGTACCGGAGCCTATGTCACCGCCGTCCTGCAAGTCCGCTATGGTATCAACGCGTGGTTCGCGTTTGCGCTTGGCATCGCGGGCGGGGCGCTGGTCGGCGCCGTGATGGGCGCGCTGACGTTCCGCTCCGGCCTGCGCGGCTCTCATTTCGCGCTGGTCACGCTCGCTTTTGCGGAAGTCCTGCGCATTATCGCGAGCGTAGCTCCCATCACCGGCGGCGGCGTCGGCACCTTGATCAAGCTCGACCTAAGGCCGATGGCGTTCCAATTTCAAAGCCGGGCGATGTTTTATTGGATCATTCTGCTGCTCGTCGCCATCGCGCTGGTGATCACGCGGCTGATCGAGCGATCGCGTTTCGGCGCATGGCTCGTTGCGGTACGCGAAAACGAGGACGCGGCCAAGGCGCTCGGCGTCGATACCGCCGCGGTCAAGCTCGGAGGCATGGTCATTTCCGCCGCCATCACTGCCGCTGCAGGCTGCTTCTACGCGCAATATTTCCTGTTCGTCGATTCCGGCATCGCCTACGGCACCTGGATTTCCATCGAGGCGTTGCTGACGCCGATTATCGGCGGCGTCGGCACCGTATTCGGGCCTCTCGTAGGAGCTTTGGCGACCAAGGCGCTCGGCGAGACCGCGCAAACCTTGGCCGGTAATGCTCCGGGGCTTGATCTCGTAGCTTACGGTGTCGTGCTGGTTTTGGTGATCTGGTTCATGCCGCGCGGGCTTTCGCGAGCGGGCGAACGGCTGCTGCGCCCGCGCCTACTGCCGCGAGAGGAGGCGGGCCATGGCTGAGGCGCCCCTGGTGGCAGTAGATAATGTGTCGCGCCGTTTCGGCGGGCTGCTCGCCGTCAAAGCCGTTTCGTTCGCCGCGCCGGCGGGGCGGATCACGGCTTTGATCGGCCCGAACGGCGCCGGCAAGACGACGCTATTTGCCATCATCTCCGGGTTCCTTAAGCCGAGCGATGGTCGCGTTCGCTATTGCGGAGAGGACGTGACCGGCGAGCCGCCGCATCGCCTGGCGCGCCGCGGTATCGCCCGCACTTTCCAGATCGTGCAGCCCTTCGCCGGTCTCTCGGTGCGCGACAACATTCTGGTCGGCGCTTTCTTGCGCCATGGTTCGCGGGCCGCGGCGCTTAAGGTTGCAGAAAGCGTCGCCCGCGAGGTCGGCCTGGCCCGCATGCTCGACCGAGCGGCCGATACGCTGACCGTCGCTGGCCGCAAGCGCCTAGAGCTCGCGCGTGCGCTGGCGACCGGGCCGAAGCTGTTGCTGCTCGACGAAGTTCTGGCCGGTCTCAATCCATCGGAAATCCGCGACATCGTGCCGGTGATCCGCAGCCTGTGCGATCGCGGCGTCAGCATTTTGATGATCGAGCATGTCATGCAGGCGGTGATGCAGTTGTCGGAGCATGTCTTCGTGCTGGCCGAGGGCAGCATCATCGCCGAAGGCACGCCCGCGCAGGTCGCTGCCGATGCAAAAGTGATCGAGGCCTATCTCGGTCACGGCGCGGCGGCGAAACTTGGAGCCGCACATGCACAGTGACGCGCTGCTCGCGGTGCAAGGCCTGCGCGCCGGATACGGCGAGACCGAGGTGCTGCGCGGCATCGACCTTGAAGTCGGCGCCGGCGAAATCGTCGCCGTGCTCGGCTCCAACGGCGTAGGCAAGTCCACTCTCAACCGCACGATCTCCGGCATCCTGCGGCCGCGCGCCGGCGCGATCCGCTTCGACGGCGACGCTATCGAGCGCGAGAAACCGTCCGCCATCGTTGCGCGCGGGCTCATCCATGTGCCAGAGGGCCGCCGCATCTTCCCCAATCTCACCGTACGCGAGAACCTCGACCTCGGCAGCTATCGCCGCGCAGCCGAACACCGCGCGCAGAATCGCGAACGCGTCTTCGCGATCTTCCCCCGCCTTGCGGAGCGGCAATCGCAGCACGCCGGCACGCTGTCGGGCGGCGAGCAGCAGATGCTTGCCATCGGCCGCGGCCTGATGGCCGAGCCGCGGCTGATTATTCTCGACGAGCCTTCGCTCGGTCTCTCGCCGCTCCTGGTCGAAGAGCTGTTCGCGCTGATCGCCGGCATCCACGCCGACGGCGTCGCCATCCTGCTGGTCGAGCAGAACGTGGTGCAGAGCCTCGAAGTCGCCGACCGCGCCTATATCCTCGCCGAAGGACACTTCGTCATGTCCGGCACCGCCGCCGAGATCGGCGCCGATCCGGAGCTCAAACGCGCTTACCTGGGACTCTGACGCATGACCGACACCACACTACGCGCTCGCCTCACGCGCCCGCCGATCCTGATCGCACCGGGCGTCTACGACCCGCTCACCGCGCTGATCGCCGAACGCGCCGGTTTCGAGGCGCTCTATGTCTCGGGTGCGGCCATCGCTTATACGCGGCTCGGCCAGCCCGACATCGGCCTCGTCAGCGTGACCGAGGTGGTCGATACCGTCGCGCTGATCCGCGATCGCGTCTCTGCGCATCTCGTCGTCGATGCCGACACCGGCTACGGCAATGCGCTCAATGTTGAGCGCACGGTGCGGCTGCTCGAGCGCGCCGGCGCCGGCGCCATCCAGCTCGAGGACCAGGACTTTCCCAAGCGCTGCGGCCATCTCGACGGCAAGACGCTCATTGCAGCGCCAGACATGGTCGGCAAGATCAAAGCGGCGGTCGATTCGCGCCACGCCGGCGATACGTTGATCATCGCCCGCACGGATGGGGTCGCCGTCGAGGGCTTCGAGCGCGCCATCGCGCGCGCCGCGCTCTATCGCGAAGCCGGCGCCGACATGCTGTTCATCGAGGCGCCGCGCGAGCGCGCCGAGCTCGGCCGCATCGGCGCGCTGATGGGCAAGGCGACGCCGTTGATGGCCAACATGGTGGAAGGCGGCAAGACGCCGGTGCTGCCGGCGAGCGAATTGCAGGCGCTCGGCTTTGCCTTCGTCATCTTCCCCGGCGCCATCGTGCGCGCGCTCGCCAAGGCCGCGGAGGATTTCTACGGCGTGCTGAAGACGCACGGCACCACCGAGCCGTTCCGCGCGCGCATGTTCGATTTCGAGGCGCTCAACGACCTCATCGGGACGGCGGAGATGCTGGCGCGGGGCAAGCAGTATGAAGCGGCGTCGACTCCGAAGACAAAGAAAACCGGCGAGATGTGAAGAACCTCGGCAGCCGCGTCTACAACGTAATTCATCTGCAGTAGCGCAAGGAATGTCCGGCATGGAAAAGTCTTTCGACGTCGTGATCAAGAACGCCCGCGTGGTTCGCCCGAACAAGACGGCGGTCGACTGCCTCGATATTGCGGTCAAGGACGGCAAAGTTGCCCAACTCGGACCCGACATCCGGGCGGAGCGCGCGAAGGCCGTTTTCGATGCCAAGAATCGTCTGGCATTCCCTGGATGCGTCGATGCGCACATGCATATCGGCATCTACGCACCACTGGCGCAGGACGCCGTGTCTGAGAGCAAGGCCGCGGCGATGGGCGGCGTCACATCGAGCCTGAACTACTTACGCACTGGCCATTATTACCTGAACCGCGGCGGCCCTTATCGCGACTTCATGCCCGAAGTGTACAAGCAATCGGAGGGAAATTTCTGGATTGATTACGGCTTCCATCTGGCCCCGATCGAGTCCGCCCATATCGACGAGATGGAGTATCTCGTCACCGAGCACGGTATCCCGTCGTTCAAAATATTCATGTTCTACGGCGGTTACGGGCTTCACGGTCGTTCGTCACAGCAGAACGATTTTCTGATGATCGGGCCCGACGAGCGCTACGACATCGCGCATTTCGAGTTCATCATGCGCTCCGCGCAACGCCTGATGAAGAAATTTCCCGACAAGGCCGCGCATATCAGCGTCAGCCTGCATTGCGAGCTGGCCGATATTCTCAACGCCTATACGAAAATCGTGGAGCGCGAGGGCAAGCTGACCGGGCTGAAGGCCTACAGCGCGGCACGCCCGCCGCATTCGGAGGGACTTGCGATTTGGATCGCGTCCTACCTCGCGAACGAAACCAATTGTCTGAACATCAATTTGCTGCACCTGAGTTCGCGTAAGGCCGTGGACGCCGCATGGACCATGCAGCAGGTGTTCCCCCATATCGCATTCCGTCGCGAGGTGACGGTCGGGCATCTTCTGCTCGATACCGATTGCGAATGCGCGGTGCATGCCAAGGTCAATCCTCCGATCCGGCCGCGCGAGGACGTCGAGGCGCTTTGGCAGGCCGTCCTTGACCGCAGGATCGACTGGATCGTCAGCGATCACGCCTGCTGTTCGGCCGAGCAGAAGTGGTCGAAGGACGATCCGGCCAACATTTGGCTGGCGAAATCGGGGTTTGGCGGCACCGAATATTTGCTGTCCGGCGTTCTTAGCGAAGGCAGCAAGCGGGGCATGTCGTACAATCACATGGCCGAACTTTTGAGCTGGAAGCCGGCGCAGCGCTTTGGTCTGGCAAGTAAAGGCGATATCGCGCCGGGCTATGACGCGGACATCGTGATTGTCGATCCGCACGAGAGTTTTGTCGTGCACGCCGCGAAATCGGAATCGCACCAGGGCTACACGCCCTTCGAGGGCGTCGAGCTTCATGGCCGTGTAAAAAGTACCTTTTTGCGGGGCGAGGCTGTTTACGATGGCGGAAATGTTGTCGGGTCGGCACGCGGCAAATACTTGCGTCGGCCGGAAGCTGCACCCAGGCAGTGAACCGTCTTGATGTCGGTCGCCTATACGACCAAGGGCGGCAGACTTGACGCGCAAGTTCCGCTTTTGATCATCGGCGGTGGCGCTGCCGGATTGTGCGCTGCGTTGGCCGCCAAAGAGGCCGGTATCGATGCGGTGCTGATCGAGCGTGATGCCGTGCCGTCCGGCTCGACTGGGCTGTCCGCGGGGCTCATCACCACCGCCGGCACCCGTTTCCAGCGCGACAAGGGCATCGCCGACAGCCCCGATTTGTTTGCCGCCGATATCCAGCGCAAGGCGCACGGCGAGTCCGATCCAGCGGTCGTCGATGCCGTTGCGCGCGGCGCCGGTCCGCTGATCGAATGGCTCGCCGACAGTTACGGCTTGCCCTTCGACGTGGTCGACAACTTCAATTACCCAGGTCATTCCGCGCTGCGCATGCACGGCCTGCCGACCCGCACTGGGCGGGAATTGATCGACCGCCTCCGCAGCGCCGCAGAAGTCACCAACGACATCGTCATCCTCACCGGGCGGATCGCCGAGCGCCTGTTCGTCGCCGCCGACGACGGCATCGCCGGAGTTGAGACCGTGCGCGGCGACGGCGCGCGCGAGCGCATCGGCTGCGACGCGCTGATCCTTGCCTGCAACGGCTATGGCGGCAATGCAGAGCTGGTGCGTCGCTTCATCCCGGAGATGGCCGGCGCGCTTTATTTCGGCCATCCCGGCAATCGCGGCGACGCCGTGTTCTGGGGCGAGGCGCTCGGCGCTTCGCTTGCTCATCTAGGCGCCTATCAGGGCCACGGCTCGGTGGCGACGCCGCACAACATCCTGATCACCTGGGCGGTGATCATGGAGGGCGGCATCCAGGTCAACGCCGAGGGCCGGCGCTTTTGCGATGAATCGCGCGGCTATTCCGAGCAAGCCGCCGACGTGCTGCGCCAGCCCGGCAGCATCGCCTGGGATGTGTTCGACGAACGCATTGCCGGTGTGGCGCGCCAGTTCGAGGATTTCCGCGCGGCGGAGCGGGCCGGCGCGATCCTCAGTGCCGACTCCGTCGATACTCTCGCGCGGGCGATGCACGTCCCCTCGGCGACTTTTTCGGCCGAATGGGATGAGGTCGAAGGCTTGAAGTCACAAGGCGGGCAGGATCGCTTCGGGCGGCGCTTCGCGCCTGATCAGAAATGCTCTTTGCCGTTGCGCGCCGTAAAGGTGACCGGCGCTCTGTTTCACACCCAAGGCGGCTTGGCGATCGACGCGACCGCGCGCGTGCGAAAAAAGACCGGTGGCGTTTTCGCTAATCTGTTTGCTGCTGGCGGTGCCGCCGCTGGTGTCTCGGGATCGAGCGCGGACGGTTACCTGTCCGGAAACGGACTTTTGATGGCAACGGTGTTCGGGAGGCTCGCCGGCGGCACGGCGGCATCGATGGCGCGATTAGAAGCGGCGTGCTCACGCGCGATCGACAAGTGAGGTGCCAAGATGTGGCGGTTCGCGGGCAAGTCGACCTCGATATACCCGCTGTCGTCCACCCCGTAGCCCTGCAGCCCCTCGGCCGGGCGCGATACCTCCGAGAAGAGCGGATATCGGAGGAAAACGACTTCACTGCGGCTTCGGGTAACTGCTCGTTTTTTAATGGTTGGCCTAAGCAGTCGCAGTTTGAATTTTGCGAGTATTCGACCCTATTATCCTCCTGATTGCTCGTAGAAGAAGCATTTTACGAGCAGTCAGGCCGACTGATCGGCGGAGTCTGAATTTCGCCTGAGAGCCGACATCCGGTGCCCGACGCTCGACTATGCGGGCACGTTAGCCGACGCGGCGTGACGTGTAAGGGTCCCCGCTGCGCCTCCGCGTGACGTGACGAGTTACGTGCCGTGCCCACCCCCTGCGCCTTTGTGCCCAAGGGCCATCGGGCGCTCATGGCGACCCGATCGAGAGGCGCTGGCGGCTGGTCGAGTGGGTCACCCACCAGAATGCCGACAACAGGTTTTGTGTCGTTCGGGTCAAGGCCCGCGGCCATCGTGATCTGGTCACCTTGGTCGGGCATGCGCCGCCGCTACCATCGGCTGCGCAGATATTCCTCGATGCAGGCTGGGGATGCCTTCGCATATGTGCCGCGCCGGCTGACTACCGCTCCGGTGAGGCCGCGCAGCGCCAGTGACATTTCGGTTGCCTTGACCGAGACCGCGATGCCGTTGAGCACCAGCGCACCGTCGACGATAAAGGGCCGCTCCCGCGCGAACAGCATCATTGGCAGTCCGCCCGCCGGGATAACCACTTCGGCGCCAGCGGCAACCAGCGGCTCTACCTGCGCGATAAAATCGGCCCGCACTTTGGCGTAGCTTGCCTCATCGGTGAAGGCGCGCATGAAACCGGGCAGGTCGATCTTGATGGCGCGTACGCCGGCCACGCGCTGATCGAAACAATGCGCGGCTATCTGGCGCTGATGCCAATCGATGAAAACCGGATCGATGGTCACCAGGCCAAGTTTGCCGCCCATGCTCAGCCCGGCAAGCAGGCTCGCTTCACCAAGACCTATCACCGGGATGTCCACCGAACCGCGGATTTGCAAAAGCCCGGGCTCCTGGAAATGGCCGACGACAAATGCATCGTAGCCCGCCCGTTCGGCCTCCAGCGCATTGCGCAATGTCTGCGCCGCGCAACGGAATTCCGTCAGCGGATGAAAATGCCGGTCGGGCGGATCGAGGCCGTAAACCTCGAACGTCACGCCAGGGCTCGCAGCCATGTCGAGATAGGCCTGCAGCCGTTCGATATAGGGCTTGTGCTCGGCCGGATGGACAAAACTCTGATACCAGATCCGGGTTGGACGGGACGGTTCGGCCATGAGCAACCTCGATACGCCGTTGATACGGATGCGCAATCCAAGAGCTTAAGCCCATCAGCGCGGCCTGATGACGCGCGTCGCCATCGCATAATGTTTGTTCGGACCGGTGAAAGGGGGAAAAGTTTTGAAGTCCGCGCGCATGTCGTGCCGCACCGGCGAGTTGAGGGCCTTCGTCAGCGCGTCGGCGCTGTCGAAGGCCACTTTGTTGCGTTGCATAAAGTGCACGCGCGGCCACGGTAGGCTGCTGACCCAATCGAGACGGGTATAGACTTCAAGCTCTCGGATGCCCGGCAAGCCAGCCATGTGCCTGGTGTGATTCTCGAGATAGTGGTTATGCCAGGCATTAAGATCCTCGGCCTCTCCTTCGTAGGATACGAGGTATGTGCAATACGGCGACCCAGGCGCATTCTTAAGCGTCGGATCGGCCACGGTAAACTGCCGCACCAGCATCGCCTGATGCGCGACGTCTGCCGCGGCCAGAACAGGAAACTCCTCGCGCGAAGACAAAACGGCGAAATGTCCAACCCGCACCAGCGCCGCTTCGAGCCCATGAATCCCGTCGAAATACAACTGTACGACGAGCGGCGGCGGTGCCTCATCTTTGACGTAGGGATCGCTGGCGGTTGCTGAGGTATGGACCAGAGCCTTGAGAAGTTTTGGTGTAACGCCGAGAAGCTCGTTCAGTTTGGATTTCTCGCCGTCAGATGGCGTTGCGCGGTACCGAAATGTTAGGAAGAGGCAAGTGGTCATAGCCTGCTGTTCTATGCGCCGGGGCTGCGGAAGCAATATAAACTGACGACGATATGGTCGCCTCACTGCCCAGGACGTCATCGCTAAAGGTTTTATAAATTCGTCGCAATGCCTGTTGCGCGCGCGTGACCGACGTGAAAGCAGTCGTGCTCGCAGTCATTCTTGGCTTGGTGCCAGCGAAATCCGGGGCAACCGCCGCCGGAATAGCCGATTGGAAGTCGTAGGCAAGGAGGGCATTTTGAGTTCTGTAAAAAAAATCCGCATCTGGGCGCAGGGCGCCACCGATCAGATCGGTCATCGCACCTACCTCGCGCGGCTTCTGCCGCACATGAATGCGTGCACCGACCCTGAATTCGAAGTCCAGTTCAAGACAATGACGCCGTCGGTGACGACGGTGCATGCGCTGTCGGAGTTTCGCTTCTCGCGCGCGGTGATCCGGGGCGCCATTCAGGCGGAACGGGAGGGCTATGAGGCCTTCTTCATGAACCACTTCCAGGACGTTGGTCTTTACGATGCGAGAGCGGCGGTCAAGATACCGGTGCTGGGCCTCGGAGAAGCGACCTTGCTTCATGCCTGTACCGCGGGCCGCAAGCTCGGCCTTCTGGCGATCAACCCCGCCTTCATACCGACCCACAACGACCAAATCGTCCGTTATGGCCTGCAGCAACGGGTTGCCGGCGTACGCGCGATTGAAGCCAACATCAGCGACTACATGGAGGCGTTCGTATCGCCTGCAAAAAAGTCCGAACTGCAAACTCTGTTCGAACGCGAGGCGCGCCGTCTCATCGACGCCGGTGCCGATGTCATCGTGCCGACCGGGGGCATTCCGATGATGCTGTTCGGCATGGAGCCAGACGCCAACGTCGATGGCGCGCCTATCATCAACGGCGTGACGGTCGTGATCAAGGCTGCCGAAATGGCAGTAAAGCTTAAGCGCCTCGGTGTGCCGGTGGTCACCCGCATACCGCAGTCTGGCTTTGCTCTCCCCTCAACTCAGACGCTTGATGAATTTCTAAATCATGGCTGAAGGCGGCAGCGCGAGAATTGGCAGTCGCCAATCCCGTTCACGACGTAATCTCGCGGTCAGATCTGCCACGCTGCTTCGGGCTCATCCGGCGGCACCGAGGAGAGCAGCGCGCGTGTGTGCGGATGCCGCGGATCGGCAAAAACGCGCTCGATCAGACCCTGTTCGACGATTTCGCCGCGATACATGACGAGCACGCGGCTGCACAAATGCCGCACGACGGACAGGTCGTGCGAGATAAAGAGCATGGCGAAGCCGAGCTCGGCGCGCAGCCGCGTCAAAAGATTGAGTAGCTGCGCCTGGATAGAGACATCGAGCCCGGAAACGATCTCATCGGCGATCAGAATCTTGGGAATGTTGCAGAGGGCGCGCGCAATATTGATGCGTTGACGCTGGCCGCCTGACAATTGTCCGGGTAGTCGCGAAGCGATATCGGCCGATAGACCGACCTCCGCGAGCAATTCCCTGGTTCGCGCCAGACGTTGGTCCCAACTCGCATGGCGGCTGCCGGCTTCCATCGCCTGAGTAACGATGCTCGCGACGCGCCGCCGCGGATTGAGCGCGGAATACGGATCCTGAAACACCATCTGCAGGCGTCCGGTGCGGAGCTCATGGCTTCGCCGCGAAGGTAAAGTCAAATCCTCGCCATCGAGCAGGATGCGGCCGGCGGACGGCTGTTCCAAGCCGACCAGAAGCTTCGCAATCGTGCTCTTGCCGCTGCCGCTCTCGCCCACCAGGGCGACAAACTCGTTTTCGGCAATATGGAAAGACGCGACCTTGACGGCAGTCACGCTATGCGCCGCGCCCAGTAACCCGCCACTGACGGCATAGTGTTTTTCCAGCTCTTTCACCTCCAGCACGTGACGCGTGGACGTCTGGCCCACAGCCGCTTGGCGGTCCATCCCCGCAATACTCGGCGTTGCGGCTGCGCGGAGGCAGGCGACGCGGCGACCGGCGGAAATCGCAAAGCCCGGCGGCTCGCTGCGCCGGCATTCCTCCGCGGCGAGCGGGCAGCGCGGCGCAAAATGGCAACCGGCCATGCCGGCAAGCTGGCGCAGACTCGGCATCTGCTCTGGCATGACGTGGAGCGCGCGCCGATCGGCGCGCATCGACGGATTGGCCAGCAGGAGGCAGCGCGTATAAGGGTGCGCGGGGTTGGACAGGACGGCTCGCGCCGGCCCGCTTTCGATGGCGCGCCCGGCGTACATGACAATCACGTCGTCACAAATTTGTGCCGCCAGCCGCAGGTCGTGGGTGATGAAAATGACGGCGGTGCCGTGCTGGCGCTGCATGTCGGCGATCAGCCGGATGATAGGCGCGTGCATGGTGACATCGAGCGCGGTCGTCGGCTCATCGGCAATGACCAGATGCGGATTGCTGGCAAATGCCATCGCAATGAGCACGCGCTGGCACATGCCGCCGGACAATTGATGCGGATATCGCCGAAGCAATTCGCTCGCCTGCGGCAGCTGCGCGGCGTCCAGCATGGCGAGCGCGCGCCGGCGACGATCGTTGCTGCCAGCACCGTCGAAACGCTCAAGGTGTTCGTCGAATTGTGCGCCGATCGTCAGTACCGGATTAAGCGCGGTCAGCGGCGCCTGCGGGATGAACGCGATCGCTCGCCCCAAAAGAGCGCGCCGCTGCGCCTGGGCCATTTGCAAAAGGTCCTTACCCTCAAACGCGAGCTCGCCTGCCGTGATCGCAAAACCGGGCGGTAGTAGCTGGGCGATAGCGCGCCCCACCATGGACTTGCCGGCGCCGGATTCGCCGACGAGGCCGAGAATTTTTCCGGGCTCAAGATCGAATGACAGCGCGCGAATCGCCGGAACGACCGCGCCGTCGATACCGGTGCCGACCACTAGCTCCTTGGCCTGCAGCGCGGCCACCATCTAGCGCCCCGTTTCCGCAAGTCGCGCGTCGAGCGTGCGGCGGAGCCCGTCGCCGAGCAGGTTGAACGCGGTCACTGTCAGGAAGATCGCCACGATCGGCAGCAACAGGTTCGATGGCGATTGATAGACGTATTGGCGCGCATCGGCGATCATCTGGCCCCAAGCCGGCTGATCGGCGCCGACACCGAGCCCGACAAAGGACAGGATCGCCTCGACCACGACCGCGATCGCCATTTCGAGGCTGACGAGCGTGATTACGAGCGGCAGTGTCGCCGGCAGCACCTCCCGCAAAATCGTTTGCCAATGGGTAAAGCCCAGCAGCCGTGCTGCGGCGACATAGTCATTTCGGGTCACGATCAGCACTTCACTGCGCAGCACGCGGCAAAAGCGTGTCCAATCGACGAGAACAATCGCGAGAATGACCTTGCCAAGGCCGACACCGAGACCGACCATCAGGATGAGCGAGAGGATCACCGGCGGAAACGACATCCACACGTCGACCATGCGTCCGATGATCCAATCCACGGCGCCGCCGAAATAGCCGGAGATATGGGCCAGGATCGTGCCGATGACCATGGCGCCGAGCGAGGCGAAGAACGCCACCAGCATTGCGGTGCGAGCACCGTAAATGAGCCGCGACAGCACATCGCGGCCGAGGCTGTCCGTTCCCAGCGGGTAACTCGGATCGCCGCCCGTTGCCCAGGCCGGCGGCGTCAGGATCGAGAGCAGATTCTGCTCGTCGGGATCATGCGGGGCGAGAAAGCCGGCAAAGATCGCGCAGCCGGCGATGCAGAGGATCATGCCGAGCGCGATCAGGACCCTGGGCGAACGCAGCGAACGGGCGAGGGGGCCGGGCATCAGCGCACCCGCAGTTTCGGGTTGAGCACCACATAGAGACTATCGACCGCGGTATTGATCAACAGCACAACGACGCAATAGGTGAGGCCGATGGTCTGGATCAGCGGCAGGTCGGCGTTGCGCACGGCATCGACCATCAAATTGCCCATGCCGGGATATGAATAGATGACCTCGACCAGGAGCGTGCCGCTGAATAGAATGCCGAATTGCACCCCGGTCAGCGTCAGCGTCGGCAGTGCCGCGTTCTTGAGCGCGTGACCGACCAAGATGCGGCGCTCGGAGAGGCCGCGTAGCCGGGCCTGCTGGATGTAGTCTTCGTGATAAACGTCGAAGAGGCTCGAGCGCAAAACCCGCATGATGGTCGGCGAGAATGCCAATCCGAGCGCGACGGCAGGCAGCACGAGGTGCCGGCAAGCGCTCAAAAACACGTCGAAGCGTCCGATCAGAAGCGAATCGAGCAAAAGAAATCCGGTGATATGCGGAACCGGCAGTCCCGGTGCGACTTCGCCGGTGAACGGTAGCGCGCGAAGTGCCACCCCGAACACGAACAGCAGGATCAGGCCCCACAGGAATTCGGGAATCGACAGCAGCACGATCGAGAATAGATCGGCGATCGGCTCTAAAATTGTGCCGCGCACGCGGAATAAGATTAGGCCGCCGCCAAATCCGAGGATACCGGCAATGACCATGGCGGCGAGGGCAAGCTGGATTGTCGCGGGCAAGGTCGCCGCGACCAGCGATCCGGCCTGACGATGAAATTGGATTGACTGGCCGAAGTCGCCATGGAGCGCGTCGCGGAGCCAGATAGCATATTGTTCCGGCAGCGGCCGATCGAGACCCATCTCACGGCGCTCGGCGTCGATTTCGGCAATCGTCGCGTTTGGCGGCAGTGACATCGCCGCCGGATCGACCGGAAGCGCGCGCAGCACACAGAACAGGAGCGCCGAGACGATGAGCAGGATCGGAACCGCCGCCAGGAGGCGGCGCACGATCAGCTTGATGACGGTTGCGATCATAGGGCTGCGCCTATAGTGCACGCAGCCGAGGCATCAGCTCCACTGCAAAGTCTGCGGCAATAGCCATCCATTGCCATATTTTGTGTAAGCCAGCTTCTTCTTGCGCACGACCGTCACAACGCTTTGCAGCAAGGGCATAGTCGCCCCGTTTTCGACGGCGTAACGTTCCAGATCGCGATAGCCGGCAATCCTTTTTTCATAGTCGGCGACATTAAAAAGGGCGAGCACCCGGTTTCCGATATCCTCGTCCTTCCACGGCGAGAACGGCATTTTCGGGTTGAGCTGATAGCCAGAGAAAATCTCCGGATCGCCGGTTGCATTATCCCAGCTATAGAGTGTCGCCTCGGGCAGCTTGTTGCCGCGATTGAGCTCGAAATATTTGGCGTATTCGATGACCTGCACATCGGCATCGATGCCGACTTGCTTCCACATCTGCGCGATGGCGCGCGCGATGTCGTAATCGCTGGGGAATTGTCCGTTGGTGGTGGCGAAGCCGATCTTCACCGGTTTGTCGGGCGAGAATCCGGACTTTGTCAAAAGCTGCTTGGCGAGCGCGGGATCGTATTTGAAGGTAAAGTCGCTGAGATAGCCGGGCGTGCCCGGTGTCGCCAGCACCGATAGTGGCACTGCGACCCCGCCATAAAATGCCTTCGACAGAGCCGGCTTGTTGATGGCATGATGCGCGGCAAGGCGCACGTTCTCATCCGCGAACGCCAGATCGTTGCGCACATTGATCAGGATCACCCGGGTGATCGGATTGATCTCGCCGATATAGCCCGAATCCTGCTGGAAGCGCTGCACTTCGCGAACCGGAACATTGATGGTGCAATCGACCTGCCCCGACTGGATCGCCGCCACCCTCGCCGAAGGATCCTTGATGATTTGGATGGTGACGCGTGCAATCTTCGCCTTCGGTCCCCAATAATTGTCGTTGCGCTCGAGCACGATGCGCGAGTTCAGTTCGTATTCCGCTAGCTTGTAGGGACCAGTGCCGATGGGGCTTTTCAGGAAGTTGTCGAGGCCCTTGCTCTCAATGTAGTTCTTGGGAACGATATAGCTGCCGAGAAATGCCATCCACTGCGGCATGGTTGGCGCCGGCGAACTGAATTTCATCGTTGCCTTGGTCGTCGACTCGATGACGATGTCGTCCACCTTTCTCATGGAATTGGCGATGTCGAGGTTGAGGCCGGATTTGTTGCGCTCAAGGAACGTGTAGCGGAAATCCTCGGTCGTCATCTTGTCGCCGTTGTGGAACGTCACGTCGTCGCGCAGCTCGACCGCCATGCTCAGAGCGTCCGGCGCCAGAGTCCAGGCCTTGATCAGATGCGGGATAAGCTTGAGATGCGGATCTTGATCGAGAGGCTGGTCGAACACGGCCTTGAAGATCGGCTGCGCATCCGGCGTGAATCGCTGATTAGGATCCCAGGTGGGCACGTCGTTCGGCCATCCGATGGTCGCGGCGTCGTTGGCGGCAGCAAATGCACCGGCAAACGGCGCTGAGGCGCCGATGGTCGTGGCTGTTCCCATGATAAGTTGCAGGAACGCCCTTCGCTTCAACTCAAACGTCATAGTACGTGCTCCTCGCGCCCAGCTAGCGACAAATTCCGATTATAACTGCAATTGCTGTTCCGTCACGCCCGGCCCGGCGCCGGCTGCGACAATATTCCCTACTCCAGCTTGGTGCCAGCGGGCACCGCCTCGCGATCCCATGTGCCGGACGTGACGCCGCGGTCGCGCAGCTTATATTTTTGTACTTTGCCATTTTCCGTCGTGGGCAACGCGTCGACGAACTCGATGAAACGCGGAATGGCAAAACGGGCGAGCCGCGGCCGGCAGAATTCACTCAATGCGTTTTCCGTGATCGCGCTGCCCGGCCGCCGCACCACGACAGCCATAACCTCCTCTTCAGCAAGTTCGGACGGCACGGCGAACGCCGCCGCCGAGGCGATATCGGGGTGGCTCAAAAGCACCTGCTCGACTTCAAAGGAAGAGATATTTTCGCCGCGCCGGCGGATGGCATCCTTCAAGCGATCTATGAAACGAAAAGAACCATCGGCCTCGCGGACCACGCGGTCGCCGGTGTGAAACCAGCCGTCGCGGAAAGCCTCGGCCGTTTTGTCCGGCATCGCGAAATAGCCCGTAGCGAAGGCGAGCTGGTCGTCAGCTCGCAAAATGAGTTCGCCCGCTTCGCCGGCCCTGGCTTCGTTACCGTCTTGGCCGAGGACGCGCGCATGATAGCCGTCGCAGACTCTCCCAATGCTGCCGGGTCGCTGCTCCGCGGTGGTGCTGCCGATGACGAAATTGGTCTCGGTCGAGCCATAACCGTCGATCAGTCGAATACCGGTGCGTTGCTCGAAGGCGATGTGGAGATTGGCCGGCACGCCGGGCCCCAGGCCGCATCGAACGCCGTGACTGCGCTCTTGCGAAGATGGCGGCTGGGACATCAAGATCGGCACCATGGCGCCAAGCACATAAGCCGCCGTTGCGTGATGCTCGATGAGGCTTTGCCAGAACCGCGATGCCGAAAAGCGCGATTCGGTCACGAGCGTCGCGCCTGACAATAAGGCTTGGTAGAAAGTGCCGAGCGCGTTGGAATGAAACAACGGCAGTGTCGTGCATAGAACGTCGCCTTCGCGAATTTGAAGGTTGCGAATGCCGTTAATGCCCCACCAGAAATACTGCGCGTGCGGGCAGCACACGCCTTTCGAAGGTCCCGTCGTTCCCGAGGTGTAGAGGATCGCGAGTAATTGGGCAGGATCGTCGGCGGCCGGGCTAATGGCCTCGTCGCGCGGCGGCAAGCTGGACACGACGATCCGATCAAACGGTGCGGAAGCTTTGCCGCCAATCAGCCAGATACGCTCCAGCGCCAAGTCTTTCATTTCGACATGGTCGAGCGCATCGAGCAATTCCGCTTCCATCACCAAAAGGCGAGCGCCGGAGTTGTTCAGGATGTGGCGGAGCTGCGGTCCGCGCGAGGCGATATTGATCATGACTGTGATGGCGCCGAGCCAGCCGCAACCGAGAAAGATTTCGAGGAATTCGGCGCGATTGGAGCACATCAGCGCGACGCGATCGCCGGGTTCGATGCCCGCCGCCGCAAGCGTACCGGCAAATCGCGCCGCGATCGCGGGCGCATCCGCAAAGCTCCAACTCACATCGCCCGCCGCGACCAGCCGATGCCCGCTATACCGGCGCGCCTGCCGTTGCAGCATGACGGGAAGTGTCCGCTCGCGGGGCGGAAATGCGGCCAGAATATCGGCGACACTCATCGGCGCTTCTTCCGAATACGGCCTTTCTTCTTGACGCTCTTATGGGAACTGCGCGCTGGCGCACGCGCCGGCGTCGGAACCAGCGCGACAACCCGCAACGGGCTGCCGCTGCCTTCTTTGATTTTGAGCGGAGCAGCGATGACGACCGCGCCGGTCGGTGGCAAGAGATTGAGATTGGTCAAGCACTGCAGACCGAACCGGCCCGAACCATGCATGTAGTAGTGGCACGGGTAGGGCGGCTTGAGGTGAAAGGCCTGACCGGCATCGGTGCCGATCGCTTCCGATCCGAATCCCAAGACTTGACGCTCATCGACGAGAAATTTTACGGCGTCGGCATCAGGTCCTGGCGTGTGTTGGCCGGTCTCGTCGAGATTTTGATAGGCGACGGGATCGAGACGCTTCGACCAATCGGTACGCATCAGGATCCACGATCCTGCCGGGATGCGGCCGTGACGGCGTTCCCAATTGCGTAGGAAATCGACGGTCAAGAGGAAGTCGGCATCGGCCGCCGCTTCGCGCGAACAATCGAGCACGCAGGCAGGCGCAATGAAACGCGTCGCCGGAATTGTATCGGTGCTGTTGTCCGGCAGATGCCGGCCCGAAATCCAATGGATCGGCGCATCGAAATGCGTGCCGGTATGCTCGCTGCAGGAGAAGTTGTTCCAATACCAGCCGGGCCCGCGCGCGTCATAGCGGGACGCTTCTTCGATACGAAACGGCCAAGCTTGACCCATCTCGGGGGGCAGCACGATCTGCGGGAAATCGGGTGACAAAGTCTGCGTGAGATCGACGACGCGGACACGCCCGGAGGCGAGCTCGGCAACCAATTGCAAGAGAACGGATTCACTCATCTGGGCATAACCGCAAGTTCACGTTCCAGCGCCTTCGGGTTGTCGCGCCATCGCGACAGCCAATCCTGCGCAATGTCGCCGGGGAAGACATCTTCAGCCCCACCGCGCAGCGCCTCGACAATGTCGGCGGCAAGCCGCGCGGGCGCGATTTTCGGCGGCGGCAACGCCTGATTCCATTCATCGTCAATCGGGCCGGGAAACACGTTGATGACCCGGACGCCCGCCGGTGCGAATTCGGCGCGCAGGCATTGCGCCAGCGAAAGCGCAGCGGCTTTCGAAGCCGAGTAGGTGCCATGCGGCGGGAAATTCGAAAGCGCAAAGACGGAGAGCAAGTTGACCCAAGCGACGGCGCTCGACTGACCGTCCGCGCCGCGCGCGCGCATCGCCGGAGCGAATTCCTGAGCCAGCCGCAGCAAACCGAAATAGTTCGTATCCATCTCCGCGCGCGCCACCTCGATGCCATCGCGCGACGCGATGCCGAAATTGCGATGATGGTCGGCGGTGTTGATGAGGATATCGACGCGTCCGCCGATCTCACCGGCCAGGTCCTTGACGGCGCGCGAGTTGGTCAAGTCGAGCGGCACCAGGGAAACCTGCGGCAGCTTCGACAGGCGTTCGAAGCCTGGCGGCTTTTTCCAGGGTTCCGCGTATCCCGCCCAAACGAGATCGGCGCCAGCTGCGACGACGGCTTCAACCAAAGTTTGCCCCAGCGCTGTTTTGGCGTCCGTGACCAGGACCTTGCGAAATTTCGGATCGCAAGTCATTTCTCGGAGTTGGCGATCGTCAGCCATGTTCGGGGTGTCCTTCTCCGGAATTGCGACCAGCGCCGCTTGGCCTGCACGATCGATTAGCGCGCATACGCGCACGCGTGACGGGACGGGCGCACAATCGCCGTGCAGGTGCGCGATGACGACCGGGCCGCAATCAAGCTTGATCATGCCGAGCCGC
Source organism: uncultured Alphaproteobacteria bacterium (assembly GCA_963731805.1). Classification (GTDB taxonomy): domain Bacteria; phylum Pseudomonadota; class Alphaproteobacteria; order Rhizobiales; family Xanthobacteraceae; genus BOG-931. The sequence goes on from CAVSWY010000017.1 coordinate 225,665, forward strand.
CACGGCATGCGTTCGCGATAGAACAGCTCGTTGCTGTGGTGGAGCGTCGTTGCAGAAACCAGATCGCCCGCGCCATCCTGCGCCCGCCAATCGAGCCGCTGCGAAAGGCAAACGCGGCAGGCTTCACGCGGCGGATACTGCACCGCTCCGCAGTCGCGACAGACTTGCAGTTCAAAGCGGCCGCGTGCCGCAGCCGCGGTGAGCCCGAGGGCAACGCGGCTGCGCAGTCCGGGCGGCAGCGTCGGCAGACGTGTGCGCAGGATCGGGTTTTTGCGCGGAGGTCGCACCAATGGACGCGTCATCGTGTTATTGACCCGCTGCAAGGATGACGGCGCCGCTGCACAGCCCGCGATCGTAATTGATCATACCGAAGCCGCTCGCCAGACCAAGTCGTGCGTCGGCTACTGCGCCGCCGAGCGGTTGCCCGGTGACCTGGCGGATAATTTCAACCAGACCGAGGAAGCCGCCGGCCGCGCCGGCTTGGCCGACCGATAATTGACCGCCTGACGTGTTGAAGGGAAACGAGCCGTCGATGGTAAAACTATGTCGCCGAACGAAGTCCGGGCCCTCGCCCTTCTTGCAGAAGCCGAGATCTTCGATCTGCATAATGTTGATGACCGGGTAGTCATCGTAGGCGGCAACGACGTCGAGGTCGGTCGGGCCGCTTTCGGCTTGCGCGTACAGTTCGTCGCAGTCGAGCGCCCATCCGCCGCGATACTGAATCGGATCGTCGGGATATGCGTTGTGCCGCTCGATGGTCGCCAGAATGCGCGCGTAGGGCAGACCGAGCTTTTTAGCCTCGCTGCGACGCAGCACCAAAAACGCTTCCGCGCCGGCGCACGGCATGACGCAATCGTAGAGGCGCAGAGGATCCGCGATCGGTCGCGCCGTCAGATATTCGTCGAGACTAAGCGGCTTATTCATTAACGCGTAGGGAAATTTCAGCGCGTTACTTCGCTGGGCGACGCAGAGCTTGCCGAAATCCTCAGCTTCGGCGCCATAGGTTCGCATGTAATAGCTGGTGAGAAAGGCGAAGCTCGCGTTGGGGCCGCCTGAGCCGTACGGATAACTCGCATCGCGGGCGAACTGGCTGAAAGTCCCCAGATTTTGGCGAAACGAATCAGTGTGGTTGGTATCGCCCGCGATACAGGCAACAGCTGCCGCGTCGCCGCTTTGAACCGCCCGCGCTGCGCGGCGCAGCGCGACGATCCCGCAGGCGCCGCCCATCGGAATGTGATCGAGCCACCGTAAGGTTAGTCCGAGATGCTGCGTGAGCCCGACTGCCGTGTCCGGAGTGAGCGTGAAGCTCGATACGCATAGCCCGTCGAGCGCGTCCTTGCCGAGACCGGACCGCCTCAAAACCTCGGCCAGAGCGCCGGCGAGGAACCAGTGCGCGCCACGAATTGAGTAGCGCATATAGGGCACGGTCACAGGCGTGGTGACCACCACATCGTCGTAAGCGGCGCGCCTATTGTTCATGCTCGATGCGGCACGACGGCCGTGGCCTCGATTTCGACCTTGGCGTCATCTTCCACCAGCGCCACGACTTGCACCAGAGTCATGACGGGAAAATGCGATCCCATCACGCTTCGATAGGCCGCGCCCAGGTCGCTTAATCGCGATAGGTATTCCTTCTTGTCAGTGATGAACCAGGTCAGGCGGGTGACGTGCTCCGCCGTGCCGCCGGCCTCACGCACGAGTGCCACGATGTTCGCGAGGGCTTGGCGCGCTTGCGCGACAAAATCCGAGTTTTCGATTTTCTGCTCCGCGTTCCAGCCAACTTGGCCGGCGAGAAAAATCATGCGGCCTTCTGCGACAATACCGTTGGCATAACCTTTCGGCCGCTTCAAGTTTCGTGGATCGAGTAATGCATGCGGCGTTGGCATTGTATGGACCCCCGGTTACGACGCGTCGTGGCGCAGGCGAAAGCGCTGGATCTTGCCGGTCTGCGTCTTCGGTAGGGCATCGACGAATTTGACAGACCGCGGATATTTGAAGGGCGCAATCGTTGCCTTGACATGGTCCTGCAAGCGTTTGACGGTGTCGACTCCCGCCAGAATGCCGTCTTTGAGCACGACATGCGCCTCGACGATCTGACCGCGACCCTCATCCGGCGCGCCGATGACCGCGCATTCCTTGACGTCCGGGTGCGATAACAGCGCCGCTTCAACTTCGGGTCCGGCGATGTTGTAGCCGGCCGAGATGATCATGTCGTCGCTGCGGGCGGCGAAATGGAAGTAGCCGTTTTCGTCCTGCGAGAAGGCGTCCCCGGTGAGGTTCCAACCGTCGCGCACATAGTTGCTTTGTCGCTTGTCGGCGAGATAGCGGCAGCCGGTCGGGCCGCGAACTGCGAGCCTGCCGACTTCGCCGCGTGGCTTTTCTTTCATGTCGTCGTCGACAATCTTGGCCTCATAGCCAATGACCGGCTTGCCGGTCGACGCCGGCGCCGCATCACCGAAGCGGTTGGAAATAAAAATGTGTAGCATTTCGGTTGAGCCAATGCCGTCGAGTATGGGTTTGCCGGTTTTGGCGACCCAGTCCTTAAATACCGGCGCCGGCAAGGTCTCGCCGGCCGATACGGCTGCGCGGAGTGATGAAAGATTGGCGCCCTTTTCCATTGCCGCCAGCATCGCCCGGTATGCCGTGGGTGCGGTGAAAGATATTGTCGCCTTATAAGTTTCGATGATCTCGATCATGTTGGCAGGTGAGGCATTTTCCAGAAGCGTCGCAGTGGCGCCGAAACGCAGCGGAAACACTGCCAATCCGCCGAGTCCAAAGGTAAATGCCAATGGCGGCGAGCCGACGAATACGTCGTCCGGCGTCACCCCGAGAATTTCTTTCGCGTAGCCGTCGGCGATGATCAACAGATCGCGATGGAAATGCATAGTCGCCTTGGGCTCGCCGGTGGTGCCCGACGTAAAGCCGAGCAGTGCGACATCGTCACGGCCAGTCTGCACGGCGTCGAAGGTTACGGCTTTGCTGAGCGCAATGCGGTCAAGCTCGGCGTCGTGATTGGCGGTACCGTCGAAACCGATTACCTGCTTGAGGTATTTGCTGGTCTTAGCGCAGATAACGAGCTCGTCCATCAGCCGGGTGTGGCACAGGGCCAGCGCGACCTCGGCTTTGTCGACGATCTTGCCGAGTTCGCCGGCGCGCAGCAGCGGCATCGTGTTGACGACCACGGCGCCGGCTTTGGTCGCCGCCAGCCAGCACGCGACCATTGCCGGATTGTTTGCCGCGCGGATCAAAATGCGATTGCCAGCCTTGATGCCGAAGTCCTCGATCAGGGCGTGGGCGATACGGTTGGTCCAGTCCGACAGTTCCTTGTAGGTCCGGCGCCGGCCATTGCCGATCAGCGCGACATGGTCACCAAATCCGCGCGCTACCATCCGATCGGTCAACTCGACGGCGGCGTTCAGGTACTCGGGATAGGCAAAGCCTTCAGGCGAAATTTGCGGCCAATCCTGCGACCGTGGCAGATTATCTCGGGCGAACGTATCAGTGTGGGCCGTAGGACCAAGCGATCTCATGATCATGCTCCCGAGAGCGCTTGTCGCGCGATAACGACCTTTTGGACCTCGGACGCGCCCTCGTAAATCCGCAGTGCCCTGATTTCCCGGTATAGCCGCTCGACGATGTGACCGCGGCGAACGCCGTCGCCGCCATGAAGCTGCACCGCCTTGTCGATGACATCTTGCGCACGTTCGGTGGCGAAGAGCTTGGCCATCGAGGCCTCGCGCGTGACGCGGGCGGCGCCGCTGTCCTTGACCCATGCCGCGCGATAAACCAGAAGCGCCGCCGCGTCGATGTCGACCGCCATGTCGGCGATGTAGCCTTGCACCAGTTGCAGATCGGCCAGCGGGCCGCCGAATACTTCGCGCTTGCGCACGCGCTCGGTCGCTTCGTCGAGCGCGCGGCGCGCCAGACCCAGCGCGGCGGCACCGACCGTGGCGCGGAAAATGTCGAGCGTGGCCATGGCAATCTTGAAGCCTTCGCCGGGGGCGCCAATAAGAGCGGAGACTGGGATGCGCACGCGCTCGAATTTAAGGCGCGCCAAGGGATGCGGTGCCATCACGTCGATGCGCTCGGCGACGGACAGTCCCGCTGTGACGCCGGGCACGAGAAAGGCTGAGAGGCCCTTTGCGCCCGGAGCTTCCCCGGATCGCGCGAAAACCACATAAATGTCAGCAATGCCGCCGTTTGAAATCCAGGTTTTTTCACCGTCGAGGACGTACGCGTCGCCGTCGCGGCGGGCCGTCATCGCACAATTGGCGACATCCGAGCCGGATTTTTCTTCGGTCAAAGCGAAAGCGGCAATCGCCCGGCCGGAGCGCGTACGCTTGAGCCAATCCCGCTGCTCCGCACTGCCGAACAGGCTGATCGGGCCGGCGCCAAGTCCCTGCATGGCAAACGCGAAATCGGCAAGCCCGTCATGGCGCGCAAGCGTTTCGCGCATGAGGCAGAGCGTTCGCACGTCGAGCTGGGCCGGCGCGTCTGGATCGGGCGCGGTGTGCGCAAGGAAACCATCGCGTCCGAGCTTTTGCACGAGTTCGCGGCAGGCCGCATCGACGTCGCCATGCGCGGCCGGCAGATTGGTTGCGCTCCAGCGCTCGATCGCAGCTGCCAGCGCGCGATGGCGATCGGTGAAAAACGGCCAGCCGAGGAAGCTCGTGTCCGACATCAATCGCCCTCGAATACCGGCTTCTGCTTGACGATAAAAGCGCGATAGGCGCGCTCGAAGTCTTTGGTCTGCATGCAGATTGCTTGGGCCTGCGCTTCGGCCTCGATGGCTTGATCGAGGCTCATTGCCCATTCCTGGCTGAACTGGGTCTTCGTCATGCTGTTGGCGAAGGTCGGGCCGGATGCGATACGCCGCGCCAGCGACAGCGCTTCGGCTTCCAGGACGTCCGCAGCGACCAGCCGATTGAAGAATCCCCAGGCTTCGCCTTCCTGCGCCGTCATCGCGCGGCCGGTATAGAGAAGCTCGGCCGCGCGGCCCTGGCCGATGATCCGGGGCAGGATCGCACAGGCGCCCATATCGCAGCCGGCAAGGCCGACGCGGTTGAACAGAAACGCGGTCTGCGCCTGCGGCGTCGCGATACGGATATCGGAAGCCATGGCGATGATCGCGCCGGCGCCGGCGGCGACACCGTCGATAGCGGAAATAATCGGCTTGCCACAAGAGAGCATCGCCTTGACGAGATCGCCGGTCATCCGCGTGAAGGCCAGGAGTTCCTTGGTCTCCATGGCGACGAGCGGTCCAATGATGTCGTGCACGTCGCCGCCGGAACAGAAGTTTCCGCCATTGGACAAAAACACCACCGCGTTGACATCGCCGGCGTAGGGCAGGGCACGGAAGGTGTCGCGCAGTTCGGCATAGGATTCGAAGGTGAGCGGATTTTTGCGATCCGGCCGATTAAGCTGGATGACGGAAACGGTGCCATCCATGCGCCAGAGAAAGTGCGCAGGCGTCAAACCGGCCATTGCGCTCAAGTCGAAACCTCCCAATCGCTCCGAAACGACTTCAGCTTGGCCGACAATTGTTCGGTGTCCCGCACCGAGATGCCGCCGAGGAGTTCGTCGACCCAACTTTCATGGGCTGCTGCCATATCGGCGAACGCAGCACGGCCCTTGCGCGTGAGGCTGACGAAGGAGGTACGGCGATCGCCGTTTCGCTGCGAGCGGACCACAAAGCCGTCGGAAACGAGGCGGTCGACAATGCCGGTGACGTTGCCGTTCGAGACCATGAGAAAACGCGAAATCTCGCTCATCAGCATGCCGTCCGGCTTGCGATAGAGCGCGGCCATCACGTCGAAGCGCGGCAGCGTCGCATTAAATTGCACCTTCAGGCGCTCGCGAGTGACCCCTTCAATCAGCCTGCTGGCGCGCAACAGCCTGATCCACAGGCGCAGCCGCGCCTTGCTATCGGCCTCGCGGCGCTGGGCGGGCACCGGCGCGCTCACTATGTCTCGCCCCCCGACACTGAGATCGCCTGCCCGGTGATGGCGGCGCTTTCTTTGCTGCACAGCCACACGACCGTATTGGCCACTTCTTGCGGCTGAACGAAGCGTCCTTGCGGATTATTAGCTGCGAGCACCTGACGCGTGTCGGTCTCGCTCAGATTCGTTCTTGCGGCGATAAGATCGACGGCGCGGTCGAGCAACGACGTCTCGGTAAAGCCAGGACAGACCGCGTTAACGGTGATGTTGGCCTTGGCCGTTTCGAGCGCCAAGGTGCGGGCCAATCCGACAACTCCATGCTTGGCGGCGACGTACGGCGCTACATAGGGATAACCTTTTAGGCCAGCGGTCGAGGCGACGAAGACGATGCGTCCCCACTTTTTCTCACGCATGCCGGCCAGCGCCGGCTGTACCGAAAAAAACGCGCCCGTGAGATTGACGTTGATGATCCTGTTCCAAACCTCGTGCGATACTTTCTCGGCGGGGACGCTCTCAGCCGTTCCAGCGTTGGCGACGACGATGCTGAATTTGTCGCGCGCCATTTGCGCGCGCTGATAAAGCTGGGCGACCGATGCCTCGTCGGTCACGTCGGCGGCTTCGGCGTGAATGTTGTTATGGCGCGCGGCCGTCAATTCGAGCTCCGGCCGGCGGCGGCCGCAGATCGTCACGTTCGCACCAGCTTGCGCCAATCCAAATGCAATCGCGGCGCCGATGCCGCTGCCGCCGCCCGTCACTAGCGCGTGTTTTCCTTCAAGGCTCATGATGACACAGTCGTTGATACGGGCTCGGTGCCGCCGGACAGGCGGTAAAGTTGATCGCGGCCCGGATAATAAGGCTGCGGCCAGGTTTCCCCGCGGTCGCCAAGCTTTGCCGCGGCATGCAACGTCCAGTACGGATCGGCAAGATGCGGCCGCGCCAGGCAGACGAGATCGGCACGACCGGCCATCAGGATCGAGTTAACATGATCGGGCTCGAAGATGTTGCCCACTGCCATCGTCGCCATGCCGGTTTCGTTGCGGATGCGGTCGGAGAACGGTGTCTGGAACATGCGTCCATAGACCGGATGCGCATCGATCGAGGTCTGCCCCGCAGAGACGTCGCAAATATCAACCCCGGCCCCCTGCAGCATGCGGCTGATGGCAACTGCGTCTTGCGGCTGGATGCCGCCGGGCCCGACCCAGTCGTTTGCGGAAATGCGCACTGAGATCGGCCTTTCCGCCGGCCACACCGCGCGTACCGCATGAAAAATTTCCAGCGGGTAGCGCATGCGGTTTTCCAGCGAGCCGCCGTATTCGTCGCTGCGCCGGTTGGTCAGCGGCGTAATAAAAGAAGACAGCAGATAGCCGTGCGCGCAATGGATTTCGAGCAGGTCGAAATCGGCGCGTTGCGCCATCTCGGCAGCGGCGATGAACTGATGGAGCACGCGATCCATATCGGCGCGATCCATCGCGTGGGCGCGCTGGTTGCGTTCTGACCATGATGTCGCAGACGCGGAAATGACCGGCCAGTTGCCGTCTTTGAGCGGCGCATCCATTTCCTCCCAGCCGAGCTGAGTCGAGCCCTTGGCGCCGGAATGGCCGAGTTGGCAGCAGATTTTTGCGTCGGTTTCGCGGTGTACAAAATCGACAATGCGCTTCCACGCCGCTTCGTGCGCCGGAGCATACATGCCGGTGCAACCGGGCGTGATGCGGCCTTCCGGACTAACGCATGTCATCTCGATGCAGACGAGACCGGCGCCGCCCTTGGCTCGCTCGCCGTAATGAACGAGATGCCAGTCCGTTGGACAGCCGTCGACCGCCTTGTATTGTGCCATCGGCGACACGACAATGCGATTTCTCAGCTGCATATCGCGTAGCTTGAATGGCGCAAACATCGGCCGCCGCACCTTGTTGTCGCCGGCCCCGGCAAGCCGTTGAAACCAAGCCTCCGCCGCTTCAAGCCAATTTCTGTCACGCAGCCGCAAGTTCTCGTGGCTAATGCGCTGCGAACGCGTCAGCAGCGAGTAGTTGAACTGCACTGGATCGAGACGAAGGTAGCGTTCGACATCCTCGAACCATTCCATTGAATTTCGTGCCGCCGATTGTAGGCGCAGCACCTCGGCGCGGCGTTCATTCTCGTATTTCGCGAACGCCGCCTGCATGGTCGGCTCGGTGTGCAAATAGCTCGCCATCGAGACCGCGCTCTCCATGGCAAGCTTAGTTCCCGAGCCGATCGAAAAATGCGCCGTGGCGGCGGCATCGCCCATCAGAACGACGTTCCGGTGCGACCACTTCTGGCAAAGCACGCGGGGAAAGTTCAGCCAGGCCGAGCCGCGGATATGCCCCGCATTCGACAACAGGCGATGGCGGTCGAGATATCGGGCGAAGATGCGTTCGCAGGCACGGCAGTTTTCCTCTTGGCTCATCGCGCCGAAACCGAACTTCTCCCATGTCGCCTCGGAGCATTCGACGATAAACGTCGCGGTGTCGGTGTCGAACTGATAAGCGTGCGCCCAGACCCAGCCGTGCTCGGTTTCTTCGAAGATGAAAGTAAACGCGTCATCGAACTTCTGATTGGTGCCGAGCCAAACGAATTTGTTCTTGCGCTTGTCGATGGCAGGTTGGAAATAGTTCGCGAATTCGGCGCGTGTCTTGGAATTCAAGCCATCCGCCGCGACGACGAGATCGTAGTTTTCGGCAAGTTCCCCGGCGCTGGCGATTTCGGTTCGAAAAACCAGTTTCACGCCAAGCGCGCTGGCGCGCTGTTGCAACAGCATGAGCAGCTTCTTACGCGCGATGCCGGAAAAACCGTGGCCGCTCGATACGATTCTCTGACCGCGATAGTGCACCGCGATGTCGTCCCAGTAGGCGAAATGGGCGCGGACCGCCGCAGCGCTGACCGGATCGTTGGCGGTGATGTTGTCGAATGTCTCGTCGGAGAAGACCACGCCCCAGCCAAATGTATCGTCCGGCAGGTTGCGCTCGAACACGGTGATGTCGTGCGCGGTGTCGCGCAACTTCATGCTGATCGCGAAATAGAGCCCTGCCGGGCCGCCGCCGAGGCAAGCAATCTTCATGTGATGCCGCCTTACTTGTTCATCACCTCAGGATGGCATCGCTGGTGAATTGTTTCAAGCTTGAACATTTAAGTATGAAGGTTTGTCCTCAAGCTCGCGCCCGCCTTCCGCTTGGGGCCACCCTATGCCATCATAGTCTTGTATTGCTTGGGGTTTTTGCGCTGGCAACGAGGTCGAAGGCGTGACAATGAGCGAGAATCCAACGGTCGCTTCGGTCGTCGGGCGTGACCTTGCCGGCTATGGTGCGCGGCGCTGTTTTGGTCTACTCGGCACCGCAAATTTCAAGGTATCTCATGCGCTCGTCGAGAATGGTATCGAGCTGATTTGTGCGCGTCACGAATGCAACGCCGCCAGCATGGCCGACGCCTACGCCAAAGCGACTGGCGAGCTGACCCTGGTCAGCGTTCATTCCGGCCCGGGACTGACCAATGCGCTGACAGGGATCGGCGAGGCGGCAAAAAGCCGGACGCCGCTTGTGGTGCTGGCCGGTGACGTGCCGACCGGTGCGGTGAAGAATAATTTCTATATCGAACAGTCCGAGATGGTGCGCGCAGTCGGCGCGGTTTCTGAACGGCTGCATACGCCGGCGTCCGCGCGCGAGGACACGCAGCGCGCGGTGGCGCGCGCCTTGCGCGATCGTCAGACCGTGGTGCTGAGCATGCCGCTCGACGTGCAGAACGCGACGCTCGCCAGCAATTTGCCGCCGCTCGAATTGCCGCCGGGGCCGGGCCGGCTGCATCCCGATCCGCAGGGGATCAAGGATCTCGCCGAGGCGCTCGCTCGCTCACAGCGCCCGCTCATTCTCGGCGGCCGCGGCGCCGTGATCTCGGATGCCGAGCCGGCGCTGCTGGCGCTGGCCGATCGCGTCGGCGGGCTGCTGGCGACCTCGGTATGCGGCCATGGCCTGTTTTCCGGGAATCCTTGGTCACTCGGCATCAGCGGCGGCTTTTCCTCGCCCGTCGCCGACGAATTGATTTCCGAGAGCGATTTCATTCTCGGCTTTGGTGCAAGCTTCACGCAATGGACGACAAAGAGGGGCAAGTTGATCGCGCCTGGCGCGGTGGTCGCGCAGGTCGATATTGAGGGGCCGAAGCTCGGCTATCAGATGCCGATCCAGCACGCCGTGCATGGCGACGCACGTGTAACGGCGGAGGCTTTGCTTATCGAGCTCGGGGGCCGGAAGTCTGCCAAGCCGGGCCGCCGCAGCGACGCCATGCGCGATCGCATTCGTGCCGGCGATAATCATCATTTTCCGCACCCGGACGAATCGAATGCCCAATTCATTGATCCGCGCACATTGAGCAAAGCGGTCGACGCACTTCTGCCGGCGGACCGTGTCGTGGCCTCGGATTCCGGGCACTTCTGCGGCTGGGTGCCCCGCTATTTGCGCGTGCCCAACGCGCGCGCCTCGTGTCTGAGCCATTCCTTCCAGTCGGTCGGGCTTGGTCTGCCTTCGGTCATCGGGCTTGCCGTTGCTAATCCCGGGAAGCTAGCGGTGCTCGGCGCGGGTGACGGCGGTTTCATGATGTCGATATCGGATTTCGAAACCGCCATTCGGCTTAAGCTCCGCCTGTGCGTCCTCGTCTATAACGACAGCTCGTACGCGGCGGAGGTACACTATTTCGGCCGTCAGGGTTTTTCGACCGATATCGTGCGATTCCCGGAGACCGATTTTGCAGCCATTGCCCGCGGCTATGGCGCCCGCGCGGCCACGGTGCGCACGCTTGCCGATCTAGCGCCGGTCAAGGCCTGGATCGCCGAGGGGGCACCGGGCGCATTTGTGATCGATGGCAAGATCAATCCCAATCTCGAAGCCGACTGGCACGCCGAGCACTTCCCGAAAGACACGCACTAGAAGCTGCGGCGTGTCGTTTGGGCCGGCAGGTAATGCAATACGCGCCGCTCGGCGAGGATGACCCCGAGATATGCGATCCCGCCGACTAAGGTCAGCATCACGATCGAGACAAAGACCATCGGCGTGTCGGCTTGACCCTCGCCGAAAGTGAGCAAATAGCCTAAGCCCATATTGCCACCTACCAGCTCGCCGACGACGACGCCGACCACGGCAAGCGTCGCTCCGATGCGCAGTCCGGCGAACATCGGAGGCATCGAGGTCGGAAACTCGATTTTCCAGAAGATCTGCGCGCGCGTCGCCTTGAACGAGCGTGCCAAATTGATCAGATCGGGGTCGACGCCGCGGATCGCGGTCAGCACGTTGACCATCACCGGGAAGAATACGATCAGTATCGCGACAAGGATTTTGGGATAGACCGTAAATCCCATCCAAAGAATGAACAATGGCGCAAATGCGACCTTGGGTGCGATCTGCAGAGCGAGGATATATGGCGAAAGGGCGAACTCTGCGGTCGGCGACATTCCGAGCAGATAACCGACCAAAGCGCCAAGCAGGCTGCCGAGAATGAAGCCGGCCAGAACCTCAGCGACGGTGACGCCGGTGTGAAATAACAGATGATCGAATTGCCAGGCATGCACGAATTCACGCGCGACCATGGACAATGGCGGAACGATGAACGTCGGAATGCCGAAAAGACCAGGCCCCCATTGCCAAGCCGCCAGGAAAACAGCGAGCAATAGCACGCTCGCTAGCGTTCCATTGCGGATGAGTGAGCCACGGTGACCATTGCTCATATCGCGCCGCCGGCCGCTTGCTTCTCGATGACGGCATGACCGATATCGAGACGGTCCATAAGTCGCGCCACGTAATCGTTCACTCTGGGCTCACGCCGTCTAGCGATCGGGTCGTCGCGTTGCGGCAGATCGATCGCGATTTCGTCGATGATGGTTCCGGGACGTGCGCTCATGACCAGAACGCGATCCGACAGCGTCACGGCTTCCAACAAATCATGCGTTATCAAAAGCGCGGTCTTGCGCGCCCTGCTCAGCGTCTGCGCTAGGTCTCGCTGCAAGACCATTCTGGTTTGAGCATCGACCGCCGAGAAGGGTTCGTCGAGCAGCAGCACATGCGGGTCGACGGCAAGCGTGCGTGCCAGCGCCACGCGTTGGCGCATGCCGCCAGACAACTGATGCGGATAGTGACCCGAGAACTCGGCGAGATTGAAATTGTCCAGGAGTCGCCGCGCGCGGAGCCTTCGTTCGGCCGACCGCACGTGCTGGATTTCGACTCCCAGCATCACGTTCTCTGTGACGGTGCGCCACGGCAGCAACAAGTCCTTCTGCAACATGAAGGCGACATGGGCATTGGCCCCTTCGATGCGCTCCCCGTCGACAAAAGCGAGGCCGTCGCTCGGCGCCGCCAGGCCGGACCCAATATTAAGGAGTGTGCTTTTGCCGCAGCCGCTTGGGCCGATGAGCGAGACCACCTCACCGTCGTGTACCTCAAAGCTCACGCTACTGAGCGCCGTGAGCGCACCGCGGCCATCGCTGCGCGCAAAGCGCATCGTCACATTGCGATATTCGAGGCGGACAACCGACATGAGAAATTCGACCGCCAATCCGGCTCAGACCTAGCTGTTTGGGCCGATTGCGCAAGTGTCGCCGCCCAGATATCACGAGTATACTGCCAAAGACCGGGATCGCCGATAGGGCAGCGGCCACTGCGACAGCATCTCGTCTCGTGGCCGCCGATGAAGGAGCCAAGAATGGTCGATCGCGCGCATAGCTTTTCTCGGCGTCATTTGCTTCAGGGAATTCCTGGTGCGGCACTTGGCCTCGGTGTCATAAGCCTTACGTCGCCGGCGCGCGCAGATGAAAAGATCACCTATCTTTTCCCCGCGCCGCCTCTGTTGCCGGCCTTTGGGCCCATACAGCTTGCCAAAGGCAAGGGGTATTTCTCCCAAGCCGGCCTCGACGTGAGCTATGCAGTTGGGCGCGGCGGCGTCGATGTCGCCAAGGAGGTCGGCGCCGGCAATGTGCCGATTGGCGGGATCGTGGCCGACGCTCCAATCATCGTCCGGCAGAACGGTGTCCCGGTGAAAATGGTCGCAGTATTCGGCGGCAAGGGATTTATGCAGCTCGTAGTCCGTTCGGACTCCGGCATCAGCAAGCCGGCCGACCTGAAAGGCAAGACTATTACGGTCATGTCGTATCAGGACACGACTTTCTACGCGCTGCTTGGATTGTTGGCGAGCGCGGGCTTGACCAAAGACGACGTTGACATCCAGGCTGCGGGGCCAGTCGGCGTATGGCAAATGGTCGCCAGTGGAAAGTCGGTCGGCATGGCGGGCGTGCCAGATTGGATACCGCCGGTTGAAGCTGCCGGCGTTGCGGTAACAGTGATACCAACCGACGAGTTCTTTCCGCACATGGCCCAAGCTATCGCGGCATCCGATCAGGTCATCAAGACCAGGCCCGATATGGTTCGCGCCTTCGTCAAGGCGGCGCTGCACGGCATGAAAGACATCATGGACGATCCGACGACGGCGGCGACCGATTTTGTGAAGTTCGTCCCCGAGTGGAACGGCAAGGAAGGCCAAGTCAAAGAGGCGTTCGGTTATTACGACAAGTTGGTCTATCCAGGACAAAAAGTGCTGGGCGCCATCGATCCGCAACGGCTCGCCCATTTGCAGGACTTTTATTTTGCTAAGGGTATCATCCAGAAAAAATCGCCCATCGACGATCTTTATACCAATCAGTTTGTCGAGTAATCGACTACTTCTTGTAGCTGTCGGTGCCCTGCCAGCCATTCCTCGAAATATCGAAGATGACGCCATCGGGATCTTTGAACTTGCGCTCAAAATTGCCGTGACGTTCGTCGCCCAGGTCGAAGAAGAATTTGCCGCCGTTGGCTTCGATGCGCTTCTGAGTTTCCGCGAGATCGTCGACCTGGAAGCCGAAATGATGTGCGCCGACGAAGCCCTTCGGATCTTTGAGGTCCGACGCCTTACTGCCGACTCCAGTGGAGAAATTGAGCAGCGCGAGATTGATGACGCCATCACTCATATAAATCGCTGAGCCGATGTCCAAATCTTCGCGGTCGATGCGTTTGAGCTCGAATACGGTTTCGTAAAATTTTGCAGCCTTTTCAAGGTCATTCACGCAGACGGCAAAGTGACGCAGACGAGCCATGAAAGTCTCCACTAATCCATCATCCACCTTGGGCTCATCATACGCACACCACTTGAAAGAGCCACCGCCTTTTTCCGCTGGGGCAGTGGCGTGAGGACTGCGATTTTGGCATGACAATGCCATGACCAGGCGGTTTGCTGAGATCGTCGGCGCCGGATTTGCCGGTCTCACGGCGGCGTGCGCGCTGGCGCAGCGGGGCTGGAGCGTGCGCGTACACGAGCGAGCCGATCGCCTGCGCACGACAGGCGCCGGCATTTACATTTATGAGAACGGTTTGCGCGTTCTGGAATCGGTCGGCGCCTACGACGCCGCGGTAAAAGGGGCTCCCTTTGCCCATACACGTGAGGTTCGCGACGGCCGCGACCGATTGATCTCGATGCATCGCTGGGTCGGCAGCCGTGTATTCTCTATGGTGCGGCAGAACGTCATTAACGCGCTCGCCGCCGCAGCTACTCGCAGCGGTGCCGCGATCGTGACCGGTTCGGAGGCTACGGGCGCAACGCCTGCGGGCGAATTGGCGCTCGCGGACGGGCGCACGCTCAAAGCCGATCTGATTGTCTGCGCCGACGGCAGCAATTCAAGGCTGCGCGACTCGCTGGGTCTGTTGGCAAAGCGGAAGTATCTGGTCGACGGCTGTACACGATTATTGATGGACAAGACGGCTTCGGAGCGGGGAGTGACCCAGGGCGCCAAGACCATTGAATATTGGTCTGGCTCCCGCCGCGTGCTCTACACCCCGTGCAGCGAAACTGACATCTACATCGCTTTGACAATGCTCGATAGCGACGCTGCCGCCAAAGCCGTGCCGGTGCTTAAGGACGAGTGGAAACGATGGTTTCCGCATCTTGAAAGCCTGATCGACCGCATCGGCGACCAGGGCCGTTACGACCGTTTCGACTTGATCAAGCTCAAACGCTGGTCAACAGGGTGCGTCGCGATCGTCGGCGATGCAGCGCATGCGTTGCCTCCGAATATCGGCCAAGGCGGCGGCTGCGCGATGATGAATGCGCTGTCACTCGCGGTCTATCTCGAACGTGAGAACAACGTTATTACTGCCCTCGCTACATGGGAGCGTAACGAGCGGCCGCTTACCGAGCATACGCAGCGCATCTCTTATTGGCTCGGTTTGCCCACGACATGGCCGCCAGCAGTCCGTGCTCTCGCACTCGGCATTGCCGGCCGTTCCAAGTGGCTGGTACGGCAGCGCACGCGCACGGCGCTGCATCAGCCGACGGGTACGTGAAGCGCCGATCTCAGAAGGGAATTGTGATGCCATCGAGCGGCGCGTCGCAATTGACGAGATCAACACGTTTCCAAGCGATCATGACACGGGAGCCGGACTGCACCAAATGATGGGACGCGGTGCCGCCGAAAATGCGCTGCCGCTCGCGCCGGTACTCGATCATCACAAACTTGGACCGCACTTCGCAGAAATTTGCCCCGCTATCTTCGACGGAGACGTTACTGATAATTCGGCTTGTGCGCGACCGCGGCTCCTGCGAGTACATCCGTGGACTGGCAAGACGGCGAACGCGGGTTTCAAGCAGGCGGCGATCGTCATAGATCAGAGACACAGTCTCGAATGGATCGCTCTGATCCGGCTCGCTCGGCACCCAATACCAGGCGTCCGGCGTGAACAGTCCGAGCCAATCATCGAATTTGCCCTCGTCAAGAAGTCGCGCCTCATGCAGCAGAAATTGTTCGCAGTGGCGAAGATCGAGCAATGGCCCTGCGGTCATGCGGATAGAACCCGCCGTCGGCCGGCGGTTGTGCGCCGCCGCCGGTTTGCGCGCGCGTTTTGACTTCTTTGCCATGAGCGGATTAAGACGCGGCACGAACTTCGCTGCGGCGGCCGGTCATGTAACCGAGCCAGGCCTCCAGCATGTTGCGGATGTATATCTCGCTGGTCGAATTCTGCCCGCGCCGACCGCCGTACAAGTCAGGCACATCGCTAAGAAGCCCGCGCCCGATTTCTATCCACTCCGCGCCCTCACTCGATAGGCCCAGGCGGATACGATTATAGATTTCGAGATCGTCGGTCAGGACCAAAGAGCCGGTGCCGTTCACAGTATTTGCGAAACTGATCGTATTGCGGAACATCTGTTTTGGGGCGCCCTTGAGACGGAAATTATAGGTGTGGACGACGGTGCGGTTGACGGAGATCGGGTGCACGACGCGAAGCTGTTGGAATTGACTCATGAAAGATAGGTTAGGATAGACATTACTGTTCCATCGCCGGACTTCCAAGATGCGCCGTGTTTCTTCCTTCCCCTTTTTCTTTTCTAGCGCCATGATGTAGTCGCGAAATACTGGATCTTTGAGCGCCGCCACCAACTTGGCGTCGTCATGATAATCGCCGAGATAGGAATGGCCATTGGGATAGGTCCAGATACCGACCTGTGTCTCCCAAAAACTGTAAGGAGCGCCATTCTGGCGCATCTGGCGGATGGCGATTTCGCCGGAGCCGTCGGAATGGGCCTTATCCGACTGGTGCTGGGCCGCGTCGATCGAGGAGCGATGCGTGAAGAGTGGATGGGCTGCGTCGCACAGGTTCTCGAGGTATATTTTCCAATTGCCGTCATACGCGTGCTTGAACACGCCGCCCGCAATCTCGATCTCGCCATCGGGGGCGCGGTCGACCATGTCGTCGAGCGAAGTCGTCATGTGGCCGAGGAATTCCTCCAAGCTTGGTCCGTCGTTCGTTTCGCTGGCAAAAACAAAACCACGATAGCTTTTGACGCGCGACACTGGCGTCATCGCAGTTTTAGGATTTTTTGGATCGAAGTCGCGAGGATAGCCGGTCTGCAAGGGCACCGCCTTGAGCCGGCCGTCTAGGTGATAGGTCCAGCCATGGTAGCAGCATTGGAATTCGTCGGTATTGCCCGTGTCATTCGCGACAACAAGCGAGCCGCGGTGGGCGCACTGATTGTGGATGACCCTGATTTCACCCTCGGCGTCGCGTACCAGTACGACCGGTTTGCCACCGATAAAGGTGCGGAAATAGTCGCCCGGCTTTTTCACTTGGCTTTCGTGGCCGACATAGATCCAGGCAACGCCGAAAATCCTCTGCAGCTCAAGCTCAAAGATGGCTGGGTCCGAATAAATCTGCCGATTGACGCGAGCTGGCTGCACGAATGAAGCAAGCGTCTCTAACGACGGCATGTGAGACCCCCGGGGCTCGATAGATTTCATGCGGAGTTACCGCGAGTTCCGATCAGATTTAGGGCGGCGAGACCCAGACCATACTCGGGATTTGCAAGGGTTTCCGCAACTTCGAAGTGATTGAGCGCCTGCAATTCAGCGTGTGGCGCGGCCAGTGCCAGTGCCGGCCCCAGCGCTGCAGCAAATTCGCGACTCTGGCGCTTGAATTCGTCACTCTCCCGAGAGCCGCAGGCAAGAAAAACCGAAGTCGACAGGCGGTCCAAGTGTCGGATAGGGCTCAGCATTTGCTCCGTCTCGGCATCCAGTTTGACATAGTCGTTCCGCGCGCTCAGCCGCACTGGCCGGAGATCATAAATGCCACTCGCGCAAATCACACTTTTCACAATTTCGCGCGGTAGCCCAAACTCTAACGTCCAATCGGTCACTGCTACGCAGGCAGCTAGATGGCCACCCGATGAATGACCCGATATATGAATTTGAGCTGGGTCCCCGTCGAATTTGCGAGCATTTTCATAGACCCAAGCCACGGCATGCCGCACCTGTGCGACCATTTCCCCAAGGGAAACAGAAGGTAGCTGCGCAAAGTCGAGTGCGATGAAATGGACACCCGAACGAACGAAATTCTCGGCTGCAAAGGAACTGTCCCTTTTACTCAGCAGGCGCCAAGCTCCTCCATGGATAAAAATATGGATTGGTGCAGCGGCAGCTCCGGTCGTATAAAGATCGAGAGTCTCGACGGACGACGCTCCATATGAAAACACCGCAGGTTCGCCAAGTTCGGCACGCACCTGTTCACTTCGTTGTGTGTAGCGGCGAATAACTTCCGCCGCGTTCGGCGCCCACGCACGCTGATCGTATTGCCTATCAAGCTCAAGCTTGCCGTACTGTAAAAATAGCATTGCATGCGCCGAGGAACGTTGGGCCTTTTGGTGACAGGCACAACATTCTACATCAACTGTGGGAGCAATAAGGTGGCGGTTGGTAGATTCCGATAAGAAGGCTTCAGTACACACGGAGGTCTCGCGGATGTCGCGTTAAAAGCTCAGGACCTTGCTCGGTTACTAAGACCATGTCGCCGATGGAGGCGCCGGCATATCCATCCACGAATAGATTGGGATGGACCTCAAACAACATGCCGGGTTCAACGAGGCGGGGCTCGGCGGGCACCTTTGCGGTTGGATCGTAAGGTTGGTGAGATTCGGCCGACCCGATAGGATCCTCGTAGCTGTGACCTAGAGCATGACCCGCCGCGGAATTGAAATTGCTCACCAAGTTGCAGTCCGCTTGCGATGCCGGCCTGGCCTACTGCACGGAGATCCGCTCCGGGACGTAGTCCATCGAGCATAGCGGTGTGCATGTCCTCAACTATTTGGAAAATTCGCTGCGCTTCGTCGGTCGGGATGCCGACTGACCCGGTACGAATAGCGCGTCCCCAATGCCCGTGAAAAATTAACATGATGCCGAGAAGACTGGTCGCCGACCTGCGGCACATTTTGGTTTTCGTCCGCCAGATAACGGCAACGATCGGCAATTGGCCGGGCGGTCAGCCAAGTCTTGCAATACTCGCAACCGAGTTGGCGGCCAACTGTTTCAAGCCCCGCTTGGATGTCCGCAACTGACTGTCCCGAGCTGCGTTCAAGTCTGAGCGGAACCGATTGCCCACCTACACGGATGCCAAGATCGCGCCCATCTTTGCCGCGCATCCAAGGAACAAAGCCTGAAGCATCCAAGGCACAGAATAATGCGTTCAAAATTCGCAATCGTCGCTGTTCCCATTGCGCCTCGAACAGCGGTTTGTCCCAGGAGTAAGGGAGGGTGAAGTCCGTTGCTTCTCGCGTCGGTTATTATCTTCTTCCAGCACGCTTCCAATCAGCGGGTGCGGATGCTCTGAACTTTGATTTTCCCGATCGTCTTCAATGCTCGTTTGCGCGTCTCCCCGATCTCTTCTGGAAAGTTGGCCGGTGGCGGTATGGGATTGTGCAGTTCTTCGTCGGAGCTCTCGTTCCAGCGATAGCGTCGGCCCCCCACGGTCACGTCGTCCGATATCCCGGGACCGCGCGGTGGAAGCGGGATTCGAGTCACCCTTTTGCCGGCTTGCGACTTCGCCCAATAGCCACGTTTGGGAACCGGAATTCCGGCTCTACGACAAGCCTTCGCCAGCGCAACATCCGAGACGCCGAATTGCTTCGCGAGCCTTTGCATCGGTTGCGACCAGACCAAGTCGTAGAGTTCAACGCGTGAGACTGTGCGTCATGGCGACCCTTGGGGCTCCTGCATTGCACCAGATTTCGACGCGGACAAAGAGCGATCGTTGCTACCCAAATTGCTACCGAACGAGCTGGGACAGGCCGTGATGGAAACAGATAGCGAACGCTCTGGCATGCAAGAAATGCCGATGAAATGGGACTTTCTGGGATAGAACAGAACGGGTAGGGAGGGCGGCCTTAGAATTTCAAGACCGGTGCCTTAAACTACTCGGCCACCCTTCCGCAGCGGCTTGGAATTAAGCCCGGAGAAGGAAGAAAGCTACCGGCAAAACGAACCGTGGATTTTGAGCAATCTGCCTGTGCCGCGGGCAGAGGGCAAAACACGGTGCGCCACTGTGCAATGATCTGTTCACTATCGCAGGCCGCTTGTCCAAATCGGCCACAATCTGACCACGCTGGAATTCGATATAGTTGCGTTCGGGACGGGGATAATGCGGGGTCGGCTCAGCTCGGCATTGCGGCGACTTGCGCAGTTTGGCGCCTGCGGCATGCTTTGCCTCCTCGTCGTCAATTGCGCCAACAAAGGCAATATCGACGCCCGCTACGGGGTTTCGCCAAGTGCCCGGCTGGTTTCGCCGGGAGAGACGGTGCCCAAAGGCGGCGGGGTCTATCGGGTCGGTTCGCCCTATATGGTAGGCGGCCGCGTCTACGTCCCGCACGAGGACCCGAACTACAACGCAGTGGGGCTCGCCTCCTGGTATGGCGCCGACTTCCACGGCCGGGCCACCGCGAACGGCGAAATCTTCGACGACACGTCGATATCTGCCGCACACCCCACTTTGCCGCTGCCGAGCTATGTGCGGGTGACGAACCTGAGCAACGGCCGGTCGCTGATCGTGCGCGTCAACGATCGTGGTCCCTATGCGCACAATCGCATTATCGACGTCTCGATGCGGGCCGCGCATCTGCTTGGCTTCACCAATCGGGGGCTGGCCTGGGTGCGGGTGCAATATGTCGGCCGGGCGCCGGTAGAGGGCTCCGATGACCGCGTGTTGGCGTCGACGCTGCGGGAAAACGAGCCGGCACCGGCACCGTGGGACGTACGGCTTGCGGCAATGCCGCCGGTGCCCGCTTTCCCCGACCAGCCGCCGCCGGTTCGCCATGAACGGCTTGCCAGCGCCTTTCCCGTTCTGACCGCTACCGACGCGTCATATTCTCCCGCGACCACAGGTGCGACGTCGCTCGACGATCCCCCCTCCGGCGCCGATGGCACCGCCCAATTCCTCAATGGTCGCGGACTTTACTGACCCTTGGGTTACATCTTAGGTGAAGTCGAGCCGCGGCATTTTCACAGTGCCTCATCGCGGGCTTGCGTGCGCCCTAATCGGCGCGGGATACAGAGTGGCGAGCGCGAATTGGAGGCGGGTTTGCGAGAGCGCTATCGGCCGATATCGGGGAGGGGACTGCGGTCGCTCGTCACCGCGATCATGGTCGCTATCTTCGCCGCTGCGCTGGGATTCGGCTTCGTACCGGCCGTCGGGATCACGCCTGCGCACGCGGCGGCGCCTCCTACCGCGCCGAAGCCCGCCGAGGGCGGGTTTCAAACCAGCGTGCCGAGCGCGATCCTGCTCGATCCGGAGAGCGACAGCATATTGTATGAGAAAAACGCTGAGCAGCCTGTCGAGCCGGCAAGCCTCGCCAAGCTGATGACGGTGGAATATCTGTTCAACGAGATCAAGCAGGGCCGCGTCAAGCTCGACGACACCTACACCATCAGCGAAAACGCCTGGCGCAAAGGCGGAGCGCCGTCGCACGGCTCCACGATGTTTGCGGCCATTCACAGCCAAGTCAAGGTGTCGGACCTGATCCAAGGCATCATCGTCGATTCCGCCAATGATGCCTGCATTGCGGTCGCCGAGGCGCTCGCCGGCAACGAAACCGCGTTCGGTCAGCTCTTGACCAAGCGAGCGCGCGAGATCGGCCTGCAGAATTCGACCTTCACCAATGCGACGGGCCTGTCCGATCCCAATATGCGCGTCACCGCGCGCGACATGGCGGAACTCGCCCGTCACATTATCCAGACCTATCCCGATTTCTATCCGCTGTTCGCCCAGCGCGATTTCACCTGGGACAATATCCACCAGGAGAACCGTAATCCGCTGTTGGGCATGGGCATCGGCGCCGATGGACTGAAAACCGGCGAGACCAAGGAAGCCGGATTCAATCTGGTCGGCTCCGCGGTGACGGACAATCTACACCTGATCGTGGTGGTGACCGGCGCAAAGACCGACAAGGAGCGCGCCGACGAGGCGCGCAAATTGCTGGATTTGGGATTTCACGGCTTCAAGTCCCGGGTTCTGTTCGCCGAAGGCCAGACCGTCGGCGAGGCCAAGGTATTCGGCGGCGCACAGGGCTACGTGCCGCTGGTTGGTCCCGGCCTGATCAAAGTGATGGTACCGCGCGATAACAGCGAGCGGCTCAATGCACGCATCGTCTATACCGGACCGGTGCCGGCGCCGATCGTCAAAGGCCAGACCATTGCCGAGCTAAAAGTGTGGCGCGGCGACGATCTGGCGCTCGATGTGCCGCTGCAGGCCGCTGCCGACGTCGGCAAAGGCAGCATGACCCAGCGCGCCATGGACGGCGCCACCGAACTGATCATCGGCCTTTTGCGTGCTGGTGTGGCCAAGCTGTAAGTCTGGTACGTGCGCGAGACGCTGCGGCTCCTTATATTGCCCTCACCAGCCTCCGCGTTTCCTATATTGTGGTTGTGGAAATTGACGTAAGCGGTTGTAGTTATTTGTTATTTCTGCGCATAGAGGGGCGCGGTACGCGGGCTTACAGGTTTGGCGATGCGAGGCAAGTTCATCACCTTCGAAGGCGGCGAGGGCACCGGCAAGTCGACACAGGCCGCGATGCTAACGCTGCGCCTGGAAGCGCTTGGCCTTGCCGTCCATTTGACCCGCGAGCCGGGTGGCTCGCCCGGCGCCGAAATTATCCGCCACGTCCTACTCTCGGGCGCGGCAAAGCCGTTCGGGCCGGACGTCGAAGCGATGCTGTTTGCGGCGGCGCGTGACGACCACGTGCGATGCACGATCCTGCCGGCGCTCAAAGCCGGCAAATGGGTGGTCTGCGACCGCTTTGCCGATTCCACGCGCGTCTATCAAGGCATCCTCGGCCAAGTCGATCAGCGGCTGATCAAAGGCCTCGAGCGTGTGTCGATCGGCGATCTCGGGCCCGACCTCACTCTGGTGCTCGACGTGCCGGTTGAGCTCGGCCTCGAACGCGTAAAATTGCGCCGCGGCGAGGCCGCACCCGACCGCTTCGAGGCGGAGAACGTGGAATTTCATCAAAAACTGCGCGACGCCTTTCTTGCGATTGCCGCCGCGGAGCCGGCACGCTGCGTCCTGATCGATGCCAGCGCGCCCAAGGAAGCGGTAGCGCGGAAAATCTGGAACGCCGTCGGCACCCGGCTCGATCCGCTCACATTCCCGGTGCACGGCGAACGCCGGTGCAGCGAAGTTGGGGCGTCGTGAGCCCGCGCGCGACCGACGACGACCACGATATCGACCAAGCGCCGCATCCGCGCGCCACCACCGTCCTGTTCGGCCAATCACCCGCCGAGGCCGGCTTGCTCACCGCTTATCGGTCCGGCCGGGTGCCGCACGCCTTTCTGATAGCGGGACCGCAGGGTATCGGCAAGGCGACCCTGGCCTACCGCTTGGCGCGCTTCGTGTTAGCGCATCCGGATCCGGCGGCGCCCGAGGTTGCGGCGGCGACCTCGCTGTTCGTCGATGCCAAGCATCCGGTGGCGCGCCGGATTGCCGCCCAGGCCCAGCCCGATCTCCTCGTCATCGAGCGCACGCTCAACGACAAAGGCGTGCTGCACAAGCAGATTGCGGTCGAGGACATCCGTAAGACGGTGACTTTTTTCGGCTCGACGGCGGGCGAGGGCGGCTGGCGCATCGCCATCGTCGATGCGGTCGACGAATTGAACCGCGCCGGGGCCAATGCGCTGTTGAAAATCCTCGAGGAGCCGCCGGAGCGCGCGCTGTTGCTCCTAGTCAGCCATTCCGCGGCGCGCGTGCCGGCGACGTTGCGCTCGCGCTGTCGCATCTTGACGCTACGGCCCCTCAGTGAGGCCGACGTCGCGGCCGCGCTTGCGGCCGGGACCGGATGGGCGGCGGACGATCCCGACCTTGCCGCAGCGGCCGCGGCTGCTGATGGTTCGGTGGCGCGCGCGCTGGCATTTCTCGACGAAGGCGCGTTGGCGTTGCGCCAGCACGCGCTCGGTCTTCTCGACCGGCTGCCGGCGCTCGACCCGAAGGCCTTGCACGCGCTCGGCGAAGCGCTGGCCGGCACCGATCCTGAGCCGCTCGCCGCCTTCATCGATACCGTCAATACCTGGTTGTCGCAGCGCGTTTACCGGGAGCAGAACGCGCTCGACCGCGCCCACCGCTTGGCCGACGCGTCGGAAAGCATCAATGCGGCAGTGCGCGATGCCGAAATCTACAATTTGGAACGAAAGCCGCTGGTTTTCAGTGTTTTCGGCTTGCTTGCCGAGGCCACGCGCGGTTGATACGAACCCTTCATGCCTAGCAAGCCCTATTACATCACCACCGCGATCGCCTATCCGAATGGCGCGCCGCATATCGGCCACGCCTATGAGGCGATCGCCACCGATGCGATCGCGCGCTTTCAACGGCTCGACGGCCGCGACGTGTTCTTCCTCACCGGCACCGACGAGCACGGCATCAAGATGCTGCAGACGGCGGCCAAGGAGAATCTCACGCCGCGGCAATTGGTCGAGCGCAACGTGCCGCGCTTCCAGGCCATGGTAAAAAGGTTCGAGTGCTCGAACGACGATTTCATCCGCACCACCGAAGCGCGTCACCACGCCTCTTCGGTCGCGATTTGGCAGCGCATGCAGGCGAACGGCGACATCTATCTCGACAAATATTCTGGCTGGTATTCGGTACGCGATGAAGCCTATTACGACGAAAGCGAAACGCGGCTCGACGAAAAGGGCCAGCGCGTCGGCCCGCATGGCACGCCGGTCGAATGGGTCGAGGAGGAAAGCTATTTTTTTCGGCTTTCGAAATACGCCGAGCCTCTGCTCAAGCTCTACAGCGAGGTGCCCGATTTCGTGCTGCCGAAGGAGCGCATGAACGAGGTTGCAAGCTTCGTCCGTGGCGGTCTGCAGGATCTGTCGCTGTCGCGCACCACCTTCGACTGGGGCATCAAGGTTCCCGGCAACGACAAGCACATCATGTATGTGTGGGTCGACGCGCTGACCAATTACATCACCGCGGTCGGCTTTCCCGATACCGACAGCGAGAAATTCAAGAAATACTGGCCGGCCGATCTCCACGTCATCGGCAAGGACATCGTGCGCTTCCACGCCGTCTATTGGCCGGCATTCCTAATGTCGGCCGGGATCGCGGTGCCGCGGCGCGTTTTTTCGCACGGGTTTTTGTTCAACCGCGGCGAGAAAATGTCGAAATCGGTCGGTAACGTGATCGATCCGTTCGCACTGGCCGACGCTTATGGCGTCGATCCGCTGCGCTATTTCCTGCTGCGCGAAGTGCCGTTCGGCCAGGACGGCAACTACAGCCACGAGGCCATCGTCAACCGCATCAATGCCGATCTTGCCAACGACCTCGGCAATCTGGCGCAGCGCTCGCTGACGATGGTGGCGCGGGGCTTGGGCGGCGTGCTGCCGCAGCCCAGCGCATGGAGCGATAACGACAAGGCAATCTTGAGCGCCGCCGACGCGCTGATCGGCAAGGCGCGCGACGCGATGGCGACGCAGCAACTGCACCAGGTGCTCAATGCGGTGTGGGCCGTAGTTGCGGAGGCCAACCGTTATTTCGCGGGCGAAGCGCCGTGGGCGTTGGCCAAGACCGATCCGCCGCGGCAGGGCACGGTGCTCTACGTCACCGCGGAAGTTTTACGCCAGATTGCGATTTTGGCGTTGCCATTTATGCCGGGTTCGGCCGCAAAGCTGCTCGATCTTTTGGCGGTACCGGCAGACGAACGGACGTTCGCGTTCCTCGGCGGCAAGCATCGCATCGCCGCAGGTGCGACGCTGCCGAGGCCGGCGGCGATTTTCCCGCGTTATGTCGAGCCAGAAACCCGCGAGGCCCAATAGCAAAAAGAAAATGATGCTCATCGACAGCCATTGCCATCTCGATTTCCCAGATTTTGCCACAGAGCTCGACGCCGTGGTTGCACGTGCCCGTGTGGTCGGGATCGAGCGCATGGTGACCATTTCCACGCGCGTGGCGCGGCTGCCCGATTTACTCGCCATCGCCGAGCGTTTCCCAGACGTGTTCTGCTCGGTCGGCACGCATCCGCACTACGCGCATGAAGAGCTCGACGTGACGACGGCCGATCTCGTTGCCCGCACGCGGCACCCCAAAGTCGTGGCACTCGGCGAGGCGGGGCTCGACTATCACTACGACAACTCGCCGCGCGAAGCGCAGGAGCGCGGCTTTCTCACCCATATCGCGGCGGCGCGCGAGACGGGGCTGCCGCTGGTCATTCATTCGCGCGAGGCCGACGACGATACCGCTCGGATTCTCGAAGAGGAGACCGGGAAGGGCACCTTCCCGGCCGTGCTGCACTGTTTCACCGGCGGGCGCGAACTGGCTCGCCGCGCGGTCGCGCTCGGGCATTTTGTGTCCTTCACCGGCATTTTGACGTTTAAGAATTCCACGGCGTTGCGCGCGATTGCCGCCGAATTGCCGGCCGACCGCATCCTGGTCGAGACCGATGCGCCCTATCTCGCGCCGGGAAAACATCGCGGCAAGCGCAATGAGCCGGCTTTCGTGGTCGAGACCGCGAAAGTCCTCGCGGAGACGCGCGGCGTGTCATTCGACGAGATAGCGCAACAGACGACTGCAAACTTCTTTGGCTTATTCAGCAAAGTGCCGCGATCCGCCGACGCAGACAAATTTATGCAGTCTGCGCAAACAAAATCCTCGGCCGCATAACTCCGAAGCGATTTTCGCCGATGACGCTGAAATTCACCATTCTCGGCTGCGGCTCTTCCGGCGGCGTGCCGCGGCCGGCTCTGGGCTGGGGAGATTGCGATCCGCAAAATCCCAAGAACCGGCGCCGCCGCACCTCGCTCTTGGTGGAGCGCTCCGGCGCGAACGGCGGTGCGACGCGCGTCCTTGTCGATACCTCGCCGGACTTGCGCGAACAGATGCTCGATGCCGACGTCGATTGGCTCGACGGCGTGCTCTACACCCATGAGCACGCCGACCACACCCACGGCATCGACGACTTGCGCGCTTTCTTCCTCAAGCAGCGGCGGCGCGTTGATGTTTATCTCGACGAGCCGACCGCGGCGTCGCTACATGTCAAATTCGGCTATTGCTTTAAATCGCCGCCCGGCAGCGACTATCCGCCGATCGTGACCGAGCACCGGCTTACGGCCGGCACGGAGGTGACCATCGAGGGGCAGGGCGGCCCTGTCGTCGCGTTGCCGTTTCGCCAGGAGCACGGCGACATTGCCTCCCTCGGCTTCCGTTTCGGCAAGCTTGCCTACTCGGCCGATCTAAGCGGCTTGCCGCCGGAGAGCGTTGGCGCCTTGGCGGGCCTCAACGTCTGGATTGTGGACGCGTTGCGCTACCGGCCCCATCCAAGCCATTTCTCGCTGGACGATGCGCTGACATGGATCGACCGGCTCAAGCCGCGCCGCGCCATCCTGACCAACCTGCACGCCGATCTCGATTACGAGGTGCTTCGCGGCAAATTGCCTGTGCACGTCGTGCCTGCTTTCGATGGGATGACGTTTGCGGTTTCAGAAAGCCCGTAAACCTGGGGTATCTGGAGATATTCCATAATATGTCTTATGCGAATCGTGGGTTGTCGGACCGCATTTAAAGTTTGAGCTAAATCCCTGCGCCCTTTCACCAAAGGCCCGGAACGAGCCGCCAGCGGACGCGTTGGGCGTAATCCCGGTAGCCCGGAAGCTCGGCTTGTAGAACGCGATCCTCCGTGATCACGCGGTAGAAAAGGAACGGCAGCGTCGGAACGGCAAGGAATGCAGTCGCGATCCAAGACCCGAGCGCGACACCGCTGGCCAGCACGACGACGATGCCCGCGAGGTAACCCGGGTGGCGGATGACCGCGTAAGGTCCGGTCATCACGACATGTTGGCCGCGGTCGGTTTGGATGCGCACCACCGAAGAAAAGAACCGGTTCACCCGCATCGCCCAGATACAAAAAGCGTAGCTGCCGGCGAGCGCGACCAAGCCCAGGATCTGGAGCCAGAGCGGAACGGTATCGCTCCAATGGAAGCGGCCGCGGTCGAGCCCGGCGATGATCCAATGCAGCACCATGACGCCGGAGAACAGCCGCAGCGCCAGCGGCGGCTTCTTGCCGCCCGGCCGCATCCGCTCGCGCGCCAGATCGGGGTCGAGCAACAGGAACGAGGCGACGAGGATAGCCGCCAAAATGGCGAGATAAACCCAAAAGACCGCGATCGCGAGCGTGCCGGCCGAAGCAAACAGCGCCGCTGCCGCCAGGAGGAAGAAAACCGCGCTCTGAACATAGACTGAAACCGGCATCGACTGACCTCATGGTCGAATAGGAGGATCGAACCAAGGTCGTCGCGCCGACGTTGGTTTGCAACCCCGCTCCACCTCTTCGTCCGATGCGTGGGCGCCGGCGTCGGTCGCGGCTGTTCATCCGATCTGTTAGGGTCTGCGGGTACAGACGAGGCCTCAACAGGATTCGGTGATGATCCCTTCCCGCGACATCGCGCGGCTTCTCGATATCATGGCGGCGTTGCGCACGCCCAAAACCGGCTGTCCGTGGGATCTGGCGCAGAATTTCTCGACCATTGCGCCCTATACGCTGGAAGAAGCCTACGAGGTCGGCGACGCCATCGCGCGCGGCGATTTGACCGATTTGCGCGAGGAACTGGGCGATCTCCTCCTGCAAGTGGTCTTCCATGCGCGCATGGCGCAGGAACAGGGCGCCTTCGATTTTGGCGATGTGGTGCAGGGCATCACCGAAAAGCTCATCCGCCGCCATCCCCATGTCTTTGGTAACGAGCGCGTCTTTGGTGACGAGCGCGAGCACACACCGCAGGCCGTCGAGGGGCTTTGGGAGCGCATCAAAGCTGAGGAAAAGGCCGCCCGAAAAGGTTCAGCAGCGGACGAAGGCGCGCTCGCCGGCGTGCCGGTGGCGTTCCCTGCCCTGACACGCGCGCTCAAATTACAAGCCAAGGCGAGCAAGGTTGGCTTCGACTGGAACGATCCACGCATGGTGTTGCGCAAGATCCGTGAGGAAGCCGACGAGATCGAAGCCGAGCTTGATCGCGCCGAGCGCGATGATGCAGCGACCGCGGCCGAAGTCGGCGATCTTTTGTTCGCCGTTGTCAATTTGGCGCGCCATCTTCGCGCCGACCCGGAGGCGGTGTTACGGCAGACCAACCGTAAATTCGAACGCCGCTTCGCGGCTATCGAGCGCGCGCTCGCAGCACGCGGGAGATCGCCGGAACAATCCACGCTCGCCGAAATGGACGCGCTGTGGAATGAGGCCAAGGCGCAGGAAAACTTGCGCTAGTTGAGCAGCCCCGCCACTCGCGGCAGCCAGAGGGCGATCTCCGGGACGAGCGTCACGGCGATGACGATGGCCAGCATGGCGAGGATGAAAGGCGGCATTTCACGGAAAATCTCGGCAAGCGGGGTGCGGGTGAGCCCGCTCATGACGAACAACAAGAGGCCGTGCGGCGGTAACGTCAGGCCGACCATCATATTGAGCACCACCACGATGCCGAAATGAATGAGATTGATGTTGAGTCCTTGCGCGATCGGCACCAGTAGCGGCACGATCACCAACAGGATCGTCACTTCGTCTAGCACCACCGCGAGCAGCAGCATCAAAAGATCGACGCAGAGCAAAAACGCGGTCGGCCGCAAATTCCATTGCAGGAACGTGCTCTGGATGAGCTGCGGCACGCCCTCGTTGGCAACCGCGTAATTAAAGACGAAGGCGCCGGACATGATCAGCGCGATCATCGCCGTCGCCCGAACCGTGTCGGATATGACGGCCAGTAATTGCGACAGGCTCAGTGTGCGATAGACAATCAGCGCCAGCAGCAAGGCGTAAGTCGCGGCAATGGCCGCCGCTTCGGTCGGCGTGGTGACGCCGGAATAAATCAATCCGAGCAGAATTCCGGGCAGCGCGATCGCCGGCAGCGCATGGCCCAGCACCGCCGGGATCTGCGGCCAGTTTGTGCGCTTTTCGCGGGGAAAGTCGCGGCGGCGCGCCATGACGGCGATGACAGCCATCAGCGACAGCGCCATCAAGCCGGCCGGCACGAGACCGCCGAGAAACATGGCGCCGACCGAGGCATTGGCGATGAGCGCGTAGAAGATCATCGGGATAGAGGTGGGCATCAGCGGCCCCAATGTCGCCGACACAACCGATGTCGCCGCCGCAAAACCCCGCGGATAATGGCCCTGCTTCGCCATCATGCGGGCCAGCACCAGGCCGGGGCCCGACGCGTCGGCAACGGCGCTGCCGCTCATGCCGGAGAAGATCAGATTGGTGACCACGTTGACCTGCGCCAAGCCGCCGGGCAGATGGCCGACCATGGCCGCGCCGAACCGCATCAACCGCTCGATCACCCCGCTTGCGTTCATGATGTTGGCGACGAAGATGAACATCGGCACGGCGATCAGCAGATAGCTGTTATAGAGACCGTTCATCGTCTGATCGACGACGAGGCCGACGTCCTGATGGGTCGAAATCAGGTAGACATAGCCGGCTGTGAGCATGCCGAGCCCCAGCGGTGCGCCGAGTACCGCCGCCAGCGTGAAGACGCCGAGCAAGACCCACAGCCCTTCCGACACGGGGCGTCCTCTATTTTCAGATTTCGTTCGACCAGCGCGAGCCGACGAGCCTTCTCACGCTGAGAAACGAGCGGACGATGACGGCGACGAGAAACAACCCGAAACAGGAATAAACCAGATCGAGCGGCAGATTGAGCACCGGCGTGTGCTCGCGCCAAAGAAACTGGATATAGCCCAGCGAGCCGGGAAGCGACCACAGAAAGACGCCGCCGACCAGCACATGGCGTGCCAGCGCCGCCGCCCGACGGCCGCGAGCGGACAGCAGCCGATAGATGAGATCGAATGTGATCTGGTCGCGATCGCGCACCACGAAGGACTGCGCCCAGAAAATGATCCAGATGAACAGGATCACCAAGACTTCGTCGGCCCAGACCGCTTCGTTGTGTTCGAAGTAGCGGGTGAAAATTTTGTAGTTGAAGATCGCAAAGACCGCGGCAAACATCGCTGCGGCGGTCCAGTCGGCGATTTGGCGAAGCCGCGCTGCCAACCGAAGCTCACCCTCTTCGGCGTGCTCCGCTCCCTCGTCCGGCGCCGGCATGCCGCATCAGGCCTTTTGCGCACGCTGCATCGCCGCAGCGTCCCATTGCTTGGCGAGGTCGGATTTGGCGTAGACGCGATCGGCATTGTCGCGGAACGGCGCAAGATCGATGGAGTCGACCGCAAGGCCCCGTGTCTTTAGTGCCGTCGTGATCGCCTTTTCGTCGCCGAGCCGCGCATCGTCGCCACCTTTTGCTGCTTTGCGACAGGCGTCGCCGAGCACCTTTTTCTGGTCGGCATTGAGTTTGTCCCAGACCCGCTTGCCGACGTTGAAAAACACCGGCTGCACCATGTGCGCGGTGAGCACGACCTGCTCGGAAACCTCGTAAAATTTTGCCGCGCTGAGGATCGACAGCGGATTCTCCTGGCCGTCGACGGTGCCGGTCTTCAACGCCAGATAAACTTCGGGCATGCCCATCGGCACGGGGGTGACGCCGAGCGTGTCGCCGAGCAGAAGCCATTCCGGACCGGCGGGCATGCGCATCTTAATGCCGGCGAGATCGGCCGGCGTCTTGACGCTGCGCTTCTGGCGGAGATTGACCTGACGCGTTCCGAGATAATGGGTCGCCAGGATTTCGATGCCCATCTTGTCGGCTACGGTCTTGCGATAATCGTCGCCGATCGGCCCATCGAACACGCCATGCATCTGGTCGTAGTCGCGCAACAGATAAGCGCGATTCAAATAACCGAGCTGCGGGATCTGCTGCGCCACCTCAAAGGTGGTCATCGTGCTCATTTCGAGGTTGCCGCGCTGAATGGCGGGCACCTCGGTGCCCTGCTTGAACAGTGTCGACGCAGGATGCACGCTGACGTCGAGCCCCACGGCGGCCTTGTCGACGTCGGCTTTGAGCTGATTGAGTGCTTTGGTGAGGAAGTCGGACGGCGGAGCGGCGGTCGAGATACGGATTTGTACAGGCGTTTGTGCGCGCGCACTGGCGGCGACGGCCGCCACGATCGCGCCGGTTATGAATTTTCGTCGGGTTGTCATTCCGATACTCCTCAACGTTAAACGATGCCCTCCTTGATCATATACATTTCGTCCGCGCTGCGCGGCAACCTTCCACGTCGCGCGGCAACCTAATGTCCGATTTGCGTAAACTTCGCCCGCACCGCTTCCGCTTTGTCCGGCGCCACGCGCACGGTCATGGCGGCGCGGCCCTGGGCGTCAAAGGTCTTGGCGATCACCTCGGTGTGGCGGTGCAGCCAGCTTATGCCGGCGCCGTCGGCTGGATCGAGCTCAAGCTCGATGAGCACCCGGTTCTCGGCAAGCCGCGCCTCGATCGCCGCGCTGAGCGCATCGATGCCCTCCCCTGTGATCGCCGACACCAGCACCGGCTGTTCACTCGGTGGCCGGCGCTCGGCGATATTTTGCAGCCGCGTCCGTTCGGGCGCGTCGAGGCGGTCGATCTTATTCCAGACCTCGATCAGGCTGCGTTTGTGTTCGGCGTTTTCATGCGGATCGATGCCGAGCTCGCGCAAAATTTTCTCGACGTCGTGCAATTGCGCCTCCGCATCTTCATGCGATACGTCGCGCACGTGCAAAATCACGTCGGCCTCGATCACCTCTTCCAGCGTGGCGCGAAACGCCGCGATCAGCATGGTCGGCAGGTCGGAGATGAAGCCAACGGTGTCGGAAAGGATGATGCGTGCGCCGTGTGACAGTGCCACGCCCCGCAAGGTGGGATCGAGCGTGGCGAACAGCATATCGGCGGACAGTAC
Source organism: uncultured Alphaproteobacteria bacterium (assembly GCA_963731805.1). GTDB lineage: Bacteria > Pseudomonadota > Alphaproteobacteria > Rhizobiales > Xanthobacteraceae > BOG-931. Next base: position 258,225 of record CAVSWY010000017.1, read on the forward strand.
ACTCGCGGCCGTCGTGCGATTGAACAGCGTCGATTTTCCGGCATTGGTGTAGCCGACCAGGGCGACGATCGGATAAGGCACGCGGCGTCGGCTCTCGCGATGCAGCGCGCGGGTGCGCGTCACTTTGGCGAGCTCGCCTTCGATCTTGGCAAGCCGTTCCTCGATGATGCGGCGGTCAGCTTCGAGCTGCGTCTCGCCCGGGCCGCCGAGAAAACCGAAGCCGCCGCGCTGGCGTTCGAGATGGGTCCAGGTTCGCACCAGCCTGCCCTTCTGATAGGTCAGATGCGCATGTTCGACCTGCAGCGCGCCTTCGCGCGTGCGCGCGCGCCGGCCGAATATCTCGAGAATGAGACTGGTGCGGTCGAGCACCTTGGCGCTCCAGGCCTTTTCCAGATTGCGCTGTTGCACCGGCGTAAGTGCGCAGTCCATCACCACGATGCCGGCTTCGAAACTTTTGACGAGGCCGGCGATTTCCTCGACCTTGCCTTTGCTGAGATACGTCGCCGGATGCAGCGCGCGCAGCAGAACGATGCCGGATTGCTCGACGGTAAGATCGATGGCGCGCGCGAGCCCGATCGCTTCGTCGAGCTTGGCCTCTGCGGTTCGCTCGGCGCTATCCGCGCGAGCTGCGGCGCGCCGTAACGCCGGCTCGATGACGAGCGCGCGTCCGGTCGCCGCGCGGCCGTTCGCCGAGCTCTTCGAACTCAGCCGCTCAGAGCGCGTGTCGCGGCGCGGCTCCAATAAACTCTAGTCCCCGGCCAGCGGTTCTTCGGCGCCTTCGAAAAGCTGGACCGGATGCCCCGGCATGATGGTCGAGATGGCGTGCTTATAGACGAGCTGCGAGTGCCCGTCGCGACGCAACAGCACGCAGAAATTATCAAACCAGGTGACCACGCCCTGCAGCTTGACGCCGTTCACCAGAAAGATGGTGAGCGGAATTTTGTTTTTGCGGACGTGATTGAGGAAGGTGTCTTGTAGGTTTTGTGCGCGGTCGGCTGCCATGGCCGTTGTTCCGTTCTTTGTACCGCGGGCCCCTGCCCCGCGGGTCGTTTCTTAGTGCCTTCTCATACCGTCACTTTTGCCCTTGACCGCCTCCGGCAGTCCGGGCGGTTCGGACCTAAGCAAGCCCATTAGAGGGCGCGGCGAGACTGGTTGCAAGTCCAAGTTGGGAGAAGACTGAAGATAGCCTCAAGCGGGGGGTGCCTACCCTGCCTCCGCATAGCGGTGAAACTCCCGCCGCAACGCAAGGGCGACGGGGCCCGGCTTGCCATCGCCGATCGATTGGCCGTCGATACTGACCACCGGCATCACGATCTGGGTCGCCGAGGTCTCAAAGGCTTCCCGCGCCGCATAGGCCTCTTCCAGCGTGAAACCGCGCTCCTCCACGGTCAGGCCCTGCGCTTTGACGGCGTCCAAGGTAACGCCGCGGGTGATGCCACGCAGGATGGCATGATCGGCATGCCGGGTGACCAGCGTGCCGGCCGGCGTGACGATCCAGGCATTGGCGGAGGCGGCCTCGGTGACCTTGCCGTCCTTATCGACGAACCAGGCGTCGCGCGCACCCCTATCGAGCGCCGTCTGCCGGGCGAGCACGTTGGGTAACAGCCCGACCGTCTTGATATCGACGCGGCCCCAGCGGTTGTCTGGCACGCTCACCACGCTGATGCCCTTTTCGGCCAGCGCCTCATTACGCGCCCTATTGAGCGGGCGAGCTGTCGCGACAACAGTCGCCGCGGTTTGCGGAGAGGGAAAAGCGGGGTCGCGACGCGCCACGCCGCGGCTGATCTGCAGATAGACGACGCCGTAGCCGATCCGGTTCTTCGCCACCAATTCGCGCAATACGACGCCAAGCGCGCGCGGCGACATCGGCATCGGGATGCGCAATTCGGCGAGTGACCGGGCCAGCCGTGTCATGTGCCGCCGTTCGTCGATGAGGCGACCGCCCCTTACCTCGCAGACCTCATAGACGCTGTCGGCAAATTGATAGCCGCGATCCTCGACATGGACTTTGGCGTCGCGGAAGGGAAGGTAGCGTCCGTTGACGTAAGCGATGCGGCTCATGGGAGATCAGTCGACGGACGACAGATGGCGGAAGGACAGAAAGAGCCCAACAGATTTCTTTACCCGTCCTCTGTCGCCCATTCTCAATCGATTCCCAGCGCTTTGAGCTTGCGATGCAGCGCCGAGCGCTCCATGCCGACGAATTCGGCGGTGCGCGAAATGTTGTTGCCGAAGCGGTTGATCTGGGCCAGCAGATATTCGCGCTCAAACACTTCGCGCGCCTCCCGCAATGCCAGGCTCATCAAATGCTCGCCGCCGTTGCCGTTCGGCATGTTGGGAATCATCGAGCCGACGTCCTGCGGCAGCATCGAGGCGGTAATCACCGCCGCCGGATCGCCGCCGGCGAGAATCATCAGCCGCTCGACGTTATTGCGCAGTTGCCGCACGTTTCCCGGCCAGTCGTGCGACTGCAGCACCGCGAGCGCGTCGGGGCCGACATTGCGCTTGGGCAGTCCGGTATTCTGCGAAATCTGAGCCATGAAATATTCGACCAGTTCCGGAATATCCTCGCGCCGCTCGGCGAGCCCCGGCACGCGGATCGGCACGACGGACAGCCGGTGATAGAGGTCCTCGCGGAATTTTCCGGCCGCGATGTCGGCCTCGATATTGCGGCTGCTCGACGAGACGATGCGCACATCGACCGTGACCTTGGTGCTGCCGCCAACGCGCTGGAACGTCTGATCGACCAAAACGCGCAAGATCTTGTTCTGCGTCTCGCGCGGCATGTCGGCGATTTCGTCGATGAACAGGGTGCCACCATGCGCCTCTTCAAGCGCGCCGACCTTGCGATTGGTAGTGCCATTGCCGCCCTCGACGCCAAATAATTCGACTTCCATGTGTTCCGGCGTGATGGCGGCGGCATTGATCACCACGAACGGGCCGTTGATCCGCGCCGAATGGCTGTGAATGGTGCGGGCGGCGAGTTCCTTACCGCTCCCGGAAGGTCCGACGATAAGGACGCGGCTGTTGGTCGGGGCGACTTTCTCGATGGTCTGGCGCAACTGGTTGGCGGCGGGCGAACGGCCCACCAGAGTGGCGGCGAGCGGCGCCAGCTGCTTGAGCTCGCGCACTTCGCGCTTTAACCGGGAATTTTCCAGGGCTCGCTCGGCGACCAGAAGGAGCCGGTCGGCCTTGAACGGTTTCTCGATAAAATCATAGGCGCCGCGTTTGATCGCCGACACCGCGGTCTCGATATTGCCGTGGCCGGAAATCATCACAATCGGCAGTTCGGGATGCTCCTGCTTGAGGCTGTCGAGCAGTTGCAGGCCGTCGAGCCGGCTGCCTTGCAACCAAATATCGAGGAACACCAAGTTGGGACGCCGCGCCACCACGGCGCCCAGCGCCTCGTCGCTGTCGCGCGCGGTGCGGGTGCCGTGGCCTTCATCCTGCAAGATGCCCGCGACCAGCTCGCGAATGTCGGTCTCGTCGTCGACGATCAGGATATCGGATGCCATGATCTGCCGCCTTATCCTGTCAGCTACTCGGCTGCCGCGCGCGGTTCGGCCGACGCTCCGTTCGCGGTCGTCGTCGCCGTCACCGGCTCGGCGCTGAAGCGCAATTGCATCCAGGCGCCGCGCGCGCCCGGAATTTTCTCGGATGCATCGCGCAGTTCGAGCTTGCCGCCGTGCTCTTCGAGAATGCGACCGACGATAGCAAGGCCGAGACCGGTGCCCTTCTCGCGGGTGGTCACATAAGGTTCGAGGAGCCGCGCGCGGTTTTCCTTCGGCAGGCCGATGCCGTTATCGATGACGTCGATGACGATCTCCTTGCCGACGCGTTGCGCGCTGACAACGATGCGGCCGCGACCGAGCTCGGCCGCTGGCACGGCGCCGATCGCCTCGGTGGCGTTCTTGACGATATTGGTCAGTGCCTGCGAAATCAGCCGCCTATCGAAGCGCGCCGTCATGGCCGCGGCTGGCAACTCGACGTCGAAATCGATGTCGGGGTGCGCGACGCGCAACAGGAACACCACCTGGCGCACGGTATCGGCGACGTCATCGTCGGCAACCACGGCTTTGGGCATACGGGCGAAGCGCGAGAATTCGTCGACCATACGCTTGATGTCGTCGACTTGTCGCACGATGGTTTCGGTGCACTGCTCGAACACGGCCGGATCCTCGGTAATCGACTTGCCGTATTTGCGGCGCAGCCGCTCCGCGGACAGCTGGATCGGCGTGAGCGGGTTTTTGATCTCGTGGGCAATGCGGCGGGCGATGTCGGCCCAGGCCGAGGAACGCTGCGCCAGCACCAATTCGGTGATGTCGTCGATGGTAATGACATAGCCGTGTTCGGACTCGCCCGACTGCTCGCTGGTCACACGCACCGAATAGTTCCGCTCTTGGCTGTCGCGGGTGAGCGTGATCTGCCGTTGCACCAGCCGCTGACTGCTGACTTGAGCTGCCTGAAAGATCTCGGCGAGCTCGGGCGCGATCGCCGCAAGCGGTTGGCCGAGGACGTCGCTCTCGATGCGGTCGATCAACTGTTCCGCCGAGCGGTTGAGAATGGAGATCCGGCCGTCAGCATTGACGCCAATGACGCCGGCGCTGGCTCCGGCAAGCACGGCTTCGGTGAATCGCCGCCGGCTATCGATGAGATCGCGGGCGCGAACGATGTCGTCATGCTGCGTGCGCAGCTCCTGCGTCATCTTGTTGAAAGTCTCGCCCAATTGCGCGAGATCGCCTTCCGAGCGGCGCACTGGAACTTGAATGTGGAGATTGCCGGTCGAGACCACGTTGGCAGCGCTGATCAGGCGGCGGATCGGCGCGACCAGCCTATTGGCGAAATCCAGCCCGATCCATGCCGCGGACAACAGAACGATCAGCGCAATCACCGCGAACATCAACGCGAACGCGATCTGGATGCCAAGCCGCCGTTCCTCGAGATTGGCATATTCGCCGACGCTCTCCTGGGTATTGCGCAATTGTTGCACGACACGCGGATCGAGCAGCCGCGCGACGTAGAGATACATGTCGTCGTAGCCGTTCAGCTTGACAACTGAGGCGACATTGTCGCCTTCCGCGATGAAGGCGATCTGCGGCTCGGTTTCGCTCGTCTCGGCAAGCAATTGCGGCGACGGCCGGAGGAAGCGCTTATCCAAGGTGATGCCGTCGGGCTCAACGATCGAGCCGTCGGACTTAAGCATGAGTGCCACGGATAGATTGCGTCCGGAAGTCTGTGCGGCGAGAAATTTGCGAAACTGATTGCGGTCCTGGTCGAAGATCGGCTTGGCCCGGCTCAAGTCGAACGCCATCGCCATATCTTCGCCGCGGACGTCGGCGGCATGCTCGGACACATAGGCGTTCGCTACGGTCAGCGACTGTTCGATCATGGCGCGGGTGCGCGTCGAAAAGAAGCGGTCAAGCCCACGATCGAGCGTCGTTGAAGCCACGACGGCGACGAGGATGGTTGGAACCGCGGCGATAACCGCAAACAGGCTAACGATCTGAATATGCAGGCGCGAGCCGGCGCGCTCGCGCCAGCGCGCCTGGACGACGATCCAGACTTCGCGCCCGATAATGGCGAGCAGGAGAACACCGGTGACGGCGTTGCCAAGCAGCAGCTGCTTGACCACCTCATCGACGGGCGCGATGCGTGTCAGACCGCCGAGCACCAGAAATGTGGCGGTCGCCCACAGCAGCGCAAGCCCGAGTGTGATCGCCCCGATCGGTCGCGACGACATCGGCATCGGGGCCAACAGCAACAGAACATCGGTCACGATGTTGCCGACCAGCAACAGAACCATGATCGCGGCCTGTATTGCCGCGATCGGTGTCGCCGCAGTGGCCACCCCGCCGGGTGCCAGCGGCCGCAACCAGTGGAGCGCTGTAGCCAATGCATCGACCGGCGCGATCGGGGTTAACCCGCAGAGCACCACGAGCGTGAGCACCGCCGACAAAAGCGCGAGGATGTCCGCAATTGGGCCGATCGGCCGCGATGAGGCGGGCATTGGGGCGTTGGCCGCCGGATCGAGCGGGATGACCGATACTGACGTGGCGGGTGCCGGCGTCAGCGGGGCGACCTGATCGACAGTCGTCATATGCTCCCCGGAGCCTTCCAAAGGACTGACATAAAAAGACAAAATACCGGTGGACGGACTACCTGCCCCCGAGTGATGCTTTTATACAACAATGTTGCCCGATTGCGACAATTAGTTGGCAGTCTTGGGCACAGGTATCGGGGATGCGCAGTGGCAGGCGACGCGGGTCCCCTTAAACCGCTAATGCCTCTTAGCCGCCGCTAGTGCGATAAACCTGGATATCCAGATCACGGATTTTCTTACGCAATGTATTGCGATTAACGCCGAGCAGATCGGCGGCGCGGATCTGGTTGCCGCGGGTCGCCGTCAGCGCGGCGGACAGCAGCGGGCCCTCGACCTCGCGCAAGATGCGGTGATAGAGGCCGGGCGGCGGCAGACCTTCATCAAATTCTGCAAAATAGCGCGTCAGATAACGCTCGACCGCGCTGGAGAGGTTCTCATCGCCGCTTCTGGTCTCGCCCGGCGCCGCCAAGACCGGTTGCGACAGCTCGGCCTCGATCACCGCAGCCGTGATCGTCTCCTGTGGATAGAGCGCGGCGAGCCGGCGCGCCAGATTTTCCAATTCGCGGACATTGCCTGGCCAGCGATGCCGTTTCAGGCGTTCGATCGCGGCTTGATCGATCTGCTTCGGCGGCAATCCCTCCCGCGCCACCACCGTGAAGAAGTGCCGGATCAGGTCGGGAATGTCCTCGGTGCGCTCGCGCAACGGCGGTAGCCGTAGCGGCACCACGTTGAGCCGAAAGAACAAGTCCTCGCGGAACAGACCCTGCTGGATGAGCTGGCGCAGGTCCTTGTTGGATGCGGCGATGATGCGCACGTCGGTCTTGATCGGCGTGCGGCCGCCGACTGTCGTATATTCGCCTTGCTGCAATACGCGCAGGAGCCGGGTCTGCGCCTCCATCGGCATGTCGCCGATCTCATCGAGGAACAGGGTGCCGCCCTCGGCCTGCTCGAAGCGGCCGGAACTGCGCGTATTGGCGCCAGTGAAGGCGCCCTTCTCGTGGCCGAACAACTCGGATTCGATCAGGTCGCGCGGAATTGCTGCCATATTGATGGCGACAAACGGCCCGTTGCGTCGTTTGCCGTAGTCATGCAGCGCGCGCGCCACCAATTCCTTACCGGTGCCGGACTCGCCGGAAATCATGACCGTAAGATCGGTCTGCATCAGCCGCGCCAGCACGCGATAGATTTCCTGCATCGCCGGCGAGCGGCCGACCAGCGGAATGGACTCGAAATCCTCGACTTTGGCCGGCGGCCGCACTTTCTCCTTCGGCTCCGACAGCGCGCGACCGACAATCGCGGTCAGTTCCTTAAGATCGAACGGCTTCGGCAGATATTCATAGGCACCGCGCTCGGACGCGCGAATGGCGGTCATGAACGTATTCTGCGCACTCATGACGATGATCGGAAGATCCGGCCGCGCCTTTTTGATGCGCGGCAACAAGTCGAAAGCACTCTCATCGGGCAACAGCACGTCGGTAATGATCAGATCCCCATCGCCCTGGCTGATCCAGCGCCACAAGGTTGCGGCGTTGCCGGTCGAGCGGACCTCGTAACCGGCACGCGACAGCGCCTGATTGAGCACCGTCCGGATCGCCGCATCGTCGTCGGCGACGAGAATGCTTCCCGCAGGCATTACTGGTTCCCTTGTGGTTGAAGGACGCCCTCCGGCTCGGCGGCCTCACCGCTCTGTATCGCGGTATATTTCGGCATGAGGATACGAAAAGTGGTGCGGCGCGGCTGCAACTCGCATTCGATGATGCCGCCATGGTCGCCGACAATCTTGGCGACCAGAGCAAGCCCGAGGCCCGATCCGCTGGGCTTGGTGGTGACAAACGGATCGAACAAATGCAGCATCAGCTCGTCCGGCACCCCCGGTCCGTTGTCCCGGACACAGAATTCGAGCGGCAACGATACTCGTGCATTGGCTCCCGGCAGCGACAGACGTACGCCGGGGCGGAAGGCCGTGGTCAGCGCGATTTCGCCCCCGGCGGTATTTTCTCCGATCAATTCGGCGGCGTTCTTGATGAGGTTCAAAAATACCTGGATGAGCTGATCGCGGTTGGCCAAAACCGGCGGCAGCGACGGATCGTAATCCTCGATGAACTTGATGTGCCGGGCGAAGCCGGATTGCGCCAGCCGTTTTACGTGTTCGAGCACCACGTGGATATTGATGGGTTCGCGCTCGACCGGGCGTTCGTCGGTGAAGACTTCCATGCGATCGACGAGTTTCACGATACGGTCGGCTTCGTCGCAAATCAGCCGCGTCAGCGTGCGGTCGTCATCGTTCGCCGATTGCTCGAGAAGCTGAGCGGCCCCACGGATGCCGGAGAGCGGATTCTTGATCTCGTGGGCGAGCATGGCAGCCAGCGCGATGACTGAGCGCGCGGCGCCGCGATGCGTGAGCTGACGATCCATTTTGTCGGCAATGGTACGTTCCTGCAGCATCACCACGACATAGTCGGCCTGTTCCGGCAGCGGTGCGACATGCAAGTCGACTAGCCGATCGCCGGGATTGCGTGGGGTGCCGAGATCGACCTTGTATTCGTTGACGGCGGCGCCGCGCCTGCGGACTTGCTCGATTAGCGTGAGCAAGGGGCTGCCGAACGGCACCAGATCGCGCAACAGATGCCGCCGTAACAGCGGTGCCGAGACCTCAAAAAAGGATTCAGCCGCGACATTGGCATCGATCACTTTGCCGTCCGCCGAGACCACGATGACAGGATGCGGCAGCGCATTGAGCACCGCATCGGCGGCCGAAGTTGTGGCTAGCGGCTCGACGGCGCTCATGCCGCGCTCCTGAGTGCCGCGGCAGATCCGCCGAAGGCATCGAACGCCTCCCTGAGACGCCGCCGCACCAGCACGGGATCGGTACAGGTCAGCAAGTGGCCGCGGTAGGTTTTCAGTAGATGCGGCGGCACGCCAACGGCTGCCGCGGCGCGATCAAGCGTCCAACCCAAATGCTTGCGAGCGTGGCGCATGCCGATATCGACGCCGTAATGGACGAGCACTTTATCGTAGAGTTCGCTGACCAAGGTGAATTGCGCGTCAAGCGGAGGTTGCCCTTTGCGCTCACCGGTCGCGAGATAATGCGCAAGCTGGCCGGGAAACCACGGCCTGCCCTGTGCACCGCGGCCAACCATCACCGCATCGGCGCCTGAAGCCGCAAGGGCCGCATCGGCGTCGTCGAAGTCTTGGATGTCGCCATTGACCACGACCGGTATCGCTACGTTTTGTTTCACGACACGGACGGCAGCCCAGTCGGCGCGGCCGTTATAGAATTGGCAGCGTGTGCGACCGTGCACGGTGACTAGCGCCACACCGGCTAGCTCAGCGCGCCGCGCCAGCTCCGGCGCGTTGCGCGAACCGTCATCCCAGCCCAGCCGCATTTTCAGCGTCACCGGAACTTTCACCGCCTGGACGACGGCTTCAATCAAACCCAGCGCGTGGTTGAGGTCGCGCATCAGCGCCGATCCTGACTCGCCGTTGGTGACGTGTTTGGCTGGACAGCCCATGTTGATGTCGATGATGGCGGCCCCGGCGGCCTCGGCTATGCGTGCGCCTTCGGCCATCCAGCGGGCTTCGCAGCCGGCAAGTTGGACGACGTGTAATCCTCCCTGCCCTTTCACGCGGCGCTGCGCGTTGCGCTTGCCGGCGGCAAGTGCCGCACAAGCGGTCATTTCCGAAATGACAAGCCCAGCACCCAATGCCTCGGCCTGATGCCGGAAAGGCGCATCGGTGACCCCCGACATAGGGGCGAGAAGGACCGGATTCGGTATCTCTACCGGTCCGATTCTGAGATCCCGAGCGCATTTCGGGGCTGGTTGGGCGTAGAGAACCATCTGCACACTAAATAGGCGTCATTGAATTGTTGCATAGAGTTTAGCCAAAATACCGGGCAGCGCAAGTGCTGCACTGCAATATAACTAACCTGTGCAAATCCGCGACCGAAGCGTTCCCGATGCCGTTCTTGAAGGTTTTCTGGTCCTCGGGGTGGCCCATTCGCAGATCGCTGAGACATGCGCTAAAGCCATTGCAGGGAGCTGTGAATTCATGACGGATACGGTAGCTGCCATCGTCGTTGCGGCCGGGCGCGGCGAACGCGCCGGCGGCGATGTGCCAAAGCAATATCGCGACATCGCCGGCGAGCCGATGCTCCGGCCGACATTGCGCGCGTTCCTTAATCATCCACGGATCGGCGTTGTGCAACCGGTCATTAATGCGAGCGACGAGAGTCTTTATCGCGCAGCGACGGCCGGCCTGGAAAACCTGCTGTCGCCGGTTCCAGGCGGGGCGACGCGGCAAGCTTCGGTGCGCGCCGGGCTCGAGGCCTTGGCCTCGCGCGCGCCCAAGCTGGTCCTCATCCACGACGCGGCGCGACCGTTTCTCAGTGGAGCGCTGGTGGAACGAGCCATCGCCGCCGGCAAGACGGCGGGCGCCGCCGTGCCGGGAATAGTCGTTGCCGATACTGTGAAGGCAATCGATAGCGCGGCGACTGTCGTGGAAACTCTCGACCGCAGCCGGTTGCGGATCGTGCAAACGCCGCAGGCATTCGCTTTCGATTTGATTCTCGATGCGCACCGCCGCGCCGCCGAAGCCGGGCTCGACAGTTTTACCGACGATGCCGCGCTTGTCGAATGGGCCGGCCACCGCGTCAGCGTTTTCGAAGGCGAAGCCGGCAACGTAAAGGTGACGACCAACGACGATTTCGCCCGCATCGAAATTTTGCACCTTGCCGGTCTCGCCGATGTGCGCACCGGCAACGGCTTCGATGTGCATGCCTTCGCCGAAGGCGACCATGTCATGCTTGGCGGCGTCCGAATTCCGCATTCGCGCGGCGTCACCGGGCATTCGGACGCCGATGTTGCGCTGCATGCGCTGGTCGACGCTATTCTGGGCGCGCTCGCGGATGGCGATATCGGGATGCACTTTCCGCCGTCCGATCCGCAATGGAAGGGCGCGTCGTCGGACCGTTTTCTCGCATTTGCCTGCGAGCGGGTGCGCACACGCCGCGGCATCATCGCTCATCTCGGTGTGACGATCGTTTGCGAGGCGCCACGCGTCTCGCCGCACCGCGATGCCATGCGCGCGCGCATTGCCGCGATTGCCGGGATCGCGGTGGGGCGCGTCGGAGTTACGGCGACTACCAGCGAGAAGCTCGGCTTTACCGGGCGCGGCGAAGGCATCGTGGCAATGGCTACAGCGACGATCCGGCTGCCGTGGAGCGACGCATGATCGACGAAGGGCTGCGCCGTACCGCGCGGCGGGTGCTCGATTTGTGTCGAGCGCGCGGGCTGTGCATCGCCACCGCCGAATCCTGCACCGGCGGCCTCGTCGCTGCGGCGCTGACCGAGATAGCCGGTTCCTCCGATGTGGTCGATTGCGGCTTCGTCACCTACTCGAACGAGGCCAAGCAAAAATTACTCGGCGTGCCGGCGGCGACGCTGACGCGCCATGGCGCGGTCAGTCGCGAGACCGCGGCGGCGATGGCCAAAGGCGCCCTGGAAAAATCGCAAGCGGATCTTGCCGTGGCTATCACCGGCATCGCCGGTCCGGGCGGCGGCTCGGCGCGAAAGCCCGTCGGGCTTGTCTACTTTGCCGCCATGTCCCGTGAGGGCCGCCGCCTCGCGCGCCGCCGGCAATTCGGCAAGATCGGCCGCAGTCGCGTACGGCTGCGCTCGGTGGCCGAGGCGCTGGCGCTTCTCGAAATGCTTGCCGAACACATCGCGGATTGACGCGCGTAGTTCGGGATTTGGCCCTTATCGTAGACTGCCCTAAGCCGGGTGTGCACCGTAAACCTGGTCGGCGCGCCGTTCGAAGGCCGCGGAGAAGCGACGGAAGGCGGTTTCGAACATCGCCCCCATCAGGAGCCCGAGCGTGCGGCTGCGAAATTCGTAGGCGATGAAAAACTCCACTTCGCAGGCGGCTTCTCCCGCCGGGAGGAAGCGCCAGCGGTTGTTCATTTTGCGGAACGGGCCCTGGAGATATTCGACAAGAATCTCCTGCTTGTTGCGATCGAGCGTCACCCGGCTGGTGAAGGTCTCGTGGATGAGCTTGTAGGCAACCGTCATGTCGGCGACTATGACGTCCCTGCCTTCGCCGTCAGTAGTGCGCTGGCGCACGCGCAGCGATCGGCACAGCGGTACGAATTCGGGGTAATGCTCGACGTCGGCGACGAGAGCGAACATGTCGGCCGCGGAATGCTGCACCCGCCGCTTGGTCGAAAATTGCGGCATCAAATCATCGCGCCGTTCGCAACGCCTTCAGCCGTGCAAAATCCTCGCCCGCATGATGCGACGAGCGCGTCAACGGGCTTGCCGCGACCATCGAGAACCCTTTGGCGTAAGCGATCGTCTCCAGGGTCTTGAATTCCTCCGGCGGCACGAAGCGCACGACGGGATGATGCTTGCGCGACGGCTGCAAATATTGGCCGATGGTCAGAAAGTCGACGCCGGCGGCGCGTAAATCGTCCATGACCTGCAGGATCTCATTGCGATCCTCGCCAAGCCCGACCATGATCCCGGACTTGGTGAACATTTGCGGGTCAATATCTTTGACGCGTTGCAGGAGCCGGATCGAGGCGAAGTAGCGCGCGCCCGGCCGCACCGTGAGATATTTGGCGGGCACGGTTTCCAGATTGTGGTTGAAGACATCGGGGCGCGCCGCAACAACAGTCTCTGCCGCGTGGTCCTTTCGCAAAAAGTCCGGTGTCAGGACTTCGATCGTAGTGGTCGGGCAGCGCGCACGGATCGCGGTGATCACGGCGGCGAAATGCCCCGCCCCGCCGTCGGTCAGATCGTCGCGATCGACGGAGGTGACGACGACATGCGCAAGCCCGAGCTTGCGGGTCGCCTCGGCGACGTGTTCCGGCTCGGCCGGGCCGAGCGCCCCGGGCAGCCCGGTTTTGACATTGCAGAAGGCGCAGGCCCGCGTGCAGGTGTCGCCCATGATCATGAACGTGGCGTGCTTTTGCTCCCAGCACTCGCCGATATTGGGGCAACCGGCCTCTTCGCAGACGGTATGCAGACCGTTGGCCCGGACGATGCGCTGCGTGTCCAGGTAGCCAGCCGACACCGGCGCCTTGACGCGAATCCAGTCAGGTTTGCGCAGGGCCGGTTGGTCCGGCCGATGCGCTTTTTCCGGGTGACGGGCACGGCCGGCAGCGTCAGCCACTGTGTCGATGAGGATGGCCATAGGCTCTATATGGCGACTCGCGCGGGAATAGCCCCTGCAGGAAGTTACTTACGGCTCCGTTTGCCGCGCCGCAAGCTTCGGTTCCATGGCTGGCGCACGCGCCCCGTGAACGCCGCGCATGAATAAATGGTTAGGTATCGACTGCGAATTCGCCGCGTCGGACCGTAACTTTTGCCACAATAAAACGCATGCTGACGTTCGGGCGACACTGCCGTCGCGCGAGGAATTCATGACCGTCAGCGGCAAAGCGGTTTCAGGTCAAGAGGCGGCGGCGCTCGCTCTGCATCGATTCGGCTTTGGACCACTGGGCGATCAGATCAACGCCATCGCCGCCGATCCGCGTGGCGCGCTGCAAGCCGAGCTCGATCGGCCGGCCGTCGGTGAGCTCAAAGTCAATCTGCTGTCGAGCGCCGAAGCGGCGCGCGCGGTATCTGACTTTCAAGCCGAGCGCCGCGCCCAGCAAATACTGGCCAAGCGCGCGCAAAATGAGACAGCCGCTGGCGACGCACCGCCGAGCATGTCCGATGCCGGTGGCGCGGGTGCCCCGCCGCAAAAGCCTGCTCAGCCGCCGCTGCCGCAGCAGCTTTTGTTGAACGAGGCAAAAGCGCGATTCGACGCCGCCGCCAATGCCGAGATCGGCTTTGTCGAGCGGCTGGTTTGGTTCTGGTCGAATCATTTCTGCATTTCCGCCGACAAGATTGTTGCAATGGCCGGGCCTTATGAGCGGGAAGCGATCCGTCCCCATGTGCTCGGCCGCTTTGCCGATCTGCTGCAAGCGGTTGAAAGCCATCCGGCGATGCTGTTTTATCTCGACAACGTCGAGTCGATGGGGCCGAATTCGATAGGCGGCATCAATCGCGACAAAGGCTTGAACGAAAACCTCGCGCGCGAGACACTCGAACTGCACACGCTCGGCGTCCGCTCGGGTTATACGCAAGCCGATGTCACGAGCTTCGCCAAGGTGCTCACCGGATGGACCTGGGTCCAGCCCGGCGAGCCCGAACATGGCGGCGAGTTCATTTTTAACAAGCTTCTGCATGAGCCAGGGCCGCAGACCGTTCTCGGAAAAACTTATCGGCAAGCCGGCGTCGACCAAGGGCGGGCGGTGCTGGCCGATCTTGCGCGGCATCCGGCGACGGCGCAGCACATCGCCCAGCAGCTCGCGGCGCATTTCATTGCCGACGTGCCGCCGCCTGCGCTGGTCGGCAAGCTTGCAAAATCCTTCAGCGACAGCGACGGCAATTTGAAGGAGGTCGCCAAAACGCTGATTGCGGCCGACGAATCCTGGACACCACAGCGGCAAAAGCTGAAAGCTCCCGCGCAATGGGTCGCAGCCGTGCTCCGTCTTACCGGCACGCAGGCAACGACTCCCATCGGCCTTGTCATGAACGCACAGGCCACGCTCGGCGAGCCGCTGTGGCGGCCGCCGGCGCCGAACGGGTTTTCCGATACCGAAGCGGCCTGGATCGACGGCGTGCCGAAGCGGCTCGATGTCGCCAATATCTTTGCCGGACGAGTGCCGGCGCCCGACCCGCAGACGCTCCTCGAAACAAGCCTGGGCCCACTCGCCTCTCCTGCGTCCCGCGCGACCGTCGCGCGCGCGGAAACGCGCAGACAAGCCTTGGCCCTTCTGGTCCTGACGCCTGAGTTTCTGCGCAGCTGATCATTTGCGGAGAATAAAAAATGAGACTGCATGCCCCATCGCGTCGCGAACTGCTGCTCGCTTCCGGCACGCTGTTTGCGTGGGCGCATATGCCAAGGCTCGCTTATGCTGAAAGCCGCGATCCGCGCTTTCTCGCCATTATCTTGCGCGGCGCGCTTGACGGACTTGCCACTGTCGCGCCGGTCGGCGATCCGGACTGGTTAAGCTTGCGCGGCGAGGACGCGCTCACGCTCAACGGCAAGACGCCGGCGCTCAAACTCGACGATTTCTTCGCGCTTAATCCAGCGATGCCCAACCTGCACGGCATGTTCCAGGCGGGCGAGGCGATCATCGTTCATGCCTGCGCTACGCCCTATCGCGAGCGCTCGCATTTCGACGGCCAGGATCTCTTGGAAAGCGGATTACCCAAGCCGGGACTAAGCGATACCGGCTGGCTCAACCGCGCGCTTTCGGCGCTTCAGGCCGGCGGCCGGGTCGATCCGAAAGGGGGGCGCGTGTTTGCAGTAGGGCCGGTGACGCCGCTCATCGCCCGCGGCCCTGCGCCTGTTCTGTCGTGGTCGGCGCAACGCATCATGCCGGCGAGCGAGGACACAGTGGCGCGCCTCCTTGATCTCTATCGTCAGTCGGATACGAAACTCGCAAGCGTGCTCGAAGATAATTCGAGACTGACCGCCATCGAGCAGTCGGGCGATATGGGCATGGGGCAAAAGCCCGGTGGTCCGGGGCCGGCGCAAGTGCGCGCCTATTTCTTCGACGCCGCCGGCAATGCCGCGAAATTTTTGGCGCAGCCAGACGGGCCGCGCGTCGGCGCCCTGGCTCTTGACGGTTGGGACACGCATTTCAACGAAGGCATCGCTCAGGGACGGCTGTCGCAGCTCCTCGGTTCGCTCGACGACGCGCTTGCCGCGATCAAAACCAATATGGGACCGGCGTGGCGCGAGACTGTCGTCGCCCTTGCGACCGAGTTCGGCCGCACCGCCCGCATCAATGGCACCGACGGCACCGACCACGGCACCGCGACGGTGGCGCTTCTGGTCGGCGGCGCGCTCAAGGGCGGCCGTGTGATCGCCGATTGGCCCGGGTTGAAACCTGCCGCGCTCTATCAAAACCGCGATCTCGCGCCGACCACCGATCTGCGCGCGGTACTCAAAGGCGTGCTCAAGGATCATCTGCGAACCGACGAGCGCACGCTGGCGCAAAACGTGTTTCCCGGCAGCGACAGCGTGAAGCCGATGGCCGGACTTGTCGCATCGGCCTAAAGTGACATCCCCGATTTAGTTCCGGGCAATAGTGTCGCGTCGCTCAGGCCGTTTTTGGCGGCAAGCGGTGGTTCGGCGTTGAATTGGAGATCGCCAACTCCTCCTCGTTCATGTCGGCGCCAATATCGCCAAACAACGGCGTCGATAGATAACGCTCGCCGGTGTCCGGCAGCATGCAAAGCACTGTCGAGCCTGGCGCCGCCTGCTTGCATACTTCCAGTGCTCCAGCGAAAGTGGCGCCGGCGGTGATGCCGACGAAAATGCCTTCGCGCTGCGCCAGTGCCTTCGAGCATTTCATGGCGTCGGGGCCGGCGATGGTGAGGATGCGGTCGATCGCTTTCATGTCCATCGCTTCGCCGGTGATGAGCGGGATGAAATCGGGACTCCAGCCCTGCATCGGATGCGGCTTGAATGCCGGGTGCGGCTTTGCTGGCGTGCCGTCGGCGTTGCGCTCCTGCTTCTCGCCGGAAGATAGCATCGGCGCGTCGGCCGGCTCGCAAACGATGATCTTGGTCTCGGGCCGCTCCTTGCGCAGCACACGCGACACGCCAGTCAAGGTTCCGCCAGTGCCGAAACCGGTGACCCAGTAGTCGAGCCGCTCGCCGGCAAAGTCGGCGATGATCTCGCGCGCAGTGGTGCGCTCATGGATATCGGGATTGGCCTCGTTCTCGAACTGGCGCGTCATGAACCAGCCCTTGGCCTTTGCCAGTTCCTGCGCCTTGCTCACCATACCGAAGGCGCGCTCGGACCCAGGGGTCAAGACCACCTTGGCGCCGAGAAAACGCATCAGCTTGCGGCGTTCGACGGAGAAGCTCTCCGCCATGGTGACGACAAGAGGATAGCCCTTCGCCGCGCAAACCATCGCCAGACCGATGCCGGTATTGCCGGAGGTCGCCTCGATCACGGTTTGGCCGGGCTTGAGCTCCCCCGACTTCTCGGCCGCTTCAATGACACCAAGCGCGAGACGATCCTTCACTGAGCCGAGCGGATTGAAGGCTTCGATCTTGACGTAGAGATTGACGCCTTTCGGCGCCAGCTTGTTGATTTTCACCACCGGCGTATGGCCGATGGTACCGAGAATGCTGTCGAATTTGGCCATCGCGCTGATCCTCACCAATTGGAGGTGCACACGCTATCGGCTTTTCCTTCGCTCGCCTAGTTTACCTCGAAGGAGTTGCTGGCGGCGCACGGTGGTGTGCTGCGCGCCCTATTCCACCTGGACCTGAACCGGCGCGCGGTGATCCGTGGCGGTCCCGGGCGCGATGACAAGATAGCGCCGCATCGTCTGACCTTCGCCGCGCACCACTTGGCGTATAGGGCCAATGGCGTTGACGATTGCCGCGCCGGCCGGATTTGTCATGAAGCCAGACAAGCCTTGGAGCGCCCCGCTGCCGTCGGGGTGAGCCGACAAGGCCAGAACATAGGGCTGCTTGGGCTGCAGTCCGCTGACCGCGGCTTCAAGAACCTGCGCCAGTCCCTGATCATACAGCGCGACGCTCGTCGGCGCCGGCGCATCCGCCTTTGCGCCCGGTGCCGCCATAGTGATGTGCACGGCCTGGCCGGCAAGACCGAGCGGCATCAGATTGTCCGTGCCGGGCCCGTTCGGTACGGCGTTCGGCACATAGGTGATGGCCTGCGGCGCTTGGCCGATGGGGACCGAAGCGATGACTGTGTTGGTGAGAGTGTCGATCCCGATCATTTTGTCGTCGGCCTCGAGACCGACATAGACACGCGTTCCGTCACCCGATGGCCACACGCCATGCGGCAGCTTGCCGACCGCGATGGTCGCGACTTGCTCGAAATTATCAGGGCGGAAAACCTTTACTTCGTTGAGACCGCCAATCGTCACATAGGCGAACGTGCCTTTAGCGTTGTGAACGATGTTGACGTGATTGCTGATCGGTCCGGTATCCAGCGTCTTCAACAATTCGAACGGCGGATGTGCATCGAAAACTTGTGTCTTGCCGGTGTCCTTCAGAGTGAACCAGACTTGCGTGCCATCCGGTGTTGCCGCGATGTTGGGACAGAACGGACTCGCTTGCGTCACTTTGCCGACAATTGTGTGGTCGGCGACCGAAATCACATCCGTTTCCGGATTGAAGGAAGAACAGACATAGCCGTATTTGTTGTCCGGGGAAAAAATCGTCATGCCCGGTCCGTTCGGCGTCATGATTCTGGTTTTTTCCTCATAGGTGGAACCGTCCAGCACCGAAACGTAATTTTCGCCGCGCACAGTGACCCATACTTCTTTGCCGTCGGGTGTGAAGAACGCCTCATGCGGTGAGCGGCCGACATAGGTCACGTGCTTGACCTTGTTGGTCGCCGTGTCGATGAAGCTGACGGAATTCGATCCGATGGAGACGACGGCAATCGTGTGGTGATCTGGCGAGAAGCCCATCCCGTGTACCAAGAGCTGTCCTGCATAGAGTGGACTGAAATTTGCTGGCGAAGGATCGCCCAGTCTGATCACGCCGAGCAATTCGTTATCCGCCGGATCGATCACCGACACGGTATTGGAGAATTGCTCTGCCGCGTAGACACGGTCGTGATGGCTGACCGGAATATCGGGATCGCCGGCGGCGCCCGGCGCCTGTCCGGCCGAAGCCGAGGAAAGCAAGGCGAAAACGGCGACAATCGATAGCGCACTGACGAACATCGTGCGTCGCATGTCACAGCTCCTTTCCGCGATTATTGGAGTTCGGATTTGGTATTTGTCGTGATCGAAGTCAGCCCGTCGGGTGCCGGCTCTGCCGGCGGCAAGGTCTCGCCCACGGCAAGCCGCATGGCGGCAATTTCCTGTTGCTGCGTCACAATGATTTCCTGGGCCATGCGCCGAAGCTGTTCGTTCTGACCATAACGCAGTTCAGCCTGGGCCATTTCGATGGCGCCTTGATGATGGGGCACCATCATCGCAACAAAATCGCGATCGACGTCGCCGGACGGATAAATTCCCATGTCGACCATCATCTTCGACATGGCGGTGACGTTTTCTGTCAGAAACGGCATTTCGGCGTGCGAGGCGTCACGGAAATGCGCTGCGCAGATCGCACTGATGTAGTCGGCGAGCGATTGTGATTGTTGCGAGCAGGCCGCGATCAATGCGGCGCTCAGGATTGTGACAGCGAAGATCGTCACGAAACCGAAGAACCTGGACGGCCAGAGCGGCATGGGTGCATCTCCGCGCAAACTCCCATATAGCATGCACCCTACCCCCAATCGGGCACGCCTGGACGATCACATGTTCAAGACGCGCCCGTAGGCGTCGAGCACCGCCTCCTTCATCATCTCTGACAAGGTGGGATGCGGGAACACGGTGTGCATCAGTTCTTCTTCGGTGGTTTCGAGATTCATGGCAATGACATAGCCTTGAATCAATTCAGTGACCTCGGCACCGACCATGTGCGCGCCGAGGAGTTGCCCGGTCTTCTTGTCGAAGATGACTTTGACCATGCCCTGGTCCTCGCCCATGGCGATGGCTTTGCCGTTGCCGACAAAGGGGAAGCGGCCGACGCGAATATCGAGCTTCTTGTCCTTGCAGGTCTGCTCGGTGAGCCCGACCGAGGCGATCTGCGGCGAGCAATAGGTGCAGCCGGGAATCATCAGCTTGTTCATCGGATGCGGGTGCAAGCCTTTGATCGCTTCGACGCAGATGACGCCCTCATGTTCGGCCTTGTGGGCGAGGAGCGGCGGTCCGGCGACGTCGCCGATGGCATAAATCCCCGGCACATTGGTTTTGCAGCTGCCGTCGATGACGATCATGCCGCGCTCGGTCTTCACGCCGAGTTTTTCCAGCCCGAGATTTTCGATGTTGCCGACCACGCCCACGGCCGAAATGACGCGATCGACGGTGAGCGTCTGCGTGCCGCCTTTGCCGTCGTCAATGGTCGCGGTGACGCTGTCGGCCTGCTTGTCGAGCTTGGTCACCTTGGCGCCGGTGAGGATCTTGATGCCTTGCTTCTCGAAACTCTTCCGGGCAAAGGCGGCGATCTCTGCGTCCTCGACGGGCAGGATTTGCGGCAGCACCTCGACCACCGTCACCTCGGCACCGAGCGTGCGATAAAACGACGCGAACTCGATGCCGATGGCGCCCGAGCCGATCACGAGCAGCGACTTCGGCATGCGCTCCGGCACCATCGCCTCGAAATAGGTCCAAATGAGTTTCTTGTCCGGCTCAAGGCCGGGCAGCACCCGTGGCCGCGCTCCGGTGGCGACAATGATGTGCTTGGCTTGATAGGCCCCCGGCCCGAGCGTCCCTTTGTGCGCTTCGCTCTTTGACGCTTTCACCGTGATTTTGCCCGGCGCGTCGATGGCGGCGTCGCCCCAGATCACGGCGACCTTGTTTTTGCGCATGAGGAAGCCGACGCCGTCGTTGAGCCGCTTCGACACCGCGCGCGAGCGTTTCACCACGGCTGACGGGTCATATTTCACCTCGCCGGCCGACAAGCCGTAATCATTAGCGTGCTGCAGATAGTGGAAAATCTCCGCGGAGCGCAGCAGCGCCTTGGTCGGGATGCAACCCCAGTTGAGGCAGATGCCGCCCAGATAGTCGCGTTCAATGATAGCCGTCTTGAAACCGAGCTGCGCGGCGCGGATGGCGCAGACATAACCGCCCGGTCCCGAGCCGATGATGATGATGTCGAAAGCCGTATCAGCCATTCATTCCTCGCGCGAACCTGCCGCCTTCCCCTTATATGGGAAGCCACCGGCGACCTTATACCAAGCTTCTCAGTCGGGAATTGGGTGAAAAATTCCATCTGCGCCAAGGCGTTCAAGGACGCCGGAGCGGATATCGAAGAAGCAGCCTGTCAGCCGCAATTCGCCGGCGCCAACGGCCGATTTGATCCAGGGAAAAGTCATGAGGTTTTGCAACGACAGCCGCACGGCCTCGTGCTCGCAAATGTCCTGTCGCTGCTCCACCGGCGCAGTCATGGCGCGTGCCCGCGCCGGTTCGGCAATGCGCACCCACTGGCCGACGAAGTCGGACACTTCGGCCGGCGCGCCATTCAATAGGGCCTGGATGCCGCCGCACATGGCGTGGCCCATGACGACGATCTCGCGCACGCGCAGCGCCCGCACCGCAAATTCGATGGCCGAACTGACGCCGTGCGGCTGGTCGTCCGGACCGTAAGGCGGCGCCAGATTGGCGACGTTGCGCACGACGAAGAGCTCGCCCGGTGCGGCATTGAACACCATTTGCGGATCGGTGCGGCTGTCCGAGCAGGCGATCACCAGCGCACGCGGCTTTTGTCCGTGCCGGCTCAATTCCTCGAACCGGCTCCGCTCGGCGCGCCAGGTCCTGGCGCGAAAACGGCGATAACCTGCGATGAGATCGTCCATGTCTTAAAACGCCATTCCATTCCCGCGTCTATTTCGCCGGCGTCCCTCGCATAGGCTATAAAGTGAAGCAAGAAGGATGCCTTCAACCAGGATGGGGTCATGGCCGAGCTGAGTGTCTACAGCACTATCGGTGTGCGTAGCGCCGCGGAAGAGCTGTTCCGAAACTTCGAGACGGCAAGCGGGCATAAGCTCGCGGTCAGCTGGGGTACCGCGCCGATGCTGGTCAAGCGGATCAAGGGGGGCGAAACCGCCGACGTGCTGATCCTCAGTCGCGCCGGCATCGATCAACTGAGCAAACAGGGCAAGATCACGCCGGGTTCCGATGTCACCTTGGCCGGTTCCGGTGTCGCTATCGCGGTGAAGGCTGGCGCGCCGAAACCGGATATCTCCTCGCCGGAGGCGCTCAAAAATACTTTGCTGTCCTGCAAATCCATCGCCTATAGCGAGCCCTCGGCCGGCGGCGCCAGCGGTGTCTATTTCGCAAAGCTGCTGGAACGGATGGGGATTGCGGAAGCGATGAGGCCGAAGACCAAATATCCCCCGGCCGGCGGCTTTTCCGCGGCGCTGCTCATGACCGGCGAGGCCGAACTCGCCGTGCAGCAGAAGCCGGAATTGTTGCATGTTGCCGGCGCCGAGATCGTCGGCTTTTTGCCCGGCGATCTCAATATGGTCACGCAATTCGCCGCCGCTATTACCTCGGAAGGTAAGAATGCGGAAGTGGGCAAGTCGCTGATCAAGTTCCTGCAATCGTCCGACGCAAATGAGGTGTTTCGATCGAAGGGTCTCGATCCGCGTTGAATAGATGCGGTTTACGCCCGCTGCGCGTCCACCAAACTCCTGATCTTGTCGAACGCTTCGTCCGGATCGGCGATATCACGCACGTTTATGCCGCTTGCCGAAACATTACCGAAGCCGAGCGCGAGAAATGGGTTAAAACCGCCGGTCGACCCGGTCGCCAGGGTAGCGAGATAGATCGTACCGAGACCGTAGATTCGCTGAAACACTCCCTTGCGCAGCGTCACCTCTTTTATGTCGCGGAACATGATGACTTTCTTGTTGATCGAGAAGAACCCCTCTTCAAATTCGAGGTGATCGGCAAAGAACCGATACTCGGTGCGACTGTAATTGAGCTTTTTGCCGAAATACGCGACCACGGGAACTCCGAAAAACGCAAGCGCACCGAAG
Organism: uncultured Alphaproteobacteria bacterium; assembly: GCA_963731805.1. Classification (GTDB taxonomy): domain Bacteria; phylum Pseudomonadota; class Alphaproteobacteria; order Rhizobiales; family Xanthobacteraceae; genus BOG-931. Next base: position 280,960 of record CAVSWY010000017.1, read on the forward strand.
ACGATGAAGGGCAGTTGCGAGCCGCGCGTGGGAACAGGCCGGTGGCCTGCAGCATGCCGCCAAAGAATCCGCCGGACCACACCGTGAAGAACAACTGCAATGGGAGCTGAATAAGGAATGTGATCCAGCCGATGAAAACCGGCTGGACCGAAAATTGTGGCTGCTCGCTCGCCAGCACGCTATCGCCCCTGTCGCAGGCTGAATAGGGATGAGACTTTGTGTCCGCACCCTCACTCTGGGTTCATGGCGACGAAGTTAAAAAGAGGCGGCCTGGGCCGATTTTAGACCAACATCATTACCGGATTCTCGATCAGCGCCTTGAACGCGCTGATCAGCACCGCACCGAGTGCGCCATCCACCGCGCGGTGATCGCAACCCATGGTCACGCTCATGATGTGCGCGGCGACGATCTTACCGTCGCGCACCACGGCGCGCTCTTCGCCGGTCCCGACCGCGAGGATGGTGGCGTGCGGCGGATTGATCACCGCGGTAAAATCCTTGATGCCGTACATGCCGAGATTGGAGACCGCCGTGGTGCCGCCCTGATATTCGTGCGGTTTAAGCTTGCGATCGCGGGCGCGTAGCGCAAGGTCGCGCATCTCATTGGAAATCGCGGAGAGCGATTTCGTTTCCGCACTGCGGATGATCGGCGTGATCAGCCCGTTCGGCATCGCCACCGCGACGCCGATATCGGAATGCTTGTGCTTAAGCATGCCGCCTTCGGTCCAGCTCACATTGGCGTCAGGCACCTTCTGCAAGGCGAGCGCCAGCGCCTTGATGACAAAATCGTTGACCGAGAGCTTGTAGGACGGCTTGCCGTCTTTGTCCGTCGGCGCGGTGGCGTTGATCTCTTCGCGCGCGTCGAGCAGCTTGCCGATGTCGCAGTCGACGGTGAGATAAAAATGCGGAATGGTTTGCACCGAGGCGGTCAGCCGCTGCGCGATGGTGCGGCGCATGCCGTCATGCGGCACGACCTCGTAGCTGCCGTCTTCGTAGAGCCCGCGGATCTGCTGATCCGACATCGACGGCGCGATCGCGGGAGCGGCGCCCGGCGCCGCCGGCGCGCGCAGACCGCCGCCTTCCTTCGCCTTCGCTATGTCACGGGCGATGATCCGGCCGTGCGGACCGGAGCCTTGGACACGGCCGATATCGATGCCGGCTTCCTTCGCCAGGCGACGTGCCAGCGGTGAGGCAAAGACGCGATGGCCATTGGCGCGAGGGGCTTCGTTTGAGGGTTTCGGCGCTGGTGGAGGCGGCGGGGTTGACGGCCTTGCCTGGGGTGCGGGCGCCGTCACAGCGGCCGGCGCAGCGGATTTTGGCGTTTCGGCAGGCTTCGGCTGCGGCGGAGCGCCCTTCCCGGCCGCTGCCCCGGCGGCTTTCACGTCCTCGCCTTCCTGCGCCAGCACAGCGATGAGCTGATTGACCGGCACGTCGTGGGTGCCTTCCGGCACGACGATCTTGGCCATCACGCCGTCATCGACGGACTCGTATTCCATCGTCGCCTTGTCAGTCTCGATCTCAGCGATGACGTCGCCGGTCTTGACCGCGTCGCCTTCTTTCTTGAGCCACTTGGCAAGGTTGCCCTTCTCCATCGTGGGCGACAGTGCCGGCATAAGGATGTTGATGGGCATGGCTCGAGGACTTCACCAATCAGGATTAGCGATAAGAAACGGCTTTGGCCGCCTCGACGACCTCGGCGACAGAAGGCAGCGCAAGCTTTTCCAAGTTCGCGGCATAGGGCATCGGCACGTCCTTGCCGGTGACGCGTATGACTGGTGCATCAAGATAATCGAACGCCTCTTCCATCATCCGTGCGGCAATCTCGGCGCCGACGCCGGATTGCCTCCAGCCTTCCTCGACGGTGACGAGGCGGCCGGTCTTCTTCACGGATTCGATAATCGTCTCGCTGTCCATCGGCTTGAGCGTGCGCAGATCGATCACTTCGGCGTCGATATTGTCTTTGGCCAAATCCTCGGCGGCCTTGAGCGCGTAGGTCATGCCCATCGACCAGGCGACGATCGTCACGTCGTTGCCCGGGCGCACGATGCGGGCGCGGCCGATCGGCAACACGTAATCGTCGAGCTTCGGCACCGGCGAGGAATGGCCGTAGAGGATTTCGTTTTCGAGAAACATCACCGGATTGGGATCGCGGATCGCGGCCTTGAGCAGCCCCTTGGCGTCGGCCGCGGTCGATGGCGCGATCACTTTTAGCCCGGGAATGTGCGAATACCAGGACGAGTAATCCTGGCTGTGTTGCGCGGCGACGCGCGAAGCGGCGCCATTTGGCCCGCGAAACACGATCGAGAGTTTCACTTGGCCGCCTGACATGTATTGCGTCTTGGCCGCCGAATTGATGAGTTGATCCATCGCCTGCATGGCAAAATTGAAAGTCATGAATTCGACAATCGGTTTTAATCCGGCAAGCGCCGCGCCGATGCCAACGCCGGCAAAACCGTGCTCGGTGATCGGGGTGTCGATGACGCGCTGCGAGCCGAATTCTTCCAATAGGCCCTGGGTGACTTTGTAGGCGCCCTGATATTCGGCGACCTCCTCGCCCATGACGAAGACGTCCCTGTCGCGGCGCATTTCCTCGGCCATGGCGTCGCGCAAGGCTTCGCGCATCGTCATAGTGACGAGCTCGGTGCCTTCCGGCACTTCGGGCTCGGGCATGATTTCGGCGGATGGCGGCTTGGCGGTGCCGGTTTTGGCGGGCCCGGGGGGCTCGGCTTTCTTGGCCGGCTCGGACCTTTCGGCAGGGGGTGCCAACTCGGCGCCATTCTGTTGCTGAGCGGGCTGTTCGGTTTTTGCCGGCGACTTCGGCGCGCCGCCGTTGCCTTTGAGGCTTGCGGCATCCTCGCCTTCGCCAAGGATCATGGCGATCGGCGTATTGACCGCGACGTCGTTGGTGCCCTCGGGCACCAGGATTTTGCCCAGCGTGCCCTCGTCGACCGCCTCCACCTCCATGGTGGCTTTGTCGGTCTCGATCTCGGCGATGACGTCGCCCGATTTGACGCTGTCGCCTTCTTTCTTGAGCCACTTGGCGAGATTGCCCTTCTCCATGGTCGGAGAAAGGGCGGGCATCAATACCTCAGTCGGCATGGCGGCTCACTTCAAGCTCGATTGGCGGCGCGGCAAATCGCGCTCAGCGATAAACGTCGGTGTAAAGCTCGGACGGATCAGGCTCGGGATCGTGGGTGGCGAATTCCGCGGCTTCGTTGACGACGGCGCGGACCGATGCGTCGATCTTCTTCAGCTCGTCTTCGCTAGCCCATTTCCTGTCGAGAAGCCGCTTGCGCACCTGTTCGATCGGATCGTGCTCGGTGCGCACTTTGTCGACTTCCTCCTTGGTACGGTATTTGGCCGGATCCGACATCGAGTGGCCGCGATAGCGGTAAGTCAGCATTTCCAGGATGGTCGGCCCCTTGCCGGAGCGGCACCAGGCGAGCGCGTCGGCGGCTGCCGCCTTCACCGCGCGCACGTCCATGCCGTCGACTTGCGTGCCCGGGATATTGAACGACGCGCCGCGCTTGGAGAAATCGGTCTGCGCCGAGGAGCGCGTCACTGACGTGCCCATGGCATAGCGGTTGTTTTCGATCACATAGATCACGGGGAGTTTCCACAGCTCCGCCATGTTGAAGCTTTCGTAGACCTGGCCCTGGTTGGCGGCGCCGTCGCCAAAATAGGTCAGGCAAACGTCGTCGCTGCCACGATATTTGTTGGCGAAGGCCAGACCGGTGCCCAGCGGAACCTGGGCGCCGACGATACCGTGCCCGCCGTAGAAATGCTTCTCCAGCGAGAACATGTGCATCGAGCCGCCTTTGCCCTTGGAATAGCCGTCGCGCCGCCCGGTGAGTTCCGCCATCACGCCTTTCGGGTCCATGCCGCAGGCCAGCATGTGGCCGTGGTCGCGATAGCCGGTGATCATTTGGTCGCCGTCGCGCATCGCGAGCTTCATGCCGACCACCACGGCTTCCTGGCCGATATAGAGGTGGCAGAAACCGCCGATGAGGCCCATGCCGTACATCTGGCCGGCTTTTTCCTCGAAACGGCGGATCAGCAGCATTTGGCGGAGCGCCGTGAGCTCCTGCTCCTTGGAGAACCCAGGAACAGACGCATCGGATGCCGCAAGATCCGCGGCCGGCAGCAATCCTTGGGTGTCTTGAGCCGCTTGCTTGGTCTGGGCGACGGCCATTCTTGTCCTCAAAACGCCATTGGCGGCGAAAAATTCCGGCGGGCTTCAACCCTTAACCGAAAACACCGAATTGCGAAAGTCGTGGGAATTCCCGTAGGCGGTGAATACCCAGGGCCAACTCCTTGTCGGAAAAATTAATTTCGGGTCCAGGGCGGACGAGTTCAAGGGCTGGTTTAAGGGTTGGGGATAGCCGTGTGATGCGATTGCGTATCGTACATCAAGGTAAAATCATTGGGGTCGACATAATCGAGCAGCGCCCGGGCGCGTTCGTCGAGCATGTCGGGGTCGATGGCGTCGGATTTGAGGAGCGCAATGCGCCGCTCCCATTGCGCGTGTTCGACCTTCAGCCGATCGAGTTCCGCCGACAGCGCGGCCGACTGCCGGTCGATGACCTCCTTGGCCTTGAGCCCGCGATTGCCGCTATAGGCGTTGATCCCGAAATAGCCGATGAGCAATGCCGCCAACGCATAAAGCGCGAGCGCGTTGAGTATGGTGCGCAGCCGTTTGCGGGTGACCATGACGCTACCATGGGAGAATCTCGCTTAAAGCGGGATTAATGGCGGCTGCGGCAACCTCGTTCCCGACGCCAGTCCTGGACTAATCGATGTGCTTGACCGACCCGGCAATGGCGCGCATGTCGGCGGCGACTGTGGGATATTTTAGCGCCAATTCGTCCAATTTCCCGAGCTCGACGTCTGCCGGGATGACACCGGGCCACTCGGTGCTCGCGCCCAGGAACCAGCGCCCCTGCCCGAGCAGACGCGCGGTATGGAAAGTGTTGCCCGGAATCAGCAGCTGCACCCTCTGGCCGTTGCGGATGTCCGGTCCGACGATGACTCGTTCGGGCGCGCCGTCGGCGTGCAATAGGAACAGTTCAAGCGGGTCGCCGAGATAATAGTGGTAAAGTTGCGCGTTGCGGATGCGGTGCAGCCGAACGGGCGCGTCCGGCGTCACCATGAAGTACAACGCCCGAACCAAGTGGCCGCTTTTCGGCGAATGGCGCCGGCAATACGCCGGCGGCGATCGATTGCGTGCTTTCGTAGGTCACCCGGACGTAGCCGCAGGTCGCATTGGGTTCGAGCTGCAGCAATTTGCGGATCTCGTCAGCGGTCAAATCATTGGTCGCGTGACCGGGACTATTGTCGGACATCGGCAGGGGCACCTTTGGCAGGACTTGCGCGTTCGCCGCAAGCTGTGGCGTCAAAGCAGCGGAACAGACTAATGCCGCTCCCTTGAGAACGCGGCGGCGGCCAATGCCAAGCGATGAGTTTTTCTTCTTCATCATGGATCCTGTTTCGGGTCGAGACCCTAGTCTCTCGCGACGCAATCAAGGCAGCCAGTTGCGTGCCGCACGGACGACATAGTTACCTAGCCGCTTGCCGCGGTTGCGGAAGAACCGAAGCGCCCCGGCATCGACGAAATAGGTCAGAAGAATGCTGTCGCGGGTCTGGACTTCAGGCCCGACCGGATCGGCCGAATGCCATGTATCAGTGCCGACGGCAAAGGCATAGCCGGTGTTCGGCGCAAACGACATCTGTTTTGCCTTCGGTCCGCAGCTGCCGTCGGCCTTATGATCGTGAAAGATCGTGCCGATATGGGTGGTGGAACGGTCGCGTGGCAGATAGAGCTGCACCGTGATGCCCTTCCACCGCGTGTCGGTATGCGGCGTGATCAGATAACCCGGAATGTCGCGAGTGAGGATCGGGATTGGATACATGCCGGTCTTGGCGTAGCCGGGACCAAATCGGCGCTGCAGCGGCGCCGCGAGACGCCGCATGAAAGCCTCTTTTACCGAGCGGGAGCATAGTGCGCGGCCCACGACATCCCATACCGCGCGTTTTTGCGGCGGCAGGTGACGGATGTATTCGGGGAATAGATCGATCTTCACCCGCGTATGGGTGCCGTCGGTGAGGTCGTGACCCTTGCTGCGGCCGTGCATTGGCCGGTAGTCGGTCGCCTCCGGCATATTGGCGAGCATCAGCGCGTAAATGTCGTCTGGGAAGACGCGATCGAAAGTCAGATGCGTGAACGGCGCATCGAAAGATGCAGCGGCGTCGACCGAGCCGGCGACGAAATCGCTTAAGCTTTCAACCGCAAGCCGGCGATTGCCAGACTTCAATTCAAGCGTTTGGTCCATCGCACACCGATCCCCGCGAGCGCTATGAGGGTATAGCCCCGATTGGCGTTACCGGACAAGGACGCGAGCTTGGAACCTATGCGAGCGCCTTGAATGCGCTTCGACCGGCATAAGCGGCTTGCGCGCCGAGTTCCTCCTCAATGCGAAGGAGCTGATTGTATTTGGCGGTGCGGTCGGCGCGCGCCAACGAGCCAGTCTTGATCTGCCCGCAATTGGTGGCGACCGCGAGATCGGCGATGGTGGAATCTTCCGTCTCGCCGGATCGATGTGACATCACGGCGGTATAGCCGGCCTTGTGCGCGCATTCGACCGCGGCGAGCGTTTCGGTCAGCGTGCCGATCTGATTGACCTTGATCAGGATCGAATTGGCGATGCCATGTTTGATGCCGTCGGAGAGCCGCGCCACGTTAGTCACAAAAACATCGTCGCCGACCAGTTGGCATCTGCTGCCGATTTTCTGCGTCAGCTTCTTCCAGCCTGCGGCATCATCCTCAGCCATGCCGTCTTCGATCGACACGATTGGATATTTGCCGACGAGTTCGGCGAGATAATCGACTTGCTGGTCGATCGTGCGGATCTTGCCCTCGCCTTTGTAGTGATAGGAGCCACTTTTGAAAAATTCGCTGGCCGCCGGATCGAGCGCCAGCGCGACTTGCTCGCCCGGCCGATAGCCGGCTTTCTCGATTGCCGAAAGCACGAAATCGAGCGCTGATTCCGCCGACGGCAGATTGGGCGCAAAGCCGCCCTCGTCGCCGACATTGGTATTGTGGCCGGCCGCCTTGAGCGCGGCGCGCAGCGTGTGAAAGATCTCCGCGCCGGCACGCAGCGCCTCGGCGAAATTCGGCGCGCCGAGCGGAACGATCATGAATTCCTGGAAGTCGATCGGGTTGTCCGCATGCACGCCGCCATTGACGATGTTCATCATCGGCACCGGCAATAGCCGCGACGCGGCGCCGCCGACATAACGGTACAGCGGCAGCTTGTTCGCCCCGGCCGCCGCCTTAGCGGTCGCCAGCGAGACGCCGAGAATGGCATTGGCGCCAAGCCGGCCTTTATTCGGCGTACCGTCGAGCCCGATCATGGTTTCGTCGATCTTGACCTGCGCCTCGGCGTCCATGCCGCTCAATGCATCGAAAATCTCACCGTTGACCGCCTCGACCGCGGTCTTCACGCCTTTGCCGAGATAGCGCTTCTTGTCGCCGTCACGCAGCTCAATGGCTTCATGCGCGCCCGTCGAAGCGCCGGACGGCACGCCGGCGCGGCCGCGGGAACCGTCCTCCAGCACGACGTCGACTTCGACGGTCGGATTGCCGCGACTGTCGAGAATTTCGCGGCCGATAATGTCGACGATGGCGGTCATGACGGCTCCGGGCTTCTCCTGCCGCGGGCTTCTACAGGATCGACGAGGGTCTTGTCATGCCCCGCCAATCCAAGGCATGCAGATAAGCGATGGCGAAGAAACCGTTGCAACTCGGCCAACCCGCGCCGCTCCCGGCATCGCCCGAAGAGGCGGTACTCGACCGTGTCCGCAATCCGCACCGCGGGACGAATTACGTCGCCCGCTTCACGTTCCCCGAATTCACGGTGATGTGCCCTGTGACCGGTCAGCCGGATTTCGCCACGCTCGTCGTCGACTATGTGCCGAAGGACTGGCTCGTGGAGTCGAAATCGCTGAAGCTTTACTTGAACAGCTTCCGGAATCACGGCGCCTTTCATGAAGACTGCACCGTGACCATCGGCAAGAAGCTCGTCGCGCTGCTCAAGCCGAAATGGCTGCGCATCGGCGGTTATTTTCATCCGCGCGGCGGCATGCCGATCGACGTATTCTGGCAGGCTGGAAAGCTGCCGGCTGGCGTCTGGGTGCCCGACCAAGGGGTCGCCAGCTATCGCGCGCGTGGATAGCCCTTCAGTGTCGCAATCAAGGCGCCGACTTCGACGGCCGGATCGACGGCGCGCATCACGCCTCCCATGACCGCAACGCCGGCGCAGCCGGCGGCCATGACCTCGCCGACGCGCGCGGTATTGATGCCGCCGATGGCGAGGATCGGGACACGGCACATGCGCGCCATTTCGCCCAGACCCCTGCGGCCGATTTCCGGCCCGTAGCCTGGCTTGCTCGGCGTCTCGAAGGCGGGTCCCGCGATCGCATAGTCGGCGGCGTGCGGATCGATTGCCTCGGCTTCGGTGACGGTGTGGATCGACACGCCGATGAGCTTTCCCTGGCCCATCAGCGCGCGCGCCGTGGCAGCATTGCTTCCAGACGGCAAATGGGCGCCATCGACGCCTGCCATTTTTGTCAGTGCCGCTTCGCCGTGGAGCATCAGACGCGCGCTATATTTGCGCGCAATGGGGATGAGCGTGCGCGCTAAAACGACCTGCTCGTCTTCGGGAAGGTCTTTTTCGCGCAGACTTACCCAACGACAGCCGCCGACGAGCGCCGCCGCGACGGTTTCAAGCAGCGAGCGTCGCGCTTGGCTCCGGTCGGTCACCAACAACAGCGGAGGATCGGGAAGCCGCATCGTCGTTCCTTGCCTCGCTCCTTGTCGGCCAATCGCGATTATGGGAAATCTGCGTGCAGAAATGAACTGCTTGCTCAAAGATTTGGGAGGCTGCGCCGTGCCGATGAAATCAACTGCGAGGATCGCGCTGGCGGGCGTGCTGATCCTTGCGCTCGGTTGGGCGGCGCCGTCTCCGGTGCTGGCTGCAAAGCACAAAAAGTCGACCGGCGCCTGCGCGCAATCGAGCGGCCGCTGTGTGGCCGATTGCGATCAGCTCCATTGGTGCCAAGTCTATACCTGCGTCGGCGGCAAATCGACGGCGGTGCCGTTCTGGCGTTGCTTCGAGCCGAGCGGGCTCTGCCTCGCCCAGCATTGCTGAGCGCCAGAGCGCTGGGATTACCGCCCTGCCGGCGCGTAGCTCGTGACCGTGCTCGGCATTTGCATCGGCACGAGATGGCGCGGCACGACGATGCGTTGGCCCTCGCCGAGCGGCTCTCGCTCCGACACCGAATTGATCTGGGCCAGCGCCCAGAGCGGCACGTGATAGTTCGCGGCTAGCGTCTTCAACGTATCGCCGGCATGCGCCGCGACCGGCAGGCCGGAATCCCATAGCTCGATGGCGGCGTCGGCAGGAACTTCGAGGTGGATCGGCACCGCCTCGCCTTGGGCATCGGCCGGCGTTTGCGCAAGTTGAGCGATCTTGGCGACTAATTGCTCCTGGATACGATCGGCTTTTTCGATATTGATATGAACGATTTCGGCGTGGTCCTTGAGATTATAGCTCGCATAGTTGCCGTGGAAGCCCGAGCCCTGCACGACATTGCCGCCGCCCATAAAGTTGGACGACTGGTAGATGTTGATGTAGCGCTCGACATTCGGCGGCACATCGTCGGCGATGCGGGTTGGATCGTAAGTCACGAGCAGGCTGACGGGGATGCCGGCTTGGTTGAGCATCTCGGCAAAGTCCAAGACGCAGTCGCCGCCCATGGAATGGCCGATCAGTATGATCGGCTGCGGATCGCGGCGATAATCGCGGATCGCCTCGTCGACGGTGGGCCGCCACAGCAGATAGGTGCCCACGCTTGCCGGAATGCCGATGCGCTTGATGCGCGCAGCCAATGTGTCGATGCCGCGCGAATAGATCAGGCCGGCGACGCCGCGGAACAGATAGGCGCGGCCGCGCGGCTGGCTGATCTTCTCGACCGGTTGCGGCGCCGGCGCCACGGGGACGGAGACGTCGGCGGCATCAGCGACCGCGATCGGCTTTGCCGTTGCGATGGCGGGTGCCGGCGGAGCGGCGGGCTTGGTCGCGGACGCTTGGGTGAAGAGCGAGCTTTGTGCGGTAGACTCCGGCTTGCTCGATGCTACCATCGTGTCGGTGGTCTCGTAATCCGCTGGCTCAGCTGCGGCAGATTGACCGCCGCTCTTCATCCAATCGGCTTGCTTGCCGGGCGAGGTGAAGGCCGCACTCGGATCGAACATGGCATAGCCGCCGCACCCATTGAGGCAGACGGCCAGCAGCAACACGATAAGATGCTTTGGTTGCACCATGAACTTCCGGCGCCAACGCGCGTGCGGCAAAACAGAAACGACCAGCCGGTCAGCTTGCACTGGGCTGGCGGGCTGGCAGTGATTTCCGAAGAAACGACATTCCAAGAATCAGGACCCGCCACTCATCTGGCCGGAGGAGACCGTCAAATCCTTAATTTCCCCCGAATAGGCCCGCAACACCGCCGACAGCACCAGCCGGGCCCGGCTTTTTCGTGGCGAAATGGCGTCAGGTAGCCCATTTGCGCGGTAGCCTGAATCCGGCCCTCCCAGTCGGCCGCCATGCTATGAACCGCGTCCAATGAACCGATCGCCCCGCATTTCCTTCGTTTCGCTCGGCTGCCCGAAGGCGCTGGTCGATTCAGAGCGCATCATCACGCGGCTGCGCGCGGAGGGCTATGAGCTCACGCGCGAGCATTCCGGCGCCGATCTTGCCATCGTCAACACCTGCGGTTTCCTCGACAGCGCGCAGGCGGAATCGCTTGAGGCCATCGGCGCCGCCATGGCCGAAAACGGCAAAGTCATCGTCACCGGTTGCATGGGGGCAGAGCCGGAAAAGATTACCGCGGCGCATCCCGGCGTGCTCGCCGTCACCGGCCCGCAGCAGTACGAGAGCGTGCTCGAGGCGGTGCATCGCGCCGCGCCGCCGGCGCACGATCCCTATGCCGATCTCATTCCGCCGGAAGGCATAAAGCTCACGCCGCGGCACTATGCTTACCTAAAAATATCAGAGGGTTGCAATAATCGCTGCACCTTCTGCATCATCCCTAAATTGCGCGGCGATTTGGTCTCGCGGCCGGCTGCCGATGTGCTGCGCGAGGCGGAACGGCTGGTGGCAGCCGGCGTTAAGGAGCTTCTGGTCATTTCGCAGGACACCTCGGCCTATGGTGTCGATCTCAAATATGCAGCAAGCACGTGGAAAGACCGCGACGTGCGAGCGAAATTTTTTGATCTCGCGCGCGAACTCGGCGAGCTCGGCGTCTGGGTGCGGCTGCATTACGTCTACCCCTACCCGCATGTCGACGAGGTCATGCCGCTCATGGCCGAGGGCAAGATTCTTCCCTACTTGGACGTGCCGTTTCAGCATGCGAGCCCTGCGGTGCTCAAACAAATGCGGCGTCCTGCGGCGGCGGAAAAGACGCTGGAGCGCATTCGCGCCTGGCGCGACATTTGCCCGAGCCTCACCATCCGCTCGACCTTCATCGTCGGTTTCCCGGGCGAGACCGAGGAGGATTTTGCGCTGCTGCTCGATTGGCTCGACGAGGCACAGCTCGATCGCGTCGGCTGCTTCCGCTACGAGCCGGTCGCCGGCGCGACCGCCAACGAGCTTGCGGCCTCGGTGCCGGATGCGGCCAAAGACGAGCGCTATCACCGCTTCATGGCGCGCCAGCAGGCGATTTCACAGAAGCGGCTCAAGCGTAAAGTCGGTGCCCGCGAGCGCGTTATCATCGACGAGGTCCAGCCCAAGTCGGGGACCGCCAAGGGTCGCAGCAAAGGCGATGCACCGCAAATAGACGGCGCCATCCACCTTTCCAGCCATCGTCCGCTGCGCGTCGGCGAAATCGCCACGGTGAAAATCGAGCGGGTGGATGCCTATGATCTGCACGGCACCGTCGTCGGCTTTTAGGGGAGCATTTCGCTCGCTTGGCTCGCATGCCAGTAGCCGTGTAAAGCTGGCCTCCTCCGCAGATCACGAGGTCACGCTCTCATGCCCCTTTCCGACACCATCAAAACGCTTATCCGCAATGCCTGGGACGATGGTTGTCCCTGCCTCGTTGCCACTTGCGGCTCCGCGGGCCCGAACATTTCTGTCAAAGGCAGCATGGTCGTGTTCGACGATACCCACCTCGCCTATTGGGAGCGCTCCAAGCGCACGGCGCTGGAAAACCTGTCGCACGACAAACGGGTGTGCGTGATGTATTCGAACTTCAAGGCGCAGCGCGACGGCGTTTTGGAAAGCGGCTTCTTGCGCTTTTTCGGCAGCGTGGAATTGCACGAGGCCGGGCCTATCCATGACGCGATTTTTGCCAAGCTGTTGCCGCGCGAGCAGACCCACGTCGGCGCCGATACCGGCATCGGGGCGCTTCTGAAGATCGAGAAGGCCATCGATATCCGCGGCAAGCCGATCATGTAACGCGATCATCCTGCGGCGAGGTACGCGCCGGCCAGTGGTGCCGGGCGGAGGAGGAGCAGCGATGGAAATGCGGGTTTATGGCCGCACCGGCATGAAGCTCTCGGTATTGGGCTTCGGCTGCGGCGCGGTTGGTGGACTGATGGTGCGCGGCGATCCGCGCGACCAGGAGCATGCCGTCGCACGCGCGCTTGAGGTGGGCGTGAATTATTTCGACACCGCTGTGCAATACGGCAATGGCGAGTTGGAGAAGAATCTCGGCCGCATTCTGCAATCACTCAAGCCTGCCAATGCCATCGTCGGTACCAAGGTCCGGCTGCCGAGCGCGGAGTTCGACCGCATCAACGAGGCTGTGGCGAAATCGCTCGAAGCCAGCCTGTTGCGCCTGCGCCGCGAGCGCGTCGACATTTTTTACCTGCATAACGCGATCACCGAAATCGGCGGCGGCGAAGCGCTCAGCGTTCGGCAGGTACTGGACGAGGTCGTGCCGGCATTCGCGCGGCTCCGTCAACACGGCAAGACCCGATTTCTTGGACTTACCGCGGTCGGCGACACGCTTGCACTGCATCAGGTCATCGATGCGCGCTGCTTCGACAGCGCTCAAGTGGTTTACAACATGCTCAATCCGTCCGCCGCCGCTACCCTGCCGGCAAACTATCCGGCACAGGATTATGGGCGGCTGTTCGATCACACCACGGCCGCGGGTACCGGCGTTATTGCGATCCGCGTGATGGCCGGCGGCGCAATGTCCGGATCGCCCGATCGTCATCCAATCGCCAGTGCCGCACCTGCCCCCATCGGTTCGGCCATGAGCTATGAGGGCGATGTGGCGCGCGCCCGTCGCCTGATGCCGTTGGTCACGGAGGGGTTTGCGGAGAGCCTGGCTGAAGCCGCGACGCGGTTTGCGATCTCGAACCCGGCGATCGGCACTATTCTGGTCGGAATGGCGACGCCCCAACAGTTCGAGGATGCCCTCGCCGCGGTCCAAAAAGGCCCGCTGCCATCCGCAGCTCTGGACCGTCTCTCGGTCCTGCATCAGGACTTCACAGGTGAGACAAGGTGATCACACGTGCTCGGCGAGAACCCGCCGCGCCGCATTTATCAGTCTGGCAAGCTCGCTCTCGGCAACCGTGAAGGCCGGCGTCAGATAGACCACATTGCCGAATGGGCGAATAAAAACGCCTTCGGCGACAAAGCGTTGGCGCATAGCATTGAGATTCTCGATGCGATCGAGCTCGACCACGCCGATGGCGCCTTTGACCCGAACATCCCTGACACCGGGAAGGTCTCTGCATGGCTCCAGGCCTTGTTTGAGCATGGCCGAAAGCTTCGCCACTTGATCGAGCCGCGGCTCGCGTTCGAACAAGTCGAGCGAGGCGTTGGCCGCGGCGCAGGCGAGCGGATTTGCCATGAAGGTCGGCCCATGCATGAGCGCCTGCGTCGGGTCGTCGGACCAGAAGGCGTCGAACACCTTTCGGCTGGCGATGGTGGCGGCGAGCGGCAGGGTGCCGCCGGTCAGCGCCTTGGACAGCGTGACGATATCCGGGACCACACCGGCGTCCTGAAACGCAAACATCGCGCCGGTGCGGCCGAAGCCGGTGAAGATCTCATCGAAGATCAGGATCAGCTCGTGACGGTCTGCCAGGGTCCGCAGACCTTTGAGTACGCGGGCGTCGTGAAACCGCATGCCGCCGGCGCCCTGCACCAATGGCTCGACGATGATGGCGGCGATCTCGTCGGTTTGCGCGGCCAACGTCGCCTCAAGCGCACCGCTGCTCTCATCGTCGGTCGGAAGATCGAGCACGATCTGCTCCGGCAACAGCCCGCGAAACGCAGCATGGAAGCCGCCTTCCGGGTCCGACACCGCCATGGCCCCGGTCGTGTCGCCGTGATAGCCGCCCTTGAACGAAACGATCCGGCGGCGCCCGCGTATGCCGCGATTGCCCCAATACTGCACCGCCATTTTCAGCGCGACTTCTACCGCGACGGAGCCGGAATCCGAGAAAAAGACTCGCTCGAGATCGGCCGGCGCTAAGAGCGCGGTCAGCCGCCGTGCCAGTGTCAGCGCCGGTTTGTGCACCATGCCACCGAACATCACATGCGGCATTTGCGCCAGTTGGTGCTCCACCGCGTCGCGGATATGCGGGTGGTTATAGCCGTGGCAGGCCGTCCACCATGAGGCGATGCCGTCGATCAGTTCGTACCCGTCGGCCAATACGATGCGGCAACCTTGCGTCGCCGTGACCGCAAGCGGCGGGCTTGCGGTCTTCATCTGCGCATAAGGCAGCCAGATATGGTCGAGGCCGGCGGCATACCAAGCCGGTTGTGCGTTCAGCCCCATCTTCTTGTTTTCGCTGGTATTGCCGGGCATTCGGCGCTTTCATGGAACCTGCGGGGGCGCCATTGTGCCTCTCGGGCCGGCCGAGGTCACCTTGTTTGAGGGTAACGACAATAATGCGCTCGCTTGATGATTTCGCCGGCGCGAAACTCGATGCGCTGGAACGGACGAATTTGCGCCGCAACCCGGCGGTCACCACGCGCGACGGCCTCTGGGTCGAGCGGGACGGCCGGCGCCTGCTGTCGTTCTCCTGCAATGACTACCTCAATCTTAGCCATCATCCCGATGTTATCGCCGCCGCGGTCGAAGCCACCACGCGCTATGGCGTCGGCGCCGGCGCGTCGCGGCTCGTCACCGGCAATCACCCGCTGTTTGCGGAACTCGAAAGCCGGCTGGCGCGGCTCAAGGGCACGGAGGCGGCATGCGTGTTCGGCTCCGGCTATCTCGCCAATACCGGCATCATCCCGGCGCTGGTCGGGCCCGGCGATCTCATCCTCGTCGACGAGCTTTCGCATGCCTGCATTCAGGCCGGCGCCAAACTCTCCGGCGCCGCAGTGCACCGTTATCGCCATTGCGACGTCGAATACACCGAGGCGTTGCTGGCGGCGCATCGGGGCGGCAAAAGGCACGTTTTGATCGCAACCGACGGCGTGTTCTCCATGGACGGGGATCTGGCGCCGCTTGGCGCGCTGTCGCAACTCGCGCAACGCTACGATGCCTGGCTTCTATCGGACGACGCCCATGGGCTCGGCATAGTCGGCGGCGGCCGTGGCTCGACTTTCGCCAACGGCCCCGCGGACGTACCCTTGCAAATGGGCACGTTGTCCAAGGCGGTCGGCGCCTATGGCGGCTATCTGTGCGCCTCGCGTGCCGTGATCGATCTGATGCAGACGCGCGCGCGCACTTTCATCTATTCGACCGGCTTGCCACCGGCGGTGGTTGCTGCCGCCATTGCGGCGCTTGACCTGATTGCGCGTGAAACGGCTTACGCCGCGCTGCCGCTGTGCAAGGCCAAGGAGTTTGCGAAAGCGCTCAACTTACCCAAGGCGCAAAGCGCCATCGTTCCGGTGATCGTCGGCGAGAGCGAAGCCGCGCTGGCGGCGTCCGAACTGTTGCGCGAGGAGGGTTTTTTGGTGGTCGCGATCCGGCCGCCGACGGTGCCGGCGGGCACTGCGCGGCTGCGCTTCGCCTTCACGGCACACCACCCCGACGCCGAGATAGCGCGGCTCGCCGACGTGGTGCGAAACCGCGTGCTGAGGCATTGACGCGTGAGCGCGATCTTCATCACCGGGACCGGCACCGACGTCGGCAAGACCTATGTGGCGGCGTCGCTGATCCGCCACCTGCGCCAGATGGGTCGCCTGGTCGACGCCATCAAGCCGGTGGTCAGCGGCTACGATCCGGCGCAGGCGGCGGCAAGCGATCCGGGCGTGCTTCTGAACGCGCTCGGCCTGCCGGTGACGGAGTCGGAGATCGATCGGATTTCGCCGTGGCGCTTTCGCGCCGCGCTGTCACCGGATCTTGCGGCTGAACGCGAAGGGCGCCGCATCGACGTCGATACCGTGATCAAATACTGCCAGACCGCGATCGATCGGCGGCGGGATATTTTACTGATCGAGGGCGCCGGCGGCATCATGGTGCCGCTCGACGGCGAGCGCACCATCCTCGACGTGATGATGGCGCTGCAAATGCCGCTCATTCTGGTCGCCGGCAGCTATCTCGGCACCATCAGCCATACGCTGACGGCGCTCGACGCGCTGTTCCGGCGCGGCATGCGTGTGCTTTCGATCATCGTTAGCGAGACCAAGGGTTCGACCGTGCCGCTCGACGAGACGGTTGCGGCCATCGCGCGCTTTGCCGAACCGGTCATTGGATTGCCGCGCCGCGACCCAAGCGAGCCGCTGCAGGGCACAGCGAACAAGACCGTTGACGCTCTGGGCCGTATTTTCGGTCAATAAGGGCGTTGAGCGCAGCAAAATCATTTGGCGAAGTAATGCACCTGCACGACGGTCTCAAGCGTGCCTTCGAGATTGAACAGCGCGTGCAGCAGAAACGTCAGCACGATTGTGCCGCTGCGCCAGCGCATCCAGCCCAAAAAGAGGCCGACGAGCAATATCTGCAATACCCCGACCCAGTCGTATTGGACATGCGGAGCGGCGAAGAGGACCGCAGTGGCGATGATGCCCAGCCATGCCCGGCTTTCCGGGCGCACGAAGCCGCGGAACAGAAAACCGCGAAACAGAATTTCTTCGCCAGCCGGCGCGACGATGATGGCCGCGAACAGCATCGCGGGCAGCCAGCCCTCCGCGACCGCCGTCGTATAGGATTGCAGCTGGAACGAAGTCACCAGCCCTTCGCCGCTCAAATAAAGCACGCCGTCGCTCGCAGCAATCAGGCAAATAAGGCCTATGACTCCTGTCGTTACGTCGCGCGCTCGGGGCCAAGCCAGGGCGAAGTAGTCGACGGGGTCGGCCTTTGCGAGACGCGCCGCGGCGAGCAGAACGGCGACCGTGACCGGATTGAGTACCAGGACCGACAGCGTGACGGCGGCGCCGTCGTAGGGCGTGCGCACCAGCGAAGACAGATCGCCTTGCTCCCACCACAACACAATCGCCGTGGCAGCGACTTGGCCGGCAAAATAGGCAAGGACCGACCAGCCGAGCGTTGCCCAGTAACCCCAGATTTTCATCGTGGCCTCGTCCTTCCGGGGCGTGCCTGGTGCGAGCCAGGAATCCATACATTATCGCTTAAAGAAACTCTGCGGCGCCGAAACTGCGCGACTTATCATTGTTGATCCCGGGCGCGCCGCCCTGCGACGGCGACCCTGCATAAAACGGCGTTAGGGTATTAAGATCGACGAGCCGGTGGTGTTGCGGCTCTCCAGATCCCGGTGCGCTTTCACGGCATCCTTGAGCGCGTATTTCTGATTGATCGGGATTTTGACAGCACCTTTGCCGACGACGTCGAATAGATCGTTGGCGATGGCCAGCAAATCCTCGCGCTTGGCGGCATAGGTATTGAGCGTCGGGCGGGTAGCAAACAGCGAACCCTTGGTCTGCAGGATGTTGATGTTGAAAGCTTCGACTTGGCCCGAGGCGCTGCCGTAGCTGACAAAATAGCCAAGCGGCGCGAGGCAATCGAGCGAGGCCGGGAACGTGGTCTTGCCGATGCCGTCGTAGATCACGCTGCAAAGTTTGCCGCCGGTGATTTCCTTGGTGCGGGCGGCAAAATCCTCGTCGCGATAGAGGATGGTGTGATGGCAGCCGTTGGCCTTGGCGAGTTCGGCCTTGTCCTTGGAGCCGACCGTGCCGATGACATTGGCGCCGAGATGATTGGCCCACTGGCACAAGATCAAGCCGACGCCGCCGGCGGCGGCGTGGACGAAAACGTTCATGCCCTTCTCGACCTTGAAGGTGCGGCGCAGGAGATATTCCGCGGTCATGCCCTTGAGCATCATGGCGGCGGCCTGCTCGTAGCTGATATTCGATGGCAGCTTCACGGCGCGGTCAGCCGGGACGTTGCGTTCGGAGGCGTAGCAGCCGAGCGCCACGACGTAGGCGACGCGATCGCCGACCTTGAGATCGGTGACGCCTGGGCCGACAGTGGTGACCTCGCCGGCGCCTTCGTTACCGGCGACGAACGGCATGCCGACCGGAGAGGGGTACATGCCCATGCGGAAATAGGTATCGATGAAATTGACGCCGCAGGCGTGCTGCTTCACTCGCACTTGACCCTGCCCTGGCGGCGGCAGTTCAATTTCCTCATAGGTCAAAACCTCGGGCCCGCCCGTCTTATGCACGCGTACTGCCGCAACCATTTTCCTCTCCTTTGAATACGTTCGGATTGTCTTTGAAAAGCTCGGCGGGGATCATAGGCGCAGAAGCGTCGAACACAAGGCGGTTAGGACACGGCCTGGCGAATACTGCGCGATGTCCGCCCCTCGCGGAACCAACATTATTGAAGAAGATCGTGCATCGCGCGAACCGCCACGGCATAGCCTTTCGCGCCTAGGCCCGCGATGATTGCGGTCGCAACCTTGGACACATACGAATTGTGATAGTACGCCTCCCGTTTATGAATGTTCGAAATGTGCAACTCGATGATCGGGCCCGGAAACATCTTTAGGGCGTCGAACAGCGCGAGCGATGTAAAGGTATAGGCGGCCGGGTTGATGATGATCCCGCCGCCGTTGTCGATCGCCTCGTGAACCCAATCGATCAGTTGTGTCTCGCTGTTTGTCTGTCGAAATTCAATCGGCTGCCCTTTGGCTTCGGCCCGGCACATAGCTTCGACGTCCGCGAGCGTCGTCGTTCCGTAGATGTGCGGTTCGCGGGTGCCGAGCCGATTGAGGTTTGGACCATTGAGGACATAGATGGGTTTAGTCATGAGATTATCTTTCTTGGCCATTGAACCGGCCGCCTAAAGCGACCCGCTTAGCGCGCGCCCGACACGTTGAGCACGGCGCCGCTGACATAGGACGCTGCGTCCGACAGTAGAAACAGCACCGCCTCGGCAATCTCGTCGGGCTCTCCCGGCCGGCCCATCGGCAGGAGCGGGGTGATCCGTTCCAGGCGTCCGGGCTCGTGGATGTCGGTCCGGGTCGGGCCCGGCCGGATCGCGTTGACGCGGATGCCCTCCTTTGCCACTTCGCGCGCCAGGCCGTTGGTCAGCGCATCGACGCCGCCCTTGGCGGCGGCGTAGAACACGTATTCGCCGGCCCCGCCGGTCACTGAGGCGATCGACGACAGAAACACGATCGAGCCGCCTTTGCCGCCCCGCGCCGTTGACATCCGTCGCACTGCTTCGCGGGCGCAGATCAGGCAGCCAAACAGATTGATGTCGATCACGTCGCGGATGGTGTCGCCGGTTGCCGCGTCAAGCCGTGAATTCTTGCCGCCGATGCCGGAGCTGAAGACAAAATGCGTGATCGATCCGAGCGTGCGCGTCGTTTCGCCGAAGACGTCGAGGATGTCCGCTTCTTTGGCCATGTCGCCTTGCAGCGTGACGGCTTTGCCGCCGGATTTCTTCACCGCTTCGGCGATCTCTGCTGCGGCTTTGGCATTGCGAACGTAATTGATGGCGACGTCATAGCCGCGCTCGCCGGCAAGCCTTGCCGTGGACGCGCCGATGCCGCGGCTGCCGCCGGCGATGAGAAGAACGGGTCGGGGCACGGGGTTACTCCAGAAGTTAGGGATGATGCCGGCGCAGGAAGCCGACGCCGACGAAATAGATCGCAAGTAGGCACAAGCCGGCAAGGGGCCAAAAGCCAGGCTCGAGATTTTGCGCCACCGCGACGATGGCGAGCAGCACCCACAGGATGAGAGCGCCCGTCGTCAAAACGCGCAAATGCGCGATCCGGACCGGGTGAACGACGTGAAACGGCATGAAGGTCAGCGCAGCGAGCGCCGCAATCAATGCGGCGGCAAGCCATGGCGCGGGCTTGAGTACGAACAAATAAAAAACCGCCACGTTCCACAGCGCCGGAAAGCCGCGAAAATAATAGTCCGAGGTCTTCATCAGCCGGTCGGCAAAATAGAGCGAGCCGGTGACGACGATGAGGATGCCGAGCGGGATCGCCAAGGCCTGCGGCAAAAGCCCGCTAGCGGCGACCGCGAAGGCCGGCACGAACACGTAATTGAGAATATCGACGACGAGATCGAGCACATCGCCGGACCACCTCGGCAAGAGGTCGGCAACCCGCAGCCGCCGGGCGAAGGTGCCATCGACACCGTCGATGAAGAGTGCGATGCCGAACCACACGAACATTTGCGGCCAGTCGGTACGCACCGCGGCGATCAGCGCCAAGAGCGCACAGGCGGCGCCACAGGCGGTGAACACATGCACGGCAAAGGCCGCCGTGATCAGCGCTTTCGCTCCGTTTCCCGGTTCGTTTGGACCCATAAATTAAGCTTATACGTGAAATCGAATTTCGTACCCAATCATGCTGTCAAAGTAAGATATTCGATCCCAAATAGCGGGCAGGCGGACCCCGCGGAGCGGCAGTAATTATGAACATGAATAGGGAGTTTACTTCCGAAATCGCCGTGGTCGGTGGCGGGCCGGCTGGCCTTGTCTGTGCCATCGCGCTTAAGACGGCGGGTGTGGACACCGTTTTAATCGCGCCGCCGGCAAAGCCCGACCACCGGACGACGGCGCTGCTTTCGAGTTCCGTCACGGCGCTGGAAACGCTCGGCGCGTGGCAAGCCTGCCTGCCGCAGGCCGCGCCGCTGAAAAGACTTCGCATCGTCGACGACACCCGCCGCCTGTTTCGCGCCCCCGAGGTTTTTTTCGACCCGACCGAGATCGGGCTCGATGCGTTCGGCTACAATATCGAGAACCACCATCTGTTGGCGGCGCTCGAAGCCCGTGCTGCCGAACTAAAATTGCTGCGCATTGCCGCGCCGGCGCTCGCGATCGATCCGGACGCCGGCGGCGTCACGATCGAATATGACGACGGCAAAGCGCGAGTCCGGCTCGTCGTCGGCGCCGACGGCGCGCGGTCGCTTGCGCGCGACGCGGCCGGAATTGCCACGCGGCGGCGGAGCTATCCGCAGACGGCGCTGACGCTTAATCTCGCTCACGCCCGCTCGCACGACGACACATCGACCGAATTCCATACCGAAAGCGGCCCCTTCACGCTGGTGCCCCTTCCCGGCCGCCGTTCGAGCCTGGTTTGCGTGCTCGATCCATCGCGTGCCGCTGAAATCGCCGCGCTGAACGATGCTGCCCTATCGGCCGAAATCGAGCGCCGCGCCCATTCGCTGCTCGGCACCATGCGAGTGGAGCCTGGCCGCGGCGCTTTCCCACTGGCGATCGAAACCGCAGAAGCTGTTGCGCGGTCGCGGATCGCGCTCGTCGGCGAAGCCGCCCATGTCGTGCCGCCGATCGGCGCGCAGGGCCTCAATCTCGGGCTGCGCGACGGCGCCACGCTGGCCGAGATCGTTGCCGACGCGCGGCGACAAAATCTTGATATCGGCGGCGTCGATGTGCTGACGCGCTATGACGAACAGCGGCGCGCCGACGTGACCAGCCGGACCGTTGCGGTCGATATTTTGAATCGCAGCCTGCTCACCGATTTTTTCCCCGCGCACGGCGCCCGCGGGCTGTCGCTTTATCTGGTCGACCGCATCGGCCCCCTACGCCGCGTCTTGATGCGCGAAGGCGTGACGCCGGCCGCGTCCCAGCCGCGGCTGATGCGCGGCGAGATGGTGTGAGGAGCGCTATTTCCTAGGCAGCCATGCCGTGAAAAGCGGCTTGGCGACGCCATACGGTTCATCCTACCGTTGGCTCTAAGGATTTTCGGGTACCCGGATGAAACTACCGCGTAATTTCTTTAAACCGCTGGCGATCGGCGCGCCGGCGCCCCTGCGCGAATTGCCGCTGCGGCTCGAGCGCATGATTCATTTCGTTCCGCCGCATATCGAGAAAGTTCGCGCCAAAGTGCCAGAACTGGTCGCCCAGGTCGACGTCGTGCTCGGCAATCTCGAAGACGCCATTCCGGCCGATGCCAAGGAAGCGGCGCGCTCAGGCTTCATCGCGATGGCCAAGGCTAGCGACTTCGGCGAGACCGGATTGTGGACGCGCATCAATGCGCTCAATTCACCCTGGGTGCTCGACGATATTACCGAGATCGTCGCCGCTATCGGGCATAAGCTCGACGTTATCATGTTGCCGAAGGTCGAAGGCGCCTGGGACATCCATTATCTCGATCAACTGCTGGCCCAGCTCGAAGCCAAACACGGCGTGAAAAAACCGATCCTTATTCATGCCATTCTGGAAACCGCGGAAGGCGTCAACAACGTTGACTCGATCGCGGTCGCTTCGCCGCGCATGCACGGCATCAGTCTCGGGCCGGCCGATCTCGCCGCGTCGCGCGCGATGAAGACCACGCGGGTCGGCGGCGGCCACCCCGAATACAAGGTGCTCGCCGATGCTGGCGCACCCGACGCGCTACGGCCGGCCTATCAGCAGGACCTTTGGCACTACACCATCGCCAAAATGGTCGATGCCTGCGCCGCGGCCGGCATTAAGGCGTTCTACGGGCCGTTCGGCGATTTTGCCGACAGCGCCGCCTGCGAGGTGCAGTTCCGCAACGCCTTCCTGATGGGCTGCGCCGGCGCCTGGACGCTGCATCCGAGTCAGGTGCCGATCGCCAAAAGGGTGTTCTCGCCCGACCCCGGCGAAGTCGCCTTTGCCAAGAAGATCATCGCCGCCATGCCGGATGGCAGCGGCGCGGTGATGATCGACGGGAAGATGCAGGACGATGCGACCTGGAAGCAGGCCAAGGTGCTGGTCGATCTGGCCCGGCTCGTGGCCGAAAAAGACCCGGAAATGTCGCAGCGTTACGGGCTATGAAGGCGATTTCGCAAGTCGGGCGAAGTAAGGCATAATCGTTGGATGGTAGCCCCCGTGAAGCGATAAAATGCGACCCGCGATGGAAAAGATTCGCAACGCCAAATTCCAGATTGGCCAAGTGGTTCGGCACCGGCTCTATCCGTTCCGCGGCGTCGTATTCGACATCGATCCGGTATTCGATAATACAGAGGAGTGGTACGAGGCTATCCCCGCCGAGGTGCGGCCGCGCAAGGACCAGCCGTTCTATCATCTGTTCGCCGAGAACGAGGAGACCGAATACGTCGCCTACGTTTCGGAACAGAATTTATTGCCCGACAACAGCGGCGAACCCGTGCGCCATCCGCAGGTTTCCGAAGTCTTCGTCAAGGACGGCAAAGGCGGCTATCGCCCGCGCGCGACGATGCTGCACTGATTATTCGTTTCCTGGGCGAAACGCAGCACCATAAGCGCGTTCACGCGCGTCTTGCGCGCGCTATAGTGATGCGCTGCAGACCCGGGATCGTTACCAACACGGAATTTGCGAAGTTCCGGATCTGCGGCGCAGCGTTTCACGCCGCACCGCGTCCGGGACAGGGCTGCATCACACTACTTCGCCGGCGCGCCGGCCGGCGGTGCGGCGGAAGCGCCGGGCGCGCCCTGCTGCTGCTGCTCGAGCTTCTGACGGGCTTCGTCGGCGCGCCGCTGCAATTCGTCCTGCAGCTTCTTCTGCTGCTCTTCGAACACTTTTGGATCGGTCGGCGGACCGTCATAGGCCTTGGCAAAATCGGCAAGCGGCAGCACCAGAGAAATCGGCTGGCCGGTCGAATTGATCGCCTGGACGACGAGGCCCTGCCCTTTCTTCATCTTGGCGATCATGTCGGCAGTGGCCTCGTAATCGGCCATGCAGCCGTTGGTGAAGCAGATCACGTAGGGCGCGGTCATCGGCTGGTTATTGTCGATGATCACGCGAGTGCCGTGAATGAGCTGCATGCCGAGCGGCAGGGTGACGCGCAGGATTTTCTTCGGCTCGCCTTCGGGCTCGATCAGCACCGCGGCAACGACCGGCATGCCGGATTCGATGCGGGCGTCCTTGCCGGTGAAACAGACCTGCTTGGAATTGGGATCGTTCTGGTTCTTGAGGCAGAACTTGGTCCAGGGCGAATAGATCAATTGCACCGGTTGTTGCTGTTGCTCGCCTTGCGCGGGCGCCTGCGGCTGTGCCGCGGGAGCGGCTGGCGCCGCTGGTGCGGCCGGCTTTTTCGCCGCCGGCTTCGTTTGGGCAAACGCCGGCGAGCCGGTCGCGGCCTGCACTCCGAGGGCGAGCGCGACGGTCAGGATTGCCGTGCGTCCCAATTTTTTGGCGATGGCAGCGGGCGTTCGGTCCACCGGGAGAACCGGGGCCGACGCGGTGCGATAATTCATGAGCTGCAGTTCCTCTTTAGTGCCGCCAGCTGCAGTTCGACCGGGATCTGAGCGACCCTGTCGATCTGCTTGGTTAGACTTGACTGTTAATGATCCGATATCGTTACGGCCAGCATTCCCTGCCGCGCCGCGCCGTCCCCCGCGCGACGGTCAATCGACGCAGAATACGGCAACACCGTGACCCCTTGCCCCTTAGCCTCGGGCCAATAGCGCAATTGCGGCGCAAGATAAAGCCCGACCCGCTGCCGTAATCTGTCGCGAAGTCCGGCCGCATTGGGCGGCCGGACGGCCACCTCGATGCTCTGATACATTTGCCGCGGCCAGCGAATCGCGCTGAGCCGGTCGCCCCCGAGGAAGCCCTGCGAGCCGTCGGATTTGCAATGCAGGCCGCTTATTGCGGCGTTCAGGTGCTGGCGGCTCTGCTCGTCGGCCTCGCCCCGCCGGCGATTGCCGAGCCGAGCCAAATCATCGCCCCCGAAACGATCGCCAAACCGGCTATAGCCATGCACGGCGCGCCCGCGCTACCCGACGACTTTGTCGCGCTGCCCTACGTCAATCCCGACGCGCCAAGGGGTGGCCGGCTGATCGAGGGTGTGCTCGGCACCTTCGACAGCCTCAATCCGCTCATCGTCCAAGGTCTCGCGGTGCAGCCGGTGCGCGGCTACATCATCGAGAGCTTGATGGTGCGCAGCTATGACGAGCCGTTCACGCTATACGGTTTACTGGCGCGCACGGTCGAGACCGATGCGGCACGAAGCTACGTCACCTTCACACTCGATCCGGCGGCACACTTCTCGGACGGCACGCCGGTCACCGCCGAGGACGTAATATTTTCCTGGCAATTGCTACGCGACCACGGCCGGCCCAATCATCGCACCTATTATTCCCGGGTGGCCAAGGCCGAGATTCTCGGCGCGGGCATCGTGCGGTTCGATTTCGCCGATACCAGCGACCGCGAATTGCCGTTGATCCTCGGCTTGATGCCGGTCCTGCCGAAACACGCCATCGATGTCGCCAACTTCGAGAAATCCACGCTGGCCAAGCCGATCGGCAGCGGCCCTTATGTCGTCGCCGCCGTCGATCCGGGAAAAAGCGTCACCTTCAAGCGCGATCCCAATTATTGGGGCCGCAATCTTCCCATCAATCGCGGCCTGTGGAATTTCGACGAGCTGCGATTTGATTTTTATCGTGACGACAACGCCTATTTTGAAGCCTTCAAGGCCGGGCTTTACGACGTGCGCGCCGAAACCGATCCGACCCGCTGGGAGACCGGCTATAATTTCCCGGCCGTCCGCGACGGCCGCGTCGTCAAGGAGACGTTTCGCAGCGGTTTGCCGAAATTTGCTTCCGATTTCGTCTTCAATACGCGCCGCCCGATCTTCGCCGATATTCGTGTGCGCCAAGCGCTTGCTCTGTTGTTCGATTTCCAATGGGTCAATCGCAATTTTTTCTACAATCTGTATCAACGCAGCGCGAGCTTCTTCGACGACAGCGAATTATCCGCCTATGACCGTCCGGCGGATCAACAAGAGCGCGCGCTGCTGGCGCCTTATAGTGAGGCGGTGCGCCCCGACGTGCTCGACGGCACCTGGTCGCCGCCAGTCAGCGATGGCTCCGGCCGCGACCGCGCCACGCTGCGTCAGGCGCTTGGTCTGCTCGAAGCCGCCGGCTATGAGCTTAAGGGTACGATGCTGTGCGATCGCGTCGGCGGACGGCTGTTTGCCTTCGAGATCATGGTGACCAATCGCGACGACGAGCGCCTGGCGCTCGCCTATTCCGCCATGCTGGCGCGCGCCGGCATCGCCGCGCAGGTCCGTCTGGTCGACGCCGTGCAATACGAAGAGCGCCTGGCGTCGTTCGATTTCGACATGATCGAATATCGCTGGGACGAGTCGCTGTCGCCGGGCAACGAGCAGAGCATTTATTGGAGCTCGGCGGCCGCCGACGAGCAGGGCTCGCGCAATTATATGGGCGTCAAAAGCGCCGCGGCGGACGACATGATCGCCGCCATCCTGCGCGCGCGCACCCGCCCCGATCTGGTCGATGCCGTCCGAGCGCTCGACCGCGTCCTGATTTCCGGCTCATATGTGGTTCCGCTGTTTTATCTTCCCGACCTATGGGTGGCGCGGTGGAATTACATCGAGCATCCGGCGCGGACGTCGCTGTTCGGCTACCTGCCGGAAAGCTGGTGGCGGCAACCGGTGAAGACTCTGCAATGACGCGCAAAGCTACGATAGGCCCATGATTCTCGGGGCTCCCACAGCCGCCGCAGCCGCAGCGCCTGGTCAGGGCCGCGTCACGCTCGACGAATTGTTTCGCCGCGCGGCGGCGCGGCGCCCCGGCGCGATCGCGCTCGTCGATGGACCGAACCGGCAGAGATTCACCGACGGGGTACCGCTGCGGCTGTCTTATGCCGAGGCTGACCGCATGATCTCGGCGATCGCTGGCCGGCTGCGCCGCATGGGACTGCCGACCGACGCCATCGTTGGCATCCAGATGCCGAATGTCGTCGAGAACGTTTTGACCATTCTCGGCGTGCTGCGTGCCGGATTGATCGCGGCGCCGTTGCCGCTTTTGTGGCGGCGCGCCGACATGGTCACGGCACTGGCGAGGGTCGGCGCCAAGGCGCTGATCACGTGCCGCCGCTGCGGCGGTTTCGAGCATTGTCAGCTCGCCACTCATGTCGCCGCGGAAGTGTTCTCGATCCGCTATGTCGGCGGCTTCGGCGCCAACCTTCCCGACGGCGTAGTGTCGTTCGACGACCTGTTCACGGCGGCGAAACTCGATGCCGTGCCGCCGCTCGATCGTGACCGCGATGCCGCAGCCCATCTGGCGGTGACGACGTTCGAAGTGGGCGAGGACGGTCCGGTGCCGGTGGCGCGCCGTCATCTCGAGCTTTTGGCCGGCGGGTTGTGCGCGCTGTTCGAGAGCCGGATGGAGCAAGACGCCAGCGTGTTGTCCGCCGTTGCGCCGTCGTCTTTTGCCGGCATCTGCCTCACCCTGGTACCTTGGCTCCTGAGCGGCGGCACGCTGTCATTCCATCACCCGTTTGATGCCGACGTCTTCGCCCGCCAACGCCGTGATGACCGCGCCGCCACGTTGATCCTGCCAGCCGCGGTGGCGTTTCGTCTCGCTGAGACCGGCCTGTTCGAGCGCGAAGGGCCGACCACGGTGCTGGCAGCGTGGCACGCGCCGGAGCGGCTGGCCGCGGGCGCGGAATGGCCCGCGCGCGACGCTGTCCTCATCGACGTGCCGATTTTCGGCGAGGCGGGCTTTGTCGCGGCCCGTCGTGGCGTCGGCGGTCGTCCGGTGCCTATTCCGTTCGGCGCAGTGGCCGCGCCGCTTGGCGCCAAAGACGCGGTGGCAATTGTCGAATTGGCGATGACCGACACCAATACCTTGGCGCTGCGAGGCCCGATGGTGCCGCGGTATGTCTTTCCGCCGGGCATCGAGCGCTCCGACCAACCGCATTTCGAGATTCCCCGCGACGGCTTCGTCGACAGTGGCTTTCCCTGCCGGGTCGATCCCCTGAGCCAGACCGTCGTTGTCACCGGGCCGCCATCCGGCCTCGTCAATGTCGGCGGTTATCGCTTCCCGCTATGCGCGCTGCTGGCAACGATCGGCCGCATCGATGCCGGCGCGGCGCTGGCGGCGCTACCCGATCCGTTGAGCGGGCATCGCCTGGTCGGCACCGCGGCCGATCTCGATGCCATGGCGGCCGCGCTGCGCGCGCTCGGGGTCAATCCGCTGGTCACAGCGGCCTTCGGCGAGCGCGGCGAGCAGGTTTTGCGCGAGGCCGTTGCCGCAGGATAAGCGCTACAGGCATGGGCTTTGCCCCTTCGTTGACGGGCCATTAACAGCAGTTTGGCATGCTTTACGGACCGTATCTGTAAAATCCCGTCCCTGCGTATCATGGCGTTGCAAGGTCCGTTCGCCGTCATTGCCGACACTCCGGCGCCGGATGTCGTCGATGCTTTGCGTGCCGCCGGCGGCTTTCCGATCATCGAGACGACCTGGGCCAATGCGCCGACCGCCCTTGCCGCTGTCGAACCCGAAGCGATCGTGCTTGCTGATGCCTGTCCGGATCGTGCGCGGGCGGTTGAGCTCACGGATCTGCTGGGCGAGCGGCGCGACAAAGGCAATGGCCTGTTCATGCCGGTGATTGCCCGCACCCGCAATGACGGCCCGCCGTCGATCCCTGACGCTTTCGCGATTGCCGCCAACGCGCCACCGCAGCGACTGGTGCGACGGCTGTCGACGGCGATCCGCATCCGTACGCTGCACGGCACGGTGCTGCGCCGCATGCGCACGTTGGCTTCGCGCGGCGAACAGCTGCCGGAATTGTCGACCGCCGATCCGCTGGACGAGGCCAGTGTCCTCGTTGCCGGGCGCGGCCGGTCTTATCCGAGCCTGTCGGTCGCGGTCGGCGAACAGGTCGGTGTGGTGGGTGCGCTCTCGGTCGAAAGCGCCGCGCGCGCGCTCCATGCGCGCGACATCGACGGCATGGTGATCGGCGACGGCTTTAGCCCGAAAATCGTCGAGGCCTTGTTGACGGTGCTCGCCGAGGACGCGCGTTTTCGCGACTTGCCGGTGGCAGTACTCGGCGGCCATCCCGCCGTGATCGAACCATTCGCCACGGAGCTTGCCAATCTCGAACGCATTTCCGAAGGCCCTCAACGGCTTGTCGAGCGTTTCTTGCCTTACGTGCGAGCCCACGCGTTCAGCCAAAGACTCAAGCTCATGCTCAAATCGCTCGACGCCAAAGGCATGCTGGATCCCGATACCGGGCTCCTCGCCCATGACGCCTTCTGGCGCGATCTCAACCGCGCCGTGGACGATGCCGAAAAGCGCGGCGTCGGGCTGTCGATCGCGCGCTTCTCCTTTGACGGCAACGACCGCCGCACCAGCCTCGATGCCGCGCGGCTTCTCGGTCGGCTGATGCGTCAGGTCGATTTCGCCTGCCGCGAAGCCGATAATTCGATCTTTGCCGTGTTCACCGAGACCGATTTGCGCGCCGCGCATATCGTGGCCCGCCGCATCGCCAGCGTGCTCAAGAACACCATGCTGACGCCCAACACCAAGAAAGGCGGCATCGACACCGCCGTGACGCTGGCGACCTTGAAACCGACCGACAGCATCGATTCCCTGATCGCGCGGATCGTCGGCGAAGCGGCCGCCGGCTGACACGCCGCACAGAGCGGGTCCGGTGTGCGGGTCTGGCGCCCGGTTCCCGTGCCCCTCCATATGCGGTAGGCTTAAATTCATTCGAGTCGAAGGCATTTTCCGATGGTCGATACGTCAGAGCCCCATGCCATCGTCCGTGTCGATGTGGTGTCCGATGTCGTCTGTCCGTGGTGCTATATCGGCAAACGTCGGCTCGAAAGCGCCATCGCGCTCACTCCCGACATTGATGTCGACGTCAATTGGCGACCGTATTTCCTCAACGACTGGATCCCACGGGACGGCATCGACCGGCAAACTTATCTAGAGACCAAATTCGGCTCGGCCGAGCGTTACGCCGTGATCGCAGAGCGCATTACGGCGGCCGCCGCGATGGAGGGGCTTGTCTACAATCCTGACAAGATCGGTCGCCAGCCCAACACGCTGGACTGCCATCGCCTCATTCTGTGGTCGCGCAGCGCCACCGATCCCGGCCGCATGAAGCAGCGGTTGATGGAACTTTATTTCGCCGAAGGCGCCGATCTCACCGACCCGAGAGTGCTGATTCAGGCCGCGGTCGATTGCGGCATGGACGGCGATCTGGTGCGGCGGCTCCTCGCCAGCGACGCCGACGTTGAACGCATCGAGGAAGAAGCAACCAACGCCAAGGAAGCCGGCATTGACGGCGTTCCCTGCTTCATTTTCGGCTCCAGCGTCATCGTCACCGGCGCGCAGTCGCCGGAATATCTGGCCAGCGCCATCGAGCGAACCTCGGGCCGGCATACGCGGATGCGGGCGTAGCTCCCCGATCGGCCGATCGGCTAAAGCCGTGTAGCGATGCGACTCGTTTTCGTTCAATTCATTCTGTGGATTGCTGCGCCGCAACCGAAAGATCATTTGTTTGGCGATCGATTAAACCTCAATCAAATTCAGATAAAAGTAACAATTCCGGGCCGACAACAGGGAGCATCCGGAATCGGCCCCTGATCCAACAGATGATGCAAGAGCCGGCCCAACAGGCTGCCAAAGCAACCGCGAACGACGCGGCGGAAGAGCTGACGGCGCCCTGCCCGAAGTGCCGCACTGCCATGGTTTACGTGACCGCGCTGCCGCATCCCTACGCACCGGAGATGCGGCGAACGGTGTTTCTTTGCTCCCCCTGCAATCAGACCCGGAATTATTCGCTGTCGGCGGCCATGGCGGAAGCCTATGCCGTGCTGTTCGCGCCGCCGGCCGAGCCAGACGCTCCGCTGCGCGAGGCGCCGTAGCGCACGTCAATCCAATTGCTCCGTCCGGCCTTCTGTCGGGTTAATGCTGCGTACGGCTGTGTTTGAATACCATGCCGCGACAGATCGGCACGAAGCGTAAGCAGGTCAACGGCGCAGATTCGTGCGACGTGCGTAGCGCGATTTCGAGCCTCAGCAGGATGATTTCGGCTAACATTGGAACCTCCTTAAGGCCCGCTTGTCGCCGCGAACTGGCATGCAATCGATAAGCAATTGATCTTAAGATTCGCGCGCAGAATTAGGTCAAATTGTCCGCATTGCCGACGAGTTCTTGCGATGAATTGAGCCAGCAGTCGGCGCGAAGCGCCGACTTTATCGCCGCACGTCGTTCGGACGGCGGCCGCACGGCGGACTGCATTTGCCGCGCGGTAGCCCAAAGCTCAGCCGCGATAGGCTGCGGCAGCGTCGTCGGCCGCTTCGGTCAGCGATACGCCGCATTCGCCGCATCGAAAGATATGGATATCCGACAGGCCTTCGCTGCGCGGCGCGATGCGCGCCAGATGCATCGATCGCCCGCAGTTCGGGCAGGCCGGCCCGGCGGTAAGCGGATGTCCCGACTGTCGCGACAAATTCTGCATTGCCAACATGACTGACCTCATTGCGCGCGCCATGGCGCGTTCTCAAACGCATGATTGAAATTCAAACGTCTGTTTGAGACACGGTCAGGCCGGAATTGTGGAGATTTTGGGGTTTTGCACGATTTGGGGACGGAACTTCTGGGCTGGCAAAAGACCGTGCCGTGGTGGCTCGCCTGGCTTACGCTATTTGCGCCGCTCACAATAACCACGAAACCGGCGCGGCGCGCCGGAAAAATCCGTCAGCTCAAATCCAGCCGCGCCGTGGAAATCTCCACCCGGCCGCGAATCATGATGTTGAAGGCGACGACAATGCGGTCCTCGCTCTCGTCGGCCTTGCCCTCCTCCACGGCGTGCGGCACGTGGCTCGGCCACAGCAGCATGCGGCCCTTCTCCGGCGGCATGACGAAGACGTCGGCGTTGAACTCGTTTTTCGCCACATAAGTCGGTTCGAGATTCTTGGAAAGCTGTCGCGGCGAAGCAAACACCGTCGGACCGCAATGTTGCGGCGTCTTGATATAGACGATGCCGCTGAACAGGCAGTTCGGGTGCATGTGCATGGTATGCCGGCGGTTCGGATGCGCGATGTTCGCCCACATATTGGTGATGTAGTGGGAGTCGCGCTTGATGGCGTAGATGTCCAGGATTTGCGCGGATTCGCGCATGATGACATCGACCAGCTCCGCCATCTCGGGCAGGTTCTGCAGGTCGTCGGGCGACATATAAGCGCGCATCGCGTCCTTGGCGGCGAACGAGCCGCGTCCCGCCCGCTGCAGCTCGCGCAGCTTTTTCTCGACGCGATCACAGATGGTGATATCGGACAGCATCCCGGTGAACAGCGGCGTCGGAAACAGCTTGAACACCTGCTTGGCGGCGAGTTCAGGCGGCGCGGACGAAGGCACCGTGTTCGGCGCTGGTGAGGATATGATTGCGGGCTTGGCGGCGTGAGGAACGTCAAGCATCGGCAGTGGCACCTTAGTTCTGTCCGAAAATCGCGTGTGCAACATGGATCAAGCCGCAGCTGCGCCCAACCCCCGGAAATGGGTATGGATTCGAGGCAACTTGCCGCCTCCCCAGAACTGGGGAGCTGCGTGCGCTTGCGGTTGAACCCGCAAGCATGCACTGCAATCGGCGCTTGCCAGATACGCCGCCATCAGGACGGTACCAGACGTGACCGGACGAGAAGCCGCCGGACAAAAAGTGGTCGGAGAAAGCGCGGCCGAACCAGGCTTGCGCTCATTCTTCGGCCGGTATTTTCGCGCCTCGATCGTGCTGGTCTGCGCCGGGTTTTCGGCCGTGGTGCTGGTTTTGTGCGTGCTCGCGGGCGTCCATTCCAAATCGGCGGTCGAGCAGGAGTTCTATCGCGAGACCGGCAATATTTCCCAGATCCTGATGGCCGATTTTGACGATGACGCGGCCACGGCGGATGCCATTCTCAGCGGGCTTGCCGGAGAAATTCCGCAGGACGACGTCGCCACGTCTCATGAAGCGGAATTGCATCGGCTGTTGGCCGGTTACGCGCTGCCGCCGTCGATGATCGGGCCCGCCGTTCTCGACCGTGACGGCACGCTGATCGCCAGTGCCCGCTCTGCCGAGGTGCCCAATCTATCGCTCAAGGATCGCAACACCTTCCGCGTTCATGCCGACGCGCCGAACCAAGCCAAGCTCTATATTTCGACGCCGATGCGCGGACCGATTACCAATGAATGGGTGATCCAGTTCTCGCGACCGCTACGCGATCGGTCGGGCACGTTCTCCGGCGTGGTGCTGCTGTCGTACCGGCTGTCGCATTTCGTCGGCCTTTACGAAAAGCTCAAGCTGAGCGACGGCGGCCTGGTCGGTCTGGTCGGCAAGGACGGCGTCGTGCGCATCCGCTCCTTGAACGGCGTGATCGGCTATGGAGCGGCGGTGTCGAAGCTGCCGCTGGTCTACGACCGGGCGCTGGCCGGAGAGACAAGCGGCACCTTCTACAGTCGCGGCGGGCCCGACGATGTGACGCGGATCGGGGCATTCGCGGTCTCGCCGACGACGCCGTTCTACGTGACTGTGGGTTACGACGACGGGTATTTGCGGGCGCAATATATCGGCTTCTTCTACGTGCTCGGGCTCTGCTGGGTCGTGCTCACCGTGGCGATGGTGGCGGCGGCGGCTTTCACCCATCGGCTGGGCAAGCTTAGCCAGCAGAATGAGATCGCCGTCATCAACTCGGCGCTCGCCGAGCGGCAGAAAATCTCCGCCGACATGCACGACAGCATCGGCTCGAGCCTGGCCGCGCTGCTGGCTTATTTCGGCACCGGAAATGTCAACTTGGCTGACGTGCGGCGCCGGGTCGGCGAAATCTTGATGGAGTTGCGCTTTCTGGTCGACACCGCCGAGACCGACGACGGCGATATCAATCTGCTGCTGAGCAATGTCCGCCACCGCATGGGAAGCGGCATCGAATTGGCCGGCGTCGCCTTGCAGTGGCGTGCCGCCGACCTGCCGCAGATAGCCGGCCTTACCCCGCGCGATGCGCTGGCGATCAAGCTCATCCTGATGGAGGCGCTGAGCAATGTGCTGCACCATTCGCGGGCCAGTACCGCGACGCTGACGGCAAGCTATGACCGCGGAGCGGCGATCATCAAGGTTTCTGTTGCCGACGACGGAATTGGATTTGACGCGGCCGAGGTCGGCAGCGGACGCGGGCTGGCCAATATGCGAAAGCGCGCCGGCAGCATCTCGACCGGCGCCGCGCTCGTCATCGACACTGCGCCCGGACGAGGCACCACGGTACGGCTCGATTTGAAAGGGCCGTCGCCATAGCCGTTCGTCATGCCCAACTCGTTCCGGCCATCCACGACTTTATCCAGCCCTAATGAATGAGCTTGCGGCGACGCGCCTCGTAGACCGCCTCGGTCTTGGAATGCACTTCGAGCTTGCGATAGACGCTCTTGAGGTGGCTGTGCACCGTCGCCGGGCTGATGCCGCAGATGTTGGACGCCTCGGCGTAGGAAAATCCCTTGGCGATCATCTCCAGGACTTCGTGCTCGCGCCGGGTCAATGCGGTTTCGCTGCCGGCTTCCGGTTTTTCATTGGCTGACGCGGTCTGCAGCCGGTTCAACAGCTTGCGCGCGATCATGGGCGACAGCGGCGAGCCGCCGTCGCGCAAGGCGGCAATGTCGCGCTTGAGCTCCTCGAGCGGCGTGCCTTTCAACAAATAACCGTCGGCGCCAGCTTCGAGCGCCGATGTAATCGTCTTCTCGTCGCCGAAAGTGGTGATGACCATCACGTTGCATTGCGGACGGGCTCGCTTGACGTTGCAGATGACCTCGATGCCGGAAATGTCCGGCAGGCCGATATCGACCAGCACAATGTCGAGCGCCAGTTGCGGCAACGCGGCAATCGCGGCCTTACCCTCGGCAAACTCGGCGACGACCACGTAGTTCGGGTCGGCCTGC
Organism: uncultured Alphaproteobacteria bacterium; assembly: GCA_963731805.1. GTDB lineage: Bacteria > Pseudomonadota > Alphaproteobacteria > Rhizobiales > Xanthobacteraceae > BOG-931. Next base: position 316,018 of record CAVSWY010000017.1, read on the forward strand.
AACAGCGACACGATCATCTTGCGCGACGCCGGGTCGTCCTCGACGATGGCGGTGCGGATCGGCGCGTTCGGCTTTGCGGTCACCAAGTCCTCGCTGGGCATCGGCTGAAACATAGGCATGCGCCCATGCCCTTCCTAGTCGCGACGCGGCAGCCGAGGCAAGTTTCCCCGCCGTTGCCGTCGAAACCATGCCTCGTTGACGAAATTAGTACTAAAGCGCGCATTTGCGCCATTGGTGCCGCATCCCTATCTGCGCGGGCAACGCCGCGCAGACATGAAACACGAACAGCTCGCACTTTTTAAATCGCAGGCATTGCCGGTCGAGCCGCCGGCGATGCCGGCCGGCTTTCGCTATGCGCCGGACCTGATCGACGCCGCCGAGGAGGCGCACCTGGTCGGCGCGTTTGCCGATCTGCCGTTCAAGGAGTTCGAGTTTCACGGGTTTTTGGGCAAGCGCCGCGTCGTGTCGTTCGGCACTCGCTACGATTTCAACGGCGGCGGCTTGAAGACGGCCGAGCCGATGCCGCCGTTCCTGCTGCCCTTACGCGAGCGCGCCGCCGGCTTCGCCGGGCTTGAGCCGGAGTGCTTGGCGCACGCGCTCGTCACCGAATACCGGCCGGGCACGGCCATCGGCTGGCATCGTGACCGGCCGCACTACGACGACGTGATCGGCATCTCGCTGGTGTCGCCCTGCACCTTCCGGATGCGGAGGAAACACGGCACCGGCTGGGAGCGCGCGTCGCTGCATCTCGCTCCACGCTCGATCTACCTGATGCGCGGGCCGTCGCGCGAGGACTGGGAACACAGCATCCCCGCGGTGGAGGAGCTGCGCTACTCCGTCACGGTTCGGTCGGTGCGTAAACACCACGCCGAATAATAGCGGGTGAGCATTTCCAGAACACGGAATTGCGCTGCTGCTCGATCAGCCTTGGTCTAAGCAATACCGGTCGGAATCGTAAACGCACCGAAATCGCCGTTGGCGCAATTGATGTCGATCTTGCGACCGCCCCATTGCTGTCCAGGCGGCTGCAGGTCGAGTGGACCAACCTGAGCCAGTGACCATCGGCCGCTCGTGAAGAAGTCCTTTGTACCTTCAAAACTGTAGGACGCGGCCGTTAGCCACGTGTATCTGCAGTAACTGCCGTCCAACAGCGCCTCGCACACCGCGCCGTCGCTGTACACGCCTATCTGGTATTTGCCAGCAATCGTTTCTTTGATAGCACCGAAATAATCTTTAATCTTTGGCAGGTCGGCGGCCTTATAGCCGTCCGGCAAGCCCTCGACCGCGAAATAGATCGCACTGCCCGTCGGCTGTGCGATGATGCTTGCCTGATCCATTGCTGCAGTTGCGTCGGCCTTTCCCTGGTCGGGAGTGAGAACCATCTTTGCCGCCGCGCCATAATCCTCATAGACAACAAACAACCTTATTCCCGCTGCAGCGATCTGCTGCGCCTCGGTCTTTCCAATCAATTTGTAGCGGTTAATCGTGCAGTAATAGCGGCCGACCGCATCGACATTGCTTGCTTGCAAAAGTTGGACATGGTCTTCGAAGCCGACATCACAACGATGATCATGATCACCCCCTGTTGGTCACAGCGGAATTTAGAAGGGTGGCGCGGCCCATGCAACGCAGGGGTGCATCTGATGCAGCAGAGAAATGGTCCCGCCCGGCGCATCCGTACCGTCAGTCCATAGGCAATCGCGAGCCCGGCCACGACGCAAGCCCACAGCGCGGTGTAGCCACCGCTTAAATCGTGAACGAGGCCAAGGAGCGGCGGCGCGCCGATGATGCCGAGCTGGTTGATCGCCATCGCGGCGCCGAGCGTGAGCCCGACTTGGTCCGCCGGCGCCGTTTCGGCGAGATAGGCGACCCATGGCCCGTACCAGCCGAGCCCGAAGAAACCGAGCCACGCGGCGAGCACGGCGAGCGCCGGCTCCGGCGTTTGCGGCGGCACGAACGCAAGGAGGAGGACGCCGGCGGCGACCGCGATCATGCTCGCGGTGAGCAGGCGAAAGCGTGCGCCGGGCGTGCGGTCGCTCCACGCGGCAAGCCCGATGCGCCCGGCAACGCCGGCCGCCTGCGCCAGCGCCAGATAAAACGCGCCATGGGTGAGCGGAATATGCGCGTGGTCGCGCAGATCGAGCATCAGCCAAGTGAGGATACCGTATTGCGCGCTCACCAGCGCTAGCCCGGCGACCATGGCGTTACGCATCCACGACTGCCGCAGCAGTGCGACGACCGACGCAAAGGTCAGAGCCGCGCGTTTGGAGCCGGCATCGGTGAGGTCGGGCGGCGGCCGATAGATCAGCGCAAAGGCAAGCCCGCCGCCAAGCGCGGCCGCGGCGCCGGCGACGAACGCAGCGCGCCAGCTCCACGCCGCCGCGAGCCCCGGCAAAATTGCCGCCGCCACCGCGCCGCCTAACGGCAGTCCGGCCTGGCGAATGCCCATGGCAAGGCCGAGCCGGTCGCCGCGAAACTACGCCGAAATCGATTTGCTGCCGCCGGGTTGCGTCGTTGAGTAGCCGAGGCCGACGACAAACAGCCAAAGCAAAAGCGTGGTGAAACTGCCGCTGGTCGCCGCGAGCAAGAGCGCACCGCCGCCGATCGCCGCACCAACGCCGATGATCGCCCGTTCGCTCTTGCGATCGAGCAGATCGCCGACAAACAGCAGCGAGACCGTCGGCGCGGCATAGCTTGCCGTGATCAGCAAGCCGGTCTCGGCAGCGGAAAGCTTGAAATCTTGTTGCAGGAATCCGGCGAGCGCCGCAACGCCCAGCATGGCGAACGAAGCGGAGGCTTGCGCAAACGTCGCCGCCGCCAGCACGAGCCAACGGTATGTGGATTTCGGCGTTGAGGCGGTTTGCGCGACCATTGTCGTCGTTCTACCTCGCCCGATGAGGACAGGCGAACTGCGTTCAAGCCGCGGTCGAGCCGGCGGAATAAACGCAAATATCGTAGTCTTGTAGGGTGGGCTCAGCAACGCGAAGCCCACGCGGGTTTGTTTTGTGGAAGCAAAGACGTCGGCACGACGCTTCGCGCCTTAGCCCATCCTACGCTTGCTTCCCCTTCTCCGCGATGCCCATCAACGTGCGCAAAATATCCGTGTCACCAAATATCCGTGGCACCCTTCAGGCGTTTCTCCGGGGTGTCCCATTCGCCGAAGAACACGACTTTCTGGTCAGCCGAAACTCTATCGCCGACGCCGTCGCAATTTTTGTTTTTGTTCTGGATTGCTTGTTGACCTAAATACTCCGTGAATTGTACTCTCAAATATACAGATATTCCAGGTTGAGCGGGCTCTATGTCAGATGTAGCTATTGCTGGATCGCCGGAGGCAGATGCCGCTGCGCTCAAGCGGCAGTTGGCGTCTGAAATATCGATGATCGTAAACAAAGTGAGTGGCGCGCGCGATTCGATACGACCTTGCATCAGTTTCTCGTAATCGTCGCCGCTTTGGCCGGCTGCTCTCTCGTCGCGGGCTTGATCTGGCGTGAGCAAGCGTGGATCGCCGGAACTATTGGCGCGGTTCCAAGCCTCGCCTCTATTCTCACTAGTAGGCTTCATTGCGTAAAAGCTGCGAATTGGCAGCGGCGAAGAGCCGTCGAAGCGGACGGAATCAGGAAGCGCTTGCAATATGAACTGCCATCGAATCCCACCAAAGCGCAGATAGCCCAACTGTCGAGTGAACTCCAGTCGATCGAGGCTAACTTGACGAAGGAATGGGAGGCAACGACTAAAGCGGACGACACGGCTATTGCGCCGAAAATAAATACCGAACCAACAGTCTGATCGCCGATACGGTATCACGCCGCCTTCTTCCCCTTCTCCGCAATCCCCACCAGCGTCCGCAAAATATCCGTGGCGCCCTTCAGCCGCTCCTCCGCCGTATCCCATTCGTCGAAGAACACGACTTTCTGGTCGGGCCGCACCCGGGCGCCGACGGGGTGCTTGGCGATGTAGGAAATCAGCCCTTCGGGATTGGCGAAGATGTTGTCGCGGAACGCCAGCACCGCGCCTTTGGGGCCGACTTCGATCTTCTCGACATTGGCGCGGCGGCACAGCGATTTGATGGCGACGATTTGCAACAGATACTCGACCTCCTCCGGCAGCGGGCCGAAGCGGTCGACGAGCTCGGCGCCGAAGCCTTCGATGTCGCGGTCGGTTTCGATCTCGGAGAGGCGGCGATAGAGCGCGAGCCGCACCGGCAGGTCGGTGACGTAGTCTTCGGGGATCAGCACCGGCGTGCCGATGGTGATTTGGGGCGACCATTTGTCGGCGACCGGCGCGGCGATGCCGGCCTTCATCGACAGCACCGCCTCTTCCAGCATCTGCTGATAAAGCTCGAAGCCGACTTCCTTGATGTGGCCGGACTGCTCGTCGCCCAAGAGGTTGCCGGCGCCGCGGATGTCGAGATCGTGCGAGGCGAGCTGGAAGCCGGCGCCGAGCGTGTCGAGCGATTCCAGAACTTTCAGGCGGCGCTCGGCCTGCGGCGTGATCTTTCGCCCGGCGGGCAGCGTGAGCAGCGCATAGGCGCGCAGCTTCGAGCGGCCGACGCGGCCGCGCAGCTGATAGATCTGCGCCAGCCCGAACATGTCGGCGCGGTGCACGATCAGGGTATTAGCATTGGCGATGTCGAGGCCGCTTTCGATGATGGTGGTCGAGAGCAGCACGTCGAACCTACCGTCGTAGAAAGCGCCCATGATGTCTTCGAGCGCGGTGGCGGGCATCTGGCCGTGCGCCACGGCGACGCGCACTTCCGGCACGGTCTTGTCGAGGAACTCCTTGGCGTCGGCCAGATCCTCGATGCGCGGGCAGACATAGAAGGCCTGGCCGCCGCGATAGCGCTCGCGCAGCAAGGCCTCGCGCACCACAACCGCATCGAACGGCGAGACGAAGGTGCGCACCGCCAGCCGGTCGACGGGCGGCGTGGCGATGATCGACATTTCGCGCACGCCGCTTAACGCCAACTGCAGCGTGCGCGGGATCGGCGTCGCGGTCAGCGTCAGCACATGGACTTCGGAGCGGAGCTGCTTGAGCTTCTCCTTATGCGAGACGCCGAAATGCTGTTCCTCGTCGACGACGATGAGGCCAAGGTCTTTGAATTTGACGGTCTTGCCGAGGAGCGCATGGGTGCCGATGACGATGTCGACGGTGCCCTCGGCGAGACCTTTTTTGACGGCGGCCAATTCCTTGGCCGAGACTAGCCGCGAGGCCTGCGCGACGTGGACGGGATAGCCTTTGAGGCGGTCGGAAAACGTTTTGTAATGCTGGCGCGACAACAGCGTGGTCGGCACCACGACCGCGACCTGCTTGCCGTTCATGGCGGCGATGAAGGCGGCGCGCAACGCCACTTCGGTCTTGCCGAAGCCGACGTCGCCGCAGACGAGCCGATCCATCGGCCGGCCGGACGACAAATCGTTGAGCACGGCGGCAATCGCGGCCTGCTGGTCATCGGTCTCCTCGTAAGGGAAGCTGGCGCAGAACTCGTCGTAGAGCCCGGCGCCGACTGCTAATCGCGGCGCCTCGTGCAGCTGCCGCTCGGCCGCGACCTTGATCAATTCGCCGGCGATTTCGCGGATGCGGTTCTTCATCCGCGCCTTGCGCGTCTGCCAGGCGGTCGAGCCAAGCCGATCGAGCTCGGCGCCGGCCTCCTCCGAACCGTAGCGCGACAGAAGCTCGATGTTCTCGACCGGCAGGAACAGCTTGTCGCCGCCGGCGTAATGGATCTCTAAACAATCGTGCGGCGCGCCGGCCGCTTCGATGGCGCGAAGCCCGATGAAGCGGCCGATGCCGTGATCAACATGGACCACGAGATCGCCGGCGGAGAGGCTCGTCACCTCGGCGATGAAATTATCGGCGCGCTTACTCTGGCGACGGCTGCGAACGAGGCGCTCGCCCAAAATGTCCTGCTCGGTGATCAGGGCTGTGTCGGCAGTCTCGAAGCCGGATTCGACGCCGAGCACCGCCAGCGCCACCTGCGGACGCGGCAGCGCGAGCGCCTGCGGCCACGACGCGACCGGTGCGAGATTAAGAAGGCCGTGCTCGGCGAGCACATGCGCCATGCGCTCGCGTGAGCCGTCGCTCCACAGGGCAATGATCGCGCGCTTGCCGGCCGCTTGCAGCGCATGGACGTGCTTGGTAACCGCCTCGAACACATTGGCGTCAGGGGTGGCGCGTTCGGCGGTGAAGTTGTGGCCGGCATGCGCACCGACCTCGATGACATTGGTCTGCTCCGGCGCGGCAAACGAGGTCAATCGCGCTAGCGCGGATTTTTCCAGGCGCTCGCGCCACTCGGCCTCAGTGAGATAAAGCCGTTCCGGCGGAAGCGGCTTATAGATCGCGCCGGCACCGGAATGAGCTAGCGCCTCCTTGCGCGCCTCGTAATAATCGAGGATTTGCGCCAGCCGTTCGTGCGCGGCTTCCTCCGCCAGCGGCTCGATGGCGATGGGACTGCCCGCGATATAATCGAACACCGTCTCCAGGCGCGGGTGGAACAGCGGCAGCCAATGCTCCATGCCGGCATAGCGGCGGCCTTCACTCACCGCCTCGTAGAGCACGTCGTCGGGCGAAGCGGCGCCGAAGGCCGCGACATAGCCGGTGCGGAACAGGCGGATGGTATCGCTGGTGAGTTGGAACTCCGCCATCGGCACCAGATCCAGCGCGCGCAGGTCGGCATTGGTGCGCTGCGTCTCCGGATCGAAGCTCCGGATCGATTCCAGCGTGTCGCCGAAGAAATCGAGCCGCACCGGCTCGTACATGCCGGGCGCGAACAGATCGACGATGCCGCCGCGGACCGCATAATCGCCGGCCTCGCGCACTGTGGCGGCGCGATTAAAACCATTGAGATCGAGCCAGGCAGTGACGCCCGCCATCGGCAGGATGTTGCCCGGCGCGGCGGAGAGCGATTGCTTGGCAAGGAGCTCCCGCGCCGGCACCCGCTGCAGGGCCGCATTGACCGTGGTGAGAAGAACCGCCGGGTGCTCGCGGCCCCGGACCCGCGCCAAGCGGGCAAGCGTCATCATCCGCTGCGCCACGACTGCAGCGTGCGGCGAGACGCGGTCGTAAGGCAGGCAATCCCAGGCCGGAAATTCCAAAACCTCGATGTCGGGGGCGAAGAAGGCGAGCGCGCGCGACAATGTCGCCATGCGCGGGCCGTCGCGGCAGACCACCGCGATGGAAATCGCTGGTGCCTTGGAGGCGGATGCGATGGCGCGGGCGAGATCGGCCAGCACCAAGCCTTCGGCGCCGTCGGCAATGCCGGCGAGCGTCAGCACCCGGCCGGGCGAAAGCCGTTCGGCGAGCGCGGAATGAGGGACTTTAGCCGCCATTTACGCCTTCGACTCCGCCGCGGATTGAACGTGAAAGCCGATGAGCTGGCGCAGCACCGCGGTGTCGTAGTCCGCCGGCACGGCTTCGGCGCCAACCACCCATGCGTAAAGCGACTCATTGGGCACTTCGATCAGCCGCTCGAAATCGTCGAGCGAAGGTTCATCGAATTTGTCGATATAGGCATCGGCAAAGCGGCCGACGATGAGGTCGGTCTCGCGCACGCCGCGCCGCCACGCCCGGAACAAGAGCCGGCGCCGCCGTACATCCAGTCCTTCGCTCGATCGTTCAGTCATGGTTTTGCCTGAGCGTGGTCAAACGCCAAAAGCCCGGACGTGCCGGGCGAGCGGTATATAGAGGGCGACGGCCCGGATGTCAGCCGTGTGTTCACCGTCACCCTGAGGTGCGAGCGCAGCGAGCCTCGAAGGGCGACGGCCCGGGCCGTGCATCCTTCGAGGGCCGCTTCCGCGGCCACCTCAGGATGACGGGTCTACGCTATAAGCTTTCGTATGCGCCCGCTGGTTCTCAATCCGCTGTTTGCCGCGCTGTCGGCCCTGCCCGGCATCGGCCCGAAGCTCGAAAAGCTGTTCAGCCGGCTGCTCGCGCGCGACGGCGAGCATGCACGCGTCATCGATCTGCTGTTCCACCTGCCCACAGGCTTCGTCGACCGGCGCAACCAGCCAAAGCTCTCCGAGGTCGTTCCCGACACCGTGGTGACCGTCGCCGTGACCGTCGACCGGCACCGGCCGCCGCCGCCGAACCGGCCGCGCGCGCCCTACAATATCGACGCTAGCGACGACACCAACACGCTGATGATCACCTATTTCAACGCGCGGCGGGATTATCTGGAGAAGCTCTATCCCGAAGGTGCGCTGCGCTACGTCTCGGGCACCGCCACGCTCTATGACGGCCATCTGCAAATGCTGCATCCCGACCGCGTGGTCGACGCGGCGGGGTTCGCCAGCCTGCCGCTGATCGATCCGGTCTATCCGCTGACCGAGGGACTACATCCGAACCAGGTGCGCAAGGCGCTCGATCTCGCACTCGATCGCCTGCCGGCGCTGCCGGAATGGCAGGATGCGGATTGGCTCAAGCGCAACGACTACCCGAGCTTTGCCGACGCGTTGCGCGTGCTGCATCGCCCCGCGGCGCCGGAGGATATCGAGCCGGGAAGCGCCGCGTGGTCGCGGCTCGCTTATGACGAGTTGCTGGCGAGCCAGCTCGCGCTCGCGCTCCTTCGCGCCCATATGCGCACCCGCGCCGGCCGCGGCAGCGCCGCCGAAGGTTTATTGCACGCACGCATCGTCGAGAGCCTGCCCTACGCGCTCACCCCGTCGCAGACGCGCGCTGTCGCCGACATCGTCGCCGATCTGGCGCAGCCGGAGCGCATGCTTCGCCTCCTGCAAGGCGACGTCGGCTCCGGCAAGACGGTGGTAGCGCTTCTTGCCGCGGCGCACGTGATCGAGGCTGGCCGCCAGGCGGCCTTCATGGCGCCGACCGAGATTTTGGCGCGGCAGCATTTTGCCACCATCGCACCGCTGGCCAAGGCCGCGGGCCTCCGGCTTGCCCTCCTCACCGGACGCGAGCGCGGCCGCGACCGCGAGGACATTCTCGCCGCGCTTGCCGCGGGCGACATCGATCTCATCGTCGGCACGCATGCGCTGTTCCAGGAGAACGTTGCGTTCCACGATCTCGCACTGGCGATCGTCGATGAGCAGCACCGTTTCGGCGTGCACCAGCGGCTGGCGCTCGCTCACAAGGGCGAGGCAGTCGATCTCCTGGTGCTCACCGCAACGCCGATCCCGCGCACTTTGGTGTTGACCTATTTCGGCGACATGGACATTTCCGAACTGCGCGAAAAGCCGGCCGGCCGGCAAAAGATCGATACCCGCGCGGTGCCGCTCGATCGTCTTGCCGAAGTGATCGAAGCGGTCGCGCGCGCGCTCGACGCCGGCCGCCGCGTCTATTGGGTCTGCCCGCTAGTCGAGGAATCCGAAAGCATTGACCTTGCCGCAGCCGAGGATCGCCACAAGGAATTGCAGAAACGCTTCGGCGACGCGGTCGACCTGGTGCACGGCCGCATGCGCGGGCCTGACAAAGATCGCGCCATGGAACGCTTCGCCAAGGGCGAAACGCAACTCCTCGTGGCGACCACGGTGATCGAAGTCGGCGTCGACGTGCCGGAAGCAAGCGTGATGGTGATCGAGCATGCCGAGCGCTTCGGGCTGGCGCAGCTGCATCAATTGCGCGGCCGCATCGGCCGCGGCGCCGAGCGCTCGACCTGTATTCTCCTGTACCGAGCGCCGCTGGGTGCGACCGCCAAGGCGCGCCTTGCCATTCTGCGCGAGACCGAAGACGGCTTCCGCATCGCCGAGGAGGATCTAAAGCTGCGCGGCGAAGGCGATGTACTCGGCACGCGCCAAAGCGGCGAGCCGGGTTTTCGCGTCGCCCGGCTGGAATTTCACACCAAATTGCTGGCCGCGGCGCGCGACGACGCAACGCTCATCCTGACGCGCGATCCGAAGCTGAAAACCCCGCGCAGCCAGGCTTTGCGCGACCTGCTCTATCTGTTCGCCCGCGACGAGGCGATCAGGCTGTTGGATGCGGGGTAAGACGCCCGGCACGGTCAATCTGGCTCCTGCTGACAAACTTTGCAGCCCGCAAGGCCTCATCGTAGAGTGGCTCCTGCGGTTCATCGGCGAGGCTTCGACATCGCCGAGATTCGCGGGTGCCTGGGGAGGAAGCATGTACAGGACAATGGCTGCCGGGCTGCTTGCGTTCTTTATGCAGCTCCCCGCCGCGCACAGCGCATCGGCCTTTCCCGACCGACCGATCAAACTCGTCGTGCCGTCGCCGCCTGGAGGCCCGCCGGACATCATGGCGCGGCTCCTCACCGACCAAATGGGCGCGGCGCTTGGCCAACCCGTTGTCGTCGAGAACCGCCCAGGCGGCGCCGGCGGATTAATCGGCGCGCGAACGGTGCTGAGCGCCGAGCCCGACGGCTATACGATCATGATGGGCAGCACCAGCACGCTCCTGACCGCGCCGTTGATCTATAAGGACGCCGGCTACACCGCGGCGTCATTCGCTCCTGTTGCCGGCCTTTCGGAAACGGTCGAGGTGCTGACGGTCAATCCGTCTGAGCCGGCGCACTCTGTCGCCGAACTCGTCAGCCTGGCGAAGGCGGAACCCGGTAAGCTGCACTTCGGCTCGGCGGGAACCGGCTCGCTGCCTCATCTCGAAGGCGAACTGCTCAAGGCGCTGGCCCATATCGATATGGTCCACGTGCCGTATCGCGGCGGCGGTCCGGCGCTGGTCGGGCTGTTGGGCGGCGAGGTGCAGATTTTCTTCTCGGCGCTGACCCAGATGCTGCCTTACATCAGCGACGGCCGCTTGCGCGGATTGGCGGTGACCAGTGCCGCCCGCAGTCCGCTGGCGCCGAACATTCCGACCATGGTGGAAAGCGGCTACGATCAGTTCGTCACCGCATCGATCAATTTCATCGTCGCGCCGCCGGGCACGCCGATTGAAGCCCGGCAGCGGCTCAGCGACGCGGTGGCGCACGCGCTTGCTAGCGCCCAGGTCAAGGACGCTTTTGCCAAAATCGGCGCCAAGGCCGAGCCGGCCACGCCGGAACAACTGACGGCCTACCTGGCGCAGCAGCAATCGCACTGGGGCAAGATCGTCGCGATGACAAAAATATCGGTGCAATGAACGGCGCGATCTTCACGCCGCATAGGTGGTAGGAACCGCAGGTTCCTTGTTCCACTCGGCGACCGGATCATAGCCCCAGACCCATTCGGAATTGCCGTGCACACTGCCCGTGCCCGCGGCGATCGACTGCTTCTGCGCCGTGGCATCGCGCATGTGCTTAAAGCGCGCGTTGGACAACGATAGCCGCTGCACGCCGTGGACTCGCGGAATGCGGACGCGGCGGAAGTTGGCGAAAGCGTTCTGCGGATCGCTCTCTGTCTCGAGCCACCGCGCCAGAATGTAAGCATCCTCGAACGCCTGGCAGGCGCCCTGGCCCGCATTAGGCAGCATGGCATGGGCCGCGTCGCCGATGAGCTGAATGCGGTGGCGGCCCCAGTTCTGCGTCAGTGGCCGCGTGAATAGGCCCCATTTCGAGCATTGGGTGACGAGGCTCAAGAGCTTTTCCAGCCGCGGCTCCGGGTTAGGGAAGCTCAACCGCATTTCGTCGGGATCGCCGCGGGTCGACCAGCCTTCCTCAACCCATTTGTCGGTATCCTCCTGGGTGACGACATTCAGTTGCTTCTTGCCACGGATGTAATAGGCCAACAGGTGACAGCCGGGTCCGATCCACTGGATATGCCCGGTCGGCTCGACCACCCACTCCGGCACATCGGCGCCGTCGAGCAGCGCGCGCCACACCATTTGGCCGGTATAGGTCGGGTTGTCCTGGCCATAGAGCGCCTGCCGGATCACCGAACGCACGCCGTCGGCGCCGATCACGTATTCGGCCTCGACGCGTTCGCCGTTGTCGAAGACGAGCACGACGCGGTCGCTTCGCTCCTCGATTCCCGTCAGACGATGGCCGAGATGGATGGCGCCGCGGTCGAGACCGGAGGCGAGCGCATCGAGAAGATCGGCGCGGTGAAACGTGTAATAGGGTGCGCCGTAGCGCACCGCCGTCTTCAGCCGGTCGTTGAATTCCAGGAACTCCCCGGTCTGCATGTTACGGGTGTAGATCCCGGGCGACGATGTACCGACGGCGTCGACCTTATCGCCGACACCGATGGCCCGCAGCGCCTTGATGGCCTGCGGACTTGAATTGACCGCTGCGCCGATCTCACCCAAAGCCGGAGCAGCCTCGAACAGTTCCGCCTTGATGCCGAAGGTCTTTAGCGCCTGCGCAGCTGCAACCCCGGCAAGGCCGCCGCCAACAATAGCTATCCTGCAACTTGACGACACGCGTTTCCTCCACCATGCGCCGGGGCCCGTTCAGCCGCGGCCCGCGGAGGATAGCAGGAAAAAGCCCGGCACGCCGCTGCCGGTGCCGCCGCTGCCAGCACTCTCTCCGAGAGAAAATCCGCCGCTGCGACGTTTGGGTTTTTTGCTGAACGCGATCGCATCGCGGCGATTCAGGCTTCATTCCACCGCGGTCGGCTCGGCTTGGCGCGCAGCCTGCGCAGCGCGGGCGGTTTGCGCCAGCGCCGCGAGCTTACCCTGGGCCTGCGTGTCACCGCCCGGCTGCACCATGCCGGCGGACATGATCAGCGTCATCGCCTGCTCGACGGTGATATCGAGATCGACGACGTCGCGCCGCGGCACGTAGAAGAAAAACCCGGTGGTCGGATTGGGCGTGCATGGCATGAAGGCCGACACATGCTCGGTTGCCGGCAGACGTTCGGAGATCTCTGCCGTCGGCGATTGGGTCAGAAACACCAGCGACCACATGCCGGGCGATGGAAACTCGACCAGGCCGACGCGGCGGAAACTCGAATCCGATTTTGAGAACAAGGTCTCGAATATCTGCTTGGCGGTCCGGTAGATCGGTCGCACGATCGGCATGCGGCTCAAAATACTTTCGCCGAAATTGACCAGCTTGCGGCCGATCAAATTGGCGGTGAGGAAACCGAGCAGCGTCAGCGCGGTAAAGGCAATGATCAGGCCGGTGCCCGGGATATTGATCGGAAGGTAGGTTTCCGGCCGGTAGGCCACCGGGATGATCGGCCGTACCAGATTGTCGACCCAGGTCACGAACCACCAGATCAGCCAGATGGTCACCGCCACCGGCCCGGCGACAATCAGCCCGGTCAGAAAATAAGTGCGGATGCGGCTGACGAAGCCGGGCGCGGCTTTGACAGGCGTCGCCTGCATATTCGATTGGATATTGTCGTTGCTCATCGATTCCGTCGCGGTTGCCGGCGGCCAAATATATAGCGCGCGGTGGCCCGATTTGCACGACCGCCGGTTCCGTGGCGCGAAACGCGCGGCCTATTCCACCGTGACCGATTTGGCGAGGTTACGCGGCTGATCGACGTCCGTGCCCATGATGACAGCGGTGTGATAGGCCAAGAGCTGCACCGGCACGGCATAGACGAGCGGCGCCACCGCCGCATGCACGGTCGGCAAAGTCAGCGTCACCACCGATTGGCCGTCATTGGCCGCGGCCGCGCCCTGCGCATCGCTCATGAGGATCAGGCGGCCGCCGCGCGCGGCAACTTCCTGCATATTCGAAACAGTCTTCTCGAACACCTTGTCGTGCGGCGCGATCACGATTACCGGCATGTTCTCGTCGATCAGAGCGATCGGCCCGTGCTTGAGTTCGCCTGCGGCATAACCTTCGGCGTGAATGTAGGAGATTTCCTTCAGCTTCAGCGCGCCTTCGAGCGCGATCGGGAAGCTCGTGCCGCGGCCGAGATAAAGCACATCGCGGCATTTGGCGAGATCGCGCGCCAATTGCTCGATCTGCGGCTCGAGTGCGAGAGCGTCGTTGAGATGCCGCGGCATTTCGATCAGCGCGTGAACCAGCGCCTTCTCGTCGCTCTCGGCGAGCACGCCGCGGGCGCGGCCGGCGGCGATCGCCAGCGCCGCCAGGGCAGCGAGCTGGCAGGTAAACGCCTTGGTCGAGGCGACGCCGATTTCCGGTCCGGCGAGCGTCGGCATGACGACGCCACTCTCACGGGCGATGCTCGAGGACGGCACATTGACGATCGAGAGCACGTGCTGTTTGTGCGCATGCGCATAGCGCAGCGAGGCAAGCGTGTCGGCGGTCTCGCCCGACTGCGAGACAAAGATCGCGAGATTGCCGGGCGCAAGTGGTACGTCGCGGTAGCGGAACTCGGAGGCGATATCGACCTCGACCGGCAACTGCGCGAATTGCTCGAACCAATAGCGCGCCACCATGCCGGCATAATAAGCGGTGCCGCAGGCGGCGATGGAAATACGATTGAGTTTCTTGAAATCGAACGGCAGCGCAAATGGCAGCGCCACGCGCTCCGCGGCCATGTCGAGGTAATTCGCCAGCGTGTGGCCGACGACTTCGGGCTGCTCGTGAATTTCCTTGGCCATGAAATGGCGATGGTTGCCCTTGTCGATGAGCAAGACCGAGGCTTGTGATTTCAAGACGGCGCGGTGCACGACGTTGCCGTCGCGATCGTGGATCTCGGCGCCGCCGCGGGTGACGATCACCCAGTCGCCGTCTTCCAGATAGCTCACCATGTCGGTGAAGGGCGCGAGCGCAATGGCGTCCGAGCCGACATACATCGAACCTTCGCCAAAGCCGATGGCGAGCGGGGAGCCTTGTCGGGCGCCGATCAAAAGGTTCTCCTCGCCGGCGAACAGGAAGGCGAGCGCAAAGGCACCGCGCAACCGCGGCAGCGCGGCCTTGACCGCCTCGATCGACGAGGCGCCGCGTTTCATCTCCATGGTGACGAGATGCGCGATGACCTCGGTGTCGGTATCGGTTGAGAACTTGGCGCCTTGCTTTTCGAGTTCGCGGCGCAACTCGCTGAAATTCTCGATAATGCCGTTGTGCACCACCGCGAGCTTTTCGGTGGCGTGCGGATGCGCATTGTTCTCGGTCGGGCGGCCATGCGTGGCCCAGCGGGTGTGGCCGATGCCGACGGTGCCGGCAAGCGGCTCACGCAGGAGGCGGGCTTCGAGGTTTTTTAGCTTGCCCTCGGCGCGCCGCCGCACGAGCTTGCCGTCTTCCAGTGTGGCGACACCCGCCGAATCGTAGCCGCGATATTCGAGGCGCTTGAGCGCGTCGATCAGCTGCGGCGCCGCCGGTTCCTGGCCGATCACTCCGATAATGCCGCACATGTCGCCGAAAGACCCTCACACGCCGTCATAGCGCCCGTTAACTTTTAAAGCGGAACTCTTTAGATCGCGACAATCAAAATAGTTTGCGTTTGGTGACACATCCGGGCGGGCGCGGCCGGCGGCCGGCTCAATCGCGCGAATGCGCCTTCTTTTTGCCGAGCGATTTCAATCCGCGCAAGCGCGATGCCCAGCCTTCCTTAACGGTCTGGCGGCCCCGCGCCAGCGCCAAGGCGTCGGCCGGGACATTTTCGGTGATCACCGAGCCGGAGCCGACATAGGCGCCCTCGCCGATCTCGACCGGCGCCACCAGCGCCGAGTTCGAACCAATGAAGGCGTCTTTGCCGATTGTGGTGCGGTGCTTGTCGGCGCCATCGTAATTGCAAGTGATAGTGCCGGCGCCGACATTGGCATTAGCGCCGACAAAAGCGTCGCCGATATAGCTCAAGTGATTGGCCTTGGCGCCAGCTTCGATCACGGCTTCCTTGACCTCGACGAAATTCCCGATGCGCGAACCCTCGCCGAGCCACGTGCCTGGGCGCAGCCGCGCGAACGGCCCGACCGATACGCCTTTGCCGACATGCGCGCCGGAAAGATGCGAGAATGAATGGATAACAGCGCCGTCTTCGACCGTGACCTTTTCGCCAAAGATCACATAGGGCTCGATTACGACCTCGCGGCCGAATTTTGTGTCGGCGGAGAGAAACACGGTCTCCGGCGCAATAAGCGTGACGCCTGAATCCAGCGCCGCCCTACGCAGGCGCTGTTGCGCCACCACTTCCGCTTCGGCGAGCTGGCTCTTGGTGTTGATGCCGCGCACATCGTCCTCCTCGACTTCGACCGCGACCGCGCGCAGCTTCATGCCGCGCGCGATCTCGACCGCATCGGTCAGATAAAATTCGCATTTGCGATTGTGGTCGCCGATCCGTTCCAGGATCGCAAGCGCGCTGTTGCCGGCGAATGCCATTAGCCCGCCATTGCACAAAGCAATGGCACGCTCGCCGGCGCTGGCATCGGCTTCTTCGCGGATGGCGAGAAGCTCGTCGCCCTGCATGATGAGACGGCCATAGCCCGTCGGATCCGCCGGGCGAAAGCTTAAGACCGCAAGCGCCGCGCCCGCGGCGAGCGGTGCGCGCAGTCTTTCCAGCGTCGCCGGCCGGATGAGCGGCGTATCGCCGTAGACAATCAGAATATCGTCCGTCCCTTGTTCGATCGCGGTTTTCGCTGCCAGCACCGCATGCGCCGTTCCCCGCCGCTCGCGCTGGGTGAAAATTGCAGCGTCTGGGCGGATGCGTCGCGCTTCGGCGGCAACGTCGTCCTGCCCGGGACCGACGACGACGGCTGTCGCCGTGATGCCGGATTTGACCACTGCATCGAGGACATGGGCGAGCAGAGACTTTCCGGCAACCGCGTGCAGGACTTTCGGCCGCGCCGAAGCCATGCGCGTGCCCTCGCCGGCCGCCAAAACGATCGCCAGGCAAGTCCGGCTGTGCGTCCGATTGGCCGTTCGAGCCTCCATGAAAGCCTCCGCGGCGATCTCTTAGCCGAGGCTGTTGACCGCCGAAAGCCGTGATTGTTGGCGAAGACAAATGCCGCAAATGCGGCCAAAGCGCTCTGGCCGCCCCGCCAAACGGCAGAATCTGCTAGATTTTTAGTACTGATTCGACGCCGCCCCCGATTCGGCTGTGCCCCGATTCATCTTGGAACCCGTGCGGACGCCGCATGATCAATCTTGCCGATGCTCTCAAAGCGGAACGGCCGGGCTTCATTGGCAGGCAGCGGATAGAGGCGCCTCTCGGGGAGAAGCGGGGCGTGGCGAAGCAGGCTTTTACGATGGAAAGACTTCGTCGTGTCGCGGTCTGGGGCGCGGCGGCGGCAGCGGCGGTGCTCGCCGTGGCGATCACCAGCCGCGACGATGTCGCGGTCGGACGCCTCGCCTTTATCCTGCACCTGCCAAAGCCGATGAGCGCGCCGGTATTCGACGCGCAAGCGACCGCGGCGCAACTCGCCGAAGCCGTGCGTGGGCTCAAGGCCAGCGACGAAGAGCTGCAAACGCGGCTCGCCGCCGTCGAGCACGATATGGACGTCACTGGCTCGATCACCAAGCAAATCCAGGCGGCCGATGCGAACCGGCGCGCCGAAGACGGTCCGTCGGTGGCGGCGACCGCTTTGGCATCGGCCTCCATTGCGCCGGTGGATATCCCGCCGGCGCCGGCAACTGCGCTCTCACCCGCCCCGGCCAGGACCGGACCGGAGATCGTTTTGCCGCCGCTGCCGAAAACCGCCTTCGGCATTGATATTGGCAGCGGCTTGAACCTCCAAGCCCTGTGCATGCGCTGGGCGGCGATCCGAACCTCGCATCCGCAGTTTTTTGAAGGCATGGACCCGATCATCAGCGTACGGGAAGTGCCGCACAGCAACCGCATCGAGTTGCGGCTCATAGCCGGGCCCATCGCCCAACCGGGAGCGGCGGCGGCGCTCTGCGCCCAACTTGCTGCGCTCGGCTTATATTGCCAGCCGACCATTTACGACGGCCAGCACCTGGCGCTGCGATAACCCCGCAGGCCTCACGGAAACTCGAGCGGACGACTAGCCCTGCAGCGCCTTCTCCGCGAGCCGCACCCAATACGACGTGCCGAGCGGGATGGCCTCATCGTTGAAATCGTAGGCCGGGTGATGGAGCCCGGCACTGTCGCCGTTGCCGACAAAGATGAAGGCGCCCGGCCGCTCGTTGAGCATGAAGGCGAAGTCTTCGGCTCCCATCACCGGCGGCAGTGCGATATCGACCCGCTCCTTGCCGGCGATCTCGCGAGCCACGTCGGCGGCGAATGCGGTCTCCCGCTCGTGGTTCACCACCACCGGATAGCCGTTGGTGTAGGTGATCTTCGCGGTGGCCCCATAAAGCTGCGCGGTGCCTTCGATTACCGTGGCGATGCGCCAGTGCAAAAGCTCGCGCACTTGCGGGGTGAGGCTGCGCGCGGTGCCTTTGAGCTTGGCGTGCTGCGGGATGACGTTATCGGTGTGGCCGGCCTGGAACATGCAGATCGACACCACGGCAGACTCCAAGGGATCGACATTGCGCGCCACGATCGACTGCAGCGCATTGATGATCTGCGCACCGACCAGGATGGTATCGATGGCGAGATGCGGCCGCGCCGCATGGCCGCCTTTGCCTTCGAGGTCGATCTCGATGTGGTCGGCCGCGGCCATCATCGGGCCCGGGCGGATGGCGAATTGGCCGAGCGGAATGCCCGGGTAATTGTGCATGCCGTAGACTTCGTCGATGCCGAAGCGGCTGATCAGACCGTCCTCGATCATCGCGGCAGCGCCGGCGCCACCCTCCTCCGCGGGCTGGAAAATCACCACCGCAGTGCCGGCAAAATTGCGCGTCTCGGCGAGATACTTTGCAGCGCCGAGCAGCATCGCGGTGTGGCCGTCATGGCCGCAGGCATGCATCTTGCCGGACACCGTCGATTTATACGGCAGGCCGGTTTCCTCCTCGATCGGCAAGGCATCCATGTCGGCGCGCAGGCCGAGCACCTTGTGGCCAGGCTTCCTGCCGCGGATGACGCCGACCACGCCGGTGCGGCCGATGCCGGGAACCACCTCGTCGCAGCCGAAGCTTCTGAGCTTGTCGGCGACCGAGGCCGCGGTGCGGTGCACGTCGTAACGCAGCTCCGGGTGGGCATGAAAGTCCCGCCGCCATTCCCTGATCTCGCCGTGCAGATCGGCGATGCGGTTGACTATCGGCATGGCAATGTCCTTGTTGTGCGCCTCGCCCGGGCAGTTAAGCCCAATCTAGCAAAACGGCCGGGAAAAAGCGCGCAATCCGCGTACGAGGCTGGTAAATGCCGCCTGACTTAAGTATCTGATCCGTCAGGTCGAGCGCGTAGCTCAGTCGGTAGAGCACGTGACTTTTAATCACGGGGTCCTGGGTTCGAGTCCCAGCGCGCTCACCAAGAAATTGTCGCCCTTTTGGGCTTTTGCGCCTCAGACGCGTTCGAAAAAGCGACGTATTGTGATGGCGGTCACTTAGCGCCGCCGCCGGCTTGTTATTTTTACTTATTCAATTGTTGCCACCCGCCCGAGACTTCCCCTCGGGCGGGTTTACTTTTTTTGACCCACCCCCAGCGCCCGCCACAATTGGCCGGCTTCAAATCGCTCACTGTTTGTCTTACATCTCAAAATGTTACGGCGCGGAGATGAAGTGGCGGATACATGGTGGATCGCGACAGCCAAAAGGGAAACCAGCGCCGCTCGATGATCGCGCTCGGCGTGGTCATAGTCCTGTTTGTGACCGGATGGATTTTGGCGCACGAGCTCTATGCCAACGGCAAGATCGAAGACTGCGTCATGTCTGGCCGCACCAATTGCGTGCCGATCGAGACCCCGTCGCACTGAAGCGGTGGGCTGTTTTCGCTGCGTTTTCTCACCACGGAAGCCATGAGAGTTTCACGCTGCCGTCGCCGTCGCGCCATAGACGACGTGCAGTGTCCGAGCGTCAGGGTGCGGTGAGGTGCGTTCGTCGAGGAGGACTGACGATGATCGTCCAATCCGCGTGCCGTGTTCCAGCGCCACGGTTATTGGCGAGCGAAAGTCTCAGCAGGCCGCACTGTCCCTGCTGCGGTAACGTATTGCTTGTCGCCGAAAACTCCCGCTTCGATGCCAATGCTTCCAACGCAATGGGCCGGATCGACCACGACTGGTCCTGCGACGATTGCGGCAACGCGTTCGTGACTTCTATCCGATTGTGCCCGCGTTAGACGAAAGCGTTATTAGTACCGCGTAACACCCTGCGTTCTATCAGTAATTCAAGCGTAAGCGTCCTTGGACGGGTCGACGATGACCAGGCCGATGGCCTAGTATGAAAGGCGGTGACACGCAATAATACCGCCCGACCCGGTGTTTGTGCCGTTGTCGCGGAACCGTCCCGAAGGAGGATCACATGCGTCAAACGTTCGATCGTCGCTCAGTACTGGGGATTTGCGTAGGCAGCGCCGCCGGCGCGGCGCTGTTGGCGTCTGGCGCACCGAGCTATGCCGCCACCACGACGTTCAAAGCCGATTTGAAGGGTTCGAGCGAAGTGCCGCCAAATACGACGGGCGGGACGGGCTCGGTCACTGCGACCTATGATCCGGCGACCAAGGAATTGACCTGGAATGGAACTTTCTCGGGTCTTACCGGCCCCGCCATGGCCGCGCATTTCCACGGCCCAGCCGAGGCCGGCAAGAATGCCGGCGTTCAGATTTGGATTTCGGAGAAAGGCAAGCCGCTGACCAGCCCGTTCAAGGGCTCGGCCAAGCTCACCGATGCGCAAGCGTCGGACCTGATGAACGGCCAGTGGTACGTCAACATCCACACCAAAGCCAATGCTGGCGGCGAAATCCGCGGCCAGCTAGAGAAGTCGTAACCGCGCTGGACGTCGCGTCTTTACCAGCGCGTTATGTGACCCGCCGGTCCTGCGTATCACAGACCGGCGGGTTCGTTATTAGCTCGGAGGCAAATCCCGGCGAGCCTCCGGTTATTGTCTCGGGATATGCGCGTCCTCAATCACCTTGGTCCATTTGGCGATATCGGACTTCATCCGCGCATCGATTTCTCCCGGCGTTGAAGCCTCGGCGTCGATGCCGAGATCGAGCGCGCGCTTCTTCAGTTCCGGATCGGCGAGAACTTCGCGCAGGGCGGCATTGAGCTTGTCGACGATCGCCGGCGGCGCGCCGGCCGGCGCATAAAGCGCGTTCCACGACGTGACGTCGAAATTCGGCACGCCGGCTTCGGCGATGGTGGGAACGTTCGGCAATTCGGGCGAACGCTTGATGCCGCTGGTCGCGAGCACGCGCGCTTTGCCGTTCTGCAGGCTCGGCGCGACAGCTGCGTAGAATTCGACTTCGCTCTGAATGTCGTTGCGCAACAGCGCCACCAATTCGTCGGGCGAAGTGCGGAACGGTACGATCACCACGTCGGCTCCCGACATTGACTTGAACAGCTGCGCGGTCAGGTTCTGCGTCGAGCCGACAACGATCGAGCCGAGATTGAGGGCGCCGGGCTTGTCCTTTGCCGCTTTAAGGAAATCGCCCAGCGCGTGATACGGCAAATCCGCGGCGACGACGAAATCGAGATCGAAATAGCCGATCGCCGAAATCGGCGTGAATTGCTTCACCGGGTCAAACGGCAGATGGCTGAATAGCGGCACGCTGATCGCGGTGCCGTTGGTGAAGAAGGCGAGCGTATAGCCGTCGGCGGGGCTCTGCAGCACGGCGCGCGCCGCGGCGATGCCGCCGGGTCCCGGCATGTTCTCGATGACGAAATTCTGGCCGAGTTTTTGCGAAAGTTTCTCGGCGACGAGACGCGCGGTGACGTCGGCAACGCCGCCGGGCCCGAATGGCACGATGATGCGGACCGGATGGTCGGGATAAGCCGCTTGTGCGGGTGGGGGTATGGCCAGGCCGATGAGCGACGCAAACGCTATGGCAAAACCCGCGACCCGCCGATTGAAGGTAGCCCGCACAAAATCAGCACGCATACGAAACATTCCTTGGTCTCCGGATGGTTCCTAAGAGTGGGATGTGGATTTCAGATCGAGGTCGTGGCCGCTTACTGGCTGGCAATATCGCGCTTCGCCGACCATTGTTCCGTCGTTTGCGCGACATAATCGGCAAACCGCCCTGCCGCTATCGCAGCCCGCGCGCCCGCCATCAAGTTCTGGTAGTAGAACAGATTAACGACCGACAAAAGCGTACCGCCAAGCGCTTCGCCAGCCTTGAAAAGGTGATGCAGATAGGCGCGCGAGAAGTCGCGCGCGGCGGGGCACCGGCTTTCGCCATCGAGCGGCCGCCGATCGTCGGCGTGCTGCGCGTTCTTGATATTGATCGGGCCGAAGCGGGTAAAAGCAAGTCCGTGACGGCCATTGCGGGTGGGCAAGACGCAATCGAACATATCGATGCCGCGCCGGACCGCCGCTAAGAGGTCGGCCGGCGTGCCCACCCCCATGAGATAACGCGGCCGCTCCGCTGGCAGCGCCGGCGCGGTTTCCGCGACAACGTTGCGCATCACCTCCGGCGCCTCGCCGACGGCAAGGCCGCCGATGGCGTAGCCGTCAAAGCCGATGTCGGTGAGCGCGCGCGCGCTTTTCTCCCGCAAGCGCCGATCGTCGCCGCCCTGCACGATGCCGAACAGCGCCCGCCCGGGGCTTTCGTTCTCGAAGGCGCGTTTGCAGCGCTCGGCCCAGCGCAGCGAAAGTTCCATCGCACGCTCGATCTCCTCACTCGCGGCCGGAAGCGATACGCATTCGTCGAGCTGCATGGCGATATCGGAGCCGAGCAGATTTTGTACCGCGATGGCGCGCTCCGGGGTCAGCACGACCATGGCGCCGTCGATATGCGAGCGGAACGTCACGCCGGCCACTTCAACCTTGCGCAGGGCCGACAGCGACATCACCTGGAAGCCGCCGGAATCGGTGAGGATGGGAAAAGGCCAATGCATGAAAGCGTGCAGCCCGCCTAAAGCCGCGATCCGTTCCGCGCCCGGCCGCAGCATCAGATGATAGGTGTTGCCGAGAATGATATCGGCGCCCGACGCGTGCACGTCGTCGTGATGTACGCCCTTTATCGCTGCTTGCGTGCCGACCGGCATGAAGGCGGGCGTGCGCACCACCCCGTGCGGGGTGGTTATTTCGCCATTGCGGGCGGCACCGTCGGCGGCAATGAGGCGGAAAGAGAACGACTTCGGCATCACGGCGCCATTACGGGTGATTTCATGGAGGGCGATTTACTGGACACGGCTACGTCGATAGTCTGAGACCAAATAAAAGGATGGCGGGCCCCGCAAAGGAGATAGACCATGGCTTATACGCTTGACCAGTTCGCCGCCGATTGCCGCGCGGCGCTCCTCAAAGATCCCGGGCCTGCCGGCCGCGAACTCGTACGCCAATACACCGAAAAGGCCTGTTCCGATCGGGATTTTGTCGCAACGCATCTAGGCCCGGCCGCGGACGCCGAACGCAAGATCCTTTACGAGGATCCGGATCTGCATTTCTGCATCCTTGCCCACGTTTACAAAGGCGCCAAGGCGAGCTCCCCGCACGATCACGGCCCGAGCTGGGCGATCTACGGTCAGGCCGTCGGCGTCACCGAAATGACCGATTGGCGGCTTGTTGAAAAGCCGAAAGAGGGAAAGCCCGGCAAAGTCGCGAAAGTGCGAACCTATAAAATGACGCCCGGCATGGCGCATCACTACGGCGAGGGCGTCTTGCACTCGCCGCGGCGCGAGGACGACACCCGCCTGATCCGCATCGAAGGCATCGATCTGACCCAGGTCAAACGCGACAAGTTCGAGATCGCGGCGTAGCAGGCAACTGGTCGCATCTCGACCGGCATCGAACCGTCAGCTAAGCGCCCTTTCTGTCTGCTACTCCCGCCGAGGTGTGCGGGCCCCAACGCCACGCGCCTTCAACCGTTTCTCCAGTACGAAATGAGCGCTTTGGCAAAGGCCGAGATGAAAGAAAAGATCACGAACAAAGCGAGCAGCTTGAGAAGGTTCTGTGCGATATCGCTTAATGTCACGGCGGCCAGTGGTCGGTCTCAAATGTCCGGCACGTCCTAAGACAACCACAGCCAGAGCGCCATACCGACAATCGCGGCGGGGACGATGAGGCGCACCAATAAGCCTCCCAGTCTCATGGTGCGTTGTTCGCCAAGCTTGCACTGAGCCCAGCCGCCGCCTGCGGCGACCAGCAGCATGCCCCCGATGATCGCGATTACCCCGGAAAGGCTGCGTCCGCCGTCTCCAACCGCCCTAATGGGAGCGAAAAGTATGAAGAGGGCGACAACGAGCAAGAGTGCCGAAAACCAAAGCCAAGCCAGCACATTGTCGAAAAGCCGAGCAAACACATTGCCCATTAGGCTGGCTAAGCCGCGCGTGAGGTTACGCGTGATGTTGATGATGCCCGGCATCTCATCGGGGCTCTATTCGGGTCGTCGGTCTTGGGACCAATCCGATGATATGTCGCCCGGAACTTCGATACGGTTCAATTGCATCTTTCGACCTCGGCTTCGGCCCAATAGCCGACATCGAACAAGGCGGCGCGTAGCTATCCCCGGTTCATTCGGCGTCGACGTTCGATCGGAACAACAAACAGGCATCGCCGTAGGAATAGAAGCGATAGCCGCTATCGATGGCGTGCGCGTAAGCGCGCCGCATCGTGTCGAGGCCGCTGAACGCGCAGACCAGCATGAACAACGTCGAGCGCGGGAGATGGAAGTTGGTCAGCATCACGTCGACCGCGCGAAAGCGGTAGCCGGGGGTGATGAACAACGCGGTCTCGCCGGAAAACGGCGCAAGCGTACCGTCTTCGCCCGCCGCGCTTTCCAGCAAACGCAACGAGGTCGAGCCGACGGCGACAATGCGGCCGCCGGCGCGGCGCGTTGCGTTCAAGGCCGCTGCGGTGGCAGGGGACACGCTGCCCCATTCGGGGTGCATTTTGTGGCCGGACGTGTCGTTTGCCTTGACCGGCAAAAATGTGCCGGGGCCGACATGCAGCGTCACGCGCTGCAGATCGATGCCGACATCCCGTAAATTTGCGGCGAGCGCTTCGGTGAAATGCAGGCCCGCGGTCGGCGCCGCCACAGACCCTTCTTGGCGCGCAAACATGGTCTGGTAGTCGACGCGATCCTGGTCGTCGACGTCGCGGCGGCTGGCGATGTAGGGCGGCAACGGCATGTCGCCGCGCTCGGCGAGCGCCTGGTCGAGCACCGCATCGGTGAAGGCAAAGGCGAGCGTCACTTCGCCCCCCTCCGCGCCCTGTCCTTTGTCTTCGATCGTGGCGTCGAGCTGTTCGAGAAAGCAGACCCGGCCCTCGCCGCCGAAGCGCACCACATCGCCGACCGCAAGCCGCTTCGCCGGCTTGACCAAGGCACGGAAACGCGAGCCGTCGAGGCGCTTGATCAGCGTCGCCGAGATCGCCGGCTCGTGCTCGCCGCGACCGAGCCGGCGACCGTGCAGATTGGCGGGAAAGACTTTCGTATCGTTGACGACGACGGCGTCGCCGCGCCGCAGCAGTCCCGGCAAATCGCGCATGATGCGGTCTTCAAATTCGGGCGTCGCGCCTGGACGCACGACCAAGAGCTTTGCCGAATCGCGCGGCGTCGCCGGACGCAGTGCGATGCGGTCCTCCAGCAAAGCGAAATCGAACAGGTCGGTGCGCATTGGTCTTTATGGTATTGGGCGTTACAAACGCATATCGCAACCTTTGGCGCTGCAGGCAACGTGATACCAGACGCGACAAGCTGCGCCGTGATCCAGGTCAAGCCCGGCATCGGCGACGTCATCTGGCACCTGCCCTTCATCCGCGCCATTGCCGGCGTCGCGCCAGGCGGTCGCGTGACGTTTTTGGCGCCGCCAACGAGCCACGCCAAGGAGCTCCTTGCCGCCGAGCCAGCGGTCGCCGAGACGGTGTATTTCGCGCATGCCGGCTCCGAGCTGCAGCGCGGCATCCATTTGCTCCGGCTGGCCGCGTTGTTACGGCGTAGCAAATTCCGCTCGATCTGGATTCTCGACCGCACCACGCGGCCGGCTTTAGCGGCAAGGCTTGCCGGTATACCGGAGCGCATCGGACTCGGGCTTGGGGCACAAAGTTTCTTCATCACCAATGCCGGCATCGATCAGCGCCATTTTCACGACCATCCGATCGATTGGCTGCGCGCACTGATGGCGGCGATGAAGGTGTCGCCGGCGTCAACCGAGCCGGATTTGCGGCTGCCCGAGAAAACGCTCGCGGCCGTTGCCGACAAATTCAAATTATTCGCCCGACCATGGATTGTACTCGGCATCGGCGCCTCGCATCCCGAAAAGGACTGGCCGGACCGCCATTGGGGGGAATTTGTTTCGCTGCTGCGCGGCCGTTTCACCGGCACCGTGTTCCTGGTCGGTGGTCTCGCGAACGCCGCGCGCGCGGAAAACTTTATCGCCGGTAGCGCCGGCGCGGCCGTGGTCAATGCTTGCGACCTCGGCCTCACCGAAGCGGCGGCGCTGCTGCGCCTCGCCGATCTTTTCGTCGGTCCGTCATCGGGCCCGATGAATCTCGCGGCCGCCGGCGGCACGGATGCGTTCGGCTTGTTCGGCTCGACGCCGGTGCTGACTTACTCGAAATTCATCCACCCGATCGAGCCGCCCAGCGGCCAGTCGCCGGACGGCATGGGGCGGATCTTGCCGGCGCAAGTGATCGAACGGATCGCCTCGTATCTGCCGCAGAAGAAAGCGCGGCCATAGGCCCCACGGCTACTTCGCGTCGGCAGCCACCTGCATCTTGATGATGCGGTCGGGCTTGGACGGCGGTTCGCCGCGCTTGAGCTTGTCGACCACCTCCATGCCGGACACCACTTCGCCGACCACGGTGTACTGGCCGTTGAGAAAATCGCCATCGTCGAACATGATGAAGAACTGGCTGTTGGCCGAGTTAGGATTGCGCGACCGCGCCATGCCGACGGTGCCGCGCACGAACGGCTTGTCGGAGAACTCGGCTTTGAGGTCCGGGTAGGACGAGCCGCCGGTACCGTTGCCGTGTTCGCCGTCGCCGGTCTGCGCCATGAAACCTTCAATCACCCGATGGAACGGCACGTCGTCGTAATACTGCTCGCGCGCGAGCAGCTTCAGCCGTTCGGCGTGGCCGGGCGCGATGTCGTCGTGGAGCTTGATGACGATGGTGCCGGGCGTGGTTTCGAGGATCAATACGTTTTGCGGATCGACGCCCGCGGGCAATTCAGTGGCCATATTCGTTTTCCTTCGCTTGATCAGGGCAACTCAAATCGGCGTCAATTTACGGCACGATGGTCGCGGACTTGATGTAATCGAGCTTGGGAAACTCTTTTGTCAGATAGGCGTTCCCCTCGCTTTGGATGCGACCTTGCTCGGGTCCGGCGCCGCGCGGCGCACCTTCGCCATAGCCGCTGTAGAGCGCATCGACGACATTCATGCCGGACACCACCTGTCCGAATGGCGCAAAACCCATGCCGTCCAGCCTGTTGTTGTCGGCGTAGTTGATGAACATCTGGGTGGTCCGTGTATTGGGGCCGCGTGTTGCGAACGTGATCATGCCGCGGGTATTGCTCTGCTTCACCGGATCGTCGTTGATATTGGCGTCGCGCCATACCGCCGAGACCTTCGGATCGGCATTGATGCCGAACTGCACCATGAAGCCGGAAATCACCCGGAAGAAACGCGCATTGTTGAAGAAGCCGTTCTTGACCAGATTGTAGAAGCGGTCGGCGCCGAGCGGCGCCCAGTCGCGGTGGACCTCGACGACGAACGGACCCTTGCTGGTGTCGAATTTTACTTTGTAGTCCGGCGGCGCCTGCGCCGTGAGCGCCGCAGGATTGGCGATGGCCTGACCAAAGGCCGGAACGGCGAAGGTCAAGGCAAGCAAAAGGGCGGCAAGGCGGCTCATGAATTCTCCCGGATCAGGTTTTCTCAGGCTTTGGCGAATTTCTTCTTCAGTCGGGCCGCGACCTCTTTGGGCACGAAGGCCGAAACGTCGCCGCCCATTCCGGCGATCTGCCGGACCAAAGTAGCGGTTATCGGGCGCACCGCGGGTGCGGCCGGCAGGAATATCGTCTGGATTTCCGGCGCCATCGCGGCATTCATGCCGGCCATCTGCATCTCGTAGTCGAAATCGGTGGCGTCGCGCACGCCGCGCACCAACACGCTCGCCCCGGAACGCTGCGCTGCGGTGACGACAAGATCGGCAAAAGTCGTGCACGCGATCTCGCAGCCCGCGGCTCGGCCGAGCGGCGCGCAAATCTCATTGAGCATCGCGAGCCGCTCGTCGGCCGGAAACAGCGGCGTCTTGCCGGGATGGATGCCGATGGCGAGCACGAGCTTGTCGGCAAGCTTCACGGCCTTGCCGATCACGTCGACATGGCCGTTGGTGATGGGATCGAACGATCCGGCAAACAGCGCCACGCGCGGCGAGGATGGAGACATCGGCGGGGTCCTGACTTGGCGGCGGTCTAACCTGCGCTCAGGCCGGCCGCAAGGTGGCTCCCGGCCGTCGTCCGAGCCATCGGCGCCAGCTTTAGCTCCGGACCACAAAACTGCGAAAACACGCGTCCCAGTGCGGATGCTGGCAGAAAACCATGTTTTTTCAACCACCTGCCCAAATCAGCCGGGATGTGACGAAGGTCACTGTGGCTTTTGCCGGCGCTGTCAAAAATTCAGTCAATAGCAAAGCAACGACGCCGCCGAGAACGCGTTGCTCTCTTGCAGCGTCAAACGTTGCAAACAGGGATGAGTGTCATGATCAAGACCGTTTACGCAATCGCTGTCGCCGCGATCGTTGCGGCTTGTTTCGTCGCGTTTCCCAGTCTGTCCTATTCGGTGCAAGCGAGTTCTCCGGTGCCCGGCGCTAAGGGCGACCGCGCCGACATGCGGCCGCTCGGGACGGACTGCTCGCAAAGCGCTTGGCCGTATTTCGAAGCGGCCTGCCTGCGTGATGCCAGTCAGCCTCTGCTGCAGCCGCGCCAGGTGCGGTTTATTGCCGATCGCTAGCCTGCAACCGGCTGCAGCGTTTGGTTTGAGAAGTCCTGCCGAATTTTGCCGTGCCATACGTGGTCTCCGGCGGAAGG
>CAVSWY010000018.1:0-116585 GCA_963731805.1 uncultured Alphaproteobacteria bacterium
GGCGCGCCCGAAGAGATTCGAACTCCTGACCCCCAGATTCGTAGTCTGGTGCTCTATCCAGCTGAGCTACGGGCGCGGCGCGTCGTAGCTATAGGCTTCGGCGCGGGATGGCAAGATTTGTCCCGCCCTTCCCTGCCCGCGCCCCGGGCGGATTCAGGCGGAAATTAACCCTGCGCCCGCGCCCCACGATGGGCGGCAAGCTCGACGGCGCGATCGGGAATGGTCAGCCGTAGCGTGGCGCCGATGGTGCCCTCGACCAGCCGGATGTCGCCGCCGTGGGCGCGCACCAGTTCGGCGGCGATGGCGAGGCCCAAGCCGGTGCCACCGGTGCGGGTCGAGCCCTGGAATGCCTCGAACAGATGCGCGCGCGCCTTCTCGGAAAAGCCGGGTCCGGTGTCGGACACTTCGATCACCACCACCGCGCCCTCGCGCCGCCCGGTGATGCGGATCTGGTCGCGGCCGGGATCGCGCGTCTCGCGGCTCTCCATGGCGCCGAGGGCATTGCGCGACAGGTTGAGCAGAATGCGGAACAGCTGATCGTAATCGGCCTCGACGACGAGCCCGCGCTCGACCGCGCTGATCCAGCGGATCGGCGCATCCGGGCCGAGCCCGAGTGTCTCGTGCACCTCCTCCACCAGCGGCTCGAGCAAAATCGGCCGGCGATCCGGCGGCGGCTCCTGCAGCCGGCCGTAGGACAATGTCGACTGGCAAAACGCGATGGCGCGCTCCAGCGCATGCACCAGCTTGGGCGCAAAACGCTGTACGCCGGGATCGGGGATCTTGGCGAGCCGTTCGGAGAACAGCTGCGCCGAAGCGAGCAGATTGCGCAGATCGTGATTGATCTTGGCCACCGCGAGCCCAAGGTTCGCGAGTCGGTTCTTCTGATGCAGCATCGAGGCGAGCTCGATCTGCATGGTGGCAAGCTCGCGCTCGGCGGTGCCGATCTCGTCGTTGCGCGCCGACGGCGCGATGACGCGGTCGCTATTTTCCGGATCGGCGCGGAACGCGATCATGTTGGCGGTGACGCGCCGCATCGGGCGGACGAACAGATAGAGCAGCGCCAGATAGACCAGCGCCGCGGTAATACCGGAGATCACCAGCGACAAAAACATAATGTCGGCGGAATAGCGCAGCATCGCCTTGCGCAACGGCTGCTCGTCCATGACCAGATCGATGTATTCGCCGCCCATCGGCGCGGGGCCGACCACGCGGATCACGTCGTTCTTGGCGTCGAGCATCGTGGTGAAGGCATCGACGATGGCGTCGAACACATAGACCGTGCGCATGTCATAGGTGGCGGCGACCGTCGGCGGCATGTCGTCAACCGCCAGCATGCGCCGGCTGTTGCCCATCTTCATGGCGACCGCACGGGCGCCGATGGAATCGAGAATCTTCTTGGCCAGGGCGTCGGACACCACGCCGTTCGGCGCGGCGTCGAGCACCAGCGCCGCGGTATAGGCGGTGGCGAGGCGGTCCTTGAGCCAGACCACGCGAAAATTGGCGACCGACGGCACATAGATCAGCACTTCCGCGATCATCACGAACAAGATCGTGAGGACGAGGAGCTTGCCGGAAAGGCCGAAGCGCGGCGTCCGGACCGGTTCCGGCCGCGCGGCGGTTTCATCAGTCATGGTCGAGCCTGCGGCTTGCGGCTATCGCTAATCAGCCAAAACGACGCAGCCACCCTATGATGCGACGCACCAGAGGACTCGTCAAACCTCGAGTGAAATAGGTCATCGCGGCGCATTTGCCCACCTCGGCATAGGTCGGATACGGCACGATAACACCGGCAAAGGCCTCGATATTCAGCTTTTGGCTTATGGCAAGTGTCCAGGCCGCAATATTTTCCGCTGCCCCCGCTCCGACGATGGTCGTGCCGAGGATGGTTCCCTTGCGGTCGGTGACGACCTTGATGTGACCACGGGTCGCCCCAGTCGCCCGCGCCCGGTCGTTTTCGCGATAGGGCGCGCGCAACACGCGGATGACGCCGGTCTGCGCCCGCGCTTCGTCCTCGGTCAGGCCAACCTGGGCCAGTTCCGGGTCGGTATAGGTCACGACCGGCACCGCGTAGCGGTCGGCATCGACCGGGGTACGGAACAGCGCGTTGCGGATCACCAGGCCCGCCTGATGGTGCGCGAGGTGGCTCAGTTGTGGCGCGCCGGTGACGTCGCCGATGGCATAGACGTGCTTGTTGGTGGTGCGAAGCCCGCTGTCGACCACGATGCCGCTCGGCTGATAGCGAATGCCGGCGACGTCGAGATCGAGATTTTCCAGGTTCGGCCGCCGGCCCACGGCGACGAGCAGATGACTGCCTTCGATCGTCTGCGTGTTCTGCTCGGCATCGTCGCCGGCAACGATATCGACCTGCACGCGCGCCAGCGCACGGCGCACCTGACACACTTCGATTCCGGAATGCAGCACAACACCCTCGCGGGCGAGCGCGTCAAGGACGACGCTGGCGCATTCCTGGTCGGCGCCGGCCAAGGGCGCCGCCGGCTCGAGCACGGTGACGTCGGCGCCGAAGCGGCGAAACGCCTGCGCCAATTCGAGTCCGATCGAGTCGGCGCCGATGACAATCAAATGGCGCGGACACTCAGCGAGATCGAAGACCGTTTCGTTGGTCAGATGCGGTGTGTCGGCAAGTCCGGGAATGGCGGGCAGCGCTGCCGAGGAACCAGTGGCGATGACGAAGCGGCGGGCTTTGACGTCATAGCCGTTGACGGCCACGGTCTCGGCGTCGGTAAAGCGGCCCTCACCGGCAAAGACGCGCACGCCGAGCCCGTTGAAGCGCTCGCGCGAATCCTGCGGCTCGACCGTGGCGACGACGTCGCGCACATAGGTGCGCACCGCACCGAAATCGACGCCGAAGCGCGGGCTCTTGATGCCGAACTGCGCGGCGTTACGGCACGCATTGGCGCGCGCGGCCGCCGCGAGCAGCGCCTTCGATGGCAACGCGCCGCTGTTGAGGGCTTCGCCGCCCATCTTGGCTTTTTCGATCAGCACCACATTGACGCCGAAGGCGGCGG
The DNA here is from genome assembly GCA_963731805.1 of uncultured Alphaproteobacteria bacterium. Taxonomy (GTDB): domain Bacteria; phylum Pseudomonadota; class Alphaproteobacteria; order Rhizobiales; family Xanthobacteraceae; genus BOG-931. The sequence goes on from CAVSWY010000018.1 coordinate 3,027, forward strand.
CCGCCGACGCCGCCGCAAGTCCGCCGGCGCCGGCGCCGATGACGCAGATATCGGGTTTGATCTGTTGCCGCTGTTCCACTGTCATTTTTGCTGTTTCGGCTCGCCGCAATGCAAAGGGTTGCAAATTCGCTGACATCTAAGACCTGTCACACCTATTCTATAGTAAACGGCGCCTGACAATGCCGCTTCGGACGGCGATTTTGGCGCCGGGCTGAGCGGCCCTAAAATGCCGGAATCGCCGACAAATCGCGGGGAAGTCACGTTGACGAGCCGGGAGGGCTTGCGTATAAGCCGCGCCAATCGCGGTGCTTAGCGCCGCATCGAGCCCCCAGCGGAGATCTTTCGGTGAAACGGACCTATCAGCCGAGCAAATTGGTGCGCAAGCGCCGCCACGGCTTTCGCGCCCGCATGGCGACCAAGGGCGGCCGCAGGGTTTTGTCGTTGCGGCGTGCGCAAGGCCGCAAGAAGCTGAGTGCTTAAGCTTTTCGTTGGGGCGCGAGTTCTCGTTCCACACGCCGATTTCGAGATCGAGCCCGCAGTGGTCGAGCCCAAAATCGTAGCCAAAGCCGAGCCAATGGAACGGTTGAAGCGCCGCACGGACTTCAAGGCTGCCGCGAAAGGCGCAAGAGCGCCGTCCGGCGGTTTCGTCGTGCAAGCACGCCAGCGCACCGAGGACAACTCCGGATCCGTCCGGGTTGGTTTCACCGTATCGCGCCAGGTCGGCAATGCGGTCGAGCGCAACCGCGTGCGCCGGCGGCTCCGCGAAGTGGTAAGGCTCGCACCCGCTGCGGCGCTTCGTCCCGGCCACGATTATGTACTGATCGGGCGGCGCAACGCGCTCGCGGCCGATTTCGCCGAGCTGGCCCGGCAATTCGATGCGGCGATACGCCGAATTTATGCCGTGCCGCAAAGCAGGCAAGGATACGGGCAAGGAAGCGGTCAACACGCCGGCCCGGCAACTGGTAGCGGCCCGGACGCCCCCCTACATACAGCGGGCTCGCCCGAACAGCGGCGCGAGGCCCATAACGACCGGCGCCACCGATCCGGACCCCGCAACGATGAGCACAAGAGCAGGTAATGGGCGAGTATAAAAACACCATCCTTGCCATCGTGCTGTCGCTGATCGTCGTCGTCGGCTGGCAATATTTCATCGGTTACCCGCAGATGCAGCGCCAGCAAGAGCAGGCGCAGCTCAAGATGCAGGAGCAGGCACAAGTTCAGCCCGGCGCGGCACAGCCTAATGCCCAGCCGAGCCCGTCCGCGGCCAGCGCCCCGCCGGTGCCGAATGCACCCACAACGGCGCCGCCGGCCGCCAACCGCGCAGCGGTGATCGCCGCCTCCCCGCATGTCACCATCGACACGCCGCGCCTTTCCGGCAGCATCGATCTCAAGGGCGGCCGCATCGACAATCTGTCGCTGACGCAATATCGCGAAGAGGTCGATCCGAACTCGCCGCCGATCGTGCTGTTCTCGCCGTCGGGCGCGCCCGACGCCTATTACGCCGAATTCGGCTGGGTGCCGGCGACCGGCACCACGGCGGCGGCGCCGGGCCCCGATACATTGTGGAAGCAGGACGGTTCGGGCACGCTCAGCGTCGATCATCCGGTCACGCTGACTTACGACAACGGTCAAGGCCTCGTCTTCACCCGCACCATCGCGGTTGACGACCATTATCTCTTCACCATCAAGGACCAGGTCGCCAACAAAGCAGGCGCGCCGGTCACGCTGTTTCCCTATGGACTGATCTCGCGACACGGCACGCCGCCGGTGCTCGGCTATTACATTTTGCACGAGGGCCCGATCGGGGTGATGGGCGCCGACGGCGAGAAGGAAGAAACCTACAAGAAGATCGTCGACATCAAGAGTGAGAGCTGGGACGTCACCGACGCCTGGCTCGGCTTCACCGACAAATACTGGGCTGCGGTGCTCCTGCCCAACACCGACGCCAAGGTGAAAACCCGCTTCTCCGCCACCAACGTCAACGGCCAGGACATCTACCAGACCGATTACCTCGGCGAGGCGCAGACCGTGGCGCCGGGTGCGACCGTATCCACCGATGCCCGGCTATTCGCCGGCGCCAAGGAAGTCTCGGTGGTCGGCATCAATTTCCCGTTCGGACCCGGCGGCTATAACCAGTCACTGCACCTCAACAAATTCGATCTCTTGATTGACTGGGGCTGGTTCTACTTCATTACCAAGCCGATGTTCCTCGCCATCGACTATTTCTTCCATCTGGTCGGCAATTTCGGCATCGCCATCCTGATCGTCACGGTGATCGTCAAGCTGTTGTTCTTCCCGCTCGCCAACAAGTCTTACGCCTCGATGGCCAAGATGAAGGCGGTGCAGCCGCAAATGGCGATGATCAAGGAGCGCTTCGCCAACGACAAGATGAAGCAGCAGCAGGAGATGATGGAGCTCTACAAGAAAGAGCAGATCAATCCCATTGCCGGCTGCCTGCCGATCGCGATCCAGATTCCGGTGTTCTTCTCGCTCTACAAGGTGCTCTTCATCACCATCGAAATGCGCCATGCGCCGTTCTACGGCTGGATCCACGATCTGTCGGCGCAGGACCCCACCAACATCTTCACGCTCGGCGGCCTGATCCCGTTCGATCCGACCATCATTCCGCTGATTGGCGGCTTCCTGCATCTCGGCTTCTGGCCGGCGATCATGGGCGTTACCATGTGGGTGCAGATGAAGCTCAACCCGGCGCCGCCGGATCCGACGCAGCAGATGATCTTCAACTGGATGCCGCTGATCTTCACCTTCATGCTGGCGAAATTCCCGGCCGGGCTCGTCATTTATTGGGCCTGGAACAACTCGCTCTCGGTGACGCAGCAGAGCATCATCATGCACCGCCACGGCGCCAAGATTCAGCTCTGGGACAATTTGAAGAGTACGTTCTACAAGCCGAAGCCGAAGGCGAAGCAGCCGGCGGAGTAGCTGCCGCCGTCTCCGACGCGAGGCCGCTTCCCCTGCGTTAACGCATTCCCCCGTCAAGCCCGCACACGGCTCGAACTACGTCGGAAGACGGGGTGAGCGGTCATGCCTTCTGCCTTATTCGTTGGAACGTCCTCGGTCCCCGGCACGTTAGCGCTGGTGCCTCTATGGAGGTTGTCAATTCGTCAGAGTTAGTAATGGCAAGCCCCTCGAAAGCGACCGCCGTTCTTATCGTGGAAGATGAGCCGCTGGTTCGCTTCTGCGCGGTCCAGACCGTCGAAGAAGCGGGCTTCGAGGTGGTCGAGGCCGCCAATGCCGACGAAGCCATCGCGATCCTGGAGAGCCGCCGGGATATCCGGGTGGTCTTTACCGACATCCACATGCCGGGCTCGATGGACGGGTTGAAGCTCGCGCATGCCGTGCGGGATCGCTGGCCGCCGATCAAGATCATCGTCACCTCGGGGCGCGACAGGATCGGCCCGAGCGATCTGCCGGATGGCGGCCGTTTCTTCGCCAAGCCCTACGATCCGGGTGCGATAAAAGACACACTGCGCGCCTGGGCGCTGTAGGGCGGGATGGAACTTTGATCCGGGTTCGAAAGTTCTAACTCCATCGAGAGGCTCGTACGGGGAAGATTGCCGCTTGCCGTTTTGGGAGCGCCGTCAATTGCCCTTAATTCCACTGCTTTGATACGCACGTACGAATACCGGGCGTGAGTGCGCCCTCGGACTTTGCTTGCTCTCCTTCGTGTAAGGAGCGCTCATCATCCGACATACTTTCGATCGAAACGGCAGAGAACTATGCCCGGCGTCGTCACCTTCCACCCGAGAACATCCGAGTTCGTCGCCGAACAGCCGGAGGGCACGCCGCCCTCCGACCTGACGGCCGAGGCGCTCGGCCAGCGGGTCCGGCAGCAGGAGATTTTGGCGGAGCTTGGCGTGCGCGCGCTGCAAGGTACGCCGTTTCCGGAACTCCTCGACCTGACCGCCCGGCTGACCGCCGAGGGCCTGGCGGCCGAATTTGCCAAGGTCCTGGAATTCATGCCGTCGGAAGGCCGCTTCCTGGTGCGCGCCGGCGTCGGTTGGGATACCGGCGTCGTCGGCGCTGCAACCATCGGCGCCGATGTAGCCTCGCCCGCCGGCTACGCCTTACGCACCGGCAAGGCCGTCATCTCCAATCACCTCGAAAACGAAGAGCGCTTCCGCACCCCCGAGCTCCTGCTCGAGCACGGCATCCGCCGCGCCATGAACGTGATCCTGCAAGGCGACGGCGAGCCTTATGGCGTTCTGGAGGTCGACAGCCGCTCCGAGGGCGAATTCTCCGCCAACGACATTTCCTTCCTGCAAGGCGCCGCCAACATTCTCGGCATGGCCATTTACCGGCAGCGCGCCGAGCGCAATTTGACCGCCGCGCTGGAACGCCATCAGATCCTGACCAAAGAGGTCAATCACCGCATCAACAACAGCCTGCAGATCGTGGCCAGCATGCTGCATCTGCAGACCACGACCACGCAAAGCGAGGAGGTCCGCCACGCGCTGCGCGACGCCTCGAGCCGCATCGCGGCCATCGCGCGCGCCCATCAAAGGCTTTACAGCGGCGATCGCGTCGGCGCGGTCGACCTCGGCGCTTATCTGACCGACATCTGCAACGATCTTGGCAAGGCGCTGCCGAACTGCAAAATTCACGTCGCTGCCGCGTCCGGCCTGCACTGCGCCACCGATACCGCCATTCCGGTGGCGCTGCTGGTCAACGAGCTGATCACCAACAGCACCAAATACGCTTACCCCGATGGCGGCTGCGAAGTCTGGCTTGACGTTTCGCGCTCCGACGGCGCGATTACGATTTCGGTCCGCGACCAGGGTATCGGACTGCCGGCGGATTTCGATATCCATTCCGGCAAACGATTGGGCATGCGCCTCGTCAGCGCGCTCTCCGCGCAAGTGCGCGCCGCCCTGCAAGTGCGCCGCCAAAACCCCGGCACGGAATTTTTGCTGACGATCCCGGCGCCGCCGGCGCGGTGAACGAATGGTCGCTTCGTTTTGATCAGCGCGAAGGCGCTTATTGGAGGCGGAATAATTCCTCCATCGCTGGGACGAGCCCGGCCATGACGGAGCGTCGCCCCCAACCGCGCACGCGCGGACTTAGAGAGCCGCGAGGCACGCCCTTACGCCGCGCGGACGCGGGAAAAGAAGGTGCCGACCTTGGCTTCCAGATCCTTGGCGCGTGCCGACAGCTCCGCCGTCCATTGGCCGATTTCGCCGACCGCGGCGGCGCCTTTACTGACCGCGCGTTCCACCGAACCGATCTCGGTCGAGGCCTGCGCGGTATGGGCGGCCGCGGTATGAATGCTCTCGGCGATATTCCGTGTGGTGGCGGCTTGCTGTTCCACAGCGGTCGCGATGCTGGTCGATACGCCGGTCAGCTGGCCGATCGCTTGCGCGATTGCGGCGATCTCCGCGACCGAGCGCTTGGTCGCGTCCTGGATGGCGGCGATCTGGCGCGCGATATCGTCGGTGGCATGGGAGGTCTGGTTGGCCAGCGACTTGACCTCGGCGGCGACGACGGCAAAGCCGCGGCCGGCCTCGCCGGCGCGGGCCGCCTCGATCGTCGCATTGAGCGCCACCAGATTGGTCTGCGCCGCGATCGCGGAAATGGCGGTGACAACCGAATCAATGCGCTCGGCGGTGTCGGCGAGCGACCGGATGGCCTGCTGGGTGCGCTCGGCATCGCCGACGGCGGATTGCGCCATGCCCATGCCGTGGCTCGCCTGCTGGCCGATTTCCTGGATCGAGCCGGACAGCTCTTCGGTGGCTCGTACCATGATGTCCATGCGTTGCGCGGTTTCAGCCGACGCCGAGGAGGCCGAACCCATGCGTTCGAGCGTGTCGCCGGCGACCGCGTTCAACGTCGCACAGGTTGCGCTGAGCGAGATCGATGCCTCCTTGATCGCCTCGACCACTTCGCCGATGGCGGTGTCGAAGTCCGCAATCGCCGTGTCGATCGCCTGGCGGCGCGCCAACGCCGCCGCCTCCGCCGCCTGACGATGCAGCGTCATCGCATTGGCGATGTCGAAACTGATGACCTGCGAAATCGCGATGCCGCGTTCGACGGCTTTGGCCGCGGAAAAAGGGTGCTTGCGGGCCAGCGCGTTGAGCGCGGCCGTGAGCACATAACTGCCGGCGGTGCTGCGGAAGCGCCCGTCGAAGCCGAGCGCCGCTTCGCGCTCGACGGTCCGCCGGCACGATTCGACGTAATCGTGGTCGAGCGTGCCGGTCAACAGCGCGCGGAAATGCGACAGCTCGAGCTGTTTCACCAACTCCTGATTCGCCGCGACGGCCTTGCCGATATTGGGCAGCGCGCGCGTGACCGCGATGATTTCATCGATCGCCCGTTCGAGGCCTGGCGCGATCAGCGGCCAGGTCTCCGTCACGCCGCGCCGGACGCTATCGTCGATGCTGTAGAGCGCCAGACGGTCTTTGTAGGCCTGGATTACTTCGGATGGCGACATCGGCGGAAATTCGGGGCCAAAATGGGACCGGGACGGACCGCGGCATGTTGAGCCACAAGCGTTGCCCAACTGTTAACGATTCGATTACCACGCGGGGTTGTGCTTAAGCGCGCCCCAAAAAGGAACGGGAGGCCGCGGCCTCCCGTTGTGCTGTCCCGCAATGGCTGTCGAAAATTCAGCTTCGCCCGACCACGGCGAGATTGACCTCGGCGAGGCCGGAAAAGCCTAGCGCCCGAGCGGCCGCCGGCGTTACGTCGATGACACGGCCATGCACGAACGGCCCGCGATCGTTGATGCGCACGACCACCGAGCGACCGTTGCGCTCGTTGGTAACTCGCACCAGCGTGCCGAACGGCAGCGAACGATGCGCCGCGGTGAGCGCCCCCGGCGAAGCTCTTTCGCCGCTGGCGGTTCGGCCCCCGGAATAAGCGTAAACCGAAGCTACTCCGGACTGAGCCGAAGCTGCGACCGGTATCCCGATAACGGCCAAAGCAAAAGCTGAGGCAATGAAAGTCTTCTTGAGGCTATACCCAGCCATATCCGTCCTATTCGATTGTTGTTGGGAAGGGTGATTCGCCCGCCGATCGCGGACTGGCGGCGGTATGACAGGGGAAATGTGTTCATTGTGCGTCGCAGCACGGCAGGAATAACTTTGAACAAGACAATGAATTCTATACGGCATGAATGCGTCTCCCGGAACTATTGTTATGTTATTGAAAAACAATAACTATCAGCCTTCGGCGCGCCTCCGAGCGCCCGCCGAAAAAGGCAATGCTATGCTGCTGTGCATCGCGCGGCGGCATTTTGCCGCGTACCGAGGCATCGCTGCCGAGCAAACTCACACGGTCGTCATTCGTTCGGCCTTTAAATCAAATTGTGCCACGGGTTCCATGGGTTGGAACCGGTGGTCAGGAGGTCGTACGGAACGGAAGGATTACGCCGCCGCGGTCGGGAACGCGTAATCCTTGAACTGCTGGCGCAGAACGGTCTTCTGGATCTTGCCGGTCGCAGTGTGCGGAATTTCGCGCACGAAGACGACGTCGTCCGGCAGCCACCAATTGGCGATCTTGCCCTTGAGGAAGCCGAGCAGCTCGTCCTTGCTCGCGCTCTGGCCCTCTTTGAGCACGATGACGAGGAGCGGCCGCTCGTCCCATTTCGGATGCCGCACGCCGATCACCGCGGCCTCGGCGATCTTGGGATGGCCGACCGCGAGGTTTTCCAATTCGATCGACGAAATCCATTCGCCGCCGGATTTGATCACGTCCTTGGAGCGGTCGGTGATATTGAGATAGCCGTAGCGATCGATGGTGCCGACGTCGCCGGTATCGAAATAACCCTCGGCATCGAGAATTTCGGCGTCATCCTTGAAGTAGCTCCGCGCCACCGCCGGGCCGCGGACTTTCAAGCGGCCGAAGGTCTTGCCATCCCACGGCATCGGATTGCCGGCATCGTCGGTAATCTTCATCTCAACGCAGAACGGCGAATGGCCCTGCTTCTGCTGGATGTCGAGCCGCGATTCGCCTTTGAGCCCGGCATATTCCGGCTTGAGCGAACCGAGCGTGCCGAGTGGGCTCATCTCGGTCATGCCCCAGGCATGGATGACTTCGACGCCGTAGACGTCCTGGAATTTCTGCGCCATGGCGCGCGGGCAGGCCGAGCCGCCGATCACCACTTTTTTCAGATGCGGCAGTTTCAGATTGTTGGCTTCGAGATGGGCCAAGAGCATCAGCCACACCGTCGGCACCGCAGCGGTGAAGCTGACCCGGCAGGTGTCGAGCATCTCGTAGATCGAGGCGCCGTCGAGCTTGCCGCCAGGCATCGCCATGGTCGCGCCGGCCATCGGCGACGTCAGCGCAAGCCCCCAGCAATTGGCGTGGAACATCGGCACCACCGGCATGACGACGTCGCGTGCGCCGACGTCCATCGCATCGGGCTGCGCCGCCATCATCGAATGCAGCACGTTGGAGCGATGCGAATAGACGACGCCCTTGGGATGCCCGGTCGTGCCCGACGTGTAGCACATGCCGGCCGCGGTATTCTCGTCGAACTCTTTCCAGGCAAAGTCGCCGTCGACTTCGGCGATCCATTCCTCGTAAGGCACGGCGTTCTTCAGCGCGGTCGCCGGCATATGTTCGGCGTCGGTCAGCACCACGTATTGCTCGATCGGCTTGAGCCTCTCGGCGAGCTTTTCCAGGATCGGCACGAAAGTGAGATCGACCATCATCACGCGGTCCTCGGCGTGATTGACGATCCAGGCGATCTGATCGGGAAACAGCCGCGGATTGACGGTGTGATAGACCGCGCCGATGCCCATGATGCCGTACCAGGCTTCGAGGTGCCGCCAGGTATTCCAAGCGAGCGTCGCCACCCGGTCGCCGAGCTTGATGCCGCTGCGGTCGAGCCGCTGCGCCACCCGCAGCGCGCGCACGCGCAGCTCGGCGTAATTCGTGGTGTGGAACGGGCCTTCGACCGAACGGCTGACGATCTGCCGCCCGCCGTGTTGAGTCGCGGCGTGATCGAGGATGCGATGGCACAATAGCTGCCAATCTTGCATCAGCCCGAGCATGGCGTTTCCTCGTAATTTTGGTTTGTTCTTTTGGAAGGTTACCTGTCTGCGCCGGCCAGGCAAGTGTCTTTCACGAGGCCAGCCGACGCTTGAAGAGGCAGGCTCGATTGGCCTAAAGCTTATCCCATCGAGGCCGCCTCGACGCTTCCCGACAAGCCGCAACTGCGCCGGAGCACCCTGCGTGAAATGTGCCGTCGTCACTGCCGGGCTGTTGTGCGCAATGCCGATGGCGATGGCGCAAAACGCCGCCGCGCCGCAGCCGAAACCGGCCGCGATCCGTCATGGCGCCGCCCATCCGCAGGCCAAGCGGCAAGCGCCACCCGTCGTACTGCCGCAAGAATTTGCTCCGCCGCAGGAGGCCTATGCCTCATTTCCGCAAAGCGATGCCGCCAGCGCGCAAGCCGCGCCGGCTGCGCCTTCGGCTTGTCAGGTGAGCCTCGCCAAAGTCGCGGAATTCCGGCCGCTGCCCGTTCTGGTCGGTCCGGGCGATTGCGGCGCCGACGATGCCGTGGAGATGAGCGCTATCACGCTTCCCGATGAGAGCAAGGCCGCGGTGTCGCCGCCGGCAATCATGCGTTGCCCGATGGCGCAACAGGTCGCCGATTGGGTGCGCGACGACGTGGTGCCGACATTAAACGGCCTGCCGCCGCTGCGCGCGCTCGACAATCTCGCCTCCTACGATTGCCGCGGCCGCAACAACGTGCACGCCGCCAAAGTCAGCGAGCACGGCCGCGCCGACGCGCTCGACGTGCACGACTTCAAGCTCGCCGACGGCCGCGAGCTGGGCCTGACCGACATCAATATTCCGAAGGATTGGCGCGAAGCGGTGCGCGCCAGCGCCTGCGCGCGGTTCGCTACCGTGCTCGGCCCGGGCTCGGACGGCTATCACGAGGAGCACGTCCATCTCGATCTCGAACCACGCCGCAACAATTACAAGATTTGCGAGTGGGACGTACGCGAGCCTCCGGCCGCCGTGGCGCAAGCGAAGAGTCCGGACAAGACTCCGGAGGCGCCCGACGCAACGCCCGCCTCACAGCTGGCGCAAGCCGAGGGCGTGCCATTGCAGGGTCTCGATCCGCCGTCGATTCCGGAGAACCAAGTGCCGTTGCCGCGGCCGCGGCCTTTGGCGGCGAATGCAACACCGAACCGAGCGAAGAAATAATCGCAACCGAACAACAAAGAAGGAGCGAAGGACAGATGTCTCCGCTCAGCAATCTCGCAGTCCGCGACGTCGAAACGCTGGTGCACCCCTATATCGATCTGGCGCGATTTCGCGAGACCGGTCCGCTGATCATCGAACGCGGCCAGGGCGTCTATGTCTACGACACCGACGGCAAGCCCTATATCGAAGGCATGGCCGGGCTGTGGTGCACCGCGCTCGGCTACGGCAACGAAGAGCTGGTCGAGGCCGCCGCCGCGCAGATGCGCAAGCTCTCCTTCGCGCATCTGTTTACGGGTCGCAGCCACGATCCGGCGATCGAGCTCGCCGAGAAGCTCAAAGAGATCGCACCCGTGCCGATCTCAAAGGTGTTCTTCTGCAATTCCGGCTCAGAGGCAAACGATACCCAGGTCAAGCTCGTGTGGTATCTCAACAACGCGCTCGGCCGGCCAAAGAAGAAAAAGATCGTCAGCCGCATCAAGGCCTACCACGGCGTCACCGTGGTTGCCGCCTCATTGACGGGCCTGCCCGGCAATCACCGCGACTTCGACCTGCCGCTGCCGGGCTTTTTGCACACTGGCTGTCCGCATCACTATCGCTTCGCGCAACCCGGCGAAAGCGAAGGAGACTTCGCAACACGGCTTGCCGCCGAGCTCGACGCGCTGATCGTCAAGGAAAGCCCCGATACCGTCGCCGCCTTCATCGCCGAACCGGTCATGGGCGCCGGCGGGGTGATCGTGCCGCCCAAGACCTATTTCGAGAAGATCATGGCGGTGTGCAGAAAGCACGATGTGTTCATGATCAGCGACGAAGTGATCTGCGGCTTCGGCCGGCTCGGCACCAGGTTCGGCTGCGTGAAGCTTAACTTCGCGCCGCATTCGCTCTCGATCGCCAAGATGCTGTCGTCGGCCTACCTGCCGATCGCCGGGGTCATGATTCCGGAAACGATGTACCAAGCGCTGCTCGTCGAGAGCAAAAAGATCGGCGTGTTCGGCCACGGCTTCACTTATGGCGGCCATCCGGTATCCGCTGCGGTCGCGCTCAAGGCGATCGAGATTTACGCGCGCGAGCGCATCGTCGAGAGAGCCGCTGAACGGGCGACGCAATTCCAGGCGAGGCTCAAAGCGCTCGGCGACCACCCGCTGGTCGGCGAAGCGCGCGGACTCGGCTTGATCGGCGGCGTGGAACTCGTCGCCGACAAGAAGAGCAAGCGGTCATTCGATGCGCAGCACGGCGTCGGCGCGCGTACGGTGCAGTTCGCCGAAGCCGAAGGCTTGATTGTGCGCTCGGTGGGCGGCGACGTTTTGACGCTGTCGCCGCCGCTCGTGATCAGCGCCCAGGAGACCGACGACTTGTTCGACCGGCTGGCCCGCGCGCTCGACAAGACCCTCGATTGGGCGACGCGCGAGCGGATCGCGCAGTCGTGATGTACGACATGAGCGCGGACTTTGCGCGATGAACACTCCGTTCACCAGTCGCGCGCTATGACGCGGCCAGATTTGTCATGAAACCAATAGCAACAGATGGAACCGAGCAGCGCGAGCGCGCGGCAAAGCTGCGGCTGACGCGCCGGCGCCTCATTGCGGGCGGCGCCGGCTTGCTCGGCCTTTCGGCATCGGCGACCTCGGCCTATGCCGGCGCTGTCGAGCCGATGAGCGTCGTCGTCACGCGCTATGCGCTGACGCCGCCGCCCTGGCCCGCCGGCCGCAAGCTCACCGTCACGGTGATCGCCGACCTCCATGCCGGCGGTCCCGACATGACGCTGTCGCATGTGAAGCACGTGGTCGACGTCGCGCAGAACCTGCGCTCCGACCTCGTCGTGCTGCTGGGAGATTTCAAGGCAAGGTACGGCCACTTCAAAACGGAACCCGTCGACGATGCGCTGTGGGCCGCCGAATTGGCGCGGCTCGAGGCGCCGCTCGGCACCTGGGCGATCCTCGGCAATCACGATTGGTGGCACGACCTCGATGGCGTGCGCGGCGCGCTGGCCAGTGTCCGCATCCCGTTAATGCAGAATGATGCGGTTCTGCTCGGAACAGACGGGCAGAAATTCTGGCTGGCCGGCTTGGGCGACCAGCTCGCCCATTGGATCGGCCCCGGCAGATTTCGCGGCGTCGACGATCTGCCGGGCACGCTGGCGAAAATTCAGACTGACGATCCGGTGCTGCTGCTCGCTCACGAGCCGGATATTTTTCCTGCCGTGCCGGATCGCGTTGCGCTGACGCTCGCCGGCCACACGCACGGCGGACAGATCCGCGTGCCCTTCATCTGGCCGTATTTCGTGCCGTCAAAATACGGCGCGCGCTACGCTTACGGTCATGTGATCGAAAACAATCGTCACTTGATCGTGTCGGGCGGCCTCGGCACCAGCATGATTCCGGCCCGGCTCGGCGTGCCGCCGGAAATCCTCCACATTACGCTCGGCGTCTGAGCGGTCGCGCAAAAGCGAACGGCGCCGACCAAGGCCGGCGCCGTAATTTATTCTCGCGGGTCGCGAAGAACGCTCAGTACCACTTCACCGTGGCGCCTTCGCTCGGAACCGAGCTCGAGGCGACTTTCGGACTGTCGGGCGCGTTGCCATTCTTCGGTGCCAACACCACGACGATGGTCCCGACCTTCACGCGATTATAGAGATCGATCGCGTCTTCGTTGGTCATGCGGATGCAACCCGACGAAATCGCCTGACCGATATATTCAGGCTGATTGGTGCCGTGAATGCGGTACAGCGTGTCCTTGCCGCCGGAATACAGATACATGCCGCGCGAGCCCATCGGGTTATGCGGACCGCCAGTGACGAAGGCCGGCAATGGCCCGAGCCGCTGCTGTTCGCCCGACGTCGGAATCCACGGCGGCCACTCTTCCATGCGGCCGATTTTGGCGATGCCGTTCCAGGCCTGGGCCTCTTCGCCGACTGCGATGCCGTAGCGGATCGCTTTGCCGTTGGGCAGCACGTAGTATAGGAACTTGTTGTCGCTATCGACGACGACCGTCCCAGGCGCTTCCTTACGCGTGTAGTCGACGACGTGACGGCGATAGGGTTCCGGTATATCGGCCTGCTGATAGGGAAGATTCGACATCAACAGCTTGTCGCGCGAATTCCAGCCGGTCTGGGTCGCGGGCTCAAGCGTCTCCTCCATGCAGCCCCCAAGCGTGAGCGCTGCAAGCCCAATGGCCACGAATGAGATCATACGCAATGACATCACGCGCCTACTTCTCCGTCCGCCCCGAGCCGCCCTGGCCAAACGAAATAGCGTCAGTCCCAATACCCCAAAGCGCCGCGGCCATTCCAGTCGTTAAATCACTATTGGGAGAAGGTCTGCGCCAAGTGTTGCAGGAATGCCGCAGTGCCATGACAGGCCCTTAGATAACTTGCCCTTCGATCAAGCCATTTCGACGCGCGTAGCGACCCAAAAAGCCACCCGCATGTCCGCTCGGGGCCGCCATTATGGGCCTGACAAATTAAGCGAGAGTTTACCACTCCGAGTGCACCTAGCCGCTCACGCGTCTGCAAGCGGAAATGTCACGGTGAGGCGCGTTTTGCCGCCCATTTCCGCCGCACTCCTCGCCTACAACTTCATCATCGCCGACAACACAAGGGAATGGGGTTCCGTAATGACGAATGTGACCGCCGAAATGGCCAATAAAACCGCTCAAGCGAACAAAACTCCGAAGTTTTCCGACCAAAGCGCTTCGCTTGACGGCCGCTATCGGCAAATCGGGATTTCGGCTGTCGCCGCCGCCGTGCGTTACCAGAGTGCAGCCAAAAATCCGGCATACGCGCCCGCTCCGACCAGATGGCAGGATTATACCGGCGACGCAGCGGTCTAAAGACCCGCATCGCGGTCAAAAGGGCCTCGGCCCGAACCAAGGGGACGATGAGTCCCCTTTTTTATTGGAAATTTGCGCCGCTTTTGGCCGGTTGGGCTCAGTTGCTCGCGGGGATCCAAGGCTCCAGGTCGCGCGTGAGCCAGACCTCCAAGCCCGCCAGTGCAGCGACTATGACGCCGACGATGACGTCTACGCCCATGGCAGCGCTGTTCTGGAAGCCGAGCAGCCACGGCGATACGATCAGCGCCAAAGCGGCGATCAGAATGAACCATTCCTCCCAGACCGCGAATGCCGCGATTGCGGCAATCGATAGCACCGCGATGATGATGCCCACGATCGAGGCAATCTGCCACTGCGCGCCGGAGGAAAGGTCAAACAGCCAGGGCGAGAAGAACAGAACGCCGCCGAGGATGAGATTAACGACATCGCAGAGCCGTATGCTCGACCAATCGTCCATTGCGACCTCCAAAGCCTCGCTGGATTGCGGCCATGATTCGGAGTTTTGGCGCGCACCGCGTCCGGCCCCTTGAGAAACCGCGTATAACCTCATTGGTTCCGGGCAAGCGCAGCGGTATGGCGTGATATGGATGTGACGATGAAGTCTGCCGGCCTGATGGAGGGTTTCTCCAAAGCCGAGATCGAGGCTGGTCGCCGGCTGTTCGCCGGTGACTGGAACTTTACCTCGGCCGCGAGCTCGCCCAAATCGCTGCCGCCGATGGCCGGCCCGGAAATCGCGTTTGCCGGCCGTTCCAATGTCGGCAAGTCGTCGCTGATCAATGCGCTCACCGGCCGCCGAGCGCTGGCGCGCACGTCCAACACGCCTGGCCGTACCCAGGAGCTGATCTTCTTCAATGGCCCGCATCGGCTCGTCGGGGTCGACATGCCGGGTTACGGCTACGCCGCCGCAGCCAAGAGCAAGGTTGTCGCCTGGACCCGCCTCATTACGAATTACTTGCAGGGCCGCGCGACCTTGGCGCGCGTCTACCTTCTGGTCGACGCACGCCATGGGCTCAAGGAGACTGACCGGTCGATCCTCGACACGCTCAGCGAGACCGCGGCCAGCCACCAAATCGTTCTCACCAAGTGCGACCAAATCGGCGCGGCGGAACTGGCCGAGCGGATGGCCACAGTCGCGGCTGCGATACGGAAACGGCCGGCGGCATTTCCCGACCTGATCGCGACCTCGGCGAAGAGCGGCGCCGGTATCGCCGAATTGCGCGCGGCGATCGCGCGGTTGCTCGCCGAGCGCACCTGACCAAGCCTGATTGGCATTGCCATGCCGGCTTCGCGGCCGATTGGCCTTTCCCACGACGTCCGCGGCAGCTAAATAGCGGCGGTCGATGGAGTTCCCGAGGGGTTTTCAATGGACGTGACGCCGTTCGAGCAGGCCCGTATTCTTGCGGAAGCCCTGCCCTATATGCAGCGCTACGACGAGAAAACCGTCGTTGTAAAGTACGGCGGCCACGCCATGGGTGCGGAGAATCTGGCGCGCGAATTCGCCCGCGATATCGTCCTTCTGGAGCAGACCGCGATCAACCCGGTCGTCGTTCACGGCGGCGGGCCGCAGATCGAGGCCATGCTCAAAAAAGTCGGCGTGCAGTCGCAATACGCGGCGGGCCTGCGTATTACCGATGAAAAAACGCTGGAAATCGTCGAGATGGTGCTCGCCGGCTCCATCAACAAGCAGATGGTTGGCTACATCAACGAAGCCGGCGGCAGGGCGATCGGGCTCTGCGGCAAGGACGGCAACATGGTGGTGGCGCGCAAACTGACGCGCACCGTGGTCGACCCGAATTCCGCGATCGAGAAAGTCATCGACCTCGGCTATGTCGGCGAGCCGGAAACCGTCGACACCACCGTGCTCACTGAGATCCTGGGTCGAAAATTGATTCCGGTGCTGGCGCCGGTCGCCGCGGCGGCAAACGGCGGCACGTTCAACGTCAATGCCGATACCTTTGCCGGCGCCATCGCCGGCGCGCTCAAGGCTAAGCGCCTGCTGCTCCTCACCGACGTGCCCGGCGTGCTCGACAAATCGAAACAGCTCATCAAGGAGCTGTCGGTCGACGACGCACGCCGTCTCATCGCCGACGGCACGATTTCCGGCGGCATGATTCCCAAGGTCGAGACCTGCATCGACGCGCTCGAACGCGGGGTCGAAGGCGTCGTCATCCTCAATGGAACGGTGCCGCATGCTGTCCTGCTCGAATTGTTCACCGAGCTCGGCGCCGGTACGCTGATCCACGCTTAAAGTACGATCCCTAAATGGGACGGAGCGGCCTCCGGGGAGGATCATGCTCAAAGACGCCTCGCCTTCCACCGCAGCGGATCGGACCGCGGCCGCGCCTTTGATCTCGCGCGCGATTTTTCCGCTGGCGCCTGGTGTAGCCGCCGGGACCGCGCTCGGCATATCCGACGTGCTGGCGAAGCTGGTGCTGGCGACGGGCTGCGATGTCCTCACAATGCTGTCGTTCCGCAGCGTCGTCGGACTGGCCTTCGTCGCGAGCTGGCTTCGCTTCGGCCGCAAACCTTCCGCCGATGCGCGGGTGCGCTGGGTTTCGATGGCGATCGGCATCATGTTCGCCGGCCTGATCTTCTGCCTGTTCAAGGCGATTGCGGCGATCGACGTGCCGACGGCGATCCTGTCCTACTTCACTTATCCGCTGTTGACCGGGCTGACGGCCTCGCTGGCCGGGCTCGAACCGCTGCGCTGGAAGGGCGTGCTGTGCGCTGTTGCGGCGTTTTGCGGCCTCGCCATTATGATCGGCGCGCATCCGGCGGGGCTTGTTTTCGCCGGCGTCGCCTATGCGCTCGGTGCCGCCTGCTGCCGCACCGCGGTGCTGTTGGCGACCCGCGCCTATCTCGTCGGCGCCGACGCGCGATTGACGACGTGGTATTCGATGCTTTCATCGACCGTCGTGTTCGTCGCGGTCTCACTTGGCACGCAAACCTGGCATCCGCCGCAAACCGAGCTTGGCTGGATCTGCCTGATCGCGCTCAGCCTGGCGACGACGGCGGCAATCCTATTCGTCTTCGTCTCGACCATGCGGATCGGGCCGTTCCGCACCGCGCTGATCATGCATCTCGAGCCGCTCACCGCGATGATCCTCAGCGCGCTGCTGTTGAGCGAAGCGATTACGCCGATCCAGGGGATCGGCAGCGCCATCATGCTGGCGGCCCTGATCGCGTTTCAGTTGTGGCGTTGACGGGCGCACCGATTGAATAGTCGCGGATCACGCCGGCTTGATGTACGATCGGCAACAAAACAGTGGGGAGGAAAACATGAACGCTCAAGCGAGTGATGTTGAGCGCCATTGCGATGACCCAAACCGGACGCGATGGAGCTTGGGCTGCGCCTGTCACTCTTCGCGCCGGCAGTTCCTGGCCGGCGCCGCAGCATTTGGTGCATCCGCCGTCCTTCCCGACGCCAAGGCAAAGGCACAGCCAGCCGCGCCGAAACTGATCGATACGCATCATCACTTCTATCCGCCCGCCTATCAGAAGCGGCAGATCGACTGGGAGGACCAGCACAAGGTGCCGCATCTTGGCGTGCAGAGCGATTGGAATCGCAACAGCGATCTCGATGCGATGGACAAGAACAGCATCTCGACCAGCATGCTGTCGCTGGCGTCAACCCCAGGCGTCTGGTTCGACGACGGCGCCGAGAAAGCGCACGACATGGCGCGCCTGTGCTGCGATTTCGCTGCTGAAATGGTGCGCGACAAGTCGGGCCGTTACGGCCTGTTCGCGCCGCTGTCGATGCTCGACACCGATGCCACGCTCAAAGAGATCGAATACGCTTTTGACACGCTGAAGGCCGACGGCATCAACCTGCAAACCAATTACGGCGACAAGTGGCTGGGTCATCCAAGCTATCGGCCGGTGCTCGAAGAGCTTAATCGCCGCAAGGCGGTCATCTTCGTGCATCCACTGGTCGCCAATTGCTGCGCCAACCTCAGCGTCGGCACGTTTCCTGCCGTCATCGAGGTGCCGCACGATACGACCCGCACGGTAGTCAGCTTGCTTCTAAGCGGCACGTTCGCGCGGTTGCGGGATATCAAATGGCTGTTCTCTCACGGCGGCGGCACGATTCCGTTCCTCGCCGGCCGCATCGAGGCGTTCTACGACCAAAAGACCCGCGGCCCGAACGGGTTCGCTCCCGACGGCATCGAAGCGGAGTTCCGGCGTCTCTATTACGACACGGCTAACGCAACGCATCCAGCGGCGATGGCGGCGCTGACAAAGCTCGTGCCGACCTCGCAAATCACCTACGGCACCGATTACCCCTATTTTCCCCTCGATCAGATTGAAAATCTGCGCAAGCTTGGTCTCCAACCGGCCGATCTCGCGGCGATCGCGAACGGCAATGTGACGCGACTATTGCCACGGCTGGGTGCGTGATGGCGCCACTTGGTTATGCGGTCTTGAATCAACGAAATCGCGGAACTGGAACCGAACACCAATCCATCATCGGTATTTGATGCAAATCACGACTTGACGTCACAAACTCGGCCAAGTTTGCGCTGAAGCTTCATGGCCAACTCATAGAACATCTGGTGCAGAAGCGGTGAGGATGGAACCATGCGGGGGTTCCACAACAGCTCGTTCGACCCCCAGACGCTGGTCGTTCTGGAGGCCGCCTTCGACGAAGCTTGGCTGACGCTGAAAGCGATCGGCAACACGACGGTGAAGCCCGATGAACTGGCCCGCTGCGTGCTGCGGCTTGCCATGGAAGGCGAGCGCGATCCGGTCCGGTTGCACGACGGCGCGCTCAAGGGCTTGGTGCCGGCGACCTCTTGGCGCGAGGCCGGCTGAGCGTAGTTTTCTCATGAGTGCGCGGCGAATAGCGCGAGGCCGGCGACGCAAGCGCCAGCTATGGCATGGACTTGCGAAGCGTTCTGCGCATCGATTGTTCCAGGCTTGCCGGAGCTGAAGTTGATTCGCGAGCGGCCAAGCCTCATCATTGCAAATCATGGCAACAACGAGTCACGAGACGACCAAGACCGGCCGCAGTGCCGCCGCGCGCGGCTTTGGCCATATTGAGACCTGGGTGTTCGATCTTGACAACACGCTTTATCCGCATCACCTCAATCTCTGGCAGCAGGTCGACGTCCGCATTCGCGACTACATCGTCGATTTCCTCAAAATCACCCACGAAGAGGCGTTCCGGCTGCAGAAGGACTATTACCGGCGCTATGGCACGACGCTGCGCGGCCTGATGGAGGAGCACGGGCTCGAACCGGACCAATTCCTCGAAATCGTGCATCAGATCGACCATTCGCCGCTTCAGCCCAATCCGGCGCTCGGCGCCGCTATCGCCAGACTACCCGGCCGCAAGCTCATTCTCACCAACGGCACGCGCCACCACGCCGATGCGGTGCTGCGCCGGCTCGGCATCGAGCAACACTTCGAGGACGTGTTCGACATCCGCGCGGCGGAGCTCGAGCCCAAACCGCGGCCGAAGGTCTATGAGCGCTTCCTCGCCCGTCACAAGGTCGATCCGACGCGGGCGGCAATCTTCGAGGACCTCGCCCGCAATCTCGAGGTACCGCACGCGCTTGGCATGACCACGGTGCTCGTGGTGCCCGAAGGCGCCCGTGTCGTATTGCGCGAGGAGTGGGAGCTCGCCGGCCGCGAGGCGCCCCATGTCGATCATGTCACCGACGATCTCGCCGGATTTTTGCGCGCCATCGTGGCCGAACGCGCGCCTTCTTGACATCGCCGGTTCCTGACCCGACAAACCGCGCAGCGGGGAAAACGAAATCATGTCAGCCGGGATTGCCGATAATCTGGCAAAGACCATCGACGCCGCGTTCGAACGGCGCGATGAGATCGGACCGTCGACCAAGGGGGAAGTGCGCGACGCCGTCGAGCAGGCGCTCGAGCTCCTCGACCGCGGCACCGCGCGCGTCGCCGAACGGGGCGACGACGGCTCTTGGCGCGTCAATCAATGGCTGAAGAAAGCGGTGCTGCTGTCGTTTCGTTTGAACGATATGAGCGCCATTCCGGGCGGCCCGGGCCACGCGGCGTGGTGGGACAAGGTACCCTCGAAATTCGATCATTGGGACGAGGGGCGCTTCCGCACCGCCGGATTCCGTGCCGTTCCGGGCTCCATCGTGCGCCGCTCGGCCTATATCGCACCCGGCGTGGTGCTGATGCCGTCCTTCGTCAATCTCGGCGCCTATGTCGATTCCGGCACCATGGTCGACACCTGGGCCACCGTCGGCTCCTGCGCCCAGATCGGCAAGAACTGTCACATTTCCGGCGGCGCCGGCATCGGCGGTGTGCTCGAACCGCTGCAGGCGGGCCCGGTGATCATCGAGGATAATTGCTTTGTCGGCGCACGCTCCGAGGTCGCCGAAGGCGTGATCGTGCGCAAAGGCTCGGTGCTGTCGATGGGTGTCTTCCTCGGCGCCTCGACCAAGATTGTCGACCGCGACACCGGCGCGACGCTGCAGGGCGAGGTGCCGGCTTATTCGGTGGTGGTGCCGGGCACCGTGCCCGGCAAGGCCGGTAACGGCGGCGCGGCAACGCCCAATCTCTATTGCGCGGTGATCGTCAAGCGGGTCGACGAGAAGACCCGCGCCAAGACCAGCATCAACGAATTGTTGCGGGACTAAGCCGCGCCGATGGATTGGGCATACCTCTTCACCGGTTTCGACGGCCGCATCAGCCGCCAGACGTTCTGGATTGGGATTGCGGCGCTCACCGTCGCCGAGATTTTCGGTCATATCCTCGCCGAGGAGATTCAAGGCGACCGGCTCAGCGCTATCGTCGATCTGGCTTACGCCTATCCGGAATTCGCCGTCGCCTTGAAACGCGCCCACGATCGCAACCTGCCGCTTTGGCTCCTGATCGCGTTTTTTGTTGCAAGCGCCTTGCTCGATTTGCTTACTGTGCTGGAAATGACCGGTACCGACGATCAGCCAAGCCTGTTGTCGATCGGCATCGCGCTGCCGTTTACGGTGTTAGCCCTCGTTCTCCTCGTCGAGCTCGGCTTTCGCCGCGGCACCGTCGGCCCGAACCAACACGGACCGGATCCGCTCGGCCCGACGGCAGCGCCACCGCGGACTTGACTGGACCTCAGGGTGTGGCCACGACTGCCTGAATGACCGCCGATCCTGTCGCCATCGCCCGTGATCTAGTCCGCTGCCGCTCCGTCACGCCGGAGGAAGGCGGCGCGCTGACTTTCTTGCAGGGCCTGCTGGCGCAGGCGGGCTTTACCGTACACCGCGCGGTGTTTGACGAGCCCGGCACGGCGCCGGTCGATAATCTTTACGCGCGCATCGGTCTCGCCAAGCCCAATTTGTTGTTCGCCGGCCATACCGACGTCGTGCCACCCGGCAACGAAGCGTCCTGGTCGCATCCGCCGTTCGCCGGTGAAATCGACGGCGACACGCTCTATGGCCGCGGCGCGGTCGACATGAAAGGCGGCATCGCTTGCTTCGCCGCCGCCGCGCTCGACTATCTGGCGGCGCGCGGCGGCAAGCCAAAGGGTTCGATTTCGTTTCTCATCACTGCTGACGAGGAAAGCGTCGCGGTCAACGGCACGATCAAGCTCTTGAAGTGGGCGGCGGAACGCGGCGAGACGTTCGATCATTGCATCCTCGGCGAACCGAGCAATGTCGCAACCGTCGGCGACACCATTAAAGCGGGCCGGCGCGGCTCGCTCAACGGCACGCTGATCGTCTCCGGTCGCCAGGGCCACGTCGCGTATCCGGAGCGCGCCGATAACCCGATCCGCGGCCTCATTGCGCTCATGACCGCGCTGCAAGCGCCGCTCGACGAAGGCAGCGCGCATTTTGCGCCGTCGAACCTGGAATTCACCTCGGTGGACGTCGGCAATCCGACCGTCAACCTCATTCCCGGCGAAGCGCGCGCACGCTTCAACATCCGCTACAACGACCGCCACAGCAAGGCGGCGCTCAAAGCGCTTGTTGAGCGACGCGCACAAGCTGCCGCCGGCGGCCGCATGCACTACGCGTTCGAATGGCAGTCGTCGAACGCCGACGTCTTTGTCACAAAGCCCGGACCGTTCACCGATCTTGCGGTCGCCGCGATCGCCGAAGTCACCGGCCGCAAGCCGAAATTGTCAACGAGCGGCGGCACCTCGGATGCGCGCTTCATCAAAGACTATTGCCCGGTGCTCGAATTCGGCCTGGTCGGCCAGACCATGCATGCGGTCGATGAACGCACGCCCGTCGCCGACCTCGTCACGCTGACCGCGATCTATCGGCGTATCATCGAGAAATATTTCGCTTAGACTTGCGCGCGACAATCACCTGTTCGGCGGCGGCAACGCCGGTGAGATAGCCACCATGCGCGGTCGAGAAATCGTGTCGCGAACAGGCTTCGCCGGCGAAAAACAGCCGGTTGTCGACCGGCTCAGCCAGCGTCGCCCGACAATCGGCGTTGCCCGGCGAGGCATAGGAGTATGAGCCGAGGGCGAACGGATCGCCGCCCCAGCGATGCACGCGGATCGGCTTGAGGCGGTGGACAAAATCGCTGCCGAACACGCCGGAGAGCTCTGACGCGGCAAATTCGAAGAACGCGGCTTCGCCGGCCTTTTCAAGTTCCGCGGCGCAATTGCCGCCGAAATAGGCCTCGATGATCGGCCAACCGAACGGGCGGAGATGATAACCCGCGGTCGCCACGCGGTCGGTGCGCCCGAACACACGAACGCTCGATTCAAATTCTTCCGCGCCGTCGAGCGCAATGAAAAGCTTGTCGTCGAACCCTAACGGCAGACCCTGCGCGGCCTCGATCTTTTTCGGCAATGCCGGGCTGAAGCGAATGTGCTCTGCCGCGAGTACCGTGCTCGGCACGGTCACGATGACCTGATCGGCCGCGATCGGGCCTTTGCTGGTTTCGATTTTCAGCCGCTTGCCGCCGTGATCGACGGCGCTGACCGGGCAGTCGAGCATTTGCGGAACGTCAGCGCCATAGCCGCTGATCAGCGTGCCATAGCCTTCGACGACCCGCCAATTGACGTCGGTCGAATGGTAGCGATCCAGATCCCGCAGTGAAATCCGATCGAGCTCGGCGCCGCTGATATAGGTGCTCATGGCATTGATCATCGCGTTCCAACGCGACGCCGGATCGAGCAAGGTCGAAGCCGCGGCGTCGGTTTCGCCTTGCGACGCCTCGTCCAGCCGCGCATAAAATTCGCCGAAGGCGCGGCGAAAATCCGCATGCTGCGCGCGCGGGAAGCTCGCTTCCAGTGGCCTGTTCATCCAGGGCGGCGGCGTCTCGTCGATCGCGGCGCCCCGCTCGTTCGCAACGCCGACCCAGGGATTGCGGTCGGCGGAATGCAGCCAGCCGCAGCCAAGATCGAGTGCGTGGCCGCTCTCATCGTGGACGGTCCACGCCCGGCCACCAAGCCGCGGCCGCGCTTCGACGAGGAGGCAGCAGATTGATGCGCGGTGAAGCCGCTTGGCGGCGGCAACGCCGGCGGCGCCGCCGCCGATCACGACAATTTCGAAATCATTGCTCGCCATCTCTTACCTGCATTGCCCACAATGACGAGCTAATAATCCACTCGCACCAGATAAAGCCCGTGCGGTGGTGCGACTTGGCCACACCGTGTGCGATCGCGGGCCGCAAGTGCAGCCGCCAGATCGTCAGCGCGCCACTTGCCTTCGCCGACATGGACCAGCGAGCCGACCATCGACCGCACTTGGTGCTGCAGGAACGACCGCGCAGCGGCAATAACGCAGACGTCGTCGCCATCGCGCGCGATATCGAGCCGGTCGAGCGTCTTCATTGGCGATTTGGCTTGGCACTCCGTGGAGCGGAACGTGGTGAAATCGTGCTTTCCGATCAGCCGCTGCGCCGCGGCGTGCATGGCGCCGCTGTCGAGCGGGCGCGGCACCCGCCAGGCGCGGTTCTGGTCGAGCGTCAGGTCGGCACGGCGGTTGACGATGCGATAGCGATAATGGCGTTTGATGGCGGAAAAGCGCGCGTCGAAATCCGCTCCGACTTTTTCCGCCGCCAGCACGGCGACCGGCTGCGGCCGCAAATGGAAATTGGTTGCGTCGCGGACATTGTCGATGTCCCAATCCTTGGCGAGATCAATATGCGCGACCTGACCCAGCGCATGCACGCCGGTATCGGTGCGCCCGGCGCCGAAAACGGTGACGCGCTCGCCGGCAAAAGCCGCGACCGCTTCCGTCAACACGCCCTGCACCGAGACGCCGTTGTCCTGCGCCTGCCAGCCGATAAAGGGCGTGCCGTCATATTCGATGGTGAGCTTGTAGCGGGGCATGGCCAATTTGTTTTGCGCGTGATCCTATCCGAAAATCGGCTTCCCGTTTTTCGGGATCAGGCTCAGTGCATTGTGATGCCAGGCGCGACCGGCGTGCCACGCAGAAATTCATTCGCCGACATCGGCTTGCCGCCGGCACGCTGCAATTCGACGATGCGCACCGCGCCATCACCGCAGGCGACGGTCAAGTGCTCGTCGAGCATGCGGCCCGGCTCGCCGAGGCCATCGCCTTTGGTGGTGCGCAGCACTTTGACGCGGCCAACTCCGGGAAGTTCGAACCATGCGCCGGGAAACGGCGACAACCCGCGACAATGGTCGTGGACCTTGTTCCACGGCTGCGCCCAATCAATCCGGGTTTCATTCTTATCGATTTTGTCCGCGTAGGTCGCACCTTCGGCGGCTTGCGGCGTCACCGTCAGCGATCCGCGCTCGAGCGCGCCGAGCGCCACCAGCATCAGCTTGCTGCCAAGGCGCGCCAATTTGTCGTGCAGATCGCCGGTCGTCACATCCGGCCCAATTGCGGCACGCTCCGCCATGGCGATCGGGCCAGTATCAAGACCTTCGTCCATCTTCATCACCATCACGCCGGTTTCCTTGTCACCGGCCATGATGGCGCGATGGATCGGCGCCGCGCCGCGCCAGCGCGGCAGCAACGAGGCATGCAGGTTGAACGAGCCGAGCGGGAAAGCATCGAGAACGGGCTTTGGCAGGATCAAGCCGTAGGCGACAACGACGGCAGCATCTGCACCATGGGCGCGCATCGCCGCCGTGGCGTCGGCGTCACGCAAGGTTTTCGGCGTGAGTATCGGCAGACCGAATCGCTCGGCTTCACGCGCCACCGGCGAAGGCGTAAGCGCCATGCCGCGGCCGGCAGGCTTTGGCGCGCGGGTATAGACGGCGGCGACGTCATGGCCGCCGCCAACAAGCTCGAGCAACGTGGGCACGGCGAATTCCGGCGTGCCCATGAACACGAGGCGGAGCGCCAATCACGCCTCCACTTTTTTGGCGGCTTTGGCGAATTTCTTGATGACGCGGTCGCGCTTGAGCTTAGAAAGATGATCGATGAACAGAACGCCGTTGATGTGGTCGATCTCGTGCTGCAGGCAGGTCGCCAGCAAACCCTTGGCCTCGATCTCGGCCGGGCTGCCATCGCGGTCGAGATATTTGACCTTCACTTCCTTGGGCCGCTCGACTTCCTCGTAATAGTCCGGGATCGACAGGCAGCCCTCCTCGTATTTGGCCGTCTCGTCGGATTTCCAGACGATTTCCGGATTGATGAAGACTAAAGGCTCGTGATTGTCCTCTTTCTTAGACAAATCCATGGTGACGACGCGCTTTGCGATGCCGATCTGGATCGCCGCCAGTCCGATACCGGGCGCCTTGTACATGGTCTCGAACATGTCATCGATCAGCTTGCGGACGCCGGCATCGACATGTTTGACCGGTTCCGAAACCAGTCGCAGCCGCTTGTCGGGAAGCTTGATGATGTCGCGGATAGCCATTTCGCGGATAGCCGTGGGTGTTCGCCGGATTTGCGATGTAAGGGCTGAGCAAAGCGGGGTCAATGCGCTCATTCAGGTGGATCGGTCGTTGCTTGGCGGTCAATGACGGGTTATGACCGTTCGCTCTTCGTTCCGGGCGAATCGCGCCACACGCAGGGGGACCGATGACCGACAGCTTGCCGATCCTCGCGGGCATCCTTGCCGCCTGCGCCGCGGCGTGCGTGATCGGTATCGTGCTTTGGCGGGCGCGCCACGCCGCCGATCCGCACGCCGCGGTGCTGACCGAGCTTTCCCGCGCCCACTCCGACGCTGCGGCACGGCTTGAAGCCATGATCAGGATGCTGGGCGATCGCCAATCGCAGCTGCAGCACGCCGTCAATGAGCGGCTCGATTCGGTCTCGCACAGGCTCGGCGATTCGATTCAGAAGACGACGCAGAACACGACCGAGAACCTGCAAAAGCTCCACGAGCGGTTGGCGGTCATCGACAGCGCGCAGAAGAACATCTCCGAGCTCGCCACCCAGGTGAGCTCGCTGCATGGCGTGCTTGCCAACAAACAGTCGCGCGGCGCATTCGGCCAGGGCCGCATGGAAATCATCATTCGCGACGGCTTGCCGAAGGACTGCTACGAATTCCAGTACGCGCTGTCCAACCGGCTGCGTCCCGATTGCGCAATTTTCCTCCCCGACAAGCGGCCCCTGATCGTCGATTCCAAGTTTCCCCTCGAAGCCGTTACCGCCTACCGCGACGCCAAGAACGAGGACGAACGCAAGCTCGCCGCGGCGCGCATCCGTCAGGACGTCACCAAGCATGTTGGCGACATCGCGCAGAAATATCTCATCCCCGGCGAGACGCAGGACATGGCCTTCATGTTCGTGCCCTCGGAATCGGTCTATGCCGAGTTGCACGAGGACTTCGACGACGTGGTGCAGAAGGCGTTCCGCGCCAAGATCGTCATCGTCTCGCCCTCGCTATTGATGCTGGCGATCCAACTGGTCCGGCAGAGCCAGCGGGACGCCCGCATGCGCGAGGCCGCCGACCAGATTCGCGACGAAGTCGGGCGCCTGATGAAGGACGTCGGTCTATTGGGCGATCGCATGCGCAAACTGCAGACCCATTTCAACCAATCGACCGAAGATATCCGGCAGTCGATCATTTCAATCGAGAAGATCGAGGGCCGCGGCGAGCGTATCGCGCAGGTCGAATTCAGCGGCGACGCTGAGGCCGCCTCGAACGTTGTCGCCGCTCCCATACGCAAGCTGGAAGCGGGCGAGTAGCGGCGCATGGCGGTGACGCCCAAGCTCGGCGCAAGCGTCGCACCTCCTCGCCTCTCCTTTAAGGACACGCTCGCCGTCTACCTCAAGCGGCGCGTGCTGATCGTGCTGTTTCTCGGCTTTTCGTCGGGACTGCCGCTGGCTTTGTCGGGCTCGACGCTGCTGGTGTGGATGACGGAAGCCGGCGTCAATCTCGGCACCATCGGCTTGTTCGCGCTGGTCGGCACGCCTTACACCATCAAATTCCTGTGGGCGCCCTTGATCGATGCGCTCGACGTGCCGCTGCTGTCACGCCGCTTCGGCCGCCGCCGCGGCTGGCTGTTGCTGTCGCAGTTTTTGCTGATCGCGGCGATCGTGTTTCTCGGCCTGTGCGACCCGTCGGTGTCACCGTTCCTTGTCGCGGTCGGTGCGCTCCTCGTCGCGACCGCCTCGGCGACCCAGGACATCATCATCGACGCCTTCCGGGTGGAGAGCCTTGACGAAAGCGAGCAGGCGGCGGGCATGGCGTCTTACGTCGCCGCCTATCGCATTGGCATGCTGGTCTCGACCGCCGGTGCGCTGTTTCTGGTCAGCGGTTTTGAAAGCGTCTTCGGTTACACCCGTCATACCGCCTGGAGCGCCGGCTACGCGGTCATGGCGGTGCTGGTCGTCGTCGGCATCGCCACCACGCTGGTCGCCGATGAGCCGGAAAAGTCCGCCAGCGCCGATGCAGTCCATGCGCATGAGAACAAGCTGCAGCGCGTGATCGAGGCGGCGATCGGGGCCTTCTCCGAATTTCTCACACGCGATCTGGCTTTTGTCGTGCTGGCCTTTGTCGTGTTGTTCAAGTTCACCGACGCGTCGTCCGGCGCCATGATCGCGCCATTTGTGATCGATCTCGGATTTTCGCGCAACGAATACGCGGCCATCATCAAAGGCGTTGGGCTGGCGGCGACGCTGATCGGCGGCTTCACCGGCGGTTTCGTGGCGCGTGCGTTCTCGCTGCCGGCAAGCTTGTGGCTCGGCGGCGTGCTGCAAGGGCTCGCCAATCTTGCCTTCTCTTGGCAGGCGCTCGTGGGGCACAACACCGCCTGGCTGACCTTCGCGATTACCGCCGAAAATTTCACCAGCGCCATCGGCACGGTGATTTTCGTCGCTTATTTATCGGCGCTATGCCGCAATCCGCTGCATACCGCGACACAGTATGCGCTGCTTACCGCGCTCGCGGCCTTCGGCCGCACCTATCTGTCGTCGGCGGCGGGCTTTATCGCCGTGGCGACCGGCTGGCCGTGGTTCTTCGCCATCTGCGCGGTGTCCGGAACGCCGGCACTGCTGCTGCTTGCCTGGCTGCAATATAGCGGCCATTTCCACAGCCTCGCGGCGGCTGAGAAGTGACCGCGGAGTAAGCGGCCGCCCACAAATGGGGCCGCCGTCCAATCATCCAACTGTCAGGCTGTCCGCGCAGGCTTTTGATGCCCGCAAAAAAGTCTTTTTGTAAGGATCAGATCGCTATAATCGCCGTTGTACCGTCGCATCC
This sequence comes from uncultured Alphaproteobacteria bacterium, assembly GCA_963731805.1. GTDB lineage: Bacteria > Pseudomonadota > Alphaproteobacteria > Rhizobiales > Xanthobacteraceae > BOG-931. The sequence goes on from CAVSWY010000018.1 coordinate 31,581, forward strand.
CTCGAACACGGCCGCTCCGCCGTCGCAGTCCCAGTCCATATGGACACCATCCTGGTCAAACTTTTTGCGGCGGCGCTCGCGTTAAGCGAGGTCACGACGCAGCCGCAGGCGGTCAAGACGCATTTCGATCCGGTGCAGGATCAGGCCGAGGTGGTGCAAATATTGCGCAACGGCTGCGGGCATATGGAGCAGGCGTTCAACATCGAACCCATCAACCTGGACGACCTCATCTCCACCGCGCTCAACGACCCCAAGGCGGCCGGCGCCAATATTCCGGCATTCCATGGGCTGAATTTCACGGACCTCAAGACCGCCTATCATCAGTTCTGTAAGAACGAGCCGATTACTTCTCCGGTCGTCGATCTCAGCCAAGTCATCGATTTCTTCAACACCGCGGCAACCGATCTGCCGGACCCGACGACGCTCAAGGGCCGGAAACTGCCGAGTCTCAGCGTCGTGCTTGACGGCGGCGGCAAGGATTTCGCCGACGTGTTCGAGCCCGGCAATCGGCGCGTCTGGATACCGCTCGCCGACGTTCCGGATCAGGTGCAGAAGGCCTTTATTGCCGCCGAGGACCGCCGCTTCTACCAGCACCATGGTGTCGACGAGCGCGGCATCATCCGCGCCTTCATCGGCGATCTCGCCGAGCCGGGCCGGCCGCAGGGCGGCTCGACTATCACCCAGCAGGTGGTGAAGAACCTCCTGGTCGGCGAGGACGTGACCTATGAGCGTAAAATCCGCGAAATGATCGTGGCGTCGCGATTGGAAAACACGCTGAAGAAGAACGACATCCTCGAACTGTATCTCAACTCCGCCTATCTCGGCCGTGCGTCCTGGGGCGTCGAGACGGCGGCGCGCAGCTATTTCGGCAAATCGGCGAAAGATCTCTCGCTCGGCGAGGGCGCAATGCTGGCCGGCCTGCTCAAGGGTCCGAATTATTACAATCCTGACCGCCATCCCAATCGCGCCAAGGACCGTCTCGCTTACGTGCTCGAGCGCATGCAGGAGGATAGCGTCATCACCGCGGCGCAGAAGAACCAGGCGCTGGCGTCGCCGCCCAAGCTTATCGCCTTTACCCATCCGCACCGCGACAGCGGGTTCCATTTCGTCGATTTCCTTGGCCGCGAGGCCAAGGCCGACGGCGTCGCCAGCCTGACAGCCGATTCCTATACCGTGCACTCGACCATCAATGCGCAATTGCAGCACGACACCGAGGCCGCGTTGCAAGAGGGCTTGGCGCATTACGAGATCTCGACCGGACGAGCCTTCTTCCGCGGGCCGGAAGCCAATATCGCCGACGCGGTGCAGAAGCTCGAGATCGACAACAAGTCCGGACTGCCGGCGTGGCAACAGGCGCTGCAAGCCGTGCACCTGCCGCTCTACGACGTGCATTGGTCGCCGGCCGTGGTGTTGGAGAAAGGCGGCAAATATGGTGATGGCGCGATCCGCGTCGGCTTGCCCGACGGCCGCATCGTGCCGCTGACAGTTTGGTCGGCCACCATCAAGCGTGAGCTTGGCCTTTACGACGTCGTCTATGTCAACGTCGTCGAGCCCAGATATGTCGCACCCAGGCGAGATAGCAGAGCCAAGAGCAATCCCGCTACGTCCACCGCCCAGGCGCAGTTACGCGTGCGGCCGACGGTGCAAGGCGCGGCGCTGGTCCTGGAGAACAAGACCGGCCGCATCCTGGCCATGGCGGGAAGCTTTTCCTATCCGTTGAGCCAGCTCAATCGCACCGCACAGACCCAGCGCCAGCCAGGCTCGGCGATGAAACCGGTGACTTATCTGACGGCACTGCAGCACGGCCTCCAGCCGAACACGCTCATTCCCAACGAGCCGATCACGTTTCCACCGATCGGCAGCGGCGTCGACGGCCGCGATGTCATCAGCCGCGAGTTCGGCGGCGGGGTGCGCGAAGAGGATTACTGGTCGCCGCACAACGACGATTACAGCGAAGGCGGCGTCTATACGCTGCGCCGCGGTCTGGAAAATTCCGTCAATGTGGTCACCGCTCATCTGCTCGACGGCGGCATCGACGCCAGCCCGGAGAAGAGCCTCGACGATATTTGCGCCACCGCGGTCGCCGCGAAAATCTATCCGCAATGCGTGCGCTATTACCCGTTCATCCTCGGCGCGCAGCCCGTCAAGATGGTCGACCTCGCCGCGTTCTATGCCGCCATCGCCAACGAAGGCGCGCTGCCGCAACCGCACGGCATCGACTCCATCGAGCAGGACGGCCGCACCATCTATCAATATCCCAATACGCCGCTGCCGCGAATCGGCGATGCCGACCGGGCGGCGTTCTATCAGCTCAAGAGCATTCTGCAGGGCGTCGTGGCGCGCGGCACCGCGCGGAGAATCGCTTCACTGTCGCCGTACGTGGCCGGCAAGACCGGCACGACGGAGAACTTCGTCGACGGCTGGTTCGTCGGCTTCACCAATGATGTCACCGTGGCGGTCTGGGTCGGCTACGACAATGCTGACGGCAAGCGCCGCTCGCTCGGGCCGAACGAAGACGGTGCGCACGTCGCCGTGCCGATCTTTCAGCCGATCATCGAGGCGGTGTGGGCCGATCACGTCGCGCCCAAAGAACCCCTGAGCGGGCCCTCGCCGGCGGCGCGGCACGAGCTTGTCGACATCCCGATCGACTTTATGAGTGGCAACCGGATGAACGGCGGCAACTTCATCGAGCACTTCCGTCGCAGCGCCGACGGCCAGGTCGCGGACACCCAATATCAGCTGGTATCGCAGGACGACGCCTACGCTTATCAAGGCGGCGAATCCAATCCATTCTGGGGCGGCGCGTCGGACAGCAGCGGACGAACCTACTATCCGAATCACGGTTGGCAGCCGCTGCCGCCGCAACCGCCGCCGCAGCAACCGATGTCGCGCGGGCTGTTCGGCCTGTTCCGGCCGTGGAACGAGCAACCGCCGCCACCCAACCAGGGTTACTTCTGGGGCGGGCGGTGAATTGCCAGCACTCCATTAAGAGATATCCGCGAGAGTTTTTAGGATGAGCCTTCGGCACACTGACGTGCATTCGATCCTGCTTGCTATGGCGGCGGCCGGCTTCTTTGCAACCGCCGCGGCCGCCGGCGCTGACGACTTCCAGATCGACGAGGTAAGCGCGGCGCGCAGCGTGAATGTCGCCGACGTCAAACCCGGCACCATCGACTTCAGCGATCATACCAGCCCAGGCGCGATCGACAGCGAAACGGCGCTCATGCGTTTCGACGAGTGGGCGGAGAAGCATCCCGAAGAGAAAAAATTCTTGGCGCTATTTCCCGCCTACACCGAACCGAGCGTCGACAAGCTGGCCGATGCCGGCACGCAAGGCAGCAAAAAAGTCACCGAAAAACTTTATATGTATGTGGCGCAAGCACGTTTCGTCCTCGACAAGGCGCCAAGCGCCATCGATCTGTCGCACTACATGACGCTGCCGTTCCTGAAAAAGATCGATCCGGCGATCAAGCACGAGCTGATCACCGCCGCGGGCGTGACCAATTTCAAGGACGAGGCCGGCACCGGCAATGACAACGCCGACCGCAAATGGTGCACCGGACGAACGACGTCGATCTGCATCCAGTCGACCTATAAGCTCGAGGGCAAGATCCCGATGGGGATTTTGCTGGTCAACAAGCTGCGCGACAGCATCAAGAAGGTCGCCGATCACATCGACTTCCAGAGCGAGTTCTCGGCACTCGCCCCCGCCGATCTCGACCAGCCGGGCCTGCAGCAATTGACAACGCTCGATAGTCCGATCTCGGGCGTGCTCGAGCAGGATATTTTCTATGTCAACGAGATCATGAAGTTCGGCAAATTCTTCGCCGTGTTCCAAGCCGATCCGACCGATCCCGACAAAACCGTGGTCACCGCCTTCATGGCGCTCGCCATCAAAGCGAGCGTGCTCGACGAAAAGCGCGGTTTTGAAAGGATTCCGGTCCTGCGCAATCTGGTGCCGGCGCAAGTCCTGATGGGCCAATCATCGTTCAATTCCGGCAGCTCGATCAGCGCCGGGCTACCCAACTATGCGCGCAATGAGATCAGGACCGTCGCCGGCCTGTTGTCCGCAAAATAGCCGGGAAGTCCCGCCTGACGGGCTTGGCTAAGGTTTTTGAGTCGGCAACGGCACCTGGTGCTGCAGCACAATTTCCGAACCAGTCTCGGATGATCTTATTGCCGCCAGGCAAATTTCGAGATTTGCCAGTCCCCACGCACCGTCATGGACAGGAACGCGTTCGCCACTCATGGCGTCGTGCAATTCGTCGAGCACCAGTTCACGCGGGCTTCTGTCCGTCGGCAGCTCAATCTCCTCGCGCCCGTTCGCGGTATAGACATAAAGACCGTGTGGCGATTGCCTTATGTCGCCGCGCTCGCAGCTCACGATCGTGAGACCGAAAGTCGGCTGGTGAGGCGCTCGCTCAGGGATGGCTGTCTTGGCCCGGCTCCGTTTCGCCTCGAGTTCTGCCGCTGCGCTCACGCCGGTGCCGGAGCGCGGCGCCGGCCGGCGCTGGTCGGCGGGCTGTAGAAGGCCCCATTCAGAGATATCGCCGCACAGCTCCATTGCGGAAAAATGCCCGTAGCCGTTGTAGACCGCGGTCGCGGCAGTGCCATCGGCGAATTGCATGAAGACCGTGTGTGCGCCGATTGTGCTTCGCTGGGGATCCCAATCGAAAGTCGCCGCTCGAACGCTGCGGACTTCCCCGCCCCCGAGAATGCGAACGATATCGAACTGATGCGAGCCCTGGCGGAAGGTGACGCCGCCCCCCGCGTCCAGCAGCAGTTCGTCCGGCCGGCGCGGCCGGTAGACCCAGTCGGTGAAATTCCAGGTATGAATCATGCGCACGCGCCCGATTTCGCCGCTCGCGATGATGTCCCGCATCCGCTGAATCGGCAGGTCGTAGCCGTGAGCGTGGCCGACAAGCAGCATCACTCCGGCGCTGCGTGCTTGCGCGATCATGGTGCGGGCTTGATCCAGGCGCACCGCCATCGGTTTCTCGATGAGGACATGCTTTCCCGCCCGGAACGCCAGGGCAGCGTGTTCCGGATGCAAATCTGTGGGAGTGGCGATATAGACGGCGTCGAGCGCGGCGCCCTCCAGCATGGCCGGTAGGTCGGCATAACCCGCGATACCGGTGTCGGCTGCCACGCTGTCGCGAATGTCGGCGACCGGATCCGCAAAAGCCGCAAGCTCGTATCCCGGATGGCGCCGAATGGCAGGCAAGAACGCGCGCCCGGCTGCGCCGACGCCGGCAACCCCCATTCGATAACGCTGCATCGCGCGTCGACTTCCCGTTTCGCTCTCCGCGCTTTACGTTAGGCATCCAATATAGCTTTGGCCAGCGCGGAGCGCGGCCAGTCGGTAATCCAGGGAGGATGCGCATGTTGACCCGCGAGCTCAATGACCTGCTCACACAAATCGGTCCCGATACGCCGATGGGCAATCTTATGCGCCGCTACTGGCAGCCAATCGCGGCGGTATCCGAATTGGAAAACCGCTGGACGATGCGAGTTCGGCTCTTGGGCGAGAATCTCGTCCTGTTTCGGGATCGCGAAGGACACCGCGGCTTGATTGCGGAGCAATGTCCGCATCGCGGCGCGTCGCTCGCCTATGGCATTCCCACGAAAGATGGAATTCGATGTCCCTATCATGGCTGGGAATTCAGTCATGGCGGCAACTGCCTGAGCCAGCCGAACGAACCGCCCGGCACCCGTTTCAAGGACAAGATCAAGACTCCGGCCTATGCGGTCGAGGAGCTGAATGGGATGCTGTTCGCCTATCTCGGTCCGGAGCCGCGTCCCTTGCTGCCGCGATGGGACGGCTTTGCCGCTGAGGGCACGATCCGCATGCTCGGCCGCGCCCTCATTCCGGTCAATTGGCTGCAAGCGATGGAGAATTCGCTCGATCCGATTCACACCGAATGGCTGCACGGTCACACTTACGAATTCGTCAAGCAGCAGCAGAACGACAACGTGAAGGTCGCCATCAGCGCCCGCCATGAGAAGATCGCGTTCAACGAATTCGAGTACGGAATGACAAAGCACAGGCTGCTGGAAGGGCACTCCGAAGAATCGGACGATTGGCGGATCGGTCACCCTGTCGTGTTTCCGAACATCCTGTCAGTAGGCAACGGCGACGAGGCATCGCGCTATTACGCATTCCAAATTCGCGTACCCGTCGACGACACCCACACCATGCACCTCTGGTACACAGCCTACGTGCCGCCCAAGGATACTGTCGTGCCGCGGCACCTTCTCGACAAGGTCCACGTCTATGACGTGCCTTGGCAGACGTCCGACGGCGAATTCATTACCGACAACATCGACGGCCAAGATATGATGGCTTGGATCACGCAAGGACCGATCGCCGACCGTACCGTCGAACACCTTGGCGCCTCGGACGAGGGCATCGCGCTCTACCGCCGCATGCTCCGCCGCGAGCTCGGCAAGATGCAAAAGGGCGAGGACCCCATCGGGGTCATTCGTGACCCGGCGCGCAATGAGTGGATCGACCTTCCGAACGAGCGCAAGAAACATCACAACAGTGAAGGCCTGCGCAGCTGGATCATGCGCACCCACGCCGCCTATTCGCCGATTGCAGAAGACATCATCCGGCTGTTTGAGGCAAAAGCGAAAGAGCCAGCCCGTCTCGTCGGGTGATGGATTGATCGCGATGGAGTGCGGGATCGAGCGACCATGAGCCGAACCTCAGCGAAAGCCGTGCTCATCACCGGAGCGGCGCGCGGAATCGGTCTCGCGACCGCAAAGCGATTCCTCGCCGACCGCTGGCGCGTGGCATTGCTTGATATCGACGAGGCAACGCTCGAAGGTACTTACGGCGCCCTGCGCGAGGCCAATGACGCCGACGCTGCCATCGCCATTTGCTGCGATGTTGCCGACGTGGCGGGTGTCGCCGATGCCCTTAGCACAGTCGCGCAAAAATTCGGCCGGCTCGACGCACTGGTGAATAACGCCGGCATCGCGATCTTCAAGCCGATCCTCGACGTCACCTATGAGGATTGGTCACGCGTGCTGGCGGTCAATCTCACCGGCCCATTCTTATGCACGCAGGCGGCCGTGCCGCTGATGCGCAATAGCGGCGGCGGCGCCATCGTCAATATCACTTCGATTTCGGGTCTGCGCGCCTCGACGCTGCGCGCGGCCTACGGCACCAGCAAAGCCGGCCTCGCGCACCTGACCCAGCAACAAGCAGTCGAACTTGCCCCGCTCGGTATCCGGGTCAACGCCGTCGCCCCTGGCCCAGTGGACACCGCGATGGCCAAGGCCGTGCATACGCCGGAGATCCGCGCCGCCTATCACGACGCCATTCCGCTCAATCGCTACGGCCTGGAGCAGGAGCTCGCCGAAGCGATCTACTTCCTGTGCAGCGATCGCTCAAGCTACATCACCGGGCAAACCATTGCCGTGGACGGCGGATTCGAGGCGACCGGTATTGGCTTACCGGCGCTGCGCGATAGCAGGCGGAATGATTAGTGGCCAACGCGCTCAGGCGGCCGCGCGCGCGTTGTCGCCGCGGGCGAGCGATTGGATCGCCTCGTCGGTGGTCTGCACGTCGCCGAACAGGCCGTAAAAGATCGACAGCGCCGCGTTGTGCTCCTCGTCATTGTGGGTGGCGAGACCGTCAGACACCATGACCACCTTGAAATTGAGCATCATGGCGTCGCGCGCGGAGCTCTCGCAGCAGACATTGGTGGCAGTGCCGGTGATCAGGAGCGTATCCACGCCACGGTCGCGCAGCAGGTGCTCGATATTCGAAGAGCCTTGAATGAAGGCGCTGTAGCGCGTCTTGGTCACCTGGGCGTCCTCCGGACGGATGTCGTTGCCGTGCCAATAGGCGTAACGGTCGCCATCGACATCCATCGCCGCATAGCGCCGCTCATAGCGCTCCGGCGTGTGGAGGAATTCGTGATAGTTCGACCAGCTTTCGCGCGTATCATGGGTGCTATTACGCACCCAGACGACGAGCCCGCCACGGCGGCGCAGATCGGCGGCAAGCCGGTTGATGTTCGGCCCGATGTCCCGGGACGCCGGCACCTCGCCCTGGTGACCCGGCTTGCAGAAATAGTTCTGCATGTCGATCACAACCAAAGCGGTCTTGCGCGGATCGATTTCGTCGAAGGGATGCGCTTTGCCGGTCCGGGCCGTCATACGGTCGCGGGCGGCCTCTGAGATTGCGATCTTGTGCATCGTTGTTTCCTCAACTAGTCGTCATATGGCTATCTGTCGCGGCTATCTGTTGCGGGCGCGCTTCGCCCCAACCTGGCACAAAAGACGGATGGGATCGAGCCCAGGACCGAGCGTATGACTGCAAGTTGGGAATTCTGGATCGATCGCGGCGGCACTTTTACCGATGTGATCGGCAGGCGGCCGGACGGTGCGCTCGTCACCCATAAGCTGCTTTCGGAAAATCCCGAAGCCTATCGCGACGCCGCGGTGCACGGCATCCGTCTCCTGCTGGGACTAAAGCCCGGCGCGCCAATTCCGAGCGAGCAGATCTCTGCCGTCAAAATGGGCACCACGGTCGCGACCAACGCGCTTTTGGAGCGCAAGGGCGAGCGCACGCTGCTTCTGATCACCAAAGGCTTCCGTGACGCGCTGCGCGTCGGTTACCAGGCGCGGCCGAAAATCTTCGCCAAACACATCATCAAGCCCGACATGCTGTACGAGCGCGTCGTCGAGGTCGACGAACGCGTGCGCGCCGACGGTACGGTGGAGCGGCCTCTCGATCTGGCCGGCGCGCGCGTCGAGCTGGAACGCGCCCTGGCTGACGGCATCGGCGCAGTCGCCGTGGTCCTGATGCACGCCTACCGCTATAGCGATCACGAGAATCAGATCGCGGCGCTGGCGCGCCAGCTCGGCTTTCCGCAAGTTTCAGCGAGCCATGAAGTCTCGCCGCTGATCAAGCTGGTCGGCCGCGGCGACACTACGGTGGTCGACAGTTACCTGTCGCCGATCCTGCAGCGCTACGTGAATCAGGTCGCCGAGGATCTCCATGGCGGCGCTTCGACCCACCGCCAATCAGAGCGAACCCGGCTGATGTTCATGATGTCATCGGGCGGTCTTACGGCGGCGAAGTTATTTCGCGGCAAGGACGCCATCCTCTCAGGGCCGGCGGCCGGCGTGGTTGGCATGGCCGAGACTGGACGCGCCGCAGGCTTCAAAGAGCTGATCGGGTTCGACATGGGCGGCACCTCGACCGACGTGTCGCATTTTGCCGGAGAATACGAACGCGCCTTCGAGACCGAAGTCGCCGGCGTGCGCATGCGCGCGCCGATGATGCTGATTCACACCGTGGCTGCCGGCGGCGGCTCGATCCTGCATTTCGACGGCGCGCGCTTTCGCGTCGGCCCGGACTCCGCCGGTGCCAATCCCGGCCCGAAATGCTACCGCCGCGGCGGCCCGCTCGCCGTGACCGACGCCAACATCATGGTTGGCAAGCTCATCCCGGATTTCTTTCCCAAGATTTTTGGACCCGCGCAAAACCTGCCGCTCGATGCCGATGCGGTCCGCGATGCGTTCGCCAAATTGGCAAAGGACATCGGCGACGGGCGGACCGCCGAACAGGTCGCCGACGGTTTCATCAAGATCGCCGTCGAGAACATGGCGAACGCGATCAAGAAGATCTCGGTGCAGCGCGGCTATGACGTAACCCGCTACGCGCTCAATTGCTTCGGCGGCGCCGGCGGCCAGCACGCCTGCCTGGTCGCCGATGCGCTCGGCATGGAGATCGTGCTGATCCATCCGCTGTCGTCGCTCCTTTCAGCCTACGGCATGGGCCTCGCCGACATCCGCAGCGTGCGCCAGCAGGCGATCGAGGAAACGTTCGGCGACAAGGCGCGCGCGACCCTGCAACGCGTATCGCGACGCTTGGCGCGCGCCGTCACCGAAGAGGTCGCCGCCCAGGGCGTTGCGGCGAAAGGCATCAAATTGGATGTGCGCGCCCACATCCGTTACGCCGGAACGGACACGCCGCTCGTCGTCGATGCCGGCAGTGGCAAAAGCATCGCCTCGCTGCGCAAAATGAAATCGGCCTTCGAAAGAGCGCACGAGGCGCAGTTCGGCTTCATCGACCGCAAGAAGGACCTCGTCATCGAGGCGGTCTCGGTGGAAGCAGTCGGTGGCGGCGCGACGTTCAAAGAGAAGCCGCGAAAGCTGAAACAGACGAAATTGCCGACGCCTGCCCGACGCACCCGCTTCTTTTCCAGCGGCAAATGGCATCGCGCATTGGTCTACACACGCGATCAACTCGCCCCCAGAAATAAGGTCAAAGGGCCGGCCATCATCATCGAGCCGCATCAGACCGTCGTGATCGAGCACGGTTGGCAGGCCGAACTGACGGCTAAGAACCACCTGGTGCTGCGGCGGGTGCATAAGCTTGCGCGCCGAAGTGCCATCGGCACCCATGCCGACCCGGTGATGCTCGAGGTGTTCAACAACCTGTTCATGTCGATCGCCGAGCAGATGGGCGTCGCTTTGCAGAACACCGCCTATTCGGTGAACATCAAGGAACGGCTCGATTTCTCTTGCGCGGTGTTCGACGGCAACGGTTCTCTGCTCGCCAACGCGCCGCACATGCCGGTGCATCTCGGCTCGATGGACCGCGCGGTCGAGACCATTATTCGCGAAAACAAGGGCAAGGTCCGCCCGGGCGACGTTTACGCCATCAACGCGCCCTATAACGGCGGCACGCATCTGCCGGACATTACCGTCTGCACGCCGGTGTTCGACGGCAAGAAAATCCTGTTTTGGGTCGCATCGCGCGGCCACCACGCCGACGTCGGCGGCATTTCGCCGGGCTCGATGTCGCCGAACGCCACGACCATCGAGCAGGAAGGCATCTATATCGATAATTTCAAACTGGTCGAGCGCGGCCGCTTTCGCGAGAAGGAGACCTACTCACTCCTTGAAGGCGCGAAATATCCGGCGCGCAATCCGTTGCAGAACGTCAACGACATCAAGGCGCAGATCGCCGCCAACGAGATGGGCGTGCACGAGCTGCGCAAAATGGTGCGTTATTTCACACTTCCCGTGGTGCGCGCCTATATGCGCCATGTGCAGGACAATGCCGCCGAGAGCGTGCGCCGCGTCATCGACCGCCTGCACGACAGCGCTTTCTCGATCGAGACCGATCAGGGCAATACGATCAAGGTCCGCATCACTGTCGATAAGAAGCGGCGCGAAGCGACAGTGGATTTCACCGGCACCAGCGCGCAGCAGCCGTCGAACTTCAACGCCCCGGAGCCGGTGACCCGCGCCGCGGTGCTTTACGTGTTCCGCGTCATGGTCGACGACGATATTCCGATGAATGCCGGCTGCTTGCGGCCGATTCGCATCGTCATTCCAAAGCAATCGATGCTGTCGCCGGAATTCCCCGCCGCCGTGGTCGCCGGCAATGTCGAGACGTCGCAGGAGGTCACCAATTGCCTGTTCGGCGCGCTCGGCGCCATGGCCGCGGCGCAGGGCACCATGAATAACCTCAATTTCGGCAATGCGCGCTATCAGTATTACGAGACCATCTGCTCCGGTTCGCCAGCCGGGCCGGGCTTTCCCGGCACCGACGCCGTGCATACCCACATGACCAATACGCGGCTGACCGATCCGGAGATTCTCGAATTCCGCTATCCGGTGCTGTTGGAGGACTTCCACATCCGCAAAGGCTCCGGCGGGCGCGGAAAATGGAACGCCGGCGACGGCATCCGCCGCACCATCCGTTTCCTGGAAAATATGGAATGCACGGTGCTGTCCGGACACCGCCGCGTACCGCCATTCGGCCTTGCCGGCGGCGGCGACGGTCAGGTCGGCGAAAACTGGGTGCGCCGCAAGGACGGCCAGATGGAGAAACTCGAAGGCTGCGACGCCACCGTGATCGACGCCGGCGAGGCGATCATTATCCAGACGCCGACCGCCGGAGGTTACGGCAAATCTTCCAATTGAGACGGCTTCGGCCCATCCGGCTTCACCGCGATGGCTCGCCGCGCCGCGGCCTCGATGATCTCGAAGAAGCCGAACGCAGAAGGCCGAGCGCGGCGATGCCAAGCAAGACCCCGCCATGGGCTTGTTGCTGCATGGCGCGCAGCACGCCGGCCAAACTGACCGCCTCGAAGGAATTAGAGTTGTAGGCGGCGACGCCCAGGAAAACGCCGATCATGAGAAAGACGAAGGCGCGCGTCATGATGCCAAAAGAACCGAGCACGACTGCGAAAGCGCGCTGCTCCTGCGTCACATCGAGCGTCTCGCGGTAGGGCGCACGAAAGCCCTTGACTGCAAGGCCGGCGGCGACGCCGACAAATCCCACGGCGATGAGCGCGATCACAAGCCGCCCCAGCGGCTGCGCCATCACCCATGCCGTCCATTCCCGGGCCGACTCGTCCTCATCGACACCCCGGTGGACGAGCGTGATGCGGATCGTCGCGGCCGCCAGTGCGACATAGAACAGGCAACTGCCGGCAAGCACGCTACGGCGCATCAGGCCGTACGGGCTGTTGCCGTGTAGATCGACGTCGAAGACCGATTGCAGGAAACGCCATCCGGCAAAACACAAGAGTCCAGCCGCCAAGGCCCATAAGAAATAACTGCCAAACGGCCGCTGGAATAAGAGCTCCAAAGCGTCGCGGGCGCCTTCCGGATGTGCGCCCAAGCCGCCGGCCGCGAGGAGCGCAAAGCTGCCGATGATCAAAAAGACGATGCCGCGGGCGGCATAGCCGATCCGCACCATCCAGGGCAGCGGGCCCGTGGTTAAGTGTTTGACATGCATGGCGGTATTGATGCCGTGGTCCACGCGCTGACAAGCGGCTCGGCGCGACTAAGTTCCCCGCCCCGCATTGCCGCCCTTTCACGACTTTTTGCGTGAAACCGAATATTTCATATGCGCCACGCCGCCGTCCCAATAGAACGTGAAATCGGCGACCACATTGCCGCCCGCAGGCAAGGGCAAGTCTGCATTGCAGACGACTTGGTCATTGGTCGACGACACGGTCTTGATGGGGTCATAGCGCGTGGGCTCCATCCGCAGCTCTTTGAGAACGTCAGCGAGTGAGTGCTTGGCGCGATCGGAGTCGCACGTGGGCAAAACGAAATGATCGCGCAAACCGCGATAAATCAACACGCCGGCCACAGCGGCGGCGGGAATGCCGATCAGCCGCATTGCCATGCGATAGGGCCGTGGTTTCGCCGGCGGTGATACCGGGCCGGACCAGCGACGGGCGCGAATTGGCTCAGGCTGCTTCGGCGGAGAGTTCTCGGTCATCGGACCGAAATTCTACAACGCTTTGACGATCTCTTCCGTCATTTTCTTGGCGTCGCCGAGCAGCATCATGGTGTTGTCGCGGTAGAACAGCGGGTTGTCGATGCCGGCATAGCCGGAGGCGAGCGAGCGCTTGTTGAACATCACGGTGCCGGCCTTCCACACCTGTAGCACCGGCATGCCATAGATCGGCGACTTCGGATCGTCCTCGGCGGCCGGATTGGTGACGTCATTGGCGCCGATAACGTAAGCGACGTCGGCCTGGGCGAATTCCGAATTGATGTTTTCCAGCTCGAACACGTCGTCGTAAGGCACATTGGCTTCGGCGAGCAGCACGTTCATATGGCCCGGCATGCGGCCCGCCACCGGATGGATGGCGTATTTAACCTCGACGCCTTCGTGCTTGAGCTTGTCGCCCATCTCGCGCAGCGCATGTTGTGCCTGCGCCACCGCCATGCCGTAGCCGGGCACGATGATGACCTTGCCGGCATTCTTCAGGATGAAGGCCGCATCCTCGGCCGAGCCGATCTTGACCGGCCGGTCGCCAGCCGCGGCCGCCGGGCCCGCCACTTCGCCGCCGAAACCGCCGAGGATCACCGAGATGAAGGAGCGGTTCATGCCCTTGCACATGATGTAGGACAGGATCGCGCCCGAGGAACCGACCAACGCACCGGTGATAATCAGCGCGGTATTCTCCAACGTGAAGCCGATGCCGGCCGCGGCCCAGCCGGAATAGGAATTGAGCATCGAGATCACGACCGGCATGTCGGCGCCGCCGATCGGGATGATGATGAGTACGCCGAGCAGGAACGACACCGCCGCGATCAGCCAGAAGGTGAGATGCTGCTGCGCTTCGAAGAACCAGGCGATCAGGGCAACGAGAGCGATCGCCAGCGCGATATTGATGACGTGACGGCCGGGCAGCGTGATCGGTGCGCCACTCATGCGGCCGGAGAGCTTTAAGAACGCGATCACCGAGCCGGTGAATGTAACGGCGCCGATGGCGACACCGAGCGACATTTCGATCAGGCTCTGGCTGTGGATGGCGCCTTCCGAGCCGATGCCGAATGCCGAGGGCGCATAGAGCGCGCCGGCGGCCACCAGCACCGCGGCCATACCGACCAGCGAATGGAAGGCGGCGACCAGCTCCGGCATCGACGTCATCGGCACCCGCCGCGCGATCACCGCGCCGGTGCCGCCGCCGATCGCCATGCCCAGCACGACCAATCCCCAAGCCGTGAGATCCGCCGGCGGATGGGCCGCCAGCGTGGTGACGATCGCGATCGCCATGCCGGTCATACCCAACAGATTGCCGCGCCGGCTGGTCTCCGGATTCGACAGTCCGCGCAGCGCCAGGATGAACAGGGCGCCGGCGACGAGATAGCAAAGCGCGGCGAGGTCGGCGCTCATCGATTGGTCCTTCCGCTCACTTCTGCTTCCGCTGGAACATCGCGAGCATGCGCTTGGTCACCAGGAAGCCGCCGAAAATATTGACCGAGGCAAAGGTGAGCGCGACGAAGCCGAGCGCGCGTGCCCAGACCGGACCCGAGTCGTTGCCGGCGAGCGCAACGCCCACGGCAAGCAGCGCACCGACCACGATCACCGAGGAGATCGCATTGGTCACCGACATTAAGGGTGTATGCAGCGCCGGCGTCACCGACCAGACCACATAGTAGCCGACAAAGACCGCAAGCACGAAAATTGACAGCCGGAACACGAACGGATTGACGGCGTCGCTGGCGGCTTCCGGCGCGCTCGCATGGGCATTGGCGAGAAGGTCGAGCTGGCTGAGGATTGAAAGCGTCACCACGATGGGGCCTCCAGTTCTATTCATCTCCCCGTTGTGGAAGGGAGAATTAATTACGCCGCACTCTTAGGCTTGAAATTCGGATGCACCACCGCGCCATCGCGCGTGAGCGCCGTCCCCTTGACGATCTCGTCATCCCAGTTGATCGCGAGCGTCTTGGTCTTCTTGTCGATCAAAATTTCCAGGAACGCATAGAGATTTTTGGCATAGAGGCTCGACGCCGTGGCGGCGAGCCGGCCCGGCACGTTGCGATAGCCGACGATCTTGACGCCGCTGACGTCGGCGACCGTATCGGCCTGCACACCCTCGACATTGCCGCCGCGCTCGACCGCGAGATCAACCACGACCGAACCCGGCCGCATCGAGGCCACCATCTCTTTCGACACCAGCCGCGGCGCCGGCCGGCCCGGAATAAGCGCGGTGGTGATGACGATGTCCTGCTTCTTGATGTGGTCGGCGACCAAAGCGGCTTGCTTCGCCTGGTACTCTTTCGACATTTCCTTAGCGTAGCCGCCGGCGGTTTCGGCCGCTTTGAACTCCTCGTCCTCCACCGCGATGAATTTGGCGCCGAGACTCTCGACCTGCTCCTTGGCCGCCGGGCGCACGTCGGTCGCGGTGACGATGGCGCCGAGCCGGCGCGCAGTGGCTATTGCTTGTAGCCCGGCGACGCCGGCGCCCATAATGAACACCTTGGCGGCCGGAACCGTGCCGGCCGCCGTCATCATCATCGGCAACGCGCGGCTGAATTCCTCGGCCGCGTCGACCACGGCGCGGTAGCCGGCGAGATTGGCCTGGCTGGAAAGTACGTCCATCACTTGCGCGCGGGTGATGCGCGGCAACAGCTCCATGGCAAAGGCGGTGACGCCGGCCTCGGCCATGGCGCGCAATGCATCGTCATGCCCATAAGGGTCCATGATGGCGATGACGATGGCGCCTTTTTTCAACTGCGCCAGCTCGACCGAATTCGGCCGCCGCACCTTGAGCACCACGTCGGCGCCGCTGAGCGCGTCGCGGGAGACAGTCGCGCCGGCGGCGGCATAGTCGGCATCGAGGACGCCGGACTTGACGCCGGCGCCCGGTTCGACGGCCACTTCAGCGCCAAGGCCGATCATTTTCTTGACGGTTTCGGGAGTCGCGGCCACGCGCGGCTCACCCGAATCGGTTTCGGCAGCAACCGCGACTTTCATCAATCCTCCGACGGCGGCAATGGCCGGCAATCAGGCGATGTCGGTAATTGCGGTTAGATCACGTCAGGAAATACGCCATCCCGATAACAATGATGACGACGATTGCCATCGTCACTTTCACCAGCGTGATGAAATTGCGGTACGTCTCTTCGTGAGCGGGGTAATCGTTGCCCGTTGCAAGCGCGTATTCGACCTCACCGTGATCGGACATTGCTATTCCTCCAAGGGGCCACCCGGACTGCGCCGACTTAGCTTAATTGCGTTGGCAGAGCAACCGGACAGGGCTTTTGCGCACGCAATTTCGCCTGTCTGTCATGATACGGGGGAGTACAGTGGTTCCGTCGCGCGCTTGCCCGGGCGGAACCGAACCCCTACTCTTTCCAAGGATAGTCGTTACGGACGAGAACCATGCTCAGGCAAGAACAGAACGAGCTTTTGGCCCAGACTGGCCCCGGGACTGCAATGGGGCAGCTATTCCGCTGCTACTGGCTGCCGGCGCTCTTGGCCGAGGAATTGCCGGAAAACGATTGTCCACCGGTCCGGGTCAAGCTTCTCTCCGAGCGCTTGGTGGCTTTCCGCGACTCCGAGGGCCGCTATGGCCTGATCGACGAATTTTGCGCCCATCGCGGGGTGTCGCTGTGGTTCGGCCGCAACGAGGAGAGAGGCCTGCGCTGCCCCTATCACGGCTGGAAATACGATGTGAACGGCCAATGCGTGGAGGTACCGTCCGAGCCGGTGGAAAGCGGCTTCTGCAAGAAGGTCAAGCTGACCTCCTATCCGCTGGTGAAGATCGGCGATGTGCTGTGGACCTATATGGGGCCTGCGGACAAGAAGCCGCCGCTGCCGCAATGGGAATTCGCGCTAGTGCCGGCGGAGCAGACCTTCACCTCGAAGCGGCTGCAGGAGTGCAACTGGCTGCAAGCCATGGAGGGCGGCATCGATTCGAGCCACGTCTCCTTCCTGCATCGCGGCGATCTCGGCTCCGATCCGCTGTTCAAGGGCGCCAAGGGCAATCAGTACAATCTCTCCGACATGCAACCGCATTTCGAGGTCGTCGAGCAGCCCGGCGGGCTGTTCATCGGCGCCCGGCGCAATGCCGAGAACGGCAACTATTACTGGCGCATCACGCCATGGGTGATGCCGTGCTTCACCATGATCCCGCCGCGCGGCGACCATCCGATTCACGGTCACTTCTGGGTGCCGATCGACGACGAGACGTGCTGGGCTTGGTCTTATGACTTCCACCCGGTGCGGGCGCTGACCAAGACCGAGGTCGACGCCATGAAGGACGGCGCTGGCGTACATTGCAAGGTTGACGCCGCGTTCCGGCCGCTCGCCAACAAGGACAACGATTATCTGATCGACCGTGCGGCGCAGAAGGCGGGGCGGACCTACAGCGGCATTGCGGGCTTCGCCATGCAGGATGCCTCGCTGCAGGAAAGCATGGGACCGATCTGCGATCGCACCAAGGAAAATCTGGTGTCGACCGACAACGGCATCATCATGGCCCGCCATCGCCTGATGCGCGCGGCCAAGGCGCTGGTCGAGAAGGGCACTACTCCACCTGGCGTCGATCCCGAGCAGCATAAAATTCGTTCCTGCGCGGTGGTGCTGCCGCCGGACGTTGCGTTCAAGGACGGCGCCAAGGAAGCGCTCAACGCCAAGCGCGGCGTGGCGCAGACGACGGTTTAGACGGGCGTATCTCCATAATGCGCGGCCGATGCGTGCGATGACGCAAAGGCGACGCAGGCAGGCGGCGATCTCTGTCCTGACGCTGTGGTTGACGCTGGGCGCCGCGCTCGCGGCGACGCCATCGGCCGGAGAGCGCCTCACCTTCGATCATGCGGCGACTAGTCAAAAAATCGTTGCCCTGACGTTCGACGCCGACATGACGCCGGGACTGCTGCGTGAGCTCAAAGCCGGCAAGGTTGCGTCCTGGTACAACGGAAAAGTCATCGAAGCGCTACGGCAACAGCAAGCGCCGGCGACGCTTTTCCTGACCGGGCTCTGGATCGAAACCCGACGCGACCAAACAGCTCGCAGCAGACCCGTTGTTCGAACTCGGCAATCACAGCTATTCGTCCGCGAGGCCGCCGCGCGCCATCTCGGCGAAATTTACGAACGGCTGGAGTCTTTGTGCGCGAAGCCTCAGTTGAACGTCGCCACATAGGTCACGCCCTCGGCGTCCTTGGCGGACGGCACCAGGAAGATCGTCACTGCGCCGAGCTCCTGGTGCTCCATCCGGTAGAGGCTTTGCGGGAAGATGCGCGGGTCGCGGGCAACGAAGGTTAATGAGAACGGCGGCCGCAGGCCGGGCGGCGCCATGGCCGGGTTCAACAGCTCGACTTCCTTGAGCGTCAGTGGAACAGCCGGCACGTCGTCCTGGCTGATGACAAAAACCTCGTCGACCTTGTCGACGAAGTCCTCGAAGACAAGCCCGCGCTCTGTCATGGCGCTATCTCCACGGCTATAGAGAAATTATTAGGCAACTCTACCGGAGATGGCAACTACGGCATGCGATTGCCGTCCGTAAATCATCCACCGCGTCAACCTGCGGCAATCCCGCCCCGGCGGTGGCGGGAACACCCCCGCGGTCAACGTTTCCGCCACAATCGACCGCGCGGCAGCCCCTATGCAATATGAAAGGCGCACCATAGATAGCCACAGGTAGATGTGAGAAACTTGGCGGCAACCACGATGCAACGCCTAATCTGGCGTATCGCGGTACTTCTGTTAATGGAATTGCCCTGCGGCCGTTACGTTTCGGCTTTGCCACTTATCGTCTTCGCGCGAAGACCGAGGAGCGAGATTATGCGAAAGCGCAGCATTGTGCCGGCGACGTTCATCGCCCTGTTGTTGGCCGCGTCAACGCTGTGGACTGCGCCGACCGCCGTCGCGCGCGCGTCATTCGACGGCCGCTGGAGCGTATTGATCGTGACCGATGCCGGCACCTGCGACCGCGCCTATCGTTATGCGCTCAACATCATCAACGGCAGAGTCACCTACGACGACCCGTCATTCAACGTGTCCGGCCATGTCGATGCGCGCGGACGCGTCAGCGTCAACGTCAGCGCCGGCGGTGAGCGCGCCAGCGGCACCGGTGAGCTGTCCGGCGATTCCGGTCGCGGTCTGTGGAGCGGAAATTCCGCGACCTCGGCATGCTCCGGCCACTGGGAAGCCGAACGCCGCGGTTGAGCGCTAGAGCCTAATCGGTTTTGATGGAATCAAAACCGGGCTCTAGCTTTAGATTGCGCATGATCTTTTCCGAAAACCGGTATCCACTTTTCGGGATCATGTCTAAACCTTCACGAACCTGATCAGCGAAAAATGCCCGAGCGGCGGCATCGGCCGCCGTTCCACGACGCGCACGCCGCCGTGCCGTGCCGCCCAGCGCGCCAGCCGCTCCCAGCCGAATTCCGGACGCCAGCCGAGCCGCCGCGCTAGCGGCGCGAACCATCGTTCGCAGGCCGCGCGCAATCCGCTTTCCGCACCGAGATGATTCACCAAAATGATCTCGCCGCCCGTCTTTATGACACGGGCGAATTCATCGAGCGTGCGCTCCGGATCCGGCACCGCGGTGATGACATATTGCGCCACGACGACGTCGAACGCCGCGTCCTTGAAACCAAGATGCTGCGCGTCCATCACCGCGAGCCCATCGACATTGGAAAGCCGGCGCTCGGCGACCCGTGCCTTGGCCTTACGCAGCATAGGCGCCGATAAATCGACGCCGATCAGCCGGTTCGACATCGCGTAGTCGGGCAGCGATAGGCCGGTGCCGACGCCGACTTCAAGAATGCGGCCACCGATGCGCTCGGCCGCCGCGATCGACGCCTTACGGCCGCGCTCGAATACCGCGCCGAATACCAGATCGTAAATCGGAGCCCAGCGCGCGTAAGCCTTGGCGATGCCGGCTTTGTCGAGTTCCTCGGTCATCGCGTCGCGTCAGCGCGCGGCCGCAAGATCAACACCGCGCGCGTCTTTGGCTTGCACCGCCGCCATGGTGCCGGCAATGACGCCGCCGCCGAGCACGCGCGCCTGCCCTTCGGCCGCGTCGTAGAACACGCAAGCCTGGCCGGGCGAGACGCCGTCCTCGCCGGCAATCAGCTCGACTTCGACGCCGCCTGAACCGCTGCGCAGCCACGCCGGCCGCGGCGGCCGCGTCGAGCGAACCTTCACGAAGACTTCGGGACGATGCGCCAGGGCCTCGTCGATGGTGCCGTCGCCGAGCCAATTGATGTCGCGCAGCTTGATCCGGCTCGTGCGCAGCGCCTCGCGCGGGCCGACCACGACGCGCCGGGTGGCGGCGTCGAGCCGCACCACATAGAGCGGCGAGCCGGTGGCAATGCCGAGCCCGCGCCGCTGGCCGACGGTGAAATGAATGATGCCGTCATGACGGCCGAGCACACGGCCGTCGAGATCGACGATGTCGCCCGGACCCGCGGCGCCCGGCCGCAGCCGCTCGATGATCTCGGCATAATGTCCGGTCGGCACGAAGCAGATGTCCTGGCTGTCTTGCTTGTCGGCAACCGACAGTCCGAAGCGGCGCGCTAGTTCGCGGGTTTCCGCCTTGGTCTGATCGCCAAGCGGGAAGCGCAGCAGATCGAGCTGTGCGGGCGTGGTGGCGAACAGGAAATAGCTCTGATCGCGTTCGGCTTCGCGGGCGCGATAAAGCGCCCGGCCGCCGGTGGGCAGCGCGCGCGAAGCGACATAATGCCCGGTGGCCAGCACGGCCGCGCCGAGGTCGCGGGCGGTGTCCAGCAAATCGTGGAATTTAATCGACTGATTGCATTCCACGCACGGCACCGGCGTCTCGCCGGCCACGTAGCTCTCGGCAAAACGGTCGATCACCGCTTCCTTGAACCGTGCCTCGTAATCGAGGACGTAATGCGGAATGCCGATACGCTCGGCAACCGCGCGGGCGTCATGGATGTCGCGGCCGGCACAGCAGGCGCCCTTGCGGTGGGTCGCCGCGCCGTGATCGTAAAGCTGCAGCGTGATGCCGACGACATCGTAACCGGCGTCCGCCAGGATCGCCGCGGTGACCGAGGAATCGACGCCGCCCGACATGGCGACGACCACGCGCGTCGCCGACGGCGGTCCTTCGACGTCGAGTATGTTCAAAGCCATGCGGGTGTTCCTGGCCGGCGCCCGATGCGCCCACCGCCTCAAGCGATTTTTATTATATGGGGGGCGGCCACGCTCCGCCACGGCGGCGGCTGCCGGCTGAAGCGTTGCTGCGGGCAAGAATTGCCGACCACGTGCTAAAGACTGCCGTCCGTAATTGCCCGCAATACTGTCTAAGCCATTGAATTCATGGAGTTTGGCGATCATCTCGCACTGGCCCACGGGTTGCAAGCCGGTAGCCGGGTCCAATGGGTCCATGTCGCTTTCAGGGGTTCTCAAGTGTCGAGTATGTCGAGTATTGGGCCGGATTTACCTGCCGCGGTTTCACTCACGTCACCGTCGCGAATGCAGGCATCTTCATTCAGCCAAGACACCGCCTCGCAACCGTTTGCGGCCTTGCTCGATGCCACGACGTCGGCACCGCCGAGCCCGTCTACGCCGGCAAGCCCGTCAGCGCCAAGCCCACCTGCGACAAGCGCACCTGCGCCGACCGACACTGGGTCCAACCAGACCTCAAGCGCGCAGAATCCTGCAAGCTCAAGTCCACCCGCTGACGGCAGCTCCGCCGCGAGCAATAATGCCGCTATAAGCGCGAGCACCAGTGGCAATGCGATCGCAACTGTCGTAGCCGCGCACGGCATCGAACAAACGACGGCCAAGGCCATCGCGGCCGCGAACGCGAAGGCGGCCGCAGATGCAAGCGCGACCACGACCATCCAGCCGGACGCTTCGAACAATAACGGCGCAGACGCGACGGCAAACTCAGGCGATGCGACGGCAAGCGCCACCGTATCATCGACACCGACGGTAGGATCGGAGCTGCCGCCCGACGCTGCCGCAACCGCCGCGGCAGTGGCAGCGGCCGCTGCGACCGATGCGCAAGGCACAGCCGCCCCGAAAACGTCCGACTCACCCACGCCGGGGAGCAAGAAAGCGGCCGATGACTCCCGAGCGAATCAAAGCAGCGACAGCGCGACCGCAGGCGGCGATTCTGCGTCGGCCGTGACGCCGGCAGCGGCGGCCAATCCAGCGCCCATCGCAGCCGCCATTGTCGTCAGCACTGATATTTCATCGTATCCGGCAGCAGCCGCCGGCTCACCAGCGACTGCAGCGGTCACCGCACAACCGCACGCGCGGGCAACCGTATCACACCTCGACAACCAGATTACCCTTGCCGGTAACACCGCTGAGACGCCTCAGACCGCCCAAGCCAATCAACCAAACGGCCAAACGGACGGCAAAGCCCCCTCTGCGGATGCCGCGGCGGGAAACCCGGCTGCTGTCACCGATCTTTCCGCTAAGGCGCTGGCATCGGGCGATGCTGCGTCCCAACAAACAGCGGCGCCTGCCGGCCCGTCGGGCGATGCGGCCGCAGCGCCGGCTGCGAGTCTCATTACCGCGCATGTGGAGACGACGGCCTCCAGTAGCGCTTCGCCCAGTGCGCAAGCCGCGGCCAATACGGTGAAGGCCGCCGCGGCCAATTTGCCGACTTTCGGCATCCTCGCGACAAATACGGCGACCGCCCAGACCGCGACGACGGCAGCGTCTCCGGCGTCGGCGGCCGCGGTTTCGATCGCCGGCCTGCCGATCGCCATCGCGGCCCGCGCCCAGGCCGGGTCCAACCAGTTCGACATCAGGCTCGATCCGCCCGAGCTCGGCCGTATCGATGTGCGCCTCGACGTCGATTCCAGCGGTCAGGTGACGTCACACGTCACCGTCGACCGTCCCGAGACGCTGACGCTGTTGCAAAGCCAGCAGCCGCAGCTCGAGCGCGCGCTCGAACAGGCGGGATTAAAGACCGCGGATAACGGCCTGCAATTCTCGCTGCGCGATCAGTCTTTTTCCGGACAGAACAACGGCGGCGGGGCACAGACGACCCCGGCGCAACAGCTTGTCGTTCCCGCCGCCGATTTGTCGCCGGTGGAGACGACGCAAATCTACTCCCGCCTCAATCTCGGCGGCGGCGGCATCGACATTCGCGTGTAAACGCCAAATTCGCCCGAGGATCGATCATGACCACCAGCACGGCAATTCCCTCAACGAGCACTCCAGGATCAACCACCAACAGCAGCGCCAACACGGGCAACACCGGCTTGGCCCAGCTTGCCGACAATTTCAATTCGTTCCTGACGCTCCTGACCACACAGTTGCAGAACCAGGATCCGCTCGATCCGCTCGACACCAATCAGTTCACCCAGCAGTTGGTCGAGTTCACCTCGGTCCAACAGCAGGTCGACATGAACACCAACATGCAGACGCTGATCTCGCTGCAGCAGACCTCGGAAGCGACCTCGGCGATGCAGTTCCTCGGCTCCAGCGTCACCCTGAGCGGTGCGAGCGCGACGCTGGCGGCCGGCTCGCCGGCGGCCTGGTCGCTGAATTCGCCGTCGCCGGCCACCGGCAATGTCACGATCACGAGCTCGACCGGCCAGACCGCTTATACGGGAACGGTATCGCTCAACGCTGGGACCCAGACCTACAGCTGGAACGGCCAAGGCAATAACGGCGTGACCTGGCCCACCGGGCAATACACTCTTGCGATCAACGCCACGGGCGCCAACGGTCAGGCGGTCACAGTCAGCACGCAGATTCAGGGCACCGTCAGCGGGGTCAATCTCAGCCAGAACCCACCGCAACTCACGGTCAATGGACAGAGCTACCCGATCAGCGCGGTCCAATCGATCAATAACGGCAGCCTCAGCGCCTTGAGCAGTCTCGGCGGCACACTCAGCAATCTCAACACCAGTCTCACCAATCTGACAAACCTGCTGTAGCGGCTACCCCTACCGACGGGCTGCGAACCAGCGAGCGCACCATGACGCTCAACGCCGCTGCAGCGAAAACCGGCTTTTGCAGCCTTCGCCCGACAAATTGCGGCCAATTGCGTACGCGGCTTAGGCAAATTTTAAGCGGCCGTGCGTAAGGTCACCAACTGTAGTTGTCGAGTTGTGAGAGTGCATTATGACCGAACCCCATCGCCCGAGGGTTAAATACGTCATCGGGCCGGACGGTTCCCCCCTGACTATCGCCGATTTGCCGGCGCCGGGGACGAAGCGTTGGGTCATCCGCCGCAAGGCAGAAGTGGTCGCCGCGGTGCGCGGTGGGTTGCTGTCGCTCGAAGAGGCGTGCAGCCGCTACACCCTGACGGTCGAGGAATTCCTGTCCTGGCAATACTCGATCGACCAGCACGGCCTCGCCGGATTGCGGACCACCCGCATCCAGCAATATCGCCAGTAACTCCCGCTTAATCGATCTTACCAAATTGCCAACGCCAGCCCGTGCGGCTGGCGTTTCCATTCTGGTGCTCTGCAGGTACCATGCCGCTCCCCCAAGCATGCAGCTTCGATGGGCCAACCTCGCATGAGACAAGCAACGGACTCAAGTTAGCACGATTGCCGCCTTTATTAACCGGACGCTAACCATCCACCGGGCAAATCTTGCCGGGTAAGGCGCTTGCGCGTCGCTGCGCGGGGGAAAGCTCGGTGCAAAGTCTGGTGGAGTTCGCCAAAACGCTCGGCGCGCCGCGCATCGCGGCTATGGGCGCGGTCACCATCGCGCTCATCGGCTTCTTCGCCTTTCTGATTTTGCACGTGACTACGCCGCAGATGACGCCGCTGTTCACCGACCTGTCGCTTGAGGATTCCGCCTCGATCGCCAAGGAGCTCGACCGCGAGGGCATCACTTACGAGCTGCGCAATGACGGCAACGTCATCATGGTACCGCGCGATAAGGTGGCGCGGCTGCGTATGACGCTGGCCGAGAACGGCCTACCGAAGGGCGGCGGCGTCGGCTACGAGATTTTCGACAAGTCGGACGCGCTGGGCACCACGAGCTTCGTCCAGAACATCGACAAACTGCGGGCGCTGGAGGGTGAGCTGGCGCGCACCATCCGCACCCTCGATCAGGTCGAAGACGCGCGCGTGCATCTGGTCCTGCCGGATCGGCCGCTGTTTTCGCGCGACAAGATCGAGCCGTCCGCCTCCATCGTGCTCAAGCTGCGCGGCAGCCTGCAGCCGTCGCAGGTCCGCGCCATCCGTCACCTCGTCGCCACCGCCGTCTCCGACTTGCGGCCGCAGCGCATTTCGATCGTCGACGAGCAAGGCCAATTGCTGGCGGACGGCGCCAGTGACGACACCACCGCCGGCGGCGCCGCAGCCGACGAGCGTCAGGCGGCTTACGAGAAGCATTTGCGCGAACAAGTGGAGTCGATCGTCTCCTCGGTGGTCGGACCGGGCCATTCGCGCGTGCAGGTCGCCGCCGAGTTCGATTTCAATCGCATCACCCAGACCTCGGACAAATTCGATCCGGACGGCCGCGTCGTCCGTTCGAGCCAGACCAGGGAGGAAACTTCCGCGTCGGGTCAGAGCAACAACGAGGTCACGGTTGGCAACGAGCTGCCCGGCGCCAATCAGCGCCAGCCCGCCGCCGCTGCCAATGCCGGCCCGAGCGATCAGAGCCGCAAGTCCGAAGAGATCGTCAATTACGAGATCTCCAAGACGACGAAGACGGAAGTGATCGACGGCGGCAGGCTCAATCGCCTTTCGGTCGCGGTCCTGGTCGACGGCACCTATGCCAAGGACGACAAGGGCAATGTGACCTATCAACCGCGTAGCAAGGAAGACCTCGACCAGATCGCGGCGCTGGTGCGTTCGGCGATCGGCTTCGACCAAAAACGCGGCGACCAGGTCCAGGTCGTCAACCTGCGCTTCGCCGAAACGCCGGCCAATCCGATTGTCGAGCCGACCGGCTGGCTGTCCATGCTGCATTTCACCAAAGACGACATCATGAGCCTGATCGAGACGCTGGTGATGGGCGTGCTCGGTCTCATCGTGCTGCTCCTAGTGGTGCGCCCACTGGTTCGGCGCATCATCACCCCGGATGAACGCGCTCTGGCGGCACTGCCGCGCGGCGCGGCAGGCGAGGCGTTGCCGACGGCAACGACCGCCGCCCTCACCGGGGAAGGCGGCGATCCAGCCAACGCGGCAGAGTCGAGCCAGACGGCGAAGATGATCGACATTGCCCAAATCCAGGGCCAGGTCCACGCCCAATCCGTGCAAAAGGTCGGTGAGCTCGCCGACAAAAACCCCCGCGAAACTGTTTCCATCATCCGCTCCTGGCTCAACGACGGCGCCGCCGCGTAATCGACCATGGCCACACACCCGGCAGCAAAACACGATCCGAAACAGCACGAGACGGCGCAAAGCGAGATTGCCAGCGCCTTGGCGAGCCTTGCCGGCAAGGCGACGCATGCGCCGCCGCCCAAGCGTCCGCTGCGCGGACCGGAGCGCGCGGCCGTTTTATTGCTCGCGCTCGGCGAACAGCACGGCGGCAAGATCTGGAGCCTGCTCGACGACGATGAATTGCGTCAGATCTCCATATTGATGTCGACGATCGGCACCATCGAAGCCGAGCAGGTCGAAAATCTGTTGCTGGAATTCGTCGGGCGAATGTCGGCTTCCGGCGCGATTATGGGCACCTACGAGGCGACCGAGCGCCTGCTGCAGTCCTATTTGCCGCCGGAACGCGTCGGCATCATCATGGAGGAAATCCGCGGGCCCGCCGGCCGCAACATGTGGGAGAAGCTCTCCAACGTCCAGGAGGAGGTGCTCGCCAATTATCTCAAGAACGAATACCCGCAGACCGTCGCCGTGGTGCTGTCGAAGATCGGCCCGGAACATGCCGCGCGCGTACTCGCCATCCTGCCGGAGGATCTGGCGCTCGACGTCGTCAACCGCATGCTGCGGATGGAAGCGGTGCAGAAGGAAGTTCTGGAGCGCGTCGAGCAGACGCTGCGCACCGAATTCATGTCGAACCTCTCGCAAACCCGCCGGCGCGACGCGCACGAAGTGATGGCCGAGATCTTCAACAATTTCGACCGGCAAACCGAAACACGGTTCCTGACCGCGCTCGAAGAGGACAATCGCGAAGCCGCCGAGCGCATCAAGACCCTGATGTTCACCTTCGACGATCTGTCCAAGCTCGACACGGCTTCGGCGCAGACGCTGATGCGCCACGTCGAAAAGGACAAGCTCGCCGTCGCGCTCAAGGGCGCCGCCGAGCCGGCGCGCCAGTTCTTCCTGTCCAACATGTCGACGCGCGCCGCCAAGATGCTGATGGACGATATGCAGGCCATGGGCCCGGTGCGATTGCGCGAAGTCGACGAAGCGCAGGCGGTGCTGGTCAATCTCGCCAAGGATCTCGCCGCCAAAGGCGAGATCGTGATCTCCAAGACGCGCGGCGAAGAAGAGCTGATCTATTGAGACGGAGTTCCGTCAGGACCATGGCAAGACTTTAAAGATGAACGCAGCGACCAAAAAGTTCCTGTTCGATACCGACTTTGCCGACGCCGGCGAAGGCAAGGCGGCGCGAACGGTGATCACATTGGCCGAACACGCGCTCAAACTCGCCGAAGCCGAAGCCGCCGCGCATCGCAAAGGTTATGCCGACGCGCAGGGCGATGCCACCGTGGAGTCCGGCCGGCGGGTGGCCGACGCGCTCGAGCATATCGCGGCGGCCCTCGTCGTCGCCAACCGCGCGCTGGCGGCGATCGAGACCCGCCTCGAATGCGAGGCCGTCGAGGTTGCGGTCGCGGTGGCGCGCAAGCTGGCGCCGGCCTTGATCGCTCACGAGCCGTTCGCCGAAATCTCGGCGCTGGCCAGCGACTGCTTTCGCCAGCTCGTCACCGCGCCGCATATCGCGGTACGCGTCAACGACGCATTGTACGCCGTCGCCAAGGAAAAACTCGACGACATCGTGCGGGCGCGCAGCTTCGAAGGGCGGCTCGTCGTGCTCGCCGAACCCGATGTCGCGCTCGGCGACTGCCGTATCGAGTGGGCCGACGGCGGCATCAATCGCGACAGCGCCGCCGCCGAGGCGGTGATCGCCGCGGCAGTCGATGGCTATATCGGCGCGCGCCGCAATGTCGCCGCGTCCCACGAGACGTTGAGGAGACGAGAGCATGAGTGAGAGCGACAAAATCCCGCTGCCGAACCTCGAGGGCGACGCAGCGGCCATCGAAGCGCCGCCGCTCACGGCGGAGCCGGATGGACCGACCACGCGCGTCGCATCCGACCTCGAAGCGGTATTCGACGTACCGGTAAAGGTCTCCGCCGTGCTCGGCCGTGCCCGCATGGACATCGGCGACCTGCTCAAGATCGGACCGGGCACCGTGCTCGAACTCGACCGCAAAGTCGGCGAGGCGATCGACATTTATGTCAACAACCGCCTGGTGGCCCGCGGCGAAGTCGTCCTGGTGGAAGAAAAGCTCGGCGTGACGATGACGGAAATTATCAAGGCAGAGAGATCGTAATTCGCTCGGCTTAGCGAAGAAGGAATAACAAGATGCGCCTTTTAATCGTCGGCACGCTTAACGGCCAGCTCACCACCGCGACCAAGCTCGCGATGGACAAGGGCGCGCTGGTCACTCATGCCGCGGATATCGCCCAGGCGCTCGCCGTGCTGCGCTCCGGTCGCGGCGCGGACCTTCTGATGGTCGACGTTGCGATCAATATTCGCGAGCTAGTGGCCGGGCTCGAGGCCGAGCATATCCACGCGCCGATCGTCGCCTGCGGCACCGCTACCGATGCGCGCGCCGCGGTCGCCGCCATCCAGGCCGGCGCCAAAGAATATATCCCGCTCCCGCCCGACGCCGAATTGATCGCCGCGGTGCTCGCTGCCGTTGCCGACGACCGGCGCGAATTGATCTACCGCGACAACTCCATGGCGCGCGTAGTCAAGCTGGCGCAGCAAGTAGCCGGCAGCGAAGCCTCGGTGCTGATCACCGGGGATTCTGGCACCGGCAAGGAAGTCCTGGCGCGCTACGTGCACGCCCGGTCGAACCGCGCCAAGAAACCGCTGATCTGCGTCAACTGCGCGGCAATTCCGGAAACGCTTCTGGAATCCGAATTGTTCGGCCACGAAAAGGGCGCGTTCACCGGCGCCGTTGCGCGCCGCGTCGGCAAATTCGAGGAAGCCAATGGCGGCACGCTGTTGCTGGACGAGATTTCCGAGATCGACGTACGATTGCAGGCGAAGCTCCTGCGCGCCATCCAGGAACGCGTCATCGACCGCGTCGGCGGCACGCGGCCGGTGGCGATCGACATCCGCATCGTCGCCACGTCCAACCGCAATCTTGCCGAAGCGGTGCGCGACGGCTCTTTCCGCGAGGACTTGCTATTCCGGCTCAACGTCGTGAATTTGAAGATTCCGCCGTTGCGCGAGCGGCCGGCCGACGTGATCGAGCTCGCCGAATATTTCGTCAAGAAATACGCCGCGGCCAACGGCGTGGCGGCGCGGCCGCTGTCGCAGGAGGCGCGCCGCACGCTGACGCTGAATTATTGGCCCGGCAATGTGCGCGAGCTGGAAAACACCATGCATCGCGCCGTGCTGATGGCGAGCGGCGAGGAGATCGGCGCCGAGGCCATCCTCACGCCCGACGGCACACGGCTCGATCAGCAGCGGAGCGCGCCGGCGGTGGCGCATGCGGCCTTCGCCGCCGAGCAAGTATCGCGCGGGCTCGTCGGCCGTACCGTCGCCGAGGTCGAACGCGATCTCATCCTGCAGACGCTCAAGCATTGCCTCGGCAATCGGACGCACGCCGCCAACGTGCTCGGCATCTCGATCCGCACGCTGCGTAACAAGCTCAACGAATATACCGCCGACGGCTTGCCGGTGCCGCCACCGGGCGGCGGCGAGCCGCGCGTCGCTGCGGCGTAGCCGTCACGTCGCGTTCAAAAAGACCTGAGGGAATGTGACGGGAAGCGGTCCCACCCTGTCACGTGGCGACCTTTGATTGATCGCGATCTCGCCCGAAAACCGGCCATATTTCGGGTTGAGGTCCACTGATCGTCTCGCCTATGCTGTCTTTTAGAAAAATCCAACACTTTCATTCAGAGAGAAACATGCAGCTCCCGCGTCGCCGATTTCTTAATCTGGCAGCGAGCGCCGTCGCCATGCCGGCGCTGTTGCGCAACGCCCGCGCCGACACTTATCCGTCACGGCCGGTTCATCTGCTGGTCGGTTTCCCGCCGGGTGGGGCCGCCGACATCATAGCCCGGCTCACTGGGCAGATGCTGTCGGCGCGGCTCGGCCAGCCCTTCGTCGTCGAGAATCGCGGTTCGGCGGGACAGCAAGTCGCCGCCGAGGCCGTGGTAAAGGCGGAGCCGGACGGCTACACGCTGTTGTTGATGGCGAATCCGAACGTCATCAACGCCATGCTGAACCCAAATCTGAGCTTCAATTTCACCGGCGATCTCGCACCGGTCGGCGGCGTCGATCTCAATCCGCTGATTCTTGAGGTCAACCCGTCACTACCGGTGCACACCGTGCCGGAGCTGATTGCCTATTCCAAGGCGCATCCGGGCCAGATCAATATGGCATCCGGCGGCGTCGGCTCGACGCCGCATCTTGCCGGCGAGCTGTTCAAGATGATGACCGGCATCAACATGCTGCATGTGCCCTATCGCGGCGATGCGCCGGCGATCACCGACCTTTTGGCGGGCCAGGACCAGGTCATGTTCGACCTGATTCTGCTGTCGCTGTCTCACATTCGTAGCGGCACGCTACGCGGGCTCGCCGTCACCAGCGCCAAGCGCCTGCCGACATTGCCCGATTTGCCGCCGGTGGCCGATTTCGTGCCGGGCTATGAAGCCTTCGCCTGGCAAGGCGTCGCCGCCCCGAAGAACACACCGCCCGAAATTGTTGCCAAGCTCAACAGCGAGATCAATAAGGCGCTGGCCGATCCCAAGATCGCTTCGCGCCTGACCGACCTCGGCGGCGTGCCGATGCCGCTGTCGCCTGCCGCATTCGGCCAGCTGATTGCCAGCGAGGTCGACAAATGGGGCAAAGTGATCAAGTTTGCCAATATCAAGACGGGGTGAATTTCTCAAACGTCATCGCGAGCAAAGCGCAGCAATCCAGTCTGCGAGGCGGAGCCTGGATTGATTCGTGGCGTTGCTCCTCGCAATGACACCGCGGATTACTTGGTCGCGTCGCCGGCATCGACCATGATGGTCTCGACTTCGCCCGCGCCGTTGGCGCGCCGGAATGCAGCCGCCTCGTCGTATTCCTGCGACGTGAAGCAGGCGACGCCCTGCTCGAAAGTCGGAAATTCGATCACCACGAAGCGCTGAAATTTCTGCGAACCTTCCATGATCTGGTAACGGCCGCCACGGGCCAAAACCTTGCCGCCGAATTTGGCAATGATGGCCGGTACGCGATCGGCGTATTTCTTGTACTCGACCGGATCGTTGATCTTCGAGCGCGCGACCCAATAGGCTGGCATTTTCGTTCCTTCCCCTTCTCGTCATGATCGAGGTCACGGAATAAAAGACGTGGGTGGCCGGGACAAGTCTGGCCAGCACGAGGATAGAATAAGTGCTGTTATGTCTCGGCGAACAGGCCGCGCAGCAATTTGGCAGGCGCCATGAGTGATGGCGCGGCCGGCCGCGGGCCGCCGATCATGCGTCGGCCGAGCGCGCCGAGGAACGCAGCCTTCGGCATCGGCCTGGCGAACAGGTAGCCCTGGCCGATATCGCAGCCGAGCCCCTGCAATTTGTGGCTCGCATGCGTGGTTTCGATGCCCTCGGCGACGGTCTTGAGCCCGAAACGCTTACCCAACTCGACGATGGTCTCGCACAGCCCGGAGTTGACGCGGTCGACGTGGCAATTGGTGACGTAGCTGCGGTCGATCTTCAGCTCGCCGAACGGCAATTGCCGCAGCCGCGCCAGCGAGGAAAAGCCGGCGCCGAAATCGTCGAGCGAAAGGGTGCAATCGAGCCCGCGTAGCTCGTCGGCGACTTCGTTGGCGATCTCGAGCTCGTTGAGCGCTTCGTCCTCTGTAACTTCGAGGATGAGACCGGGCCAGGTCGGCGCCCTCGGCCGCTCCTCGCGCAGGATCTGGGCGATCGGCAGCTTGACGAGCGCCGCGCAATCCTCGAAATCGCGCAGCGCGGCGAGGATGACGCGCTCGGTCAAAACCAGCATCTCGTCTTCCCTGGCGCCGGGCAGGAACTCCGTCGGCGGGATGATGGTGCCGTCCGGCCGGCGCGCGCGCACCCAGGCCTTCGGCGCCGACCAGCCGTTTCGAGCGCAGATCGATTTTGGGCTGGTACCCACAGCTCATTCCAATTGCGCCGCAGCACCTCGCGCAATGTGATTTTGCCGTCGGCCGGCCCGGCATCGGGGCCGGCCGACTTCGTTGCAATTAATGTGACGAACACAGCGAGCAATCCTCGTCCTGCGGAGTCTGCCGGACGAAGAGCGATGGTGCCGTTAATAAGGAGTTTTACCTAGCCAGAGGGTTGGCCGGCGGTAAGCGATTTCGAGACATATTTAGGCAACGATCTCACTCCGCGGCGCGGCGCGCGGCGATGATCTGGTCGGCAGTGCGCCCCGTCAATTCCGCCATGTGATCGAACTTGAAGGTGAAGGTGCCGGCGCCAGCGGTCGCCGAGCGGATCTCGACAATGAGATCGCCGATCTCGGCTTCCGGCATTTTGGAGCGCACCACGTCCCAGCCGTCCCAGCCGTCGCGAGTGTCGAAGCCGAGGATCTGGCCGCGCCGCCCCGACATCAGAGCATTGATCTTCGCGGTGGCCTCGGTGGGACAGAAGATTTCAACGAGATGGATCGGCTCCAGCAGCACCGGCTGGCACTGCGGCAGGCCTTCGACGATGCCAATGCGGCCGGCGGTTCGGAACGCCATGTCGGAGGAATCGACGGTGTGATAGGAGCCGTCGACCAGCGCCACATGCAGATCGACCACGGGAAAGCCGAGCGGTCCGTGCTTGAGCGCGTCGACGATGCCTTCCTCGACCGAGGGAATATAGTTGCGCGGCACCACGCCGCCGGTGATCTTGTCCTCGAAGGAAAAACCGGCGCCGCGCGGCATCGGCTTGATGTCGAGCACGACGTCGCCGTACTGGCCGTGACCGCCGGATTGTTTCTTGTGGCGGCCGCGCTGCACGATGCCTTTGCGGATGGTCTCGCGATAGCCGACGCTCGGCGTGCGCCGCTCGATGGCGACGCCGAAACGGTCGCTCAATCGCTCGGTGGCGACGCGCAGATGCATCTCACCCTGGCCCCACAGCACGACCTCGTGGGTCTCGGGATTGTGGACGATGGTGATCGACGGATCCTCTTCGACCAGCTTACTGAGCGCCAAGCCGAGTTTCACGTCGTCCTTGCGTTCCTTGGCCGAGATCGCGATCGCCAGCACCGGCGGATAGGGCGCGATCTTGGCCAGCGCCGGATGGGCTTGCTTGCCTGCGGTGAGCGTGTCGCCGGTCTTGGCTTTATCCAGCTTGGCAAAGGCTACCGTTTCGCCAATCCCGGCCGGGCCGCGCTTTTCGGTGGTCGGGCCGACCAGCTTGAAGACGCCGGCGACGCGGCCGGCCTCGTCGTCTTCGGTCAGGAACGTGGTGCCGTCGCCTGCCTGGCCCGCCAGCATGCGCACCACCGACATTTTGCCGCCATGCGCGGTGTTGAGCGTCTTGAGCACATAAGCGACCGCCTCATTGCCGGTTTTGACGCCGAGCCGCTTGGCGGTTTCGGCGATGCCGGGGGATTCATGACGCAGCGCTTTTAGGAGCCGCAATACGCCATTCGCCCGCGCCGCGGTGCCCATCAAGACCGGACAGACAAATCCCTCGCGCAGTTCGCTGCGCAGATCGTCGAACACCTTGTCGCGCGGCGGCTGAATGTCCTCGAGCAATTGCTCCATCAGTTCGTCGTCGTGATCGGCGAGCGTCTCCAGCATCGAAAAGCGCGCGGTCTTTTCCTTGTCCGCTGCGTCGCCTTCGAGCGGCACGACTTCCGACGCGGCGTGCTCCTTGTAGACAAAGGCGCGCTCCAGCGCGAGATCGACGAAACCGGTGATGATGTCGTCCTTGAACGTCGGGATTTGCCGCAAGATCAACTTGGTGCGCGAGGCTGGCTGCAAAAGCTTCAGGACCTCGTGCACGCCGACGTCGGCCTTGTCGATCTTGTTGACGAAAAGGATACGGGGAATCTTGCGGTCTTCCAGCTCGCGCAAAATGAGCTGGAGCTGCGGGATTTTCTTCTCGTCCAATTCGCACACCACCACCGCCGCATCGATCGCCGGCAGCACCGCGCGCATGTCGTGAACGAATTCGACCGAGCCCGGGCAGTCGAGAAAGGTGTAGGCATCGCCCATGAAAGTGGTGGTGGCGACGGTGAGCTCGACGCTCATCTTGTGATGGCGCGCTTCCTTGCTGGCGTCGCCCACCGTATTGCCGGCTTCGACGCCGCCCTGGCGCGGGATGGCGTCGGTGCGGGCAAGAATGGCTTCAAGGAGCGAGGTCTTGCCGCTCTGGAACGGACCGACCAGCGCGACGCAGCGAGGACCTGTCGCGCGCGCGCCATTGCCGTTGCCGTTTGTCGCCATCACCGCCTCCCGCCATTGCCCCCTGAAAACGGACCCGTCGTTGCCCCTCTTGACCTGCCCCGCGGACGGGGAAGGGAGGGGAGCGGGACAGCATCGTTTCAGGCGGCGGCGGGGCCGGTCAAGGGGCGTAACATCGCGCTTGCCCCGGCTGTGTACGATGCCCGGGCGGCGGAACCTTTTTGCGGAGTGAGCGTCGCCGTTTATTGCGCGAGATGCAGCTCCAGCGCACCGATGCCGGCGGCGGCATTCAAGCCGACCTGGCCCTGGACCGAGAGCGGCTGCAACGCCACCGAACGATTCGAGCCGCCGATCAGCGCATTGGCGCCGACGCCGGCGCCCACGGTCGCTTCCGCCTGCGCCCCGGCATAGGTGCCGGACAGCATGCCGACATAGCGGTTGGTGCCGGCAAACACCGCCCAGACGATGGCGCTGCCGGTGGTGAACCCGACGTCGAGGCCGATTTTCGTCATCGTGCCGGTATAGGCTTCCGGCGGTCCGCCATCCGGCTGGAAGGTGCAACTCACATTGCGCTGCGACCCGACGATCAGGCCGACGCCGGCTGAAACCGAGCAGGCCAACGTTCCGACCTGGACACGGCTCGCCTGCGCATAAGCGGGCGCCGCTGTGGCCAACGCAAACGCCGCCGCCACGACGAATGTGGCTGCAAAACCCTTGGAAAACATATCCTTACTCCCTCACCGGCCCGCCTATGGGCCCCTCGACTGACTGTTTCGGCCCAATTCTAGGCGAGATTGAAGCCGGCGTCTTGTACCGTTTTGTGCAGCGTTAAGGGGCGATTTGTTTATTCATCCCGCCCCGCGACGAAGTGTGGGGTGGGAGGGGCGTCTGACTCGACGATCATTCTGCGGTGGCCACCTGTAGCGCGGAAACCGCAGTGATGCTTCGGTTCAGAGGCTCCCACTCCGCGAGGGTGGACGTTAGAAAAACCCGAGCGACTCGCAGCCGGTGCCGGCCTGGAAGCTCGTCTTGTAGCGCTTGCCCGGGATGTCGATGACGTGCACCGAGCCGTCGCCCTGGCAGGCGACGAACAATTCGCCGTTGCGGAACGCCATGTCCATCGGCTGCGAGCCGACCTTGATTGCGGTCTGCTCGCGGAACGACGGATCGATGAGACTGACGGTGTCGCTGTTGAGGCTGGTGACGGCAAGGAGTGAATTGTCCGGCGCGAAGCGCGCGATCTGCGCCGCTTTCGGTACGTCCTTGAGCACAAGCTCCTCACGCAGGTTGCCGGCCGCGGTGTCGATCAAGAATAACGTCGGCCGCGCATCGTCGACCGCGACCACGGTGCCGCCGTCCGGCGTGATGGTGATGCCGGCGAGCGGGCGCGGCGTGGAAATCTTGCCGAGCAGTTTCCGCTTCGGCAGATCGATGACGGAGACCGTGGCGTCCTCCTCGTTCTCGGTATAGAGGCGCTGACCGTCCGGCGCGATGATCAGGCGGTGGCCGTTGGTCGAGCCGGAATCGATCGCCTCGACCACTTTGTTGGCTTTGCGGTCGATCACCGCGACCTTCGCCGAGTTCTCGCAGGTGATGTAGATGAAACCGTCCGGCCCGAGTTTGAGCGTATGCGGCGCGATATAGGGCGACAGGTCGATGATGGTGACGAGCGCGCGCTTATGCAGATCGAAGACGCAGAGGTGATGCTGCGGATTGGGATTGCGGCCGTGGATGCCGTCGCCGAAGATCGGCACGTAAGCCATTGAGGGCTGGCTGCCCGTTTCGGGCACGATCAAAAGCTCGTGGACGGTCTTGGCAAAGCCGTCGATCACGACCTCGGTGGCGAAGGTCTGCGGATCGAGGAACAGAACCTTCGTTCCCATCTTATCGACCGCGATCATGCCGTGTTCAACGCTGGCCATTGTTTTCTTCCTCTGCACGCGAATCCGTAGCCCGGCGCCGCGGGCGGTCGCAAGCGCCTTGCAATTTATAGCGGCGTCGACAAGATGGCGCAAAAGCTTGCAAACAAAGCGCTCGCGCTGCGCGCGCAAGGGGGAATGATAACATGCGTGTTTGCCCAACGAGTTGCTTGCGCCGCTTGCAAATGGCCTCGCTCATCGCCGGCGCTGTAATGGCGGCATCAGCGGCGCTGCCGGCACGCGCCGCCGATCCGATCAGCATCGGCTTCTCCATGGCGCAAAGCGGACCGCTCGCCGTCAACGGCAAATCGGCGCTGCTGGCGATGCAAATCTGGGAGGACGACGTCAACGCCAAGGGCGGGCTGCTCGGCCGCCCGGTGAAGCTCGTGTTCTATGACGACCAGAGCAATCCGGCGACCGTGCCCGGCATCTACACCAAGCTGCTCGACGTCGACAAAGTCGATCTGGTGGTCTCGGGCTATGCGACCAATATCGTGGCGCCGGCGATTCCGGTGGTGATGCAGCACGGCAAGGCTTTCATCGGCTTGTTCGCGCTCGCTGCCAACAGCGAGTTTCATTATCCGCGCTACATATCGATGACGCCGAACGGACCGGACGCCAAGTCGACCATCAGTTCCGGTTTCTTCGACGCCGCGATGGCGCAGAATCCCAAGCCGCAAACCATCGCCATCGTCGGCGCCGACGCGGAATTCTCCAAGAACGCCATGGAGGGCGCGCGCGCCAACGCCAAGGCCGCCGGACTGAAAATCGTCTACGACCACTCCTATCCGCCGGCGACGACCGATTTCTCGCCGATCGTGCGGGCGATCCAGGCCGCCAATCCTGACGTGGTGCTGATCGCGTCATTCCCGCTGGATTCGGCGGGCATGGTGCGCGCCATCAACGAGCTCGGCTACACGCCGAAAATGGTCGGCGGCGCCATGGTCGGCCCGCAATCGCCGTCGATGCAGGTGCAGCTCGGCCCGCTGCTCAACGGCTTTGTCGATTTCACCTTCTGGCTGCCGGTGAAGACCATGCAGTTCCCCGGCGCGCTCGAATTCATCAAACGCTACCAGGCCAAGGCCGGGGCCGCAGGCGTCGATCCGTTCGGCTACTACATCGCGCCATGGGCCTATGCCGATCTGCAGGTGCTCGGGCAGGCGATCAACGATACCAAGAGCATCGACGATGCCAAGATCGCCGAGGATTTTCGCAGCGCCACCTTCCACACCGTGGTCGGCGACGTGAAATTCGGGCGTGACGGCGAATGGGCGGTGCCGCGCGTGATCCAGACCCAGTTCCACAACATCGTCGGCAACGGCGTCGCGCAATTCCGCGACGTCGACAAGACGCAAGCCGTGGTGACACCGTCGGACTACAGGACCGGCAACTTGATCTATCCGTACAGCGCCGCGAAATAGGACGCACACCGGCAATCGCGACGGCGGCGGCGCACGGCTCACACGCCGTGTATAATAGAACCATTCAATTGCAGAGGATTCATCGATGACCGCCGTCGCAGCGCATAACATCAAATTCTTGAGCCACAGCGACCAGGGCGGCCGCGGCGACGGCGTCCAGGTCATGGTCAATAAGGGCTTCGCCTATATCGGCCACGGCTTTTCCAACGGCATCACCGTGATCGACGTGCGCGACGCGAAAAACCCGAAGACGGTCAATTTCCTCGCCTGCCCGCCGAACACCCGCGCGCATCACCTGCAGACCGCGACCCATGAAGGCTTTGGCGACCTCTTACTGATCGTCAACGGCCCGAGCGTGTGGACCATGCAGGTGAGCCAGGAGGCCTATTTCACGGGTACGTCCGGCGACGCCTTGGCCGGCCAGAAATTCACCAGCGGGCTTCGCGTCTTCGATCTGGCGAAGCCGGAAGCGCCGCGCGAGATCGCGTTCCTGCCGATGGGCGGACTCGGCCCGCACCGCATCTGGTATATCGGTGGGCGCTACGCGTATGTCTCGGTGCATCTGCCGGAATTTTCCGACCACATCTTGGTCATCGTCGACATGAAGGAGCCGACCAGGCCGGAAGTGGTCGGAAAATTCTGGCTGCCGGGCATGTGGACCGGCGGCGGCGAGACGCCGAGTTGGCCGAAGGGCAAGCGCTATGCGCTGCATCACGCGCTGGTCGCGGGCAATCTCGCCTACAGCGCTTGGCGCGACGGCGGGCTCGCCATCGTCGACGTCGGCGATCCGGCCAAGCCGAAGATGGTGTCGTACCGCAATTGGGATCCGCCGTTCGGCGGCGGCACTCATTCGCCGTTGCCTCTGCCGGATCGTAATCTGCTCGTCGTCGCTGACGAGGCCAATTTCGCCGACTGCAGCAAGGGGCTCCGTTACATCTGGGTGTTCGACGTGCGCGAGCCGTCAAATCCGGTCAGCATCGCCACCATGCCGATTCCCGACGAGGCCGACTATTGCAAGAAGGGTGGCAATTTCGGCCCGCATAATCTCTGGGAAAACCGGCCGGGCGCCTTCGTCAGCTCGCGCTACATTTTTGCTACGCTGCACAATGCCGGCGCGCGCGCTTACGACATCCAGAATCCGTTCCAGCCGCGCGAGGTCGGCTATTTCGTGCCGCCCAATCCGGAGAGAATGTTCGATCCGCGGCCGAACCGGCCGCAGGTGATCCAATCCGCCGACTGTT
This sequence comes from uncultured Alphaproteobacteria bacterium, assembly GCA_963731805.1. Taxonomy (GTDB): domain Bacteria; phylum Pseudomonadota; class Alphaproteobacteria; order Rhizobiales; family Xanthobacteraceae; genus BOG-931. The sequence goes on from CAVSWY010000018.1 coordinate 70,910, forward strand.
TCGTCGACAAGAACGGCATGATCTATGTCACCGATTCCAACGCGGGACTTTATATCCTGCAGTTCGAAGGCGCATAGCCATCCCTCCACCGCGCAAGCGGGAGGAAAGCCGGCCGCATTGACAGGGGGCGCGCGCCCTTCCACACTCAGGCAAAATAAGGGCTGCGTCAGCGGTCCGGATGTCGCCACTTCAGGCGACTCTCAATTCTTCGGATCATGGGGAGGATCACATGGCGGCAACCGTAACCGCGACGCAAATGGGCGGCGGCGCCCAGACCATCGAACAATTCGTCGGCAACGCGCTCGACGAAGCGAAGATTTCGCCGCTGCATCGGAGAGTCGTGGCGCTGATCGCCGCCGGCTATTTCTTCGACGTCATCGACTTCACGGTCTTCGGCTCGCTGGTGCCCTACCTCCTGCAGTCCAAGTTTGCGACCGGAGCCGAAGTTGCAGCCATCGGCAGCGCCACCATCTTTGGCCTGTTCATCGGCACCGCCGGCCAGGGCGAGTTCTCCGACCGCTTCGGCCGCCGCTTCATCTACCAGTTCAACCTGCTCCTGTTCGGCGTCTTCACGCTGCTCGGCGCGTTCGCTCCGAGCGTGACGACGCTGATTATCTGCCGCTTCATCGCCGGCGTCGGCTTGGGCGCAGAGCAACCGCTGTGCTTCGTCTATGCCGGCGAATATTCGCCCAAGCGCATCCGCGGCCGCATCCTGGCGATCATTCATTTCATCGGCGGCGCCTGCGTGTGGCCGATCGGCACCGCGCTTGTGCTGCTTCTCGGCAGTTCCCTGTCGGTACCCGAAAACGTCTGGCGCGGCGTCTGGGTGATCGTCGGGATAGGCGCGCTGATCGTCTGGTTGCTGCGCTTTTCGCTGCCGGAATCGCCGCGTTATCTGGCGACCCATGGCCGCGGCGACGAAGCGATCAAGGTGCTCGGCCGGCTTGGCATTGCCGGGCCGACGCAGCCGCTGTCGACCGATGCCGCGAGCAACACCAAGAGCGACCCGTTCGCGGTGGTCTTCAGCCAATTCCCGACTCGCGTCATCGCCGGCATGATCTGCTTCACCGCTTTCTTCGGCGTCGCCATCGGACTCGGCGCCTGGCTGCCGAACATCATGGCATCGAAGGGTTTCTCCATCACTCACTCGCTGCAATACACGCTGGCCATGAACTTCGCCGTGCCGTGCGCCAGCATCTTCATGATGTACGCGCTCGACAAATTCGGCCGCAAGATTACTTCGGTCTTGGCCTTCGTCGCCGCCGGCCTGATGGCGATCGTGTTCGCCAACGCCGTGACCGCGGTCGAACTGATGGTGGCCGGCTTCATCATGATCTTCTTCGTCCAGGTCGCCGGCAACTCGATGCAAATCTTTGCCTCCGAGGTGTTCCCGACCAATGCACGCACGTCGGGCTTCGGCTGGGCGGCCGGCGTCGGCCGGCTGGCGACCGCATTCATCATGCCGACCATTCTGTGGGTGCAGAACGGCTACGGCCTGATGACGGTGTTCGTGTCGCTGGCGATCCTGCTCCTGATCGCGGCCGTGTCGGTGACCCAACTCGGACCCGAGTCGCGGCAAAAGAGCCTCGACGAGATCGCGCCGCCGACAGGGTGAGTCACTCGGCGTATCACAGCTGATAACAAGCGGCCGCCGTTAAGGCGGCCGCTTTCTTCGTTCTTACTGCAGATTGCCGCAGAAGCGCTGGATGCGCGTGCAGGCTTCCTCAAGCGCCGAGGTCGCCGTGGCGTAGGAGATGCGGAACGCGGGCCCGACGCCGAACGGCGTGCCCTGCACCACCGCAACGCCCTCGGCTTCGAGAAGCTCGGTGACGAAATCCTCGTCGGTGGCGAGCTTCTTCCCGTTCGGCGCGGTCTTGCCGATGGCGCCGGCGCAGGATGGATAGACGTAGAACGCGCCTTCCGGCTTCGGGCATTGGATGCCTTTGGCCTGATTGAGCATCGACACGCAAAGATCGCGGCGCTCCTTGAAGATCTTGTTGTGCTTGGGGATGAAGTCCTGCGGCCCATCGAGCGCCTCGAGCGCGGCATATTGCGCCACCGCGGTGGGATTCGACGTCGACTGCGACTGGATCATCGCCATGGTCTTGATCAGCTTCTCCGGGCCGCCGGCATAACCGATGCGCCAGCCGGTCATGCAATAGGCTTTCGAGCAGCCGTTCACCGTGAGCGTACGCTCGTAGAGCCGCGGCTCGAGCTGGGCCGGCGAATAGAAAACGAAATCGTCGTAGACCAGGTGCTCGTACATATCGTCGGCCATGACGTGGACGTGCGGATGGCGCACCAGCACGTCGGTCACCGCCTTGAGCTCGGACTTGGTATAGGCGGCGCCGGTCGGGTTCGACGGCGAGTTGAAGATGATCCACTTGGTCTTCGGCGTGATCGCCTTCTCCAGGTCTTCCGGCTTCATCTTGTAACCGGACGCCATGGTGGTGACGACCTCGACCGGGGTGCCACCAGCGAGCAGCACCATGTCCGGATAGCTCACCCAATAGGGCGCCGGGATGATCACCTCGTCGCCCGGGTTGAGCGTAGCAACCAGCGCGTTGTACAGCACCTGCTTGCCGCCGGTGCCGACGATGATCTGTGACGGCTTGTAGTCGAGCGCGTTCTCGCGCTTGAACTTGCGCGCCACCGCGGCCTTCAATTCGGCCATGCCGTCGACCGCGGTATATTTCGACGTCTTGCCCTCGCTGATGGCGCGGATCGCCGCCAGCTTGATGTTGTCCGGCGTGTCGAAATCCGGCTCGCCGGCGCCGAGCCCGATGACGTCGCGGCCCGCGGCTTTCAGCGCACGCGCTTTATCCGTGACGGCGATAGTCGCCGACGGCTTGATGCGCATGATCTGGTCCGCGATGAAGGCCATTTTCGAGTCTCCGATCTCCAGGTTCGATAAAAGCGGGTGCTTGTTAAAGCCGCTGCGGCGGAGAGGCAAGCGCAAAACCCTCAAACTTTCGTCACTTCTGCGGCATTTCGCGCAGGGCGTGCGCCAAGAGCAACACCCCGGCAACGCTCCCCGCAACACTCCATTAAGCCGCAACTGGCCTAATGCCCGGCAAAACCTATTGGGAACCTCCATGCAGCGGGCCTGCGCGATGTTACGGAGCGGCGACTGGCTTACGCGCCAGCGCGTCCGCTTCGTCGCCGGGGCGGTGCTGCTGGCCTCGGCGGCGGGCTTTCTGTTTCTGGTCGTGACCGCGCACGGCAGCGTCGATTTGCAGGGCCGGCCGCTCGGCACCGATTTTTCCAATGTCTATGCCGCCGGCACCTATGTGTTGGGCGGCGACACCAATGCGGCCTTCGACCCGCCGCAGCAATTCGCCCGCGAGCAGACCATCTTTGGCGCCGCGACACAATTCTACGGCTGGCATTATCCGCCCTATTTTCTGTTCATCGCCGCACCGCTGGCCTTGCTGCCCTACGGCCTGGCGCTCGCGGTTTGGCAGGCGGTGACGCTCGGGCTCTATTTGGTGATGATGTGGGGGATCGTCACGTCTCCCTCTCTCCGCGCAGCGGAGAGAGGTGATGATTGGATGTGGCTCCTCCTCGCGCTCGCCTTTCCGGCCGTCCTCATCAATATCGGCCACGGCCAGAACGGCTTCCTCACCGCCGCGCTGATGGGCGGCGCGCTTGTGCTGATCGACCGCCGTCCGCTCGTTGCCGGCATTTTGTTCGGGCTTCTGGTCTACAAACCGCAATACGGTCTGTTGCTGCCGGTCGTGCTCGGCGTCAGCGGCCGCTGGAAATGTTTCTCTGCCGCCGCTGCGACCGTCGTGCTGCTGACGCTTGCCACCACATTGGCTTTCGGCGCGTCGGTGTGGGGCGCGTTTCTCGAGTCGACGCATTTCACCCGCATCGTCGTGCTCGAACAGGGCAATACCGGCTGGTACAAGATTCAGAGCATCTTTGCTTGGGCTAGGATGTGGGGCGCGCCGATCCCACTGGCTTATGCGGTGCAAGGCGTCGCGACCGTCGCGCTCGCCGCCGCGCTGGCCCGGCTGTGGCGCAGCGCCGCGCCTTATCCGCTGCAAGCGGCCGCGCTCTGCCTCGCCACCATCCTCGCCACACCCTACAGCTTCGATTACGACATGATGGTGCTGGCGCCGGCCATCGGCTTTTTGGCGGTAGACGGAATCAATCGCGGTTTCGGTCCGTGGGAGAAAACTTTGCTGGCGGCGCTGTGGCTGATGCCGTTGATAGCGCGTAGCGTCGCGCTGTTGAGCCTAATACCGCTCGGTGTGCCGGTCATGCTCAGTGTATTCGTCCTGATATTGCGGCGCAGCGAGCTTTTTGCGCCGATGACATTCTCCACCGCCCCGGGTAAATTGTCCGGCGACCGCCACGACATCGCCCCGTTGCAGTCGTAAGACGGCAACACTGGCGCGCTACTGCCGCACGGAAGATTCGCGCACGGGAATCGCGGGAAGCGGCAATGTTTACGCTCTATTCGATTCAACGCTCCGGCAATAGCTACAAGGCGCGGCTCGCGCTGGCGCAGCTGCGCATTCCCTATCGGCTGATCGAGATCGACATTCTCAAGGGCGAGAGTCATACGCCCGAATTCCTCGCCAAGAATCCGAACGGACAGGTACCGCTTCTGGAAGTCGCGCCGGGCCGCTATCTCGCCGAATCGAACGCCATTCTCTGGTACATCGCGGGCGGCACGCCGATGGCGCCCGAGGATCGCATCGATCGCGCCGAGATCTTGCAGTGGATGTTCTTCGAGCAGCACAGCCTCGAGCCCAATCTGGGCGCGGCCTATTTCTGGCTGGCTCTGGTCAAGGGCGGCCGCGATCTGCAGCAGCACGCGCTCGAAGACTGGATGGAAGAAGGCTACCGCGCGTTCGGCGTGATGGAAAAGCATCTGACGCTGCACGATTTCTTCGCCGCCGACCGCTACACCATCGCCGACATCGCGTTGTACGCCTACACCCACGTGGCCGAGGAATGCGATTTCGATCTCGCATCATTTCCGGCGATCCGCGCCTGGCTCGATCGCGTCGCCCATGAGCCGGGCCACGTGCCGATGGAAGTGCAGCAAGCCGCCGCCATGCCGGCGCTGTGAGACTGCGTTCCTCGAAGACACACTGACGGTTTATCGTCCGGCCGGATCGCGGCATTAACCAGGCATTAACCAAAAAAACACTAAATCGCCTTTATTGTTCAATTGCTTCGCCCAAGTCCGGCGCGATCGTGCAGCAACACGTATCTGATTCGCGAAGGATGACGACGATGACCGAGCTGACCGGAATGGCCGGCTTCACTTCCCCGATTTCCGATAAGACGTTTGCCAAGCGGCGGCGTGCCGTCGTGGAACTCTTTGCCACGCTGGCGCTCGCGGTTTCGCTCCTAGTTGCCGCAACCGCGGTATCGATCGGCGTGGCACGTGCGCAAGCGCTCCATGCCGTCATCGTGCGGCTTTAAGCGCAGCGACCAAAAGGCGGCGCGCGATCAGTTGCTGGCCTTAATGCCGGCTGCCTTCATGACCGGCCACCATTTGTCGATCTGCGCCGTTTGATAGGCATGCAGGCCGGGCGGGTTTTGCTGATCGGCCGGGAAGATGACCTGTCCCAGCCCTTCGATGCGCTTTTTCGTCGCCGGATCGGCCAACGCGGCTTTCACCGCGGCGTCGAGCTTGTCGACGATCGGCTGCGGAATGCCCTTGGTCGCCCACAGACCATGCCAGAAGGCGAGGCTGACGTCGGGCACGCCGGCTTCGATCAAGGTCGGCGTGTTCGGCGATTTCGGCCAGCGCTTGTCGGTGGTGACGGCGAAGGCTTTGAACCGGCCGGCCGCCACGCCGGGATATGTTCCCGACGCTTCCAGGCAGGCCATGTCGATCTGGCCTCCGGTCAGGTCCTGCATTGCCGGCGCGGCGCCGCGATAGGGCACGAATTGAAAATGCGCGCCGATCGCTTTTGCGAGCTGGATGCCGACGAGCTGGGCCGGGCTGCCGGTGCCCACGGTGCCGAATGTGACCGGTTTCGTCTGCGCCTTCAGCCAGGCGAACAATTCCGCCGGCGTCTTCGGCGGCAATGCATTTTTGGTGAGAATCCAAAGCGGTGAAGACGTCAGCAGCGAAATCGGCTGCAGATCTTTGAGGACATCGTAATCGAGCGGGTACATCGCCGGCGAACCGACATGGCTCGTCCAATTGCCGATGCCGATCGTATAGCCGTCCGGGCTGGCGTGGACGACGCGTCCGGTGGCGATGGTGCCGCCGGCACCGGTGACGTCTTCAATCACGATGGTCTGGCCAAGCGTGTTCTTCATCGCTTCAGCGAGGATGCGTGCCAGCGTGTCGGTCGGGCCGCCAGGCGGAAAGCCGACCATCATGGTGATCGGGTGCGACGGATAATCATCGGCCAGCGCCACGACCGCGCCTGCCGCAAGCACGACCAGTGCACACAGCGCACCGACAAGACCAATGCGTTTCATGACGTTCCCCCTCTGGCGTTTGTGTTTGATGTTTCCTTTTCGATGTTTTTCCCTTCGTTGCTTCTTTTAGTGTTTGTTCCGACTAGTCGACCTTGATGTTGGCGGCCTTGATGATCGGCCACCATTTGTCCAGCTCGGCCTTGTGATAGGCCGCGAGCGACGCTGGATTTTGCTGATCGGCCGGGAAGATCACTTGGCCGAGATTCTCAATGCGCGCCCGCACCGCCGGATCGGCCAGCGCGGTCATGACCGCCTTGTTGAGACGATCGACAATGGCCGTGGGCGTTCCCTTCGTCGTCCACAGCCCGTGCCAGAACGAGATTGACAGGCCCGGTATGCCGGATTCGATCATGGTCGGTGTATTCGGCGATTTCGGCCAGCGCTGTTCGCCCATGACGGCGAACGCTTTGAAGCGGCCGGCCTGCACGTTCGCGAGCGTCTGCGAGGCTTCAAGGCAGGACAGATCGATCTGCCCGCCGATCAGGTCCTGCATCGCCGGCGCGCCACCGCGATACGGTACATATTGAAAATGCGCACCGGTCTTCTGCGCGAAAAAGACGCCGCACATGTGACCGGCGCTGCCGGCGCCGATGGTGCCGAACGTGATCGGCTTGGACTCCGACTTTACCCAGGTAATCAGCTCGGATGCGTTCTTCGGTGGCACGGCATTTTTGCCGACGATCCATAACGGCGAGGCGGCGAGCAGCGAGATCGGCTGCAGGTCTTTCAAGATGTCGTAATCGAGCGAATAGAGCGCCGGCGAGCCGACATGACTAGTCCAGTTGCCGATGCCGATGGTGTAGCCATCCGGAGCCGCGTGAACGACGCGCCCGGTCGCGATGGTGCCGCTGGCGCCGCTGACGGTTTCAACGACGACCGTCTGGCCGAGCGTACGTCCCATCGCATCGGCGAGGATTCGCCCCAGCGTGTCGGTCGGACCGCCTGGCGGAAAGCCGATCAGCATGGTGATCGGGTGCGACGGAAAATCCTCGGCCAGCGCGGCGATCGTGCCAGCGAGAGCGCGGTGAGCACGAGAAGCGCACCGATGAAACGGGCTCGCATCGTGGAACCTCCCCTTGGCATTTCCCCGATTTTTTTTGCGCGTAATCTTTACCGACAGCCGGTACTCGCCGTTCGGGATCACGCTTCGCGCAACGATGACATGGCAAGTTGTCGCCTAAAAGGTCAGCAACCCTGTCATGAAGCCGTCCCGAGCTCAGTGCTGCTTGATCGGCGCGTCGGTTGACGCCATCTACGCGAGGCCTGTAACCATCCGAAAATGTTTGCAATTTTCGAACAATTCTTGTCGCCGACGGCGGCCCCGGAACATCCCGAGCCGCCGCCGGGCCTGATCGCCTTTCTGTGGCACTTTGCCCGCCAGGCGAAGTGGCTGTTCGCGGCCTTGTTCGTGGTGGAATTGTTCGTCGCGCTCTCCGACAGCGCGGTGCCCTGGTTCATGGGCCATGTCGTCACCATGGTCACCAAGACGTCGCCCGATCGCTTCCTTGCGGCCGGCTGGCCGTGGCTCGTCGGCATGGCGGTCGTGGTGGTGATCGTGCGCCCGGCGGTGATGCTGACGCGCTATCTCATCACCAATCAGGCGATCGCCGCGCCGTTCACCGGAATGATCCGCTGGCAGTCGCATTGGCACGTGGTGCGCCAGAGCTGGGCATTCTTTCAGAACGATTTCGCCGGCCACATCTCCAACCGCGTGATGCAGACCGGCCCATCGGTGCGCTCGACGCTGACCGCGACCATTACCACCGTCTGGTACATTATTGTCTATGGCGTTTCGGCCGTCGGCCTTACCGCCGCAGCTGACCGCTGGCTCGCCGTGCCGATCCTATTGTGGTTCGGGAGCTACGCGGCGCTGTTGTATTACTTCGTGCCGCGCATGCGCGAGCGCTCCAAGGTGAGCTCGATCGCGCGCTCGACGCTAATGGGACGCATTGTCGACAGCTATACCAATATCCTGACCGTCAAGCTGTTCGCCCGCGCCAACGAAGAGGATCGCTATGTGCGCAACGCGGTCGACCAGCATATCGACCTGTTCAAAGCCGCGCAGCGCCTGCTCACCGCCTTTGCCAGCATTCTCGACGTACTCAATGCGCTGTTGATCGCCGGATCGGGTGCGCTGGCGCTTATGCTGTGGCGCTACGGCAAGGTCGAGATCGGCGCCATCGCTATGGTGCTGCCGTTGACGCTGCAGCTCACCAACATATCGCGCCAGATCGCAATGCGCATCACCGAAATCTTTGAGGATATCGGCGTGGTGCAAGAGGGCATGATCACTATCGCGCAGCCGCTGCAGCTGCCCGATCCCGCCGACGCCAAGCCGCTGCGAGTCGCCGCCGGCCGCATCGAGTTCAAGAACGTCAGCTTCGGCTACGGCCGGGACGTCGGCGTGCTGCAGAATTTCAACCTGACCATCGCGCCCGGCGAGAAGATCGGCCTGGTCGGCCGCTCGGGCGCCGGTAAATCCACGGTCGTCAATCTTTTGCTGCGCTTCTTCGATCTGGAAGAGGGCGCCATCTTGATCGACGGCCAGGATATTTCCGACCTAACGCAGGAATCGCTGCGGTCGCAAATCTCGGTGGTGACGCAGGACACTTCGCTGCTGCACCGCTCGATCCGCGCCAATATCCGCTACGGCCGGCCGACGGCGAGCATTGAGGAGATCGAGCGCGCGGCAAAGCTCGCCCACGCGCACGACTTCATCCTCGATCTGGAAGACTGGCAGGGCCGGCGCGGTTACGACGCCCATGTCGGCGAGCGCGGCGTAAAGCTGTCCGGCGGCCAGCGCCAGCGCATCGCCATTGCCCGGGTCATCCTCAAGGATGCACCCATCCTGGTGTTTGACGAAGCCACCTCGGCGCTCGACAGCGAAGTCGAAGCCGCGATCCAATCGAGCCTCGGTACGCTGATGGCGGGCAAGACCGTAATTGCCATCGCCCACCGGCTCTCCACCATCGCACAGATGGACCGTCTCGTCGTGCTCGAACATGGCCGCATCATCGAGCAAGGCTCGCACCGCGAGCTCCTCGCCCACGGCGGCCACTACGCCGCGCTGTGGCGGCGCCAGGCTGGCGGCTTCATCGATGCGGAGGGGATGCAGGCGGCGGAGTAATACCGCTCAGGCCGCTCGCAAAGACAGACTTCCCGATTTCACACTGCGTGCAATCCGCGCTACGCTCGCTTATCGAGATGACGGCAGCCTAGATCGCTGACGACGATCGTGGGAGGCGGCAATGAGCGAAGCTGACGAATTGCGGCAACGGGCCGAGAGTTTGCTGGCGCTGGCCATCAAGGCGCGCGAGCAAGGCCAATTCGCCACCGCCGACAGTCTGCTTGCCGAAGCAGCGCAGTTCAGCAATGAGGCCGAAGCGCTGGAGACGGCGCAGCCCCGCTCCGACCGCCGGTTCTTCGGCAGCGGCGAGCCCACGCGGCCGAAACCGCCTGATAGTGCCGAAAAGAAAAAATAACCGCGAGCCGGAGTAACCGCCATCGACTTCGCTCTCACCGAGTTGCAACAATCCGTGCGTGCCGCGGTCGAGAAGATTTGCGCGCGCTTTGGCGACGAGTATTGGCTAGCCCGCGACAGCGACGGAGAATTTCCCGAAGAATTCTATCGCGCGATTGCCGACGGCGGCTGGCTCGGCATCTGCATCCCGCAGGCGTTTGGCGGCTCGGGGCTCGGCGTGTCCGAAGCGGCAGTCTTGATGCACACCATCACCGCCTCGGGCGCCGGGCTGTCCGGCGCGTCGGCCGTGCATATGAATATTTTCGGCCTCAATCCCGTCGTGGTGTACGGCAGCGATGAGCAGAAACGCCGCATGCTGCCGCCGATCGTCGCCGGCAGGGAAAAAGCCTGCTTCGCGGTTACAGAGCCGGACGCCGGCCTGGAAACCGCAAAGCTCAAAACCACGGCGAAACGCCACGGCGACACATACGTCGTCAGTGGCGCCAAGATCTGGATCTCGACCGCGCAAGTCGCCGACCGCATGCTCATTCTGGCGCGCACTGCGCCGTTTGGTGAAGGCCGCCGACCGACCGACGGCCTCAGCCTGTTCTATACGGCGCTCGACCGTCGCTTTGTCGAGGTGCGCGAGATCGAAAAGATGGGCCGCAAGGCAGTCGATTCGAACGCGCTGTTCATCGACGGACTGGAAGTGCCGGCCGCGGACCGCATCGGCGAAGAGGGCCGCGGTTTCGAATACATTTTGCACGGGCTAAATCCCGAGCGCGTGCTGGTCGCCGCCGAAGCGATCGGGCTCGGCCGCGCCGCGCTTGCCCGCGCCACGGCTTATGCCAAGGAGCGCGTGGTGTTCGGCCGGCCGATCGGGCAGAATCAGGCGATCCAGCATCCGCTGGCGCAGTGCTGGATGGAGCTCGAAGCCGCCGACCTGATGATGCTCAAGGCCGCCTGGCAATACGACCACGGCCTGCCCTGCGCGCCCGCGGCTAATGCGGCAAAATATCTCGCCGCCGAGGCCGGCTTCAAAGCCTGTCAGACCGCAATCGCGACCCATGGCGGCTATGGCTACGCAAAGGAATACCACGTCGAGCGCTATTTCCGCGAAATGATGATTCCCAAGTTGGCGCCGGTATCGCCGCAGCTCATTCTCTGCTTCATCGCCGAGCGAGTGCTTGGACTGCCAAAATCATACTGAGAAACCGTATCGGGTTACCGCCCTCCCTGCGCGGCCGCCAAGCGACGTTTTGCGAAGTGATTGAGGAACCAACTCGCCCTATGTCATTTAACGTAACCAAGGGCGCGGGTGGGCCGGCAATGGCAATAGTCTTGATCGTGGAAGACGAGGAGCAGGTCCGTGTCCTCGCGGAATCCTATTTGCAAGAACAAGGGCATCAGACCGTCTCGGCGGCAACCGCCGAGGAGGCCTTGGCCGCGCTCGACGTCACCGCGCATGTCGACCTCCTGTTCACCGATATCGGGCTGCACGGCGATCTTCATGCCGGTCTCGAACTGGCGAAGCAGGCGGTCGAGCGCCGGCCCGAGCTCAAGGTGCTTTACACCACGGGCCAAGGGGTGACCGACGGCATGATGGCGATGTTCGTCAAAGGGTCGGCGGTGCTGCCGAAGCCCTACACCGTCGACCAATTGCAACGCAGCCTGGCGGACCATTTCGGCATCGAGTCCACGCCGTCCTAGTGCGGCAGTCCTCGTGCGTGGCGCGGAAGCGTTCGTCAGGCGGCGCGTTTTTCTTCGCTCGCCACCTGGTTGGCGCAGGGCGCGGCCATCACCGGCCGCGCCACGAGCCAGAGCGCCAGCGCGGCCACCGCAATGGCGCCCAGCGCCAAAAAGGCCGCCGGGTAACCGAAGCGCTCGGCGACGATGCCGCCTACGGTCGGGCTCAGCGCCGCACCGACGCCTTGCAGCGTCATCACCGCTCCCAGTCCGGCATTGACCCGGCCGGTCCCGGACAGGATGCGCGCCACCAAGCCGGGCACTGCAACGCCCAAGACTCCGGCGCCGACGCCGTCGAGAATCTGCACCGGTCCCAATCCCCATGGCCCGCTCACCAGCGACGCGATAACCCCACGCACCGGCAATGCGACGAGCGCGGCCAAAAAGACGAGCCAGTAGCCGCGCGTCTCCGCGAGCCGCGCGGCGAGCAGCGCGGCCGGGATCATAGTGACCTGGGCAACCACAATGGTCGCACCGGTGAAAGCGCTGGGATTGCCGCCGCCATGCGCCACCACCGCCTGGCCGAGCAGCGGCAGCATCGCCGCATTGCCGAGATGAAACAAGGTCAGCGTTGCGCCGAGTACGAGGAGGGGGCCCGACTGCAGCAGCACTGTAAATCCCGCAACGCCTTCGCCGTCATGCTCCGCCGCGCCGCGCGCCGCCCGGTGATCGATCTGTCGCGGATCGATGGCAATTGCCGCGGCGACCGAGAACACAGCCATAATCGACAGCACGGCAAAAACCGCACCCAAGCCGAAGAAATATCCGGTCAGACCGGCCAAGGCCGCCGCCACCACATTGCCGGAATGATTATAGGCCTGGTTGCGGCCGAGCTGATGGGCAAAGCCGCGCTGGCGCACCAGTCCGAGCGTGATCGCGGCAATCGCAGCGCCGGCCGCCGCACCGGCGATCCCGGTCGCGACTTGCGCGGCGTTGACCACGATCATGTCCGGCCAGGCGAGCGTTGCGATCGATGCCGCCGTGATGACGAGCGCGCTCACGACGACCATCGCGCGTTTCCAAGAGGTACGATCGACGAGCGCGCCGATCGGCGTGGTAACCGCCATGCCGGCAATGCCGCCGACGGTCATGACGACGCCGATCTCCGCCGGCGTCCAGTGCCGCGCTTGCAGAAAAACGCCGAGGAACGGCCCGAGGCCGCCCTGCACGTCGGCCATGAAAAAGTTGAGCGCGTTGAGCGCGAAAAGCGAGCGCCGCTTTGCCGACGTCGCCTTGAACCCACGCGACACGGCGAGCGGCATCAGATCGGCGCCCGGAACACAAAGAATGCTCCGAGGGCGATGAAGGCGAAGCCGATCATCTGGTTCCAGGTGACGTCCTGGTGCAGATAGACCACCGAAAACACGCCGAACATCGACAGCGTGACCACCTCCTGGATGGTCTTCAGCTGGGCCGCCGAATAGACCGCGTTGCCGTAGCGGTTCGCCGGCACCGACAGGCAATATTCGCAGAAGGCGAGACCCCAGCTGATCAGGATGACCTGCCAAAGCGGTACATCCTTGAACCGCAAATACCAGTACCAGGCCGCGGTCATGAAGGCGTTGGAGCCGATCAACAATACGATCGGGAGGACGTAGGGAGATACCGTCACCGCTGGCATGATCACCTGCTTTCGCTAATCGCTTGGGACAACGAATCGGGCGCCCGCATTAATACCGCAGCCAGCCAACGGCTCAGCCGGTTCGGCGTTCCCGTACCTGGCTTTAGGCGCTCCGGCATTGGACGCCCCGGCATTGGACGCCCCGGGGTGGCCCGGCTTGACGGCCGGCGAAAATCATGGCGGGTGCGACGGACCGCCGCAGCGACGTCGTAATTCGCTATTATCGACGGCCTGTCGCGCCGATCCCGAACCGGAGATTTTTCCGATGCGCCGTCCGCTTGTTGTCGCCGCGTTGAGTTTGACCGCTGTCATGACCGCGACGCTGGCTGCGGCACCCGTCGCCGCGCAGCAGGGCTTGAACCTTCCCGGCGGCGGGCTGCAACCGCCGCCACCGCCGCCGATCAAGCCCTACCAACCGGTCGCGGTAGCGCCGCCGGCTGCAGACAGCGATCCGGATTTCGTCGCCTTCCGCAAACAGCTTGCCGACGTGGTCGCCAAAAAAGATCGCGCCGCGCTCGCCCACATGATCGTGGCGCAGAACTTTTTCTGGGTGCAGGACCACGATCTCGCCGACAAGCACAAAGCCGGCATCGACAATCTCGCCAAGGCGATCAATCTCGACGCCAAGGACGGCTCGGGCTGGGACGTGCTCAATGGCTATGCCAACGAGCCGACGGCGGCCGAGTTGCCGGAGCAGAAAGGCGTCCTCTGCGCGCCGGCCGGACCGACCATCGACTCCAAAGCCTTCCAATCGCTCATCGAGTCGACCGGCACCGATCCGGCTGAGTGGGGCTACCCGATCAATGGCGGCGTCGATGTGCACGCGGAGGCGCAGTCGAGCTCGCCGGTCATCGAGAAGCTCGGCATGACCTTGATCCGGGTGTTGCCGGATTCGAGCCAGCCGACCAATCCCGATCAGCCGTTCCTGCTGCATGTGGCGACGCCATCCGGCAAATCCGGCTATATCGACGCCCCGCAGCTGTCACCGCTCGGCGGCGACGAGATGTGCTACATGAAGGACGCCGGCGGCTGGAAGATTGCCGGTTATGTCGGCGGCATGTCGCAATAGCCGAGCCTGGTCGCGTTGCGGCGGCGCGCAAATCCGGGCCTTGAACCGCCGCATCGCTGGGACGACAATAGCGCCATGACGAGGCTGGGACGAACACAGCACTGGCACGCACTGGCCGCCGCAATCGGCTACGCTCCTGTGCGCGACGTCGGCGGAGCTGTCGGCACAGCAATTGTTCGCGCAAAACCAGCCGGCGGTGTTTCAATACCCGGTCACGGCGCCCGACGTCGATCCGGGCATCGATCACGGTAATTCCGACGCCAATCTGCCGGAAGAGTTCAAGAAGCAGATGGTGTTCTACCGTTCGCTGGAACCGCCTGGCACCATCATTATCGATACCCAGGAGCGGCATCTTTATCTGATCCAGGATTCAACCCATGCGATCCGCTACGGCATCGGCGTCGGCCGTGACGGCTTCACCTGGCAGGGGCTGTTGCGGGTCAGCAAAAAAGCCGAGTGGCCCGATTGGCGGCCGCCGCCGGAAATGATCGAGCGCCAGCCTTATTTGCCGCGCTTCATGGCCGGCGGCCCCGGCAATCCGCTCGGCGCCCGCGCCATGTATCTCGGCAACACCGTGTATCGCATCCACGGCACCAATGCGCCCGAGACCATCGGCCAAGCCGTCTCGTCCGGCTGCTTCCGGCTGGTCAATGACGACGTCTCGGACCTCTACGACCGCGTGCCGGTCGGCACCAAGGTGATCGTGCGGCAGGATTAGCGCTGCTTTGGCGGATTCTTGCCACCTCAAGCGAGATTGAAAACGGCCTACGCGCCTTTTGACTTTGGCGGGGAAATCCGTCCAAGCGCAGCCCTCTTCGGGCTCATCCTTTAAATCGTTTCGTCGAGCCACTTTTCGTTGCTGAGCGCCTGTTTGAATTGGCGGAACGCGGCATTTACGTCTCGCGACTTTCGTGTTTTCGCCGCCTCTTCCAGGAGCGCCCGCGCGAATGTCCAGCGGGGCAGTCGCGCCAGATCGGGATGGACGTGGCGATCGATGAAGGAAATCGCCTGTTTGATTGTCGCGATCTCGCTCGGCTTGCCTGTCGCGCGAACGCGAACAACGGCTGACAGGTCATTCTCAAGGCGAGCCGTTTTCGGAGATTCCGTCACTTTATGGGTACGCGAGAAGTGATGCACACAAATGCATAACGCCGCTGCGGCCGGAAAAGGGCACGGGGCCGGCAATTTTTTCTGCAGCGGCTCGGAGGCCAACCATGCCTTTCTTCTCCGGCCGGGTCGCCCCGCCGGACAAACGCGGCGGGGCACCCGCCACGGCAGACGATCACGCCTTTGCCGCCGCCTGCGTCACTGACTGCGAGGTCTGACCGAACAGAATCGCGCGCTCTTCGGCGGTGCGGATGCCGCCCTGGTTGGGATTGATCTTCGGCGTCCATTCGTAAGCCTTGACCACCGCCGGCCGCGCCTTGATCGCCTCGAACCAGCGCTTGAGATGCGGAAAGTCGGCGATGTTCTGGCTCTGGCGCTCCCACGGCACGACCCAGGGATAGCAAGCCATGTCGGCGATCGAATAGTCGCCGGCGAGAAACGGGTGATCGGCGAGCCGTTTGTTCATCACGCCGTAGAGCCGGTTGACCTCGTTGCGGTAGCGATCCATCGCGTATTGGATCTTGTCGACCGCATAGTTGCTGAAGTGATTGTTCTGGCCCGACATCGGGCCGAGCCCGCCCATCTGCCAGAACAGCCATTCCAGCGCCGCCGTGCGCTCTCGCAAGTCCTTGGCAATGAACTTGCCGGTCTTGTCGGCGAGATACAGCAGGATGGCGCCGGACTCGAACACTGAGAGCGGCTTGCCGCCGTCGGCCGGCGCGTGATCGACGATGGCGGGAATGCGGTTGTTCGGCGACACCGCCAGAAACTCCGCCTTGAACTGCTCACCCTTGCCGATATTGATCGGAATGATCTTGTAGGGGAGCCCGGCTTCCTCAAGGAAAATCGTGACTTTGTGGCCGTTCGGCGTGGTCCAGTAATGTACGTCGATCATGACAAACCTTTGATGGGGGTGATACCGCGCAAGCCTTACCCTTGCAGAGGGCAATAGGATAGCGGGCCGGGGGCATCGCTGCCATCCGGCCTCACTCCAGATTGATTGCGTGGCTAGCTATTCGGCGGCAGCGGGCTCGAGGGCCGACCGCTCGACCAAACCGCACTTTACGGTCATGACGAATAGCGGCGCGATAAACAGCGGTCCCCATTCAACGCCCGTCGCGAGCGCCAGCGAAGCCGCAAACAGCGGAATCAGAAGAAGCGCGGCGCTGGCGAGAAAGAGCGGAAACTCAGTCGTCCGTCGCACCTCCTCGTCTTGCCACAGCCAAGCCACGACCAGAGCGCTGAACACCAAGTCGTAGTCCTGCAAATACGGCGTCGCCAGGCAGGTGCCAAGAACAAGCGCCGCGTTTCTGACGCCAGAAGACGCATCGCGGAACCAAAGCGCCGCCACGGCGAGCGCGGCGAAGCCGGCGGCAATTGCTTGCACCACATAGGCCGTCTGCAAATCGGCGCCGAGCCGGCGCGCCGCGACGAAGACCGACAGCGAGCGATGCCATACACCGGTCCCATCTTCGAGGCTGAAGTGCCTGATCAATGCCAGCCGTTGCAGAAAATCGCCGTAGATGTCGGGGCCGAGCCAGATCAAGCTCACGGCGATGAGGCCACCGGCCGTCGCCATGGCAGCGACCGCGGGCCGCCAGCGCCGTCCTGCGAGAAGAGCGATGGGTATCAGAATCCCGAGCTGCGGCTTGCAGATCAACAGCCCGAGGAGGCTGCCGGCAAGAAACGGCCGCCGGTCCAGCAGAGCCAGCCCGCCGCCGAACAGCGCCGCGGTCCAGGTTCCGTTCTGTGCCGCAACGGCGTTGATGAAAACCGCTGGCGTCGCCAAAGCGAGAAGCAGCGTGCGGCCGTCCGGCATGTTCAGGCGCAATGCGCGATAAAAGGCAAACCAGCCGGCGGACAGCCAAAGCACCAGCCCGGGAAGGTACGGAATGAGCGCAAGCGGCGCCGTCAATACCAGCAGCACTGGCGGATAGCTGTAATTGTAGCCCTGGAGATGCTCCCCGACGATGCTCTGCTGGAAAGCGTGGAAGGCGTCAAAATTGTAGATTTCGCCGGCCCGGTGGTGCCACGCCAGAAACGGACCGGACCAGAAATTGACGAAATCGTCGCCGAACGGACGGCCGGCGCCGTTGGTCAGATGGTCGGGTGTCTGCCGCAGCAGATCGGCGACATAGACAAACATCGCCGCCGCGACGTAGCAGCGAGCTATCCGCTCAATCAACCCCCACGACGGGACGAGCGCACGACCGCGCAACAGGGCGCGGGCGCCGAAATTCCGGGCCGCCGTCGGGTTCGGGAGCCAAGCCATAACCGCAGAGAAACGACTTTGCGTTGCCATTCGGTAAATCATGCAATCGCGGCAGCCGACCGCGGCCGGGTGTCATGGTTATTACCGACATAACGCGTCGAGAAACCCCAGTTGGCGCCCATGGTGAGGTATTCGCACCGCCGCCGACCGGCGCGGCGCGCGATCGCGCGGCCGGATCGGAACCGAATGGCGTCAGGCCGAAACGGTCGCGGCTCGCCCCGGCAGCGGCCGCACCGGATGACCGTCGCTCAGCACCAAAAGGCACAACAGCCAGATCGCGAACGCGATCAAAACCAGTGGCGCCAGCGGAATCCATACAACGGCTGCCAGCATCATCGTGACCGGCAGCGTCCAGACGATCACCAAAAGCCAGTGGTCGCGCATCGTAATGTCACCGCGGTCGCGCAACAGAACGATCACGAACCCGAAAACCACCATGTCGTAGTTGAGAATGTAAGGCGTAAAGAGGAAGGTCGCGGTGATGAGAAGCGCAAGTGAGAGCGCCGGATCGCGAGGTTTCCAATAGGTCCAGATGACGGCGCCGAAAGCGAGCGCAGAGACGAACCACTGCATCGCCCAATCGACATTCAGAGGGAAGTCCCAGAGACGCCCGCCGTAGAACACCGAAGAGATCACGGCATACAGCACGCCGCCCCCGGTCGTCATCAGTGCTTGCTGTTGCGGCACGACCTTCTGCCAGAACTCGAACCATATGTTCCAGCCGAATAGCATCGCGGTCGCCACGACCAGCACCGCCGTGGTCGCGACCGCTGACGCGATCGTCACCCACCGCCGCTCGAGCAGCAGGACCACCGGCAGCAACATGCCCATCTGCGGCTTGATGGTAAGAATGCCGAACAGCACGCCGGCGAGCACCGGCCGTCGATCAAGGCAAAGCAGGCCGCCGATCAAGAGCGCCGCAGTGTAGAAACCGTTCTGACCGAAGAAAATACACACCGCAATGCCGGGCGCCACAGCGAGAAACATGAGCCGCTCGCGCGGGACAACGCTGGAGCAAGCGAACAGATAGAGTGCGACCCCAACCGCGCACCATGCGATGTAGGCTGGCAAATACGGCATGAGCCCGAACGGCCAGATGAAGAGCATCAAATGCGGCGGATACGACCAGTAATGCTCCAGATAATCGGTCCCGAGCATGTGCTGGAGCGCTTCATTGTAAACCCGCAAATCGAACCATGGCGCCGGCCCGCCGAAAAAAGCCGAGCGGCCACCCATCCAGGTATTGAGGAAGTCGCGCCCGAGGACGAAATGCGTGCCGTCCACCCAGGGTTTGCCGATCGGCGGCAGGCCGGCAAAGACAAGATAAAAGATTTCGAGTGTTACGAAGAAGACAGCGGCGGCGACCGTCCATTTACCGTAAAAGTCGTCGACCGTTGTCGGGTCGGAAGGGGGGGTTCCGGCCGCAATTCCGGTATGTGCCGAGAATAAGGACATATGCGGACAGTGCCGACGAGCGGTAAAAAACAGGTGAAAGAGCGCTGTTGTCCGGCTTCCCGCGCAAGAACGAGCGCCGGCGGAACCAAACCGATAAGGGCGACGTGAAGCTCTAAAGCATGCTAGGCTTGCCTTCCCGCCAGAGGAACCGAGTCAAGAGCCAATCATGATCACCGAAATTGCCCAGATCGAAGTCAAGCCCGGCATGGAAGCGGAGTTCGAGGCCGGCGTGAAACAGGCTGCGCCGATCTTCAAGCGCGCCAAGGGCTGCCGCGCCATGGAGCTGCGGCGTTCGGTCGAAAAACCCGAACGCTATCGCCTGTTCGTCGCCTGGCAGACGGTCGAGAACCACACCCAAGATTTCCGCGGCTCACCCGATTTTCAGGAATGGCGCAAGCTAGTCGCGCATTGCTTCGCTTCGCCGCCAGAAGTCGAGCACGTCGCGCAGGTGCTGCGCGGGTTTTAGGCCCGCGCTACGTTGGCGCTGCGCGTCGGCACGCCGAATTCGCGGCGACAGACCTCGGCAAGCATAGCGATTCCCTCGCGAATTTCCGCGTGCGTCGGGCTGGCGAAGCACAGCCGCGTGCGGCTTTTGCTGTAGCCTTTGTCGACCGACCATTCCGGGCCCGGATTGATGGCGACACCGGCGGCCAGAGCCGCTTGGCAGAGCTTGAGCGTGTCGACCTGATCCGGCAGCTTGACCCAGAGGAAGATGCCGCCTTTTGGATCGTCGAACTCGGCCGCCGTGCCGAAATGCTCGTTGAGCGCATCCATCATGGTTTCGAGCTTGGCGCGCAAGCCGCGCGTCAGTTCCGGCACATGGCTATCGAAATGCGCCGGGCAATAATCGCCGAGCACCATCTGCTCGAGCGCGCCGGAACCGGCGTCGGATTTGATCGCCAGCATGCGTGACAGTAACGCCCATTCGGCGACGATGTAGCCGACGCGCAACGCCGGCGCGATCGACTTGGAGAACGAGCCGATATGGATGACGCCGACGTCTTTGCTCATGGCGTAGAGCGCGGGTGGCCGTTTGCCGTCCCAGATCAGATCCGCATAGCAGTCGTCCTCAAAGATCGGCACGCCGTATTCGGAAGCCAAGCGCAACAATTCGTGGCGGCGCGCCTCGCTCAAGATCGTGCCGGTCGGATTCTGCACGGTCGGGATGGTATAGATGTATTTCGGCCGCACCCCGCGGCGCTTGAGATCGGCGAGCGCCGATGCCAACGCATCCATGCGCATACCGTCGCGGTCGAGCGGGATGCCGATGGCGTTGACGCCGAGCCTGGTCAGGCGGTTGATCGAGCCCTGATAGCATTCCTGCTCGATGATCACGGTGTCGCCGCGCGCCAGAAAGATGCCGTTGACGAGATCGAGCGCCTGCAGCGAACCGGAGGTGATCAGGATATCGTCGGGACCGCAAGCGATGCCGGCGCTGCGCTTGAGCTTTTGCGCCAGAAATTCACGCAGCGGACGATAACCCTGCGGGCCGCTGGCGAGACCGTACGTCGCAAGGTCCTTGCCCTCGCGCGCCAGCACGTCGCTCATCGCCTTGATCAGCGCCTCGACGGGAACCTGGCCCGGGTCGTTGTTGCCGCCGACGAAACTGTACTTGGCGAGGCCGTTCCATTTCGCCGCCGGCGGCGGCAGCCCAGGCGCCAAGAGCGGCGCGAAATCGAATGCGGACATGAGCGCTTTCTCCCTCGTCGCAGCCTAGCGCGTCATGGCCGGGCTTGTCCCGGCCATCCACGACTTTAACATCGTGACTCGCTAAAGACGTGGATACCCGGCATGAAGCCGGGCATGACGGCGAAGAGGGCAGCCGCGATGCTTCGACTTTGGTCAATCTTGATTCTGCTTGCGTGCGCCTTCGCCACACCGGCGGCGCAATATCCCGACCGGCCGATCCATCTCATCGTGCCGCAAGCGGCCGGCAGCGCCACCGACACGGTGGCGCGCATTCTCGCCGCGCCGCTGACGCAGGAGATCGGCCAACAAATCGTTGTCGATGACCGCCCGGGCGGCGCGCTGACAGTCGGTCTCGATCTCACGGCGAAAGCGGCGCCTGACGGCTACACGCTGTGCATGGGGCCGATCGGCGCGCTCGCCATCAGCCCGCATCTAGTCAAAGACCTGCCTTACGACATCGCGCGCGATTTTCAGCCGATCGCGCTGGTGACGCGCGGCCAGCTGCTCCTCGCGGTATCGCCAACGACGCCATTTCAGTCGGTCAAGGAGCTGATCGCTTATGCCAAGCAGAATCCGGGCAAACTTTCCAACGCGTCGTCGAGCAATGGCTCGCCCGGGCATGTCGGCGGCGAACTGTTCAAGTTCATGACCGGAACCAACATTGTCCACGTGCCCTATAAAGGCGGCGCTCCCGCCATCAACGATCTCATCGCCGGGCGCGTGCAGCTGATGTTCGAGAGCCTCAACTCGATCGCGCCGTTCGCGCGCTCGGGCGCGGTGCGCGCGCTGGCGGTGACCGGCGATCATCGCTCGCCGGCATTTCCCTTGTTGCCGACCGTGGCCGAGGCCGGCGTGCCGGGCTATTCGGCGCCGACCTGGAGCGGCGTCATCGCGCCGGCCGGCGTACCGCGGCCGATCGTCGACAAGCTCAATGCGGCGATCAACCGGGCAATCCAGTCGGGCGAGTTCAAGGCCCGCTTCGCCGCCATCGGCGACGAGCCGGCGGGCGGCACGCCCGAGGAATTCGCCGCCGTGATCGCTTCGGATTCCAAGAAATGGGGCGAGGTGATCGCGCGGGCAGGCATCAAGTTCGAGTGAAGTCGTCACTTTCCTCGCTGCCGGACTCGCCCCATATTCTGCCCATGGCGAAAGGCCCGAAACAGCGCGATCCCGCCAAGCATTCCAAGAAAGACCCGGCCAAGCCGACCCGCGCCAAGGCGTCGCGGCCGGATATGCCGGTGCTCGACAATTCACTGGCGGACCTGCTCAATCCGGCCATCGGCCAAGGCACGGCCGGGATCGGCGCGCAGACCGGGCTGCAGCAGCCGCCCGACAATTCCTGGGACCGCCGCGCCGACTTCGCCAATGCGCATCGGGCCCGCGCCTCAGTGGCCCGCGGTTTTGGCGAGCCGCCGCAGCAGCGTTACACTGGCAAGACACCGGTATCGCCCGGCGAGCTCGATCCCGATCTGGCTAAAGCCTTGGGCATCGACGAGCCGGATGAAGCCAGCGACACCGCCGGGGTGATCAGATACGGCGACGAGAACCGATCGCGCCGGGCGCGTCCCGCGCCCATCGAAGGCGGCATCGGCGCCTTCGGCAGCGCGGCGAGCCAGCAGTCGCTCGACCGTTTGCTGCGGGAGGGCCGCGACGAATTCCGCGCCCAGCCGTTATGGACGCCGCACCGGCCGCCGCGGCCGGACAAATCCGAAGGCGGCCGCAAGCTCGTCATCAAATCCGATTTCGACCCCAAGGGCGATCAGCCGACGGCGATCAAGGACCTCGTCGAAGGCGCGCGGCGCAACGACCGCACCCAAGTGCTGCTCGGCGTCACCGGCTCTGGCAAGACCTTCACCATGGCCAAGGTGATCGAGGAGACGCAGCGCCCGGCGCTGATCCTGGCGCCGAACAAGACACTGGCGGCGCAGCTCTACGGCGAGTTCAGGAATTTCTTTCCCGACAACGCCGTCGAATATTTCGTCAGCTATTACGACTACTACCAGCCGGAAGCCTATATCCCGCGCACCGACACCTATATCGAGAAAGATTCCTCGATCAACGAGCAGATCGACCGCATGCGCCACTCGGCGACGCGCGCGCTGTTGGAGCGTGACGACGTCATCATCGTTGCTTCGGTGTCCTGCATTTACGGTATCGGCTCGGTCGAAACCTATTCGGCGATGACCTTCACCATCAAGCGCGGCGAGAAGCTTAATCAGCGCCAACTGCTCGCCGACCTGGTGGCGCTGCAATACAAGCGCTCCGGCGGCGATTTTTTTCGCGGCTCTTTCCGGGTTCGCGGCGATGTGATCGAAATCTTTCCCGCGCACTATGAGGATCGCGCCTGGCGGGTGTCGCTGTTCGGCGACGAGGTGGAATCGATCCACGAATTCGATCCGCTCACCGGGCAAAAGACCGACGAGCTGGAATTCGTCAAAATCTACGCCAATTCGCACTACGTGACACCGCGGCCGACGCTGCTGCAGGCGATTTCCGCCATCAAACTCGAATTGCGGCAGCGGCTGGAGCAGCTCAATGCCGCCGGCCGTTTGCTCGAAGCCCAGCGGCTCGAGCAGCGCACGCTGTACGATCTGGAAATGATGGAGGCGACCGGCGCTTGCGCCGGCATCGAAAACTATTCGCGCTATTTGACCGGCCGCAAGCCCGGCGAGCCACCGCCGACTTTGTTCGAATACGTGCCGGACAATGCGCTGGTGTTCGTCGATGAGAGCCACGTCACCGTGCCGCAGCTCGGCGGCATGTATCGCGGCGACTTTCGCCGCAAGGCGACGCTGGCCGAGTACGGCTTCCGCCTGCCCTCCTGCATGGACAACAGGCCGCTACGCTTCGAGGAATGGGACGCGATGCGGCCGCAGACGCTCGCCGTGTCGGCAACGCCCGGCCCGTGGGAGATCAACGAATCCGGCGGCGTGTTCACCGAGCAAGTGATCCGCCCGACCGGGCTGATCGATCCGCCGGTCGACATACGGCCGGCGCGCACCCAGGTCGACGATCTGGTCGGCGAAGTGCGGCAGGTGGCCCAGGCCGGTTACCGCGCGCTGGTCACGGTGCTGACCAAGCGCATGGCCGAGGATCTGACCGAATATTTGCATGAGCAGGGCATTCGCGTCCGCTACATGCACTCCGACATCGACACCATCGAGCGCATCGAGATCATCCGCGACCTCCGCCTCGGCGCGTTCGACGCACTGGTCGGCATCAATCTGCTGCGCGAGGGCCTCGATATTCCGGAATGCGCGCTGGTCGCCATTCTCGACGCCGACAAAGAGGGCTTTCTGCGCAGCGAAACCTCTCTCGTGCAGACCATCGGCCGCGCCGCGCGCAACATCGACGGCCGCGTCATCCTTTATGCCGACCAAATCACCGGCTCGATGGAGCGCGCCATGGCGGAAACCAGCCGCCGGCGCGAGAAGCAGGAAGCCTACAACACCGAGAACGGCATCACGCCCGAAAGCGTGCGCAAGGGCATCGGCGACATTCTCAACAGCGTCTATGAGCGCGACCACGTGCTGATTGCCGCCGGCACCGGCGAAGGCGAGTTCGAGGAAGCCGCCACCATCGGCCATAATTTCCAGGCGGTGATCGGCGACCTCGAAACCCGCATGCGCGCCGCCGCCGCCGATCTCGACTTCGAGGAGGCCGCGCGTCTGCGCGACGAGATCAAGCGCCTGCGCACCACCGAGCTCGCCGTCACCGACGACCCCACGGCAAAGTTCCTACCTTCGCCCCGCGCGGGAGACGGTCGCCGTCCGCAGCGCGGCGGGGTGAGGCCCGACCGCTCGACCGCCGGCAAAGTCCACAAGCCCAGGCTCGATGAAATGGGGATTGCGCTTTATCACGAAGTGGCGCCGCATCGGGCAAGTGGCCGGAACGCGCCGCGCAAGCCCAATCTCGATGAGATGGGACCGGGTGTGGAATCGATCCCCGGAAAGCGTGACAGTGCCGGCCCGCGTTCGACGCTGGGCCGCCCCGGCATGCGCGGCGGTTTCAAGCCACGCGGGCGGTAAACCGTTTCAATTCCGCACGACGGGCTAAAAGCCGGGACCACGATAATCCCCGGCCCGGCTTCTGGCGCGATATCGCTATGCCGGTCAGATGGGATAAATTGCGCCACGCGCTTGCGAATCACCCGGCGCGAACCCGGAGGCCGCCATGGCGAAAGGTCAAATGCGAAGCAACAAGGAAAAGAAGAAGCCGAAGCAGGACAAAAACAAGAAAAAGGGCGCCGCCGCCCCCTCGCCCTTCGCCGGCATGCATAGCCAGTCGCCGCCCGCCAACGCGTACGGCAAGAAGCACTAGCCGGCACGCGCGTCGCCGGCCCGGCGGCAGATATCGCGAGCACTCCGCTCGCGACGCTCACGTCATTTGATGGTTACGGCCAGCGCCAAGCGCGCGGCCCGCGATGCATGCCGCCGGAGCAGGAACCAAGCCATCGGGGTCGAGTTGAGCCATATCAACTCAAATCGCCAGGAGTATCGCGATGGCCGTTAAAGAGAAGACGCTCGACGATCTGTTCGAAGACACGCTGAAAGACATCTACTACGCCGAAAACAAAATCCTCAAAGCCCTGCCCAAGATGGCCAAGGCCGCGCAGTCCGAGGACCTCAAGGGCGCTTTTGAAAAGCACCTCAAGCAAACCGAAGGTCAGGTGAAGCGGCTGGAAAAAGTGTTCCGGCTGATCGACACCGCACCGAAGGGCAAGAAATGCGAGGCGATCGAGGGCATCATCGAGGAAGGTTCCGAGATCATGAAGGAGTTCAAGGGCGCACCGGCGCTGGATGCGGGCCTGATCTCCTCCGCGCAGGCGGTCGAGCATTACGAAATCGCGCGCTACGGAACTTTGAAGCGCTGGGCCGAGCAGATGGGACTGGACGAAGCCGCAAGCCTGCTCGACGAGACGCTGACGGAAGAGAAGGACACCGACGAATCGCTCACCGAGCTCGCCGATTCAACGGTCAATCTACAGGCGGAAGCGGCGGAATAACGCCGCCGCGCTGAAGCTCCCCGCGTCTCCGCAGGACCCGGTGTGCGAACATGGCCACGCCCGGCGTTGTTCAACGCCGGGCGCTTCTTTGCGGCAATGCCGTCCGGCTCGGCCGCGAGCGCGGTTAGCCCGTGATCACCTCGGCGATCATCATGTCGTGCGGGTTGACGATCAGAAGCTTACCGTTGACCTTGGCATAGTCATACGGCCGCAGCGTGGGAACGGCGCTGGCCGTTTTTGCCGGGATCGCGTGAACCGTCAGCGTGCTCGGGATCGCCGAGCTCGTCGCGGGCTGGAAGCTCGCCGGCGCGTTCGACGCCTTGGCGCCGTTGAGATCGTTCCACGCCGTCTTCTGATCCTGAGTTCGACAAAGTCAGGCTATCGCTCGCCTTCGGCGCCGACGACGAAAACAGCGCCGCCGAAGCCGGAACGACGGAGAGCGTGGCGCCGGCCAGCAGCACTGCCGCGGCTAGCGTTATTGTGGTTTGAGATTTCATTGGCGATCTCCTCCTTGCGGAATGATCGCCCCGTAGCAGGAACGCGGCTGGTCTGCGGGCTGTTTCGTTACATCGGGTTCATGTGGCGCGGCGGGGAGTTGCGGGTCAGCACTGGTTGGGGCGGCCGGACATCCTACATTGGCCCGGCTGCATTCTTTCGGCACGAGATTTACAAACTACTAGACTGCACGGCGGATCAAGGTCGTGTGATTGCATTGGCGACCTATCGAGATTACTTAGCGCGAATACTTCCGACGAGAAAAACGCAATTGGAGGCGCTTAGATCGCTGCTGGCCGCCTAGTGAACGTGTTCACTTCCCCCGCTTCAGTTTCGCCGTGAACGAAAACCCGCCCGCCCCGCAGCAGGGGCAGCTCATGGCGATGCGGATCGATTGCTTCTGCTCTTCGGAGAGATCGGCGCGCTCCAGCATGACCGCGGTCTGCTTCTGAAACAGCTCGTGCAGCGTCAGATTGCTAGCGAGGATTTGGTCGTCGGGCACGAGGGCGGCGACGTCCGAATTTACCGTGCCGGTTTTTCTTTTCGCCATGGAATTCTACCAACTCGTCATACGCGGGACGGGAGCCCCCGTCGCGCAAACGCGACGGGGACCCCGTTGACCCGCGTATCCACGCTGAAGATCGGAGCATGCAGGCCTGACGGCAAGGCATAAGTGGCCCTCAGCGCAGCATGGTTTGCCGGGTAAAGCCCGGCAATGACGCCCGAAACTAAGACACGCCTGATACGTATATTGTCTCCGATTGGCTAGACCATGACCGCAGGCAGCGACAGCGACGCCTTTTACGCCTCCGTCCCGGTGCGGCGCGGATTTCGCAGCCTGATGGACGCCGGCCGCTATACGCCGCTGCCGGAGGGCTGGACGATCGGCATCGCCGACGTGGTGGCTTCTACCAAGGCGATCGCGGAGAAGCGCTACAAGGCGGTCAACATGGCCGGCGCCGCGGTGATCGCTGCGCTGACCAATGCGCTCGGCGGACGCGAATTTCCGTTCGTATTCGGCGGCGATGGCGCGAGCTTCGCGGTATCGCCCGGCGACACCGCCGCGGCGCGCGCAGCGCTCGCGGCGACTGCGGCCTGGGCCGACGGCGAGCTTGGGCTGACTTTGCGGGTGGCCCTGATCCCGCTCGCCCCCATCCGCCGTCAAAGGCTCGATGTGCGGGTGGCGCGTTACGGGCCGTCGGAGAACCTGTCCTATGCGATGTTCGCCGGCGGCGGCCTCGCCTGGGCCGACGCCGCGGTCAAGCGCGGCGAATTTGCCATCGCCCCGGCGCCGCCCGGAAGTTGGCCCGATCTGACCGGCCTGTCGTGCCGGTTCGAGGAATTCCGGGCCGCGCGTGGACTTATTCTCGCGGTGCTGGTGATGCCGGCGGCCGGCGCCGATCCCGCCGCGTTTCGCGCGCTCACCGAGGATATCGTGGCGCTGGTCGAAAATAGTCCCGAGGCCGGCGAGCCGGTGCCGGCCAGCGGCCCGAAGCTCGGCTGGCCGCCGCAGGGCTTGGCGCTGGAAACCCACACGCTGCCCGGCGGCGGCTTCAGGCGCGCCCGCGTGCTGGCCCGCACCTTGTTCTACTTCCTGGTCATGCGCTCCGGCGTGCGCGTCGGCGATTTCGTGCCGGCGACTTATCTGCGCCAGGTCGTCGAGAATTCCGATTTCCGCAAATTCGACGACGGGCTGCGCATGATCATCGACTGCACGCCGGAACTCGCCGACACGCTGGAGCGGCGGCTCGCGGCGGCGGCGGGAACGGCGAATTACGGTCTGCATCGGCAGCACGCCGCCATGATGACCTGCTTCACGCCGTCGCCGACGAAGAGCGATCACGTGCATTTCATCGACGGCGCGCAGGGCGGCTATGCCGCCGCGGCGACAGCGCTGAAGGCCGGATTGGCAGCAAGATAACAGAAAGACTTACAAGCCCGGTTTGCCCAGCGCGTCGGCCCCGGCTTTGGCGACCTGCTCGTCCTGCACCGACAGTGCGCCGGAGACGCCGATGGCGCCGATGATCTTGCCGTCGACCTCGACCAGGATGCCGCCTTGCAGCGGCGTGATGTCCTTGAGCGCCAGAAGCCGCATGCCGGCACCGCCATTGGCGATGGCGTCGTCGAGCGCCTTACTCGGCAGCTTGAATTCGAGCGCGGTGCGCGCCTTGCCCTCCGACGTGGTGATGGCGGAGAGCTGCGCGTTATCGATCTTGTGGAACATCACGATGTTGCCGCCGGAATCGAGAATGGTGATGCCGACCTGCCAGGAATTCTTGGCCGCCTCGAGCTCGGCGGCCGCCATGACGCGCTTGGCCTGATCGAGCGTGATCGGCGGCCCGTAAGGCGGCGTGGCCCCGGTCGGCACCGGCTGCGGCTGCTGCGCCAAAGCCGGCGCGACGGCCGGTCCGGCCAAGGCGAAGCCGGCGGCAACCGCGCAGGCGAATGCGAACATGCGAAACATCTGGAAGGCCTCCCACCGGCGTGGACTGAATATGCCGAATCTGGCCGCACAATAAGGGGCAAAAGCGGCAGACGAAAGCCAACCGCACGCCCGCTAGGTTTGGCTTTGTGATCGCCGCACCCGGTGCAGCGGCTTGGCATGCGGATTATATTTGCCTCACTAGCGCCAATATCCGGAGCCCGCCATGTTTTCATTCCGCAAAAAGCTCGAAATACCCACCGCCGCCGAGGCCTTGCCGGGACGTTCGACGCCGATCCCGACCGCGCAGCGGCATTTCGTCAACGGCCGCGCGCTCAAGGGCCCGTATCCCGATGGGCTGGAGATGGCGATGTTCGGGTTTGGCTGCTTCTGGGGCGCCGAGCGCAAATTCTGGGAGCTTGGCGACGGCGTATACGTCACCGCGGTTGGCTATGCCGGCGGGCTGACGCCGAATTCGACCTATGAGGAAGTCTGCTCCGGCCGCACCGGGCACAACGAGGTCGTGCTCGTGGTCTACGACCCGAAGAAAATCTCCTACGCGCAACTGCTCAAGACCTTCTGGGAGAGCCACGATCCAACCCAGGGCATGCGCCAGGGCAACGACGTCGGCACCCAATACCGCTCCGGCATCTATGTGTTCTCGCCGGCGCAGCGCGCCGCCGCGGAAGCCTCCAAGGCGGCTTATGCCAAGGCGCTCGACGCCCGACGCTTAGGCCCGATCACCACGGAAATCCTTGACGCGCCGCCGTTCTATTTTGCCGAGGACTATCATCAGCAATATCTCGCCAAGAATCCGAACGGCTATTGCGGCCTCGGCGGCACCGGCGTGAGCTGCCCGATCGGCACGGGAGTGGCAGCGTAACGTCGCGCCGCGTATGCTGACGCATAGAGTGACCGGCATCGCGGAGAGACAGCATGTCCTGGCCCGACGGACGCTACATCCAGGCGTCGGTGTTTTTCAGCCGCTGGCTGTTGGCGCCGTTCCTGCTCGGCCTGCTGCTCTGCCTGCTGTTGCTGATCTATCGCTTCTTCGGCGATCTGTTCGACCTGGCCCTGCAAGTGCAGGGCATGAACTGGCACGACCTCGTCACCAACGTGCTCAATCTGGTCGATCTGGCGCTGACGGCGAATCTCGTGATCATCGTGATTTTCTCCAGCTATGAGAATTTCATCCGCCGCATCGACGCGGCCGCGCATCCTGACTGGCCGCACGGCCTCACCCAGGTCGATTTCGGCGCGCTCAAGCAAAAGCTTCTTGGCTCGATCGTCGGCATCGCCGCGGTCGATGCGCTGGCCTGGTACTTCGATCTGGAAAAAGAGCCGGACACGTCGAAGCTGATCTGGGTGCTCGGCTTCCCCGTCACCTTCGCCGTCGTCATGCTGCTGTTGGCCGTCGCCGACTGGCTGACCGCTTGCCGAAAAAAGGAGGCGGAATAAGCGCCGGTCGGCGGTGAGGGTTTGTTAACCATAAACGGCGTTAATCGACCTCGGCTTTGGCTCGAAAGGAGGTCGGATTGTGCCTGTGCGGGTTACCCGCCCTCTTCTGGTATTGTTGGCCTTGGCAATTGCGCTCGGTGGATGCGCACGGCAACCCGTGATGCGCGTCCAGATGGCGGCCGCGCCCGCACCCTATGGCATCGACAATGTGGTCTATGGCGCGACGCCGGGAGGCTATTCGCGTGCCGCCGCGCCCTGGCCCTATCAGACAGCGCCCGCCTATACCGGGGCGGCACCGGTCTACGCGCCCCCGGCCGCTCCAGCTTATGGAATGGCGACCAGTCCAACCTACGCTGCGGTCACCGGGCAAACCTACGCGCCCGCTTACGCGACGCCTGCTTACACGGCCCCAGCCTACGCCGCGCCCGCTTACCGGACGCCGGTGGCGACGGCTTACAGCGGCTATCCCGCAGCCGCCGTCGCCGCGCCTGCCGTTTACGCCGCGCCGCCGCAGCAAACTGCCTACACGCTCGATTCCGGCGATCGCCTACGCGTCGTGGTGTTCGGCCAGGACGGACTGACGAATTCCTATGTGGTCGACGCCAGCGGCGACATCGCCATGCCGCTGATCGGCTCGGTGACGGCGCGCGGCCTGACCACCGACCAACTCTCGAGCCGAATCGCCGACCTGTTGCGTCAAGGCTATGTGCGCGACCCGCATGTCGCGGTCGAGGTCGAAGCCTACCGGCCGTTCTTCATCCTCGGCGAGGTCACGCAGCCCGGCCAATATCCTTACGTCGCCAACATGACGGTGGAGACGGCGGTCGCGATCGCCGGCGGCTTCACGCCGCGCGGCTACAAGCAATACGTCGTCATCAGCCGCAATTACGGCGGCCAGGCCTATCGCTTCAAGACGCCGATCACCGCGCAAATCCAGCCCGGCGACACCATCCAGGTTGAGGAGCGGTGGTTCTGACCCCGCTTACCGATCGCTGAAATAACGGCCGCGATAAGTGTGCTCGTCGACGCCCGAAGCTAGAGCCCAATCGGCAAGCTCTTCGTGGCGCGCGAACCACACGTCCGGCGACTTGGCGATGTAGCGCAAAATTTCCTGCAGCACCGAAGTCATCAAAGGCCGGCCGCCGAACTGGCAGTGAATGACCAGCAC
The DNA here is from genome assembly GCA_963731805.1 of uncultured Alphaproteobacteria bacterium. Lineage (GTDB taxonomy): Bacteria > Pseudomonadota > Alphaproteobacteria > Rhizobiales > Xanthobacteraceae > BOG-931. The sequence continues at coordinate 102,333 of CAVSWY010000018.1, forward strand.
CAGAAGCGCCATCGGCTCGTTCTCCGAGAGATAGTCGAACGTGCCTTTGTAGGCGTCGTAAAGATCACGCGGGCTCGCGCGCATCACACGGTTATCGGAAAAGTCCGTAGTCGGCACACCGGCGATGATGCCGTGCGGCGTGTGAATGCGGATCGGCAGATCGGCATAGGTCACATCGCAGGTCCATTTCAATCCGGCCTGCGCCAGGAAGCCAGCGGTTTCCGGCGTGAATGCTATCACCGGGCTGCCCCAGCCGGTGACCTTCTTGCCGCCGCAGGCTTCCAACAGGTCAATGCTCTGGCGGATCGTCTTTTGCTGATCCTCAGGTGACATATAAGCGAGCAATTTGTCCTGGACATAAGCGTGGGCGCCGATGTCGTGGCCCGATTTCACGATCTGCTTGACGGCGTCGGGATATTCCTCGGCGCAGCGTCCGTTGGTGAAAAAAGTGCCGGGGATCTGCAAACGGTCGAGCATGCGGATCAGCCGCCAGACGCCGACGCGGCCGCCATAGGTCGACCAAGCCTTGCTGGCGTGGTCGACGGTGCCGGCTTTGAGATGCGAGGTCTGCACCGAATAATTCGGCGCCGCGTTTTCCGACCAGGTTTCGAACATCACGGTGACCGACACCGCGATTTTCTTGCCGTTCGGCCAGGCTGGCTTGATCGCCATTCCAACTCACTCCTTCATTCGATCTGCGGAATACCCAAAGTGGGAATCAATTGGCGCCATTTCTTCAAATCGGCGGCGATGTAGGCGGCGAATTGGTCGTGCGGCAGATAAGCCGGTGCACAGCCGATCTTGTCCAGCGCATCGCGAAAGCTTGGTTGCTGCTCGAGCGCGGCGGCGGCCCGCTCGAGCCGGGCGACGATCGCAGCAGGCGTTTTCGGCGGCGCGACCAGGCCGAACCAGGTATCCATGCGCACATCGGGAAGCCCGTATTCGGCGGTGGTCGGCACATTGGGAAACAGCGGATGCCGGGTCGGGCCGGTCTGCGCCAGGATGCGCAGCTTGCCGCCTTGAGCGACGCGGGCGCTGGCAAGGCCCATCGACACCATCTCGATCTGGCCGGCCATGGCGTCGGTCGCGGCCTGCTCGCCGCCGCGATAGGGCACGTGGATGATATCGATGCCGGTCTTGAGCTTGAGCATCTCGACGGCGAGATGCAGCGCGCCGCCGACGCCGTTGGTACCGTAATGCAGCTTGCCCGGCCTCGCTTTGGCATAAGCGCTGAACTCCGGCAGCGTCTGCGGCGGCAGCTTTGGATAGATGGCGAACACCGTCCACGATGTGGTCATCAAGGCGACCGGGGTAACGTCCTTGGTCGGATCGTACGGATAGCCCTTCTTCTCGAACGGCAGGATGGCAAGCTCGGACGGGCCGATCATCAGCGTGTAGCCGTCCGGGTCGGCGTGGACCAGCACGTCGGTGCCGAGCTGCGTCATGGCGCCCGGGCGGTTGTCGACAACGACCGGCTGCCCCAACCGTTCGCTCATGCCCTGGGCGACCAAGCGGCCGATCACGTCAACGAGCGACCCTGCAGGCGAGGTGACGATCAGGTGGATCGGGCGCGATGGATAATCGTCCGCCGCGGCGAAACGCAGCGCCGCCAAGAGCAATGCCAACGTCGCGACACCGAGAAGTCCGATGCGCCGGCGGCACATCATGCCATGCTCCTCCCCAGGAGGTTTTTAGTTCGCAGAGATCGGGGATCGGGCGCGCTCCACCCGATCCCCATCGCCGCGAATTCTCGAATTTTTGCTTACTTCACTGCTTACTTCACGTGCTTCGCCAGGAACGCCATCGAGCGTTGCCAGGCGAGCTTAGCGGCTTCCGCGTTGTAGCTGCCGCGTTCGTCGCAATGAAACCCGTGCTGCGCGTCAGGGTAGACATAGATTTCGCAATCGCCGCCGCGCTTCTGTTTGATCATTTCGACGTCGCTCATCGGGATCGACGCGTCTTTCTCGCCGAAATGCATCTGCACCGGAATCTTCGGCTTCTCGTCGGCGTTCTTGGCGATATTGCCGCCGTAATAGCACACCGCAGCCGACAGGCCGTTGAGCTTGCTGGCCGCGAGGAATGAGATCGAGCCGCCCATGCAGAAGCCCATGATCGCGACCGGGCCGTCTTTTTTCAGTTCGTCGATCGAAGCCTGCACGTCGCGCAGCATCGCGCCCCAATCGGGATTGGCGACGAATTTGCGGGCATTGGCGATTTCGTCGGGCGTATAGCCGGACTCAAAGTTCGGTTGCTGGCGGTCGAACACCGCCGGCGCCAGCGCCGCATAGCCTTCGCTGGCCAGCTGGTCGCACACCGCGCGGATGTGATGATTGACGCCGAAAATTTCCTGAATGACGACGATGCCGCCCTTGGCCTTGCCGGCAGGGTCGGCGCGATAGGCGCCGAGCTTGAAATTATCCGATGACGTCAATGTAAAGTGCTTACCCAAGGTGATCCTCCTGTGCGATTGATGGCCGGCCTCGCCCATGCCGACGTATAAGCCGGAGCCAGCCTAGCGGCGCAATCCGCCGCGCTCAACCCACCCGTAAAGCGAGCAAATCCGCCGCGCGTAGCTGCGCCGGCGCCGCGATCTTGGGTTCTTTAACGCGTGACGACGATAAAATTCGTGCCTTCGCCGGTTTCCTCGCCAAGACCGTGGTCGGACACGATCAGCGACGAACCGGGGACGATCAGCGCGGAAATGTCATCGATCGCCGCCTGCGGGATGCCGATGCGGGCGAGCACCTCGGCCGGCGTCTCGGGCGGCGGCAGATCGGCGACCTTTTCGGGTTCTTCGCGCGCGCGCCGGTCGCGGGCATAATATCTTTCGAAGCGCGTTTCACGCTCGGCCCTGCGCTTCGGCTGCGGCGGCGGTTCGGCGGGCAGCGAGACGACGTCCCAACGCAACGTCGTATGGTCGTCACCGGCAAATCCGAGCGCGGTAAAAACGCGGGTGCCGAGCGGCTTGTCGGGGTCGGCGATGGTGACCGGCGCCTGGAACAGCGGCGCAAAATCCTGGCGCACGTAAATCTTCTTTTCCTTGCGGCTGATGAAGATCGCGATCGGCGCCTTGCTGGCCGGCGCGGTCTTGATCAGGAGGGCCGGCTCGGCCGGCGGCATCGGCACGCTGGGATCGAGCGTTGCGGCAGTTGGCGCGGGCGGGTCCGGCACGGTCGCAGAAGTCGGGATCGGTTGATCCGATTTCCGATCGGGCGACGACGTCACGGCGCTGGCCTCGATTCTCGGCCTCGCGGGCGGAGATGCACCGCTGACGGGGGGATCGGATTTCGCGGCATCGGCGACGGCGGCAGGCGCGGCGGCGGAACCGTCGTTGCCAACCCGTAGGCCTAGCGTAGCCGGATCGGCCGGCGCTGCGGGCGTCGCATTCGAAACGACCGGGGCCACGGGAGGAGTCGGTTCCGGCACCTTGTCGCGATGCACGAACAAATGCGAGTCGGCAAACGCGACCGGCTCCAGCTCCTGCCGCGAGACGATCACCGGCACGCCGAGCTTGGTCAGATGATAGAGCCGCACCGCAAAATCGTGTGGCATGCGGATGCAGCCGTGCGAGGCGCGATGACCGATGCCTTCGCCCTCATGCATCGCCACCCCAGACCAGGTGATGCGCTGCATGAACGGCATCGGCGCGTTGCTGTAGATATTGGAGCGGTGGAAGACCTGCTTTTGGATGACGCTGAACACGCCGAGCGGCGTCGGCAAGCTCGGCACCCCGGTGGCAACCGAGGTGTCGGCGACATGCATGCCGTCGCTGTAGAGATGCAGCTTCTGCTGATCGATGGAGACGAATATTTGCAGCGGTCCCTTCGGCATATTGCCGAATGGGTCCTGGCTGACTTTGCCGGCGTCCTTCCTGGCATGTTCGAGCGCCCGGTGCTTGGGCCTGTGCCAAGGTCCGTACACATATCCATAGTATTGGGCAGATGCCGGCGCCGAATAGAGCGTCACGGTCAACGCCGTGCACAGTGCCAATGTGCAAATAGCGCCAAAGCCCCTTACGGCCTGAAACTGAGCGCCGCGTTGCGCGCCTGAAATGCTCAATTCCGCCCCCGTCCCAGCGGGAATTCGCGATTTGCAGCGTAAACCCTAGCGATCACGGTCGCCTCCGCCACTTCGCGGAATGATGGCGGCCAATTCATGGCGCAGAGAGGTTAAAGGGTCATGCAAATGGCATCATGACACTGGCGCAGGCGGCGGAAACGCTATTTTTCTAGGCGAGGGTTTGGGGGCCGATTTACGAGGCCGGCGTCAGGCCGAAGGCTCGCGCCAGCAACTCGTAGGAATGCCGGCGGGCCGCATGATCATACACCATCGTGGTGATCATCAGCTCATCCGCCCGGGTGGCGTCGGCCAATGCGCGCAAACGCTCCGTCACTCGTTCGATGCCGCCGACGACGAGCCGCGCGCGGTGCCGAGCGATGCGGTCGCGGTCGACGGGCGTATAGCTATAGACGGCGGCCTCCTCGGGCGAGGCGAGTGGCATATATTCGCCTTTGGCACGCCGCGCATAATGCAGGTCGGCGCTCGACGCCAGGCGTTCCGCCTCGGTGTCGCTATCGGCCGCAATCACCGCGGTGCCGAGAATAGCGTAGGGCTGTGCCAGCGTCGCCGACGGCTTGAAATGCTCGCGGTAAGCGAGCATGGCGCTTGCTACGTCGTAGTCGGCGAAATGATGCGCAAAAGCGAAGCCCATGCCGACCGCGGCGGCGAGTTCTGCGCTGTAGCCGCTGGAGCCCAAGAGCCAGATCGGCGGCAGCGCCACGTCGGCGGGAACGGCGTGCACATTGCGAAACGGATGACCTTCCGGAAAGCCACCGCGCTCGAGCATCAGGAGTTCCTGAAAGCGCTCCAGGAAATCGTCGCCTTGTCGCGGGTCCTGCCGCGCCCGCAAGGCATAAGACGTAACCTGATCGGTGCCCGGCGCGCGGCCGAGCCCGAGATCGATGCGGCCCGGGAACAGCGCCTCCAGTACTTTGAAGCGTTCGGCCACCATCAGTGGCGCATGGTTCGGCAGCATCACACCGCCTGAGCCGACGCGGATATGCGACGTCACCGCCGCGATTTGCCCGATCATGATCTCCGGCGCGGAACTGGCGATGTTTGCCAGGTTGTGGTGCTCGGCGACCCAATAACGCTTGTAGCCGAGCCGATCGGCCAGCCGCGCCAGATCGAGGGAATTGTGCAAAGCCACCGAGCCCGGCGTCGCGGTTGTCACGGGCGACAGATCGAGGACTGAAAGCGGGATCACGCGAAACCGGCTCTTTGCGCATCGAAGCGAGGATTTATGTCCAGGCTACGCGATCTATGAACCCGCCGCGGCAGCTGCCGTCAATCCCGGTGAGAACCGTCGGATCGGTCAATGAAAATGGCCGACGCCTTGGCGCCGGCCACGAACCGTCCGTCAGACTGTTAGCGCGTCACCGGCGCCGGCGGTATGGGTGGCGCCCCGGCGACCTGCGGGCCCGCCGAATATTGCTGCGCCGCCGAATATTGCTGGGGGGCTGAATTTGGCGGGGTCTGCGGCACATCGGACAACGCCGTCGGCATCGTTGCCGGCAACACCACGACCCGCGTGCCGATCTGGACCCGGCTGTAAAGATCCTCGACGTCCTCGTTGGTCAGGTGGATACAGCCGGACGAGGTGTATTTGCCGATGCTGGTCGGATCGTTGGTGCCGTGGATCCGGTAGAGCGTGTTGCCGAGATACATGGCGCGAGCGCCGAGCGGATTGCTTTCGCCGCCGGCCATAAAGCGTGGCAGATACGGCTGCCGGTCGATCATCTCTTTCGGCGGAAACCAGTCCGGCCATTCCTTCATCCGGGTGATGCGCTCGGTTCCCGACCAGGTGAAGCCGTCGCGGCCGACGCCGATGCCGTAGCGCATCGCCTTGCCCTGGCCGAGCACGAGATAAAGGTAGGTGTTCGGCGTATCGATGATGATGGTGCCGGCCGGTTCCGGAGTGGGGAAGTTGACCACCTGCCGCTGGAACCGCGACGGCAGTTGCGCGTCCGTGTTCTGGACTGGCTGCGATTGCCCCGGCAGCGACGCCACGACAGTCGGTTGCGACGGCTGCGGCGCTGCAGCCTCCTGTGGCGGCGCGGGCGGGCTATTGATGGAGCCGGTCACGTCGCCCGATGCGCCGGCAACAAAGGCCGGCGGGCGATCATCGGGGCTCGGCAGCGGCTGCGGCGGGAAATAGGAGGCGCGTGCGGGACCGCCCGAATAGGCATCCTCATCCGGGCTCGGCTGGACGTAGCGTGGATCGATCGGCGCGCCACTGGCGTCGCGATACACCGGCGGCGGGACCGCGTAGCCAGGAGCCACCGGCTGCGGTGGATAATCTTGTGCAGCAGCGGTGCCGAGCGAACCGGCGAGGGCCAACGCAAACAAGACAAGACTGATGCTGCTACGCAAGACCGACCCCCGGCGACCCCAAATTCAAGAGCTTTTTGCCGGTAACATTTGGCGGGAACAAGGCACAAAACCGGGCATTTAGCCCTAGCCGGACACATCCGCGGCAGTTCCGTGGGGATGGTGAATAATTGGTAACGGCTGCGCCGCGAGAAGTTGTGTGTTATTGGCTGAGCGGGGATTTTCAGGCCGCCGGGCATTCATTGGGGGATGAGGTCATGGCGCGATTTGGCTTGCCGCGATTTGGCTTGCGTGCCGTTTTGGCGGCGGCGCTTGCAGCCGGTGTTGCCGCGCCGGCGCGCGCGCAAAATGCCGCAATCGACGATCTCAAGGGCAAAATTTTCGATGCCACGATGGCGCAACAAACCTTCGCCGGCGGGCTACGGCATTGCAACGAGTTGAACGGCTCGAATTTCTATTTTCAGCCGCGCGATCGGGTTCTCAATCTCACGGAATATCACCGGTCTTTGGACAATCTGGCGCTGCAGGGGGTTTTCAATCCGGAAACCCACAAACCTTGGAATCAGCAGGACGCCGACACGCGCTGGGCCGAAGTGCAAAAGGAGGCCATCCAGGACCAGGCCAATTGCGCACTGGTGGCTAGCTTGCCCGACCTGCAGAAAAAGCTGCAACAACTGCAGCAGCAAGCGGCACCATCGCCGAACCCGCAAAACAAAAAGTAGCGCGGCCGGCCTGAGCAATCGCCTCGTCCAGCATGAGAGCTCTCTCCCGCTGCGGCGTCGCGCCCGGCGAGAGTGTTTCAGGGCCTGAGCGTGCTAGAACAAACTACGGGAGCGCTAACACACCAAGATCGGGGGTTGCAGCATGGATTGGACTGAGCGACGCGAGCGGCTGCGCGGCATCATCGCGGGGCCGCGTTGCATATATCCAGGATCGGTGTTCGACCCGATCTCGGCCCGCATTGCCGAGGATATCGGGTTCGAAGCCGGGATGTTCGCCGGCTCGATCGCCTCATTCACGGTGCTCGGCGCGCCGGACATCATCGTGCTGACGCTGACCGAATTCGCGCAGCAGGCCTATCGTATCAACCGCGCCGCCAAGCTGCCGCTTCTGGTCGACGCCGACCACGGCTACGGCAACGCGCTGAACGTGAAGCGCACAGTGGAAGAACTGGAGACCGCCGGCGTCGCCGCGCTGACGATCGAAGATACCGCGTTGCCGACGCCCTACGCCGCGAGCGGCGCGACGCTCATTCCCATCGCTGAAGGCGTCGGCAAGATGAAGGCGGCGCTCGCCGGCCGGCAAGACAAGCGGCTGGTCATAGTCGGCCGCACCAGCGCCATGGCGATGACCGGCGTCGAGGACGCCATCGCGCGGATGAAGGCCTATGAGGCAGTGGGCGTCGACATGCTGTTTCTCGTCGGCGTTAAGACGCGGGCGCAGCTCGACGCAGTCGCCGCCACCGTGAAGCTGCCGCTGTTTCTCGGCAGCGCCGGCGCCGAGCTTTACGATCTCGACTATCTTTCCGCGCGCAATGTCCGCGTCTGCCTGCAAGGCCACATGCCGTTCATGGCGGCGGTCAACGCGGTGCATGAAACACTCAAAGCGCTGCGCGCCGGCACGCCGCCGGCCGACCTCAAGGGCGTAGCATCGCCTGAATTGATGAAACAGGTCACGCGCCAGGCCGACTATGCGAAGTGGTCGAAGAAATTCCTCAATGCCGGGCTGTCGTGACGTTGACGGCGGGGCCAGCCAAGGGCTTGATCCGCGGCCGTACAGTGGACAAATTGCTTATGACGATGCGGCAGGCGCCAATCGGATTTGTCCGGATGTTGCTGCCGCGCGATTTCGGCTACACGCTCCTGCAGTCGACGGCCGCGAGCGAAGGAACATACGATGCCATCCGTGAGCGACTGGAAGGTGCCGTCCTCCGCGCAACCGAAGGCGGAAGATTATAGCTATGATCTCGAACACGCCTTGTCGTGCGTGGTTGGCTTGCGAACCATCGTGCCCGCGGACGCCTTCACCGCGGAGACGCTCGGTACCGAACGCGCCGGTAACGGTGTTTTCATTCGCGGCAACGGTCTCGTTCTCACCGTCGGCTATTTGATTACCGAGGCGGAGACGCTGTGGATCACGCTGAACGACGGCCGTTCGGTGCCGGGCCACGTGCTCGGCTACGATCAGGAGACCGGCTTCGGGCTGGTGCAGGCGTTGTCCAAGCTTGACGTGCCCGCGCTTGAAATCGGCGACTCGACCGCGGCGTCGATGGGCGAACGCGTCGTGGTCGGCGGCTTCGGCGGCCGGCAACGCTCGGTCGCCGCGCGCATCGTCGCCAAGCAGGAATTCGCCGGCTATTGGGAATACGTGCTCGACGAAGCGATCTTCACCGCGCCGGCCCATCCGAACTGGGGCGGCACCGCGCTGATCGGCCCGGGCGGCGATCTCCTCGGCATCGGCTCGCTGCAGCTGCAACACGCCGCCGAGAAGGGGCAGACGCAGAATATCAACATGATGATACCGATCGATTTGCTAAAGCCGATCGCCGACGACCTGATGAAATTCGGCCGCCGCAATGCGCCGCCGCGGCCGTGGCTCGGCCTCTATGCGACCGAAGTCGAGAACCGCCTTGTCGTCGTCGGGCTCGCCGATCGCGGACCGGCGAAGAAGGCGGACCTGCGGACCGGCGACATTATTCTCTCGGTCGCCGGCAAGGACGTGCGCGACCTCGCCAGTTTCTTCCGCCGTATCTGGGCGCAAGGGGCGGCCGGCGCCGAAGTGCCGATCTCGATCTACCGCGACGGCGAGACCATGGAGCTGCGCGTGAAATCGAGCGAGCGCAATCGGTTTCTCAAGGGCCCGAGCCTGCATTGAATCGATGGTCCTAATCCCGTTCTGAGAGCGCCAGCACCCTCAACCCTTCCCGATAAGTCGGATAACGCAAAACTACACCAAGTTCGCGCTTGAGCTTGTCGTTTTTCACGCGCCGGCACTCCTGCCAGAAGCTCAACGCCAACGGCGACATCGACGGCGCCGCCTCGGCGAAAGGAACTTCCGGCGGCGGCGCGACGCCGAGGAGCCGCGCCGCGAAGACCAGCGGATCGGCGGGCGGCGACGGTTCGTCATCGGCGACGTTGAAAATGCCAAACGCCCTGTTTTCGAACGCGGCGTCGATCGCCTGCGCAATGTCGGCGACATGAATGCGGTTGAAGATTTGCCCGGGCTTGACGATGCGGCGCGCGCCGCCGCGCGCAACCTGCACGAGCGCGTTGCGGCCCGGCCCGTAAATGCCGGCGAGACGCAAGATAGCGACGGCGGTGCCGTGGCGCGCACCGAAATCTTGCCACGCCTGCTCGGCCGCCAGCCGTTCGCGGCCGCGCGCCAATTCGGGGCTCGCCGGCGTTTCCTCGTCGACCCACTCGCCGTCCCGGTCGCCGTAAACGCCGACCGTGGACAGATAGACGATCGAGCGCAGATGCTGCGCTCGTGCAAAGGCGTCGCCGCAAGCGCGCAACACCGGATCGCCGGCGGCGTCTTGCGGGATCGAGATCAGCGCCGCATCGGCGGCGACGATGGCTTGTCGTAGCTCGAGCGATGCCGCTTTGCCGTCGAAAACGAGCCCGCGCAGTTTGTCGTCCTCATAGGCATTCAACACCGCGGCGCGCTCTTTGCTGCGCATCGTGCCAACGACACCGTCGAATTTTTGGCCGAACGCGGTGACGTAATGCTCCGCCGAATAACCCAATCCAAGGCAAATGAGCTTCGACATTTAAGCTTGGTAGCCTTGCACCGCCATCCATTCCGCAATCACGTCCGGATTGGACTCCGCTATTGTGCGCCGCGCCGCGCTACGTTCAAACCAATCCCGGTCGAGACGGAACAGCGCCCAAATCGCTGCGCCGCGCACGAGCGGCGATTCATCGTCCAGCAACCGCTCCGCCTCCTCTGCGAGTGACACATCGCCCGAATTGCCGATCGCAATCAGCACGTTGCGGATGAGGCGCGCGCGGCCGATGCGCTTGATCGGGTTCTTTGCGAATAACGTACGGAAGGCGGCGTCATCGAGGCGGACAAGATCGGCGAGACGCGGCGTACGGAGCGCCGCGCGCGCGGCAAGCTTCGCTTCGCGGCCGGCGACGGCAAATTTGTTCCACGGACAAACGGCGAGACAATCGTCGCAGCCGTAGATGCGGTTGCCCATCGGCTCGCGGAATTCGCGCGGGATCGGGCCCTTGTGCTCGATGGTCAGATACGAGATGCAGCGCCGTGCATCGAGTCGATACGGCGCCGGGAAAGCCGCTGTCGGGCAAACGTCGAGGCAGGCGCGGCAGTTGCCGCAATGGTCGGTTTCGGCGGTATCCGGTAGCAGATCGAGCGTGGTGAGGATGGCGCCGAGAAACAGCCAGGAGCCGAATTGCCGCGACACCAGATTGGTGTGCTTGCCCTGCCAGCCGAGGCCGGCCTCAGCCGCGAGCGGCTTTTCCATCAGCGGCGCGGTGTCGACAAAGACTTTGATGTCGCCGCCGGCATTGTCGATCAACCAGCGTCCGAGCGCTTTCAGCCGCGGCTTGATCAGCTCGTGATAATCGTCGCCGCGGGCGTAGACGGAAATGCCGCCGCGCGTGCGGTCCTTGAGAATTGCCAGGGGATCGTCGTCAGGCCCGTAATTGAGCCCTAGCACGACAACCGAGCGGGCCTCCGGCCACAGCACTTGCGGATCGGCGCGGCGCTCGGCATTGGCCGCCATCCAATCCATGTCGCCGTGCGCGCCCAGGCTGACGAACTCGCGCAAGCGCTCCGCAGCCAAAGGGATCGCATCCGACCGAGTGACGCCGACCGCATCAAAGCCTTGCGCATGTGCGGCGTCGAGCAACGCCGCCTTGAGCGCCGCCGGCGTCAGAAATCGAGGTTGGCGTAACTTGGCGATGGCGGCAGGCCGGGCAGCGCTTCGTCGAGCAGCGTGCGGAACGACGGCCGGGATTTGATCCGCGCGTACCAGTTCTTGGCGGTCTCGTCTTCGTCCCACGGCACATCGCCCAGATAATCGGCGACGGACAAATGCGCCGCCGCGGCCAGATCGGCATAGGTCAAGGTATCGCCGGCGAGCCAATCGCGCGTGCGAACGAGCCAGCCAATATAGGCTAAATGGTATCTAATATTGCTCTTTGCCGCACGCAGCGTCTCCATGTCCGGCGAGCCCCCGCCGCTACTCGCCGGGATGTAGCGCTTATAGACCCGCTCCCGCGCCAGCGCGCCCGAGACTTCCTCGAAAAACTTGTCGTTGAACCAGCTCATCAGCCGGCGCACCTCGATGCGGCCGCCGAGGTCCGTCGGCAACAGCCGGAACTCGCCGAGCGTAAGCCCGCGGGTCTCGTCGAGATATTCGGCGATGACGCCGGCGCCAGGTACTGGCGGCGCGCCCTCCTCCACCAGCACCGGCGTCGCGGCAGCCGGATTAAGCTGCAGGAATTCCTCGCGCCGTTCCCACACCCGCTCCTCGACCAGCTGCGGCGGCAACCCGTATTCTTCGAGCGCCACCCGTACAAAGCGGGAATGCGGGCAAATCGGATGATGGAACAGCGTCAGCATGAGCTTATGAGTTTTCCTTCGAATCCTATTCTTGCGTCAAAAGGTTGGCGGAATTGGAAACCGATGGACGCATCTTTGGAAAAGGCGGCGCGGCCAGCGAATTGTCAGGCCAGCCACCCGGTCGCGACGCCAACGAGGATCACAATGCCGAGCAAGAACCGATAGATGACGAAGGGCCAGCTTGAAAAATTCTCCAGTATTTTCATCAGGCCCCATATCGCAAAGAAAGCCGACACGGTGGCTACCCCGATACCAACGATCAGGACCGACCAGGCGTACCAATCAAGATGGATTTTGTGGAGCTCCCATAGCTCCTTGAGCCCGGCAAGCGCGATTGCCGGCAGACCGAGCAGAAAGGACAGTCGTGCCGCTTCGTCGCGCTTGAAGCCCAGCATCAGCGCCGAGGTCAAAGTCGAGCCGGATCGGGAGACACCTGGAATGAGCGCACCCGTCTGCGCCAGTCCCACAACAAGCGCATCGACGATGGTCGCCTGCTCGATGGTGCGCCGATGCCGCGCCCAGATTTCGGCAATCGCCAGTAGGACCGCCATCGCAATACAGGCCCAGCCGATGACGCTGACGGCGCGGATCGGCGAATTGCAGGTATTGAGGAGCTTCGCCAGCGCCAGCCCGGCGATGCCGATCGGAATGGTCGCAAGCACGATCCACAGCGCAAATTGAAACGAGCGGTCGCGGAATTTGCCGCGAAGGGCGGCGGAGATCGAATTGACCGCCAAATCTCGCACGTCCGTCCAGAAATAACTCACCACCGCACCCAGCGCGGCAAGCTGCATGGCGGCGGAAAAGGCCGAGCCCGGATCAGGCCAGCCGAGCACGGCAGGCACCAGCCGCATATGCGCGGTCGACGATATCGGTAGTAATTCGGTGATGCCCTGCACCACACCGAGAACGGCGACTTTGCCATAACCCAACGCCACGAAGCCGGTGTCGACGCCCTGAGTGCAAGCTGCGGACATGGTCACATCGTCTGGTTAATTGTGGTGAGCGCGGACCGAATCGACGCGCTTAGTTTAGCGGGACGCCCCCGAAACGCCGACATCATTTGACGGCTTATGCCGCGTGCGGATTGAACTGGCCGGTCTTGCGGAAGCGCCAGAGATAAGTCGGCACGATTGCCTCGACCGATTCCGGGATGATGCCGAGGCCTTCCAGCGTACGGCCGTCGTGCTTGGCCGAGTCGGAAACCACATTGTCGGCCTTGAGCAATTCGACCTGATCGGGCGTGATCGGCGGTTTCGGCAGGAACTGCAGGACCATCGCTTGCAACTTCAACAGCGCGAACGGCACCGGCACCAGCAGCCGGCGGCGCTGCGTGGTGGCGAGCACGAACTCCATCAGTTCCTTGAAGGTAAGCAGACTAGGCCCGCCAAGCTCGTAGATCGCGCCGGGCCGCAGGTCGCCGTCGACCGCCTTGGCGACGGCCTCGCCGACGTCACCGGCAAAGACCGGCTGCATGCGGCCGTGGCCGCCGCCCGGCAACGGCAGGGCCGGAGAGAGCCGCGCCAGCGCGGCGAAACGGTTGAAGAAATCGTCCTCAGGGCCGAACACGATCGACGGCCGCATGATGATCGCTTCGCTTTGCGCGGCCAGCACGCGCTCTTCACCTTGGCCTTTGGCCCGCGCGTAATGCGAGGCTGCGGAAGGATCGGCGCCAATGGCGGAGATGTGAACCAGCGGCGCGCCGACGTCCTTGGCGGCAAGCGCCACCGCCTCGGCGCCCGCCGTCATCACGGCGTCGAAACGCTGGTTGCCCCGCTCGAACAGGATGCCGACCAGATTGACCACGGCGTCGGCGTCACGCACAGCGGCCTTAGCCGAATCCGGGTAGCGCAGATTGGCCTGCACCGCATGGATCTGGCCGACCCGGCCCATCGGCCGCAAATGGCCGCAAAGCTCGGGCCGGCGCACCGCGACGCGGATGCGGTAGCCGCGGTTGGCCAGCGCCCGCACCACGTGGCGGCCGAGAAAACCCGAGCCGCCGAACACGGTGACCAGCGTTTCAGCCTTGCTTTTGATTGCCATATGTATCCGCCATTTGTCGCGAAATACATGATCGGTTTCGCGCTGTATAGGGGACTACGAAGTCGTCCGCATGACCGGGCGGGTGATAACCCCTTCGATTGACAAGGGGAGGACCGCTTTCGTACCTATCCGAACACGGCCCACCCCGTTGCCCAGGTGGCGGAATTGGTAGACGCACTAGTTTCAGGTACTAGCGCCGCGAGGCGTGGAGGTTCGAGTCCTCTCCTGGGC
>CAVSWY010000019.1:0-265443 GCA_963731805.1 uncultured Alphaproteobacteria bacterium
GTAGGCAGCGAGTGAGCAACAGGAGTGAAGAATGGTCGCCCTGACCTTTCCCGACGGCGCGCGTCGGGACTATGCTTCCGGCACCACCGGCCTCGACATCGCCAAGGGCATTTCGCCGTCGCTGGCCAAGCGCACGGTGGCGATGGCGCTTGACGGCAAGCTTGCCGATCTCGCCGATCCGATCGAGCACGACGGCAAGATCGAATTTCTCACCCGCGACAATTCCCGCGCGCTGGAGCTCATCCGCCACGATGCCGCGCATGTGCTTGCGGAAGCGGTGCAGACGCTGTGGCCCGGCACCCAGGTCACCATCGGCCCGGTGATCGAGAACGGTTTTTATTACGACTTCTTCCGCAACGAGCCGTTCAAGCCGGAGGATTTCGCCGCGATTGAAAAGAAGATGCGCGAGATCATCGCGCGCGACAAACCGTTCACCAAGGAAGTGTGGTCGCGCGACGATGCCAAACACGCGTTTGCCGACATGGGTGAACAGTTCAAGGTCGAGCTGGTCGACGCCATCCCCGAGGATCAAGAGATCAAGATCTACAAGCAGGGCGACTGGTTCGATCTGTGCCGCGGCCCGCACATGACCTCGACCGGCAAGATCGGCAACGCATTCAAGCTGATGAAAGTGGCCGGCGCCTATTGGCGAGGAGACTCCAATCGCGAAATGCTGTCGCGCATCTACGGCACCGCCTTCGCCAAGCAGGAGGAGCTCGACGCCTATTTGAAACAGATCGAGGAGGCGGAGAAACGGGACCATAGAAAACTCGGCCGCGAGATGGATCTGTTTCATTTCCAGGAAGAGGCGCCAGGCTCGGTGTTCTGGCATCCCAAAGGCTGGACGCTGTTCCAGACGCTGGAGAATTATATCCGCCGCCGCCAAGCCGATGCCGCCTATGCCGAGGTCAACGCGCCGCAGCTCATCAATTCATCGCTGTGGGTGGCGTCGGGCCACATGGCGACATTTCGCGACTCGATGTTTCTGGTGCAGCCGCGCGAGGAGGACGACCGCACCTTCGTGGTCAAGCCGATGAACTGCCCCGGCCATATCCAGATTTTCAAGAACGGCCTTAAATCCTATCGCGACCTGCCGTTCAAGATCGCCGAATTCGGCAAGGTACACCGCTTTGAGCCGTCAGGTGCGTTGCACGGGCTGATGCGCGTGCGCGCCTTCACCCAGGATGACGCGCACATCTTCATCACCGAGGAGCAGATCGCCGAGGAAGTCATCAAGGTCAACGATCTCATTTTGACGATCTATCGCGATTTCGGCTTCGACGATGTGCGCATCAAATTCTCCGACCGGCCCGAGAAACGCATCGGCGAGGATGCGGTGTGGGACAAGGCCGAGGCGGCATTGATGCAGGCGCTGGAAGCCTCCGGCCGGCCGTGGACGCTCAACAAGGGCGAAGGCGCTTTCTACGGCCCCAAGCTCGAATACGTGTTGCGCGATGCCATCGGCCGCGACTGGCAGTGCGGCACCGTGCAGGTCGATCTCAACATGCCCGGCCGGCTCGGCGCGTTCTACATCGACGAGCACTCCAACAAAGTGACGCCGGTGATGCTGCATCGCGCCATGTTCGGCTCGCTGGAGCGTTTCACCGGCATCATGATCGAGCATTATGCCGGTCATCTGCCGCTGTGGCTGTCGCCGTTACAGGCGGTGATCGCCACCATCACCTCCGACGCCGACGATTACGCGCGCGAGGCGATCGCGGCCGCGCGAAGGCTGGGACTGCGCGTCGAGGGCGACTTGCGCAACGAGAAGATCAACTACAAGGTCCGCGAGCATTCGCTGGCCAAGGTCCCCGTGCTTCTGGTCGTCGGCAAGAAGGAAGCCGCCGAACGCACGGTCTCGATCCGCCGCCTTGGCAACGAAAAGAGTGAGATCATGCCGCTCGACGCCGCGCTTGCGGCACTCGCCCAGGAGGAGGTGCCGCCGGACGTGGCGCGGATGAAGGCAGCGTAGCCCGCCCTCACCGCGACAGCACTTCGACCTCGCGGTCGACGCCGGTGATGACCTTGAAGTCGCGCTGGTAGGTCTTGCCCTCGTTGCGGGCGATGACGTGATAGTCGCCTTCGGCGAGCACGATGCGCGGAAATGCGCCGATCGATTCCTTGATGACGTCGCCGCCGGGGGTAAGCACCGTCCATTGCGTATTGGCGAGTGCCTCGCCGCCGGGATTGTTGACAAGCTTAAGCGTGATCACTGCGGCGCGATGCGTCACCGTGATATCGGTGAGCTTGCCGGCCTCGATGTTGACGTCGGAGCGCACCACCGAATTGCCGTCGCCGTAATTCGACACGATGTTGTAGGTGCCCGCCGGCAACAGCACGACGTCGCCCGATATCACGTTTTGCGCAATGCGGCGTCGCTCGGCCGTAGCGAACTGGCTGCCGGTATAGATCTCGAACGATATTTGCCCGGTGGGAATGCGCACGTCGCCCACGCGGCCCTCGAGCCGCATGCCGCCGGCGGGAATTTCAAAGACTTCATGCACCGGCTCGGCGCGCAGCTGCACCGCCTTGGCAGCGCTCGCCAGCCCAAGGCTCGCGTGCAGGACATAACTGCCCGGCGGCAGCACGAAAGTCGGCGCCGCCGCGTGGTCTTCCTTGAGCAAAGGGAAAATCCCCGTCGTATCGGGCTTTGCCGCATAGACCCGCCAGATCAGGCCACCGCTGATGAGCGGGGCGTCATGGCCGTAACGCGCAGCCACCGCCAGTGCCACACGGCCGGCCGGCACAAGCGGCTCGGTTTGTGCGAGCGGCATCGGAGCCAGCGGATTAGGTGCGACAATGGTCGCACCGGGCGATCCGGTGCCCGGAACCAGCGGCGCAGGCGCCGTGGATTGCGCGGGCGCGAGCGCGCGCACTTGCGCCGCGGCCGGAGCCGGGTCGAGCAAAAAGAATGCCGCCGCCGCGCACAACGCCGCAACGCCGCCATGACGAAAATCGCGCAAGCCCCACCCTGACATCGCGTTTTTTCTCAATCATAAACGCGGCAATTTCATGCCCCGCGGTGCCGCGCAGTGCGGGCCAATCCCGGCCGATAGGTGCGGTATCTAGCTGACTCGCCACCACTTTCACCATATCACCAGGTCCAGCTTGTGGCTCGCTTGGTTCGACCCGAAGATTAATGGCGAAAGCCAAGCGTTGTTGACCGATAGGCGCCGGCGGAATGTCCCGTGAGGACGTGGTGAGAAGACTTAGGTAACAAGAAGACGTAGTGAGGAGAGGACTTGGTGAGTAGTATCGAGGTTCGGGACAAGACAGTCGACGCCGGCCACCTCGCCGTCAAGCGCGGCGGGCCTGCGATCGGGCTCGTTCTCGGCAGCGGCGCAGCGCGCGGCTTTGCCCATATCGGCGTGATGCGCGCGCTGCAAGCTCACGGCATCACCCCGGACATTATCGTCGGCACATCGATGGGCGCACTGGTCGGGGGGTGCTACGCCACCAACCAACTCGACACGCTTGAAGACTGGGCACGCTCGCTGACGCGGCGGCGGATCATCAGCTATCTCGACGTCCGGATCGGCGGCTCCGGCATTATCGGCGGCACACGGCTGGCGCACCGATTGGAACTGGCAATGGGCGACACCGCAATCGAGGATCTGCCGATCCGTTTCACGGCAATCGCAACCGAAATCGGGACCGGGCACGAAGTCTGGCTGACACGTGGCTCGCTGGTGTTGGCGCTGCGCGCCTCCTACGCGCTGCCGGGAATTTTCGCGCCGGTCCACCTCGGCGGCCGCTGGCTGGTCGATGGCGCGCTGGTCAATCCAGTGCCGGTTTCGGCGGCGCGCGCACTTGGCGCCCGTGTCGTGATCGCGGTCAACATGGATGCTGACAAATTCGGCCGCGGCGCCACCATCGCCAGCCACGGCGCCGATCCCGGCGACAGCCAGGCCATTGCACCGGCCAATCATGCCGTGAATGGCTTTGCTCGCCTGCGCGGCCTGTTCGGCGCCGAGCGGGCGCTCAAGCGTCACATGCTTGCCGGCGACGCGCGGCCGAGCTTCTCAACGGTGATGATCGAATCGTTCAACATCATGCAGGATCGGCTCACCCGCATGCGGCTAGCCGGCGATCCGCCAGACGTCCACATTACGCCGCGGATCGCCAATATTGGCTTTCTCGATTTCCATCGCGCTGCCGAATCCATCGCGATTGGCCGCTCCGCCACAGAGAAGGCCATCGAATCGATTCAGGAATCGATCGCCGAGCTGAGCTAGCAACCTTATTGCGATGGCGAATTTTGCGCGCAGGTTGTGTGGCACGCGATCTGCTGCGTGGTGCAATTCAGCTGGCAGCTCGTGCTCACATTGGCATTGCTTGTCGTGGTTGCGGCACCGGTCGGCGCCGTGCCGGGCACTAGGCACGTGGTCTGGCACGTTGCGGCCTGGGAATTGCACGCCATCATGCAATTGGTAACTGTCGATGTCTGCGCCAGCCGGATTTTTCCAGCCGCATTGGCGACCCTGGTCGTTTCTGCTGTCGCAGCGCCGAGCGCCAAAACGCAGAACAGCATCACCAACCGGCGCATGATTGCCTCCCCGAGCCACTGTCGGGCGATATCATAGCGCCAGGCGCCAGCCTGGGGAATGCGGTTTGCACCCCCGCGCCCGCCTTAACGACTGGCAATCCGAACCCGGTTACGCGGTCAGGATGTAATCGCGCATCGCCGCCGAATCGCGCTCCATCTCCTGCAGCCGGTGCTTGACCACGTCGCCGATCGAGATGATGCCGACGACCCGTCCCTGGTCGACGACCGGGACGTGCCGGAATTTTCCCTCGGTCATTCGCTCCATGATGCTGGCAATGGTTTCGCCCTCGGTGCAGGTCGAAACGCGGCGCGTCATGAAACGGCTCACAGGATTGTCGAGCGCCGCGGCACCAAGCTCGGCCAGCGCACGCACAATGTCGCGCTCAGAGACAATACCAATAATGCGGCGGTCCACGCCTAGGATGAGCACCGCGCCGATGCGCCGCTCGGCGAGCAGCGCAACCACCGAGGAAAGCGTGGTGCCGGGTTCGACACTGACGATCTCGCGGCCTTTGGCCGCGAGAATGATGCTGATAGTCATCGTAGCCTCCCTAGCCTTCACGACCGTTCACTCCGCAGTGTGCGGAGTGGCGGTGAAGGCAATTACTTCAATGTTCGGGTCGGCGCCGCGTTCCCACGGTGTCAGCGCGACTGTTGCGATGCAGCATCGAGTTCCGCGCGGCATCGCCCGAAGGCCAGCGCCAACTCTTGGGGAAATCTCGCAGCTCAATGCGGCAATGGCGTGACCTAAAGCTGGATCAGCTTGACTCGATCAAATCGATCAACCTTTAGCTTTTTGATCGCACCTGATCTTTGCCGACAACGGGACGCAGCGCCTGACCGCCTCCTGGAAGCATCTCAATCGGCCGTACCGCTCACCTCGGTATCAAGTTCCGTGCGGGGCCCCACGGGATCGAACGCGTCGAAGAGAAGAAGGCCGGCAAAAAAGCCGCCGACATGGGCCTGCCATGCGATCGTCTGTCCCGCTTCCGTGCCGAACGAGATCGTGCCCAAGCCAAACAACGCGTTCAGCCCGAGCCAGACGCTGAGGAATAAGAGGAAACGCGGATCGCGAAGCGTCGCGGCGAGCGAAGCGGCCGGCATGCGATACGGCGCGTCGGAGCGCTCACGCCAATGTGCAACAGGACCGTTGGGCTGAAACACAAAGCGCATCGCCGCCGCCATGGCGCCGGAGATCGCCGCCGATGCGCCGATCATCGGCTCCAGCTCGCCGAGATGGGTGACGAGATGCGCTAACGCACCGATCGCTGCCATGACCAGCATAAAGACGATGTAGCGCCATGATCCGAAACGGCGTGCCAGCGCGGTCCCGAACGGAATAAGCCAAGCCAGATTGAGGCCGAGATGCGTGAGGTCGGCGTGAATGAAAGCGTATGTGAAGAAGGTCCACAGATCGGCGGCGAAACCGCCGGGAAACGCACCCGCGATGCCGGTATCGGCGCTATAGCGCGCCGGGATGAACGCGAAACTCAGAAGAAAATTGACGTCCTGGGCGTCGGTCAGCACGAACGTGCGGACGGCATGAACCAGACCCAAAACGCCGACGGTCGCCACCACGACCAGCGGTACATTGAAAATGGGCTCGCGAATGGGAGGTTCGGATTGCTGCGTCACCGGCCGCGCCTTGTGTAGAGCCGACATAGGCTCCGGCGACGGCAAGGACAAGCAGCTGGACAGAGCCGACAGTCACAGCCGGATCCGACAAAAAACGGCAGGCGCGGGCACCTGCCGAAAACAAAAGGGAGGACGTTGCGGTCCTCCCTTTTGGCACCTTGCGCGGGGTTTCCGCGGTCGACGCCGGCGATCTTCGGCTTTGCGGCCTCGCACCGGCCGACGTCGGTCACATCCCCTCGCCTCCCTGAGCACAATAGCGCCGCCTGGACTGCCGCGCCGAAAACCATTCGAGCGGCACCCTAGGCGGCCCAACCAGCAGCGCCAACGCCAACGTTTCGTTAAGTTTAATTGCGGGCGCGACGGCGCCCTTTCACCGCCGTCGCGGCCGTCAGGCACGCGACCTGCTCCGCATTCCGCCAAACGACCGTTTGCCGCCAATCCTGTGCCGATCCGGGACAGATGTGCGCGGCCGGCACGATGGCAGGGAGCGTTTATGAAACACGCGGCGAGCCGGCAGCTCCATGCGTACTGGGAGGAACGTCGCGGCAAGCGTTCGGCGCCGGAGCGCGCCGACATCGAGCCGGGCGCCATTCGCCAAGTGCTCAGCGACGCCTTCATTCTTGCTCTCGACGGCGGCGCCGGACATCCATTTCGGCTCGCCGGCACGCGGGTCTGTGCGCTATTCGGTCGTGAGCTCAAAGGCGGGTCATTCATCGGCTTGTGGGCGGCGGCCAGCCAGCCGATCGTCTCCGATCTGCTCGCCATACTCACTGATGAGCGCGTCGGCACGGTTGCCGGCGTTGCGGCGCAGAGCGCCGACGGCGAACCGGTCGACCTCGAGCTGCTGCTGCTGCCGCTTGGCGCCAGTCGGCCGAGCCTTGCCCGCGCCATCGGCATCCTGGCGCCGCTGAAGGTACCGCAATGGCTCGGTTCGAGCCCGATCGGCGCGCTGACTTTGGGCAGCCGGCGCCATATTGGCGCTGCGTTAGAAACGCGGCTGCTGCCGCGTTTCATTGCGCCGCGACGCCGTCATCTGGTTGTCCATGAAGGCGGTCGGGGTATTAGCGGCTAACGAGCCATTATCTGCTATCGGCCCAAGCCGTTGATATTGCTAGGGGTTGGTTTTCAAGCACATCCGGCATCAGCCCATCACCGCCTACAGATTCCGGCGAATTTGAAAACCCGAAACCGGGCCGCATCGTCCGCGTCTTTCCCCGCAAAACCAGGGCGACGCCTGACGACGCGCTCGCCTATTTCGGTCCGCCCGACATGTTCGCCGAAGCTTTAGTTCCGGTTTCAGAATGCCGCAAGGGGATGCCGACAGCAGACAGTGTCCGTGGGTCGCGCCGCTATTTACGAGATGAAGAATGAGTGATCGCGACAATCGCGTTGGCCGAGGATCGCTGACCGGGAGATGGGAAGCTCGGCCGGGAACGTGTCCTAACATCCGCGGCGGCATCACAATCGAGCGCGATCTCCGGGCCGGTACCAAGCTCTGGCTGACGGGCCGGACCAAGCCGATCGCCGGGGGCGAATACGTATCGCTCCTAGTGGAGATCGCCGACAAAGACGGAAGACCTCACCAATGAAACCAGTGATACTGTCCACCAACCCTGTCGCCGAGCGAATGCGTCTCTTTCGACGGCGCCGACGCTCTGGTCTGCGACCCGTCCGAATCGAGGTCCATCCCCTGATGATCGACGCGTTGGCAAAGGGCAAATATCTCGAGCCAAACGAGACGGGCGACACCCGCGCGATCGCGCGGGCTGTGAATGATTTCATTTGGGATAAGCTGATAGGTGGATGACATAGCAACCCAGCGTTCGCGAGATGCCGACCAGCTCTTTTTTGGCAGGCCACCGGAGCAGACACGCTTGTTGTCATGAAAGTAGATGCAGGCTCAGAAGCGATGCGTCCCGGCCCCGGACCCAAGCCAGGTCCTCGCTGCTTAAGGGGCCCGATTCCGGTCAATGTCCACTATCGAAATTACGACGTAACGCTCGTGCTCGAAGCCGTTACCAATTAACGCGAAGCCCGGATACGACCGTTACCGGTAACGCTTTCCCCCAGAACTCGCGGATACACGCCGTTACTGGTAACGCCGGACGTAATTTCGGGTGATCGAGGCTCTCATTTGAGCGATCAAAACACAACGGTCGGCAATTGGCGCACCTGGAAGTGCGTGGAGGGGGCATAATGTTATCGACAGCAGCGCTGTTTCGAGGACCCGGGCTTCCGCTCTCGATCGAGCCCATCACGCTCGATGCCCCTCGCCCAACTGAAGTTCTGGTGCGACTTGCGGCTGTCGGGCTCTGCCGCACTGACTACCACGTCATGCGGGGCGAGCGGCGGGTCGCCATGAGCCCGATGGTGCTGGGCCACGAGGGCGCAGGCGTGGTGGAGGCCGTGGGAGCCGAAGTCGGCGGCATTGCGGTGGGCGACCACGTTATTCTCACGTTCATCCCGGCCTGTGGGCGCTGCCGCTGGTGCCGCAGCGGGCTGCACCATCTATGCGCCGAGGGCCCGCGGATCACTCAAGGCCCCCAACTCGACGGCACGTTCCGCTGGCGTGACGTCGTAGGCTGCGACGTTGGAGCTTTCTGCATGATCGGGGCGTTCTCCGAGCGCACGGTGGTCGATCAGGCGTCGGTCTGCGTAATTGATCGCGAAGTCCCGCTCGATCTGGCCAGCCTCGTCGCATGCGGCGTGCCGGCCGGGGTCGGCGCGGTGCGCCAGCGTGCCAAGGTCGTCCCGGGCGAAAGCGTCCTCGTCGTCGGGGTCGGGGGCGACGGCATAAACGTCGTTCAAGGCGCGCGGCTGTGCGGTGCGGTGCCAATCATCGCGGCCGACATCTTGCCTCACAAGGCCGAATGGGCGCGCGCGTTCGGGGCTACCCACGCAATCTCAGCGCATGGCGAAGCGCTCACCCGCGCGGTACTTGAGCTCACCGACGGCATCGGTGTGAAGCACGCCTTTGTGTGCATCGATCCACCCTCGACCCTGTTGCCGGCCTTCCGAGCCACCGCCAAGGCCGGAAACGTTGTGGTGACAGCGCTGTCTCCCGATGGTGTCGCGCATATCGACATTCCGCCCCTTGAGCTACTCGTCACCCAGAAGGCCATCATGGGCGCGGTATACGGCTTTGCGAGCCCGCGCGTGCAGATCCCGGAACTGCTCGCACTTTATCGCCGCGGGGAGCTAAAGCTTCGCGAGTTAATCACGCGGAGCTACCGGCTCGAGGACATCAATCGCGGTTACAGCGACCTCGATGCGGGCAGGAACATTCGGGGCGTCATCGTCTTCGACTAGTCGCGGTGCTAAGCAGCGAGCCGGCACAAAAATGGCCCCGGAGGGAGTTCCGGGGCCATCTTGTGGACCCAAGGGGTTTGTCGAAAACTCGGTGAGGGGCGTTGATCTTGAGCGCTATGCCACCCAGAAGGGCTTAACAGCGCTGAGATCGCGCCGATCGAGCCTGAAGCCGATGTCTTCCAAGGCCTTATCGCTCAAGCTCTTCAAGTCTGCACCAGCGTAGCGGTGCTGTTGCCAGCTAAAGAATTTCGCGTTCGAGAACTTGAGGGCGATCGCTGTCATGGCACATCTCCGTCTCCAGTAGTTGAAGAATATCGCGGGCACGCCAAAGCGATGTGATTGCCAGCACAAAAATGATCTATTCCTGAAGCCCTCCCATCGACGCGATACGCGAACCAGCGACTATCCCCATAGTTCTCTGGTCGCGAGCCTGGCGCCTTCCGACAGCGCCTGCAATTTCGCCCATGCAATCTGCGGATGGATGCGCCCTCCGAGCCCGCAATCGGTGCCGGCGATTACATTCTCACGTCCGACCAACTTGGCGTAGCGCACGATGCGGTCGGCGACCACTTGCGGATGCTCGACGATGTTGGTGGCGTGGCTGACCACGCCGGGAATGAGCAGCTTACCGTCCGGCAGTTTCACGTCCTGCCACACCCGCCACTCGTGCTCGTGGCGGACATTGCCGGCTTCCACCGAGTAAGCGCCGGCGTTCACACTCAGCACGAGATCGACGATGTGGGCCAGCGGAATGTCGGTGGTGTGTGGGCCATGCCAGCTGCCCCAGCAGATGTGGAAGCGGATGCGGTCGGACGGCAGGCCGCGCAGCGCGTGATTGAGCGCTTCCATGCGGACCTGTTCGAACTTCTTGAATTCACCCAGCGGAGGCTCCGGATTGATCATATCCCAGTTGTCGGGGAGGCTCGGATCGTCAATCTGCAAGATAATGCCGGCATCGACGATGGCCTTGTATTCGTCGCGCATGGCGTCGGCCGATGCGAACAGGAATTCCTCCTCGGTCTTGTAGTAGAGATCGACGCCGCGGGCGAAGCTGCCAGGCCCAATCGAGCACATGAAGCCTTCTTCCGTGCCGGTTGCGGCCATCGCCTTTTTGAGATTGTCGATGTCGGCCTTGAGCGCGGCATGACCGGTATATTTGATCGGCCCGGTGCAGGCTGGACGCCCCACAGGACGCCGTGCGGCGCTGCCCATCAGGCTGCCGCTCGATTCCGGATCAAGGTAGAACTCCCCGAATTTCTGCCAGTCGCGACGGTTGGCGAACGAAGTCAGCGCGACGTCGGCAACGGTCGATTTCTTATGTTGGGTTTCGTGTGCGGCAGCAGCGGGGCTTCCCGCCGGCGAAAATCCTGACATCCGGGTAAAAGCGTAGTTCCACCACGCACCGTAATCGTAGCTGCCACCCACCGGCTTCCCGAACTCTCCGTCATCGGGAATATCTACGCCAAGTTCCCGCTGCTTCTTCACCACGTCGGCGACTGACGCGGCGAGACAATGGGCATAAGCGGCATCGTCTTTCTCACCTCCGGCGCGAGCGCGGCTCATCGCGATGAGATCTGCCGGCCGCGATAGGCTGCCAGCGTGCGTGGTGAGAATCCTATCTGTACTGGACTTCATCCCGTTTCCTCCGATTTCGCAGGCCGTCAATTTACTGCTGACGATCCTCAGCTACTTTCCGCCACTGTGTTCGACTTTCGCCTTCAGTTGCACCAACTCGTCGTTCAGCTTTGCCATTGTCGACTTTAGCTCGGCGATTTCGGCTTGGGCAGCAGCAAGATCGCGATTAGCGGCCGCCATCTTGTCCTGTGTCTCTAGCGTTAGCCTGTTCAGTGCCTCCTGAAGAAATTCGACATTGGCTTGCAGGCATCCGGTACGACGTTCCATCTGCTTTTCGGCGGTGCAGACCTCCAACCCTCGAATATCCTGTGCGGCCGCCGACGACAGCAGCGCCAGGAGCGCCCCAGCACAGAGCATAGATTGCCCCGCCGGCGGACCGCGATACCAATGCTGCCGCTGTTGAGGTGTCATGCCTGAACGGACGCCATTTCTACCCTTCGATAAGGGTGGGATCGTCGTCTCGCGCGAGCTATTCACAAATAGTCTGCTTCGGTCCAGAGACCAGCGAGTCTACGCCGCAATTAAGAAGTCGGTAACCCCAAGGGCGATAAGTGGCGTTACCCTCCAAACCAAATCGTGCGACGCTCGTTGTCAGCTGGTTACAGGTCTATCCTTCACCTGCCGGGCCTTCACTGGCTCGGCGGGTTTTTTTACTGTGTATTATGCTGTGGCGCTTTTACGGACCGCCCGCGTTGCCCGCACGCTTTGGCTACCACACTTCCGGCAGCGCAACCGTTTCACAAAGCTGGCGATTGGTGCGCCAGGTCGAATAGCCCGACGCTCTAGTTCAGCGGGGGTGACGTAGCCGACGTGGCGGCATCGCAGACACTCGACTGTTATTTCGGCGCGCATGTCATGCCTTCCCGGGTCACTTTCGGCGCCCCCAATCCTCCTCAGCCTCGCGACGCACGGCTGGGGGCAGCCAGGTTTTTTGTCTTCACCCAGCAGTCAGCGCGGCCGGGACGATAGGGCGATCCAAGCCGTTTGGAGACGATGCCTTCGCAACCCAGGGCGCAGGCGTGCTGGAAAATGATCGCACCGTCGCCCTCGTAGTGTTCGTTGAAGACGATGCTGGAGGATGCGCCGCGCAATAGCTGAGCAAGCCGCTGCTTGCGCACCTCGATGGGTTTCCGTCGCAAATCTTCCCCGTTCAGTTCCAGCAGGTCGAACGCACAATGGACGGCGCTGGCAGGCGTCCGATGCCCACGAATAAGCTCGAATACGGCGAGCCCATTTTCATCGCAGACGATAGCCTCACCGTCGATTACGCATGAACGGGCTGGGAGAGCGCCGATTGCCAGGGCGATGAACGGAAACCGGTTGCTGAAGTCGTGGCCGTTTCGCGTAATCAGGCGCACACCCGCGCCGTCCCGCCTCGCCATGATGCGGAACCCGTCATGCTTGATTTCGTGTATCCAATCCGTCCCAGCCGGCGGCCTTTTGGCCGGGCTGGGCAGACACGGTTCAACAATGCCGACCGTGCTGCGGCTGCACAGCGACATAACGGATAAATAGGGACGCGGAAGCCGGAGTCGAGTTCGACGAGTGAGGAAGTCGAGTCGCTCCAAATTGCTGTGCGGAGTGTTCTATTCCGTCAAAAGACATAGACGCCCTGCCCTCCGGCCTGGTTAAGGAGTTCGATGAAATTGGTGGTCGAGTACCGGAGGTACGCTGAGGGATGCCGAAAGTTCGCGGCCACGCTCACCAATTCCAACGATAAGCGGGCCCTGGAGTCGCAGCCGAGCGTGAAGCCAATCTCAAGGGCGGTGACGGGCATGGAAGGCGGGCACTGTTAAATGAGGCCCGCTTCAGCGCGCAAGAGTTCCTCTTCCCCAATGTGAAACTCAACGAAGCTCCGGGTAGTAGCGGCGACGGGGCTTCCTCTCTTGGTTACGCGCCTCACCAGCTCCCAGGCGATGTCTTCGGATACGTCGCGCGACCAACCCTCGGCAGTGTTGAAAGCGATAACCCGTAGCGGATTATTGAACTGGCCGGACAGCAGATCATCGATGACTTCTTCGAGGTCGGCCTTCTCTTCGTCTGTCTCTCGGTAGGCACGACCCGCCTGACCGAAGTCATCGAGTACGATGTGAACAGTCACATCGAAGCTAGGCACTAGGCTTGGTGTGCCACTGGTGTTTCGCATACTACGCGCCACTCAACTAAGATCGCGACTCAACGTCAGTGCACCTCAAGCGTTCCGAAAGGGTCAGCGGAACTTCCTGCGCGCCGCTGACCGCGTTTCGGCGAACTGGCGACGTGAAGTTGACTCCCGCCCTTGTTCGGCGACGATCCGGCCATGGGTTTTAACCGCCGCAAGATGGAAGCCGAGAGGCAGGCCAAGGCTGACGCTGAGGCCGCCACAAGGCGGGCGACCGATGCCCAGGTGCTTGAGGATGCCGAGCGTTTAATCAACGCCTGGAACGAGCGCCAAGCTCGGCGGATGCCCCTCCTGTTCGCACCGACGATCGGTGCCGCCATGAGGGGGCGGTATTGGTTTTTATGGGTACGCTGCCCGGCTTGCCGATCGACCAGCGGTATCGACCTACGCCGTCTTGATCGCCATCCCGACGCGGCCGTGACAAGCCTCATCCCAGCTTTGTCATGTAGGTCCTGCCGCCCCCGCGCGCCGTTCGCCGAACTTATGCGGCTGTCACGGACCAGCATCGCCGACGAAATGCGGATCGATTACACGCGCCGGGTGTTTGGCGAGTAGCGGCAGCGACGTCACTTCCGCTCTTCCCCCAAAAGCCGACATCCTTTTGCAGCGCAGTAAGTGTAGTGATGGGCCATAACCGGACATCCCGCCGTGCACCACCGCGAAGTCGGTCACAGACCCGGCGATTATGGCGTGCTATCGTTTCATAATGATCCAGTGTGCGTGACCCCCATTGGAGGGTCCGATGGCGATCAACGTCGCAAGACGGAAATTCGTTGCCGCGCTCGGCGGCGCGGCTGCCGCTTGGCCGCTCGCAGCGCGTGCGCAGCGGCCGGGGATGCCGATCATTGGGTTTTTGCATTCCGCTTCGGCGGGGCCGAACGTCGCCTTCGTTGCGGCGTTCAACAAAGGCTTAGCCGATGCCGGTTTTATCGATGGCAAGAACGCAACGATCGAGTATCGCTGGGCCGCAGGGGTGATCGACCGGCTGCCGGAATTGGCGGACGATCTTGTCCGACGCAACGTTGCCGTGATTGCTACGCCAGGCAGCACGCCGGCAGCCTTTGCCGCCAAAGCCGCGACCGCAACGATCCCGATCGTTTTCGCGAGTGGCGGTGACCCGGTGGCGCTTGGGCTCGTCGCCAGCCTGAACAGACCGGGGGGTAACCTCACCGGTATCAGTTTCCAGACGACGGAGGTCGCGGCGAAGGTGCTTGGAATGCTGCACGAACTGTTGCCGCAAACCGCGCGCGTCGCGGCGATCGTTAATCCCCAAAGCGAATTCACTGAAGCCTTCGTTAAGAATTTGAAAGCGGGCGCTGTCGCGCTTGGGCTACAGGTGGAAGTCTTTCACGCTAGCACCGACAGCGAGATTGAGACGAGCTTTGCGCAAATCGCGCAGCGGCCTGGTACTGCATTGCTGCTCGGTCCCGATGCGTTTTACACCGGCCGGCGCGCCCAAATCGTCGCCTTGGCGGCGCGCTACGCGCTCCCTACGATGTATGTCGTGCGCGAATATGCCGCCGACGGCGGTCTGATCAGCTACGGCCCGGATCTCACGAATGCCTATAACGAGGCCGGCATCTATACGGGGCGCGTCCTCAAGGGCGAGAAACCGGCCGAGATGCCCGTCGAGCAGCCGACAAAATTCCAGTTGGTCATAAACCTCAAGACCGCCAAAGCGCTCAACCTCGTAGTTCCAGACAAGTTGCTCGCGCTTGCCGACGAGGTGATCGAGTAACTCTTTCGCATTGCATCAAAATACGGTGGCAGGGCCAAACGGCGACATCGGCAGGCGATTTCCTTTCCGTGGGCTGAGCTTAACGCGATGAAGCACTCGCCGAGCATCACACGTTTCGCACAGTATCATTTGCAATGTAGTGACTGTTCGCGCTAAATTTTTCAAAACAGTTCACTGATGGGGGGAACAATGGCTACACGATCATCGCATCCGCTGCTGTCTTGCACCGATGGCATCGCCACCGGCATGACGGATTTTTGGCTGTTGATCGGCCGCGTATTGATTGCCGTTCTATTCTTGATGACGGTATGGACCGGCGGCCCCGCCGCTGCCTACCTTAAGTCTCTCAACTATCCAGCCCCCGAATTCATGAGCGTCCTCGCGCACGTCGTCGAATGGATCGTCGTGCTATCTCTGATTTTTGGCATCGGGACGCGCTACGGCGCGTTGCTCGGGTTCGTCTTCGTGGTGATCGCCTTTGCGACCGCACACCGGTATTGGGAGTTTCCCGACGCCGCGCAAAACCTGCAATACGTATTCCTCAGCAAGGACCTTGCTATCGCTGGTGGTCTCCTAGTGTTGTTTGTCACCGGCGCAGGACGTTTTAGCATCGATAATATTCTATCGTCTTAGGGAGCGGTGTTTGGCGAGAATATCTGGTCGAATTAAAACGCAAGGTGAGGTCGTAAAATCAGTTGGGACACGAAATGAATTCAGGGCTGAGGCAGAAAATAAGCAGCCTATATGATCGTATCCATGTAATGCTGTGGGCGAGCTTGGCGGCTTTCCTAATCTTCTTTGCGGTATACACGATCCCGCATATTAGAGCGTTGCACGCGCAATCGGAGGCAACGAGCGTATTACAAATGACATCCGAAAACGAGGCGTTCTGCGCGAAACTGGGGATGGGCACCAAAGCATCGACCCATGATCGATGTATTGGCGCTATTCAGGAATTCCGTGCCGCTGCGGAGAAGCGAATTAACGAACGCTTTTGACACCCACGTAGCGCGGTGCCCTCTTTTTGGCCGCGATAACGTCAGAGCGGGCAGTACAAATAGGTCCAAGCGCGCAATGTCCGTTAATGGAATGGTCCGGCCGTGCTCCTGCCCCGCCAGCAATAGAAGCTGGCCAGGGGCACAAAAGACGAGGAGCACGCCATGTCTCAGAACCCAAACGCTACGATCGCCGTAGTCGGCATCGATATCGGGAAGAACTCGTTCCACATTGTTGGCCTGGATCAGCGCGGCGCGATCGTGCTGCGGCAGAAGTGGTCACGCGGTCAGGTGGACGCGCGATTGGCAAACATGCCGCCGTGCGTGGTCGGAATGGAAGCCTGCGTCGGCGCTCATCGTCTTAGTCGCCGGCTTAAGGCATTTGGTCACGATGCACGGCTGATGCCGGCGAGATACGTGCGGCCCTATTCGAAGGGGCAGAAGAACGACTTCCGTGATGCGGAGGCGATCGCCGAAGCGGTGCAGCGGCCGACGATGAAGTTCGTGGCGACAAAGACCACTGAGCAGCTCGACCTGCAGGCTTTGTACCGGGTGCGAGAACGACTGGTCAGCCAGCGTACCGGCATCATCAATCAAATCCGTGCCTTCCTGTTGGAACGCGGCGTAGCGGTGCGGCAGGGGTTGCGCTTTTTGCGTGCCGAGCTGCCGCGCATATTGGCTACACCGCCCGATGTCCTGTCGCCCCGCATGGTGCAGGTCATCGAGGACCTGGCTGGCGACTGGCGCCGGCTCGACGAGCGAGTAGAGAGTCTATCCAGTGAGATCGAGGCGATTGCGCGTCAGGATGCCGGTTGCGAGCGGCTAATGAGCGCACCTGGCATCGGCCCGATCATCTCCAGCGCGATGGTGGCAGCGATCGGCCGCGGTGATGTGTTCTCGAAGGGGCGAGACTTCAGCGCCTGGTTGAGGCTCGTTCCCAAACAGATATCGACCGGAGATCGTACCATCCTCGGCAAGATATCAAAGCGCGGCAATCGCTACCTGCGCGTTCTGTTCGTACAGGCGGCGTGGGTTGTCCTGATCAAGCCCAAGAGTTGGGAGCGCCACGGCCTCAAGCCCTGGATCGAGGCCGCCAAGAAACGGCTGCACCGCAACGTGTTGGCTATCGCACTTGCCAACAAGCTCGCCCGTATCGCCTGGAGCGTCCTGGCGCATGGCCGGAACTTCGAGGTCACGAAGATCAATGAAGCCGCCGCCCAATCTGTTTGATCGTCATTCCACGTCGCCGATCACAGGGGCCGCGCAAAATAAGGAGGCCGCGATGACGTAGTCGGATCAATACGACTTACCTGCCGAGGTCTGCGAGAGGATGAGACGAGATGGAGGTTCGGTCTTCCCGGCGCATGCGAACACTGGTGACCCACATGGCCCAGTTGAGGCCTGTCCGCTAATGAGATCGCACGCGCGCTGATATCCATGATGGCCCAGAGCAGGACACGCTCCAATCGGAGGTCGGATACATTGATGCCAGACCGATCACCGCTATCTCGACGAAGACTCTTGCAACGCACGGCCGGGCCATACATGGGTCATGAACGCCATTTCTGGGGCGTTTGGCTTTCGTCCGCTTTGCCCTCAATTCCAGACGTATTGCTGTCTCGCAGCAAACGACGTTTAAGGCCAATAACAGCAGTCAAGCGGTTCGCGTGGCCCGGAGTTCTGCCAATGCCGCCTTGCCCGTTCGGGTTGCTTCGGACATCGTTTGGAAAAATTCAGATTGCAGCACCGGTTTGCTTTTGCCGGCTGTGTAAATTTCCCATCGCCACGGTTTGGGTGGACGACCTTTGTTTTTGATAGCGAGGGCGTAGTTGCACTCTGCATACTTCTCGACATTGGCGTACACATCAATTCCAGGAGGTATCAGTTCTGGGTGTGATGCCGAGATATCAATACAAGCCTGCCGAAGGGTTCGGATAGGCCTTAATAAATACGGGCTGCAAGAAATCATGACCGTCCGTATAATAAGCCGTAAGCGAATTTGTTCCCGAAAAAGGTGATTAAATTCGATCGCCCGCGTCTTTTTGCTTTTGTTGCTCTTCCGCAAGCAGATTTAAAATTGTCTGCTGCTTCGTCTCCTTAGTCAGGCTCGCGTCTTCACTGACACTCTCAATGAGACGCCGATAGCGCTCAACGTTCTGTCTTCGGACGAACTCTTCCATATTGGTCTCCATTGACGAGACCCCCACTGGAGACTGTCTCGGCCGAAAAACGCAATCTGAGCAATTTTGACCACAAACTGAGATTTGCGTCGGGACCTGAACGGCGTTGGCCCTCTCGGACAGTGTGCATCCGCACATGTCCGAGTTGGGTCAAACGCCTCACTTCAGCGATGTCCGAGTCTTGTCCGCTTTGCCCCCGGTAGCGACCGAACAGCGGACATTTTACGGGGTCGCTTGAGGGTCGATTTCGTTGAAAAAGTCGGCAGTTGCGATACATGACATTCGCTGATTCAGTTGTCGCAACAAGCGGGACTCGAATCATGATGGGACATCGGCAAGGCGAACAAGCTGCTTTGTTCTATGAGTTTTCTCTCGAAAGGCACGTTCCCACTGACCATCTTCTGCGATCTATCGACAGATTTGTGGAGCTTGGCGAGGTGAGGCGGGAACTGACCAGCTTCTACAGCACGCTGGGTCGTCCATCGATCGATCCCGAACTGATGATTAGGATGTTGATCGTCGGTTATTGCTCTGGCATCCGCTCCGAGCGGCGGCTGTGCGAGGAAGTCCATCTCAATCTGGCATATCGCTGGTTTTGCCGGCTTGGGCTTGATGGCTGCGTGCCCGATCATTCGACCTTCTCCAAGAACCGGCACGGCCGCTTCCGTGACAGCGATCTGCTGCGGCGAGTGTTCGAGACGGTGCTTCAGCGCTGCATTCGCGAGGGTCTAGTCGGCGGAGAAGGCTTTGCGGTCGACGCCAGCCTGATCAAAGCTGACGCTAATCGGCAGAACGGCATAGAGGGCGAAAAAGGACTGCCGCCGCAAGCTACAGGCCGCCCGATCGAGGAGTATCTGGCCGTGCTCGACGACGCTGCCTTCGGTGCCGCGACCGAGGTTACGCCCAAGTTCGTATCGCCGGCCGATCCCGCGGCACGTTGGACCGGCGCCCACGGCGGGCAGGCCTTCTTCGCTTACTCCACCAACTATCTGATCGATGTCGAGAACGCGATCATTGTCGATGTAGAAGCAACCACGGCGATCCGGCAGGCGGAGGTCCTAGCCGCCAAGCGCATGATCGAACGCTCGATGGAGCGCTTTGACCTATATCCCGCCAAGCTCCTGGGGGACAGCGCCTACGGATCTGCCGAGATGCTCGGCTGGCTGGTCTACGAGCACGGCATCGAGCCGCATGTGACCGTGTTCGACAGGTCGGCCCGCAAGGACGGCACCTACTCACGCGATGACTTTACGTACCATCCGGATGGGGATGTCTACCACTGCCCCGGCGGCACAATGCTCACAACGACGGGCACGCTCGTAAACGATGGAGCAACGATGCTCTACCGCGCGAGCAAGCATGACTGCGAGGGCTGTGCCTTAAAGCCCCACTGTTGCCCAAAGGAACCAGCCCGCAAGATACCGCGCTCAGTCCATGAGGGCGCGCGCGACATGGCGCGCCAGATCGCAAAGTCTTCAGAAGGTCGCACATCACGGCGTCTGCGCAAGAAAGTCGAGATGCTGTTCGCTCATCTCAAACGCATATTGAAGCTGGACCGGCTCCGACTAAGAGGACCCAATGGTGCCCGCGACGAGTTCCTCCTCGCAGCAACCGCCCAGAATCTTCGGAAACTCGCTAAGCTGATCCCGGCGCCAAGCCTCCAGCCAGTCTGACAGCAGATCAGTCCCGATCATTGGTCGCAACAGTACGGCAGCTCGGTCCACTTCAGTTTAAAGTCAGACTTGTTCAACAGAATCGGCTAACAACAGATGTTGCCGCCAATGCTCCCTCACTTCGGCTTCTCGCCGCTGCGCAAGTCGTTAATGCGCTTTTCGTACTCGGGAAGCCAAGAAACCCATTGTTGGGTTTTTTCAGCGCCCAGCCGCGGCGTAACCTTGGTGTCAACATATTCGACGAAGTCCTGGCTCACCCGCATCAACCCATCCCACCAGATCTGGCCAGGCGCAGTGTGATACATCATGATTTGCGTCGGACGCACGCCCATGGCGCCGAGATTGCGGATGATGATGGTGTCTTCGGGACTGTAGACGCCGGCATCCATAAGCGCCTTCTCGATGTCGAAGGTCATCTCTCGGATGTGGTCGAGCATATAAATCGCACTATCCGCGACGCCAAAGAAGTTGCCGGTCCATTGCTTGGAATGGCACTGATTACACACCGCCATGGCGCGCTTGCGGTTCTCAAGTCCGTCGCTTGGATAGCTGATCGGGATTCTCGTCGCTCCCTCGGTGCCTTTGTCGACCAAGCGGACACCATAGCTCGGATCGACCTTGATCCACACCTCGCCCACATCAGGATGCAACATTCCCTTCTTGCGAATGAAGGTGGTGCGCCAGGAGCCGAACTTCCACATGGAGATGGCGGCCGGGTCGTGGGTCGGCGGATAGATCATCTTGCCGCCGGCATAAACGGCGCCCATGTGGCAAGTTGCGCAGGTCGGGGCAAAATAATCCTTACCCGGTACCGCCGCTTGCTTGCTGTAGTCGGCTTTTGCCTGCGTCGCTAAATAGATGCTGCCGTGCAGCGAACTGACATAGGCTTCAAGATTTGGATGATCTTCCGTGTCGTGGCAGCGGCCGCAGGTTTGCGGGCTGCGCGCCACCGACAAGTCGGTGCTGTGTGCGGTATGGCAAGCGGCACAGCTGCCGAGCGAGCCGTCCGGATTGACGCGGCCGGCGCCGTTGGTGGGATAGGTCTCCGGGAAGAACGTGACCGATGTTGCGGTCTTTTCTTTGATCTTGACGGTCGAGCCGTGACACCACAGACAGCCCCAATCGGCAAAGACCTGGATCGAATCTTTCACCGACTTCTGCGCCTGATCGAGCCCGCTCGGATAACTGCCCCACTGCAAGGCCGGATTATTTTTCAGATCGGGCCAGAATTTATCCGGCACGGGCTTGCCCTGGTAGGTGATCGGCCGGTCGCCCAAGGTGACGACTTCGCCCGGCTTTTTCAGCATGCCGTGACTGAAATCCCACGGAATCCAGCCCAACATCGAGGCAGCAACGTTCCAGTAGGACCCGCCGCCCAATGAGGTTCCCGCTTGAGCGATCAGGCCGGACTTTGAGTGGATCGACAACTCGTATTCCTTGACCACGGCGGCATGGCAACGGGCACACTGATTTGGGCTCACCAGCGCCGAAATAGTCTGGCCGTGATGCTGGTACGCCGCCGGATTCGATGCGTCGCTGCCGTGGCAATCAAAACACCCGACGCCGTTTTCATGGTGCTTGGAACGTTCCCACTCGGAAACGACGTAGCTCGTCGTCGTGCGATGACAATTCATACATGTCGCATTGACGTCCGCGTTTTTTTGACCCGTCGTCGCCTTCTCGGTATGCGATCTGACCCGTTGCGCTTCAGCGCCGGTCCACATTGAAAGCGAGAGGATTATCAGTACAGCAACTCCGGCACCAACCGCGGCTGCTATAGTGCCCGACATCAGACCGATTGCGGCTCGAAGCCGAAGAATAATTCCGGCCCACTTCTTCATGCGCCCTCACCCGGGTGAATAGAACCCGTAAGCCGCTTGAAAAATACCGATATCGACCCACTAGAGCGCTTTTAAAATATTGCATTGATCTAGATCAATGCAGTTAACTCTGCGCCCAATGGCCTCGATCCGTATTCCTAAGACCGATGGCCTTATTTCGCGACCTTCCGAAGTCGGCATTGGGTCAATCACGACGGCCCCGTTCCCGCTCAATCATCTTTATGACCGTAACAGTCTGAAAGCCGACATGGTTTCGCGACCTTCGGGGCTGGGGCGCATGGTCGTCGTCCTCGGCAACAGAGGAGTAGGACCATGCCAGACCAGGAAAAGTGCTCACGGCCCACCGCACGCATGCCTTGGAACAAAGGCAAGCTGATCGGGGCGAGGCCTCCATTAAGGCCAAAGCACGTTTGGGCGATCAGAACCCGATTGCTGTTAGAAGGGCGAATACGTGACCTCGCCCTGTTTAATCTGGCCATCGATAGCAAGCTTCGCGGCTGCGATGTCGTGGCCGTCAAGGTCGAGGATGTTGCCCCAAACGGCTATACGATGGACCGTGCAACGGTGCGACAAAAGAAGACAGGTCACCCCGTCAAGTTCGAGCTGACGGATCAGACCCGCCAAGCTGTCGACGATTACTTGAGGGCCGCAGGCAAGAAACCGGGCCAATATCTATTCACGGGTCGACGCGGCTTCGATCGATCTATGACCACGCGGCAATACGCACGGCTTCTTTCTGAATGGCTTGCCAGCATCGGCCTGGACCCAAAGCTCTTTGGCACGCACTCGCTGCGGCGAACAAAAGCAACGCTGATCTACCGCCGAACCGGCAATCTACGGGCCGTCCAGCTCTTGCTCGGCCACACCAAGATCGAAAGCACCGTCAGATACCTTGGTATCGGTGGATGATGCGCTGGCGATAGCGGAACAGGTCGATGTCTGAAATACCCGGGCAGAGCAGACATGCTCTGCCCGTCCGTTCACGGCAGAAACGGGCCAAAACCGACCATTATTGCAGTGCAAGATTTTGTGTGTTCTTAAAGCCATTGAGACAGCCAAAGCTCAAATTCTTGCTTTCCGCGCCCCCGATCGAGCGCGACGATATCGCAGCGCCTCGACCACTATGGCGAACGCCGGCGTGAGTTGGCGACGGCTGGGATAATAAAGGTGGTAGCCTGAGAACGGCGGGCACCAATCACCAAGCACACGAACGAGCCGCCCGGCTGCGATGTGCGTCAGCACCTGATCCTCGGGCAGATAGGCTAGACCGAGGCCAGACAGTGCCGCATTGAGCCGGAGGCCAAGATTGTTGAACACCAATTTGCCCTCGACGTGCACCTTCATTTCGCGCCCACCCTTTTCGAACTCCCTGGCATAAACGCTTCCATAAGTCGGCAGCCGCAGATTGATACAATCGTGCTGCGTCAAATCCTGCGGTTGCTTCGGCCGGGCATGCGTCTCGAAATAGGATGGCGCTCCGACGATCGCCACGCGCATATCGGGGCCGATGCGCACGGCAATCACGTCCTTGGCGATCTGTTCGCCGAGGCGAACACCCGCATCATAGTGCCCGGCGACGATATCCGTCAGACCGTAGTCAATGACGATTTCCATTTTAATGCCGGGATAGTGCGGCAGGAACGTCGCGAGGATCGGCCAGAGAATGGTATCAGCTGGGTGCTCGCCCGCCGTGATGCGGATGGTGCCGGTGGGCTTGTCGCGTAGCTCACTCAACGCGGTGACCTCCGCCTCGATCTCATCGAAGCGCGGACCTACGGCTCGGAGCAGGCGTCCGCCCGCCTCGGTCGGCTCCACGCGTCGTGTCGTGCGAGTCAGCAGGCGAAGCCCAAGCCTCTCTTCGAGACCGCGAATTGTATGAACTCAGGGCCGATGGCGAAACGCCAAGCTGCGCGGCCGCCTTCGTGAAACTCAGCGCTCTCGCTACCGCAAGGAAGGCGAGCAGATCATTGGCATTGGGACGAGCCATTGATGAATTTATCTCACAACTTCATACGCACTATACCCGCTAATCGAATGATGGGGAACGGGTTAGCTTGATAGTTACCACCGACAGCGCCCGGCCGATTAAGTCGAGGGGAGAACAATTATGGAGATTAAACGAAGCGGTTCGCAGCCGTCCAGCAAAGGTCCGGCGGAATATTTCACCGGCACGGTCCGCATCGATCCGCTGTTCGAGGCCCCGGCACCGGCGCGTGTTTTTGGCGGCAGCGTCACATCCGAACCAGGCGCTCGCACTGCGTGGCATACCCATCCGCTGGGTCAGACATTGGTCGTTACATCCGGTCTCGGATGGGTGCAGCGTTGGGGCGGTCCCAAGGAAGAAATCCGGCCGGGCGACGTGATCTGGTTTCCGCCTGGCGAGAAACATTGGCATGGCGCCGCCGCTGCGACAGCCATGACGCACATCGCCATCGTTGAACAACTTAATGGCAAAAGCGCCGACTGGATGGAGAAGGTGAGCGACGAGCAATACGAGCGCTGATCGCATGCGCTTTGGCGGACCACAAAGGAGTTTACAGATGAAAAAACGCAAACTTGGAAAGAACGGCCCGGAAGTGTCGGCAATTGGACTCGGCTGCATGGGCATGAGCTTTAGCTACGGCCATGCCTTGCCACGGGATGAGGGGATTGGCTTGATCCGCGCGGCCGTTGAGCGTGGCGTCACCTTTTTCGACACAGCAGAGATTTACGGCCCCTACGTCAACGAAGAGGTCGTCGGCGAGGCGCTTGCGCCGTTCCGCAATCGAGTCGTGATCGCGACCAAGTTCGGATTTGATATTGACCCCACGACGCGTGCGAACCGCGGCATGAACAGCCGTCCCGAGCATATCCGGAAAGCCGTTGAAGGATCACTGAAGCGCCTTGGCGTGGAGGTCATCGACCTTCTCTATCAGCACCGTGTCGATCTGAATGTTCCAATCGAGGACGTGGCCGGCACGGTCAAGGAACTCATCGCGCAAGGCAAGGTCAAGTACTTCGGTCTTTCCGAGCCGAGCGCGCAGACGGCCCGTCGTGCTCATGCGGTGCAGCCGATCACCGCGCTTCAGAACGAATACTCCCTTTGGACGCGCGGCCCAGAAACGAACGGGATCCTTGATACCTGCGAGGAATTGGGCATCGCGCTCGTCGCCTACAGCCCGTTGGGCAAGGGCTTTCTGACGGGCGCAATGAGCAAGGATACCCAGCTCGTGGAAGGCGACTTCCGCAAGGGGCTGCTGCGCTTCACGGCGGAGGCGATGGATAAAAACCAAGCGCTGGTTGACCTCTTGCAGCGCATTGCAAAGGCTAAGAAGGCGACGCCGGCGCAGATCGCTCTTGCTTGGCTGCTAGCGCAGGAGCCGTGGATCGTGCCGATTCCAGGAACGACCAAACTGCCTCGGCTCGAAGAAAATATCGCGGCTGCAAACATCGAGCTCACCGAGTCAGACCTGTCGCAGATCGAACAGGCCACGCGCACATCCACATCGAAGGCGAACGCTATCCGTCGCATCTCATGGAATGGGTGGGGCGCTGAACGGCCGCTCAGAGGAGCAACCATGAAAGATGTGATCGTTGTCATTGGAGCCGGTCAGATCGGCCAAGCGATCGCGCGCCGGCAAGCATCTCCTATTGGCCGATATGCGCCTGGACAACGCCAATGCGGCGGCAGAAGTCTTGGCCAACGCCGGATACGAGGTGAGTGTCACGACGGTTGATGCATCATCACGCGATGCCGTTCATGCGCTCGTCGACAAGGCCACGGGCCTCGGCAACGTCACCGGTCTGATCCATGCTGCCGGTGTTCCCCCACGCAGGCTTCACCGGAGACGATCCTCAAGGTCGATCTGTATGGCACCGCGCTCGTGCTGGAAGAGTTCGGCAATGTCATCGCCCGCGGTGGTGCCGGAGTCGTCATCGCATCTCAGTCGGGACATCGCCTTCCCCCGCTCACAATCGAACAAAACAAGGCGTTAGCCATGACGCCGGTCGAAGAGCTGCTCCGCCTTGCCTTCCTTCAGCCCAATAAAGTCATGGATTCCCTTCACGCGTATCAAATCGCGAAGCGCGGAAACTCGCTGCGGGTGATGGCTGAGGCGGTGCGCTGGGGCAAGTGTGGTGCGCGTCTCAACGCGATCAGTCCCGGCATCATTATAACGCCGCTCGCCAAGGACGAGCTCGCCGGGCCGCGTGGCGCAGGGTATCGGCGCATGATCGAGGGGTCCGCTGTGGGGCGTGCCGGCACGCCCGACGAGGTGGCAGCGGTCGGCGCACTGCTCATGGGTCCCGACGGCGGGTTCATCACGGGGAGCGATTTCCTCATGGATGGAGGCGTGACCGCTGCCTACTGGTACGGCGACCTCGCCGAAGTGCGCCCGTAGCCATGACCGGTTGATCAGCATGACGACGACTTCAATCAGAAAAAGCGAGGAGATGGACGAGCCGGTTTCTCCCATGACCGTGTTGGTCGTCGGGGCGACCGGCAGCATTGGGCACTTGGTCGTCGAGGAAGCGATCCGGCAGGGCTGCACGGTCCGTGCGCTTGTGCGTAATCCCCATAAGACTCGCGAGCTTCCCGCTGAGGCGCGCGTAGTCATCGGCGATGTTACTCAGCCCAAAACTCTTTCGGATGCGGTCGACGGTGTCGATGCCATCGTGTTCACCCTTGGCTCCGACGGCGCCGGCAAGGTTGGGGCTGAGAATGTCGACTACGGCGGTGTTCGCAATGTGCTGCGCGCGCTCGGCAGGCGGACGGTGCGCATTGTACTGATGACGGCGATCGGGGTCACCAATCGGACCGGGACCTATAACCGCACGACAGAGGCCCACGACTGGAAACGACGCTCGGAACGGCTCGTGCGCGTCAGCGGCTTGCCCTACACGATCGTGCGCCCCGGCTGGTTCGACTACAATCGTCCCGATCAGCACCGGCTCACCCTCCTGCAGGGCGATACGCACCAAGCCGGCGATGCGAGCGACGGTGTCGTTGCCCGACGTCAGATCGCCGAGGTCCTGGTCCACAGCCTCATCTCCCATCGCGCGACGCGAAAGACCTTCGAGCTGGTTGCGGCGACTGGCCCCGCACCGGAGGATTTCGACCGGCTGTTCGCTCCACTTAAGGCAGACCCGCCAGATGCCCTGGATGGCGTGCACGATACGCCGAACATGCCGCTGAACGATGAGCCGCAACGCGTCCGTGATGACCTCAACGCGATGCGTGCGCACAAATTTCCTATCCCAGCCTAAAACGGAAAGAAAATCCCATGCGTGTAACTGTCATGTACCGCGCCGGTGATGTCCGGATCGAGACCGTGCCCGATGCCACGATTATGAATCCGACTGACGCAGTTATCCGCATAACCCGCGCCTGCATCTGTGGGAGCGATCTTTGGCCCTACAATGAGCTGGAACCCACGCCAGCGGGCCGCCCTATGGGCCACGAGGCGATCGGTGTGGTTGAAGCCGTTGGCGCCGATGTGCGTACAGTCAGGCGCGGCGACGTGGTTGTGATGCCGTTTGCGTACTCCGACGGCACATGCATGTTCTGCGATGAGGGGTTGCAGACTTCGTGCATCCACGGCGGTTTTTTCGGGACCGGTGAGGTCGGCGGAGCACAAGCCGAGGCCTTGCGCATCCCCCAGGCGGACGGAACGCTTTTTGTTCTGCCGGTTGGTGCCGACGACGCCTTGATGCCGGCCCTGCTCACGCTCTCGGACGTGATGGGAACCGGGCATCATGCCGCGCGCATGGCGAGAGTCGACCGGGGAAAAAAAGTAGCTGTGGTGGGCGACGGTGCGGTCGGCTTGTGCGGCGTTATCGCTGCCAAGCGCCTCGGCGCCGAACAGATCATCATTTTGGGTCACCATCCCGATCGCATCGCGCTCGCGAAAGCTTTCGGCGCGACGGACGTCGTAAGCGAACGCGGCGATGAGGCGAACGAACGCGTACGCGCATTGACTGGGGGCTTCGGCGCCCACTCTGTTCTCGAATGTGTCGGTTCCGAGCAAGCGATGCGCACCGCGCTTAACATTGTTCGGCCTGGCGGGGCTATTGGCCGCGTTGGTGTTCCTCATTACGAGGGAATCCCCGGCACCCAGGAGATGTTCTACGACAACATCAGCGTTGGTGGCGGCCCGGCTCCGGTCCGGGCTTATATCAAAGAACTGCTCCCGGATGTCCTTGCGGGCAAGATCGAACCCGGCCGTGTCTTCGACCGTGTTGTTGGGCTCGATCAGGTCCCTGATGGCTACCGGGCCATGAACGAGCGCAAGGCCCTCAAGGTCATGGTGAAACCGTAGCAGCCGGGTGCAGCGTCAATGCCCGTTGCGGCGAACAGTTACAAAACGGGCCAATGACAGTCATTCGGCCTCATGGTTCAATTGGTCCTTCTCCGCGCCCGCGAGCGCACGAAAGGCAATCTCGTGCAGAAACCGATTTATGTTCTTAACGGTCCGAACCTTAATCGGCTCGGCACACGCGAACCGCACATCTACGGCACGACAACGCTCGCAGACGTGGAGGCTATGTGCCGCGCCGAGGCCAAGGCGCAGCCTATCGAGTTTCGACAGACAAATAGCGAGACGCAACTCATTGAGTGGGTCCACGAGGCGGTCGATAAAGGTAGCGGCATCATTATCAATCCGGCCGCCTATACTTTCACCTCGCTCGCGTTGTTCGATGCCCTGAAGATGTTTCCGGGGCCAATTATCGAGCTGCACATTTCGAACGTTCATAAGCGCGAGGCATTTTATCACAATTCATATGTGTCCAAGGTCGCTACGGCAATCATCATAGGTCTCGGCGCGAAAGGATATCCGGCGGCAGTTCGCGCGATGAATGAGCTCCTTCAATAAGCGGGTCAGCCTACTACGAATGATGTCTGCGGTGGGTCATCCGCGTCGGTTCGGCGATGTCCGCTCCGAGTCCGCTTATCCCCGAATTTCGGACATGACGATGCGAGGCCCCGATGGTCGAAAGGGGCCAGCAGCAGCATTTTGCACCGCAGCGATGTCAGGCAAATTTTCCGTGTAACTCGGTATTCACGGCCAAGACATTTCCTTCACTTTCGAACTCGCTCAAAGTGGATTATGCTCTTTGCCGAGTGCTCCTGCGTTACCCGTTCCGACGTCGAGAACCTTCTCAGTCGGGGGCTTTGGTCAATTCCACCAGCCTCCGCCGAGCGATTGGAATAGCGCCGCCGTATCCGCAAGCTGTGCAGCGCGCGCCTGCACTACCTGGATGTTCGCCTGCAGATAGCCCGCCTGCGCGTTGAGCATCAGCAGTACATTGGCATTGCCGCTCTGCATCCGCTGGTTCGCCAAATCGAAGCTGATTTTAGCAGCACGTTGAAAATCGAGCGCGGCGCGTATGGCGTCGGCATCGTTCTGCAAGGTCGCCTGGCATGCTGCCGCCGCGGGATGCGCTTGCTTCGCGATCGTCTTCGACGTTATCGCTAGGACGGAAATCATCCGTGCGCATGTATCATTCTCCCTTCAGAATCCCGATTGCCAACTGAACAGGCCCACCTAGACCGAAGCGTCATTTCAACAAATGGATCGGACTTGGCCGGCAACGCGTTGTCAGCTGCTTCGTCCGCCTAGATTCATTCATTCGCGTCGAAAATCCCGGGAGACAAACTCAACGCCATTTATTGTCGCTAGTCTACGGTCCTCCCGGAGATATCCGGGTTTGAGCCTTGTGAATGCCGCTCTTCTTCACCATTTGCGCGTCCGCGCAAAGCGTCGCTCATGAGATCGCTGAGCGTGGGGCGGGATAGAACGGAAAACGGCAATGGCCGAGTGACGTCGATGGCGGCAAGGCCCAATCGGGCGGTGAGAAGACCATTGAGTAAGCCCTCGCCGAGCCGCGCCGACAACTTGGCGGCTATACCGTGGCCAAGTATCTGCTGAATCAAGCTGTCGCTCGCAGCCAGCCCGCCGGTCATCGCCAGATGGGAAACCACGAGACGCATTAAGCGGATAAGGCCGAGCGTACCCGGTCGTACTCCGTAGAGAAATGAAAGCCGACGCACTAAGCCTAGCGCAGTGCCGAGGACAAACAACACGTCAATGGCTGCGCGCGAGCTCACCGCCGTGACGACAGACACGCGCTTTGCCGCCGCGCCAACGAGCCTGCGCGCTTCCTCATCGAGGGGTGTCATAAGTTCGCGCTCAGCGAGCCGAACCAAACCGGCACCATCAATAATATCGCCGAGATGACCTTCCAGCCTTGCCCGGGCGCGGCCTAGACGTGGAATGCTGCGCGTTAGCGCAATGAGGTCTTGCACGAGCGCGCGGCCCTCGATGCGATTGTCGCTCAAGATTGTATC
The DNA here is from genome assembly GCA_963731805.1 of uncultured Alphaproteobacteria bacterium. Lineage (GTDB taxonomy): Bacteria > Pseudomonadota > Alphaproteobacteria > Rhizobiales > Xanthobacteraceae > BOG-931. Next base: position 30,040 of record CAVSWY010000019.1, read on the forward strand.
GGCAGCGCGCTGATGCAGCTTCTCCATCGTTGCGAGCCGCAAGAGGCCGATTGTCTCGCGAATACCAATGATAACAAGAGAAACTGTGGCTAGAACCGTAAGCGCCAGACCGAGCCAACCAAGTTCCTGGCTGCGCGCGAACAGGTCCTCGATCAAACCAGTCACCGCGAGACCGATGGCGAGCAGCATCAGACCACCTGAGGCGCACCAAAATAACGTTCCCCAACGGAAGCCGCGTCGCAACGACGGAACCGGATTGTCGACCGAGATAGGCGGCGTTGCGGACTCAGGTTCCGGCATCACCAGCACGGTGCGCCCAGTCGGGCTACCTGCCTCGTTAGCCGGAGTCACGATCACTTGATCGTTGCCGAGCCGGAAGGCGGCTGGCCGGCGGTGCTGCCAACGCTCGCTCATGTGAGTCGATCTCCGATCAAGAATTGCAACGCGCGGTCAAGGCGAATGTGGGGCAGAGCGGGTCCGCCGCTTTCAATCACCTCCAGGTTGGGCGGTCGGACGCGCAGAAATCGGAAGTGGGCGTTTTGCGGAGAGGTTGTGGCAAGTCCCCGAAAGGCGTTTTCATCGTTGCGGAAGAGTTCGTTCGGCTCGGCGGGCAGATCCCCGGGAAACATTGCTGCCTCAGTCTCTCCGTCAAAAGTCTCTTTCGCTACAACCTCACCGGCCACTGGGACGCCAAGGATCGCGGGTAGCCGCTCGCGTCCTCGCCGTACCGTTGCCTCGCGGGTCGCACGCACGGCGGCAAGTGCGACGACATCAACGTGCGCGCCGGCAAGTTCAGCCCTCGCCACTGCGCGCTCGGTCAAACGTTTAAGGATTGCTTCGAGGCGGTCATGGCTCGTGTGATGAAGATGGTCGGCCTTGGTGGCAGCTAAAAGAATCCTGTCAATGCGCGGGCGCAACAGCGTGCTCAAAAACGTTTTTCGCCCGGTTCGGAAACAATCGAGAACCGCGGCAAGCGCACCTTCAAGATCAAGAACGGCATCGGGCCCCGCATTCATCGCGGCCAACACATCCACCAGCACGATCTGACGATCGAGGCGGGCAAAATGGTCACGGAAAAACGGGCGGACCACGACCTCTTTATAAGCCTCGTATCTGCGGCGCATCATCGCCCATAGAGAGCCGGTCGGCGCGGGGCCCCCGTTCGACAGTTCGAGTGGTGCAAAGGTTAGTGCGGGTGTGCTCGCGAGATCGCCCGGCATAAGGAAGCGGCCCGGTGGCAGCAGGCTCATCGCATAGTGTTCGTCTCGGCAGGCCTTTAGATATTCAGTGAACAGTCGCGCTGCGGTCAGCGCCGCTTGCTCGTCCTCGGCTCCCTCCGAATTAAGGGTCGCCAGATGTGAATGCCAATTTGCGGCAAGGCGGGCGCGCGGTCGCTGGCGAGAGAGGCGCAGACTCTCGGCCGCCCAGGCCTCATAACTTTTGGTCAGGAGAGGTAGGTCGAGAAGCCACTCGCCCGGATAGTCGACGATATCGAGAGTGAGCTTGCGCTGATACCCGCTCTGCGATTGGTATTCGACGATAACTCGCAACTCGCTGATCTGTCGCGTCGAGGCTGGCCAGCGGCGCTCGGCCACCAGCGCGTGTATATGGCTTTCATAATCAAAACGCGGCACCGCATCGTCCGGCTGCGGTGCAAGGTGTGCGCGCGCGACGCGGCCGGTAGCCAGCGCCTCGAATACCGGAAAACGTCCGCTGCGCACTAGGCCATGAACTAACGCGGTGATAAACACCGTCTTTCCGGCGTGTGAGAGACCCGTCACACCGAGCCGGATGGTTGGATCGAACAGATGACCGCTGAACTCGACGAATGCGCGAGCGGCAAGCCGGGCTTGTTCAATGAATTCGAACACGGAATAGTTCCCAGCTTTCCACTGCGAGGCCTCGGCCCCAGGCGCTGCCGCCGGTTCGCATAATCCTCACGGACGCGCAAATCAACTTTGCTTTGATTACTGCGCTGCTCACTCAGCTTCCGCTAAGGTCAAACTCGACCGAGACGAATCCGCGAACCTGCTGCGTCGAGTGCGAACCAAAACGACCAAGTCAAACGATGTTATACTTCTCGTCTCCGGTTTCGCTGGCCGCAGCGCTACTTCGCCCCAGGCCGCCTCGCACACGGTGACTTTGACACACAGGACACGATACAAATGATCGGATGACGTCGTCATCTGGAGCGGTACCTCCTTCATTTTCGAGACGGCCAATCTGCCTAATATCTTGGCGCATGAATCGCAGCCTAACTCCGGCGCCCATTCAGTCACCCTCTGGAATAAAAACCACGCCGAAATTGTTGAGTGCACGACTTATAGCCGCGCCTTCTCTTTCAGTCTGGAGCCAAGCGCCATCGTCAGAACTCCATCCGCTTCAAAGTCTCGACAGAAATCTCACAAGCGCTGGCAAGATCTGCTTGACTAATTCCTGCCAAGCTACGAGCGGCAACTACCAAACGTTGCTCTCCCGGATCTTCAACAAGGCCGATTGAGAACGGTAGCTTAGGCTCGACGGACTTTTCGGTTGCCTTGTCCCAAGCCACCAAGCGGCCGGCCGGGCAATTCTCGACTTGCCGGATGAATGTCGCCCTGACATGGGGGTCGCTGGTGCGAGTTACTTGATTCCAAACCTTTCCATTCGGGTCGCAGAAGCGGCCAAATGCGCAGAGGCTTTCCAAATCGGAGAGCTGAAGATTTGGACCATCAAAGACCTTCGCCTCATTGAGATAAGGCTCACGGCTGGCTGTTTCAGTGCCGACAAAGCCGATCTGCGCATGGGTGCCATCGCAGAACGGTTTTTGCTTCGACTGGCCGCATCGGCACAGTGCATACTTCTCCTGTAGTGGGAACGTCTGACCTTGTTCCCATTTTTCGGAATCGCCGTCCGAAGTCGTTGCGATGGTCATTTTCGAAAGCGGAATACTGCCGGTGATTATGTACGGCCCATTTTTCGAAACGATCACCCCTTTTTCTTTGGTCATGGCGCTGCTGCTCCTTGCGCTTCGGGCGGAGTCATCACGGTGTGGTGAACTCCCGCAGCGCCAAGCTGCTGGCTTAGGTCCCTCGGTAAAATAGCATCCTTACGAAAGAGTACAGTCAATCTCTTGCGATCTGCCTCTGGAGCCGAGGTCATGATCGTGGCTCCGTGCCCACCCAACATGATGATGGGAGATGGCACTGAAGAGCAGAATCTCGATGAGCGTGGCAATTCGTCAGAGCGCATCAAAGGGGATGAGGTCGCTTCCGCGTTCAGCAAAAAGAAAAGCAAAAAGTAACTCTGACCGCGCTGATCTACCGAGACCTTACATGCTGCTTTTCAGCAAGGGTTGGTCTCGCACAACACGAATAAAAACGTTCGTAGTGTGAGAGGCATCACTGTTCAATTATCCACGAAGGAGACATAAGCCGATGGCCAAACGTGTCTCTTCCTGACGGTGTGCAGAAGGTCGTCAAGCCTTCGGGCCGGACCTATTACTACTTCGCACCGGGGCGAGGCACCAAGGCTGCCGGCAAGCGGGTGCCGCTCGGGCGAGACCCGCAAGACCCGGAGTTTTGGCGGCTCCTGCGCGACGCCAAGGTCGGCGCCGAGAAGGTCCGGGCCGGCTCGTTCTCTGCATTGATCGCGGATTTCAAGGCCTCCCACGAGTGGGGACGGCTGCGCAGAGCCTCGCGACGAACCTACAAGTTCTGCCTCAATCGGCTCGAGTCCGAGGCCGGCGATCGCATCGTTCGGGAAATGACCCGGCGCGACGTCTATCTCCTGCGCGACGGCATGAGCGGCACGCCTGTCGCCGCCAATCTTATGCTCACGGTGCTGCGCGTGCTTATCGAATGGGGCATCCCGCGCGGCTACCGCGACGACAATCCGACGGTTGGCTTGCGGCGCCTCGTGATTGAAGAAAGCGGCGCGCAGCCCTGGTCCGAGGAAGCTTATGCGTTTGTCATCGATAAGGCCCCGCCGAACCTGCGCCGAATGGCTTTCCTGGGCCGCGCAACAGGCCAGCGAGCGAGTGATCTCGTGCGCATGCGCCCGGCCGACTTGGCTGACGACGGCATCAATGTCCGCATCGGCAAGCGCCGCGACAAGCCGCACTTTGTGCCGCTCACCAAGGCTCAGGTGAAGGAGATAAGGTCGTGGGGGGGTGCGCGATCTCGACTTCTTCCTCACCTCGGCGTCGGGCAGGCGATGCACCGCGCTCTATCTCAGCCAGCTCTGGGCCATCTGGCGCGACGGACCGGAAGCGGCGCCGCTCAAAGGCGCCAAGCTGACTGTGCACGGGTTACGCGCCACTGCCGTTGCCGACCGGCGCCGCGCTGGCACCGAGGACGGTGCTATTGCCGACGAGATCGGCATGTCGGTGGGCATGGTGACGCGCTACGTGCGCTTGCCGACAAGGCGGCGTCGGCGCGCGCTAGTCGCGACCGCCGAGAACAAGCAGAGACCAGATTTGAAAACTCCGTCACCCCATTGAAAACTGAGGGGCGCTAAGTCCATGAAAAAGCATACGTTTCAAAAAACGAGTTTAACGAGCCATTAACATCGCCCGCCTAAGTTTTCTGCGGCCCGTCAGGCGGCAGAGCATAATGGCGTTAGCTGAACGAAGTTCGAGTTTGCGGGCGCTGAACCAGGACCGCCGCCGCCATCAGCGCGTCAAGGTCAATTTGCTCGGCCGCTATATGCTGCCGGATCGCCGCGAGTTTCCGTGCCAGGTCATCAATATGTCGCCGGGCGGCATGGCGCTGGTCGCGCCGGTGTCCGGTGCGCAGGGCGATCGGGTCATCGCCTATGTCGATCACCTGGGCCGGCTCGAAGGCCAGATTGCGCGGGTCTTCGAGAATGGCTTCGCAATGACGATTTCGGCGACGGCGCGAAAGCGCGACAAGCTCGCGGCTCAGCTCACTTGGCTCGCCAATCGCCATATTCTCGGCCTGCCGGAAGATCGCCGCCATGGCCGTATCGTGCCGCGCAACCCGGTCGGCCGCCTGATCCTGCCCAACGGCGTCAACCTCACATGCCGTATCATCGACGTGTCGCAATCCGGCGCCGGCATCGCCTCGAAGGAGCGGCCGCCGATCGGTACGCTGGTGACCTTGGGTAAAGTGCAGGGCCGCGTCGTGCGTCACCTCGAAGACGGCTTCGCCATCGAGTTTACCCGCCTGCAGCATTCCGACTTTCTCGAAGAGAACATCAGCGGCTGATCCAGCACGTTTCAGCTCACGCGCGACGCATCCGCGATACTTCGCAGCCTATCTATGACGCGACCGAAGCCGAAATACGGTCGCCCTTCCAGCATTGCTAAAGGTCAAGCCGAGAAACAAGAACGTCAGCGAAATAAAAAGCATCGGCGGGGATGGGTCAGCCGCTGTGATTGCCATTTTAATCCCGATTGCAATCCATAGAACGATGGCAATCCCGAAACTGCCCAGTCCCCATCGGGTCCAATTCCGTTTTTGATCGTCTTGTTGCCGCCGTAGGTTTTTTCGATGTCGGCTTGCATTTGTTCCGGCGTCATAGCGCGCTCCTATCCACGAGCCGTACGTACCGACATACCTGAAATTGGCCCTGCACCTGTGGGTCGGACGCGGGCCATAAAGGCAATATGGATTCGGAATGGGGAACCCCTAAATTGGCCAGTCGCTACCAGACTGATTGCACCGGCCGGGACACCCCGTTTATTACGTTTTCCAAGAGACCGTCACCGGTTGGTAAATGCCGCCACCACAATTTGCGGCTCGTTCCGCGCCGCGCACCGGCGCACCTGTGCCCAATTTCATTCGGGAAAGTCCTCATTCGGCCGCAGCCGCGGCAACTGCGGCAGTTGACCGCTAGCCGCATAAAAGCGGCGTGGGATGCGGCTCGACGTGAGATCGCTACAATTTGACCTAAAATAGAATAGTTCGAATTTTATACAATATTCGAGACGAAGATCGCGCGATTTTTGCTGTATCTTGAAGCGGTTTTACTTCAAATTGAACGATTGAACTTAGCGGCGCTGCAAAAGCTTTGTGCGAAACGTGACCCCGACGAGATGGGAAGGGGTCACAATGAAACCGGTTGCACAAGCAATCCTCAAGCGCGGAGCGGCTGCGGGCATCGTCGCGCTGGCGCTGCTGGCGCTGCCAAATGGCGGCCGGGCTCAGGAGCGACCGCTATTCATCGCGCTCGGCGGCATGACCCGCCCCCCCATCGGCTGGGTTGAGTTCTGTGTCGAATACGATCCCGAATGCAAGACCAAGCCGTCAATGCCGCGCGACGTCGTGCTCTCGACGGCGGCTTGGAAGGACCTACAGCGCGTCAATCTCTGGGTCAACAACCACGTCAAGCCAATGACCGACATGGATCATTGGGGCGTCGTCGAACGGTGGAATTATCCGGACGACGGCTACGGCGACTGCGAGGACTACGTGCTGCAAAAGCGCAAGATGTTGATGCAGGAAGGCTGGCCACGCGAGGCGCTGCTGATCACCGTGGTGCGCGACCAATACGGCGACGGCCACGCCGTCCTCACCGTCAAGACCGATAAAGGCGAGTTCATTCTCGACAACCAGACCAAAGACGTCCTGCTGTGGTCGGAAACCGGCTACCGCTTCGTCAAGCGCCAATCGCAATCCGACCCGAACGTCTGGAACGCGCTCGGCGACACCGCCACCGCGCCGGCCACCGCGTCGTCGCGCTAAAGCGCAACAAATAAGGAGATACACGACCCCGGTCACGTCCCCACCCCTCCCCGTCCCCAGACCGGGTTCGTGGCGGCCGGCTCTCCCCCAGGAGCCGGCCGCACCCTTTTTAGAAGAGGACCGAGAACGAGGACCGACGACGGAGCAAGCAAAGATTACCCATCTCGTCTGTCATCTGTTCTCTGTCGTCTATCATTCGATTGGCACCGTCGGCGGCTTGTTCCACTCTGCGGTGACATCGTAGCCCCAGATCCATGCCATCGAATCGACGGCATCGACTCTGGCGGGCGCCTCGTGCTCCGTTTTTTGATCATATTTGTGCTTGGTCCGGACGATCGCCGCGGAGCGGCGCTGGACTTCGTGGACGCGCGGAATACGGATGCGGCGAAAATTCTGGAAGGCTTCCATTGGATCATTGCGCTCGGCCGCAAGCCAACGTGCGATAACAAAAGCATCTTCGAACGATTGAACTGGCACCCTGGCCGGCATTCGGCAGCATCGCATGCGCGGCGTCGCCGATCAGCGCAATGCGGCCGCGTCCCCAATTGTCGGTCAGGGGGCGCGTGAACAGGCCCCATTTCGAGCATTGGGTGACGCGGCTCAACAGCATCGCAAGCAGCGGCTCGGGATTCGGGAAGCTTGCGCGCATGGCGTGGGGATCGCCTGGTATCGACCAGCCTTCCTCGACCCAGGCGTCGGTGTCTTCCTGGGTGATGATGTTCACCACCTCGCGGCCGCGCAAATAATAGGCGAAGAAGTGGCGGCCCGGTCCGAGCCATTGCACGTGTCCCGACGGCTCCAGCACCTCCGGCGGAACGTCGCTGCCGGGAAGCAGCGCACGCCACACCATTTGGCCGGTGTAGGTCGGGTTGTCGTCGCCGTAGAGTGTGCGACGGACCAGCGAATGAATGCCATCAGCGCCAATCACAAGGTCAGCTTCGCGCATGGCGCCGTTGGCAAAACTCAGCTCAACATGGCGGGCCGTTCCGCGATACCGATTAGCTTATGATCGAGATGAATTCCTCTTGGATCGACGCCGCCCGCCAAGGCCTGCAGAAGATCGGCACGATGGAAGCTATGAATGCCGGCGCCGAAGCGGGCCACCGCCGCGGTCTGGTCGCGGTAATCGAGTCGCGCGCCGCTATTCATGTCGCGGGTGAGTACGCCGGGTGCGACGTTGGCGACGGCGGCGATCCGCTCGCTAAGTCCGATGGCACGCAATGCCTTGATGGCTTGCGGGCTGACATTGATGCCGGCGCCGATCTCGCCGGGCTGCGGCGATTGTTCGAAGACCTCCGCGTGAAGGCCGAAGCGTGAGAGCGCGGCGGCAGTCGCCAGGCCGGCGAGCCCCCCGCCGATGATGGTAATGGGAATCTGGGTCATGAACCGCTCAGGGCCGCGGCGAGTTTACCCGACCGGCTTTAGTCCCTTCGCATATTGCTTGAAGCGCTTGACGTAAATATCAGCGCCTCCGGCAATCATTTTGATGGCCGCATCGTCGAGGGTGCGGATGGCGCGGGCCGGCGCGCCAACGATCAGCGATTTGTCGGGAAAGCTTTTGCCCTCGGTCACCAGCGCGCCGGCGCCAACCAGGCAGTTGTCGCCGATCTTGGCGCCGTTGAGCACGATTGCGCCCATGCCGATGAGCGAATTGGCGCCGACGGTGCAGCCGTGGAGGATGACATTGTGGCCGATCACGCAATTCGGCCCGATGCTCATAGGAAATCCCGGGTCGGTGTGCAGCGTGGCATTGTCCTGGATCTGCGAACGCTCGCCGAGCTCGATCCATTCATTGTCGCCGCGCAGCACCGCGCCGAACCAGACGCTGGCGTCACGCTTGAGCCGCACCTTGCCGATCAGGGTCGCCGTGGGCGCAATCCAATAGCGGCCCTCCTCCGGCAGATCCGGCCGGTTTCCATCAAGTTCGTAGATCATGACAACACCCAATCCGCTCGTCCCGGCGAAAGCGGGGACCCATTGAAGCCGCCTGGATTCCCGCATGCGCGGGAATGAGCGGAAGCTAGCGGATTTACGACTATCAGACGCCGAGCAGCGCTTGAAGTCCGAGTACCACGACGGTTCCGGACATCAGGCTCCACAGCCCCGCAATCACGGTGGCTAGCATGACGATCTCGGCACGGCGGCCCTCGATGCGGCGGCCACGGATGGTGTTGCGCATGATGATGTAGGGCGCGGAGAACATCAAAAGCGGAATGGCGGCAAAGCGGGCCGGAACCGGGCCCACTTCCAGAAGCCGGAAGCTCGGCAGGTGCCGGCTGAACAGCGAATAGCCGCTGGCGCAAAGACCGGCGACGGCAAAACCCATGGCAAGCGAGAAAAAGGATTCGATCGTGTCTGGCGATATCGATGGCAGCATGAACATTCCTGGCGCTCTTCTCCGCGAAGCCATTGCAGAGGACGCGGCGGCCCGCTACGAAATGATTAAAGAAAGGTTAACACCATGTATTCCGGCTTATGGACCAATTGCTTATTCGCATGACGATCACCTCGCGCGTGCTGACAGTGATGGCGGTGCTATTCGGACTCGCGCAGGCTTCGCCGCTGCAGGCACGGCCGCTCAACATCGTGGCGATCGGCGCCAGCAATACGACCGGCTTCGGCGTCGGCGAGCAAAAGGCCTATCCCGCGCTCCTGCAGACGCTGTTACGCAATAAGGGCATTGCGGCCAATGTCATCAATGCCGGCGTCAATGGCGACGTCACTGCCGGCATGCTGCGGCGGATTGACAGCGCCGTCCCCAAGGGCACCGACATCGTGATCTTGCAGCCGGGCGGCAACGATCTGCGCTTCTTCGGCACCAAGGCGGCGCGCACCGCCAATGTCGCGGCCATGGCGGCGCGCATGCGCGCCCGCGGCATTCGAGTCATCATCTACGATCCGGACCCGGTGCCGGCGGATTTTTACCAGTGGGATCACATCCACTTTAACGCCGCGGCGCACGCCAAGATCGCAGCGACCCTGGCCCCGGAGATCGAAGCGTCGGTCAAGCCGAAGGCGCCGGCGCAGCCGCCGGGCGCGGCGCAACCGGCACCGGCCAAGCCATAGCGGCAAACCCGCTTCGTCCTAGCGGCCTCCTGCCCTCTTTGTCGCTTCTGCCCATGCGATACTGGGCTTGATTCGCGCAAAGTGAGCGAAATCGATGACGGTGCACACGGTTTCCCGACGCAATAGCGGCCGGACGCGCGGCCTCTTTACGCTGCCTTTCATCGTTACCGTCGTTGCGCTGGCGGCAGTTGCTGGCTTTGTCTCCTATGTGCTGTGGCCGACTTGGCCGAGCCGGGCGACGGCGCTCGATGCGCCTGCGATTCCGATCACCGTCGCCGGCGAGCTGTTCGATGTGCCGCAGGCAGCCGTCCGCGAAGCGGTTCAACGTCGCCCCGGGCAACAGGAGCGGATCGATCTTGCCTTCGACTGGCCGTCGCTTCAGCCGCCGGCTGCGGATGGCAAGTTGTCGGACAAGACCGCGCTGACTGCGGAAAACGCTGCGGCGGCTGCCGCCGCGCCTGAGAATCAGCGGTTGTTCATAAGTATTGCCGGACTTGGCAGCGAATTGGCGCCGCTCGATCGGCTGCGCACAATCTATCCGCGTTATGCCGAAACCAAAGCGAGCGCTGGCCCCGACGGCCTGGCTATTCTGCCGTTCCGCGCGGGCACACCCTATGACGGCGAAGACTTGGTTTACTTCGGCACCAATCCCGAGCAATTCTTCGCCTTGTGCACGCGTCCGGGCCGCATCGTGCCCGGCACCTGCATTCACGAGCGAGTACTCGGCGGCGCCGAGATCACATTCCGCTTTCCGCGCGATTGGTTCGGCGATTGGCGCGCGATCACCGCCGGTTTCGACCGGCTCGTTACTCAATTGCATCCGCAGCGAAATTGACGGCTCGGCGGCGGTCCCGCGATCAAACCGCCTTAGGCCAAATCCATGTCGAGAATTGGCATTTCAAGAATATAGGCCCCGGGCCGCTTTTCATCGTCGACGAATAAAACGCCGATGAACTCTTCGCCCAGATAGGTTTCGAGCGAATCCCGTTTCTTGGCGCGCGGCACGACGCGAATGGCCGCATTGTCGAATTTGCGTTTCAGATAGGCGTCAAGGCGCTTGATCCGATCGATGTCGGCGACTTCGCCCAAATCGATCTCCATACGAAAATTGTAAGAGAGATCTTCGTCTTCGTCGTCGAGGTGAAGATCGCCCAGCCGCTCTTCGCCGATATAAACCTCGGCCGAATCCGCTTTCGCCGGTTGCGGCACCACGCGGAGGCGTGCGTTGCCGAACAGCTTCTTCAGATAGGCGTCGAGCTTCCTCACTGCCTGTATGTCCACACGACTCTCCTCAACGAGAACTCGAAGTCTAGAACCTAATCAGCTTTGATGGAATCAAAACCACGCTTTGTATCCTGATTACGCATAATCATGTCCGAAAACCGTCATTCGCCTTCGGACCAAGTTCGCGGGCAAGCCCGCGCTCCGGATGGGTCACATCTTGTCCTGGAACATCTGATCCATGGTGCGCGCTGGTTCTGGACAACCGGCGACGCCGATCACTTTCGCCGGCACGCCGGCAACCGTCACATTGTTCGGCACCGGCTTGACCACCACCGACCCGGCGGCAATGCGCGCGCAATGGCCGACTTCGATATTGCCGAGAATTTTGGCGCCGGCGCCGATCATCACGCCGTAGCGGATTTTCGGATGCCGGTCTTCATGCTCCTTGCCGGTGCCGCCGAGCGTCACGTCATGCAGCAGCGAGACGTCGTCTTCAATCACCGCAGTCTCGCCGACCACAAGCCCGGTGGCGTGATCGAGGAAGATGCCGCGCCCGATCCGCGCCGCCGGATGAATGTCGCACTGGAATATCGCCGACGAGCGGCTTTGCAGATAGAGCGCGAAGTCGCGGCGGCTCTTCTGCCACAGCCAATGCGCCAGCCTATAGGTCTGGATGGCATGAAAGCCCTTGTAATAGAGCACGGGCTCGATCAGCCGGTGGGTCGCCGGATCGCGGTCCATGGTCGCCATGACGTCGGCGCGGAACGCTTCTCCAATCGCGGGGGTATCATCGATGGCATCGCTATAGGCTTGGCGGATCAGTTCGGCCGACAGCGCGGAATGATCGAGCCGAGCGGCCAAGCGATGGAAGACGGCACTTTCGAAAGTGTCGTGATGCAGGACCGTCGAATAGATGAACGTTGTAAGCTCGGGCTCGCGCCGGACAATTTCTTCGGCTTCGCGGCGAATGCGCGCCCAGACCGGATCGACCGTGTCGAGCGCCGGTTTCGTCTGATACTGCGCCATTGGTGTGTCTCCCCGAAAAGCGGCGTGACCTTCTATCATATTGGGCGGCGGATGGGCCAAAACCAAGGGGCGACGCTGCTCCGCCAAAAGCCCAGCAATATCAGGCCAATGGACTAGCTCATTGAACCATCGGCTAGGAATTCCAGCACCGCTGACTTAAACACCCGATCGCCAACGGCCAGCATGTGATCGCGGCCCGGAATGGTTAGAGCCCGCGCGCCGGGGATCAGCGCCGCGAGTTCCTGCGGCGAACCGGCGATGGGATCTTCGCCGCCGACGGCGACCATGACTGGCACTTTGAGACGCGCGACTTCGTCGCGGCTGAGCGTCTGGCGCGAGCCACGAAGGCATGCCGCCAGCGCGCGCAGATCGGATTTGGTCTGCTCGGCGAACGCGCGAAACATGTAGGCCGTCGGATCGGACTCATCGGCGAGCGACGGCGCTTCGAGCGCGTCAGCAATGGTATCGGGCAAACCGACACCCTCCACCAAGCGGATGCCGAGCCCGCCAAGCACGGCGGAGCGAACCCGATCCGGGTGCGACAGCGCCAGAAAAGCCGTGATGCGCGCGCCCATGGAATAACCCATGACGTCGGCGCGCGGCAGACCAAGATGGTCGATCAGCGCCCGCACATCCTCGGCCATGATCGCACTGTGATAAGCGGCAGGATCGTAGAGCTTGGTCGAGGCGCCATGGCCGCGGTCGTCGAGTGCGATCACGCGGCGCCCGGCGCGCGTCAGTGTGCTCACCCAGCCCGGGCCGACCCAGTTGATTTCCTTGTTGGATGCGAAGCCATGAACGAGCACAATCGGCTCGCCCTCGCCCTCATCGAGATAGGCGATCTCCACGCCGTCATGTGAAAAGCTTGCCATGGCCCGACCATAATCACGGCCGCGCCGGAAGCGCCAGTATCCGCAATTCCGCCTCGCGCAGGCGGCGTGCCTTGTTGCGAAGCAAGACGCGCTGCGTCATGCGCTCGACCGCGGTCTTGCACGAGGCACAGAAGCCGATCAACGCAAACGCGGCCCAGATCAGCCACATCGCGAGATCGAACGTGGTTGCCGTGAGCACGATGGCGGCGCGGCCAAGCAGTTTTACGATCGCGCGGGTCTTGCCACCCTTGGCGGCGGAAAGCCGCGCCAGCCGCGACATGTCCTGCGGCTCCTCGGCGACCGCGAGACTGTCCATCGCCGCCTGCGTTCCAGCCTTGGCCTCGATCCGTCCCGTATTCTCGGCAAGCTCGACGAGGCCACCGGCCGCCTCGACTTTCACCGCCTCGCGCGCCGCCCGCACCGCCAAGACCGGATTGAGCCGTCCGCTGCGGCGCGCCGCCTTGACCAGCGAAAGGCCGACCCGCTCCGGCGCGGTGACCCCGGCGGTAGCATAGGTGGCGGCGGTGATAGCGATACCGACGCCGGCAAGACCGAAAATCCACGGATCGTAGTGCTGGCCCATGAGGTAGCGCGTGCCCTCGCGCGCGGCATCGCGGATGTCGCCGAAGACAAAGAGATCGCCGACAGCGGTGCCCGCGAGGCTTGCCAGATCGGTAGGCTCGCCGGTCCATAGACCATGAACAAATCGGCCGGCGGTATGAACGGCAGAGGATTGCTTTACACCGGCGTCCTTCACCTTGGCCACCAGCGCCGGATCGACGGCGACGCCGCGATCGGCCGCGAGCGCGACAAAGCTTTGCGCGAGATCGACATCGCCGGACGCGAGCGCAGCGCCGATTTCGCGCTCCGCCACCTCTCGGTTGAAGCTGCGGTCGAGGGCCTGATCGCTGATCCGGACGGGATCGTCAGCGAGCGCGATCTGTTTTCGCGCCGCCATGCCGCCGTGAACGAACGCGGTCGCGACCATGGCAAATACGAGGGCGCAGACGAGCGCAAAGGCTGGATGCCGCGACAACCGGATGAGTCGCCGTTCGCCCATCGTCTCGTGCCTTATGCCCTTCTTGTGCCCCTTCTCGGAGCTTCTATCGGATTCGCAACATATGTTGGCAATTTGCGGCTTTTTCACAACAAATCGCGGCCGCAATACCCTTGCTGGAAATCACGTCGGCGGCCCGCTATGGTGCGCTGCGACTTCGCTAGCCGGATGGCACGCGCATGACGGATAGGATTGTTCCGCATTTCCACAACGATCTCGGCGTCCCGGTGATTACCATCGGCGCCAGGGAATTCATGTGCGTCGGGGCGCTACCGCCATTCGACCATCCGCACGTCTATTGCGACATGGGTGACGATGCCGACTACGTGTGCCCGTATTGCTCGACGCTCTACCGCCACGATCCGGCGCTCGCGCCCAATGAGGCGCGCCCCGCCGAATGCGCTTTGAGCGAAGATTTTGTCTAATCCTTTGCCGTGACGGCCACGCGCAGCGTCATTGTTGCGGGCGCCGGCATTGGCGGACTAACCGCCGCGCTGGCGCTGGCTCGGAATGGCTTTCGCGTCACCGTACTAGAGCAGGCCGAACGGCTTTCGGAAACCGGCGCCGGCATCCAGCTCTCGCCCAATGCTGCGCGCTGCCTGATCGATCTCGGCGTCGGCGAGCGGCTGCGGCCGCATGTGACCGAGCCCACGGCGTTGCGCGTTTTGGTCGGGCAGAGCGGCCGAGAAATCGTCCGCATGCCGCTCTGCGGCGCGGCAGAACGCTACGCCGCACCGTATTGGATCATCCATCGCGGCGACCTGCAGGGTGCGCTCGTCGCTGCCGTCGCCCAGGAGCGTGACGTTTCGCTCAAGCTCGGCATGCGCGTGGAGGATTTCGCTACCCATGCGCATGGCGTCACTGTGTCGGCAAGCGGTTCAGGCGGCGTCTGGCATGAGCGTGGTCATGCACTCATTGCCGCCGATGGGCTATGGTCGGAGTCGCGCACCAGGCTCGGTTTTAAAGAACCGCCGCGCTTTGCCGGCCGCACCGCATGGCGCGCGCTCATTCCGGCGCGCGAAGTGCCGGCGGAATGGCGCGAACCACTGATCCATCTCTGGCTCGGACGCGATGCGCATCTGGTGCACTATCCGGTGAAGGCTGGCGCGGTGATCAACATCGTGGTCATCACGACGGATAACTGGAACGCACCGGGGTGGAGTGCGCCGGCGAGCCGAATCGATCTATTGCCGCGATTTCCTGCCGAGAGCTGGGCGCCGCAGGCCCGCGCGCTCATTCGCGAGCCCGAAACCTGGCTGAAATGGGCGCTGTACGATTACCGGCCGCTGTCGAACTTCTCTTATGGCGCGGCGGCGCTGATCGGGGACGCCGCCCATCCGATGCTGCCATTCCTCGCCCAGGGCGCGGCCATGGCGATCGAAGATGCAGTGGTGGCCGCGCGGTGCCTCGCCCGCGTGCCGGACGATGCCGCCGGCGCGTTGCAATCCTATTCCGCGCTGCGACGGGCAAGAACTCGCAAGGTACAGCGGCTCGCGGCGAAGAATGGCGCGCGCTACCACTTGAGCGTCCTGCCCGCTATGCTGCGCAATGCAACGATGCACGCGATGGGTGGCGCGTGGTTGTTGCGGCATTACGATTGGCTTTACGATTGGCGGCCACCCGCGGCCTTGTCGAGCAACTGAGCGCCAGGATGCCAGCCACCGAGCCGCTGTTTCCTACCGCGATCGCCGGCAGTCTGCCAAAGCCGGCTTGGCTTGCCGTACCCAACAAGCTTTGGGCGCCGTGGCGGCTCGAAGGCGACGACCTCGCCGTCGCCAAGGACGATGCCACGCTGCTCGCAATCAAGCTGCAGGAGGACGCCGGCATCGATATCGTCGGCGACGGTGAGCAGTCGCGCCAGCATTTCGTCCATGGCTTTCTCGAAGCGGTCGACGGCATCGACTTCGACAAGCGCGTGGAAATGGGCATCCGCGACGATCGCTACAAGGCGATGTGTCCGACCGTGGTCGGACCGCTGCGGCTGCGTTCGCGCGTGCACGCCCGCGAAGCGCGGCTGGCCCGTGCCCACACCAGGAAAAAACTCAAATTCACTTTGCCCGGACCGGTGACCATCGTCGACACCATCGCCGACGCGCATTATGGCGACCGGGTGAAAATGGCCTTCGCCTTTGCTGACCTTCTCAACGAGGAAGCGCGCGGGCTCGCCGCGGACGGCGTCGACATCATCCAGTTCGACGAGCCGGCATTCAACGTTTACATGGATGCCGCCGCCGGCTGGGGCATCGAGGCGCTGCACCGCGCCATCGACGGCGTCGCTTGCAAAAGCGCCGTGCATATCTGCTACGGCTATGGCATCGCCGCCAATATCGACTGGAAGGCGACGCTCGGCGCCGAATGGCGGCAATACGAGAAATTTTTCCCGGCCCTGGCCAAGAGCCGCATCGATCAAGTGTCGCTCGAGTGCATCCATTCGCACGTGCCGATGAGCGTGCTCAAGCTGCTTGCCGGCAAGGATGTACTGATCGGCGTCATCGACGTCGCCACCGACAAAGTTGAGACACCGGAAGAAATCGCCGACGTGATCGCGAAAGCGGCAGAGTTCGTCCCTGCGCAGAAAATCATCGCCTGCACCAATTGCGGCATGGCGCCGATGCGCCGCGAAATCGCCGCAATGAAACTGGAAGCACTCGCCCGGGGCGCGGCGCTCGCGCGACAAAGATTCGGCTGATCCTCCCGTAAGCGCTGACAATTCCACACATCATCCGATCTGAACGCTGCCGCAGCCATCGGTAGCATTTTCCTTTGGCCGGTTGGATATGAGCAACTTCAAAAAGGGAAGCGCAATGCAATGCCGTTCGTGACCACCGTTTCGTTCGCAGATCGCGACGGCATGACCGTGCATCTGCAATACGGCGTTGCCGCGCCGAGCGAGCGCGAGGCGCGCAGCGAGCTCGAGCGGCGCTTGATCAATCAAGAGATTTACAACTATTCGATTTCGGAAATCCGGCGCGCCACGTCGAGCGAAGCCGAAACGCTCAATCTGCCGCAAGGCAGCATCATCCTGCTGAACTAAGGCGGCTTACCGCTCGGCGGCGAGCATTTCACGCAACACCTTGGCGTGGCTGAGCGCAAGTTCGCGCGTGGCGGTGATGAGCGTGGTGCGGCGCCCCTCGATCCAAGAGCGCAGCGCGGCCAGTTCATCCTTATGCTCGGCAAGTTCGGCGCGGTAACGGCGGCGGAATTCGGCGAAGCGTTGCGGGTCGTGGCCGTACCATTTCCGCAAATCCGTCGACGGTGAGAGCGCGCGCGGCCAGGCGTGAGCTTGAGCTTGGCTTTGGTCACGCCGCGCGGCCACAGCCGGTCGATCAGGATACGCAGGCCGTCTTTTGCCGCGGGCGGGTCGTAAGCGCGTTTGATTGCGATCGATCCGGATCGCGAGCGCCGCTTGGTGCTCGGCTGGGACGACGCGCGCTTTACCGGGCGGTCGATCATCGGTCGCTGCGGGAAATCACGTCGATGAGCTCGGCGACCTTGCGCCGCTGCTCTGCCTTGTCGCCCGAAGCGATCGCATGCTCCACGCAATGCGCGGCATGGTCGGCGAGGATCTCCTCCTCGGCGCGCCGCAGCGCGGCGCGCACCGCCGAGAGCTGGGTCACGATATCGATGCAATAGCGGTCGTCCTCGACCATGCGCGCAAGCCCGCGCACCTGGCCTTCGATCCGATGGAGCCGCTTGAGCACCGACGTCTTGGCAACTGCTCTCATGGCGTCTATATACCCCTACCAGGTACCCGTATCAAGAGAGACGACGTCGTGCACCACCCGCTCCAATCACCGACCGTCGCAACTGCGGCCATCGATCCGGTGTGCGGCATGACCGTCGATCCGGCGAAAACCCCGCATCGCCACGACTACCGGCATCACACTTATCATTTCTGCTCGGCAGGCTGCCGCGGCAAATTTTCCGCCGATCCGGAGAAATATCTCAAGCTCGGCGCCGTGTCTGAGCCAATGGCGCCTGAGGCTACGATCTACACCTGCCCGATGCACCCCGAAGTCCGGCAGGTCGGGCCGGGCGCCTGCCCTATCTGCGGCATGGCGCTCGAGCCCATCACCGTCACGGCCGAGGCGCCGGCTAATCCCGAACTGCTCGACATGACGCGGCGGTTCTGGATCGGCCTCGTCCTGACGCTGCCGGTGACCGTGCTGGAAATGGGCGGCCATGTTCTCGACCTCGGCATTTGGTTTGCTCCAAATATCGACAACCTCGTCCAGTTGGTATTTGCGACCCCGGTCGTGCTGTGGGCCGGCTGGCCATTTTTCGTGCGGGGCTGGCAGTCCTTCCTGACCCGCAAGCTCAATATGTTCTCGCTTATCGCGGTGGGCACCGGCGTCGCCTGGGTTTACAGCGTCGTAGCAACACTGGCGCCGCAGCTTTTCCCGCCGGCTTTTCGCGGCCACGAAGGGGCGGTCGGCGTTTATTTCGAGGCGGCGGCCGGTATCACCGTGCTGGTGCTGCTCGGCCAAGTGCTGGAGCTGCGCGCCAGGGAGCGCACCTCCGGCGCGATCCGCGCGCTGCTCGGCCTCGCGCCTAAAACTGCGCGCTGGATCGAGGCTGACGGCGCGGAGAGCGAAGTCGGGCTCGACGCCGTCCTGGTCGGCGATCGATTACGGGTACGTCCGGGCGAGAAGATCCCCGTCGACGGCACCATCATCGATGGCCGCTCGTCGGTCGACGAGTCGATGGTGACCGGTGAATCGATGCCGGTGACCAAGACCACCGATGCCAAAGTCATTGCCGGCACGATCAACCAAAGCGGCAGCTTCATCATGCGCGCCGACAAGGTCGGGCGTGACACGCTGCTGGCGCAGATCGTGCAGATGGTGGCCACTGCGCAACGTTCGCGGGCGCCGATCCAACGGCTGGCCGATCAGGTATCGTCGTGGTTCGTGCCTTTGGTGCTCCTCATTGCGCTTGGCGCCTTTGCGGTTTGGGCAGTTTTTGGACCGGAGCCGCGTTTCACCTTCGCGCTGGTCGCCGCGGTGAGCGTCCTGATCATCGCCTGCCCTTGCGCGCTCGGCTTGGCAACGCCGATGTCGATCATGGTCGGCGTCGGGCGCGGCGCGCGCGCCGGCGTCTTGGTCAAAAACGCAGAGGCGTTGGAGCGCATGGAGAAAGTCGACACTTTGGTGATCGACAAGACCGGAACCCTGACCGAGGGCAAGCCGAAAGTTGCAACCGTCATCGCCGCGGCGGGATTTGGCGAAGCCGACGTGCTGCACTTTGCCGCATCGGTCGAGCGTGGCAGTGAACATCCCTTGGCCGCAGCCATCGTCGCGGCCGCCGCGGACCGCAATCTCGCGACGACCGAAGTCGGCGACTTTGACGCGACGGCCGGAAAAGGCGTGATCGGTACCGTCGATGGCCGCAAAGTCGCGCTCGGCAGTGCGAATTACCTGGCCGAGCTCGGCATCGATGCAAGTTCGCTGGAGAGCGATGCCGACCGTCTGCGCCGCGACGGCGCCACGGTGGTGTTCCTCGCCGCAGACGAAAAAGCCGCCGGGCTCATCGCCATTGCCGATCCGGTCAAAGCGACCACACCGCAAGCGCTGAAAGGTCTCGTCGACGACGGCATCCGCGTCGTCATGCTGACCGGCGACAATCGCGTTACCGCCGCAGCGGTCGCACGCCGCCTCGGCATTGCGGAAGTCGAAGCCGAAGTGCTGCCCGATCGCAAAGGCGCGATCGTCGAAAAACTGCGCCGCGAGGGCCGGGTCGTGGCCATGGCCGGCGATGGCGTCAATGACGCACCGGCGCTCGCTGCAGCCGACGTCGGCATCGCCATGGGCACCGGCACCGACGTCGCGATCGAAAGTGCCGGCATCACGCTGCTCAAGGGCGACCTTGTCGGCATCGTGCGAGCGCGGCGGCTGTCGCGCGCCACCATGCGCAATATCCGGCAAAACCTGCTGTTCGCTTTCCTCTATAACGGCGCCGCCATCCCAATCGCCGCCGGCGTTCTCTATCCCGCCTTCGGTATCTTGCTGTCGCCGGTCATCGGCGCGGCGGCGATGGCGTTGTCGTCGGTGAGCGTCATCAGCAATGCACTTCGGCTGAGGCGCGCGGTGCTCTAAGCAAGGCTCATCCCCAGCTTTTGCGCACGCGCTTTAGAATATCAACCGGTGCGGGCGCCGGCGTCCGCGGCGCTGATGTCGCCGCGATGGGAGACCAGCCGCGACATTCGAAATGCTCCAGCAGGCCCGAAGGAATGAATCGGGTGCGCGATGCGTAGAGATGCCGGTCGCCGTTGTTCCGCTGACCGTGCACGAAGAAACGTTGCGGCACAATGATGTCGAGATGGTCCCGCGCCCGCGTCATGGCAACGTAAAGGAGCCGTCGCTCCTCTTCGATCTCCTCACTGGTTCCGGTCGCCAGATCGGACGGCAGGCAACCGTCAACCGCGTTCAGAATATGCACCGACTTCCACTCCTGCCCCTTCGCCGAGTGGATGGTGGAGAGGATGAGATAATCCTCATCGAGCAGCGGCGTGCCGGCGCGGTCGCTGGTCGCCTCTGGCGGATCGAGCGTGAGTTCGGTGAGGAAGCGCTCCCGGCTTGGATAGGTCGCGGCGATCTGCACGAGCTGGTGCAAATCGGCCTGCCGCAAGCTTGCATCCTCGTGGATACGATCGAGATGCGGCTCATACCAGCGGCGCGCCAGATCGAGCTCGGCAGGCCACCCCGCTGCGCCGGAACGGAGCAAACGAACCGCCTCAACGAATAACGGCCAGTGTTCGGCGGCGGCGGCTGGCGGTTTCATGCCATCGAGTGCTTCCACCGGATCGGTGACGGCGGCGACGCAGTCGAGCGTCTTGGCGGCAATGACCGGCCCGACACCAGGCAACAGTTGAATCACGCGGAAGCCGGCGACGCGGTCGCGCGGGTTTTCGGTAAACCGCAGCAACGCCAGCATGTTCTTGATGTGCGCGGCTTCGAGGAATTTCAGGCCACCGAATTTGACGAACGGGATGTTGCGGCGGGTCAATTCCACTTCGAGCGGGCCGCTATGGTGGGAAGCGCGAAACAGCACGGCCTGCGATTTGAGCGCAAGTCCCGCCTCGCGGCTCTGCAAAATCCTCTCCACGACGTAGCGCGCCTGGTCGGTTTCGTCGCGCACGCTGACAATTTTCGGCCGCTCGGCAGACTTGCGCTCCGACCAGAGGTTTTTGGTGAAACGCTCGTCGGCAAGACTAATGACAGCATTCGCCGCCTCAAGGATCGGCTGCGTCGAACGATAATTTTGCTCGAGCGTCACGACCTCAGCCCGTGGCGCGAAATGGCTGGGAAAATCGAGAATGTTGCGCACCGTCGCAGCGCGAAACGAATAGATCGCCTGGGCATCGTCGCCGACCACGGTCAGGCCCTTGCCATTCGGTTTGAGCGCCAAAAGGACCGAGGCCTGTAGGCGATTGGTGTCCTGATATTCGTCGACCAGAACATGATCGAAGCGGGCCGCGACATGCTCGGCGATCGACGGCTCCTGCATCATATGCGCCCAATAGAGCAACAGATCGTCGTAATCGAGGACGTTCTGCGCCTGCTTTGCCTCGACGTAGCGCGCGAACAAATGGCGTAGCTCGTCCCGCCAAACCGCGCACCACGGGAAATTGGCGCCTAAAACTTCGTCCAACGCGGTCTCGCTGTTCACGGCACGCGAATAGATCGCCAGGCAGGTGCCCTTTGCCGGAAAGCGCTCTTTGGTCGCCGAATAGCCAAGCTCGTGGCGAATCAGATTCATCAGGTCGCCGGAATCCTCGCGATCGTGAATCGTGAAAGCGCGCGCCAGCCCGATATCGTCAGCATAATCGCGCAGAAGCCGCGCGCCGATCGAGTGGAACGTGCCCGCCCAGGCGATCGCATCCGCTAAGCCTGCCGAACGGCCGCGGGTCGCATCGGCAAGAATGCGATCGACCCGGCGCGTCATCTCCGCCGCCGCGCGGCGCGAAAAGGTCAACAGCATGATGCGGCGCGGATCGGCGCCGTTCTCGATCAAATGCACCACGCGATGCGCCAGCGTCGCGGTCTTGCCGGAACCAGCGCCGGCGATGATCAGAAGCGGAGCGGACTGCGCAAGCGGCAACCCACCGTGCTCGACAGCGCGGCGCTGTTGCGGATTGAGCTTGTCGAGGCGCGCCGCGAGCATCGGTCACGAATCATTCGGGAACGGGATTCCACTGAATCACGGTCCCGTTTTGTTCGCAACTCGCGCAGCTTCGTTCGGCGCGCGGCCGTGACCGCGCGCCGAGATCTAATCGCCCAGGGAGACTTCTCGGCGAGCCGCCTTATTTGGCAGCGGCGTGACTGTGGCTGAAGGCCTCGATCATTTTCTTATTGAAGGCCGGAAGATCGTCGGGCTTCCGCGAGGTCACCAGATCGGCATCCGCTACCACTTGCTCGTCGACCCACTTGGCGCCGGCATTCGACAGATCGGTTTTCAGCGACGGCCAGGACGTCGTTTTCTTGCCCTTGACCCCACCGGCGTCGATCAGCGTCCACGGGCCGTGACAGATCGCAGCGATCGGCTTTCCCTCTTCCACAAAATGGCGGACGAATTCGATCGCTTCGGGAACAAGCCGCAGCGCGTCCGGATTGATGACGCCGCCCGGCAACACCAGTCCGTCGAAGTCTTCGGGCTCGGCATCGTCGAGCGATGCGTCCACGGGAATTTTGCTAGCCTTGTCGTGATGCTTGAACGCTTGGATCTCCGCGTCCTTGTCGGAAACAACTTTGACCTCGGCGCCGGCGTCCTTGAGCGCCTTCATCGGCTCGGTGAGTTCGACCTGCTCGACGCCGTCGGTTGCCAGCACCGCAATAGTGCGTCCTTTCAATTCTCCTGCCATGATCGGCTCCCTGCTGTTGAGTTCCTGAGGCAACGTTACGTCCGCGGGAGCGGTTCCGATGGCCGTGCAGCCCAGGGAACTTGCCGGAACTCGATCGATTGACGGCCGGAGAGAACGATGACTTTGCCGCTGCGCGCTCCTTTCAGGCCCATGGAAGCTCTTTCGGTCGATGAGATTCCCGCCGGGAAGCAATGGCGTTACGAGCCGAAATGGGACGGTTTTCGTTGCCTCGTCTTCCGTGACGGCGAGAAAATTCAGCTACAGTCGAAATCCGGGCGTCCAATGACCCGATATTTCCCGGAATTGGTCGCGGCGCTGGCTCCGCTGAAGCCCAAAAAATTCGTTCTCGACGGCGAGATCGTCGTTCCCGCCGGCGACGCCTTTTCCTTCGACGCGCTTTTGCAGCGCATCCATCCGGCGGAAAGCCGCATCCGCAAGCTATCCGTGGAAACGCCGGCCCTTCTGATCGCGTTCGACCTGTTGGTCGATGCGGACGGACGCCCGCTCACGAACGAACCGCTGGATGCGCGGCGGGAGCTGCTGGAAACATTTTACCGGAAATATTGCCGTGGGTCGGGATCGGCGCGGCTGTCGCCGTCGAGCACCAAGATCGGCGAAGCCAAAGCGTGGCTACAGCGCAGCGGCGCAACGCTCGACGGCGTCATCGCCAAGCGGCGCGACCTTGCCTACCGATCCGGCGACCGCACCGGCATGCAGAAAATCAAGAATTACCGCAGCGCCGACTGCGTGGTCGGCGGCTTCCGCTACAATGAAGGCACCAACGTTGTCGGCTCACTCCTGTTGGGGCTCTACGACAAACGGGGCCTGCTCAATCACGTCGGCTTCACCTCGACCATCAAGCGCCAGGACAAACCCGCGCTCACCAAAAAGCTTAAACCGCTAATCGGTCCGCCCGGCTTTACCAGTGATGCGCCCGGCGGACCGAGCCGCTGGTCGACCAAACGCTCGGGCGAATGGGTGCCGCTTAAGCCGAAACTCGTCGTCGAGGTCTGTTACAACCATTTCAGCGGCGATCGGTTCAGGCACGGCACGCGGCTTTTGCGCTGGCGCCCGGACAAAGCGCCGAAGCAGTGTCGCCTCGATCAGGTCAAGCAAAAGGAGGCCAAGCTCATGGCCCTGCTCGACTGACTCGCATTCTCCGCGCCGTCCTTTATAGTTTGCACCTGCGCCATCTCTTACCGCTTCACCTGCATCTGTCGCGCGTCGCAGAATCGCTGCCATGATCACAGCACCTTCCCCGACGAGCGTCGCGCTGCTGCTGGGTTTGAGCTTTTTTCTCGGGCTCGCCTTCGAAGAGTTCTTCGCCCACACCGATGAGCGTCGACCGGGCGGCATCCGTACTTTTCCGCTGCTCGCGCTCGCCGGCGGCGCCCTTTATCTGTTCGATCCCGTCCATTTCCTGCCTTTCACCGCCGGCCTCCTGGTGTTGGGCGCCTGGCTGTTCGTCTATTACAGCGCCCATGTCAGCGAGCATGAGAAACACGCCGCCGACGATGACAATAGCGACATCAATGTCGGCCTCGTCATTCCCGTGCTTAATGTGCTCGCTTACTTGCTCGGCGCCGCCGCCCTGGCGCTGCCGCCGTGGGTCGCGGTCACAATCACAGTGGCGGCGGTACTCTTGCTCACCGGCCGCGAGCAGTTGCACGCGCTGGCGCGCCGGGTCGAGATCAAGGAGATCGTCACCGCCGGCGAATTTCTGATCCTCACCGGGATCGTGCTGCCGCTGTTGCCGAACCATCCGGTGACGACGCTCACCGCGATCACGCCGCGTCAGGTTTGGCTGGCGCTCGTGGTCGTCTGCAGCTTCTCCTATGCCAGCTATCTGGCACAGCGTCATTGGGCGGCCGCGGCCGGTGGCCTGTGGATGGCGGCACTCGGCGGCATGTATTCGTCGACGGCGACCACGGTCGTGCTGGCGCGGCAGGCCAAGGCCGACCCGGCGCTCAAGCGACAGGCGCAAGCCGGCATCACCCTTGCCACCGCAATCATGTATTTGCGCATTCTGGCCGTGGTGGCGATTTTCAATTTCGAACTGGCCCGCGTCTTGGCGCTGCCGCTCTGCGCGCTTTCGCTCACCGGCTTTGCGATCTGCGCGTTGCAATATCGACTGGGCAAGCCGGCGCCGGATGCGCCGAAACCAGCCGCCATGCAGCTCGCGGCGAGCGGCAACCCGCTCGAGCTCGGCGCAGCGGCCGTATTTGCCGCCTTGTTCGTCGCGGTCTCCATTGTCTCCGCGGTCGCCAAATCGCAATTCGGGATATCCGGCATCTACGGGCTCGCCGCCATTGTCGGCGTTACCGATATCGATCCGTTCGTCCTAAACTTGGCGCAAGGCGGCGTCGGCGGCCTGCCGGAGGCGCAACTCGCGGCCGCGATCCTGGTCGCGGCGTCGTCCAATAATGTCCTCAAAGCGGTCTACGCCGCCTCCTTCGCCGGCGGCAAGACAACAGCCGGCAGCGCGGCCGCGCTGGTGTTGCTTGCGATCGCGGGTGTCGGCATTGCGATCGCGATGGCGATGTGGCCGCTATAGCCCAAAACTCTTCCGGGCAGACTGCCGATCAGCGAATGGCCTGATCGCTCTGAAATTGGGTCGTTGAATTGCAGTTCTTCTCCGCCTCCTCGCGCTGCAGCAGCCGCTCTTCGCTGCGCACGGATTCGTAATCGGTGCGGTAGGCAAGCGAGCCGATCACGGCGCCACCGCCGCCGCCCTGGTCCGCCCGATCCATGAGCGCGCGCAATTCCTTTTCGCGCGCCACCAGAACTTTCCACTGCGCGGCGAGATCATTGCAGTGATAAGCGCTGTAGCGGCCCGGATCGACCATCAGCGAACCGGCGCCATCGCTGCAGCCGGCAAGCGCAGCGGCGACAATACATGCCAGCAGCCGGTGAACGGCGCGGCGGGGCCGGCCCGCCTGGGGGCGACCCGACGGGCCGCGTTCGGCCTCGCGCGCGTTCGGCCGCGGACTGCCGCTGTCGTTGACAAGGCCCATCAAAAACGCCCACCCGCACCGAACCCGCGCGTTTCCCCACACCCAGTTCGCAGTTTCCTGCGCCGCAAATATGGCAAGTTGCCGTCGGCGGTCGGCGCCCCGCAGGGGCGGGATTAGCGGTTATCGGGAAATTTGACGCCGAAGGTCGGTCCGTCACGCCAAATCAGGCGGCAGTGCCGATGCGCCGCGCCGTCCGGCGTCAAGAGCAGGAAAAACTGGTCCGGCAGCTCGACGTCATCCTTCAAATTAAGCCGCGCCCCGCTTTCCGAAATGTCGGAGATCGCACAGGCGAAGGCCGGAGAATCTTTGTCCTTCTGAATTTTTGCGGTGTAATCAAAATGGCGCCGCCGCTTCTTGCGCAATTCGTGACTGCGACCATTGCCGGCAGCGACCATTGAAGCCCCGACCGCCTGCCAAAGCGGCAAGCGGCTCAATTGGCGAAGCTTAGAAAAATCGCATTAATGACCCGTAAATTGGACCCGCCACGGCTCATTCCAGCTTATGTTGCAAAGGGTTGAGTCGGGCAGGCAACGTCTCACTTTAGCCAAATGTGTCGCTAGTGTTACATTGCGATGAGGGCGGGATGACAAATTCGAGTTAGCCAATGAGCCTTAGTTGGATCACCTGGTCGAATCCGGTCGCGATCTGGTGGACCTTTTTAGTCGCCGCCAGTGTACTCAACATCGCGCTATTGCTGGGCCTGCACCGCTCGTATCGCAACGTCCTCGGCGACGGCAGGCGCGTCTTCGCCATCGAGCCGCTCGTCTTGCTGTGCGCCCTCTACGTGTTCGGCTGCGCCTTCCGCTCGGTCCTGCCGCGGGCCGACGTGCAGCGAATTTGTCTGTTCGACACCTGGCTTTCGAGTGTGCTGATCGGGCGATCGGTCGCCACGGTGGCCGAGCTATGCTTCGCCCTGCAGTGGGCCATCGTGCTGCGGGAGCTCGCCAAGATCACGCATTCGGACACCGCAAAGAATATCGCCAACCTGATCATGCCGCTGATCGCGCTCGCCGAATGCTGTTCCTGGTATGCGGTGATCTCGACGAATTTTTTGGGCAATGTTCTGGAAAATTCGCTGTGGACCGTGACGTTCGCGTTGATCGCCGTTGCGCTCGTCCGGCTCGCCTTGAATTTCCACGGGCCGGCGCGGCTCGCCATCGCCGCAGCGGCGGCGGGCTCGGCCGGCTACGTCCTGTTCATGTGCGGCGTCGATGTGCCGATGTATTTTGTGCGCTGGCAGGCGCAGCTCGCGGATGGCACGCACTATCTCGGACTGTTCTCCGGCCTGCATGACCTCGCGACGCGCTGGATCGTCACCCACAGCATCGCGCGCTGGCACCACGAGATTCCGTGGATGTCGCTTTATTTCAGCGTCGCGGTGTGGACGAGCCTTCTGCTCGGCGGCTTCGGCCTGGTGCGGCACCTCGTGCCGCGCTACCGCGTCGGCCGGCCGATCGTGCGAGCGACGCGGCGGCCGGTCCCCGTCCCGGTGCGTTCGTCCTGACAGATTTTCACGGCGCGCCATAAAGATAGGCAGTCCGCTGCGAATCCGTTACCATTTTTGCGCTGATTCGTACGCCTCGCGTTATTTGACGGCCGTGGAGGTGACGGGATGATCATCACAGTGGCCACGATGAAAGGTGGCAGCGGCAAGAGCACGCTGGCGAGTTGCCTTGCGGTCTATTGGCATTTGCGTGGCCGGCATCCAAGCCTGATCGACGCCGATCCGCAACGCTCGATCGTGCGACTCGCCGCGCGCGAGCGCGCGCTCGGCGGCGTCAGCGTTGTCGAGGACGCGACCGACGAGGCATCGAACACCGCGCGCCGCCTCGAGGGTGGCAATGGGCTCGTCATCATCGACACGCCGGGCTTTCGTTCGCGCACGACGCTCGACTGTCTGACGATCGCCGACTTTTTGCTCGTCCCCGTAAAGCCGTCGCCGTTCGACGTCGACCGCATGCTGGACACGGTGAGCATCCTGACCAACCGCAGCGACGGGCGGCAGCCGCTGTTCCGCTGCGTGTTGACGCAAACCACCCGCGAATCCGTGGTCGCCAAGCACATTCGTGCCGAACTCACCGCCGCCGGGCTGCCGGTCCTCAACAGCGAGATGGCGAACCGGGTCGCCTATCCGGAAGCGGCCTTGTGGGGCGCAACCCCGAGCCTGATCAGCTGGAAGGGCCCCGCCGCCCGCGAGATCGCGGCTATAGCCGACGAGATCGACCTCGCGCTCGGCGCACAACAGGCCGCCGCATGACCCGCAAACCGCTCCCCAAAGCTATTACCCGACCGCTCGGCAATGTCCGAGGGTTTGATCGAAACGTCGCCGCCGAAAACGCGTTGGCGGAGCCAAGCACCACCGTGCCGTTCGACAAGGTCGAGCCCGAGCCTGCGCTCGCAGTCACGTCGGCGCCCATCGCCAACGATATCGCCGCCCCGGCGCCCGAGATTTCGCAACAGCACGCGGCGCGCCGCCGCGCGCTGGCCCACAAGATCGTCAGCCGGCACAAGAACTATGCGGCGATGGGCGGGCTGGTGCCGCTGCCGGTCGTCAGTATCGCCGGCATCACCGCCATAAATCTGCGCATGGTCAAGCAGTTGAGCGAGCTTTATCAGGTGCCGTTCGAACGCGACCGTACCCGTTCGCTGATCGTCGGTCTGATCGGCGGCGCGGTGCCGACGGGCGTGGGCGCCGCGACCTCATCGACCCTGATGTGGATCGTGCCGGGCGGCATGCTGCTCGGCCTCGGCGCCACGGCGCTCACAGCGGGCGCGCTGACCCGCGGCATCGGGCTTGTCTTCATCGAAAGTTTTGAGAGCGGCGCTGCCACGACCAGCGCCGACGCCTAGACCGGAGCGCAAACGCCCTCACCGCTCGTCCCCGCGCATGCGGGGACCCAGTTCACGGCCGCTGCCTCTGGGAAGTTTGCTGGATTCCCGCTTTCGCGGGAATAAGCGGGCTTCAGTTTTCGCGCACTACGGCTTCCGCGCCGTGAAGCCGATCATGGCGGACATGCCGCCGTGCGAAGTGCCTTCGTGGATCTCGCGCTCCTCCTCGACAAATTTCACCTCACGAAAATCGCCGAACGCTTTCTCCAGCATCGCGCGCGTATAGAGGTTTTCGAGCTCCTTCGGCCCGCCGGTGCCGTAGTCCAATTGCTTCGGCGTGTAGCCGTGGACGATCAACAGCCCGCCGGATTTGAGCGCGCGGCGCATGCCGGCCCATTTGGCGGCACGCTCGGTGGGTGAGCTGAATTGCGTAAAAATCTCGACCACCACGTCGAAGGCATCCGCGGGATAGTCCCAGGCGTGCACGTCGACCTCGCGGAAATCGACCTCGACCCAGCGCTCGCGCGCCAAGGCGCGCGCCTTTTTCTGCGCCGACGGCGAGAAATCGATCGACACGACGTCAAGACCTTGCTCCGCGAGCCACACGCCGTTGCGCCCCTCGCCATCGGCGACCGCCAGCGCCTTGCCCGACCGCGGCAAGAGCGCCTTGCAGGAAACCAAAAAATAATTGGGCTCCTTGCCGAAGGCATAATCCGGCACGGCATAGCGGGTCTCCCAGCGCTCATATTCGCTCAAAGACGTCTCCAGGGATGCGAGGTTAAGAACTTCGGCAATGACGTTCGGTACTGGTGGCGTGCCGCATACGGGAAACGGCGTGCCCGGAAGCAGCGCGCGCCACAGCCCCTTTAAATCTTCGCCGGGTATGCAGGGTCGGTCGGCCATGGTTCCCACTACAGCAGTCCAATATGGCGAACAACTAGCGCCCGCGCCACCGCATGAGCATGTGTGTGTGCCCTCTTCCGCCAGCAACGGCAACGGGTGTAGCCTCACTCCAGAGCTGCCGACGGGACATGCCGAGGTCCTGTGAAATCTAAAGGCAGCGCTTGTGCCTCCGGCAGGCGAGCAATTCCGAAATTAATCGACCGTGGTTCGGAAGCCTTCTCGTTTTGGGAAGGCACTCAAGCTCGTGGGGCAACATCATGCACCTTCCCCGTCGCAAATTCTTGCGCCTGGCCGCCGGCGCCGCCACGCTTCCCGCTCTTTCGCGCGGCGCCTTGGCGCTCGACTATCCGAACCGGCCGGTGAAAATCCTCGTCGGCTTTTCCGGCGGCGGCGCCGTCGACGTCGTCGCCCGTCTGATCGGCGATTGGCTGTCGCGGCGCTTCGGCGCCCAGTTCCTGGTCGAGGACCGGCCCGGCGCCGCCAACAATATCGCCACCGAAGACATGATCCGCTCGCCGGCCGACGGCTATACGCTCCTTCTCACCAATCCGACCAACGCCATCAACGCGACCTATTACGCGCATCTTTCCTACGACTTCTTGCGCGACAGCGATCCGGTCGCGGGCATCATGCGGGTGCCCAATGTCATGGTCGTGGGTTCGGCGTTGCCGGTGCACACCGTCCCGGAATTCATCGCTTACGCCAAGGCCCATGCCGGAAAGGTCTATTACGCCTCGCCGGGCAACGGCACCTCGCCGCACATGTCGATGGAAATGTTCATGCTGATGGCGCACTTGTCGCTCAACGGCATCACCTATCGCGGCATGAACGGCGGCGCTTATACCGACCTGCTCAGCGGCCGGGTGCAGGTGGCCTTCGATAATCTGCCGGGCTCGATCGGCTATATCCGCAACGGCCAATTCCGCGCGCTCGGTGTCACGACCACCGCGCGCTCGGACGCACTGCCGGACGTGCCGAGCATTTCAGACTTTCTTCCCGGCTATGAGGTCAGCGCGTTCTACGGCCTCAACGCGCCAAAAGGCACGCCGCCGAAAGTGATCGGCATCCTAAACAAAGCAGTCAACGCCGCACTTGCCGATCCCGGAATGAAAAAGAAATTCGCCGATCTCGGCGGCATGATGCTCGGCAGCTCGCCAGCAGATTTCGGCAAGTTTCTCGCCGTCGAGACTGACAAATGGGCCAAGGTGATTCAAGAGGCTAACATTCCTCTGATGGAGTGAGTGCACCCTTAGCTCCCGGCAGTGCTTGTCCCGCTGCGGGGGCTTCTTTGCGCACTCCGGCTCAAAATGTGACCGGCGCAGCCGGACGCGCCTACAGATTCGCCTCGTGGAATGCGCGCACCCACATGGCGCAAATTCCGGATCGGACGATATCCTCCCGCCCAAATTCGATCACCGGCACCGACAACATCTGCGACTTAACAAGGTGTAGGACCGTGCTCAGTCCACTAGCCCGATCGAGATCGCACTGACTCACGTCACCGTTGATCACTACTGTGCAATCTGCGCCAATCCGGGTCAGAAAGGTCTTGATTTCGGCCGGCGTGCTATTCTGCGCCTCGTCTAGCAACACAAAGGCATTTTTCCATGAACGGCCGCGCATGACTTCAAACGGAACCAGCTCTATATCGCCTCTCTTCATCGCGATCTCATAAGCTGCCTTGCCGATGCGATCCTTGATCGCCTCCGCCACCGGCGCAGCCCACGGTGCAAATTTGTCTTCCATACTGCCGGGAAAGTATCCGAGCGACCGGCCGCACGGCACGTTCGGTCGAGTGAGAATAATCTTGTCGATGTGTCCGCCCCGTAACAAGTCGGCGGCAAAAGTTGCGGAGATCCAGGTCTTGCCGGTACCGGCGGGGCCAAGAACTATGACCTGCGGGCTGGTACGGAGCGCATCGAGATAATTAGCCTGTGTCGGGTTAAGGGGCTTGATCGGCGGAAGAATGCGTTCAGTCTCGAACTTAGAACCTTGGAACTCGATGATTTCGGCCGTGTGACCGTTGCGGCGGCGTTTTTTGTTGAAGTGCTTGCTACCGAAGTGCTTGCCCAAAGCCCGACTCCTTGTGCTGGACCAAGAGGATTGGACGTATGCACGCGCCACACAAAATAGCGCGGAGTAATTGAAATTTTGTTGATGGAAGCTTCGGCGACGGTGGCTCGCAACAAACAACTGTATCCACGCCAGGATACGTCGTGTTCTCGAAATTTGCGAACTCACGAGTCCACATGTTGGGAGAAAGATTAGTGATTCTTGTGACAATACGGTGGACTAATTTCGGGAGACCCAAAAGCGAAATGGCGCTTGGCTTAGCGGCCCCTGAATTTCGACTGTAGGCTGGTGCGGACGGCCGGAATTGACTTAGCGCAGCTTAACTAGATGAAATCGCGAAAGATATTTTAACGCATAAGCGGTTTGGTGTAGTATGCCGGTGTAGCGCTAAGCGACGCGCGCCGGGGCACACCCCATGCTCGATTTCATCTGCACCTTCATTCTGCTCTACATCGTCGTCTCGATCATCTGGCCGCGTCTGGCCTCCAGTCCTGTAGCCAATGACCGAAAGCACAGAGAAGTGCTGCGGGCCATCGCGAAGCTGGAGCGCCCGACCGTGCCTGCCCCTCATCCTTCCCCGCTGCCTACGTTCAACAGCGCTGAGCGTGCGCGCGTGCTTGCGCTTGGTAAGGTACGCGACGGTGATAAGCGCCATCCCATTTTGGACGCGCCTTGGGTAAGAGTAGCTAACTCTCAGTCATCAACGCCGGGAAAACTCGACTGATCCTTGAAAAACTTCCGACTGCGTTGTTTCACAACCGCTGCAAAGGGTGTGCCTTCTTTTAACATCGCTGTGAAGCTTTCAATTCCATCAACAAAGCTTGTCCCCAAATCTTCAAGTTTGATAACGACCTCTTGAAATCCAAGAGACCTGAGCAACTTGTTGGCTTCTTCAGGCGACTTATTACCCCACGCATATAAAATGCGCTTCGCCTTCCCTTCAGTGCTCAAACGGCTATCCATCGTGTATGTATGTAGAACTCCGCAACGGGCTGCGTAGAGGTCAAGCCCGGACACCCCGAACCGTTGCACGCACGACATGTGTTTCTCGGCCCACCTTATAAAATCTCCTCTCGTTTGCTCCGCTTGCTGCTCGGGCCTGCTGATGTTGCCCATGAAGTCAATACCGCAATAAATGAGCGCCAATGCGGGAATTTGTAGATGGTTGGAAAGACATAGTTGAACGGCCTTTACGTGATCCAACAAGCTGCTGAAAAGTGGGTCGTTTTCGATAGCGGACATTGGCAGCTTCTCAGGCGACGATTAGCCGGCGGCGGTGAGCCCGAGCGTCTTGAAGAAAATCGCGTTCCGTATCTTAGCGTCACGGAGGATTTTACCGTAAGGGACTATTTCCACAAAGGCCGGAGGATCATGAGAATATCCAAAATATCCATAGCCATCCGGCGTTCGGTTGAAGCGACCAATAATGCTTGCTTCCAGTGTTTGCGTGAGGTCGGCAATGACATAGCAGTGAAATGCTGTGCCTATGCCAATTCCACGAATGGCGCGCCCCTTTGTGTCGGGAACAGCGCTCTCGGTTCGTAGTCGTTTCGTGTAGTGTAGAATTTGCTGCACAGGGTCGCGACCGGACGTATAGTCGTCTCGCATCGGCTTCTTGAATTCCACCAGCATGACGGTGTCGCAATTCTCGTCCTCGCGCCATGCGACGCACGTATCGTAAAAGAACGCGAGGTCCGGCCGATCCTTCTCGTCAACGGCAGTGTAGGACTGAATTGGCTTGTCGGACGCGAAGAAGTGATAGAATGCCAGTCGATCATCCAGTAGCCACAAGTTATGGTCTTCGATTTCCAAACTGCTGCTATCAACACGCATTGGACAAATCAGTCGGTGGATAACGTCTTCCTTCTCGTAATTTTGTTTTTCGCCGTCTTTGTATTCGAGAAACTTCTCAAACAAATCAATTACCGCTCTCCGCCGTGTAACATACTCCGCAAGTGCTCCGCGCTTCTCGTCGGTCACGAACTTTGTGTATTCGTCAACTTTCTCCTTCAAAGCGTCGTCGATTATCGTAGACTTGACGATGTCTTTCTCTAGTGTCGCAAAGGTGCGCTGCCTGCGGAAGCGATTGCGTGAAAGCTCAACAAAAATATCTTCCTTCTTAAAAAGGTTTGGCTGGAGCGCTTCTGCGAATGTTTTTACGTTTGGCTCTACGTAGAGGAATTGCGGGTTTTCTGTAATGACCTCTCTCGTCACCGAAACCTTTTGGGCCAACGCCTCCTCGATATATGGCTGAAGAAATTCCCTTGCTTCCTTGGCGACGGCGCGCTTGATAGCGTCAACATCAGTGCTGTCAAACGTAAAGCCCGTGCGTTCGGAATTGACGTGCAGGTCCAAAAATTCTGAGCCGGCAGAGGCGAGATAGACATATTCGCCTTCCAAAAGGCGAAGACCAATTTGATCGTCTATTGAATAGTCAATCACCGACCGCTTATTAGCGGTGAGGAATGCAAAATTGTAGCCGCCGCCATCGAACCGCACTGTCTTGTGACACTTGAGCGACCAAATCTCAAATTCAACCTGATCGTCGCCCCCAAGATCGACCATAACTTTGTTGGTGCGCTGATCCACGATGCTATCCGTGAATAGCGCTTCTATGTCTGTGGCTTCGTGGTCGTTGATAATGACCTTGGGCGCATTGCCGCTGATAAACAATGGGACGAAGTGAGACAAGATGCGGAGCGCTATTGTCCCCGGCTTGCTTGGGCATCGACCAGCAAATTGACGATGGAAGCCACGAAACGAAACGCGTGTCCCTACCTCAGCGGGAGTTGTTATCTTTTCCAGACCCAGCTCCTGAACCTGATCTGTTTCGGTCAGTTGAAATCGGAATTTTCGACGAAATCGGGTTCCCCCCTCATCAAACACGCTTTCCACGTCGACAAAATCAAACACTTTTAGCCACGCTAATCGCCCCACTCCTTTGCCGCCACGTTTCTCCTTGAGGCGTGTATCTGGGGTCAGAAAGGCGTTGTAGTTTTCGGTGGTGAAACCTACCCCATTGTCCTCTACGTCGAAGCCAATAATTGGGTCATTATCCTGTTCCAGATCGCGGATAACGCTCACGAAGACTTTGCCTTTCTTACCCGCATTTTCAGTGAGCCGTTCCGTTATTGCATAAACGCTGTTGCTGACGGCTTCCAAGACTGGCACTAACGCGGTCTTGTCACTCGGCTTGAGCGGCAGTCGATTGACGCGGCCAACGAAATCACTGCGAAGGTCGGGCATGAGGACTGTCCGAAGGTGGCGGTAGCACGAACTTAGACCGGGGCGGGTGCGGTTGTGAACACGCTATTTTTGAGCCGTAAGTAGAGCGGGCTAGCTATCCCCAACAATCACGGCATGGGTCCAATCCGCCGCACTGAATGCGCGGGGCATCACAACGCCGCACGGTAGGCAGTGTGGTCAGTTTCCCAATTCGCCGGCTCCAAGGACAATCGACACAACCGCTACTCGTCTCGTAGCCCACCTGCAATAATTTCCTCTATGAACGAAGAGTGCCATACAACCCCAATCTGGGCCTCATCAGTAGTGGCACTACACCGCCCGCGACACAGCACACTCGCAGATGGTTAGGTGATTTCCTCGTCGCTTTCGTTTTGGATTATCCAATTCCATGATACCTCTCCTTCTTTCTTGAAAATGTCGATGCTAAGAAGCTTATAGGCGCGCCTGATAGGCTTTGCGCCCGGAGGGCCATAGGTCATGGAGTATTCAATCGTGCCCGACGTTCTATTTTGGAAGGAACTGTACTGTTTCAAGGTATATCCCACGCCGGCGAATATGGTGAGTAGCGCGTCCCTTGGAAGGATTGCACCGCTCGGCTTTGCTCTTACGATTATGCTCTCCACGACAGTGTCGAGTTGCTCAATAGAATATTCTATGGGACCATTAGATGCGTTTCGAATTATTAGTCGCGTTTCAAGGGTATTATCCAGATTGTTCAAATCCAGACTAAGGCGAACTTCCTGAAGCGCCAATCCATAGGAATAATCGGGGCCACCCCCTAAAGGTGAGACAGGAGTTCTGCTGGTGTCTCCCCGGCCTGCCCTGCCACGAAAAAACAGATCGAGCCACATGCCGATCACTAGACCTGCCAGTAGTGCGACGATAGGCCAAAACCAGAATTGATTTTTGATCGTGGCCAGGACGCCCATGATAGCGACGACATGGTCGGTCGGGTGCTCGTAGAAGCCTTGCTCGCGCGCCAAATCAATCGCAAACTCTCCGATGAGCGCGATAAGAATACCACCGATCAGCCACGATAGAATGTTGCGGATAGTCTTATATGCGTGCATTCAACGACTGTATCAGGCGAATTGTTGCAATCTAGTCCCATGCCGTCGCACCGACGACGCATACCACTGGTCACCACGGCGTAGTGATACCCCGTGCGTTCAGGGCGTCAGCAATCTGATGGAGGGTTGAGGCCCCCGCGCCCAGCGCCTTGATGGACGCCCCAACGCTCTTGCGCACCTCGCTCCGGGCACCACAGCTTAGCCACGCAGATTACGACCGTTGCAATCTGATCGGGAAACGATCAAATTGCTGCGGGGCGGGAGTTATCGGGGGGGCTGACTATGCGACGCACTTTTATTCCACTTCTGGCGCTTGCGGCCATGACGTTGTCCGGCTGCGTGACGACGGACATGCAGGGCTATGCGGACCGTCAATTACCTCAGCAGCCTATTCAGCGGATAGCGGCATTAGTCGCGGCTCCTCCGGGGTTAGCGACAAGCCTCCAATCAAGCATAGCTCAAGAAGGAAAGAAGCGCGGCATACTGGTAGAAGACGCGTTCTTGTTGTTGCCCCCTACTCGTACTTACAGCGACGCGGACGTTAAGAGCGAATTGGCGCGCGACGGAATAAACGCGGTGCTCGTTCTCACAGTCGGCGATACTGGCGTGCAGAAAGAATATGCAGGAACCGTTTTCTTTGGAAATTCAACCACGTCCTTGAACGGCGTCGGCACCGCGACTTCATTTGGTGGCATGACAAACGTTTCGCTGAGTGGCGTTGCTAACACAACGACCACCGCTACGGCGACGCCCACCTATCATTACAGCCGCCAGACCGCCTTCCAGGCGAAATTGGTCGAGGGATCGTCAGGCCGAACTTTGTGGGTAGGGAACGGTCAAGTGCAAGCTGGTGGCTTGCTCTTCATTGGCAACGGAGCGAATGCCTACAGCACGGCGACTGCGATCTTCAATGATTTGCAGTCTAAAGGGATCATCAGCCCAGCCGCTAGTTGAGCTTATCAGCACAAGCGCGCGCACTCGCACTTTGTTGTAGCATTGTGAAGCTCAGGGACTTTCCCAGATGGGCGGTCGGCCTGTTGATTGCGACAACGATCCTACTTATCGGCAACCTTCTCTTATTTATCAGCCAAGCACGACCCATCTTATCTGCTTGGTCCTGGAAGATTGACAGCGGTTTAGCAACGCTGATCGGAGCAATAATAGGACTTGGCATCGTAGCGTGGCAGGCTCGAATTGGCTTTGCCAATCTCATTCGTTCACAGGAAAATCAGGCTCGGCTGGATCGAGAGGCGAGGCTTCACCAGCAAGAACTACTCGAAAGAAATAGGTCTGCAATTGAGGCGCGCGAGACACGCGTTCTGATGGCCGCGCTTAGAGCGGAACTCGCGTCTCTCCACTTCCAGGCGGACAGTGCAGCGGGGGTGAGTTCTAAGATGGCTCAAATCTATGAAAGGATGGCGAAGCAGGGAGTACAAAACAGTCTAAAGGCCATCCAGTTTCCTAGCTTTCATGCAGCGATCTATGAGGCCCACATCTCACAGCTTGGATCGTTGGGTGCGTCACTTGCTGCAGACATTGTTACTGTTGCTTCGATGGCAAAACCCGTTCCGCCCACCCAAGTGGAGGCGCTTTCTCTGGGAATGCTCGCAGCCGCATATCTTACCCACGCGGTGGCGATGACGAACTGGCAACAGGACCTATATCACGTCGCCATGCGCTTGCGGGCTGCGGAGGAGGGCAGTCCTGATCCAGGTATATTGTCGGAAACACGCGCCAAAAGAGCTTCACAGTTGAAAGACAACACCCAGCCTAATAACGGGGCACCTGAATTGCCCTTGGAGTGCTAAGCCGGCAAGCTCGGTCCTTGTGGTACAATTTTCGCTATGTCTAAAGACGGGTGCACCTGTGAGCCGATCAGCCAAGCGTGCAACGACGGCACCAACTAGGTTCACGACGGATCGTCAATTCCCGCAATAACAATGATTAGTATGGCACCCATTGGAAACCGAGGAGGTAGGTGGATGTGGCCGTCACTGTCGATGGCGAACCAGATCGCAGGTTGGGCGAATGTATTGTTGATAATCAGCTTAGTGGTCGGCGCATCGTCCACCGTCGTCATTGTTTGGATGACAGGCGTCAAGGAAACCTATTGGGAGCAAGACCGGGGAGCGTCCGCGGAAAAAATTGCCACGCTGGCGGCCCAAGGCGATCAGTTACGTAAGGATACGGCTGAAGCAAATGTACGTGCAACGGAAGCGGAATTGAAGCTTGCCGAATACCGCAAGCCTCGCGGGCCAATCATTCAAGAACACGCCGCCGAATTTATCGCAGCTATAGCGGCGTTTAAAGGAACCAAATTTGACATGGGACATGCGCCAGTAGGTCGTGAACAATGGGACTTTGCGTGGCAATTAGAACCATTGTTGGCCCAAGCCGGATGGGAATTTGTTGAATGGTCCAGCGGAAATAATTTTCCAAAGTTAAACTGGACTATGAAGCCACATTTATATGGGGTGGCAAACGTAACCAATGTCTCCGTTGAATTGGAAGAAAGAAGCGGGGGAGAGTTATTTGCCGCCGCCGCCGCGCTCGTAATCTCGTTGAAAAAAATGGGGATCGAAGCGGTCGCAACAAAAAGCAATAACGGTAGCCCGAATAAGGGCATCATCCATCTACTAATCGGAGACAAGCAATAGACGCCTCATCTGAAAAGTGCTGATCGAGTGTGGGCCGCGTTCGACCTGACCATTAGAGGGCGTTCCTAAAGGAGATTTAGAATGTTGCCGTTATGGGTGCAGTGGTCCCAGGCGCTCTTAATATTGTTTATATCCGGCTTGGGCGCGTGGATCGCGTATAAGCAGGTTAGGATTGCCGCAGCAAAACTCAATCTCGATTTGTACGACAAGCGATTTGAGGTATTTGAAGCCGCCCGAGAGCTTGTGGCTCATGTACTTCGAGAGGCTAACATAGGCACTAGCGAAATTATTGTCTTCGGCATCGGCGTCGCGGACGCGGTGTTTTTATTCGAATAATCTAGACCATCTTCGGAAACGCGCTATCGCTCTTCATACCAAGAACGACCAGTTGCGCGCATTAGGCGAAAACGATCCTAGGCGTGATGCTTTGATAGATGGAATAGCTGAATTGGAAACGAAATTTGCCGACGAGTATGAGCGCTTGATTACGGCCTTCAAGCCATACCTGAAGCTTGGCAATATCTGAAAACGGTCAGGCCCGCTCCAGCACGTTCCGCACTGACGACGCATACCACTGCCCGCCACGCGGCGTAGTGATGCCCCGCGCGTTCAGTGCGTCTGCAATCTGGTGGAGTGACGCAGCGCCCGCGCGCCGTATCTCACGAATGATGGGGAGCACGTTGGCTGCGTGCTGATCCGCCAGCGCCTTAATGGACGCCACGGCGCTCTTACGCGCCTTCGCAAGCGCAGGGCCTCCTAACGTCACCCCACGCGCCTTAGCAGCCGCCAACGCGGCCTTGGTGCGCGTGCTTATCATCGCCCGCTCTTTCTCAGCCAGCGCAGCGAACAAGTGTAGGATGAAAGGGTCAACGTCCGCGCCCAGGTCGGCCACTACAAACGGCACGCGGTGTGCCATTAGGCCGCTAATGAAGTGTACGTCGCGGCTGAGCCGGTCTAGCTTCGCCACGGCTACTGAACACCGCTGACGACGCGCCTCACTGAGCGCAGCGGCAAGCTGAGGGCGACGCTCGATAGCGTCAGCGCCTTTGCCAGTCTCAACCTCAACGAACACGCGGACCAGCGCATAGCCTCTGTTGCGGCGAAGCGCTCAAGGGCTTCCCTCTGGGCCTCAAGGCCAAGCTCTGAGCGGCCCTGTTGCGCGGTCGATACGCGGACATATCCGATCAAGGGCTTCAGCTTTTCCGGTGTCATGGCGTCCCTCATGTGTCTGTACAATTACTATACGTGCGTTTTGAGTTTGTACAGCACTATCTTCCGGGGGGCCATTCAAATCGTAAACGATCATTGCTGTGCAAATTTTGAACACGGCCGTTGCGAGTATCGGCATACCGCCGCTATTTTGGAGCGGCAATGTCGATCATACGTTTCATCCGCCAACGAGCAGATTTTGACGACGCGACCACGCGCGCTATGGGCGAAGCTTTCGATGCCGCTTGCGCTGAGAAAAGTGAGCAAACGACACGCCCGCGAGCTAATCGCCTGCGAATTATTGAGGCGGCCAAGAAAGGCCAGCGCGACCGGCAATCCTAAAGCGCGCTGCCTTGATTACGTTCGAGCGGTAGGCTCGCTGTCCCGCGACGGGCTGCACGCCTGCTGCGGGTCTGGGCGCGCTTCTCGGCGCGGTTCTCTCCAAGGTCCGTGATCCGCACACCTCAGCCAATAGCGCGCTGTACGCCGCTCAAGCACGCCACAGGGATACCTGGAGACTTGTTTCGGTATCTCGGATTGGTGGTCGTGCGGACTTTTTAGGCTTCTTGGTGGAGTAGACCTCAGCGTACATCTTCGTTGCGCGAAGGCTCAAGCGTGACCGGAAGCTCTGCGAGTACGGCTCGCCGCCAAGCTGCTCAAACTCGCTGACGGTCAACTGATACGCTCGGCAGTGCGTGTTTCCGCAGTGAGCGCGCATGTGCGTATATGTTCGGTGCTTCAATAGGCCGCCGCAACACTACGCGGCCAAGGTGCCCGAATGTGAGCACCAATCTCATTTATGTCAATGACTTAAACGCCAGCCACACCCTCCGTACATAGAGACGCGACCACTAACGCGCTGCTGTTCGCGCCAGGGGCAATCGGTGCGGGCAGATTGAGCCTCCTGCCGGCGCTGAAACCTCAGCAATTCTCTAGGCTTACCACTTTCAAAATCCCGCTAAACCGGGCCGTTGTTGTTTGACTTTGCCCCGTCGAGAAGGCCGCTGTGGGCGAGGGGTTCCAAAAGGGGCCTTTTTAGGGGTCCTTTTTGAGCAATATGAATAGGTTACATGAAGTACGGGCGGACAACACAACGGAGGCACTGCATTTTTCTGGGTCCTCTCTGAGCAATATCAATAGGTTACGTGGCCGCCAGCCTTACCTTACAGGGAGGGCCACCCAGAGGACCGCAAAAGACCCCCTTTTTATGGCGGCATTTTCAGGGGCATCAATTGGTTACGTGGCCGCCAACCCGACGTAACACAGAAGGCGCACCGGGCGCACGCCCGCAGCCTCCTAAGGTCCTCCGCGCCAACAACGGCGCAGAGACGCACCCCGCACCTTCACAATTCCGCAGCCCTAGCGTTCGCGACGCAGGGCCATTGCAAGCGGTCTAACCGCGCCAGAGACGCGACCTGGGAAATCGTCGCTCATCACAAATGGGAACTACGAAAATGACTAAACGAAACCGCGCAAGCGGTGAGATTTCATAATGCCCGTCTATTCCATTCAGGTCCCTAGCGGACAGACACTGGACATTCAGGCGGACACACCGGACGCAGCGATGGCGGGTGCTCAACAGTGGCACGCTCAGCAACAACCTTCAGGCGTCTTAGACAGTTTACAAGAAGGCGGCGCTGAAGCAGTTGGCGGTGTCGGCAAAACGATTGAAGCGTTCACTGGCAAAGGTTCAGTAGGCACGCACTCAGAACGCCGGGAAGTCTATGGCTCCCGCCAGCTACGTTCCTGCGAACTTGATTGACGATAGCGGAGTTCACCCCAGCAATGTTCTCCCGTGGCTCGCTCGCCGTGCCCCGAGCGCTTTAGCTGCTCTTGGTGCTGCGGCAGTTGCGCCAGAAGCCTTAGGCACCGCAGGCGCAATCAGCGCTGCTGCTGGCGCTGGCACGCTAATGTCTGCCGGCAACGAAGCCCAGTCCGCAGCAACGAACCGCACTGGCAACGCGAACGAGACGCCAAGCACAGGCGACCTAATCAGAGGGGGCGCAACGTCTGCCGCTGAGAACTTGGTCGGTGCGCTTCCCGTTACTCGATTGCTCCCCAGCTCTGGCGTCATTGCCAAGGCAGGCGCTGCGGGTGTTGGCGATACCCTTAAGACGCTCGCGACAACCGCCGGTCTTGAGGGAACCTCTGGTGCCGGTCAAAGCATTGTTGGTCAGGTCGGCCAAAGCGTCGGCACTGCCGGTGGCGTCAGCGTAGACCCTTCTCAGGTCGCCGACGCGGCAGCGGGCAACGCCCTCACTGGCGGTGTATTGGCCGCTCTGCCGGCTGCACGCGCGCACCTGAACGCAGCCAAATATAGCGCGATTACTCCCGACCTCCAGCCAGCAGCAACTCAGTTTGCAAACCGAATGCAACAAGCCGCTGACGGCGCGTCACTCAATGCCGGTGTTATCGATGGAGGCGGGGCGCTCCGTACCGGCGCTGAGGTTTTCAACAAGGCGTCTGCGGCGGTCAACAACGAGCTAAGCGACGCGGTCGGCGATCTACGCAGCCGTGTCCAGTTGCCGACCGACGCTAACAACGTTCTTGACGCAGCGATGAATGGTCAGCAGCCCAGCGCCCGCGACTACACCAACCTTCAGAACGCGGTGCAGGGTGATCCGCAAGCCGCCAATCTAATGAACCTAGTGCGCCAAGCTCATGTGGCCGACATTGTCGGAAACAGCGGGACGCTCACTAGCAAGAAGTTCGTTGGTGGCCTGTCATCCGTCCCGACAGCACTCAGCGCACACACTGTCGGCAAGTCCGGCTTAGCTCTGCTGGCGGCCGGTGCCCTTGAGGGGGGCGCGGGCCATGTCATCGCCTACAACCCCAGTGTTCTTGCTGCGCTGGCTGGCGTAGCCGGTGCGGCGCGTATAGCGGATCGTCTGACGGGCGCACGTTCGCCTGCTGGACGATTTGTCTCTAACTT
This sequence comes from uncultured Alphaproteobacteria bacterium, assembly GCA_963731805.1. GTDB lineage: Bacteria > Pseudomonadota > Alphaproteobacteria > Rhizobiales > Xanthobacteraceae > BOG-931. The sequence continues at coordinate 72,764 of CAVSWY010000019.1, forward strand.
CGCTGACGGCACCACACCTGTCCGGTTGCCACAGTCAGCGCCTCAAGTTTCTCAAGGTCCCCAAGGTCCCCAAGGTCCCTTCGTTTCACCGACGGGTCCAAAGATTGCACCAGCCCCTACGCCGTGGGGCACACAAGCTCCTGTGTCTCCTAGCGGCCCTCCCGTTGCTGGTGGCTCTATGATCCCGCCTGCTGTTCAGGCTCAGATGGCCGCGCGTGCAACGCTTCAGAAGCTAGGCGCTGCTAACACTTCACCCGTTGCGGCTCCTACCGTCAATCCGCTCACGCTGCCACGAAACATCACAGCGCCTGCTGCGGCTATCATGCGGGGTGCTGCTATGGCGGCAAAGCTCAAGGCGGATGCTCTCGGTCAATCCGCAGCAACTTCTGAAGTAAACGCTTCTCCGTCCATCCAACAGAAGGTAGGGAGCGCTGCAAACGTGCCAACCCCGGCTGCGGCTAAGTACATGCGTCAAGCAGTCAGCGGCGCTAACGTCCTCGCCAAGCTCCAGTCAGACCCTGAGGCAGAGGCGGAAGCGGCGGCTGCTCAGAAGGCACAAGTGAAGGCGCTAGCGTCGTCAGCGAGCGCTGCGGCCAAGGCTCCACCTATCTCGGCAGTCCCCGAGAAGATCGTGAAGGCCAATGGAACGTCACAAGTCAACGACGAACCGTTCCCGTCATCCTCGTACTCACACCTGCCTCCCGCAATCGCTGCACGTCACATCACTGACGCTGCGGTGGCCGCTGGGACTATCCGTGCGAGCGCTGAAGGCTTTCGTAAAGGCACCCTCGCCCGTATCCAAGGTGAGCGTACTGCTATGGGCCGCATTGGCGCTGAAGTTCCTGGGCTCCCCATCGCTAATCTAACAGCGCGTCTTGAAGGCGCTCCAGATCAGACGACGGCCAGAGCGTTCCGCGAGCACCTTAAACAAGTGTACCCGCGCGCTACTGCGTCGCTGGACAATCATCTTTCAGACGAGGCGATCAAACAGCTATGGACGCTACAGAACAAACCGAAGTGACCAAACGGACGCGGAAGAAACGCAAAGGGGCGTGCGATGCTGACCATCAAGCAGCTTGGACTGCGTGTCGAAAGCCCTGGATAGAAAGCGTCGCCAATGAGAAACCCCGGGTATGGGGAGAGCTTTGGAGCGCTTGGGCTGAGGGCGAACACCTTGACCTACGCGCAGTACTCGACAAGCTACTGCAATCCGGCTGGACAATTCCAGCCCTCAAAGCTTACGCGTATTGCTCTTGGTTTCGTCATCTTTACGGGGAAGACCGCTACGACCACGTTACCACCTTTGCGTGGCGCTACGCGGTGCATTCTGCGAGCACTGACTTATGCGGAGAGGCGTCACGTTACCTAGCGCGGTTCAACGCCAATCCAGAAGCCTTTGCATACGTAAAGTAAACTCCCCGTCGTTCTAACCAACGAATAGACCGGACGCGTTCATTGATGCCCTAACGGGCCTTTGGACGCGAACCGCTCATCCCACCGCCCACCATAAGAGCCAGTCCGTTCCCAGCTAGTGTCTGTGGCTGGGGCGGTGGTCGTTTTAATTCCTCAGAGCCTCTTCAGCACATCAGCGGAGAGGCTCCCCCTTTTCTGAATGCGGTGCTCAGGGAGCAAACTAATTGAGCGCTGCATTCACATTCACATCAGGAAGCTAATTGAACAATGACTATTAAAGTGCCCGTCAGTGAAGCGCTTAAGGCGCTCTATGACGAGGCAATCATCCAACTCAACCCTCTACGCGATAACATTCTCACCACAGAGTTCTACGCCAAGACTGGCGACGCGGTGTTCAACGCTGGCTACTTGGCGCTCGCAGACACCGTAACCGGCACTAGACGAATGCACACAGTCTCCGCGCCGGCTGGTGGGGGCAAGACCTCGTTTGCGTATGCTCTGATAGCCGCCGTCACACGGTACGCAGACAACAATCCAGAAGCACCCTATGGTGCTGTGTTTGTTGTCGATCAAATCGAGAAGGCCGACCGCGTATATCGGGACCTAAACGAGTTGCTGCCGGGGAAGGTAGCAATCTGGACCAGGGACCATGACCGGCAGTGTAAGCAGCCGGAAAAGGTTCTCACGCCTGCGGCCCGCTTTGCGCCCGAAGAACTCAGGCACTTTCCCGTCGCCGTCGTGACCCACAGGTTCTACCTGGGCTCTAGAGGCCACAACGCGACCAGCGCGGTGCGCAATGGCTTCCACAAGCCACGCGCCCTCACGGTGGTTGACGAACGACCAGACGAGGCACCGTCGCTGGACGTCATGCTGTCCGAGGCCCAGCGGGTGCGTGAGGCGCTTATCGAGGCCCACCCAGACACCAAGGAACACGTAGACGCGTTGCTGCTCTTCATGGAGAGCTATAGCTATGCCCCAGCAAACAAACTCTACCGCACAGGGATTGAGCTCGATGCTGACACGGTGGTGGCTGAACTCGGCTGGTTCAGGTCAACCTCAGCGGACCATCTAGCGAAATCCGCAAAGAACATTCCGGGCGTTGAAAAGCTGTTTGCATTCGCAAAGGCTCTCGTAGTCGGCCGTGCCTGTGTTGCCACCAGCGGAGCACTCGCGCACTTCTTCGGCTATGAGGAACAGCGCATCATAGACCGCAGCGAAGGCACCATTCTGCTAGATGCCACGGCAGACATAGACGGTGTGTCTCACATAGTGCCGTGGAGGGTTCAGACGGAAACCCCGAAGGCACGCTATGACAATCTTGAGATTGTCCACGTCCCTCAACACACCAAGAAGCGGCTGAGCGAATATCTCAAGACAGCCTCCAATCAGCGCGAGTATGTGAAGTGGGTGGTTGCGACAATCACTGAGAACATGGCTCCCGGTGAAAAGGGATTAGTGATCTGCAAGAAGTCTCTGTTTAATGCCGAGCGTATACCGCAGTGGCCTGACGGCGATCCACGGTTCAAGGACCCGAAGAGCTTCACGGAGGACTACGGGTGGGACATTGACGGCAGGATGCTCTGTGCCACGCATTGGGGGACAGGCGTCGGCAGCAACGCTTGGCGTGATGCTGACGTGGTGTTCCTGTTCGATGAGTTCTTTATTCCACGACGGATAGCTGTAGCGACCACACAGGGCCTCAGAGGCCACAAGGTCCACGAAGGCGATCTTGGGCACATGAGGAACCTGAACAGCAAGGCTGACGGTGTTGACCTCATCGCCGATGGTCATGCCCTACGTTGGACCAAACAACTGGCGTTAAGGGGCCGTGCTCGTTTCTACGACGCGAACGGCGTGTGCAGTAAACAGCGCTTGGTGGTCGGAAGTGATCTTCAGAGGTTCATGACGCACGCCAGCACGCTCTTCCCTGGAGCGGTTATCAAGACGCTTGGTGACCACACTGGGAACGCCACTTGGAATACACGCGTGCTTGTGGCGCTCAATGGTTCTAAAGCGGCCATTGTGACCACGAAGGACCTCACGAGGATCATCAGGCGTCAGTGGCGTGAAGTTTCTCGTAACGTGGTCACTCCAGAGTTCCTGAAGATCATCACGGACATGGGGTGGCGTTATGTGTCCAAGAAGGGCCGTGGTGGCTCTCGCTTCGAGCGCCTATCCCAGACGGGAGAGGCACACACGGTGGCTATCGAGGCCGTTAGGGGCTTTGGGGGACCATTGAGCACTCAAGAGCCGCTTGGGATTAGTAATGCAGTGACACGCCAGAAGATTATCACTTCTGGGCTTACACCGCTTTTGCCGGAAACGATGATCGAGCCTCTACCGAATGCGGTATTTCTCCAGAAGATTATCCCTTCTGGGCCTCCACGGCATTAAATCAGAAGCGTTTGATGATGATCCACTGTGGCAAGAAAGCCACAAACTAACAGTGGTTTGACCTGAACGGCTAAAAAGATAACTGCGGCCCCTTAAAGGGGGTCAATTATTGAAAACCAAAAAACTGAAGAGGGTGATCCAAAGCTCTCTTCGGTTCTCTTCAGTGTGTCTCCGATCCCTTAAGGGGGTCAATTATTGAAAACCAAAAAACTGAAGAGGGTGATCCAAAGCTCTCTTCGGTTCTCTTCAGTGTGTCTCCGATCCCTTAAGGGGGTCAATTATTGAAAACCAAAAAACTGAAGAGGGTGATCCAAAGCTCTCTTCGGTTCTCTTCAGAACACCAAGGATAAAACTGAAGAGGGTAATCGAAAGCCCTCTCCAGGTTCCCTTCAGTGTTCGGTGTCTATGCTGCGTGTAGTGTGTCTACCGTGGCTTCTTTCCACAGTGGCGCTATAACTTCGTCTACCGTGTAACCGCTGCGGTCTGTCAGCAGCCCCACTTCGTCCGCAAGCCGGTCAGCAATCTCCATAAGCCTCATTCCAACCGTGGCCTGTTCGGTGTCGTAAAGCCGTTGGGCGCTGTTCGCTATTTCAGACGACAACGCCATGAGCCTCGTTAGCGCTACGCCCCGGTCACTGTCTGGCGTTTTCTCAGCCACCAGTCCCTCACCCCTTATAAACTTCATTTCCATAGTCTCCTGTTGGCCTTGGTTGGTGTTACCGCCTGCCGTGGGCCATGTGACGTGCGGGGTCAAACCGGATAGCGTGGAAACTTCTTGAGTTCTTCGGCGATGCCTTTGAGAGTTGGCGCGCCATAGCCTCTGCCCACGCTGGCAGGAGCATGGCCGGTGATGTAGTCCGACATTTTTTCAGGGACGCCAACGCTATCAGCTATCTGCTGAAATGTATGACGCCAAGCGTGATTGGGCCTGATTTCCTTGTCCGTAACGCCGAGTGCGCGCACCCACGCTGCAAGATGCTCGCGCGCTTTGATGTATCTGGGCTTTGACGGGTTCGTCAGAGAATTGGTGGGAGGCGTTTTGGTCGCCTCTTTGTAGAACAGCGGCCCTTTACCTCGTGAGGTCACAAACTTGAGAAAGCCCTGGTCGATTAGGTGCTCATGAAGTGGGACTGTTCGTCCTTGGCGCGTCTTCACCGTGCCGGCCTCTGGCGTGATGTGAATTGCCCATATGCCTTCCTCTTCGCGAACGTCAGCGCCGCGAAGTTGCGTAATTTCCCCCACGCGGGCTCCCGTGTATGCACAGAGCCAGGGCACCCAACGGCGTGCGGCTTCGCTAGGCTTTGTCGTGCCCGTAACAGCTAGTGAAGCGCTCAGAATGATTTTCATTTCATCTGGAGTGAACGCCTTGTGCGAGCGGTCGCGTTGCTTGCGAGGCACAGTGATCCGCACTTCTTTGAACGGGTTGCGGTCAATGTACTTGCGCCTTATCGCCCAAGCCCACACGGTACGCGCAGCAACGACCCAAGTATCCCGCACTGTCGCAGCGCTGCGTCCGTCGTTGATTAGCTTGTCAGCCCACTCCTGGGCTTCGTCGGTAGTAAGCGACCCGGCAGTGCGCCCTGTGAAGTCAGCCTCTAGCTGAAGAAACACCCCTCGCCATCTGTCGACGGTCGATGGCGCTGGCTTCACAGCCTCGACCCAGAACTCAAACAGCTTCCAAGGTCCGTGCCCCGTGTCGCGTCTGTCCTCGAACTTCGGAAACTGGAGTGGGTATGTGTCTGGCGTCCAGTCACGTCGCGCACGAGCAATCAACAGGCGCAGAGCTTCACCAAAGTCGTGATAGAGGTTGTCTAGAAAGAGGCTTCGTGAGGGGCCGTCCAACACCATACGCCTCTCTGCGAGAAACTGTGCAGTCTCGCCCAGGTCCGCGAACAGCGGGCGCACATCTTCGCGCGCCGCTTCAGAGCGTTCCAGTATGTCATCAATCTCATCATCATCGTGCTGAGCATATGGAAGCACTTCGTCACGCAAGGTGTCATTGATGCGCTCACGCAACTCTTCCCAATGCGTTGCGGGCTTGGGGCGCTTAAGGTGCCTTTCCGTAAACCACCGATACCATTCGCCTGCTAGCGCCCGCGCTTGCTTCGTCGTCAGCGTCTGTCCGTCACCCTTGCGCTCCGCACGAATGTTGATGATGCGCGCGTTGATTTCGTTTTCCCATTCGCGGTGCTTCAGGCGAGCACGGTCTATGGGCATGGCCTCCAGGTTGAGGCGTTCTTCCCAACGTACTCCGTAGAGCGTCGCGTAAGCGCCCTGTACGTCCGCAGCAATGCGCTTACGGGCTATCCAACCGCCTGATTTCCGGGGGGTGAGCTTGGTTGCTACACGGGCCATGTGTAGCGCTACTGTGTAGCACGTCGGTGTAAATCGTCAATGATTACAATAAAATACGATGTTACATGGAGAAAACATGCCAATGGTGCGGACGGCCGGACTTGAACCGGCATGGGAAGTTACTCCCGAGGGATTTTAAGTCCCTTGCGTCTACCATTTCGCCACGTCCGCAGCGCGGACTTCATGCCAGTCCGCGGCGGACCCCGACGCGAAGTCCGCGTGACGGCACTTTTAGAGCATGGGCCGAAAAAGGGAAATTGCTCTTTGCTGCAAAGCGACAGCCTATTCGGTGTGCTTCTTCTCCTGCGACACCTGCTGCTGCTTCTTTTTCGGCGGCGCGGCCGCCGGCGCCGGGCGAACGTCGGACCAGGGGTCGTTGGCGATCTGTTTATCGGGGATCTTCTTGGTCGCCGACTGGTAGGCCCGATCGATCGCCTGGTCGTGTTCGATCTGTTGCGGCGTCCGATGCTTCTCCTGTTCGAGGTTGATGCTCGGCATCGGGAATTGTGCCGCGGCGGAGCCGGCCAGCACGGCAGTCAACGCCGCCGCGCCGGCGATCCGCAGCAAGGTCTTTTGTACGATCGTCATTACACTCACCGTTCTATGGTCTGTCAGTGTGCCGCCCACCATTCTCTCCTCCGCGCGGCCTGCCCTACTCCTTGAACGCGTCTATTCCTTAAATACATGGCCCCACAGGTCGTCCCAGTCGGCGCCGGAAATGTCGGTGACGCGGCCGTCTTTCTCGTAGAACTTATTGGGCACCTGGAACATGGCAAGCATAAGCCCGCCCTCCGGCGTCCAGGCGACGTGACGACTGCCGGCCTCGCGCCAGACGAACTCGCCGGGGCCGACGCTAAAACCTTTGGCCGGGCCGTCCTTGTCGACAAGCTTGCCTTCCAGCACATAGGTCTGCTCGATCTTGACGTGCTCGTGGTCGGGCAGCGTGGCGCCGGGCGCGAATTTCATCAGCGCAGTGACGAGCCCGGTCTCCTTGTCGAACAACAGGCCCTTGACCTCGCAGCCGGCAAATCGCGTCTTCTTCCATTCCATCTCGGCAGGGCGCACCACGTGCGAATGCGTATCGGGCCTGTCGTGCTTGGCTTTGGGCGTGACGGCGTCCATGGCATCCTCCTCGTCTAGGGTTGGCGACATTATAGCCCGATGAGGCGAACTGCGCACTATAAGCCGGCGTCACGGATCGGCGGCTGGAAGGCGAGCCCCGTATCCCAGGGAAAGTAAATCCAGGTGTCCTGCGACACTTCGGTGATGAAAGTGTCGACCAGCGGCCGGCCCATCGGCTTGGCATAGACCGTGGCAAAATGCGCGCGCGGCAACAGCGCCCGCACTACTTTCGCGGTCTGGCCGGTATCGACGAGGTCGTCGACGATCAACACGCCGGCACCCTGCCCGCCGCCAGCGGTAACGACCGCCGCCGCGACCTCCTTGAGCAGCTTCAGGTCACTCTGGCGGGTGTGGTCGTAGCTGGCGATGCACACGGTGTCGATCAGCCGGATGCCGAGTTCGCGCGCCACGATGGCCGCCGGCACCAGCCCGCCACGGGTAATGCAGACCAGCGCAGCGAACGGCCCGGCATCGGACAGCCGCCAGGCGAGCGCGCGCGAATCGCGGTGAAACTGGTCCCACGACACCGGAAAGATCTTTTCCGGGCTTTGCGGTTTTTCCGGTTCGGGCGGCTGCGGCGGCATCGGGCGCGAATATATCAGGGAATTTCGAAAACGGTGGTCTCGTCGGCGATGCCGCGCAGGGCGGCGCGCTGTTCCGACGGCCGCAGGCTCAATTTTTCCAGGATTTTAGCCGACTTCGGATCGTCCACCACAGGCTTAGTCACGAAGATCGCGCGCGATGACGCGAGCCCCTGAACGCGCGCCGCCATGTTGACCGTCTTGCCGAAATAATCCTGGCTGTTGTTGAGCGTCACCGCCAAGCACGGCCCCTCGTGAATGCCGATCTTGAGCAAGAGATCCTCGTTGCGGCGCTCGGCATTGATGCGGGTCATGGCTTCGCGCATGCGCAGCGCCGCGGCCAGCGCCCGGTCGGGGGTGGCGAAGGTCGCCATCACCGCGTCACCAATGGTCTTGACCACCGCGCCCGTTTCCGCGGCCACGATGTCGTAGAGCACGCGGAAATGCTGGCGCACCAGATCGTAGGCGACGAGATCGCCGACCCGCTCGTAAAGCGCGGTCGAGCCTTTGAGATCGGTGAACAGGAAAGTCAGGCTGGTGATCTTGAGCTTCTGATCGACGTCGAGCGTGTCGGTGCGATAAATGTCGCGGAACGTCTGGTTGGTGAGAAGGCGCTTGGCGGTGATGAACGGCTTACGATGGCCGAGCAGTTGATGAAGCGAATCCCCGGCGATCCACAGCGCCGGTAGCACGCGGCGGTCGGTGCGGTTTTCAAGCGCAAGCCGCAGCGGGCCCGGCCGCATCTCCACGGTTCCGGTCGGCGCCTTGACCTTGTTGAAGACGAGCGAAATCGCCTGGCGTTCGTTGGTCGGCTCGCCCTTGATGTCGATGAATTGCGTGCCGTGGGTGACCGGATCGAACACGATGACAAAATCGTCGGGCAGTTGCACCGAAAGCACCGCGCGCTCGCCGGGCGGCAGCTCGATCGAATCGATGGTGAAGCCGGCGAGGCTCTTGTCCAGAGTGTCGGGCAGATCGACGCCCGAGCTCCAAAAAATCTGGCGGTAATATTCGACCTCGGGCAGCGAATCCGGATCGTGGCCGGCGATGCGCCGCACTCGCGGGCTCACCGTAAAGGTCACCTCGACCATTTCGTCGAGGGTGGGCTTGTAGCCCGCGGCGCAAAGCCCGCAGGCATATTCCTCGTGATTGACGGTTTTGAGCGTCGACCCAGCATCGAGCACGCCGCCGCAGCCGGGACACAGCACGTTCCAAGAAAGTTCGAACAGACCGAGCCGCGACGCGTGCAGAAACGCCGCCAAGGCGCGCTCTTCGTCGAGGCCGTTCGCGGCGGCAAAAGTCAGCACATTGATGCGGCACAGTTCGCGGTCTGGCGCGTCGCTAACCGCGCGCTCAATGGCGGCGACGCAATCGGTGTCGGCCGATTGCCGCAGCACCTTGAACAGGGCTTCGATATCGCTCACAGACCAGCAATCCCGCTCACACCAAGCCGCGTTGAATGGAAATAAGCACGGGCCTTTGCGCCAGCAAGGCGCAACGGCGTGGCCGAGACGCTGCGTGGCTCACAGCGAATTGATCCACGCCACCACTTGTTTGCGGGCGACCAGCGGCGTCGTCAGATGACCGGCGAAGACCTCGATGTATTTGCTCTTGGGATTCTTCGCCGCGGCATCGAAGGCGTATTCGGGCCCGCGGCGGTCGATCGGATCGAGCTTGCCGACGACCCAAAGGAGCGGCACCGGATGCGGCGCGGCGCCGATGGCGGCGGCGTTTTTCGGGATCACCGCCGGGCCGTCCGGATCGAAAAAGCTCAGATAAACAAGCGGCGTCGCATGCGCGATCAGCGGAATGCCCTGGGCCATATCGGGAAAAGTTTGCGGCACACCGCCTTTGCCCTCGGCGATGAGTTTTTTCGCGCGCGCCACCGCGTCGGCGACGAACTCGCGCATATCGCCGACTTCGGGCAGATGCGCCGGCGACAGCGCGACGATACCGGCAAGCTCGGCCATGCCGGGCCGGCGTGCGGCGTAGCCGATGGCCGCATTCGCGCCGAGCGAGTGGCCGATGATAACGATGCGCCGCGCCCCCTTCCCTTTAAGCTCGGCGACAGCCGCATCGATCTCGGCCATGGCCTGATCGTAAGTCGCGGCGTAACGGCGGTGGAACGACCACGGCATTTCCGGCGTGGCAATAATCGCGCCTTCATCGCGCAACGCGCTTAGGATGCCGCCAGTGAATGCGCCCGGCCAGCTCGCTTTGCCGTGCAAATAGACGACGCCGAAGCCTTGCAGGCGTTCGTCCGGCGCCGCGCTCGACATGTTCGGCAGCATCAGCGCGGCAAAAGTGACAAGCGTGGAAGCGAGTAAGACGACGATGCGGCGCCGGTTCATAGCTGCGATCATCGGACGCCACTGGAAAATTGAGGACGAATCACGGCCGCGATCGTCAAGCTTTGGCAAGCTCAGCCTTGACGCGCACCAGCATCGCCTCCACCGCGGCCTTGGCCGCGGCGAGCTTTTGCGGATCGCGTGAGCGCACCACGACATTGGTGTTGGCCGCGCCGTTTGGATCCTGAAACGGATACGAGCCGATCACCACGTCGGGATTGGCCTTGGCGATCGCGCCGAGCGCGGTGCCGATATCGCCCTCGCGCAAATCGGCGCGCACCGTTTCCGAAATCATCCGCGTGCCGGTCTTCAGCCGCGGCGCGACGTATTCGAGCATCGCCTGCATCACGCTCGGGATGCCCGCCATCACGATCACATTGCCGATCCAGAATCCCGGCGCCCCGGAAACCTTGTTGAGCACAAGCTCGCCGCCCAGCGGAACGCGCGTCATGCGCTTGCGGGCCTCGTTCATCACGCCGCCCGTGGCGGCGACGCGCGCCTGCATGATCTCCAGCGCACGCGGATGGTAATCGATCGGCACGCCGAAGGCCTTGGCCACGCATTCGGCGGTGATGTCGTCATGCGTCGGCCCGATGCCGCCGGTGGTGAACAGATAGGTGTAGCGCGCCCGCAGCGCGTTCACCGCGGCGATGATTTCCGGCTCTTCGTCGGGAACGACGCGCACTTCCTTGAGATCGACGCCGGCGCCGGTGAGATATTCGGCGATATAACCGATGTTCTTGTCCTTGGTGCGCCCGGACAGGATCTCGTCGCCGATAACGAGAACCGCGGCGGTGACGATGCCGCCCTCGATCTTGCCGGCGCCATTGGCCAAGCTGTCGGACATTGGCTCGATCCCCGTGCGTCACTCCTCCTAGCCCGACGGCAGCGGCGGCTCAAGGAGGCAGCGGCGTATGCCGGAATGGAGGATTCAGGGCCGGCCTTCCGGCAGGGCCGGCGCGGCGAGTATATCGTCGCGCTTTTCGAGATATTCCTCGCGGTCGATCTCGCCTCGCGCATAGCGCCGGGCCAGGAGCTCAAGCCCACTGGTATTGCGAGCCGCATCCCGCATTTCCGCCATCGCGCGCATGCGCCGCCGCCATTTGTGCTGCACGTACCAGGCGGTACCCGCCATCACAATTCCGACGATCAGGATCGGCTCGAGCATGGGTTCATCCCCGCCCGTATAACCGGCAATAGCTCTTGCGGTTCCCGATCCAGCCGTCCCGATGGTCAAACCGCCCAAAACATGAGCAATAGTAGGCGACTTGCTGGCAACCAAGCTATGCCCTTGCGCGTTCGAATTGGCGCGAAGCTTGCTAGAAGTAGCGGTGCCGCAGACGTTTAGGGCGGCAGCGGGCCGGGGACGACATGTTTGACGAAATGCGAGGCAGCGGGGACGCCGTGCGACCGGCCTATGCCGAGCTGTCGCAATGGCTCACCGAGGTCAAACCCGACGTGCTGGATTTCCGCCGGCGCGAGGCCGAGCTGTTATTTCGGCGCATCGGCATCACCTTTGCGGTCTACGGCGACCCGGAGGCGCAGGAGCGCCTGATTCCCTTCGATGTCATCCCACGCATCATCTCGGCCAAGGAATGGGAGACATTGCAGCGCGGCCTCGAACAACGCGTCAAAGCCATCAACGCCTACATCAAGGACGTCTATGGCCGCCGCGAGATTTTGAAGGCCGGCATCGTTCCGGAGGACCTGGTGTTTCAAAATCCGGTGTTTCGTCCGGAGATGAACGGCCAGAAGGTGCCGCACGATATCTATGTCCATATCGCCGGCATTGACATCGTGCGTCTCGACGCCGACACCTTTTACGTGCTCGAGGACAATGCGCGCACGCCGTCCGGGGTCTCCTACATGCTGGAGAACCGCGAGATCATGCTGCGGCTGTTTCCGGAGCTGTTTTCGCGTTACCGCGTCGCGCCGGTCGAGAATTACCCGGACGAGCTTTTGGAAACGCTGAAATCGGTGGCGCCGCCGTCGGCATCATCCGAGCCGAACGTCGTGCTGCTGACGCCCGGCGTCTACAACTCCGCCTATTACGAACATTCGTTCCTCGCCGACAAGCTCGGCATCGAACTGGTCGAAGGCCGCGATCTCGTCGTCAAAAGCGACGTGGTCTATATGCGCACGACCGAAGGCTTAAAGCGGGTCGACGTCATCTACCGTCGGATCGACGACGATTTTCTCGATCCCTTGGTGTTCCGGCCCGACAGCGCGCTCGGCGTGCCCGGCCTGATGTCGGCCTATCAGGCCGGCAGCGTCACGCTCGCCAATGCGGTCGGCACCGGCATCGCCGACGACAAGGCGGTCTACAGCTACATGCCGGAGATCGTGAAATTTTTTCTCGGCGAAGAGCCGCTTCTCAAGAACGTGCCGACCTGGCGCTGCCGCGAGGAAGAGCACCTCGCTTACGTGCTCGACCGCCTCGAAGAGCTGGTCGTCAAGGAAGTCCACGGCTCGGGCGGCTACGGCATGCTGATCGGGCCCAAGGCGGACAAAGCGAGCCTCGCCGCGTTCCGCGCCAAGCTCAAATCGGACCCAAAGAATTTCATCGCCCAGCCGACGCTGGCGCTGTCGACCTGCCCGACTTGTGTGGACGAAGGCATAGCACCGCGCCACGTCGATCTGCGCCCGTTCGTGCTGACCGGCCGCACCCGCACGCGCATCGTGCCCGGCGGCCTGACGCGGGTTGCGCTCAAGAAAGGTTCGCTGGTCGTCAATTCGAGCCAAGGCGGCGGCACCAAGGACACTTGGGTTTTGGACAATTGAAGAAGCGGGCCCTGGACGGATGAAACCTTAAAATAACATGCTCTCACGCACCGCCGATAACCTTTATTGGCTCGCCCGCTATGTCGAGCGCGCGGAATATATTGCGCGCATCCTCGACACCACGCTGCGGCTCACCTCGCTGCCGCTCGCCTATGTCGGTACCACCAATGAATGGGAATCGGCGGTCGCGACGGCGGGTTGCGCCGGCGCCTTCTTCGAGACCTACAAGGAAGCCAACGAAGAGACCGTCACCGAATTCCTCGCCTTTTCGACCAGCAACCCGTCGTCGATCCGCAACTGTTTCGAAAGCGCTCGGCTCAATGCGCGCGCCGTGCGCACCGCGCTAACCATCGAAATGTGGGACGCCATCAACAGCGCTTGGCTCGAGCTCAAGCGCTGGGGCAACGGGCCAAGCTCCCGCGAGGAATGCGCTCGCTTCCTGCGCTGGGTGCAGAGCTCCTCGTTGCAGTTCGACGGTTCGGCCTACCGGACCATGCTCCGCAACGACGCCTACTGGTTCTCCCGGCTCGGCGTCTATATTGAGCGCGCCGACAACACCGCGCGCATTCTCGACGTCAAATACCACCTGCTCTTGCCGGCGATCGAAAAGGTCGGCGGTCCGCTCGATTATTTCCAGTGGTCCGCGATTCTGCGCACCGTCTCCGCGCTCACCGCCTATCACTGGGTCTATCGCGAGAACGTCAAGCCGTGGCTGGTCGCCGACCTGCTCATCCTGAGAGACGAGATGCCGCGCTCGCTGGCCAGTTGCTACGAGAACCTGGTGCAAAACCTCGACCGCATCGCCAACGCCTATGGCCGCCAGGGGCCGGCACAGCGCCATGCCCGTACCGTGCGCGCGCGGCTGGAAAACGCCAAGATCGAGGACGTCTTCCAAAGCGGCTTGCACGAATTCATCGATGAATTTGTCGAGGACAATAACCGCCTCGGCACCGCGGTCAGCCAGCAATATCTGCTCTGAGCAACGACGGACGAGAGAGGACAGATCGCCCATTTCTCGTCTATCTTATCCGTCCTCGTCCTCGGTCCGCCGCTGTCCCCTCATGCGCCTGCGCGTCGTTCATCGCAACGCCTACCACTATGACCCGCCTGCCGCCGGCGTCATCCAAGTATTGCGGCTCACGCCGCGCAACCACGAAGGGCAATATGTGGTGCGCTGGCGCATCGACGTGTCGACCGATGCCCGCCTCGCCGCTCATGAGGACGCCTTCGGCAATCTTACCCACGTGTTCTCCGCCGATGGCCCGTTGAGCGAGCTTTGCGTTGAAGTAGACGGCGAGGTCGATACCCAGAACACCAATGGCATCGTGCGCGGCGCCGTGGAGCGTTTTGCGCCGAGCCTCTTTTTGCGCGATACCGCCTTGACCCAGCCTGACGCGGCGATCCGGAGTTTTGCGCAAAATATCCGCAGTGCGGCAGGCGGCGACGTGCTCGCGCAATTGCACGCTTTGCTCGATCAGCTCTACGCGGAAATGGCCCACGTCACGGATGAAGTCGACGGCGCCGCCAATGCCGCCGAAGCATTTGCCCGCAAACGCGGACTGCCGCGGGATCTGAGCCACATCTTCATCGGCGCCGCGCACAGTCTCGGCATCCCTGCGCGCTACGTCGCCGGCTATTACTGCGCCGAGGACGGAGCAGCCGCGATGGCGGCCGGTCACGCCTGGGCCGAAGCTTCGGTGCCCGAACTCGGCTGGGTGGCATTCGATCCGGCCCATGGCTTCTGTCCGACGGACGGACATGTGCGTGTCGCCATCGGGCTTGATTCGCTCGGCGCGGCGCCGGTGCGCGGCATGCGTTATGGGCCGGGCACCGAGACGCTGGAGATCGCGATTAAGGTCGGTCAGTAGAGGCCGATCTCCCTGTTTTGCCAAACATGATGGTATATAGGGCCCAAGAGGAGACCTTGAGTCGATGACTTATTGCTGCGGCATTCTCGTACGCGAGGGTCTCGTAATGTTCGCGGACACCCGAACCAATGCCGGTGTCGACAACATCTCGACTTTCCGCAAGCTGCACGTGTTCAAGGATCCGAAGAAGCGGGTCATGGCCATCGCCTCGGCCGGGAATCTGTCAATCAGCCAATCGGTGGTCAGCATCCTGACCGAAGGCTACGACAACCCGGAAACCGGCGAGCACGAAACGCTGATGAACGCGCCGAGCATGTTTCAGGCCGCCCAGCGCGTCGGCCACGTCATCCGCACCATCCATTCCACCGAAGGCAAGGCGCTGGAAGCGTCCGACGTGAACTTCGACGTCTCATTTCTGTTCGGCGGCCAAATCATGGGCGAGCGGATGCGGCTGTTCATGGTGTATTCGGCCGGCAATTTCATCGAGTGCACGACCGATACGCCGTATTTGCAGATCGGCGAGCACAAATACGGCAAGCCGGTGCTCGACCGCGCCATCAATTACGAGATGGACATTTACGACGCGCTCAAAGTCGGGCTGGTTTCCATCGATTCCACCATGCGTTCGAACCTATCGGTCGGCTTGCCGATCGATCTTATGGTCTTGCGGCGCGACACCTGCGATCCGGAACTGATCTACCGCATCGAGCCCGGCGAGCCATACTTTACCGACCTGCGCGAACGCTGGTCGGCGGCGTTGCGCGCCGCCCATATCGGCATCCCGCGGCCGCCTTACCTCAACAGGCGCTGAAACGACCGCCGGCAAGGCCTGCCGCGACACAATGAAGGCCCTCACGGCACTATTAACGTCCGATTAACGACGGCGCGCAGAACAGAACGCACCACTCGTTCCACGCGCTTGCGCTCAGTCTTTGCAAGCCATTGGAAAGCTTTGCTCCCTAAGGTCGCGCCCGAGCCAGTGACACAAAGGGTGGAAGCGTGTTGCCTTCGGCGCGATTTCCCATCGCCGGGGAAAGGAAAGGGTCGCGGTGGGACCAGGCGCGCTTGGTCACGCCGATCGGCGTCATCGTCGTTGTGGCGATCCTGTGCGTCATCGTCGCGGTGCTGACTTCCGCGCGCCGCGCCGATGAAGTGGCGTTCGAAACCGAACAGCAACTGATTGCGCAGTCGATCGACGAGCACGGCCTGCACGCGATGCACCTCGTCGAAGGCGTGGCTGCGACACCGAGCGCCACCGCCAGGATCCGTACCAGTTACGATCCGCAATGGGCCGAACAGCGGATCGGCCAGTGGTTGGCAAAATTTCATTTCGACGTCGCAACGATCGTCGACGGCGAAGATCGCGTCGAATACCGATATCCCGCCCTCGATCCCGGTGCGCGCGACTTATCGGCCGAACTTGCGCCGGTCATCGCTGTATTGCGGGGCCGGCTTAGCGCCATGCCGGCTCACGCCGTCGCCCCGGTCGAAGGCCAGGATCCGGCGAACCCCGGTCGCAGCACGGTCTTGCTGCAGAACTTTCTCGGCCAACCCGCCTTTGTCGTGGCGGTGGCGGTCGGATCGGACGCCGATCTCGCGCATGGCAATATCAGCGCGCCCATCGTGCTCGCGGTGAAATATATCAGCGCGCGTATGCTCGCCAAGGTCGGCGGTCGCCTCGAATTGAACAGCCTGCACGCGACTGGCAAGCCCTCCGCGATAGCCGACGACACTCACTCTCTGGATCTTGCCGACGCGCAAGGCGCAGCCGTCGCCCGCTTCTCCTGGAAGCCGACGCGGCCCGGCGGCGCAATCGTGGCCAGCGTGGCGCCGTTCATCGCGGTGGCGCTCGCCGGCTTCGCGCTGTTCGTCGTGCTCGGCATCCGCTACATGCGGCGCACCGCCGAGGAAATCGCCGCCGGCGAGCGGCAATTGCGCCACCTGGCGCTGCACGATCCGGTCTGCGGGCTGCCCAATCGCATTTATTTCGGCGAGCGCCTCGAACAGACTATAAACAATGTGCGCGGCGGCGGGCTCTCCGCCGCGGTGTTCTATATCGACCTCGACCATTTCAAGGACGTCAACGATACGCTCGGCCACCACATCGGTGACGAGCTCATTCTCAACGTGACGCAGCGTTTGAGCCGCATCATGCGCGGCGACGACCTGGTGGCGCGGCTTGGCGGCGACGAATTCGCCATCATCACCACCTGTGCGTCGGATTCCTATTCGCTGCAGGCGATCGCCGGACGGATCATTGCCGCAGTCTGCGCGCCTTACGCCATCTCGGGCCACAACATCATCATCGGCGCGTCGATCGGCATTGCCGTGATCGACCGTCGCGTCGGCGACGCTGCCGACATTTTACGCTACGCCGACATGGCGCTGTACCGCGCCAAGAACGAAGGCCGCAACCGCGCCTGTATTTACGATGCGGCGATGGACGCCGACCTGTCGAGCCGAAAATTGCTGGAAGGCGATTTGCTGCAGGCGATCAAGAACGACGGTCTGCGCGCCGCCTATCAGCCGATCGTCAATGCCGCGGGCGATACCGTGGTCGGCGTCGAGGCCCTGGCGCGCTGGACGCATCCGACCCATGGCGAGATTCCGCCGTCGCGCTTCATTCCGATCGCGGAGCATTCGGGGTTGATCATCGAGCTCGGCGAATGGATGCTGCGCCGCGCGTGCATCGATGGCCGCAACTGGCCGAACCTTGCAGTTTCAGTCAACGTCTCGCCGCTGCAGTTCCGCCGCTCCGATTTCGTCGAACTGGTCGAACGCATCCTCACCGAGACCGATTTCGACGCCAACCGGCTTGAGCTCGAGCTCACGGAAAGCACGCTTCTCGGCAATCTCGAGACCGCGGAACTGTCGATGCTGCGGCTCAAAGCCATCGGCGTGCGCTTCGCGCTCGACGACTTCGGCACCGGCTATTCGAGCCTGCTTTATCTGCGGCGTTTTCCGTTCGACAAGCTCAAGATCGACTCTAGCTTCGTGCGCTCGATCGAAAAGGCGCCCGACGCCGCCGCGATCGTGCATGCCGTGGTCAGCCTGGGCCGCGGCCTCGGCATGAAGGTCACCGCGGAAGGCGTCGAGACTGCCGAGCAGCATTTGTTCCTGCGCGCCGCCGGCGTGCACTCGATGCAAGGCTTCAGATTTGGCAAGCCCGGCACCGCCGGCGAAATCGACCACCGGCTCGCTTCGCCCGACGAATATCGCGTCGGCAGCCCCGACCAGGAAGTCGCACTGGCGAGTTAGGCTGTCATGCCCTCGAAAGCGGGCATCCAGTAATCGCCGGCCGTGGTGTACAATCACAAGCTTCGAGGATACTGGATCGTCCGATTTCGCGGACGATGACAGACGTCGAGCAATGGGGAGGCGAATATGGCCGCAAAGAAGGTTGCGTTGGTGACGGGCGCCGGTACTGGCGTCGGCCGTGCGGTGACGCTTGCGCTGATGCGCGAAGGTTATGCGGTGGTGCTCGCCGGGCGGCGGAAGGACATGCTCGAAGCGGTCGCCAAGGAGGGCGCGCAGACGCCCGGCGAAGCCTTGACGGTGCCCACCGACGTCGCCGATCCGGCCTCCATCAAGGCGCTGTTCGCCAAGACCAAGGAGCATTACGGCCGGCTCGATCTGCTCTTCAATAATGCCGGCATCGGCGCGCCGGCGATGTCGATCGAGGAGATCCCGCTCGACAAATGGCAGGCCGTGGTCGCCACCAATTTCACCGGCGTCTTCCTGTGCACCCAGGAGGCGATCAAGATCATGAAGGCGCAAAACCCGCGTGGCGGCCGTATCATCAATAACGGCTCGATCTCGGCGCATACGCCGCGGCCCGGCGCCGCCGCCTATACCGCGACCAAGCACGCGGTCACCGGCTTGACCAAGCAGACCGCGCTCGACTGCCGCGGCACCGATATTTGCTGTGGCCAGATCGATATCGGCAATGCCGCCACGCCTCTCACCGACCGCATGGTGCAGGGCGAAGGCGTGCTGCAGCCTGACGGATCGAAGAAGATCGAGGCGCGCATGGCCGCCGACGATGTCGGCCGCGCGGTGGTCTATATGGCGAGCCTGCCGCTCGATACCAACGTGCTGTTCATGACGGTGATGGCGAATTTGATGCCGTTCGTTGGCAGAGGCTGATCGTTCCTTTCGATGCTGGCGGAATGGCACGAATTTTACGCTTTGCTCGGCACCGCCGCCGCGGCGTTGGTGGCGTTGTTGTTCGTGGCGGTATCGATCGCGACCGATGTGCTGACCCCCGAACCGGAGAGCCGGCGTAACACCGCGACATATATGAGCCCGGTGGTCTTCCATTACGCCAATATTTTGTTTCTCAGCCTGATCGCGATGATCCCGACGCAAACCTGGGAGTCCTTCGGCATCGTCATCGCCGTGGCCTCGATCGGCAGCTTCGGCTATTCGCTCCTCGTCATGGTGCGCGTGCACCGCAATTCCATCTCCGATCTCTCCGACCGTCTGGGCTACGGCGCAGTCCCGATGCTGTGCTACACCGCGGGCTTGATATCCTCTTGGTTCATCCTCAGGGAGCAGCCCGCCGGGCTTAATCTTCTCGCCGCGGCGGCGCTGGCTCTTCTCGTCACCAATATCCGCAACGCCTGGGATCTGATGATCTCGCTGGCGCGGCGGGTCAAGCCACACTGAATTTTCGGCTTCGTTCAAGAAGCCGCGCTCACTTTGATCTTCGTGCCGGCTTTCACCGCCTTAAGCGTCTTCACATCGCCGAGCGCCTTCGCCCAGATGTTGCAGGGGCTGGCGAGCCGCGTCTCGCCGGCTTGCGAGATCGGCGTGCGGCCAAAACCGAGCGCGATGGCATGGCCGTCGGGCCAATAGGCGATCTCTCCCGGCGTGACCACGGCGCGTGCATCCTTCTCGCGCGGCATTTGCACCGGGATCTCGAAATAGACCTCCTCGCCCCAGGTCAAAGCCGAAGCCGTGATCGGCAAAACCGCCGCGATCGCTTTCGCGGTCGGGGTATCGAGGAGCTCGGCATCGAGCGTGACGGAGGCGAAATCAAAACGAATGCGCATGAGCGTCTCCACATTAATCCCGCGAAATATTGCTCGCCGGCGTTGACGAAAAAAGGTCGCCTGCGGTGTGGCCGCAGGCGACGCGATCTTCGAGAGGTGTATTCGCATATTTCGTTTTTGGTTTCCTGTTTAGTTTCCTTGCGGGGCCTGAGGCGCCGGGTTGGCGGCCTGCGGCTGCGCGGATTGCGGATTGGCCGCGAGGTAGTCTTCATAAGTGCGGCCGGCGTAGTTCGGCGTAGTCGGCACCACCGACATTGGCACCGCGCTTGCCGCCACCGGCGTGGTCGGGACTTGCGTGGCGTCGGCGCTGCCGTCGACCGCAGCGCTCGCCGATTCCTTGGTGCAGATGTCGGCGAACACCACAAGGCCGCTCGGCGTATAGGTCTTGGTCAGGCAGGTGCACGGGCCAGGCGTCGCCACGACGTCAGGAGCCGGCGCTTCATCGACCACATCGTCGACTACGATCCAGCGACCGAAACGGAACACCAGATGGCCGTGATCATGATGATGGAAGACCCAATGGCCGGGGAACTTGGGATGGCCGTGCGGGAACGGTCCAGGGATGATCGGATGGCCATGACCGGGGAAGATCGGGGTCAGGGTGCGGCCGCCGTGGCCGGTGAAGCGGGCCATCGCCATACCGCGGCCGCCAAAACCGCCGCCGCCGCCAAAACCGCGGCCGCCGCCGCCAAAACCGCGGGCATCGGCGTGTGAAGAAAGCGTCGCCACTGCCAGGGTCGCCGCGGCGAGACTGAGGATGATTTTGCGTGACATTGTCGTTCTCCGAGTTCGGGTTGGGGGGTCGAAGTGAATTCCAATGCCCGTGGGACAGGGAGGTCGGAGAAAGGTTCAAACGTTTTTTTGACCGGCGAAATCGCGTGATCTCATCGGGATTTGCGGCCGCATGCGGCGAAACCGGCAAAAGACCGTGAAAGCTGTCGCCGCCGCCGGGCGGCTTGCCCAATAGCGCCCGAACGGCGAAACTTATGGCCAGCCTTCGGTGCCCGAGAAGCCGCGCAAGATTTTCTTCGATTTGGCTTGAACCTGCGCGCCCGCCGGCTGCCTTACTGTGGAGCCCGACGGAGGCCGGCCGATGCAGACCACTTCGGACGAGGTTCTGATCGCAAAGATCGCCAAGGGCGATCGGCTCGCGATGGAGGCGCTGTTCGCCCGCTATCGGATCCCGGTCTTTCGCTTCGTCAAGCGCATGGTGCGCAACGAAACCACGGCCGAGGATTTGAACAGCGACGTATTCCTCGACGTCTGGCGTCAGGCCGGAACGTTCGAGGGACGCTCGGCGGTCTCCACCTGGATTTTCGCTATCGCCCGCTTCAAGGCACTCAATGCCTTGCAGCGCCGACTGACGGAGGAACTGGATGAGGCGAAGGCCGACACGATCGCGGATGATGCCGACGATCCGGAAATCGCGTTGGCAAAAAAAGATAAGGCCGCGGTGCTGCGGCAGTGCCTGCTTAAGCTCACGGCGGAGCACCGCGAAATCGTCAACCTTGTCTATTATCAGCATAAGTCCGTGGAAGAAGTTGCGGGAATTGTCGGCATCCCGGAGGCGACCGTGAAGACGCGCATGTTCTACGCGCGCAAGAAATTGTCGGAGCTCCTTACCGAGCAAGGCATCGAACGAGGCTGGCCATGACTTCGGCAAACAATACGGCGCATGAGCGCGAACCGAGTGAGATCGAATTGCTGTTGCCCTGGTACGCGGCAGGAACGCTCAATCCGGACGAAACGCGGCAGGTCGAAGCCGCGCTCGCCCGCGACCCCGAGCTCGCCAGCCGCTACGAATGGGTGCGCGCGGAATTCGCGCATGAAACCGCGATCGGCGAGGCGGCGGGCGAGCCGTCGCCCGGCGATGTGCGCACATTGTTCGCCAAGATCGACGCGCTGCCGGCGCGCCGGACGAGCCCGTCGGTGGGGTTGAGCGCGCGGATCGCCGAATTTTTGACGAGCCTTTCGCCGCACGCGCTGGCGTGGTCGGCGGCGGCGGCAGCGCTCGTCATTATGCTGCAGGCCGGCTTGCTCGCCGGCTTCGTATTCCAGACCAAGAGCCAGGGCGGCTATCAGACCGCCTCGGTGCTAACCACCGCTCCGGGCGAAGGCAGTTACGTCCTCATCCGCTTTCAGCCGCAAGCCACCGCCGCTGATATCGCTACCTTCCTCGAATCCAACAAATTGAGCATCGTCGACGGCCCGGCCGGCGGCCAGCTGTTTCAGGTGCGCGTCGCGCCGACCAAGCTCTCGCAAGCCGACCTGACACGCATCGTCAACACGCTGCAAAACGACAAGGTCGTAGGCTTTATCGCCGCAACAGACTGAAATGACCGATCGGACCGGCTGACTGGCGTGAATGGCTAATGTGTCTTCCCGCGCCGCCCCGCTCGACCGGCGCAATATCGGGAGCTTGCCATGCGAAACAGCGTTGCGAATCCGAAGCGGAGATATGGTCGACGAGTCTCTGGCCGACTTTTGGCCCCCTTGCTCTGCGGCCTGTTGCTGCTGGCTTGCTGCATCGGCGGATCGCACCCGGCATCGGCATTCGGTTTCGGACGGATGGGCGGTTTCGGCCGGCCGATGATGGGCGGGCCGATCTGGCGGCGCCCGCCGCCCCCGCGCGGCGGCCGATTTGTGGGCCCTCCCGGCCGGCGCGGTTGGCCGCTGCGGCATCCTCCGATTGTCGGCGGCGGCGCCATCGGTGGTGGCATTGTTGGCGGCGGCGTTGTCGGCGGTGCTGCCGCGCGGGCCGCCGGCGGCGGCAATGGCGGCGGCGGGGGAGCGACCGCGCAAGGCAATTCGCCGTTCGTCCCCGACGAGATCGTTACGTCTTTTGCGCCGGGCACGACGCCGCAAGCCATCGCTCAATTTGCCCAGCGACAAGATCTTGCGCAGTTGGAAGCGCAAAGCTTCCCGCTGATCGGCACCAGCCTTTATCGCTGGCGCATCGGCGGCGGCCGCAACGTGCCGAGCGTCGTGCAAGCGCTCGACAACGAAAACATCGTCGCCACCGTGCAGCCGAATTATCTGTTCGCGCTGCAGGAGGACAACGCCAAGGAAGAAAACGCGAAGACCGCGCCCGCCGCAGCGGGCGATGCCGCCCAATATGTCCTGGCCGAGCTTCAAATCACGCAGGCGCATCAGCTGGCGACCGGAAAATCCATCACGGTCGCCGTGATCAACTCCGAAATCGACGCCAAACATCCCGACCTCGACGGCGCCGTCGTGAAAAGCTTTGACGCACTGGCCGGCAGCGACACGCCGCATCCGCACGGCACCTCGATCGCCGGCGCCATCGCCGCGCACGGCAAGCTCATGGGCATCGCTCCGGGCGTGCGGATCTTGGCGGTGCATGCCTTCGACGACAGTCCGGGCGAGGCCAAGGGCACCTCTTTTGCCATCGACAAGGGCCTGCAATGGGCCGCCGACAACAATGCGCGCGTCGTGAATATGAGCTTCGCCGGTCCGGCGGATACGATGCTGGCGCGGATGCTGGCGGCGGCCTACGCCAAGGGCATCGTGCTGATCGCTGCCGCCGGCAACGGCGGGCCGCAGTCCGAGCCGCTTTATCCCGCGGCCGATCCCGACGTCATCGCCGTCACCGCGACCGACAATGCCGAGCATGTCTTCGCGCTGGCCAATCGCGGCCGCTATATAGCGGTCGCCGCGCCGGGCGTCGATATTCTCGCGCTGGCGCCGGGCGACGCCTATGCGCTCACGAGCGGAACGTCGATTGCCGCTGCGCATGTCAGCGGCATCGCCGCGCTGTTGCTCGAGCGTAATCCGTCGCTCAAGCCGAGCGATATTCGCAGCATCCTGATCGCCACCGCCAGGCAGATCGGACCGCCGGTTCCGGATTCTCCCTTCGGCGCCGGTCTGGTGAATGCCTATAGCGCCGTATGCTTCATCGATCGCAAGCCCGAGGTCCGGGTGCTGGAACCGGTGGCCGGCGCGCAGCCAAAACAATAATCGTCCGAATTTCGGCGTGCCGCGGCTTTGAACCTCGCGGCGGCCCGCCTGTCCAACCGGTGCGTTCGATCTTTCGCACACGCCGGCGGAGCGCCGGCAACCGAGAGGAGCCGTGCCATGAATATACGCCGTCCGCTGATCGTCTCCGCTATCATCATTTCGCCATGGCTTGTCTGTCGCTTGCGGCAGCGGCCCTCCCCGCCAGCGTCCCGCTGCGCTTTAACGCGCACGGCGTCGCTACGGCCTATGGCAGTCCACTTGCGCCGCTGGCGCTGATGCCGCTCGCCGCACTCGTGCTGTCGGCCATCTTCGCAGGCCTCGCCCGCGCCGAACCGCGCCGCGAGAATCTGATTCTGTCGCGCCTGCCCTACGCAACACGCTGGATCGGAGGCGTGGTTATCGTCGCCATCGTCCATCTCTGGATCGTCTATACGCTGATCTCGACCGTGCACGGCGCCGCGCCGATCGATCCGACGCGCCTGGTGTTCGTCCTGGTCGGCGCGATGATCGCCATCGCCGGCGGCCAGCTCGGCAGACTGCGCTCGAATTTCATGATCGGCATCCGCACGCCGTGGACGCTGGCCGACGAGCGGGTCTGGGACCGCACGCATCGCCTCGCCCGCTGGTCGGTGATGCTGGCGGGGCTTGCGATCGTGCTTGCCGCGCTCGCCGCGCCGGAAGCGATCCTGCTCAAGCTCACCATCGCGCTCGTACTCGTGGTCGGCGCCGGCCTCGTTCTGTTGTCGTATCTGCTGTGGCGCCGCGGCGGCGCGCAGCGCTTGGGCTCATGAGCGCGCCGTCGGTGAGGCTCGCACATATCGATGCGCGGTGGCTTGCCCTCGATTAGGGACCGCCGAAGGCGGTGGGCGGGTTCGGCCTCAACGATCATTCTGCAACGACAACGAAGCTTCATCTCAGAGGCCCCCTCCACCACGCTTAGCGTGGTCCCCTCCCCCACTTTCGTGGGGGCGGATAGAGCAATCTCGTTCTCGTGGCACGATTTCGCCCGAGCTGTCAGATCAACCGTTTCAAAATCTCTACCCCGAACGAATGCGGGGCCTTTTCTCTTTCTTCCCTTCGCCACCGAAGCAAAGGAAAGCGGAACGCCGACAGACGCTGTGTAACAATCTCCGCACGGCGCCCTCAGCGCCGCCAATGCCCGCGCCCGTACCCATAAGCAAACCGCGTGCCGTAGCCGCGCCAATAGCCGCGGCCGTAATAGTACGGCGCCACGTAATAAGCTGGGGCGGCGTAGCTGTAATAGGCGACGGGCGGCGGCGCGTAATACGCCGGCGGCGGCGGATAGACGTAGGCCTCCTCGACCGGCGGCGGGCCATAGGCGGGCGGAGGCGGCGCATATTGCGCTTGCGGCGGCGGCTGGTATGGCGGTGCCACGCTCATATCGGCGGCGTTGGCGGCAGAGAGCGAAGCGAGCGCGCCGAGCGCCACGGCGCCGGCGGTCAGTGACAGCGTGATCAGGTTGCGCATGTGGTGGCCTCCTTCCAAAACGGATTCAAACGAGTGTTTTACTAGAGGGAGCCGCCGGGGCGGAATTAGAGCCGGTTAGCGGCGGATTTGGGCAATTTCGGCAACGCGCGTTCATCGTGCGCGGGGAACGGGAAAGGCGCCAAAGGAGATGGAGGCGAGTGTAATCAGCTCGCCCTTCCCTGCTTATTTCCGCTCATTCCCGCGACCGCGGGAATCCAGTTTTCTTGACGCTGGGTCCCCGCTTTCGCGGGGACGAGCGGATGAGGTTATAACGTGCTTCGGGGAATGGGGGCTTTCGCCATAATGCCAAACCTGCAATCGGCGCTGGGCGTGTTCGCCATTCTCGCGCTCGCCTTTGCGATCAGCGAGAACCGCCGCGCGGTGCCGTGGCGGCCGGTGGTCACCGGGCTCGGCGTCACTTTCGCGCTGGCGCTGCTGATGCTCAAAGTGCCGCAGACGGAGATCGCGTTCGATTGGATCAATCGCGCGGTCGATGCGGTCGCCGACGCCACCAAAGCGGGCACCTCCTTCGTATTCGGCTATGTCGGCGGCGGCACCCCGCCGTTCGACGTCAAGACGCCGACGGCGCAATTCATTCTCGGCTTCCAGGCGCTGCCGGTGGTGCTGGTGATGAGCGTGCTGTCGTCGCTCCTGTTCTACTGGCGCATCATGCCGCCGGTGGTGCGCGGCTTTTCCTGGGCACTGGAAAAGACGCTCGACGTCGGCGGCGCCGCGGGGCTCTCCACAGCGGCCAATATTTTTGTCGGCCAGGTCGAGGCGCCGCTGTTCATTCGGCCCTATCTGGCGCAGCTCACGCGCAGTGAAATGTTCATCGTCATGACCGGCGGCATGGCCGGCATCGCCGGCACCGTGTTCGTGCTCTATGCGACGATCCTGTCCGCCGCGATCCCCAACGCCGCGGGCCACATCGCGGTCTGCTCGGTGCTCGGCGCGCCGGCGGCGATCCTGATCAGCCTGATCATGGTGCCGGACCCTTACGGGCAGCACACCGGCGGCAAGCTCGACGACGTCGAGCAGGTGGCGCATTCGACCATGGATGCCATCGTCAAAGGCACCGGCGCGGGGCTCGAGCTTCTCCTCAACATCGTCGCCATGCTGATCGTGTTCGTGGCGCTGGTGCACCTCGCCAACGCGATCCTGGGCCTGGCGCCGGATTTTTTGGGCGCGCCGATGACGCTGCAGCGCGCGCTCGGCTGGATCATGGCGCCGGTGTGCTGGCTGATGGGCATTCCTTGGTCCCAAGCGGTGACCGCGGGCGGCTTGATGGGGATCAAGACCGTGTTGAACGAGCTCATTGCCTATCTGCAGCTCGCAGCGCTGCCGCAAGGCACGCTTGATCCGCGTTCGAAGCTGATCATGCTATACGCGCTCTGCGGCTTCGCCAATTTCGGCTCGCTCGGGATCATGATCGCCGGGCTCTCCACCATGTGCCCGGAAAAGCGCGGCGAGGTGGTGTCACTCGGCTTGAAGTCGATCGTGTCGGGAACGCTGACGACGTGCTTGCTCGGCGCGATCGTCGGGGTGCTGACGCCGTGATAGGCTCCACGAAGTCCTAGGTCGTCATGCCCGGCCTTGTGCCGGGCGTCCACGCCTTAGGGAGCGCGGATCAAAGATGTGGATGGCCGGGACAAGCCCGGCCATGACGGGCAGATAATTAGTGCAGTCGGAGCTTGCCCGTCATTTCAGGCTGACCGTGAAGAGCCCGTCGAATTTCTTCCGGTCGGCGGCCGGAGGTTCTTCCGGCGGCGGCTGGCTTGGCGCCGCTTCCGCTGCGTGCGGCCGCTCCAGAAGCGGCGCTGCCTTGGTCGCGAACGCCGCGTCGATCTTCACCTTGAGCGCTTGCGCATCGAACGGCTTGACGATGTAGCTGTTGGCGCCCGACTTCTTCGCGGCGATGACATCGTTTGATTTTGATTCACCGGTCACCACCACGGGAATCCGACTAAGACCCGGGTCGCTGCGCATCTCATAAAGGAAATCGGGGGCGGTCAGCGGCGCCATGTCCCAGTTCGCGATGACGAGGCCGTAGCGCTTGGCGCGCATCTTGGCGAGCGCTGCGCCGCCGTCGGCCGCATCATCGACGTTGACGGTGCGCAATCGCCGCAGCAGCGCGCGGAGGATACGAATCTCCGCGTCGTGGCCATCGACCACGAGCACCGGTGCGGCTGGATCGAATGCCATGTTATGCCACCGGCTAATATCGGTGCATGACGAGCACACCCCTACGTGCCGCTCGAAAAATGGGCGGGACGCTTCAGGCGGCCCCGTAAAATCACCGGCGAAATTTACACCGATAGATTGAAGCTTCGGTAAAGGCGGCCCGCGATCACCGCGATCGGCCGGACAAGAGTAATTTGGGTAGCCTGGATACCGCAATGCGGTATCGCGGAGAACTCACGCTTACGGCGTGCGGATCAAAGACGTGGATGGCCAGGACAAGCCCAGCCATGACACGCAGCCAATCAGTGCAGCCGGAATTCGCCGTCGACGGCGCGGATCTCGGCCGGCTTGATCAGCCGGGCATGCGCCACGGTGACGGAGTGGAGCGGGCCCTCAAGCTTCTCCAGCCAGAAATTGAGGAATTTGTTGAGCACCGGGAAGTTCGGGCAGAGGTCGTAATCCTGCCAAACATAGGTCTGTAATAGCCAGGGATGGTCGGGCCGCCGATAGAGGATGTTGGCGGTGGTCAGTCCATAGCCTTCGAGCTGACTGCGAAACTCTTTCGACACCATAGTGCCCTCCAATCCCGGCACGGGAATGTTTCGAGACTCGCTTTGCTATTGCAAGCCTCAATAGTGAATAAGTTGTGTACTTTCAAGGCACTAGCAGCATCAACGCCGCGGTGCTAACAGCGCGGTTGGGACTCCACTGATCCCGATTTCAACGGAACTTCCTGGGACAAGTTTCCTCGGCCGGAACCGGAATATTTCGCCGGAGCGTTTGGAACCCGACAGAATTAACCCAAAGGCGATTCTTGTTGGCAGTCCGAATCGAGGAGTGCTAAATATTTTGAGAGACCTCTTGTGGGCGGAAAGACTACGCCCCAATTCTGTATCAAGCGGTCTGTGAGGGACTCTATCAAGGCCGCTGCACACTCACAAATGTCTTCGTTTTCAATAACTTAGGAGGACACCATGAAGTTTCGTCCGCTTCACGATCGCGTCGTCGTTAAGCGCATCGATGCCGAGGAAAAGACAACCGGCGGCATCATCATTCCGGACACCGCCAAAGAGAAGCCCTCGCAGGGCGAAGTCATCGCCGTCGGCCCGGGCGGCCGCGACGAGGCTGGCAAGCTCATCCCGATCGACATCAAGGTCGGCGAGCGCGTGCTGTTCGGCAAATGGTCGGGGACCGAGGTCAAGATCGATGGTCAGGATCTCCTAATCATGAAGGAGTCCGACATCATGGGCGTGCTCGACGAGCAGGTCGCCCGCAAGAAGGCCGCGTAACCCCACTTCCTCATCCTGAGGTGGCCGCGAAAGCGGCCCTCGAAGGATGAGGCCGATGAATCACGGGCCTGCATCCTTCGAGACGCGCCCTACGGGCGCTCCTCAGGATGAGGACCAAAAAAAAGGAGTGAATTCTAATGGCTGCCAAGGAAGTTAGATTCTCCGTCGATGCGCGCGACAAGATGTTGCGCGGCGTCGACATTCTCGCCAATGCGGTGAAAGTGACGCTCGGCCCCAAAGGCCGGAACGTCGTGCTGGATAAATCGTTCGGCGCTCCCCGCATCACCAAGGACGGCGTCACCGTCGCCAAGGAAATCGAGCTTGAGGACAAGTTCGAGAACATGGGCGCACAGATGGTCCGCGAGGTCGCTTCGAAGACCTCCGACATCGCCGGTGACGGCACCACGACGGCGACGGTGCTCGCCGCCGCGATCGTGAAAGAGGGTTCGAAGGCGGTTGCCGCCGGCATGAACCCGATGGACCTCAAGCGCGGCATCGACCTCGCGGTCGAGACCGTGGTCGAGGAACTGCGCAAGAACTCGAAGAAGGTCACCTCGAACGCTGAAATCGCCCAGGTCGGCACCATCTCCGCCAACGGCGACAAGGAAATCGGCGATTACCTCGCCAAGGCGATGGAAAAGGTCGGCAATGAGGGCGTGATCACGGTGGAAGAGGCCAAGAGCCTCGAGACCGAGCTCGACGTCGTCGAAGGCATGCAGTTCGACCGCGGCTATATCTCGCCCTACTTCATCACCAACGCCGACAAGATGCGCGTTGAGATGGAGGACCCCTACATCCTCATCAACGAGAAGAAGCTCTCCGCCCTGAACGAACTCCTTCCGCTCCTGGAAGCCGTCGTGCAGACCGGCAAGCCGCTTCTGATCGTCGCGGAAGACGTAGAAGGCGAAGCGCTGGCTACCCTCGTCGTCAACAAGCTCCGCGGCGGCCTGAAGGTCGCGGCGGTGAAGGCTCCGGGCTTCGGCGATCGCCGCAAGGCGATGCTGCAGGACATCGCGGTCCTGACCGGCGGCACGGCGATCTCTGAAGATCTCGGCATCAAGCTCGAGAACGTCACGGTCGCGATGCTCGGCAAGGCCAAGAAGGTGATGATCGACAAGGAAAACACCACGATCGTCAACGGCTCCGGCAAGAAGAAGGACATCGAAGACCGCATCACGCAGATCAAGGCGCAGATCGAGGAGACCACCTCGGACTACGACCGCGAGAAGCTGCAGGAGCGGCTGGCCAAGCTCGCCGGCGGCGTCGCGGTGATCCGCGTCGGCGGCGCCACCGAGGTCGAGGTGAAGGAACGCAAGGATCGCGTCGATGACGCGATGCATGCGACCCGCGCCGCGGTCGAGGAAGGCGTTCTTCCGGGCGGCGGCGTTGCACTCCTGCGCGCCACCGAAGCGCTCAAGAAAGTGCGCACCGCGAACGAGGACCAGAAGCACGGCGTCGAGATCGTGCGCAAGGCGCTGCAGGCTCCGGCCCGGCAGATCGCCACCAATGCGGGCGAGGACGGTTCCGTCATCGTCGGCAAGATCCTCGAAAACTCCAACTACGCCTTCGGCTTCGACGCCCAGGGCGGCGATTACGTCGACATGGTGAAAAAGGGCATCATCGATCCGACCAAGGTCGTGCGCCAGGCTCTGCAAGGCGCTTCCTCGGTCGCCGGCTTGCTCATCACCACCGAGGCGATGGTCGCCGAACTGCCGAAGAAGAAGGACGCCATGCCCCCGATGCCGGGTGGCGGCGGCGGAATGGATTTCTAAATCCATACGTCAGGCGACGTGAAATGCGAAGGCCCGGGAGCAATCCCGGGCCTTTTGCTATTTTGTCGTCACCCTGAGGTGCGAGCGGAGCGAGCCTCGAAGGGCGACAGCCCAGGCGCTTCAGCAACCATCCTTCGAGGCCCGCGCTGCGCGCGGGCACCTCAGGATGACGTTAGAGCTTCGCGAACGCATAAGCTTGATCGATCAGCCGCACCAAGCGGGCGCAGTCCTGCACGGAAATCGGCGGCGCCTTGCCGCCCTTCCAATGATCGAGCGCATCGCGCACCGCGGTGAAATAGGGCGCGGTAAGGTCGACGCCCGGCAAGATCTTGTCGCCCTCTTTGGTGGCGAGCTTCACGACGTTGTCTTTCATGGTGAGGATGGCGTCGCGGCCGGCGAGCTTCCATTCGCCGTCGGTGCCGTCGCGCGGGAATGTGTTGCCGACTTCGATCGTGCCGAGAATGCCGCTCGTCGAGCGCAACAGCACCGAGGCGTAGTCTTCCACCGCATTGCCGTGCGCCCGATAGCCGAATTGCGCGCCGGTGACTTTGGCGTCTTCACCGGTCAGATGCCAGAACATGTCGAGGCCGTGCGGGCCGAGATTGCGCAAGGCGCCGCCGCCTGCTTCCGCCGGGTCGAGCATCCACGGACAGTCCCAGGCCGCATAGCGTGGCGGAGCCGGGCGATTGATCCTTACGTAAATATGCGACAGCGGGCCGAACGTCTTGGCGGCCAAAAATTCGCGGGCGCGCGCGGCGAAGGCGCTGTAACGCTGCGCCAGCGGCACGGCGACGAACGCCTTCTTGCGCGCCGCCTTCTCCGCAACCGCATCGACTTCCCTGGCGCTGATGCCCATCGGCTTTTCCATCAGGAACGGATAGCCGGCGTCGATCAGATCGTGCGCGATCGCCGCCATCTGGCTGTGCCGTCCGAGCGCGACGACAAAATCGGGACGCAGCGCCTTGAGCATGTCGTGGTAGTCGGTGAAGACCGGCGGGTTGCCGACCTCCGCGGCGCGCTTGGCGACAAGGCCTGAGTCGAAATCCTGCAGGCCGACCAGATCGACGTCCTTCATCGCGAGGATATGACGCAGATAGGCGGCGTCGTTGAGCGCGTGCCAGTGGCTTACTCCGACGGCGGCGACGCGAATTGTCATGAATGTCCTCTGCTTAATGTTCGTGCGCGCCGATTGCGGTCACGTGTTGCTCGGAACCAGGCCAAGAATCTGCCGCGCCTCGCCCGGCGTGGCGACGTGATCTCCCAAAATTTCGATGATCTTGCCCGCCTTCTCCACCAGCGCCGCGTTGCTCGGCGCCAGCTTGCCCTTTTCCAGATAGATATTGTCTTCGAGCCCAACGCGCGGATGGCCACCCAGCAGCACGGTCTGCGCCACCATGGGAAACTGATGCAGCGAAATACCGAAGGCGAACCACGGCGAATCCGGCGGCAACAAATTGCGCATGTAGGTCATGGCCTCCGGCGTCGCCGGCTGGCCCCAGGAGATGCCCAAGCAAATCTGGAACATGCCCGGCGGTTTAACGTAGCCCTGGTCGAGAAAGCGCTTGGCGAGCAACAGATGGCCGGTCTCGAACACTTCGAGCTCCGGCATAACGCCGGCCGTCTTGATCGCCTCGGCCATCGCCTGCAGATGGCTCGGCGTGTTGACGAAGACCCGATCGCCCATGTTCAGACTGCCCATGTCGAGGCTGCAGACGTCGGGCTTGAGCTCGACGACATGGCGCACGCGATCCGCGGGCGATTTCAACGAGCTGCCAGGCCCCGCTTTCGACGGATCGCTTTCATCATGCGTGAAGCGCGCGCCGGGACCCGTGGTCAGGTTGATCAGCACGTCGCCGTTCTTCGCCCTGATGCGCTCCATCACTTCGCGGTAATGCGCGGTCTCCATGCTGGGCTTGGTGGTCTTCGGATCGCGCACATGAATGTGCACGATCGCGGCGCCAGCCTTGGCGGCATCGAGCGCCGAAGTGGCGATCTGTTCCGGCGTCACCGGGACCGCCGGGTTGCGGCCGGGCGTGTCGGCCGAGCCGGTGACCGCGCATGAGATGATGACCTTGCGCTGCATGACCTCCCCCAAATGTTCGGCGGAATTGGCGAGCCGTGCGGACCCGCGACGCCGATGCCGGCGGTTTTATAGCTGGGCCGAGGAGCAATGTCGCGTGGGAGGCCGAAACGGAAACGACCACGAGCGAGGGCGCGCGTTCATCCGGCGTCGCCTGATCTCACCGTGGCCGTTGGCGGCGGCGGACATTTACCATTACACTATCCGTCACCACTTACGTTATTGATTTAGCATCGTTAAATGACAGCGGCATGACTCAGAAAAACACCGCCGCAAAGACCGGAAAGATTTACGTCGGCATCGGCGGCTGGACCTTTGAGCCGTGGCGTGGCGTGTTTTATCCGAAAGACCTGCCGCATGCGAAAGAGCTGGCCTATGCCAGCGAGCGGCTGACCTCGATTGAAGTCAACGGCACGTTTTACCGCACGCAAAACCCGGCGACTTTTCGCAAATGGGCGAGCGAGGTGCCGCCCGGCTTTGTGTTCGCGCTCAAAGGTCCGCGCTTTGCGGTCAATCGGCGCGTGCTCAAAGAGGCGGGCAACTCCATCAAGCGGTTCCTCGATTCCGGCGTTACGGAGCTCGGCAATCAACTCGGTCCCCTGCTCTGGCAATTCGCCCCGACGAAAAAATTCGATGCTGCCGACTTCGGCGGCTTTCTCGAATTGCTGCCGAACAAATTCGATCGCCAAGCGCTGCGGCACGTCATCGAAGTTCGTCATGACAGTTTCTGCACGCCGGAATTCATTGCGATGCTGCGGAAATTCGAGATGCCGGTCGTATTCACCGACCATGCCAAACATCCAAACATCGCCGACATCACCGGCGACTTCGTCTATGCCCGGCTACAGCGCGGCAAAGACACGATGGCGACAGCCTATCCGCCGAAGGACATCGAGGCCTGGGCGGACCGGCTGCGAACCTGGGCGCAGGGCAAAGAGCCCGCCGATCTGCCGCGCGTCGGCCCGGTACCGAAGTCCAAGGCCGCGCCGCGCGACGTCTTTGCCTACGTCATCCATGAAGGCAAAGTCCGTGCGCCGGCGGGCGCCATGGCGCTGATAGAACGATTGATCGCATAGGGGCGGATTTCAAACCCGCCCTCTCATCACAAATCTTTCAATGTCGCGGTGCCGGCATCGATCTGCGCCCAGCGGCAAATCGCGTCCCCTTCCCGGCCCGACATCGCTAACGATGACACGGCGATATCGCGCCAGTGTCATGTTGGGGTCCTAAATCATGTTGGGCTTCTAAAAACGCTAACGGCCACATGCTCCGAACAAGCGCGCGTACATCCGGCGTCGCTCAAATCGTAAAAGTGGCCGTCCCGCGAGGGAGCCGCAAAGCTCAACGTCGCAGATCTTTAGATAGGAGCCCAAGGGTCATTCTGCAAGGCCGACTTTTGTGCAACACTGTGGGCGCGATCCCGTTGGTGTTTACCAAGCCGAGTGCTGCCGACCATTTTCGGACGGCGGCCGATTTTAAGGGAGACGATTATGACCCTGCAGCAACCGACCACTAGCGACGACCTCAGGCGCGACGTCGCAAGCGCCATCCATGCCCATTGGGGCTTGTTCCTGTTCGAGGGCATTGTGCTTGTGCTCCTCGGCTTCGCGGCGATCGTCGTGCCGGTCGTTGCGACGCTGGCCTTCACTTTGGTGATCGGCTGGCTGTTCCTGATCTCCGGCGGCGTCGGCCTCGTCACGACATTCTGGATGCGCCATGCGCCCGGCTTCTGGTGGGCGCTGCTGTCCGCCGTCATCGCACTGGCGGCCGGCGTCATCCTGATCCTTTGGCCGATCAGCGGTGTGCTGTCGCTCACACTGGTGCTGATCGCCTTCTTTGTCGTCGAAGGCATCGCCACGCTGATGTATGCCTTCGAGCATAAGGCGCAACTCTCCGGCCGCTGG
The DNA here is from genome assembly GCA_963731805.1 of uncultured Alphaproteobacteria bacterium. Taxonomy (GTDB): domain Bacteria; phylum Pseudomonadota; class Alphaproteobacteria; order Rhizobiales; family Xanthobacteraceae; genus BOG-931. Next base: position 107,372 of record CAVSWY010000019.1, read on the forward strand.
GGCTGGATGCTGGCGTCAGGCATCGTCGATCTCATTCTCGCCGGCATCATCTTCGCCGGATTGCCCGGCACCGCGGCCTGGGCGCTCGGGCTTTTGGTCGGCATCAATATGCTGTTCGGCGGCACCGCGATGATCGGCATGGCGCTGGCGGCGCGCAATCCGGCCTCGTAATCGGAATCCGTAGGGGCAGGTTCAAAACCCGCCCCTACGCGCGACCGAACTTGAAAATCTTTCCTATTCCGCCGGCTGCGGCAGGCGCGCTTTTTCTACGCCGTTGGCGATCGTCGCGATCGCCAGCACGGCGACCAGAAAGCCGAGCGCAATGACCGCAGTCGCGCCGAGCACAAGACCGAAGCCGCCGCGGCCATAGAGCACGGCGATCATCGATACCGCGACGCCGGAGACCATGAAGGTCAGGAAATAGCGCACTGCATAGACGCGGCCGCGCCAAGCATCCGCGGTGTAGCGGGCGATGACGAGATCGTTCACGGTGATCTGGCCGTAGATCGCCGCCATGGTGAATGCCAAGGCGAACAGCAAAGTTACGCCGCTGGCATAGGCCGCCCACACCACGCCGCCGAACTGCATGATCGCAAGGGCTGCAAACAGAAGGTGCAGCGGAAAGCGTTCCACGAGCCGGCCGACGGTGATTTGGGCGAGCGCGCCGCACAGGAACACCGCCGTGGTCAGACCGCCGACGGCGACCAGCGAAATATCGTTGCCGACGCGCTCGTCGACAATCTTCGGAAGCGACACCGAAATGGTGTTGAAGACGAGACCGGCGCTCAGCGCGACCACGACGAAGAGCCCGAAAACCGTCGCGGCGAGGACCGGCGACAAAGCCACGTCGGGCGCCTTCGAGCGCGCGGCGGCATGGCCTTCCCTCTCCTCCGGAACGAGCCACAGATAGACCGCGCCGGTTGCGATGCAGATCACGCCGGGAATGAGAAAGGCGCCGCGCCACGACAAGGCCGCCGTCAGCGTCGCGGTGATTCCGGCGGCAAGCGACACGCCAAGATTGCCGCAGACGCCGTTGAAAGCGAGCGTGCGGCCGCGCTGGATGGCTTTCTCGATGATCATCGCGGTGCCGACCGGATGGTAGATCGCGGCGAACACGCCGAGCGAAAACAGCGCAATCGCGAGCACGGACAGCGACGGCGCCAGCGCCGCGCCGATCAGCGACAGGCCGCAGCCGATATAGAACGCGAACATGAGGTTGCGGCGGCTCCAGCGGTCGCCCAGCCAGCCCGCGGGAAGCGAAAACAGACCGAAGGCGATGAAAGACGCGGTGGCGAGCCAGATCAGGCTGGAATAGGAGCGGCCGTAGACGACCTCAAGCTCGATGACAACGGTCGGATAGATCAGGATCACGAAGTGATCGAGTGCATGCGCCCAATTCATGAAACCGATCGCAAGCCGCCGCCGCGACAGTTCGGCGGAGTGCTCGCTCGCCACGGGTTGTATGGTTGTTGAGATCGTCATCGTTCGATTCCCGGCTAATGGCGGAACTATAGCCTGCCGACGCCTAACGACATACCCCAAGCTCGCAGGGCAGATCGGCACAAGGGAGCCGCGCCTTTTGGCTCGGCAATGGCGGAACGCGTCGAAAACCGCATCAGCGAGCGGGGGCCAAAGGGTGGGCAGCCTTTTGCCGCCTTGCAATTTGAGATTGCATCAAACACGATGACGCAGAACTCCATCCGGAGCACGGCGCGCTCGGCTATCGCGTGTTCAATGCCGCGTTCGTCGGACCGGAAACGGCAATGCTGTGGTGCGCCGATTTCCGGCAGCTTGAAGTCGGCGCGCATCTGACCGGCTTACATGTCGGCGCAAGCGAATGGTCGGCGGCGCCGGCTGGTCGATGGATTCCGACCGCCGCAGCGGGCCTTATCTACGGCTCGCCTTCAGCACGAAATATTGAGAGGGTGCGTTCAACCCTTCTCGTCGCAGGCCCAGGCGCGCACCATGCATTGGCGGCCGCCGAACTGGGCACAGCGCTGCATCGAGATGTTCTCGGCGTTGCCGAGATGGGAATTGAGCGCCCAGCCGTAGGAGCCGCAGGGGTTCTTGGCGTCCACCGCCATGGCCGCGCAGCCCTTGCGGATGACGCCCACAACCTTGCAGCGACCGCCCGAGCATTTGCCTATTGCCGCTGCGCGCGCGTCGGCGACTTTGCTGTAATCGAAGCCGTAGCCGTAAGCGCCGCAGACCCCGACGGCGAGCGCGCCGGCCGCGTTGGCCACGCCGACTGCAGCCATGAAGAAGCCAAAGCTCGCTGCCGCGAGCGCAAATTTTCGCGCAATTGCGACCATGGAAAGCCCCTCCCCCGAGGATGTGCGCAAGCTAGCCGGGAAGGGTTGCAAGTTGGTGAATGCCGCCGGGGAGAACCCAGGCAGCCGCCGCCCAATCGTCAGCAGTGACGCCTATTGCGCCGCTTCGACGTTATCGGTCGAAACCTTGGGCGTTTCGGCCATGACCTTGGTCATGACCTCCTGCGACTGCGGCAACAGATCGGCCGCCTTGGCGCCGATGGTGGTGACGATCTTGGTCTCGACGCCGCGCCAATAGGCGAAGCTGTTAAAGCGCGTGCCCTCGACGGTGGCGAGAATGACCGCCGCTAGGAACGGCAGGCTCTGCACCACGAGAACGCCGGCGAAGATGTTGATCTCGTGGACCTGCTTGTAATTGGTGATCACGAGCGTTGCTGCGCCGACCAAGAGCAGCGCGCCAATCACCGCCTCCCAGAACGCCGGGAAATCAGGGCCTTTGCGCGAGACCCCGCCTTTGGCGGTGCGCAGGAACGGCATGCGCTCGTGGATCACGCCGAGCCCGACCGAGCGCGCTACGGTCCATTGCAACGACATCGCGGCGCAGACGGCGCCCAGCATCTGGCCGGGGGTCGCGCGCACCCGCAGCCGGTAGAGCGCGATGAAATGGGCCACCGAGACGGTAAAGGCAGCGATGATCGGAATGGTGAGGATGCGGTCCGGCACCGCGATATTGGCAAAGGCGACGAACGGCACCCAGAGGATGTTGAGGAGCGCGACCACGACGCCGATGGCGTCGGAGCCGAGCCAGCTGAGCCAGCCGATGCCGTATTCGCGCTTCTGCTCGCGGGTAAGGCCGACCGCCCATGGCAACATCTGGCGCCAATGCTTGCGCACCAGTTGGAAGCCGCCGAACGCCCAGCGGTGGCGCTGCCGCTTATAGGCCTCGAACGTATCCGGAAGCAGGCCGTGGCCGTAGCGCCGGTTGGTATAATGCGCGATCCAGCCATGTTCGAGGATGCTCAAGCCCAGATCGGTGTCCTCGACGATGGTTTGCGACGACCAGCCGCCGGCATTCTCGATCGCGGCGCGGCGGATCAGGCACATCGTGCCGTGCATGACAACGCCGTTGAACTCGTTCCGCTGTACCATGCCGATATCAAAGAAGCCGGCATATTCAGCGTTCATGGCGGCGTGCATCAGCGAGCGGGCGCCGTCGCGATGATCCTGCGGCGATTGCACGAAGCCGACGCGCGGATCGGCGAATAGCGGCGCCAAATCCTTCAGCCAATCGGGATCGAGAACGTAGTCCGCATCAATGGTGCCGATGATCTCGGCGTCCGGCGCGGTGTGCGACAGCGCAACCCGCAACGCGCCGGCTTTATAGCCATCGAGCTTTTCCACGCGGACGAACTTGAACCGTTCACCGAGCGCGCGGCAATGTTCTTCGACCGGCCGCCATAGCGCGGGATCGGGGGTGTTGTTGATGACCACCACGCATTCGAAGCTCGGATAATCGAGCCGCGCCACGGCATCGAGCGTCGTGTTGAGCATGTCGGGCGATTCACAGCACGCCGGCACGTGGATCGACACTTTGGGCACGGCGGCGTCGGGCACCAACGACGGCGCGTTGGCGAGGCGCCGCGGCGGCCGGCCAAACGCAATCGCCGCGATCTCTTCCAGCCGCGACAGTGCGATGGCGACGAGCGGCACCATAAGCACGATGCCGAGACCGAGCGCGAAGGCGGCGCCCGGCACGAAATAATGGCCCTTCCAGAACGCGACGATGGCCGAGAACCAAGCGCCGACTGCATTGGCGGAAACCGCCAGCATCAACGCCTGGGTGAAGCTCACCCCCGCCATGGCAAGGATCGGTAACGACAGCAACAACCCAAACAGCACCGCCAAGCCGGCGCGCTTACCGTAATCGGGATCGGTGATCGTTCCGGTCCAGGAGAATTTCGGCTGCCGCGCGGCGTCGAACAGGCCCCAATAAGGTCCGACGCCGCCTTCCATCGTCTTCCAGGGCTGATCGATGGCTTCGACGATGTTGTAGTCGATGCCGTAGGCGTCGGCCCGCGTGACGAAATCCCGTAAAACCTCGGCCTGCTCCATGCGGCCCGGATTGGCATTATGGAAATTATAGCCCGCGCTCGGCCAGCCGAATTCGGCGATCACGATCCGCTTGCCGGGGTGCATCTGGCGGAGCTTGTCGTAAAACTCGATGGTGTGGTCGACCGCGGTCGAGGCGCTAAAGCCCTCCCAGTAGGGCAGGATATGCGCGGCAATAAAGTCGACGGCCGAAGCCAGTTCCGGATGGTCCATCCAGACCGTCCAGATTTCACCCGTCGTTACAGGGACTGGGCTCGACCGCTTCACACTCTGGATGAGCTTGATCAGGTCGGGCACCGTCATTTCGGCGCGCAACGTCGTTTCGTTGCCGACCACGATCGCGTCGACATTGCTGTAATGCCGGGCGAGGCTGAGGGCCGAAGCGATTTCACGCTCGTTGCGCGCCTGATCCTTGTCAATCCAGGCGCCGACGGTAACCTTGAGCCCGAACTCGGCCGCGATCGGGGGAACGAGCTCCGCGCCGCCGGTCGCCGAATAGGTGCGGATCGCCCGGGTATAGGGCGCGATTGCTGCAAGATCGGCGCGGATTTGCTCGGCGGTCGGACGGGGACCCGTGTCCGGATGCGAGGAATCCTTAAACGGCGAATAGGAGACGCTGGCGAGCTGACCGGTGTAATCCGGGGCCGTCCCTTGGGGCCTTAGCAACGCCCAGATGCCGGCATGCACGCACGCTACGAGCGCGAGCACGGCAACGACGGTACGCATGGACTCTTACCAAGCGGGGCGGACGACACGGGCCCGAACCTGCCCCCAGGTTCGACGATGGTCGTAAGGGTGAGGCTACCTTGCGAGCGGCACTCTTAAGCTAGCCTTGGGTGGTGGCAAATTCAAGACAGCAAAGCGCGAGCAACAACACTTCGGAGCAAAAATAGTGGTTTGACCGGATGACGAAGGTTACCGCGTCGTGGTCGGCGCCGGCGCGGCGGCCGAAGGCGCCACCACCGCGGGTGCCGGCACGACTTCGAGCGACGGATTGATCCAGCAGGCCAGTACCCGGCCGTTCAAGCTGTCTGGGGTCTTCGGATCGATGGTGTTGGAGTGCAGGACGAGGCAGCGGAACGCCGCCTGGATATGGCCGCTCGGGCAGCCAAAACGGTCGTAGAGGTCGAGGTGGCGAAAGGCGGTATCAAGATCGTCGCGCCAGAGCAGGCTGACCACCCGCCGACCAAGCCACACGCATTCCGGATTGCCGGCCGGTCCGTTAATCGCATGCTGGGCTTCGGCGTATTCGTCGATCTTCTGGGCTTCCTTGGCGGTGTCCTGGCCGGCCGGAGCCTGCTGCGAGGCCGGGTTCGGGTTGCTGCTTTGCGCCAAAGCCGGATGGATGAAGGAGCTCACGGGAACGATAAGCCAGGCGGCAAGACATAGTCCGCCAACGACACTATTTACGCGCTGGGACATGGTTCCCTTGGATTGTTGGGCCAAACTAAGCCGATAGACGGACGTTCCCCTTAACCAATTCGGCCGTTTGCCCGGCACTTCTTTGACGCCGATAAGACGCCTTTTTCCGCTTTCTTGGCCACCAGATTGGGCCGCTATTGCGGCAGCTGCTGCCGATGGCTGTTCCGACTCCACCCGTCAAGAGAACATCCTAACTCGGTTCGTTTGTCCAGCGTGCCAGGCGGCGCGGCGGGTGTACCCTTCGCTTGGCATTGCTCGCCGGCAAGGCTAATGCCAAACGATGGATCACCCTCTCGACGGCAAGGTAACCGGTGCAGCGCTGGCGCATTTCGCGCTCACGGCGCTGGCGATCGCCGCGGCATGGTGGTGGCTCGGAGCGCCGATCCGTCTGCCGCCCTCCCCACTCGCCAATGGCGGCAAGCTCTATTGCGTGTCTTATGCGCCGTTTCGCGACGACCAGGATCCGCTGCTCGAGGGCACGCGTATCAATGCGCAACAGATCGACGAAGATCTGACGCTGTTGTCACGCTATACAGACTGCGTACGCACCTATTCAATCGAGAACGGCCAGGATCAAATCGCCGCGATCGCGCAACGCCACGGCATGAAGGTATTGCAGGGCATTTGGCTGTCGAACAACGCGGCACGAAACCGCCAGCAGATCGCCACCGCCGCTGCGCTCGCCAAGAAGTTTCCCGACGTCATTCGCGCGATCGTCGTCGGCAACGAAGTGTTGCTGCGCGGCGATCTATCGGTGACGGACCTCGAGACCGCGATCCGCGAGGTCAAGGCGCAGGTGTCGCAGCCGGTCACTTATGCCGATGTCTGGGAATTTTGGCTGCGCTACAGCGACCTGCAAAACTTCGTCGATTTCGTTACCATTCATATCCTGCCGTACTGGGAGGATTTTCCGATTCCGGCGTCGGCTGCCGCTGCGCATGTCGAAGACATCCGAAACAAGGTCGCCGCCGCCATTCCCAATAAGGAGATCGTCATCGGCGAATTCGGCTGGCCGAGCGAGGGGCGGATGCGCGAGTGGGCGCTGCCGTCACCATCGAATCAAGCGCGGGTCATCGAGCAAACGCTCACGCTCGCGCAGCGGCAAAACTTCCGCGTCAATGTCATCGAGGCCTTCGACCAGCCCTGGAAGCGCCAACTCGAGGGGGGCACCGGCGGCTATTGGGGGGTCTTCGACCGAGCTACTGGCGCGCCGAAATTCAGTTTCGACGGCACCGTGTCCGATCATCCGCATTGGCTGATACAGGCGCTCGCCGGCATTCTGCTCGCCGCCTTTTGTTTTGCCGGCGCTGCCGTTGCCGCCCGGGCCAAGACCGCGCCAGCCTGGTTGTGGCCGCGGATCGTGGCGCTGACCTTTGTTCCCGCCGTGCTGTTCGGCTGGACGCTGGAAAGAATACCGATCGACAGCTTCACGGCCGGCGGCTGGCTGCGCTCGCTTGTTTTCGCCGCCGCGGCCGCGGCCGCGCCCATCGCCTGCGCCGCGACCTGCGCCGCGGACCGAGGAGCGCCCACATTCGCCGCACTCATGTCGCGTTCGAGGGAACCGCACGACAAATTGGATCTCGCGGTCGGTCTTACCCTGATCGTGCTGACGGTGCTTTCGGTGCAATCGGCGCTCGGCCTCGTCTTCGATCCGCGCTATCGCGACATTCCCTTTGCACCGCAAAGCGGCGCCGCCCTGCCTTTTTTGGCGCTGATGCTGTCGACGCCGCGGCCTTCCGGACCGCGCGCGATGGCCGAGACCGTTGCCGCCGCGGTACTGGCCTTGTCGGCAGGCTACATTGCGATCAACGAAACCTTCGCCAATTGGCAGGCGATCTGGCTCTGCGCCGGATTTCTCGGCCTTGCCGTCATTCTGCTGCGGGCGCGGGACGCGCCAGGCTGAGGATCAACAGGCCCGCGGCGAGCGCCGAAAGCTCGGCATTGTGGAGGACGATGCCGAAGCCCGCCGCCGCGAGCGCAAGCGACATCAGCACGATAGACGGCCGGATAAGGTTGAGAAGCGCGGCGACCAACGCCACGCCGCCAAACACATCGTGGTTGAAAAGAAGGATGGAGAGCCGGAACGTGCTGCACAGCCAGGTGTTCAGCCCCGCCTGACAGGCGAGCTCAACGTTCAAGTTCTCGATCGCCATGTAACGGATGTAGAGCGCCTCGCCGACCGCCAGGAAGGCGACCATCAGAAGCCAGTTGGTCTGGCGTGCGGTCGGCAGAAACAGCGGGCGGCGCATCACGTTCTTTCGAGCTCTGCTTTCACGGCGGCGAGCGCTTCCGGCGTATCGACGTCGGTGAGCGCGGCAGTGCCGGTCAATGGCACTTCGACGACGGCCTCGGGATAGCGGCCGATCAGATAGCGCGCGCCGACATCGCCCTCGACCGTCATGAGGTCGGCGAAAAACCGGCGCGACCACACCACCGGATTGCCGCGCTTGCCGTCGATGGTCGGCACAACGACCAGCGCGCCCTTGTCGGGGTCGAGTGCGCCGATCAGGCGGTCGATCAGGCCGGCATCGACCTGCGGCATGTCGCCGAGGCAGACGATGGCGCCGTCGACGTCCGCCGGCAGCGCGGCGATGCCGGTCTTGAGCGAAGTGCCCAAGCCTTCGGCGAAATGCGGATTGTGCGCGAAACTGACCGGCAGGCCGTTAAGCGCCGCCTCGACCCGCTCGCGCTGATGTCCGGTGACAACGATAACCGGCCGCGCTCGTGAGGCCAGTGCGGCCTCAACGACGATGCGCACCAGCGGCTTGCCGCCGATCTCTGCCAGGAGCTTGTTCGGGCCGCCCATGCGGCTCGATCGGCCGGCGCCGAGCACGATCGCGGCAATCGGGCGGCCGCTCTGCACCGGCTCCTCGCGCGGCTGCGGCCGGGTGACGATTTCCATCAACAGGCCGCCGACGCCGAGCCCGGTAATGTCCTCGTATGGCACGGGCAGCCCGGCCAGTAACCGCATGAGGACCCAATCAAAACCGTTCTCTTTGGGGCTCCTGGCACAGCCAGGCGCACCGATCACTGGGCGGGAACCGGCCGTGCCGATCATCAACAAATTGCCGGGGTCGACCGGCATGCCGAAATGCTCGATGCAGCCGCCGATCTCTTCCAGCGCCGCCGGGATGACGTCGCGGCGGTCGGCAATGGCCGAAGCGCCGAACACGATGACAAGCTCAGAGCCTGCTTTAAGAACTTCATCCAATGCGCGAGCGAGCGCCGCGCTGTCATGCGGCACGCGGCGCTCGGCGATAATCGCTGCGCCCGCGGGAGCGAGCCGCTCGGCGGTGATCTTCAGCGTCTTTTCGATGACCTTGCTCGCGAGCCCAGGCAGCACGGTCGACACCACGCCTACTTTGCGGATGCGATAGGGCGCGACGCGCAGCAGCGGCTTCTTGATACCGGCAAGCGCGGCATCGCGGGCGGCACCGGCGACGGCGAACGGAATAATCTTCACCGTCGCAATCATCTCGCCGGCGACCACCGGCTTGTAGGCCGGCAGTGTCGCGAAGGTGATTGCCTCATCGACGCGGTTGAGCCGGTCGATGGCATCCTTGTCGACGACCAGGACGCCCGAATTTTGCGCGAACAGATTGGAACGGCCGGTGAAGGCGCGATCGACATGCACGCCCTCGCCTGCCACCGCTTTAGCGATATCCGCCGCCGCTACGTCTTCGGAAACGTCGCCCGGCTCGAGCCGCGCCACGACAACGTCCCTGATGCCGGCGCCTTGCAGCGCCGCGACTTCGGCGGGCCCGATCAGCGTGCCTTTTTTGAGTACGAGGCCGTCTTGCCGGATGGTATGCACAGCGGTCGCGCCGAGCGCGTCCTCGGGCGCCACCGCACCGAATTTCATGACACGGCTTTGATCGGCGCAGGCTCGGCGTCGACTTCCTCGCGGAGTCGCTCGGTAATCTGGGCCATGATCGCGACGGCGATCTCGGCCGGCGACACCGCGCCGATATCGAGCCCGATCGGCGCGGCAATGCGCGCGATGGCGGCGTCGCTCACCCCCTGCGCCTTGAGCCGCTCGACGCGGCGCGCGTGGGTTTTCCGCGAGCCAAGCGCGCCGATGTAGAAACAATAGCGAGCGAGCGCGTGCAACAGCGCCGGATCGTCGATCTTCGGATCGTGGGTGAGCGCGACGAAGGCGGTGTAGCGGTCGACATTAAGCGGCGGCAGCGCTTTGTCAGGCCACTCCGCGATCACTTTGACGTCCGGGAAACGCTCGGGCGAAGCAAAGGCGGTGCGCGGATCGACGATGGTCACATCATAGCCGACGAGCTTGCCGATCGGCGCCAGCGCCTGGCTGATATGCACAGCGCCGATGATGACGAGCTGCGGCGCCGGGACATAGACGGTGAGAAAGACCTTGCCTTCCGCCGTCTCTTCCATGCCGCTCTTGCTGGTGCGCAGATGCTCGGTGAGCAGCGGCCGCAGCGGATCCTTAGCGACGTCGGCGGCCTTAATCAGACGCTGTTTGCCGCTTTCGACATTGGTAACGACGATCGCGGCACGGCGCGCGGCGCGTTCGGTGTTAAGCGCGGTGAGAATGTCGAGTTTCATGGCGCGACGATCTTACTCTACTTTCTCGACGAACACTCTGATCGTGCCGCCGCAGGACAGCCCCACCTTCCAGGCGGTCTCGTCGGCGACGCCGAATTCCAGCATTTTCGGCTTGCCGCTTTCGATCACGTCGAGCGCCTCGGTGACGACGGCGCCTTCGACGCAACCGCCGGACACGGAGCCGAGGAAGTTGCCCTCCTGATCGATCACGAGGTTCGATCCCACCGGTCGCGGCGCCGAGCCCCAGGTCTCGACCACGGTGGCGAGCGCAACATCGCGGCCCTTTTTGCGCCAGTCTTCCGCGGCTTTGAGAATGTCGTTGTCGGTTGAGAGCATGCGCCTCTCCGTTCCACTCGCTACATCCGAGAGAACATAGCGATCAGATATTATATAGCTCTTTACGCCACCCTTTGCATCCAGGCTTTCGGGTCGGCGGAGCCGCCGCCTTTGGTCAGCGCGGCCACCAGCTCGCCCATCGATTCCAGATTGTGGATCGGCCGGAATTCGTCGACATAGGGCAGCATGGTCTTGATGCCGCGGGCGCGCGCCTCGAAGCCCTCGAAGCGCAGCAGCGGATTGAGCCAGATCAGCCGCCGGCAGGAGCGGTGCAGCCGATCGATCTCGAAGGCGAGACTGTCGTCGGCGTCGCGTTCGAGCCCGTCGGTGATGAGGAGCACGATGGCGCCCTGGGTGAGCACGCGGCGCGCCCAGAGCTTGTTGAAGGCGCGCAGCGACGAGGCGATCCGCGTGCCGCCCGACCAGTCCGGCACCGCCGCCGAGCAAGACGCCAACGCATCGTCCGGGTCGCGTTCGCGCAGCGCGCGGGTGACGTTGGTCAGCCGGGTGCCGAACAAAAACGTCGAGACGCGCTTTCGCGCATCGGTGAGTGCGTGTAGGAAATGCAGGAAGACGCGGCTGTACTGGCTCATCGAGCCGGATATGTCGAGCAGCGCCACGATCGGCGGCGGCTTGGTCTTCGGCCCGATGAAGCGCAGATCGATGAAATCACCGCCGCCTTTCATGCTGGCGCGCAAGGTGCGACGGATATCGATAAGATGACCGCGCATATGCGGGGCAAGGCGCCGCGTGCGCGCTTGGGCAAGCGGCATGACCAGACGCTTCATCGCCTCTTTTGCGGCGGCGATCTCGGCGCTGGTCATTTGCGCGAAATCCTTTTTTTGCAGCACCTCGCGGTCGGACACCGTCAGGCGCGCGTCGAGTTCGATCTCGCGCTCCTTTTTCAGTTTGTCGTCGAGCCCGGAATAAAGCGCCTCATGGACGCGCGTTGCGCCGGCCTGCGGCGCTTGCGGCGCCGCCGCCGGTGCTTGCGGCATCATCATCGCGATGAGCTGATCGATATAACCGCGGCGGCGGAAGAAGATGCGGAACGCCTGATCGAACAGGATGGTATGCTCGTGGCGCTTCACGAACACCGCGTGCAGCGTCCAGTAAAAATCCTCACGCGTGCCGACGCCGGCGGTCTTTAGGGCTTCGAGCGCGTCGAGTACCGCACCCGGCCCGACGGGAATGCCGGCCGCGCGCAGCGCGCGGGCGAAATAGAGGATGTTTTCGGCGAGGCGGCCGTTACTCTCTGCCATTCCCGCTCCCGTCGCTAAATTATTCCGCCGCGCGCAGCTCCGACTTCACCTCGTCGAGCAGCTCCTTGACCTTCGAGCCTTCGAGCTTGGCGATGTCGTCCTGATATTTGAGCAGCACGCCCAGCGTATCGGAAACGGTGGCGGGATCGAGCGCGACGACGTCGAGCTCGGACAAGGCGCCGGCCCAATCCAGCGTTTCGGCGACGCCGGGCGATTTGAACAGATCCTGCTTGCGCAGCGCCTGCACGAAACCCACCACCTGCTCGGACAGCTTTTTGCTCACGCCCGGGAGTTTGGTGCGCACGATGGCAAGTTCGCGCTCGGCGCTGGGATAGCCGACCCAATGATAAAGGCAGCGCCGCTTGAGGGCGTCGTGCACTTCTCGGGTGCGGTTTGAGGTGATGACCACGATGGGCGGCTGCGCGGCCTTCACCGTGCCCATTTCCGGAATGGTGATCTGAAAATCGCCCAGCACTTCGAGCAAAAAAGCCTCGAAGGCTTCGTCGGTACGGTCGATCTCGTCGATCAAGAGAACCGGCGCGCCGGCAGTATCCGGCTCCAGCGCCTGCAGCAGCGGCCGCTTGATCAAGAACCGCTCCGAGAACACGTCGTGTTCGAGCCTAGTGCGGTCGCGGTCGCCTTCGGCCTCGGCGACACGGATGGCGATCATCTGCGCGGCGTAATTCCACTCATAAACCGCCGCGGCGACGTCGAGGCCCTCATAGCATTGCAGCCGGATGAGGCGGCGGCCGAGGGTGGATGACAGCACCTTGGCGATCTCGGTCTTGCCGACACCAGCCTCGCCCTCGAGGAAGATCGGCCGGCCCATTTTGAGCGCGAGATAAAGCACCGTGCCGAGCGACCGGTCGGCCAGATATTCGGCCTCGGCCAGGAGGTTAACGGTGGCGTCGATGGAGACTGGGAGCTGACGGGGGGAAGACTTGTTCATGGCGGCAATGTAGTCATCCGTGGCGCGTTTGTCGCGCCGGTTCGATGGCCGTCCCCCGACTGCATCCGGGGCAGGGATACCGGGACGGCAATGCTCAGGTGGTTCTCACAATTCGTAAAGCCCGTTCTTCTTTGCCTCCCGCGAGGTTACCGCGCCCGCAATTAATAGATGCGGCCAGCTAGTCGAGAGGAGTAGATCGCTGCCGCACGCCAAAACAATTCTGCACGAACTTGGTCTGCTTATCGTCGAACGCATAGACAAAGTTGACTGCCTGCTTAGCGACTCCGTCATTTATGATCTCCACTAACGTATCTTGGCTCAAGGCGGCGATCCGCTGAAAAAACGAGTCGGCGCGGTAAGCAAGGAAAAAGGAGCGAGGCGATATCGGCAGGGCAATATGTCCGCCGGGTTGCATGAGCCCGTTGGTCATCACGATCGGCCGGTCGGACGTAAGGAGCATATTTGACGCTTCGTTCAGCGTACACGTGAGCCATCGCATGGACAGAAGCTCCCTAATCGCGAACTTCGACGTGAGCATACTCGGAAACACTTCCGCAGGCGTGAAAGGCACCTTCGGCTGCTTGATGAAACCGGCGGCAACCTGCCCATCCATCGTCCGCTGCATTCGCTCTATGACATTCGGCGCGCGGAAGGTCAGCGAGTAAACGAACTGCGCCCACCTCACCATTAGCCTTTGAGACAAATCCTCGATCGGTCTGGTTTCGTCCAACATTTGCTGGAGCGCCATAGCGGCGTCGCTGTCGATCCGCGACATAAACCTCTTTTCCACGTACTGAGCGTCCTCTGGCGGCAATCCTGGAACGCTGTACAACCCGTGCACATAGCCGGTGGCGTCAGGGACGACGCGCTTGGGCAATACGCCGAGATGGCGCCGCTTATACTCACAAATCTGTTTGTCCATTCCGGCCCATTGTTTCAAATAGAAGGCCGGGACGAAATGGTGTTTTCCCGCTTTCGACATGGTCCCGGAGTATACGATAGCGAAGCATCTAGCGGAAAAACGAAAATGGAAGACGGCGCAGACCATACGCTTGAAATCACAAAGTGATTGGTTCAGCGAACGCCTTGAGGCAGAAGAGAGAGCGCACGCCGCTACTCGCCAGGCATTGGCCGATATGACAGCGCAACTCGCGCAAAGCCAACAAGAGTATGACAAGCAGGCGCTGGCGCTAAACCGTCGATCAGCGAACTAGAGGCCAAAAATATCGAATTGCAGTCGAAGATAGATAAGCTGCAACGGCCGGAGCTGCAGTCAAAAAAGGACAAGGTGCTGGATCCCTGGGACACAACGATAGGGCGCGCTGTGGCCAGCATCGGCAGCTACATGCAAAAGCGAGAAGCCTACGTGCTTTCGGACAAGTATTCGCTTATCGCCGACGGTGATGAGAGCAGCGGCTGCAAGATTAGTCTTGTCGACCTCGACGCCAATCAAGTGGAGGATTCACACAACCGATTGCCTGGTCAAAAGGCTACATTCGACCTAGGCAAAATGCAGCTCGTAACGGTATTAAAGAACGTCAGCTCGACCACCTGCGAAGTTGCTTTTATGATGTGAGCAGCACCGAGCGAGCCCGCGCTGTTCTGCAGACAGCAGGTACATCTGCCGACGCTTCGTGTCGCCGCGCAGTCGAGATCAAAACATCGCAAAGTTAGCCCGCCGGCTTGCCGATCGCCTCGGCGACGGCGCGCCGCGCCAGCACCGCAACGAGATGCGCGCGGTATTCGGCGCTGCCATGGATGTCGGAGTTCATGCCGTCGGCGGGAATCGTCATGCCCTCCAGCGACTTCGGCGAGAAACGCTTCTTGAGCGCCTCCTCGAATGATTTCACCCGGAACACGCCGTTCGAGCCGGCGCCGGTGACGGCGACGCGGATTTCGCTGCCGCGCTTTGACACAAACACGCCGACCAGTGCGAAACGCGACGCCTGATTGCGGAATTTCTGATAGGCCGCCTTCTTCGGCAGCGGGAAAATCACCTTGGTGATAATCTCCGCCGGTTCCAGCACGGTCGAGAACATGCCGGTGAAGAAATCGTCGGCTTTGACCCGGCGCTTGTTGGTGACGATGGTGGCGCCCAGCCCGAGACAGGCCGCGGGATAATCGGCATTGGGATCGTTATTGGCGATCGAGCCGCCAATGGTGCCGCGATGGCGCACCGCCGGATCGCCGATCAGACCGGCGAGATGCGCCAGCACCGGCGCGGCCTGCTGCACCACGGGCGAAGTGTTGACTTCGTTATGCGTCGTCATCGCCCCGATGGTGAGCGTGCGGCCGCTCTGCTCGATGCCGGACATGCCCTCGATCAGCGTCATATCGACGATTTGGGGCGGGCCGGCGAGGCGGAGCTTCATGGTCGGCAACAGCGTCTGTCCGCCGGCAAGCAGCTTGGCGTCGTTGTTCTTGGTCAAAAGTCCGGCGGCCTGCCGCACGGTTTGCGGACGATGAAAAGTGAAAGCGTACATCGCAGTCCTCCGTTATGCCGCGCGCGGCATGCCTGTTTTCTGAAGCGCCGCCCATACCGTCGCCGGCGTGGCGGGCATAGCGAGACTCTCGGTGCCGATGGCGTCGGTGATGGCGTTGATGACGGCGGCCGGCGCGGCGATGGCGCCCGCCTCGCCGCAGCCTTTGATGCCGAGCGGATTCGACGGGCACTTGGTCATCGTGGTGTCCACTTTCAAGCTTGGGAAGTAGTCGGCGCGCGGCATGGCGTAGTCCATGAACGAGCCGGTCACGAGCTGGCCGTCCTTGTCGTAGACCGCGCCTTCGCACAAAGCCTGGCCGACGCCCTGGGCGATGCCGCCGTGAACCTGGCCTTCGACGATCATCGGATTGACCACCACGCCGAAATCGTCGACCGCGGTCCAGGCCACGATGTCGGTATTGCCGGTTTCGGTGTCGACCTCGACCTCGCAGATGTGGCAACCGGCCGGGAAGGTGAAATTGATCGGATCGTAGAACGCGCCCTCCTTCAGGCCCGGCTCGAGCTCGGCGCCGGAGAATTTGTGCGCGATATAGGCGTTGAGCGAAACATCGCCCCAGGCCGCCGATTTATCGGTACCGGCCACGGAAAACTTGCCGTCCTTGAATTCGATGTCGCCTTCGGCGGCTTCGAGCAGATGCGCGGCGACCTTCTTGGCTTTCGCCTCGACCTTGTCGAGCGCCTTGACCAGTGCCGACATGCCGACCGCCCCGGAACGCGAGCCGTAAGTGCCCATGCCGAACTGCACCTTGTCGGTATCGCCGTGCACGATCGATATAGTGTCGATCGGAATGCCGAGCCGCTCCGACACGACCTGTGCGAACGTCGTCTCGTGGCCTTGGCCGTGGGCGTGCGTGCCGGTGAGGACTTCGACCGAGCCGGTCGGATTGACCCGCACTTCGGCGGACTCCCATAGGCCGACGCCGCAGCCGAGCGAGCCGACGGCCTGCGACGGCGCGATGCCGCAGGCTTCGATGTAAGTGGAGAGGCCGATGCCGCGCAGCTTGCCTTGCCGTGCGGACTCGCGCTTGCGCTTGGCAAAGCCCTTGTAGTCGGCAAGCTCCATCGCCTTCTTCAGCGAGGCGTTATAATCGCCGATGTCGTAGCTCATGATCACCGGCGTCTGGTGCGGAAAATTCTTGATGAAATTCCTGCGTCGCAGCTCCGCGGGGTCTTGGCTCATCTCTCGTGCGCCGACTTCGATCAGGCGCTCGACCACAAACGTCGCCTCGGGGCGGCCGGCGCCGCGATAGGCGTCGACCGGACCGGTGTTGGTATAGACGGCGTCAACCTCGCAATAGATCTGCGGGATATCGTACTGGCCCGACAACAGCGTGGCGTAGAGATAGGTCGGCACCGACGACGAGAAGGTCGACATATAGGCGCCGAGATTGGCGATGGTCTTGGCGCGCAAACCTAAGATCTTGCCGTCGGCGTCGAACGCCATCTCGGCATGCGTGACGTGATCGCGACCGTGCGCGTCGGCGAGGAATGCCTCGGAGCGGTCGCAAACCCACTTCACCGGACGGCCGACGCGCTTTGACGCCCATAGCGCCACGACTTCCTCGGGATAGATGAAAATCTTCGAGCCGAAGCCGCCGCCGACATCGGGCGCGATGACGCGCAGCTTATGCTCCGGCGCCATCCCGACGAAGGCGGCGATGACGAGCCTCGCCACGTGCGGATTCTGCGACGTGTTCCACAGCGTAAACGCGCCGGTGCCGGAATCGTAATCGCCGATCGCGACGCGCGGCTCGATCGCGTTCGGCACCAGGCGATTGTTGACGATGTCGAGCTTGGTGACGTGCTTGGCCGCTTTGAATGCGGCATCGACCGCTTTGGCGTCGCCGAGATGCCACTGATAGATCGTGTTGTTGGGCGCGATATCGTGAATTTGCGGCGCGCCGGGCTTTTGCGCCGCCGCGGGATCGGCGACCGCTGGCAGCACCGCGTAATCGACCTTGACTTTCTCCGCGGCGTCGCGCGCCTGCGACAGCGTCTCTGCGAGCACCACCGCGATCGCATCGCCGACATGGCAGGCCTTGCCGTTGGCGAGCGCCGGATGCGCCGCCATCTTCATCGGCGAGCCGTCCTTGGAATGGATCATCCAGCCGCAGATCAGATTGCCGATCTTGTCGCTGGCGAAGTCGGCGCCGGTAAGCACAGCGACCACGCCCGGCATCGCGGATGCCGCTTTGGCGTCGATGGATTTTATCGTGGCATGCGCGTGCGGAGAGCGAATGAAATAGGCGTAAGTCTGGCCCGGGCGGGTGATGTCGTCGGTGTAGTGGCCCTTACCCGTGATGAAGCGCTGATCTTCTTTCCGGCGCACCGCGGCGCCGATACCGGTTCCGCTCATGGTATTGCCCTCCGGCAACTCGCTCCTTGGAAAGGAAATCGCCCACCGGCAATTTCCTCCTCGGCTCTTCCCTATTCGGCGGCTTTCGACGTCGCGCCGCCGCCGCGCATCGCGCGTGCGCCGGCCGCAATCGCTTTCACGATATTATGATAGCCGGTGCAGCGGCAGATATTGCCTTCGAGCTCTTCGCGGATGGTGCGGTCTTCGGGGTCGTTGCCCTTGCGCCGAACCATGTCGACCGCGGTCATGATCATCCCCGGCGTGCAGTAGCCGCATTGCAGGCCGTGGTTCTCGCGGAACGCCTCCTGCATCGGATGCAGCGGCCCATCCGCCGGCGCCAAGCCTTCGATGGTGAGCACGTCCGCGCCTTCGAGCTGCAGCGCCAGCACGGTGCAGGATTTGATTGCCTTGCCGTTGACGTGCACGACACAGGCGCCGCATTGCGAGGTGTCGCAGCCAACATGCGTGCCGGTAAGCCGCAGATTCTCGCGCAGTAATTGCACCAGCAGCGTGCGGGGGTCGACGTTGGCGCTGATGGGTTTGCCGTTCACCGTCATCGAGACGGTTGCCGTGTCGCTAGCGGCCATTGGGACTCCTCCCCTGCAAAATTCCGGTCAAACGTTACGATTTGCCGGCCGTTCTGGCCCGCCGGCCAGGTCGCGGCGAAATTCAAGGCGATTTTGCCCGATTTCGTACCCGAAACGGTAGTCACTGTGAACCGCACCCTGGCCAGCGGTCAAGTCGGTTCCGCGAGCCCGGGACCGGTTTTCTTACGCCGACTGGCGGTCAGCGGCCGGACACGAGCGGGCGATGCGGAGCTGAGTTGCGGTGGTCGCAGGGAACCAGGCGGCCCGCTCGCGCTTGCCGGGCCGAGGAAGCGCGGAGCCTGCGCTCATTGAATCCCCGCGTGGTGGCACCAGAACCCACAAACGGAGACATAAAATGCGATTGAAATTGTCAGCAGCCGTCACTGCACTCGCACTTGCCAGCGCAGTGACCGCATTTCCTGCGTTCGCGCAACAATATCCTACTGGCCGCAACATCAATGACGGCGGCATCCCGGCCCAGCCGAGCGGTGCGCCGGAATATAACGGCAACGGCCAGGTGGTGCCCGCCGGCGGCGAAGTCGGTTCCAATAGCTTCCGTTCCTACGATCCGGCAACGGGAACTTATCTCGGCTCCGACGGACGCCGGCATCCGTGTTCGTGATCTAGGCGAAGCGATCGAAGCAATGGTCCGCCCACAGTTCCGGCGGACCATCATTCAGGCCGCTTTGGGATTCACGGCCGCCGCGAAGTTTGCAAAAAAATCGTCGGCGACTTTCTTGGCAGCGCCGTTGACCAGGCGCTGGCCGAGTTGAGCGAGCTTGCCGCCGATTTGCGCATCGACATCGTAAGTGAGCAACGTCCCGCCGTCCTTCGGCGTGAGCTTTACCGTGGCGCCGCCCTTGGCAAAACCGGCGACACCCCCGTCGCCTTGGCCCGAAATTTTGTAGCCGTGCGGCGGATCGAGATCGGACAGCGTCACCTTGCCTTTGAACTTGGCCTTCACCGGCCCGATCTTGACCGTGGCGACGGCTTGCATCTCGGTGTCGGAAAGCTTGTCGAGTTGCTCGCAGCCGGGGATGCAGGCCTTGAGCGTCGCCGGGTCGTTGAGCTTTTCCCAAACCGTTTCCGGCGTGGCGGCAAGCTGAACCTCGCCATTCATAGTCATCGCCATTGGCGTCACTCCCTGGCTGAACTCGCACTATCGCTTACCGCCTCGCGTGGCGGCTGGAAAGGGTGCTAATAGACGCGAAATGTTCGGGAGGATAACAAATGCCGGATATCAAAGTCGACGACGGCTGCATCATCCATGTCGAAGTGGAGGGTCCGGACAGCGCCCCGGTGCTGATGCTGTCGAATTCGCTCGGCACCAATCTGCATATGTGGGACGACCAGGTGGCGCCCTGGACCAAGCATTTCCGCCTGGTGCGCTACGACCCCCGCGGCCATGGCAAATCGAGCGTACCCAAAGGGGCTTACACCATGGCGCGGCTGGGCCGCGACGTAGTCGGCGTGCTCGATGCTCTCAATATTGCGAGGATCAATTGGTGCGGCCTGTCGATGGGCGGCATGGTCGGACAATGGCTCGGCGCCAATGCCGCAAACCGGATCGACAAGCTCATTTTGTCCAACACCGCGTGCTACTTCCCCGACAAGGCCATATGGGAAGGCCGGCTCAAACTGGTGCGCGAGAAAGGCCTTGAAGGCATCGTCGACGCCAATATGGAGCGCTGGTTCACCAAAGGCTTTCGCGACCGCAATCCGCAGCCCATGGCGAAGATGCGCGACATGTTTCTCGCCACCAAAATCGATGGTTATTGCGGCTGCGGTGAAGCGATCCGCGACATGGATCATCGCCCGCTGTTGGCGAAAATCACCGCGCCCACTTTGGTGATCGCCGGGCGGCACGATCCCGCGACGCCGCTTGAGGGCAACGAGTTCATCAAACAGCACATTCCCGGTGCCGAGATCGCCGTGCTTGAGGCGGCGCATATCGCCAACCTTGAGCAGCCGCAGGTTTACGCCGATACAGTGCTGAATTTTTTGTTGAACGAGTAGTCCGAGCGCGTTGATCTCCTGCCGGAACTCTGCGCTCACCCTCCGCGCTGGTCGCGAAACTCGTGCGGCGCCGCTCCCGTCTGCTTGCGGAAAAACCGGGCAAAGTGCGATGCGTCGGTGAACGTGAGTTCGGCGGCGATGCTGCGGATCGACTGGGTGGTAAAGACGAGCTGGCGCTTGGCTTCGGTCAGCACACGTTGGCGAATGAGATGGCCGGCGGTCACGCCGGTGGTGCGTTTGACATGGTCGTTGAGCCGATCGACGGTCATGCTCAGCTTCTCGGCGTAGAATGCCAGCGAGTGTTCCTTGCGGAAGAACTCGTCGACCAGCGCGCGCAATTGTGCGACCGTGGCATCGGCCGGATACAAAGTGACGCTGCCGCTACGCGCGCGGCTCGCCGCGAGCCGCGCCACGCCGACGGCGATGAGTACGAGAAGCCCGCGCATCGCCAGCCGATAGCCTTCGCGCGCCAGTCCGTGTTCCTCGGACAGTTCCTTGTACAGCGCCGACAACCGGGCGAACTCCGCCGTATCGCCGATCGGAACGATGGGATTCGCGGCCAGCATGCGCAAACGCTGCAATGCTTCGCTGCTGCGTTCGCGAATAGCGCCAGCGGCGTCTTCGGTGAAGCTGACCACCCAGCCGTCGGTCACGTTTGGCTCAAAGCGAAAGCCGTGGGCGATCGCGGCCGGAACGAGGATCGCGGCGGGCGCGGCGAACGGCAGCTTCGCCAGATCGAGCGTCATCTCTCCACCGCCGCGTTCGACCAGCAGGATCTGAAACAGGTTGCGATGGCGGTGAGCGCGGATGGTCCAGTCGTGAATCAACGCGCGCGAAGCAATGGTGTCAACGTGAATGAAGTCGAATGCGGGGTCGTCCGGCGGATCGCCGTACAGATGAAACAGCGGAAGCGCGTTAGCCGTGCTCGGACCGACCATGGCGCAAGCATAGGCCTATCCCGTGCCGGAAGAAGCCGCTGTCCCAGCTTGCACGACGCTTTGCACAAAAAAAGCGGCAGCCCGGAGTGAACCGGGCTGCCGCCGTCGTGAAGGAAGATCGTTAGCGGTTCATACCGCCCTGGCCGCCGCCCTGTTGGCCACCTTGGCCGGGCTTGTTCTGGCCGCCCTGCTGCTGCTGTCCAGGCTTGTTCTGTCCGCCCTGCTGTTGGCCGGGCTTATTCTGCCCGCCCTGTTGCGGGTTGCTTTGGCTCTGTTGGTCGCGCTGCGGGTTGTTTTGTTCGTTCGCCATTGGACGCACTCCGTTGATTTTGAGGGGTTGTAGCTACAGACCCCCGCCCATCAGGCAACCGCTGGAGCGGGCGAAGGTTCCTCTTAGTGCTGCGTCATTTGTGAGCAACGGCTTGAAATTACTACGAAAATTGTCGGCATCCCCGGCAAATCGACAGTCGTTGCGGCAGGAAAGGAAGCTTTCACAGCGGCTTATAGGCACGGTCATGATAAACTAGCGCCGGCACTGGCGGCCCGAGCCGAACCGCTTCCACCGCGCCGAACACTACATTGTGCGAGCCGACCGCCCGCGTCTCCATTGTGCGGCAATCGAAAGCCACTACCGCCGAGGCCAGCACGGGGCAGCCGGTTTTGAGCGTGATCCATTCGCCTTGTGTGAAGCGCTCGTGCAGATGCACGCCGCTTCGTCCGGCGAACAGATCGGCAAGCTTCTCTTCACTGGCGGGAAGCGTGTTGATGCAAAACACGCCGTTTTGCGCCAGTACCGGCGCCGAATTGCTGCGGCGATTGAGACAGACAAGCAGCGTCGCCGGGGAGTCGGACACCGAGCACACCGCGGTTGCGGTAAAGCCGCTCTTGCCGCCGACACCGGCGGTGGTAACCACATGCACGGCGGCGCCGAGTCGCGCCATCGCCTCGCGGAACGCCAGCGGCTCAACGCTCGCAATCGGCCCCGGCGCCACCGCAGTGAAAGCGCCGTCCATCGCATCGTCGGGCCGTTGATCGATCCAGCTCATCGTCTCGCACACCATCAAAAACGAATGACGCAGTATCCACCTTGCCTCTGGATATTGGCAACAAGCGCCAGTGCATACTGGATGCTCCGCCGTCGCGGAGCATGACCAAAAATTACTCCGCCGCGCGCAGTTCCTCCGGCAAACCCGGATAGGCGACGTCGTTCGGATTGAGCCACGTCCTGCCGGTCCAGCCGTTCTCGTCGTATTCGGCCATGCATTGCTCGGCGAGCGCCGTCATCTGCGCCATCGTTCCGGACGCGCGCGCGTTCCACAATGCCTGGATACGAATGTCCTCGTGATTGCCCGCGTAATTGCGCTCATAAAGCTCGTGGCGGCCGCCGAATTCCGTGCCAATGGCGTCCCACAGAAGCTTCATGATCTTGATGCGCTCCTTGTAGTCGATGCCGTAGGAGCCGCGCACGTAGCGCGCCAAATAGCGGTCGATCGCCGGATTTTTGAAATCCTTGGTCGAGGACGGCAGATAAATCAGCGACGAGGCGACGATCTTGTCGACGATTTCCTTGACACGCCCGTAGGCGTCGCCGGCGAACACGCGATAGCTCGAACCCGATTGCAGGTTCGGCAGCACCGCGCCGTTGACCCACGGCGTCGGATTCATCGCCATGGCGTCGGTCAAAGCCCAAAACAGATTGCGCCAGGCGATGACCTCGCCGAGCATGGCCTGATTGCCACGAAACTCGTCGGAGCCGGCAGCATGCAAAGCCTTGGCAAGGACGCCGGCGAGGAAATCGAGCTTCACCGCAAGTCGGGTGCAGCCCTGGAACTGATAACCGGCGAGAAATCCCGACTGCGGAAAGAAGATCTTCAATTTTTCCAGATCGCGATGCAGCAGAACGTCTTCCCAGGGAATGAATACGTTATCGAACACGAAGATTGCATCGTTCTCGTCGAAGCGCGACGACAGCGGGTAGTCGAACGGCGTGCCCATCACGCTCGCCGTCATCTCGTAGGAAGTGCGGCAGAATAGTTTTACGCCCGGCGCGTTCATCGGTGCGATGAACATCACCGCAAGATCGGTATCGTGCAGCGGCACGGCGGCGTTCTGGCCGAGGAAATTGTAATGCGTCAGCGCCGACGCGGTCGCCACGACTTTGGCGCCGGAAATATAGATGCCGGCGTCGGTGTCCTTCTGGATGGTGATGAACACGTCCTTGACCTGATCGACCGGTTTCGAACGGTCGACCGGCGGATTGACGATGGCGTGGTTCATGAACAGCACGTTCTCTTGCGCGCGCCGGTACCATCGCTTGGCGTTGTCGGCGAACTTGCCGTAAAAATCGTAATTGGCGCCGAGCGTGTTCATCAGCGACGCTTTGTAGTCGGGCGAGCGGCCCATCCAGCCGTAGGACATGCGCGCCCACAACGCGATGGCGTCGCGCTGCGCAACCAAATCCTCGCACGAGCGCGCGGCACGGAAGAATTTGTGGGTGAAGCCCGACGAGCCGGTGTCGGTCGGACAGGTCAGCGCGCTCTTGGTCTTGTCGTCATGCAGCGCGTCGTAAAGCCGGGCAATCGAGCGCGCGGCGTTGCGGAACGCAGGATGCGTGATGACATCCTTGACGCGCTCACCATAGACGTAGACTTCGCGGCCGTCGCGCAGGCTTTCGAGATATTCCGCACCGGTGAACGGCCGGCCCTTCTCAGCGATGGCGTCCTCGGATTTGACCCGGTCCATCGGGCTCTCCCTGGTTTCCACCATGGCCTAGCCCGCGCCAGACGCAACGGCAATACCGGACCTTGAGCGGACTTGGCGGCGCTGTTTCCCCATGTGTCGCTGCGGCACAGAACGCGCGGCGTTGCCGCGCCGCGGCACCCCTGTTAAGCCTTAAATCGGTTGTCGGCCGGGCAGCCATGCGGAGGACCACAGGACGCATGGACGTCTTTCTCCAACAGCTCATCAACGGCATCACGCTCGGCTCGATCTACGGGCTGATCGCGATCGGCTATACGATGGTGTTCGGCATCATCGGCATGGTGAACTTCGCCCATGGCGACGTGTTCATGGTGTCCGCCTTTATTGCGCTGATTGCGTTCCTGATCCTGACCACATGGCTCGGCATTTCCTCGGTCGTGCTGGCGCTGCTGATCGTGCTTGTCGTGGCGATGCTGTTCACCTCGCTCGTCAATTGGGTGATCGAGCGCGTCGCCTACCGGCCGTTGCGCGGCTCGTTTCGCCTCGCGCCGCTGATATCGGCGATCGGCATGTCGATCTTTCTGTCGAATTTCGTCCAGATAACGCAAGGGCCGCGCAATAAATCGATCCCACCGATGATCAGCGGCGAATTCGTGCTGTTCACGCACAACAATTATCCGGTCACGCTCTCGTACAAGCAGCTTATCATCTGGGGAGTCACGGCGGTGCTGCTGTTGGCGTTCTGGTATCTAGTCGCCAGGACCAAGCTCGGCCGCGCGCAGCGCGCCTGCGAACAGGACCAGAAGATGGCGGCCCTGGTCGGCGTCAATGTCGACCGCACTATCGCCACGACCTTCGTCATCGCCGCGGCGCTCGCCGCCGTCGCCGGCACCATGTACTTGATGTATTACGGCGTCGTCACTTTCTCCGACGGCTTTGTGCCGGGCGTAAAGGCCTTTACCGCCGCCGTGCTCGGCGGCATCGGCTCGTTGCCGGGCGCCGTAATTGGCGGCCTGCTGATCGGGCTGATCGAGACCATGTGGTCGGCCTACTTTTCCATCGACTACAAGGACGTCGCCGCCTTTTCCATTCTGGCGATCACGCTGATCTTCCTGCCGCAGGGACTGTTCGGCCGTCCGGACGTCGAGAAGGTGTGAGGTGGCGGCGCTCGCCAATTCCGCCGGAGACGATCCGCGCCGGGCGCGCCCCGCGCCAATCGAGGCTCGCGGCGGCACGATAGCCGCCGTGCGCGATGCCGGAATCACTGCGGCGATCGCCTTCGGTCTGTTCCTACCGCTGATCGGTTTCCAGACCACAGTCAACGGCGAGAACGCGCTGATCCTGACCACCCGCTGGCCGCTATTGTTCGCCGTGGTTGCCGCCGTCGGCATCGGCCGCTTCGGCTATGCGCTGGTGCTCGAGCCGCGGCTGCGCCGGCGCGCCGTACGCCCGCTCGCCACCGCACGGCCGGCGTGGCGCGCATTCGTCAGCCAATGGTTCGTTCCCTTCGGGATCGCTTTTGTCGTCGCCTATCCGGCGCTGGTGCTTGTCACCGCAGGCTTTTCCCGCAGCGTGAAATGGATCGACAATTTCGGCATCCAAATTCTGATCTATGTGATGCTGGGCTGGGGATTGAACATCGTGGTCGGGCTCGCGGGTCTGCTCGACCTCGGCTATGTGGCGTTCTACGCGGTCGGTGCGTATTCCTATGCGCTGCTTGCCAAGACACTCGGCCTATCGTTCTGGATTCTGCTTCCGGTGTCCGGCATCCTCGCCTCGTTCTGGGGGATCTTGCTCGGCTTTCCGGTGTTGCGGCTGCGCGGCGACTATCTCGCTATCGTCACGCTCGCCTTCGGCGAGATCATTCGCCTCGTCATCATCAATTTCACCGCGCTGACCAACGGTTATGCCGGTATCGGCGGAATCCCAAGGCCGTCGTTTTTCGGGATTCCGTTTAACGCCGACAACAACGGCTTTGCCGCCGTGTTCGGACTGCCGTTCAGCCCGGTCTATCGTGTCATCTTTCTTTATTACGTTATCCTGGCGCTGGCCTTAGTGACCGCCTTCGTCACCGTGCGGCTGCGCCGCCTGCCGGTCGGCCGCGCCTGGGAAGCCTTGCGCGAGGATGAGATCGCCTGCCGCTCGCTCGGCATCAACACCACCAATACCAAGCTCACCGCCTTCGCCATGGGTGCGATGTTCGCCGGCTTTGCCGGGTCGTTCTTCGCCACCCGGCAGGGTTTTATTTCGCCGGAATCTTTCACCTTCCTGGAGTCCGCCACGATCCTGTCAATAGTGGTGCTGGGCGGCATGGGCAGTCAGGTCGGCGTCGCCATCGCCGCCATTGTGATGATCGGCGGCACCGAGATCATGCGCGATCTTGATTTCCTCAAGAAGATTTTCGGTCAGACCTTCGATCCGACCCAGTACCGCATGCTCATCTTCGGCTTCGCCATGGTGCTGATCATGGTCTGGCGGCCGCGCGGGTTGATCTCGACCCGCGAACCCTCGGTCTTTCTCAAGGAACGGAAGAGCATCGCCGCCGACCTGGTCAAGGAAGGCCACGGTTAGGCCATGAGCTCCCAAGACGCGGCACGCGCGGCAGACACTTTGCTCCGTGTCGAGCATTTGACCATGCGCTTCGGCGGCCTTCTTGCCATCGACGATCTCAGCTTCGACGTCGGCCAGGGTACGATCACCGCGCTGATCGGGCCGAACGGCGCCGGCAAGACCACGGTGTTCAACTGCATCACCGGTTTTTATAAGCCGAGCAGCGGACGGTTGGCGCTTCGCCATGGCGACGGCAACGTGTGGAACGAACTCCCAGCGCTCACCGATTCCGGCGCCAGGAGCGTTACGGCTGGCAACGGCGCGCTTTTTCTGTTGGAGCGCATGCCGGATTATCTGGTGGCGCAGCGGGCGCGCGTCGCCCGCACCTTCCAGAACATCCGGCTGTTTCCCGGCATGACCGTTTTGGAAAATCTATTGGTCGCCCAGCATAACCGGCTGATGCTCGCTTCCGGCTACACGCTCCTCGGCGTGCTCGGCTTCCCCTCCTACGCACGCGCCGAACGCGCGGCGATCGACCAGGCGCGCGCCTGGCTCGACCGCGTCGGGCTGACCGCGCGCGCCGACGATCCGGCCGGCGACCTGCCCTATGGCGCGCAGCGGCGGCTCGAAATCGCCCGCGCCATGTGCACCGATCCGGTACTGCTCTGCCTCGACGAGCCGGCCGCCGGACTCAATCCGCGCGAGAGCGCCGAGCTCAACGCCCTGCTGCTCGCCATCCGCGACGAGTTCCGCATCGCCGTGCTGTTGATCGAGCACGACATGACCGTGGTGATGGAGATTTCCGATCATATCGTCGTGCTCGATTATGGCGTGAAGATTGCCGACGGCGCGCCGGACGCCGTGCGCAACGACGACAAAGTCATTGCCGCCTATCTGGGCGTCGCCGAAGACCAGGTCGGCGAAGCCGAAGCCGAGGTCGGACTATGAGTGCTCTGCTTTCCGTCCGCGGCGTCAAAACATTCTACGGCCGCGTCATGGCGCTCAAGGGTGTCGATCTCGACGTCAATGACGGCGAGATCGTCACGCTGATCGGCGCCAATGGCGCCGGTAAATCGACCTTGATGATGACGATTTGCGGCAATCCGCGCGCCCGCGAAGGCTCGATCCGCTTTGCCGACCGTGACATTACAGCACTGCCGACGCACGACATCGCCAAGCTGCGCATCGCCCAGGCGCCCGAAGGCCGGCGCATTTTTCCGCGCATGACGGTGCTGGAAAATTTGCAGATGGGAGCAACAACAGCGGAGGCTGCCACGTTCGATCAGGACCTCGATCGCGTCGTCACGCTGTTTCCGCGGCTCAAGCAGCGCCTTGCCCAGCGCGGCGGTACGCTGTCCGGCGGCGAACAACAGATGCTGGCGATCGCCCGCGCACTAATGAGCCGGCCGCGGCTCCTTCTGCTCGACGAGCCGTCGCTCGGGCTGGCGCCGCTGATCGTGCGGCAAATCTTCGATGCCATCAAAGCGCTCAACCGCGACGAGGGCTTGACCGTGTTCCTGGTCGAGCAGAACGCCTTCCACGCGCTCCGCCTCGCCCACCGTGGTTATGTCATGGTCAACGGACTGATCACGCTGTCGGGCTCCGGCCGTGAGCTGTTGGAACGGCCGGAAATCAAATCCGCTTATCTCGAAGGCGGGCGATAGGTTCGGAAGGCGGTCATGGACAGCATAGCTTCCTCGTTTGCCAGCGTTTTCTTCGAGGAAGGCTCCATCGGCGTATTCGTGCTGGTGACTGTCATCCTTGGCGGCGGCGCCGCGTGGCTTGCCGGCCGGGCCGTCGCCGCAACCTGGCGGCCATGGTGGCAAGTGGTGACTTATGCGCTGATCCTGGGGCTTGCCGTCCGCTTCATCCATTTCAGCCTATTCAACGGCACGCTGCTGTCGCGGCATTATTATCTGGTCGACAGCGCGTTTTGCATGGCGTTCGGATTTCTCGGCTTCCGCACTGGCCGCGCCGGCCAAATGGTCGCGCAGTATCATTGGCTCAACGCGCCAGCCGGCCCGCTGCGCTGGCGCCGCAAGCCGCTCTGACGTAATGTTGCGCTCATGAAACGAGCGCCGGCTCCACACCGAAGGAGAACGAGCCATGAAAAAGATCGCCACGCTGGGCCTTGGTCTGAGCTTTGCGATTGCCGTTGCGGGACTGACGGCTGGAACCGCCGTCGCCCAAGTCAAAATCGGGGTCGCCGGCCCGATCACCGGGGCGAACGCCGCCACTGGCGCGCAGATGAAGAACGGCGTCGATCAGGCCGCCGCCGACATCAACAAAGCGGGCGGCATTCTCGGCCAGAGGATCACGGTGGAATACGGCGATGACGTCTCCGATCCCAAGCAGGGCGTCTCGGTCGCCAACGATTTCGCCGGCGACGGCGTGAAATTCGTCATCGGCAATTACAATTCCGGCGTCACCATCCCCTCCTCCGAAGTCTATCAGGAGAACGGCATCCTCGAGATCACGCCGGCTTCGACCAACCCGACGGTCACCGAGCGCGGCATGTGGAATATCTTCCGCGTCTGCGGCCGCGACGACCAGCAGGGCCGCGTCGCCGGCGACTACATCCTCAAGAATTTCAAAGGCAAGCGTATCGCCTTCGTCAACGACAAGACCACCTATGGCAAAGGACTCGCCGACGAAACGCTGAAAACGATCAAAGCCGGCGGCATGGACTCGGTGCTCTACGAAGGCATCAATACCGGTGAGAAGGATTACTCGGCGCTCGTCTCCAAGATCAAACAGTCAGGCGCCGACTTGGTTTATTTCGGCGGCCTCTACACCGAAGCCGGCCTGATCGTGCGGCAGATGCGCGACCAGGGGGTTACGGCGCCGCTGATGGGCGGCGACGGCATCACATCCGACGAATTTGCGTCCGTCGGCGGCCCGGGTGTCGTCGGTTCGCTGATGACCTACGGGCCCGATCCGCGCAACCGGCCGGAGGCCAAGGCCGTGGTGGCGGAATTCCGCGCCAAGAATTTCGAGCCGGAGGCCTATACGCTCTACAGCTACGCCGCGGTTCAAATCATCGCGCAGGCGGCGACCGCGGCCAATTCGCTCGATCCGAAGAAAGTCGCCGACAAGATGCACTCCGGCATGACGTTCAAGACCGTGATCGGCAACATCTCCTACGACAAAAAGGGCGATATCACGCGGCTCGACTACGTTGTGTATCGCTGGGTCAAAATGCCCGACGGCAAGATCAGCTACGTCGAGATACCCGGGTCGCAGACAAACTGATCAGCCGATCTTCCCGAGTGCCGGGAACGTTTGCAGCAGCCAGTAGCTCATTTCGCTGACGGTTCCGGTCAGAAAGGCGATGCCGGTCAACACCAGAAGACCACCCATCGCCTTCTCGACCAGGCCAAGATGAGAGCGGAAGCGCGCCAGGAATGCCGCGAAAGGCTCGATCGCCAGCGCCGCGATCAAAAACGGCACGCCAAGGCCGAGCGAATAGACGGCGAGCAGGCCAGCGCCTTTGGCGAGCGTCGCCTCCGAGGCCGCCACGGCGAGAATGGCAGCGAGGATCGGGCCGATGCACGGCGTCCACCCCAGCGCAAAAGCAAAACCCATCAGATAAGCGCCCCACAGCCCGACCGGCTTCGCCATTTCGAGGCGCTTCTCGCGCATCAACCAGGCGATTGGCGTCAGTCCAAGGAAATGCAGGCCCATGACCATGATGCCGACGCCGGCCAGTATCGAGAGCGGCCCCGCATAGATCCGCAACACCCCGCCGATCGCGCTGGCGCTGGCACCCAGCGCGACGAACACGGTGGAAAAGCCCAGTACGAACAGGATCGCGGCGGTGATCGTCTCGCGCCGCACCCGCGGTTCGGGCTCCGCGCCGGCGAGCCGCTCGAGCGAAGTGCCGGTAAGATAGACGAGATAAGGCGGCACCAGCGGCAGGACGCAGGGTGACAGGAAACTCAGCATCCCGGCGAGGAGCGCAGCGACGAACGTGACATTCATCGCGGATCAATGCACCGACCCAAGCGGCGATTGCAAGGCGGCGGCGTCATTCCGGAACGCCCCTTTGGGCCGAGCCAGTAACCCATACCCCCTGCCGCCAAGGCAAATTTCAGTGCTAGTTCCGCAGAACCTGTGATTATGGGTTGCGGACGCGCTACAGAGCGCGCCCCAGAATGACGAGGAGTTGATGCGCAACCTGATCACCGACGTGCCCGGGCTTAAGGTCGGCCATGCCGAGGACTTAGGGCTCGGCTCCGGGTCAACCGTTGTCATTTTCGACGAGCCGGCGGTGGCATCGATCGATGTGCGCGGCGGCGGCCCGGGCACGCGGGAAACCGCGCTCCTTGATCCGGCGCAGACAGTGGAAGGTATCGATGCCATTACATTGTCGGGCGGATCAGCCTTCGGCCTCGATGCCGCATCCGGCGCGCAGGCATGGCTGCGCGAACAAGGGCGTGGCTTTGCGGTACGCACAGCGCGCGTGCCGATCGTACCCGGCGCCGTGCTGTTCGATCTTCTCAACGGCGGCAACAAAGACTGGGGCCGGTTTCCGCCTTACCGCGACTTTGGCTATGCGGCGGCGGCCGGCGCCGGCTTGGACTTCGCACTTGGCAGCGTCGGTGCCGGCACCGGGGCGACGACGGCGAATTGCAAAGGCGGTCTCGGCTCTGCCTCCGGCCAAACATCCGACGGCTGCATTGTCGGTGCACTCGCCGCCGTGAATGCCGTGGGCAGCGTCACGGTCGGCGCGGGTCCTTGGTTCTGGGCGGCACCGTTCGAAGTGGACGGCGAATTCGGCGGCCGTGGTTTACCGAGCGCCTTTTCATCGCAAATGCTCGAGCCGCGCATGAAGGGCACCACGCCGGAAAACACCACACTGGTGGTGGTGGCCACCGATGCGATCCTGACCAAGGCGCAAGCCAAGCGGCTTGCGGTGATGGCGCAATCCGGCCTGTCGCGCGCGATCTATCCGGTTCATAGCCCGCTCGACGGCGACGTCATGTTCGCGGCCTCGACCGGACGCCGGCCACTCGCCGATACGCTGCATGGTCTCAGTGTGCTCGGCACCCTTGCCGCCAATGTCGTGGCGCGCGCCGTCGCCCGCGGCGTCTACGAGGCAGGCGCGCTGTCCTTCTCCGGCTCGCAGCCAAGCTGGAAGAGTCAATTCAACCGGTAACATAATGACTTCAACCGGGTAGCAAGCGTTAACCCTGCGGCGGAAACCACGAACGGCATTCTCCACCGACCGACCTTGGTTTTTATTGACTCGCTCCACGATTGCGCCTTCACTTCATGGGCAAGCCGTTTTTGTGGATTTGTGGCGGAGGGTAGGATGCGCGTCGTGGCGATTATATTTGCGGCGTTGCTCACACTGGGTCTCGCGGCGTTCGGGGTGGTTGCCGCGCAGAAGCCGTCGGGCACAGGCTCGCTCATCGCGTTCGCGGAGCACATTCTTTCGCCTGCACAGGCAACCACTGCGCCGACCGTCGGCGCTCAAGCTAACCAGACGCCAGCTGCCCAGATTTCCGCGACCCAGGCTCCAGTCATCAAAGTTTCGCAAGTAACCGGCGCTGCGCAGTCAGCCGCGCCATCCGCCCCGCCCGCCAAGCTTGTTGTTGCCCAGAATTCGGCGGCGAGCGCTCCCGCACCGGCTGCACCGACGCCCGCCCCTGCGAGCTCGGGCACCTCGCTTTGGCCCACTACCCTGCCTCAGTGCAACAATCCCGACGCGCTCGGCATGTCGCGGGTCGTCCAGATCGACACCACGGGCGGCCCGGCATTCGGCACCGAACATTTCAAGCAATATGACTTCCTGCACGAGAAGGAAGTCGTGCTAACCTTCGATGACGGCCCATGGCCGGAAAACACGCCGATGGTGCTCAAGGCGCTGCAGGACAATTGCGTCCGTGCCACCTTTTTCGAGATCGGCGAGCACGCCACCTGGGCTCCGCAATTGACCAAGCAATTGGTCGATGCCGGAATGACGGTCGGCAGCCACACCTGGTCGCACAAGGATTTGGCGAGAAACCCCTATGCCAAGGATCTCGAACAGGCCAAGCAAGAGATCGAAATGGGCGTGAGCGCCGTGCACATGGCGGCTGCGGGCGGCCCGGTGGCGCCGTTCTTCCGCTTTCCTGATCTACAAATGCCGGCCGATCTGATCGCTTATCTCGGCACCCGCAACATCGCGACCTTCTCGACCGACATCGACACTTTCGATTTCAAGATTCACAAGCCGGAGGACGTGGTCAAATCGGTGATGACCAAGCTTGCCAAAAACGGCAAAGGCATCCTCCTGATGCATGACTTCCAGCACGGCACGGCGGAAGCGATGCCGGAGATCCTGCACCAGCTCCACCTTGCCGGTTACAAAGTGGTGGGCTTGGTGCCGAAGTTCGCGGTGACGACCATTCCAAAATACGACGATATGGTTCGGGCCGACGACAAGTACTCGTCGAGCAACAATACGCGGCCCGAAAACAGCGTCATCAAGACGATCAGCGAGTAAACCGTTCGGCCGCATAAGGCCGCGGATCGCAAAACGGCGCCGCACCGGTGATCATCTCGGCCAGAAGCCGGCCGGTCGCCGGCCCGAGCGTCAGTCCCCAATGTGCATGTCCGCAGGCGAGCCATAGTCCACCTTGGCCCGGCGCGCGTCCGATCACGGGACGTGAATCGGCAAAGCACGGGCGTGCCCCGAGCCACGGCTGCGCCTCAACCGGCGCGCCGAGCGGGAAAAGTTCATGCGCCGCCGGCAACAGGCGCTCGAGTTGCACCGGCGTCGGCGCTGCGTCGCGGGCGGCGAACTCGACGCCGCTTGTCACGCGGATGCCCTGCTCCATCGGTGCCAGCACGTAGCCATTCTCGGCGTCGAGCACCGGGCGGGCGAGCGCGGCATTGCCTTGCGGACGGAAATGGCGGTGATAGCCGCGCTTGACCGCGAGCGGCAGCTTAATGCCGAGCGGATCGAGCACGTCCGGCAGCCACGGGCCGAGCGCGATCACGACCTCGCCGGCATCGAGCGGACCGGATGCGGTATCGACGCGCCACTGCGTACCGACGCGATGCAGCGAGCGCGCATCGCCGTTGAACGACAGGCCGCCGAGCGCCGCAAAGCGCGCGGCATAGGCCCGTGTCAGCGCCAGCGGATTGCTCACGCTTACCGCGCCGGTCCAATGCACGGCGTGACGGAACACGGGCGCGAGCGATGGTTCGAGCGCGCGCGCCGCGTCGCGATCGAGCGGGACATTGGCGATGCCGAAAGAAGCGGCAAGATCGAGTTCGCGCTTAAGCCCGGCAAAGGCTTGATCGGTACGGTAGAGCTTGAGCCAGCCGGTACGGCGCAGATACCTGGCCGCTCCGGATTCCAAGCTAAGCACCTCGTGCTCGGCGACCGCGCGCGCGAACAACGGCCGCATTGCTTGGGCAGTCTCGACAAGCCGCTCCGGCTGCGATGCTTCGCGGAAGGCAAAAAGCCAGGGCGCAATCTGCGGCAAAAATGTAAGATGATAATTGGCGAGCGGCGAGCGCTTGAGCGCGATGCGAACAAGCGTCGTCCAATCAGACGGAAACGCGGCTGGAAAGATGGTGTTGCCCTCGATAATGCCGGCATTGCCGTAGGAGGTCCCCTCGCCCGCCCCGCCGCGGTCGAGGAGCGCCACCGAAAGCCCGCGCTTGACCAGATGCAGCGCGACAGAGGTGCCGACGATCCCCGCTCCCAACACGATGACATCCGTGCGCGCCACGAAACCTCCGTAACGGTAAGAGATGCGAGTGTGGCGAGCCCGACGCGGCCGGGCAAGTGCGCAGCAGCTGCACCTATTTCCCGCGATTTCGGCGCGTTGCCCCAGGGGATATGACGTGTTAGGCGAACTCGTAGTCCTGGAGAATCCAGTGTCCCGCCCGCTCATCATCGCCCCGTCGATCCTCGCCGCCGATTTCGCGAAATTGGGCGAAGAGGTCCGCGCGGTCGATGCTGCCGGCGCCGACTGGATCCATGTTGACGTCATGGACGGCCATTTCGTGCCCAACATCTCGATCGGGCCGGACATCGTCAAAGCGATCCGGCCCTACACCAAAAAGCCGCTCGACGTGCATCTGATGATCGCGCCTTGCGATCCTTATCTAGAAGCCTTCGCCAAAGCCGGCGCCGATCACATCACGGTGCATGTCGAGGCGGGCCCGCACATCCATCGCTCGCTGCAAGCGGTCCGCGCGCTCGGCAAGAAGGCCGGCGTCACGCTCAATCCCGGCACCTCCGAGACCACAATCGAGCACGTCATCGATCTCGTCGATCTTATTCTGGTGATGTCGGTCAATCCCGGCTTCGGCGGACAAAAGTTCATCCCCGACGCGGTCAATAAGGTGCGCAATCTACGCGCCATGGCTGGCGCCCGCCCGGTCGACATCGAGATCGATGGCGGTATCACGCCGGAGGTCGCGCCGCTCGCCGCGCGCGCCGGCGCCAATGCCTTCGTTGCCGGCTCGGCAGTGTTCAAGGACAAGACGCCCGAGAGCTATCGCGTCAATATCGCGGCGATCCGCCAGGCGGCGGCGCTGGTCCGCGGGGAGGCTGCCTGATGGGAATACTCGTAGACGGCCAATGGCGCGATGAAGATTTGCCGGCCGAGACCGGCAACGCCGGCAACTTCCAACGCGTCGACAGCGTATTCCGCGATCGCATCACGGCGGACGGCTCGTCGGGCTTCAAAGCGGAGGCCGGGCGCTATCACCTTTACGTCGCCTACACCTGCCCGTGGGCGCATCGCACGCAGATCTATCTGGCGCTGAAAAAACTCACCGGCGCGATCAGCGTGTCGATCGCGGTCCCCGGCCTGCGGACGCAAGGCTGGACATTCGAGGATAATTCCGCCTTCCCCGACTGCACGCCCGACCGTGTCAACAGTTTCCACTATTTGCATCAGGCCTACGCCGCGAGCGATCCCCATTACACCGGCAAAGTGACGGTGCCGACGCTGTGGGACAAGAAGACCCGGCGGATCGTCAACAACGAGTCCTCCGAGATCATCCGCATGCTCAATTCGGAATTCGCTGGCATTGGCGCCGATCCGACGGATTTTTATCCAAAACCGCTGCGCGAAGAGATCGATCGCATCAATGCGCAGGTCTATGCCAACGTAAATAATGGCGTTTACCGCTGCGGTTTTGCCAAATCGCAGGCCGCCTATGAGGAGGCCTATGACGCGCTGTTCGCCACCCTCGACGACATCGAGGCGCGCCTCGGCCGCCAGCGCTATCTGGTCGGCAACCGCGTCACCGAGGCGGACTGGCGGCTGTTCCCGACGCTGGTGCGCTTCGACGTCGCCTATTTCTCGCTGTTCAAGTGCAACAGGAACCGCATCACCGATTTTCCGAACCTGTTGAACTATATGCGCGAGCTTTATGCGATGCCCGGCGTCGCCGAGACCGTCAAGCCGCGCTATTACGTGATCGGCTATTATTCGATCGTGCGAGTCAATCCGACCGGCATCATCCCCAAGGGCACGCCGGTAGACTATCGGCAACCCCACGACCGCGCGCGGTTTGCAGCATGAGCACGAAGCACAACCGATGATCCCCCGCTACACCCGCCCGCAAATGGCGGCGATCTGGACGCCGGAGACGCGGTTTCGCATCTGGTTCGAGATCGAGGCGCACGCCGCCAGCGCCATGGCCGAGCTCGGCATGATCCCGAAATCGGCGGCCAAGACCATCTGGGAAAAGGGCCAAGCGGCGCAGTTCGATACCTCGCGCATCGACGAGATCGAGCGCGAGGTCAAGCACGACGTCGTCGCCTTCCTCACCCATCTCGCCGAAATCGTCGGCCCGGATGCGCGCTTCGTGCATCTCGGCATGACCTCGTCCGACGTGCTCGACACTTGCCTGAACGTGCAGCTCGTTCGCGCCGCCGATATTCTCCTTGCCGACGTCGACGCGCTTTTGGCGGCGCTGGAGCGGCGCGCCCGCGAATACAAATTCACGCCGACCATCGGCCGCTCGCACGGCATCCATGCCGAACCGACCACGTTCGGGCTCAAGCTCGCCGTCGCCTTCGCCGAGTTCTCCCGCGCCCGGTCGCGCCTCGAATTGGCGCGCAAGGAGGTCGCGACCTGCGCGATCTCCGGCGCGGTGGGCACTTTCGCGCAGGTCGATCCGCGCGTCGAAGCCTATGTGGCGAAGAAAATGGGGCTCGCGGTCGAGCCGATCTCGACTCAAATCATTCCGCGCGACCGCCATGCCATGTATTTCGCCACGCTCGGCGTGGTCGCGGCTTCGATCGAGCGCCTCGCTACCGAAATCCGCCACTTGCAGCGCACCGAAGTGTTGGAGGCGGAGGAGTTTTTCTCGGAAGGGCAAAAAGGCTCTTCCGCCATGCCGCACAAGCGCAATCCGGTCCTGTCGGAAAATCTTGTCGGACTGGCGCGGATGGCGCGCGCTTATGTCGTGCCGGCGCTGGAGAACGTCGCGCTGTGGCACGAACGCGACATTTCGCATTCTTCGGTCGAGCGCATGATCGGCCCGGACGCGACGGTCACGCTCGATTTTGCGCTGGCTCGCCTCGCCGGGGTCATCGACAAGCTCATCGTCTATCCGGAGAATATGCGAAAGAACCTAGACCGGCTCGGCGGCCTGGTGCATTCGCAACGCGTTCTGCTCGCATTGGCGCAAAAAGGCGTGGCGCGCGAGGACGCCTATCGGCTGGTGCAGCGCAACGCCATGAAGGTGTGGGCCGGCGAAGGCGATTTTCTGGCGCTGCTCAATGCCGATCCGGACGTGCGCAAGCATTTGAGCGAAGCGGAGCTGAAAGCCAATTTCGATCTCGATTTCCACATGGCGCAAGTCGACACGATCTTCGCCCGGGTGTTCGGCCGGGCCTGAGCGCCGTTAACCATATTCTGGCATACTACAGTAATTTCAGGGGTTTCCTCTTCTTGCCCAACTCGGCCGCCTGACGTAGGTTCGCACAACCGACGGAGGAGAGGGTCATGGGCCGTTTGGTACGCAAGCCAAAACTGCCGGAGGCCGCGCCGGCGCAAAGTTCCGACTTCGGCGGCATGTTCCAATCGCGTGCGCAGCCGGTGGCCGCTAGCGAGCCCGGCGACGATTATCTGACCCGGTTGGTCAAATACATTCCGGCCGAGATCATCGGCGGCTCGATGCTGGTCAATGCCATTCTGGCGCAGGCTGTGGCTGCCGGTAACGGCACTGCCATTATGGCAGGGCTTTCGGTCACCACCATCGCGGTCGGCGCGCTCCTGGTCGGCTTGATTTTGACGCCGCTGTTTTGCTGGTACGTGCGCGAGGATGGCGACGCCTGGATCCTCAACGCTATCGTCTCCACGATCGCTTTTCCGTTCTGGGCCTATCTGATGGGCGCAGTCGCCTTCGCCAGATTTCATGACGGCGATCTAGCGGTCATTCTGATCTTGACCTTTACCGCAGTGAGCGGACTTGTTGCGCCGGTCACGGAGCAGCCCAAGGTGCAAGAACAGAAGAACGCCAATCCGAAAGATGGCCCACGGCTGGTGGAAAGCCTGACGGCTTGAGTTAAAACATCGCGCGTTGAGGTAAGTTGGCGCGATGACTGAACGTAAAACCATTCTGATGTTCGATTCCGGAATCGGCGGCCTCACCGTTTATCGTGAGGTCGTGGCGGCGCGTCCCGATGCCGATTACGTTTATGTCGCCGACGATGCGGCATTTCCCTACGGAGCGATCGAGGAGACCGCGCTCATCACCCGCGTCGTCGGGCTGATGGACGCACTCATCGCGGCACACCGCCCCGATCTTGTGGTCATCGCCTGCAACACCGCATCGACCATCGTGCTGGCGGAGCTGCGCAAGAAATTTGCAGTGCCATTCGTCGGCACGGTGCCGGCGATCAAGCCGGCCTGCGCCGGCTCAGTGAACAAGCGCGTCTCCGTGCTCGGCACCGACGCGACTGTGAAGCGTGAATATACCCGCGCGCTCATTCGCGATTATGCGCGAGACTGCGTAGTAACGCTGGTCGGGTCGACCAAGCTCGCCGGTTATGCCGAGGCCGAGCTCGACGGCGCGCCGGTCGGCGACGCCGAAATCCGTGCCGAGATCGCGCCCTGTTTTCTTGACGACGACAAGCGGACCGACACCATTGTGCTCGCCTGCACCCACTATCCGCTGCTGCTGCATCGCCTGCGGCAGCTTGCGCCATGGCCGGTAAATTTCATCGATCCGGCGCCGGCCATCGCGCGGCGAGTCGTAGACCTTATCGGGCCGACCAGCGCCAATGGCGGCACCGGATCGATCACGACTATTTTCACCTCGGGCCGGCCGGTTGCATCCACTCTCCGGTTGATCCAGCGCCGGTTCGACCCCCGGTTTGACACCGCACGGGTTTCCCCCTAGATACCGGCCACTTCGCGGGCCCAATGGGCCCGCGCGGTGTTTCGCGACCCGCGGTTTGAGCCGGCGCTTCGGCTGCAAGCCTGTCGGTTCCGGTTACAGGCCGGGACAGGAGGAGGGCGCGATCCTCAGCAATCTCTCATTTTGAGCGAGGACGCGAATGACCAAGCGCCATGAGGCGAAGTACAAGATCGACCGGCGGATGGGCGAGAACATCTGGGGCCGGCCGAAGTCACCGATCAACAAACGCGAATACGGGCCCGGCCAGCACGGCCAGCGCCGCAAGGGCAAGCTGTCCGACTATGGCGTGCAATTGCGCGCCAAGCAGAAGCTCAAGGGCTATTACGCCAATATGTCGGAGCGGCATTTCCACGGCATCTACGACGAGGCCAGGCGGCTCAAGGGCGATACCGGCGCCCACATGATCGCGCTCCTGGAACGCCGGCTCGATACCGTGATCTATCGCGCAAAATTCGTACCCACCGTTTTCGCCGCGCGGCAGTTCATCAGCCACGGCCATATCAAGGTGAACGGCAAGCGCGTGACGATCGCCAGTTACCGCGTCAAGGTCGGCGACGAGATCGAGGTCAAGGAGAAGTCGAAGCAGCTCGCTTTAGTGCTCGAAGCCAATGCGCTCGGCGAGCGCGACGTGCCCGACTATATCGAGGTCGATCACTCCAAGCAGACGGCGAAGCTAGCCCGAGTGCCGGCGCCGACCGACGTGCCGTATCCGGTGCAGATGGAACCGCACCTCGTCGTCGAATATTATTCGCGCTGATTTTCCGTCATTCCGGACCGCCATCTAACGGCGAGCCCGGATCCCCTAACCGCCAACCGTGCAAATTCCGCACGAACAGCCATTAGGGAATCCGGGCTCTTCGCTACGCGCTATGCGTTGCCGCCAAACGAACTACGAGGCTTGTGCGCTTTCCTTGACCGGGACGCCCTTGTCCTTCAGCAGGGACTGCAGCTCGCCGGCTTGAAACATTTCGCGCACGATATCGCAGCCGCCGACGAATTCGCCTTTGACGTAAAGCTGCGGAATGGTCGGCCAGTTCGAATACGACTTGATACCGCCGCGCAGTTCGTCGTTTTCGAGGACGTTCAGTCCGGTATAGGCGACCCCCAGATAGTCGAGGATTTGCACGACCTGGCCGGAGAAGCCGCACATCGGAAATTGCGGCGTGCCCTTCATGAACAGCACGACGTCGTTGGCCTTGACCTGGTTGTCGATGAATTGCTCGATGGACATGGAAATTACCCTTCGCGGTCATCTCTGGTCGGGCCACGGGTTCCTTTACCCGAGCCGAATCTCGCCCGTTACCGTGCAATATATGTACCGCAAAACGCCGGCAAAGCCACCCGTGGCTAACGTAGCGGAAAGGCCGCATCCGGCCCGGCTCACTCACCGGTCCGGGGCGCCGGTCTGCAGCGCCAGTGCGTGCAGCTTGCCGCCCATTTCGGCTTTCAGCGCCTCATAGACGATCTGATGCTGCTGGACGCGGGATTTACCCCGGAACAATTCGGCGATGACAGTCGCCTTGTAATGATCCCCGTCACCGGCGAGATCCTGAATCGTTACCTCGGCATCCGGTATCTTCGCCCGGATCAAGCGCTCGATATCGTTCGCGGCCATCGCCATGAAACGTCAAACCTATGCGCGCCCCGACATTGCCGTGCTGCAACATTGCACTATGCATAGTCGCCTTGTCACTGCATTCTGGCAAAACCATGTGAATTTAAGGGGGAACCATGGCATTCACAGTAGCAGTTATAAGAGCGTCAGCTCCTCTCACTGTGCTCTTGAGCGTTATTTTGCTCAATCCCGTTGCCGCGCAGCAGCCCACCCAGGCGCAGCGCGATGCCATCCGCTCGTCCTGCCGGTCCGATTTCATGGCAAACTGCTCCGGCGTGCAGCCAGGCGGCAAGGACGCGCTCGACTGCCTTAAGCGCAACCTCGCCAAGCTTTCTGGGGGCTGCCAGGCCGCGGTCAGCGCAATCTCGCCGGCGCCTGCGCCTGCCACCGTTGCGGCGCCCGCCCCACCGCCCGCTCCTGCCGCGTCGGCCCCCGCAGCACCCGTCGCATCGGCACCTGTGGCGCCGGCCGGCAGCAAGCCCCTGGCCGCGAGACCGGCCCCGGTCCCGAAGATGGTGGCCCGGCCCCCGGCCGCAGCGCCGCCGGCAGCGCCTCCCGCAGTCGCAGCGGCGCCGGCCGCACCGACGATACCGCCGCTCGTCTTGCGGCCGATGTTGCCGCGGCGGCGCATGATGATCATGGCGATCTGCCAGGGTGACACGGTGAGATTATGTTCGGGCCTGCCGCCGATCAGTCCGGCCGTGCTCGACTGTCTCGCCGTCAAGGCCGCGAGCCTGTCGCCCACATGTTATGAGGCGCTCGCGCGCGTCAGCCGGCCATAGCAGCCAGAATTCGGAAGCCGGCTTACGTCTGCCCGGACATGTAAGCCGGCAGCCACGCCTCGAAGCGTTGCTTCAATTCGGCGACCCGAAGCGGCCGCTCGCCGTCAACCGCGAGCACGGCGCCGCCGGTCGCACCGAGATGCAGGAGCGGCACGCCGGCATCCGTGGCCTGCCGCGTGACGCTATGGGCATCCTTGGCAGTGACGATATAGCGGGCCTGATCTTCGCCGAACCAGAACGCGTGCGGTGGAATGCTGGACGGCGCCTGCAAAACGGCGCCGATGCCGGACGCCATCGCCATTTCGGCGAGCGCGATCAAAAGTCCGCCGTCGGACACGTCGTGCACCGCCGTCACCGCGCCAGCGCGGATTAGCCCCCGGACAAAATCGCCGTGGCGGCGCTCGGCGGCGAGGTCGACCGGCGGCGGCGCCCCCTCCTCGCGGCCGCAAATGTCGCGCAGATAAACCGAGCGGCCGAGCCAGCCGCGGGTCTCGCCGATCAGTAGGATCGCCTCGCCTTCGCCCTTGAAGGCAAGCGTCATCGATTTTGTAAATTGATCGAGGAGCCCGACACCGCCGATCGTCGGCGTCGGCAGAATGGCGCGGCCGTTGGTCTCGTTGTAGAGCGAGACGTTTCCGGACACGACCGGGAAATCGAGCGCGCGGCAGGCTTCGCCGATGCCGCGCACGCAGCCGACGAACTGGCCCATGGTCTCCGGCCGCTCCGGATTGCCGAAATTGAGATTATCGGTGATCGCCAGCGGCTGCGCACCGACCGCGGTGAGATTGCGCCAGGCTTCGGCGACGGCCTGTTTGCCGCCGACGAACAAATCCGCCTCGCAGTAGCGCGGCGTGACGTCGGAGGTCAGCGCCAGCGCCTTCGGCCCTTCGTTGATGCGGACCACGGCGGCATCCCCGCCCGGCCGCTGCACGGTATTGCCGAGAATGATGTGGTCGTATTGCTCCCAG
This sequence comes from uncultured Alphaproteobacteria bacterium, assembly GCA_963731805.1. Lineage (GTDB taxonomy): Bacteria > Pseudomonadota > Alphaproteobacteria > Rhizobiales > Xanthobacteraceae > BOG-931. Next base: position 149,691 of record CAVSWY010000019.1, read on the forward strand.
ACCCAGCGTTTCGAGCAAAGGTCCGGCGAGCCGATCAGATTGTCGAGCGCATCGGCATTGGGCATCGGCGGCATGACCGAAGCCGCCTCGATGATGGGTAGCCGCTTGTTCTGAATGAAATGACGTTCGTAAACCGGGGCCTCGTCGCCCAATTCCTTGATCGGTAGATCGGCCATCACCGCGCCGCCGTGGCGGACGACAAAGCGCTTGGTCGGCGTGGTCTTGCCAACGATTGCAAAATCGAGGCCCCATTTGCGGAAAATTGCCTCGGCTTCTTTCTCCTTCTCCGGCTTGAGCACCATGAGCATGCGCTCCTGGCTCTCCGAGAGCATCATCTCGTAGGCGCTCAGGCCGGTCTCGCGGCACGGCACGTTGTCGAGATCGAGGGAGACGCCGAGATCGCCCTTGGCGCCCATCTCGACCGCCGAACAGGTTAGCCCCGCCGCGCCCATGTCCTGAATGGCGATGACACAGCCCTTGGCCATGATTTCAAGGCAGGCCTCGAGCAAAAGCTTTTCCGAGAACGGGTCGCCGACCTGCACAGTCGGTCGCTTCTCCTCGGCGTCGGCGCCGAACTCGGCCGAAGCCATAGTGGCGCCATGGATGCCGTCGCGCCCGGTTTTCGAGCCGAGATAGACGATCGGCATGCCGACGCCGGAAGCCGCGGAATAAAACAGCTTATCCTTCTCGGCCAAACCAACAGCCATGGCGTTGACCAGGATATTGCCGTCGTAGCGGCGGTCGAACCGCACTTCGCCGCCGACGGTCGGCACACCGAACGAATTGCCGTAGCCGCCGATGCCGGCGACCACACCGGAAACCAGCGAACGCGTCCGCGGATTCTTCGGATCGCCGAAGGAGAGCGCATTGAGGCAGGCAATCGGCCGCGCGCCCATAGTGAAAACGTCGCGCAAAATGCCGCCGACGCCGGTCGCGGCGCCCTGATAAGGCTCGATATAGCTCGGGTGGTTGTGGCTCTCCATCTTGAACACGACCGCGAGCCCGTCGCCGATATCGATAACGCCGGCATTCTCACCCGGCCCCTGGATCACCCAAGGCGCCCTGGTCGGCAGCGTGCGCAGATGGATTTTTGAGGATTTATACGAGCAATGCTCGTTCCACATCGCCGAGAAAATGCCGAGCTCGGTGAAGCTCGGCTCGCGGCCGATCAGCTTGACGATGCGCTCGTATTCGTCCGGCTTGAGGCCGTGCTCAGCGATCAGCTCGGGCGTAATGGCAGGCTCGTTGGAGATCACAGGCACGCTCGGTTCACTTCCCTCTCCCATATGGAAAAGGCGAAGTCACGCCGCCAGCTTAAAGTGATCCACAAGCCCTGCGAAGAGGCCGCGGCCGTCGGTCCGGCCCATGGCGGCTTCGACGTGATTCTCCGGGTGCGGCATCATGCCGAGCACATTGCCCCGGCTGTTGATGATGCCGGCGATAGCGTTCATGGCGCCGTTATGGTTCCAGTTGGGGTCGACCATGCCGTCCGGCGAGGAATAGCGAAACAGCACCCTGCCCTCGCCTTCCAGTCGGGCGATGGTCTCGCCATCGGCGATGTAATTGCCCTCGCCGTGCGCCACCGGCACGCGGATCACTTGGCCGGCATTGTAGCCGCGGGTAAACGCGGTATCGGAGCGCTCGACCCGGAGATAGACATCGCGGCAGATAAAGCGAAGCTGCGCATTGCGCATCAGCACGCCGGGCAAAAGCCCCGCCTCGCAGGCGATCTGAAAGCCGTTGCACACCGCCAGCACCAGCCCGCCCTTGGCGGCGAAGGCGCGCACCGCGTCCATGATCGGCGCACGCGCCGCGATGGCGCCGCAGCGCAGATAATCGCCATAGGAGAAGCCGCCCGGAATGACCACCAGGTCGGTGCCCGCGGGCAGCTCGTGATCGGCGTGCCAGATCATCGCCGGTTCGCGACCGGACATGAGCTTGAGCGCGCGCGCCATATCACGCTCGCGATTGATTCCGGGGAATACGAGGACGGCCGACTTCATCCCGTCACCTCGATCCGGTAATTCTCGATGACGGTATTGGCGAGAAGCTTTTCCGCGGCCGATTTCAGCGCCGCTTCCGCGGCAGCGCGATCAGTGCCCTCGATTTCGATATCGAAGACCTTGCCTTGGCGCACGCTGGCGACTCCGCCGACGCCCAGCGAACGCAGGGCGCCCTCGATGGCCTTACCTTGCGGATCGAGGATGCCGGATTTCAGCGTAACCGTAACGCGGGCTTTCATGACCATTCATAGGTAGGAATCGCAAGCCCCGCAACCAAGCACCTGGCTTAATTCACCGGCTCGCTGGATTGTTCGAACAGCCGGCCATAGCCGTCTACGTGTCCGCTTTCGCCGACGAGACGCATCGCCGCCCAGAACGCCGCCGTCGCCGACGAGACGACGGGGATGCCGTGGCTCGCCTCCAGCGGCTCGGCCACACCGAGGGTACGCAAACCCCCGCAGGAGATCAGGATGGCCTCGGCGCCTGCGGCCTTGGCGGCGTTCGCCTTGGCGACGGCAGTGTCGCTGAGCGAAATGATCTCGGCCTCGGTCATTTTATGCGGCGCGTTGAATTCAAGAAGGTTGAAGCATTCGAGCGACAGCACCTCGACGCCGGCCGCCTCCAAAAGCTCCTTGAGCTTGCGATTGACGACGTCGGTATAGGCTGTCGCGATGGCGACACGCTTGGCGCCCATCTCGCGCAGCCCGTCGATAAGCGCCTGGCTCATGGTGCTCACGGGCAGCCCGGTGCGCTCGCGCAGGTCCTTGAGCAATTGCGCATGCGCCTCAGGCCCTCGGTAGAACGTCAGCGAAGTGCCGATGACCATAATGGCATCGACACCCTGCTTCGCCAGGTACTCCGCAGCGGGCAGGATTCCATTCCAAGCCGCCTCATAACCTTCCGGCGTGAGCGCGCGCACGCCGACGCCACGCGGAATGAAACGCACGCCGGGATACATAATGGGGCCTTCGAACGGCACCTCGTCGGTCGCAAACGGAACGACGAGGCCGATGGTGATATCGCGTGCCACGGCCTTAGCCCTTGACCAGGATCGGTCCGGTGCCTTGCGGCCGCTCGCCCTCGCTCATGATGCCGAGCCGCTTGGCCACTTCGGTATAAGCCTCGAGCAAGCCGCCGAGATCGCGGCGGAAGCGATCCTTGTCGAGCTTCTCGTTCGACTTGATGTCCCACAGCCGGCAGGAATCTGGAGAAATTTCGTCAGCGACTACGATCCGCATCAGATCGTTCTCCCAAAGCCGGCCGGTCTCCATCTTGAAATCGACAAGACGGATGCCGACGCCGAGGAACAGCCCGGATAAGAAGTCGTTGACGCGGATCGCCAGCGACATGATGTCGTCGATCTCCTGCGGCGTCGCCCAGCCGAACGCGGTGATGTGCTCTTCCGACACCATCGGATCGTTGAGCTGATCGTTCTTGTAATAGAACTCGATGATCGAACGCGGCAGTTGCGTGCCCTCTTCGATGCCGAGCCGGGTTGACAGCGAGCCCGCCGCGATATTGCGCACGCAAACTTCGAGCGGAATGATTTCAACTTCGCGAATCAGTTGCTCGCGCATGTTGAGCCGGCGGATGAAGTGGGTGGGAACGCCGATATCGTTAAGGTGCTGGAAGATGTATTCGGAGATCCGATTGTTGAGGACCCCCTTGCCTTCGATCACCTCGTGCTTCTTGGCATTGAACGCGGTCGCGTCGTCCTTGAAATGCTGGATCAGCGTTCCGGGCTCGGGCCCTTCATAGAGGACCTTCGCCTTGCCTTCGTAGATGCGGCGACGGCGGCTCATCGGAGTGTACCGGGGTTTGGTGAAATCCATGGGAATGCCGTGGCTCCATTTTCGGATGTCGAGATCCGCGGCGGCGGCGGGCTGCTACGGTACTTGCGCGCAACTCAATTCAGCGGCCCCTCCGCGTCACGAAAGCTAACCGATGGTGCCGCGGAGTACAATCGACATAGACCCGCGCGAGGCTTCCCGCAACGTCGAACTGCGCACTTCAATGCGGTTGCCTTGACGGCCCAGCCTCATTATGCAAGGCGGCAAGCAAAATACAGAGTTCCACGCGCGAGGGCGAGGCCCATGACGACATTCGACAAGCGCGAAGATGCCTTCGAAAAGCAATTCGCGCACGATGAGGAACTGAAATTCAAGGCGACCGCGCGGTGTAACAAGCTGCTCGGGCTGTGGGCGGCGGAAAAGCTCGGACTTTCCGGGGCCGAAGCCGACAGCTATGCGCTCGGCATGGTGATGGCGGCGATCGATGGCAAAGCCGAGCCCAGCATCGTCGAAAAAATCCGCAAGGATTTCGATGCCAAGGGTGTTGCGCAGTCCGATCATCAGATCGTCCGCACCATGAACGAATTGATGGCGAAGGCAGTCGGCGACATCAAGGCCGGCCGTTAACCAAGCCGGCGACCGAAAACCCCACAATAGCGATTGGAAACGCTGACCATGGCCATCCCCGCCTTCACTCTCGCCCAGCGGCTGCGCGCCGGAGAGACGGTGTTCTCCGGCTGGTGCGGCCTGCCCTATCCGATTGTCGCCGAGACGCTGGCACGCGACGGATTTCCTGCCGTGACGATTGAAAGTCAGCACGGCCTATGGGACGTCGCCGGCATCCTTGCCGGCATCGCCGCGGTCCGGCAAGGCGGCGCCGCTCCGATCGTGCGCGTTCCGCTCGGCGATTTTGCCTTGGTGAGCCGGGCGCTCGACTTCGGCGCCGAGGGTATTATCGCGCCGATGATCAATACGCCGGCCGATGCCCGCGCCTTCGCGGCGGCGGCGAAGTTCCCGCCGCTCGGCGAGCGGAGCTGGGGCCCGCACCGCGCGATGACGCTCGGCGGCGTGTCGGATATGGCGACCTATTTGCGCGAGGCCAACGACCACGTGGTGACGCTCGCCATGATCGAGACGCGCACGGCGCTGCAGAACTTCGAAGCGATTATCGCCACGCCGGGAATCGACGGCTTTTTCCTCGGCCCCTCTGATCTGTCGATTGCGTTGTCGGAAGGCAAAAACGTCGACCCGCTATCCAAGGAAGTCGACGCGGAACTTGAGCGGATGATCGCAGGCGCACAAAAGGCCAAAAAAATTCCCGGCGCTTATTGCCACTCTGCCGAGCGCGCCGCGGCGCTCGCCAAGCGCGGCGTGAAATTCCTCGCGGTATCGAGCGATCTCGGCATGCTGCGCGCCGGCGCGGCGGCCGCGCTCAAGGTGATCAAGGGCTAGCTTGCCGGGCGGCGCGGCGACCGGAACGGCGCGGCGCCGAGGGCGCACCCGGCAGCATGCGCGTCAGCGTGCGGTCGCGCCAGACCCAATGATGCACCAGTGCGGCGCAGGCGTGAATGCCGGCGAGAATCAAAAGCGCGTCGGCAAGCGTACCGTGCAGCGAAAGAATGCTGCGCGCCAGGTTGCGGTCGACCGGCCATGGCGACGGCAGGTGCCAGATGGCGAGGATCGGCAGTTCGTTGCCGCGCTTGAGTTGAACGATCATGCCCAGCAAAGGCACGACGAGGAGCAAGCCGTAAAGCGTGAAGTGGCTCGCCTTTGCAGCAATCTCGATCAACCGGCCGAACGGGGTAGCCTCCGGTGGCGGCGGCGGATTGACTTGCCGCCACAACAGCCGAACGAGCAGCAGCGCCAGCACCAGCTGCCCCAATGTCATATGCACGAGCAGCCCGAATTCGCGTGCGGGACCCTTCGGAAAAACGTCACCGAACTGGCCGAGTAGGAAACCGCAAGTCACAAAAAGCGCGGTGAGCCAGTGCACGGCCTGGGGAACGGTGCCGTAGCGCGCCTTTGAATTCGCCAATTGCATGTTCGATTGTGATCCCTCGGCGCGGTGCCGCATCCGCTCGCGTCGTGCCATCGCTCAATGTGACTTGGCGAGCCGCCAAGACTTGTCACTCAACATTGACTAATCTTGGAGCGACCGATGGCTTGGTCGATCCGATCGAGCGCCGCCGCCATATCAGACTCGATATCGCCGGCAAATAGCGGAACGACCGTATAATGGTGTGCCTGGAGCCATGCGTTTTTCTCCGAGCGCGCCGCGGCCGCTGCGGTGCTTTCGTCCGCAGGCACGAGGTCGACGACGAGGCGGAGCGGAAACGAGACGAAATCGCAGATATGTTGCCCGACCGGCGTCTGACGCTTAAAGCCGCGGCCGGCAAAACGCCGGTCATTGGTGAGCGCCTGCCACAGCGCCCGCTCGGCATCGGTCGGGTTGCGGCGAAGCAGCCGCGCCAGTCCGCGCACCGGTCCGCGCTCCTTTGGCACGCGACCCGAGCCATGCTCGGCAAGCAGCGCGCGCAGCATCTCGGCCTCTTCGCCGTCGAGCACGCCGCCGCGCGCCGGCCCTTTGCGGCCTTCCGCGATTGCCGTGATCACGCCGTGCAGTGTCTGGATGTCCTGCTGCGTGGGCCGCATGCGGGTGAAAATATTGCGCAGGTTGATCTGCATGGTTTCGCGCTTGTCGGGCGGCCGAAAAAACTCGACTTTCTCCAGCTCGCGCTCGAGCGAGGCAAAGAACGCCAAAAGCTGCTGCTTCGGCGCGCTGCTCGATTTTTGCGGCATGGCGAAAGGCAGCCCGCTGCCGGCAAGCTTGAACCATTCATAGGCCATGATCACCACCGCCTGCGCCAGATTGAGCGAGGCGAAGGCCGGATTGACCGGCAGAGTGACGATGCGGTCGGCCAGCGCCACCTCGTCATTTTCGAGCCCGTTGCGCTCGCGGCCGAACAGAAGGGCGACCGTCTCGCCGCCGGCGATGCGCGGCGCGATTTCGGTGGCGGCCTGCTGTGGTCCGATGACCGGCTTGGCCTGGTCGTGGGCGCGCGCGGTCGTGGCGAGGACGAAGCTGCAATCGGCGATCGCCGCCGCCAGCGTATCGTAAAGCGCGGCGCTGTTGAGAATATGATCGGCGCCGGCCGCCATCATCCTGGCCTTGTCGTTGGGCCAGGCTTGGCGCGGCTTGACCAGTCTGAGTTGGGACAGTCCGAAATTCGCCATGGCGCGGGCCGCGGCGCCGATATTCTCGCCAAGCTGGGGCTCGACCAGGATCACCGCCGGACCGGGCGTCTCGACCCAGCGCTTGGTCTTGTCGGTGCCGGCGCCTGGCATGCAGTGCTCCTGGGCGGGCAAATGCCCTGAAGGCGCAGCCCCTGCCCAAGCCGGCCGCTTGCGTCAAGCGGCTGCGTCCGCCGGCGGTTATCTCGCACCTGCCGACAAGGCTTTTGCCGACGCAGTGCGAATGCTATAGGGCGCGCGCCGAACTCCCGTCAGTCGAATTCCCGGTTGGCGATGTCCGCGCCGAGAACAATTCATTTGAGGGCCCGCGGTCAGCGCGCTCGCCAATGTTCAGTTTCCGGTCGGCCCAAGGCACGGCGACCAGAGGTGCAAGCATGCCAGATCTCGAAATCATGTGGACAAAGGTCGATGAAGCCCCGGCGCTTGCGACCTATTCCCTGCTGCCGATCGTCGAAGCCTTCGTGGGAGCGGCGGGTGTGTCCATGAAGCTGAAGGACATCTCGCTGGCCGGCCGCATCCTCGCCAATTTCCCCGAAAAGCTCACCCCTGCGCAGCGCATCAACGACGAACTCGCCGAACTCGGCGAACTCGCGATGAGGCCCGAGGCCAACATCATCAAGCTGCCTAACATCTCCGCCTCGATCCCGCAGCTCAAGGCCGCGATCAAGGAACTGCAAGGCAAGGGTTACGACATTCCAGACTATCCGGACAACGCGACGACGGAGGCCGAGAAGGACGTCAAGTCTCGCTACGCCAAGGTGTTCGGCAGCGTCGTCAACCCGGTATTGCGCGAGGGCAATTCCGACCGCCGCGCCGCCGGCGCCGTCAAGCAATACGCCCGCAACAATCCGCACAAGATGGGCGCCTGGAGTTCCGACTCCAAATCGCATGTCGCGTACATGTCGGGCGGCGATTACTACGGCTCGGAAATTGCGACCACCGTTGCGTCGGCGACCAACGCCCGCATCGAGCTGGTCGGCGCCGACGGCGCCGTCACGGTCCTGAAGGCGAAGACGCCGCTTCAGGCCGGCGAGATCATCGACGCGGCGGTGATGAGCCGCAAGGCGCTGCGCGCCTTCTTTGCCGAGCAGATCGAAGCCGCAAAGAAGGAAGGCGTGCTGTTCTCACTGCACGTGAAGGCGACCATGATGAAGATCGCCGATCCCATCGTGTTCGGCCACGTCGTTTCCGTATTCTTCGCCGATGTGATCGAGAAGCACGCCGCCACGCTGAAGCGTCTCGGTGTCAATCTCAACAATGGCTTCGGCGATCTCTTGACGAAGATCGAAACGCTGCCGGCAGCCGAAAAAGCAGCGATCAAGGCCGACATCGCCGCCGAATACGCGAAACGGCCCGGCCTCGCCATGGTCAATTCCGACAAAGGGATCACATGCCTGCACGTGCCCAGCGACGTGATCATCGACGCTTCAATGCCGACGATGATCCGCGAATCCGGCCGCATGTGGGGCGCCGACGGCAAGCTGCACGACGTCAAGGCCGTAATCCCGGATCGCGCCTACGCGAGGCTGTTTCAGACGGTCATCGAGGACTGCAAGGCCCACGGCGCATTCGATCCCAAGACCATGGGCTCGGTTCCGAACGTGGGGCTGATGGCGCAGCAGGCGGAGGAATACGGCTCGCACGACAAGACGTTCGAAGTTCCCACGAAGGGAACGGTCCGCGTCGTCGCCGATGACGGCAAGGTGCTGCTTGAGCGTCCGGTCGAGGCCGGAGACATCTTCCGCATGTGCGAGGTCAAGGATGCGCCGATCCGGGACTGGGTCAAGCTTGGCGTGCGCCGCGCGCGCCTCACCGGCGCTCCGGCGGTGTTCTGGCTCGACGCCAAGCGCGCGCACGACGCCCAGGTGATCGCCAAGGTCGAGAAGCACCTGAAAGAACAAGACACCGCGGGGCTCGACGTCCGCATTCTGGCGCCGGTCGAAGCAATCAAGTTTTCGCTCGATCGCATCCGCAAGGGGCAGGACACGATCTCCGTCACCGGCAACGTGCTGCGTGATTATCTGACCGACCTTTTTCCGATCATGGAACTCGGCACCTCGTCCAAGATGCTATCGATCGTTCCGCTGTTGGCGGGCGGCGGTCTCTTCGAGACCGGTGCCGGCGGCTCGGCGCCCAAGCACGTTGAGCAGTTTCAGCAAGAGGGCTATCTGCGCTGGGATTCGCTCGGCGAGTTTCTCGCGCTGGGCGCGTCGCTCGAACATCTGGCGCAGACCTACAAGAACGCCAAGGCGCAGGTTCTCGCCGAGACGCTCGACACCGCCATCGGCAAGTTCCTCGAGTTCAACCGCAATCCTGCGCGCAGGGTCGGCGAAATCGACAATCGTGGCAGCCACTTCTACCTCGCCCTTTACTGGGCGCAGGCACTGGCCGCACAGACCAAGGACGCGGAGCTGCAAGCCCGGTTCAAACCGCTCGCCGAGACGCTCGCCAGAAACGAGGCCAAGATCAATAGCGAACTGATTGGAGCGCAAGGTAAGCCGGTCGACACGGGCGGTTACTACCTGCCCGATTCCGCCAAGACGTCGGCCGCGATGCGGCCGAGCGCCACGCTCAACGCCGCGCTCGCCGCGCTCTGACGCGGCGCGCCTTGGATAAGCCAACGCGGCTTTTACGGGCGAGAAGGTCAATGCTATAGAGTTCGCCGCACCTGCCGGGGTGGCGTTATCCGAGCGCGCGTCTGATCACTGCCCATCCGAACCCGCAACCGACCGCGTTCCAACCGGATCGAAGCTCCATGGCGAAAATCAAGGTTACCAACCCCGTCGTCGAGATGGACGGCGACGAGATGACCCGGATCATCTGGCAATACATCAAGGACAAGCTGATCTATCCCTATCTCGACATCAACCTGATGTATTTCGATCTCAGCATCCAGAAGCGTGACGAGACCCGCGACCAGATCACCATCGACGCGGCCGAAGCGACCAAGAAGGTCGGGGTTGCGATTAAATGCGCCACCATCACGCCGGACGAGGCGCGGGTGAAGGAATTCAATCTGCACGAAATGTACCGGTCGCCGAACGGCACCATCCGCAACATCCTCGGCGGCGTCATTTTCCGCGAGCCGATCATCTGCCGGAACGTGCCGCGGCTCGTTCCCGGCTGGACTAAGCCGATCATCATCGGCCGCCACGCCTATGGCGACCAGTACCGCGCCACCGATTACAAGATCCCGGGCAAGGGCAAGCTCTACCTCACTTTCGTCGGCGACGACGGCAAGGAGATCAAGCGCGAGGTGTTCCAGTTTCCCGGCGCCGGCGTCGCCATGGCGATGTACAACCTCGACAACTCGATCCGTGATTTCGCCCGCGCCTCGATGAATTTCGCGCTCAACCGCGGCTATCCGCTTTATTTGTCGACCAAGAACACCATCGTCAAAGTCTATGACGGACGCTTCAAGGATATCTTCCAGGAAGTCTTCGACGCCGAGTTCAAGGACAAGTTCGCGGAGAAGAAGCTCACTTACGAGCACCGGCTGATCGACGACATGGTCGCCGCGGCGCTGAAATGGTCGGGCGGTTATGTCTGGGCCTGCAAGAATTACGACGGCGACGTGCAGTCGGACACCGTGGCGCAGGGTTACGGCTCGCTCGGCCTGATGACCTCGGTGCTGACCACGCCGGACGGCAAAGTGGTGGAGGCCGAGGCCGCTCACGGCACCGTCACGCGGCATTATCGCGAGCACGAGAAGGGCCGCGAGACTTCGACCAACTCGATCGCCTCGATCTTCGCCTGGACGCGCGGGCTCGCTCACCGCGCCAAGCTCGACAACAACGCGGAACTGGCGAAGTTCGCCGCAACACTGGAAAAGGTCACCGTCGGCACCGTCGAATCCGGGTTCATGACCAAGGATCTGGCGTTGCTGGTCGGACCCGATCAGAAGTGGCTGACCACGACGGGGTTCCTCGACAAAATCGACGCCAATCTGCAAGCCGCGATGGCCTCCTAAATCGAGAGTCTCCGGAAGGGGGCGCGGCTGACAATCGGCCGCCGCGCACCTATCTAGGGGCCATGGACAAGGCGACAATCGAGCGGACCAACCCATTGAGCACCGCGCCGAGCTCCGCACGGTGGACCTTTGGCACAATCGTATTGGTCGTGGTTCTTTTCGGCATCCTGGCGGGAGCGCTGTGGTACGCCGCGTACGCCTGGATGTCGGTCGACGGACCGCCGATGCCGGCATCCGGCTACATCTTCATGATGCTTGGCGTCGTGTTGTCGCTCTTGGTCGGCTTCGGACTGATGGGCTTGATATTCTATTCAAGTCGGCACGGTTACGACGATCAGAGCATCGACGAGCCGGCAGCGAGCCGACAATCAGAGACTCGCGATGACAAGGACCTCCGTCAGCAGGGCAATAACAACGCGCCTGACCGGCCGTGGCGCGTGGCGGACTGATAATCGACTGCTGTTTCCTCAGAGTGCCGCCGAGATCCGGCGGCAAGATGCGCGGCAGGCGCCGGCGCGCGGCTGCGACAAAAGCAAAACCCCCGGCGGGGAAATCGCCGGGGGTTTTTTCGACCCGCAGGGGGAAGCTGAAGATGGTGGAAGCCTTCCCGCTACGGATAATTGGGACGGCGACGGCGCATAGTGGTTAACGCACCAACAAACTGAAAGTGCCGGCGCTGCCTGGCGTATTGCTAGATGCCCAATGCTTGGCAGCAATAGAGCCGCCTTGCAGGCCGAGAAACGGCGAAATCGGTGCAGAATTCTATTCAAATCGGATTGAAAGTTCTCCCCTAAGCCATTGCGTCTATAAGTATTTTAGCGGGCTTGACGCGAAAAGTGGCTGTTTTTCGGCAATTTAGTGACGGCCATCAACTCGATTTGAACTTTTGTTGCTTAGAACGCTTTTCCAATTCGACGCGACTAACCGGATGAGAACGCAAGACGCTCCGCTACCCCCTCCGAAATCAACCAAGTGCGCGGGAATTTCATTCCGCCGAATAACAGGGATCTTAGCCATGATCGACATCTTCAGCAGGAAAGCGCTGTTCGCGTTGATTGCCGCAGGCGCCACTCTGGCTTCGACGACCAGCTTTGCCATGCCGCGTTATGACGGCACCTGGAGCGTGCTGGTGATGACCAAGAAAGGCGATTGCGATCCTGGTTATCGCTATCCGATCCGTATTTCAAACGGCCAGCTCGTCAACGCCGGCGATTCCGCTTTCACCATCACCGGCAAAGTCGGCGACACCGGCGCCATTACCGTGACCGTCAGTGCGGGCGGCAAGAGCGCCACTGGCATCGGCCGCCTTGCCGGTAACGAAGGCGGCGGCATGTGGACCGGCGGCTCTTGCTCCGGCTCATGGACGGCCGAACGCCGCTCGTCGTAAATCCTCTACCGCAAAAAATATCTCCCGGGCACAGCGCGCCACCATCGTGGCGTGCCGCCGCCCGGGATCCCAAATTCACACTATCTGAGCTTGTGAAGTTCCCGGATCAGCGGTGCAGCACCTTGGCGCTGCACCCCGCGTCCGGCAAACGCATGTTGAAGGCTTAAGCTTCCGCGGCGTCGTCGTCCTCGGCTGCGCCGCCTTCTTCGCCGGCCAGAATCTTTTCCGCGATCAGCCCGGCATTCTGCCGGACCGCGGCTTCGATCTTAGCGGCGATATCGGGATTGGCTTTGAGAAAACTCTTGGCGTTCTCGCGGCCCTGGCCGATGCGCTGACTGTCATAGGAGAACCAGGCGCCGGATTTTTCCACGACGCCGGCTTTGACGCCAAGATCGACCAATTCGCCCACCTTGGAAACACCCTCGCCGTACATGATGTCGAACTCGACCTGCTTGAACGGCGGCGCCAGCTTGTTCTTGACGACTTTCACGCGGGTCTGGTTGCCGACCACCTCCTCGCGCTCCTTGATGGCGCCGATGCGGCGGATATCGAGGCGGACGGAGGCGTAGAATTTGAGCGCGTGGCCGCCGGTGGTGGTTTCCGGGGAGCCATACATGACGCCGATCTTCATGCGGATCTGGTTGATGAAGATCACCATCGTATTGGAGCGGTTGATCGAGGCGGTGAGCTTGCGCAGCGCCTGGCTCATCAATCGCGCCTGAAGTCCCGGCTGGCTGTCACCCATCTCGCCTTCGAGTTCGGCGCGCGGCACAAGGGCCGCCACCGAATCGATGACCAGCACGTCGACCGCGCCGGACCGCACCAGCGTGTCGGCGATTTCCAGCGCCTGCTCGCCAGCGTCGGGCTGCGAGATCAACAGATCGTCGACCTGGACGCCGAGCTTACGCGCATAGATTGGATCGAGCGCATGTTCGGCATCGATGAAGGCGCAGATACCGCCACTCTTCTGTGCTTCGGCCAGAACATGTAAGGCGAGCGTGGTCTTGCCCGACAATTCGGGGCCGTAAATCTCGACCACGCGGCCGCGCGGCAGGCCGCCGACGCCAAGCGCGATGTCGAGCCCCAGCGAGCCGGTGGAAACGACGTCGATGTCCATCGACTTGTCGTTCTTGCCCAGCCGCATGATCGAGCCCTTGCCAAAACTGCGCTCGATCTGCGAGAGCGCGGCATCAAGGGCCTTCGATTTGTCCATGGACGATCCTTCGACGAGACGAAGCGCTGCACCTGCACTCATTGTCGTGCTCCTTATGGCCGGGATTCGACGGACACGGAAGCGCCGCGCCCCCTACCCCATCGGCTTGCTGGCGAATGGCGATATCAAGCACTGTACACGATATGTTCTTTGTTCGCAATATGTTCTTAATACGAAAGCCTCCGATATATCCCCTTGGAGCAATTACTATACACGGCTATATTCCGCGGAATCGCCTACTAGTTCTAGGATAGCCGAATGGACGCATGGCTCGACCATCTGGACGAGAAGGAAAGAAATCGGGCCGCCTTTATCGGCGGAGCCGTCCTGTTCTGCCTTGAAGCGGGGCTTCAAGTGAGCGGGATTACTAGCCTGCCGCTCGCTATCGGCTTATGGGGGATAGCGGCGCTTCTCCTCCTTTATTGGCTTAGCCATTTTAAATGGGCAGCACCCTTGCGGGCCTGGATCATTGTGAGGGCAAAGGATGGGCGCATAAGGTTTGCTGCCATCCTTATGGCAGCCGGTCTTCTTTTTTGGGGAGGAATGGAATTTCAGAATTGGCGGTCCATTGCATCAAATGATGGCACAGCGGGGCAACCGCAATTAGCCACCGCACGTTTATATTATAATATGAATAATCCGGCGCCGGATGTAGTTGAGGCCGATAATGTTGTGACACCCCCAATGTCATTCGAATGGGCAGATGACGGAGCCATGATAAATGGAGTCTCGACCCGACAGATCAAATGGACGATGCTGATATTGCTTTTTGATCGCCCGGTAACTGGTAAAAATCTTCGTATTCTCTTTGAGGGCGGTGACATTCCTATTGAAGTACAACGTCTAACTGACCGTTCTGCATACATATTATTTGACGGATCGCTAGACAAAAGGACCGTACAAATAGAGGTGCGCCCGTAATGTCATCCAAAGAAAACAAAGATCGCTTCGACCGTCTTTTGCACGCGATGGTCGTCACCCGACCCGAACCTTCGGGAAAGCCTGCAAAAGACAATCGAACATCAGATAAGGGAACTGGCGCAGGTTATGGCGATACTCGAACTCGCGAAGGTAAGTCTGCAAGTGCTTCTTTGAAACATGCACGTAAGTTCCGTTGATGCCGCGCTTCACGTTCGCCCAGAAGCCCTCAATCGTGTTGGTGTGAACGTCGCCGCGGACGTATTCCTTTGCCGAATGATTGACCGCCTCATGCTCATAGCCGTATCGCTCAGTCAGGTGTCGATAGGCCATCGCCTCGTCGGTGTAGACTTTCGATCCAGGCTTCACGAATTTTTTGATTTGCGGAAGTGCATAGACCTTCCGCTGCGACGGAAGGTGACGGGTCAGAACATCGCCGCCGCGCTCGACCATGCCGACCACGATTGCTTTATCATCTTCGCCCTTCTTATCGTGGCCGCCGATGAAAGTTTCGTCGATTTCGACCGTCTTACCGGGACCGCCAATTGGATAATCGCCGTCAACGTAGCCCATGTATTTGCGGATCAGATTGCACATCCTCCACGCGGTTTTGTAGGTCACGCCAAGCTGGCGCTGCACTTCCTTCGCCGCCACACCGTTCCGCGAAGTTGTGAAAAGGAACATCACGAAAAACCAGTCTCGCAGCGGCGTCCGGGTGCTCTCAAACGGCGTCCCGGCGGTCGGATAGACCTGATAGCCGCAGTGTTCGCAGACGAACGAGCGACGTCCTTTGACTCGGTAATAGGTCGCCTGTTTCTGGCATTTGAAGCAGGTCAGCCGCTCGCCATAACGGACCCGCATAAGGTGATTAAGGCAGCTATCGTTGTCCGGGAAGCGGCGGTTAAATGCTTGAATATTCAGGCCTTTTCTGGCCATGGAACTCTCCGTGACCCCCGACGACCGGGGAATATAAGTACTGTATCAGGGTTCCTTTTAATTGTCTATAGGGGATATATGCGGGATGGACCGCCGATGCGCCGATGCGCCGACGCAAGACGGTGAGACGTTTGAGCCCGTCAATTGCGCGATTTGCGCCTGCGTGCACTTGGTCAATCCCCAGACTGGCAAAGTGGTAGGGGCTGACGACAAATTCGCGGCGGACAGCCAGTAGTTCGCGCGGAAACGGCGAAACTCAAAAGCCTGCCGGGCTGCGTCAGTTGGCGGCAAGTTTCGCTCGGAAACCTGACTGTATGTTCCGCGTTGTGTCCTCCGGCGGGCGGGCTCGCAGAGAGGAACACCATGGGTATGTCAGCGAAATCGATTGTGAGAAAAGCCACAAAGGCGGCGGCGGTGGCTGGAATACGTGGAACGGCTGCCCGCCGTATTACACGGTTCAGGGCGGCGTCTGCAGGCCGTATCGCGGTTATTGAAGACGCATCAATTCGCGAGGCCCCCCGTGTGGGGCCTCCGCAGCTGCGCGGCGCGACCCGGTTCTCCGCCCGGCCGATCTCCGCACCGCGGCTTGGCCCAAGACGCGCCGATTGAGCCAAATCAATGCGCGCGCCTCGCCAAGCGTCATGGCTTTCTACCATGAGGCTTGCAGCCCGCGACGAAACCAGACCGCTTTGCCCGAGTTGCGGGAAGCCGATGCATTTGGCACGAACGATTCCGGGAATCGGCGGCCTTCCCGAATTACGCGTCTACAGCTGCCGGCAATGCGGCGTCTCGGTGACCGAAGCCGAGGAACGGAGCGAGCTTGCGGGACGCCGCCAGGTTATGGCGTAAGCGTCCGGCACAGACGCATCCAGAGTTTGCCCCCGGCGTTATTGGCTTGAACTGACGCCACCGGACGTGGAAAAGCACAGATGCAGACGTCACCGTACTTAGCCTTCGCCGCGCGTAGTTGCCTTGCGGTTGGCCTCGCCGGCCTCAGCCCCGCCATGGCGGGGCAGTCCTATCTTTATCCGCCGGAGGTCCGCATCCGCCCGGTCGTCTTGGCGCCCGACCCCTCCCTGCAACGCCACTATTGGGATCCGCGCGATGACGACTTTTGTCGCGCCGCGCTTCACCGCCGGCACCGGTGTTTGCCATACGACACGTCGAGATAGGCAATCCGCGATCGCTCGATCGCACTTTACTGATTATCAAGCCGACATGACCGAACTTCCGCCATTACCGCCAGCGGCGTTTTTGCCCCATGATCAGTTGCGCCACGTCGTCCGCCTGGCGCCGCTGGTTGCCATCGATCTCGTCATTCGCAATGCGCGCGGCGAAATCCTGCTCGGCTTGCGCAATAACGAGCCGGCCAAAGGATGCTATTTCGTGCCCGGCGGCATGATCCTGAAGAACGAGCGGCTGCGCGACGCCTTCGCCCGGATCTTGAAAGCCGAAACCAATTTCACCGCGGCTATGGAGGACGCCCGATTGCTAGGCGCCTACGAGCATTTCTATGCCAACAACCGCTTCGGCGAGGCGGGCTATGGGACCCATTACGTGGTGCTCGGCTATGAACTGAAAATTGACGATACCACGGCGCTTAGGTCCAACGACCAGCACAGCGAATTGCGCTGGTGGACCGAGGCCGACCTGTTGGCGTCACCGGACGTTCACCACAACACCAAAGCCTATCTGCACGGGCCGTGACCGCCCGGCCGCTTAACATTTTTACAAGCCGCGGTTGTGTATTGTGGCGCGTGGGGCGATCCCAGAACGGGGATTTTATCATGTCGCGCGTGCTTTGGTGTTTTCTCAATGACGATCGCGGGGCGACCGCCATTGAATATGGACTGATCGCGGCCGGTATCGCGGTGGCGATCATCGCTGTGGTGCAGGGTCTCGGCTCTCAGCTGAATACGACGTTCTCGAGCGTTTCCGGCGCCCTGAAGTAGCGCCGCGCGAGACGAGCGGGTCAAGCTGACAAAGATCAATGCACGGACGTCATTGCCGGGCCAAGTGATCGAGATGGGCTCCGACAACGTCGTTCCGATCAGCCGTCACGTCTGCCCCGCTTGCGGGCAGTCGATGCGTCTTGTCCTGGTCATTCCACGCTTCGGCTCGTTTCCGGAACTGCGGACCTACGAGTGCAAGGGCTGTGGGGTGAGCTACACGGAAGCTGCCAAAAACGAGGCCGGCTCCGATAGCGCGGACGGCGATTAGCTCACGCCTCGATGACGATCTTCGGCGCCACGCGGCTGGCGCCGGCGATGCCGTCACGCACCCTCGCGGCGATGTCGCGATAGCATTGCGCGAGCGGACTGTCCGGCGCGGTGGCGACCACCGGCAGGCCGGCGTCGGATTTTTCGCGAATGGCGATATCGAGCGGCACTTCCCCGAGAAACGGTACGCCGAGCCGGTCGGCTTCGTGACGCGCGCCGCCATGGCCGAAAATATCCGAGCTTTCCCCGCAATGCGGACAGATGAAGGTCGACATGTTCTCGACGATACCGAGGACGGGCACGTTGACGCGCCGGAACATCGCGATGCCGCGCCGCGCGTCGATCAAAGCGAGATCCTGCGGCGTCGACACGATCACCGCGCCTTTGAGCGGCACTTGCTGTGCCATGGTGAGCTGGGCGTCGCCGGTGCCGGGCGGCATATCGACCACCATGACGTCGAGCGTGCCCCACTCCACCTCGCGCAGCATTTGCGTGAGCGCCGACATCACCATCGGGCCGCGCCAGATCATCGGGGTTTCCTCCTCGATGAGGAAGCCGATCGACATCACCGGCATGCCGTAGCGCTCGATCGGTTTTAGCCGGTTGCCGCCGATCGTCTGCGGCCGCTCGCGAATGGCAAGAAGCTTTGGCAGCGACGGGCCGTAGATGTCGGCATCGAGAATGCCAACCTTGAGACCAAGGTCGCGCAAGCCGAGCGCCAGATTAACCGCGGTGGTCGACTTGCCGACGCCGCCTTTGCCGGAGGCCACCGCGATGATCGCGGCCACGCCAGGGATGCCCGACGGCGATGGCGCCGATGGCGCGCCGGGGGCCGGGCCGGGTCGCGCGCCGTGGGCATGGCCCGCGTGCGGCGCCGTTTGCGGTCGCTGTGGCGGCCGGGGCATCGCCCCGCCGGCACCCGGCGCGCGCTCGGCGGTCAGCGCCACCATCACCGATTTGATGCCCGGCACTGCACGGATCGCCACCTCGGCGCGCTCGCGTACCGCTTCCCAGGCCTTCACCGCGCCGGCGTCCACCGTGATCGACAAGAACACCTTGCCGTCGCTCGCGACGATGTCGGAGAGCTTGCCGGTCGCCGGCAAGGGTGAACCGTCCGGGCTCGAAATCTTGCCAAGCGCTGCGAGAACGTTGTCCTTGAGGTCGGTCATGACGCCCTACATAGGCCCCTTGGGCCTCTCGCGGAAGCGGTCAACGGCCCCGTTGACGGGCCGCCGCCGGACGGGCCATGACCGGTGCCAAAGCGAGGGAGGACACAATGGCGAAGGTCGCGTTCGTGGGACTTGGCGTGATGGGTTACCCCATGGCCGGACACCTCAAGGCCAAGGGCGGCCACGAGGTCACGGTTTACAATCGCACCGCCGCCAAGGCCGAAAAATGGGTCGGCCAATATGGCGGCAAGAGCGCGCCGACGCCGAAGCAGGCTGCCGAGAGCCAGGATTTCGTCATGACCTGTGTCGGCAACGACAACGACTTACGCGAAGTGATGCTGGGCAAGGACGGCGTCTTCGCCGGCGTCGGCAAGGGCGCGATCGTGATCGACCACACCACGGCCTCCGCCGAGATCGCCCGCGAGCTTCACGCCGAGGCGAAAAAGCGCGGCTTCGAATTTATCGATGCGCCGGTCTCGGGCGGCCAAGCCGGCGCCGAGAACGGGGTGCTCACGGTGATGTGTGGCGGCGATGCCAGTCCGTTCGCACAAGCGGAAAAGGTGATCGCGGCCTACGCGCGCGCCTGCAATCTCTTGGGTTCGCCGGGCTCCGGCCAGCTTGCCAAGATGGTCAATCAGATTTGCATTGCCGGTGCGGTGCAGGGTCTCGCCGAAGGCCTGCACTTCGCCATGAAGTCTGGCCTCGACATCGAAAAACTGATCGCCACCATCTCCAAGGGCGCGGCGCAGTCCTGGCAGATGGAGAACCGCTACAAAACCATGGTCGCCGGCAAGTTCGATTTCGGCTTCGCCGTCGACTGGATGCGCAAAGACCTCGGCATCTGTCTGTCCGAGGCGCGCAGGAACGGCGCGCATTTGCCGGTCTCGGCTTTGGTCGACCAGTTCTATTCGCAGGTCCAGGCGATGGGCGGCAAACGCTGGGACACCTCAAGCCTGATCGCGCTACTCAATCGGTAGCGCTACACAGATACAGCTCATCATTGCGAGGAGCGAAGCCCCGAAGCGATCCAGAAACGGCTTCGCGCGACTGGATTGCTTCGCTTCGCTCCAATGACAAATTTCAATCGACCGCCTTGATGTCAGCCGCCTTGGCGAGTTGCACAGTCGCGGCGATGTCATCTTTGACGAATTTGCCGAATTGCTCGACGCTCATCTGTTCCGGCTCGACGCCAAGCTTGGCCAGCTTCGCCGCCATATCGGGATCGGCGAGCGCCTTTTCGGTGGCATCGTGCAGCTTGTCGACGATGTCGCGCGGCGTTTTCGCCGGCGCCGACAATCCGACCCAGAAATTGAACTCGGCGCTGGGATAGCCGGCTTCCACGATTGACGGCACGTCGGGCAACAACGGAACGCGCTTCGCCGAACTGACCGCAAGCACTTCGAGCTTGCCACTGCCGAGCGCCGAAGCCGCCGCGGCGAGCGGAATGAAATAATAATCGATCCGTCCCGCCATCACTTCGGTCAGACCGTTGTCTTTGAACGGCACATGGCGGACATCGATCTTGGCGGCGAGGCGCAGTTTCTCGCCCGCCATATGCGACGACGAGCCGACCCCGGCCGAAGCAAAGGTCAGCGTGCCTGGCTTGACCTTTGCCGCCGCGACCAGATCGGCGACCGTCTTGAACCCGCTCTCTTTCGAAGCGACCAGCACATTCGGCTGCACCCCGAACATCGCCACAGAAACGAAATCCTTGTCGGGATCGTACGGCAGGTGGCTGTGCAGCACCATTCCGGTGCCCATCGACGTCGAGCTGGTGACCAGCGTGTAGCCGTCCGGATCCGCCTTGGCGACGTCGGCAAAGCCGACAATGCCCCCGGCGCCGGGTTTGGCTTCCACCACCATGGCCTGACCGAGGATTTGCGAGACTTTATCGAGCACCACGCGGCCGACGGTGTCCGAAGCGCTGCCGGCCGGAAATGGGCTGATCACCCGGATCGGCCGGGAGGGATAGGTGTCGGCAGCACATGCCGATCTGGTCGTGATGACAACCGTGCCAATGATGGCACCGGCAAAAGCGCGGCGTGACAGCACGTGACCCTCCCTCAATTTTCTTCGCCCAGAGCATTAACCGCGGCGGCCAACAGCCTTGTTAGGCAAGTGATACCAGCTTTTGCCGAGTTATAAACAGGGTGACCAATGCGCGCAGTCGGGCGGCCCTGCGTCTTCCCCTAAGTGGATGGAACTTCATGCCGGGGCTGAGACTTTCTATGCTTGGGCCGAGGGGATTTAATTGCATATTGGCCCGGTCATTTTCACGCGGATCGGCACGATGCAGGAAATCAAGTACAGACTCGTCAATCCCGAACTCAAGCCGCGGCGGACCAAGCTGGAAATGCCCGGCTGGGCCGGCCAGCCCACGCCGCGCACTGACGGTTCGCAAGAATATGCTTGGCACTGCGCGCCGTTCACCGAAGGCGCCCAATACGGCATCGAGATTTTCTACCCCTATCGCAATGAGCTTCGCATCAGCAGAAAAGACGGCAAGCTCGTATTCGATGGCGATTTCGGACCGCGGCCCGACGACAGCGACCTGATGTGGCCGCCGTTTCGCTCATTCGGCCGGGACTATTACAGCTACCAGCTCTTGCTCGATCTGAAGGTCGGCAAGGATTGGGCGGTGCGCACCGAGCCGCATCCGCGCTTTTACACCGATCCGACGGGCACGGTGCCGATCGCCGTTCCGGCCCTGTTGCGGACCGAATGGTGGCCGATGATCTCGTTTACGATCTTCAAGGCACCGACCGAGGGCACCACGCATATTTTCCGGCCGGGCGAGCCGATGCTGCAAATCCTGATTCTGCCCGTAACGGCCGATTTCACGCTCGTTGCGATGGGCGAGGAGGAAGCCGCGGAGCGCGAATTGCGCGGACGGCGCATTCACGCCAGCCGTCCTACGCTGGCAGCCGATACGACATGGACGTCGAACACGGATACCGTGTTCGATGGCACCTATCGCCATCTTTTGCGCGCGGCCAAGGGAAGAGAACGCGAGATATAGGCTGGAGGGATAGACGGGAGAAAATTAGCAAGCGGGCGTCCGAAAGGGACGCCCGCTTGCTGCCACCTTAGTTGTGGTGGTGATGATGATGGTGGTGATGATGCCGCCGCCGGATCACGATGTGATGGTGGTGGTGGTGGTGGTGGTGGTGACCGAGCTGCACCGAAATTTGCGCGACTTCGGTCGTCGACTGCGCGGCGGCGCGAGCATTCTCGGCCTGCAACACCGGCACCGGGTTGGGAATAGGATCAAGAAGATCCCGATAGCTTGTCGCCGGAGCGAGTTCTGGCGTTGGCGCCGTCGTCGCTTGAGCGGCCGTCACTGCAGTGAGGGCAGCGGCTGCGCCCAATAGACCGGCTATTCTCTTGTCCATAATTCCTCCAATGGAAGTGAACTCCCCTTTACCCCCAGGCGACTAATCCATGGACCGGAGATTGGTTCCACGTTGGGCTAGTGCGTTTTCCCATCGGGAAATTGCCTTGGTAAAACGGAAAGCTAGAGCGTTTTCCGGAACCGCTATGACAATCGGACGTTATGAAGGACGACGCGAAAAAGAGCGCTTTGAAAGGGTGAATCAAAAGACGCCGTCATGAGCAATCTCGCTTCCTTTGGCTTTTGGACCTGCGCCGCACTATGCCGCCATCGGCGTCATTGGCGTATTCTTTCTCAGCACCCAACCCAATATCGCAAACGCCACGGACGGCTACGGCACGATTCACCTGATAGCGCGGAAATAGCCCGCGAGCCTCTCACCCCTAGCCCATCCTTTTAGGCGGCGGCACTCGGGCGTGTCGAAACCGTTTGGTGCCAGCGCCTTACGTTGCCGAGCTCCTCCGGCACAACAAGCTTCGACACTCGCATGAAGTCGACCGCCACGAGAGCGGTTATATCGGCAATGGTATAGTTCGCGCCCGCTACGAAGGGGCGGTCTTTCAATTCACCGTCGAGAAATTGCAGAAACGCGGTGACGCGCGGCTTATTGGCTTCGCCCCAATCGGGCACCTGTGGCTGGACCATCTGCTTCATCGCCGGGTGCAAATGCTGAAAGACGGCGGCGACGGGAAATAGCAAGTGCAGCTCGGCGCGCCTGTTCCACATTTCGACCAGCGCGCTCTCGATAGCACCGCGCCCGAACAGCGGGGGGTCGGGATGGAGCGCTTCAAAATAACGGCAAATGGCGACCAATTCCGCGATCACGGTGCCATCGTCGAGCACAAGCGTCGGCACCCGCTGCATCGGATTGATCGCGGTAAAAGCTTCCGAGCGCTGTTGCAGCGTGCCGAGGTCGACCTGCTCGGTCGGAACCGCGATTGCCTTCTCGGCCAGGAAAATGCGCACGCGGCGCGGATTAGGGGCCCGTCCGCCGTCGTAGAGCTTCATTGCGTTCCCCGTTCACTCTATCTCGTTGTGGCACATCCACTTATCGGGACAGCCTAACCCGGTATTTTAGGCTCCGCCAGCATGCCGAGCCGCGAACCCGGCCTGCCCCGATCCGCCCATCCAATTCGGTTACAGACCGCCCTCCAAACGTAAACGAATGCTTGCTGTGAGCGCGGCAAATACCGTCCCTTAAGCCTCGTCTTAAGGAATTTGGGCCACTTTCGGCGAAACTGCGCCAGTCCCGGTCCGCATGCCCAACACAATCAGCGAATCGCACGAGCTTGCTTCGCCGGCTGCCGCGCCCTCAACCAAGCGGCGGCTCGCCTCCCAGCACGTGCGCGAGGCGCGCGATCGGCTCACCTCGACCAGCGGCACGCGGCCGGTCTTTGATTACGAATTGTTGCGCCAATTCGCGCAGAACCGTATTTCGGCCTCGCCGGTCATCCTGCTTCTCGTCGTCACCATCGGCGCGCTGTCGGGCCTGTGGACCGGGGCGCTGGCCTGCGCCGTGTGGACCGCCGGCGCGCTTATCATCCATCTCGTTGTGATCCGCGCCTGCCGGCAATTCCTCGAAGAACCGCCGACCACGCCGCTGCGTCCTTGGCGCATGCGCTTCATCTTGCTCGATCTGTTTTTCGGCATGGCCTGGACTTTTATCCTGATCAACCCGATTGGCATGGATGATCAGGCCGCCACCTTCATGCTGTTCGTCATGCTTTTGGTCGTGGCGATATCGAGCATGTTGGCGTCGAGCCTGCCGATCGCGGTGTTCGCGCTGACGTTACCAGTCACCATCGCGATCGCGCTTGACTTCGCCGCCAAGCGCACGCTGCACGACTATATCCTCGCCATCATGGCGCTGACCGCGGAAGGCTACTTCTCGCTGCTTGCTTACCGGCTCTACTCCACGACGCTGGCGACACTCGAAGCGCGCGCCGAAAAGGACGCGCTGATCGGCGAGCTCGAACAATCGAAGTCGGTCTCCGACGAAGCGCGGCGGCGCGCCGAGACCGCGAATATCGCAAAATCGCGCTTTCTCGCCCAGAT
Source organism: uncultured Alphaproteobacteria bacterium (assembly GCA_963731805.1). Lineage (GTDB taxonomy): Bacteria > Pseudomonadota > Alphaproteobacteria > Rhizobiales > Xanthobacteraceae > BOG-931. The sequence continues at coordinate 173,994 of CAVSWY010000019.1, forward strand.
GAGTCACGAGCTGCGCACCCCGCTCAATGCCATCCTCGGCTTCTCCGAAGTAATGAAAAGCGAAATCTTCGGCCCGCATGGCGTACCGATGTACAAGGACTATGCCGCCGACATCCATAGTTCCGGCGTGCATCTGCTCAATCTCATCAACGAAATCCTCGATCTGTCGCGCATCGAGGCCGGCCGCTACGAGCTCAACGAGGAAGCGGTCTCGCTCAATCGCGTGGTGGAAGACTGTCACCATCTGTTGAAATTGCGCGCCACCAATCGCGGCATCACCATCCATGAAATGTTCGAGCCCGATCTGCCGCGGCTGTGGGGTGACGAGCGCGCCATCCGGCAGATTTGCCTGAACCTGCTCTCGAATGCGATCAAGTTCACGCCGCAGGGCGGCGAAATCTGGCTCAAGGTCGGCTGGACCGCCTCGGGCGGCCAGTACATGAGCGTCAAGGACACCGGCCCGGGCATCCCGGAAGAAGAAATTCCGATCGTGCTCGCCTCGTTCGGCCAGGGCTCCAACTCGATCAAATCGGCCGAACAGGGCGCCGGCCTCGGACTGCCGATCGCCAAGAATCTCATCGACCTGCACGGCGGCACCTTCACGCTAAAATCGAAGCTGCGCATCGGCACCGAGGTCATCGTCACTTTTCCGCCGGAGCGCGTCATGTCGGCACTGGCGCCGATTTCGGAGCACGCGCCGCCGATTGCGCCGCAGGCCGAGATGTCTTCGTCCGCGCCGTCGCGCGACGATTCGACGGGCCGCGCCAAACGCGTGCTGTTTGGCGCCGGGGGATAGGGGAATTATCGTCACCTTGCCTTCCCCGGCTTCGCGTTTATGGTGCCCGCGATTCGTCAGGAACAATCGACGTGCGTCGGCGCCTCTTGTGGTTTCTCTTGATCGGGATTTTGATCGCAATCCTGATCCTCATCGCGCAAAACGGCCGCGGCACGGTTGGGCCGTTGTCCGCCGACGAATTCGGCTCGTTTGCTTACAAAATTGCGCTCTTGGTGTTTCTCACCGCGGCTGTGGGAACGATGTTTCGCGAACGCTTCGCGCAAGCCGCCACCGCTGCGCTGCTCTGGGTTGTCGTCGGCCTCCTCCTGGTGATCGGTTATTCGTACCGCTATGAATTGACCCAGGTCGCCGACCGGGTTGTGGCCGAGCTCGTGCCAGGCCATGTCATTTCGCACGGGCGCATGGTCGAGGTAGCGCGCACCGCCAACGGCGATTTTGCCATTGCCGCTGAAATCAACGGTGCCCGCGTCCACATGGTGCTCGACACCGGCGCAAGCTCGGTGGTGCTCACCCAGGACGATGCCAGGAGTGCCGGACTACCGCTTGATCTGCTCGACTATTCGGTGAGCATCGATACCGCCAACGGCCGCACCCGCGCCGCGCCGGTGACGCTCGACCGTATTGCCGTCGGCAGCCTCGAAGAAAAATCGGTCGACGCTCTGGTGGTGCAACCGGGCCAGCTGCAGATGAGCCTTCTCGGCATGAGCTTCCTCAATCGGCTGCAGAGCTGGCAAGTGAACGGCGACCGGCTGGTGCTGCAGGGCTATCCCTAAGCGCTAAACATTCCAGAACAAGCTGACCAGGAACCGCGCCGACACCAGCAATAAGAAGCACGAGAACGCCACCTCGAGCGTGCGGCGCGTGAGGCGATGGGCGAGCCTTGCGCCATAGGGTGCGGCGAGACTCGATACCGGCGCCATTACCGCTACGCCGATCAGCGAAACGAAGCCGAGCGACAGCGGCGGCAAGAGCGCCTGATGTGGGAGGCCGGCGAGCATATAGCCGAGCGTGCCGACGATGGTGATCGGCACGCCGAGCCCAGCCGAGGTCGCGACCGCCTGGTGGATCGATTTGCCGTAGAGCGTGAGCACGATGTTGGACAGCGACCCGCCGCTCACGCCCATCAGCGAGCCCGCCAGGCCGATGCCGAAGCCGTAGGCCGTCATCGGCACCGGACCCGGCAGTTCGGTGCCGAGATTCCAGCGGTCGCCGGCAAACAAAAATTTGGTCGCGATGAAACTGGCGATCGCGACGAATGCAGTCTTGAACACCGCCGCCGGCGCAAACGCCGCGATCGCAGCTCCACAGGCGACGCCGATTACGGCCGGCAGCGCCCACAGCTGGATCACGCGGGGGACGACGAGGCCCTTCTGCCGATGCGTCAAGTAAGAACGCACGGTCGTCGGCAGGATGATGGCGATCGAGGTGCCGACGCAAAGCTGCATGCGCACCGCCTCCGGTACGCCGAGCAGCTGAAAAACCTCATAGAGTACCGGCACGATGACGGCGCCGCCGCCAATGCCGAACGTACCGGCGAGAATCCCGGTGACGACGCCGCCGATGACAACGGCCAGCGCAAGCCAGGCGATCTCGCTCAACGGAACGCCAAAAAGCATATTTGCTTCGGTTCTTTCTGATTGGAAGTCAGGCGGCGATGTGCGCCAATTCGCGGGCACTGTCCAGCGGCGGTTCGGCGACCAATGCAAGAGCCGCCGCAAGGTATTCCGCGCTCGCATCGGGGGCGGCGGCGGCGCCGGCAAGATGTCGGCGGAACGCGCGCGCGCCGGGGACGGCGCGAAACAAACCGTGCAGATGCCGCGTGATGGCATGCAGCCGGGTGCCCTGCGCCAACTTGCGCTCGATATACGGGATGAGCGCCATCGCGGCCGCCTTCGGCGAAGTGAAATGGGCGATTTCGCCAAAAACCAGCGGATCGACGGCAATGAGCCGCCACGGCTCTTGGTAGGCGGCACGGCCCATCATTACGCCGTCGACATGGTGAAGATGCGCAAGTCCCTCCTCCACGCTGCCGATACCGCCGTTGAGAATGACGGTGAGCCGCGGATGAGTGCGTTTGAGCCGGTGGACGCGCTCGTAGTCGAGCGGCGGAATTTCACGATTTTCCTTCGGTGACAATCCCTTCAGCCAGGCTTTACGCGCGTGCACGATCAGCGCGTCAGCTCCCGCCTGCTCCGCGGCCTGCGCAAAAGTTTCAAGAGCGGTTTCCGGGTCCTGCTCGTCGATGCCGATACGGCACTTGACGGTGACCGGGACCGTCACCGCCCCTTTCATCGCGGCGACGCAGTCGCCGACCAAATCCGGCTCCGCCATCAGGCAGGCGCCGAAGCGGCCGTCCTGCACGCGATCGGACGGACAGCCGGCATTGAGGTTGATCTCGTCAAATCCCAGATCGGCGCCAATGCGCGCGCACTGTGCGAGCGCTCGCGGATCCGAGCCGCCAAGTTGCAGTGCGACCGGATGCTCGGCCGCATCGTAACGAAGAAGCCGCGCGCGGTCGCCGTGCAACACTGCCCCGGTGGTCAGCATTTCGGTATAGAGCAGCGCGCGGCGCGTCAGCAGGCGATGGAAAAACCGGCAGTGCCGGTCGGTCCATTCCATCATAGGAGCGACACAAAAGCGCCACTGGCGCGATTTTTTGCGAATTTTCTTGCTTTTTCAGTCACTTCATAAATTTCCGATATATCTCGTGTCGTACCATTTCCGGCTCATTTTGACCGATTTTCGCGTCCGTGGTACGATAAATTCGTACTTTGCCGACCGCGTCGTACCATGGTACTGAAATTAGGACCGACTCGCCAGTCCGACTGAGACGGTACGACATCGCCAGAGTCAGGCTCTTCGCCGGCAGGACCGACCGGCTAGCCGGACTCCGCGGTACGACATCAGCAAAGACAGCATACAATGGGCACCATTTCGGAACGGACACGTAAAGACGGCTCGAAGGCGTTCACGGCCCAGATCGTCATCAAGGTAGGCGGCAAGACCGTTCATCGCGAGGCGCAAACTTTCGATCGCAAACAGGCCGCCAATGCCTGGATCGTCAACCGCGAAGCCGAACTCAAACGCCCGGGCGGACTTGAGCGCAAAGAAGATCCGACGCTCGCCGCGGTGATTGACCGTTACATCGAGGAATCAAGAACTCCTGTGCTGGGCAACAAAGCTCAGGTGCTCAAGACCATAAAGAACACCGATCTTGGCGAGACGAAATGCGGTGACATCACTAGCCACACGCTCGTTTCATTTGCGCGGGAGCTCAATAAGACCGTCGAGCCGCAAACCTGCAGCAATTACCTCTCGCATCTCTCCAACATTTTCACTATCGCTCGACCAGCGTGGGGCTACCCGTTGTCACGTTCGGAATTCGACAATGCTTTGACCGTGATGAGGAAGCTCGGACTGATCGGCAAAGCCACCGAGCGCAGCCGTCGGCCGACACTTGAAGAACTCGATCGCCTGATGGAGCACTTTGGGCGCGTACAACAGCACCGTCCCTCCTCCATCCCAATGCAGAAAATTGTCGCGTTCGCTATCTTCTCAACGCGACGCCAGGAGGAGATCACGCTGCTGCAATGGAATGACCTGGACGACGATCGCATTCTTGTCCGCGACATGAAGCATCCCGGCGACAAAAAAGGTAATCACGTCTATTGCGAGCTGCCACCGGAAGCGCTGGCAATCATCAAATTAATGCCACGCATTGCACAGGAAATATTTCCCTACACGACCGACGCCATCAGCGCCGCATTCACCCGCGCCTGTCGGTTTTTAGAGATCGTAGATCTACGATTTCACGATCTTCGACACGAGGGGATTTCGCGTTTGTTCGAAATGGGTCGAACAATTCCGCAGGTAGCGGCCGTTTCAGGCCACCGTAGCTGGACTAGCTTGAAGCGATATACACACATTCGACAAAGCACGGATAAGTATCAAAACTGGAAATGGAAAGCTCGCCTCACAGCGGACGAATCCGTAGCCACAACCGTCCGCCTGAGACCCGAAATGGAGCATAAGTACGATCGATAGTCATCGCTGGCCGCATTTGGCAAGCTTGTAATTCGGACCAGCCCCGCTGAAGAGCGTTCCCTTCACACGGGAGAGGTCGTAGGTTCAATCCCTACAGCGCCCACCACCGATTCTCGTTGAAATCAGTAGCTTTTCGTATTCTCGCTCCCTCGCGTCGCAAGAACATGCACCGCGTTGCCGGGGAATACGTTCGCGCATCGTTCCCTGCCGATGGCCGGCCGACTTGGAGTGTCACCGGCCACTTGGATGGACCTAAGACTCAGTCAGTGTGCATCGGTCTTCGCCGAGGGCGCACTCGCTAGCGCTGTAGCGAGAGCCTTCTTCCGCAATCTTCGCTCCCATTGGGCCCGTCTCTCCGCATAGAAGGATGGCAAGTCGAGATATATTTGCTGAGTGGCATCGGCAAAGCCTTTCAGGTTGCGGATAGCGTCATAGTTCGAGAATTTCAAATACGGATCACCCAATGATTTCCACGTCTCAGATATGTGATGGTCAAAAAGAAGCTCATGAGAGGTCAAAAGTACAACAGGATTTGTCGGCTCGCCGTCCGAATCCGCTCGTCGGCACCATTTAACGAATGTTTTGAGTAGCCTCTTTTCAACAGCCAGGAAATGATCGCGCAAAACCGCAATGACTATTGCGGTGCCCGGCGGCTTCTTCGCTATGATTTTCAGTTGGGCAAGATCACGCGGCTTGACGAGTTGCCCTTTACCCCCGGATTTTGCCTCTCCGACAAAAATTGAGGCGGTTCGTCGTAATCAATCTGGTCGTCCCTTCGCCACGCGAGAAAATCCACTTCAGAATCATTGCCGTCAAAAGTAAGATTCATCGCGGTGGAAAACGTAAGTTCGTTCATCGACATATTGACGCGGTCAATTACGCGAAGCGCTAACAGCGATGCATACGATCCGCGCCCATAGTCATGCACCGAGAACGGTCCGACAACGCGGTAATAGAAATTCTTGCCTTGCTCCCGAATGCGAGCCTGGGGGAAATCATAAGACTTCAGGCAGCGGTCACAGGTTAGTTGATAGTCTACTGCGGTGAGGCTGTTCCAATTCTTCGCCTGACAATGAGGGCAGTCTGTTTCCAAACCTAACCTGATGACATTCCTATTCGTGAAGTCTTGGAGCTTAGCCTCTGGCAGTCGCCGCCGTTGTTTGCGGCGCTCAATAAGGTCAATCCAGTCCTTTAGTGACGCGCTGCGAAGCTCAAACGTCTCTTCGATGGTACCGTCCTGGTTCGACCTTTTTCGCACGCCGCCCGCCATCTTGTTCAGAAGCTCAAGCGTCTCTATGTCGGCAAGAAGATGAACTCCACGCAGACCGCCGACGTTCTCCAGCATCTGTTTGGCGATCAGACCCGGTTCTGAAAGACGCGCCTTGATGCCTTGACGCTCCAACCAACCAATAAACGCTTCATCGGAAGCGAGTAACCTGACGTACTGTTCCGCAGCCTTGAACTGCTCGATAAAAATCAATCCCTCACTGCCGACAAGAACACGATCACCGCCCATTCGGGCGGGAGGCCAGTCGGGATCAAACAAATTTAACGGAAGGATCGTCGCAATGTTGTTCGGACCATAGCCCGAAAACCTCATGGCGTTGACCCACCGGTGCCTACGTCCTCCATATTGGCTCGCAAAATCGGGCGATAGCGATTGAAAGCTTGTGGTTAGATCGCCACCGTCATCGAAGATCAGTTTTGTGCTTTGCTGGCGCGCGACTACCTTCATACGGCGGTCGCGGTAAACGTGATCATCGTGGTATTCTACCCATATGCGATTTCGCCAATGCTTGACCGTCAAGGACCCCTGAGGGAGCCCGGGCTTAAGCGTTCTAATAAGATCGTTTGCGCGTTCAGTAGAAATCGAGCGGCCGAACTCAATTGTCGCATTGTGCATTAGCCCGTGCGGATTTCCTTGAATGGGCCGATGCTCCGATTTGACCATTTTGAAAACGGAATCGGCGAGCGGCTGGAACCAATCCACGGGTATCGGCACCACCGGATGAGGTTCAAGCCAAGCCTTAAGTTCCAAAAGTCTATTAGATCGGTGGCCCGAGACGGATCAAAAACGTAGATCAACGCATCATGGTGCCAAAACCGCTGTGCATCTAACCCGTAGCGTGTCACTTTCAAGGGAGTGATGGCGTCTCCCTCAAAGACCTTCAACCACGCGGCTGGCGTTGGAGCAATCTCCGTCGGCTGAAAAACTGACTTGAAGCCTTCGGAGAAGTAGGCGGCATCCTTTTGCGTTGGGTATGCTCCGAATATCGCTTCCGTGACCGCACTGCTTCGATCACGCTTGACCAGTATATTTTCTCGGGGATCACGGCGCGTAAATTGTTGCTCAGTTAGGTAGATATGGCCCTGCAAATCCCGGATGCTTAAGCCGAACGCCGGTTCTGACCAGTCCTTGTGTTTTTCGGGCTTTAGAAATTCTTCGAGAGTTATGACGTCCGAATAAATCGCCATCTTTTGACGTGTCGCGGTAAGACCAACAAGCTCTAACAGTCCTTTTTCCGCTTCGACGAAAACGTCAGGCTCGAAGAATTTCAGGTATCCCCTCGCTATCGACAATCCGCTTAGGCGCTCGAAAGGCTCTGCCTTCCACTCCTTTGGCGGCTTCCGAAAAACCGGAATTATGGGATTGTAGACCCCACCCAAATGCAAGTGCAGCACCGCATGAAGGTGCGGACGGATGTAAAATCCGTTGGGCGCACGAAAAACCCAATGCGCACGGGCCGGAGACTGACGGTGGCGGAAATCTCACCCATGGCGCGACGTCTTTCGGGCGGCGCGATTGATCCGAATAACCCGCGCTCTAAAGGTAGTTAGACCGGCCGAATCGCGCGGTTGGTGTTAGCATCGACCATCATATTCTTTGGTTCGACGAGCGGCCAGGGTTGCGAGAGACCATGGATGTGCCTTCGCATTCTCCATTCAGCGGCTCTTTCCGGCTTTGAGGCTTTCAATGGATGGATATCCGCGCCGCTTTAGGGCGGCTTCAATCCCCTCGATGACCACGTCGTAAATCTTGACCCGTTCATCGTATGCGATCCGGCGCAGGGCGATTTCCGTTTTGGTTGACTTAAATCAAGGCGGCCCACCGCTGTCGGCAATCTAAACTTTGTAATGCGTGTAATCATCGCGATCATCGTGTTCCTGGCCGCGCTTGCGAGCGGGAGCGATCCCGGTGTGCCTCCCGATCCTTTCGGCGGCAACACTGGGGTCGTTGCCTCTGGCTCGCTGGTGACAGGTTGGCAGGCTGTCCGTGGCGAACTCGCCGGCGATCATGCCATGCTGGGTTCCTGCCTCAACAACGACGCCGCGCCATGCGCCCAGGCGCGCACGATGTCGAAAATCATCGACGACGCTAGGAATCAGCGCGGATTGGCTCGCATCGGTCACATCAACAGAGCAATCAATATGGCCATCGTACCGTTCGAACCGAGCGAATGGCTTACCGCACTCGATGCGATCAACGGCGCTGGCGACTGCCAATCATACGCTACAGCCAAATACTTTGCCCTGCGCGAAGCGGGTATTCCGGTGGATCGCGTCCGGCTCCTGGTTGTGCATGAGCGCGGCCATGTCGAGGATCACATGATCACCGCAGTGTCGCTTCATGGCCAATGGTTGATCCTCGATAACGGGACACTGGTACTGTTGGCCGATACTGAGAGCAAATACACGCCACTGTTCGTGCTTAGTGATGGGGGAGTGCGGCGCTACCTCACGGGAGCACCGGTAATTTAGCTCTCCACTCCTTATCGTCACGGTGCTGCCTGTGAGGCGTGTGCCGTGTGCGCTGCAACAAGCAATCGCGCTATCGGTCATGAACTCGTCCTGCAAAAGGGAGAAGAATTGCTCTACCGTCAGCAGAGAAAAAAGCGATGAATATCCGGAGCTGGCGGCTGAGAGAGATTTGCTCTCCCCCGCATAGTTTATGGGAGGCAACGATGGAGACGCCTACCACCACCATTCCGCCCCTGCTCCTTGCATGCCCAAGGTGCCCAAAGTGCGGCACGCGGATGCTGCTAGTTCGGATTTATCCAGACAGACCCGGTAGCGAACAACGCACTTATGAGTGTGCGCACTGCGACTATGAATTGGGAGAGGTTGTCAGGCTCCGAAGGGCCGGCTGACCGTCCGCAGTAAGGCTGGCTTAAGATTAAAAACCCAACGGCGCGCCGGCCGCAACGCCCGTGCGGGGGGACGATTATTGGGCTAGTGGTCGCTGCGCACTACCTCTCGCGGCTTTGTTTTCTAGTCTGTCGCACGGAGCCGTGGCTGAGGGCAGGGGTAGTGTCGCCAGTATGGGATAGGCGGAATTCCTGTGGTCGGCTACCCAAACCCATTGGGGCTATTCATGGTAGACAAATTCATCGAGCGCCGAAACATCGCAAAATTCACCACCTTATTGATCAAAGAAACTGACCCGGCCAAGCGAGAACTACTGCAAAAGCTTTTGACCGACGAAATGGTAAAGCAAGCCAGCACCGACAAAACACAAACATGAGCCCTAATTGACGAGGCCACCCTAGTTGGCGGCCTCTTTCATATCAAACCGTCGGTGCAATGTCGCTCCTTGGCCCTTCGCGTTGTTCGCGGCATCGTGAAATCATGTCTGAGATTGGGGGCTAAGCGGACGATGCGCGGACATCCCGTATGGAGAGATTGACCCAAAACGGACCGACAAACATCGACAACCATCGGTGTTCATCAGTTCACTACGGTTGTCGCACTGATCCGATCTGCGGCACTCGCACCGGCTTGGCCATGCCGTAGAAAACTACGACGCCTTGGCCTCCGCAGCGCGTAGACAGCGCCTCGGGAGGCTTGCCATAGCAAGTGTCGACGTCCTGCCAGTTGTTCGTCACCCAGACGTTGCCAGCAGGATCGATGTTGATATCGACCTGCATCTGTAGGCCGCCACCAACGTACCCGCCGGGCGGTGAAATCTGGTCGCCAGTCTTGAAGCCGGGTGGGCAGTTCTCGGTGCGAACGCCGCATAGCTGTACAATTGGGCTGCTAGGCATGGCGAAGTTGGAAATCCAGACGTTGTCGTTGCCATCCACTGCCACCGCCCACGGCCCCGGAAGACCGCCACCCTTAAACGGAGAGCCGGGAAATGGGGTGCCGTCCGGTTTCAGGAGCGTCACGCTGCCGGAACCCCCTTTTTGTTCAGACATCGTCTTCGTTAGGAAATCGGCAGCCGAAGTCACGCCATCGAGTTTCAAGCGTGCTGCCATATCGACCAGATGGGCCATGCCCAGTAGTCCGGTGCCGAACCGGTTGGTGACCCAGACGTTGCCTTGGCTGTCGATGTTAAGTCCGCTGTTATTGATCCCAGTCTTGAAGTTCTCAACCTTGCTCGGATCAGCAGCGGAAAAGCGGGTGACCTTGTCGTTGCCGTTGGATACCCAGATGCGGTTCTGCTGGTCGATGGCGAGGTGAAACGGCGCTAGAAACGACTTGCAGGGCTCCGCATTGTCGCCCTCGCAAACGATGCGGCCCTTAGTCAGGTCGCCCTTGGGGAAGTAAACGAGTTGCCTCTTTTCGACCCCGAGGACCCAAACATCGCCGGTCGGTGTGGCGATAATTCCCTGCATCAGCCCGAGCTTGCCGTTGAAGGTGATGCCCATCTGGGGGCGTCAGCGGCTTGCCGTTCTTGTCGAACACTACAATCGCCTTGCTGCCGTAAGTGGTGAACCAAGCGTCGTCCTTGGCATCGACAGCCGCCCCGAAGGTGCCGCCTTCCATCCCGCCGCCAGTGAAGCCGGTAATGTTCGGTGAGATAGGGCGGCCGTTCGGCGCAAACTTGGTCGCGTGACCTTCCCATAAGCTATCCTGCCCCTGCCAACCGACCGTGAAGTTGTCACCAACCCAGAGATTGCCCTCGCTGTCGAACATGGCCTTGCCGCCCGCACGATAGCCACCGCCGTCGAATTTAAGTGGCAGCACCCAAGCACTGGGCGCCCAGTTCAGGTACGGCATGTACGGAACAGGTCGCAGGTTTTTGCCGTTCGGGACCGGATAGAATTGATCCAGGAGAGCGAAGAGCTTTTCTGGCTGGAACCAAGAATTGCGGGCGATGGACTCAGCCGCCGCCAGCGTGTCAGTGGCCACTTTGCCGTTCGGAGCCGTAGCCGCCGTAAAGAGATTGTTGCAAGCATCGGCATTAACCCGCGTGGTACAACCCGCAAGCAGGTCGGCCAGCGTCGCAAAATTGGCAATTGTCGGCGTCTGGCCGCTGTTGAGCGGGTCTTGGATAGCGCTCCCCCAGCCGCCCGTTTGAATATCAACGAAGTTGGGTACGTTGCCTGCGGCAATACGCAAACCGAGTGCTGAGCCCTTGATCGCAGTGCCGTCAAGAAACTGCGCATTCGTCCACACCGACGCCACGGTGGTCATCTCGTTGATGACGACCTTAGCTGGGGGTGTGTTGCCGAGCACCGTCAACAGAGCAATTGCTGGGTTGTCGCTACCTTTGCTGACCGTTGCCACGCCGCCTTTAGCGACCAAATAGAGGCTGACATCCGAGGCGAGCACCTCCGGCGTGCTAAGAACAAAGTGCCCATCATTGTCGGAAGTCGATTGAGCCAGTTGCTTCGGCTCGCCGGAACTTGCGACCCAAAGGGTCACGGTTGAACTTGCAATCGGTCCACCGCCCGCTTGGACTTGCCCTTCGATGTGAACGTCGGCGACAGCCGGGCTGCACGCCCAGCCGAGTAGTCCACATGTTGCCAGAACTACGGCTATGCTGGCTTTACCAGTTTCAATCACGGCAACTCTCCGCATTGAGGATGATCCGAGTTTGGCGATATGTCAGAGACAGCGGAGCTTAATGTCCCCCGCGCATTGGGCAGCATTGAAGCGAATTAAGGCGCGCGATTCAATGGGCGGAATGTCCGCTCCTGGCCCCGAACCGAACATGAGGTGCGAGGTGTGTGCTGCGCTGAGCTTCGACGCGCGAGCTTATTTCGCAACGCTCTGTGGTTTTGACCAAGGCGTACGAGGCAATGCTCTGGTTTCGACCGGCCAGACCCTTTAAATCAGGCCGTACAAAAGAGCGGTGGTCAATCCGATTAATATGACGCCGTTAAGAGCCTCCAGCGCGCCCATCAGCCGCCAATGATCGGCCAGGAAATTTAGAATGGCCGTACGTTGTAATGGCGCTTAGCGAATAAAGTATCGCTGTTTCACCATCAGGCGTTGCTCCCAGAAACCGATACGCCGCTGCCCAAATGCCGGCTTCGAGTGCGTGTAACGAGGTCGCCCAGATGGCCGTGCCTCCTATGCCAAGCGCAAATACGAACATGAAATGACGGCGGCCTCTGGCCTCAGTTAGGATTTGAACCATTTTCACATTAAACAAACCCAGCCCGATGACGTGAATGATCACCGTCAGTACGATCAACGGTATGCTCCACGCCCCAGCTGGTGTTCCACACTGTTTCACCGTCCATGGCTAGATTGCCCAAAGGTCGCTTTTGATGCTTCGATAAAAGCGTTCGTTGATATCGTACCGCTCAGCATAGTACATCTCGACGGTTGGCGTCGAACGCATGCGTTCCTCAAGGCGGTGGCCACCATCAAGGCCAAAACTCAATTCAACAGAGGACGCATCGAGCGGCGCGACAATCAAGTTGGGCCTTTTTCGACAGCATCGGCCCTGAGCCGAACTCAGACCATGTCCGCTATTCGGCAGCTAACAGGTGAAAAGCGGACGCAACTCGGACATCGCCAATCGGTAGCGGTTGACCCATCTCGGACATATGCCCATTTTTGCATAGTCATGATCCCAACACCGATGATAATTAGAAATCTTCCGCCAAGACCCTCGATTAAATCCCCCGTAGGAATCCCATGCACAAGCGACTTCTGGCTTTGGCTATTTGTATTGCGTCGGTCATGCCGTGCAACGCGCAGCAGTATAAATACGAAGCACCAATGCCGCCCGGCGTCGCCTCGCCTGATAGGGTCGACACATCAATCGGCACGCTTAACCTATCCTACGGCTACCCCGATGCTGGGACGGCCCAGAAAGTCTATGACAACCTAGACGCCTCGCGCGCACTTCAAGCCTATCTTCTGGCCATCCCGATGGTGAACCAAGCTGGTATGGGAACTCGATGCGCAAATTCGGACCCGATAACCAGACGGACGTGATTTGGGAAAATCTGGTCGACTCGAGGACTGTTGAACTGACGGCCAACGACAACACCGTTTACAGCTTCATCTGGCTTGACACGCATAAGGGACCGTTGGTTGTCGAAATTCCGCCCAAGGTCTTGGGAACGATCAATGACTTTTGGTATCGCTGGGTTGCGGATGTCGGCATCACGGGTGCCGACAAGGGAAACGGTGGCAAGTATCTGATACTGCCTCCTGGTTACAATGGTGCCGTCCCGGAGGGCTATTTCGTCGTGCGGCCGAGCACCTACGGAAACTGGATGCCGTTCCGATCTTTCCTTGTCGATGGGTCGACCAAGCCGGGGGTCGACTCCGTCAAAAAGAATCTGAGAATCTATCGACTTAATGAGGACCTGCCGCCTGAGATGAAATTCGTCGATGCTTCTGGTACGCCGGCAAACTTCGTCTTTCCCAATGATTACTCGTTTTGGAACATCTTAAACGAAGTCATTCAGGAAGAACCGAGTGCGGGAAGTGACCCGACGACGCTAGGTCTCTTTGCTTCCATCGGCATTGTGAAAGGCAAGCCGTTCAATCCTGATGAACGGATGAAGAAAATCCTCACAGATGCCGCCAATATCGGTGCCGTGACCGCACGAACTCTCGCCTTCAAGATTTGTGAGAAGGACGCATATTTCCTATCCGAACAGTGCGTGGCGACTGCCCTTCTTCGGCGGTTATAAGTTCGAGGCCGCGCCAGGGGTCAGCAACTTGGACGGAGCTGCTTTCTACTATTACTTCGCCACAGGCGTGACGCCTGCGATGGAAATGAAAATGGTCGGCGAAGGGTCTCAGTACCCATGGGCTGCTCAGGACTCGCAGGGCAACCCGTTCGACGGTGCCAAGAACTACAAGCTACACCTGCCTCCGAATATACCTGTCAAGGAGTTTTGGTCAGTCATCGTCTACGACAATCAGACGCGCTCGATGGTTCAGACCAATCAGCAGCACCCGAGTGTGAGCAGTCAGGACAAGGGGGTTAAGATCAACACGGACGGCTCAGTGGATATTTATTTTGGCCCTAAAGCCCCTGCCGGTCTTGAAAATAACTGGGTGCAGACGGTCCCCGGCAAGGGCTGGTTTACACTCCTGCGCCTCTATGGCCCATTGGAGCCATGGTTCAACAAGACGTGGCGGCCTCAGGAAATCGTACTACAGCAGTAGATTTTAATCACTGCCGACAAATACAAAGCCCCGGCCTCAAGGTCGGGGCTTTTGTTATACCGTTCACGTCACACAATTTGTGCATCCAAACGCCTTGGATGTCCGCTAATGGACCCTCAACCGACCTCGTGGCGTGGCCGCTATCCGGTCGCTACCGGGGGTGAAACGGACATGACGCGGACATCGCAATTGATTGCATCACTAACCTGATCGAGGGAAGCCGCAGATCGAGCCCTCGCACTCCAAGGGTTCGAGGGAATTGACGAACTCGTCGAGGCTGCGGCTACGACGGTTAAGAAATCTCCTTGAGCGACTTACTCTTGTGTGCGTGCCGGGCACGGCAGCGAGATAAGTGTCGTGGCGCAGCCTACTCACATCGCACGCTCGCCACTGTTTTCCTCAATTTCGCTAGCGGTTCAGCGAAAATATCCGGCTGACAAGGCCCACTGACAAAGGACTAACCGGCGTCGCCGGCAGTTTCGGCCGTCGGCAACGTTCCAGGGTTCGCGTTAGCGAGCTGGCGAGGCGCAAAGCCCTGACTCGGCAGCAAAGTGTCTCAAAACCGCGTGCGACTAAGAGTATGTCGATGATGGAAGATGCGGCACATACGGCCCCTACCCTGTTCTTGTTAATGGCACAGTACAACGGCCAAACCGTCGTGCCGTTGGACCAGGTGTGCCGTGACTTTTTTGGACATCTCACGATTGAGAAGCTGCTACGCAAGGCGCTACGTGGAGAGATCGCTCTGCCAATCGTGCGGATTGAAACGAGCCAGAAGGCCACACGCGGCGTCCATCTCGTCGATCTTGCCGCTTACATTGACAAGCGCCGGGCGGCGGCAGTGAAGGAATGCCGTCAGCTTACGGGCCAAACTGGGATAGAACGCCGGTAGCCGCTCTCCCGTTGGGTTCAGATGTCCTATTATGTCCAATCTGGAAGCTACCCCCGTCGAGATCCTCGTAAGCGATACCGTTCTCATTTCCGGATTACTGCGAGCACAGGTTCTCAGCGAAGCGCTGGACGCATTTTTCTGATTGGCTTGGTAGCGTGATTAAGCAATAACTATTGCAAAGCGGAACACTTAACCGAGCGAATGATGCTGAGGGACGACCGAGATCACGGACGTCGGCGTCGGGACACCGCGCGTAACGTCCTTGGCGAGCCGCTTGAGATCTGCTCGATTAAACCAATGTCCGGGTTTTATCGGGACGGCTGCTGCAATACCGGGCCGGAGGACGTCGGCAGTCATACCGTCTGCGCCGTGATGACGGCGGAATTTCTGGAATTTTCCAAATTGCATGGCAATGATCTGTCGACGCCGGTGCGGAAATTCGGCTTCCCCGGTCTCAAACCGGGAGATCGTTGGTGCCTGTGTGCACCGCGATGGCGAGAGGCGCTTGAGGCCAAGAAAGCACCTCGCGTCGTCCTACGGGCCACACATGAGGGCGCCTTGTCGCACTGCTCGCTCGCCGATCTTAAGCGTTTCGCGGTAGATTTGGCCTAGCTTGCACGGCCGGCGACCGAGTACGGTGAGAGTACGACCGCGGTACGAAAGCGCCCTGCCCGGCCCTAACAAGTCCGCAAATACCAGCGTTCGGCAAACCGGTCGGCTCCATCATCAATTCGAGATTTCCGTTCTTCTCCCAACAACCGACATTTGTTTGCAACGCGGTAAGTGTAGCGGTGGGCCATTTCGAGACAAATGCACCGCAGCAACAGTGAGTTTATTCGATAACCTCGTCGGCCAACGCAAGCAGCTTATTGGGTATAGTTAGGCCGAGCATATTTGCCGTTTTGAGATTAATCGCGAGATCGAATTTTGTGGGCTGCTCGATCGGAATATCGCTCGGCTTTGTCCCGCGCAGAATCTTATCAACATCATCAGCGCTGCGCCGAAACAAGTCTGAGTAATTTGCTCCGTAGGACATCAGCGCTCCAGCTTGGGTATAGTCGCGGTTGTTGAACATAGTCGGCAGTCGCTGATCGAGCGCAAGCGAAATGATCTGCTTCAAGTTGCTGCTGATGAGCACGTTGACCACAACATAAAGGGCGTCCGGTCGAGGTTGCAGCGTCGCGAAGGAAGGTGAAACATCTGCCGCTTGCTTAATGCCGAGTGGCACGACTTCCAGTCCAAACGATTGCGCTGCGGTTTGAACCCCGCTAACCTCCAAAACAGCCGGGGGATAGCTCGCATCAAATAAGATCGACAACCGGCGAAGCTTGGGCACAACTTCGTTCAAGAGTTCGAGTTGCTCGCTGGCCAGATCGCTGTCTTCCAGCGATAACCCGGTAACGTTCCCGCCGGGTCGTGCTAGGCTCTTTGCTAGACCGCCGCCGACCGGGTCGTTGGCCAAAGCAAGTACGATGGGAATGGGCGCTACGGCATCCTTTATTGTTATGGCAGCCTTTCCGTAGGTGACGATGACGGCGGCCTTCAGGCGCACGAACTCTGCGGCGGTTTCCGCTTCGTGCTCAGGCTTACCTTCTGACCAGCGATACTCGACGATGACGTTGCGGCCCTCAATCCAGCCAAGCGCACTCAATCGCGTAACGAAGTCCGCAGTCCAGGGACGCCAAACTGCCTGGTTGATACCTAGGATTCCGACAATCGGTAGCTTGTTGTTTTGCCCTTGCTGGGCGCGCACGGCAAGCGGCCAGGCAACAGCCGAGCCATAAAGAAGGTTGATGAAATCCCGCCGCCTCATGGGCTTTTCCCAGGCTGAAGGGTTCAGGGCCATAAGCGACACGTCGGCTTCAAGGAGCGATTTCCGCAATCCCCGCAGAGGCGGACATCCCATAATGGCTCGTGCAGGTCCGCTCAGGCCGCTATCGGATTTTAGCTAATAACGGTTTAGAACAGTTGACGCCAGCGGTTTTCAAGCTTCGTAGTTGTGCACGAAATCTTCTGGAACGTTTGGCCCCCAGGCGTAAAAAGAATCATCTGCCGGTTGATCGCCGCCCTGCCAATCATATGTAGCCGGAATGTAGTCGATATCGGCCGAATATTCGCTATAGCTGCCCCAAGGATCACGAACATAGTGAAAGTAATTCGACCCCAGCACGTGGCGCCCGAGACCCCAACCTTTAGCATAGCCTTTGCCGAGCATGTGCATCGCACCGATGCCAATTTCGTCTACCGACCCGACGTCCCAGCTAAAATGATGATAGCCGGACGCCTCCGAGCGCGCAAATGCGATCATGTGATGATCGCTACCGTGAACGCCGTGCAAGAACGCAATATTGTCCCCTGAATGATCCGATATCCGCAGACCCAGAATGCGCGTGTAGAACTCTATAGCTTTCCTCACGTCGCGCGTGAACATGAGGACGTGGGCGAGTTGCCGGGGGCGTGTACGCGGCGTCTTGCTGCGGAATGGCGCTCCGCGCTCTCCGGGCGCCGATGACTTGAAAGAGAAGAGAGTTTTTTCATCCGGCGACGATTTCGCCGCAACTTTGATTTCCACCAAGACGCCGTCGTGATCGCGGAACCATATGCCGTTAGATTCGATGCCGTGCGGCGGATCGAGGCGCTTAATCCCCATCGTTTGCAGGCGCTCGGAGAATCGTTCGATGTCATCCTCGAACGCACCAAAGGAAACGTAACCGAATTTCTTGCGCGGGCCTTCGCCGATCGTTCCCCAGGTGTGAGGATGCTCGAAGGTGTTGAGTGTCAGAAGGTTGCCCTTCTCGCCGACATTAAGACCGAATTCGCTATAGAAGTTTTTCGCCGCAACGAGGTCCGGTACGGCAAAATGGAAATGGTCGAGCGAATGAATGCCAAGTTCGCCTGGTCGGCGGCTCGGTTTGATAAATCCTTGGATCGCGGTCATCGCATGTCCTCTGGCCCTGACATTACTCTATATCGCCCCTCTTGTCGCGGCGCTCTGTTTCTCGCCTCATCAGCATGACCCCCGCCTGAGAGTTACAACGTCGGTCTACATTCGATGGGATTGTGGTGCCCGGTCGGACGGCCGTTATCTGCCGAGACTATCGGGCTCAGGAATGTCTAGCCGCACCGTTGTCTGCGTAACCTGCGGCCTTCCTGCAGATTGCGACGTCTCGGTCGAAAGCCCCACACGGCCCCGTTGTACCAGCTGATTGCATCCCCCAGACGATCATCACCCCAAAATAGCTCGCGCCCTATAACGAATGTTGGTGAACCAAAAATGCCAAGCTGTTTCGCGACCTCCGTTTCCGCCTTTAAAGTTTTCATTGCATCGGGCGCATTAGCTAATGCGAGTACTGATTTCGGCTCCTGACCGATGTCTCGCAAACTCTCTGATACGTTGGGCTCACTGCCGGTTTCCTGGCCAAGTTGAAACCACCGACGGTAAGCGGCGCGGACAAACTCGACGCCCCAACCCTGGCCCATACCTACAATCGCCACGAGATTTGCCACGATTGACTGCTGAGCGGGATACGGTATGGGAAATGAAATTGGCAGACCATACATTGCTGCGCGTCGTTCGATATCGCGCCACATATAGGCGAATTTCGCCGGCTTATCAGCGAAAGGGATGTGCTTCATATCCTGAAGGATGACGAGCAAGTGGAACGGTCGCCAACGAAACCGGATGCCAGTTGACTGTTCCAATTCGCGAAGTCGCATCACGCTCAGATACGAATACGTGCTCCCCATCGTAAACCAAAAATCTATCGGATCAGCAGCCATTGAAATGCTCCAGCCGACGGAAACACCATAATACTCGGCGGTCCAAATGTCCGCTACAGGTCAGGAGCGTCTATTTTGGGCTTTCATCGGCAGGTCCGCTGTTACCCTGAATGCCGACATTGCTTGCGCCGCAATATCTGACGAAACGGGCCATTAGGCGACATTGCGAAGTTGTTGAATGCCAGTCTGAAATACTCAAGCAACGCAAATTACAAGGTACTTGCCGATAGCGTATTGCAGGCGGAGATCTGGCTGGAATTGAAGCCATTCATAAACCAGCGTTTGCGCTGCTCGGATGTGCCGTGCGTGAAGGCGTCAGGCACCACGTAGCCCTGCGTTTCCTTTTGCAGGCGATCGTCGCCGATCGCAGAGGCAGTCTGCAAGGCCTGATCGACATCACCGGGATCGAGGAATTTGTACTTTTGCTGCGCGCGGTTCGCCCAGATGCCCGCAAGACAGTCCGCTTGCAGTTCGACACGCACCTGAAGTTGGTTGGCCTCGACCTTGCTCGATGACGCTTGCTGCGCCTGCATCACGCGCGGCAGGATGCCGAGTTCGTCCTGTACGTGGTGGCCGACCTCGTGAGCGATTACGTAGGCCTCCGAGAACTTGCAGGCATTGCTATTTGAGCAAGCGCCGAACTTCCTCTGCATGTCTTCAAAGAAGGAGGTATCGAGGTAAATGCGCTGATCGCGCGGACAATAGAACGGCCCCATGGCCGATTGTGCGAAGGCGCAGGGCGTCGGTTCTGAGCCGGAGAATAGGCGCAGCTTAGGTGGGTGATAGGTCCGCCCGCTTGCTGCGAAAATCTCCGTCCACACGTCCTCCGTACTGCCGAGCACCAAGGCGACGAACTTACCAGTCGGATCGCTCGGCGTACCGGCGGTGACCGGCGGAGCTTGGCTGGTTTGCTGTGAAGTTGATCCACCGCCCGTGAGAATCTGCGCGCCGTTAAGAAGCACGCTGGGGTCGACGCCGAAGTACCAACTGATCAAGCCGATAATAATGACCGCCCCGATACCCAGGCCGCCCTTGCCGCCCGGCATACTGCGCGACGCGCTTGCTTCGCGATCGTCTTCGACGTTGTCGCTGGGGCGGAAATCGTCCGTGCGCATGTGTCATCCTCCTCAGCAGCCGGGTGGCGAAGCCTTATGCGTCAAGATTCATTATTTCCTTAGGTCGTCCGGAACCTTTCCGCCGCTTTCGACAAGCTTTGTCATCACCTGCTGATGAAGCCATACGTTCATCGATGCCGTGTCGTTGATATTGCCCGTGTAGTGCAGTTCCTGAGCGAGCTGTTTGCGCGCGCCAAGGCCGCTGTCCAGATCGAGAAGTTTCATTAGATCTACAATCGACTTTCGCCAATCGAGATGCTCTTTGGACTGCCCAGCCAGCCTGTCCATGATGGCGCCAACGTCGACCTGCGATTTCGGAGCGGCTGTTTGAGTAACTGGTGCAGATGTCGATCCGGAACGAGCAGTTGCCGCACCGGTCCCATTTGGAACACCCGGTGCCGACGAAGCCGCATGGCCGAAAATGGCTGATACGATACTTCCTAATACACTCATCGTCGTCTCCGTCAGTTTGAGAAAACAATGCTCCACTTGTATTTCCCAACCCGTATTCTTATGAGGCTGAGTGTGCATTCCCCGAAACGGATAACGTGTGCACCGGCCGCTGTCGCAGCCATTAGATACCGCAAAACTCAACGTCGCGGGCCGGCCCCGGGATCGGAGATGACGCGCGCAGCGACAAGCCGGTTCCACACGAACAGAACGATTATCGCGCCCACGGTTGCACCGATAAATCCGGCGCCCTGATCCGGACGGTACCAGCCGATCGCTTGGCCGATAAACGTTGCAGCAAATGCTCCGACGATGCCAAGCACGGTGGTGAGAATAAATCCAGACGGATTATTCGGACCCGAAGAGACCAAGCGCGCTATGATGCCTGCGACGAAACCAATCAAAATAATCCAAAGAATACCCATCGTTTACCACCTTTTTGCGACTCAAAATTCACCTTCGAAGGCTTGCTCCGCATTTATTTTGCCAAGATTACGCGGGTGTATCATTCCCGCGTTTAACTGGTGCGGCTCAGACTAAGCGTGCCGCTTCCTGTTCAGTCGGCAGCCGCCCGTCCGGCGTCAGCTGGTCGATAACCTCAGGGAGTTGCTGACTAAGACCATTCAGCAGGGTATCGCGTGACAGCCCGGACTGCGCCATCAAGGTGTTGATCCGATCCGCTCCAAGCGCACCTGCCAAATCGTTAGGCGAAATCGTTTTGTTCGGTCCAGAACCAATCCACGACTGAGCGACCTCACCTTGACCGCTTTGCTGAAACTGTTTGAGCAGATCGTTCAAGCCGCCACTCAACACGCTTCCAGCAGCTCCGCCTGCCAGCAGACCACCCAATCCACCCTTTAGCAAATCGCCGAGCCCACCAGTACTTAAATCCCCACCTTGTACGCCGGTGCTCGCACCGGGTTGCTGACCGGGTCCGACCGGAACAGCACCCGGCTGAGCACCGCTAAAGCTCTTGATGGCTTTGTAAGCAATCAGGCCGAGCACCGCCATAGTAATTGGGGACATACCCCCACCGCCGGCACTTGGAGTGCGCTGCCCACGTGGTCCATTCTGCATGCCATTAAGAACGTCGAGCAAACCCATGTCGACCTCCCGTTCAATGAAAATTGCGCATTAGGACTGCGCCACTATACAAGATCGCGCCATCATGTTTCAGCTATAAGGCGGAAGCCTTCACATTCTCGTGTGCTCCCAAGGTCATCCCCGGCAACGCCTTTTTCCGTTCGGGCCGGTCAAGCGGGACCATGGCTTCGGTGATCGCCTGGGCGCAATGAATTGTGCGCGCCGGGCCATCAAACAAGACCAGAAATCCATCGCCAAGGGATTTCACCTCACTCCCCCGAAAGCGGGCAATTTCCCTGCGCACCGTAGCGTCATGCGCCTGCAGCAATTCGCGCCACGCCTTGTCTCCTAATTCACGTGCCCGCAAGGTCGAGCCAACAACATCAGTGAATAGAATTGTCGCCAACGTGCGTTGCGATCCGACGGCACTCCGCGCTCTGCAGCGACACGGCGCCCAAGCACGTGGATCATCACACTACGGGCGAACGCCCGCCATCGACGTTGATCGCGGTGCCGGTAATGTAGCCGCCTTGTTCCGACGCCAGGAAGCACGCGAGGTTGGCGAATTCCTCGGCCTCGCCGACGCGCTTGAGCGGAATCTCCTGTTCGAGCGTCTTGTAGTACTCCTCGACCGGCACATTGGCCCGCTTTGCATGCTGCACATGCTGGTCGGCGCGAATTAAGCCGACGAGCATGGCGTTCACCAGTACGTTGTGCGGCGCCAACTCGTGCGATAGCGCTTTGGTCATCGCCAGGCCTGCCGCGCGCGAAACCGACGTCGGCATGCTGTTGGGTCGCGGTGCTTTGGCTCCGATGTTGAGCACGTTGATGATGCGGCCCCAGCGTTGTTCCTTCATTTGAGGCACGACCAGTCGGATTAACCGCACCGCTGCAAAAAGCTTCAGTTCAAGGTCGTCGTGCAGGATCTGGTCGGTGATCTTATCGAACGGCATCGCCCGTGAGATGCCCGCATTGTTGACGATGATATCGACCTTATCGAAGGCTTTCATCACCTCGTCATAGGCACGCTGGACATCGGTTGCCTTGCTGACATCGGCCTGAACTCCGATGACGCGAGTCTGGCTCGACTTCCTGATAGCCGCGACCGCTTCCTTCAGCGCCTCACCGGTACGCGCAACGATCGCGACATTGGCGCCCGACGCCGCGAACCGCGTCGCCACTGCAAAACCGATCCCCTTGCTCCCACCGGTAACGATGGCAGTCCGCCCCGAAAGACTGATTTCCATTGCGTCCTCCTAAACCGGAATCTCCGTAACCACTGTTGGCAAGCGAACCAGGATTCCCCTATGGTCTCAGCCAGTAAATTTCGCCCAAGGAGAAGCTCAAGTGTCATATTCGCTGTACGACGCGGCTGTAACCCCCTGCATCCAACAACTTGGCGCGCTGACCGGCATCATCGACAAGGCTGCCCCGCATTGTGCGGCCAACAAGATTGAGGAATCGGCTCTCCTGCAGGATCGCCTATATCCCGACATGTTCTGCCTCGCTCGCCAGATCCGCCAGTCTGCAGATTTCGCCATGAACACCGGGGGCCGCCTAGCTGGCGTTGCCCCACCCGCCCTCCCGGCTGTGGACGATACTAGTTTTGCCGCCGCCAAGAGCCGCGTCGAAACCGCTCTGGGCTTCGTGAAGTCCCTGACTCGCGCACAGGTCGACGGGGCGGAGGATAAGGTCATCGCTTGGACCGGCGGCGGCAACGATCGGAAAATGAAGGGGAAGGACTATCTGCAACAGTTTGCTCTGCCGAATTTCTTCTTCTTTGTAACTACGGCCTACGACATCCTGCGTCATCGCGGCGTGCCGATCCAGTTGAGTGGCCCGAGGAAATCTCGTTTTCCTAGCATCGCTCGGCTGCGGGCGCAAAAGGGGGGCCTTCCAGCACGCGATCGGTCGCTCGCGCGGCGGCCGCACGACCAAAATCCATGCGTTGACTGACGATCAGGGACGGCCACTCTCATTCTTGATCACACCCGGTAACAGCCACGATCTCGCTGGCGCCCAAGAACTCTTGGCCACCGCCCGGTTGCCTCGTCGCCTGCTGGCCGATCGTGCCTACGACGCAAGAAGCCTGCGCGACTGGCTTGCAGAACGCCGGGTCAAAGCTGTCATCCCGCCAAACCCGACCCGCAAGCATCCGCATTCCTACGATCCGAAGGCCTACAAGCTGCGCAATCTCATCGAACGCATGTTCTGCCAACTCAAGGACTTCAGGCGCATCGCAACGCGCTATGACAAACGAGCCGACATTTATCTTTCTGCCATCCACTTGGCAGCCGCCCTCACTTGGTGGATCAATTAAGTCCGGACCCTAGTGCGCCGCGAAGTTTTGAGCGGCACGGCTTGCCGGACCCTATTAGCTGCGCGCTGAACTCAGGTTCGCTATTGCATTAATAGGGATCTGGATGTCGCTCCTGGTTCGGACAAAGGCAACGTAAAACGCGGATTTGTTATCGGAAGTAATAAACTGCCGCTCATAACCTTGATGTTACAGGTAGGCCATCCCACATAATCTAGGTGATTACCCCTTTCCGGCGTTTTCACGCAAAAGCCCTAATTCTCCCATTCGCCGCGATAAATGTCTGGCTACCGTACGAGGTAGTTTGACCGTCGCGCAGAGGAAGTGGCAATGATTACGAATGTACAGTCCGACGAGGAATTCGACTACAAGGCAACGGCTGACCTTTTTCCCGGCAGAAACAATCGCGCACGGCCGGGCGCTTACAAATATAAACAATTCAACCGCGCGGCAGATGCCATTCGTTTCGCTGTTGAACAGCTTCCGACCGATGTTCTCTTGGGCGCCTACTTGGAGGTCGACGGAGAGCGATATGATAGCCGTGGAATTCGTCGCTTATATGACCACCCCGAATATCCGTTCTCGCGCCTTGCCAAGGCCGCCTGAACATCAAAGGGGCTGCTTTATATCGGAGGGTGCGCATTGCGCACCTTTTTTTGTAGCTGGCTCCATGTCGGACATGATCTTCCGGACACGCGCTATCGCACGTGGGACCGCGTTCGCCCTAGCCCTTCTCCTCACGTCGTATTTTCCCAGCGAGCTTATATCTTTCGCACGCGCTCAGGCCGTTCCAGTCGACGGAATGCAATTGCATGCACTCAACAAGTACAAAAATGCGCTGAATCACTTTCGGTCGGTCTTGAACGATCGGCGCGCTCAAATCAGCGCAAATCGGCAATTACCACCTTTGCCAGGGCAAGCCCTCTACGTTGCCCGCAATGACATGATGAGCGCCTACAGAGATCTGACCGACGCACTTCCTTCGAAAATAGGACGACCCAACAAATTCGGAATTCCCCCTGCCTATTTCGATGCCGATAATGAGCAATATATCGATGAATATCTGGAACTCTTCAAAATCATGCAGGCACCACCCGCCAACGCACAGAACTCAAATACACCGTTTCTTGACGTTGTCGACTTGGGGACCGCCATAGCACGAGCTAAGGGGCTGGACGCGGCCAACGCTGAGGTCGCAGGTCGTATCAGCCTTGGCATCTTCTTTGCCGAGACAAACGGCAATCAAAATATTGGAAACGCCCGCTCCAACACCTACAAGGGAAGCTTTCAGACAGGAGTCTCGGAAGAGCAAAATGGCCAGAGGAAATGGTCCGCGATTAAAAACACAATTGCGGCATTTGATCCTGACTTGATCGCACGCGATGCGACAGAAGAAGCACGGGTCGGCACACTAGATCATCGCTTCAATCACTGGATCGCGGTAAGAGACGCCCTCATGAACGCGCACGCAGATCTTTTCCCCCGAATGCCCCAGATTATGATGTCATTGCCAGATCCAATTGACCAAATGAAGCTCTTTGAGCTCATTCAAATCATTCCCGGTCCAACAAAATCAGCTCTCAATTCGGGTAACTTTGTAGCCCAGACGATCTCTGATTCTCGAGTAATGGGATATTTGCGCAACAACAGCATCCTTGCATTTGGGCAAGCTGATAGGACAAGAACCTCCGCCACGTTCCGCGAAATTCTCAATGCAATGTGGCTCTTCAACGGTACGTTTGAGCGAGCGCTGTCTAAATTTAATGAGGTCAGGACCCAACAAAAGCACTGAGTGCTCACGGCCACCCGTTGCCCCAAGCATTCGGCCGCATTGCCCACGATAATGCGGCGTAACAATGCCCCGCCCGACATCCGCTCGAAAGCAGACTGTGACCGTACTCGCAGCATGTCCGCTGAGGGCATAACTAGCGGAATTGGCCTCCAATGAGGTGGATTACGGATGAAATTGCGCTAAATTAGAAGCACTCCAGGGTTCGAACCCCATCGAGCGCACCAAGTTTCGCGAGCGCTCAAGCGAACTGCTTAATGGCAAGGAGGACGTCAATGCAGATCAGGGTTGCGCCGGATATTGTCCAGGAGTGCAGCGCCGCGGAACGGCAGGCGCGAATTGATCTTGCGGCCGCGCACCGGCTTGCGTTCATGCACGGTTTCAGTGAGGGTATTTTCAACCATCTGACTTTCGTCGTGCCGGGTCGCAATGATCGCTACTACCAGATCCCATTCGGCATGCATTGGTCCGAGGTAACGGCTTCGTCGTTCATGGAAGTCGGCATCGACGATGGCAAGGTCAAACGCGGCGTCGGGGATGTTGAGCGCTCCTGCTATTGCATACACGCGCCGATCCATAAGGCACTGCCACAAGGCATAGCGGTGTTTCACACTCACATGCCGTTTGCCAGCGCGCTGACGCGGCTGGAAGATCCGCGCATTAAGGAGATCGGCCAGACCGAGGTTGGCATGATGGACGCGATTGCCTACGACGACCAATACACCGGCCCCGCGCTCGACCCTCGCGAAGGCGAGCGCCTCGCGAGGGTTATCGGCAATAAGACTGTGCTGTTCATGGCCAATCACGGCGTCACCTCGTTAGGTGTGACGGTAGCCGAGGCCTATGACCGGCTTTATTACACCGAGCGCGCGGCCCAAGTTCAGATCTATGCCATGTGGACTGGTCAGCCCTTAAAGCAATTGCCGCCCGCCGTAATCGAGAAAACAAAGCGGGATATTGGGGGCGGGGCGGGCTTGTACGACGGACCTAGTCCGGCTCAGCGGCACTTCGACGCCTTGAAACGCATCCTCGATCGGACGGAACCTGACTACGTCTCGTAAAAGGATGCGTTCAGGCCGCGCCTGTAATTCAGCGGCGGACTAATTCGCTGATGCGATGCGTGCTCTCTCGCTTGCGTGGGTTCATTCTTCCGAGAGAAGAGGGGTTTTTATGCAGAAGTTTGTAAAGGTCTTGGCCGCGTTCGCCATTAGCTTGGTGCCGTTGTTTGGCTTTGTGGTCACCTCTCAAGCGCAGCAGGGCGATGTGACAGCCATCGACATCGCGCTGGAGCCAGACGCAACCATGATCCAACACGCGCAGGCAGATAACGCCCGCCTTCTCAAGGCGTTTCCGAAGGGCTTTGCTCTGGATGCCACGCACCACCCGCATATTTCGATGTTGCAGCAGTTCGTCCGCACGGCTGACCTCGACAAGGTTTACGCGGCAGCGAATAAGGTTTTTGCAAATGAGAAGCCGACTAGCTGGACGCTAAGGGCGTTCAAATACTATTACATCCCCTCTCCGCCGATTGGTCTCGCAGGCATTGTCGTTGAGCCGACGGCCGACTTGCACAGACTACAACAAGAACTGATCGAGGCAGTTACGCCTTTTACCGTGAAGACGGGGACGCCCGCAGCGTTCATGAGCACCGAGAATGGTCGCGACATTCAACCGTTCTTGATTAAATACGTCGCTTACTTTGTGAAGATCGCAGCCGGCAAGAAATTCAACCCGCACGTTACGATTGGCGTTGGCACCGAATCCTATCTGAACAAATTGCTCGCCGAACCTTTTGAAGCGTTTACGTTCTCGCCAGCGGGAGCGTCAGTCTACCAACTCGGCAGTTTTGGTACGGCGCGCAAGGAACTCAAATCTTTAGACTTGACGCCGTAGGGACGCATGAAGCCCACCACCCCTTGAAGTGTCGAAGAGGAATTAGCTATGTCACCGAAACCTCCTTCATCAGGGACGAACCGTCGTGCGCTGCTCTCTGCTCTGGCGGTGCTTCCGATGTCCGGATCGCTTCTGTCCATCTCAGCGCAGGCGCAGACCGGGAACGCGGCCGAGGTACTGCCTTCATGGAACAATGGCGCCACGAAGCAGGCGATCCTGAATTTCGTTGCCGCCGTGACGCGAGAAGGTTCGCCGGATTTTGTTCCGCCCGCCGAACGCATCGCAACGTTCGATAATGATGGCACTCTGTGGGTGGAACATCCGATGTACACCCAACTGGCTTTCGGGCTTGATCGCGTGAAGGCACTGGCGGCCCTCCATCCAGAATGGAAGAACACGCAGCCGTTCAAGGCCGCCCTTGAAGGGGACATGAAAACCCTCGCCGAGTCGGGCGAGCGCGGCATGGCGGAACTGGTTATGGCGACCCATGCGGGGATGACCACCGAGGAATTTCAGAAGATCGTCATTGACTGGTTTGCCACGGCGCGCCATCCGAGATTTAAGCGCCCATACACCGAACTCTCATATCAGCCGATGATCGAGTTGCTCGGCTATCTGCGCGCCAACGGGTTCAAGACCTTTATCGTGTCGGGTGGCGGCATCGAGTTCATGCGTCCGTGGACCGAGCGGGTCTATGGCGTGCCCCCGGAACAAGTCATTGGATCGTCGATCAAGACCCAGTTCCAGATGCGCGATGGAAAACCGGAGCTTTTCCGATTGCCGGAACTCAATTTCATCGACGACAAGGCTGGCAAGCCGGTCGGCATCAATGAGTTCATCGGCCGCCGTCCGATCGCGGCATTCGGCAATTCCGACGGCGATCTCGAAATGTTGCAATGGACGACGATCTCGGGAGGCGCCCGCCTTGGCTTGCTTGTCCATCATACCGATGCGGTGCGCGAATACGCCTACGACCGGGACACGCCATTCGGTCGCCTCGACAAAGCCCTCGATGCCGCGACAACGAATAACTGGGTCGTCGCCGACATGAAGGAGGACTGGAACCGCATCTTCGCCTTCGATTAGTTAGGTCCTTTCGACGGGCTGGCCAGCGCGGCTCACGTCCGGTTCGGGTCAGACTCGGTCTTCGGACGACGTCCGAGTCATGTCCGCTTACCCTTCGATCGCGACCAAATCGCGAACGTCCCGGCACTTCAGTTACAGGCCAGAGGCACCCGTACTGAGCAGGTCAACAGCGGGCGGTGATAGGATCAGTCACCGCCCGGTCTGTATACGCCATCACTTCAATTGATCGGCCACCTTGTCGATGCCGGCCTGCGAGCAGACGTCGTCCTTTCCGGGTGTGCCGGAGACGCCGACCGCACCGACGATTTCGTCGCCAACTTTGATCGGCAGCCCGCCGGCGAGCGCCAGAATGCGGGTGTAGTGCCGAGAACCGACCGTGTCCGGCCTATCCTGCAGGCGCTTGACGAAATCGGCCGAAGGCTGGCTGAACGAGCGCGCGGTGTAGGCCTTACGGTCGCTGCCCTCGGGCGTGCTTAACCCGGCGCCGTCGTCGCGCATCATGACGACCGGCAATCCCTCGCGATCGACGACCGATACAGAGATTTTGTATCCCATGGTCCGGCATTGCGCGATCGCTGCATTGGCGATGGTCTGCGCCAGCGCCAGCGTTATATTCTTCTGCGTGATAATGCCTTGTGCGCCGGCTGGCGATGACAGGACGGCGGCGAGGGCTAAGCCGGCAAGACCTTTGGAAATCGGCGACATGAGGTAACCTCCCTGGTTATTTCGTGGATTGGGCAGCCACTATACCCTGGTCTGCGACCTCCAATAGCTGCCGTCCGGACGCAGGTGTAGCGGCCGGGACGCGGCGATTTCGACCAAGGGACTTCCTACTGCATTTTTCCTTTTAGCGGTTCCTTTTCGGATACATGATGCGTTGATCAGGGGAGCCAACCGCCGCCATGAAATTCGGCTATTTCACACTGAGCGACAACCGCTACCCCAACAATCCGCGCTCGCCCGAGCAATTCCTGATAGAGATACGCGACCAGGCGGTGTTGGCCGAGAAGCTTGGACTCAACTCGGCCTGGATCGGAGAGCACCACTTCAACCGGCGCGGCTGCGTGTCGGTGCCCGCGGTCGTGCTGGCCAATATCGCCGCTGCCACGACGCGCCTGCGGCTTGGACCGGCCGTCGTCGTGCTGCCGATCCACCACCCGATCCACGTTGCAGAGGAATGGGCGACACTTGACCAACTGTCCGGTGGGCGCGTCGATTTCGCGGCAGGGCGCGGCTACGACAGTCATGAGTTCACGCCTTTCAATGCCGATTTCCAGTTCTCCGCTGAGCAGTTCAGCGAAGGCATCGAACTGTTGATGCGCTGTTGGACCGAAACCCAGCCGTTCGACTTCAAGGGGCGGTTCTACAATTTCGAGGACGTTGAGGTCTCACCCAAGCCTTTGCAGAAGGACTTTAGGCCCTACATGGGCTCGTTCTCGCGCTTCTCAATGGAGTTGGCCGCGAGGTGGGACTGGAATCTGCTGCTGGCGCCGTTCGCGGCAACTGTCCTGTTCGGCAGCTTGGGCAATGCGGTGACCACCTACCGTGAGATTTGCGAGAAGGCGGGAAAGCCGGCGCGGAAAGTCAAGTGCAGCTACTTCATCAACATCGGCGAGGGTGAGGACGAGCGTCAACGGGCACTGGAACGGATGGTCAGCTACATTACCATGGCGGGCTTGCGCAAGACGATGAGCCACGGTGGCCAGGGCACGCTGCCGCCAACAATGCAGTACTTCAAGAAGATGGGCGAGCGGCTCAATGACGCCAAAGCCTCCGACTTCGACGACAATTCGCTACTTTATGGTTCGCCCCAGCAGATCATTGACACCTTGAAGCGGGTCGAAGCGATCGGCATCGACGAGGTCATCCTCTACTTCAACTTCGGCAACCGCCCCGACGCCTACGTGCGCGAGCAGATGCACCGCTTCATGGACGACATCGCGCCCGCCTTCGGCGGCGCGACGGGCGAGACGGCCGCAGCGGCCGAGTAGCTGGCGCCGGATGTGGTGGGCAACCCAAAGTGGCTGGATGCGTCCTGAAAAATCTGGTCGAGGGTCATCCTGATTCTACCGCTCGGCACCAGGGGTAGCTGAAGAGCCCCAGCGTCTCAGAGTTTCCGGATGTACCAGCCACAATGCGATTACCGGCCAACTCAACTCTGCAATGGTAGCGACGGCGCGCAGCGAAAGCCCTGCTATTGTGCACTACAGCAAATGTAGGCGCGAAACGGGGCAGACTCGGACCTTTGACGATGTCCGCGTCATGTCCGCTTTTGCCCGTGATAGCGACCGAATAGCGGACATGGAGTGGTACGACAAACGGTACGATTTAAAAGAAAGCGTTGGCGACTAAGAAATTGAAAAATGGACAGATTCGTCGGCAGGCCGAGCACTCCATCATCGGGGCGATACAGAAACGGCGTTCCACGGGCCTCAATTTTCCCATTTGGCATTGAATTAATCCTTTAACGCAGATTTTCCAGGCGTCGCAATAGCGTCTCGGCGCCGCCATATCGCCGGGAGCCGCCGAGCACCGTCGCCGTTAACTGTCCCGTTCCCGGCCGAGTAACACGCGTGCCCGAGCCCGCGGCGCGATCATCCTCACGGCACAGCTAATCACGCGCCAATTCACCGCTGGACAAGGCACCGAAGGCTATTGCATGCACGCGCACAGGATCTGCACGGGGATGATTGATGAGCATCGTCGGGGTCGACATCGGCGGCACCTTCACCGATCTCGTGGCCTATCGCGACAACGCGATCGTCACCTCGAAGACACTGACTGTTCCCGCCGATCCCACGCAGGGGATTGCCGACGTCCTCAAGTTGGCGCATTGCGATCTCGCCGCAATGGATGAACTGCTCCATGGCTCGACCATCGCCATCAATACCGTTCTGGAACGCAAAGGCGCCAAGACCGCGCTTGTGACCACACAGGGCATGCGCGACGTCTACGCCATCGGCCGCGGCAATCGTCCGGATGCTTTCAATCTTTTTTTTCACCGACCGCGTCCGCTGGTGCCGCGCGAGCTTACATTCGAGCTTGCCGAACGCATGAACGCGGCGGGCGAGGTTCTCGTACCGCTCGATGCAGCCGAAGTTGCGGTCTTGGCCGAATCGCTCAAGGCGGCGAAGGTCGAAGCGGTTGCGCTGTGTTTTCTGCACGCTTACGCCAATCCG
The DNA here is from genome assembly GCA_963731805.1 of uncultured Alphaproteobacteria bacterium. Taxonomy (GTDB): domain Bacteria; phylum Pseudomonadota; class Alphaproteobacteria; order Rhizobiales; family Xanthobacteraceae; genus BOG-931. The sequence goes on from CAVSWY010000019.1 coordinate 205,781, forward strand.
GCTCATGAGATTCTCGCGGGTGACATGCTGCGGCAATGTTTGCCCGAGGTGTTCGTGACCTTGAGCCACGAAATCCTGCGCGAATTCCGCGAATATGAACGCACCTCGACGACGGTGCTGAACGCTTTCGTCGGGCCAAGAGTCAGCGGTTACCTTGATCGTCTGCAGAATTTTGCCGACACGTCTCATTTTCGCGGTCAGATCGGCATCATGCGATCGAACGGCGGCACCATGTCGGTTGGCGAGGCGCGCCGCGCGCCGGTCTCAATGATGGAATCCGGGCCGGTGGCCGGGATGATCGGCGCCGGCCGCGTCGCCGCGCTTCTCGGCATTGAGTCTGCAATCGGCTTCGACATGGGCGGCACCACGGCCAAAACGTCACTCATCGCCGGCGGGGTGCCGCCGATCGAGGAGGGCTATGTGATCGGCGATGCCTTCACGGGCCAGCCGATGCAGCTCCCGGTCGTCGATATCGTGGAAGTTGGCGCGGGCGGCGGTTCGATAGCCTGGTGCGACCGGCTTGGGGGCCTTCATGTCGGTCCGGTCAGCGCCGGCGCCGACCCGGGGCCCGCCTGCTACGGCCGCAGCGGCGAACAGCCGACCGTCACCGACGCCGATTTGTTGCTCGGCCGGCTCAATGATGCGCGGTTTCTCGGCGGTCACATGCAGCTCGACCGCGGACGTGCCGAAGCGGCGCTCGGCAAGCTCGGCGACAGGCTCGGCCTTGACGCTGCCGCTACCGCGCAGGGAATCGTGACTGTCGTGGACAGCGCTATGTCGCTTGCCGTCCGCGCCGTATCGATCAAACGCGGTATCGATCCCCGCGACACGACGCTGATCGCCTTCGGTGGCGCCGGGCCGCTGCATGCCCTCGCCATCGCGCGCGAGATTTCCATCCCGCGGGTCGTGATCCCGAAATTCCCGGGCGCATTTTCGGCGCTCGGCATGCTCATGGCGCAATGGCGTCAGGATTTCGTACGCACATTGGTCGGCGAGCTCGGCAAAATCGACCCGGATCTCGTTGAGAGCGCCTTCGCCGAATTGCGCGCCGCCGGCGAGGCAGCATTAGCGCGCGACCAGCTTGATGGCGGGCAGCTTGGTTTCGCCGCCGACCTCCGTTATCGCGGCCAGGAGCATACGATACCTATCGCAGTGTCCGGTGCCCGGGATCTGGCGAACGGGACCGAAAACACACGGACATCGTTCAACGCACAGCATGATCGACGCTATGGCCACGCAGCGCCCGATCAATCGATCGAAGTCGTCAATCTTCGCCTCGTCGTTACCGTGCCGCGCATGCAGGACACCATCGGACGTTGGCTGTCGGAGCCGTGGCGGCCGGAAGGCGGCGCAGCCGAGCAGGCGCGCCCGGTCGTGTTTGCCGACGCCAAGCGTCCGGTCGCGACCCGTATCCTGTGGAGACCGCATATCGCGGCAGGCAGCGAGATCGTGGGTCCAGCCTTGATCGAAGAGGCGAATTCCACCACGCTGATCGGACCCGGCGATCGGGCGCGTGTCGACTTGACCGGCAACATCATCGTCACGCTGCGGAAAGAAGAGGATCGTGAATGAAGGTGGACCCGATCACGGTCGAAGTCGTGCGCAACGCGGTAAACGCCTATGCCGACGAGATGGCCACGGCATTGTGCAAGTCCGCCTACAACATGATGATCTACGAAGTACGCGATTTCTGCTGCGGACTGGTCGACGGCGAAGGCCGCATGATCTCGCAGAACGAGGGCGGGTTACCGATCTTTCTCGCCGATCTCGGCGTTGCGGTGAAGGATGGCATCGAACGCTACGGGCTCGGCGGCTTCGCGCCCGGCGACATGATGATTATGAATCACGGCCAGGTTTGCGGCCAGCACCTCAATAATGTCGTGATATACGCGCCATGCTTTCACGACGGTAAAGTGGTGGCGTTCGCGGCAAGCCGCGCGCACTGGGTCGACATCGGCGGCATGCGCGTCGGTTTCGGCTCGGTCGAGACCACAGAGATTTATCAGGAAGGCATTCAGTTTCGTTCGCTGAAGATCTACGGGGGCGGCAAGCGGAATGAAACCTTGTGGCAAATCATCAACGACAATGTGCGCTTTCCGGAAGCCGCGCTTGGCGATCTGCGTGCCCAGATCGCATGCTGCAATCTCGGCATCCGGCGGTTTTCGGAGTTGCTGCGCCGTTTCGGCCGCGAGACCGTCGAAGCCTGCATCCACAAGGTTTGGGATGCGACCGAGCAAGAAGCGCGCGCCGTCGTCGGCAAAATTCCGGATGGCGTTTATGAAGCGGAGAGCTTTCTCGACAACGACGGACGCACGCTCGACGCCAAGTTGCACATCAAGATCAAGGTAACGATCGCCGGCGAGCGGATGATTGTCGACTTTTCGCAAATCAACGATCAGGTGCCGGGACCGACCAATTCCGGTTATTCAGGCGGCCTTGCTGCAGCGCGGGTCGCCTTCAAATGTCTTACCCAGCCGCACGCCCCGGTCAACGAGGGCTGCTTCCGGCCGCTCGAATTGGTGCTGCCACAGGGAAAAATCCTCAATGCCAAATCGCCGGCCGCGCTCGGTCTCTGGAGTATTCCGCTGCCGACGGTGATCGATACCATCCTCAAAGCCTTGGCGCCGGTGCTGCCGGAACAAATCCCAGCGGCGCACAAAGGCGACATGGGCGGCTGCTCAATCGGCGGCTATAGGCCCGACGGCCGGCGCTTTCTGCTGATGAATATCTTCGGCGGCGGATGGGGCGGTCGCCCGCACGAGGATGGCGAGTTTGCTTCGGTATCGATCTGCCAGGGCGACGTGCGCAGCGCGCCGATCGAGCTGCAGGAGATTCAGTATCCGTTTCTGATCGAGCGCTTCGCCCTACGCACGGACTCCGGCGGCGCCGGACGCCACCGCGGTGGGCTCGGCGTCGATCTTACTTACCGCGCCTTGCAGCCCTGCGTCGCCAACGTCAATTGCGAGCGGACCAAAGACCCACCTTGGGGCCTCGACGGCGGCAAGCCAGGCGCCGTCAACGAAGCGACACTCATTCGCGCCGACGGCGGCGAGCGCAAGCTCAAAAAGGCGACCGGCGTCACCATGCAGGCCGGTGACCGGCTCATTTTCTCGACCGCCGGTGGCGGCGGTTGGGGCGATCCACAACGACGCGATCGGCAGTCGGTCGCGACCGACGTGCGTGCCGGCTATGTGTCGCGAGAAGCGGCGCTGCGCGACTATGGATTTGCCGTCACAGACGACCAAGCGGCGGAATAGCAATGAAAGCACTCGCCGAACAACGTCGACAGCGGCTGGCCGAGATGATGCGCGGAACCGGCATCACGCAACTTCTCCTCTACGGCAATGCCTGGCAGGGCGACTACCTGCGCTATGGCTCGGATTTCAGCATTCTCGAAGGTCATGGCATCGCGCTGGTGTCCGCCGCCGGCGAGGTCGAGCTTTATCTGGATAGTGCCACGGACGCCGAACGCGCCGAGGTCGAGGCGCCCGACATAGGGGTCCATTTCGCTCCGAATATCGTCGGCGCCGTCGGCGCGCGGCTTGAGCGAATGGCCAACGGGCGGCTTGCCGCGGCACCGCGACGCTTCGTGCCGCGCTGGCTCATTGATCCGGCGCGCGGCTTTATATTGGATGACGCGACCGCCCTGGTCGACGAGTTGCTCATGCACAAGCTCGGCGGCGAGATTGCCGCGCTGAGAACGGCCGCACAAATTGCTGATGAGGCATATGCGGAGTTTCGTCGGGCGGTGGGGCCGGGCCGTTGCCAGTTCGAGATCGTCGCCGACGTTGAGGCGCATCTGCGCAGCCGCGGCTGCCCGGATAATTTCATGATCATCGGTTCGGGGGGGAAGGATGTCTTCGGCATGACGCCGCCCTCGGAACGCTGCATCGTACCAGGCGACCTCGTCACCACCGAGCTGACGCCCGCTGTCGGCGGCTACTTCGCACAGATCTGCCGCACGCTCGTCGTGGGCCGGGCGACCGAGGCGCAGCGTCGCGCCTTCGCGGTCTTTGTCGAAGCGCTGGAGGCCGGCATTGGCGCGGTACGCCCTGGTGCGCGCGCCGCCGACGTGGCCAGGGCCGAGAACGACGTATTTCGCAAATACGGGCTTGGCGAATACACCAGCAGCCAGTGGACGCGCGTGCGCGGCCACGGCATCGGATTGTTCGCCAACTCAAAACCGCACATCCTTGAAGACGTCGACACTGTGCTCACGCCCGGCATGACCCTGATCGTTCATCCTAATACGTACCATCCTGACGCCGGCTATATCGTGCTGGGCGATGCCGTCGTCGTCACCGAGCACAGTGCCGAGGTCTTGTGCAAGACGCCACGCCAATTGTTCGAGGTTGCCGCGTGACAGACACGAAACGCCAATGCGCCGCGGCTTGATCGCTCGTTCACTGACGGAACTGCCCGATGCCGTTTTCGACGCGCGGCTGGCGCGCACGCGTGCGGCAATGCACGAGGCCAATTGCGACGCACTTATCGTCTATACCAACAATACGCGTTCGGCCGGCGTGTCGTGGCTCGCCGGATTTGTGCCTTATTGGTCGGAAGCGCTTCTTGTCGTGCCGCGCGAGGCCGCACCCTATCTGGTGGCGGCCTTAAGTTTCCGCGTGAAATCCTGGATCGAGCGCGTCAGCCGGATCGGCGACGTGCTACATACGCCGCGCATCGGACTAAAGGCAGCGCAACAAATCGCAGCGATAAGTCCAAATGCGAGTGTAGGCGTCGTCGATCTCGACGGATTGCCCGCCGGCATTGCCGGGGATTTGCACGAGGGCGGCCCTATTCTCGCGCTGTGCGATGCCAGCGCGTGGTTCAGCGCACTGCGCGCCAAGGCCGACCCGGCAGAAATCGCGCTTACGGCGCGGGCCGCCGCCATCGCGCATTCCGCGCTGCGCAGCGCGCTCGGCGGCGCCGAGCTCAACGACATGATCGCCGCGACCGAGGCGACGGCGCGCAATCTCGGCGCGGAAGAGATTTACATCGCTGCCGTCCCCGACCTCGACGGCGACGCCCGATTTAGACGCATCGAAGGCCAGACCGCGCGCGGCAAGAATTGCGCGTTGCGTGCAACCGTCGCCTACAAAGGTACATGGGTTCGGCTGGTGCGCAGCTTTGTCGATCCGGACATCGAACAGAAAGCGTTGATTGAGCTTACTGAGGCTGTGGCCCAACTCCCGAGCGATCGCGGATTTACCAGCTTTCGAACATGGCTGGTGGAAGGCTGCCGAACGACGCAACCGCTCGAACCGCTGATGGGATCCAGTGTGAGCACGCCGACACGGCCCCTGCCCGGCTCGCTCGTTTCGGTTCAGGGCGTATCGACCGTCGACGGCCGGCCAATACCAATTGGCGCACCGGCCCTTATTGGCGCCGACGGTGAACCGGCAAGCATCCTCTGCTCGCTCTCGTACAGCTGAGATTCCACGTACGTCGGCTATTGGCGCGAACCTAGCTATTCACCTTCACCGGCACGAATTCGGTCGTGAACAGCGTTTTGTCGTCGGGAGTGCTGGTCAGTAAGCCCATGTCGATAAATGACTTTTTCAGCGTTGCGACAGCTTGCGGATCGAAGGTGCCGTCGGTGCTGAAAGAGGGCATCTGATCGTCATAGGCGCGAGCGGCGACGCCCGGGCTGAGATTGACCACCTTAGCCGAAATTTCCACTGTCTTGGCTTTGTTGGCTTTAACATAGGCGATGGTTTCGAACCAGCCCTGGAGAAAGGCCCGCACCAAATCCGGTTGTTTGTCGATCAGCTCGTCGCGTGCAAACAGGACATGCGTGATAAAATGCTGAACGAACGGCGTTGCCGGGGTGATGACACGCCATTCCTTGGCTTCTTCGAGTTTGTAGCCTGCTTCAAGCGAACCGATATAGCCGTCGATCTGGTGCATCTTGACCGCGGCACGCGCCGGCGGCATGCCGCCGATTGGCACCACGTCGATACCATTGCCGTCCCAATTTTTCTGTTCGTTGATGCGCTGGCCGATCCAAGCAGTGAGCGAGCCGACAGTCGTGACGCCAAGCTTCTTGCCCTTGAGGTCGTCGACCGTCTTGATGCCGGAGTCGTAGCCGACCATCACTGCCATATCGCTCGGCAGTCCATACATCGCCGCGACCGCTTTTGTCGGCGCACCCTTGGCCGCAAAAGCCATGCCGGGACCGCTGCCGATGCCGATATCGGCACTGCCGGCCGCCAGCAGTTGTTGCAGCTTGGCGTCGCCCGAGGACGCTGATTCCTCGATATCGAGCCCGTGCTTGGCGAAGATTCCCATCTGCATGCCGATATCGAGCGGCGTGAAAGCCCAGGCAAATGGTACGACCTTGGCGACACGAAGTTTTTTTTGGGCGGCCCTTGCCGGCGAGAACCTTGCTGCGAGCGGAAGCGCCGCACCACACGCCAGGCCGGCCAACAGGCTTCTGCGAGATACCCGTCTCATCGCTTCCTCCCAATGTTCTTCCTTCGCGAGATTTGTCAGATCATCGCAGAGTTCCCGGCTTATGGCCATGCGACACGAAGTGGTCGCCTTGCGTTGACCCAGCCCCGCCATTAGAATCCCTACAAAAGCGGCTGCTTTGCCAGGAGCGCTCCGTGCACATCATTGATTCGCATTTCCATTGGTGGCCCCGCTCGATTTTCGACAAATTGTGTAAACGCCGAGAATTTCCGAAAGCGCGCATCAATCAGCGCGGCGGCTATGACTACATGCGCCGAGCGGACAGCAGTCAGCATCTGAATTCCTGGGCCGAGTGGTTCGATCTCGACAAGCAGTTCGAATACATGGCGAGCCTTGGTCATGAGGTCGACGTAGTCTGTTCGATCGGCCCGTTTTCGGTATCATTTTCAGACATGCCGCTCGCCGAAGGGCGCGACTACGCGCTGATGTGGAACGAGGAAATGGCGGGCGCGCAGAAGAAATATCCCGGGCGGCTGTGGGCAAGCGCCGCAGTGCCGCTGCAGGACACCCGCGCAGCCATCGAAGTGATCGACGATGCGGTCAATCGCTTAGGTCTGATGGGCGTCAATCTTCCCGGCAGCGTCGGCGCCGATGCGCACATCGATTCCGAACGGCTCGAGCCATTTTACGCCCATGTCGAGAAGCTCGGCCTACCGCTGTTCCTGCACCCGACCGACGTCATCTTTCAGGAGATGCTCGATGGTTACGATGGCGCGCTGCATTTAAGTCTTGGCCGCGTCATCGAGGTCAGTGTCGGCGCCATGCGGCTCATTCTCTCCGGCATGATGGAACGCCATCCGAACTTGAAAATCGTGATGTCGCATACCGGTGGATCGCTGCCTTACCAGGCCGGCCGCATGGACAAGAACTCCAAGGCGGCGAAACTGCCGCGGCCAGTGCAGGACTACATGAAACGGATGTATACCGACACGGTGTCGCCGCATGCCGCAGGCATCAAATTTGTCATAGACTATTACGGCATCGATCACGTTATGTACGGCACCGATTATCCGTGCTGGGATCCGGCTCCGTGCCTCAAGCTGATCGACGACCTCAAACTATCGGCCGCCGACCAGCGGAAGCTGTTTTACGACAACGCGCGGCGTATTCTTAATTTGCGCGATCCAATGCCGGAAAAAGCACCGAAGCGCGAGCCGGCGCTGGCTTAGCTCTGCGTCCTCGGGGCGTCGGAGGAGCATCCTTCGAGGCGCGCTTCGCTCGCTCCTCAGGATGAGGAGTTCAGGGGCTGCTGCCTTCACTGCTTCGGGGCAAAGCGCTCGTCGATCGATTCCCATTTACCGTAACCGACAAGCGTCTTGTAGCTCTCGAAATCCATGCCGTCGTTGCGGCGCGCGAATTTTCCTGACTTCATGTCGAGCAACACCGCTTCGACCGCCTTGGCGGCGTGCATCAGCGTGTCGAGGCCAAGCACGGCGCAATTGAAGCCGAGCTCGGCAAGCTCCTCCATTGACAGGATTGGCGTGTGACCGCCCATCAAAGGATTACAGATTTGCGGTACGTCGAAGGCGCGGCCGATGCGTTTGAGCTCGTCGATTGAGCGCGGCGCCTCGATGAAGATGCCATCGGCCCCGGCCCGGATAAAACGTTCCGCCCGGCGCATGGCCTCGTCGAGATCATAGACCGCGCGGGCGTCGGTGCGCGCCAGAATCCAGGTTTCCGAATTGATACGCTCGGCACACGCCGCCTTTATCTTCGCTTCCGCAAGTTCGGCGGCGACGACTTTCTTGCCCACCATGTGACCGCAGCGTTTCGGCCATTGCTGATCCTCGATCAGAATGGCGCTCACGCCCATGCGTTCATAGGTTTGTACGGTATGGACCACGTTCTTGACGTCGCCATAGCCGTCGTCGCCGTCGACAAACGCCGGCAAATCGCAGGCCGACATAATGTCGCGTACCGCCGCTGAGATTTCGCCAAAGCCCATCAGTCCGATATCGGGCAGCCCATAGCGGGCGCCAACGGCCGGAAAGCCGCCGATGAAATAGGCTTCGAAGCCGATGTTTTGAATCAGCCGCGCCGACAGCGCATCATGCGCTCCCGGAACAACGAGCAGTCGTTTATCTTTGACGGCTCTATTGATGACTTGACGAAAACTGGCCGGTGGGGCCTGAGTCATTGGGAAGCTCCTGATCCGTATTTCGCATAGTGTCGCCCGAAACCGCTTTAGAAAAATCAGCTCATAGCGTGGGCCATAAGGCTGTCGATATCTCGCATCAGCAAGGAGAGCGATTCGATCGAATGCAGCGCCGTTAAGCTTTGCCGCAGGACTTTTTCAACTGCACCGCCAAGAGCGGCCGCGGTGAAACGTTTGAATTTTTCTTGGACATCGGCTTCGGTAAACGGATGTTCGGGGTCGCCCGGAATGCAATTGATGAGCCGTTCATGGCGGCGCGATGCCGTCTCCACGACAACGCGCGCGGGCCAGTGGAAGGGATAGTTGGCAAGCAGCGTTTCGTCAGCGACAACTTTGACCCGCGCCAGGATCGCCTGGATCGATGGCGGAAGTACTGCGGTGGCAAGGTCCGGGCCGATCCCCGGCTGCACGGCCGCAAGCGACAACTGATATGGCAGACTGGTGAGATACGAGGCCCGATCTCCGGGGGTCACACCGTGGTCGATCATCCTAAGATGCGGCGGCAACACGTAGGCCGTGATCTGGGAGATTTCTCTGGCGCTGACGCCCTCCCCCAGGATCTCGCGCAATCCCTGGGTAGCAGCCATGGTCTGCCGTGCCGCGCACCATGGCTTCATTGAAACGTCCGGGAATGTGAGCGCACTGTCGGCCATGACAGCAATATTCGGTTCGATACCGTAAACCTCCGGAAATAGGGGAGACCGCAAAATCTCAAGATCGGCGGTAAATCCGGACTGCGCGGCCAGCGCCGCGGTGAGACCGTTGCGTGCGGCGTTTCCGACCGAAAACCAGCGTGCGGTCGTCGCCGCGTGATGCTGTCCCACCGAAGGAGAAGCCATCGTCAGCGCCAGTGCCAGCGCGTGCGCGGTTTGCGTTGGCGATAGCCGCAACAGGCGGGCTGCGACGGCTGCGGCGGAAAAACCGGCGCCGAAATAGGTCGGCCAGATGCCGCGATAAAGAACTTTTGGGCCGTTGATCGCCAGCCCCAGACGAATGATCGCCTCGTAGCCAGCGAGCATCGCCGGAGCGACGTCGGCGCCATTCGCGTTCGGCAGTCGCGTCGCAAGGGTCATTGCCGTGGGAATGGCGATTGAGCCTGGAGTGGTCATCGACGACAGATGGATATCGTCAATCTCGCTCAATCGGACAAGCGCGCAATGGGTTGCGAGATCAACATCCAAATCGCGGACGGCGGCTTGCCCCCTCATCCGATCACGGAATGCGATCAGCGCCTTGCCTTCGGTCGTTTGCGTACCGGCGATCCAGGCGGCAACCGTGTCGACAACATGCAATCGCAGCTTCTCGATGAGTCGCGCATCGGCGGCGCCGGTTTGCGCCTGCAAGATCTCGGCAAGGTCCAGGATTGCATTCATGCGCGATTGGTTCTCAGAATTCCTCAGGACCAGCGGCATCGCCAAGATCTGTATCGGCGAACAGGTCGTCGAGCGGCGCCATGGAGCCGATCAGGCCTTGTTGGTGGCAATAGTGCTGCACTGTCTGCAGGTTCCTGCGGTTGGCCGGCGTCAGCCCATACGCCCAGGGATCCTTGCCCAACGATGCCTCCTGCTCCTCGACCGCGGTACGCACGAAAGCAAGCGGCACCATGCGCGGATTGGCGAGCCGCCGATAGGCAAGTTGCTTCGCCCGCTCGAACGCCTTGACCAGATTGGTCGCCACCCACGGGTATTTGTCGACGATGTCCTGCTTGAGCGTGGTAACATGCATGATCGGAAAGATGCCGGTGTCCTTGAAATAAGCGAGCTCGACTTCCTTGTAGTTAGGAAACAGCCGGGCGATGCGCTTATCACCTTCGACGAAGGGCCGCGGCAGCGTCGGTGAGATCATGGCCGGAATATCGCCGTCGGCCAGCATGTCGCTCAGCGGCTTGTCGGTTTTCTTCATCTCGATGCGCAAGCCGGCCGGCGGCTCGAACGCGATGTCTTCGGAGCGATCGACCAGCCAAGTGATCGAGCGATGATCGAGCCCATAATACTGGTCGAGGATGCCGCGAATCCAGATGCTGGCCGCCGGCTGGAAATTGGTGCCGCCGACCACCTTACCGTTGAGATCCTTGGGCGTCTTGATGCCGGCCGCGGTGTTGACGAAGACGAAGCCGTGCCGAAAGCGGCGATGCAGGAATACCGGTATGGCGGTGAGCGCCTCGCCGCGATCGCGTATCATGAAATAGGCGCCAACATTCTCTTCGCAGACGTCGAACTCATGCTTGCGGCCCATGCGCCAATGCCGCTCGCGGGGGCCCATCTCGGAGAGAAAAATCAGGTCGAGGCCGTCGGCTTGGACCGCTCCCTCTTGCAGCGGTCGAACGATGTCATAGTCGCCGCACGCCACCGTCAGTCTAAGCTTGCTCATTGAGATTTCCCGATTGCCGCAATTTTAGTCGCGCCAGCGCGCATAGTGCACTTCGGCCCGGCGCACGATCGCGTTGAGCGCGATTGCGATCGCTGCCAGCATCGCCACCAGCCCCATCAGCTTCGTCGCGTCGAAATTCTCCGTGAAAATACTGGTGAAATAGCCGATGCCGGCCGTGGAAACGTAGAGCTCGGCCAATAGCACGCCGAGCAGGACGCCGCTCATGCCAAGCCGCAGGCCGGTGAAAAAGCTCGGAATCATGTGCGGGAAGACAACGTAACGGAGCAACTGGAGACGGTTCGCACCCATGGAACGCGCGCTGACGACAAGCGTCGGTTCGATCTTCTGGACGCCGGCAGCAACCGCAATCATGATCGGGAACATGCCATGGCTGACGCCAAAGGCAATCTTCGACGCCGCGCCGATGCCGAAGACGAGGACGAAGATCGGCAATACGGTGATCTGCGGGATGCCGTAGAGCAACAGAACGATCGGCATGAAACTTTGATGCGCGAAACGGCTGAGGCCGATGGCAAGGCCGACGCTGGCGCCGATGACCGCAGCAAGCGCGAAGGCAATGGCAATCTCGTACAATGTCAGCCATAGGGCCGGCGTCACGCCGGGCGTGGCGAACAGATCACCAAGCGACATCAGCACGACCGACGGCGGGCTGATGAAATCGCGATCAAGGAAAAAACGCGCCGCAATCTCCCAGATCAGGAGCAGCAAGATCACCACACCAAGCCGGGCGACGCCCGGCCGCTCCAGAAGTCGCAATGCACCCGCGTGTGGCGTATCGGTCACGTTCACCGCCATCGCGCCCGCCCCTCGAGCTTCGAAACGATCGCATTGAGAAACGCGACGATCACGATGACGAAGACGATGTAGGCGAACATCCGCGCCGTATCCATGTTTTCGGCGAGATCGACGATGTGATGCCCAAGGCCGGCGAACGATGCGATGGTCTCGCTGGCGATCACTGACAGCAGCGCTACGGTGAAGCCCATGCGCAATCCGGCAAGGACCACCGGCAGCGCAGCGGGCAATAGCACGTGACGGAACATCTGTAGATCGTTGGCGCCCATCGAGCGCGCCGCGGTCACAAACCGGCGATCGACATGACCAAATGCGGCAATGGTGCTGAGTACGATGGGAAAGAAGCTGATGGTGGCACCCAGCGCGATCTTTGAATTGGGGCCGAGTCCGAGCATCAGGACGTAGAGGGGCAGGAACAAAATAATCGGAATGGCATAGATGGCGGCGAGCAGTGGCTCGAACACTTTGATCAGGTAGCGAGAACGGCTGATCAAATAGCCGAGTGACACGCCCAGCATCGTCGAGATGGCGAAGGCGGCGGCGAGTTCGCCGAGCGTCACCTTGAGGTCCGGGATGAATGCGCCCGACGCAAGCACGTCAATGAGCTGGTGCCAGACGTCAAGTGGTTTGGGCAGCAGAATGCGGCTGACGCCCCATACGGCCGTCGCCAATGACCACAGCAGCAACAGCATCGCCAAGAATGTGAGCTGCACCAGAATGCTCAGTAGCCGGGCTCGTGCGCGCGCGCGACCATTCGAACTCATGCGCGGTCTCCGTCGACAACAGCGGGACCGGCTTGGCCGTAGCGCCGGCGCGGCTGCGCGGTCTCCGACATGGCCTTGCGGATTTCATCGTGCAGCAAGCCGTAAAGCTGGTCGCGGAGCGCGTGGAACTTTGGCGCGGTCATGAACGACGGCTTGCGTGGGTGCGGCTCGTCGACGGTGATAATCTGCTTGATGGTGCCGGGCCGCGCCGAGAACACGGCGACACGATCGGCTAAGAACACCGCTTCTCCAAGACTATGGGTGACGAAAACAATGGTTTTGTTCGACCGCGCCAACAGGACGGAGAGATCCTCGCCCAGCACCATGCGCGTTTGCTCGTCGAGCGCGCCGAACGGCTCGTCCATCAGGAGAATGCCGGTTTCCAGGCTCAAAGCGCGTGCCAGCGCCGCGCGCTGGCGCATGCCGCCGGAGAGTTGGCCCGGATAATGCTCGGCGAAATCAAGAAGACCGACCGCCTCCAGTGCGCGACGGGCGCGATCGCCGCGTTCCGCCTTGGCCACGCCCTGAAACGTCATGCCGAGCACGATGTTCTCAAACACCGTGTTCCAGGGGAACAGTGCGCTTTCCTGAAACACGAAGGCGAGATCGCGCGGCATCGGTCCGCGGACCGGTTTGCCCGCTACGGTGACGGCGCCGGTGGTCGGCACCATCAATCCGCCCATGACGTTGAGCAATGTCGACTTGCCGCATCCCGACGGCCCGATCAAGCAATGCAATTCGCCGCGGGCGACTTCGAGCGAGGTATCGAGCAGTGCCTGGACGTGTCGCGCTTGGCTGGCATCGCCGAATCGATGCGAGACGCCTTGGACACTGATGGCTGATTGTGCAGATGTCATGCATCCTCGGCGTGATCGCGCGGCTTCCCCGGAAAACAGACCGCGCCGCCGCGACCTATTTGGGAAGGAACTCCTCAGTGTAGAGTGTCTTGAGATCCGGCGGCTCTTTCAGCATCCCCAGTTCGATCCATGACCGGGATAGGACATCCAGCGCTTTTTGGTGGAACTTGCCGTCGGCCGAGAACATCGGCATCACCTCGTCATAGCTTCGGCTGGTGATGTCCTCGTCCTTGCCAGTGACCGGGGCGGCAATCTTCACCGCTTCCGCTTTGTTGGCGCGCATGAAAGCGATGGTTTCAAACCAGCCTTTGAGGAAGTTGCGCAAATCGTCGGGCCTGCTGGCAATATCCTTATCAGTCGCATAAATGACGTGAATGATGAAATCCGTCATCTGCGTGAAGCGCACCAGGATACGGGCCTCTCCTTTCTTTTCCAGATCGAACGCATTGCCGACATCCGTGATGACGCCGTCGATGTCGCCACGCTTGAGCGCCGCGATCTGCCCCGGCATCCCGCCCATCGGCTCGATGTCGATGCCGTTGGGACCCCAGCCCTGGCTGCGGGACGTTTCGCTGACCAGAAAGTAAGTCAGCGAGCCTGCGGTGGAAACGCTGACTTTCTTGCCCTTGAGGTCGGCGACCGTCTTTGGTCCGTCGGGACGAACGACGATGGCGAGGAGCAACGGCGGACCAGCCATGGCGGCGATCGCCTTGACCGGCGAGCCTTTGGCGATGAACGCCATCGCGGGACCGGAGCCTAGTCCGACGTCGATACTGCCGGCCGCCATGGCCTGCTGGAGCTTGGCGTCACCGGCAAAGCCAGTTTCCTGAATATCCAGCCCATACTTTTTGAAAAAGCCCTTCTGCATGCCGATATCGAGCGGCGTGAATGAGAAGGGCTCCGGAACCGATTTACCGACCTGCAGCATGTCACCGGCGCGAGCGCCGGTGGTAAGTCCGATCATGCCGGTGGCAATGACGACGACGGCGGCAACGGTACGCAGCAGCCTAAATGTCGTGAGCAATTTGCACATGATCGCCTCTCCTCCGGTCGGCCCGCCGCGTTGGCGTGCTTTATTGTTTGGGCAGGAACGCCTCGGTAATGAGCTTACTCATGTCGGGCGGTTGCGGCAGCGTCTTCATCTCGACAAAGGACTGCCGCAGCACCGCCAAAGCTTGCGGATCGAAATGCCCGTCGTCGGTGAACATGGGCATCAGCTCGTCATAGATCTCACCCGTCAGCCTGGCGTCGGTACCCAACACCGGCACGGCGATCTTGACCGTCTCGTCCTTGTGGTCGCGCATGAAAGCAATGGTTTCGAACCAGCCCTTGAGGAAACGGCGTAAGTCGTCGGGCCTGTCCTGGATTGCCTTGTCAGTGGCAAAGATCACGTGGGCGTGGAAATGCTTTGCGACATCGCCGAACCGCAGAAGGATGCGGCCCTCGCCGCGATCGGCATAATTGAGCGCGACTGCCAGATTGACCACCGCAGCATCGAGCCCCCTGGATTTCACCGCGGCGACGCGCGCGCCGTCGTCGCCGACCGCCACTTGCGTCATACCGTCGTTCCCCCAACCCTGTTGCTGCGACACCGTCTCGACCAGCCAGCTCGTTATCGAGCCGACGGTGGAGATGCCCACCTTGCGGCCTTTCAGATCGTCGACTGATTTGACGCTGCCGTCGTTGCGCACCACCAGCGCGAAGATCAATGGCGGATCGGCCATCGCAGCGATGCCCTTCACCGGTGAGCCTTTGGCGATAAACGCCAGCCCCGGCCCCGATCCCAAACCAATGTCGATACTGTCAGCCGCCATCGCCTGTTGCACTTTGGCATCGCCGGCCGAAACTCGACACTTGGAGATCGAGGCCGTTGGTCTTGAAGATGCCGGCTTGGCTGCCGACGTCGACGGGAACGAAGGAGAATGCGGTGCGGCCGGCTTTGCCGACCCGCAGCGTATCGGCGCTTGCTGTTACCGGAAGTGCAGATGTGAGCGCGATGAGCGCGACCAGGCCGACGACGATACGTCGCGCTGCACCGGCCAAACGTCCCCGACCCATCATCAACCGTCCTCCCCGGGCGTCTTTATATTTTGGCCTTCGCAATTAGCATTCTAACGGCCGATCGCTGCGGTGCGACTGCCTTTTCGCCGCATTTCGGCCCGCAGGGCATTAGTCGCGGCAATGTCGAGCTCGAAATCGTCGCTCATCACGACGCTATAGAGGTCATGGGCCGCTTCGAGCGAGATGAACTGTTCGCGCACGTCCTCAACCACTTTCGCCGGGTCGCGGTCGCAAGGGTCGCCCCAGCCGCCGCCGCCGCCGGTGCGCACGATCGCGGCAGCGCCAAGCGGTACCGGTATGCGCGCTCCGGCCAGCTGACGAAAGTCGGTGTCTTCGGGCAGGCGCAACAAGTATCCGCCGCTCTCACCGGGCGTGCCGCCATGCAGTCCCCATGGCGGGCATTGCGTACGCCGGGTCTGTTCGAAATTCCACAGGCCTTCGACCACGTTGCGTACCCGCATGTCGATACCAAGCCCGCCGCGATATTTGCCGGCGCCGCATGAATCGGTACGCAGTGCGCGGCTTTCCACCAGCACCGGACATTTCATCTCGATACCTTCGATGGAGCCGTTGCGGACATCGCCCTGGCACACCGACACCGTGCCGGATTCGCCGTCTTCATACGGCCTCCCGCCCCAGCCACCCCCCTCGATGCTTTGCACCACAAAGCGCCGTCCTGTCTTGGGATGCAGCCCGAAGAACACCACGGCACCGCCGAGGAGACCGTGATGGCCTCCCGGCACTCGGTCAGGCATCGCCGGCGCGAGCGCCGTTACGATGCAATCGACCACCGTCGGCACGATCGCGCTCCAGCCCGCCATCGGCGCGGGAAAACGCGCCATCATGATGTTGCCTTCCGGAATGATCACCTCAAGGGCGCGAAACGATCCCTCGTTGACCGGATCGACCGGTCCGGTCAGCGCCTTGTAAGCGACCCGGGCGCCGGCAAGGGTGCGTGAATTGATGCCGGCTTTCCGTTCCGGCGAGCAGCCCGACAAATCGATGGTCATCGAGGAGTTTTTGACCGTAACCTTGGCGTGGATCGGAACCGGCTCGCCTTTGCGCACCCCGTCGTCGTCGATCGCGGCCGCAGCCTCATAGACGCCGTCGGGAATCTGCGCCACCACGTTGCGGCACTTGCGCTCGGTCTCGTCGAAGATACGGACGATTGCCGCCAAGACCGTGTCGCGGCCGTATTTGTCGAACAACTCGTCCATCCGGCGCGCCGCCAGGCGGCAAGCCGCCATCTGCGATTTCATGTCGCCAAGCGAAGATTCGGGAAAACGGATGTTGTCTTTGATGACGCGATAAAGCGTCTCGTCGAGCACGCCTTTGCGGTAGATCTTGAGCTGGTCGAATTGCATGCCCTCAAGCCACGGATCGGCGACCTGAGGGCCGGCGCCAAATCCGGTCGAGGTGCCGCCGACATCGATCCAGTGCGCGCGCACCATAGCGAACATCAGGAGCTCGCCATGATAGAAGTACGGCATGTAAATGACGATGTTGTTGAGATGCTGGCCGGCGACCGCTTGATGGTTGGTGATGATCACGTCGCCGGGCTCGAATCCCCTCTCCCCGTAGCGCTTCATGCCATCGGTGATGATGACGCCGAGATCCGCCACAAAGTGTGAGACGCCGCCGACGTTCTGCGAGATCAGTTGGCCTTTGCAATCGACCAGCGCGGTGCAGAAGTCACGGACCTCATAGATCATCATATTGTAAGAGGTGCGCTGCAGATCTGCCGCCATCTCGTTGGCGATCGCCGGCAGCGCATTGCGGACCACCTCGAGCGTCACCGGATCGAGCGTGACCGCTCGCGCTGGGTGCAAGCGCCCGTTCGCGGCTTTCGTTTTCCTGCGCGGTGATTTGCGGGTCATCGGCTGCGTCCTACTGCAATGATCAACTCGCCCGACGGCGCCACCCGGCAGTTGTCGCCCGGATAAAGCACCGTTGTGGTGCCATGCTCCTCGATCAACGCCGGACCTTTCACGCGAGCGCCCGCGGCGAGATCGACGCGCGCGTAGATGGGACACGCGACAGGCTTGTCGGCATTGCCGAGATAAACCGGTCGTCGGCGCACCGCCTGGCGCTTACCGGCGCGTTTGCGCGGAAATGAAAGCTTCGGCCGCTTGCCGATAACGGTGAGCCGGATATTGACCATTTCCACCGGCTCTTCCGGCGAGTGATGGGCGTAGCGTTGATCGTAGAGGCGATCGAACGCGGTACGGATGCCGCGCCGATCGGCTTTTCTGAGTTGCGCGAGTGTAACCGGCACCGGCAACGTAAACTCTTGACCGGCGTAGCGAAGGTCGAGATGGATTTGCCGCACGGCGCCGCGCCGGTGTCGCAGACTGTTCTCCGCCTCCGCAACCATCTCGTCGTGCACCTTCATCAGGTTGCCGAAATCGATTTCAGCGAGATCGCCGTAATAAGTGCGGATGAAATCGTGGCGCTCGTCGGCAAGCAACATGCCCAATGCGGAAAAATGCGACGGGAAAAGCGGCACGATCACGGTGGGAATGTGCAGCTCGCGCGCGATGTCGAGGACATGAAGCGGACCCGCGCCGCCGGATGCAACCAACACGAAATCGCGCGGATCATAGCCTTTCTCCACCGACACTTCGCGCACGGCCAGCGACATCTTATTGACGGCGATTTCGAGGATGGCCCGCGCCGCTTGCGTTGCCGTGATACCGAGCGGTTCAGCGATCTTTTGCGCAACGCCGCGCTTTGCGCCGTCGGCGTCGAGCACCATGGTGCCGCCGAGAAAATTATGCGGGTCAAGCCGGCCGAGCACCACATTAGCATCGGTGATGGTCGGTTCGGTGCCGCCGCCGCGATAGCAAATCGGTCCCGGTTCGGCGCCGGCGCTCTGCGGGCCGACCTTCAGCGCACCAATATCGTCCCGCCAGGCGATTGAGCCGCCGCCCGCGCCGATCTCGACGACGTCGACCATCGGCACCATAACCGGGTGCCCGCTGGCATAGCCGCCGACATAATAGCCGGGAGCCATCGTCGGTTCGCCGCCACGGATCAGGCTGGTCTTCGCTGTGGTTCCCCCCATATCGAAGGAAATGACATTGTCGTAGCCGAGTTTTTCGCCGATGCGCGCAGAGGCAATGATGCCGCCGACGGGACCGGACTCCATCATAGCCACCGGCCGTTGCTCGGCCACCTCCGGCGTCATAACGCCGCCGTTGGAGCGCATGATCGAAAGATTGCCGCGAAAGCCGATGCCTTCAAGCTCGCGTCTCAAATTCCGCACATAGCCGCCGACTTTGCGGCCGATATAGGCGTTCACCACCGTGGTCGAGGTGCGCTCGAATTCGCGGTACTCACGAAGGATCTCGTGGGACAGCGACAGATAGGCATCGGGCAGTGCGGCGTGGATAATCTCGCCGGCGATGCGCTCGTGATCCGGGTTCACGTAGGAATGCAAAAAGCACACGGCGACGGCTTCGACGCCCTCCGCGGCGAGCGCCTGCGCCGCTCCTTCAACACCGGCACGATCGAGTTTCTCATGCACCGCGCCCGACGCCAGCACGCGCTCGAGGACCTCACGGGTGAGATGGCGCGGCACCAGCGGACGATGCCGATGAAAGAGAAGGTTGTAAGCTTCAGGGCGATTGCCGCGGCCAATGATGTAGACGTCGCGCGTCCCGTTGGTAACGACGAGGCCGGTCTTTGCGCCGGTCCGCTCGATCAGCGTGTTGATGGCGATGGTCGAGCCATGGATCAGCTCATCGATGCTGTTTGCGGTCAGTCCGCTCTTGTGCAGGCAGTCGATAATACCCTGGACCAGGTTGTGCGGCGTCGTCAGACTTTTGGCGTCGACAAAGCGGCCGGCGCGATCGTCAAAGCCCACCAGATCGGTAAAAGTGCCGCCGATATCGATGGCAACGGCAATCACGTGTTGAGACTCCGTTTTATATGGCGTGAAAGCTGACTGGGAACGCCAGCGGGGCAACGGGAGGTTGCGGCTAAAAAGCTACCGGTTGTCCGTGAGCTCAGATCGTAGCTGAAGTTTTATGATGTCGGCCGGAACTCCGCAACAAGGGTGCGCGGGTGCAGCTTCCATTGGATTCGCATTAAACAAATGCACCGCCGGATCTCGGTGATTCCGCAGAACACCAGGCTCCGCCGTAGCGTCTCAATTACGATCCGCGGAAACTTTACGGCCTCTCGCTTCCGCGCTCGACCTAGCCATTTACCTCCATAACGTGAGGGTTTAGAGGGTAATAGCCGAGGGCCAGTACGCGTACACCACGACGTCGACAAGTCGTACACAAATATTGGCCTTTCGCGCCGCTGATCGTCTGAGCAGACCGTGGACAATGCCGGTAAAAGCATAGCCGTGCCGGCAAGAGGCCCGCGATGAATGCCAAGGAAAAGGCCGCGCTCGGATCGATCGTCGCGTCGGCGGGGCTGACGGCCGCGAAGGGCGCGATCGGGCTCCTGACCGGATCGCTGGCGATTCTCTCGGAGGCCGGGCATTCGTTGATCGATCTCTCGGCGACGCTACTCACCTATTTTGCCGTGCGTGTGTCCGGCAAGCCGGCGGATGCCGAGCATCAATTCGGCCACGGCAAGGTCGAGAGCGTCAGCGCGCTTGCCGAAACGGCATTGTTGTTCCTGCTCTCTGTCGTCGTGATCTGGGAAGCCGCCCAGCGGCTCATCGGCGCACAGGCGCACGCCGTCGAGGCGACGGTCGCGGCTTTTATCATCATCGCCGCTTCGATCGCCGTCGATTTTTTTCGCGCCCGCGCCTTGAGCCGTGTCGCCAAGGCGACGTCGAGCGAAGCGTTGGAGGCCGATGCGCTACATTTTTCCTCGGACATGTGGTCGTCGGTTGCTGTTCTGGTCGGGCTCGCCGGCGTGGCGGCGGGTTTCACCTGGGCCGATGCGACAGCGGCCATCGTGGTTGCGGTCTTCATCTGCATTGCCGGCTGGCGGCTCGGCCGGCGCACCATCAATACGCTCACGGACACCGCGCCGGCGGGGGTGAGCGAGCGCGTCGCGGCTATAGCGCGCCAAGTGCCCGGCGTCGTCGCCGTGGAGAGCGTACGGGCGCGGCCGGCCGGCGCGGTGCTGTTCGTCGAGCTTGGTGTCGCGGTGAGCCGCACGCTGCCGCTCGACCGCGTCACCGCCATCAAGCAGCAGCTGATCGCCGCCATCCGGACCGAGCTGCCATCGGCCGAAATCACCATCACAACCGAGGCGCAGGCGCTCGACGACGAAACGGTGCGCGAGCGTGTCATGGTCATTGCCCGCGATCTTGGGCTCGCCATCCATCACGTCGCGGTGCAGACGATCGCGGGAAGACTGTCGGTGTCGACCGATCTCGAAGTCGAAGGCGCACAATCCCTTGCCGCCGCGCATGAAGTCGCAACCCGGCTGGAGCAGGCGGTGCGCGACGAGCTCGGCTCGGACGTCGAGGTCGAAACCCATATCGAGCCGCTGCACGCCGATGTGCTGTCCGGCCGCGATGCCTCCGTCGCCCGCATAAGCGAAGTGCTTGACGCCCTATCGTCGCTTGCCGTCGAAATCCCCGACCTGGCCGAGATCCACGACGTGCGCGTGCGCGAGACGCCCGACGGCGAAATCGTCAATTTCCATTGCCGCGTCGATGCGGCACTTTCGGTGGCCGCGGTACATGACCTTGTCGATGCGCTCGAGCGCCGGCTGCGCCGGCGTTTTCCGGCCATCCGGCGCGTCATCGGTCACGCCGAGCCGGGGCGATAGCTCGATTACCGGTTGATTTCTGGCTCCCGACTATCCTCGTGGTGGATGGAACTTTCGTAAAAATCGTGCGTTATCGGCAGTTTAGGGGAGATCATTCGACCTATTCGAGGGGCATTCCGAAAAAGGGGCGAGTAATGAGTGAGGAATTGGCGGTGGAGGCCGCCGACCTTACCAGGAGCATGAGTGAGTCTGAGCGACCGCCTCGGGGCAAAAGCGAGCTCGCGGAGCTTATTGGGGCCACTGATTGGGAATGTACGTCTCTCGGTGCCCAGGAAACCTGGCCGAAAAGCCTGCGCACCGCCGTCGGCATCATGCTGACATCCCGGCAGCCAATCTGGATCGGCTGGGGACCGAACCTCATCTATCTCTACAACGATCCGTACAAGTCGATCATAGGCGGCAAGCATCCTGCGGCGCTTGGCAAGCCTGCTGCTGTTGTCTGGCGCGAGATCTGGCACGATATCGGACCGATGCTGTCGCAAGCCATGGGCGGCGACGAGGGTACCTATGTGGAAGCCCAGCTCCTGATCATGGAGCGCAACGGTTATCCCGAAGAGACCTATTATACCTTTTCTTACAGCCCGATACCCGCCGATGACGGTACGGTAGGCGGAATTTTTTGCGCCAACACCGACGATACACAGCGCGTCATCGGCGAGCGGCAATTGGCGTTGTTGCGCGAGCTCAAGTTTTCCGAGCGGCCCCTGGCAACAGCCGCCGAGCAAGGCGGTGGTGCTCCCAATCATGGCGAGCGGAGAAACCGGCCGCGAGGGTTTTCTCATCGCCGGCCTAAACCCATTCCGGCTGTTTGACGACAACTATTCCGGATTTATGAATTTAGTCGCCGGGCAGATCGCCGCGGCGATCGCCAATGCGGAAGCCTATGAGCAGGAACGCCGTCGTGCCGAAGCTTTGGCCGAGCTCGACCATGCGAAGACGGCGTTCTTCTCCAATGTCAGCCACGAATTTCGCACTCCCCTCACCTTGATGCTGGGACCGCTCGAAGATGCGCTCAGCCATGCCGAAGAGTTACCGCCGCCGCGCCGCGACGAAGTGACTGTCGCCCACCGCAACGCATTGCGACTGCTTCGCCTCGTTAATACGCTGCTCGATTTCTCGCGCGTTGAGGCGGGTCGTATCGAAGTTCATTTCGAAAAAACGGATTTGTGCGTCCTGACGCGCGACATCGCCTCTAATTTCCATTCGGTATGCGAGCGGGCCAACCTGACGTTGCTTATCGATTGCGACCCCAATCTTCGCGCCGTTTATGTCGATCGCCAGATGTGGGAAAAGATCGTTCTCAACCTCGTTTCTAACGCCTTCAAATTCACGTTCGTGGGCGGCATCGAGGTGCTCCTGCGCGATGCCGGCGAGAGCGTCGAATTGACTGTGCGCGACACCGGCGTCGGCATTCCGGCAAGCGAATTGCCACACGTCTTCGAGCGCTTTCACCGCGTCGAAGGCCAGCGCGGACGCACCCATGAAGGATCCGGCATCGGCCTCGCTTTGGTGCGCGAACTCGTCACTCTGCATGATGGCTCGGTGCGTGTCGACAGCGAGGTCGGCCACGGCACCACATTTAAAGTTGCTTTGCCCTACGGCAAGCGTGCCGCGGTGACCGACGAAACGACGTCACACAAATCCGCCGATCTGACCCGGGCGACCGCTTTCGTCGAAGAGGCGCTGCGTTGGCTGCCGCAAGGCGGGGAGCCTAGTCAGTATGCTACGGCGCTGCTGCAAGACGCCAAGCAAAATACGCTGTTCGACGCGGCGGCGTATGATGCCGCGGCTGGGTCGCGCGCGCGCGTCCTCGCGCCGATGATAACGCCGATATGCGCGATTACTTGCGGCGCTTGTTGGTTCCACATTTTGACGTGGAGACCGTCGGCAACGGCGTCGAAGCCTTGCAGGCGATCCGCCACACCAAGCCGGACCTTCTGCTTTCCGACGTCATGATGCCGGGCACCGGCGGCTTTGCGCTGCTCCACGAGATCAGGACCGACGCCACCCTGGGTGGCTTGCCGGTCATCTTGTTATCTGCGCGCGCCGGCGACGAGGCGAAAGTTGAGGGCTTGAACGCCGGCGCCGACGATTATCTGATCAAGCCGTTCAGCGCCCGCGAACTGTTGGCCCGCGTCAACACCAATATCGCAATGGCACGCCTACGCCGCGAGATCGCGGCGGAAGTGGAAATGCAAAAGACGCAACTGCAGACAGTGCTCGACACGGTACCTGTGGCAGTGTGGTTCACCTACGATGCCGAAGCCAGGCATGCGACCGGCAATCGCTGCGCCTGCGAATTGTTGCGGTTGCCGGGAGAGGCAAATGCGTCTATGTCGGCGGCGTCTGAAGGGGCTCCGCATCACTTCCGTATCTTCAAGGACGGCGTAGAGCTTCCCGTCGCCATGCTGCCGCTGCAAAGAGCGGCGCGAGGCGAAACCGTGCACGGCGAGGAGATCGAGATTCGCTTCACCGACGGTTCAGCGGTCGCGATCTTGGCGCAGGCAAGTCCCTTGCGCGATCCGTCCGGCAAGTTGGTCGGCGCCGTATGTGCGGCGCTCGATATCAGCGAGCGAAAGCGCACCGAGGACCACCGGATGCTCTTGCTCAACGAGTTGAACCACCGCGTCAAGAATACGCTTGCGATCGTGCAGTCGATCGCGGCGCAATCTTTTCGCGGCTCGAAATCGACCGCAAGTGGGCGGGAATCGTTCGAAGCTCGTCTGATGGCTGTATCGCGTGCCCATGACGTGCTGACCGCAGAAAGCTGGCAAGGCGCCAATCTCGACGAGATCGTTGTCCAGGCGATCGCGCCCTATCGCGGCCCGCAGCCAAACCGCATTGTGATCGAAGGGCCGCCGATACGGCTATCCGCCAAAAATGGCGCTGTCGTTCAGCATGGCGCTCCATGAACTGGCCACCAACGCGGCTAAATACGGAGCATTATCGGACCACAAAGGGACAGTGAAGATCGCGTGGCATGTCGAGCGGCTCGACCGATCTTTCCGACTCCGGCTGGAATGGCGCGAATTGGATGGGCCTCCCGTCGTCTCGCCTCAGCACAAAGGGTTCGGGTCCCGCCTTATCGAGCGCGGGCTCGCAAAAGAGTTGAACGGTGCGGCCGTGATTGAATACCTCCCGGATGGACTACACTGCGCAATCGAGGCCCAGATCGATCGAACATAAAATCCGCCCGGCAGGCGCTTTCAATCGGCGCGCAAAGCCTCTACATCACTGCCCATCATGCGCACCGAAGAACCCTGCCCCGTCCGCCTGCAAGATTACCGGCCGCCCGATTGGCTCATCGAAACCGTCGATCTCGACGTGTCGCTGCACCCCACGACGACGACGGTCAGGGCCAGGCTCAGGATCAAGCCCAACGCCGCCGGAACGCCGGCGCCGCTGGTGCTTGACGGCGAGGAAATAAAGCTTCGCTCGCTCGTCCTCGACGGCAAGCCGCTTGCACCGGAAAATTTCGTCGCCACGACGGATCGGCTGACCATCGCCCAGGTTCCCAACCGGCCGTTCGAGTTGATGATCGAAACCGTTGTCGATCCAACCAGTAATACACAACTCATGGGGCTCTATCGCGCCGGGGCGACCTATTGCACCCAATGCGAGGCCGAAGGGTTTCGGCGTATCACTTA
Source organism: uncultured Alphaproteobacteria bacterium (assembly GCA_963731805.1). Classification (GTDB taxonomy): domain Bacteria; phylum Pseudomonadota; class Alphaproteobacteria; order Rhizobiales; family Xanthobacteraceae; genus BOG-931. The sequence goes on from CAVSWY010000019.1 coordinate 230,664, forward strand.
TTTCCTCGACCGGCCGGACGTGATGGCGGTCTATACCACGCGCATCGAGGCCGATAAGGAAGAGGCGCCGATTCTGCTGTCCAACGGCAATCTCATCGCGCGCGGCGACGTCCCGGACACGTCGCGGCATTTCGCCGTCTGGCACGACCCGTTTCCCAAGCCGTCCTATCTGTTTGCACTGGTTGGCGGCAATCTCGGCTGCTTCGAGGACAGCTTCACTACGATGTCCGGGCGCAAGGTGAAGCTCGTCATCTATGTCGAACCCGGCAAAGAGGACCGCTGCGGCTACGCCATGGACAGCCTCAAGCGCGCCATGCGGTGGGACGAAACGGCGTTCGGCCGCGAATACGATCTCGATATTTTCATGATCGTCGCCGTCTCCGCTTTCAATATGGGCGCGATGGAGAATAAAGGGCTCAACGTTTTCAATGACAAATACGTGCTCGCCTCGCCGGCGAGCGCCACCGATGCCGACTATGCCGGCATCGAAGCGGTCATCGCCCACGAATACTTCCACAATTGGACCGGCGACCGCATCACCTGCCGCGACTGGTTTCAGCTCTGCCTCAAGGAAGGGCTGACAGTGTTCCGCGACCAGGAATTCACGTCTGATCAACGTTCACGAGCGGTGGAGCGTATCAGCGATGTGCGGGGCTTGCGCGCGCACCAGTTTGTCGAGGATGCCGGCCCGCTCGCCCATCCGGTGCGGCCCGAAGTCTATCGCGAGATCAACAACTTCTACACCTCGACCGTCTACGAAAAGGGCGGCGAGGTGGTGCGCATGATCCGCACGCTGCTAGGTCCCACCACCTTCCGCAAAGGCATGGACCTCTACTTCACGCGCCACGACGGCCAGGCGGCGACGGTGGAGCAATTCGTGCAATGCTTCGCCGATGTAAGCCATCGCGATTTCTTTGCGCAATTCATGCGCTGGTACTCGCAGGCCGGCACGCCGGACATCAAAGTCGCGCCGCATTACGACGCGCAGGCGAAGACCTACCGGCTCGATATCTCGCAGACGATTCCGCCGACGCCGGGGCAACCGAAAAAAGAGCCGATGGTGATCCCGCTCGCGCTTGGGCTGGTGGGCAAGAACGGCGATGATCTACCACTCCTGCTCAACGGCGAGCCGCTCGACCGCAGTGTTCTCGAATTGACGCGGCCGGCCCAGAACTTCCTGTTTACCGACGTCGCCGAGCGGCCCGTGCCCTCGCTCAATCGCGGCTTTTCCGCGCCGATCAAGCTCACGCTGCCGATCGAGCCGGACGATTTACGCTTTCTCGCCGCGCACGATTCCGATCCGTTCAACCGCTGGCAGGCGCTGCAGACCTTGGCGATGAGCTTGCTCAAGACCAATGTCGCGGCGGTGCGCGCCGGCGGCGCGGTCCGCGAGGATGAAGGTTTGATGGCCGCGCTCGGCGCCATCCTCAACGACGCCAAGCTCGAGCCGGCCTTCATCGCACTGACATTGTCGCCACCCAGCGAAGCCGACATCGCCCGCGAACTCGGTGGCGACGTCGATCCCGACGCGGTCTACGCGGCGCGGCGCAAGCTGCGGGCCGCGATCGGCGCGCGGCACGGCGCGGCACTGGCGGACACCTACCAACGGATGATCACACCCGGGCCCTATCGGCCGGACGCGCAAAGCACCGGACGGAGGGCGCTTAAAAACATCTGCCTCGATCTCTTGGCCATGACGCAAACCGACCAGACGATCGCACGCGCGTTCGCCCAATACCAAGCCGCCGACAATATGACCGACCGCATGGCCGCCCTCGAAACGCTGGCGCAGCATGACCGGCCGGAACGCACCACCGCGCTCGAAGACTTTTATAAGCGTTATGCGGATGACCCGCTGATCATCGACAAGTGGCTGGCGCTGCAGGCGGCGATCCCCGAGCCGGCGACGCTCGACCGGGTACGCGCGCTGACCAAGCATCCGGCATTCTCGATCACCAATCCCAATCGTATCAGGGCGCTGATCGGCTCGTTCGCGCAAGCCAATCACACCCAATTCAATCGCAGCGACGGGGCCGGCTATACTTTCGTTGCCGACTTCGTGCTGGCGCTCGACCCGAAGAACCCGCAAGTCGCGGCGCGGCTGATGGGCGCTTTCCGTTCCTGGCGTGCATTGGAAGCCCAGCGCCGTGCCAAAGCCGAGGCTGCGCTCCGACGTGTCGCCGCGGCGCCGGCGCTATCCGCCGATCTCCATGACATCGTGGCGCGTACACTGGCGGACAGCTGAACGAAGCCGATGAACCCGCCACGGCGCCATGGCGACCAATCCGACGGCATTCTCACGCTATCGGAGGGGATTCGTGCGCTACCTTGCGGTCTTCGCTGTCGCAATGTTCGGCCTCGCGACCGGACCGTCGGCCCGCGCCGCGGACTCCTCCTATCTCGGTACGTGGAAGTTCATATCCGCCATAGTCGCGCCGTGGGCCGACCCGCGCGAAAAGCCGGACGTGGTGGAGAAAGACGCGTTGATCGGCAAGACGGTGACGCTTATGCCCGGCGCCATCACCGGGCCAAAAGTCTTTGCCTGCAAGGGACCGCACTACAAAGTGTCAGAGTTCACCACCGCCTTGCTGTTCCAGGGCGCGTTCGAAGAAATGCGCGACAACGACAAGTCGGTCGATCCCCAGAAGCTTGCCGCCTCGCTTGGCTTCACCGGCACGTCGTTTAGGACGCTGGAGACTGGTTGCGAGATCGACTGGCACTTTGTTGATAAGACCACTGTCGAGATTGCGTTCGACGACTACGTTTACACTTTGAGAAAGCAGTAGCAGCGCGCCGTTACGCTCCCTTGACGCAAGTGATTCAGCGCAAATGGCTTTTTCAGATCGCGCCAGATTGGGCTGCCGCTGCTGCGCTGCAAAAAGGTTGGGACAATTCTTAAAAAAATATTGACTCCAGACTCTCGACAAATCAGCGCGCATCGATTCTATTGATGACAATTCGGAGAGATGCGGCACACCTCTTCGATCGCGGGTGGTGGACGGAATAATCCAACGGAGGCAGGCAATGGCGCGCGCCGATGCGGCGAGTGCGTCTCTACGTCCCGATTCGATCAAGGGGCTGGCGCAATCGATCGCCAATCCCGCGTATCGGCGCCTTTTGAACGCCGAGCCGCTCCTGCGACGGGCTGTTCCGGTTCTCATCATCGCGTTTATGGTAACGATCTGCATCGGCGCTGCGGTGCAAGTGCTCGAACACCGCCGCCAGGTCATGTTCGAGGCGACCCGTAACATCGAGGCGCTCGCCGATCATTTCGCCACCGTGCTCGATCGCCCGCAGCACGAAGCTGCGCACCTGACGCGCAACTCGGAAGCGCTCCAGCAAGCGATGCCGGTGTGGGCGGCGGGCGCCGAACGGCGCATCCTGATCGCCGACGGCGATGGCACGATCGTCGCCGCTGCCCCGAATGAGCCGCAGCTTCTGGGACGCCAAATCCTCGATGTACTCGGCCCCTCGCAACCCCTAACGACGTTCGGCGCCGCGGCCGGCGCCATGGAAATCGCGCTGCCGGACGGCGAAATCGCCTTCGCCACGGTGCGGGCGTTAAAGAATCCAGTCGGCCTTCTCGCCGTGATCCAGGGCCGCAAGGACGCGCTGGCCGACTGGCGATCGACCACCGCGCTGACGGTGACATTATCGGCCACCACCGGCTTTGTTGTGCTGATCCTCGGCTTTGCCTTCCACTGGCAGGCCACACGCGCGCGCGAAGCGGACCTCATTCATGACACGGTGAGGAGCCGTGTCGACACCGCGCTCAATCGCGGCCGCTGCGGGTTATGGGACTGGGACTTGGCGCGCGGCCGCGTGTTCTGGTCGCATTCGATGTACGACATCCTAGGCCTGCCGCAGAAGGACGACCTCCTCACCTTCGGCGAAGTCAACGCGCTGGTTCATCCCGACGACATCAACCTCTACGAACTGGCGACCCAGCTCGCCGACGCCAAGCTGCAGTCAATTGATCATGCATTTCGCATGCGTCACGCCGAGGGTAAATGGCTGTGGTTGCGGGTACGCTGCGAACTGGCGCGCCAGGACGGCGAGGCCGGCCCGCATCTCATCGGCATCGCGGTTGATACCTCCGAGCAGAAAAGCCTGGTCGAGCGGACCATGGAGGCCGATTTGCGGCTGCGCGACGCCATCGAGACCATTCCCGAGGCCTTCGTACTGTGGGACGCCGACAATCGCCTGGTGTTGTGCAATTCGAATTTCCAGACATTGCATCACCTGCCCGACGAAGCCGTCGCGACCGGCACGGCCTACGAGGCGATCGTCACTGCCGGGCGCAAACCGGTCATCCGCACTGCCGTCGCCAATGACGGCATAGAGCCGCGCGGCGCGCGCACCTTTGAGGCGCAGCTCGACGACGGCCGCTGGATGCATATCAGCGAACGCCGCACCAAAGATGGCGGCTACGTTTCGGTGGGCATCGACATCACCAAGATCAAGCAGCACGAGCAGAAGCTGGTCGAGGGCGAGAAGCGCCAGATCGCCACCATCGCCGACTTGCGCAAATCGCGGCGGGCGCTCGAATTGCAGACTGCGGAGCTCGCCGATCTCGCGCAAAAATACGCCGAGGAGAAGACCCGCGCCGAGGAAGCCAACGCCGCGAAGTCGAAGTTCCTGGCCAATATGAGCCACGAATTGCGCACCCCGCTTAACGCCATCATCGGCTTTTCCGAAATCATGGAATTGGGGATGTTCGGACCGCTCGGCGCCGATAAGTACACCGAGTATTCCCGAGACATCCGCGAGAGCGGCGAGTATCTGCTCGACGTCATCAGCGACATTCTCGACATGTCGAAGATCGAGGCCGGCGGCATCCGGCTCAGCCCGGAAGTCGTCGCGCTCGAGCCGGTGCTCGCCGACTGCCTGCGCGTGGTATCGACGCGGGCGGGTGAAAAGCAGCTCAAGCTCGACGCCAAGGTCGATCCCGACATCGAGCTCGATGCCGATCGCCGCTCGCTGAAGCAGATCGCGCTCAATCTTCTCTCCAACGCCGTGAAGTTCACCCCCGACGGCGGCGCGGTAACGGTGCGCGGGCGCCGTCGCGGCGGCAAAATCACCATCGCCATCGCTGACAACGGCATCGGCATTCCGAAAGACGCTTTGCGCAAGCTCGGCCGGCCGTTCGAGCAGGTCGAAAGTCAATTGACCAAGCGCCACCAGGGTTCCGGTCTCGGTCTCGCCATCGCCAAATCGCTCGTCGAAATGCACGGCGGCGTCATGCGCATCCGTTCGAAACTCGGCAAGGGGACCACGGTCATAGTTCGCCTGCCGCTGCAGACGAAGGCGCCTGTTCGGCCGGAAACGATCGAATCCGCTCCCACCCTCCAGCCTGAATTGTTTGGCGCGTAGACTAGCTCGCCTTCCCTAAAATCCGCACGAAACATTCACGCACTTGCCGCTGGGTCTCTTCGACATGGGCCTGGAGCGCCGGAAAATCCGGCAGATCCGCGGCGCGGGCGAGAAGCTCAAGTACGCCGGCGGTTGCGGATTTCGGATCGAACGCGGTGGGCAGGCAGAGTCGCAAGATTTGTGTCAAATCGTGGAACAGGCGCACCGCCGGCCGTAGCACGTCGGCGTCTTCCGGCTTGAGCAGGCCAAGCCGGGCCGCCTTTTCCAGCGTTCGCGACGTCGAGGTGTCGAGGATTTCCGGCGTTGCCGCGGCGTGTATCAGCTGCAGATATTGGGCGATGAATTCAATATCGACCAATGCGCCGGCGACATATTTGAGATCCCAAACATTCGAGTCGCCCTTTTCCTTGGCGATGGCCGCGCGCATCTCGACAACATCGCCGGCAACCAAGCGCGCATCGCGTTTGCGGCAGAGCACGTCGCGGATCGCCGCCTCGATCCTTGCCGAAAACTCTGTCGCACCTGAAACCACACGGGCCCGCGTGAGCGCCATGTGTTCCCAGGTCCACGCCTCCCGTTTCTGGTAGCTTTTGAAGCCGTCGATTTGCGTTGCCACCGGACCGGACCGCCCCGAGGGCCGTAGCCGCATATCGACTTGATATAGCTGTCCGTAATTGGTCTGCACCGTGAGCGCGCTGATAAGGCGCTGTGTAAAGCGAGCAAAATATTGCGCCCCATAGAGCGGGCGGTCGCCGTTCGAGTTCGGGCGCCTTTGGTCGAAATCGTAAATGATAATGAGATCGAGATCGGAGTTTGCGGTCATTTCCCACGCGCCAAGCCGGCCCAGCGCCAGGATGGCGCTTTTGCCGTCACGGATGCGGCCGTGAGCGGCGATGAAGTTATCTTCGACCTGCCTGTGGACGGCCCGAAGCAAAACCTCGGCGAGCCGTGCAAAGGCCTCGCCGGCCCGTTCGGCGGACATCGCCCCGGAGAGAACCCTGGCGCCGATCAGGAACATATGCTCCTGGCCGAACAGCCGAATGGCGTCGAGCACAGCCTCGTAAGCGGGCGTTTCCCGCAACGTCCGTGCCAGGGCAGCTTCGAGACGCCCCGCATCGGGCAACGCGGCGAAGAAGTGAGGCTCGACCAGCGGGTCGATAAAGTGCGGATTTTGTGACAGGATATCGGCAAGCCGCGGCGCGGTGCCTAGGATGAGCGCGACAAAACGGATTAGATCCGGATTTTGCCGCAGCAGCGAAAAAAAGCGCCCGCCGGCACGCAATCCAGCGACAAATCGATCAAATGTCGCAAATGCCGCATCTGGATTTTCCGCCCGCGAAAACTGATCGACGATGACAGGAACGAGCGCCGTCAAGTTGTCGCGCGCCTGCTCGCCGCGCAGCGCGCGGTAGCGGCCGCTTTGCCAATTGTGCACGGCGACCGCGATTTCTTGCGGTCGGCGAAATCCCATCTCGGCCAGCCGATCGAGCGTCTCGCTTCCGGCCGCTCCTTCCGCAAAAGAAAGCCGCTGCCTGCTCGCCAACAATTCCGGCGCGCGTTCGAATAGCCGCACATAGTGCCGCTCGACGTTGCGCAAGTGCACGAGAAGCGCAGCGGCAAAGTCGGCGCGGCCGGAAAAGCCGAGAAAGCGCGCGAACCCATCGAGCGCCGCGGTTTCGGCCGGCAGCGTATGAGTTTGCTCGTCGGCCATCATTTGCAGGCGGTGCTCGACGCGGCGCAGAAAATTGTACGCCGCCGTCAGCTCATCGCGCGCCGCGGCATCGATCCAGCCGTCAGCCGCCAGCACGGCAAGCGTGGCGAGCGTACTGCGGCTGCGCAGCTCGGCGTGGCGGCCGCCGGCGATGAGCTGCTGGGTCTGAACAAAAAACTCGATCTCGCGGATGCCGCCACGCCCCAGCTTGATATTGTGACCTTCGACAGCAATTTCGCCATGGCCGCGATAGGCATGGATTTGCCGCTTCATTTCGTGGACGTCGGCGATAGTGGCGAAGTCGAGATATTTCCGCCAGACGAACGGGCCGAGATCGCGAAGCAATCGCTCGCCGGCGCCGAAATCGCCGGCGCAGACCCGCGCTTTGATCAGCGCCGCCCGCTCCCAATTCTGGCCGCGGCTTTCGTAGTAATGGAGCGCCGCGTCGGTTGAAATTGCGATTTGCGTCGAGGACGGATCGGGGCGCAGCCGCAAATCGACGCGAAAGACATAGCCGTCTGGCGTGCGCTCCTGCAAAATTTTGACGAGATCGCGCGTAAGGTTCACGAAAAACGGCATGGGCTCAACGTCCGGAGCGAGCTTTGCCGCAGTCGCGTCGAAAAACACCATCAGATCGATGTCGCTCGAAAAATTGAGTTCGCGCGCCCCCATCTTGCCCATCGCCAACACGATATAGCCGTTGGCGCCTTCGGGATTTTTTCGGTCGCGCGATGCGAGCTTTTGGCGCCTAGCCGGCTCGCTGAAGAGAAAATGTACCGTTGCGGCGAGCGCGGTGTCGGCGACATCGGTGAGTGCTTCAGTGATGCGGGCGACCGGCCAGACGCCGCCGATATCGGCGAGTGCGATCAGAAGCGCGGCTTCCGCTTTCATGCCGCGCAGCATGCGCTGCATGTCAGCCAGCCCATGCATACCGAAGGCGGCCGTTTTCGTTTCGGCCAGCAACGCGACAAGCGCCGTGTCCGCGTTGCTGCTCAGCAAGCGGGCAACGCGCGCGGGGTCTCGTTGTACCAAATCCCAGAGATAAGGCGCCGACCCGGCCATGCCGCCGAGGAGATCGGCCAAGGACGGGTACGCGCGAACGAAGGATTTCAGCGTCCGACCAGCGGCAGAGGTCTTGAGATCTGCGATAAAGCCGGCGACCCGTGCTGATGCCTGCGCCGCGGGCTGCGGCAACGCGCCGCCAAGTCTTCGGATCAGTGCGCCATCATCGTTTTTTCGGAGTTGTCGCTTCGGCCGCCTCGCGCGCGCAGGCCGTTTCATCCCGTCCCCGCCGGCCCTGCGCGCGGCAGCGCGATGATGCCGCGCAGGCCAGGTTGATTGTCCTCGAGCTTCAATTCGCCGCCGTGCAGGCGCGCCACCGCGGAGGCTAAACTCAAGCCCAATCCCGAACCCGGTTCAGAGCGGCTCTGTTCGAGACGCACGAAGCGCTCCACCACGCGGCCGCGATCGGCATCGGGAATACCCGGACCGCGGTCAGCGACGCTGAGCGTAATGCGCTCGCCTTCGTCACCGGCCTTGATCAAAACCTCGGTCGGCGTGCCGTTCATCGTGCTGTCCAGGCGTGCATATTTGATGGCGTTGTCGACCAGATTGGCCAATGCCTGACTGACCAGTTCACGGTTGCCCCGCACCGGCGCCGCGCCATTGGTCTCGACCTTGAGCGCAATCCCTTTCTCGTCGGCCAGCGGCTCGTAGAGCTCGCCGACGTCGCGGGCGATTTCTGCAGCATCGAATTCGATCATGTTGTCGCGCGCCTGACCGGATTCGGCGCGCGCGATCATAAGAAGCGCGTCGAAGGTGCGAATAAGATCGTCGGATTCGGCGATGGTCGATTCCAAAGCTTCGCGATAAGCCGCGTCGCCGGTGGGATGACGCAGGGTCTGTTCGCAGCGATTGCGCAGCCGCGTGAGCGGGGTTTTCAGGTCGTGAGCGATGTTGTCGGAAACTTCCTTGAGGCCCCGCATCAAGGCTTCGATGCGCTCGAGCATGGCGTTGAGATGATCGGCGAGGCGGTCGAGCTCGTCTCCGGTCCCAGCGACCGGCAAGCGCCCGGCGAGATCGCCGCGCATAATGGTTTGGGCCGTATCGGTCATGGCATCGATGCGCTTGAGCACACGGCGGCTGACGAAAAATCCGCCGGCAAGACCGAGGACGATGACCAGCGCCAGCGACCATTGTCCGGCATGGGCGATGATGCCGAACAAGCGCTCGCGCTCCTCGAGGTCGCGTCCGACCAGCAGATGGAAGCCGCCGGGCAATTGCACGACCCGGACCAAAGCGTGGTGATCGGTGCCCTCCGGCAATTCAAGCCGGCGATAATTGGTCTCCAGCCAACCGGGGTGATCGAGTACGCCCGGCTCCAGCGAGCCGACATTGCCGGCAAGCCCCTCCCCGGTCGGCGTCGTCACCAAGTAAAGGCTCGATCCCGGCCGCCGCGAGCGCAGATCGACGACAATCACCAGCCGCCGGATGCCGCCTTGCTCGTATTGCTCGGACAGTCCGTTGATCTCGCCGTCGACGGTCGAGGTGATCTGCTCGTCGATGAGGCGCCGCGTATTGAGCGCGAAATAGCCGAGCAGCGAGGCCGCAAACAGGACGAAAATCGCCAGATAAACCAGCGTCAGCTTGAACGCCGTGGTGCGTAGAAGTTTGCCGAGCGCGGTCACTTTGCGTTCTCGGTTCGCACGCCCAATTCGGCGTCGGAGAAATCATCTTCCCAAAATTCGAGTGCAGTGCGTTGGCCGGCCTCGAGGTTTTGCGCCTCGGCCCGCCGCAACTCGACGCGGCGGATCTTACCGGAAATCGTTTTTGGCAGTTCGGCGAATTCGAGCCGTCGCACCCGCTTGAACGGAGCGAGCGCAGCGCGGCAATGACGAAAGATCGATAAAGCCATGTCGCGATCGGGTTTTTGGCCGGGTGCCAGCGCCAAGAAAGCCTTCGGCACGGCAAGTCGCAGCGGATCTGGCGACGGCACCACGGCGGCTTCGGCCACCGCCGGGTGCTCGATCAATATGCTCTCAAGCTCGAACGGGCTGATGCGATAATCGGAGGATTTGAACACGTCGTCGGCGCGACCGACGTAGGTCAGGTAACCGTCTTCGTCGACGGCGGCGACATCGCCGGTGCGATAGACGCTCTCTCGCTCGGCGCGCAAGCTGCCGTCGTCACCCTGATATCCCTGCATCAATCCGGTCGGGCGCGGCTCCAGCAACAGACAGATTTCGCCCTCTTTGGCCGGCGCGCCACTCGCATCAAGCAGCGCGACGCGATAGCCAGGCAGCGGCCGGCCCATTGAGCCAGCTTTCACCATCTGGCCCGGTGTGTTGCCGACCAAGGCCGTCGTCTCGGTCTGGCCGTAACCGTCGCGGATGGTAATACCCCAGGCCGCCTCGACCCGATCGATGACCTCTGGATTAAGCGGCTCGCCGGCGCCGACGAGTTCCTTGATGCGAACCGGCCAAGCGGAAAGTTCTTCCTGGATCAACATCCGCCACACAGTCGGCGGCGCACAGAACGTCGTGACGCCACAGCGCACGATGGTATCGAGCAGTCCGCGCGCGTTGAAACGGCGCTGATTGACGATGAAGACCGCCGCTTGTGCGTTCCACGGCGAAAAGAAACAGCTCCAAGCGTGCTTGGCCCAGCCCGGTGACGAAATGTTGAGATGGACGTCGCCCGGCCGCAGCCCCAGCCAATACATGGTCGACAAATGGCCGACCGGATAGCTCTGGTGGCTGTGCAGGACGAGCTTCGGCCGCGCCGTAGTGCCGGAGGTGAAATAGAGCAGCACCGGATCGTCCGGTCGCGTGTCGCCGTCTGGCGTGAAGTCCGCGGACGATTGATAGACCGTCTCGTAGGAAACCCAGCCCGGCATCTCATTGCCGACCACGATGCGCGTGTAGTCGCCCGGCAGATCGGCGAATTTGGCCGCCGCTTCGGCATTGGCGATGACGTGGCGCACGCGCCCGCGAGCGAAACGATCGGCGAGATCGTTTCGATTGAGAAGGGTCGTCGCCGGCACGATAACGGCGCCGAGTTTCATCGCCGCGAGCATGCACTCCCACAACGCCGCCACGTTGCCGAGCATGACCAAAATGCGGTCGCCGCGGCGGACGCCGAGCTTGCGCAGCGTGTTGGCAACCTGATTGGAGCGGCCGCTCATGGCGGCAAAAGACAGCTTGGTCTCGCCGGCATCCTCGTCGATCAGCCAAAGCGCCGGATCCGGATTGTCGCGCGCCATGACGTCGAAGTAATCGAGCGCCCAATTGAAGCGCTCGAGCTTCGGCCACTGGAAATCGCGATAAGCGGTCACGTAGTTCTCGCGATGACGCAGCAGGAAATCACGGGCCGCGAGAAATGGCGCGGCGTTGCTTGGCGTCATGGTGATCTCCGGTTCGATCTTCGAACACGCCAATCTACGGCCGCACTACCGGGCGCCGTCGCGGATCATGTAGCCCGCACCGCGCACGGTATGCAGCAGCGGCTGTGCAAATCCTTTGTCGATCTTAGATCGCAAACGCGAAATGTGCACGTCGATCACGTTGGTCTGTGGATCGAAATGATAATCCCAAACATTCTCCAACAGCATGGTGCGAGTGACCACCTGGCCGGCATGCCGCATCAGATATTCAAGCAAGCGAAATTCCCGCGGCTGTAACTGCACTTCCTGGCCGGCGCGGCTGACCTCATGCGAAAGCCGATTGAGTTCCAGATCGCCGACCCGATAAACGGTCTCCTCGCCGCGGCTGCCGCGGCGTCGCGCCAGCGCCTCGACCCGCGCCAGAAGCTCGGAAAAGGCGTACGGCTTGGCGAGGTAGTCGTCGCCGCCGGTCCGCAGCCCTTTGACCCGGTCGTCGACCTGACCGAGTGCCGAGAGGATCAGGACCGGAGTCTCCACGGATTTGGCTCGCAAAGCGCCGATAACGGAGAGGCCGTCGCGCTTCGGCAGCATGCGATCGACGATGAGCACGTCATATTCGCCGTCGAGACCGAGCTGCAGCCCGTCTTCGCCGTCACCGGCCTGATCGGCGACATGGCCGACCTCCCGGAACGCCTTGACCAGATAATCGGCCGCGTCGCGGTCATCCTCAATAATGAGAAGACGCATGTTCTATAGCCGCACTCAAAAAGCGTGGGTCCACCCGAATATATAATCATCCCGTGCCGCTGCCGGGGGCTTAAACCAAGCCATACCATCCGGACCGAAGAGTCGCCACGCTCCGCGACCGCGGCCGGGCCATAAAGCGAGGGGGTGGCGAGCGGCTGCCCGCCACCCCCTCTTACCTACTCCACCCCGGCGGGGGCGACGGATGCCGGGAGGTAGAGTTGGTATGGGGCGGGGACGGGTCTTGCGACCCGTCCCCAAGGAACGCCCGCCAGCGGGGGCGACGGATGCCAGCGGATCGCCCCTTTCCTTTAGAGCCCGCCGAAAATGGAACCGGGCTCCATCTTTCGTTTGCGCATGATCTGTCAGAAGACAGTCGCGGGATCAGGCGCTAGGCGTTACCGAGCGGCAGCGCCACGAACTTCGTGCCATCGCTCGACTTCACGCGGAACAACACGGTGTGCTTGCCCGACGAACGCGCGTCGTCGAGCCCTTTGCTGACATCGGCCGGCGTCGTTACCGGCTTACCGCCGACGTCGAGAATAACGTCGCCAACCTGGAACCCATGATCCGCAGCGACGCCGCCTTGCGCGACCGCAGTGACCACGACGCCGCTGCCTCCGGCGCCCGAGACTTTGCTGCTGGGCGCCAGCGTCAGGCCGAGCTTCGGCATATCGCTTCCGGAATCTTCGTGCGTCGGCGTGTTCGCGGCCTCTTTCTCGGCCGGCAACGTGCCGAGTGTCAGGGTCACGGTCTTATCCGCGCCTTGATGAAGCATGCCGAGCTTGACCGAAGTGCCAGGCGACATGGTACCGATTTTCCGCGCCAGGTCGCGCGCATCCTTGACCGGCTGGTCATTGACCGAAGTGATGACGTCGCCGCTGGCGACGCCGGCTTTGGCGGCGGGACTGTCCTTCTGCGGCTCGGAAACGAGCGCACCGGTCGCTTGTTTCAATCCCATGCTGTCGGCGATGTCGGGCGTTACCGACTGGATTTGAACCCCGATCCAGCCGCGCGTGACGCTGCCCTTGTCGCGGAGCTGCGCGATCACGCTTTTGACGGTGTCGGCAGGAATGGCGAAGGCGATGCCGACCGAGCCGCCGGACGGTGAGAATATCGCGGTATTGACGCCGATGACATTGCCGTCGACGTCGAAAGTCGGGCCGCCCGAATTGCCCTTGTTCACCGGGGCGTCGATCTGGATGAAGTCGTCATACGGGCCGGCGCCGATATCGCGGCCGCGGGCCGAAACAATGCCGGCGGTGACTGTGCCGCCGAGACCGAACGGATTGCCCACCGCGAGCACCCAATCGCCGACGCGCGGCGTAGTGTCAGAGAGCTTCACGTAAGGAAAGTCCTTGCCGTCGATCTTGATCAAAGCAAGGTCGGTGCGCGGATCGGTGCCGATGACCTTGGCCTTATAGGTCTTGCCGTCATCGGTGGTGACCTGAACGGTCTCGGCGTTCTGCACCACGTGATTATTGGTCACGGCATAGCCGTCGCTTGAAATGAAGAAGCCGGAACCCTGGCCGGTGATGATCTCATGGCCGTTCGGCATGCTGGGCATGCCGAACTGCCGAAAGAATTTTTCGAACGGCGACCCCGGCGGGAACGGAGAAGTGTCGTCGCTGTCCGTTGAACTGGCCGGCTGATCGATTTTGACGCGCACCGAAATCACCGCGGGCTTCACTTTTTCAACGATGTCGGCGAAACCCACCGGTTTTTGCGGGAGTTGCTGGACCTTCTCGGTCAAATTCTGCGCTTGCGCCGGGGTCGCGAACGGGCTTGTCGCGTGAGGCGCCAAGGTCAATGCGACCGCGACCGCGCCAAGGCCGGCGATCGTCGTTGCCAGCAACGCAAAGCGCCGCGCCGACAGAATGCTGCGCGAACGCAGGGAATTAACGTTCATTCGGTGTCTCCAAAATCGATTGTTCCGTCGCGCGACGGACACTGCTTTGCGCGCAACATGGGACGGCGACCCTTACCGCGCACTGTCGGCCGCATTAAAACTTTGTAATGTGGGGGATCGGTAAAATTACTTATGAAAAACAAGCGCTTATTCAATGTCGGGTAACGCACAGGCGTAACTCGACGGGGGTCGATACTATTCAGCACGCAATTTTAGGCGCCCTCGGTGGGGTAGAAAGTGCGGCCGCTTAATCGCCGTCTTAAGGTGCTTCTCGGCGCAACAGCTCTGCGACGCGGGCTTCCTCGGCCGCGGTGAGCTTCGCGGACCCGATAACGACCGCCGCGCCTTTGCGGCGGCGGGCAGCGATGAGCAGCATTACGATCCCAATCAGCAGGAGACCGGGCGGCGTGCCCCATAGCAGCGCGGTGCGCCACTCCAGGCGCGGTTTGAGCAGCACGAATTCGCCATACCGCGCGACAATGAAGTTCATTACTTGCGTGTCGCTATCTCCGGCTTCGATACGCTGCCGTACGAGAACGCGCAGATCGTGGGCAAGCGGAGCTTCAAACTCGTCGATCAATTCGTTCTGACAGACGAGACAGCGCAATTCCTGCGAGATGGCGCGGGCACGCGCTTCGAGTTTCGGATCCGACAGCATTTCGTCGGGCTGCACGGCCCGGACCGGGAACGACCAGGCAAGCGCAAGCAATAGCATGAGCGCGTGAAGATATTTCAATTCCTTCACTCCGCCGGTTGGGGTACGGTGCGAACCCTGGCCTTGGCCGGCCGCGGTGCACCGACGCGCAGGCGACGATCCGAAAGCGACAGCGCACCGCCAAGAAACATGATCCCGGCGCCGAGCCAGATCATGAGCACATAAGGCTTGAAATAGACCCGCACCGGCACGCTGCCGTCCTTGTTCGGATCGCCGATCGAGATGTAAAGCTGATTGACGCCGCGCGACATCAGCGCCGCCTCGGTGGTCGCCATGTTGCGATCCGGGAAGGCGCGCCGGCTCGGCTGCATGTTGCCGATCAATTCTCCATTCAGCCGGTGTATCGTGAAACGGCCAACAACATCGTGATAATTCGACCCCGTGCGGTTGAACGTGCCGTCGAAAGTCACGCGGTAATGCGCGATGTCTAGGCTATCGCCGGGCTTGATCTCGGTAATGCGCTCGCTGCCCCATGCGGTGACGCCGACGATGCCCATCAGCGTCACGCCGATGCCGAAATGCGCAAAGGCGGTGCCCCAGGCCGACCGCGGCAAGCCCAACGCGCGTTGCAGCGCCGCGCGGAACGGCACGCGCAGGATGAGCGTGCGTTCGGCAATATCCGTCACCGCGCCGGCCATCACGAAGACGGCAACGCCAACGCCAAGCGGCGCCAGCACTGGGCCGCCATGTTCGAGTGCAAACGCTGCCGCAGTCGCCAGCGCCGCGAGCATCGCCGCTGCAAGGAGCCGCTGCGCGGCGCCCAACAGATCGCCGCGTTTCCAGCCCATCAGCGGACCGAATGGCATGACCGCCATCAGCGGAATGAACAATGGGCCAAAGGTCAGATCGAAGAATGGCGGACCGACGGAAATTTTTGCGCCGGTCAGCGCCTCGAGCGCCAGCGGGTAGAGCGTTCCGACCAGCACGGTGGCGCAAGCGGTAGTCAGGAACAGATTGTTGAAAACCAGCGCGCCCTCGCGCGAAATCGGCGCGAACAAGCCGCCTTGCTTGAGCAGTGGCGCGCGCCAAGCATAAAGCGCCAGCGCACCGCCGATGAAGGCGACGAGGATGCCGAGGATGAATATCCCGCGACGGGGATCGACCGCGAAGGCATGCACCGAGGTGAGCACGCCCGAGCGCACCAAAAAGGTTCCGATCAGCGACAGCGAGAAAGTCAGGATCGCAAGGAGGATTGTCCAGACTTTGAGCGCGCCGCGTTTTTCCATGACCACCGCGGAATGCAACAGCGCGGTGCCGGCAAGCCACGGCATCAGGGACGCATTTTCGACCGGATCCCAGAACCAGAAGCCGCCCCAGCCCAGTTCGTAATAGGCCCAATAGGAGCCACCGGCGATACCGAGCGTCAGGCACATCCAGGCGCCGAGCACCCAGGGCCGCACCCAGCGCGCCCAAGCCGCGTCGATGCGGCCTTCGATCAGAGCGGCAATGGCGAAGGAAAACGAGATCGAGAACCCGACATAGCCGAGGTAAAGCATCGGAGGATGGAAGGCGAGACCGGGGTCCTGCAGAATCGGATTGAGGTCCTGGCCCTCGAACGGCGCATTGGGGATGCGCACGAAGGGGTTCGACGTCAGGAGAATGAAAAGCTCGAACGCCGCCGCGATCCAGGCCTGCACCGCGAGTGCATTGGCCTTGAGCACCACCGGCAGGTTGGTCCCGAATGCCGCCACCAGGGCGCCGAAAAATGTCAGGATCGAAACCCACAGCATCATCGAGCCTTCGTGATTGCCCCAGATGCTGGTGAGCCGATAGATCAGCGGCATTTGTGTATTGGAATTCTCATAGACGTTGAGCACCGAGAAATCGGATGTCACGTAGCTGATGGCGAGCGCAGTGAATGCCATCGCTACGAAAGCAAATTGCGCAAGCGCCGCCGGCGCGGCGATGTTCATGAGCGCCGGATCGTTGGTGCGAGTGCCGACGATCGGCATGACGCCCTGGATGAGCGCCAAGCCCAGTGCCAGCATCAACGCGAAATGACCGAGTTCAGGGATCATTTGCTGCCTCCACCGATCGGCATAGCCGCGCGTTGCGCGTAATCGTCTTTCCAATGTCCCGACTTCTTCAACGCGTCGGCGACCTCTTTCGGCATATAGGTCTCGTCATGCTTGGCAAGGATCGTGTCGGCATTGAACACGCCGCCGCCGTCGAGCGCGCCCTCGGCCACGACGCCTTGGCCTTCGCGGAACAGATCGGGCAAGACGCCGCTATAGGTGACCGGAACTTCCGTCTTGCCGTCGGTCACTTTGAAGCGGACGTTGAGATTGTTGCCGCGCACGAGGCTGCCGTCTTTAACCAGGCCGCCGAGCCGGATGCGGGTGCCGGGCTCGACGTGCTTCTCCACCACGTCGGTCGGTGAATTGAAAAATACGATGAAATCGCGGAACGCGTTGAGCATCAGCGCGACCGCGACGGCGAGCACGGCGAGACCACCACCAATCAGAGTGAGGCGTCGCTGTTTGCGGGTCATGCTTTTTGTCTCCGCCTCATGTCAGCCGGCCAGTCCGAGTTCCCTGACCAAGTCGTCGATCCGCTTGATCTCGTCGGGGTGATCCGACAGCGCACGCTTGGCGTCGGCCGCAGCGTCCTTCGCTTTGTCGCGGTCGCCGAGCACGGCGTAGGAGCGCACCAGACGCAGCCAACCCTCGATGTCGCTGCCGTCGGCATGCAGCCGGTCGGCAAGCCGTTGCACCATGCCACGGATCATCGCGTTGCGTTGCGTCCCGCTCATCGAATCCGCGGTGGCAACGTCGCTTGCTGTGGGGCCTGTTATGGGACCTGTTGCGGGACTAGCCGCAGCGCCGGTCTCGGGACCAATCTTGGGACCGGTGTCGGTGGCGGGTGCAGCGGTGACGCGCGCCAGCGCCTCGCGCACGAAACCGGCCCATGGTGCGTCGGCCGGCGCTTGCGCCAACAGAGCACGCCATTTCGCGGCGGCGGCGGCGCTGTTGCCGTCCTGCTCGTCCGCCAGCCCGAGATAATAGCCGGCTTTCGCATCATGGGGATCACCGGCGACGGCCTTTTGGAAGGCCTGCTTGGCCGCGTCGGTGACGACGCCGTTGGCGGCCGCCACCAGCGCTTCGCCAAGCGCCGTCTCGCGGGCCAGACTATCGCCGTTGAGCACAATCGCTTTGCGCCAGGCCGCAACCGCATCGTCAGCCCGCCCCATCCTCAGATAGACCGGCGCCAACACTTCCCACCCCGCGCCGTCGTTCGGATTGCTCGCCAGATGCGCCTCGACCTGGCTGACCAGGCTTTCTATCGATTGGTGGCCCGGTCCGCTATTGACACGCGCGAAGGCGGACTGGTCGGGAACGTCGGGCGATCCCAGCCGCAGGTAAAATCCCAGCGCAATGGCCGGCACCACGACGATGGCGCCAAGCCCGGCGGCGCGGCGCCGCCACAGCGCTGACGACGCCGGCTTCGCCACGGCCGGCGCCTCGGCGTCTGCCGTGGCCAACAGCCGGCGCGATATCTCGACGCGAGCGGATTCCGCTTCGGTCTCCCCGATCAAACCGGCGGCGCGATCGCGATCGATCTCGGCAAGCTGATCCTGATAGACGAGCCGATCGCTCCCGCCGCCCAGGCTGGGTTTGCGCCCAAGCGGCCACACCACGGCGAACACCGCCGCAGCCGTCATCGCCGCAAAAATGAGCCAAAGCACCATTGGTTTAAAGCGTCATATAAGCTGTCGATCGAAGCGGGCCCAACTCGGCGGCACCGCACTCTCCGCCAGACCGCCCTTCGCTGCGCTATTGCAGCCCGGAAACCGCCGCTATTCGCGGCGGTTACAACACGGCGCGATTGCGGCCGCAATGGGAACCGCAGCGCGGCAATTTCGCACTCCACCGCCACGATCTTGAGCGCGTGCTTTGCCCGCAGACGCAGTCGGCTTATGCCCGCGCCGGCCGACGCTCGGTGGGGCCGGTCTGCACCGCAACTTCGGCCGCTTTGGCAAGCAGCCCCGCATATTCGGGGCCGAACACCGTACGGCAAAACCGAATCGCGGCGTCGACTTGAGATTGCCGGAACGGCCGGTCGGGGTCACCCGCTTGGCGCAGTGAATCCAGCAGGACCTTGGTGCCTGTCTCCAAGTAAAGCGTCAACTCGGAATGGGCGCGGGTCGTGACTTCATTGACGGCAAGTTCGCTGGCATATTGTCGGCACGCGCCGACAAATTCGACGCGCATCTCGGCTTCGTTGACGTCGATCGAGTCAAGCATCGATCCCGGGGTAATATCCTTGGCCGGGCGCGGCCGCAACAAGCGACGCACAAAACCGGGTGTCGCCTCGATCTCGGCCTTGAGCAAGCTCGACACCTCGGCGCGGATCGCCGCCAGCTGCCGGCTCCAGGCGGATTCCACCGACAAGTCCATCTCCGAGCGCAGTCCGCGCGCTGCGTCGTGAATGGCCTTGAGCATCGACACGATGGGGCGCCTAGAGCGAAGTTCGGAGCGCAGCTCTAGGACCATGCTTTCGGCCTCGCTCAGCACCAGCGTGACAGCGGCGGCATAGGGAGTCTCCGCGACCCGCGCGGTATCGTCGCTCTCGGCAGCCCGGGTGGCGATGCGAATGAGCTGCCAGGGCGCCGCCAACCGGCTCATCACCAGGATCAGCGCGTAGAGGAAAAAGTCCGATTTGCGCATCCCCCCGCTCTCAAGCGATGGATGTGCCACTGCCGCGTCGATCTGCTTGGTCACCGTATCGATCTCGTCGCGATCGAGAACGCGGATGTGATTGGGCAGCCGCCGGGCAAAATCGCCCAGCCCGTCGCGCAGCGACAACAGGGCAATCATCGTACTGAGATCTTCCAGCGCTCGCGGCGTGCCGACCTGAACGGCGAGCCGCCGTCGCGCGCGTTCGTCGGAACCGATGCCCAAGACGGTGTCCTTGATGCGCAGGATGGCGCGCTCATGCAGCGCGCGGACCAATTGCTCGGCCTTGGTCCGGTCGTCGGCGAACAAGGCGCGGTTGATGTCCTCGCTCAGCGCTTTGGCTTCGGCCGCCATGAGATCGCGACCGATCCAGGACCAGATCGGTTCGAGCGAGACGCGCGCAATGCGGCCGACGCGCTTATGATCGGCGCGCGCATCGATCAGGAATGGCTCGATCGGGGCGAAGAACAGCCGCGCCGCGTCGCCGATACGTGGCACCGGCTGGGCGTCGGCGCGGATGGCGCGCCGCAATTCCTGGAGCACGATTTCGTTGCCGGTGCTCTCTCCGCCACGCAATAGGCCGCGTTCAAGCTCCTGGACAAGCATCGAGCGCGCCGCTGGCTT
Source organism: uncultured Alphaproteobacteria bacterium (assembly GCA_963731805.1). GTDB lineage: Bacteria > Pseudomonadota > Alphaproteobacteria > Rhizobiales > Xanthobacteraceae > BOG-931. Next base: position 250,797 of record CAVSWY010000019.1, read on the forward strand.
GAGCGTCCGGAGATATTCCCGCAGCCGTTCGATGGATTGACCATCGCTCGTCATAGTCGAAAGACCATTGCCCTGGACTTTACCGTTAACGTTTTAATTGGGCGGCGCTTAAGAAGGCGTTACGCAAAACGTCAGGAATTCAATGCAATAAAGCAAAGGCGGGTTCTCCCCCCGCAACTGGCCTCAGCCTTGGGCGGGGCGGATTAGACGAGGAAGGTGGCGGCCGGTGACGCTCGCCACCTTCGGGCTTCGCGGGTTAATTTGGCGCGGCGACGCAAACGGCGACGAGCGGGGCGTTGGCCGGCGATGCCGTCGGGCCGCAGGATGCGCCTTTTTCGCCCAAAAATTGGGCTTGATTGCGGGTCGGACCGCAATAAGCCGTCACCAGGACTTCGTTGTCTTGGCACTGCACTGTGCAGCCCGATACGCAATCCGATTTGATCACCCGGATACTTGGGCTGGGCGGACCGGCCTGGCCCTGCGGCCCGGCGGGTCCGGGAGATCCGGGAGGTCCCGCTGGACCGGCCGGACCCACGTCTCCTTTGGGACCCTGTGGACCCGGTGGACCTTGATCACCTTGCGGACCTTTGCCGCAACCGGCCAATGAACCGGACACGGCCAGAAGCAACGCCGCCGTGATTGCCAAATGCGGTGCACGCATTTTCAGATTCCTCCCAATTTCTCGTATGAAAAGCGGTTCCAGTCTCCCGGCGACAGAAGATCAAACTCGGCTGCCAGGCGCAAGGACGACGCGCCGCGTATCGGGCAGCTGCGGCCGTCGTCAATCTAGATAACCGGCGTCTATTGCTGGAGGGTGACGCGCCAGCCGAGCGGGCTGGCGGCTCGGTTCCGCTTTAGCTAAGGTTTTGCGGCGATTTCGCACAATCACTAGCAGAATGATGAAGCCGAGAAAATGGAGCGCTGGAATTTGGCGGCGCGGCGTTGCCCTTGCGGGCATTGCCTTGGCAATGACCTTTCTCACGCTTCCCGTCCGGCCGGTGCATGCGCAAAACTATCCGGCGCGCCCGGTGAAGATCGTGGTGCCATTCCCGGCCGGCGGCACCGCCGACGTGATGCCGCGTATCTTCGCGAATTGGCTGTCGCGCAAATGGGGCCAGCCGGTGATCGTGGAGGACCACGCCGGCGCGGGCGGCAATATCGGCGCCGAGGTTGTCGCCAAATCCGATCCCGACGGCTACACGCTCTTGGCGTCGCCGCCGCCGCCCTTGGTTATCAATCAAAATCTCTATCCGCACCTCGCTTTCGATCCCACCAAATTCGTCCCTATCGTCGTCATGGCGCGCGTGCCGAACGCGCTCGTGGTCAACCCCGACAAGATCAAAGCCAATACGGTGCCGGACTTTATCGCCTATCTGCAGGCCAATGCCGGCAAAGTCACCGACGCGACGCAGGGCAATGGCACCACCTCGCAGCTCACCGCCGCCATGTTCCAGATGATGGCGCATGTAAAGCTGCAGAACGTGCCCTATCGCGGCTCCGCGCCGGCGCTCAACGACCTCGTCGCTGGTAGTGTCGACTGCATGTTCGACAATCTCGGCGTCTCGCTGCAGCTGGTCAAAGCCGGCAAGCTAAAACTTATCGCGGTTGCCTCGGCAAAGCGCATGGCGAGCCTGCCCGATGTGCCGGCCATCGCGGAAACGCTGCCCGGCTTTGAAGCCGTGGCCTGGTACGCCTTCGTTGCGCCGGCGGGCACGCCAGCCGCGGTGGTCGACAAGGTTAGCGCGGGCGTCAACGAAGCGCTGCACGATCCCGAGATCCAAAAGCGCCTCGCCGATCTTTCAGCCGAGCCGGTCGGCGGCTCGCCACAGGACAGCGCGAGCTATTTCCGGGAAGAGACCGAGCGCTGGAAGAACGTGATCACCTCCGCCCACGTCACGCTCGATTAAGGTTCCGTGAAACACAGCACCGATCGCATCCTCACTACATCGATAATCTGAAAGCAGCGCTGAACGGCGTTACGCCCGAAGAAGTATTCATGCCGGCGATCTCGCCGTCCAATATCGAAGACTGGCAGAAGAACGCCTACTACAAATCCCAGGAGGAGTACGTATTTGCCATCGCCGATGCGATGCGCCAGGAATACGAGGCGATCGTCGCCGCCGACTTCCTGGTGCAGGTCGATGACCCTCGCCTTGTCACCTATTACATCATTCATCCCGAGGCGAGCATTGCCGACTGCCGCAAGTGGGCTGAAGTGCGCGTTGAGGCGCTTAATCACGCGCTGCGCAACATCGCGCCGGAGAAAATCCGCTTTCATACCTGCTACGGCATCAATATGGGCCCGCGCATCCACGACATGGAGCTGAAAGATATCGTCGATATCATTCTCAAGATCCGCGCCGGCGCCTATTCCTTCGAGGCGGCGAATCCGCGCCACGAACACGAATGGAAAGTATGGAAGGATGTCAGGCTGCCGGACGGCAAGATCTTGATCCCCGGGGTGATCTCGCACTCGACCATTTTGGTCGAACATCCCGAGCTCGTTGCCGAACGTATCGTCCGCTATGCGAACGTCGTCGGCCGAGAGAATGTGATTGCCGGCTCCGATTGTGGCTTCGCCACCTTCGCCGGATCGAAAGAAGTCCATCCTTCTATTGTCTGGGCGAAATTTAAGGCACTTAGCGACGGGGCGCGCATCGCGTCGAAGGAATTGTGGGGTCGTTAGTTTTGCGTCTCATCCGCCCGGCAGCGCCAGCTCGGCGCGCAGGCCGCCGATCGGCGCGGTGCCGAGCGTAAGCACGCCGCCGTAGAGATTGGCTAGCTCAACGACGATCGAGAGACCAAGTCCGGAGCCCGGCTTGGTCTCGTCGAGTCGCTGGCCGCGCAGCGCCACTTGCTCGCGCTCGGCGGGGGAAAGGCCCGGCCCATCGTCGTCGACGATAATGCGTACCCGCGACTTGGCGCCGTCGGAAGGCGGCTGATCCGCCATCACCTCGATAGCCACCCGCGACTGCGCCCATTTGCAGCCATTATCGACGAGATTGCCGACCATCTCTTCGAGGTCCTGCTGCTCGCCACGAAAACGCGCGTGCTCGGGCACGTCGACGTCGATAGCGATATCGCGCGCCCGATGGAGCTTCTCCATGGTGCGGGCGAGCGCGGTGACGACCGGGGGAACCTCCACGGAGGTGCCGACCACGGTGGAGCGGGCGGCAAGCCGCGCCCGTTCGAGCTGACGCGCCACCTGGTCGCGCATGATGTCGGTCTGTTCAAGCACTTTACACGCCAGCGGATCGTTGCCGCGCGCCGCCGCCTCATTGACGATCACCGACAGCGGAGTCTTCAAGGCATGCGCCAGATTGCCGACATGCGTGCGCGCCCGCTCGACGATCTCGCGGTTGGCGTCGATCAAGGCGTTGGTCTCGCGGGCAAGCGGAGCGATCTCGACGGGGAACTTGCCTTGCAGCCGCTCGGCGCGGCCTGAGCGGATGGCGGCGAGGCTCTCGGAGATCCGCGTGAGTGGCGCCAGCCCGAACCGGACCTGCAGCGCAGTCGTCAGCAGCAGCGCCAATGTCAGCGCGGTAAAGGTGATGATGATGGTACGCTCGAAGCTGGCGGTTTCGTCGTCGATTTCCGAGGCATCGCCGGCAACGGCGATGAGGTAACGGCCGTCGGTGCCGAGATCGATGTCGCGCTCGACGAGACGGAGCTCCTGGTCCTCGGGACCTTTCGCATAGCCCTGGCGATATTCGGTGTCGGTTGACGATTTCTCGTCGGGCAGCCGTGGCAGACTGGCGTCCCACAGCGAGCGCGACGAACGCACTTCGGGCGCCTTGGCATCGAGACGCGTAACCTGCCAATACCAGCCCGACAGCGGCAATTCGAACAGCGGCTCGCCGATCGATTGCGGATATTTGTCGGCACCCTCTTCGGGCGACGCAACATCGGCAACCAGAGTGCGCAGATAGACGTCGAGACGGCGGTCGAAAGAGCGTTCCACGGCGTGTCGATACAGTGTCGACAGCGCCACGCCGGTGATGATGAGGATGACCACCGTCCAGCCGGTCGCCCAGATGAAAAGCCGAAGTGCGAGCGAGTTAGCGCGCATCGGGGGGCGTCAGCAGATAACCGAGGCCGCGCACCGTCTGGATCACGTCGACACCGAGCTTTTTGCGGATGCGGCCGACGAACACTTCGATAGTATTGGAGTCGCGATCAAAGTCCTGATCGTAAAGATGCTCGACGAGCTCGGTGCGCGACACCACCCGGCCGGTGTGATGCATCAAATACGACAACAACCGGTATTCGTGCGAAGTGAGCTTGACCGGATTGCCCTCGACCGCGACGCGGCCGGTCCGGGTATCGAGACGCACGGGACCGCAGGTAAATTCGCTTTTGGCGTGGCCGGCCGATCGGCGCAGCAGCGCTCGAACGCGTGCCAGCACCTCTTCGAGATGGAACGGCTTGGCGACATAGTCGTCGGCGCCGGCGTCGAAACCCTGCACTTTGTCGCTCCAGCGGTCTCGCGCCGTGAGGATGAGCACGGGCATGGCGCGGCCGGCGCGGCGCCATGCTTCCAGCACCGAAATGCCGTCCATTTTGGGCAGCCCAATGTCCAGGATAATGGCGTCGTAGGGCTCGCTCTCGCCGAGATAATGGCCCTCCTCCCCGTCGAAGGCGCGGTCAACGACATAGCCTGCATCGGTCAGCGCCGTCGCCAGCTGCCGATTGAGATCGGGATCGTCCTCGACAACAAGAAGGCGCAAACCAAGCTCCGCTTAATGATCGCCGGCGAGCGTGCCCTTTACGGCATCCACGGCGATCCGAGCCACTTTGCCATCGCGCGCAAGAACTGTCAGCACGTAGACGAGCCCGTCATGGCCGTGGCACAGCCGTGCTCTCACCACGGTACCCGGCATGCGCCGCTTGGCCATATGCATGGCGGTGGAGAGCCGAATGAGGCTGCCGCTGTCAGTCTCGGCCCGGCGCTCCTTCTGGTTGAGGCAAGCATGCTCGGGCTCGGCGTGAACCGGATGGACGGCATCGACACGCACCGGGTGCGCAGCGTCGGCGCGAGCAGGATGCGCGACGTCCTCGGCGCGGACCGTGGCGCCCGCAAGGACGAACGTGAGAAAAGCGGCAAAGGCAAATCGCTCCGCGGCTACCATGCTAGGCGTTCTAAGCGCCTTGCAGTGAACCTCACCTGAACGGCTGTTTTGGGGCAAACCGCCGCAAATACATGAAAATGCCGATATTCTGGCCGTGAGACAGTCGATGGAGAACGCAATGAAACGACCGGGAGCCGGCCGAACGATTCGATTGGCTGTGCTCGCACTCTCAGGAGCCCTCGGCCTTGCGGTCATGCCAAACGTGGTGCCGCGCGGCGCTTCTGCTGTGGCGATGGTCGGGGGTGCTCCGCCGGCAGCGGACGGCGTCGGACGCTCGGTTGTCATGATCCTCGGCTCGTACGGCACCGCCTGCACCGCGACCGCGATCGCACGCGACCTGTTGCTAACCGCGGCGCATTGCGTGCAACCCGGCGCCGATTACAAGCTGGTCGACAATACGCCTGGCCGGGAACCGACTCTGAAAGATATCGCGCGCATCGAGCGCGATCCGCAATTCGAGCTCAAACGGCTTTTCGCGCATCTTGCCACGGCAGACGTGGCGCTGATCAAGCTCGCCGCACCGCTGCCGCCACGCATTCCTCCGGTGTCTCTGGCCGACGAGGGCGCAAGCGTGGCCGTGGGCGATCCCCTCGTAGTCGCGGGCTATGGCGTCACCGTGCGCGGCGACGGCCGCACCGGCGGCACGGTTCGCGCCGCAACGCTTGTCGTCACCGGAGTGCCTGGCACTTTGCAAATCCGCTTGTTCGATCCCAACACCAAAGGGCAAAGCCCCGGCCTTGGTGCCTGTGCCGGCGATTCCGGCGCACCGGCCTTTCGCGACACCGCTGGCAAGCTTGCGATCATCGGCGTGGTCAGCTGGTCGACCGGCCCAAAACTGTCCGCCGGCTGCGGCGGCCTCACCGGTATCACGCCGCTCGTTCGTTATCGTACCTGGATCGTGGAAACAGCACAGGCGCTCGGCTCGCCGCTCGAACTGCTGAACCCGGGTGGTGGCAACTAAAATGCGATCATATCCAGTCTGGTCAGCGTCACCTGGTTGCTGATGCGCGCCGCATTGGCGAGGTGCCAGGCGGTATAGAGTTCTGGAAACAGATCGTCTGCCGACATTGCATCGACCGGAACCACGACTTTGAATCCGCGCAGTGCCGCATCCGCGCCGGTATGGAGCACGGATGTCTGTGCCTGCGTGCCCATCGCCACGACAGTCGTGATGCCTTTGTCGCGCAGCGTCTTTTCCAGATCGCTGTTGATGAATTTGTCGGGGCCGAGGGGCGGCAAAACTTCCTCGCCCGCGGCCGGCGTGAGCTCCTTCACGATATCGCCGGGTACGGACTTCGGCACCGCGACGCTGTAGATGATGAGCGCGCCCTTGGCCCGTGCGGTGTCGACAAAGGCCTTCACCTTCGGTACCGAGTCGGCACAGCGCTTGCGACGCTCGACGGTGCAGGTCTGCACCGTAAAATCCATGACCAGAAGCGCGGTCTCTTTCGGCACCAGCGTCACCGCCTTGAGCTGCGGCGGCGACGGCAGTTTTGCCGCATACCAATCGTCAATGATAGTCGCGCCGCGAGTCGTCCCGACTGTGAGCGCTGCCGCAGTTACCGCCATCGCGGCAATGGAAAACATTCTGCGCGGCATGATTCCCTCCCCTCTTATTTTGGAGGAAAGCTTATGTGATTGTCGGCGTCGATACCAGCCGAACGCCTATTCGGTGCTGTCGGCCAGGCGAACCGGGCCATGCAGCGGCCGCTCTTCAACGGCAAAAAGACAGATGAAGGAAATCAGAAGAAAGACCGCGGCGGTCAGAAAGACCCAGTGATAGGCCGGCGCCAGATCGCCGTGTTCCGCGGCGAGCTTTTCCAACGTCATCACCCCAGACCCGCTGTCGACCCCGCCGAGCACAATGGCGCCGAACACCGCGACGATGATCGCGCCACCGAGCGTGCGGAAAAAGTTCAGCGTGCCGGTCGCGGTGCCGAGTTGATGCGGTTTGACCGCGTTTTGCATCAGGATGGTGCTCATCGGATACATCGGTCCGAGTCCGCAGCCGAGGGCAAAGAGCAAGGCGACGAATTTGGCGATCGAGTAGCCTGTCGGATTGGTTCCTAGCATGACCAGCACAGTCACGGCGATCGCCAGCCCGATCATCGGCACGCGCAAATAGCGCGCTATCCGCACCATTACTCGCGCCGTCACCTGAGAGCCACACACCGTGCCGGCCATGAAAGAGATCAGTGCCAGCCCTGACGAACTCGCCGAAACACCCAACACGGCTTGGCAATAGAGCGGCGTATAGATCGTGATGCCGATGATCGTACCGATCGAGAAGAAAGCCGCGCAAGTGATCGCTGAGGTGACGCGACCGCGGAGGATAGCGACCGGAATGAACGGTTCCCGCGCCGTCAAAAGCCTGACTGCAAACAAGACCCACAGCGCCACTGAGCAGGCGATCAGCGTGACAATCCGCCAGGACGTCCAGGGATAATGCGTGCCGCCCCAGGCGAGCGCCAGCATCAGCACGATCGCGGCGCCGACCAATAACGCGCCGCCGATTATATCAAGCCGGTGCGGGCGATCATTGCGCGGCAGGCGACGCAAGGCGCGCTCCGTCATGATCAGGGCGACTGCACCAAGCGGCAGATTGATCCAGAAGATCAGCGACCAGTGCAGGTGATCGGTAAGTAAGCCGCCGAGCACTGGGCCGAGGATGCTCGCGCTCATGAACATGACCGAGGTACGGCCCATGACGATTGGCCGTTCACGCGGCGACAGCAGATCGGCGATGATGGTTTGCGCGGTCGGCAACAACCCACCGCCGCCGATACCTTGCAGGCCCCGCGCCAGAATCAGCATCCAGATGTCTTGCGCCAGTGCGCAGGCCACGGAGCCGGCGACAAAAATGCCGATCGCCCACATCAGGATGAGACGCCTGCCGTATATGTCGGAGAGCTTGCCGAACAGCGGCGTCGTCACCGTCACCGCGAGCAGATAGGCGGTTACCACCCACGACAGGTCATCGATGCCGCCCAGGCTCTTGCCGATTGCCGGCAAAGCCGGCGCGACGATGGTCTGTTCAAGCGCGGAGAGAAACATCGCCAGCATGATGCCGGCAACGATCGCGCGTACCGTGCCGTGATCGAGCGGTTCTGTGGCCTGCTGGGCCGGCGAGCTACCGCTGGCGTCTGCGAAATGCGGCCCGCTTCCGACAGCTTCGGGGGCGAGGACAGGTGCGGGCGCTGAGGTGATATCGCTTGTCATGAAGGCGGCTGAGCTCGGCCGCCATCACTTGGCTGGCGACGCGCGGCTTTGCAACCGTCGTCGGTGCAGACCTGGGGTGCGTCCGAATTTCGCGCCGCTCGCAACTTCACCGCCGTCGTGCTCGTTTCGGCAGCTTGAGCGGCCAGCTGACAATGTGGTCCTCAAGATCCTCGTCGGGAACATCGGCCTCTGACGCACCGACGCGGCCGCGCACCGAGACGCCCGCGATGTGAACCGTTTCCGGATCGCCTGAGACCAACGGGTGCCACCAGTAGAGGTCCTTACCCTCGCTAAGCAGCACATAGGCACAGGACGGTGGCAGCCAGTTGATGGTTTTGAGCGTCTCGGGTGTCAGGCGCACGCAATCGTCGACCAGTTCGAGCCGACGGGCATAGTCGCCACACCGGCAAGTTTCGCCGTCCAAGAGCCGACAGCCGACGTCGGTGTAAAAGGTCTCAGCCGCACCCTCCTCCTCTTCCAGCTTATTGAGGCAACATTTGCCGCAGCCGTCGCAAAGGCTTTCCCACTCCGAATCCGTCATTTGTTCCAATGGCTTGCGTCGCCAGAACGGAACTTCCGCTGCACCGCCGTCGTTGGTTGCCATCATGTTCTCCGTCGCAGCGACCCTATGCCAAAATTACCCCCAATTTCCATTCACTGTGTCGGTGCGTGTGAATTGGCCGCCGCCTCGCCGTCGACTAAACCAACGGCCGCCAATCATGTAACTAAGGGTTGGCTGGCAAATTCGCCGTCGGCTACAAAGGTTGCGGGGCCGAACCTGACCGCCCCCTCCCGGAGCGCGCTGAAGTGACCGACATGTTTCCCGATCCGGGCGACGACTGGCGGCCGAGGTTCAAGCGGCTGCTACTCGATATCGACGCTCGGATCGATTTTGCCGTATTCCAGAGCGGCAAATGGACCCGCGAAATCTACGAACGCTTCACGGCGTTCATGGACCACGCCCATGTCGCCGGGTGGCGACGCTGGCTCTTCGTCGAACCGCTGTCGGAAATGGCGACGCTGGGGACCGGCGGCCTGGTTCTCATGCTGGCGCTCGCCCTCCCCGCCTTCCGTCAGACCTCCGACGACGACTGGCTGAAAAAGTCCGAGCTCGCTGTCACCTTTCTCGACCGCTATGGCAACGTCATCGGCAGCCGCGGCATCAAGCACACCGAATCGGTGCCGCTCGACGAAATGCCCGACAACCTCATCAAGGCCACGCTGGCAACCGAAGATCGCCGCTTCTACGACCATTACGGCATCGACGTCCAAGGCGTGTTCCGTGCTTTCGTCACCAACACCGAAGCCGGCGGCGTCGTGCAGGGCGGTTCCACCATCACCCAGCAGCTTGCCAAGAACCTGTTCCTGTCCAACGAGCGGACCTATCAGCGCAAGATCAACGAAGCATTTCTCGCGCTGTGGCTCGAGTCGCATTTAAGCAAAAACGAAATTCTGAAACTGTATCTCGACCGCGCCTATCTCGGCGGCGGCGCTTTCGGCGTCGATGCCGCAGCGCGATATTATTTCGGCAAGTCGGTCCGCGACGTGACGCTGGCTGAAGCCGCCATGCTCGCCGGCCTGTTCAAGGCGCCGACCAAATTCTCCCCGCTGGTCAACCTGCCGGCGGCGCGCGCGCGCGCCAATGTCGTGCTCGATAATCTGGTCGACAACGGTTTCATGACCGAGGGTCAGGTTTACGGCGCGCGGCGCAATCCGGCGACGCCGATCGATCGCGCCGCCGAAGACGCGCCTAATTATTACCTCGACTTTGCCTTCGACGAGATGCGAAGGCTGGTCGAGACCTTCCCTAAATCGGTCACCGCCCGCTCCTTCGTGGTACGCACCGCGCTCGACAGCAATCTGCAGCGCTACGCCGAGCATGAGGTCGAATCCGAGCTGCGCCAATACGGTCGCGATTATGGCGCCAGCCAGGTCGCGGCGGTGATCGCCGATCTCGACGGCGGGGTGCGCGCCATGATCGGCGGCCGCGATTACGGCGCCAGCCAGTTCAACCGCGCCACCGACGCATTGCGTCAGCCGGGCTCCTCGTTCAAGCCTTACGTCTACGCCACCGCGCTGGCGAACGGCTTCACGCCTTCCTCGGTGGTCGACGATTCGCCGGTCTGCATCGGCAACTGGTGCCCGCACAATTATTCGGGCGGCTATTCCGGCCCGGTAACGCTCCTCGAAGCGATCACTCATTCGATCAACGTCATTCCGGTCAAGCTCTCGATTATGCTCGGCAAAGGTAACCCCAAGCTCGGCCGCGCCATGATCGTGCAAACCGCGCGCAATTTCGGCATCAACACGCCGCTGCCGGATACGCCATCGCTGCCGATCGGCGCGGACGGCGTCAACGTTCTCGAACACGCCGTCGCCGACGCCACTTTCCCCAATCTCGGCCGCGCCGTCGCACCGCACGCTGCGCTCGAGGTGCGCACCGATTCCGGGCAGTTGGTGTGGCGCTTCGACCGTGACGGTCCGAAACCACGACAGGTCCTCACCCCGGAAGTCGCGGTTGAGATGATTAAGATGCAGAATTCGGTGGTCGAGAACGGCACCGGACGGCGTGCGCAACTCGATGGCGTGCCGACCTGCGGCAAGACCGGCACCACCAACGATTGGCGCGATGGCTGGTTTGTCGGCTACACGGGAAATTTCGTCGGCGCGGTCTGGATGGGCAATGACGATTACTCGCCGACCAAGCGCATGACCGGCGGCACGCTGCCAGCCATGACCTGGCACAACATCATGGCCTATGCGCATCAAGGCGTCGAATTGCGGGCGCTGCCGGGCCTGCCGCCGCCCACGCACGCGCCAGCCCTCGCCGACGCGTCGTTCAAAGGCGACGAGGCGCCGCACCCGGTGCTGCTGACACGCAAGGGGACCGATGCTCTGATCCAGGTCGAACAAATGCTGGATGACGCCGATCATGCGCGTACCGCGGAGCGCGGTCCCGCCAATTCGGCGGGAGCATTCGCCCGCGCCACTCCCGACGGCGGCAAGCGGGCGGATACGTTCGCGACCGCGGCCGATCGTGATGCCGCCACCGCGCCCCGCGGCGACTAAAACGAAGTCCGCGACATGCGCCTGTTGTTCGGTTCGTGCTTTACGCTGTTGATCGCGGCCGCGCTCGGCCTCGGCGCGACCTGGTTCACGCTGACGCGCGGGGTCGCTTTCGGCGCATTGACGATCGGTGCCTGGACGGCATGGCCGAAAAGCGGGTCGGTCGATATTGACCCCTATGCACGCGCCAGCATTGCGCGGAGTGGCGAGTTGCCGACCGGAATGGGGGACGGCATCGCCTTCTATGCGCATACCGACGACGCCGGCGACAATTTGGACGGCCGCTGCACATTCGCAATCAGCGGCATGACGCCGCCGGCGCGCTATTGGACGGTCTCACTGTACGATCCCGAGGGCCGACTGGTCGCCAATACGATCGACCGCCACGGCTTCACCAGCGAGGAAATCGTGCGCGATATCGACGGCAGTTTCGCGATCACAGCGGCGCCGCTGGCGCGTCCCGGCAATTGGCTGCCCACGGGCGGGATCGAACGATTCATGCTGGTGTGGCGGCTGTACGACACGCCGATCGGCGTCGCCACGCGCACCACCAAGGAAGGCCCGATGCCGGCGATCGTGCGAAAGGGCTGCTCATGATCCGCGGCCTGCTATGGCTTCTCGCCGCGATCCTGCTCGGCGGCATCGTGCACCTGTCGACAGTGCTGGCGATGCCGCATACCGCGACGCAGGACGCCTATTCGCGGCTGGCGCCGCTCACTCCGGTCAACGCCGTGGTGCCCCTCGCGCCGCCGACCGCCAAGAGCGCCATCATGCCGTTCATGGACCCGGCCTTTGCCTCCGCGGTTTGCCGCTACGATCTGACCAACGGGTCGCTCAAGCTCATTGCGCCGGTGAGCCAGGCTTATACGTCAGTCACATTCTATACGCGCAAGAGCGTCGCCTATTACGCAATCAACGACCGCGCTGCCGGCAGGCATTCCATCGAGCTCGATCTGATGACGCCCGAGCAGCACGCGGCGCTGCCCGAAGACGAAGACGTAACCGCCGCGGACCGGCTGATCATCGAGTCGCCGTCGACGATGGGCCTGATCGTGTTACGCGCCTTGGCTCCGGAGCCCGGCCTGATGCCGATGGCACGCCAAGCGCTGGCCGGCGCGACCTGCGACACCCAACCGGCGCAGTGAACTATTTCGCGACCGCGACCGCCGCCGGCGCGGCGGCGAACCGCGGCGATGCCACGACCACCACCTGATTGGCGGCGATCTGTTGCTGCAGTTCGGTGAGGACTGTGTCGGCCTGAGCGGCAATGGGCTGCGGCTCGGCAACCGCGAGGTGTTCAAGCGCGAAGCGATAGCTGGCGCAACGCTGACTCAGCGATTTGTCCACCCAAGCGACCGTCAAGCTGTTCTCGGCGATGCGCGCCCGCGCATTGACCCGTTCGGCCGGAGTCAGGTCGCGGATTTGTTCCATGCTCGCCTCGCGTCGCCGGTCGAGATCGATGACGCGCCGCGCCACGAAGAAAAACGGCGCAACCCGCACAATGTCGTTGCGCATGTCATCGATCAATTGATTGTAGCGCGCCGCGCTCGAGCGCAGCATCTCTCCCTGCAGGTGCCGGTAATAAGCGGTCGGATCGAATGCCCACAATTGGCGCTGGAACGACCGCTTGGTGCCAAATTCATAAACCACCGCGTCCCAGCGAACGCGGTCATAAGGCGGCTCGATCAGTGGAAAAGCGAGATCGCGCAGTGTTTGTTCGTCCCCGGTCAGATTGTCGGCCGAGACCAACCCGCCCGCGCTGGCGGCAGCTTCTTCGCCGACCCAGGCATGAATATCGTCGGTGACTAATTGGTCGCTCAACCGACCGAAATCGGCAGTGCTGGTGCAGCCGGGAAGGACCAGTAAAGCGAGGACGGCAAGATAGGGCGCCCTTCTCTCGCATCGGCAACGGGCGCGCGGCCACATGGCGAGGATCCGTTCAGCGCCGCCTCACCCGGCGGCGGCCGCTGTTGTCCGCTGGCGGGTGCGTCTGGGGCTCGGCTTCCTCGGCGCGCGGATCGGCGTAGCGCTCGATCCGGATGACGGGCAGAATAATGATCGTTGCGGACTCGTCCGCAGCCTCGCGGCCGAAACGCACAATGCGCCCGTCGTCCGGAAATTTGATAACGTTGCCCACCAACCGCTTTCCTCTGGCGCCGACAAGGAGGCGTTCTGCCCCGCTGCGCGGAAGTCGGCATCGCCATGATTAAGCGGCATGCAAGGTTAACGCTCCGTTAAAGCTAAGTTGTTGATTTCATAAAGGTCTGGAGCGCGGCAAATGTGTCTCATCCTTGCAGGTATCGTCGCGTCATCGCGCGCGGCATCAACGTCACCATAGTCCCGAAATTCCGCGGCGTGCGCGCGATCTGGTGGATTCGTCAGACTCTCGACTGAGCCAACCCGGCGCATCAAAATCAGTTTTCCTCAACTGCTTTATCAACACGGCCGACTTGTATCGGCAACCATGGACAGTAGGACGTTTTTCTCGCGTGAGATGTTACATTAGGTGGCCGCTTGGCTCAGCGGGAGAGCGTTCGCTTCACACGCGAGAGGTCGTAGGTTCGATCCCAACCGCCCACCACTTCCCTCACCTCGCTGCCGAGTCCGCTTTGCGCCCAGTAGCGACCATTTAACGGACATGGCGAAAGGTCTGAGATGGGCCAGAAGCGGAAGAAGCACCACGCTGCCCAAAGTGAAGCGATGGGCCACTAAGCGACATTGCGCTTGAAATGAAATAGGCTGCCTCCGTTGGCGGCCTTCATTTCACCGGCTTCAACGGGTGCGCGATAGCATCCGCGAGCCTTAGCCATTCGGCGGCCATTTCGCGGTTGATGGCTTGATCATTCTGATATTTTGCCGCCGGCACCATGTCCAAACAATGCGCGGCATAGCGCGCATAGTCCTTGTGCTTATCATTCTTCGGCGCTGCCATGATTTGCCTCTGTTGCCCCCGCTGGCGGCTTAAATCTGTCGCGCCTACTAGGGGCGAGTTTGGTCAAAATTGACCACAGGCCGCCAAGCGAGGCGGCTTATTCCTCGGCACCTAATATTTTGCCAGTTTTCGGGTTGACTAGGTGAATCCGTGTGCATGCCGTACAGGTTACCGCCTCATAAGACTCAGCATCATCCTTAGTTGGATCATCGGCGACCCAGCCTTGCACGTTAAAACCTGTATTGGGGCAGCGGTAAACGAAAGGAGCCATCCCGGTACGGTAGCGGGATTGTGGATCGGA
>CAVSWY010000020.1:0-1222978 GCA_963731805.1 uncultured Alphaproteobacteria bacterium
CTCTCCGCCATCCTGGCTTCGCGCTAGACCTCCTCGATAATCCTGGGGCATTAGGCTCATTGGCGCGCCTCCACACGCAACGGATCATACCGCCGCGTCGCGCGTTGTCTGTGTGGTGAGGTTTATCCCTGGATATTCGATGCGAGCTCCAGGTCACGGACCTGCCCGCAAACACAGTCGGACCCGTACATTGCCGCTTTGGACCGGTCGTTTGATCGCAGTTAGCCTCGTCTTAACCGCGACCGCTGCGACAGCAGCCGCGGCTCCGGCGGCGGCCGCCGGGGGCGCACGGTCCGGATCTTCCGAAGTGCTGTTTATTGCCGAGCTCGGCCTCTTGCTCCTGGTCTGCCGTGTGATGGGCGAGGCCGCGCAACGCATCGGCCAGCCGCCGGTGATGGGCCAGCTGGTCGCCGGCGTCTTGCTCGGCCCGTCGCTGTTCGGACTCGTCTGGCCGTCGGCGCAGCATGCGCTGTTTCCCGATTCCGTCGCGCAAAGGGCCATGGTCGACGCCGTGTTGCAGCTCGGCGTGCTGATGCTGCTGTTGCTGACCGGAATGGAGGCCGACCTGCAACTGGTGCGCCGTGTCGGCGGTGCCGCCGTTGCGGTCGCGCTCGCCGGCATTGCCATTCCGTTCATTTTCGGATTCGCGCTCGGCGAATGGCTGCCGGCCGCGCTGTTGCCCAAGCCTGACGCGCGGCTCGTCACCGCGATTTTCCTCGGCACCGCCTTGTCGATCTCGTCAGTCAATATCGTGGCAATCGTAGTGCGTGAGATGAATTTCATGCGCCGCGACATCGGCCAGATCATCGTCGCTTCGGCAATTCTCGAAGATGCCGTGTGTTGGGTCATCATCGCCATCGCTTTCGGCCTCTCTTCGGGGGGCGCCGTGGACCTCTGGTCGATCGGCCGGACCATCGTCGGCACGATGGCCTTCATGGCCACCAGCTTGACGATTGGGCGGCGGCTGGTGTCCCGCCTGATCCGCTGGGCCAATGACAACTTCGAGACCGCGTTTCCCGTCATCACCGTCATCCTGCTCGTCATGATCGCGATGGCGCTCACGACGCAGTTCATCGGCCTCAATACGGTTCTGGGCGCGTTCGTCGCCGGGATCCTGATCGGTGAATCGCCGATTCTGACCCGGCACATTGACGAGCAACTGCGCGGGCTTATCGTCGCTTTGTTCATGCCGGTGTATTTCGGCTTGTCCGGCCGCCAGGCCGATCTCACCATCTTCCGCCACGGCGATCTGGCGCTGCTCGGCATCGGCATCATCCTGATCGCCAGCATCGGAAAGTTCGCCGGCGCCTTTATCGGCGGCAAGCTCGGCGGGCTGAGCCGCGCGGAATCGCTCGCCCTCGGCTGCGGCATGAATGCGCGCGGCTCGTCTCAGGTGATCGTCGCGACCATTGGCCTGTCGACGGGCGTGCTCAACCAAAATCTGTTCACGCTCATCGTCACCATGGCGGTAGTGACGACGACGGCGATGCCGGCGATGCTGCGGCGGGCGCTCAAGCGCTTGCCGCTGCGTAAAGCGGAGCGGCTGCGGTTGGAGCGCGAGGCGCTCGATGCCAAGGGGTTTGTCACCAATCTCGAACGCCTTCTGCTCGCCGCCGACGACAGCGCCAACGGCAAATTCGCGGCGCGGCTGGTCGGCGCCATCGCCGGGTCCGGCGGCAAGCCGACCACGATTCTCGATCTGAGCGACGGCGCGACTGACGGCCGAGCGGCGAACCGCGGCACGAAGAAAGAAAAATCCACAGCCAAAGCGGAGCGGAAAACCGCGGCGGCGCAGCAGAATGGCGACGATTCCAAACAGCAAGTCGAGAAGGCCGCCGAGGCCGCGACCACGCTCGAAGCGCATCCGGACGAGGAAAAGCCGGGCAGCGTCGAGGTCATCACCCGGCAAGCGGAATCGATCGATTCCGAAGCGGTCGCCAGCGAGGCGCGCAAGGGCTACGACCTTCTGGTCATCGGCGTTGCCAAGACCCGCGATCCCGATGGCGGCTTCTCTAACGACGTTTCGCGCATCGCCGAAGGATTTGACGGCCCGCTCGCCGTCGTAAATTCGCATCACGATAGCGATCGCCCGGCGGAACGGATTGGCCGTATTCTGATCCCGGTCAACGGCACCGACGTGTCGCGCCGCGCGGCGGAGGCCGCGCTTGCCTTGGGGCGCGCCACCGGGGCGACCGCGCTGGCGCTCTATGTGACGCGTGCGAGCGCGACCGTTGGTAACGCAAAAACACCGCGCCGACAGGCGAGCCGGCGCAATGACCAAGCCGTGCTCAAGGAAATCCGCGTTTTGGCCGAGCGCTATAAAGTGGACTTGCGGGTGAAAACTCGCGCCAACGTGGCGCCCGACGAAGCGATCCTGAATGAATCGCGGCAAGGCTATGACCTAATCGTGCTTGGCGTCAACCGGCGGCCCGGCGATACACTGCACTTCGGCAACACCGCGACAGCAGTGCTCGACCGTTCCACGGTATCGAATCTCTTCGTCGCCAGTTGATAGAATAGATTGCAACACGGAACCGTGTCATGTCGATAATTCCGCTATTGGCGCAAGCCGCGTTTGAGCCGGAGATGATTGATTTTTTGGTTTCGGTCTACGAAACCGCCTGGAAGCAGGTTGAGCAGTCCGGCAGCAAGCTCGCGTCGCCCGCCTATAGCCGCGCGGCGCAGGAGATCCTGGCCAAGCGCATCATTGAGAACGCGCAAGGCGGCGAACGCGACGCAAAAGTCCTCGCCGACGACGCGGTGGGTTTTTTGGAGCGTTCCTACGCGTAATAGAACGGCCGAGTCGGACCGCCCGCCATCAATCGTCGAAGTGTAGGAATCGGCTCTCGAAGCTCGAGTGCTCCCGATAGGCCAGTTGCCTGGCGCGCGCCTTCTGGGCGAGCCGTCGCGAATGAGCTTGTGAGAACAGCGGTTTTTGCTGGGCGTCGCTGGCGACCGGCGAGACGATCGCGGGCTTCGCGGCTGCGAACTGTTTATTGGATCCGTCAAGTTTGGTCGCTGTCTTAGCAACCGCCCTGACCGACGAGATCGGCGCCGCGGTAGCGCGGCTCGGTCCTGCCACCATCGCAATGGCGTTGGTCGCTGGCGCCGAGGAAAATTCGCCGGGCGGGGAAAAGAAAACCACGAAAGACGTCACCAGCCCGGCGACAATCCCGGCGAGGCAGGCGAGATAGGCGAACATGGCGGCAAGAATGTCCATCGACGAACTGTCATTTCGCACCCCGCCACGGCTCTACAATCGTCCTCATCGCTATTCGTTCCTGCGGTGGTTTTTGGAACTCCGGTTTCGGTTAACGGCGTGTTGCCGCACGAGCAACACATTCGCGTTCGAAACATGGCGAATTCCGATCGGGTTTGTTGCAATCAAAAAACCGCCGGGACTTTCCAGGTCCCGGCGGTTGCCGTAGTCGCAATCGTTGGCGCCTTTCGTCTCACCCCTGCGAGATGAATTTGGTGACCAGATAGGCGCCCAGGCCCTCGACGCCGCCTTCACTGCCGTGACCGCTCTCTTTGACGCCGCCGAACGGCGTCTCCGGCGTCGAAATCGCAACTGAGTTGACGCCCACCATGCCGGACTCCAGCGCATCGCCGATCGCGGCAGCAGTGGCGTTCGAGGTGGTGAAGGCGTATGCGGCAAGGCCGAATTCGAGCGAGTTGGCGCGCTCGACCACCTCGTCGAAAGTCTTGAACGTGACGACCGGCGCCACCGGGCCAAACGGCTCCTGCGTCATGATCTTGGCGTCGTCGGGGACTTCGGTGATGACCGTCGGCTCGTAGAAGTAGCCTTGATTGCCGCGCCGCTTGCCGCCGGTCTGGATCTTGCCACCGCGGTGCTTGGCGTCGTTGACGAAGCTCTCCATGGCGTCGATGCGGCGCGAATTCGCCATCGGCCCCATGGTGATGCCCTTTTCCATACCGTCGCCGAGCTTGATGCCGTTAGCGTATTCGGTGAAGCGCTTGAGGAAGCGCGGATAGACGTCCTCCTGCACATAGAAGCGCGTCGGCGAGATGCACACCTGCCCGGCGTTGCGATATTTGAAAGCGGCGATGGTGTCGGCCGCCTTCTCCGGATCGGCGTCGGCGAACACCACGACCGGCGAATGACCGCCAAGTTCCATGGTGGTGCGCTTCATGCCCTTGGCGGCGAGCGCGGCAAGATGCTTGCCGACCGGTATCGAGCCGGTGAACGAAATCTTGCGCACCAGATCCTTGTTGAGCAGATATTCGGAGACTTCCGCCGGCACGCCGAACACGAGGTTCAGGACACCCGCCGGCACCCCGGCATCGGCGAAGCAACGCACCAGTTCGACGCAAGAACCCGGAGTTTCCTCGGACGCCTTGAGGATGAGCGAGCAGCCGGCGGCGAGCGCGCCGCCGATCTTGCGTGCCGGGGTGAGCACCGGAAAATTCCACGGCGTGAACGCAGCGACGACGCCGATCGGCTCCTGCACCACGAGCTGACGCACGCCCTTGCCGCGGCCCGGCACAATGCGGCCGTAAGAGCGGCGACCTTCTTCGGCGTACCAATCGATGATGTCGGCCGAGCCGATCACTTCGGCGCGCGCCTCCGGATAGGTCTTGCCCTGCTCCTGCACCATGATTTTCGCGATGGCGTCGTAGCGCTCCCGCATCAGGTCGGCGGCCTTGTGCATGATCTTGCAGCGGTCGTAGGCCGAGGTGGCGCGCCACACCGCGAAGCCTTTCTTGGCCGCTTCCAGCGCCTGATCGAGATCGGCCTTGCTCGCATGCGGCAGATGCGCGAGCGGCTTTTCGGTCGATGGATTGAGCACATCCTCGCCCTTGCGGCCGGCGCCGCCGTGCCACTTGCCGTCGATGAAGAGTTCGAGATTGGGATACATGGCGTCCTCGCTGGGCTTTGTTTGAGACCTCGTTGACCAAGGCATTAGCAGCTTTCTGCGCCGCGTTCATCCCCACCCTGGGCGTACCGAGCGGCGCCTGAGAATGCACGCATTGCAAACGAGCCGAAGTTCCCTATGTGCGGGAAAACCTCTTTAGATCAGGATCACCGACACGATGATTGGATACCTTCGGGAAATAGCCCACCGCTGCACCAACTTGGCGCGCCATTGTACTGATCGTTCAATATCCCACGAACTTGAGGGCATGAGCGTTGAACTGATGGAAAAAGCGCACGAATTGGAAAAAGCGGAACGTCACTAGATTGCGTCAGAGGCCGCCCCACTTGGCGGCCTCTTTCATTTCAACTCAATCGATCCGCGTCGGATCGATAACGAAATTGGTGAAGCCGCCGTTGCGATCGTCCATGCCGGCCAACACCTCGTTGACTTTGGACAGCGGCGACACGCGGTGCTCGAGCACCGACAAATCCAAGGTTCTGGCGCCGGCCATCGCCGCCATCTCCTCGCCCTCGCCGGTAGTGAACCAGACCGAGCCTTGCAGGCCGATGCGGTTCGTCATCAGCCAGAAGGCGTTGACCGGCAGCGTCTCCATCACCGCACCGACGTTGACGGCGCGGCCGCCGCGACGGAGACAGAACAGCGCGCGCATCATCGCGCTCGCCGGCGCGCCCGGCGGCAAACAATCGATCATGGCGTCGACGCCGTGGCCTTCGGTCGCCGCTTTGGCCCAGACGACCAGCGGATCGTGTTGCGCGTCCGCTGCATTCGGGACCGAAAGAACGTCGATGCGGCCAGGCGCCAGCGCCCTGACGCGATCGAGCAGTGCCTGATTGCGGCCGGTACCGAAGATTTTGGTCACGCCCATCGCCAGCGCCAATTGCGCAGCATTGAGACCGAGCTGGCCGCTGATGCCGTTGATCAGCAACGACTGTCCGGGACCGACGCCGATCTTTTTCATCGCCGCATAAGCGGTGCCGAGATAGCCAAGCCGCGCCGCCGCCTCGAAGCTCATGGTGTCCGGCAGCTTGACCAGCGCGGTTGCCGGCGCGGTGATGAATTGCGCGAGCCCGCCATAAGGGTAGGCCCGCATGATGTCCTGCGAGCGGCCGAAATAGCCCTGCAGCGTCCAGCTCGGGCAGTCCAGCGTCTGGCCGCTGCGGCACATCCGGCACGAACCACAGGACCGCGCCGGATTGACATAGACCCGATCGCCCGGGCGCACCGCCCAGACCTGTTCGCCGACCTTCGCCACCGCGCCCGCCGGGTCGAGGCCGAAAATCGCCGGTAGCGGCGGCATCATCTTGTTGTCGGGCGTGAGCTTGCCGAAGAAATTGCTGACGACGCGCGCCAGATTGGGCACGACGCCGCAGGCTTTGACCTCGACCAGCACGTCGGTCGGGCGCGGCTTCGGCACGTCGATGCGGTCGAGCGTCATCGGTTGGCCGTAGGCGTGCAGGCGCGCGGCGGTCATCGTGGTCATTGCGTTTCCTTCCCTGGCGAATGCGCTCAGTGTCATCCGCCAAAGAGGAATTGCATCAAAATTGTCGGTTCAGCGCGAGCCCCAAAAACGCATGGGCTGTTTGGTGGAGCATGTCCTTATCGCAAAACCGATTCCACCCTCGGATCAAGTCCGAGGGCAGGCATTTTGCGGGACATGTACTAAAGCGCGGCGGCGTCGGTTTCGCCGGTGCGGATGCGCACCGCATGGTCGAGACCGAACACAAAAATCTTGCCGTCGCCGATCTGACCGGTTTTCGCCGCCGCAGTGATGGTCTCGATGACCTTGTCGACTTGGCTGGACGGGCAGGCGATCTCGATCTTGATCTTGGGCAGAAAGCTCACCGCATATTCGGCGCCGCGGTAGATCTCGGTGTGGCCCTTCTGCCGCCCGTAGCCCTTCACTTCTGTCACCGTCAGTCCCTGCACCCCGACTTTAGTGAGGGCATCGCGGACGTCGTCGAGCTTGAAGGGTTTTATGATGGCCATCACCACTTTCATCGTTTTCGCCCCCGCGGCCTGTTGTTGCATCGATGCGTCGGACTGCGGCGCAGCGATGACCGGTCACGGCTGAAACCGCCCGCCCGTCATCGCCGGAAGGCAGCAATCAAGCGCCGTGCCAAGTCCGGGAAGCGTGTCTAAGGCGCTGAGCCATTGAGCCAATCCGTCTTCCGCCGGATCATCGCTGGATTGGCAGGCTTTGGCTGAGCGGATCGCACCAGCGGCTGCCGCTCACTTTGCTCAAAAATTGGGCTGATACGGCCGAAGGCCGGGCCGCTTACTGCAAGGCTTCGCCATGCTGGGTCACGTCGAGGCCTTCGATTTCGCTCTGCTTGTCGACACGCAGCGGTATGAACGCCGAGACCGCTGTGAGCAGCACGACGGTCGCGATCCCCGACCATGCGAAAGTGACGACGATGCCATAGAGCTGGATCAACAGCTGCTGCCCATTGCCGGCCAAAAGTCCGGCCGCGCGGCCGATCGCCGGTGTCGCGAACACGCCGACCAGCAAGGTGCCGGTCGCGCCGCCGATGCCATGGACGCCGAACACGTCGAGCGAATCGTCATAACCGCAGGCAAGCTTCAGCCACGTGCAGCTCCAGAAGCAGATCAAGCCGGCAAGCAACCCGATGACCATGCCGTGCCACGGCAGCACGAATCCCGACGCCGGCGTGATGGTGCCGAGCCCGGCCACCGCACCGGAGATCATGCCCAGCACCGACGGCTTGCCGCGTTTCCACCATTCGAGCGCCATCCAGGTCACGGCGCCGGTGGAAGCGGCGAGATGGGTGGCGACGATGGCAAAGGCGGCGCGGGAATCGGCGGCGAGCGCCGAGCCGCCGTTGAAGCCGAACCAGCCGACCCACAGCATTCCGGTCCCGATCACCGCCAGCGACAGATCATAGGGCGCAAAATTTTCGCTGCCGTAACCGTGCCGGTTGCCGATCAGGTAGGCGGCGACGAGACCGGCGACACCGGCATTGAGATGCACCACCGTGCCGCCGGCAAAATCGAGCACGCCGGCTCTAGCGAGGAATCCGCCGCCCCAGACCCAATGCGCGATCGGCACGTAAACGACGATAAGCCAGAGCGCCGCAAACCACATGAAGGCGGAAAACCGCATGCGGTCGGCAACCGAGCCGGCGACCAGCGCCACGGTGATCACCGCGAACGTCATCTGGTAGATCATGAACAGCGCTTCGGGGATGGTCTTGGCGAACGGGCTGATCGAGGCCGGCGTCATTCCACCCAGCAACACCCGGTCGAGCGTCCCGATCATGGCGCCGTCGCCGGCGAAGGTGAGCGAATAGCCGATGGCGGCCCACAGCACCGAGCAGAGCGCGACCACCGCAAGCGTCTGCGCCATGGTGGCGAGTACGTTCTTCTTGCGCACCATGCCGGCGTAAAACAGCGCCAAGCCGGGAAGCGACATCATCAGAACCAGCGCCGTGGCGACGATCATCCACGCCGTATCGGCAGGATCGATTCTGGCGTCGGCTTGCGCCAGCGCCGGCGCCGCGGTCAGCACCGTGAATACGCCGGCTGCGACCAAGCCGCGAACGAACGAAGCCCCCCTCATTTTTGTTTTCCCCCGGAATGGAATCTAGGTGATTAGAGCGCGTCGGCGTCGGTCTCTCCGGTACGGATGCGCAGCGCGCGATCGATCGGCGTGACAAAGATCTTGCCGTCGCCAATCTGTCCGGTTTTTGCAGCCGTGCTGATCGCCTCCACCACCCGGTCGGTTTCCGTGGCGGGGACGACGACTTCGATGCGGACTTTCGGCAGGAAATTCACGACATATTCGGCGCCGCGATAGATTTCGGTGTGGCCCTTCTGCCGGCCGTAGCCTTTGACCTCGGACACGGTCATGCCGTGGACGCCGATGCCGAGGAGCGCGTCGCGCACTTCTTCGAGCTTGAAGGGCTTTATGATGGCGATGACCAATTTCATGGCGCTATCCGATTGGCGGCAACTCGCGTGCCTACCATATCGGCAGCGCTGCCGACAATTCAGTCACGCTATTGCCTGGCTTTTAAGCGGCTAGGCGCCGCCGGTACCCCGGCGCTGCCGCAGCAAGCCTTCCTGGGCCACCGAGGCGACCAGAATGCCGTCGGCGGTGAAGATCAGGCCGCGGGAGAAGCCGCGCGAACCGGCGAGGTTCGGGCTGTCCTGCGCGTATAGCAGCCACTCGTCAGCGCGGAAGGGCCGGTGGAACCACAGCGCGTGATCGAGGCTCGCCGCCATGATGTCCTCGCTGAACACCGAGCGCCGGTGCGGGATCAGCGCCGCGTCCAGCAGCATCATGTCAGAGGCATAAGCGAGCACGCACTGATGGATCGCCGGCTCGTCCGGCAGCCGGCCGGTGGCGCGCATCCAGACGTGAAAGCGGCCGCCCTCCAGTGTCTCGCCGAGATAGCGGCCATATTCGACTGGCCGCAGCTCGATCGGCCGCTCGCGCTCGTAATAGCGCCGCACCGGCTCGGGCATGTTCGGCCACACGTTCTTTTTCAGCTCGGCCTCGTCCGGCAACTCTTCGGGCCTCGGAACATCAGGCATGGCGAATTGATGCGACAGGCCTTCCTCGTGCACGTGAAACGACACCGACATCGAAAAGATCGCATGGCCGTGCTGGATCGCCTTGACGTTGCGCGTGGTGAAGCTCTTGCCGTCGCGGATGCGGTCGACGTCGTAAATGATCGGCACTTTGGGATCGCCGCCGAGCAGGAAATAGGCGTGCAGCGAATGCGGCGGCCGCGTCGTCACATCGTCGACGGTGCGGCAGGCGGCGACCAGCGCCTGGCCGATGACCTGCCCGCCAAACACCCGCTGCCAGCGCGATTGCGGCGAACGGCCGCGAAACAGATTCACTTCGAGCGGTTCGAGATTGAGAATATCAACCAGTTCCTGGATGGCGGAGGCCATGCTGTCTTCCCTCGCGCCGGGACGGTTCCGGCCGCGCGTTTCCTTGCATATAGGTTCGGCGCGTGGGTCAAGCCCGGCCCGGACCTGGCGTGCTAGGATAGAGCATGACACGGAGCAATGTTGACGTCCTGGTTGCCGGCGGCGGCTTCGCCGGGTTGACGCTCGCCATCGCCTTGCGGCAGGGGCTCGGACCGTCGTTCGCGGTAACAATTGCCGATCCGACGCTGGGCGCTAGCCGCGGCGAAGACGAGCGCGCCTCGGCGATCGTCGCGGCGGCACGGCGTCTGTTCGAGACCATCGGTGTCTGGGAGGCCGTCGCGGCGGACGCCCAGCCGATCCTCGACATGGTCGTCACCGACAGCAAGCTTGGCGACGCGGTGCGGCCGACCTTCCTGACCTTCGCGGGCGAGGTCGAACCGGGCGAGCCGTTCGCCCACATGATCGAGAACGGGCTGCTGGTCGACGCCTTGGCGGCGAAAGCGCGGGCGGTTGGCGTCGCGCTGCAGTCCTCCGCCGTCGCCACATTCGCGCGCGACGGCGACCGCGTGACGGCAGCACTCGCCGACGGTTCGGAATTTAACGCCCGGCTCCTCGTCGCTGCCGACGGCGCGCGCTCCAGTATTCGCACTGCGGCGGGCATCGCCACCCACGGCTGGAATTACGGCCAGTCCGCCATCGTCATCAATGTCGCGCACGAGCGCGATCACGAAGGACGCGCCGAGGAGCATTTTCTCCCCGCCGGTCCGTTTGCGATCCTGCCGCTCAAGGGCCGCCGCTCCTCCATCGTGTGGACTGAAGCCACGGCCGAAGCGGCGCGCATCGTGGCGCTGCCCGACGAGGCGTTCCATGCCGAGCTGGAGCAGCGCTTCAAGCTGCAGCTTGGCGACATCAAAGTGATCGGCGCGCGGCGCGTCCATCCGCTCGGCTTCTTTGTCGCGCGCGCCTTCCTCGCCGACCGGATCGCCCTTGTCGGCGACGCGGCGCACGTGATCCACCCGATCGCCGGCCAGGGCCTCAATATGGGATTGAAGGACGTCGCCGCGCTCGCCGAAGTCATCGTCGATGCGGCACGGCTCGGGCTCGATCCGGGCGCGGCGGACGTGCTGGAGCGTTACCAGCGCTGGCGGCGCTTCGACACCATGGCGATGGGGCTCGCCACCGATGGGCTGAACCGGCTGTTCTCCAACCGCTCCGATGTGCTGCGCGCCGTACGCGACGTCGGCCTCGGCCTGGTTGACCGGTTGCCTGGATTGAAGCGCTTGTTTATCCGCGAGGCCGCGGGCCTCGTCGGCGAAGTCCCCAAGTTGCTGCGCGGCAAATCTCTATAACGGCCATGGCGCTCAATCACATGGCCCTCAATCACATCGCGGTCATCGGCGGCGGCGCTTGGGGCACGGCTCTGGCGCTGACCTGCGCGCGCGCCGGCCGCAAAGTCACGCTGTGGGAGCAGGATCCCGCCAATGCGGACGCGCTGAAGACCAAGCGCGAAAGCCGTTTCCTGCCCGGCGTACGGTTGGATGACAGTATCGCCATCGCGGCCGACGTCGGCGAGGCCGGCGGCGCGGACGCGCTTCTCCTCGTCGTTCCCGCCCAGGCCGTGCGCGCTGTGGCCAAGACGCTTGCGCCGCTCATCGCCGCGGGCACGCCCTTGATCGTCTGCGCTAAAGGCATTGAGCGCGGCACCAAGAAATTCATGAGCGAAGTGATCGCCGAAAGCGCGCCTGGCGCGGTACCCGCGATTTTGTCCGGACCGAGCTTTGCCGCCGACGTGGCACGCGGCCTGCCGACCGCCGTGACGCTGGCGGCCGCCGAAGCCAAGCTCGCCGCCGAATTGGCGCAAGCGGTCGGCTCGGCGACGTTCCGGCCCTACCATTCGAGCGACGTGCGCGGCGTCGAGATCGGCGGCGCCACCAAGAATGTACTCGCTATCGCAGCCGGCGTCGTCACCGGACGCGGCCTTGGCGCCAGCGCGCTCGCGGCGCTGACCACACGCGGCTTTGCCGAGCTAGTCCGGTTCGGCAAGGCCTATGGCGGCAAGCCCGAAACCATGACGGGCCTGTCCGGCCTTGGCGACCTGTTGCTCACCTGTTCGAGCCCGCAGTCGCGAAATTTCTCTTTCGGCGTCAGTCTCGGCCGCGGCCAGAAGCCCGGTGAGATCCACGGCGGTCTCGCCGAAGGCGTGTTCACCGCGCCGGTGCTGCTCGACATGGCGCGCGAGCGGTCGGTCGACATGCCGATCTCGGGCGCGGTCGCCGCGCTGCTCGACGAAAAAATGAGCGTCGATGCCGTCATCGGATCGCTTTTGACACGGCCATTGAAGGCGGAGGGATGAGCATGGCGTATTGGCTGTTGAAGACGGAACCCGAGGAGTTTTCCTGGAACGATCAGGTCAAGCGCGGCAAGAAAGGCGAGGCGTGGAGCGGCGTGCGCAATTTCACCGCGCGGCGGCATCTGCAGGAGATGAAGAAGGGCGATAGGTTTTTCTTCTATCACACCGGCGACGAGAAACAGGTCGTCGGCATTGGCGAAATCATCCGCGAAGCCTTTCCGGACCCGACGGCCAAGACGGGCGAACCCTGGGCCGCCGTGCAAACCGCCGCGCTCGAGCCGCTGCCGAAGCCGGTGACGCTGGCGGCGGTCAAGGCGGAGCCGAAGCTCAAGGACATGGCGCTGGTGAAATATTCCCGCCTCTCGGCGCAGCCGGTCACCGACGCCGAGTGGAAATTCGTTTGTAAGATGGGTGGGGTGAAGGGATAAGTCGCCAAAAGCGGGCCGGCGCCTCGCGGCTCAGCCCTTGTCGCTCATCCGGCCGTCGTCGCATAATAGGCGCAGAAAACGCTTCATAATCCGGCCCGTATGAGCCGTGCGCGCGTGGAGGATAAGAAAATGTCGGACAAGATTTACGAAGTGCCCGCCGCGTGGAAAGAGCGCGCCTACATCGACGACGCCAAATACAAGGAGATGTACCGGCGCTCGCTGGCCGATCCCGACGCCTTCTGGGCCGAACAGGCCAAGCGCATCCACTGGACGCACCATTTCAGCAAGGTCAAGAACACCTCGTTTGCCAAGCCCAACGTCTCGATCAAATGGTTTGAGGACGGCTCGACCAACGTCGCCTACAACTGCATCGACCGCCATCTGCACGCGCGCGGCCATCAGACCGCGATCATCTGGGAAGGCGACGATCCGAAAGATTCTAAGCACATCACCTATAAGGAGCTGCACGACGAGGTCTGCCGCTTCGCCAATATTTTGCGCAACCGCAACGTCAAGAAGGGCGACCGCGTCACCATCTACATGCCGATGATCCCGGAAGCGGCTTACGCCATGCTCGCCTGCGCGCGCATCGGCGCTATCCATTCCGTGGTGTTCGGCGGCTTCTCGCCGGATTCGCTGGCTGGCCGCATCGAGGACTGCAAGTCGAACATCGTCATCACAGCCGACGAAGGCATCCGCGGCGGGCGCAAGATCCCGCTCAAGGCCAATACCGATGCGGCGATCGCCAAAGTAGGCGGCGTCGATTTCGTCGTCGTCGTCAAGCGCACGGGCGGCGCGGTCGACATGGATCCGGTGCGCGACGTCTGGTACCACGAGGCCAAGGAAGTCGTGACGGCGGAATGCCCGTGCACCGACATGAACGCGGAAGATCCGCTGTTCATCCTCTACACCTCAGGCTCGACCGGCAAGCCGAAGGGCGTGTTGCACACCACCGCCGGCTATCTCGTCTACACGTCGATGACGCATCAATACGTCTTCGATTGTCACGACGGCGACATCTATTGGTGCACCGCCGACGTCGGCTGGGTCACCGGCCACAGCTACATCGTCTATGGACCGCTCGCCAACGGCGCCACCACGCTGATGTTCGAAGGCGTGCCGAATTATCCGTCAATGTCGCGGTTCTGGGAGGTCATCGACAAACACAAGGTCAATATCTTCTACACTGCGCCGACCGCAATCCGCGCGCTGATGCAGGCCGGTGACGAGCCGGTGAAAAAGACCTCGCGCGCCTCGCTGCGGCTGCTCGGCTCGGTCGGCGAGCCGATCAATCCCGAAGCCTGGGAATGGTATTACCGCGTGGTCGGCGACAACCGCTGTCCGATCGTCGACACTTGGTGGCAGACCGAGACCGGCGGCATTCTGATCACGCCATTACCCGGCGCGACGCGGCTGAAACCCGGCTCGGCGACGACGCCGTTCTTCGGCATCGTGCCGCAGATCGTCGACGCCGAAGGCAAGGTGCAGGACGGCGCCACCAGCGGCAATCTTTGTATTGCCGATTCCTGGCCGGGCCAGATGCGTACTGTCTATGGCGACCATCAGCGTTTCATCGACACCTATTTCAGCGCCTATCCCGGCAAATACTTCACCGGCGACGGCTGCCGGCGTGACGCCGACGGCTATTACTGGATTACCGGCCGCGTCGACGACGTCATCAACGTCGCCGGCCATCGGCTTGGCACTGCGGAAGTGGAATCGGCGTTGGTCGCACATCCAAAGGTGTCGGAGGCCGCCGTGGTCGGCTATCCGCACACCATCAAGGGCCAGGGCATCTATGCCTATGTCACGCTGATGGCCGGAGAACTGCCGACCGAGGCGCTGCGCAAAGAGCTGGTGCAATGGGTGCGCACCGAAATCTCGCCGATCGCCTCGCCCGACCTCATCCAATTCGCCCCGAGCCTGCCGAAGACGCGCTCCGGCAAGATCATGCGCCGCATCCTGCGCAAGATCGCCGAGGACGAATTCGGCAATCTCGGCGACACCTCGACACTGGCCGACCCGGCCGTGGTCGACGATCTCGTCAATAACCGGCAGAATAAGAGCAAGGAAAGCGCGTAAAGCTCCCTCACCCCTAGCGGGGGAGAGGTGACAGTGTCGGTGTCGCGCCCGCACCACACTCCCCGAAAAATTAGCGAAAACCTTACCCTATTGCCGCCGCGCTGCTGAGGGCAGCCGGCATTTCGGCTAGAATAGGCTCCTGGGTTTAGTAGGGGCGGCTTCTTCAGTCGGGGAATGGTGCGATGCGCGGGAAAATTCTGTTTTCAGCCACATTAGCGGCTGTTGTCGGCTTGTTTGCCTTCGCGCCGAATGCGGCGCAGGCCCATGGCGACTTGGTCTCGGTGCGCGACAGCTATCTGCCCGGCACCATCGTGATCCACACCAATGAGCGCGCGCTCTATTACTTCGTCGGCTCCGGCCAGGCGCTCCGCTACCCGGTCGGCGTCGGCCGCATTGGCATGCAATGGACCGGCACCGCCTTCATCGACGGCAAGTATGTCCGGCCGGCCTGGGAAGCGCCGGAGTCGATCCGCAAGGACTATTCCCGGCTGCCGGCGATCATCCCCGGCGGCTCGCCGCAAAATCCGATGGGCGTCGCGGCCATGACGCTGTCCGGCGGCGGCCAATACGCCATCCACGGCACCAACAATGAAGGCTCGATCGGCAAGTTCGTTTCGCACGGCTGCATCCGCATGCACAACGTCGACATCACCGATCTATACAGTCGCGTCAGCGTCGGCACGCGGGTGGTGGTGACCAGATAACCTATCCGCACCACGAGCCGCGCTTGCCGCCGTCGTAGGCGCGCGCAAAGCCACCGTTGAGCAACGCCGCCGACACGTCGGCGATGCCGCGCGTCGCGATGGTGGCGTCGACCCGCCCGCCGTACTTGTCGACGCCGACGCGCGAAATCGTCACGCCGCCTTCGCTTAAGATTTTTTCCAGCGCCGCGCGCGCGGCCTGCGCTTGCGCAAGCTCGCCGGCGCAGCGCGCATGAAGTTCGGCCGCGTCAACGCCGCGCAGCCGCACCTTGGTATCGACGTCGAGCCCCGGCCACACCCGCGCCCTCGCCTCGAAGATGTCGCCGTCGATGATGCGGATGACCTCGGCCGGATAGACGATGGACGGATCGAGCCGGTGCGCCAGCGGGATGTCGGCGGGTGTTTGTTCTGGGCTCGCGGCCGCGAACGCGGGCGCAACCGGAGCCGCGACGCGCGACACCAACGAGGACCGCATGGCCGCACCGGCGGCGAGGCCGATCGCGAACAGCGCCGCCGCTAGAATCAAGGGATTGGCGCGCCGCGGATTTGTGAGAGCTCCAAGCGGAATGGTGCGTCGCATGGCTGTTGGCCGTCGCACTGGAGGGAATCGCACCGGCACCAGTACTATGCGGACTATATTCCTTATAATAGGAAAAATGTCAAGATGGCACGGCCACCTGCCTGGCCGCGAATTCATGCTCGACCGATTAGAAATCCGAGATTAAGCCGTTGATTTCCCAGTCACCGTAGCGGGTCGGGTCGAGGCCGCCGCGGCCGGAAAATTCTTCCGGCGCCTCGGCGGCCTGCGCCGCCTGTCGGGCACGCCGGGCTGCGGCTTCGGCAAGCGCGCGTTCGGCTGCCGGCGTCAGCGGACGCTTGTCGTCCGGCGGGTCTGGCGATGTGGGATCGGTTGGCATCACCCAAGACTTGGCGTAGCCCTGCCGCTCCTGCAAGGAGGAATTTTCTTGGCCAAAAGCGCGCGAAAACCACGGCCGCGTCCCAGTCGCGATAACGCTGCACCGGGCCTCGCCGCGCGCCGCGTCGCCGCCGATATGCTCGACGGCGTGCTGCGCCGCCGCCGTGCGCTCGACGAGCTCATCGACTCAACGGCCGAGCTCTTGACGCTGGAGGAGCGTGATCGCGCGCTCGCCCGCGCGCTGGTCGGCACCGTGCTGCGCCGGCTCGGCACGCTGCGTCACCTACTGTGGCCGCTGCTCGAACGCGGTCTGCCGCCGCAGGCGCCTCGCGTCAAGACCGCGCTCCTTCTCGGCGCTGCGCAAATCCTGTTTCTCGACGTGCCCGATCATGCCGCGGTCGATCTTTCGGTGCGGTTGGTGCAGGCCGACCGCTATGCGGCGCGCTACGCCGGAGTCGTCAATGCGGTGTTGCGGCGTATCGCGCGTGACGGCAAAGCCGCGCTCGCTGCGCTCGACATGCCCGTGCTCGATACGCCCGACTGGCTGATGGCGCGCTGGACCGCGGCCTACGGCGGTGAAACCGCGCACGCCATCGCGGCTGCGAACGGGCTGGAGCCGGCGCTCGACCTTACGGTGAAAGGCGATCCGGAATTTTGGGCGGCCAAGCTCGACGGCCGCGTGCTGCCGACCGGCACGGTGCGTACAGTCGCGCACGGCGCGGTGACGGCGCTGCCCGGTTTTGCCGAAGGCGCCTGGTGGGTGCAGGACGCCGCGGCCGCGCTGCCGGCGCACTTGCTCGGCGACGTTGCCGGCCGCCACGTCGCCGATCTCTGCGCGGCGCCCGGTGGCAAGACGGCGCAGCTCGCCGCAGCCGGCGCGCACGTCACGGCCGTCGATCGCGCGCCGGCGCGCATGAAGCGGCTCGGCGAAAACCTGGCGCGGCTGTCGCTTGCCGCCGAACTCGTCTGCGCCGACGCCACTGAGTGGGCCCCGGAGCAACGCTTCGACGCCGTGCTGCTCGACGCGCCATGCTCCTCGACCGGAACCATCCGCCGCCACCCCGACGTGCCATGGCTCAAAAGCGAAGCCGACATCACCAAGCTCGCTGGCCTGCAGCACCGCCTGATCGACCGCGCCGCGACGCTGCTAAAGCCCGGCGGCACGCTGGTCTATTGCACCTGCTCGCTGGAACCGGAGGAGAACGAGCGCGTCGTCGCCGATTTTCTGGCCCGCGAGCCAAGCATGCGGCGCGCGCCGCTCGCCGCTGCGGACGTGTTCGGCTGCGCCGCGTTCATCAACCAACAAGGCGAACTGCGTACGCTGCCGTGCCAGCTTACCGACGCCGATTCGCGGTTCTCCGGCCTCGACGGTTTCTATGCCGCACGGCTGGTAAAAGGGTAGCGATATCAAATCGCTATGCGGCTGTTGGCCGTTCTGTCATCGTTTCGTTATGGTCGCCGCCGCGGGATGCCGTTGCATCCGCGCGCAAGTGAAATTTGATGAGAGGGGCGAACGGGCCGATGTCGCGCGTTTCCGTTGCGAACCACGCGAAGCTGTCGTGGCTCCTCATGCGCGGCGCCATGCGGCGGCTCGCCGGCCGCGTCAACGGTCACCCGTTTCTGCGCTGGCCCGTCCGCTTGCCGCTCAAGGCCGACCGGCTGTTGATCGCACCGCAGGACTTGCGCACGGCGGACGCCACGCGCGCGAGCGAAATCTATGCCGGCCGTTTCGCCTTCGCCGGCAAGGTCGTGGTCGGCGACGGCCGTTCGATCTTCGAGATGGAGCCGCCGTCCGACGATTGGGCGGCCGCCTTGCTCGGCTTCGGCTGGCTGCGCCATCTGCGCGCGGCGGACTCCGGCATCACCCGCGCCAATGCCCGCGCGCTGGTCGACGAATGGATCGCGGTGCAAGGCTCCTGGCACGCGCTGGCTTGGCGACCCGACATACTGTCCCGACGCATCATCTCCTGGCTCAGCCAGTCGACGCTCGTCCTGCAGGACGCCGACACGCGCTTCTATCGGCGCTTCCTCCGCAGTCTGGTGCGCCAGGTGCGCTATCTGCGCCATACTGCCCGCGACTCGCATCGCGGCATCGCGCGGATGCAGTCCGCCATTGCGCTCGCTTATGCCGCGCTGTGCATTGCCGGCCAGGCACGCCACATCAAGTCCGCAACCGAGCACTTGCAGCGCGAGATCGAGCAGCAAATCCTGCCCGACGGCGGCCACATCAGCCGCGATCCCGGGGCGATCATCGATATCTTGCTGGAATTTTTGCCGCTACGGCAGGCCTTTACCGCGCGCAATATTGCGCCGCCGCAGGCGCTGTCGAACGCCATCGACCGCATGATGCCCATGCTGCGCTTCTTCCGCCATTCCGAAGGCACCTTCGCGCATTTCAACGGCATGGGCGCGACGCCGGCCGATCACATTCTCACGCTGTTGGCCTATGACGACAATCGCGGCGCGCCGCTGTCCAACGCGCCTTATTCGGCCTATCAGCGCCTCGAAGCCAATGGCGGCGTGGTGATCATGGACACCGGGCGCGCGCCGCCGATCGAGATGAGCCTCGACGCCCATGCCGGTTGCCTGTCGTTCGAATTCTCCACGCCGAAGCAGAGCCTGATCGTGGTGAATTGCGGCATGCCCTCCAGCGGGCGCGAGAATTGGCGTCAATTGGCGCGGTCGACCGCGGCGCATTCCACGGTGACCTTCAACGACACCTCGTCGGCGCGCTTTGTGGAATTGGCGATGTTCCGCCGCTTGCTCGGAGGATCGCCGCTGTTGGGCGGACCGCGCGCCGTGTCGGTGACGCGCGAGGACGCGATCGACGCCATCGCGCTGCGCGCCACGCATGACGGCTATGCCGACCGCTTCGGCATCGTGCACGAGCGCTTGCTGATGCTGGCGGCCGACGGTACCCGCATCGACGGCGAGGACATCTTCCTCGCCGCCGACGGCGGCACGCACTTGCGCAGTGGGCCGGATCAATTCGCCATCCGCTTTCACCTGCATCCCGCGGTGAAGGCCACCCGGCTCACCGACGGCCACGGCGTCATGCTGATGACGCCGAGCAAGGAGGTCTGGACCTTCACCGCCCACGAGGACCGCGTGGACCTGGAGGACAGCGTCTATCTCGCCGGCAGCGAAGGCCCGCGCCGCACCACCCAGATCGTCATCCACGGCAACGCCCGCACCGCCTCGCGGGTGCAGTGGAGCCTGCAGCACGCCAATCCAGCGGGCGCCACGACCCGCCGCGTGCGCGAACAGGAAGAGCCGCGGCTGCCGCTGTGATAAGATTTTCCTGCCCCACGAGGCGGGAGCAGAAAAGCGAAGAGAACGTAAGAAGAAACCATGACCGAGCATCTCCGCCGCGCCACCCGTGCGCTGATTTCCGTCTCCGACAAAACCGGCGTCGTCGACTTCGCGCGCACGCTCTCCGGCTTCGGCATCGAGCTGGTTTCGACCGGCGGCACCCGCATGACGCTGGGCGACGCCGGACTCAATGTGCTCGACGTCAGCGAGCTGACCGGTTTTCCGGAAATGATGGACGGTCGCGTCAAGACGCTGCATCCGGGCGTGCATGGTGGACTATTGGCGATCCGCGGCAACGCCGAGCACACCGAGGCGATGCGCACGCACCGCATCCGCGCCATCGATATTCTGGTGGTGAATCTCTACCCGTTCGAAGCGACCGTGGCGCGTGGCGGCGATTTTGCCGATTGCATCGAGAACATCGACATCGGCGGCCCGGCCATGATCCGCGCCGCGGCGAAGAACCATAACGACGTCGCGGTCGTGGTCGAGCCGAGCGACTACGCGGCACTGCTCGAAGAACTGACCATGCACAACGGCATGACGACACTTACGCTGCGCCAAAAGCTGGCCGCCAAGGCCTTTGCACGCACCGCGGCTTACGACGCCGCAATCGGGAATTGGTTTGCGCAAGCGCTCGACGACAGCGCGCCGGATTATCGCGCCTTCGGCGGCCGGCTGATCGAGCCGTTGCGCTACGGCGAGAACCCGCACCAGTCGGCCGCGTTCTATCGCGCGCCGGTCGTGCGCTTTGGCGTCGCCACCGCGCGCCAAGTGCAGGGTAAACAGCTCTCCTACAATAATATCAACGATACCGACGCCGCTTACGAATGCGTCGCCGAGTTCGATCCAGCGCGTAGCGCGGCTTGCGCTATCATCAAGCACGCCAATCCGTGCGGCGTCGCCGAAGGCGAAAGTCTGGTCGAGGCCTATCGCAAGGCTTTCGCCTGCGACAAGACTTCGGCGTTTGGCGGCATCGTTGCGCTCAACCGCCCGCTCGATGCCAACGCCGCGCGCGCCATCACCGAAATCTTCACCGAAGTCATCATCGCGCCGGACGCCAGCGATGAGGCGATCGCCATCGTCGGCGCCAAGAAGAACTTGCGGCTCCTTCTTGCCGGCGGCCTGCCCAATCCGCGCGCGGCGGGGCTCACCGCCAAGACCGTTGCCGGCGGCATGCTGGTGCAAAGCCGCGATAACGCCGTGGTCGACGACATAGACTTAAAGCCCGTGACCAAGCGCGCGCCGAGCAATGCTGAATTGCGCGATCTGCGGTTCGCCTTCCGCGTCGCCAAGCATGTCAAATCCAACACCATTGTCTATGCCAAGGATCTCGCCACCGTCGGCATCGGCGCCGGCCAGATGAGCCGTGTCGACGCCGCACGCATCGCCGCGCACAAGGCGCAGGACGCCGCGAAGGAAGCCGGCCTCAAGGAGCCTTTGACCAAAGGCTCGGTGGTGGCGTCGGATGCCTTCTTCCCGTTTGCCGACGGCCTCCTCGTCGCCATCGCGGCCGGCGCCACTGCGGTGATCCAGCCCGGCGGCTCGGTGCGCGACGACGAGGTGATCAACGCCGCCGACGACCACGGCGTCGCCATGGTATTTACCGGCACGCGGCATTTCCGCCATTAAGTCCCTTTGAGGCCTTCCGCTCATTCCCGCGCAGGCGGGACCCCAGATGCCGGGTGTCGCTTGAATAGAACCTCTTTGCCGCCCCCCGACACACAAGGTCACGTCTCTTGGCCTCAAGTCTTGGCCTCAGGCATATGACCGCGAGATCGGGAGCGTTTTGGTGTCATTTCCCCCGTTACGGGCTGGACAGGGAGGTACTTATGAAGGGTCTCGTGTTTGCGTTGAGCGCCACGGCGCTCGGTCTCGCCGCGGCCACTCCGGCGCGCGCTGATTCCGCGGTGATCAAGTTCAAGGACACCGGCGCCTGCCGCGCCTGGTACGACCACACCGCCAAGCCGTGGGGAACGACGCAGGTTTTATGGGTCAAAACGCCGTCCTGGGACGTTGCGCAGACCAAGGGCAGCTATGCGATGAAGCACCACTGGTGCAAAGCCTGGTACTACTAAGCCAGGCGTTCACTCCCCCGACGTTTGCTTGCCGCCCGCCGGACATCCAGCGGGCGGCTGTTTCCACACTGAGCGAAGATTTCGCCGTTACATCGGCTTGTAACCGCGCTCCATGTCGACATCGATCAGCATCGCCTTGTTCTCATTCAGCGCTTTGCCGATGAGATCGGTCGCGTCGTGCACCGTCGCTGCGCGCGCGCCGTCGATGCCGAGGGAACGTGCGAGGCCTACGAAATCGATCGCCGGATCGTTGAGCTCCATGCCGACGAAGGTATCGGCCTGCTCGGCTAGCCCGCGCAGCATGACCAGACGCTGCTTCAAGATGCGATAGCTGGTGTTGTTGAAGATCACCCAGACGATCGGCAGCCGGTAGCGCGCCGCGGTCCATAGCCCCTGCACCGTGTACATGGCGCTGCCGTCGCCTACGAGCGCCACCACCGGACGCTGCGGCAGCGCGAGCTTGACCCCGATCGCGGCCGGCAGGCCCCAGCCGATGCCGCCGCCGCGCAGGCCGAAATAGCTTTGCTCGTCGTTGCTCTCGATCAGCCCACGAATGCCCGGCGCCGAGGACAGAATCTCTTCGATCACCACCGCATCCTTCGGCAGCATCGAACCGATAGCTTCGAGCAAAGCGAGCGGCTGCACCGGCGTCTTGCCGGCAAGAGCGCGCGCCTTCATCCGGAATGCCTCGCGGTCCTTCTTGATCGCCGCGGTCAGCGTTTGCAGCCGCACCGCCACGGCGGTCTTGGCGCTCGCGCTCATGCGCGCGCCGACGGCAGCCGTGATCTCGGGCAGCGTCGCCTTGGGATCGCCAAGGATCGCGACCTGCGCCGGATAGTTCTTGCCGATCTGCCACGGATCGGTGTCGAGATGAATGAGCGGCAGTCCCGGCGGCCATGGATCGACGGTCGACGGCAGCGACCAGGTGAACAGATCGCCGCCGACGGAAAATACCAAATCGTGCTTGTCGAGCACGTCGCGCACGCCAGCCTGCGAGCGTGTCATCATGCCGCGATAGAGTGGGTGCGACGCCGGAAACGAGGCGCTGTTCGGGATGAACTCGACATAGACCGGCGCGGCGACGGTTTCCGCGAGCGCAATCAGCTCCTTATGCGCGCGGCTCTGCGCCACCGCATCGCCGGCGATGATGACCGGCCGCTCGGTCTTGGCGAGGAGTTCGGCGGCGGCCGCGATGGCGTCGGCGTCGCCGCGGACGCGTGGCGCGACCCGCGTCGGCTCCAGCAAATCGATATCGGCGTCGTTCTTCAGAATGTCGCCGGGCAGCGACAGGAACACCGGACCGGTCGGGGGCGCCAGCGCGGTCTTAACCGCGCGATGCACGTAGCGCGGCAAGTCCTCGGCGCGATGCACCTCGGCTGCCCATTTAACGAACGGCCGCGCCAGCGTCGGCAGGTCGGCGCTCAAGACCGGCTCGGTGACGAGATATTCGGTGTCCTGCTGGCCGGCGGTGACCAGCACCGGAGAATTCGCTTTCATGGCGTCGTAGAGCATGCCCATGGCATTGCCGAGCCCGGGCGCAACGTGAAGGTTGAGCACCGCCAGCCCAGCGGAAGCTTGCGCATAGCCATCGGCCATCGCCATCAGCGCCGCTTCCTGCAGTCCGAGGATGTATTTGATGTCATGCTCGACCGCGAAGGCGTCCATCAGCGGCAATTCGGTGGTGCCGGGATTGCCGAACATCACCGTGACGCCCTCCTGCTTGAGCAGATCGAGGAAGGCGCGTTTTCCACTCATTACGGGCAAGGTTTTCTCCCATCGTTCATGTTTGAGCGATGATACCGACTAATGCGGAGGGGAAATCTGGTGCCGCGGAAGGGATTCGAACCCCTGACCCCCGCATTACGAATGCGGTGCTCTACCGGCTGAGCTACCGCGGCAAGCGGCCGATTCTTGCCATAGTGACGTGAAAATTTCCACCTCAATCGGCTTGGCGCGGCCGCACTTGCACCTGGACCCCGGCAAAGTCAAATAACGGCCATGACCGAGACAACGGAGACCGCGCCAGGCGATTCCAACGTGCTGGCGGGCGCAGGGGAGAGATTGCGGATCGCGCCGTGCCAGGCTGCCTCGCTGGCGGTCTCGGCCCTTGTGCTTGCGATGGTGGTCTTGCGTTGCCTGGTCGCCCGCCACATGGAGCTGGAGACCGACGAGACCTATTACTGGCTGTGGTCGCGGCATCTGGCGATAAGTTATTTCGACCAACCGCCGCTGATCGCGTACCTGATCCGGCTCGGCACCGCGCTGTTCGGCAACACCGCCTTCGGCGTGCGTAGCATGGCGATCGTGGCGATGATCGCGGCATCGGCGCTGGTCTATGCGCTCGCCGTCATCCTGTTCGACGATCGCCGGCTCGGCCTATTGGCGGCGCTGTGGTTCAACATGATGCCGCACACGGCGTTCTTTTCGATCGTCATGTATCCCGACACGCCAGCGATCCTATTCTGGCTGTTGTGCTGCGTAGGGCTGGCGCAGGTCTGGAAAAGCGGCCGCGGCGAATACTGGTATCTCGCCGGCGCCGCGATGGGTCTATTGCTGCTCAGCAAATATACCGGCGTCTTCCTTCTCGCCGGCATCGTGATCTGGCTGTCGGCGTCGGTGCAGATGCGACCCTGGCTCAAGCGACGCGAGCCCTATTTGGCCGCCCTGATCGCGCTCGTTCTGTTCAGCCCGGTGATCCTGTGGAATGCCGAGCATCACTGGGCGTCGTTCGCCAAGCAATTCGGCCATGCATTCGATTTTGCCGACGGCGGCCTCGACAATGCCGGCACCTTCGTCGGCGTCCAGGCGCTGTTCGTATCGCCGCTGATCTTTGCTTTCGCTATCGCCGGTCTTGCGGTCGCGACCCTGCGCGGATTTTTCCGGCAAGAGGCAAACTGGCTGTTGCTGGCGGCCGCGGCGGCGCCGATGCTGGCTTATTTCCTCATTCACGCGCTGTCGGCGGAAGTGCTGCCGCAATGGCCGAGCACGGCTTACGCGATCGCCGTCATTGCCGCCGTCGCCGCGTTCGCGCCGCGGCAAGACGCGCCGGAGCGTGGGCCGCTCCTTCGCTACGCTTTCGCGGCGGCGCCGTGGACCGGCCTCGTTTTCACCCTTGCCATGTTCGCGCAGATGACCTTTTGGCCGGCGCCGGTCGCCGCGGCACACGATCCGCTCGACATCTTCGACGGCTGGGCGCAGTGGGCGGCGGACACGCGCGCGGTGGCGAGCGCGCGCGATGCCGGCTATATCGCCAGCGGCGAATACGACACGAATGCCGAGCTCGCGTTTTATCTGCGCGGCATGCCGGTGTTCCAGACCTCGGAGAAAATCCGCTACGGCTTTCTGCCGCCGGTCGATCAAAAGCTGCTGGCCGACCATACCGGCATCTACGTGGCAACCGAGCCGTCGACCGATCTGCCGGAGCTGCAGAAGCATTTTGCATGGGTCGAGCCGATCGCAACGGTCTGGCGCACGCGCGACGGCGACCCGATCAAGGCCTACCGCATCTTCGCGTTGAAGGGCTATCGCGGCGGCGTGCCTTATTAAGGTAAGCGGCAAGGCCGCCGACGGGAACCAATGCAATTGTGACGATCAATTCAGCATGTTTTGCCGACGCGGCTTCCTAATTTCGCCTCTTCGTGCTCTTTAATTCACGGAAGTCGAATGGGGAATTCGGTGTGCGTGGGGTCGACAATCGGCCGTCTTGCAATTGTATTGGTGGCTTTGTCGGTTCCGGGCTTTGCCGCCGCCGCCGATTTACCGGCGCCGCCGGAGCAAGCGGTGGCCCCGGCCAGCGTCGCGCCGGCGGCGCCAAACTGGATCGTCACCGTCGGGATCGAAGGCCGGGTCGTTCCAGCTTGGCCGGGCGCCTCGGACAGCAAACCCGCCGTGACCGGATTTCCGCTGTTTTCCGTCCGCAAGGAAGGCTCGCCGCCGGACTTTCCCGGCCCGCGGGACAGCATCGGCTTCAGCCTCATCGATCTCGGCCAGATCAAGATCGGCCCGGCTTTTAAACTCGTCTGGCAGCGCAAGGCGTCCGACTACGCGGCGCCGAACGGGCTCGGCGACGTCAATTATGCGGTGAAGGCCGGCGCGTTTGCCGAATACTGGCCCGCGCCGTGGCTGCGGCTGCGTGGCGAAGCCCGCCAAGGTTTTGGCGGCGAGACCGGCGTCACCGGCGATCTGTTTCTCGATGCGATCGTTCCCGCCGGACAGTGGACCTTATCCGCCGGGCCAAGAATGACCCTGCAGTCCGCCGCCGCGGCCAGCCCTTATTTCTCCATCACGCAAGCGCAGTCGATCGGCTCGACGGTTTCGGGCCTGCCGGCCTTACCGGTCTATCGCGCCGGCGGCGGGCTTTATTCCTTCGGCGCCGGCTCGATGGCGCAGTACGCCTTCAATTCGCAATGGACCGCGCATGCGCTGTTCGCGAATACGAGCGGCTGACCGGCTCCGCCGCCAACTCGCCGCTGGTCACCCAGCGCGGTTCGCCGGATCAGTTCACCTTCGGACTGGGCGCGACCTACTCGTTCGCCATGACCCCGTGGTCGTGAAGCCGCGGCACAAAGCCGTTCAGCGTGGTGGCGACGGTCCTGCCTCGGCGCGCAGCTTGAAGCGCTGGATCTTTCCGGTCGCGGTCTTCGGCAGCTCGGTGCGAAACTCGATCCAGCGCGGATATTTGTAGACCGCGAGTTTCTTGCGGCATTCGTCCTGCAGCTTTTGCGCAAAGGCGTCGCTGGCTTTGTCCGGCACTTTCAGCACCACGAAGGCCTTGGGCTTGATCAGCTCGTCGGTGTCCGGCCAGCCGACCACGGCGGCTTCGAGCACATCGGGATGGCTTTGCAGCGCGCCCTCGACCTCGAACGGCGAGACATACATGCCGGAAACCTTGAGCATGTCGTCGCGCCGGCCGCAGTAAACGAAATAACCGGCCTCGTCCTCGATATATTTGTCACCGGAGCGCGTCCATTCGCCCAAGAACGTCGCGCGCGATTGCTCGCGGTTGTTCCAATACATGATCGCGCTGGTCGGTCCGCGCACCTGCAGTTCGCCCATGTCGCCGCGTTTGGTGACGATGTTGCCGTCATCGTCGACCAGGCGGATATCGTAACCCGGCAACGGCTTGCCGGAGGTGCCGTATTTCACCTCGCCGGCGCGGTTCGACAGAAAGATATGCAGCATCTCGGTCGAGCCGAGGCCGTCGAGAATGTCGACGCCGTAGCGCTCGCTCCAGCGCCGGCCGATCTCGGCCGGCAGCGCTTCGCCTGCGGAGACGCAGCGGCGGATTTTCAGCTCTGGTCGCGCGGGCGTCGCGGGGCTCGCCAGAAAGGCGGCATAGAACGTCGGCACCGCATAGAAGACGGTGACGTTGTGCCTCTTGAGGAGCTCGGCGACCACATCCGGCGTCGGTCGCTGCGGCAGCAGCACGGTGGTCGCGCCCGCGGACAACGGAAAAGTGAGCGCGTTGCCGAGCCCGTAGGCGAAGAACAGCTTCGCCACCGAATAGCAGACGTCGGTTTCGCCGATGCCGATCACCGGCGCCGCATAAAGCGCGTCGGTGAGTTTCAGATCGGCATGGGTATGTACCGCGCCCTTCGGCCGGCCTGTCGAACCCGATGTGTAGAGCCAGAAGCACATGTCGTCGCGCGTCGTTGCCGCGGTAGCGCCTTGCGGAATCTTGGCATCGGTCTTGGCTTCGGCCATCAGCTCGTCAAACGAGAGATGAGAATGCGGGTCCTCGCCGGAGACGATGACATGTTCGAGGCTGTCGCTCTCCCGGATCGCATCGGCGAATTTGTCGTAAAGCGCTTCGGAGACGACCAGAACCCGCGCCCGCGAATCGTTGAGCATGAAGCGGTAATCCGCCTCTGTCATCAGCGTGTTGACCGGGACCGCCACGACGCCGGCCTTGATCGCGCCGAGGAACGCGGTCGGCCAATCGATGGTGTCGAGGAGGCAGATGAGAACACGCTCCTCGCGGCGACTGCCGAGCGAACGCAACACCTGGCCGAAACGCTCGACCCGGTCGGCGAGTTCCGCATAGGTATATTGGCCGCGATCATCGATATAGGCGAGCTTGTTGCCGCGGCCGGCGTCGAGATTGCGCTTGAGGATATCGGCGGCGAAATTGTAGTCGCGCGGGATGGTCGATTCCGG
The DNA here is from genome assembly GCA_963731805.1 of uncultured Alphaproteobacteria bacterium. Taxonomy (GTDB): domain Bacteria; phylum Pseudomonadota; class Alphaproteobacteria; order Rhizobiales; family Xanthobacteraceae; genus BOG-931. The sequence continues at coordinate 27,824 of CAVSWY010000020.1, forward strand.
GGACGGCCCGATATGCGGCGGCGCGTCGTTCATCGCGGCGTTCCTCATCAGCACGGGCTTTTGCCCACCCGTTGCCCACACACAAAGGATCACGAGAACCCATTATGCCGACGTGAAAAATCGACGGCAATGGCGAAGCCGGCCGGCGCTGTCTTTGCCGCGAAATTGCGCTATGACAGGGCCCGCCATTTCCCTCCCGGAGCCGCCGTAATGCTTTTCAGCCGTGACCGTATTCTTACCACCCATGTCGGCAGCCTGCCGCGCAACGAGACGCTGAGCGACCTTTTGGTCAAGCAGGAGGACGGCGAAAAACTCGACCCGAAGATGCTCGCCGACGAAATGGACAAGGCGGTGCGCCACGTCGTCGGCAAGCAGATGGAGGCCGGAATCGATGTCGGCAATGACGGCGAGCAGCGGCGGATCGGCTTCCAGACCTACGTGCCGCAGCGCATGTCGGGCTTTGCCGGCGTGTCGAAGCGCCGCCGCGGCCGCGAGTTCGAGGAGTTTCCCGAGCTGGTCGGCTATCTGATGCGGCGCTTTCCCAATCCGCCGAAGAGCCAGCACGGGGCGCCTGAGGCGCAGGCCGACATCAAGTATCGCGGTCTCAAACCGATCAGCGACGAGATCGCCGGTTTCAAGCGCATCGCCGACGAGCTGCATGCGTTTTCCGAGCGCTTCATGACAGCGGCCTCGCCCGGCATCATCTCGACCACGATGCTCAACGCCTATTACCCGTCGCATGACGATTATCTCGACGCCATCGCCCGCGAAATGAAGAACGAATATCAGGCCATCCATAAAGCGGGCCTCATTTTGCAGATCGACGCGCCCGACCTCGCCATGGACCGCACCATGATGTACCGCGATCTGTCGGATGCCGATTTCGTCAAGCGCTGCGAGCGCCATGTCGCCGCCATCAACAAAGGCATCGAAGGCATTCCGCGCGACCGCGTGCGCTTGCATATCTGTTACGGCAATTGGGAAGGCCCGCACATCCACGACATCGCGCTGGAGAAAATCTTGCCGGCGCTCTATCAGGCCAAGGTCGGTGCGCTGTCGATCGAGTTCTCCAATCCGCGCCACGCACACGAATACTCAGCCCTCAAGCGCGTGCCATTCCCCAAAGATATGATCCTCATTCCCGGCGTGGTCGAGACCACATCGAATTTCGTCGAGCATCCCGAAGTGGTGGCGCGCCGCATCGAGGAAGCCGTCGCGACCATCGGCGACCGCGAGCGCGTCATTGCCTCGTCGGATTGCGGCTTCGGCACCTTCACCCGCCGCGAATGGGTGATCGAGCCGGTGGTGTGGCTCAAGCTCAAGGCGATCCGCCAGGGCGCCGATATCGCTTCGGCGCGGTTGTGGGGTAAAAGGACCGCCGCATGAACTGCACTGCCGTTCGTCCCCGCGAAGGCGGGGACCTAGCCACTGGATTCCCGCTTGCGCGGGAATGAGCGGTCAACGAATTGCCTCAACCACCAACAGGACCAGCACCGTGATTGACCTTTACACCTGGACGACGCCGAACGGCCGCAAGATTTCCATCGCGCTCGAGGAATTCGGCCTGCCCTATACCGTGCATGCTGTCGACATTTCGAAGGACGAGCAGTTCAAGCCGGAATTTCTCAAGATCTCACCGAACAACCGCATCCCGGCGATCGTCGACCGCGACAACAATCTGAGCCTCATGGAGTCCGGCGCGATCCTGATCTATCTCGCCGACAAGACCGGCAAACTGATGCCGAAATCGGGCGACGGCCGCTACAAGGTCATCGAATGGCTGATGTGGCAGATGGGCGGCCCGGGTCCGATGTTCGGCCAGGTCCATCACTTCGTGAAATACAACAAGGGCAAGTCGGCCTATGCCGAGGAGCGCTATCTGAAGGAAGCGCACCGGCTCTACGGCGTGCTCGATAAGCGCCTCGCCGACCGCGAATACGTCGCCGACGCCTATTCGATCGCCGACATCGCGATCTGGCCGTGGGTGTCGCGCTACGAGTGGCAGACCGTCGATCTCAACCAGTATCCCAACGTCAAGCGCTGGTACACGGCCATCGCCAAGCGCCCGGCGGTCCAGAAAGGCTACAAAGTGCCGAAAGACGTCGGCGAAGTGCCGATGCCGTGACATCGAGGCCGGAGGGGCGGGTTCTAAACCCGCCCAGAACCCGTGTCGACAAACGGTGAGATTGGTTACAATAGGAACGACAATCGCCGTGCCCGCTCATCCTTCGAGGCTCGCCTCGCTTCGCTCGCACCTCAGGATGACGGATAACGCCAGGGAGTACGCCATGGACGACATCACCAAGCGCGATCCGATCAAGATCACCGCCGAGGACATCAACCCGCGTTACAATTGGGGCCGTCATCTGCCGGTGCTCGGCACCATGGGGGTCGATTTCGAGGAACGCGTCGATTACCGGCGCATGCACCGCTACCGGCTCGCCCGCGCGCAAGCCGCGCTCGAAGCGTCCGACCTCGGCGCGCTGCTGCTCTTCGACGACAACAATATCCGCTACGTCACCTCGACCAAGATCGGCGAATGGGCCCGCGACAAGCTTTCGCGCTGGGCGCTCTTGGTGCGCGGCAGCGACCCCATTTTGTGGGACTTCGGCTCGGCCGCCGTCCACCACAAGCTCTATTCGCCCTGGCTCAAGCCGGAGAACTGCAAAGCCGGCCTCGTCGGCCTGCGCGGCACCGTCGATCCCGCCTTCGGCCTGATGAAGCGCCACGCCGAGGAAATGGCCTCGATCCTCAAAGACGCCGGCGTCGCCAAGATGCCGATCGGCGTCGACATCATCGAGCCGCCGATGATGTTCGAGCTGGAAAAGGCCGGCCTCAAGATCAAGGACGGCCAGCAGGTGATGCTGAGCGCGCGCGAGGTGAAATCGGCGGACGAGATCGCGCTCCTCAATCGCGCCGCGGCGATGGTCGACGGCGCCTATGACGTGGTCAACCAGATGCTGCGTCCCGGCATTCGCGAAAACGACATCGTCGCCGAGGTCAACAAGTTCCTCTACACCCACGGCTCCGACGACGTCGAAGCGGTCAACGCCATCTCCGGCGAACGCTGCAGCCCGCATCCGCATAACTTCACCGACCGCATGATCCGCCCCGGCGATCAGGCGTTCTTCGACATCCTGCAAAGCTTCATGGGCTATCGCACCTGCTATTACCGCACCTTCAACGTCGTTCGCGCCACGCCGGCGCAGCACGACGCCTACCGGATGGCGCGCGAATGGCTCGACAACGCCATCGAGCGCATCAAGCCCGGCGCTTCGACCGCGCATATCTGCGAAGTGTTCCCGAAGGCGCAGGAGTTCGGCTTCCCCGACGAGATGGCGGCCTTCGGCCTGCAATTCGCCCATGGGCTCGGGCTGAACTTGCACGAGCGGCCGATCATCTCGCGCGTGGTGTCGATGGATCACCCGACCGAGATCGTCGAAGGCATGGTGTTCGCGATCGAAACCTATTGTCCGGCGACGGACGGCTACTCCGCGGCGCGCATCGAGGAAGAGGTCGTGGTCACCGACAAAGGCTGCCGCCTGATCTCGCTGTTCCCGGCGGAGGAACTGCCGATCTCGGCGAAGTATTGATGGGGCCCGTCATGGCCGGGCTTGTCCCGGCCATCCACGTCTTTGGAGCATGCAAACATTAAGACGTGGATGCCCGGCACGTAGGCGAGCGAAGCGACGCCGTTCTGGGAACGGCTACGGCCGGGCATGACGATGAGTGGTTCAGATCTCTTAACCCACATCCGCAACGCTTACGGCAACGCCTTCGCGGTCATGCCGCGCAGCGCGGCGAGGCGCAATTCCATCTCGTGCTTGAGATTATATTGCGGGTTGCCGAACGAGGTATTGCGCTCGGCAAGAAAGTCGCGCTGCTCTTGGCGTAGTTCTTTGCCGGCCCTGCCGTTGCGGCTGGCGAGCGCCGCTCGGTAGGCAACGTCGATTTCGCGGTCGAGCCGCGCCAGATCGGGATCGGAGCAGATCGCCTTCTCCACTGCGCGCCGGGCCGAGCCGCAGTCGAACGTCAGCAATAGCTTGTCGGAATCATCGGCATTGCGCTGGTCGCGCTCCTGGCGCGATTCCGCCAAGCCCTCGGCCGCGGTGTCGAGGTCCGGCTTGATGCGCAGCGCTTCCTCGTAATCGGCGATGGCGTGGTCGAGATCGCCCTTTTTGGCGTAAGTGGCGCCGCGGTTGTTGTAGGCCAGATAGAAGCCCGGATTGAGCGCCAGCGCGCGGTCGTAATCGGCGATGGCACGGTCGTAATCGCCCTTGAAGTGATAGGAGTCGCCTGCGGCTTGAGCCGGATCGCCTCGTTATAGTCGGCGATGGCGCGGTCGTAATCGCCCTTCTCGGCATAGGACAGGCCGCGATTGTCGTAATATTCCGGCTCCAGTGGATCGAGTTTGATCGCCTCGCTTTCGTCGGCGATCGCCGCGTCGGTGCGGCCGAGCTTCTTATAGGCGGCGCCGCGGTTAGTAAAAAAGCGCGCGACTTCTTCGGATCGAGCTTGATCGCCTGGTCGTAGTCTCCGATCGCGGCCTGATAATCTTTCTTGAAATAATAGGCGACCCCGCGGTCCATGAAGGACTGCGCGTCGTCGGGCTTGAGCCGGATCGCCTCGTTATAGTCGGCGATGGCGCGGTCGTATTGCTGGTTATTGTTGAAGACGTTACCGCGATAGTCGCACGCCTGGGCGTTGTTGGGATCGAGCCGCACCGCGTCGTTGGCGTCGGCGAGCGCCTTGTCGAGTTGGCCGATGCTGCGATAGGCGTTCGAGCGCTCGCGGAAGGCCCGTGCGTTGTGCGGATCGAGCGCGATGGCGCGAGCGAAGTCGGCGAGCGCAAGCTCGGTCTTGTCGATGGTCCAATAGGTCGCACCGCGATTGACCAGAGCCGCCGCTTGCGCTTGCGGCTGGTTCTTCAGCGTATCGATCAGCGCGCCGCAGGCGGCGATGCGCTGCTCCGGCGAATAAGGCGCCTCGTCGGTCGAGGCGCAGATATCGGCATTGGGACTGGTTTCGGCCCGCGCGGCGGGCGCGGCCAACACACTGAGCAGGCAGGCGGCGGCGGCGAAAACGGGGGTGGCGTGGCGCATGGGAACATCCGATTGGCGATGCGACAAACAGCGGCCCAAACCGGCCGTTGCCGATTAGTCGCCGCCGGTTCGAACCTGGTTCTGACCTTGGCGCCGGTCATAGGAGAGCGAATTTCACCGGTTCAACAAACGCTTGACCGGGCGGGGATTTCCGGTGACATGCCGTCCCCGCCATTGATCGCCAGCGAGCCGTGCACATGGTTTCCGACGCGTTGCCCAAAACCGCCATTGCCGAGCATCTGGCGCAAAAGATCTGCGCGCTCGATGCCGCGCGCCTGCCCGCGGCCGTGCGCGAGAAATGCGTGGAGCTTTTGATCGACGTCGTCGGTCTCGCAGTCACCGCGCGCAATGAGGATTACGTCAAGATCACGCTCGCCGGCTGCGATGACGAGGGGCCGTGCACGGCGATCGGCCACGCCCACACATTTTCCGCGGCCGCCGCCGCGCTCATTAACGGCACGGCGATTCACGGCGAGGATTTCGATGACACCTTTGAAGGCGGCCCGGTCCATGCCGGCGCCGTGATCGTGCCGGCAGTGCTCGCCGTCTGCGAGCGGCAAAAGCTCGACGGCCGCGCGCTACTGCTCGGGATTGCCATCGGCGTCGAGACCATGTGCCGGCTGAGCTTGGTGGCGCCGACGCTGACCCACAAAGCGGGCTTTCATCCGACCGCGGTGTTCGGCGCCGTAGGCGCCGCGGCCGGCGTCGGCGCGGCGCTCAAACTCAACACCCGTCAGATGGTCGATGCGCTCGGCACCGTCGCGTCGATGGCTGGTGGCATCATCGAATATCTGGCCGAGGGCGCCTGGACCAAGCGGCTGCATGCCGGCTGGGCGGCGCAATCGGGCATGCGCGCGGCGCTGCTCGGCCGCGCCGGTTTTTCCGGGCCGCGCACCGTGTTCGAAGGCGTGCATGGCTTCTTTCACGGCTTCGCGCGCACCACCGAGGGCGACTACGACGCGCTGACCGGCGATTTCGGCGCGCGCTGGGTGACGCAGACGCTGGCGTTCAAGCCCTATCCGTGCGGGACCATGACGCATCCTTATATCGACTGCGCGCGGCGGCTCGGCGCGCGCATCAAAGCCGACGACGTCGTCGAGATGGTCTGCGAGGTCGGCGAGGGCACGGTGCACCGGCTGTGGGAGCCGCTCGCGGCGAAGCAGCATCCCGCCAACGGCTATTCCGGAAAATTCTCCACGCCCTACTGCATCGCCGCCGGCTTCGTGCGCGGCAATGTGGGCTTGAGCGATTTCACAGACGCCGCGGTGCACGATCCTGCCGTGCTCGCGCTCGCCGCCAAGGTGCGCTACGCGATCGATCCAAAAAATCCCTACCCGAAGAATTTCACCGGCCACATCCGCGCCACGCTGCGCGACGGCGCGGCGGTCGAGGAGCGCCAGCCCTATATGCGCGGCGGCGCGCAGGAGCCGCTGACCCGCGCCGACATCGAGGACAAGTTTCGGCTCAACGCCAAACACGGCGGCTGGACCGATGCGCGCGCGGCGGAAGCGCTGAAGCTGATCGGCGGATTGTTCGAGGGGCCGGTGAACCTTGCGGGGTTGCGGGGGTGATAGCGCAAACGTTTCCCGGATGCGGTGCAGCGCGCAGCGGTGCACCGCTGATCCGGGGTCTTCGCGGGCTCGACCCTCACATGCTCTGAGCTTTCCGCGATCCCGCGTCTGCAGCGCATCACTACGTGCTGCGCTGCGCCCGGGGAAACGGTGTCACTATCGATGGGACGGTACTTGACAATCGTCTCTTCTTTAGTTACATAAAACTGCGAATCAATCTCGCTCGAAAGGACGCCGCCGTCAGACTTAAGCCGGCGGATGGAGTGAGTGCGGTTTTCAAGCCGAGGCGGGCCGGCCGCTTGGGCGAAAAACTGCGGTGGAGCGCCGGGAGGCGCAGCACGCCCGAAGCAGGCGGTTCGCGCAAGCGGATTGTCCTGTGGCGCGCGCCGCGCCCGAAGCGCGAGCGAGTGGCAACATTCGCCCGCGTGGCGCGGCCCCGACTTTGGCGCCTCCCGGCGCTGCACTTCCCGCTTCCGTTCGGGGAAGGATTCTTAAGCGTGGCTAGGCAAGCCTCGGACGCTGAGACGCGCCGCGAGAACGAGATTGCTTTATCCGCCCCCGCGAAGCGGGGGAGGGGGACCATGCGAAGCATGGTGGAGGGGGCGTCTGACTCGACCCTTCGTTGTCATTGCAGAAAGAGCGTCGAGGCCCGCGCCCCTTCCACCGCGCAAACGCGCGGTCCCCCTCCCCCACTTTCGTGGGGGAGGAAAATTGTTAATCGAGCGGCCCATCGCGCAAGCGCGCAAGGTCGAAACGATCGATCTCGCGCAGAAGTTCAACGAAGGCTTGCGCGCCGCGTGCCAACGCCGCGTCGCCCTTCGCTGCCGTCGCCAGCGTGGCGTCGCCGACGGCGCCGGAGGGGTGCAGGTCCTGCGTCATCCAGGCAAAGCCGGCCGGCCGGTAGGCGCCGAGCCATTTGAACTCGGCTGCCATTGCGACCGTCTCCGGCGTCGCCTTGGGCGCCTGGTCCATGCACACCGTGTCCGGTTTCGCCGCCAGCATCAGCGAGGTCTCGATGTCGCCGCCGTGGATGCCGTGCTTTTTTTCCTCGGTCGAAAACGTCCCGTCGGGATAGCCGAAGCGATGCCAGCCCACGGTGACCGCGAGCATGCCAAGCCGCGCGCGCAGATCGCGCGCCACCGTTTCCATCGCCGCAACATTGCCGCCGTGGCTGGTGACGAGGACGAGCTTGCGCAGGCCGGCGCGCGCCAGGCTGTCGCCGAGCTCAGTCCAGGCCGCGATGGCGGTCGCCGCCGACGAGGTCAGCGTGCCGGGAAACGCCAGATGCTCGGCGGAGATGCCAATGCGCTGCATCGGCAGGAACGTCGCCGGCAGATCGTCCGGCAAGAGATCGCGGGCGCGCGCCAAATAGGCCTCGGCGATGTAGGTGTCGACGCCGAGCGGCAGATGCGGCCCATGCTGCTCGACCGCGGCGAGCGGCAGCACCGCGATCCAGCGCGCAGTATCGCCGCCGGCGACGTCCTGCCAGGTCATCTCCATCCAGTCGCGCTTCGGCAGCATGCTCAGGCTCACTCGCAAATTTCCCCCGCCTCTCCTATTGTCGCGTGCGTTGTCGCAGGGAGCAACCGATGGCGTGGACCACGAAGTTTAGCGCCGCATTGATGGGCGTCGCCGTCGCGGCTGCGGTTGCCGGCCCGGCCGCGGCCCAGGCGCTCGACAAGGTCACCTTCGGCACCAACTGGGTGGCGGAGGCCGAGCACGGCGGCTTCTATCAGGCGCTGGCCGACGGCACCTACCGCAAATACGGGCTCGACGTGACCATCCGGCAGGGCGGCCCAAGCGTGAACAACCGCATTCTCCTACCGGTCGGCAAGATCGACTTCTTCCTGTCCGCCAACAATCTGCAAGGTTTTGACGCCGTCACGCAGAATATCCCCACGGTCGAAGTCGCCGCGTATTTCCAGAAAGACCCGCAGGTGCTGATCGCGCATCCCGATCACGGCATCCAGAAGCTGCAGGATTTGAAGGCTCTGACCTTGTTCATATCGCCGGAAGGCGTGGCGACCTATTACCAATGGCTCAAAGCCACCTACGGCTTCAAGGACTCGCAGGTGAAGCCCTACACCTTCAATCCGCAGCCGTTCCTGGTGAACAAAAAAAGCGCGATGCAGGGCTACGTGACGTCGGAGCCGTTCGCCATCGAGAAGGCCGCGCATTTTACGCCTAAAGTGTTCTTGCTCGCCGACGAGGGACTGGCGGGCTATTCGACCCTGATCGAGACGCGGCGCGATCTCGTCGACAATAACCCCTATCTGGTGCAGCGCTTCATCGATGCCTCGACAGTCGGCTGGTACAACTATCTCTATCACGACAACAGCGCGGCCAATGCGCTGATCAAGCAGCAGAACCCGGAAATGACCGACGATCTCCTGGCCTATTCGGTGAACGCGATGAAGAAATACGGCATCGTCGATTCCGGCGACGCTTTGACGCTCGGCGTCGGCGCCATGACCGACGCGCGCATGAAAGCTTTTTTCGACGAAATGGTGCGCGCCGGCGTCACCAAGCCGAGTGTCGATTACCGCAAGGCCTACACGCTGCAATTCGTCGACAAGAAAGTCGGACTCGATCTGCGGCCGAAGAACTAAAGAAGCCATCAGATGCCGCCGGCGAGCGCAGTGCATTCCGATCCGCTGGTCGCGCTGCGCGGCGTCGCCAAGGCGTTTGCCAACGGTACGCTGGCGCTCGAGGGCTTCGATCTCGACGTGCGCGAGGGCGAGTTCGTCTCGCTGCTTGGCCCGTCGGGATGCGGCAAGTCTACCGCGTTGCGCATCATCGCCGGCTTGAGCGAACCGAGCGGAGGCACGGTCGAATGGACGTCCTCGCGCGCGCCCGCGGACGGCGAAAGTCGGATCGGCTTCGTGTTCCAGGAACCGACGCTGATGCCGTGGACAAGCGTGTTCAACAACGTGCTGCTGCCGCTCAAGCTCAAAGGCATCCCGATCGAAAAGGCGCGGGCGCGGGTCGTCGCGGCGCTCGATCGGGTCGGGCTGAAGGAGTTCGGTCGCGCCTATCCGCGCGAACTGTCGGGCGGCATGCGCATGCGTGTCTCCATTGCCCGTGCGCTGGTCACCGAGCCGGCATTGTTGTTGATGGACGAGCCGTTTGCAGCGCTCGACGAGATCACGCGCTTCAAGCTCAACAACGATATCCTGCAAGTGTGGCAGGCCTTGTCCACCACCGTGGTGTTCGTGACCCATTCGGTGTTCGAGTCGGTCTATCTGTCGAGCCGCATCGTGGTGATGGCGGCGCGGCCGGGCCGGGTCTTCACAGAACTCAAAATCGACGCGCCTTATCCGCGCGACCAGGATTTCCGCACCTCGGCCGAATATGCCGCATTCTGCCGCCGTACCTCCGAAGCGCTCGCGCAAGCGATGGCCGCGGGAGGCGCGTCATGACGAATTCCTCGTCCGCCCATTGCCGCGATCGCGCCCTGCGCATCGTGCTGCCGATCATCGTGCTGGCGCTCGGGCTTTCGCTCTGGGCGCTGGTGGTATGGATCGGTAACATTCCGCCTTATGTGCTGCCGAGTCCCGAGCTGGTCGTGCAAACCTTGGTCTCGGACTGGGCTTTGCTGTTCCAATCACTTCTCGTCACGCTCGCCACCACAGTCGAAGGCTTTCTGCTTGCGGCAATCGGCGGCGTCGGCTTGGCAGTGCTGTTCAACCAATCGCGGCTGGTCGAATATTCGTTTTATCCCTATGCGGTGATCCTGCAAGTGACGCCGATCGTCGCCATTGCGCCGCTGCTCTTGATCTACCTGCCGCAGCCGCTGGCGGTCTTGGCCTGCGCCTGGATCGTCGCCTTCTTTCCCGTACTGGCTAACACCACGCTCGGCCTGCACTCGGTCGACCGCAATCTCGCCGACCTGTTCGCGCTCTACAGCGCTACGCGCGGCCAGGTCCTGTGGAACCTCAAACTGCCGGCCGCGCTGCCCTATATTCTCGGGGGCCTGCGCATCGCCGGCGGCCTGTCGCTGATCGGCGCCGTGGTCGCCGAGATCGCCGCAGGCTCCGCGGGCGCCGGCTCGGGACTGGCCTACCGCATCGCCGAATCCGGCTATCGGCTGAACATCCCGCGCATGTTCGCGGCGCTCCTGCTGTTGTCCGTCGCCGGCATCGTGATCTTCTATCTGCTGTCGGCGGTCAATTACCTGGCGCTGCGCCGCTGGCACGAGAGCGCGCTGGAGCAGGAACGCTAGACGATCAGGACTGCGGCAATACCGCCGCCAACACGCGCGCGACATGTACCGCCTCGCGCCCGGCGCCGTCGTGGATCTGCTGCCGGCACGACGTGCCGTCGGCGACAATGACTGCATCGTCGGGCGCCTTGCGCACGGCCGGCAGCAGCGACAGCTCGCCCATGGCGCGCGACACTTCGATCGTATCGGCATGAAAGCCGAACGCGCCGGCCATGCCGCAACAGCTCGATTCGATGGTCTGAACGTCGAGATCAGGAACGAGTTGCAGCGTCATCTCAACTGAGGACATCGTATCGAAGGATTTCTGATGGCAATGGCCGTGCAACAAGGCGCGTTTCTTGAGCGACGCGAGCTTGAGTTCGAGCTTTCCGGTGGCCGCTTCGCGCGCCAGGAATTCCTCGAACAGAAGCGCATTCTCGGAAACGCGCCGCGCCGCATCGCTCTTCACCAACGCCGGAATCTCGTCGCGGAAACTGAACAGGCAACTCGGCTCAAGGCCGATCACCGGGACATTCCGTTCAACGTACGGCGCGAGTGCAGCGAGGGTGCGCTCGGCTTCCGCCCGCGCTTGGTCGGGTCTGCCGATCGAGAGAAAAGTCCGGCCGCAGCACAATGGGCGGCGGTCGCCGTCATTCGGCTTCGCGACATTGACCCGATAGCCGGCCGCGCTCAGCACCGTACGCGCCGCATCGATATTTTCGCGATCGAAATAACGATTGAAGGTGTCGGCAAACAAAACGACTTCTTTGCCGTCGTGCCCGGTTTCAGGTCGCGCATCCACGTCCTTGAAATAATCCGCCCGCCACTTCGGTAAGCTGCGCCGCGCGGAAAAGCCGGCGATGGCTTCCGACAATTTCGCCGCGCCGGGAACGACGTCGCGCAGATTGAGGAGCCAATGCAGCCGCGCCGCGTAAGGCGCGTAGCGCGGCAAGTAGCCGACCAGGCGGTCGTGCAGCGACAGGCCGTATTTTTCCGCCCGCGCCCGCAGCACCTCGATCTTCATGCGCGCCATATCGACGCCGGTCGGGCATTCGCGCCGGCACGCTTTGCAGGACACGCAAAGCTTCAGCGTCTCGGCCATGTCGTCGGAGGTGAGCGCATCGGGCCCGAGTTGGCCGGTGATGGCGAGGCGCAACGTATTGGCGCGGCCGCGCGTCACATCGCGCTCGTCGCGGGTGACGCGGTAGCTCGGGCACATGACACCGCCGGCAAGCGTGCGGCAGGCGCCGTTGTTGTTGCACATCTCGACCGCGCCCTGAAATCCGCCGCCCGCGCCCGGATAGGCCGACCAGTCGAGCGCGGTCGCGATATCTTGCGCGTGGTAATCGGGGCCGTAACGGAAATTGCTGCGGTCGTCGAATTTCGGCGCGCGGACGATCTTGCCGGGATTGAAAATATGTTGCGGATCGAAGCGGTCCTTGACCTCCTCGAAAGCGTGCACCAGTTCGGCGCCGAACATAAATTCGTGAAATTCCGAGCGCACGATGCCGTCGCCATGCTCGCCGGAATGCGAGCCCTTGTATTCGCGCACCATGGCGAAGGCTTCCTCGGCAATGGCGCGCATGGCGCGGACGTCCTTGTCGAGCCGCAGGTTGAGCACCGGGCGCACATGCAGGCAGCCCACCGCGGCGTGGGCATACCAGGTACCGCGCGTGCCGTTTCGTTCGAAGACCTCGGTGAGCCGCGCGGTGTAGTCGGGCAAATGCTCGAGCGGGACGGCGCAATCCTCGACGAAGGAGATCGGTTTGCCCTCCTCCTTCATCGACATCATGATGTTGAGCCCCGCGGTGCGCACTTCGGTGATGCCGGCCTGTAATTTAGGATCGAGCACCTCGACCACGCCGCCCCATTTAGCGCCGCTCTTGTCCCAAGCGATGCCGAGATCGCCGAGCAGCGCGCCGAGGCGCTTCAGCCGCCGCACATTCTCGTCGTCGTCCTCGGCGAATTCGACGAACAGGATCGCTTCCGGATCGCCGCGCAGGAAGGCATCGACGGTCGGCTTGTACATCGCGATGTCGCGGGCCAAGCCGAGCATAGTGCGGTCGATCAGCTCGACGCCGATGGGCCCCAGCGCGACAATGTGCTGCGTCGCCAACATCGCTTCATGGAAGCTGCCGAAATGGCAGGCGCCGACCGCGCGGCGGCCAAGCAGCGGCGAAAGCTTTAGCTCGATCTTGGTCGAAAACGCCAGCGTGCCTTCCGAGCCGACCAGAATATGCGCGAGATTGATGTCGTTTCGTCCCGGCACCAGCGCGTCAAGATTATAGCCGCCGACGCGGCGCTGCACTTTCGGAAAGCGCCGCTCAATCTCGCCGGCCTCACGCGCGGCGATGGCAAGGAGATCGCGGATCAGCGGCTGCGGCACATTCACGCCGGCATCGCCGAGCCGGCCGAAATGCGCGTGCGTGCCGTCGGCCAGCACAGCATCGATCGACAACACGTTCTCGCGCGTATTGCCGTAGCGCAGCGAGCGCGCGCCGCAGGAATTGTTGCCAACCATGCCGCCGATGGTGGCGCGCGACGCCGTCGAGATATCCACCGGGAACCACAGACCGGAAGGTTTCAGCTTGCGGTTAAGCTCGTCGAGCACAATGCCCGGCTCGACCGTGCAGCGCCGGCCGGCGGCATCGATGTCGACGACGCGGTTGAGATGCGGCGAGCAGTCGACGATGAGCGACTCGTTGACGGTCTGGCCGGCCTGCGACGTGCCGCCACCGCGCGCCGTCACCGCCACACCTTCCGCGCGGCAGACCGCAATCGCCCGATCGGCTTCTTCGATCGTGCGCGGCGTCGTCACGCCAAGCGGCATGATCTGATAATGCGATGCGTCGGTGGAATAGCGCCCACGCGTAAATGCGTCGAAGCGGACGCCGCCGACGCCGCCCACCTTTTCCGCCTTCAGCCGGCGTTCGAGTCCCGGCACGAGCCGTGCTGGCACGTTGTCCTCCACGCCCAAAAGTGAGGCGATAACAATGCAATACAGGTCACGTCAATTAGACTTGACCCGAATGTCGCATTCGCTATTCAACGCCACAAGCCGCGCGCGCTCACGGACATGCGCCGCCGGGGCTAACCGATACGTCCGATGGAGTGCCGAAAATGCCGCAGAATGCTTCGCGCGCCGCCGGGCGTCACTTCCTGCAAATCCCGGGGCCGACACCGCTGCCCGACCGCGTGCTGCGGGCGATGGACACGCCGATCATCGACCATCGCGGCCCAGAATTCGCCAAGCTCGCCAAGCGCTGCCTCGACGGCATCAAGACCATTTTCAAGACCACCAATCCGGTCATCATCTATACCGCGACCGGCACCGGCGCCTGGGAAGCGGCGCTGGTCAATACGCTCTCCCCTGGCGATCGCGTGCTGATGGTCGAGACCGGACAGTTCGCGACGCAATGGAAGACCATGGCGCAGAAGCTCGGGCTCAAGCCCGAGTTCATTCCCGGCGACTGGCGCACCGGCGCGGATGCCGCCACCATCGAGGAGCACTTGAAGAAGGACAAGGCGCACGAGATCAAGGCGGTCTGCGTGCTGCACAACGAGACCGCGACCGGCTGCCTGTCGCCGATCGAGCCGATTCGCAAGGCGATCAACGCCGCCGGCCATCCGGCGCTGCTGATGGTCGACACCATCTCCTCACTCGCCTCGACCGACTACCGGCACGACGAATGGGGCGTCGACGTCACCGTGGGCGGGGCACAGAAGGGCCTGATGCTGCCGCCGGGCATGTCTTTCAACGCCGTGAGCGATAAGGCGCTCGCCGCGTCGAAGACTTCGAAGATGACAAAGTCATTCTGGGGCTGGGACGACATGCTGACCATGAACAAAGTCGGCTTCTTTCCCTACACGCCGGCGACGCAGATGCTGCAGGGGCTGGCGGTGTCGATCGAGATGCTGCACGAAGAAGGTCTCGACAATGTCTTCGCCCGCCATCACCGGCTCGCCGAAGCGGTGCGGCGCGCGGTGCGCGCCTGGGGGCTCGAAATCCTCTGCCGCGAACCGAAATATTACTCACCGACCATCACCGCGGTGCTGTTGCCGGACGGCCACGACGCCGACGCCTTCCGCGCGCTGGCGCTCGATACCTTCAATATTTCCTATGGCGCGAGCTTCGGCCCCTACGCCAAGAAGTATTTCCGCATCGGCCACCTCGGCGACGTCAACGATGGCTGGATGATGGGAGTCTTGGCGGTGACCGAGATGGCGCTGTCGCTCGCGGGCATCCCGCACAAGAAAGGCGGCGTGCAGGCGGCGATGGATTACATCGTCTCGGCGCAATCGGCCGGTACGCGCGCCGCGGCCGAGTAACTAATCGCCGCTCATCCCCGCGAACGCGGGAATCAGTCGAGCGTCAAGAACTGGGTCCCCGTTTTCGCGGGGACGAGCGGATTGCCGTTAAGACAACGGCACCGCTGCAACGTGATCCTTGAACGCCTTGCGTTCGGAAAGCGCCGCATACCAGCGCTCGAAATTGGGCAGCGGCGGCCGGTCGGGCACCAATTGGCGATAGCGATAAGCGATGATGCCCACGGGAATATCGCCGTAGGAGAAGCCGTCGCCGGCCAGATACTTGGTTCGCTCAAGTTGCTTATCGAGCATGTCCATGGCCGCGGTGGTTTTCTTTTTCGATTCTTCGATGGCGGCGTGGTTACGCTTTTCCGGCGGCGTGCGGATCAGGCCCCAAAAACATTCGAAGATGGCGGGGCCCGCCACCGCAAGCTGCCAGTCCATCCATTTGCTTGCATTGGCCCGCATGCGCAATTCGGCCGGCTCCAAAATCGTCGACTTATACTTGGCGGCGAGATAGCGCACGATGCTATTCGACTCCCACAGCAGAAAGCCGTCCTCTTCTTCGAGCGTCGGCACTAGACCGTTCGGATTCATCGCCAGGTAAGCCGCCTCGCGGTTCTTGCCGAACGGGCCACCGACGTCGATGCGCTCATGCGGCAGGCCGAGCTCGCCGACCGCCCACATTACTTTCTGCACGTTCGACGAGGTTTTCCGCCCCCAGATTTTGATCATGATTGCTTTCCCCAACTCGACGCGTGTCATGACCGGACCTGTTCAGGCCATCCACGTCTTTGGCTGTCACTATCCTGTAAGACGTGGATGCCCGGCACAAGGTCTATACTCGGGCCGGTCGGAGGCCGGACCCGTGGGCCGGGCATGACGGATGAGCTATGCGCCGGACTTAATCGATCCGGCGCGCTTCTTCGGGCAGCATGATCGGGATGCCGTCGCGGATCGGATAAGCGAGCTTGGCCGCGCGCGAGATCAGCTCCTGCTTTTCCGCGTCGTATTCGAGCGGGCATTTGGTCAGCGGGCAGACCAGGATTTCGAGGAGTTTCGGATCGACCCCTTCGGCGGGCCGTTCGCTGGCAGGGCTGGACATGCTGAGCTCCGTTGGGCGCAACTATAGCATTAGCATTATTGCAACGGCGTCTCGCCCGGCGTCTTGCTCTTGGCGAGCTCGATTTCGGTGACGGCGACCAGGATCTCGGCGCGGGTCTTCAGATCCGGCGCCTCCAGCATGGCCTGTTTCTCGGCGGCGTCGTAGGGCGACATCATCGCCAGCGCATTCACCAAGGCCTCGTTGGGCGCGTTCTCGATGCCCTCCCAATCCGCTTTGAGATTATTGGCCTTGAGGAACGCCGTGAGCGCGCGAAGGAGCGCCTTGCGGTCGACCTCGTCCTCGCCCTTGCGGGCGGTGAAGTCGCCGACGAAGGGATGGTAAGCGACGCGGCACTGCCGATAGGGAGTGGCGACCGGAAGCTCCTCTTCGACGCGGAAGCGCGCAATGCCGGTGAGCTGGATGAGATAGCGGCCATCACCGCTTTCGGCGAATTGCGTCATGCGGCCGACGCAGCCGACGCGAAACAGATGCGGCTTGTTTTCGTCCGGTCCCGGATGCGCCGGGTCGGGCTGGATCATGCCGATGAGGCGATGCTCCGAGCGCAAGGCGTCGTCGATCATCGCCAGGTAGCGCGGCTCGAAGATGTTGAGCGGCATCTGCCCGCGCGGCAACAGCAGGGCGCCCGGCAGCGGGAAAACCGGGATCACTGCCGGAAGCGCATCCGGCCCGTTGAAGATGGCGTTCATCGGCATGTCGCACTCCGCCAACGACGGCACCGAATTTCAGGATCGAATTCTAAGCAAACAATATTGAGGACAACCGCTTGCGGCCCTCGATCGTGGCTTCGTCGGTCGGCCCCCAGGCATCGAAAAATTGAACGAGCTGCTTGCGGGCGCCGTCGTCGTTCCATTTGCGGTCGCGCTTGACGATGGCGATCAGATTGTCGAGCGCATCGTGGCGGCGGCCTTGGCCGTTGAGCGCCAGCGCCAGATCGAAGCGGGCCTGGTGGTCGAGCGGATTGGCGGCGACCTTTTGTTCGAGCTCGGTTACCGGGCCGACCGTCTTGACCTGTTCGGCGAGTTCGAGTGCGGCGCGCGCGGCAGCCACCGCGGCGTCGTTACGCTTGGCTTCCGGCACCATGGCGAGCGTCTGCCGCGCCTGATCGAGCGCGCCGGTCGCCACGTAAGAGCGCGCCAGACCGGCAAGCGCAGGCACGTTGGCGCTGTCCTCGGCGAGAAGCTGCGCATAGATCTCGGCGGCGCCGGCGGCGTCACCTTCGGCGAGCGCGGCGTCGGCCGCTTTCAACAAATCCTGGGCCTCGCCACCGATGCGGTCCTTGGTCAGCCGTTCCAGGAAAGCCGTGACTTGGCTCTCCGGCAGCGCTCCCATGAAGCCGTCAGCCGGCTGGCCGTTGACGAATGCGATGACCGCAGGGATCGATTGGATGCCCATCTGCCCGGGAATCGCAGGGTGCTCGTCGATGTTCATCTTGACGAGCTTGACCTTGCCCTTGGCCGCTTTGACGGCCTTTTCGAGGATGGGGGTAAGCTGCTTGCACGGGCCACACCACGGCGCCCAGAAATCGACCAGCACCGGCTGGCGCTTCGATTCCTCGATGACGTCCTTGACGAAACTTTGCGTCGTCGTGTCCTTAACCGACGCGTCCGCGGGTGCGGTTCCAGCCTGCTGCAACATTGACATCGATTTACCCGATCGCCCTTCCCTTGGCCCCAGCGGAGCGAAATTCGCATCTTTCGCCTGATTAAATGGGAACAACGCCGCCAATTGCAATCGGGCGTTTCTAGGGCCCGGCGGAAGAGACCGGCTCGATCCGCGGCTGGTGCCCGGTGGCTTCGAGGAATTTAAGCAGCCCCTCCCGCGAAATCGTCGTCGTTGCGGTATTGGCCAGAGGGTGAAAATTGAGCATTGGCGCCGCCATCATGGCAGCATCGAGCACGATGGTCACCCGGCCGGCGGTGTCATTGATTGCGGCGAACGGTGTGACCGAGCCGGGCTCGACGCCGAGAAGCTCGCGCAGGAGCTCGGCCGAGCCGAACGAGAACCGCCCCGAAGCGCCGAGGAGCCGGTGCAGCGACTTCAGCTCGATCGCGGCGTCCTCGCTCGCGACGACAAGGTACGGCGTGCCTTTTTTGTCGCGCAGGAACAGGTTCTTGGTATGGCCACCGGGGATCGCGCCGCGCAGTTCGCGGCCTTCCTCGACGGTGAACACCGCCGGATGGGTGACGGTCTTGTTGGCGATGCCGAGCCTGTCCAGATAGGCGAAAAGCTCATCAGGCGTGGCAGGCATGCGCGGTATTTAGGCCCGGGCGCTCGCGGTTGCAAAGTGGTAAGCTCTTTGGCATAGCTTGGCTGTGGCCCAGCGCCGGTACGCTTGGCCGCCTTACCTACCCTTCTCGGATGCGGGTGTAGCTCAGGGGTAGAGCACAACCTTGCCAAGGTTGGGGTCGAGGGTTCGAATCCCTTCGCCCGCTCCAAATTTCCCAAATCTGCCAGGCGCTCGTAGCATCCGTTCAGGCCGCTCGGCTGCACGGTTGCTCGCGGCTGGCAATGCGAGGTTTGCGCGACATGGACGGGGAGGACGAACGCTACTGGCGGCGGAATCTCGCCGTATGCCTCCTCGGCTCATTCACGACCATCGTGGCGATGACGTTGCTGCTGCCGTTCCTGCCGATTTATGTCGAGCAGCTCGGCGTCTCGGATCGCGCCGCGATCGCGCAATGGTCCGGCGTCGCCTATGGCGCAACATTCTTCGCCGCCGCGCTGGTCGCGCCGCTGTGGGGACGGCTCGCCGACCGTTACGGCCGCAAGCTGATGCTGATCCGGGCGAGCCTCGGCATGGCGGTCGCCATGTCCTTGATCGGCATGGCCCACAATGTGTGGGAATTGGTGGGCTTGCGCCTGTTCGCCGGCTTTGCCGGCGGCTATGCGTCCGGCTCGACGATCCTGGTGGCGACGCAAACGCCGAAGGCGCGCTCGGGATGGGCGCTCGGCATGCTGACGTCCGGCATCATGGCCGGCAATCTCGTCGGTCCGCTGATCGGCGGCGCGCTGCCGCCGCTGATCGGCATCAGGGGCACGTTCTGGCTCGCCGGCGGCGTCATCTTCCTGACCTTCATCGCGACCACCGTCTTCATCAAGGAAGACAAGCGGCCGGCGCCGGAGAGGAAAGCTGCGGCGGAAGCCGGCTGGTCGGAAATTCCCGATAAGCGGCCGGTCGTCGCCATGCTGGCGATGGGACTGCTGTTGATGGTCGCCAATATGTCGATCGAACCGATCATCACGATCTATGTCGGGCAGCTCGTCGAGGCCTCGCGCGTCACCATCGTGTCGGGCATCGCCATGTCGGCGGCGGCGCTCGGCAGCATCTTGTCGGCATCGCGGCTCGGCCAGCTCGCCGACCGCAGCGGCCATTGGCGCGTGATGATCGGAGGGTTAGTCGTGTCCGCGCTGCTGTTGATCCCGCAGGCTTTCGTCACGACGGGATGGCAGCTCGTCGCCTTGCGCTTTCTCATGGGATTGGCGCTCGGCGGCTTATTGCCTTGCGTCACTAGCATCATCCGCCACAACGTGCCGGACAGCATCGTCGGCCGCGTGCTCGGCTATTCGACATCCTCGCAATATGCCGGCCAGGTTGTCGGCCCGTTGCTTGGTGGCTTCGTCGGCGGCCATATCGGCATGCGGGCAGTCTTTCTTGGAACTTCGCTCCTGATGGGACTCGGCGCGGTCTACGCATCTCTGGTAAGAACCGACCGCCATTGACACTGTCGCCGGGACCATCGTGAAAAGTCACAACGAGCAATCCGCCCGCTCGGGCATTGTCGCCTTGTCGCTGTTGTGGCTCTCCGGCGCATGTTTGCGGCTCACAGTGTTGGCGGTGCCGCCCGTCGTGCCGTTGTTGCACGCCGACCTGCATCTATCGGAGACGGGCATCGGCTGCCTGTCGAGCCTGCCGCCGATGCTGTTCGCGATCGCCGCCGTGCCGGGCGCAGTGTTGATCGCTCGCTTCGGCATCGTGCCGGCGCTGGTCGTGGGCTTGCTGCTCAACGCCGCCGGCTCGGCCGCGCGCGCGGCGTTTTCCGGTCCCGCCTTCCTCTACGTATCCACCATCGTGATGGCGGCGGGCGTCTCCATCATGCAGCCGTCGCTGCCGCCATTGGTGCGGACCTGGTTTCCGCAACGCATCGGTTTTGCCACTGCGGTCTACACGACGGGCCTCTTGATCGGCGAAATCCTAGCCGCCGGGCTCACCATCCCGCTCATTCTGCCGCTCGTGCACAACAGCTGGCGGCTGAACTTCGTGGTCTGGTCGATCCCGGTTCTGGTCACCGCATTGCTCGTTGCGCTGTACGCGCCAAAACTCGGCGGCGCCAAAAGCGCTGTACCGGCTACGGGACGCCGCTGGTGGCCGGACTGGCGGCGGCCGCTGATCTGGAAGCTCGGCCTCATTCTCGGCAGCGTCAACGCGACCTATTTCGTCACCAACGCCTTTCTGCCCGACTACATGACCGCCGATGGGCGTCCGGACCTGATCAGCAGCGCGCTGACCGCCATCAATCTCGGTCAACTGCCGGCGGCGTTTTTGATGCTCGGCATTGCCGGGCGGCTGGTGACGAAACCGTGGGCCTATGCCGCGACAGGAACGCTGGCGCTGATTTGCCTCACCGGCATGCTGACCATGCACGGACCCTGGATCGTGTTCTGGGTGACCATTCTCGGCTTCACCGGCGCGGTGACACTGATCCTCGCCTTGGCGCTGCCATCGGTGCTTAGCGCGCCGGACGACGTGCACCGCACCTCCGCCGGGATGTTCACGATCAGCTATAGCCTGGCGATGGCGCTGTCGGTGGTCGGCGGCTGGCTGTGGGATTTTACCCACTCGCCGATCGCAGGTTTCGCGCCGGTCGCGGTATGCGCGCTGCTCATTATTGTGCTCGCGTCGACTGTGAAGCAGGCCGATTACGTACCCGGCTAATACCCGACCGCCAGCGCCCCGTGCGAGCGCGGATCGGCGGCGCCGACAAAACCCTCGGGCGTGATCACAATCAACTCGGCCGAGGTGAAGGGCCGCTGCGGCACCACCTTGTCGCCGCGCGCTTGCAGCGCGGCGACGACGTCGACCGGCACCGCCTGCTCGGCAAAAACCTGATCCGGCTGCCATTGATTATGCACGCGCGGCGCCGCCACCGCCTCCGCGATGCTCATGCCGCGGTCGATCACATTGACGATCACCTGCAGCACGGCAGTGGTGATGCGGCTGCCGCCCGGCGAACCGGTGATGAGGAACGGCTTGCCGTCCTTCAAGACGATGGTCGGCGTCATCGACGACACCGGCCGTTTGCCCGGCCCCGGCTCGTTGGCCTCGAAGCCGATCAGACCGTAGGCGTTCGGCGAGTCCGGCTTGGCGGCAAAATCGTCGAGCTCATTGTTAAGGAGAACGCCGGTGCCCTCGGCAACCAGGCCGACGCCGTAGCTGAAATTGAGCGTGTAGGTGTTGGACACCGCATTGCCGAAACGATCGACGATCGAAAAATGCGTGGTGTTATGACCTTCGGGATCGCTATCGCCGCCGGCGCGGATGGCGCTCGCCGGCGTTGCGTGTTCGGGATCGATGCCCGCGCGCAAGGTGGCGGCGTAACTCTTGGAAATGAGTTTCCCCACCGGAACTTTCACCGTTTCCGGATCGCCGAGGAACAGTGCGCGGTCCGCATAAGCGCGCTTCATCGCCTCAATCATCAGAAAAAACGTCTGCGTTTCGTCATCATGCGCGAGATCGTAGCCTTCGAGGATATTGAGCATCTCGAGAAGCTCGACGCCGCCCGATGACGGCGGCGGCATCGAAACAATATCGTAGCCGCGATAGCTGCCGTGCACCGGAACGCGCTCGATGGCGCGGTAATCCTTCAGGTCGTCGACGGTCATCACGCCACCGGCAGCCTGGACCGCGGCGGCGATCTTCCAGGCGATCGGTCCCTGGTAGAACGCGTCGGGGCCGTCGCGCGCGATGGATTGCAGCGTCTCGGCGAGATCGGGTTGCACCAAGCGATCGCCGGCCGACAGCCCGCTGCCGTCGGCGTTCAGAAAGATCTTCGCGGAAGCCGGCCAATGCGCGAGCCGCGCCAGAATGTTGGTCTGTTCATTGGTGATATCGTCGTCGAGCGCAATGCCGTCGCGCGCCATCGCGATTGCGGGCGCGATGAGATCGGCAAGCGTGAAATGGCCGGAGCCGTATTTCTTCTCGGCCAGCGCCAGGCCCGCCACAGTGCCCGGCACACCAATGCCGAGCGCCGAGGTGCGCGACTTCTGCGGATCCGCGTTGCCTTGATCGTCGAGAAAGCTCTTGGCATTGATCGCCGCGGGCGCGGTCTCGCGATAGTCGATCGTCGTATCCGTGCCGTCAGCAAGGTGAATCATCATGAAGCCGCCGCCGCCGATATTACCGGCGCGCGGATAGCTGACGGCGAGCGCAAAACCGACCGCGACCGCGGCATCCACCGCATTGCCGCCTTGCTGCAGGATATCGACGCCGATATGCGCGGCGCGTGCCTCTTGAGCCACCACCATGCCGTTATGCGCAATAGTCCCTTGGGCGCGCGCAAGATCCGGGCTGCGATCTTCGGCGCGGACGGTAAAAGGACACGCCAGAATGACGGCGAGCAGGAAGCACGCCAGAGAGCGCAGCAAATAAATGCGCGGCTTCACCATCGTTCGGACTGATGCATTCCGGTCACAGCATCGACGGCAGAACGCGATCCGGCGGGCGGTGGCCGTCGAGGAAGGTCTTGATGTTGATGATGACCTTCTCGCCCATGTCGACGCGGCCTTCGACCGTGGCCGAGGCGAGATGCGGCAGCAGCACGACTTTGCCGGCGCGCGCCAGCTTGACGAGCTTGGGGCTCACCGCGGGCTCGTGCTCGAACACGTCCAGCCCTGCGCCGGCGATTTCCTCCGCTTCGATCAGGCGGGCGAGCGCGTTCTCGTCGATTACCTCGCCGCGGGCGGTGTTGACGACATAGGCCTCGGGCCGGATCAGCTTGAGGCGCCGCGCCGAAAGCAGATGATACGTCGCCGGCGTGTGCGGGCAATGAATCGAGATGATATCCATGCGGGCGAGCATCTGATCGAGGCTCTCCCAATAGGTCGCGTGCAGCTCTTCTTCGAGCTCTGCCGGAACCCGGCGGCGATCGTGATAGTGAATCTTCAAACCGAAAGCCTGCGCCCGGCGCGCCACGGCCTGGCCGATGCGGCCCATGCCGACAATGCCGAGGCGCTTCCCCCAGATGCGATGGCCGAGCATCCAGGTCGGGCTCCACCCGCTCCACTCGCGGTCGCTGATGAGCACTTGCGCACCCTCGGCGAGGCGGCGCGGCACCGCGAGGATCAGCGCCAGGGTCATGTCGGCGGTATCTTCGGTGAGGACGCCCGGCGTATTGGTCACGGTGATGCCGCGCTGCACGGCGGTCGCCACGTCGATGTTGTCGACGCCGTTGCCGAAATTGGCGATCAGCTTTAAGCGCTCGCCGGATTGGCTGAGCACCGCCCGGTCGATGTGATCGGTGACCGTCGGCACGATCACGTCCGCGGTCTTTGCCGCCTCGACGAGCTGCGCCTGACTCATCGGCTTGTCGTCGGCATTGAGGCGGGCGTCGAACAGTTCGCGCATGCGCATTTCGACGCTATCCGGCAGCCGGCGGGTGACTACGACCAGCGGCTTCTTGCCCGTCGCCATTCGCTGCCTCTTACGCGGATCGCCCGGGCAGGAGCAACAATTCGGCGTGCAAATTCAGACCGTTGCAACGACCGTTTGCCGCATCCGCCCGTTCAGTTCTCGTTAACCCCGCTCGCCGACATTACGGCGGGAGGCGGTTCATAAAGTCTCTCTACCAGATGGCCGCGCTGCCACAAAGCGTGCCGGGCCGCTCTGGCGTGCCGGCGCATCGACCGTGGGATTTGGGCAAGTTGCGATGACATTTCGTCCCGGCAAGCCACTTGTTTTGCTGCACGCCGCGATCGCCGCCGCAATCGTCCTGATCTGCGCGGCGGGCCTCGCGCACGCGGCCGATTCCCCGCCGAGCGGGCTGCCGGTTCCGCGCTTCGTCAGCGTCAAGGCGGATCGCGTGGCGGTGCGCGACGGCCCGGACAAGGACCATGACATTTCCTGGATCTACACTCGCGTGGGCTGGCCGGTCGAAATCACCGCCGAATTCGAGGATTGGCGCCGCATCCGCGATTCCGACGGCTCTGAGGGCTGGGTCTATCATTCGCTGTTGTCGGGTAAGCGCATGGCAGCGGTGCAGCTCAAGACCAAGACCGACTTGGCGCCGCTCTATGACAAACCGGACGCGACAAGCGCCGTGACCGCGCGGCTGCAGATCGGGGTGCTTGGCGCGGTCAAAAGCTGCACCGGCTCCTGGTGCCAGATCAGCGGAAAGGGCTTTGAGGGCTGGATCCAGCAGAACGAGCTCTGGGGCGTCTACCCCGGCGAAAAGATCGATTGAGGCACTCCGGGCACCGGTCGCCGACTAGGCACGCTTGCCCGCTTGCGAGTCCAGCAGCGCGATCAAGCCCTTGAGGATTTCGAGCGGCGGCGGCGGGCAGCCGCGGATGTGCAGATCGACCGGCACGACCTGAGACACGCCACCGGCGACGGCGTAACTGCCCGAGAAAACTCCGCCGTCGAATGCGCAGTCGCCGAGCGCCACTACCCATTTGGGGTCCGGCGTGGCTGCATAGGTTCGCTCCAGCGCCTGACGCATGTTCTTGGTGACCGGTCCGGTCACCAGCAGCACATCGGCATGGCGCGGCGAGGCGACAAAACGCAGGCCGAAGCGCTCCAGATCGTAGAACGCATTGCCGAGCGCATGGATTTCCAGCTCGCAGCCATTACAGGAGCCGGCATCCACTTGGCGGATGGCGAGGCTGCGGCCGAGCCGCCGTCGCGCTGCGCGCTCGACGCCCGCCACCAGTTCGGCGAGCGCGGCGTCGTCCGACGCCGGCGGCGCTTCGGTCAGCGGCCGGCGCGTGAGGCTCTCAAATAACGTTCGGCGCATCAGAGATCATGTCCCGAATACGAGCAGTTGAACGATTTATTGCAGAGCGGGAAATCGGCGACGATGTTGCCTTCCACCGCCGCTTCCAGCAAGGGCCATTGGAACCACGACGGATCGCGCAGGTGACAGCGCAAGACGCGCTCACCCTCCAGGCGCACCCAAACCAGCACGTCGCCGCGGAAGCTCTCGGCCAGCCCCAGACCTTCGCCTCCGCCCGCTCCGTCGAGCGCATGGGCGATCGGGCCGTCCGGCAGCCGTTCGAGAATCTGCTCGATAAGCGCAAGGCTTTGCTCGACCTCGCGGATGCGGATCCACACCCGCGCATTGACATCGCCCGCGGTCAGCACCGGCACGGTGAAAGAAAGCCGATCGTAAGGCGCGTAGCCGGGGGCCTTGCGTGCATCTACATTGCGCCCGCTGGCGCGACCGATATAGCCAGCCGCGCCGAACTGCCGGGCCAGATCGGCACTCAGCACGCCCGTCGCGGCGGTGCGGTCCTGCAGCGATGCGGTATTGTCATAAAGCTCGATCAGGCGCGGAAACCGCTGCTGGATCTGCCACAATAATTCGCGGATGCGAGAGATGCCGTCGGGATTGAGATCGGTGGCGACACCGCCAGGCATCACACGATCCATCATCAGGCGATGACCGAATGCGTCGTTTGTAGTCCGCAGCACATGCTCACGCAAAATTCCGCAATGCGCGTGCATCAGCGAAAACGACGCGTCGTTGCAGATCGCGCCGATGTCGCCGAGATGATTGGCCAGCCGTTCTAGCTCCGCCATCAGCGCGCGAAGAAATTGCGCGCGCGGCGGCGCTTCGATGCCAAGTACGGCCTCGACGGCATGCGCAAAGGCAATGCTGTAAGCGACGGTGCTGTCGCCCGAGGTGCGAGCAGCCAATTTTGCCGCTTGCGCGATGGGAGCACCCGTCATGAGCGACTCGATTCCCTTGTGCACGTAGCCGAGCCGCTCTTCGAGCCGCACCACGGTCTCGCCACCGGCGGTGAAGCGGAAATGTCCCGGTTCGATAATCCCGGCGTGTACTGGGCCGACCGGGATCTGATGCAGGCTCTCGCCTTCGACGGGAAGGAACCGATAGGCCTCACGAACTGCTGGCGCCGCTTCGCGCGCACCGAGCGGATGCTGCACATTCCAGAAGCCGAGATCGAGCCACGGCCGCGAATCCGGCAGGCCGACGGCGACGTATCCATAAAGACTGTGAATGGCGCGTTCGAGTCGGATGGCGGGCGGATGCAGCGCGCCGACGGAGGGATAGCTTCCATCCAGGCAGTCGAGACTTGCCACCGCGATATCGCCGGCGACGTTGTCCATGATCGCCATGTGAATTGTCGGCAACGCGGCCCGGTCGGCCCACAGACCAATAAGTGTGGCTTGGCCTGCGGCGATTTCGCTCGCGACTTGGCGCCAGGCGTCTGCCGTCACGGTAAAGCGCGGCCACGGCCGATGGTTCCCGGCGCGCTCGCCCTGCCTGATGATATCGAGGGGCGTCGGCATCCGATTACCCCAGCAATCCGGCGACATTCTGAAACCACACCACCAAGGCCGGCGGCATGTAGATGCCGGCGGCGAACACGATGGCGAGATGCGCGAACATCGGCACGTAGGAGGCTTGCGCCTTGGCGCTCGGCCCGCGCGGCGCGCCGAAAGCGATGCTGTTGATCCGCAGAAAAAGTCCGGCGAGGCCGACCAGAAGGCCGAACACGAGAATGATGGCGAGGGCCGGCGCGCGGGCGAAGGTCGAACTCACCACCAGAAATTCGCTCATGAAAATGCCGAGCGGCGGCAGGCCGGCGATCGCCACGACGCCGAGGATGAGGCCCCAGCCCAGCGTCGGATGCGTCTCGGTGAGGCCGCCGATGTCGGCGATCCGTTGCGTGCCTTTGACCTGCGTGACATGGCCGACGGCGAAGAAGATCGCCGACTTGGTCAGCGAATGCATCGTCATGTGCAGCAAGCCGGCGAAATTGGCGATCGGGCCGCCCATGCCGAAGGCGAAGGTGATGATGCCCATGTGCTCAATCGACGAGTAGGCGAACATGCGCTTGATGTCGCGGCGGCGGTAAAGCATGAACGCGGCGAACACCAGCGAGATCAAGCCGAGCGTCACCATCAGCGGGCCGGGCGCCAGCGCGCCGGCATTTGCCGCCAGCAGCATCTTGAAACGCAATAGCGCGTAGAGCGCGACGTTGAGCAGCAAGCCCGACAGCACCGCCGAGATCGGGGTCGGTCCTTCGGCATGGGCGTCCGGCAGCCATGCGTGCAGCGGGGCCAAGCCCACTTTGGTGCCGTAGCCGAGCAACAGAAAAACGAAGGCGAGATCGAGCAGCGCCGGATCGAAACTGCCGGCGCGTTTGACCAGCACGGTCCATACCATGGCGTCGAGGCCCTCGCCGACCACCGGCCGCGCGGCCATGTAGACAAGGATGGTGCCGAACAGCGCGAGCGCGATACCGACGCTGCCGAGAATGAAATATTTCCACGCCGCTTCGAGCGCTTCATGGGTGCGATAGATGCCGACCATCAGCACCGTGGTCAGCGTCGCCATCTCGATCGCCACCCACATCAGACCGATGTTATTGGCGATGAGGGCGAGATTCATCGCGAACATCAGCACCTGATACATAGCGTGATAGAAGCGCACGAAGGGCGGCGTCAGCCGTCCGGTTTCCAGCTCATGGGCGATGTAGCTCGCGCTGAACACGCTGGTGGTGAAACCGACGAAAGTGGTGAGCACGATGAAGGTGGCATTGAGATCGTCGACCAGAAGATAGGGACCGGTCGGCGGCCGCCGGAAAAACATCGAGAGCGCGCAGATCAGCGTCAGCATCGTCGCCACGACGTTGAGCCGCGCCGTCACGCGGTAGCCGGGCAGCACCGCTAACAAGGCGGCGGCAATCGCCGGAATCAAAAGAACGCCGGTCAGCGCGTCGATCCTCATCGGCGCTCTCCGCGAAACTGATCGAGCGCCTGCACGTCGACGGTGTCGAAGCGCTCGCGGATGCGGAACAGGAAAATTCCGATCACGATGAAGGCGATCAGGATCGAGAACGCGACGCTGATCTCGACCACGAGCGGCATGCCCTTGGCGCCGGTCGCCGCCAGAACCAGACCGTTCTCGAGCGACATGAAGCCGATCACCTGGCTGACCGCGTTTTGCCGCGTC
This sequence comes from uncultured Alphaproteobacteria bacterium, assembly GCA_963731805.1. GTDB lineage: Bacteria > Pseudomonadota > Alphaproteobacteria > Rhizobiales > Xanthobacteraceae > BOG-931. The sequence continues at coordinate 56,326 of CAVSWY010000020.1, forward strand.
ACCATCATCAGAAGGCCGAGCAACACGACCGCCAGCGCGAAGGCGAGATCCTCCTGCGCCAGCGGATCGGCGTTGTGCGTCACCCGCAGCATGACCACCATGGAGAGCGCGACCAGCCCCATGCCGGCGAGCATGGTGAAGCCGACGCCGACCACCTTCTCGATCTCGCGATGAATGCCAAGCTTGATAATCATGCGGTGTAGCGTCACCGGAATGACAATCGCCTTGAACACCAGCGCGATCCCAGCGGTGACATAAAGATGCGGCGCGTCCTGGATCAAAGCCTGCCAGGCGACCGACGCCGCCAGGACCAAGGCATGCAGCGCATAAACGTTGAGCAGCGAATAAAGGCGGTCCTGATAGAGCTCGAGAAAGCTGATCAGCACCAGCGTTCCGGCGAGGAGATGCGCGACGTCGAAATCGATCCGGCTCATCAGAAGCTCCCCGACACGAAGCGCAGCAGGGTCGCCAGAAGGCCGAGCATCAGCGCCGCACCCAAATATTCCGGCACGCGGAACACGCGCATCTTGGCGATCGAGGTTTCGAACAGAGCCAGGAGAAAGCCGCCGACGGCGAGCTTGCCGATATAGGCGGTGGCCCCGAGCGCCAGCGTCGGCACCGCGGCAGCGGCCGATTCGATTCCCCACGGCGCGAACAGGCAGGCGATCAGCGACACGTAGAGAACAAGCTTGAGCGCGCTCGCCAATTCGATCAGCGCCAGGTGGCGGCCGGAATATTCCAGCACCATGGCCTCATGCACCATGGTCAGTTCGAGATGGGTCGCCGGATTGTCGATCGGGATGCGGCCGTTCTCGGCGATCGCCACCATAATCAACGCGACGAGTCCCATTCCGAGCGAGACCCGTAGCCCCACCGCCGGCGACGCCATGAATGCGGCCATGGTGGAGAGCTGCGTCGAGCCAGCGATCAGCGCCAGCGTGAACACGATCATGAGCATCGCCGGTTCGGCGAGCGACGCGATCATCACCTCGCGGCTCGAGCCGATGCCGCCAAAGCTCGTGCCGACGTCAAGGCCGGCGAGCGCCAGATAGAAGCGCGCGCTGCCAAGCAGTGCAATGATGGCGATGAAATCGGCCGACCAGGAGAACGTGAGATCGGTGCGGAAGGTCGGCACCAGCGACGCGGCGACCCAGGTGGCGGCGAAGATGAGATACGGAGTGACGCGGAACAGCCACGACGCGTTCTCCGCCAGCACCGCCTCTTTGCGCGTCAGGCGCACCAGGTCGAGATAGGGCTGGATCATCGGCGGACCATGGCGGCGCAGCAATCGTGCTTTCATCTTGCGCACGAAGCCGACAAACAGCGGCGCTACCAGCAGCACCAGCAGCATCTGCGCGCCTTGAATGGTCAAATCGCGGATCAGGTCCATATCGCGAGCACCAGGAGCAGGAAGACGAGCGCGCCGAAGACGAGACTGAGAAACTGGCGGATGGTCAGGAATTGCAAGCGGTTGAGCCGGTCAGCGACAGTGCCGATGGCGGTAGCGATCGGCGCATAGAGCGTGTCCCAGATCGGATCGCGCATCTCCACCGTAAGACGCGCCGGCCGCATATCGCCGGGCGGCGGCATTTCGACCGTCTCGCGGGCGTGGAACACCGTCGTGCCGAAGACGCGGCGAATTGGCTGGGCGAAGCTCATCGCCGTGTATTGCGTCGCCGGGCTAGCGTCGGGGTAGCCGCAGTCCCACGCCGGCGCGCGGCGCAAACGGGCGGACGCCAGGCGGTGGATCACCGAGGCCGCGAGCGTGCCCGACATGACCATGAACAAGAACACCAGGAGCCCGTCATAGGAGCTGCGGCTGGCGGTGACCGGAATGATCGCGAGCCATGGCGCGCCGGTTTGCGGCGGCATATGCGCGCCGATCAGCGCCGTATTGACCGGAGCCAGCGCGTCGATGAACAGGCCGGGCAGGATCCCGGCAATGAGACACAGCGCTGCCAGCAGCATCATGGCCGCGAGCGAAAAGTAGTCGGTCTCCTTCGCGGTCGCCGCGGCCGGCGTCCGCGGCCGTCCGAGAAACGTCACGCCATAGGCCTTGACGAAGCAGGCCGCCGCGAGCGCCGCCGACAGCGCAAGGAGAGCGCCGACCGCCGGCACCAGGATTTTCAGCCCCCAGGAGGGCAGCGCCGGACTGAGCAGGATCGCCTGGAAGGTCAGCCACTCAGAGGCAAAGCCATTGAGCGGCGGCAGCGCCGAGATCGCCGCGCAGCCGACCAGAAACACGAACGCGGTCTGCGGCATGCGGTGGATGAGGCCGCCGAGATGCTCCATGTCGCGCTCACCGGTCGCCGTGAGCACGGCGCCGGCGCCAAAGAACAACAGGCTCTTGAACAGCGAATGATTGAAGACGTGAAACAGCGCCGCGGTGAGCGCCAGCGCCGCGGCGAACGGCAAACCATAAGTCTGGAATGCGAGCGCCAGCCCGAGTCCGATGAAGATGATTCCGATATTTTCGACGGTATGATAGGCGAGCAGCCGTTTGAGGTCGTGCTGCATCAGCGCATAAAGCACGCCCATCACCGCGGTGACGCCGCCCGCCGCAAGCACGACGATGCTCCACCACCAGTCAGGCGCGCCGCAAAGCTCGAACACGATGCGTACGAAGGCGTAGACGGCGACCTTGGTCATCACGCCGCTCATCAGTGCGGAGACATGGCTCGGCGCTGCGGGGTGCGCCAGCGGCAGCCAGGCATGCAGCGGCACGATGCCGGCTTTCGATCCGGCGCCGATCAGCGCCAGGATTAAAGCGAAGGCGCCGATGGTCGCGGACGGATGCGCGGCGCGCATTGCGTCGAAGCTGTAAAGTCCGCCGGGGCCGGCGAGTAGGCCGAAGCCAAGCAGCAAAGTGAGCGTGCCGAAGCTCGCCATGATCAGATAAACGTAGCCGGCGTAGACGTTTTCCGGCTCGCGATGATGCGACATCACCAGCGCCCATGACGTCAGCGACATGAGCTCCCAGCACAGCAAAAACGTGAAGGCGTCGTCGGCAAGAACGACCAGCGTCGTGCCGGCAAGAAACGCCGCATAGAACGGCAGCACGCGCTGCGGCGCTGTCTCGTGCTCGCCGTAGCCGAGCGCGAAGAGACTTGCTCCGAAAGCGCCGAGATCGACCACGATGAGAAAGAAGGCCGACAGCGCGTCAAGGCGGAAATGCGCGCCGAGCCACGGTACGCCGAGCGGCAGCGCGGTGGTTAGCGGCGGCGCGTCGCCGAGCAGATGCGCCGCCGTGGCGACCAACGAAATCGCCGTCACGATCATGCACGCGCCATAGATGATGCGCGTCGCTGCGGCGAAACGGCAGAGTGCGACAGCGACAACGGCGAGCGCCAGCAAAGCCGCGGCACAAGCGAGCGCGATCGTCAGAGTCATGTCGCCGCCCTCTTCAGCCGCACGCCGCGGCCGCCACCCTGGCTTGGGACATTGTCGGAGATCAGTTCGATGCCGAGCTCGTCGAGCGCCGCGACGAGCTTCATCAGCGAATCGACATTGCCGCGCACCACGCCGTCGCTCGCTTCCATGCGCTGGATGGTCGGCAGCGACAGGCCGGCCGCTTCGGCGAGCGCGCGCTGATCGATGCCGAGGATCGCGCGGGACGCCCGCAATTGGCCAGCGGTAATCATGCAATCATCATTGATGTAATTTACATCAGTAGTGATGATTTACACATGAGTATTGGCATTGCAACTGTAATTTTTAGCCAGAAACATCGATGGGACTGGTTTAGCCGTGGGCGCAAAGGCATCTTCCCGCCCCAATACGGCCGCGCTTGCCGCAGGGCGGCCGCGCGAACAATTGTTATGTGTCGATCAGGACAACGCCGCGGAAAATGTGCGGCCGCTAATGCTTTAACGCTTGCGCCGCAGCCGCACGACGACGTCGATGCGGGCGATCTCGTAGCCCTCGGGCGCCACCGGCGCCTTGCCGACCACCACGTCGCTCGACGGGATGTCCAGGAGATCGTTCTGATCTTCGATGAAGAAGTGATGGTGCTCGGAATTATTGGTGTCGAAGTAGGCCTTCGAGCCGTCCACCGCGACCTGCCGCAGCAGGCCCACCTCGGTGAACTGATGCAGCGTGTTGTAGACGGTGGCGAGCGACACCGGCACCTTCGCGCGGCTCGCTTCCTCGTAGAGCATTTCCGCCGTCACATGACGGTCGCCCTTGCCGAACAAAATCCAGCCGAGCGCCATGCGTTGCCGGGTCGGCCGCAAGCCGACGTCGCGCAGCTTGGCCTTGACGTCGTGCCAGGGGCACCCGGTACGGTCGCCACGGACCGCCTCAAGCTGCTGGTTCGTCGGCACGGCGGGCCTGAACGAATATGAACTCGACTGTGACATAGCGGCATCCGGCGGCGCTCAGGCCGCAAAATCGTTGCAAGTGAAATTACTATACGCCACCTTGCGCCGCCTGCAACTCCCTCCCAATCAAGCTACGGAGCCGATTTGCCCACCGCGCTGGGTCATTTGCAGGGATGCGCCTTTGCCGCATTGCCCCAATATGTTAGTGATTAAACGATCGGCCGGAAACGGCGCAAACTGGATTGAGCATGCAGGAACGCCGTTCGAACTTCGAATACGAGGACCTGCTGGCTTGCGGGCGCGGCGAGCTGTTCGGCGAAGGCCCGCAGCTGCCATTGCCGCCGATGCTGATGTTCGACCGCATTTCCGAGATCGCGGAAGTGGGCGGCGAATATGGCAAGGGGTTAGTGCGGGCGGTCCTTGAGCTTAAGCCCGATCTTTGGTTCTTCCCCTGTCACTTCAAGGGCGATCCAGTCATGCCCGGCTGCCTCGGCCTTGATGCGCTGTGGCAGTTGCTCGGCTTCTTCCTCGGCTGGCTCGGCTCGCCGGGCAAGGGACGGGCGCTGGGGATGGGCGAAATCAAGTTTTCGGGGCAGGTGCTGCCGACGATGAAGAACATCGTCTACGGCATCGACATCAAGCGCGTGATGCGCTCGAAGCTCGTTCTCGGCATTGCCGACGGCTGGCTGTCGGCGGACGGTTCGGTTATCTATCGCGCGCTCGATCTCAAGGTCGGCCTATTTCGCAACACAGAAGCGCAGCCCAGCGAAGCGTAACGCAACCGCAACTAAAGCGGGCGAGGCAAACACATGAAACGCGTGGTCGTCACCGGGATGGGCATCGTCTCGTCCATCGGCAACAACACGCAGGAAGTGCTGGCTTCGCTGCGCGAGGCGAAATCGGGCATCGTCCGCGCAGACAAATATGCCGAGCTCGGTTTCCGCTGCCGGGTTCATGGCGCGCCGACGCTGGATCCGAGCGAGTCCGTCGACCGCCGCGCCATGCGTTTTCTCGGCGGCGGGGCGGCCTGGAATCACGTCGCCATGGAGCAGGCGATCCGCGACGCCGGCCTCGACGAGAGCGACGTGTCGAACGAGCGGACCGGCATCATTATGGGTTCGGGCGGTCCGTCGACGCGAACCATAGTCGAGAGCGCCGATATCACCCGCAGTAAGGGCCCCAAACGCGTCGGGCCGTTCGCGGTGCCGAAAGCCATGTCGTCAACCGCCTCGGCGACGCTGGCGACCTGGTTCAAGATCAAGGGCGTCAACTATTCGATCTCCTCGGCCTGCGCGACGTCGAACCACTGCATCGGCAACGCCTACGAAACCATCCAGGTCGGTAAGCAGGACATGATTTTCGCCGGCGGCTGCGAGGAGCTGGATTGGACGCTGTCAGTGCTGTTCGACGCCATGGGCGCGATGTCGTCGAGCTTCAATCAGACGCCTGATAAGGCCTCGCGCGCTTACGATGCCGACCGTGACGGGTTTGTCATCGCCGGCGGCGCCGGCGTTTTGGTGCTGGAAGAACTCGACCACGCCAAGGCGCGCGGCGCGAAGATTTATGCCGAGGTCGCCGGCTATGGCGCGACCTCCGACGGCGTCGACATGGTGGCGCCCTCAGGCGAAGGCGCAATGCGCTGCATGAAGATGGCGCTGGCGACCGTGGCGCCGCCGGTCGATTACATTAATCCGCACGCCACCTCGACGCCGATCGGGGATCTGAAGGAAATCGAGGCGATCCGCGAGGTCTTCGGCGCCAAGTGCCCCCCGATCTCGGCGACCAAATCGCTGACCGGTCATTCGCTCGGCGCCGCCGGCGCGCAGGAGGCGATCTACTCGCTCTTGATGATGAATTCTGGCTTCATCTGCGAGAGTGCCAATATCGAGAAGCTCGATCCGGCTTTTGCCGACATGCCGATCGTGCGCGAGCGCCGGGACAACGTGACGCTCGGCTGCGTGCTGTCGAACTCCTTCGGCTTTGGCGGCACCAATGCCTCCATCGTGCTCAAGCATCCGGATGCCTGACGCATGGCAGGGCTGATGCACGGCAAGCGCGGCCTGATCATGGGGGTCGCCAACGATCACTCGATTGCCTGGGGCATTGCGCGCACGCTCGCCGCGCACGACGCCAAGCTTGCCTTCACCTATCAGGGCGACGCGCTCGGCAAGCGCGTCAAGCCGCTGGCGGCGTCGGTCGGGGCCGACCTGGTGATGCCATGCGACGTCGAGGACATCGGCTCGCTCGATACGGTGTTCACCGAGCTCGGCCGCATGTGGGGCACGATCGACTTCCTGGTCCACGCCATCGCCTTTTCCGATAAGGCGCAGCTGACCGGCCACTATGCCGACACCACGCGCGAGAACTTCGTGCGCACCATGCTGATCTCGTGCTTTTCCTTCACCGAGGCCGCCAAGCGGGCCGCGGTGCTGATGCCAAACGGCGGCGCCATGCTGACGCTGACCTATAACGGCGGGCTGCGCACCATGCCGAATTACAACGTCATGGGCGTCGCCAAGGCTGCGCTCGAAGCCTCGGTGCGATATCTCGCCGTCGATTTCGGCGCTAGCCGCATTCGCGTCAACGCCATCTCGTCCGGACCGATCCGGACGCTGGCCGGCGCCGGCATTGGCGATGCGCGGGCGATGTTCGCGTTCCAGCAACGGCATTCGCCGCTGCACCGCGGCGTGACGCTCGAGGAACTCGGCGGCGCGGGGCTTTATCTGCTGTCCGACCTATCGACCGGCGTCACCGGCGAAATCCATTTCGTCGATTCCGGCTACAATATCATCGCCATGCCGCACCCCGACGCGTTGCCCGCCGATAACAAGGCAGCGACGGACGACGCGGCGACGTAACCGCTACAATTTCTCCACATGCGGCATGACTTCGTCGCGGAACAGCTCCAGCGATCGCATCGCGTCTTTGAACGACATCGCGCCGAGGAAGAGGTAGGTCAGGAGATAATTGAAGCCCAATTCCTTGACTTGCTTTTCGATCTCGGCGCGCACGGTTTGCGGTGAGCCGGCAATCGCCGTCCCGTCGGCAAGACAAGCCTCGAAATTAGCGCCGCGCTCCACGTTCAGGCGGCTCGTCAATCCGGTCTGGCCGTGTTTGGCGCGCAGCCAATTGATGTGCTCGAGGTGCCTGTCCATCGCCGGCTTGCCGAAGCGATGCGCCTCGGCATCGGTGTCGGCGACGAAAATGTGCCGCTGCACGCCGATCGCCGCGCCGCCGGGGAATTCGGGTTTGGGCTGCACCGGCGCGCCGCGCTTGGCCAGCGCTGTCTTGTAGGCGGCGATGTTGGCCTTGGCGAGCGCCATCGGACCGAGCGTCACGTAGTGCAGGCCCTGTTCCCCGCCCCAGGTCGATCCGATTTCATTCGACGAGGCATACCAGAACGGCGGCTGCGGCTGCTGCAGCGGGTGCAACGCGATCGGAACGTTCTCGTAAACGTAGTGATCGCCCTTGTAGGTGAGCGACTCGGTTTTCAGCCCGGCACTGACGCAGTCGAACGCATCGTAAAAGATCTCGCGTGACTGATCGTGCTCGACCTTATGGTATTTCAACTCGTAGGGCGACACGCCGCGCCCGACGCCGACATCGAGCCGGCCATGGCTCAGATGATCGAGCATGCAGATTTCCTCGACCAGTCGTAGCGGCGAGTAGAGCGGCAACAGATAAACCAGCGGTCCGAGCCGCATCCGCTTGGTCGCGCGCGCCACCGCACCGAGATAGACACCCGGCACCGGCACCAGGTTGAGTGGCGTCGCATGATGCTCGGCGATCTGCAGGCAATAGACGCCGGCTTGGTCGGCCGCTTCCGCATATTGCAGCCGTTCGTCCAATAGCTGCGCCATCGGCCGGTCGCCGAATTCGACGTGATCGAAAAGTCCGATTTTCATGTTGCCTCGTCTTCAATTGGTTTTCCGCAGGCCCACTTCCCGGCCCATGCCGGCGCAATCCGCGTCGGTCTTTAGCCCGGCGGCGTGGATGCCGTGGATCGCCAGTTCCTCATCGCGATCCTCAGTGTCGCCGGTCACGCCGACGGCGCCGATAACCTCGCCGCTAGTATCGCGGATCAACATGCCGCCGCCTTCGGGAAAAATCTGCTCACCGCTCGCCGCGATCAGATAACGCATGAAGATGGGCTTCTCCTGCGCGCGCTCACGCACCAATTTCGAGCTGCGGCCAAGCGACAAGGCCGCATAGGCTTTGCCGTAGGCCATTTCGAAACGGATCATCGAGGATCCGTCCTCTTTCTTGAACGCCTTCACCTTGCAGCCCGGCTCGACCACGATCACGCTCAACGGCCGGCAATTGAGCGCGGCGCCGCGTTCGATCGCGGCATCGATGATGCGCTCGGCCTGCGCCAGCGAAATAATCGTCACTGTGCCCTCCCCGCCTCTCGATTGCGCTTGTTTTGCCATCTTCCTCGCTTCGGGACCACCCGCATCGCTGCATGGTTGGCCCCTTGCCAAACGCCTGTTGGCCTCTTGCCTCTCGCGGCGGAGCGCGCCACATGTGGCCGCGATGTCGGGTCCTCCTCCCATAGCCGTCGAACGCCTCGTTAAAATCTACAAAACCATCCCGGCGGTCGACGACATTTCCTTTACGCTTGCGCCAGGGTCCATCACGGGGCTCCTGGGCGGGAACGGCGCCGGCAAGACCACAGCCATCGCCATGATCATGGGCCTGACCACGCCGACCTCAGGGCGCGTCACCGTGCTTGGCGCGGACATACCGAGGCAGCGGTATCGCGTCCTGCACCGCATGAATTTCGAAAGCCCCTATGTCGAGGTGCCGATGCGGCTGACAGTGCGGCAGAACTTGACCGTGTTCGGCAAGCTCTATGGCGTCGAGAATTTGCGCGAGCGCATCGCCGAACTGGCGCGGCAGCTCGATCTCACCGATCTGCTGGATCGTCCGACCGGACGCCTGTCCGCCGGACAGAAAACCCGCGTCTCGCTCGCCAAGGCGCTGATCAACAATCCGGATGTGCTGTTGCTCGACGAGCCGACCGCTTCACTCGATCCCGACACTGCCGATTGGGTGCGGGCGCATCTCGAGGGTTATTGCCGCGAGCGGCAAGCCACCGTGCTGCTCGCCTCGCATAACATGACCGAGGTCGAACGGCTGTGCGAACGGGTCATCATCATGAAGCGCGGCCACATCGAAGACGACGATACGCCGTCCAAGCTCTTGGCGCGCTACGGACGGCGGACCCTGGAAGAGGTTTTCCTCGACGTGGCGCGTGGCGTGGCGAGTGAGGCCGCGCAATGACCGCGCGAACCGAGAGCGCCTACGCCATCTCGCCGCAACGGATCGGGGCGATGATGCTGCGGTACTGGTATCTGCTCCGCTCGTCGTGGCCGCGGCTGTTTGACCTCGTCTATTGGCCGACGGTGCAAATGGTCACCTGGGGCTTCCTGCAATATTACATCACCAGCAATGCGGGCTTCTTCGCTCGCGCCGGCGGCACCTTCATCGGCGCGGTGCTGTTATGGGACATCCTGTTTCGCGGCCAGCTCGGCTTCTCGATTTCGTTCCTTGAGGAGATGTGGTCGCGCAACATCGGCAACCTGATGATGAGCCCGTTGCGGCCGATCGAGTTCATCGTCGCGTTGATGGTCATGAGCGTGGTGCGGCTGTCGATCGGCGCGGTGCCGGTGACGTTTCTCGCCATCGGTTTCTTCGGCTTCAATCTCTACGGATTGGGGTTCGCGCTGGTGGCGTTCTTTTTCAATCTGATGCTGACCAGCTGGGCGATCGGAATTTTCGTGTCCGGGCTGATCCTGCGCAACGGCATGGGCGCGGAGAACCTCGCCTGGTCGATCATGTTTCTGTTCATGCCACTCACTTGCGTTTACTACCCGGTGACCACGCTGCCGGTCTGGCTGCAGCCGGTCGCGTGGGTATTGCCCCCTACTTACGTGTTCGAGGGCATGCGCGCACTTCTGATCCAGAAGGTGTTTCGCGGCGACCTCATGCTCGACGCGCTGGCGCTCAATGTGGTGCTATTCGCCGCCGGCGTATTCGGCTTTCTCACGTTGTTGCAGAGCGCACGCCGCCATGGCTCGCTCATGCAGACCGGCGAATAGGTTCCAGCCCCGGGTAGATGGACGCTATGTGCGCTGCGAATAGATGCAAAACGTTGGCCTTGATCGCAGGAGCGATACCGGCGGGGACAATTGCAGGAAAACCGAAACAAATTGCATATATGTTGGTAGTATGACATATGCGAAAGCCCATGCTGCAGTGCAGCAAAAAACCGGGCAAGGTTCGTCCATGGCCATCGGAGAGTTCGGCGGCGCTCCTGCCGTACCGCTCGACAACGGCATTCTGCTGGCAACGCCGTTGTACTGGTTCTACGAAATGAGCCATGCGGCGCTCAATCCGTCGCGCGCGTGGGCCGACGCGACGAAATTGTTTTTCAAAAATCCGGTTAACCCGCTGTCCTTCACCACCTTCGGCAAGTCTGTCGCCGCGGCTTGCGAACTTTTCGAGCGCTCGACGCGCCGTTACGGCCGTCCGGAATGGCGCATCGATTCGACACTGGTCGGCGGCGAGCGCGTGCCGATCCACGTTTCCACCGTCTGGGAACGGCCGTTCTGCAAGCTCATCCATTTCGAGCGTGTCTTCGAACGCCAGCCGAAGCGTCCGCAGCCGCGGCTTCTGATCGTGGCGCCGATGTCGGGTCACTATGCATCGCTGTTGCGCGGCACCGTCGAGGCGTTTCTGCCCAACCACGACGTTTACGTCACCGACTGGGTCGATGCGCGCATGGTGACGCTGTCGGAAGGACGCTTCGATCTCGATGACTATATTGATTACTTGATTTCGATCCTGCATGCGCTCGGTGGCGACATCAGCATCGTCGCGGTGTGTCAGCCGTCAGTGCCCGTCATGGCCGCAGTCGCGGTCATGGAGGCCGACGACGATCCCTATGTTCCGAATGCGATGGTGTTGATGGGCGGCCCGATCGACACGCGGGTCAACCCGACCGCCGTGAATAATCTCGCCGCCAAGCGCGGCATCGACTGGTTCCGCAACCACGTCATCACCAAGGTGCCGTTTCCAAATCCCGGCTTCATGCGCGACGTCTATCCCGGTTTTCTCCAGCTCAATGGCTTCATGAGCATGAACCTCGACCGTCACATCGAGGCGCACAAGCAATTGTTCATGCATCTGGTGCGCGGCGACGGCGACTCCGCGCAAAAGCACCGAGAGTTCTACGACGAATATCTCGCGGTGATGGACCTTTCGGCCGAGTTCTATTTGCAGACTGTCGACACCGTATTCGTGCGTCACGACTTACCGAAGGGTGAGATGACCCATCGCGGCCGGCGCGTCGATCCCGGCCGGATCAAGCGCGTTGCGCTGCTCACCGTGGAAGGCGAACACGACGATATTTCCGGCGTCGGCCAGACCGAGGCGGCGCATCGACTGTGCGCCAACATTCCGCCGGACCGGCAAGCGCATTGGCTACAGCCGGGTGTCGGACACTACGGCGTGTTCAACGGCTCGCGCTTCCGCTCGGAGATCGCACCGCGCATTTCCGACTTCGTGCTGTCGATGAGCCAAGCGACCGGCGTCGCGCGCGCCCGTGTGCGTTCCGGCAACGGCGCCACACTGCATACCGCATAATCGATCAAATCGTCGCGCCAATTAAATGCGCCGCGTAAATTCTCGCCACCGGTAGTGGCGATGTGGCATTATCCTTCCTGCGATTGGATTCGGGGTGTTCGCCATGCCGTTGCATGCGCTGCTCTATCGTCGCACCAGCGAGCCGCAGACGATTGATGTCGACTTCGACGGAATGATCTATCCGGTGCGGCTGCGGCGGCACCGGCAAGCGCGCCGCTATACGCTGCGCATCCAGGCCGCGACCCGCGAAGTCATACTGACCGTGCCGCCGCGCGGCACGCTGCGGGAAGCCCGCGCTTTCGCGCAGAAGCATGGCGGCTGGATCGCGGCGCGGCTCGGCCGATTGCCGCAGCCGGTGCCGTTCGCCCATGACGTCACGGTGCCCGTGCGCGGCGTGCCACACCGGATCGCGCACCGCCATGGCACGCGCGGCACGGTGTGGACCGAGATCGATGGCAATGGCGAGCGGCTGTTATGCGTTGCCGGCCACGCACCGCACATCGAACGCCGCATCGGAGATTTCCTTCGCCGCGAAGCCAGACGCGACCTGGAGGCCGCCAGCCTGCGCTATGCAGAGGCGCTCGGCCTCACGGTCCGGCGCGTTACTGTGCGCGATCAATCGAGCCGCTGGGGCTCCTGCTCAACTACCGGCATGCTGTCGTTTTCCTGGCGGCTTATCCTGGCGCCGAGCCAAGTGCTCGATTATCTCGCCGCGCACGAAGTCGCCCACCTCGTGGAAATGAACCACTCGGCTAGGTTCTGGCGTGTGGTGCGGCGCATCTGCCCGCATCACGAAAGCGCCAAAGCCTGGCTCGATGCCCACGGCGCCGACTTGCATCGTTACGGACTGCCGGACGCCAGCGGCGACACGCGGTGATGCGGTTCCTCCATGCGGAATTCAATGAGCAGATCTGTTCCTGCGCATGCCTTGCGTCTGTATCAGCGATCAGTGACGCCTGCGCGGAATGCCGCAGTGAATCACACTAATCCGTGATCTGCATTGCATCTGCGGAGCGCACCACTATCTGCGGGCTATGAAGGCCCGACCGAGCGGCTCCCCATCCCCCGACACCCCGTCGCTCGGTCAGATAAGCCTGAGTTGAGGCAACAACTTAAGGACCCCAAGCGGCGTATCTGCTTGGGGTTCTTTTTTGTGCAGATTCGGCCGGCGGTCGATTGCGATTAGTTTTTCACCAAGTCGCCGAGCAGGCTCGCGGCCACCGAAAGCTTTGACAGCGTCAAACCGGAGTTGGCGATCTCGTGGATCGCGCCGCGGATACGCTCCACCTCGTTCTTGCGCGGTGCCACCCAAGCCTCAACGGCGCCGGCGCCGTTTGCGCCATTGCCGACCATGGCGGCGGTAAGCCGGCGCTCGGCATCGCCGATCGTATCCCGCGCGCGATCGAGCGCCAGCCGGTCGAAATAATCGGCGATTGGGATGGTGCTCGCGGCACTGGCGATGCGGTCGAGGCGGAAGAACGTGCCTGCGGCAAAATAGGTCGCCGCGACCTCGGCGATCGGCTTGCCGGTGCGATCGGCGACCAGAACGATATCTGGCGCCGCGGTCAACGCACGCAGATCGGCGATGCGGCTCGCGAGCTCGTCGGGTACCCCGGCGACAGTGAGTTGCCGACGCCGCGCCGCGCGCGCCTCACGGAGGTCCTGCGACAGCGCGTCGTCGAGGGCGGCATCGACCGCGGCAATGGCGTCGCGGTAGTGCGCCACAAGATCTGCAAGCCCTTTGGAAAGATCGACATTGCGCAAAAACCAGACGATGCGATCAAGCAGCAGATCCTGGACCGCCGCATAGAGATCGAGTTGCAGCTTGCCGGGGATCTTATTGTCGAGACGGTCGATCGCGCTGTTCAAGGCGGTCATACTGTAACTATCGCGCACCGCGGCGAAGGCCGAGGCGACCGACGACGGCGCGGCCCCGGTCTGGTCGGCGATGCGCACGATCAAGGACGGACCGCCGCGGTTGATCATCGAGTTGGCGAGATGGGTGGCGATGATCTCGCGGCGCAGCCGGTGATGCTCGAGTGCATCGGGGAAGCGTACGTCGATCGCCTTGGGAAAATAACGGCCGAGCTCGCGTGCGAGGTACGGATCGTCTGGGACCGCGGATTCAAGCAAGTCCTCGCAAAGCGTCAGCTTGGCGTAAGCGAGCAGCACCGAAAGCTCTGGCCGCGTGAACGGCTCCGACCGCCGGCGCCGCTCGGCAAGCTGCATGTCGTCGGGCAAAAATTCCACAGCACGATCGAGCAGGCCGCGCGCCTCCAGCGTCTGGATCAGTCGCTGCAGGAAGCCGAAATCCTCCAGGCCGCGGCGCTGCGCGAGCGAGAGTGCCAGCGTCTGCAAATAATTATTGCGCAGCACGAGATGGGCGACCTCGTCGGTCATCTCGGCCAGGAATGCATTGCGCGCTGCCATGGTCAGTCGGCCGTCGCGCAACGGAATGCTCAGCGCGATCTTGATATTGACCTCCATGTCGGAGGTGTTCACACCGGCGGAATTGTCGATGGCGTCGGTATTGAGCCGCACGCCATGGAAAGCCGCTTCGATGCGGCCGCGCTGGGTCATGCCGAGATTGGCGCCCTCGCCGATCACCTTGCAGTGCAAATCGCCGCCGGCGATCCGAACGGCGTCATTGGCACGATCGCCGACCGCCTCGTCGCTCTCGCCCGCAGCGCGAACGTAAGTTCCGATGCCGCCGAAGAAAATCAGATCGACCGGCGCTTTCAGCACGGCCCGGATCAAATCCGCAGGCGTAAGGCGCTCGCCAACGCCGAACAGCTTCTGCACTTCCGGCGAAAGCCTGATTTCCTTGGCCGTGCGTGGATAAACGCCGCCGCCTTTGGAGATCAGCGTTTTGTCGTAATCCTGCCAACTGGAGCGCGGCAGATCGAACAGACGTCGGCGCTCGGCAAAGCTGCGTTCCGGATCGGGATCTGGATCGATGAAAATATCGCGGTGGTCGAACGCGGCAAGAAGCTTGGTCGTTTTCTCGCGCAACAGCCCGTTGCCGAACACGTCGCCCGACATATCACCGATGCCGACGACGGTGAACGGCACGGTCGCGGTATCGACGTCCATTTCCTGAAAATGGCGCTTGACCAATTCCCAGGCGCCGCGCGCGGTGATGCCCATTTTCTTGTGGTCGTAGCCGGCCGAGCCGCCGGAGGCGAAGGCATCACCGAGCCAAAAATCGTGCGCGATCGCGAGCTCATTGGCGATGTCGGAGAACGTCGCGGTGCCCTTATCGGCTGCGACCACGAGATAGGGATCGTCGCCATCGTGACGCACAACGTCGGACGGCGGGATCACGCCGGTCGTTCCGGGTCCGATATTGTCGGTGATGTCGAGCATCGTTGAGATGAACATCTTGTAAGTGGCGATACCTTCCGCCTGGATGGCCTCTCGCGATCCACCGGCCGGCAGAAATTTCGGCACGAAACCACCCTTGGCTCCGACCGGCACGATCACCGCGTTCTTGACGTTCTGCGCCTTGACCAGACCGAGGACCTCGGTGCGGAAATCCTGCGGCCGATCCGACCAGCGAATGCCGCCGCGCGCCACCTTGCCGAAGCGCAAGTGCACCGCTTCGACCCGCGGCGAATAAAGGAAGATCTCGTAGAGCGGCCGCGGCAGCGGCATGGCGTCGACTTTGCGGCTGGCAAACTTGATCGCGATAAGCTCCTTGGCGCGGCCGTCGCGGCCGAGTTGGTAAAAATTGGTGCGAATGGCGGCCGCGACCGCGTTGACGAAATGACGGAGGATACGGTCTTCGTCGAGGCCCTCAACAGCCTGCAGCGCCGCTTCAATTTCCGCGGCGAGCGCGGTCTCTCGCCCTGTGCGCTCAAGCGCCGCGACGCCCAAATGCGGATCGAAGCGCGTCTGAAAAAGGCTTACGATCTGCGTGGCAATGCCGGGAGATTTACGCAGCGTCGTCCACATATAATCCTGGGAATAGGGCACGCGGATCTGGCGCAGGAAACGCGAAATGGTCCTGATCAATGCAACGTCGCGCCAGCCCAGTCCGGCCGCCAGCACCAGCGCGTTGTAGCCGTCGCTCTCCGCCTTCTTTCTCATCACGATGAGGAAGCAGGCCTCCAGTCGCGCTTCGAGCGTGGCGAGATCGATCGGCTGACCCGATGCGCTTTCCAGTTCCATGTCGTGAAACCAGACCTCGGCCGCGCCGGCGGGCCGGATATGGTAGGTGCGTTCGTCGAGGACGCGGAAGCCCATATTCTCCAGCACCGGCACGCGCTCGGAGAGCGAAATGGCCCGGTTATGGCTGAACATTTTGAGGCCCGCGCGTGATGGCGCCGCGCCGCCCTGGCGGTAAAAATCGACGCCCAGCGGATGCTCCGGTGTGAGACCCTCCATGACGCGAATATCGCCGACCGCGGTGGTTGCGGGATAAACCTCGCGATAATCGATCGGGAATGCGTCGCGATAACGCGCGAACAGCGCACGCCCAAGAGCCGGGTCGTGACCCACCGCTAGCGCTTCACGCAGCCCGTCGGTCCAGCTCCGCACAATGGCTTCAACGCCCCGATCGAGCGTGTCGCGGTCCGGATTGGGCGTCGCGCCGCCGGAACGCACGATGATGTAGTGCACGCGCACCAGCGGCCCTTCGGGGAAGAACGGATAATAGGCGCTCAGTTGGCCGTTAAACGTCGCGGCCAGGTAATTGCCGATCGCTGCCCTGATCTGGCCGCCATAGCGGTCGCGCGGAATATAGACCAGCACCGACACGAAGCGGTCAAACCGGTCATAACGCGGCAGCACGCGTACGCGCGGCCGTTCGTCGAGCTGCAGCACGTCCAGCGCGAACTGATAGAGCGAGTCTTCGCCGATCTGGAACAGCTCGTCGCGTGGATAGGTCTCGAGCACATTGACCAGCGCCTTGCCGGAATGACTCGACGGATCAAAACCGGCGCGGCGGATGATGCCGTCCGTCTTGCGGCGCAGATACGGAATGGTGCGCGCCGATTGCGTGTAGGCGGTCGAGGTGAACAGGCCGCAGAAGCGATGTTCGCCGACGAGCTTGCCGGAGCGATCGAAACGCTTGATGCCGATGTAATCAAGCGGGACGCGGCGGTGCACCGGAGAGCGCACCGTCGATTTGGTGACGATGAGGAGTTTTGGCTCCTCCAAGAACGCGCGGATCTCCGGCGTCATGGTCAGCGGTTCGTTCCAACGCTGCAGCGCGCCGACATCGCGCGACCGCAACAGACCAAGACCGGTCGCAAAGTCCGGCTCGAGCACGTCGCCCGTGGGGGTGAAAGCAAAATCCCGCGCGCCAAGGAACGTGAAATTATCCTCAGCGATCCATTCCAGGAACTGAATGGCTTCGGCAATCTCATCGACCGGAAGCGGCGGTGGATTTTCTCTTAGCTCGGCGATGACGCCGCGAATCCGCGCCAGCATCGGCCGCCAATCCTGCACGCAGGCGCGCACGTCGGCGAGCACGCCGTCGAGCGT
Source organism: uncultured Alphaproteobacteria bacterium (assembly GCA_963731805.1). Classification (GTDB taxonomy): domain Bacteria; phylum Pseudomonadota; class Alphaproteobacteria; order Rhizobiales; family Xanthobacteraceae; genus BOG-931. The sequence continues at coordinate 73,779 of CAVSWY010000020.1, forward strand.
CCGGACGATTTCACTGCGCTGCGCGGCATCGTCCGCGCCTTCGACATGCAGATGGATAAAGCTTTCGCGCGAACCACCGCCCCTCAGCGCCGGCATAAATCTGGTCAGCTTGCCCGCGGAGTCGCGCTCGACCGTGAATACCGGATGGACGAATAAACGAATATCGAGGCCACGCTGATTAAGTTCGCCGACGACGGAATCGACCAGGAACGGCATATCGTCGTTGACGATCTCAAGCACCGCGGTGCCTGCCGGCGCCGAGGCCGGCTCGAAGCGGATTTTTGGTACACCGGCTGTGCGTTCGAGGAGGAATGCCCACGACCGCTCGGCGATGCCGGCAAGAACCTCGGCGCTGTAGCGCTCGATGTCCTCCGGTACGGCAACGCCGAACAGCTCGGGGACAAAGTCCTTCGGGATGTCGGGCCGTCGCTTTGCCAGCGAGGCGGTGGCCGCATCGAGCAATGCCGTACGGGCATAATCAGCGCCGTCGCGGGGAAGATGCTGGTTGTCCATGTATCCCCTATCTCACTAGATTCCTTGGGATATTACTCACTGGCCGAGTGCATTCGCTCCCACTGCACGGCGCTATTTTATGCACCTGATATAGTTACGTCCGCCGCCGATGGAGCGGCGCAATGGAAATCATCCCGATGGCAAAGCGTAGCACTAAGACGGCGCCTTCCGGCGCCAAAGCGCAGCCGAGCGCGGCGGCAAACGATGACACGGTGATTACCGCGCTTGAGCTTCCGCCAGCGCCGCTTTCGCCCGACATGGCGGCCTATTTTGCCAAGTGCGAGGAAAAGCTCGGCTTCGTACCGAACGTGCTCAAGGCCTACGCCTTCGACACGGCCAAGCTTTCCGCCTTCGTCGCCATGTACAACGATCTGATGCTGGCGCCGTCGGGCTTGAGCAAGCTCGAGCGCGAGATGATCGCGGTCGCGGTGTCGGCGCATAATCGCTGCTATTATTGCTTGGTCGCTCATGGCGCCGCCGTGCGCCAGCTTTCCGGCGACCCGCCGCTCGGCGAATTGATGGTCATGAATTATCGCGCCACGCGGCTGTCGAAGCGGCATCGCGCCATGCTCGATTTTGCCGTCAAGCTGACCGCCGAGCCCTGGCTGGTCGAGGAGGAAGATCGTGAACGCGTGCGTCGTGCCGGCTTTTCCGATCGCGACATTTGGGATATCGCCGCGGTCGCGGGCTTCTTCAACATGACGAACCGGGTGGCGTCGGCAACCGACATGCGGCCGAACAGCGTCTATCACAAGCAGAGCCGGTAACAGGAATTTAGGTGTGAACTGATAGATCTCGAATCGTCGGCTTCTCGCCTGACAGCGGGTTCGCTGGGTCCCAGCCATAGCGCAGGGTCTCGAAGCGCATGGCACGCGCGTCGAGCATGACAAGGCGGCCGACCAGGTTCTCGCCGAAGCCGACAATCTCGCGGATCACCTCGAGCGCCATCATCGAGCCGATGACGCCGGCCAGCGCGCCGAGAACGCCGGCTTCGGCGCAAGCCGGCACGGTGCCGGGCGGCGGCGGCTCGGGAAACAGACAGCGGTAGGTCGGGTTTGGCTTGCCATCGGCGTCCCGCTCGTGGGCGCGGATGGTGGTGAGCGTGCCGTCGAACGTGCCAAGCGCGGCAGTAACCAGGGGCTTCTTGGCGAAATAGCAGACATCCGACACCAGATAGCGTGTGGCAAAATTGTCGGACCCGTCGGCGACGATGTCATAGCCACCGATTATTTCGAGCGCGTTCTTCGCGTTCAGCCTGGTGTTGTACTGATTCACCGCGACATGCGGATTGAGACGCTGGATCATCGCCGCAGCGCTATCGACTTTGGGTGCGCCGATATCCGGCGTGGTGTGAATGACCTGCCGCTGCAAATTCGACAGCGCCACTACATCGTCGTCGACGACGCCAAGAGTGCCAACCCCAGCGGCAGCGAGATAAAGCAGCACCGGCGTCCCGAGCCCCCCGGCGCCGATAACCAGCGCGCGCGCGCGGCCAAGCGCGGCCTGACCGGGGCCGCCCACCTCGCGCAGCACGATATGGCGCGCATACCGCTCAAGCTCGTCGTCAGTCAACATGCCGGCAATATAGTAGGTCCGGACGGCGCGCGCCGGGGCTATCTGTGCTCGAACTTCGGCGGCCGCTTTTCGATGAAGGCCGCCATGCCTTCCTTCTGGTCATGTGTCGCGAACAACGAGTGAAAGACGCGGCGCTCGAAGCGCACGCCCTCGGCGAGCGAGGTCTCGAAGGCGCGGTTGACCGCCTCCTTCGCCGCCAGCACCGATGGTAGCGACATCGAGGCGATAGTCTCGGCAACTTTGAGCGCCTCTTCGAGCAGGTTTTGCAGCGGCACGATGCGCGCCAACAGGCCCGAACGTTCGGCCTCCTGCGCGTCCATCATGCGCCCGGTGAGGATCAGGTCCATCGCCTTGGCCTTGCCGACCGCATGCGTCAGCCGCTGCGTGCCGCCGATGCCTGGAATGATCCCGAGCTTGATTTCCGGCTGGCCGAATTTGGCATTGTCGGCGGCAATGATGAGATCGCATTGCAAGGCAAGCTCGCAGCCGCCGCCGAGCGCAAAGCCGGCGACCGCAGCGATCACCGGCTTGCGGACTTCAGCGACACGGTGCCAGTTCGCGGCGAAATCGCCGAGAAAGACCTCGGTAAAGGCCTTGTCCGCCATTTCCTTGATATCGGCGCCGGCCGCAAATGCCTTGTCCGAACCGGTTACAACGATGCAGCCGACAGCGCCGTCGGCGTCGAAGCCGGCCACGGCGTCGGCAAGCTCCCGCATCAGCGCGCTGTTGAGCGCATTGAGCGCTTGCGGACGATTGAGCCGGACGAGACCGACCCGGCCGCGGGTCTCTACGATGATGCTGTCATTGCTCATGGATGACGGTCTCCCCGGCTATTTCTGGCACGCCGGACAATAAAACGTCGAGCGGCCGTTCTGCACGATGCGCTTGACGGTGCCGCCGCAGTTGGGCGTTTGGCACGGTTCACCCTCGCGATCATAGACGCGGAAATTATGCTGGAACATGCCGAGATCGCCGTCGGTGCGCCGGTGGTCGCGCAGTGACGAGCCGCCGCTCTTGATCGCCTCGTTGAGCACCGCCTTGATGGCCTCCACCAGCCGCTCGGCGCGCTCGTTCGGCTCGCCTTTCCTGTCGGCGATCGTCGACGCCATTCTTTTGGGGGAAAGCCGCGCGCGATAAAGCGCTTCGCAGACATAGATATTGCCGAGCCCGGCGACGATACGCTGGTCCAGCAAAGCCGCCTTCAGACTCGTCTTCTTGCCTCGGCAGGCACGCGCCAGCATGGCGGCATCGAATGCGTTGCCAAGCGGCTCGGGGCCGAGTCCTTTTAGAAGCGGCTCGTCATCGAGCTTGGCGCGCGGCACGAGCTTCATCGAGCCGAAACGGCGCGGGTCGTTGAAAGTCACGGTGGCTCCCGACGACATGTGGAAGACGACATGATCGTGGGCGACATGTTTCTCGCGCTGGTGATGGTAGCGGCCGAGCTGCCGGCCCTTTTCGCGAAAGACATGAAACGAGCCCGACATGCCGAGATGCATCAGCAGCACGTCACCGGACGATAAATCCGCGAGCAGATATTTGGCGCGCCTAACGATGCCGGTCACGGTCCTGCCTTGAAGCCGCTGGGCAAAATCCTTGGGCAGCGGCCAGCGCAGATCGCCACGACGGACCTCGACCTTGGTAAAGCGCTTGCCTTCCATGGCCGGCTCAAGGCCGCGGCGGACTGTTTCGACTTCGGGAAGTTCGGGCATTGCCTCTTTCAGTATTAATGCGCGGCAGCGTAGTTAATTTTCAAACACATAGCGTCACTAAGCGCGCCGCGCTATGCTGACGTTAGAGGATTGGCGATGATAGAGACCGCTCATTTCGGCGCCCGGGAAGTATCGATCGAGGATAAGCAGAGCCTCGTCGACGAGGTGTTCCACAGCGTCGCGCACCGCTACGACCTGATGAACGACCTGATGTCGCTCGGGCTGCATCGGGCCTGGAAGGATGCGTTGGTCACCGCGATTGATCCGCCGAGGAATGGCCCCTTTGCGCTCCTCGACATCGCCGGCGGCACCGGCGACGTCGCCTTTCGCGTGATTGCGCGCGGCGGCACGCAAACGCGGGCGACGGTCTGCGATATCAATGCCGCTATGCTTGAAATCGGCCGCGAGCGCGCGGCCGCGCGTTCGCTCGACGATGCAATCACATTCGCCGAAGCCAATGCCGAGGCGCTGCCGTTCGCCGACAGAAGCTTCGACGCCGTGACCATCGCCTTCGGCATCCGCAATGTGCCGCGCATCGAACGGGCTCTGGCCGAAGCCTATCGCGTGCTCCGGATCGGCGGAAAATTCGCGTGCCTCGAATTCTCCGCGGTCGATGTACCGGGCCTCGACCGGCTTTACGATTTTTATTCGTTCAACGTCATTCCCGCGCTCGGCCGCGCGGTGACCGGCGATGCTGAATCCTACCGCTATCTGGTGGAATCGATCCGCCGTTTTCCGGACCCGCAAGCTTTTGCCGGGATGATGCGGGCGTCGGGCTTCGCCCGCGTCGCGTTTCAATCGATGAGCGGCGGCATCGTCGCGCTGCATTCTGGTTGGCGTTTGTGATCTCCGGCACCGCGCACCTTATTCGACTTGGCCGCGCCAGCTTCGTATTTGCCCGCGAGGGCGTGTTCGGCGCGATCGATCCTGCAATGGTGCCGCCGCCGGCGCGTCCGTTTTTGCGAATGGCCCGGCTGTTCGAGCGGCGTTCGACCGGCCCCGCTGAGACGCGACTGTCGACCGCGCTCAGCCGCCTGGGCCCAAGTTATGTCAAGCTCGGCCAGTTCTTGGCAACACGTCCGGACGTGGTCGGTGTCGCCTTGGCGCGGGATCTTGAGCGGTTGCAAGATCAGATGCCGCCGTTCCCGCAAGCCGAGGCCGAGGCGGTCATTGCCGCCTCATTCGGCCGGCCGGTCACGGCCGTGTTCGCAAGCTTCGGACCGCCGGTGGCGGCCGCTTCCATTGCCCAGGTCCATCGCGCCACAATAGCGACAGGAGCCTCGCCGCGCGCCGTTGCCGTGAAGGTCTTGCGGCCGGGCGTCGAACGGCGCTTTCACGCCGATCTCGCCGCCTTTGCCTTCGCCGCGCAACACGCCGAAAATCTCTCCGCCGAAGCGCGGCGGTTGCGGCTCATCGAAGTGGTCGACACCCTGCGCCGCTCGGTCATGGTCGAAATGGACTTCCGCCTGGAAGCGGCGGGGCTTTCGGAAATGGCCGAGAATACCAAGGACGATCCGGATTTTCGCGTGCCGGCGGTCGACTGGGACCGCACCACCAAGGAAGTGCTGACATTGGAATGGATCGACGCGACGCCGCTATCCGACCGGGCGCGGTTGGTGGCCAAAGGCTTCGATCTGCCGCAGCTCGCCCGCGCCTTGATCCAGACATTTCTGCGCCACGCGCTGCGCGACGGTTTCTTTCACGCCGACATGCATCCCGGCAATCTGTTCGTCGACGATGCCGGCCGGTTGATCGCCGTGGACTTCGGCATCATGGGACGGCTCGGCGCCAAGGAGCGGCTATTCCTCGCGGAAATCCTGCACGGCTTCATCACCCGCGATTATTACCGCACGGCGCAAGTCCACTTCGAGGCCGGCTATGTGCCGCCAAACCATTCCATCGAAGAATTTGCCCAGGCTATCCGCGCCATCGGCGAGCCGATCCATAACCGCACCGCCGAAGATATTTCGATGGCGAAGCTGCTGACGCTGCTGTTCGAGGTAACCGGGCTGTTCGACATGCGCACGCGGCCGGAACTGCTGCTGCTGCAGAAAACCATGGTCGTGGTCGAAGGCGTGGCGCGCTCGATGGATCCCAAGCTCGACATGTGGAGCACGGCGGAGCCGGTGGTGCGCGAGTGGATGGAGCGCAATCTCGGGCCGGCAGGCAGGCTCGAAGGCGCCGCCCAAGGAATCGGCGAAATCAGACGCTTCCTCGGCAACGTACCTGAACTGCTGACACAGGGCGCCCGAGTGCTCGAACGGTTGGACGAGATCACTCGCGAAGGCCTCCTGCTGCTGTCGCCGCAAGCCGTCGCCGAGATCAAGAGGGATGAAGCGCGTCTGACGCGGTGGACTGTGGGCGCACTCTGGGTCATCGCGGCCGTCCTGCTGTGGCTTGCTTTGAAGCATTGATAGCAATGATTGCAATGCAATCACATTGGCGGTAATGTCTTGATGTAACGATGGGAAATGCCAGTGGCCAGCCTCACAGTCCGCCAGCTTGACGACAAGCTGAAGAAGCTGTTGCGGCTGCGCGCGGCGCGCCACGGCCGCTCGATGGAAGACGAGGTGCGGACAATCCTCAAGGCAGCGGCCGAGGACGCCGGCCGCGATATCCTCGAACGATTCGAACCGGGCACGCCAGCGACTCCGAAAAAGTCGTCGGCTGTGCGGCCGGATGGCCCGCGCATTTTGCTCATCATCGGCGGCGGCATCGCCGCCTATAAGTCGCTCGACCTCATCCGCCGCCTGCAAGACCGTGGCGCAAGCGTGCGCTGCGTCCTGACCCAAGCCGCGCAGCATTTCGTCACGCCGCTTGCCGTCGGCGCGCTCGCCGGCGAACGCGCCTATACCGATCTGTTCGATCCGCAGAGCGAATTCGACGTCGGCCACATTCGCCTCGCGCGCGATGCCGATCTCACTATCGTGGCGCCGGCGACCGCGGACCTGATCGCAAAAATGGCCGGCGGCCATGCCGACGATCTCTCCACCGCAGTGCTGCTGGCAACCGACAAGCCGATCCTCATCGCGCCGGCGATGAACCCGTACATGTGGGCGGCCAAGGCGACGGAACGCAATCTGGCGCAGCTCGCGGCGGATGGCGTTCACCTCGTCGGGCCAAATGCCGGCGCGATGGCCGAGCGCGGCGAAACGGGCTTGGGCCGCATGGCCGAGCCGCTGGAAATCGTCGCTGCCGTCGAAGCGCTGTTGCAGCGCGCCGGAGCGCTGTCGGGCCGGCGCGTGCTGGTCACCTCAGGGCCGACCAGCGAGCCGATCGATCCAGTGCGCTTTATCGCCAATCGCTCGTCTGGCAAGCAGGGTCACGCCATTGCCGCGGCTGCAGCCGCGGCCGGCGCCGACGTGGTTTTGGTGAGCGGCCCGGTCGCCGTGCCCGATCCGGCCGGCGTTGCCGTCATCAAGGTCGGGACGGCGCGGCAAATGCTGGACGCGGTCGAGAAGGCGCTGCCGGCCGACATTGCTATCTTTGCAGCCGCCGTCGCCGATTGGCGTGCCGCGGAGCCGAGCACGACCAAGATCAAGAAACAGCAGGGCCGCACGCCGACGCTCAAGCTGATCGAGAACCCCGATATCCTGTCGACGATCGCACATCGCAAATCCGACCGGCCGCGGCTCGTCATCGGCTTCGCCGCCGAAACCGATCACGTCATCGCCAATGCCGAGGCCAAGCTTGCCAAGAAAGGCTGCGACTGGATCCTCGCTAATGACGTCTCGCCGGCGACCGGCATCATGGGCGGTGACAGCAATACGATTCACTTGATCACGCCGACGGCCGTGGAGTCCTGGCCGCAGCAATCGAAAGACGACGTCGCCCGCATGCTCATCGAGCGGATTGCGACCGAGCTTGAAGGAGACAAACGGTGAGCACGGAGCTGCGCATCATGCGCTTGCCGCACGGCGCCGATCTGCCGTTACCGGCCTATCAAAGCGCGCTTGCCGCCGGACTCGATCTTCTTGCCGCGGTGGCGGCCGACGCGCCGGTGGCGATCACTCCAGGCGGTCGCGCCATGATCCCCACGGGAATCGCGATTGCATTACCACCTGGCAGCGAAGGTCAAATCCGGCCGCGCTCCGGCTTGGCCCTTCACCATGGCGTCACAGTGTTAAATGCTCCCGGAACCATCGACGCCGACTACCGGGGAGAATTACAAGTCATTCTTGTTAATCATGGCGCTGAAACTGTCGTAATCACACGGGCAATGCGGATCGCACAGCTTGTAATCGCTCCGATACAACAAGTTGTTCTTGTTGAATGCACCGAACTAAACGCGACTGAACGTCAGGCCGCAGGATTCGGTTCTACCGGGACCGCAATTAAGCACAACTAAACTGAAGTTAAACTAGACCGCACACGGCGTGTAAGATATTAGCGCTGGAAATGAACTAATCTCCGCTCAAAGGCGTTTGTTCTCCTCGATGCCTCTGCTGCCTCGAAAAGGAGTTCTCGCCGTCGCGGCAGTTATCGATGTCGCGATGCAAGAGCATGGACAGCCGATTTCCGCGAAGACGTTAGCCGCGCGCCACGGCTTGCCCCCCCCGACATCTCGAGCCCGTTCTGCAAGCGCTCGTACGCTGTGGAATTTTGCGCGGCGTTCGCGGGCCACGCGGCGGTTATGAGCTTGCCCGCGACCGCAGGCGCGTTACGGCAAATGACATACTGCGCGCCGCTCGCACCGTCGAAGACAGCGAATTGCCTGATGCCGGCTCCGAGCTTTTGCTGAAGATCGTTCTGCCCGCCATGGCCAATGCCGAAACCGAATTCGGCGTCGCGCTCTCCCGCATCAATTTGGAAGACATGGCGCGCGATGCGCAGGCTCTAAGCAAGCCGAGCCGCGGTGCCGGCTAGCCCTAGGGGCAACCAGGCTCTCGTTCACGATCTGGACTCTTTCGGCGCGATTCCGCTTGAGAGTAAAGTCGTCCGATTCGCGGGCTCTGCCCCTCCCCTTCCTCCTCCGCAAACGGGGGAAGGGAGGGGGCTGGCGAGAGAGCGGCAGCCAGCAGAGGCGAAGGGGCATGCCGGACATAATCCGGACGAGCCGGGGCTATGCGCATCGGCGGTGCACGCAAGGAATCGGCGGATTCCTGGCGGCGATCGGCGCCATTGCACCGTTTCCCGCGACCGCGGCCGAACAGCCGGCGCTGTCGCTGCAAGAACTCGTCTTGACCGCGCATCGCAGCATCGACCAGCACGAGATCGCGTTCTTTGCACTCATCGTCGGCGTCATCTTATTTGCCGTCGTTACCGCCATCATGCTGCTGCGCACACGCGCGCGCGCGGCGCGATTGGAAGCGTGGTCGCACGATGAGTTCACACGGCTTCGCGACGAGCTCGATCGCGCCAACGCGGTGATCCTTTCCGAGCCGCAGATCGTCGTGGATTGGCCGGCAGGTTCCGACGAGCCGGGCATCGACGGCGATCTCTCGGCCTTGGGCGTCTCCGCGTCCCATCGGGTGCTGGCATTCGGCAGCTGGCTTGATGCCGGCAAAGCAAGCGCCATAGAGCGCGCGGTGGACGCATTGCGGGCGCGCGGCGAAGCGTTTTCGATGACGCTCACGACGCTCGCCGGTCATCCGATCGAGGCGCAAGGCCGCGCCATCGGCGGCCGCGCGGTGCTGCGCCTCAAAGATGCCAGCGGCATCAAGCGCGAGCTTGTCGATCTGGTCGGCCGCTACGAACGGCAATCGACCGAACTCGCGGCGCTGCGCGCGCTCGCCGAGAAACTGCCGTCGCCGATATGGACGCGCGATGCTGCGGGGCATCTGACCTTCGTCAACACCGCTTACACGCGCGCCGTCGAAGCCAAAAATGCCGCCGATGCCATCGCGCGCCGCCTCGAATTGCTTGACAGCGCCGCGCGCGAAACCATCGCGCAGACGCGCGCCAGCGGCGGCGGCTCCTACACCGGTCGGCTGCGCGCCGTTGCCGCCGGCACGCGACGAACCTTCGACGTGCTCGATTTTCGCACCGACACCGGCAGCGCCGGCATCGGCATGGACGTTACCGAAGTGGAAACGCTGCACGGCGCGCTCACGCGCCTCGCCGACGCTCACCGCCGCACGCTGGACCAGCTCTCCACTGGCGTCGCCATGTTCGGCGCCGATCACCGGCTGAGCTTTTATAACGCCGCCTATCGCGCGCTGTGGGACCTCGACGCCGCCTTCCTCGATCACGGCCCGACCAATTCGGCGGTGATCGAGGCCTTGCGAGCGGCGCGCAAGCTGCCGGAGGAACAGGATTTCCGCCAGTGGAAGGCGGAGTTGCATGAGGCCTATCGCTCCGTCGAAGCCAAAGACCATACGTGGCATTTGCCCGGTGGACGGACCTTGCGTGTCGTCACCACGCTCAATCCGGACGGCGGCGTCACTTATCTGTTCCACGACGTCACCGAGCGACTCGATCTAGAACGCCGATTTGAGGAATTGATCCGCGTTCAGGGCGAAACGCTCGACAATCTCGCCGAAGGCGTTGCGGTGTTCGGCAGCGACGGCCGGCTGCGGCTGCACAATGCCGCCTTCGCCCGGATGTGGCGGCTGTCGGCCGGCGCGCTCGCCGAGCGGCCGCATATCGAAAAGATCACCACGCTATGCCAGCCGCTGCACGGCGACGCCCCCTCTTGGCGGGCGTTGCGCGACGTCATCACTGCGATGGACAGTCGCGAAGCCATACCGGGCCGTCTCGAGCGCCGCGACGGCAGCGTTGTCGATTGCACCGCCGTGCCGCTGCCCGACGGCGCCACTTTGGTCACGTTCCACGACGTCACCGACTCGGTCAATGTCGAGCGCGCGCTGCGCGAACGCAACGAGGCGCTCGAAGACGCCGACAAGATCAAGATCGATTTCGTTCATCACGTGTCCTACGAGCTGCGCTCGCCGCTGACCAACATCATCGGTTTCGTCCACCTGCTCGGCGATCCGGCCACCGGGCCGCTCGCGGAAAAGCAGCGCGAATATCTCGATTACATCACCGTCTCGACGAATACCTTGCTGGCGCTGATCAACAACATTCTCGATCTGGCGACTATCGATGCCGGACGCATGCAGCTGAGCCTCGGCCCGGTCGACATCCTCGAAACCATGGCGGCGGCCGCCGAGGGCGTGCAAGATCGGCTGGTGAGCGCCGGCCTTGCATTGGACATCAGCGCGCCCGCCGGTATCGGCAGCTTCATCGCCGACAAGCTGCGCCTGCGGCAGATTCTCTTCAACCTGCTGGCCAATGCCGTGAGCTTTTCGCCCGGCGGCGCAACCGTGACCTTGTCCGCCGCGCGCACCGCCGACGCGGTGATCTTTTCGGTCACCGACCAGGGGCCCGGCATTCCACCGCAAGTCCTGGACAAGGTGTTCGACTGGTTCGAGACCCACTCGCTGGGATCGCAGCACCGCGGCCCGGGAATCGGACTTTCCCTGGTCCGCTCCTTCGTCGAACTGCATGGCGGGACGGTGACGATCATGTCGTCCGTGGGACAAGGCACCACCGTGACATGTACATTCCCGCTCACTGAAACCGCCACGCTGACGGCCGCGGAGTAGCAATGCTTCTGACCACCCCCGGTGGCGCAAGCTTTACTGTGACATTGGCAAACGAGGAGGCGACGCGGCGCTTGGCGATCGACATCGCCACCGCGCTGGAGCCCGGCGACCTCATCACGCTGTCGGGCGATCTCGGCGCCGGCAAGACGACCTTCGCGCGCGCACTGATCCGCCACGTCGCCGGCGAAGATACGATCGAAGTGCCGAGCCCGACCTTTACTTTCCTGCAAACCTATGAGCTGCCGCGCCTCATTCTCGTTCACGCCGATCTTTACCGGGTGGCCGGAACGGCGGAGCTCGCCGAACTCGGTTTCGACGATCTGCCCGACGGCGCCGTGGTGCTGATGGAATGGCCCGACCGCGCCGCCGGATTTCTGCCGCCCGACCGCCTCGACATCGCGTTCACGCTCGCGCCTGCGGGCGGCCCCGACATGCGAAACGTCCGCTGCGTCGGTTACGGCAGCTTCGTACCGCGCGTAGAGCGTATCGCCCGCATCCGCGCCTTCCTCGACGAAGCCGGTTTCGGTGAAGCCGAGCGCGCACGGATGCAGGGTGACGCCTCGACGCGCATCTTCGAACGGCTCGCGTTAAACGGCCAGACCTTTGTCCTGATGAACGCACCGCGCCGGCCGGACGGGCCGCCAGTCCACGACGGCAAGCCCTATAGCGCCATCGCGCATCTGGCCGAGGACATCGTGCCCTACATCGCCGTGGCGGGCGGCTTACGCGACCTCGGCCTGTCAGCGCCGGAAATTCTCCATGCCGATCTTGAACACGGCCTGATCGTTATGGAGGATTTTGGCAACGATCGTGTCGTTGCCGGCGATCCGCCGGCGCCGCTCGAGGAGCGCTACGCCACGGCGATCGATCTTCTGGCCGCGCTACATGGCCAGGAATTGCCGGACACGCTGCCAGTGACATCCGAGCTCGCTTACCGGCTGCCCCCTTATGACAACGAAGCGTTCCTGATTGAAGCCGAGCTGCTGCTCGACTGGTACCTGGTCGGTGCCGGCGCGCCGGCAACGACGGTGGCGCGCTCAAATTTCCTCAGGCTCTGGCGCGAGGCGCTGTTGCCCGCGATCGCGGCACCGCCCACCTGGGTGTTGCGTGACTATCATTCGCCCAACCTGCTGTGGCTGGCGGGGCGCGACGACATTGCCGGGATCGGCGTTCTCGATTTTCAGGACGCGCTGATCGGGCCGGCCGCCTATGATGTCGCCTCGCTCCTGCAAGACGCGCGCGTCGATGTCCCAGAGGCGCTGGAAATGGCGTTGCTCGGCCGGTATGTGCGATCTCGGCTCGACCAGGACCCCGAGTTCGACACTGCCGGCTTCACGCGCGTTTACGCGGCGCTGGCGGCGCAGCGGGCGACAAAAGTCTTGGGCATATTCGCCCGGCTCAACCGGCGCGATGGCAAGGCGCAATACCTGCAGCATATGCCGCGGCTTTGGAACTATTTGCAGCGCTCGCTGGCGCACCCGGCCTTGGCGGCTCTGAGGGCCTGGTACGCCACAAATGTGCCCGCTCCAGATGGGCTATGATATTGGGATTCGAGTGATCGCGATCGCTGGGCGGGCAATGCGATGATGCCGAAAAGCGCAATAGTGCTGGCTGCGGGGCTGGGCACGCGCATGCGGCCGTATAACGGCCATATCCCGAAGCCCCTGGTCGCAGTCGGCGGCAAGTGCCTGATCGATTACGGCCTCGACCGTCTGGCCGATGCCGGCGTGGAACGCGTAGTCGTGAACGTGCACCACCTCGCCGACGCCATCGAGCGGCATCTCGCGGCGCGCCAAAAACCGCGTATCGTCATTTCTGACGAGCGCGGCGAATTGCTGGGCACCGGCGGCGGCATCGCCAAAGCGCTGCGGCAACTGGGCGAAGCGCCCTTCTTCCTGGTCAATTCGGACACGCTTTGGCTGGACGGCGTCAAACCCAACTTCGCGCGGCTTGCCGAGAATTTCGATCCCCGGTCCATGGACGCGCTTCTGCTCTTGGCGCCGACGGCTGGCAGCCTGGGCTATGAGGGTCGCGGCGACTACGCCATGCTTCCTGACGGGCGCTTGCAGCGGCGCGCTGAGCAGGAGGTCGTACCCTTCATCTATGCCGGCGCTGCGATTCTCTCTCCCGCGCTGTTCGCCGCGGCGCCCGCCAGCGCTTTTCCGCTCACACAGTTGTTCGATCGCGCCGGCGAAGCGGGCCGGCTGTTCGGGTTGCGGCTCGAAGGCACCTGGATGCATGTCGGCACACCCGAAGCCGTCGCCGCCGCCGAAACGGCGCTCGCCGCGATGGCCTAAAATCTGATATTCGCATTGGATCGTTGCCGCCCTAGTCGCGGCTCATCGATCACCGTCATGACCGCACGTGTTTTCACCATACCGGCATCGGCGCCGTTTCTGCCGACGCTGATCGAGGCGTTGAACGCCGGCAAGCTTGGCTTTGCCGTCGCCGACGATCCGCTGGCGCTTGCCTCGGCAACGATTTATCTGCCGACGCGACGCGCCTGCCGCCTGATGCGCGATGCTTTCCTCGAAGAGCTCAAAGCCGACGCCGCGATCCTGCCGCGCATTGTCGCGCTGGGTGACATCGACGAGGACGAGATTGCCTTTGCCGAAGCCGCGGCGGGCGACATCGCCGCCGAGGCGCTCGACTTGCCGCCCGCGCTTGGCCCACTCGAACGGCGGCTCCTGCTTACGCAGCTTATCACGAAGTGGGCTCGATCGCCCGAGCTTCACGGCGCGAGCGGCACTCCATTAATCGCCCAGACACCGGCAGCGACTTGCGCGCTCGCCGACGATCTCGCGCGGCTGATCGACGACATGACGACGCGCGGCGTGGCATGGAGCCGCCTCGACGATCTGGTGCCCGATCAGTTCGACGCCTATTGGCAGCTGACGCTGAGATTTTTACAGATCGCTCGTGAGCAATGGCCGGAGATTTTGAAGGAACGCGGTCACATTGAGGCCGTCGAACGGCGTGACCGACTGATCAAAGCTGAAACGGCGCGGCTTGCGCGAAAGACCGACGGGCCGGTGATCGCCGCAGGCTCGACCGGATCGATTCCGTCAACTGCGGAGCTGATCGCCACGATTGCGCACCTACCCCATGGCGCCGTGGTCCTGCCGGGCCTGGACACCGATCTCGACGAAAACTCCTGGCGATTGATCGCTGGCGACGAGAAAAAGGGCATCGGCTCGGCGCCGGGACACCCGCAATTTTCCATGCGCGCCTTGCTCGGGCGCATCGGCATCGCCCGCGACGCCGTCGCCATTCTGGAGCAATCGCGCGGACGCGAACGTCTTGTCTCGGAAGCGCTCCGGCCAGCGGCCGCGACCGATCTGTGGCGGCAGACGGCCGGTGACCCGGCATTCGCAGCGTACGCCGCGCAAGCGCTGCAGTCGCTGACCGTCATCGAAGCGGCCACGCCTGAGGACGAAGCGCTCGCCATCGCGGTCGCGCTGCGCGAAGCCGTGCATGACGGCAAGACCGCAGCCCTGGTCACACCCGACCGCGCGCTCGGCCGGCGCGTGCTCGCTGCTTTGGCGCGGTGGAACATTATTGCGGAAGATTCCGGCGGCGACGCGCTTGCCGAAACATCGGCGGGAATTTTTGCCCGCCTCGCCGCCGCGGCCGCGCTCGATGGCGCTCCCCCCGTGACGCTCCTTGCCTTGCTCAAGCACCCTTTGCTGCGGCTTGGCGAGCAAGGCGCCGTCACCGCGCTCGAGCGTGCAATCTTGCGCGGCCCGCGTCCGCGTCCGGGGACGAGCGGTTTGGCGCACGCACTGACAACCTTCCGGGCCTCCAGAAACGACGAGCGCGAACTTGCCGCCGCGGCGGACCTTGTTACCCAACTCGCCAACGCCTTCAGGCCGCTGGAAGAACTCGGTAGTGAGTCACATTCGCTTGGCGGAATTGCCGGGCGCCATCGCGAAGTTCTCGCCGCACTGTCGCGACCGGACGATACCGCGTCTGCCTTCGCCGGTGCGGATGGTCAGAAGCTCGACGAAATCCTTGTCGAACTCGCAACCAGCGAAGCAGCCGCGGCTGTTGCCGTCGAGAAATCGGACTATGTCGAACTGCTCTCCGTAGCCCTGGCCGGCACGAAAATAAGGCCGCCGATCCGCTTCGGCGCGCGGGTACGCATTCTGGGGACCATTGAAGCGCGCCTGACTGAAATCGACCGGGTCGTACTCGGCGGATTGGTCGAGGGGACTTGGCCGCCGGAAAGCAACAATGAAGCCTGGCTGAGCCGGCCGATGCGGCGCGCGCTCGGTCTCGATTTGCCCGAGCGCCGCATCGGCCTTTCCGCCCACGATTTCGCGCAGCTGCTCAGCGCGCGCGAGGTCACCCTCAGCCACGCCGCCAAGATTGGCGGCACGCCGACGGTACCGTCGCGCTTTATCCAGCGTCTTGCCGCCGTTGCCGGCACGCGATGGCGGACGGCCGTAGCGCGCGGCGAGAATTATCTGGTCTGGGCGCGCGACCTCGATCGGCCCGAGCAAGTCGTGCCGGCGCCGCAGCCGGCGCCCAAACCACCGCGCGCGGCACGCCCGAAAGGCCTGTCGGTCACCGAGATCGAGGACTGGCTGCGCGATCCCTATACGATCTATGCCAAACACATTTTGCGCCTCAAACCGCTCGACGCGGTCGACACCGAACCCGGCGCCGCCGAACGCGGCACCATCATCCACGCCGCGATCGGCGAGTTCACCAAGCGCTTTGCCAAGGAACTGCCGCCGGATGATTCGGCGGGCGAACTCATCGCGATGGGCGAGCCGCATTTCGCCGCGCTGGAGGATTTCCCGGAGGCACGCGCTTTCTGGTGGCCCCGATTCTCGCGCATTGCGCATTGGTTCGCGCGCTGGGAAGCCAACCGGCGTGCCGCCATCGCCGCGATCTTCGCCGAAATCCGCGGCGAGATCGAGATTCCCCTGAATGAAACGTCGTTCAAGTTGCGCGGCATTGCCGACCGCATCGAACGCGGGCCCGACGGCCGCTATGTCATTCTCGATTACAAGACCGGCGCCGCGCGCAGCGAAAAGCAGGTGCGCACGGGACTGGCACCGCAGCTCACGCTGGAAGCCGCGATGCTGCGCAAAGGCGGCTTTCCGGATATTGCGGCCGGTGCGACCGTTGCCGAGCTGGTTTATGTGCTCCTCAAGGGCGGCGAGCCGGCCGGCGAAGCCAAGGCGCTCGCTTTCAAGGACGGCACTCCGGACAGCCAAGCCGATCGCGCGCTGGAAAAGCTGACGGTGCTGGCGCGACGCTTCGATGACGAGAACGAACCATACCGCTCACTCGTGCATCCGATGTGGACGACACAATACGGCATTTACGATCATCTCGCGCGCGTCAAGGAGTGGACCAGCGCCGGCGGCGAGGATGACATTTGGAGCGGCGAATGAGATCGCCGGAGCTCATTCCGCGGCAGGTTCGGCAGTTGCAGCGCGCGGTCGCCGATCCGAACGTATCGGCTTGGGTTGCCGCCAATGCCGGTTCGGGCAAGACCCATGTGCTGGCGCAACGAGTGATCAATCTCCTGCTCAAGGGCGTCGAGCCGGAGAAAATCCTCTGCATCACCTTCACCAAGGCCGCCGCCGCCAACATGGCCAAGCGCGTGTTCGACACGCTCGCCGAATGGACCACACTTGACGATGCCGCACTCGACGACGCGATCCGCGCCCGCTCGGACATCTTGCCGGATGCCGGGCGACGGGCGCTGGCGCGGCGATTGTTTGCCCGCGCGCTGGAGACGCCCGGCGGCCTGAAAGTTCAGACCATCCACGCTTTCTGCACCCAGCTCCTGCACCAATTTCCGTTCGAAGCAAGCGTTGCCGCCCGTTTCACCGTGCTGGATGAGACCGAGCAGACGCAGCTTCTGGAACGGTTGACACTTGCCGTTCTGCTCGATGGCGCTCGCACCCCCGACGGCTCGCTCGGCCGCGCGCTTGCCACCGCTATGACGGCAGCGGCCGACCAAACCTTCCGCGACGTCGTGCGCGGCGCGATCAACCGACGCGACGCCATCAGCCGCTGGGTCATCGAGGCGGGCGACGTCGAAGCCGCGATTGCAGAACTGTCGCGCGCGCTCGGGCTCGGTCCGGCCGAGACCCGTGAAAGTGTCGAAGAGGAGTTTTTTGCCGGTTCGTCCATTACACCCACGGAATGGACCGCCCTCGCCGCGGCCTTGGCACGGGGCGGTAAGGGCGACGCGGAGCAAGCAAGGCGGTTCGGACTGTTGGCATCGCTGTCGCGCACCGACCGCGTCGAAACCTATCTTGATATTTTTTGCACCAGCGACGCGCGTTCGCCGCGAAAGACTCTCGTCACCAAGGCGATCCAGGACGCCGACCTGATCGAGCGTCTCGCTGCAGAACAGGGACGCGTTTGCGCCCTGCTTCATCGCCTGCGTGCCGTAATCTGTCGCGACCGATCCGCCGCGCTGCTCACCGTCGCCTATGAGGTTTTAACGCGTTATCAAAATGAGAAAGCGCGCCGCGGCCTGCTGGACTATGACGATCTCATCGACAAGAGTTTAGCATTGCTCGGCAATGTCGATGCGGCCTGGGTCCATTACAAGCTCGACATCGGCATCAATCATCTCTTGATCGACGAGGCGCAGGATACGAGCAGCAAGCAGTGGGACATCGTCAGGAGACTGGTCGCAGAATTCACCGCCGGCGCGGGGGCGCGCTCCGCGCCGCGCACCATCTTCGCGGTCGGCGACGAGAAGCAATCGATCTATTCATTTCAGAATGCTGCGCCGAAGGAATTTGCCGAGATGCGCCGCTATTTCGAGCGGGCGCATAAGGGTGCCGACCTCGAATTCGTTTTCCGCGAGTTCAAGCATTCGTTTCGTTCCGGCGACAGCGTGCTTGGCGCAGTCGACGAGGTCTTCAAGGATAAGGCGATCGCGGCAAGCGTCGCGGCGGACAGTGACGGCTTTCCGCCGCACATTGCGTTGCCCGATGCACCGCCCAGCGAGGTCGATATCTGGGAACCGACGGTGCCGGACGAGCGCCGCGAAATCGAGGGCTGGGACGCGCCGTTCGATCAGGTCAGTGAAACGAGCCCGCGGGTCAAGCTGGCCCGGCGCATCGCGAGCACAGTTCGTGAGCTGGTCGAACGGCGTGAACCGGTAGGCATCGAGCGGCGCGCCGCGCGCTACGGCGACGTTCTGGTTCTGGTGCGGCAGCGCGGCGAGCTGTTCGAAGCGATCATTCGCGCACTCAAGGATGCAGGCGTCGCGGTGGCGGGCGCCGACCGCCTGGTGCTGTCGGAACACATCGCGGTGATGGATCTCATCGCGCTCGCCGACGCGTTGCTGTTGCCAGAAGACGATCTTGCGCTGGCAACGGTGCTGCGCAGCCCGTTGTTCGGTTTCGAGGATAACGACCTGTTCGCGATCGCCTGGGATCGCGGTCCATCGTCGCTGCGCGATGCGCTGATGCGCAAGAGTGGCGATCATGAGAAGTTCGCCGAGGCGGCCGCGCTTCTCGATAAGCTCGCAGAAGCAGCGCGGCGCCAGACGCCGTTTGCGTTTTACGCACAAATCCTGGGCGCGGAGGGCGGGCGGCGGCGCTTCCTGGCACGGCTTGGTCATGAGGCGAATGACGCGCTCGACGAATTCCTCAATCTCGCGCTCGACTATGAGCGGCGCGAAACGCCGTCGCTGCAGGGTTTCCTTGCATGGCTCCGCCAAGCGCGCGCCGAGGTGAAGCGCGACATGGAAATCGCCCGCGACGAGGTGCGGGTGATGACCGTCCACGGCGCCAAGGGACTGGAGGCGCCGATCGTGATCCTGGCCGACACGATGACGCCGCCGGCCGGTCCGAAACCGCCACGGCTCCTCACGCTCGCCGATGGCGCAATGATCTGGGCGGGACGCAAGGCCGACGATGCCCCCGCCGTCGCATCGGCGAGGCAGAGTGCGCTGGCCGATGCCGGCGACGAATATCGCCGGCTGCTGTATGTCGCCATGACACGGGCCGCCGACCGGCTGATCGTCTGCGGCGCCGAAGGGAAAATCAGGCGACCGGCCGGCTGCTGGTACGATCTCGTGCGAAACGCGCTCGATCCATTGCTGGTCGAGGACAGCGACGGCGACAATAAAATCTTGCGCTACCGCAAGACGCCGCTCGAAATCGCCGCGGAGTGTGCCGCGGCGACTGTCAGTCTCGCCACAGCCGAGACACGCGAATTCCCGTCGTGGCTGCGGCAGCCGGTCGCCGCCGAAGCGGAGCGTGCTGGACCGCTTGCGCCGTCGTCCGCCTTTGCCGAAGAGATCGGCCGCGCAGCCACTTCCGGCAGCTCGGCCGCCGAGCGTCAGAAGGCGCTCGAACGCGGCCGGGTCGTGCATCGATTGATGCAGTCACTGCCGGACATTCCGTCGCCGCGGCGCATGGATGCCGCCGTGCACTATCTTGCCGGCACCGCCAAGGATTTCTCCGCGGCCGAGCAGGCCGAAATCGTGCGCCAGATCTCGGCGATTCTCGATGCGCCGGAGTTTGCCGAACTCTTTGCACCGGGCAGCCGCGCCGAAGTGCCCATTGTCGGACGTCTCGCGCGCATGGACGGGGCTACGGAACCCGTCCCCGGTCAGGTGGACCGCTTGGTTGTCACCGACAATGCCGTGTTGATCGGCGACTACAAGACCGACGGTCTTGTGCCGCGCAGTCTTGATGAGGTGCCGCAGGCTTATATCGCGCAGCTCGCGCTTTACCGCGCAGTGCTGACGCGGCTCTATCCCGACAAAGCCGTGCGGGCGGCGTTGGTCTTCACCGCGGTGCCTGTGCTGATCGAGATTCCTGCCGAGGCTCTGGATGCGAAACTTCGCGAAATCCTAACGAACCGGCGGTTACCTTGAACGTCACGCCCCAGTGAAGGTGCCTTGACGCCTCTATGACCCGTCCATACGTTCATCGCCCCGGGCTGCCGATTCCCGAAAAAGACGAGGTATTTCATGGTCGAGAAAACAACCGATGCGACGTTCGATACGGACGTCCTCAAGGCGAGTGAGCCCGTGGTCGTCGATTTCTGGGCCGAATGGTGCGGTCCGTGCCGAATGATTGCGCCGGCCCTTGAAGAGATTTCGAATTCGCTCAACGGCAAGGTGAAGATCGTCAAGCTCAATGTCGACGAGAATCCCGGCACTGCCGCGAAGTACGGCATCATGTCGATCCCGACGCTGATGCTGTTCAAGAACGGGCAGCTCGCTTCGCGTCAGGTCGGCGCCCAGCCGAAGCAAAAGCTCGAGCAGTGGATCACTGCTTCGGTATGACACGCGCCATCATTCCGATCCCGGAATGATGCTTGGCAACTTTACAAAGCGCGCGAGCTAGCTCGCGCGTCGTGCCGAACGACCTGCCACCCACATCTTTTCGATATTGTAGAACTCCCGCACTTCGGGACGAAAGACGTGGACGATGACGTCGCCGGCGTCGATCAGCACCCAGTCGCAGTGCGGCGTTCCTTCGACATGCGCGCGAACGCCGGCCTTATGCAAATCCTCGACGATCCTGTCGGCCACCGATCCGACATGGCGCTGCGACCGGCCGGAAGACAAGACCATATAGTCGCCGATTGAAGATTTATCTCGAAGATCGATGGTGAGGGTGTCCTCTGCCTTCATATCGTCGAGGCGGACGAGGACCATGCGGAGGATCTCCTCGGCGTCAATACGCATTCTGGAGACCGCTTCGGGCGCGCGACGTTCGGCCCGAGAGATTACGACTGTGGACAGGGTTGCTTATCCTTTCACTCCAAATTTGCCCGATCGCTCCTTAACGGCCCCGGCCACCGAATCCGGAGCCAACGCCCTTAAGATAGTCACGGCCAGTTAACAGTTTCAACTGCTTTGCCTTCAACGAACTGTCATTTAGCCGGTTTCTTTTTCGGCCTAGCCTGTGCGCGCACCGCGCGCAGCGCCGTCGAGGAGAGCGGCGATTTGAGGCCGTGCAGGTAAGTCCAGCTCGGCGGCTTTCGTTCCGGCAGCGTCTTTGCCGCCGATTCCGGAATTCGCGCACGGCCCAGTGCCTGGCTGGCGACACCCGCCGTCGAGTAAAGGCTCGGACCGAGCCGATCGATCACCGCAATCGGAACCAGACCCGCGATGTCGCGCCAGCGCTGCCAACGATGGAAGTGACGCAAATTGTCGGCGCCCATGATCCAGACGAAATGCACGCCGGGACAACTCCGAACAAGATAACTGATCGTCCCGTAGGTGTAGTTGGTGCCGAGATCAGCTTCGAAATCGCTGACATCGATTCGCGGGTGATGAGCAAGAGCGCGCGCCGCGGCAACGCGCTTGGCGAGCGGCGCCAATCCGCGAACGTCCTTGAGCGGATTACCCGGCGTGACCAGCCACCACAGCCGATCGAGACCGAGGCGCCGCAGCGCCAGCAACGAAGCCGCGCGGTGCGCCGCATGAGGCGGATCGAAGGTGCCGCCGAACAGGCCGATACGCATGCCTCGCGCATGCGGCGGCAGAACAATAGCACCTCGGCGGCTGGGCCTTGCGGCAACCTGGCGCGCAGGAACGAGCTCCCACTTCATGGCTTCCAGAAAGAGCCCCCCTCTCCACGCATCGCCCGCTGCCAGTGCCGCAACAATCCGCGGCATCGGCCGCGAATGATCATGGCCGCGTCTGCCCGCTGCCGCGTATGCGGTATTTGAAAGTCGTCAGTTGTTCGACACCGACCGGACCCCGCGCGTGCAGCCTGCCCGTGGCGATGCCGATCTCGGCGCCAAAGCCGAATTCGCCGCCGTCGGCGAATTGCGTCGAGGCATTGTGCAGCACGATCGCCGAATCCACCTCGCGCAAAAATTTCTCCGCCGCCTTTTTGTCTTCGGTGACGATCGCATCGGTGTGATGCGAGCCGTAACGCTCAATATGCGCGATCGCGCCATCGACGCCGTCGACCACGCCGGCGGTCAGGATAGCGTCGAGATACTCGGTGCCCCAGTCGGCCTTGCTGGCAGGCTTCACCCGGCTGTCGACGGCCTGAACCGCGGCGTCACCGCGAATCTCGCAACCGGCGTCGAGCAGCATGGTCACCAGCGGCTTGAGGAACTTTGCGGCGCCGGCGCGATCGACCAGCAAAGTCTCCGCCGCGCCGCAAACTCCGGTCCGGCGCATCTTGGCATTGAGCACGATCGCCTTGGCCATGCCGAGCTTGGCCTTGCGGTCGACATAGACATGACAGACGCCTTCGAGGTGAGCGAACACCGGCACCCGCGCCTCGGACTGCACCCGAGCGACCAGATTCTTGCCGCCACGCGGCACGATCACGTCGATTGAGCCGTCAAGCCCCGCGAGCATCATGCCGACCGCCTCGCGGTCGCGGGTCGGGATGAGCGCGATAGCGGATGCGGGCAATCCGGCTTCGACCAGGCCTTCAACCATCGCGCCATGGATCGCGCGACAGGAGCGGAAGCTCTCAGAGCCGCCGCGCAGGATCGCCGCATTGCCGGCCTTGAGGCAGAGCGCGCCGGCATCTGCGGTGACATTGGGCCGGCTTTCGTAGATGACGCCCACGACGCCAAGCGGCACCCGCACGCGCTCGATCCGCATGCCATTAGGACGGCGCCACGATGCCATCACAGTGCCGACGGGATCCTTGAGCTTACGGATCACGTCGAGCCCGGCTGCCATCGCATTCACGCGCGCGGCATCGAGTGAAAGCCGATCGAGGAAAGCCGCCGTGGCGCCGCCGGATTTCGCCTCGGCCCGATCTTCCGCATTGGCGGCGAGGATCGCCTCCCGCGAGCCGCGAATGGCCTTGGCCATTGCCGCTAGCGCCTTGTTCTTTTGTGCGGCAGGGGCAAGCGCCAGTGCGTGAGCGGACTTGCGCGCTTCACGGCCGATGTCGCGCATTACGACCGCCAGTGTCACTCCGATCTTTTCGGAACCGGTGACCGCCTTGAGCGGGGCGTTCATGGCGCCCTCATGGCATTGATCCGTCTTGCATTCGGGAACTTCTACCATGTTCGGTCATCCCCGGCGAGGCGGCCGGCAAGGCGACTTGCCAGGGTGGATGCCCACAGCAATCCACAGCGTTCGTCGGCCCGTCACAGAATTCGAGGAACCTCCCCGAAATTGTCGGCGTTCCCTATTTCAAATCCGCAAATGAGAGGGTGTCATGCAATTGTCCGCTGGTCATAAGCCTAACCGTCTGCCCAAGCGCTTCCCCGTCGGAACCACGTATGTAGTCGAGGGAAGCGGCGGGGAACACGGCGATCTGCGCGTATTCTCGCGCTATGTGGTCCTGCCGGGCGGACAACGCATCAATCTGGCAGACGATTTCTGCGGTAATTTCGCCGGTCCAGCCTCCCCCCGGGCGCGCCGGAGGCGCGCCTCGAGCCGCAATGGAACCCCAACGAGGGCCAAAAGCGCTGCCAGCCGCGCCAAGAAAATTATGGTTCGCGCTGGAACGACTCGCCAGCGCTCCCGTTAACGGTCAGATGCCGGGCGAAGCCCCCCAGCCCCTCACCCTCAATCACCCGGCGTCGAACCCCGGTCGCATTAGCGGCCGGGGTTCATCTTTTCTGGGCCCTTTGGCCGCACGGCCTGCGGCGCGCCTATTCCCGGCCGACGACCAGATTGTCGCGATGGATCATCTCAGCCCGGCCCGAAAAGCCGAGGATCGCATCGATATCGGCCGACGACCGCCCCCTGATCCTTTGCGCATCCTCGGCGTCATAGGCGGACAGGCCACGGCCGATTTCCAAGCCGTCCGGCCCCCGGATGATGACCGCATCGCCGCGCGCGAAATCGCCTTCGATCCGGGCCACCCCCACTGGCAACAGACTATTGCCGCGCCGTAGCGCGGCGACGGCGCCGGCATCGATGAAAAGCGTGCCCCTGGGCTCGAGCGAGCCCGCGATCCACTTCTTGCGGGCCGTGACCGGGTTTCCTGCGGCGAGAAACCAGGTGCAGCGCGCGCCTTGGGCGATGGCGTCCAGCGGATGCTCGATGTGGCCTGAGGCGATGACCATATGCGTGCCGGCGCCGGTGGTGATCTTGGCGGCTTCGATCTTGGTCTGCATGCCGCCCCGCGACAGACCCGATCCGGCGGCTCCCGCCATCGCTTCGATCTCCGGCGTAATACGCTCGACGCGCGGGATGTGCCGCGCCGATGACGTCGTGCCCGGCGGTGCATCGTAGAGGCCGTCGACGTCCGATAACAGCACGACCAAATCCGCGCTCACCATGGTCGCGACCCGCGCCGCCAGCCGGTCATTGTCGCCGTAGCGAATTTCGCTGGTCGCGACCGTGTCGTTCTCGTTGATGACCGGCACCGCGCGCCATTCCAAAAGCTTGTCGATGGTCGAGCGGGCGTTGAGATAGCGCCGCCGTTCTTCGGTATCGCCCAGCGTCACCAGAACTTGACCGGCGGTGATGCCGTAGCGCGACAGCGCTTCGGTCCAGGTGCGTGCCAGCGCGATCTGCCCGACCGCCGCCGCGGCTTGGCTGTCGTCGAGCTCGAGCGGACCCGCCGGCAGTTTGAGCACCGTACGGCCGAGCGCGATTGCGCCGGAAGAGACCACCAGCAGGTCGCGCTTGCCGCCATGCAGCGCCGCCAAATCCGCGGCCAGCGAAGCAAGCCAGGCTTCATTGAGCCGGCCGGCTTTGGCGTCGATCAGAAGCGACGAGCCCACCTTCACGACGATGCGGCGAAAGTCGGCAAGCCGGGGCGTGTTCATGGCCGTAATCATGACAGGGCTTTTAGCGGGGCTTGAGCCGAGGCGGTAGCCGCCGAGAAGTTACAATTCGGCTTCGCTTTGCAGCTCCGCCTTGTTTTCCAGGCAATAATAGCCGGAGAGGCGGCTGACCAATTTGCGCCGCTTCCAATCATTGAGGATGCGGCTGACGTTTTCGCGGGCGATCCCGGCCATCGCGGCGAGGTCGCTCTGGCCGATTTTCTGCCGGATGACGATGCGGCCCGCCCCGACGTCCTGGCCGAACTCCTGGGCCAATTCAAGAAGCGAGCACGCGACCCGGCCGCGCAGCGGCAAGAAGCTGCCGGCCGCCAGCGTTGCATCGGTCTCGCGTAACCGCGTGGCGATCAGCGTCACCAGCGATTTATAGACCTCGGGATGTTTTGCCGCGAAGCTCTCGAACGCCGCTCGGCTGAGGAAGCTCAGCGCGGCGGCACGCACTGCCACCACCGAGGCCGAGCGCGGCAGTCCGTCGATGATTGAGAGCTCGCCGACGATCGCGCCCGGACCGAGGAAAGCGAGAATACGCTCGCTGCCGCCGCGCGACACCATGGTGACCTTGAGCAGCCCGTCGTCGACCCGATAACAGCCATCACCGGCATCGCCGGCGAGGAATAGCACCTCTTCGGCATTGAGCTTGACCGGCGTCGCGCTGGTGAAAAGGCCTGCCGCGAGATGCTCGGGCAAGCCTGTCAGCAGGCTGGGACTGGGACGAGGAGCAGCCATGGTGCCTGACGTCGCGCAATGATCGGGTCAATTCTCGACCGGCCACCAAAGCATGGGACATAATCGACCTGAGGAAAAGCCCGCCCGGACCGTTTCGTCCGAGCGGGCTAGTATGGCCCGTTCCAGGGCCTTCGGGGCGTATGGGGGGACCAGTATTCACCCCTTGGACGACAGCGGGTCATTGGAGGTGTTTGGGGACCGAGAGACGGCCCGATGACGTCCGAACTGCAATCACCATAGCCGCTGGTGCCGTCCGCGAAGTGACAGCCATCACATACCGGCGCATTTTCATAAGTCGTTGAAATACTAAAACGAATTATGGTGAGATTTGGCGGAAACTCAGCAGCAGCCGTTTCCCGGGCGGACGCGCCGCCTAAGCTTTCGGCGCGCGCACCTCGACCCCGGCACGGTGCTCGATCGGCTGCACGATTGTGGTGATATCCTTCTCCGGACCGATTTCATCACAAGTCAGCTTGAGTAATGCGGCGACCGCCTCACACACTTCAATCGGTACGCCAAGCGCTTTGGCTTCGGACACGAACAGGTTCACGTCCTTCATCATCAGGCCCGCCGTGAATCCCTGATTGAATTTGCGCGGGATGACGACGTCGGGAAATTTCTGCTCGCTCGCCGTGCTGCGTCCGGAGCTGGCATTGATGACGTCCACCATAATGCGCGGGTCGAGACCGGCCTTCACGCCGACCACCATCGACTCCGAGGTCGCGGCCATCGCGGCGGCCGACAGCACATTGTTGCAAAGCTTCATGGTCTGCCCGGCGCCGGGACGATCCCCGATATAGAAGAACTTGCCGATCACTTTGAGCGCGGGTTCGACCGCTTCGACGTCGGCACGTGGGCCCGACGCCATGACCGCGACCGTTCCCTTCTCGGCGCCTTTGACGCCGCCGCTCACCGGCGCATCGATCTGCACAATATTTTTCGCGGCGAGCAGCTTGAAAATCCGCTGCGCCATCACCGATCCGGTGGTCGAGAGATCGACAAAACGGCGCACACGCTTGCCCTCGATGACGCCGTCGGGACCGGTCGCGACTTTGAGCACGATGTCTGGCGTGGGCAGGCTGACCATCACGGTCTCGGCGGCGTCCGCGACCTCCTTGGGAGAACGCGCCGCCACGCCGCCAATCGCGGCGAGATTGCCGATCGCTTCCTGGCGCGTATCATAGACGATGACCTTGTGTCCGGCCTCGATCAAGCGACGCGCCATATGCGCACCCATATTGCCGAGACCGATGAAGCCGATGTCCATGGACGTTCTCCCTGTCACTTTGTGTTCATTGTAACCGCGGCGAATTCCTTGCGCACCGTCTCGGTATGCTCGCCCAGCGCCGGCACCGGACCGTAGCGCCGTGCCGCCGAACCCCGTTCGGCCGGCGCCGGATAGGAAACCGGACCGCTCGGCGTGCCGATCGTGATGCGGCGCAAATGCGGGTGGCGGGCGAGGTCGGCCGGGCTGTTGACCCGGGCGAAAGCGATATCGGCGCCCGCGAGCTTTTTCTCGAGAGCGTCCGCGTCGTGTGCACCGAAGGTTTTGGCGACCTTGCCGTCGGTTGCGCCGCGGCGTTTGACGCGCTCGACATTGGTGGCAAAGGCCGGATCGGCCGCCAGCGCGGGATCGTCCAAGACCTTTTCCGCCAAGACGCGCCATTCGCGGTCGCTTTGGATGGAAATTAGGATGTCGACACCGTCGCGGCTCTTGAACGCGCCATAGGGCGAGATCGAAGTGTGGGCGAGACCGATGCGTTGCGGCGGCACGCCGGCCTCCTGCTGTAAGAGCGGCACCGTCATCCAGTCGGCCATGGCGTCGAACATCGAAATCGAAAGCGCGGCGCCCTCGCCGGTTCGTTCGCGCGCGATCAAGGCCGCGAGGATCGCCTCGTAAGCATTCATGCCAGAGGCGATATCGACCACCGAAACGCCGACCCGCGACGGCTCAGCCGTGCCGGTGATCGAGGCAAGACCGGATTCGGCCTGGATCAACATGTCGTAGGCCTTGCGCTTGGCGAGCGGTCCGCTGTCGCCGAAGCCGGAAATCGAACAACAAATCAGCCGCGGATGCTGGCGCCGCAACGTCTCGATGGGAAAGCCAAGCTTCCCGACCGCGCCGGGCTTCAAATTCTGCACGAAGATATCGGCGCGGGCGAGCAGCGCGGCGAGCAGAGCTTTATCCTCGCGGTCGCCGAGATCGAGGACGACCAACTCCTTGCCGCGATTGAGCCAGACGAAATAGCTGCACTCGCCGTGCACGAGATCGTCATAGCCGCGTGCGAAATCACCTCCCGGCCGCTCGATCTTGATGACGCGCGCTCCCGCATCGGCGAGCCGGCAGGTGCACATCGGCGCGGCGACCGCCTGTTCGAGTGCGACGACAAGGAGCCCGGAAAGCGGGAGGGGCTGGCTCAATATGACCTCGGCAGTCCCAAGACGTGCTCGGCGATGTAGGACAGCACCAGGTTCGTCGAGATCGGCGCCACCGTATAGAGCCTGGTTTCGCGGAATTTGCGCTCGATATCGAATTCTTCGGCGAAGCCGAAGCCGCCGTGGGTCTGCAGGCACATGTCGGCTCCGGCCCACGATGCTTCGGCGGCAAGATGCTTGGCCATGTTCGCCTCGGCGCCGCAGTCCTTGCCGGCCTCGTAGAGGGCCGCCGCCTCGTGCACCATCAATTCGGCGGCGCGCATGTTGATGTAGGAACGCGCAATTGGAAATTGGACGCCCTGGTTTTGGCCGATCGGTCGCCCGAACACGACCCGCTCGCCGGCATAGCTCGTGGCCTTCCGGATGAACCATTTGGCGTCGCCGATGCATTCGGCGGCGATCAGAATGCGCTCGGCATTCATGCCGGAGAGGATGTAACGGAAACCTTCGCCCTCGACGCCAATGAGATTTTCCGCCGGCACCCGCATGTTCTCGAAGAATACTTCGGTCGTGGCATGATTCATCATGGTGCGGATCGGACGGATCGTCAGGCCGTTGCCTTTGACTTCCCGCATGTCGACCAGAAAAACGGAGAGGCCGTCGGTGCGTTTCTTGACCCGCTCGCGCGGCGTGGTGCGCGCCAACAGCAGCATGAGATCCGAATGCTCGGCACGCGACGTCCAGATCTTTTGGCCGTTGACGACATAGCCTTCATTGCCGTCGCGCGCGGCCGTGGTGTGCAAGCTCAGCGTGTCGGTGCCGGAAGTCGGCTCAGTGACGCCGAAGGCTTGCAGCCGCAGCTCGCCGGCGGCAATCGCCGGCAAATAGCGCTTTTTCTGCTCGGCGCTGCCATGACGCAGCAGCGTGCCCATGGTATACATCTGCGCGTGACAAGCGGCGCCATTGCACCCGGAGGCCTGAATTTCTTCCATGATTGCGGCCGCAGCGGTCATAGTGAGCCCGCTGCCGCCGAATTCCTCGGGAATGAGCGCGGCAAGAAAACCAGCTTTGGTCAAAGCGGCGACAAACTTGTCCGGGTAGGCACGCTCGCGATCGAGCGCGCGCCAATATTCGCCGGGAAAATCGGCGCACAGCGCGCGGACCGCTTCGCGGATCGGCGTAAGATCAGCGCTCTCTGTCACGGCCGCACCGCGGCACGGCCGTTATTGACGGCGACGACGTCGCGCTCCACCACACGAGTGCGAAAGCTCACGATTTCGCCGTCACGCCACATCTCGGTCCGCAATGTCTCGCCGGGAAAGACCGGCGCCGAAAACCGCGCGGCGAACGCCACGAGCTTCTCTGGATCGTAAGCGCAGAAGGTTTTCAGAACCGCGTGCGCAGCGGTGCCGAAACTGCCGAGGCCGTGCATGATCGGTCGCGGATATCCGGCTTGTTTTGCAACGGCGGGTTCCGAGTGAATCGGATTGAGATCGCCGCTCAGCCGGTAGATCAGCGCCGCTTCCGGCCGCGTGGCGAGGTCACAGACTGCATCTGGCCCGCGCGCCGGAAGCTCATGCGGCGCCGGCGCTGCGCGGGGTGGACCGCCGAAACCACCGTCGCCGCGGCAAAACATCGTATGCGTGACGGTGGCGATCGGTTCGCCGCTCGCCTTGTCGGTGATCTTGCGCTCGGAAAGAACCAGCGCCCCCTTGCCGGCGCCCTTATCAATCACCTCGACGATGCGTTGCCGGCCGATGACGGTACCCGCGCCGGCGATCGGCCGGTGCAAGGTGATGCCCTGCTCGCCGTTGACGACCTTGACCCAATCGATGCCGGTGTCTCGGTTGCGCGCCCAGAAGCCGGGGTGGCCGAGCACGGTGCCCATCGTCGGCAGCACTTTGAGATTCTTTTCGTAGACGAACGGCAGTTCATCCTCGTTCATCGGATCGTGACCCAGTCCGACGCCGAGCGCGTAGAGGATGCAGTCTTTTGCGTCGTAACTCTGCTCCCGCGGCGGAATGTCGAGCGCCATCAGTCTGTCGTAGACGATCGCCATCACACCGGGTCCCAGGAAAACACGTCGCTCGACCGGTCGAGCGGCGTGAACGAGGCGGCAAACGCGCCCTTGAGCTGCGCATCGAGTTTTTCCGGCGTCCAGCCGTCGGAGCGATGCAGCGTGCGGACAGGCCGGGTCTGATTGAACAGATAAATCTCGTTGTTGCGCACCGAAAAAATCTGGCCGCTGATGCCGGAAGCTCGGTCGGAACCGAGATAGACGACGAGCGGCGCGATCTTCTCCGGCGTCATCTGACGGAACGCCGCGACCCGCGCCTTCTCCTCCTCGGTCTCGGCCGGAATCGAATCGATCATCCGCGTCCAGGCAAAGGGTGCGACGCAGTTTGAGCGTACATTGAAGCGCGCCATGTCGAGCGCGATGCCGCGCGACAGGCCGACGATGGCCATCTTGGCCGCCATGTAATTGGCCTGACCAAAATTGCCGACCAAGCCGGAGGTCGAGGTCATATGCACAAAACTGCCGGCATTCTGTTCGCGGAAGTGGCCGGCGCAGGCGCGGCTCATGGCAAAGCTGCCGTGCAGATGCACGTCGATCACGTCCGACCAGTCCGACCAGTTCATGCGGTGGAAGATACGGTCGCGCAAAATGCCGGCATTGTTGACGAGAATGTCGACGCGGCCGAACGCGTCGAGCGCCGCTTGGACTATTTTTTCCGCATTGCCCGGGGTGCTGATCGACAAGGTCGAGGCGACGGCTTCGCCGCCGGATTTCTTGATTTCGTCGACAACGGCCTGCGCCGGACCGGCGTCGGTGCCGCCGCCGTCGAGGCTCGCGCCGATATCGCAGACGACAACGCGGGCGCCTTCGGCCGCCATTAGCAGCGCAATGCCGCGCCCGATGCCGCGACCCGCCCCGGTCACGATGGCGACCTTGCCGGCGACGATATTGGCCATACCGCTTAAACCCCCCACACCTCGCGCGCCACCTCGCCGATCATCCTAAGCTTCGCCCATTGTTCGTCTTCGGCGAGGATATTGCCTTCTTCGGTCGAGGCAAAACCGCATTGCGGCGACAGGCAAAGCCGGTCGAGGTCTGCAAATTTAGCGGCTTCCTCGATGCGGCGCTTGAGGGTGTCTTTGCTTTCGAGCGTGCCGGTTTTGGTGGTGACGAGACCAAGCACCGCGACACGGTCCTTGTGCAGCCGCTTGAGCGGCTCGAAACCGCCGGCGCGGGCGGAATCGTATTCCATGAAGTAACCGTGCACCTTGATGCGGTCGAACAGCACCTCCTGCATGGCATCGTAGCCGCCCGATCCCATGAAGGTGGATTTGTAGTTGCCGCGGCACAGATGCATCGTCACCGTCATGTCGGAAGGAATATCGGAAATCGCCGTGTTGATGAGATCGCCGTAGATGGTGCCGAGGGCTTCCGGATCGTCGCCGCGATCCTTCATCTGCTGGCGATAATGCGGATCGCACAGCATGGCGATGAACACTTCGTCGAGCTGCAGATAGCGGCAGCCGGCGTCGGCGAAGGCCCGCACGGCTTTCTTGTAGGCCGCGCCGAGGTCGGCAAAGAGCTTGTCGAGCGTCGGATAGATCGACTTATCGATCGGCGTCGGGCTTGGCCGGCCATAGAGCGCCGACGGCGCGGGGATCGTCATTTTTGGCGTTCGCGTCGTATGCGCCTTGAGAAACTTGAAATGCTCCAGCATCGGATGGCCGGAGAAGCCGATCTTCCCGGTGACCTTGACGCCCTCGTTGCGCGTGGTGACCGCGGCAAAGGCGATGCCGGTGTCCATCACATGCTTTTCGACGCCGTCGAGGCCCCACAAGAAGTCGAGATGCCACCAGGAGCGGCGGAATTCGCCGTCGGTGATGGATTGCAGCCCGACCGCCTCCTGCTTTTTGATGACGTCGGGGACGGCGCGGTCCTCGACCGCTTTGAGCCCGGCGGCGTCAATCCCGCCTTTAGCGAATTTCTCGCGCGCGACTTTGAGTTCGGCCGGACGCAATAGGCTGCCGACATGATCGGCGCGGAACGGCGGCTTTGTTCGTTGACTCATCGGTTATCCCCACACTTCGTCGGCGATTTCGACGATCGTGCGCAGCTTCGCCCATTCTTCGTCCTCGGCCAGAACATTGCCCTCCTCGGTCGAGGCGAAGCCGCATTGCGGCGACAGGCAAAGCTGATCGAGCGGGACGAACTTTGCCGCCTCGTCGATTCGCCGCTTGATGTCATCCTTCTTTTCCAACGTGCCGCTCTTGCTGGTGACAAGGCCGAGCACGATGGATTTTCCCTTCGGCACGAAGCGAAGCGGCTCAAAGCCACCGGCGCGCGCGGTGTCGTATTCCATGAAATAGCCGTGAACATTGATGGCGTTGAACAGAACCTCGGCCACCGGCTCGTAGCCGCCCGACGCCACAAAATTTGACCGGAAATTGCCGCGGCATAGATGCATGGTAATTGTCATGTCAGCCGGAATGTCGGCAATCGCGGCGTTGATCATGCGGGCATAGCTCGCCGGCAGCGTGTCCGGGTCGTCGCCACGGTCGATGATCATTTTTCGCAGCGACGGATCGCACAGATAGGTGAGATTGACCTCGTCAAGCTGCAGATATCGGCAGCCGGCATCGGCGAAGGCGTGCACGATCTTGCTATAGGAGAGCGCGAGATCGCGATAAAAATCCTCCATGGACGGATAGATCGATTCCGGGACGGCGTCGCGGCCATAGCGGAAATGCAATGACGACGGCGACGGGATCGTCATTTTCGGCGTTTGCTTGGTGTGCGTCTGCAGGAATTTGAAATGCTCGATCATGGGATGCGGCTTGTAGCCGCCGAGCTTGCCGGTCAGGCGCAGCAGCAGTGGCCGCGGTTGCGGCCCGCTGGTCGAAAAACTGATTTTGCGCTGACCCACATACAACTCGACATTATCGAGCTGTTCGAGAAAATCGGTGTTCCACGAGATGCGCCGGTACTCGCCGTCGGTGATCGATTTAAGCCCGACAGCCTCTTGTTTTTTGATCACGCCCTCGATTTCACGATCTTCGATCGCCTTGAAAGCTTCGGCGCTGATCTCGCCGCGTGCGCGCTTTTCCCGCGCTGCCTTGAGCGACGCCGTGCGCAACAGGCTGCCGACATGATCGGCGCGGAACGGCGGTTTGGTTCGCTGCATTATCAACCCCACACTTCATTAGCGATTTCTACGATCATACGGAGCTTAGCCCACTGCTCGTCCTCGGCCAGAACGTTGCCCTCTTCGGTCGAGGCAAAGCCGCATTGCGGCGACAGGCAGAGCTGATCGAGCGCGACGTATTTCGTCGCCTCATCGATGCGACGCTTGATATCGTCTTTTTTCTCCAGCACGCCGCTCTTCGAGGTGACGAGACCGAGCACAATCTGCTTTCTGCCCTTAGGGAAAAAACGCAGCGGCTCGAACCCGCCGGCCCGCGCGGAATCATATTCGAGGAAATAACCGTCGAGGCCGGTATTGCCGAGAAGCTGCTCCGCGACGAACTCGTATCCGCCGGACGCAATGAAGGTCGAGCGAAAATTGCCGCGGCATGAATGCATGGTAATCGCCATGTCGGCGGGCTTGCCTTCGAGCGCGGCATTGGTGAGACGCGCATAGCGTTTCGGCAGCGTGTCGGGATCGTCCCCGCGCGTTTTCGACTGGACGCGCTCGTTCGGATCGCACACCATGGACCACGCCGTATCGTCGAGCTGTAAATAGTGGCAACCGGCGTCGTAAAACGCACGGATCGCGGCGCGATAGGCCTTGGCGAGATCGTCAAAAAACGGATCGAGCTCGGGATAGACCTCTTTGCTGATTGCGGCGCGGCCCTGCCGGAAATGGAAGGTCGACGGCGCCGGAATCGTCATCTTCGGCGTGACGCGCGCGTGCGCCTTCAGAAACTTGAAGTGCTCCAGCATCGGATGTCCGGAAAAACCGATCCTGCCGTCGATCCTGATGGCTTCGGCCTTGGTCTGCACGCCGCGGAATTGGATTCCGTGATCCGTCGTGTAAAAGGTCACCCCGTCAAGGCCGCGAAAAAAGTCGAAGTGCCACCACGAGCGGCGGAACTCGCCGTCGGTGGCAAGTTTCAGCCCGATCTCTTCCTGCTTCCGAATTACTTTTTCGATCTCGCGGTCTTCGATTGCACGCAAATCATCCGCGGATATCTCGTTGCGTTCGCGTTTGGCGCGCGCTTCCTTCAGCGCGGCCGGTCGCAGCAGACTGCCGACATGGTCGGCGCGAAATGGCGGCGTGGTTCGTTGCATCAATTTCCTCCCCGGCTTCTTTATAGCGGAAACGCTCGGTGTCGATTCCGTCTATGGCTACCTCCCAACGCGCAATACAGTGGGCAAACGCCAGGGTGGGCAACGCCAAATCGATTTAGCAACGCCGGCGCGCGAGTGTAAATGCCGTTGCGCGCGGGCCGCTTCGCACAGACACTCGCCCGACGCATGACGTCTTGAGGAGACCAAAAAGATGCACCCCACCCTGCGGCTCTACGAAGACGTGTTGACGAACGACGCCGAGGCCTCCTGGCCGGCGCTGCCGCGCATGGTTTTCGTCGTCCATGGCGCAGTCGCTATCGCGGACCGTACGCTCCGCGATGAAGACACCTTCAGCGGCGAGGGCGCGGTCGCGCTCAAGGCGGGCAGCGTCGGCGCGACCCTGTGGCGCTGGGAGCTTGGGCCTGACGCCGCCACCGGCGCGGCCAATGCGGGACGCGGCATCGTTTCTCGGGAAAAGCTCGCCGCGCGACTTGAGACGGTGCCGAAGGGTGCTCTCCTTCTACGCGGCGACAGCGTCGCATTTCCCCCGGGCGGCTGCGCCTATCTGCACCGGCACCAAGGACCGGGGATCCGCTGTGTCATCGAGGGCGGCATTCGCGTCGACACCCATGGCCGCTCGACCTCATACGGTCCGGGCGGGGCATGGTATGAGACCGGGCCCGACGGCGTTTTCGCGCAAGGCGCGGACCGCCCAACGCGGTTCATCCGCGTCATGATCCTGCCGCGCGCCTATCTGGGAAAAAGCTCGATCGAATATCTCAATGAAGCCGACAAGGCCAAACCGAAATCGCAAAGCTACAAGATCTTCGTCGACCTGCCGCTGACCATGGCGGCGGTGGCGTGAAGCCCTTGGGTCATAAGAGATCATGCGTATCCTTGTCGCTGCCGTCGGCCGATTGAAACAAGGCGGGGAGCGAGACCTCGCCGCCGCCTATCGCAAGCGCGCCGAGGCGATCGGCCGGGCCTTCGGACTTCGTGCAATCGAAATCGTCGAAATCCGCGAGAGCCTCGCGCACGACGCCGAACGCCGCCGCGTCGAGGAATCCATAGCGATCGCCAATGTCATTCCCGAGCAGGCCATTGTTGTCATTCTCGACGAGCGCGGCGACAACCTCGACAGCGCGGCACTGGCGGCAACGCTGCGCCGATGGCGCGAGGAGGACCGCGCCGCCGTGTGCTTCATCATCGGCGGCGCCGACGGGCTGGCGCAAAACCTGCGGGATCGTGCCAAGCTCAAGCTCGCCTTCGGTGCCGCGACCTGGCCGCATCAGCTCGTGCGCATCATGTTGCTGGAGCAGCTTTACCGCGCCGGCACCATTCTGACCGGACACCCCTATCATCGAGCCTGAACTGACCGGGAACCGCCCCAAGGTGTGGGATGAATGGACCTCGGGTACCCCCATCACCGAATTGTGACGACCAGGATATGCGGTGTCTTATTCCGGTCTTACGACAGCCCGTTTCTTGCGGTTTGTCTTGCCTTTCCGAGGCCCGCGCCTACCCTTGAAACTGATGATTCTCCGACGGTCGAACCGCACCGATCCGCGCTTTGTGCTCGGCTCGGCTTTGGCGTTCGTGTTGCCGATCGGGGTGGGTCTTTCCGCAATTCTTGCCGCGGGTTCCGCCGCGTTGGCGCAGACACCGGCAAAGTCGGCTCCTACGGATACGACCGCCGGACAGAATGCGCCCATTCCATCGGTGAGCGAGGGCGCTCCACCCTCCGCGGACAAGATCGATGCGCTCAAGCAACACGACCAAGAGCTCGATACGGCCCTCGCCCGTCAGCGCGAGTCGGTGGAGAGTCAGGCCAAGCTGCGTATCGAGATCGAGGCGCTGGCTCAGGACCGCCGTAAATTCAATCAAGACCTCATCGGCACCGCCGCGCGAGTGCGCGACGTCGAAGCCAATATCGACGCCACGCGGGCGCGCCTGGTGCCCCTCGACGAGCAGGAAAAACTGCTGCGCAAGTCGCTCAATGAACGCCGCGACGTGATCGTGGAGGTTCTTGCCGCTTTGCAGCGCATCGGTCGCCAGCCGCCGCCGGCGCTGATCGTGCGGCCGGAGGATGCGCTCCAAGCGGTGCGCACGGCCATCACCTTGGGCGCCGTACTGCCGGAGATGCGCGCGCAGGCCAATTCATTGGCGAGCGATCTGACCGAACTAGTGCGGGTCCGGCAGCAAATCCTCGATGAGAGCAACCGTCTTTCGGGCGACCTCCATGAGCTCGGAGGTGAGCAGCTTCGACTGGCGCTGCTCATCGACCAACGGCAGAAGAACCAGGCCGCCGCGGAACAGGCGCTCAATACCGAGCGGCAGCGCGCCACGGTGCTGGCGCGCCAGGTCGATTCGATCAAAGATTTGATCGCCAAGCTCGAAGCCGGCCTCGATCCCGCCACCCGCGCGGCGCACGATGCCGCCCAGTCCATTGCCAAGGACGCGACGCAACCGCAGCTCGCAGCTTTGAGCGATCCAGGCCGTTTGACCCCGGCGGTTGCCTTTGCCGACATGCGCGGACACATGCATTTGCCGGTCAATGGCGTACCAATCCGCGCATTTGGGGTTTCCGACGGCATCGGCGGGACCCAAAAAGGCGTTTCGATCGCTGCCCGGCCGGGAGCCGAGATAACCGCCCCATGCGACGGCTGGGTTGTTTACGCCGGGCCGTTTCGCAGCTATGGGCAACTCTTGATCCTGAATGCCGGCGGCGGGTATCATGTTCTCCTGGCGGGCATGGATCGGATTTCCGTCGATCTCGGACAGTTCGTGTTAACCGGCGAGCCGGTAGCGATGATGGGCGACGCATCGCAAGCAGCGGCAGCCGTCACGACCGGGCCTAAACAGCCCGTACTCTATGTGGAGTTCCGCAAGGACGGCACTCCCATTGATCCCAGCCCGTGGTGGGCGACAAACGAAGGCGAAAAGGTTCGCGGATGATGCGCAAAACTTATCTGGTTTTCCTCGGTGCAGTGGCGGGCGCCGCGGCAGCGCTGCTGGTCACTCAGCCACATGCCTTGCTGCTTGGCTCGGCCGCCAGAGCGGCCGCCTCGGATACTTACCAGCAGCTCAACCTGTTCGGCGACGTCTTCGAGCGCGTCCGCGCCGATTACGTCGAGAAGCCCGACGACAAGAAGCTCGTCGAATCGGCCATCAACGGCATGCTGTCCGGGCTCGATCCGCATTCGAGCTACATGGATCCGAAGAGCTTCCGCGATATGCAGGTGCAGACCCGCGGCGAGTTCGGCGGCCTCGGCATCGAGGTCACCATGGAGGACGGTCTGGTGAAGGTCGTCGCGCCGATCGACGATACGCCGGCGGCCAAGGCCGGCGTCATGGCCAACGACATCATCACCAAGCTCGATGATGAGGCGGTGCAAGGGCTTACCCTCAATCAAGCCGTCGACAAGATGCGCGGTCCGGTGAACTCGAAGATCAAGCTCACCATCATGCGCAAGGGCGCGGACAAGCCGATCGAACTGACGATCATGCGCGATATCATCCGCGTGAAATCGGTGCGGTCGCACGCCGAAGGCGATGACGTCGGCTATATCCGCATCACGCAGTTCAACGAGCAGACCACCGACGGCCTCAAACAGGCGATCAATGATCTCGGCAGCCAGCTCGGCGCCGACAAGATCAAGGGCTACATCGTCGATCTGCGCAACAACCCGGGCGGCCTGCTCGATCAGGCGATTTCGGTCGCCGATACGTTCCTCGACAAAGGCGAGATCGTGTCGACGCGCGGCCGCAATCCCGAGGAGACGCAACGCTTCAATGCGCGGCCTGGCGACATGACCAAGGGCAAGCCGGTGATCGTTCTCATCAATGGCGGTTCCGCATCGGCCTCGGAGATCGTGGCCGGCGCGCTGCAGGATCACAAGCGTGCGACGCTGATCGGCACACGTTCCTTTGGCAAGGGATCGGTGCAGACCATCATCCCGCTGGGCGCCGGCAATGGCGCGCTGCGGCTGACGACGGCCCGCTACTACACGCCGTCAGGCCGCTCGATCCAGGCGCAGGGCATCAAGCCCGATATCGAGGTGACGCAGGACGTGCCGGCCAGCTTGAAGGGTGAGACCGATACCGAGGGCGAAGCCTCGCTGCGCGGCCACCTCGCGGCAACCGGCGCCGAGAAATCGGGGTCGCAGTCCTATGTGCCGCCGGACGAGAAGGACGACAAGGCACTGCATATGGCGCTTGATTTGCTGCGCGGAACGGCCAGCAACGCCGCCTTCCCGCCGAATCCGAAGGCTCCGGTGCCCAATTAAGGGAAAGCACCTAAACTTGAAGTGAGTTCGGGGCGGCCTCGGGCCGCCCCGATTTTTTATCCGGCTTCGCGGGATAACTTCCGGCGTCGCCCGGCCGACCCGGTGCCTTAACCGGGCGTGATAGACTTCCCGCCATGATTCGTGAGGGCATGATTCGCAAGATATGGCCCCAAGCATGGTCCACCGATGGCCGTGGATGATCTGACCGCACCGCTTGGCCGCGAACGCAAGAGGCGCCGGCGGCCATTCAAGTTGCCGGTGCCACAAATCATGGCCGGAGCGCTCGCCGCGTTCCTGGGCGTGTTTGTGCTCTGGGCAGTCGTGGCGGACGATCCGTACGGCGGAGAACCGATGGCTATCGTGTCGGCGAATCTCCGTCTTCCCGCGAAAACTTCAGATAATTCGGTGTCACAGCCGGGCGCGCCTGCAGCAGATAAAAAGCCCGACGGCCAGGCCATGAGTCCAGCGTCGCCGCCGGCGGCTGGCGCACCACCCGATACCACCACCGTCACGATCATTGACGGCAAAACCGGTGCTAAGCAGGAGGTCGTGGTTCCGGCACCAGCCGGCGGTGCGTCGCCGGCCAAGATCTCTCCGGTGGATCCGAAATTCGTCGAGATGACACCGCACGGCACCATCCCCAAGATTGCCGCCGACGGTACACGCCCCATGGACGCCTTTGCCCGGCCGGTGCAGCCTTTGCCCGGCAGGCCAAACGCTCCGCGCATAGCTCTGATCGTCGAAGGCCTAGGGGTCGGCGCAAACGCGACGTCCGACGCAGTTGCCAAGCTGCCGGGCCCGGTCACCCTCGGCTTCGTGCCCTATGGAGCTCAGGTTGCTTCACTGGCCGAGCAAGCACGCGCTGCCGGACACGAGATCGTGCTGCAAGTGCCGATGGAGCCGTTCGACTATCCCGACAACGATCCTGGTCCGCAGACGCTGCTCACCTCACTCACGCCGGAGCAGAACATCGATCGCCTGCACTGGGTGATGAGCCAGTTTCAAGGCTATGTGGGCCTCGCCAATTCGATGGGTGCGCGTTTCACCGCGTCCGAGACGAGCTTTGGCCCGATCCTGCGCGAGACCGCCAAACGCGGACTGATCTTCGTCGACGACGGCTCGAACCCGAGGAGCGTCGCCGGGCAGATCGCTGGCGCCAACAATCTGCCGTTCGCGCGGGCCGACGTGATCATCGATGCAGTGCCGACGCCAACTGAGATCGACCGCGCGCTCGGCCGCCTGGAAATGGCGGCGCGCGAGCGCAGCATCGCGGTCGGCGTCGCCTCCGCGCTCCCCGTATCGATCGAGCAAATCGCCAAGTGGGCGAAATCGGCGGCCAGCCGCGGCCTGCTGTTGGTCCCAATCACCGCGACAATCAAAGGCAAGCAGTCGACGGCGAGCGAATAGCGAAGGCGCGCAATAGCGAATAAATTCAATCTGACCGTTCGCCGCCCGCCATTCGTCGTGGCCCGAATAGACTTGGAAAATGCGCTTCGAAGATCTCCCCTATCGCCCCTGCGTCGGCGTCGTTCTGCTCAACCGCGAGGGCATGGTCTTCATCGGTCGTCGCATCGATGGACCGGAACACATCGACCTCACGCATACGTGGCAGATGCCGCAAGGCGGCATCGATGAAGGCGAAGAGCCATGGCAGGCGGCAGTACGGGAATTGGGCGAGGAGACCAATGTCCGCTCGGTGGAACGCCTCGGCGAGATCGCGGAGTGGCTGAAATACGACATCCCGCGCGAAATCGTGGGCCAAGCGTGGAAAGGCAAATACCGCGGTCAGATGCAAAAATGGTTCGCCATACGTTTTACCGGCAACGACCAAGAGATCGACGTGGACCATCCCGCCGGACACGAGCCGGAGTTCTGCGCCTGGCGATGGGAGCGCCTGCAGAATGTCCCGGACCTCGTGGTGCCGTTCAAGCGCGCGGTCTACGACCGTGTCGCCAGCGAATTCGGGCGATTTGCAAAGTAGTCGATCGCCATGTGGCGCAACGGGCTTGCTTAAAAAAGGCAGGCAAGCGCCGGGAACCCGGGGCGAAATACCGCCCGTTACGACGACAATGCTGCCTGCAGCGATTTCAACTGCTCGAGATGGCGCGCAAGCTTGTCGCGCAACGCATCATCCTTACTGTCGGCGACATCTTCCTCGGCATCCCTGATCTCGTCGGCAAGGAGCGCGCTATCGAAATCGGCGCGGGCCACGGCCCTGTCGGCAAGCACGGTCAATCCAGCGGGGCTCACTTCCGCAAAACCACCAATGACGACGACGGGCTCGCGCTGGCCGCCGCGGAAGATGGTCACGATGCCCGGCCGCAACGTGGTCACCAGCGGCGCGTGACCGGGCAGGATGCCCATGTCGCCTTCGCTGCCCGGCAAATCCACCTGGTCGACGTCGCCGGAAAACAGCACGCTCTCGGGCGAGACAAATTCGAAATGAAGCCCTGGCATCGGAGTTATGCCTCGGCGGCGAGTTTCTTGCCCTTCTCGACCGCCTCCTCGATGGTGCCGACCATATAGAAGGCGGCCTCGGGCAGGTGATCGTATTTGCCCTCGACCAGATCCTTAAAGCCCTTGATCGTATCCTGCAGGTCGACGAGCTTGCCCGGCGAGCCGGTGAACACTTCGGCGACGAAGAAAGGCTGCGACAGGAAGCGCTCGATCTTGCGGGCGCGCGCCACCGTGAGCTTGTCCTCTTCCGAGAGCTCGTCCATGCCGAGGATGGCGATGATATCCTGGAGCGCCTTGTAGCGCTGCAAAACCTGCTGCACCCGGCGCGCGACCGTATAGTGCTCCTCGCCGACGATCATCGGCGACAGCATGCGCGAGGTTGAGTCCAGCGGAT
Organism: uncultured Alphaproteobacteria bacterium; assembly: GCA_963731805.1. GTDB lineage: Bacteria > Pseudomonadota > Alphaproteobacteria > Rhizobiales > Xanthobacteraceae > BOG-931. The sequence goes on from CAVSWY010000020.1 coordinate 115,385, forward strand.
CGACCGCCGGATAGATGCCCTTGGCGGCGATATCGCGCGACAGCACGGTGGTCGCGTCGAGATGTGCGAACGAGGTCGCTGGCGCCGGATCGGTGAGGTCGTCGGCCGGGACGTAAATGGCCTGCACCGACGTGACCGAGCCTTTGTTGGTCGTGGTGATCCGCTCCTGCAACGCACCCATGTCGGTGGCGAGCGTGGGCTGATAGCCGACCGCCGAAGGAATGCGGCCGAGCAGCGCCGACACCTCCGAACCCGCTTGCGTGAAGCGGAAGATATTGTCGACGAAGAACAGCACGTCCTGGCCTTGATCGCGGAAATGCTCGGCGACCGTCAACCCGGTCAATCCAACACGGGCGCGGGCGCCCGGCGGCTCATTCATCTGGCCGTAGACCAGCGCGCATTTGGAGCCTTCGACCGAGCCCTTGTGCGGGTCCTTGTTGACGCCGGATTCGATCATCTCGTGATAGAGGTCGTTGCCTTCGCGGGTGCGCTCGCCGACGCCGGCGAACACAGAATAGCCGCCGTGCGCCTTGGCGACGTTGTTGATCAATTCCATGATGAGCACGGTCTTGCCGACGCCGGCGCCACCGAACAGCCCGATCTTGCCGCCCTTGGCATAGGGCGCCAAGAGATCGACGACCTTGATGCCGGTGACCAGGATGGCCGCCTCGGTCGACTGATCGGTATAGGCCGGCGCCTCCTGGTGGATGGCGCGCAGCGCCTCACCCTTGACGGGACCGGCTTCGTCGACCGGATCGCCGATCACATTGATGATGCGGCCGAGCAGCCCCTGGCCGACCGGAACCGAGATCGGCGCGCCGGTGTCGGTAACCTCCTGCCCGCGCACCAGTCCCTCACTCGTATCCATGGCGACGGTGCGCACGGTGCTTTCGCCAAGCTGCTGCGCGACTTCGAGGACCAGCCGGCGGCCTTGATTGGTGGTTTCCAGGGCATTGAGAATCGGTGGCAAGTTGTCGTCGAAATGCACGTCGACCACGGGGCCGATGACCTGGGTGATACGTCCGACGGATTGAGCCATGAGGTCGTCCTTACTGATGTTGCCGCGCGCCGTTGCTCACAGCGCTTCGGCTCCGGAGATAATCTCGATTAGTTCCTTGGTGATCATCGCCTGGCGCGTGCGATTGTACCTGAGCGTTTGCCGGCGGATCATGTCCCCGGCATTACGGGTGGCGTTGTCCATCGCCGACATTTGCGCGCCATAGAACGAGGCGGAATTTTCCAACAAGGCGCGGAAAATCTGCACGGCGACATTGCGCGGCAGAAGTTCATGCAGGATGTCCTCGGCGTCCGGCTCGAATTCATACACGGCGCCGCCCAAGGCATCGGCCGCTTTCGCATCGAACACGGGCGGGATGATTTGCTGCGCGGTCGGAATCTGCGCGATCACCGAGCGGAAGCGCGAATAGAATAGCGTGCAAACGTCGAATTCGAACTTGTCGAACAGCGCGATGATCTTTTCCGCGATCATCTTCGCGTTTTCGAAACGCAGGGTGCGGACCGAACGCAGATCGACCAGCTCGACGATTTGCCGGGCATAGAGTCTGCGCAATTGATCGTAGCCTTTGCGGCCAACGCAGAAAAACTTGACTTCCTTGCCCTCCGCCATCAACGCGGCCGCGCGTTCGCGCGCCAGCCGCACGATCGCGGTGTTGAATGGACCGCACAAGCCGCGTTCGGCGGTGCAAACGAGAAGAAGGTGCCTCTGGTCGCCGCCGGTGCCGCGCAGCAGCCGCGGCGCGGTGTCGACGCCGGCGACCGAGGCCGCGATATTGCCGAGCACGATATCCATGCGGGTCGCATAGGGACGCGCCGCTTCGGCTGCGGCTTGGGCGCGCCGCAGCTTCGAGGCCGCGACCATCTGCATGGCCTTGGTGATCTTTTGTGTCGCCTTGGTCGCGGCGATGCGATTACGCAGGTCTTTAAGCGAGGGCATCCGAAGCTCGATCTATTCCCGTGCGCTCACGCGAATGTCTTCGCGTAGTCATTGACGACGGCTTTGAGCTTTTCCGCGGTCGCGTCGTCGAGGTCGCGTGAATCGCGGATCGCCTTGAGAATGTCGCCATGCTGGGTGTGCAGGAGGCTGAGGAGACCGTCCTCGAAGGCGCGGATGCGATCGACCGGCAGCGGATCGAGATAGCCGTTAACGCCGGCGTAAATCACGCAGACCTGCTCCTCCATGGAAAGCGGCGAGAATTGCGGCTGCTTGAGGAGTTCGGTGAGCCGCGAGCCGCGACTGAGGAGCCGTTGCGTAGTGGCGTCGAGGTCGGAGCCGAACTGCGCGAAAGCCGCCATTTCGCGGTATTGCGCTAGCTCGCCCTTGATGCGGCCGGCGACCTTTTTCATCGCCTTGGTCTGCGCCGCGGAACCGACGCGCGACACCGAAAGCCCGACGTTCACCGCCGGCCGGATGCCCTGATAGAACAAATCGGTTTCGAGGAAGATCTGGCCGTCGGTGATGGAGATGACATTGGTCGGAATATAGGCCGACACGTCGTTGGCCTGCGTTTCGATGACCGGCAGCGCGGTGAGCGACCCGGCTTTGTTTTCGTCGTTCATCTTCGCCGCACGCTCGAGCAAGCGCGAATGCAGATAGAACACGTCGCCTGGATAGGCCTCCCGTCCCGGCGGCCGCCGCAGCAACAGCGACATCTGCCGATAGGCGACCGCCTGTTTGGACAGATCGTCGTAAATAATCACCGCGTGCATGCCGTTGTCGCGGAAATATTCGCCCATGGCGCAGCCGGCAAACGGCGCCAGAAATTGCATCGGCGCCGGATCGGACGCGGTCGCGGCAACGACGATCGTGTAATCGAGCGCGCCGTTTTCTTCTAAGACCTTGACGAATTGCGCGACGGTGGAACGCTTTTGCCCGATCGCGACATAGACGCAGTAGAGCTTGATTTTTTCGTCGCCGGACTGATTGAGCGATTTCTGATTGAGGATGGTATCGAGCGCGATCGCGGTCTTGCCGGTTTGGCGGTCGCCGATGATAAGCTCACGCTGGCCACGGCCGATCGGAATGAGCGCATCGATCGCTTTCAGTCCGGTCGCCATCGGCTCGTGCACGGACTTACGTGGAATGATGCCCGGCGCTTTGACGTCGACGCGCGCCTTGTGGTCGGCCTTGATCGGCCCCTTGCCGTCGATCGGCTCGCCGAGCGCGTCGACAACGCGGCCAAGCAAGCCCTTACCGACCGGCACCTCGACGATGGCGCGGGTGCGCTTGACGGTCTGGCCTTCCGCGATCTCGCGGTCGCTGCCGAAAATCACGATGCCGACATTGTCGCTTTCGAGGTTGAGCGCCATGCCTTTGACGCCGCTTTCGAATTCGACCATCTCGCCGGCTTGCACGTTATCGAGGCCGTATACGCGGGCGATGCCGTCGCCGACTGAGAGCACCTGGCCGACCTCCGAGACTTCGGCCTCCTGGCCGAAATTCTTGATCTGCTCTTTGAGGATTGCGGAAATTTCCGCGGCGCGGATGTCCATTAGCGAGCCTCTTTCATGGCGTGCTTGATCGCGTTGAGCTTGGTGCGCAGCGACGTATCGACCATGCGGCTACCAAGCTTGACCACGAGCCCGCCGATAATGGCGGGATCGATCTTGATGTCGAGATCGACGTTCTTGCCGCTCACCGCTTTGAGCGCTGAGCGCAGCGCTTCGACGTGTTCGTCCTTGAGTTTCTCGGCGACCGTGACCTCGGCGGTCGCCTGCCCCTTATACAGAGCGGCAAGCTTGCGGTATGCCTTGATCATGTCGCGCACCGCGAATAGCCGGCGGTTCGACGTCACGAGCTTGAGGAATTTCGCCGCGATGCCGCCGATCCCCGCCCGCTCGAGCACTGCCGATAAAGCCTGCAATTGCTCCTCAGCGGAAAACACCGGGCTGCGCACCAGGCGGTTGAGATCCGGGTTCTCGGCGATCAGCGCGTCGAAGCGATCGAGGTCGGCTTTGACCGCGTCGATTGAACCGGCCTCGCCGGCAAGCTCAAACAAAGCGGCGGCATAGCGCCCCGCCATGGTCGAGACGTCATACGGCGTATTGGCAAAGTGGCCCGCCGTGGTGGGAATGATGGGTTCGTCGCCGGCCAAGATGTGTGCTCGTTAAAGCGTTCTTTGGAGCTTTTCCGCAAGACTCACACCCGGCGCCAACGGTCGGTGCAAGCCCTTCGGATTCAAGCGGGACTTGGATAGCGCGGGGCCAGCGGAAAAGCCCGCTATCCCGCGTAAATCGCGGGTTTGCTAACATAGAGCGGAATGCGGCGCAACAACGCGGAACCCCCGCCAAAAGGGGCCTTTAAAAGCGCCTTTGCTGGCGATTCCTGTTAGGCCGCTCGCGTGGCATAATCGCGAACCACTTCGAGGAAAATAGCGCCATATTGGCGAAGCTTGCTCTCGCCGACGCCGTGCACTGCGGCCATTTCCGCTGTGGTTGCGGGTTTGCGCCGGGCCATATCGATCAGGGTCTTGTCGGCGAAAACCACGTAGGCCGCGACCCCCTGTTCTCTGGCAAGTTCGGAGCGGCGCTTGCGCAGCGCCTCGAACAGCGCCGTGTCGTCCGCGCCGCCTTCGGCGAGCGCCACCGCGTTGGCCGCCGCGCGCGCTGTCTTGCGGGTCGCGGGCTTGAGCGTGTCCTTGCGCAACGTGACTTTATCGATGCCTTTGAGCACGCGGCGCCCGGCCTCGGTCACCGACCAGGTGCCATGACCGGTGATGTCGAGCGCGACGACCCCGCCGCCGTGCAATTGCCGGAAGATCGCGCGCCATTCCTGCTTGCCGTATTCCTTGCCGACGCCGAAAGTCGGCAGGCGATCGTGGCCGAATTTTTCCACCGCTTCGCTCTGTTCGCCGATCAGCACATTGGTCAGATGCTCGGTGCCGAAACGCTGGCCGGTGCGCACGATGGCGGAGAGCGCTTTCTGCGCCGCGACGGTGCCGTCGATCACTTCGGCGCCGTCGCAGCAGAAATCGCAATGTCCGCACGGTTGTGTTGTTTCGCCAAAATACGACAGCAGTGTTTGCCGCCGGCAGCGCGGCGACTCACAGAGCGACACCAGCGCGTTGAGCCGTTGCCGGTCGACGCGCTTCTGTTCGTCGGGCGCATCGGTCTCGTCGATCTGCATGCGGCGCAAGCGGATATCGCCCATGCCGTAAAGGGTGAGTGTATCGGCGGGCATACCGTCGCGGCCGGCGCGGCCGATCTCCTGGTAATAGCTTTCGATATTGGCCGGCATGTCGGCGTGCAGAACGAAGCGGACGTCCGGTTTGTCGATGCCCATGCCGAACGCCACGGTCGCCACCACGACGACGCCGTCGTCCTGCAGAAAAATATCCTGATGGCGCGAGCGTGCCGCCAATTCCATGCCGGCGTGATAGGCCAGCGCCTTGACGCCGCTGTCACGGAGAAATTCAGCGAGTGCTTCGGTCTTGCGCCGCGAGCTGCAATAGACGATGCCGCTTTGCCCGCGATGCGCCGTGACGAAATCCGCGACTTGCTTGCGGCCGCCTGCTTTCGCCTGCATCGCCAGCCGCAAATTGGGCCGATCGAAGCCGTGAACGAATAGAGCCGGCGGACGACTGAAGAGCTTGCCCAAAATATCGGTTCGCGTCGCCGCATCGGCGGTTGCCGTGAAGGCGACGGTCTGCACGCCGCCCAGCGCTGTCTGCACCGTCCCAAGCGCCGCGTATTCCGGCCGGAAGTCGTGGCCCCATTGCGAGATGCAATGCGCCTCATCGACCGCCAGCAGCGCGACCTTGGTGCGCTTGAGGAGGTCGAGCGTGTCCTGTCGCACCAGCCGCTCCGGCGCAACATAAACGAGCCGCAGATCGCCGCGCGCGATGCCGTCAAGCACGGCGCGGTTTTCGGTCGGATCGTTGGCGGAGTTGAGCGCCGCGGCAGCAATGCCGTAGCCGCGCAATTGCGCGACCTGATTGCGCATCAGTGCGATCAAGGGTGACACCACGATCGTGAGATTGTCGCGTAGCAGCGCCGGAAGCTGGTAACACAGCGACTTGCCACTTCCGGTCGGCATCACCGCCAGAACATCGCGACCCGCGAGGACGGCAGCGAAGATCTCGGCTTGTCCGGGACGAAATTCTTCGAAGCCGAAAGTGGCGCGGAGTATGCGCTGCGCCGCGGCAAGATCGGACATGATCGGCCTCCGATCGATGTTCTATATTTGTTCCAAGCATGCCGCAAGCGGTGTTCCTCGGGAGAAAATAGCTTTTCTTGCGCCACGGCGGCCGGTCATGCACGGTAGCAGGATACGCCGGGTGCTCCTTCCATGACGTCCCCCGCAAGCCGGAACGGCCGCTCCATCGGCCGTCTGATCGAGCTCATGTCGCTGCTCTGGCTTGCCGGAGTGGCGATGCGCATGACAATTCTCGCTATGCCGCCGGTGATCCCGCTGGTGCATGGCGAACTGCACATGACGGAGACGCAAGTCGGGCTCCTGATCGGATTGCCGCTGGCGCTCTTCGCTGTTGCTGCCATTCCAGGGTCGCTGCTCATTGCGCGGCTCGGCGCGCGCACCGCCGCTGTGCTGGGCATGATTATCGCGGCGCTCGCCGGCGCCTCGCGCAGCGCCGCGATCGACGTGCCGACGCTCTACGCCGCAGCGATCGCGACCGGCTTCGGTGTCGCGATCATGCAGCCGGGAATGCCGACGCTGGTCGGCGAATGGCTGCCCGACCGCATTGCGCTCGGCACCATCGCCTATACCAGCGGCATGCTGACGGGCGCGCTGTTGGCGACCGGCCTGACCATTCCCGTCGTCTTGCCGCTTGTCGGCGGCTCCTGGCGGCTCGATCTCCTGGTATGGGCGGTGCCTGCGCTCATGATCGCGCCGGTGTTTTTCATCTTCAGCCCGAAAGAACACGATCACGCAACGATCGGCACCAAGATCGGCGCGTTGTGGTGGCCTAATTTCAAGGATCCGCTGGTCTGGCTCCTGGGCCTCACTTTCGGCAGCAACAACAGTCCGTTCTTCGGCACCAACGCGTTTCTCGGCGACTACCTTGCCAGCCAGGGCAAAGCGGGTCTTCTTGGTGCTGCGCTCGGATGGCTTAACGGCGCGCAACTCGTTGCGCCAATTATTCTGCTTTTGCTGGCCAATCGTCTGCAGGGCCGCGCATGGCCGTTTTTGCTGTTCGGTCCGCTTCTCTTGGTGGCGTTCCTAGGCTTGATTTTCGGGCATTGCGCTGCGGTGATCCTCTTTTGCGCCGCATTGGTCGGCTTCACGACCGCTATAACGCTGACGGCAACGCTCGCTTTGCCGCCGCTTCTCAGTTCGCCCGCCGATCTGGCACGCACGTCCGCCGGCATGCTGACCGTCAGCTACACGACGGCCATTATCATCCCGACCATCAGCGGCGCGTTGTGGGATGCAACAAGAAAGCCGTGGACCGCATTCGTGCCGCTGTGCATTTGTGCGGTCACGCTGACAATATTTGGTACAGTAGCAACACGTCATCAGCCCGCCACCGCCGGTTGAGTGGACGGACGATCGGAGCATGCTATCGCTGCCGCGGAAAGGCATGATTCCGCAAATGACAACGCGACCAAAAAAAACTTCAGGAAAGAAGGCCAGGGCGAAGCGGCCGATGTTGCCGTCGGATCGCATTCCCTATTCAGCCATTACCGAGCGCGCGCCGCTCAAATTGCCCAATGGCGCACGCATGGCGGTGTGGGCCGTCATCAATGTCGAAGACTGGGACCCGACGCAGCCGATGCCGCGCACGGTGCTGACGCCGCCGGCCGGCGGCTCACCGATGCCCGACGTGCCCAATTGGGCTTGGCATGAATACGGCAACCGGGTCGGCTTTTGGCGATTCGTGAAAATATTTGATGAGTTTTCCATACCGGCGGTGATCGCCATCAACGGCTCGGCATTGGCCGCCTATCCGGCCATCGTGCAGGCCGCGGTCGCGCGCAAATGGGAGTTCATCGGCCACGGCTTTACCCAGCGCAATCTGCAAAAAGTGCAGAACGAGCGCGCCGATATCCGAAAAGTGCGCGACGCCATCGCCAAGGCCACCGATAAATCGCCGCGCGGCTGGCTCGGCCCCGGCCTCACCGAAACCTGGCAGACGCCGGACGTGCTCGTCGAGGAAGGCTACGACTATGTCGCCGATTGGGTGCTCGACGATCAGCCGGTGTGGCTCAACACCCGCAGCAAGCCGATCCTTAATTTGCCTTACACACAGGAATGCAATGATGTCGCCATGATGCTGATCCAGCATCACAAGGCTTCGGAATATTACGACCGCGCGATTGATCAGTTCGAGCAGATTTACGCCGATGCCGCCAATTCGGCGCGCATCATGGCGCTGTCGGTTCACCCCTACATCATGGGCGCGCCGCACCGCGTGAAATATCTGCGCCGCGTCTTCGAGGTTATCCGCAAGAAACCCGACGTGCTATTCTGGACCGGCGCGCAGATCGCCGATTGGTATCTCGGCGCCGGGCCAAAAGCGCCGTGATGACCTCACCATGACTCCTCAGTGAAAGATTTCGACCTCGCAGGCGATGCTTCGGGTGACGCCGACGTCGGTGCGCGGTTGATGCTCGTCCTGCTGTGCGTGATCTGGGGCGCGACTTGGCCGATCATGCGGATCGCGCTCTACGAAATTCCGCCGCTGAGCATGCGAACGGTCACTGCGGCGCTCGGTTCATTGACGCTCTATTTGGCATGCCGCGTCCAAGGCCGCAGCTTGCGGGTTGTGACCGCCAGGGATTGGCTGCATCTCACCGTCGCGTCGCTGCTCAATATCGTGGCGTTCACCGTCTTCGGCTCCTTCGCCCAACTCACCGCGGCAACCTCCCGGGTCACCATCCTTGCTTACACGATGCCGATCTGGTCGGTCGTGTTTGCATGGCTGCTGCTGCACGAATGGCCGAACCGCATGCAGACGACGGCGCTGCTTCTCTGTGTAGTCGGCCTCGCCATCCTGATCTATCCGTTGGCCGAAACGAAGATTCCTCCGGGAATCTGGCTGGCGCTTTTGACCGGCGTCTGCTGGGCCGCCGGTACCGTTTATCTGAAGTGGGCACGGATCAAGGCCGATCCCATGGCTATCGCCAGCTGGCAGGTGACGATCGCATTCGTCGTCACCACGGTGTTCATGCTGATATTCGAAGGCCACCTGCATTTCGATCGTGCAAGTCCGCTCGCGTTGCTTTGTACGGCATCGACCGGTTTCCTCGCCAACGGCGTCGCCTACGGGCTGTGGTTCGCGATCGTGCGCCGCTTGCCGGCGATGACAGCGTCGCTCGGTGTGCTTGGCAGTCCGGCGATCGGCGTCGTCACCTCGATCTTTATGCTCGGCGAACGGCCCACCGCAGCCGACCTGGTCGGCTTCGCGCTGATCTTTGCTGCGTCCGCCTGCGTGCTCTTTGCCCGGCCGGGAGCGAAAAGAGCTAACGCTTGATTTGCTGCGCCAATGCGGCAACGCGCGCGGTCATCGCGCTCTGCGGATCGGCCAGCAACTCAATGACGGTGAAATGATTGGCGCCGGCGATCTCCTCGTAGCGGGTCTGTGCGCCGGCTTGTTGCCAAGTCTGCGCGATAAGCCGGCTCTGGCGCTTGAATTCGCTCAATTCGAGCCCGCCGACAACGGCATCAAAGATCCGCCCGGACTCAACCAGCCAGAACGCGGGCGACAAAGCGCGCGCCGCGGCGGTATCGAGGCGCAAATCCTGGTTCGTGCTGATACCGATGAGCGGCGCCAGATCGAACAGGCCGGAAATCGAGTAGCCTGCCGGGACAAGATCGGCAGGCGCTTTGGGGTAGAGCGAAGCCCAATCCGTTCCGACCATCGCCGCCGACAGATGGCCGCCGGCGGAATGCCCATAGACCAGCATGCGCCGCCCGAACCGCTGCCATAAAAACGCGCAGGCGCGCCGCATTTGCTCAATGATATCGGCAATCGAGACATTCGGGCAAAGATCGTAGCCCACGACCGCTACGCCTACTCCGCACGCATTCGGACCGCGCGCGACATGGCTGTAAAATGAAGGATCGAGCGACCGCCACCAGCCGCCATGGATGAAAATCGCAAGCGGCGCCGCCTCGCCCGCCGCCGGCAGAAACAAATCGAAGTACTGGCGCGGCGTATCGCCATAGGACATGCCGAGCTCGGCGCGCCCGCCCTTGAGCGCTTCGGCGCGAAACAGCTCGGCATCGCGAGTCCAGCGGGCAAATATCTCCGGATGCTCCGGCACGCGGGCGCGGTTGTCGTATTCGGTTTCGTAGTCGATTTCGGCCACCGGCGTCTCCTGAGAGAGAAGGTGAATTTGCTGCAAGCCGCGCGGGCTGGCAAGTTGCCGCGGCATTACGGCATCGACAGCGCGTCGAAATCTGCTAGTTGAGCGTCATGAAAGTCGGCGGCAAAGCAATGCGCAGCATCTGGCTCGAGCCGGATGGCTGGTCGATCGGCGTGATCGATCAGACGGCATTGCCGCATCGGCTCGCGACCGCCCGCCTGACCACGCTTGACGAGGCGGCGCACGCTATCCGCGCCATGCTGATCCGCGGCGCGCCGCTGATCGGCGCGACCGCGGCCTACGGAATGTGCCTGGCATTGCGCGCCGATGCCTCCGACGAGGCGATTGAGCGCGCCTACGCGACCCTGCTCGCCACGCGGCCAACGGCAATCAATCTGCGCTGGGCGCTCGATGAGATGTTGGCGGCGGTGCGCAACCGTCCCCGTAGCGAGCGAGCAGCCGCGGCCTATCGCCGTGCCGGCGAAATCAGCGAGCAAGACGTCGCCATCAATACCGCGATCGGCCGCAATGGATTGCCGCTGATCGAGGCCCTCGCGCAGCGCAAGAAGCCAGGCGAGCGGGTAAACGTGCTCACCCATTGCAACGCCGGCTGGCTTGCAGCGGTGGATGTCGGCACCGCGACCGCCCCCATCTATTTGGCCCACGATAATGGCATTGCCGTGCACGTCTTCGCCGACGAAACGCGGCCGCGTAATCAAGGCGCTTCGCTCACCGCGTGGGAGCTCGGGCAGCACGGCGTGCCGCATACGGTCATCGCCGACAATACCGGCGGTCATCTGATGCAGCACGGGCTCGTCGACCTCGTGATTGTGGGTACCGACCGCGTCGCGGCCAATGGCGACGTCTGCAACAAGATCGGAACTTATTTGAAGGCGCTCGCCGCGCGCGACAACAATGTTCCGTTCTATGTCGCGCTGCCGTCCCCCACGATCGATTTTACCATCGCCGACGGCGTCGCCGATATTCCGATCGAAGAACGCGACGCCGATGAGGTTGCGACCATGACCGGCCGCACCGCGGATGGACGCATCGAAACAGTGCGGGTCGTTCCCGAGCATTCGCCGGTGGCGAATTACGCCTTCGACGTGACACCGGCCCGATTGGTGACAGGTCTGATCACCGAGCGCGGGGTCATCGCGGCGTCGCGCACCGCGCTGGAGGGGGCTTTCCCGGACCGCGCCGGCGCGGCAAAATGACCGCCGCCTTCGCCACTCCGGCTCGCCGGGGAGCGAATGGCGAAGCGCCTCAGTCGGAGTGCGTGGCGTGCGTAAGCTTGCGTGCCGACCGCTATCGAACCTGCCGCTGCCCGGGATTCTCGCCATGAGTCTCGCTTCGTTCGCGTCCTCGGTGCCGGCCGACGGGCGGCAATCGCAGACCGCGCTGGCCATCGCCCGCGGCACGGCGCGCTATCTTCATGCGCTGGGCTATTGCGTGGTCTCGGAGCTGCCGTTGCCATCAGGCCGCCGCGCCGATCTGGTCGCTCTCGGCGGCGACGGTGAAATCATCATTGTGGAAATCAAATCCTCGGTGGCCGATTTTCGCGCCGACCAGAAGTGGATGGAGTACCGGCTGCACTGCGACCGGCTGTTCTTCGCCACGATCGCGGACGTGCCCTGCAAGATTTTCCCGCCCGACGCCGGTCTTATCGTGGCGGATGCCTTCGGCGCGGCGATCCTGTGCGAGGCCCCCGAGCATCGGCTGGCCGCGGCGACCCGCAAGACAGTGATGCTGCGCTTCGCCCACGCCGCGGCGCATCGCCTGCAAGCGCTGGTTGATCCGCAGGGTCCGTTTGCTGGGGAGACTTGAGGCCGAACGTGCTACGCGGCGAGCCGCGTGCCTCTGAGGCGATCGAGAAAGCCACGCAGCATCGCCAGATCGACCGGCTTTGGGATGCATTCCCAGACGTTCAGCTTAAGCAGGCCGGCAAGCTTTACAGCTTCTTTGCAAGTCGCGACGTCGCATCCGCTGATGACGATGATCGGCGCAGCGCAGCCGACATTCGACAGATGATGCAACATTTCACTGCCGGCATGATCGCCGAGTCCCAAATCCAACGTGATGCAATCGAATGCAGTCTCTCGTGTCAGCCTTGCCGCTTCGTCGTAGCTAGCCGCTCCGGCTGGGAGATAGCCAGCTTTGGCCGCGGCGCGGCAGATGACCATGCGATGGAGACTGTCGTCATCGATGACGAGAAGCCGCAGCACGGCTTTACCGGTGTCCGCGGCGGCCGACCCTTTTCGGATCAAATCAAACGGATTCAATTCTTCAAGCATCCAAGTCCCGCGGCGATCGTGGTTCGGGCTGCTTGCGAGTGGTAGCTCCCCGGCACAAAATTTGACCTAATAAATTGCGTAAAATTGCCCATACATCGGTTGCGCCAACGCAAGCCGCAGTGTGCGGTTATCCGCGCGTAAACGGAATTGAATAATCGGAGCGCCTTTTATTTCGGCGCGCGCTTGGCCAGGATCCGCTGCAGGGTGCGCCGATGCATGTTGAGGCGGCGCGCAGTTTCAGAGACGTTACGCCCACACAATTCGTAGATACGCTGAATATGCTCCCAACGAACGCGATCGGCCGACATCGGATTTTCCGGCGGGTCGATTTTCCTGTTGTCGAGCGCGAGAAGCGCAGCGGCCACGTCGTCGGCATCGACCGGCTTAGCAAGGTAATCAACGGCGCCAAGTTTGACCGCGTTGACCGCGGTTGCAATGTTGCCATAGCCGGTGAGAATGATGGCGCGGGCTTCGGGCCGACGTTTCTTCATCGCCGAAATGACATCGAGCCCGTTGCCGTCGCCAAGCCGCATATCGACGACGGCGAAGGCGGGGGTTGCCCTCTCGACCTGCAACAGGCCGTCAGCGACGGATTCAGCGATGGATACCGCGAAGCCGCGGCCTTCCATGGCGCGGGCCAGGCGTTGCAAGAAGGATTTGTCGTCCTCGACGATCAGAAGCGTCCGCTCTGTCGGAAGCGGGCCGGCGGTGGCGTTAATCATGGCAATGTCACTCCGTCAAAAGCGCCCGCCCCTCTACAGCATCGTTATAGCCGATGACCGGCGCAATCTGGAGGGCCTGATCTCAAAAGTCACGCCGAATCAACAAGCACGGCCAATTGGGCCAATTCCGTTGAACAACTAAGAGGCCCGGGCCGCAGCCTCAAGAGGAGGCGACACGAGGGGACGCTCGAAATCGGCGCGGCTCCAGGTCACCGTGACCGTGGCGCCGTGCAGCGGCGGCGCCTGGTTAATCAGCGCAAGCTTGGCGCCGGAACGCTCCAATAACGTCTTGGCGATGAAAAAGCCCAATCCCAGGCCGAATACCGCGTCCTCGTCGCCGTCCGGGCCGCGGCCGCCGGGCCGACGGTGGGTCACATATGGCGCGCCGATACGATCGACGACCTCAGGAGCGAAACCCGGTCCGTCGTCGCTGATAGAAAGGCTGACTTCGTCACTGGTCCATTTCGCGAAAATCTCAACCCGGCTGTGGGCGAAATCGACGGCGTTCTCGATCAGATTGCCGAGCCCATAGCGGATCGCCGGATTGCGCGCACCGGCCGGCTCCGTGGCGCGATTGGCGGGATAGGTGACGCCGATCGAGACGCCGAAGTTGCGGTGTGGCGCCACCGCCTCTTCGATAAGCGCAGACAGCGGAATGCGGTCGAAGGGCTCTCCGGTGGGAAGTTCGGTGATCTTTGCCAAAATCTCGCGGCAGCGCTGCGCCTGCTCACGCAGCAGCTTCACGTCGTCCGCGTAAGGAGAATCGGCTTCGAGGGCCCGCTCGATCTCGCGCACGACCACGGTGATGGTGGAGAGGGGTGTGCCGAGCTCGTGCGCCGCGGCGGCCGCCAGGCCGTCGAGCTGCGACAGATGCTGCTCGCGCGCCAGAACGAGTTCGGTCGCTGCCAGCGCATCGGAGAGCTGTCGCGCTTCTTCCGCGACCTGCCACGTATAAACGCCGATATAGCCGATCGCGAGCAGGATCGAGAGCCAGACGCCGACCATATAGATTTCCGGCAGCTCGAGCGGGTTCTCCGCATCCCACGGCAAATCGTAATGCAGGAAAACCAGCACGGTGGCGCAGAACATGGCGAACGTGCCGATCAGCAAGGTCATTCGCGGCGGCAGCGCGGTTGCCGATATCAGCACCGGGCCTAGAAGCAGGAAGGCGAACGGATTTTCCAGGCCGCCGGTGAGATAAAGCAGTGCCGCCAGCTCGGCGATGTCGAAGGTCAGGAGCCAAGCCGCCCGGTCCGGCTCTAGCCACTGCGTCTGATGAAAGCTGACGCGTAGCGCCACATTGAGCAAGACCGCGAGCGCAATGACAGCAAGGCAGGGCCAGATCGGAACCTCGAATTCGAGGCCGAAATGCACGACCAATAACGCGGCGAGCTGGCCTAAAACCGCGAGCCACCGCAGACGGATCAGGGTGTCGAGCCGCACATTGCGCGGACGCTCGTAAGTTCGTGGCAGACCAAACATGACGAGTAATGTAGCGGCTGGGAGAGCCTTATCCAAACGCCGCCACAATCCCCTGGCGCCGGTCGTGCGGATGAGCGAAATTACGGAAAATCGATCCAGCCATGGGAGTGAAAACAATGGCGTATCAACTCGATCAGTTCATATCGGATTGTCGCTCCATCCTGTCGCGCGACCCGGGACCGAAAGGCCGCGAGGAGGTGCGTACGCGGCTCGAGCAGCTCCTGCAAAACCCCGCTTTCGTCCGCGAGCATTGCGAAGAGGCGCCGCAGGGCTTGCACATGCTTTACGAAGACCCCGAGCTTGGCTTTCAGGTTCTGGCTCATATCAACGCCAGGGCTCGCGTCTCGCCGCCGCACGATCATGGCGAGTCGTGGGCAATCTATGGCCAGGCGACGCACTACACCGACATGACCGAATGGGAGCGCGAAGACGACGGCGGCGACCCGGACCACGCCAAGCTCAAGCCGGCGAAGAAGTATCGCCTGACGCCCGGCCATGCCGGCATCTATCAGGACGGTAAAATCCATTCGATCGATTATCCGGATAACTCCCGCTTTGTCCGCGTCACCGGAACCAATCTCGATCAAATTCATCGCGTATGCTTCGATTTGAAGACCGGCGAAGTCAAACGCATGTCGCCGCAGCAGGCGACGTGACCGCGCGCGTCAGCCCCGCTGCACTACGGGGAATGCTCGGCGAGCCCGGCGAAATCGCGCTCATCGATGTGCGTGAGGAGCTGATCTTTTCGCAACGCCATCTGCTGCTGGCGCGTTCGGTGCCGTTGAGCCGCTTCGAGCTGAAATTCGCGCAATTGGTGCCGCGGCGCACGACGCCTATCGTGCTGTGCGACGACGGCGACGGCCGCGCCGAGCGCGCCGCAGCGATCCTGTCGCGCAACAGCTACAGCGATGTCCGCATTCTTGCCGGCGGCGTCGACGCCTGGGCGGCGGCAGGTTTTGAGCTGTTCTCCGGCGTCAACGTCCCGAGCAAGGCCTTTGGCGAATATGTCGAACACGCCAGAGGCACGCCCAATATCGCCGCTGACGAACTTGAGAAACTGCTGCGCGACGGCGCCGATCTGGCCGTGCTCGACAGCCGGCCGTTCGACGAATACGTCCGCGTCTCGATCCCGACCGCGACGAACGTGCCCGGCGCGGAGCTGGTGCTGCGCGCGCGCGAGATCGCGCCGTCGCCGCAGACGACGGTGGTCGTCAATTGTGCCGGCCGCACCCGCAGCATCATCGGCGCGCAGTCGCTGATCAATGCCGGACTGCCGAACAAGGTCGTGGCGCTGCGCAACGGCACGATGGGCTGGAGCCTGGCCGGCTTCGCCTGCGACAAAGGCAAGAATCGGCGTGCGCCGGCTGTGTCGCCGCCGACCTTGGAGTGGGCGCGCAGCGCAGCGCAACGCGTCGCGCAAAGCTGCGGCGTCGAGCACATCGATCGCAAGACGCTCGATACATGGCGCGCCGACGCGGAACGCACGCTTTACGTCTTCGACGTGCGCGACTCCGCCGAATACGAGGCGGGCCATTTTCCCGGTGCAATTTCGGCGCCCGGCGGCCAGCTCGTCCAAGCGACCGACCAATATGTCGGCACGCTCGGCGCGCGGATCGTGCTGGTCGACGACGCGGAAGTGCGCGCCGCCATGACGGCATCCTGGCTGCGGCAAATGGGGTGGCGGGACGTTTCCATCCTGACGGAGAGGGGAACCGACACCGGGTGGCCCGACGCGCCGGTACTGGCCGTCGACACGCCATCCAACTGCGGCATTGATTGTAAGGAGCTTGGCGATCTTCTGTCACGGGACGCCGCAACAGTCGTCGACCTTTCACTGAGCCGGAATTATCTGGCGCGACACATCGCGGGGGCATGGTTCGCCATCAGGACCCGCCTCGCAGGCGCGCTCCAGAAGATACCGTTGCACGGCACGCTGGTGCTCACCTCGGAAGATGGCGCGCTGGCGAAGCTGGCGGTCGCCGAAGCGGCGAGTTCGGTCGATTGCCCGGTGCGATTCCTTGAAGGCGGCAATACTGCCTGGCAGTCAGCCGGCAATGCACTAACCGCCGAAGCCCAAATGGCCGACGACATTGTCGATCAATGGCGCAAGCCCTACGAACGCGGCGGCGATACCAGAGCGGCGATGGCCGAATATCTGGCATGGGAAACGGATTTGCTGCTGCGCATCGAGCGCGACGGCTCATTGAAGTTCTTCTGCGTCGGCGTGTGAGCCCGGGTCCCGTAAGGGATGCCACGCAGTATCCGCGGCGCTGGGCGCGGCGGCGTTATGGCGCGCCTGGTCGATCACTTTTAGCAGCGCCCGCAACACCTCCGCTACGCCGTCACCGCTGACTGCGGAAATCACCACCGGATTTTTCTTGATCACGCGCCGTAAGGCCGTCACTTGCCGCTTGATGTCATCTGGACTGAGCGCATCGGCCTTGTTGAGCGCAACAATCTCCGGCTTGTCGGCAAGACCGTGGCCGTAGGCGGAAAGCTCCGCGCGCACCGTGCCATAGGCCACGCCGGCGTCATCGGCCGTTCCATCGACCAAGTGGAGCAACACCCGGCAGCGCTCGACATGACCGAGGAACCGATCGCCGAGACCTACGCCTTGGTGGGCGCCTTCGATCAGCCCGGGAATATCGGCCAGCACGAATTCACGGCCGTCGGTGTTCACCACCCCGAGCTGTGGATGCAGCGTGGTGAAGGGATAATCGGCGATTTTCGGCTTGGCGGCGCTGACCGCCGCGAGCAAAGTCGACTTGCCAGCATTCGGCAACCCGATGATTCCGGCGTCGGCGATCAGTTTTAGCCGGAGCCGGATCGTGACCTCGGTCCCCAGTTGGCCGGGATTGGCATGACGCGGCGCGCGGTTGGTCGATGATTTAAAATGCGCATTGCCAAAGCCGCCATTGCCGCCGCGCAGCAGTACGATACGCTGCCCGGCCGCCGTGAGATCGGCGAGCAGCGTCTCGTCGTCCTCTTCGTAGATTTGCGTGCCGACCGGCACTTTGAGCACGACATCGGGGCCGTTGGCGCCATGGCGGTCTTTGCCCATGCCGGCGCCACCGTTCTTGGCGGTGAAATGCTGCTGATAGCGGTAGTCGATCAGGGTGTTGAGGCCTTCGACGGTCTCCGCGACGACGTCGCCGCCTTTGCCGCCGTCGCCGCCATTCGGTCCGCCGAACTCGATGAACTTTTCACGCCGGAACGACACGCAGCCGTTACCGCCGTCGCCGGAGCGAATATAGACTTTGGCTTCGTCGAGAAATTTCATCGATCTGCTTCGTAAAGGACCAACGGCTGTTGGACAATGCGCGGCTGTCCCGTTGGCCGGTATCCTAGACCTGATATAGGGTGAAATGCGGCAAGGCGGCACTCGATTTGGCCGGTATTTTGCGGAGAGCGTTAAGCGTGTGGCGAGTTCTGAACCTTGCGGCGCGGGCGGCGCTGTGGCGGACCACGCCCGAACCGCCACTCGTCGGGCTGCCGGTCCTCCTTGGTTTCGCGGTCGTAACGGCCATTGTCCGGATCGCCCTGCAACTCCTCGCAGCCGGTTCCTGGCACGCTTTCAATCCCTACGGTCTCAATGCGCTCGTTGCCTGGCTCGCAATTGAGCTTGCCGTCGCAGCGTTGTTTGTACGCCCCGCCGGCCGGGCGACCGCGCTTTCGGCCATGTTCGTTCTCTCGATGCTGGCCGAGGTCGTTACCGCGGGCTTTATGCTGTCCGCGCCACTTTTGGCGCCGCCCGCCGCGCAGAGCGCGTGGACCGGACCGGCGGCGAGTTACGCGATCTATGCTGCCGCCGTCGCTTGGTGGGTTGGCGCCATGGCAAACGTCGTCGGCAGCCTCGAACCGCAGAGACGGCTGCGGCTGCTCGGACGCGCCGCGGCCTTATGGGCGGCATTGTTCCTCGCCAATGCCCTGGTGCCTCAGGCCCCGGTATTCCTGCCGCGCGACTTCGATTCCCGCAACGCCAATTGGTGGGAATTTCTCTACGCGCTTTATCGCGAGAAACACGGCGAAGCGCCGACCACAACCGCGGAAATCAGACAGATCGAAAAAGCGCAGCCCGCGCTGCTTCAAGCGGAAGTCGCTCAGCTGGCGCCACCGCACAAAGGCACCACTGACGTATATGCACTCGGCATTGCCGGCTGGGCCGACCAGGGAGTTTTCGTCAAGGAGCTCGATGGCGGTTTGCAGGCAATCGCCAGCGTGCTGCCGATCAAAGACCGCACGGTCCGCCTTATCAATCGTCACGATACGCTCGAAACTTTTCCGCTCGCCGATTTGCAGAACTTTCAAGCCGCCGTGCACGCCATCGGCGACGTCATGGACAAGGACAATGACATCCTCGTCCTGTTCATGACCTCGCACGGCGAGAAAACCGGCTTTGCGCTGGAATTGCCCGGCGCCGTGGCGGAGCTGACGCCGCAACAGGTCGCTTCGACGCTTGACGGCGCCGGCATCAAAAATCGGATCGTGATTGTTTCGGCCTGTTATTCGGGAATTTTCGTGCCGCTGCTCCAAAACGCCAACACCATCGTGCTGACGGCCTCCGATGCGCAGAACACGTCATTCGGCTGCGCGCCCGAGCGCGACTGGACCTATTTCGGCGACGCCTTCTTTCGCCAGAGCCTGCATCCCGGAACGGATTTGGAAAACGCGTTCGATCACGCCCGGATCCTGATCCAAGGCTGGGAGCTGATGGACCATGCGCCGCCGTCGAACCCGCAAGGCGCGTTCGGGCGGGCTCTGGTCGACAAGCTGGCGCCGTTTTTCGCTGCCGCTCAAAGCGCCGCGCAGTAGATTTTCCGTACGGGGCCGATCACGCCACTTCTCGGGCCCGTCCCCAGGCCTTGAGCGACGCCCACAAGCCACGATCGAGACGGAAGCGATCAAGCGGTGCAGACGAATTGATGGCGCGAATGCGATAGAGGCCGACGGCGGTCCACTGGAACCCGCACTTCTCCAGCACCCGCCGCGACGCTGCGTTGCTGACACGCGCGCCTGCGTGCAGCACCTCATGGCCGAGCGCACCGAAGGCATAATCGATGATGGCGCGGACCGCCTCCGTGGCGTAACCGCAGCCCCAATAGGGCGCGCCGAGCCAGTAGCCGATCTCTGGCGCGCTCTCGCGCGGTTCGACACCGCAGACCCCTATCAGATCGCCACCGCGGGTTATGGCGAAGGTTGCTTCGCCATCCTGACGGTTGATCGCTGCGATGAAGCGCTCGGCGTCATCGACACCATAGGGATACGGGATGCGCGCGGTATTTTCCGCAACGCGGCGGTCGTTGACGAGACGCACGATGGCTTTGATGTCGCCGCGTCGGGGCGTGCGCAGCACGAGCCGCTCGGTTTCGAGTACGGGCAGGCCGCGCTGCTCTGGCTGCTGCGCGAGGACCGGCTTTGCTGTCTGGCTCGCTAGAGTCATCGCTTGGGCTCCTGCAGAAAAACCGAAAGGGGAGCCGGCATCCCGGTCTCCCCTTTTTCGGAGCCCATTCGGGTCCGCCGGTTCGACTGGATGCCGGCGGACCTCATATGATCCACCGTATTACTGCGCCGCTGCCTCCGACGGACGTACCGTGACGAACACGCGGCCTTTGGTTTTGGTACGGAACTCGACTTTGCCGTCGATCAACGCAAACAGAGTATGGTCTTTGCCGATGCCGACATTACGGCCCGCATGCCATTTGGTCCCGCGCTGACGCGCGATGATGTTGCCGGCGAGCACCTCGCTACCGCCGAAAATCTTTAGCCCCAACCGCTGACCGGCCGAATCGCGGCCGTTGCGTGAGGATCCGCCTGCCTTCTTGTGCGCCACGAGTGGCCTCCGAACCTACTAGTTAGAAATACCTATACCGGACTCGTGACAAAAGCATCACTTCCGGGATCACTTCTTTTTGCCCCTTGTTGCCGGCTTTTTAGCTCCGGCCGGGGCCTTGGCTTTCGGCTTGGTGGGCTTCTTTCCCGCAGCCTTGCCGGATTTTGCGACCTTCCCCTTGGTAGCTTCCGGCTCGCTTTCAGAGACGGCCCCCACGGCATCGGCGTCCGGCGCCGCCGCAGGCTTGCGAGCCGATTTCTTTCTCGGCTGGACCTCTTTGCTCGGCTTCTTGCCGTCGGTCAGGATTTCGGTGATGCGAAGCAGCGTGAATTCCTGACGATGACCGATCTTACGCCGCGAATTTTTCCGCCGGCGCTTCTTGAATGCAATGATTTTCGCGCCGCGGCCCTGCTCGATCACTTCGGCCGCCACCGTGGCGCCGGCAACCATGGGAGCGCCCAGGGTTACGCTGTCGCCGCCCACGACCAGAACCTCGCCGAACTCGACGATCTCGCCCGGCTCGCCCTTGACCTTATCGACCTTGAGCACGTCCTCGGCGGCAACCCGGTACTGCTTGCCGCCCGTTTTAAAGACCGCGAACATCTCACTTCCTCGTCATGCCGTTGCTCGGATACGTCTCCGGACCGGCTCTTTCAGTCGATTCTGCTGATGGTTAGCGGACAATGGGCTTAATGCCGCATCGGACCCGCGCCGACCGGCGTCCTTATGACGGTACGATAAGTGCCTGTCAAGAAATGCAAAGCACCGCGCGCCGGCCCGTTGCTTCTTTAGCCTTCGCATCAAATTGGTGACGCTCGCGCCGCGGGCATGTTAAAGCGCCGGGCCGGGGCAATGGCGAACAGGCCGACCCGATAAAAGCAGGGGAGGATACGGCCGATGACAACAAAAACGGCCATAACGGTCTCGCGGCGCGCTTTGCTGGCAGCTGCCCTTCCTGCGATGGCGGGCAAAGTCGCCCGCGCGCAAACTGGCACTCCGAATCCGGCTGATTATCCGAACCATCAAGTCACGTTCATCGTCCCTTTCGCGCCGGCCGGCGGTACCGACGTGCTGGCGCGGCTCCTCGCCGAGAAGCTCGAGCAAGAGCTCGGCGAGCCGTTTGTCGTCGAAAATCGGCCCGGCGCCGGAACGGTGATTGCTACCAACTTTGTCGCCAAATCGCCGCCCGACGGTTACACGATTATGATGGATGTCTCGTCGCTGGCGATCGACGTCACGCTTTACAAATCGCTTCCGTACGATCCGGCCAAAGACCTGACCCTGGTCGCGCTCATCGCCAGCGTCCCATTCGTGCTGGTCGTCAACCCGTCGCTCCCGGTCAATAGTGTCGAGGAGCTGATCAAGCTCGCCAAACAACGACCGCTTAGCTACGGCTCCGGCGGCATCGGCGCCTTTCATCATTTGGCCGCCGCACTGTTCTGCAGCATGACCGGCATCACGATGACTCACGTGCCTTACCGCGGCACGGCCCCGGCGCTCAGCGATCTGATGGGCGGCTATATCCAGCTGATGTTCAGCGATCTCGGCCCGGCGCTGCCGCTGATCAATGCGGGAAAAATACGGCCGCTGGCGGTGACGACCAAAGAGCCGTTTGCTGCGTTGCCGAACGTTCCGCCGCTCGCCGATGTCGGCGTACCCGGCTTCGATGCCGCAGCATGGCAGGGCGTTGTCGCACCGGCGAAGACTCCGCAACCGATCCTCGCCAAGCTTAATTCGCAGCTCAACGCTATCGTGGCCATGGACGACGTGCGCACGCGCATGACCGATTTCGGCATGATCCCGGTCGGCAAAGGCTCGCTTGACGATCTCCATCAATTTCTCCAATCCGAGATCGTGCGCTGGGCCAAAGTGGTCGAGGAAGCCGGCATCGCCCATTCCGAGTGATCGACTTGCCAGTCCAAGCCGAACCCGAGGATATCGCCCGCCGCCTTCCCGCGGGCGATGAAATCTTTCTCGATCACGTCGGTCATTTCGTGCGCGATGGCGAGGCCGCGAGCCGCGCGCTGGCGCGCTGTGGCTTTGCGCCGACGCCGATTTCGATCCAAGCCAATCCCGATGCAGCGGGCACCTCACGCCCGACCGGAACGGGCAACGTCACTGCGATGCTGGAGCGCGGCTATCTCGAAATCCTGTTCAAGACCTCGGACACGCCGCTAAGCCGTGAGCTTGAAGTGGCATTGAGCCGTCACGCGGGGCTGCATCTCGCCGCGCTTGCCGTCGCCGACGCGGAAAAGGCGCACCGGCGGCTGGCTGCGGACGGCTTCGCCGTTCGCGACCTGGTGCACATGCAGCGGCCGGTCGAGACCGTGTCAGGTGCGACGACGGCGGCCTTCACCATTGCGCGCGTCGAAGCGGAGGCGATGCCCGAGGGGCGGATTCAGCTCTTGACGCATCACACCGAGCAGGCGGTGTGGCAGGAGCGATGGCTCAAACACGCGAACAGCGCGATCGGCCTCATCGATGTCGTCATCGCGGTTGCCGATATCGAAGAGGCTGCGCAACGCTTTGCCCGCTTCACCGGCTGCGGGGCGACGCGGACGTCCGGCGGCGCCCTCATCCGCCTCGACCGCGGCGGCGTTTACCTCGTCACCCACGACCGCGTGACCGAACGATTGCCCGAAGTCGCGATCGCGGAGCTGCCTTTCATGGCGGGCTATGCTCTCCGCGTGCAATCCCTCGCCGCCGCAGAGATCGCCGTCGATCGCGCCGATCTCGAATGGCGTGCGATTGACGACGGCATAGTCGCCGCCTTTCCAAGCGAGCTCGGCGAGGGTGCGTGGATTTTCGTCGAGCGCGCCTCCGCTTTGCCGTGGCAGAGGTAGAAATTATTCCGCCGGAAGCTTTTCGCTCTCGGCCGGGACCACTTCCTTGACCGCGCCGCGCCAGCCGGTGTGGGTAAGATCAAACACGATACCGTCAGGATCGCGATATTTCGCCTCATAAAAGGACAAAGCCGAGGTCGGCCGGCCGGCGAGATAGGTGCCGCCGGCCTCGGTAACCTTTTTCTCCGCCTCGTCGAGGTCGTCGACCCACATGCCGAAATGGTAAAGGCCGGGCTTTTCCTCACCCTCGGTCTTTAACAGCGCGACATTCATCACGCCGTCCGACATGTAAACGCCGCGGCGCGCCGTGCCGGCCCGTGTCATGCCAAAAGCCTGCTCAAAAAATGTCGCGGCTTTCTCGGGATCGGGAACGATGATTGCGATGTGGCGAAGTCTGGTTGCCATCGGCCATCTCCAATCTTTTGCAGCTGGGGGATGGCAAAGCTTAATCGGCAGTGCGATATTTGCAAACCTGATTTGGCGTAAACCTGCCCTCGGCCACGGACCAAGAGTTCCTTGCACACACCGGTGACCATCGAATCGTCATGGCCGGATGCGATCTACGCGCAATTTCGGCGCGTTGGCATCCGGCAAGTCGGTTATGTACCGGATGCCGGCCACAGCCGTCTGATTGCGCTGTGCCGCAACGATCCGGACATCGCCGACGTCGTGCTGACGACCGAGGAGGAAGGGGTCGGGCTGGTCGCCGGCGCCGCGCTTGGCGGTCAGCGCGCGGCGCTGCTCATGCAGTCGAGCGGCGTCGGCAACTGTGTCAACATGTTTTCGCTGCTGCGTAATTGTGGCTTTGGCTGCGTCATCCTGGTGACGATGCGCGGCGAGTTCGGCGAATTCAATCCGTGGCAAGTGCCGATGGGCGCCATCACCGAGGATGTGTTGCGGCTCTGCGGCTTTCTCACCTACAGGGCCGACAGTCCCGATGCCGTCGACGAGATCGTCGGCGCAGGCTGCGACATGGCGTTCAACGGCAATCTGCAGGTCGCGATACTGCTATCGCAGCGGTTGATCGGCCCCAAAGTGTGGACGCGATGATGCTCGACCGGCGCGATTTTGTGCGGCAGCTTCTGATCGATCGCGTCGATCTTCTGGTCGTGCCCGGACTCGGCTCGGCGACTTACGACGTCGCCGCGGCCGGCGATCATCCGCTCAATTTCTATCTCTGGGGCGCCATGGGCGGAACTGCCATGATTGGCCTTGGCCTCGCTTTGGCGCGCCCGGATCGTCGTGTCGCGGTGCTGACCGGCGACGGCGACATGCTCATGGGCCTTGGCAGCCTTGCCACCATCGGCGTCAAACAGCCGAACAATCTCGTTATTGTCGTACTCGACAACGCCCATTACGGCGAGACCGGCATGCAGCCGAGCGCGACCAAGAATGGCATCGATCTCGTCGCCATGGCGCTGGCCTGTCGTTTCAAACAAGCATACTCGGTCTCGCGCATCGAGGAAGCAGCCGACGTGCGTGCTTTGTTGCATTCCGGCGGCGGTCCTATCCTGATCAGTGCGCGGATCAAGGAAGAGGACGTGCCGCGTGTATTGCCACTTCGCGATGGGCACGCGATCAAGCAGCGATTTATCGACGCCTTGAACTCCGCCTGATGCCTCCGCCGACGATACGGGACCCAACAGCGACGGACGAGGCGGCGTGGCGCGGACTGTGGTCGCGGTACAACGCATTCTATCAAGCGCATATTCCGGAGGCCGTTACGGCGCGTACGTGGCAGCGCATTCTCGATCCGGCTTCGTCAATCTTCGGTCGGCTCGCCGTTATCGAGGGTGAGGTCGTCGGCTTCAGCGTCAGCGTGCTGCATGACAGCACCTGGACAATCGGGGCGGCTTGTTATCTGGAAGACCTGTTCGTCGCGGTGGCGTTTCGCGGCCGCGGCTGCGGGCGCCTGCTCGTTCAGGACGTAGCCGACTGGGCCAAGGCAAAAGGCTGCGCGCGGCTCTATTGGCACACTCGCGCGAACAATCCCGCGCGGCGCCTTTATGACGAATTCGTCGCTGCCGATGATTTCGTTCGCTATAGGCTATCGCTGGATTGAGCCGATCGTCAGTTCCGCCGACGGCCTTACGTATTCGCCCACCTTGATGATCTATCGGAGCCTAAGCGCTTCAACCTGCTGCAACGCGCAGCGTCGGCGAAGGCTCGCGCTTGGCCGGGGGATTCGCCGACCCGGCCTCCGCCAGTCCGTCAAACTTGAAGAAGCCGACACGCTCTTGCATCGCCCTGGCCTGCTCTTCCAGAGTCTTGGCGGTGGCGGCGTTTTCCTCGACCAGCGCGGAATTCTGTTGCGTCACCTCGTCCATCTGGGATTGACCTGCTCAATGCCGGTCGCCTGCTCGCCGCTAGCATTGGCGACATCGGCGACGATCTCTGCCACCTTCTTGATCGTCTCCACGATCTCGCCAAGCGACGCGCCCGCCCTGTTGACCAATTCGACGCCGTGTCTGACTTGGCCGCTGGAGTCGATGATAAGAGCCTTGATGTCTTTGGCCGCCTGGGAGGAACGCTGCGCCAGGCTACGGACCTCCGTCGCCACCACCGCGAACCCGCGCCCAGCATCGCCGGCGCGCGCCGCCTCCACCGCCGCATTGAGCGCCAACAGGTTAGTCTGGCGGGCGATCTCATCGATGACTCCGATGATGTCGGAGATTTTGCGCGACAATTCCTCGATTTTCGCAATGGCCTCAACCGCCTCAACGACCACCTGGCCGCCACGATCCGCGAGCTCACGGGCATCTCCGGCGGATTGATTCGCGGCTTGCGCATTCGTCGCGTTGTTCTTCACCGTTGAGGAAATCTGCCCCAACGAGGCGGACGTCTGCTCCAGGCTGGCCGCCTGCTGCTCGGTCCGCTGCGACAGATCGGTCGTGCTTACGGAGATCTCGGCCGTCGCGTTCGAGACTTCGTTTGCCGCGGTTGCGATATCGCTGATCGTTTCCTGCAAACGCGTAACTGCAACATTGAAATCGTCCCTGATTTGCCGATAGGTCTCCGTGAAACCGTCATTGAGCCGCACCGTAAGATTGCCGTCTGCGACCTTGGCAAGACCTTCGGCCAAGAATTTGACGGCCTGGGTCTGCTCCTCAGCCACCTTCGCGTTCGATAGTTCAATCTTGTGGCGTGGCGCGGCTTGCCGGGTAGAAATAATTCAAATCAGCCCTTGGCCGCGCGCTGCACCGCTTCGATGATTTCCGGATAGGCGGCGCAGCGGCAGAGATTGCCCGAGAAATAATGCCGGATCTCGTCTTCGCTGGGGTCGGGATTCTCTTTGAGCAACTGATGTGCCATCATCACGAAGCCCGGCGTACAAAAGCCGCACTGAAACGCGCCGCATTCAATAAAGGATCTTTGGACATTCGAGAGCACGCCGTCGCCGTCGAGATGCTCGACGGTGGTGACCGATTTGCCGTCGACCCAGACTGCGAAATAGAGGCAGCCGGACACCGCGTTGCCGTCGACAAGCACCGTGCAGCAGCCGCACAGGCCCTGGCCGCAGCTTTCGCGAGCACCGAACAGATCGAAGCGTTGCAACAACTCGACCAGATTGCGGTGCGGCTCGATAGCGGTCGAAACCGCGTCGCCGTTAAGCGTGAAATTGATGGTGCGGGCGCTCATCATTCGTCCACTCATTCGTCGTCCAACGGACGGCCGTCCTTGACGCGCAAGGCGCGTAGCACCGCTTCGGCCGTAATCGGCAGTTTCGTGATGCGTACACCCACGGCATCGTGGATCGCATTGGCGATTGCCGGCGACACGCCGAAAGTGCCCGATTCACCGAGGCCCTTGGCGCCGAACGGGCCAGAATGCTGCTCGGATGCAACGAGCTCGTTCTCCATCGGCGGAATGTCGCCAATGCCGGGAATCTTGTAATCGGCAAGCGACGCATTGGTGATTTGACCGCCGTCGAGATGCATCACTTCCGACATCGTGAACCCAAGCTGCATGATCGCCGCGCCGGAAAGCTGCGTGCGCGCGACGCCCGGATTGATCGGCTTGCCGCAATCGGCGGCGTTGATGAGCCGTAAAATGCGCACGTGGCCGGTCTCGGTATCCACTTCAACTTCAGTCGCGGCGCCGCCGACCATCCAGAACGGCGTGACGTTGTCCGACAGCCCGGTTTGCGAATCGGGCGACTTATAGCTCGGGACGTAACTCGCGGTGCCGATGACGTTGCCGGCCTGCATGCCGTAGCGCTTCTTGAATATTTCGGCCGGCGGATAATTGGTGCCTTCGGGCAGCCCGGCCTCGGTGGCGAGCGCGCGCAGCTTGGTGCGGGCATCCTCGGCGGCAAGCCGCACCGCGGTGCCCATATGAAACAGAGACCGCGAACCGAGCGTGCCCATGTCGTAGGGCGTGATGTCGGTATCGGGAGCGACGACGCGCACGTCCTCCGCCATGACGTCGAGCACTTCGCCGACGATCTGCGCAAACGCCGTGTCGGAGCCCTGCCCCATATCGACCGTGCTCTTATAGAGATAAACGCTGCCGTCGGCGGAAACGTTGACGATGGCAACCGATGTGGTCGGCGAGATCGAGGCTTTGAAGCCGACGGCGATCCCGCGGCCGCGGCGTAGCGTGCCGGAGCCGCGATCGAACGGCTTGCTCCAGCCGATGCGGGCGACCAATGCGTCGAGCACTTCGCCGATGGCGGCGTCCTGCAATATTGTGCCGCTCGCCTGCGGCCGACCGTCGCGCAATAAATTTTTGCGACGGAACTCGACCGGATCGGCGCCGAGCTCGCGCGCGATCAGGTCGGTGTGGCTCTCATAAGCCCAGACCAGTTGCGGAACGCCGAAACCCCGCAGCGCGCCGGCCGGCGTGCGATTGGTATAGAGCGCGTAGGAATCGATGCTGATGTTGTCGATGTCGTACGGCCCCGCGGCGGTGAAGCCGGATTTCTGCGTTACCCGCGGGCCGATATCGGCATAGGCGCCGCCGTTCCAATAAACTTGACAGGATCGCGCCACCAAGCGCCCTTCTTTGTCGACGCCGCTTTTGATGCGGAACGTCGTCGGATGCTTGGTGATCATGTAGAATTGTTCTTCCATCGTCAGTGCGATCTTCACCGGACGGCGGACCAGCATCGCCAGCGCTGCAACGAGTGCTTCGAGCTTGACGTAGACTTTGGAGCCATAGCCTCCGCCGAGATACGGCACTTTGACGCGCACGTGATTCTCCGGCCAGCCAAACAGCCGCGCGATCTCAATACGCACGAAGGACGGCGTCTGGTTCGAGGTATGGATCGTCAACCTGTCGTCGCCCGGCTCGGCGACCGCGACATGCGGCTCGAACGGCAAATGCAGACACTGCTGGGTCTTGAACGTGTGCTCGAACACGCGGTCGGCCGCCGCGAAGGCTTTGTCGGCGTCGCCGCGTCGCAAGTGATAGTCGAGCGCGACATTGGTTCCCTTGCGGCCTTGCAGGTGCTTGAGGTCGGCAAAGGTGCCGGCAGGCCGCAGCACGTCGTGAACCAGGGTGTCGGGCTGCATCGCCGCGACTTCGTCATATACCGCCGGCAATTCGTCATATTCGGCGGAAATCAGCTGCACGGCCTGCTCGGCCACGTGAGGATCGCTTGCCAGCACGGCCGCAACCGGCTCGCCGACATAACGCACTTTATCGAGCGCCAGGATCGGCTGGTCGTGAAAGGCGGGGCCGTAATAAGGCTCAGGGATCAGCTTGCGGATATCTTCGCCGGTGACGACGCGATACACGCCGGGCAGCTCCCGCGCCGCTTGCGTATCGATGCTGCGAATGCGCCCGTGTGGCACCGTCGCGCGAAACACTTTGCCGTACAGCATGCCGGGCAGGCGCAGATTATGCGTATAATCGGCGCGCCCGGTGACCTTGGCGCGCACTTCAAGTCGCGGAATATCCCGCCCGACCTGGTTCATGCCTGCACCCGCTGCGCATCATCGGCCAGAGCCTGGCGCACTGCGCGTCTTACATAGACGCGCAGCAGCTCGCGCTTATAGGCCGCCGAACCGTGAGCGTCGCTGAGGATCGAAGCCTCCGCAACCGCGGCGTCACCGGCGCGCTTGAGCACCGCATCCTCCGGCGCTGCGCCTTGCAGTACTTCCTCCGTACCTGTCATGCGCGTGACCTTTTCCGTCGCGGCGCTGACAACGATGACCGGATCGCGGAGCGCGCCGTTTTGCAGCTTAAACGAGACCGCAACGCCGAGTGCGGGCCAGTCATCGGCGGACCGCGACGTCACTTTCATGTAAGCAGATTTTCGTCCGTTCAACGGCGGGACTGTCGCCGCGGTGATGAGCTCGTTTTTCTCCAGCACCGTCTCGTAGTAGCCGGAATAGAGCTGTTCGAGCGGCAGTTCGCGTTCGCCGTTCGGACCGACGATGGTCACGCGCGCACCGAGCATGGTGAGCACCGGCGGCAAGTCCATGTGCGGATCGCCATGCGCCAGCGCGCCGCCGACGCGAGCCACATTGCGCACCCGCGGATTCGACAAGCGGCGCAGCGCCCGCTTCAGGACCGGCAGCCGCGCGGCTACGTTCCCGTCTTTTTCCACTTCGCTTAACGTCGCCATAGCGCCGATCTGCAATTCGCCGCCGGCGCTGAGCGCAATCCGCGAATAGCGCGGCTCGATGCGATGCAGGCAGACCAGACGGCTTGGCGTGAATACGCCGGCCTTCATCATCAGCATCAACGCGGTGCCGCCGGCGACAGGACGAATTGTCGGCTCTTGCGGATCGAGCAGGCCGACCGCCTCTTGCAGCGACGTTGGCTCGACCATTTCGAATGGAATCACGGAACGCTACTCCGACAGTTTCCAGATGTTTCAGGCGGCGGCTACGCTCAGCACATGATCGGCGATTTGGGCGCGGGTGCCGACCCAGATGTCGGGCGACGTCACCGCCTGCTCGATGATCTTCTCATAAAAATAAGCGCCGCGATGGTGGCCGAAGATATGGGCGTGGCTGGTGATATCGATAATGCGAAGCTCACCGTTGCCGGCGCGGGCGATTTCGATCACCTCGTTGTAGGAATCGAGCATCATGCGCGGCGGGTGGCCGTACTTCATCGAGGGCATGTCGTTGACGTCGTAGGACAGCGGAATAGCGACAATCCTTTTGTTGCCGTGGCTGACGACATAGGGCAGGTCGGCGTTGAAGACATCGCCGTACCAGCGATAGCCGGCGTCGGCGAGCAGCTTCGGCGTCGACAGTTTCGAGGTACCGCGTGGCGATAGCCAGCCGACGACTTTCTGACCCGAGGCCTGTTCGAGCAGCTTGGTGCAGCGCGCGATATTGGCGCGCTCCTCGTCGTCGGACAGCAGCGCCGGCACGACGTCCATAGCGTAGGAATGCGACAGCACTTCGTGACCGTTATCCGCGATCGCCTTGACAGTCGACGGCGATCGCTCGGCGATGACGGCATTGGTCATCACGCTCGCTTTGGCGCCGTGGCGGGTGAATGCCTCCATCAGCCGGTGAATGCCGACCTCGACGCCATAGGCGGCCCAGGAAATCGCCATGGTGTCGAGCACGCCGGCCGGCAGCGGATTGCCCATCGGGCTGATGCCGGGCGCTTTGCCGTCCGACCACGCTTCCAGACAGACATTGAATACGACGGCAATGCGCTTGCCGTCCGGCCACTCCCAATTCGGCTTATTCTTCATTCTCGGCCCCGGACGCGGAACTCGGTCGCAGCCCGTTAAATCACAGGAGGGTTCGCCGCGTCGAGTGCAGGATCAGGCGCGCTGCGTGCGCGGGCTCATAAACCAGGTGCCCGCAACCACCAGGAGTGAAAGCAAGGCTGGCGCAATGGCGAGCGCCAGGCTGGCGGCGGCGACCGCAGCGGTGGCGGCCCATCCGATTGAGGAGAACGCCTCGGCGAAAGTCGCCAACCGCGAGGAGACCTGACGGCGGCGAAATTGGCTGCGTTTGGCCTGGCCGCGGAACCAAAGCTGAATCGAGGTCGCAGCGACTGCAGCAATAACGATGCCGACGGTCGTAACCAGCGCATGCCACGGCGAGGCGATGGCCAGCACCGCGACCAGCGGAGCAAAAATCACGGCGATAATGCCGAGCACGGCCTCGACTTTGGCGCACACGACAAATCCACTCGATATCGGCGCGGAGGCGACGAGATCGGGCGAATCTTCGCCCGAGATCGCGAGCCAGGCCAAGCCCCCGGCAAGCTGACCTGCCGCCATGACCAGCACCGGCACCAGGAGCTGGTAGGCGCCGTTGCCATCGTCGAAACTCCGCCACAACAACACGGCCGGCGGAATGAGATAGAGCATCTGCATCAGCGTCTGCGAGACCAGCCAAGGATCGCGCCGTAACAAGGTCCATTCCTTGCTCCGCAGCGCACGGCGCGGCGAGGTCGCCCGGAATGCCGTCGCGCGCCGGACCTCGACGATCGACGAAGCGTCGACGCCCGCCGCAGTGATGGCGTATTCGCCGAAGCGCGGCGCCACGACGGCAATCACTGATGTTAGCATCGCCAGGCTTACGGCGAGCACACCGAGAAGGGCGACGCCATCGCCCATGGCGGCGCGCGCCGGCCACCAGATCAGGCTCTGCGGATCTGGCATATGGGCGAGCAAGGCTTGCGACTGCAGCAGCGAAACGCGTGAGATGGTGCCGTAGGACAGGATCGCCGCAATTTGCAGGCCGATGACAAAAGCGGCGCCGATCACGGCGGCGACAACCTGCGCGACAAATCGCGTGCGTCGCGCGCCGATCACCCGGAACAGCGCGACCGAAAGGCCGACCGCCAGAGCCGTGGCGGCGGCGCCCATCGCTGCGATCAGCCCATAGGCGCCGAGCCAGCGCCAACCGCCGCGCGCGATCAACATGTCGATGAACGGCGCCGCGAGCGGCAAGGCCATCATCGCCATCGACAGCGCCACGGTGGCGATGCGCACCGCGAAGATTTTTTCCGCGGCTACCGGTGAAGCCAAAATCAGGTCGAGATCGGAGCGGGCGTAGAAGGCGCGCGTCGTCGATTCCATGGCCTGCGAGATCATCAACAGCCACGACAGCAATAGGCTGCCGGTGATCGCAACCAATGTCGCTTTGTCGGGGGCCGCATCAGCGTAGCGGCCAACCGTCCAAAGGGCAACGAAATGCATGAACAGGACGAAGATCGCGATGGCAATGACGGCGCGGCGCAGGCGCTTGCGCCGGCCGCCGCTCATCATGGCGAGCCAGTCGCGCCACGCGAGGCGCCACTCATGCTGGACGAACCACAGGGTCGTTCCGGGCGGTGCGATCATGCCGCTTCAGCTGGCTGGGCCAGCAGCGCCAGAAAGGTGTCTTCCAAGCTCGCCCGGTCGCCTGCGCTCGCATCGGCGAATGGAGTTTCGTTCTTGCCGGCCTTGAGCCGCAATTCGTCGAGGGTGCCTTCGGCGATCAGCTTGCCGCGGGCAATAACGCCAATGCGGTCAGCCATGCGTTCGGCGACTTCGAGAATATGCGTGGTCATGATGACGGTGCCACCGGCGCGGACGCGCTCGCGCAAAACGCTTTTGACCTGACGCGCCGAGCCGGCGTCGAGCCCCGTCAACGGTTCGTCGAGAATGATCAGCCGCGGCTCGTGAATGAGCGCGCCGGCCAGCGCAACTTTTTGCCGCATGCCCTTGGAAAATCCTTCGCAGCGTTCTTGCGCATGCGGCTCGAGCTCAAGCCAGCCCAGGAGCTCTTGGGCGCGAGGCTCGGCAACCAGCGGCGCGAGCCCCCACAGACCGGCGACGAACTCGAGATATTCGCGTGGCGTGAGCTTGTTATAAATCATCGGCTCGTCGGATATCCAAGCCATTAGTCGCTTGGCCGCGATCGGATCAGCGAGAGCGTCAATACCGGCAACGCGGATGCTGCCGGCGTCGGGCCGCAGCAAGCCGGCGATCATGCGCAAGGTCGTCGTCTTGCCAGCGCCGTTGGGGCCAAGCAGCGCGTAAAATTCGCCGCTGCGAACATTCAAATCGAGGCCGTCGACCGCGGGACGGTCGAAGCGCTTGATGAGACCGGCAATTTCGAGGGCGAACGGCGGCGTGACGTGCTCCATGAAAGAGCAAAGTAAGTGATAGAGGTTTCGGCCGCGTGAATCCGACGCCTCGAATTTCGTAAGTCAAATCAAGCGGTAATACGGTGGATCTCGGCGAGTTCCGCCGCCGACAATGCCCAGCCAACAGCAGCAACGTTCTGCTCCACCTGGTCCGGCTTGGTGGCCCCGGCAATGATGCTGGAAACAAATGGCCGGCTGGCGAGCCAGCTCATGGCCAGTTCAAGAAGCGAATGACCGCGCTGCGCGGCAAATTCGCGCAATTTTTCCACGGTATCCCAATTGTGCGCGTTGAGCAGGCCGCCGGCGTGATGCGCGCTGTATGAGAGCCGGGAACCGGCGGGCATGGGCGAGCCGCGGCGGTATTTTCCGCTCAACAACCCGCTCGCCAGCGGGAAATAGGGCAGCAGTCCAAGACCGTAGCGTTCCATGACCGCGACACGATCCTTTTCGATGTCGCGGTCGAGCAGATTGTATTCGTCCTGACACGTCACAAACGACGCCAACTTGCGGCGCGGCGCGACCGACTGCGCCTCCTCAATCTGCGCCGCCGACAGATTGGAGCAACCGATAAACCGAACCTTTCCCGCTTTCACCAGATCGTCGAGCGCGCGCAGCGTTTCCTCGATCGGCGTTTGGAGATCGGGCCGGTGCAGCTGATAAAGATCGATCCAGTCGGTCCTGAGCCGCCGCAGACTCGCTTCGGCCGCTTGCATGATGTAGCGCCGCGAGGCGCCGCCGCGAGCGCCGTCACCCATCGGCAGCCCGAATTTGGTCGCCAGCACGACCTCCTTGCGCCGGGGACCGAGAAAGCTACCTAAGATTTCTTCGGAGCCGCCTTTGTTGCCGTAGACGTCGGCGGTGTCGATCAGCGTGATTCCGAAGTCGAGCGCTTTGAGCACGACCAGCCGCGCGGCTTCGCGATCGATGCGGCCGCCGAAATTATTGGTGCCGAGGCCGACGAGGGATACTTCGGGTTCCGACGTTCCGAGCCTTCGCTTTTGCATGCGTTGGGCTGTCGCGCCGCGCGCTCAACCGCTGACGTTATAGGCGGCGATCGCCGCCATATTGACGAGCTGGGCATCGTTTGCCGACAGCGGCACGATCTGGACCGATCGATCAAGTCCGACCAGCATCGGGCCGATGACATTGGCGCCGCCGAGCTCCATCAGCAACTTGGTCGAGATCGAGGCCGAGTGGAACGCGGGCATGACCAAAACAGTGGCGGGGCCGGACAGCCGGCAGAACGGATAGGCTTCGCGCAGCTCCATATTCAGGGCCACATCCGCCGCCATGTCGCCGTCATATTCGAAATCGACATGGCGCTCATCGAGCAGCCGCACCGCTTCCTGCACGCGCTCCGAACGCTCACCAGCGGGATGGCCGAACGTGGAGAAGGCGAGCAGAGCGACCTTTGGATCATAGCCGAGTGAGCGGGCGACGCGCGCCGCTTCGACGGCGATATCCGCCAGATCCTGCGCCGTCGGCATCTCGGTCACCGCGGTGTCGGCGACCAGCACGGTGCGTCCGCGCGCCAGCACCAGCGAGACGCCCATGACCCGATGCCCGGGTTTTGGATCGATGCAGCGCCGCACGTCCTCCAGCGCGACGGAGAAATTACGAGTGACGCCGGTGACCATAGCGTCGGCATCGCCGAGCGCCACCATGCAGGAGGCGAAGTGATTGCGGTCCTGGTTCACCAGGCGCTGGCAATCGCGCTGCAGGAAGCCGTGGCGTTGCAGCCGCTCGTAGAGATAGGCGGCATAGGCCGAATTGCGCGACGACATCGCGGCATTGATGATCTCGATATTGCCGCCAAGCTCGACGCCGAGCGTTTGCGCGCTCTCGCGCACGGCCCGTTCGCGGCCGACCAGAAGCGCCGAGCCCAGTCCCTGATGCACGAAGGTGGCCGCCGCGCGGATCACCTGCTCTTCTTCACCCTCGGCGAACACCACGCGCCGCGGCCGCCGCCGCAACCGTTCATAAACGCCGGTCAGCACGCCGGCGACCGGGTCGAGCCGGCTGCGCAATTGCTGCCGATAGGTTTCCATATTGGCGATGGGCTTGCGCGCGACGTTGGTATCCATCGCCGCCTTGGCGACCGCCGGCGGAATATCGGAAATAAGCCGCGGATCGAACGGCACCGGAATGATGTAGTCCGGTCCGTATTTGGGCCGCGCGCCATAGGCGACGGCGACCTCGTCGGGAACGTCCTCGCGCGCCAGCTTGGCGAGTGCATGGGCGGCCGCAATCTTCATTTCCATGTTGATGGCGCGCGCACGCACGTCGAGCGCGCCGCGAAAGATGTAGGGAAAACCAAGCACATTGTTGATCTGGTTCGGATAGTCGGAGCGGCCGGTGGCCATGATGGCATCCGAGCGCACCTCGGCGACCTCTTCCACCGTGATTTCGGGATCAGGATTGGCCATGGCGAAAATGATCGGGCGCTCCGCCATTTCCTTCACCATCGCCTGGGTCACCGCGCCTTTCACCGACAGCCCGAAGAACACATCGGCGCCCTTGAGCGCCTCGGCGAGCGTGCGTGCCTTCGTTTTAACCGCAAAAGCCGACTTCCACTGGTTCATGCCCTCGGTGCGACCTTCGTAGATAACGCCTTTGGTATCGCAGAGAACGAGGTTCTCCGGCCGAAAACCGATAGCGCGCAGCAGTTCGAGGCACGCAATACCGGCGGCGCCGGCGCCGTTACAGACAATCTTGGTCGTTGCGATTTCGCGCCCGGTGAGCTCAAGTGCGTTGATCAAGCCGGCGGCGGCGATAATGGCGGTGCCGTGCTGATCGTCATGGAAAACCGGAATATCGAGCAGCTCGCGCAGCTTTTGCTCGATGATAAAGCATTCCGGCGCCTTGATATCTTCGAGATTGATGCCGCCCCAGCCCTTGCCGAGGAATTTGACGCAATTGATGAATTCGTCAGGGTCTTCGGTGGAAACTTCGAGATCGATGGAATCAATATCGGCGAAGCGTTTGAACAGCACCGCTTTGCCTTCCATCACCGGCTTTGCCGCCAGTGCACCGCGGTTGCCGAGTCCGAGAATGGCGGTGCCGTTGGTGATAACGGCGACGAAATTGCCTTTGGTCGTGTAGTCGAACGCTTTGGCCTCGTCCTCGGCGATGGCGAGCACCGGGACGGCGACCCCGGGCGAATAAGCCAGCGAGAGATCGCGCTGGGTCGCCATCGGCTTGGTGGCGACGACTTCAAGCTTCCCGGGGCGGCCCTGGCTGTGAAACAGCAGGGCTTCCTGGTCGGTAAAGGTCGGCCGGTTCGAATGGCTGCCGTTTTTACCGCCGTTTTTCAAAGCCATCTCAATTCCCTGCTGATGCGCCGAAGTCGCCTCCGACGGGGGATGGAACCTTAGCGAACCCGCCGGCCTGTACTCAAGGCAGGCAAACGGGGAGCCGGCACGTCGCATTGAAGGCCGCATTGAACAAGCCGGCCGGTAAGGGTAATGCCTGCCCAAGAGCCCTGACCAATCATCCGCCTTCCCCAGCCGCAGCGCGTCAGCGTCATGATCAAATTCCTGCTTCGCTTTATCGGCCTATGCCTGCTAGCTACCGGCTTTGTGTTCCTGGTCTATGACGGGACCAAATCCATCGCCAACCACGACCTCATCTACACCAAGGTCGTCGATGTGTGGGCCATAATCGACCAGCACAGCCTCAACTTGGTCCAAAATTGGCTGAAGCAGAAAGCCGCGTGGGCTTGGGACCCCTATCTGCAGCGTGCTTTCGATTTGCCGGCCTGGGTCGTCATCGGAATTGTCGCTATGATCCTGACGCTCCTCGGCCGCAAAAAGAAGCCGCTTATCGGTTACGCGCGCGACTAAAATCCGCCGTGCACCGCGTCAGGAGTGGGGGGTATGGTGATGCCAGACTTGGGCTACGACTACATCATCGTTGGTGCCGGTTCGGCCGGCTGTGTCTTGGCCAACAGGCTGAGCGATGACGCCGCCGCGCGCGTCCTGCTCATCGAAGCCGGGGGCCGCGATTGGCACCCTTACATTCACATCCCGCTTGGCCTCGGCCGGATGCACGACCGCCACATGTTCGACTGGGGCTACCGCACCGATCCCGAACCGAACCTCAACAACAGGCGCATCGAGGCGATGCGCGGTAAGGTTTTGGGTGGCTCATCCTCCATCAACGTCATGGCCTATACCCGGGGCAACCCCGGCGACTATGACCGCTGGGCGCAAAAGGGCGCGCGTGGCTGGTCCTACGCCGACGTGTTGCCCTATTTTCGACGATGCGAGACCTTTGCGCGAGGGGAAGACACGTGGCGAGGCGGTGCGGGCCCGCTCGGCACCGAATTCGCCCGAACCCAAGACCCGCTTTACGAAGCGTGGCTGGAAGCTGCCAAAAACTGCGGCTATCCGCTGACCTCGGATTATAACGGCGAACAGCAGGAAGGTTTCGGTCGCGGCCAATACACCATTCGCGACGGCCGCCGCTCGTCGTCGGCCAACGCGTTCCTCAAGCCGGCGCGCGGGCGAGAGAAACTCACGGTCGCGACCAACGCCCACATCACGCGCGTCACACTCGATGGCACCCGGGCGACGGGCATCGAATACGTCCAGGCGGGCGCTATGTTGCACGCCACCGCGACGCGTGAGGTGATCCTTGCCGCCGGCACCTTCAACACGCCGCAAATCCTGATGCTCTCAGGGATCGGACCGGCGCAGCATTTGCGCGACTTCGGTATCGGCGTCGTTGCCGACCTACCGGTCGGCAAGAATCTGCAAGACCATCTCGGCGCTTACATGACTTACACCCGCAAGCAGCCGGGCAGCTTTCATCGCGAAATGCGCTTCGATCGCATGGCGGTGAGCATGATTCGCGCCTACTTGTTCGGCCAGGGACC
Source organism: uncultured Alphaproteobacteria bacterium (assembly GCA_963731805.1). Taxonomy (GTDB): domain Bacteria; phylum Pseudomonadota; class Alphaproteobacteria; order Rhizobiales; family Xanthobacteraceae; genus BOG-931. Next base: position 153,772 of record CAVSWY010000020.1, read on the forward strand.
AGGCACCGTCGTGCCGGGCGGGCTGCATGCCTTCATCAAGACACGGCCCGAACTTGCGGTGCCTGATATCGAGTTCATGTTTCGCGGTACGTCGCATGCGCCGCACCTTTGGTTCCCGCTCATTCGTCCGGCCTTCCAGGACGGCTACGGCATTCGACCGACGCTGTTGCATCCGGACAGCCGCGGCGAGGTGCTGCTGCGCTCAGCCGACCCGCTGGCGCCGCCGCGCATCGTCTATCGCTTCTTTACTTCGCCGAACGATCTGCCAACGCTGCGCGAAGGATTCAAGCGCGCGCGCGAGCTTGCCTTCAACAAAGCGCTCGACCCTTATCGCGGCGAGGAAATCGGCCCGGGACTGCGCGTTAAGACCGACGACGAAATCGACGATTGGCTGAAGAAAGTCGTCATCACCGCACACCATCCCGCCGGCACCTGCGCGATGGGCCTGGACGGCGTCCTCGATTCCGATCTGAAAGTGCGCGGTATCGAAAATTTGCGCGTCTGCGACGCCTCGGCGATGCCCGATCTCGTATCCGCCCACATCAATGCCTGCATACTGATGATGGCCGAAAAGGGCGCCGACCTTATTCGCGGCCGCAAGCCCTTGCCGCAAGCGGAGGCGGCCTGACCGTCAGCCGCGCTAAGAGCATGTCCTTGCGACGCCTCGCGGTGTTTTTGGCAATCGTCGCCGTCATCCTGGTGGTCATTCCCTACGCGATCGCGCCGTTTTATCGGTTCATCGATCCAATCTCGATGCCGATGCTGTGGCGCTACGTCACCGGAATGCGCGTCGAGCGAATTGGTGTCCCGCTCGCCCGTATTTCGCCCGCGCTACGTCTGGCCGTGATCGTCGCCGAGGACGGCAGCTTCTGCCGCAATCCCGGCATCGACCTCGGCGAGATCCGTGCGGCCTTGGAGCAATCCAACGATAATCTCGACGAGTCTCGCGGCGCTTCCACGATCACCCAACAGACCGTGAAGAACCTATTCCTCTGGCAGGGGCGCAGCTTCGTTCGCAAGGTGCTGGAGATCCCACTCGCAATCTGGATGACCCTGGTCCTGCCGAAGCGGCGTATCCTGGAGATCTACCTCAACATCGCGGAATGGGGTCCCAACGGTAAATTCGGTGCCGAAGCCGGCGCACGCTGGGCGTTCGGCCAATCGGCACAGAGTCTGAGCCCCTATCAAGCGGCGGAACTGGCGGCGATTCTGCCGAATCCGGTGCTTCGCGGTGCCAAAACGCCAAGCCTCCTGGTGCGTAGGCTCGCAGAACTTTATGAGCGCCGCGCCGTCGAATTCGGGGGCCTCGACGCCTGCGTCAGGGGTCCTTAAGCCTTGCCCCTAGCCTAGGATCGATCATTCTTCTATAAGCCCGCCATTCCGAGCAGAGCGAGCCAATCAGAGGAGAGCGATTCCATGGCCGTGCCGAAACGAAAAACCTCGCCGTCCAGGCGGGGCATGCGCCGGTCAGCCGATGCGCTGAAAGCGCCGACTTATGTCGAAGACAAGGATTCCGGTGAATTGCGCCGTCCGCACCACGTCGATCTCAAGACCGGGATGTATCGCGGCCGGCAAATCTTGAGCAAGAAGTCGGAGGCTTGAGCTCTCGCCTAACCGCCTAACCGCGTTTTCGCGGTTTCGCACGAGCGAGCTATGTGACGAAAGATTTGCGTCATGTTTGTGCTTGGCTTTCCGCTGCTACTGATTCCCTTCTCCATCTACAACATGATCGCATTTCTGACCCCCGGCGTCAGCTGGACCGCGCCGGTGACCACCGTGCACATGATGTCCGGACAGGATTGGGTCCTGACCTGGGAAGACATCCTGATCGCGTTCGCGATCTTTCTGCTCTGGGTCGAAATCATCAAGTCAACGCGAATTGGCACAAGAAGCGTCATGGACCATATCCTCGCCATGGCGCTGTTCATCGCCATGCTGGTGGAATTCCTGCTGGTGCAACGCGCCGCGACCTCGACTTTTTTCTTGCTGATGGCCATCGCCTTGGTCGACGTGCTAGCCGGCTTTATCGCCGGCATGCGCAGCGCGCGGCGCCAGATCGAAATTGAAGGTCCAGGGCAAATCTGAGCGCGGAGTAGGGCCGGTAAGGTCTCAATTTCCCGCTATAGCGACCGGGTGACCCTGCCGCCCGGCGGTGTCGGCCATTGGCCGAGCGCGCGATAGGCGGCCGTCGCCACTTCCGGTTCGGCCCGGCGGCGGGCGCGGGTCTGCGGCGCCTGCCCCGCAGTGGCGATCAATTGGGCAATGAAATCAGCATTCGGCCGTTGACCCAGTCGCGACGTTCCGCTGTCCCGATCCGGCGATCCGAGGGGGATGAGAGCCGTGCTCACCTGCGTCTCCTGTCCCAAAACGGGACGTTGATAGCCTTCAGCCAGGAGGTCGCAAGCGCCGTGCCGCCGCGAGGTGATGCAATTCTTCTTGGTGCTTTTCGAATCGCTTAAAGTCTTGCCGATATGGTGACGGCAAACCCGCCGTCTGCTCGCGCCATCCGCGGACTGCACCCATTCCACATGAGGCGACCGTGACCGAAAGCGGTCCGCGCGATTCATTTCCTCCAGGCAATGCCGACAAGGCCATGGCCACCGCTGCCCCGCGGCTGGCCGGTTGTCTTGATGCCGCGGAAATCCTCGCCTCCGTCGGCCAAGTCGCCTACGACTGGCGCATCGACAGCGACGAACTGCTGTGGAGCGGCAATGCCGGCAAAGCTCTGCTGATCCCGGACATCGCGGCGGTTTCGAGCGGCCGCGCCTATGCCCAGCTTCTCGAAGCGGAGAACGCACAGGCCCGCTTCGACATTGTTGCCAAGTCCGGCAAGCGCGACGACGGCCACGGCGTCGCCTATGAAATTCAATACCCTATCCACCCCGATCCCGCCTCCGAAACCAAGCTATGGGTCGAGGATAGCGGCCGCTGGTTTGCCGGTCCTGACGGCCGACCCGCGCGCGCGCAGGGTGTGTTGCGCGTCATCAATGAGCGTTATGAGCATGAGCGCAAGCTCACATTCCTCGCCAGTCACGACGGCCTCACCGGCGAATTGAACCGTCACCACTTGAGCGAAGTTCTCGAAGATACGATCGATGAATCGTTGCGCTTCCGCTCATCCTGCGGCTTTCTCTTGGTCGGTATCGACAATCTGGCGCGCATCAACAACTCCTACGGCTTCGACATCGCGGATCAAGTGATCGCCGCGGTCGCCAAGCGCCTGCACAGCCGGATGCGCGGCAAGGATACGCTTGGCCGCTTTTCCGGCAACAAATTCGGTCTCGTACTGCGCGACTGCACGCCGGACGACATGGCGGTGGCCGCCGAACGCATGCTCACCGTCGTTCGCGATGAGATGGTGACAACCAGCGCCGGGCCGATCTCGGTCACCGTCACCGTCGGCGGCGTCACGGCGCCGCGTCACGCCCGCAGCGTCACCGAGGTGCTTGCGAGGGCGCAAGAGAGCCTCGATACCGCAAAGGCGCGGCGCCGCGGCTCATTCCAGGCCTACCGGCCCAGTGTCGAGCGCGAAGCCATGCGGCGGGACAATGTACGCGCAACTGACGAGATCGTCGCGGCGCTCAATGAGCGGCGCATTTTTCTCGCTTACGAGACCGTGGCCGCGGCAACCGATCGGCAGCCTGCATTTTACGAATGCTTGATGCGGATTCGACGCACCGACGGCAGCCTGATCGCCGCAAACGATATTGTTCCGGTAGCCGAACGGCTCGGTCTAGTGCGCTTGCTCGATTTCCGCGTCCTCGAACTCGTCATCGATGAGATGGCGGCGGCGCCTACGCTACAGACAAGCTTCAATGTCTCGCCGGCCTCGACCACCGATCCCGACTGGTGGGCGGGACTGGGTTCACTGCTGCGCCAGCATACCGGTGTCGCCGAACGTCTCACCGTCGAAATCACCGAAAGCGCGGCGATTCAGGATGTCGACGAGACACGCGGCTTCGTCACACGCGTCAAAGATCTCGGTTGCCGGATCGCCATCGACGATTTCGGCGCCGGCTATACCTCGTTTCGCAATCTGCGCAAGCTCGGCGTGGATGTCGTCAAGATCGACGGTGCCTTCGTGCAGCACATCATGCGCTCGGAGGATGATCGCGCCTTCGTGCGCACCTTGATCGATCTCGCCAAGCGCCTCAAACTCAAGACGGTCGCCGAATGGGTCCAGGACGAAGCCGCGGCCGAGACGGTGACGGCGTGGGGCTGCGATTATTTGCAGGGCGCGTTACTTGGTCTGGCCGCCACCGACCGGCCCTGGCTCGCACCCCTCGCCAAGGTCATCTGAACGGTTTCGAAGCGGACTATTCGGTGCCCGGCTCTTTCTCGGTCAGCCGATCGACTTTGCGTTTCATCTCGTCGAGCTGACGCTTGAGATCATCGATATCGCCACCTTTCGGCGGCGATTTTTCCGGCTCCGCCGTCGCCTCCCCGGCGCCCTCGCGCCGCGCGAAGGGCGCGAACATGGTGAAGGCGCGCTCGAACATCTCCATATTCCGCCGCACCTGCTCTTCGAGCGAAGTGAAGCCGCCGACGCCAAAGGCTTGCGCCATTTGATTGCGGAATTTCTCCTGCTCGCGGGTCAACGACTCGATGGAGACTTCGAGATAACGCGGCACCAGCATCTGCATGCTGTCGCCATAGAAGCGGATCAGCTGGCGCAGGAAAGCGATCGGCAACAAATTCTGGCCTTCCTTGTTTTCCTGCTCGAAGATGATCTGGGTGAGGACCGACCGGGTAATCTCCTCGCCGGTCTTGGCATCGTAGACGACAAAATCCTCGCCTTTCTTGACCATGGCGGCGAGGTCTTCGAGCGTGACATAGGTGCTCGTCCCGGTGTTATAGAGCCGGCGGTTGGCGTATTTCTTGATCGTGACCGGTTCTGCGGCCTTGGTTGTCGTTTCGCTCATGAGACGGACCACTCAATTTTGCCGCCAAAATAGGCGGTTTCGCGCGGCGCGGCTACCTTTTTGTGACGACCCGCGTGCCGGCCTCAACGGCGGCTCGGGGCATGCCAGCAATGCGGCGGCTATTTGCCACTTTGCGCCTTGTCGAGGGCCTGTCGCCTCCTTATGACATAACACAAGCACCCCCGCGGCCAGCCCCGCATTTGCAATAGCCCTACAGCGCGGAAGGAAATCCCATGAAAGACGATGTCGTCATTGTCAGCGCGACGCGCACTCCGGTCGGAGCGTTCAACGGTGTGTTTGCGACGGTGCCCGCCCACGAGCTCGGCAAGACCGCAATTAAGGGGGCGCTCGACCGCGCCGGCGTCGAACCGGGCCGCGTCTCGGAAGTCATCATGGGGCAGATCCTCACCGCCGGACAGGGCCAGAATCCAGCCCGCCAAGCTTCGATTGCGGCCGGCGTCCCGGTCGAAACGCCGGCCTGGGGCGTCAACCAGCTTTGCGGCTCCGGCCTGCGCTCGGTCGCCCTTGGCTATCAGGGCATCATCAACGGCGACAGCGAGATCGTGGTTGCCGGCGGACAAGAGTCCATGAGTGTCGCGCCGCACTGCGCGTACCTGCGCAGCGGCGTGAAGATGGGCAATTTCGAGATGATCGATACGATGATCAAGGACGGCCTGTGGGACGCCTTCAACGGCTATCACATGGGCAACACCGCGGAGAACGTGGCGCGGCAGTGGCAGATCACGCGGGCGCAGCAGGACGAGTTCTCGGTGAAGTCCCAGAACAAGGCCGAGGCGGCGCAGAAGGCAGGCAAGTTCAAGGACGAGATCACGCCGGTAACGGTCAAAAGCCGCAAAGGCGACGTCGTCGTCGATACCGACGAATATCCCAAGCACGGCACCACGCTTGACGCGATCGGCAAATTGCGGCCGGCCTTCGACAAGGAGGGTACCGTGACTGCGGGCAACGCATCGGGCATCAATGACGGCGCCGCAGCCGTGGTGCTGATGAAAGCAAGCGAGGCGGCCAAGCTTGGCAAGACCCCGCTCGCCCGCATCGTGTCCTGGGCGCAAGCGGGAGTCGATCCGAAGATCATGGGCAGCGGCCCGATCCCGGCGTCGCGCGCCGCGCTGAAAAAGGCCGGCTGGAACGTCGGCGATCTCGACCTGATTGAGGCTAACGAAGCGTTCGCCGCCCAGGCCTGCGCCGTGAACAAGGATCTCGGCTGGGATACCGGCAAGGTCAACGTCAATGGCGGCGCCATCGCCATAGGCCATCCAATCGGCGCGTCGGGAACCCGCGTGCTGGTGACGCTGCTTTACGAGATGCAAAAGCGCAATGCGAAGAAGGGCCTCGCGACGCTGTGCATCGGTGGCGGCATGGGCATCGCGATGTGCGTGGAAAGATAGACGACGGAAAACAGACGACGACGGATGAGAGAGCTGAAAGTGATTGTCCGTCGTCCGTCCTCAGTCGTCCACCGTCTTTAAACAAAAGCACCAGGGAGGACATCATGCCCCGCGTTGCGTTGGTCACTGGGGGTACGCGCGGCATTGGCGCCGCCATTTGCAAGGCGCTGAAGGCAGCCGGTTATACGGTCGCGGCCAATTACGCCGGCAATGACGAGGCGGCGCAACACTTTAAGGCCGAAACCGGCATCAACGTCTACAAATGGGACGTCTCGTCCTTCGACGCCTGCACTACCGGCGTCAAGAAAGTCGAGGCCGAACTCGGACCGATCGACGTGCTGGTAAACAATGCCGGCATCACGCGCGATGCTCAGCTGCACCGCATGAAGCTCGAGCAATGGACGGCCGTGATCAACACCAATCTAGGCTCGCTATTCAACATGTGTCGCAACGTGATCGAGGGCATGCGCGAACGAAAATTCGGCCGTATCGTCAACATCTCCTCGATCAACGGCCAAAAGGGACAATTCGGCCAAGTGAACTATTCGGCCTCCAAAGCCGGCGAAATCGGCTTCACCAAAGCGCTGGCGCAGGAGGGTGCGCGCGCCGGCGTCACCGTCAACGCCATTTGCCCCGGCTACATCGCCACCGACATGGTCAAGGCGATGTCGCAGGAAGTCCTGCAGAAAAGCGTGCTGCCGCAGATTCCGATCGGCCGGCTCGGCGAGCCGGAAGAAGTCGCACGCTGCGTGGTGTTTCTCGCCTCCGACGATGCCGGCCTGATCACCGGTTCGACCCTGACGGCCAATGGCGGGCAATATTTCGCCTAGCCATAATCCACCTATATTATCCGAGGCGTTGCGAGGCTTCGGAACAGCATGGCGCTAGCACCCCAGCCGCTCATCGAACGGCGGCGCGAGCAAATGTTTCCCGATCTCGATCCATTGGAGATCGAGCGCATGCGCCGGTTCGGCGAATGCCGCAGCTTCGCGCCGGGCGGAAAGCTCTTTACCGCGGGCGAAATCGGGCCTGGCCTCGTGGTCATCATCACTGGCAATGTCGACATAACCCAGAGCGATCAGGCCGGTCGCCGTACGCTGATCGTCTCGCACGGTCCCGGCCAATTCCTCGGCGAGCTCGCGCAAATGGCCGGGCGGCCGTCGCTTGCGGACGCCACCGCGCAGGGGCCGGTGGACGCGCTTATCATTCCGGCCGACCGGCTACGTGCGCTCTTGATCGCCGAAGCCGAGCTCGGCGAACGGATCATGCGCGCACTGATCCTTCGCCGTGTCGGTCTCTTGGAGTTTGGCAGAGGCGGGCCGGTCATCGTCGGCCGCACGGAAAATAGCGACGTGCTTCGCCTACAGGGATTTCTGCGTCGCAACGGTCACCCGTTCCAATTGCTCAATCCAGAAACTGACAGTGAGGCGAAAGCTCTTATTGAGCGCTTTCATGTCGATCCCGGACAACTCCCCATCGTGCTCTGTCCGGGCGGACAATTGCTGCGCAATCCCGGCGAGGATGAGCTCGCGCGCTGCATCGGGCTGGTGCGGGCGATCGATCCCAACCGCGTTTACGATGTTGCCGTGATCGGCGCCGGGCCGGCCGGGCTTGCCACAGCGGTTTATGCCGCGTCGGAGGGCCTCTCCGTCCTCGTGCTCGATTGCCGTGCTTTCGGCGGTCAGGCCGGCGCTTCGGCGCGGATTGAAAACTACCTCGGCTTTCCGACAGGTATCAGCGGCATCGCGTTGATGGCGCGCGCCTACAATCAGGCGCAAAAGTTCGGCGCCCAAATGGCAATTCCGGATCAAGTCAGCGCACTGTCTGCGTCAAACGGCGCCGACAGCGGCTTCATTCTGCATTTGCAGAACGGCGAGGAGGTCAAAACCCGCGCGGTGGTCGTCGCCAGCGGCGCGCGTTATCGCCGGCTCGCGGTCGAGAACCTTCACGAGTTCGAGGGATCGAGCGTGCATTATTGGGCGACACCGCTCGAAGCAAGGCTGTGCGCCAATCAGGAGGTTGCGCTGGTCGGCGCCGGCAATTCTGCGGGCCAAGCCGCAGTGTTTCTAGCCGGCCAGGGCGTCAAAGTGCGGATGTTGGTGCGCCGGCCGAATCTAGCCGAGACCATGTCGCGCTATCTCGTCGACCGCATCGAGAGCCTCGCCAATGTCCAAGTCGAGGGCGGCTGCGCGGTGAGCGGACTTGAAGGCAGCAACGGCGTGTTGCAAGCGGTGCGCTGGCGCTACGGCGCAAGCGGCGAAGAAATACGGCAGCCGATTAGCCACATGTTTTTGTTCATCGGCGCAGAGCCGAATACCGATTGGCTCGCAAGCTCGGGCATCAAGCTCGACGGCAAGGGCTTCGTGGTGACCGGCGAAGACGCCGGCAGCGATCGTCATGCGCTGGAGACGAGTCGTCGCGGCATATTCGCGATCGGTGATGTGCGCGCGAAATCGATCAAGCGCGTCGCCGCCGCGGTCGGCGAAGGAGCCCAGGTCGTGGCGGCGCTGCATTCCTACCTGGCCGCGACCACCGACCATGCCGCTATGGCGACCATCCCGGTGGCGCCAGCTCAAAACCCTTGAAATCAAAACCCGGCGCGACGCTGCAGCCGCAAAGGGTCCAATCGCCGAGGCTTTGTGCCGCCTGCCAGGCATGCGACGGCACGACCACCTGCGGACGTTCGCCGCCGGCAAGAGCACAGCCAAGCGTCAAGCGCTCGACGCGGCGCGGCTCGCGGCAGATTTCCAGCGCAAGTGGCGCGCCGGCATACCAATGCCACACCTCGACCGCGTCGATGCGATGCCAGTGCGAGCGTTCGCCGCGGGCAAGCAGAAAATAAATGGCGGTTGAGACAGCGCGTCCACCGATTTCGCACGCGTCTCGGAATGTCTCGCGGAAGTGGCCGCCCTCCGGATGCGGCTCAAGGCCAAGGAGCCGGATCACATCCGTCGCGGTGAACCGGCCGGTCAAAATCGATTCTTGCGCTCGCGGATTTCCGCGAACACCTTCCAGGCCGGACTGCCGGCGAGCCCGACCGATCTCGCCACTTCCGGCACATCCGCACGCAGGAAGGGGTTATCTGCTTTCTCGGCGCCGATCGTCGCCGGGATCGTCGGCTTGCCGGCCGCCAACAGCTTCGCCACTTCCTCGGCGCGCGCCGCCAGGGCCTTGTTGCTCGGCTCGATGGTTTTGGCGAAACGGATATTGGCTTCGGTATATTCGTGACCGCAATAAAACTGCGTGTCGTCGGGCAACGCGCGCAATTTCAGGAGCGAATGCCACATCATCTCCGGATTGCCTTCAATCACGCGGCCGCAGCCGATCGAAAACAGCGTATCGCCGACGAAAGCAAGCTTGTCGGCCGGGAAGAAGTAGGAAATGTGCCCCGACGTGTGGCCCGGCGTTTCGATGACGTATCCTTCGAGCGCGCCCACGCGCACTTTGTCGCCCTCGGCCACGGTCTCGTCGACATGGGCAATACGCTGCGCCTCGGCGCGCGATGCAACAACACGGCATTTGTGCAGCGCCTTGAGTTCGCCGATGCCGGCGGTGTGATCGCCATGGTGATGCGTCACCAAAATCTCGGAAAGGCGCCAGCCGGTCTTTTTCAGCGCGGCCTCGACCGGAGCGGCTTCCGGCGCATCGATCGACGCAGTGGCGCCGCTCGCCGGGTCGTGGATGAGAACGCCAAAATTATCCTTCAGGCAGGGAAACAGATAGGTTTGGACCGCCATGTCGTTTTTCCAATGGATATGCCCGGGAGATCATCCGCCTTCGGGGACAATGACGCAATAAGGCATAGTTAACGCCGCAGGCACGGCGCGGCACGGAACAGCAATTCAATTCGTGCTATTTTGTCCTCATGGATGTTGTCGATCTGCGAAATTTCTATGGCCAGCAGCTGGGCGTGGTGGCGCGCCGCTTCGTCGGCCGCGGCATTCGCGCGCGCTGGAGCGACACGCGGGCGCTGCGCGTGTTGGGGATCGGCTACGCCACGCCCTATCTTGGATTGTTCCGCGAGGAGGCCGAGCGCTGCCTGGCTTTGATGCCGGCGGCCCAGGGCGTGGTGCGCTGGCCATCGACGCGGCCGGCACTGGCCGCTCTGGTCGAGGAGGACGAGCTGCCGCTGACAGATTCCGCGGTCGATCGCGTGCTGTTCGTCCATGCACTGGAAATGTCATCCGACCCGGCGGAATTGTTGCGTGAAGCGTGGCGGGTGCTGGCCGCCGGCGGCCGGCTTCTGGCGGTGGTGCCCAATCGGCGCGGACTGTGGGCGCGCATGGATACGACGCCGTTCGGCCAAGGCCGGCCCTACTCGCGCACCCAGATCACGCAGCTTCTGCGCGACACTTGGTTCACCCCGACCGGCTGGGGCGAGGCGCTCTATGTGCCGCCGATCCCACGCGGCTGGTTCTTGCGCTCGGCGGTGGCCTGGGAACGCACCGGCGCGACACTGTCGGCGCCGTTCGCCGGTGTGCATATCGTCGAGGCGACCAAGCAGGTCTATCGAGCCATTCCGGCGCGGCGCGAAAAGCGCAGGCTCGTCCCGGCGCTGCAGCCGGTACTGGCACCCTCGCCGGGCGCCGCAGCGATGCAGTGATGCCGTCGCCCGAATTTACGCAGGAAACGGTACCCACGCTCGCTGCACGGCCGGACGCGCCGCGATGGCGTCGTGCCAGCGCTGCACGTGGGGATAATCTTTGAGCCCGATGTCTTTGACACCGTGCAGATGCACGTCTGAATACATCGTCATGTCGGCGATTGAATAATCACCGCCGAAATATTCGTTCGCGGCAAGATGCCGGTCGAGGATGCCGAGCATGTCGCGCAAGTTTGCCTCGTAGTGCTCCTGCGCCGGCGGCGCCTTCACCGGCGAGCGTATCGTCCAATGCCCGAATTGCTGCGCCAGCGTGGTAAACGTCGCCGAGCCGTAGAACAGCCATTGATCCACTTTGGCGCGAGCGATCGCGTCGCTCGGATAGAATTTGCCGGATTTTTCCGCCAGATATTTCAGGATCGCGCCCGACTCGCAAAGCGTCACGCGCGCGCAGCCGGGCCCATTGTCGTCGACAATGGCCGGTATCTTGTGTCCGGGGCTGATTTTCATGAATTCCGGCGACATCTGCGCCTTCTCCCGCAGATTGACCGGAACGATGCGATGCGCAAGCCCGGTTTCCTCCAACATCATGCGCGGCTTGTAGCCGTTATCGGTCATCCACGTGTAGCAATCGATCATTCCATCCTCCAAAACGCGGCCGTCTTCTTCGGCCTTAGCTGATGTTGTAGTGCGGCGGAGACGGGCTTGAGAAGCAGGCAGGAATTGCAATCGTCTCGACGGTTGCGCTTTTTTCACTCCGGCCACGGCTCGGCAGTGACGGATGCCGCATCGGCGCCGACATAGTCGACGAGGCTTGTAAGCCGGTCGCCCTCGAGCGCCGCGAGAAGGGCGGTCTTGATCTCGGCGAGGAGGCTCAAGCCACGGAACACCAGGCCCGAATAGACCTGAACGAGGCTGGCGCCGGCGCGGATTTTGCCAAGCGCGCTGACGCCGGAGTCGATGCCGCCGGCGCCAATGAGCGGGAAAACGCCTTCGACCCGGACATAGGTCTCCGCCAGCATGCGGTTGGCCAGCGGCAGCAGCGGCCGGCCCGAAAGGCCGCCGGCCTCCTTTGCCGTGTCGATGTCGGCCAAGCTTTTCGGCCGGGTCACCGTGGTATTGCCGACGATCATGCCGTCGACCCGCCGCGAACGCGCAATGCCGACGACGTCGTCGAGATCGGGCAGGGAAAGATCGGGCGCGATTTTGAGCAGCACCGGCGTTGGTCCGACCTTCGGCGCGAGACGTGCGCGGGCCTCGATCACGCGCGCCAAAAGATCGTCGAGCACGGCGGCCTGCTGCATGTTGCGCAAGCCGGGCGTATTGGGCGACGAGATATTGACCGTGACATAGCTCGCCACCGCGGCGAAGCTCTCGATCAACTGCACGTAGTCGGCAATACGGTCGGCCGTATCCTTGTTGGCGCCGACATTGATGCCGACGACGCCCCCCGCTCGCGCGCGCGCAGCGAGCCGGCGGAGCACGGCGTCGGCGCCTTGCGAATTAAAGCCGAGCCGATTGATCACGCCGGCATCGGCGTCGAGCCGAAACAACCGCGGCCGCGGATTGCCGGCTTGCGGCTGCGGCGTGATGGTGCCGACTTCGACGAAGCCGAACCCGACCCGCAACAACGCATCCGGCACTTCGGCGTTCTTGTCGAAACCGGCGGCGATTCCGACGGGATTGGGAAAGTTGAGCCCGAACACCCGCATCGCCAGCCGCTTGTCGTCGACAGCGCCAGGCGGCAGCGGGGCCAATTTCAACAGCCTAATAGCTAGGCCATGCGCATCTTCCGGATCGAGCGCGTGCAAAAGCGGCCGCGCCAGGCGATCGAACAGGCCGATCACAGATTTAGCTCCGGCAGCGCGCGCCGCCCATCAACCTCATCCGGCAGCGGCTGTGCCCAAAGCACTGGTTTGATCGGCAGTGCTCCATAAAGGTGCGGGAACAGATTGCCGCCGCGCGAGCGCTCCCATTTCAGGCTTGGTGCCAAGTCAGCACTATCGACCGCCACCAGCATTAGGTCCTTTTGACCTCCGAAGTGCTTTGCCGCCGTTTCGGCGAGCTGCGCGGCAGTCGAGAAGTGGATGAAGCCGTCGCGCCTGTCGACGTACGACCCGTGATAAATTCCAGCGCGTTCCGCGTCCCCCCACGCGGTGCGCTCGCAGATTTTGTAAATCGTCGTCACGGCCGGCCCGTTCGCGCATTTGCGGGGGACCCTATCGGCCCTTGAGCATTCAGGCAATAATTCCTATCATGCGTTTCCTCCGTAGAGGTCTGTATGCTCACCCACGCGCAGGTCTGGTCGGCCATCGATCGCCTCGCCACGCGCGCCGGTCTATCCGCTTCGGGGCTCGCCCGTCGCGCCGGCCTTGATCCGACGACGTTCAACAAATCAAAACGCGTCACACCACAAGGCCGCGCACGCTGGCCATCCACCGAATCCATCGCCAAGGCCTTGGCCGCCACCGGCACCCCCTTCGACACGTTCGTCACCCTCATCGAGCCCAGCACCGCGGGCGCGGCGCGGGCGGTGCCGCTGCTCGGTTTTGCCGAGGCCGGCGCCGGCGGTTACTTCGACGACGGCGGCTTCCCGGCCGGCGAGGGCTGGGACGAAATCCCCTTCCCGGCTGTCGCCGATGAACATGCCTACGCGCTCGAAGTCTCCGGCCAATCGATGGAGCCGGCCTACCGCGACGGTGACGTCATCCTGGTGTCGCCGTCGGCGCCGATCCGCCGCGGCGACCGCGTTGTGGTGCGGACCAAAGACGGCGAAGTTCTGGCCAAGGAGCTTAAGCGCCGGACGGCAAAATCGATCGAGCTGAAATCGCTCAATGCCCAGCATCCCGACCGCACGCTCGCGATCACCGACGTGCTCTGGATCGCGCGGATTTTGTGGGCGAGTCAGTGATCAGGCCGAGCGCGCCAGCGCACCGTCAATCATGTCGACGGTATTTTTGACGCCGTAAACCGCGACGAAGGAGCCGAAACGCGGACCGCGCTCCTGGCCGAGCAGCACCTGATAAAGCATGTTGAACCAGTCGAGAGAAACGCCGGGCTTGCCGTCCTTGCCCTTCTTCTTGGTGTCGAGAAACGGCTCGCGGCGCCCGACTTCGTAGACAATCTCTTGAACGGCTTCGGCGGCGGCATCTGCTGGCAATTGCGACAAGGCATCGCGCAGATCGCTCAGCGCTGCGCGCTCGGCTGTCGTGGGCTCGCGGTACTTTTTCGTTGGCGCAACAAAATCGCGATAATAGTTGATCGCGTAGTCGACCAGCGCCGCCAGCCGCGGATGGCTTTGCCGCGTCACGCCGGGCCGGTAACGCCCGATAAAACCCCACAGCGTCTCGGCATTAGCCGCGTTCGACGCAGTGACCAGCGACAGCAGCATAGCGAAGGGCACCGGATTATCGGGTGCCGGCGGCGCGCCAGAGTGGATGTGCCAGACCGGATTGCCGAGCTGCTCTTTAGGGCTTTGACGCGGATAAGCGTCGAGAAACTGCAGGTAGTCGTCGACATGGCGCGGGATGACGTCGAAGTAGAGCCGCTTCGCTGCTTTGGGTTCGCGGTACATGAACAGCGACAGACTCTCCGGGCTGGCGTAGCGCAGCCACTCGTCGATGGTCAGGCCGTTGCCCTTCGACTTTGAGATCTTCTGGCCGTTCTCGTCCAGGAAGAGCTCATAATTGAATCCTTCCGGCGGCGTACCGCCGAGGACGCGGCAGATTTCGCTCGACAGCTTGACCGAGTCGATCAAATCCTTGCCGGCCATCTCGTAGTCGACGCCGAGCGCCACCCAACGCATCGCCCAATCCGGCTTCCATTGCAGCTTGCAGCGCCCGCCGGTGACGAGCGTCGTGACCCGTTCGCCGTCGTTTTCGTAGGTGATGGTCCCGGCCTTGGCATCGTGTGCGATCACCGGCACCTGCAACACGATCCCGGTCTTGGCGTCGATCGGCAAAAACGGCGAATAAGTTTGCGCGCGCTCTTCGCGCAGCGACGGCAGCATGACCTCCATGACCTGTTCGAAATGCGCCAGCATCTGCAACAGCGCGGCGTCGAACCGCCCTGACATGTAGCAGGCGGTCGACGACATGAATTCGTAATCGAAGCCGAACTGGTCGAGGAAGGCGCGCAGCCGCGCGTTGTTGTGGGCGGCGAAACTGTCATGGGTGCCGAACGGGTCCGGCACTTGCGTGAGAGACTTGCCGAGATGCTTTTCCATCATCTCTTTGTTCGGCACATTGTCGGGGACTTTGCGCAGCCCATCCATATCGTCGGAGAACGCGATCAGCCGCGTCTTGATCTTGTCGTCGGTGAGGACACGAAAAGCGTGGCGCACCATCGTCGTGCGCGCCACTTCGCCAAAGGTACCGATATGCGGCAGGCCGGATGGTCCGTAGCCGGTCTCGAAAATCACCTCGTCCTTCGGCTTCCTCTTCAGCCGCGCGACAATTTTGCGTGCCTCCTCGAACGGCCAGGCGTGCGACAGCTCGGCGATTTCGCGAAGCGCGGCATTGGGGACTTCTGCATTCGTCATCAAGTTCCGCTTTCGTCGTAGGTCGCGCGCTATAGCGTCAAACGCCGATAGGTCAAACGCCGTCTCAAAACGGGCTGATCGGAAAATAGCGCAGCCACAGGTCGGTATAACTGCCTTTCTCCCACTGCCGGAACAAGGCCCAGTTCAAGGCTTGCCGCAGCAGATCGTTGCCGCGTTTGACGGCAATGCCGACGCCTTCGCCGAAGAAGCGGCTTTCCAGATAAGGGCCGCCGCGGAAGGCGCAGCACCCGGCCGAATCGGTGCCGTTGAGCCAAAGCGCCAATGAAATCCCGTCGCCGAACAAAAGGTCGACCTCCTTGTTGCGCAAGGCTGAGCGCGCCGCGTCGTCATTGGCGTAGGGTTTCACTTCGGCTTCCGTGAACATTTCCTTCAGAAACGCCTCGTGCGCCGTGCCGGCGACGACCGCGATCTTTTTGCCCTCGACCAGCTCCGGCCGCACGTCGCGGATTGGGCTGTCGACGCGGGCCACGAAACGCGCCGGCGTGCGGTAGTACGGATCGGTGAAATCGGCGCGCTGGCGCGCCTGCGCGGTCGGCGCGATCGAGGCAATCACGGCATCACCTTGATTGGCGTTGAGCGCATCCAACAGCAAATCGAAACGGCGCGCCTGAATGGTGCAGGAGGTCTTGATCTCGTCGCATAGCAGCCGCGCCAGATCGACGTTGAAGCCGGCCGGATTGCCGTCGGCACCGGCGTAGTCGAATGGCGGATAATCGACGTCGGTGAGGAAGCGGATCGATTGGATGCGCGATAGGTCGGGACGCTCCGGTCGGCGGCGCGGATCCCAGAATCCGGGCACCGCGGCGCCCCGCGGCAAGGCCACTCCGTCCTGCGCCCAGGCGGGGTGCACGCCGGGACCGGCCGCAAGCGCCGCGCAAATCAGTACCGCAGGCGCGAGCGCCGCGGTCACAGTCCGCGCGAAACTCTGTGATATTGCTATTGCAGATGGCATAGGCCACCATTGTTCCGGTTGCATGTCTGTTTCCGTTTCGCGGCCCGCTTAGCGGGGACGTGGGGAAAAGTCGAGGCGGGCAACGCTGTGCGTTGTGTTGGGGGCCGACGGTGGCGGTCGGGGGCATTGGCGGCGCGACCGTTCGCCGCGCCAAAGCGAGAAACTGGTTCATAAACGTCGCGCTGCCGACGATCCTGCCGGCCCCTCGCCATACCGAGCTTGCGGCGAGCCGACCGGGCGACTGCCCGGAACTCGATTGCGTCCGCCACCTGCTGCCGCGTCGGATCCTGGCCGCCGCCGAGCGTCGCGCCCGATCGATTGGCGTCGGCGCGGAGCGCGTGCTGGTTTGCGCCGATGCCATTACCGAGGAAGCCTATCTTACCGCGCTGGCCGATTCTCTCGATACCGCTTATGAGCGGTTCGACCGAATTTCGCGCGCCGCTTGCCGGCTTGACGACGATCAGTTGTTGCAGGCCGCAGCGGCTGGGCTGCTGCCGCTGCGCGAGGGGCGCGGATTGGTGTGGATCATCGCGCCGCCCGGTTTCACTGCCCGCCAGCTTGCCGATCCTCGCCAGCAGCGTCCGGCATGGCTGCAATCGTTCCGCCTGACCTCGGCGGAGCGGCTCCGCCATTTCGTTTTCCAGCACGGTCAGCGCGCCCTGGGACGGCGCGCTGCTAGAGCCTTCGCTTGCATCGGCCGTTGCTCTCAAAAACCACTGGAACGGGGCAGGCCGGCGCTGAGGACTGTCACCCTGGTGGCGATCGCTTTCATCTTTTTCGCCCTCGCGCCCCTTCCCGTGATCGAAGGCGTGAGTGGTCTATGCTGTGTCCTGTTTTTGGCCGCGGCAATCCTGCGGCTGCTGAGTCCTTGTTTCGGCCGGACGGCCGCGGAAATCCCTTCACATCGCAACGATTCCAAGCTGCCGATCTACACCGTCATCTGCGCGCTTTACCATGAGGCCACGGTCGTGGAGGAGCTTGTCGGCGCCATCCGCGCCCTGGATTACCCTCCGGAAAAGCTCGACGTGAAATTCGTGCTCGAAGCCGACGATCGTGAGACACGCCTCGCCTCGCCCTCCTCGACCTCAATCTCGGACCGCCCTTCGAGATCATCGTCGCGCCACCAATCGGCCCGCGTACCAAGCCCAAGGCGCTCAACGTCGCCCTGCCGCTGGCGCGCGGCGCGTTCACCGTGGTGGATGACGCCGAGGATAAGCCCGAATCCGACCAGCTGCGCCGTGCGCTGGACGCGTTTCGCAAAGGCGGCAAACGGCTCGCATGCGTGCAGGCGAGCCTGACCATCGACAACACGGCGGATAACTGGCTCGCGCGCATGTTCACCGCCAATTACGCCGGTCAGTTCGACGTTTTTCTTCGCGGCCTCGCGGCACTGAGCCTACCGTTTCCGCTGGGGGGCTCATCGAATCATTTTCGCACCACCGTGTTGCGCAAGGTCGGCGGCTGGGATTCGTACAACGTCACCGAAGATGCCGACCTCGGCATCCGCCTTTATCGTCTTGGCTATCGGGCGGCGGCCATAGCGTCGACAACCTACGAAGAAGCGCCGGCGCGCCTCGGGCCTTGGCTCAGGCAGCGCACCCGATGGTACAAGGGCTGGATGCAAACTTGGCTGGTGCACATGCGCCGCCCCGGCCGGTTGTTTCGTGAACTAACGCCTGCCGGCGCGATCGCTTTTCAAATATTTTTTGCCGCCAATGTGCTCGCGGCCTTGATCCACCCTTCATGACCGGGCTCGGCGTCACGCTTTATGCGCTACCGACGCCGTGGGCGCACACAGTCATCGAAAATGCCGCGCCCATTTTCGTGACCAGCCTTCTCTCCGGCTATGCTTCAACGATCATGCTCGACATGATCGGCTTGCGGCGCCGGGGACTGCTCGGCAATGCCTGGGTCCTGATTCTGACGCCGCTGCACTGGTTGCTGCTCTCGGTCGCGGCGTGGCGGGCGTTATTTTAGCTGATCTCCGATCTGCAGCGCTGGGAAAAGACCGAGCAAGGAATGGCGACACCATCGCGCGTCGCCGGATCGCGCCGCCTGCCGCAGGGCCAGCGTTCACCTTCACAATCGCGGCAACAGCCAGCGACTGAGCTGCGCCCAACAACGAGCGTCAGCCGGGCGCACAGGCCGCCCATCACACAGATCGGTCCCGACCTACCCATCGCACCGATAAGGCTCATGGAGACAACCCGCGGAACGCTGCTCACCACCAACGCAAATCACATATAGCGCCGCAGATCGGCAGCTTCCGCCTCGGGCGTGCGGCTCATGTTGAACGGTGCGACGAAGCGGCCGTCCTTGTCCATCAGATAGACGATGGCAGTATGGTCCATCGTATAGTCGCCGTTTTCGAGCGGGACTTTCTTGGCATAGACCCGGTATTCCTTGATCGCGGCGTCGATCTGAGCCTGACTGCCGGTCAGCCCACGCAGGCGCGGATCGAAATTCGACAGGTAATCCTTGAGCACTTTGGGCGTGTCGCGATCCGGATCTACGGTAATGAACAATACGCCGACGCGGTCGGCATCGGGGCCAAGCGCCTTCATCATCTGCGACATGTCGAACAAGGTTGTCGGGCAGATGTCCGGGCAGTGGGTGAAGCCAAAGAACACCAGGAACGGGTGACCCTTCATCTGGGCATCGGTGAAGGACTTGCCGTTCTGGTCTTCGAGATTAAGCGGTCCGCCAATGGCGGCGACCGCCTGTCCGATAGGCGAGAACGAGCCACCGGTGACGAAGACAACGACGCCGAAGATGAGGAAAAGCCCGCAAAGGAATGCCGCCAGCAACAGCATCAGGCGCGAGGCTTGTGCGTTCAGTTTCGCGCTCATCGGTCCGGTCCAGTCAGCCGAAACACGCCGAAAATCCGACGCGAATGGTCTCGAAAAAAACCGTCGTTCCGTAATGCGCCCAGAGTAAGACAGTGCCCATCAGGGCCACCGCGACGACGGCGACGGTCGCGAGCACCGGCACGGAGACATGGGAGCGGGCAACGATATCGGGCATGGTTGGTGTTCCGCGCCTTAGATAGGCCGGAACCCGACCCCGGACAACGGCATCACAGGGCATCCAGACGCCGCACCCAGGCGCCTCGCCTACCAGCTACTGGCAGGTGCGATAGAGCGCCGACAACTCCCGCCCGCGCATCGTAATAAGTTGCGGGGTCAGGCCGCCATGCCGGTTGATCCACGACCGCACCTCCGGCGGATAGAGCCGCATCACCAAACGGCTGCCGCGGCGCGTCGGCACCAGGGAGCGCGACACGTCGTCGTAGTATGACGCCGCATGGAAGCCCAGCACGGCGCGCTGAGTGACGCAGACGCGATTTCGCGGAATAATGCCGGTCAATAGCGTGCAGGCCGAAAGGCAGGGCCCGTCGATAACCACGTGCTGCCCGGAAGCGCGCATCTCATGGAACTTTTGGATATAAGAAGAAACCTCTCCGCCCGAATCGCTGACGATACGAACATCCGCAGACGCCGCACATGTCATCAGGACCGACGCCAGCGCGCCGGCCAAAACTGCCTGCCATTTCATGGAGTCCCTCTCCCGCTCAATCAACCGTGATATCTCCCGGCATTGTGGCAAGAGTTCGGGGATTCCCCGTCTTTCCGCTGAAATGATCGCCCCAGCGGGGCACACATACGATCAGGCAAAGGAGTGCTATAAGGAGGCAGGAACCTCAACGAACCGGCAAAAGCGTTCTAACTGTTTGGCAAAACACCGCGAAAAGAGTGCTCACACATGGAAACGTCAGTCGCGCGCAAAACTTCTCCTCAGACCAATGCTCCCGATTTCGCCACGGCCTATTACCTGCTCGAGGGTTTGAACGAGATCGGCATCGATTACCTGTTTTGTAATTTTGGAACCGACCACGCACCAATCATCGATGAGATGGCGCATCGGAAGAAACGCGGCGACGCGATGCCTGGCGTCGTGCGTTGTCCGCACGAGAACACTGCAGCCCATATGGCGGCCGGCTATGCGCTCGTCACCGGGCGCGGCCAAGGCGTGCTGGTCCATGTCGACGTCGGCACCGCCAATACCGCAAACGGCATGCACAATTTGTTCCGCAGCCGCCTGCCCGTCCTGCTGATGGCCGGCAAGGCGCCCTATACCGCGAATGACGAGCTCGTCGGCTCGCGCGACACTTACGTGCATTTCGTGCAGGAGCCGTTCGACCAGGCGAGCTTGGTGCGGCCCTATCTGAAATGGGAATGGACGCTGCCCTCCGGCGTGGTCGTCAAGGAGGCGCTGCGGCGGGCGTCCTCGATCATGCAAAGCGAGCCCCGCGGCCCGGTTTACCTGATGATGCAGCGCGAGACGCTGACGCAGCATTGGAAAGCGGACGAGATCCGGCGCTATACAGCCGATCAGTTTGCAGCGACGTCAGGCGGCAGCGCCGATCCGAAGCTTGTCGCCGCGCTCGCCGACAAGCTGCTGACGGCGCAAAATCCGATCCTGATCACCGGCTATGCCGGGCGCCACGCGCATGCATCGCGCGCCATTGACGCGCTTGCGCAATTCGCCGGCATCGCCGTCTACGAAGCCAACATGACCAACAATATCTCGCACGACAGTCCATGCTTCGTCGGGTTCTCGCCGGACAAGGCGATCCCCGAGGCCGACGTGGGACTGCTGGTCGACGTCGACGTGCCCTGGTTCCCGAGCGCCGTGCATGCCGACGACAAGACATTCTGGGCCCACATCGACATCGATATTCTCAAGCCTGGCTCGCCGATGTGGACCTTCCCCGGCAATATCCGCATGCAGGGCGACAGCGGGCACATCCTCGACCAGGTGCTGGCGGAATTGAAAGCCAAAGCGACACCGCAGTTCAAGGCAGCGACGGCGGCGCGGATGACGCGCATCAAGGCCGCTCGCGACGAACGCATCGCCCGCGCCGCCAAGCTCGCGGCGGACAAGGGCAAACCCGGCGCGATCAATCCGCATTATCTGATGGCGGAACTCGGCAAGCTCCTCGACGACCAGGACATGATCTTCAATGAGGGCGTCACAAATGCCGCGGCAGTGCTCATGCAAATCCCGCGACGCGTGCCCAATACGACGGTGCGCGCCGGCGGCGGTGGGCTGGGCTGGTCCGGCGGCACGGCGCTTGGCGCCAAGCTCGCCGCGCCCGACCGCCTTGCGGTGCAGATTTGCGGCGACGGCGGTTTTTACTTCGGCAACCCGCCGTCGGTCTTCGCGGTCTCGCAGCAATACAAGCTGCCGATTTTGTCCATCGTCATGGACAACACTGGCTGGAACGCGGTGAAGCAATCGACGTTGCGCGTGTTTCCCGAAGGCGAGGCAAAGTCCGTCAATTCCTTCGAGGCGGAACTCGCCCCGAACGTCCACTTCGCCAAAATCGGCGAAGCCTTCGGCGCCCACGCCGAAGAAATCAGCGATCCTGCCGACGTGCCGGCCGTGCTAGCGCGCTGCGTGAAGGAAGTCCGCGGCGGCCGGACGGCGCTCCTGCACGCGCGCGTGACGAAGCTCTAGGAACGTCGGCCCCTTCAATAAATGAGACTGCCCATTCCCGCCTCGGCGGGAATGGGCAGAGCAGGATCGCGACGTTCGACTTATGGACTTGCGTGATTGATGAATTTTTCCGGCGGCCGTTCGCCCCATTGCGACCGCAGCGCTTCGTCGGCCGGGATGAGATGGGAGCCGTTGGCGAGGTTCAGGCGATCGCTGTCGGCCCAGTGCTCATGGACGCGGCCCCAAGGATCGGCCCAGTAATCGTATACTTGGCTGCCAAGGACGTGGCGGCCGATGCCCCACATGTGCTCGTAAGTGCCGAACGATTTGAGATAGTCGTGGCCCATGCACACGTCGTCGATATCGGGCACCTCGAAAGAGAGATGATTCAGTCCGGTCTTCTCGTGCCGTAGGCAGAAAAACACGTGGTGATCCACGTAGGCGTCGCCGCGGTCGCAACGATTGAACGAGCCGATCAGGTTGTCCTGGTTCTCGACATATACGTCGTCGGAGCAAATCATTCCCAGCGTATCGCGGAACCAATCGATCGTTTCGCGGAAACGCGGCGTCATCAGCACGCCGTGGCCGATGCGTTTGACATGCGCCGGGCCTTTGGGCAGCCGCATCAATTCGCCGGCGCGCGCGGTCGGCGCTTCGCCGGTGTTGAGCTTTTGCCGCCTGACCGGGATGGAATCGACCTTGGCGATGCTGCAAACGACTTCGATCTGATAGCCGTTCGGTTCGGTCAGCCGCACGCGCTTGCCGCCGCCCGGTTCGTCGATATTTTCGACCCCCGTGGCGCCGGGCGCCTTGGCCAGCCGCTTGAGGTCGTCTTCGCTGTCGACGTAATAGGCAAGACCGACGAATTTCGAGTCGTTGCCCTTTTCGGTGACATGGATGTGATGACTGGGATCAGTGCCGCGCATGTACAAGGCGGTGTTGGTCCGCTCGGCCCGGCGCATTCCGAACCGGGTCAGAAATTCCTCCATGACGTCGAGATCGGGGGCCCGAAGGCGCCCATAGGCAATGTCGCTCACCTTGACCCAGGACATATCAAACTCCCTCGCATGTCGTTTGACGCGGCATCGATGCCCGCGCGGCTGCGCAAGTGTGCCACGATCAATACCATACGGGCAATAATCGGCTCAGGCGCGATAATCGCTCGGCACGGTTGCGTCGATCTGCTTGCCGCCCATGGCGTTGAACAAAGGCGTCAGCACGATCGCCACGATGAGATTGAGAATCACGGTGTACAGCGCCGCGTAACCGGGGAAGGTGTGACCGGCTATTGCCAGCGGATAGTTTGGCGCCCAGTTTGCCGCGTTGAACATCCAAACTCCCACCGCGGTGCCCACCGCCCAGCCGACCAGCAACGCCCAAGCGTTGAACCAGCGTGTATAAACGCCAAGCATGACCGACGGCAGCGTCTGGATGATCAGAATGCCGCCGAGCAATTGCAGGTAGATTGCATATTGGGTCGGCACGGCGATGATGATGATGAGCGCGCCCAATTTCACGATCAGCGACACCCACTTCGCCATCTGCGCTTCCTGCTTGTCGGTCGGATTCTGGTTGATGAACTCGCGATGGATGTTGCGGGTGTAAAGATTGGCTGCGGCAATCGACATGATCGCCGCCGGCACCAGCGCGCCGATGCCGACCGCAGCGAAAGCGATACCGACGAACCACGACGGGAAACTGTGCAGGATCAGCGCCGGCACGGCGAAGTTGTTGCCGAACTGCTTAAAGCCGCCGGCAAATTCCGGCATGGTGCTGACGCCGGCGGCGATGGCGAAGAAACCGACCAGCGCCAATAGACCGAGCATGAACGAGTAGCCCGGCAGCATTGCGGCATTGCGGCGGATGGCGTGGCCGCTGGAGGCGGCCAAAATGCCAGTGATGGAATGCGGATAGAGGAACAGCGCCAGCGCCGATCCGAGCGCGAGCGTGGCGTAGACACCGTAGACGCCGGTCGTGGTGGGGCCGGGAACCGCCAGCAACAATTTCGCCGAAGGCACCGCGGCGAAGATCTTGCCAAATCCGCCAAGCTCGATCGGCACGACGATCACGGCGGCAAAGGCCGTCGCATAGATCAGAATGTCCTTGACGATGGCGATGGATGCCGGCGCCCGCAGGCCGCTCGTATAGGTGAATGCCGCGAGAATGACGAAGGCTAAGATCAGCGGCAGGTCGGCGGCATAGCCGGTCCCCGAAACGCCCATGGCGCCGATGACCACCTGCAAGCCGACCAGCTGTAGCGCGATGTAGGGCATGGTCGCGACGATGCCGGTGATCGTCACCGCCAAGGCAAGCCATCGATTGCCGAAGCGGCCGCGGACGAAGTCGGCCGGCGTGATGTAATTGTGCTTGTGGCAGACGTGCCAGAGCCGCGGAAAGACCAGGAACAAGATCGGATAGATCATGATCGTGTACGGCACCGCAAAGAATGCGATGGCGCCGGCGCCGAAGGCGAGCGCGGGAACGGCAATAAAGGTGTAGGCCGTATAAAGGTCGCCGCCGACCAGGAACCAGGTGACGACGGTGCCGAACCGCCGGCCGCCCAGCCCCCATTCATGCAGCTGATCGAGATCGCCCTTGCGCCACTGTGCGGCGGCAAAGCCGAGCCACGTGATGAAGCCGAACAGCACCACGAAAATAATGAGGGCGGTCCAGTTTATATCCTGCACGGCGTGCCTCCCCAGGCTTTGCTTTCTGTTGCCGATTGGCTCGCGCTACCGCGCGGGCGTCGCGCGACCTTTAAGCGCTAGACCTCGGTCGCGAAGTAGACGATCGCGGTCAGAACCGCGCCGATAATGACCCAGAGCATCTGATACCAGTAGAAAAACGGTATGCCGGCCCAGGACGGCTCGACGGAATTGTAAAAGGCTGGCCACAGCACCGCGACGAACTGAAGGACAAAGAGCAGGTACCACCAGCTCCAGCCACGCCGTTCTGTTTGTGGATCCATGGTTTTCCCCTCCCCCAACCCATTCGAGATTCTGAGTGGAGACGATAGCCGGTGCGTCACGCCAATCAAGAAAAAAGTCGCCGCAAGCGCGCCAACCGGTCGGCTCGCCGCACTGCAATATCGAAGGGCTGGAGCGGGCGATGGGAATCGAACCCACGACATACAGCTTGGGAAGCTGTCGTTCTACCACTGAACTACGCCCGCACTGTGGACTAGAATAGCGAAGTCCGGCAGCGCGCGGCAAGCGTTACACTTTGCTTCTCCGGTGCGGACTGCAGATAAGTTCAGCCTGAAAGCAAAAGTTACTCCCGTGCCAGCAGATGACATCGAGGTTCTTTCGCCACCCGGCGCCATCAAGCCGACCGGCACGTGGAGTGTCGGCGTGCGCGCCGGTGATTTCATCTTCGTCGCTGGCATGCGCGGCATCGATCCGGCGACAAGCCTGCTGGTCGAGGGCGCCGAGCCCCGCATTCGCCAGGCGTTCCTGAACATGAAAACCATCGTCGAGGCGGCCGGCGGCACGCTGCGCAATACCGCAAGGCTGGTGGTCTACGTCACCGACATGGACCGCTACCGGCCGATCGTGAACACGATTCAAGAAGAGTTTTGGGCCGGCGGACCCTATCCGCCACGCACGATCGTCGAGGTGAGCCGCCTCAATCAAGATGACATCGTCGAGGTGGAAGGGACGTTCTTTTGTCCGGTCAAATCCCGCCCTTAGTCGGATCTGGCTCACGCGCGGTCACGCCGCGCATATGGCGGCGAGGAGCTTTTCCATCTCGATGGAGAGCCGGTTGCCCTCCTGCGACAGTGATTTTGCCGAGGCGAGGATTTGCGTCGAAGCCGATGTTATGCCGCCGGCACTGTCATTGACTTCGGCAATGTTGGCGGCGACATGGGCCGCGCTGCCGGTCGCGGCCTGCAGGTTTGCCGCGATGTCGCGGGTGGTCGCTTCCTGCAGTTCGACTGCTTCGGTGATTACGGCTGCGATCTCGGCGATGCGGCCGATGGTGCCGCCGATCTCCTTGATGCTGGCGACCGAGTCCTGCGTTGCCGCTTGGACCGCGGCAATCTGCAGGCCGATCTCGCCGGTCGCCTTCGCGGTCTGCGCCGCCAGCGCCTTGACCTCCTGCGCGACAATGGCAAAGCCCTTGCCGGACTCGCCGGCGCGCGCGGCTTCGATCGTGGCGTTGAGCGCCAGCAGATTCGTCTGCTCGGCGATCGCCGTAATGAGTTTCACGACATCGGTGATGCGCGACGCGGCACGCGTGAGTTCGGCGATCCGGCCGTCGGTTTTCTCCGCCTGCGCGACCGCCTCGCGCGCAATACGCGTCGATTCCCGGACCTGACGGCTGATCTCGCCGACGGAGGCGATCAGTTCCTCAATGGCGCGCGAAACCGTGCCGACGTTCTCGGCGGCCTGGGTCGAAGCGGCAAGCACCTTGCCGGACAAATCGCGCGTCGCGCCGGCCATATCGCCGAGCGTCTCGGCGGAGGCTTCGAGCTCGGTGGACGAGGTCGATACCGATCGCACCACGCTTGCCACCGTCGCCTCGAACGTGCCGGCGACATTATGGATGTCGGCGCGTCGCTGCTCCGCCATTCGGCGCGTGGTTTCCTTTTCGGCAATTTCCAATTGCTCGATGCGGAGAAGCTTTTCCTTGAATGTCTGTGCCGCTCGTGCGGTATCGCCGACCTCGTCGGCGCGACCGGTATAAGGAACCTCGACGTCTTTTATGCCGTGAGCAATTTGCAGCAGAACCTCGCCGATGCGGCGGATCGGCTTGATGATGGCAAGCGCGCCGAACAGGGCGACGCCGCCGAGCACGGCGACCACGAACAGGCCGATGCCGAGATCGATGCGGCCGACATGTTCGCGTTCGGCGCTGGCTTGCGCTTCGCGCTGCTCGGCCGCGCCAATCAATTCGCCGGTTGATTTCTCGATCAGCGCATTCATCTCATCGCCGATTTCGCCGGCGCGCTGAACCATTGCGACGGTGTCGCCGTAATCCCGCGCTGCGACCGCGAGCTTGCCGCTGACGTCGACATAGTTGGCGGCCAGCGCACCGAGTTTTTCGAGCTGCGCCTTGTCCGCCGGCTCGTCGCTCAACGCGACCGCTGTCTTGATGTGCCTTGCTGCCGACGCCGCATCGCCGCGCAGACGATCGAGCGCATGGTCGACCTCACTCGGCGCCATGGCGAGACGCATCTCGCGCAATTCAAGCCGCATATTGCCGAGGTCTTTCGCGGCGCGTAGCGCCTCGACTGCCGTGAGTTGCTTGCTGTCGGCGAGTTGGCGCAGGTGCGCCGCGGAGCGATCCCCGATTTGCTGCTCGGCGAGCATGCCGGCGACCAGAAGAACGCCCAGCGCCGCCCAAATCACGAGCTTCGTGCGAATCGACAGATCGAAGCTCGGCATCGTCGAGGGCCACCAGGGATCATAATCAGGATTGAGCCGTCTGGTTAAAAATGAGTAAAAGTCAGATCAATAGGGGCGAGCTCCGCGATCCCGAGAGAGGTAGGGCCGCGACTACCGTCGGCCGAACTGTTTGCGCAATTCGACTTTCGCGCGTTCCAGCGTCTTGCGCCTTCCCGGCGGAAGATTCTTGCCGGCCCGATTGATGTAAAAGGTCAGCATCGACAGCGCCGAACGGTATGGGTCCGATTTGCGGCGGTGGCTGCGCTCTGCCGAACGCTTCAGCGAGGCAGCGATCGCTTTCGGATCGCGTTGGCTGAATACGCCCTTTTTCAAGTCCAGGGCGTCACTTTCGCGGGTGACCCGCGCGGACCAGCGGTTTGAGACGCGTCGAGCAGATTTACGCCGCGCCGGTTCGTGTCGCGCAATTTTGCGCCGCGACGATTTTCGAGTGGAAGTTTTAGGCACGGCTCTATCCTGCTCGTCACTCCACACGCTCGGAAAACAACAGAAAGGATAGGACCTTTGTTCCCCAAGCAGGCGGCGCCTATTCGGCAGCCATGGCATGCGCCCGCGGCGAAGCAAGATCGGCAAGGCATCTTGCCAACGCTTCGCCATCGGGATCGAGCAATGCCGCGGTTCGCGCGCTGACGACGGCATCGACTGCAGAAGCGGACGACATGTCACCCGCCAGCGCGGGCGTGATCACATGCTCTACGATAAGACGGTAATTGCCGCTGCCACGCTTGTGGGTGTCGCCATATCCCTTGATGAGACGAGCGCACTCCGCGATCTCGATAGCAAGCTCCACCGAAAGCGTCGTAGCGCGCGCGATAAGCTCAAACCACGCTTCAATCTCGTGCTGTTCCTGCTGGAAACGGAAGGTTTTGCGCCGGAAGCGGCGCAGTGCGGCAAGCAGCTTGAAACGCATATAGCCGGAGACCGACGCGGTATTGACCGCCATTGCCCAATGAACACTGCCGAATGCGGGGTGGCGTTTAGCCGCGCCGAGAATCGGCCGCGCCAGCCATGGCGGCAAAACCGAGCAGAACTCATCGATCCCGGGTTTGAGGAATTCGGTGATCGTGAACGTCTGCTCCGGCTTGACCCCGAGCTCCCGCGTGATGCGATCAAAGCGTGCCGGATCGATCTTGACCTGCGCCACGCGGATCACGTCCTCATATGACATGCGCACGGCGAGATGCCGCGCCGTCGCGGCGAGAAGCCGCCCATTGGCCCCAGCTTTCGCATCGGCGTCGCGGATTGGCTCAAGACGATCGAGATAAAGCCGCGCATAGGCAACATCCTGGTAGGCGGCAAGCCGGCGCACGCCTTCGGTCACGAACATGCGCGCAGCGTCGGGCATATCCGCGATCGCCCGTTCGAGATCGGCGAGCGAAGCAGATGGCACGCGCGGCTGTTTCGGCGCTTCCGGCCGCCGCTGCGATCCGGCGTGCGCCGCCTCGTAGCCGGCGCGGAAGCCGCGCAGATTGGCGGCAACCGCTTTGCCGTCGGCGCGGATCGCCGCCTCGAATGCTTCGGCCGGAATTGGCAGCGCGGCCGCCCCGGCGATGGCACCGAGCATCACTGCACTGATCATCGCGCCGTTCTGCTTCGCGACCGCTTCAAGGTCGAGCAGTAGGACATTCTTCGAATTTTTCTCCACCGCGGCGGTGAGACGGTTCGGATCGTAGCGGCCGTCGCCCATCGCCATCTTCTCGGTCGTCAAATAGGAGCGGCTCGTCGAAGCAATAGTTGTCGTTCGGTCTGCCGTAACGAACCCGCCGGCGATAGCGCGGCCGGCTTCCATCAGCTCGCTCGCGACCACCAAGTCGACATCGCCGACGCCTGGCGCCAACGCCAGGATCGGACGCGGGTCGGCGGATGATCGCGGCGTCGGCACCAGCTCGATGTGATAGGTGGTGGCGCCGGTGCGCTGCGCGACACCCGGGATCGACGTCGACTGCACGGGAAAATTCCGGCTCGCAGCGGCAGCGACGATCCAATCAGTGAGCACGCCGCCGCCTTCGCCGCCAAGCGCGGCAATCAGGATGGTCAACGGACGAACGGCAGATGCGCTGCGCGCCGGCTCTTTGAGGCGGACATCCTCCACCCGTGGGGGCGGGGGTGGAGAGACTCGGGATTCGCCGATCGACGACGCGAGCCGACCATCCCCCTTCTCGGCGGAGGAAGAATTGTCGCGTCCGCCGCGGAGCCATCCAATAGCGGTGTTGCGCACAAGGTTGAGCGTGCGGTCCCACCACGTCGGATTGCTGACGACATCGGCACGGTAGAACGACGGGCAGAGCACTGCCGCATGGGCGACTTCGCCGCACAGGCCGCAGCCGACGCAGCTTTCGATCACCGTCGCCACCGGATCGGAACGCAGCGGATCGGGATTGGGCTTGACGGTCAATGACGGGCATCCGGACAGCCGGATGCAGGAGTGATCGCCGGTGCAGATCTCATCGTCGACGCCGAAACGAGTCTTCAGCACGCGCTCGCTGCGATTAAGCTTCTCGGTATCCTCGGCGCGAACGCGGCGCTGCCGCGCCAGCATGCATTCGCCGTCAGCGATGATCACCTTGAGGCCGCACTCGGCAGTGCGCATCGCTTCCTTAAGCGTCGCCGCCATTTTCGCCACGCTGTAGCTCCGCACCGTCCGCAGCCAGGTGACGCCGAGTGAGCGCAGCGTGTTCTCGATGGTGATGCCGGTCGGCGTGCCGCTGCGGTTCGCCTTGCTCGACGGCAGATATTGCTGGCCGGTGGCGGAGGCGTAGCCGTTCTGCATCACGATGAGAACGCCGTCGCCTTTGTTGAACATGTTCGAGGCGACGCCGGTGATGAGACCGTTGTGCCAGAACCCGCCATCGCCCATGATCGCGATCGGCCGCTTCTTCATGTTCGGGCCGACTGCGGCGGCGCTTGCCAGCGACATGCCGTAGCCGAGAATGGAGTTGCCGAGCGAAAACGGCGCGAACGTAGCGAACGAATGGCAGCCGATATCGGCACTGATATGGGTCGGGCCGATCTCGCGCTGGGCAAGCTTTATTGCGGCAAAGACCGGCCGCTCCGGGCATCCGGTACAGAAATTCGGCGGACGCGGCGGAATATCGCCGACAACAGCGGCGACGTCGGATTTGTGCTCGAGCATCGCAGCGACATGCGCGGCCGTGGCGTCGGCATCGATGCCGGCGGAACGGGTTTCCGACAGGAAAGCGGCGATGCCGCGCAAAAATGCTTCGGACGTGTAGTCGCCGCTGCGCGGCAAGCAGCCCTTGCCGAGCACACGGGTCTGGATATCCGCGCCGCGCAGGATGACATTGACTTGCTGCTCGACGAATTCGGGCGAGCCTTCCTCGACGATCAGCACCGCGCGCTTGCCGGCGCAGAAATCTTTCACCTCGTCCGGCTCAAGCGGATAGGCGATATTGAGCACATAGATCGGGATGCGCGAGGCGCCGTAAAGGTCGGCGAGGTCGAGACGCGCCAGCGCCCGAAGAAGCCCGTTGGTCAGTCCACCGAGAACAATGATGCCGATCTCGCCGGTTTCGCCGGAGATCAGCTCATTGAGCTTTTGCTCGCGAATGAATTTCTGGGCGGCGGGCAACCGCTCTTCAATCTTCAGCCGCTCCTGGGTGAAGATAACCGGCGGGTGGGCGAGCCGGCCATATTCGAACCGCGGGGGCCCCTCAAGCTGGTGCTGGCCGCTGTAGGCGCCGCGCTTGTTGTCCTTGGCGATGAATTCGCCGGTGACATGGCAAGCACGGACGCGCAAATCCAGCATGACCGGCGCATGGGTTGCCTCGGAAAGCTCAAATCCTTTCTCGACCATGCGGACGATGGTCGGCAGATCAGGACGCGGGTCGACCAGCCAGATCGAGGATTTCATGGCGTAGGCATAAGAGCGTTCCTGGATGACGCTGGCGCCCTCGCCGTAATCCTCGCCGAGCACGATCAGTGCGCCACCGATGACGCCGGGCGACGCCAGATTCGACAGCGCGTCAGCGGCGACATTGGTGCCGACGATCGATTTCCATGTCACCGCGCCGCGCAGCGGATAGTTGATGGAGGCGCCGAGCATGGCGGCGGCGGCGGCTTCGTTGGTGCAGGTCTCCACGTGGACGCCGAGATCGGCCAATAGATCCTCGGCATCCACCATGACGTCGAGCAGGTGCGAGACCGGCGCGCCCTGGTAGCCGCCGACATAGCTGACGCCCGACTGCAGCAGCGCCTTGGTGACGGCGAGGATGCCCTCGCCTCGAAAGGTCTCGCCGGCACCGAGCCGCAGCGCATCCACTTCCTTCTTGAAAGAGCGTTCCATCCGTGCTTCCAGACCCGTCGTTTGGGGGCACATATATCCGCTTTTGCGCAAACCTACCAAACGCGCGCGCTCCCGCCGCGCCATGCGGCACGCAACTGCCCTTGGTGCGGCACGCCGGCCCGGCTAGGGTGCAGATACGACCGCGCCCCGGGGAGGCGCCAAGGATGCGTAGGCGTTAATGGACGGCAAAGGCCAGATCGTCATCGAGCGGGTGAACCACACCTATCGCCCGCCGCGCGGGCGTGCCGTACTCGCGTTGTCGGACGTATCACTCGAAGTACGGCCGCGCGAATTTCTGGCGATTCTCGGGCCTTCCGGCTGCGGAAAATCGACGCTGCTTTACCTGGTTGGCGGGTTTCTGCCGATCGAGGCCGGCAGCATCGTGGTCGAGGGCAAACCGGTCACCGCGCCTGGGCCCGATCGCGGCATCGTGTTTCAGCATTTCGCGCTATTTCCGTGGAAGACCGTGCGCACCAATATCCTTTACGGTCTGGAGCGCCAGGGGCTGCCGCGCCCCGAGCGGGAAAAGCGGGCGCAGGCCTTCATCGACCTTGTCGGCTTAAAGGGTTTTGAGGACAGCTATCCGTCGCAATTGTCCGGCGGCATGCGGCAGCGCACCGCGATCGCCCGTACGCTTGCCTTCGATCCCAGCATTTTGCTGATGGACGAACCGTTCGGGGCGCTCGACGCACAGACGCGCTCGCTGATGCAGACGGAGCTCCTCAACATCTGGAAGCGCACGCCGAAGACCGTGATCTTCGTCACCCACGACGTGCAGGAAGCGGTCTATCTCGCCGAGCGCGTGGTCGTGATGTCGGCCCGGCCGGGATGCATCAAGAAAATCGTCGAGACTAAATTCGCCATTCGCGATCCCAGCATCCTGCGCACGAAGGAATTCGTCGATAAGGCCGACGAAATCTGGAATCTGGTGCGCGACGAAGCGATCAAGGCGCAAGAAGTCAAAGCAAGTTAGCCAAGGCGAGTTAATGAGGCGGGTTTGATGCAAGCGATGACGCAAGCCAGTTTGCGGTACCTGCCGCTCCTGCTCTTGGCGTTCGCCTGGGAAGCGACGGCGCGGCTCAACCTCATTGACAGTCAGGCGCTGCCGCCGCTCACTCATGTCGCTGTCGCATGGGTCGATCTCGTTCGCGACGGCGAACTCGTCGACAACGGTGCGGCTTCACTTTATCGCGGCGCCATGGGCCTCCTTTTGGCTGTCGTCGTCGGCGGCGGCCTGGGAATCCTGATGGCGCGCTGGCGGCTGTTGGACGTGTTCGTCAATCCGCTGGTGGAGCTGTTTTATCCGCTGCCGAAATCGGCGCTGATTCCCGTGACGGTGCTATGGCTCGGTTTCGGCGACGGTTCCAAAATCCTGCTCATCTTTCTCGGCTGCATGATTCCGGTGACCATCGGCGCCTATAACGGCGCGCGCGGCAGCGACCAGGCGCTGATCTGGTCGGCCCGCAGCATGGGCGCCGGACGGCTGCGCCTGCTGTGGGACGTGGTGGTGCCGAGCGCGTTGCCGGAATTGCTCAACGGCGTCCGCACTGCGCTTGCGCTGGCTTTCATCCTGCTGGTGAGCTCCGAATTGATCGTGTCGCAGCAGGGCTTCGGCTATCTGATCGGCTATCTCGGTTCGACCGGCGCTTACGAAGGCATGTATGCGGTGGTGCTTACCGTTGCCTTCCTCGGCTTTGCCGCGGACCGGCTCTATCAGCTTCTTATGCAATGGTTGCTGCAATGGCGGGAATAGAAGACACGGCCTCATTGGCGGCCGCCGAAGCCGATGTCACCTACGATGCCGCGCGGCGTCTCGATGTCGTATTCCGCAGCGGCGCCGGCGTTTTTTCCGTTTTGGTGGTGTTGATCGGCTGGGAGCTTTTCGCCCGCAGCGGCAGGGTGACGGCATTCATGCTACCGCCGTTCTCCGCTGTCGTCGAGCGTATCTACGCCGACGCCATAAGCGGCGACTTGTGGATCAATCTAGGACTGACTCTGGCTCGCGCAATGACCGGTTTTGCCATCGCGGCGGCCGGCGGTATCGCACTCGGCGCCCTGATGTCGCGCAGTCGCCTCATCCGCTGGTTTTTCGATCCGATCATCTCGGTCGGCTTCCCGATGCCGAAAATCGCCTTCCTGCCGATCATCATCCTGTGGCTCGGCGTCTACGACGTCTCGAAAATCTCAATCGTCGTGTTCGACGCGATCTTCCCCGTCGTCACCGCGACGCTCGCCGGCATCGCGGCGGTCGACAAAGAGCTGATCTGGTCGGCACGCAATATGGGCGCCAGCGAGCGCGAGGTGATCTGGCAGGTCAAGCTGCCGGCAGCATTGCCGCAAATCCTGACCGGCCTGCAGGTGGCGCTGCCGATCTCGCTCATCGTCGCCATCATCGGCGAGATGGTGATGGGCGGCTACGGGCTCGGCGGCGCTATGATGAGCGCCTCGCGCTTTGCCGATTCGCGCGGCGTGTTCGCCGGCATCGTCGAAATCGCGGTTGTCGGCTACGCCCTGATCAAGGCGATGGCGGTCATCCGCCGCCGCCTTTTGGTCTGGCATCAGGAGACCGCCGAGCACTCGTAACCCTCGGTAGCAGCACGGTGCGGCAAGGCGCGCCGAGCGGGAGCCTTGCCTTGGATCGCGCTTTGCGCCCACTATTGGGCCAGTCGGCGGAGCCGCCGGAGGTTTACGAACAAAACTGCAGCTTTTGGGAGATCAATGAGAATGCGTGGCAAGATTGGATTGGCAAGCTTTGCGCTGTTTCTGTTGAGCGTCAGTCTGGCGCAAGCCGATCCGCTGCAAATTCGCGGCGCCTGGGTCGCACCCATCGCCAACTGGTTCTCCATGTGGCTGCAAAAAAAGGATCTCGCCCAGCATTTTGGCCAGTCCTATACATTTGAGGCGACGCATTACGCCGGCACGCCGCCGATGATCACGGCCATCGCCAATAACGAGCTGGAGATCGCGGACCTCGCCTATTCCACATTGCCCATCGCCATCGAGAATGCCGGCATGGACGACATCCGGGTGATCGCCGACGAATTCCAGGACGGCGTGCTCGGCTATCGCGACGACGAATTTGAGGTGCTTAGCGACGGCCCGATCAAGAAGGTCGAGGATCTGAAAGGCAAGGTCGTCGCGACCAATGCCGTCGGCAGCGGCGTCGACGTGGCGATGCGCGCCATGCTGCGCAAGCACGGACTGGAAGCCAACCGCGACTACACCGTCATCGAAGCGCCGTTTCCCGCCATGAAGGCGATGCTGGCGGAGAAGAAAGTCGATCTGATCCCCACGGTGCTGCCGTTTGCCCTCGATCCGGAACTGAAAAAGATCGCGCATCCACTGTTCACGGTTCACGATGCGATAGGCGTGTCTCAGTTCATTGTCTGGAGCGCACGCAAGCCGTTCATCGACGCGCACCGCGCCGCGCTGGTCGACTTTCTCGAAGACACCATGCGCATCGAGCGCTGGTATCTCGACCCGAAGAATCACGATGCAGCCGCGCAGATCGCTTCGCAGCTCACCAAGCAGCCACCGGAGCGCTTCGGCTGGCTGTACACCAAGACCGATTATTACCGCGACCCGAATATGATGCCGAACCTCGATGCGCTGCAGAAGAACGTCGACATGACGAAGGATCTCGGCTTCGTCAAAGCAAGCTTCGACGTCAAGGCGCATTCCGATCTCAGCCTGATCCAAGAGGCGGCCAAGCGTCTGCAGTAAGAACTTCTAAGAATGAGGCGCCGGCAAACGGCGTCCATATCACCTTGGGAGGGGACGATGCGTGTCACCACACGTGCGATGACGCTTGCCTGGGCCGGGCTGTGCAGCCTGGCCGTTGTTTTGACTTCCGCTGGATCCGCCAAAGCCGATCCCATCGATATCCGCGAAGCCTGGGTGGCGCCGGGCAATTGGGCATCGATCTGGCTCCAGAAGAAGGATCTCGCCAAGCATTTCGGCCAATCCTACGTGATGGACCCGGTGCACTATGTCGGCACGCCGCCGATGATCACGGCGCTCGCCAACAACCAGGTTGAGGTCACCAACCTCGCTTATTCGACGCTTGGCATCGCCATCGAAAACGCCGGGCTCGACGACCTGCGCATCGTTTCCGATGAATTCCAGGACGGCGTCCCCGGCTACTATTCGCAAGAATACATGGTGCTCAAGGACGGTCCGATCCACAAGATCGAGGACCTCAAGGGCAAGGTCGTCGCGACCAATGCCGAGGGCAGCGCCGTCGACGTCGCCATGAAGGCGATGTTGCACAAACACGGATTGGAGCCCAACCGCGACTACACCGTCGTCGAGGCGCCGTTTCCTGCCATGAAATCGATGCTGGCGGAAAAGAAAGTCGACCTCATCCCGGCAGTGCTGCCGTTTTCCTACGATCCAGAACTACAGAAAATCGCGCGCGATCTGTTCGTCCAACGCGATGCGATCGGCGTCACCGACATGATCGTGTGGACCGCCCGCAAACCGTTCATCGACGCGCATCGCGCCGCGCTGGTGGATTTTTTCGAAGATACCTTGCGCATCACGCACTGGTATGAGGATCCGGCGAACCATGAGGCGGCGATGCAAATCCTCGGCGATCTGGTCAAGCGGCCGCCGGCGATCTTCAGTTGGGCGTTCACCAAAAAGGACTGCTTCCACGATCCCAATCTGCTGCCGAACCTCGACGCGCTGCAGAAGAACGTCGACATGACCAAGGAGCTCGGCTTCATCAAGTCGAGCTTTGACGTGAAGAAATATTCTGACCTCAGCCTCATCGAGGAGGCGGCAAAGCGGCTGCAGTAGTTGGCGCGTCGATCTTCAATGCATGGACTTGCCGCCATCGACATTGATGGTCTGACCGGTCATGAAATCGCTGGCCGGCGCCGATAAGAACATCACGGCGCCGACCAGATCGGCCGGGACTTGCACGCGCTCGATGGCGCGGCCGGCGATACGGGTCGTGAGGTAATTACCGGACGACGAGGCCACCTGAGTTTCGCTCTGCGTCATTCCCGGCGTGAGCGCGTTGACCGTGATGCCGAATTCGCCGACCTCGCGCGCCAGCGCGCGCGTAAAGCCGATGACGCCCGCCTTCGACGTCGTGTAGTGCAACCGGTTCGGCGTCCCTTCCCACACGCGCGACGAGGAAATGTTGACTATTTTGCCGCGTCCCTGCGCCTTCATCGCCGGAAAGACGGCCCGGCAACACAAAAACATCCCGCGCAGATTGACCGCCATCACCCGGTCCCACTCCTCCACCGGGATTTCGAGCCATGAGCGGCGCGGCAGTACACTCATGAGTGACGCGTTGTTGATGAGGACATCGATCGAGCCGAAGCGATCGTGAACGGCCCGCGCCATCGATTTGGTCGCTTCTTCGCTTGCGATATCGACCCCGAGCGCGAAAGCCTCGGAGCCGGCGTCGCGCAGCGACGCGGCGATACTTTCGGCGGCCTCGGCGTCGATATCGGCAGCGACTACACGGGCGCCCGCTTTGGCGAATTCTTCCACATAGACCTTGCCGATGCCCTTGCCGCCACCTGTGATGACGACGCTGCGCCCAGAAAAATCAAATCGCTCGTTCACGGCCATGGTGTTTTGCCTTTATTGTCCCGAGTGCCACGTTATTCTCGATCGCTGTAATGCATCAGAATTGCAATGCAAATTGAAAGACGACGATGCCCGGGAACGACGATCTAGAGTTGAGCCTTCCCGCATGAAAAATCCGGGGCGCGAGCGGATTTTGATCGGCGGCGGCACGCTCGCCGTATTCCTGTTGGCTTGGGAGCTTTGCGCCGACAGTGGGATCATCAACCCGCTGTTCATATCCTCACCCAGCCGCGTCCTGCACGCCGGCGGCACGCTGATTGCCGATCCGGATTTCTGGAACGACGTGCGGGTCAGCGCCAGTGAATTCATTTTCGGCTATGCCGCGGCGATTGGCATCGGCGTTCCTCTTGGGCTGGCGATGGGCTCGTCGCGGCGCCTTTCTTATATTCTGGGTCCGTTTGTCGATACGCTCAATGCCGTGCCGCGCGTGACATTGTTGCCGCTCCTGATCATCTGGTTCGGAATCGGCATCTGGTCGAAGGTCGCGGTGGTATTTCTCAGCGCGGTCGTTCCCATCGTCATCAGCGCATTTTCCGGAGTCAGGACAAATGAAGCGCGGTTTCTCACCATGGCGCGTAGTTTTTCGGCCTCGCGCGGGAAAATCTTGGGCAGTATCGTTCTGCCGGGCACCGTTCCTTACATTTTCACCGGCCTGAAATACGCCGCCGGCCGGGCGCTCCTTGGCGTCGTTGTCGGCGAGCTCTACGCCGCGACGGCGGGCGTCGGCCACATGATCGCCGACGCCGGCAACATGTTTCAGACCGATATTTTGTTCTTCGGGGTCTTCATCTTTACCGCTACCGGGCTTGTGGTGGTCGCCCTGCTCGATCGGATCGAACGGCGCTTCGAGCGATGGCGTCCGAATGTCGGAGCCTCGTCATGAAGGCCACCACCCCCATGTCAGCGCCGGCGCGCTTTTATTCGGCGCATGAACGCGCCATCCTGGGCGCTGTCGGCGTCGTCCTATTCCTCGTTCTATGGGAAGGTTTTGGGCGCGGCTGGTGGGCCGAACTGCTGCGACCGTTGCTCGGGGCGCGGGCCATGCGCTTTGAGGTCAGGCCGATTTTCTTTTCCTCGCCGACACGGATCGCGCGGGCAGCGTTCCGCATGTTTTTCGTGACAGCCGAAATATGGAAGGATGTCGGCTGGAGCAGCCTCGAATTCGTGCTTGGCGTGTCGCTTGCGGTCGCAATCGGCCTGCCGCTTGGCCTCGCGGCCGGCTGGTATCGCCGCTTCTCCTATGCGATGGCGCCGTTTCTCGCCGCCATGAACGCCACACCGCAAGTGGCGTTTCTGCCGCTTCTCGTCCTTTGGGTGGGAACTGGCCTCGCCTTGCGGGTGCTTATCATCGTTCTGCTCGCCGTCTTGCCGATCGCCATCAACGCGCTTGCCGCCGTTCGCACCATTGACGTGCGGCTCATCCGCGTCGCCAGAAGCTTTTCCGCGGGCGACTGGCTTTTGTTCAGGAGCATCATCTTGCCGAGCGCGGTGCCGTTTCTGCTCGCCGGCATGCGGCTCGCCGTCGGACGCGGCATGATCGGCATCGTCGTCGGCGAAATCTACGGCTCCGCCGCGGGCATCGGCATGATGATCAACCAGGCCGGCTCACGCTTCGAAACTGACAGAGTGTTCGTGGGCGTGCTCACCATCGCTGCTGCCGGCGTGGCCCTAGTGGAGGTGGTCAGGGCCGTTGAGCACCGCGTCGAGGTCTGGCGCCCGCCGATTGCAACATGATCCAGCGTCCCAAACTCGAAGCACAGGACATTCGCCTCACCTATGTGCAGCCGCGCACCGATACCGAGCTTGTCGCCCTCGACGGCGTTAATCTCACGGTGATGGAGGGAGAGTTTGTCGCCATCGTCGGGCCGTCCGGCTGCGGCAAGAGCACATTCCTGTCGGTGGTCGATGGCTTGATCGCCGCCGATGGCGGCCGCGTGCTCGTCGACGGCGAGGCGGTGACGAAGCCCGGTCCGGACCGTGCGGTCGTTTTTCAGGATGCCTCTTTGCTGCCGTGGCGTACGGTTTTGGGCAACGTGCGCTACGGCCTCGAATGTCTGGGGGTCGCCGCGCCGGAGGCGGGAGAGCGGGCCTCGCGTCTCATTGCCCTGGTCGGTCTAGTAGGTTTCGAACACCATTACCCGCACGAATTGTCCGGCGGTATGCAGCAGCGGGTGAATCTTGCGCGCGCGCTGGTCGTTGACCCGAAAATCCTGCTGATGGACGAGCCGTTCGCCGCACTCGATGCGCAGACCCGCGAGTTGATGCAGGAGGAATTGACGCGTATCTGGGCGACGGCGCAAAAAACCGTACTGTTCATCACGCATCAGATCGACGAGGCGATCTATCTTGCCGACCGTGTCATCGTATTCAGCGGACGCCCGGGCAAGGTCAAGGAGAGCATTATCGTCGATATCGAGCGTCCGCGCCCGATCGGGGTGAAGCGGCAACCGCGCTTTCATGCAATCGAGGATCGCATCTGGGGTCTGATCGACGAAGACGTCAGGGCAAAGGCGAGAAGCGAGCATTCCTAATCGTCATACCGGGCTTGACCCTGACCACAATATTGCGCTTGAGCTTGCGGCATGGCGTCCGGCTCGCCGCGTCGCTTAGAGATGACAAGAAGAATGAAGAGGGAGGGTGTCATGCAGGTCTTTGCCTTGCGGCGGAAGATTTTCAGTGCGCTGGCTTTCGGAGCCGTTCTTCTCATGGCGCCGGGCGCGAGCGCCGACGATCTGACCCCCTTCCGGATCGGCATCTCAGCGCCGGTTGTGACCATCTTCCCGGTCTGGATGGCGCAAGCCGCCGGCCTCGACGCCAAGGAAGGATTGAAGATCGAATCTATCACCATGGAAGGCGGCAGCCGCGGCGTACAGGTCTTGCTGTCCGGCGAAATCCAAGGGATGCACGTCGGTCTTGCTCCTGTGGTGCTGGCCAACAAGCAGGGCGCCAATCTGCGGCTTGTCACCTCGACTGCGAATACAATTCCAATTACGATTTTTACCTCGCCGGCGATCAAGACTGCCCAAGATCTCAAGGGCAAAACCATCGGCATCAGCGCGTTCGGCTCGGAAACGGACGTTGCCGTCAGCATCGGGCTGCAGCGGCTTGGTTTGTCGCGCCAGGACGTCACCATTTCGCAAATCGGCGGCAGTTCACAGCGCTTCGGCGCGCTGCTGGCCGGACGCATCGACGCAGCGCCGCTCCTTGAACCCACGATCACCGCGGCGAAGGAGAAAGGTTTCAATCCAATCCTCGATCTCGCGGCCAGCGGCACACCGTGGATCTTCGATGGCGTCGTGGTGACCAATTCCTACCTGAAGGAGCATCGCGACACGCTTGTCAAATTCGTAAAAGCCTATGTGGCCGGCGCTTATCTCGCGCTGTCCGACGTGACGCGGGCGAAAGATCTGATCGCGCAGAAATACAAGACGAGCGATCCCAAGGTCATCGATGCCACCTACAACGACTTCAAGCGGCTCATGCCCCTCGACGCGGCGCCGTCAATCGCCGGCGCCAACAACGTCATTGCGCAGCTTCAGGCCATCGGCCTGCAGGTCGGCAGCAAAGACGTCAACGATTACGTCGATCTAAGCATTATCCAGAGCCTCAAGAAGGACGGCTATTTCGATGCGATGGCGAAGGCTTATCCGATCAAATGATGAACGCCATCGATCTTGAAGTCATTTATCAGTCGACGCTGCAGATTGCCCGTGAGCTCACGCTCAACATGCTGCGTACCGGCTATTCAACCATCATCAAGGAAAGCCAGGACTTCACCTTTGCGATCTTCGATGCTCAAGGCCGCATGGTGGCGCAGGGCATTCCGCAACCGCTCCATATCGGGCCGCTCGCCGCGCAGGTCAACGAAATCCGGCGTCGCTTTCCCAGTGCCGAACCGGGCGACGCGTTCATCGTCAATCATCCCTATCAGGCCTGTCAGAACCACGCGACCGATGTGTGCAATATCACACCGATGTTCTTCGAGGATCGCCTCGTCGGTTATATCGGCAATACCGCGCATAAACCCGACCTCGGCGGCAAGGTGCCGGGCACCAATGCCGGCGACGCCACCGACCTGTTCCAGGAGGGCCTGCTGATCCCGCCGCTGCGCATCATGCGGCGAGGCGCATTGGTCAAAGATATCGAGACCATCATTTGCGCCAATACCCGCACGCCTGAAGTCACGTGGGGCGATATCAGCGCGCAAATAAACACCAATACCTACGGCCTCACCCGGTTCGCCGAGCTATTCGCAAAATATGGCACCGAAAAAGTGCTCACCTGCTGGCAGACCTGGATGGAGATCTGCGAAAGCGAACTGCGCAAGGAAATCGCCAAAGTGCCCGATGGGATTTACGGACCGGAGAGCGACTATCTCGACGACGACGGTATCGACCTGACAAAATCCTACCGCATCTCCGTCACGCTCGAGGTCAAGGGCGACATGCTGCACTTCATCCTCGACAGCGACCCGCAAGCGCGCGGGCCGATCAATCTGCGGCCGTGCGTATCGCGCAATTTCATCCAGTGCCTGGTGAAGATGGTGTTCATCCCGCGCCTGCCGGTGAACGATGGATTGTCCCGCCCGGTGCGGGTGTCCTATCCGCCGGAGGGCTCTTTGCTCAACCCGCGCTTTCCGGCGCCGGTCAACATGTACGTGCGGCCGAGCCAGGTCACGACGTCGGTGGCGATTCGCGCGCTGGCCCGCGCCGTGCCCGGCCGCGTGCCGGCACCGGGCAGCGCCGCAGGCGGCTCTATTTCCAGCGCCGGCCGCGATCCCCGATCCGGCCGCTGGTATTCGCAATATGAGATTCTCAGCGGCGGCACCGGCGCGCGGCCCGATTCCGATGGGGTGAGCGCCATGGATGAGCTCGTCGTCAATGTGATGAACACGCCGGTCGAAGCCGTCGAGACCGAGTTCCCGGTTCGTGTCGAGCGCTACGAACTGGCTCAGGATTCCGGCGGTCCCGGCACGTTCCGCGGCGGCCTCGGCGTGCGCCGGCAATGGCGCATCCTCGGCGACGAATCGGTCATCAATCTGCGCACCGATCGCTTCAAATATTCTTCGCCTGGAATTTTTGGCGCCACGCCGGCGCGCGCGTCGGCAGCCTCTTTGACGAGCGAAGGCGGAGACGCTCGGCCGCTCACCTCCAAGGTTGCGGGTCTGCGCCTCAAGAAGGGTGATGTGCTGTCGATGGAGTTCGCCGGCGGCGGCGGCTGGGGCGATCCGCGTGCCCGCGCGCCGGAGCGTGTGCGG
This sequence comes from uncultured Alphaproteobacteria bacterium, assembly GCA_963731805.1. Lineage (GTDB taxonomy): Bacteria > Pseudomonadota > Alphaproteobacteria > Rhizobiales > Xanthobacteraceae > BOG-931. The sequence continues at coordinate 196,287 of CAVSWY010000020.1, forward strand.
GATGACCTCGTGCGCGGTTACATCTCGCCGGACGCGGCCCGCGATGACTATGGCGTCGCCTTGAAAGCCGACCTCACTATCGATGCGGAAGCGACGGCGCGGCTGCGCGCCGGGGCCGACCCCAAGGCGATTTCATGAAATTGCGGATCGGGATTGACGTCGGCGGAACATTTACCGATGTCACCGCCTTCGACGAGGATACCGCAACGCTTGCGGCCGTCCGTAAATATGTCTCCAAGCCGTCACAGCCCGCGGCGGTAATGGATGAAATCACGCGCGATCTCGCCGCCGAGTTCGGCGCGGATTCCGTATCGCTGATCTTGCACGGCTCGACAGCGGCGCTCAACACCATGCTGGAAGGCAAAGGCGCGCGCGCCGGCCTCATCACCACGCGCGGCTTCCGTGATGTTTACGAGATCGGCAGGCAGTGGCGCGGCGACGAAGTCTTCAACATTTTTGCGCCGGCGCCAAAAATGCTGCTGACCCGCGATCGCATCCATGAGGCGGGCGAGCGTCTCGATTTTACGGGCAGCGTGATCGAGCCGCTCAATGCCGACGATGTCGTCAGCGCAACACGCAAGCTCGTCGCGGACGGCGTCGAAACCGTCGCCGTCTGTTTCCTGTTCGCTTACGCCAATCCCGCGCATGAGAAGGCTGCGGCAGAAATCATCCGCGACATCGCTCCCGACCTCTATGTTTCGCTGTCGCACGAGGTCAATCCGGAATGGCGCGAATACGAGCGCACGGCGTCGACCGTCGCCAACGCATATATCGGCCCGCCGGTCTCGCGCTATCTGCGTGAGCTCGAGGAGCTTTCGCTGCGGCGTTTTCCGCGCTCGCGGGCGCTGATGATGAAGTCGGACGGCGGCGCCGCCAGCGCGCGGATGCTCTCGCGCACGCCGATTGAAACGGTGATGTCTGGCCCAGTCGCCGGCGTCATCGGCGGCCGTCATCTCGGCGATATCAGGGACATCGAGAATATCATTACGTTTGATACCGGCGGCACCAGTTCCGACATGGCGGTGCTGCCGGGCCAGCCGCTGTTCAAGTCGGAAGTGTGGGTCGCGCAGCATCCATTGCGTACGCACACAGTGGATATCGAGACCATCGGCGCCGGCGGCGGCAGCATCGCCGCAGTCGACCTCGGCGTTCTCAAGGTCGGGCCGCAAAGCGCCGGCGCCGATCCCGGACCCGCCTGCTACGATCGCGGCGGCAGCGAGCCGACGCTGACCGACGCCTTGGTTGTGCTCGGCCATCTCAATCCGAACGCGTTGCTCGAAGGCGCCATGCCGATCTCCAGCGCCAGGGCCGAAAAGGCCGTGGTTTCCCGCGTAGCGCAGCCGCTCGGCCTCACACCGGTCGAGGCGGCGTGGGGCATCCTTACCGTGCTCGCGACCAATGTGATCATGGCGATGCGCACGATCACCATCGAACGCGGCTACGATCCGCGCGAATTCACGCTGGCGCCATTCGGCGGCATGGGCCCGACGATCGCCGGCCGCATCATTGCCGAGCTCGGCATTGGCCGCATCCTCATCCCCCGCGACCCCGGAACGTTCAGCGCCTTCGGCATGCTGGTCACCGACGTCCATCAGACCCGCAGTATCACCCGGATCACCCGTCTCGACGAGGCGAACCCCGCGGAACTGGAAAAGATCTTTGCCGAAATGGAAGACGCGGGGCTGGCGGATCTGATGCAGGAAAAATTCGCACGCGAGCGGCTGAGCACGCTGCGCAGCGCCGGCATGCGCTACCGCGGGCAGTCTTACGAAGTCAGCGTGCCCGTTGCGGCACTACGGACCACGGATGACATTGCAGACTTGAGCAAACGCTTCCACGAGGCGCACCGGCGCCGCTATGGCCACATGGCGGAATCCGAAGCGATCGAAATCGTGAACTTTCAGGTTACTGCGGTCGGACAAATTCCGAAACCACAATTCAGCAAGCAGGAAATCTCCGACCGGGCGCCGCCGCCGGCGCAGCAGGAGATCCGCACGGCTTATTTCAATCCGGCCGAAGCGAGCCAGATTCCGGTGTTCAGTCGCTCAGCGCTTATGCCCGGCACCGTCATCGAAGGCCCCGCCGTGATCGAGGAGAAAACTTCGACCACCGTCCTCTATCCCGGTCAGCGCGCCGCGATCAATGGCTATCTCAACATCGAGATTACCAGCGACCGGTGACGTTCAGGTCACCAGCACGTTGCTGAACTGCCAGGGATCGCGTTTGTCGATGTCCTCCGGGAACAGGCCCGGCCGACCCGTGAGAGGCGTCCAATCGGTATAGGTGCCGATCACCGGCCCGAGATACGGCATCTGCACTTCAAGGCAGCGGCGGAAATCCATCTCGTCGGCTTCGACAATGCCGGCCTTCGGGTTCTCGATCGCCCACACCATGCCGGCCAGCACGGCGGAGGTCACTTGCAGGCCGGTGGCATTCTGGTAAGGCGCGATGTCGCGGGTCTCGTCGATCGACAGCTGCGAGCCGTACCAATAGGCGTTTTTCTTATGGCCGAAGAGCAGCACGCCGAGCTCGTCGATGCCGTCGGCGATCTCGTGCTCGTCCAGAATGTGAATGGCCGGTTGCCGTTTGCCGGCCTGACCGAACAGCTCGTGCAGCGACAGCACCGCGTCGTTGCACGGGTGGTAAGCATAGTGACAGGTCGGCCGATACGTCACTTTGCGGCCGTCGCGCAGCGTGAAGTAATCGGCAATCGAGATGGATTCGTTATGCGTGACCAGGAAGCCATATTGCGCCTTGGCCGTCGGCGTCCATGACCGCACCCGCGTATTGGCGCCGGGCTGGGTCAGATAGATTGCCGCCTGGCAGCCGGTCTTATGCTTAAAGCCGTTCTTCGGCAGCTTCTTCTCATGCGTGCCCCAGCCGAGCTCAGCCGGCTGCATGCCTTCGGAGAGAAAGCCCTCGACCGACCAGGTATTGACGAAGACCTCGATCGGTTTCGGCTTAACCGCCCGCTGGGTATCGCGCTCGGCAATGTGGATGCCCTTGACGCCGACTTTCTTGGCGAGCCTGCCCCATTCCTCGCGCGACTTCGGCTCTTTGAACTTGAGCTTGAGGTCGCCGGCGATATTGAGAAGCGCTTGCTTGATGAACCACGACACCATCCCGGGATTAGCGCCGCAGCACGATACCGCCGTGGTGCCGCCGGGGCTCTTGCGGCGCGCCGCCAGCACGGTTTCGCGCAGCGCATAATTCGAGCGCTTTTCCGGTCCGAGCTTGGAGTCGAAATAGAACCCGGCCCAGGGCTCGACCACGGTGTCGATGTAGAAGACGCCGATCTCGCGGCAGAACTCCATGATGTCGACCGACGAGGTGTCGACGGAAAGATTGACGCAAAATCCCTGGCCGCCGCCGTCGGTGAGGAGCGGGCCTAAAAGCCTGCGATAGTTATCGCGCGTGACGGCCTGGTGGATAAAGCGGATGCCGCGCTCGTCCAAGAGCTTTCGATCCTTGTCCTCGGGGTCGATGACCACGAAACGCGATTTGTCATAATCGAAATGACGCTCGATCAAAGGCAGGGTGCCTTTGCCGATCGAGCCGAAGCCGATCATGACAATGGGACCGGTGATGCGGGCGTGAACGGGCCATTCGGTCATAGTGCGAGCCTCCAGCGGCAATCTTGGGGCGATAATCTTGGGGTGATATCCGCGGCCATGCGGAAACGGAAGAGACGCCGCGGATTTTTTGTCCGTGGCGTCCCCAATTTTTGGTGTTCGCAGCTAGGCCGCGCGAACGCGTCGGACGCGAGCGGTTTCGGCGCGCCGATCTTCCGCCACCAGGGCGGCGAGATCGGGTGCCGGCACAAGCTGCCCCGCGGCGCCGATCAGACCGCGCGCACCATCGAGAGTGCCGGGCTTGAGCTCGAGTGCGAGAAGCCGGTCGCGCTCGTACCGGCCAGGCATCCACAGGGCGCCGGTCGCCGCCGCGGAAAAACCGAAGCGGCCGTAATACGGCGCATCGCCAACCAAAAGGATAGCGCCGTGGCCGGCGACACGTGCTCGCGCGATAGCGCGACGAACGAGCGTGGTGCCGATGCCGCGATTGCGATGCGCCGGATGAACGGCCAAAGGCCCGAGCAGCACTGCGGCACGCCCCGGCCCGGCGCTGACATTCCACAGCCGGACCGTACCGACGAGACGGCCGTGTTCGACCGCGACCAACGACAAGCCGTTCGCCGGCAGGCGTCCTTCGCGCAGCCGCTCGGACGCCTTGGCAAAACGCGCCGGGCCATAGGCCTCGTCCAGCAAGGCCTCGCGCGCGGCAACGTCAGCGATCTTCTCTTCCCGGATGGTCACCATGATCCGCTCCTTTCGGCCGTTGTGCTCCGGCGCAAGCCGAAGCGCGCCGGAGCAAGAGGGGTCAGATGTGGAAGGTCCGCAGCGGGTGGAAGCCGTTGAAGGCCACCGCCGCGTAGGTTGCGGTATAGGCGCCGGCGCCCTCGATCAGGACCTTGTCGCCAATCTCAAGGCTGATCGGCAGATCGTAAGGCCGCTTCTCGTAAAGCACGTCGGCGCTGTCGCAGGTCGGGCCGGCGAGCACACAGGGACCGACCTCGTCGCCGTCGTGCGGCGTCTTGATCGGGTAGCGGATCGACTCGCCCATGGTTTCGGCCAAGCCGCCGAATTTGCCGATGTCGAGATAGACCCAACGCACGTGATCGTGCTCGCTCTTGTTCGAGACCAGCACGACCTCGGCCTCGATCATGCCGGCATTGCCGACCATGCCGCGACCCGGCTCGATGATCGTCTCCGGGATGGCGTTGCCGAAATGCTTGCGCAAGGCGCGGAAGATCGAACGGCCATAGGCCTCGACCGCCGGCACATCGCGCAGATACCTGGTCGGAAAGCCGCCGCCGAGATTGACCATCGACAGGTTGATGCCGCGGTCGGCGCAGGCGCGAAAGATCGCCGAGGCCGACTTCAAGGCTTCGTCCCAGGCCGCGGTGCGGCGCTGCTGCGAGCCGACGTGGAACGACACGCCGGCCGCCTCAAGCCCGAGCTTGTGTGCATGGTCGAGCACCTCGACGGCCATCTCCGGATCGCAGCCGAATTTCCGCGACAGCGGCCATTCCGCGCCGGCGCAGCCGAACAGGAAGCGGCAGAAGACCCTGGCGCCTGGAGCGGCGCGTGCGATCTTTTCCACCTCGGCCTTGCAGTCGACCGCGAACAGGCGGACGCCGAGCGCAAACGCCCGCGCGATGTCACGCTCCTTCTTGATCGTATTGCCGAAGGAGATGCGCTCGGCGGTCGCGCCAGCGGCGAGCACCATCTCGATCTCGGCGACCGAGGCGGTGTCGAAGCAGGAGCCGAGCGAGACCAGAAGCGACAGCAGCTCGGGCGCCGGGTTTGCCTTGACGGCATAGAACACCCGGCTGTCCGGCAAGGCCTTGGCAAAGGCGCCATAGTTGTCGCGCACGACGTCGAGATCGACGACGAGGCATGGACCATCGTCCAGCCCCTGTTCGCGGCGGCGGCGCAGGAAGTCGTGGATGCGCTCGGTCATTGGCGCGCTCCTTTCCAGTTCAAGGGGTCAAGCGGCATGAGAGCCGGTTGGCCGCGTTGAAGTTCAGCCGTACGCGCTCGCGTGCGCACGACCGGCGTCAGCGGCTGCAGCGCTTCGGCGTTGGACCGTGCGTTGGGGACACGGTTCAGACGCGTGGCGCTGGCGCCGAGATGCTGCCTTGGATTGGAGCGGGAGAGCCCGTTCCGCACGGCCGGCAAGACAAGATGGACAAGCCTCTTCGGTGCTGACCTTTGGACGGCCAACCAAAAAAGCCCGCTCCGTCGTTGCTTTAAGCCGCGTCCCCCGTTGAGCGCGGGGTGCGCCGGTTTCGCCTCCGGCTGCCGATCACGTAGTGAGGCTCTAACTTCGCGAACCTCAGGCGACTGTCCGGCCTCTTGTCCGGATGCCTACCGATCGACACACGGCCACAGGCACGTGCGAATTTGGGCGAGCGGCACATAAGCGTATCGCAAACGCATTGCAAGAAAATTCGTCACGCATCGCGAATTTTTTCCGGCGGCGTCGCTTGCGAGCGCGCCGCGCTCGCCGCTTTTACTCCTCGCGCGGTGTGCGATAGTGCGCGCGTCTTGACCCGAAGCTTCATCGAGAGGTGCGCGATGCCTTCCCTGCCGATCACTTTCGCCTGCGGTCTCTACGACCGCATGCTGGCGCTGCAAACCGGCGATATCAAACCTGACGGCATCGACCTCAACTTCATCGCTATCGACAATCCACGCGAGATTTTCGACCGAATGTCGAACCGGCTGGAGTTCGACTCCTGCGAAATGTCGAGCTCGGAATTCGTCAGCCGCTACGCGGCCAAGAGGCTACCCTTCGTGGCGCTGCCGGTGTTCGCCTCGCGCGTCTTCCGGCACGGCTTTATCGTCGTTAACCGAAAATTCATCACGTCGGCAAAGGACCTCGCCGGCAAGCGCATCGGCGTGCCGCTCTACACCCAGACAGCGGCGATCTTCGTCCGCGGCCTGATGCAGCACGATCTCGGCGTCGACCTTTCGACCATCGAGTGGGTCCAGGGCGCGGTCAACGAGCCGGGTGCCTACGGCAATCCGTCGGTGATGCCGCTCCTCAAGCCGATCAAGATCACGCCGAACCAGAGCGGAAAGTCCTTGAGCGACCTCCTCGCCGCAGGCGAAATTCACGCCATCATCGGCTCAAACCTGCCGCGTTCGCTCAAGCGCCATCCCGACGTGGTGCGGCTGTTTCCGGACTACCGGGCGCGCGAGAAGGACTACTACCGCCGCACCAAGATTTTCCCGATCATGCACCTGATCGTGATCCGCAACGACATCTACGAGCGCCATCCCTTCGTCGCCACCAGCCTGTACAACGCCTTCTGCGCCGCCAAGGACTTGGCGCGCGAGAAAATGCGCTTCCCCGGCACACTCCGCTACATGCTGCCGTGGCTGCCCGACGACATCGAAGAGATCGACGAGTTGTTCGGCGGCGATTGCTGGCCCTATGGCGTCGAGCCGAACCGGCCGACGCTTGAGGCTCTGGTCAGTTACATGGTCGAGCAGGGCCTGATCGCGGAACCCATTCCGATCGACAAGCTGTTCGTGCCGACCTTCGGCTAACGGAGGGTTCGATGAAGCGCTCGCTAATGGCGGCCATCGGTTTCTGTAGCCTGGTCAATGCGTGGCCTGCTGTCGCCACCGATTACACCCCGCTCGACTGCACCAAGGCGAGAACGGCGGCCGAAATCACGATCTGCAAGACATATGCGTTGGGTCAAGCGGAAGCGCGGATGGCAACGCTCTACAGCGTTGCCACGTGGCGATGGGCCAGCGCGGCGACATCCAAGACATGCAGACTGAATTTCTCAAAGCCCGCGGCGCCTGCGGACGCGACGTCGGCTGCCTGACTAAGGCCTATAGGAGGCGCATCGATCAGTTGAACGAGGTCATCGCCGCGATCGCCTCGCGCGACCCTTACTGACGCTTTTCTTGGATCGCGTCCCGGCTGTCCGCGATTTGACCGCGGGCGGCAGCCCGCCGGCCTTCTGCAATCGCGTTGTCCAATATTCCCACGCCCGCGCCATCGGCCGCGGCTGCAGCTGGCGCGGCTCAGCGCGCTGCCGTTCGGTGGCGTTCAAAGCGCCGATCTTGCCGATCGCCATCGCGCGCAACTGGATTTCCGCATTGGCATGCGAATAGACGATGCGGAAGACCAGTTCGCGCAACGTCCGGCCGGCGACAGTCGCGCCGTGGCGGGCCATCAGCACCATCCAGTTCGGGCCGAGTGTCCGCGCCAGCGAGCGGCCCTCCTCCGGCTTGACCACCATAAGATCGGTGTCGCCGAACTCATCGCGGCTGTCCCACATCGGCACCACCTGGCCCATGACCGGGCCCATGTGAAACACCGGCTCGAGCGCAATGCCGGTGACGCAAAACGGCGGCACGGCATGCGAATGGTGATGGCAAACGGCGTTCACGTCCGGCCGCGCCTGGTAGATGCAGCCGTGAATCACCCGTTCGCCGTACATCTCGCCCTTGGGCGGCGTCACCGGTTCGGAATCGAGGGTGAATTCGAGGAGGTCCGAGGGCTCAATCAGTTCGGGACTGCGCGACCGCGCTAGAAGATAGCGCCCCGGATCGTCGGGATGGCGCACGCTGACGTGGCCGAAACCGTCGAGCACGCCCTCATGGGCGATAATGCGATTAGCGAGCGCAAGCTCGTAACGTAAGTCGTCGAGTGACGTCGTCATTTACACCGCCTTGAGATGCGCATCCTTGCGCCTGAAAAGTTCGTCGTCGGCATAGCCCATGGTCTCAGGCTTGCCGCGGCCGAGCATGACTTGGAAATAGACCGGGGCGAGCGAATCGTTCTGATAGCCGTGGATGACGCCGGCCGGGCAACAGATGCATTCCCACGGGCTGAGCCGCGTTGTCAGCCGCTTGCCGCTGTCGTCCTCGACGAAAACGTCGAGATAGCCGTCGAGGACGAAAAAGCATTCCTCGACCTCGTGAGTATGCGCGGCATTGCCCTGGCCGGGTTCGACATACATGATCGAGAGCGTGAAATTGCCGGCCGGGATCACGGTCGGGTCGCCGTGCTTGCCGGAACCGCCGGCGCCAACGAAGCGGTGCTGAGCGCGCTTAAAGCCTTCGATCTTGGCATCCTCGAAGGCGGCCCAATCCGGCTTCTTATCTTTGAAGCGGCCGACATATTTCTTCATGATCTCTTCGAGCGAAACGCCTTCGAGCTCCTTCGAGCGCGGATGTCGAGCGACACTCATGAGCTTCTCCCGTGAAATCTTGAGATTGCAAAATCAGGCCAGCGCACTGTGCAAAGCGCGCTCAACCATGACGCCGATCAGCGTCTTGCGATAAGCCCCCGTGGTGTGAATATCGTCGAGCGGATCGACGGCCGCCGACGCTTTGGCCTCCGCTGCGGCGATTGTCGCCTCATCGATCGACTTGCCGTTGAGGACCTCTTCCACTGCGCCAAGACGCAGCGGCCGGTCGGAGAGGCCAAACGCGCCGACATGGACGTTGACTGCCTTCCCACCGTCGTCATCGTAAAACACCGCCGCGCCGGCCAAGGCAAAGTCGCCGCGGCGGCGAGCGAATTCACAAAAGCCGAAGCGCCGCTTCGCCGGCCACGCCGGAAAGCGAATTTCGGTGATGATCTCGTCGGCGGTCAGTGCGGTCGTCAATGGACCGCGAAAGAAATCCTTGGCAGCGATGACCCGCTCGCCGGCTTTGCCGGTAGCGGCGATCCTGGCGTCGCAGGTGACGGCAATGGCCGGCAGCTCAGCGGCCGGATCCGCGTGCGCCAAGCTGCCGCCGACCGTACCGCGATTGCGGATCTGGTAATGCGCAATGTGCTCTACGGCCTGCACCAGGAGAGGATGCGCCGTTCGCAGCTGCGGATCGTCAAGGATGTCGCGCCAGCGCACCATGGCGCCAAAGGTAATGCCATCGTCGGTGATGCCGATCCGGCGGAGCTCTGGCACCTTGCGCAAATCCACAAGCACAGCCGACGACGCGACGCGAAACGCCAGCATCGGCAACAGCGACTGACCGCCGGCAAGTGGTTTCGCCTCGCCATCATGCGACGCCAAGAGCGCAATGACTTCGCGAACGGTCGATGGGCAGGCATATTTAAAGGGCGGAAGTTTCATGGATTTCACGCTCCGCTTCGCGCGCCTTGAACCGCAAAAACAGCCGCCAATTCAGGCATTTCGTAGCATTCGCCCCATCGCAGGGTCAATCGCATGTGCCATGGCCCGGTTTGCTGATAGACTTCAACGCAAATGCAGGACGCGTGTGAGCGCCATCGTAAGAGCCGCTCCATGAGTGGAGGAAGCCGATGCTGAAGAAAACGCCTCGCCAGGAGAAAACCGGAAAAAACGGACATAAAGCTCCGCGCGTCAGCGAACTGCCGAAAATCAGCATTCAAACCGATACGCGCGAGATTCTCGCCCACGCCGCCAAGGAGGCGCGTGCGGAGGATTATTTCATCGTCGATGTCGATGCCCACGTCACCGAGACGGCGTTCTGGTCGGAGGTCGTCGATCGCATGGACAGCGACGTCTACCGGCAGATGGCGCGCGCGTTTAAGGACCGCGGCGCGGCGCCGGGCCTTCTCAATGCCACGCCCGGATTTTTGCATCAGGACGTGTTCGGCCGCATCCCGCACCAGCAGCGTCTGGCCGAGGCGGTGCCGGGCGGCCGCACCCACGCCCAGGTGACGCTGGTGCAGCGCGCCATGGATTCGATGGGTATCGACTACATGGTTGTTTTCCCGACCCCTATGCTGGTGCTCGGCATGCATCCGCAGATCGAGATGGAGGTCGTGATCGGCAACGCCTTCAACAAATGGCTGGCGGAAGAAATCCTCCCGCAAGACCAGCGCATCAAGGCGATGCTGTACCTGCCGTTCAATCATCCCGAGGAGAGCCTGAAGGCGGTCGAGCGCTACGCCGATAATCCGAGCGTCATCGGTTTTTCGGTCACCTCAACACGCTTTCGCGCTGTCAATCACGACAGCTACATGCCGCTTTATTCCGCAATCCAGGCGACCGGCAAGCCGCTCGCGTTCCATTCTGGCTTCCACTGGGGCGACCAGTCGATGCAACAGTGCAATCGCTTCATCTCAATGCACTCGATCTCGTTTGTCTATTACAATATCATTCATCTGACGAACTGGATCATCAACGGCTTGCCGGAGCGCTTCCCCAAGCTCAAAGTACTGTGGATCGAGAGCGGGCTCGCCTGGGTGCCGTTCCTGATGCAGCGGCTCGATTCCGAATACATGATGCGATCATCCGAGGCGCCGTTGTTGAAGCGGCGGCCGAGCGAGTACATCCAGGACATGTATTTCACCAGCCAGCCGCTGGAGCGCTCGAACATGGATCTGACCGAAGCAACCTTCAAAGCCATCAAGGCGGAGACCCAACTTCTGTTCGCCTCCGACTGGCCGCATTGGGATTTCGATCTGCCGAGCTCGATCACGACGCTGCCATTCCTCGACGAACAGGCCAAGCGCAACATTCTGGGCTTCAACGCGGCCAAGTTGTTCAAGCTCGAGGTGCCGAAGCACAAGCTGATCAAGCCCAAGACCAAGAAAGCGCCGGCCGGTCGCGCGCCGGTGACGGCGTAAGCTGCGGTGCGTAAGGTGAAAGCGGCCAAGCGCGCTGCCAAATTGAGTCACAAGCCGAGTGGGAAACCCGTGCACCGTCGCGGCGCGGCAGTGGATTTCTGCACCGTGGCGCGCGGCGCACTCGAACGCGGCGAGCCTGACGCGATTTCGGACACGACGCTGCAACAGGTGCTAACCGCCGCGGTAAAGGTTTATGCCGCCAAAGTGGAGCGGCGCGGCCACGACGTGGCGCCGTTCGCGCCCGGCACGGTGACGGCGACGGAAACGGTCGTCACGGCTTGCGGTCTGATCCGCGCCGCCGACCTCAACATGTTCGACGTGGCGATCTGGTTCCATCGCCCGCCGGGAATAGAGTGAAGGAGGTATAGAGCAATGGACGAAATCGCAGTGAGCAAGCTGACCGATATCGCGGATGGCGACTACCGGGTATTTGCCTTGGACGAGATCGAAGTCGGCATCTTTCGCACTGGCAGCAAGGTGCTAGCCTACGAGAATGTCTGTCCCCATGCCGGCGGCCCCGTCTGCCAAGGCAAGATCTTCCATCAGGTCGAGGAAATCATCACGCCTGACAAGAAGAGCGCGGGGCTACGCTTCGGCAAACAGCGCCACATTGTCTGCCCGTGGCACGGTTATGAATTTGATCTGGCAACCGGCTGCCATCCCGGCGATCCATCGGTACGGCTGACGCCGGTGCCGGTCGCCGTTCGCGACGGCCAGATTTACGTCAGCGTGCCGCGCGAGGAAGCCCGCCCTCCGGAAACCGGCCTACATCCCGCTTAACATCGCGTCCGCAAGCTTTTCCGCCACCATGATGGTCGGAATATTGGTGTTGCCGCGCGGGATCGTCGGCATGATCGAAGCGTCGATGACGCGCAGCCCGGCAATGCCATAAACGCGGCCGGTCGGATCGGTCACGGCGTTACGATCGTCGGCCGCGCCCATGCGGCACGTTCCCACCGGGTGGAACGTGCCGGCGACATTTTCGCGGATGTGATCGGCCAGCGCCGCATCGTCTTCGGCCAGCGCGGCGAGATCGACGCGGCGGTCGGCCAAGGTGGCGAAAATCGGCGCGGCGAGCGGCGGCACCGCATCGATGAGCGCGGCGACGGCCGCGCTTTTGATCTTGTTCGCCGGCGTGATGCGGTTGAGCCGCCGCAGCCGATCATTGAATTTCACCGGGAAGGTCAGCGTCGTGATGGCGCGCACGGCGTCATGAGACAAAATCTCGACGCAGCGGCGGAACCCCAGCATGAATCGCTTCAGGTCGATCTCGTGGCCGGTAAAATTGAATTCGACCAGCGGATAGGCCGCTGGATCGGCGGCGACCAGCGACACGCGCCCGCGCGCCATCGGCTTGAGCAACGACGGCGCCAGGTTCGCGACCTGATGCCCGAGCGGGCTCCATGACGTCTTGCACTGGACATTCAGATACATATCGAGCGGCGGCGCACCGGGCAGGTCGGAGGAGTAGCGAAAGCAGGTCATCGGATGGGGGCGGATCTTGGCGGCTTGGCGGGTGCCACGTTTTTGCAAGAGTCCGATAAAAAGAATGGCGTGATTGGATAGGTTCTCGCCGACGCCGGGCTTGTCGGCGCGCACCTCGATCCCGAGCGCCCGCAACGCCGCGGCCGGCCCAACTCCGGCCCGCATGAGAAATGCCGGCGAATGAATGCCGCCGAGCGAGACAATGATCTCACAGCCGGAAAACTCCCGCTGCGCGCCATTGACGGTCGCAGTGACGCCTGAGGCACGGCGTCCGTCGAAGACAAGCCCGGTAACCGTTGCGCTCGTTATGATCGTGAGGTTGGGCCGGCGGCGGACATCGGCGGTGAGGTAGCAGATCGACGCGGATCGGCGCTGGTCCCAGGTATTACTCATCGGTACCGAACCATAGCCGTCTCGAAAATCCGCGTTCATATCGGCAACGAAGGGAATCTGGTGTTCTTCGGCAAAGGCGTGGACGGCATTGGCCAATGGCGCCCAGTCCGTCGCTTTGGTACGACGGATCGGCACTGGGCCGTCCTTGCCATGGAGCGAGCCGTCGAAGTCCTGGTCGCTTTCGAGCTTGCGGTAATAGGGCAGCACGTCGTCCCAGCCCCAGCCCGCGGCGCCGAGCGATTGCCATTCGGCATAATCATCGGGCGTGCCGCGATAGGCGACCATACCCATCACCGACGAGCCGCCACCCATGACGCGGCCTTGGGAGAAGCCGGACAGTGGCGAATTGTCTTTGCGCCGCCAATGGACCTTAAGCTCCGGCCAAAAATAGTCGTCGTTGTAATAAGAGCGCGGATAGGAATCGAGAATATCAGCAGGTTCCGCGCCGGGCGCTGCGTCACGCCCCGCCTCGAGAAGGAGTACGCGGGTCGCCGAACGTGCCGATAGCCGGTTCGCCAGCACGCAGCCGGCCGCGCCGCCGCCGACTATGATGACGTCGAAGCTTTCGCTCATTTTACTTTCCAAATTCCCGGAGGGCCGACCCAACGCGAGACCGCAGGCCGGAACAGGTTTGCGCTCGATTGAACATCGCCACGGCATGCTTTACTGGATCGGCAGCAGGCGCAAGCCGCACGGCACCGTTTTGCCGCCTGAGGGCAGTGACAATGACCAAGACACTCCACGGCGTCATCGCCGCGATCGCAACCGCGGTCGACGACAAGGGGGAACCCGACTGCCCCCGTTCGACAGCGCTGGCGCGATTCCTCCTCGATACCGGCTGCGACGGGCTCAATGTGCTGGGCACCACCGGCGAGGCAACGTCGTTCTCGCTCGACCAGCGACGGCGGGTGATGAGCGCCTATGCGGCGGCCGGGCTGCCGCTTGAGCGGATGATGGTCGGAACCGGTGCGGCCGCCCTGGCCGATGCCGTCGCCCTCACCAAGCATGCCGCCGAACTCGGCTTTGCCGGCGCTCTGGTGCTGCCGCCGTTTTATTACAAAGGCGTCCATGACGACGGTCTTGTCGCCTACATCGATGCAATCCTGACGGCGACCGCGGCCCGGCCGATCCCGCTCTATCTCTACCATTTCCCAGTACAATCGGGCCTGCATTGGCACGTCGGGCTGATCCGCCGCCTGCTCGATACATTCGGCGAGCGCATCGTCGGACTTAAAGACTCCTCCGGCGACATGGCCTATGCCCGCGAAGCCGCAAGCATCCTGCCGCGATTCAAGGTGTTTCCGTCGACCGAGGCGGCGTTGCCGGAGGCGCGTTCAGGTCCCTTTGCCGGCTGCATTTCGGCAACCGCAAACCTCAATGCCGACCTTTGCGCCAGGGCCTATCGTTCGGGCGACGCAGCCGCGCTTGGCGAGGCGGTCGCGATCCGCAAGCTGTTCGACGGAAAGCCGCTGGTTCCTGGCGTCAAGGCGCTTCTCGCCCACATTCACGGTGATCCGTACTGGGCGCGCGTCGAACCGCCGCTTTCGGCATTTCCGCCGGCGGATCGTGCTGCCGTCGTCGCGGGCTATGATGCCGTGCGGTCCAAACGCGTTGCCTAGGCCGGACACGACCATCCAGGGCCCGGTCCCTCGAATTCGTTATGGATTCTACCGATTATCGGCGGCGGCGTTGACGCTGCGGCCGGGTGCTCCTATAAGCCCGATCTCGCTCACAATAGCGCGTATATTCGATAGTCCATGGCCAACACCAAGTCCGCTAAGAAAGCCGCCCGCCAGATCGCGCGGCGCACCGTCATCAATAAATCGCGGCGTTCGCACGTCCGCTCGGCCATGCGTAAGGTCGAGGAGGCGCTGACGGCAGGTGACCGCTCCCAAGCGCTCGCCGCCATGGCGGAAGCCGAGCCGGCGCTCATCCGCGCCGCACAGAAGGGCATCGTGCACCGCAACGCGGCGCGCCGCAAAGTCTCCCGCCTCGCCCAGCGCATCGCCAAGCTCGAGAAAAAATAGTTTTCTGCGGCTTCGCTGCGGAAGTTTTCGAATTTGCCGGCAATCCATTTGGGGATTGCCATGCAGTTGTTGCATTATTGTCACGTCAGACCGCAAAGATAGCATTGGCGGGCGTTTACCTCGCGGCGAAGGGGCCTTTTTTATTTGCTCAAGCCGCGTCCATTGGTGGCTACCCCAAAAAACTGTCCAGAAGAATTCATGGCCCATGAAAGACTTATTGGACACGCGGGCGATAGGACTTTGAATCGGCGCGATTCCGACTGTGTCTGATTTTATTTGCTCGCGACGCCAGCTTGAAACATGACAGGCCGATTACCGCCGCTGGCCGAAGCTAAATCATCTCATTGAGTCAATGATTTGTCCGCGCCGGCGCGACAAGAGCGATGCGCTTTCCCACCCGCGCGCCCAAAACTTCAATATTGACGAGCTTGTTTTGGTATTGCGGGCCGCAATTCGCGTGCTACCCTTTAATTCCCTTCCGTTCCGAAGGTCTTCAACAAGTCGGTCTGAGCGATGACCCATCGAGATATGGGTGCGGGTGAGCTATGTCCGATCGCGTGCGTTCCGACCTTGTCGTGGCATCAGTAGTAGGTGGCGAGCGTAGCGTTGTAACACCAATCGTATCAAAGTCGCAGACAGAAGTCTCGCAGCTACGCTGCACAAAGAGCCAATGATAACCATCGAGTCTGGGAGCGATGGAGGTGGGGGCATGATGATGACAATCCGCAATCGGCGTTTCGTTGCGACCGTCAGCTGGTATTGGCCCAGAGCCGCGTCCGGCGACTGAACGTAACTCCGCATTTGCGCAGGCTGCGGCGCAAGTCGCTCGCCACCTGCCTGCCTCAGTCCAAGTGAGTTGCGTTTCCGGCAATGTCGGGCTCTGCGGGATCGTCTGACCAGCGTGCCCGGTAAATCTCTCTCCGAAAAAAAGCGGATCGATATGACGAGCACAGATCAGGATCGTTGGCGGCGGGTCAAGGAACGGTTGCGCTCCGAACTCGGCGACGATGTCTTCACCAGCTGGTTCGGGCGCATGGAGCTCGAGACCGCGGCCGATGGCGTGTTGCGGCTCTCGGTGCCGACGCGTTTTCTGCGGAACTGGATCCAATCGCACTACAGCGAGCGCGTCCTGGGCAGGTGGCAAGAGGAAGAGCCCGCCATTGCGCGCCTGGAATTGAGCGTTCGCTCCGCCACCATCAAGCTACCCGCTAAGCCCAAGGCGCCGGAGCCGCTGGCACCGTCGCGCGAGCCACGCGATGGCGTAGCCGTCAGCGGCGGCGACCGCGCCAGCGTACCTTTCCTGACCGTGCATGAGGCGCTCGGCGGCTCGCCGCTCGATCCGCGCCTGACGTTCGAGTCTTTCATCGTCGGCCGTTCCAACACGCTGGCGCACGCCGCGGCGAAACAGGTCGCCACCAGCCGGCGCGGCGAACCGCTAATGTTCAATCCGCTGTACACGCATGCCGCCGTGGGGCTCGGCAAAACCCATCTGCTGCAGGCGATCACCTGGGCCGGCAACAATGGCGGCGATCGCAAGATGCTGTATCTGACGGCCGAGCAATTCATGTACGGCTTTGTCTCGGCGTTGCGGACCCAGACCACACTGGCCTTCAAAGAGGCGGTGCGCGCCATCGACGTCCTGGTGATCGACGATCTGCAGTTTTTGCAGGGTCGCTCGACCCAGGCCGAGTTCTGCCACACGCTCAACGCTCTCATTGATGCCGGCCGCCAAGTGGTCATTGCCAGCGACCGGCCGCCGGCCGATCTCGAAAGTCTGGACGACCGCGTGCGGTCGCGGCTCGCGGGCGGGCTGGTGGTGGAGATCGGCTCGCTCGGCGAGGAATTGCGGCTCGAAATCCTCAAGAGCCGGATCGCCGCCGCGCGCATGCATCATCCCGGCTTCGAAGTGCCGGCGCCGGTGCTCGCCTTTATCGCCAAATCGGTCACGCATAACGGCCGCGACCTCGAAGGTGCCGTCAACCGGCTGTTGGCGCACAGCAAGCTCACCGGGCAGCCGGTGACGTTGGAAATGGCCGAGCGCGAAATGCGTGACTTGATCCGCCCGGCCGAGCCGAAACGGGTGCGGATCGAGGACATCCAGCGCATCGTGGCGCGCCAGTACAATGTCAGCCGAGCTGACCTCTTGTCGTCACGGCGCACGGCCAATGTGGTGCGGCCGCGGCAGGTGGCGATGTACCTGGCGAAGGTTTTGACGCTGCGATCACTGCCGGAAATCGGCCGCCGCTTCGGCGGTCGCGACCACACCACAGTCCTGCACGCGGTGCGCAAAATCGAGAATCTCGCCGGCAACGACAGTGCCTTCGCGGAGGAGATCGAGGCGCTCAAACGCCAGCTTCAGGACTGATCGCCGCAGGTGCGGCGGTCCCCGAAAGCTGTGAAAAGACCAGGGAAAAGACTAGGTCGAGTGCGGCCCGGCCTTGCCGAAACCGCCGTACCACGCCACTTTTGGTATCCACCAAGCGTTGGTCCGCCGCTGCAACGGATTTCGCGATGAAGGTCACGGTCGAGCGTTCCGAGTTGCTCAAATCCTTGGGCCACGTGCACCGCGTGGTTGAGCGCCGAAATACCATTCCCATCCTCGCCAATGTCTTGTTGCACGCCGATCGCGCCCAGCTCGCGTTGAAAGCCACCGATCTCGACGTCGAAGTCACCGACTCGATCGCGGCCGAAGTCGGCCCCGGTGGCTCGACCACGGTGCCGGCTCACATGTTCTTCGACATCGTGCGCAAACTGCCGGAGGGGGCGCAGATCGTCCTGGAGTCCTCCGGCGACCGCGCGGCGCTGTCGATCCGCGCCGGCCGCTCGCGCTTTACGTTGCAGACGCTGCCGGAAAGCGACTTCCCCGATCTCGCTCCGGGCGAGATGACGCACAAATTCACGCTTAAGGCGGCCGATCTCAAGCGGCTGATCGACAAGACCCAGTTCGCGATCTCGACCGAAGAGACGCGCTATTATCTCAACGGCATCTACCTGCACGCCGCCGGCTCGGCCAAGGCGCCGACCTTGCGCGCGGTCGCCACCGACGGACATCGGCTGGCGCAGATGGAGCTTGAACTGCCCAACGGCGCCGCCGGCATGCCGGGCGTCATCGTGCCGCGCAAGACGGTCGGCGAAGTGCAGCGTCTGATGGAAGACGGCGAGACCGAAGTGGCGATCGAGCTTTCGCCGGGAAAAATCCGCTTCAGCATCGGTCAGACCATCCTGACCTCGAAATTGATCGACGGCACGTTCCCCGATTACGGCCGCGTCATCCCGGCCGCCAACGACAAGGAACTGGTCGTCGACAAGAAGGAATTCGAGGCGGCGGTGGATCGCGTTTCGACCGTGTCGAGCGAGCGCGGCCGCGCCGTTAAACTGTCGATCACTGCCGGAAAATTGCTCCTGTCGGTGACCAATCCCGATTCCGGCAGCGCCAACGAGGAACTTGAGGTCGAATACGACGCCGATCCGATCGATATCGGCTTCAATTCGCGCTATCTCCTCGATATTGCCTCACAGATCGAGAGCGAGGCGGCCGTGCTCAAGCTTGCCGATCCCGGTTCACCGACCTTGATCCAGGACAAGGAGCCCCACGGCGCGCTCTACGTGCTGATGCCGATGCGGGTGTAGGGCCCTTGTCATGCTCCGCGAAGGCGGAGCATTCACTATGCTTCGGCATCCGGAGTTATCGCGAACCCAATCGATTACTGGATCGTCCGCCTTCGCGGATGATGACAGGTAATGACAGTCCGTCAACTCACGCTGACCAATTTCCGCAACTACCACGCCGCGTCACTCGAAACCGACGCCAAAACGATCGTGCTGGTTGGGCCGAATGGCGCCGGCAAGACCAATCTGATCGAAGCAATTTCGTTCTTCACGCCCGGCCGCGGGCTGCGCCGCGCGACGCTGGACGAGGTCGCGTTCAGCGAAGGCGATGGCTCATGGGCCGTCGCCGCCGAAATCGAGGGTGCGCTTGGCCTCGCCACGCTCGGCACCGGCATCGAACGCCCCATCGAGGAGGGCGCGACAACACTGCGCAAATACCGAATCGACCGTGAGCCGGTCGCCTCCCCCGCAGCCTTTGCCGATCACGTGCGCGTGGTCTGGCTCATCCCGGCAATGGACGCGCTGTTTACCGGCGCGCCGTCGGAACGGCGGCGCTTCCTAGACCGGCTGGTGCTGGCGGTTGATCCCGAGCATGGCAGTCGCGTCAATGCGCTCGAGCGGTCGCTACGCTCGCGCAATCGGCTCTTGGAGGACCCGCGGCCTGATCCGCACTGGCTCGACGCCGTCGAGCACGAGACCGCGGAATTGGCGGTCGCAGTCGCCGGACTCCGGGTGGAAACCATGCAACGGCTGGCTGTCGGTCTTTCGAACCGCAAAGGCTCGCCTTTTCCCACCGCCGAGATTTCGCTCGACGGTTGGATGGAACAGCTCATTCCCGACCATCCTGCCGCGGAGATCGAGGAACGCTACCGCGCGGTACTGCGCGACAACCGCGCCCAGGACGCCGCTGCGGGCCGCACACTCGACGGTCCGCATTTGACCGATCTCAAGGTCTTCTATGCGGACAAAGGCATCCTCGCGGCTGACACGTCGACAGGCGAACAAAAGGCGCTTTTGATCGGGCTCGTGCTGGCTCACGCCCGATTGATTGGAGAGATGACCGGCATCGCGCCAATTCTGTTGCTCGACGAGATTGTTGCGCATCTCGATCCGGTGCGGCGCAGCGCGCTTTATGCGGAACTTGTGCAGCTGGCCAGCCAAGCGTGGATGACCGGCGCCGATCCGGCATTGTTCGCGGAGATCGAGGGCAGTGCCGAGGTGGTCGAGGTCAGTTCCGGGCGGCTGCACCCTAAACCGCGGAAGCCCTAAAGATTTTCGGCGCGAACGGTTCCAAAACATCTTCAAGATTTGCTTCGGTTGGCGACCCGGGATTCCCGGAACAACACTGCGCGTAGGCTCTTAACCTGCAGGAGCAGGAAATGTCCGATACGTGACAAAGGCCAACAACAATGCCGGAACCGGCAGAAGATTTGATTGTACGGAACCTGATCGAATCCCTCGAGCGGCTGCGCGAGGATTTGGATCGCATGGAACTCTGGGCTGCCGCGCTGGGCTCGTTCCAGCATCCAATTCCCGACTACCGGCCCGGTGACCAGCATCTGCTCAAACCGCGCGCGCGGCGGCCGGAGTTCTGACGCGCGATCTGGGCGACCTGGATTTGTGGACCCGCAAACCGTTGACCGATGCGGCCGTTCGGAGGCCGAATCGAGGCCCGATTCGGCGGCCGCCACAATCTTGAAAAACGACGATATGACAATATCTTAGTAGTGGTCTTTTTGCCGTGTACGCGATACCGTTTTCGTGTACAAGATTCGCCGATTCACCCGTGTATTTTTGCCGTCGATTCGAGAGCTTTCCGCATGGCCGAACCCGTCCGTAAACAGCCCCCCGCACCTTCCGATTACGACGCGGAATCGATCAAGGTGCTCAAGGGGCTCGATGCCGTACGCAAGCGGCCGGGCATGTATATCGGCGACACCGATGACGGCTCGGGCCTGCATCACATGGTCTACGAGGTCGTCGATAACGCCATCGACGAGGCGCTCGCCGGCTACGCCAAGGAAGTCCTCGTTCGCCTCAATCCCGACGGTTCCTGCACCGTCCGCGACGACGGCCGCGGCATTCCGACCGATATCCACAAGGGCGAGGGCGTATCCGCCGCCGAGGTCATCATGACCCAGCTCCATGCCGGCGGAAAATTCGACCAGAACTCCTACAAGGTCTCGGGCGGCCTGCACGGCGTCGGCGTCTCGGTGGTCAATGCGCTGTCGAGCTGGCTCAAGCTGACGATCTGGCGCGATGGCCAGGAACATTTCATGGAGTTTCGCGACGGCGACGCGGTCGCCCCGCTCGCCGTGGTCGGCGCCGCGCGCGATAAGCGCGGTACCGAGGTGACGTTTTTTCCGTCATCCAAAACCTTCACCATGACCGAGTTCGATTTCGCCACGCTGGAGCATCGCCTGCGCGAGCTCGCGTTTCTCAATTCCGGCGTCACCATCGTGCTCTCCGACATGCGTCACGCGGTCGAAAAGCGCGAGGTGCTGCGCTATGAGGGCGGCGTCGAGGAGTTCGTCAAATATCTCGACCGCAACAAGACGGCGCTGATACCGCAGCCGATCCTCATGAAGGCCGAGCGCGACAACATGGTGGTCGAATGCGCGCTGTGGTGGAACGACGGCTATCACGAGACCGTGCTGTGCTTCACCAACAATATTCCGCAACGCGACGGCGGCACCCATCTCGCCGGCTTTCGCGGTGCGCTCACCCGTCAAATCACCGGCTATGCCGAATCGAGCGGCGTCGCGCGCAAGGAGAAGGTCGCACTCACCGGCGATGACTGCCGCGAGGGCCTCACTGCGGTGCTCTCGGTGAAAGTGCCCGATCCGAAGTTTTCGTCGCAGACCAAGGACAAACTGGTGTCGTCCGAGGTCCGTCCGGTGGTCGAGGGCGTCATCAATGACATGCTCAAGTCTTGGCTCGAGGAGCATCCCGGCGAGGCCAAGATCGTCGTCGGCAAGGTGATCCAGGCGGCGGCGGCCCGTGAGGCCGCGCGCAAGGCCCGCGAGATGACGCGCAAGAGCGCGCTCGGCGTCACCTCGCTGCCCGGCAAACTGGCCGATTGCCAGGAAAAAGATCCGGCCAAATCCGAGCTGTTCATCGTCGAGGGCGACAGCGCCGGCGGCTCCGCCAAGCAGGGCCGCAATCGCGAATTTCAGGCCGTCTTGCCGCTGCGCGGCAAGATTCTGAACGTCGAACGCGCGCGCATGGACAAGATGCTGTCGTCCGAGCAGATCGGCACGCTAATCACCGCGCTCGGCACCGGCATCGGCGCCGACGAATTTGCCATCGATAAGCTGCGCTATCACAAGATCATCATCATGACGGACGCCGACGTCGACGGCGCCCACATCCGCACGCTGCTGTTGACCTTCTTCTACCGGCAGATGCGCGAGCTCATCGATCGCGGCTATCTCTATATCGCTCAGCCGCCGCTCTATAAGATTGCGCGCGGTAAATCCGAGCAGTATCTCAAGGACGAGCGCGCGCTTGAGGACTATCTGATCGATACCGGGCTCGAAGACACCACCTTGCGGCTGTCATCCGGCGAGGTGCTGGCCGGCAACGATTTGCGCAAGCTGGTTGAGGACTCCCGTCAAATCCGCAACCTGCTGCGCGGCTTGCACAGCCGCTACAATCGCCAGGTCGTCGAACAGGCCGCGATCATGAGCGTGCTCAACCGCGACATATTCGGCGATCCGCAAAAGGCAGTTGCCGCGGTGCCTTATATCGCCAAGCGGCTCGATGCATTGTCGGAGGAGACCGAGCGCGGCTGGCAAGGTCGCTTCGCCGAAGGCGAAGGATTTCTCTTCGAGCGCATGGTACGCGGCGTGAAAGAAGTGGCCGCCCTCGACCAGGCGCTGCTCGGCTCGGCCGATGCGCGCAGGCTCGACGAGTTCGCGCCTGAGCTGCAGAAAGTGTTCCCGCGGCCGACGCCGCCGGCGATGCTCAAACGCAAGGACGAGGAAATTCCCATCCACGGCCCGGTCAGCCTGTTCGAGGCGGTGACCGCCGCGGGCCGCAAAGGTGTCGCGCTGCAGCGTTACAAAGGTTTGGGCGAGATGAATCCCAACCAGCTCTGGGAAACCACCCTCGACACCAACGCCCGCACTATGCTGCAGGTCAGCGTCAAGGAGATCGACGAGGCCAATACGATCTTCGACGAGTTGATGGGCGATAAAGTCGAACCGCGCCGACTCTTCATCGAAGAGCACGCGCTGGCGGCGAGCGTGGATGTGTAGCTATCAGACCCGCCGAAGCGGCATCCCGCAATTGCCGCAATCGATTTGTTTAGGTTGGGCGTCACCAAAGCATTGGTGACAACAGGATCATCCCGTCGCGGATGATGACAATGATGCGCCCAAGTCTTGCCTTCGCCGTCATCTGGATCGGATGGATCGTCAGTTGGATCGCCGCCTCGTTTTGGTCGGCACGCACCGAGAAGCGCGTGGCGACGTGGCCGGTGTGGGTCTCGCGTGCGGCGCTCCTTGCCGGCGCGGTCCTGCTGTTGCATTCGACGCGGCGGTTCCTGCACGAGCCGATGCTATGGCATGTCGGCTATGATGGCGCTTATGCGCTCGCCGGCCTGACGCTCGCCGGCATT
This sequence comes from uncultured Alphaproteobacteria bacterium, assembly GCA_963731805.1. Lineage (GTDB taxonomy): Bacteria > Pseudomonadota > Alphaproteobacteria > Rhizobiales > Xanthobacteraceae > BOG-931. The sequence continues at coordinate 219,567 of CAVSWY010000020.1, forward strand.
CTGTTCGCCTGGTGGGCCCGAGTTCATCTCGGCCGGCTGTGGTCGGGCACCATCACGCGGAAAGAGGACCATCATGTCGTCGACAGCGGTCCCTACGCGCTTGTGCGCCATCCGATCTATACCGGGCTGATTGCCGCCATTGTCGCAACCGCAGCCGCGCAAGCGACGGTGACCGGCCTGATCGGCGCGGCACTGATCGCCTTCGGCCTATGGCTCAAGGCGCGGATCGAAGAGAATTTTCTGACCGCTGAACTGGGCGCGGACGCCTATGGTGCCTACCGGCGTCGGGTGCCGATGCTGGTGCCGTTTCTGCCGGCGGGTTGAAGAAGTTTTCCGGTGCGGTCACCGCCCCTGCGGTCACCGCCCCGACGTGATCGTGCCGCGCTCGGTCAGCACCAGCCACTGGCCGTCCTGGCGCTTGATCGAGTCGACGCGGCCGACGCCCGGCAACGTGCTGCCTTCACCGACGTCGAACATGCCGCCGTAGCGGTTCTGTAAGAGCGCGCGGCCGCTCTGCACGTCCTGCACGATCCAATCCTGCAAAATCCGGTCGTTGATTTTCGGCGCTGCGGGTGGCGTCGCTGGCGCCGCTGAAGCGGTCGCGATCGAGCCCGTGGTTTCGCTCGACGCCGAGCGCTGATCGAGTTTGTCGAGCCGGTCCGAGAGTTTCGCCAATTGCGCCGACGTGCTGCGGCTGGTGTTGTCGAGATTGGTCTTGATGGTGGTCAACTCGGCAAGTTCGAGCCTGGTTTGCCGCGCCGCGTCGGTCGTCGTGGTTTGCACGGTCGGCGCCGCCGGATCGAGGAACCGCACCAAGCCTGAGCCTGACACCGAGCCGATGAATGAGCCGAACGAGGCGGCGAAAGCGACCGAAGCCGCCAGCATAAGAAAGCGCGATGAATGTCCGCGCCGGGCCGCGCCGGCCGTCCCCGTCGCGCTGTCGTGAGCCTCTTCGTCGATCGGCTCGTCTTCTCCTGCGCCGAGCTTCGGCGCCAGGACCATCGGCAAATTGCTCACGGCTTCGTCCCCGCTCCCATTCGCAGCGCTCACATGCGCTTTCTCGTTGTCGGCGGCGCCGTCGTTCGGGTTCTCGGCCATGGTCGCATCTCCGCAATTACGGTTGCCCAGTCGTTAACCCGGGGCTGGTTAGCAATCGGTTACCGGAGAGACGTCGCCTTCAATGCCGGCGGATGGCAAAGCGCAAGCGAGCGAATGCGCTAATCCAGCAGGCCGTTTTCGCGCGCCAAGTCCTTCAGCGAAGCTTCCGGGCGCGCGCCGATATGCTGGATCACTTCGGCAGCCGCCAGCGCGCCAAGGCGGCCGCAGGTGCGGTCATCTGCGCCGCGCGCCAGCCCGGAGAGGAATCCGGCGGCGAACAGGTCCCCTGCCCCGGTGGTGTCGACGACGCGGTCGACCGGAAAAGCCGGCACCGCCTCGACATCGTCGGGGCCGACCACGAGGCAACCTTTTTCGCTCCGGGTCACCACCGCGATGTCGATATCGGCACGCAGTGCGGCAATGGCGGCGTCGAAATCGGAGCTTTGATAGAGGCTGTGCAGCTCGGCCTCGTTGGCAAAAATCAGATCGACAGTGCGCGAGCGCATCAGCCCCAGAAACTCGTCGCGCCAGCGGTCGACGCAAAACGCGTCCGACAGCGTCAGCGCGACCTTGCGGCCGGCATCGTGGGCGATTTTTGCCGCCTTGAGAAACGCCTCCTTGGCGTTCTGCGGATCCCATAGATAGCCTTCGAGATAAACGACGGCGCTGGCTGCGATCGCCTCGGCGTCGATATCGGCGGGATGCAGATCCTGCGCCGCGCCGAGATAGGTGTTCATGGTGCGCTCGCCGTCGGGCGTCACCAGCACGTAGCAGCGACCAGTCGAGGGACCGTCGGCCGCGGGCTTGGTGGTGAAACTCACGCCGGCGGCGCGGATATCGTGGCTATAGGCACGGCCGAGCAGATCGTCTTTGATCTTGCCGATGAACGCGCTCCGCGCGCCGAGCGAGGCAAGGCCGACGATCGTGTTCGCGGCCGAGCCGCCGGAGGTTTCCACCGCCGGACCCATGGCGTCATAGATTGCATGCGCTCGGGCCTCGTCGATCAGCATCATGCCGCCTTTGCGCATGCCCTGGGCGAGCAAAAAATCCTCCTCGGCGCGGGCGATCACGTCGACAATGGCGTTGCCGATGCCGAGAACGTCGTAGCGGGCTGCGGTCATGGTCAGCTATTTGGGTTCAGCGATATGGCCGATGCGGCGGGTCGCGCACTATAGCGGCCACCCCTTGCACGGCAAGCCAACGCCATGGCAGACGACATGGAATGGGGTCGGTAGTGTTACGGAGACCGGACATGGCCTTCAAGGAACTGGTGTTTTCCGGCGTGCAGCCGACCGGCAATCTGCATCTCGGCAATTACCTCGGCGCCATCAAGCGCTTTGTCGAGCTGCAGGACCGCTACAACTGCATCTATTGCGTGGTCGATTTGCACGCCATCACGGTGTGGCAGGAGCCGACTGAGCTGCCGCATGCCATTCGCGAGGTCGCCGCGGCATTCATCGCCTGCGGCATCGATCCCAAAAAGCATATCGTGTTCAATCAGAGCCAGGTCGCCGAGCACGCCGAGCTTGCCTGGATCTTCAATTGCGTGGCCCGGCTGGGCTGGCTCAACCGCATGACACAGTTCAAGGAGAAGGCCGGCAAGGACCGCGAGAATGCCTCGGTCGGCCTCTATGCTTATCCGACGCTGATGGCGGCCGATATTCTGGTCTATCGCGCCACCCATGTGCCGGTCGGCGAGGATCAGAAACAGCATCTTGAACTGTCGCGCGACGTCGCGCAGAAATTCAACAATGATTTCGTTCAATCGATCCAGCAAAAAGGCTACGGCGACGCCTTGTTTCCGCTGCCCGAGCCGCTGATTACCGGAGAAGCGACGCGCGTCATGTCGCTGCGCGACGGTTCGAAGAAGATGTCGAAGTCGGATGCCTCGGACTATTCGCGCATCAATCTCACCGATGATGACGATGCCATCGCGCAAAAGATTCGCAGGGCCAAGACCGACCCGGAGCCGTTGCCCAGCGACGAAATGGGCCTCCCGGCCCGTCCCGAAGCCGACAATCTGGTCGGCATCTACGCCGCGCTTGCCGACACCAACCGAGCCGGCGTGCTGGCGCAATTCGGCAATGCGCAATTCTCCACCTTCAAGACGGCGCTGACCGACCTTGCCGTTGCCAAGCTCGGCCCGATCGGCGCGGAGATGAAGCGGCTGCTCCACGACCCAGTCACCATCGACGCCATCCTGGCCGACGGTGCGGCGCGAGCGCAGCAAATCGCCCGGCAAACCATGAATGCCGTCAAGGACGTCGTCGGCTTCGTGCGGTCCTAGATCGTTGAAACGTTTCCCGGGCGCAGCGCAGCACACAGTGATGCGCTGCGCCCGGGATCGTTAAAGGCACTGAGTTTGGAACGATCCCGGATCAGCGGTGCACCGCTTCGCGCTGCACCGCGTCCGGGAAACAGGTCAATTCATCCCTTGAACTTCCAAGGGAATTCGCCACGTATTAGGATGGATTGAGACGAGTCACGGCGCCGCCGATCTGGTAGGGTGCAGGTGACGGAGGACGCGACATGTTCATCCAGACCGAAGCCACGCCGAACCCGGCGACCCTGAAATTCCTGCCTGGCCAGCCGGTGATGGAGAACGGCACTCTCGATCTGCGCGATGCCGAACAAGCGGCGCAGTCGCCGCTCGCCGAGCGGCTATTCAACGTCCCCGGCGTCAGCGGCGTGTTTTTCGGTTCCGACTTCATCACCGTGACCAAGAACGACGGCGAATGGCAGCAACTCAAGCCGATGATCCTCGGCGCCATCATGGAACATTACATGTCCGGTGCGCCGCTTCTCAATGCCGGCAGCGCCGAGAAGAGCGATGGCGACGAGTTCTTCGACGCCGCCGACGCCGAGACCGTGGCCACGATCAAGGAGCTGATCGAAACGCGGGTTCGGCCTGCCGTCGCCAATGACGGCGGCGATATCACCTTTCGTGGCTTCAAGGACGGCGTCGTCTATCTCAACATGAAGGGCGCTTGCTCGGGCTGCCCGTCATCGACGGCGACCTTGCGTCACGGCATCCAGAATCTGTTGCGTCATTTCATCCCCGACGTCACCGAAGTCCGCCCCATGTAATCGACCGACGTGTCCGGCGCAGCGAGCCGGGGCGTCGCCGTGATGTGACTTTCCATGCGCTTGCTCGCCATTGATACGGCGCTGGCGGCGTGCTCCGCCGCCGTGTTCGACACGGCTCATGGCGGAATCGTTGCGAGCGAAAGCCCGCCGATGATCCGCGGCCACGCCGAGGCACTGATGCCGCTGGTCGCCCGGGTGATGAAAGCATCCGGCTTGGCGTTTACCGATCTTGACCGCATCGTGGTGACCACCGGACCCGGCAGCTTCACCGGCTTGCGCGTCGGTATCGCTGCGGCGCGCGGCCTGGGGCTTGCCACCAAAATTCCGGTTGTCGGCGTCTCGACGCTGTCGGCTTATGCCGCGCCCTATCTCAGCGTCGACAACAAATATCCTGTGATTGCCGCCATCGATGCGCGGCATGCGCATGTTTTTTTGCAGGTCTTCGCGCCGAACGGGCGGACCTCGACGGCGCCGCGGCTTGCGGCGTTGAGCGAAGCGGTGCGCGTGGCCGCCGAGGCGCCAGCCCGCATCGTCGGCTCCGCCGCCCAAGCGGTGGCCGACGGATTGGCCGAAACCGGCCCCGCTCCTGTCACTGTCGACGCTCGCGACGCGCCCGATATCGGCTGGGTCGCGCAGATCGGCGCCGTCGTGCCGGAGGAAAGCGCGCCGCCGAAGCCGCAATATCTGCGCGCGCCGGACGCGCAGCCGCAAAATGCCGCCTCGCTGCCGCGCCGATGATGAATTTCGTCGCTCGCCTGTTCGCCCGCGGCAAGCCTGCCTTCTCCGAGGCAAAGCCCGCCGACGCGGCCGCTATCGCCGCCATACACGCCGCGTCGTTCCAGCGTGGCTGGGGCGAGGACGAGATTTATCGGCTGCTGATTGAAAAGAACGTCGTCGGCCATCGTGCGACAAGCGCCGGCAGGCTGATCGGTTTTATCCTCTCGCGCCTCGCCGCAAGCGAAGCGGAAATCCTCTCGGTCGCCATCGCTCCGGCATGGCGCGGGCGTGCGCTGGCGCGGCCGTTGCTCGATCTGCATCTGCGGCGCCTGGCCGGACTCGGCGTGCGCTCGGTGTTCCTGGAAGTCGGCGAACATAATGCACCCGCCGGCAGGCTTTATAGGCGTGCCGGGTTTCGCGAGGTCGGCCGGCGCCAGGGCTATTATGAAGGCGGCGCAACGGCCTTGGTGCTGCGCCGCGACCTCGGCTGACGCGCTCCGGCAATATCGCTACAATGACGCCGGACCCGAAAAAATCGGGCCGCACGGGAGGAGACCGCCATGACGGCCACGCGATATTGGCGCGGCGTGCTGACGCTTGCGCTGACAATCGTACCGGCGCTGGTCTATGTCGCCGGCACAGCACTCGCGCAAAGCACCGGCTTTCCCGATCGGCCGATCAAGATGATCGTCGGCTTCGCGGCGGGCGGCAGCACCGACGTTGCCGCCAGGATCGTGGCGCAGAAGATGTCGGAAGTTCTCGGCCAGTCGGTTCTGGTCGAGGACCGCCCCGGCGCCAGCGGGCTCCTTGCCGCCGAGGACGTCGTGAAATCGCCGCCCGACGGCTACACGCTGATGATGGCGAGCCAGACCGTGCTGGCGGTGGCGCCGCGGCTTTACCGCAAGGCGACAGTGGATCCGATCAAAGATTTTGCTCCCGTGGTCTATTGCGGAGCCTCCCCGCTGGTGCTGGTCGTCAATCCGTCATTCCCGGCGCACACCACGTCCGAAGTGATCGCCATGGCAAAGGCGCAACCGGGCAAGATCATTTTCGGCACCGGCGGCGCCGGCACGACGCCGCATATCGCATCGGAGATGTTTCAATACGCGGCCGGCATCAAGATGATTCACGTGCCCTATCGCGGCGAAGCCGGGGCGATCAACGATCTCGTCGCCGGGCAAATCCCGGCCATGTTTGCCAACCTTTCCGCGATCATGGGCCAGCTCAAGGCCGGCACGGTACGTGCGATCGCAGTCACCAGCCCACAACGCTCGCCGCTGGCGCCGGACGTTCCCACCGTAGCGGAGACGCTGCCGGGATTTGCCGCCGAGACCTGGTTCGGCCTCATTGCCCCGGCCGGGACGCTGCACGACGTCATTGCCAAGCTCAACGCCGCGGCGCTGCAAGCACTGGCCAGCGCCGACACCAAAAAGCGCTACGCCGATCTCGGCATGACCAACAGCGGCGCTGGCGGCACTACGCCGGGAGAGCTCGATGCCTATACGAAGTCCGAGGTCGCCAAATGGGCGAAAGTTATCAAGGACGCCAATATCCAGCAGATGGACTGAGGATTTCCTTTTGCCGGGAATCCCGGTAAGACATGGGCACTGAGCGGCAGCCTCGCCACGGCGCCAAGAAAGCGGAGTTTACGAGCTAATACAAGGACTTAAGGCTCGACTGCACCCGGCATGAACGGACCCCGCAAGCTCTACGTCAAATCGTTCGGTTGTCAGATGAACGTCTACGATTCGCGTCGTATGGCGGACACCTTGGCGCCGCAGGGCTACGTCGAGACCGCTGCGGCCGAGGACGCCGATCTCGTCATTCTCAATACCTGCCATATCCGCGAGAAGGCCGCCGACAAGGTCTATTCGGAACTCGGCCGCGTTCGCCGCATGAAGGAAGCCGCGGCAGCCGAAGGCCGCGATCTCGTCATTGCCGTCGCCGGCTGCGTGGCGCAAGCCGAGGGTGAAGAGATCATCCGCCGGCAGCCCGCTGTCGATCTGGTATTCGGCCCGCAGAGTTATCATCGCTTGCCGCAACTGCTGGCGCGCGCTGCGCGTGACGGCAAGGCCGTCGATACCGAGTTTCCCGTTGACGACAAATTCGGCCACCTCGCCGCGCCGAGCCGGGCCGCGACACAGTCACGCGGCGTCAGCGCCTTCGTTACGGTGCAGGAGGGCTGCGACAAGTTCTGCACCTTCTGTGTCGTGCCTTATACGCGCGGCGCCGAAATCTCGCGTCCGGTGCAGAAAATCCTCGCCGAAATCGAGCATCTGGCGGCGGCCGGCGTGCGCGAGATCACGCTTATCGGCCAGAACGTCAACGCCTATCACGGCGAAGGACCGGACGGGCGGCCCTGGTCGCTGGCAAAGCTTCTGTACGGGGTTGCGCAGGTCAGCGGCATCGACCGCCTGCGCTACACCACCAGTCATCCGCGTGACATGGGCGACGATCTAATTGCGGCGCATCGCGATTTGCATGAGCTCATGCCGCAACTGCATCTGCCGGTCCAGTCGGGGTCCGATCGCATCTTGGCGGCGATGAACCGCCGTCACAGCAGCGCGGACTATCTCGATATCGTCAAACGGTTGCGCGATGCGCGGCCTGACCTTGCGCTGACTTCCGATTTCATCGTTGGCTTTCCCGGCGAAACCGAAAGCGATTTCGCCGCCACGCTCAATCTCGTCGACGACGTCGGCTATTCCGGCGCGTTCTCATTCAAATATTCGCGGCGGCCGGGAACGCCGGGCGCCGACATGGACGACCAGATCGACGAAGAGACCAAATCGGAGCGCTTGCAGCGCCTGCAGCAGGCCATCGACCGCAATCAGGTCGCATTCAATCGGCGCTGTCTTGGCCGCAGCTTTGATGTCCTGTTTGAGCGGGCCGGTCGCCACGCCGGGCAGCTGGTCGGGCGCTCGCCTTATCTCCAGCCCGTGCAAGTCACGGCGCCTGACTCACTGCTCGGCGGGATTGCCACAGTGACGATCACCGAAATCGCCAGCAACAGCTTGTTCGGAGCGCTTGCGCCGAATGCGCAAATGCACGCGCCGGAGACCGCTTTGCTTCCCGCAGGAGCCTGACTTGGCAGCACGCGAAACGGACCAATCGGTTTTTGTCGCGCCGGAAAACGCGACCCAAATCTCTCTGACCTTCGACGACAATCGCCTCGCTTCGACCTTGTTCGGCCAATATGGCCAAAACCTCGCTTTGATCGAGCGCCGCCTCGGCGTCGTCGCCAATTCGCGGGGCAATACCGTCACCATCGAGGGCAGCCGCGATGCCTGCGATCAGGCGCGCCGCGTGTTGGAGGGCCTTTACGACAGGCTCAAGCGCGGCGACGAACTTGTGCAGGGCGACGTCGACGGCACCATCCGGCTCGCTTTGTCGCAAGGCTCGCTGTTCGATTTCGATCCTGCCGCCGCGCGGGAAAATTTCGAAGAGATAAATTTACGCAAGCGCCGGGTGCGTGCCCGTACCGCGGCACAGGACGCCTATATTCGCGCGCTCAAGCGCCACGCTTTGGTGTTCGCCACCGGACCCGCCGGGACCGGCAAGACCTGGCTTGCAGTGGCGCACGCCGTGCAATTGTTCGAACGCAAGGAAGTCGACCGCATCGTGCTGTCGCGGCCGGCGGTGGAGGCCGGCGAGCGGCTCGGCTTCCTGCCCGGCGACATGCGCGAAAAAGTCGATCCTTATCTGCGGCCGATCTACGACGCGCTGTACGATCTGATGGACGCGCGGATCGTCGAGCGCGCCTTGCAGACCACCGAAATCGAGATCGCGCCGCTTGCCTTCATGCGCGGCCGCACGCTGTCGAACGCTGCCGTCATTCTCGACGAGGCGCAGAATACGACGGCAATGCAGATGAAAATGCTGCTCACCCGGCTCGGCGAAAACAGCCGGATGATCGTCACTGGCGATCCGAGCCAGGTCGATTTGCCGTCCGGTCAGACCTCGGGGCTGGCCGACGCGGTGCGGCTGCTCGCCGGCGTCGAAGGCATCGGTCACGTGAGCTTTAGCGCCGCTGACGTGATCCGTCACGAACTTGTTGCCCGCATTGTCGAAGTCTACGACCGGGAATCGGCGAAGAAGCGCGAGCGCCGGGAATGACGCGCGCGGCGCGGTCCGCGCTCACCGTCGACGTGATGGTTGGCAGCGAGCTGTGGAAAGATGCTGGAAAGCCGGAAGCGGCGGTGCGGCGGGCCGTCACACGGGCGGCCGCCATGCTGTCAACAGGGGCTGCCGAGCTTGCTATCGTTCTGACCGATGATTCGACCATTCGCGCACTTAACCGGGTTTGGCGGGGCGTCGATAAGCCCACGAACGTGCTGGCATTCCCGACCAAGCATGCCGCGGCAGGCCATCTCGGCGACATCGTGCTTGCTTTTGAGACTATCTCGCGCGAAGCCCGTTGCGAACGAAAGCTGCTCGCCCATCATCTCGCCCACCTTGCGGTGCATGGTTTCCTGCATCTGGTCGGCTTCGATCACGAACGGCCCAAGGATGCGCTTGAGATGGAACGGACCGAGCGCAAGATTCTCCGGCAGCTGGCGATCCCGGACCCGTATCGGCCGGCTCGTGCGCTGCCGCGCACTGCCGTCAAGCGGGCCGACCGGTACGCCGCAAAACGTCCGCAAAAATCCGCCTAGTCGGCACCAATGTTTCCAGCATCGGCTCTAACGATCGAATTTGCATGTCTCAATCCTCTCAACCCAGCGAACCGGCCGAGAACGAGCGCGCCGGCTTGCCGATGGTGATGTCGGAACCGAGCGAACATCCGGAAAGCTGGCTCGCGCGCGTCATGCGCATCCTGTTCGGGTGGAAAGCGGCGTCGACGCGCGCCGATCTGGAGCTTGTACTGACCGCGGAGCAGCAGCCGCAATCGGGCTTTTCGCCCGAAGAGGCGGCAATGCTGAAGAATATTCTCGGCCTGCGCGAAACCCGGATCGAGCGCATCATGGTGCCGCGCGCCGATATCGTCGCCGTACAGCAGGACATTGCGCTGGGCGATCTGGTCAAGGTTTTCGAGGTGGCCGGCCATTCACGGCTCGTGGTCTATAACGACACGCTCGATGATCCGACCGGCATGGTTCATATCCGCGATCTGATTGCTTTCATGGCGTCCCGTGCGGCGCAGCAACCTGCTAAGGACGGGCAGCCGGCCACGCCCGGCCAGCCAAATGCCGGCGACCTCAACTTTGCAAATATCGATCTTTCGCTGCCGTTGGCGTCGGTAAAGATTATCCGCGAAATCCTGTACGCGCCGCCGTCGATGCCGGCGCTCGATCTGCTGGCCAAGATGCAGGCCACCCGCATTCACCTCGCACTGGTGATCGACGAATACGGCGGCAGCGACGGGCTGGTCTCGATGGAAGATTTGGTTGAGCTCATCGTCGGCGACATCGCCGATGAGCATGACGAACAGGAAGGTCCTGCGGTAATCCGCCAGAGCGACGGCTCGTTCCTGGCCGCGGGCCGCGCCAGTCTTGACGACGTCCGCGCCGCCATCGGCGAAGAGTTCGACGTCGGCGAGGTGGCGCATGAGGTCGACACGCTCGGCGGTTATCTGGTCACCAAGGCCGGCCATGTCCCGGTGCGTGGCGAGCTGGTGCCGGGACCGGAGCCGTTCGAAGCCGAAGTGCTCGACGCCGATCCGCGTCGGGTGAAGCGCGTTCGGATTTACCTGCGCAAGGATCGGCGCCCTGCTGCGGCGCGGGAATTGCCCTCACCGGCGAAAATTCCGCCGATCCGGGTGGCTGCACCGCGCGAGGAAACAATTCGTCCAAACTCGAATCCGCCGCGGACATCGTGACCCGACTGGTCCATGCCATTGTCCTGTCCTGGGGCTGGCGGCGCCGGCTCATTGCGTTCGCAGCCGGCGCGCTTTCGGCGCTGGCAATGGCACCGTTCAATGCTTGGCCGGTCCTGTTTCTGACATTCCCGGCGCTGGTTTGGCTGATCGATGGCGCCGGGGTCGGTCGTTGGGGCGGAGTGGCTGCCGCTGTGGCGATCGGGTGGTGGTTCGGCTTCGGGTATTTTGTCGCCGGTCTTTATTGGATCGGCTACGCATTTCTGGTCGATGCGCCGGACTTCGGTTGGCTGTTGCCGATCGCGGTCATCGGCCTGCCGGCGGTGCTCGCCGTCTATACCGCGCTCGGCGTGGCGCTGGCGCGCCTGCTGTGGACCAAGGGTGCGCTGCGCATCGTGGCGCTGAGCGCAGCGCTCACCACTTCCGAATGGTTGCGCGGCCACTTGCTGACGGGATTTCCCTGGAACGCGTTCGGCTATGCCCTGACGGCCCCGCTGGCTTTAGCGCAAGCCGCATCAGTGTTCGGCATCTGGGGTTTGACGTTCATTGCCATTGTCGTTTTCGCCAGCCCCGCGACGCTCGGTGACGATCGTGCTGAAACGCGGCAGCCCTGGCTGCCGCTTGCGCTAGGCCTTGCCGTCCTCGCCGCGTTAGGCGGCTTCGGCGTGTGGCGACTTGACCGCACGCCGACACGGCTGGTCGACGGCGTGCACCTGCGCATCATGCAGCCGAATCTGCAACAGGATGTCCGCTTCAACTATTCGGCCAAACAAGAGATGATGAGTCGCTACATCGCCCTGTCCAGCCGCGCATCGAGCGCGCCGGCGCAGGGATTAGGCGACGTAACGCAACTGATCTGGCCGGAATCGCCGTTTCCGTTCTTTCTCACCCGCGAAGCCGATGCACTCGCGCAGATCAACAATTTGCTGCGGCCAAATTCGGTGCTGATCACCGGCGCCATGCGGCTCGCCGATCCTGATAACCCGGCACAGTCCGGAGTGTACAACTCGATCTACGTTATTGATCACGCCGGTTCGATTGCCGCGGTCTACGATAAAGTTCATCTCGTTCCATTCGGCGAATATTTGCCGCTTGAGCACTTTTTGGAGCGGCTTGGTCTCGAGGAGCTGACGCGGCAGCGCGGCGGATTTCTATCCGGCGACCGCCACCGGCTCATCGCCGTTCCGGGCGCCCCGCTCGCGTTACCGCTCATCTGTTATGAGGTCGTTTTTCCCGACGAAGTCATGCCGCCTGGGCAACGACCGGGCTGGATCGTCAACGTCACCAATGACGGCTGGTTTGGAATTTCCACCGGCCCGTATCAGCATTTCCAGCAGGCCCGCGTGAGCGCCATCGAGCTCGGCTTGCCGTTGGCGCGCGCGGCCAACACCGGCATCTCAGCGGTCGTTGACCCGCTCGGTCGGATCGTCAACGCGTTGCCGCTGGGAGTGGAGGGCGTGCTCGACGCGCCATTGCCGCGACCGATCGGTGCGCCCGTTTACGCCCGCGTCGGCGACGGCCCTGCACTCGCTATTGTTCTGATCGCGTTCATCGCCGTCGTGCGCCGTCGTCTCCGAGCAAAACCGAAGATCTGATCGGCAGCGTCAAGCGTAAACCCTAACACCTATCGTTAACAGGTTGTAGAATGCGCGCAGAAATAGTGGTCCCAACGACCTCAGGATGTTTACAATCGCGCCCACTCAACTGAAACGCGCAGTCCTTGCGTATAGCTATGCGTTGAACCTGCCCAGCGAATGAGAATGCAGCATAGCCAATAAAATTCGTACGTGACCATACTTGCGAAAAGTGGTTTCAAGTGTGACAGATTACTTTCTATACCCCCGATAGATTAGGGGCACAGGAGTTGAAATGGCTATGTTGGCTAAGAAGGCGCCGAACCCGACCGACAAGCATGTCGGCGGCCGCGTGCGCATGCGCCGAATGATGCTTGGCATGAGCCAGGAGAAACTCGGCGATTCCCTGGGGCTTACATTTCAGCAAGTACAGAAATACGAGAAAGGCACTAACCGGATTGGTGCCAGCCGGTTGCAGCAAATTTCACACATCCTCCAGGTCCCGGTGTCGTTCTTTTTTGAAGGTGCACCGGCCGCTCAAACCATAGGTCGCCACGAGGGCCTGGGCGAGGCGCCGTCGCCGGCCTACGTGTCCGACTTTCTCGCCACCTCGGATGGCCTGGCGTTGACGAAAGCGTTCATGCGCATCGACAATTCAAAGCTGCGGCGGCGCATTGTCGACCTCGTCGAGCAAATTGCCGGCCGCGACAAGCGCTGAACAGAGTTCTTACTCGCAGCGGTGTAAGTAGTTTCCTCCGCGTGGCGCAGGCAGCCGCCCACCTTTGGCCCACATCTTGACCGCGCAGGGTTACGCTGCAACAACCGCTTGCTTTCGCGCGGCTTGGCGCCGGGCGGCTGGGCAGGGCCCTGACCCGATTCAGTTGCATTGGATCAGAGTCTAGATTGTTGATTTGAGCGTGATCTTATCCCAAAACGGGTGTCCGCTTTTCGGGATCATGCTCTGAGGCCTGTAACATCAAGGCCGGTGATGAGGGGAGTGTTTCGCCGTGCGACGCGCCAATTTTCTGTTCACCAGCGAGTCAGTGTCGGAGGGTCATCCCGACAAAGTCTGCGACCAAATTTCGGACGCCGTGCTCGATGCCTTCATCGAGAACGACATCAAACTCGGCATCGCCGACGAAAGCTCCGTCAATACGCGGCTTGGCTGCGAGACGTTATGCACCACTAACAAGATCATCGTCGCCGGCGAAGGTCGCGGCCAGGCGCCGCTGTTTCACAAGCACGGCGAGAAGGCGGTGGTCAATCGCGAGATGATCGCCGAGATCGCGCGCAGCGTGGTCAAAGACATCGGTTATGACCAGGACGGCTTTTCGTTTTATGGGGCCGACGTGGAAGTGCTGCTTCACGGCCAGTCTCCCGACATCGCCATGGGCGTCGACGCCAAGAAGAAAAAGAACGGCGAACAGGAAGGCGCCGGCGACCAGGGCATGATGTTCGGTTTTGCCTGCACCGAGAGCGAAGTCTACGAAAAGGGCTCGTTCATGCCGGCGCCGATCTATTTCGCGCACAAGATTCTCAAGGTGCTTTCGGAGAAGCGTCGCTCGGGCGCTCTATTCGACTTGCAGCCTGACGCCAAAAGCCAGGTGACCGTCAAATACGTCGACGGCGAGCCGGTCGGCTGCACCAAAGTGGTGGTGTCGACGCAGCACAATGCGCAGACCCGAAACGGCAAGAAGTATTCGCCGAGCATGGTGCGGGACATGATCGAGGATACGGTCGCTTCGGCTCTGCCAAAAGGCTGGATGCCGAAGAAGTCGAACGATTTTCTGGTCAACCCGACGGGCAACTTCGTCGTCGGCGGTCCCGATGGGGATTGCGGCCTGACGGGGCGGAAAATCATCGTCGACACCTACGGCGGCTATGCGCCTCACGGCGGCGGTGCGTTCTCCGGCAAAGATCCGACCAAGGTCGATCGCTCGGCCGCCTATGCGGCGCGTTATCTGGCCAAGAATGTCGTCGCCGCCGGGCTCGCCGAGCGCTGCACCATTCAGATCGCTTATGCGATCGGCGTCGCCGATCCGATGTCGCTTCTGGTCGACACCCACGGCACCGGCAAGGTCGAGGAAGCAAAGCTGCAGAAGCTTCTGCCCGAACTGTTTCCGCTGCGCCCGACCAATATCCGCCGCGCGCTCAAGCTTAGCCGGCCGATTTACCGGCGCACCGCGGCCTACGGCCATTTCGGCCGCGCTCCCGAAAAGGACGGTGGTTTTTCCTGGGAGCGAACCGATCTCGCGGACGCGCTCAAGCGCGCGCTGCGCTGAACGCTTGGCGCCTGGATCCAGCCATCGCTGGATCCCGCCCAGCAGCGTCGGTGCAATTTCGGCCCGAGCGGTATTTACTGGATGCTCCGCTGGCGCGGGGCATGACAGTGATGGACGGTACAGAACAGCAACCGCGCGCGTTTTTTGGGCGGCGCAAAGGTCACAGGCTGCGTCCCAATCAGGAGCGGCTGTTTGTGACGCTCCTGCCGCGGCTGGCGCTCGACCTTTCGCATCCGGCTCCCGCTGAACTAAAGGAACTGTTTCCGGTCCCGCTCAGTGCGGTTGACCTGGAAATCGGCTTCGGCGGCGGTGAATCCATGCTCGCGCGAGCCCGGGAACAGCCGGACGTCGGATTTATCGGTGTCGAGCCGTTCGTCAACGGCATGGCCAAGGCGCTCGCCGGTATCGAAAGCAGCGGGCTGCGCAACGTACGTCTGCATTTTGACGACGCCGCCGGCCTGATCGCCTGGCTGCCCGAAGGGTCGTTAGCGCGGATCGACCTGATTCATCCCGATCCATGGCCGAAACGGCGGCATTGGAAGCGCCGCTTCGTGCAAGATGCGATGGTGGCGCAGTTCGGGCGCCTCTTGCGGCAAGGCGGCGAATTTCGCTTTGTCACCGACATTGCCGATTATGCCGCCTGGACGCTGCAGCGATTCCTGCGGTCGCCGAACTTCGAATGGACCGCCGAATGCGCCGACGACTGGCGCAAGTCGTGGCCGGGCTTTACCGGAACGCGCTATCACGCCAAGGCGGCGCGCGCGGATCGGTCGTCCTGCTTTCTGATCTTCAGACGAATTTAAAGATCGGGCGGAGCGCGCCGAGAGGTCGTAGCATCTCCTTTTCGCAATCTCGGGATTAATTTTTCTGATTTTGCTGCACTTGCCAGAACCGCGCCACGCGTCGCGCGGTTGAAGCGGACAACCGCTCGTAATTGGCGAAAGCAGAATCGATACCGAAGCTCGACGCTGGCCGGCCGTCGGGCCGAAGCGTGATGATGGATCGCACCGTTGACCAGTTCAGGCCGGCGGCCTTGCAGAGAATCAGCACCGGATCGGGCCGTTCGCCGGCCATCAACCGGTCGGCGACGCCGATCGGCACCTTGGAGAGCGCCGCAAGCGCCGCAACCGTCTCTTCGTATTTGCCGTCGCCGGCGAACCCAGCCAAAGCCGCCTCATTCATGTCGCCCGCGCGGTGCAGTTTGAGCACTAGGCGCTGTGCGGCGCGATAGTCGCGCGGACCGACGCGCGCGCCGACTTCATCGGAGACTTTTTCCAGAACGCGGCGAATTTGCGCCCGCAATTGGGGAGTCGCCGAGGCGAGCAGCCGCTCATGCACGACGGCCGTGGCTCGGGTCAGTAATTCGCGAAACAACTGCGGCGGAATATCGGGCCGCTGCCCGACCTTCTCGGCAAGGATGCCGTCCTTTTCGGCGCGCTCGACGAGACGGCAGAAGCCGGTCTGGGAAATGCGCGCGCCGCGATTGCCGGCGACGCCGCACGCGACCTCGCGATCGCCGCGCCGGACCAGAACGTCGGTGACCGCCTCGCCAAGCACCTTTCGCGCGGAAATCGCCTGCAAATGGGCCTGACCCTTGGTTTTCGCGAGATCGACGAGATCGGCCTCGGTCAGGCGCGGCGCCAATTTCAATACCGGCCCGGCGACGGTAATATCATCGTTGCCGGCCAGCATGCGCAACACCTTGATCGGTGCATTGCTAACGGGAGCGAGACAAGAGGAAAGCTCGGCGCGCGCCTTGTTCTCAATCTCCTCGATGAGCAGCGCAAAGACATCGTCGAACAGCGCGACATGGGCCTCGCTGTAGCCGCCGGCGCCGTCAAGAAACAGCGCGGTCACGCGCCGCAAGGCCTCGGCGCGTTTATGCCGCGAGCCGCGCTGTAGTACCTCTTCGAGCTCTGGTATGAGGGAGATGGTGGCACCCATTCTCGATCCACCACTCTGCGCGCATTATGCGGTGCCCCGTGCGGCAGAATAATTCCACAATTCTGAATGAAACCTTGCGATGAGGACTAAGGCGCCGGCACGTCGTCTCAGGATACGGATACCAGGATTCAAGCGCCGCCTTGCGGCAGCCAGCCGCGGCTCCCGGCAGCACTTGCAAGTGCGCGATAAACCGTTATATTTGGCCTATCCGTCATGGATACCTCATAACGATCGGATGATCCGAGCGGTTTGAGAGTGGGTTCCCCCGGGGCCCGCTCTTTTTTATTACCTGAGGCCAGACGGCGTTTTGCAGTCCACTTTTGCGAGATCGATAGCCGAACAGCATGGACGACAGGACGACAAGCGTTGCGCTGACGAATTTTGCCGACGAGCCGCGGCTCATCATCGAGCCGGGGCGGGCGGCGCGCGTCGCCGCATTGGCCGAGCCGGTGCTCGCTGCGCTCGGCTATCGGCTCGTTCGGGTCCGCATCTCGGCCTTCGCGGGCTGCACCGTTCAGATCATGGCGGAACGCCCGGACGGCACCATGACGATTGAAGACTGCGAAGCCGCTTCGCGCGCATTGTCGCCGGTGCTCGATGTGGCCGATCCGATCGAAGGCGGTTATCGGCTGGAGATTTCGTCGCCGGGCATCGACCGGCCGCTGGTGCGGCGCTCGGATTTCGACCGTTATGCCGGCCATGTGGCGCACGTGGAAATGCAGGCGCCGATCGACGGTCGGCGCCGGTTTCGCGGCGAATTGGCGGGCACCGACGGCGGCTGCGCGCGGATCCGCCGCGCTGACGCGGCGGCCAGTGAAGAGATCGAAATCTTGCTGCCCATCGAGGACATGACGGAAGCCAAGCTTGTTCTTACCGACGCGCTCGTTTCCGAATCGCTGCGCAAGAGCAAGCACAACCAACGCAAGGGAGACTGACCGATGGCGACCGTAAGCGCCAACAAACTCGAACTTTTACAGATCGCCGATGCGGTCGCTCGCGAAAAGGCGATCGACCGGCGCATCGTGCTGGGCGCCATGGAAGACGCCATCGCCAAGGCTGCCCGCTCCCGTTACGGCAGCGAGACCGAGGTCCGCGCCGAGATCGATCCGAAAAGCGGCGAGCTGCATTTGTCGCGGCACATGCTGGTGATCGATACGGTGGAAAATTCGGCGACGCAGATCAGTCTCGATGATGCCCGCCGGCGCCATCCCGCGGCGCAGATCGGCGACACCATCGCCGACCCGCTGCCGCCGCTCGAATACGGGCGCATCGCGGCCCAATCGGCGAAACAGGTGATCGTGCAGAAAGTGCGCGAAGCCGAGCGAGACCGACAATATGACGAGTACAAGGATCGCATCGGCGACATCGTCAATGGCATCGTCAAGCGTGTCGAATACGGCAACGTGGTGGTTGACCTCGGCCGCGGCGAGGCCATCGTGCGTCGCGACGAAATGCTGCCGCGTGAGGTGTTCCGCAACGGCGACCGCATCCGCGCCTATATCTACGATGTGCGGCGCGAACAGCGCGGGCCGCAGATTTTCCTGTCCCGCACGCATCCGCAATTCATGGCGAAACTGTTCGCGCAGGAAGTGCCGGAAATCTATGACGGCATTGTCGAGGTCAAGGCCGTGGCCCGCGATCCCGGCTCGCGCGCCAAGATCGCTGTCGTGTCGCGCGATTCCTCGGTCGATCCGGTCGGCGCCTGCGTCGGCATGCGCGGCTCGCGCGTTCAGGCAGTAGTCAACGAGCTGCAAGGCGAGAAGATCGACATCATTCCGTGGTCGCACGATATCGCCACTTTCGTCGTCAACGCGCTGGCGCCCGCCGAAGTCGCCAAAGTCGTGCTCGACGAAGAGCGCGAGCGCATCGAAGTCGTGGTTCCCGACCAGCAGCTCTCGCTCGCCATCGGTCGGCGCGGCCAGAACGTCCGTCTCGCCTCGCAGCTCACCGGCTGGGACATCGACATCCTCACCGAGCAGGAAGAATCCGAGCGGCGGCAGGCCGAATTCGAGAACCGCACGCGCATGTTCATCGACACGCTCAACGTCGACGAGGTGATCGGACAGCTTTTGGCTTCGGAGGGCTTTAACTCAGTCGAAGAGCTGGCGATGGTCGACACCAAAGAAATTGCCAGCATCGAAGGTTTTGACGATGACACTGCCACGGAGCTGCAGACCCGGGCGCGCGAATACCTCGACAAGATCGAAGCCGAGATGGACGCCAAACGCAAAGAGCTCGGCGTCGAAGACGAGCTCAAAGACGTCGAGGGCGTCACCACGGCGATGCTGGTGCGGTTCGGCGAGAACGGCATCAAGACCGTCGAGGATCTTGCCGGCTGCGCGACTGACGATCTCGCCGGCTGGACTGAGCGCAAGGATGGTGAAGCCGTCCGTCAGGCCGGCATTCTCGACGGCTTCGAATTGTCGCGCGAGGAGGCCGAGGCGCTCATCATGCAGGCACGGCTTAAGGCCGGCTGGGTGAGTGAAGCCGATCTCGCCCCGCCGCCCGCGCCCGAAGAGGCGCCGGCCGCGGAAGTGCAACCGTAAAGCGGAGCCGCATCGCAAGCATGACCGTTCTGGCGACCGAGAGCGAACTGGACCGCGGACCGCGCGACCGTGACGTCGAACGCATGTGCGTTGCGACGCGCACGGTGCGGCCGGTTGCGGATCTGATCCGGTTTGTCGTCGGGCCGGATGGCGAGGCGGTGCCCGACCTCAAGCACAAGCTGCCCGGGCGCGGCGTCTGGGTCACGGCGACGCAGAGCGCCCTTGAGGACGCCATCAAGCGCAAAGCTTTCGGGCGCGGTTTCAAGCGGGACGTTCGGCTGCCCGCGGACCTGGTGACCCGGACCGAACAGCTTCTGACGCGGTCAGCCCTTGAGGCGCTGGCGATTGCCGGCAAGGCCTCCCTGGTTCTTGCCGGATTTGCAAAAGTCGAGGCCGCGCTGGGACATGAGGACGTTGTCGCGCTCCTGCATGCGACCGAAGCTGCGGCCGATGGGGTCAGGAAGCTCGATTCCGCGATGTGCCGGGGCCCGCATTCGGGCTCGGTCCCGGTGTTTCGAATCTTGACCACCGCCCAATTGGATTTGGCACTGGGGCGCCCAAATGTGATACATGCAGCCGTGCTTGCCGGGCCTTCAAGTGACACGGTTTTGGCGCGTTTGCAGCGTCTGGAGCGGTTCCGGACCGGTGATTTGGGCCAAAAGGCCAGCGGCGCGGTATCAAACTAAGCCGACGGTACCCTTAAGTTTGTATGGAATTGGATGCGAATGACTGAGACGACCAAAAATAGCGGCGAGAAGCTGAGCGTTACCCCGACCAAGACGCTAACGCTCAAGCGTGGCGGCGTCGAACAGGGCATGGTGCGCCAGAGCTTTAGCCATGGCCGCAGCAAGGCCGTCGTCGTCGAGAAGGTCAAACGCCGCATCGGCCCGGGCGAGGTCAAAGCCGAACCTGCCGCAGCGCCCGACCGTAGCGCCACACCGAAGCGCGCCGGCCCGCCGCCCAAGCCGACGGTAACCGCGGTGGCCCCCGCAACCGCCGCGCCCGCAATTGCCCCGAAATCGTCCGGCGTCGTACTGCGCACGCTTACCGACGACGAGCGGAATGCGCGTGCGCATGCGCTTGCCGATGCGCGACTGCGCGAGACCGAGGAACGCGAGCGCGCCGAGGAAGAAGCTCGTGTGCGCCGCACGCGCGAGGAATCCGAGCGCGCCGACCGGGCGGCGGCGGAAGCCCGCAAGCTCAATGAGGAAGTCCGTCGTAAGCACGACGAGGAAACCAAGCGCAAGGCCGACGAGGTCGCCAAAAAGCGCTTCGGCGCCGATGTAGCAACCACGGCAAAGCCGGGCGCTCGACCGGCGCTCGAAGCCGACGAGGAGGAAGCCCCGCGCACCGCCCGCCGCGGCGGCAGTGCCGTCCCGCGGCCGGCGCCTGCGCCCAAGCCGACACGCACCGGCGGCGAAAAGCGGCGCGGCCGCCTTACCGTCGTAACGGCGCTTTCCGCGGACGAGGTGCGCGAACGTTCGGTCGCCTCGTTCCGCCGTCGCGTGCAACGCATGACCGGCCATCGCGATGAGCCGAAGGAAAAAATCGCGCGCGAGGTGACGATCCCTGAGACCATTACGATCCAGGAATTGGCCAACCGCATGGCCGAACGCGCTGTCGACGTGATCCGCATCCTCATGCAGCAGGGTCACATGGCGAAGATCACCGACACGATCGACGCCGATACCGCGCAGCTAATCGCAGAAGAGCTTGGCCACAGCGTGCGTCGCGTCGCCGAGTCGGACGTCGAAGAAGGCATGTTCGACGCCGCCGATAGTCCGGAAAGTCTGCAGCCGCGCGCGCCCGTCGTCACCATCATGGGCCATGTCGATCACGGCAAGACCTCGCTCCTTGACGCCATTCGCTCCACCGAAGTTGCAGCCGGCGAAGCTGGCGGCATTACTCAGCATATCGGCGCTTACCAAGTGACCTCGCCGTCAGGCGGCCGCGTCACCTTCATCGATACGCCGGGCCATGCCGCGTTCACGGCGATGCGCGCCCGTGGCGCCCGGGTCACGGATATCGTCGTGCTGGTCGTCGCCGCCGACGATGGCGTCATGCCGCAGACGGTCGAAGCCATTCAGCATGCCAAGGCGGCAAAGGTACCGATCATCGTCGCCATCAACAAAATCGACAAGCCGGATGCCAAGCCGGAGCGCGTACGCACGGAATTGCTGCAGCACGAAATCCAGGTGGAATCGCTCGGCGGCGACGTGCTGGAGCTTGAAGTCTCCGCCAAAGCGAAGACCAATCTCGCCAAGCTTCTCGACATGATCGCCCTCCAGGCCGAGGTGCTCGAGCTTAAGGCCAACCCGCACCGTCCGGCTGAAGGCACTGTGATCGAGGCGCGGCTTGATCGCGGCCGCGGTCCAGTTGCGACTGTTCTCGTCCAGCGCGGCACGCTCAAACCCGGCGATATCGTCGTGGCCGGCTCGGAATGGGGCCGTGTACGCGCGCTGATGTCGGATACCGGCCATTCCGTTGTCGCGGCCGGGCCGTCAATGCCGGTCGAGGTTTTGGGCTTCAATGGCACGCCAGAGGCGGGCGACCGGCTCGCCGTTGTCGACACCGAGGCCCGCGCCCGCGAGATCGCCGATTATCGGGACCGCCAGAAGCGCGAGAAGCAGGCGGCACGGCAAACCGGCATGCGCGGCTCGCTCGAGCAAATGATGAGTCAGCTCAAGACCAGCGGCCTCAAGGAGTTTCCGCTGGTGATCAAGGGCGACGTGCAAGGCTCGATCGAAGCGATCGTCGGCGCACTGGAGAAGCTTTCCACGGAAGAGGTGGCCGCACGCATCATCTTCGCCGGGGCCGGCGGCATTACCGAATCCGACGTCACGTTGGCCGAGGCCTCGGGCGCGGCCCTCATCGGCTTCAACGTCCGCGCCCACAAAGAGGCGCGCGAGGCCGCTGAGCAGGCCGGCGTCGAGATCCGCTATTACGACATCATCTACAACCTTGTCGACGACGTGAAGAAGGCGATGTCGGGATTGCTGGCGCCGACGCTGCGCGAGACAATGCTCGGCAACGCCGTCATTCTCGAAGTCTTCAAGGTGTCGAAAGTCGGCAATGTCGCCGGCTGTCGGGTCACCGACGGCACCGTCGAGCGCGGCGCCAATGTGCGGCTCATTCGTGACAACGTGGTCGTCCATCAGGGCAAGCTGTCGCAGCTCAAGCGCTTCAAGGACGACGCGCGTGAAGTGGTCGCCGGCCAGGAATGCGGCATGGCATTCGAGAATTATCAGGACATGAAGTCCGGCGACGTCATCGAGTGTTACCGGGTGGAGAGCGTGCAGCGAACGCTGTGAGTTCGATACTCACGTTCGCGCGCAACCACGTCGTTATTGCCGGAAATTGTCTGGCAATTCCGGTGATGAGAACACCGCATTTGGAAAGAAGTTGCGCGGATCGAAGCCGCGCATAATGGTCTAAAGCAATGGCACGTCATCATCAGCATCGCGATCAGTCCAGCGGCGGTTCGCAACGCCAGCTCCGCGTTGGCGAGCTGATCCGGCATGAAATCGCCGACATGCTCACGCGCGGCGAAGTGCACGACCCGGTCATTGAGACGCATATGATTACGGTTCCGGAAGTGCGCATGAGCCCGGACCTGCGGTTGGCGACGATCTATGTCATGCCGCTCGGCGGCCGCGATGAAAAGGACGTGCTCGATGCGCTCGATCGCAACAAGCGGTACGTGCGCGGCGAAATCGCCCGGCGCGTGAACCTGAAATTCGCGCCCGAAGTGCGATTCCGCATCGACGAGCGGTTCGACGAAGCGGAACGGATCGAAAGGCTGTTGCGGACGCCTGTCGTCCGGCGCGACTTGAGCGGCAAAGACCAGAACGACGAGAAAGGCGAAGAATGACCGCGCCCGACGCCGCCGACCGCGAGTTGGTCGAGCAAGCGGCAAAGCCGAAGAAGCGGCCGAAGCGCGACGTTCATGGCTGGGTCGTGCTCGACAAGCCGGTTGGCATGACGTCGACGCACGCAGTCTCGGTCATCAAGCATCTGTACACGGCGAAGCGCGCCGGGCACGCCGGGACGCTCGATCCCCTGGCGTCGGGATGCCTGCCGATCGCGCTCGGAGAAGCGACCAAAACCGTCCCCTTCGTCGTCGACAGCCGCAAGACCTACCTCTTTACGGTTCGCTGGGGCGAGGAGCGCGACACTGACGATGCCGAGGGCCGCGTCGTGGCGACGAGCGACATCCGGCCCGATGCGGCGGCCATCTCGGCCTTGTTGCCCCGCTTTATCGGCACCATCGAGCAGGTGCCGCCGCGCTTTTCCGCGGTGAAAATCGCCGGCGAGCGGGCTTACGACCTGGCCCGCGACGGCGAGACGGTTGAACTTGCTCCCCGCGCCGTCACCATCCACCGGCTTGAATTGCTCGAAATCCCGGATCCCGACCATGCCGTGCTGGCCGCCGAATGCGGAAAAGGCACCTATGTGCGGTCGCTGGCCCGGGATTTTGGCCGGGCGCTGGGTGCCCTTGGGCATGTTTCGGCGCTGCGGCGAAGCCGGGTCGGGCCGTTTGGCGAGGTCGATATGATACCCCTGGAACAGGTCGAGGCTTTGTGCCATAGAGCGGCCGCCGGTGAGGGACACCTCGCCGATACGCTTCTGCCGATCGAGACCGCGCTGGACGACATCCCGGCGCTGGCCGTGAGCCCGGCAGACGCGGCGAGGCTCGCCAGGGGCCAAGCCGTATTGTTGCGCGGACGGGACGCCTCCATCTTCCGCGGCATGGTCCAGGTCGCTTCCGGCGGCCAGCTTTTGGCCATTGCCGAGGTCGAGCGCGGCGAGATTGTTCCCCGCCGCGTGTTTAATTTAACCGGCATCGCTGGTCGTGCCGCAAGACAAAGAGGTTAATGACGATGTCGATAACGACCGCGCGTAAAGCGGAAGTGATCAAGACCTACGCCGCCAAATCCGATGACACAGGTTCGCCTGAAGTCCAGGTCGCGCTCCTTTCGGAGCGGATCAACAATTTGACGGAACACTTCAAGACCCATGTAAAGGACAACCATTCGCGGCGCGGCTTGCTCAAGCTGGTGTCGCAACGGCGTCAGATTCTCGATTATCTGCGCCGGACGAATGATGGTCGGTACAAGGAGTTGATCGAACGGCTGGGTATTCGCCGCTAAAAAGTTTGCGCGCGGGAAGTCCCGCGCGTTTGTGAGCGGCGCGCAGGATGCGCTCCGCTATTGCCTGGCAGCTTGAGCTGCCATCTGGAAATGGCAGCAGAGCTGCCGACCCGTAGAATGGGCCGTTGCCCGTTCATATCTAAGTAAGGTCCGAAGGCCATGGCAGGATTGCCAGACGCTGAACCGGCATTACAGCGCTGCTGCGCCGACAGCGTCTCGCCGTCTTGCTTATGGCTTTCGCACTTTGCCGAAAACCATGAGAGACAATCGCAATGTTTAATGTTCACAAGGTGCAACTTGACTGGGGTGGCCGCAATCTAACGCTGGAAACCGGCAGGATAGCGCGTCAAGCCGACGGAGCCGTGCTCGCCACTTATGGCGAGACCAGTGTGCTTGCCGCTGTCGTTGCCGCCAAGGAGCCGAAGGAAGGCATCGACTTCCTTCCGCTCACCGTCAACTACACCGAGAAATACTACGCGGCCGGCCGGATTCCCGGCGGCTACTTCAAACGCGAGCGCGGTCCGACTGAGAAGGACACGCTGACGTCGCGCCTGATCGACCGGCCAATTCGGCCGCTGTTTGCCGAAGGCTGGCGCTGTGACACCCAGGTCACCGTGACCGTGCTGTCGCATGATCAGGAGAATGATCCCGATATCGTGGCGATGGTTGCGGCTTCGGCCGCGCTGACGCTTTCCGGCGCACCCTTTATGGGTCCGATCGGCGCCGCCCGCGTCGCCTTCATCAACAACGAATATGTGCTCAATCCGGCGCTCGATGAAATGCCGGAAACGCAGCTCGACCTTGTCGTCGCCGGCACCCAGGACGCCGTCATGATGGTGGAATCGGAGGCGAAGGAGCTGTCCGAAGACATCATGCTCGGCGCGGTGATGTTCGGGCACCGGCATTTCCAGCCGGTAATCGAGGCCATCATCAAGCTTGCGGAAAAGGCCGCCAAGGAGCCGCGCGACGTGCCTGCCAGCGACAATAAAGCGCTGGAGAAGGAAATCCTGGGTCTCGCCGAAAAGGATCTGCGCGCGGCCTATTCGATCGTACGCAAGCAGGATCGCCAAGACGCCGTCGCCGCGGTCAAGCAAAAGGTGATGGCGCATTTTTTCCCCGAAGGCGGCGAACCGACCTACGACAAGGCCGCAGTTGCCGGCGTGTTCAAGGAGCTCGAAGCCAAGATCGTGCGCTGGAACATCCTCGACACCGGCAAGCGCATCGACGGCCGCGACGTGAAGACCGTGCGGCAGATCGTGGCGGAAGTCGGCGTGCTGCCGCGTACTCACGGCTCGGCGCTGTTCACCCGCGGCGAGACGCAGGCGTTGGTCGTCGCCACGCTCGGCACCTCAGAAGACGAGCAATTCATCGACGCCCTGCAAGGGACCTATAAGGAGACGTTCCTGCTGCATTACAATTTCCCGCCCTATTCGGTCGGCGAAACCGGCCGCATGGGAGCGCCGGGCCGGCGCGAAATCGGTCACGGCAAACTCGCCTGGCGGGCGATCCATCCGATGCTGCCGTCGAAGGAAGAGTTCCCCTACACCATCCGCGTCGTCTCGGAGATCACCGAGTCGAACGGTTCGTCATCGATGGCGTCGGTGTGCGGCGCGTCCCTCGCGCTGATGGATGCCGGCGTGCCGCTAAAGCGGCCGACCGCCGGCATCGCCATGGGCCTTATTCTCGAAGACAAGCGCTATGCCGTGCTGTCTGACATCCTCGGCGACGAAGATCATCTCGGCGACATGGATTTCAAGGTCGCCGGCACCGAGGGTGGCGTGACCTCGCTGCAAATGGACATCAAGATCGCCGGCATTACCGAGGAGATCATGAAAGTCGCTTTGGCCCAAGCCAAAGACGGCCGATTGCATATCCTTGGCGAAATGTCGAAGGCGTTGACCGCCGCGCGCGCCGAACTCGGCGAATACGCTCCGCGCATCGAGTCGTTCAAGATCCCTGTCGACAAGATCCGCGAAGTGATCGGCTCCGGCGGCAAGGTGATCCGCGAGATCGTCGAGAAAACCGGCGCCAAGATCAACGTCGAGGACGACGGTACGGTGAAAGTCGCCTCGGCGAACGGCGACTCGATCAAGGCGGCGATCAACTGGATCAAGTCGATCGCCTCCGAGCCGGAAGTCGGCCACATTTACGAAGGGACCGTGGTCAAGGTCATGGACTTCGGCGCTTTCGTCAATTTCTTCGGCGCCAAGGACGGGCTCGTCCATATCAGCCAGCTGGCGCAGCGCCGGGTTCAGAAGACCAGCGACGTCGTCAAGGAAGGCGACAAGGTCAAGGTGAAGCTCCTCGGCTTTGACGAGCGCGGCAAGGTGCGGCTGTCGATGAAAGTCGTCGATCAGGAAACCGGCGAGGATCTCGAAGCCAAACAGAAGGCGGAAGGCGGGGAGCACCCGCGCGAGGCCGCGGCCGGCGAATAGTCGTTTTCTGCCTTCGAAGCTGTTTGAACGGGCGGCTTTACAGGCCGCCCGTTTTCATTTCACTCCATCACGGGAGCGTGGGCGACACGGGCAGACGGGCGCCGAAAAACCATCAGCAACGGGAGCACGGCCAGCGTCGCAATCATTAGCAGCTTGTAGTCGTCGATATAGGCGATGACCTGGGCTTGCTCGGTAATGACGGCATCAAGCGCGGTGCGGCCGGCTGCGGTCAGCGGATCCCAGAAGTGGGCCACCGCCGGATTGTCGAAGCCGTGGTTCACCGCCGTCACATTCGAGGCGATGTCGGCGTGGTTTATCTGGGTGTTGCGGATCAATAGCGCATTGACGACCGATATGCCGACGCTCGAGCCGATATTGCGGAACAGGCTATAAAGGCCGGCGCCCTCGGTCCGTGCTTGCGCCGGCAGCGTCGATAATGTCGCCGCGCTTAGCGGCACGAACAAAAAGCCAAGGCCGAAACCTTGCACCATGGTGACCGCGATGATCAACTCTTGCGAGACGTCCGGCGTCCACGCCGTCATTTGGTAGAACGACCACGCTGTGAGGCCGAGGCCGATACCGAGCAGAAGACGCGTATCGACAAGACCGACCATGCGTCCAACGATCAGCATTGAGGCCATAGTTCCGACGCCGCGCGGTCCCATGATGAGGCCCGCAGTGACGACCGGATAATTCATTAATTCCTGCAAATAGGGCGGCTGCAGCGCCATCGATGCGTAATACGTCAAGCCGATGATGACGACGAAGAGCATTCCGGCGGTAAAATTTCGGTCGCGGAACATCGAAGGTTTGACGAACGGATTGCTGGACGTGAAGATATGGACGAGGAACAAATAGAATGCCGAGGCGGCGACGATCGCCTCGATGATGATCTCGCCCGAACCGAACCAATCCTGCTGCTCGCCGCGATCAAGCATGATTTGCATCGCACCGAGTGCAACGCTGAGCGTGCCGAAGCCGAACCAATCAAGCTTGCTGACTTGATCGCGCGGCGATTCCGGCAGGAACAGCATGATGCCGAGCAGGTCGAGAATGCCGATTGGCAGATTGATATAGAAAACGTAGCGCCAGCTGTAATTCTGGGTCAGCCAGCCACCAAGCACCGGACCCAGTACCGGACCGATCATGACACCGACGCCGAACAGCGCCATGGCGAAACCCTGGCGTTCCCGGGGGTAAGTGCCAAACAACACGGATTGGGACAGCGGCACCAGTGCCGCACCGAAGGCGCCTTGCATGACGCGGAACAGGACGATCTGATCCAGCGACTGCGCCATGCCGCACAGCATGGACGCCAGCGTAAAGCCGCCGATGGAGACCATGAAAAGCCGCTTAATGCCGAACCTTCCGGCGAGAAAGCCGGTTGGCGGGGTCATGATTGCAGCGGCGACGATATAGGAGGTCAGCACCCAATCGATTTGGTCCTGACTGGCGGAGACGCTGCCTTGCATATAGGGCAGCGCGACGTTGGCGATGGTGGTGTCGAGCGCCTGCATCAGTGTGGCAAGGATCACGCAAACCGTGATCATGCCGCGATTGGCGCCTTCGGCTTTTTCCATGGCGGTCACCAGCCAAATGGATGCGGCAAGCCCCTCGGGTGACCGGTGTCGACGTCGACCACGGCACTCATGCCGGCGCGGAGCGGCGGCTTGTTCGGTTCGGTCGCATCGACGCGCACCCGCATCGGCACGCGCTGGACGACCTTTACCCAATTGCCGCTGGTGTTCTGTGCGGGCAGCAGGGAAAATTCCTGAGCCGCCGCCGGACTGATGCTTTCGACCGTGCCGTGCCACGTCACGTCTGGATAGGCGTCAACAGTGACGGTAACGGACTGGCCGGGCCGCACATAAGTGAGCTCGGTCTCTTTCGGATTGGCCTCAATCCAAGCGTGATCGGTATCGACCAGATAGAACGCCGTTGTCGAGGCGGCGAGATATTTTCCGGGGGCGATCGCCGAAACATCGGTGACCCGGCCGGCAAACGGCGCGACGATGGCGGTGTGATCGAGCTGACGCTGCGCCTCTTCGACCTGGGCTTGGGCCTGCAGATATTGCGGGTGCTGTGCGGCAGGAATGTCGGCATTGCCATCGAGTCGAGCCAGTTGCACTTGCGCCTGCTGACGCAAGGATTCGAGCTTGCTCTTGTCGGTGTCGAGCGTCGATTGCGCCTGATCGTAGATGGCCTGCGATACGGTGCCGCTGTGCAGCAGGGCCGCATCGCGCGCATAGTTGGTCTGATCCAGGACCACCTGAGCCTGCTGTGCGGCAACGTCGCTCAGCATGCGCTTGTAGTCCTGCCTCATCGCATCGATGTTCAACGCGGTTTGCGCCAAGTTCGCTTTCGCGTTGTCGAGCGCGATCTGATACTGCCGGGGATCGAGCCGGTAGAGCACTTGACCGTCATTAACGCGTTCATTGTCCGTAACGTTGACGGCTTGAACGATGCCGGCGACGTCGGTCGAGATGCCGACTTTCTGGGTGTCCACATAGGCGTCATCCGTCGACATCACCTTGCCGCCGGTGGCGTACCAGTACAGGCCGACGATCAGAACGACCGGCAGAATTGCAAAAAGCCCCCAGCGAACGCCGCCGCGCCGGTCGAGCTTGCGCAGTTTCTTCTTGGAGGGGGTCGACGCCACATCGGACGGGCGGGACGCTGGAACGGCGGAGGGAATCTCACGCACATCCGGCGCTTCGCCGCGTTCAGGCGGAACGGATTTAAGGGCGCGCTCAGCCATAGCGCTGCTCTCCCGCCGTGCCGGGGGTAGTCTTGTTCTGGATGGCGTGGCGGATGTTTTCCTTGACGATGGCGAGCTGCGCCACCATCCGCTCGACGGCCTCGCGATCGACACCGGCCAGCGCGGTGTTCATCAATTCGTCGCCGAGGTCGCCAAGCCGCTCCAGGAGCGGCCGGGCCTGGGCTGTCAGATAAAGCCGTTTGGCACGGCGGTCGTTCGGATCGGCGCGGCGCTCGATCAGGCCGCTCTCGCAAAGGCGGTCGAGCAGCCGGGTCAGAGTGATCGGCTGGAGGTCGAGCATTTCGGCGAGTTCGGATTGCTTAAGCCCCTCGAAACGGTCGAGGCGGACCAGGACGACCCATTGGGCCCGGGTAATGCCGAATTGGCTCGCTTTGTGATCCGCATAGGTGCGGAGCATTCGCGCTACATCATTGAGCGTAAAGGCGAATTCTCTATTGAGTGAGCGCGGAAGCATGGCTTACCTACTAAAAACCGATGGAAGCACAATATAAGTGACCTTATTAAATTACAGCATGGAAAAGTGTGCAGAGCAGCTTTGCGACTGCGGCATTCCAGGATCGGGCTATTTCGTGATTTCCAGCCGCCGGGGCGGCTCAGGCTTGCGCCGGGCTGATCACGCCCACTCGGCCTGAGCTTCGGCCCGCAGGTCGACGGTCGACTTCACGCCGATATCGTCAAAATGCTCGTCGAGAAAGCGCCGCGCCGCGCGCTTGCCGGTGACATGCAGCATGTTGAAGAAATCGAAGTCGGTGGAAAGCTTGCTGAAGGCATCGAAATGGGTGCCGAAGCGATCGAGCACGATGCGGTGAATATTGATGCGCCGATACTGCCCCGGTCCGATGCCGCGCGGCAGCTTGCCCTTATCGATCAGCCGGGCGACGAAATCGATGGCGCGATATTCGCCGATCAGCGAAGAATTGAAAGTTATTTCGTTGATGCGGTTCATGATCTCGCTGGCCGACGTGGGCGTCGCCTGCCGCACCAGCGGATTGATCTGCACCACCAGCACATCCTCGGTGGTCGTGGTGCCGAAAAACGGGAAGATCACCGGATTGCCAAGATAGCCGCCGTCCCAATAGGGCACGCCGTCGATCTCGACCGCACGGAATATCGTCGGCAAACAGGCGGACGCCATAACGGCCTCGGCCGTGATTTTCTCGCGTGGGAAGATGCGCACGCGGCCGGTCTGCACATTGGTCGCCGAAATGAACAGCTTCAGGTCGTCGCTCGCGCGCAGCTTCTCGAAATCGACGAAACGCTCGATGAGATCCTTCAACGGGTTGATATTCAGCGGATTGGCATCGTAAGGCGAAAAGTAACGCGACAGCGTGTCGAACCAGGCTTGCACCGGGGAGCCTTCAAGCGGCGTGAACGACAGCAGCCGTTCCATCACCGCCCGCTGCAGCGAGGGAAGATTGCCGGTGCTCGACACTGCACGCCAGAAATCGGCCAGCCTTTTTTGCGCTTCATCGCGGCCGCCGCGCAGCAGTCCATCCGCCAACATCACCGCATTCATCGCGCCGGCGGAGGTGCCGGAAATGCCCTCAATCGACAGCCGCTCGTCGGTTAAAAGCTGCTCCAGCACGCCCCAAGTGAAGGCGCCGTGGGCGCCACCACCTTGCAGCGCGAGATTGATACGCTTGGTTTTGGGTGCGGCGGCTTTCGCTGCCGCCCGGCCAGGCAGCAGCGCGTTGAGGATGTTGCTCATACCTGAGCTATTCGGCCGTCCAGCCGCCGTCGATCGAAAGATTGGCGCCGGTAATAGCTTTCGCCGCGTCCGAACAGAGATACACGGCGAGGCTCGCCACTTCGTCGACGGTTACGAATTCCTTGGTCGGCTGCGCCGCCAGGATCACGTCCCGTTTGACCTGCTCCTCAGTCATGCCGCGCGCCTTGGCGGTGTCGGGAATTTGTTTCTCGACCAGCGGCGTCCACACGTAGCCGGGGCTAATGCAATTGCAGGTGATACCGAAGGTCGCAGTTTCGAGCGCAACGGTTTTCGACAGGCCGGCAAGCCCGTGCTTGGCGGACACATAGGCGGACTTGAACGGCGAAGCGACCAGCGAATGCGCCGAGGCGGTGTTGATGATGCGGCCCCATTTGCGCGATTTCATTCCAGGCACTGCGGCGCGAATAGCGTGGAATGCCGCGGAGAGGTTGATCGCAATGATCTGGTCCCATTTTTCGATCGGAAATTCCTCGATCGGGGCGACGTATTGAATTCCGGCATTGTTGACCAGCACGTCGAGCGAGCCGAAGGTCTTTTCGCTGGTGTGCACCATGTCGGCGATTTCAGCGGCCTTGCTCATGTCGGCGCCGGAATAGACTGCTTTGACGTTGAAATCCTTTTCGATGCCGGCGCGCTCCTTTTCGATCGCCGCCTTGTCGCCGAAACCGTTGATGGTGATGTTGGCTCCTTGGGCCGCCATCGCGCGCGCGATGGCGAGACCGATGCCCGACGTCGAACCGGTTACCAGCGCGGACTTTCCTTTCAACATGACAACCCCCAATTCAGGAGGGCGCCCGGCAAAACGACGCCCGAAACGGTGCCAAACGGTCGTAAAGCGGCGAGAATGTGCGGCGGTTCTTGCTGCGGCGCAACATAAAAATCGGGGGGCGCGTCACGTTTTCGCGATCCGCCACGATCCGCTACAGTTCGAGTGTGGCGGCCGAAAAATTGGCTGCACTACCTATGATTCAGTCATGACGCCTACATCGCACGCAATTTTCCCCTCCCCCGATCACGACCATGAACGTTGCGCCAGCGCGGCCATCGCCCATGCCGAGGCGCACTGTGCGGCCCGCGCGCAGCGGCTCACCCCGATGCGCCGCCGAGTTTTGCAGGCGCTATTGTCGAGTCACAGGCCGCTCAGCGCCTATGAGATCATCGATCGTTTGGCACAAAGAAGCCGTCCGGCGCCGATCACTATCTATCGAGCGCTCGATTTTCTCCGCCTCAACGGGCTTGTTCACCGCATCGAAAGCCGCAACGCCTATGTCGCTTGCGTGCACAATCACGGCGACGATGACCTTGTCGTGTTTCTGATTTGCGAAAGTTGCGGCACGGTCGGTGAGGCGCCGGGTGGCGCCGCCGCAGAAGCGCTGAAAGTATCTTCCCGCTCGGCGGGATTTTTGCCCAAAAGTCCTTTGATCGAAATCGCCGGCATCTGCTCGCATTGCCGCAAGTGATCAAGTGATGATGTCGCGGCATTTAATCGCGTGACCGTGCCAGCTTCTCCATCGTCCCGTCCGCTCGATGCGTTCGCCGTCGTGGTGACGATCGGGCTCTGTCTGAGCTGGGGCTTTAACAATGTCGCGATCAAGCTCGCGATTCATGACATCCCGCCACTGATCCAGTCAGCCTCGCGCTCGGTGATCGCGGCAGTGCTGGTCGGGGTTTGGACGCAGGCGCGCGGCATACCGCTGTTCCGGCGCGACGGAACGCTCAGAGCCGGCGTTCTGGCCGGCGTGCTCTTTGCGCTTGAATTCCTGCTGATCTATCGCGGCTTGGTTTGGACGACGGTAACGCGCGGCACTCTGTTTCTTTATTTGGCGCCGTTCTTTGTCGTGATCGGCTCGCGCTGGCTGGTGCCTGGCGATCATTTCCGGGTTTCACAATGGCTCGGTCTGCTGTTGTCCTTCATCGGCATCGCCATCGCCTTCGGCCTGCCGACGCCGGCGGCCAGTCCGCACCAGGCGCTTGGCGACCTCATGTTGATCGGTGCGGCCGCGGCCTGGGCGGCGACGACGCTGCTCATTAAGGTCACCGCGCTTAATCGGATCAGCGCCGAGAAAACCCTGCTCTACCAGCTCTTGGTTTCGGCGCCGCTTCTTGCCGCCGGCGCGCTGGTGTTTCGCGAACACATCGACACCGTGCCCTCGCCACTGGCGCTAGGCGCCTTCGCCTACCAGACCGTCTGGGTCGTGAGTGTCACATTCGCGGTCTGGTTTGCGCTGGTGGTGCGTTATTCGGCCGCCCGGCTGTCGGTCTTCACCTTCCTGGCCCCGCTATTCGGCGTCGCAGCCGGTCATATTGTACTGAACGAGCCGCTGACGCCGGCTTTTGCCGTAGCGGTAGCGCTGGTGGCCGTGGGCCTCCTCCTCGTCAACCGGCCGCGGTGACGCTATATGAGCTGGGCTAACCCCCTTCCTCCCCAGGAATGAAGGGTCATCGAACTGAAGCATTTTCTCTGTAAGGACTTGGCTATGATGGAGTTTTCCGGCCCGGCCGAAAGGCATCAGACCGTTGCCGTCAAGGTCGGCAAGGTCACCGTGGGCGGTGGTGCACCTGTTGTGGTGCAGTCGATGACGAATACCGACACGGCCGATGCCACGGGGACTGCGAAGCAGGTCGCGGCGCTGGCACGCGCCGGCTCGGAGATCGTGCGGATTACCGTCGACCGCGACGAGGCCGCCGCGGCGGTTCCTCACATCAAGGAGCAACTCCTCAAGATGAACGTCGACGTGCCGATCGTCGGCGACTTCCACTATATCGGCCATAAACTTCTCGCCGATCATCCCGCCTGCGCCGAAGCACTCGACAAATACCGCATCAATCCCGGCAATGTCGGCTTCAAGGAAAAGAAGGACCGGCAGTTCAGCGCCATCGTCGAAACCGCGATCCGCCATGACAAGCCGGTACGCATCGGCGCCAATTGGGGCTCGCTCGACCAGGAACTTCTCACCCACTTGATGGATGAAAACTCGCGATCGAACCATCCCGTGGACGCTCGCGACGTGACGCGCGAAGCCATGGTGCAATCGGCCCTGCTCTCCGCGGAACGTGCGGAAGAGATCGGCTTGCCGCGTTCCAAGATCATCCTTTCGGCCAAGGTATCGGCCGTGCAGGATTTGATCGGGGTTTACGGCGAGCTGGCGCGGCGCTCAAATTATGCGCTGCATCTCGGCCTTACCGAGGCCGGCATGGGCTCGAAGGGCATCGTCGCCTCGTCGGCGGCGATGGGCGTGTTGCTGCAGCAAGGTATCGGCGACACCATCCGCATCTCGCTCACGCCCGAGCCGAATGGCGACCGCACCTTGGAAGTCAAGGTCGCGCAGGAGTTGTTGCAGACGCTCGGGCTGCGCACGTTCGTGCCGCTGGTCGCCGCCTGTCCGGGCTGCGGCCGGACCACCTCGACCACTTTTCAGGAGCTTGCCTCCAGCATTCAGGGTTTTATTCGCGACTCAATGCCGGAGTGGAAGACGCGCTATCCGGGGGTCGAAGGACTCAACGTCGCGGTCATGGGCTGCATCGTCAACGGCCCCGGCGAATCCAAGCACGCCGATATCGGTATTTCCCTACCGGGGACGGGCGAGCAACCGACTGCGCCCGTGTTTATCGACGGCAAGAAGGCCATGACGCTACGCGGCCCAACAGTCGCCGCCGACTTCCAGAAAATCGTTGTCGACTACATCGAACAGCGTTTTGGTTCGGGCGGCGCGGGTCGGACGGCGGCAGAATAGGTATTCGCCGGCACAGTGCCCCAGTGTCCTGGGGATAATTCGTTGCCAAATAAACACGGGCGCCCGGAATTCGTGCATTTGCGGGAGTCGCTCTCTCGACAGCCGTCGCCGACGCATTCACGATGGCATTAACCATACCGCGCCGCTTTTCGGCCTGCCGGTATGGCGGGGGAGTCACCATAATGAAGCGGACAATCATTGCTGCGCTGGCCCTGATTTTTGCGCTTGGGCTGCTGCCACAGGCGGCGCGGGCACAAGACAACAATTGGAATACGTTTTGGACCTGGCTGACGCGCGGCCAGGATCCGCGGCTTTTTTGGGGTGGCGCTGCGGTCGGCGCAGGCACCGGCGCTGCGGGCTATTATTTGGCTCATAAGCACGGCACACCGGCACACCGGTTTATGCCCATTGGGACTGCCTACGCGGTGACGACCTATGCCTGCGCTGTCGTCTATCCGTTTGTCGGAACCGTCATGCTCAATCGCCCGCTTACGCCGCGCGAAATGTACGACGGCGTTGGCGACTGCATTGTGCCTTTCATCGGCGGCTATATCGTCGATGCGATGTTGCCTCACGACGCCTGGACGGACGGCACGCCGCCCGCGCCGGCACGGCACCACAAATAGCGCACGTCAAATCGAGTTAAGGAAAAGCCGGCCTCTTGTGCCGGCTTTTTGCTGGCCTCATTCCAGTCTACCCTCCGTGGCCAGAAACTTTCGCGACCGAAAGAGGATTCGCCTATGGTTCTCAGCGGGACCCATATCATCGCCGCAATCAAGGCAGGCGCGATCGAGTTTGTCCTATCGGTGCCGGACATAACCACCAGCTCCGGATTGCTGGCGCCGATCGCGCAAGACAAAGACCTCCGGCTCATCCGTGTCTGCAAGGAGGACGAATGCGTCGGGATCGCTTCCGGGCTGTCGTATTGCGACAAGCGAGCGCTCATTCTCATCCAGCACACCGGCTTTCTTGATTCGATCAACGCCATCCGCGGCATCGCGGTCGAGTACAAGCAACCGATCTGCATGATGGTTGGACTTCTGCAGCATGAGCCGGAGCGGGAGCCGCGCGCCTCGTCGCGTTACGGTGTCCGTATCATAGAGCCGATTCTCGACGACATGGGCATCGCGCATCACCTCATCAGCGTCGACGCCGATGTCGCAAAAATCCAGCCGGCGATCGAGAATGCGTATAGCGACTTGGAACCGGTCGCATTCCTGATCGGGAGGAGCCCGGCATGATGAAGCGCGACGAATGTTTCCACGTGCTGGCTCGCCACATCAGCGATGAAGCGGTTGTCGCCACCTATAGCTCAGCGGTGGATTGGGTCGGCGTGGCGCCGCGCGTGCTCAATTATACGTCGATCGGCGCGATGGGCTTGGATTCCTCGCACGGACTTGGGCTGGCGCTTGGCCGGCCAGACCGGCGTGTCGTCGTTTTACAGGGCGACGGCTCGCTTCTCATGAATCTCGGCAGCCTGGTCACCATCGCCGCGGTCGCTCCGAAGAACCTCATTCATCTGGTCGCGCAAAACGAGACCTACGAAGCCAATGGCGGGCATCCCATTCCATCTCCGAAAGTGGATTTCGCGGGCTTGGCACGGGCCGCCGGCTATGCCGCGGTTTATGATTTCACCGATCTCGACCTCTTCGCGCAGCAAGTAGCCCACGTGCTCGAACAGGAGGGGCCGGTTTTTGCTGCCCTGCATATCGAGCCGTCAAAGCCGCTGACTTACGACTATCCGAGTCTCTATGACCCCGCAAAGCGCAGGGCCTTCAAGGCGGCGTGGCAGGCGCGCGGGTAATTGTTGTTTCAGCTCAGCGCTTTTTTTCCAGCCGGCGCAGCACGTCGTCGAGCTGGTCAAGGTTGCGATAGCGGATGCTGAGCACGCCACCGCGGCCGCGATCGTTGATGCTCACCGCCAAGCCGAGCGCATCGGAAACGCGCTTTTCCAGCGCGACAAGATTGGCGTTCTTCTCAACGCGTGCCAGCGATTTCCGGCCGTTGCCGTGACCGTTGGCGTTCTTGCCGGCTTCGCGGGCCAGCGCTTCGACTTGGCGCACATTGAGCCCGCGAGAAACGATTTCATCCGCCAGGCGCTCTGCATCGTGGTGACCCACCAAAGCGCGAGCGTGGCCGGCGTCGAGTCGGCCAGCGTGGATATGCTCCTTGACCGGATCGGGTAGCGTCTGCAATCGGAGCGTATTGGCAACATAGCTGCGGCTTTTGCCGACCAGCCGGGCGACATCGTCCTGGCTGTGACTGAAATCCCGGATAAGCGCACGATAACCTTCGGCTTCTTCGAGTGGATTGAGATTAGCGCGCTGTACGTTCTCGATGATGGCAAGCTGCAGCGCCTCGTCATCAGTCGCGTCGATGATGACGACCGGCACCTCGTGCATACCGGCACGCTGTGCCGCGCGCCAGCGGCGCTCGCCGGCGATGATCTCATAAGCGTCATGAGTGCCGCGCACCGGCCGCGCGACGATCGGCTGGATAATGCCGCGCTCGCGCAGCGAGGCGACCAGTTCGTCAAGCTCGGTGTTGGAGAAGACCCGCCGCGGGTTGCGCGCATTGGGCCGCAATGCCTCGGTCGGCACGCGACGCTGTCCGCGCGGTCGCTCGACCGAAGTCTCGGCCGAGACTTCTCCGATCAAGGTCGCGAGGCCCCGTCCTAATCGCGATCGCGTCGTATCGTCCGCCATCGCCGTCTTCTCCAAGCCGTCACTCATTCACAGGCCTCATCCGGCACAAAGTCTTTTCTCTCGTTGGATGATTTCGGTCGCGAGCCGCAGATAGGCTTCACTGCCGCTGCATTTGAGATCGTAGACAAGAACCGGCTTGCCGTAGGACGGCGCTTCCGAGACACGCACGTTGCGCGGAATGACCGTGTCGTAGACTTTCGCGCCCATGAATTCGCGCACGTCGGCGACTACTTGTCCCGACAGATTATTGCGCGCGTCGAACATCGTCAGCACGATGCCATGGATCGTGAGATCCGGGTTGAGCTGTTCGCGTACCGACTCCACGGTCTTGAGCAGTTGCGACAAACCCTCGAGCGCAAAGAATTCGCATTGCAGCGGCACCAGGATGGCGTTCGCCGCCGCCATGGCATTCACCGTGAGCAGATTGAGTGAAGGCGGGCAGTCGACCAGCACATAGGTGAATTTGGTGCTGCCGATCGTGTTCAGAGGAGTGAGCGCGCTGCGCAGGCGGAATGCCCGGTCGCGCGCCTGGCCGATCTCGAGCTCAAGACCGGAAAGGTCGAGCGTCGACGGCGCGAGATGAAGGCGCGGCACCGCGGTCGCGACGATCGCGTCACGCAGGGACGCCTCGCCCGTCAGCACGTCATAGGTCGAGTAGCGCCGGTTGCGGCGGTCGATGCCGAGGCCGGTCGAGGCATTCCCCTGGGGATCGAGATCGACGATCAGAACGTCTTCGCCGATCGCGGCAAGCGCGGTGCCAAGATTGATCGCAGTCGTAGTCTTGCCGACACCGCCTTTTTGGTTGGCGACAGCGAGGACGCGGGGCGGTCTCGCCGCTCCGCGTTCGGGCACGGTGAATGGGACGACACGAGATTGCTCAGGAGTGTCAGTCATCGCAGCACATCCAAAAAAGAGTGACAACTATAAGTTGATTTATTGCAATCGGTAGCTGTATCTATCAACCCCGCGCGACCACGATTCTGGCCTTGGGATCGGTTCGACTCGGCACCAAAGTCATTTGAATCTTCCAACATTTAGCGGCTTCGGTCAATTCAGCGGCAACATCTTGTCCCTTGGGAAACAGCCCTATGGCTCTCTTTTTCAACAGCGGCGACGCCTCTCGAAACAATTTATTGAGCGGCGCTAACGCCCGCGCCGTCACAACATCGATGTGGCTTGGCGCGTGCTTGACGAAATCCGCAATCCGTTCGGCGTGCACAATGGCCGGCGCATCGCAGAGTCGTGCGGCCTCGCGCAGGAAGACCGCCTTCTTGCCAATGCTTTCGACCAGGTGGACTTGGACCCCCGGCCTATCCGCGAGCGCGCAGGCGATGACCAAGCCAGGAAAGCCGCCGCCCGAGCCGAGATCGACCCAGATTTTTGCATTCGGCGCGAGGTTGAGAAGCTGCAGCGAGTCGGCAATGTGCCGCGTCCAAATTGTCGGCTCAGTCGAGGGGGCGATTAAATTCGTGTGCTGTTGCCGCTGCAGCAACAGCGCGACAAACCGATCGAGGCGAGCTTCTGTTTCACGTGAAACAGGCGTCAGGGCGAGACCGCGCGCGCGGTCAGCCGCAAGGTCAGGCGGCGCCACTGGCAGACCGGCCGGCGGCCTTGCTGGCGGGTTTGCGATGCTGCCGGCGCACATGGGCGGCCAGGAGGGTCAAGGCCGCAGGGGTGATACCGTCGATCCGACCGGCATGGCCGATTGTTCGCGGCCGTTGGGCTTCCAGCTTGAGGCGAGCCTCATTGGAAAGACCGGGCAGCGTCGCGTAGTCGATATCGTCGGCCAGAAGGAGGCTTTCATCGCGTCGATAAGATTCGACGTCGGCGGCCTGGCGGCTGAGATAGACGTCGTATTTGGCGTCGATTTCAAGTTGCTCCGCGGTCTTGCTGTCGAGATCGCCGAAGCTCGGCCAGATGCGCGCCAAATCGCCTATCCCGATATCGGGATAGGACAGGAGCTCGAACGCGGATCGCCGTTGACCATCTTTACGCAGCTCAAGGCCATGCCGGGTGGCTTCACTCGGCGTCACGCTGACCGCGCGGGCCATCGCGCGCGCCGCCTCAAGTGCAGCGATCTTTGTACGATGATGACGTGCCCGCTCTGCGCCCACGCAACCCAGCGCGATCCCCCTGCCCGTTAGCCGCTGGTCGGCATTGTCAGCGCGCAGCGTCAGCCGATACTCCGCGCGCGACGTGAACATCCGATACGGCTCGCTAACGCCACGCGTCAGATCGTCGATCATCACACCCAGATAGCCTTCGGCGCGGTCGAAGATGATCGGCGCCGCGCCGCCTGCCTGGGCCGCGGCATTGAGACCCGCCACCAAGCCCTGCCCCGCCGCCTCCTCATAACCCGTGGTGCCGTTGATCTGGCCCGCCAGGAACAGCCCCAGCAGGCGCCTGGTCTCCAGCGCCGGCGTCAGCTCGCGCGGATCGACATGGTCGTATTCGATGGCATAGCCGGGCCGCACCATGCGGGCTCGCTCCAGCCCGGGTACGCTGGCTACGACCGCCTCTTGGACCTCCTCCGGCAAGGAGGTCGAGATACCATTCGGATAAACCGTCGTGTCGTCGAGCCCCTCTGGCTCGAGAAAAATCTGGTGCCCGTCTCGCTCGCCAAAGCGCACGATCTTGTCTTCAATCGATGGGCAATAGCGCGGCCCACGGCTTTTGATCTGACCCGAATACATCGGCGAGCGATGCACG
Organism: uncultured Alphaproteobacteria bacterium; assembly: GCA_963731805.1. GTDB lineage: Bacteria > Pseudomonadota > Alphaproteobacteria > Rhizobiales > Xanthobacteraceae > BOG-931. The sequence goes on from CAVSWY010000020.1 coordinate 259,871, forward strand.
TTGGCGCGAATGATTTCATGGGTTGCCAAAGTCGTCCGCGTGATGCCGCACTGGATCTGCCGATTGACGATCCGGTCTGTGAGGACTGAAAAAGGCTCAGGCGGATCGTCCCCCGGCTGCATTTCCAGGGACGCCCAGTCGATGGTGGTGCCGTCGAGCCGCGGCGGCGTACCAGTCTTAAGCCGCCCGAGCGCAAAACCCTTCCGCTCGAGCGTGCGCGACAGGCCAATGGCAGGCGCCTCGCCTACCCGACCCGCAGCAATTTGCCGAGTACCGATATGGATAAGGCCCCGCAGAAACGTGCCGGTCGTCAGTACCACGGCGCCCGCCGCGAATTCGCGGCCATCCGCCAGGCGCACGCCCTCGACGCGGTCCTCGCCTAAAAGATCGTCGACCTCGCCTTCGATGACGGTCAGATTCATCGTCTGCCGGATCGCCTGTTGCATCGCTGCGGCATAGAGCTTCCGGTCGGCCTGCGCGCGCGGACCGCGCACGGCAGGTCCCTTGCGACGGTTCAGAACCCGGAATTGGATGCCGGCGGCGTCCGCCACAGGGCCCATCAAGCCATCAAGCGCGTCGATCTCGCGGACCAGATGACCCTTGCCAAGGCCGCCGATCGACGGATTGCATGACATCGCGCCGACGGTCGCGAAGCACTGGGTAATAAGCGCCGTGCGGGCGCCCATACGTGCCGCTCCGGCCGCGGCCTCGCAGCCGGCATGGCCACCACCGACAACAATCACAGCGAAGTGGCCGTCCATCGAAGTCTCCAGAACCCGGGCCGTTTTAGCGAAGGCAAAACACCCGGTCAAAAGCACCCGGATAGCTCGTGTTTCACGTGAAACAACACAGCAAATGCGCGTTAACGAATCATTTACCAATACAAAAGTGGCGAAAGATCACGTCTAAAATATCTTCGACATCGACCCGCCCGGTCAGCCGGCCCAAGGCGGTGGCGGCCGAGCGTAATTCTTCGGCGATCAATTCCTCATGCTCGCCAGGCCTCCCTGCCTCGGCCAATGCCCTATCAAGTGCCGCCACTGTCTCTTCAAACAAATGACGATGCCGCGCTCGCGTTACGATGCCGGTTTCAACTGTCGAAAAATACGTCTTCGCAAATTCGGCAATTCGTTCCAGGAGAGAATCCACGCCTACCCCAGTTGACGCAGAGGTTAAACAACTGAACTCATATTCATTTCTTATGGCAGCCCTTGCGGCCTCTTCACTCGATCGAACGAGATCAATCTTGTTGGCGACCAGCCAGACTTTCGAAACGTCCAGGTCCTTCCCCAGAGAACCGCTTCGGTCTTCGGCCGATCCGTCAATGACCCAGAGTACGAGATCCGCGTCTGCCGCACGAGCGCGGGCGCGGCGGACCCCTTCCTGCTCAACGGGCTCGGCACTGTCCCGAATACCAGCCGTGTCGAGCAAGATCACCGGATAGCCCTCAAGATCGAGATGCACCTCGATGACGTCGCGTGTTGTGCCCGCATAAGGCGACACGATAGCGACGTCACGGCGCGCCAGCCGATTGAGCAACGTCGACTTTCCAGCATTCGGCGGGCCGGCAATGGCGACAACTAGGCCCTCACGTAAACGCTCCCCTCGCCTGCTGGTGGTCAACGCCGCTCCAATTTCGTTGCGCAATTGCTGCGCAGCATGGAGTGCTGGACCGAGCAAATCCTCCGGCACATCCGCCTCGTCGGAGAAATCAATCCGCACCTCAACCAGCGCCAACGCTTCGATCAATCGTTGCCGCCAGGCCTCGGCGCGATCGCCGATCAGACCTTTCAACTGGCGAAACGCCTGTCGGCGCTGCGCCGGCGTCTCGGCGCCGATCAGATCGGCGAGCCCCTCGACCGCAGTCAGATCGAGCCGGCCATTTTCAAAAGCGCGCCGGGTGAATTCGCCAGGTTCCGCAAGTCGGCAGCCTTCGATCTTGCCCAACGCGTCGAGCACCCCCCCGACCACGGCATGGCCGCCGTGAAGCTGCAGTTCCGCGACGTCCTCGCCAGTCTCGCTGTGCGGCGCCGGAAACCAGAGAGCAAGCGCCTCGTCGATCACCTCGCCGCTTTCCGGATCGCGCACACGCACCAGCGCCGCTCGGCGTGGATCGGGCAGACGCCCCGTCAAGCTTTCCAAGGCAACACGCGCATGCCGGCCCGATAACCGCACGACCGCGATGGCGGCGGGCGGCCGGCCGGATGACAGGGCAAAGATGGTGGACCGATCCGGCATATCGTGCGTTGCCGCCCATTGGGCGCTTCCGCGCTTCGCCCCGTGCGGGCTACTTGCTACACTGCGCCCATGTCAAATGCACCCATGCCAACGTCAGCGCCAGCATCGACAACCCATCAAAATCGTCTCGCCAACGAGACGAGCCCCTATCTGCTTCAGCACAAGAATAACCCCGTCGATTGGTGGCCCTGGGGACCCGAAGCGCTGGTGGAAGCGAAACAGGCCCACAAGCCGATCTTGCTGTCGGTCGGCTATGCAGCCTGCCACTGGTGCCACGTGATGGCGCACGAGAGCTTTGAAGATACTGCCACCGCACAGGTGATGAACGAACTCTTCGTCAACATCAAAGTCGACCGCGAAGAACGGCCCGATATCGACCAGATCTACATGGCGGCGCTGCATCATCTCGGTGAGCACGGCGGCTGGCCGCTCACTATGTTCCTCACCCCTGACGGCGAACCGATCTGGGGCGGCACCTATTTTCCCAACAGCTCACGTTACGGCAAACCGGCCCTCGTCGACGTGCTGCGCGAGATCGCGCGTCTGTTCCGCGAGGAGCCGCAGAAAATAGAGCAGAACCGCGCCGCGTTGATGGAACGGCTAACGGCCGCCGCGCACCCCGCCGGCGCCGCCGCATTTGGCCGCACTGAACTCGACAATGCCGCCCGGCAGCTCGGCGGCATTATCGATCCGGTCAACGGCGGCACGCGAGGCGCGCCGAAATTCCCGCAAGCCGCTCTTTTCGAACTGTTATGGCGCGCCGGCCTGCGCACCGGCGAGGCGCGTTATTTCGCCGCCGTCGACATCACACTGCACCACATTTGCGAGGGCGGCATTTACGATCATCTCGGCGGCGGCTTTTCCCGCTATTCGGTCGACGAGCGCTGGCTGGTGCCGCATTTCGAAAAAATGCTCTACGACAATGCGCAGCTTCTCGAGCTCTTGGCGATCGCATACCAGCGCACCGGCAACGCGCTTTATCGCCAGCGCGCCGAAGAAGCCGTGGCCTGGCTCCAACGCGAAATGACAACGGGTGAGGGCGCGTTTTGCGCATCGCTTGACGCCGACTCCGAAGGCGAGGAGGGCAAGTTCTATGTCTGGTCCTACAACGAGGTGCTCCGCCAGCTCGGTCTCGAAGATGGTGAGTTCTTCGCGCATCACTATGACGTCACGCGCGCCGGCAATTTCGAAGGCCACAACATTCTCAATCGCCTGAAACCGCAACCGCGCAGCGAGGCTGACGAGGCGCGACTGGCCGCTTTGCGTGAAAAACTCCTCGCGGTACGCGCCAGACGCGTGCGTCCCGGCCTCGACGATAAAGTCCTCGCTGACTGGAACGGGTTGATGATCGCCGCATTGGTCAACGCAGGCCTGTTGCTGGTAAAACCCTCCTGGATCGCTTTGGCGCAACGTGCCTTCTATTTCATCGCGCAGGCGATGACCCACAGCGATCGGCTCGGGCACTCGTGGCGCGAGGGCAAGCTCAAATTCCCCGGCCTTGCCTCCGATTTTGCCGCCATGATCCGCGCCGCGCTGGCGCTCTACGAAACGACCGGACAACGGCCCTATCTCGATCGCGCGCTTGAGTGGCAACACGCGCTCGATCGCGATTATGCCGATGCCGCGACCGGCACCTATTATCTCACCGCTGCCGACGCGGAAGGACTCGTGATACGGCCTGCAGCCACGACCGACGAAGCGACGCCCAATCACAATGCTGCCGCGGCGCAAAATTTGATCCGCTTGGCCGTGCTCGCCGGCGACGAACCATGGTTGGCAAAAGCCGACCGGCTGATTGCCGCCATCGCGCCACAGGCGGCGGACAATCTTTACATGCACCTGGCGCTTCTTAACGCCATCGATCTGCGGCTACGCGCGGCCCAAATCGTGGTGGCCGGGGAGGGGCCTGCCGCGCAATCTTTGCTGGACGCCGCCCGCCGGCTCCCGCCGCTCGACCGCATCGTGCTGCACGCCGCGGCCGACGAGGTGCTCCCGACGTCTCACCCCGCCCGCGGCAAGATCGCTATCGTCCCGACGCCCCAGGCTTTCGTCTGCGTCGGCGAAGCCTGTTCATTGCCCGTCACCGATCCGGCCAGGCTCCAAGCCGCCATCGACGCCGTGCGACATTCTTGACGCTGCCATTCTTTCGTGAATGTTTTGTGCTTAATGCGTGTCGGGGCGCAGCAAGGAGACCACACATGCGAAACAGGATCGTCTTGGCAGTCGCCGCCCTGACCGTAGGCTCGGCGAGCGGCGCGCGGGCCGACCAGTGGTGCGGCTATGCCAGTCACAAAGACGCGGTGGTCCAATGCGGCTATACGACCGCATCCGACTGTGAAACCGCGGTCGGCAAAGGGGGCATGTGTTTCGTCGACCCCGATCTGGCGCTCGAAACGAAGGCTGGCGTTCCGACGAACTCCACGAAGATTCCACCTCGCAGCTAGCGAGACGCGGCAGACCGGCGCGTCAGGTGTTCATCGAGTCGAAGAACTCGCTGTTGTTCTTGGTGTTGCGCAGCTTGTCGAGCAGGAAGTCGATGGCATCCATGGTGCCCATCGGATTGAGGATGCGGCGCAGCACGTACATCTTCTTGAGCTGATCGGGCGGCACCAAAAGCTCTTCCTTGCGCGTGCCGGAACGGGTGATGTCCATGGCCGGGAAGGTGCGCTTGTCGGCCACCTTGCGGTCGAGGATCAGTTCCGAATTGCCGGTGCCCTTGAACTCTTCGAAGATCACTTCGTCCATGCGGCTGCCGGTATCGATCAGCGCGGTGGCAATGATGGTGAGTGAGCCGCCTTCCTCGATGTTACGGGCGGCGCCGAAGAAGCGCTTCGGCCGCTGCAACGCATTGGCGTCGACACCACCGGTGAGCACCTTGCCGGATGACGGCACCACGGTGTTGTAGGCGCGGCCGAGGCGCGTGATCGAGTCCAGCAAGATCACCACGTCGCGGCCGTGCTCGACCAGGCGCTTGGCCTTTTCGATCACCATCTCGGCGACCTGAACGTGGCGCACTGCCGGCTCGTCGAAAGTCGAGGACACGACCTCGCCCTTCACCGAACGCTGCATGTCGGTGACTTCCTCGGGCCGTTCATCGATCAACAGCACGATGAGATAGCACTCTGGGTGATTGTGCGTGATCGAGTGTGCGATGTTCTGCAACAGTACGGTCTTGCCGGTGCGCGGCGGCGACACGATCAGCGCACGCTGGCCCTTGCCGACCGGCGCCACGATGTCGATGACACGTGCCGAAAGATCTTTCTTGGTCAGATCTTCGTATTCCATCTTCAGCCACTCGTCCGGATAGAGCGGCGTGAGGTTGTCGAAATTGACCTTGTGGCGCGCCTTTTCGGGGTCCTCGAAATTGAGCGAGTTGACCTTCAACAGCGCGAAGTACCGCTCGCCCTCTTTGGGGCTGCGGATATGACCGTCGATGGTGTCGCCCGTACGCAAACCGAAACGGCGGATTTGCGAAGGGGAAACGTAAATATCGTCGGGGCCGGGGAGATAATTCGCTTCCGGCGAGCGGAGAAAGCCGAAGCCATCCGGCAACACTTCGACAACGCCTTCGCCGACGATATCGGTCTCGCGCGCCGAAAGTTGCTTGAGGATGCCGAACATCAGCTCCTGCTTGCGCATGGTCGAGGCGTTCTCGACTTCAAGCTCCTCCGCAAAGGAGACGAGCTCTGCCGGAGTCTTGGTCTTGAGCTCTTGGAGTTTCATTTCCCGCATATGCAGAATGTCCTATGGAAATCGGGCCAGCGACGGAATTGAGATTGCGGCGTCGCGGGCGAAGGAAAGATCGCAGGTTTTGGGCTGTAAGGGGCTTGGGGCCCCGGACCCTGATGCACCCGGCGGCTCCAGTTGGCTGGAGCCAAAACGCAACTGCATCCGCCTACGTTCGGGTGGGATGGCCCCCAAGATAAGAAAAGACCGCACTTCAAGCAAGGGCCAAGTCAAACTTTGCACTAGGAACGCGTAAACGTCAGAACGGTTTCACCACCGCCAGAATAACAATAACGATCATCAACACGGTCGGTACTTCATTGATAATCCTATAGAATTTATGAGAATGACGGTTGTTATCGGTGGCAAAATCCTTCACCCAGCGGGCGAAAAATCCATGCAGCCCGGACAGTGCAAGAACGAGGATAAGCTTGGCGCCGAGCCATCCCGAAGCGAACCAGCCGTAGCGAGAATTAGGTCCGTGCCAGGCGAGCCATAGGCCCAGAAGCCAGGTCGCGATCATCGCCGGATTGATGATAGCGCGCAGCAAGCGGCGCTCCATCACCTTGAAAGTCTCCGACTGAACTGAGCCTTTCTCCGCGGCGCAATGATAGACGAACAGCCGCGGCAAATAGAGCATCCCGGCCATCCAGGCGATCACCGCGATGATGTGGAACGCCTTGATCCATTGATACATCATCGCTTTCGCTTTCGCTGTTCGCCTAGATCAGCTCTTGGAGGTTCTACCGCGCACACGCGCAATCATTTGCCCGACATGAGCAAGCGGCGTTTCCGGCAGCACGCCATGGCCGAGATTGAAGATGAACGGACCAGCGGCAAAGGCCTCAAGAATTGCGTCGATCGATCGGTCGAGCGCTGACCCACCCACCAGCAGTACGAGGGGATCGAGATTGCCTTGAACAGGCCGCACGCTCTGTACGCGCTCGCGCGCGAAGTCCAACTCGATCATCCAATCGAGCCCAACTGCGTCGATGGCAACGCCCTCAATGTACCGGAGAAGCTTAGTTCCCGCGCCGCGCGGAAAGCCGATGATCTTCGCTTTCGGCACGCTCTTGCGAACTGCTGCGACAATCCGGGCGCAAGGCTCGACACACCATCGGCGAAATTCATCGGGAGGTAGAACCCCCGCCCAGGTATCGAAAATCTGCACAGCGTCGACGCCGGCTTCAAACTGTCGGATCAAATAGCTTGCCGAGGATGCAACCAAGATCTCGATCAGCTCCATAAATTCATCCAGATGCCGATAAGCAAACTGCCGTGCCGGCTGCTGATCGACGCTGCCGCCCCCGGCAATCATGTAAGTTGCGACAGTCCAGGGCGCACCACAAAAGCCCAGCAATGCCACATCAGACGGCAATTCTTTTTTGACTCGCCCAATCGTTTCGTAAACCGGCGCCAGCTTCGCGTGATCAATCTCGCGCCGAAGTCGGCCCAATGCCGAAAGATCCTCGATCGCATCAAGCCGAGGTCCCTGACCTTCCTCAAAGCTGACACGTTGGCCCAGCGCATGTGGTACCACCAAAATATCGGAAAACAGGATCGCTGCATCAAAGCCGAAGCGCCGGACCGGCTGCAACGTAACTTCTGCCGCCAATTCCGGATTAAAGCACAGATCGAGGAAACTTTCGCTCTTAGCGCGAATTGCCCGATATTCGGGAAGATATCGTCCCGCCTGGCGCATCAGCCAAATCGGAGGAATGGGAACTCGTGCGCCTGAGAGAGCACGAAGGAGCGGTTTAGTCACAAGAGTATCCGGCACGCTCCATTCCCCACTAAAATAGATTCTTAGAGTCTGTTGTAGTGTTTAGTCGGTTGAATGGACTCATAAATCGCATTTGCAGATTCCATCCACGGCTTACTCACATATCCCCGTACAATGCCGGTAATCTGGATGTGGCAACTCTAGGGCATTTTTCGAGCTCAATAACGTCAGTCTTGCAGCAGTCGTCCACATTTCACCGCTACTCTGAGGACGACACAATTTTAATCAAGGCGCGGCACGGGTGTGGATGGAGGGAGAAGTTATCCCGCCATGGTGCTTGCACCCCGTGGCCAGCCATGGCCTTCTCAACAGTCATCGACAGGTTGTCCTCTCGAGTCCCATCGATTCCATGGCACAGCCGGCAGGTTATTTTCACCTTCACCTGATCTCCGACGCGACCGGCGAAACGCTGATTACGGTCGCCCGAGCGGCTGCCGCGCAATATACGAAGGTCATGCCGGTCGAACACGTGCACCCGCTGGTACGCACCCAAAAACAGCTCGACCGGGTCTTGGCGGACATCGAGGAATCGCCCGGCATCGTCCTCTATACGTTGCTTGAGGAAAACCTCGTCGAACGGCTGGAAGCAAAATGCCGCGAGCTCGGCCTGCCCTATCTGTCGAATTCTGGGGCCGGTCTTGCACCTGTTCCAGGCCTATCTCGGCGCGGAATCGACGCATAAAGTCGGCGCTCAGCATACGCTGAATGCCGAATATTTCCGCCGCATCGACGCGTTGAACTACACGATGCTGCATGACGACGGCCAGCAGACCGACGATCTCGAGGAGGCTGACGTTGTGCTGGTCGGCGTCTCGCGAACCTCGAAGACGCCGACCTCGATCTATCTCGCCAATCGCGGGGTAAAGACGGCGAACGTCCCCTTGGTGCCGGGCGTCCCGCTGCCGCCGCAGGTCGAGCGGCTCAGCCGTCCGCTGATTGTCGGCCTCTACGCCACCCCGGAACGGATCGTGCAGATCCGGCAAAATCGGCTGCTCGGCCTCAAGGTCAATCGCGAGGATGACCGATATATCGATCAGCAGGCCGTAACCGAGGAGGTCGCGGCCTCGCGCCGGCTTTGCGCCAAGCACAACTGGCCCCTGATCGACGTGACCCGGCGCTCGATCGAGGAAACCGCCGCGGCGGTTCTCGCGCATCTCGGCGAGCGTCGCCGGCAGCGCGCCTCGTGAGGCTTGGCCGATGCCGCTCTGGCTTGCCCGGGAACCGCTCGTGCTGGCCTCGCGCAGCAAGGCAAGGCAGAGCTTGCTCGCGAATGCGGGCATTCCGATCGAAACAGTTCCGGCCGATCTCGATGAGCGCGCCTTGGAGGCTGGTGTAAATTCCGCTGTACCCGGCGCGATCGCGGCGCATTTGGCGCTGGCAAAGGCTTCCGCGGTCGCCAAGGCGTTACCGGGCCGACTTACGCTCGGCGCCGATCAGGTGCTCGCACACGGCGCCGAATGCTTTGCCAAGCCGGCGGATCGCGCGGCGGCGCGCGCGCAATTGGAAGCGCTTCGTGGCCAGACGCATGAGCTGCATTCCGCGATTGCAATCGTGAAGGACGCCAAGGTGCTTTTCGAGTGTGTCGGGGTCGCGCGGCTCACCATGCGCTCGTTCTCCGAGCAATTTCTCGACCTTTATCTCGATGCGACCGGGGAAGCGGCGACCGCAAGTGTCGGCGCCTATCAATTGGAGGGTCTCGGCGTCCAATTGTTCGAACGCATCGACGGCGATTACTTTACGGTACTGGGATTGCCGCTGTTGCAGGCCTTGGATTTTCTCCGCCGGGACGGATACCTCGCGCGATGAGCAGCGCCGGACCATTCATTCTTTGCCTGACCGGCTCACTCGGCATGGGCAAATCGACTGCGGCTAAATTCTTCGCCGCGGCCGGAGTGCCGGTTCACGATTCCGATGCCGTGGTCCATGCCCTTTACGAAGGCGAGGCAGTGCCGCTGATCGAAGCGGCGTTTCCGGGCTCGACCGCCAACGGCAAGATCGACCGCACCAAGCTCGCCACGATGGTGCTGAACGATAATGCGGCGCTTGCCCGGCTCGAGGCTATCGTGCATCCGCTGGTTTTCGCGTCGCGGGAAAAATTCCTTGCGGAAGCCAGAGCCCGCGGTGCCCCCGTGGTCGTGCTCGACGTGCCGCTGTTGTTCGAAACCGGCACGGATTCCCGATGCGATGCCGTCGTCGTGGTCTCAGCGCCCGCCGATGTGCAGCGCCGGCGCGCTTTCGAGCGGGCAGGCATGACCGAGGATAAATTTTCCGCCATCTTGCGGCAGCAGATGCCCGACGCGGAAAAGCGCCGGCGCGCCGATTTCATCCTCGATAGTTCACAGGACTTCGAGCACACCCGATCGCAGATTGCAGACATTTTGCAACGCATCGCTAAAATGCCACAACGTCACCGCTGATTCGCATTCGGGCGGAATGAGATGCGCGAGATCGTTTTCGACACCGAGACGACCGGACTTGATCCCCTGCAGGGGGATCGCCTGGTCGAAATCGGCTGCATCGAACTCATCAATCGCTTTCCCACCGGCAAGACCTTTCACAGTTACTTCAATCCCGAACGCGACATGCCGGAACAGGCCTTCAAGATTCACGGCCTGAGCCGCGAGTTCCTCAATGACAAGCCGCTGTTCGTCCATAAAGTCGAGGAGCTGATCGTGTTTCTGGGCAACGCCCATCTTGTCGCCCATAACGCCATGTTCGATCTCGGTTTTCTCAACGCCGAATTGGAACGCGCCGGCCGCATCGCGATAAATCGCGAGCGCATGGTCGACACTCTTCTTATTGCGCGCCGTAAGCATCCCGGCGGCGCCAACCGACTCGACGATCTCTGCCTGCGCTATTCGATCGATAATTCGCGCCGCACCAAGCACGGCGCGCTGCTCGATGCCGAGCTTTTGGCCGAAGTCTATATCGAGCTGATCGGCGCCCGGCAGGCGCAACTCATTCTATCGCAAGCGTCGATGCCCGTGGCGACCGGCGGTGGGGCTATCGTGCTGCGTGAACGCCCGGCGCCGCTTGGCGAGCGGTTGACGGCGGACGAGCGCTTGGCCCACCGGCAATTCATCGCGAGCCTCGGCGAGGGCGCGGTCTGGCGCGATTACGTCAGCTTGGATTGAGCGGCGCCGTCGAAGGTTGCGCGGTCGCCAAGCGCTGCCGATAGAGAGCGGCGAAATCGATGGGTTCCAGAAGCAACGGCGGGAAGCCGCCATTGCGCGTCGCCGTGGCAATGATTTCGCGCGCGAACGGAAACAACAGGCGCGGACACTCGATCATCACCGTCGGCTGCACACTGTCGGGCGGTATGTTGACGATGCGGAACACTCCCGAATACAGCAATTCGAAGCCGAACAGCAGCATGCCCTGTGAATCGGCCTTGCCGTCCAGGCGCAACGTCACTTCGACGTCGGTCTCGGTCAGGGGCGCGGCATCGACCCCAATATTGACGCTGATGGCCGGTTGCTGCGAGCTCGGCGCCATCGAACGCGGCGCGTTTGGGTTCTCAAATGAAAAATCCTTGACGTATTGCGTCAGAACGCCGATCTGCGGCGCCGGCACTTGCGCCATTCCGGTCTGCGGCGCGGGGCCGCCGTTGGTCGCTGACATCCGTGTCTCCGGCCTCTATGGGTCGCGGCTTGGCTAACATAGGGGAAACGGGCGAACAATGCCGACGCCATAGCCCCCCGCCACGGTATTATGCCGCCTCTCGACGACGAATCCGACGGATTTGCCTAAAAGCGTGTCACTCCAGCCCGCTTCCATTGTTGGCGCGGCGGATATGATCGTCTAATCTCGCCGCCGGCACGCTCTGGTCATGATCAGCGGCCACTGGATGGCTTTCTTCGCGTGCTTACATAGTGTGGGAAGCCGGAACTCCTCCCATGCCGGCCAGCTTGAGCCGCCATTGGGACGTATCATCCGCGACGAGCGCTGCCGAAAGAATGCCCGACGTGTTCGACATTTACACCATCATCTTCCTGGCGCTGGCGGTGTTCATATTCCTGCGTCTGCGCAGCGTGCTGGGCCAACGTACCGGCCGCGAGCGGCCGCCCTATGATCCGTATTCGGCGCGCGATGCGGTGCGCAGCCCCGCCGCCGACAAAGTGGTCACGCTGCCGCCGCGTCCCACTGAAGCCTCGCCGCGCCCCGTTGAAGCCGCGCCGGCGCCGCCCGCCGAGCGCTGGAAGGACATTGCCGAGAGCGGATCGACCGTTGCGGCGGGTCTTGACGCGATCGTGGCCGCCGATCCGAATTTCGACGCCAAGCATTTCATTACCGGCGCGCGGACCGCTTATGAGATGATTGTGACGGCCTTTGCCGGCGGTGATCGGAAGCAATTGCGCAACCTGTTGTCGCGCGAAGTATTCGACGGCTTCGATGCCGCCATCTCGGAGCGCGAACGCCGCAGCGAGACCGCTGAAACGCGCTTTATCTCGATCGACGCTTCGACCATCACCGCGGCTGAATTGCGCAACCGCTCGACGGCGCAGATCACGGTCCGCTTCGTGTCAAAACTGGTTTCAGCCACGCGCGACCGCGCCGGCACCGTGATCGACGGCAATGCCGAAAAGGTCACCGACGTCACCGACGTATGGACCTTCGCGCGTGATATTGCCTCGCGCGATCCCAACTGGAAAGTGATCGCGACCGAAGCCGGGCAATGAGGCTGACAATGAGGCCGCGGTCGGCATCATGTCCGGGTTTGCGCCTCATCACTGTTTTGATCGGTATCCTCCTCGTGCCGTTGACGGCACAAGGTCAAGTGCGCGCGCAAGAGCGCGGACCCATCGTATTCCCCAACACGCAATATGAGCCGGTCACCTGGTCGGATCTCGAGGGCTGGGAGTCAGACGATCATGCCGCGGCCTTTGCCGCCTTCTTGGCGAGCTGCCGCACGCTCGATGCCAAGCATCGCCACGAACGGGATTTGACCGCAATTCCTTCGGCATTGCGGGATATTTGCGAGCTGGCGCGGCAGGCCGTTCCGCTCGACGAGGACGGCGCGCGGAAATTCTTTGAGGAGAATTTTCGCCCCATCCGCATCAACAGGCTCGGCGACAGCGACGGCTTTCTCACTGGCTATTACGAACCGATCATTGCCGGCTCGCGAGTGCCGACAGGCGAATTCACGGCGCCGCTCTATCGTCGGCCGCCCAATCTTGTTGTCTCCGGCTGGCGCAACCTCGGCAAGGATGCGTTCCCTAGCAAGGGCGTTCGCGTCGGCCGCCGCTTCGGCCGTCGCAAAATCGTGCCGTATTACACCCGCGCCGAGATCGAAGATGGCGCGCTCGACGGCTGGCATCTCGAAATCTGCTATTTGCACGACCAGGTCGACGTTCTGTTCGCCCAGATCCAGGGGTCGGCGCGCATCAGGCTGGAAGACGGCACCATCCTGCGCGTCAACTACAACTCCCACAATGGCTGGCCTTATACACCGGTCGGCCGTGTCCTGATCGACGACAAGATCATGAACAAGGATCAGGTGTCGATGCAAAGCATCCGTAGTTGGATGGAGGCCAACCCGGATCTGGCCAAGGAAGTGCGCCACGAAAATAAGTCCTACGTGTTCTTCCGCATTACCGGTCTCGCCACCGAAGATGAAGCGGTCGGCGGCGAGGGCGTCGAATTGATGCCCGGCCGTTCGATCGCGATCGACCGCTCGCTGCACGCCTACGGCACGCCGTTCTTCATCCAGGCCGATTTGCCGATCGCCAACCAGAAAGCGGACACAAAATTCGACCGCCTCGTCATTGCGCAAGATACCGGCTCCGCCATCGTCGGACCGGCGCGCGCCGACATTTATTTTGGAGCCGGCGACGAAGCCGCGCGGATTGCCGGACGCATCAAACATGCCGGCGAATTCGTCATGCTCATCCCGCACGAGCTTGATCCAGTTGCGGCGGGGCGCGACACGCCGTTGCCGCCGGAACGGCCTAGCGAGTTCAGTGTCAGTCTCACCACAATGGTCGATCCCACGGCGGTCGATCCGCCGGCGGAAACGAAGCCGCCGACGGCAAAACCCGCGGCCGCCGTTACGCCTACGACTCCCACGCCTCGTCTCAATCGCCAGTCGCGGCGGAAAAAATGAGCCGTCGCCGCCACTTGAGCGATGAAGAACGCGCGCTTTGGTCCGGTTTTGTGCGCTCGATCAAGCCGCTTCGCTCGGCAAAGGCCGCGCCCCAGGCAATCGTAGATTCCGGTCAAGAGGCGGATCCAAACGCGGTTCGAAAGGCGCGCACGTCAGCGCAACCCACGGTACGGCACAAAGCCCCGCCCGTCGTCAAATCGCCGCCGCTCGCGCCGCTCGACCGGCGGCTCAAGCAACGCGTCGCGCGCGGCCGCGATGCCATCGACGCCCGCATCGATCTGCATGGCATGACGCAGCGGGAGGCGCATGCCGCGTTGCTGGGTTTTTTGCGTGGCGCTCAGGCGGAGGACGCCAAAGTAGTCTTGGTGGTGACCGGCAAGGGCGGCGGGAAATCGCCGCCCGATCGCAGCGAGCGTGGTGTGCTGCGGCGGCAAGTGCCACTGTGGCTGGAACTGCCGGAATTCCGCCACTTCGTCGTCGGCTTCGGCGAAGCCCATGTCAGTCACGGCGGGCAGGGCGCGCTTTATGTGCGCTTGCGGCGCGCACGGTAGCGAAAACATCGAGCACCGGCAGCGGCTGATTAACCTTAACGCTTAGAAAGCCACACAAGCTGCAAGAATTGGTCAATTTCGTCTGCGAAAAGCGGCCAACGCAACGCGCCATTGTTCGCAGGAGTATTCATGTCCGACAATCTGGCCGCGCCGATGAAATCCGCTGCGCCGCGCAGCAGCACCGGTGACACGCGCATCCTCGCCCAAGTCGAGAAATGGATGGCGCTGATCCGTGAGATCAAGCAAGAACACGCCAAGGACCTGGTCAGGAACTAGTCGATCTTGATGTCGGCGGTCTTGATCACGGCGCTCCATTTCGCGGTGTCCGCCTCTAACCACTGACGCAAAGCTTCAGGGCTCGAGCCCTGTGCCGCATAGGCAGTCTGCGCCAGCTTGTCTTTGATCGCGGGCACAGCAAGCGCCGTGGTGATGTCCGCGCTCATTCTGCTGACGATTTCCGCCGGCGTCTTGGCCGGCAGGAAAATGCCCTGCCAGGAATCGACCGCGTAGCCGGGCACGCCGGCCTCGGCGATGGTCGGCAATTCCGCCTCGGCCGTCGACCGCTGTGCACCCGTCGTCGCCAGCGCGCGCACTTGGCCCGACCGCGAATAGGTCAGCAATTCGCCGCTGCCGAAATAGCAGTCGATGCGGCCGGGAATGAGATCGACGAAGGCCGGCGCCGCGCCGCGATAAGGCACGTGCGTCATTTTGATCTTGGCCATCTGCAAAAACAGTTCTGCGGTGAGGTGCGGCGCGCTGCCGGTGCCGGGCGAGCCCATGACGCGTTTGCCGGGATGCGCTTTGACGTCAGCGATAAATTCCATGACCGATTTCGCCGGCGAAGAATTCGGCACGAACATGAAGAACGGAAATTTGGCGACCAGCGAGACCGGCGCGAGGTCCACCGCCGGGTCGTAACCCAGTGAATGATAAAGGCTGCCGACCGTAGCCAGGGATGAGGTGCCGAACAGCGCGGTGTAGCCGTCAGGCTCGGAACGAACGACGTATTCGTTGGCGATATTGGTGCCGCCGCCGGGCTTGTTCTCGATAACGACCTGTTGCTGCCCCCACAGCTTCGACAGCTCATCGCCAACCACGCGTGCCAGCGTGTCGGTCGGTCCTCCAGCCGCGAGCGGCACGATCAGACGAACGGGTCGATTGGGCCAAGCGCTCGACTGGGCGCGCGCGAAAATATTCGGCGCGAAGGTCGAAGCGGCAGAAAGCGCAATCAAGCGGCGCCGCGTCAGCATGGCCACTCCCCGGCTGGAACGGCAAGCTTAGCGGCAAAGGCCGGCGCACGCCATGCGCTTGGAACGCGTCACGGCGACCCGCCGCTGCCACGCTTTCGCTAGAGGATGAAGCGGCTCAAATCCGCGTTCTTGGCGAGATCGCCGACGTGCTTGTGCACATAGGCGGCGTCGATCTTCACCGTCTCGCCGGAGCGGTCAGGCGCGCCGAACGACACGTCGTCGAGCACGCGCTCCATCACGGTCTGCAGCCGCCGCGCTCCGATATTTTCCACGCTCGCGTTCACCGCCACGGCTATATCGGCCACCGCATCGATGGCGTCCTCGGCGAATTCCAGCGTCACGCCTTCGGTCGCCATCAGCGCGATATACTGCTTGATCAGCGAGGCTTCGGGCTCGGTGAGGATGCGCCGCATATCGTCGCGGGTAAGCGGTTTCAGCTCGACGCGGATCGGCAGCCGGCCCTTGCAGCTCGGGCAACAGGTCGGACGGCTTGGAAATGTGGAAGGCGCCCGAGGCGATGAACAGGATATGGTCGGTCTTCACCGCGCCGTGCTTGGTAGCCACCGTGGTGCCTTCGATCAGCGGCAAGAGATCGCGCTGCACGCCTTCGCGCGACACGTCGGCGCCGACCCGGCCCTCGCGCACGCAGATCTTGTCGATCTCGTCGAGGAACACGATGCCGTTGTTCTCGACCGACCTTGATCGCTTCCTGCGTCAATTGATCGGTATCGAGCAGCTTGTCGGATTCCTCGTTGATCAGGATATCGTAGGAATCCTGCACCGTGACGCGCCGCGTCTTGGTGCGGCCGCCGCCGAGCTTGCCGAAAATGTCGCCGATCGAGATTGCGCCCATCTGCGCGCCCGGCATGCCGGGAATATCGAACAGCGGCATGCCGCCGCCGGCGGCCTGCACCTCGATCTCGATTTCCTTGTCGTTGAGCTCACCGGCGCGCAGCTTCTTGCGGAACGCTTCCTTGGTCGAGGCGCTCGCACCGGCGCCGACCAGCGCATCGAACACGCGGTCTTCGGCCGCCTGTTGCGCGCGCGCCTGCACATCTTTGCGCTTTCTCTCGCGCGTCAGACCAATGGAGACCTCGACCAGATCGCGCACGATCTGCTCGACGTCGCGGCCGACATAGCCGACCTCGGTGAATTTCGTCGCTTCGATTTTGAGGAACGGCGCGCCGGCAAGCTTGGCGAGGCGCCGGGAAATTTCGGTCTTGCCGACGCCGGTCGGCCCGATCATCAGAATGTTCTTCGGCAGAACTTCTTCGCGCAGCTTGTCGTCGAGCTGCAGCCGCCGCCAGCGATTGCGCAGCGCGATCGCAACGGCGCGCTTGGCATCGCCTTGGCCGACGATAAAGCGATCGAGCTCGGAGACGATTTCGCGGGGGGAAAAGTCGGTCACGCTTTCAACGTCTCAACGGTGACATTGCGATTGGTGTAGACGCAGATATCGGCGGCGATATCGAGCGAGCGGCGCACGATGGCCTCGGCATCGAGCGGCCCGTCGGCGAGCGCCCGGGCAGCGGCGAGCGCATAATTGCCGCCGGAGCCGATGCCGACAATGCCGGCCTCGGGCTCCAAGCACGTCGCCGGTGCCGGTGAGCACCAGCGACACGTCCTTGTCGGCGACGATCATCATCGCTTCCAGCCGGCGTAAAAAGCGGTCGGTGCGCCAGTCCTTGGCAAGCTCGACCGCGGCACGGGTGAGCTGGCCGGGATATTGTTCGAGCTTGGATTCCAGCCGCTCGAACAGAGTGAAAGCGTCGGCGGTGGCGCCGGCAAACCCGCCGATCACCTCGCCTTTGCCGAGCCGGCGCACCTTCTTGGCATTGGCCTTGACGATGGTCTGGCCGATCGAGACCTGGCCGTCGCCGCCGACCGCGACCAGCCCGCCTTTGCGAACGGTCAGGATGGTAGTGCCGTGCCAATGGCCAGTTTGGCCGGATTCGGGAGATGACATGCGCCGGGAAACCCTTGGGTTAGGGGAGATTTAGGAGTTGGCCGCCGGCAATGCAAATCCGGCAGCGGCGGGTGGCGGCTCGGACCAAGCCCTGATAAAACGCCCGCGATCAGGTGCGGAGAGCGCGATGCGCAAGGGCGCGGTTAAGCGCAAAACCAAGGAAACCGACGTCGAGGTCGCCATCGATCTCGATGGCACCGGCGCATCGTCGATCGCGACCGGGATCGGCTTCCTCGATCACATGCTCGACCTTTTGGCGCGGCACTCGCGCATCGATATCACGGTCAAGGCAAAGGGCGACCTGCACATCGATCACCACCACACCACCGAGGATGTCGGCATCGCGCTTGGTCAGGCGCTCAAACAGGCGCTCGGCGATATGAAAGGCATCACCCGCTATGCCGACGTGCATCTGCCGATGGACGAGGCGCTCACCCGCGTGGCGGTCGATATATCCGGCCGGCCGTTCCTGGTGTTCAAGGTCGAGTTCGGGCGGGCCAAGATCGGGCCGTTCGATACCGAACTTATCGCCGAATGGTTTCAGGCCTTCGCGGTGAATGCCGCTGTGACGCTGCACGTCGCGACACTCTACGGCAGCAACGACCATCATATCGCCGAATCCTGCTTCAAGGGTCTGGCGCGGGCGCTGCGCGCAGCCGTCGCCATCGATCCGCGCGCGGCAAATGAGGTGCCGTCGACCAAAGGCACGCTTGGCGGCTAGCTCTAAAGACAAAGTCTCTGAAAGACGAAATCGATGTCCGTCTATACCGTCCATGAACCGCCGCAGCGGGGCGCCGACGCATTGGTCGACGCCGAGCGCTTTATCTTTGTGCGCGATGGATTTTACTGGTGGGCGTTCCTGCTCACGCCGTTCTGGATGCTGCGTCACCGGCTCTGGCTGGTGCTCTTGATCTATCTTGTTGTCGTTGGGGGCTTCGACACCGCCTTGCGGCACGTCGGCGCGTCGGACTTCGTCATCGCATGCGTCGGCATTCTGATCTCGCTGCTGGTCGGGTTTGAAGCCGGCACGCTGCGGCGCTTCACGCTGCGCCGCCGGGGTTGGAGAAATCTCGGAATCGTCAGCGGCGACGATCTTGAAGACGCCGAGCGGCGGTTTTTCGACATCTGGCTCGACTCCTCCCCTCGTGGCGGCGCGCCATCGAATCCTTCACCGCCTGCGCAGCCGCCCGCTCCAGGCGGTGCGGCGACATCCGGCATCGTCGGCCTGTTTCCCGAACCGGGAGCGCAGCGGTGAGCGTCGCCATTGTCAATTACGGTTCCGGCAATTTGCACTCGGCCGCCAAAGCGTTCGAGCGCGCGGCGCATGAAGCCGGCTTGGATCAGCCGATCAGGGTGACCGACGATCCGGCCGAGGTGGCGCGCGCCGATCGTGTGGTACTGCCGGGGGTCGGCGCCTTTGCTGACTGCCGGCGCGGGCTCGACGCGGTCCCTGGCATGCTGGAAGCGCTTGACGATGCGGTCCGCCGCAAAGGCCGGCCGTTCTTCGGCATTTGCGTCGGCATGCAGCTCCTCGCCGAGCGCGGCCGCGAATATGAAGTGACCGAAGGTCTCGGCTGGATTGCCGGCGAAGTCGATCGCATCACGCCGAGCGATTCGAACCTGAAGATCCCGCACATGGGATGGAACACGCTCAACGTCGCGCGGCCGCACCAGCTGATCGACGGGCTCACGCTCGGACCGCAAGGGCGGCACGCCTATTTCGTGCATTCGTATCAGCTCAATCCGGCGCAACCGGCCGATCTCGTGGCGACCGCCGACTACGGCGGCGCCGTGACTGCGATCGTCGGTCGCGACAACATCGTCGGCACGCAGTTTCATCCCGAGAAGAGCCAGAAGCTCGGGCTGGCTTTGATCGCGAATTTCTTGAAATGGAAACCGTGATTCTCTTTCCCGCCATCGACCTGAAAAACGGCGAAGCCGTGCGGCTGCAGCAAGGCGACATGGCGCGGGCGACCGTATTCAACCGCGACCCGGCGGCCCAGGCGCTGGCCTTCGAGCGGCAGGGTTTCGAATATCTGCATATCGTCGATCTCGACGGCGCGTTCGCCGGCAAGCCGATGAATGCGCAGGCCGTCGAGCGCATTCTCGCGGCGGTGAAAATTCCGGCCCAGCTCGGCGGTGGCATCCGCGACCGCGCTACGATCGAGGGCTGGCTCGGCAAAGGCATCGCGCGCGTCATCATCGGCACGGCGGCGGTGCGCGATCCGGCGCTGGTCAAGGACGCGGCGCGCGCTTTTCCGGGCCGCGTCGCCGTCGGGCTCGATGCTCGCGATGGCAAGGTCGCGGTCGAGGGCTGGGCGGCGACATCGGAGCTTTCCGCGCTCGAACTTGCGCGGCGGTTCGAGGACGCCGACGTCGCGGCCATCGTCTATACCGATGTCGCGCGCGACGGCATGCTCAAGGGCCTCAATCTCGAGGCGACGATCGCGCTGGCCGAACAGGTCTCCATACCGGTCATCGCATCAGGCGGCCTCGCCTCGCTCGATGACGTGCGTGCTTTGCTGGAGCCGCGCGCGCAAAAACTGCAGGGCGCCATTGTCGGCCGCGCACTCTACGACGGCCGGCTCGATGCGGTGACGGCGCTGGCGCTGCTGCGCGACGCGCGGGCGACGGCCTGACATGTTCAAGGTCCGCGTCATCCCCTGCCTCGACGTCAAGGCCGGCCGCGTCGTCAAGGGAGTCAATTTCATCAACCTTCGCGATGCCGGCGATCCGGTTGCCGCGGCCATCGCCTATGACGAGGCGGGCGCCGACGAGCTCACCTTTCTCGACATCACCGCCAGTCACGAAAATCGCGGCATCATGCTCGATGTGGTGCGGCGTACCGCGGAAGCCTGTTTCATGCCGCTCACCGTCGGCGGCGGCGTGCGCACGATCGATGACATCCGTGCGCTCCTGGCGTCCGGCGCCGATAAGGTCTCGATCAATACCGCGGCGGTGGCGCGCCGCGATTTCGTGAAAGAGGCGGCGGAAAAGTTCGGCGATCAATGCATCGTGGTCGCGATCGATGCCAAGAAGGTGTCGCAGCCGGGCCAAACGGAACGCTGGGAGATCTTCACCCACGGCGGCCGGCATCCTACCGGCATCGACGCCGTCGGCTATGCGAGCGAAGTGACGGCGCTCGGCGCCGGCGAAATCCTGCTCACTTCGATGGATCGTGACGGCACCCGGCAAGGTTTTGATATCGCGCTCACCCGCGCGGTGGCCGATGCGGTATCGGTGCCGGTCATTGCTTCGGGCGGCGTCGGCAATCTCGATCACCTCGTCGCCGGCATCCGCGAGGGCCATGCCACTGCGGTACTAGCTGCCTCGATCTTCCACTTCGGCGAATATTCGGTGCGCCAGGCGAAGGAATATATGGCCCGCGCCGGATTGCCGATGCGGCTCGATCTGTAACCTGGTTATGAGAATGCCTAGAGAATATTTGCGGCAGAGGTGATAAGGAAGTCCGTCATGCCGACGTTCACCCTTCACGACCTGGAACGGCGCGTTAACGACCGCGCGCGCGAAAGCGCGGACGTCTCCTACACCCGCAAATTGCTCGATCGCGGCGTAACGCACTGTGCCAAAAAATTTGGCGAGGAGGCCGTGGAGGCGGCCATCGCGGCGGTCGGCGAGGATAACAACCGCATGATCGCCGAAGCCGCCGACGTGCTCTATCACCTTCTGGTCGTGCTTCATGCCCGCGGCATCACGCTCGACGAGGTCGAGGCCGAGCTCGGCGCGCGCACGCGCCAATCGGGCCTCGACGAGAAGGCCTCGCGCAAGAGCGGCTAAGGTCCGACCGAATGGAGCAACGCACCGAAGCCGACGTCTCGCCCTATCGCATCTTCTCGCGCAACGACTGGGCGACGCTCCGCGAAGACACGCCGATGACCTTGGAGCCGGCCGAAGTCATCCGGCTGCGCTCGATGCACGACCGGCTCGACATGTCGGAGGTCGAGGACATCTACCTGCCGCTGTCGCGGCTGCTTTCGCTCTACGTGGCGGCGACGCAAAATCTGTTTCGCGCTCAGGAAGGTTTTCTCGGTACCGAGGACGCCAAGGTTCCTTATATTATCGGCGTCGGCGGTTCGGTCGCGGTCGGCAAATCGACCACCGCACGCGTGCTGCAGGCGCTCTTGGCGCGCTGGCCGAACGTGCCCAAGGTCGATCTGATCACGACCGACGGCTTTCTTTTTCCCAACGCCATTCTCGACCGCGAAGGCCTGATGGAGAAGAAAGGCTTTCCGGAAAGCTATGATCTGCCGGCTTTGCTGCGCTTTCTCTCCGACATCAAAGCCGGCCAGCATCCGGTGCGCGCGCCGGTCTATTCGCATTTGATCTACGACGTCATTCCCAATCAATGGGTCGAGATCGATCGGCCGGAAATTCTGATCGTCGAAGGTCTCAACGTGCTGCAGACCGGGCGCTTGCCGAGAGACGGCAAGGCCATTCCATTCGTCTCGGACTTTTTCGATTTCTCGATCTATCTCGATGCCGAGGAGGACGTGCTGCTGTCCTGGTATGTCAGCCGCTTCCTGACGCTGCGCGGCACCGCCTTCGCCGATCCCAAATCCTACTTCCATCGCTATGCGCGGCTCTCCGACGAGGAGGCGATCGCTACGGCCACCTCGATCTGGGAGCGCATCAATCTCGTCAATCTGCACGAAAACATCCTACCGACGCGGCCGCGCGCCGATCTGATCCTGAAAAAGAGCGAAAGCCACCAGGTTCAAGAGGTGGCGCTGCGTCGGCTGTAGAGCATGATCAGGAAAAGTGGGAACCGGTTTTCCGAAAAGATCATGCTCAACTAAACGCTACGCCGCGACTGCGGCGGCACTCGGCATGGCGAGCGCGGCGGCGAGACGGTCGCGATCGAGCGGCTTGACCAAAAAGCCGTCCATGCCGGCGGCGGTGCTGTCCTCGCGGTCTTCGGCGGATGCGCTGGCCGTCAGCGCAACGATCCACGTGCGCGGGCTATCGTCCTCGGCTTCCAGCAAGCGGATGCGGCGCGTGGCGTCGAGACCATCCATGCCCGGCATATGCAAATCCATCAGCACGCGGTCGAACGGAACGCCGGCATCGCGCGCGGCGCGCCAGCATTCCACGGCGGCGCCGCCGCTGCCGGCCATGGTCGGGCGGTGGCCGAGCTTGACGAGAAGCGTGCGCACCAGCAGCGCGTTGATCTCGTTGTCCTCGGCGACAAGAACCGACAGGCTGCCGGCGGCCGGCGCAACGCTCGGCGTTTCGACAGGCTCGGCGGCGGGTCCGTGGTCGAAGGCATCGTCCGGTGCAAAGCGCGCGGCCAGCGAGACGGCGCGCACCGGCTTGATCAGATAGCCGGTAAAGCCCGCGTGTTTGAGGGCGGCGAGCTCGTTGCGCATGGCCGGCGTGACCAGCACGATCCGCCGCGGCATCTTCGCGGCGATGCGCGCCAGCGCCGCGCTTGCGTCGCTGCCAAGCGCGTGATCGACGAGGACGGCGCTCCATGGCTGCTCCGGCAGCAACGCCGTGGCGACCGCCTCGTCGGGCACGATCGTCGTGCGCGCGCCCCAGCGCTGCAGGCGCCGCGCCAGCAATGAGGCTTCGACCACGGCCGGCGCGACGATGAGGATGTCGTTTCCGGCGAGGTCGGGAACCGCCACCGGCGGCTCGTCGGCGTCGCCCGCGCGCGGCAGCGTCACCGTGACGCGAAACGTGGAGCCCTGGCCCGCAACGCTGTCGATGGCGATCGAGCCGCCCATGCGCTCGACGATGCGCTTGGAAATGGTGAGACCGACGCCGATGCCGTCGAATTTGCGCGTCGGTCCGCTATCGGCCTGCTCGAATTCGAGAAAGACCCGGGTCTGATCTTCGGGCGCAATGCCGATGCCGGTGTCGCGCACCGCGATGACGATCTCGTCCGGCCGCGTGCCGGGTTCGACAATGATGGAGACGCCGCCGGTTTCGGTGAATTTGATCGCGTTGCCGACCAGGTTGAAGATCACCTGGCGCAGCCGCGCCGCGTCGCCGACCACGCGCGAAGGCAGGCGCTCGTCGACATAACTGCAGATTTCGAGGCCCTTGGTTTGGGCGCGTGGCCCCAAAAGCTCGACCGCCTCCTCGACAAAAGCGGAAAGTGCGAATGGCCGCGGCGCGAGATCGAGCCGGCCGGCCTCGATCTTCGCCAGATCGAGGAGTTCCTCGATGAACGACACCAAGGTGGCGCCGGAGGTTTTCATGGCCTTCAGATACGTCGCCTGCTCGGGCACCAGCGGTGTGTCGCCCAACAGGTCGGCCATGCCGAGGATGCCGTTAAGCGGCGTGCGGATCTCATGCGAGACCATCGCCAGGAAGCGCGATTTGGCGCGGTTGGCGGCTTCGGCCTGGTCGCGCGCATCGGCGAGCGCCCGCTCGGCACTGACGCGGTCGGTGACGTCGCGGCCGACGCTTTGCATCTCGCTTGCCGTATCGGAGCGCACGGTGACTTCCCGCCAGGCAATCCAGCGCGCGCCGCCGGCCGCGGCGATTTTCTGGTCGTAGACCCGCGTGCCGTCGGCCAGGGTCGTCGTCTCGCCCTGCGCTTCCACGGCCAGCGCGAAATCGGTGCCAATGAGCGCCTCGCGCGGCCGCCCGGCCAGCGCGCAGAACGCATCGTTGGCGTAAGTGATCGCGCCTTTGCCGTCGCGGCGGACGATGACGTCGCCCTGCGCCTCGAAAAAGCTCTTGGCGCGTTCCTGCGCCTCCTTGAATTCCCAGTGGCGATCCTCTGCGTCGTCGAGGCGCGCCTCAAGGCCGCGCAGTTCGGTCTTCATCTGGCGGATGCGCGACAGCAAAATGCCCATGCCGCCGCAGGCGGCGCCGAACAATGCGGCGACGCCGACGGCGAACGAATTCGGATCGTAATGTGCCAGAGGGGAAGTCGCGCCCGACAGAAAGCCGAACGCCACCGCGAACGACATCGAGGTGATGGCGAGCGCGCGGACGATAAGCGAGAGGAGCCGGCGGCTGAGAATCGCGGGCTTCCCAAAACTGGCGCGATCCCGCATGGTCTTTGTCCCCGCTCGGCACAAACGGCTCGCCCGGCGGCGAGCCGCGTCCAGCCCCGGTTCATCGATGTGGCGACTGCGATTTTGGCCGCGGAACCTTGCCTATTGCTTGCGCCGATAACGCCAAGGCGCAGGCACCGGGATGCGATTGGAGGAAGGGTTTATGCTTTGTTAACATGCGGGACCTCGAGCCCTTTGGGGTTCATCGTCGGGCGCCGCGATCGAAAGTCGGCCGGAGAAATCGTATGGATAAAGCTGTGAGTTTTAAGCGCTCGCGCGCAAAAGTCCGCGGATCGAGCGCCGCCGAGCGTCCGTCGCGGGCCGAGGCGGAGGCCGCGGTGCGCATGCTGATCCGCTGGACTGGCGACGATCCGGATCGTGAGGGACTTCGCGCCACGCCGGCGCGGGTGGTGCGGGCCTATGAAGAGTGGTTTGCCGGCTACAACGACGACCCGCGCGAATATCTCAAGCGCACTTTCGAGGAGACCGGCGGCTACGACGAGGTGGTCGTGCTGCGCGATATCCGCTTCGAATCGCATTGCGAGCACCATCTCGCGCCGATCATCGGCCGGGTGCATATCGGCTATCTGCCGCGCAACCGCGTGGTCGGCATTTCCAAATTGGCGCGGCTGGTCGAAGTGTTTGCGCGGCGCCTGCAGATCCAGGAAAAGATGACGGCGGAGATCGCGTCATGCCTCGACGCCGTGCTCAAGCCGCATGGCGTCGCGGTGGTGACGGAAGCGACGCATCAATGCATGACCACCCGCGGCGTGCACAAGCCCGGCGTGACCATGGTGACGAGCCGCATGCTCGGCGTGTTCCGCGATCACGCCGAGACGCGGCAGGAGTTCCTGTCCGCCGTCGGGATGCGCGGCGTGGTGCACGGCAACGGAACTGGATAAAGGTTCTGGGGCGGTTTTAGCCCGCCGGCGCCTCTGCCGGCGTTTCGATCTTGATGCTCGCCCGACATTGATCGTCTTGATGAATGGCGAGGATGTTCATTCCACTCGGAATGATGATGTAGCCGAGCTTCTCCAGCCACGCGCGCAAGGCGTCGGCGTCGGTCTTCATGACCTCGATCAGCATGATCGGACGATTGGCGGCGATGCTTTTGGCGCCGCCGGCCAGGACGTCCATCTCCATTCCCTCGACGTCGATTTTGATGAGGTCGATACGCGGGAAATTGTACGAGTCGAGATTGACGGCCCGCACCTCAGTCATGTTTTGTTCGGAATAATCGATCGGCTGTCCGATGAATTCCGTATTGTCGCGCTTCTTGAGCTCGAGGCTGCCGAAACTGGAATTGACCAGATAATTCGGCCGCGGGATTTTCATCGAGCCGGGCTGGTTCGTCACCGCGGCATTGATGGCGCGCGCATTGAAGCAATTGTTGATCGCGATGTTGCCGGCGAGCGCATAATAGATGCGCTCTTGCGCTTCGAATCCCATCACCACGCCCCAGCCGGACATATGCTTGGCCCATTCGACGGTGTGCACGCCGAGATTGGCGCCGCAATCGAGCGCAACGACGCCGTCGCCGTAATGCTTGCGGCGGATACTGAGCACGGTCAGCAGCATGGCGACCTCTTCCGGATCGTACGAGGCCTTGTTGAGAAGCTGAAAGCCGGCGCCGTAGATCCGGTCGGGTGCGGAGGCATACTGGTCGAACCGGTTCACGATCATGGTGCCGTGGTCGGTCGATGCGATGATGAACGCCTGGGGACGCCGCGGTTTTTCCATCGTGATCTTGGGCGCGATCCCGGACGCTCAAACCAAGGGTCGCGAATCAGTCGTCAAGGCCGATGCTCAGCGGTTGCGGAATTGCAGTCAATGCCGCGCGGTCACGCCGCCCGCCTGACCTCGTCGGTCAGCGCCCGGTAGGACAGCGCTTCGGCGAGATGCACCCGGCCGACTTTGTCGATGCCGTCGAGATCGGCGAGCGTGCGCGCGACACGCAGCACACGGTGGTAACCGCGTGCCGAAAGCCGCATCGCGTCGGCGGCCTCGCGCAAGAGCGTAAGCCCGCTGGCATCCGGGCGCGCCACGTCTTCCAGCACCGTTCCCGACACCGCGGCATTGCTGCGGATATGCGATAGCCCGATCGCGGCATAGTGCGCCGCCTGCCGCTCGCGGGCGAGCGCGACGCGTTCGGCGACCTCACGGCTGCCTTCTGTCGGCGGCTGCCGAATGAGGTCGGCGGCGGTCACCGTCGGCACTTCGATATGCAGGTCGATGCGGTCGAGCAGCGGCCCGGAAATGCGGCCCTGGTAATCGGCTGAGCAGCGCGTATTGGGACCGCGGCGGCAGGCGAAGCCGGGCTCGTCGGCGCGGCCGCAGCGGCATGGATTCATCGCCGCGACCAGCATGAAGCGCGCGGGATAGGTGACGCGATGATTGGCGCGCCGCGATCGACACCTCGCCGGTCTCGAGCGGCTGGCGCAGCGAATCGAGCGCTTGCGCTTGGAGTTCAGGAAATTCGTCGAGGAACAGCACGCCGTGATGGGCGAGCGAAACTTCGCCCGGCCGCGCGTGCAGGCCGCCGCCGACCAACGCCGGCATGGAGGCGGAGTGGTGCGGAGCAAGAACAATCCATGAACAAGGCTTAGTCTGAAATCCCGAGTGGCCTTTGACGGGTCACCCGCTGTAAGCAATTCAAGTCTGGTTCAAAGCGGGGGCATAGCTACATAGCAACGATGTTCGCCGCCGTTTAATTTGCCCGGGAATACCAATGGCCTCCACAGCACTGCCCGCGTGGCTCGCCCGCCGCAACATCCATTACGGCTGGATCATTGTCGGCGCCACGCTGCTGACCACCGTGATCACGGCGGCGGCCATGAGCACGCCCGGCGTGCTGATCGTGCCGCTGGAAAAGGAGTTCGGCTGGACCGACGCGCAAATCTCTTCGGCGCTGGCGCTGCGGCTCATGCTGTTTGGATTGTTCGGCCCGTTCGCCGCGGCGTTCATGAACCGTTATGGCGTGCGCGCGGTGATGGTCAGCGCCGTGATCCTCATTTCCGCAGGCTACCTGGCGTCGCTGGTCATGACGCAGGTGTGGCAGCTTGTTCTGTTGTGGGGCATCGTGGTTGGCGTCGGCACCGGGCTGACCGCCATGGTTTTGGCGGTAACCGTTGCGACGCGGTGGTTCAACGCCCGCCGCGGCTTGGTGATGGGAATTTTTGCCGCCAGCAATGCCACCGGTCAGCTTATCTTTCTGCCGCTGATCGCCTTGCTCGCCACCAATTACGGCTGGCGCATGTCGCTGGTCTTTATCTGCTGTCTGCTTGCGCTTGCGGGTATCGTCGCACTGCTGCTGATGCGCGATCGGCCAAGCGACATTGGCCTGCCGCTCTATGGCGAGACGGCAGTTGCGGCGCCGCCCGTCGGCGGTGTCGGTCTGGTCTCGCTTTTGCTGTCGCCACTCATCGTGCTGCGGGACTGCGTGCGCGTGCCGATCTTCTGGATTCTGTTCGGCACGTTCTTCGTCTGCGGCTGCAGCACGAATGGCCTGATCCAGACCCATTTCGTCACGCTGTGCCACGATTACGGGCTCGCCGCCACGACGGCGGCGAGCGTGCTGGCGATGATGGGCTTTTTTGATTTCTTCGGCACCATCGGCTCGGGCTGGCTGTCTGATCGCTTCGATCCGCGCTGGCTGCTGTTCTGGTATTACGGGCTGCGCGGTCTGTCGCTGCTCTACCTGCCGTTCACCGATTTCAGCTTCTACGGCCTCTCGCTGTTTGCGGTGTTCTACGGCCTCGACTGGATCGCGACCGTGCCGCCGACAGTGAAGCTCACCGCGGACCGGTTCGGGCGCGAGCGTGCCGGCATCGTGTTCGGCTGGATATTCGCCGGTCACCAGATCGGCGCGGCAAGCGCGGCGTTCGGCGCGGGCCTCGTGCGGACGGAATATTCGACCTACCTGCCGGCGTTCTTCGTCGCCGGCGCACTGTGTATCATCGCGGCTTTGGCGGTGATCTCAGTGAGCAAGCCGTCAGGCGCTATGATCGGTGCGGCTGCACCGGCACGGGCTTAGGATTTTCTCTTCTTTTCGATCTTGTCCCAGATCAGCGCCGCGATATCGGCGCCGCCGAAGTTCTTCACCGCGCGGATGCCGGTCGGCGAGGTGACGTTGATCTCGGTGAGGAAACCGCCGATCACGTCGATGCCGACAAACAATAGCCCGCGCTCGCGCAGCGGCGCGGCGAGACGGGCGCAAATCTCGCGCTCGCGCGCGGTCAGGTCGGTCGCCTTGGGTATGCCGCCGCGCACCATGTTGGAGCGCAGATCGTCCGGCGCCGGCACGCGATTGATGGCGCCGGCAAATTCGCCGTCGACCAGGATGATGCGCTTGTCGCCCTCCTTCACCGCGGGCAGAAATTTCTGCACCACCCATTGCTCGCGAAAGGTCGCGGCGAATAAATCGTAGAGCGAGCCGAAATTGAGGTCCTCGCGCTGCAGCCGGAACACCGCTTCGCCGCCTTTGCCGTAGAGCGGCTTCATGACGATGTCGCCGTGCTCGGCGCGGAACGCCTTGATGGCGTCGAGGTCGCGGGTGACCAGCGTCGGCGGCATCAGATCCGGAAATTCGGTGACGAAAATCTTTTCCGGCGCGTTGCGCACATGGGCCGGATCGTTGACGACCAGCGTCTTCGGCTGGATGCGCTCGAGGAGATGCGTCGAGGTTATGTAAGCGAGATCGAACGGCGGATCCTGGCGCAACAGCACCACATCGAACGAATCGAGCGCGACGTGGCGCGGCTCGCCAAGCGTGACATGGTCGCTGGCTTTGTCGCGCACCGATAAGGGCTGCACGCTGGCGGAGACCTTGCCGTCGCGCAGCGCCAACCGGTCGGGCGTGTAATAGGACAGCGGAAAGCCGCGGGCCTGCGCTTCCAAGAGCAGCGCGAACGTGGAATCGCCGCGGATATTGATCCGCTCGATCGGGTCCATTTGCACGGCGACGTTCAGGGCCATTGGGGATGTCTACGCAATTTCGGGCGGAGCGGCCACGCCTTAACGGCTGCCATCGAAGGCATTGGCAATATGGCGCGGTATTTTGCCGGGTGCCACCAGGATGACGTCGAAGCGGATTTCGGCGTTAACGTCATTGGGTGCTGCGCCAGCCAGAATTCGGCTGCGCCGACGATGCCGCTTTTGCCACGATCGGTCATCGCTTCGACGGCGTCATCGAGATTGGCCCGCGCTTTGACCTCGACGAAGACGAGAGTCCGGCGACGACGCGCGACAATGTCGATCTCGCCAAACGGCGTTTTCCAGCGCCGCGCCACGATGCGGTAAGCCTTGGCGACAAGAAACATGGCGGCGCGGCTTTCCGCCGACAGGCCAAGCCGAAAGGCTGCGACCCGTTCCGGCCGCGGCGCCGCTTTCGCGGGCCTTCCCGGCTCAGCGCGGCGCGCCATGTTTTTCGTCCTTTGCTTCCTTCGTCAGCGCCAGTGCCCGCTGATAAACTTCGCGCCGCGGCAGGCCGGTGGCGTCGGCGACTTCGCCGACGGCGTCTTTTAGCGAAACGCGCGCCATCGCCTGGCGCAGCAGCGTTTCCGTTTCGGCCGCGCCGACCGGCTCACTCGCTTTCGGCGGCGCAATGACAAGAACGATTTCGCCCCGAGGAGCATCCTGCGCGTAGCTTTCGGCGAAAGCCGCGAGTTCGCCGCGGCGGATTTCCTCGTGCAGCTTGGTCAGTTCGCGACACAAAGCCGCCTCGCGCTGTTGTCCCAGCCCGGCGGCGAGGTCGGCCAGTGTTGCGGCAAGGCGTGGCCCGGTTTCGAACAGAACCAGGGTGGCCGGGATGCGGGCGAGCTCGGCAATGCGGGTTCGCCGCGCGGCTTCCTTCGGCGGCAGAAAACCGACGAATAGGAACTGATCGGTCGGCAAACCCGCGACGGCCAGGCCCGCCATCACGGCCGACGCGCCGGGGAGTGCCGTGACCGTGTGACCGGCGTCCTGCGCAGCGCGGACGAGCTTGTATCCAGGGTCGGAGATCAGCGGCGTGCCGGCGTCGGACACCAGCGCGATGGCCGCCCCGCCGGCAAGCCGGCGCAGCAGCATCGGCCGCGCCTTCGTTGCGTTGTGCTCGTGATAGGGCGTCAGCGGCCGGGCGATGCCGTAGCGGTCGAGTAGCTTGTGCGTGACGCGGGTGTCCTCGCAGGCGATCAAATCGGCGCCGGCCAGCGCCTCCAGGGCGCGGAGCGTGATGTCGCCAAGATTGCCGATCGGCGTGGCGACGATATGCAATCCGGGCGCGAGCCTTGCGACCTCGACGGCTTGGCCGCCAAGCAGATAGCGGCGTGGCGTCTCGTCATTGCCGTGTGGCGGATTGCGGAATTTATCGCTCATTGCTATCACTCTAACCGGGTCGCCTTGTGGCGTCATGCCGCGGCAAATTCTCTATCCTTTTCATTTAGTTAATCATTCGCCGCCAATATGTCTGATTGGCGTAGCATCGACGTTTTGGGGCGTCGTGGGGAGAACCGCCGTGTCCGCGGAAATGCAGGTTCAGGGGTCGGCGGCTATGCCAACGCGGCGCCGCTCGATTGTTGGCTTGCTGGCTACGGCAGGCACGCTGCTGACAGGTTGCTCGGGCAATTCGCAATATTTGTCGACGACACCGGCGCCGCAAAGCACGCAGGTGCCGCCCGGCGCGACCATCGGCGCCGGCCAGGTCAAAGTGGGGCTGATCCTGCCTCTGTCGGCGCCGGGCAATGCCGGCCTCGCCGGCCAGTCGATGCGCAACGCCGCGGAAATGGCGATCGCCGAATTCAATAATCCGAACATCCAGCTCCTGGTGAAGGACGACGGCGGCACTGCCCAGGCCGCCCAGCTTGCTGCGCAGCAATCGCTCGACGACGGCGCCCAGATCATCCTCGGTCCGCTATTTTCGCAATCGGTCGGCTACGTCGCGCAGGCGGCGCGGCCGCGCAATGTGCCGGTGATCGCCTTTTCGACCGATGCCAATGTTGCGTCGAATGGCGTCTACCTGCTGAGCTTCCTGCCGGAATCGGACGTCGACCGCATCGTGCAATATGCCAGTTTGGTCGGGAAGCGTTCCTACGCCGCGCTCATTCCCGATAACCCCTACGGCACGGTGGTCGAAGCGGCCTTCAAACAGGCCATCGCGCGGCGCACCGGCAGCCAGATCGTCGCGCTCGAACGCTATCCGCATGACAAGGCCGCCATGGCGGCGCCGATCCGCAACATGGCGCAAGGCTCGACGCGTGCCGAGTGTCTGTTCATTCCCGACAGCGGCGATGTCGTGCCGGACGTCGTCCAGGGCCTCGCCGCCGATGGCGTCAACCTCAAGCGGCTGCAGCTTCTCGGCACCGGTCTATGGGACGATCCACGGGTTTTTGCGACGCCGTCGCTCGCCGGCGGCTGGTACGCAGCCCCGGACGGCACCGGTTACCGGAATTTCGCCACCCGCTACCGTCAGCGCTACAACCAGGATCCGGTGCGCACCGCGACGCTGTCTTACGATGCCGTCGCGCTCGTCGCCGCTCTGGTGAAGACGCAGGGGCCACAGGCTTTTACGCCGCAAGTGCTGACCAATCCGTCGGGCTTTTCCGGGATCGACGGCCTGTTCCGCTTCAAGCCGGACGGCACCAATGAGCGGGGGCTTGCCGTGCTCCGAGTCGCTACTTCGGGGCCGCAGGTTATTTCCCCGGCGCCCCACAGTTTCAGCGGCTCGGCGTCCGGATAATTAATAAGCCAGCTTATTAATTATCCGGGCCGAAAACAGGCCATTAAAGTTTCGGTGATCGGCTAGGCGGCGAGATCGGCGACGACCGCATCGAGAACCGGGAAGCCCGGCAGCGTCACCCGCAGGCGACCGGCGCCCGTCGTTTCGACCAGACCATGCTCATGCAGCATGGCGATGCGAGCCGGATCGAGCGGCCGACCGGAGACTTTCATGTAGCGGTCGATGTCGATGCCCTCGGCCAGCCGCAGCCCCATCAGCAGGAATTCATCGGATCGTTCCTCGCGGGTAAGGACCTCGTCGCTGACGACACCGTGGCCCTGCGTTTCGACCCGCATCAGCCAGGCCTCCGGCCGTTTTTCAGTGGCGGTGGCATGCCGTTCGCCGTCGATATCAAGCCGGCCATGACCGCCGGGGCCGATGCCGGCATATTGCTGGCCGCGCCAATAGACCAGATTGTGCCGGCATTCGCCGCCCAGCCGCGCATGGTTGGAAATCTCGTAGGCCGCCAGTCCGGCGGCAGCGCAGACCTCCTGGGTCGTATCGTAAAGCGCCCGCGAGGCGTCCTCGTCGGGGAGACGCAATTTGCCCGATGCGTGGAGCGCAAAAAACGGCGTTTCGGGCTCGATGGTCAGTTGATAGAGCGAAAGATGGTCCCCGGCCTCGGCCAGTGCGGCCTTCAGCTCGTTCGCCCACGCTTGAGGCTCCTGGTTCGGCCGGGCGTAGATGAGATCGAATGAGTAGCGGTCGAACACGCTGCGCGCGATGGCGACGGCGTCGAGCGCCTCGCGTGCTGTGTGCATGCGGCCAAGCTCGGCCAACATGCGATCATCAAGCGCCTGCACGCCGAGCGACACCCGATTGACGCCGGCAGCGCGGTAGCCGCGAAAGCGCGTCGCCTCGACGCTCGTGGGATTGGCTTCCAGCGTGATCTCGGCATCGGGCGCGACGCGCCAATGCCGGCCAATCGCATCAAGGACGGCGGCAATGGTCGACGGCTGCATCAAGGACGGCGTGCCGCCGCCGAAGAAGATCGTCGAGACGGTACGGTCTGGCACGCGGGCCGCGGTGGCCGCGATTTCGGTGGCAAAGGCGCGGGCGAAGCGCGGCTCATCGATCGGCTCGCGCCGGACGTGGCTGTTGAAGTCGCAATAGGGACATTTCGACAGGCAGAACGGCCAATGGATGTAGACGCCGAAGGCCTGTTCCTCATCGGCCACTACCGGTTCAGCCAAGACAGGTCCGGGCAAGACAGGCTCAGCCAAGACACGCCTCCGCAAGTTTCATGAAGGCGCGGGCGCGATGCGAAAGCCCTTTGCCGCGGGGCGGCAGGCCATGTTTCTCTTCGCTTGCCATCTCGCCGAAGGTGCGGTCGTGGCCGTCTGGCAGGAACATCGGATCGTAGCCAAAGCCTTTATCGCCGCGTGGCGGGCAGACCAGCGTGCCGTCAACGCGGGCCTCGAATTCTTCCGTGTGGCCGTCCGGCCAGGCGACGCAGAGCGCCGAGACGAAATGCGCCTTGCGGCGCTCCGGCGTGGTCGCGCCGCGGTCGCGAAGCTTGTCTTCGATCATTTCCATGGCGCGGCGGAAATCGCGGTCGGGCCCCGCCCAGCGCGCCGAATGAATACCTGGCGAACCATCGAGCGCGTCGACCGCAAGCCCGGAATCGTCGGCAAAGGCCGGCAACCCGGTCGCCTTGGCCGCCGCTTCCGCCTTGATGCACGCGTTGTCGCGAAACGTCATGCCCGTTTCGTCTGGTTCTTTGAGCTTAAGCTCGCCCGCCGATATGGCGTCGATTCCGTAAGGTGCAAGCAAGTCGCGCATTTCGGCAAGCTTGCCGGGGTTATGCGTCGCGATCACCAGACGCCCGGTTATGCGCCAATGCGTCGGTTCGCTCACATCACCGCCATCTTCTGCAAATCGACAAGCTTGGCGATGCCTTTGCGCGCCAGCGCCAAGAGCGCCGAGAATTGCGCCTCCGAGAACGGTTCTTTTTCCGCGGTGGCCTGGACTTCGACGATATTGCCGGAGCCGGTGAGGACGAAATTGGCGTCGGTATCGGCCTGCGAATCCTCGGCATAATCGAGATCGAGCACGGCCGTACCCGAGCAGACGCCGCAGGAAATCGCCGCGATATGGTCGCGCAGCACCTCGGCCTCGATCATCGATCGCGCCTTCATCCAGGCGAGACAATCGTAAAGCGCGATCCAGGCGCCGGTAATGGAAGCCGTGCGCGTGCCGCCGTCGGCCTGGATCACGTCGCAGTCGATGGTGATCTGCCGTTCGCCGAGTGCCTTGAGATCGACCACCGAACGCAGGCTGCGGCCGATCAGGCGCTGGATCTCCACGGTGCGGCCGCCTTGCTTGCCGGCCGAGGCCTCGCGCCGCGTGCGCTCGAGCGTGGCGCGCGGCAGCATGCCGTATTCGGCGGTGACCCAGCCGCGCGCCTGGCCCTTGAGCCAGGGCGGCAAGCGATCTTCCAGCGTGGCGGTGACCAGCACATGGGTGTCGCCGAATTTTACGAAGCAGGAGCCCTCCGCATATTTCACGACGCCACGCTCCAGCGACACGGGGCGCAATTCGTCAACTTGTCGGCGGCTCGGCCGCATGCAGGTCTCCCGGTTGCCGGCGCCCGACGCACCGGCGCTTCCCGCTTGTAGTGGGTCGCCTATGGGCCCCACAAGGGCAAGGCGGCGCCCGCCGCACAGCGCTGATTTGCCAGCCGCCGCCGCTGACCCTAACCTTCGGCCGGATTTGGCCGGAGGGCGTCGATATGGTGGAAGCAAAGCCGGAAACCACTCAAAAGCTGGCGAAATTCGCCGCCACGCTGCGCTATGGCGATTTGCCGGAACGGATCCGCGAGCATTGCAAGACACTGCTTCTGGACGCGCTCGCTTGCGCGGTCGCCGGCCATCAAGGCGAGGAGACCGGGCAGATGGCGGCGCTCGCCGCGGCACTGGCGCAAGGGCGCGAATCGAGCGTGATCGGGGGCGAGCATCTGTCGCTCGCAGGGGCGACACTGCTCAACGGCTATCTCGTCACCGCGGTGACGATGTGCGACGTGCACCGTTCGACCATGACCCATATCATGCCGGAAATCGTGCCGCCGGCGCTTGCGGTCGCCGAGCGTGATGGATTGTCCGGCCGCGACCTTCTGGTCGCCATCGCCGCCGGCTGCGAAGTAACGACGCGCATCGGCATCGGTCTCGACTACCCGGTGTTTCGCGCGCGGGGCTGGCACGGGCCCGGCATCCTCGGTCCATTCGGCGCGGCGGCGGCGGTCGGATCGCTCTTGAAATTCGATGCCGACACCATGGCGCGGGCCTTCGGTCTCGCCGGCAGCCAGGCGGCGGGCACCTTTGCGGCATGGGGCACGCCGACGGTTAAATTCCATCAGTGCCGCGGCGCGCTGTCCGGCTTGATGGCCGCGCTCTTGGCGCAGCAACAATTCGTCGCCACGCGCGAATTCCTCACCGCCAAAGACGGCGGTCTTTACAATGCCTATGTCAACGGCGGCAAACCCGACGTCGTGACCGCCGATCTCGGCCAGCGCTTCGAGCTCGAGCAGATCGCGTTGCGGCTGTGGCCGTCGGCGTCGCTCATTCAGGGCCTCAACACCGCGCTCTTCGACATCGTCGAGAAGCACAAGATCGACGCCGCGCATGTGCGCCAAGTCCATATCGCGCTCAGTCAGCCGACGTTCGACATGCACGGCGGTTTTAGGACCTATAAAGCGAAATTCGAGGCGCTCTTGTCGGCGCACTTTACCGCGGCTGTCATCTTGCACGACCGTGCGCTGACCTTGGCGCAATTCGAGCCCGACCGTTACGACGATCCCAAACTGCGCCGCTTTGCCGCCGAGAAAGTCGAGATTCGCGCCGATGGGTCGCTTTCCGGCTCGCAAGCCAAAGTGGACGTCGTGATGGACGATGGCGCAACGTTTTCGGCCTATTGCCAACATCCGCTGGGCTCACCGGAAAATCCGCTGTCGCGCCGGCAGATCGAACAAAAATTCCGCGGCTACGCGCCGGGCGTGGTCGCCGACGCGAATATCGACAACGTCATTGCAGCGGTCGATCGTCTGGAGGACTTCGGCTCGGTGCGCAAGCTTTTGGAGCTGTTGCGCGGCGTGGCGCCCGCCCGTGCGATGGCGGCAGCGGAGTGATATATAGCGGACCTGACGCGGCAATCGGTTGGGGAGTGTTGCTTGGCCAGCCATGATTTTCCGCTGAGCGTGAACCAGCTGGGTCTCGCCCAGCTCAACGAGCGTTCGCGCGAGATCTTCCGCCAGATCGTCGAGAGCTATCTCGCGACCGGCGAGCCAGTCGGCTCGCGCAATCTGTCACGCATCCTGCCAATGACCTTGTCGCCGGCGTCGGTGCGCAACGTCATGTCCGACCTCGAACAGCTTGGACTGGTTTATGCGCCGCATACCTCGGCCGGCCGGCTGCCGACCGAATTGGGGCTGCGTTTCTTTGTCGACGCGCTGATGCAGATCGGCGATCTCGGCGAGAACGACCGCAAGGCGATCGAGGCGCAGGTCGCCGGCTCGGGGCAAACGAAATCGCTCGAAGCAGTGCTGACCGAAGCGTCGGGCTTGCTCTCGGGCTTGAGCCGCGCCGCCGGCGTTGTG
The DNA here is from genome assembly GCA_963731805.1 of uncultured Alphaproteobacteria bacterium. Lineage (GTDB taxonomy): Bacteria > Pseudomonadota > Alphaproteobacteria > Rhizobiales > Xanthobacteraceae > BOG-931. The sequence continues at coordinate 296,863 of CAVSWY010000020.1, forward strand.
CTCACCGCCAAATCGAATCCGCGCCTCAAACATATCGAGTTCGTGGGGCTCGAACCCGAGCGGGCGCTGGTGATCCTGGTCGGCGAGGACGGTCAGGTGGAAAATCGCGTGCTCAACGTGCCACTCGGCCTGCCAACCTCGGCGCTGACCGAAGCGGCGAATTTTCTCAACGCGCGCATTCGCGGCCACACCCTCGACGAGGTTAAAGGCGAGGTCGAGCGCACGCTCAAGGAGAGCGAGGCCCAGCTCGATCAACTGACCAAAAAAATCGTCGCCGAGGGCCTGGCGAGCTGGTCCGGCGGGGAGAGCGACGAGCGCAAGCTGATCGTGCGCGGCCAGGCCCATCTGCTCGACGATCTCAAGGCGGTGGCCGACCTCGAACGGGTGCGCCTGTTGTTCGACGACCTGGAAACCCGCCGCGAGGTGATCGATCTGCTCGGCCGCGCCGAGCAGGCCGAAGGCGTGCGGGTCTTCATCGGCTCCGAGAACAAGCTGTTCTCGCTGTCTGGCTCCTCGACCATCGTGGCGCCCTATCACGACGCCGCGGGCCATATCGTCGGCGTGCTCGGCGTCATCGGGCCGACGCGGCTCAATTACGCGCGCATCGTTCCCATGGTGGATTACACCGCCAAGGTCGTCAGTAAGCTCTTGGGCGGCTGATCCCGACGCTTGATTTTTGTCGATTGAACCCTGATATCCGGGGCGTCACAGGATGGAAAAACCATGACGGAACAGACCGCTCGCGCTGAGGACGAAGCGGCCGGGCCGCAGCGGACCGACGCTCCAGCCACCCAGCCGACGCCTTCGACCGCGCTCGAACGCGAGCATGCGGAGATGAAAGACCGGCTGCTGCGGACGCTCGCCGAGATGGAGAATCTGCGCAAGCGCACCGAGCGCGAAGTCGCCGACTCGCGGCTCTACGGCATCTCCTCATTCGCGCGCGACGTGCTCGGCGTCGCCGATAATATGCGCCGCGCGCTGGAAGCGGTGGCGCCGGAATTGCGAACGAGCACGCAGAGCGGCGCCAAGGCGCTGGTCGACGGTGTCGAACTGACCGAGCGGGAGCTCCTCAAAGCGCTGGAGAAAAATGGCGTCCGGCAATTCACGCCGCAGCGCGAAAAATTCGATCCCAACCTGCACCAGGCCATGTTCGAAGTACCCGATGCCACCGTGCCCGCCGGCAGCGTCGTCCAGGTCGTCCAACCCGGCTACATGATCGGCGAACGGGTGCTGCGTCCGGCGCTGGTCGGGGTGTCGAAAGGCGGACCGAAGGCCGCGCCCTCCAGCAATGACAATAGCAAGACGCCCGCGAATTAAAGCGCAAAATCCGGATTTCACTCGGTATTGATGCTGTCGCGAATTTTGCGCAGGCGCATCAGCATGCCGGGCCACAGGTCGGCATGCGAGATGCCGATCATCTGCATGTAGCCGCCGGTGCCGAAGCGGAGCCATTGCACCACCATAAGCTCGGTGCCTTGTCCGTCCTTGGCCTTTGCCAGAGTTTCGTAGCCCGATTGACCGCCGATGCGTAGCGGTTCGGCATCCTGGATGCGGACGTCGGTGATTCCACCGATCTGATCGAACGTCACGCGGGCGAAGTTGTCATCGTCCTTGGCTTCGTTGGGTCCGCCCGGCAGCGTGGCAATCAGGAAACGGGCATCGACCGGCTGCCCCGGCGCGTCCTTATTTGCAGCCTGCGCTTTCTTGGCGGATTGATCGCCTCCGGCCGGCGTGTCCACTAGCATCAAGGCACGGCCCGGCAAAACGTCGTCGATATGAAATCCGGCAAGGTCGCCGACCTTGAACGGCAGCATGCTCAGCCGCTCCGAGTCGGGCACGCTGGCGCGTACCGCGACTGTCGCAAGCAGAGTGCGCACCGTTTGATCGGTATAGCTTTTATTCTGCTCCGGCGCGCGCACGGTGACGAGCGCGGTGATGCCGCCGATCGGGGCGACCAACATCCACTTGCTATAGGATGTCCCGTTGACGGCTTGCTTGCCGGTCAGCAGAAAGCCGGATGTTCCGGCGACCGCCATCGGTTCGCGTTTGTCGATGCCCTGCTTGCTCAGGGCCTCCGGAACCATGGATTTGTCCAGCGCGCTGAAGGCTTCGGCCGGAAATGCGGCAAGGAGAATCGCGGCCTCGTTTTGGGCATCTTCGAATCCCGCGAAATTGCGACTCGGCGTCATGCCTGGCGGCGGCACGAGCCCGACGCGGGAGCCGGTCGGAAAAATCGCATCGGCGGCCGGCGCCACGCTCGCCCAAACGAGGACGGCGAACGCCGCTGCCGCGAAACCAGCGACCGTCCGGGTCGCGGGCATTTTGCAGGAAATCATCATCGCTGGTCCTGGGGAGTTGCTGCGGGCCGTTCCGCCCGCGAATAGTCCGGGCGCGTCACCCGCCGCATGGTCAGATTGATCCGCCCGCCTTCCGTGAGCAAGGTCGACGTGCCGGGATAGATGCGGTCGACGCCATGGAAGGCAAGCCGCGCTTCGTCACCTAGAACGAGTGCATCGCCGGAATTAAGGCGAAAAGACTGCGTCGGGTCGCTGCGTTTCTTCCCGCCGACGCGGAACAGGCAGGAATCGCCGAGCGAAAGCGAGACCACGGGGGCGGTGAAATCGGTCTCATCACGGTCCTGATGCAAGCCCATTTTCGCCTCCGGCCCGTAGTAATTGATCAAACAGGCCTCCGGCGGATGCGGATATCGCGCTATGTCGCTCCAGGCCGCGATCAGCGCCTCGGGAATCGGCGACCAGGGCCGGCCTGTTTCTGGATGTATCGGCGTATAGCGGTAGCCGCGCTCATCCGACATCCAGCCGAGCGAGCCGCAATTCGACATGCGCACCGACATCGGCCGGCCTGATTTCGGCATGCGGGAGGTGAAGAGCGGCGCCGCGGCAAAAATCTCGCGCAGGACGGCGACAAGGCGCTCTTGCCGGCCGCGATCGAGGTAGCCCGGGTAAAATCTGAAGCCGCCCGGTCCCAACGAGGGCTCGGCGCACCGCCCGGGTTCGATCGTTGTTTTTGCACTCGTTTTCATGGGATTTTTGCCCTTCGCGGGCACCGTCCGGGGCGATGTCCCCGCTCTCTCCAAATATTACGGCTGTCGCGCCAATTCCACCCGGCAGCAAAGCGCTGCCGGACCTCGCAACGCAGGCTGCCGCTTGAGGTGCGCCTACTTTAGGCCGCGCGATCCGCGGCGATCTTTTCGGGAACGAGACGCACGCTGTCGAGCGCCTCCTGTATGCCGGATTCGCCCGCTTCGTGATATTCGGCGTCCTCATTGACGTTCCACACGTCGTAGAGCCGCGCGCCGGCTAGAATATTCCGCGCGGTAAGCATCGCCGTCATCATCGCGTGATCCTGGTTGTTATAGCGATGCATGCCGTTGCGGCCGATCACATGCAGCGTCGGGTAGCTGCCCTCGAGGTCACGACGAATGGCGGCAACGTTGTCGCGATAATCTTCGTCGTAAACCGGATAGGCCTTGGCCTGGCGCACCACGCAGGCGTCGACCACGTCGGCCGGCGCAATAAGCCCGATCTGCGCCACTTCCTTTTTTGCCAACGCAATGAGATCGCTATCGGCGGCATTCCACAGGTCGTCGCCTTCGAAACAGAAATATTCCAATCCGAGGCAGCTCATATTGTCCGGCACCATCTCGGGCGACCAGGAGCGGAAGTTCTGCACGCGGCCGACCTTGACGCTCGGATCGTGGATATAGATCCAATTATCCGGGAACAGCTCGGGCTTGCGCACCATCAGCGCTACGGTGAGGAAGTCGCGGTAACGCAACGCGCGCGCATGCAGGAGCGATATTGGCGTCGGCTTGAAGCGCTCTACGAGCTCGCGCAGCGGCGCCGAGCTGATGACCTCGCGCGCCGTGTAGAGCTCCCGCTCGCCATCGACGGTAGCAACTTCGATACGCCAATAATTACGCGCGCTGTCGAATTCGAGCTTGCTCAGCTCGCGGCCCATCAGGATGCGGCCGCCTTGCGCCTTGATCTGGCGCGCCGCGGCTTCCCACATCATGCCCGGGCCCTTGCGCGGATATTGGAAACTTTCGATGAGGGTCTTGACCGCGCCGGCGTCGGCGCCGTCGTCGCGGCCGCTTTTGCCGCCAAATCGCAGCGAGCGTTTGAGGCCGTTGATGACGGCCGTCGCCAGATCGAGGCCCTTGATGCGCTGCGCCGCCCAATCGGCGGAAATCTCGTCGCATGACATGCCCCACACTTTCTCGGTGTAGGTCTTGAAGAAAATCTGAAATAGCCGCTCGCCAAACTGGTTCCGCACCCAGTCATGGAAGGTGCGAGCCGGCGTCACGGGGAAGATTCTCGCATATGCGTAGGACGCAAGGCATGCCGCGCTGGTGAACAGGCCGAGCTTGAGCAGCGCTTCCAACGCCTTCAGCGGGTAGGAGAAGAACTTCCCGTTGTAGTAGATGCGCGACAGGCGCGGCCGGGCAATGAAGTCGTCCGGCAGGATCTCCTGCCACAGCGCGACCACTTCTTTGGATTTGGAGAAGAAGCGATGGCCGCCGATGTCGAACAGGAAGCCCTTGTAATTGACGGTGCGGCTGATGCCGCCGACATAGGTTGGATCGCGCTCGATCACGAGGACGGATCGCGCCTGCTTGCTCAGGCAATAGGCCGCGGTGAGGCCGGCCGGGCCGGCGCCGATCACGAACACGTCTGCATCGACGGCCATGCTGCGGACAGGATCGCGGGTGGTCTGGTCGAGTCCGGTCATGGCGCCGACGTCACGCGGCATGCCGCGGCCGAAAGGCGAACAAGGCCTGACCGAAATAGGAGACAAGGGTGGCGGCGGCGGCGCCGATAATCAGAGCCAGCTGTGGGACGGCAGACAACAGCGTGACGACGAGCACCGCGAAAACGGCATAGCTCACGGCCTGCGCTGCGGCCGCGACGACGGCGTAGCGGAGCGCTTCATCGGCTGGGCGCCGCCCGCTGCATTCGAAGGTCAGCGCGCGATTGAGCCGCCAGGTCACGACCGTCGCAATGGCGAGCGACACAGCCCGCGCGACGAGCGGGTTCAGTCCGTGGCCGAGGATGATCGTAAAGACGGCAAGATCGGCGACGAGACCTAGCCCGCCGACGCCGAGGAAGCGGAGCGGCCGCGGCAGCACCTCGAAATATCTGCGAATCGGATCGTCGAGGGCGATGGCACGCGCGGATGTCGCGCCCCCCGCCGTGCCCCGTCCAACCTCACTGACGCGCATTGCAACTCCACGCCTGCGAACGACCCGATCTGGCGCCGATTTCGGCTGGCCGAGGTCGTGTCCCTTTGCCCCGGCTATCCGTGGCAGTATTTCCTTAATGGCCGACTAGCGCGGCCGCGCGCGTGCGAGACTGTGCGCGAGACCGTTAAGAGACCATCACCGCGCTTGAACATCCGCGGGGCGTATTGGCGCCGGAAAGAGGCGCAGCATCGGGCAATCCTGCCTTGCAGGGCGATGACGCCCTCCTATATGAACCAAGGGAAATCGCCCCGACTTAAGACGTTTGGCCACCGGGTCTAAGGTCTGCGAGCGAGGCGATGAGTTATAAGGGGGTCGGACTTTGGGCGCCTTCAGGGGCCAGCCCGACCTGCCGCAAAAGAGAGGATTTAAACCATGGCCAAGGTCATCGGCATCGATCTCGGGACCACGAATTCTTGCGTCGCCGTGATGGAAGGCAAGACGCCGAAGGTTATCGAGAACGCGGAGGGGATGCGCACCACGCCGTCCATCGTCGCTTTCACCGACGAGGGCGAGCGGCTGGTGGGCCAGCCGGCAAAACGCCAGGCGGTCACCAATCCCGAGCGCACGATATTCGCAGTTAAACGCCTCATCGGTCGTCGTTACGACGATCCGATGGTGGAGAAGGACAAGAAGCTCGTTCCTTACAAGATCTCGCGCGCCAGCAACGGCGACGCCTGGGTGGAGATCGAGGGCAAGACCTATTCGCCGTCGCAGATTTCCGCCTTCATCCTGCAGAAGATGAAGGAGACCGCGGAGGCCTATCTCGGCGCCAAGGTCGATCAGGCCGTCATCACCGTTCCGGCTTATTTCAACGACGCGCAGCGCCAGGCCACCAAGGACGCCGGCAAGATCGCCGGCCTCGAAGTGTTGCGCATCATCAACGAGCCGACCGCGGCGGCGCTCGCTTACGGTCTCGACAAGAGCAAGACCGGCACCATCGCGGTCTATGACCTCGGCGGCGGCACTTTCGATATTTCCATTCTCGAAATCGGCGACGGCGTGTTCGAGGTGAAGTCGACCAACGGCGACACCTTCCTCGGCGGCGAAGATTTCGACATGCGGCTGGTCAATTATCTGGCCGACGAATTCCAGAAAGAGCAGGGCATCGATCTGCGCCGCGACAAGCTGGCGCTGCAGCGGCTCAAGGAGTCCGCCGAAAAGGCCAAGATCGAGCTGTCCTCGACGACGCAGACCGAGATCAACCTGCCGTTCATCACGGCGGATGCGTCCGGGCCGAAGCATCTGACCATGAAGCTCACCCGCGCCAAGTTCGAGGCGCTGGTCGACGACCTCATTCAGAAGACGATCGATCCGTGCCGGCAAGCGCTCAAGGACGCCGGCGTGTCCGCGGCCGAGATTAACGAGGTCGTTCTGGTCGGCGGCATGACGCGCATGCCGAAGGTCCAGGAGGTCGTCAAGCAGCTGTTCGGCAAGGAGCCGCATAAGGGCGTCAATCCCGACGAAGTCGTCGCGGTGGGCGCTGCGATCCAGGCCGGCGTGCTGCAAGGCGACGTCAAGGACGTGCTGTTGCTAGACGTCACGCCGCTGTCGCTCGGCATCGAGACGCTGGGTGGCGTGTTCACCCGGCTGATCGATCGCAACACCACGATCCCGACCAAGAAGAGTCAGGTGTTCTCCACGGCCGAGGACGGCCAGACCGCGGTGACCATCCGCGTGTTCCAGGGCGAGCGCGAGATGGCGGCCGACAACAAGATCCTCGGCCAGTTCGATCTTATCGGCATTCCGCCGGCGCCGCGCGGCGTGCCGCAAATCGAGGTCACCTTCGACATCGATGCCAACGGCATCGTCAACGTCTCGGCCAAGGACAAGGGCACCGGCAAGGAGCAGCAGATCCGCATCCAGGCGTCCGGCGGTCTGTCCGAAGGCGATATCGACAAGATGGTCAAGGACGCCGAGGCGCACGCCGAGGAAGACAAGAAGCGCAAGGCCCAGGTCGAGGCGAAGAATCACGCCGAGGCCCTGGTCCATGCCACCGAGAAGACCTTGGCCGAGCATGGCTCGAAGGTGGGCGAAGCCGAACGCCGCGCCATTGAGAACGCCATGGCGGATCTGAAGGAAGCCTTGAAGGGCACCGACGCCGAGGCGATCGCGGCGAAGGCGAACACGCTGCAGCAGGCTTCGATGAAGCTTGGCGAGGCGATGTACAAGCAGCAGGCCGGTGAGCAGCAACCGGGCGGCGGCGATGCCGGCGGCGGCGCTGAAGCCAAGAAGGAAGACGTCGTCGACGCCGAGTTCACCGAAGTCGACGACGACAAGAAGAATAAAAAATCGGCTTGATGCAGCGAGGCGCTTGATGCCGTTGCCGCTTGTCAGAATGGCACCCCCGGATGCAAAACGGGGGTGCTCGTTCATCAAGGACCGGATTTCATCTATGGGGTCTTCGTCGGTCCTCGGGGTGAGGACTGATGGCTAAGCGCTGCTACTACGAAGCTCTGTCGATCGAACGCACCGCGAGTGATGGCGACATCAAGGCGGCCTTTCGCAAGCAGGCCATGGTCTGCCATCCGGATCGCAATCCCGGCGACAAGGAAGCCGAGCACCGCTTCAAGGAAATCAACGAAGCCTACGAGGTCCTCAAAGACCCGGACAAGCGCGCCGCCTACGACCGCTTCGGCCACGCCGCCTTCGAGCACGGCACGGGCGGCGGCGGGCCGGGCTTCGGCGCCGATTTCGGCACCACCTTTTCCGACCTGTTCGAAGGCATTTTCGGCATGGCCGGCGCGCGCGGCCGTAGCTCCGGCGGCCGCGAGCGCGGCGCCGATCTGCGCTACAATATGGAGATCAGCCTCAACGAGGCTTACGCCGGCAAGAATGCGCAAATCCGCATTCCGACGTCGGTAACCTGCGAGGCATGTTCCGGCTCCGGCGCCAAGGCCGGTACCAAGCCGAAGACCTGCCCGATGTGCGGCGGCCAGGGCCGCGTGCGCCATGCCCAAGGCTTCTTCACCCTGGAGCGGACTTGTCCCAATTGCGGCGGCCGCGGCCAGTCGATCGACAGCCCCTGCGCTTCATGCGCCGGCTCCGGCCGCGTCACCCGCGAGCGCACGCTGTCGGTGAATATCCCGGCCGGCGTTGAGGACGGTACCCGCATCCGCCTTGCCAGCGAGGGCGAAGCCGGCGTGCGCGGCGGGCCGCCCGGCGATCTCTACATTTTCCTGTCGATCGGTGCGCATCCGTTTTTCCAGCGCGAAGGCGCCGATCTGTATTGCCGCGTGCCGGTGTCCATGGTCGCGGCGGCGATGGGCGGCGAGTTCGAAGTACCCACCATCGACGGCGGCAAGACCAAGGTGAAAATTCCCGAGGGCACGCAGTCCGGCCGCCGCTTCCGCCTGCAAGGCAAGGGCATGCCGGTCTTACGCGCGCGGCAGTCCGGCGACATGTATGTGCAAGTCGTGGTCGAGACGCCGCAGAAGCTCACCAAGAAGCAGCGTGAGCTGTTGGCCGAATTCGACCGGCTGTCGTCGACCGAAACTCACCCCGAATCCACGGGCTTTCTCGGCAAGGTCAAGGAGTTCCTCGACGGGCTTAGCGCCCGCACCGGCTCCGCCTGAATCGATATGGTTTTTCCCGCCTGAATGTTTTAAAAAGCGACATGAATTTGTCGCGTGCCAAGGTTTGTGTGTGACACTCATGCCACTGCCGGCCCTGCAAAAATTCGAAAAGAAGATCGGGCGGCAGTTTCGCCTCCTCGAAGTCAGGAAGAACATCATCGAGCGCAAGATCGGGCGCCAGATCCGGCTGTTCGAGGAGAAGCGCGATGGCATCGGCAAGAAGATCGAGCGGCAGATCAAGCAGTTCGAGCTAAGAAAAGGCATCCGGCTCGACGATGAGGTGCGCTTTCTCCGCTCCTGGATCGAGCGGCCGTTGACGGTCGGCGCGGTGACGCCGTCGGGCAAGATTCTCGCGCGCGCCATGGCGCGCTATGTCGATCCGAACTCGACCGGGCCGGTGGTCGAACTGGGCCCCGGCACCGGGCCGGTCACGGAAGCCCTGGTCGAGGCCGGCGTCGATCCTTCGCGGCTGGTGCTGGTCGAATTCGATCCGACCTTCTGCCGCATCCTGCGCAACCGGTATCCGGAAGCGACTTTGGTGCAGGGCGACGCCTATAGCCTGCGCCGGCTGCTCGAGACGCTGCTCATGCAGCCCGCCGCCGCCGTGGTGTCCGGCCTGCCGCTAATTACCAAGCCGATCAAGATGCGGTTGCGACTCATTCGCGACGCCTTCGACCTCATGGTGCCCGGCGCGCCCTTCGTGCAATTCACTTATTCGGTCGCTTCCCCGCTGCCGCGCCGCTTCGGCGGCTTCACTGCGGAAGCCTCCGAGCGCATCTGGATGAACATCCCGCCGGCGCGCGTTTGGGTGTATCGGAAGGCCTGACGGTCTTTCGAACATGCCCGCTCCCAAAATCCTGATCATCCCCGGCTCGCTGCGCACCGGCTCGCACAATGCGCGGCTTGCCGCGCTTGCGGCCAAGGAGTTGACGCTTGCCGAAGGCGACGTCACACGCATCTCGCTCGAGGATTATCCGCTGCCGCTGTTCGATGCCGATCTGGCGGCCGCATCCGGCATGCCGGCCTCGGCGCTGCGGCTCAAGGCCATGCTGATGGCGCATCAGGGCGTCTTCATCACCAGTCCGGAATATTCAGCCTCGGTGACGCCGCTTCTCAAGAACGCCATCGACTGGGTGTCGCGCGTGCGCGAAGGCAGCGAGCCGACCTATATCGCGTTCAAGAATCGCGTCTTTGCGCTCGGCGCCGCCTCGGCCGGTTCGAGCGGGGGCTTGCGTTCGCTCATGGCGCTGCGGCAGATCTTGGAGCTGGGCTGCGGCGCTCTCGTCATTCCCGAGCAAGTGTCGGTGCCACGCGCCGAGCAGGCGTTTGACGAGCGCGACAATCTGAAGGATGAAACGCTGGCTGCGTCGTTAAAGACGATGGCGCGACGGCTGGTTGAGCTGGCGGCCATCATGCCGTAGAGCATGATCCGGAAAAAGCCTGCCCTCGGGCTTGATCCGAGGGTGGACGCCGGTTTTCCGAAAAGATCATGCTCCATCAAAACCAAAGCCGGGCCATGCAGTTAAAGCCGCGCGAGCGACTGATCGTTGCGCTCGATGTGTCCTCGGTCGAGGCGGCTGCCGGGCTGGTGGCGCGGCTCGGCGACGCTGTCTCGTTCTACAAGATCGGCTATCAGCTCGCCTTCGCCGGCGGGCTTTCTTACGCGCACACACTGACCGGCGCCGGCAAGCAGGTCTTTATCGACCTCAAGCTGCACGACATCGCCAACACCGTCGCGCAAGGCGTCAAAAGCGTGGCGCGGCTTGGCGCTACCTTCCTCACCGTGCACGGCTATCCGCCGACCATGCGGGCCGCGGTGGAAGCCCGCGAGGGCAATTTGCGCATTCTCGCCGTGACCGTGCTCACCTCGTTCGACGATGCCGATCTGAAAGCCGCCGGCTATGCCGCGACCGTGCCCGAGCTTGTCGCGGAACGTGCCGCACGGGCGCGCGATATCGGCATCGATGGGCTCGTGTGCTCGCCGGAAGAGGCGGCAAAGGTCCGCACCATCGTCGGCGATAAGCTGTGTCTGGTAACGCCCGGCATTCGCCCCGTCGGCGCCGACGCCGGCGATCAGAAACGCATCGCGACGCCGGCAGCGGCGATCGCGGCCGGCGCGGATTATCTGGTCGTCGGCCGGCCGATCATTGCGGCGCCCGATCCGAAAGCCGTGGCCGAGGCGATCGTCGCCGAGATCGCCGGTGCTGAATAAAAGTAGGGGGAAGCGTCATGCCCAAGGGCTATTGGCTGCCGCAGATCGATGTCAGCGACATGGACGGCTACAAGGCCTATATGGCCGCGACCCCGCCGGCGCATGAGAAATACCAAGGCGTCGCGCTGGCGCGCGGCGGACGCAGCGAAGTGGTCGAAGGCCGCGTCCGGTCACGCTGTGTCATTCGCGAATTCCCGGATTACGCTGCGGCGCTCGCCTGCTATCGCTCCGACGAATACCAGCGGGCGCGGCTGCTGCGCCTGCCACATTCCACTTGCGACTTCGTCATTGCCGAAGGCTATGACGATCCGCAGCCGGCTACGGCGGCTTCGCCCGGCGCGAAGAAAGGCTATTGGATTGTCCATCTCGATGTGACCGACGCCGAGGCGTACAAGGCCTATCCGCCGGCGCTGCTGTCGCATCTCGCCAAGTTCGGGACCCGCTTTCTGGTGCGCGGCGGCGCCCGGGAAGTTCCGGAGGGCAAGGTGCGGGGACGCACCGCCGTCGTTGAATTTCCGAGTTTCGACGCGGCATTAGCCTGCTACCGCTCGCCAGATTATGTCCCGATCAAAAAGCTGCGCCAAGGCAATGCCGAAGTCGACCTTGTGATCGTCGAGGGCTATGACGGCGCCAAATTCTGATTTTCGAAAATCACGATTTCCGGGAAACCGCAGGAGAACCAGCAATGGCAAAAGGCTACTGGATCGGGCGTGTCGATGTGCACAACGAAGACGGCTACAAAGCCTACGCCGCCGCCAACCCGGCGATCTTCAAGAAATTCAGCGGCCGCTTCGTGGTTCGTGCCGGCAAGTTCGAGGCACCGGAGGGCAGCGCCCGATCGCGCAACGTGGTCATCGAATTTCCCGATTATGCCACTGCGCTGGCCTGCTACCGCTCGCCCGAATATCAGGCGAATATCAAGGTGCGCCAGCCGCACTCAGTTCTCGATATCATCATCATTGAAGGCTACGACGGACCGCAGCCGTAAAGCTTGGGCCGGTCGCATTTTCCCGCTTGCCGCGCTATACCCGGTGCACGGGAGAGATTAGCGAATGGCCGCGGGCAATTCCGATATGCGGGTGGTGATCGCCGGCGCCGGTGGGCGCATGGGGCGTACGCTCATTCATGCCGTGGCGGCGACCAAGGGTTTGGTACTGGCCGGCGCCGTCGACGCGCCGGACTCAGCGGTGATCGGCCGCGATGCCGGCGAGCTTGCCGGGCTCGGCCCAAACGGCATCAAGGTGTCGAGCGACCTCGCGCCGCTGCTTAAGGAAGCCGACGGCCTGATCGAGTTCGCCATCCCCGTCGCGACGCTCGCCTTCGCCGAGCTGACCGCCGCCGCCGGCAAGGTCCACATCATCGGCACCACCGGCCATTCCGCGGAGGAGGAGGCCGTGATCGCGCAAGCGGCCAAGCGCGCGACCATCGTCAAATCCGGCAATATGAGTCTCGGCGTCAATCTGCTGGCGGCGCTGGTCAAGCGCGTGGCGAAGACGCTCAATGACGACTACGACGTCGAGATCTTCGAGATGCACCACAACAAGAAGATCGACGCGCCGTCCGGCACCGCGCTGATGCTCGGCCGCGCCGCCGCCGAGGGCCGCGGCATCGATCTTGCCAAGCATTCGGCGCGCGGTCGCGACGGCATGACCGGCGCGCGTCGCCCCGGCGACATCGGCTTCGCCTCGCTGCGCGGTGGCACCGTGGTCGGCGATCATTCGGCGATCTTCGCCGGCCCGGCCGAGCGGATCGAGCTCACGCATCGCGCCGAGGACCGCATGATCTTCGCCCGCGGCGCGCTGCACGCCGCGCTGTGGGCGCGCGACCGGAAGCCGGGGCTATACTCGATGGCGGATGTGCTCGGACTGAAAGACATTTAAGACGCCTTGCGGTGGGAGGCGGTCGTGACATCCACGGCGTTCGAGCGTTTCCGGTTCAGTTTTTTCGAAGATCCAAATTCTGCGCGCGATGCGCTCGATAGCGCGTCGCTTTGCCAGCTCGTGGGCGAAGAGCGCATGCGCGCCGAGGACATGCTCATCGCGTTTTTGCCTGACTCGCGCGCCGTCATCGGGCTCGGCGTGTTGCGCTCGCGCCGCGCCGAACCGCAACTCGTGGAGCTGTTCGAGGCCGAGCGGCAAGCTCAACTTGACGCCAAGGGCAACTCCGGCAGCGCCTGGTACGCGCACGGTCTGATGGATCTGGCGCGGGCCTTATGGCTGATCGATCCGGATCCGCGCTGGCCGGTCGCCGCCATCGACGCGCTCGCCGATGGTCGAGAGTGGACGGAGCGCATGGAAGCGGCCATGGCGCTCTACGATGTGCGCGATCCGGTGGTAGTTCCCCCGCTCATCGGCGCGCTGGACGATGCCGACGCACTGGTGCGCTACCACGCCGCCCGCGGGCTTCTTGCGGTCCACGGCCTGCCCGTCGACACTAAAGATCTCGACCACATGGTGTACCGCGTGATGTCGGACGCCGCCGCACGGCGCGAGAGCGGCAAAGAGGACATCCTCGCCGCCATCGCCGGCCGGCCGATCTCACTTGTGTGACCCGTGGCTGGAAGGGGCGTCATTCAAGCGATTGTGCGAGGGGCCGCAGGATTCTTAGCCCGGCTCACCGCTTCGGATACGCCGTATAAATGTAATCTTGTTTCGCCACGGTCGTGTGGCACGCGTAGCCGCATTTGGCGTCGGTTCCCTGCGGCGTAAAGGTGTTGGACGCGGCGTCATAGTTGAAATCGCCGTAGGCCCATCCGTGCGTGTCCGGGAACCGCTTGCTGTCCTTTTCAATGACGTCGACCGCTTGCAGAGCGTCCGGCACGTTGACGAAATAGGGCGCCACGGTATTCCTTTTGAACGACCACTCGATCTTCACGATCTTTGAGCCTTCCGGAAAAAGTTTGCCATCGTCGGGAAGGCCTTGCCTATAGGCCTTCATCATCACGTCATTCGCCAAGATCACTTTCATCTGTTTTTCAGTCTGACTGACCGCGATGTTCTCCCAGTTTTCGTAGCCCCTGAAATCACCGAATGAGAGCTTGCCCAATTTCAGCGAGTACTTGTCTTGCGCGGCAATGGCCAGACTGGCAAAGCCGGCCAGCAATACCGTAATGATCGCCAACATAGGAACGCGCGACATGAAGAGCCTCCATGGCTGAGGCCGAGAGCCTTACCGGCCTCGCAAAATTGATCGAATTGTTCAAACAAACGGTTCGATGAAGTTCAGTCGGTGATGTCCAGGTGAGCTAAGCTTCTTGTTGCAGCAGTTGGCCGGTGAACGCTGGACCGGCAGACTGTAACAAATGACGGGGCGCCGTGAAAGCCGCAGGCGTTGTCCAAGCGATCGAAGAAGATCACGACCGCGTGACGCATCGCCGATCATGTCATGCCGGTGACATGTCAAAATTGAAAATACAAAAGATCAAATAAGCGGCGTCCACCCAAGGCGGACGATGATACCTTCAATCGGCGCGCGACGAGTTGCCGGTTCTCTATACCGGACTGTGTCCCCGCTTTCCGCCTTCGCGCTTCGGCGGACTCGAACCCGCCGAAGCGCGTTTAGCGAGGGGAGGCGGTTCGCGGGGACGAGCGGCGTCGACTATTTGTTCTTCAGCGCCGCGTCGCTCACGATCTTGAAGGCTTCGGCGAGCGGCGGTTTGTCCTTGGTGATATCGGCGCCCACGCCCGACATCGTCTTGATCATGTCCGCCTGCTGGTCGGCCGGCAAGGTGATGAATTCGCCGCCGCCGGCCGTCCAGGCCTTTATTGACGCGTCCTCGATTTCCTGGGCGCGCGGATTGAAGTTGAGCGCCGTAGAGGCGGCGTCCCGGTCGATGATCTGCTGCAGATCGGGCGGCAAAGATTCGTACCATTTTTTGCTGATTTCGACGACGTAGAAGATGGCGGCATGGTTGGTCAAAGTGATGTATTTCGCCGCGTCAAAGAAATGCAGGCCGCTGAGCAGCTGAACGCCGGCCACCGCGGAGTCGAGCGAGCCCTGCTGGATAGCGGTCATGACGTCGCCCGGCGACATCGCCACCGGCGTCGCGCCCAGCCGCTTGAACGAGGCCGACTGGAACTCCGACGCGAAGATGCGCAGCTTTTTGCCCTTGAAGTCGTCCAGTTTACGGATCGCGTCTTTTGAGATGACCTCGGACTGTTCGGCGAAGCCGACGGCAACGCCGTGCAGACCTTTGTTGGCGCCGAGCCCGAGATAGAATTTCAGGACATCCGGATCGGCGGCGACCTTCTCGCCCTGCGCCGCCGATGTGACGAGACCCGGAGCGGCCAGCACTTCGAAACGTTCGTCGATGCCGACGAAAAATTCGGGCGGAATGACTGCGGCTTGGATTGCGCCGAATTGGGTGCCTTCGATCTGTCGCGGGATGGTGCCGAGCTGGCTCGCCGGATAGACCTGTGATTTGATGCGGCCGCCACTATCCTTCTCAACTGCCGCGCCAAAGGCCGCGGCGTATTGATCGAGCACCGCGTGGATGGTGGGCGTCGTGATCTTCATTACATAGGTCTGGTTTTGCGCCTGAGCGCCGCCGCCTCCCAGCGCCGACACGAACGTCAAAACGCTTGCCGCGGCGGCTACCGCCCATTTTCCTTGTACGAGTTTCACGTCGTCCTCCTTGCCGGATCGTTTTTTGATCGATGGGGTGTTGTTGCAGACGGGACCAATGTTGTCCAGTTCGCCGCTGTTTGCCCCTTGCCGGTTAATCCGAGCGCAATAGCGAGGTGCCAGCCATCTCTTTGGGTTTCGGCAATTCCATCAGTTCGAGCAGCGTCGGGGCGATGTCGGCAAGCCGGCCTTCGGCAACCAGCGCGCGATTGCGCGCGCCGACGAGCAACAATGGCACCGGGTTGGTGGTGTGCGCGGTGTGCGGGCCACCGGTCTGTGGGTCGCGCATCATCTCGCAATTGCCGTGGTCGGCGGTGACCAACAACGCGCCGCCGGCTTTTTCGATCGCCTGTGCGATACGGCCGAGCCCGGCGTCGACCGTCTCCACCGCCTTGATCGCCGCTTGCAAGCTGCCGGTGTGGCCGACCATGTCAGGATTGGCATAGTTGAGCACGATCAGATCGTATTTACCGGACGCGATTGCGGCGACCGCCTTATCCGTCAGTTCGGGCGCCGACATTTCCGGCTGCAGGTCGTAGGTCGCCACCTTCGGCGACGGCACCATGATGCGGTCCTCGCCGGAAAAAGGCTCCTCGCGGCCGCCGTTGAGGAAATACGTCACGTGCGCATATTTTTCGGTCTCCGCCATGCGCAGCTGCGTGCGGCCGGCTTCCGCAACGACTTCGCCGAGAATGTTGTGCAGCGTCTGCGGCGGAAAGATCGTCGTCATCAGTTTGTCGAGCTCGTCGGAATATTGCGTCATGCCGACGGCGGCGGCGAATTTCACGACACGCTTGCGCGGGAAGCCGGAAAAATCGGCGTCCAGCATCGCGCCCAAGATCTCGCGCACGCGGTCGGCGCGAAAGTTAAAGCACAGCACGCCGTCGCCGTCTTTCATGCCGGCATAGTCGCCGACCACGGCGGGGATGATGAACTCGTCGAATTTCTTGTTGGCATAGGCGTCGGCGACGACGGCCGGCGCATCGGGAAACCGCGGCGCATCGGCTGCGACGATGGCGCTATAGGCTTTCTCCACGCGGTCCCAGCGCTTGTCGCGGTCCATGGCGAAATAGCGCCCGCATACGCTTGCGACTTTGACTGCCGGAGGCAGTGCGGCGAGAAGTCGCTTGATGTCCTCGGCGGCGGATTGCGGCGGCGTATCGCGGCCGTCGGTCAGGACATGGACGAGAACCGGCACGCCGGCGTCGTTGAGAATTTTAGCCAGCGCGGCGGCGTGGTCCTGATGCGAATGCACACCGCCGGGCGAGACCAAGCCGAGCAAATGGCAAGTGCCGTCGTTCGCCTTGAGCTTTTTCATGAAATCCACGAACGCCGGCGCATGCGCGATCTCGCCGCCGGCGATGGCCCCGCCGATGCGCGGCAAATCCTGCATCACCACGCGCCCGGCGCCGATATTGAGATGGCCGACTTCGGAATTGCCCATCTGCCCGTCAGGTAAGCCGACGTCCTTGCCGCACGTGCGTAGAAAGCCGTGCGGTCCAGTCTGCCACAGCCGATCGAATGTCGGCGTCTTGGCTTGGCGGATGGCGTTATCCGCCGGGTCCTCGCGCCAGCCCCAGCCATCCAGAACCACCAGCATAACCGGGCGTCGCCGCTGCATTGTCCGCTGTCCTCGGCTTCAAGATGAACCCGAGGTATGGCGGATCGTTGCGGGGGTCAATGAGCGAAAATCTCCTTCTCCCCGCACGCGGGGAGAAGGTCGGGATGAGGGGGCCTCTCCGCTGGGCTGAGATCTGCGGGAATTATTTGCAACGTCGCCGTGCGAACCGGATCGCTCAGAATCGCGGCACAGCCCCCTCACCCCAGCCCTCTCCCCGCACGCGGGGAGAGGGGAGAACGACTACGCCGCCGCTCCGACCTGTCCCGCTTCCCAGCCGAGCATGGCGCGTTTGCGGGTCAGCCCCCAGTGATAGCCGGTGAGCTCGCCGGATTTGCCGACCACGCGATGGCACGGCACCACGAAGCAGATCGGGTTCTTGCCGACGGCGGCGCCGACGGCGCGCGCGGCGGTGGGCTTTCGGACCTTGCCGGCGATGTCGGAATAGGTGGTGAGCCGGCCCATCGGGATGTGCAGCAGCGCTTCCCAGACCCGCACCTCCCAATCGGTGCCGATCAGCACGACGCGCAGCGGCTGTTCCGGACGCCATTGCGTGGAATCGAAAATGCGTCGCGCCAGCGGCGCCGTTGCGGCGGCGTCCTCGACATAAGTGGCATTGGGCCAACGCCGTTTCATATCGGCAAGCGCGCTGCGCTCCTTGCCGGCGTCGGCCAGCGCCAGGCCGGCGAGGCCGCGGTCGGTCGCCATGACGAGCGCGGTGCCGAACGGCGAGGGATGAAAACCGTGGCGCATGGTGAGACCTTCGCCGCCCGCCTTCCATTCGCCGGGCGACATCGCCTCATGGGTGACGAACAGATCGTGCAGCCGGCCAGGACCGGACAGCCCGACCTCGTAAGTGGCGTCGAGCACGCTTGCGGACTCGCGCAACAGCTGCCGCGCGCCGTCGAGCGTCAGCGCCTGCAAAAACGCCTTCGGCGTAATACCCGCCCAGCGGCGGAACAAGTGATGCAGCTCGGTCGGGGTGACGCCGGCAGCCTCGGCGATGGTCTCGATTTCGGGCTGCTCGCGCCAATGGCCGCGGATATGGCCGATGGCGCGGCGCACCACGTCGTAATCGGCGGCGGCTTCGGTCAGAAGCTTTGAATCGGAAATGCGGTCGGGCGACAGCATGGGGGCCTCCATCATCTGACTCCCGATCTATGCCGCCGCCGGTCGGCAAACCACCCGATTTCTGCGGAGATTGCCGTCTATCCGAGCACCGTCCGCGTCGGCCCCCGCTTGGCCTCGCCCAGCGCATTTGACAGCGCCAGCGCAAAGCTTTCCTTCTCGTGGGGTCCTAAAAACGCGGCGATCGGCAGGCGCCGACCGCGCGACACCAGGAATAGCCGCTCGATGCCGAATTCCTCGTGCACGATACGGTCGAGCTTCACCCAGACCGGATTGAGCGTCCATTCGCGCACCCGGCCGCGGTGGCTGACTTGGCGCACCGTGAGCTCGGACGCGGTGACGGTCACTTCTTCATAGGCGCGGCCGGCGCGATAATTGGCGCGGAAGGCGAGATAGACGAGGAGCACGTCAAGGCCGAAAAAGCCGCAGACCGGCCACGCCCCCATCGCCACGAAAACAACGCCGGACACGAAGCTCAACCCGCCGAGGCAGAGCATGAAGATCAAAAAGCCCTTTGGGCCGAGCGAACGGTGCGGCGTGATGACGGCCGAAAAGATTTTCGGGTCGTCGAATGCGGCGGGGTTGTTATTGTCGCTGCTCATCACGCTCATTATACGAGATATAGGGTGCAGAGGCATATGGCGCGCAAGACCCTCAAAAAGAAATCCAAGCCATCCATCAGGGAGCGCCTGAAAGCTGCCCGCAAAGGCAAAGCCGCACGGCTAAAGCCCGCCAAGGCGCAGCGCAAGGCCGATGCGGAGGCCGCCCACGGCGAGCTGCCGCAATGGACCCCAGCGGAGATCGAGGAAGCGTTCCGCCGCTTCGCCGCCGCCAATCCGAACCCGCGCACCGAGCTTCAGTCCATCAATCCGTTCACGCTCCTGGTCGCCGTGGTGCTTTCCGCGCAGGCGACCGATGCCGGCGTCAACAAAGCGACGCCGGCTTTGTTCGCGCTCGCCGATACGCCGGAGAAGATGGCGGCGCTCGGCGAAGCGCGCGTGCGCGATCTGATCAAGACCATCGGGCTCTATCGCACCAAGGCCAAGAACGTGATCGCGCTGTCGCAGCAGCTTGTCGCGCAACATGGCGGCAAGGTTCCGCACGACCGCGACGCGCTGGAAGCGCTGCCCGGCGTCGGGCGCAAGACCGCCAATGTCGTGCTCAATGTCGCTTTCGGCGAGCCGACCATCGCCGTCGACACCCACATTTTCCGCGTCGGCAACCGCACCGGCTTAGCCGTCGGCAAGACCCCGCTCGATGTGGAGATGAAGCTGATGCAAGTCGTGCCGAAAAAATACCTCCTACACGCCCATCATTGGCTCATACTGCACGGCCGCTACACCTGCCTCGCCCGCCGCCCGCTGTGCGAGAAGTGCATCATCGCCGATCTGTGCAAATGGCCGGGGAAGACGGTTAACGTAGTTCCGTCACCCTGAGGTGGCCGCCATAAGCGCGTTTACGCGCGTCTTCGACGCGCTATGGCGGCCCTCGAAGGGCGACGGCCCGGGCCGCGCATCCTTCGAGGCTCGCTTCGCTCGCGCCTCAGGATGACGGACCTCAATCAGCGTTTCGCTAATTCTTCCTGCGCCATCTTCTGCAACGCCGCGCGGTCGAGCTTGTTGGTCGAGGCGAGCGGCAGTTCGTCGACGAACCAGACAAAGCGCGGGTGCTGATAGGCCGGCGCGTGGGTAAGCGCGAATTGCTTCACCTCGCTTTCGTCGAGCGCCTTTCCAGCTTTGCGGATGATGAAGGCCACCGGTTTGCTTCCCTTGATATCGTCGTCGATCGGCACCACCGCGGCCTGCGCCACGCTGGCGTGGCGCTCCAGCATGCGCTCGACGTCGGCCGGATAAATATTCTCGCCGCCGGAGACGAACATGTCGTCGGTGCGGCCGACGAAGTAATGAAAACCTTCGGCGTCGCGGCGGAACACGTCGCCGGTGGTGTAGAAGCCATCCGCGGTGAGCGGCGGCGGCACATCCGGGCGATTGTGGTAGCCGTTCATCACCGCCGGGCATTTCATTTCCAGAACGCCTTGCTCCGCGTCGCGGTCGTCGCCGTCGACGAGGCGGAGCGCGACTTGTGGGTGCGGATAGCCGACCGAGAGGTCGGGCTGCGGCAGGCCTTGCGGATGCGGACCGAACACTACCGGGCCGGCTTCGGTCGTGCCGTAGGCGTTGGTCACCGCGGCCTGTGGCAGCGCCGCGCGTAGTGCCGCCATCAGGCTCGCGCTTACCGGGGCCGAGCCCATGCGAATGAATTCCACGGCTGACAGATCCGTGCGGGCCAGAAGTTCCGCCTCGCGCAGCATCATGGCGATCATCGGCGGCACCGCGGTGAGGAAGCTGCAGCGATAGCGGCCGATCGCTTCGATGTAAGCGCGCGCGGAAAATTGCGGCAGCAGCACGATACTGGCATGCGCCGCGCAGGCAAGCTTCGCCAGCGCCAGCGCGTTCATGTGATAGAGCGGCGCGGCGATCAGATAACGCTGACGCTCGAGCCCGGGCGCAAGCCGCGTCTCCACCACCCAGATGTGGCTCTGATGCGACAGCACGACGCCCTTCGGCCTGCCGGTCGATCCCGATGTATAGAGAATCATCGCCGGCTCGCGCGGTTGCGGCGCCACTGCCGCGAACGGGCCGGGATCGAGAAACGCGTCAAACGCGCTGCCGAACGTGACGCTCGCAATATCCGGCGGGCAGTCCGACGCGCGCGCCGTGTCGGAGAACACCAGCCGCACGCCGGCGTCGCGCAGAATGAAATGGATGGTCTCGCGCGGAAACTTGAAGTTCACCGGCACCGCGATTAGCCCGGCGCGCATGATGCCGTAATAGGCGGCGAGATATTCGGCGCGATTGAGCGACAGCAGCGCGACGCGGTCGCCGCGCTGCAGGCCGCGCTTGCTGAGCGCCCGCGCCACGCCGTTCGCCATGGCGTCGAGTTGCGCGAAGGTGATTTCACGCGGCGATGTTTCGCCGCCGAGATCGATGATCGCGGTTTTCGACAGGTCGCGATCGCGGACGATCAGATCGCCGAGGTTGGTGAACTGAGTCATGCAACTTCTCTGATCCGTCATCCTGAGGCGGCCGCGAAGCGGCCCTCGAAGGATGCTGCTCCGCCCGGGCCGTCGTCCTTCGAGGCTCGCTCCGCTCGCGCCTCAAGATGACGGATCAGGGTCCGTTTCATCCTTTCGGCGGTGACGGCGGCGCCGTGAGATAGGTGCCGCGGCCGCTGGCGATCAGCTTGCCGTTCAGGTCGAAGATGTGCGCCTCGGCGGTGGCAAATTGCGACCCGGCGCGCACCACTTTGCCGTGGGCGACGAGATCGCCCGGCATCGCCGGCCGATGATAGTCGACGCGCAGGTCGATGGTCGGCACGCCGCGCCCGGTCTGTTTCACCATCGCCCAATCGGCGGCGAGGTCGATCAGCGCGGCGAGAATGCCGCCATGGGTGATGCCGCGCTCTTTGTTGACGACCCATTCCTCGCGCCATTTGGCGCGGATCTCGATGCCGTAGTCGCTTGCCGCGACCACCGACAGCCCGAGCCACTGATGAAACGGCGCGCGGGTCACCAGCGCCTGGACTTGTTCAAGGGTGAGTTCGGCGGGCGAGGGGGATGTCATGGCGTCACCACCACTTTGCCGATCACCTCGCGATCCGCGATCAGGCGCAGGCCTTCGCGGGCCTGTTCGAGCGGCAGCACCTTGTCGATCACCGGCTTGATCTTGCCGGCGGCGATCAACGTCATCAAGGCCGCGAGGTCGTCGTCGTAGAAACTATTGGAGCCGATGATCTGCAATTCAAAACTCCACACGTAGCGCAGATCTTCCTTCGGATCGTAGCCCGCGGTGGCGCCGCAGACCAAAAGCTTGCCGCCGCGCTTGAGGCAGCGCAGCGACGGCACCCAGGTATCGCCGCCGGTGAAATTGATCACCACATCGACGCCGCCGTCGTAACTACGCCGCTGCGGCTTGCCGTATGTTTCCACCGCCCACTTCGACCAGTCGGTCTTGGTGTAGTCGACGCCATGGTCGGCGCCGAGCGCCTTGAGCCGTTCGAGCTTTTCGTCGCTCGAGGCGCAGGCGATGACCTCGGCGCCGAGCATTTTCGCCAACAGCACGCAGCCGGTGCCGACGCCGCCCGAGGCGCCCAGCACCAGCACTTTGTCGCCGGCTTTCACGGCGCGGTGCGTGATCAGCATGCGGTGCGCGGTGCCGTAGGCGACCGGCAGCGCCGCCGCGTCTTCGAAGCTCACGCCGGCGGGCATCGCCACCAGTTGGTCGGCGCCGACGCGGCAATATTCCGCCATGCCGCCGTCGAGCATTTCGCCCATCAGGCCTTTCTTCTTGTTGACCGGGTTGACCAGCACGCGGTCGCCGAGCTTCCAGCGCTGCACGCCGGCGCCGACTTCGGCGATCTCGCCGGCCATGTCGAGCCCGATGACCACCGGCAGCGGCACCTTGATGCCCGGCATGCCGCGCATGGTGAAGACGTCGTGGTAGTTGAACGACGCTGCGCGTACGCGGATGACCACCTCGCCGTCGCCGGGCTTCGGCGTCTGGTAATCGGCGACGACGTCGAGGTCGTCGAGCCCGCCGTGCTGACGCAGCACCAATGCTCGCATTGTCGGTTATTCCTTCGGATCAGACTCGCCGGAAACCTTTGCCTAGTCCAGCCGCGCGCTTTCGGCAAACGCCTTTCAGGGTATCTCGTAAACCGCGACTTCGCCGGCGACGCCCTTGAGCGCCGCGCTTTGCGGGCGCGGCGCGATGCCGGCGGCCGCCAATAGCGCCGCCGACTGCGGATAGTCCACCACCGGCTTGGTGGCGAAGATCGCGCGCGAGGTGGCGAGCCCCTGCACCCGCGCCGCGATATTGACGGTCTGGCCGAAATAATCGAGCCGGTCGTTGAGCATCACCGCGAGGCAGGGGCCTTCGTGGATGCCGATCTTGAGCAGCAAATCCTCCTTGCGCGTGTCGCTGCCGACGCCGCCGATCGCGTCGCGCATGCGCAGTGCCGCCGTGAGTGCGCGGTCCGGCGTCGGAAACGTCGCCATCACCGCGTCGCCGATGGTCTTGACCACGGCGCCGCCGTGCGCCGCGACGATGTCGGTGAGCAGATGAAAATGCTGGCGCACCAGCTCATAGGCGACCAGATCGCCGACGCGGGCGTACAGCTCGGTCGAGCCTTTGAGGTCGGTGAACAAAAAAGTGAGGCTGACGATCTTGAGGCCCTGGTCGACGTCAAGCGTGTCGGTGCGATAGAGATCGCGGAACGTCTGGTTGGTGAAGATGCGCTTGGCGGTGAGATTGGGGCGGCGCTGGCCGACCAGCGCGTCGTAGCCCGCGCTCTCGAACCACACCACCGGCAAGGCGCGCGTCGCGGTGCGGTTGGTCATGGTCAGCCGCACCGGCCCGACTTGCATCGGCGTCGTCAAAGTTGGCGCGCCGGCGCCCTCGAAAGTGAGCGCCAGCTCCTGCACGCCCGTGGTGCGCTCCGGCGCGACTTTCAGGTAATGGCCGAAATGCGACACCGGCTCGAACACGATGACCCAGCCTTCCGGCACTTGCAGGTCGACGGTTGCCGTTTCGCCGGGTGCGAGCACGCGCGCATCGAGCGTGTAGTCCGCGATCAGCTTTTGCAGGTCGGCGTCGGAGAGATCGACGGCCGAGCTCCAGAACACCTGACGGTAATAGTCCCAGAACGGCAGGCTATTGAGATCGTGCGCCGCGATCTTGCGCAACCGCGGACTGACGGTGAACACCACTTCGACCATCTCGTCGAGCGAGACGTCGAACGAGCGGCTGCACAGTGCGCATTCATAGGGCGCCTTGTGCACGTCCTTGAGCGAGGCGGTGACGTCGAGCACGCCGCGGCAGGTCGGGCACAGCACGTCCCACGACAGTTCGAAGATGCCGAGCTGCGCCGCATGCAGGAACGCCGCGATGGTGCGCTCCTCGTCGAGCCCGTGGGCGGCGGCGAACGCCAGCACATTGATGCGGACGAGGTCGCGGTCGGTGCCGCTCTCAATGAGCCGCTCGATGGCCGACGCCGCATCGGCATCGGACACATCGCGCAGCGCCGCGAACAGGGTTTGGCTCTCGCTCACGGGCGTCCTTTCATGTCATGCCCGCGAAAGCGGGCATCCAGTAATCGCCGATGGTTCGGTGGCTACTGGATCATCCGCTTTCGCGGATGATGACAATGCTCAAAGGTCTCAGTAGCTTAGCGCGGCAGCGCCGACAACCGCGACCCGCAGGGACTAATGATGCAGGAAAATTTCCGCCAATTCCTCGACCGGCTGCGGCAGACCGGCGAGCTCGTCGACCTGCATCAGCCGGTCGACATCCGCCATATCGCCACGCTGGTCGACCAGGCCAAAACGGCGCTCTATTTCCATAACGTCATCGGCTACAAGATGCCGGTGGTGTCCGGCATCATCCGCACCCGCGAGCGCGCAACGCGAGCGCTCGGCTGCGAAAACTTCGCCGAGATCGAGCAAAAACTCGCCGCCGCCATCGCCAAGCCGATCCCGCCGCAATACGTCAAAACTTCGCCCACGCGCGAAGTCACGCTCGTCGGCGACGACGTCGATCTCTACAAGCTGCCGATCCCGATGTCGTCGATCTACGACGGCGGCCCGATGATCACCGCCGGCGTCGTCATCGCGCGCGATCCCGAGCTCGGTTTCAATTCCGGCATCTACCGTTTCATCGTCAAGGAAAAGTCGCTGACCGGCATCGACATCGTCACGCCGAACAATATGCGGCTGTTCGTGGAGCGCGCGCTCGCCCGCAACGAGCCGCTGCCGATCTCGATCTCCATCGGCACCCATCCGATCGAGATCACCGGCTCCGGCTATCGCGCGCCGCTCGGCGTCGACGAGATGGCGATTGCCGGCGGCATCCGCGGCGAGCCGGTCAAGCTCGCGCCGTGCACGACCATCGACATGCCCTACATCGCCGACGCCGAGATCGTGCTGGAGGCGGAAATCCTCCCCGTTGGCTGGACCTTTCCCGAAGGCCGCTTCGGCGAATTCACCCGGCTGATGGGCGGGCTGCACTGGAATCCGCTGGTGCGCATCAAGGCGATTTCGATGCGCAAGGACGCCATCTATTACAATCTGCACATGCCGTGGGAGAATACCTGGCTCGCGGCGCCGACGCGCTATGCCGCGATCCGCCAGGCGCTGCGCACCGCCGGCGTGCAGGTCAAGGACATCAACGTCACGCTCGGCGGCTGCGCCTTCTGGCACGCCGTGATCTCGATCAAGAAGCAGCCCGGCGAGGGCAAGAATGCGCTCCTTGCCGCGCTCTCGGTGATGGATCTCAAGCACGTCGTCGTGGTCGACGACGACATCGACGTCAACGATGCGGCCGAGGTCGAATGGGCGATCGCCACCCGCGTGCAGGGCGACCGCGATGTGATGATCGTGAGTAACGCCCGGGCAAAGCCGCTCGATCCGAGCCTGCCGCAAGGTTACGGCACGGTGCCGACCGGCGCCAAGGTCGGCATCGACGCCACCATTCCGGAGAACATCCCGCGCGAATATTACGAGCGCATCACTTATGCCTATGCCGATAGCGCCAAGATCGGCGATTACGTCAAAGGCAAGAAGGATGCGGCGGGCGAGGCCGGCGACGAGGCGAGCGTCATTGCCTTGGCGGACAAGATTGCCGCCGCGATCGAGAAGACCCCGCTCTATTACACCGACATCGCCGAGAAATTTTCAGCGTTCGATTTCGTCACCATCGCCCGCGCCATCGGCCATCTGCACGCAACCGAAAGACTGTGGCAGGACCCGCGCGGCCGCATGTGCCTGCGCGGCTCGGAATTCGCGGCCAAGCCGCCGGGGAAGTGAAATGCATCCTCCCCCGCGAAAGCGGGGGAGGGGGACCACGCGTAGCGTGGTGGAGGGGGCGTGTGCCTAGACGCTTCGCTTTCGTTGCAAAAAACTCGTTGAGGCCCGCGCCCCTCCCACCGCACTTCGTGCGGTCCCCCTCCCCGCTATCGCGGGGCGGGAATAGGCGCACCCCCGGCAATTGGTGTAGCCTCCCTACATAGAAGCCTACAAAACTCAGGGAGGACCACGATGCTACTTCCCCGCAGGTCCGTGTTGCGTCTTGCCGGCGGCGCCGTGGCGCTTCCGGCCGTGGCGCGGCTCGCGCGCGCGCAGAGCTATCCGTCGCGCTCGGTGCTGATCCTCGTCGGTTATGCCGCCGGCGGTCCGACCGACATCTGCGCGCGGCTGATCGCCGGCTGGCTGTCGAAAACGCTTAATCAGCAATTCGTCGTCGAGAACCGCGACGGCGCCGGCAGCAACATCGCCACCGAGGCGGCGATCCACGCGGAGCCTGACGGCTACACGCTGCTGCTCGTCACCTCCTCGAACGCGATCAACGCCACGCTCTATCCGCATCTGAATTTCAATTACATGGCGCGCATGGTGCCGGTGGCCGGCATCATGCAGGCGCCCTCGGTGCTCGAGGTCACGCCGTCGTTTCCGGTCAAGAGCACCGCGGAGTTCATCGCCTATGCCAAGGCCAATCCGGGCAAGATCGATCTCGGCACCGCCGGCAACGGCAGCCCGCCGCACATGTTCGCCGAATTGTTCATGTATATGACCGGCGTCAAGCTCAACGTGGTGGGCTATCGCGGCGGCGGGCCGGCGCTGATCGATCTCCTCTCCGGCCAGGTCAAGGTGATGTTCGAGGGCATCACCTCGTCGATCGGTTACCTGCGCGCCGGCAAGCTCCGCCCGCTCGGCGTCACCTCGGCGAAGCGTTCGGCGGCGCTGCCCGACGTGCCGCCGATCGCCGACACGGTGCCGGGCTACGACGCCACCGGCTGGTTCGGCCTCGGCGCGCCCAAGGGCACGCCACAGCCGGTGATCGATACGCTCGCCAAGGCGGTCGCCGCGGCGCTGGCCGATCCGGGCATGCAGGCGAAGATGGCCAATCTCGGCGCCGAACCGATGCCGATGGGACCGGACGAATTCGGCAGGCTCATCGCCGACGACACCGAGAAATGGGGCAAGGTGATCCGCGCCGCCGATATCAAGATGGATTGAGCGATGTAGGGTGGGCAAAGGCGCGAAGCGCCGTGCCCACGCGACCAGCGCAACACCGTGGGCTTCGCTTCGCTCAGCCCACCCTACGATTGCTATGTCCCGTCACCCTGAGGTGCGAGCGAAGCGAGCCTCGAAGGGCGACGGCCCGGGCGCCTCGGCAGTCTCCTTCGAGGCCCGCGCTCCGCGCGGGCACCTCAGGATGACGAGTTCGTTACGTCGCGCGCCTTCGCCTCAGGCAGTCCCCCTTCAAATCCCCGTGCGAAACCGCGTCATCACGATCAGGATCGCGACCTGCATCGTGCCTTGCAGCGCCACGGCGTAGAAGTATTTCTGCATCAAGCCGGTGATCCGCTTCATGTCGGGCTCGGGTTTCTGCAGCTCCAGGCAGACGATGACGTTGACCGGCGTGAGGAAGCCGAGCCCCTGGATCGTCATCAGCGTCACCAGAATGAGCGCCGCGGCCACCCAGCCGTAGTCCGGCCACGGCAGCGCCGTGTAGCCGAGCGCCACCGCGAGGAACCAGCCCGAGGTGCCGCCGACGATCGATACCGTCGGCATCAAAAACAGCGTGCGCGGCGTCAGCCGCCGCATGATCTCGCGGCGCACCGGAAGCGGCACGCGGCGCAGTATCGGGCCGAGCACAAAACCCATGAACAGGTCGATGCCGGTCCACAACAGGCTCGCAAACACATGGACGAAGTCGAGGAGCCACAGATTGCCCATCACGATCGCCGCGATCATCGCCGCGAGCGCGGCCAGCGACCACGCCAGATAGCGCCAGCGCAGAAATCCTTCAGTCGGTTCGATCGCGGCGGCGGTCATGCGGGGTCTGGGCTCGTGGGGGTGGGGACAGCGTATGCGATGTTCGCCGCCCCGTCATGGCCGGACTTGTTCCGGCCATCCACGTCTTTGATTTGACGCGCGCTCTAAGACGTGGATGCCCGCGACGAGCGCGGGCATGACGAATAAGTTAGCCGAAAGCGTAGGCCGGCACCTTGGACGGGTGGAATGGCGGATCCGTGCAAGCAATCCACGAGACACCTCGGATGGAGGCGTATCGTTTAGTCCGAGTTCTCGACTGATCTTTTCAAATTGCTTTCCTTTACCGTGCGCGGCTGCGGTTGAGCGCAGGGCTTGGAGCAACCGCAGCAGCTTCAAATCACGCTCTCGATGTGGATAGCCTTTCCTTTCGAGAAATCGGTCCAATTTTCTGATGCTTTTCTCGTCAGGCTCTGTACCTCCAAGCTCCTGCGCAAGCTGCTTATCGTTCAAAGCGTCGATCAGGAGCTTCACCAATAGCAGGGCCTGATGCTCGAACTCTCCAATGCTATCGGTAAGGGGAACCCGTAATTGTTTGACGACATGGGCGTCATCATCGTGAAGAGGGCGAAATAGATGCCAGCCGAAGCGCTGCTCCCATCCTTCCTGATGGACGGTGCGCCGCACCGAGCTGAAGGATTTGGTGACGTGGATTTTCGGCTAGCGCACGATCCAACAAATCAGCACGCTTTATTGGTCGCCCTTCGGCTTCCACTGTGCCGCCAGATCCTTGGCGTGCGCGATCTGTTCCGGCGTCAGCTCGTCCGCCGCGGTTTTGAGATTGTGGACGGCCAAGCCGTTGTCCTGCTCGGCCGACAGCGCGAACCACATATAGGCCTGCACGTAATCCTTCGGCACGCCGTCGCCGCGAGCGTACAACGTGCCGAGATTGTTCTGCGCCTTGGCGTAGCCCTGGTCGGCGGCGAGGCGAAACCATTTGGCGGCTTCGGTGTCGTCGCGCGGCACGCCGTTGCCGTCGTCGTACAAAATGCCGAGGCTGTATCGCGCGTCGGCGTCGCCTTGCGCCGCGGCGAGGCGATACCATTTCACCGCCTCCCGATAATCGCGCGCAACGCCGTGGCCGTTGTCGTAGAGGACGCCGAGATTGTATTGCGCGGTGGCGAGCCCCTGGTCGGCGGCGCGGCGATACCAGGCAAGCGCGTCGGCGTAGCTCTGCTTCACGCCGCGGCGGGTCTCGTACATCTGGCCGACATTGCTCTGCGCCTGGGCGTCGCCCTGTGCGGCGGCCAGGCGATACCACTTCAAGGCTTCGGCGGTTTTGCCGTGCAAATCGTCGAGGCCGCCCAGCGCGAATTGCGCCGGCGCCATACCCTGATGCGCCGCCTTCTGCAGCCAGCGCGCCGCGTCGTCGTCGCTCTTTGGCACGCCTTCGCCGGCGAGATACATGCCGCCGAGCGAGGCTTCCGCCGTTTCATCGCCCTGCTCGGCGGCCTTGCGCATCCATTGCGCGGCTTGCACGCAATCCCGCGGCACGCCTTCGCCGTTTTGATACATGAAGCCCAGCACGAGCTGCGCTCCGGCAACGCCCTGTTCGGCCAGCGGACGCAGCAGCAGCAGCGCGGTCGCGTAATCATGTCGCTGATAGGCGGCAGTGCCGAGCTGGAGCGGGACGGTAGGAAGGGTGTCCGGCATGGCAGGCAACGACATCGCGGCCAGAATCAGAAATGCCGTCAGCATGGCATAACAAGACTTCACGGCAGCGCGCATCGCCGGCCTCGACCACGGACCGCAATTGTCCTGCGATTGGTCGCGCGCCACGCCATTGGGGTTCTAATCAGATATTCCGAAATAAATTTGAGGGATGGCTGCGCTACGTGCACCGGACCGTCCCCGCGGATTTCCCCGCGCCACACGCCAAAATCAAGGCCAATCCACAGAATTATCCCCAAAGGCGCGGCCCGCTTCGGCGAGTACGCTTTAACTTGCGACTCCCAAGCCGCGGCGTATCCTTCTCTCAGATCGGTCGCGTTTGGTTCTGCCGAATGTGACCATCGCCAAGATCAGATGGGCCTGGGTGCGGCCGCAGCTACCGGCGTTGCATCTCGTGGCGGGTTTGATCCTGGTTCCAAGCTGCGGGTAGCAGCACGAGGAACGTGTCGGGCGGGCGCAAGCTCGCCCGTCATGTTTTTGGGGTTGGTTGACGGCGTGCCCGTTCCGCGGCGATCATGCCGTGATGGCCAATCTGATCAATCGCCGGCAATTCACCATCGAATGGGGCCATTGCGATCCGGCCGGCATTGTCTTCAACGCCCGATTCTTCGAGTTCTTCGATTGGGGCACCTGGACGCTGTTCGAGCTGGCGCTGGGCGTGAAACCGCCGGACTTGGGAAAAGCGTTCGGCATTATCGGCATTCCCCTGGTCGATGCCGGCGCGCGCTTCCTCGCGCCGGCGAAGTTCGGCGACACAGTGGAGATCGCCTCGCAAGTGAGCGAATTCCGCCGTTCGAGCTTCGACGTCGCGCATCGGATTACCGTCGGCGGCACGGTTGCGGTCGAAGGCAGCGAGACGCGGGTCTGGGCGGTGCGCGATCCGGCCGATCCGGCCAAGATCAAATCGCAGCCTATCCCGCCCGAAGTCACCGCGCGTTTTGCGACGGGCTGACACGCGTTGCGGCGATGACGCCGCGGCCTGGCTTCCTTGCCAGCAGGCCGCTTTTGAGCGAAATTCCAGCAGAAACAAAATCATGGAGGTCACGCCATGGAGATCGTTCCTATCGGTCCAGGCTTTGCCGCCGAAATACGCGGTGTGACGCTGGCGGACGTCGCCGCGGATGATGCCATCTACGCCGCCGTGCGCGCGGCGTTCGAAGAGCATTCCGTCCTGCTGTTCCGCGATCAACAGGTCGACGGCGAGGGCCAGCTCGCGTTTTCGCGCCGCTTCGGCCCGCCGGAAACCACCAAGGTCGGTTCGCTCGGCACCGGCACCAATTTCGTCATCCTCACCACCATCGGTCCGGACGGCAAAGTCGTGCCGGAGGATCACCGCTATGCCATGCGCAACAAGGCCAATCAGCTTTGGCACACCGACTCGTCGTTCAAGTCCACGCCGGCGCTAACCTCGGTGCTCGCGGCGCGCACCATTCCCGCCTCGGGCGGCGAGACCGAATTCGCTTCGACGCGGCTCGCTTTCGAGCGGCTCGATCCGGCACTGCAGAAGCAGCTGGAAAATTCCTTCGCTTGGCACAGCTACGGCCATTCGCGCGGCAAGATCGCCGAAGGCCTCGCCAGCGCCGAAGAGATGGCGACGCTGCCGCCGGTGTGCTGGCGCATGGTGTGGAAGAACCCGGTCAATGGGAGGAAGGCGCTCTATATCGCCTCGCACACTTACGCGGTCGAAGGTATGGAGCCGAAGGCCGGCGAGAAGCTGATCGAGGATTTGACCGCGGCTGCGACCGCGCCCGGCACCACCTACGAGCACAAGTGGCGCGCCGGCGACGTCATTATGTGGGACAACCGCGCCACCATGCATCGCGGCCGGCCGTGGCCCGGCAACGAGCCGCGCTACATGGTGCGCTCCACGATCTCGGCGACTGCAGCCGATGGCGTCGACAGCGTGCGCCCGCCGCCGCGGCTCGCGGCCGAGTGACGGTGCTTTAAAATAAGGTCACGCAATGAATGTTCATCTCGTCGGCAGCATCGGCCTCGACACGGTCGATGATGTTTTCGCAACCGTCGGCAAAATGCTCGG
Source organism: uncultured Alphaproteobacteria bacterium (assembly GCA_963731805.1). Classification (GTDB taxonomy): domain Bacteria; phylum Pseudomonadota; class Alphaproteobacteria; order Rhizobiales; family Xanthobacteraceae; genus BOG-931. The sequence continues at coordinate 328,877 of CAVSWY010000020.1, forward strand.
CCCGCATCTATGCCGCGTTCCCGACGGCGAAGTTGGCGGCCGCAAACTGTGGATCAGCTGGCAATATCCGCTGCTGCGCGCCAGCGCTTTCCTCCGCCCGGATCCGTCGGGCGCCATCCGCCCGACCAATAAATTCCCACTGTTGACGCTGGCCGAAGGCGTCGCGCCGGCGGACGTGAAATTCGGCGAGCTCGGCTATGCGCGGGAGGCGCGCGCCTCCTATCTCGACTTCGTCGCAGCCCGCGAGGACGGCACGCTGCCGAAGAACGTCCGCTTCCAGGTCTGCCTGCCGACGCCGTTTGCCGTCGTCAGTTCGGTCGTCATGCCTGCCGTGCTGCCAGCGGTCGAGGCGGCTTATGAGAAAGCCATGATCGCCGAAGTCGCGGCGCTCGTCCGGCACATTCCGCACAAGGATCTCTGCATCCAGTGGGACGTCTGCAACGAGATGGTGATCTGGGACGGCCAGCCGAGCGACGCGGTGCCGGCCAATGTTTCACACCAGCAAATTCTCGAACGCATGCAACGCTTGTGCGGCGCGGTTCCCGACGACGTCGAGCTCGGCCTGCATTTGTGCTACGGCGATTTCGGCGCCAAGCATTTCGTTGAGCCGAAGGACGCGGCGCGGATGGTCGATTTCGCCAATGCGCTGACCAAGGCGATTCCGCACAAGCTCGCCTATATCCATATGCCGGTTCCGATCGACCGCAACGACGACGCCTTCCATCGCCCGTTGCGCGATCTCAAGCTCGGCGACGGCACCACGCTGTTTCTCGGCCTCGTGCACGCCAAAGACGGTGTCCCAGGCACCAAGGCGCGGATCGCGGCGGCGCGGCGCTACGCCCCGGAATTCGGCATCGCCACCGAATGCGGCATGGCGCGCGCCCGATCGGAAGAAACGGTGCGCACGCTCCTGAAGATCCACGCCGATATCTGCGCGAGCGAATAACGCGACAATGCGGCGCCGGAGCGTTCCATCGCGGTTGCACGGCGATCAATGCCGTGCCGCGATTTCGACCGCCGCCAAATGGTCTTCAAGAATTTGGCGAAGTGCGGAAACGGGCTGCCTGCCGAAGCCGCAATAGGCGCCAAGCCCGAAGTCGGGAAGATACTTGCGCGCGGCGGTAATCCGTTCTTTGAATCGCGCCATATTGTGAATAGCGCCGAGATAGACGCGCGCTCCTTGCGGGTTCAAATTCTTTAAGGGAGCGTAGAACGCGTCGTCGCTGCGATCGAGCACGGGAATGTGGATCCAATCGACCGGTCTGCCGGAAGCCTCAATAAATGCATTTGCGAGCTTAACCACTTGGCCCAGATCGTCCGGCTGAAAACGCGGCCATCCGCCGAGCGTACCGAAACAAAAGTGGTAGCCAAGCGCGACCTCCTGTGGAATGTGCGGAGAAAGGTTGCGCACTTCCGTCAAGTTGCGCTCGATCGCGCCATTGAGGGTGAAACCGGGAACGGCGCCATAGGCATCCTGCACCTCGGTTGAGCAGTCCCACTGAATCGCAAGGTCCTTGGCGGGAATCTTGTCGACAATCATGGCGATCTCGGCGCGCGTCGCCGCCTGATAGCCCGGCCTGATCCGATCGAGGTCCTTTTGGTTTGGAAAAATCCGCGGCGGCAATACGCTGTTGACCATCGGTATCGACACCTGGAAACGCAGGTGCGGCGGCAACACGCCCTGTTCCTTCATGACGCGGAATACGAAATACGAGTTGATGGCATCGCGCGCATAGCCGAGCCGCCAGCCCGGATCGCCGAAGCGCACCTGCCTCACGCCGTCCTTGACTTTGAACCACCATGCGTCCGAGGCGTTGCGCGGAAACTGACGTTCGACGCCGTTCTCGTCGGGCGCCGGCCGTTGCACGATTTCAAGCTCGGGATGCGCCGCCAGCACCTGATAATGCACGCGACTGATCCAGTGGCGTCGCGGGCCGACTTCGCCATCCGGCATGGCAAACAGGAATTTTCCTAGCGACACGCCAAAGGACTGAAATACGTCTTGCGGCGTATCGTACGGGATGCTGCCCACCAATAGAAGTTCACCACTCACGCCATCCTCCATCGCTTGCCAGGGCGGCACTCCAGAATACACTGCGGGGAGTATCGGGAAACGAGGGCGGACGCGATGAGGGCGTTGATTCGGACAGTACTGTTATGTGCGGTTGCGGCGCTGGCCCCCGAAGCAAACGCTCAGACGTGGCCGAGCCATCCGATCAAGCTGATCGTCCCGACGGGGCCCGGTAGTGCGACCGACATTATGGCGAGGCTCGTTGCCAACGGCGTTTCGCTCACGCTCGGTCAGCCGATGTTTGTCGAGGACATGCCGGGTGCCTCGGGTATTTTAGCCCATGAAACTGCCGCGCGCGCCGCAGCCGATGGTTACACCTTCCTGTTCACCAACACCTCCGGTATGGCGATCAATCTCATTTCGTTCAAACAGCTGCCCTACAATCCTGAGCATGATTTCGCCGCCGTGAGCCTGGTGTGTAGTCTCGGCCCGCAGATGCTGTCCGTGAATGCGACGCTACCGGTCTCGACCGTCGCCGAGCTGATAACCTACGCCAAGGCAAATCCGGGCAAGCTCTCCATCGCCTTCGACAATACGGCCGGCGCTGCCGCGTTCGCGGCGAAGTTATTCAACAAGCGCGCCGGCCTCGGCATGACCGAAGTGCCGTATCGGTCCAGTGCGCAGCTCAACCAGGATGTCGCGGCGGGCATCGATCAGGTCATGATGAGCTCGATTGCCGCCGCAAATGCGGTCGTCCAAGCAGGCAAGGTGCGGCAACTCGCCGTCACATCTGAAAAGCGATTTCCGGGGCTGCCGGACCTGCCATCTTTAAGCGAAACGGTACCAGGCGTCGTCATGAACGGCTTTTTTGCCGTTGTCGCGCCGGTAGGTACGCCAGCCGACGTGATTGCGCGGCTCAATCGTGAAATCGGCAATTACCTCAAAGGGCCCGAAATCCAGGCGCGTCTGCTGACGCTTGGGCTGGCGACTGAGGGCGGCGGCACGCCGGAAAGCACCGCTCAGACCATCGGCAAGGAGCAAGCCCAGTGGCGAGCGCTTGGTAAGGAATTAAACGTCGAGCCGCAGTAACGGCGAAGCACAAAAGTACAACGACAATGGCCCGCAACATCCACCTCGTCGGCAGCGTGCCGATGGCGAATGCGCAAGACGTCTTCGCGCAAGTGAGCGCAGCGCTGGGTCCGCGCATCAAGCGGCTGCCGGACGGCGAAACCGGCGAGCGCGGCGACTGGATCACCTGGCTCGAGCCGGTGTTTGCCGATAACCCGGCATTTGTGAAATCGGGCGAGTTTTTCCGCGTGCACGCCAGCGGCGGTACCGGCCGCGAGCGTTTCACGCTCAAGCCGGGATTGCGCGTCGAGGACGTGCATTTCGGCAATCTGTTCTATGCGGACATCGCCAAGCAGTCTTATGCCGTGTTCAGGGCGCTCAAGGACTCCGGCAAGATTCCCGCCGGCACCAAATTCCAGGTCGACCTGGTACCGGCGCATTCGGTGATCTGGTTGTTTCTGGTCGATGCGCTGCATGCGCCGATCGACCCGCTCTACAACGACGCGCTCAAGCGCGAGATCGACAAGATCGCCGCCGCCATCCCGCACCACGAATTGGCGATCCAATTCGACGTCGCCTCGGCCGTGTTCGCCCGCCTCGAACGCAACGAGGCATCAAGCTACGGCCGCAGCAAGGCGGAGATGCAGGGCACGTTCGCCAACATCCTGGGCGACCTCGGCAACCGCGTGCCGGCCGATATCGATCTGCTCTATCACCTCTGCTACGGCGACTCGAACCATCGCCACGTGATCGAGCCGACCGACATGGGCGACATGGTCGAGTTCGCCAATCGGGTGTCGCGGCAGATCGCGCGGCCGATCCAGCTCATTCACATGCCGGTGCCGCGCAACCGTTCCGACGATGCCTATTTCGCGCCGTTGCGGCGGCTCACGCTGCGGCCCGAAACGGAATTATGCCTCGGCCTCGTGCACTATACCGACGGCGTCGAAGGGACCAAAAAGCGGCTTGCCACGGCGAAGAAATACGCCGACCGATTTTCCGTCGCCACCGAATGCGGCTTCGGCCGGCGCGATCCGAGCACCATTCCGGAACTGCTGCGCATCCACGCCGCGGTCGCGGATTTGGGCTGAATAACCACGCTATTCCGCCGCCAGCACTGTGCCGGTGCCTTGTTGCCGCTCCATCTCGCGGCGAATGCGGACGGCTTGCGAATTCTCATCGAGCGCCACGTCGGCAGCAGTCAGAAATGCGCCGGCGGCGACGTCGCGCATGAGCTTCACATGATGCGCAAGCCCGATCGGCAAGGCGCCGAGCTTTAAACTGCGTTCCGCCGGAATGAGCTTGGCGTAAACCGTGTAGCCGCCTTCGCCGTCGAGCGTCTCGCCGGCACGAAGCGCGCGCTTGGCGACCGCCACCGCGTCGCCGCGGAAGCCGCGGCAGCTTCCGGTCGGCTCGCCGCGCAGCGCGACATTAAGTACCGAGATCGACAGTTCCAGCCCAATCAGATGAAACGGCTTGTACATCGCCGCATAGCGGGCGCTCGCATCGGTCAGCAGGCCGTATTGCTTGAAGCACGCCGCGGCATAATCGTTCTGCGCCTTGAGCACGACATAGACGCCCCAGCGCAGATCGCGCTCGACCGGCGCGCCGTGGCGCTGCAGCGACGACACCACTTCGACCATGCCGTCGCCTTCCAGCACCCCGCCGATCGCCTTCGGCCGCAGCACGCGCGCCAGCTCGTCGGCGCCGCACGGCGGAAACATTAAGCCGTCGTGCGGCACATCGAGTTCGCAAGCATTGGCCACGGCCGCCATCTCGATCGCCGATTTGGTGCCGTCGAGAAACGAATTGAACATCTGCGAATTCATGCCGGCCGCTTTGGCTTCCGCCGCGGTGAGTCCGTAATGCTCCCAGACGCCGTCCGGCGTGACCGCGTGATAAGCCGGCAGATATTTGGTGCCTTTGCCGGCCGCGGCGACGACAAAGCCGGCCGAGCGCGCCCAATCGACCATTTCCGAAATCAGCGCCGGCTGATCGCCATAGGCCATGGAATAGATCACGCCGGCTTCGCGCGCCTTCCGCGCCAGCAACGGTCCGGCCAGCGCGTCGGCCTCGACATTGACCATGACGATGTGTTTCTTCGCCGCGAACGAGGCGAGCGCATGCGCAATGCCGGCATTCGGGCTGCCAGTCGCCTCGATCACAACGTCAACGCGCTCGTCGGCGATCGCGGCGCGGCCGTCGTCAACAAAGCGGGTGCGAGCGATGCGGGCCGCATCCCAGCCGACAGTTTTGCAAGCAAGTTTGGCACGCTCCGGATCAAGGTCGGCGATGACGGCGACCTCGAGCCCCTTGATCGACGGCACCTGCGCCAGAAACATCGAGCCGAATTTGCCGGCGCCGATCAGCCCGGCGCGGACCGGCTTGCCGGCCTCGACGCGCGCGGCGAGGAGGGATTGCAGGTTCATATCTACTCCGCCGCGACGCGATGGCTGCGCGCATATTGCAGCAGCGCATCGTCCGCAACGGGCACGATCGGCGCGAAATCGCGGTGCGCGATCCATTCCGGCCGGGTGAATTTGGTAATGTGGTTGGAGCAGGCGCACAGCGTCAGATAGACGATCTTGCGCGGATAGGGCGTGATGTTCGGCGGTGAGGCGTGCACCAGATTGCCGTGGAACATCAGTACCGAGCCGGGCTTGCCGGTCGGCGCCACGATGCCGCCTTGCGCCGCGAGCCGCGTCACGGTGTCGTTGTCGAGCGTCCACAGCGGATAGGACGTAGTCGCCGTGTCGTGGCCGGCCGCCAGTACACCCTGCTTGTGGCTCTTCGGGATCACCATCAGCGCGCCGTTGATCGGCATCACTTCGTCGAGGAACACCGCGATGTTCATGGCGCGCGGCTCCGGCATGCCGTCGTCGCGCGCCCAGGTGCCGTAATCCTGATGCCATTGCCAGACGTCGCCCTCGAAAGCCGCCTTGGCGTTGAGTTTGAACTGATGCACGTAAACGTCCTCGCCGAACAGCTGACGCAGCGGTTCGACCAGCCGCGGATGGCAGGCCAGCAGGCGAAATGTTTCGTTAAACGTGTGCGCGGCAAAGGCGGTCCGTGGCGCGCCGGATTTCTCGCGCCACACTTCCTTGCGGTCGAGTTTCAGGATCGCCTCGGCGTCGTCGCGCAGCAGCGCGATCTCCTCCTCGGAAAAGCAATTCGGGAAGAACAGGTAGCCCTGTTCGTCGAAGTCCTTGAGCTGTTGCGGGTTAAGCTTCATGGCGCTTCCCAACGGATTATACGGCTCGCGCTAAAATAGCGAATAACTCCGCGCCCGTCATGGCCGGGCTTGACCCGGCCATCCACGTCTTGGGGTCCCGGAACTTAAGGCGTGGATGCCCGACACAAGGCCGGGCATGACGGCCTACGTAGCTTCCGCCACCATGCGGTTGCGCATCTTGCCCAAACCTTCGATCTCCGTCTCCATGACATCGCCGGACTTGAGGAAGGTATTGGTGCCTTGGCCGACGCCGCCGCAGGTGCCGCAGCTGAATATGTCGCCGCTCTCCAGGCTGAGAATGTTGGAGGCGTAGGCGATCTGCTCCTCCGGCGTGAAAATGAACTGCGAGGTATTGCCGTTCTGCTTGACCTCGCCGTTCACGGTGAGCCGGATGAACAAGTTCATGGCGTCCGGCACGAAGGCGCGCGGCACCAGAAACGGCCCCATTGGCGCGAAATTGTCGTGGCTCTTGCCGTTGAGCCAGTCCGAGCGCAGGCCCGGACGGTCGACGCGGATCTGCAGGTCGCGGGCGGAGACGTCGTTGGTGGTCATGAAGCCGGCGACATGACCGAGCGCGCGCTCGGCCTTGATGCGCTTGCCCGGCTTGCCGATGGCAAGCGCGATCTCCGCCTCCCAGTCGATTTTCTTCAGGCCGGTCGGAATGGCGATGTCGTCGGTGGCGCCGCATAGCGTGCTCGGCGCCTTGAGAAAGAGGTACGGATCGGACGTCGATTTCTCGCCGGTGAATTTCGGGCCGCCGGCCGGCGTCATGCCGGCGCGCAGCATCTCGTCGACATGCTCCTGGAAATTCTGCGCGGCGTAGAACATCTTGCCCGGCCGGGCCACCGGCGGCAGCGCGCGGAGGCCGGCGAGCTTTTGCGCGCCGGGCCGGCCTTCCTTTTCCAGGAAGGCTACGAACTCTTGCAGCGCGGCGAAATTGGCGTCCCAGTCATCCAACAGGTTTTGGATCGTCGCGACGCCAGCCAGCGCGCTCTTGCGCGTCACCGCGGCGCCCGTCAGCGGAATGACGTCGTCGCCAAGCACGACGGCGGCGAACGCGCCGCCGCCGGATTTCGCAAAACCGCCGAGCTTGAAGGGACTGCCGCTCATGCGCGCCTCATGGCTTTGTCACTGCTGCTTTATTGTTTTTTGGCGTCGGCATAAGGATAAATCAGGTTGCCGGTCTTGTACTCGTTCGGCCACACGATGACCTCGTGCGTGGTGTCCTGGAACTGGTCCATCGAATTGCCGGTGACGTGCTGGAACTGGGTGAAGAACACGCGCGATTTCGCCCATTCGCCGTCCTTGCCGAATTTGATCGGCCCGACCACGGTCGAAAACGTGTGGCCGCGCATGTAAGCGGCGAGCTTAACCTGATCCAGCGTTTTGGCGCCTTCGACCGCTTCGGCCAGCACTTGACCCGCCGCGTAGCCGAGCGGCGGGAATGCCCATCCCATCGGATCGATCTTCTGCTGCTGTGCGATCGGCCGATATTTGGCGAGCAGTTCCTTGGTGCCGGGAAACACCAGCGACGGCGCCGGCAGGAACACCTCGTTGTTGACGATGCCGTTCATCAGCGGGCCGAGCTGCGCCTTGATCGGCGACACCAGCAAGCCGATGAACGCGCCGCCGAACATTTTCGGCGTCAGCCCAACCTCGTTGGCGGCGCGCACGATGCCGACCGAATCCGGCGGATAGGCCGCGACATAAACGATATCCGGATTGAGCGCCTGCACCGCGCGCATGATCGGCGAATAGTCAGTCGTGGTCGGAGGATATTTTTGATCCAACACGATCTGGAAGCCGCCGATTTCCTTCACGCTCTCGCGCGCGCCGTCGGCCGCATTTTGCGCGAATTCGGCGTCGGCGGCGACGATCGCTACCGTCTTCGGCCGCGGCTTTTGCGCCGCCGCCATTTCGAAGAAGCCGTAGGCGAAGGACTTTTTCGGCTCCGGCCCGGTCGGCAGCATCGAGAAATACTGGTCGTAATGGAATTTGCTGTTGGCAGCGTTCGCCAAGATGCCGATCGTGGTCTTGTGGAACTGCATCAGCACCGGAATCGCCGGCGCCACCATATTGGTCGCATAGGGACCGATCAGAAGGTCGACTTTGTCGACGTCGATCAGCTTCGTATAGAGCCCGGGCACGTTCTGCGGATTGCTCTGGTCATCATAATAAACCAGCTCGACCGGACGGCCGAGCAGCCCACCTTTGGCGTTGACGTCGTCGCGCCAGATCTGCAGCGCCGTCAGCACCTGCTTGCCGATCGGCGCCACGCCGCCGGTCAGCGCCACACTCAGACCGACTTTGATCGGTTCGGCGGCTTTCGCCGCGATCGGGAGCAGCAAGATGATGACAACGGCCGCAAGCGCCGCCAGGGCGCGCATAGATTTCTTCACGCTTAGATTGCGCATGTCGGTCTCCTCCCCTGCGCACCTGTTGCCGGCGCGCTTTATATTTGAGCGAGGTTATCGCGCCTCTTCTGCCGGCGCCAGACCGCTTAGCTGCCGCGAAACGCCGGCTTGCGCTTGGCGTGGAAGGCTTCGGCGCCTTCGCGGAAGTCGTCGGATTGGCGTAAGCGGCTGTAGCAGTGGCCTTCCAATTCGATCGCGGCTTCCAGATTGGTATCCTCGGTTTCGTTAAGCAGCGTCTTTGCGGTGCGTTGCGCCAACGGCGAAAACGAACGCAGCTCATCGACCAAGGCATCCGTTGCCGCTTCGAGCCTGTCATCGGGCACGCATTCGGTGGCGATGCCCCACTCATAGGCCTGTTTCGCCGGGATGCGCTTACTGCGCATGACGATGTCTTTGGTCCGGGTGATGCCGATGATCTTTTGCAGCCGCGCCGAGCCTCCCGAGCCGGGAATTTGGCCGAGCCGCTGTTCCGGTAGCGCGTAGAGACAGGTCTCCGAGACGAGGCGGAAATCGCAGGCCAGCGAAATCTCGAAGCCGACACCGAAACAATAGCCGCGGTTGGCGGCAATGACCGGCTTGGCGCAGCGCGCCGGCGCGGCGATATTCCAGGCGAGCTTCGACACGTGTTCGGGCGAAGCCGCCAAAAAACCCGCGATATTGCCGCCGGAGGAAAAATGCTCGCCGGCAGCGCGCAGTACGATCACGCGCACGCGCGCATCCTCGTCGAGCGTCTCGAACACCAGGCGGAGCTGATCGCGCTCCTCCATCTCGATGACGTTGAGCGATGGTCGGTCGAGCACGATATCGGCGCGTTCGCGCGTCGGATCGATCTCGACGCGGAAGCCGTCGAGCTTTTGCAAACGGGGATCGGAGAATTCGATAACACTCATGCAGCGGTTCCTTGCGCCGGCGCTTTGGCGTCGGCCGTAGCGACTTCATATTCACCGGCGACCAGCTTGCGGCGCAACAGCTTGCCGACCGGCGATTTCGGGATGTCCCCGACAAAAATATAGCGCCGCGGCCGCTTGAAACCGGCGAGGCCGGAATTGCGGCAGAACGCGTCCAGCTCTTCGGCCTCGATTTCAGCGCGCGGCTTGATGAAGGCGGCGACGATTTTGCCCCAGCGCTCGTCCGGCAGGCCGACGACGGCGACTTCCGACACCGCCGCGTGCAGCGACAGGCAAGATTCGATCTCGACCGGCGACACATTCTCCCCTCCGGTGATGATCATGTCGTCGACCCGGCCGGTGACGAAGAGATCGCCGTCGGCGTCGAAAAAGCCGGTATCGCCGGTGAAATACCAGCCTTGGCGCAGTGCCTTCACATCGGCATCCGGCCGCCGCCAATAGCCTTCGAAGGATTCATCGCCGGCGAGCAGCGCGATGATCTCGCCTTCCTCGCCGGCGCCGGCGATCTCATCCACCGATTTCGTGCCGAGCCTCACCACGCGCACCATTTGGTTGATGCCGGCGCGGCCGGCCGAGCCGGGTTTCGCAGCCGCGTTCTGGTCGATGGTGAAGGTATAGACTTCCGACGAGCCATAATGATTGACGAACAGCTCGGGCTTGAATGCCGCCGTAAGGCTTTTGAGGAGGCCATCGGTCATCGGCGCGCCGGCAAAGCCGAGCTTGCGCACCGCGCTCACGTCGCTCGCCGCGAACAGCGGATGGTGGACAAGATCGTGATACAGCGTCGGCACCAGATAAAGATTGCTGATGCGTTCTGCGGCAATCAGCTTCAATGCGGCGGCGACGTCAAAGCGGCGCAGGCAGACGAAAGCGCCGCCGATCAGCGACATCGCCAGTAGAGAGCGCACGCCCATGGTGTGATAGAGCGGCATGATGCCAAGCGTGCGCTCGCCGTGAGCGTAGAGGTTTTGTGCCACATGAGCGACCGCGGCGGCGCGTTCGGCGCGCTGGCGGCGCGGCACGCCCTTCGGCCGCGCCGTGGTGCCCGAGGTGTAGAGCATCACCGACCAGGCTTCGGCGTCGACCCGCGGCGCGACGTCCGGCGCCGTCTGCGCGATAAGCGAAGTGAAGGCGATATCCGATGCCGCAGCGGAATCGAGCGCGATCCGGGGCAGGTGCTGCGCCAATGACGAGCCGGTCACGGCTGCGCCGGATGCACCTTCATGGGCGATTGCCTTGGCCTCGGCATCCTCGAGATAAAAATCGATCTCGCTCGCCGTCGATCGCCAGTTCACCGGCGTGATGACGATACCGGCGAACTGACAGGCCCAATGGAGCGTCGCCGCTTCCCAGCGGTTTTGCAGCGCGGTGACGAGGTGATCGCCGCCCTTTAGCCCGATGGCGTCAAAGCCCGCCACCAGCGACGAAATGCGCCGATACCATTGCGCGTAAGTGAGCCGGACCTCGCCATCAACGATAGCAAGCGCATTTGGATCGCGGGCGACGCTGCCAAGAAAGCTTAAGCCTAGATCGAGCATGCGGCATGATAGGCTTTTGCCGCGCGCCGACAAAGCCGGCGCGAGCGGCGAGGAGGTGCAAAGTCGATGCCCGTTGAAGATCGCGTATTCATCGCCGGCGCCGGCCCGGTCGGCTTGGTCGCCGCGGCCAATCTCGTCCGCCGCGGCGTTGCGGTCACGGTATTCGAAGCGGGTGCGGCGCTGGCGGAGGAATCGCGCGCTTCGACCTTCCATCCGCCGACGCTCGACATGCTCGACGAATTCGGCGCCGCCGCGCCGCTCGTTGCGCAGGGATTGATCGCACCGCAGGTGCAGTACCGCACCCGCGACGGCGTGATCGCCACCTTCGATTTTGGAGCGATCGCCGATGCAACGGGCCATCCGTTCCGCGTCCAGGCCGAGCAGTTCAAGCTCACCCGCATTTTGTACGAGCAGCTTCGCTCACACCCTGACTTCCGCCTCGAGTTTGGCGGCCGCGTTGCCGGCGTCGAACAAGACGCCACGGCCGCTCATGTCACGCTCGAGCGCGACGGTACGGCGGAACGGTGCTCCGCGCGGTGGCTGATTGGCGCCGACGGCGCCCGCAGCGAGGTACGCCGCGCGCTTGGCATGGAGTTTGCCGAGTTCACTTGGCCGGAGCGGTTTCTGGTGGTCTCGACGCCCTTCGATTTCCGCAGCGTCATCGCCGACGTGGTATCCGTGACCTATGTCGCCGATCCAGTGCGGTGGCATTTTCTCCTCGAAATTCCCGGTCTGTGGCGCGTAATGTTTCCGCTGACCGAGACGGTCAGCGACGAGGAGGCGAGTAGCCGTCCCTTTGCCGACAGGCTGATGGCGGGTATCGTTCCGGGCATCGCCAAATACGATGTTGCCCACATCACCCTCTACAAGGTGCACCAGCGCGTGGCGAAGAATTTTCGCGCCGGCCGCGTTTTTCTCGCCGGCGACGCCGCCCACGTCAACAATCCGCTCGGCGGCATGGGCATGAACGGCGGCATTCATGACGCCATTAATCTGACAACGCGGCTCGCCGAGGTCTGGGCGGGCGCCGCGCCGGAAGCTGAACTCGATCGCTACGAGCGGCAGCGCCGCTCGATCACGCTCGAATACATCGAAAAGCAAACGATCGAGAACAAGCGTAACCTGGAATGCGCCAATCCCGACTTCGCCGCCACGCTGCAGCGGACGGCGGCCGACCCGCAACGCACGCGCGATTATCTGTTGCGCGTGGCGATGATCACGAGTCTGCGCCGCGCCGCCGAGCTCGGCTGATTATTCCCGCGTCGGGAACAGCGCTGCCGGAAAGTCCGCGGCATAGCGGCGGGCGCGCTCGCGCGGTCGGTAATCCGGATGCGGATTGGGATCCGGCTCGACGGCGCGGCGATAAAGGTGCCAAGTGGCATGGCCGAGCACCGGCATCACGATGGTCAGCCCGAGGAAGAACGGAATCGAGCCGATCACCAACAGCGCGGCGACGATGAAGCCCCACAGTGCCATGGTCCCCGGATTCTTGGCGACCACCCGGATCGAGGTGAGCAGCGCCACCGCCGCGCCGACATCGCGATCGAGCAACAGCGGAAACGAGATGGCGCCGATGGTCAGCACCAGGACGGCGAACAGAAATCCGACGCCGGTGCCGATAACGATGAGATGCCAGCCGGCACTGGTGGTGAGCACGTCGTGGGCAAATTCACGGATCGAGGCCGGTCCGTGGTAGCCGAAATTGGCGATGTAGATCGCGTCGGCGACCGCGAGCCAGATCAGAAAGATCGCCATCAACAACACGCCCAACGCGATGATGGCGCCAAGCGACGGCGAATGCAGCACATCCAGCGCGTGGCTTGACGAACTGTCGAGCCCGGCTTCGCGACGGCGGCTCAACTCGTAAAGCCCAATGGCGGCAAGCGGTCCGATCAGGGCAAAGCCGGCTGCGATCGGGAAGGCCAGCGGCAACAGCGAGCTTCCGATGGTCATCGCCACCAGAAAAATGCCCAGCAGCGGGTAGATCACGCAGAGGAATAAAGCGTGACTCGGCATCGCGGTGAAATCGTCGATGCCGCGCGCAAGCGACTGATAGAGATCGGACGGCGAGATGCGGCGCACGACGGGTCGCACGGGACTCGTGCTTGCACCGACGAGAATATGTGCAGTGGCCATGGCGCTCCTCCTGAACCGAAACGGTTCTATCGTTAGGGTCTTGGGTTAAGGTCTTGCGCGTGCGGCCGGGGCCGCAGGGCGCCTGAGCTTGTGTTGGGAGCAATCGAATTGGAAAGTGCTTCGCGCTTTCCGCGTTTCCGATTCGCGCTCGCAACTCAAACATCATGCCACTCGCGATCGCGCGATGCACGGAACAGGTGACGGCAGTCGCTTCACTTTCCGGTGTACGTGATGTTGTGCGTTGCAGCGGCACCGTGCTGCGAGTGCGAGCAAAAACAAAAGCGTCGAAAAGCTTACGTAAAGAGAAAGGGCCCCCGATTTGGGAGCCCTTTCGATTCGAAATCGCTATGGCGTTAGCGGTGCCAGTGGCCGTGGTAATGGCCATGGCCATGCCAGCCGCCGCCACCGATCACGACGCTCGGGCCGCCGTAATAGTCGTAGTACGGTCCGCCGCACGGATAGTTGTAGCCGCAGCCGCCATAATAATTGTAATACGGCGCGCCAATGCCGACGCCGACCGGGCCGACCCGAACGCCCACTTGCGCCATCGCGGGTGCGGCAGCGGTCAGCAACACCGCCGCGGTGGCGGCTCCAAGCATAAGTTTTTTCATTGCTGTTCTCTCCTCTTTGATTCTTTGATCCGCTCGTGGTTCAGAGAAGAAAACGCATGAGGAGCCAGCCGGGTTCCCCGTCGGGCCTTTTCCATCGTGAAGTTCCAGTTAATTTTTTCGGGAACGATTTCGCGCCCCGCGGCGCGGCTTATTCGGCGGCAAGCGGCAACGGTTCCGCTTCCTCGTGCTCGGCATGGCCGCCGCGCAGCCAATCCTGGAACCGATCTAGATAGAGATAGATCACCGGTGTCGTGAACAGCGTGAGCAATTGGCTCAGCGCCAGCCCACCGACCATGGCATAGCCCAGCGGCTGGCGCAGTTCCGATCCAGACCCGTGCCCGAACATCAGCGGCAGGCCGCTCAACAGCGCCGTCATGGTCGTCATCACGATGGGACGGAAGCGGAGCAGACACGCCTGCCGTATCGCTTCGCGCGGCGGCAGGCCGGCGCGCTCGCGATTGATGGCGAAGTCGACCAGCATGATGCCGTTCTTCTTGACGATGCCGATCAGCAGGATGATGCCGATGATGCCGATCACCGACAGATCGAAGCCGCCGATCATAAGCGCGAGCAACGCGCCGACGCCGGCCGACGGCAGCGTCGAGAGAATGGTGAGCGGATGGATGTAGCTCTCGTAGAGCACGCCGAGAATGACGTAGACCACGACCAGCGACGCGGCGATCAGGATCGGCTCATTCGACAGCGCGGCCTGGAACGCCTGTGCGTTGCCCTGGAAGGTGCCGATGATTGACGACGGCATGCCGATCTGGTCGGCAGCTTGCTGGATGGCGTCGACGGCCTGGCCGAGCGCCACGCCCGCCGGGAGGTTGAAGGTCAATGTCACCGCCGGAAACTGACCGGAATGCGAAACCAGGAGTGGCCCGATGTGACTGGTGTCGACACTGACCAATGTCGACAGCGGAATGAGCTGTCCATTGGTCGGCGCCTTGATGTAGAGCTGATTGAGGGTATCCAGCTTGCCCTGCAGCTCCGGCGTCACTTCGAGAACAACGTAGTAGGAATTGTTGGTGAAATATTGCGTCACGTCGTTCTGGCCGAAGGCATCGTCCAGAGTGTTGTCGATCACTTGCGGCAAGATACCGAAACGGGCCGCCGCATCGCGATTGATCGTGATGGTCATTTGCGGCGCGGAATTTTGTGCGTCGGTTGCGACGTCCGCCAGTTGCGGCAACGTCTTGAGCTTGGCCATCAATCGCGGCGCCCAGGTGTTTAACTCGTGCAGATCGGGATCCTGCAAGACGTATTGAAATTGGCCGCGCGCGATGCGCCCGCCGACGGTGATGTCCTGCGCGGGCTGCAGGAACAGCCGCGCGCCCGGCACCTGGCCAAGCTTGGGCCGCAACCGGTCGATGATCTGCGCCGCCGAGGCGTCGCGATCGTCGCGCAGCTTCAGTCCAATGATAAATCGCCCGGTATTCTGCGTATTGCCGTAGCTCGGGCCAAAGAACGATCCGAAATCGGCAATGTCGGGATCCTTCTCGATCACGGCGGAAAGCTGCCGTTGGATCGCCTTCATCTTGGCCGGTGAGACGTCCTGACCGGCTTCCGAAATGCCGAGAATGAGGCCGGTATCCTGCGTCGGGAAAAAGCCCTTGGGGATCGTCACGAACAGGACGCCGGTGACCGTAACCGTCGCCAGGAAAACCAGCAGCGTGACGAACTGGTGCCGCAACACCACGTCAAGACCGCGGCGGTAGCCGTCCAGCAGCGTATCGAAGCACTTCTCGATGAAGCGATACAGGCGGCCGTGTTCGCGCTCATGCTCGCTGACCAAGAAGCGCGAGCACAGCATCGGCGTCAATGTCAGCGAAACCACCACTGAGACCGCAATCGCGGCGATGACGGTGATGGCGAATTCGTGAAACAGGCGGCCGACGATGCCGCTCATCAGCAATAGCGGAATGAAGACGGCAACCAGCGAGATACTGATCGAAAGCACGGTAAAGCCGATTTCGCGTGCGCCCTTGATCGCCGATTGCAAAGGCGTCGTGCCGGCCTCCAAGTGGCGAAAGATGTTCTCGACGACGACGATGGCGTCGTCGACGACGAAGCCGACGGCGATGGTCATTGCCATCAGCGACAGGTTGTCCAGGCTGAACCCGGCCAGATAAATGATGGCAGTGGCACCGAGCAGCGACAGCGGCACCGCCGCGCCGGGAATGATAGTGGCGTGAATGCTGCGCAGGAACAGCAGGATCACCAGCACGACGAGAGCGCAGGACAAAAGCAGCGTGAACTCGACGTCCTTGACCGCGGCGCGAATGGTCTGGGTACGGTCGATGACGGTGGCGAGATGAATGCCCGGCGGAATGACCGAATGCATGTTCGCCAGCGCGGACTTGATGTTATCGACGGTATCGATGACGTTGGCGCCGGGCTGCTTGAAGACGAGCAGCATCACCGCGGTCTGCTCGCGATGCAGCGCGCCCAAGGTCACGTCTTGAGGCCCGTCGATCGCTTTGCCAATGTCGCTGATGCGAACCGGCGCGCCATTGCGATAAGCCACGATCACGTCGTTGTAGGGGCCGGCTTGCGTGAGCTGGTCGTTGTCGACGATGGTAAAGGTTTGCTCCTTGCCGAGCATCGTGCCCTTGGCAGCATCAGTCGTTGCGCCGGTCAGTGCCGCGCGCACGTCTTCCAGGGTGAGACCGCGCGCGGTGAGCTTGGCCGGATCGACCTGCACCCGGACCGCCGGACGCTGCTGGCCGCCGATGGCGACGAGCGACACGCCGGTAATCTGAGAAATCTGGGTGGCGACGACGTTCTCGGCGAAATCGTCCACCTTCGGCAGCGGAATCGTTTTCGACGTCGCGGCCACGATGAGGATGGGCGAGTCGGCCGGGTTCACCTTCTTGTAGGTCGGCGGGTTGGTGAGGTTTTTCGGCAGATAGGGGCCGGCGGCCGTGATCGCGGCCTGTACGTCGCCGGCGGCGCCGTCGATATTGCGGTTGAGGTCGAATTGCAGCGTGATCACGGTCGAGCCGAGCGAGCTCACCGAGCTCATCTGCGTGACGCCGGCAATTTGGCCGAACTGGCGTTCGAGCGGGGTTGCGACCGTGGCGCCCATGGTTTCAGGGCTGGCGCCGCTCAAGGTCGCCGTAACCTGGATGGTTGGAAAATCGACCTGCGGCAGCGGCGCAACCGGCAATAACGGAAACGCAACGATGCCGACCAGCGCCAACGCAGCCATCAGCAGCGACGTGGCGATCGGCCGGCGGATGAAGATCTCGGAGAAATTCATCAGCTCTTATCCGCCTGCTGCCCCGTAGCGTTCGACGGCGCATTCGGAGCGCGGATGGCGACGCGCGTTCCGGTATCCAGTCGCGATTGACCGTCGACCACCACGCGCTCGCCTGCATTCAGACCCTTGGTAGCGATGGCCAAGTCTTCGCTGACTGTTTCCGCCTCGATCGGACGCTGCTCGGCGGTGTCATCGGGCTTGATCACCCAGACGTAAAAGCCATCCGGACCGCGCTGCAACGCGACCGCCGGTACCGTCACGGCGTTCTTGCGCGTCGTGATCAGGATGTGAATATGCACGAATTCGCCCGGCCATAGCCGTTCGTCCTGGTTCGGGAACTCAGCCTTCAATTGAATCGTGCTGGTGTTCTGATCGATCTGATTATTGATGAGGAGAAGCTTGCCCTCGGCGATCTGTTGCTTATTCTCCTGGTCGAAGGCGAGCACCGAGACGGTGCCATGCAGCATCGCCTCGCGCACCGGGCCGAGATCGCCTTGCGGCAGCGTGAAGATCACCGTGCACGGCTTGATCTGCGTCAGCACCGTCAGTGGATTGATATCGTTGGTGTGGATGATGTTGCCGATATCGACCTGACGGAAGCCGACGACGCCGTCGATCGGCGCCGAAATGGTGGCGTAATTGAGCTGAGTCCGCGCCGCTTCGATGGCGGCCTGGTCGGCGTCGATCGTTGCTTTTGTGGTGTCGACTTTTGCTTGCTGGGTATCGACGTCCTGCTGCGTCTCGGCGTTTTTGAGCACGAGGGTCTTGAAGCGGGCCAAATCCTTTTCGTTGTCGATTAGCTGCGCCTCGTCCTCGCTTTTTTTAGCGACGGCCTGATCGAAAGCGGCCTGGAACGGCGCCGGATCTATTTTTGCCAGCACATCGCCTTTGCGGACCTCCTGGCCCTGACGGAAATCGACGGAAACGATCTGGCCGTTGACCTGGGCGCGGATCGCCACGGTGTTGAGCGCCTGCACGGTTCCAAGCGCGTCATAATAGATCGGTACGTCCTGCTGCGCCGCTTGGGTGACAATGACGGGAACCGACGGCGGAGCGGCCTTTGCCGTTTCGGTGCTGCCGTGGCGCCAATAAATCACCGCGGCGGCAACGCATGCCACCGCGATGCCTACTCCCATGTAAATCCCCCGGGATTTTTGCCCGGTCATCCACGCCCTCATGGCCTAGCTATACCTTGCTTCCGCAACCCCTCAAAATCGTCCTTTATTCCCCGACCCCGCCGCGCGGCACGGCAAGATCAAAGACCCCCGGTGCGAACTATAGCGGACAGTTGGAGGGATCAATGACTAGCGCATTAAAGTTAATTAAGGTGCGCTCGCTCCCCGCGGTTAAGGTTGCTGAGGTAACAAGACCGCCGCCGGCCAATTCAGGCTTGATCCGGCCGTCGCCATCGTGGCTATTCCCATTGCAATCCCAATAGGAAAGCCGGCGTTTGTGGTGGTATCGCGGTCTGAAAATCCTGGTCCCAGGCCGCGTCTCGCTGTCGCGCAAGCTTCAGCTCGACGATCGCTTCGATAGCTGCCGCGGCATCTACAAGGGCGTCAATGCCGGCGTCGTCGATCTTGCGCCCACGGCAAGGTCGCGGGCACCGCCGCCGGCATAAAGGCTGGCGCTACCGCAGCCGATCATCAGCACGGTGCGGATGATCATCGACAGCGAAGCGCCGCGGGCATTGAGCAGCGTGCGGGCGACTTCGAATGCGGCTTCATAGACGGTGATGCCGCAGACCAGAGCAAAGACTGCGATCAGGAAGCTCGGTTCGAAAAATCCGAACAGACCCAGCGCGGTCAGTACCAGCGCGACGAGCGCGATGCCACCGCCGAGGAGCCATGCCAGCGAGGCGAGGTATTCGGCCAAGCGTTCATGATGGTAAACGGCGAAATAGGCGAAGCGCATCCACCTGCGCGCCGAAGCCGTGACGATCAGCGACCAGGCGAAGATCAACACGTAGTGGCCGTATTCGGCGGGACCGGCAAGGCGCGAAAAGATGGCGACGGCGAGCAGGTTCCCGGCCGCCGACACCGCGCGCGCGCTCAGATAGAGCAGGCCCGACGTGTTAAGCATCCCGCGTGATAAGTCATTGTTGGTGTGAAGAAAAGCGGCTACGACGGCTTTCACTGAGTATCGTTAAGTTGCATATGAAAAACGCGACAAACGAACGGGCGGCGGGTTCAAAGCGATGCGTATTCTGCAAATCCTTCACGATGACGAGCGCGGCGACGTGCAAAAACTCGCCGGCATGATCGAGCAGGGACTTCGCTCCCATCGCTTCGCCGTCGAAACCGCTTATTTGTATCCGCGCGCCGGCTTGCCGTTTTACGCCAAGCTTGCTTGCACGCTGCGCATGGCGCGGCGCATCTGGCACGGCGGCTTCGACACGCTGGTCGCCTACCAGTCGACCGCGTCCATTCTGGTCGGCATCGTCGGTTGGCTGGCCGGTTGCCGGCTTCGCGTCGTTCACCAAACCAGTACGCCGAGCGCGACCCCGCGGCCGTTGCGCGCATTGGACAAGCTTGCCGGCACGCTCGGGTTTTATCCCGCCAACATCGTCAACAGCGCCGCTACCTGGGCCGAGTTTGCGCGTTATCCGGCCCGTTACCGGCGCTCGCTGATCCTGATCGAGCATGGGCTCGACGTCCCGGTGCCGACGACAAGCCGGGAAGCGACACGGCGGCGCTTCGGTCTGCCGCAGTCGCGGCCGATCCTTCTCAATGTCGGCCGCCTGACCGCGCAAAAGAACCAGGATGTGCTCATTCGCGCGCTCGCTTGCCTGCCGCAGGCGCATCTCGCTCTGGCTGGCGCCGGCGCCAAGGACGATAGCTTCCACGCCTTCGCCGTGACGCTCGGCGTCGACGATCGGCTGCACAGGCTCGGCGCGTTGCCGGCGGACGATATCGCCGATCTCTATGCCGCTGCTGATCTGTTCGTGTTTCCGTCGACCAGGGAAACTTTCGGACTGGCCGCCGTCGAGGCCGGCATGGCCGGATTGCCGATGGTGGTCGCCGATCTGCCGGTGCTGCGCGAAGTGCTGCGCGCGGACGGCAGCGAACCGGTCGCGTTCGTTGCGTCTGACGACGTCGAGGGCTGGATTACCGCGATTGGCCGGGCGCTCACACGGGCGAAGCCGTCACTGCCTAACTCATCGGCCCTCGCCCGCACCTTGATCGCCAAATATTCGCGGCAACGCATGATCGAGAGCTATCTAAGTTTGTTTGAGGCGCATCGCCGCATCGAGCGCAGGGAGCTCAACGAATTGCAGCCGGCGGCGGAAAAGGTTCAGCCTTGACGCGGCCTGCCTGGCTTGCCGCGTCGTCCGTCGCCTTTTGTATTTTGGTGCCGTCGCCGACGACTGCCGTTCTGATCTGGCGCGGCGTCTCGAACATTGCACACTCGAATGCTTCGCGTCTCGTGACCGCACGGCGCCAGGCGCGAAGCTATGACAATCCGGCGCGAAAGTGCCCGCCGCACGCCCAGTCAACGAAGATGCGGCTCCCCATGTCCAGGCTTCTGGAATGGTTAATCAATTCATAAAGGATCATGGTTAACGCGCGGTGTATGCCGCGGTTCGGCGCGGCGCACTTCAGCGCCGGCGGAACAGCCCGGAAAGCGCGGCAATGACAGCCAGCACCGCGACCACGGGAATCCAGATCAGGGCGGCCCCGATCAAAATGAGCAACAGCACCGCGACCAGAAGCCCGGCGATCAGCATGATAAGCGCGAAGCCGAAGGGTCCGATGCGGCCGACATAGACGCGATGGGTGCCGCGCGTCTGCGTATAGCCGTAAGGCGGCGGCCAGCTTTCCTCGCGGCCGTGCCGACCGAAGTGGTTCGGTGGAATGATCTCCGGCTCGACCCGCGGGCGCTCCGGCTCATTCGAATTCTTTGTCGAATCGTTCGCCATTGGCGCTACCGCTTCGGTTTTCCAGCTGGCCATTATGTAACGACGCCGGACTTCGTCACAAGTGGCGTCTTCCTGCGTCAGCGCGTCACTGTGCGCGCGTGATGGTCGTGCAGAAATTTTGCCAATTGCTCGCGCAGGCTTTCGTCGCGCTCGCCTTGATGTCCGAGCACGACGGCGCGCTCGAACAGCATGTGTTGCAGATCGTGCGGCAGCTGGCTCCACAGATCGGCGGCGGCCGCGCCGAGAACCAGAAAATAGCGGGCGGCAATATCGTTGATGACGCGATCGGGTTGCTGACTGCCGGATTGCTGATTCATGGCCTCGCTCGTTGAAAATTTCGCTGTTCAAGACGCCGATATTGGGCCGGGCATCCGGAAAAAACAACGCAAGTCGGCAGCCGGTCCCGCGCGGCTCATCGGCCGGCGCCGGCAACGGCCGCAATTGTGGCCGGCGCGCGGTTGACCTGCTCGCGGGCGAAGCCGGCGGTTGCCGCATAGCCGCGCACGATGGCTTTGCGGTCTTCATAGGACAGCACGGCGTCAATGTTGCCAAAACCGTCGGGGGCGCGCGCCTCCACCGCATCGATGACGCCCTCCGGTCCGCCGCTTCTGTTCATGCGTACGATTTGCGCGGTCGACGGCAGCCGTTCCTGCTCGTAAGCCCAGAGCGCGTGGGCGGGATGTTCGGCGTCGGCAAGCCGGTCGGCGAGCGCGCGGGCATCGAGGATCGCCTGCGACGCGCCGTTCGAGCCCACCGGATACATCGGATGCGCGGCATCGCCCAAAAGCGTGACGCGGCCGTGCGACCAGCGCGGCAACGGATCGCGATCGCACATCGGATATTCCCAGAATTCCGGCGTCGCCTCGATCAAGGCGCGGGCATCGACGGCGCCGATCTCGAAGCGGCGGATATGCGGCGCCAGATCCTCCATGCGGCCGGGGCGCGACCAGTCTTCCTTGCGCGGCGGCGGCGTCGAGCCGTCGGCGATCTTGGCGACCACGGCCCAGTTGGTCAGCCGTCTGTCCTCGCGCGCACCTTCGGCGATCGGATAAACGACAAGCTTTGCCGCCATGCCGCCGGCGACGATCATCGAGCGGCCGGTGAGAAAGCTCGGCCAGTCAATGGCGCCGCGCCACAGCATGGCGCCGTTCCAGCGCGCCGGGCCTTCATTCGGATAGAGCGCGTCGCGCACGGCCGAGTGAATGCCGTCGGCGCCGATGAGAACATCGCCGCAAGCGGTGGCGCGATGCGCGCCGCCGCGATCAAAGAAATAGGCGGTGACGCCGGCCTCGTCCTGGCGGAAGGCGCCGAGCCGGTGGCCGGTATGGATGCGCAATTCGCCGAGCCGCGCTCGCACCGCCTGATAGATCACGCCCTGCAGGCGGCCGCGATGAATTGAAAATTGCGGCACGTCATAGCCGGCGTCGATGCCGCGCGGCTCACGCCAAATCTCCTGGCCGAAGCGATTGGTGTAGAACAGCTCATAAGTGCGGATGGCCACCGCGTCGAGCTGCGGCAAAAGCTCCAGGCCGGCAAGCTCCTTGATGGCGTGCGGCAGCGTGTTGATGCCGACGCCGAGCTCGCGCATCTGCTCGGCCTGCTCGAACACCTCGCAGTCGATGCCGCGCGCGTGCAGCATCAGCGCGGTGGTGAGGCCGCCGATGCCGCCGCCGACGATAATGACCCTCATGCGCGCATTGTGGCAGGCCGGCCCGGCCGCGCAACCGCCGGCGGCAGGATTGGTTTACGTGCCGCCGTAAACCTTTATGCGGTCATTCCGGCTTGATGCCGGCGTCGCGGATCACTTCGCTCCAGCGCGCCGTCTCGGCCTTGATGAAGGCGGCTGCCTCGGCCGGCGTGCCGCCGCCGGGGCTGATGCTGAGCTGATTATATCGCGCCAGCAGGTCGGGGTCGGTCATCGCCTTATTGGCCGCCGCATTGAGCTTGGCGACGATGTCGTCGGGCGTTTTCGGCGGCGCGGTCAATGCGTGCCAAGTATCGGAATCGCAGCCTATCACGCCGGCTTCCTCGAGCGTCGGAATACCCGGCAGCGCCGCGACGCGGTGGTTGACCGTGACGGCGAGAATTCCCGCGCGGCCCGATCTGTACAGCTCGATCGAGCTTGCGAGCTCGTTGAACATCAGATCGACATTGCCGGCGAGCAGGTCATTGACCGCCGGCGCGGTGCCTTTGTAGGGCACGTGGGTCATCTTGGTGCCGGTGATCTTCTGGAACAGCTCGGCGGTGGTGTGCGACGTGGTGCCGATGCCTTGCGAAGCAAAGTTGATCTTGCCGGGATTGGCCTTGGCGTAGGCGATCAGCTCCTGGATTGTCTTGGCCGGAAAATCCTTGCGCACCAGAACGACGTTGGGAACATGCGACATGATCGCAACCGGCACGAACTGCGCCGGATCGTAGTTGAGCGACTTATAGAGCAATGGATTGGTCGTGATCGGCGACGGCTGCGAGGCCAATAGCGTGTAGCCGTCGGGCGGCGAACCGAAGACATATTCGGCGGCGATGCTGCCGCCAACGCCGGCCCGATTCTCAACGACCATGGGCTGGCCGAGAATGGTCTGCATCTTGGCGGTGACGAGTTTGGTGACGGTGTCGACGCCGCCGCCGGCCGGCACTGAAACGATGACCCTGATCGGACGGTCGGGGTAACTCCCGGCGCCGCCTTGGGCCCATGCGGCCGCCGCCGCGGCGCCGGCAGCAATGATGCCCAGGCTGACGATAAAAGCGTGACGACCAAACATAACGAAGGCTCCCGGAATTCAGCGCTGCGCTGGCCGCATGGCATAGCGCAGATTGACGATTGAGTCCCGCGACGTGCTGCCGCTACAACTAGCCCCTGATTAGGGGAGAAGCGCCGCGATGAGCAAGCTCGATTTCGTGTTGGAAGAACTGGTGACCGCCAACCGCATTCTGGCCAATGAGGGGATCGTCAATTCCTTCGGCCATGTCAGCGCGCGGCATCCGGACAATCCGCAGCATTATCTGTTGTCCCGCGCCCGCGCGCCGGAACGCATCGAGCGCGACGACATCGTCGAATATACGCTCGACGGCACGGCGATCGACGAGCGCGGCCGCGCCCCCTATCTGGAGCGCTTTATTCACGGCGCGATCTACGAGGCGCGGCCGGACGTGCACGCCGTGGTGCACAACCATTCGCCGAGCGTGATCCCGTTCGGCGTCACCGGCGCCAAGCTCAAGCCGCTGTTGCACATGTGCGCCTCCTGCGGCCACGAGGTGCCGGTCTGGGATTCGCAAGACAAGTTCGGCGATACGACGCTATTGGTCAGCGACATGGCGATGGGCCGCGATCTGGCGAAACTCATCGGCGCGCACCCCACCGCGCTGATGCGCGGGCACGGCGCCACTGTGGTGGGCCGCTCGGTGCGCCACGCGGTTTTCATCTCGGTCTATCTCGAGGTCGGCGCCAAGCTGCAGATGCAGGCCATGACATTGAGCAACCTGGCGATGGGCGAGATCAAATTCCTCACCCCGGGCGAGGTCGACAAGATCGTCGCGCGGGTCACCGATTACACGCTCAACCGCGCCTGGGAGAATTGGGCGCGGCGTGCCGGGCGGGAGATGCAGCAGGCCTGACGCCGGTCGACGCCCGTCGGTTTCAACCAGATCATCCGCAGGCCCCGATGCATTTCGAGCTTCCCGCTCCCAGCATGGTTTTTGACGTCGCGCTCGAAGACGGCGCCAAAATCCGCATGCGCCGCCACGGCAATCCGGACGGCGTGCGGCTTCTGCTTACCCACGGCAACGGCTTTGGCCGCCGACGCCTACTACCCGTACTGGCAGCATCTCCTGCAAAACTTCGATCTCTTGGTGTTCGACTTCCGCAATCACGGGCAGAACCTGCCGGTGGTGCCGTCGCATCACACCTACCAGCAACTCACCCGCGATCTCGAACGCGTCGTGCAAGAGGTGAAATCGCGGCTCGGTGTGCGGCCGACCGCAGGCCTGTTTCACTCGATGTCGGGGCGCACGGCGATGAAGCACGCCGTCGAGGTCGGCTGGCGCTGGGATACGCTGGTGTTGTTCGATCCGCCGAACGTGCCGCCGCCGGACCATCCGGCCTATGCCGTAATGGCGGCGTTCGAGAAGAGACTCACCGAATGGGCGCGGCAGCGCCGCCGGCGCTTCGCCGCGATCCAGGAACTGGCGCAAGAATACCGGGCGTCGCGGGCCACGCTGCGCTGGGTCGACGGCGCGCACGAACTGATGGCGCGCTCGGTGCTGCGCAAAAGCCCGGACGGCGACGGCTACGAATTGGTGTGCGATCCGGAAAACGAAGCGACCATCTACGCGCAGGCGACGAGCTTGAACCTATGGCCGAAGGCGAGCGCCTTCGGCGGGCCGGTCAAGCTGATCGGTTGCGACCCGAATATGAAAGGCTCCGCCACCGGCCCGGCTAATGCGGCGCTCGGCCGCGAGGGCGGCTATGATTATAGCTTCGTCGAGGGCACCGGTCACTTGTTGCAGATCGAGAAGCCGCAAGAATGCATTCGCTTGACGTTGGAGTTTCTGGCCAAGCACCGGCTCGCGTAACGCCGGCAGAATGGGGAGCGAGGCGATGGAACAGACCCTGAGTGCGACATGGACCGAGGTGCTGGCCGGCGCTGCCGCCGGCGCCGTGATCATTGTCGGCGGGATTTGGGCGGTCGTCGGCGTGCTGTTGAGCGATCTCAAACGCGACTACCGGACGATGCGGACGCAAATGAATGGCGTGCACATCGCCATTGACAGTTTCGCCGCCTCGCTCGCTGAAATGAAAGCTGATCTGGTGAATGGCCAAGGCGAAATTCTCGACGGCATGGATAAGGTGCGCAGCGAGGTTGAGACGATCGGCAGCAACGTCGCGCGCATCACAACGTTTTTGGGCCACCTCGCCGGAACGCCTCCCTCGTTTCCCTCCGACCTGTTACCGGAATAGCCCTGGACGCGCTGCGCCATGGCGCGGCGTGCGGGGCATTCGACCTAAAGTGACAAGTAAGGATCGTTGAGCCGCTTGTCGTTGCGCCGCCGCTGTTTGATCACCTCGCCCGTCGTCCAATATTCGCTGCGCGTCGCGCGCTCGGCCTCGACCTGGAATTCCTCCGGCCACTGACCGAGCGAATAGCCGAACCACGGCGCTTCCGGCTTCAGCGGCGGCAGGCCGAGCTCTTGCCAGATCGCCTTGGCGCCTTCCATGAATTCCCGCGCCGGCAGCGAGATCGGCGGATAAGGCCGCTTGAGCATGGCGTTGATCAGCATCGCCGAGTCGGTCGCCTCGTAATGGGTGTCCTCGGCGCCGGCGCGCGGGCCGTGGCCCATGTCCTTGTGGTCCAGCACGCGCATGTCCTGATGCGGCCGCATGCGGTACGCCATCGCCCACATCACCATGTCGAGATTTTCCGGATCGATGTCTTCGTTGACCGCGATGGTCATCTTGCCGACCGATGACGAATAGGACGAGGCACCGTACAGCGCGCGCCAGATCTCGGCGTCGAGCGTGTCGGCCTTCATCTGGATGACGATCAGCTTGCGTAGATTCGTCAGCGGCTCGTGCATGAACACGCGGCTGACGCCGCTGATATTGAGATGATGGCGCAAGTGGTGGAGGAACGCCGGCTCGTAAGCGACGCGCTTGATCAGGCTCAACTCGCTCGGCGTCACCTGGCTGATGATCGAAACCAGCACGGCGTCCTTGCGGCGCGTGATGGCGGTGACGTCGAAGAAGGCGTTGTACTCCTTCAAATTCATGTAGCCGTGCGACTCACCGAAGCTGCCCTCGGGCTCGAGCCATTCGGTGTCGAGATAGCCTTCGACGACGATTTCGGCTTCCGCCGGCACGATCAGGTCGACGGTCTTGGCCTTGCAGACCTTGATCGGCGCGCCGACGAGGCCGCCCGCCACCGCCAGCTCGTCGAGATGCTTCGGCAGCTTATGGACCGACGTGAAGGTGATCGCTGGCGGCGCGCCGAGCATCAGCACCACCGGCATCTTCTCGCCGCGCGCCTTGTATTTGAGAAAGTGCTCGTGGATGCCTTGGTTGAGCTCGATCTCCGGGTTCATGCCCATCCGCGTCGGGCTTTTCACCATGGCGCGGTAGTTGCCGATGTTTTGGAGCCCGGTGTCGGGATCCTTGGTGATGAACATCGAGCAGGACGCATAGGGCGCATTGTCGAAGCCCGGCGTCGAGATCGGGATCGGCAGCGCATCGACCCCTTTGCCTTCGCTGAGCTCCGCGCCCTGCATCACAATCTCCTGGCACGGCGGATTGTCGATCAGCATCGGCGGTATCGGATGTTCCTCGGCGTGGCCCCATTTCTGCTGGATTTTCTCGACCTCGCAGCCGATGCCGACGGAATAGATTTGGCGGTTGGAGGCGAGGATGCCGACGGCAACCGGGATGTCGTATTTGCGGCCCTTACTGTCGACGACGTTCTCGAACAGAAACGCCTTGCGCTCGGCTTCCGGTATGCCGCCGCGGAATTGCCAGCGCACCAGTGGGTGCATCTCGGTGTCCTTGTTGATCGGCCGCTGCACGCGGATGAGCAGTCCTTGCCGATCGAGTTCGGCGATATGCGCGTGCAGGTCCGGATATCCGGCATTTCCCATTTCCATTCTCCAATCGCGCTAGACCCGGATCCAATACAAGTGAATCGGATCAGGGTCTGCTTGTTGATTGAGCATGGTCTTATCCGAAAACCGGTTTCCACCTTTCGGGATCATGCTCTAAGCGGCGTGCTCGCTGTCCATATGCGCCATGACCGCCGGCATGTAACGGGTGCCGGCGACGGCGTCGGCCGGGGCGGCTTGCGCGATTCGGGCAAGATCGTCCGCCGATAATTTCAAATCGGCGCCGCGGAGCGCTTCCTTGAGCTGGTCGCGGCGCCGCGCGCCGATCAGCGGCATGACGTCGTCGCCGCGCGACTTGACCCAAGCAAAGGCGAGCGCCTGCGTCGATACGCCTTTGTCGCGCGCGATTTTGGCCAGAGCTTCGACGAGCGTGATGTTCTTGGCAAAGTTCTCGGCGAAGAATCGCGGCCGCCGCGTCCGCAGCTCGCTCGGCGCGTTTTTCGCCGCTTCGGCGCGGTCGCTGATCAGGCCGCTGGAAAGCACGCCATAGGCGACGAGCGCGATGCCGAGCTCGCGCAGAGTCGGCAAAGTCTCGCGCTCGATGCCGCGCGTGAACAGCGAGTATTCAATCTGCAGCGCGGCGATCGGATGCACGGCGGCAGCCCGCCGGATCGTCTTGGGCGAGGCCTCCGACACGCCGATATGGCGCACATAGCCGGCTTTCACCATGTCGGCGATGGCGCCGATGGTGTCCTCGATCGGCACGTGCGGATCGATGCGGGAGGGCTGATAGAGGTCGATATAATCGGTGCCGAGCCGGCGCAGCGAATAGCTGAGGAAATTCTTGATCGATTGCGGCCGGGCGTCGTCGCCGACGATCTTGCCGTCCGGACTGCGCAGCGATCCGCACTTGACCATGATGAAGACGCGGTCGCGTTTGCCGCCGCGGAGCACCTCGCGGATCAGCATCTCGTTGTGGCCCATGCCGTAGAAATCGCCAGTGTCGAGGACGGTTATGCCGGCGTCGAGCGCCGCCTGGATGGTGGCGATGGATTCAGCGTCGTCGGCCGGCCCGTAAATTCCCGACATGCCCATGCAGCCGAGCCCGAAGGCGGAGACGAGCGGGCCGTTACGGCCGAGTTTTATTTGCTGCATCGCGTCCTCCCGAAATGAAAACGGCGGCCTTTTGGCCGCCGTTTGTAATCGTCGCAGGAATGCGAGGCAACGTCACTCCGCCGCCAGCCGCACTTCGGGAGCGGCGGCGCGCACTTCGGCATCGACGGTGTTCTCGTATTTGGTGAAATTCTTCTGGAACATGCCGACCAGCTTGCGCGCGGTCTCGTCGAACGCCTTTTTGTCCTGCCAGGTCTTCTGCGGATAGAGGATGTGCGGCTCGATGCCGGGCACCGAGGTCGGCACCGCGAAGCCGAAATAGGGATCGGTCCTGAAGCTCGCGTTTTTCAGCGAGCCGTCGAGCGCCCCGGTGACCAGCGCGCGGGTGACTTTGATCGGCATGCGTCGGCCGACACCGTAGATGCCGCCGGTCCAGCCGGAATTGACCAGCCAGCAGTCGACCTGGTGCTTGGCGATGTATTCGCGCAACAGCCGGCCGTATTCCGCGGGCGGCCGCGGCAGGAACGGCGCGCCGAAGCAGGTCGAAAATTCCGGCTCGACGCCGACCAGGCCCTTCTCGGTGCCGGCGACCTTGGCGGTATAGCCGGACAGGAAGTGATACATCGCCTGTGCCGGATTGAGCTTGGCGATCGGCGGCATCACGCCGAAGGCGTCGGCGGTGAGGAAGATGATGTTCTTCGGATGGCCGGCGATGCCGGTCTTCGACGCACTCGGGATGAAGTCGAGCGGATAGGCCGAGCGCGTGTTCTCGGTTTTCTTATCGCTGTTGTAATCCGGAATGCGCGTGGCCGGATCGAACACGACGTTTTCCAGGACGGCGCCGAAGCGGTTGGTGGCGTCCCAGATCTGCGGCTCGGCCTCGGCCGACAGCTTGATGCATTTGGCGTAGCAGCCGCCCTCGAAATTGAAGATGCCCTCGGGCGACCAGCCGGTTTCGTCGTCGCCGATCAGGATGCGGTTCGGGTCCGTGGACAGCGTGGTCTTGCCGGTGCCGGAGAGGCCGAAGAACAGCGCGCTATCGCCGGCCTTGCCGACATTGGCCGAACAGTGCATCGGCATCACGCCTTGCGCCGGAAGATAGAAGTTCAGCGTCGTGAACACCGACTTCTTCATCTCGCCGGCATAAGAAGACCCGCAGATCAGCACAATCTTGCGGGTGAAATCGATCGCCACCATCGTGTCGGAGCCTTCGCGGCCGCCGTGACGTTTGGCGTCCGGTTTGAACGACGGCATGTCGACGATGGTCATGTCCGGAACGTAGCCAGCGAGCTCCGCACGATCGGGGCGGATCAAGAGCTGGCGGATGAACAGCGAGTGCCAGGCGTATTCGGTGAACACCCGCGCCTTGATGCGGTATTTCGCGTCGGCGCCGCCATAGAGATCCTGCGCGAACAGCGTCTTGCCCTTGGCGTGAGCCAGAAAGTCGGAGAGCAGATTGTCGAAGTGCTCCTTGCTCTGCTTGCGATTGCCGTCCCACCACACGGTGTTTTCGGTGAGCGCATCGACGACGGTGTGCTTGTCCTTGGGGCTTCGGCCGGTGTGATGACCGGTTTCGGCGCACAGCGCCCCGCCTGCGACGATGGCGGCCTCGCCATTACGGATGGCATGCTCGTAGAGCGGGGCTTCGGACAGATTCCAGTGCACGCCGGCGAGGTTTTTGAAGCCGATTTTGTCGGCGCCGTAAGCGCCGTTCCTCACGCCCGTTTCTTGCACTTTAGCCTCCGCTTGTGACCCGCCTGGCCGCGCAGGGACGCGTCCCGCGACATCCGCCATTCCTTACTCCCGGCGAGCGGCCGACCCTATATCGAGCCTATTCGCTTCTGCCAAGACCGCTGCACCCTCAAGCCTAACCGGAGGATACTTGAGCCTAACCGGAGGATACTTGAGCCTAACTGGAAGATGCTTGGGCCGTTCCGGCGCTGCAGTGCAGCGAACCGAACGTCGCTTAATCGTTCTAGAGTCTCGCTTTGGCTGCCAAATCCACCACCACTTTGCGCAATTGCTGGGCGGTGGTGACGCGCTCCGTAAAGGCAAGCCGCTGCGTGGCGTCGCCGCAGGCGAGGTCAAGGCCGTCCGGGTCGAGGCCGGTGAGCCGCCACGGCCCGTCGTCGGCGCCCAGGAGTTTGGTGGCGTAGAGCCGCACCGCCTCGGCGTGATCCGCGTTCATATGCGCGATTGCACCCGCCTCGGCTTCGATCAAATCGTCCGCGCCGGAAATATCCGTCATCACGTCGGCGGCGGTCAGGTCGGCGGCGCGGGCAAAGCCGCCATTGAGATGGGCGGACACCGCATCGAGCCGCCAGAACGAGAAATCGGCAAAGCCGGCGTAAAGCTCCGATTTTGGATGCCGGGCGAGGAAACGGCGGTGCAGCCGCGGCTCTTTCGTATCCTCGCGCGGCACCCGGACAAAGCTGCCGAGCAGCGTCAGGCGGGGATGCGCCAGTGGATCGCCTTTGCCGGTGGCGGCGAGCAGCACCGAGGCTCGGCTATCGGTCTCCAAATTGGCGGTGTGGGTCGCAAGCCTTGAAATCAGGATCAGCGGCGCGCCGTCGCTGTCGGTCGCGATATTGACCAGGGACGCAAACGGATGCCCGGTATTGCGGTCGATGGTCGCGAGCGATCCGGCCCGTGTTGACCGCAATAGTTCCTTGGCGAGAGATTTCGGGTCGAAATCCGGCGCCGGAGCGTTTTCGGGCAGGCGATCCGGCATAAATCCGGGCAGGGGCCGTTTCGTTTTTTCACTTTGGGCCGGATCGGCGTCGGTCATCGCGGTTTCTTGCCTGTTCGTGGGCCCTGTCTGGCCCTCTTGCGGGTGGGTCGGGCCTTTGGCGAATGCCTCAGCAATTGCCCCGATTTTGCCTTGTCTGGTCACACTTCCGCCCCCACATGGGGATTCAAAGGCGTGTGGGGCCGGGGCTGGTGAAGCTTGCGGCCAACTCATGTAAAGAAGGCCGCCATGCCGACAATCGCTCTCGTCGACGACGACCGCAATATCCTCACCTCGGTGTCGATCGCGCTCGAGGCTGAAGGGTACCGCATCAACACCTATACCGATGGCGCCTCGGCACTGGACGGCTTCAAAACCGCGCCGCCCGATCTTGCCATTCTCGATATCAAGATGCCGCGCATGGACGGTATGGAGACCTTGCGCCGGCTGCGCCAGAAATCCGACATGCCGGTCATCTTCCTCACCTCGAAAGACGAGGAGATCGATGAATTGTTCGGCCTGAAAATGGGCGCCGACGATTTCATCCGTAAACCGTTCTCGCAGCGCCTTCTGGTCGAACGCGTGAAAGCCGTGCTGCGCCGGGGTCTGCCGAAGGACGGCACCGCGCCGAAGGAAACCGACAGCAAGGTGCTGGAGCGCGGGTTGCTGCGCATGGATCCGGAGCGCCACACCTGCACCTGGAAGAACGAGCCGGTCACGCTCACCGTCACCGAATTTCTCATCCTGCAGGCGCTGGCGAGCCGTCCCGGCGTGGTGAAAAGCCGCAACGCCTTGATGGATGCGGCTTACGACGATCAGGTCTATGTCGACGACCGCACCATCGACAGCCACATCAAGCGGCTGCGCAAGAAGTTCAAGGCAAGCGACAACGAATTCGATATGATCGAGACGCTGTACGGCGTCGGCTATCGTTTCAAGGAATAACTGGCGCGTTGCGCGCAAATGGCCATGGGGCGCCGGGTATTTGGACCGCCAACCATGCCCGCTGACTGGCCTTGCTGACTGGGCGGCTGACGTGCGGTAGTAATAGCGTCCATGCTCGCATGGTGGCGAAGCATGATTGAAACCCCGGCAGACGACGTGCTCGACCGAATTGCAGAACGCGCCGGGTCCGCCTCCGAAACCTCGATGGAGGCCGAGCCCCGCGTCGAGACTCTGATCGAGAGCCAGGCCGACAGTGCCGGCCTCGACGAAACGGAGCTGCGTCTGCAAGCGCGCGGCATTGCCCGGATCAACGACTGGCTGCAGCGCGCCTGGCAGTTCTTCATCAGCCAGAGCTTTTCGAGCCTGACCCGGCGCATCGTCGTCCTCAACCTCACCGGGCTCGTCGCACTCTCCATCGGCATCATTTTTCTTTCACAATTTCGCAACGGCCTAATCGACGCGCGCATCCAGAGCCTTCTGGTGCAGGGGCAGATCATCGCCGGCGCGATCGCGTCGTCGGCGACGGTTGAAAGCGATTCCTCGATCACGCTCGATCCCGACAAGCTGCAAAACCTGCAACCCGGACAAAGCTACGGGCCCAACGAGGATGCGCTCTACGGCATCGATTTTCCGATCAATCCGGAACGGGTGGCGCCGATCTTGAGGCGGCTCGTCTCGCCGACCAAAACGCGGGCGCGCATCTATGACCGCGACGGTGTGCTTTTGGTCGACAGCCGCAACCTCTTCGGCCGCGGCGACGTGCTGCGCTTCGATTTGCCGTCGCCAACCGCGGACAAGCCGGGACTGTTCGAACGCGCCTTCATCGCCTTGCGCATGTGGCTCGGCCGCGGCGATCTGCCGGTCTACCACGAGCTCGCCCCCGACGACGGCAGGGGCTATTCCGAAGTGGCGCAGGCCTTGAACGGCCAGAACGCCAGCATGGTGCGGATCAACGAGCGCGGCGACGTCATCGTTTCGGTGGCGGTGCCGGTGCAGCGTTTCCGCGCGGTGCGCGGCGCGCTGATGTTGTCGACCCAAGGCGCCGATATCGACAACATGGTGGAAGCCGAGCGGCTCGCCATCATCAAAGTGTTTCTGATCGCGGCAGGCGTGATGATCGTGCTGTCGATCCTGCTCGCCGGCACCATCGCCGAACCGGTGCGGCGGCTTGCCGATGCCGCCGAAAGCGTCCGCCGACGCATCCGCTCGCGCGTCGAGATTCCCGATTTCACCCGCCGTCGCGACGAAATCGGCCACCTCTCCGGCACGCTGCGCGACATGACCAACGCCCTGTACTCCCGGATCGAGGCGATCGAGAGCTTTGCTGCCGACGTCTCGCATGAGCTGAAGAATCCACTCACCTCGTTGCGCTCGGCGGTGGAGACGCTGCCGGTGGCCAAGACCGAGGAAAGCCGCGGCCGGCTCCTCAACATCATCCAGCACGACGTGCGCCGGCTCGATCGGCTGATCTCGGATATTGCCGACGCCAGCCGGCTCGACGCCGAGCTGCAGCGCCAGGAAGCGGCGCCGGTCGATCTCGCAAAACTCCTCAGCACGCTCGTTTCGGTGGCGAACGAGGTCAAGCGCGACGACGGCGTCAAAGTCAGCTTGAAATTCGAAGGCGGCGGCACGCGCGCCTTCCAGGTGTCGGGGCACGATTCACGGCTCGGCCAAATCGTCGATAATCTGATCGAAAATGCGCGTTCGTTCTCGCCGCCCGGCGGCACGGTGCGCGTCACCTGCCGGCGGCTGCGCCAGCAGATCGAGATTTTCGTCGATGACGACGGGCCCGGCGTGCGCGACGACGTGCGCGAAAAGATTTTCGAGCGCTTTTACACCGATCGACCGCACCAGGGCTTCGGTCAGAATTCCGGATTGGGGCTGTCGATCTCCAAGCAGATCGTCGATGCGCATGGCGGCTCGATCTGGGTCGAGAACCGCACCGGTGCGCCGGGGCCGGACGGCGAGCCGAAGGTGCTCGGCGCCCGCTTCATCGTCCGCCTGCCGGCGATGTGATGCCGCCGACCGTGCATGCCTCGGCCGTGCTGGTCGGCGCGCGGGCGGTGCTGATCCGCGG
Source organism: uncultured Alphaproteobacteria bacterium (assembly GCA_963731805.1). Lineage (GTDB taxonomy): Bacteria > Pseudomonadota > Alphaproteobacteria > Rhizobiales > Xanthobacteraceae > BOG-931. The sequence goes on from CAVSWY010000020.1 coordinate 363,421, forward strand.
ACCGTCGGGCGCCGGTAAATCCCGGCTAGCGTTAGAGCTGCTCGACGCCGCGCGAGGCGGCCGCCTGCGTTTCGCGCGGCTGGTTGGTGACGATCGCGTCCATCTGGAAAACGTCAACGGCCGGCTACTGGTCCGGCCGGCGCAGCCGCTTGCCGGCCTGCTCGAGCTGCGCGGCGTCGGCCTTTTGCGGCGCGATTACGAGCCCTGCGCCGTGGTCGGCTTGGTTGTCGATCTCGACGCCGCGGATGCGGAACGGCTGCCGGACCGGCAGACAATCCTGCTTGAAGGTATCGAAGTACCGCGACTGGCGGTCGCATCGGGCGCGGCGGCCTTGCCGGCGGCGCTCGCGCTCATCACCTCAGCCGGAACGGCGAGCGGTCCGCAAACGTCCTGATGCGCCGAGGTGGGATTGGCGATTGGTTAACCATAATGGTCCAAGACTTCGCCCAAGACCGCAAGTCAAACCGCAAGCCAGACCGTAAGCAAGACTGCAACCCACGGGCGGGCTATGAGGTCTGGATAGCGCGGCGACGGTCCGGCAATGCTGCCGCGGCATAGGCGACGTATTTTACTGCAATGCAGCAACCCTTAGATTTGTCTCAGAATCCCCCTTGCGCCAAGGCTTCGGATGGTCATGATGTGCACCCTTTCGTGCGGTGCACCCGGGACGGGCCCGCGGGGAGTTCCATGATTGGTCTTGTGCTTGTGACCCACGGTCGGCTGGCTGTTGAATTTCGGGCCGCTCTGGAGCACGTGGTCGGGCCGCAAGGCCAGATCGAGGCCGTCACCATCGGCCCCGACGACGACGTTGAAGAGCGCCGCAGAGACATCATCGAAGCGGTGCGGCGCGTCGACAGCGGCGACGGCGTCGCCATCCTCACCGATATGTTCGGCGGCACGCCGTCCAATCTCGCCATCTCGGTGATGAGCCGGCCCAAGGTCGAGGTGCTGGCCGGCATCAATCTGCCGATGCTGGTGAAGCTCGCCAAAGTCCGCGACGAATGTCCGCTCGCCGAAGCGGTCGCCGCCGCGCAGGAAGCGGGAAAGAAATACGTCACCATCGCCAGCCGGGTGCTCACCGGCAAATGAACGAGCCGGCCCATAGCGTCGGTACTCCCGACGCGGCCAGTTCTTCCGAGGGCGCCGTCTCCCGGGTCTTCGTCATCTGCAACAAGAAAGGCCTGCACGCTCGCGCCTCGGCCAAATTCGTGCAGACGGTCGAGAAATTCGACGCCGAGGTGCGCGTCATGCGATGCAACGAGAGTGTCGGCGGAACGTCGATCATGGGGCTCATGATGCTGGCGGCTGCGCCCGGCACCTCGATTACCGTCGCGGCGACCGGGCGAGAGGCCGCCGAAGTCGTCGCAGCTCTGGCAGCTTTGATCGAATCTCGCTTCGGCGAGGCCGATTGATCGGCTGGCCGATTTGAGATTGTCTGATGAAACGAGGCGCATCGCGAAACAAGGCTTCGACCGCGAAAACGCCGGACACCAAGGCCGCGCGCCGAAACAGCCGCCCGAAGGAGGCCACACAGATAAGTCCAGAATCCCCAGCTTCGAAAGGTGGCGCCGCGCAGGCCACCCCCGCCGCTCCGGCCGTCGCCGGCGACGCCGGCCGGCAACCGGCGACTATCCGTTATCTCGACCGCGCCGACATGGTGGAGACCTTCGCCGATTCGATCACCGGCTTGATCTTTGACGGCCAGACGCTGCGCATCGAGTTCGGCGTAACCCGCTTCGACGACGTCAAGCCGAACACGGCGATTACCGGCCGGCGCTATCCCGCCTGCCGCCTGGTGCTGCCGCCGGCCGCGGCGGTCGACCTCATCAATCGCATGCAGCAGATCGCGGCGGCGCTGACGCAGGCCGGCGTGGTGAAGCAAGCGCCGCGGCCCGGCGCCGAAGCGCCGAAGGCGGGCTGAAGCCGGCGCTTCGATTTCGCCGCTCATTCCCGCGTAAGCGGGAATCCGGAGTCACATTGTTGCTTTAGGTGGGTCCCCGCTTTCGCGGGGACGAGCGAAAGCCTAACTCCCCTTCGCCGCTTTTGCCGCCGCCTTCAGGTCGGCGACGAAGTCCTGATAGGCCGCGCGCTTGTCGGCCTCGTCCTCGATGCGCAGCAGCGCCGACGGATGCACAGTGACGACGAGCGTGGTGCCGTCGGCCAGATGCACCGGGGTCTTGCGCATTTTCGCTATCGTCACCGTCTTGCCGGTGAGACTGCGCGCCGCAGTGACGCCGAGCGCGATGACGGTCTGCGGGCGCACCAGCTCGCGCTCGCGCTCGAGCCAGATCTTGCAGCGCTCGATCTCATCATTGTTCGGCCGCTTATGCAGCCGGCGCTTGCCGCGCATTTCATGCTTGAAATGCTTCACCGCGTTGGTGACGAAGGTTTGCGTCCGATCGATGCCGGCGTCCTTCAATGCGGCATCGAGGACACGGCCGGCCGGTCCGACAAACGGCTTGCCGGCCAGATCTTCCTTGTCGCCGGGCTGTTCGCCGACCAGCATGAACGTGGCATGGCCCGGGCCCTCGCCGGGCACCGCCTGGGTCGCATCACGGTAGAGCGGGCAGCGCCGGCACTCGTTTTCCGCTTGCGCCAGCTGGCGCAGCGATTTGATCGGCTTTTCGTCCGGTTGATCCATGTTGGTAAAACGCCCGGCTCCGCTGTGTGTTCGCGCGCATGGACATAAAGGAATCTTTATGTGTTATTGCCGCCGCGCCGCGACCCTGCTAGAAGCGCGCCCACCTCCCCGCGTCTCCGCTCTGAAGGATAGTCCGTTATGAACACGTCCACCAAGCCCAAAGCCCACGCGCACGCCGATTACGTGGTCAAGGATATCGGCCTCGCCGAATGGGGCCGCAAAGAAATCTCGCTCGCCGAAACCGAGATGCCTGGCCTGATGGCGACGCGCGAGGAATATGGACCGAGCCAGGTGCTCAAGGGCGCCCGCATCGCCGGCTCGCTGCACATGACGATCCAGACTGCCGTGCTGATCGAGACGCTGACCGCGCTCGGCGCCGATGTGCGCTGGGTCTCCTGCAACATCTATTCGACGCAAGATCATGCCGCCGCGGCGATCGCCGCCGGCGGCGTTCCTGTCTTCGCGGTCAAGGGCGAAAGCCTGAAAGACTATTGGGATTACACGGCGCGGCTGTTCGATTGGCACGGCGGCGGCACGCCCAACATGATTCTCGACGATGGCGGCGACGCCACCATGTTCGTGCATCAGGGTCTGCGCGCCGAGCACGGCGACACGATGTTCCTCGACCAGCACAATAACGAGGAGGAAGAGGTCTTCTTCGCGCTGATCAAGCGTATGCTGAAAGAGAAACCGAAAGGCTGGTTCGCACAGATCGCCACGAACATCAAAGGCGTCTCGGAGGAAACCACCACCGGCGTGCACCGGCTCTATCAGATGGAGAGGGATGGCAAGCTTCTGTTCCCCGCCATCAACGTCAACGACAGCGTCACCAAGTCGAAGTTCGACAACCTCTACGGCTGCCGCGAGTCCCTGGTCGACGGCATCCGCCGCGGCACCGACGTGATGATGTCAGGCAAGGTGGCGATGGTCGCGGGTTATGGCGACGTCGGCAAGGGCTCGGCTGCCTCGCTGCGCCAGGCCGGCTGCCGCGTCATGGTCTCCGAGATCGATCCGATCTGCGCGCTGCAGGCGGCGATGGAAGGCTACGAAGTCGTCACCATGGAAGAGGCCGCGCCCCGCGCCGACATTTTCGTCACCGCGACGGGCAATGTCGACGTCATCACCATCGAGCACATGCGCAAGATGAAAGACCGCGCCGTGGTCTGCAATATCGGCCACTTCGACTCGGAGATTCAGGTCGCGGCGCTCAAGAACCTGAAATGGAACAACATCAAGCCGCAGGTCGACGAGATCGAATTTCCCGACCGCCACCGCATCATCCTTCTGTCCGAAGGCCGCCTGGTCAATCTCGGCAATGCCATGGGCCATCCGAGCTTCGTCATGTCGTCTTCGTTCACCAACCAGACGCTGGCGCAGATCGAGCTGTGGACCAACCAGGGCAAGTACCAGAAGAAAGTCTACGTGCTGCCGAAATCGCTCGACGAGAAAGTGGCGCGACTGCATCTCGACAAGATCGGCGTGAAGCTGACCAAGCTGTCCGACAAGCAATCGGCCTATATCGGCATTCCGGTGAGCGGGCCGTACAAGACGGATCAGTATCGCTATTGATGCGTGCGGCCGGCGCTCAATGCCGCGCCGGCAGCACAGTGACGCGGAAGCCGATCGGCTTGCCGCTAAAGCCCAGAAAACTGCGGTTGATCGTGCCATTGGCGGCGTGGGCTCCGGCGCCGCCGAGCGCGGCTTGCGTCGTCAGGCATGGCGTATCGTCGTCGAGACAGGCGACGATGAGGCCTTGCTCCATAATTTCGTCACGGCCGAGGTCGGACAACGGATCGTCCCGGAGGCGGTCCGTGCCCGCCAGATAAAATGGCAAGTTGCCGGTGATCCCCGGCGAACCGCAATAAAGCCGCAGCGGTCCGTTCGCCATCGTTTCGGCTACCACGGCGACCTCCTGTGAACTCGGCCGATTGGAATCAAGGCCCGCTTTCAGGTGCGCATAAGCCATGAACGGCGAAGCAATCAGGAAGCACACGCTCACGGTGAGCGCGACAAGTCCGGCGACCGCCACCGCAAGCAAATCGACGGCGATTTTGCGCGAGCCGTAGAGCACGATGGGGAGGAGCGCCCAGTTTGGAAACGTCCAGTCCGGCGTCAGCCGCGCCGGTAGCGCGAAATTGACCAGCGCCGGCAGCACCATCGGCACAACGAACAAGATGAGCGCTTGCTGCCGCGCCTCATCCGCCGGCCAGGCGATGTCGGCGAGCGCGGCGCGCCCGGGCCGCAGCGCGGCGAGAAGGAGGAGCGGCCCCGCGGCATAACCGATGACACCCAGCAAGTAATAAACCGACTTGCCGAACGCCCCGGCGAAGGAGTCGTCGGTCATGACGCTGTCGCGCACGAACGCATAATTGGTGCCGCCGTCCGCCGCGACGTACCAATAAAGGTGCGGCGCAATGACGACGGCCGCGCCCGCCGCCATCAGATAAGGCGCCGGCGAGCGCCAAAACCGTCGCGCACCCGTACCGGCGAGCGCCGCCACCGCCATGCCGGCGAACAGATAAACCGCCCAATATTTGCCGAGCATGGCGCAGCTCGCACAGGCGCCGGCGAGCAGCGAATCCCAAGCGTCCAAACCGCGCCGCGCGCGCAAATAAAACAATAGCGCCGCTGCCCAGAACGGCATCATCACGGTGTTGGCGTTGAGCTCCGCCGCCTTGAGCGTATAGAGCGGCACCAGGATCAGCGCGGCGAGCCCGAACAGGCTGCGGTCTCGGTCGAGATGGTCGCGCAACAGCCGCCAGGTGATGGCGAGCGTCGCCGCAACGATCGCGACCGCTTCAAGATGCATGGCCCAGTTCGCCCGCGGGAAAACGGCGAACCACGCCATGAACAGCCAGGCCGTCAGCGGCGGATGCTTGTAGCCGAAGGCAAAATGTTGCGCCCACAGCGCCGCCTCGGACGCGTCGTCGCGCAGATCGACCGGCGCCAGCGATATGGTTTGAAAAGCCATCCACAGCACGACGAAAACGGCGAGGATCAGGCCGACGACGACACCCTCGCTCCGCGCGCTCACCCAGCATTGTGCGCGCCGCATGAGGCGCCAGCCGATATTCGCGCTCCGCGGCTGCAGATCTTCGGCGGGCTCGGGACGAACAACAGTCATCGCAAATGGATGCCACTCAAATACGGACGCCACAAGCGTGCCGAATTGCGGCAATTCGCGGCGCATTGCATTTCTTCGGCGCACCGCGCTATCTCACTCGGCCATGGACGGCATTTCACCCGTGACTTCGCCCCCGGCGCCTCTCCGCGCGCCGACGTCCGCCGTGCGGCCGGCGCCGGAGCTCAGCGTCTTGGTGCCGACCTACAACGAACGCGCCAACGTCCCGATTCTGGTCGAGCGGCTGGCGCATGTGCTGGCCGGTTGCGATTGGGAGGTGCTGTTCGTTGACGATAATTCGCCGGACGGCACGGCGGCCGTCGCGCGCGCGCTTGGCGAGACCGACGGCCGCGTGCGCTGCATGCGCCGCATCGGCCGCCGCGGCCTCGCCGGCGCCTGCCTCGAAGGCATGCTGGCGAGCCAGGCGCGCTATGTCGCCGTCATGGACGCCGATCTGCAGCACGACGAGAAACTCCTCGTTGCCATGCTCGATCGCCTGCGCGGCGGAAACTGCGACCTCGTGGTGGCGAGCCGTTACCTCGGCGGCGGCTCCGCCGCCGGGCTGTCGAAACAGCGCGCCCGCGCCAGCCGCTTCGCCAACATGCTGGTGCACCGGCTGCTCGGCATCGATCTCACCGATCCGATGAGCGGCCATTTCATGATCCGGCGCGACGCCTTCGAGCCGCTGGCGCCGTCGATTTCCTCGCAAGGCTTCAAGATTTTGCTCGACATCCTGGCGACCAAGCCGGGCAGCCTGCGCGTCGTCGAGCTGCCGTCGAGTTTTCATGAGCGACGCCACGGCGAAAGCAAGCTCGACAGCAAGGTCGCGCTCGACTTCGCCGCGCTGTTAACTGCCAAGCTGACCAACGACGCCGTCTCGGCGCGCTTCTTGTTGTTTTGCCTGGTGGGCCTAAGCGGCCTTGCCGTGCATTTGCTCACGCTGACGGTTGCGACCGAGCTCGCGGCAATCGCGTTCGGCGCCGCTCAGACGCTCGCCACCGTCACCGCGATCACCTGGAATTTCGTGCTCAACAACATGTTCACCTACCGCGATCAGCGGCTGACCGGCTGGCGTTTTGTCACCGGCCTGATCCGTTTCCTGGTGATCTGCGCCATCGGCGCCATCTCCAATGTCGGCATCGCCACCTGGATCTACGACTACGACAGCAAATGGTGGCTGGCCGGCTTGGCCGGCGCGCTGATCGGCACGGTGTGGAATTTCGTGGTCAGCGCCGCGTTCGTGTGGCGGCAAAGGTGAAATCTCCGCCCCCGCGACAGCGGGGGAGGGGGACCACGCGAAGCGTGGTGGAGGGGGCCTCGGTCGAGAAGAAATAAAATTGCTGCCGATGAGCACGGCCTCGTCGTTTCTGCCTCCCGTCGCCGCTGATCGCGTCGGCAACTCAGAGGCCCCTTCCACCACCTACGCTCGCTCCGCGAGCTTCGGCGGTCCCCCTCCCCCGCTGTCGCGGGGGCGGATTAAGGCTGGCTTGCCGCTGTGCCACGCCGATGTTATCTGCCCGCCATGACCGCGACGCCCATCGATCGCATCCGCAATTTCTCGATCATCGCCCATATCGACCACGGCAAATCGACGCTGGCCGACCGGCTGATTCAGCTCACCGGCGGGCTCGAAGCGCGCGAAATGGTCGAGCAGGTGCTCGATTCCATGGATATCGAGCGCGAGCGCGGCATCACGATCAAGGCGCAGACGGTGCGGCTGAAATACCGCGCCCGGGACGGAAAGGATTACGTGCTCAACCTCATCGACACGCCCGGCCACGTCGACTTTGCCTACGAGGTCAACCGCTCGCTCGCCGCCTGCGAAGGCGCGCTCTTGGTCGTCGACGCAAGCCAGGGCGTCGAGGCGCAGACGCTCGCCAACGTCTATCAGGCGCTCGACAACGATCTCGAGATCGTTCCGGTGCTCAACAAGGTCGATCTGCCGGCCGCCGAACCGGACAAGGTCAAGCAGCAGATCGAGGACGTGATCGGGCTCGATGCCTCGGACGCGATTCTGATCTCGGCCAAGACCGGACTGAACGTGGCGGAAGTCCTGGAGGCGATCGTCACCCGCTTGCCGCCGCCCAAGGGTGACGCGGCAGCGCCGTTGAAAGCGCTGCTCGTCGATAGCTGGTACGACGCCTATCTCGGCGTCGTCGTGCTGTTCCGCATCGTCGACGGCACGCTGAAAAAAGGCCAGCGCATCCTGATGATGCAGACCAACGCGGCCTACGAGGTCGACCGCGTCGGCGTGTTCACGCCCAAGCGCGTCGAGTTCGACGAGCTCGGTCCCGGCGAGATCGGCTTTCTCACCGCCTCGATCAAGGAAGTGGCCGACACCCGCGTCGGCGACACCATCACCGATGAGAAGAAGCCGGTCGCGGCGCCGCTGCCCGGATTCCGCCCGGCGATCCCGGTGGTGTTCTGCGGCCTGTTCCCGGTCGACGCCGCCGATTTCGAGGCGTTGCGCGCCGCCATGGGCCGGCTGCGGCTCAACGACGCGAGCTTCTCCTACGAGATGGAAACCTCCGCGGCGCTCGGCTTCGGCTTCCGCTGCGGTTTCCTCGGCCTTCTCCATCTCGAAATCATCCAGGAGCGGCTGCATCGCGAGTTCAATCTGAATCTGATCGCGACCGCGCCGTCGGTGATCTACAAGATCAAGCTGCGCAACGGCCAGCAGCTCGAGATCCACAATCCGGTCGACATGCCGGACCCCAACCACATCGAGGAAATGCAGGAGCCCTGGATCGAGGCGACGATCCTGACGCCCGACGAATATCTCGGCGCCGTGCTAAAACTGTGCCAGGACCGCCGCGGCGAGCAGAAAGAGCTGACCTATGTCGGCAACCGCGCGATGGTGAAATACAATCTGCCGCTCAACGAAGTGGTGTTCGATTTCTACGACCGGCTGAAATCGGTGTCGCGCGGCTATGCCTCGTTCGACTATCACCTCACCGATTATCGGCCGGCCGATCTCGTCAAATTGCAGATGCTGGTCAATGCCGAGCCGGTCGACGCGCTCGCCATGCTGGTGCACCGCACGCGCGCCGAAAGCCGCGGCCGCGCCATGGCGGAGAAGCTGAAAGAGCTCATCCCGCCGCACATGTTCCAGGTGCCGATCCAGGCGGCCATCGGCGGCAAGGTGATCGCCCGGGAAACCGTGCGCGCCTTCCGCAAGGACGTCACCGCGAAATGCTACGGCGGCGACGTGAGCCGCAAGCGCAAGCTTCTTGAGAAACAAAAAGAAGGCAAGAAGCGCATGCGCCAGTTCGGCAAGGTCGACATCCCGCAGGAGGCGTTTATCGCCGCGCTGAAGGTGGATGTGTGAGGGGCTCAGGCTCCCGCAGCGGAATAAATCAAGATGTAAGGTGTTTCGTCATTCGATCACGCGTCGTTGAAGCGACCCGCGATCGGAGCCCGTTGACAGCGTCAACCTAACTAAAGCAGGTCATGGCGGTAAGTGGGGCGGCGCGGATCAGCAATGGAATGACAGTGGACAATTTTGGAAAATATCTGGCGGCCTTAGGTCGCGTCCTTCTCGCCCTGATATTCGTGCGGGCCGGCATCAATAAGCTCGGCTCGATCGACGCCACCGCTGCCGAGATGGCGAAGGGCGGCATTCCGTTGTCGAACATCCTTGTTTACGGCGCGATCTTGATGGAGCTCGGCGTCGGGCTGCTGCTGATGGTGGGGTTGTTCGCCCGCTGTGCGGCGCTGGCCTTGTTCTTCTATACGCTGGTGCTGGCGCTCATCTTCCACGCCTATTGGGCGGCGCCGGCGGCTCAGGCGCGCATGCAGGCGTCGTTCTTCTTCGGCCATCTTTCGATGATGGGCGGTATGCTGATGGTCGTGGCGTTCGGCGCCGGCGCCTTGAGTCTGGACGCAATGCTGCGGCGGCGAACCTAGCGCAAAACGCCCGGCTCAGTGCACCACGATCGTGGTGTTGCCGGGACCTTCGCGCTCGACCAGGCCGAACAAGATCGCGGCGTTGCCGGGATCGAGCCGCACGCAGCCGTGCGACACCGGCCGGCCCAGCCCCGAGATCTCGTAGGTACCGTGGATGGCATAGCCGCCATAGAAGAAGATCGAATGCGGCATCGGCGCATTGTCGTATTTCTTCGAGTACCAGCGCACCGCGAGCCGTTGCGGATGATAGGTGCCGGGCGGCGTGATATAGCCGCGCCGCGCGGTCGACACCCGCCAATTATAGCGCGGCTCGCCGTCCACGATGACTTCCATGCGCTGACTGCCACGCTCGACATGAACGAGGATGGACGCGGCGGCAGGCCCGCCGCTGGCAAGCATGACAAAGCCGAGCGCGGCCAGAACGCAACACAAGTGACGCATGATAAGCCCTCGCAGCCGACCAAATAATTGCAGCAGCCCACAGGGCTTGTAAAGCGGCGTCCGGGACACATTTCTGTAATGCTTGCAGCGAGGTAAATTTGTTGCGCTGCGGCGTTCAAGATTTGGCCGATGGCGCCATGACGACGTTCGATTTTTACAGCATCGGTCATTCCAACATCGGTGCGGAGCGCTTTGTCGCGATGCTGCACGCGGAAAATGTGAGGGCAATTGCCGACGTCCGCTCGACGCCGTTCTCGCGCTTCTGCCCCTGGTTCTCGGCCAAGAACCTTCAGCCGTTCCTGGAGCAAAACGGCATCGCCTATCTACCCTGCGGCGCAACACTCGGCGGCCGTCCGCAAAGTCTGGATCTCTACTGCGACGGCGTCGCCGACTACGAGGCGATGGCGCGGCAGGCGGAATTTCAGGCTGGCCTCGATCGCCTGATCGCCGATGCGGGGCAGTTTCGCGCCATAGCAACGGACATGGCGCCGGACAGGGCCGCCTCTTCTGATGGCGCGGAACGATGAGCCGCTCGATTACCCGCTTTCGTTGCGTCGCGACGTCGCGCTGGCCGCGCGCGGCATCACGTATCGGTCCACATTCTGCCACGACGGTAACAGCTCGAGACCGCTTTCCGCCACCGAACGCCGTTTACTGCGACACTTTCACGCCAGCGGCGGCACTGGTTCTATGGACCTCTTTGAAACTGGACTTAACGAGCGAAAAGCGGCAGCATATCGGCGTCCGCGCCCGTGCACGTTGCGTACCGGTCGAAGGAAAACACAGCGGGGCGAAGTCGGTAGAAGAGAGCTGCGATGAATTGCAACGTCATTGCAGGTCTGGTTCTCGTGTTGGTCTTGGCAGCCGCCGGCCTTAGTCCCGCATCCGCGCAGGACGCGGCCTCGCCCGCACCGGCACAGGACTCCGATACGCTCGATCCGACGCCGCCCGGCACGCTTCATCCGCAGCCGTTGCCGCCGCTTGCCAATCCGGGTGCGCCCTCAACGCCGGCCAAGGAATTATTCGGCCGCGTCGTGAAGCCGTATCCCGGTCCGGCCGTTCCGATCGGCTCTTATGCCGACGGCTGCCTCGCCGGCGCCGTGGCGCTGCCGATCACCGGCCCCGGTTGGCAAGTCATGCGGCTGTCGCGCGATCGCAATTGGGGCACGCCGCGGCTCGTCCGCTTCATCGAGCGGTTCGGCGCCAACGCCAAGAAAGTGGGCTGGAACGGGCTATTGATCGGCGACATGTCGCAGCCGCGCGGCGGCCCGATGATCACCGGCCACGCCAGCCATCAAATCGGCCTCGACGCCGACATCTGGTTCACGCCGATGCCCGACCACGTGCTCAGCCGCGAGGAGCGCGAGATGGACGGCGCTGTCGACATGGTCGCGCCGGACCGCCTCGACGTCGATCCGAAAGTCTGGACGCGCACGCGCATGGACCTGATCCGTGCCGCGTCGGAGGATCCCGACGTCACCCGCATCTTCGTCAACGCCGCGATCAAGAAGGCGATGTGCCGCGACGCCGGAACGGACCGCGGCTGGCTCGCCAAAGTGCGGCCTTGGTGGGGCCATGCCGAACACTTCCACGTCCGCCTCGCTTGCCAGCCGGACGATCGCCAATGCAAGGACCAGCCGCCAGTGCCGGAAGGCGACGGTTGCGGCCACGCGCTCGATTATTGGTTCAAGGAATCGACGCTGCACCCGGCGCCGCCGCCAGTGCCAGCGAAGCCGCGACCGGCGCTGACGCTCGCCGGCCTGCCAAAGGCGTGCAAACAAATCGTGATGACGCCGTAGCGGGTCACAGTCCCGGTGTGCCGAACACCATGCGTTGCGCCATGGCGGCGAAATAGGCGAAGGCGAAAGCGCAGACGACGATCAATGCGGCGAAGCCAAGAGACCGTCGCTCGGGTGATTTGATCAGGCGGGGCAGGCCGAGCCATAAAATATATGCGCCGTAGAGCCCGGTGAGCGTGAGAAACTGCAAGCCCGGTAGCACCAAAAAAATCCCGGCGAGCCAGGCCGGTGTGAAGGAATAAACCGCGAGCTTAAAGGCGCTGTCGAAATCGCGGCGGCCGCCGAACAGCGGCGCCACGAGGTTGATGAGAATGCCGAGCATGAGCACGATGGCGCAGCTCAAGACGTAGCCCAAAATCGCGCCGAACAAACCGTTGAACAGCGGCGCGCGCACAAGGCCCGCATTCGGCAGGATCACGCCGATGATGCAAGCGCCGATGAAACTGAAAACGGCCGGCACCAGCGCCAACACGGTGACGTAGCGGCTCAGCACATAAGCCGGATCGCCGGGTTCGTTTTCGATCGCGGCCCATTCGCCAACGGGATCGGCCAGGATCGCCCGGGCGCGCCGCGCCATATTCATGACGCTGCGCCTCTGGCGTCCTCGCGCAGCATGGCGGCGCCTTTTTCCGCGATCATCATGGTCGGCGCATTGGTGTTGCCGGAGGTGATCGTGGGCATCACTGAGGCGTCGATAACGCGCAACCGCTCGACGCCGGCGACGCGCAAACGCTCGTCCACGACCATCATCGGGTCGCTCGGCAGGCCCATCTTGGCCGTGCCGATCGGATGAAAGATCGTGGTGCCGATGTCGCCGGCGGCTTTCAGCAAAGCCGCGTCGTCGTCGTCGCGCACGCCCGTGCCCGGCAAATACTCCTCCGGGTGGAACGGCTTGAGCGCCGGCTGCGCGGCGATGCGCCGGGTCAGCCGCAGCGACGCGACCGCGATGCGGCGATCCTCGTCGGTCGACAGATAATTCGGTGCAATAGCAGGCGCATCGCCGGGCTCGCGTGAGCGCAGCCGCACAAAACCGCGGCTGGTCGGCCGCACATTGCAGACGCTTGCCGTGAAGGCGGGGAATTTGTGCAGCGGCTCGCCGAAACGGTCGAGCGACAGCGGCTGCACGTGATACTGCAAATTGGCGCGCTCCTGGTCGGCATCGGAGCGCGTGAAGAGGCCGAGCTGCGACGGCGCCATGGTCAGCGGCCCGCGGCGCAGCAGCGCATATTCGGCGAGCATGCCGGCGAAGCCGAAGCGCGAATGATAGCGCTCATTGAGCGTGACGATGCCGTCGACCTTGTAGATCAGCCGCAGCTGCAAATGATCCTGCAGGTTCCTGCCGACGCCGGGCCGGTCGGCGACGACGTCGATGCCGTGCTCGCGCAAATGCGCCGCCGGCCCGATGCCGGACAAGAGCAGGATTTGCGTCGAGCCGATCGATCCGGCGGAGAGGATGACCTCGCCGCGGCAGCGTGCGCTGCGCGCGACGCCATTCTGCCGCCAGCGCACGCCGGCGGCGCGCTTGCCGTCGAAGATGAGGCCTTCGGCGAGGCAGCCGGTTTCGAGCCGCAGGTTCGATCGATGCAGCACCGGCTTGAGAAAGGCCCGCGCGGTCGAGACGCGGCGCCCGCGCTTCTGATTGACATGAAAGGCGCAGATGCCTTCGTTGTCGCCTCGATTGAAGTCGGGGATGGATTTGATGCCGGCCTGTTCGGCGGCAGCGCGAAACGCATCGAGCAGATTCCAGCGCACCCGCGGCGCGGAAATATGCCATTCGCCGCCAATAGCGTGGGCATCGCTCTCGCCGAGGAAATGATTTTCGTGCCGTTTGAAATACGGCAGCACATCGTCCCAGCCCCAGCCGGCAAGCCCGAGCTGCCGCCAATGGTCGTAGTCGGCGGCCTGGCCACGCATATAGATCATGGCGTTGATGGCGGAGGAGCCGCCGATCACCTTGCCACGCGGATAGTTCAAGCTGCGCCCGTTCAGCCCCTGCTCCGGCTCGGTCTTGAACATCCAATCCGAGCGCGGATTGCCGATCGCGAACAGATAACCGACCGGAATATGAAACCAGATCCAATTGTCGCGGCCGCCCGCTTCGAGGAGCAGCACGCGCTTATCGGCGTCGGCGGACAGCCGGTTGGCGAGCAGGCAGCCGGCCGAGCCGGCGCCGACGATGATGTAGTCGTATTCGCCCGCGATCGCCTCGGCCTCGGCCACGTTTCACCCCGGATCTTCGCTGCAAAGCTTGGCGGCGAAGATAGCAGTGTAGCCGAGGGTGGAAAGGGGCTGGGGCGACCTGTTTAACCGTGGACGAAGCCTGTCGCGCGGAATCGCGTGTTGTCCCGGCAAATCGCCGCGGACTATGGTTCGCGATGGATTCGGGCTCCTCATCCTCGGTCGAGCACGCAACGGCCTGGGGTGTCGCCTGCGGCGCGGGCGCCGCTTTGTTCTGGGCGCTTGGCTTTGTCGCCGCCCGGCAAGGCGTGACCGCGGGCCTGTCGCCGCTGATTCTGGCGCTGCATCGCTACGTCTGGCCGGGCTTGGCGCTCATTCCGGTCGTCGCCGCCAAGGGCTTTAGCGATCTCGGCGGCATGGGCTGGCGGCGCGGCATCGCCATTACCTTCTTTGGCGGACTGCCGCTCGCGCTGTGGAGCTATTTTGGCTACGTCTATGTGCCGCTCGGCCACGGCGCCATCATCCAGCCATCCTGTGCCGCACTCGGCGGCCTCGTTCTGGCGCGCCTCATCGTCAAGGAGCCGCTGCCGCCGCGGCGCATCGTCGGCGCGCTGGCGATGCTGGGTGGGCTTGCGGTGATCGGCGCCGAGGCGCTGCGCACCATGGGTGGCCAAGCCGTGCTGGGCGACCTGATGTTCGTCGCCGCCGGCAGTTTTTTTGCGGTCTTCGGCATGCTGCTGCGGCTATGGCGCATTCCGGCGATGCCGGCGGTCGCGGTGACCAGCATGCTGTCGCTCGCCGGCCTGCCGTTCCTGCTGTTCGACTTCAATAATTTTCTGGCCACTGGATGGTCGGAAAACCTGATGCAGGCGGTGGTGCAGGGCGCCTTTGCCGGCGCCGGCGCGGTTTATTTGTTCACCCGCGCCGTCATTCTGCTTGGCGTCGGCCGTGCCGCGTTGTTTCCAGCGCTGGTGCCGCCGTTCACGCTGTTGATCGGCTATCTGACGCTCGGCGAGGTGCCGAGCGTATCGCAGTTTATCGGCTTGGCGATTGTGTTGATCGGTTTTCGTCTGACGCAGCAGGGCTAAGGCACGCCGCTCACGCCGCCTTGCGGCTTGCCAGGAATTCCCCCATGCGATCGAGCGCTTTGAGAATGTTCTCGGTCGAATTGGCGTAGGACACGCGCATATAGCCTTCGCCGAGAATGCCGAAATCAGGACCGCCGATCAGCGCGACGCCGGCGTCTTCCAGAAGCGAGGAGGCCAGCGCCTTCGCCTTCCATCCGGTGCGCTTGATATTGGGGAAGGCGTAGAACGCACCCTTCGGCGTGGCGCAGGAAATACCGGGCAGCTTGTTCAAGCCGGCCACCACGATTTTGCGGCGGCGATCGAATTCCGCGACCATCTTCGTCACTTCATCCTGCGGGCCCGTCAGCGCGGCGAGCCCGGCATATTGCGCCGAGGCATTGACGCAAGAGTGCAGGTTGACCGCGAGCTTGCGTGCATGGTCGTAGAGCTTGCCAGGCCACACCGCATAGCCAAGCCGCCAGCCGGTCATGGCATAGGTCTTCGACCAGCCATTGAGCAGGATCAGCCGGTCACGGATCGAGGGATAGCCGAGCAAACAAACATGGGTCTCGCCGTCATAGACCATGTGGTCGTAGATCTCGTCCGACATCACCGCGACGTCGGGAAACCGCTCCAGCCCGGCGACGAGCTTGTCGACCTCGCTCTTTGGCGTCACGCCGCCGGTCGGATTGGCCGGCGAATTGACGATCAGGAGCCGCGTCTGCGGCGTGATCAGCTTGAGCGTCTCCTCGGCGGAGAAGGCAAAGTTGTTCTCCTCGCGGATCGGCACCGGGATCGGCCGGGCGCCTGTGAACTCGATCATCGAGCGATAGATCGGAAAACCGGGATCGGGATAAAGGATATCGACGCCCGGCTCGCCGAACATCATGATCGACATGAACATGGTCGGCTTGCCGCCGGGCAGGATCATCACCTCGTCGGGCGACACCTTGACCGCAAAGCGCTTGTGGAGATCGGCGGCGACCGCTTCGCGAAGCGGGTGAATGCCGACCGCGGGCGTGTAGCCGTGATGGCCGTCGCGCAATGCTTTGATCGCCGCCTCGACGATGAAATCCGGTGTGCGGAAATCGGGCTGGCCAATGCCGAGATTAATGATATCGCGACCGGCCGCCGCAAGCTGCATGGCGCGCGCCAGCACGGCGAAGGCGTTCTCCTCCCCGATGCGATCGAAGGCAGCGATGGTCTTTAGCATGGCGTTTCCCCGGACCGGATTTTTAGTGCCGCAATTCAACCCGATCCGCCGCCAAAAGCAAACCGGGTTCGGAGCATTGGCGGTCGTCCTCCACGCCGAGAAAGGAGAAGCCCCGGACCGGGGTCCGGGGCTTCTGACTCACCCAAACGCAAATGACGTCGAGTGTATTAGTAGCCTTGGTTGAACATGGCGCCGGACTGGTAGGAGTCGGCTGTTCCAGTGCGAGACGCGCCGTTCGGGTAATGCTCGACCTGGCTGTTGTAATAATCCTGCGGCTGACGCGACAGACGCTGGGCAAAGGCCGGCGTCGCAAGCGTCGCGACGACAAGGGCCGAGAAGGCCAGTTTGGTTGCGAGGGAATTCATCGTTGCATTCTCCATTACGATCGCCCGTGACGCTTACCTACGCAATATTTTGCAACGCACAAGAGCGGCTTCGTCACGCCGATGTCACAAGTTTTTTATTGAAAATCATAGCCTTAATTGGAATATTTTCGCGGTCTACCCAGTTTTGGTTATTGCGTTGCGGTAGAGGTAAAATGGGCGGGATAAAAATGCTTTTGGCGGCAATGGATTGCGCGTCAGTTGGGCAGATCGCCGCCCTTCCCGCGGCATTGATCGTTCGCAGCGGCGTAAACTCGCTATATCTACCGCATAAGAGCCCCGGCATTGCGCACACCGCATTGCTGTCATGGGGACCGCGTCGGGAATAAGTGCGGAGCGTGTGATGGCGAGAAACGGTAAGCCGCAAGAACGAACGGAGCGCCGTTTGCGCTCGCAACTCTGGTTCGACAATCCCGACAATCCGGGTATGACCGCGCTCTATCTCGAGCGCTATCTCAATTACGGATTGAGCCGCGCGGAGCTGACGTCCGGCAAGCCGATCATCGGCATCGCGCAAACCGGCTCCGACTTAAGTCCGTGCAATCGCCATCACCTCGAGCTGGCGCATCGCGTACGCGAAGGCATCCGCACTGCCGGTGGCATCGCCTTTGAGTTTCCGGTGCATCCGATCCAGGAAACCGGCAAGCGCCCGACGGCGGCGCTTGATCGTAATCTCGCTTATCTCGGCCTCGTCGAAGTGTTGTTCGGCTATCCGATTGACGGCGTGGTGCTGACGACGGGCTGCGACAAGACCACACCCGCTTGTCTGATGGCGGCGGCCACCGTCAACACGCCGGCGATCGTGCTATCGGGCGGCCCGATGCTCGACGGCTATCACGACGGCAAGTTGGCCGGTTCCGGTACCGTGCTGTGGCAAGCACGCCAGGACGTCGCCGCCGGAAAAATCGATTACGACGAATTCATCGATATCGCGGCGTCCTCGGCGCCGTCCGTCGGTCATTGCAACACCATGGGCACGGCCTCGACCATGAATGCGATGGCCGAGGCGCTCGGCATGTCGCTGCCCGGCTGCGCCGCCATTCCGGCGCCTTATCGCGAGCGCGCGAAGATCGCCTATGAGACGGGCCTGCGCGCGGTGGAAATTGTCCGCGAGGATCTCAAGCCCTCTGATATCCTCACCCGCGCCGCTTTCGAAAACGCCATCGTTGCCTGTTCGGCGATCGGCGGCTCGACCAATGCGCCGATCCATCTTAATGCGCTGGCCCGGCACGTGGGTGTGCGGCTCGACATCGAGGATTGGGAGAAAATCGGTTACGACGTGCCGCTTCTGGTCAACATGCAGCCGGCCGGTGAATATCTCGGCGAGGAATATTACCGCGCCGGCGGCTTGCCGGCGGTGCTGCACGAACTCCACGCGGCCAAGCGCCTTCATGGCGACGCGCTTACCATCAACGGCAAGACCATTGCCGAAAACGTGGCGCGGGCGAAAGCCACCGACGCCAAGGTCATCTGGCCCTACGACAAGCCGATGAAGGCCAAAGCCGGCTTCAAGGTTCTGGGCGGCAATCTATTCGACTCCGCCATCATGAAGACGAGCGTGATCTCGGATGAATTCCGTCAACGCTATCTGGCCAATCCGAAAGATCCCAATGCCTTCGAAGGCCGCGCCGTGGTGTTCGATGGACCGGAGGACTATCACGCGCGCATCGACGATCCCGTGCTCGGCATCGACGAGCACTCCATCCTGTTCATGCGCGGCGTCGGGCCGATCGGCTATCCCGGCTCGGCCGAGGTGGTCAACATGCAGCCGCCGGCCGCGCTGATCAAAAAGGGCATCACCTCGCTGGCCTGTGTCGGCGACGGCCGGCAGTCCGGCACGTCCGGCTCGCCCTCGATCCTCAACGCGTCGCCGGAAGCGGCGGCCGGCGGGGGACTCGCGCTGTTGCAGACCGGCGACCGCGTTCGCATCGATCTCAACAAGGGCACCGCCGAAATTCTGATCTCCGCCGAGGAATTGGCGGCGCGGCGCGAGGCGCTGCAAAAGAGCGGCGGCTATCGTTATCCGCCGAGCCAGACGCCGTGGCAGGAGATCCAGCGCGCCATGGTCGACCAGCTCGCGGCCGGCATGGTGCTGCAGCCCGCGGTCAAATATCAGCGCGTCGCGCAGAAATTCATACCACGCGATAATCACTAGCTGAGGTGCGCCACCATGTCCGGGAATCGTCCTTCGACCGCCGATAAGCGCAAGACTTTTCGTAAGCTCCACGAGACGGGCTGCTTCGTCATTCCCAATCCATGGAACGTTGGCAGCGCGCGTTATCTGCAAGGCCTGGGCTTCCCGGCGCTGGCGACGACAAGCTCCGGCTATGCGCATTCGCAAGGCTTTGCCGACGGGGCGCTAAGCCTGGAGCAAGTGCTGGAGCATTTCCGCGAGCTTGCGGCGGCGACCGACGTGCCGCTCAACGCCGATTTCGAGGACGGGCTTGCCGACGATCTCGACGGCCTGGCCAAGAACGTGACGCGCTGTGTTGAAACCGGCGTCGCCGGCTTATCGATCGAGGATTCGCCCAACGACGGTCGTACGCCGCTTTATGATCTCGATACGGCAGTGACGCGGATCAAAACTGCGCGCGCCGCGATCGATCGCGCCGGCGGCGAGGTGATGCTCACGGGCCGCGCCGAAGGCTTCATCCGTGGCGTGCCCGATCTCGGCGATGTCACGCGCCGGCTTAAAGCCTATGCCGCGGCTGGTGCCGATTGCCTCTATGCTCCGGGCATCAAAACGCGCGAACAGATCGAAACCGTGGTCCAGGCGGCGGCCCCGAAGCCGGTGAATTTTCTCAACGGCGGCGCTTTCGGCTTTACGGTGAGCGATATCGCAGCGATGGGCGTGCGCCGGATCAGCGTCGGCGGCTCGCTCGCCCGCGTCGCCATGCACGCCCTTATCCGCACCGCGACCGAGATCGCCAAAGACGGCAAATTCGACGGCTTTGCCGGGCTGATCTCCAACCCCGAGCTGAACAAGTTCTTCAGCGAAGATCGCAAGAAGTTCTCATCATGACCGCCTCGCAACCTCACCCGGAAACCGGCCAACCCGTCGGTCTTCCGGTGCCCGATCCAACGTCGGCGCCGCGGCCTGGTCCGGTGACGCTGAAGGGCCGTTACGGCCGTCTTGAGAAACTTGGGCCCGAACATGCCGCCGATCTGTGGACGGTGTTCGCCGGCCACGATGAAGTGTGGACCTATATTGCGGCGAATGGACCGTTCGTCGCCGAGGATGAGTTTTTCGCCTACATCGATAAGCTCGCGGCTTCGGACGACCCTTACGCTTACGCCATCGTCGATCCGTCGGACCGTCCGGTCGGCTATGTGACGCTGCTGCGAATCGTGCCGCAGCATCGGGTGATCGAGGTCGGCCATGTGCTCTACTCGCCGACGCTGCAGAGGACGCCGCTCGGCACCGAAACCCAATACCTTTTGGCGCGTTACATTTTCGAGACTTTGGGCTACCGGCGCTACGAATGGAAGTGCGATGCGCTGAACGCACCATCGCGGCGCGCCGCGTTGCGCTACGGCTTCGTCTATGAAGGGACGTTCCGCCAAAACATGATCACTAAGGAAGGTCGCAATCGCGACGTCGCTTGGTTCTCGATGCTCGACAGCGAATGGCCTGTGCGCAGAGCCAATTTCGAGCGCTGGCTCGATCCGCAAAATTTCGAAGGTGAAGGGCGCCAGAAGCTGAGCCTCGCGGCATTGAACGAGCAGAAAGGTTCGAGCTCATGAGCGGCAGAGTGCAAAACAAAATCGCGCTGGTCACCGCGGCCGGGCAGGGCATCGGCCGCGCCATCGCCGAGGCGCTGATCGCCGAGGGCGGCATCGTCATCGCCACCGACGTTGCCGCGGACAAGGTCAAGGACCTCAAAGCCAAGCTCAAGCAAAAGCTCGACGTGCGCGCCCAGGACGAGATCGACGCGCTCGCCAAGACGGTCGCGCAGGAGTTCGGCGCGCTCGACATTCTGGTCAATTGCGCCGGCTACGTCGCCAACGGCTCGGTGCTCGATTGCACCGACAAGGACTGGGATTTCTCCTTCGACCTCAACGTCAAATCGATGTATCGCACGATCAGGACATTTTTGCCGGCGATGCTGGAAAAGAAATCCGGCTCGATCGTCAACATCTCCTCGGCGGTATCGTCGATCCGCGGCGTGCCCAACCGCTACGCCTATGGCGCGACCAAGGCTGCAGTGATCGGCTTGACCAAGTCCGTTGCCGCCGACTTCATCAAGCAGGGCATCCGCTGCAACGCCGTCTGTCCCGGCACGATCAAATCGCCGTCGCTTGAGGAGCGCATCGCGACGGCCTCGAAAGAGACCGGCAAGTCGACCGACGCCGTACGCCAGGATTTCATCGGCCGTCAGCCGATGGGCCGGCTCGGCACCGCGCAGGAAGTCGCCGCGCTCGCCCTCTTCCTCGCCAGCGAGGAGGCAAGCTACATTACCGGCCAGGCGCATCTCGTCGACGGCGGGATGGCGCTGTAGACGCGCGAAGCGCGAGCGTCTCTATGTCGTCATGGCCGGGCTTGTCCCGGCCATCCACGTCTTTAGGGTATCAGTCAAACAAGACGTCGATGCCCGCGACGAGCGCGGGCATGACGGAGGGATGGAATAGCCATGCACATTCTCATCACCGGCGCCGCGGGCATGATCGGGCGCAAGCTTACTGCGCGCCTCGCGGCCGATGGCACCTTCAATGGCCGCGGAATCGACAAGCTGACGCTGATCGATGTCGTCGCCCCGCAAAAACCCGAAAAATTTTCCGGCAAAGTCGAGGTCGCAGCAGCCGATATCGCCGATGCGACGGCGGTGCGTGCCGCCGTCGCCGGCCGGCCCGAGGTGATCTTTCATCTCGCCGGCGTGGTGTCGGGCGAGGCCGAGGTCGATTTCGAGAAAGGCATGCGGGTGAATCTCGACGGTTCGCGTGCGCTGTTCGAAGCGGTCCGTGCGGTGGGTAGTGGCTATCGGCCGCGGCTCGTTTTCACCTCGTCGATCGCGGTGTTCGGCGCGCCGTTCCCGCCGGCGATTGCCGATGATTTCCATCTCACGCCGCTGACGTCCTACGGCACGCAGAAAGCGGCCACCGAGCTTCTGCTCGCCGACTACACGCGCCGCGGTTTCCTCGACGGCGTCGGCATCCGGCTGCCGTCGATCGTGGTGCGGCCGGGCCGACCCAACAAAGCGGCCTCCGGCTTCTTCTCCTCGATCATTCGCGAGCCGCTCAACGGCGAGGAGGCGGTGTTGCCGGTCGCCGATAGCGTGCTGCATTGGCACGCCAGCCCGCGCGCGGCCGTGGGTTTTCTCGTCCATGCCGGGGAGCTAGATGCCGGCAAGCTCGGGCCGCGCGTCAATCTCACTATGCCGGGGGTCTGCTGCACCGTCGCCGAGCAGATCGCGGCGTTGCGCCGCATCGCTGGCGATAAGGCGGTCTCCCGCATCCGCCGCGAGCCCGATCCGCTGGTGGCCAGCATCGTCGCCGGATGGCCGAGCCGGTTCGATCCGGCGCGCGCGCTGGCACTTGGCTTCCGCGCGGAGGCCTCATTCGACGACATTATCCGCGTCCATATTGCTGACGAATTGGGTGGCAAAATCGCCGCGTGAGGGTGCCGCGCGATTTGCTTGCCATACCGCCGCGCATGCTTACATTGCCGGCAGAAACTCCAACCCGCTCGCGCTTTCCTTAGACCATGACCTATGTCGACGCGGCCTTGGCGCCGCTGCGCAAGACCGGCCAGATCAAGCTTCACGGCCCGGGGGCCTTCGCTGGCATGCATAAGGCCGGCCGGCTCGCCGCCGAATGCCTCGACATGCTGGTCGGCGAAATCAAGCCGGGCGTGACCACCGATACCATCGACCGCCTGGTTTTCGAGTTCGGCATGGATCATGGCGCCATGCCGGCGACCCTGATGTATCGGGGCTACCGCAAGGCGACCTGTACCTCGGTCAATCACGTGGTTTGTCACGGCATCCCCTCGGACAAACCGCTGCGCGAAGGCGACATCGTCAATGTCGACGTCACTTTGATCCTCGATCATTGGCATGGCGACTCGAGCCGCATGTATCCGGTCGGCGAGATTCCGCGCAAAGCCGAGCGGCTGATCGAGGTCACCTATGAGGGCATGATGCGGGGCATCGCCGCCATCAAGCCCGGCGCCACCACCGGCGATATCGGCCATGCCATCCAGAGCTTTGTCGAGGCCCAACATATGAGCGTGGTGCGCGATTTCTGTGGCCACGGCCTCGGCCGGCTGTTCCATGACGAGCCGAATATCGTCCATGTCGGCCGGCCCGGTGAGGGCATCGTGCTCAAGCCCGGCATGTTCTTCACCGTCGAGCCGATGATCAATCTCGGCCGGCCCCACGTCAAAGTGCTGTCCGACGGCTGGACCGCGGTGACCCGCGACCGCTCGCTGTCGGCCCAATTCGAGCACTCGGTCGGCGTCACCGAGACCGGCGTCGAGATTTTCACGCTGTCGCCGAAGCACCTCGACAAGCCGCCCTATAAGGCGTGAACGTTCGCGCGAATCCGATTGCAAATTCCCGTAATCCGAGCATCTTTACAGGCGTCGGTTGTGGCCGCTCACCCGGCCCACGTTCACGTCACCACGCGCCCGTGACGGGATTGGCGCTGCGTTCGAATTCCAAGTTGGACCATGTTGGAAAAGAAGCGCGACAGCGAAGATGGCCTGGAGGAGGGCACTCCGCATTATTACGGCCATCGCGGCCGCCTGCGTGACCGCTTTCGCGAGGCCGGCGCCGACGCGCTGTCGGACTACGAGCTTCTCGAGCTGATCCTGTTCCGGGCGCTACCGCAGCGCGACGTCAAGCCGCTCGCCAAGACGCTTCTGGAAACCTTCGGCTCGTTCGCCGAGGTCATTGCCGCGCCAGAAGCGCGGCTTGCCCGAGGTGAAGGGGCTCGGCGACGCCAGCGTCACCGAGCTCAAGGTGATCCAGGCCGCGGCGAGCCGGCTTCTTCGCGGCGCCGTGAAAAAACGCCCCGTGCTGTCGTCATGGTCGACCGTGCTGGATTATTGCCGCACCGCACAGGCCTTCGCCGATCGCGAGCAGTTCCGCGTCCTGTTCCTCGACAAGCGCAATCAGCTCATCGCCGACGAAACCCAGCAGGTCGGCACCGTCGATCACACGCCGGTCTATCCGCGCGAAGTGGTCAAGCGCGCGCTGGAGCTGTCCGCGCCCGCCATCATCCTGGTGCACAATCACCCGTCTGGCGACCCGACGCCGTCGCGCGCCGACATCCAGATGACGCAGCAGATCATCGCGGTGGCTTCGCCGCTCGGCATTTCCGTGCACGATCACATCATCGTCGGCAAGGAAGGTCACGCCAGCCTGAAGGGATTGAAGCTGATTTGATGGCCGCGAATCAGCGCCTTAACCGGACGACTTTCGCAGAACCGTCATAGCCGAGCGCGAGTCGGACTTTTTCGGCGAGTTCGTCGGGCAGGAACGGCTTGGCGATGATTCGGCTTTCGTCGACGCCGGCGAGCGCGCCTCGGTCGACGAAACCGGTGACGAACAGCACCGGCAAATGGGGCCGCTGCGCGTGCACCAGCCGCGCTACTTCGGCGCCATTCATTCCCGGCATGGCGAAATCGAGGATCAACAATTCGACGCCAGGCTCGCGCTCGAGAATGTCAAGCGCGGCGCCGCCGCTGCCCGCCTCCAAAACGCGATGACCGTTGTCGTGCAGCATGGCACGGGTGACTTCGCGGACTTTATTGTCGTCGTCGACGAGAAGGATCATGGCGCCGCGAAACGCCCCTGCAGCGGGTCGCGCCGGTGCCGTCGGTTTGGTTCTGGCGGCCTCGACCTCGGCTTCAGCCTTCGGCAGATAGATATGCACCGAGGTGCCTTCGCCCAGACGGGATTGAATGCGCACGCCGCCGCCCGATTGCTTGGCGAAGCCGAGCACTTGGCTCAGCCCCAAGCCCGAGCCCTTGCCGATTTCCTTCGTGGTGAAAAACGGCTCGAATACTTTGGCGCGGACCTCCTCGTTCATTCCGGTGCCGGTATCGGACACGCCGACGCAGACATATTCACCCGCTGCTGGCTCCTCCGGACAAAGCGGCGGCCCAAGCATCACATTTTCGGTTGCCACCGTGAGACTGCCGCCGACCTGCATAGCGTCCTGGGCATTGATGGCGAGATTGAGTACGGCGAGTTCGAGCTGCGTCGGGTCGACCATCGCCGACCACAGGCTGCGCTGCAGCCTGGTTTCGATGCGCGTCGTGCCGCCCATCGTGCTTTGCAACAGGTCGCGCATGCCGACCACGGTCTCGTTGAGATCGAGCGACTTCGGCTCCAGCCGCTGGCGACGGGAAAACGACAGCAATTGGTCGGTCAGCTTGGCGCCGCGTTCGGCCGCCGAACGCATATAGCCGAGCCGCTGCGACAGCTTGCCGTCGAGCCCGGCGGCGTCGAGCCCTTTCTCCACGAAGCCGAGATTGCCAAGGATCACGGTGAGGAGATTGTTGAAATCGTGGGCGACGCCCGAGGTCAGCTGGCCGACCGCCTCCAAGCGCTGCATCTGCCGCAGGGTGGACTCGACGCTTTCGCGGTCCCTGATTTGATCGATGAGCTGACAATTCGCGGTGGCCAATTCCGTCGTTCGCTCGGCAACGCGCGATTCCAGTTCCTCGTTGAGCCGGCGGCACTCATATTGCCGGTCGCGGCCGCGCAACCCGGTTTGCACCACGCTCACCAAGGTGGTCGGATGAAACGGGCGCTCCAGGAACGTGACGTTGCCGAGCGCCTCGACCAGTTGCGCCGCCGCCGGGTTGCGCTCCAGTCCGCCGCCATGCTCCGTCAGCAAGATGAAGGGAAAGTCCGACCACGGCGGCTGCGCCACGACCCAGGCGGCCAGCTGGCGGATGTCGCCATTGCGCGTCGACTTTTCAGTCACCACCGCAACATCGGCACCGCCACCGATTTCGCCAAGCAGTTCCGGAATGTCGAGACAGATGTCGGCATGCAGCCTGGCGTCGCGCAAGATTTCCTTCGCCACCATGGCATCGCGGCCGCGCGGGGCGAGGATCAGGACGCGTTCGGAGCGTGGGCTCACGGATTGCCTCACGCTTTGTCCCGCAGCAACGGCTCGCCGCCGCCGACATAGGTCGGAACGCCGCGCAATACGCCCTGAAATTCGTGCAGCGCCGGTCCGACGTCGATGCCGCGGTTCGTGATGCGGAATTCGCGGATGGTATCCTCGTGCGATCCGGTCCGTTTCTTGATCACAGGTATTGTTCTTCCGGCATCGCGGCCTGATAGCCGTTAAGGCTATCGATGACGACGACACTGACATCCCCGCCGTCCACGCAGCTACGAACGCGATGTGAAAATTCGCCGGGCGCAAGCTCGGCGGCGTCCATCTGCTGGATGACAATTTTTTTTCAGCGCGCATCGCCTCGAGATCGATGCCGAGGCCTTTGGCCCGCGCAAACAACAAACCGAGTTCTTCGTCGAATACGAACAAGGCGCCACGCTCGCCGCGACCGACGGCGGCGGCCAAATAGTGGAGCGAGAGCAGCGATTTGCCGGTCCCGGCGGGCCCGATGATAAGCGTGCTCGACCCGGCCGCGGCGCCGCCACCGAGCAATTGGTCCAGCCCGGCAATCCCGCTGTGCAGGATTTTTCCCGAAAATCCCGAGCGATGATCGGCGGCGACCAGCCGGGGGAACACCGCGACGCCGCCGGGTTCGATGTTGAAGTCGTGATAACCGCCGCGAAAACTCTGACCGCGGCACTTCACTATGCGCAAGCGCCGCCGTTCGCCGCCGTAGATCGGCGCCAGCTGGTCGAGGTGGATCACGCTGTGCGCAATGCTGTGAACGGCGCGGTCGGTGCTCTCGGTGGTGAGATCGTCGAGCATGATGACCGTAGAATTATGCTGCGCGAAATAATGCTTCAGCGCGAGAATTTGCCGCCGGTAACGCAACGAGCTTTGCGCCAACAGACGGATTTCCGAGAGGCTGTCGATGACGATCCGTTTCGGCTTTATCCGCTCGATGCAGTCGAAGATGCGCTGCACGGTCTCGCCGAGCTCGAGATCCGACGAATACAACAGGCTTTGATGCTGATCGGGATCCAGCACGCTCTCCGGCGGTACCAGCTCGAAAATCTCGATCTTCGGCCCAATCGTCCAGCCGTGCGACCGCGCGCCATCACGCAGTTCGTGTTCGGTCTCGGCGAGGCTGACATAGATACCGGCTTCGCCCGCTTCGGCGCCGGCGAGGAGGAACTGCAGCGCGATCGTCGTCTTGCCGGTACCGGGGCTGCCCTCGAGCAAGTGCAGCCGGTCGCGGGCTAATCCGCCGCCGAGGATCTCGTCGAGGCCGGATACTCCGGTCGAAGCGCGCGGCAAAAGTGGCGTCATGGCGTCCATCGGAAGATGCCCTGTTTGGTCAGCTCTTGAATGCAATTGGAAAATCCGCCCCGATGCCCCCTCATCATGGCCGCCAACGGAAGTCGTCGGCAGCGTTTACGACAATGCTTGGTTGAACCGAATCCTCTCTGTTGCGGTACAGGACAATCAACGTAACTACCTGAGAACGCCCAAGTTCCCAGATGCCGTATGATTTTCTTTGGCGCTGAGTTGCGCTTGGTGCGGCGATAATTTTGGATGTGTAAGCGCGGCCTCGACGGCAGCTGTCGCGTTCACCACTCGGCGGCGCGCACCTTGCGTGTCGACGCCCAGATGGCGAGCGCGACGCAGCCCATGGTCGCAACCGTGCCAGCGACGGGCCAGGCGGACTGACCGAGATAAAGACCGATAGCGCCGGCGGCGATCGCGGCGCCGGTCTGCTGGGCGAAGCCCATCAGCGACGAGGCCGTGCCGGCGCGATCGTGAAATGGCGTCAGCGCTCCGGCCATCGCGGCCGGAAGAGCGAGGCCGAGACCGGCGAGATAGATCATCATCGATCCGACGAACCAGATGACGTTGGCGAGGTGGAAAGCAACCACTGCCGTCATCAACAGACCGCCGGCCGCCAGAGTGACGCAACCGATGCCCATGGTGCGGTCTATGCCGAGGCGCATCACGATGCGCGCCGCAATGAACGTTCCCAGCATGTAACCGGCGGCGCCCATGGCGAACGTGATGCCGAAGATCACCGGGTTCAGCCCGTAGATCGCGCTTTGCATCACGATCGGCGCACCCGATACCCAGGCGAAAAGGCCCATGAAGGTCGTGGTCAGAATGCCGAGATTGGCGAGAAAGCCGCGATGCCTCAGCACCGAGGGATAGAGCGCAAGCATCTTGCCGAACGAAAACGGCGTACCGGTCGGCTTTTTTAATGTCTCCGGCAATAGCAGCGTCGCTACCGCGCCGGCAATGCCGGCGAAGATCACCAGCAGCACGAATGTCGCGCGCCAGCCAAATGCGATCTGCAACACGCCGCCGATGGTCGGCGCCACGATCGGCGCAAAGGCCGTGATCGATCCCATGATCGACAGTTCGCGGCTCGCCCGCGCGCCGGAATAAATATCGCGCACGACCGCCCGCGCCAGCACGATCACGCCGGCGCCGCCAAGCGCCTGCACGAAGCGCAGCGCGATCAGTGCGTCCACCGATTGCGCGAAGACACAGCCGACGCTGGCGACGCCGTACAGCACCAGCGCCGTCAGCAAGACCGGCTTGCGGCCGAGGTGGTCGGAGGTCGGCCCGTAAAAAATCTGGCCGACGGCGAAGCCGAACAGATAACTGGAAATGGTCAATTGCACGTCGAGGATCGGCGCATGCAGCGTGCGGGCGATATCCGGCAGCGACGGCAGATACATGTCCATCGACAGCGGGCCGAGCGCGGTCAAAAACGACAGCAACAGCGTAAGGGCGAATGTGCCGGGGGTCAGCATGGCAATGAATTCGCCCTTGGCAAAAGATTAAACGTTGACGGACAGCTTCAGCGGCGAGCGCGGAGGGGTGTTATTTGAGGTTGCGACCCGCATGGCGCAATGGTGGTGTTGCCTTATGCGGCGGGCGGCCGCCAACCCTGCTTGGCCAATTGGATTTGCGAATAAATATGCTTGCGGAGCTCGCCGAACCGCGCCATCGACCGCGTTTCGAGCTGCGTGCGCTCGTCGGGCAGGTCGATGGTCACGTCTTCCATGATCACCGTCGGCGCATGCGACATCACCAAAACGCGCTGGCCGAGATAGACCGATTCGTCGATGTCGTGGGTGACGAACAGCACGGTGACGCGCAGCCGATGCCACAACACGCGGATCAAATCTTCGAGGTCGGCCCGGGTTTGCGCGTCGACCGCGGCGAACGGTTCGTCCATCAACAGCACATGCGGCTCGTAGGCGACGGCGCGGGCGATGGCGACGCGCTGCTGCATGCCGCCGGAGAGCTGCCACGGATAGGCGGTGTCGACGCCTTTCAGATCAACCGCGGCGAGCGCGTTGCGCACCAAATCCTCGCGCCGGTCCGCGGGCATCTTCTTCTGCTTGAGCGGCAGCGCGACGTTGTCGTGCACGCTCATCCATGGAAACAGGCTGCGGCCGTATTCCTGGAACACCACCGCCATGGCCGGCGGCGGCCCGGTAACCGGTCTTCCTTCCACGACGACGGC
The DNA here is from genome assembly GCA_963731805.1 of uncultured Alphaproteobacteria bacterium. Classification (GTDB taxonomy): domain Bacteria; phylum Pseudomonadota; class Alphaproteobacteria; order Rhizobiales; family Xanthobacteraceae; genus BOG-931. The sequence goes on from CAVSWY010000020.1 coordinate 392,771, forward strand.
GCCGGCCGTCGGCGCCAGCAGTCCGGCAATGCATTTGAGCAGCGTGGTCTTGCCGGCGCCCGACGGGCCGACGATGCAGACGAGCTCGCCTTCGCCGACGCTGAAGCTGACGTCGCGGATCGCCTCGACGGTGCGGCTCGCATCCTCGTAGACTTTGCGCAGCCCTTTCACTTCGAGCATGGATTTGACTGCTCGATCCATCGATCCCTCAAAGCTAGCTTAACCGGCCCGCTGCGATTGCCGCAGGCCGTGATACCAGCCCAGCAGCCAGGCCTCAATCGCACGAAAAATCAGCGACAGCACGATGCCGATGATGCCGAGCATAATGATGCCGCTCCACATTTCCGGGATCGCGAATGTGCGCTGATATTGCACCAGGACGAAACCGATGCCGTCTCTGGCCGCGAACATTTCGCTGATGACCATGAGAATGATGCCGATCGACAGCGATTGCCGCAGCCCGGTGAAAATTTGCGGGCTGGCGCCGGGCAGCACGAAATGCCACAGCCGGGCCAACCCGCCGATCCGATAACTGCGCACCGTTTCCGCCAGCACCCCGTCGAGCGCGCGCACGCCCGCAACCGAATTGAGCAGGACCGGCCAGATGCAGCCGAATAGGATCACCAGCGCCTTCATCTCGTTGCCGAGGCCGGCGAACAGGATCAGCACCGGCACCAACACCGGCGGCGGAATGGCGCGCAAAAATTCCAGCACCGGCTCGAGCACGTTGCGTAAGTTACGCGAAGTGCCGATTGGAATACCGATAATGATGCCAAGGAACGCTGCGGCAAGGTAGCCGACGGAGAAGCGCCACAAGCTCGGCACTATGTCGGACAACCCTCGCGGCGAGAACCACAGCTTGCCGAAGGTCTGCAGAATCGTCTGTAGCGGCGGGAAATAGAAGCTCTGGCTATCCGCGCTCGTGATCCACCAGGCGGCGATCAGCGTCACCGGAAGTGCGAGTGCGACCGCGGCGCGGCGCGGCAGCGGCGGCAGGAGCTTCTTCATGCGTCGGCCTCGGCAGCATCCAGGCGCATCGATGGATGCCAAGCCAGCACATGACGCTCCAGCGCCCGGGCACCCAGATTGACGATGACGCCGATAATTCCGGCGACGACCACATAGGCATACATGATGGCGACGGCGCCGCCGGACTCGGTATCGCTGATCTCCTTGCCGAGGCCCTGGGTGTCGATCGCGACTTCACTGGTGATGGCGAGAATAAGCGCCACTGCGGCGGCAAGCCGGATGCCGGTCATCAGATAAGGCAGCGTGGTCGGCCAGGTGACGTAGCGGATTTGCGCCCAGGTTCCGAGTCCATAGGAGCGCGCGGTCTCCCGTGCCACCGGATCAACGTCCTGCACGCCGTACAGCACCTGGATCAGCACCGGCCAGAACGAGGCATAGACCACCAGCACCAGCGTTGACTGGATCTGCGAACCGAACAGCAGCACGGCCAGCGGGATGAGCGCCACCGACGGAATCGGACGCAGGAACTCGATGGTCGAATGGGTCAAGCTACGCAGCAAATGCGAGCTGCCGATGGCGATGCCGACCGCTACACCGGCAACGACCGATATGACGAGCCCGATCGCCCAAGCTTCCAAGGTATCGCTCAGCGCCGCCCAGAACGTCGCCGTCATCATCTCCTTGAACAGTGCGACCATAATCGCGGAGAACGGCGGCAGATAATCCGGCGAAATGATACCGATCCGCGGCACGATCTCGAGCAGCAGGGCAAATCCGACGAGACCGCCGAGACCCTGCAGCCAAATAAAAGTACGGGCCGTAAATTTGGCCCGCACTTCGGTCGATTGTGCCGCCTGCATAGCCTACTTCGGGAATAGCGCCGCGACGTCCGCCTTTTTGTTGATCAGCCCGTTCTCAAGCGCATCGTCGGCCATCGCTTGGGCCGAGGCGATGTTAAATTCTGGCGGCCAGATCGGCAGAATGATCTTGCCGGCGATTTCGGGCGTGATCCGTGTATAGGTCGGAATGATCTGGCGAACTTCGTCGGCGTGGGCATTGGCATAGGCGAGCGACTCGGTGATCGCGGCCTTGAACCGTTTGATCATATCGGGGTTCGCATTGGCGTATTGCACCGAGGCGAAATAAACCGCGATCATTGCCTTCGGCGCAATAGCGACAAAAGGCCAATCTACGACCTTGTCACCGCGCGACCGCGCGATGGTGACGAATGGTTCCACCATCCAGCCAGCCTCGATACGATGGTCGGCAAGCGCCCCCGGCATGTCGGCAAATGGCACCTCAATGTACTTCAGGCTTTTTGGATCGCCGCCGGCGGCCTTCACGCCGGCGCGCACCGCAACCTCACCGATATTGTTCAGATTGTTGACCGCGACGGTCTTGCCGGTGAGGTCCTTGGCGCTGTTGACCGGACTGTCGCCGGGTGCGAGGACCGCGCAAAAGTCGTTGCCGCGGATGCCGGTCGAGGAAACGCCCGGCGCGATGCCGACGAATTTCAGTCCCTTGTTCTGTGCGATCAAGAGTGACGGCACGTTGGAAAAGCCGAATTGCAACTGGCCGGAGAGCACGCCCGGGATGATGGCGGCGCCGCCGCCCTGGGTCGACAGTTCGACGTCGAGGTTCTGCTTGGCGAAGAAGCCCTTGGCCTTGCCCAGATAGATCGGCGCGCAGTCGGCGATGGGGATCACCGCAACCGAAATCTTGTCGAGGTCGGCGCGCGCGCGTCGCATCGGTGCCAGTACGGCCGCCGAGCCGGCCGCCGCGGCCGAGGAAATCAATTGTCTCTTGGTCAATGCCATGATGCGTCGCCTCCGCTTGCGCTTTCTGTGGGCTTTCGCCCAAACACTGGTCGGCGGGCGGAGCGGAGTCAAGTTCCGCCGATTGTAACGTCTTGTGACCTGGCGTCGCGCTTAACGGCCGCGCAACGGCGTTACTTTCAGCTCCGTGGCGAGCTTGTCGAGCTGCGCTAAGAGCGGCGCGGCGACAGGCACGCCATCGCGCAGCCGCTCGTCGCGGCACTCGGCGCGGCGGTCGCCCGGCAGGCGGATGTCGTCGACCCCGGGCAGGCGCGTCGAGGCGCGCAAATCGCGCACGTGGCGGTCGACCTCCGCGGTGAACGTTTGCAGCGGCACGAAGCGCGCGATGTCGACCGCGATCATGAAGTGTCCGGTGTTGGTCTCGCTCGCATCGTCGGCGTTGAAATCGACGACGTCGCGGCCGAAGGCGGCGCCGTTGAGCACGCCGGCGAGAAGCCCGATCATCAGCGCCAGACCGGAGCCCTTATATTCGCCCATCGGCAGAAGAATGCCTTCCCCCGATTTGCCCGGATCGGTGATGGCCTTGCCGGTCTCCGGTTTGACGAACCAACCTTCCGGCATGGTCAGCCCGCGCAGCGCGTATTTCTTCACCGTGCCGTAGGCGACGATCGAAGTGGCCATGTCGAACACCAGCGGCTTGCCACCGGACGGGACGCCGATGGCGAGCGGATTGGTGCCCAACAGCAGATCGGCGCCGCCCCAGGTCGCCATGTGATTGGCATTGGCGACCGCGGCGTAGAAACCGATCATGCCGTGTGCTGCCGGCATTTCCGCATAAAGCCCGGCCGGCCCGGCATGGTTGGAGCGGCGTACGCCGACCCAGGAGACGCCGGTTTCGCGGGCCATGGCGATCGCTTCGGTGGTGGCGCGCGACATGACCAGATGGCCCATGCCGTTGTCGCCGTCGACCAAAGCGGTCGCCGGCGCTGTCTTGGTCACCATGATCTTCGGCTGCTTGTTGAAGCCGCCGGCATTCAGCCGGCGCACATATTGCGGCAGCCGGAAAATACCGTGGCCGTCGGCGCCGGTGAGATCAGCTTCCGTCATCAATTCGGCGCAGCGCGCGGCGTCGGCTTGCGGCAAGCCGGCAGCGGCGAAGCAATCCGCGATCAGTGCGCGCGTGGCGCTCGCAGGAATCAGCAACATATTTGTCTGGTCGTCCATTGCCGCTATGCCGTTGCGTGTGCGCGCTTCTTGCTCAGGATCTCCGCCGCGTGCGTGCCGAGAATTTTGTTGCGGTCAGCCGCCGAAATGTTGGCAGCCTTGACCTGGCGCACGCATTCGCCGGTGCCCATGTCGTAGGGATAATCGCTGCCGAGAAAGACGCGATCGGCGCCGGCCGAGCCGACCAGAAATTCCAGCGGCGCCTTGGCGTGGGTGATGGTGTCGTAACGCAAACGGTCGAGGTAGCGCTGCGGCGAATGTTTCAGATGAAGTTTCGGCTCCGGCCGCACTTCCCAGCCGTGTACCCAGCGCCCGCCCTGATACGGCACGAAACCGCCGGCGTGCACCATCACGAAATCGAGCTTGGGATAGCGCTCCATCACGCCGCCGAAGATCAGACAGGCCGCGGCGATGGTGGTATCGAGCGGATTGCCGATCAGGTTGTTGAGATAATAGGAACGCAGCCGGTCGGCGCCGGCGATATTGCCGGGATGGATCACCATGAAAGCGTCGAGCTCGGCGGCGGCCGCCCATACCGGCTCAAAGCTCGGGTCGTCGAGGTTCTTTCCGTTGACGTTCGAGGCGATCATCGCGCCATGCAGGCCGAGCTTTGTCATGGCGCGGCGCAGTTCGTCGGCCGCTTTATCCGGTGCCTGCATCGGCAACGTGGCGATGCCGGCGAAGCGGTCCGGATGCTCCTTGCTCAACCGCGCGATCTCGTTGTTCTGGATGGTCGCGGCGGCGACGGTGACGGCGGTGTCCTGGTTATAGAGCCAAGTCTGCGGCGACACCGAGAGCAGATGCACATCGACCTCGGCAGCATCCATGTCGGCGAAGCGGCGCTCGACATTATGACCGCCGCGCGGAAACGGCCGGTACGGCACGCCGGCAACCTCGATCACCGAATTCTCGTCGTCGTAGGGGGTGAGCTTGAGCCCGAGCTTGGGGATCTCCTTTTGCAGGAGTTTTATGGTGGCGTCGGCAAGGATGTGGGTGTGGGTATCGATGTTGCGGGTCATTGTCTCTCCCCGGGCTGGCGCGGCGTGTTTTGCGCATAACCCGAAGAAGCATGCAAGATATGCAGATGGGGTCGTTCAAAGACGCTAGAGGGGTGGGTTTTCGAACGCCACTTCGGCTATAAAGAACGCCCCGACGCCCAGTCAAAACACCCCCGGAACCCAGCATGGACGCCAAGACCGACGCTACTGCGCATTCTTTCCACGGCCGCGTCGAGGACGACGTTCTGGTCCGCGGCCACGGCCGTTATGTCGCCGACGCGCCGCTGCCGAACCAGGCCTACGCCTATTTCGTGCGCTCGCCGCACGCCTTCGCCCGCGTCGTCAGCGTCGAAACCTCGGGCGCCGCGGGCATGCCCGGCGTCATCGCGGTGTTGACCGCGGCCGACATGGACGGCATCGGCAATATCTCGCGGCATCCGCCGCTGCCGGGCCGCAATGGCGCAAAGCTCATCGTCACCAACCGGCCGGCGCTGGCCAAGGACCGCGTGCTTCATATCGGCGAAGCCGTGGCCATGGTCGTCGCCGAACGCGCGCTTACGGCGCAAGACGCCAGCGAATTCGTCAATGTCGAATATGAGCCGCTCACGCCGGTGACCGACGCGCGCGACGCGCTCAAGGACGGTGCGCCGCAGATCTGGCCGGAGACGCCCAACAATCTCGCGGTCGATTGGCCGGGGCCGGCCGCCGATCCGGCCGCCAATGCCGCCGAGGTCGAGCGGATTTTCGCCTCCGCCAAATACGTCGCGCGCATCAGCGAAATAAATCAGCGGCTCTGCGTCGCCTCGATGGAGCCCCGCGGCGCCACCGCAAGCTACGACGCCGCGCGCGACGCCTTTAAGCTGCGCACCTGCTCGCAGAGCGCCGGCACCATGCGCGACAACATTCTCGGCATCATGAATTGGCCGAAGGAGAAATTGCGCGTCATCACCGAGGACGTCGGCGGCGCCTTCGGGCTGAAGACCTCGGCCTATCCGGAATATATGGCGCTCCTGATGGCGGCGAAGAAGCTTGGCCGTCCGGTGCATTGGATGTCAGGCCGCTCGGAAGCGTTCCTCTCCGACAACCAGGCGCGCGACATTTATTCGGAAGTGGAGCTGGCGCTCGACGAGAAGGGGAAATTTCTGGCGTTGCGCATCCGCAGCGTCGGCAATATGGGCGCCTATCTCGGCGCCATCGGCGCCAATATTCCGACGCTCAGCTTCACCCGCTGCCTGCCCGGCATGTACGATATTCCCAAGATCGATATCGGCGTGAAATGCGCCTACACCAATACGCTGCCGACGGCGCCCTATCGCGGCGCCGGCCGTCCGGAATCGATCTATGCGCTGGAACGCGTCGTCGACGAAGCGGCGCGCGTCACCGGCATCGATCCGGTAAAACTGCGGCGGCGCAATCTGGTCAAAAAATCGGCCTTTCCGTACAAGACTCAGGTCGGCACCGTCATCGATTCCGGCGATTTCGAGCCGATCCTCGACAAGGCGCTGGAGCTTGCCGATTACGGTAACTTCAAGCAGCGCCGTCGCGAAGCGCAAAAGCGCGGCAAATATCGCGGGCTTGGCATCTGCTGCATGCTCGAACATGCTGGCGGCTCGCCGACCGAAAGCGCGCTGCTGGAATTTCCGGGCAATGAGACGCTGCAACTGCGGCTCAATGTGCAGAACACCGGGCAGGGCCACGCCACGGTGTTCTCGCGGCTGATCGGCGAACGGCTCGGCATTGCGCCGGAAAAGATTCCGCACACTCATGGCGACTCAGCGAACGAGCTGCCGGGTTACGCCTCGGTCGGCTCGCGCTCGGGCATGACGGTGAGCCATTCGGTGGTGAAGGCGATCGACGCCATCCTCGCCAAGGGCAAGCCGATCGCCGCGACCATGCTGGAAACCGGCGAGGCCGACATCGCTTACCGGAACGGCAGCTTCGAGGTGGTCGGCACCGACCGCCGCGTCACGCTGTTCGAAGTCGCCGCGCGCGCTTCCGAGATGAAGGAGCGCGGCGAGATCGCCGAGGATCTCGATACCAAGACGGTGACCGACACGCCGCAGACGTTTCCGAACGGCGTCCACATTGCCGAGGTCGAGATCGATCAGGCAACCGGCCACATGGGGATCGTCGCCTATGCCGCCGTCGACGATTGCGGCAATCCGCTCGATACCATGATCGTCGAAGGCCAGCTGCACGGCTCGTTGGCTTCGGGCATCGGCCAGGCGCTGATGGAGCGCACGGTTTACGACAGCGACTCAGGCCAGCTCGTCACCGGCTCATTCATGGACTACGCCATGCCGCGCGCCGAGGACATGCCGCCGTTGCGCGAAGCGATGCATAACGTGCCCGCCACCACCAATCCGCTCGGCGTCAAGGGCGTCGGCGAAGCCGGCACCACGGCGGCGATCGCGGCGGTGATGAACGCGGTGGCCGATGCCATCCCGAACGGCGCCGGCGCGCATCTGGAAATGCCGGCCACGGCGCAAAGCCTTTGGGAAGCCTGTCAGCGCGCCAAGGCCTAAGTTTCTCGGCCGGCGCTTTTCATCGCCGGCGCTGTCGCGGCGCCTTGCTTTCGCGCTGCACGTGCCGGTCTCGCGGCAAGCCTTGGCGTGCGCAGCCGGCTTTCATTCGGCCGCAGCGGTGCCCGGCTGTGTTCGTTGTTCAGATGCACGAGATGTTTAAGCATCCGCATGAAGGTGATGCGCTGGCTTGGCTTGAGCGGGGCCAGGATCAGGCGTTGCGTCGCCTCGACCGCCGGCTCGATATCTGCGAGCAGACGGCGCCCCGCCGCGGTGATGTGCAGCGATTTGGTGCGCCGGTCTGCCGAGCCGCTGCGGCGCGTAATCAGGCCCTTGTTTTCCAGGCGGCCGACGACATCGCCGATGGTCGAACGATCGAGCGCGATGGCATTGCACAACGCGGTCTGGTCGATGCCCGGATTGTTGTTGACGGCATAGAGCGCGGCATATTGCACCGGCGTGAAGTCGAACGCTTTGGCCTGATCAAGGAACAAAGCGAAAGCGATCTGCTGCAGCCGGCGAATGAGATGGCCGGGCATGTCGGTCAGGCGGCTGTTGTCCTTCGCCATTGCAACCTCTTGATCGCGCGCCGTTGTCGCGGCGCGGTCAGCGCGTTGACGCCGAAACCCAGGTGTCAGTATACTGTCCACAATTGTCAGTATACTGATGAAATAGCCAACGACAAGGGAGCGCCCGATGCCCCAGCATCCCGAAGATCTCATCGCCGACAAGAAGCGCCCGTTCACCGGCGCGGAGTTTCTGGAATCGCTGCGCGACGGCCGCGAGGTCTATATCTACGGCGAGCGGGTCAAGGACGTCACCGAGCATCCGGCGTTCCGTAACTCGGCCCGCTCGGTGGCGCTGCTGTACGACGCGCTGCACGACAAGGCGACCAAGGACGTGCTCACCGCGCCGACCGATACCGGCTCGGACGGCTACACCATGAAATTCTTCAAGGTCGCGCGTTCGCGCGAAGACGTGATCGCGCAGCGCGACGCCATCGCCGCCTGGGCCCGCATCACCTACGGCTGGCTCGGCCGCAGCCCAGATTACAAGGCGGCCTTCCTCAACACGCTCGGCGCCAATGCCGAGTTCTACGGCAAATTCGCCGACAACGCACGCGCCTGGTACAAGCGCGGCCAGGAAGCGGTGCTGTTCCTCAACCATGCGCTGGTCAATCCGCCGATCGACCGCAACAAGCCGGTCGAACAGGTCAAGGACGTCTACATCACCATCCAGAAGGAGATCGACGCCGGAATCTACGTTTCCGGCGCCAAGGTGGTCGCCACCAATTCGGCGCTGACCAATTACAATTTCCTCGGCCAGAACATGGGCCAGGAGATCACCGATCCGGCCATGGTGGTGATGTTCATCGCGCCGATGAATACGCCGGGCATCAAATTGATCTGCCGGCCGTCGTATGAATTCGCCGCGGCGGCTACCGGTTCGCCGTGGGATTATCCGCTCACGTCGCGGTTCGACGAGAACGACGCCATTTTCGTCTTCGACAATGCGTTCATCCCCTGGGAGAACGTGCTGATCCACCGCGACATCGACCGGCTGAAGAATTTCTATCCGAAGTCCGGTTTCTTCAATGGCTTCACGCTGCAGGGCTGCACCCGGCTCGCGGTCAAGCTCGATTTCATCTCTGCGCTGCTCTACAAGGCCGCACGCGCCACCGGCGTCGAGGAATTCCGCGGCGTGCAGGCGCAGATCGGCGAAGTGATCGGCTGGCGCAATCTGTTCTGGTCGCTGACCGACGCCATGGCCTGCAATCCGGAGCCGTGGGTCAACGGCGCGGTGCTGCCAAATTCGCAGGGCTCGGCGACCTACCGGCTGTTCATGACCGAAGCCTATCCGGCGGTGCGCAACATCGTCGAAAAGGTGGTCGCCTCCGGGCTGATCTATCTGCCCTCGCATGCGCTCGACTTCAAGAATCCCGATGTCGACAAATATCTTGCCAAGTATGTGCGCGGCTCGAACGGCATCGACTACAAGGAGCGTATCAAGATCATGAAGCTATTGTGGGACGCCATCGGCACCGAGTTCGGCGCCCGCCATGAGCTCTATGAGATGAACTATTCCGGCAGCCACGAGCTCATCCGCGTGTTCCAGCTGCAACAAGCGCAGTTCTCCGGCCGGCTCAAACAGATGGAAGCGCTGGTCGATCGCTGCATGGCCGATTACGACGAGAACGGCTGGAAAAATCCGGCGTATCGCGACAGCGCGGATGTCAGCATCGTCGGCAAGGGATAGATCAGTCCGCGATCGTCGGGCTGATCCGCAGCACTGTCACCCCGCACGCCTCGCATGCGAAATAGAACCGATTGGCGCCCGACTCCGAGAGCGGCTGGCCGGTATTTGTTTATTTGTTTGACTCATGTCATTGCCGCAGCTTGCAAGGAACGCGTGCAGCCGCAGGTGCCGAATTCTTAAGCAGAAACGCCGCAACGCGCTTGCTTGCCTCGCTCGTAAAAGCCGCAATGCGTTCGACCAGTTCGTAGCTTTCGGCCAGCATGAGCCAGCGGCGTTCCAATGCAAGGTAGTCCTGCTTGTCGGCTTCGGGCACGCGCTCGGCGCATTCCCGCGCTTCCCGCGCCTGACGCTGACACTCCACGACCTCTTGGGACAGCTTTTGCAGCATGGGCCGGCTCCGGCGAGACCACTTCTGCAAGCTTAAGTTGAAGCGAAAAGTGCCGGCGATGTCCAGGTAAATTTATGCATTTCCCGCTGTGACGGTCTCGAATGTTGAGAAAATGCCGCGAGTCATCGAGCGGACGCCGCGTTAGCGGCGCAATCCGAGCAAGCAGAGATATTCCCAAGCCAGCGTCGCGCCGGCCAGCGCCGTGATCTCGGCGGTGTCGTAAGCCGGCGCGACCTCGACCAGATCCATCCCGACAAATTGCAGGTCCGGGAGCTGGCGCAGGATCGCCTGGACCTGCCAGCTTGCCAGTCCGCCGATCTCCGGCGTGCCGGTGCCCGGCGCGAAGGCCGGATCGAGCACGTCGATGTCGATGCTGAGATAGACGGGCGCATCGCCCACCACCTCGACAACCCGTTCGACTACGGCAGCCGGACCGGTCTCGTGGATGCTTTGCGCCGCGATCGTCACGACGCCGCGCGCCGCGGTCCAATCGTGAACCTGCCGCGACACCGGCGAACGGACGCCGATCTGAATCATCCGGCGCGGATCGACGAGGCCCTCCTCGATCGCATGATAGAACACCGAGCCGTGGCCGTAAGCTTGGCCGAAATTGTCCGGCCAGGTGTCGACGTGGGCGTCAAAGTGAATCAGCGCGGGTGCGGCGCGGTGTTTCTTCAGCGCGCGCAATAGCGGCAGCGTGATGCTGTGATCGCCGCCGAGCGCGATGAGGTGCTCGATGCCCTGTGCCGCGTCCTCGATGAGCTTCATGCTGCCGACAAGGTCGCCCAGCGCGAGCGCGAAGTCGCCGACGTCGGCCACCGGCAGCTTTGTCGGATCGACCCAATGCAGCGGATGCGCCCCGTCCACCAGCATCCGGCTGGCGTGGCGGATGGCGCTTGGTCCGAAGCGGGCGCCGCTGCGGTTAGTGGTGCCGAGATCGAGCGGAATTCCGGCAATGCAAATCGGCGCGCCGCGGTCGCGCCGCTCGATGCCGAGAAAAGTAGGCGGGATCGCGTAGGTCGCCACCCCGGGCGTCACTTCGGTCATGGCTGGTTCGAGGCCGAAGGATTGGCAAAACGGAATACCGCGGCGGCGACCGCACAGGTCCAATCGCCGTTGGCGGCGCCCTCGGCCGCCGCCGTCACCGAAAGACTGTCGACGATAAGATCGCTCATTTCGTAAACGCGCTTGCGTTCGTCCCAGGCCGCATCGGGATTGAACTCGATACCGAGAGTGGACGCCAGCATGGTTGCGGCCAGATCCTCAACGTAATCCCCGATCTCCGGCTCCGTCATGCCGAAGGCGTGGTGTTCCGAGATATAGCCGTAGCGCGCCGGATCCTTGGGGCGGGCCAGCCCAATCCCGGCGGCGATGCGGCGCCCCCGCTCGTTAGTCTCGGCGCGCGCCATGACGCAGAACGTGATCTCGCCGGGGCTCAAGGTCGCGATGCCGGAAGCGGGCGTGATCAGCTCGCAACCCGGCGGCAAGATCGACGACACCGTCACCAGGTTCTGTTGCTCGATATCGGCATCGCGCAACGCATATTCGAAAGCATTGAGAAGGTGGCGGTGCACGCCGATGCCGCGGGTTAGAAAAACGCTTTTTGGAATGGGGAACATTCGCCGTCTCGTCGCCTCACGTTATCGCTGTCGGCCGTGCCGCCGCCGGCCGCTGTATCGCGATTGGCATCGCGGATTTCCATGACCAAGCTGTGACGGCGTCGCACCGGCTCGCCTCGCCAACCGGCGCGTCGGGATCGCGCCTTTACTGGCTATGGGCCGGCCGCTGGAAATAATCAAACGTCTTGTCGCGGGCGGCGATGAACCACGCCCAGAGCGTCTTGAACCACCGCAAAGTGAGGAGCTTCGGCTTGACGATCCGGAACAGCCGTTCGGTGACGAACAGGCTGATGGCGTAGGCACAAATTATCGCGACGACGCCGATGATCCAATGCCCCTTGCCGACGATGAAAAGCGTTGCGAGCTTCAGCGGCTCGGCAACGGCAAGCGGCACAGCGATCAGGGCCAGCGCCGGGTAGGGCGGCAGCCTTTCGATCTGGCGCCGCAGGTGCCGCAGAAGTCGCATCGGATTTCGCCGTCGTTTTTGCGCTAAGTGACAACGCGAAGCGGCGGCAAACGTTCGATCGCTGAATTTCGGCGTCAGTGCGCAACATCGAAGCCGACCGTGACCCTGACACGCAATGTGTCCTCGCCGGCCGCAATCGGCACTGCCGCCATAGCGGGCGCCGCACGCATCGCTCCAAACGGCATCGGTGGTGTGTAGCCGGAATCCTCGGTGATCCAGCCGACGCCGCCGAGCGTCAGCCCCGCGGCCTGCGCGTAGAGCGCAGCCTTCCGCTTGGCATCGGCAATCGCCGCGGTGCGCGCCTGATCGAGCGCTGTCGAGGGATCGGAGTGCAAAAACTCGACGCTGCCGACGTCGGTCGCGCCCGCCCCGATCAGCCGGTCGAGAATGTCGCCAACACCGGCGATCTGGCGGATGGTCACCCGGAACTGGTTCGACACCGAAAAGCCGGTGAGCTTCAGTTCGGTGTTGGGCTGCGGCGGCGCATAGACCGGCTGCAGCGAAAACCGGGTGGTCTGGATATCTTCTTGCTCGATGCCGGCGCTGTGCAGCGCCGCCGCAACCGCGGCCATTGCCTTGGAGTTCGCGTCGGTCGCCTCCTTGGCGGTCTTGGTCTTGGTGGTGACGCCGCAGCCTATGTCGGCGTAATCGGGCGCCACGCTGACGCTACCTTCCCCGATGACGATGATGCGTGCCGGCGGCTCGGCGGACGGCTGCTGCGCCTGCGCCGGAATGTCCGCGGCCAAAACAAAAACGGCAAGACATGTGGCGGAAAACAGACTTACAGCGAAACGGATGCTTTCGCTGCGAGGTGACACGGCCATGACCTTCTCCATTGAACTCGGGCTCGGAGGTCATTGGAGTTTGCCCGGGTTTTGCGGGGCGAGTAAGGCGGCCGCTCTGGCCGCACCCGAACGCCTAGTAAGTCGATAAAATCCAACCGATACGCAGACGCCTGGTTAGGATGTGGGGCAATGAGGAATGAACTCTATGCCGATTGCCGTCTCCGATCGCCAGACAACCGAGCATTGACGACGCAAACGCCCATCGTACGAAAGCAGTAGGACGAATTGGTCCGGCACTACTTCGAGATTCTTGATCTCGAGCCGCGCGCCGGTGCCGGAAATGTCGATGATCCGGCAATTTTCAAGGAGCGAACCATCGGCGAGAACTATTCTCGCTCGGTGGGAGATATAGCGGCGCTTCTTCTTACGAAATTCGGGGCGCATCTGCTGGCTTCGACCGCTGGTGCGTCCGCGCCTATGCTGCGGGCGATGAGATCTTGACCGGGCCGGCGTCCTTTGAAGCGGTCTGCCTGACCTGCCAGAAGCGAAGCACTCTGCCGGCGCTCGCCTGCGACAGCTTGTAGTAATCCGCTCGTGCAGCATCGAGCGTCTGATCTGTCATCGCCCGCCCCATCGCGCGGCAACTCAGGATCACGCGCACCGTCGGCCAATCCAAGCCGGCCACTTTGCAGGGGATCACCCATGCCTCGCGATGTTCGCTCTGCAAGAGATTTTCGACGAGCGGCATCGGCGCTCCGCACAACAGCGCCAGCGCCGCGATGATGTCGGCGTAACGATCGGCTTTGGCGGCCTTGAACACCGCCGTTTCATCGAGTTCGCCCTTGTTTTTCAGAGCCAGCATCCGGGCATGGGCCTCGGCATAATCGTGTTCAGTCTGGAAACCTGCCTCATGCTCCGCGTCCTCCGAGATGGCGGTCAGAACGCGTTGAATCTTGTCTCGGCTTTCCGGGCCGGCCAAAGCGAGCAGGCGAGAACGCACCGCTTCGGTGGCGCGCAGCAGCAGTTCGCGGAACAGCTTCAGCGGCACATCCAGCCGCAGCCCGACCATCTCGGCGAGACGTTCGTCGCGTTCTGAATGACGCACCAGTGTCGCAAAGCCGCCCTCGGAGAAGCTCGCGCCGGAGTTCTCGGCAAGCTTGTGGAACACCTGATGGTCGCCCCGATTTAAGAGCGCATCCGTCACGGTCGGCGCAATTTGCGTGCGGGCTGCGATTGCCAGCAGATGGCCTTGGGCCTTGGTGTTGGCGATGTCGATCAGATCGTGGTCGCTGAGACGGCGCGACTGCGTCAGGATTGGCGCCGCCACGGCTATATCGTCATCCCGGGCGAGCTGCCGCACCACTTCGAGTGGTGCGTTATTCACCGGTGCGAGACGTTGGCTGAGCTCGGCGAGCGCGCGACCCTCGATCCGCTTGATCAAGTGGTTCAAGACGTCGTCGAACACGTCGATCTGCTGATCGTTGAGACGATCGGCGTCGGCGACGAACAGGTCGGTGATGCGCCGCAGAGCGTCGACGCGTTTGTCCTTGGAGCCGCTGTCGATAGCGCTCTCCAATTCGGCGATAAGCGATTGGTCCTGGAGCATGTTACGGCCGCAAGACGCGGCACCCTTCACAACCGATGAGCCCGTTACGCAGCCGAGCCGGCTTCCTTGCGCATCTGCAGTAGGTAAATCTGCGCATTACACACCAAAATTACGTTAATACACAACCACCGATAGAATAATTGGTATTGCCGTCTTCCAGGCAGGTACTGCCGGGAAGAAACAGCACTTCTCTGCCCGCGCGGGTTGTGACTTGCCGCACCCCTTTGCGCAGGGGAGGATAGGGGGGAACGCCAAATGCTAATCTTCCTCACCGGTGCGAACGGCTATATCGGCGGCGCGGCGGCTGTGGCGCTGATCCGTGCGGGCCATCGGGTTCGCGGCCTGGTCCGCGATCGGACCAAGGCAGATAGGGTCGCGGCCCATGGCGTCGAGCCGGTGATCGGCGCGCTCGACGACGCGGGTTTGCTGCGCGAGGAGGCGTGCGCCGCCGATGCTGTGGTCAATGCCGCTTCCAGCGATCATCGCGGCGCCATCGAAGCCTTGCTCGCCGGACTTGCCGGATCCGGCAAGGCCTTCATCCATTCCAGCGGCTCGAGCATTGTTGCTGATCTCGCCATGGGTGAGCCGTCCGATCGTGTCTTTCACGAAGCCGAGCCGATCGCACCGCTCGCCGACAAGGCGGCGCGCGTCGCCATCGACCGGCTGGTGCTCGCCGCGCAAGAAACCCACAAGGTCCGCTCGGTGGTCCTGTGCAACAGTATGATTTACGGCCACGCTTTGGGGCCGCCGGCGCAGAGCGTGCAAATCCCGGCACTGGTGCGCCAAGCTAAGGCCTCCGGCGTGGTCCGCTATATTGGGCGCGGGCTCAATCGCTGGTCCAACGTGCATATCGCCGATGTCGCCGCGCTGTATGTTCTCGCCATCGACAAAGCGTCGTCCGGCACCTTCATGTATGTCGAGAGCAGCGAGGAAGCTTTGGGCGAGGTCGCCAAATCCATCGCAGCGCGGCTCGATCTGGGCGCCGCGCAATCCTGGCCGGCTGACGAAGCGATCGCAGGCTGGGGCCGCACTATGGCAGTCTATTCGCTCGGCTCAAACAGCCGAGTCCGGGGCAAAGCCGCAGCCGCGCTCGGCTGGTCGCCGACGCGGCGCTCGATCACGGACTGGATCGCCGAAGAGCTTGTTTGAGGCAAAGCACCATGCCGATCTATGTGCTCGAACCGCCGCCGCGCTACAATCATCCTTATTCAGGGCCGGTGATCGAGCGCGTCTTGCCGCTCCAGGAAGCGCGGCGGGCCTGCGCGCATATGGGCGTGCACGCCGATGCCTGCTCCTGGCTGAAAAAGAACAAATGCTATCTGGTCATTCCGCGCGGCGGGCCGGTGAAGGATTTACGAGCCTATGTCCGCCATGAGCGCGCCCATTGCAACGGCTGGCCGGAAGACCATCCGGAATGATTGCGCGCACCTCATAATTCATGGCGGGACCATCCTGATGTACGATCTCATTCTGCGCGGCGGCACGCTCTACGACGGCAGCGGCCGTCCCGGACAAAGCGGCGATCTCGCCATTACCGATGGCCGCATTGCTGCTCTCGGCGATGCGCCAGGGCATGCCCGCCGCGAAATCGACGTGTCAGGTCTCGCCGTTACGCCGGGGTTCATCGATATCAAGACGCATTCGGATTTCACGCTGCCGATCAATCCGAAGGCCGAAAGCAAGGTGCGCCAGGGCGTCACCACCGAGATCATCGGCCATTGCGGCTTTTCCGTCGCGCCGGTGCTGCCGGGCAAGGTCGAGCTGTTGCGCGATTACCTGTCACCGAGCGCGCCGTGGCTGCCGTTTCGCGAAACGACTTTCCCGCGTTATCTCGATAGCTTCCCCGCGACCGCGGTGAACGCCGGCATGCTGGTCGGGCACAATACGCTGCGCCTGATGGTGATGGGCATGGACAACCGCCCGCCGACGGCCGGCGAATTGCAGGCGATGAGCGATCTGCTCGAAGACGGCTTGCGGGCCGGTGCGCTCGGATTTTCCACCGGCTTGTTCACGGCGCCGGGCTCTTATGCGGCCCCGGACGAAATCGTCGCACTGTGCCGCGCCGTGAAGCGCCATAACGGCGGCTATTTCACGCACCTGCGCGACGAATCGAACCATGTCCTGGAGGCGCTGCAAGAAGCCATCGACGTGGCGGAAGCCTGCGAGGTTCATGTCGAGATCGTGCATTTCAAATGCTCCGGTCTCGACAACTGGGGCAAAGCGGCAAAGGCCTTGGACATGATCGCAGCGGCCAAGGCGCGCGGCATCGACGTCGATTGCGACTCTTATCCTTATAACGTCGGCAGCAATCCGCTGAAAAATCTGCTGCCGCAATGGGTGCAAGCCGGCGGTGTCCCGGACATGCTGGCGCGTCTGGCGCTGCCGGAGACGCGCACACGGATCCGCGCCGAGATCGCGCGTGACGGTCTCAACAATTGGGGCCGTATTCCGGACTGGGATTGCCTGCGAATTTCGATATCGCCGCATCTGCCGCAATACGCGCGCCGCAGCATTGCCGAGCTGGCGCACGAGCGCGGCGCCGATCCGATCGACGTGGTTTGCGACTATCTGATCGAGGATCGCTGTGCGACCCGGGTGCTGGTAATCTCGATTGCCGAGGACGACGTGCGCGACATGATTCGTTCGCCGTTTGCCTTGGTCGGCTCCGATGGCAATTGCGTCGCCGACTACGGCATCACCAGCCAGGGTATTCCGCATCCGCGCTTCTACGGCACGTTTCCGCGCGTCTTGAGCCATTATGCGCGGCAGCTCGGCTTGATCCCGATCGAAACCGCGGTCCACAAGATGACCGGCGCGACCGCGGCCGCGCTGAAGCTTGCCGACTGCGGCCTACTCAAGGTGGGCTATCGCGCCGATGTGGCGGTGTTCGATCCTGCCGACTTCGAGGAACTCGCGACGTACGCTGATCCGCACCGCTATCCGAGCGGTCCTCGCACCACGGTGCTGGTCAATGGCGTGATCGTCGTCGACAACGCGGTTCATACCGGTGCGCTGCCCGGCAAGGTGTTGCGCCGTGATGCTGACGGCGCCGTGCGTTGAGAGAGAAATCGGCTAACGGCCTTGATGGCTGTCGAGGCCAATGCCCTTGAGGTGCCCGAACAGCGCCGTAAGCTTCGCCCGGTCGGCGTCCGGCAGCGGCGGCTTGAGTAGCGACGCCACGTTGCTGCGCAGATGTTCGGCGTCGCCGGTGCCGAACAGCACCACGTCGACGCCCGGCTCGTGGCGGGCGAAGCGATAGGCGGCCTCGATCATATTGGCCGCGCCGTGCTCGTGAACCAGAAAGCCCAGCGGGTCGTCGATTTCGCCGAGCCATTTGTCGACCAGCCCCTTGGCGGCCAGTTCCTTCATCTCGCGGGCGACGCGCGGCGGGTCGGCAAAAATGCTGCGCACCGCGAACATCAACAGCGTGCCGACGCCGTTGGCGCGGGTGACCGGAAACACGTTCTGCCGCGCGCCCTGATGCATCATGTGGAAACCGACCATAAAGACTTCCCAGACCGGATCGCGCAGCGCGCGCTTGAGCGTTTCATTGCTGAAATCGACGATCGGATTCTCTGTCAATCCGATATGGCGAATCTTGCCTTTCTCCTTCTGTGCGAGCAGGGCCGGCGCCAGCGTGTCGAGCGCGTAGTCGTACATGTCCGGATCGACGGCGTGCAGATTGAACACGTCGACATGATCGGTGCCCAAGACACGCAGCGAATTGTCGAGACTTTCGATCACGCGCCCCGGCGTCCACCATTCGCCGTTGCGGCGGACGGTGGATTTGGTCGCGACCACGACCTTATCCCGCGGAATCGATTTGAGCGCCTTGCCGACCACACCTTCGGTGCCGTAGGGCAGCGCCGTGTCGATGAAATTGACGCCGAGCTCGACCGCGTCGAGCACGAGCCGCGCCGCCTCGTCCTCGGTCTTGCCGGATTTGAGTCCCATCCGGGAAAAACCGCCAGTACCGAGCCCGGCGACGCTGACGCGCAGGCCGGTTTTGCCAAGGGTGGTGTATTGCATTTCGGCTTTCTACATGAGGATTGATGGTGGGTTCTGCTATCGCAACCCGTTGACCGGCCACGGGCTTTCGTGTCACGTCCGGCGACCGTAAAAGACCGCAGCACAAATCGCAAACCGATGGCAATCGACCGCTACAACGCCCGCGACGCCGAGGCGCGCTGGCAGAAAATCTGGGACGAGCGCTCAATCTTCGCCACGAAGAACGTCGACCCGCGGCCGAAATATTACGTGCTGGAAATGTTCCCCTATCCGTCGGGGCGCATCCATATGGGCCACGTCCGCAACTACACGATGGGCGACGTGGTGGCGCGCTACAAGCGTGCGGCGGGCATGAACGTGCTGCATCCGATGGGCTGGGACGCCTTCGGCATGCCGGCCGAGAACGCCGCCATGGAGCGCAAGGTCCATCCCAAGGCGTGGACCTACGACAATATCGCGGCGATGAAGAAGCAGCTCAAATCGATGGGGCTGTCGCTCGATTGGAGCCGCGAGATCGCCACCTGCGATCCGGCCTATTACAAACACCAGCAGAAAATGTTCCTCGATTTTCTGCGCGCCGGACTGGTCGAGCGCGAGAAGCGCAAGGTGAATTGGGATCCGGTCGATCAGACGGTGCTGGCCAACGAGCAGGTGATTGAGGGGCGCGGCTGGCGCTCCGGCGCGCTGGTCGAGCAGCGCGAGATGAGCCAGTGGGTCTTCAAGATCACCAAATATTCGCAAGGGCTCCTTGACGCGCTCGATGCGCTCGAGCGTTGGCCAGAAAAAGTTCGCCTGATGCAGAAGAACTGGATCGGTCGCAGCGAGGGCTTGCTAGTCCGCTTCGCGCTTGATCCAAAAACCACGCCGCAGGGCGAAAGCGAGCTGGAAATCTTCACCACCCGGCCGGACACTTTGTTCGGCGCCAAATTCATGGCGCTGGCGCCGGATCATCCGCTGGCGCTTGCTGCAGCCGCAAAGAATCCGGCCCTGGCGAAATTCATCGAGGAGTGCCGCCATCTCGGCACGGCCCAGGCCGAGATCGACACCGCCGAGAAACTCGGCTTCGACACCGGCATCAAGGCGATGCATCCGTTCGATCCGAGCTGGAAACTGCCCGTCTATGTCGCGAACTTCATTCTGATGGAATACGGCACCGGCGCCATTTTCGGCTGCCCCGCGCATGACCAGCGCGACCTCGACTTCGTCAACAAATACGGCCTCGGCAATGTGCCGGTGGTTTGTCCGCCCGGCCAGGACCCGAAGACCTTCGTCATCACCGACACTGCCTATGACGGCGACGGCCGCATGATCAATTCGCGCTTCCTCGATGGTATGACGATCGCGGATGCGAAAGAAGAAGTGGCGCGACGGCTGGAAAAAGAAACGCGTGGCAATCGCCCGGTGGCGCAGCACCAGGTGAATTTCCGGCTGCGCGATTGGGGCATTTCACGGCAGCGCTACTGGGGCTGCCCGATCCCGATCATCCATTGCGAGAAATGCCGCGTGGTGCCGGTGCCGGAAAAGGATTTGCCGGTGACGTTGCCGGAGGATGTCACTTTCGACCGTCCGGGCAATCCGCTCGATCATCATCCGACCTGGAAATACGTCACCTGCCCGCAATGCGGCGGCAAGGCGCGGCGCGAAACCGATACCATGGATACCTTCGTCAACTCGTCCTGGTATTTCGAACGCTTCACCGACCCGTGGATCACGACGGCGCCGACCGACTTGGCCGTGGTCGATGCCTGGATGCCGGTCGATCAATATATTGGCGGCATCGAGCACGCGATTTTGCATCTGCTCTATTCACGCTTCTTCACCCGCGCCATGAAAGCGACCGGCCATGTCGGGCTCGACGAGCCGTTCGCCGGCCTGTTCACCCAAGGCATGGTCGTGCACGAGACCTACCGCACCAAGAGCGGCGAATGGGTGTCGCCGGCGGAAGTGAAAATCGAGAGCGACGGCGACACCCGCCGTGCCACCTTGGCGGCCACCGGCGCGCCGGTCGAAATCGGTGCCATCGAGAAAATGTCGAAGTCGAAGCGCAACACGGTCGACCCCGACGAGATCATCGAGGCTTACGGTGCCGACGTGGCGCGCTGGTTCATGTTGTCGGACTCGCCGCCGGATCGCGACGTGGAATGGACCGAGCGCGGCGTCCAGGGCGCCTGGCGCTTCGCCCAACGGCTGTGGCGGCTGGTCGGCGAGGCGGCCGAAATCGCCAAAGCGGCCCCGGAGGCGCGGCCGGCCGCGTTTTCACCTACGGCGCTTCGCCTGCGCAAGGCGGCGCACCGGGCTTTGGCCCGCGTCAGCGATGACATTGAAAAGCTACACTTCAATGTTTGTGTGGCGGCGATTTACGAATTCGCCAATACGCTCAATGAGGTAATCGGCGAGCTGGGGTCTGAGACCGGATCAGATGAGGGGGCCGTCTCCAAGCCCGATTTCCGCTGGGCGATGCGCGAGGCGGTTAATATTCTTGTGCAATTATTCGCGCCCATGATGCCGCATCTTGCCGAGGAAAGCTGGGCTGCGCTCGGCCATGACACGCTGGTCGCGCAGGCGGCCTGGCCGCAGGTCGAGCCCGCTCTTCTGATTGAGAATACGATAACGCTGCCGGTGCAGGTCAATGGCAAGAAACGCGCTGAAGTGACCGTGGCGCGCGAAGCCGGCAACGCCGAAATCGAGGCTGCCGTTCTCGCGCTCGACGCTGTAAAAACGGCGCTGGATGGCAAGACGCCGAAGAGGGTGATCATCGTGCCGGGGCGGATCGTCAATGTGGTCGCTTGACCATCGCGTAGTGGCGCGCGCCGCGCGGTTCGCCGCCGCGCGGCTTGGCGTCGCTGTGGGTGCCGCGAGCCTCCTTGCCGGCTGCTTCCAGCCGCTCTACGGCTCGCATCCGTCGGTCGGCGGCGACAGCGTCAAAGACAAGCTCGCCGAAGTGCAGATCGCGCCGATCCCAATGCGCCAGGGCACGCCGCAGGCCCGGCTTGCCGTCGGCGTGCATAATGCCTTGCAGTTCGATCTCACTGGCGGCGCCGGCACGAATGCTCCGACCCATCGGCTCGATCTCACCGTATCCCAGAGCGGCTTTACCGTGCTGGTCGATCCGTCCAGCGGCCGCCCGACGGCACAGGTCGCCGGCGTCCAGGTGACCTATCAACTCGTGGAAATCGCCACCGGCAAAATCGTGTTGCAGGATTCCACCTACGCGAATGTCGATTATGACGCGCCCGGCTCGGAACAACGCTTCGCCGTACAGCGCGCGCAGCGCGACGCGGAAGACCGTGCCGTGCAGACGGCCGCTGACACGATCCGCAACCGGCTGGCGTCGTATTTCGTCGCTGGGACCTAATTCCTCATGGTCGCCGTGAAAGCCGCCGATGTCGACGCCTTCGTCGCGCGGCCCGATCCGGCGCGGCCGGTGGTT
Source organism: uncultured Alphaproteobacteria bacterium (assembly GCA_963731805.1). Taxonomy (GTDB): domain Bacteria; phylum Pseudomonadota; class Alphaproteobacteria; order Rhizobiales; family Xanthobacteraceae; genus BOG-931. The sequence goes on from CAVSWY010000020.1 coordinate 414,817, forward strand.
CTGGTGTTCGGTCCGGATGCCGGACTGGTCAGCGAACGCGCCAACGCCATCGTCAAGGCCTCGGTCGACGACGTGAACGATCCGTTCGCGCTGGCGCGCCTGGAAGGCGAGGTGGTTGCCGCCGAGCCGACGCGTCTCATCGAAGAGGTGCAGACTATGCCGCTGTTCGGCGGGCGCCGTGCGGTGTGGCTCAAGGCCGGAAGCCGTAACATCGCGCCCGCGGTCGAGGCGGTCCTGGCCCTGCCTCCCGGCGGATGCCGTGTCGTCATCGAGGCCGGCGACTTGCGCCGCAACGCACCGCTGCGCGCGCTGTGCGAGCGCGCCAAGAATGCCGTGGCGCTACCATGCTATGCCGACAGCGAGCGCGACCGGGCGCGGCTGATCGACGAGGAGATGCGTGCCGCAAGCTTGACGCTGACGCCCGAGGCGCGGGCCCTTCTGATCCCTCTGCTCGGCGGCGATCGCGCGGCCTCGCGCAACGAAATCCGTAAGCTCGCGCTTTACGCCCGCGGCCGCGATCAAGTCGGCGTCGATGACGTGACCGCGGTGGTGTCCGACGCTTCGGCGCTGGCGCTGGAAGACGTCGTCGATGCGGCTTTCGCCGGCCGGCCGGCCGAACTCGAAGCGCAGCTTGGCAAGGCGCGGACTGCTGGCACCAGCGCCGGGTCGCTGTTATTCAACGCCCAGCGCCAACTCGCGCAACTGCACAAATGGCGCATGGTAATCGAAGGCGGCGCGCCGTTCTCGCTCGACGCCGTACAGCCGCCCCTGCATTTCCGCCGCAAGGCGCTGGTCGACGCGGCGCTCAAAGCGTGGAGCGCGGTGCGGCTCGCCACCGCCATGGCCGAGCTTGCCGACGCGGTGCTGCAATCGCGGCGCCGGCCGGCGCTCGCCGACACCATCGCCGAACGCGCGCTATTAGCGATCGCGACGCAAGGCCGGCGCAGCGCGGCGTAACCTATTCAAAAAGTTCTGGCGGGCCGTGTGTTGTTCTTGTGCTCGGTCCGCCAGTCCGCGAGCGTGGTGCGGCCGACTACCGACATCTTCGCCGCGGCGGCAGCGATGGTGTCGTGCAACACTTGATCGACATTGTCGTGCGCGACGCGGCTCGCCATCATTGCGGTTCGCATCGCCTCGGCATCGAACGGCTGCGCGCGCAACGTCTTGCGCACGTCCTCTTGCGCCAGACGAAGATCGGCCTCCGCTGTGGCGACCTTCACTTCTTCAGCATGAAGCTGCGCGCGCAACACTCCAGCATCGGCCGGCGGCAGCTTTGTCGCGATGCGGTCGAGGCGGCCGGCCAGGCTGTGGTCGATCCGCGCCACCGGCGCCAGCGGCACCGGCCCGGTAAAGCGAATAGCCACGGCGCCCGCGGCACCGACGAAGAACAGGTTCAGTGCCAACGATCCCAGCAGCAGCCTGCGCCAATGCGGGCCGCCTTCCGTGCTTGGCAGTATCGACATCGTCGTCCCCGTCTTTTTGCGGCCTTCCGAAAAATCCACCCGCCGCGGCCATGTGGAGGGCGCCGCTTTCCCGAAAAGACCATGCTTCGTCAACATGCTAGCCGCCAAGGTGCCGGCCGCTAGCCGCGGCCGTAGGCGGCCCGTACGGGCGCATGGTAGCGACGTTTACGCTGTCGCGAAATGGCCGATTGGCGGCCTCACACAATCGTTTCTGCGCCCCTGCATCCGTGTTTGAATGGCGCCCACGGCGGCGGCAAACCGAGCCGATAAAAGCACTGGAGCCAAGGCATGCAAGCGTTGACCGCAGGACTCACCAAAGCGGGCACCGGAATTGACGGGATCGTCTGGAATATTCTGGGGCAGACTTACGTGCCGAAAGCGGTGAACGAGGCGTCGTTCTCCTGGCACGCGACCTTCCCGCCCGGCACTTTCGTGCCGCCGCATATTCATCCGACCCAGGACGAATTCATCTACATGTTCGAGGGCCGCTTCGACCTGCTGCTCGACGGCAGGGATTTCGTCGCCACCGCGGGCGATCTCATCCGGCTGCCGATGGGCAGCCCGCACGGCATCTTCAATAAGTCGGACCAGCCGGTGAAATGCTTTTTCTGGGTGGCGCCGACGCGCAAGCTCTACGATCTGTTCTGGGCCATTCACGGCATGAAAGAGCAGAAGCCGGAAGAGGTCGTCGCGCTGGCGGCCAAGCACGAGGTCGTCTTCCTGCCGCCACCGGCCTGATGCTGGCGCGGGAGGCGAGACGATCAGGTCGGATTCTCGAGGCTGAACGTGCCGGAATCGTCGTCATAGGCGAAGACTTCGGCGTAACGTCCCCACGCGATCACGGCTCGCAAGGTGAGTTCGGCATCCTCCGCCGTCATATGATCCTCAAGCTCGTCATAGAAGCGGCTTTTCGGCGCCACGTGGTTGGCGCGCTCCTGCAGCACGTGACGGATATGAGCGGCCAGAGGAACATAGGACAGTAATTGGCGCTGGAATAGTTTCTTGCGGTCGTCGGTGCCGAGTTCGGCGAATTGTTTGCCAATATCGGTGAGCTTGATGTCGCCGCCTTCGACCTCGGCCAGCCGCAGCAGTTGCAGCGATTCCGCAACCGGAAACAGCTCGTCAGAATCCATATGCAATTCGTCGGACAGCACTGGCAGGTCGGCGTGGCCGCTAAACGGCGGGGCGGCGAGCGTCTCGATGAGACCGGACAGGAGGTTGGCCGATACCCGCGGGAGCGCCGTATAGATGGTCGCCACGGGTCCGGTACCGATTTGCAGCGGCGCCGGCGAGCGCGCGGTCATCGCTACATAGATTTTTTCGACCAGCTCGCGGAACTGCGGGTCGAGCCGGTTGCGCGGATGCTTCAACTCGACGGGGATTTCGCTGATGATGCGGCCGGGATTGGTGGAAAACAACAGGATGCGGTCGCACAGCAGGACTGCCTCCTCGATATTGTGCGTAACCAGGATCACCCCTTTGATCGGCAGCTTGCCGTCACCCCAGAGTTCGAGAAAGTCCGTGCGCAACGTCTCCGCGGTCAGCACGTCGAGCGCCGAGAAAGGTTCGTCCATCAAGAGGATGTTGGGATGCACGACCAGCGCCCGGGCGAAGCCGACCCGTTGCCGCATGCCGCCGGACAATTCGCGCGGGAAGGCCGACTCGTAACCGTCCAGGCCGATCAGGTCGATCGCCGCCAATGCACGTTTGCGGATTTCCGCCTCGGGAAGGCCGAGCGCCTCAAGCCCAAGCTGCACGTTTTCCAGAACCGTCAGCCAAGGAAATAGCGCAAAGGACTGGAACACCATGGCGATGCCAGGCGCCGGCGCGTGAACCGGCTCGCCGAGATAGGTAATCGTGCCGGACGAAGGTTCCGCCAGACCGGCAATCAAGCGCAGCAAAGTCGATTTGCCCGAGCCGGTGCGGCCGAGCAGGCCAACGATCTGGCCTTGCGTCAACGATAATTCGACGCCGTCGAGCACCAGATGCTCGCCGCCATCGGCGCGCGGAAACGACTGGCAGAGCGCGTGAACGTCTAGCAGAGCGGCGGTCATAGTGATCCCCATCACAGCCGGAATTTGCGTTCGGCGTAGAAATAAAGCGGACGCCAGAACAGGCGATTGATGATGACGACGAACAGGCTCATCACCACGATGCCGAGCACGATACGGTGGAAATCGCCGGCGTCGGTCTGTTGCGCAATATAGGCGCCGAGCCCGAAGGCTTGCAGATGTTGCTGGCCCCAGGAAGCGACCTCAGCGACGATGCTCGCATTCCATGATCCGCCCGACGCGGTGATCGCTCCGGTCACGTAATAGGGCAGCACCGCCGGTAGCGCGATGCGTCGCCACCACAGCCAGCCGCCCACGTGCAAATTCACGCCGACCGCGCGAAGCTCGGCCGGGATCGCTGCGGCGCCGGCGATGACATTGAACAGGATGTACCACTGCGTGCCGAGGATCATCAGCGGGCTGAGCCAGATATTCGGATCGAGGCGCCAGGCGACGATCAACGAGACGACGACCGGGAACAGCACGTTGGCCGGGAAGGCGGCGAGGAACTGCGCTATCGGCTGCACGATATTGGTCGCACGCGAGCGCGTGCCGACCCAGACGCCGATCGGCACCCAGATGACACTGGCAATGGCGATGAGAACGACGACGCGGGCAAGCGTCGCAAAGCCGAGCAAAATCGCGAGACCGACGTCGGCGAGCGTTATGCCCTCGACGATGAAACGCGCGATTTGCCACAACGCGGCCGCGCTCAATGCAGCGACGGTGAGGCCGAATAGGAACGCGATTCGGCTCTGCGCGAGCGGCGGCGTTTGCTTGCTGGATTGGGGTTTGTCGGGCCGCCGCGGCCGCAGCGTCAGCCGCCATAGCACGCCGAAGGGCCGGGTCAGCCGCTCTACCATGCGGGATCGGCGCAAGACGTCGAAGACCCATGAGCGCGGCGGCAGCACGCCGGCTTCCTGTTCGAAGCGGAAGCGATCCGCCCATGCCACCAGCGGCCGGAACAGGACCTGGTCGTAGATCAGGATGACCACCAGCATGGTCACGATCGCCCATGTCACCGCTCGCAGATCCTGGTGCTCGATGGCCAAAGCGATGTAGGAGCCGACGCCAGGAAGCGTGACCGTGGTGTTGCCGACGCTGATCGCCTCGGATGCGACGACGAAGAACCAAGCCCCAGACATCGACATCATCATGTTCCAGATCAGCTGCGGCATGGCGAACGGCACATCGAGCCGCCAGAATTTCATCCATCCGCTGAGCCGGAAATTGCGGGACGCTTCGTCAAGCTCGGTCGGCACCGTGCGCAAGGACTGGTAGAAGCTGAACGCCATGTTCCAGGCCTGACTGGTGAAGATGGCGAAGATCGCGGCGAATTCGGCACCCAGCACGCGGCCGGGCGCCAGCGCCATGAAGAACACCACCGTGACCGAGATGAAGCCGAGGATCGGCACCGACTGCAGAATGTCTAGCAGCGGGACAAGTAGCCGTTCGGCGCGTTTGTTCTTGGCGGCGAGCGTCGCGTAAGTGAAGGTGAACAGGAGCGACAGCACCATGGCGATGAGCATGCGCAGCGTGGTGCGTGCGGCATATTCCGGCAGATTGCGTGGATCGAGGGATGGCGGCGTTTTCTCCAGCTCGGCCAGCGGCTCGAACAGGTGACGGCTCGCCTCACCCAAAAAGACTAGCAGCCCGAGGATCAAAAGGACCGCCAGCACGTCCCATCGGGTGAACAGGCGTGCCCAGCCGCTGACCGAAATTGGGATGATCGCCCGCATGTCTTCGCCCGATGATGCAGGATTTGTTGTCATGGAATTGTCTTAGAAGTCGAGGTCAGGAAGCATGCGGCCGCGACTTTGCCGCGACCACATAACATTGGCGTGGCCGCGTTCAAACCTTTTTGCGAATCCACGGCAACCGAGCGCGCGATTTGCCCCAGGAGAGGCCACGCTTGTTAGCCACTCCGGGCCGCCGCCATGGCAGAGAGAGCCTGGGTCAGCTCGGCCGGAAACGGGAATATGATGGTGTTGCTGCGGTCGTTGGCGATATCGAACAGCGTACCGAGATAACGAAGCTGCATCGCCTGCGGCACCGGTGCCAGCAGGCGCGCGGCGTCGACCAGTCTTTGCGCGGCCTGGAATTCGCCTTCCGCATTGATGATCTTGGCGCGGCGCTCGCGCTCGGCCTCGGCTTGGCGCGCAATGGCGCGCACCATGCTCTCGTCGAGGTCGATGCGCTTGAGCTCGACATTGGAGACCTTGATGCCCCAGCCCTCGGTCTGCTTGTCGAGCACTTCCTGGATGTCGGCATTGAGCTTGTCGCGCTCCGCGAGCATCTGGTCGAGGTCGTGCTTGCCCAGCACCCAGCGCAGCGTGGTCTGCGCCAGCTGGCTGGTCGCCGCCAGATAATTGCTGACCTGGATGATGGCCTTCTCGGCATCGACCACGCGGAAATAGATCACGGCGCTGACCTTGACCGAGACGTTGTCGCGCGAAATCACATCTTGCGGCGGCACTTCGTCGACCACCACGCGCAAATCGACGCGCACCATCTGCTGGATAAACGGATAAAGCAGAATCAGTCCGGGACCCTTGGTGCCGGTATAGCGGCCGAGCGTGAACACCACGCCGCGTTCGTATTCGCGCAAGATACGGATGGAGGCGTAGAGAAAAATTAGAACCAAAACGCCGACGGCGATAACGACGGTGAAGAACATGGCGGGCTCCTTGGGCTGGTGCGGCGGTTCAATCGGTTCCTCGTTAGACGTGGGGAGGCGGGCTTTCGCTAAAAAGGGGTTTGGGGACGCAGGATGTCCGCGCAGTGAAGCTCTGCTCTAGGCTGGCCGAACGTGCAGAACCAAGCCATCGCGGCTGACCACATTGACGCGCGAGCCCTCGGCGAGCGGGGCGTCGGCTCGCGCGCGCCAGATTTCGCCCGCGACCCGAACGCGGCCTTCCTGGCCTTGCCACCATACCGTCTCGCCGTTGGCGCCGATTAATGCCTCGGTGCCGGTCACGACTGGACGCCGGCGCGAACGCAACAGCGCCGCCAGCGCGAGCAGGAACAAAGCTGCGCTGCCGATGGCGGCGCCGATCACGACTGCCGATGAAAGCGCGAAGCCCGGCGCCTGCGCCGGAAACATCATCAGCGCGCCGATGACGAAGGCGACAATGCCGCCGACACCGATCGTGCCGAAAGCGCCGATATGCGCTTCGGCAATCATCAGCCCGATGCCGACTAGCACCAGCGCGGCGCCGGCATAATTGATCGGCAGCAGCGCCAGCGCATAGAGCGCGATCAGAAGACTGATGGTGCCGACTAGGCCCGGCGCTACCGCGCCGGGATTGAAAAATTCCAGGATCAGGCCGTAGACGCCGATCAACATGAGGAGAAAGGCGACGTTCGGATTGGTGATCAGCGCGAGAAGCTCGACACGCCAGCCCGGCGGCGTCGTCACGACTTGCAGTCCGGCGGTCGAAAGCCGCACCGGCTTGCCGGCCACGGTTATGGTGCGACCATCGATCTGGCGGAGAAGATCGGGCACGTCGGCGGCGACCACGTCGACGACATGAAGCTTGAGCGCCTCGTCGGCCGGCAGGCTCACGGCATTGCGCACCGCATCTTCGGCCCAGTCGGCGTTGCGGCCATTGACGGCGGCGAGACTGCGGATATAGGCGACCGCGTCGTTGATGATTTTGCGCGACTCGGTGTCGGCCGGCTCGCCGGCTTTGCCTGGTGTCTGCGTCTTCTGATTCGAGCCGCCGCCGGGCGAAAGCGGATTGCCGCCGAGCTGGATCGGCGTGGCGGCGCCGATATTGGTGCCGGGCGCCATGGCGGCGATCGCGCTGGCATAGGCGATATAGGTGCCGGCGCTGGCCGCGCGCGCGCCGCTCGGCGCGACGAAGGTGGCGACCGGCACGGGAGAAGCCAGAATCGCGCTGTCGATCTCACGCATCGAAGAATCGAGGCCGCCCGGTGTATTCATGCGCAGGACGATCAGGCCGGTCGCGGCTGGCAATGCAGCGTCGATCTCGTGCGCGATGTAATCGGCGATGGCCGGGCCGATCGGGCCGTTGATTTCCAGGACCAGGGCGCGTTGCGCGGCGCTTGCCGGCGTAACGAGCAACACGAAGAGGATGGCCACAAGCGTGGTTGTGCGCAGTCGCATCGCGGCAATCATGGCGGCCCCGGTGCAGGTCAGCGGCAAGCGCAGCGGCAATCCGCCGCCGCCGAACGATACCTGGATTATAGGACGTTCTGCGGGTCGCGTCCCGCGGGCGATCGGCGCGCCGCGTGGGGGGTCACGAGGCCGCGACCGCGCGCGGCGGCGTGCCGATGAGGCGAGCGCCCCAGGAAAAGCGCCGCACCGCGAACGTCGTCGCCAAGCTCAAGACCAGCGCGCCCCCGAAAACGACGGCTGCCTTGACGATGGCGAACAGCGGCGCGGCAAGGAGCGCATATTGCAGCCAGACAATGAAGACGTAGTGCACCAGATAAAGCCCATAGGCATTGCCCGACAGATAGTCGAGAAGCCGTGACGGCCCGGTGGCGAACCGCAGGCAGACGGCGATGAGGAAAAAGCAGCCGGCGGCGCAGGCCGGCACGAAACTCAGATCGGCGGCGATCTCAACGCCGAGCGACGCGCCGTGCGGCATGGTCAGCGCCGTCAAACCCATCCAGAGAAACAAGGAGGCAAGCGTGGCCGCCAGCGTATAACTCCAGCGCCGCGCCAAGATGCCGTCAACCGCGAGAAGGCCGCGCTCGATGCCGCCGGCGCCGATGCCGACACCGGCGAAGAAATAGACCGCGTAGAGCAGCGGCCGGCAGAACTGCACGGCGAACAATCCGGAATTGGACCAAGCCCAAGGCGTAAAGGCGATCGCCAGCGGGACATAGGCCACCGCCGACGCGGCGAGCAGAGCACCAAAATAGCGAGCGGGATTTTTATCGGCCGCGGCCGACCAGCGACCGAGCATCGGTATCGTATTGGGGGCGATGAAATGCAGGCCGGCGGCGACGAAGTTCAGCGCCAAAAGCTGCCAGAGGAACCACAGCGGCCCGTTCGGCCAGAACGGCAGCGCGCGCAGGCTGTGCCAATAGTCGGCGATGCCGGGATCGGTCGCCGTCAGACGATAAGCCGGATAGATCGCCACCGGGATGACAATGGCGATGCCGAAAGCGTAAGGCAGCCCGAGCCGCAATGCACGGTCGCGCAGAAAGGCCCAACCCTTCTTGCGGACCAGACTGGGCCAGACAAACAGCCCAGAGAGAAAAAACATCAGCGACATCAGATAAACGTCCTGCCAGGCGCAGATCAGGTCGAAGCCGAAGAAGCGATGGCTGTCGATGATCGGGAACGCGCGCCAATCGTAGGGCGGACTGTCGAAACCGGAACCGGTTACCGGAATCCAGTTGAGGTAGGCCAGCATTGCATGAAAAGCGAGCACGATCAGGATTACGATACCGCGCAGATTAGCTAGCGCCAGGCTCGTGCGCGAACCGGAACGCGGCATGGGATCGATGCGCCGCATAATCTCAAATCCCGAGCTTAAATAACGAAACGCCAGTATCGGGAACAATCATGAGAAGCTACGTGGTGGATTGCAAGGAGAATGCAATTGAGCCGGAAACAACCCCGCTCTGGGGGGTGGAACGAGCAGCCACCGACTAAGTTCCCACCCCCGGGTGCCGCGACCAAATTGCGCAAGCCGGTTCCCGGCCGCACACTATCGCGCTTCCTCCACGCCGGCGTCCTTAAATCACCGCATTGTGGAACGAGTAATAATTCTCCGCCATCAATGTCGCGCAGCGATTCGTATCGACGACGGCGAATGGAGAGGATTTTCGGCAATGCAATCGACAAAGCTTCTCATGGCGACGCTGGTCGCGTCATTCGTCGCACTGGCCGGCATCGCACAATCAGAGCCGGCAGCAGAACCGTCGGTTGCCGGTCTATGGCAGAAAGTCGACTCTGATACCGGCAAGCCGGTCGGCTGGTTTTTGTTTGTCGACCAGAGCGATTCCTATGAGGGCGTCATTGCGAAATTGTTTCCGCGGCCGAATGATCCGAAGAATCCGGTCTGTTCGAGCTGCCGCGACGATCGCAAGGATCAGCCGCTGCTCGGGCTGCCTCTGATCAGAAACATGAAGCGCGACGGTCTGGAATATCACGACGGCAACATTCTCGATCCACGCGACGGCAATATTTACAGTGCGATGATGCGGGTGAGCCCCGACGGGCAGACGCTGACCGTTCGCGGCTATCTTGGCATCGCTTTGTTTGGACGCGACGAGACCTGGTATCGCTTACCGGACAACGCGCTTGCCCAGCTTGATCCGATCGTGATCGCCAAGTACCTGCCGGGCGCGGTCAAGACTCCGGCCGCCGCGTGGCGGCATCCGGAACGGACGGCGAAATCGGCCAACGCCTATCGCTGAATATCCCCGCCGCGGCGCTTACTGAATGACGCCGAACTCGCAGCCTGGCGCCGCATACAGGTAGCGCGGAACGCCGTAGCGATCCTGTGCGATCCTCGGCTTGCAGCGGGCTTCCCATTTGCGATCGCGCTCGGCTGCATGGGTCCGCTCGATCTCGTCGGCGGTCTGCGGCACGGTCCTGATGTAGGGATCGCGGGCCTCGCCCCAGCGGACGACGCAGTTCAAGGAGCCTCCGTCGCCGACGCAGCCGCCGGCCGCCATACCGTCGGCGTAGGCCCCACTCCACATCGTCGCCACCGCCATGACCGACAGGCTCGCGGCGGCGCCCATGCGCACCGCATAGCGCGACGCCATGGCCATTCTGGCACAGCTCAAGGTTAACACCGCTCTCTCCCATAAGCGCGCGCCGATCTCGTGACATCGGTCGGCGCTTCGTTGCACCGCGTTTGCGCATGCCGATCGGGGACGCGTTTTGTCGTTCCGGAACAGACGCAGACGTCGGCTGGAGAGTGAGCAAGGCGGGTGCCAGGGGAGCTGCCCTGTTTTGGTACATTCAAGGCGCAGGAATTAATCTTGCGGATTTCAAGAATTAATCCGGCTCAACGTCGGATGATGATCGACGCCGCGCGCCGTTGCTCCCAGCCGGCCTGCTCGAGCTCCGGAATGGTGTCGTCGGTCTGCGGATAGCCGAGACAAAAATAGCCGATAAATTTCCATTCCGCAGGCACGTTAAGAATTTCGGCGACCGCCACGGGATCGAGGATGGAAACCCAGCCCATGCCGATGCCCTGGGCGCGCGCGGCGAGCCAGATCGTATGCACGGCGGTCACCGCAGAATATTCGATCATTTCCGGCATGGTGCGGCGGCCGAGGCCGTGGCCCTGCGTCGTTGACCGATCGGCAAAGACGGCGAAATGCGCCGGCGCCTCCTCCAATCCGGCGAGCTTGAGCCGCGCATAGGTGCTGGCGCGGCATGAGTTTTGGGCGGCCAGCGCCTGCGCATTGCACGCGGCGAAATTTTCCCGGACGCCGGCGCGTCGCGTGGGATCTTCGACGATCACGAAGCGCCAGGGCTGGCTCAATCCTACGGACGGCGCAAGGCATGCGAGCTCGATCAGCGTCTCCAAGGCGCCGGTCGGCAAACCGTCGCGCCGGAAGCGCCGCACATCGCGCCGCCACATCAGAAGCTCACGCAAGCGCGCGCGAAAGGCGTGATCGAATTCGGCCGCTCGCTGCGTCGGCGCGGCGATTTCGGCAGCTTCGGTGTGCGGACGTAAGCGCGGTTTCATCGCTCGAAGCCTAGCGGCTGCCGCGAAACTCGGCCATCGCAATCTGCAGACGCTGCCAGTCCGGCTCGGCTCCCGGCAAGCCAAAGCGCAGCCATGTGGGGTGATCGGCGAAAGCCCGCGTCAAAATGCCGGCGCGTCCGAGATGATGAAACAGCGCGCCGGCGCCGTCGGTACGGGTCAGCCGGAACAGGGTCGTGCCGCCGACGATGTCCAGCCTAGCGGCGCTTACAATCGCATCGAGCCGCGCCGCGGCCGCGGCGAGGCCGTGCCGCGTACTCTCGATCCAGGCTCCATCGGCCAGCGCCGCGGCGCCAACGGCGAGTGCTGGGCCGGACACCGCCCATGGGCCGAGCAAAGCCGATAACCGCGCGGCAAGTGGCGGTGGCGCCAGCGCAAAGCCGAGCCGCAGCCCGGCCAACCCGAAGAATTTGCCGAACGAGCGCAGCACCACGATGTTGCCGCGGCCAACCTCCGGAGCAAGGCTCGCGTCGCGCGGCCCGGCGTCCATAAAGGCCTCGTCGACCACTAGCACACCGCCGCGCGCGCTGAGCGCCTCGGCAACGTCCAGCAAATCGGCTCTGACGAAGAGCCGGCCGTCCGGGTTGTTGGGATTTGTAACAACGACAAGGTCAGCTCCGCCGATCGCGCCGAGATCGTCTGCTTTGGCAACGGTATGGCCGGCGAGCGTCGCGGCGCGCGCGTGCTCGGAATATGTCGGCGTCAGGATCGCCGCGCGGCCCGACCGGACCAGGCCGCAAACCAGCGGCAGCAAAATCTGGGTTCCGGGGGCGGACACCACACAGGCCGCCGATGGCGCGCCGTAGACTTTTGCCGCAATACCGGCGAGCCGTTCCAGAGTGGTGGAATCGGGTAAGCGCGCAAAAATCTCTCCAGGCAAACGCGGCAGCGGATATGGGTTAGGATTGATCCCGGTCGAAAGGTCGATGAAAGGTTCGGGGGCACGGGGGAACAGGCGCCGCGCGGCGGTAAGATCGCCGCCATGCTCGCCGCCATGCAGAAGCGGTTCGCCCGCGCCGCCAAAGGGGATTATGTCCGTCGCGCTTGCGCTTCTCGCCATGTTGATCGAGCTTTGCCTCGGTTATCCTCAGTCGCTCACGCGCGCGATCGGCCATCCGGTGACCTGGATCGGCGGCCTGATCGGCGAACTCGATCGCGCGCTCAATCGCGAAGCGGCGAGCGCGAAGACCCGGCAGCTTGCGGGGGTAACGGCGCTCCTGATCGTCATCATTATGGTCGGATTGATTGGCCTCGTCATCGAACGCGAGTTGTTGCGGTTGCCATTCGGTATTTTCATCATAGCTCTTGCCGCAAGCACGTTGCTCGCGCAACGCAGCCTGCATCGGCATGTGGCGAATGTCGCCATCGCTCTCGAAACCGAGGATCTCGGCGCGGCACGCACCGCAGTATCGCATATCGTCGGCCGCGATACTGCCTCGCTCGATGCCGCCGGCGTGGCCCGCGCGGCGATCGAGAGCCTTGCCGAGAATTTCTCCGATGCGATCGTCGCGCCGGTGCTGTGGCTCGCCATTGCCGGGCTCCCTGGCATCGCGGTCTACAAAGCCATCAATACCGCCGACAGCATGATCGGCCACCGCACCGAGCGGCATGAGGCGTTCGGCTGGGCGGCGGCTCGGCTCGACGATCTGCTCAATCTACCGGCATCGCGGCTCGCGGCGTTGTTGCTGATCGCCGCGGCGGCGCTGCGAAGGGACGGATCGTCGGTTGCGGCATGGCAAACGGTATGGCTCGACGCGCCGCGGCATCGGTCGCCGAATGCCGGCTATCCCGAAGCCGCGATAGCCGGCGCGCTTGGTCTCTCGCTCGCCGGCGCGCGGGTCTATGGCGGCGTCCGCGTCGACGATGCCGTCATGGGCGGCGGCCGTTGGGACGCGACTGCCGCCGATATCCGCCGCGCGCTTTCGCTTTATTGCATCGCCGACGCGATCCTGATCGCAGTCCTTGCCGCCTTGGCGGTGCTGCTCATCGCGCCAGCTTAAGCAGAGCTTCGAGATCGAGATGCGCGGCTAGATGCGCGGCAAGCGCATTGAGCGTGCGCCCAATCGAGGCGTCGTAAGCAAGGTTCGTTGCTCCGGCGGCGAAGCGCTTGAGCCACGCTGCGCGCTGGCAATCGTCCGCAAACAGGCCGTGAATGTAAGTACCGATCGCGCGCCCGTCCGGCGCTATCGCGCCCTCCGGCGTGCCGTCAGCGAGCCATGCAAAGGGCCGCTCGCAGTCGGGCCCCGCGGTCACGCCCATATGCATCTCGTAGCCGGCAAACGGCTCGCCGTCGGCGGAGGTACCGCGTACCGGTTCCAGGCGCTTTTCCGCCGAAAGGGTCGTTGCAACGTCGAGCATGCCAAGGCCTTCGACCGTGGCCGGCTCGCCTTCGATGCCGTCGGGATCGGCCACCCTGCGCCCCATCATCTGAAAGCCGCCGCAAAGCCCCAAGACTGTGCCGCCGCGGCGCTGGTGCGCGGCGATGTCGATATCGAAACCGGCCGCACGCAGCGCAGTGAGATCGGCTATGGTCGATTTCGATCCAGGGAGGATGATCAGATCGGCATCGCCGGGCAACGCCGCGCCCGGCCGTACGCGAATGACTTCGACTGCCGGCTCGGCGTCGAGCGGGTCGAGATCGTCGAAATTGGCAATGTGCGGCAGGATCGGTACCGCTACGCGCAGACGCACCTGCGATTTTGCCGGTGGGTCTTGCTCCAGCGCCAACGCATCTTCTGCCGGCAACAAATGCGCTTGCGGAAAATGCGGCACCAGCCCGAGCGGCTGCCATCCGGTCAGTTGCGCGATCCGTGCCATGCCATCGGCGAACAAGGCCGGATCGCCGCGGAATTTGTTGACGATGAAACCGCGGATCAGCGCAGCGTCGTCCGGCGCGATGACGGTTTTGGTGCCGGCGAGGCTTGCGATCACGCCGCCGCGGTCGATATCGCCAATCAGCACCACCGGCACGCCGGCGGCTTGCGCAAAGCCCATATTGGCGATGTCGTTTTCCCGCAGATTGATTTCGGCTGCGCTGCCCGCGCCTTCGACGAGAACGATATCGGCATCACCGCGCAGCCGTTCGTAGCTGTCGAGCACGAAGGGCAACAAATCCCGCTTCATGTGCTGATAGGCAGCGGCCTTGGCGCTGCCATGGACGCGACCCTGCACGACGATCTGTGCGCCGATTTCGCTCTGCGGCTTGAGCAATATCGGATTCATATGCACGCTCGGCGGCACCCGCGCCGCGCGGGCCTGCAAGGCTTGGGCTCGGCCGATTTCGCCGCCGTCCGCCGTCACCGCGGCGTTGTTCGACATGTTCTGCGGCTTGAAGGGGCGCACACGGAGGCCGCGTAGCGTGAAGGCGCGCGCCAGGCCGGTAACGATCAGCGATTTACCGACGTCCGAGCCGGTGCCCTGGAACATCAGCGTGCGTGCCAGCATGTTTAGAACTCAATACCGGCTTGTGCCTTCACGCCGGCGGCGAAATGATGCTTCACCAGCGTCATCTCGGTGACGAGATCGGCGGCGGCGATCAATTCCGGCTTGGCGTTGCGCCCTGTCACCACTACATGCAGGCCGGGCCGCCGCGACGTCAGCGTGGCGACGACGGCGGCGAGATCGAGATAATCGTAGCGCAGCGCGATATTGAGCTCATCGAGCACGATCATCGGCAAGCTTGGATCAGCCATCAGTTCGCGCGCTTTGCTCCAGGCGCGCGCGGCGGCGGCGATATCGCGGGCGCGATCCTGGGTCTCCCAGGTAAAACCCTCGCCCATGGTGTGCCAGACGAGTTGCTCGCCGAATCTTTGCAGCGCGTCGCGCTCCGCCGAATGCCAGGCGCCCTTGATGAATTGCACCACGCCGACGCGATGGCCGCGCCCGAGCATGCGCAAAGCAAGTCCGAAGGCCGCCGTCGATTTGCCCTTGCCGGCGCCGGTATGGACGATGAGCAAACCTTTCTCGATCGTCTTTTCGGCGACTTCGGCATCCTGCACCGCCTTGCGCTTTGCCATCTTGGCGCGATGCCGTTCCGCTTCCGCGTCATCGATCGTTTGCGTCATGACGTCACCCTACAACGTTCCCTTTATGGCGAGCGGCACCCCAGCGACGACGAGGACGACGCAATCGGCGCGCGCGGCGATGCGCTGATTGAGAATACCCTGTAGATCGCGAAACCGCCGGCCGAGCGGATTATCCGGCACGATGCCGGAACCGACCTCATTGGCGACCAGCACAACCGGCGCGCTTGCGGCTGCCAACGTTTGGTCCAGCAGCGCTATCTCGGCGTCGATATCCGCATCCGCCAACATCAAATTCGACAGCCACAACGTCAGGCAATCGACCAGTACCGGCGCGGTGTGGCACGATTTTAGGGCAGCGGCGAGATCGCGCGTCGCCTCGACGGTGCGCCACTGGCCCCCGCGCCGCGCGCGATGCGCGGCGATACGCTCCACCATTTCCGCGTCACCGGCGTCCGCCGTCGCCATATAGGTCCAAGGCGGCTGCCATGGCGACGGCAGCGCCGCCATCAGGCTCTCGGCATAGCGGCTTTTGCCCGAGCGGGCGCCGCCGAGGACGAGAGTAAGTTTCGCTGTGTTCGACATGAGCTTTTGCCGTCAGGAGCTTGGCCGGCCAGATTGACAGGGGCGCCCGGCGAAATCTATCACTAGCCGGATCGATGGTCCCTCAAGCTGAGGGTGAATAGGGAATGCGGTGCGGCCGCGGGGCGCGAGCCTTAAAGCCTAATCCGCAGCTGCCCCCGCAACTGTGAGCGGGTAGTCTCGTCCGGTTGAGCCACTGGCGCTTGGGCATGATCCGGAACATGCTCAAATAAATGCCGGGAAGGCAGGACGAGGCGACGATCCGCGAGCCAGGAGACCTGCCATCGGCCGTGTCGACGCGACAAACGCGGGTCGGGGTGTATCCGTGGATGATCCAAAAGACGTTACGTCTTTTGGTCCTCGCTCGCGCCGACGCCAGGCATGCGAGGATATTTCGTGCTCAGTTTCCTGAAGTCCGCGGTCGATGACGCATCGGCCGACCAGCGTCCGAAAATCATCGCGATCTATGTACTGCTGTTGACCGCGAACGCGGCGGTGTGGACCTGGGCGGTCATTGCGTTTGCCGGCCGGCCGACGCTGCTCGGCACCGCATTTCTGGCCTACGTGCTTGGTTTGCGTCACGCCGTCGATGCCGACCACATCGCCGCCATCGATAATGTGGTGCGCAAGCTCATGCAGGAAGGCAAGCGGCCGGTATCGGTCGGCTTGTTTTTCTCACTCGGCCATTCGCTGGTCGTCACGATTGCGGTGGCGGTGATCGTCGGGCTCGCCTTCGCGCTGGAGGGCCGGCTGCATCCGTTCAAGGTGATCGGCAGCATCATCGGCACCGGCGCGTCGGCGTTCTTCCTTCTCGCCATTGCCGGCATCAATCTCGTCATTCTGCGCGCGGTGTGTGGCAGTTTCCGCCGTGCGCGCCGCGGCGAAGCGGTCGGCGACCATGAACTCGATCTGTTGCTCTCCGGCCGTGGCTTTCTCGCCCGCATCTTCCGGCCACTGTTCCGCATGGTATCACGCAGCTGGCAGATGTTCCCGATCGGCTTTTTGTTCGGGCTCGGTTTCGACACCGCGACCGAGATCACGCTGTTCACCGTTGCCGCCGCTCAAGCCTCCGGCGGCATGAGCCTTGGCACCGTGATGCTGTTCCCGGCATTGTTCACCGCTGGCATGACGCTGATCGATACCACCGACAGCGTGCTGATGGTCGGCGCCTATGGCTGGGCGTTCCTCAATCCGATTCGTAAGATCTGGTACAATCTCACCATCACCGCGATTTCGGCGCTGGTCGCTTTTTTGATCGGCGGTATCGAGGCGCTCGGCCTGATCGCCGACAAGCTGGGTCTCGGCGGCACCTTCTGGGGCGCGGTCGGCAATCTCAACGATGGGCTCGCCAATTTCGGCTATCTCGTCATCGGCATTTTTATCGGCAGCTGGATCATTTCCTATTTGATCTATCGTTGGCAGGGGTTTGATCGGCCCGCTGTCGAGCGCATCGAGGTGGTGCAATGACCGCCGCGTCGATCGTTTATGTCTGCATCACGTGCCGTGGAGCCGGCGAGCAGGATTGCGATCCGCGTCCCGGCGCGCTGTTGGCCGACGCCGTCGAGCGCGCGGCGGCCGGGACCGAAGTCACGGTGCGGCGGCTGCGGTGCTTCGCCAATTGCTCGCGCGGTCCGAGCGCCGCCATGCGTTGCAATGGGTCGTGGACCTACGTCTTCGGCGGTCTCGATGAGCAAAATGCCGGCGCCTTGATCGAAGGCGCGCGGCTCCTTGCCAACGCCGGCGACGGCATCCTGCCGTGGCGCGGGCGGCCCGACATTCTCAAGCGCGGGCTGATCGCGCGCGTGCCGCCGCTTGATTTCAGTGAGGTCGATCTATGAACGACAAGATCAATGGTCAGCTCGCGCGCGTGCCCTGCACGATCGTCACCGGCTTTCTCGGCGCCGGCAAGACGACGCTGATCCGTCACGTCATCGCCAACGCCCAAGGCCGCCGCCTTGCCGTCATCGTCAACGAATTCGGCGACGTCGGCATCGACGGCGAAATCCTCAAAGGCTGCAGCAATGTCGCCTGCCCGGAGGATAACATCGTCGAACTGGCCAATGGCTGCCTGTGCTGCACCGTGGCCGACGAGTTCGTGCCGGCTCTCGACGCCATTTTGGCAAAAGGCGGCATCGAGCACATCGTGATCGAAACCTCGGGCTTGGCCTTGCCAAAGCCCTTGGTCCAGGCGTTCCATTGGCCGGCGATCAAGAGCCGCGTCACCGTCGACGGGGTGGTGGTCGTGGTCGACGGCGCCGCGCTCGCCGACGGCCAGGTCGCGCAAGATCTCGATGCGCTCAAGCGCCAACGCTCCGCCGACGTTGCGCTCGAACACGACGATCCGGTCGAGGAGGTTTTCGAGGACCAGATCGCCTGCGCCGATCTGGTGGTGCTCAACAAAAGCGATTTGCTCGACGAGGACGGGATTAACGCCGCGCTGGCGACGATCTCGCGCGCGCTGCCGCGCAGCGTCAAAGTTCTCACCGTCACGAACGGCAAGGTCGATGACGCGCTGTTGCTCGGCCTCGGCGTCGGCACCGAGGCTGACATCGCCAATCGCCGCACGCGACACGATGCCGAGGCAGAGCACGATCACGACGACTTCGACTCGTTTGTCGTGCCGCTCGGCGAGATTGATGACCCTTCGGCGTTGACGGCGCGCGTCGCCGCGCTGGCCGAGCGCTTTGACGTGTTGCGGGTGAAAGGTTTTGCCGCGATCGCGAACAAACCGCTGCGTTTGTTGGTGCAGGCGGTCGGTCCGCGGGTATCGCATCAATACGACCGGCCGTGGACGGCTTCCGAGCCACGCCAGGGCCAGCTTGTCGTCATTGGACTGAAAGGCCTCGACCGCGCCGCCATCGCGCAGGCGCTCACCGGTTAACAGTCGAGATCAGCGATGCATCTGCTCACCACGAGTTCAACCGGCCTCGACGAACTCGTCGAAGCGGTCGATCTCGGCCAGCCGCCGGGCGACATCGCCATCTTGTCGTTCGCCGACAGCGATCTCGTGGGCCTCGCCGCGGCGTGGGAGACCGAGCGCGGCGACCTGCCGAGCGTGCGGCTGGCGCACTTGCGCGATTTGCGTCATCCGATGTCGGTCGATCTGTGGATCGACCGCGTCGGCGCTCATGCCAAGGTGATCCTGATCCGCCTGCTCGGCGGATTGGATTGGTGGAAATACGGCGTCGACCGGTTGGCGGCGCTCGCGCGCGAGCGCGGCATCGTGCTGGCCATACTGCCGGGCGAGGACCGCGACGATAGCAGGCTCGAAGCCGCCTCGACGCTGCCGCCCGACGAACTCGCTGCGTTGCTGCAGTATTTTCGCGAAGGCGGCCGGGCCAATATGCGCGCGCTGCTGGACCGCCTGGCGCGCCATGCCGGACGCGGCGTCGAATTGCGCGAGCCGAAAGCCGTACCCCGCTTGGCTGGTTACGTGCCGGGAGAGGGCGCGGTGGCAGTCGATCGGTTGGCTACGACGCTTGCGCCCGGCCAGTCTGTGATCCCCATCGTATTCTATCGCGCCATGCTGCTCGCGGGTGATATCGCGCCTATCGACATGCTGTGCGCGGCGCTCTCGGCGCGGCGGCTATCGCCGGCGCCGCTTTTCATCACCAGCCTGAAAGATCGCGAAGCCGACGCGTTCTTGCGCGATACGCTGGCGCGCCTCGATCCGGCATTGATCGTCACCCTGACGGCCTTCGCAGCCGGCGGCAGCGCCGAGCAGCCGGCAGCGCTGGATGCCGCCGGAGTTCCGGTCCTGCAGGTGATCAGCGCCACCACCAAACGCACCGCATGGCAGGACAGTCCGCGCGGGCTCGGCGCCGCCGATCTCGCGATGCATGTGGTGTTGCCCGAGCTCGACGGCCGCATCCTTGCTGGCGCCGTCGCCTTCAAGGACCCGCTGCCGCCGCAGGAAGGTCTCGCTTTCACCGCGCTGGCGAGCCGGCCCGAGCCGGATCGTGTCGCCATGGTCGCCGATCGCATCGCCGCGCTTGTGCGGTTGCGTGAGCTGCCGCGGCACAAGCGGCGCGTCGCCGTGCTGATGCCGGACTATCCCGCCACCCAGGGCCGGACCGGCTACGCCGTCGGTCTCGATGTGCCGGCAAGCGTGATCGCGGCGCTCGGCGATCTCGCCGCGGCCGGTTACGCGGTCAACGGCGCGCCGCAAACGCCGCGCGATCTGCTCGATGCGCTCGCATGTGGGTCGGAAGACGCGAACCTGCCACTACCGCAATACGAGACCTTGTTGTCGCGGCTGCCGCGCGACGCAGTGGCACGTTTGCGCGAGGCTTGGGGCGAACCAGCAGCCGATGCCGATGTGCGTGAGGGCGCCTTTCATTTCCGCGCGAAAAAATTCGGCAATATTCTAGTGGCGCTGCCGCCGGATCGCGGGCGGGCGGCGGAGCGGCGCGCCGATTATCACGATGCGGTTTTGCCGCCGCGGCATGCGCTGGTCGCGTTCGGCTTGTGGCTGCGGCATGTCGTGAAGGCCGATGCGCTCGTTCACATGGGCGCGCATGGCACGCTGGAATGGCTGCCCGGCAAGGCGATCGCACTGACGGCGGATTGTTTTCCCGAAATCGTGACCGGCACGTTGCCCGTGATCTATCCCTTCATCGTCAGCAACCCCGGCGAGGCGGCGCAGGCCAAGCGCCGCATCGCCGGACTGACCATTGGCCATCTGCCGCCGCCGCTCGTCGCCGGCGGCCCAAGCGGCGAAGCACACGAACTCGAACTGCTGCTCGACGAATACGCCCAGGCCGACGGCCTCGATCGCCGCCGGCGCGAGCGGCTTGCCAAGCTCATCGTCGAAACCGCGCAGCGCACCGGCTTGGCGCACGAAGCTAGAATTATCGCGGGCGGCACGGTCGCTCCCGATGAAGCGCTGCGGCGCATCGACGCCTGGCTGTGCGATCTGAAAGACCTCGCGATCAAAGACGGGCAGCACATTTATGGCCGCTCGCCGCCGGGCGTCGACGATCCGATGTGGCAAGCCTCCGCTGCTTCCGAGCGCGCGGCGCTGCTCGCCGCGCTCGATGGCCGCCGCGTTGCGCCGGGACCGGCCGGCGCTCCGGCGCGCGGTCGGCGCGACGTGTTGCCGACCGGCCGCAATCTCTTTACCGCCGATCCGCGCACGCTGCCGACGCCGACCGCGATGGAGCTCGGCCGGCTCGCCGCCGACGAAGTCGTGCGGGCACATCTGCAGACGCATGGCGACATGCCGCGCGCGGTGGTCATCGATCTTTGGGGCAGCGCCACCTTGCGCACCGGCGGCGAGGAGATCGCACAAGGTTTGGCGCTGCTCGGCTGCCGCCCGATCTGGGAAAGCACCAGCGGCCGCGTCACCGGCATTGAAGTGCCGCCCTGCGCGGCGGCGGGCCGCGCGCGCGTTGACGTCACCTGGCGCATTTCCGGTCTGTTCCGCGATCTGTTCCCGGCACAGATCGCACTGATCGACGCTGCGGTGCAGGCAGTAGCGGCGCGCGACGAAACGGCCGATGAGAACCCGCTGGCGGAGGCGCATCGCGCTCACGGCGCGCGTCTGGATCGTATCTTCGGCACGGCGCCCGGCGTCTATGGCGCGGGCGTCGAGGATTTGATCGGCCATGACGCCGACAACGACACCATCGGCGCGGCCTATCTTGCCGCCGCCTCGCATGCTTACGGCGGCGCCGATGGTGAGGCGGATGCCGCGCCCGGCGCCTTTGCCCAGCGCGTTGCCGGCGCTGACATGCTGGTACACGTCAGCGACGATCCCGCACGCGATCTTTTGGAAGGCGCCGAGGATGCCGCCTTTGTCGGCGGCTTTGCCGCGGCGGCCAAGCTTCTCGGCCGCTCTGTCGATCTGGTGATGCTGGATATGACCGATCCGCAGCGGCCGCGCGCACGAGCGCTGTCGGTGGCTTTGGCGCGGATCGTGCGGGCGCGCGCCGTGAATCCGCGCTTCATCGCGGGACAGATGCGCCATGGTCCGCGCGGCGCGGCGGAGCTTGCCGAAACCGTCGACCGTCTCGTTGCCTTCGCGGAAACCACCGGCGCGGTTGCTGGTAATTTGTTCGACCTGCTGTACGACGCCTATGTCGCCGATCCCGAGGTGCGCGACTTTTTGCTGCGCGAGAATCCTGCCGCCGCGGCGGCCATCGCCGAGCGTCTTGAAGCCGCGCGCCGCCGCGGCCTGTGGCACCCGCATCGCAACGACATCGTTACCGGCTTCGCCGCGCTGCAGGCGGAGGGCGTGGCATGAGCGCGCACGCATTAGTCGCGCCGGTGCGCCGCGGCGCTTGTCCCGGCCTCTCGGTGCCGATGCCGACCGGCGACGGCCTGCTGGTGCGGCTCCAACCCATCGGAACGATCCCGCTCGCCGCTTTCGCCGAACTGTGCCGGGCGGCGCGGCAACATGGCAACGGCGTGATCGAGATCACCTCGCGCGGCAGCATCCAGGTGCGCGGCCTGAGCGCCGATACCGCGCCACAATTAGCAGCCGATATCGCCGCGCTCGACATTGCGGCGGACGACGGCGTTCCGGTTCTGTGTAATCCGCTGGCCGGGATCGGCGCTGAAGAAATTTTCGACAGCGCCGCGCTCGCCGCGGAATTGCGGCGCGCTTTGGCGGGTGCGGCGTCGGCGAAAAAACTCAGCGCCAAAGTTTCCGTCGCGATCGATGGTGGCGGAGTGCTCGATCTAGCAAAGCTGTCGGCCGATATCCGGCTGACCGCGGACGGGGGTAATGGGGAGTCCTCGTTCCGTATCGCCGTCGGCGGCGATGAGGCAGGCGCAAGTCTTGTCGGCGTTGTGGCCACCTCCGATGCGGTCATTGCGACAACGCAGCTGCTGCAGGTGCTGGCGAAACGCGGTTCCGCTGCGCGCGCGAGAGATATAGTCGCAACCGAAGGAGTGAAGCCGTTCCGTTTTGCAGTCACGGACCTGCTGATTCCCGCTCATTCCCGCGAAAGCGGGAATCCAGGGGCGGGCTTCCGCTTTCGCGACGGCGAGCAAAACGGGCAGGACGCTATCGGCATGCATCGGCTGCGCGACGGATCGCTGGCCTGCGGCATCGGTCTTGCCTTCGGCCATTCCGATGCCATCGCGTTGGAGCAATTGGTTGATATTGCGGATACAGCGGGCGCGCGCGGGTTCCGGACGGCGCCGGAGCGCGCCCTGATGATCATCGGGCTGACGCCACAGGCTGTGCCGGCATTCGTCGCCGCTGCCGAACAACTCGGCTTTATCGTGCGCGCCGGGGATCCGCGGCGGAACGTTGTCGCCTGTGCCGGTGCGCCAATCTGTGCCTTCGCGTACATCGCCGCGCGCGCCCTCGCGCCGCGCGTTGCAGAGCAAATCGCGCCGGACTGCGGTGACGCTTTTACGGTTCATATTTCCGGCTGCGCCAAGGGCTGTGCCCATGCCGCGGCCGCCGCGCTGACGGTCGTCGGCATGCCGGACGGCTGCGCGCTGGTTGCCGACGGCTCGGCGCGCGATGCGCCGTTTGCGCTGGTGACAAGCAACGAACTTCCCGAAGCGATTGTTCGGTTCGCGCGCGAACGAAAGCGGGAGGTGGCTCATGGCTGAGCGTGCCGCCTATCTGCGCGACGGCGCGGCGATCTATGAGCGCTCGTTTGCGATCATCCGCGCCGAAGCCGATCTGTCGCGCTTTTCGGCCGAGGAGGCCGATGTCGCCGTGCGCATGATCCATGCCTGCGGCCAGGTCGAGGTGGCGCAGCACATCGTCTTCGGCGGCGGCCTCGTCGCCGCGGCGCGCGGCGCGCTTGGCGCTGGCGTGCCGATCTTCTGCGATTCTGAAATGGTGGCGCACGGCATTACGCGCGCGCGGCTTCCGGCACATAACGAAGTCATCTGCGCGCTCAACGATCCGCGCACCGCGGCGCTGGCGGAGAAAAACGGCACGACCCGCTCGGCTGCGGCGCTCGACCTGTGGCTCGACCGCCTCGGCGGCGCGATCGTCGCGATCGGCAATGCGCCGACCGCGTTGTTCCGGCTGCTTGAACTGATCGACGCCGGCGTGCCAAAGCCGGCGGCTATTCTCGGTATCCCGGTCGGCTTCGTCGGCGCGGCGGAATCGAAGGAGGCGCTTGCGCAAAATCCGCGTGGCGTGCCGTTTCTCGTCGTGCGCGGCCGCATTGGGGGCAGCGCGATGACTGCGGCGGCGGTCAACGCTTTGGCGAGGCCCGGACTATGAGCGCGGCCAAGCTGATCGGCGTCGGCGTCGGACCCGGCGATCCGGAATTGCTGACGCTCAAGGCGATGCGTGCGCTCGGCGCGGCCGACGTCATCGCGCATTTTGCCAAAGCGGGAAACCCGAGCCATTCGCGCGCCATCGCAGCACACCACCTGCGTGCGGGGGTCGCCGAGCTGCCGCTGTATTATCCCATCACCACCGAATTGCCGGCTTGCAGCGACGGCTATCGCGATGCGCTTCGCGATTTCTACGATGGTGCCGCGGCGGAAATCGCCACGCGGCTCGAATCCGGGCGCACGGTCGCCGTGATCTGCGAAGGCGATCCGCTGTTCTATGGCTCCTACATGCATCTGCATACGCGGCTTGCTGCGCGGTTTCCGACCGAGATCGTTGCTGGCGTCACCGGCATGTCGGGCTGCTGGTCGGCGGCAGGAATGCCGATGGCGCAAGGCGATGATGTCTTCACCGTATTGCCGGCAACGCTGCCTGAAGGCGAGCTGACGCGCCGGCTCGCCGAAGCCGACGCCGCGGTGGTGATGAAAGTCGGCCGGCACCTGCCGAAATTGCGCCGTGCGCTAGAAACGAGCGGCCGTTTGCCACGCGCCATCTATGTCGAGCGCGGCACCATGGCGGCAGAAAAAATGATTCCGCTCTCGGCCAAGCTCGACGATGAGGCGCCGTATTTCGCCGTCGTGCTGGTGCCGGGCTGGCAAGAACGGCCAGGAGTAGAGAAATGAGCGGCCGTCTCGCCGTCGTCGGTCTGGGCCCGGGCGATCCGCGCTATCTGACGCCGGACGCCGAGGCTGCGCTTGGCGATGCCGAGGCCCTCTATGGTTATGGGCCCTATCTCGACCGTGTGCCGGCGCGCGTCGGCCAGACCCGCTATCCGTCGGACAATCGTGAAGAAGGCGCGCGCGCGGCGGCCGCGCTTCGCCATGCCGCGGTAGGCGCGCGCGTCGCCGTCGTCTCCGGCGGCGATCCGGGCGTGTTCGCCATGGCGGCGGCCATCTGCGAGCAGATCGAGCAAGGTCCGGAAAGCTGGCGTGGCCTCGAGGTCAGTTTCAGTCCCGGCATCACGGCTATGCTTGCTGTCGCGGCGAAAATCGGTGCACCGCTCGGCCATGATTTCTGCGCGCTGTCGCTGTCCGACAATCTCAAGCCTTGGGACTTGGTCGAGCGCCAACTCGATGCGGCGGCGAGCGCGGGTTTTGTTATCGCGCTTTACAATCCGGTGTCGCGGGCGCGCCCATGGCAGTTCGGCAACGCCGTGGAACGGCTGCGCCGGCATCTGCCAGCGACGACGCCCGTGGTGTTCGGCCGGGCGGTGGGCCGGCCTGACGAGCGTGTGAGCGTCGCGTCGCTCGCGGACGCCGATGCGACGCCCGCCGACATGGCGACGCTGGTGATTGTCGGCACCCGTGAGACGCGCGTCATCGCACGGCCCGGGCGTTCGCCGCTCGTTTATACGCCGCGCGCCGCGGTCGAGGTGAGCGCATGATCGAGCCAAGCGATGGCATCCTCGATCGTGTCGACCGCGGGCCCCGCCGGTGCGGGCGGCCGGCGCAGCAGAATGACCTCAATGTCGAGCGCGCGGGCTGCTGCGATTTTGCCATAGGCCGCGCTACCGCCGCTGTTCTTGGCAATGACGATCTCGATGTCATGCTCCACCATCAACGCGCGGTCGTCGGCCTCGCTGAAAGGGCCGCGCGCGGTGACGTAGGACACATGCGGCAATGGCAGTGGCGGATCGACCGGGTCGACGCTGCGGACCAGATAACGGTGCTGCGGCGCGCCGGTAAACGGCCCGAGCTCGTTGCGGCCGAGCGCGACAAAGACGCTGCGCGATGTCTCGCCGATGGCGCGTACCGCGGCGCCGGTATCGTTCACCTCGATCCAGCGGTCCCCGGCCACGGTGCGCCACGGCGCCCGGCGCAGGGCCACAAACGGCACGGTGCCGTCGCGCGCGGCGGTGGCGGCGTTTTGCGAAATGATAGTCGCATAGGGGTGTGTCGCGTCGATCAAAGCGTCGATGCATTGCGCGGCGAGATAGTCGGCAAGCCCCGCGGCGCCGCCAAAGCCGCCGACGCGGACCGGCACGGCATGAGGGACCGGCGCGGCGGTGCGCCCGGCAAGCGACAGCGTCACGTCGAGATCGCCGCGCTTGGCGAGCCGTTCGCCGAGCAGTCGGCCTTCCGTGGTGCCGCCGAGAATGAGGACGCGTGGCATGCAAAATCCTGAGCTGCTCCCGCGCGACACTGCCGTATCGACGCGCTGGCTGTCCATCGTCGGCATTGGCGAAGATGGCGTCGACGGTTTGAGCCCGGTTGCGCGCGGTCTGATCGAGGCTGCAGAGATCGTATTTGGCGGGCGGCGGCAGCTTAGTCTCGCCGCGCCGCTGATCCGCGGTGCTTCGCGGCCTTGGCCGAGCCCGTTCGACGGCGCGCCAGCGGAGGTTTTGCGCCATCGTGGCCGGCGGGTCTGTGTGCTCGCCTCGGGTGATCCGTTCCACTACGGCGTCGGTGCGGTGCTGGCGCGGCACATCGATGCACGCGAGATGGTCGTCCTCCCGACGGCCTCCGCCTTCAGCTTGGCCGCGGCACGGCTCGGCTGGTCGTTGCAGCGGACGGTGCTGCTGTCCCTGCACGGCCGCATGCTCGATTTGGTCCGTCCGCATTTGCAGCCCGTATCGGATATTCTCGCGCTCACCTCCGACGGCGACGGGCCGGCCGCACTAGCGAGGCTGCTGACCGAATGCGGCTTCGGTGCGTCGCGCTTGACTGTGCTCGAAGCGCTCGGTGGTCCGCGCGAGCGCATCCGCGCCACGACGGCCGCAGGATTCGATCTCGGCACAACGGATGCGCTCAATGTCGTTGCGATCGAAGTTACAGAGGCACCCGACGCACGCGTTCTGGCACGAACGCCCGGCCTCGCTGACGATTTATTCGAGCACGACGGCCAGATCACCAAGCGCGAAATTCGCGCGGTGACGCTGTCGTCGCTTTCGCCGCGCCGCGGCGAGCTGTTGTGGGACATTGGTGCCGGCTCCGGTTCGGTTGCGATCGAATGGATGCTGGCCGATCCGTCGATGCGCGCGATCGCGATCGAGCACCGCGCCGACCGCGCTGCACGGATCCGCCGCAACGCGGCGGCGTTCGGCGTGCCCGGGCTCGACATTATCGAAGGCGTGGCACCGGCTGCCTTGTCGGGCCTGGAAATGCCGCAAGCCATTTTTGTCGGCGGCGGCGCCGGCGATCCTGCCGTGCTCGATATCGCGGCGCGGGCGCTGCCGCACGGCGGCCGGCTCGTGGTCAACGCCGTGACCCTTGAGACCGAGGCGCTGCTGCTCGCCCGCCACGCTGCGCTCGGTGGCGAATTGATCCGAATCGCGATTTCGCGCGCGGATGCGGTGGGTGAAAAGACCGGCTGGCGCGCGGCAATGCCGGTGACGCAATGGCTATGGACCAAGCCATGACGGTGCATTTCATCGGCGCCGGGCCCGGCGCGGCCGATCTCATCACCGTGCGGGGTCGCGATCTCATCGCGCGCTGCGCGGTTTGCCTTTATGCCGGCTCGATCGTGCCGCGCGAGCTGCTGACCTATTGTCCG
This sequence comes from uncultured Alphaproteobacteria bacterium, assembly GCA_963731805.1. Taxonomy (GTDB): domain Bacteria; phylum Pseudomonadota; class Alphaproteobacteria; order Rhizobiales; family Xanthobacteraceae; genus BOG-931. Next base: position 442,444 of record CAVSWY010000020.1, read on the forward strand.
CCGGGCGCGCGCATCGTCGACACCGCGCCGTTGTCGCTCGACGAGATCGAGACCGAGTTTGTCAGCGCGCACACCGCCGGGCTCGACGTGGCGCGGCTGCAGTCCGGCGATCTGTCGATCTACTCGGCGCTCGCCGAGCAATTGCGCCGGCTCGATCGGCGCGGCGTTCCTTACACGCTCACGCCGGGCGTGCCGGCCTTCGCCGCCGCCGCGGCGGCATTGCAATGCGAGTTGACCGTGCCGGAAGTCGCGCAAAGTGTGGTGCTGACGCGTATTTCCGGCCGCGCCTCGCGCATGCCGGACAATGAGAAGCTCGCCACCTTCGCCGCCAGCGGCGCGACGCTCGTCATCCACCTCGCCATTCACGCGATCGATGCCATCGTCAAAGAGCTCGCGCCGTTCTATGGCGCCGAATGTCCGGCTGCGGTGGTGGTGCAGGCGAGTTCGGCGCAGCAGCGGGTCATTCGCGGCGTGCTCGACGACATTGCCGCGAAAGTTTCGGAAGCGCGGATCGAGCGCACCGCGCTGATATTTGTCGGCCGCGCGCTCGCCGCGGAAAATTTCCGCGACAGCGCGCTCTACGACGCGGATTATCGCCGCCGTTTCCGTGGAGGCGCCGCGTGAATAACGTCCTAATCCTTGAACGGTGCGCGGCCGACCAGGTTTTGCTCGCGATCGAACAATACGACTTCGACCCCAATTTCGCGGCCCGCAATAACGTCCTCGGCGGTATGCTGCGCCGCCTGTGCCACGGCGTCGCCGAGCGCAATGCCCGCATCTTGCGCGAGAGTGAAAGCTTCGGCGGCGGTATTCGCGCCGAGAATACGCTGGCAAAGCTCCGCGTCGCCGCCTGCCGCCGCGGCAAAGTTCGCCAGTTCGCCAAGGTCGACCTCGCCGCGTTTGGAGTGCAGATCGGTCAGGCCTTGCGCCAGCTTGGTCATCTTGGCGACGCCGCCGGCGATGGTGACGCGCGCCACCGGATGCCGGCGCAGATATTTCAGCATGCCGCCGACGAAGTCGCCCATGTCGATCAGCGCGATCTCAGGCAGGCCGTAGAGCTTTTGCACGCCGGCCTCGGAGCTCGCGCCGGTGGCGCCGGCGATGTGGGTCAGCCCGGCGGCGCGGGCGACTTCGATCCCGGAATGGATCGAATGAATCCAAGCCGAGCACGAATAGGGCACGACGATCCCGGTGGTGCCGAGGATCGACAATCCGCCGACGATGCCGAGCCGGCCGTTGAGCGTCTTCGCAGCCAGCGCCTCGCCGCCGGGAATCGAAATCTCCACGTCCGCATCGGCAGCGCGGCCGGCCGCGTCGGCGATCTCGGCGATGGCGTCACGAATCGTGCGGCGCGGCACCGGATTGATGGCGGGCTCGCCCGGCGGAACGGGCAGGCCGGCGCGCGTGACGGTGCCGACGCCTTCGCCGGCGCGAAATGTCACGCCCGTTCCGACGGCGCCGATACGAACCGTTGCGCAGACGAGTGCGCCGTGGGTCACGTCGGGATCGTCGCCGGCGTCCTTGACCACGCCGGCCGTCGCCGAGCTCCCGTCCTTGCGCGTCATGGCAAGCGCAAAGCTCGGCCGCTCACCGCGCGGCAATGTCACTTCGACCGGGTCCGGAAACTCGCCGGTAACGAGCGCGGCGAATGCCGCCTTTGCCGCCGCCGCGGCGCAAGTCCCGGTGGTCCAACCCCGGCGCAACGGCGGATCCTGCTTGGCCATGATGCTCCCTTCGTGCCAAGCTTTAGTCCCGCCCGGCGCGGTCGTCACGACGGGTTTGCGTCATGACGGCGTGGGACGCCTTGGCGGCGCAGCGCGCCGGCATTCCGGTCTTCGAGCCCGGCCACGTCTGGCTCGCCGGCGCCGGGCCGGGCGATCCTGGCCTGCTCACGCTCGATGCGCTGGCCGGTCTGGCGCAGGCCGACGTCGTGGTCCACGACGCGCTGGTCGATCAACGCATCTTGGCATTGGCCGGATCGCAGGCGCGGCTGGAGTTTGCCGGCAAGCGCGGCGGCAAGCCGTCGGCGAGCCAGGCCGATATCAGCGAGCGGCTGGTCGCGCTGGCGCGGGCCGGCCAGCGCGTGCTGCGGCTCAAGGGCGGCGATCCCTTTGTATTTGGCCGCGGCGGCGAGGAAGCGATGACGCTGGCCGCAGCGGGCATCCCGTTCCGTATCATTCCCGGCGTCACCGCCGGTTTGGCGGCGCTCGCCGCGGCCGCCATTCCGGCGACGCTGCGTGGCGTCAACCGGGCGGTGATTTTCGCCGCCGGTCACGGCGCCGAGGAGGATTTCGACTGGGCGCCGCTCGCCCGCGCCGGCCAGCCGATCGTGCTCTACATGGTGATGCACAATCTCGATCGGATCGCCGCCGCATTGATGGATGCGGGACTCACCGGCACCACGCCGGCGGCGGTGATCGCCTCGGCGACCACGCCGCGGCAGCGCGTGTTGGTGTCGACTTTGGAAAAACTTTCCGGCGAGGCGCGCAAACAGGAATTCGAACCTCCGGCCATCGTCGTGATCGGCGACATCGTGACCATGCGCGAGCGGCTCGTCGCCGAAATTACGCCGGCCGACAAGGACGCGAAATGACGGCGCGCGGCCTCATTATTGCCGCGCCAAGCTCGGGCGCCGGCAAAACCACCGTGACGCTCGCAGTGCTGACGGCGCTGGCGCGGCGCGGCGTCAAAGTGCGGGCTGCGAAAACCGGTCCGGATTACATCGATCCGGCGTTCCACGCGGCGGCCGTCGGCGCGCCGAGCGTCAACCTCGATAGCTGGGCGATGCCGCCTGCGCTGCTCGACGCATTGGCAGCGCGAGCCGCCGATGACTCGGATATTTTCATCATCGAAGGCGTGATGGGTCTGTTCGATGGGGCTAGTGGTACGCCGGGCCAACGCGGTGCGACGGCAGACCTTGCCGCGCATTTCGCGCTCCCCGTCGTCCTGGTGCTCGACATAGCGCGGCAGGCGCAGTCGGCGGCTGCCGTCGTCAGGGGATTCGCCTCGCATGACCCCGCGGTGCATATCGCCGGCGTTATTCTCAATCGCGCGGCCAGCGAGAGACATCGCGCGCTGGTCGCAGACGCCATCGCGGCGCTCGCTATGCCGGTATTCGGCACGGTGCCGCGCGAAGCGGCACTCGCTTTGCCGGAGCGCCATCTTGGCCTGGTGCAGGCCGGCGAGCATGCCGATCTCGCCGCGCTGATCGATCGTCTCGCGGCAATGGCCGAGCGCCATCTCGATCTGGATGCGCTGATCGCCAAGGCCACGCCGCTTCGTCTCGGTCTCGGTGATGTCCTTGGGACCGCTTTGCCGCCGCCCGGCCAGCGCATTGCGCTGGCGCACGACCGGGCGTTCAGCTTCGTCTATCCGCATCTTATCGATTCATGGCGCCGTGCCGGCGCGGAGATTATTCCGTTCTCGCCGCTTCTCGACGAGCCGCCGGTCGAGCACGCCGATTGTTGCTGGCTGCCCGGCGGCTATCCGGAGCTGCATGCCGAGGCGCTTGCCTCGGCGCATCGTTTCAAGTCCGGCCTGCGCCGCTTTGCTGAAACCCGTCCGGTGCACGGCGAGTGCGGCGGCTACATGGTTTTGGGCGAAAGCATCCAAGATGCCCAGGGCAAGCAACACGCGATGACCGGATTGCTCGGCCACACAACGAGCTTCGCCAAGCGCAAATTGCTTCTCGGCTACCGCACCGCGCGGCTGTTGTCCGACACTGTCTTGGGGAGGGAGGGCGCGGTCGTGCGCGGCCACGAATTCCATTACGCCACGTTGACCTCGAGCGGCGATGATGAGTTTTTCGCCGAACTGTGTGACGGCGAAGGTCGCGCGCTTGGCAAATCGGGCAGCCGGCGCGGCCGCGTCACCGGGACGTTCTTCCACGCCATTGCCGCTGCGGCGGGATAAAGACGCTCAGCACTCCAGAAGCGTCACGGTGCCGAGGCCGCCGTCGGCACAGATGCTGACGATGGCGCGGCTGCCCGGCGCCATCGCGGCGAGTTCCTTGACCGCCTGACTCAAAATGCGCGCGCCGGTCGCCGCGAACGGATGTCCGAGCGCCACACTGCCGCCGTTCGGATTCATCCGCTCGATCGGAAAACCGCCGAACGTGTTCTCGATGCCGGCCTTGGTGCGGACGAAGTCTTTGTCCTGCAGCGACTTGATGTGGCAGGCCACTTGCGCCGAGAACGCCTCGTGGATTTCCCACAGCGCGATGTCGTCGTATTTCAGTCCGTGTCGCGCCAATAGCCGCGGTATGGCGGTGACCGGCGCCATCAGCAGGCCTTCATGGAAAATATCCACGGCAGTCATTTCGAAATCGACTAGGCGCACGCGCGGCGTTTTTGCCGGCAGGCGGGCAAGGCCTTCGTCGGTCGCGACCCAAAGGCCGGCGGCGCCGTCGGTCAGCGGCGATGAGTTGCCCGCCGTAATGGTGCCGCGTCCGCTTGTGCGGTCGAATACCGGCTTCAACCTGGCGAGCTTTTCCAGCGACGTGTCGCGGCGTGGAAAGTGATCCTTGGTGACGCCATCGAGGGTGACGATCAGATCGTCGAAGAAACCGCGATCCTGCGCCGCGACCGCGCGGCGATGGCTGTCGAGCGCCAGCTCATCCTCTTCCTGGCGGCTGATGGCCCAGTCCTTCGCCATGTCCTCGGTGTGTTCGCCCATGCTGCGACCGGTGACGCGGTTCTTCACTTCCGGCACGTAGAGGCGGATATCGGAAGGCCGCAGCTTGCGCAGAACACGCAGGCGGTCGCGCGTGCTGCGCGCCTGAAACAGGCGCCGCAGCCAGACCGATAAATTCATACCGAGACCGAATTCGACGCGGCTCATGCTTTCGACGCCGCCGACTATGGCGAGCGCCGCGCGCCGCTGTCCGAGCATTCCGGCGGCTTCGAAGGCTCCTACCATGCTGGTCGAGCACTGCATGATGGTGGTGAAGGTCGGCACGTGCGGATCGAGCTTGCTGTCGAGCCAGATTTCGCGCGCCAGATTGGTATAGGCGAGATTGCCGACGACGGCGCCCCAAATGCCGAAGTCGATCGGTCCGTTGACTTGCTGCGCCATGGCGGCAACGACCGGCACCGACAGGCTCAGCGAGTTGCGATCGGCGAATGGACCGTCCACTGCGACGAATGGCGTGCGCAGACCGGCCGCCAGCCAGATCACTTGCCCACCGTCGTCCGGCATCGGTCAGCCCGCCGCTTTCGGCTCCGCCACGTCGGCCGGTTTGTCCGATACGCCGGCCTCGGCGAATGTCGCCATCCCTGTGTGGCAGGCAAGCGCAGCACGCAGGATGGAAAGCGCCACCGCCGCGCCGGATGCTTCGCCGAGACGGATGTTGAGATCGACGAGCGGATGCAAGCCCATTTCCTCAAGCAGTATGCGGTGACCGGATTCGGCGGAGACGTGGCCAGCTTGGGCATGCGCCAGGGTGTCGGCGCGGAGCTTTGCCAGCGGCGCCACGGCGGCGGTGCAAACGAAACCATCGAGCAGGACCGGAATGCGCCGCCGCCGCGCCGCCAATGTGGCGCCAAGAATAGCGGCAAGCTCGCGGCCGCCGAGCGCCGCGGCTACGGCCAACGGATCATATAGCGTGGCGACATGGTGTGCGATCGCCTGGTCGATCACGGCGCGCTTGCGCGCCAAACCGTGTTCATCGACGCCGGTGCCGCGGCCGGCCCAACGCGCGCCGCCGCCGCCGAACAAAGCCGCGGCGATGGTCGCCGCCGCCGTGGTGTTGCCGATGCCCATTTCGCCGAGGCAAACCAGATCGCAGTCCGGCGCCACTGCGTCATAGCCGGTCGCCGCTTCGGCGAGGAATTCCCGCTCGCTCAGCGCCGGCTGTTGGGTGAAGTCGGCGGTCGGCGTTTCAAGCGACAGCGGAATGACGCGCAATTTCGCGCCGGCGCTGTTCGCAAGCTGGTTGATCGCGGCGCCGCCGGCCGCGAAGTTCGCCACCATCTGCGCCGTCACCTCGGCCGGATAGGCCGAAACGCCTTGTTTGGTCACGCCGTGGTTGCCGGCGAAAACCAGAATCTCGACGTGATCGAGCCGCGGCGGCGCATGGCCCTGCCAATGCGCCAGCCAGGCGACGAGGTCTTCGAGGCGGCCGAGGCTCTTCGGCGGCTTGGTCAAGATCGCCTCGCGCTGGGCGACGGCGGCGCTGGCCGCCGGATGCCCGCTCGGCAGGTCGAGACAGGCCGCGCGCAGGTCGGAAAATGAGGTAAAGTTTGTCATGCCGATGCAATTCCGCGCGCAGGAAAGCGCCCAGCAACGTTAACACGGTCTCAGGGAGATGACGATTTCCGACAGCTGGCTTGAAAACCGCGCCGAGGAGCTCAAAGCGAGCATCGTATTTTGCACCCGCTTGCCGTTATTGCGGGCAACGCTGCTTGCCGGCGCTTCGCTATCTGGCGCGGCGTGGGCGTTTCCTGTCGCGGGAATCCTCGTCGGCCTGATCGGTGCGATCGTCTATGGCATTGCCCATCGCCTCGGGCTGCCACCATTGCCGGCGGCGGGGCTCAGTGTGGCCGCCACGATGCTGGCGACCGGCTGCCTGCACGAAGACGGCCTCGCCGATACTGCCGACGGTTTCGGCGGTGGCCGCACGCGTGAGCAAAAGCTCGAAATCATGCGCGACAGCCACATCGGCGCCTATGGCGTCTGCGCTTTGGCGATGTCGCTTCTCTTGCGCGTCGGCGCGCTGGCGAGCCTGCCCAGCGCCCATGCAGTGGTGTGGGCGTTGATCGCCTCGCATGCCGCGGCGCGCGCTACTATGCCGGCCCTCATGCTGGCGCTGCCGCCCGCCCGCAGCGACGGGCTGTCGCACGACGCCGGCCGGCCGCCGGGCGAAGCCGTACTCGCTGCAGCAGTGATCGGGTTTCTCATTCTCATCTTTGGCCTGCATTTTGGTCACGGCGTGTTGGCGGTGCTTGTGCTCGCCGCGATCGCCGCGCTGATGGCATGGCTCGCGACGCGGCAGATCGGCGGCCAGACCGGCGACGTGCTGGGTGCGCTCGAGCAGGTCAGCGAGGTCGCAGTGCTGCTGGTCGCGATCGGGTAGTCGCGCCACGGCTTAACGCCGCGATCACTGCGGCTGCAGGCCTGCGACCTTTGCCGCAGCTTGCATCGCCGCGTAGTCGGCGTGGATGAACGCGGCAAAACCTTCCGACGTCATCTGCTCGGGCGTCGCAACCTCCGAACCAAGCGACACCAGACGTGCGGCCGCGGGCGAGCCCGGCTTCAAACCTTGCGCTATGGAATTTTGCAGCTGACTAACGATGTCGGACGGCGTCTTTGCCGGCGCCACGACGCCGACATAGCTTTGCGCGACAAAATCCTTCACTCCGCTTTCCTCGAAGGTCGGAATGTCCGAGGCGAGAGCGGACCGATGCGCCGAAGCGACGGCGACGATGTGCGCCTGGCCGGACTTGTGCAGCGGCAGGGCGGTGGAGAACTCGGTCATCGCGCTGTCGACGCTGCCTCCGATCAGGTCCGCAATCAACGCGCCGCCGCCGCGGTAGGGGACATGCGTGAAGTCCGCGCCGGTCGCCGCCTTCAGCCGTTCGAGCGTCATATGCGTCGCACTGCCAACGCCGCTCGTCGCCACGGTGACCGGCGACTTCTTACTCGCGGCGACCACGTCAGCCAGCGTCTTGGCCTCGACTTTGTTGCTCATGATAAGCGCATGCGGCACGTAGCTGGTCAGCGCAATCGGCAGGAAATCCTTCAAGGGATCGTAGCCGAGATGCAGATGCAGGATCGGATTGATGGTCAGCGGGCCGTTCGATCCGACCAGTAGCGTGTAGCCGTCGGGCGTGGCGTGCGCGACATAAGCGGCGCCGACACTGCCGCCGGCGCCGTCATGATTTTCGACGACGACGGTGCCCTTCAGCCCGTCGCCCATCAACTGGCCCGCGATCCGGCCGACGATGTCGGCATTGCCGCCCGGAGCGAACGGTACAATCAGGTGGACCGGCCGGCCAGGATAGCCTGCGGCGAGAGCTGTTTTGGATAGCAGCGTAAGTGCCGGCGCGGCGGCAAAGCCTGCGATAAGACTGCGGCGCGAAACAATCATATTCGATCTCCCCGAATTTTTTCTGTTTCTGACTCGGTGGGACGGCCGGCGTCAGGCCGCGAGCGGCAGCTTCACCGGCTGTTTGGTCTTCGCCGACAGATCGAGCGCCTTGGTCAGCATCAGCCGGTTATGCGCTTCGGCGGCGGTCGCGGCTTGCGTCGGCAGGCCGAGTGAGATGCGGTTGAGCCATGACACCGTCTCGTCGGCCATCGGTCCGCGCAGCTCGCCGAGCACCATGTCGCCCGGCGGATAAGAACCCATGAAGTCCACCAGACGGCTCGTGTCGGGCGCGTAGCCTTCGCTCTGCGGCGCCGACACGGCGAGCACCATATCGCGATGGGTGTCGTCGATGGTCAGCACGCCGTGCGTGCCGTTGATGCCGACTTCCAAACTGTAAACCGCGCCGGGCCATGTCACTGGCAGCGCCCACGAGATGCTGAGGTTGTGGACCGTTCCGTCGGAGAACATGATCATCCCGGCGGTGGCATCGATGCCCTGGTAAAGTGGGCCGAGCACTTTGTCGACCGAGCGCGCATAGCATTCGACCGGCGTTTTCTTTTCCAGATACCACATCACGATGTCGAGCGCGTGGGTGCCCGAAATCACCATCGGCGAGATCGCCGACGGATCGTCGGTGCGCTTGTAATTGTCGATGGCGACGAGCCGATTCATGAAGGCACGCGAGGTCACCATGGTGACATCGCCGAGCGCGCCGTTGCGCACCTTCTCCTTGGCGCCGAGCCATTTCCTGCGGAAGCGCTGGGTGTAGCCGACCACGGCGTCGAGCTTGGCGTCGGTGATGGCCTTGAGCACGCGGGCGGATTGGGCGAGATCGGTGGCGAGCGGTTTTTCGATCAGCATTGGCACGCCGCGCTCGACCGCGGCCAGCACCGGCTCGACATGCAGGTGCTCGTCGGTGGCGATGATGGCGCAAGTGACTTCCGGCCGCGCCAGTAATTCGCGATGGCTGGTGGTAATGAAATCGGCGCCGATGCGCGCGCCGACGTCGCCGCCGCGATTATGGTTGAGCTCGGCGATGCCGATCCATTCCACCGCGGGATGGCGCGCCGCCACTTCGCCGCGGAACAGGCCGACGCGCCCGGCACCGATAATGGCGAGGCCTACGCCTTTTGCACCCTTCTTCATACGTTCAGCCCCGCGCGGTTTTTCTTTTTCAGTTCGGCTATTCCCGAGATCGTCTCGTTGGAGAGCGGCAGGTCGATCGGCTCGTTGCGGTCGGCCGACAAATCGGCGGCGCTATAGGTCTCCATCACGCGCCGCGCGCTCTCCGGCGTCACCATGACTGGCGTGTCGCGGATGCAGGCTTCGAGGAAATGCATCGTCTCCGGTCCCAGCCCGCCGGCATAGACATGATCGACCCATTCGCCGGGCATCGTGGACATCGGGAATTCCTGGCCCCGCTTGGCGGTGTTGAGCCAATTGTCGCGCTGGGTGTCGTCGAGGGTGAGTGCGCCTTCGGTGCCGGTAATCTCGATCCAGGTCGAGCAGTAATTCGGAAAGCTCGGCGGAAAATTCCAGCCGCCGCCGATCATCACCACGACGCCGTTGTCCATCGTGACCGTGGTGAACATGATGTCGTGCGAACCGTTGATCGGCTGCATATAGCCGTAGGCGCCCTGACTATAGACGCGGACCGGCTTGGCCGGCTCAAGGAGCCAGAACACGAAGTCTAGGTCGTGGGTCGATTCCATGACGACGGGCGATAGACGAACCCGGCTGGCGATCTTCTTGCCAAGCTCGCGCGACAGATGGCGGCTGACCAGCACCGAGACCACGTTGCCGAGCGTGCCGTCGGTGATCTTCTTCTTGGCGTAGGCGACTTTTGGATTGAAGCGTTGCGAATAGCCGATGGTGAATTTCAGCCCGTTGCGCTTGGCCAGCTGGATCAGCTCATCGGCTTCCCACAATTCCAGCGCGATCGGCTTTTCCAGCATGACATTCTTGCCGGATTTGAGACAATCGCGCGCGATCGGATAGTGGTTGGCTTCCGGCGTGGTCGAGACATAGACGACGCGGATGGCGTCATCCTTGATGATGTCGTTGTAGTCGAGCGTGGAGGTCGCCGGGTTGTAAAGCTTCTTCACCTCAGCGAGCCGGTCCGGTTTGATGTCGCACAGATGCAATTTGTCGACCAGCGCCGTGCGCGACAGCGTGTCCGCGCGCAGCCCCCCGATCCATCCGACACCGATCACCCCCGCTTCCACTTGCTTCACCGGACGCTTCCTTCCTGTTGCGGGCGCATAAAGACCATGATGCCGAGGGAGGTGCAACAGTCAGGCGGCAAAGCCGAATACGCTCTTCGCGAATTGCGGATAGACCTCGGCCAGCATCGGCGCGACGACCGAACGCATCATTTGCAAGGTCTCGGCAGACGGCGCCGGTATGGTCGGCACGTCTGCCGGCCGGTCGAAGCCAAAGCCCGTATTCTCGATGACTTCCGCGACGCTATGTCCCGGATGCACGCTGGCAAGCCGAAAGCGCCGGCGCGCGCGGTCGAAGTCGAACAGGCAGCGATTGGTGACGAGCGCGATGGGGCCGCCGGGGCGGAATACGTTATCGGCGCTGCCGCCCGGTGCGCTGACGAAATCGACCTTCGGCACCAGCGTGCGGCGCGAATGCTCGACGCGGAACAGGATCACCTTCGGCACCACGTAATAGAGATAGGCCGAGCCGAACGAGCCGGGGAAGCGCGCCTTCGGATGATCGTAATCCCCGACGCTGACCAGATTGATATTGCCTTCGCCGTCGATCTGGCCGCCTGAGAGAAAGAATACGTCGATGCGGCCCTGGCCGGCGCAATCGAACAATTCGCGCGCACCATCGGTGAAGAAGGTGTGCGCCCGGCTGCCGAGCAGTGAGACGTACGGCCGGCCGCCGCCCTTTTCGCGGGCCAGCAGCGCCGCGGTCGCCGGGATTGGCGAGGCGGCGCCGACTGCGACATGACGCAAACTTTGGCGATCTTGGCCGATCAGCCGGCAGATCACGTCGGCGAGCAATTCCTCGTCGCGGAATTCAGGCTGCACGCCGCTCATGCAACGACTGCTTCTCGCCAATGCACGTAGCGCTGCAAATACTCGGCAAAGCCTTCGGCCGTCGCGGCAAGGCGGGCGTATTCGGCCATGTGTGCGGCGTCGATGCCGTAGTGATCCGGCAGCGGCAGCGGCCATGCGCCGCGCGGCGCGACCGCGACCGCTTCGACATAGAAGCCGGGCAAGGTGCCCGCCGCGTGCAACGGATCGCGCAGAAGATCGCCCTCGTGGATCTTCTCGACCGTGACAAGGGTCTTTTGTGCCGCGTGCGCCATCGTCACAAGTTCGCGCTGTGTGCCGACGAAAACGTTCCCCATTCGATCAGCCATCGGCGCATGAAACAAAGCGACATCGGGCTTGAGCGCCGGGAGCAGCACGATCGGATCGTCGTTGCCGAACGGATTGTCGATGATCTTCCAGTCGGGCCGATGCGCCAGCACGTCGGAGCCGAGAAGCCCGCGCAGCGGCATGAATGGCACGCCTTTCTCGGCGGCCTGGAACTGCGCGTGCAACGCCGGGCAGGTTGCGTCCATCATGCGGACCGTGCCGGCCAGGATCGCGGCGGTGAAGCGCGGCGCGGGACCGAATTCACCGAGGCTGACTGCGGAGGTTTCCAGCGTGTCGACGCAGCCGGCGCCGATCAATAAATCCGCTTGCAAGGTCGAGGTCGGCAGCGTGACCAGATGCAGGCGCTTGACGCCGCGGCAGATCAGCGCCCGCGTCGCCGCCATCGGCACGCCCGAGGACTCCCGCGGCACCGCCAACATGCAGCCGTCGAGGATCGGCGCCAGGGCTTCGTCGAGCGAATTGGCGATGATCGGCATGGATGGATTGCTCCGTCGCCCCGCTTGCTCCTCCTTCTCCCCGCCGCGCGGGGAGAAGGTTGGGATGAGGGGGCGTCGCCGCTTAGCTCAGAATCGCGGCAGCACCCCCTCACCCTCGTTCGCTTCGCTCTCTCGACCTCTCCCCGCACGGCGGGGAGAGGTGCATTTTCTACGACAGCGCCGACTTGACGTAGTTCGGCGACAGCGGCGCGCGGCGGATGCGTACGCCAGTGGCGTCGAACACCGCATTGGCGATCGCCGCCGGCGTCGGCCGGCTCGACGCCTCGCCGGCGCCGGACGGTGCGATCTCCGGATGGTTGATCAGCACGATATCCACCTGCTGCGGCGTCTGGTCGACTTCCAGGATCGGATAAGTCCGCCAATCCACGCTGGTGACGTTCTTATTGTCGAACTTGACCTCTTCCCACAGCGTGCGGCTCGTCGCCTGAACGACATTGTTCTCGATGGCGTGATGCAGGCCGTCCGGATTGATGATCTGGCCGCAATCGTGCGCGACGGTGAATTTGCGCGGCCAGATTCGTCCCGTCGAGCGGTCGACCTCGACCTCGGCGATCACAGCAACGCGGGTCTGGCCGCGTTGTGCGTAGGCGATGCCGCGGCCGGACACCTGATCGCCGCTCTGGTCATTGCGCGGCGACGGCCGCGTCTGCCAGCCGGCTTTCTCCGCCGCCGCCTTAATGACGGAAAGGTCGCGCGGGTCTTTGACATAGCGCAGACGGATTTCGACCGGGTCCATGTTCAGTGCCGCGGCCACTTCGTCCATGAAGGATTCACTGGCGAAATGGATCTGCGGCCCGACCGGATCGCGCATATGCGCGGTGCGCAGCGGCGACGAGCGATCGAGCAGCGGCGCGATCGTCTCCCAGGCGGTGCGCTTATTGGCAAAGCCGTAGGATTGCTCCGGCACGCCGAAACCGTCACCCGATTGCAACGCGACGCCGAGCGTTTGACCGGCCAGCGTGTCTCGCGGATTGCTGCCGTTGGTATTGACGTCGACGCGGGAGAAACCCTTGCTCAGGAAATCCCAGGCGACGACATTGCCCGACGCGTCGATCGCGGCGCGCACCTTGTGAATGGACGCTGGCGCCTTGGGATCCCAGCCGGTGCCCTGATCGCGCATATATTGCAGCCGCACTGGCCTGCCGGCGGCCTTGGCGAGCACCGCGGCGTCCATGGCGCAATCGTCGGCATCGTTGCGGCCATAGGAGCCGGGACCCGTGGTCCAGATCACGCGAACATCGTCCCGCGGCATTTGCAGGATGGCGGCGACTCCCTCCTGCACGAAATGCGCTTTTTGCGTGCCGCTCCAGCAGGTGACATGGCCGTCCTTGATATCGACCAGCCCGCAGGCCGGACCCATGCAGGCATGGGACTGGAACGGCCACTGGTATTCGGCCTCGATGATGCGGGCGGGCGACTGAAACGCCGCATCGATGTCGCCTGATTGCTCGCCCTCCAGTTCGTGCTTGCGCGCAGTCGCAGAACGGATGTGTTCGAACAACGCCGCCTGATCGATGAACGGCGGCGCCGCGTTCGACCAAGTGACTTTGAGCTCCTTCGCCGCCTTGATGGCGTCCCACTCCTTTTCGGCGACGACGCCGAGGAAGCCTTTGTCCCACACCACCTTGGCGGACGGGATGTGCTTGATCGAGCTTTCGTCGACGTTGACGGGAACAGCGCCGGCGATGTCAGGCCGGATCATCCGGCCGTGCATCATGCCCGGGACTTTGACGTCAGTGACGAAATCCGTTTGCGCAAACACTTTCGGCGCAATGTCGTCGCGCGGTACGGGCTGCCCGACGACGGTATGGTCCTTCGGATCTTTCGGTTGCGCCTTGCCCGGTGCGTAAAGCGGGTTGCCGTATTTGCCGTTCCAGTCGAGATGAACGTTGAAATATTGCCCACCGATGAGTGTGGCGTAGCTGATTTGCTTGGCGGCATCGTCTTTGCCGTGGACGACGCCGTCGGTCACGCTCAATTGCTCGGCGGGGACCCCAAGTTTGTTTGCCGCCATCCCGACCAGGACGCGGCGCGCCTCGGCGGCGGCCATGCGCATCTGCCGGCCGCCTTCCTGCACGCCGGTCGAGCCGGAGGCGCCGCCCTGATTGACGCTGGTGGCGGTGTCGCCGATGGAAATCCCGACGTTCTTGACCGGAACGTCGAGCTCCTCCGCCACTATCTGCCGGATGGCGACGGACAGTCCCTGTCCCATGTCCATCTTGCCGAAATAGGTGGACACGGTGCCGTCGGCATTGACGGCGAGATAAGAAGAAAGCTGATCCGGCGTGAGCGGCGGCTTGGTGCCGACAGCCGTCGTCTCATCGGCCGCGCGAGCCGCCTCGAATGCGTGCGGTGCGCCAATGAAAACAACAAGCGCGCCACTGGCCTTCAGCAGATTGCGGCGCGAAAAGTGTGCGGATTTTTCATGTCTGGTCATGGCGGCCTCCCTCAACCCATCATCGCAGCGGCGCGCTTGACGGCGCGTAGGATGGCCATATGCGTGCCGCATCGGCATTTGAGCCCGTGCAGCGCGGTGCGGATATCATCGTCGGTCGGCTTCTTGTTGTCGCGCAAGAAGGCCGCGGCGGTCATGATCCAGCCGTTGATACAATAGGCGCATTGCGGAACGTCTTCCGCGACATAGGCGGCCTGCAGCGGATGCGGCTTCTCGGGCGTGCCGAGGCCGGCGAGCGTAACGATCTTCTTGTCGCCGACATCCGACAGCGGCGTCACGCATGAGCGCACGGCCTTGCCGTCGAGATGCACGGTACAGGCGCCGCATTGAGCGAGCCCGCAGCCGAAATGGGGATTGTTGAGTCCGAGATCGTCGCGCAAAGCATAGAGCAGCGGCATATCCGGATCGGCCTCGACCTTATGGGCCTTGCCGTTGACGTTGAGCGAAAAGTTTTGGTTCATGGCGGGCAACCTCCCTCAAGCGTGGCGGCTGTTCGTCGGGCTTTCCCGCATGTGCCGGTGCGTCCCGATGCCGCTTCATTGCGCTGAGGCAAAAGCTATTCCCAAATTGGCGCGTTGGGAACACGCTAGGAACCGGGAATCGGATTAGGGTCTGTACTCAATAAGGATTCCAGCGCGGCGTGAGTTGTGATTCAAGGTTTCCGAATCGAGGAGGCCTTGATGAGGAAGCAACTCTATTGGCTGGATGATGCGCAGTGGAAGCGGATTAAACCCCTCTTGCCGCAGAGTCGGCGTGGAGCCCATCGTGTCGATGATCGGCGCGTTATCAGCGGGATCATGCACATGCTGCGCTCGGGCGCGCGTTGGCGGGATTGCCCAACGGACTACGGCCCCTACACGACGGTCTACAATCGCTTCAACCGTTGGAGCCGACAGGGCATCTGGGGCGATATTTTCTACGCGCTGACGGGGTCGACCGGCATGGTGGGGACGATGTCGATCGACAGCACACACATCAAGGCGCATCGCTCGGCTGCGGGCGCAAAAGGGGGGCCTTCCAGCACGCGATCGGTCGCTCGCGCGGCGGCCGCACGACCAAAATCCATGCGTTGACTGACGATCAGGGACGGCCACTCTCATTCTTGATCACACCCGGTAACAGCCACGATCTCGCTGGCGCCCAAGAACTCTTGGCCACCGCCCGGTTGCCTCGTCGCCTGCTGGCCGATCGCGCCTACGACGCAAGAAGCCTGCGCGACTGGCTCGCAGAACGCCGGGTCAAAGCTGTCATCCCGCCAAACCCGACCCGCAAGCATCCGCATTCCTACGATCCGAAGGCCTACAAGCTGCGCAATCTCATCGAACGCATGTTCTGCCGACTCAAGGACTTCAGGCGCATCGCAACGCGCTATGACAAACGAGCCGACATTTATCTTTCTGCCATCCACTTGGCAGCCGCCCTCACTTGGTGGATCAATTGAGTCCGGACCCTAGCGCCAGCGGCGCCGCTGCAGGCGGTGCCGCACTATGCGAGAGCGCTAGGCGCCCGACGGTGTCGGCCAGTGCCGCTCGTGGAACCAGCTGCGATATTGCGTCATCTTGGCCCGCTGTGCCGCCGGCGCGTGGCGCTTGCAGGTCGACGCCTCGTCGCTCTCCGCCGGCGCGCCCCAGCGCAGTTCGACACAATCGTTCGGGTTGTAGGCCATTTCCAGGTCAGCCGCGCGATCGATGACGTCCCTGAGCGTCAGCGTCCACTGCGAGCCGTCGCTGCGCGTATAAGTGAATTTCCGCGCCGCAAGCTCCGACGCCAGCACGCCCTGTAATTCGGCTCTCACGTCCGCCGGGCTCTTGCCGCCCATCGCGTAGCGCTCGGCCCGCCGCGCGACGTGATCGGGAAAGCCGCGCACCACATCGATCGCGATCAACAGGCGAAAGTCGCGCGCCGGAGTCGAATAATCCTCCCAGGCGCCGGTGGTCTCGAAAATCGACGGGCCGTTCGGCATCTCCACCACGCCCGGTTTCTTGTCCTCGTATTGTCGCCCATTATCGATCGAGGTAACACGCGTCTTCACCTGTTCGTCGAGGTCGGTGATGGCGTCCTCCATCGCCCGCGCCGGATCGAGCGGCTCGGGCGACATCACATCGTCCATGCGATCGTAAAAATCCTGGACGCTGAGCTTCGTTTGCTCCAGCGAGAAGTCGCCATATTGCGGGTCCTTGGCGATCTCGGCGTTGGTCAGCCGTCGCAAGGCGCCATTCTTCTCCTGCACGATCGGCCGAAAGCGCTTGAACCCGGGGCTGCCGAGTGCCGGGTCGTGCACGAACAGGAAATTGCCGCGCCAAAAGCGCTTGCGCGTGACCGACCCGTCGGGCTCCGCGTCAACGGCGAGGAAAACGCCCGGCGCACCGCTCGCTTCCGATACGCGTTTGACCAGCATCAGAACGTGTCCATACGGGTCGGCGTAAACGGTGCCTGGGCGCAGTGTCGCTTCCGTCAGGGGCACCATGTAAAAGTCGGTGCGGTCATCGCTCGCCGACACGCGCACGGCTCCAGTTTGGACGACGTCGGCGACCGCAGGCAAATACCTGGCGAACGATGCTGCAAGCCCCAGCGGCTTTGGCGCGGGTGGCTTCACCGGCGTGGGTGGGGGTGCCGGAGGCGGAGCCGGCGAAGCGAACAGCTTTTGCAGGGCATTGGGCTCTGGGGCCGGCTCCGGGGCGGCGGCAATTTGTTCGGGGGCTTGCTCCGGCGGCGCCGCCGGGCGCGTGACCTCGGGATGCTCGATATCGAACCATTGGTAGCACTTCGGCGGAGCGCCGCCGTTGCCGCGCGAGCAGTTCGAATAGCCAAACGGCAGGCCCATCTTGAAGGCGAAATAGGCGCGCAAGAAATAAACGAAATCCGCGCAGTCGGGGCGCGTGGCTTTCAGCAGATTGTCTTCGCCGAGACCCAGATAGTTGAACAGCATGTTGCGGGAACGGTCGTGCAACACTTCGACCCACGTCTTCCACGACAGCTCCTGGTCAAGCGGCCCGTCGAACAGCATTGCGATCCATGCCGAATAGAGATTCTCCGTCGCCCGATTCCAGGACGCCCGTATAGGCCAGAGACTTCCTGGCTTTCCCTCCAGGCCTGGCGGTTTGCCGGCGCTCACCGTGATGTCGCGCGTGATCGTGCCGCAGCCGGCCGGTGCGCCATTGAGTGTCAGCGTCGCGCGCCAGGTCCCAGCCGCCGGCGATGCCACTTCCGCGAACCAGTAAGAGGGCGGCCCCCCCTCCGGAGCGGCTGATTTGGCCGCGGTGCTGCCGTCGGGGGCGATCAGCGAAAGCTCTCCCTGGAGCGGCTTTTCCGCGGCGACCAGGACCTGCAAGGGTGCGCCCTTCCACGGTGCGAGCGGGGAAGGCAAGACCGCGATCTGGGCCGCTTCTTCGCAGCTGCCCGGGGCAGTTTCTGCCCGTGCACTTCCGGCAAGGAAAAGCGATGCGGAAAAGGCGCTCGCGATCAGCAACAATGCCGTCGCGGCAGCCGGCAATCGGCGCGCTCGAAGCAAAGTGAGCTCCCTTTCTGGACGCCCCCGAAGGTCGCAACCTATCACACAGTGGGCGCCTATTCCGGCGTTGCGGCAAATCCGAGGCCGACGTCCGCGGGCGGGGGCCCGGAGGCGGCCGGCACTTCATCCCCGCTAACATTCCGAAGTCTAGTCCTTAAGTAGCGTTGCCATGATGCGCTCGCGGGTCATCGGCAGGTCACGGATGCGGGCGCCAAGGGCGTGCGACACCGCGTTGCCGATCGCCGCGGCGGTAGGGCCGGCGGTCGCCTCGCCGACTCCGAGCGGCGTCTCATCCTTGGTGTTGATGAGTTCGATATCGATTTCCGGCACCTCGCTGAATTTCAGCACCGGGTAGGTTTCCCAGTCGAGCGAGCTCACGCCGTTGTCGAAGTGGACCTGTTCCTTGAGCACCCAGCTCGCCGATTGGATGATGCCGCCTTCGAGCTGGTTGATGGCGCCGTCGGGATTGACGACGAGGCCGGCATCCGCCGCGCACCATACATGGCGCAGGCGGATAGTCTCCTCGACGTCGAGCTCGACGACGACGGCGGCATAGCCGGCGCGGTTCTTGTAGCGGGCGAAGGCAATGCCGCGGCCGCGGCCGGCGCCGGACGGCGCATTCGTATCCCAATTCGCCATGGCGGCTGCCTTCTCGATGACCGCGCGGGCGCGCGGGTCGGAGGTGATCGACAGGCGATAGGCGACCGGGTCTTGGCCGGTGCGTTCGGCGAGTTCGTCGACCGCACATTCGAGCGCGAAGATGTTGGCCATCGCACCTAGCCCGCGCAACGAGGAGACACGCACCGGCGTCTCGCGCACCAGGTGATGTATGATTCGCTTCTGCGCTATGTCGTACAGCGGCTCGGCGTTACGGGTGGCGCCGCCGCCGTTCGCCTCGGGTACTTCGTTTGCAGGCGGCAGCGGCGTGTAATCGGGAAGGGCTTCCTCGGGCAGCAGCGCATTGCCCCCACCCGGGCGGCCGTTGTGATTGCCGCTCCAGATTTCTGCGGTCCAGTCGGACGGCTTGCCGTCGGTACCCACAAGCGCCCGCACTTTGACGGTCATTGCCGGCTGCTTCGGCTCGTAGATGAATTCTTCCTCGCGTCGCCAGCGCACGCGGATCGGCTTGCCTGGCATTTTCATCGCGATGATGGCGGCGTCGGCGGCGGCATCGTCGGCGCCATTATGGCCGTAGCAGCCGGCACCCTGCACGTGCTGCACGATGATTTTGCTTGCATCGAGTTTGAGGGCGCGCGCAAGCGCGGCCCGCAGCGGGAACACGCCCTGGCAATGGGTCCATACCGTGAGCTGGCCGTCTTTGTAGAGCGAGAGCCCGCAGGACGGCGAGATTGAGGCGTGCGCGATATGTGGCTTGGTGTAGGTCGCTTCGAAGCGCTCGCGCCCTTGAGCATCAGCCGGCTCGGCGGGGCCGATCAAGCGATCTTCCGATGGGCGCTGCACCAGCCAAGCTGCTTCTTGCTGCAGCGGCGTCGGCTTCTCGACGTTTTTCCAGGTGACATGATCGGAAGCTGCGAGCGCCGCGGCATCGAGCGCGCTCTCGTCATTGCCGACGATGGCAAGGAAATTACCGTTGCGGACGAATTCGACCGGCGCCTTGGCGGCGCGCTTGATCGCCTCTTCGTCGACGGCTTCGATGGCGGCGCCGCGATTGGGCTGACGCACCACGCGCGCATGCACCATGCCGTCGAGCACCATGTCGTGGATGAAGGCGCGTTCGCCGAAAATCTTGGCCGGCAAATCGAGCCGCGCGCTGCTTTGGCCGATGCTGGCGAAATCAGCGACCGCCTTGCGCTTGCCGCTGCCGGTTGCCATGGTAGTGAGGTCGACAGCGCTGCCGAGCGTCCAGTAATCCTGGTCGGTCGGATTGCCGTTACGAAGAATGGTGCCGTCGCGAATGCCGAGGTCGCCCACCGCGCAGCCAAGTACTTTCGCCGCCTGTTCAATGAACAGGCAGCGCACATCGGCGCAGGCCTGCCGCATTGCCACCCCGCCGAACTGGATCGACTGGCTGCCGGCGGTATAGCCCTCATTCGGCGTGAATTCGGTATCGCCCGAGCGGATGGTGATACGCGCCATCGCGACCCCAAGCTCGTCGGCGGCAATCTGCGCCATCGCCGTCAGCACACCCTGGCCGAGTTCGACGCGGCCGGTGCCGATGGTGACTTTGCCGGGCGCCGAGAACGTGACCCAACGATCCAGGCGCGGATTGTCGGCGAGCGGGCCGGGCAACACAGGCGCGTTCATGGCCGTGCCCCTGCGTTCGTTGCCATGCGCAGCCGCGCCGCCGCCTTCTCGATTGCTCGCATGATCCGGTTATGCGCGCCGCAACGGCAGATGTTGCCGTCGAGCGCTTCGGCGATCTCCGAGCGCGTCGGCTGCGGATTGCGGTCGAGCAGCGCTTTGGCCGAAATCAGGATGCCGGCAAGGCAGTAGCCGCATTGGCCGGCCTGTTCGTCGATGAACGCCTGTTGCAGCGAGTGCGGGCGCTCCGGTGTGCCCAGTCCCTCGACCGTGATGACAGCCTTGCCGGCGACGCTCCATACCGGTTTCGAGCAGCTCTTCTCCGGTGCGCCGTCGATCAGCACCATGCAGCAGCCGCATTGATCCAGCCCGCAGCCGAACCGCGTGCCCATGACGCCAAGATTATTGCGCAGAACATTCAGGAGCGGCGTCTCCTCGTTATCGAGGGCAACGCTGACCGGTCTGCCGTCAATGGTGAATTCGAATTTTTGCGTCATGACTTGCTTAGGCTTATGCGGCGATGACGTTAGGCGGAGTTAGGAACCACGCTGCTCGCGCAAAATCGACTTATCGATTATTGGCCGGGGGTCGAACGCGGACATCTAACCAGAATGAGGCCATGACCTCAACGTTGCGGAGGCGGGGCTTTACATCCTTGGATCCGGAGGCCAATAACGGCGCATTCGACCCGGCATCGATCGGCCGTCCCGATGGCGGCAGGTCGCCATCACACCACGCACCACCCGTAACGGAGCCCGAAAGCATGATGGAGAAATTTGGCCGGCTCGCTTTGCATATGTGGACGATCGACACCACGCCGCTGGCCACCGCGCTCGATGCCGCGCGCGTCGCCGGCTATGATGCGGTCGAGCTGCGCCGCACCGATTTCAAGCGCTGCTTCGATGCCGGCATGAGCAACGCGCAGGTGCTCGACCTCATTCGCAAAGCCGGCATTCCGGTCGGCGTGCTCGGTGTCGAATACGGTTGGCTATTCGCCACCGGCGACGAAAGCAAGCGGCTGTTCGGCGTGTTCCGGGAATCCTGCGAGAACGCGGTCGCGCTCGGCTGCACCATGCTGATGAGCGCGCCGGGCCCGTTCCAAGGCTCGATCAAGGACGCGATCGAATATCTCAAGCGCGCCGGCGACATCGCCGCCGAATACAAACTGCGCCTCGCCATCGAATTCAATTCGCAGCATCCGGTGCTCAACAAGCTTGCGGTCCTGAAGGAGCTGCTCGACGGCGCCAACAAGGAGAATTGCGGTTATCTGATCGACGCCTATCACTTCACGCGGAGCGGCGCCGGCGGCCGAGGCTTCGAGAGCGTGCCAGCGGAGAAAATCTTCTGCTTCCAGTACAGCGATCTTTCGCCCAATCCGGTGACGGGCGTGGCTCGGCCGACCGATCGCCTGCCGCCCGGCAAAGGCGTCGTCAAATGGCGCGAAATGCTCAGCCTGTTGGCGGAGAAAAATTATACTGGCTATCTGAGCTATGAAGCGCCCAATCCCGAGCTATGGGCGCGCTCGCCTTACGACGTCGCCCGCGAGGGCGTGGAGTTGACGCGCAAATTGTTGCGGGACGCCGTTCCCGGATATGCCGCCGTGTAAAGACGAGAAAGCGGCGACCGGTTTTCGCATCATCAGATCACGAACGAATGAAATTGAGGTCAGTCATGGCAGCAGAACAGGAACTTCCGCTTTTCCTCGGGCTCACCGACAAGTCGATTACCGACATCCCCAAGACCGTCGAGAAACAGCGCTACATGACGAGCGTAGCGCCCAAGGCTGCCAATCCGGGCAAATGGGTCGAGCAGCCGCGGCTGCCGATCCCGACCGGCGAGCATGCCGTCATCGAATGCGGCGGGAAAATCCATGTCATCGCCGGCTATGCCAAACATCGCGTCGATCAGAACTTTCATCAGGTCTATGACCCCGCGGCGAAGTCATGGTCGCTGAAGGCGGTGTTCCCTCATCCATGCAATCACGTCGCCGGCGTCTCGATCGGCACCAAGGTCTATACCTTCGGCGGCTTTGTCGAGCAGAACCGTTGCCCGCATTCCAAATGCTTCGTCTATGACACGGCGACCGACCAGTGGGCGCCGATCGCCGGGCTGTCGCGGCCGCGGGGTGCGATTTCGGCAATTGTGCTCGACGGCAAAATCCATCTGCTCGGCGGCCGCGACGTGCGTTCGGTGGAATGGCACGAAGTCTATGATCCGGCGACCGACAAATACTCGGACCGCGCCGCTATGCGCGGCTCGACCGGCACGCAGCCCTTCGTCGGTCAGCGCGATCACATGGGCGTCGCT
Organism: uncultured Alphaproteobacteria bacterium; assembly: GCA_963731805.1. Lineage (GTDB taxonomy): Bacteria > Pseudomonadota > Alphaproteobacteria > Rhizobiales > Xanthobacteraceae > BOG-931. Next base: position 464,960 of record CAVSWY010000020.1, read on the forward strand.
GTGGTCGACGGCAAAATCCACGCCATCGCCGGGCGCATGGACTCATATGATTTCAACACCTCGCTTAACGCGGTCTACGATCCGAAAACCGATGGCTGGACATTCCGCGCGCCGCTGCCGACCGCGCGCAGCGGCCCGTCCTGCGTCTATATCGGCGGCAAGATCGTGGTGTTCGGCGGCGAGGCGACCGGCCGCGTATTCGGAACCAACGAGGCCTATGACCCCAAAACCGACAGCTGGGAGGCGCTCACTCCGATGGCGATCCCGCGCCACGGCCTGCATGGCGCCACCTGCGCGGTGATCGGCAACATGGTCCACGTGCCGGGCGGCGGGCCGGTGCCCGGCGGCAGCGTGCAGGGCGCCTATCACGACGCCTTCACCTTCGGCTGATCGGCCGCCTGCGCCTGCACCTTGCGGGCTGGAACCATCCGCGCGGCGGGGGATAGGCCCCCGCCGCGCATTGCATATCGGCCGAAGTTCTAGTCCAATCCGAATCGGACTTTCGCACAAGCGACCGACAGCGCCGCACGCTCGGGAGGTTTGCTGTTGCGCGAGAAAGAACTCCGCATTGCGCTCGTTTGCTTCGGCGGCGTTTCGCTTGCGGTCTATATCCACGGCATCTGTAAGGAAATCCTGAAGCTGGTGCGTGCCTCGAGCGCGCTGCACCGCATTACCGACCGTGCGCAGCGCGCCAAGGCCGAATTCCTCGATTACGCCGATGCCGCCGATCCGGAATACGACACCGAGGCGGATTATTTCTCCTTGCTGCGCGACATCGGCCGCAAGCTCGAGCTGCGCGTCATTGTCGATACACTCGCCGGCGCGTCCGCCGGCGGTATCAATGCCAGCATGCTGGCGCGAGCACTGAGCCACGACCTGTCGACCTCGCCGTTGCGCGATCTGTGGTTGGAGAACGCCGACGTCACCGTGCTGCTCGCGCCGGAGGCGCGCGCCCGCGCGGCCAGCAAATGGATTCTCAAGCCCTTCATCTGGGCGGCGGCGGCCACCGGCATGCTCGACGCGGTGCGTGACCGCGAGGTGCGCCAGAAGCTCTCGCTGTTCCTGCGCTCGCGTTGGTTCAAGCCGCCGTTCTCCGGTCCCATCATGGCCGGGCTGATGTACGACGCCGCCATCGCCATGGGCGAGCCGAAGACGCCGACCGCGTCGCTTCTGCCGTCCGGCCAGGGCCTCGACCTGTTCGTCACGTTGACCGACTTTTACGGCTATCGGCAGCCGCTGCAGATTCACGATCCGCCCGTCGTTCACGAGCGCGAGCACCGCCACGTGCTGCACTTCAAATATCGCCGTCGACCCGGCGGCGAGGTGGAGAGCGACTTCGACATGGACAACGCGCCGGGACTCGCGTTCGCCGCGCGCGCGACTTCATGCTTTCCCGGCGCGTTTCCGCCGGCGCAGATCGTCGAGATGGACGCGCTCCTCGCTAGCCGCGGCGCGCCGTGGCCGCGGCGCGAGGAGTTCATCGTGCGCAATTTCGAACGTCATCTCCGCGCCGATATCGATCCGGTCACCGCTTCGTTCATCGATGGCGCGGTGCTGAACAACCGGCCGTTCCGCGAGGCGATCACGGCGATCCATAATCGCTCCGCCTATCGTGACGTCGACCGGCGGCTTATTTTCATCGACGCCAAACCCGCCGCCATTGCCGGGGCATCCCGCCATGATGTGCCCAATTTCTTCTCGACCATCAAAGGCGCGCTCTCGGACTTGCCGTCCGATCAGCCGATCGCCAACGAGCTTGCCTGGGTCAACAGCCTCAATGCCCAGGTGCGCGGCATCAAGTCGATCATCGAAAACGCGCGGCCGCATGTCACCGAGCTCGTCGGCGACGTGATCGACAAGCCGCTCGACGGTCCGTTCACGCATGACGACATCCGCCACTGGCGCGAAACGGTCAACGACCGCGTCGCCCGCGAAGCCGGCTTCGCTCATGAGGGCTATGTGCGGCTGAAGATGACGTCCGTGCGCGGCTTCGTCGCACGCATGATCGCGACCATCGGCGGCGTGCCGCTGACTTCGCCGCTCGCCCGCGCCGCGGAGGAAATCGTCAATGCCTGGGCGGTTTCGCGTGGCATCGTCTATCAGAAGGCCGGCAGCGACGCGCTCAAGCACGAGGCCGCCGCGCATGCCCGACTGCCGCTCTGGATCGAATTTTTCCTCGCTTTCGACGTCGATTATCGGCGGCGCCGGCTGCATTTCCTGATTGAAGGACAGAACCGGCTGTATCGGCTGCTTGATGAAGGGCGGTTTCCCGGGCTTGATCCCGCCGTAGTGGACCGCCTCAAGCGCGCCTTCTATCTGCAGCTCGACGTGCTGCAGCAATGCGAGGAGCCGGCGTTCTTCAGCTCCGGCGTTCATGCGCTGGTGGAGAAACTGTTCCGTCATCCGCCGTCGGCGGCGGAGACTCGGGACCTCGCGGCTTATGCGCAGCGCTTCGTCGCCGGCGGCGAGGCCAAGAACATCGACCAATTGATCGAGACACTGGGTAAGGAAATCGACCTCAACGCCAGCACGCGCGATCTCGACGAACTGCTGGCGACGCTCAATCCGGCCGAATGGCGTCCGGAAGCGCGCCGCGAGGTCCTGATCAATTATCTCGGCTTTCCGTTCTGGGACGTGCTGACGTTCCCGGTGGCCACCGGGCGCGGTACCGGCGAATTGCGCGAAATCCTGGTCGATCGCATCAGCCCGGAAGAGGTGCATACGCTCAAAGGATTCGCGGGCATCAAAAGCCTCAAGGGCATCGGCTTCAACAATTTCGCCGGCTTCTTCTCGCGCCGCTACCGTGAAAACGACTATCTGCTCGGCCGCCTGCACGCCGCCGAGCGGCTGATCGACATCGTCTGCGATGCTGCCGGTCCGCACCATGACGGCATCGATGTGCCGGCGCTCAAGCGCCGGGCGTTCGAACGCATCCTGCGCGCCGAAGAAGGCCACCTCGTGCACAGCGCCGATTTGATCGCGGCGCTCAAGCGCTGCGTCGCTGGGATCGCGGCGGGTTGACGGCGGGTTAAGCTTCGCTTTTTGCCAGCGCCTGCACCGCCGCAAACAGGTCGCGCACCTCGCGCTCTGCGATTTTGCGGGTGATGAAGACGACGCGGCTGCCACGGTCGCCATCCGGCCATTCCTGCAACTCGACCGGGGGGTGGGCGAGGTGCTGGACGTATTGCACGACCACCGGGCCGCGGCAGCCTTTGACGTTGAGTAATCCCTTGATGCGCAGGAGATCGCCGCCCCGCAGCGCGATCAGCGTTTCCATGGTGCGCGCGAAAGCGGGCCAGTCGATGGGCTGCGCCTCCACGATCACGAAGCTCTTCACGTCGTCGCCGTGCTCGGCTTCGGCGAAGAAGCCGGACCGCTCTCGCACCGTTGGCTCGATCATGCGCCCCGGGTCGAGCGCGCCGGCAACTGCGATGTCGACGGTGGCGCGCGGGTTGAGCTGCTGCAGGCGGCGCGTCAGCCGCTCGACCGTAGCCGACGTCGCCAGATCGGTCTTCGACACGATGAGCCGGTCGGCGAGAATAACCTGCTTGCGCGCTTCGGCGGCATCGTCGAGCGAGGTTTCGCCATTTACCGCGTCGACCACGGCTAGCACGACGTCGATGTGAAATTCGCCGCCGAGCGCGCGATCGGTGGAGAAGGTCTGCAGGATCGGCGCCGGATCGGCAAGCCCCGACGTCTCGATCAGGACGCGGGCGAATGGTGGCACCGTGCCGCGCTCGCGGTCGAAGACGAGCCGGCGCAGCGCGACCTGCAAATCGGTACGGGTGATGCAGCACAGGCAGCCGTTGCCGAGGAGAATGGTTTCCTCGGCGCTGTCGCGCACCAACGCGTCGTCGATCCCGACAGCGCCGAACTCGTTGACGATCACTGCGGTGCCTTGACCTTCCGGCGACCTGAGAAACCGCCGGATCAGCGTCGTCTTGCCGGCGCCGAGAAAGCCGGTGACCACAGTCACCGGAATCCGGGCGCCACGCTCGCGCTTGAGCCGCCGCCCGAATGGGCTCGCCTCGCGCGAGGGGAACAGATCGAGCAAATCAGAAATCCATCTCGAGGATGTACAGCCCGCCGACATGGCGGTCGACGGTGTAGACGATGGCGCGCTCGTCGACGAAGACGTCGTTCATCTGAATGGTGCCGGTCGGCGCGCCGGGAGGCGCCGGCGGCATGAAGATGCCGACTTCCTTGGGCTGATAGGGATTGGAGATGTCGTAGGCGCGCAGACCGCCATTGAAGAAAGTGCCGAGCACGATCTGGTCGTTCTGCCACGCAGTCGGCAGCGGCACGTTTTCATGGATGTTGTGGGCGCCGAAGCGGCCCGCCGCCGCGTAAATCCGGTGATCGGGCAATGGACAGGTCGCGATCGAGACGAGATTGGTCTCGTCGCGCGCATCGAGCACCCAGATCAGCTTCGGCCAGTCCTTGGCGTTGTTCTCGGTCGACTCGTCGGTTACCAGCATCAGGCCGCGGTCGAACAGCGGCACGATGGTGTGCATGAAGCCGGTATAGGGCGGCGAATTGGTCCAATGCGAAATCTTCTTCGGGTTCGCCTTGTCGGAAATGTCGAGCACGAACATGCCGCCGTCGATGTAAGCGAGATAGCAGCGGTCCGGCCGTTGCGGATAGACGTTGGTGTTGTGGGCGCGGAAACCTTTGTCGATCGGATGCCGCGTGGGCGGCATGACGTTGTCGCCTTGGCGCGTGCCGGGCATCCACCAGCGGCCAACCTCGACCGGCTTCGACGGATTGCGCACGTCGACACAGCGATAGAACTGATCGTCACCGGGATTGGTCGGCACGAAATCGCGTGAGCCGGACGCACAATGCACGTATTCGCCGTCGCAAAACCACAGTTGGTGCACGCCGCGCGAATGCGGCCCGGAGCAATCAAAGAAGCCGATCGACTTCGGGTTCTCCGGCTTCGAAATGTCGAACAGCTCGAAGCCTGCCGGTTGCAGATCCTTCTTTGAGGTCTGATAGGCGACCGCCATCATGTTGCCGCAGGTCTCCAGCGAATTCGAACGCATATTGGCGTGCGGCAAATCGGTCTGGCACACCACTTTGGGCTTGCGCGGATCGGACACGTCGACGGCGGTAAAATTCTTCGGTGCGCTTTCGTGCGCCAGCCAGATGATACGCCGCCCATCGGGCGCAATCTGCACCGACATGCCTTCGCCCATGCCGCCGAAGCCGCCAAGCATATCGTGGGCGAGAAGTTTAAAATTCCAGGTGACGGGTTGATAGCCTTCGGTCAGCGGGTTCTTTTCGGACGTCATTACGAGTCTCCTGCACAGTGTTCGGGATAATATCTTAGACGTGGACGGTCGGGACAATGGGGTTCCTGCGGCGGGGCTGCCGCGGGGTGTCGGTCCTGGCTGTGACGATTGCGTGTGGTTCAGCGGAAGCGGAACAGGCCTATGCCTTGGCTTTCTCCATGAAGTCGGGCCGCAGCGCCGTGCTCCAATCGGGAATGGTTTGGATGATCTTGCTCTTCACCAGGATTTCCGCCTGCTGCTGCATGTAGGACTTGAGGTCGGGGAAGCTTGGATTGACTTCCACCCGCGACATGGCGGTAGCGAACGCCTCGGGCGACATCTTATAGCCCTTGTCGGCATAGAACTTATAGATCACGTCGATGACTTTCTGCGCGTTGCTCTTGAAGTCGTTTGCGGCATCGAGCCAAGCCTTGAGATAGGCGACCACCGCATCGAGGTTCTTCTGCAAGAAATCGGGCGTCGCCGCCATGAACACCGGCATCGTGTCGAAGCTGGAGAAATCGCCGAGGTCGGTGCCGATGCCGTCCGCTACCGCGATGACGTTATAGGGCTCGACATTCGCCATGGCGTCGACGGTCTTGGCGGCGAGTGCGGCGACCATGTTGTTTACGTCCATACGCACCTCGGTGTAGTCGCCTTTGTTCAGCCCGTAGTGCGGCAGCACGATATCGACGAGATCGTTGCCGACGGAGGATCCGGTCTGGTTGGCGATGCGCTTGCCGCGCAGGTCTTCGATCTTGGTTATGTTCAGATCCTTGCGCGCGACGATGCGCGCCGTCTTGCCGACATGCTCGATCATGGCGATCGCGACGAGTCCGCCCTTGACGTTGCCGATGATGAAAGACGGACCGGCATAGGTGCCGAGGTCGACTTGGCGGGCGACCATTTGCTGCATGGTGATGTTGCCGGAAGGAACGGCGAATTCTTGCACTGAAAGGCCATGTTTCTCGAGATAGCCGGACTTCATCAGATAATAGGTCGGCATGCCCCAGATATTGGTCTGATAGCCTTGGCGGATCGTTGTGGCCGCCGCGGCCGACCGCGTCGAACCGAAACCGAGCGTCAATGCGCCGACGCCGGCCGCGGCGAGGCATTGCCGCCGCGAGAGGTTGGTTCGCTGTGGCATGGACTTCGATATGGGCTTCGACATGGGCCTTCCTCCGACGATATTTGTTTAAAGTTTCTTACGCTCTTTGCCTCACGCCCGCTTCTCGTGACCGAGCAGGCCTAAGAGCTCTTTCTGATAATCGAGAAATTCGACGCTGAGCGGATCGCGCGGGCGCGGCAGGCTAATGGACACTTCGGTTTTCACCGTGCCGGGATGCGGCGTCATCACCACCACCCGGTCGGCCAGATAAACGGCCTCGGCGACATTGTGGGTCACGTAGATCACCGTCTTGCGCGTCGTCCGCCACACCTCGGCGAGCAGCCTTTGCATGTCATCGCGGGTCAAAGCGTCGAGCGCGGCAAATGGCTCGTCCATCAACAGCACCGCCGGATTGTACGCCAGCGCCCGCGCGATCGCGACCCGCTGCTGCATGCCGCCGGACAAATGGTGCGGATAGGATTTTGCGAATTTCTCCAGCTTCACCAGGCGGAGCTGTTCGAGGGCGACGGCCTCGCGCTCGGCCTTGGGCACGCCTTTCATTTCAAGCCCGAAGGTCACATTGCCGAGCGCGGTGCGCCACGGAAACAGCTGGGCGAAATCCTGAAACACCACACCGCGGTCCATGCCATGGCCTTTGACCGGCGCGCCGGCGATGCGGATTTCGCCGGCGGTCGGAGTGAGAAAGCCGGCAATGATATTGAGTAGCGTCGACTTGCCGCACCCGCTGGGCCCGACGATGCAGAGGAATTCCGACGCCGCCATGTCGAAATTCACCCCACGCACGCCTGGCACGGTGCCGCTTGGCGTGGCGTAAGTCAGCGTAATATCGCGCGCCTCGATATGGGGCATTGGCGATTCCGCGGGCGTTTCCCAGGAGCGTTTCTCGTACCGTTCCAGCACAATTCCACGGGCTGCGGCAAATCCGAAATGGCGCAGCTGTTGCGCGGATCAGCTTTTCGCCGACCGTGCCATGCCCCAGCGGTAGATGGTGGCGCGCTCGATCGAGCCGAACACGAGGCGTTCGGTCACAAAGCCGATGCAGCCGATGACGAGGAGGGAGGCGAGCATCACGTCGGCATCGAGGAATTCCTTGGCGTCGAAAATCACCCAGCCCAATCCCCAATCCGAGCCGGCCAACATTTCCGCACCAATCACCGCGATCCAGGACCGCAGGAACGATTGCCGCAAACCGGTGATGATGAAGGGCGAAGCACCGGGAATGATGACTTTCCAGAACAGCGCGCGCTCGTTGGCGCCCATGGCGCCGGCGGCGCGCAGCCAGATCGGATTGACCGAGCGCACCCCGGTCCAGGTGTTGAGCAGCATCGGAAATAGCGCGGCATAAAAGACGATCAGGATCGTTACCGTATTGCCGAGGCCGAACCACAGGATGAAGACCGGCACCCAGGCGAGCGATGGTATCGGCATCAGCGCGCTGGACAGTGGGAGCACGAAATGTTCAACCGGCCGAAACCGGCCCATCGCCACGCCCAACGGCAAGCCGACCGCGACGGCAAGGGCGAAGCCGACGATCACGCGATAGAGCGTCGCGGCGGCATGATGCAGCATGCTGCCGTCGAGAAGCGAATTGAGAAGGGTTTGTGCGACTGTACCGAGCGATGGCATCAATGCCGGGGCGAAATAGCCGCTGCGCGCGATCGCCTGATAACCCGCCGCCACCACGATGAGCGTGAGCACTCCGCGCCGCAGCGAGCGTATGCGGTCCGGGCTCATGTCATCATGCCCCAACGCACCACGGTGAAGTCCTCGATCGGTTGAAACACGAGCTTCTCCAGAGCGAGCCCGATGATGGCAATGACGGCGATGCCGGCCAGCATGACGTCGGTATTGAGGAATTCCTGCGCGCCGAAAATGAGCCAGCCCAAACCCCACGGCACCGCGGCGAGCATTTCGACGGCAACCAGGATGCGCCAGGCCTGCGCCAACCCGAGCCGCAAGCCGGTGAGGATGTAAGGCAACGCCCCGGGCAGGATGACGTGACGAAACAGACGCCGATCGTCCGCGCCCATCGCCTGGGCCGAGCGCAGCCAGATTTCTTTGACCGCTTTTACGCCGGTCCAGCAATTGTAGATGATGGGAAAAGCGGAAACGAAGGCGACCAGAACCACCGCCGAAACGTCGCCGGGACCGAACCACAACAGGAACAGCGGCGCATAAGCGAGTCCCGGAATCGGCGCGCCGATGCTCACCAGCGGGAGCAGAACGTCCTCGGCCCGGCGCGACCGGCCCATGATGATGCCGATCGCGACGCCTGCCAGCGCGGCCAGCGCAAAACCAGCGCTAAGGCGGACGAGCGTATCCAAGGCATGATGCGGCAGGACGCCGTTAAGCGTGAGCCGCACAAACGTGGCCCCGATAGTTTCAAGCGAGGGAAAGAATTGCGCTGGAAACAGTTCGAGATGCGCCACCGTCTCCCACGCTGCGCCGACAACGACGAAGGGAAACGCGTTGCGCGCCGCACGCCACAACGGGCCGGCATTGACGCCGCGTGGCGCGGGCGCGCGTTGATCGACAACATCGTACATTGCTTTTCAGGATAGTGCGCCGGCGCGGCCGAGGACAAGCCGTTCTTCGGCGTGCTAGGAAAACGCCGATAGCGCATTCGGCAAAGGAGCTTGAGCATGGCCACGAAGAACACGCAGAAGATCGGCTGGATCGGCATGGGCCGGATGGGCTTTCCGATGGCCGAGCGGCTTATCAAGGCCGGCCATGACGTTTCGATCTGGAACCGCACGCGCGCCAAGGCCGAGCCGCTGGAAAAGATCGGTGGCAAGGTGGTCGACCATTTGTCCGATCTCAAGGACGTCGACGTGCTGTTCTCGATCGTCGCCACCGGCAAGGACGTGCAGGAGGTGCTTTACGGCAAGAACGGCGTGTGCAGCCAGGGCGACAAGCTGCCGCCGATCGTCGTGGACTGCTCGACTATCGCGGTCGAGGAGTCCGCCGAGATCCGCAGCAAGCTCAAGCAATTCGACACCGATTTCATCGCCGCGCCGGTCAGCGGCAATGCCAAGGTAATCAAGGCCGGCAAACTCTCCGCCGTGGTCTCGGGCCCGGAAGCCGCCTGCAAAGTCGCCATGCCGCTGATCGAGATATTCGCGCCGCAGGGCGTTTCCTATGTTGGCGACGGTGAACTCGCCCGCGTCTGCAAGATCGCGCACAATGTCATGCTCGGCGTCGTCATCGAGAACCTGATCGAGATCACGCTCTTGACCAACAAGATGGGCGTGCCACGCCACGCTTTTCTTGCCTTCCTCAATAATGGCGTGATGGGCTCGATGTTCACGCGTTATAAATCGCCGGCCTTGGTCAATCTCGACTGGACGACGACATTCACGCCGGAACTTCTGCGCAAAGACCTCGATCTCGGACTAGAACTCGCCCGCCAGATGGACGTGCCGATGCCGGTGACGGCGGCGACCCGCGAGGTGCTGCAAAGCCATTTCGGCGCCGCCATTTTGCAAAAAAATCCGGAAGAATATCTACACAAGGATTTCGCGGCTTTGGCCGAAACCATGGCGCTCGCCGCGGGCATGAAGCTTGCGAGCGAGGACAAGAACGTGCCGACCGGCCTGGAAAGCTGAAAGCCCTCCGGGTTCGATCCCGGCGGGACGAACGTAAGGGGAGGAACTGATGCGTTTGACGCCGCGCTATCTCATCGTCGCCGCGCTTGTTCTCTGTGCGGTGCTATGCGGCGTGGCGCGTGTAACTTGGGCGGCCGCGGATTGGCCGACACGGCCGGTAAAGTTCATCGTCACGCTTGGAGCCGGCAGCGGCGCCGACATCGGAGCCCGATTATTCGCCGACCGTCTCAGCCAGCGTTGGGGCCAGCCGGTCGTGGTGGAAAACCGCCCAGGTGGCGACGGCATCATCGCCATCAACGCCTTCGTCGGCGCCCATGACGATCACGTGCTGCTGTTCTCGCCGACGGCCTCCTTCACCGCGCATCCCTTTCTGCACGAGCACCTGCCTTACAAGCCGAGCGACCTTGATCCGATTACGCGCGTCTCCAACACCGTCATCGCGATCGCGGTGCCGACCAGCCTCGGCGTCAATTCGCTTTCAGAGCTCGTCGCGCTCGCCCGCAACGAACCGGCCAAGCTTAACTGGGCGGGCGTTACCGGGGCGCTCGATTTCATGTTTGCCGGCTGGCTCAAGCAAGAGGGCCTGTACATCACCAAGGTCGCGTACAAAAACCCGGTTGATGCTGCCAACGATCTCGCCGAAGGTCGCGTGCAGGTCTATGAAGCTTCGCTCGCGATCGTTCGGCCACAGCTGCAAACCGGTAAGATCAAGCTTCTTGCCGTGACCAACACTGTGCGCGCCCCGAGCGAGCCGGATTTACCGACGGTGCAACAAGTCGGCTATCCCGCACTAACGCTCGACGGCTTGGTTGGCTTGTTCGGGCCGCCCGGTATGCCGATCGCACTTCGCCGGCGTATTACGGAGGACTTTCGCGCCGTCGCCGACGACACGATCAAAGATCGGCTCAACGTAACGGGCCAGATTCTCAATGTCGGCGGCCCCGCGGAATTTGCCGCATCGATCGACGATCAGCGGTCCAAGGTTGCCGGCTTTGCCAAGGAACTCGGCATCGCGCCACTACCACAGAACTGAAAGACGGAGACGCTGATGGCGACGCGATTTGCTCCCACCAGCGCGACGCTCTGCGTCGCGGTGGCTGCGTTGATTTTGCTTGCGCGAATGGCCGATGCACAGCAGCCGCGAGCGACAACAAAAATGGTCTCGTTGTCGTCGCTGGCCGCGGCGGGCTTCGAAATCAAAGCCGTCACCGGCAACCAGTCCGGCGTCGTTGGCACCCTCGCCTTGCAGAAAGGCCAGGATGTTTATTTGTGCGAGGCCAAGGATCTGTCTATCCAGCCGACCGCTTTCGAGTGCTGGCCGGTGAAGTGAGCCGGACGGAATGTCAGCCGGCGCTGGTTGGCTGCACCTAAGGCTGAACGGATATCAGTGGTGCTCTCTGTAGGGGTGTGTTTCGCGCCTCGCCTCATGCCGTTCGTGCCGGACGATGTGTCTGGCTTCGCGCCTGACCACATGTCTGCCGCCGCGCATCGCGGTGATGCAGGTCGCGCTGAGCTGCGCATGCTTGGCTTTCATACAGGCGGTGATCTTCGCGACGTCCGGAATGAACTGCGAGCAGAGCCGCATGGCATCGGGCGTACAGGCCTGCTGGACATCCTGGCTGACCTCGGCTTTGGCGGCGTCGATACGATAGAGCGACGCGCCGGCAAGCAGCGCCAGCAGACAAATAAAACGCACGATCGGCATGGACATTTCCCCAGTGTTCGAGAGCCGGTATTTGAGAACCGTATGCGCGCTGCGAAGCAGCGGTGCAAACCGTTATTGTAGCTTGTCGTCAGGCTTGCAAGTCGCCCCATCCGCTTGGCGCCCAAGTGCTCGTCCAAAGGTGGCGAAAGTACGGTCTCCGACGCTGCCGGTATCGTGGAACCCTATGGCGCGGGCAATCAATTAGGACTTCAAGGAACCGCAGGCCGTGACGCTTTATTCCTTGCCCCAAGTGAAGCTGTGGCCGCTGTGGCGAAACTGCCCTCTCAGGATGTCGTCCGGGCACGGCTCGATGTCGCCCTCATTTATTTCCGACGTTGTGTTGTCGTAAGACATATGACGACAAAACTTTCCGTCGGGCATCGGGATAACGATATCGCCGGCCGCCTCGGAATGGCGCGCGGCGCTCGCCATTCGCAGCAGCGGGTCGATGGCGGCATGGCCACCGAACACGATAGCGGTAGTAAAAAGCGCAAGGAACAATGTGGAAACGATGACCGCCCGCATGGAAGTGTCGTCTTCCCGCCGCGCCCGCGCACCCTTTTGCCCGCGGCGACCCGCGCCGGCAGCATCCGGCTCAACGAATCATGTGGCGGAGGGCGGGCTCGTTCCGTCGGCAGCGTGCATCGCACCATAGAACCGCAAACCCCTTGAACGGCCGTAAGAAGTTGTCCTCGATTGAGGCAATTTGCGTTTGATCGACACTCGTCGGCAACCGGTTGCTGACACGGTTTCTTTCCCGCGCGGGGGGAGGGTTCCCCTCTCCCCGCGCGCGGCAAGAGATGGGATAATCGCCGCCAACGAGGACAGGATTTGGGAGGAAGGCTTGCTCACTGCAGCCCGTAACGAAATGCTGACGCGGGTCGGACCCGGTACGCCGATGGGGGAACTGCTGCGCCGCTATTGGCAACCGGTTGCCGGCGCTAGCGAACTCGATACCAATCCGATCAAAGTCGTTCGGCTTCTGGGGGAAGACCTCGTTCTCTACCGGGATCTTCGCGGCCGCTACGGCCTAGTCGACCGGCACTGCCCGCATCGGCGCGCCGACATGTCCTACGGTTGGGTCGAGGACAACGGCATTCGCTGCAGCTATCACGGCTGGCTGGTCGACGAGACCGGCCGTTGCCTGGAACAGCCTTACGAGGACACCGCCAATCCAAAACCGTCGAAGGCCGGCTGTGACACCAAGGCCTATCCGGTGAAGGAATGCGCCGGACTGTTGTTCGCCTACCTCGGGCCGCTGCCGGCGCCCGAACTGCCGGTGTGGGAGCCGTTTACCTGGAAGAATGGCTTTCGCGAGATCGTGCTGGCCGACATTCCGTGCAATTGGTTTCAGTGCCAAGAGAACTCCATCGATCCCGTGCATTTTGAGTGGATGCATGACAATTGGGGCAGCCGGCTGCGCGGCGGAGCCGCTAATGCAGCGCCGAAACATCTCAAGCTTAAATTCGAGGAATTCGACCACGGCTTCATCTACAAGCGTGTGCGCGAAGGCCAGAGCGACCAAGACCGTTATTGGACCGTCGGACGCGTCGCGCTGTGGCCGAACGGATTCTATCTTGGCAGCCATTTCGAATGGCGCGTGCCGGTCGACGACGAGAACACGCTGAGCGTCGCCTGGTTCTTCATGCGAGTGCCCAAGGGTCGCGAGCCCTATGCGCAGGAGCGCGTGCCCACCTGGGTCAGCCCGATCAAGGACGAAAATGGCCGCTGGATTTCCAGCCACGTCATCAATCAGGACATTGTCGCCTGGGTCGGGCAGGGCCGTATCGCCGACCGCACCCAGGAGAATCTGCGGTCAAGCGACATCGGCATCACCATGATGCGCAACCGCTTCTTCCAGGAGATGGACGCCGTAGCCGCCGGCAAGGAGCCGTCCGGCGTCATACGCAGCGCCAATGCGGCGGCCTGCATCGCGCTGCCCAACATGGCGCGCGAGTTTAACACCGAAGGCATTGTGCTTGCCGATTTCGACAAGGACCCGATCCTAAGACAGCGGCTGAAAGAATTCCGCCACCATTACGGCCAGCCGCCGCAGGTGCGGCGCGCCTTCGTCGAGGCTATGGGGATGGGCGGCGTGTGACAGCGGCGGCAGGCGTCGCTCCGTGCGACGCCCTGCCGATTTGACATAGATCAGGTTGCCGCTCTGCGTTCCGAGGAATATTGCCATCGCTGCGAAATTGTCAGGTAAATCATGCGCACCCAAGTCGCGATCATAGGTGCCGGCCCGGCTGGGCTGTTGCTCGGCCAGCTTCTGCACAAGAATGGCATCGACAACGTCATCGTCGAGCGCCACACCGGCGAGCATGTGCTCAGTCGCATCCGCGCCGGCGTCATTGAGCAGGTCGCGGTCGATTTGCTCGACGAAGTCGGCGTCGGCAAGCGCATGCATGCCGAAGGGCTGGTTCATGACGGCACGCAGATTTGCGTCGAGGGCGTGCGTCGCCGTGTCGATTTCAAGGAGCTAACCGGCAAGACCGTGATGGTCTATGGCCAGACCGAGATCACCAAGGATCTTATGGACGGCCGCGCGGCAGCCGGCGCGCCAACGATCTACGCCGCCTATGACGTCGCCTTGCACGACATTCACCGCGACAAGCCACGCCTGACATTTCGCAAGGATGGTGCATCCCAGCAAATCGAATGCGACTACATCGCCGGTTGCGACGGCTTCCATGGCATCAGCCGTAAAAGCGTGCCGCCGAGCGCGATCACCAATTACGAGCGAGTCTATCCGTTCGGCTGGCTCGGTCTATTGTCCGATACGCCTCCGGTGTCCGAGGAATTGATCTACGTGCGACACTCGCTCGGCTTTGCGCTGTGCTCGATGCGTTCGCCGACGCGCAGCCGCTACTACCTGCAATGCAGCCTTGCCGAAGATGTCGATGCCTGGCCCGACGAGCGGTTCTGGGACGAGCTCAAGCTGCGGCTGGACGACGAAGCCCGCGATTCGCTGGTCACCGGCCCGTCGATCGAAAAGAGTATTGCGCCGTTACGCAGCTTCGTCGCCGAGCCAATGCGGTTCGGCCGGTTGTTTCTCGCCGGCGATTCCGCCCACATCGTGCCGCCGACCGGCGCCAAGGGTCTCAATCTCGCCGCCAGCGATGTACAATACCTGTCGCGCGCGCTGATCGAGCATTACCAGGACAAGTCGGATGCCGGTCTTGAGCATTATTCGGCGCGCGCGCTGCTGCGGGTTTGGAAGGCCGAGCGCTTCTCCTGGTGGATGACGATGCTGCTGCATCGCTTTCCGGATTCCGGCTTCGAGCAGAAAATGCAGCTCGCCGAGCTCGATTATCTGTTCCGCTCCAAGGCCGCGGCGACGGCGTTTGCCGAGAACTATGTGGGGCTGCCGTATTAGGGCGAGCCCATCTTAGGACTTGAGGCGACGGCGCATCGTGCCGAGCAGTCCGCGCGGAAAGAACAGCACGACCAGCATGAAGATGGCGCCGACGAACGACATCCAATTCACCGTCATCGACGAAATGTAATCTTGCAGCACGACGAAGACGGCGGCGCCGAGCAGCGGTCCCCAGAACGTCCGCATGCCGCCGATCACCGTCATGACGACGAAATATCCGGACAGCGAATAGTGCAGCGTCAACGGGTCGGCGAAATTGTTGAGCAGCGCGTAGAGCGTGCCGGCGAGCGCGGTGAAGAAGCACGAGATCGAGAACGACAGCCAGATATGCCGCTCGATCGGAATGCCGAGGAAGCGCGCCCGGCGCTCGTTTTCGCGGATCGCCAATAAGGTGCGGCCGAACGGGGAGCGCAACAACACGCCCATCAAAGCGGCGGCGACGGCGAAGATCGCCAGCAGAAAGAAATAGAATACGGTGCCGCCATCTTCGATGTGCAGCGTAAACGGGCCCAATCCGATCGGCTCGCGTTGAAAATCGCGCAAGCCGTCGAAGCCGCCGGTGAAACTGTTCCAGCTGTAGGCAAGGTAGTACCAGAGCTGGCCGAAGGCGATGGTGCACATCGCGAAATAGACCCCGCGGCGGCGCACGATCAAGAGGCCGAACAATGTCCCGGCCAGACCGCCGAGCAGCGTGCCCGCAAGCATGGCGAGCGGCGTCGAGTGCACCAAATAGCGCAGCGTCAGCCCGGCCCCGTAGGCGCCAAGGCCGAAATAGGCGGCATGGCCGAAGCTCAATACGCCGGTGAAACCCAACAGCATATTGAGCCCCATCGCCGCCAGTCCGAACACCAGCACGCGGCCGGCAAGCGCGGTGTAGCCGCCAAAGAGCGGCAGCCAAAATGGCACCAGCAGCAGCACCCCCCAAATCAAGACCAACGTGAGTTCACGACGGCCCGCCGTGATCGGGAGCCGTCCGCCAAGCGAGGCAATCGCCATGGTCATGACAACATGCCTTCCTCGCCGACGAGGCCGCGCGGCCGGATCAAGAGCACCGCCATCAGGATCGCATAGATCACCGCTTCACTAGCCGATGGATAGAAAACCGTGGTGAGCGCCGCGGCCATGCCGATCAGGAGGCCCCCGAACAAGGTGCCCATCAGACTGCCGACGCCGCCGACGATGATCGCGATGAAGCTCGGCATCAACAGATCGTCGCCCATATTGGGATTGAGCCCGATCTGTCCGGCGGCGAGCACGCCGCTGAGGCCCGCCAATAGGCAGCCCACTGCAAAATTGAACGTCCGCAAGTGACGGACATTGACGCCGAGCGAAGCAACAGTCTCGAGGTCGAGGGTTCCGGCGCGTATGCGCAGTCCGACGCGCGTGTAGCGCATGAATGCAAACAGCCCGACTACCGAAACAATCACCACCATGACCATGAAGATGCGGTAGTAGGTGATGAAGAACAGGTCGGGCGTGATCGGCTGCGCCAGTTCGGCGGGCAGGCCCAGCGGCAAGCCGTTCGGGCCCCAGATGTAGCGCGCCGCGTCCTGCATGACGAAGGCAAGCCCGAAGGTGAGCAACAGGCTATAGACGGGGTCGCGGCCATAGATGCGGCGAATCATCAGTCGTTCGACGATTAATCCGACCAGCGCCGTGAGGAACGGTGAAACCACCAGCGCGCCCCAATAGCCAAGCGTCGGCGACAGCGCATAGGCCAGATAACCGCCCAGAGCCAGGAAATTGCCGTGGGCAAAGTTGATGACGTTGGAGAGATTGAGGATCAGTGACAATCCAAGCGCCATCAGCACATAAAACGCGCCGATGATCAGCCCATTGGTGACGTTGAACAGGATGAGCTGAGTCATCGGCGCTGTACGCTTCCGATTTTGCCGCGGGACCGGTGCAGTCGGCTTAGCTCGGTTCGACCATCTTGCAGCCGGTCTCTTCGACCGTGCCGGCGGCCTTCTCGCCCGGCACAAGCGTGCCGACCGTGAAGGCGTCGTCCGGATTGCCCTTCGGCGGGTGCACTTCGCCGACAAAGATATTGGGCATCAGTTCGTGGTCGCCCTTGCGGTAGAACACCTTGCCCGGCTGCAGTGCTACGTCGGGCGGCAGTTCCATGTCCTCCATCGCCGCCGCCAGTTTCGGTCCGTCGAGGGACTTTGCCTTTTCCGCGGCAAGCCGCACCGAATGTACCGAGACATAGCCGAACCAGACGCGTGCCGACGGCGTCGTGTTGTTGCTGGCCGCACGGTAGTCGCTCACGAATTTCATCGTTTCGGGCACGCTGGGCTGATTCCACCACCACTCCATGGTCCACCAGCCGGTTTGCGCCTCCGGCGGGCAAGCCTTGATGCTTTCGAGTTCGAACAGCGCGCCGCCGAGCCCCATCTCTTTTTGCATGCCGAACTGGGTGAACTGCTTCATGCAATTGATCTGGGTGAGGCCGCCCATATTGTTGAGCAGCACGTCCGGCTTGTAGGCCTTGGCCTTGATCAATGTGGCCGAGAAGTCGGTATTGTTGATCGGCAGCATGTCGCCTTCATAGGTGCCGCCGACCTTGGTCAGCGCCTTGACAAAGGCGTCCTGCAGGGTGTGACCGTAGGCATAGTCCGGCGTGACGAAGAACCATTTCTTGCCGAACTTCTTCACCAATTCGGGTGTTGCCGCTTCGGCGTCCATCGTCGTGGTGTTGCAGACGCGGAACACGTTCCATTTGCAATTGGTGCCGGTGATCGGATCGGTATGACCGCCGGGCACGATATGGAACACTTTCTTCTCGCTGGTCACCTGCGACATGGCGTAGGCGATGCCGGAGTTGACGTCGCCGAAGATGGCGTTGACCTGATCGCGATCAATCAGCTTGCGCGTCTTCTGCACGCCGGTGCCGACGTCATTGGCGGAGTCTTCAACGAGAAGCTGGACCTGCCGGCCGAGAATGCCGCCTTTCTTGTTGACCTCAGCGACGGCAAATCTGGCGCCATCGACTTCGCTCTGCGCCAGAGCGGATAAGACGCCGGTCAGCGGGTTGACCATGCCAATCTTAATCGGCTCATCGCCGAGCGCCTTGATGACGAACGGCGCGCCGATGGCCTGACTGGCGCCCAGCGCGAGACCTGCTTGCAGCAACGTGCGACGGCGCACGGATAGGGTGCTATTCGACATGTTCGATCCTCCCTGAATGTTGTTGTTTATTGATTTTGGGGTTTTGACCACGAAGGTGTCGTGGCGGGCGTCGTCGTTTTTTGTCGCGAGCCCGGTGCGGGCGCCGCCGGTGCTGCGACGAGGCCAAACCCATTGAGCCACGCCGCGCCCGAACTCTCAATATCTTCTACTGCGGTTGCGGTACGGTCAAGGCGATGCGGCACCGGACGCGTTGGCCGTAGCTTGATGCCGGCGGCGACAATTGGACGCGCCGTCGATAGCCTATATCAGCGCTGAGCCAATACTTGTTTCCGCGCCTTGGCCTGTTCGGCCAGGAAACGCGACAGTCGCGCGCGGACGGCGTCCGCCTGTTCTGGCGTCCATTTACGCAAGCCCTCGCCGGTCTTCATGCCGAGTTTGCCGGCGGCCACGATGTCGCGCAGGTAGCGGTGCGGACCCGGCGTGCGATCGAGATCGGCGTAGAGCACCTCGGCGATGTCGAGGGTGAGATTGGTTCCGACGAGGTCGGACTGCTCCATCGGGCCGAGCACCGCGGTGCGCGCGCCAAAACCCTCGCGCACAACGACGTCGATAGTGTCGGCGTCGCAGACGCCGGCGGCGACGAGCGCGATCGCCTCGCGTTTCATCGCGTGCTGCAGGCGGTTGCCGACGAAGCCGGGGACGTCGCGCCGTACATAAACCGGCGTTTTGCCGGCGTCGCGCAAGAGCTGGATGGTCCGCTGCACCACCTCGGGACTGGTCTTTTCGTTTTGCACGACCTCGACCAGCGGCACCAGATGCGGCGGATTCCAGAAATGGGTCCCGAGAACCCGTTCGCGATGCGCCAGATAACGGCCGATCTCGGTCGACGGAATCGCCGAACTGTTGCTGGCTAGAATCGTATCCGGCGCGGAGAATTTCTCCAGCTCGGCGAAGATTTGCTGCTTGAGCGGCAGCTTTTCCGGCGCCGCTTCGAAGACGAATGTTGCGTCTTTCACGGCCGGTGCCAGCGTGTCGTGCGCGACAATACGTTGCAGCAGCGTCGCATCGTCGGCGAGCAACTCGACGATTGCCCGCAATCGCGACCCCAGCGAACCACGGATGTCCGCCGACGGCTCGAACACGGTGACCTGGTGGCCCGCAGCAGCGAGCAGGTAGGCGATGCCGTGACCCATCAGGCCGCCGCCGACCACGGCGATTTTCTGTTTGCCGACTTGTTCCTGCCGATCACGCATGTGTGTTTGCCCCGGAAGTTGGAACTGTGAGTTTGGCCAAACGTTGCCGATGAGAAGCGTTCATTCAATGACCGATCTATTGAGGAGAAGTGGTCATGCCTGTCCTTTTGTGGGTCGCCTTCTGGTCTTCGATGATGGGTGCCGCGGCGTGCTGGGGCGGAGTGCCCGGCGCGATCCCCGCAAAGTCTCCCGAGAAACATGAACTGGCGAGCGGCGATTAGCCAGCGGTGTAGCCGCCATCGACATACATCACCTGCCCGGTGCAGAAATCCGACGCCGGCGACAATAAATAAATCGCCATGCCGACAAGGTCCTCGACCTCGCCGAGCCGGCCGAGCGGAATACGCGACAGCGACCGGGCGCGCGTTTGTTGGCCGAGCTCGTTGTCACCATACATCCACGCCGTCAGCTTGGAGCGGAACACGGTCGGCGCGATGGCATTCACCGTGATGCCGTGTTTGGCCCATTCCGTCGCCAGCACCCGCGTCAGCGAGTCGGTGGCGCCCTTCGAGGCGCAATAACCGGTATAGCCGGAATAATTGCCGTGCCGGCCGCGCACCGACGACATCAGCAAAACTTTGCCGCGCACTTTGCGCTCGATCCAATAGGTGCCCACCGCCTTGGCCATGAACCAGATGCCGCGGACATTGGCATCCATCACGGCCTGCCAATCCTCATAGTCCAGTTCGTGGATAAAGCCCGGCTTGTTCAGTCCGGAGGCGACGACGAGCTGATCGACTTGGCCGAATGTCGCCAGCGCCGCGTCGAGCATGGCTTCGGCGTCGGCCAGGCTGTCCGGCCGACGCTCTACGGTGGCGGGCGCGCCGCCGAGCTCGCGCACCTCATCGGCGACTTGGTCGAGCTCGGCTCGGCTGCCCGAGCCGAGCAGCACCTTGCCGCCGAGCGCGGTGAGCGCCAGCGCGGTGGCGCGGCCGAAGGTGCCGGATGCGCCGGTGACGATCGCGACCTTGTTCTTGACGTCGAACAGCGACAGCGGATTGCGCAGCGGTTCGGAGATCATGGCGCTACCGCCCGGTCTCGAATCTGAAGCTCTGCTTGGGATCGAGCACGGCGACGACGCGCAGCGCGCAGCCTTCGCCTTCCGGCCAGCGCCAGGGGAAGGCGAAGAAGCTGCAGCGTTGGCCGGTGATGGCGTCGATCTCGCCGCCGATATTTTCGATGCCGGGGATGCCGTTGGTCATCATGATCTTGTGCGCTGGCTCCCAATGCGGGAAATCGTCGATGATGTGGCGGCCGGTTGCGGCGAAATATTCGACGTCGAGATGCGGCTGCGCGGGTCCTGGCCCATGCGGGCCGAGAAACGTGCCGAGCGGATGATCGAGCGCCTGAACGTCGATGCCCACGAGCTTGACGCCGCGCTCGACGAGCCATTCGGCGGCTTCCTTATATAGACCGGGCGAATAGGCGAAATAATCCGGGTTGTCGCCATAGAGCTTATGGCTGCCGGTATTGATCATCACGATGTCGTCTTTCCGGATCTTCGGCTCGGCGCGTTCCAAATCCTTCGGCGTGATGACACCCCATTTGCCCTTCGGGATCGACACCGCGACGCCGGTGCCGAAAAAGCGCCATAGCGGATAGCCGGTCAGCGTCGGTTCGTTCTCCGCGACATGGATCGGCGCGTCCATGTGGGTGCCGCGGTGCATGATGCCTTCGAACTGCTGCACCAGAAGCCCGTCCTTGGCGTGGAATTCAAGCGTGCGCACATTGAGATTAGCGCGCGACGGCCATTGCGGCATGCCATGGCCCCAAACGTGGCTGAGGTCGAAAAGCTGCACACCGTTGCCGCCGCGGGCCGATTTGGCGCTGGGCCTTTTGCTGGAAGTTTTGCGCGCCGCGCCGCGCTCCAGGCGCAATTTCCCGCTGCGATCGAGCATGGCGACGAGCCGGATCACGCAGGCATCGCCCTCGCGCCATTTCCAGGGAAAACCCTGAAAGCTGCAGCGCTTGCCCTTGAGTTCGTCGACATCACCGCCGACGTTTTCGATAGTCGGGATGCCGGCTTCGAGCAGGGTCCGATGCGCCGGATTCCATTCTGGGAAATCCTCGATCGCCTCGCGGCCGCTCGCCTCCTTGTATTCGGAAAGCAAATATTTGATCTGCGGGCCGTTGCGATGCGGGCCCAGCGACGTCGCTAGCGGATGATCGACGGTCGCGGTATCCACGCCGACGAGCTTCACCCGCTTTTTGACCAACCATTGCGCCGCCGCGTTGCTCAGGCCCGGCGCATGGCCAAAATATTCTTTGCTGTCGGAATATTTGCGGTGCCAGCCGGTATCGATCAACACGATGTCGCCGGTCTGGATCGTCGGCTTGGCGCGTTCGAGATCGGACGGCTCGATCAAGCCCCATTTGCGTTTCGGGATCGAGACCACGACGCCGCTGCCGAAAAACCGCTCGAGTTCAATCTCGCCGACGCCGGCGGCGCCCGGGACCAGATGCAGCGGTGCGTTGACGTGCGTGGAAGTGTGAAAGATCGTCGTAATCTTGTGCGTCATCACGCCTTGCTTGGCATGGTGCGTAATGCGTTCGAGCTTGATCTCCTCGTAACCGGGGAAGATCGGCGTATACATGCCCCAGCGGTGGCTGAGTTCGTAATATTCGAGCCCGCTGACGGGATCGACGACGGCCGGCATTTCACACCCTCAACTGACGCATCGCAGGAAACCCGCATGAGGTAACAAATCTGCCGATGCACCGCCAGACGCTTGCGACGATCGGCGAAACGGCGCACGCTAGAATTGAAACTGTCAAAGAGCAGTGTCTATATCACAGGGAGGGATATCATGCGCCAAGACGCGAAGGTGATGCTGTGCGTGGGCTTGGTCGGCGCAACTGTGGCCACCGCGCTTGCAGTCTTCACCGGCCGGGTTCGGGCCGATGATCCAAACAGTGCCCCCAATCCGTATCACGTCGTCGACAATTGGGCGAAGCTGCCGGAAGGCCGGCATTGGGGCATGGCGATCGGCGTCGATATCGACCGGGACGGCACCAGCGTCTGGGTGTTCGATCGCTGCGGCGGCAAAACTTGCGATGGCTCGAACGTCGCTCCTGTTCAGAAATTCGACGCCAGCGGCCGGCTCGTCGTGGCCTTCGGTTCCGGCCTGTTCAGCTGGCCGCACGGGCTTTTCGCCGCGCCCGACGGCACGCTCTGGGTGACTGACGGGCAGAAGCAGGTCGTCATGCAGCTTGCGCCGGACGGGCGAGTGCTGCGGACGCTGGGCAAGCCGGGCGTCACCGGCGACGGACCCGATACGTTCAATTCGCCATCCGACGTCCTGGTCGCGCCCAACGGCGATATTTTTGTCGCCGACGGTCATGGCGATTTTCCGGTGCCGCATACCAACGACCGCATCGTGAAATTCTCCAAGGACGGAAAGTTCATCAAGGCATGGGGCCATCATGGATCGGCGCAGGGCGAATTCGATGTGCCGCACGGCTTGGCGATGGACTCCGCCGGCCGCCTGTTTGTTGCCGACCGCGCCAATAACCGCATCCAGATTTTCAATCAGGACGGTAAATTCCTCGCCGAATGGAAACAGTTCGGCCGGCCGAGCGGCATCTATATCCGCGACGACATCATCTATGTCGGCAACTCCCAGTCGGATGAAAAAACCAACCCGCCATTCAAGCAGGGAATCCGCGTCGGCAGCGTCAAGGACGGCAAGGTGACGACATTCATTCCTCAACTCGATCCGAAAAAGTCGATGCCGGAGGGCGTCGCCGCCGACAAAGATGGCAACATCTTCGGTGGATTTGCCACCGGAATGGACTTCAAGAAGTTTGCCAAAAACTGACCGCCGCTACGCTGCCGGGCGTGGCCATGTTGCAGCTATCCGGCCCTGCCGGTATGTACACGCGCCATGTCCCGTCTCGTCATGAAATTCGGCGGCACCTCGGTCGCAGATATCGACCGCATCCGCAATGTCGCGCGCCACGTCAAGCGCGAGGTCGACGCCGGCCACGAAGTTGCTGTCGTGGTTTCGGCCATGGCGGGCACGACCAACCAGCTTGTATCCTGGTGCGAAGCGGCGTTGAAAGAGCGGCGTATCTTCGACGCGCGGGAATACGACGCCGTGGTCGCCACTGGCGAACAGGTCACCGCCGGCCTTCTCGCCATCACCTTGCAGGACCTCGATATCAACGCGCGCTCCTGGCAGGGCTGGCAGCTGCCGATTCTGACCTCCGATGCACACGGTTCGGCGCGCATTCTCGGCGTCAATGGGGATGAATTGATCCGACGCTTCAAGGAGCGCAAGGAGGTCGCGGTCATTGCCGGCTTCCAAGGCGTGCACAAGGAAACCAATCGCGTCACAACGCTCGGCCGCGGCGGTTCGGACACCTCCGCGGTGGCGATTGCCGCCGCCATCCGCGCCGACCGCTGCGACATCTATACCGATGTCGACGGCGTCTACACCACCGATCCGCGCGTAGTGCCGCGCGCGCGCCGGCTAGAAAAGGTTGCCTTCGAGGAAATGCTGGAGCTCGCTTCGCTCGGCGCCAAAGTCCTGCAGGTGCGCTCGGTCGAGCTCGGCATGGTGCACAATGTCCGCATCTTCGTGCGCTCGAGCTTCGACCCGCCGGAGAAAATCGATCCGCACGGCCATCCGCCCGGCACATTGATCTGCGACGAGGGGGAGATCATGGAACAGCAAACCGTTACCGGTATCGCCTTCTCCAGGGACGAGGCGCAGATCTCGATCCGCCAGGTCCAGGACAAGCCGGGCGTGGCGGCGGCCATATTCGGTCCGCTCGCCGAGGCCAATATCAATGTCGATATGATCGTGCAGAACGTCTCGGCGGACGGCAAAACCACGGACCTGACCTTCACCGTGCCGGCGGCAGACTACCAGCGCTCGCTCGACGTCATCGCCAAGGCCAAGGGTGCGATCGGCTACACCCGGCTCGACGGCGCCACGGATGTCGCCAAGATTTCCGTCATCGGCATCGGCATGCGCAGCCATGCCGGCGTCGCCGCACAGGCTTTCAGCGCTCTGGCCGAGCGCTCCATCAATATCCGCGCTATTACGACCTCTGAAATCAAGTTTTCGCTTCTGATTGACGCCGCCTTTACCGAGCTTGCGGTGCGCACATTGCATTCGCTGTACAATCTCGATAACGCCGCCGGGTGAGCTGCGCGTTTAGTTTGCACCGCAACATAACTCCTTAGCGTTGTCATATCGTTGTCTCTGGCTTGCGGTTTGCATGCCGCATTCGATATAGCCTTGAGGACATTCGCCCCGGGACGGGACCCGAGCGGATTCCTCTTTGATTGCGGCCGGCGCGCCACGGGCTCCGCTCCGGCCAAAACCACGCCCGAGGGACCTCACGCCATGCGTGGCGCGCTCGGCGGTCCGCGCGTGCTGTTGCGCCGGCTTCGCGAAGTGATGGCGGAGCCGGTCAGCGCGCAGGAACGCCTCGACAAGATCGTGGTGCTGATCGCCGCCAACATGGTTGCGGAGGTCTGCTCGGTCTATGTGCTGCGCGTCGACGGCACGCTTGAACTTTACGCCACCGAGGGCCTCAACCGCGAAGCGGTGCATCACACGGTGATGCGCTCCGACGAGGGCCTGGTCGGCCTAGTGGCGAGTCAGGCGAGCCCGATCAATCTTTCGAATGCGCAGGCGCATCCGGCCTTCTCGTTCCGGCCGGAAACCGGCGAAGAGATCTATCATTCCTTCCTCGGCGTGCCGATTTTGCGCGCCGGCAATACGCTCGGCGTGCTCGACGTGCAGAACCGCGCCCGGCGCACCTATTCGGAAGAAGAAGTCGAGGCGCTGCAAACCACCGCCATGGTGCTCGCCGAGATGATCGCCTCGGGCGAGCTCTCCGCGCTGGCGCTGCCCGGCGCCGAACCGGCCGCCGGCCATTCGGTTCATCTCAAGGGCTCGGCCTTGAGTGAAGGCATCGCGCTCGGTCATGTCGTGCTGCACGAGCCGCGCGTGGTTGTCACCAATTTCATCGCCGACAACGTGCCCAAGGAATTGGAGCACCTCAAAGCCGCCATCGAGACGCTGCAATCCAATCTCGACGAGATGCTCGAGCACGGCGACGTCGTCGAGGGCGGCGAGCACCGGGAAGTGCTCGAAGCGTATCGCATGTTCGCCTATGACCGCGGCTGGGTGCACAAGCTCGAAGAAGCAGTGATGACCGGCCTGACCGCGGAAGCCGCGGTCGAGCGCGTGCAATCCGACACCCGCGCCCGCATGTTGCGGCAGACCGACCCGTTCCTGCGCGAGCGGCTACACGACCTCGACGACCTCGCCAATCGCCTGATGCGACAACTCACCGGCCGCGATCACGCGCCATCGCGCGACAGCCTGCCGGAAAACGCGATCCTGATCGCCCGCTCGATGGGACCGGCTGCGCTGCTCGACTACGACCGCAAACGCCTACGCGGCCTGGTGCTGGAAGAAGGCGGTCCGCATTCGCATGTCGCGATTGTGGCCCGCGCCCTCGGCATTCCCGCGGTCGGCGACATCGAGAACGCCACCGGTATCGCCGACCCGGGCGACGCCATCATTATCGACGGCACCGCCGGCGATCTGCATATCCGGCCGCTGCCGGACATGGAGGCCGCTTACGTCGAGCGCGTGCGGCTGCGGGCGCGGCGCCAGCAGCAATATCAGTCGCTGCGCGATAAGCCCTGCGTCACTAAGGACGGCGCAGAAATCAAATTGCTGCTCAACGCGGGCTTGAGCGTCGACCTGCCACATATCGAGGATACCGGCGCCGGCGGCATCGGCCTGTTCCGCACCGAGCTGCAATTCATGGTGGCGCCGAATTTTCCGCGCACCAGCGAGCAATATGCGCTGTACCGTGCCGTGCTCGACGCTGCGGGCGACAAGCCGGTGACGTTTCGCACGCTCGATATCGGCGGCGACAAGGTGCTGCCCTATATGCGCAACGTCGAGGAGGAGAATCCCGCGCTCGGCTGGCGCGCCATCCGCCTCGGTCTCGACCGCCCCGGTTTGCTGCGGACGCAATTGCGCGCTCTGCTGCGGGCGGCCGGCAGCCGCGCGCTGAAGATCATGTTTCCGATGATCTCTACGGTCGAGGAATTCGACCAGGCCAAGGAATTGGTCGAACGCGAGCTTACCCATCTGCGCCGCCATGGCCACAAACTGCCCGCCGAAGTCGAGGTCGGCAGTATGGTGGAAGTGCCAGCCCTGCTCTATCAGCTTGACGAGCTCTTGGAACGCGTCGACTTTCTCTCGGTCGGCTCCAACGACCTGGTGCAGTTCCTCTATGCGATCGACCGCGGCAATCCGCGGGTGTCTGGGCGCTTCGATGCGCTCTCCGCCCCGGTGCTGCGAGCGCTGAAGGAGATCGCCGACAAATCGCGCGCCCATAACAAGCCGGTCACCGTGTGCGGCGAACTCGCGTCGCAACCGGTCGGGGCGCTGGCTTTGGCGGCGTTGGGCTACCGATCGCTCTCGCTTACCCCGTCGGCAATAGGGCCGGTCAAGGCGATGCTGCTCGATCTCGATTGCCGCAAGGCCGCCGCGTTTCTCTGCCCGTTGATCGACCAGGGTAGCCGCGGCGGGCCGATCCGCGGGCAGCTCGAGAAATTTGCCACCGATCACGGGCTGCAACTGTAGCGCAACAAATAACCGCCGGTGCCGGCTTGTCCCGGCCGGCTCCGTCTTTTACTTAACTCGACATGTTGCCCGACCAGAAACTCAATGCGCTTGTCACCCGTCACGCGACGCTCGAGCGCGAGCTCGCCGCAGCGCTGCCGGCCGAGACCTATGTGAAATTGTCGCGCGAATTCGCCGAGATCGCGCCGGTCGTGGAGGCGGTCAAGTCATACCGTGCTGCGAAAAACGAGCTCGACGGCTTGACGAGCCTGATCGCCGATCCGACGACCGATTCCGAGATGCGCTCGATCGCCGAAGCGGAGAAGCCCGAGGTCGAAGCCCGCCGTGCGATGCTGGAGCAGCAATTGCGGCTGGCGCTGTTACCCAAAGACGCGATGGACGAACGTAACGTCATCCTCGAAATCCGCGCCGGCACCGGGGGTGACGAAGCGGCATTATTCGCCGGCAATCTATTTCGCATGTACGAGCGCTACGCCGCCAAGCAGGGCTGGAAGGTGGAGATCGTCACCGCCAGCGAAGGCGTAATGGGCGGCTACAAGGAGATCGTCGCCGAAATCCGCGGCCGCGGCGCTTTCGCCAAGCTGAAATTTGAATCGGGCGTGCATCGCGTCCAGCGCGTGCCCGATACCGAAGCGTCGGGCCGTAT
The DNA here is from genome assembly GCA_963731805.1 of uncultured Alphaproteobacteria bacterium. Taxonomy (GTDB): domain Bacteria; phylum Pseudomonadota; class Alphaproteobacteria; order Rhizobiales; family Xanthobacteraceae; genus BOG-931. The sequence continues at coordinate 492,701 of CAVSWY010000020.1, forward strand.
CCACACCTCGACCGCGACTGTCGCCGTGTTGCCGGAAGCCCAAGACGTCGACGTTCCTATCAACGACAGCGACCTGCGCATCGACACACTGCGCTCTGGCGGCGCCGGTGGCCAGCACGTCAACAAAACCGAATTGGCGGTGCGTGTGACGCATATTCCTTCGGGCATCGTGGTCATGATGCAGGAAGACCGCTCGCAGCACCGCAATCGCGCCAAGGCCATGGCCGTGCTGCGGACACGGCTCTATGATTTCGAGCGACAGAAACTGGACGCCGCGCGCGCCGCCGAGCGTCGCGGTCAGGTCGGTACCGGCGACCGCTCCGAGCGCATCCGCACCTATAATTATCCGCAAGGCCGCGTGTCGGACCATCGCATCGATCTCACGCTCTACAAGCTGCCGCAGATTCTGGAAGGCGAGGCGCTCGGCGAGATCATCGACGCGCTGGTCGCGGAAAATCAGGCGGAACTGCTCGCGGCTGAGGAAACGAGCTGATGGCGCCGGCTGCAAACGGCAGTGTTGATGTTGCGCGGCTTGGTGGTGCAAAACCGATGACTATCGACCAAGCGCGGCGGTTCTGGGCGGCAGAATTTCGCGCCGCCGGCTTCGATTCTCCCGAGCTTGATGCCCGGATTTTGGCCGGCTATGCGCTCTCGCTCGATCACGCTGGCCTGGTGGCGGCCGCGGGCCGCAATCTGGCCTCCGGCGAAGCAAGCGCGATCGCAGCCCTCGCGCGGCGCCGACTAGCTCACGAGCCGATCGCCCGTATCGTCGGCAGCAAGGAATTTTGGGGTCTTGGCCTCGCGGTCAATGCCGCGACCCTGGTGCCGCGACCTGAGACCGAAACGGTCATCGAGGCCGCACTCGCCGCCGTCGGCAGAGAGTATGCGCGGCCGTTGCGCATCGCCGATCTGGGTACCGGCAGCGGCGCCATTCTGCTCGCGCTTTTGAGCGAGTTGCCGAATGCCTTTGGCGTCGGCACTGATACGAACCCTAGCGCATTGGCAATCGCGCGTAACAATGCTCGCCAACTCGGCCTGTCACGCGCGGCCTATGTCGCCTGCGACATGGCGGCGGCGTTGCGTGGTCCATTCGACCTCATCGTCTCCAACCCGCCCTATGTCGCCTCCGCGGATATCGCGGCCTTGGCGCCGGAGGTGCGGTTGTTCGATCCGCACCGCGCCCTCGATGGTGGGCCCGACGGTCTCAATTTTTATCGAGCGCTTGCCGGGGCAGCGCCCACGCTCCTGGCGGCGGATGGCGCGCTCGTGGTCGAGGTTGGTGCCGGCCAGGCCGGATCGGTCGCCGCTTTATTCGCCGCGGCGGGGCTTGCGCCATCGGCGCTGCGACCCGATCTTAACGGGGTGGCGCGTGCCCTCGTTGCAAGAAAGTAACAAGTAAACGGGCATGAGGTGCGGGCATTGGACCCCGGCAAAAAAGCACTTGGAATGTCCGCCGGAACCGACTAGCTTGCGGCCCACGGAATCGGCCTCGAGATGAGGGTGCCGCGTTGCCCTGAACGCCTAAGAGCCTCACTGAAAAGAGTTGGCTCCAAAAGGTCGGCAATGCAGGCCACGCAGACAAGCGAAAGCTGGCAAGCGATAACTGGATAGCGAACGCCGGATTGGTCGGCATACAGGATCGCCAGATTCAGAGCGCGAATGTTTAAACCGTGAAAGTTAAGCCGAAACGTCATCACCGGTTCGGCGCGCATCGATGAGGATAAGACGCGCGCATGACAAAGCTTAGTGACGCTGCGGATGGTGCCGCGGACGAGGGCCGTTTGGCTGGGGGCGTGACGTTCAATGACGTGCGATGGGAAGTGTTTTTCTAAACCGTGCGCCGCGGGGGACAGAGCGAGACGGTATTTGCGTGACGTTTGGTGACTACACACGATGAACAGATGCGACGGCGCCGTTGCCGTCGTACAAAACGGGGTTGGCGGAACAGCAAACCATGAGAAACGGTCAGAATAATAAACGTATGCGCGGTCGTAACCGTAAGGGTGGCCATCATCATCAGAATCCGTTGTCGCGGATGTACGAGTCCAACGGGCCGGACGTAAAAATCCGGGGAACGGCCTCACACATCGCCGAAAAATATCTCCAGCTCGCTCGCGACGCGCAAAGTTCCGGAGATCCGATCGCCGCCGAAAATTATTATCAGCACGCCGAACATTATTTCCGTTTGATCGCCGCCGCGCAGGAACAGCTTCGCCAGAATCAGCCCTATTTCCAGCAGCAACAACCGGGCAGTGGAGTGAGCGGCAATATGGCCGACGACGGCTACGATGACGGCGATGATCAGCCGCAAGCGGGCGAACCCTACGCGCCGCAATCGCAGCCGTTTTATCAGCGTGAGCCGCAACACAATCAGCATCAGCCGCAGCACTATCAGTCGCATCAGCCGCCGCAGCACCAGCCGCAGCAATTTCAACCGCGGCCGCAACCGCATATGCCGGACAATGACGGCGATGTTGAACGGCTGCCATCATTCATTACCGGCGGTCTGCCGCCGCAGCAGAGCGCACCGCAACACGGCCAAGGCGCGAACGGCCCGCAAGGCGGCAATGGGCCGAATGGCTATGACGGGTCGCCGGACCGGTTTCCGTTGCACCGGCGGCGTCGGCGGCATCGCGGCGGTCCGCGCGACTATGCGCCGGATCAATCCATCGCCGCCGAGAGTGACGGCGCGCCGCAGACCGGCGCAGATTCGGTCGATGAATAACCGCTAAGCTATTACGGGACTTCTTTGCGTCCGTATTCGATTTCGAGGCAGTGCTGGCGCGCCGCCTCGATGGCGAGCGGCTAGAGGCCGCGCGGGGCCTTGGCCAAGCGCACCAGGAGCCAGATCGGCACCACGATCACCGCCCCGAGCAGGAAATACCGCCATAGCCAGCGTATGGCGTCGAAGCCCATGTTCCAGACGCGTTCGATGAGCCGGCGCACCGATTCGAGGATGTTCCAGGGATCGAGGCCGATCGCGGCGAGAATGACGCCGACCAGAATCGACAGCAGGATGAGACGGCCGACGACCGCGAGCGGCGGGCCGCCGAAGAAGCGCTGCACGTAATCTTGGGGTCGCCGGGATTCCAGGGATTCTTGGCTCATAACGCCCTCCCGCTTGCGTCAGTTAAGAGCTTGTGATGGCCCGCGCAAGCGGCCTTCCCACCGTGAGCCGGTTCGCCCACCAGAAAAAACCGCGCGCCGGCCCGACACCGCCTCGCGACGACGTTGCCTCGACTTGACAACTGGCGCTAAGTTGCGCCGCCCCAGGCTTGGTATGGGGCATTCCGAGGACTTTTCATGGCCAAAGTAGAAGACCTCACGCCCGCAGTGCATGCGAGTCTTAACGACGATATCGGCGAGCAGACCCGGCTACGCATGTATCGCATGCAGGTCGAGATTCGCGAGGCCGAGCAACGGGCCTTCGATCTGTTCCTGCAGAACCTGGTGAAGGGCACGAGCCATCTCTCGCTCGGCCAGGAGGCGGTCGCCGCCGGCTGCGCCGCCGCCATGCAACCCGGCGATCTGTCGTTCTGCACCTATCGCGGCCACGCCCACACGCTTGCGCGCGGCGTGGAATTCGAAAAAGTATTGGGCGAGCTGATGCAGCGCGACAACGGCCTGATGCGCGGCAAGGGCGGCTCGATGCATCTGACCTCCACGGATCATGGCGTGATGGGCTCTTATGCGATTATCGGCGCGCATCTGCCGATCGCTTGCGGCGCCGCCTGGCGTGCGCAGTACAAGGGCCAGAGCGACGTCTCGGTCTGTTTCTTCGGCGACGGCACCACCAATATCGGCGCCTTTCACGAGGCGTTGAATTTCGCCGCCGTGTGGAAGCTGCCCGTCATCTTCATCTGCGAGAACAATCTCTACATGGAATATACGCCGATCGGCGACGTGACCGCCGTCGCGCATCCCGCCGCCGACCGTGCGGCGTCCTACGGACTGCCGCGCGTCGTCGTCGACGGTAATGACGCCGACGCTGTCTATCGTGCCGCTCGCGAGGCCTACGGCAAGGCTCGCGCCGGCAACGGGCCGTCGCTGATCGAGTGCATGACTTATCGCTACAGTGGGCATTCGCGCGCTGACCCGGCCAAATACCGCCCCGAGGGCGAACTGGAAAAATGGAAAGAGCGCGATCCGATTAAAATCTATCGCGAACGGCTCAGGCAATTCGGCGTCGGCGAGGACATCATCGTCGGGATCGAGACCGATGTGAAACGCCGTGTCGACGAAGCGACCGAAAAGTGCAAAGCAGCGCCGATGCCGCCGGCCGAACTCCTCACCACCGACGTTTATGCCGACGGAGGCTTCGCATGGCGGAATTGACCTATCGCGACGCCGTCATCCGCGGCATCGCGCAGGAAATGTCGCGCGATCCCGATGTGGTCTTTCTCGGAGAGGACGTGGCAAAGGCTGGCGGCGTGTTCAAGGCGACCGTCGGTCTTTACGAGCAGTTCGGCCCGCTGCGCGTGCGCGACACGCCCATTTCCGAGCAGGCGATCCTCGGCGCCGCCATGGGAGCGGCGATGACTGGATTGAAACCGATCGCCGAGATCATGTTTTCGGACTTCTTCGCCGTCTGCTTCGACTACATCGCTAACGAGTTTCCGAAAAGCCGTTACATGTCGAACGGCCAGCTCAAATGTCCGTTGGTGGTGCGCACCGGCAACGGCGGCGGCGCGCGCTTTGGCGCCCAGCATTCGCAGAGCGTCGAAAACTGGTGCATGATGATTCCCGGTCTGAAAGTCGTGGCGCCGTCGTCGCCGCGCGACGTCATCGGGTTGCTCGCTGCAGCGGTACGCGATCCGGATCCGGTGATCTTTCTCGAGCATAAATCGCTTTACCCGACGAAGGGCGAAGTGCCGGACGGCGAAATCGTCGACAAACTCGGCACCGCCAGCATCGTGCGTCCGGGCAAGGACGCGACCATCATCGCACTGGCAATGATGGTGCCGCGCGCGGTGGCTGCGGCCGACAAGCTCAAGGCCGAGCATGGCATCGATTGCGAAGTCGTGGACGTGCGCTCGCTGGTGCCGCTCGATACGCAAACCATACTCGGCTCGGTGGCGCGCACCCACCGGTTGTTCACGGTCGAGGAGAATCCGCGCCTGTGCGGCTGGGGTGCGGAGATCGTCTCCATCGTCGCTGACGAGGCGTTCTACGATCTCGACGGCCCGCCGGTGCGGATCACCACGCCGCACATTCCCTTGCCGGCCGCCGACATTCTGGAAGACATGGCGTTGCCGTCGGTCGACCGCATCGTCGAGCGCGTGCAGCGCAGCCTCAACTCGTAACGGGGGCCGACGAAAAAAATGGCCAACGAACCCAGCCGCGAGGATCCGAACGGACCAATCGGCACCGAAGTCATTTTCGAGAATGACCAGGTCCGGGTGTGGGATATGCGTGTTCCGGGGCGCGGCAAGAAGCCGTGGCACCACCACACCATGGATTACGTCATCATCAACATCACCGGCGGGAAGGCCGAGATCGAAAACGTCGAAGGCAAGTCCTATATCGCCAACGACAAGGCCGGCGGCGTCATCTGGAAGGATGCCGGGGAGAAACACGAGTTGCGCAATCTCACCGATGAGCCCTATCGCAACATCCTCGTCGAGCTGAAGACCGGAAAATAAGCCGCCCGGCGCGTACCAGGACCAGCAGGATTAGTATTATGGCCATGTATGACAATCTGCTCGCCAATGTGCCGACCGATCTGTGGATCGGCGGTCAATGGCGCAAATCCTCAGACGGCGGCCGGTTCGACGTGATCGATCCAGCGACTGAGAACAAGGTCGCTTCGGTCGCCAGCGCGACGGTCGATGACGCCAAGGCGGCGCTCGACGCGGCGCAGGCGGCGTTCCCCGGCTGGGCCGCTAAAAAGCCTCGCGAGCGGGGCGAGATCTTGCGCAAGTCCTACGAACTGATCATGCGTGACGCCGAACGGCTGGCGAAGTTGATCACCATCGAGAACGGCAAGGCGCTGTCGGACTCGCGCGGCGAAGTCGCCTATGCCGCGGAATTTTTCCGTTGGTACGCCGAAGAAGCGGTACGTAATGTCGGCTCGAATTCGGTGGCGCCATCGACCGGCGCGCGCATTGTCGTCCAACACAAGCCGGCCGGCCTCGCCGTGCTGGTGACGCCGTGGAATTTTCCGGCGGCGATGGCGACACGCAAGATCGGCCCGGCGCTCGCCGCCGGGTGTCCGGTCGTGCTCAAGCCCGCATCCGATACGCCGCTTACGATGCTTGCTTTGATGCCGATCCTGGAAGAAGCCGGCGTGCCGGCCGGCGTGGTCAACGTGATTCCATCGCGTTCGTCGGGCAACGTCGTGAGCGCGATGCTGCACGATCCGCGCGTGCGCGTCGTGTCGTTCACCGGTTCGACCGAAGTCGGCCGCAAGCTGTTGCACGAAGCCGCCGACAATATCGTCAAGCCGGCGATGGAGCTTGGTGGCAATGCGCCGTTCATCGTGTTCGACGACGCCGACGTCGACGCGGCAATCGACGGCGCGATGATCGCGAAAATGCGCAACATGGGCGAAGCCTGCACCGCGGCCAATCGCTTCTACGTGCATGAGAAAGTGCACGACGAATTCACCAGGAAGCTCACCGCCAAAATGGCCGGCCTGAAAATGGGCAACGGCCTCGACGACGGCGTCGCGCTCGGCCCACTGGTCAACAAAGACGGCCTCGACAAGGTCGTCGAACTGGTCGACGACGCTGTGAAAAAAGGCGCCAAAGTGCTGACCGGCGGCAAAGCGCCCGGCGGTCCCGGCTTTTTCTATCCGGCGACGGTGCTGGATAACGTGGCCGACGACGCCAAGATGCTGAACGAGGAAATTTTCGGCCCAGTGGCTTCGATCCAGACCTTCAAATCGGAAGACGAAGTGATCAAGCGCGCCAATGACACCGAATACGGTCTGGTCGCTTATCTCTACACCAAGGATCTCAGCCGCGGTATGCGGGTCTCCGAGAAGCTCGAATTCGGCATGATCGGTCTCAATCGCGGTCTCGTCTCCGATCCCGCCGCGCCGTTCGGCGGCGTCAAGCAGTCCGGCCTCGGCCGCGAAGGCGCACACGAAGGGCTGATGGAGTTTTTGGAGACGCAATACGTCTCGGTGACGTGGTAGGGCGAAGCACCTAGTCATGACCAAAGAAGAAGTCGCCAACAAGCTGCGCGGCGCCTGGCGCTATGTCGGCACGCGCATCAACGGCGGCAATTGGGACCGCGGCTCCAATCCGAAGGGCATGATCTATTACGGCCCGCATGGCGAGATGGCGGTGCAGATCGCGCCCGACGTTGAGCGCCGGCGGGCCGGCGCGGAGATGACGCCGGAGGAAGCGAAGATCGCGCTGAAGGATTACATCGCCTATTTCGGCACTTACACCATTGACGAAAATGCTGGCACTGTGACGCATCATCGCCAAGACAGTCTGCAGCCGGGTGACAAGGGCGATCTCATTCGCCGCTATGAATTTGCCGGCGATCGCTTGGTGCTGCGGCCACCGAACTCGACGATGGAAGTCACTTGGCAGCGCATCAAATAAAATCCCCTGCCGCGGTATCCGAAGCGGCTGAAATCCTAGCAAATCATTCGGTGACGCGGTGAGTGAACAATCTCAATCGGCAGCCCAACGCCTGATCGGTTCATGGCGCTATGTCGGCTCGACGCTCGACGGCAGGGCGCAAGAAGAGCGTGGCGCGAGCCCCAAAGGCATCATCATTTACGACGTGCACGGTCATATGGCCTGTCACGTCGCTCCCGATCGCAACGTGTCGCGGGCCGGCAAGGAGCCGACCGGCGAAGAGGCGAAAGCCGCGCTTGCCGACCACATCGCCTATTTCGGTACCTATTCGGTCGATGAGCGCGCGCGCACGGTCACTCATCATCGCCAGGGCAGCGTGCAGCCCGGCGACAAGGGCGACGTTGTCCGCGGCTATGAATTCGTCGGCGACCGGCTCATTCTGCGTCCCGTCGGCACGACGCGGGAAGTGATATGGGAACGGATCAAGTGAGGCGGCGCCGAACATGGATGTCCTGATGCCGCAACTCGGCGAAACCGTCGCCGAAGGCAAGATCACCAAGTGGTTCGTGTCGGCCGGCGCCGCGGTCAAGCCGGGCGATAATCTGTTCGAGATCGAGACCGATAAGGTGTCGATGGAAGTGCCGTCGACCACGACCGGCGTGCTTGCCGAGATCCGCGTTGTAGCGGGCGAAATCGCTCCGGTCGGTGCGGTGGTTGGTGTGATCTCGGACGGGTCCGGGGCTGCGGCAAGTGCGCCGGCTGCGCCGCGGGCTGCGGCTACACCGCCCGTCGCACAAGCACCTTCGGCTCCGCCACCGGCGCCCTCGCTGCCGCGGCAGGAAATGCGACAAGAATCGCGCCCGATCAAGCTCGATCCGTTCTTCGAAGTGCGCACGCCGGAGCGTAATTACGGGCCGGCGCGCTTGTCCGGCGGTGTGACCATCACGCCGCTGGCCCGGCGCCTTGCCGGCGAGGCCGGCATCGACCTGTCGCGCTTGCGCGGCTCCGGCCCGCACGGCCGCATCGTGGCGAGCGACGTCGCGGAAGCGCCGCAACCGTCGCGCGCGCTTTCCGAGGGACCGGGCGCCACCGAGATCAAGGCGCTTTACGCGCCCGGCAGCTACGAAGAAGTACCGCTCGACGGTATGCGCCGCACCATCGCAACGCGGCTGACGCAGGCCGCGGCGGTTCCGCACTTCTATCTTACCGCGGACATCGAAATCGACCGGCTCATCGCGCTGCGCGAAGAAGCCAACGCCGCGGCGGCCAAGGACCAAGACGGCAAGCCGCAGTTCAAGCTTTCGCTCAACGATTTCGTCATCCGCGCGCTGGCGCTCGCCTTGCAGCGGGTGCCGGCGGCCAACGCCGTTTGGGCCGGCGATCGCATCCTTCGCTTCAAGCACTCGGAAATCGGCATCGCCGTCGCGCTCGACGGCGGCTTGATCACGCCGATCATCCGCGATGCCGAGGCCAAGTCGCTAAGCGCCATCTCGGCGGAGATGAAAGACCTTGCGACCCGCGCCCGCGACAAGAAGCTCAGACCCGCCGAGTACCAGGGCGGTGCGTCCGCGATCTCCAATCTCGGCATGCATCAGGTGCGCGAATTCACCGCCATTATCAATCCGCCGCATGCGACCATCCTTGCGGTCGGCGCGGCGCGCCGCCAAGCAGTGGAAAAACCTGACGGTGGCGTCGGTTTCGTCAGCATGCTCAGCGTGACGCTGGGCTGCGATCATCGCGTGGTCGACGGCGCGCTTGGCGCCGAGCTTCTGGCCACCATCAAATCCCTTCTCGAAATGCCGGTGAGCATGCTGGTCTGAGGATGAAGGATGGCCGCGACTAAACCCGAGATCGTCCTGATCGGCCCGCTCAAGCCTTTGGTGGCCAGGGGACTCGAAGCGGTCTGCACGGTTCATAAGGCGGCGGAAGCGAAGGATCGGGAAGCCTTTCTCGCTGCGCACGCCAATGTTCGGGCGATCGCGTGCAGCGCGACGACCGAGCAGATCCCGGGCGCCTTTATGGCGCGCTTTCCAAAACTGGAGGTCGTGTCGAGCTTCGGCGTCGGCTATGACCACGTCGACGTCAAATATGCCGCCGCACACGGCATCATCGTCACCAACACGCCCGAAGTGCTCACCGAGGAAGTCGCCGACACCGCGCTCGGGCTGCTGTTGTGCACGGTGCGCGAGTTTCCTCAGGCCGAGCGTTATGTCCGTGCCGGAAAATGGGCTCAGAAGGGCTATCCGCTCAGCAAGGCAACGCTGCGCAACCGTACCGTCGGTCTTGTCGGGATGGGCGCCATCGGCCAGGCGATCGCACGGCGGCTCGATGCTTTCGGCGTGTCGGTCGTCTATCACACGCGGCGGCGACGGCCGGAGCTCGCCTATCGGCATTATCCGAAGCTCATCGACATGGCGCGCGACGTCGACACGCTGTTGGTTATCGTGCCGGGCGGCGCGGCGACCGCGAATATGATCAATGCCGATGTGCTCGACGCGCTAGGGCCGAATGGCATCCTGATCAATATGGCGCGCGGCTCAGTGGTGGACGAACCGGCCTTGATCCGGGCGCTCAAGGACAAGCGGATCATGGCGGCGGGCCTTGACGTTTATGTCAAGGAACCGGAAGTGCCGGCGGAGCTCATCGCCATGGAGCATGTCGTGCTGTTTCCGCATCTCGGCTCGGCATCGGTGCACACGCGCGACAAGATGGATCAGCTGATCGTCGATAACATCGCGGCCTGGGCCGCCGGCAAACCGCCGCTGACGCCAGTGCCAGAGACGCCGTTCACGTCGTGGGGCGCGTGAGCGGCGAATGACGATCCGATACGGGCTGCACACTGTTTAAGACGAGTTGGAAGAACTTGGACATGAAGAGGTGTGGCGTGATCGTTGCCGGAGCCATCGCCGCGAGCCTGTGCGGCGGCGCCGGTCATGCGCAAAACGCGCAAAGCGGCGCAAACAACCGGCCCGCGCAATCCCCGCCGGCGCAAGCTGCGCCAGCGCAAAACGGCTTAAGCGATGCGGCTAATGCGATGATCGGCACCTGGGAATTCTCCAATGCCGACCATGACCGCATTTGCCACTTCACGTTCCGCACCGACGCCGCCTCCGGCGGCTACAAGCTCGATATCGACAAGAACTGCCCTAACCTGTTCCCGTCGACCGCCAATATCGTCGGCTGGTCGTTGGACAATTACGGCGATTTGCACCTGCTCGATGCGGATGGCAAAGAGGTGGTGGATCTTAGCGAGGTCGAGGGCGGCATGTATGACGGATTTACGCCGGAAGAGGGCCGCTACATTTTGCAGACCGCCGCCGCAGCGCCCACGCTCACCGCTGCCGACATGGTCGGCGATTGGGCAGTCGCCCGCGGCGCCGGCAAACCGATCTGCGTGCTGACGCTGACCAACAATCCGGCCGGCGACGCTTTGGCGCTCGCGGTCAAGCCGGGCTGCGATGCTTTCGTCACGACCTTTGCACCGAGCGCTTGGCGCATGGATGAGGGCGCTTTGGTCCTGTACTCGGCGCATGGACGAAACTGGCAATTCGAGCAGAACGACGCAAAGACCTGGCAACGCGTGCCGGAAACGGCCAATCCGGTCCTGCTGCTGCGGCAGTGACGGATCGGAGCCCGCAATTCAAAGAAAATCACAACAGATCGTGGAATGAACAAACGGTATCAGGTCGTCATCGTCGGCGGAGGGCCCGTCGGCGTCGCGCTCGCGGTCGAGCTTGGCCAGCGCGGAATTTCTTGTGCGTTGGTGGAGCGCCGCACGGAACCGCAGCGCATCCCCAAGGGCCAGAACCTCACGCAGCGCTCGATGGAGCATTTCCATGCATGGGGCGTTGCCGATCAGGTGCGCGCCGTGCGCATTCTGCCGCCGGATTTTCCGATGAGCGGCATCGTCGCCTATCGCGATCTCAGCAGTGAATACTGGTACGCGCCGCCGCTGCGCGAGATCGTCAATTCATATTATTTCGAAGAGAACGAAAGACTGCCGCAATATCTCGTTGAAGACGTGCTGCGCCAACGATTGGCGCAGCTTGGCGGGGTGACGACCCGCTTCGGCTGGGCCGCCGAAAAGATCGAACAGGACGGCAGCGGCGTCCGCATCACCGCCGTCGAACAAGGTGGCGTCGCTCGTGAAGTGATCGAAGCCGATTACGTGGTCGGCTGCGACGGCGGCCATTCCATCGTGCGTCGGCAAATCGGTATCGAACGCAGCGGTTCGGATTTCGACCAGCTCATGGTGCTGGCGCTGTTCCGTTCGCGCGACCTGCACGAAAAACTCAGGCGCTTTCCGCCGCGCTCAACCTATCGCGTGTTGCACCCCGATCTGCAAGGGTACTGGCAGTTCTTTGGCCGCGTCGACGTCGGCGAGAGCTGGTTCTTCCATTCGCCGGTGCCGGCCGATACCACGCAGGACAATTACGATTTCCTCGCGCTGTTGCACAAAGCTGCGGGCTTTCCCTTCGTCTGCGATTTCGATTATGTGGGATTTTGGGATTTGCGTATCGCCGTCGCCGATCGCTATCAGGTGGGACGCGCCTTCATTGCCGGAGACGCCGCGCATTCGCACCCGCCTTATGGCGGGTACGGTCTCAATAACGGCCTGGATGACGTCGCCAACCTCGGCTGGAAGCTCGCGGCCACGCTGCAGGGCTGGGGTAACGACGGTTTGTTGCAAAGCTACTCTACTGAGCGCCAGCCGGTTTTTATGGAGACCGGCCGCGACTTTATCGGGGCGGGGATTCAGCGTGATCGGATATTCCTGGATCGCTACAACCCCGATCGCGACCGCGCTGAATTCGAAAAAGCCTGGCGGGAGCACGAGGGCGCCGCGGCGCCACGCGTGCTTACCTACGAACCGCACTACGAGGGTTCGCCGATCGTGTTCGGGCCGCCCGGCGGCACCAGTAGCGCGCGCGGCAGCCACAGCTTCAAGGCGCGCGCCGGGCACCACCTGCCGCCGCAGGCGCTTTCGTCCGGGCGCAATGTCTTCGAGGAGCTTGGTCGGGATTTCACCTTGCTTGCCTTCGACGGCGAAGATCAGACCGTCGCGGCCTTCGAGAAGGCGGCGCGCGGCCTCGGCGTTCCGCTCAAAATCGTCTGCGACAGCTATCAAGAGGGTCGCACCGCTTATGAGGCCAAGCTGATGCTGATCCGGCCCGATCGCTATATCGCCTGGACCGGAGACGGCGCGCCGGCTGATGCGGCTGGCGTCATCGCCAAGGCGGTCGGCCGGGCATAGTGCCGCCCGGCCAGATACGATTAAATGCTGTCAGGGACAGGAAACGCAGCCAGCAGGAGAGTAGGCCATGACCACACTTCCCAAGCGTAAGCTCGGTTCGTCCGGCATCCAAACCTCGGCCATCGGGCTCGGCTGCATGTCGCTCTCCGGCGTCTACGGCAAGAGCAATGATGACGACGCGATCGCCGTTATTCGCGAGGCGCTCGATCGCGGCATCACCATGCTCGACACGTCGGACGCCTATGGCGCCGGTCACAACGAGGAGCTCGTCGGCAAAGCCATTAAGGGGCGGCGCTCGGACGTGGTGCTGGCGACCAAGTTCGGCAATCTCGGCGGGCGCGGCGGCAAGGTCGCCGACGGCCGTCCCGAATTCGTCATCAGCTCCTGCGAAGCAAGCCTCAAGCGCTTGGGCGTGGATGTCATCGATCTCTATTACCAGCATCGCATCGATCCGACAGTGGCGACCGAGGACACGGTGGGCGCCATGGCGAAGCTCGTCCAGCAAGGCAAGGTCCGCGCGCTGGGCTTGAGCGAGGCGAGCCCACAGACCATTCGCCGGGGACACGCCGTGCACAAGATCGCGGCGGTGCAGAACGAATTCTCATTGCTCTATCGCGCCGAGGGCGAAGAGACGCTGCGCACGACGCGGCAGCTAGGCATCTCTTTCGTCGCCTATTCGCCGCTCGGCCGCGGCCTGCTCACCGGGGCGGTCGAAGATCCCGCTACGCTTGCCGACAACGATGCGCGCAAGCGGCATCCGCGGTTCGCCGCGGAAAACATCGGCCATAACCTCGGACTGGTGCAGAAGATCGCGGAACTGTCGAAAAAGAAAAATTGCACGCCGGGCCAGCTCGCCCTGGCGTGGCTGCTCGCCCAGGGCGACGACATCGTGCCGATCCCGGGGACCAAGCGCAAAGACCGGCTCATCGAGAACATTGGCGCGTTGTCGGTCAAGCTGAGCGACGACGATCTAGCCCAGATTTCCAGCGCCATACCGGTCGGCGCGGTTGCCGGCTTGCGCTATCCCGAAGGGCAGATGAAGAGCGTTTACGTCTGAGGGCAGTTTCCGCGGGCGCTGCGCCGAAGCCGTGGTTGGCATTTGACGAAATTGTCGAATGCCTGCGCAAAGGCTACACTGAGGTTCCACCAGGGCGACAAAGATTGATGCGCGGCGGTGCCGTGCATTGAGCAAGCGTCACGCAGATGGCGCGGAGGAAATGCGGGGAGAGAGAATGTGGATCGCGCTGGTGATTACCCATGGCCTTTTGGCATTTTTGCTGCTGGGCGCGATTAGCCATCAGGTTGTGAGCGTCTGGGCGCCGGTGCACGCCGGAGCGACGAATTTCGTGGCGCGTTTCCGCGCCGTCGGCTCGGCGCATTACGTCAATGCCGTCATCGTGCTTTATCTGATCACCGCGACGATGGGCGGCATTCTCTACACCAATTACCGCATCTCGGCCCGCGTGATGATGGAAATGGGCCATTACTGGAAATCGGTCGGCGCCTTTGAGCTCAAGGAGCATCTCATCGCCCTCGGCTTGGCGGTATTGCCGGCCTATTGGTATTTCTGGCAGCCGTCGTCTGATGCGGGCGATTTGCGGACGCGTAAATTGCTGACCACGCTGCTCGCCTTCATCATCTGGTGGGCGTTCCTCGCCGGTCATGTCGCCAATAATATTCGCGGCATTGGCACCTGAGGCGTCGCCCATGAGCAGCAGCCGGTTCGCCGTGTTCGCCGTCACCTTCGCCGCGGTCTTTGCGGCCGTCTATTATTTCGCAGTCGACTACAATTGGGCGCTGTTCTCCTATGCACCGGCGCTCGGGCAATGGACGCTGCTCACCCATACGGTTGGAGACGGCCCAATGATGTACTGGTATGGCTGGATCGCGACCTCGGCGATCGCCGGCGCTCTGGCCGGGCTTCTCGTCTGTTGGCTTCCGGGGAATCCCGGCAAGCACCTGTGGTCCGGCCTGGCATGGCTGGTGCCGATCTGCTCGATTGCGGCGATTGCGCACCTTCTCAGTGGTTACTTCACGCGATGATACCTCGTATGCAGCGCCGTAGGGCCTTGTGTCGCTCGGTGCCATTCGCGCTCGCGATGCTCGCCGGTTTGACGGCGGCGCGCGCCGGCGGACAAATGACCTTCGGCGATGACACCAACACCAGCGCCAACGACGGACCGCCGTTTTTCGGCTTTGTGCGTGATGCGAGTGGTTCGGCCGTCGGTGATGCCCGCGTGACAGCTACGGTCAAAAGCGGCGGCGCACTCGTCACCACCAGCAACAGCATCGGCGTGTACAAGATCGCGGGCTTTGCCAAGAGCATCAATCCCGACGATATCGTCATCTCCTGTGCCAAGGATGGCTACAAGCAAGCCAATGTCCTGCGTCGTCCGAATGGGTCCGGCGACATGAAGGACCCCATCGAAGTCGATTGTGTCTTGCAGAAAGACTAGCCCATGACGCGGGCGCGTTGCGTTGTAACCACAATCGCGTTGCTCCTCGCCTGTATCCAAGCAGAGCCTTGCCTTGCGCAAACGCTGACCGGCACAGTCAGCTCAGCCGCAGAAGGCGCGATGGAAGGCGTTCTGGTCAGCGCGCAAAAAGCGGGCTCGCCCGTCACCGTCACGGTTGTCAGCGACGCGCAGGGCCACTTCCGGTTTCCGGGCGGTCGATTGTCACCCGGGCATTACACGCTGCGCATACGCGCCACCGGCTACGACCTCGTCGACTCGAAGACGGTCGAACTTGGCGACGCGCCAGCTGACGTTTCGATCAAACTCGGCAAGACCGCCGATCTTGCCGCGCAGCTCACTAACACCGAGTGGCTCATGAGCATGCCCGGCACGGCGGAGCAGAAACGCCCGCTGATGGAGTGCATGAGCTGCCACACGTTGCAGCGGATCGTCCGGTCGACGTTCAATGCCGAACAGTTCGTGCCGGTGTTGGAGCGCATGGCGCGCTACGCCAACAACACGATCCAAGCGCGGGTGCAGATGCGCGTCGCGCCGGTCAAAATCAATGCCGCCGTTGTCGCCAAGCTTGCCGCCTATCTGGCGACGATAAATCTCAGCAGCGGGCCGGCCTGGAATTATGAATTGAAAACCCTGCCGCGACCCAAGGGCCGCGCCACCCATGTCGTCATCACCGAATACGATTTGCCGAGGCAGACAATCGCGCCGCATGACGTCCGCACCGACCGCGACGGCAACGTCTGGTATTCGGACTTCGTCGAGAATTTTGTCGGCGAGCTCGATCCCAAGACCGGTGCCTTGAAGGAATATCCCATTCCAGTCCTGAAACCAGGCTTTCCAACCGGCTCGCTCGACCTCGAACCGGACGCCGACGGCAATCTCTGGCTCGCCATGATGTTCCAGGCCGGGCTTGCTCGTTTCGATATGAAGACCAGGACCTTTCAGGTTTTTCCGGTCGACGGCGCCGCCAATGACGACACCATGCAGCAGTCGATGGTGATGCCGCGCAGCGACAACGTCGATGGCCAGGTCTGGACCAACGACGTGGCGCGGCATGCGATCATGCGGCTCGATCTGAAGACCGGTAAATACCAGCGCATCGATCCCTTCAAGTTTTTGCCGCAAGGCCACCAGCATGCGCCCTACGGAATGGCGGCGGACGCCAAGAACAATCTCTATTTCATGGATTTCGGCGACGAGAATATCGGCCGCGTCGACGCCGAGTCCGGTGTCACCACGATTTTCCCGACGCCGACGCCGAATTCGCGGCCGCGCCGGACCATGATCGACGAGAAAGGCCGGCTGTGGTTTGCCGAATTTGCCGCCAACAAGCTGGCGATGTTCGACACCAAGACCGAGACGTTCAAGGAGTGGGACGCGCCGACGCCTTACACTTATCCGTACGACGTGTTCTGCGATAAGCGCGGCGAATTGTGGAGCGCCGGCATGGCGAACGATCGCGTGCTGCGCTTCGATCCGCAAAGCGGCCGCTCCGTCGAATACTTGGTGCCGCGGCCGGCCAATATCCGGCGCGTCTTCGTCGATGGTTCGACCGATCCGGTCACGTTCTGGGCCGGCAACAATCACGGCGCCGAAATCTTGCGCCTCGAACCGCTGGATTAGGCTTGCGTCGAGGGATGAAAGCGAAAGTTACGGGCAGCGATCCATGACCAAAAACTCCATGCTCGTTGCGATGCTCGCGATGGTACTCCTTGCAGTCAGCGGACCTATGCTCATGGCGCAGCAACCGGCGCCGGCAACGCCGTCACCGGACGCAGCGCCGGTTCCCTACACCCTGTCGATGGGCGATATGATGAATACGCTCGTGCAGCCACGCCATGCCAAGCTCGGCTTGGCCGGCCGCGCTGAAAATTGGCCGCTGGCAGCTTATGCGCTGGTCGAAATCCGCCAGGTCTTTGCTGGCATCAAAAAGGCGCAACCCCGGTTTCGCGGCTTGCCGGTGGCCGAGTTGGTCGATGCCGCGTTGGGCCAGCCGATGAACGCCGTCGAAGCCGCCATCAAGCAGCAGGACGCGAAAAAATTCGCCGCGGCCTACGATCAGCTTACCCAGGGCTGCAACGCCTGCCATCAGGCGGTCGATCATCCGTTCGTGGTCATCAAGGCGCCCGACGCCTCGGCATTCCCGGACCAGAATTTTAGCGCGCGACCCTAGGGCACCCTCCTGCTATTGTGGCCGCTCATGCCAACCGGTTGACCGAAAATCGCATGGCCATTCGTATCATCGGGATGATCGGCGTCACGCCGCCTTCGAGCGACGCAACTTTGCACGTCATCGAGGGCGGTCTGTCGCCAAATTACGTGGCCGAAGCCGCCCGCGCCCATGAAGCGGCCGGCTTCGATCTGGTGCTGGTCGGCTATTCGTCGTCTTCCGCGGAAGGCTTTTTGGTGGCGCTCCACGCCGCCGGACAGACCAAGCGGCTCGGCTATCTTATTGCGCACCGGCCGGGCTTCGTGGCGCCGACCTTGATGGCGCGCAAGATCGCCACCTTCGACCATCTCACTGGCGGCCGGCTCGCGGTGCACATCATCACCGGCAAGACCGACGACGAACAGCAGGGTGACGGCGATTTCACGCCGAAAGCGGAACGCTACCGCCGCGCCGCGGAATATCTCGAGTTGATGAAGCTTGCTTGGGCGAACGACAAGCCATTCGACTTCGAAGGCGAATTCTATCGCGTCAAGGGCGCGCATTCGGACGTGCACCCGCTGCAGAAGCCGCATCCGCCTTTGTTTTTCGGCGGCGCCTCCGACGGCGCGCTGGAAATGGGTGCGCGGCTTTGCGACGTTTACGCGATCTATGCCGAGCCGCTCGCCTCGACGCGCGAGCGCATGCAGGAGTTTCGCGCCCGCGCGGCGGCATTCGGCCGGACGCCGGATTTCAATGTCTCGGTCCGCCCAATCATTGCCGCGAGCGAAGGCGCGGCCTGGGACAAGGCCAACAGAATTCTGACGGCCATGACCGGCGAGGGCGGCAAGAAAGGCTGGAGCCGGCAAGAGACGACGACCGGACCGGTCGACAATGCCGGGCGGCGGCTGATGAGCTTTGCGCTGGAAAGCGACGTTCATGACGAGCGGCTGTGGATGCCGATTGCGCGCGCGACCGGCGCGCTTGGCAACACCTCGTGCCTGGTCGGCACCCCTGAGCAGGTCGCGGAAGCCATCCTGCGCTATTACCGCCTCGGCGTCGGCTCGTTTCTGATCCGCGGTTTCGATCCGCTCAACGACACCGTGGATTTCGGCCGCGAGCTGATCCCGCGAATTAAGACGGGTGCCGCCGAGATCGATCGCCTGCCGGCGACTGGATAAGTTCGGGCCGCCTTGCGGTGCGGCCGGTAAGTCCCAATACTGAGGAAGCGGGGTTTATCCGCGCAGTCGCGGCATAGCGGTAGGGTGGTGCGGTGGCGGTCAGGCGTCGCAATACGGCATTGAACCGGCGTGTGGCTCTGCTTCTCGCGGCGCTGGTTGGAACTATAGGTCTGACGGCAACCGGCGCGGCGCGCGCGCAAGGCTTTTTCGATTTTCTCTTTGGCGGCTCGCAGCAGCAATCGCCGCCGCCCCAGAATCCGGAACTTCCGCCGCCGTCACCAGGAATCGGGCGCGTGGCGCCGGCGCCGCTCGGACCGGAGCGCGTCAATGAAGGCGCCGGTTCGACCGGGCACACGGTCGCCTTCTGTGTAAGACTCTGTGACGGTCAGCACTTCCCGTTGGAGCAGATGGGCTCAACGACGCCGGTCGAGACCTGTCGCGCCATCTGCCCGAGCAGTCAGACCAAGGTGTTTTTCGGCGCCGAGATCGACGGCGCGAAGGCGAGCGACGGGACCCATTATACCGATCTCAAGACCGCGTTTCTGTATCGCAAGCAACTGTTCGCCAATTGCACCTGCAACGGTCGGGACGCCTTCGGGCTTGTGCCGCTCGACGCGAAGACCGATCCAACGCTGCGGCCGGGCGACGTCGTCTCGACCAAGGAGGGGCTCGAAACCTATAGCGGCAAGACCGGCAATTCCTCGGCATTCACGCCGGTCAGTCCCGAAGCGCTCGGCCCGCAATTGAATTCCGTAGCGACGCCGCAAGAAAAGCCGCCTGCCGCCAATCCACCGCACCGATAAGCGCAATGCAACACGATCCGATCTCTTCCGATCGCGGCGCGCACGCGCCCTTGCCCGGCGTGAAGCTGTGGTTTCTCGACAGCGGCGGACCGGGCGTACCGATCGTTCTGCTGCACCCCAATACCGGCACCTGCGCGGTTTGGGAGGAACAAATCGTGGGATTCTCGCGGGCCGGATACCGTGTCGTCGCCTTCGATCGGCGCGGATGGGGCAACAGCGTGGCCGATCCGGCGTCCGGTCCGCAGCCCGGCAGCATCGCCGCCGATCTCGACGCGTTGGCCGATCATCTCGCGCTCGACAGGTTTCACCTGATCGGCGTCGCCGGCGGCGGTTTCGCAGCTTTGGACTACGCGGCGTGGCGGCCGGAGCGATTACGCGGACTTATCGTTGGCGCCAGCACCGGATCGATCGCGGACAGGGAAATCGCGGATTTTATCGAGCGGATCGCTATCCCCGATATCAGGAAGCAGTCAGCGCACTATCGCGAGCTCGGCCCGTCCTATCGCGGCGCAAACCCGGAGGGCACCAAGCGCTGGATCGAGATCGACGAGCATGCGCGCCAAGCGGGCGCCGGCTTCCAGCCCCAGCTCCGTAGCCCGAATACCTTGGCGAAGATCGCGACCATTCCGACCCCGACGCTCGTCGTCGCCGCCGACGCCGATCTGCTCGCGCCCCCGGCCTTGATGCGGCTATGGGCCACGCACCTTAAGAACCACGAATGGGCCGTGATTCACGATGCCGGCCACGCGATGGCCTGGGAACAGCCGGGCCGGTTCAACGATCTCGTGCTGGACTTTCTCGCGCGGCATTGAACGGGCCGAGGTGAACATGGCTATCCCGCCCCACTGCATTCTCGTCAGAATATGGATCCACAGAGGTCTTGAGACAGAATTCGAGGCCTACGAGAGCAAAGTGTCGCGCATTATGGCGCGCTACGGCGGCGTCATTGAATGTGCCATCCGGACGACAAAGGCGCCGGGCGACGGGTCGGACCAGCCTTTCGAGATTCATGTGCTCAGGTTTCCAAGCCAGGAGCTCTACAACGCATACCTGGATGATGCGGAGCGTCGTTCTCTGAGTGGGGAACGCGCTGGCATAATCACAAACAGCGATATTCTCGTTGGAACGCCGGGACCGGCTTATGGCCCCTGACGGCGCCTGGAACACCGCTGACGCGGTTCACGCCGCATGCTAAAGCCAAGAACCACTATCACCTCATAATCCAGGTAGTACCGCGCCCATGCCCAAACTCTACGAAGCGCTCGCAGAGGCGTTCCTTGCGGAGGGAGTCGACACGCAGTTCGTCCTGATGGGCGACGGCAACATGCATTGGTCCACCGCCTTTGCCAAATTGCCTGGCGTTCATACCGTGCACGTCCGGCACGAGCACGTCACCGTCGCGGCGGCGACAGCCTACAACATAGCGACCGGCAAGCTCGCCGTTGCCTCGGTCACCTGCGGCCCTGGCGTGACCCAGTTGATGACGGCGCTGCCGGCCGCGGTTCGCGCCCGCCTGCCGATGGTGGTGTTTGCCGGCGAGTCGCCGATCAACGCCAAGTTCTACAACCAGTACATCGACCAGGCGCCGTTGGTGACAGCGACCGGAGCGCGTTACGTCGCCGCGCATAGCGTGCCGCGCATGATGGACTACGTTCGCGAGGCCTTCCACATCGCCAAGTACGAGCGGTGCCCGGTGGTGCTGGGTATTCCCTACGACCTGCAGAAGGTCGAACACATGGCCAACCAGCCTTACGAGACCTCGGCGATGTACCAGCCCAAGGTCGGGCGCATGCAGCCTGATCCCGAGCTCGTGGCCGAGGCCGTCGAGCGGCTGGCCGCGGCGAAGCGGCCGATCATTCTCGGCGGCCGTGGCGTGCTGTGGTCCGGTGCGCGCGATGCGGTCATCGCGCTCGCCGATCGCTGCGGGGCGTTGCTCTCCAACACGCTGCCCGCGCGCGGTCTCTTCCACGACCATCCGTTCGGGCTCGGCACCACCGGCAGCTACTTCACGTCGTTGGGCCGAGAGATGTACGAGTCCGCGGACGTCGTGCTCGCGGTCGGCACCAGCCTGTCCTACTACGTTGGCGGCGGGCACTATTGGGGAAAGGCCTGCAAGATCCAGCTGGACGATGCCCCGCGCGGCCTACGCGATGGACAGAAGGCCGCCGATATCTACGTCAGATCGGATGCGCTCGCCGGCGTCGAGGCCATCCTTGCCGGGCTCGACAAGAAGCTGGGCGTCGGCAAACCAACGGCGGCTGCCATACGCTCAAAAGAGCTGGCGCACCGCATCGCGACCGAGCCGCCGGACTCCATGCCATTCGACATCGAGCCTGGGGTGCTGGATCCGCGCGAGGTGATCCGGGCCATCGACGCGGTCGTGCCGAAGGATTGGGACTGCGTCGTCGGCGGCGGTCATCAGGCCTATTTCAACACCCAGATGCGTGGGCGGCCGGCGGACCGCTACACGACGGTCCGTGAATTCGGCGCGGTCGGCAATGGCCTGTCGTATGCGCTAGGCGTCGCGGCGGCGCGCCGGCAGGGCCGCGACGGAAAGATCGTGCTGTTCGAAGGCGACGGCGGGCTGTTGTTCCATATCCAGGAACTCGAGACGCTCAAGCGTTGCGGATACCGCATCCTGATCTGCGCGATGAACGACGGCGGCTACGGCTCTGAGTTTCACAAGCTGCGCGCCGACGGCATCGACGACAGTTTGGCGGTGTTCGGCCGCCCCGCGCTGGAAAACATCGCACGCGGCTTCGGCCTGCGCGGCCACGAGATACGCGACGTGTCGGTCATCCCGAAGCTGTTCGCCGACTTCGCAGCGCAGGCCGAAAGCGAAATCTGGAATATCCAGATCTCAGATCAGGTCACGGCGCCAGTGATCCGCCAGACCATCAAGCGCGGCCACGGCAATATGTGAGTGAGTGTAGCCACAATCGCAGGGCGCGAGGTCATCCGCCGCCACTTGCTGTTTTGCGAGTTGCCTGATTTGCAGCGGCGCGTAGCCTTGAATTGAAAAAGTCCGCGGAGGAAAACGTGAACGCACATCCGTACCGGATCGGCATCATCAGCCTGTTCTTGCTCTTGGTGTCGGCGGCTTGCAGCGCCCATGCGCAGGCCGCCGATTTTCCGAACAAGCCGATTACGATCATTTCCGATGCAGGAGTCGGTTCCGGCGCCGATATCGCCGCGCGCTTCGTTGCCGATCGGCTCGGTCAGCTCTGGGGACAGCAAGTGGTGGTGATCAACCATCCCGGCGCCGGCGGCAGTATCGCGGTGCGCGCCACGACCGAAGCGCCCGCGGACGGCTACACGCTCTACATGGCGGCGTTCTCGACGTTTCTCGGCCTGCCCACGGTTGCCCCCAATCTTCCGGTGAAGCAACCGCGCGATCTTCTGCCTATCGGCTTCGCCGCCGAGCAGCCGATGTCCATCGCCGTGAGCCCGTCGCTCGGCGTCGCCACGCTGCCGGAGCTCATCGCGCTGGCAAAGAAAGAGCCGGGCAAAATCTCCATCGCGCTCACCGGGGTTGGCCGCATTACCCATCTCACCGGCGAACTGCTGCAAATGCGCGCGGGCATTCAACTGGTCTCGATTCCCTACACCCGCGGACAGGGATCGGCGCTCGGCGACGTTGCCGCCGGGCGGGTGTCGATGATCATCGAGAATTATGCGGCCCTGGCCGGAACGGCCAAATCGGGCCAAATAAAACTCTTCGCAGTCGGGTCGCCGCAACGCCTGCCTGAATTTCCGGAGTTGCCGACCGTTGCCGAAACAATCCCGGGCTTTTCCGCGTCCGGCTGGCTCGTCCTGTTGGCGCCGCTCGGCACGCCGGCGCCGGTCATCGACGAGATCAGCGCGGATCTCAATAAGATCGTCAACGATGCGGATTTCAAGAAGCGGCTGGCTACGATCGGCAGCTATACGCGTCCCATGACGCCCGAACAGACGCAAGCCTTCGTCGACAGCCAGCAGCAGATCTGGATGCCCATCGTGGAAAAAGTCTCCGGCAAATGAGTGGAGTCTCGTGATGGCTTTGGAATTACGGGTGCACCGTCTGCGTAAAGTAGGCATCATCGATCTTCAGACCGATGCCCCGCTCGCTCGCCTTCCGGTAAACCAGACTGCCGAGCGCCGCGAATTGCAGGCCGAGGCCTTTGTAATTGTGGAAGCAGGTCATTTCGGCGGGTGAACGCCGGCCCTCCACCTTCCCGGCAACCACGTCTTTCAGTTCCGGCACCTTGCTGTAATCGATGACGCCGATATCAGGCCGGCCATAATCGCCGTTGGCGAATTCGGGCACCTGCGAGGGCCAGCCGCGCGCCGGATAGGCGGTGACCGGCTCGTTGGTGTTCACCACCAGTCGATCAGCGCGCGTCAGGATTTCCGTCGGAATCTCGCTGCCGCGCACGCTGGTGACGTGGATGCCCGGCTTTACCCATTCCGGCCGGATGGTCGGCGTCATCGAATTGGTCGCTGACACCAGGATATCGACGCCTTCGGCTGCAAGCGCTGCATCGTCGACGGCGCGGACCTCGCAATTGAGCTTGGCGCTATAGCGCGCGGCGAATGCCTTGCGGTTTTCGGCGCGCGGACTGAACACCTTGACGAGGCTCAGCGGACGCACGGCGCACATTGCCTCGATCTGCGCTTCGGCTTGCCAGCCGGTGCCCAGCATGCCCATGGTCTTGGCGTCGGTGCGCGACAGGTATTTGGCGGCGACGCCGCTGGCGCCGCCGACGCGCGTTTTCTGCATGACCCCGTCGGTGAACATGCAAAGCAGCTGGCCGGTGTCGGTCGAGAACAACAGCACCGCGCCATTGTAACGGCCGCCCGGTTCCGAGACTGGCACTTTGACGCGCCGGGGAGCGCCGTTCACCATCGGCCAGGTGACGACATCGGAGTTGAGTCGCAAAGCGGCGATGCCGCTGCCCGGCCAGCTTCCCGACATCGTTTTGAAGGCATGAACCGCGCCTTCGCGGCGATTCGTGACCAACATGTCCTGCCGCGGAATGTCGACGGCGTCGCCGAGGCCGAGATCGCGATACGCGCTCTCCAGCGCCGCCACGCATTCGCGCATGTCCAATAGTTCGGTGATCTGATCGTTGGTCAGAATGAGCATTGCATTTCCTTGTGCTGCAAAGTGCGTGCGCTAGGCGCGCTATTGATCGAGATGAATATTGTTGTCGCGGATCACTTGGCCCCAGCGCGCGATTTCGCTCTTTAGCAATGCGCTAGCCGCTGCCGGCGAACGCTGCTCTGCTGGGAAAACCGACACGTCCTGGGCCGCCCAGGCCTTGACGATTGCTGGATCGGCCACCGTCTTTTGCAGCGCGCCGTTGAGCGTGTCGATCACAGCCTCGGGCGTTCCCGCCGGAGCGAACATTGCTTGCCAATAGACGACGTCGAGTTTGGGGCCCAATACTGCGGGAAAACTTTCGGCACTGGGAAATTCCGGCAACTTTTCCTTCGACGTGACTCCGTACGCCTTCAATGCTCCGGTCGCGACCTGTTGCACGACCGATTGCGGGGTGGCGAAGAACAGGTCGATCTGCCCGCCCAATAGATCGGTCAGCGCCGGCGCGGCGCCGCGATAGGGAATCTGATCGAGCGCAACGCCCGCTTCCTGCGCGAACAGCGTGGTGGCGAGATGGCCGGTGGTGCCGTAGCCCGCGATTGCCGCCTTCAGACGCTGTTGCTTCATCAAAGCGATCAGATCCTGAAGCGTGTTCGGCGCCAACGTTTTGCGGCCGACCAGGACGAGGGGATTGCGGTTGATGAGCATCACCGGTGCAAAGGCTTTGACGGTGTCGAACGGTAGCGACTTATAGAGCGAGACGTTCGCGGCGATCTGCAGATTATGGACCAGCAGCGTGTAACCGTCCGGCGTCGCATGCGCGACTTTTTCGGAGCCTATGATCGCTCCGCCGCCGCCGATGTCCTCAACGATGAAGCTCTGTTTGAGCTGCGTCGAAACCGATTGCGCAACGATGCGCGCGGTCTCGTCGGTTGGTCCGCCGGCCGGATAGGGGACGATCACGGTGACGGGGCGGCTTGGATATTGCTGCGATAACGCCGGCGCCACTGCGAGGACTAGGCCAAGCGCCGCAACCGCACAGACGGCGAAACGATTCCACATACACTTCCTCCGTGTGCCATTCTTTCTTGTTATGTTCTGTCTTACCTCTCTGGAATGATCGGCAACAAGAGGTACGGCTCTCGTCCGGGCGCAAAGTGCAGCGTGTTGCGGGTCGCGAAGATGCCATCCGGCCGGTCGTCGGCGTCGATGTGCAGAAACGGGCCGACGCCTTTCATCGGATAAGGTGCGTTCGCCAATCCAATGTCCTTGCCGTCCACTTCGTAGTCTCTGCCGCGGACATTGAGCGCCAGCCGGTGGCCGGGCGGCACCACGATCGAAGTCGGCCAAATCTCGATATCGAGCTCGACCGGCTCACCGGGCCGCAGCGGCCATTCCTCGTCGTGGCTGTGCCAAGGCCGGTAGGGTAGCGATTTCGCCGGATCGAGCTTGCGATGCGAAGCGCGCAGCCAGCCGAGCCCAATCGGCACACGCGGATCGTTGGAACCGATGAAGGTGACCTCTTTGCCGGCCGGATCGAACAGGCGCAACACGAGAAAGAGATCCGCGTCAGTGGTAGGCGACGACACCCACAATTTGGCGGTGACCGGACCAGTGATCTCGAAGCTCGTGCCGCGTGGCGGCGTGTAAAACATCAGGCCATCGCCGGTCGTCTCATAGGTCAGCGTGGTGGTTGTCGCTGGCTTCTTGGGCGTCAGCGCCGATCCGTCGGGCTGCAAGAAATACTTTGTCCATTGCGTGCGCGCGAGCGGCCATTCGTTCTCTCCGCGCGGGACGAAATTTTCGTCGGCATGCCTGACGTTCAGCGAAACGCGCGGTTGGTGCTCCCAGCCGGTATCCTCGCCTTTGAGAAAATGGCCGAAGAACCGCTTCTGTAAGGTTTCGCCGTAGTTGCTGTAGAAGTGCGTGAAATGAGTGTCGCCATGCACCTCCAGCCACTTCTCCTTGGTGCCAGCGCGCAGATAGCCTTCGAAATTGCCGCGGGTGTGCAGCCCCATACCGCCCCAATTGGCGGCCGAGAGCAGCGGCGCCTCGATCTGCGAAAAATCGGCGGTGCGCGCGGCGTAATAGTCGTCACAAAGCCGGCGTCGTTTTGCTTCGCCAGGCGAGTCGGCGCAATTCCTGGCGAACTCCGCGGCGGAGAGCGTCTCCGGGCCGGCAACCGTTTCGCCCGTCACTGCGCTTTTGGCGCCGCGGTCACCGAGACCATGCTGCACGCTGCCGACCTGGCGCGGATGCCACCTGCTGAGAAAGTCGCTGAGAATGCCGCCGTGCCGGCACAGTTCGCGATAGTAATCCGACGCGCCTTCCCAGATGCACAAGGCGGCAAGATGCGGCGGCTTGAGCGCGCCGGCCGTCCACTGATTCATGGCGTAATAGGAAATGCCGTTGATGCCGACTTTGCCATTGCTCCAGGTTTGCGTGCCGGCCCATTCGACACACTCGTAAATGTCTTGAGATTCACGCGGCGACCACACGTCGAGGAACCCAGGCGAGCGCCCGGCGCCGCGTGAATCGACGCGCAGGCAGACATAGCCGTCAGGTACCCATTTCTCCGGGTCGATCAGTTCCCAGTTCTGATACTTGTTGCTCGAGCCTTGCAGCACTTCGGGTGCCGATTTGATCAGCCGCGCCCAGTTGCCTTTGTAGGCCTCCTGAAACGACAGGCCCTTGGCATAAGGCCCGTAACTGAGGATGACGGGGTACTTGCCGTCCGCGACGGGACGAAACACGTCCGCGCGCAGCACAGTGCCGTCGCCCATCGCGATCGGGGCGTCCCAATCGATCCGCATATCGTCGCGAATTTCGCTATTCATGGCCGTCATGGATACTGCCGCCACTTCAGGCGCGCCCCTCGAACGCTTCAAGCGCCCCGCGCAGGATGTCCCGGGATGGCTCGGAACCGTCGACCAGCCGCAGCGTGCGCCGCTTGATCTTCCACCCGGATGAGGTGCGGACCAAGTCCCAGCGATTGGTTACCACGCGGTGGATATGATAGCCGCGCGAGGTGCCGTGGTTCGGAACCTCGATCTCCTCGCCGGATTTTTTCGGGGTGAGGATTTGGAGGTATGAAATCACCACCGCCGTGTCGCCGTCGACGGTGACGTGGGGCAGCCCGGTAAAATGGGCGAGGCCGCCGGCAATCGCAGCCTGATGACCCGGGTTTTGAAGGAGCGCGCCCATAACCTTGTTACCCGTGGCACCAGCTAGGCCGGGGCCGCGGTCGAACACGCCGTCCTCGGTATAGACGGCCTCGGCATAGGCGGCGTTACCGGTATCGGCGCTAGGCGGATGGCCGGCAATGAGGTTATAAATTTCCAGCCGGTCCTCGATGGCGCGAATACGCCGTTCCAGGCTGGATTGTTGCTCGGCCATAATTGGTCCCCGATTTGTGATGCACAGCGGTTATCGGGCTATATTATCATTCAGTTAGGGCGATTTCGCATCTCTATGCGGCGCCATAATTCGGCATTGTCGCGTTGCGAAATCAGGGGGAGTTCATGGTGTCCGGCGGCGAACTCGATCGCCGTTCTTTCCTCGTGGGCGCGAGCGTCACCGGCGGCGGCCTGGCGCTCGGCTTCGCCATTCCTTTTGTCGCCCCTTCCGACGGACCGGCGCGCGCCACAGGTCATGGGTCCGACGTTACTTGCTGGGTGGTCATTGCGCCCGACAACACCGTGACGATCCGCGTCGCCCACGTGGAAATGGGACAAGGGGCCTTGACCGGGCTCACCATGCTGGTCGCCGAAGAACTCGAATGCGACTGGGCGGCGATCAAAACGGAATTTGTCTCAGCAACGGAAAATCTGCGGCGCAATCAGGTCTGGGGCGACACCTCGACGGGCGCCAGTCGTTCGATCGCGTCGTCGCAGGACTATCTGCGCCGCGCCGGTGCAACCGCGCGGGAAATGCTGGTCGCCGCCGCGGCAGCGCGCTGGCGCGTGCCGGCGGCGCAATGCGCCGCTCAAAGCAGCACTATCGTGCACCCGCCAAGCGGGCGCATGCTGACGTTCGGCGCCGTAGCCGAAGCTGCGGCCAAAATCGAGCCGCCGGCCAACGTCAAGCTCAAGCCACCGCACGCCTGGAAGCTCATCGGCACGCCGCAAAAGCGTCTCGACGTCTTCGATAAAGTTACGGGACAGCCGGTCTATGCCGTCGACGTGCGGTTGCCGAACATGCTGTACGCCGCCATCGCGCAGTGCCCAGTCTTCGGCGGCGCGCTGAGGTCGGTCGATGAGGCTTCGATCGCCGCCATGGCGGGTGTGCGCGGCGTGGTGCGCATGCCCGATGCGGTTGCGGTGGTGGCCAATTCGTGGTGGCGGGCGAAGCGTGCCATCGACGTGTTGCGCGTCGAATGGGACGACTGCGGCAATCGGCAGGTTTCAAGCGCTTCGATTGCGCAAACGGTGCGCGCCGGGCTCGTTGCGACCGCCGCGCAAGTTGGACGTGCCCACGGCGATGCGCCGACAGCGCTTGGCCACGCGGTCCGGCAGATCGAAGCCGAATATGCGGTACCGTTTCTGGCGCATGCGACCATGGAACCGCAGACGTGCACCGCCCACGTCACGCCGGACGGCGTTGCGATCTGGGTGCCGACCCAGGAACCGGCGACCGCGCTGGCGACGGCTGCGATCGCGGCCGGCGTGCCGAACGACAAAGTTACGGTGCACCAGATGATGCTCGGTGGCGGCTTCGGCCGCCGCGCGCCGATCCAGGAATATGTCCGCCAGGCTGTCGTCATCGCCAAGGAGTTCAAGGAACCGGTCAAGCTCCTGTGGTCGCGCGAACAGGATGTCGCGCACGATCTCTATCGGCCCTGCGGCATGGCGCGCCTTGTCGCCGGTCTCGACGCCGATGGCCTGCCGGTGGCGTGGACGATCCGCCTCGCTGGGCCGTCATTCGTGGCATCGCTGGTGCCGGGCTTCGGTACCAACATCATCGATCGGACCTTTGTCAGCGGGCTGGCCGAGGAAATGCCCTACGACGTGCCGAATTACCTGGTCGATTACGTCATCTGCCCGACGTCGGTGCCGCTCGGGGTGTGGCGCGCGATCAACTACACGCAGAACGCCTTCTACAAGGAATGCTTCGTCGACGAGATGGCCCACGCCGCCGGCATCGATCCTTATCTTTACCGGCGCAAACTGTTGAGCAAGAGCCCGAAGAACCTCGCGGTGCTCGACGCCGCGGCGAAGCGCGCCAATTGGGGCCGTCCGCTGCCGGCCGGGGTTTATCGCGGCATTGCGCTCAACGAGGCCTGCGGCAGCTATTGCGCGCAAGTTGTCGAGGCCTCGGTCGACGCCGGGATCGTGCGCGTGCATCGGGTCGTGTCGGCGCTCGATCCGGGCCATGTGGTCAACCCGTTGTCGATCGAAATGCAAACGCAGGGCGCGATCGTTTACGCTCTCACGGCGGCTTTGCGCGGCGAGATCACCATCAAGAACGGCGCCGCCGAGCAATCTAATTTCGACACTTACGAAATGCTGCGGCTCGCCGACGCTCCCGTGGTCGAAACGGTGATCGTGCCGAGCGGCGATTTCTGGGGCGGCGTCGGTGAGCCGCCGGTGCCGCCGCTGGCGCCGGCGCTGTGCAACGCTATTTTCGCAGCGACTGGAAAACGTATCCGGTCGCTGCCGCTGAAGAATGAGGACTTACGCCAAGCCATTTGAGCGAATTTGGTGCATAGTCGGTGATCAATCGGAGGACGCGTCATGAGAGCTTCGTCGATGGCCCTGCTTACGTTGGTCGCGCTCGGCGTTCCACAAGCGCAAGCCCAGGTGTCGGTGGACGTCGCGAAAATCACGTGCCGGCAACTCCTTTTTGACAAGATCATCAGCCCGAACGAAAAGTCGCTCGCGCTTTGGCTAAGCGGCTACTACAACGCCAAACGCAATAACACCGTCCTCGATCTAGGGGCCTTGGCGAGAAACGTCGACAAGGTCGAGGATTACTGCCGGATGAACGAGGATGTGACGGTGATGGATGCCGTCACCAAGGCGCTTGGGTCGGGCAACTGATCCTACGCAACGGAGCAACGCGCCCGCGATTGGTCGTCGGCGCAGCTTTCTCGGCACACGCTCGCATGTCAGCGGCGTCCGAACAATTTGTCGAGGAGCCAGAAATCGAGCCCGCTGCCGCTGTTTTGTTGGGTACCTGACGGGCCGTTATTGGCGGCGACCGGCGGGATAACGGGAGCGGGCGGCGCCGCATTGAACCACGAGCCGTCGGCCAATCCCGGCAACGGCGCCGGCGCGATGCCCGCATGGGCAACTTTCATGAAGTGGCTCCAGATTTCGACCGGCAGGCCGCCGCCGACCGCCCGCTTGGTCGGCGAATTGTCGTCGTTGCCGAGCCACACGCCGGTAACGAGATGCGAGGTGTAGCCGATGAACCAGGCGTCCCGGTAATCCTGGCTGGTGCCGGTCTTGCCGGCGGCCTGCCAGCCGGGCAGGTTCGCCGCGCGCGCGGTGCCGGAGAGCAGTGTCTGCTGCATCATCGTGTTCATCATGCCGATATAGCGGGCGTCGACGACGCGGCCGAGCGACTGCGCCGAGCGTTGGTAGAGTGTCTTGCCGTCCGCGGTGCGGATGCGTTCGACCACATGAGGCGAGATCGCAAAGCCGCCATTGGCGAAGGTCGCATAGGCCGCGACGAGTTCGAACGGCGACACTTCCGATGTGCCGAGCGCGATCGAGGCGTTAGGCTCGAGTTGTGAGGTAATGCCGAGCCGGTAGGCGGTACGAATGACGGCGTCGGGCCCGAATTCCAGCGTCAGCCGCACCGACACGGTATTGAGTGAATTGGCGAGCGCCTGGGTCAACGTCACCGGACCCCAATATTGATGCTCGTAATTTTCCGGTTTCCAGCCCTCCACCGCGATCGGCGCGTCCTCGCGGATGGTGTCCGGCGTTAGCCCGTGTTCGAGCGCGGTGAGATAGACGAAGGGCTTGAACGACGAGCCGGGCTGCCGCTTGGCGTCGATGGCGCGATCGAACTGGCTCTCACCGTAATTGCGCCCGCCGACCAGCGCCCGCACCACGCCATCCGGAGTCATCGCCACCAGCGCGCCTTCGCCGACGTTGAGTTTTTCACCCTTGGTGTTGAGCGTGTCGACCAAGGCTTGTTCGGCCGCGCTTTGCAGCGTCGGATCGATCGTGGTTTCAACAACGATATCCTGATCGATATTGCCGACGATGTCGTTGACCGCGTCCATCACCAAGTCGGCGACGTAATTGACCGTGCCGGCGCCGGCCGGTTTGATCGCACGGGCGGGATGCGTCAAAGCGAGCTTCGCTGAACTCGCGCTGATCATTTTCAAGTCGGCCATATCGGCGATGACCAGCGCGGCGCGGCGCACCGCACCGTCGGGATTGTGATTGGGCGCCAGCCGCGACGGCGATTTCACGAGGCCCGCCAGCATCGCCGCCTCCGGCAGCGTCAGCTGCCGCGCCGACTTGCCGAAATAGCGTTGGCCGGCGGCTTCGACGCCGTAGGCGCCGGAGCCGAAATAGACGCGGTTGAGATAGAGATCGAGGATCTGTGCCTTGCTGAATTTGTGTTCGAGCCAGACCGCGAGGGCGATTTCCTGCAGTTTGCGGGAAACGGTGCGCTCCTGGGTGAGGAACAGATTCTTGGCGAGCTGCTGCGTAATGGTGGAGCCGCCTTCGGAAACGCCGCGATGCAGGACGTCCGCGACGCCGGCGCGGAGAATGCCCCATGGGTCAATGCCGTAATGCGAGTAAAAGCGGCGGTCCTCGATGGCGATGAAGGCGTTGGGCACGTAATCAGGCAATTCGGCGAGTGGCACCGCCGCGCCGCCCATATCGCCGCGGGTGGCGAGCGTCGCGCCGTTGTCGCCGAGGATCAGGACCGAGGGCGGCCTTTTGGGAATTTCCAGCGACTGGATCGGCGGCAGATGGATGCCGATCCAGACCAGCACGCCGATGACCGCGATCACGGCCCATAGCGCCAGCACTGTGGCCCAATAAATCAGCCGGCCGATCCGAAAACGGCCCTTGCCGCCGCGCCGCGCCTTGCGATTCGTTCGGGGACGGCGTTCGGGACGGCGATTACCGCCGCGCGGCGGACCGCCGATGCGGTCGGCCGGCTGCATGCGCAGATCGAAGCCTTCGGCGTCGCCCGTCCGCTTGCGTCGCTCGCGCCACGCCATATCCCGCCCTCAGCGCGAAAAACGCGCTGAAAACACGGTAGTTGGCGCGGTTTAAGGGGCGGTTACTGGGGCTGACATCGGCTGGTCCCCGCGTGAGCGGGGACCCAGCGCTTGATTCCCGCTTATCCGGCCGCTTCCTTAGTCGCCTTGCCCTCGGCTTGCGGCGCAAACAGCGCCAAGAGCGGCCGTTTGATCGCGGCTTGGCGGGTCGGAGCCGTGATCTGGGCACCCAGGAGATCGGTCACGTAAAACACGTCGACGACCCGCTCGCCGAAGGTCGCGACATGGGCCGAGGCGATGTTCAAGTTGAGCTTGGAGAGCGTCGTGGTCAGCTCGTAGAGCAGGCCGGGCCGGTCGAGACCGGTGACCTCGACCACGGTGTAGCGCGCCGACCACTGATTGTTGATCGAAATTTCCGGCTCGATGGCGAATGCCTTGAGCCGGCCCTTTGGGGCCGCGCGTTTGGCGACCACGTCGGGCAATTTGAGTTGCCCGCGCACCGCCTTCTCGATGGCGTCGCCGATGCGCGCGGCGCGGCGCATCTCGTCCTCCTCGCGCTCGAATTCGCGCGACACCGCGATGGTGTCGAGGGCGAGCCCGTCGGTCGTCGTATAGATCTGGGCGTCGACGATATTGGCGCCGGCCAGCGCGCAGGCGCCGGCGATGATCGAGAGCAGCCATGGATGGTCGGGCGCGAACACCGTCAATTCGGTGACGCCGCGCGCGGCATCGAAGCCGACGCTGGTCGCGAGCTTCTTGGCCGTCTCTTCACTGGCGCGCACGAATTGCGCGTGCGCGATCTTGTGCGGCAGGTCGACCTTGAGCCAATAGGCCGGATAAAGCCGTTCGACATAGGCGTTGAGCAGGTCCGCTGGCCAGTCTTTGAGCTCGGCGCGGAACTCGGCCTGCGCCAGGGCGACACGCTGGGCGCGGTTGACCTCGGAGAAGCCGCCGGTGAGCACCGGCTCGGTCTCGTAATAGAGTGTGCGCAGGAGTTGCGCTTTCCAGCCGTTCCATACCCCGGGGCCGACGGCGCGGATATCGGCGGTGGTGAGGATGGTGAGAAGCTTCAATCGCTCCAGTGACTGCGCCACGGCGGCGAAATTCTCGATGGTCTTGCGGTCGGAAAGATCGCGCGACTGCGCCACCGTCGACATCACGAGATGAACCTCGACCAGCCAGGCGACCAGCTCGGTCTCCGCCGCGTTGAGCCCAAGCCGTGGACACAGCCGTCGCGCGATGCGCGTTCCGGCCAGCGAGTGATCCTCGATCCGTCCCTTGGCGATGTCGTGCAGGAATAGCGCCACGCAAAGCACGGCGCGATGCTGCGGCTGAATGGTCTTGATCAGCTCGTTGGCGAGGCTGAATTCGGGATTAGTGCCGCGCGCGATCTCGTTGAGCGCGCCGATGCAGCGGATGAGATGCTCGTCCACCGTATAGTGATGATACATGTTGAACTGCATCATCGCCACGATGCGGCCGAACGAATGCACGAAGGCGCCGAGCACGCCGGCCTCGTTCATGCGCCGCAGCACGGTCTCGGCGTCGTTCTTCGAGGTGAGGATTTCCAGGAACAGTCGGTTCGCTTCCTTGTCGTCGCGCACGGCTTTGGTGATGAGCTTGAGCGAGCGCGTGGCGATGCGCATGGCCTCGGGGTGGAAGGCGAGATTGTGCTGCTGCGCCAGATGAAACAGCCGGATCAGGTTGACCGGGTCGCGACGAAATACGTCGGCGCGTGCGATATTGATGCGGTTGTTGTCGATGACGAAATCATCGGTGCCGGAAAGTTTCTTCGGCTGCGGCGCCGGGCGCAAGCGCGCCATCACGCGGCTCAAGACCGGCGCCGGCTTGGCTTGGCGTTCCTCGAGGCCGGCGCAGAGGATGGCGGTGAGATCGCCGACATGTTTGGCGGTGAGGAAGTAGTGCTTCATGAAGCGCTCGACGTCGCGCAGCCCGGGATGTGCGGTGTAACCGAGCCGCACCGCGATGTCGCGCTGGACGTCGAATGAAAGGCGCTCTTCGGCACGGCCGGTGAGGAAATGCATGTTGCAGCGGACCGACCACAGAAAATCCTCGCAACGGCGGAACATCTTGTATTCGTCGCGGTCGAACACGCCGCGCTCGATCAGTTCCTCGGGCTCGTGCACGCGATAGACGTATTTGGCGATCCAGAACAGCGTGTGCAGGTCGCGCAATCCGCCCTTGCCGTCCTTGACGTTGGGCTCGACCAGATAACGCGATTGGCCGGCGCGGCGATGACGCTCTTCGCGCTCGGCGAGCTTGGCGGCGACGAATTCCGGGGCGGTGCCTTGCACGATATCCTTGTCGAAGCGCATCGTCAGCTCGGTGTAGAGCTTGCGGTCGCCGAGCAGGTAACGCGTTTCCAGGAGCGCCGTGCGGACGGTCATGTCGGCTTTGGCTTGCCGAATGCATTCATCGACCGAGCGCGTGGCATGACCGACTTTGAGCCCCATGTCCCAAAGGCAATAGAGCAGCGCTTCGGCGACCTGTTCGCTCCAAGCGGTCTGTTTATAGGGCAGCAGAAACAGGAGATCGATGTCGGATCCGGGGGCAAGCAGGCCGCGGCCGTAACCGCCGGTCGCGATCACCGCCATGCGCTCGGTTTCCGACGGGACTTGCGGCGGATAAAGCTCTTGACGCGTGAATTCGAATAGAATGCGGATGATCTCGTCTTGCACTTGGCACAGCCGCTCGGCGCAACGCCGACCGTGGCGGTCTTTCAAGAGCAGTTGTTCGGCGTGCTTGCGCGCCTGCGTCAGCGCCGTTTTGAGACGTCGTGCGACGGCCGTGCGCAGTTCGCGCTCGCGTCCGGCATAGGTCGTCGCGAGGCCCTGGAGATCGGCGACAATACCGACGGCATCGATTAGTTCGACGCCGGCGCGGTGAGATCGTTGAATGTCGAGCATCGCCGTTACGCTAGCGGAGGCGATGCGGACTGTCATCGGCTCAAGCCATTGGAGTCAGAAAGAGCGACAAGTGGAATCGTCGTAGAGGAGATAAATCCTTCTATTCGAAGACAAAAGATAGTATATATTTCTAATTGACGCCCATCGGAAGGTTTTCTAAAGAATAAATATAGCACACAATTCCATAGACCGATGATCCTTACGCGGGAGGTCGTCATGCTGTCACGTCGTGGCTTACTGGCAAGTGCGGTTGGCGCGGGCCTCGCACCCCTTGGTCTTGCGCGCACGGCGCGGGCCGCCGACAAGCCGTCGCAAATCCGGATCGACTGGGCGACTTATAATCCCGTCTCCATGGTGCTCAAGGAGCAGGGCCTCCTGGAAAAGGAATTTGCCAAGGATGGCATCGGCATTCTCTGGGTGCAGACGCTGGGCTCCAACAAGGCGCTGGAATTCCTCAATGCAGGCTCGATCGATTTCGGGTCCACGGCGGGCTCCGCGGCGCTGCTTGGACGCATCAACGGCAATCCGATCAAATCGATCTACGTCTTTTCCAAGCCGGAATGGACGGCCTTGGCCACACGCAAGGATGCACCGATCACCAAGATCACCAACCTCAAGGGCAAGCGCGTCGCCGTGACGCGCGGCACCGATCCGCATATCTTCCTGGTCCGCGCGTTGCGCTCGGCGGGGATGACTGAAAAAGACATCAGCGAAGTGCTGCTGCAGCATCCCGACGGCAAGATCGCGCTCATTCGCGGCGACGTTGACGCTTGGGCCGGCCTTGACCCGATGATGGCACAGGCGCAGGTCGAGGACGGCGCGCGGCTGTTCTATCGCAACAAGGACGCCAATACCTACGGCATCCTCAATTCGAGCGAAGACTTCCTCGGCAAATATCCGGATCTGGCCAAGCGTGTGCTCGCGGTCTATGACCAGGCTCGAAAATATTGTCTCGCCCATTACGACGACGAGAAGCGCGTCTTCATGGACGTGACCAAATTGCCCGCCGCCGTCGTGGATATCCAGCTTAAGGAACGGACCGATCTGACCAACAATCGCATCGGCTCGGCTCAGCGCGATACCATCCTGCAGGCAGGACTTGCTCTGCAGAAGGCCGGTATCATCGCCGCGAATGTCGACGTGAAAAAAGTGCTCGACGATCTCGTCGACGACCGCTTTGTCACGGCGGCCTAAATCGATCGCGGGCGTCCCGGCCGCATTGCTTTTGCCGATGCCGCCATGTTTTCTCTAGCTATGACCATCGCGGCGGAAAGCAGTCCCGCGCGGGAACCGGGTGCGAGAGCCGGCTGGGCCCGGTTCACGCGGCCGGCGCTGGGCTTCATTCTGCCGGTCATGCTGGCCGTCCTCTGGGAATTCATCGTTCGCATGGGCTGGGCAAGCGGGCGTCTGGCGCCGCCGCCCTCGGTGATCTTCGCGACCTTCGTCGATTTGGCGCGCACCGGCGACCTGCAGCGCAATACGCTCGTGACTCTGGGTCGGGTTGCTGCCGGCTTCGGTCTCGGTGCCGGTGTGGCCACGGTGGTTGGCGCGGCCGCCGGATATTCGCCCTTGGTGCGGCGTCTCCTCGACCCGAGTCTGCAAGCGCTGCGCGCGATCCCGTCGATCGCCTGGGTGCCGTTGTTTATTCTCTGGCTCGGCATTTTCGAAGCGTCGAAAATAACGCTGATCGCGGTCGGCGTGTTCTTCCCGGTCTATCTCGGCTTGATGGGCGCGATTCAATCGGTCGACCGCAAGCTGGTCGAGGTCGGCCGCGCGTTCCGGCTGTCCGACGTCGCGATGGTGCGACGGATTCTGCTGCCGGCTGTGCTGCCGGCCTATGTCATTTCGCTGCGGTCCGGCCTCGGGCTCGGCTGGATGTTCGTCGTCGCCGCCGAGCTGATGGGCGCCTCTGAAGGGCTCGGCTATCTGCTGATCGACGGCCAGCAGCTCGGCAAGCCCGCGGAAATCGTCGCCGCGATCGTTGCCTTCGCCATCGTCGGCAAGGCATCCGACTGGCTTATCGCGCTCGTCGCAGCCCCGTTCCTGCGCTGGGAAGATGTGGTGAGAGCGGACTAATTCATGCTTGTCCTCGAGCGCGTCGGCAAAACCTATCCGAACGGCGTGCACGCGCTCAGCGGCGTATCGCTCGAGGTCGAGCTGGGCGAGATCGTCGCCGTGATCGGCGGCTCGGGCTGCGGAAAATCGACGCTATTGCGCGCCATCGGCGGGCTCGATCCGCCAAGCGAAGGCTCGATCAGGCTCGACGGCGAGCGCATCGCGGCGCCACACGAAAAGATCGGCATCATTTTTCAGGAGCCGCGGCTTTTGCCCTGGCTCAAAGTCGCCGACAATGTCGGCTTCGGGCTCGGCGGCCGGCCCAAACAGGAGCGCGCCCGGCGGGTCGCTGCGGCGCTCAAGCGCGTCGGGCTCGCCGACAAGGCGGGTGTATGGCCGCGTGAACTTTCCGGCGGCCAAGCCCAGCGCGTCGCCATTGCACGCGCCTTGGTGCCGCGTCCGGAAGTAATCTTGCTCGACGAGCCATTCTCCGCGCTCGATGCCTTCACCCGCACCGATCTGCAGGATCATCTGCTCGATCTTTGGGCCGACGCCAAACCGACTTTGATCCTGGTCACCCACGACGTCGACGAGGCGATCGTGCTCGCCGACCGCATCATGGTCATGTGCCCGCGCCCCGGCCGCATTTTCGACGAGATCGAGGTCGACCTGCCGCGGCCGCGCGACCGCCAGTCCGCGGCCTTCGATTTCGCCAAACGCCGCGTGCTTGCCGCGCTCGACCGCTCGCTGCAACGCATACCGAGCGGCGCCGAGGGCGAGCCCAAGGCCGAGGCCGGAGCGGCATTATGGTGGTAACGCCCCAATCACAGTGAATTTGCCGTATCCGACTTGTGCGAAGCATCTGCGGCTTTATACACAACGCCGAAAAGAGGGGAGTGCACATCATGGATGCCGCCGGGCTGCGCGCGCTGCAGGCGCCGATCAAGGAGCGTTACAAGGCCGATCCCAAGGCCGGTTTCATTACGCTCAAAGCTAAGGGCACCCTCGACGACGCCACTATCGCCTGCAGGGTCGAGACCGGCCGCGCGCTCGCGGTCGCCGGGCTGCATCCGGCCACCGGCGGGTCGGGCATGGAATTGTGCTCGGGCGACATGTTGCTTGAGGCCCTCGTGGCTTGCGCTGGCGTGACGCTGAAAGCCGTCGCCACGGCGATCGACGTTCCGCTTAAATCCGGCGCGGTCACCGCCGAGGGCGATCTCGATTTCCGCGGCACGCTCGGCGTCGCCAAGGAAGCACCGGTCGGCTTCGCGCAGATCCGGCTCAGCTTCGACCTCGACACCGACGCGCCGGCCGACAAACTCGACCAGCTCCTCAAGCTCACCGAGCGCTATTGCGTGGTCTATCAGACGATCAAGAGCGGGCCACCGGTCGAGATCACTCTCAAACGAAGGTAGTGCTATCCGATCGCCATCCGCGAATGCGGATGACCCAGTAGTCGACGCACGTTCAATTCATCTCAGCGGCGGTGATTTCTGGCTGGCCTACTTTCGCGGGTCATGACGGAATGTGCCGAATGTGAACGAAATGATCTCCGCCGATCTCGTGTTCTGGTACGAGCTCCTTCTGAAGATGGCGCTCACCGCGCTGGTCGTCGTCATTGCCTCCATTGCGGTCGAGCGCTCGGGCCCTTTCATCGGCGCGGTGATCGCCGCGCTGCCGACCGCGGCCGGCGCCGCCTATACCATCCTCGCCATCGAGCATCCGCCGACTTTTATCGCCGCGAGCGCCATCGGCAGTGCCGCGACCGGCGCCGCGGTCTCGATCTTCGCCTTGGTCTATGCGGTGCTGGCGCAGCGCCACGGCCTCGTGCTCAGTCTCGGGGTGGCGCTTTTGGTGTGGTTCATGGTCGCCGCCCTGTTGCGGCTGGTCACCTGGACCCCGCTCAGCGCCGTGGCGCTCAATGCCGTGGTCTTCGCGGTCACCATTCCGCTGAGCTGGCGCTATCGCGCCTCCGGGCCACCGAAGGAATTCCTTCGCACCGCCTACGATATTCCGCTGCGCGCGCTCGCCGCCGCCATCGTCGTCGCCGTGGTAACGACGGCGAGTTACAGCATCGGTTCGTTCGCATCCGGCGTGTTCGCATTGTTTCCAATTATTTTCTGTTCCTCGATCGTGATCCTGCATCCGCGCGTCGGTGGCAAAGCGACGGCCAGCATGACGGCCCATGCTCAGGTGGCCTTTATCGGGCTGGCGCTGGCCTTTTTGTTCGTCCATTACCTCGCCGAGCCGCTCGGCTCGTGGCTGGCTCTCGCGATCGGCCTCGGCGTCGCCGTCGGCTGGTGCGGACTGTTGCTGTTGGTGCGCCTGCGGGCGATGCGGCGCGCGCGAAATCGGATTTGATCGATCGAATCGTTCTTCGATAGATCAATCCGACTCTCAATTCTTTTCAATTGCCGTTGCGGCGTTCCATACAGGTTTGTCCTGATCGCTTGACTTAGATCAAGCCAAAATACGTCTAAAAACCGGGATTCTTTGATCGAACTAATAATTCAGAAAGCCGCGCAATCCCAAGCTGCCGGTCGAAATGTAACTCGTTCGATATTTCGGTTTTGACCCTACGGCCGTCTTTTGCCGCGGGCCTGGAATGCCGAACAACAGAGGAATTGTCGTCCTGTGAGCATCGATTCCGCATCTTCGACCAGCCACGCCGGACCCCGATGCCGCCTCGGGTGCAGTCGCGCAACGCGGCGACTTCATCAGCTTCGCGATCGGCGACGAGCAATATGGCGTCGACATCATGGCGGTGCGCGAAATCAAGGGTTGGTCAAGCGTCACCCATTTGCCCAATCAGCCCGAATACGTGCGGGGCGTGCTCAACCTGCGCGGCGTGATGGTGCCAATCGTCGATTTGCGCTGCCGATTCGGCCAGGGCAACACCGAGACGACGCCGCTGCACGTCGTCATCATCGTGCAGATCGACGGCCGCCAGGTCGGTCTGTTGGCCGATCGCGTGCTCGACATCGTCTCGTTCGAGCCGTCGCAGGTCCAGCCGGTGCCGCGCATCGCCAATGGCGTGCGCGCCAGCTTCCTTGCCGGCCTTATCACGATCGACGACGCCATGCTGGCCCTGGTCGATCTGCCCAATCTTCTGTCGGTTCAGATCGAGGATGGCCAGCCGGCCGTGCCCGAAATCAAATCTGCGGCGGCGTGACGAGTAACACGCGCCCCCAACGCTGACGAAACGTCAAGATCTTGAGGAGTTAGACTATGCTTCGACTTTCCAATATCCGCATCGGCACCAAGCTCGCCGTCATGTCGGGCATCGGCGTGCTGCTGGTGGCCAGGATGATTGCTGCTTCGATATACAGCAGCTCGGTGGTCAAAAGCGCGGACGACGCCGCTATGAAGCGACAGGATATCCTCACCGCAGGCGACCCAGCGCATCACCGCCCAGTATCAGGGCAACTTCGCGGTGCTGAAGGAGAACGCCAACAAGACGGCCGAGCAGATCGGTTCGACCATCGCCAACATCAAGACCTCCACACGCGAGGTCACCAACGCTTCCGCCGAAATCTCCACCAGCACCACCGATCTGTCGCAACGCACCGAGGAGCAGGCGGCAAGCCTGGAGCAGACCTCGGCGTCGATGGAGGAAATCTCCGCGACCGTGAAGAAGAACGCTGAAAACGCGCAATCCGCCAACCAATCCGCCAGCAGCGCCCGCGAAGTCGCCGATCGCGGCGGCCAGATCGTCGCCAAGGCGGTCGAGGCCATGGGGCACATCGAAGGCTCGTCGCGCAAGATTTCCGACATCATCGGGGTGATCGATGAGATCGCGCGCCAGACCAACCTGCTGGCGCTGAACGCCGCCGTCGAGGCGGCGCGCGCCGGCGACGCCGGGCGCGGCTTCGCCGTCGTGGCGACCGAAGTGCGCAGTCTCGCCCAGCGCTCGTCGCAGGCGGCCAAAGACATCAAGGACCTCATCACCAATAGCAACAGCCAGGTCCAGCAGGGAGTCGATCTCGTCAACAAGGCCGGCGCGGCGCTCGCCGAGATT
Source organism: uncultured Alphaproteobacteria bacterium (assembly GCA_963731805.1). Classification (GTDB taxonomy): domain Bacteria; phylum Pseudomonadota; class Alphaproteobacteria; order Rhizobiales; family Xanthobacteraceae; genus BOG-931. Next base: position 534,365 of record CAVSWY010000020.1, read on the forward strand.
GTCGGATCGATCAAAAGTGTTGCCGATATCGTCGGCGACATCGCTGCGGCCAGCACCGAGCAGGCCACCGGGATCGAGCAGGTCAACAAGGCACTCGCCCAGATGGACGAGGTGACGCAGCAGAACTCGGCATTGGTGGAGGAGAACGCCGCGACCGCCAAGGCGCTCGAGACCCAGGCGCAGGCCATGGGCGAGCGAGTCGCGTTCTTCCGCACCGAGGAAGCCGCGGCGACACATTCGTCGGGCGCGGCAAGCGTGACGCCGAAGCCGAAGCTTGTCGCAAAGCCGGCTGCCGTGGCTGAGAAAGCTGCTCCCGCCCAAGCGCCCAAGCGAGCCGCCGCAGCCAGCGGCGGACCGGTCGGCCGCATGCAGGCAGCGATTGCCACGGCCGTCAAAGAAGAGCCGGCTTGGCAGGAGTTTTAGGCGCGGCGGCTACGGCTTCGCCTTCGCCAGCCGTGCCTTGAGCGTGTAAAGCGCCTCCAGCGCATCGCGCGGCGACATCTCGTCGGGATGAAGCGCGCCAAGCGCCGCGACCACGGCCGCGAGCGTGGCGTCGCGCTCCGGGGTGGCCGCAGGCCGCGCCGCGGCGAACAGCGGTAGATCGTCGATCAACCGACGCGCCGGCGAAGTCCGGTCCTCGGCTTCGATCTGCGCCAGCACGATCTTGGCGCGCTCGATCACGCTCGGCGGCAGGCCGGCAAGTTTGGCGACCTGGATGCCGTAGGACCGGTCGGCGGCGCCGGCGACAACCTCATGCAAGAACACGACGTCGCCTTGCCATTCCTTCACCCGCATCGTGGCATTGTGCAGCCGCGGCAGTTTTGCCGCCAGCGCCGTCATTTCGTGGAAATGGGTGGCGAACAGCGTGCGGCAGCGATTGTTCTCATGCAGATGCTCAATGGTCGCCCAGGCGATCGACAGGCCGTCGAAGGTCGCTGTGCCGCGGCCGATCTCGTCCAAAATGACCAAGGCGCGCGCACCGGCCTGGTTGAGGATCGCGGCGGTTTCGACCATCTCGACCATGAAGGTCGAATGGCCGCGGGCGAGATCGTCGGCGGCGCCGACCCGCGAGAATAAGCGATCGACAATACCGAGATGTGCGGCTTTGGCCGGCACGAAGCTTCCCATCTGGGCAAGCACGACAATCAGCGCGTTCTGCCGCAGGAAGGTCGACTTCCCCGCCATGTTAGGTCCGGTGATAAGCCAGATACGGCCGGCCTCAGCTCCCGCCGCTGCATCGGCCGGCGGCGACAGATCGCAATCATTGGCGACAAACGGCCCGCCGCCGGCGATCAGCGCCTGTTCGACCACCGGATGGCGGCCGCCCGCAATGGCGAAAGCGAGACTGCCGTCGACCTCCGGCCGCACATAGTCGTGCTCGATGGCAAGTGTGGCCAGCGCGCTGGCCACGTCGAGAAGGGCGATTGCATTCGCCGCTTCCTTGATCGCCGCGCTTCCCGCGGCAACGGCGGATGCGAGCCGGTCGAAGATCTCCAGTTCCAGCGCCAGCGCCCGTTCCGCGGCATTGGCGATCTTGGCTTCGAGCGCACCGAGTTCGGTGGTGGTGAAGCGCACTTGGCCGGCGGTGGTCTGGCGATGGATGAAGGTAGCATTGAGCGGCGCGGCCAATAGTTTCTCGCCGTGTTGCGCCGAGACGTCGACGAAATAGCCGAGCACATTATTATGCCTGATCTTCAGCGCGCGGATGCCGGTGGTCTCGGCGTAGCTGACCTGCAGCGCGGCAATGACGCGGCGCGATTCGTCGCGTAGCGCGCGGGCTTCATCGAGCGCGGACTCGTAGCCAGCGCGTACAAATCCCCCGTCGCGACGGAACGCCGGCAGCTCGTCTGCCAGCGCCCGCTTCAACTCGGCGGCGGCCGCAGCGTCCGGCCGGCGCAGCCCTGCAACGGCTTGCGCGAGCTCGCGCGGCAGCTCGCCGAGCACCGCCAGCCGCGCAGCAAATTCACTTGCGGCGAAAATTCCATCGCGGATCGCGGCGAGATCGCGCGGACCGCCGCGGCCGACAACAATGCGCGCCAGCGCACGAGCCAGGTCGGGAACCGCTTTCAGGCCGCGGCGCAGCTCGTTCCGAACGGCGCTATCGTCGACGAACGCGGCAACGGCATCGAGCCGGTGCGCGATCTCCGCGGCATCGGTAAGCGGTGCGGCGAGCCGCTGCGCCAATAGCCGCGAGCCGGCGGCGGTGACCGTGCGGTCGATCGCGGCAAGGAGCGAACCGAGTCGCTCGCCACCGAGCGTGCGCACCAGTTCGAGATTGCCGCGCGTCGCTTGGTCGATCTGCAGTGTCGCGCCGGCTGCCTCGCGCGCCGGAACCGATAGCGGCGGCCTTTTGCCGAGCTGGGTGCGTTCGACATAGGTGACGGCGGCGGCCGCCGCGGCAAGCTCGAGGCGGGAAAACGTACCGAACGCGGCTGTGGTCGCCACGCCAAAAAAGGACGCGAGCCGCCGCTCCGCGGTGGCGCCATCGAATACGTCGCGCGTCAGCGGGGTGAGCGCCGGCAGCGAGCGCAGATAGGGCGCGAGCTCGGTGTCGGCGTAGAGCGCGTCGGATACGATGATTTCGCCCGGCTCGACGCGCGCGATTTCGGCAGCGAGGGCGGTCCGGTCGCATTCGGCAATGCGGAATTCGCCGGTCGATATGTCGATCCAACCGAGCGCGAAGCGGTCTTCGCCGGAGGAGGCGCGGCTGCGCGCCAGCGCCAGCAGATAGTTGTTGCGTTTGGCGTCGAGCAGCGAGTCCTCGGTCAGGGTGCCTGGCGTCACCAGTCGCACCACGTCGCGGCGCACCACGCTCTTGGCGCCGCGCTTGCGCGCTTCCGCGGGATCTTCGAGCTGCTCGCACACGGCGACCCGGTGACCAAGCGCGATCAGCCGATGCAGGTATTCGTCGGCGCGCTCGATCGGCACGCCGCACATCGGAATATCGCGGCCGAGATGCTTGCCACGTTTGGTCAGCATGATGCCGAGTGCCCGCGAGGCAGTTTCGGCATCGTCGAAGAATAGCTCGTAGAAATCGCCCATACGGTAGAACAAAAGGCAGTCCGGATTGGCCGCCTTGATCTCGATATATTGCTCCATCATTGGTGTAATTCGCCCGGCTTCGTCGGACGTATTTGGCGTGACGCGGCCGGCGGTCTCAGGCTCTGCTTCGTCGGTCGTGATGGGGCGTGCGGCGTCCATGGCGGATCACGCTAGCAAAAAAATAGCCGTCATGCCCGGTCTCGTGCCGGGCATCCACGACTTAAGCGTCCAAGACTTTCGCGGGAAAACGACTTAGCTGCGCCGGTGCCGGCTCGAACTATGCCGGCCGACGTTCGATCGGCACGTAAGCTCGCGCATCCGGGCCGCTATAGAGCGTGAGCGGGCGGATCAGGATATTGTTTTCCATCTGCTCCAGCGCCTGCACGACCCAGCCCGGCACACGGCCGATAGCGAAAATCGGCACAAACAAATCGCGTTTGATGCCGAGCAGGTGGTAGACCACGCCGGAATAAAAATCGACATTCACATTGACGCCATGGCGCGCATAGGGCGCCATCGCCGCCACCACCGCCTGGAGAATCTCGTACCAGCGCGGCTGGCCCATCTCCCTCGACAGACGCTCGACGCCGGCGCGCATATGCCGCGCGCGCGGATCCTCGGCGCGATAGACGCGGTGCCCAAAGCCGGTGACCGCTTCGCCCGCCTTGCGCTTGTCGCGCACATAATCGGCCGCGCGCGACGGATCGCCGATCTCCTCGGCCATCTTCATCACGTCCTCGGCGGCGCCACCATGCGCCGGTCCGGACAAAGCCGCGATCGCCGCTGTAATGGCGGCGTGGAGATTGGCCTCGGTGCCGATCACCACGCGCGCGGTAAACGACGAGGCATTGGAGCCGTGCTCGGCGTGCAGCACGAGGTCGCGGTCGATCAATTGCGCGGCATCCGCGCTCGGCTTTTCGCCTTTGAGCATCCACAACAGATTGGCGGCGTGCGACAGCTCCTTGCTCGCGGCGATCGGCTCGAGTCCTTCGCGGAGCCGCGCGTGCGCCGCGACGATCATCGGCACTTGCGAGGTCAAACGGATGCCTTTGCGCAGCACCGCCTCGCGCGAATTGTCCGCGGTCTCGGGATCGAAGGCGGCGAGCGCCGAGGCCGCGGTGCGCACTACATCCATCGGATGCGCGTGTTTGATGGTGCGGATGATGTCGAGGATCGGCGCCGGCAATTCACGTGCGGCCTTCAATGTGCGATCGAACTCCGCCAACTGGGTCTTGCTTGGCAGTTCGCCGTGCAGCAAAAGCCAGGCGGTTTCCTCGAACGACGAATGCTCGGCAAGATCGTGGATCGAGTAGCCGCGATAGCGCAGTTCGCCGATACGGCCGTCGATGAAGGTGCACGGCGAACGGTCGAAATAGACGCCTTTCAAGCCGCGGTGAATCTTGATCGGTTCGTTTGTTTCAGTCATCTATGCCTCGTCACCACTCGTCCGAACTCAACATGAATCCCATCGAACGTTGTTTCGATACAGCACGCGGTCGTCATTTCAAGCTTGTTTTGCCGGAGGGCGATGACATTCGCGTGCTCGCCGCGGCGCGCGGTCTCATTGACCGGGAAATTGCGCGTCCGATCGTGCTCGGCGCGCCGGATGCTATTACAAAAGTCGCGCGCGCTGCCGGTCTCAGCATCGACGGTATCGAACTGATCGATCCGCGCGCCGACGTACGCGTGCAGCCCTACGCTGCGGTCATCACCGGCGCGCGGGAAACGATGACGGCGGCGATGGGCGTCCGTCTGGTAACGAAGCCGCTTTATTTCGCCGGCATGATGGTTCGGCAAGGCGATGCCGACGCTATGGTCGCGGGCGCGGCCAATCCGACGCGCCGCGTCATTGAGGCCGGGCTGATGACGATCGGGTTGGCACCGGGCATTGCGCTGCCGTCGAGTTACTTTCTGATCGTCGCGCCGAATTTCCTTGGCCACGGGCCGCGCTCTTTCATCTTCGCCGATTGCGCGGTGAACGCCGATCCGACCGCGGAAGAGCTTGCCGATATCGCGCTGGCGTCGGCCGCCAGCGCAAAAAATCTGCTCGGCGAAGCGCCGCGCGTCGCCATGCTGTCGTTCTCGACCAAGGGCAGCGCCCAGCATGCCTGTGTCGACAAGGTCCGGCGCGCGCTCGATCTGGTGCGGTCGCGCGCGCCGGATCTGGCGGTGGACGGCGAATTGCAGGCGGATGCCGCGGTGGTGCCCGCGGTCGCGGAAAAGAAGGTGAAGGACCTCGGCGCCGTCGCCGGCCGCGCCAATGTGCTGATCTTTCCCGATCTCGACGCCGGCAATATCGGCTATAAGCTCGTGCAATGGCTGGGCGGCGCCGCGGCCATCGGCCCGTTCCTGCAAGGTTTTGCCAAGCCGATCAGCGATCTGTCCCGCGGCGCCAGCGTCGACGATATCGTCACAACCTGCGCCGTGGTACTGGCAACAGCATGACCGGCGAGCATCAATAAGCCGCGCTGACAAGCCAAGAGCTCACGTTGTCAAAATGCCGCCGTCGACCGGTATGACCGTTCCGGTGATGAAGCCGGCGCGGTCGGAAGCGAGGAACGCCACCACGTCGGCAACATCAGCGGTCGCGGCAAGACGGCCAAGCGGGATGCGCGGCAATATTCGCTGCCGCGCTTCATAGGTCAGTGCGGCATGGGTCATCGCGGTGTCCAAAATAGCCGGTGCTACGGCATTGACGGTGATGCCCTCGGGTCCGAGCTCGCGCGCGAGCCCCATGGTCAGCGCCACGACGGCGGCCTTGGTCGCGCCGTAGAGCGTATTGCCCACCGAGCCGCCGCCGCGCATGGCCGAGATCGAGGCGATATTGATGATGCGGCCGCGGCGCGCCGCTGCCATCGCCGGGACGGCCGCCTTCACGCAATTGATGATGCCGTCGATGTTGACCCGGGCGACGCGGTCGAACTCGCCGGCGGGCAAATCGGCGACGTGACCGGTCGAAAGCAGTCCCGCGGCATTCACCAGGATCTCGGGTGCTCCGGTCTTGCCGGGCAGAGTAGCGAATGCCGCTTCAACGGCGCTTGCATCGGCGACGTCGACGGTGACGTCGTAAGCGGCAAATCCGTCGCGCGCAAGCGCGGCCGCGGCACGCGCGGCGGCACTCTGGTCGCGATCGGCAATCCAGACCGTGCAACCTTCCGCCGCCAACGCGCGCGCGGTCGCTTCACCGATGCCGGCGCCGCCGCCGGTGACAAACGCGACGCGATCTTTGAGGTTAAGCTCCATCTTGATCGCGTCGCTTGCTTGCTCTCAGCCGCCGAGTGCCGGCGTCTGATCGACCGCGATGTCTTTCTGATGCCGGTCCGTCATGGCATAGACCGACAGTGCGCTGATGACGCTGACGACAAGAACGTAACCGCAGATCAACCAGGGCTGGTTGCCGCCCACGGGCAGAAGCGCCGTAGCGATGATTGGCGTCAGTCCGCTCGCGAATATTCCCGAGAACTGATAGACGAACGAAATGCCGGTATAGCGCACTCGCGTGTCGAAAAGTTCCGAGAACAGCGCGGCCTCCGGGCCGTAGACCGCCGGATAAACCAAAGCGAACGGCACCGCGACCGCGATAATCGTCAACAGCGGCGATTGTGGCCCCATCAGCCAGAATGCCGGAAACGACAGCACGCCAATCAAAAGGCTGGCGATGCCGAACACTTTGCGGCGTCCGATGCGGTCCGACAGCCGGCCGCAGATCGGCAGCATGACAATCATGATCGCGGAAGCCACCATCACCGCGGATAGCGCGGACTGGCGCGACATATGCAGCGTGCTGGTGAGATAGCCGACCAGGAACACGCCGTAGATGTTGAAGGTCACGCCCTCGATGTAGCGTGCGCCGAGCCCCAACACGGTATTTTTGCTATACGTGCGAAACAGATCGGCGATGGGCACTGCCGCGATCTGTTTCTGCTGCTGCGCCACCTTGAATGCCGGTGTCTCCATGATGCGCAGCCGGATATAGAGGCCGATGGCGACCAGCACCGCGCTGAGCAGGAAGGCAATGCGCCAGCCCCAGGCGAAGAAATCGTCATTGTTGAGAAACGACAGCAGATTGACGACGCCGGCGCTGAGCAGGAGTCCGGCCGGCACGCCAATTTGCGGCCACGCACCGTAAAAGCCGCGCTGGCCGCCGGGCGAATGCTCGACCGCCATGAGAACGGCGCCGCCCCATTCACCGCCGATGCCGATGCCCTGGAAGATGCGCAGCGCCAATAGCAGCAGCGGGGCCCACATTCCGGCGGATGCGTAGGTCGGCAACAGCCCGATCAGGAAGGTGGCAACGCCCATGATCAATAGCGTCAGAATCAGCACCGTCTTACGGCCGAGGCGATCGCCGTAGTGACCGAAAATGATGCCGCCGATCGGCCGCGACAAAAAGCCGACGAAGAAAGTGCCGTAGGCTAATAGGGTGGAGATCAAGATGTCGGCATTGGGAAAAAACAGCTTGTTGAGCACCAACGGCGTCATCACGCCGTAGAGGAAGAAATCGTACCACTCGATGGTCGTTCCGATCGCGCTTGCCAGCGCGATGGTGCCGATCGACATCGGCGCGCCGTCGTCCTTCTTGTAAGCCTGATCCATTTTCCTCTCCCCTCGCTGCTGTTATGAACCGGCGGCTTACGCCGCCGGCAGTCCCAGCAAGCTGCGCGCCTCGGCGCAGCTTGCGGCGTGCCGTCCGTATTCGCCGCACAGTCCGGTGAGGCGGGCGACCAATTCGGCATTGCTCTTTGCCAGCCGTTCCTTGTCGAACTTGATATTGTCCTCGAGCCCGGTGCGGACATGGCCGCCGAGTTCGAGACACCAGCGATTGACCTCGAGCTGATGCCGCGCAATGCCGGCGGCGGACCATGTCGCGTCGGGCATGATGTCCTTGAGCTCGCCGACCAAAAATTCCAGCAATTTGCGGCGCGCCGGCAGCGCATTGGGAATGCCCATCACGAACTGGACCTGGCACGGCCGCTTGAGCAGGCCGCGGTCGGCAAGCGTCTTGGCGTTGTAGAGCATCGCCACGTCGAACACTTCGATTTCCGGCTTGACGTTATTTTGCAGCATCGATCGTGCGAGATCTTCCACAAGCTGCGGCGGGTTCTCGTAGATCTGCGCCGGAAAATTCACCGAGCCGGTGGCGAGCGACGCCATGTGCGGCTTCAAGTCGAGCATCCTGCCGCGCTCACTTTGTTCGCGGCCGCGGCCACCGGTCGAAAATTGAATGATCATGCCGGGGCAGTGCTTGGCGACGCCTTCGCCGACTTGCGCGAACAATCCCGGGTCTGAGCTCGGCGACTCGTCCGGATTACGGACATGGATGTGCGCAACGGAGGCGCCGGCTTCGTAGGCCTCGTGCGTCGACTCGATCTGCTCGCTCGGCGTTACTGGGACCGCCGGCGTGTCCTTCTTGCGTGGAATGGCGCCGGTAATGGCAACCGTGATGATCGCGGGGGTCGTCATGGTCATGCTGCCGCGGCGGGGCGTTTCACGATGTGAAACGAGCGGATGTCGGGCCGCAGCGCGATCTCCTTTATCAGCGTAACGAGGGGCGTCGACGCCAGGGGATAGTCGGTTTTGATCGCACCGGCGGCCTTGAGCGCCCGGTATTGGCCGTCGGAATAAAACGCCGCGAGCAACAAATCGTTGTCCGAGGCGAATGGCCCGCGTTCGCGCCGGACCCGTGGAATGCCGGGCTCGATCAAGTCTCCTGGCCGCGCCGTTGTCGGCGCCGCTCCTTTGGCGATGCGGTCGAAAAGATTGGGGTCGATCGGCCCGGCGATCTCGCCGTAATAGCCGAGTACGTATTTGCGGACCTCGTCGGGTACCGTCGCGTAGCGCTCCTTGCCCATGACGTTGAGCACCGCCTGGGTCATGACGAATTGCGCAAATGGGCTGACGATGATCGGATAGCCGAGATCGTGGCGCACGCGCGCGGCTTCTTCCAGCACATCGGGCAAACGGTGCGCGATGCCGAGCGGCGTCAGCTGCGATTTGAGATTGGATATCATGCCGCCGGGCATCTGGTGCTCGTAGTGAAAGGCGTCGTGCTCAACGATGTGTCCGAGCGGCTTGCCCTCGCGCGCGGCGATGTAGCGCAGGCGCTCGGCGACCTCTGCGATTGGCGCCAGATCGAGCGGCACCGAAAACCCGTCGCGCCGCGCGTTCTCCACGAAGCTTTCCGTGGCGGGATGCGACGCGCCGTTGGCCAGAGTGGAGGTCGCCGTATGCACCACGTCGACGCCGAGTTCGATGGCGCGAAGCGCCGTGTAGGGGGCAAGCCCGGTGAGGCAATGCGAATGAAGATGCAGCGGCAGCGCGCCGCAGGCGGCCTTGAGGGCCGGCACCAGCGTGTGCGCGCGCTCGGGAGTGAGCAACCCGCTCGGATCCTTGATGTAAACCGCGTCGACACCAAGCGCGATCAGCTCGCGCGTTTTACGCGCGTAGTAATCGTCGGTGTGGACGGGGCTCAGTGTGTAGACCACGCCGCCGGCGGTATAAAGACCAGCCTGTTTCGCCGCGCGCACCGGCACTTCCATGTTGCGCATGTCATTGAGCGCATCGTAGGGCGTGTGGTAGCGGATGCCGTTGGCAAAAATCCGTTGCGCCGTCAGTTCGACGATGTCGTCGGGAAAGAATTCGAACGTGAACAGGCTTTGCCCGCGCGTCATCACGATCAGCGGCGTATTCTTGACCCAGCCGCTGAGGATGCGCATGCGCTCCCAGGGGTCTTCGCGCAAATAGCGCACGCAGACGTCGAACACCGCGCCGCCGACGAGATCGATGGCTTCGAAGCCGGCGCGATCGAGCCGCGGCGCGATGTCGGCCATCATCGCCGTCGTCATGCGCGTCGCCCACAGGCATTGATGCGCGTCACGCAGCGTCACGTCGACGAGTCGTATGGTTTTACTCGTGCCCATCACCGCACCATTGTCCGCAGCCGATCTTCGACCCAGCGGGTGTGAATTTCCGCCCGGGCGAATTCGGGCCGCTGCAGCAGCGCGGCATGAAATGGCACCGTGGTGGCGATGCCGGCGACGTCGAATCGCGCCAGCGCCGAAGCCGCCGTTTCGATCGCCGCCGCGCGGTCGCGGCCGGTGATGATCAGCTTGCCGAGCATGGAGTCGTAGAATGGCGGCACCACATAATTTTCGTAGACGTGGCTGTCGAGCCGGATGTCGCGGCCGCTTGGCGGCCGCCAGCGCTTGAGCATTCCGGGCGACGGACGAAAGTCGTGCTCGGCATCTTCGGCATTGATGCGGAATTCGATTGCGACCGGGGCGCCGTCCGCCGCCAGCGCAAGCGACAGCCGCTCGCCGGCAGCGACACGGAATTGCTCTGCCACAAGGTCGTTGCCGGTCACCATCTCGGTCACGGGATGCTCGACCTGGATGCGGGTGTTCATTTCAATGAAGAAGAAACGCGCGGTCTCGACGTCGTAGATGAATTCGATGGTGCCGGCGTTGACGTAATTGAGCGCGCGGACGAGCGTCAACGCAGCGTCCGCCATGGCGCGTCGCGCCGATCGATCGAGCACCGGCGACGGCGCCTCTTCGATAAGTTTCTGATGCCGGCGCTGCACGCTGCAATCGCGCTCGCCGAGTTCGACGTAATTGCCGTGGCGGTCGCCGAATACCTGGATCTCGATATGGCGGACCTTCGGGAAAAACCGCTCCAGATAGACGTCCGGCCGGCCGAACGCGGCCGCGGCTTCCGCGCATGCCTGGGCGAACAATTCATCGAAGGCGCCAGCATTGTTGACGACGCGCATGCCGCGGCCGCCGCCGCCGGCGCTCGCCTTCAAGAGCAGCGGATAACCGATGGCATCGGCGCGCTGTTTGGCCTCTGCCGCGGCGGTAAAGCCCTCGTTCGATCCCGGCACCACGGGAATGCCCAATGCCGCCGCGGTCTGCCGGGCGGCAACTTTGTCGCCCATGCGTGCGATGACCTCGGCGCCGGGACCGATGAAGTTCAATCCCTCCTCCGCGCAGCGCGCGGCGAAGCCGGCGTTCTCCGCCAAAAAACCGTAGCCGGGATAGAGCGCGTCGCATTGGCACGCAGACGCGACTTCGATCAACGCCGCTTCATTGAGATAACTCGCTTTGGGCGGCGGCGGCCCGATGCACACGGCATGATCGGCGGCCCAGCGATGCGGCGAATTGCCGTCAGCTGAGGAATAGACCGCGACGCTGCCAAGGCCGAGCCCTCGGCAGGTGCGAATGGCGCGTAACGCGATCTCTCCGCGATTGGCGATCAGGACGCGACGCAAACTGACGCTCCTATGCGGGCTCGATGACGAAGAGGGTGCGGCCGTACTCAACGAGCTCGGTGTTGTCGGCGCCGATTTGCACGATCCGGCCGTCGTGCTCGGACGCAATGGTGGTGAACAGCTTCATCACCTCGATCAGGCAGAGTGCGTCGCCCTTGCGAACGTGTTGACCGATTTCAACGAAGGGTGGCGCGTCCGGCGAAGGCGCCCGGTAGAAGGTGCCGACCATCGGCGCCATCACCGCGACCTGATGCGGGGCCTTTGCCGGCGCTTGACGTGGTGCCGTCTCGGCCAACTCCGGGACGCCGCTGCCTGTCGGTCCTGGCGGCGACGGAGTTCTCGCAACAGGCGTGACAATGTCATGGGACGGCGAATAGGCACTGCCGGCACCGTTGCGCCGCACCACCAATTTCAAATCGCCGGTCTCGACAATCAATTCGTCGCAGGAACTGCCGTCGATGATTTTCAACAGCTCGGCGATGTCATCGTAACTCAGGCTCACGCTCACTCCGGGTTTTGCCGCACTGCACGTCAGGTCGTCGATTGCATTTTAGCGAGCGCCTTCAAGTCGGTGCCGGTCTGTTCCACGCTGACGCCCGAAGTCTGGAAACCGACGAGCCAGATCGGCAGGATGCAAACCACCGTTAGAATCCCGAGGATGAGGTAGAGCGTCGACCCCGCCATCGCCGCGCTCATGATCGGGAACAAGTAAACCAGAACGACGCCGCCGAGAAATCGCGTGATGCTCTCGCCCAGCATCGAGCCGGTGGCGCGCAGCCGCGTCGGAAACTGCTCCGCCATGTAGAGTTTTGCCAGCGGGAAACCCGCATAAACAAAGCCCCAGACGACGATGGCGGCTGCGATGGTTCCTGTCTCCGACAGCGGCTGACCGAGCGCGATCGTGCCGGCCGCGGTGATCGTCATGATGATGACGAGGCCCCACCGCCGGCTAATCTTGTCGCCGATCGCGCCTGCGATCGCGGTCGTAATGACGGTCCAAAACAACAGCGCCGAGGTGTAGTAGAGCGCGCTTTCCTTGGCGGCGCCCATGCGCTGCAGGATCGAGGGCCCATAGATGGTGATGACATAGAACACGACGAACGGCGACATCAGCGCGAGATAGGCAACGACGCAGCGTTGTAGGTACGGGTACCGAAACAGGTCGAGGATCGAGACGCGGCGTTGCGCCGTGGCTTCGAGGACCTTGAGCGATCCTTCGTCGATGAGTTTATCGTCATGCGGCACCTGACTGCGATTTTCGAGATCTTCGACGAAGGCGCGCACGGTATCGGCTCTGCCCACCTTCAAAAGAAATCGCGGCGATTCCGGCAGGAACGCCATGATAATCGGCACGATGACGATGGGCAGGCCGCCGAGCATCAGCAGTATCCACCAAGCCTGGCTGTCCGGCACGTGACCGACAATGAGCGCGCCGGCAAGCGTATTGAGGCCATAAGAAAAACCGAGCAGCGAATTGGCGAGCCCGACCGCGGTGCCGCGCCACTGCTTGTTGACGAATTCGGAGAGCAGCAAATATGGAACCGGAAATACGGCGCCTTGGCCTAAGCCGGCCACGAAACGACAAAGCGCGAGCTGGGTCACGTTCTGCGTAAACGACGCCAGAAATGTTACGATACTGAAAATAATAATTCCGGCGACCAGCGTCGACTTTCTGCCGAACCGGTCGGCTAATCGGCCGGCCGGAAGCAAGCCAATGACGATGCCCAACGTGCCGGCGCTACCGATCAGCCCCATGTCGCTTGGCGCCAGCTTCCATTCGTTTTTCAGGATGAACAGGACTGGAGCGATGATGCCGATGTCGAACGCTTCCAATATCCACACCACGCCGAGCAGGCCGACGAGGAACAAGATTTTTCCATTGACCGGCATCCGATCGAGCCGCGCCAGCAGGTTCTCCTGCGCCGCCAGATCTTGCGGGCGTTGAACACTTGTTACGGTCGCCACTTAGCCCTCCCCTTTTTTAGATCGTGATTTTCGTTTCTTTTTATCCGCGCCGTTGCGCGTGGTCGCCGATACGCTGCGCCGTTCGGCCTCGTTGTCGTCAGATTAGCACTATGCTATTGCTTTTTAAAACCATACGTCTCATTCAATGAGAAATCGGAATGTTCGGCGCGCGCCAACGAAGACCCGCCACCGCGCGTTGAGCGACCGACAAAGTCAAATAAGAGGGAGGATCGATAATGGTCGCCAAGAAAACAGCGTGGCTTGCGCTCGCCATCGTTTTGGCATGGGCGCCCGTGTCGCACGCGCAGGAGAAGTATCCCGATCATCCGATCAACTTTATCGTGCCGTGGGGACCCGGCGGCGGCGCCGATTTGTTGGCGCGCACCGCCGGCAAGATCATGTCGCAGGATCTCACCGTTTCGTTTCCGGTGCTCAATGTGCCGGGCGCCACCGGACAGACCGGCATCACCAAGCTTCTGAATTCGCCGGCCGATGGCTATACGCTCGCGGTGCTGATTGGCGATACCTACTCATTGCTGGCCGGACCGCATCCAGGCTTCACCGCCGATCAGGTTATTCCGCTTGCCATCATGATCCAGCAGCCGTCCGGCTATTGGGTCAACACCCAGAGCAAATGGCACACTTGGCAAGACTTGGCGGCGACGGCCAAGCAACAGGCGCTCAAGGTCGCCGTCCTCGGCTTCGGCAGCGCCGACGACATCACCACGTCTTATCTCGACAAACAGGGCTTCAAATTCGAGCCAATTCCTTACGCCGAGCCAGAGCTGCGCTACACCTCTATTCTTGGCGGCAATGCCGACGTGCTCTACGAGCAGACCGGCGACGTGCGCAGCTATTTCGACGGCGGCAAGATCAGGCCGCTGATCTTCTTCTATTCGCATCGGCTCAGCATTCCGCAATTCGCCAATGTCCCGGTGTCCAAGGAGTTCGGCTACGACGTGACGCTGCCCCAGTTCCGCGCCATTGTGGTCAAGGCCGGCACTGATCCGGCGCGGGTCAAGCTGCTCTCCGACGCGTTGGCGAAGGTGGCGAAGACGCCGGAGTTCAAGGCCTATCTCGATCAGCAATATGCCGATCCGGACAGCTATGTGCCGATGGATAAGGCGCGCGGCTTCATGGATTCATGGCTTGCGCAGGCCAAGAGCATTTTGGCTGCAACAAAGACGGGATCGAAGTGAGTTCGGGCAAAGCTGTCACAGTGCGGGAGCGGTGCCGGGCGACGCTGCCTTATCTCGTCGTGCTCGCGGTGGGGGCGTATCTCTACTACACCGCCGAGAACTTCGAATTTGAGCAGTCGTCGGGGCGGATCGGTCCGGGGGCGTGGCCGAAGCTCATTCTGATCTTGATGCTGGGGTCGGCGTTGTGGGGTGCGGTTTCGACTGCGTTCCAGCTTGGCAAATCGGACACGGTTGCCAAAGACGCCGATGAGATGGAGGCCTTGGTCCGACCGCCCGAGATTTATCCGTGGCTGGTCTGGGTCGCGGTCGGGGCCACCGTCGGCTATCTCATAATTCTGCCGATCATAGGCTTTTTTCTCGCGACGGTCGTTTTCGCTTTTGCCCTGATGTATCTCGGCCACTACCGGCGCTTCGTCTCGGTCGTCCTCTTGAGCCTGGCGATCGCATTCGCCTTCATGTTCATGTTCATGCGCGTCGTGTATGTGGCGCTGCCGGTCGGCATCGCGCCATTCGATCGCCTGTCTTACGCGCTGATGGCCGCAATGGGCGTGCACTAGGAGCCGGCATCGTGGTCATCGTCAATCTCGCTCACGGCTTCGTCGAGGTTTTCCAGCCGTTCGACCTCTTGATGCTGTTCGTCGGCCTCTTGGTCGGCATGGCTGTTTCGATCATGCCCGGCCTCGGGCTGGTGATGGGCGTGATCCTGGCGCTGCCGTTTACCTATCAGATGCCGATCGAGCCAGCGGTCATCCTGCTCACCGCCATCTATTTCGCCGGCACCTATGGCGGCTGCTTCACCGCCATCCTCTACCGCATCCCCGGTGAGCCGATGGATGTGCCAATGCTGTGGGACGGCTACACCATGGCAAAGCGCGGCCAGCCGGCGAAGGCGCTCGGCTGGGCGCTGCTTGCCGCGCTGATCGCCGGCCTGGTCTCGTCGACCGTCATGGTGGCTTTGGCCGGGCCGATGAGCGAGGCCGCGCTCAAATTCGATTCGCCGGATTATTTCGCCGCGGTGTTCTTCGGCCTGACCACCGTTGTCGCGCTCGCCGGAAAATCGCTGGTCAATTCGCTGATCAGCCTGTGCGTCGGGCTATTGGTGGCGACGATCGGCATCGACAGCATTTATGGCACCGACCGCTTCACCTTCGGCATTCCGATCCTACGCGACGGCGTGCAATTGGTCGAAGTCCTGGTCGGCATGTATGGCCTCGGCGAGGTGCTGGCGCGGATCGGCCAGGGCCTGCATCTCGACAAACCGAAAGACGCCAAAGTCAACGTCGCCACCGAATTTCCTTCATTGCGCGAATTTTTGGCGATCAAGATGACGCTGCTGCGCAGCACGGTTTTGGGGACCGCGCTCGGCATCGTACCGGGCGCTGGCGCCACCATCACGTCCTTCATCTCCTACGGCATCGAGAAACAATACGGCCGGCGGCGGCAATTGCTCGGCACCGGCATCCCCGAGGGCATCGTCGCGCCGCAGATCGGCGCCACCGCCTCGGTGGCGGGGCACATGATTCCATTACTGACTTTGGGCCTGCCCGGCAGCGGCGCCACCGCTGTCATTCTCGCCGCGTTCCTGCTGCACGGCGTGCAGCCGGGCCCGATGCTGTTCGAAGATCCGGCGTCGTCGCTGATGGTCTACACCATCCTCGCTTCGATGTTCGCCAGCGTCATCGGCATGTGCCTGGTCGGATTTTTCTGGATCAGGGTCGTGGTCAAGGTCCTGACCATTCCGCAGGGCGTTCTGTCGGCGATCGTGGTGATGTTTTGCCTGGTCGGCTCCTATGCCAATCGCAACGATATGTCGGACGTCTGGATGATCGTGGTCTTTGGCGTGCTCGGTTATCTGTTCGAGAAATTCAAGTTTCCGATTTCGCCGATGGTGCTGGGCGCGATTTTAGGACCGGTCGGCGAGAGCGCGTTCATGCGCAGTATGATCAGTGGCGACAATGATTGGACCGTGTTCTTCAAAGGCCCGATCTGCGGCCCGCTGATGGTGGGGTCGATCCTGGCGCTAAGCTACCCGGTCCTGCGCGAACTCTTTCTCATGCGCCGCCGCGCGGCGGCAGTTGTCATATCGGGTGAGCCGCGATGAAAGCACAAACGATGACGGACAGCCTTCACTACCGCGAGGCGCCGCGCGATGACGCGGTGCGCGATGGCGAACATGAGGCAATATCGACGGCGACGGCGCGCACCTTCGCCATTCTCGACCTCGTCGCGCATTCCCCGGTGGCGGTCGAAGTAGCTAGCGTCATTGAAACCCTGGCGTTGCCCAAAGCGACCGCCTACCGCCTGGTCGACGGGCTGGTCAGTTCCGGCTATCTGGCGCGCGAACCGGCGCGTAAGCGCCTGACCGTTGGGTCGCGCCTCACCGACCTTGCCTTTTGCACGATGCGTGCGTCGATGCGCGATTGTGGCCGCCATGCGCTGTTGCGCCGGCTCGCCCATCAGGTGAACGAAACTTGCAATATCGGCGTCATCCTCAACGGCGAGATCGTCTATCTCGACCGCGTTGAAGCCGAGCATTGGCCGCTGCGCCTGCATTTCGGCGCCGGTACGCGGGTGCCGCTGCATTGCAGCGCCATCGGCAAGCTCTATCTGGCACTGCTGCCGACCCGGCGTCGCCAGCGGCTGTTGCAAAGCCTCGAGCTGCAGCGCTTCACCGCCGGCACCATCACCGAGCGCACCCTGTTGGAGGCCGAGTTAAAGCAAATCCGCAAGGAGCAGGTGTCGTTCGACCGCGAAGAATATCTTGCCGGCGTCGTTTGCGTGGCGGCGCCGGTGCTCGGGCACAACGGCGAGATGCTCGCCGCAATCGCGATCCAGGCGCCGGAGGCGCGCATGAACGTTCGCATGGCGCACGAACATCTGCCGGCGCTGCGCGGCGCCGCCGAGGAATTGGCCGAGACTTTTCAGGACAGGACTTAAATTTTATCTCTCCGGCACATGATGGGAAGGCTGGAACCGAACCGAACAAGGATAGAAACGATGAAAATGACGACAGAAGAAGCTTTCGTGAAAGTTCTGCAGATGCACGGCATCGAGCATGCTTTCGGCATTATCGGTTCGGCCTTCATGCCGATCTCGGATCTTTTTCCAGCCGCGGGCATCACGTTCTGGGACGTCGCACACGAAGGCAACGGCGGGATCATTTGCGACGGCTACACGCGCTCGACCGGAAAAATGGCGATGGTCATCGCGCAGAACGGGCCTGGCATCACCAATTTCGTCACCCCGATCAAGACCGCCTATTGGAATCACACGCCGATGCTCCTGGTGACGCCGCAAGCGGCAAACCGGACCATCGGCCAGGGCGGCTTCCAGGAAGTGGAACAGATGGCGCTGTTCCGCGACATGGTCTGCTATCAGGAAGAGGTGCGCGATCCGCACCGCACCGCCGAGGTTCTCAATCGCGTCATCACCAAGGCCAAGCGCCTCTCCGCGCCGGCGCAGATCAACATCCCGCGCGATTACTGGACTCAAGTCATCGACATCAATTTGCCGGCGATCGTCGAGTTCGAGCGCCCGGCCGGCGGCGAGCAAGCCATCGCCGAAGCGGCGAAGCTTTTGTCGGCGGCTAAATTCCCCGCGATCCTCTCAGGCGCCGGCGTCGTTCTGGCCGGCGCTATTGCCGAATGCGCGGCGCTTGCTGAAAAGCTCGATGCGCCGGTCTGCAACAACTACCAGCACAATGACAGCTTTCCCGGCAGCCATGGGCTTGCCGTCGGCCCGCTCGGCTATAACGGCTCGAAGGCGGCGATGGAGCTTATCGCCAAGGCCGACGTGGTGCTGGCCTTAGGCACGCGGCTCAATCCGTTTTCGACGCTGCCCGGCTACGGCATCGACTACTGGCCGAAGAACGCCAAAGTGATCCAGGTCGACATCAATGCCGACCGCATCGGCCTCACCAAGCCGGTCACCGTCGGCATCTGCGGCGACGCTAAGCTCGTCGCCCAGGCCATCCTGGCGCAGCTTTCGCCGTCGGCCGGCAATGACGGCCGCGAAGAACGCAAAGCGCTGATCCACACCACCAAGTCGCGCTGGCTACAGACGCTCTCCAGCATGGATCACGAGGACGACGATCCGGGCACGACCTGGAACGAAGATGCGCGCAAGCGCGACCCCGACCGCATGTCGGCGCGGCAGGCGTGGCGTGCCATTCAGGCCGGGATGCCGAAGGACGCCATCATATCGAGCGACATCGGCAACAATTGTGCCATCGGCAATGCCTACCCGACGTTTGAAAAGGGCCGCAAATATCTCGCTTCGGGCCTGTTCGGGCCGTGCGGCTACGGCTTTCCCTCGATCATCGGCGCCAAGATCGGCAATCCAAACACGCCGTGCGTCGGCTTTGCCGGCGACGGCGCCTTCGGCATTTCCATGAACGAGATGAGCTCGATCGGCCGCAAAGAGTGGCCCGGCATCACCATGGTGGTATTTCGCAACTATCAATGGGGCGCCGAGAAGCGCAATTCGATCCTCTGGTTCGACGACAACTTCGTCGGCACCGAGCTCGATCCGCATCTCAGCTACGCCAAGGTCGCCGAAGGCTGCGGGCTCAAGGGCGTGGCCGTGCGAACGCCCGCCGAGCTGACCGAGGCGCTGCGCGCGTCATGCGAGGCGCAGAAGCAGGGTGTCACTACTTTCATCGAGGTCATCCTCAATCAGGAGCTCGGCGAGCCGTTCCGCCGCGACGCCATGAAGAAACCGGTGCGTGTCGCTGGCATCCGGCGCGAGGACATGCGCCCGCAGCAAGCCGCGCAGTAAAGGAACGATCATGACTGTGGCCGTGAAATCGCCGCTAGAGCACCACCATAAGCCGGTCATTGACGAGGTGATGCGGCGGGCGCGCGCGGCGTTCGAAAGCTTCCGCGACGTCAGCCAGGAGCGCGCCGACGAGGCGGTCCGCGCGCTGGCGTGGTCGGTCTATAAGCCCGAACACGCGCGCGAGCTTGCCGCGCTCGCCGTCGCCGATACCGGACTCGGCAACGTGTCCGACAAGATCGTCAAGAACCAACGCAAGACTTTCGGCACCTTGCGCGATCTCCTGCGGGCCAAATCGGTGGGCGTCATCGAGGAAGACAGAGCCAAAGGCATCGTTAAATACGCCAAGCCGATGGGCGTCATTGCCGCACTGACGCCGTCCACCAATCCCGCCGCGACGCCGGTCAACAAGGCGATGATGGCGATCAAGGCCCGCAACGCCGTCGTCATCGCGCCGTCACCGCTTGGCTACGAGACGACCAAGCGCACCGTGGACTACATGCGCGGCGCGTTGGCGCAGGCCGGGCTGCCGGCCGACCTGGTGCAAGTGCTGCCGCCACCGGTGACCAAGGAATTGACCGAAGCGCTGATGAAGGAGGCCGACCTGGTCGTCGTCACCGGCTCGCAGGACAATGTGCGGCGCGCTGCCATGAGCGGCACGCCGGCGATCGGCGTCGGCGCCGGCAATGTCCCGGTCATCATCGACGAGACTGCCGAGCTGGCCGATGCGGCGCGCAAGATCCGCGCCTCGAAGATTTTCGACAATTCGACCTCATGCTCGTCCGAGAATTCCGTGATCATTGTCGATGCGATCTACGACAAAGCCATCGCGGCGCTCAAAGACGTCGGCGGTTATCTGTGCACGGCGCCAGAAAAAGCCGCGGTGCAACACGCACTCTGGCACAACGGCAAGCTCAACCGGCATCTGATCGCGCGCAGCGCCGAAATCCTGGCGCCCGCTTTCGGCCTGCCGGAAAAAGCTTCCCGCGCCGATTTCTTCATGATCGAGGATTCGGGCGTCGGCAGGGAGCATCCGTTCTCCGGCGAGAAGCTCTCGCTCGTGCTTACCGTCTATCGCGTCAAGGATTTCGCCGCCGCCAAGGAGCAAGTCCGCGCCGTGCTCGACTTCCAGGGCAAGGGACATTCCTGCGGCATTCACACCAAGGACATGGCACACGCCCGCGAACTCGCCGAGGATCTCGACGTCGTGCGCGTGCTGGTGAACTTCGCCCACACCTTCGGCAATGGCGGCGGCTTCGATTCCGGCCTCGGCTTCACGCTCTCCATGGGCTGCGGCTCCTGGCAGAAGAACAGCATTTCGGAAAACCTGAACTACAAACACTTCCTCAACATCACGCACCTCGTCACGGTGATCCCTGAGGACAAGCCGAGCGAAGACGAACTGTTCGGCCCGCACTGGAACAAATACGGGCGCTGAACACGGGGGTGGTGATGAATTTCGAGGAGCACGTCGCCAAGGCGAAGGTGCTAGTCCCGGCGTCGATCCCGGTGCCGCGCGGCAAGCTGTGCGTGACCGCGGACGAGGCCAAAGCCGCGTTCGGCGATATCGGGCCATGCGTGGTCAAGGCGCAGGTGCCGACCGGCAAGCGCGGCAAGGCCGGCGGCATTCGCAAAGCCGACAGCGCCGCCGAAGCCGGCGCCGCGGCGCGGGCGATCCTCGGCATGGACATTGACGGCTATCGCGTCGAAAAAGTGCTGGTCGAGGAACGCGCCGAGATCGCTCGCGAATTCTACGCCGCGGTGCTCACCGATTTTGCCGCGCGCCGGCCGCTGGTTCTGTTTTCCACCGAAGGCGGCATGGAGATTGAAGAGGTGGCAGCGGCGCGGCCCGACGTCGTCCGCCGCCACGGCCTCGAGATCGACCAGGACTTCGACGATGACACCGCGCGCGCCATGCTCGCCGGTCTTGGCCTCGGCGATGCCGAGCCGAAAGTCGCCGCCATCCTGAAAGCGCTTTACACGATCTACCGCGCGCGCGACGCCGAGCTAATCGAGATCAATCCGCTGGCGCTGTTGAAGGACGGCCGCGTCGTCGCGCTGGATTGCAAGTTCACGCTCGACGATGCCGCGATCTTTCGCCAGAGCGACCTTACCGGCGAAGGCGCGGCGGAAAAACTCACCGCCCTGGAGCGCCGTGGTGCCGACGCCGGACTGAAATTCATCGAGCTTGACGGCAATGTCGGCGTGCTCGCCAACGGCGCCGGCCTGACCATGACCACGATGGACGTGATCGCCCATTGCCGCGGCGCGCCCACGAACTTTCTCGAAATCGGCGGCGAAGCCTATACCAAAGCCGAAATTGGTCTCAGCCTGGTGCTGTCGGCGCCCAACGTCAAAAGCCTGGTCATCAATTTTTGCGGCGCTTTCGCCCGCACCGACGTGATGGCTGAGGGCGTCGTCAAAGCCTGGAAGAAATTGCAACCGGAGATACCGGTGTTTTTTTCGATTCACGGTACCGGTGAGAACGAAGCGGTCAAGCTGGTGCGCGATCGCCTCGGCATCGAACCCTACGATTTCATGGAAGACGCCGTGCAGGCGGCAGTGGATGCGGCGCGATGATCATCCATCGAAAATCCCATCGTGTGCTGGTTTCCGGCATTACCGGCAAGCAAGGCACGTTCTGGACCGATAAGATGATCGAGTGTGGCACCCGCGTCGTCGCCGGCGTCAATCCGAAGCGCGCGGGCGAAATTCATATCGGCGTGCCGGTGTTTGCTTCGGCGGCCGAGGCTATGGCGAAAGCGCCTTATGACACCGCGGTCATGTTCATCCCGCCGGCGCTTGCCAAAGCGGCGGCGCTCGAAGCTATCGCCGCGGGCGTAAAGCTCCTCGTCATGCTCACCGAGCACATTCCGGCGCAGGATGTGATGGCGGTGCTGCTCGCCGCGCGCCGCGCCGGCACGCAGATCGTCGGGCCGAACACCGCCGGCCTGGTGACGCCGGGCGAAGGTTTTGTCGGCATCATGCCCGGGCATAATCCGAACATTTTCCGGCCCGGCTCGGTCGGTGTGGTTTCGCGCAGCGGCAGCCTCGGCACGCTGGTCTGCCTCAATCTGACCCGCGCCGGCGTCGGCCAATCGGCTTTCATCGGCATCGGCGGCGATCCGATGATCGGCACGACGACGCGCGATGCCTTGGCCGCACTCGATAAAGACGAACGAACCGATGCGGTCGTCCTGGTCGGCGAGATCGGCGGCGCGATGGAAGAGAGCGCGGCGGAATACGCCGCTGGGATGAAGAAGCCGGTGGTGGCTTTCGTCGCCGGGCGCGCATCGCCGCCTGGCAAGAAAATGGGCCACGCCGGCGCCATCGTCACCGGCACTGCCGGCAGCTATGCGTCCAAGCGTAGCGCGCTGGAAAAAGCAGGCGTCGTCGTGGTCGACACCCCCCGCGAGCTTCCGGAGGCGCTGTCGCGTCGGCTCGCCGGACGCGACTCGCGCGGCGCGATGCAAGCAAGTCGCTGATCGTTTAGCCGAAAAGTCACAACGCCGCTCCGGGCCATTCTGCCGCCTTGGCAAGTTACGCCAAAGGGAGGATGATTGTGTCTGAACGCCGCGCACGCGGCGATTGAAGCCGCAATATGCGGCGAACATGCCGCTTCGGCGGCGCATGAAAAGGGGAAATGCCAGCAAGCAACATCATCTAAGGAGGGAACGACAATGGCAGCGGTAACCGATGTCAATTATGCGCTTACCCCAGACCAGCATGCTCGCGAACTCCGTCGCGCTGTCGTCGCCGCGACGGGAGGCACGACGATCGAGTGGTACGATTTTCTCCTCTACTCAACGATGGCCGGTCTCGTTTTCGGCAAGTTGTTTTTTCCGAACGAGGACCCGCTAACCGCGACGCTCAACTCCTTCGGCATCTATTTCGTCGGCTTCGTGGCACGACCGGTCGCGCTTTTATCTTCGGCCATTACGGCGATCGGATGGGCCGCAAGTCGACGCTGATCGTCACTCTGCTGCTGATGGGTATCTCGACGTTCCTCGTGGCGTTCCTGCCCGGCTATGAAGTGATCGGAATGTGGGGCGCGGTGCTGTTGACCGTACTGCGCCTGCTGCAGGGCATCGGGGTCGGCGGCGAATGGGGCGGCTCGGTGCTGCTGTCCATGGAATGGGCGCGCCACAACAACGAGCGAGGGTTTCTCGCGTCGTGGCCGCAATTCGGCGGCCCCGCCGGATTGTTCCTGGCCAACCTTGCCGTTCTTGTCTTCAGCCGAATGTCGGGCGATGCGTTTCTCGCCTGGGGCTGGCGCATTCCATTTGCGCTGAGCATCGTCCTGGTCGGCGTCGGCCTGTGGATCCGGCTCCGCATCCTGGAGACGCCGGTGTTCCGCAACCTGGTTGCCGAGCAGAAGATCGAACGGACGCCGATCCTGGAAGTGTGCCGCAAGCAATGGGGCACGATCATCCTCACCGCGCTGGCGCGCACTTCGGAGCAGGGGCCATTTTACATCTTCACTGCCTTTATCTTCGCTTACGGCGTCACGACGCTCCATGCATCGCGTGATCTGTTGTTGCTGGGCGTGCTCGGCGCAGTTTGCATTTCGGCGATCACCATTCCGCTCAGCGGCTACGTCTCCGACCTGATCGGACGCAAGAAGATGTACATCATCGGCTGCGCCACGATGGGCGTGTTCGGCTTCGTCTATTTCGGCATGATCGACACCGGCTCGTCGGTGCTGATTTTCGCTGCAATCGTGTTGTCGCTGATCCCGCACGACATGCAATACGGGCCGCAGGCGGCGTTGATCGCCGAAAGCTTCACGCCGCGGTTGCGGTATAGCGGCGCCTCGATCGGCTATCAGCTCGCCTCGATCACCGCCGGCGGGCCGGCGCCGCTGATCGCGACCGCGCTGTTCGCCGCGTATAAATCGGGCACCCCGATCGCAATCTATATCTTGATCACCGCGATCATCTCGATCATCGCGACGATGTTCCTGAAGGATTACGCCGGCAAGGACGTCTCGGCCGAGTACGACAGCACGGCGAGCGAGCACCGCTCGGCGGCCTGACCGCGAGCCTCGTCCTCTCCCCGGCTTGCGGGGAGAGGACCGATTACTTCAACGGCTACTTCACCAGCGTCTTGCCGGTGACCGCTTCGAGGTTCTTGTAGAAGACCTTGTCGCTGGTGGTCTTGTCCATCTTCAGCTTGTCGAGAATCCGCAAGGTCTCGCGCGGAAACATGGTGCCGCCTTCCGGATCGAACGGGCAATCGGAGGCGAACACGATCTTGTCGATGGGGAAGAACTCCATGCCGCATTTGGTCGCCGGCTCCGCGGTGAACGCCGCGGTGTCGGCCCAAAAGTCATTCTTGAAATAATCAAGCGGCCGCTTCTTCAGGCTCTTGCGCAAGCCGACGTAATCCTCGTCCGTGGTGCGGTTGCCCATCACGTCGTTGCCGGGCCCGAGCCGGCCTTCCAGCATCGGCACGATGCCGGCGAAATGGTGGGTGATTATTTTCAGGTTGGGATGCGTGTCCATGATCTTGGAATAGACCAAGCGCAGCATGGCGCAGGCGGTCTCGTAGGACCAGCCGATGGTCCACCAAATTTCATAGAGCGACTTCTTCTCGTCCAGATAATCCGGCGTCTCGGCGCCGCGCGCCGGATGCAGCCAGATCGGCGCACCGAGCTCGTTCATCTTCTTCCAGAACGGGGCGTATTCCGGCCGGTCGAGCGGCTTGCCGGCGACATTGGTATAGATCTGCACGCCGAGCGCGCCCATCTTCATCGCGCGTTCCACTTCGGCGACGCCGGCATCCGGCGCCGCCAGTGACACCTGCGCCACCCAGCCGGGGAAGTGATCCTTCTCCTTGGCGATCAGTTCGGCAAAGCCGTCATTGATGATGCGGCAAAACTCGTCGATGTCGGCCGGCGTCTTGGCGAAGCGCTCCACCGGCGGCTGCGGATAGGACAGGATCTGCTGGTAGTCCTTGTGGCCGTCGACAATCTTCTTCCGCACGTCGAGATCGAACAGAGCCGGCAGCGAACGGATGCGCTTGCCCATGTCCTTATAGTCGCCGGCGACTTCGTTGAGCTTGGTGAAGAATTGTTCCGGGAAAAAATGGGTATAGGCGTCGACACGCATGGACATGAGCGTTTCCTTCCTTTTGGCGGCTAGGCTTCTAGCGCACTTTCGCGCCGGCGGGAAACAGCACCGCTATCAGCTGCCATGCGTCAGCCGCGCGACAACCTGCGGCGGGATGGCTTGCGCTTTGATGCGCGTCGGGTCGTCGGGATCGCGCCCGGCCCACACCCGCGTCTCGGACCCCTCGACCGCAAGCGTGCCGGCAAGGGTCAGCCGATGCTCGATCTTGATGCTTGAGCGGCCGCATGCGACCACCGCGCTCTCGACCGAGAGTTCGTCGCCGAACCGGGTAGGCAGGCGAAATTTTGCCCGCGTTTCAACTACCGGATGGCCGGCAATGGCATAGGCCTTAAGATACTCGATCTTCCTCATGCCGGCCGCGCGTTCGATCAGCATGGTCGTCGAGGTATCGAAAATCGCGAAATAGCGCGGATAGAAGATGATACCGGCGGGGTCGCAGTCGCCCCATTCGATGCGGATGGTACGGGTGTTGGTCAGCATCGGCGATTAACGAGGCGCCATCCGCAACGCGCCGTCGAGCCGGACCACTTCGCCGTTGAGGTAGCGGTTCTCGATCATGTGACGCACCAGCGCGGCATATTGCGGCGGCTGGCCGAGTAGTTTTGGAAACGGCACCGACGCAGCCAGGCTCTGCTGCGCCGCTTCCGGCAAAGCGTGCAGCATCGGCGTGGAGAAAATTCCCGGCGCGATGCCGTTGACGCGGATGCCGAACTGCGCGAATTCGCGCGCCGCCGGCATGATGAGCCCAACCACGCCACCTTTCGACGCGGCATAGGCGGCTTGGCCGATCTGGCCCTCATAGGCCGCGACCGACGCGGTGCAGACGATGATGCCGCGCTCGCCGTCCTGCAGCGGTTCGACCGATTGCATCGCGGCGGCCGCAAGCCGCATCACATTGAACGTGCCGATGAGATTGATCTCGACCACGCGGGCAAATTCGGCGAGCGGCATCGGCCCATCGCGACCGACGATGCGCCTGGCGGGTCCGACGCCGGCGCAGTTGATGACGATCCGCGCGGTGCCGTGATCGGCCGCCGCCGAGGCGACGGCTTTCTCCGTTTCAACGCTATTTGTGACATCGCAGGCAAGCGCGATGCCGTTGATGTCGATTGCGACCTCGGCTGCGGATTTCTGATTGACGTCGAAGATCGCCACCTTGGCGCCGGCCTCCGCCAGCATGCGCGCGGTGGCCGCGCCGAGACCGGAGGCGCCACCGGTGACGATGGCGGCGTGTCCACGAATATCCATCTCAATTCACCTGCTCGGTTTGTCTGGCGCCGGCGACCAGAACGTGGCCCCGCGGCGTATCGGCGTAAAGCTCTTCGACCAATTGCGCGCGATTGGCCAGCACCGCGCGCTGGTTGATCGAGCCTTTGTCGGTCATCTCACCGAGATCGAGCGACGGCGGTTCGTGCATCACGACGGCGCGGGTGACGCGGCTCGACGTGCCGCTTGCCGCAGCGAAAAACGCATCGAGCCGACGGCTGAACTCGGCTATCACACGGGGATCGGCAAGCAACAATTTCGCCGGAATATCCACGGCGGCGCCCGGCGCGGCATTGCGGCAGGCGTCAAAATCGGGAAACACCAGCGCCGTGAGCTCGTCGCGGTCGGGGCCGGCGAACACGACGTCGCGCGCCAGCGGAGCAAAATGCGCGATGAAGGCCGCGCGTAGCGGTCCGACGCTGACCCAGGTGCCGGTCGCCAGCTTGAAATCCTCGGCGAGCCGCCCGTCAAACAGCAAGCCTTTGGCTGGCTCATTCGGATCGGCGAACTTCAAGGCATCGCCGATCTTGTAAAAGCCCTCATCGTCGAACGCCGCCGCGGTCAATTCCGGCGCGCGCCAATAACCAGTCGTGATATTGGGGCCTTTGAGCCGGGCTTCGAGCTTACCTTCGCTGGGCACGAGTTTGAGCTCCACGCCCGGGAGCGGCAGGCCGATATTGCCGGCGTGCTCGGCCTCCCACGAACAGGCCAGCGCCGCCGGCGCGGTTTCGGTCGAGCCGAGGCTCGACATGAACAAGATGCGTTGGCCGGTGGTCTTGATTGCAAGCTCCTCATAGGCGTCGAGCACATGCTGCGCCATCGCCGCACCGGCATAGAACATGATCTTGAGACGGTTGAAAAAGGTCTCGCGCAGAGCCGGCTCGGCAGCGAGATAAGGCAGCAGCATCTCAAAACCCTTCGGCACATTGAAATATATCGTCGGGGCGATGTCGCGCAGATTGCGTACCGTCGCGTCGATGGTCCCGGGCAGCGGTTTGCCCTCGTCGATATAGAGCGAGCCGCCATTGTCGAGCACCAGGCCGAAATTGTGGTTGCTGCCGAATGTGTGATTCCACGGCAGCCAGTCGACGATGACCGGCGGCTCATCGGCGAGAAAGGCAAGCCCGGCGCGGATCATCGCCTGGTTGGCGCAGAGCATGAGCTGCGTGTTGATGACGCCTTTCGGCTGCCCGGTCGAGCCGGAGGTGAAGAGGACTTTCGCGATCGTTCCGGGGCCGACTTCGGCATGCGCAGCTGCGACCGCGGGCGATGGCGCGGTCTGCAACAATTCCGAGAACGGCGTGGCGAGCCGGCCGGATGGCGAATGGGCGGTGACAATCACTTCGGCGCTTGCCGGCACGGCGGCCGCGATGGCGCGCGCGAACGCCGTGCCGCTCGCGGCAAAGACCAGCCCCGGCGACAGCAGTTGCATGATGGCTTTGAGCTTGCCGAAGTCGGTCGACAGCAGCGAATACGGCACCGAGATCGGCGCATAGGGGATGCCGACATGCATGGCGGCAAGCGCGAGCAGCGCGTGCTCGATGTCGTTGCCGGAAAGGATGGCAAGCGGCCTGTCGAGCGACAGATTGCGCTGCAGCAGCGCCGCCGCGATCGCATTCACCGCGGCCAGCGTTTCTGCATAAGTCACCGTGCGCCAGCCGCCTGCGGCGTCGCGCTGCGCCAAGAAAATCCGCTCCGGCGCCGCTTTAGCCCAATGCGTCAGCCGCTCGGTGAGCTTTTGCGGATGCGGCGGCAGCGGATGTGGCGAGCGCAGCACGATCGCACCATCGCTGCGGCGTTCGACCACGACGTCCGCCGGCCCAAGTTTGACCGGTCGCAGCGGTGAGCGGCTCTGCGCAGCGAAGGTCTTTGCCGATGCGTTTGCCATCCCGCTTCCGATGTCAGCTTCGCGTCACTTTTGGCGCGCGCTTTTCGAGGAATGCCTTGAGCCGCGCTTTCGCCTCGGGCTCGCCCTGCGCGATCGCCGAAGTGAGCGCCTCGGTGGCAAAGCCGGTGGCGGGATCGCTGCTCGCGATGCGCGGCAGCATGTGCATGACGGCAAAATTCGTGAACGGCGCATTGCCGGCGATGCGGTGGGCCAGCTCCATGGCTTTGGCGAGACCTTCGCCTTCGCCGACCAGATATTGCGTCAGCCCGATCAGCTGTCCCTCTTCGGCGGACAGCGTGCGGCCGGTCAGCATCATGTCCATCATGCGGGCGGTGCCG
This sequence comes from uncultured Alphaproteobacteria bacterium, assembly GCA_963731805.1. GTDB lineage: Bacteria > Pseudomonadota > Alphaproteobacteria > Rhizobiales > Xanthobacteraceae > BOG-931. The sequence goes on from CAVSWY010000020.1 coordinate 563,236, forward strand.
ATCAAAGGCGGCAGCCGCACCGAGCCGCCGCCGCCGACAAAGATGCCGCGGCTGGTTTCCGGCAGTGCGTAGAACGCGGACCGTTCGGCCACGCGGATATGCGCCGCAGCGGCGATTTCCAGGCCGCCGCCCACCACCGCCCCGTGCAGCACGGCAACCACCGGCACTTTGCCGAACTCGATGGCTTCGAAGGCGCGATGCCAGGATCGCGAATGCTCGACGCCGGCAAAAATATCGCGCTCGGTGAGCTCGGTGAGATCGAGCCCGGCGCTGAAATGCTCGCCTTCGCCGGCCAGCACGACGGCGCGGATCTCATCCGGCAGCGCCGCGAAGAAAGCGCCGATGCCGTGCACCATCTGATCGTCGAGCGCATTGCGTTTTGCCGCGCGATTGAGCCGCAACACCGCGACCGCGCCATGGCGCTCCGCCTTCAAGGTCGGCGGCAGATCGGCAAATTCGGATGGTGAGGTCGTCATTGGCGCCATTTGACCCGTTCCGCCGCGGCCCGTAAATAGCCTGCGAGAGCCGTAAAAGTCTCGAAAAGCCGCGCCAGAGGAGCGATCGATGCGTGAGGTGTTCATCTGCGATGCCGCGCGCACCCCGATCGGCCGCTACGGCGGCGGGCTCGCCAAGGTGCGTACCGACGATCTCGCCGCGGTTCCGATCAAAGCGCTGGTGGCGCGCAATACCAAAGCCGACTGGTCGCGGCTCGACGAAGTCTTCTTCGGCTGCGCCAATCAATCCGGCGAAGACAACCGCAATGTCGCCCGCATGGCGCTCTTGCTCGCTGGCCTGCCCGACTCAATCCCCGGCATTACCGTCAACCGGCTATGCGCCTCGGGGCTCAATGCGGTCGGCGATGCCGCCCGCGCCATCCGCTGTGGCGAGATGGATTTCGCCATTGCCGGCGGCGTCGAATCGATGACGCGGGCGCCGTTCGTTATGGGCAAAGCCGGCGAAGCGTTCTCGCGCTCGGCGGAGATTTACGACACCACGCTCGGCTGGCGCTTCATCAATCCGCTGCTCAAAGCGCAATACGGCGTCAACTCGATGGCCGAAACCGGCGAGAACGTCGCCGAGGAATTCCAAGTTACCCGCGCCGATCAGGACGCTTTCGCGCTGCGCTCGCAGCAGCGCGCCGCCAAGGCCAGCGCGACCGGCTATTTTGCCGAAGAGATCGTGCCGGTCGCGGCGCCCGGCGGCAAAGCCGGTCCAATCACCGTGGACAAGGACGAGCATCCGCGGCCGGAGACCACGCTTGAAAACCTGCAGAAGCTAAAGCCCATCGCTCGCAATCCCGGCACCATCACCGCCGGCAATGCCTCCGGCATCAACGACGGTGCCGCCGCCATTATTTTGGCCAGCGAGGACGCCGCTAAGGCGCATGGGCTGACGCCGCGCGCCCGTGTTCTCGGCATGGCCTCGGCGGCGGTGCCGCCGCGCATCATGGGCATCGGCCCGGTGCCTTCGACCAAAAAGCTGATGGAGCGGCTCGGCTTGAAGATTTCCGACTTCGATCTGATCGAGATCAACGAAGCCTTCGCCTCGCAGGGCCTCGCCTGCCTGCGCCAGCTCGGCGTTGCCGACGATGCCGCGCACGTCAATCCGCACGGCGGCGCTATTGCGCTCGGCCATCCGCTCGGCATGTCCGGCGCGCGACTGACGCTGACCGCAGTGCACGGACTGGAAAAACGCGGCAGCAAGCGCGCGCTGGCAACGATGTGCGTCGGCGTCGGCCAAGGCGTGTCGCTGGCGCTGGAGAAGGTTTGATTGCCTGTCGTCCTCCGCGAGAGCGGAGGACCCAGTAAACATCGCGCAGGCGAGAAATTACTGGATGGCCCGCCTGCGCGTTCCGTGACAAGAAACAAGGAGATTTTTCGCGTGCCGATGTCATCGGGTTACATCCCCTTCCACTCCAATCCGTCGAAGCCGAAATACAAGCCGCCGGCGGGCGCGGTCGACGCGCATTGCCATGTGTTCGGTCCGGAGGCGGCGTTTCCGTTCGCGCCGAAACGGAAATACACGCCCTGCGATGCGCCAAAGGAAAAACTGTTTGCGCTGCGCGATTTTCTCGGCTTCGACAAGAACGTGATCGTGCAGGCGACCTGTCATGACACGGACAATCGCGCGCTGGTCGACGCGCTCGTTCATTCCAACGGCAAAGCTAAGGGTGTTGCCTTCGTCGGCGAAGAAATCACCGACGCCGAGCTGAAAGATCTGGACAAAGCCGGTGTGAAAGGCGTCCGTTTCAATTTCATCAAGCGCCTCGTCGATTCAACGCCGAAGGACATCATGCAGCGCATCGCCGCGCGCATCGCCAAGCTCGGCTGGCACATCGTCATCTATTTCGAGCACGCCGATCTCGACGAGATGGGCCCGTTCCTCCAGTCGCTGCCGACCACGCTGGTGTTCGACCACATGGCCTGTCCGAACGTGCGAGAGGGGGTCGACGGCAAGCACTTCCAGAACTGGCTCAAGGCGCTCGACGCCAACAAGACCTGGATCATAAAAGTGACATGCCCGGAACGCTTTACGATTACGGGTCCGCCTTATGATGACGTGGTGCCGTTCGCGCGCGCCATCGTCGAGCGTTTCCCCGACCGGGTGATCTGGGGCACCGATTGGCCGCATCCCAACATGCCCAAGGAAGCGCCAGACGACGGCGTGCTGGTGGATATAATCCCAAAGATTGCGGTGACAGCGGCGGCGCAGCAGGCGATGCTGGTCGACAATCCGATGCGGCTTTATTGGCGCTAGAGGAATTCCAATGTTTGCACGGCTTGCAGCTTTTTTGTTGGCACTGGGCATAGCAGCGGCCGCCTCGGCACAGGCGGCTCCGGTGAATTGGCCACCATTGCCGACCAAGGGCTTTGTTTCCGGCCGGACCGCGACCGACGAAGATGTCACCGCCGGTAATGCCGTCTTTGTGCTCAAGGCCTATGGCACCTATTTCGGCAAGCCGATGGACATCACCATTCCGCAATATGCTTATTTGACCAAAGCAGGCGAGAAACCCGTGCCGGTGATCGTCGTCCAGGCCGAGATTGGCAAGGGCATGAAGCTGTTCGGGGTTCGCGGCCTCGACGGCGATAAATCGACGGCTCGAGATTACGAGTTGAAATTGCTGGGCACCAAGCCGCCCAATTGAGCCGCTGCGGCGGCCGGCGGCTCAAGTTGCCAACGGACGCTGCGCTATATATGTCAAAGCAAACGGGAGCTACGCCCGAACGGGAGAGATCAATGGCCCGCGAACAGCATGATTACGACGATATCCCGGGCACTTTTGTGTTCGACGCGGAACGGTCGCGGCAGGGTTTCGGCATCAACATGTTCTGCATGTCGCTGATGAAGGACGAGAACCGCAAGGCGTTTAAGGCCAACGAGGCCGAATACCTCAAAAAATTCAAGCTGACGCCCGAGCAGACCGACGCCGTGCTCAAGCGCGATTACAACCGCATGCTGGAACTCGGCGGCAACATTTATTTCACCGCCAAGCTCGGCGCCACCGACGGGCATTCGTTCCAGCACCTCGCCGCGCTGATGACCGGCTCGACGCAGCAGGATTACGCCAGCATGATGCTCGGCGGCGGCCGTTCGGTCGAAGGCAATCGCTCGCGCTCTGGCAAGAACACGCCGTCAAAATTTCTCTCCGCCGCGGCGAAGCAGGCGGCCGGCGCCAAGCCCAAGGCGAAAGCCAAATCCGCCAAGACCAAATCCAAATCCAAGTCAACAAAACGGAAGTGACGCCGTGGCCAGGATCATCGCAGGAATAGGTTCGTCGCATGTGCCGGCCATCGGCGCGGCGATCGACAACAACAAGACCGAAGAGCCGTATTGGAAACGGGTGTTCTCGGGTTTCGAGAGATCGCAAGAGTGGATGCGCGAAACCAAGCCCGACGTCGCCATCATCGTCTACAACGACCACGCCTCGGCGTTCTCGGTGGAGATGATCCCGACCTTCGCGCTCGGCTGCGCCGCGGAATTTCCCCCGGCCGACGAAGGCTGGGGACCGCGGCCGGTGCCGGTGGTCGAGGGTCATCCGGCGCTTGCCTCGCACATCGCGCAGTCCGTCATCCTCGACGAATTCGATCTCACCATCTGCAACAAGATGGACGTCGATCACGGCATGACGGTGCCGATGAATCTGTTGTTCGGCAAGGTCGACAAGAATTCGCACTGGCCGTGCCCGGTCGTTCCGCTCGCGGTCAACGTGGTGATGTATCCGCCGCCCACCGGACATCGGTGCTTCATGCTCGGCCGCGCTATCAAGAAGGCGGTGGAGTCCTTTCCGGACGATCTCAGGGTGGTGATTTTCGGCACCGGCGGATTGTCGCACCAGATTTCCGGACCGCGCGCCGGGCTGATCAACAGCAAATGGGATAAGAACTTCCTCGACAATCTGTCGAAGGATCCGCAAAAGCTCGTCAAGATTCCCCATCTCGACTATATGCGCGAGGCTGGCGCCGAGGGTATCGAGATGGTGATGTGGCTCGTCATGCGCGGTGCGCTCGACGACAAAGTCGACGAGGTCTATCGCTTTTACACCGTGCCGGCGTCCAACACCGCGGTCGGCCATATCATCCTGGCGAACCGCGCCAAGGCCTCGGTCAAGCGCAAGCCGGCGGCCGGCAAGCACAGGCCGGCGATCAAGCATAAACGCGCCGCGGCGCGGGCCAAAGTGCAGCTCATTCGCAGTTAATCGTCGTTGCGAGCGAAGCGAAGCAATCCAACGCGGTCGCGAAGAGATGGATTGCTTCGTCGCTTCGCTCCTCGCAACGACGCGGTAGATCAGCCTTGAGAGGTCAACAATGAAGATTTGCGTAGCGGGGCAGGGTGCGTTCGGCCAGAAGCATCTCGATGCGCTCAAGCGCATTCCCGACGTCGAGGTCACCTCGCTGGTCGGCGGCAATCAGGATTCCACCGCCCAGGTGGCCAAGAAATACGGCATTCCGCATTTCACCGGCGAACTCTCCGAAGGCATCAAGCGCGCCGACGCGGTGATCTTGACCACGCCGACCAAGATGCATTTCCGCCAGGGCGAGCAGGTGATGCGGGCCGGCAAGCATGTACTGATCGAGATTCCGGTCACCGACTCGGTCGAGGACGCCGAAGCTTTGGTGAAGATCGCTAAGGAGACCGGCGTCACCGCTATGGGCGGCCATGTCCGCCGTTTCAATCCTAGCCATCAATGGGTGCACAAGCGCATCGTCAAGGGTGAACTGAAAATCCAGCAGATGGACGTGCAGACTTATTTCTTCCGCAGGAAGAACATTAATGCGGCGGGCAACGCGCGTAGCTGGACCGACCATCTGCTTTGGCACCATGCCGCCCACACCATCGACCTGTTCCAGTATCAGGTCGGCGAGACGATTTCCGATTGCTATGCCGTACAGGGGCCGATCCACCCGCAGCTCAATATCGCGATGGACATGGGCATAGTCGCTAAGACGCCGTCCGGCGCGATCCTGACGCTGTCGCTGTCGTTCAACAATGACGGGCCGCTCGGCTCGTTCTTCCGCTATATTTGCGACAACGGCACCTACAAGGCGTTCTACGACGACCTGTCCGACGGCAAGGACAACAAGATCGACGTCTCCAAGGTCGACGTGTCGATGGACGGCATCGAGCTCGAGGACCGCGAATTCATCGCCGCCATCAAGGAAAAGCGCGAGCCTAATGCCAGCCTCGCTCAGCTGTTGCCGTGCATGCACGTGCTCGGCAAACTGGAAAAAATCATCGACCCGCAACGTAAGGCGCACGCTTAGGCTTCATCTCTTGCGCAGAAGAAAAACCGAAATGCGATACGGCCCGCGTTCGCCACTATCCTTCGGCTACCTCGCTGTGCTGATGGTTCTTTCGCTGTCCGCGTCGCAGGGTTTTGTGCAAGCACCTCCTGCAGTCACGCCGGCGCCGCCCGCGCAAACGCCCCCCGCGGCGGTCCCAGCACCTCCGGCGCCGACTCTGACGCTGTCCGCCGCTCAGCTTAAGAAGATCGACGGCTGGATCGCCGACCAGGGCCGGGAGATCGCGGTCACCCCGATCATCACCGAGATCCTGGGCCTCACCAAAGACGATCAGACCATATCCTGCCGCGCCTTTGCCGCGGAAGGCGAGGGCGACGAGGTGCATCAGATCTACCTGCTGCCGGAGGGCAAAGGCTATCTCGAAGCACACTTTTACAAGAACAAGCTCGACGTCTATTGGACCGATAAGGACTTCGCGTTGAAAGCCGCGGTGGAAGGCGTCCACGGGCAGTTGCCGGCGGCGATTTCATTCGCCGATGCGCAATACGGCTTCAGCTTCGAAGCAGCGTGGTGGGCGAAATACACCGACGCGCATTAGTCATTGCGAGGCGGCTCGCAATGGCGAACTCTTACGCCCAGCTCGCAAAACTCAAGCCCGTGCCAGTGCCGGCCGGCGTGCGATAGCCGGGCACGTATTCGAACCAATTGAGGTCGAGATGCTCGCAGGCCCCGGCGACGCCGACCCAGTTGAGGATTTCCGAACTGCCGGCATGCAATTTGTTGCGCGGCAGATTCTGCAAAAATCTGGCGTCCTTGTCGGCGCAAGCCTTGAGGATGGCGCGGTCGAAGTCCTCGTCGACCAGAAAATGACTTAAGCCTCCCGAGGCAATGATACCGACGCGGGCATCGCCCGGAAAAGCTTCCACCGCCCCGCGAATGGCTTCGCCGAGCGCATAGCAGCGCCGCGGCCGCGGCTGGTTCGGCGCAAAGTAAGTGTTGAGGAACACCGGCACGATCGGAACCGGATGTTTGTCGTCCATCAGGCGGCGATGCACATAGGCCATGCCGTGACCCTCGCCTTCGCCCTTGCGCATGCATTTCGACGATGCCGGATCGAAGCCGTGCTCCATCAGCCAGTCGATCAGATGCAATGCAAGCTTGGCGTCGACCGGATAAGCGCGCGGCGCTTCGTCCTCGAAAAATCCTTGCCGGTTCTTGACATACCATTCCGGAAAACGCTGACGGTATTGCTCGTGCTGCTCGTTGCTGTTGAGGATGGTCTCGCCGTAATAGATCGCAAAGGTCGGCCGGGCGTCTTCCAGATAGGCTTCGTCCTGGTCGTCGCTCATGATGATCAGCGTATCGAGTTGAGCGCTGTTGAGCGTGTCGCTGATATGCGCCATGGCCGCTCGCACCTTGTTTTGCCGCGCTACCAGCTCGGCGGGCGCGACCATCGCCGCCATCTTGGGGTCGGCCTTTTCCAGCAGTTCGGCATAGGTTGTGGGCCGGCCTTCCTTGTCGCGATGTTTGATCTTCTGGTCGGTCTCCACGAAACGCGGCAGCGTTTCATCGGCGGCAAGCAGCATCGGCGTGTGGGAGCTGCCGAGCCCGAGAACAATCTTTGCCATCCCGCACCTCCTCAAAACAAAACCGCTCTGTTTTTTGCCAAATGCTAGCACAATTACGGGAAACGGCGGCAATAGCCGGGTCGAATTCAGCTAGGTGACACTGCGGAACTGGACAACGGTGAGCCGGAATGTTGGTATGCGCTACCATTCAAGCCGGATTAGGGAGAAACCCCATGAAATTGGGCAATAAACGTGGATACCTGTTGGCCGCGGCGGGCGCCGCCGCGATGTTCGTTGCCGCAGGTGGCGCGCAGGCGCAGGACGTTAAGATCGGCTTTATTCTGCCGATGACGGGCCAGCAGCAATCGACTGGCAAGCAGGAGGCCGCCGGCGCCAAACTGTGGATGGCGCAGCATGGCGACACGGTGGGCGGCAAAAAAATCGAGCTCATCATCCGCGACGACGCCGCGATCCCTGACAACGCCAAGCGCATCGCGCAGGACCTTCTCGTCAACGACAAGGTAAACTTCCTCGCGGGCTTCGGAATTACGCCGGCCGCGCTCGCCGTCGCGCCGCTGGCGACGCAAGCCAAGACGCCGGAGGTCGTCACGGCGGCCGGCACGTCCATTATTACCGAGAAATCGCCCTATATTGTGCGCACCAGCTTCACGCTGGCGCAATCGTCGGTGCCGATGGCAGACTGGGCAGCGCAGAACGGCATCAAGAAAGTCGTGACCATGGTGTCCGACTACGCGCCCGGCCATGACGCCGAAGACTCCTTCGCCAAGGAATTCACCGCCAAGGGCGGCCAGATTCCGGACCATATCACCTTCCCGTTGGCCAATCCGGACTTCGCGCCGTTCCTGCAGCGCGCCGCCGACGATAAGCCCGATGCGATCTTCGTGTTCGTTCCGTCGGGACAGGGTGGCACCTTCGTCAAGCAATTCGCCGAAAAGGGCCTCGACAAGGCCGGCATCAAGATCATTGGCCCCGGTGACGTCACCGACGACGATCTGCTCAACAACATGGGCGACCCGATCATCGGCACCATCACCGCGCACATCTATTCGGCCGATCACAATTCGCTGACCAACAAGGCTTTCGTGGCCGCCTTCGAGAAGGCCAATAACGGTATGCGGCCGAACTTCATGGCGGTCGGCGGCTATGACGGCATGCACTTGATGTATGCGGCGCTGGAGAAGACCGGCGGCAAGACCGACGGCGACTCGCTCATCGCCGCCATGAAGGGTATGGCCTGGGAGAGCCCTCGCGGTCCGATCTCGATCGATCCGGAAACGCGCGACATCATCCAGGACGTCTATATTCGCAAGGTCGAGAAGAAGAACGGCCAGCTCTACAACGTGGAATTCGCCACCATCCCGAACGTCAAGGACCCGATCAAGGCCGGGACCATAAAGTGACGTCTACTCGCTCGTCATTCCGGGACGCGGGCATATGCCCGCGAGCCCGGAATCCAAAACCACGGGCCTCGCGAGTATGGTGAGGGCCGTGATTATGGATTCCGGGCTTGCCGATTCACGGCAATCCGGAACGACGCCGGAGTAATTGGCAGATCATGCTGACGATCCTGTTTGACGGTGTCGCCTACGGCATGCTGCTGTTCGTGCTGGCGTGCGGGCTTTCCGTTACGCTCGGCCTGATGAATTTCATTAATCTAGCGCATGGCTCTTTCGCCATGGCCGGCGGCTACTGCACCGTCATCCTGGTCAACCGGCTTGGGATCCCCTTCGTACTCGGCGTGCCGATCGCGTTCCTGGTCACGGCGCTTCTTGGCGGGCTGTTCGAGCGCACGCTCTACGTTCACGTTTATGACCGCAGCCATCTCGATCAGGTGCTGTTCACCATCGGCCTCGTCTTCATGTCGGTTGCCGCGGTCGATTACACGATGGGATCGTCGCAGCGTTTCGTGCAGATCCCTGACGCGCTGCAGGGCCAATTCAGCGTGTTCGGCATCGGCATGGGCAAATATCGCCTGCTGATCATCGCGGTCTGCGGCCTCCTGACCATTGCGTTGCAGCTCATTCTCGCCAAGACGCGGTTCGGCAGCCGGTTGCGCGCCGCGGTCGATGATCAGCGTGTGGCGCGCGGGCTCGGCATCAATGTCGGCGCCGTGTTCGGCATTACTTTTGCGGTCGGGTCCGGCCTCGCCGGACTGGGCGGTGCGCTCGGCGCCGAGATTCTCGGCCTCGATCCGACGTTCCCGCTACGCTACATGATCTATTTTTTGATCGTGGTCACGGTCGGCGGCACCTCCAGCATCACTGGGCCGTTCCTTGCCTCGATCCTGCTCGGCATCGCCGACGTCGCCGGAAAGTATTACGTGCCGACGCTGGGCGCCTTCGTCATCTACGCCATCATGATCGCCGTCTTGATCTGGCGCCCGCAGGGCTTGTTTGCCCGCGCCACGGCACGGTGACGCCCGATGGCTACGACGACTGCCATGGCACCCCTGACGCCCGTGCTCGCCGCCGACGTCGCCGCCTATCTGAAGCGGCGCGGCCGCTGGTCGCCGCTTGAGATCGCGTTCTGGATTTTCGCCTTCGCCAGCATCTGGCTGTTTCCCGATAAATATCTGATCCTGAAAGATACCGCGATCCTCGCTTTGTTCGCGCTGTCGCTGGATCTCATCCTCGGCTATGCCGGCATCATCTCGCTCGGCCAGGCGGCGTTTTTCGGTGTCGCCGGATATTTTGCCGGGCTGGTCGCCAAATACGGCATCATCAATGAGCCGATCATTGCGCTCATCTGCTCCGGCCTGGTGGCGGCCGCGTTTGGCTTTGTGACCAGCTTCCTGGTGTTGCGCGGTTCGGACTTGACCCGGCTCATGGTGACGCTCGGCGTCTCGCTGATGCTCGGCGAGATCGCCAACCGCTACGCCAACATCACCGGCGGCGCCGACGGCCTGCAAGGCGTCGACATCGCCCCGGTCCTTGGACGCTGGAGCTTCGATCTGTACGGCCACAACGGCTACGTCTATTGCCTGATCGTGCTGTTCGTCTGCTTCGTCATCGCGCGGCGCATCGTCTATTCGCCGTTTGGCCTGTCGCTTCGCGCGATGAAAGGCAATGCACTGCGCGCCGCGGCGATCGGCATTCCGGTGAAATGGCGGCTGGTGGCGATCTATACCGTCTCGGCCGGTTTCGCCGGCATCGCCGGAGGGCTGTTGACGCAGACGACCGCGTTCTGCTCGCTCGACGTGTTTTCGCTCGATCGGTCCGCCGATCTTCTGCTCGTCCTCATCATCGGCGGTACCGGCTATCTCTATGGCGGCTTGATCGGCGCGGTGATCTATAAATTCCTGCAGGATTGGATCGCGACGCTCACTCCGCAATACTGGCAGTTCTGGATCGGACTCGTGCTCGTCGTCATCGTCTTGGTCGGCCGTGAGCGGGTGGAGGCCTGGATCGCCGCCGCGCGCGGCTCCGTGGCGCGGCTCGGCAATCGGCTGTGGGCCCGAGTCCGGCAGCGTTCCGCCGCGCTCGGCAGCGCGACCGACGGCGGCTGAAAATGGAACATTGAATCGTGCCAATCCTCGAAACCATCGGGCTGGAAAAGCGCTTCGGCGGCATCCTCGCGGCGCAGGGCGTCAACCTTTCCGTGGAAAAGGGGGCGCGCCACGCGCTGATCGGGCCGAACGGCGCCGGCAAGACCACCGTGATCAATCTGCTCACCGGCGTGCTCCGGCCAACCGCCGGCCGTATCATGCTCGAAGGCCGCGACATCACCGATACCGCGCCGCATGAGCGGGTGCGGCTCGGCATGGCGCGCACCTTCCAGATCAATCAGCTGTTCCTCGATCTCACGCCGTTGGAATCGATCGGGCTCGTCGTCTCCGAGCGGCTCGGCACCGGCGCCGACTGGTGGCGCGTGGTCGGCTCGAAATCCGTCGTCACCGACGAAATCGTCGAAATCGTCGAGCGCTTTCGCTTGACCGACGTCATGCATGAGCGCACCGCGATCCTGCCTTACGGCAAGCAGCGCTTGCTCGAAATCGCGCTGGCCTTTGCCTGCCGGCCGCGCGTGCTTCTGCTCGACGAGCCGGCCGCCGGCGTGCCGGAGGCCGAGCGCCATGAGCTTCTCGCCACCATCGAGGCGCTGCCGGCCGAGGTCACGGTGCTGCTGATCGAGCATGACATGGATCTCGTGTTCTCCTTTGCCGACCGCATCTCGGTGCTGGTCAACGGCACGCTTATCGTCGACGGCGCGCCGGAGGACGTGGCGCGCGATCCCCGGGTCAAGGCGGTCTATCTTGGTGAGGAGCTCGATGCCTGATCTCCTCACCATCGAACAACTGTCCGCCGGCTATGGCGAAGCGGTCGTTCTCTCCGGCGTCTCACTGTCGCTGGTCGAAGGCCAGGCGCTGGCGCTGCTCGGCCGGAACGGCATGGGCAAGACTACGCTGATCAATTCGATCATCGGCGTCACTCGCTATTTCTCCGGCACGATCACGCTTGACGGCGCCGACATCACCAGGCTGCGTCCCGATCAGCGCGCCCATCTCGGCATCGGCTGGGTGCCGCAGGAACGCAACATTTTCAAATCGCTCACCGTGGAAGAAAACCTCACCGCGGTCGCGCAGCCCGGCCGCTGGAGCACGGCCAAGGTCTATGAGCTTTTTCCGCGGCTGCAAGAGCGCCGGCAGAACCTCGGCAATCAGCTGTCCGGTGGCGAGCAACAGATGCTGGCGGTCGGCCGCGCGCTGGTGCTCAATCCGCGCGTGATGCTGCTCGATGAGCCGCTTGAAGGGCTGGCGCCGATCATCGTCGAGGAACTCCTCGCCGGGCTGCGCCGCATCATCCGCGACGAAGGCATGTCGGCGATTTTGGTGGAGCAGAACGCCAAGAAAATTTTAGGTGTTACCGACCGCGCCATTATCCTTGAGCGCGGCGCGGTGGTGCATGCGGCCGACAGCGCCACGCTCGCCGGCGACCGCGCCGCGCTAGAAACGCATCTCGGGGTCACCGATCACGGGCCGCGGCGGACCGGGCGGGCGCGGCAGACGTCCTGATCGTTGTTCCGGGCGGCGTTCCCCGTGTTAATTTCATTGCACGAGGGTCAAGCCGGCCGACGTACATGATCAGGAAGATTGCCATCGCGGGTTATCGGTCATTGCGCGATGTCAAGCTCGGCCTTGGCGCGCTCAACGTGGTGACCGGCGCGAATGGCAGCGGCAAATCGAGCCTCTATCGCGCCGTGCGGCTCTTGGCCGACATTGCGCAGGGCCGCATCATCCAATCGCTCGCGGCCGAGGGCGGGCTCCATTCGACGCTTTGGGCCGGACCGGAAGCGTTCTCCCGCGCCATGAAAAATGGGCCAGCAACCGGTCCAAGGCACCGTTCGCAAAGCCTCGATGACCCAGCCACCGGCAGTGCCAATGTCGCGCTGGTGGGACTGCTCGCCAGTCTCCGCCCGGAGCGCGATGTGTCGTTGCAACTGCGCATCGCGCAAGGCGTCGACATGGGCCGGCCGAGTCTGCTCGAAGCCGCGGCCGAAAAGCGCGACGGCAAGCTCACGGCGGCATCGATCGGCGGCCGCTGCGTGACGATGATGCGGGGAACGCTGGAGCTGTAATGAGACCGGTTTATTGTGACTCCGCCGCCTGCTTGGCCTTGGCGACCACATCCGGCGGCGTCGCATAGACCTCTTTGACCAGCTTCTCGACCTCCGCGCCGGAGACCGGATTGACCTCAAGCTGCATCTTGTCGGCCTCAGCGAGAAAGTCCTTGTCCTTCATGGTGTCCATGAAAGCCTGGCGCAATACCGCGACGCGATCCGCCGGCAGATTGGGCGGCGCGACAAAAGGCCGGCCCATGACGTTGCGGGCGAACAACATCTTGAGAATGAGCCGCTGTTCGTCGGTCTTGGCGAAATCCATCGCCAACGGTACGTCGGGCAAATCGGGATGTTTGGTCAAGGATAGCTGCACCAGCACGATCATGCGTCCGTCCGTGATCCAGGATTTATGGGTCGAGAGCACGCTCGACCACGACCAGCCGCAGCGGCCCTGCACCTCGCCGCGCTCCATAGCCAGCACCACGTCGTTGCCGCCCGGATAGCCTTGCACGACCTTGAAATGCGTGCCGAGCACGGCGTTGAGCACGCGCGGAAACTGATCGGTGTCCGAACTGGCGCCGGTGCCGCCGACGGTGAGCTCCTTGGTGAACAGGTCCTTGAAACTGCTGACGCCGGAGCTTTTCATCGCCACGCAGACGCTGACCTCGTTGTTGGCGCTGCCGAGCCAGTTCATCTTTTCGGCGTTGAACGCGTCGCCCTGGCCGAGCAGCAGCGGATCGAAAGCAATGCCGCGTCCGAAAGTGGCCATTGCGGTGCCGTCCTGCGGCGCGACGCGATAAAGATAATTGGCCAGCCGCAAGCTGCCGGCACCTTCCATGTTCTGCGGCACGATGGTCGGATTGCCGGGAATGTGCGCGCCCATATGGCGGGCGATGACGCGGGCATACAGGTCATAGGCGCCGCCCGGCGAATAGCCGATATAGAGGTTGATGCTGCGGCCTTTATAAAAATCGCTCGCACCCTGCGCCAGCACGATCGCCGCCGACGCCAAAATTAAGAGCACGGCGCCAAAACCTGTGCGAACAAGCCCTGTTCGCACGAACCGACTTTCCTCGACGCTCATGGATCTCCTCGACTGCGTTGCCATCCCGCGGCAGTGGCCGCCGCGATGCGGTTCCTGCCGATTTATCTTCTGCTGCGTCACCTTACCACGGGCTTGACGGCTTTGCAGGTTTCGGGCGCGATGGGCGGCGGGAGCAGGGATACGCGATGCAGCCGGATATGATCGCCAGCGCCGTACACGCGCTGCACCTGCTCCTTGAGCCGACCCGGCTCATGATCCTGTTCCTCGGCGTCCTGATCGGGCTCGCCATCGGCGTCCTGCCGGGGCTGAACGGCATCGTCGGCATGGCGATGCTTATTCCCTTCACTTACAACCTGGACGAATACACCGCCTTTGCGCTCCTCCTCGGCATGGCGGCGGTCATTACCTCGTCGGATTTCATCACTGCGGTGCTGTTCGGCGTTCCCGGCCATGTCGGTGCCGCCGCGACCGTGATCGACGGTCACGCCATGGCCAAGAAGGGCGAAGCGGGCCGCGCCTTCGGCGCCGGGTTCGCCTCGTCGCTCGCCGGTGGCATCGTCGGCGCCATCGTGCTCGCGGTCAGCATCCCAATCCTGCGCCCGATCATGCTGTCGATCGGTTCGCCGGAGCTGCTTGCTTTCACGCTGTTCGGCATGTCGATGGTGGCGACCTTGTCCGGCCGCGCCCCACTGAAAGGGCTGACTGCCGCCGGCCTCGGCTTGATGATCGCCATGGTCGGCTCGCGTGCGCAAAGCGGTACGCTGCGCTGGACCTTCGACTGGCTTTATCTGTGGGATGGCGTGCCGCTCATTCCGGCGACGCTCGGGATCTTCGCGCTGCCGGAACTGGCCGAGCTTGCGGTGTCGCGCAAGCGCATCGCCGGCGACAATGCACCCGACATCAATCTGTCGAGCCAATGGGAAGGCGTGCGCGACGTGGCGCGCAACTGGTGGCTGGTGTTGCGCTGCGGCGTGCTCGGCGTCGGCTTGGGCGCGATACCGGGCATCGGCTCCGCGGTGATCGACTGGATCGCCTACGGCTACGCGCAGCGCACCGAGAAGAATTCGGAGAGTTTCGGCAGCGGCGACGTACGCGGCGTCATCGCACCCGAGGCCTCGAACAATTCCAAGGAAGGCGGCCATCTGGTGCCGACGATCGCTTTCGGCGTGCCGGCCGGCGCCTCGATGGCGATCCTGCTCGGCGCATTTTTGATGCACGGACTTACTCCGGGTCCCGACATGCTGACAAAGCATCTCGACCTGACTTACATGATCGTGTGGAGCCTGACGCTGGCGCACGTCATGGGCGCCATCATTTGCCTCGCCTGCAGCCGCTGGCTCGCCCAGATATCGCGCATCCGGCCGGAAATTCTGCTGCCGGTCATCATCGCGCTGGTGTTCGTCGCCGCCTTCGAGGGCGAGCACGATTGGGGCGATCTTTATTTGTTGCTCGGCTTCGGCATCGTCGGCTGGATCATGAAGCGGCTCGGCTGGCCGCGGCCGCCGATGGTGCTCGGCATCGTGGTCGGCGGCATTTTCGAGCGCTACTTGTTCATCTCGACGCAGCTTTACGGCTGGGGCTGGCTGCTGCGCTGGCCGGTTCTGGCGATCCTCGCCTGCGTCGCCTGGGTGCTGTACCGGCCGCTGTCGCAGATCGTCACCACCTTGATTGCGCAATTCCGCGCGGTCGGCGGTCGCCGGCCGCAGTTCGGTGCCGCGCCCGCATTCTCGCTCGCCGTCATCGTGCTGATCGTGGCCGCCATCCTGTCGTCGACCGATTGGCCGCACGACGCTAAGATTGTGCCGCTCACCGCCTGCGGCATGGCGCTCACCGCTGCCGTCCTCAATCTCGTCAACGAGCTCTTCGGCCGCGAGCAAACAATGTTCGCCCATGTCGACTCCGGCTTGCAAATGCAAACAGCCGGTGATCCGGGCGTCAAGGTCAGCGCCCATGTCGATGACTTGGGCGTGACGGACGACGTGGCAAGGCGGCGCGCCGCCAGCTTCTTTCTTTGGATGGCCGGGTTCATCGCTCTGGTCTGGCTGATCGGATTTATCCCCGCCATCGCGGTCTTCGTATTCGCTTATATGCGCTTCGGCTTCGGGGAGCCGTGGCCGTCGTCGCTCGGCTTCGCCGCTGCGACAACGGTCATCTGCACCATCGTCTTTCACTGGGCGTTGCAGGTCGCCTGGCCGCCGTCGCTGCTCGGCGATCTCTTGCCCGCGCTGCGCGCTTCGACGCGGCTGTTGTGATTTACTGCCCCAGGATCGCTGCAGCCTTTTTCGTCACCTCGGGCGGCGTCTGGTAGATCTCCTTAACCAGCGCATCGAGCTCCGCGCCGCCGACCGGATTGATCTCGAATTTGCCCTTGGCGGCGTCGTCAAGAAACGCCTTGTCCTTCATGGTCTCTTCAAAGGCCGTGCGTAACGCCGCGACGCGGTCGGCGGGCACACCGGGCGGCGCCGTAAACGGCCGGCCCATGACCTGGCGCGCGAAGATCAGCTTGAAGATCTGACGCTGCTCGGCGGTCTTCGCCAAATCCATGATCAGCGGCACGTCGGGCAGGTCCGGGTGCTTGGACAGCGACATCTGCACCAGCACGATGATCTTTTTGCTCGTGATCCAGTCCTTCCGCGTGGTCACGATGCTCGACCATGACCAGCCGCAGCGGCCCTGGACCTCGCCGCGCTCGAGCGCCAGCGTGATGTCGTTGCCGCCCGGATAGCCGGTCACAATCTTGAACTTGGTGCCAAGCACCGCGTTCATCAGCGCCGGGAACTGGTAAGTGTCGTCGCCAACGCCGGTCGAGCCGATGGTCAGGGGCTTGGTCAGCACGTCGTCGAAGCGCGTGATACCGGACGATTGCAGTGCGACGCAGACGCTGACTTCGTTATTGGCGCTGCCGATCCAGGAAAATTTCGAAGCGTCGAATAGCGCGTTTTTCTCATTGAGCAGCGGGTCGAAGGCGGCGCCGCGGCTGATGGCGCCGATCACGGTGCCGTCGCGCGGGGCGGCGGCGTAAAGGTAGTTGGCAAGCCGCAGGCTGGCGGCGCCTTCCATGTTCTTCGGCACGATGGTCGGATGGCCGGGAATGTGATCGCCGAGATGCCGGGCAAGGAGTCGCGCGTAAAGGTCATAGCCGCCGCCGACGCTGTAGCCGATCTCCAGATCGATCGATTTTCCCGCATAGAACGCCGCGGCGCTCTGTGCCTTGGCTCCGGAAACGGCCAGCGCCGCAAATGCCGCCAAAGCTACAATCAAGGCCACGACGACAGCACCAAGGCGGCCGATCGTTAATGTCGCGCTTACCGTCATCGCGCTTCCTTCCCCTTTGAGATTACCGCGATCCTAGCGTGTCCGATCCGCGCCACCAATGTGGCCGCCGCAGACCGTTGCGACATTGCGCCCCTGGCGGAAATTTCGTAATGACCGACGCTTAGGAGTGACGAATGACCGGAATGCTGGAACACGAAACACCCGGGCTCGGCCACAACAAGCCGTCGCCGGAAGACGCCGACGAGATCAAGCACGGCAAATGGGATCGCTGGGCCAAGAAACGCACCTTCGTGCGGGCGCTGGAAGGCACCTACAGCCACCTTTACAAAAAGCTTCTGGAAGAGCCGCGGGTCTATTCCTCGAAGGACCATCCCTGGAAGGGCGGCCCTGCGATGTACGGCAAGCACATCATTTCGCCGCAGGCGGTCAACATCGTGCAGTCGATCGAGTCGCACATCGAATGCTATGCGCCGCTCAACGCCGGACAGAAGCACGGCCACCTCAACAGCGCGGTGTTTTACGTGCTCAAGGGCCACGGCCACGATGTCCATGACGGCCGCTATATGAAATGGGAGGCGGGCGACGTGATGCTGGTCGAGAACGGCTGCGTTCACCAGCATTTCAACGACGATGAAAGGGAATCCTGCATCCTTTTGGTGTTCAAGGCCAAGCCGTTGTTCCTGTTCATGCACCTGTTGTTTCAGAAGATGGTCGAATGGCCGACCGACAAGCTGCCGCCCGGCGTGACGGAATTTAATCCGCCGACGGAAATTTGAGCGCGGAGAAATCCATGTCGTTATTCGAAGACAAGGCGGCGTCGCTGTCCGGCGACAATTCCGCGGCCTTCCTCGCCGAGGCGATGGTCGAGTCGGAGAAATTCCGCGAGCACTACGCGACGCTGCCCAACGTCATCAAGGCCAAGGACATGCCGTGGGAGCGTTCGCCCGACGGCCTGATCAAGCATCTGGTCAACCAGAAAATGCAGACGCGCGAGTGCTGCATCGAAGCCTATATGCAGTTCCTCAAGGACGGCGAGCGCTCCGGCAAGCACCGCCACATGTGGGAGGAACTGTTTTTTGTGGTCGAAGGCTCCGGTTATGATTTGCACTGGGATCTGAAATGGGACTGCCTTGAAGCCTTCGAATGGGAATGGGCAGCCGAGCCGAAGAGGTTTGAATGGACGGTCGGCGATTACGTCTACATCCCGCCGTTTACCATGCACCAGCACTTCGCCAAGCCCGGCGAGGAGTGCCGTATCATCGTCATGAGCAACCGTATCGTCAAAGACATGGGCTTCGACTGGTACGATCAGGTCGAGCGGGCGCCGGGATTTTGACGATCGAGCATCGATAGCCTTGGCGGCTGCCCAGCAAACAGAAATGCCGACCACAGCTCCCCGGACGCCCGCGATGGGGGAGGCGCCCGGCCGCGCGCATCGGAGCCTGTCCGTGCGCGGCTATCTTCTTGTCATGGTGCTCGCCATTTTGCTGCCGGTCGGCGCGTTCGCCGGCGTGCTGTTCTGGCGCTATGCCGATTCGGAAATTGCCCGCATCGATCAGCAGCTCGAAAACGATGCGCACGAGCTCGCGCTCGACGTCGATCGGGATTTGCAGGGCAAGATCATCACGTTGGAGACGCTGGCGACCGCGAACTCCATGGAAAGCCGCGATTACGCGCGATTTTACGATCGCGCCATGCGCGTCAAGGACCTGGCCGGGGTCGACATTTCGCTGCGCGGCCGCGACGGACAACAGCTTGCCAACACGCGCGTGCCGTGGGGAACGCCACTACCGCGCAATCTTTATCCGGACGACGAAAAAGCGGCCACGACCGGGAAACCGTATGTCAGCAACGTCGTCGAGGGGGCAGTCGCCGGCCATCCCATTTATCTCATCAGCGTGCCGGTGACCGAGGGCGGCGCGGTCAACTACCTTCTTCACATGACCGTCGACCTGACGGCGCTTGGCGATTTGATCCGCGCCGATATCGCCCCCGGACAAATCGCCGGGATTCTGGATCGCGCCAATGTGGTCATGGTGCGCACCGAGGAATCCAGCGAAAGGATTGGCAAGCCCGCCTCGAAAAGCTTCACCGACCAAATAAAGGACGATCAAGGCACCTGGCTCGGGCAAAATGTTCAAGGTTATAAGATCCGGCTGGGCTACGCGCGATCCAAGCTTTCCGGATGGATCGTCTGGGTGGGCGTTCCGGACGCCGATATCCAGAATCCGCTGCATCGGGCACTATGGCGATTAAGCGCGCTCGGTGCCGCGCTCACGATTCTTTCGCTCGGCGTTGCTTATTGGTTCGGCGATAGGTTGGCCGGATCGAGCCGGACGTTGGCGGCGCAAGCGTCGGCGCTCGGCCGCGGCGACGTCCTGACGCCCGTGAACATCCCGGTACGCGAACTCGATGAGGTTGGGCATGAGCTCGTCGCCGCTGGCGAGCGCCGCAAGGAGCTGGAACGGCAACTGGTGCGGACCGCCACGCAGGAAAGCGAGCAGCGCTTTCAAACTCTGGTTCACGGCGTCACCGATTACGCCATTTACATGCTCGATCCGCAGGGCAACGTGACGAACTGGAATACCGGGGCCATGCGCATCAAGGGCTATAGCGAAAGTGAAATCGTCGGCCGCCATTTCTCCATCTTCTATACGCCGGAGGATCGCGCCGACGGGGTGCCGGCCCGGGCTTTGCTCACCGCCATTAATGAAGGCAGATATGAAGCGGAGGGCTGGAGGGTCCGCAAGGACGGCACGCGTTTTTGGGGGAGCGTCGTCATCGATCGCATCGAGGACTCCAACGGCGAACTCCTCGGTCTCGCCAAGATCACCCGCGACATCACCGAACGGCGCGAAGCGCAACAGCGCCTGGAGGCTGCGCGCGAGCAGCTCTATCAATCCCAGAAGATGGACGCGGTCGGCCAGCTCACCGGCGGCGTGGCGCACGACTTCAACAATCTTTTGACCATCATCATCGGCAATCTCGATAACGCCAAACGGACCATCGAGAACTGGCAAGACGGCGCCAAAGAGCGGTTGCGCCGCGCCATCGACATGGCCCTGGTCGGCGCCAACCGTGCGGCGGTCCTGACCGGCCACCTGCTAGCGTTTTCGCGCCGCCAGCCGCTTGAGCCGAAACTGTTGGACGTCAATCGGCTGCTCAACCACCTTTCATCATTCCTTAGACCCTCGCTCGGCGAGTCGGTGCAGCTCGAGGTGATCGGCGCCGGCGGCGTTTGGCCGGTCGAGGCCGACGCGGTGCAACTGGAAACCGCCATTCTTAATCTCACCGTCAACGCGCGCGATGCGCCGCAAGGCGGCCGCCTGACCATTGAGGCAAGCAACGTCTTGCTCGACGAGTCCTATTGTGCCGACAACGCCGAGGTGCGGCCGGGTCAATACGTGCTGATCGCGGTGACCGACGAGGGCGTCGGGATGAACGAGGACGTCGCCACGCGCGCCTTCGAGCCGTTCTTCACGACCAAAGAGACCGGCCATGGCACCGGCCTCGGCCTCAGCCAGGTCTATGGTTTCGTCAAGCAGTCGGGCGGCCACGTCAAAATCTACAGTGAGCCCGGTCAGGGCACCACGGTCCGGATCTATCTGCCGCGCGCGCGGGGCGACAAGAAGAAGGTCGGCGAGATTCCGATTCAGCGCGCCGCGCCGCCGGCCGCCTACGGCAAGGAAACCATTCTGGTCGTCGAAGACGATACCGACGTTCGCGCCTTCATCAGCGCGACGCTGGAGGAATTGAAATACACGGTATTGCAGGCACACGACGCTCCGTCGGCACTGCAAGTGCTGGAGCGAGAGAGCAAGATCGATCTGCTCCTGACCGACGTGATTCTGCCGGGGCCAAATGGCCGCGAATTGGCGAGCGCCGCGCTGGCGCAACGGCCGGGGCTCAAGGTCCTGTTCATGACCGGCTATTCGCGCAACGCTATCGTCCATCAGGGCCGGCTCGACGAGGGCGTCCAGCTCATTCAAAAGCCGCTGACGCAGGATTCGCTGGCCGCCAAGGTGCGTTCAGTTCTCGATCTGCCGACAGTCCCCCTCGGATAGCCGGCCGGCCTGCCTTTCGCCTTGATTATGCTAATCTATTTTGCATCCACAGAGCGCCTTGGGCATGCGGGCTTGTGTCGTCGCCAAGTGGTCTGTCACCGTCTAAACTGGTCGAGGAAATAGGCCGCCCGGCCCATACGCGAACGGTAAAGGGCTGGCGGGCGGCGAACGGCGGAAAAGAAATCACATGTCTCTGTCTCTGATGACGACGCGCCGCTTCGCGCCCTTGTTCTGGTGCCAGTTCTTCGCGGCCTTCGGCGATAATTTTCTCAAGACAGCGCTGGTCTTCGTCATCTTGTTCGAGGTCTCCGGTGCCAATTCTGCCGTCTTGATCACGCTCGCCGGCGCCACGCTGATCGCCCCGTTTTTCTTTCTTTCCGGGCTCGGCGGCGAGCTCGCCGACCGTTA
Source organism: uncultured Alphaproteobacteria bacterium (assembly GCA_963731805.1). GTDB lineage: Bacteria > Pseudomonadota > Alphaproteobacteria > Rhizobiales > Xanthobacteraceae > BOG-931. The sequence continues at coordinate 584,915 of CAVSWY010000020.1, forward strand.
CGACAAAGCCTGGGTGGCGCAGCGCATCAAGCTCACCGAGATCGGCGCGGCGATTGTCGGTGTCGCCGGCTTCGCGTTCCATTCGCTCAGCTTGCTGTTCCTTGCGGTGTTCATGTTCGGGACGCTGGCTTCGCTGTTCGGTCCGATCAAATACGGCATCCTGCCCGACCTGCTCGAGCGGCCCCAGCTTCCCTCCGGCAATGCGCTGATCGAAGCCGGCACCTTCCTCGCCATATTGCTCGGCACGATCGTTGCCGGCATCGCCGCCAACGGCAACAGCAGTCCGATTCACTTCGCCTGGTTGATGATATTGACCGCCGTGGCGAGCTTTGGCTCGAGCCTGCTCATTCCCCGTACGGCGGAGGCGGCGCCGGATCTTCCCATTAACCGCAACGTCATGGTCTCGACCGGATCGCTCATCAAGCTGGTGCGCGCCGACCCGCGGTTGTGGTGGGGCGCGATCGTGGCGAGCTGGTTCTGGCTCGTCGGTGCGCTGGTCCTCTCTTTGTTGCCGCCGCTTGTCTCGTTCAATATTGGTGGCAGCGAACAGGTCGTCACGCTGTTTCTCACCATCTTTTCGGTCTCGGTCGGCGTCGGTTCCGGTCTTGCCGCCTGGCTCGCCGCCGGGCGCATCGTGCTGCTGCCGACCGTGGTCGCCACCGTGCTGCTCGGCCTGTTTTCGCTCGACCTCGGTTGGACTGCCTCCCGCGTCGTGCCGGCGACTAGTCCGCTAAGCATTGCCGGCTATTTCGCCGCACCGCACAGCATCCACATCGCCCTCGACCTTGCCGGCCTGGCGATCGCCGGCGGCCTGTTCATCGTGCCAGTGTTCACTGCGATCCAGGTCTGGGCCGGCACCGATCGGCGTGCCCGCGTCGTCGCGGCGGTCAACGTGCTCAATGCCGCCTTCATGGTCGTCGGGGCGATCGCGCTGGCGCTCCTGCAAAAGCTGGGCTTGAGCACCCCGGTCCTCTTCGCGTCGATCGGCGCCGTCAATCTCGTGGTCGCCGTCGCCATCGGTCAGACCATGCCGGCCGGGTGGCTGAACGATTTTCTTTCGATCGTGTTCCGCGCTTTCTTCCGGCTCGAGGTCAAAGGCCTGGAGAACATCGACAAGGCCGGCCGCAACGCCATCATCGCGCTCAATCACATCAGCTTCCTCGATGCGCCGCTGGCGGTTTCGATCCTGCCGAAGCGTCCCGTCTTCGCCATCGACGTGGCGATGTCCAAGCACTGGTGGATCCAGCCGTTCCTCAAATTCGTGCGTACCATGGCGCTCGACCCGCTGCGGCCGTTCTCGGTGCGCGACCTCATCAATGCGGTGCGTGACGGCAATATGCTGGTGATCTTTCCCGAGGGCCGTATCACCGTCACCGGCAGTCTGATGAAGGTTTATGACGGCGCGGCGATGATCGCCGACAAGTCGGACGCCATGGTGGTGCCGGTCCGCATCGAGGGCCCGGAGACGACGTATTTCAGCCGGTTGAAGAGCAGCCAGGTGCGCCGCCGGCTGTTTCCGAAAATTACGGTCACGGTGCTGGAGCCGGTGAAATTCCAGGTCGACCCGCAGCTCAAAGGCCGCAAGCGCCGCCAGGCCGCCGGGGCCGCGCTTTACACCATCATGTCCGACTTGATCTATCGCACCACTCCGACCGATCGCACCGTGGTCGAGGAATTGATCGAGGCGGCCAAGCTGCACGGCCCGAATTGGCTCGCCATCGAAGATCCGGTGAGCGGTCAGCTCACCTATAAGCGGTTGTTGATTACGGTATCGGTCCTGGGCCGCAAGCTGATGCCGCTGGCGCGCGAAGGCGCCACGCTCGGCGTGATGCTGCCGACCTCCAATGCCGGAGTGGTGACCATGCTGGCGGTAGCGTCGGCCGGGCGCGTCCCGGCGATGATCAATTTTTCCGCCGGCGCCACCAATATTCTCGCCGCCTGCCGGGCGGCGGAAGTCGACACCATTCTGACCTCGCGAACTTTCGTTGAGAAGGGCCGCTTCGAGCATCTGATGGTGCAGCTCGAAAAGGCGCTGCGCATCGTCTACCTGGAGGATGTCCGCGCGACTATCGGTCGGCTCGATAAGCTGCGCGGCTTGTTGAACTGGAGCAAACCGCTTGTTCCGCGCAAGCCCGACGACTGGGCGGTCATCCTGTTCACCTCCGGCACCGAGGGGCTGCCCAAGGGCGTCGTGCTGTCGCACCGCAATCTGTTGACCAACGTGGCGCAATGCGCGGCGCGCATCGATTTCGGTCGCGAGGACAAGCTGTTCAATGCGCTGCCGATCTTCCACTCATTCGGCTTCACCGGCGGCGTCGTGCTGCCGCTGATTTCCGGCGTGCCGATCTATCTCTATCCGTCGCCGCTGCATTACCGCACCGTGCCGGAGCTAGTTTACGGCACTTGCGCGACCGTGTTGTTCGGCACCGATACGTTCCTCAACGGCTATGCGCGCATGGCTAACCCTTACGACTTCCGCTCGCTGCGTTATGTGCTGGCCGGCGCTGAGCCGGTGAAGGAATCGACGCGCCAGCTTTATCTGGAAAAATTCGGCCTGCGCATTCTCGAAGGCTACGGCGTCACCGAGTGCTCGCCGGTCATGGCGCTCAACACGCCGATGTTCAACAAGTTCGGCACCGTTGGGCGGCTCTTACCCGGCTTGGAGGAGAAGCTGGAAAAAGTCGAGGGCGTCGAGGAAGGCGGCCGGCTTTACGTCAGGGGACCGAATGTCATGCTCGGCTATCTGCGTGCCGACCGGCCGGGCGTGCTCGAGCCGCCGCCGGAGGGCTGGCACGACACCGGCGACATCGTCGCCCTCGACGATCAGGGCTTCGTCGCCATCAAGGGCCGCGCCAAGCGCTTCGCCAAGGTCGGCGGCGAGATGGTCTCGCTCGCCGCGGTCGAGATGCTGGCGGCGGAGCTGTGGCCGAACTACGTGACCGCCGTGTCGGCGGTGCCCGATGCCAGGAAGGGCGAGCGCCTCATCATGGTCACCGACAAGCACGGTGCCACGCGCGCCGATTTCATGGCCTATGCGCGGAGCAAGCACGCCTCCGAGCTGATGTTTCCGGCCGAAATCGTCATTCTCGACAAATTGCCGATGCTCGGCTCGGGCAAGGTCGATCAATTGGCGATCGACAAATTCGTCCGCGAGCAGGCGGCGGCGAAGGCGGCCGCGGCGGAGTGACGCTGGCGCCGCAAGCGCGCTACTTCCCCCGCATCGCCAACACCCGATCGACCATCGCACCCGCCTCGCCGAGATAATTCGCCGGATCGCAGAGCTTTGCCAAAGCGGCGCGATCGAGATGTTTGGTGATTTCCTCGTTCTCAGCGAGGAGATCGACCAGCGGCTGGCCGGTGGCGACGACTTTGCGGCAGATGTCGTAGACCAGATCGTGGGCGTATTGGCGGCCGAGATAGGGGCCGAGCCCCATCATCACCGCTTCCGACACGATCAGCCCTTTGGTGAGATCGAGGTTCGATCGCATCTTCTTCTCGTCGACCTGCAGGCCGGTCAGCACGAATTCGGTCTGCGCCAGCGCGCCGGCGGCGTAACAGAAGATTTCCGGCAGCATGATCCACTCGATCTCCCACGGCCCGGTGGCGCGCTCGTGATCCTCGACCATGGCGTCGAGCAGCGCCGCGGTCTGCTGGCGCACCACCGAGGTGAGGGCGGTGATATAGACCGAGGAGATCGGGTTGCGCTTCTGCGGCATGGTCGAGGACGAGCCGCGGCCCTCATGGAAGGGCTCGTAGAGCTCCTCCACTTCGGTCTGCATCATCAATTTGACGTCGAAGGCGATCTTGCCGCAGGTGCCGGTGACGAGACCGAGGAAACAGCCGGCTTCGGCGATATTATCGCGCACCGTGTGCCAGGCGATCGCCGGCTGGCCGAGCTTTAGTTCCTTCATCAATTCGGCTTGCGTGGCGAGCCCTTTGCCGCCGAGAGACGAAAGCGTGCCGGCGGCGCCGCCGAATTCGCCGACCAGCACGCGCGTGCGCAATTCCGCCAAGCGTTGCTTGTGCCGCTCAAACGCCGCCAGCAAGGTCGCCATCTTGTAGCCGAAGGTGATCGGCACCGCCTGCTGTAGATTGCTGCGCCCTGCCATCGGCGTGTCGCGATATTTGCGCGCCAGTGCGGCGAGCGCGTCGGCGATGCGGTCGAGGTCGCCTTCGATCAGCGTGAGCGCCTCGCGGATTTGCATCACGGTGGCGGTGTCGGTGATGTCTTGCGTGGTGGCGCCCCAATGGCACCACTCGCCAAGCCCGTCGCGGCACAGCGCCACAAGCTGCTGCACCACCGGCAGCACCGGATAGCCGATGCGTTCGGTCTGTGTTTTCAGCTTGGCAAAATCGATCTCGGCGACGCTGCAATGCCGGCAGATCTCCTCGGCGGCCTCTTTTGGAATGATGCCGAGCCGCGCCTGCGCCCGCGCCAAGGCGGCCTCGAAGTCGAGATATTTCTGCACGCGGTTCTCGTCGGAAAAAACCCGCCGCATCGGCTCGGTGGTGAAGATGTCGCGGAAGACGGCGGAATCGATCAAGCTCGACGGCATGGGGCCTCCCTGCTCCTCATGGTGTCATCATCCGCGAAAGCGGATGATCCAGTACACTGCGCGCTATGGTAATTTGCGCTTGAACGCGGAGCTTACTGGATGCCCCGCATCCGCGGGGCATGACAGGAGTAGGACGTGCCGGTCAAGTCAGGCGATCTCGCTCTGCCGCCGCGTTTGAAGGCGATCCACGAGGCGGATTATCCGCGCTTTTCCGATGCCGAAATGGCGGGGCGGCGCGCTGCGATTGAGCGCCTGCTCGGCGCGAGCGGGCTCGACCACTTGGTTTATTGCGGCGCCAACCGCTTTGGCTCCGCAGTGCAGTGGCTGACCGGTTGGCCGGTTACCGCTGAGGCGGTCGGCGTATTCACGCCCGGCAAGCCCGATGCCATGTTCGTGCAGCACGTCAATCACGTGCCGCTGGCGCGGCAGCTCGCGGCGCCGGCCGAGGTCGCCTGGGGCGGCGGCTCGTCGATCGGGGCAGCGATCGCCGCGCTGGAGCAGCGTGCCGCCCGCGCCGGCCGTGTCGGCGTCATCGGGCCGATGAGTTTCGAGCAGCACGACAAGCTTGAGGCGCGGTTCGGTGCACCGGCAAACCTGAACCGCGGCTATACGCGGCTGCGCCAGATCAAGTCCGACGAAGAGCTCGACTGGCTGCGCATCGGCGCCGCCTTGACCGATCGCGGCATGCTGGCGTTGCGCGACGGGCTGCGCGCGGGCTTGAGCGAGCGCGATCTCGCCGACTTGGTCGAGCGCTCCTATGTGGCGCTCGGCGGCACCAACGTCATTCATTTCATCGGCGTCACGCCGATGGCGGCGCCGCGGCTTGGCGTGCCGACGCAATTTGGCGCCAACCGCAAAGTCGCGCCTGGCGACGTCGTGGTTGCCGAGATCGCCACTGCATTCTGGGAGCATGCCGGCCAGGTGCTGCGCAGCTTCGCGGTCGATGCCGAGCCGACGCCGCTCTATCGCGATCTGCATGCGGTTGCCGATGCGGCATTTGATGCGGTCGCGGCCGTGCTCAAGGACGGCGCCCCGCCGCGCGCGGTGATCGACGCTGCGGGCGTGATCGAGCAATCGGGCTTCACCATCATTGACGATTTGCTGCACGGTTACGGCGGCGGCTATCTGCCGCCGATCCTCGGCTCGCGCAGCCGGCCAAGCGCGCATATCCCCGACGAGCCGTTTCGCGCCGGAATGACGGTGGTCATCCAGCCCAATGTGGTGACGCCCGATGGCATGGCCGGCGTGCAGACCGGCGAAATGGTTCTCGTCACCGCGACCGGTATCGAGAAAATTCATGCCGTGCCGCGCGGTTTCGCGCGGGTCTGATCGCGCATCTTGCGCTCGCCGCCGGCGTCCTCGCCACGCGTGCTTAACGGCGTCCTACCGCAATTCGTAAAATCCGCCGCCGCGCAATGCGACATCATCAATGAATCGTTGCCCAGGCAAAACGCCGAGCGCAGCGGGGCTTGCGGCTTGCATACGCGCTGTGGCGAACGGCGTCGCTCAATTTTCGTAAAGGATATCTCTTCACTTCGAACGCCGCGCGATACGTCCTGTAAAGAATACCGTTTCAAGCAATTTTTAGCATAGAGGGAGAAGCCTCCGTAACTTCACCAATTCCATACTAGCGGACGACCAATAATCTTCGCGAACAACGACGAAATTCGCTCAACGAATTCGGCGAAACGAATTTAGGCGTCATCAGGGGACGTAAGTTGCGTACCAGTACCCTCGTCATGATCGGCTTCGCGGTCCTGTTCGGGCTGCTCGCAGTCTTCTTGGCGCAGACCTGGCTCAACAATCAGGAAGCGGCGCGCATGAGAAGCCTCGAAGCGCAGCACAAGGCACCAACGCCGGAGCGCACCATCGTGGTCGCCGCGCGGCCGCTGCGGTTCGGCGAACAACTGACAGCGTCGGCGCTGCGCGAATTGCCGTGGCCGCAGGACGCGCTGCCGGCCGGCGCGTTCGGCAAGATCGCCGATCTCGTCGCGGCCAAGCGCGTCGTGCTGATGCCGATGGAGCCCAATGAAGCGGTGCTGGCCTCGAAGGTCACAGGTCCAGGCGAACGCGCCACGCTATCCGCGGTGCTCGATCCCGGCATGACGGCGGTGACTGTGCGCGTCAACGACGTCGAAGGCGTCGCCGGGTTCATTCTGCCCGGCGACCATGTCGACGTGGTGCTCACGCGCCAGGGCGAGAAGAACTCCGCCGCCACCGACGTCGTCATCGAAAACGCGCAGGTGCTGGCGATCGATCAGCTGGCCGACGAAAAGGCCGACAAGCCGTCCGTCGTCAAGGCGGTCACGCTCGAGGTCAAAGCGACCGACGGCGAGCGAATCGCGCTCGCGTCAACGGTCGGCACGCTGTCGCTGTTGCTGCGCAAGGCCGGCGACGTCGCCGACCAGGATTCGCGCCGCGTGACAACCGCCGATCTCGGCAAGTCGACGACGGCAAAATCGGATTTCGTAACGGTCGTGGTGTCGCGGCTGTGGAAGAACGAGCACGCCGAGTACAGCGTTCCGGTCGAGCGCGGCAATGCGCATTCCGCGGCGGTGTCGCGAAGCGACTGATCGGGGACGATGCAGCGGGGCGGCGTGAGATTCGTGTTTGGGGACTAGTGAGTGGCGGGGAGGCCGACGTGAAGAGCCAGTACAAGAAGCAAAACGACCCCGCCGGCGGCAGCCGGCGAGATACGGACAGGAGCACTAGGAGCGCGGGCTTGAAGATCGCCGCGCTGATGCGGCGCGGCTGGATCAGGGCGGTGCTTGCCGGGTCGGTCATGGCAGTATTGCCGCCGGCCGTGCGCGCGCAGGAGAACATCGTCCTGGCCAATCCCGTTCACAGCGCGCAGGTGCGCGTGACGGTTGGCAAGACCGAAGACATCCGCACCGATCAGAACTTCGCCAATATCACGGTCGGCGATCCGGATATTGCCGATGTCAGCCCGCTTACCGATCACTCGCTGTCCATCCTCGGCAAGAAGATCGGCACCACGCGCGTCACCGTCTATGACGCCGATCACAAGCCGGTCGGCATTTTCGACGTCGAAGTGTCCTACGACATTTCGCGGCTGGCGGCGGAGATCGGCCACTTCACCGGCGGCGGCATCAAGGTATCGTCGATCAACGGCCGCATCCTTTTGAGCGGCACTTCGCCCGACGCGGCCACGCTCGACAAGGCGGTGCAGATCGCGGGCCAGTTCGGCCCGGATCCGATCAATACCGTCCAGGTCATGCAGCCGCAGCAGATCGAGCTCGAAGTCCGCTTTATCGAAGTTGACCGCAACGCCGGCCGCGATCTCGGCGTGCAATGGAATGCGTTCGGCAACTCGGTGCTGGCCAATACGGGCTCGGGGCTGCCGGCTTCGCAGCTACCGATCACCCAGCCGGGCGGCTCGTTTCAGCAGCCCGGGACTCCTGTCGGCGGCGCCAACGTGGCGGCGCAAGCTCTACCGATTTCGCCCGTGGTCGCCGCCGGCGTGCTGTCCGGCGCGGCGCCGTTCGGCTTTCTGGTGGGGCAGTTGACGAACAAGCTTCAGGTCGAGGTCAATGCGCTCGAATCGAAGGGCGCGGCGCGTCTCCTTGCCGAGCCGAATCTGGTGACGCTGTCAGGCGAGACCGCAAGCTTCCTTGCCGGCGGCCAAATTCCGATCCCGGAGGTCGGCGCCACCGGCACGCCGTCGTTCGGCTTCCAGCCTTACGGCGTCGGCCTGTCCTTCACCCCGACGGTGCTGGGCAACGGCGTCATCAACCTCATCGTCAAGCCGGAAGTCAGCGAGATCGACAAGACTAACGGCGTGACTGTCGCCGGCACTTTTGTGCCGGGCCTGACCACACGCAAGGCCTCGACCACGCTGGAATTGCGCGACGGTCAGAGCTTCATGCTCGGCGGGTTGCTGCAGAGCGACGGCACCAACAATATCGATCAACTGCCGTGGCTCGGCGACATGCCGGTGCTCGGCGCCTTGTTCCGCTCGACCGACTACCAGAAGCAAGAAACCGACCTCGTCATCCTGGTGACGCCGCATATCGTGCGGCCGCTGACGCCGGTCGACCCGGTGCATACGCCGTTCGACAGTTCGCTGCCGCCGAACGACGTCGATCTGTTCCTGATGGGCGACACCGAAGTCTCACCGGAGCTGGCGCGGCTCGCCGTCGGCGCGCTGAACCGGCCCTATGTCGGCCACATCCTCGACCTGCCGAGAAACGGAGGCGTCTATGTCACGGCCAAAGACTGAGCCAAGGACAAAGCGCGGCACGCCGCGCGCCGCGCGGCTGATCGTGGCCGCGCTCGCCGCCACGGGCTTCGGTGGCTGGCTCGCCGGCTGCTCCAATGCCGATCTCTATCTCGACCGCCGGGAGAACATTGCGCTGTCCGGCGGCGATGCGGTCGCCGCCAATACCGTCGGCCAGGTGGTCGATCCGTGGCCGCCTTACAGCGGCAACAAGAACATCGCGTTCAACGGCGAGAAGATGCAGCAGGCCGTCGCCCGTTACCGCACCGGCAAGGAAATCCGGCCGGAGGATCCGGAGAATTTCATGTCGACCAACCAGACCGGCCAGACCATCAGCACTACGGTCAACAACGCCGCGCCGGCAGCGACATCGACGAGCACGCCGGGACAATGACACGCCTTTGTGGATGACGAGCTTGAACGCATGCGCATAAGCCGATCCCCGACGCCGGCAAGCCAGACGCGCGTGGTGGTGCTCACCGCCGACGCGGCGTTTGAGGATTCGGTGCGCGCCACGTTTTCGGCGAGCAGCCAGATCAGCCTTGACGTCGTCAAAGGCCGGCTCGCCGAGCATGGCGAGATCGACGTTGCCGGCGCCACGGTGGTGGTCGCCGACGTCAACTCGGGCGACGAGGCCGAGCTTGTAGCGCTGGAAGGCCTCATGCTGCAGATCGGCAGCTGGCCGCCGGTGGTCGCGGTCACGCAAAACTTCGACGCCGCCGTGGCGCGGCGGCTGACGCAGATGCGGGTTGCCGATTTCCTGGTCAAGCCGGTGCCGCCGGTCGAGCTGGTGCGCACCTGTGCGCGCGTCGCCAAGCCACAGGCCTCGACCGAAACGACGGAAGCGCAGATTTTCACTTTCCTGCCCGCGGTCGGCGGCGCCGGCGTGACCACGCTCGCAGTGCAGACCGCGATGCTGCTGCTCAACAGCGGCGCGCGCGGCAAGGCCGCGACCTGCCTGGTCGATCTCGACTTTCAGCATGGCGCCTGCGCCGATTATCTCGACATCGAGCCGCGACTCAATCTGAGCGAGATCGAACCGCGCCCGGAGCGGCTCGATCGTCAACTGCTCGAAGTGATGATCTCGCAGCATCCGTCCGGCCTCGCCGTGGTCGCGGCGCCGAACCGCCCGGCGGAAATGCGGCTGTTCGATCCCGACGTGGTGACGCGGCTCCTCGATCTCGTGTCCTCGCATTTCGACTACGTCGTGTTCGATATGCCGCGCACCTGGTTTTCCTGGACCGACAGCGTGCTCTTGGGCTCCGACAAGCTGTTCATCGTCAGCGAAACCACGGTGCCCGGGCTGCGCCAGGCCAAACAACTGGTCGACGCCATCCGCGACCGGCTCGGCGACGGGCCGCGTCCGCAAGTCATCATCAATCGCTATGTGCAGAAAGTGTTTTCGCCGGCACTGCGCAAAAGCGACATTCAGCAGACCATCGGCGACGCTTTCGCGGCCTGCATCCCCAACGATTACGGCCTCGTGCGCGAAGCGATCGACCGCGGCGTGCCGCTCGAGGACGTCAAAAAGGGCAACAAGATCACGCTGCAGCTGCGCAAGCTGATCCTGCCGCAAGCCGCCGCCAAGCCAGCCAAGGACGCCGCCGAAGGCGTAAAGAAGTTCAAGCTGTCATGGGCGCGGTCGTAGGTCGCGCGCTCGGGTTTTAGGAACACGTCAATGGCCGGTCGTTTTTCCATGCGCCGCGTCGCCGCTCCGGAGATCGTGCCGGCGGTCGAAGAGATTCCGCTCGAGCCGCCGGCATGGAACGCGCTGCCGGAAGCGCCCCCCGAAGCCGCCGCCCCGGCGTCGGCCAATCCGCTGCTTACCGAAAAACTGCTTGACGCCAAGGTGAGGCTGCACCGCCGCCTGATCGAGGAGATCAATCTGTCGGCGCTGGAGAAGCTGCCCGAGGAGGAAATCCGCGGCCACGTCCAGCAGCTCGTCTCGCAATACGTGCTCACCGAGCGGTTGGCGCTCAACACCCAGGAGCTCAACGACTTCGTCTCCGAAATCCTCGACGAGATGACAGGGCTCGGCCCGCTCGAGCCGCTGCTCAAGGATGAGACCGTCAACGATATCCTGATCAACGGTCATGAATGCGTCTATGTCGAGCGCAAGGGCGTGCTCGAGCCGACCGGCGTGCGCTTCAAGGACGAGTCGCATCTTCTGCGCATCATCAACAAGATCGTCTCAGCGGTCGGCCGCCGCGTCGACGAATCGCATCCGATGTGCGACGCGCGGCTCCTCGACGGCTCACGCGTCAACGTCGCGGTGCGGCCGGTGGCGATCGACGGACCGCTGATGTCGATCCGCAAATTCTCCAAGAAGCCGTTCAACCTCAACAAGCTGGTCGACGTCGGCGCGCTCCGCCCGCAGATGGCCGAACTGCTCGCCGCCGCGGTCAAGGCGCGTGTCACGTTGATCATTTCCGGCGGCACCGGTTCGGGCAAGACCACGATGCTCAACGCCCTTTCCGCCTTCATCTCCGAAAAAGAGCGGCTCCTGACCATCGAGGATGCCGCCGAATTGCAGCTGCAGCAGCCGCATGTCGGCCGCATGGAGACGCGGCCGCCGTCGATCGAAGGCAAGGGCGAGATCCGCCAGCGCGACCTGGTCAAGAACGCGCTGCGCATGCGGCCCGACCGCGTCATCCTCGGCGAGTGCCGCGGCGAGGAAGCCTTCGACATGCTGCAAGCCATGAATACCGGCCATGAAGGCTCGATGGCCACCATCCACGCCAATACGCCGCGCGACGCTATTTCACGCCTCGAGCAGATGATCGGCATGGCCGGCCTGCCGATGACGGTGGCCTCGATCCGCGGCCAGATCGCCGCCGCCATCCGGGTCATCGTGCAGCTGTCGCGGCTTTCCGACGGCAAGCGCCGCGTCATGAGCGTCGCCGAGATCACCGGGCTCGAAGGCGACATCATCCAGATGCAGGAAATCTACAAATATGTGCGCACCGGCACGGCGCCGGACGGTTCGGTGCAGGGCCACTTCCAGGCCACCGGCGTGCGGCCGCGCTTCCTCGCCGATCTGGTCGCCATGGGCATCAAGATTTCCGGCTCCCACTTTGATCCGTCGCAGCCGCTGTAGCCGCCATGTCCGATTTTCTGCAGTTCGATTTCAATCCGATCTATCTGGTCTGGCTGTTCGTCGCGCTCGCCGCGGGGCTCACGGTCGAGGCGGTCTATCTGATGTTGTTCTCGGGCGCGTCCTATCGCAGCCGGATCAACCGGCGGCTGGCGATCGCGAAAGACCGCGTCGATCGCGAGACCGTGCTGATCGAGCTGCGGCGCGAGCGCGGACTGACCGGCGAAGGCGACTACCGGCTCGGGCTGATCGCGCTCAACCGGCTGATCCTGCAATCTGGGCTCACGCTGGGCCTGTCCCGGCTGTTCCTCATCGTCGGCATCGGCAGCCTGGTCGCCTTCGGCGCGACGCTGATGTTCCGCCACAGCGTCTGGCAAGCGGCCGTGGCGGCGCTGCTCTCCGCAACCGTATTGCCCTACCTCGCGCTCCGCATGCTACGCAGCCGCCGCCAGAGGAAATTCGGCGCGCAGTTTCCCGACGCGCTCGACATCATCGTGCGAAGTCTGCGCGCCGGGCATCCGGTGCCGATCGCGATCTCCATGGTCGGCCGCGAAATGAAAGATCCGATCGGCTCCGAATTCGGCGTGGTGTCCGACGAGATCACCTACGGCGCCGATCTGGAAACCGCCATGCGCAATCTTTATGCGCGGATCGGCTCCGACGACTTGCCGCTGTTCGTCACCGCGGTCGCCATCCAGGGCTCGACCGGCGGCAATCTCGGCGAGATCCTGGAAAATCTGTCCGGCGTCATCCGCCAGCGCTTCAAGATGCGGCGCAAGATCCGGGCGCTTGCCGCCGAAGGCCGCGCCTCGGCGATGATTCTCTCGGCGCTGCCGATCGGCATGTTCGTCGTCATCCAGTTCATCGCGCCCGACTTTTACGCGGCGGTCTGGCACGTCCACCTGACCCAGGTGCTGCTGGTCAGCGCCGCGGCCTGGATGCTGGTCGGCAATCTGATCATGTTCAAGATGGTCAATTTCAAGATTTGAAACCGCGGACGACGCGCTCATGTTCGGCGACAGCGAAACCAATCTGCTCAACGGCCTGATCTTCCTCGCCGCCGCCACACTGGCTTATTCGGTGATGAACGGGCTGATCGCGCGCGAGGCGGTGCGCCGCCGCGCATCGCGCGTCGGCGTCGAGGACGGCGCACCGGGCAACCGGCGCTCGCTGCGCTTTTCCGGAATCAAAGCCGCGCAGAAGCTGATCGAGTACACCACCAAGCACTATTCCACCGCCGACGCCGGCGACATGAAGGTGCTCCGCCAGCGGCTGGTGGCGGCCGGTATCTACGATCCGCACGCCGCCGCCTATTACTTCCTGGCGCGCATGGTTGCCGCCGTCGGCTTCGCCATCGCCGCGTACTTCGCGCTGTCGATGCTCGGGATGAACGCCAAGACCTCGTTCTGGTTGTTCGTCATCGGCGGCGGCGGATTGGGCTATCTGGCGCCGAGCATCTATCTCGATCGCCGTATCGCGGCGCGGCGGATGGAGCACCAGGCCGGCTTTCCCGATTTCATGGATTTGCTGGTGGTGTGCGCCGATGCCGGCCTTGCCATGGAGGCGGCGCTCGATCGCGTCGGCCGCGAGCTCGGCGTGTCCTATCCGTCGCTCACCGCCAATATCCATATGGCCAATCTCGAAATCCGCGCCGGCCGCACCATGACCGAGGCGCTCAATCATCTCGGCGAGCGGCTTGGGCTGGAAGAGGCGCGCTCCTTTGCCACCCTGATCCAGCAATCCGACGAGCTCGGCTCCTCGATCAGCGACGCGCTGCGGGTCTATTCCGACGACATGCGGCACAAACGCCTGTCGCGCGCCGAGGAGAAGGCCTACAGCCTGCCCGCCAAGCTTTCGGTGCCGATGATGGTGTGCATCTTTCCGGTGCTGTTCATCGTCATTCTCTGCCCGGTCATCGTCCGCGTCGCCACCGGCATGTGGTGAGAGTGAATGACATCGTAGCGGCGGGGTTCAAACCCGCCGCTACGCACCTCCGGCATCCGGGTTTTCCCTGACCCGGCCCGGTCAAACCACCTCCAGCGAGGGTCCCTTAATCATCGTCGCTTAGCTTGGCACATCCGGTGAGGCCCGCCGGGGACGGGCCGGGGCGCGGTTATGACGATCCAAGCGGCGCGGGTGAAGATCCTTGTGGTGGCAGGGCTGACCGGCCTTGCCGGCATCCTTGCCGGCTGTTCAACGTCAACCCGGCTGGGCGATGCGACGTCGGCCGCGAAACCGCCGGCCGCCGCCGCGGCAAGTCCCGACGTCACCGGTTCGATCGCCGCGCCAACGGCCGCGCCGGCGCCACCTCTGGCTGCCGAACAAACTTCGTCTTCGTTACAAGGAACGCCGCTCCAGAGCGCCATCCTGCCTTTCCTGTTTCTGGGCGCCGGACGGTGACGATGCGGTCGGAGCGGCCTGGCGAGGGTTCCTTAACCATCGTCGCCTAGCCTGCCTTGTCCGGCGCCGTCCGCCCCGTGCTCCCTCCCCGGGGGTCCGCGGCGCGACGGTGCAATCCGCGTCGATTGCGCGGGGGTGCCGGACACGGGGCGTTCCGGAGCGTGTGTATGAGTATCCGAGCGGGGCGGGTCCTGATCCTTGTGGCGGCGGGTCTCGTCTGCCTGGGCTCTGGTCTGACCGGCTGCTCGAGCTGGAAGAAGCTCGACGACACCTCGAGCCTCGACAGTCCATCAACCGACAGCGCCGCCACGGGATCGTTGACCGGCAGCTCCCCCGGTGCCGCCGCCGAAACCACCGGCTCGATCGTCACCCAGCCGGCCGAGCCGGGGCCGAGCGGCGAGCCGGTCGCGCCGTTGTCGAAGCCCGGCACGCTCGGCGACGATCCCAACGACGACGTCCAGCTCGGCAAGAAATATTTCCGCGCCAACAATTTCGGGCTGGCCGAAAACCACTTCCAAAGCGCCGTAGAGAAGCATCCCAACGACGCCGAAGCCTGGGTCGGGCTCGCCGCCTCCTACGACCGGCTCCGCCGCTTCGACCTCGCCGACCGCGCCTATGCGCAAGTCGTCCGCCTGATCGGCCCGACCGTCGAAGTGCTCAACGACGAAGGCTTCTCCTACATGCTGCGCGGCGACTACCAGCGCGCCTACAAATTGCTGCAGCAGGCGCAGGCCAAGGATCCGGCCAACCCCTATGTCCAGGCCAATTTGAAGTTGCTCGCCGACGCGTATCGCGGCCATAAGGCCGTGCAGTAGGGCTAAGCCACCCGGTGCGTCATGGCCGGACTTGTTCCGGCCATCCACGTCTTTCTACTCCCGCTCAAGACGTGGATGCCCGCGACAAGCGCGGGCATGACGATTGAGAAAACAGACGTTCGTCGCGAGGTGCGCGTCGCTTCGTCGGCGGCCTAAGCTTCCGTCATTATTACGGAGACCACTCTTGACATTTGTCCCTTTTATAGTTACATGGTCAAATCTTGCCCTGAAAGGACGTCGCCGGGTGACGCTGGCGGAGATGGGTGAGGCGGTTCCCGCGGGCGGGGTTGTCAGCCTTGCTCCCGGGCGGCTCCGGGCCAAAACGCCCGGCCGGCATGACGACCGGCCTGCGGGCTCACAACGCCCGCTGCACTGGGACGGCCGGGGGTGGGTAACGCCCATCCCTCCCTAGTTCCGTCCCAGGAAGTGCGTGAACTGGAGCGGAGCTAAGCGGTGGCGTTCGGTCGCTGCCGCAAGTGCCGTGGTGGAACGCCGGCAGGCGAGCGCGCCCGAAGCGGAGGGGCGGCGCAAGCCGCCCTTTCCGTGGCGCTCTACGCGCATTTCAACGCCGCATCCGATCCGGCGATCGTGCTCAGCGTCGGCGCCGTGCTGATCGTGGCGATCTATATCCAGACCGCGCTGCTGTTCGGCGTCTACACGCCGGAGCTGTTCCCGACCGAGATCAGGCTGCGCGCCAACGGCATCTGCAGCACCCTTGGCCGCGGCGCCACCGTGATATCGCCATTCGTCGTCGGCTTCCTGATGGTCAATTACGGCTTGCCCGGTGTGATCTGGCTGATGATCGGGCTTGTGGTGCTGCAAAATCATCGCCGTCTATTTCTGGGGCGTTGAACCGGCGCGGCAGCCGCTGGAAGGTCTCGATCCAAAACTTGGCGCCACAGCCTGACCGAGGCCCTGACCATGCCTTGACCGGCCGGCATCGGGTCGCGATATGAGCCTGGGGCGAGATCCGGCTTCCGGAAGGGCTCATGTTCGAAGCATTCAAGGCTTTCATCTCCGATTTTGGCGACGGCGGCAAACATCCCAGTCAGTTCGCCGATGACGATTACCGGCTCGCCGCCGCGGCGCTTCTGGTGCATGCGGCGACCATCGACGGCGAGATGACGGCAAGCGAGCGCGACAAGCTGTACGGCGTGCTCAAACAAGGCTTTTCGCTCGACGATGCGGCAACCGAGGAATTGATCGCCAAGGCGACGGCCGCCGAGCAGGAATCGGTCGACCTTTATCAATTCACTCATTCGCTCAACCGCGCGCTCAACGAAGGCGGCCGCGCCCGCATCATCGAGATGATGTGGCAGATCGTCTATGCCGACGGCCGCCGCGACGAGCTGGAAGATAATCTGTTGTGGCGCGCCGCCGATCTGCTCGGCGTGTCGCCGCAGGAGCGGATCGCGCTGCGCCGCCGCGTCGGCGGCGAGGATGCCGAGCCGGGCGCGGCGGAGGTGCCGGGCGACGCCGGCGAGCAGGGCAGCCTGGCATGAAGTCGGTCGCGCTGATCACCGGTGCCTCGGCCGGCATCGGCGTGGAATTGGCGCGGGTGTTTGCCGCGCAGGGTCACGAACTGGTGCTGGTGGCGCGGCGCGAAGACCGGCTTAAGGCGCTCGCCGACGAGATCGCCGCTGCCGGCAGGCCGCGGCCGACGGTGCTGGCGCTCGATCTCGAACGCCGCGATGCGGTGGCGAAGCTCACCGCGGACTTGGCGGCGCGGGGTCTCGAACCCGCCTATGTGGTCAACAATGCCGGCTTCGGTTTAAGCGGGCCCGCCGCCAAACTCAGCCGCGACGAGCAGCTCGCCATGATCGATCTGAATGTGCGCGCGCTGACCGAGCTGTCGCTCGCTTTCGTCGACAGTCTCGAGCGTCATCGCGGTGGCATTCTCAACGTGGCCTCGATCGCGGCCTTCCTGCCCGGACCGGGCATGGCCGTTTACTATGCCAGCAAGGCCTATGTGCTGTCGTTCAGCGAAGCCTTGCATCGCGAATTGGCCGGCCGCGGCATCAGAGTGACCGCGCTCTGCCCCGGACCGGTCGACACCGAATTTCAGGTGCGGTCGGGCATGACGCTGCCGGGCGCGGCCAAAATGATCGAATTGCCGGCGCGCCGCGTGGCGCAGCTCGGCTATGACGGCCTCATGCGCGGCCGCCGCGTGGTTATCGCCGGTGCCGGCAACCGGCTAGCAGTTCTTTTGATGCGCTTTCTTCCGAATGCGCTGTTGCTGGCGGCCGTCGATCGCCGCGTGGGCGCTGGTGGTAACGGCGCGTGACGCGAGGATGGCGCGCCATTTGCTTCCCGTCATGGAGGCGTTAAAACTTTAGAAAAGCGAACGAATCGCCGGCGTCATGCAACAGCCGATCCTCATCGTCCTGCACCAGGAAAATTCCACCGCCGGCCGCATCGGCAATGCGCTGCGCGATCTCGGCTATCCGCTCGATATACGCCGGCCGCGCTTCGAGGACCCGTTGCCGTCCACCATGGCCGACCACGCCGGCGCCATCATTTTCGGCGGCCCGATGAGCGCCAACGATCCAGACGATTACATCCGCCGTGAGATCGATTGGATCGGCGTGCCGCTCAAGGAGCATAAGCCGTTTCTCGGCATCTGCCTCGGCGCCCAGATGTTCGCGCGGCAGCTTGGCGGCAAGGTGTTTCGCCACCCCGAGGGCCACGCCGAGATCGGCTATTATCCGATCCGGCCGACCGGCGCCGGCCTCGCCGTCGTCGATGCATGGCCGGAATACGTCTATCAGTGGCACCGCGAAGGTTTTGATCTGCCGCCCGGCGCCGAGCTTCTGGCCGAGGGCGATACGTTCGAAGTGCAGGCGATCCGCGCCGGCAAGGGCTTCGCGCTGCAATTTCACCCCGACGTGACCCACGCCATGATGCACAAATGGACGACGCGGGGCCACGAGCGCATGGAACTGCCCGGCGCAAAACCGCGGCACACGCACTTCGCCGACCGCGCCGTCTATGATTATTCGGCGCGCGCCTGGCTCAGCGTATTTCTGGAGCGCTGGCTCGCGGCGCCGTGAATGCGGCCCCGCCTACTGCCCGTTTTCAAGGAGCTGGCCGAAATAGGCCACCGTCTTGGTGTAGACCTGCGACGAGTTCCACTGCAGCAGCACCTGAAAATTGGCGGTCCCTTCGCCCCAGGGCTGGCCGCGCTGCCAACCGTAGCCTTTCAGATAATTGGCGGTCGACGCCAGCACGTCGGGCACGTCGTGAATAAGATCGCGGCGGCCGCTGCCGTCGAAGTCGACGGCGTATTTCAGATAGGACGACGGCAGGAACTGGGTCTGTCCGATCTCGCCCGCCCAGGCGCCGCGCATCGCGGCCGGCGTCATGTCGCCGCGATCGACCATGCGCAGCGCGGCGATGAGCTCGCCGCGGAACTTATCCGGCCGCCGGCAGTCATAGGCCAGCGTCGCCAGCGAGCGGATGGTGGGAAAATGGCCGGTATCGGCGCCGAAGTCGGTTTCCAGCCCCCAGATCGCGACGATGACGCCACCGGGCACGCCATATTGCTGCTCGATGCGCTCCAGCAGCGAGGCGTATTGCAGCATCTTCTGCCGGGCGCGAGCAAGCCGCGGCGGCACCATGCGGCCGGAAAACTGCTCAAAACTTTGCTTGAACACGCCCTGGGCGTGATCGCGCGCGATGATGGTCGGGTCGTAGGTCACGCCCGCCAATCCCGATTGGATGGCGGCTTGCGAAATGCCGTCGGCCGCAGCTTCTTGTTTGACCCCCTGCAGCCAGGCGCCGAAATCGCCGCCGCAGGGCGCCGCGGCGCGCGCCGGCATGGTGGCAGCGGCCATAGTTGCAGCAGCCATGACTGCGGCGAAGCAGATCGAAATGAGCAGTCGCATTATGGTGTCCTATTACCCGCCGGCAGAACCGGCGCCATGATGCCGCAGCGGCGGCGGTGCTGCCAGGGCCGTGTCAGCGATTTAGACCCTGCCATCGTGATAGCGCTCGGCATCGTAGAGCTCGCGGAAAATCTTGGTCGAAATCAGGACGACCACGATGGTGGTCAGGCCGCCGAGCAGCACCGAAGGTACGGTGCCGAACGCAGCGGCCGCCGTGCCGGCACGGAAAATGCCGAGCTGATTCGACGTATTGGTGACCATCGAATTCACCGCATAGACGCGGCCGCGCATCTGGTCCGGCGTGCGCAGCTGCACCATGGTCTGGCGGATTACCACGCTGATGGTGTCGGAGGCGCCGACAACGGCCAGCGCCGCTAGCGCCAGCCCGAAATTCGGCGTGAGCGCGAACAGAATCGTCGCCACGCCATAGATTGTCACGGTCGCGAACATGATGCGGCCGACGCGGTCGGAAATAGGCCAGCGCGCCAGGACCAATGCCGTGGCGATGGCGCCGGCGGCAGGCGCGGCGCGCAAGATGCCGAAGCCGAGCGGTCCGGCGTGATAAATATCGCGGGCGAAGATCGGCAGCACTGCAGTGGGATTGCCGAGCACCACAGCGAACAGATCGAGCAGCACGGCGCCAAGCACGACCTTTTGGCCGATCATGAACGTCAGCCCGCTAAACATCGATTTGAGATCGAGCGGTGCGCGCTCCGGAAGTTTTGCTTCGATGGCGACGCCGAGCATCACCAGCCCGGCGGACAGCCAAAGCGCCGCGCAGACCGAAAAGACCAAGGTCGGGCTGATCTCGATCAGGATGCCGCCGAACGCCGGTCCGGCGATCACCGCGGTTTGCGACGCCGAGCTCGAACCGGCGATGGCGCGCGGCAGAAGGTCGCTCGGAACGATGTTCGGCAGCACCGATTGCAGGCTCGGCTGCTCGAAGGCGCGGCCGGTGCCGACCACGAAGGCCATGGCGAGAAGAAGCGCCGGCGTCAGCCGGCCGGAACCATTAGCGAAAGCCAGCGCGGCGACCGCGACCGCCTCGATGAGCTGCGCCACGAAGGTGACCCAACGCCGGTCGTAGTGATCAGCTACGTGGCCGGTGAAGACGAATAAGCCGACGGCAGGTATGAACTGCACGAGCCCGATCAAGCCCAGGTGGAACGGGCTGTTCGTCAATTCGTACATCTGCCAGCCGACCGCGACGACCTGGATCTGTTGCGCAATCGACGCGGCGACCCGCACGTAGAGAAAGCGGACATAGGCGGGATGGCGTAACAGCGACAGCGCCGGAGCGGATCGTTGAATCATTTGCGGCTCTTATAGGGCGCATCGGCGCGCTTTTACCCATCCTTGACAGCATAAGATGGCGGTCCTAAATGGCGGCCACTCGCCACAAAGGCGCACATTTGCCGATTGGCGGGGCCGTAGCTCAGTTGGGAGAGCGCCTCGTTCGCAATGAGGAGGTCAGGGGTTCAACTCCCCTCGGCTCCACCAGCCCACCCCCAGTCCACTTTGCCGCCCATCGGGCGGCTCGAGCTTCACTTGTTCGCGAGTGCTCAGTTCGCTAGTTTCTGCCACCCTAACCCGAATCCGATCCATGCGCGCCCTTTTTCTGGTCATTGATTTAGCTCTGCAGCTCTATGTCTGGATCGTGATCGCGATGGCGATCTTTTCCTGGCTCGTGGCGTTCAACGTGGTGAATACGCGCAACCACGTGGTCGCGATGATCGGTGATTTTCTCTATCGCATCACCGAACCGGCGCTGCGTCCGATCCGCAACATGCTGCCCAATCTGGGCGGCATCGACATTTCACCGGTCATCCTGTTTCTGATCATCGTCTTCATCCGCTACGTGATAGCGCTTTATATCCTGCCGAACGTCTACTGAACGCGATGAATGCCCGGCCGTGGACGCAAGGGGCGGATGGCGTCGCGCTCGATATACGTGTCACCCCACGCAGCCACCGCGAGGCCATCGACGGCATAGAGCGCCGCGCCGATGGACGCGCCGTGCTCAAGATACGGCTGTGTGCGACGCCGGTCGAAGGCGAGGCCAATGAGGCGCTGCGCCGGCTCATGGCCAAGGCGCTCGGCATTGCGCCGCGCGACGTCGACATCGCGGCGGGCGCTACGGCGCGGCTCAAGCGGCTGCGCATCGCCGGCGATCCAAAAGGCCTCATTGCGATGCTGGAACGGTTGGCCAAGGAAATTGAATGAATGCGAAAATAATCGACGGCAAGGCTATCGCGGCCGCGCTACGCGCGTCGGTCAAGGCCGAGACGCATCGCCTGACCGCGGCGCACGGCATCGCGCCCGGACTGGCGGTAGTGCTGGTCGGCGATAACGCGGCTAGCAAGACTTACGTCACCAGCAAATCGCGCGCGGTCGTCGAAATCGGCATGCGGCCGCTGGATTACCACCTGCCCGCCGCGACCGGCGAAGCGGAATTGCTGGCACTCGTCCAAGCGCTCAATGCCGATCCCGCCGTCAGCGGCATTCTGGTGCAGCTGCCGTTGCCGCCGCAAATCAATCCGGCGCGCATTCTCAACAGCATCGATCCCGACAAAGACGTCGACGGGTTCCATCCGCTCAATGCCGGGCGGCTGATGACGGGGCTGCCGGCTTTGGTGCCGTGCACGCCGGTCGCCTGCCTCAAGCTGATCAAGACCGTGCATCCTGCGCTGACCGGCCTCGACGCGCTCATGGTCGGCCGCTCGCACATTGTCGGCAATCCGCTGTCGCAAGTGCTGCTCAACGAGAACGCCACCGTGACCGTGGCGCACACGCACACGCGCGATCTGCCCGATTACTGTCGGCGCGCCGAGATCCTGTGCGTGGCTATCGGCTCCGCCGAATTCATTCGCGGCGACTGGATCAAGCCGGGCGCTACCGTGATCGACGTCGGCATCAATCGGGTGACCGATGGCGGCGGCAAATCCCGCATCGTCGGCGACGTGAATTTTGCCGAGGCGGCCGAGGTGGCCGGCGCCATTACGCCGGTGCCCGGCGGCGTCGGGCCGATGACCATCGTTTGTCTGTTGGTCAACACCTTGCGCGCGGCCTGCGCGCAGGCCGGGCTGCCGCCGCCGGCGGTGTGATACGTCAGTTGTTCCAGCCGAAAGCAACTTTATCGAGCACGCGGGTGCCGAATTTCTCGGAGCTGCGCGCCACCGCCTTGCCGCCGAGCGCGCGGTAGAACTCGACCGCGTTTTCGTTCTCCGAAAGCGCCCACACGATCAGCGATTTGAGCGCGCTCTGCGCCAGATCACGGCGCGCCGCGGTGAACAGCCGGCGGCCGAAGCCGAGGCCTTGGAATTCCGGTCGCAGATAGAGCTCGTAGATTTCGCCGTCGTAATAGAGGCTACGCGCGCGGTTGCGTCCGTAATTGGCGTAGCCGGCGATCTTGTCGCCAAATTGCAAAAGCGCGATGCGGCTGCCTTTGCGGATCGCGCTTTCCCACCAGGCCGGGCCGCGACGATTGATCAGCCGTTCCAGTTCGGCACCGGGGATGATGCCCTGATAAGCGGTCCGCCAGGCCTCATCATGGGCATCCGCGACCGCGCCGGCATCGCAGGCCCGGGCCCGACGGATTTCGATGAGGATGGTGCTCATGATGCGATGCTCGTCCTGCGGTTCATCACCCGATTCACGATGCGATCAAAGCAAGCGGTTCTGCAGCCTTCAAGGCTTTCGATTCACCTTCGGTTAACGATGTGGATTATTAGCCAAAACAGACGGGTCTGACCACAATCGCAAGCGCGAAAAAGTCAGCCTTGAGCGCGATCCGGCCGTGCTGTTGCAATCCTGTCACGGTTCGCCCTATTCTGCGCGGGCGGCATCCGGCGCGACGAAACTTGTGACGGGATGAGGCTTGGTTTTCGCGGGCGATCCGGCGCGCATACGCGCCGTTGGTCGCGACTAGACGCGCTCGGCTTCTTTGCGCCGCTCGTCGCGCTTGCGCTCGACTGGATCGAGCAGCTTCTTGCGCAGCCGGATCGATTTCGGCGTCACCTCGACCAGTTCGTCGTCCTCGATATAGGCGAGCGCCTTTTCCAAGGTCATGCGGATCGGCGGCGTCAGCCGGATCGCCTCGTCCTTGGAATGGGTGCGGATGTTGGTGAGCTTCTTGCCCTTGAGCACGTTGACCTCAAGGTCGTTGCCGCGCGTGTGCTCGCCGACGATCATGCCGCGATAGACCTTCCAGCCCGGCTCGATCATCATCGGGCCGCGGTCTTCCAGATTCCACATGGCGTAAGCCACGGCGTCGCCCTGGTCGGTCGAGATCAAAACGCCGTTGCGCCGGCCGACGATGTCGCCGCGATGCGGACCGTAGGCGTGAAACAGCCGGTTCATCACCGCGGTGCCGCGGGTATCGGTGAGGAGCTCACCCTGATAGCCGATCAGGCCGCGCGTCGGCGCATAGAAGATGAGTCGCACCCGGCCGCCGCCGGAAGGCCGCATCTCGACCATCTCGCCCTTGCGCTCGGCGAGCTTCTGCACCACCACGCCGGAATGTTCTTCGTCGACATCGATCACGACTTCCTCGATGGGTTCGAGGAGCTCGCCCGACGGACTATGTTGATAAAGCACTTTCGGCCGCGACACTGAAAGCTCAAAGCCTTCCCGCCGCATGGTTTCGATCAAAATGCCGAGCTGCAATTCGCCGCGACCGGCGACTTCCATGGAATCCTTCTCCATGGATTCTGAAATCCGCAGCGTGACGTTGCCTTCGGCCTCGCGCAACAGACGGTCGCGGATCACCCGGCTCTGCACCTTGTCGCCTTCGGTGCCGGCCAGAGGGGAATCGTTGATGTGAAAAGTCATGGTCAGCGTCGGCGGATCGATCGGCTGCGCCGGCAGCGGCACGGTCACCTCTGGCGCGCACAGCGTGTGCGAAACGAACGCGTCGGGCAGGCCGGCGATGGCGATGATGTCCCCGGCGAAACCCTCATCGATCGGCGCCCGCTCCAGGCCGCGGAAGGCAAGGACCTTGGTGACGCGGCCTTCCTCGACGAGTTCGCCGTTGCGGTCGAGGACTTTCACCGTCTGATTTGGTTTCACCGAGCCCGAGAAAATGCGGCCGGTGACGATGCGGCCGAGATAGGGATTGGCTTCGAGGATCGTGCCCAGCATGCGGAACGGACCGTCCTCGACTTGCGGCGGCGCGACGTGACTGATGACGAGCTCGAACAGCGGCGACATGCCCCGGTCCTTGGGGTCGGCGGGATCGGACGCCATCCAGCCCTGCTTGGCCGAGCCGTAAAGGATGGGGAAATCGAGCTGCTCCTCGGTCGCGTCGAGCGCGGCGAACAGGTCGAACACTTCGTTGGCGACCTCGGTCGGGCGGGCGTCGGCCCGGTCGACTTTATTGATTACCACGATAGGGCGCAGCCCCATCTTGAGCGCCTTCGACACCACGAATTTGGTCTGTGGCAGCGGCCCCTCGGCGGCGTCGACCAGCACCAGGGCGCCGTCGACCATATTGAGGATGCGCTCGACCTCGCCGCCGAAATCGGCGTGGCCCGGCGTATCGACGATATTGATTCGGGTGTCGTTCCAAACCAGCGAGGTCGCCTTGGCGAGAATGGTGATGCCTCGCTCGCGCTCAAGGTCGTTCGAATCGAGCGCGCGCTCAGCCACGCGTTGGTTCTCGCGAAACGAGCCAGATTGCTGCAAAAGCCGGTCGACCAGGGTGGTTTTGCCGTGGTCGACGTGGGCGATAATGGCAATGTTGCGGAGATTCATGACTTCAGCGCGTTAAACCGTTACGGGCCCCGAAGGGGGCCCGCGTTTTCATGCGCCGTATATAGTCAGGAATCGCGCAGAAGCAATCGTTTACGCTGTGGCGGCCATTTACGCGGCTGCGGCCTTGGTACCCGCGGCTGGGGCGCTGCCGTTAACCGCGCCCGCCTGGCCGAGCAGGGCGGAGCGGCGCGCCGCAATAGCAAAGCGCAGTTGGTCGAGCGCGAAGGCGAACGACATGCGCACGGTCTCGTCGAATTCCTCGTGTTCGCCCTGGTGGATGATGGCAACCACGAGATTATCGGCATCGATCTGAAGTTGGTCGATCGCCTCAATGGTCTGTGCGGCATGCGCCTTGCGCACCAGATCGAGCACGCGCTGCAGGAGCCGCAACCGCCGGGTGCGGCCGCTGCTGCGCAGATAGCTCGCCAAGCCGGCGATCGCTGATCCGAATATCGGAAAGATCAGCATGCCGTAGAAAATATCGTCGCCATATTTGTCGAAGAACGACTGCTGACTGTCGGACAAATACGCCAGCGCGCCGGGATGAACGACGACCTCGGCATCCTTGTCGGTCGAGGGGGCCGCGATCTTGACATCGCCCGGCATCGCGGCGGCGAGCGCCTGGCGCGACGAATAGATCACCTTCGACAGCGCGGCGATGACGGAATCGCTGTACGACTTTCGCGCCACCAGATATTCGGCGAAGCTGAGACTTTTGAGGCTGTCGTCGGGAGTCGGCGGATTGCCGCCGAAGGTGCCAGCGTCGATATCGATCGAGGCAAAGGCCGGGTTACGTTTGGCAATGCCGTCGGCCTGATCGATCTCGATGAAGGACGGCGCCTTGCCGTTCACCGTCGCCGCCGCCACCGCATTGGAAATGTCGCGACCGGTCGCGGCACCCGCCACGAACAGCGCGTCGACCAGATTGTTCCTGATGGCACCGGCAAGATTTTTCGGGTCGATCTGCGATACCATCACCTTGGCAAGCGACACCCCATAATGGCTCAGCACGAGTTCAAGTAGGCCCGTCGTCGCCTCATTGCCGGTGACGATGCCGACGCGCTTCCCGGAAAGCTGCGCGACCTTGCCGAACTTGGCGCTGTCACCGCTATCGTCGCTCCCATCGCTATCGTCGCTATCGCCTTTCTTTGCGCCCTTCGTGCTTTTGGTGCTTTTGGCATTCGATGCCCCGGCGCTTTTGGCGCCCTTGGCATTTGCAGCGCTGGAGTCGGAATTCTGGCCGCCTTTGGGACTGCCTACGGTGCTGGGCGAGGGTACGATCAACGCCATCACGTTCTGCCGCACAATGGCAATCACCGGCCAATTCACCGAGTCCTCGAGATTGCTCGGCAGCACCGCGAGATCGGCGTCGCCCTTGCTGATCGCCTGTGCGGTTTGTCTCGACCCCTGCGTCGGAACGATCTGCAAAGAAAGATTCTGATGCCCCTTGGCGATTTGGTTGGTCAGCGCCTGGACGAATTTGGCGTCCACTGGACCGGCGGCGATCCGCATATGGTCGGCTTCGGTGGTAAAATAGAAGCCCGTCCAGAGGGCCGCGGCTAGAGCGATGGTGCCGAGAATGGTGACCAGCCAGGTGTGGCGCAGGAACATCCGCACCCGGCTTCGCACCATGTGTTCGAGCGACTCGATGCTCATGGCGTGCCCCGATGAGTGGCTGTGCGCGGCTGCAGCAGAGCCCGCCGCGCTTCCCTTGGAACGCCGGAAAAGCCAAAACCTCATGGCGAGAGGCGGACGCTGTGGCAGGCCTGGCGGCATAGTTAATTCTAACACGGCTCGCCGGGTTTGACTCCAGAGCTCCCGGCGGGTTCAAGGAGCAAGCGGCGCCTTGGTTAATCGCGCGAATAATTCATTCTCGCTCGGGTCTATGGCTCGACTTTGACAGGGCCCGCACCGTAGCGGGGCACCGTCGATCAGGTCTTACGCTCCAGCCGGCCGGCTCCATGGCCCGGTCCGAAGCCCCGACGGCATGGCCCGATGCACCATCAGCATCTCGCCGATAGTCTCGGATGTCACTAGGCCGATCAGGGCGCCGGCCGCGTCGACAATGGCAATGGCGGGGGCTGACTTTTCTTGCAGCAGGCGAAACGCCTCGTCGAGACAATGACGATGGCCGAGCGTCGGGATTGGCGTCGTCATGGCGTCGCCGACTTTGGCATCGGGGCCGCGCTCTTTGAGCGCGCGGATGAGATCGTTGCGTCCCAGCACGCCGATCGGCCGGCTGGCGCCGTCGACCACCGGAAATTCGCTTTGGCTGGTGCGCAGCAGCGTCTCCACCGCGGCATCGACATGCTCGTCGGGCGTGAGCGTGGCGAATTGCGTCATCATTGCCGTCGTGACCGGCACGCCCTGCGACATGGCGCGGATCGCCACCAGATGCGCTTCCGACGAGGCGGCGAGATAGACGAAGATGGCGATGAAGATCAGCAGTGGATTGCCGAACAGGCCGAGGAAACCGAGCAGGAACGCAACCCATTGGCCGCTGGCCGCCGCAAGTTCGGTGGCGCGGACATAGCCGAATCGGCTCGCCAGCAGGGCCCGCAGCACGCGCCCGCCGTCCATCGGAAACGCCGGGATCAGATTGAAAACCGCGAGAAAAACGTTCACCGCGGCCAGCCGATCGATCAGACTGGTCGACGTGCTTTCGAGTGTGACGAGATGGTTGAGCTCGAGAGTGGCGCCGCCGACCAGGACCAGGAGCGCAGCGATAGCGACGTTGACCAAAGGCCCGGCGATGGCGATGAGGAATTCTTCGCTCGGCTGTTCCGGAATGCGCTCGAGCCGCGATACGCCGCCGATCGGCAACAGGATCACGTCGGGCGTCGCCACGCCGAAAGCGCGCGCTGTGAATATGTGGCCGAACTCGTGCAGCAGCACACAGAAGAACAGCAACAAGAGGAATATCAATCCGATCCAGGCTTCCTGCGGTCCGCCGGCGATGTAGCTCACGCCGAAAAACCAGGCGAGAAACAACACGAATGTCACATGGATGCGGATCGCTGTGCCGGCGACGGACCCGATATTCAAAGACCAGCCCATGGCAACCTCCGCGCTCCCCAGGCGTTGACCGCTGGTTGGCTATCTAATGATCTTGACGCATAGTTGCGATAGCGCCTCGGGCGGCGTTGGCCTGGACTGACGGAGCTTGCACATGACTCAAAAACTCGCCGGCGAAGCGCGCAGGGACGCCTTGGCCCGGCTCAAAGACTGGAGCGAGGTGACCGGGCGCGACGCCATTACCAGGAAATTCGTGTTTGCCGATTTCAACGAGGCGTTCGGCTTCATGACCCGCGCGGCGCTGGTCGCGGAGAAACTCGACCACCATCCCGAATGGTTCAATGTCTACAAGACCGTCGAAGTGACGTTGTCAACCCATGACGCCGGCGGCTTGACCGAGCGCGACATCAAGCTTGCCGAAGCAATGGATAAGATCGCAGGCTGAGGAACCGGCACCGGGACGAACCGTCCGGCCGAGGCCGCCTTGCGGCTGCCGCCTTTCGGCGCCATCTTTGCGGCGGCAATCGATTATCCGTGGAGAGCCAATGAGTTTCTGGCAACAAGCCGCCGCTTGGCCGAGCTTTTCTTGGCAGGATTTCGCCGCGCTCAGCCGCCGGATCACCAGTGACGAAGCGAGGCTGCGGCGCAGTTTCTGGCGCAAGATCAAGCGCGAGGCGGCGAGCATCCCGTTTCTGGAAGAAGTCCTGACCGCGCACTATTGCGCCTTTGATCGCAAAACGCCGCTCTACGTCAAGGTCGTGCTGATTGGCGCGATGATCTATTTCGTTGTGCCCGACGATGTCATTCCCGATTCGCTGTCGCTGATCGGACTCGCCGACGATGCTGCGGTGCTCACACTGGCGTTTAAGGCGGTATCCTCCCACATCAAGCCGGAGCATCGGCAGGCGGCGCAAGCCATGCTGGCGCGGTTGCGCGCGTAACGCCGCTACGGTCGCAGCACAATCTTCCCCATCACTTTGCGGTCGGCGATGGCCTTGAGCGCGGTCGCAATCTCAGTCAGTGGGTAAACTGCATGCACATGCGCGCTGAGCTTGCCTTGCGCGCACCACTGCACGATTTGCGTCATCAAGGCGCGCTGTGCCTCCGGCTGGCGTCTCACCCAAGTGCCCCATAATACGCCGCGAATATCGCAGCTTTTCAGGAGCACGAGATTGAGCGGCAGCTTAGGGATTTCGCCGGCGGCGAAACCGACCACCAGATAACGGGCTTCCCAGGCAAGCGAACGCACGGCGGGTTCCGCATAAGGTGCGCCGACCGGATCGTAGACCACGTCGATGCCGTGCTCGCCGCCGATTTTCTTGAGTGCAACGCGCAGGTCTTCCGTCGCGTAATTCACCGTCTCGTCGGCGCCGTGCTTGCGGGCGAAGGCGAGCTTGTCGTCGGAAGAGGCGCAGGCGATGACACGAGCGCCCATGATCTTGCCGATCTCGATGGCGGCGAGGCCGGTGCCGCCGGAAGCGCCGAGCACGACCAGCGTTTCTCCGGACTTGAGCTCGGCGCGCTCCTGCAGCGCATAGAGCGTCGTGCCGTAGGTGACGGTGAGAGCGGCGGCGCGGTCGAAATCGAGCCCGTCCGGCACCTTTACGAGCTGTTGCGCCGGAACGGCAACCGCTTCGCGTGCCGCGCCCCAGCCGATATTGCCCATGACACGGTCGCCTAGGGTGATGCCGGTGACGCCTGCGCCGATGCTCTCGACCACACCGGCGAATTCCGCCGCCGGCGAAAACGGAAACGGCGGCTTGTGCTGATATTTGCCGGCGATGATCAGCGTGTCGAAGAAATTCAGCGCCGCCGACTTTATGCGCACCACCGCTTCGCCCGGGCCGGCGTGCGGCTCGTCGATGTCGGTCAGTTCAAGTTCGTCGGGGGTGCAGAAATGGGTACAGAGGACGGCTTTCATGCGCGCTTCATATCAGGCTTCCGTTACTCCGGCATTATGCAAAAGCGGCGTAGCCGCGACCGCTGCGGTGTCGGCGGTTTACGATTTATCCGAGTGGCGCAGCCTGCCAGCACGAATCGTTTTGTCGCAAAGGCCGTTTTTGCGCCCGGCTATCTCATTCCGTATTCGAACGAATTGGATTAAAATGACAAAATTGCTAATGATGGCGCGGGGGCGCTCTCCGGCGAGGCATATGCGCATGGATCGAAGATGGCGGCTTGCCTTTTTGCTGTGTATTGCGGCGGCATTCGCCGTGCCGGCCCACGCCCAGCAGCCGGCCGCGCCGGCTACCGCCGCTCCCGCGGCAGCGAAACCGAAGCCCAAACCGGCGCCGAAGCCGGCCGCCGCGAAGCCCGCCGCGGCGCCTGAGAGGCACGAAGCTCCCGCGGCCGAAAGGCATGAGGCCGGCGCCCAGCCCAAGCTCCTGGGTCAATATGCCGAGTGGGGCGCCTATACCGCCTCTCCAGGCGGCAAGAAGGTCTGCTTCACCATCTCGAAGCCGACCTCTTCGCAGACCAATCCGCCCAACCGGCCGCGCAACCCGGTCTACATGTTCATCTCCACCCGGCCGGCCGACAAAGTGACCAATGAGGTCTCGATCATTATCGGCTATCCGTTCAAGCCGGGGTCGGAGGCGAGCGCGCAGATCGGCTCGACCAGTTTTGCGCTGTACACCCAGCAAGACGGCGCCTGGATCAAGAACGCGGCCGAGGAAGCGCAGATGGTCGATGCCATGCGGGGCGGCGACGATGCCGTCGTCAAGGGCGAGTCGGCGAAGGGCACGCAAACCACCGACACATTCAATTTGAAAGGTGTGTCGCAGGCGCTCGACCGCATGGCGCAGGAATGCAAATAGGCGTTTGCTGTCAGCAAGCTTCGCGCTGTTAAAATCGCTTTTTCAGCCCCATCTATGCGGCAGGCGTGCTTTGGCCGCTGCTTTTCGACCTTGGATAGCCGATGACTTCGTTTGCAGTGCCTGAAACCGAACGGCCCGGCGCCGCGCCGTTCATCGAGAAACGGCCGCTCGAGGCCTATGCGGCGCCAGCGCAACCGTCGCTGGTCGGCATGACGCGCGAGACGCTGGCCACGGCATTGGACGAGGCCGGCGTGCCAGAGCGGCAGCGCCGCATGCGGGTGCAGCAGCTCTGGCACTGGCTCTATGTGCGTGGCGTGCAGAACTTCGACGCAATGACCACGTTGTCAAAGGAATTGCGCACGGTGCTGGCGCAGCGCTTCACGCTGGCGCGGCCAGAAGTTGCCGCCGAGCAGATTTCCGTCGACGGCACCCGCAAGTGGCTCCTTCGGTTGCCGGGCGAGGCGGGGACCGCGCCGCACGAGGTCGAATGCGTCTATATCCCGGAGACCGACCGCGGCACCTTGTGCATTTCGAGTCAGGTCGGCTGCACGCTGACCTGCACGTTCTGCCACACCGGCACGCAGCGGCTGGTGCGCAATTTGACCGCCGCCGAAATTGCCGGCCAGGTGGTCTTGGCGCGCGACCGGCTCAACGACTGGCAGCGCGGCGCGAATGCCGTCGGCGAACCCGAAAAGCGCCTCGTCTCCAACGTCGTCATGATGGGGATGGGCGAGCCGCTCTATAATTTCGAGGCCGTGCGCGACGGCCTTGCGGTGGTCGCCGACGGCGAGGGCTTGAGCATTTCCAAACGCCGCATCACGCTGTCGACGTCGGGTGTCGTTCCCAACATTGCGCGTGCCGGAGCGGAAATCGGCTCGATGCTCGCCGTGTCGCTGCATGCCGTCACCGACGAATTGCGCGATCAATTGGTGCCCCTCAATCGCAAATATCCGCTGCGCGACCTGCTGGAGGCTTGTCGCAATTATCCCGGTCTCTCCAACGCGCGGCGCATCACCTTCGAATATGTCATGCTCAAGGGCGTCAACGACTCGCTGGTCGACGCCAAGGCGCTGGTACGGCTGCTCAAAGGCATTCCGGCGAAGATCAATCTGATCCCATTCAATCCCTGGCCCGGCACCAAATACGAATGTTCCGACTGGGAGCAGATCGAGAAATTTTCTGAAATCATTTTCAACGCCGGCTATTCATCGCCGGTGCGCACGCCGCGCGGCCGCGATATTCTCGCCGCCTGCGGCCAGCTCAAAAGCGCAACCGAAAAGCTGTCCGCCCGCGAGCGCCTGGCGCTACGCGCCATGGCCGTGACGGACTAGCACCGGGCCCAAAATCGAGCATCCATGACCGCTCTGTTCCGCATCACCATGATGTTCGTCGGCTATGTCTGGGCCTGCATTGCGGCGTCGCTCGTTCTGGCGCTGGGCACACTGACGCCGGAATGGGACTATTTTTTCAATTCGCTCGGCGTGCAGTCGTCGCAAGCGCAGTCGACAGCGATGTGGGTGGTGGTCGGAATAGGCGCGCTCATCATTTTCGTGGTCGGCTTTTTGCCGACGCTCCTTGTCATCATCATTACCGAGGGTTTTGCGCTGCGTTCGGTCGTCGTCTATGGCGTGATCGGCGCTGCGCTGGCGCTGGCCATGGCGTTCGGGCTGGATTTTACCGGCTATCGTGCGGCGGCCGACATCGACATCGCGCGCGAACGCGAAGTCTTTGCCGCAGCCGGCATTGCCGGTGGCATGGTTTATTGGCTGTTCGCCGGCCGGCGCGCCGGTTCATGGAAATAATGCGGCGCCTGGACCTGACCGCATGAATCGCACGGGACTCATCATCGCGCTCAGCATCGGCTTTGCGGTCGGCCTGATTTGCGCGGTCGACCCGCAGCTCGACCTCGACATTTCCGCGTCGTTTTTCCATCGCGCCCCGCCGACCTTGTTCGCGGCCAATGCCCAGCCTTGGGTGCAGCACACGCGCGAAGCGGCGCGTGTGCTCATCACGCTCATCGTGCTGCCGGCGTTCGTCGCTGTTCTCGGCAAGCTAATCTGGCCGCGGCGGCACATGTTGATCGAGGCGCGCGCGGCGCTCTTCCTGATCGCGACGCTGGCGCTCGGGCCCGGCCTTCTTACCAACGTCATTCTCAAGGATCATTGGAGCCGACCTCGCCCGATCGACGTACAGCAATTCGGCGGCGACTATCGGTTCACGTCGTGGTGGGACCCGCGCGGCGACTGTCCGGACAATTGCTCGTTCATTGCCGGCGAACCATCCGGTGCATTCTGGACGCTGGCGCCGGCGGCGCTGGCGGGCCCGGAATTGCTGCCGCTCGCCTATGCCGCCGCGCTCGCTTTCGGCGTCGGCGTCGGCGTGCTACGCGTCGCCGCCGGCGCTCATTTTTTCTCCGACGTCGTCTTTGCCGGGGTATTCACCTATCTGCTGATCTGGCTCATCTACGGCCTGATCTATCGCTGGCCGGCAACCCGCCTCGACGAGTCGGCCGCCGAGCGCCGGCTGACGGAGGCCGGCGAGAAGCTCGGGGCGCTGGTACGGCGGATTTTCGGCCGCAGCGGCAAGCCTTCCTGAGCATTTCCAGCGCTTGCGCCAGTCTGCCGCGCCCCTATAGTCCGCGCGCATTTCGGGCGGGCGAACCGCCTTCAGCGAGAGGTTTTCGCCATGCCCGCGGGCGGCAAAAAAGACGTCAAGAAAGTCGTACTGGCCTATTCCGGCGGGCTCGACACCTCGATCATTCTCAAATGGCTGCAGACGACCTATGGCTGCGAGGTCGTCACTTTTACGGCCGATCTCGGCCAGGGCGAGGAGCTCGAGCCGGCGCGGGCGAAGGCGCTGACGCTCGGCATCAAGCCGGAAAACATCTTCATCGAGGATTTGCGCGAGGAATTCGTCCGCGATTATGTGTTTCCGATGTTCCGCGCCAACGCGCTCTATGAGGGCCAGTATCTTCTCGGCACCTCGATCGCGCGGCCGCTGATCGCCAAAAAGCAGATCGAGATCGCCGAGAAGGTCGGCGCCGATGCCGTGGCCCATGGCGCGACCGGGAAGGGCAACGACCAGGTGCGGTTCGAGCTTGCCTATTATGCGCTCAAGCCGGACGTGAAAGTCATCGCGCCCTGGCGCGAATGGGATTTCAAGTCGCGCGAGGCGCTATTGGAATTTGCCGAGAAAAATCAGATCCCGATCGCCAAGGACAAGCGCGGTGAGGCGCCATTCTCGACCGACGCCAATCTCTTGCACACTTCGTCCGAGGGCAAAGTGCTGGAAGATCCCTCCGGCGAAGTCCCGGATTACGTCTATTCGCGCACCGACGATCCCGCGAATGCGCCAAACCAGGCGGAGTATATCGAGATCGAATTCGACCGCGGCGATCCGGTTGCGATCGGCGGCAAGAAAATGTCGCCGGCGCAATTGCTCACTGAGCTCAACGCGCTCGGCAGGAAACACGGCATCGGCCGGCTCGATCTGGTCGAGAATCGTTTTGTCGGCATGAAATCGCGCGGCATGTACGAGACGCCGGGCGGCACCATTTTGCTCGCCGCGCATCGCGGCATCGAATCGATTACGCTCGACCGCGGCGCCGCGCATCTTAAAGACGAGCTAATGCCGAAATATGCCGAGCTGATCTATTACGGCTTCTGGTTCGCGCCCGAGCGCGAGATGCTGCAGGCAGCGATCGACAGAAGCCAGGACTACGTCACCGGCAAAGTGCGGCTCAAACTCTACAAGGGCAATGTCGGCGTGGTCGGCCGCACCAGCAAATACTCGCTGTACGACCAGGACCTGGTGACCTTCGAGGAGGGCGCGGTTGCCTACGACCAGCGCGATGCCGAAGGCTTTATCCGGCTCAATGCGCTGCGGCTACGCACACTCGGGCAGCGAAAACGGAAATTAAAGCTGTAAGCGCTCCTTACATCTTCGGCAGCTCGCCGCCGGCGGGCTTCCCCGGAAAATAATCGGGCTCCGAACCCGGGCCGTGCGGATCGTCCACCAGATAGGGCGTGCGCGGTCCATTCGGTTCGGGCGCGAATCCCACCAGGCTTTTGCCGGCGTGCCCCATAACTCGCGGATGCCGGGTCAGGGTAGGCTTTCGAGCCGGCTGTTTTGGCTTGGGCGCGTTCATCGCATGCCGACCTTGCGGTTCTCGCCCATATCGGGGCGATGGCCAGTCATCGCGGCGGTGGCCATTTTGATGTAGGCTATGGTCTTGCCAGGCGCGTCCCAATATTCGGCTTCGGCCGGAGTGATTTTCAGCACGCGGATATTCGGATCGTCAGGCGGCGCGATCGCTCGACACTTCGGCGTGGCCCGCCAGCGACAGGTAATTCTGGCCGTTGGTGTCGGCGAAGGCGAGGCAAACTTTAGAGTATTGCCGGATCTCATCGTCCTTGTGGCGGCGCACATCGGACAGGAAATAAATCGCGTTTTCTTCGGGCCTGACATAGGCGCCCATCGGGCGCGCATGCAATTCGCGGCCGTCCCAACTGGCCAGCATGCAGATCGAGATTTTCTTCATCAGTTCCCAAACGCGGTCGCTGTCGGCCATGAGTTCCTCGTTGGACTAGTGGCGCTTTGGTACAACAACGACTTTGATGGCAGGGTCGTTCCGCCCGCCGGCCGAACCGCGGCTCACATGGACACGGTGGTCTTGCGGTTTTCGCCGAGATTGGGTTTCGCGCCAGTCAGCCGGGCTTTGACGAATTCGAATGCGGCGACGGCCTTGCTCGCCGGGCCGTCCCACAATTCCGCGGTCACCGGCGTGACCCGCAGCACACAGACATTGTTGTCGCTCGGTCCGTGCCACCACATATTGTCGGTCGGCTTCCAGATCTCCGCGGCTTTGGCCCGATCGCGCCAGACTTCCGCGCGCGCGGTCAGCGACAGAAAGGCATTCGCCTTGGAATCGAGGAAAGTGAGACCGACGTCGTGCGCGGCCTCGATCTCATGCTCTTTGGCGCCGCGAATATCGGTGACGAACCAGATCAGGCCGGTGTCGCGATCGGGGCGCGCCTCGAGTGGCCGCGCCCGCAAGCCGTCGGCAAAGTGCGTCGTGAACATGCACACGCCGACGCGCTCGATAATGTCCCAGACACGGGCGAGATGATCTTGCTCCGCCATCCCGCAATAACGGCAAGCGGCGAGGGCGGTTCCTTACGCTGTCGACTTACGTTGCCGACTTACACCTGCCGCTCGACCAGCGCGCGCTTGATCTCGGCGATCGCCTTGGCCGGATTGAGGTGCTTCGGGCAGGCCTTGGCGCAATTCATGATGGTGTGGCAGCGATAAAGCCGGAACGGGTCTTCCAGATTGTCGAGCCGCTCGCCGGTTGCTTCGTCGCGTGAATCGACGAGCCAGCGCTGCGCCTGCAGCAAAGCGGCCGGCCCGAGATACCGGTCGGAGTTCCACCAATAGCTCGGGCACGAGGTCGAGCAGCAGGCGCACAGGATGCACTCATAGAGTCCGTCGAGCTTTTGCCGGTCCTCGTGGCTCTGCTTCCATTCCTTGGGCGGCGTCGGCGATTTGGTCTGCAGCCATGGCTCGATCGAGGCGTGCTGGGCGTAAAAATTGGTGAGATCGGGCACCAGGTCCTTGACCACCGCCATATGCGGCAGCGGATAGATGCGCACGGCGCCTGAGACTTCGCCCATCGCCTTGGTGCAGGCGAGCGTATTGGTGCCGTCGATGTTCATGGCGCAGGAGCCGCAAATGCCCTCGCGGCAGGAGCGCCGGAAAGTCAGAGTCGCGTCGATGTTGTTCTTGAGCCAGATCAGCGCATCGAGAATCATCGGTCCGCAATCGGCGGTGTCGACGTAATAAGTGTCGATGCGCGGATTCCGGCCGTCATCCGGGTTCCAGCGATAGATACGGTATTCGCGCTCGGCGCCGGTCTTCGCCGCATGCGGCCAAGTTTTACCTTGCTCGACTTTGGAATTCTTCGGCAGCGTGAATTGAACCATCGGAACCTCAATAAACCCGCTTCTTGGGCTCGATATAGGACACGTCGTTGGTCAGCGTGTAGGTGTGCACCGGCCGATTATCGATGGTGACTTTGCCGGTGGCTGGATCGAGCCAGGTCAAAGTGTGCTTCATCCAGTTTTGGTCGTCGCGGTCGGGGAAATCCTCGCGCGCATGGGCGCCGCGGCTTTCGGTGCGATTGCCCGCGGCATCCATGGTGACCACGGCCTGCTCGATCAGGTTGACGAATTCCAAGGTCTCGATCAGGTCGGAATTCCAGATCAGCGAACGGTCGCTCACGCGCACATCGTCGATGCCTTTATGGACGTCGTGAATAAGCTTGGAGCCTTCCTGCAGCACTTCGCCGGTGCGGAACACCGCGCAATTCGTCTGCATCACCTGCTGCATCTTGGCGCGCAATTGCGCGGTCGGCGTCGAACCCGAGGCATTGCGGAATTTATCGAGCCGCGACAAGGCACGGTCGGCGCTGTCTTTTGGCAGCTCCGGCTGCTTGTCGCTTGGCGTGAGGATTTCCGCGCAGCGATGCGCCGCGGCGCGGCCGAACACCACGAGGTCGATCAGCGAATTCGAGCCGAGTCGGTTGGCGCCGTGCACCGAGACGCAGGCCGCTTCGCCGAGCGCCATCAGCCCAGGCACGATCTGGTCGGGATTGCCATCCTTCTTGGTCACGGCTTCGCCGTGATAATTCGTGGCGATGCCGCCCATATTGTAGTGCACCGTCGGCACGATCGGCACCGGCTCCCGGGTCAGATCGACGCCGGCGAAGATGCGCGCGGATTCGGTAATGCCGGGCAGCCGCTCGGCGAGGATTTTCGGATCGAGATGGTCGAGATGGAGGAAGATGTGATCCTTCTTCGGCCCGACTCCGCGGCCTTCCCGAATTTCGATGGTCATGGCGCGCGACACCACGTCGCGTGAGGCAAGGTCCTTCGCCGATGGCGCATAGCGCTCCATGAAACGCTCGCCCGCGGAATTGACCAGGTAGGCGCCTTCGCCACGGGCGCCTTCGGTGATCAGCACGCCGGCGCCGTAGACACCGGTCGGGTGAAACTGCACGAATTCCATGTCTTGCAGCGGCAGGCCGGCGCGCAGCACCATGGCATTGCCGTCACCGGTCTGGGTGTGCGCGCCGGTGCATGAGGCATAGGCGCGGCCATAGCCGCCGGTGGCGATGATGGTCATCTGCGCCGAGAAGCGGTGGATCGAGCCATCGTCGAGATTGATGGCAACGACCCCGCGGCAGCGGCCGTCGTCGTCCACCATCAAATCGATGGCGAAATATTCGATGAAGAACTCGGTCTGATGGCGCACCGCCTGGCCATACATGGTGTGCAGCATGGCATGACCGGTACGGTCGGCGGCGGCGCAGGTGCGCTGCGCGGTGCCCTTGCCGTAATGCGTGGTCATGCCGCCGAACGGCCGCTGATAGATCTTGCCGTCCTCGCGCCGCGAGAACGGCAAGCCCCAATGCTCCAACTCGTACACCGCCTCGGGCGCGTTGCGGCACATATATTCGATGGCGTCCTGGTCGCCGAGCCAGTCCGAACCCTTGACGGTGTCGTACATGTGCCAGCGCCAATCGTCCTCGCCCATATTGCCGAGCGCGGCGGCGATGCCGCCTTGCGCCGCGACAGTGTGCGAACGCGTCGGAAACACCTTGGTGATGCAGGCGGTGCGCAAGCCCGCTTCGCTGCAGCCGACCACGGCGCGCAGGCCGGAGCCACCGGCGCCGATAACGATGACGTCGTAGGCGTGGTCCTCGATTGGGTAGGCGCGGCCGTTGACGGCGGGAGCTGCGCCGCCGTTGTTGCCGCCGTTTGCGCCAGTCTCTGCCATGCTCACAATCCGAAGGAGAGCTTAAGGATGCCGTAAACCGCCGCCAGGCCGACGGCGAAGGTGAAGAACGTGTTGGCCATCAGCAAAGTCAGCTTGGTCAATTCGTCATGCACGTAATCCTCGATGATCACCGCCATGCCGATCCGCATATGGACGGTGATCGAGAACACGAACAGCAGCATGATGATGGCGACGAGCGGCGAGCCGAGTATCTGCGCCACGGCGGCCTGATTGCGGCCAAGCAGCGTGATCAGGATGATCACCGCCGCGACGGTCAGCGGGATATTAGCGACGGCGGTGAGCCGCTGATGCCAGAAGTGCTCAGTGCCGGATCGTGCCGCGCCGCGGCCGAGCACGCGCGCCAGCGGCGTGCGAATGTGTTTTACAGCGCTCATCACGAGCTCCCCATGGTGAGCAATACGAAAATCCAGAGGACGATCGTGATCCCGATCGAGCCGATCAGGTTGGCGGCAGCCAGCCATTCGCGTTCGCTGGGTCCAAGACCGCGCCCAGTATCCCAGATCAGATGGCGGATGCCGCCGAGCACGTGATGGATGAGCGCCCAGGTGTAACCGAACAGGATGAGACGGCCGATCCAGGAGCCGGCGAACCATTGAAACCGCGCATAGCCGTTGGGGCTCGCCGCGGCGATCAGCCACCACGCCAGCAGAAGCGTTCCAAAATAAAGAGCAAAGCCGGTGATGCGATGCGCGATCGACATCATCATCGTCAGCATCGGCCGGTAGATTTGCAAATGCGGCGACAGCGGCCGCTCGCCAGGGGTGCGTGCTTCGAGCGAGCGTATTTCTGCCATCGGCATCATCCGGATTCGTTCGGCGGCGGCGCGCCGAGCTTGGGACCCGTTCCTATCCAATTCGCGAACCTGCTGCAATGCAACGGGGCGCGAATTTGCAGATATTCAGGTCAGTAAGATTTCGTATTCCGCGAAAGGATAGTCTTGAGAAATCAGGATACAATGGGCAATATATTAAGCCTGACTTCGCATAATACGAAGGCTGACTTCTCCCGATGCGCTTTGACCTGGTCGATCTCAGCCTCTTTCGCCATGTGGTTGAAGCTGGCAGCATTACCCACGGCGCCGAGCGTGCGCACTTGGCGCTTGCCGCGGCGTCGACCCGCATCCGCAACATGGAGACCGTGCTCGGGGTGCCGCTATTGACGCGCGGCCGCCAGGGCGTGACGCCGACGCAAGCCGGCCGCACCCTGCTGCAGCATGCCCGCGCTATCCTGCGCCAGTCCGAGCGGCTGCACGAAGATCTCGGCGCCTATGGCGGCGGCATGGCGGGGCAGATCCGGCTGTTGTCGAATACCAACGCCTTGACCGAATTCTTGCCGGAAGCGTTGTCCTCGTTCCTCGCCGGGCATCCGAGTGTCAGCGTCGACCTGGAAGAACGGCTCAGCGACGAGATCGTCGGGCTGATCGCCGAAGGCGTCGCTGACATCGGTATTGTCGCCGGCACCGTCGATGCCGGTGCGTTGGAGACTTATCCGTTCCGCCGCGACCGTTTCGTCCTCGTGGTGGCGCGCGATCATCCGCTCGCTAAGCGCGCCAAGATCGGCTTTGAGGACGTGCTCGATTACGACTTCGTCGGTCTCGCGCGCGCCAGCGCGCTGCAGCGGTTCCTCGCCGCCAAGGCGGCGCGTACCGGCCGCCCGCTTCGCCTGCGCGTGCAGTTGCTCAGTTTTGACGCGGTGTGCCGGCTCGTTGAATGCGATGTCGGCATCGGCATCGTGCCGGAAACTACCGCACGCCGTGTGTCGAAGACCATGGCTATTGCAACGGTCACACTGTCCGACCCCTGGGCGGTGCGCGATCTGACGATTTGCGTCAAAAGCCGCGCCGACTTGCCGGCTTATGCCCGACAATTGGTCGAGCATTTAAGGGCGAAGGCGTAGCCCGTCCCCCCTCATCCCACAGTCGACGTTGGGCGGATTCACGAAAATCTTCTGAAGTGGCTTCACGAGCCGTTAGTTGGCTTCTGGAAAAATCAAGTTCGTCAAACAAATGAACATGCCGCGGTATGTAAGAAATAAATTTTACGTCTCTGGGATGGTGACCCAGTGATTTTTAAAGTTGGCGAGAACCGTCCTCATTATTTTTTCATCAAACGGATTGAAGAAGAAGCAAATCATTGGCTCCAAGGGCACCACGTATTCCGCTGCATCGATGTGCACGGCCTCTACATTTAAGCAACGTCGGTTCCGGCTTCGATATTGCGCAACGTTCGCTAAGGCCACCGTATGCAAATCCAGTGCATATTCGACGCCGATCACTTTCTTGAACGGGTAGTGTGACGCAAGAAGAAGAGTACGTCCCTTTCCAGAGCCAAAATCCACAAAGACGTAGTCTTCGTGCCGCACGTGGGCGCTCGCGAGCAAACTCTCAAACAATCTCATTGGCATCGGTTCATAAGGATGTCCGTGCCTCCTGTTGGCGCTCTCGATCTGGAGGTTCTCCACGGCAATGCCGCCGGCGGTATCAGTTCGATAAATTTCGTCAAAAGACAGTGCTACTTCGTGTTTTCTCACTAACTCCCCACGCATAACTATGTCGGTTTAGCCCGCGCATGTGCCGACACAAGAAGATAGATCACAGCAATGATCGATCGCAGCACCCGACTTTCGAGAGCGAAAGTCGAGCGGCTGTCTCACGGACGTTTGCTAATGAAAGAGCCCCCCGGCTCCATCAGCGCGGCATCAGCACCCAATAATCGAGGTCGAGCAGCACGGCCGGATCGTACTTCTCGCCGGTCTTGAACGGGAAATCGGCGCAGGGCTTGTCGCAGGTCGCGACAGTGCGCAGACGCAAGCCGCCGACATCCTCGCGCCCCGGCAGCTCGGCTTTGGCCAAGACTTCCGACCAGGCAT
The DNA here is from genome assembly GCA_963731805.1 of uncultured Alphaproteobacteria bacterium. Lineage (GTDB taxonomy): Bacteria > Pseudomonadota > Alphaproteobacteria > Rhizobiales > Xanthobacteraceae > BOG-931. Next base: position 626,208 of record CAVSWY010000020.1, read on the forward strand.
AGACGGTGCCGCCGGCAAACAGCGGCGCGACATGGCGGCCACCGTTGATGGCGGCGACGTGGAAAGCATTCGCGAGCCCGTTGAACGAGAGCGAGCGCGCCAGCGAAATGACATGGCCGCCGTAAATCAGCCGCCGGCCGAAGCGGCCTTGCTTGGCGGCGAACTGGTCGAAATGAATGCGCGCGGTGTTCTGGTAAAGCCGCGTCGCCATCATGTGCTCGGCTTCCTCGACGGTTATGCCGTCGACGTGATCGATCTTCTCGCCGATGGCATAATCCGCGAACTTGTGAGCGCTGCCGGCAAGTTCGAGGTCGTAAGCCGTCACGTTGATCGCCGGGCAGGCCTCGCCCAGCACTTTCGGCTCAAGCGCGGTCGGCAGCCGCGGCACATGATCGCCGGGCGCCGGTGCCGCCTCGTCGCCTTTACGCACCATTACCCAGCGCACATATTCAAGCACCGGCTTTTGCTCCTGGTTGTAACCGGTGGTGCGCACATAGACGATGCCGGTCTTGCGGCTCGAGTTCTCCTTCAGTCCGATCACCTCGGATTGGGCGTTGAGCGTATCGCCGGGATAGACCGGGTTGCGGAAACAGCAATTGGCGTAACCGAGATTGGCCACCGCGTTGAGTGACACGTCGGGCACGGTCTTGCCGAACACGAAATGGAAAACGAGAAGATCGTCGATCGGTGAGCGCGGGTAACCGATTGTCTTGGCGAAGACGTCCGACGACTGCACGGCAAAGCGCCCGCCAAACAAGCCGGTATAGAGCGCGACATCCCCCACGGTGACCGTGCGCGGCGTGGCATGGCGGATCACCTGGCCGATCCGGAAATCTTCAAAAAAATTACCGGGACTGGTCTTCGACATTCTGCAACACCTTTACTTCGAAATTCGAACGCGAAACCCGGCATTTTGGCGCGCGCTTCATAGCCTACTGGATGACGTTGGGGAAGTGTTCACGCAGCCGTGACCGCACGGCTGAAACCTCCGCGGTAACGCCCCGTAGCTGTTGCCGACGGCGCAGTCTATCCCGCGTCGCCGGCGGTTCGCCGCCGCAACCTCAACGAAAAATGGAGACGACTATGTCCAAGCGTTTCGTTCTGTTCGCCACCGCGGCTGCTCTTGCTTTCGGCGCCTTGGCGTCCGCTCCGGTCTACGCGCAAATGTCGGAGAAGACCGTGACGGTCGGCGGCGCGCCGATGTATCCGTCGAAAAACATCATCCAGAATGCGGTGAACTCCAAGGATCACACCACGCTAGTCGCCGCGGTGAAGGCCGCCGGTCTGGTGCAGACGCTCGAAGGCCCCGGCCCGTTCACGGTGCTCGCGCCGACCAATGCGGCCTTCGCCAAACTACCGGCCGGCACCGTCGACAACCTGCTCAAGCCCGAGAACAAGGCGACGCTCACGAAGGTGCTGACCTATCACGTCGTCCCCGGCCGCATGACCGCGGTCAAGCTCATGAAAGCGGTCAAGGACGGCGAGGGCGAAGCGCATCTGAAGACGGTTGCGGGCGAGGATCTCACCGTGAAGGAACCCAGCCCCGGTAAGCTCATCGTGACCGACACCAAGGGCGACGTGGCCGACGTCACGATTGCGGATGTTTTGCAGTCGAACGGGGTTATTCACGTCATCGACACGGTGCTGATGCCGTAAATGGGGCATTACCTCTCCCCGCGGTGCGGGGAGAGGTTCTTTGCCTGACACAAATGTGAGGCGCGCGTGCGCCCGCGATTTGGTAGAAGCCTGCGCCATGACCGCAGAAGTTGCCGGCAATTCAGCCGCGCTGCCCGATACGGCGGCAGGGGCTCTGATCCATCCGCTCTGGGTGCGCGTGACGCATTGGATCAATGCGCTCGCCATCCTGATGATGATCGGTTCGGGCTGGCAGATCTATGACGCATCGCCTTTGTTCAATTTCATTTACTTTCCAAGTCACTTTGCGCTCGGCGAATGGCTGGCCGGCGCGTTGCTGTGGCACTTCGCCGCGATGTGGCTCCTGGTCGTCAACGGCATCGTCTATGTCACGCTCGGCATCGCCACCGGCCGATTCCGCCGCAAGCTTTTTCCTATCCAGCTCGGCGAAGTCATGCGCGATCTCGGCGCCGCATTGCGCGGTCGGCTCGCGCATGACGACCTTGCGGTCTACAACGCGGTGCAGCGGCTGTTGTATCTCGGGGTTATCTTGGCCGGCGTCGTCATCGTGCTGTCGGGCCTGTCGATCTGGAAGCCCGTGCAGCTCAAATATCTGACCGACTTTTTCGGCGGCTACAATACTGCGCGTTATGTGCATTTTTTCGCCATGGCCACGATCGTTGGCTTTCTCACGGTGCATGTCGTGCTGTCGCTGATCGTTCCGAAGAGCCTGCGCGCCATGATCTTCGGCCGTTGAAGGGAGAATGCGATGTCGCGACCGCGCCAGCCGGCAAAAGGCGTCGATCCTCAGCTTCTGATCAAAGACGCGGCCAAGCTGTTGCCGGACCCGTCGCGACGGTTGTTCTTGCGCGGCGCCACCAGCCTCGGCGCGCTGGCGATGCTGACCGGCTGCGACATCATCGACGGGCCGACCTCAGAGAACGCGCTGCGCGTCATCTCCAATTTCAACGACTGGGTTCAAGCGCGGCTGTTCAGCGAGACGACGCTGGCGCCGACCTTTCCGGAGAGCGCGATTACGCGGCCGTTTCCGTTCAACGCCTACTATTCCGAGGATGAGGCGCCCGATATCGACGGCGACAAATACAAGCTCGAGATTGGCGGCCTCGTCGACAACAAGAATCCGTGGACGCTTGCCGAGCTGAACAAGCTGCCGGAGGTGTCGCAGATCACGCGTCTGGTCTGCGTCGAGGGCTGGAGCGCGATCGGCTCCTGGCAGGGCGTGCGACTGTCCGATTTTCTCAAGTTGATCGGCGCCGATACCAAAGCCAAATATGTTTGGTTTCAGTGCGCCGAAGGCTATTCCAACACCATCGACATGCCGAGCGCGCTGCATCCTCAGACGCAACTCACGCTCAAATTCGACAACAAGACGCTGCCGCAGGCCTACGGCTTCCCGATCAAGATCCGCATTCCCACCAAGCTTGGCTTCAAGAATCCAAAATACGTCACCGCCATGTGGGTGCAGAACAACGACGCCGGCGGCTACTGGGAGAACCAGGGCTATAACTGGTTCAGCGGGTTGTAAGTGACTCAGAGTTACGGGTTCGTATCGATTTAGCGCCGCTCAACTGCGGCTTGCCAAGCCGAGCGCGGCCCTTTAGCTATCTCGCCTCATTTTCACGAGGCGTCGTTCATGGCCAGCTACAATCTCCTCCTTCTCGCCGGCGACGGCATCGGTCCCGAAGTCATGGCCGAGGTCAAACGTCTCCTTGCCTATTACGCCAAGACCGGCATTGCCGATTTCCGAAGTGAAGAGGATCTTGTCGGCGGCGCCGCATACGACACGCACAAAGTGGCCATCACAGATGCCACCATGGCGAAGGCTCATGCGGCCGACGCGGTGATCTTCGGCGCCGTCGGCGGCCCGAAATGGGATAAGGTGCCATTCGACGTGCGGCCGGAAGCGGGGCTGCTCCGGCTGCGCAAGGACCTCGGCCTGTTTGCCAATATCCGCCCCGCCATCGTTTATCCGGCGCTCGCCGAAGCTTCGAGCCTCAAGCGCGAGGCGATCGACGGCCTCGACATCGTCATCCTGCGCGAGCTCACTGGCGGCGTCTATTTCGGCGAGCCGAAAACCATCACCGATCTCGGCAATGGCCAGAAGCGCGCCATCGATACGCAGGTCTACGACACCTACGAAATCGAGCGCATCGCCCGCGTTGCCTTTGAGCTGGCGCGGGCGCGGCGCAACAAAGTCACCTCGATGGAGAAGCGCAACGTGATGAAGACCGGCGTGCTGTGGCACGAAGTGGTCGAAGCCGTCCACGCGCGCGATTACAAAGACGTGCAGCTCGAGCACATGCTGGCCAACTCCGGCGGCATGCAGCTGGTGCGCTGGCCGAAGCAGTTCGACGTCATCGTGACCGACAATCTGTTCGGCGACATGCTGTCCGACATCGCGGCGATGCTCACCGGCTCGCTCGGCATGCTGCCCTCGGCCTCGCTCGGCGAGATCGACGCCAAGACCAAGCGGCGCAAGGCGATGTACGAGCCGGTGCACGGCTCGGCACCCGATATCGCCGGCAAGGGCATGGCCAATCCGATCGCGATGCTCGCTTCGTTCGGCATGGCGCTGCGCTATTCGTTCAATATGGGCAAGGAAGCCGACCGGCTCGATGCCGCGATCGCTGCCGTGCTGGCCAAGGGGCTGCGTACCGCCGACATCAAGTCGGAGGTCTGCACGATCGTCAGCACTTCCGAGATGGGCGAGGCGGTGGTTGGCGAATTGGAGCGGCTAGCGGCGTAACGACGCCGCTCACCGTTTGGAAAACACGAAATCGGGCCGCATGTCGGTGACCAGCATATAGCCGGCGGCCGCCATTTTCGCCGTGACCTCCGGCTCGTGATCGTAGCTTTCGATTTGCACAAAGCCGCGATTTTCGCATAACAGCCGCGCCATACCGGCTAGCGCCTGACACTCATAACCCTCGACATCGATCTTGATGGCAAGCGTTTTGCCGATTGCAGGCACGGCGTCGTCGGGCGCCACGACGTCGATCGTATCACCCGCGGTGCCGCTCTCGATCCGTGATTGACCCTTGTTCTCGGGCGGGCCCGGCACCAGCGTCGCGCTGCCGTTCGTCATGCCGGCCGCGGCTTGATGAAACTCGACCCGTGTCAAGAGATTGTTGATCTCCAGATTTGCCCTCAGAAGATCGGCATTCTCGCGATCCGGTTCGAACACGACGGCACGCGGGACGTAATCGTTTTTCAGCAATATGCAGGTGTAGACGCCGCAATTCGCGCCCAAATCCAAAAACAGATCGGGCTTGGTCTCCTTGCATAAGGCGATGAAATTCTCAATTCGATCGCGCTCGAACGAACGGAATGCAATCTCGCGCCCGATAACGTTTATCGAGGCGGACCAGGAAATTGGCGCCGAGATAATCGCTAACGAATGATCGGTCGCCGTACCGCGCGCGCACGACACGCTTGCGAATGCTGCGCCACTGACGCCGCCAAAAAGTCATAAGAGAACCGTCGCTCTGGAGAGGGCCGGCCGCCTCCGACCGATGTATCAAACGTCAGAACGGCGTGTTTGGATTTAATCCTGGAATATAAAACGGGCGCGCCAACGGGTAGCCGCCGTCGCCCTGCACGTCGGGCCCCATGAACCAGTTCGGCCGGCCGGGATCGCCGCCGGGCGGCAGCATGTAATCGCGGTAGTCGCGGTCGCCGACCGAAACTTCCGTCCCGGTATCGAGATAGGAGCGGTGCCGGGGAATGATGATGATAGTGCGGTGGCCGTTGCCATCGGGGATAATGGTGGTGGTCGGCTGGATGATGGTCCCGCTGGCGGAGCGCTCGACTGCGGGCTGCAGCGGCTTCTTGGTCGCAGCGTCGGCGCAGACGCCCGATGCCGAAAGCACGGCGATGGTGGCGGCAATGACGGCAAAGGGACGCACGACTGGATACATGGCTCCTCGCTTTCGGCGCAGGTCGAAGCACCCCAATGTAGCCGGGTTTAACCGGCCGCAACAGCGTTCCGGTAACCTATTCAGGTTACCGGTAGTTCCGGCGGATATTGCTGCCACATTTCGTTCGGTAGGGCCGTAAAGCCCAGAACTTGCGGTCCTATCGCGCGCGCGGCCGGACCCTGCCGGTAAACCGCACGCGGTGCGGAACGGGCATCGGCACATCGCGTTCCGGCGTAGCCGCCAGGATCGGATTGCGCTCGCCGCAGAACGTGCGCTTGAGCTCGGCGCGCGCGAACAGCCCGCCCACTTCGGGGTCGCTGCCCGCGGACAGGATGGTCAGCCGGTCGAGCGCGCAAGCGAGCGTCGCACGGTCGACGGGCTGTTCGTCCGCGTTACAATACCAGCCGGCGATCTGCAGCGGCGGGTCGTCGAACGGGCGCGCGAAGCCGAGGCAACGGCGCTGCCGTGCATTATGGGTTCCCGGCACGGCAATGGCGAAATCGACCAGCGATGCGGTGCCGAATTTGCTGTCGATCTCGCCCACCGGCTTGACGTCGTCGGTAACGGTGAAGCCGACAATGCGCGCGGCGATCTCGCTCGGCGCGTCCATGAAGCGCTCGCTGGCGGCACCCGGCCGGTAGATTTCCACCAAGACATAGGGGCCGCCGCCGGCCGGCTCGCCCCAGCTCAGCACATCTTTGCGCGCGCCATCGACGTTTCGCCGCAGGATCGCGTAATTGAAACCGTCAGCGGGGAGCTCCGGCATCTGCATGTCGAAGGCCGGATGCGGGCGCCCGACATTGATCCATTCCGGCAACGGCGCCGGCCGTATCGCCGCGATGCCCGCCGGGGTGCGGAAAAGGCTGGCCGCCGCGATGGCGAGGATCGCCAGCGCGCCCATATAAGCGAGAATGCGCACGATAGTGGCGCGAACGTCGCCTGGGACGGTATACGAGGCCTCCTGCACGGCTGCTCCGATCAGCGTTGTGTTTGGGAGGGTTCTCGCTTAGTCTCGCCTAGATCAGCGCGAAAACCCGCTAAAACCCGCATAAAATGGGCACTTCTCACATCGGCCTTGGCGGCTGCACTGCATCGTTTCACTGTACTGCATCTGTCTCACCATGGCCCATGCGCGCTCGATGTTGACATGAGAGGCGTTGCTGAATAGTTGTTTGCTCACGGTCGGGCCATCGCTTGCCGACCATGGTTAACCGGACTTTTAGGTCACGGGGCCGCGCTAATCGGACGGCGACCGAGCATCGGCTGATAGTCCCCCGGCCTTTGAAGTCTCGCGCCAGACGGACCTTCCAATACGGAGGGTCCAATCATGGAACCCCTAGCACTCTCGCCGCGCGATGCTGCGGCGTTCCTCTCTGTGTCCAAGCGCACGCTGACTTGCTTGATCGCCGACAAGAAGATCGAGGCTCGCAAATCGGGACCGCGCACGCTCATCGATATGGCGAGCTTGAAAGCGTACTACGCGGCGCTGCCGAAGGTCACCAAGCCGTCGCCGCTGTACTGCTCAATCACGGTGCCGAAAACGAAGGCCGAGCACGGTCGGCGCAAGACACGTCACTGACACGGCGCAAGGTTTTGCGCCAGTGGCGAATTGACGGGTTTTCGTGTAGAGTGCCGTCCAGCGCCGATTCTCGGCAACGGATGTGCTATGATGAATAATTTCGACGACTTCTACCGGGGCATTTCGCCGATGCCCACGAGCACGACCATTTCGACGGTTCCCGTGAGCACGGAGATTACGACGATCCCGGTGAGCACGAGCACGAGCGCGGTTCCGAAAGAGGATCAGTCGTTTTTGCGCGGATACCACAGCCCGCACGTCGCATCGGTCGCATCGTGGGCGTTCCGACAGCATGATGACGCGATTTGGTCCCACAACCATCGGCGCAATCATGCGCTCTATGCGATGGCGTCAAGTCCGACGCCGGGATTGCCATTCGAGCAGCGCGTGATCGTCGGCTAACCAGTCGTCAATAAGTTTCGGCTACATTAACGCCGCTTCTGGTCAGGACGTGGAATTAGGAGGCCGCAGCGAACGCAGCGCTGCGGCCTTTTCGTTGTCCGACCAGCGGGACCGTGGCGCACGACGCTTCCAACGATTTTTCCTCTACTCTGCGCCGGCCGATTTAATAGGCCATTGCAACTTGACCCGTCGTTTGGGGAGCGGCCAATTCTTTTCGACTTGACAAGCGGAATACCAAAAGTCGCAGTAGTGAACATCCGGTATCGGAACGACGTGAATTGTGGTCGTGGTTGTGTTGGGTACACGCTTTTGTCCCGGCTGACCACGCACCCGGCGGCTCTCGCCCTTCTGGTCGTCAGTGAACCTCAAATAGTCGATGCCGAATTCGTCCCAATATTCAGCCGGGATCGGGGTACGCGGGTATAGGTCCATATCTTCGGTGAGCACGTCGCGTCTGCCCCACACGGCGATTTTACCAAGGTGCCCACTCTCGCGGATCGTCAGCAATGCGCTGCCGGTCTTGCTGCAATTTTCTCCCACAAGAATATCGTCGCTGCCAACGATCCGCTTCACCACATCGACGAGTTTCATGTCAGGTTCGATTTTCGCCTTCTCATCTCGGTAGGCTTTCCACTCGGCGCGGATCGCCATCGAAATAGCGGAAGCAAATGCTACGAAAAGCCAGAACCATGTCGGCAGAATAGTTGATCGGCCGGTCACGCCGCCGATAGCTGCCAACGCAAGACCGGCAACTCCGATCCATGCGCGAAAATCCCGCAGGGATTTCCAGAAAAATTCCGCCGCAAACGCCGAAATCATAGGCGTTACCTTAGCCGATTCTCGGTGGCCGATCCTTCGCGGCCTCAAATGCACTCTGGATGTGTCCCTTTGACGCCTGCCCCTCTAGCTCCGGGAGCTTGTTCGGGGCCTCATTCAAGACGGTGCACACTTCGGCCGCCGAACCACAATGCCAAATGGCATTAGCGAACACCGTGAGCACGGGATTTTTGAATTTGCGGAGCGGTTCGGCCACGTCCGGGTAAAGCTCGCTTAGTGCCTGCGCCGTCTGCGCATTCTTGTACACGTCGCGCTGATTGTAAAGTCGTGCGCCCCAAATACTGCTTAGGATGTTGCGAAGTAAGGAGCGATGATCGTGCAAATAGACCAGCACGCCCATTTGCGCGATTGAGCAAACAACGCGCTCTTTGGAGTCCAGTTCGATTGTTGCACCTTGGCCGTGCTTCTCGTTCCAATAGACAAGGCGAGGCATTGCCGTTCCCAATGTTGCCGCCGCGATCATAGCGCAAAGCAGTTGCTAAGGCCATTGACCGCGCCTTTTGCGAGTGCTGAATTAAACGCGCGTAGAGGGGAGTGCAAAATGACCTATTTTGTTACGCATAGAGGATCGAGCGACCGCCAAAGTCCACATGCACTCGATCAGGTCGATGACCTAAAATCCGCGCTCGCTCACGCCTGCAATCTCATAGCGGAAGGGCATATGAGCGTCACCATTGGAGACGGCAACGGGCACAGCATTTCAGGCGATGACCTTGCCGCTTGTTGTGCGGGTACTAAAACCATCTCCGCTGATCTTTTCAAATAGCGGGGTGCCAGCATGGCATGGATCATAGCAACAGTGGTGTTAGCTTTACTTGTTGTTTTGTACCATACAATCTATTGGAAAGCACTCACTGAGGGCAGGCACCTTAGGAACTATGCGCTGCTAATCTTGTTGGATGAGTTGGTCTACGTCGCCCAGCGCAAAAGTCTGTCAGATTTTGTGCGGACCACTGATGCAAAGAATGCAGGGGACCTTAAGATCAAGGTCAGTCTCGCAGTTGATAGCTTAGTCGAACGATTGGGTGATAAAACGTTGCTCGGCGTCGCAGGGCTTCTATGGAAGCTCAGAAATTCTCCGGGGACCTGACTACAAATGTGACAAGTTCGCGGCGGCCTCATTGAGAACCGTGCACACTTCGGCCGCCGATCTGCAATGCCAGATGGCGTTAGCAAACACAATGAGCACCGGATTGTTTAACTTGCGCAGCGGTTCGGCCACGTCGGGGTAAAGCTCGCTCAGAGCTTGTGCCGTCCGGGCGTTTTTGTACACGTCGCTTTGTTTGTAGAGCCGTGCGCCCCAAAAGTTGCTCAAGATGCTGCCGATCAGACTTTTGTTGTTATACAAGAAAACCAGCACGCCCATTTGCGCGATTGAACAAACAACCACTTCCTTAGAATCCAATTCGATTGTTGCCCCTTGACCATGCTTCTCATTGGAATAGACAAGGCGCGGCATGGCCCATCCCTCAAGCCCCGCACGATCTTAGCGCAGAACGAAAGCGGGCGGGAGTGGCTCGCGTTGTCGGGTTGCTCGGTTTATAATTGACGCGGGTTAGAGGGTTTCCGCCGTGCGGATTATTCCCCGCGCTATAGTCGTGGCCGGAAACGGGAGACGCGCCATGAGCGAAACAGACTGCCTTACTCAGCTTGCCGCGCTCGATTGGAATCACCGCGATGTATTGAGACGCGCGAGGGCCATTGTCGAGGCGCACTTAGCCGGGAGTGGCACCAACAGCTGGCCCGCGACAACAGTTAGCGATTGGTTTTAGAGACTGCACGCCGGTTACTCCATTGCGAAATCAAATGCTCGACGAACTTGCCGGTGTCTCACGCGCTTGAGCCAAAGCAATGTATATCCGCTACAACATCTATCTGTGGGCACCGCCAAAGCTCACACCGGAGCAAGAAATAGATGTTGGCCGACAAATCGTGTTGGAGGGCCGCGAAGCCTTCCTACAACGCGCGCCCTATCTCAGTCCTGACGAACGGCAGCGGATTGCCGCCGCCAAGCAAATGCCGCCGTTGAAACGGGCAATCCTCATTGCAGTTTTTGTCGCCCTCTTAATAGGCGCTCTCGCCGTCGCATGGGTCCCGCTGTTGATCGGCGGGGGTGCTATTCTGCTTTATAGCGGCGGCTCACTGTGGCACGCGCGAGCGCGCTATCACCAATGGGTTGACGAAATGATCGCTAAGTACGCCGCGCGAGAAAATAGACTGCCGCCCATTCAGTCTGCACACTCGCGCTTTTCGCCACAAGCGCCTGACCGTAATGGATTGGTGCCATGATGAGCGCACTGAGGTATTGCTTTTCCTTTTACGGCCGCTTCAATCGGACGAATTTCTGGATTGGCTACGGCATTGCTTTCGCCATGACGATGGCCGTCGTCGTCGCCGTTGAGACGACCGTTCCCGACAATATGATCGTGGCGGGTATCGGCGGCCTTTGGTGCATCCTGTGGGTTGTGTCAATTATGGCCGTCGCAACGAAACGGCTGCATGACTTAAACCAATCTGGATTGTTGCTCATTGCGTTCTTCGTGGTGCTGGCCGTGTTGCCGCTCATGATGCGCTCGCAAGGAAGTCAGGTTGAAGGGGTGATTAGCGGCATCGGCCTCATTGCGTTAGGCGCACTGCCCGGCATCAAAGGCAAAAATCGTTTCGATCCCGACCCGGCGCAGGAAGCCGCCAGTCAAGACCAGCAACAAAATGTCCGGGAGGCGAATAGGCTTCTCAAAGAGATAAACAAGAGCCTTGGTTTCCCGGAGGGAGAAGGCCCAACGGGCATCATGGTCGATGGACAATATCGCGTTGTAAATGTTGGTCACACGGAGCGCATGAAAAACGATCCGGTCTATGCGTGGGGCAACGAGATGGCGGGGATCATGATGGATATAAATGACCTAGAGAACGCTCTGAAAGAAGCACAGGCGAGCAACAATACAGCACTCGCCCGATCAATCAGCAATGAACTACAGGTGCTCGAACGCAAGGCGCACGCATTGATCGACAAGCAAAAGAGTGAACGTCGTTCCGGTTGAATACTTCGTGCGGATGATCGTCAACGCGGGTCCCGCGATGCGAGCCGCCCAAGCGAAGATCAGCAAGCGCATTGTGGAATTGCTCGGCGTCAAGCTATAGTCGGCGTCGGACATGGGGCACGACGTAAGATGACCGTCACCGACTTCTTACAGCGGTTGCGAGCGGAAACCGCCGTTGAAGGTGCGACGCTAGATTGGTCCCGTATAAGAGACGAAATTCACGCGGAACATGATCGCGCGACCACGGCGCGAGACCGAGAGGCATTGCTTGGCGTGCACAAGACGATCATGGATCACGTCGAGCGAAACATACGCCCGGAGGACCTAGAAGCATTCAAGAAGTTTCGTCGCGAGGACTACAATCTGTTGCTGATTAAAGAAGGAATGATTGGCAACGATACCAACAATCTCGATACGCACGTCATGGCGCTGATTACCAATCGCGAAGTCGCAGCGGGCAGAATGAGTCCCGATGATGAGATGCACAAGCTTGCTGCCGCTGGATCATTCATATTTGGTTCGCGGCCAAAGCCCTACACACTCTCGGATATTAGTTTTAAGACCTTATTGGGTCGGCTCAAGGATAAAGCTCAAATGACCAACAAGCGATGCATGTTCTTAGTCCAAAAGAAGCGGCCGGGGCCGGTGACACCGGATGAATGTTGCGAAAAAACTGCTGTCGAGCAAGAAGCCAGCACCGGCCGATGGTATTGTCGCGAACATCTTGATCGACGCCGCAGTGGCGATGCGCCTGCCAAGAGCAACGGCGACGGGCACACTTTTTCGTTCCAAACTTAATCGGCTTCGTGCTCGCCGGTAGCTGCGGAGCGCGGCGCTTCACTTTTCTCTTTTGCTTGATCGTGTGCACGGCCCGGCAACATTCCCGGCTCGCAAATTTCGCGGGGTCGGATCGCAGAGGACCCCCACGTCACAGCTAGAAGCCCCATTAGCCGTGGCGCGACCCTGCCGCTGCAATCCTGACCCCATTGCTCCGCGCCGCGCCGTCCCACGCGCACTATCCTTATTCCCCTCAGCACCCGGAGAGCGATCAAACAAACACGCGCGCTCGACGCGCTGCGCTCGATGGCGAGGCGTCGTGGCGTTATGCTCGCTCGGCATGTCGAGTTAACAGCTAAAAATTGAGCGATTTTGATGGGCAACCGAGCCGCTGGTAACGTAAATAGAAAACCAACGCGACCGAAATTCCGGGGTTAAGACGCCGTCACCATGTTGGCGCGGCGCGATCCTTGACGATGACCAGTACAGTGATCCGCGCCAGAGTACAGGCAGCCATCGAAGACGTGACCGTCCATTGCGGGAAATCGGGCGCGGCGTTTCCGACCCCGAATGCCGAGAGCTTAACGGCCGGGCGGCTGATCGCGCCAAGGTCTTAACAAACCGTTAACGCGACTCCAAAATCATAGTGAAAGTGAAAGTATGGTTAGCGCCCCATTTTGCCCGGTCGTCGAGGCGCTGAGCCGTCGTCGAGGCACCCATCTTGGGCTGCCGCACAGTTCAAACGGTTCAAACCGGCCCCAAAAGTCACCTTAGTCACTATGGTCACCATCACCCACAGTCGCTCTATGAGATTTCCGTGGAATGAGCGGGAGGCATGGTGACTAAGGTGTCTAAGGTGACTTCTCGACTAAAACGGAAAAATCAGTCGTCGAAGTCGCGGGCGGCGTCAGCCTTGAAAATCGGCCGACCGGATCGCGGTTCGGTCGCAATCGTCGAAAGGTTCTCCTCGCCGACTAGCTCGACCAAATCCGGGTTGTGCTGGTAGTACCTGACACGATAGTCGGCGTTCAATTGAATGCCCTTCCATGCCTTCGGTCGCTTGCCATCATCCGCCGTCGCCCGATACTCGCCGAGCATCCGGCCGGACGCTTGCACTGCCTCCTTGAGCTTGGTCGCAAATCGAATGTCGTCGAGCGGGTCCATGTCGTGCTCGGTCATGTAATCGGCATACGCTTTGTACAGGTCGGCCTTATCAATCTCGGTGCCGGATTTCAGATCACAACACGTCGAGACGAACGCGGCGGCCGGATTGCCGAGACGCATAAGCTCGGTCTTGATTTCGCGGCTCTCAGGCCATTCCTCAAACTTGCCGCGCTCCATGAGACGGTCGAGGCCAGCGAGCGACCAGTTTAAGATGCCTGCCAACATATCCGGCGACGTGAGCTTGTCGGTCAGGTCGAAGTCCTCGCTGCCCTCAAACGTGTTGTCGTATGGGAAGGCGAGCAACCGGCGCATGAGCGCGTCGGTGTCATCCTTGAAGTTCGGCAGGACATTGCCGCCGAGCCATGACTGACAAAACAGATAAACATTAGGGATGGATGTGATGCCAACGCGGCGCACACCGAGCGCGTCCTGTCCTGAGATTGACTTGAGCCGCGATGCGGCCTCGCCCATGGTCATCTGTGTGCCCATTGTTATGTCGGGGATCATGAGCACTAGCTTATCGAGGCACGGCTCAAGGCCGTACTTCTCGCCGAGCATGGAAAGCGACAACGACGTGGTTTGTTGCTCACCGCACAGCGCGCTCAGGACTCGAAATGTCGTGCCCTTGCCGCTGCCGCGAACGCCGCGAGCAAAGAAAATCTTTTGCATGTTCCGATTGGTGCTCAGCGTGTAACCGAACGCCTCTTGCAGTGCGTCGGTCAGATGTTGGCGGCCGTTAAACCATTCATCGACCGATTTAAGCCAAAGCTCCGGGACTTCCTGATTTGGATAGTATCCGTGCGGCAGACAGTAGTTGCAAAAGAACTTCGGCGTGTGCTCCGTAAGCTCCCGCGTCTTGATGTTGAGCAACCCATTTGCGCAAGGCAGTATCATGCGAGGGTCGATCTCGCGGTGCTCCTCGTCGAGCCACATCGGCGGCTTGGATTGTTCGGGCGGCTGATGCACTTCGTTTTGCAAACTCTCAAGGATGCGCCGCACATCCTCCGGGAATGGATTGAACGGCACAATGGATTGCTCGGTTCTCTTGAGCGCGTTGTCGAGAAACTTCTGCATATCGCGTTGCATAGTCGCTTGCGGCACTTCCCGATAGCAGTGTGCCTTGTCGTCATAGTCCCACCACCACCTTAGCTGCGGCGACAAGATATTCGGGCGCACAGCGCTCTTGAACTTACGGGCGCACTCAAGCGGGTTGCTAGGGTCAAGGATCGGTTTTTCTTTCATGATCGCCCCCGTCGTGGCGGACGCCATGTCGCGGGCAACAGTGCGCGCCGTTTTTGCTTCTTGATCTTGGCGGCCCGCGCCTTGATGCGTTTCGGATCGGCGTCGTATGCCGCCGCCGCTGCCCTATGTGGCGCTAGTTCGGCTTCGGTCACCCTCTCGGCGTCCGAGAATTCGGCTTTGGCCGTCACACTGCCGGGCTGTGTCTTGACCAGGTATCGCCATGCGTTCTCGGCTTTCACGTCAAGGCGATCTTCAACCGGGCCATCGCCGCGCAACCACAGCGGCGAGCAACGCGGCTCCTTGTTGTACCATTCGTCGATAAGCTCGATTGCCTTGTACTTCGATATGGCGTGATCCTTGAGCGCACCGAACGCGAGCAACAAAGCAAACTCGCCGCCCTTCCCTTGGATGCTCGGTGCGGCATCGTATCTCAGATGATGAATTGCCCATGCGATGTTGTCGGCTTGGTCAAGCTCGACTTCGGAAATCTGCTCAACGTCCGGGCTTTCATCGGGCGTGCCGATTACTTCCGGCAACCAATTGGGGACGGACACCGGCTCGCGGCTGTCGATGACTTCATATCGCTTGCCATTCCACATCGACCACGGTGCGACCGCATATTGCGGCGCGTCGAGGCCGGGGCGAAAGTTGAGCTTGTACCTGTGCAGACCACGAAAATAATAATGCGTGCCGCCGCTCGGTGTTCTCACAGTAAACGTCGGCGGCAGTGGTCCATATTCAAGCTCAAGGTCAAACAAGCTCGCATCGCCACCGTGCTTTGGGTCAACGTCGAGCATGGTCAGGTCGATGCCGGGCACGACCGCATAGTTGCGGCCGGGCCGGTTCGCTTCCCATTGCCTGAGCTTGGCAGGACTCACCAACGGCGCGGCAAGATAGCCTGTCGGCGGGCTCTTCTTCTTGCCAACCGGTAACGGCGCGATGCGCCAGCGGCGATTGAGACACGCGAGCGCGCCAGCATAGGGCGTCTTGCTGCCTATTGCCGCGACAGGTTGCGGCAAATTCTGATTTGGTCTATTAGTCATCGCGTACCGCTTGCCCGGTGCCGGTCTGTCGCGGTGTCAACGCGAGCAAACCAAAAATGCAAACGCCTCCCGCTTCATCGCGGTGAGGCGTTTCGCATGTCCGGGCCTAGCGGGAGCGCGGCACAAGGGCCGCAAGATGCTCAGTGCGAAATGTCGACGCGCCTTCGGCGATTTGAAATTTTCAACAAGGCAGAGCGCGTCAATCGGAAAATCCCTACTCCTTTCCCGCTAAAAAATCAACCAAATAAATCGGACGATCGCTGCGCGATGCCGGTAGTCGCGGGCTTGCGTTTTTCTTTACTCGTCTGACCAGTCCGTGCTCGGTGCGACCGCTGCGACAACATTAAATTTGCGACATGACCCCCTTGTTAGTGTTAACGCTGCCCGACTTCTCCTGATCGTTCAACGACTGCGGGTTAATTTCA
Organism: uncultured Alphaproteobacteria bacterium; assembly: GCA_963731805.1. Taxonomy (GTDB): domain Bacteria; phylum Pseudomonadota; class Alphaproteobacteria; order Rhizobiales; family Xanthobacteraceae; genus BOG-931. The sequence goes on from CAVSWY010000020.1 coordinate 642,291, forward strand.
AAAATCCTGCGATTTGCATCCGAGAATCATCGTGGCGCATATGCTCGCTCATGAGTGAACCGACAAAGGAGTGAAACTCATGAGTAGCACGAAGAAGAAGGTAACGAAGTATGACGCCAAGCAAATTGAGAGTGGCGCGCTCGAAGTGGAAGGAAAGTTCATTGCCGCACAGATCAAAACGATGCGGCAATACGAAGCCAAGGCTAACGAGTTGGCTGGCGTTGAACTGAGGAAGGCCGAAGATAATCGCACCACTGTTGAAAAGCGGCTTGCCGATGTTCACGCCAAGTGCCGGGGCGACGGCTTTAAGGCTTTCAAGGCCAAGTACGCCCCCGACTTCGGCCGCACTAAACTTTACGAGATACTGCGGATTGCGGCCGGTAAGACGACACGGGAGGAAATCCGCTCCAAGACTGCGGAGCGGGTGCGCAAGCACCGTTCGTTACAGGCCAATGTAACGGACGCCTCGACGGCTCCCGCGACGGACGACCTCGCACAGCCGGTCAACGATAATCTGACTGGCGAAGTCAGTACTGAGGATCGTAAAGCCGAAATGGCACGCCTCGCTGGCGAGACGGCGGCGGAGACGCCGCCGACACCGGAGCCGACCTCGGAACCGGTAGCGGAGCCAACGGCAGAGCAGCCGCCGCGAACGTTGACGCCCGAAGAAATCTCGGATGAAGCGTTGACGACATTCAAAAAAGTCGTCCCGGAGCTTTGGGCCAAGATGCTAAAGCCGGAACTTGAGCAGGTCCGAAAATGGACAAGCGAGCAAACCGTCGGGCTCGAAAACAAATTGCTCAAGCTGGCGAAGGCAGCTTGAAACGGACTAGCGACGGCGGCACTGAGGCCGGGCGAAGTTGCCCGGCTTTTCTTTTGCTGATGGTCCGACCATCGGCCTTGCTTCTCAAACGTGCTGTGATGTGAGCGCGGGCCATGGTGTATCCTCATGGTGCCCACTCAAGCTCAATCGAATAGTATTCCTCGACCGTCACGCCCAAATGCTTGAGCGCGGCAATGTCGTGAGGCGTCAGCGGCTCGACGTGGCCCGCTTCGTCCTCAAACATCGTCGGCCACAACAATTCGATGCCGTCGTGTTTCATGTCGCGGTATTTCGCCTCAAGCTCGGCGCTGGTCAGCGGCACCGGCACAGCAAGCCCCACGCACTTCGTGTCGGCTTCCGGTTTGGCGCTGTCGCTCTTGAACGGATCAACTGACACGATGGCCCCCCGCTGGCGGAAGGCCTCGACCGATGCCGCTTTGGTCAAGGCTCTTGTTCGGCTTGGCATAGGAAGGCGCTGCGGATGGTCGTGGTGCGGCCGGGACGGGCAGGGTGTACGCTCGCGGGTGATCCGCTAGGCGCGCTGGCGCATCATCCGCCAGGGCTGAGACGTGTTCCGGCGGGTCATTGTCGCCCCGGCCGATCATGGCAACGGGTCCGGTCGGCTTGGCGCTGGCGCGATCCGGGTTAGCGCGGATCGCCGCAAGCCGTGCCTCAAGATCGGCGCGCAAGCTCGACATGGGCTTGCCCTTGTTCTTTTCGCCGAGCACCAAAACCTCGACGCTGTGCTTGCTGTCAACTTCGCGCCGGTCGCTCGGATTGTACTGGTCGCCGAAAAGTGAGCGGATCAAATGAATGAGGGTTTGCGACGGGATCGGATCGCGGACCTTGAGCGGGATCAGTGCGCCGCGTTCATCGCGTGCATAAACATCATCGCGGCGTGCGTTCTCGCCGTAGGTCAATTTCCACATGAAGTCATCAAACTCTAAGGCGTGCGCAGCGCGGAGCGGATCAACTTCAAACGCGGGCTTGCCGTTGCCGTCGAGCACTTGGCGCAAGTGCCCGCCGCCGCCGGACTCCGGTGAGGCGAGCAAACTTCGGACCTGACTTTCAGCAAGCAATCTGAAAATACGCTGAGCCTGAATGACCGCCTCATGGAAATAGATCAATGGCACTTCGGCCGGGTCCTTGCCATCCTCGACCGGCCAGTGAATTCCATATTTGGATTGCTCGACCGGCACATCGTTTCGCTGGTCGGCCGCGCTGTTGCGTATCCACAAAAAGACCAACTTGGGCGAGCCTGCCGCGATGTTGGCCGCTTGCGTCAAATTGGGATTGACCGTCAACCTGTCGCAAATCTTTGCGCCGATTTCCGGCGACCATTTTTCGTTGTTCATGGTCATGATGGTCACTCACTCTTGACCGCTGGCACCGCTGCGATGCCGTGAGTGTCAACGGTCGCACTCCCGGATCGCGCAATGGCGCCCTCAAGCGAATAGGCGCGCTGTCCGGGAAGCAAGCCGCGCCGGGTCGGCGAGTACCGCCGATTGACGCTGTTGCCATGTCCGGCTCGCCCAATGTCATAGACCGATGGTCCATGTGTAGTCAGTGGTCGGTGCCGAGCTTCCCCGGCCGCCTTCCTCATTTGCTCGGATGCTATGTGTTCCCTTTGAAGTTGCTCGCGTGAAATCGTGACGTTGCCACGCAAAAAGAAGTTGATCGCCTCGACAAGTTTTCCGCGTGCCGTCCGTTGCTCCAGATCGCGGTCGCGCAATGCGACGCGCGCGAGTTGCATCTTGTGTTGCCAGTCGGCGAGCGCCGCGTTCGCTTCCAATAGCGATAGGGTCGGCGGCTCCGGTGCGGACTCGACCGGCTCAGCCTCGACCGGAGCGGCGGCATCTTCGCCCGCCGTCATGGTGGCGAGCATTTCATCTAGCTCTTGCTGGTCAAGATCGAAGTCGCCGGGGAGCACAGCTTGCACCGCTGCAAAAGAGTGATCGTCGAGGCCAGCGATTGCATTGCGCAAGATCGCATCGCGGACGGGGTTTCCTGTTACTGACATGGGATTTCCTCCATGGTTCGTGGTATAGATGCCCGGCGACGGCCATGACCAATGAACGCCGCCGGGCTTAGCGGCCGTCCCCCATGATCCCGCACGGGGCGGCCGTTGCAAATCAAACTCCAAACATTGCGCGGCGATTGTCCGCGATCATTTGCTTCAAGTCCGCGATCCGACCGGCGTCACCACGCGGCGGATAGTGAGCCTTTATATATTGCTCGGCGCTCGCGACTTGCTGGACGCATGACGCGAGCGTGTTCTTTGCCGCCTCAAGTGCGGCGTCGGCGGCGAGCGACGACTCATAGGCGGCCTTGAGAACCGGGAAGCGTTCACGCAATGCCGGATCGTCCGGCAAGTTTTCTTCGGTCAAGATCAGCTTGCCGCTTCGATCAAAGATTTGAATATCAGGCATGTCACCATCCCCCCATTAAGTCGGCTGGCGCGAGCGTGCGCTTTCCATGCCCCAACTGTCGGGCACGTTGCCCGGCGCGAACTTGCGGAGTTGCGTGGCGGGTGTACCCCTCACATCTTCCACATCGTCGCCGGTCTCAGGCACTCGCATAGCCGCGCTGCCAAACTTTCGCACGGCATCGAGCACCGGATCGTTCACGGTGTCGGCGATGTTGTCGCCCAATGGTGAGCGTGTGAAAACTCCCGGCTCAAGTGAGCTTGCGCCCGCATAGCCGTTCATTCCCACGCCAGCACGGGACGGCGCTCGCACAGCACTAGCAACATCGGGGGCCGCTCGCCGCGTCGGTGCCGGGGTGACGGGCGTGCCGTTGTCGGCCGCGTTTCCGGTCGCCGTCGTTTGGACTTTCTTATTTCCACTTCCGTCCGCTTGGATGCTCATGGCTTCCTCCCTGTTTAGCGGTAATCGCTGTTATAGATGCGCCCAACGTCGCCAGCGAACCAATCGGCGGCTTCGCTCCGCGACATTTCGATAAAGTCCTGATACCCGTCGCGTGCGAACGTCATGAACACGCCGCCCGCGCTCGGCGAATAGCGCAAGTCCGAAAAGCAATCGCTGTCGCCGTCCCAAATGAGAGACTTGCGCCGTCGAGGTTGATTGCTGCCGTTACGCTTCGCCATGGTCCATCGCCTCTTGTTGGTGCCGCGCCGTCAAAGGGTGACGCTCCCCTTGATGGTGCGGCGCGAGTGCCCCCGCGTGAGGGGTTCCCTTAGCCGTGATAAACGTGCCGCCTGCCGAACCGCGCATCTTGAGCGGCGAGGATGGCTTGCCGCTCACGCACCGTATTCGTGACGCCGCGAGAGGCTACCGGCAGCTTCACGCCGACCGACTGTTGTCCGTTGTGTGCAGTCACAGGCGAGCCACGACCGGCGTTCTTTGATTGGCTCGCTTGATGGTCGCCGACCGCCGATCCGGCGGCAAAGCGGCCTCGTTCGTCTCGACTCTGTGCCATGATTACCTCCCCAACTTCGCGGGGTGATCCGGCTCGGCGCAATCGAGGGCTTCCCCAATGATCCGTTGACCAAGCGCAACCCGCTCCGCGTGATCCTTGACCGCTCGACCGTTGGCGCGAGCGTGATCCGCCCCAACTCCCGCGCCTCCCAAACCGTCGCCAGTGCGTGACCGCTGGCCCGACACCGGGGCAGCAGCCTTGCCGACAAAGCTCTTGCCCGGCCGCGTCGGGTCCATGGCACAGGGGTTTGAAGCGTCGGGGATGCTGTTCAACGTCGTGATCTTCGGCGCACCGATGTTCGTTCCGGTGACGCGATGGCTCGCCGGATGGACGGGCACGACGTTAAGATGCTTCCCGCGTGTCGAGGTTCGGGCGATGTTGCCGCCGTCCGCCGCCGCGCCAGCGATAGGCGCGTGCGAGACGTGCGACACTTGCATTCCCGGATGCGTGGCGACGCTGCCGCGCTTGCCGGAATGGTCGGGTTGAAAGATGCTCGGTTTGGTTCCCATGGCTTTAATCCCCCAATGCCTTCGGCGTCATGAAAGCTTGACTCCCGCGCCGACTAGCTGGCCCGGCGTCGCCTTCGCGCCCGCCTTCGTCGCCGCCGCGATGCGAGCGTTATATTTTGCGTTCGGCGTCAGCCATGCGGTGCGCCCGTTTTTCTTGCCGAGCTTCGCGCCGTGCTGCTCAGTGAACCGCGCGGCCGTGACGCTGGTCGCCTTCGAGCCAACGTGTCCGCGCAAGTGGCCGTTGGCGTCATAGACGCCAATGCGACCGAGCGGCACGGTGCCGGGTTTGCGTTGTTTGCTCATGCTGCCCTCGATGGATGTGTCGCGCCGATGCGCGAGTTAGCGGCTTCGGCCATTCGCTGAGCGACCGCGACACCGAGGGCTTTCACGATGCGCCCTTGCTCGGTCACGCTCCAATGCTCAGGCCGCCAAGGATTTGACCTGCCCTTGAATGCCGGATCGGCGTCGAACTTCTTTGCATCGGCCGCCGGTTTGGCAAGTAGCGCATCGAGCGCATTTTGATCGCGCCGTAGCGCAACGAAAACTTTTCCGCGTGCCGTGATGTTGCCCGCACGGGCGGCATTGATGACGGCCGGGTCTATGACGGCCTCGCCAATGAAACGGTGCGGGCGATCTTCGCGGCGCTTGGCGAGCCACGCATCGAGCGTGCTTTCGTTAAACTGTCCGTCGCGGTGCTCGGTGATGAATTCGTCGATGGCTTCCGGCTTCACATCGGTTAGCCGCTCTTTGATGCGCGCCTCTTGCGCAAGATCGGGATTGCTATGGCTCATGACTCGCTCCGAAAGTTTGATTGACGCCAGTGCTCGCGGACCCACAACACCAAATCTTCAACGAGGAAGCGCCGCGCGCCGGTTTTTGGATTTGCGAAGCATGGTAGCTCCCCACTGTCGGCCGCCTCACGCAAGAGTGCTGCCGAGCACGACAAAGCCGCCGCGCTCGCATCGAGGTTCAATGCGATTGGGAACAGCCGCTTGAGCCGCATTGTGCGTGCCATGACGCTCTCCGATGAATGCTCGACGCGGCGCACAGTTGCGCCCGCGTGCACTTCGTTTTGATCGCTTGGGGGGACTTCGATCCGAACCGCCGCCGGTTATCCCTGCGTGCGCGCACATGCGCGCCAAGGTCAAGATTGAGCGTGAACATTTATAGGATCGGGCGCGGCCGAGCAACCCCCCTTTTCGCAGAGGCGTCAGCGATTTTGTCCCCGCGCCGAAAACCGAGCAAAAAAAGCCCCGACGCGATGCCGGGGCAGATACAGAGACGCCAAAGTCAGACCAAGCTGTTAGCGCCGCTTCACGGGTCGCGCCGGTTTTGGACGCTCACGGCGCTTGTGGATGGTCACAGTAAAGAGCCGCTTCGCGGTCGGCCGGTGCCGTTGATGCCAGATAACGGCGGCCAACATTATGAGAACGAACAGCGGGACCATCATTGAGCGTTGGCGGTCACGAACGCCGCCCATTCGTCCATGAGCTTGCGCCGCTGGTCGAATAGGTCGGCTCGTTCGTAAGCCTTGTCGTTCGGGTCGGTCGGATAGTGCGCAATCGTGAAGTCGCGGACTTCCTTGTCATAGCCTTTCGACTGCGCCCACGATGTGATCGCGGCGCGGAAGCCGTGCACCGTTCCATTCGGTACAAGCTCGCGCGTAGTTTGCTGAGACAGCCGACCGCCGAGCTTGGACGGGAACACAAAGCCGCCGTGCAACGTGCCAAGGCATTTAATCGCAGCATCCGACAACGGAACGGTGTGCTCCCGCTGCATCTTCATCCGCTCTTTCGGCACTGTCCATTTCTTCGCGGCGGTGTCGATTTCCGACGCCACAGCTTCTAAGGCTTCATCTTGGCGAGCGGCCGTCAAGATGATGAATTGCAGCGCCCGCGATTGCACCGAAGTATCGGCCGCCAGCTTCGCCATGAATGCGGGGATTTGCCCGATAGGCATCATGTCGCGCGACTTCGGCTGATACGCCTGCACAACGCGAGGAAGCCTGTACTGCAACACGGGCCAGCGCGCCGGGTTGTCAGCGATGCGGCCGGTGCTGGAAATGATGTGCTCGATCATCCCGCGCACGCGGTTGCCCGTGGTCGAATTGGGGCCCTTCCAAATCGGTTTGAGCAACGGGATAACATCATCCTCAGTAATCTCGCCGACCGGCTTGTTGTCGAGCGGCGCGGTGTGCCTTAGCAACATAGCGCGCAACGACTCGCGGTGATCCGCCGACCATTCGGCCGCGTGATCCTCAAGGTACTGGTCGCGGGCGACGGAAAACAGCTTGGTGACGACCCGGCCGCTGTGATTGCCGTTGTGATACTTCGCGTTGCTGGCAACCTGCCGCTGGCCGCGACGCTCAAGCCAATCGGCCGCGTCGAGGGCACGGGCTTGCGTGACCGATACCGGCGCGGCACCGACCGCCGACCCGTAGCACTTGGTCTTGAGCTTGCCGTTCTGCCGGTATTGCTTCTCCCACAAGGCGGACCCGCCGCGCACGATCAGGTAAAGGCTGCGGTCGGCGTTGTAACGGCCGTCGCCTTGACGTATGCAATCGGCGACCGATTTGAACTTCGGCATGGGACTTCCTCTGTACTCTGACACTGTACTGTAGGCCGTCCCGCTATGGCGTTGCAAGGCTCGGATCGAATGATGGTGAATGGAAATAAATGCTGGTAAATCAGGCACTTTTGGCCCGCTATGGCTCAGTATGGCCCAAAGCCCGAAGTGTCTTCATTAGTCTCGCTTAGAAGCGCTTCCGCTCCGGTTCCTGCGCGGCCGGCGGGGACGTCAATTTTCGGTGGAGAGTTAACGATGGGTTACAACGTCGCCGTAGTCGGCGCGACCGGCAATGTCGGCCGGGAAATGCTCAATATTCTTGCCGAGCGGTCGTTTCCCGCCGACGAGGTGGTGGCGCTCGCCTCGCGCCGCAGCATAGGGACGGAGGTTTCCTTTGGCGACCGCACGCTGAAGGTCAAAGCGCTCGAACATTTCGATTTCTCCGGCGTCGATATCTGTCTGATGTCGGCAGGCTCCGCCGTTTCGAAGGAATACTCGCCGAAGATTGTCGCCGCCGGCGCCGTGGTGATCGATAATTCCTCGTGCTGGCGATACGATTCCGACGTCCCGCTGATTGTGCCTGAGGTCAATGCCGACGCAATCGTAGGCTTCCGCAAACGCGGCATCATTGCCAATCCGAATTGCTCGACGGCGCAGCTCGTCGTCGCGCTCAAGCCGCTGCACGACCGCGCCAAGATCAAGCGCGTCGTGGTCGCCACCTATCAGTCAGTGTCGGGCGCTGGCAAGGAGGCGATGGACGAATTGTTCTCGCAGACCAAGGCGGTGTTCCAGCTCAATGAGGTCGAAGCGAAAAAATTTCCCAAGCGCATCGCCTTCAACATCATTCCGCAGATCGATACCTTCATGGAGGACGGCTACACCCGCGAAGAGTGGAAGATGGTGGTCGAAACCAAAAAGATTCTCGACCCCAAGATTAAGCTCACCGCGACCTGCGTGCGGGTGCCGGTCTTCATCAGCCATTCGGAAGCGGTCAATGTCGAGTTCGAGAACCCGATCACGCCCGACGAGGCGCGCGAAATCCTGCGCAACGCGCCGGGCTGCCTGGTTATCGATTCCCAGGAGCCGGGCGGCTATGTGACGCCCTACGAGGCGGCTGGCGAGGACGCCACCTATATCAGCCGCATTCGTGAGGACGCCACCGTCGAAAACGGGCTGTCGATGTGGGTGGTGTCCGACAATCTGCGCAAGGGCGCGGCACTCAACACCATCCAGATCGCCGAGTGCCTGATCAATAGGAAGTTGATCACCGCGAAGCGGAAAGCAGCCTAGCGGCGCTCAAGATCGGCCGGCGTCTTGTGGCCGACGAGGAAGGAGTTACGCCGCGTGCAAAAGGCCTAGCCGCGGCAACTCCGAATCCAGTTCGTGCGTGCGGCTCGCTCGGCTTCGGCGGCGTCCGGAGCAGCACCCAAACACCACTGAAAATGCACTCTATAATCGGTGGTCCATCGCGGGCCTGATGCGCGACTGCAAGCTGTCGGCCTGCCTGACTGCCCCCGCAGCATAGTCCCGGCAGAAGCCGGGGTCGGCCGCTTGCGCCCCGGCTGGGATCAATACCGCCAGCGCCGGCGTAAAAATCATGATACGAACCAAGTTCTTGAACACCTTTTTCCTCCGCCAAAATTGATTGGGTCTCATGTCATTGAAATCATCCCCTCTGATTCCTGTCCAGTCCGGGGCCAAGCGGCAGTGGCACGTTGTGTGCAAGACCGCTAATGAAGACGTCAGGAAACGTAAGGGCTCTAACCAATGACTGTCCGGTCGCGCCGTAGCGTATTGTACATGCCTGGATCGAACGCGCGCGCGCTGGAGAAGGCACGCGAGCTGCCGGCCGATGGGCTCATTCTCGATCTCGAGGACGCAGTAGCGCCGGAGGCCAAGGCGGCAGCGCGTGAGAACATCGTCAAGGCGCTCAAGACCGGCTTCGGCGACCGCGAAGTCCTGGTGCGCATCAACGGCCTCGATACGCGTTGGTGGGTCGACGACATCGACGCCGCAGCCGCCGCCGAGCCCGACGCCATCCTGGTGCCGAAGGTGTCCACTCCCAAGCAGTTGCAGGACCTGGCGGCGCGGCTGGTCGATATGGGCACCCATCCGAGCGTGCGGGTCTGGGCGATGATGGAGACGCCGCTGGCCATGCTTAATGTCGGAGAAATCGCCCATGCCGCGCTCGACTCCGAGACCCGGCTCGCCGGTTTCGTCATGGGCACCAACGATCTCGCCAAGGACACGCGTGCGAGGCTCGTTCCCGGGCGCGCGCCGATGCTGCCGTGGCTGATGATGTGTGTCGCCGCGGCACGCGCCTACGGCCTCGATATCCTCGACGGCGTCTACAACGATCTCGGCAATGCCGATGGCTTTGTCGAGGAATGCAAGCAGGCGCGCGACCTCGGCTTCGATGGCAAGACGCTCATTCATCCGCGGCAGATCGAGCCGTGCAACGAGGCGTTCTCGCCGTCGCCGGAAGAAGTGGAAATGGCGCGCAAGATGATCGCCGCGTTCGAGGAGCCGGGCAACGAGAACAAAGGCGTCATCCAGATCGACGGCCGCATGGTGGAGCGGCTCCACGCTGAAATGGCGCGTCGCACCGTGGCGATTGCGGACGCCATCGAAAAGCAAAATTCGGCCCAGCCAGCCAAAGAGAAGCTTGCGTCAGCTTGAGCCTTTCTTGCTTCGAGACCGGCGGCCCGCATTTCCTGCAGGCGAAACATATTGCGTATTTTGCACGCAGAAGCCGCCCATGCCTTGCAGCGTCTGCATGCATTGGGCGTAACTGACGAATCCGCAATTCGTTGCGCCGCCGCCAGCCCCGGCGTATTGCGCGCACCATGGATAGTTCTGCGCCCGGGCCGGGGTCCCCATTGCGGCCGTGACGACGAAAAATCCCAAGAGCAACGGCAAATGTTTCATGGCGATCTCCCGACAGTTCGGGTGTTTTGCTAATAACGCCGGAGCACCCAGCTTTATTCCGGGGTTTCGGTGGTTTGCCGCTGCGCGTGAGAAACCCATTCAAAAGCCGCCGAAGTTTGGCTAAGGTGATTGTCCCGCATTTTCAGCCAACGAGAGTCCAGCAATGCCCATTTCGATGTACACCGTTTCCATCCCCGTCTTCATTCAGCATCTCGGCGGTCTTGCCACCGTCCTCGACAAGGCGGCGGCCTGGGCCGGCGCCCGCAAGGTCAATGAGGCCGATCTGTTGAACATGCGGTTGTCGCCCGACATGTTCAATCTGTCGCGTCAGGTGCGGGCCGCGGCCGATCACGCCGCCAATGCGGCGGCGCGTCTGTCCGGCAAGGAGCTTCTGAAATTCGCCAATGACGAGACGACGATCGGTCAGCTCAAGGACCGCATCACCAAGACTGTCGATTTTCTCAAGAGCATCAAGCCGAACGAGATCGACGGCACGGAAGGAAAGGAGATCAGCATCACGTTTCCCAGCGGCCAGACCCGCCAATTCACCGGCCAGAGCCTCCTGCTCGGCAACAGCCTGCCGAACTTCTGGTTTCACACTACCACCGCCTACGACATCGTGCGGCTATGCGGCGTCGAGGTCGGCAAACGCGACTTCATGGGGACGCCGCCGACGTCGTGAGGCAAGGGGCCATCTTTAATTCCAGAGCCGATTGGCCGATCACGAGGCGCTCAGCAGTTGCCACCTTCGACGCGGCGGATGAAGCGGCCTGTGGCAACGCCGCGACTTAACGCGGTGTAGGCCTGCCGGGACGTGGCGTCCGGCTCGTCCGGGCCGGACCAGCGTTCGAGCTGAGCTCGGCTGCCTCATCTCGGACCGCGATCTTGTCGCCGTAAGAAGAGGCGTGCCCGGCTATGCTTTGCGCGATCGACCGCTCCGGCATCGTTGTCATGACAATGCGCTCCCGACGGCGCGCGCCGGCGAGGTTGAGTAGCTGCCAGACTCAGGGCCGGCCTGCTCTACAATCCCTGCAATACGGTGCTTTGGCTTTAAGGAAAACCCTTACACGACTGCTGACTTGGCCGTTCCTCGGCCGATACACGGTGTTGAACAATCACAACACGATGGCCAAAGCGGATGGCGAGAACAGTAGCGTTGTCGCTACGTCGACTTCGCGACAATTTTTCTCTTACCGACGGCGGCCACGAGAATTTCGTCTTGGTCTTGCAGGGAGAAGCAGAGCGCTGCCTTCGCGACGAGGCCAAATTGTTGCGGCGCACACCGCAAATTAGCTGTTGCCAACCACTTCAACATTTCGAAAGATCAATGCTAACCGGCCTAGCGCTAAAATGAGCGCGTTGGCGGGGGGGGGGTACGCGTCTGCGAATGCGCGGTAGCTGAGAACCAAAATGCCATGGGGGCGAAGCAATGGCCAATGCCGGGGAGACGTGGGACGACGTCAGTGAAGCGACGGAACCAGCACATGTGGGCTGGAAAGAACTCTATCTGAAAGAAGACTGGTGGGCCGTTTGGGTCGGCCTTGGGTTGATGATTTTCGCGATTCTGCTGTTCCAGGCGGGCGCCAGCAATGTCATCAAAGCGCTCGCCATCAATCCAGGCGGGCTCAAGTGGAGTTCATTCGATCAGCTCGCCAATCACTTCACCCAGAACGCACTGCTGTATTTCTATCAATTCGTATTTTGGCTCGTGCTGCTCGGCGTGACATGCGCGATCATGGGCATTCGCCTCGCGGAATTCGCGCCGGCGTTCGTGTTCCTCTATGTATTGTCGCTGGTCATGTTCTCGATCGCGGGCTGGGTGAACGCGGCGCAGTTCAACCTCGAGGCGCCGCTGGTCGCGCTCATCCTCGGGCTTGTGATAGCCAATGTGGCGCGATTGCCGCGGTGGATGGATAGTGCGTTTCGCGTCGAGTATTTCATCAAGATCGGCATCGTTCTGCTCGGTGCAACGTTCCCGATTGCGCTGGTGCTGAGCGCCGGGCCGGTGGCCATCGTCCAGGCAACAGTGATCTCGCTCATCACCTGTCTCGTTATATATTTCGTCGGCACCCGCGTTTTCGGAATCGACAAGCGGCTGGCGGCGGTGTTGGGCGTTGGCGGCGCGGTGTGCGGCGTGTCCGCATCGATGGCGATCGCCGCCTCGGTCAAGGCCAAGAAAGAGCATCTCTATACTTCGGTCACGCTCGTCGTCCTATGGGCGCTCGTGATGGTTTTGGTGCTGCCGTTTCTGTCGCGGGCCATGGGGTTGCTTCCGGGCGTGGCCGGAGCGTGGATCGGCACGTCGGAGTTTGCCGACGCGGCGGGGTTCGCCGCGGCGACGACCTACGGCAAGATGGCCGGCAACGAGGATGCGGCGATCAAGTCTTTCACATTGATGAAGGTGATCGGCCGCGACCTCTGGATCGGCATCTGGTCGGTCGTGTTCGCCGCGATCGCGACCTTCGTGTGGGACAAGGCAAGGAGTGGTCAAGCGCCGGACGCGCGCGAGATCTGGTGGCGGTTCCCGAAGTTCGTCCTCGGCTTTTTTGCCGCCTCGATACTGATAACCGCGTTTACCGGCAGCTTCAGCAGCGCGGACTTCGCCAGCGCCCTCCGACCCAACGTAATTCTCCCGCTGGTGGGGTTGCGGACCTGGGCGTTCGTCTTCTGCTTCCTCAGCATCGGGCTCACGACGCGCATTCGCGACCTGCACGCTGTGGAGTGGAAGTCGTTCTGGCCTTTCACCATCGGCGTCGGGATCAACGTGGTGCTGGGCTACATCCTTTCGGTGATTGTCTTTGGCAACTATTGGGGTTCCATCTGACGCACGGGCGCCGAAAGGGCGCGCCGAACGCTGTGGGGCGTGCCGGTTTTTCACAGGCGCACCCGCAGCGCTTGAGCGCGCCATTCCGGGGCTCAATATCCTCAGCTCGGCCTATGGCTCGGTGCGAGGCGGTACCGGGCTGTGCGAGCGGCACGAGGCTTTCGTGACCTCGGCCACGCCGTCGTGTCCTGATTTCGTCAGGGAACAAGTCCGGACTTCCGCTAATTCTTCAACCGATACCCGGTTTTGAAGAACCACCAGACGATCGCCAGGCAGACCGCGAGAAAAACGAGCGTCATCGCCACGCTCATTTCGATGTTGACGTCGGCAATGCCGAAGAAGCTCCAGCGGAAGCCTGAGATCAGATAGACGATCGGATTGAACAGCGTGATGGTCCGCCATGGCTGCGGCAGCACGCTGGTCGAGTAGAACGTGCCGCCGAGAAAGGTCAGCGGGGTGATGATGAGCAGTGGCACGATCTGCAGCTTCTCGAAGCCGTCGGCCCACAGCCCGAGAATAAAGCCGAACAGGCTGAAGCTAAGCGCTGTCAGAAAAAGAAAGGCAAGCATCCAGAACGGGTGCTCGATATGGAGCGGCACAAACAGGAACGACGTCGCCAGAATGATCAGCCCAAGGATGATCGATTTGGTCGCTGCGGCACCGACATAGCCGAGCACGATTTCAAACGATGAGATCGGCGCCGAGAGGATTTCATAGATGGTGCCGACGAAGCGCGGAAAATAAATGCCGAACGCGGCATTGGTCACGCTCTGCGTCAGCAGCATCAGCATGATCAGGCCGGGCACGATGAAAGCGCCGTAGCTGACGCCGTCGATTTGGCTGATACGCGAGCCTATCGCGGCACCGAACACGATGAAATACAGCGAAGTCGAGATCACCGGCGACACCACGCTCTGGAACAGCGTCCGCCCGGTGCGCGCCATTTCGTAAAGATAGATCGCCCGCACGCCGTAGAAATTCATGGCGCCGCTCCAGCGTCCTTGCTCACCAGGCCGACGAATATGTCCTCGAGCGAACTTTGCGTGGTCTGCAGATCCTTGAATTTGATGCCAGCCCGGCCGAGATCGTCGAGCAGGGCGGTAATCCCGGTGTGCTCGCCCTTGGTGTCGTAACTATAGGTCAGCTTGGAGCCGTCGGCGTTCGAGGCGAGATGGTAGTTGGCGAGCGCCGGCGGGATCGTTTTGACCGGCTCGCGCAGTTCGAGGGTCAACTGCTTCTTGCCGAGCTTGCGCATCAGCTCGGCCTTGTCCTCGACCAGAATGATCTCGCCGTGATTGATGACGCCGACCCGGTCGGCCATGTCCTCGGCTTCCTCGATGTAATGGGTGGTCAGGATGATGGTGACGCCGGAGGCGCGCAGCTCGCGCACCAATTGCCACATGTCCTTGCGCAATTCGACGTCGACGCCGGCGGTCGGCTCGTCGAGAAACAGAATGCGCGGCTCGTGAGCCAACGCCTTGGCGATCATCAGACGGCGCTTCATGCCGCCCGACAGCATCCTGATCTTGGCATCGCGCTTGTCCCATAATGAGAGCTGCGTGAGCACTTTCTCGATATGCGCGGCGTCGGGCGGCTTGCCGAACAGCCCGCGCGAAAACCGCAAGGTCGCCGGCGGTGTCTCGAAAGCGTCAGTAGTGAGTTCCTGCGGCACCAGCCCGATCAGCGTGCGCGCCGCGCGATAGTCGGCCACGATGTCGTGGCCTTCCACGGTGACCTTGCCGGCCGTCGGATTGACGATGCCGCAAACGATGCTGATCAGCGTCGTTTTGCCGGCGCCGTTGGGGCCGAGCAGCGCGAAGATCTCGCCGTGGCGAATGTCGAGGTTGATATCCTTGAGCGCCTGGAAGCCAGACGCGTAGGTCTTGTTGAGATGCGAGACGGAGATGGCAAAGGTCATGGCGGGTATGTAGTCATTCCCGGGCCGGGCGCAGCCAAGAGCCCGGAATCAAATTCGCGGACGGTGATTATGGCCGCCGGGCGTGCCCCGGAATGACAAAAGAGCCGCTTACACCCAGGGCCGCGAGGCCTTGGCCTTGTGCTCGAAGCTTTCGATCTTGTTCTGCTTCTGCATGGTCACGCCGACCTCGTCGAGGCCGTTGAGCAGCGCGTGCTTGCGGTGCGGGTCGATGTCGAACTTCACTGCTCCGCCGTCGGGCCCGCGGATTTCCTGCTTTTCCAGATCGACAGTCAGCGTCGCATTGGCGCCGCGATCGGCGTCGTCGAAAAGCTTCTCAAGATCTTCCGGCGATACCTTGATCGGCAGCACTCCGTTCTTGAAGCAGTTGTTGTAGAAAATATCGCCGAACGAGGTCGAGATCACGCAGGTGATGCCGAAGTCGAGCAGCGCCCACGGCGCGTGCTCGCGTGAGGAGCCGCAGCCGAAATTATCGCCGGCGACCAGGATCTTGGCCTTGCGATAGGCCGGCTTGTTGAGCACGAAATCCGGGTTCTCGCTGCCGTCGTCACGGAAGCGCTTTTCCGAGAACAGACCCTTGCCGAGCCCAGTGCGCTTGATGGTTTTCAAATATTGCTTCGGGATGATCATATCGGTGTCGATATTGATCATTTTCATCGGCGCGGCGACGCCTTCGAGAACGGTGAATTTTTCCATGTTCAAACCTGAAATGTTCGGTCCTGTGGGCGGCACTTGCCTGTGATCTGCGGCGAGTTAATGGCGTCTGGCCGGTCGCGGGTCAAGCCTCCGCCGCGGCGGTCTCTTTGGCCTTGAACTTCGATTCACGATTAAGCGTGCAGACCTGTACATGGTATTCAGTATAATACTTCTGCCGCGCCAGTTGCTGCGCCGCTATGTGCTCGGGATTGGTGCGCCAAGCGCGCAGGCCTTCCTCGTGCTCGAACTCCACGATCGTCACCCGCTCGCCGTCGTCCGCAAAGAAACCTTTATGCGAGATGTAACCCGGCATCGTCCTGGCGATCTTCTCCATCTGATCGACCAAGGCAATGTATTCGTCGCGAACGCCCGGCCTCAGGCGCGAGCGGAAAACAGTAATCAGCATGGCGATATTCTTTCGTGCGAATGACGCATCGGCGCAGCCGTTTATAGCATGACTGCGCCTGACGTTTGAATCAGCTCTGCTTCTCGAATTTCGGCACCTGGGCGAGCTCCGTGACCCAGGGCCGCGCCGAGCGCCACCAGTTCTGCCGCTTCGGCGGCAACCGATCGCGCTGGCGCAGCATGCCGACCCGCACCGTGTAGGACGGCTGCACGCCGTCGCCCGGCGTGGTCGAATAGATCGGCGTGCCGCAGCGCGGACAGAACGCCTGCAGCCGGGGATTGCCGCTGTCGGCGGTAGTTTTCAAATACGTGGTCGGCTGGCCGGTCATCTTGAAGCTCGCCCGCGGGACCGGAACCGAAATGCGAAACGCGGTTCCGGTCGAGGTCTGGCAATCGGTGCAATGGCAGATGGTGACTTTCTCCGGATCCACCTCGCCCTCGATAGTGATGAAGCCGCAGTGACACGCGCCGTCGATTTTCATGTGTCTCTTCCTTTAAGCGATTAGCCGGAGGCCTGCTCGATGGCGTGCATGGCGTCATCCGACAAACCGAAATGGTGGCCGATCTCATGGACCAGGACGTGCTTGACGACGGCGCCCAGCGTCTCGTCGTGCCCGGCCCAGTAGTCGAGGATCGGCCGGCGGTAGAGCCAGATCATGTTCGGCATCTGGCCGGTGAAGCTCTCCGCGCGGAAAGGCAGGCCGATGCCGTGAAACAGCCCGAGCAGGTCGAATTCGCTGCGCGCCCTCATGCGCCGGAGCACCTCTTTGCTCGGGAAATCGTCGACCTGGATGACCACGTCGGCGCAGAGATCGCGAAATTTTCTCGGCAGATGGCGAAATACCTCGCCGGCCAGTACCTCGAGCTCGGCCAGGGACGGCGCCTTTACCGGCCGCCAAGCCAGCGGATCGGAATTTAGATCGGCCATAATCGTAATGTAGCGCGAATTGCAGGACGGGCTAAGCTAGGTGCCAAGATGCCGCCGAAATCATCGATCGCGATGTTGATTCTCGCCGCGCTGCCGTTTGTCGTTGCCGCGCGGGCCGTAGCGCAAAACGAGACCTCGCCGATTGCGCAGCCCGGAACGGCCTCGCCGGCACCGCGTGACGTCCGCGGCCGTATCACCATCCATCCGGGGCGGTTGCTCTACCGCCGCTGCGTGGACTGGTATGAGTTGCAGAACCGACCGAGCGGTCCGGTACTATTTCCGGAAATGCGCTGCTGGTGGGTGCGGGGTTAATTCCACTCGCGTATATCGACGAAATGCCCGGCAATCGCCGCCGCCGCCGCCATGGCCGGCGAAACCAGATGGGTGCGGCCTTTGTAGCCCTGGCGGCCCTCGAAATTGCGGTTCGAGGTTGAGGCGCAGCGTTCGCCGGGGGCGAGCTTGTCGGGGTTCATGGCGAGGCACATCGAGCAACCCGGCTCGCGCCATTCGAAGCCGGCTTTGACGAAGACCTTATCGAGCCCTTCCATCTCAGCCTGCTCTTTGACGAGGCCCGAGCCGGGCACGATCATGGCGTTGACCCGCTCGCTGACCTTCTTGCCGTCGACCACCTTGGCCACCGCGCGCAAATCCTCGATGCGTGCATTGGTGCAGGAGCCGATAAAGACGCGGTCGACGGCGATGTCGGAAATCTTCTCACCGCCTTGCAGGCCCATATAGGAAAGCGCGCGCTCGATGGCCTCGCGCTTCTTCTCGTCGGTCACGCCGTCAAGCCGCGGCACGTGGCCGGTGACCGAAACCACCTGTTCGGGGCTCGTTCCCCAGGTCACAAGCGGCGGCAGCTTCGCCGCGTCGAGCTTGATCTCGCGGTCAAAATGCGCGCCGTCGTCGGATTGCAACGTGTGCCAATAAGCGAGCGCGGCATCCCAGTCCTTGCCTTTCGGCGCCTTGGGACGGCCTTTCAGATACTCGTAGGTCTTTTCATCCGACGCGATGAAGCCGGCTTTGGCGCCAGCCTCGACCGACATGTTGCACACCGTCATGCGGCCTTCCATCGACAGCGCGCGGATCGCCTCGCCGGCATATTCCAGCGCATAGCCGGTGCCGCCGGCGGTGCCGATTTCGCCGATGATGGCGAGGATGATGTCCTTGGCGGTGACGCCGTCCGGCAGCTTGCCGTCGACCACCGCGCGCATGTTCTTCGATTTCGACTGGATCAGCGTCTGCGTCGCCAAGACATGCTCGACTTCAGAGGTGCCGATGCCGTAGGCAAGCGCGCCGAGCGCCCCATTGGTCGCGGTGTGGCTATCGCCGCACACCAGCGTTACGCCGGGCAGCGTGAAGCCTTGCTCCGGGCCGATGATGTGGACGATGCCCTGGCGCTTATCGAACTCGTCGTAATATTCGAGATTGAAGAACTTCGCGTTCTCGGCGAGGTAGGCGATCTGCGCCGCGCTCTCCGGATCGGGATTGGGCAGATTGCGGTCCGTCGTCGGTACGTTGTGATCGACGACGAGCAGCGTCTTGTCGGGCGCATGTACCTTGCGGCCCGACAGCCGCAAGCCTTCGAACGCCTGCGGGCTCGTCACTTCATGCACGATATGGCGGTCGATATAGATGAGGGCGGCCCCGTCGGGGTCCTCCTCGATCACATGCTCGTCCCAGATTTTGTCGTAGAGCGTGCGCGGCTTGGCCATTGTCGGAGACTCACAAACCTTCACCACCGGCGTGCAATATACGCACGACGCGGCGGATTTAAAATTACTTCGCCGCCTTGTCTTCGGCGGTCTCGGCGGTGTGGTCCTGCCGCTCGAAAATGCGGGCGGATTTGCCGCGCCGGCCGCGCAGGTAATAGAGCTTGGCTCGGCGCACCTTGCCGCGGCGCACCACCTGAATGGAATCGATCATCGGCGAATAGAGCGGGAAGACACGCTCGACGCCCTCGCCGTAGGAAATCTTGCGCACCGTGAAGTTCTCGTTGATCCCCCCGCCGGCACGGCCGATGCAGACGCCTTCATAGGCCTGCACGCGGCTGCGCTCGCCTTCGACGATCTTGACGTTAACGATGACCGTATCGCCCGGCTGGAATTCGGGGATTTCCTTGCCGGCGGAAAGCTTCGCCATCTGTTCGTTTTCGATTTCTTTGAGCAAGTTCATGGCGAATTCTCCAAAAGGTACGCGGTCTTGGGCTGCGCATTCTTCGCGCCGTTCCGGCCGGGTCTATGCGGGTTGGGCGTGCTTCTATTACACCGCGCGGGCTTTGTCACCCCAGCGTCGCCGCGGATCATTTGGGCCTCTCGGGTTTTGCCTGCGATCCGGAACGGCGCGCCCAAAGATCGGGCCGGCGCTCGCGGGTCAGCCGCTCGGCCTCGGCGCGGCGCCAGGCGGCGATTTTGCCATGGTCGCCCGAGGTCAGCACCTCCGGGATCCCGCGGCCTTCCCAAAGCTGCGGCCGGGTATAATGCGGATATTCCAACAGACCGTCGGCAAAGCTCTCTTCGGCGCTCGATTCCACGGCGCCCATGACCCCGGGCAGGAGCCGCACGCAGGCGTCGAGTAGCACCATGGCGGCGATCTCGCCGCCCGACAGCAAATAATCGCCGATCGATACCTCTTCCAAGTCGCGCGCGGCGATGACGCGCTCGTCGACGCCCTCAAAGCGGCCGCAAACGAGGACGACGCCCGAGCCGCCCGCAAGCTCCTCGACCCAGACTTGATCGAGCGGCGCGCCGCGCGGCGAGAGCAGAAGGCGAGGGCGGGCGTCGGCCGCCGCGTCGATGGCGCGGCCGAGCACGTCGGGCTTCATCACCATGCCCGGGCCGCCGCCGGCCGGCGTGTCGTCGACCGAGCGATGCTTATCGGTGGCGAAATTGCGGATATCGACGACGTCGAGCGCCCAAGTGGCCGCCGCCAATGCCTTGCCGGCGAGGCTCGCGCCCAACGGTCCGGGAAACATGTCGGGAAAAATGGTGAGAACGCTGGCGCGCCACATGTCAGTCGCGCTCCGCCGGCAGTTCGACGACCAGACGCCCAGCCGCGAGATCGACGTTCGGCACGGTCAACGCATCGAACGGCAGGAGTTGCGTCGGCTTGCCCTCCGCCTGCCGCACCTCAATCAAATCGCCGGCGCCGAAATTGTGGACGGCAACGACGGTGCCGAGCGGTTTCCCGGCGCGATCGACGACGGCAAGTCCGATCAGATCGGCGTGATAATATTCGTCGGGCTCGTTCGACGCGGGCAGCCGGTCGCGCGGCACATAAAGCTTGGTATTGGCGAGCCGCTCGGCGGCATTGCGATCGGCAATGCCGGCAAGCGTTGCGACGAAATGATCTTTCGCCGGTCGCAAGCTTTCGATCTCAAAGATGCGGCCGTCCTCGGTCTCCAGCGGACCATAGCTGACGATCGCGGCAGGATCGGCGGTGAACGAACGCAGCCGAACCTCGCCGCGCACGCCGTGGGCGGCGCCGATTTGTCCCAAGCAAACAAGCCTTGGGCAAATGCGCGTGCAGCCCGCCATCGGCGATTAACTCGCCGGCGCCGCCGGAGCGGCGGGGGCAGCGGGCGCTGCGCCTGCGGCCGCCTTGGCGGCTTCTTCCTTCGCCTTACGCTCTTTGCGCGGGATGGCTTTTTCCGGATTGTTGCGCGCCTTGCGCTTCATCACGCCGGCGGCGTCGAGGAAGCGCATGATGCGGTCCGACGGCTGCGCGCCTTTGGCCATCCAGGCCTTGGCCTTTTCGATGTCCCACTTCAACCGCTCGGTCTTTTCCTTCGGCAACAGCGGATTGAAATAACCGAGCCGCTCGATGAAGCGCCCATCGCGGGGGCTGCGGCTGTCGGCGACAACGATGTGGTAGAACGGCCGCTTCTTGGTGCCGGCGCGCGCCATGCGGATGACGAGAGACATTGAGTTTCCTTTCGTTAGGTTGATAACGTCGATTTGCAGGATCACTTCTTTTTTCCCGAGCCGGGGAAGCCACCGGGGAATTTCGGGCCGAGTCCGGGGAAACCGCCTGGCAGCCCCGGAAAATTCGGCGGCAGGCCTTGGGGAAGATTTGGCATACCCGGCATTTTTGGCGGCAGGCCCGGTGCACCGGGCATTCCGGGCGGCAGGCCGCCGGGCATTTTCTCGGCCAGTTTTGCCATCTCTTCGGGGCTTGGCATGCCGCCGCCGAAGCCGAGCATGTTGGCCAGCCCCGCCATCGGCCCGCGCTTGGCGCCGCCCATGGCTTTCATCACGTCGGACATCGTGCGGTGCATTTTGAGAAGCTTATTGATGTCCTCGGGTTTGGTGCCTGAGCCGGCGGCGATGCGGCGCTTGCGGCTTGCCTTGAGCACGTCCGGATTCTTGCGTTCCTGTGGCGTCATTGAATCGATGATCGCCATTTGCCGCTTCAGCACCGTCTCGTCGAGGTTCCGCTCGGCCAGCTGGTTTTTCATTTTGGCGATACCGGGCAGCATCGACATCAATCCGGTCATGCCGCCCATGGTTTGCATCTGCGTGAGTTGCTCGCGCAGATCGGCGAGATCGAACGCGCCTTTGCGCATCTTGGCGGCGACACGCGCCGCCTTCTCGGCGTCGATGGTCGCGGCGGCTTTTTCCACCAGCGAAATGATGTCGCCCATGCCGAGAATGCGGCCGGCGATGCGCTGCGGGTAAAAGTCCTCCAGCGCGTCGAGCTTTTCGCCGGTGCCGATGAGCTTGATCGGCTTGCCGGTGACCGCGCGCATCGACAAAGCGGCACCGCCGCGGCCGTCACCGTCGATCCGGGTCAGCACGATGCCGGTGAGGTCGAGCCGCTCGTTGAAGCTTTTGGCGAGATTAACCGCGTCCTGGCCGGTCAGCGCGTCGGCGACGAGCAGGACCTCGTGCGGATTGGCGGTGCGGCGTACCTCGGCCGCTTCGCGCATCAGCTCCTCATCGAGCGTGAGCCGGCCGGCGGTGTCGAGCAGCACCACGTCGTAACCGCCGAGCCGCGCCGCCTGCTGCGCGCGGGCGGCGATCTGCACCGGCGCCTGGCCTTCGACGATCGGCAGCGTCTCGACGTTGACTTGCTTGCCGAGGATGGCGAGCTGCTCCATCGCGGCCGGCCGGCGGGTATCGAGCGAGGCCATCAGCACTTTGCGCTTGAGGCCCTCAGTGAGGCGCTTGGCGATTTTTGCGGTGGTCGTGGTTTTGCCTGAGCCCTGCAGCCCGACCATCATGATGACGACCGGCGCCGGCGCGTTGAGATCGATCGGCTCGGCGTTCGATCCCAAAGTCTCGATCAACTGGTCGTGCACGATTTTCACGACCATCTGGCCGGGGGTGACCGACTTGATCACCTCGACGCCGACGGCGCGCTGCTTGACCTGGTCGGTGAAGCTGCGCGCAACATCGAGCGCCACGTCGGCCTCGAGCAGCGCGCGGCGTACCTCGCGCAAAGCCGCCTCGACGTCGGCCTCCGACAACGCGCCGCGCCGGGTCAGCCGGTCGAGGATGCCGTTCAGCCGTTCTGAGAGATTGTCGAACACGATTTCATCCTTAAGAACGGCCGTCCCTGCGGGCGGCCTATGCAAAACACCTTTGCACCCGAGGGCGCATCGCGCTGTCGGGCGGGAACCTCCGGTCTCTGGGGCCGGTCGGCGGTTAGATTTCGATCTCTTGCGAGAGCAGGCGGAAAATAGGTGCCGGCCCTTTCGCCGTCAACCGTGGCGTTAAGGCTGGGCCGCCTGACTGGGTAAGCTGTATGGTTTGGCCGCAAAAATCATTAAGGCCACATGTCCCGCTATTACCACGGCCCGGGTTCCGACCATTTCGACGGCGAACGGTTTTTCGATTCGGATGGCGCGCCGCCGCGCAGCCGGCGCGATCTGCTGCGCTGGCGTCTGCGCCGGCGCGCCAGGGCGAAGTGGCCATCGTGGGTGCCGTCGCCCTATGCCGACCAGCCGCCGGCCCGCGTCGAGGGCGCAGCGTGGCGGATTTCCTATGTCGGCCATGCGAGCTTTCTCATCCAGACCGCCGGCCGCAATATCCTGCTCGATCCGGTGTGGTCGAAGCGCGCCTCGCCGTTCCGTTTTATCGGCCCGAAGCGGGTCAACGATCCGGGCATCGCCTTTGCCGACCTGCCGCCAATCGACACCGTGCTGGTCTCGCACGGCCACTACGACCATCTGGACGTCGCTACGCTGTCTCGCCTCGCGGCCGCGCATCGGCCCCGCATCATCACGCCGCTGGGCAATGACACGATCATGCGCAACCACAATTCGGCAATCGCGGCTGAAGGCTACGATTGGGAGCAAAGAATCGATATCGGCGCTGGATTGGCGGTGACTGCGGTCGCCACGCGGCACTGGTCGGCGCGCAATTTGTCCGACCGCAATATGGCGCTGTGGGCGTCGTTCATCATCGAGACGCCGGCCGGGCGCATCTATTTCGTCGCCAACTCCGGCTATGGCGACGGCCGGCATTTTCGCAGCGCCCGCGAGCGCCACGCGCCGTTCCGCCTTGCCATTCTCCCGATCGGCGCCTACGAGCCGCGCTGGTTCATGCGCGAGCAGCACATGAATCCGGCCGAAGCGGCCCAGGCGTTCATCGATTGCGGGGCCGAGCTTGCGCTCGGTCATCATCACGGCACGTTACAGCTGACCGACGAGGCAATCGATGCGCCGCTCGTCGACCTTGCCGATGCCCTGCAGGTTGCCGGAATACCATCTGCGCAATTCCGCACCTTGCGGCCCGGGCAGGTATGGGAGTTGTGATCGCCCTTTAGCCCGGAGATGGGTCCGGCGGTTTGATCAAGACGTAAACATTGACGACCAGCTTGCCGGCATCGCCGCTAAGCGGATCGGTGACATATTCCTCGATCATTTCCTTGGCATCGAGCCGCTTCTCGTCGAGATAATCGGTTATGGTCTCGTAGGTGTTGTCGAGATCGTCGTAAGAGCCGCGATAGACGAATTTCAGCGCGGCGCCGTCCGGGGTCTGGCCGAGGGCAAATTCGCCATGCGGCGGGCTCTTCGGCGCGGCTGCGATCGGCACGCCGATCTCATAATCGAAGCCGTTATCGTCCGACGCCGTGAAGATCGTCATCGGCAGGCCATCTGACTTGATGCCTTCTTTGTCGAGATAGGTTTTGATCTTCTTCAGCGACGTCGTGATGATGTCGAAGGTCTTGTCCCAGGTGCCGCTGCCTTTAACGTAGATCATCGGCCGCGCCGTCAGCGTCGTGTCCTCGCCGAACACGTCGCCCGGCTGAGCCGGTGTCGAGCCGGGCGCGATCTGCTCAGGTGCGGCTGGCGCTGCGGGGGTCGTCGCGGCGGCCGGCGGGGCCACCGCAGGGCTTTGCGGCTGGCTCTGCGCCGGTGCTGGCGCCGGACTTTGCGCGAATGCCGCCTGCGGCAGCCCCCACCCCAAGATTGCGGCCAATGCCGCGCCCGCAAGACCGGCGCGCGCTAAGCGGAACGGCATCATTGTCTCCCCAAATCGACGATCCGGCGCCCGCGGCCGCGCCATCGTCTGCATTGATTCATCTGTTGAACCCCAATACGAATCTAGCACTTTCCGCCGCATTCGCCCTGCCCAAATTGCCGTCACCGCACCTATAGCGCCCAATCGTGACACTGGCGGACACGGACCGAGTCCTCATATAAGTCGCTCACATTTTGGGCTTTATCATGGGCGCATCGATGGGCGCGCTGGCTGATCGCGACTTCGTCAAGATGAACGGTCTCGGCAACGAGATCGTCGTCGTCGATTTGCGCCGGGGCGCGAGCGCTATCGAGGCGGCCGAGGCGAGGGCCGCCGCGCGGCAAGAGCCATACGATCAGCTGATGGCGCTCTATCCGGCGCGTGGCGACGAGGATGCCTCGATCCGTATCTACAATAACGACGGTTCGGAAGCCGGCGCCTGCGGCAACGGCATGCGTTGCGTCGCGGCGCTGGTCAGCGAAGAAACCGGCCGCACCGCGCTTAAATTCGCAACACCGGCGGGTGCGGTGGCGTGCTGGCGCGAGAATAACGGCCTCTTCACCGTCGATATGGGCCGTCCCCGATTCCGCTGGGATGAGATCCCGTTGGCGCAGGAATTCGCCGATACGCGCCACATCGAACTGGAGATCGGTCCGCCCGGCGCGCCGATCCTGCATTCGCCCTCCGTGGTCAGCATGGGCAATCCGCACGCCATCTTCTGGGTCGACGATCCGTCGGCCTACGATCTCGCCAGGATCGGGCCGCTGCTCGAACACCACCCGATGTTTCCCGAGCGCGCCAATATCACGCTCGCCGCGACGCCGTCGCGCGATCACGTCGTGATCCGCACCTGGGAACGCGGCGTCGGGCTGACCAAAGCCTGCGGTTCCGCGGCTTGCGCCGCCGCTGTCGCCGCGGCGCAACTCAAGCGCGTCGGCCGCCTCGTGACGGTGACGCTGCCCGGCGGTGATCTCGGCATCGCATGGCGCGAGGCCGACGATCATGTGCTGATGACCGGACCGGTCGAATATGAGCACAAGGGCCGCTTCGACGCGGCGCTTTTTGCCGGCGCCGGAGCGGCGCGATGAGCGTCGAGGTCGTCACGTTCGGCTGCCGGCTCAATGCCGCCGAATCGGAGGTGATCCGGCGCAACGCCGAACGCGCCGGTTTTTCCGATACTGTCGTGGTCAATACCTGCGCGGTCACGGCGGAGGCGGTGCGGCAAGCCAGGCAGACGATTCGTGCGCTGCGCCGCGAGCGGCCGGAAGCCAAGATCGTCGTCACCGGCTGCGCGGCGCAAACCGAGCCGCAGGCGTTTATCGCCATGACCGAAGCCGATCGCGTGCTCGGCAATATGGAAAAGCTCTCAGCGGCCGGCTGGGCGCAGGCGCGCGCCGCATTCGACCTCGATGACGCGCCGAAGGCCATTGTCAACGACATTATGGCGGTGCGGGATACCGCCGCGCATCTCATCGATGCCTTTGCCGGCCGCACTCGCGCTTTTGTCCAGGTGCAAAACGGCTGCGATCACCGCTGCACCTTCTGCATCATCCCATTCGGCCGCGGCAATTCACGCTCGGTGCCGATGGGGGCCGTGGTCGACGACGTGCGCCGGCTCGTCGGCAACGGCTACGGTGAGATCGTGCTGACCGGTGTCGACATCACGAGCTACGGCGCCGACCTTCCCGTCGCGCCGAAGCTCGGCATGCTGGTCAAACAGATCCTCAAGCACGTGCCGGAGCTCAAGCGGCTGCGGCTGTCGTCGATCAATTCGGTCGAGGCCGACCGCGATCTGCTCGACGCGCTGGCGACGGAGACGCGGCTGATGCCGCATCTGCATCTGTCGTTGCAATCCGGTGACGATCTCATCCTCAAGCGCATGAAGCGGCGACATTTGCGCGCCGATGCCATCGCGTTCTGCGCGCAGCTGCGCCGGCTGCGGCCAGACATCGTGTTCGGCGCCGATCTGATCGCCGGGTTCCCGACCGAAACCGAAGCGATGTTCCGCAACACGCTCGAACTCGTGGACGAATGCGGCCTCACGCACCTGCATGTCTTTCCGTTCTCGCCGCGTTCGGGCACGCCCGCGGCACGCATGCCGCAAGTCAAGCGCTCAGTCGTCAAGGAACGCGCGCGGCGCTTGCGCGAGCGCGGCGACGCCGCGCGACGCCGCCATCTCGATAACGAGATCGGCGCCACGCGCCGTGTCCTGGTGGAATCGCAAAACAGCGGCCACACCGAACAATTCACCAAGGTTTTGCTCGCGGCGTCCGCCGACCCTGGGACTGTTATCGACGTGGCGATCACTGCCCATGACGGCAGACAATTGCTGGCCGCATGAGATAGATTTTCGGCCTGAATTCCGTGCCACGTGGAGACGACAATGGACGGTAACGGGCAGGATTACACGATCTCGACCACCGAAGAGCTCGAGAAGCTGTACTCGGATGCGCCTTACGGTCCCGCGGTCTTCAAGGAAACCGACCGGATCACTCCGCAATACCGCAAGCTGATCGAAGCCGCGCCTTTCGCCGTGCTGGCAACCTGCGGCCCCGAGGGTCTCGACTGCTCGCCGCGTGGCGATCCGCCGGGCTTCGTGCGGGTGATCGACGAGCACACGCTCGTCATTCCCGACCGCCGCGGCAACAACCGCATCAATTCCTTGCGCAATCTGGTGCGCGATCCGCGCATATCGCTGTTGTTTCTCATTCCCGGCGTTGGCGAGACCATGCGCGTCAATGGCCGCGCCAAAATCTCGACCGATCCGAAGCTGACCGAGAGCTTTGTCTTCAACGGCAAGGTGCCGAAGTGCGTATTGGTCGTGACGGTCGAGAAGGCCTATTTCCAGTGCACCAAGGCGATCATCCGCTCGAAATTGTGGGATCCGGCGAGCGTTGTCGATCGTAAGACTTTGCCAACACCGGGCGCGATCCTTGCCGAATTGACCGACGGCAAGATGGGCGGCCCGGAGCACGATCGCCTGGCGCCGGAGCGTATCAAGCAGACGATTTATTGATTTTCCGCCTCCGTTTCGCGAAGGCAGATGGAGACGGCGGCTCGCTCGTCACCATCTCCGCTTTGCCACCCGCACACCGTCAGCCGCTCGCGCATATGCTCCGGCACCGGCGCGACGACGCGGATCGGCTCGCGATTCTTGTAGAGCGGCACGGTGATTTCACGCGCATGGAGATGCAGCGTCGGGCCACCCGTTCGTGGGGCGTTGCCGTAGATCGAGTCGCCCAGGATCGGCCAGTCCATTTCCGCGCAGTGGACCCGCAGCTGATGTGTGCGCCCAGTGAGCGGTTCGAGGGCGAGCCAGGTGTGGGCAGTGGATCTGCCTAGTACTCGCCACTTGGTTACTGCGGGCTGGCCTTGCGGATCGTGCTTCTGCCACCAGCCGATATTGGCGTCGAGGCGGCCGAGCGGCATGTCTATTTCGCCCTCCTCGGCGTCGGGACCGCCGTCGACGATGGCCCAGTAGGTCTTGTCGATCGCGCCGTTGCGGAAGAGCTTGCCGAGCTGCGCCAGCGCCTTGCGGTGGCGGCCGAGGACGAGGCATCCGGTCGTGTCGCGGTCGAGCCGGTGCGCAAGAGCCGGCGGCCGCGGCAGGCCGAAGCGCAACGCGTCGAAATGATCCTCGATCAACTCCCGGTTCCGGTCCTTGCTGTTCGGCGAGCCGCGATGCACGGCCATGCCGGCCGGTTTGTCGATCACCAGCATCAGCCCGTCGCGGTAAAGGAGCCGCGACACCATCTCTTCGGGAGTCATATTTGCCTACCTTGGCGAAACGGCTATCACGGATGCCGCATGCAAGAAACTCCGCAAGACAGTCAACCTGACGGTGCCGGGGAAGCCACCGAAACCAAGCAATCGTGGTGGCGGCGCCTCTCCGGCGGGCTCAAGCGCAGCTCCTCGGCGCTGAGCGCGATCTCCGATCTCGTCACCAAGCGCATGCTCGACGAAACGACGATTGAGGAAATCCACGATGCGCTGGTCAGGGCCGATCTCGGTATCGGCACCGCGGACCGGATCGCGGACACGCTGAGCAAGAGCCGTCATAACGCGGCGATCACGCCCGACGAGGTCAAAGCGGTGGTCGCGGCGGAGGTCGAGAAAGCGTTGGCGCAGGTGGCGCAGCCGCTCGTCATCGACACGACGAAAAAACCGTTCGTCATCCTGGTCGCCGGCGTCAATGGCTCGGGCAAGACCACGACCATCGGCAAATTGGCGGCCAAATTCCGCGCTGAAGGCCGTTCAGTGATGCTCGCGGCCGGCGACACGTTCCGCGCCGCCGCGATCGAGCAGCTCAAGATCTGGGCGACCCGCAGCGGGACCGATTTCATCGCGCGTGAAGCCGGCGCCGACGCCGCGGGGCTCGCCTTCGATGCTGTGCGGGCGGCGAAAGAGCGTGGCGTCGACATTCTCCTGATCGATACCGCAGGCCGATTGCAGAACCGCAGCGAATTGATGGAGGAATTGGAAAAGATCGTCCGCGTCATCAAAAAGGTCGATCCGGGCGCTCCGCATGCGGTGCTGCTCGTGCTCGATGCCACGATCGGACAGAATGCGCTGTCCCAAGTGGAGATTTTCCAGAAGGCCGTCGGTGTCACCGGGCTTGCCATGACCAAGCTCGACGGCACCGCGCGCGGCGGCATTCTGGTGGCGATCGCGGCCAAATTCGGTTTGCCGGTGCACTACGTCGGCGTCGGCGAAAGCATCGACGATTTGGCGCCCTTTTCAGCGCATGATTTCGCCCGCGCCATGGTCGGGCTCGAGGCTTGATTGAGCCGATGCTCGATCCCAGCTACACAACGCGCATCATGACAGCGACGGCAAAACCGCAGCTCAACCCGCTCCTCAAGTTGGCTCTCGACCTCGGGCCGCTGGCCTTGTTCTTTTTCGCCAACACCCGTTACGGAATTTTCGTCGCCACGGCGACCTTCATGGTGGCGGTGCTCGCGGCGCTGACAGTGTCCTATGTCATGACGCGCCATCTGCCGATCATGCCGGTGGTGACGGCGATCATTGTCGTCGTGTTCGGCGGCCTGACGCTCATCCTGCATGATGCGACCTTCATCAAGGTCAAGCCGACCATCATCTACGCGCTGTTTGGCGCGATTCTGATCGGCGGGCTGATTTTCAAGAAGCCGCTGCTTGGCGTCGTGTTCGATTCGATGTTCGATCTCACCGACGAGGGCTGGCGCAAACTGACGCTGCGTTGGGCGCTTTTCTTTTTTGTCCTCGCCGTCCTCAACGAGATCGTCTGGCGCAACACCTCGACCAATGTGTGGGTCGATTTCAAAGTGTTCGGCGTGACGCCGCTGACGCTCATATTCGGCGCCTTGCAGGTGCCGCTCTTGAAACGATACGCGATCGAGCCGGCGGAGTAGGGCGGGTAGTCAAACCCACCTTTACGACTTCGCCGCCAGCGCCTTGTCGATCTGCGGCTTAAGCACCGTCTCGTAATTTTCCGGCGTGATCGGGCCGACCAGCTTATAGGCGATGCGGCTGTCGCGGCCGATCACGAAGGTTTCCGGGACGCCATAGACGCCCCAATCGATCGCGGCGCGGCCACTTTGATCGGCGCCGGCGGCGGCGAAGGGATCGCCGTAGCGGCCGAGAAAGCGCCGCGCATTGTCGGGATCGTCCTTGTAATTGATGCCGATCAGGCGAAAGCGGATGTCCTTGCCCATCTGCGTAAGCAGCGGCGCTTCGTCGTGGCACGGCACGCACCATGACGCCCAGACATTGACGACCGTGACCGCGCCCTTGAAGTCGGCCGGATCGATGCCGGGGACCGGCGCACCATCGCGCTCCAGCCCGGCGATCGGGGGCAATGTCGTTTGCGGCGCCGGGTGTCCGATCAGCGCCGAGGGTATGAGAGACGGATCGCCGGCGTTGAGCTGGATGAGAAACAAAACCGCCAGCCCGAGGAAAATACCGAGCGGTAACAGCACCAGAACGCGATGCCATCGCACCGGGCGGTTGGGATTTTCCGCGACGCTCATGCTTGTTCCTCGGCCTGTTCTCTTGCCGACTCCGCAGCTCGCAAGGTTGGTCGATCCGCAACCGCATCGGAGCGGCGCGAAATTCCCTGCAGTTCAAGCTCGGCGAGCTTCCGCGTTTGCGCGCGGTAATCGAGCATTACCCAGACGATCAAGGCGCCGACCACGACTACCGCGGCGGCATAGGCCGCGGCGATGAAATCGATATGTGCGGTGGTCTCCATCGTCAGCTTACGGTGCTTGCCTGGAGCAGTCGCATTGTGCGTACGCGACGGCGCAAAATTTCGTTGCGCATCGCCGCCAGCACCAGCGTCACGAACAGCAATGTGAACGCGCCGGCCATGATGAATAGCGGCAGCAGGATCGTCGGGTAGATCGTCGAGCCGCCGACGCGGAACACCGAGGCGCCTTGATGCAGCGTATTCCACCAGTCGACAGAGAATTTGATGATCGGCAGATCGATGGCGCCGACGAGCGTGAGCACGGCCACGGCGCGCGCCGCGCGCGACGGATCTTCGACCGTGTTCCACAATGCGATGACGGCGAGATAGAGCAGGAACAAGACGAGTTCGGATGTGAGTCGCGCGTCCCAGACCCAATAGGTGCCCCATTCGGGCCGTCCCCAAAGCGAGCCGGTGACGAGACAGAGGAGCGTGAACGCGGCGCCGATCGGTGCCGCCGCCTTGGCCGTCACGTCGGCGAGCGGATGACGCCACACCAAGGTGCCGAACGCCGCGACTGACATCAGTCCCCAGCACAGCATGCCGAGCCAAGCGGATGGCACGTGCAGATACATGATCTTGACGGTGGCGCCCTGCTGATAGTCGTCCGGCGCGATCATCGCCTGCTCCAGCGCGAAGGCGAATGCGAGCACGGTCACGCCGGCCAGCCAGGGAATGGTGCCGTTGGCGAATTTGAGGAACCGAGATGGATTGGCGAGGTCGACGAGGGCCATCGGCAGCTTTCCAGGCAATGCGGTTCTTAGTGCAGGTGCCGGTGGTAATACAATGCGGCTTGCCCGGTCCGGCCGTCACTTTTGCATGAGCAAGGGTGCCATTCCATCGTGCTGCTCGGCTCTTCATTCCATTTCTTGCCGCAATGCGGCGGCGGCGGCGAACGGCCCGACCACGAGACTCGCCAGCGTCAGCGCGCAAAGGATCGTAAATGGCGTGCCGAACGGGATCGGGCCGGTGACCGCTGCATTGGCGGCCGCAACGCCGAAGATCAGGATCGGGACGGTCAGCGGCAGCACGATGACCGCCAGCAGCAAGCCGCCGCGACGCAGCGTCACGGCAATGGCGGCGCCGATCAGTCCGATGAAAGTCAAAGCCGGCGTGCCGACGAACAGCGTCAGCATCAATGCGCCTTCCTCCGGCAGATCGAGATTGAGGAGTAGCCCGATCAGCGGCGCGCAGATCACGAGCGGCAACCCGGTGGTGAGCCAATGCGCCAAGCCCTTGACCGCGACCACGAGTTCCAGAGGCGCGCGGCCCATCAGGATGAGGTCGAGCGAGCCGTCGTCGCGATCCCCGGCAAACAGCCGGTCGAGGGCCAAGAGGCTAGCAAGCAGCGCCGCGAGCCACAGGATCGCCGGTCCTATACGCTTGAGCAGCAGCAGATCGGGGCCCACGGCGAATGGAATGAGGGTAACGACGATCAGGAAGAATAGCACCCCCATCAAGGCGCCGCCGCCGACCCGGAGCGCAATGCGCATGTCACGGACAAGGAGAGCGGCAAGCGGCGTCATGGCGCTTGCCCCAGGGCTAATTGCTGCACCTCGTTGAGCCCAATCGGCCCGTGGCTGGCCGCGAGGATGAGGCCGCCTCCGGCCAGATGTGCCTGCATCAGTTGGGCCAGGCGTTCCTGCGCCCACGTGTCGAGCGTGCTGGTCGGCTCGTCCAGCAGCCAGATCGGGCGCGGCACCGCGATCAGGCGGGCGATCGAGAGCCGACGGCGCTGCCCGGCCGAAAGATAGGCCGCCGGCAGACTTGCAAGCCCGGCGAGCCCTACCGTCTCCAGCGCAGTGTGGAGGTCGGCCGAGCGCAGGCCGAAGAACCCGGCCCAAAAGGCTAGGTTTTCGCCAACCGACAGCGAGCCTTTCAACGCGTCTTGATGGCCGAGATAATGCGCCTGCTCGCCGATGCTCAATTCCGGATCGCCGCCGTCCAGCGTCAGCCGGCCCCCCGCGACGGGAAGCAGCCCGATGATCATACGTAAAAGCGACGATTTCCCCGCGCCGTTGCGGCCGCTAATGGTCAAAGCCTGGCTGGACGCGACGGCAAAGTTTACTCCGGCGAAGACCTCGCGTTCGCCGCGCTGACACGCCAGATCGACCCCGGTGAGACGCATCAGCACCGACCCGACTGCGTTTTGGCGCGGGATTTCGCGAGCTTCTGGGTCATGCGCTGCATGTTAGCGGACAATTCGTTGCTGAACTGGCACAACCGCCCAAAAGACCTTATAAGCCGCAGGTCGGACTGCGGCGCGCCGGTGACGCCTGCCACGTCCGATTTTTCCTCTCCTCTCCTCCTCCGCGAGTGGGGGAGGAAAGCGAGGGGGATTGGCCTGATTCGGCAATAAATTACCTCCGGATTGCGCCGGCGCCCGGCCGGCAGGATGGGAAAAAAGTCATGGAATCGCTCGATAGCTTCAAATGTCTCCGGCCGCTCAAGGTCGGCTCCAAGACCTATGCGTATTACAGCCTGCCGGTGGCGGAAAAGAACGGCCTGAAAGGAATTTCGCGGCTGCCCTTCTCGCTCAAGGTCTTGCTGGAAAACCTGCTGCGCAACGAAGACGGCCGCTCCGTCACCAAGCAGGACATCCAGGCCGTCGCGCAATGGCTCAAATCCAAGACGTCGGACCGCGAGATCGCCTTTCGGCCGGCGCGCGTGCTGATGCAGGACTTCACCGGCGTGCCCGCCGTGGTCGATCTCGCCGCCATGCGCGATGCCATGGACCATCTCGGCGGCGATGCAAAGAAGATCAATCCGCTGGTCCCGGTCGATCTCGTCATCGACCATTCCGTTGCGGTCAATCATTTCGGCAATGCGCTCGCGTTCAAGCAGAACGTCGAGGACGAGTACAAGCAGAACCAGGAGCGCTACAAGTTCCTGAAATGGGCGCAGCGCTCCTTCGAGGATTTCCGCGTCGTGCCGCCGGGCACCGGCATCTGCCATCAGGTCAATCTCGAATATCTGTCGCAGACGGTATGGACGTCGAAGGCCAAGATCCAGTTCCCCGATAAGACGGTAGCGACCGAGCTTGCCTATCCGGACACGCTGGTCGGCACCAACTCGCACACCACCATGGTGAACGGACTTTCGGTTCTAGGTTGGGGAGTCGGCGGCATCGAGGCCGAAGCCGCCATGCTGGGCCAGCCTTATTCGATGCTGCTGCCGGAAGTGATTGGTGTGCGATTGAACGGCAAGCTCAAGGAAGGCATGACCGCGACCGATCTCGTGCTCACCGTGACGCAGATGCTGCGCAAGCGCGGGGTGGTCGGCAAGTTCGTCGAATATTTCGGTCCCGGCCTCGCCAATCTGTCGATCGCCGATCGCGCCACGCTCGGCAACATGGCGCCGGAATATGGCGCGACCTGCGGCTTCTTTCCGATCGACGACGATACCATCCGCTATCTGCGCGACACCAGCCGCTCGGCCGATCGCATCGCGCTGGTCATTGCCTATGCCAAGGCGCAGGGCATGTATCGCACCAAGAACACGCCGGACCCGATGTTCACCGAGGTGCTCAAGCTCGAATTGTCCTCGATCGAGCCGTCGCTTGCCGGACCCAAGCGTCCGCAGGACCGGATTGCGCTCAAAGACGTCAAGGGCGGCTTTGCCTGGTCGATGGACAAGGAATTCAACAAAGCCACGGAGATGGCCAAGCGCGTGCCGGTCGAAGGCCGCAAGCATTCCCTCGGCAATGGCGACGTGGTGATTGCCGCGATTACGTCCTGCACCAATACGTCCAACCCGTCGGTGATGGTCGCCGCGGGGCTCCTTGCCCGCAAGGCGGTGGCCAAGGGGCTTACGGTAAAGCCGTGGGTGAAGACGTCGCTGGCGCCGGGCTCGCAGGTGGTCGCCGAATATCTGGCCAAATCCGGCTTGCAGAAGGATCTCGACGCGCTCGGCTTCAATCTCGTCGGTTTCGGCTGCACCACTTGCATCGGCAATTCGGGTCCGCTGCCCGAGGAGATCTCCGAGGCGATCAACAAGAACGATCTGGTGGCGGCCGCGGTGCTTTCGGGCAATCGCAATTTCGAAGGCCGCGTCAACGCCGACGTGCGCGCCAATTATCTTGCCTCACCGCCTCTGGTGGTCGCCTATGCGATTGCCGGCTCGATGCAGATCGATGTCGCCAAGCAGCCGCTCGGCACCGACCAGAAGGGTCACAAGGTTTATCTGCGCGATATCTGGCCGACGAGTCGCGAGATCGCCGACGTGATCCATAAGAACATCAACAAGCAGATGTTCGCCAGGAAATACGGCGACGTGTTCAAAGGCGATGCTAACTGGCGCAAGATCAGCGTGCAGGGCGGGCTGACCTACAAATGGGACGATCGCTCGACTTACGTACAGAACCCGCCTTATTTCGAAGGCATGCCGAAGCGCAGCCATCCGATCGAAGACATTGTCGACGCTCGCGTCCTCGGGCTATTCCTCGATTCGATCACCACCGACCACATCTCGCCGGCGGGGTCGATCAAAGAGGACAGCCCGGCCGGTGAATATTTGCGCGATCATCAGGTCCGGCCGAGGGACTTCAACCAATATGGCACGCGGCGTGGCAATCACCAGGTGATGATGCGCGGCACCTTCGCTAATATCCGCATCAAGAACCAAATGATGCCCGGCGTCGAAGGTGGCTACACCATCCACTATCCCTCAAAAGAGCGCATGACGATCTATGACGCGGCGATGCGCTATAAGTCCGAGAACGTGCCGCTCGTCGTGTTCGCCGGCAAGGAATACGGCACCGGGTCGTCGCGCGATTGGGCGGCGAAGGGCGCCATGCTGCTCGGGGTGCGCGCTGTGATCGCGCAGAGCTTCGAGCGCATCCACCGCTCCAACCTCGTCGGTATGGGCGTCGTGCCGCTGGTGTTCGAAGAAGGCACCTCCTGGCAGACGCTCGGCTTGAAGGGCGACGAGCAAGTCACCATTCGCGGCCTGCACGGTGATCTCAAGCCGCATCAGCGGCTCCTCGCCGAGATCATCGCCTCCGATGGCGGGCTCAAGCGCGTGCCGCTGATCTGCCGTATCGATACCGCCGACGAACTCGATTATTACCGGAACGGCGGCATCCTGCAGTATGTGCTGCGCCAGCTCGCGGCGTAGCACGTGGCTCAAAAGCGGCGCGATCGGGGAAAACAATTCTCGGTTTCCCGCCAAGATCATGCGCCACAACTCGTCCTCACTGTGAATTGAGTGGCGGGTGACCGACGGCGGCATTACAAGTGCCGGCGTCACGAAATCGTCACCGAGGGTTGAATCTTCCGCTTTGGGCGAAGTCTTCCGCTTCGAGCGAAGCTTTCGCTGTGGAGCTGGGGGTGGAGGTTGGAATGCTGCGTCGCCGCCTCGCGTCGGCATCCCTCGTTACAAGCTTTTTGATTGCGACATTCGTGGTTGCGCGGGCCGCCGAGCCGCGGGCGCTGCTTGAATTGTTCACCAGTCAAGGTTGCTCGTCCTGCCCGGCCGCCGATAAGCTCCTTGGCGAATTGGCGGCCGATCCGTCGCTGGTCGTCCTCAGTCTGCCCATCGATTATTGGGATTATCTCGGCTGGAAAGACACGCTTGCCAATCCGGCGCACGCGGCGCGGCAGCGGGCCTACGCGCGCATGCGCGGCGACCGGCAAGTCTATACTCCGCAGATCGTGGTCAACGGCTCAATGCATGTGCTCGGCAGCGATAAAACCGCCATCGAACGCACCATCGCCCAGACCGATCAAAAACCCGGCGTGATGTCGGTGCCGGTGACGATGACCGCGGGCGGCAACAGTCTAAGCGTCAAGATCAATTCGGCGGAGAGCGAGCACCATGCCGGCGAGGTGTGGTTGTGTCCGCTGGCGAAGGCGATCGCCGTCGCCATCGGCCGCGGCGAGAACCGCGGCCGCACCATCACCTATCACAACGTCGTGCGCGGCTGGCTCAAGCTCAGCGACTGGACTGGCGTGGCATCAACCTGGAACGTGCCGATGTCCGAGCTCAAGACCGAAGGTGTCGATGCCGTCGCCGTTATGCTGCAGGAGGGCACGCGCGACAAGCCGGGTATCATCCTGGGCGCGGCCTATGCACCGCTCCGCTAGACCTCTGCTGCCGCCGCATTAACGTAAAAAAGGCCGGCAACGCGCCGGCCTAAGGGATTGGGGAATGAACCATACAGAGAACTCTGCTGCCTCTGGCCCGATCCGTCCACGCCCCGGGGGGCTGGGGGGCTGAGGAATCCGGAACGCATCCGAACCGGGCCTTGAGGCAACACGCTATTGTTTCGCAGCCCAGCGCGGCGCGTGCTTGTCGGAATTAGGGCCGTATTATGATTCGCCTAACGAAGCCGTGATTCCGGTCGGCAAATGTGTCGCAGCAAGCCGCAGATCGCTCCTGTGCTGGGCCGGAACTCCTCTTGGCGAAAGACGTCGTCCGATTGATAGGCCCTAATTTGCCGCGCGGCAGGCTCTTGCCCACCGTCCATTCCGGCGCGATCATGAAGCTAAGACGACAGAAGGAGGCGCCGTATGGATTTCGGCGATACCGATCCAAGCGCGTGGGGCGGGGGCGAGCCGCATTCGCCCGCTCCCGCAAACGAAGTGACCTTCAACCGCCGGGAGCTCGACCGCCTTCTCCGGCTCTACGGCCGCAAAGTCGCCGCCGGCGAATGGCGTGATTACGCGATCGATTTTCTGAAAGATCGCGCGGTTTTCTCGGTGTTCCGCCGAGCCTCGGAGGTGCCGATCTACCGCATCGAGAAGAACCCGAAACTCGGCCGCCGCCAGGGCGCCTACAGCGTGATTTCGGCCACCGGCCATATCGTCCGCCGCGGTCACGAGCTCGACCGGGTGCTCGGCGCGCTCGACCGCTCGCTGCGCGTGGTGGCGGGCTGAGGCGGCTTAGGGCGGCGAACTGTCGCCATGTCCCAACGGGCGCTGCATCAGCACGGTATCGAGCCATCGGCCGTGCTTGAAGCCGACCGACTGGAACGTTCCGATCAGGCGGAAGCCGGCTGCGGCATGGACCGCGACGGACGCCGTGTTGGCCGAGTCGCCGATCACGGCGAGCACCTGCCGGAAACCCAACGTCTCCAACTCCCTGATCAGGCGTGTGAGCAACAGCCGGCCGGCTCCCTTGCGGTGAAATGCCGGCACGACATAGATCGAATCCTCGACGCACCACTTGTAAGCCGGACGATCGCGATACGGTCCGGCATAGGCATAACCCGCTACAACGCCGGCCCGCTCGGCGACGAGATACGGATAGCCCCTGTCGATCAGCAGCCGCTGCCGCCGTGTCATTTCGACTTCGTCGGGCGGGTCGATTTCGAAGGTTGCCGTGCCGTGGATGACAGCATCGGCATAGATACGGGTAATGGCCGCGATATCGGCGGGCTCGGCGGGACGAATGACGACGTTGCTGATATTGCTCATGGCCGCGCAAAATTGGCAGAAAATTCCCGCGCGGAAAAGAAAAACGCCCCGGGCTTGGCCCGGGGCGTTCGAACTGGAACTTGTTGCGGTGTTTAGCGGCGGTCGCCAAACAGCCGGAGCAGCATCAGGAACAGGTTGATGAAGTCGAGATAGAGCGACAGGGCCCCCATCACCGCCTTACGGCCGGCGACGGTGCCGTCGTCCATCACCGAATACATCTCCTTGATCCGCTGCGTGTCGTAGGCGGTCATCCCGACAAAGATCAGCACGCCGATCACTGAGATTGCCCAGTCGAGCCCGCTCGAACGCAGGAACATGTTGACCAGCATCGCGATGACGATGCCGATCAAGCCCATGAACAGGAACGAGCCGAAGCCGGTGAGATCACGCTGCGTGGTGTAGCCGTACAGGCTCATGGCGCCGAACGTCGCCGCCGAGATGAAGAACACCCGCGTGATCGACGCCCCGGTGTACTCGAGGAAGATCGACGCCAGTGCCAAGCCAAGCAAGCCGGCATAGGCGAAGAACAGCGTCAGCGCGGTGCCGACCGACAGCCTGTTGATGCGGTAGCTCATAAAGAACACCAGGCCGAGAGTGCCGAGCAACAGAATGATCGTCAGCGGTCCGCTGAAGATGGCCTGCCCGAATGGTGTCAGCCCCATGATCTGTCCGCCGGCGACCCGAATGGCATCGCCGCCAGCCGCCTGGTAGGTGAGCCAGGAAATGACCCCCGTGAGCGCCACGCCGGCGGTCATATAGTTGTAGACGCGGATCATGTACGCGCGCAGGCCGGCATCGATCGTCACCTGATGGGTGCGATAGCCGGTCCTCGTGGTCGCGTAATTCCGATCGAAGTCGGACATGGAGATACCCCTGGGTTATCCCGGCGCTTCGCCGGGTTTCGCGTCCGGCGAAAGCCGATCGCGCGTGACGTGAATCTAGTGCGAAAGCCGGCAGCGCGCCAGATGGGTGCGGCGCCATATTTGCCGACCGTTACGAACTCTTCATGGTGTTTAACGGTCCGGCTAAAGGCGCCATTTAGAGATTTCGCAGCACTTCCGCGGGTTTCCGGCCCAGCGCCGAGACAGTGCCGGCGAGCCCCAGGCCGACCGTGACAAAAAGCGCAAGCAAGGCCGCGGCTGCGGCTTCGCCCGGAACGAAGACAAAGGGAAACTCCATCAGCCGCGTCACCACCAGAGCGGCGGCGAGCGAGCCGGCCGTCACGCCGAACACCGCGGTGGCCAGCCCAATCATGAGATATTCCAGGGCGTAAGCCGCGGTCAGCTGCGCGCGCGTCGCTCCCAGCGTCTTGAGCACGACCGCATCGTAGACACGGAACCGCTGGCTCGCCGCCAAGGCGCCGCCGAGAACGAGGGCCGCGGCAAGGAACGTCAGCAAACTCGCGCCGCGCACTGCCAAAATAAGCTTGCCAAAGATGGTCCCGATGGCATCAAGCGCGTCTTTGACGCGCACGGCAGTCACGGTGGGAAACGTGTCGGCCAGCGCTTTGATCAGTGCTGCGTCCTCTGCGGCCGTGCCGCCATCGGCGAAGGTCAAGGTCGCGATGTCGCTATGCGGCGCGCCCGCGAAGCTGCCCGGCGAAAACACCAGAACGAAATTGATGCCGAGATTTTCCCAATCGACCGCGCGAAGATTGGCGATCTGCGCGGTGATGTTGCGGCCGAGCACGTTCACCGTGATGCTGTCACCGATCTTTAGATTGAGATTTTGCGCCGTCCGGTTCTCGAGCGAGACCAATGGCGGGCCGGCATAGTCGGTGCTCCACCACTGGCCGGCGACGAGACGCGAACCGGGGGGAACCGTTGCGGCGTAGGTGATGCCGCGATCGCCGCGCAACACCCAGCGCGAGCCT
Source organism: uncultured Alphaproteobacteria bacterium (assembly GCA_963731805.1). Taxonomy (GTDB): domain Bacteria; phylum Pseudomonadota; class Alphaproteobacteria; order Rhizobiales; family Xanthobacteraceae; genus BOG-931. The sequence goes on from CAVSWY010000020.1 coordinate 682,323, forward strand.
GCCGCCGGTTTGAGATCCGCCGCGGGCACGCCGTTTGCCGCGACGATGCGGCCCCGCAGCATCGGCACGCGCTCGAGCGTCGAGCCGGGCGCCTGGACGCGCGTGAAGGCATCGAAGCGCTCTGAGTTCGCCGCCGGAATATCGAGAAAGAAGAACGACGGCGCCTTGTCCGGCAGCGCGTCAGCCAATTCGCGATGCAGATTGCCGTCGATTTCGACCACGGTGACGAGCAGCGCCAGGCCGAGGCCGAGCGACAACATCACGCTTGGCGTCAGCGCGCCCGGGCGGTGAATATTGGCAATGGCCAGCCGCAAGACCACCGAACGCGGGCGTGGCAAGCGTCGCGCCAACCACATTGTCCCCACTGCGATCAGGCGCAGCAGCACAAAGACGACGGCCGCGGCGAGGACAAAGAACAACGCCACGCGGCGGTCATAGGTGGTGATCACCGCGAGCGCGGCGAGCAGTGCAACGATCGCCGCCGTGCCGGCGATGTAGCGGAACCGCGGCCGGCTCCGCTCGGCAGCGATCTGATAGCGAAACAGCCGGGCTACCGAAATGTCGCGTGCGCGCCCGAGCGGCCACAGCGCAAAGGCAAGCGCAGTCAGGAGGCCGTAAGCGATCGCCAGCGCCAAAACGCCAGGATGCAGTGCGGGCACGACCGGCAGCGGAATGATGCCGCCGAAGGTCCACACGATGGCAAAAGGCAAAGTCGCGCCCAGCGCGGCGCCGAGCAAGGCGGCGAACAGCGCGACCATGACGATCTCGCCGCAATAAACGGTGAAGACGCCGCCGCCGGTTAAGCCCAGCGCTTTCATCGTGGCGATCACATCGCGCTTGCGCGCCAGATGGCTGGTGACGGCGTTGGCGACGCCGACGCCGCCGACCAGAAGGGTCGTCAGTCCGACGAGGGTGAGAAACTGGGCAAAGCGCTCGACACTGCGTTCCAGTACCGGGGAGGCCTTCATCCGCGTGCGGATTTGCCAGCCGGCCTGCGGGAATTGCGTCTGCGCCTGCTTTTCCAGAGTTGTCACCGCGGCGTCGCTCGAATGGCCGTCGGGCAAGCGCAGACGATATTGCCAGCGCACCAGGCTGCCGGGCTGCAGAAGTCCGGTCGCCTGCAGCGCCGCCTCGCTGATCAGCACGCGCGGACCGAGGCCGATGCCGCCGGCGAGCCTGTCCGGCTCGTTGGTCAACGCGGCGCGCAGCTCGATTACGGCATTGCCGATGGTGATGTGGTCGCCGATTTTCAGATTAACCCGCGTCAGCAGGATAGGATCTACCGCCGCGCCGAAGGCGCCGTCGTTTTGTGCCAACAGCGCCGCCCGCGGCATGGCCGGATCGGTCACGACATTGCCGAACAGCGGATAATTGGCATCGACCGCTTTGACTTCGACCAGCGTCGCGTTGCCGTCGCCGGGCCGCGCGCCTGTCGTTCGCGCCATAGCCCGCAAGGTAGCGACCACGGAGACCGCGCCGTGGGCGTCGAGAAACGCGCGCTCGGCATCACTCGCCTGACGCTGTATGAGGGTAAGGGCGAGATCACCGCCGAGGATGACGCGGCCCGCGCTGCCGATGCCGTCGTTCAAGCTCGCCGCAACCGAGCCGACGCCGGCGATCGCCATGACGCCGAGCGCGATGCAGGCAATAAAGACGCCGAAGCCGCGCAAGCCGCCGCGCAGATCGCGCCAAATAAAACGCGGCGCGAAACTCAAGGCGAAACGCAATGGCGTCAGCGGCGTCGATTTCGGCGCGGGCGCCAGCATCACGTCGCCCTCGGCATGAAGCGCGCCAAAAGAAAATGCGTCGGCGCAAACACGAAGACCGGAATGCCGAGCAATAGGCCGCCAAACCAGATATACGGTGGCAGCAAAGTCTGTGCCGCGGTGTCGCGCAGTCCCCAAACATAATTGATGTTGACCGGGGTGAGCCCCGGATGCGGGGTCGGCGGTGGCATCAGAAAGAGGCAGATCAGCATGTCCACGACGAACAGCCCGGTCCAGGCCGGCAGCGCGCGCCGATCATAGCCCATCCGCCACACCAGATAGACGAGCAGAAACGGCAGCCAACCGTGGAACAGCGACAGCAGCCTTAAAAACAGCGAGTGGGTCGAATCGAACATGTAGTCGGTCATGCCGGTGAGCGAATAGCCCGCCAGATTGATCAGAAAGTCGAATACCCAAAACGCCTGCGGCATGAGGACGCCGACGCAGCCCATGGAGATAAGCAACGCGTTCTCCGGCCAGATCGCAATCAAGGTCAGGAGCAGCGTGATGTCGCAGAAATAGAGAAAATTGGTCGGCCCGTAATAGTGCCAATAGACCGGGACCAGTACCGCCATGAACGCGGTATAGGCGAGCTTGAGGCCATGCGGGACCTGCGCGGTCTGCGTCATGTCGCGGCTGCCGCGGTGAGGCGGCTCTCGATCATTCCGGAATGCATGTGCAGCACGCGATCGCAGCGCGCCGCGAGTTCAGTGTCATGGGTGACCAGAACGAGTGTCGTGCCGCGTTCCTTTTGGCTGCGGAACAACAGCTCGATAATGTCGCGTCCCGTGGTCTCGTCGAGATTGCCGGTCGGTTCGTCGGCGACGATGATGGCGGGATTGGGTGCGAGCGCGCGGGCGAGCGCGACACGCTGCTGCTCGCCGCCGGAAAGCGCGGCGGGATAGTGATGCAGGCGCGCGCTCAAGCCGACCTCGGCAAGCTCGTGCTCGGCGCGTGACAGCGCATCGGGCGTTCCGGCGAGCTCGAGCGGGATTGCGACGTTTTCCAGCGTCGTCATGGTCGGGATCAAATGGAACGCCTGAAAGACAATGCCGATGGTGCGGCCGCGAAAACGCGCCAGTTGATCCTCATCAAGCCGGCGTAAATCCTCGCCGGCGACCGTGACCGTCCCCGAATCCGGCTGCTCCAAGCCGGTCATCACCATGAGCAGTGTCGATTTGCCGGAGCCGGAAGGGCCGAGGAGGCCGACCGCCTCGCCCCGACCTATATTGAGGGCAATGTCGCGCAGGATGTGGACGCGGGCGGCGCCACGGCCGAGTGACAGGTTGACGCCGCCGAGCACGACGGCGTCGCCGGCGGTAGGATGCCCACAAATGTCGTTCATACGCTCAACTCGCTCCGCTCCTGCAGGCCGCTCATATGGGTGGCGGCGCGCGCTCCGCCAAATCGCCGCGGTTTGTAGCGTGGCGCTTCTTGCTGCAACAGGGATGCATCATGCGCGCGGCGCGACGCCGATCCATATCGTGGCGCTTGGCGATTCGTTGACCGCGGGCTACGGCCTTGCCGACAAAGACGGCTTCGTGCCACGCCTGCAGGCGTCGCTGGCAAAGAACGGAATAGCCGTCGACATCGCCAATGCCGGCGTTTCCGGCGATACCGCCTCCGACGGTCTCGCTCGACTTGATTGGTCGGTGCCGCAGGACACCGATGCGGTCATCGTCGAACTTGGTGCCAACGACATGTTGCGCGGCATCAAGCCCGCGGTGACGCGCGCCGCGCTTGATGCGATCCTGCAGCGGCTCACCGCGCGTCACATTGCTGTCTTGTTGTGCGGCATGCGCGCGGCGCCGAATTTGGGCAGTGACTACGGTGGCGACTTCGAGCGCATCTATCCCGAGCTGGCGGCAAAGTACGGCGTTCTCCTCTACCCGTTTTTTCTCGATGGCGTTGCCGCCGACCTGAGCCTCACCCAGCAAGACGGGCTGCATCCGAATCCGGCGGGCGTAGGAGCCATCGTGCAACGGATCTTGCCCAAGGTTATGGAACTCGTCACGCAGGCTCAGGCGCGCCACCCCTCATAAAGGGTTGCGTGGGCGCAGCGATGACCCCATTCTCAGGGCATCGTGATTCGCGAATCGAGCCCGGAGGTTGCCATGCCCCGCTTGTTCACCGGTCTCGAAATCCCGCAGTCGGTCGCCCAGTCGCTCGCCATGATGCGAGGTGGATTGCCTGGGGCGCGCTGGATCGACGCCGAGAATTATCATCTCACGCTGCGCTTTATCGGCGACATCGACGACGCCTTGGCCCGCGAAATCGCCGGGGTGCTGGCTCGCGTGCATCGGCGGCCGTTCGAGCTTCGCCTCGACGGCTTGACGTCATTCGGCGGAAGGAAGCCGCGTGCCCTGGTCGCTACCGCGGCGCCGGTGGCGCCGCTGATGGAACTGCAGGCCGAGCATGATCGATTGCTGCAACGGCTTGGGCTCGAGCCGGAGGGCCGCAAATATACCCCGCACGTCACGCTGGCGCGGCTGCGCGATTCCTCGAGTCACCAAGTTGCCGATTACCTCGCCGCGCGCGGGCATTATCGCTCGATGCCATTCAAGGTATCGCGTTTCGTGCTGTTCTCGTCACGCGCCTCGGTCGGCGGCGGGCCTTATATCGTCGAGGAGGCCTATCCGCTCGCCCGGCAAAGCGCGGATGGCCGCGAAGCGCAAATGACGGTTTGAGTTTCGCGCAAATCGATCCGCCGGAGAGCGTCTCTCGGGGACTTTTCTGAGTGTCATGCTCGCAGCATTCGCGATTGCAGTTCGAGCATCGCGGTGGCGATACCGTGACTGTCCGACATCATTTCGCGCATCATCGACAGCGGCGTCGGCCGTGGGGATTCGACCTCGCCGACGACGCCGCTGAAATCGAATGTCAGCTCGGCGTCGAACTTGCGCGCCAGTTGCTGCATGCGGTGATTGTTGGCCAGGCACGCCATGTGCAAGAGCCGGTAGCCGCGATTGCGCGCGGTTAGCAAGGTGCGGCCCAACAGTGCCGAGCCCACGCCGTGACTCTGCCAGGCTTTCTCGACGCTGATCGCGGCTTCGGCCTCGTGCGGGAATTGGGCGCCGAGCGGCCGCAGTTCCGTGGCCCCGCGTATCGCACCGTCAACGAAAAAACCGTGCACCACCGTGTCCAGGCCGGCAGTCAGCTCGACGTAGTTGCGAATAAAATCGTCGGATACGCCGCCGGCAAACCTGTTGTGCCGGCTCTCAGGATCGAGCCGCAGCACATGCTCGCGGTATTTTGCCGTCTCGCCGATCCACAATTTGCGGATTACACCGCCTTCGGGAAGGACTTCGTGCATTGGGTCTCCTGACGTTGTCGTCGACAAGACCCTCCTTTTCGCTTCCTCCCTGAAAGCGTCCAGCATCGGCATTCGATGTCCGCCGAATCAAGACATCATGTTGTGTGGCGTCGAAATTTGGCAAGGCATAAGGATTGAGCAACATGCCCACATTCCGTATACGCATGGCTTCCGAAGCGTTTACGACGAATTCACGACGGCAATGCACCAAACTGTCGGCATGCGGACTGCAAGGCGTTTGGCGTTTGTCCGCTCTGCCACGTTTCACACACAACCGTTAATCCACGACAGTCGATCCCGCTGAAATCCTCATGGTGAATTCCGTCGCAGCGCATTATGCCGCGGGTGTCGCTTCGGGCCGCGTCGAGAGCGACGACGCTCAGCTTGCCGTGCTCGACATGATGGCGCGGCTTGAAACGCGGATCGCGGAATATCGCCTGGCGCGCAAATCCTCTTCGCTCGGCTGGCTTTTCGCCAGCCGCCAGCGCGCGCTGCCGCAGATCAAAGGCTTGTACATCTACGGCGAGGTCGGCCGCGGCAAGACCATGTTGATGGACTTTTTCTTCGCAACCAGTCCGGTCGAGCGAAAGCGCCGCGCCCATTTCCACGAGTTCATGCTCGATGTGCACGAGCGCATTTACGCCGTGCGCCAGCAGATGAAGCGCGGAGAGCACCAAGGCGAGGATCCGATCCGGCTTGTTGCCGACGCGTTGGTCGAACAGGCGTGGTTGTTGTGCTTCGACGAGTTTCACGTCACGGACATTGCCGACGCCATGATCCTTGGGCGGCTTTTCAAGCAATTGTTCGAACGCGGTATTGTGATGGTGGCGACTTCCAACGTACCGCCCGACGAGCTTTACAAGGACGGCTTGAACCGCGCTTTGTTCGTGCCTTTCATTCATATGCTGCAGACGCATATGGATATCGTTCGGCTGGACGCGCGCACTGACTTTCGCTTGGAAAAGCTCGCCGGCCTGCCGGTCTGGTACGTGCCGGCCGATGCCGCCGCGGATTCAAAGCTCGACGAAGCCTGGCGTCGACTCACCGGCGGCAATGGTAGCGCCGCGCACGAACTGGCGCTGCACGGCCGCAGCGTGCATGTGCCGCGCGCCTTCATGGGCGTGGCACGATTTTCCTTTCACGGGCTGTGCGAGCTGCCGCTGGCCGCCGCCGACTATCTGCGCATCGCGCACGAATACCACACCATCATCCTCGACCATGTGCCGGTGATGACTTACGACAACCGCAATGCCGCCAAGCGCTTCATCATCCTGATCGACACGCTGTACGATCATAACGTGAAGGTGATCGCGTCGGCCGACGCGGAGCCCGATGCGCTCTATCGTGCGGATGAAGGTTTCGAGGCCGCCGAGTTCAAACGCACAGCGTCGCGGCTGATCGAGATGCGCTCACAGAGCTATCTGGCCAAGCCGCATGGCGCAGCGCACGCGAAAACCACCGGCGCATCGACGGGAATCGTCGAAACGTGAGGGTTAGCCGCCGAAGCTTGTGACGAGCATCGCGGCGACAACGACCGCCATCAGCGCCGTCGCGCCCCAGCCGCCGATCATCAGTGCGCGGGTTGCGGCGAATTTGCCCATGATCTTATAGCTGGCGACGACGATCATCATGGCGACCATTAGCGGGACCGCGACCACGCCGTTGACCACAGCGCTCCAAAACAGCATGCGGATCGGATCGAGCGGCGTGAGCGCGGCGCCAAGACCGGCGAGAGTCGCCGCGGCGACGGTAAGATAGAACCCCGGCGCACCGTGCGCCGGCAGTTCGAGGCTGCTTTCCCAGCCGAAGCACTCCGCTACTGCATAACCGGCCGAGCCGGCGAGTACCGGCACCGCGAGCAGGCCGGTGCCGACGATGCCGAGCGCGAATAAGACAAATGCCAGCGGGCCGGCCAGCGGCCGCAACGCCTGCGCCGCTTGCTGGGCCGTGCCGATTTGAGTGATGCCATGGGCGTGCAAGGTGGCACCGGTGGTGACGATGATGAAAAAAGCGATGACATTCGACAGCACCATTCCGGCGGTGGTGTCTATTCCGATGCGAAAAGACTCTTTGTCGGCAAGACGGTTGGGAAGGGCGGCGGCCGCGGCCGCCGTTGCCGCTTTGCTGCGCAACTTGCGCCCCTCCGCTTCAAGCGAAGCCTGCCAGAAGAACATATAAGGGCTGATCGTGGTGCCGAAGATCGCCACCAGCATCAACATGTAATCGCGGTCCCACGACAGCCGCGGGACGAAAGTCGCCGCCAGCACCTGACCCCATGGAATCCGTACGGTAAACGCCGTAGCGACATAGGCGAACAGCACCAGCGTCAGGGTTTTCAGATATCCCGAATAGGTACGATACGGGATCAGGATTTCCGCGGCGAGGCAGCCGACCCCGAACAACGCAATGTAAACAAGCACCGGGCCACCGGCGACCAACCGCAGCGCATCGCCCATGGCGGCGATGTCGGCGGCGATATTCAGGGTGTTGGCGATCAGGAGAAGGCCGACGATGCCGAACAACAGGCCGTGCGGCATCGCTTTATCCAGATTGGCCGCGAGACCCTGGCCGGTCACCGCGCCGATGCGGCCGCTAACCATTTGAATGGCGATCATGAACGGCGTGGTGAGAAACATCGTCCAGCCGAGCGCGTAACCGAATTGGGCGCCGCCCTGCGAATAGGTCGCGATGCCACTCGGATCATCATCGGCCGCACCGGTGACGAGTCCCGGTCCGAGCATCCGAAGCCAATTCTTGGCCGGTTTCGCGCTGCTCGCTTTGCCGGTGCTCACGGTCATTGCGATTCTCGGTTTGCTGGCAGCCGAGGTTGTAGCCCATCCATCAATAGGATTGCGTGGGTTTCGTTCCCGCCCCGGTCCATCGCGACTTCTCCCGACTTGAACGCGTGAGCCGAAACGGCTAATGACCCCGCAGCCGGGCGTTTTTCACCAATCAAGGACATTCGTGAGATGGCGCGAAGCAAGATCGCATTGATAGGCTCGGGTCAAATTGGCGGCACGCTCGCGCTTCTCATCGGGTTGAAAGAGCTGGGTGATGTCGTCATGTTCGACGTCGCCGAAGGCGTCCCGCAGGGCAAGTCGCTCGATCTTGTCGAGGCTTCCCCCGTCGAGGGCTTCGACGCCCGCTTTTCCGGCACCAATTCCTACGAGGCGATCGAAGGGGCGGCGGTCTGCATCGTCACCGCCGGCGTGCCGCGCAAGCCGGGCATGAGCCGCGACGATCTCCTCGGCATCAACCTCAAGGTGATGGAGCAGGTCGGTGCCGGCATCAAGAAATACGCGCCGAACGCCTTCATCATCTGCATTACCAATCCGCTCGACGCCATGGTCTGGGCGCTGCAGAAGTGCTGCGGCCTGCCGAAGACCATGGTGGTCGGCATGGCCGGCGTGCTCAATTCGGCGCGCTTTCGTTATTTCCTGGCCGACGAATTCAACATCTCCGTCGAAGACGTCAACGCCTTTGTGCTCGGCGGCCATGGCGACAGCATGGTGCCGCTGGTTCGGTATTCCGCGGTCGCCGGCATTCCGCTGCCCGATCTCGTCAAGATGGGCTGGACCACGCAGGCGCGGATCGACGAGATCGTCGACCGCACCCGCAACGGCGGCGGCGAGATTGTGAGCCTGCTCAAGACAGGCTCCGCCTTCTACGCGCCCGCGGCTTCGGCGATTGCGATGGCGGAGAGCTATTTGCGCGACAAGAAACGCGTGCTGCCGGTCGCGGCCTATCTGAACGGCGAATACGACGTGAAAGACCTCTATGTCGGCGTGCCGACGGTGATCGGTGCGAAGGGCGTCGAGCGCATCGTCGAGATCGAGCTCAATGGCGCCGAGCGCGCGATGTTCGAGACATCGGCGCAAGCGGTGCAAAGCTTGGTCGAGGCCTGCAAGAAGATCGCCCCCGATTTGGGTAAGTGACTCTCGTTTCCCGGGCGCGGCGCAGCACGAAGTGATGCGCTGCTGACCCGGGATCGTCGCATGCTAAGGTCCCGGATCAGCGGTGCACCGCCATAGTGCGTTGAAGACGCACGTAAACGTGCTAATGGCCTGCGCCGCATCCGGGAAACGTGAGAGCGCCTCATGAACATCCACGAATACCAGGCCAAAGCGGTGTTGCGCGAATACGGCGTGCCGGTGCCGCGCGGCATTCCGGCCTTCAGCGTCGGCGAGGCCGAGAAAGCCGCGAGAGAACTGGGCGGGCCGGTCTGGGTGGTGAAGGCGCAAATCCATGCCGGCGGCCGCGGCAAAGCGGGCGGCGTGAAGGTCGTCAAATCGATTGACGACGTGACCAAGGAAGCCACCCGGCTTCTCGGCTCGACACTCGTCACCCACCAGACCGGGCCGCACGGCAAAGAAGTGCATCGCCTCTACATTGAAGAAGGCTCGGCGATCGACAAGGAATTCTATCTGTCGATGCTGATCGATCGCGCGACCTCGCGGGTGGCCGTCGTGGTGTCGACCGAGGGCGGCATGGACATCGAAGAGGTCGCGCACAGCACGCCGGACAAGATCGTGACCGTTTCGATTGATCCGGTGGCCGGCATTTGTCCGCACCATGTCCGTACCATCGCGCATACGCTGCATCTGGACGCCGATCTGGCGAAGCAGATGGGCCCGATTCTAAGCAACCTCTATAAGGCCTTCATCGACACCGACACGAGCCTGCTCGAGATCAATCCGCTGGTCGTGACCAAGGATAAGAAGCTCATCTGCCTCGACGCCAAGATCGACTTCGACAACAACGCGCTGTTCCTGCACCCGAAGATCGCGGCGCTGCGCGACGAGACCGAAGAGGACGCCAAGGAAATCGAGGCGTCGAAATTCGACCTCAACTACATCGCGCTCGACGGCTCGATCGGCTGCATGGTCAACGGCGCCGGCCTTGCCATGGCGACCATGGATATCATCAAGCTCTACGGCATGGCGCCGGCCAACTTCCTCGATGTCGGCGGCAGCGCCACCAAGGACCGCGTCTCCGCGGCCTTCAAGATCATCACCTCGGACCCCAGCGTGAAGGGCATCCTGGTGAACATTTTCGGCGGCATTATGAAATGCGACGTCATTGCAGAAGGGGTCGTTGCCGCGGTGAAGGACGTGGGACTGAAAGTGCCGCTGGTGGTCCGGCTCGAAGGCACCAATGTCGAGCTCGGCAAGAAGATCATCGCCGACTCGAAGCTCAACGTGACATCGGCCGACAATCTCGACGACGCCGCGCAGAAGATTGTCAAAGCGGTGAGGGAGGCGGCCTGATGTCCATCCTCATCGACAAGAACACCAAGGTCATCTGCCAGGGCTTTACCGGCAAGAACGGCACCTTCCATTCCGAGCAGGCGATCGCCTACGGCACCAAGATGGTCGGCGGCGTGTCGCCTGGCAAAGGCGGCTCGACCCATCTCGGCCTTCCGGTGTTCGACACGGTTGCCGAAGCGCGCCAGAAAACCGGCGCCGAGGCCAGTGTGATCTATGTGCCCCCGCCCGGCGCCGCCGACGCCATCGCCGAAGCGATCGACGCCGAGATTCCACTTATCGTCTGCATCACCGAAGGCATTCCGGTCAGCCACATGGTGAAGGTGAAGCGTTCGCTGTGCGGCTCGAAGTCGCGCCTGATCGGCCCGAACTGCCCGGGCGTCATGACCGCGGGCGAATGCAAGATCGGCATCATGCCCGGCAATATCTTCAAGCGCGGCAAAGTCGGCATCGTGTCGCGCTCGGGCACGCTGACTTATGAGGCCGTGTTTCAGACCACCCAGGAAGGCCTCGGCCAGACCACAGCGGTCGGCATCGGCGGCGATCCGGTGAAGGGCACCGATTTCATCGAAGTGCTGGAAATGTTCTTAGCCGACAAGGCCACCGAAGCCTTGGTCATGATCGGCGAGATCGGCGGCTCGTCGGAGGAGGACGCCGCGCAATTCATCAAGGACGAGGCCAAGCGCGGCCGAAAAAAGCCGATGGTCGGGTTTATTGCCGGAAGGACTGCTCCGCCTGGGCGGCGGATGGGACACGCGGGGGCGATCATCGCCGGCGGCAAGGGCGGGGCGGACTCCAAGATCGCCGCCATGGAAGCGGCAGGCATCAAGGTTTCGCCGTCGCCGGCGAGGCTGGGCCATACGCTCGCCGAAATATTGAAATCTTGATTCACTTTTTGCGTCTTTTGCCTGCCGCATCGAGCCATTAAATAGGGTAAAGAAGGATTTCCCAGCGCCGGGCCGGGACTGATTCGCGTCTTCTTCACACGTGATCGGTTTCTACGTATTGCGCCACGCCTACCGTTGCCTAGCTCGGAACTTGCCAAGGACTGCATCATGTCTCGCCAGGACGCGAACGCCGCTTTCGCACTCACCTCGTTTCTCTACGGCGGTAATGCCGCTTATATCGACGACCTCTACGCGCGCTACGAGACCGACCCGAAATCTGTCGACGCGGAGTGGCAGACGTTCTTCCAGAGTCTGAAGGACGACGCCCGCGACGTCGAAAAAAACGCGCAAGGTCCGTCCTGGGCCCGGTCGGACTGGCCGCCGTTGCCGCGCAACGATCTGGTCGCCGCGCTGGACGGTGGTTGGGTGGAAACGGGCCAGGCGCTCGGCGGCAAGGTCAAAGCGCAGGCGCAAGCACGCGGCGTCGAACTATCCTCGGCCGATGTCGAGCGCGCCACCCGCGACTCGATTCGCGCACTGATGCTCATCCGCGCCTATCGCGCCCGCGGCCATTTCCACGCCAACCTCGATCCGCTCGGCCTCGAACCACCGAAGAACGAGGAGGAGCTCGATCCGCGCACTTACGGCTTTAGCGATGCCGACCTCGATCGCCCGATTTTCCTCGACAAGGTGCTGGGCCTCGAATTCGGCACGATACGTCAGATCATTGGCATCCTGCGCCGAACCTATTGCCAGACCCTCGGCGTCGAATTTCTGCACATCTCCAACGGCGCGCAGAAGGGCTGGATCCAGGAGCGCATCGAAGGTCCGGACAAGGAAATCACCTTCACCCGCGAAGGCAAGCGCGCCATCCTCAACAAGCTGGTCGAGGCCGAGGGCTTCGAAAAATTCGCTGACCTGAAATTCACCGGCACCAAGCGTTTCGGCCTCGACGGCGCCGAGTCGATGATCCCGGCGCTGGAGCAGATCATCAAGCGCGGCGGCGCGCTCGGCGTGCGCGAGATCGTCATCGGCATGCCGCACCGCGGACGGCTCAACGTGCTGGCCCAGGTCATGGGCAAGCCGCACCGCGCCATCTTCCACGAATTCAAGGGCGGCTCATCGACGCCGGACGCGGTCGAAGGCTCGGGCGATGTGAAATATCACCTCGGCGCCTCGTCGGACCGCGAATTCGACCACAACACCGTGCATCTATCGCTCACCGCCAATCCGTCGCATCTCGAAATTGTCGATCCGGTGGTGCTCGGCAAGGTCCGGGCCAAGCAGGATCAGCTCGGCGCCACGCCGGAAGACCGCACCATGGTGATGCCGCTCCTGATCCACGGCGATGCGTCGTTCGCCGGGCAGGGTGTCGTCGCCGAAAGCTTCGGGCTGTCGGGCCTGCGCGGCCACCGCACCGGCGGCTCGGTGCATTTCATCGTCAACAATCAGATCGGCTTCACCACCAATCCGCGTTATTCGCGGTCGTCGCCGTATCCGTCCGACGTCGCCAAAATGATCGAGGCGCCGATCTTTCACGTCAACGGCGACGATCCCGAAGCCGTCGTCTTCGCCGCCAAGATTGCGACCGAGTTTCGGCAAAAATTCCAGAAGCCGGTCGTCATCGACATGTTCTGTTACCGCCGTCACGGGCATAACGAAGGCGACGAACCGTCGTTTACGCAGCCCTTGATGTACAAGGCGATCGCCGCGCATCCGACCACTCTCGAAATCTACGGCAAGAAGCTTGCCGCGGAGGGGGTCGTGAACGCCGGCGAAGTCGAGAAGATGATGGCCGATTGGCGCGCCCGGCTCGATACCGAGCTCGAAGCCGCGCAAGGCTACCGCGCCAACAAGGCCGACTGGCTCGACGGCCGCTGGTCCGGATTCAAGACCGCCGAGAGCGCCGACGACCCGCGTCGCGGCCACACCGGCGTCGATCTTGGCGAACTCAAGGAGATTGGCCAGAAAATCACCACCCTGCCGCCGGGCTTTCATCTGCACCGCACGCTCAACCGCTTTATCGACAGCCGCCGCAAAGCGATCGAAATCGGGAGCGGCATCGACTGGTCGACCGCCGAAGCATTGGCGTTCTGCTCGCTGCTGCTCGATGGCAACAAGGTGCGGCTGTCCGGCCAGGACTCCGAACGCGGTACGTTCTCGCAGCGGCATTCCGTGCTGGTCGACCAGGAGACCGAGAACCGCTACACGCCGTTCAACCATCTCGCCGACGGCCAGGCCCGCTTCGAGGTCATCAATTCGATGCTGTCGGAAGAAGCGGTGCTGGGTTTCGAGTACGGCTATTCGCTCGCCGAGCCCAACGCGCTGACGCTGTGGGAAGCGCAATTCGGCGACTTCGCCAACGGCGCGCAGGTGGTGTTCGACCAATTCATCTCGTCCGGCGAACGCAAATGGCTGCGCATGTCAGGCCTCGTCTGCCTGTTGCCGCACGGCTATGAAGGGCAGGGACCGGAGCATTCCTCGGCACGGCTTGAGCGGTTTCTGTCGATGTGCGCCGAAGACAATATGCAGGTGGCCAACTGCACTACGCCGGCCAACTACTTCCACATCCTGCGGCGGCAGCTGAAACGTGATTTCCGCAAGCCGCTGATCCTGATGACGCCGAAATCGCTGCTGCGCCACAAGCGCGCGGTGTCGCGGCTCGACGAGATGGGGCCGGACACGTCGTTCCATCGGCTGTTGTGGGACGACGCGCAAATGCTGCCGGACGAGAAGATCAAGCTCGTCGCCGACGCCAAGATCCGCCGCGTCGTCATCTCTTCGGGCAAGGTCTATTACGATCTCTACGAGGAGCGCGAGAAGCGCGGCATCGACGACATTTATTTGCTGCGCATCGAGCAGCTCTATCCGTTCCCGACCAAGGCGCTGATGACCGAGCTGTCGCGCTTCAAGCAAGCCGAGATCGTGTGGTGCCAGGAAGAGCCGCGCAACATGGGCGGCTGGGTGTTCGTTGATATTTTCCTGGAATGGGTGCTCAACCAGATCGGCGCCAAGCACCGCCGCGCCCGTTATTCCGGCCGCCCGGCCTCGGCCTCGACGGCGGTCGGACAGATGTCGCTGCATCTGGCGCAGCTTAAGCATTTCTTGGACGAGGCGTTGGGGTAATTCTTGCTCTGTCATGCGCGGCCTTGTGCCGGGCATCCACGTCTTGACGGTGCAAGCAAACAAAAGACGTGGGATGGCCGGGACGAGCCCCGGCCATGACGAAGCGGATGCCAAGGGGATGCCATGACCGAAATTCGCGTGCCGACGCTCGGGGAATCGGTGACTGAGGCGACCATCGGCAAATGGTTCAAGCATCCGGGCGATGCGGTGGCGGTCGACGAGCCGCTGGTCGAGCTTGAGACCGACAAGGTAACGATTGAAGTGCCGGCGCCCGCTGCCGGCGTCCTCAGCGAGATCGCCGCTAAGGACGGTGAGACCGTCGCCGTCGGGGCCGTGTTGGGTCAGATCAAGGATGGCGCCGGCGCGGCAAAATCTGCGCCGCCAACGGCGGCAAAACCGGCCGCGGCGCCACCGCCTGCAGCGGCCAAGCCCGTTGCCGCTCCTGCAGCCGCCGCCAAATCGGCCGCTGGCGTTTCCGACGCGCCGCTTGCGCCGTCGGTAAGAAGGCTCTCCGCCGAATCCGGGCTCGATGCATCCGCAGTGCCGGCGACCGGCAAGGACGGCCGGGTCACCAAAGGCGACATGCTGGCCGCGATCGAGCGCGCCGCGGCGCAACCGACGCCGATTGCGGCGACCGCCGCCGCAGTGCAAGTCCGCGCGCCATCGCCGGCCGACGACGCCGCGCGCGAGGAACGCGTGCGCATGACGCGGCTGCGCCAAACCATCGCGCGGCGCTTGAAGGAGGCGCAGAACACCGCCGCCATGCTGACGACCTTCAACGAGGTCGACATGGGTCATGTCATGGCGCTGCGCACCCAATACCGCGATTTGTTCGAGAAAAAGCACGGCGTGAAGCTCGGCTTCATGGGCCTCTTCGTGAAGGCCTGCGTGCAGGCGCTTAAGGATATTCCCGCCGTTAACGCCGAGATCGACGGCACCGACATCATCTATAAGAACTACTATCACCTCGGCATCGCGGTCGGCACCGAGCGCGGCCTCGTCGTGCCGGTGGTGCGCGATTGCGACCAGAAATCGCTGGCCGAGATCGAGAAGACCATCGCCGACTTCGGCCGCCGCGCCCGCGACGGCGCGCTCAAAATCGAGGAAATGCAGGGCGGCACGTTCTCGATCACCAATGGCGGCATCTACGGCTCGCTGATGTCGACGCCGATCCTCAACGCGCCGCAGTCCGGCATCCTCGGAATGCACAAGATCCAAGACCGGCCGATGGCGGTCGGCGGCAAGGTTGAGGTGCGGCCGATGATGTATCTGGCGCTGAGCTACGACCACCGCATCGTCGACGGCCGCGAAGCGGTAACGTTTTTGGTGCGGGTGAAGGAATTGCTAGAGGAGCCGTCCCGGTTGGTGCTGGATCTCTGAGACTGTCCGATGGACGCGGCGAAACGCGATAAGCTCACAAGCGAAATTCTGCGAAATCTGGATTGGACGTCATTGAGGGCTCGTTATAGGCAAACCTGCAATCGCCGCAAATCGCAGTTCCATAGCTTCGCCTTCGATGCGCTCGACCATTGCAAAGTTCAGGACTGGAACGAAATGACGGCTGCGGCCACGACATTGAACAATGCAACTGCGATTGCCGACCGCGTTAGTCAATTGAGACAGGCCGGCGTGACGGCCGAACTGCATAGTTACGAGGAGTCGGGCTTTTCCGCGTTGGTGCTCACTGTGACATTTGACGAAACCGGCCGGAACGCGCTCGAAGAAGGGTAACATGACTTACGACCTTATCGTCATCGGCACCGGCCCCGGCGGCTATGTCTGCGCCATTCGCGCGGCGCAACTTGGCCTAAAGACCGCGGTCGTGGAAAAGAACGCGACCTTCGGCGGCACCTGTCTCAATGTCGGCTGCATTCCATCGAAGGCGCTGCTGCACGCTTCGGAGCTCTACGAAGAAGCGGGCGGTAGCTTTGCCAAGATGGGCATCAAGGTCGGCAAGCCGAGCGTCGATCTTGGCGCGCTGCTTGCCTACAAGGCGCAGAACGTCGAAAGCAACGTCAACGGCGTCGCGTTCTTGTTCAAGAAGAACAAGATCGAGGCGTTTCACGGCGCCGGACGCATCGCGGCGCCCGGCCAAGTCGAGGTGAAAGCCGCCGACGGCAAGACCCTGCTCTTGGAAACGAAGAACATCGTCATCGCCACCGGTTCCGACGTAGCGCGGCTTCCCGGAATCGACATTGACGAGAAGCGCGTCGTCTCCTCAACAGGCGCGCTGGCGCTTCCCAAGGTGCCGCAGAAATTGCTGATCGTGGGTGCCGGCATCATCGGGCTCGAGCTAGGTTCGGTATGGCGGCGGCTCGGCGCCGAGGTGACCGTCGTCGAATTTCTGGATCACATCCTGCCGGGCATCGACGGCGAAGCGAGCAAACAATTCCATCGCCTGCTGCAAAAGCAGGGACTGACCTTCAAGCTGTCGTCCAAGGTCACTTCGGTCGATGCGTCCGGCAAGACCCTCAAGGTGAAGGTCGAGCCGGCCGCCGGCGGCGCCGCCGAAACGCTCGAGGCTGACGTTGTCTTGGTGGCGATCGGCCGCGTGCCCTTTACCGACGGTCTCGGGCTCGAAGCCGTCGGCGTCAAGAAAGACAATCGCGGCCGGGTCATCGTCGATGCGCATTTGCGCACCAATGTTGCCGGCATCTACGCGATCGGCGATGCGGTGGCCGGCCCAATGCTGGCGCACAAGGCCGAGGAAGAGGGCGTCGCCGCCGCCGAGACCATTGTCGGCCAGGCCGGCCACGTGAACTACGACGTCATCCCGAACGTCGTCTATACCAGCCCGGAAATCGCCTCGGTCGGTAAATCCGAGGAGGAGCTGAAAGCCGCGGGGGTCGTCTATAACGTCGGAAAATTTCCGTTCAGCGCCAATGCCCGGGCCCGTGCCAATCTCGCCACCGAGGGCTTCGTCAAAATCCTCGCCGACGCCAAGACCGATCGCGTCCTTGGCGTCCACATTCTCGGGCCCGACGCCGAGACCATGATCGCAGAGGCCGCGATCGCCATGGAATTCGGCGCCTCGTCCGAAGACATCGCCCGTACCTGCCACGCCCATCCGACGCTGAGCGAAGCGGTCAAGGAAGCCGCGCTGGCGGTCGACAAGCGTGCGATCAATTATTGATTACAGCGTCGCGATAAACGGCACCGCATGCGGTGCGAACAGGCCGAGCGCCAATAGCGCAAGCCCGATGATGCCGAGCCCGCCGGCCAGCCACGCCAATAACACCATGCCGGTGATCACCGCGGCCGAAGCCAGCACGATGCCGATCTGAAACGCTGCCGATGCCAATTCGTAGTGGTGATATTTCGCGGTCGACAGGTCGCGCTCTTCCTCGGCGCCCTTGGCCTTCTCTTCCAGTTCCTTGCGGCCATTTCCTGCTTTTGGATCCGATTCGTAGCGCGCGGCGGTTTGGCGCCATGTCTCGACCTGCTTGTCGATAGCGGCCTTGGCGGCCGGATCGGCCAGGCCCGCCGCAAGCAAACCGGTCTGATCGGCGGCGACGCTCACCGCGGTCCGGCGGATATCTTTGGCCTGGAAGAAAGCCCACAGGTCCGAGGCCTCGATGTTCTTGGTCACGACCTCGGTCTGCGCGCCTTTGCCGAGCGTCTCTGAGAACGACAGGAATAGCGCCAGGATCGCGATTACTAGCGCGATTTTCCTGTTGAAGCCCTCGCCGTGCTCGCCCTCTTGGGCCTTTTCGATCGCTTCGTGAATTTCCGACATGATGTTCGTGCCCCTCTTCGACGAATGCGTTGAGCCCATGAATTTGCATTCCGCTGGTCCCCGCGCAAGCGGGGCCTCCATCCACTCCATTTCGTCTGGATTCCCGCTTTCACGGGAATGAGCGGGCATCACGCGCGCGGATGGGCGGAGCGGTAGGCCTCGATCAACCGCTCGGCGTCGACCGCGGTATAGATCTGCGTGGTTGACAGCGAGGCGTGGCCGAGCAGCTCCTGGATCGAGCGTAGATCGCCGCCGCGGGCCAACAGATGCGTGGCGAAGGAATGCCGCAGCGCGTGCGGCGTCGCCATTTCCGGCAGACCGAGAGCGCCACGCAGCCGCGCCATGGCGAGCTGAATGAGGCGCGGCGACAGCGGGCCGCCTTTGGCGCCGACGAACAGCGGGCCCTGTTCCGGCAGATCGAACGGGCACAGCGCGATGTAATCGGTGACGAGCTTTGCGGCCGGCAGAATCAACGGCACCATTCGTTCCTTGCGGCCCTTGCCAATCACCGTGAGCACGTCGCGCGCGCCGAAATCGGCGCGCTTCAGACCCAGCGCTTCGGAGATGCGCAAGCCGCATCCGTAGAGCAGGCCGAGCACCGCGGCGTCGCGGGCATGGATCCACGGTTCGCGGCCGTCACCTGCGGCGCTGTCGGCATCGGCCATGCTTTTGGCCGCATCTGCTGTGAGCGGCCGCGGCAGCGTCTTGCCGATCTTCGGCGCGCGCACAGCGGCGAGCGCCCCGATCTTGCCCTTGCCGTTCTTCTCCAGATAGCGGGCGAAGGCGCGCAGCCCCGCGAGGCTGCGCATCAGCGAGCGGCTGCCGATAGCGTCGGCCCGGCGCGCTGCCAGGAACGCCCGTACGTCCGCCGGCGTGAGCGCCGCCAGCTCTTTCAGCGACGGTGCACCGTCGAGGTGCTCGGCGAGAAAAGCGAGGAATTGCAGCACGTCGCGCCGATAGGCTTCGAGCGTCTTCGGCGACATCCGGCGCTCGGAGCCTAGATGCTGCAGCCACGCCGCGATTTCGGCCGCGACCTTGGGGACGACGAAAGTGATATCGGCGTTCACACGCGAGGTTCGCTTCATGCGGCTACCGTTTCCCGGATGCGGTGCAGCGCGAAGCGGTGCACTGCTGATCCGGGATCGCTCTGGATTCAGCATTCGTTACGGTCCCGGTTCTGCAGCGCACCACTGCGCTTTGCTCCATGCTGCGCCGCGCCCGGGAAACACATAGATAACACTAACGCGCCTTCTCTTTACCCTTCCTAAACCCCCCGGAATCGGCGGAAAATCCGAGCATGGCCAGACGCGTCGTCGATGTATTGGTCCCTGTCGCGCTGGATCACCCGTATTCGTACCGGGTGCCGGATCAGCTTGCGCTTGAGCCGGGCGACATCGTCTCGGTGCCGCTTGGCGCGCGCGGCGAGACCATGGCGGTGGTCTGGGCGGAAAATCCCCGGCCTAATCCGCGGCTCGATAACCGGCTCAAAGACGTCGAGGAGAAACTCGATGTGCCGCCGCTGCGTCCCGAGCTGCGCGGCTTCGTCGATTGGGTGGCGAATTACACTGTGTCGTCGCGCGGCATGGTGCTGCGCATGTGCCTGCGCATGGGCGAGCATCTCGGCCCGGAGCGCGAGCGCGTCGGCGTAAAACTTGCCGGCGCGCCGCCGCAACGCATGACCGCGGCACGGGCGCGCGTGCTCGAGCTCCTCGCCGGCGGGATGATGCGCGGCAAAGGCGAGGCCGCGCGCGAGGCCGGCGTCAGTGCCGGCGTGATCGACGGTCTGATCGATGAAGGCACGCTTGAAACCGTCGTGCTGCCGCCCGACCCGGTCGCGGAAAAGCCCGATCCGGATTTCATGCAGCCGGAATTTCGCACCGAGCAGAGCATCGCCGCCGATGCGTTGAAAGCGACGATCGCCAAAGGCGGCTACTCCGTGACATTGCTCGACGGCGTCACCGGCTCGGGCAAGACCGAGGTTTACTTCGAGGCGGTCGCCGATACCATCCGCGCCGGCCGGCAGAGCCTGATTCTGATGCCCGAGATCGCGCTCACCGCGCAATTCCTCGACCGCTTCGCCGCGCGCTTTGGCGCGCGCCCGGCGGAATGGCATTCGGAGCTCACGCCGCGCAAACGCGCCCGCACATGGGCGGCGGTCGCCAAAGGCGAAGTCTCGGTCGTCGTCGGCGCGCGCTCGGCGCTGTTCCTGCCTTACGCCGATCTCGGACTTATCATCGTCGATGAAGAGCACGACCCTGCCTACAAGCAGGAAGACGGCGTGCACTACCACGCCCGCGACATGGCGGTGGTGCGCGGCCATATCGCCAAAATTCCGGTGGTGCTGTCCTCGGCGACGCCGTCGCTCGAGACCGAGGTCAATGCACGGCGCGGCCGTTACGCGCGGCTTCATTTGCCGGAGCGCTTCGGCGGCCAGCGCATGCCGTCGGTCGAGGCCATCGATCTGCGGACCGAGCGGCCGCCGCGCGGGCGCTTCATCGCGCCGACGCTCGCCGGCGCGATCAAGACCGCGCTGGAGCGCAAGGAGCAGGCTTTATTGTTCCTCAATCGCCGCGGCTATGCGCCGCTGACCTTGTGCCGCGCCTGCGGCTTTCGCTTCTCCTGCCCCAATTGCGATGCCTGGCTGGTCGATCACCGCTTCCGCCGCATGCTGGTCTGCCACCATTGCGGCTTCGCCATGCCGCATCCAGCCAACTGCCCGAAATGCCAGGCCGTGGATTCCTACGTCGCCGTCGGGCCGGGCGTGGAGCGGCTTGAGGAAGAAGTGCGCGAATTGTTTCCGCAGGCGCGCGTGCTGGTGCTGTCGTCCGATCTGGTCGCATCGGTGGAACGGATGCGCGAGGAATTCGCCGACGTCGCCGCGGGAAAGTTCGACATCGTCATCGGCACGCAGCTCGTCGCCAAAGGCCATCACTTCCCGATGCTCAATTTGGTCGGCGTCATCGACGCCGATCTCGGCCTCGCCAACGGCGATCCGCGCGCCGCCGAGCGCACCTTCCAGCTGTTGCATCAGGTGGTCGGCCGCGCCGGACGCGATGCCGGCGTCGGCCACGGCTATCTGCAAACCCACCAGCCCGAGCACCCGGTGATGCGGGCGCTGATCGCGCAGGACCGCGAGGCGTTCTATTCCGCCGAGATCGCCGCGCGCGAAGCCGCGCATTACCCGCCGTTCGGCCGGCTCGCTTCGATCGTGGTCTCCGGTCCCGACAAGAACGACAGTGCAAGCTATGCCCGCGCGCTCGCCCGCGCCGCGCCGGTCGACGACACCGTCCGCGTGCTCGGCCCGGCCGAAGCGCCGCTCGCGCTGGTGCGCGGCCGGCACCGGCTGCGGCTGTTGGTCAAAGCGCGACGCGCTTTCGATCTGTCGGCATACTTGCGCGAATGGCTGGCAGCGGCGCCGAAGAAACACGGTTCGATCAAGCTCGATATCGACGTCGATCCGCAGAGTTTTTTGTAGGATGGTCATTCTGGTGCCCGAGCGAAGCGTGGCGCCGGGAATAATGGCCATGCTTGCTATCGCTTTTTCTTCTTTGTGCTCTTCTTGCCGAAAATCGCGTTCCAGTTTTCCTTGTAGGCCGCGGTGACCGGCTTCTGACCTTCGCCCCGGCTATAGTTGGACGGTGCCACAGTCTCGCCGCCCTCTGGCTTTGGCGAGTCTTTCTTGGGCGCGTCTTTGGAAGCTGCCTCAGCCGCAGTGCTCTCGACCTTCGCAGCGGCGTCCTTTTTTGGTGCCGTGTCGGGTTTTGGTTTTTTGTTGTCGCTGGCCATCGTCCTTCCTGGTGCTACTTGCCTATTCGACGTGTCCGCCATGGCCGTTCACAGAACGGCGTCGCGGAGCTTGTCATCGGGCCGGCCACTCCGGGCCGGACCCGTTGGCTCGGCCATATAACGGGCATCCACGTCTCAACGCGCAAGCCCGGCCATGACGCTAAACGCCACGTGCTACGCAAAGCGCTGCCGCGCCCTGGCGCGCGCTTTCATCGCTTCCGCTTCGCGATTCTTGGCGGGGCTCGCCGTTTCCAAGCGCCTCAAGGAGCCGCCGCGCGGCGGCGAAAACGTCGTCGACGGCGCGATTGAAGGCAGCTTCATTGGCGTGCGACGGGTGGGTAAAGCCACTCAGCTTGCGGACGAATTGCAGCGCAGAGGCGCGAATTTCCTCGTCCGTGGCCGGCGGCTCGAAATTGAACAGCGTGCGGATGTTACGACACATGACTGGCTCCGTTGCGGGCGTGACGATAGTCTAACGCATGTCCCGGGCGCAGCGCATCACCACCTGTTTCAGGCCTGGCCAAACCCGATCGAGGTTGTAAATGCGGCACGATGTAACGAACCGATCCAACGCCGCTCCCGCAACCAGCCTCCTGGCACTTGCGCTGGGCGCGGCGGCCTTCGGTGCGATCGCAGTCGGCGCGCTGGCGATCGGCCGCCTGGCGGTCGGCCGCGTCGCGATCAAGAAGGCGCGGTTTGGTACGCTGGAGGTTGACGAGCTGACGGTGCGCCGGCTGCGCGTTCTTGAGCAGGAAGAGCCGAACGTGCGGCGTCGGCCGAATACGTAGAAATTAGCTTTGCGGCAGCATTAACGTCCATGACCGCGACCCTCGAAACGCTCCTGTTCCTTCTCACCGTTCTGGTGGTCGTCGCCGTCGCCGCACGGCGGCTCAACATCGCGCCGTCGATCCTGCTCGTCATTGCCGGCATCGCGCTGGCGCTGCTGCCCGGACTTCCGCGGATCGAGTTGGCGCCCGAGCTGGTGTTGCTCGGCATTCTGCCGCCGCTGATTTATTCCGCTGGCGTCGCCATGAGCTGGCGCGAATTTCGCTTCAATCTGCGGCCGATCGCGCTGTTCGCCTTCGGCTGCGTCGTTTTCACGACGTGTGCGGTGGCGGCGGCGGCGCATTGGCTGCTCCACATGCCGCTTGCCGTGGGCTTCGTACTCGGCGCCATCGTGTCGCCGCCCGACGCGGTGGCGCCGCTCGCTATGGTCCGCCGCCTCGGCGTGCCGCGGCGGCTTGTCGTCGTGCTCGAAGGCGAAGGACTGGCGAATGACGCCACAGCTTTGATCCTTTATCGCTTTGCCATCGTCGCCGTGAGCACCGGGCTTTTTTCCTTGCAGGAGGCCGGCGGTGAATTCGCACTCATCGTTGTTGCCGAGATCGCTTATGGCATCGCGATCGGCTGGCTCAGCCTGCGCCTGCGCCGCTGGGCCGACGATCCGCGCGTCGAGATCACACTGTCGCTTTTGACTCCGTACACCGCATTTTTGCTGCCGCAGCAGTTGGGCGGCTCCGGAGTCCTGGCGACGGTGGCGGCGGGGCTCTATGTGAGCTGGAACGGACCCTTGCTCATTCCGGCGGCGACGCGGTTGCAGGGCATCTTCTTCTGGGACCTCGTGGTCTATCTGCTCGAAGGTTTTGTCTTTTTGGTCACCGGCATGCAAGTGCGGACGGTGTTCCTTCAGCTGCATGAAGTGCCGTGGCATCACTTCGTTTATGCGATCTTGCTGACAGTGGCGGTAGTGATCGCGACGCGTTTCATCTGGGTCTATCCTGCGGCATTGTTGCCGCGCTGGCTCAGTCCGTCGCTGGCGCGCCGCGATCCAGTGCCGCCGTGGCGTTGGCTGTTCTTCTTGGGCTTTGTCGGCGTGCGCGGCGTCGTCTCGCTGGCGGCGGCCTTGGCTATTCCGCTGTTCACCGCGTCCGGCGCGCCATTTCCCGATCGCGATCTCATCCTGTTCGTGACGTTCGGCGTTATCGTCGTCACGTTGATCGGGCAGGGGCTGGTGTTGCCGGCGCTGGTGCGCTGGCTCAAGCTCAACGAGCACGCTGCAGGCGAACGCCAGCGCGAGCACGAGGCCGAGCTAACCGCGCGGGCGCAAGCCTTGAACGTGGGACGTGAGCGCTTGCAGCAAGTTGTTGCCGACGGCCGCATCTCGCCCGAGGCTTTGGCGGTGCTGCGCGCCCGTCACGAATACCGCGCCGGGCGGCTGCCGGCCAACGCACCGGACGGCAGCGACGCCGCGGCGCAGGCCGCCGACATCAGGATGGACCTGATCGCGGCGGAGCGCGAATTCATCTACAAGCTCCTGCAGGACGGCGCGATCACCGACGAGGCGCGCCGCCGCATCGAACGCGAGCTCGACCTGGAAGAGGCCAGCATCGCCTGCAAGAAACAAGGCGGCGAAGAGCCGCCGTTATAGCTCGGATTGGGCGCTCGGCCACTTTCGCCTCATCGCTGACTAGCACACGCCAATTAAGCGTTAGTCGGTACGTGCCGACAAAGGTGGCGCCCAGCCGTGCGGCTCTGTATTGTGCCAATATGGAATCACCACGAGGCATTTATAAAGAACGCAACGGCTGGGTTACGCAGTACAGCGCCCATGTCAAATACGACGAGCACCAAGAGCTTGACGTGTCGGAAGAGCTCTACCGCGAGCGGCGCTACCAGCCGCCATTCGATCAGCTGCCGTGGAAAGATGAGGTCGAAGGCCTTTAGGCCCAGCGCGGGCTGCGCAGCCTCGCCGTTCGGACAGCCGGTCAGCTCGCGTCGGGGTATTCGCTCAGCATCGCCCGCAGCGCGGCTTTACCCGCCCGGTTGGCTTCCGTCATCGACGCGAAATAGATCGCAGAATGATCGATCGCGCTGGTTCGGCCCGCGCGATAAATTTCCCAGCGCCATGATTTCGGCGGGGGCGCCCTGTTCTTCACGACAACGGAAAAGTCTTCATGATCGATCATGAAAGGCAAACTAGCACGTAATCTGCCCTATTGCGGAAAGAATGGAGGATCTTGGAAAATAAAGCCGAAACGCGCACTTGTTTAATGTTTTCAAGCTCACAGCTACAGTAAGTACTAATCTTACTCAAAAGGCTTTTTAGAAAGGAATTTCCATGTCAAATCCTCAGCAAGGTGGCAGCGAGACGCCGAAGACCGCTGCTCCGGTCACTCCGCAGCAACAGAATCAGACCCCGGGCAATCCGCAAAACCCGCAGCAGCAGAACCAGTCTCCGGGCACCGCGAAGCCCGCCGAGCAAAAGCCGAACAACAGCAGAAGTAAGCCATTCGATTCTGCAAGTCAGAGCCCGGTCAAGTGCTGACCAGCAGAAGTGCTGAGAAGTGCCTGGTCCGGGTTTTACTTCGCTGGCGCCGGAAAAATTGCCGGCCGTAAATCCGAACATGACAACGCGAACGAGCAGCAAAACCGTTACCTTCGCTCGGCCGTTCCTGTTGAAGGGCGTCGATCGAATGATGGCGGCCGGAGATTATCGGGTCGCTACGGACGAAGAGCTTATCCAGGAGCTGTCGTTTCCGGTCTACCGCCGCGTCGCCACCATGATCTTCGTGCCGGCGGCATCCGGACACGCCCTCGAGATGGTGGCCATCGACCCTCGCGATCTTCAGGACGCGCAGGATCGTGACACGCAATTGCTACGAACGGCCCCAATAGCTACATAACCGCGGTTGGTGAAGAGCCGCGGCAATGTCTGATCTCGCGAGAGCGCGCCGATGACCGTTCTCAATGTGCGGCATACGACGATTTACCGTTACAGCCGCCCGGTCATGCTGGGCGATCATCGGCTGATGCTGCGGCCCCGCGACAGCCACGACCTCCGCCTGATCAAAACCAATTTGACGTTTTCGCCGCCGGCGTCGGTGCGCTGGATGCACGATGTGTTCGGCAATTCGGTCGCCATTGCCTCGTTCTCTGAGCCGGCGGCCGAATTGCGCATCGAGAGCGACCTTGTGCTCGAAACCTATGCCGCCGAGCGACCGCCGTTCCAAATCACGCCCGACGCGTCGCGCTATCCATTCGTATATTCCGCCGACGATCGCATCGATCTCGGCCGCATGCTGGAACGTCAATATCCCGATCCCAACGACCGGCTCGGCGCCTGGGCGCGCGGTTTCGTGCGCAGCAATCCGACCGATACGTCCGCGCTGCTGGCCGATCTGAATAGCGGCGTCAAAGCGCAGATCTTCTACCAAAGCCGCGAAACCGAGGGCACGCAGACGCCGGTGGAAACGCTGATCCGCGGCTGGGGCTCGTGTCGCGATCTCGCCGTGTTGTTCATCGAAGCTTCCCGCAGTCTCGGCTTTGGTGCGCGCATAGTGACGGGGTATCTCTATCGCGCCGCCGCCGATTCCGGTTCGGCGTCCGCCATCGGCGCTGGCGCCACGCACGCCTGGGCCGACATCTATGTGCCCGGCGCCGGCTGGATCGCCTATGACCCCACCAACGGCACGATCGGCGGCAAAGATTTGATCCGGATCGCAGTCACCCGCGACATCAGCCAGGCGGTGCCGATCAAAGGCAGCTTTGTCGGCGTCCCCGGCAGTTACCTTGGCATGACGGTCGATGTCGCCGTTGTGTCGGAACCCGCGAGCTCGCGCGAACGTCGTTCCGCCTGACGCAACCGTGCTGCAGGTTTGTTCAACTCATCCGCAGCGGGATGGCGCCCAGAAAATCGCGCTTGCCGATATCGACGCCACACTGCCGCAGGATGGCGTAGGCGGCGGTGTAGTGGAAATAAAAATTCGGCAGCACGAAATGGTTGAGGTAGTCGTCGCCCTTCATGTGGCCCTTCTTGTCAGGACCAAGCGGAAACGTGATTTCACGCTCGGCTGACGCATCGATCGCTTTTTTATCGAGCGTCTTCAGATAAGCGACGGTTTTGGCGACGCGTTCTTTGAGCTGTGCGAACGTGGCCTCGTTGTCTTCCACTTTCGGCGCTTCGGTGCCGGCGAGTCGCGCGGCGCCGCGGCGCGCTTGATCGGTTGCGACCTGGATCTGCCGGGTCAGGTCGAACATGTCCGGCGCCAGCCGCCAGTGCAGCAGCACCGCGGGCTCGATCTTCTTGGCGGCGGCGAAGGCTTCCGCCTTGTCGAGGATAGCGGACAGCGCGTCGAGATTGATTTCAAAAACCGGCAGCGAGGCTTGCGACAAGGATTGCGGCATGGATGGATCCGTTGGCTGAACTGTCAGGCGATCGATTACGACGCCGCGGTCGGCACGTCGTCCAGGATGGTGTTGGTGTTGTCGACGCTGTCATAGACCGACACCTGAACGATCGGGTAGCCCTTCTTGATCACCATTGCCGCCGACTGCGCGGCTTCCACCGTCGTGTAGGAGCCCTTGGTCTGCCGGTCGACCTGGAGCAAATACCGGCCACGTTCCGGCCGCTTCTGTTGTGAGAACACCTCATCGGGTGCTTTTTCTTTTCCGGAATCGTCCTTTACCGGCATTTTCATTTGGCGCGGGGCCATTCGATGCTCCTTGATAGGGGGAAGGGGCTCTATTTAGGCGGTTCGGGCCCCGAACGCCAGAGCCATGATGATGCGGTCTTCAGGTGCCGCCCGGCCCCCTATAGTAACAATTTAAGAGCCAATGGGACGATCTCGTTGCTCAACGGGTAGTAGGCTTACAGCCGCTCTAGCGTCGCCGGATCGGCCTTGCCGCCGTAGAATTTATCGAGCGCATCGATGAAATCCTTGTTGTCGTTCGCCACGGCGGCAAACAGCGCCAGATAGGCCTGTGCTTCCGCGCGCGAGGCGATGGCGAATTTGTTCGCCATCGGGCTCGAGCCGAGGCCTTTGATCTGCGGGAAGATAAACCACATCCAGTGGCTCGCTTTCCGTCCCTGACGCAACTCCGCAACGACGCGTTGATAGACTGGCGCTTGGGCGTCAACGAAGCGCTCTAGGTCATAGGGTTCGTCCATCAGCGGGCACGTCCGTTACTCCGCTTCGGACTCCGGCACCGGCACGTTGAAGCCGTTGAGCGTCACCGAAACGAGGCAATACAGGCCGACGAGATAGATCAATTCGGCGGCGCCGTGCACGCCGAAAGCTTTTACGGCGGCGCGGTAGCTGAGTTCCGGCAAGGTGCCGTGATGCAGCAGCGATGAGGCAACGTCATAGGCGACGCCTTCCTCGTGCGTCAGGTCGGTCGGACGCTGGCCGGAGACGATAGTGGCGAGCTTGTCGTCGGACAGCCCTCTTTTTTCGCCCGCGATGACGTGGGCATAAAGCTCGTAGGCGGAGTGAAAGGTCGCGCCAGTGACCAGGATCGCCACTTCCCGCACCGGGCGCGGCAGCGACGGCGACACGGAGAGCGCCAAGGTCAGGTCCCAGATCGGCTTGCCGAATTTCGGCTCGTGCAGCCAAGGATTCCACGGTCCGATCAGCGCGCCGTTCTCGGCGATGGTCTTGAAACCGGAAAAGTTCTTCTCGATGCCGGCTTTCATGTCGTCGTAAACCGGTCGCTGTTCGGGCGTGAGTTCGGTGGGCGGGATCAAGGGCAGGCGCATGAGGTTCTCCTTGCGTGGATGCGGCCCCGGCGTACCGACTATGTGTGACAGATTTAGCGAAAGGGTAGGGCGGATCAGCTGAAAGCGTTATCCGCCGCTTGCTTCTTCATCACCCACGCTGGATTAGGGCCTCCCAAATCCGACCTGTGGAGAATTTAGAAAAACGCCTGAATACCGGTCTGCGCACGGCCCAACACCAAAGCGTGGATGTCGTGGGTGCCCTCGTAGGTGTTGACGGTCTCCAGATTACAGAGCACGCGCATGACATGATATTCCTCGGCGATGCCGTTGCCGCCGTGGATGTCGCGGGCGAGGCGGGCGATGTCGAGCGCCTTGCCGCAATTGTTGCGCTTGAGCATCGAGATTGCCGGCGGCGAGGCGGTGCCGGCATCGATCATGCGGGACAGCCGCAGCGCCGCGTGCAAGCCGAGCGTGATCTCGGTCTGCATGTCGGCGAGCTTCTTCTGCACCAGTTGGTTGGCGGCGAGCGGCCGGCCGAATTGCTTGCGGTTGAGCGCGTAATCGCGGGCGCGATGCCAGCAGAATTCCGCCGCGCCGATGGCGCCCCAGGCGATGCCGGTGCGCGCCACATTGAGGCAGCCGAACGGACCGGCGAGGCCGGAGACATTCGGCAGAATATTGTCTTCCGGTACCACGGCGCCGTCGAGCACCAGCTCGCCGGTGATTGAGGCGCGCAAGCTCAGCTTGCCGTCGATCTTCGGCGTGGACAGGCCCTTTGTGCCGCGCTCGACCAGAAAGCCGCGGATCTTGCCGTCGAGCTTGGCCCAGACCACGCAAATATCGGCGACCGGCGCGTTGGTGATCCACATTTTGGCGCCGGTAAGGCTAAAGCCGCCTGGCACCTTCTCGGCGCGCGTCACCATAGAGCCGGGATCGGAGCCGTGGTCGGGCTCGGTCAGGCCGAAGCAGCCGACCAGTTCGCCGGTGGCAAGCTTCGGCAGATATTTGCGGCGCTGCGCCTCGCTGCCATAGGCATAGATCGGATGCATGACCAGCGACGACTGCACCGACATCAAGGAGCGGAAGCCTGAATCGACGCGCTCGACCTCGCGCGCGATCAGGCCGTAGGACACATAGCCCAGCCCGGCGCCGCCATACTCCTGCGGAATGGTCGAGCCGATCAGGCCGAGTTCGCCCATCTCGCGGATGATGGCCGGGTTGAAGGTCCCTTCGCGGTTGGCGGCGAGCACGCGGGGAAATAGCTTCTCCTGCGCATAATCGCGCGCGGTGTCGCGCACCATGCGCTCTTCCTCGGTCAATTCGCCTTCGAGATCGAGCGGATCCTCCCATTTGAACGCGGCGTCCTTGATTTGGGCCGTTTTCGCCTCGCGCCGCTCCGCCTTTTCCGCAAGCTGGGACATCGCGTTTCTCCCTGAAATCCTGTCCAATCAGCTTAGGAGCCGCACCCGCGTGCGGCAAGCGCCCGCCGTTGCCGCAATGCCCGGCGTTCGCTATCTAGGCGACACGCGCCCGTAGCTCAGCTGGATAGAGCGCTGCCCTCCGAAGGCAGAGGTCAGGGGTTCGAATCCCTTCGGGCGCGCCAGGTATCAATGAAACCCCCACAATTCCTGAAAGAATAGCGTTCTCAGGTGCTTCGACCTGCCGCACTGGTATCAAGCGGTGGGATCATCTATGCGCGTTGCTATGGGCATCATCCGAAACCAGCACGGCGTGTTCCATCTGCGCAAGAAGGTGCCAAAGAAGCTCGAAGAGGCCGTTGCTCTCGTAACCGGCTCAGCGAAGCGGCGGGTGGCTTGGCTCAAAAAGACGCTCGGCACAAAGGACCATAAAGCCGCAAAGGTACGTGCTGCTCCGGTACTAATGGAGTTCGACCGCATCCTCGCCCAAGCCGAGGCGCGCAATAGTGAGCGGCCGCTGCTGACGAGCCTCAGCGACAACGAAATCGAGCGTATCGCTCAATACCACTTTGCCTCCGTGTTGGCTGAAGACGACGAAATGCGCCGCAATGGAACTGGGTCAGAGCCCCTGTTCCAAAGCATCGCTCAGCAACTCGCGGAAGCGGGAGTAGAGTTCTCAACGCAGTTCGATGTTGGTTCGGTCCCGGAGTACGGCCTCAGTGAGCGTGAAATGGCTAAGCACGCCGCTGACCTGGAAACCTACATCGGGCTCGCGCAGCACGCTCTCGCCCGTGGTGACATTTCGGCCATACGTGAGCAGATGGAAGAGCTTCTGTTCATCTTCCGGCGGAACCTGGACCCGAAATGCGCGGATTTCCGTAAGCTTGGGTTGGCGGTTCTCCGAATGGACTTAGAGGCCCTTCGCGCGATTGAACAACGACACAAAGGCGAGCCCATTAAGACACCAGAACTTCCGACGGTCGATGCTCAGGCTCCTTCGGGCGGCGAGACTATAAAGGCAGCACTTGAAGGCTGGAAGAAATCAAAAAACCCAAGACCCTACGCACTTCGCGAGTTCACATACGCTGTTGGTCGCTTCAACGAACTTCATGGCGACATGCCGGTACAGGCAATTACCCGGAAGACCGTTAGGGAGTTTCGCGAGGCACTTCAGCAAATGACGCTGCGACGCGCCGGGGACCTCCGACGAGCTACACTTCCTGAGCTTGTGGAATGGTCTAGACAGCACCCGGAAACACAAAAGCTCTCCGCCGCAACCGTCAATAAGCTCCTTGGTGGAGTTCAGGCGGTCGCAGTCTGGGCTAGAGATAACGGATTAATTCCCGACGACGTACCTTGGGCCGATCCGTTCTCGAACATGCGACTGGAGGAAGCCGAACCGGAGCGCGAACCTTGGGAGGTGTCCGAGCTTCGAGTGCTGTTTGGTTCTTCGGTCTTCACTGAAGGCCGCCGCCCGAAGGCCGGAGGTGGCGAGGCTGCATTCTGGCTGCCGCTACTGGGTATCTTCACCGGAGCGCGCCTTGGTGAACTCGCGCCTTTAACTGCCGCGGACGTGATTGCCGACGAAGCTACCGGCATTCTGACAATTTCTATCATTGAGGATGCGGAAGCGGGCAAGCGCCTTAAGAACCGCGGTTCGCGGCGCGTCATTCCAGTCCACCCCGAGCTTGTCCGCTTAGGTTTCATTGAGTTTGTAAAAGAAGAAGGACGTGAGCGTGGAAGCGACGCACGACTATTTCCTCTGCTCAATCCGGGGCCGCGTGGCGGGTTTGGCGAGGGCTGGTCCAAGTGGTTCGGTCGAAATATCCGCAGCCTCGGAATTACGAACAAAGACCGAGTATTTCATTCGTTCCGTCATGGGTTCAAAGACGCGTTGCGCGCCTCTCGTGTCAGCGAGGATATAAATGATGCGCTGACGGGACATACGGGAAGCGGCTCGGTCGGGCGGAGTTATGGAGCAAAGGATATGATGCGCCGCTTCGGCCTCCCCGCCCTGGCCGAGGCTGTAAGTAAGGTCGCGTATCCGGGACTGAACCTGTCCCACATCCAACCGCGCACCTAACTAAGCTCGCCCATTCACTCTTGTGATGAAGTGCTTGGTGCTGATTTTATTTCCTGCCCTTTCCTGCACAGTTTTCAACTGAACGTCCAGTAGATCCCCATGACGAAAACTTTCTTCGCCACCTGATACTCGTTGTCGATAATCTTGATCCAGGAGTTTAGCGGTCAGCGTCATGCGACCTAACTTAAATCTCCAAACGCCTTCCCCTTCAAAAACCGGAGCTATAATTTCGACAATAGCTTTTATTTCACTCTCAAGCGGAGTGTCCGCAGGCTTAATCGGCCGAAATGACGACAAGTCATCAACGCTGTATGTGCCGATCCTGCGTTTGCCCCGATAGAGTTCCATTTGTTTTGCTCCGCGCTTAGTCGGCACGTCTAACTTTGCGGCATCACGCCCAACATTGTTGAATATGAACGTATTGTAGACATTGCCGTTAACAATCTGAATTTCACCGGAAGCGCTTTCAATTTGAACCGCATTACCGTTGTCGACGTGTTGGATAACCTTGGCGGGCTCTCCCTTGAGGAATTTTAGCAGGTCAAACCACCTCTTTATTAGCTCGGGAACGTCCCTTACCCCGAAAGACAGCAGTGGCATGAGAGCAAACGCCGGCTGCAAACCGGCGATAAGTTCAATAAAACCCTCTATACTTATTGTGCCGCTCTGGACGTGGATAATTCGGAACGACGCTCGGGTTTCTGCACCATATGTTGTTTGGCACGCCTTCATCGAAATGCGCGTGAGGGCGGAGAGTGTCTGGATTAGCTCATGGGCATCTAGCGACTGAGGTCTCACTCCAATATAGCGGATCGTAAATGGTGGCTCCTTATCAGCCATTTCATAACCCCCCGCCTTTTAATCTCCTGGCCCGTCTAAGTTGTCATACAGTAGGGAGCGAGGGAAGGCGGGCCAGTACGTATCCTATCAGTTGTTTTGTCGCGGATCGGCGTTGTTTATTTGCTTGTGCTGAAAAAGGCCCTAATCACCCAGCCTGCAACGATCCAGCAGAGGATGGGAAAGGAGAGAACCGCGTAAGCCTTCCATGCCAGCGCAGCAAAAATCCAGGGGCCCTCAGGACTATACTGTCGCCATTCCATGAAGCCCCATAAAAGGCCGCCGCACGCGACAAGTAAAAGCAGAGTGCTCCTCTACCGTCACGCTTCGCCTGCCTGATCTGGGCCAAGTACAGGCCCGGATTTTTGCTGCGTAAAGATCGCCGTGCGCGAATATCGCTATAAGCGAAGTATCCCAGCGCAAGCACTAAGACAGCTATGAGAGCGCTTATCTCGAGGGGATCAGTTATCGGGGACATTGCTCACCTCCATCCTTAGTGTCGCGCGCTTACGCACGCCAAAAATTCTTAAACCGTGTCGGCGATAGCTCGGTGTACCGAACAGTATGCTGGATATTGCGGTGGCCTAGGTAGGCTTGCAGCGCCCTCGTGTCGTGCCCCTTATTCGCCAGCGCGTACCCGCAGGCGTGCCTGAGCATGTGCGGATGAGCCTTAAAGCCAAGCCTCGCCTCAGTGCCAGCCCGTTCAACCATGCGGGCGAAGCCGGCCGTCGTAAATGGCGCGCCGCGTTCCGACGTGAACACGAAGGGGCTTTTGGGCTCCTGTTCCCGCTGAAGCCGCCGCAGGGCGCGTAGCTCGTCACCGAGGACTGGGTGAGTGGCGGGGGTGCCTCTCTTGACCCGGCGGACGTGCAGCGCGCCAGAGGCGAACTCGACCTGATCCCAACGCAGATCGACAAGCTCCGCAGCCCGGAAGCCATGCCGGTAGGCCACAAGGATCATGGTGGCATCGCGATGCCCCCAACGGTTCTTCCGGGCAGCGGCCATCAGCCGTTCGATCTCGGCCTCGGTCAGGTGCTCGCGGGTGCGCAGGTCGGCGTTGGGAAGCCGCTTTGGTGTGACTGTTCGTTTTACGGTGGCTGGAGTGACCAGCTTGAGGTGCGATTGTGCCATGTGTTTGGCCCTCCCACTCTGAATGACTGTTCGGACAATGCTCTTTCTTCGGACAGTGTGCAATACAAACGTGGGGCATTCTTTAATTGTGGCGGCAGTTCAGAGCAGTATCCCGATGCCAAGAGCAACTGTGAAAACGAACAACGACTTGATGACCCATGCGCCAGCCCGTTTACAGCCACGGCGTGAAGCGTGTCGGTGGGCCGCGCCGGCTTACGTCCGCCCGCATATCGCAATCAACCACCGCAGAGGCGAGCGGGGGCCAACATGCGCTGTCTTCTGATATGCTCGATTGTTACAGCGGCACTTCTCGCTGTCGGCTCCTCAAGCGCGCAAGCACAGAGGTGGTACAATCAGTCAACTGGCCCGGGGGGCGGTTTGTCGACGGGACCTGGCGGCGGGTTATCAACTGGACCGGGGGGCGGTCTATCGACCGGCCCGGGCGGTGGACTTTCAACTGGTCCTGGCGGCGGCCTCTCGACTGGACCGGGTGGCGGATTATCCACGGGTCCTGGCGGTGGCCTGTCAACAGGTCCAGGCGGTGGCATGTCGACTGGGCCCGGGGGCGGCTTATCGACAGGCCCAGGTGGAGGACTATCCACAGGCCCTTGTGGTGGCCTTTCGACCGGGCCGGCCTGCTGATTTGGAAATTAGCTCCGTTTAGGCTGACGCGCCTGAGTAAGAACGAAGGCTCGCACTCCCCCTGATCGTATAGGCACATTTGATACTGGGTTTAGGTTTTCAGAAGAGCGGCTTGCGGCGCGTTCAGCGTCTCATCCGAGCCCCCCTAATGCCGTTACAGTGGTCTGTGGTGGACTGCTCGGACCCCGCGTCCCGTTCCCGTGCGGTAAACCAGCAGAATGCTTACGAGCCAATGCTTTAGGGAGCGCAATAAACCGCAGAATGCGGACGGCGGTTTACTTAGAGGCTCCAAAGACCCGAAAGGCCAATGTTCGCATAAGGCTAGGACGGCTTACCGCAGCTTGAGGCATCTGGGGGTCACAAGTCCGCGCCAGACGCGACCGTCGCTTCATCCGGCTCCGGCGGCTCTGTAATCCAGTCCGAGGACGGTCGGAGAGGCGGTGCTGTGCTGCCCCTGTCTCGTCGGTATTTGCCCTTGGCAAACCCGTGGCTCACGTTGTCGATAGTCCAGATACCAAGACGGATACCTTTGTCGAGATACTTCCGCGCCATCGGCTTCGAGACACCGTATTGGTCTGAGATTTCCTTTTGATTGATAAACTGGCCGTCGATCAACCGTTCCTTTATGTCATCGAGCCGTTCGAGTTCCTCGGCCTCGAACTCCCACGTCAGCCGATCCGGCTCATTGAACTGTTCCTCACTGGTGAGTTTCGCAACAATGTCCCGAACCTTGCGTTTCGGCCCTCCCGCACGGACCTTATCCCATCGAACACGAAACTGAGCCGCGCCGTGCTCGGCTTCTTCCCTAAGTCGCTCAAGCAGGATGATCGTCTCGAACGTTGCGGCGAGTTTGCTAGAGCCTCGAAAGTCCCCGCCTGTCTTATTTGCATGATGGACGAGCATCGTGGCGACGCCTTGGACCTTTAGGTTCAGCAGGAACTGCTGGATAGCATTGAAGCTCGATGCGGCGTTCTCGTCCTCCACTTCCCCAAGGGTAGAGAAGTTATCCAAGACGATGAGGTCGAATGGTCCCTTCCGTACTCGCTCCCCCATAAATGCCATCCCATCCTGCTCCGTAATCGATGGGAACAAAGCGCGCGGCGCTTGGTGCTGACGCGCCAAGAAGCAAAGGTTTTCGCCAACTCTCTCGCGGTTTAGCCCTGGCACAGCATTCAGCAGAAGACGTGCGCGCTCCTGAATGTCGGTAATGTGCATTTCACCGTCGACGTACAGCACTCGCCAGCCGTTGCTGGCTTTCCTCTCCTCCGGCTTCCAGCCGAGAAACGCCCCACCTCCCGCAATTGCCAAAGCCGCCGAAAGTGCAAACATGGACTTCCCGACACCCGTAGCCGAATAGACCATGCAACTCTCCTGCTCCCTCAGCCAAGGAAAGAGTAGATGCTGACGATCTTTGAAAGTGCTCGCGAGAAGCTGATTAAGACTGGGTATCTTCAACGTGGAAGTCTGTAGCTTCGACGGTACAGCCGGAGAGGCCCCCGAAGGGGTCCAAACAATCGTGGACGAACCGTCCGGGGCATCTGCGCCCTTTCTTTGGTTCCCCCAATCAGGAACGACGCTGGTTCCGGGGGGCGGATTAGCAGGCGTGGCTCCCGTCATGTTTCATCCTCGAAATTGCAAGAGAGTTCGGCGCGGTCCCCGAGGGGCAGAGAGCGGGGGGTGCTAGACAATGCGGAATGCACACCGACGATGCACTCGAACGCTGCCCATTGCCACCGTTCCGCGCGACAGACTGGAAAGCTTGCGCGGTGGTATGCTTGACTGGTATCAAGCGCTCGGCAGGAAAAGACAAATTCTTCAGGGGTTACAGTGCTTTCGTAAGGTCTCTGGGGCCTCCCTTCGGGCGCGCCAAGTTTCCCGCCAAGTCTCCGGCTCAGACGATCCGCGCCAAGACCTGTTCCAGCTTGGTAAAAAACTGCTGCCACCCCGCCTTGGCGCCGCCATAGGCCTGCTTCTGATCGGTGCGGAAGCCCGTCTGCTCCATGCGCAGGCGGGTGCCACTGCGCGTCGGGGTTAGCGTAAAGGTCACCACGCTCTGGAGATCAAAGGCCGCATCGGCATACGCAAAATTCCAGGTGTAGGAGAGCGTTTTGTTCGGCTCGACGGCGAGCACCTCGCAGTCCAATACGCCGCCCCATTCGCCGCGTAGATTGAAGCAATGGCCGACGACGGCATCGAAGTCGTTCTTCATCAGCCATTCCTCGATCAAATTCGGTTGCGTGAGCGCGCGCCAAATCTTTTCCGGCGGAAAAGGGATGTCCCGCTCGACAACGACGGAGCGCGTGTCGGCCGCGCTATCATTCATCGATCAAGTCTCCTTGTCTGCCCTACCAGCGCGCCAACTGCGTGACTTGAACGAGGTTGCCGCAGGTGTCGTTGAGCTGGGCGATAGTCGAGCCGGTGACGTCGGTCGGCGGCATCTTGAATTCGCCGCCGCGGGCTTTGATGCGCTCGTAGTCGCCCTTGACGTCATCGGAAAAGAACATGACCGCAGGCTGGCCCTCCTGGAACAGGGCCTGCTGGTAGGCCTTGGCCGCCGGGTTGTCGTTGCGCGCCAGCTGCAGCTCGGTACCATCGGGCTCGTCGGGCGAGGTTACGGTTAGCCAGCGATATGGCCCGTTGCTGAAATCGGTCTTCTTGGTGAAGCCCAGCACATCGGTATAGAAGCGCAGAGCCTTGTCCTGGTCGTCGACGTAGACACTGGTCAACTTGATCTTCATTGGTATTTCCTCGGTTTGTCAGATAGGTGCGCGTACTCCGCACTCCTTGCCGCTCATTGGTCCATTCTCTTGAGCAGATCTTCGAGGCGGTCGAACCGGTTTTTCCAGAATCCGGCCATCTGGCTAGTCCAGTCGATCAGCGGCGCGAGTGCGCCGAGATGCGCGCTATAATGCGTCTGGCGTCCTTCGTGGCGGTCGCGTACCAGCCCGGCCTCTTTTAAGAGCGCAAGATGCTTGGAGACGGCGGGCTGCGATATCCCGGCCTGCGCTGTGAGTGCCCCGACCGTCTGCTCGCCTCTGCGGCACAGGCGTTCGAACAGCGCCCGCCGCGTCGGATCGGCCAACGCCCTGAACAGCATGTCATTTGGGTTAGGCATCGCGATCAATAACCAATAGGCTATAGAAAAACTAATCCCGGCCGGGAATTGAATCCGCGAGACTACCTTTGGGCTCTGGTCTTGTTCAGGGTTACGGCGGCGCGAATGAGAGTCTTCAGCGCCTTCTCATCTATCTTCTCGCCCTCGTGGAAGTCGATGGCGCGCCTTGTGTTGCCTTCAAGACTGGAGTTGAAGAGGCGCGAAGGATCCTTCAACGCCGCCCCTTTGGCGAAGGTCATCTTCACGATGTTTTTATAGGTCTCGCCGGTGCAGATCATTCCCTCGTGCGACCACACCGGAACTCCACGCCACTTCCACTCTTCCACGACTTCGGGATCGGCTTCCTTGACCAAGGTTCGCAGCCGGCTGAGCATCTTGCCCCGCCAATCGCCGAGCTCCTCGATTCGCGCGTCGATCAGTTGAGAAGGGGATTTGTCTTTCCGCAGGCCGTCCTTCTTCATGCCTGTTTCCACCGCTGGATGCCGAGGTTTTGATAAATAGCGGACATCGCCAAAAGAGCCTTGCCGGGAGAGCCTGCGGAGGCAGATCGACAAGCGGGCATGTCGCGGGCGTTCAGCATCACAATCAATAACCTTATGGCTATTGATTTATAGTCGTTGAGATATCCGTGAGTCAAGGCGGCCGCCAGCCGCCAACCGCAGCCGCGAGCCAAACTGCGGCGTTAATCTTAACTCCGCACCACCGCCGACATAGTTTAGCCGCGCGATCGCGGCTTTTGCCGGCTAAGCCCTGTCGGTGCTAAGCTGCGGCGTCGGGGGACGGATTATGAGTCGGCGCGAGCCTGGGACAGCAAGCAGGACCATTCTGCTATTCGCAGGATTTCTCTGCGCTGTTGCAATCTTTCCGGCGACGCTGCACGAGCAGTCCGATGCGGATATCGTTCAATCAAATTCGTTCCGGCGCGGCGATAAAGAACGCCCGAAACTGGAAAGCATCGCCGCTGTATTTTCACAAATAGAACAGGCGGCATCGCGGGTCGCCCACTCCTTTGACTTGACGCCGCGCCCGAAGGATCTCTCCTACCTCGCCGATTATGCTTATTCCGAAGTTCCACCCGACACGAATCCGGCGGAAATTGTTTTGCAGTCGCTTGCGGACATTCCAGTCGGAACGCCGATCGACGAGATCAAGCTGGCATCGGACGCTTTCGGCCTGGATTTCACCTTCATGAAGGCTGTCGCCAGGATCGAATCCGACTTCGATCCCAAGCAGCGGACCGGTTCCTATATCGGGCTTTTTCAGCTCAGCAATTACGAGTTTGCCAGGTTTGGTTCCGGCGACATCACCAGCCCGCGCGACAATGCCGTAGCTGCGGCCTACAAATTCGCCACCGCGGCCGCCCTGTTCAAAATCGACACCCACATCAAGCCGACGTTGTTCGATCTCTATTTGATTCACCAGCAAGGATGGCAGGGCGCGGCAGAGCACATCAGCCATCCCGAGCGCATTGCCTGGCAGTCGATGTGCGCGACCGATGAAGGCCACGACAAGGGTGAGAAATGGTGCAAGCGCGCCATTTGGCAAAATACGCTGCCCGACATCAAACGAATCTATAAGTCGGTCGAAAATCTCACCTCGGGCGCCTTTACCGACATGTGGCGCCAGCGGCTGGCGATGTTTTATTCGCGCTATTCGGAGACGGTTTCCGCGAAATGAATTGACGGCACCGTGACGCCGAACTTCGCGTCCGCGGCGCTGCCATCTACCGGTAAATAATCGATGCCGGCTAGCCGAGCAGGAAGCCGCCGTCCACGGTCAACGATGCACCGGTGGTATAGGCGGAACGATCCGAACAGAGAAAAAGCACCGCCTCGGCGATCTCTTAGGCACTGCCGATGCGGCCGAGCGCGATATTCGCCACGATGGATTGCGTGTTGAATGCCGAGCCCGCCGCGGCGGCCTTGCGTAAGAATCCTTCGAGCATCGGCGTCTTGGTCGGTCCGGGCGCCACTTCATTGACGCGGATGCGGTATTTTGCGGTTTCCGTGGCCGCGGTCCGCGCGTCAGCGAACGCGCAGCGCTCTTGCTGGCGTTATACAGACTGTTTCCCAAATCGGTCATTTGCGCCGCCACCGATCCGACATTGACAATGGCACCGCCTGTCTTGCGCATCGCCAGTATCTCGTGCTTGAGGCAGAAGAAAAGCCCCCTGACATTGGGATCGAATATCGCGTCGTAGTCGGACTCGGAAAATTCCGTGAGCGCCTTGGCGATGTCATTGCCGGCGCAATTGGCCGCGCAGTCGAGCCGGCCGTAGCGGGACATGATCTGGCCGACGACGCCTGCGACCTCGCTTTCGACGGCAATATCGAGCGGGAGAAATATTCCCTCGCCGCCGTCGGCCCGGATCAGGTCGAGCGTCTCGGCGCCCTCTTTGGCACGGCGTCCGGTGACAACGACCGTGGCTCCCTGTTTGCCGAAGGCGACGGCGGTCGCACGGCCAATGCCCGATGTAGCGCCAGTAACCAGCGCAACTTTACCTTGAAATAGTGTCACGCGGATACCGTGTAATGCCGGCGGACCTAAAAGTGCCATCGGCAGCTTTGCCGCGGGCGGCGTGGCGAAGCAAGAGCGCAAGATTTAGGGTCAAGGGAGCGTTAGCAAGATGCGCAAAACAGCGGCGTCACCGGAGACATTAACGTTTGACCTCGCCGACCATTCGACGATCGGTAACGCTTGACCGGTAGAAGGCTAGGCGGTGGGCGTTGCCCGCAAGCCACGACCTAGGCGGCCATGAATTTGGACGATGTAGACGACGGTGCGGATCGCAGGGACGTGCAGCGCACCAAGGTGCTGCGCAACGCCAAGATCATTGCGCCACGGCATGCCTCGGTCATTCATTGCACAGTGCAGAACATCACCTCCGGCGGCGCCTGCCTCAAACTGGCCAACACCTACGGCGTGCCGGAAAGTTTCGAACTTACCTTCGAGCACGGGCGCACTCGACGTCCCTGCCGCGTTGTCTGGCGCACGCCCGATTTGCTGGGCGTGGCCTTCATCCCTGAACCGGCGGGACCGGTGATCGGCGCGATCACGCTGCGTAACCCGGGTTGAGCAGAGCGAAAGTCGGGTACGGATCGCCACGCTTTCAAACCGCTCCCGGGTTCGCTGCGCCGAAACCCGGCATCAGGTGACGGTTTTTAAGCCTTCCGGCCAAGCGACCAAGATGTTCACCGCGACCGATCTGCGGTACTCTTGCGCGGCCGCACGGCCCGGGTATTCGCTGACCAGGA
The DNA here is from genome assembly GCA_963731805.1 of uncultured Alphaproteobacteria bacterium. Taxonomy (GTDB): domain Bacteria; phylum Pseudomonadota; class Alphaproteobacteria; order Rhizobiales; family Xanthobacteraceae; genus BOG-931. The sequence goes on from CAVSWY010000020.1 coordinate 723,177, forward strand.
AAAACCACGATGACCAACGGCAGTTCGCTTTCGCTCCCCGAACTCGAAGACCGCATCGCCATTCTGCGCGACAATATCCGGCAGCTGATCGAGCAGGCGGCGGCCTTCTCCGGCGCCGAGGACGAGGATCGCAATGCCGACCGTCTCGCGCGGCAAAACGAAGAGCTGGAACGGCTGACCAAGCAACGGGACGCGCTGCTGAAGAAGTAATTCACCTCTTCCCGCAAGCGGGGAGAGGGAGATAGCTCACTCGGCGTGCAGGCCGGCGTCTTTGATCACCTTCGACCACGTCGCCATTTCCGACTTGAAGAACGCTTCGCATTCCTGCGGCGAATTGCCGATGCCCACATAGGCCATCGCCGCCAGTTTCGCTTTGATGTCCGGCTGCGCCAGGCCGGCGACGATCAGGTTGTTAAGCTTGGCGACGATGTCCTTCGGCGTCCCCGCCGGCGCCACCACCGCGGTCCAGGTCGCGCCCACCACTTCGGGGAATCCCGCCTCCGCCATGGTCGGGACGTCGGGCAGCGTCGGCGCGCGCTCTTTTCCAGTAACGGCGAGCGCGCGCAAGCCGCCGCTCTTGATCAGCGGTAGCGCCGGCGCCAGCGCGCCGAACGAGATCGGCGTATGCCCGCCGACCGTAGCCTCGACTGCCGGCTCGCCGCCGCCGAACGGCACATGCACGAGATCGAGATTTAACGCATGCGCAAACAGCGAGCCGACGAGCTGCGGCGGCGTACCGGTGCCCGGCGACGCGAAACTGTATTTGCCTGGATTGGCCCTGATCAGATCGACCAGTTCCTTGACTGTGTGCGCCGGCACCGACGGATTGACCGCCAGCACCACGGGCGTCGATGAACCGAGCGTGACCGCGTCAAAATCCTTTAGCGGATCGTAGCCCGCGTGACTGAACAGATACGGGTTGTTGGTGATGTTGCCGCCCGTCACCAGAAACGTGTAGCCGTCCGGCGCCGACTGTGCCGCGCGCACCGCGCCGACATTGCCGCCGGCGCCGGGCACGTTCTCGATAAAGAAATTCTTGCCGGTCTGGGCCGTGAGGCTTTGCGCGATCAGCCGCGCGAACAGATCAGTCGGGCCGCCCGGCGCGAAGCCGACGATCAACTTCACCGGCCGCGCCGGCCAGGCGTCGGCAAGAGCCGTATTCGTGGCCGCGCCCGCGAGTCCGGCCGCAATCAGGCAAGCCGCCAAAACGATATATTTTCTCATGTGATGTCCCCTCCCAACGCCTTGTGCGTTACCTCAACCTATAAAGCGCATGCTGCCGGTTGCGGGTGAACGGCCGCACCTGACTGGGCCATCGTCCCGCTTCGGCGGCCTTCGCCCATTCCGGGCTCACCAAGACATGCGGACCGTCGATCTCATAGAGCGCGCTGTGGCGCGGGCCGTCATGCGGAATGCGCTTGTCCTCGCCGCCGATGCTGATCGCGAATGGCTCACCCTCCATGCGCGCAACCGCGTGCACGCCCGGCACCTTCAGCAGGTTGGGCACGTGCTCGGTGTCGTAGACCTCGTTGAACAGCGCCTCCTTGTCGGGATCGACATCCATCGAGGCGACGAACAGATATTTGGATTTGATCGGCATGGCACACCATTTGTTTTCAGTAGCCCGGATGAGCGCAGCGACATCCGGGATCAGAACGGCCGGTCGCCGAGGATCGTGCAGCGGCGCATCACGCGCTTCAAACGGGCTTCATCGAAGCCGGTGGCGCGATGCAAGAGGCAGCGGTTGTCCCACACGATGCACTGGCGCGGCGTCCAGCGATGGCTGTAGACGCGCGACGGCGGCGTGATCATCTCGTTCAACTCCTCGATCAGCGCGCGACCCGCGTCGTAAGCCATGCCCTCGATGGATTCGGCGTGGTCGCCGAGAAAAATCGCTTTGCGTCCGGTCTCGGGATGGCTGCGCACGATCGGATGCGCGACCGGCGGCACCTTGGCCTTTTGCTGCGCCGTCAGCGGCGCCTCGCCGTGCCGCCGGGTGCGCGAGAAGTCTAAATTATGGATGGCGCGCCGGCCGTCGATCCGCGACTTCATCGCGGCGGGCAGTAAATCGTAAGCCGAATACATGTCGGCGAATTGCGTTTCGCCGCCCACCTCCGGCACGATTTCGGAATACATCATCGTGGCCTGCCCGGTGTGCTCGCGCCAGGAGCCGTCGGTGTGCCAAAACAGCGTGCCTTTGTCCGGATGCCTGCCACTCGGATTGCCGTCGGCGTCGAGGTTGGACAAGAAGTAGATTTCCGGATGGTCCTTGGTGCCGTAATGCTCGCTGAGCACGTGGACCTGCACCTCGCCGAAATTGCGCGCGAAGGCGACCTGCGTCGCCTGCGGCAGGTCGACGTCGCGGAACAGAATGAGCTGATAGTCGAGGAAGGCCTCGTAGACCTTGGCGAACAGCGCCGGCGACACCGCCTGTTCCAGCGTGATGCCGGCGATCTCGCAGCCGAGCACCGGATGCAGCGGCTTGACCTGGAACGGCCAATCGCGTGCCGCGCCTTGCGGCTTGAGCTGGGCCTGCGCCATGACCTCCTCCCCGGACAATTTTGGCGATTATGGCCTGCCCTCGCACTCCCTTCCTAGCAGAATCCGCCTTTTCGACGGGCGATCTCCCCCGCGCGTTAACCATTGAGTGCAATTTCCGGGGCGTTTCCACCCCAAGAATGCCACGGAGCCGCCCATTTACTGCCGCTTAAGATTAGCATTGCATTGAGGATTAGCGTTGCATTCTCGCATCAGGGGTCACGGGTGGTGAGGGACAGATGAGGACGGCGAAACGGGGTTCGCGGGCGTTCAAACTCTTTAAGCGGGCACGATCGGGTGGCCTCCCACGGCCGCGGCGCACCGCGGCTTTCCGCTAAGCAATCTCAGCAACGTAACACACAGCCATGACGTTTGTGGCCGCGCCGCGTTCCGGCGTCACTGCATACGACCATCGCCGCGCTTCGGCCGGCGTCGATTATCGCCGCGCGATCCGCCGCGCCGGTGTGGGTATCGGCACCTTGACCGCCGCCAGCGGCACCGCCGGCGCGGTTACGCTGACCGCCGCCTGGATGATCGCCGCGGCGATCAGCGGCGCGCCGCATCCGCCCGGTCTGCCGGCTGCCCAGGACAAAATTGCGCTGAGCCCGCCGAGCGGCGGACTGGCCGGACGGATGATTGCGGATTTTGATGCGGTCGCCGGCGCGGCCGCCAATCTCTCCCGCGCTACGCCCTCGCGGGAAGCAGAGCAGGCCAAAAGCGCGCGGCTCGACGCGCAGGTCCGCCGCGTGCCGTTCCCGCGCGCCCGATTCGCTGCCATGCACGCGGATGAGGGCGCGAGAGAAGAGGCGATGCTGGAATCGATGGCGCCCGCCGGGAACATCAGTGCACCGGCACAGGCCGCAGCGACTCTGCCTTCGGGCTATGTGGCCGCGGCATTCGATTTGTTCGATCCGCAGCCGACGGTTGCCGCTGGGCTTTCTGTCATGCCGCGGGTCGTCCCGCAGCAGCAGCCGGCGCGCGTTGTCGCACAAGCCAGCGCGGCGCCGCCATTGGTAAGGCAATCCGATAGCGCGCATGTAGCAGCGCCGCTGGAGCTCGCTTATGCCGACGCGGCACCGACATTGCCGCCGGCCGGAGACACGGCATCCGAGCCGCCGCATTCGGCGCTGACCGGCTTCCTGCACAAGCTCTTTGGCCGGCAGCTCGCCAGCGCCAGTCCGGATGTCGCGCCGGCTGTCGGTAGCCACACCGCGATCTACGATATCGAAGCGCGTACGGTCTATATGCCCAATGGCGAGAGGCTCGAAGCGCATTCGGGGCTCGGCGCCCTGATGGACGATCCGCGCTATGCGAGCAAAAAGGATCGCGGTCCGACGCCGCCCAATGTCTACGATCTCGTGCTGCGCGAAGGCTCTTTCCACGGCGTGCAGGCGATCCGGCTCAAACCGGAGAACGACGACAAGATGTTCGGCCGCGCCGGCATCCTGGCGCATCCTTACATGCTCGGCGCCTCGGGCCAGTCGTTCGGCTGCGTGTCGTTCAAGGACTATCCGCAGTTCTTGAAGGCATTCGAAGACGGCGAGGTCAATCGCCTCGTCGTGGTGCCCTCGCGCGGCGATTATCCACGCTACGCGGCGAACGATTGATTACCTGAACCGTTCGGACGGTGGCGCGATCTCGGTGACGAGATCGCGGATCAGCTTCTTATTGGGCAGCGGCGTGAGTGTCATTTCGCGCGGCTCGAGGCGGGCAGTGCAGGCATAGACCGTCTCGCCGTCGAGCTGCATCATGCATTCCTTGCAGGCATTGGCGTTGATGCAGGAGTAGCGCACGGCTAGCGACGGATCCTTGTTGACGCGCAGCCAGCGCAAGCCGTCGAGCACCGACTGGCCCTCTTCGAACGGCACGTCATGGGTCTCGAAGCGGCCGGCGTCGCGCGCATCGCCGCGCCAGATTTTCAGGGTGGCGATCGCACTCATGCCATCGCCTCGGCGGGCGCGCCGGCGAGATGCATCATACCATCGCGCCAATTCATACGCTGATGCACCTGCCATTGCGGCAGCATCGCGGGGAAATCCTCCCGCTGATGCGCACCGCGGCTTTCACTACGATTGAGCGCGGCTTGCGCGACCGCCTGCGCCACGGCGATCATGTTGCGCAGATCGAACCAGTCGAGCCGCTGCAGATCGAAGGCGGAAGCCGATCCCGCCGGCCGTTCACCCAGCTCTTCTTTGAGCGCGGCAAGGCCTGACAGCGCGCGGCGCAGTTTTGCGCCGGTGCGGAACGGCCCGACGTCGTCGGCCATGATGGCTTGCAGACGCGCGATCATCGCCGCCGTATTGGGAGCATCGTGGCCGGATGCCCGCGCGCCCACCAAATCGAGCGCGGCGCGGCAGTCCTGCGGGCGCAATTTTTGCGGCTGCGCCGCCTGTGCGGCGGCGCTCCGCCCGGCGCGGCGGCCGAACACCAGCGCTTCGGTGATGGCGTTGCCGGAGAGCCGGTTGGCGCCGTTGGCGCCGCCGACCACTTCGCCCGCCGCATAAAGACCGGGCAATTCGCTCATCATGCGAGCGTCGGCCTTCACGCCGCCCATGTGATAATGCGCGATCGGCGCGACCTCGACCGCCGTCTTGGTGAGATCGATGTGGTTTGCCGCCAGCCGATCGATCACTGGTCCGAATGCCTGGCGCAACGCCGCCGCGCTGCAATGCTCGAACGAGAGGTAGGCGCCGCCGTGCGGCGAGCCGCGGCCGGCCTCGACCTCCTTGGTGATGGCGTAGGTCGCGAGATCGCGGGTGAGCACGTATTTGCCGTCCTCGTCGGAGCCGTATTTTGACGTAAATTCTTCTTTGGAGCCGTTGAGGAGCCGGCCGCCGAGCTTGTAGCGGAACGGATCCCACATGATCGGGTCCATGCCGACGAGCCGCGGCGCCAGATGCCCGATCGGAAAAAACTGGACGAATTCCATGTCGATCAAGGAAGCGCCGGCGCGCAAAGCGAGCGCGTAGCCGTCGCCACCCATATTGGCCGAGGCGCTGTTGCGGCGGTACAGCCGCGTCAGCCCGCCGGTCGCCAGGATCGTGGCCTTGGCCGCGATGACGACTGGCGCGCCGGAGCCGAGATGATAGGCGACCGCGCCGGTGACCTCGCCGCCGCCGACCGCAAGATCGACGATGCACAGATCGCCGGCTTTGCGGATCGATGGGTTGCGCGCCATGTGCATGCGCAGCGTCTTCGACACCGCCGGCCCGGTATTGATGAAATCGACATAGACGCAGCGCGGCCGGTCGTGACCTGGCGCCTGCGTCGCGGTGATGTGCCCATCTTTACGCGCCCAGCCGACACCCCAGGCATCGAGCTCGCGGATGCAGTCCGGCGCGTCCTCGCAGAGCAGCTCGGCCAGCGTCTCGTCGCACAGCCCACGGCCGGCGGCGATGGTGTCGGCGTAATGATGGCCCGGATCGTCCGGCGTCTCTTCGCCGAGCGCGACCGCGACTGTCATCTGCGCCATGACGGTGGCGCCGCCGCGGCCGATGAGGCTGCGGTCGACAAGCAAGACTTGCGCGCCGCGCCGCGCCGCTTCGATCGCTGCATACATGCCCGCGGCGCCGGAGCCGATGACCAGCACATCGGTCTCGACGGAGACGGGTTCGAGCGCGCTCGTCACGGCGCGGGCGCCGCCGGCTCGGCAAAGGCCGCCGCCAGCCGCGCGGCGAATTGCCGTTCCATCTCTTTCGCCTTGGAGCGAAGCACCGGCTGGCCGAGGCTGCCGAGCTTTCCGGTCAAGGCCGCCTCGATCTCGTAGTCGATCTTGGTCTGGTCGCCCAGTTCGGTAAGCCGTGTCAGAGAGGTTGCCGACAGCCGGCCGACGATGCCGAGCGGAGTGCCCTCGACTTTGGCTTCGATCTCGCGCGGCGGCTCGGCGCGCGTCACCTGCACCGTCACCTTGAACTTGAACTTCATGTAGGCGACCTTGGTCTCGAACACCGCCGCATAAGTGTCGGGCGCGGTCTCCGCCAGTTCGCTGACGCCGTCGACGCAAGAGGCGAAGAAGCGCGCATCGCGCACCTTCTCGTAGACTTGCGCGCGCGGCGCTTGGACCGTCAGCTCTCCGGAAAATTTCATGCGCTGTTCCGCTTGGACGAACGCTCAGGCGCGCAGCGCCGTCAGCATGTCCTTGATATATTCGTCGGCGCTGGAAATCACGAGCATCATGGCGTGCGGCCGCAGCTGCGCCAGCATCTTCGACAGCGTCTCGTCGCTCGAGCCGGCGCCGCCGAGGATCAACGCCGTCGTCATCACGTGCTTGACGCTGCAAGCTTCGCCGATGAGGCTCGCCGCCGCGGCGCTCTCGCCGGCGGTCGCCACCATGACCACGAGATCGGCGGTCTCGACTTCGTCGACCAGGTTCTTGGTGCGGCCGGCCAGATCGTTGAGCCAGCCGCCCATCGAGAAGCGTTCGCCCTGCCGCGGCGCGCCGGAGAATGCCGACGCGGTGAGGAACGTCGCGCGCTGCCAAGGTACGGCCGCCAACTCCTTGACGATGCGCTCGCTCGGGGCGTCAAGCGCGATCACCTTGATGGCGCGGGCCTGCGAATTCGGCCGATCGATGCGGAACCTCGCCTCCGCCGCCGAACTCATCCGGGCCGATTCGCTTTGCATGATCCGCTCTCCTGACGCCTCCTTCCCAATATAGCGAATGGCCAAGAATATTCCATTGCGCGCTCCGTTTAGTATAACGGCGCTCCGTCCCGCAGGTTCTTAAGAGGATAAGAGAGGGTCATGGCCGGCGAAGCAAAACGCCTCGAATTGTGCAGCACCGCCGACGTCGCGCCGGGCGCCGCTCTCAAGGTCGAGATCGAGGATCTGGCGCTCGCGGTATTCAATGTCGGCGGACAGTTCTACGTCACCGACGACGCTTGCACCCATGGTCCGGGCTCGCTGTCGGAAGGCTATATCGAGGACGACGTTGTCGAATGCAACTTCCACAACGGCCAGTTCAACATCCGCACCGGCGAAGTGGTGTCGCCGCCCTGCATGGTGCCGGTGAGGACCTATCCGGTCATGGTCGTCGACGGCAAGGTGACGATCGAGGTGTGAGACCGGCATAACCCCCCGCAATGGGACCCGGCCCATCAATCGGCCGTGCGTAGTTTTGCAGTTGACGAAGCGCGCGGCGGCGGCTTGTTAGATGCCAACAAATTTCATGGAGGATCGCCCCGATGCCGAGAACCAAACCGCCGTTCCGCGCCGACGTGGTCGGCTCAATTCTGCGCACCGCGGCGCTGAAGGACGCGCGCGCCAAGCGTGAAAAGGGCGAGATCAGCGCGGCGCAGCTCAAGGAGGTGGAGGACCGCGAGATTGAGAAGATCATCAAGAAGCAGGAGGAGGTCGGGCTGCAAGTCGCCACCGACGGTGAATTCCGCCGCTCGTGGTGGCATTTCGATTTCTACGGCATGCTCGACGGCGTCGAAATCCAGGAACTCGACCACGGCATTCAATTCCAGGGCGTGCAAACGCGGCCGCGCACCCCGCGCATCGTCGGTAAGCTCGGTTTCTCCAATCATCCGATGCTGGAGCATTTCAAGTTTCTCAAAGCCCATACCCGCGTGACGCCGAAAATGTGCATCCCGAGCCCGGCGACGCTGCATTTCCGCCTGGAGCCGGACGCCGTCAAGATCAAGGATTATGCCGACCGCGACGCCATCTTCGACGATCTCGCCAAAACCTACCGGCAGGCGATCCGCGGCTTCTATGACGCGGGCTGCCGCTATCTGCAGTTCGACGACACGGCCTGGGCCTATCTGTGCTCGCAGGCCGAGCTGAAAAAGGCGCGCGAGCGCGGCTTGAATGCCGACCGCCTGCAGCAAGACTACGCCCGCGTCATCAACGGCGCGCTCGAAGGCAAGCCGGCCGACATGACGGTCACGACGCATGTTTGCCGCGGCAATTTCCGCTCGACCTGGATTTCCGAGGGCGGCTACGAGCCGGTCGCCGAGATCATGCTCGGTCAATTGAACTACGACGGCTATTTCCTCGAATACGATACCGCGCGCGCCGGCGGTTTTGAGCCGCTGCGCTTTTTGCCCAAAGGCAACAAGATCGTGGTGCTCGGTCTCGTCACCACCAAATCGGGCACGCTGGAGAAGAAAGCGGACGTCAAGCGCCGCATCGAGGAGGCGACGAAATTTGCCGCGCTCGATCAGCTTTGCTTGTCGCCGCAATGCGGCTTCGCCTCGACTGAGGAAGGCAACGTGCTTGCCGAGGAAGAGCAATGGGCGAAGCTGCGCATGATCGTCGATCTCGCCAACGAAGTGTGGCACTGAGGCGCCCGCCGACAGGGCGGCGCGCCAGCATTGAATCGGCGCCGGGCTGCCAAGATAAGTCTCGCGGGAATTGACCTAGGTCAAATCCGGCTCGCGGGGAATTTCGTATCAAATGGCGTGAAGCGGATGTCGCTATGCTCGGTGCATAGCGCAACGTTAGACCACGGCATGAAGCGAGAGTGCAAACCATGACACAGTCGCGTCCGAGCATTGTGATCGTCGGCGGCGGAATTGGCGGTTTGTTCGTGGCCAACGCAGTGGTCGCCCAAGGCCTGCAGGTCGCGGTTTACGAGCAAGCCCCCGCGTTGGGCGAGGTCGGGGCCGGCGTCTACATCACGCCGAACTGTGTACGCCAGTTGCAACGGATCGGCTTGGGCCCGGCAGTAGAGAAATTCGGCGCCAAGGTCGGCGGCAATTCGCGATACTTCCACCATGATGGAAGCCTTATCGCGCCGGTGCAGGTCACGGACTCATCGGGCTGGAACGCGACCTATGGTATGCATCGGGCGGACCTTGTCGAGATGCTGGCCAAAGCCCTGCCGGCCGGGGTGGTGCATACCGGGTATCGCTGCAACGGCTTCGAGCGGCAGGGCGAGGTGGCCCGCGTCACCTTCGAAAACGGCGCCAGCGCCGAGGGCGACGTCGTGATCGGCTCGGATGGAATTCACTCGGTGCTCCGGCAATATGTCTATCCCGCCTCCCGCGCGATTTTTTCGGGGACCGTCGCCTATCGCGGCGCCGTCCGCTCCGAACTGGTGCCGGAATGGCCGGCCGAAAGCTGGCTGATGTGGCTCGGCAAAGGCAAGCACTTCCTGACCTACCCGCTGCGTGGCGGAACGCTCATCAATTTCGTCGGCTTCGTACCGGCCGACAAGGAGATGCAAGAGTCATGGTCGGCCGCCGGCGATCCCGACGCGTTACGCCGCGAGTTCGCCGACTGGGACCCGCGAATCGTGTCTTTATTGCGCCAAGTTGAGACGACGTTCCGATCTGCGCTCTATGATCGCGATCCGCTGCCGTCCTGGACCCGCGGACGGCTGACGCTCCTTGGCGATGCCGCGCACGCAATGCTGCCGCACCTCGGACAAGGCGCCAACCAGTCGATCGAGGACGGCATGGCTCTGGCAACCATCCTGACCAATACCGACCGCACGACCGTGCTGGCCGCTCTTCTCGCTTACGAGCGGCTCCGTCGCGAGCGAACCGCGAAGGTTCAAACCGGTGCGCGCGCCAACGGGTTGCGCTACGATACTTTTCACGGCGACATCGAGATCCGTGATGCCGAGATCGCCGCGCATGCCGAATTCCGCAAGCACCTCTACGATCACGACGTCGTTCCGGAAGCACGTGCCGCGGCACTAGAGCTGGTCTAGTCCGACGACGCCTACTTCATCGTTCGACGGAAAGCGCGGTGCGCGGGGCTAGTCTCTCCCGGCTAAGCCGCTTGTGCACTTTCACCATCAAGGCCATGGCGAACAGCGGCGTCGCCAGGTTGACGATCGGGATGGAGACGAAAGCGGCGATGAACAGGCCGGCGATGTAGACCGTCATGGCGTTGCGCTTGCGAAGGAGCTTCGCTTCGGCGGGCGGCCGAAAACGCATGGCGGCAAGCTCGAAATATTCGCGACTGAGAATGTAGGCGGTGGCGAGGAAGAAGATCACCGCACCGAAGCCGGCGAACAGCAACAACGGCGCGGCGCACAGATAAATCAGAACCGCAAGCAGCGCTGTCTTGCCGCCTTCCCACATCGCGAGCCAGAGCGGCAACGCCTTGCCCGGCGGATCGCGGGGATATTGCGCGCGCTCGACTTCCTCGCCGATGCGGTCGGCGAAAAAGCTCGCAACAACGGCTGTGACCGCCGGCATCAGAAACACGCCGCCGACGATGATGCCGAGGCTGGCGGCGATCGACAGCAACCAGGCGATGGCGTCGACCGGCAGATGCGCGTGCGGCCCGACCGCGGTCTCCATCGAGACGCCGCAGACGTTCACCAGGTGCACGATCAGCCGGTCGAGCGCGATGCCGAGGACGACGATCAGCGCCAGTGCCAGCAGGATCGATTTCCACAACACCGCGCGTAGTGGCGGCGAGACCATCTGGGTGAGCGCGCTGATGACGTCGCCGAGCATTTTCAGCCTCCGCGGAACGGCTGAAGTAACGACGTTCATCATCGCGCACAAGATGCGGTCACGCCACGTAGCGTTTGCCCGTTGTGCGCACTTCGGGCAATCTGCGGGGAGCCGAAAGCGTTTTGGAAGCAATGCCGGGCAAACCTCTGCAGTTCAGTCGTCGTTCGTTCCTCGCCGCCTCGGCCGCGCTGGCGGCCCGTCCTGCTGCTGCCGCGACGGCGCCTTCGTCTGGCCCGTTCGATGTCGTCATCGTCGGCGCCGGTGCCGCCGGGATCGCCGCCGCACGCCGGCTTGCCGCCGCCGGCCGGCGTTATGTCGTGATCGAAGCGACCGATCATGTCGGCGGCCGCTGTGTCACCGATATGAAGAGCTTCGGCGTGCCGTTCGATCGCGGCGCGCGTTGGATGTATTTGCCGGACTCCAATCCCGTGACCAAGCTCACGCCGGTGCGCGGCATCGACATCTATCCCGCGCCGCAAAGCCAGAAGGTGCGGATCGGCCTGCGTTATGCCCGCGAGGGCGAGCTGGAGGATTTCCTGACCGCCCAGGTTCGCGCCACGCGCGCCATCGACGAGGTGGCGCGCAAAGCCGACATTCCCTGCGAGCAGGCCATGCCGACCGATCTCGGCGACTGGCGCGCGACCATCGAATTCATGCTTGGCCCCTACACCTGCGCCAAGGATTTGCCGCAGGTGTCGTCGTTCGACTTTGCGCACGCTCGCGAGCGCAATGTTGCGACCTTCTGCAAGCAGGGATTCGGTGCGCTGGTCGCCGCGCTCGGCCAAGGCCTCAATATTCACCTGGCGACGCCGGCAACGGTGGTCGACACCAGAAGCGGCATCACGGTGGAAACCGCCAAAGGCGCGATCAACGCGCGCGCCGCCATCGTCACCGTGCCGACCAATGTCGTCTCCTCGGGCGGGCTCAAGTTCAGCCCGGAGCTGGGCCATCATGAGATCGACGCCTTCGGCCGCATGTCGCTCGGCAGCTACGATCACATTGCGCTCGAGCTTCGCGGCAATCCTTTGGGCCTCGAAAGCGATGATCTGGTGTTGCAAAAATCGACCGATACGCACACCGCGGCGCTGCTTGCCAACGTATCCGGCACCGAGCTCTGCCTCGTCGACGTTGCCGGCGCATTCGGCCGCGATCTCTCGGCGCAAGGCGAGGCCGCGATGATCGATTTCGCCATCAATTGGCTGGCCGGGCTTTACGGCTCGGAGGTCAAAAGCGCGATCGGCCGCAAGCATGCTACACGCTGGGATGCCGAGCCCTATGCGCTCGGCGCTTGGTCGGCCGCCGTGCCCGGCAGCCAGTTCGCGCGCCGGCAATTGCTTGAGCCGATCGCCGACAATGTCTGGTATGCCGGCGAAGCCGCGCATGAAACGTTATGGGGCACCGTGGGCGGCGCCTGGGAATCCGGCGAACGCGCCGCCGATGCGGTGCTGCACCAGATCGGCCCGGCCCGAGCGGCAGCGCCGGTGGAAGCTGAGGCAAAGCCGAAGCCGAAGCACAAGCCGGTTCACGCGCGCGCCGAACGCCGCGAGCCGCGCCATGAAAGCGAGCCGCAATATTACGGCGGCACGCCTAGCATCATTGCGCCGGAACGGTAATTAGGCCCGCAGCTCGCCGCCGGTGCGCTTGTTGACCTCGCCGACGATTTTCGCCGCCAGCGCTTCGATCTCCGCATCGGTCATGGTCTTGTCGCGCGGCTGGATTGTCACGGCGATGGCGATGGATTTCTTGCCCGGCTCGATGCCTTGGCCCTCGTAAACGTCGAACACACTGACGCCCGCGACGAGCTTGCGATCGGCCGATTGCGCGGCGCGCACGATATCGGCGGCTTTGACATTGCGGTCGACGACAAAGGCGAAATCGCGCTCGACCGGCTGGAAGGGCGAGAGGTCCAGCGCCGACTTGGCACGCGTACCTTTCGTCTTCGGCTCGGGAATGCGCTCGAGGATCACTTCGAAGCCAACCAGCGGACCTTTTGCATCGAGCGCTTGCAACGCGTTGGGATGCAGTTCACCGAAATGGCCGAGCACGTTCTGCGGCCCGATCTGAATTGTTCCGGAGCGCCCGGGGTGAAACCACGCCGGTCCGCCCGGCACCACTTGCAGCGCCTGCGGCGAAGCACCGGCCGCGGCGAGCACCGCGAGCGCATCGGCTTTGGCGTCGAAGGCGTCGACCTCGTTATTGAGATCGCGCTTCGACCACTGCCGACCGATTCCGGATGGCTTTGCCAGCGCGCGCCGGATGGCGGCGGCGGCGGTCAGCTGATCCTCCGGCCGGTCGCCGCGGAATACCTGCCCGACTTCGAACAGGCCAACGTCGGGGAAGCCGCGGTCGGCGTTCTTCTGCGCGGCAGCAACGAGCCCTGGAATAAGGCTTGGCCGCATATCGGAAAGGTCCGCCGCGATTGGATTGGCAAGCTTAAGCTCCGGCTTGCCGCCGCCGAACAGTTCGGCCGGTTTCGCGGGAATGAACGACCAGGTCACCGCCTCGACCAGATTGCGCGCGGCGAGCGCGCGCTTGGCCTTGCGGGTGCGTAGTTAAATCGGCGTGAGCACCGGCTTGCGCGCCGCCTCGCCGCGCGGAAACGGCGTCGGCGGCACGCGGTCGACGCCGAGGATGCGCACCATCTCCTCGACGATATCGGCATTGCCTTCGACGTCGGGCCGCCACGACGGCACCGCGATCTTGACGCGCTCGCCTTGCCCGGCGACGAAAAAACCGAGGCGTTCGAGCACGCGGCGCAATTCGGTGAGCGTCACGTCGAGCCCGGCGAGGCGCTCGAGCTCGGACTGCGGAAAATCGATGACATGCTCCAGCGGCTCGGCGCTGCCGGCGACGACGACTTCCGACGCCGCGCCGCCGCACAAATCCATCACCATATGCGTCGCCAGTTCGAGGCCGGGCAGCATGAAGGCCGGATCGACGCCGCGCTCGAAGCGGTAGCGGGCGTCCGAATTGACGCCAAGTCTGCGGCCGGTCTGCGCAATGTTCATCGGCTGCCACAGCGCCGACTCGATCAAAACGTCAGTGGTGGTTTCCGAACAGCCGGTCTTTTCGCCGCCCATGATGCCGGCAAGCAATTCCACGCCGTCGTCGTCGGCAATCACGCACATGGTGTCGTCGAGCGTGTAGGTCTTGCCGTCGAGCGCCAGCAGCGTTTCGCTCAGCCGCGCGCGCCGTACCGTAAGATTGCCGTGCACCTTCGCGGCGTCGAACACGTGCAGCGGCCGGCCGCGGTCATAGGTGACAAAGTTGGTGATATCGACCAGCGCATTGATCGGGCGCAGGCCGATCGCAGTCAGCCGCTTTTGCAGCCATTCTGGCGACGGTCCGTTCTTGACGCCGCGCACTAGGCGTAGCCCGAAGGCTGGGCACAGCGACGGCGTCGAACCGAAATCGAGCGTGACCTTCACCGGACAGGGAAACCCACCTTTGACCTGCTTGATTGCCGGATCGATGAACTTGCCCATGTCGGCGGCGGCAAGGTCGCGCGCGATGCCGTGCACGCCCGTGGCGTCGCCGCGGTTCGGCGTCAGATTGATCTCGATCACCGGATCGTCGAGCCCGGCATATTTGGCATAAGGCTCGCCGATCGGGGCATCGTCCGGTAGATCGATAATGCCCTCGTGGTTATCGGAGATTTGCAGCTCGGCTTCCGACACCAGCATGCCGCGGCTTTCGACGTCGCGGATCTTGCCGACGCCAAGCGTGATGTTCTTGCCGGGAATGAAGGCGCCCGGCGGCGCGAACACGCTTTTCATGCCGGTGCGGGCATTGGGCGCACCGCAAACGACCTGGACGGGATCACCAGCGCCAGTATCGACCATGCATACCCTGAGACGATCCGCATTCGGATGATGCTTGGCGTCGACCACACGCGCAATGACAAATGGCGCAAACTGCTTTGCCTTGTCCTCGATGCGCTCGACCTCGAGCCCGATCATGGTCAGCTTGTAGGCAAGCTCGCCGAGCGGACAATCGGTGTCGAGATGCTGCTTGAGCCAGGCGAGGGTGAATTTCATCATGGCATTACGGGCTCAATCCTCCCGCCAGCGTCGGGAAATCGAGCGGGCGGAAGCCGTAATGGTTGAGCCAACGCACGTCGGCCTCGAAGAAGGCGCGCAGGTCCGGCATGCCGTATTTGAGCATGGCGACGCGATCGATCCCCATGCCCCAGGCAAAGCCTTGATATTCGTCGGGATCGAGCCCGCAATTCTTCAGCACGTTCGGATGCACCATGCCGCAGCCGAGGATTTCCAGCCAATCGTTGCCTTCGCCGAAGCGGATTTCGCCCTTGTCGCGGCGGCACTGGATGTCGACTTCGAGCGACGGCTCGGTGAACGGAAAGAATGATGGCCTAAAGCGCATGCCAACGCGGTCGACCTCGAAGAACGCTTTGCAGAATTCCTCGAGGATCCATTTCAGATGGCCGAGATGCGAGCGCTTGTCGATGACGAGGCCCTCGATCTGGTGGAACATCGGCGTATGGGTCTGATCGCTGTCGCAGCGATAGGTGCGGCCGGGGATGATGACGCGGATCGGCGGCGTCTGCGTCAGCATGGTGCGCACCTGCACCGGCGAAGTGTGCGTGCGCAACAGCAGCCGCGAGCCGTCCGGCTTCGGATTGAAGAAGAACGTGTCGTGCATCGCCCGCGCCGGATGGTCTTCCGGAAAATTCAGCTTGGTGAAATTGTAATCGTCGGTCTCGATATCGGGACCCTCGGCGACGGCAAAGCCCATGTCGGCGAAGATCGCGGTGAGCTCGTCGACGACCTGCGTAATCGGATGGACGCGGCCGATCTCGAACGGCGCGTCTCGCACCGGCAGCGTGACGTCGACGCTCTCGCTATTGAGCCGCTCGTTCAGCGCCAGATCCCTGAGCGCGTCGCGGCGAGCGGCAAGCGCGGCATTGACGCTATCCTTGAGTCCGTTGATGAGCGGACCCTGCGTTTTGCGCTCCTCGGGCGGTAGCGTGCCGAGCGTTTTCAGAAGCGCGGTGACCGAGCCGTTCTTGCCGAGCGCCGCCACCCGCACGGCTTCGAGCGCGGCTTCGTCGCCCGCAGCCGCGACCGCGGTGAGGGTATCCTGTTCGAGCTGCGCAATGTCGGCCATCGTTGCTGGTCTCGGCGGTCAATCCGGCATGAACGGCAAATCGGTATCGGACGGTCGGCCGCCGGCCTGGGTCAGCATACCGTGCACCTGGCCGCGATGGTGGGTCTGGTGATTGAACATATGCGTGACAAGGACCCAGCGCGGCCGCGTCCATTCCCGCTTGGTGGCGCCGGAATAGTAGCTTAGATCGGCCGCCAACCAGGCATCGTCAACGGTATCGGCCCAGTCGAGAATTTTTTGGTCGAAGGCCGCGCGCTCGGACTTCAAATTCTCCCAGTCCGGATAAAGCGACACCGAGTCCGGGATGCCGACCGTCGGCCGCGGCAGATCGGTGAAGCGGCCCATCCAGCTGCGGTCGCCCCACAAGATATGGCTGAGCGTCTTATGGATGGAGCCGAACCACGCGCCGCGCTCGCGCCGCCGCTCTTCGTCAGGCAACCGGTCGGCAACGCCGTACAGGTTCTCGTTCTGCCAGCGATTGTAGCGCGCCATACGCTGCACATAGGCACGATCGATCATGACGGTCCCTCTTAGCCGTCATGGCCGGGACAAGACCGGGCATGACAGCAGAGCAGTTATGCCAGCGCCGACTTGGCCTGTCCGACGATGGCCTCGAAAGCCGCCGGCTCAGTGATCGCGAGATCGGACAACACCTTGCGATCGATCGTGATGCCGGCCTTGGCCAGTCCGGCGATGAAGCGGCTGTAATTGAGCCCGAAGGGGCGCACCGCCGCATTGAGGCGCTGGATCCACAGCGCCCGGAATGTGCGCTTGCGCCGCTTGCGGTCGCGAAAGGCGTATTGGTTCGCCTTCTCCACCGCCTGCTTGGCGATGCGGATGGTGTTCTTGCGGCGGCCGTAATAGCCCTTGGCGGCCTTGAGCACCTTCTTGTGCTTGGCATGGGATGTGACGCCGCGTTTGACGCGAGCCATGATCGATCTCCTTATAGAAAAAGTAGGACGGAATGCCGGCGGCAGCGATCAGCCGTTCGGCAAAAAATACTTTTTGATGTTGTCGCCGTCGGTCTTGAACAGCACATTGGTGCCGCGCAGCTGGCGGATCTGCTTCTTGGTGCGCTTGATCATGCCGTGGCGCTTGCCCGACTGGGCGTAGAGGACTTTGCCCCCGCCGGTCACCTTGAAGCGCTTTTTAGCGCCGGATTTGGTCTTGATCTTGGGCATTTGGCTCTCCTTGGCCGCAAGCGCGAGCGCTCGGCAGGCCGAAAATGCTCAAAAATGAGCGGGTGTGCTTGGAGCACGTCGCGCCGCCACGGCAGCCCTTAATCAGCCGGGCGGCGAGAGGGCGCGGTTATGGCAGAGGGCGGGGATGAACGCAACACATTGAAGGTAATCGCAAAAGGCTGCGGGTTAACGGGGAGCAGCCCTGGCGAGGAACGACGCCGCTCAGCGCGGCGCCAGAACCATGACCACCTGGCGACCTTCGAAGCGCGGTTCCTGCTCGATCTTGGCGATTTTGACCGTATCGCCTTTGACCCGATCGAGGAGCTTATAGCCGAGCTCCTGATGCGCCATTTCGCGGCCGCGGAACCGCAGCGTCACCTTGACCTTGTCGCCCTCCTGGAAAAAGCGCTCCATGGAGCGCATTTTCACGTCGTAATCGTGATCGTCGATCATCGGCCGGAGCTTTATCTCCTTGATCTCAACGACCTTCTGTTTCTTGCGCGCCTCGGCGGCCTTCTTTTGCGCCTGATATTTGTATTTGCCGTAATCGAGGATTTTGCAGACCGGGGGTACCGAATTCGGCGCGATCTCCACCAGATCGAGCCCGGCCTCCTGCGCCATGGCGATGGCGGCGCCAATTTCCGTGACGCCCTTGTTGGCGCCGTCTTTATCGATGAGTTGGACCTCGCGAACGCGGATCTCCTCGTTGATGCGCGGCCCTTCCTTGGCGGCGGGCTGCGGCAGTCTGATGGGGCGACGAATGGGCCTTATCTCCTTTAAATCGTTGCTATGAACGGCGGAGGATCGAGAGTTTTTCGCTTCAAGTCAACGACAATGAGCGATGCAGGGCAGGTGTCGCATGGGCACGACGCTGGCTAGATAGGCCATGCCCGGATCATGATTTATGTTCGGTTGCTCCGGCTTGCGAATGTGGACCCCCATGATCGATAACGGCCTGAAATTCCTGCATATTGGCGAGGGGGCCGAGCGCCGCGCAATCGCCGTGCGCGCGCAGGAGGGCGCTCCGCCGGGGCTCCTGTGGCTTGGCGGCTACAAATCCGACATGAAAGGCGAAAAGGCGCAGGCGCTCGCCGACTGGGCCGCGCAACAGCGCCGCGCCTGCATCCGGTTCGACTATTCCGGCCACGGCGAATCCGAGGGCGCGTTCACCGACGGCACGATTGGCCGCTGGCTCACCGAAAGTCTCGGCGTTTTCGACGCCTGCAGCCACGGCCCGCAGATCCTGGTCGGCTCGTCGATGGGCGGCTGGATCGCGCTCCTTCTGGTGCGCGCGTTGCAGCGCCGCCGCGCGCTCGCGGCGGTGGGTACCGTGGCGCCGGCCAGCATCACCGGCCTGGTGCTGGTCGCCCCGGCGGTGGATTTCACCGAGGAACTAATGTGGAAGCGGTTCACGCCGGAGATCAAACGCGAGCTTGCCGAGACAGGCGTCTGGGCGCGGCCGTCGCAATATGCGCCGGAGCCCTATCTCGTCACCCGGCAATTGATCGAGGAAGGCCGCAATCATCTTCTTCTCGGTGGCATGATCGAATGCGGCTGCCCGGTGCGCATTCTGCAAGGCGTCGCTGACCCCGACGTGCCATGGCAGCATGCCAAAGCGCTGGTGGCGCGGCTCGCCTACGACGACGTCGTGCTCACGCTGGTCAAGGACGGCGATCATCGGCTGTCCCGGCCGGAGGACATCGAGCGGCTGATCCGGGCGGTGGCGGAGTTTTAGACGCGCTCAGCCACGCCCGCCGCCATCTCTTCTTTGCAACACGATCGGCCTCCGAAGGGCGATAATGACTTCGGCAAAACTCAGGCGCGGACGCGTGCCGTGAACAGGTTTGCCCGTCCACGCATCTACCGGGAAGGAAGATTGACAGACCGATAACGGCCAGCGCAAAACGCCCCTCTAGACAACGATCCGATCGAATTGAATCGGATCACTGTCTAGATGTTTTATTGGAGCATGATCTTTTCCGAAAACCGGTTTCCACTATTCGGGATCATGCTCAATCACCGGGATCATCAATGAGCACAGAACGAAAGCCGGTTGTGTTTGGCGATTTACGCGGCTGGATAAAGGCGCTCGAAAGCGCCGGCGAATTGCAGCAGATCGACGCCGAGGTCGATTGGAATATCGAGCTCGGCACCATTGCGCGGCTGGCGCAAGGCGCCGGTACCGGTCCGGCGCTGCTGTTCAATAATATCCGCGATTACGGCGCCAATGCCCGTTGCCGCCAGGTGTTCACCGGCGGCCTGTCGAGCGCGCGCCGCGTCGCCATGATGCTCGGCCTGCCTCCCGACACCCATGCGCGCGAGCTCGTCAAAATCGGCCGCACGCTGCTCACCGGCAGCGTGCCGCCAAAGCTGGTGAAGACCGGTCCGGTGAAGGAGAACATCGTCAAGGGCGACGATGTCGATCTCTTGGAGCTCCCGGTGCCGCAATGGAATCGCGCCGACGGCGGCCGCTACATCATGACTTACGGCGGCGTCGTCACCAAGGATCCCGATTCCGGCGTGATGAATGTCGGCATCTACCGCGGCATGGTCGGCGGCAAGGATCTGATCCCGATCCTGATGTGGCGCGCGCAGCATATCGGCCACCACGTCACCGCCTGGCAGCAGAAGGGCCACAAGGAAATGCCGATTGCTGTCGCGATCGGCTGGGAAGATTCGCTCGGTTTTGTCGCCGGCTCGCCGGTGCCGAAGGGGCTGTGCGAATACGACGTGATCGGCGCCGTGCGCGGCGCGCCGGTCGATCTCGTGCAATGTGAGACGGTCGATCTGCAGGTGCCGGCCACGGCCGAGATCGTCATCGAAGGCTATCTCGGCCTCGATCCCGAAAGCTACGTGATGGAAGGCCCGTTTGCCGAAGTCACCGGCTACATCGCCGGCGACCGTTCGCCGAAACCCGCCATCCGGGTCACTTGCGTCACCCATCGCAACAAGCCGATCTTCCGCGGCACCATCGAAGGTTCGATGCCCGGCTGCTTTTCCGAGAACGGCGTGTGCTCGTCGATCATGCGCGCGGCGACCGCGTGGAACGTGCTCGATCGCGCCGGCGTGCCCGGCATCACCGACGTGTGGTGTCCGCCGGTGCAGGCCGGCGTCAACATCGTGGTGCAGATCAAGCAGAGCTATCGCGGCCAAGCCAAGCAGGTCGCCAATGCGCTATGGGGCTCGTCGGCCGGCCACGTCCGCTACAAGCACGTCACCGTGGTCGACGACGACATCGACATCCACGATTACGCCGCGGTCGATTGGGCCATCGCCTATCGCGTTAATGCCGGCGAGGACGACATCGTCATCATGCCGGCGACGTTCGGGCTCGGCCTCGATCCATCGACGCGCAAGCGCGATCGCAATACGTCGCTATACGGCACCGGCAAGTGGAATCGGGTTCTGATCGATGCCACCATGAATCTCGATTACGACCCCGATCCGGATTTCGGCGGCGCACGTTTCCCACCGATGGTATGGCCGACGCCCGAAGACATGGCCGCCGTCAAGGCACGCTGGAGCGAGTTGGGGCTGGATAAGAAGAAATAATTACTCCACCGGCAGCAGCGGCCTGCCTTCCGCAACCTGCATGTCAAATGCCGCGAGCAAAATTGCGGTGCCGGCGTAATTGCCCATCAGCAGAACGAGATCGACCAGCTTGTTCGGCGCGAACAAAGCTTTCAGCCGCGCGAAGGCTTCGGACGTCACCTTGTGCTTGCCGACCACCTGACGGCCGAATTCGATGATCGCGGCGTCGAGTTCGCTCAAACCTTCCGTGCTCTTGCGATACTTGATCACGTCAACGACATTCTGCGGAACGCCGACCGTCAGCGCTTCGGGCTCGTGCGCCGCCCATTCGAACCGGCTATCCATCTCGCGCGCCACCGTGAGGATCGCGATTTCACGCAGTTTGGGATCGAAGCCGGCCTCGTGGCGCAGATAGTGGTTGATGGTCGTATGCGCCTCGACCGTCTTGGTGCTGTAAAGGTGAAGGCCCGCCGGGCCGCGCAGGCCGACGATGGTTTTGCCCGGCGTATTGGCGCGGTCGTAGGCGCGTTTGCCGACCTCGTCCAAATCCTCGCGCTTGCGCAGCGGCAGGCGGCAGCCCGATTGCGGATTGATGTCTGACGGCATTTCACTCCCCGATTTCGCTTCAGTGGCGTTGCGGCACGAACGGCGAGTTTATCGCGAGCGAATGCGATGTTGCCAGCCTGTTGCGTTTACGGGATCATCCGCCGACAAAAACGGATGAGGGAGGTTGAATGTTCGAGAATTTCACCCACACGGAAATCAAAACCAGCGGCGCGCGCATCGTCACGGTGCATGGCGGCAAAGGGCCGCCGCTGTTGCTGCTGCACGGCAATCCGTTCAGTCATCTGTCGTGGCACAAATTCGCGCCGCGCCTGGCCGAGGAATTCACCGTTGTCGCCACCGATCTGCGCGGTTACGGCGATTCGGAAAAGCCGCCCGGTGGCGAGGATCATTCCAACTATTCGTTCCGCGCCATGGCACAGGACCAGATCGAGGTGATGGCCGCGTTCGGCCATGAACGCTTCTACGCCGCCGGCCACGATCGCGGCGCCCGTGTGCTGCACCGCATGTGCCTCGATCATCCAGACAAGGTCGTCCGCGCGGCTATCCTCGACATCGTTCCGCAGCATCATCTGTTCAATAATATGACCAAGGCCTGGGCGACGTTCTCATGGCATTGGTTCTTCATGATCCAGCCGTATGATTTTCCCGAGCATCTGATGAGCGCCGATCCGGATTTTTTCATCGAGAAGAAGCTCGCCAAGACGGCACAAGGCTTGAGCTTCTTCGATCCGCGGGCGCTTGCCGAATACAAGCGCTATATGCGCAATCCGGCGACCGTCCACGCTATGTGCGAGGACTACCGCGCCACCGCCACCATCGACTTCGCTATGGATACCAAGGACTTCGAGGCCGGCCGAAAGATCACCTGTCCTGTGCTGCTGTTGTGGGGCGCGACCGGCGGCGTCGGCCGCAATCACAAACCGGGTCCGGGCGAAATCTGGCAGCGCTACGCGACCGACATCCGCGGCACCAAGGCGCTGCCGTGCGGCCATTACCTCTCGGAGGAGGCGCCGGAGGAAACCTACAGGGAACTGAAGGAGTTCTTTACCTCGGGGGAGCCGGCGAAACGCGAATAGCCGTTATCCGCGGGGGTCCTGCGGGGTGGGACTCTTCGGCACTCGCGCCGATTTGGGACATCTGCTAGTGGGGGCCGGTTCGCGTGGTTGGGCTGGCGGATTCGCGGGCTGTTGGGCGAAACGGGATTCGCTATGGATGCGCAAACAACCGGTCCGGAACGCGGCATGATCACGCGATTGCGCGCCGGCATGCGCTTCCTCGAACGCAAGATTGGTTGGAGCCGGATCGGCTTTGCGCTCAGCCTGACCATCATCGTGGTCGCGATCGTGGTGCTCTATCACATCCTGCGCGACCTCGATGCCGACGAGCTTCTGCGCGCGCTGAAAGCAACCGATTGGCGGACGCTTATTATCGCCGGCCTGTTCGTCGCCGCCGGCTATGCGACCTTGACGTTTTACGATCTGTTCGCGCTGCGCACGATCGGGCGCAACGAGATACCGTATCGCATCGCTGCGATCGCCGGCTTCACCAGCTATGCGATCGGACACAATGTCGGCGCCAGCGTGTTTTCCGGCGGTGCGGTGCGCTATCGCATCTACTCCGGCTGCGGCCTTTCCGTCATCGAGGTCACCAAAATCTGCTTCGTCGCCGGGCTGACCTTCTGGCTCGGCAACGCCACGGTGCTTGGCTTGGGCATTCTCGATGCGCCACAGGCCGCTCGCGCGCTCGATCAGCTGCCGCTATCGGCCAACCGCGTCATAGCGCTGGTCATTCTCGCGCTGTTGGCCGCTTATGTTGCCTGGGTCTGGGTCAAGCCGCGGGTCATCGGACGCGAGGGTTGGGAGGTGCAACTGCCCGGCGGGCCGCTGACGCTCGTCCAGATCGCCATCGGCATCGTCGATCTCGCCTGCTGCGCGGCCGCCATGTACATGCTGGTGCCGGACGATCCTCACGTCGGCTTCGTGACAGTGGCCGTGATTTTCGTCGCTGCGACGCTGCTTGGCTTTGCCAGCCACGCGCCCGGCGGTCTCGGCGTATTCGACGCCGCCATGCTGGTGGCGCTGTGGCAATTCGATAAGGGCGATCTGCTGGCCGGCCTGCTGCTGTTCCGGCTGTTGTATTACATCATTCCGTTCGTGCTCGCGCTCGGCCTGCTGGCGGCCAGGGAAGCTGTGCTCAGCCGCGCTGCGAGGCGCCTAGGCCATCATCGCCGCGGCTGATGGCCAAAATGGAGTGAGCCTGGCGCAGGTCAGGCCAAATCGGCAGTCGGGCGAGGGATAAAAAAAGAGGCCGGATTTTCATCCGGCCTCGACGCAAACTTCAGAGACGTAGTCCTTACTTCTCCGCGGTTTTCCAGGCGCCCGGGATTTCCTTGGCCCAATGCGCCTCGATCTGCTTGACCACGTCGTCAGGCAGCGGGACGTAATCCAGCGCTTTGGCCTGGTCCTGGCCCTTCTTGAGGGCCCAGTCGAGGAACTTGAGCGCCATATGATTTTGATCCGGCGCGCTGTCCTTGCGCAGCAGCATGTAGGTCGCGGCCGTAATCGGCCAGCTCTTGTCGCCGGGTTGGTCGGTGAGGATCAGATAGAAATCCTTCACTTTGGTGAAGTCGGCATTCGCCGCCGCGGCCTGGAATGCTTCCATGGTCGGCGACAAACGCTTGCCGGACTTGTTGACCATGTCGGTGTAGACCAGCTTGTTCTCCATGACGTAGGCGTATTCGACATAGCCGATGGCGCCGTCGACTTGCTGAACGTAGGAAGCGACGCCGGGATCGCCTTTGCCGCCGACGCCGTTCGGCCAGTTGACCGCGGTGCCTTCGCCGACTTGGCTCTTCCACTCCGGGCTGACCTTCGACAGATAGTCGGTGAAGTTGAAGGTGGTGCCGGAACCGTCGGATCGATGGACCGTTGTGATCGCCTGATGCGGCAGCGTGACGTTCGGATTGAGCTTTTTGATCGCCGGGTCGTCCCATTCCTTGATCTTGCCGAGATAGACGTCAGCCAGGGTCGGACCATCGAATACGAGCTCGCCGGGCTTGATGCCCGCGAGGTGCACGACCGGCGTGATCGAGATGATCACTTGCGGGAACTGCACTAGATTGTTCTTGGCAACGTCGTCCGGCACCAGCGGCATGTCGGTATTGGCGAACAGAACCGTGCCCGATACGATCTGCTTGATGCCGCCGCCGGAGCCGATGGCGTGGTAATTGATGGTGTCGCCGGTCTCCTTGGCATTAGGTGTCGGCCCACTTGGACGGGACCGGGTAAATGGCCGTTCCGCCGGCGCCCGTTAGGCTGGCGGCACGTGCGCTCATGGTGAGCGAAACGGTTGCAGCCACCATGGCTGCAACGAAGTGCGTTCGCATGCAGTACCTCCTGCTATAGTGGGGTCTTGTGGGCTCGATCGCCGGCCCATGACCCGCTGCGCGCATCAGCAGGATTATTTCAATTTGGTGACGGTCGCGGCGGCAGTTCTCCGGCTGGCTAACCGAAACGAGGACTTCGGCAAGAATTATTAAATGGAATCAAAGCCTTCTGGGCTCAGACGGCACGGCCAAAAAGTTTTTTCAGACACGCTGGAGCCATGACAGAGTCGGCAGGACGATGATTATCCGCTTACCCGCGTGAAGCTTGCTCCGCTGCGCCGTCCGCCGTATCGCTCAATGACGCCGCATATGAGCTTGCCCGATGAGCCTGAATGAGGATCGAGGATTGCTTGCAACGAGACCGCACCGCGGGGTGCTGCTCGTCATTGCGGCGACGGCGATTGTGTTTGCAGGATTGGCTGCAGCGGGCACGCTCGCCGCGGCCTATGCGATTGCCGGTTTTGCGATCGTCGCTGCGGCGGCTCTGGTGTCGATGCGTGCGGTTGAGAAGAACGAGGGACTGGCGCGCCCCGTCGCTATTTTTGAGCGCGGCGACAACGACCTCCTGCGAGCCTTGGTCGCCGGCCTGCCAGATCCGGTCGTCGCTCTCGACCGCGACGGTCGGGTGCTGGCGCTCAACGAGCGCGCCCGCGCGCTGGCGCCGGCGTTGCGGCAAGGCGAACCGGTCGCGTTCGCGCTGCGAATGCCTGAATTGATCGAGGCCATCAGCCGCGCGGCGACGGAGGGCGAAGAGCAGCGCGTTGTCTATTCCGAGCGCGTGCCGATCGACCGTTGGTTCGAAACCGTCGTGATGCCGGTCAAACGCGCGCCGGACGCAACGCAGTCCGATTTTGTGTTGATCACCTTTCACGACCTCACGCCGCTGCGCCGGGTTGAGGAGATGCGCGCCGACTTCGTCGCCAATGCCAGCCACGAATTGCGCACGCCGCTTGCCGCGCTGCTCGGGTTCATCGAGACGCTGCAAGGCTCGGCGCGCGACGACGCCAAGGCGCGACAGCGCTTTCTCGCCATCATGCAGGAGCAGGCGCGCCGCATGGCGCGCTTGATCGACGATCTGTTGTCGCTGTCGCGCATCGAGCTCAACGCGCATCGCCGGCCCGATACGCCGGTTGATCTGGTTCCGATTGTCCGTCAGGTCGTCGACGGTCTCGAAACGCTCGCGCGCGACCGCGGCGTGACCGTTCACATTGACGGGGCGAATGCGCTGTCGGTTCTGGGCGATCATGATGAACTGGTCCGCATCTTCGAGAATCTGATCGAGAACGCGCTCAAATACGGCGCCGCCGGCCGACGGGTCGACATCAAGATCGTGTCCGGATCATCCGCCGATGGCGTGCCGGAAGCGCAAGTGAGCGTGCGCGATTATGGCCCGGGCATCGCTCCCGAACATCTGCCGCGGCTCACCGAGCGTTTCTATCGCGTGGACGTCACCGAGAGCCGGGCTCAGGGCGGCACCGGACTCGGCCTTGCGCTCGTTAAACACATCCTCAATCGTCACCGCGGCCGGCTGACCATCGATAGCGCCCCGGGCGAAGGCGCTACTTTCACCATCCATCTGCCCACCGCGGCGCCGGCGCATTCGAGATAATATCTTTGTTATTCAAGGCCTTGCACTGTCATCTAATTGTCATGCGCCGCTCATAGAACATTGATGTGCCAAACCTAAGCCATCCGCGCTGCGCCGAGTGCCCTTATCTCAAAGGTCGGCGGTCCGAGTGTCGTGCATCGGCTGATCGATCATCTGACCGGCCGCATCAGCTCCTTCTTACAGGAGTGCGGTCGGTGTTCCCCCAAGCGGAGGCGTTCCGTGGTTGACGTTGCATTACCGCAGGGATCGGCCATTTCGTCCGCGGGCGCGGTACGCGCCAAGGCGCTCGATCGGCTGCGTATCGGCGATGTCATTTTCCGCCATCTCACCCGTTCTGCGGCCTTCGGCGTGCTGCTGCTGCTCAGTGGCGTCATCATCTCGCTCCTTTGGGGCTCGCTGCCGGCTTTTAGAAAGTTTGGCTTCGGCTTCATCGTCAGCGAGCAGTGGAACCCGGTCACTGACGATTTCGGCGGGTTGGCGGCGATCTACGGCACGATTGTCACCTCGTTCATCGCGATGCTGATTGCGGTCCCGGTTGGCTTGTTGATTGCCTTTTTTCTCACCGAATTGTGCCCGCCATGGCTGCGCCGACCGATTGGCATCGCCATCGAGCTGCTCGCCGGCATCCCAAGCATCATCTACGGCATCTGGGGGCTTTTCATTTTCGCCCCGATCCTCCAAGCGACGCTGCAGCCGTTCCTGATCGACACGCTCGGCGACGTGCCCGGGATCGGCTTACTATTCGCCGGTCCGCCCTTCGGCATCGGCATGCTCACCGGCGGACTCATCCTCGCCATCATGGTGCTGCCTTTCGTCGCGTCGATCTCCCGCGACGTATTCGAGGCGGTGCCGGTCGTGCTCAAAGAGGCGGCCTATGGCGTCGGCTGCACGACCATCGCGGTGCCGGTCGGCTTGATGATCGCGTTCTTCCTGACCGAGCTGTGCCCGCCAATTCTGCGCCGACCCATCGGTATCGCCATCGAGCTGCTGGCCGGGATTCCGAGCATCATTTATGGTATCTGGGGCTTGTTCGTATTCGCCCCGTTCCTCCAGCAAACGCTACAGCCGTTTCTGATCGACACGCTCGGCGACGTGCCGGGCATCGGATTGCTGTTCGCTGGGCCGCCCTATGGCATTGGCGTGCTCACTTCGGGCTTGATCCTCGCGATCATGGTGCTGCCGTTTGTCACCGCGATCACGCGCGACGTCTTCGAAGCGGTGCCGGGCGTGCTCAAGGAGGCCGCCTATGGTGTCGGCTGCACGACTTGGGAAGTGGTGCGCAACGTCGTGCTGCCCTTTGCCAGAGTAGGCGTTATCGGTGGGATCATGCTCGCGTTGGGTCGGGCGCTAGGCGAGACCATGGCGGTCACCTTCGTCATCGGCAACGCGCATCGCATCGCAGCATCGGTGATTGCGCCCGGCACCACCATCTCCGCCACCATCGCCAATGAGTTCACCGAGGCGGTCGGCGACCTCTACACCTCCGCTCTGATCGAGCTCGGCTTGATCCTGTTCGTCATCACCTTCATCGTACTCGCCATCGCGCGTTACTTGCTGATGCGCATCGAGCGCCGGATCGGATAACGCCATGGACGTTCGTTACGCCGTTCGTCGACACCGCAACACCGCAGCGACGGCGATGGCAATGGCCGCTACGGCGCTCGGCCTGGGCTGGCTGGCGCTCATCCTCGGCTCGCTGCTGTGGCACGGCTTCAGCGGTTTGTCTGTCGCGGTGTTCACGCAAATGACGCCGCCGCCCGGCTCGGCCGGCGGGTTGCTCAACCCGATCTTCGGCAGCCTCGTTCTTACGATCATCGCTGTGGTGATCGGCACGCCGATCGGCATCCTGGCCGGCACCTACCTGGCCGAATACGGCCGCTACGATAAGCTGAGCAGCGTGGTGCGCTTCATCAACGATATTCTGCTCAGCGCGCCATCCATCGTCGTCGGCCTGTTTATCTACGAAATCATGGTCGCGCCGATGGGGCATTTCTCCGGCTGGGCCGGCGGTGTTGCGCTCGCGGTGCTCGTCATCCCGGTGGTCGTGCGTACCACCGAAGACATGCTGACGCTGGTGCCGAATGCATTGCGCGAGGCGGCGACCTCGATCGGCCTGCCGCGCTCGCTGGCGATTAGGCGCATCGGCTATCGCGCGGCGCGCGCCGGCATGGTGACGGGAGTGCTGCTGGCGGTCGCCCGGATCAGCGGCGAAACCGCGCCGCTGCTGTTCACCTCGCTCAACAACCAATTCTGGAGTACCGATCTCAACCAGCCGGTCTCCAGCCTGCCGGTTGTTATCTTCCAGTTCGCGCTAAGCCCCTATCACGACTGGCAGGCACTGGCCTGGACTGGCGCCCTTATCATCACGCTCGCGGTGCTTGCCCTGAGCATCAGCGCGCGCGCCCTCGTTCCATCGGGAAAACAGTCATGAGCATGAGCGTAGCCTCCGTTAGCGTTCCGCCCGTCAGCCACGCCCCGATCGACCGGACTGGTCTGGCGGAGAAGATCACCATCCACGATCTCAATTTCTTTTACGGCCAGACAAAGGCGCTGAATTCGATCAGCCTGCCGCTCTACCAGAATAAGGTCACCGCCTTCATCGGTCCGTCGGGCTGCGGCAAATCGACCTTATTGCGGGTGCTCAACCGGATGTACGACCTTTATCCGCGTCAACATGCCACCGGCGAAGTGTTGTTCGACGGCGTCAACATCCTTTCGCCGAAGCAGGACCTCAATCTGCTGCGCGCGCGCGTCGGGATGGTGTTTCAGAAGCCGACGCCGTTTCCGATGTCGATCTATGAGAACATCGCTTTCGGCATTAGGCTGTATGAGCGGTTGCCGAAATCCGAGCTCGACGGGCGCGTGGAGACCTCGCTGCGGCGTGCGGCCCTATGGGAAGAAGTGAAAGACAAGCTCAATGCTAACGGCCAGAGCCTGTCCGGCGGCCAGCAGCAGCGCCTGTGCATCGCCCGCACCGTCGCCGTGCGCCCCGAGGTGATCCTGTTCGATGAACCCTGCTCGGCGCTCGATCCGATTTCGACCGCCAAGATCGAGGAGCTGATCGACGAGCTGACGGACGATTATACGATCGCGATCGTAACCCACAATATGCAACAGGCCGCGCGCGTGTCGGAATTCACCGCTTTCATGTATCTCGGCGAACTGATCGAATACGATTCGACCAGTAAAATGTTCACCGCGCCGCACGACCAGCGGACGCAGGACTATATCACCGGCCGCTTCGGCTGACCGCCGACCAGGACGCAGGTAAAAGACAATGACCGAAATCACCACGACACGAGTCGATCACACCGCCAAGGCGTTCGACACCGACCTGCAGGAAATCACCCGCAAGGTCGCCGAAATGGGCGGTCTTGCCGAGCGGCAGATCGCCGATTCCGTGCAGGCGCTGGTCGACCGCGACGTCGAGCTCGGCGAGCGCGTCATCGCCATGGATCCAGCGATCGACACGCTGCAGCGCGAGGTCGAGGAGAAAGCCATCCTCACTATCGCCCGGCGACAGCCAATGGCGATCGACCTGCGGGAATGTGTGAGCGCCATGCGGGTGGCCAATGATCTGGAGCGGATCGGCGACCATGCCAAGCATATCGGCAAGCGCGTCGTCGCGCTCGACGGCGACTTCTATCCGCAAAAACTGATCCGCGGCGTCGAGCATATGTCGGCGCTGGTCCTGGCACAGCTCAAGCAGGTGCTCGATTCCTATGCCAGCCGCGACTTGACGGCGGCGCTCGCGGTGTGGAACGGCGACGAAGAAGTCGATGCGATGTGCACGTCGCTGTTCCGCGAGCTCCTCACTTATATGATGGAGGATCCGCGCAACATCACCTTCTGCATGCATCTGATGTTCTGCGCCAAGGATATCGAACGCATCGGCGACCATGCCACCAATATCGCCGAAACCGTCTATTACATGATTGAAGGCCGTCCGATTACCGACCAGCGTCCAAAGGGTGACACCACGAGTTTCCCGGCAGGTTTGCTGCAGAAATAGGAGCCCCTGAATGGGTGCCAATATTCTGATCGTGGAAGACGAGGAGCCGCTAACTACCCTGCTGCGCTATAACCTCGAAGCCGAGGGCTATGAGGTGGATGCCGTCGCCCGGGGCGACGATGCCGACACCCGGCTCAAGGAAACCGCCCCCGATCTTGTCGTGCTCGACTGGATGCTGCCCGGCCTCTCGGGCATCGAACTGTGCCGCCGCTTGCGGGCGCGGCCGCAGACGCAATCGCTGCCGATCATCATGCTGACCGCGCGCGGCGAGGAAAGCGAGCGCGTCCGCGGGCTCGCCACCGGCGCCGACGACTACATCGTCAAGCCGTTCTCAGTGCCGGAACTGCTGGCGCGGGTGCGTGCGCTCCTTCGTCGCGCCAGCCCCGAGCGGGTCGCCATGGTGCTCTCGATCGGCGACCTCGAGCTTGACCGCGAGAAAAAGCGGGTGTCGCGCGCGAACCGTCCGGTCGATCTCGGGCCGACGGAATTCCGCCTGCTCGAGTTTCTGATGGAGCGTCCAGGTCGGGTGTTCTCGCGCGAGCAATTGCTCGACGGCGTCTGGGGCAGCGACGTCTATATCGACGAGCGCACCGTCGACGTCCATGTCGGGCGCCTGCGCAAAGCGCTCAACCGCGGCCACGCCACCGATCCGATCCGTACCGTGCGCGGCGCCGGTTACTCGCTCGACGATCGCTTCGGTAAGGACGAACGCGTCGTCAAGGACGATCGCGTTGTCAAAGACGACCGCCTCGGCAAGGTCGGCTGAAAACAAATCGCTGACGGTTTTACCGCTGCGGGCGCTTGTCCCGGCGACGGTCGCTGGCCGGCTGATAGGCCACCCGCGAATGATAGGCGCAATAGGGCACGCCCGCGAGCGTACTGCCGCCGCAGAAGAAGAACTCTGTACTGCCGGGATCCCCGACCGGCCAGCGGCAGGTCTGTTCGTTGAGTTCGAGGAGCGTGCGGCGCTGGCCGATCGGGATGATGTTGTCGATCAGTTCCGGCTCGGCTTCCGCCTCCATCTCGTAGGCATGCGCCAGCGCGGTATTGCCGCGGATCGCGGCGCGTCCGATGCGCAACATATGCGACGGCGCGCGCGCCTTGCGCGGGCGCGGCGAGGCGCTCGACGTGCTCTTGGCGCGACCGGACAGACCGAGGCGATGCACCTTGCCGATCACGGCATTGCGCGTAATGCCGCCAAGCTCGGCGGCGATCTGGCTCGCGGAAAGGCCGTCCGACCAAAGTTTTTTGAGCAGCTCGACCCGCTCGTCCGTCCACGACATGCCCAAACCTCCTTGCATGTGCGCGAAGCTCCTTTTCCAGATCGCTATTTGTGAGAATCCCCCACCGAGCCAGGAAGCGTGTCTCGCCGCCCAGCACGTACTCAGAACGCCAACGCTTTAGAAGACTGTCCGCCGCACGATATGTCGTACTTGACAATCAAAAGGCTACAATATGGCCGGAGTCTGACGCAAGAGTTCGTCTAAAATGAGTCCACACATTCCTGCTTTGGTGTGGATGAAGTGGGTACAAACGGAGTTCGCGACGCCTAATTATCCTGTGTTGACAGTGCTGCGCGCCGAAATAGAATGGTGTTCGGTGCCGCCCGGAAGAGGCGGCACATTTCGTTTGAACTGCGCCATTGCTGCTGCGCAGCGTTGACGGGCTCAGCCGTGACATCGCATCTGATGCCGACATTCGCGCGTGTACACCTCGCCTTCGAGCGGGGCGAAGGCGTATGGCTGCACGCCACCAACGGCGAGCGCTATCTCGACTTTACCTCGGGTGTCGCCGTCAACGCGCTGGGCCATGCGCATCCGCATCTGGTCGCGGCGCTGGCTGAGCAATCGCAGAAACTCTGGCACGTCTCCAACCTCTTCGAAATTCCGGAAGCCGAGCAGGCGGCGGCGCGGCTGTGTGCCGCAAGCTTCGCCGACGTCGTGTTCTTCTGTAATTCGGGCGCCGAGGCGGTGGAAGGCGCGATCAAGTGCGCGCGCAAATATCAGTCGGCAAACGGCGCGCCGGAGCGCTATCGCATCATCACCTTCGAAGGCGCCTTTCACGGCCGGACGTTGGCGACGCTCGCCGCCGGCGGCCAGAAGAAGTATCTCGATGGTTTCGGGCCGCCTGTCGAGGGCTTCGATCAGGTTCCATTCGGCGATCTCGATGCTGTCAAGCGCGCAATCGGCGACGAGACCGCCGCCATCATGATCGAGCCGGTAATGGGAGAAGGCGGTGTGCGCGCCGTCGAGCCGTCGTTCCTGCGCGCGCTCCGCGAGCTGTGCGACGAGCACGGCCTCCTCCTGGTGTTCGACGAGGTCCAAAGCGGCATGGGCCGCACCGGCGAGCTGTTCGCCTATCAACGCACCGGGGTCACGCCCGACGTGATGCCGCTCGCCAAGGCGCTCGGCGGCGGCTTTCCGGTCGGCGCTGTGCTGGCGACCGAGGCGGCAGCCAAGGGCATGACCGCCGGAACCCATGGCTCGACTTTTGGCGGCAACCCGCTGGCGATGAGTGCGGTCAATGCCACACTCGACGTCATGTTGGCACCCGGCTTCTTCGAGCACGTGCAGCACGTCGCGCTTCTGTTCAAGCAGCGGCTGGCGGAGATCAAGGATCGCTATCCGGCGCTGGTCGCCGAAGTGCGCGGCGAAGGGCTCCTCGTCGGCTTGCGCATGCTGGTTCCGGCGGGCGAGCTCGTCGACGCGACGCGCGCCGAACACATGCTCACGGTGGGCGCCGGCGATAATGTCGTCCGCTTGCTGCCGCCGCTCATCGTCAGCGAGCAGGAGTTGGCCGAAGGCGTGGCTCGGCTCGACCGCGCTTTGGCGCGGCTCGCCCGCGCGCACGGCCACGGCGGCAAAGCGGAGAGCGCCGGATGACCGGCATCCGGCATTTCCTCGACCTGATCGACGTGCCGGTCGCCGATCTCCGGGCCATGATCGCCGCGGCACGCGCCATGAAGTCCAAGCACAAAGCCTCTTCCGGTGGCAGTGCCGCGCGGCCGCTTGCCGGCAAGACGCTGGCGATGATCTTTGAGCGGCCCTCGACGCGCACCCGGGTCTCGTTCGAAGTCGCCATGCGCCAGCTCGGCGGCGACGCCATTCTATTGACCGCGGAGGAAATGCAGCTCGGCCGCGGCGAGACGCTCGGCGATACCGCACGCGTCTTGTCGCGCTATATCGACGTCATCATGATCCGGACGCTGGATCCGGCTGCTGTCGCGGAACTGGCGCGCCACGCGGCGGTGCCGGTCATCAACGGCCTGACGCGGCGTTCGCATCCCTGCCAGGTGCTGGCCGACGTCATGACCTTCGAGGAGCATCGCGGTCCGATCCGCGGTCGTACCGTGGCGTGGACCGGTGACGCCAACAACGTGCTGACCTCGTGGATGCACGCCGCCGAGCGCTTCGAATTCGAGCTACGCATCGCCAGCCCGCCGGAACTGGCGCCGAAAAAGCCGTTGCTTGATTGGATAAAATCCTCCGGCGCTGCGATCACCATCGGCAGCGATCCCGACGAGGCGGTCAAAGGCGCCGACTGCGTGGTCACCGATACTTGGGTGTCGATGGGCGACCGCAACGGCGCACGACGGCACAATCTACTCAAGCGCTACCAGGTTAATGCGCGGCTGATGGCGCGCGCCAAACCCGACGCCATCTTCATGCATTGCCTGCCGGCGCATCGCGGCGAAGAAGTCACCGACGAGGTGATGGACGGCCCGCAGTCGGTGGTGTTCGACGAAGCCGAAAACCGGCTGCACGCGCAGAAGGGTATTTTGACCTGGTGCCTGCAAGTGAACGGCTAGCCGACGGATCGGCTGAGGCCTCCCAATCGCGCCGCCGTCACCTATATTGGGCGCGATGACCAATCCCGATTTCGCCAGCCCGGTTCGTGCACCCGCTCAGACGGGGCTCGACGACACCATCCTGCCGTTCGCGGTCAAGGCGCTTGATCTGCGCGGCCGCATCGTGAGGCTCGGGCCGGCGGTCGACACCATTTTGGGGAGCCACGATTATCCGACGCCGGTGGCGAAATTGCTCGGCGAGGCGATCGTGCTCACGGTGATGCTCGGCTCGGCGCTCAAGATCGACGGCCGCTTCATCCTGCAGACCCAGAGCGACGGACCGGTGCGTATGGTGGTGGTGGATTTCACCTCGCCCGGCAAAGTCCGGGCCTGCGCCCGCTTCGATGCGGCGCGCGTCGATCAGGCGATTGCCAATGGCGCAGCGGCGCCAGGTCAATTGCTCGGCCGCGGCCACCTGGCGATGACCATCGACCAAGGCCCGGAGATGAGCCGCTACCAGGGCTTGGTGGCGCTCGAAGGCGGCGATCTCGAAGCGGCCGCGCACGAATATTTTACGCGCTCGGAGCAAATTCCGACGCGGGTACGTCTCGCCGTCGCCGAGGAGTTTCGCGCCGGTGAAAACGGCGCGCGCCGTCACTGGCGCGCCGGCGGCATCATGCTGCAATTCCTGCCGGCTTCGCCGGAGCGCGCGCGGCAGGCCGATCTACATCCGGGCGACGCGCCGCCCGGCGCCGCGCTGCATATGCTGCCGGAGGACGAAGCCTGGGTCGAGGGCCGCGCGCTGATCGATACGGTCGACGATCTCGAACTCCTCGATCCCGATCTGTCGAGCGAGCGGTTGGCTTACCGGCTGTTTCATGAACGCGGCGTGCATGTCTACCGCGACGCGCCGGTCAATGCGCAGTGCTCGTGCTCGCGCCACAACGTCGAGAACATGCTCAAGAGTTTCACGCAGGCGGATCGCGACGACATGGTCGAAAACGGCCGCATCACCGTGACCTGCGAATTCTGCAGCTCGACTTATGTGTTCGCGCCGGATGACGTGGCGGCGCAAAGGTCGGCGTCGGAGCTTAAGGCCTAAGACTTTTGCTAACTAATTGATCGTGCGCTTGTTCTCGACGCTGTCGAGCGAAAAGGCCGGTACATCGATGTCGAAATGCTCGCCGCTTCCGCTCACCATGCCGTAACTGCCGGTCATGAAGCCCGACGGCGTCTGCAGCGGCACGCCGCTGGTATATTCGAACAACTCGCCTGCCTTGAGCACCGGCTCCTCGCCAACCACGCCGGCGCCGCGCACTTCCTGGCGGCGGCCATTGGCGTCGGTGATGCGCCAGTGCCGGGTTTTCAACTGCACCGTTTCGGTGCCGTTGTTGGTGATTGAGATGGTGTAGGCCCAGAAAAAATAGTTGTTCTCCGGCGACGACCGATCGGCGACGAAACGTGGCATCACCACGACTTCGATATTGCGGGTTACCGCGCGATACATGACGCCGTTCTTGCTCCCCCATAACAGGCCCGGCTGTTGCCGGCTTCATCGTATGCCGCGCCAGTGCCGCATCCGAGTTCCACGCATAAGTGAACAATTCCCGACAAAAGTGAATAATGCCATGACCATGAGTTGCAATAACCATGCGGGCGCGCTTACTCAAGCCATACTGCCGGGCTAGATTTGAAATACGGCGAAGGCCCCGCCGCCGCGGCCAACGGAAGCGATCGTCAAGCAGATGTCCGCCAAGCAATCGTTTACCGGAGAAACACCGGTCACGGCGTGGCCGATGGCCGCGTCGCTCCCGGCCGCCGGCGAGCGCGATTTGCGACTCGATCTGTTCCGCGGCCTCGCGCTGTGGCTGATTTTCCTCGACCACATTCCGCAAAACGTCGTCAACTGGTTCACCATCCGCAATTACGGCTTTTCCGACGCCACCGAGATCTTCATCTTCATTTCCGGCTACACCGCGGCCTTCGTCTATGGCCGCGCCATGCGGGAACGCGGCATCATCATTGCGAGCGCCCGCGTGTTGCGGCGCGCCTGGCAGATTTACGTCGCCCACATCTTTCTGTTCACCATTTTTATGGCCGAGATCGCCTATGTCGCGGCGACGTTCGACAATCCGCTTTACGCCGAGGAAATGAACATCCTGGATTTCCTCAAACAACCGGACATCACGATCTTTCAGGCGCTGCTGTTGAAGTTCAAGCCGGTCAACATGGACGTGTTGCCGCTTTATATCGTTTTGCTGGTGTTGTTCCCGCCGATGCTGTGGCTGTTGTTGCGACAGCCCGCCTTCGCACTTGCCGGCTCCGCCTTGGTCTATGTATTGGCCTGGAATTTCGATTGGAATCTGCCGGCCTATCCGAACGGCGTCTGGTTCTTCAATCCGTTCGCATGGCAATTGCTGTTCGTATTCGGCGCCTGGTGTGCGCTGGGCGGCGCGCAGCGCCTGTCCGGCCTGCTGCGTTCGCGCGTCGTGCTCACCATCGCGGTGGCTTATCTCCTGTTCGCTTTCGCCATCACCTTAACCTGGTATATCGAACCGCTTGGGCGCTTCGTGCCGGTCTGGCTGAGCGCCTGGATGTATCCGATCGACAAGACAAATCTCGACGTGCTGCGTTTCGCCCATTTCCTGGCGCTGGCGGCGGTCACCGTCCGCTTCGTGCCGCGCGATTGGCCGGCGTTGAAATCGCCTTATTTGGCCCCCGCCATCCGCTGCGGGCAGCATTCGCTGGAAATCTTCTGCCTGGGCGTTTTCCTGGCCTTTGCCGCACAATTCATCATTAGCGAATGGTCGGGGGGTCCGTTAATTCAGATCATAATCAGCTTGGTCGGCATATTGATCATGATTGCCACGGCGAACCTGATATCGTGGTACAAGCGTATGGAAGGCCGGGGCGCGACGACGCGGGTTAAACCGCCGGATGCAGACCTCGCCGGGGGAGACGCATGAAACTTGCCGCCGCCGTCCTGGCGACCATTGCGTTGGTTATCGTCGGTCCGAGCGGCGCCGCGCGCGCCGCACCGCCCGAACAATGTGATGCGCCGCAATCGCTGGTCGATGGCGATGCCGACCTCAGCCGCGTGATGGAGGCATTCAAGGCCAACCATCGCCTCTCCATTACCGTGATCGGCTCGGGCTCGTCGGGGCTTCCCGGTCCCGAAGGCGTGCATGCGGCCTATCCGGCGCGGCTTGAGGCCGCCCTCAAACAAGCCATGCCCGGCGTCGACATCAGGGTCGCCGCGCATGTCCAGTCGAAGGAAACCACCGCCACCATGGTCGCAGGCCTCGACCAAATCCTGGCCGCTGACAAGCCGACGCTGGTGATTTGGCAGGCCGGCACGGTTGATGCCCTCGACGGCGTCGAGCCGGAGGATTTCCGCAACAGCCTCAGCGACGGGGTCGCCAAGATCCAGGCTGCGGGCGCCGATGTCATTCTGATGAATATGCAGTACAGCCCGCGCACGGCATCGATGCTCGACGTTTCGGTCTATGCCGACGTCATGCGGGCGATCGCGGAGCAGCAGGGTGCGTTGTTGTTTGATCGCCTGGCGATCATGCAATACTGGAACGACGCCGGCACCTTCGACCTCTATACCGCAACAAAGAAATATGATATGGCGCGTCGTGTTCACGACTGCATTGGCTGGGCCTTGGCGTCGCAGATCGTAGCTGCTGCTCATCTCGACGCCACGAGAATGCAAACGACGCAATGACTGCCAAAAAATCAATGATCATCGCCTGCATCAAGCGGGGCGTGATTGCCGCCGCGGTTGTTGCAGTGCACATTGCTGCACTGCACGGTGCCGCGCATGCGCAAGTACCTGGCGAAATGCTGGCGGTTGAAACGCCCCTCGCGGCGCTCTCAATTCATCCCGATGTCACTCCGGTAGCGGCGCCGGCCGGCTCGCCCGCTGTGATGCCGGCCGTCGCTCTGCCGGAAGGCCGCTCAATTCCGCCAACCATGCTCAAGCCGGTTTCACCGCAGTCAGCGGTTCCGCCCGCCCAGGCCGCATGCAGCGCGTCGGCCGAGCTGGCGCATTTCGACCGTCCCTTGCTGCACACCATGCGGCGCTTGGCGAGCGGTAAGCCGCTCACCATCGTCGCCATCGGCTCGTCGTCGACCGCCGGCGCCGGCGCGACTTCGCCTGCCGCAACTTATCCCAGCCGGCTCGCCGTCGAGCTCAGGGCGCGCTTCCCCGGCCACGACATCACGGTGCTCAATCGCGGCGTCAATGGCGAAGAGACCGACGACATGATGGCGCGGTTTACCAACGACGTCTTCGCCGCGCACCCGCAGCTGGTGCTGTGGCAGGTCGGCACCAATTCCGTGCTGCGCGACCATCCGCTCGGTTCGCATTCGATCGAGCTGCGCAAAGGCATCGAGGAGCTCAAGGCGGTCACCGATGCCGACGTGGTGCTGATCGATCCGCAATATGCGCCGAAGGTTCTGGCAAAGGCGGAGACGCCGGGCATGGTCGAGCAGATTGCGCTCGCAGCCAAGGAAGAGAATGTCGATCTGTTCCGGCGCTTCGAGGTGATGCGCGACTGGCATGACCTGCAGCACCTAGGTTTTGGCGTTTTCGTATCGCCGGACATGCTGCACATGAACGACTGGGGCTATGCCTGCTGGGCCAAGCTCATCGGCGTAGCGATCGCCGACGCGGCGACCCGGCCGATCGCCGCGGCCTCGGCGCATCCGGCGCACTGAATAAACGTCACGCCGCGTCGAGCGCGGCGATCACGTCTTCGATGATATCGTCGGGGTGTTCAAGTCCGACCGAGACTCGCACCAGCCCATCGCTGATGCCGAGTTCGGCGCGTTGCGCCGGCGTGAGCCGCTGATGCGTCGTCGTCGCCGGATGAGTTATCAGGCTCTTGGCGTCGCCGAGATTGTTGCTGATGCGCACGAGCTTGAGCGCGTCCTGAAACCGGAACGCGGCGCGCTTGCCGCCCTTGATCTCGAACGCCACCAGCGTCGAGCCGCCGCGCATCTGCTTTTGCGCGATCGCCGCCTGCGGATGGTCGGGCCGGCCCGGATAGATCAGGCGTGAGATTTTCGGATGCTCGGCGAGCGCCACCGCGAGCGTCGCCGCACTGTCGGTTTGCCGCCGCACTCGCACCGCGAGCGTCTCCAAACTCTTGAGCAGCACCCAGGCGTTGAACGGCGACATCGACGGGCCGGTCTGGCGCAACAACGTGTGAATATTGTCCATGATGAACTTCTGTGAGCCGAGGATGACGCCGCCGAGACAGCGGCCCTGGCCGTCGATGTGCTTGGTCGCCGAATAGACGACGCAGTCGGCGCCCAGCGCGAGCGGGCTTTGAAACAGCGGCGTGGCGAACACATTGTCGACGACCAGTGTCGCGCCGGCTCCGTGCGCGATCTTCGCCACCTCGGCGATGTCGATCACGTCGAGGGCCGGATTGGTCGGGCTTTCCAGAAAGAAGGTCTTGGTGTTGGGCCGCACCGCGTTGCGCCAGGCGTCGAGATTGCAGCCGTCGACCAACGTCGAAGTGACGCCGAAGCGCGGCAGATAGTCCTCGACGACATAGCGGCAGGAGCCGAACATCGCCTTCGAAGCGATGACGTGATCGCCAGCCTTGACCTGGCCGACCAGCGATAAAGTGACGGCGGCCATGCCGGTCGCAGTCGCGCGCGCCGCTTCGGCGCCTTCGAATGCCGCCATGCGCCGCTCGAACATGTCGATGGTCGGATTGGCGAAGCGCGAATATTGATAACCCGGGTCCTCGCCCTTAAACCGCGCCTCGGCCTGGGCGGCGGTGTCGTAGACATAACCCTGGGTGAGAAAGAGCGCCTCGGACGTCTCGCCGAACGGCGAGCGCAGCGTGCCGGATTGCACCAAACGGGTTTCCGGGCGGTAAGCCTTCTTTGCGGACGCGGACATGAGGCCCTCCTTTGGCCAAACAAAAACCCGGCCGGGAGGAAAATCCTCGGGCCGGGCTCACGCGTCCCCGGCCTTTTAGCGACTTATTTTACGTGGCTGCAAGCCGGCCGGCTCAAATGACCACGGGATAAAGCGGCTTATACGACGCAAGCGTCTTTGCGTCAAACCGGACGTCAGGTTAGATCGCCGACAAACGCGCGCGGTGATCAGGTGATGCTGACTTTTGCCCCTTCCGAGCAGGGAATTTTGCCCGACCGCATGATCGCGGCGCTGGCCGAGGCCGGCGGCATTCGCGCGCACTATCCGTTCGCTCCCGGCCAGATCCAGCCGGCGAGCCTCGACCTGCGGCTTGGCGCCATCGCCTATCGCGTGCGCGCGAGCTTTCTGCCCGGACCCGGCACCACCGTCGCCGACCGGCTCATCGAACTGAAGCTGCACGAATTTTCGCTGACCGGCGGCGCGGTCTTGGAAACCGGCTGCGTCTATATCGTGCCGCTGATCGAGCGGCTCGCTTTGCCCGCCGATATCGCCGGCGCCACCAATCCGAAAAGCTCGACCGGCCGGCTCGACGTATTCACCCGCGTGATCGCCGATGAGACGCGCGGCTTCGATCGCGTCCAGGCCGGTTACAACGGCCCGCTCTATGCCGAGATCAGTCCGAAGACGTTTCCGATTCTGGTGCGCGAGGGCACGCGGCTGTCGCAATTGCGCTTGCGCCACGGCGACGCCGCGCTCGGCGCCGAGGATTTGCGGGCGCTGCATGCGCGCGAACGGCTGGTCGATCGCACCGAAGCGGTGATGGGGGATGGCGTCGCGGTCAGCATCGATCTCTCGGGCAGCGGCGTCCACCACGATGGTGCGGCAAGCGCCAACGGCATCGTCGGCTATCGCGCCAAGCGGCATACCGCGGTGATCGAGGTCGAGCGCCGCGCCGCCTACGAGGCCGCCGATTTCTGGGAACCGATCGCGGCCCGCGCTGATCGCAGCCTGATCCTCGATCCCGACGAGTTTTACATCCTGGCGTCGACTGAGGCGGTGCAAGTGCCGCCCGACTACGCCGCGGAAATGGTACCGTTCGATCCGCTGGTCGGCGAATTCCGCGTCCACTATGCCGGCTTCTTCGACCCCGGCTTCGGCTATGCCGGCGCCGGCGGCTTGGGCTCGCGCGCGGTGCTCGAAGTGCGCTCGCGCGAAGTGCCGTTCATCCTCGAGCACGGCCAGATTGTCGGCCGACTGGTCTATGAGAAGATGCTGGCGCGACCCGACCAGCTTTACGGCACCGGCATCGGATCGAACTATCAGGCGCAGGGCCTCAAACTGTCGAAACACTTCCGCGGCTGAACGGTTGTCCGCGGGTGGCGACGCCTGAGCCAAGTCGACGACGCGCTCCGGGATTCACAGCGCCGTCCACCGGGCAAAATACTTGTGGCATTTTGGCAGGAACGGCGTTCTTCTGTAGTGGGGGACGCGAGGGGACGGCCGGGAATTCGAGGTTGTCGCAATGACGCGGGCACTCCTGGCGGGTTTGGCGGGGCTCATTTTCTCCGTCGCGGGCGCTGTCGCGCCCGGCACGAATTCCGCTTTGGCCCAGTCCGGATACGATCGGCCGGGCGGCGATTATGCCAGTGGCCCGGTCCAGAGCGGCGATCCCGCGGTATGCGCAAACCGCTGCGAGCGCGAAAAGAACTGCCGCGCCTGGAGCTTTTCCTATCCCTCTCCGTCAGGCACCCCGGCAATGTGCTTTCTCAAGCGCGAAGTGGCGCCGCGGACGCAATCGAGCTGCTGCGTATCGGGTGTGCGCGGCGCCGGCGTGATCGAGCCGCGAGCCGGCGCCATCGAATATTCGATCGACCGCTATGGCGGCGATTACAAGGCATTCGAGACGCCGCCGGATCCCAAGGGCCAAGCTTGCGCCGATGCCTGCCAAGGCGAGAAGCGCTGCCGGGCTTGGACCTATCGCCGGCCGGGTTACGGCTCACCCGCCGCGCACTGCTTTCTCAAGGAGACGATCAAGCCGCCGCGGCATCGGCCGTGCTGTATTTCGGGCGTGGTGCGGTAGCGCACCGAGCTTAGAGGCGATCCGACAAAGTTAGTGTACCGCGGAGAAAAACCGCGACAGGCGCAGGTCCGACGGCCAGTCCCACACCGGCCGGCCTTTGGCGGCAGCCATGTCCCAGGAGCCGACCAGCGCGTCGACGCGCCCGACGAGATCGGAAACCGGCAACAGTCCGACTCCGCCGGCGTTGAGCGGCACCCGGCTGTCGGCGGAATCGTCGCGGTTGTCGCCCATGACGAACAAGCGGTTCGGCGGCACCGTGACTTCCGGCATATTGTCGAGCATGCCGAACACCTGCTCCTTGAAGATGGTGTGCTGACGGCCGCCGGGCAGCGTTTCGGTGAAGCGCGACACCGGCTGCCGGGCGCCGGTCTCGTCTTCGGCAAAGCCCACGCCGTCGGCCTGCAGTTCGACCGGCGCATCGTTGATCCATAGCCGTCCGTTTTTCATCGCGATGCGGTCGCCGGGCAGACCGACGACGCGCTTGACCCAGATCTGCGAGCGGTTGCCGGGCCAGCGGAACACCACGATGTCGCCGCGCTGCGGCAGTGCGCCGAGGATGCGCTGGGTGTTGGGCAGCGTGATGAAGATCGGCAGCGAGGCGGAGCTGTAGCCATACGGATATTTGGTCGCCAACAGCTCGTCGCCGATCTGCAGCGTCGGCTCCATCGAGCCGGACGGCACATAATACGGCTCGGCTATGGCGGTCTTGCCGGCGATCACGATCAGCACGATGACCACCACGTCAAAGACGCTTTTGAACCAGCCTCTCATGCCACGAAATCTCCGCGCAGCTTTGCGCCCAGGTGATCGGCTCAGCCGCCGGTGCCGCCGACGGTGATGCGGTCGATGCGCAGCGTCGGCTGGCCGACGCCAACCGGCACGCCCTGGCCGTTCTTGCCGCAGGTGCCGATGCCGTGATCGAGCGCGAGATCGTTGCCGACCATGGAGACGCGATGCAAATCGGTCGGGCCGTTGCCGATCAGCATGGCGCCCTTGATCGGCGCGCCGACTTTGCCGTTCTCGATGCGGTAGGCCTCAGTGCACTGGAACACATATTTGCCCGAGGTGATGTCCACCTGGCCGCCGCCGAAATAGGTGGCATAGACGCCGTTCTTGACCGAGGCGATGATCTCGCCGGGATCGCGCGTGCCGGCCGGCATGTAGGTGTTGGTCATGCGCGGCATCGGCACGTGGCCGAAGCTTTCGCGCCGGCCGTTGCCGGTGGGCTTCATGCCCATCAGCCGCGCGTTTTGCCGGTCCTGCATATAGCCGACCAGAATGCCGTCCTCGATCAGCACGGTGCGGCTGGTGGGCGTGCCTTCGTCGTCGATCGACAACGAGCCTCGGCGCTGTGACATGGTGCCGTCGTCCACCACGGTGACGCCCTTGGCCGCGACCTGTTGTCCCATTAACCCGGCGAACGCCGATGTCTTCTTGCGGTTGAAGTCGCCTTCGAGCCCGTGACCGACGGCCTCGTGGAGCATGACGCCGGGCCAGCCCGGCCCCAGCACGACGTCCATTTCGCCCGCCGGCGCCGGCACCGCGTCGAGATTGACCAGCGCCTGGCGGATGGCGTTGTCGACCGCGCCCTGCCAGGCATTGGTGGCGAGGAAGCGTTCGTAGCCTTCGCGGCCGCCGTAACCGTCGCTGCCGGTTTCCTGGCGGTCGCCATCGCCGACCACGACCGAAACGGACACCCGCACCAGCGGCCGCACGTCACGATAGGTCTCGCCGTCGCCGCGCAAAATCTCCACCGCCTGCCAGGTCGCGGCGATGCTCGCCGTCACCTGGCGCACTCGCGGATCCTTGGCGCGGGCGTAGGCATCGATGGTCTGCAGAAGCTGCGCTTTGGCTTCGAAAGACGGCGTGGCGAGCGGACTTTCGTCGCCGTAAAGCTTCACATTGGTTCGCGCCGGCGGCTCGGCATAGTGGCCGGCATAGCCGCCCTTGACCGCGCGCACTGCGTCTGCGGCGCGTTCGATTGCCGCCTCCGATACGTCGGAGGCCTGGGCATAGCCGACCGCCTCGTCTTTCACCGCGCGCAAGCCGAAACCTTGGGAGGTATCGTAAGTCGCCTGTTTCAGCCGCCCGTTGTCGAAGGCCAGCGCTTCGCTTTGGCGATATTCAAGAAAAAGCTCCCCATCGTCGGCGCCGTCGAGGCCGCGGGAGATGATTTTGGCAAGCCGCGGCCGGTCTAGTCCGGCGCGGTCGACGAGCGAGATGGGGGTATCGGGCATGGCGGCTTTCCTGGTGCGGTCCGCCCTACATAATGCCTTCGCCGTCATCCGGCGA
This sequence comes from uncultured Alphaproteobacteria bacterium, assembly GCA_963731805.1. Classification (GTDB taxonomy): domain Bacteria; phylum Pseudomonadota; class Alphaproteobacteria; order Rhizobiales; family Xanthobacteraceae; genus BOG-931. The sequence continues at coordinate 767,605 of CAVSWY010000020.1, forward strand.
GGGGCGCTTCGCCGCGCGCCAAAGAAGCAGGTTGAGGTGTCGGTCTCAGGGTCGCGGTGCTGAAGATTTGAGCGCCGTGCGACCGACGGCAGTTTTGTGAAACGCCTCCGCTGTGGCCATGCCGCAACAGTAAGTTCCCGCCGGGACCGCTAATGTCTGCAGTGCAGCGCGCAACGCGATCGATTTCGGCGCACTTGTGCACGAATATTGGCAAGAGGCGTCTGCAGGCGAACCGCTCAATCGACAATTCAAGAAAACTCCGGTTGCTGCAGCGCTGGCGCGACCCGGTCGATGGCGTGGTGTACTACATTTATCTTGATCACCGCGGCGCATTCCGCGCCGACGGCGGCCGGCTTCGTCGAATACGGCGCCAACGTCATCGGTTCGATCAGTTGCCTGCCGCCGCAGCCGGAAGAAAAGCGGCCGCCGGCGCCGGCCCAGCGTCATTGAACCAAGCGCGGCCTCAATCCCGTTTCGGAATGCCGGCCTTGTCGATCACCGCGCCCCATTTGGCGATATCGGCCTTCAGCCGCGCGGTCATGTCCTCCGGCGTGCTCCAGCGCATCTCCATGCCCATCGCTTGCGCCTTGGCCTGGATGTCCGGGTCGGGCATGACCGCTTTCATCGCGGCGTTGAGCGTGTCGATGACCGGCTTCGGCGTCTTGGCGGGGACCGAGAGCCCGTTCCAACTGGCGACGTCGTAGTCCTTGATGCCGCTTTCCATGACGGTCGGGACGTTCGGCAGATAAGCGGTGCGCTTTGTGCCGGTTGACGCCAACACCACCATTTTCTGACTGTCGAGGAAGCCGTGGACGGCCGCGAAAAATTCGAAGGCGACGTCGACATCGCCGCGCAGCACCGCATTGGCCATGTCCGGCGAGGTGCGGAAGGTGACGACGGTCGCTTTGATGCCCGTGGTGCTGTTGAACAGCAGAGCGGCGAGGTTCTGCGTGCTGCCGGGAACGATCGTGCCAATATTGAGCTTGCCGGGATTGGCTTGCGCCGCCTTGATCAGGTCGCCGACCGTATGCAGCGGCGATCCGGACCGCGTCACGATCAATAGGTCGAAGAAAGAGGCGGTCGAGACCGAGGCGAAATCGGTCAAGACGTTGAACGGTAGCGACTTGAACAAGGCCGTGGCGATCGCGGTGTTGTTGCCGGTCATCAACAGCGTATAGCCGTCGGGCGCGGCGTCGGCGCCAGCCTTGGCGGCGACAATCCCGGCCGCTCCCGGCCGGTTCTCGATGACGAATTGCTGCTTCAGCCGGGTCGAGAGCTTGTCGCCCAAAAGCCGCATGCCGACATCGGCGACGCCGCCGGGCCCGTAGGGCACGATCAGCACTACGGGATGATCCGGATAATGGTTTTCCGCCCGGCCCACCGTTGCAGCCAATAGGGCGATAGCGACCACCGAGAATGCGGCGCCGATCGCCGCCACGACGCGACCACGTGCGCGCATGAACTCCCCCTGCCGTTTCTTGGCGGTGAAAGTACGCATTGGCGTCGATGCGTCAATTGTCTGCAGGTGCGCTATGGCAGCGCGTCGTAACCTTCGCCGAAACCTTTGAGGCTCATCGGAAAGCCAATGCCTTCCTCGGGCGTCTGGAAAATGATGAAGGTCGAGGTTTTGCCGGTGCGCAGCTTATTGATCAGGTTGTCGTCCATGACGACTTCGGCGACGCAGCCGTTGGGCAGGCAGCGCACGAAGCCGGCGCGGCCGACGTCCTGGTCGTCGATCTTCAGCCCGAGCCCGGATGGCAGCAGCACCCCGAGCGGCGCCACCACGCGCATGAGCCGGCTCTTCTGATCCGACGTCTTGAGCACGATGACGGTCAGTCCGACATTGGGCCGGTCTTCCGCCGTCACGCTTTGCATCAGGGCGCATTGCTGGGTCTGGGCGCCGGGCGGGGTGTCACAGCGAATCTGCCAGTCGCCATGGACCGACTTGACCGCGCCTTGAGCCAAAGCCTCACCAATCAAGGCAGGGCCGCTGAATGCCGCCAGGGCCAGCATGAAAGCGATGCCGGCGACGGCGGAGACGAATGGCCGCATCCGCCTGCCGCCATCGAAATTGGCCATATTCATGTTCCTCTGACCAATCGCCAAAAGCCGCCCCGCGCAGGCTTGCACACCGCGCCAACCCTGACGCGAATCACCCGCACGGCCGGCAGGCCGCGCGAGGCTTGCGTACATGGCGAGCCCGCAGTGTCAAGTTGATCCAAACCAAGCCATTATGGCTACGCCAAGGTGGACACGGCGTGCTTTCCATCGCCGCGGCGGCGTCCGATTGCCGCTGTCCACGGTCCGGGAAAGCGCGGATGACGAGTGCATTGCAGCAGCCCCCGATTTGTGGTTTGGAGAAACCGGGATTCCCCTATCCCGCCGATGCCTGCCAAGGACTTGAGAATAGCGGTGCAAGTCCCGCCGGAAGCAGGCGGCGCCATGCCGTTGCGATCTGTGTGCAACCGGACCTTTGCGCTCTTCGTGGACGGTAATTTGGGCGGTAGACTTGGGCAGCGTCGGCCAAGATCAGAAACAGGGAGCTAAACGGGACATGAAAGTGTTCTCACGCCTAACCGCCATCGCGGTGATTGCCGGCGCCTTGCTGGCAAGCGCGGGGGTGGCGTTTGCCGGCCTCGGCCATCCGTCGCCCTGGCAAATGGATCTGCAGGCCTCGGCCACGCCGGTGATGGATGAGATCTCCGGATTCCATTACTTCCTGCTCTGGGTTATTGGGGTGATCTCGGTCTTCGTCCTTGCGCTCCTCCTGATCATCATCGTGCGCTTCAATGCGCGCGCCAACCCGACGCCGACACGCACCACCCACAACACGCCGCTCGAAATCATCTGGACCATCGTTCCGGTGATCATCCTGGCGGTGATCGCGGTGCCGTCGTTCCGGCTGCTGTTCGTCGAGCTCGACGTGCCGCATCCCGATCTCACCATCAAGGCGACCGGCAAGCAGTGGTTCTGGAGCTACGCCTATCCCGATAACGGCAATTTCGAATTCGACTCGCTGATGGTCCAGACCAAGGACCTCAAGCCCGGCCAGCCGCGGCTTCTCACCGTCGACAACGAAGTGGTCGTGCCGGTGAACAAGGTCGTGCATGTGCTGGTGACCGGCGCCGACGTCATCCACTCCTTCACCGTGCCGTCGTTCGGCATCCGCATCGACGCCGTACCCGGCCGCATGAACGAGACTTGGTTTAAGGCCACCAAGACCGGGATGTTCTACGGCCAGTGCTCGGAACTGTGCGGCAAGGATCACTCCTTCATGCCGATCGCCGTGCATGTGGTGAGCGAGAACGATTTCAATGCCTGGGTGGCCCAGGCCAAGCAGAAGTTCTCCGCCGAGAATGGCGTGCCGCCGAATACATTCGCGGCGGCAAGCGGACCCTCGTCACGGTGACGATGGCAACGCAAGGTACGTAACGGAAGACAAGCGGGCGCTAACGAGGAACTGGCAATGGACACGATGGTACACGCGGCGCATGACGACGAAGGCGGACACGCGATCCCGCATGGCTGGCGCCGTTTCGTCTATTCGACGAATCACAAGGACATCGGCACGATGTACCTGGTGTTCGCGATCATGGCGGGCCTCATCGGCGGCGCCATGTCGATCGCCATCCGCGCCGAGTTGATGTATCCCGGCATCCAGATCTTCCACGACACGCACATCTATGACGTGATGGTCACCGCCCATGGCCTGATCATGATCTTCTTCATGGTCATGCCGGCGATGATCGGCGGCTTCGGCAACTGGATGGTGCCGTTGATGATCGGCGCGCCGGACATGGCGTTCCCGCGCATGAACAACATTTCGTTCTGGTTGCTGCCGGCGTCGTTCTCCTTGCTGGTGATCTCGATGTTCGTCGAAGGCGAGCCGGGCACGCTCGGGGCCGGCACCGGCTGGACGATCTATGCGCCGCTGTCGACCTACGGCCATCCCGGCCCGGCGATGGATTTCGTCATCCTGTCGATCCATCTCGCCGGCGCCTCATCGATTCTCGGCGCCATCAACTTCATCACCACGATCTTCAACATGCGCGCGCCCGGCATGACCATGCACAAGATGCCGCTGTTCGTGTGGTCGATCCTGGTGACGGTGTTTCTGCTCTTGTTGTCGCTGCCGGTGCTGGCTGGCGCAATCACCATGCTGCTCACCGATCGGAATTTCGGCACCACCTTTTTCAATCCGGAAGGCGGCGGCGATCCGCTGTTGTTCCAGCATCTGTTCTGGTTCTTCGGCCACCCCGAAGTCTACATCCTCATCCTGCCGGGCTTCGGCATGATCAGCCAGATCGTGGCGACGTTCTCGAAGAAGCCGGTGTTCGGCTATCTCGGCATGGCCTACGCCATGGTGGCGATCGGCGGCATCGGCTTCGTGGTGTGGGCGCATCACATGTACAATGTCGGCATGTCGGCGAGCGTGCAGGCCTATTTCATCGCCGCCACCATGGTGATCGCGGTGCCCACCGGCGTGAAGATCTTCTCCTGGATCGCCACGATGTGGGGCGGCTCGATCGAGTTCAAGACGCCGATGCTATGGGCGATGGGCTTCATCTTCCTGTTCACCATCGGCGGCGTGACCGGCGTGGTGCTCGCCAATGCCGGCGTCGACCGCGAATTGCACGGCACCTATTATGTCGTGGCGCACTTCCACTACGTGCTTTCGCTCGGCGCGGTGTTCGCCATCTTCGGCGGCTGGTACTACTGGTTCCCGAAGATGACCGGCTACATGTACAGCGAGACCATCGGCAAGCTGCACTTCTGGCTGACGTTCATCGGCGTCAACATCGTGTTCTTCCCGCAGCACTTCCTCGGGCTCGCCGGAATGCCGCGACGTTACGTCGATTATCCGGATGCGTTCGCCGGCTGGAATTTCGTGTCGTCGATCGGCTCGTACATTTCCGGCTTCGGTGTGCTCGTCTTCCTGTTCGGCATGGCCGTTGCCTTCACCAAGAAGGTGCGCGCACCGGCCAATCCATGGGGACCCGGCGCAACCACGCTCGAATGGACGCTGTCGTCGCCGCCGCCGTTCCATCAATATGAAACGCTGCCGCTGATCCGATGAGCCTGACCGTCGCCCGCGTCGAGCCCAGCATAGCGGGGGTCGGCGATTACATCGAACTGATGAAACCGCGGGTGATGTCGCTCGTGGTGTTCACCGCGCTGGTCGGGCTCTTGGTGGCGCCCGGCCACGTGCATCCGGTGATCGGCATGACCGCATTGCTGTGCATCGCGGTCGGTGCCGGCGCCGCGGGCGCGCTCAATATGGCTTACGACGCCGACATCGACGCGCTGATGACGCGCACCGCCGGCCGGCCGATTCCGCGCGGCCGCATCACCGCCGGCGAGGCGGCGGGCTTCGGCATGACGCTTGCCGCTTTTTCGGTGGTGACGCTCGGGCTGCTGGTCAACGTGGTCGCGGCGGCGATGCTCGGCTTTACCATCCTGTTCTACGCGGTCATCTATACAATGTGGCTGAAGCGCTCGACGCCGCAGAATATCGTCATTGGCGGCGCCGCCGGCGCCCTGCCGCCGATGATCGGCTGGGCGGCCGTGACTGGTGGCACTGCGGTCGAGCCGGTGCTGTTGTTCCTCATCATCTTTTTCTGGACGCCGCCGCATTTCTGGGCCCTGTCGCTCTATCGTTCCGAGGATTATGCGCGCGCCGGCGTGCCGATGCTGCCAGTGATCGCCGGCGATCGCGAAACGCGCCGCCACATCCTGATCTACACATTACTGCTCGCGCCGCTTGGCGTGACGCCGTGGCTGTTCGGCTATGCCGGGCCGATTTATGGCGTCGCCGCAGCCGTGGTCGGCGCGATCATGATCGCGCTGGCGTTGCGGGTGCGCGCCGAGCGCAGCGGTTACACCGCCAGCAAGCAAATGTTCGCATTCTCGATTCTCTATCTCTTCCTGCTGTTCGCCATGCTGCTGGTTGATCGAACGTCCGGACTGGTCTTCGGCCATATCGCGCTATGACAACGGTGAGTACTCCGGTGGACGACTTCACGAAGCGATTTATGGGCGGCCCCATGGGCGATCCTCCGCCGCAGCCCGGCGTGAAGCTGACCGAGCAGCAATTGCGCGCCCGCCGCGCGCGTTCGATCGCGATCGCGCTGGCGCTTGGAGCCTTCGTCATCGTGATCTTTCTGGTGACGATCGTGCGGCTCGGCGGCAATGTCCTGACCAAGCCGATGTAGCGGCACACGTGAATCTACCCATGCACCCACCGCTCAATCTCCCGAATCGACCCCGCGGCAACCGCCGCGATATCGCGGTGGCGTTTGCCTGCGGCGCCTTTGTCGCGGCGATGGTGGGCGTTTCCTATGCGGCGGTGCCGCTTTATTCCTGGTTCTGCCGCACTACCGGCTTCGGCGGCACGACGCAGGTGGCGCGCGCGTTGCCGACGCGCGAATTGTCGGGCCGCCTCGTCACGGTGCGCTTCGATTCCAACGTCGCGCCCGGCCTGCCCTGGAGCTTCGAGCCCGAGCGCCGCACCATCGGCGTGCATCTCGGCGAGGTGGTCACCGTCTATTATACGGTGACCAACGAAGCCGCCCGCGTGACCACCGGTCAGGCCGGCTACAACGTGACGCCGCCGACCGTCGGCATCTATTTCGAGAAGATCAACTGCTTCTGCTTCACCCAGCAAACCATGAAGCCGGGCGAGAAGCGCGATATGGCAGTGGTGTTCTACGTCGATCCGAAGCTCGCCCAGGATTCCGAGCAGGATGCGCTGTCCAATATCACGCTGTCCTATACATTCTATCCGGTAAATCGGCCGGAGCCGCCGGTGGCGGAGAGCGAGTCAAAGAAGTTCGGACACATCTAGAGGAAGATGACGATGGCTGATGCTGCACATGCCGAACCGCACCACGATTACCACCTGGTCAATCCCAGCCCGTGGCCGGCGATTGGCGCGACCTCGGCGTTCGTTGTGGCGGTCGGCGCCATCCTCTGGATGCATCAGATGGTCAGCTACGCGCCGGTGATCATGGGCGCGGGCATCATCGGCGTCGCCTACACCATGATCGGCTGGTGGCGCGACGTCATCCACGAAGCCGAGTTCGAAGGCGATCATACCAAGGTGGTGCAGATCTCCCACCGCTACGGCATGATCCTGTTCATCGCCTCAGAAGTGATGTTCTTCGTCGCCTGGTTCTGGGCCTATTTCAATACCGCGCTGTTCCCCGACGAGTTCCGCGACATCGCGCGGATCGCTTATACCGGCGGGGTGTGGCCACCCAAGGGTGTCGAGACTTTCGATCCGTGGCATTTCCCGCTGCTCAACACGCTGATCCTGCTCACCTCGGGCACGACAGTGACCTGGGCGCATCACGCGCTCCTTGGCAACGATCGCAAAGGCCTGATCTGGGGTCTTGTTCTAACGATCGGGCTGGGGCTGAGCTTCACCTGCGTGCAGGCCTGGGAATACATGCACGCGGCGTTCCACTATTCCGGCAATCTCTACGGCGCGACTTTCTTCATGGCGACGGGCTTTCATGGCGCTCACGTCATCATCGGCTCGATCTTCCTGATCGTCTGCCTGTTCCGCGCGCTGGCGGGTCAGTTCACGCCGACGCAGCATCTCGGCTTCGAATTTGCCGCTTGGTATTGGCACTTCGTTGACGTGGTGTGGCTGTTCCTGTTTGCCTGCATCTATGTGTGGGGCCAAGGGCCGCCGATAGCCGGCTAAAACCTGCAACGGCGCTCCGCTTATTCCCGCGGCAGCAGGAATCTAAGATACGCGACGCCTGCGTCCCCGCTTTCGCGGGGACGTACCCATCCCTACATAGCTGATATGGCCGAGGGCAAAATCACCACGCTTGCGGGATCGATTGGCGCCGGCTTGTCGTGCGCCTGTCCGCGCTGCGGACGCGGCAAGCTGTTTGCGGGATTTTTGACGCTGCGGCCACGCTGCGAGGTATGCGGGCTCGATTACAGCTTTGCCGATGCCGGCGACGGCCCGGCGGTTTTCATCATGTTTATCGCCGGCGCCATCGTGGTCGGCGCCGCGCTCATTACCGAAGCGCTGTATCAGCCGCCTTATTGGGTGCACGCCGTGTTGTGGCTGCCGCTGATCTTCATCCTCACGCTCGGACCGTTGCGGCCGATGAAAGGATTGATGATCGCGCTGCAGTACCACCACAAGGCGGCGGAAAGCCGCTTTGGCGGCGCCGACAAATCATGACCTTGCAAACAAAAGCGGTTGCGCGCGAGCACGCGCCACAGCGGCGCAGCCGCTCTTGGCTGGGGCTGCTGGTGCCAGCGCTCTTGGTTTTTAGTTTCCTCATTGGGCTTGGCATCTGGCAGATCCAGCGCAAGGCCTGGAAGGAAGGCTTGATCGCATCGCTGACCGAGCGGCTCGCGATGCCACCTGAAACGCTGCCACCGGCCAAGGCGTGGCCGCAGCTCAATGCGGCCGATGACGAATATCGCCGCGTTGAATTCCGCGCCACGTTCGACAATGCGCCCGAGGCGCTGGTGTTTGCTTCGGCAACGGCGTTCCGTCCCGACGTGTCCGGTCCCGGCTACTGGGTGTTCGCCCCGGCACGGCTCGCCGACGGCAGCGTGGTAATGGTCAACCGCGGCTTCGTCCCCGATAGCCGGCAGGACCCGAAATCGCGGCCGGGCGGCCAGCTCTCCGGGCCGGTCGACATCCTCGGCGCCATGCGCTGGCCCGACACCCGGCATTGGTTCACGCCCAATGACGATCCTGCCCATAATCTGTGGTTTGCGCGCGACCCGGTGGCGATCGCCGCTGCCAAGAATATCCGTCCGGTCGCACCATTTTATGTCGAGCAGGAGGCGCCGGCTCCGCCAGGCGGCCTGCCGCAGCCGGGCAAGCTCGTCGTCAGCCTACCCGACAACCATCTGCAATACGCCATCACCTGGTTCGGCTTGGCGGCAGTCCTGGCTGGGGTTTTCATCTCCTACGCCTTCACCTCGCGGAGCCGGAACGGCGCCGGAGAGGCGGCGGCGCCGACCGCCTAGGTTCCTTTCTTGCCGCTTTTCCGGGACTGTTTTGGTCCCTTGGCGTTGCTCCTGAAGCCATCTAGTGTGGCTGCGGCCCGGTCGTCGCGAGGCGAGGGGCTTCCATAAAAAAGCAATTAGAATCAGTAACTTAATAAAGATCCGGTAGCGAACCGGCTGCAAGGAACTGAAAAGTTGCATTACCTTTCGACCAGGGGCGAAGCCCCGTCGCCCAGCTTCGCCGAGGCCATGCTCGCGGGTCTTGCCCGCGACGGCGGCCTCTATGTGCCCAAGGCGTGGCCCCGGCTCGAGCCGGAGACGATCGCCGGTTTCGCCGGCCGTTCCTATGCCGAAGTCGCGGGCGCTGTGATCCGCCCGTTCGTCGGCGATTCCATCGCTGACGCCGACCTCGCCCGTATGGCGCGCGAGGCTTACGGCAGCTTCCGACATCCTGCGGTCGCCCCGCTGGCGCAGCTTGGCGTGAACACGTTCATGCTCGAGCTGTTTCACGGCCCGACGCTGGCGTTCAAAGACTTGGCGATGCAGCTTCTGGCGCGGCTCATGGACCATGCGCTCGCCGCGCGTGGCGAGCGCCGCACTATCGTGGTGGCCACCTCCGGCGATACCGGCGGCGCCGCCGTCGAGGCGTTCCGCGACCGCAGCCAGGTTGACGTCGTGGTGCTGTTTCCGCACGGCCGCATTTCCGAAGTGCAGCGGCGCATGATGACCACCACGGCGGCGCGCAATGTCAGCGCCATCGCCGTCGAAGGCACCTTCGACGACTGTCAGGCCATCGTGAAGGGCCTCTTCAATCATCACGCCTTTCGCGACCGGGTCCGCCTGTCCGGTGTGAATTCCATCAACTGGGCGCGCATCGTGGCGCAGGCGGTCTATTACTTTACTGCCGCGGTGTCGCTCGGCGGCCCGGCACGTAAGATCGCCTTTACCGTTCCGACTGGCAATTTCGGCGACGTCTATGCCGGCTACGTGGCGCAGCGTTTGGGATTGCCGATCGACCGGCTGGTCATCGCCACCAATGTCAACGACATCCTCACCCGCACGCTCTCGACCGGCGCTTATGAGCTGCGCGATGTCGTGGCGACGACCTCGCCGTCGATGGACATCCAGGTCGCCTCAAATTTCGAGCGCCTGTTGTTCGACGCTTATGACCGTGACAGCAGCGCGATCCGGTCGGTGATGGGATCGCTCCAACAGTCGCGGCGGTTCGCACTCTCGGCGCACGCGCTGTCCTATATTCGAGGGCTGTTTTCCGCCGGCCGTGCCGACGAGGACGAAGTCGCGGCGACGATCCGCACGGTCAGGCGCGAGACCGGTAATTTCGTCGATCCGCATACGGCGGTCGGCATTGCGGTGGCGGAAAAGGAAAGCCGCGATCCCGCAGTGCCGATGGTGGTGCTGTCGACCGCGCATGCCGCCAAATTTCCCGACGCAGTCGAAGCCGCCTGCGGCGTGCGTCCGCCGTTGCCGGAATGGCTATCCGACATCAGTAACCGGCCGGAGCGCGTCACCGTGCTGCCGGCGGAGCAGTCCGCGGTCGAGCGGTTCGTCCTGCAAACGAGCCGTGCCGCACAGGAAGGAGCGGCAGCATGAGCGTAGAGGTGACGACCTTGAAATCCGGCATCAATGTCGTGACCGACACCATGCTGCATCTCGAGACGGCCTCGCTCGGCGTCTGGGTCAATTCCGGCAGCCGCGACGAACGCCGCGACGAACACGGCATTTCGCATCTGCTCGAACACATGGCGTTCAAGGGCACGCGGCGGCGCAGCGCGCGGCAGATCGCCGAGGAAATCGAGGCGGTTGGCGGCGATCTCAACGCGGCGACCGGCGCCGAGAGCACCGCCTATTATGCGCGCGTGCTCAGGGCTGACGTGCCGCTGGCGCTCGATGTGCTCGCCGATATCCTGTCCGATCCGGCCTTCGACCGCGAGGAGCTTATTCGCGAGCAGAATGTCATCGTGCAGGAAATTGGCGCCGTCGCCGATACCCCGGACGACCTGATTTTCGAGTATCTGCAACAAGTCGCTTTTCCCGATCAGTCGCTCGGCCGCTCGATTCTGGGTACGCCGAAAACGGTGCGTTCGTTTGATGGCGGTAAACTGCGCGACTATCTCGCGCGGAACTATCGCGGTCCGGAGATCGTCGTAGCCGCGGCCGGCGCCGTCGAGCACAGGGCGGTGCTTGCCGAGGTGGAGAAGCGTTTCTCGGGCTTCAACGGACCGGCCGGTTCGCTGCCGGAACCGGCACGCTTCGGCGGCGGCACTCATGTCGAGAAGCGCGAACTGGAGCAAGTTCATATCGCGCTGGCGCTACCCGGTTTGGCGATCGTCGATCCGACGCTGTACAGCCTGCAGGTCTTCACCAACATTCTCGGCGGGGGCATGTCGTCCCGGCTGTTCCAGGAGGCGCGCGAGCGGCGCGGCCTTTGCTATTCGATCTATTCTTTCCACGTGCCTTATTCCGACATCGGCATGTTCGGTCTTTATGCCGGCACCGATGCCGCCGACACTTCGGAATTGATGCGGCTCATCGTCGACGAGATCGCCTCGACAGCGGAAACCATTTCCGAACCGGAGGTGGCGCGCGCCAAGGCGCAGATGAAGGCCGGCCTGCTGATGGCGCTCGAGAGTTCCGGCGCGCGCATCGAGCAACTGGCGCGACAGATGATCACTCGGGGCCGGCCGATCCCTCTTGCCGAGCTCGTCGAAAAAGTCGAAGCCGTCACGGTGGAGAGCGCGCGCGCCGCGGGCCGCGCGCTACTCGCTCGCGGCAAGCCAGCGACCGCCGTCCTTGGGCTCGGCTCCGGGCTTGAAAGTGCGGCGGCGATTGCCGAAAGTCTCACCCGCCGGGCCGCATGACGAAGAGTTGCCGATAGCTGCCGGTATGGCGTTCTTTCGCACCATCAATTTCACCGAGCCGCTGCCGAACATCGAAGGCGACGGCGTGGTGCTGCGCACGCCGCAGATGACCGACTTCGAGGAATGGGCGGCGCTGCGCGAGGCGAGCCGGGATTTCCTCACGCCATGGGAGCCGACTTGGCCGGACGACGATCTGACCCGCGGCGCGTTCCGGCGCCGGCTCAAGCGCTATGCCGAGGATCTGCGGACCGACCAGGGTTACGCGTTTCTGATCGCCCGCTATGCCGATGGCGCACTGTTGGGCGGTTTGACGCTGGCCAATATCCGTCGTGGCGTCGCCCAGGCCGGCAGCCTCGGCTATTGGATGGGTCTGCCCTTCGTGCGCCACGGCTACATGACGGCCGCGGTGCGCGCTGTGCTGCCGTTCGCTTTCGCGAGTTTGCGGCTGCATCGCGTCGAGGCGGCCTGCATCCCCACTAATGCCGCCTCGATCCGGCTTTTGGAGAAAACCGGCTTCGTCCGCGAGGGTTATGCCCGGGAATATCTGTGCATCAACGGCGTCTGGCAGGATCACCTACTTTTTGCCCGCCTGAAGGATGCAGCTAAAGATCGCCCCGAGCGGTCTTAACCATAACCCGTCGCCCTCGCGCGCGTGGCCGCCGGGAAGGCTAGGGTGGTGCCTTGGGATGGCCACGGTTGGTTTGTTATAAGATTGAGGGCATCGCACTCTGAACTGAGCAAGAAATTTCCCGAATCTCGGGATCGTGCTCTCAGCGATGAAACGGGGAATGTTGCGGTCCTGTCCGAGAGTGTTGTTTGATCGCGCACCGGTCGTGGCGCTGCTTGCGCTTGCTTGCATTTTGCCGGGATGTTCCGGCGGCGGCAGCAGCGTATTCGGCGGGCCCGCCGCTACGGCGACGGCGGAGCCTCCGCCGCCGCCACCCGCTCCGGGGACGGCAGCCGCGACGCCTCCGCCACTGACGGCCGCCGCATCGCCGAGTTCCAATTCACTCAAAGACAAGATCGAGAGTTTCTTCTCGACGGCGGGTGCGGCGAATGAGCCGCGGCCGGTCGTCAATACCCAGCAAGCCAATGTCGATTGTCCCTTGATCGACATCCGCCAGGGTGCGGGAACGCTGACCATTCCGCTGCCGCCGCCCGATGGCAGCAACGACGCCATGGCGCTGAAATACCAAGGCACCTTCGTACGCGCCGCGCGCGACTGCAAAGTCGTCAACGGTCAATTGGTGATGAAGATCGGCGTGCAAGGCCGCGTCATTGTCGGACCCGCCGGCGGCCCGGGCCAGATCGAAGTGCCGCTGCGCTTCGCGGTCGTCGACCAGACGCCGTCGGGGACGAAAACCATCGTCACCAAGCTCGTTCTCATTCCGGTGATGGTCACGTCCGACGATGCCGGTGCGATATTCACGCAAATCGAGGACAATCTCGCGTTTCCACTGCCGTCATCGGCCGAGCTTGATGATTACATCGTCTATATCGGCTTCGACCCGATCGGCGCCCAGAACGAGGAGAGGGCAAAGTCACGGCCGGCGGCAGCGCGAGCGAAGCCGAAGCCCAAGCCGAAACCCAACCCGAACGCGCCGACGGGATAAGCGGCTCGTCATTCCCCCTCACGCCCCCGCGTGATGAGATCACCAGCCCCGCAGGTCGGCGATTGCGCTCTTTAGGGCGCGCATGTCGGCGACGATGGTGCGGGCGCCGGTGGCGAGCAGTTCGGCGGCGAGCTTGCCCGGCGCGGGGCTGCCGCCGACAAAGCCGATCGGCTTCATGCCCGCAGCCACAGCCGCGGCAATGCCCGGCGCAGAATCTTCGACCACGATGCAGGCGGAGGGTTCGATTTCGCTGCGCGCCGCTGCGAGCAAAAACAGATCGGGCGCTGGCTTGCCTTTGCGCACAGCGCTGGCCGAGAAGCAGCGCGGCTCGAAAAAGCGCATCAGTCCGGTGCCTTCAAGACTGGTGGGAACGCGCTCGGGCGGCGAGGATGACGCCACGGCTTTCGGCCCACGGATCCAGGTCAGTGCGTGTACGGCATGGGCGATGGGCCGCAATTCCGTGCGCAGGCGATGAAGAGTTTGCGCGGCAACGAAAGCCGCGAAATCGGGGGGCAAGCGCTTTCCGGTGGCCGTCTCGACGGTGGCGAAAACGTCGGCCGGCCGGCGTCCGTGGAAGCGGCGCATCGCGCCGGCGGCGAACAGCCTCACGCCGATCCGGCCGAGCGCTTCGGAAAACACCGCGGCGGCAATCGGTTCGCTGTCAACAAGCACGCCGTTACAATCGAAGATGACCATTGGTCCCTCCGATGGTTCGGCCTTAGAGCACGGCCGTCGCCCGGCTTTCCGGTAAATCCAAAATGACGATAACGGGCGCCGCGATTATGCAAAGAGACGCAATACGACCGCTATGCAATTATGCACAGAAATCGGACGTAATTCACAAATCGATCTGATCTCGAACGATCGCCGGCCGGCAGCCGCGGTCTAATTGAATTTTTGTTTGATGTCTTCGATGCCCCGCGCCAGCAGGTCCTCGGCGACCTTGCCCTTGGCGGCGGTGGTGAGGATTTTTTCGGCGGCGGCGACCGCGGCTTCGGCGGCGGCGGAGCGCACGTCGGTGAGCGCTTGAGCTCCGGCCTGGGCGATCTTCTCTTCCGCCATTTTGGTGCGGCGCATCACGAAATCTTCGGCTTTGGATTTTGCTTCGACGGCGAGCCGCTCCGCTTCCGCCTTGGCGCTGGCGATGATGGCCTCGGCTTCCGCCTCAGCCTCGCGTCCCTTGCGCTCGAACTCGGCCAATAGCAATTCCGCTTCGATGCGTAGCCGGTGGGCGTCGTCGAGCTCGGACTTGATCCGCGCCCGGCGCCCGTCGATGCCATCGATGATTTTGCGATGGGCGCCGAGATAGGCAAGCAAGCAGAGGAAGCAGAGGAAACCCAGTGCGACCCAGTTTTCGGTTTCCATCAACGCTTGCGGCATCGGCGCCTCAATTCTTGACCAGGCCGCCGAGCGCGGCAGCGACGTCTTGTGCGTCCGGCGCCGTGCCGATCAGCCGCTCGACAATGGCCGAAGCGGTATCCGACGCGATCGCGTGCACATTGCCCATGGCGGCGGTGCGCGTCCGTGCGATCGACTGTTCGGCTGCGGCCAGCCGCTCGTGCAATTGCGCCTCCAGCCGCTTGTGCAGGTCCTCGGCCGCGCGCGCCTGCTGCTCCCGCGTCGTGTTCGCCAGCCCTTGAGCACGTGCGCGCGCGTCGGCGAGCGCTTTCTCGTAAGCCGCATGCGCGGCGTCCGACCGTTCCTTCAAGCGTTCCGCGGCCGCCAGTTCGTCGCCGATGACCCGGCTGCGCTCCGCCAGGATCGAGCCGATCCGTGGCAAAGCCACCTTCGCCATCAGCACGTAAAGCAGCGCGAAGCTGATCGTCAGCCAGACCAGCTGCGACGGGTAGTGCTCCGCCTGGAACGGCGGGAAGGCGCTGTGGCCCGCTGGCTGTTCGGTATGGGCGCTCGGTTCGGGCATTGCCTATGCCTGACTTGGATGCGGCCGTTGGCGGTGAGGCTTAGAGCCCGAACAGCAACAGCAGCGCGATCAGCAGCGAGAAGATGCCGAGCGCCTCGGTAATGGCGAAGCCGAAAATCAGGTTGCCGAACTGGCCCTGTGCGGCCGACGGATTGCGCAGCGCGGCGGCGAGGTAATTGCCGAAGATGATGCCCACGCCGACGCCGGCGCCGCCCATGCCGATGCAGGCAATGCCGGCCCCGATATATTTCGCGGCGGTCGGATCCATGTGAAAACTCCTCTTTCTCTAAGGTTGCAACAAGCGGCCGTCAGTGGCCCGGGTGAATCGCATCGTTGAGATAGATGCAGGTGAGAATGGCGAACACATAAGCCTGCAGGAAGGCCACCAGAAGCTCCAGCGCGGTCAGCATCACCACCATGATGAAAGGTAGCGTGGCGCCAAATATGCCCAAAACGCCGGCGCCAGCCAGCATGATGATAAAGCCGGCGAACACCTGCAGCGTGATATGGCCGGCCAGCATATTGGCGAACAGACGCACCGAGTGCGACACCGGGCGCGACAGGAACGACAGCACCTCGATGACCACGATCGCCGGCAGGATCAGCTTCGGTACGCCCTTCGGCACGAACAGATTGAGGAAGTGCAAGCCGTTGCGCCAGAAGCCGTAGCCGACCACGATGAAGAACACGAGCAGCGCCAGAGTCGCGGTCACGATCAACTGACTCGTCACCGTGAAGGAATAGGGAATGAGCCCGATCACGTTGGCGAACAGCACGAACATGAACAGCGTGAACACGAAAGGGAAAAACTTCATGCCCTCGTTGCCGGCGGAAGAGCGCACCGTATGGGCGACGAACTCGTAGGACATTTCCGCGATCGACTGCAGCCGTCCCGGCACCATCGCCCGCGGCGCCGTCGCGCCGATCAAGAGCGCCGAAACGACGCCGACGATGATGAACATGAACAGCGCGGAATTGGTGAAATCGATCTGATGCCCGCCCATGCTGATCATCGGCATCAGGTTCTTGATTTGGAACTGGTGGATCGGATCGACTTGCATGGCGCCTTTAGCGTGACTTGCAGCTGCAGCCCCGGCTGCAGCGCCGCATTATTTTTCCCGGTGTTCCGGACCTTTATCGTCTAGCGCCGTGCCCGCAACGAGCCCCGCGGAGCGCATCACATTGAGCACGCCCGCGGCAAAGCCGACCAAGACAAATACAATAAGCCCCCAAGGCGAGATGCCGAGCCAGCGATCGATGAGCCAGCCGATGCCGGCTCCGACCACGACGCCCGCAACGAGTTCGCTTGAGAGCCGGAAGCCCCTGGCGTAGCCGGATGCAGTCGTCGCCCGATCCGCACCAGAACCGTCCGAAGCCGGGCGCACCGCATCGCGTGCGTAACCGAGACCTTCGTTGAGCCGCTGGAGCCTCGCGGAGAGAGCAGCTTCGCTGGTTTGTTGCTTGTCGTGCTCGCCGTTATCGCGCGCGTCGCTCATTGCTTTCCGACACTCGCGGCTCGCAGCGATCGCGGCACGCCCGCTCCTTAAAAGCTGCGCGGACCATACTGACGTAGTTCCGGCAAGTCAAGAAACTGGGGACCTGTGCTAACGCATTGAAAAATAGATATTTATAGGGCGTATTCGGGGCTTGCGACGCGGTCTTGGTTGAGCGCTGCGGGGGTGCGTAAGACTGGCTAAGATGGAACAGGTCGCAAAGAACCCCGCTCAGAGGAGTGGCTCATGATCCGGAGCAGCATTGCTATCGCCGCAGTCGCATTTTGTCTCGTCGGCCTGCCCGTTTTGACGCAGGTCTCGACACAGGCGCTGGCCGATCCAACGGCGCCCCCCGACACTGCCGGCGGCCGCTACATGTTCGAGAAGCAGGCGGATAGCCAAGGCAGCGATCATGCCGGCGGTTATTTGCGGCTCGACACTCAGACCGGTGAAGTCGCGCTGTGCAGTCAACGCAGTGTGGGCTGGGCCTGTCAGGCGGCGCCGGAGGACCGCGCGGTGCTCGAAAACGAAATCGCGCGGCTGCGAGCGGAGAATGCCGCGTTGAAAAAAGAGATCCTCTCGCACGGCCTGCCGCTGCCGCAGGGCGCCAATCCCGAATCGGGAACGGCGCCGTCGGCGGCACAGAACAGCGTGACGCTGCAATTGCCGAGCGACGCCGACATCGATCGCATGGTCGCCTATGCTGGCCAACTCTGGCATCGTTTCATCGACGCCGTCGATCGCGCCCAGAAACAAATCTTGAACCGGAGTTAGGATTCCGCGTGAGCGAATTGTCGGCCGTTCACAACTCGCGCGTCGATACGCTCGGCACCGCGGTGTTGACCGTGGTGACGCCGGGCGAAGGTTTTTTCGAGATCACGCGCGACGTCGCGCAGTTTCTGGGGCGGGTCAAAGCGCGCGACGGCGCCGTTCTGC
This sequence comes from uncultured Alphaproteobacteria bacterium, assembly GCA_963731805.1. Taxonomy (GTDB): domain Bacteria; phylum Pseudomonadota; class Alphaproteobacteria; order Rhizobiales; family Xanthobacteraceae; genus BOG-931. The sequence goes on from CAVSWY010000020.1 coordinate 785,432, forward strand.
TCTATCTCAAGCACACTTCGGCGTCGCTCGTCATTCAGGAGAACGCCGACGCCGACGTCCGTACTGATTTGGTCACTGCGCTCAACCGGCTGGCGCCGGCGCAAGCCGGCTGGGTGCACGACGTCGAAGGGCCGGACGACATGCCGGCGCATGTCAAATCCATGCTCAACGGCGTGAGCTTGCATGTGCCGGTGATCGACGGCGCATTGGCGCTCGGCACCTGGCAGGGCATCTATGTCGCCGAGCACCGCACGCGGTCGCATCGGCGCGAGGTGGTTTTGCAATTTCTCGGCTCTTGCTCGTGAGCTAAGGCCACGCCTGATACCCAATTGTCACCGGGCTTTCTTGGCCGTGTCGCCGGCGGCTGCGCGCTCGACGTTGAGCAAGATAAAGGCGGTGATTCCCGAACAGGCCGCCAAGAGCGACGACAAACTCAACAACAATGTCAGCGCTGCGGCAGGATCGCGTATCGAAGAAAACGGGCTCCCACTCATCGCGCCGCGATACAGCATGACAAGAGAAGCTGCCACCCCGATGAGCGCGGCCAAACCGGCTTGGCCCAGGATGGCCGGGGCGAGTGATTTCTCCTGCCGCGATCGTTGTCGATCCATTGCAGCATAACGTCGGACCATGAAGCCATGTTCCGCGGCGCGCTGATGCCGTCACTGTCGAACCGGAGCTGCAACAGAAAACGGCCGGGCGCTGACGGCCCGGCCGCGTCTTTCCTTCAGAATTGCGTCGCGACCGTCAATTCGGCCAGCACTTCTTTCCTTCCGGTCCGAGGTGGTATCCGGGTGGGCACGCGCGGCCAACGGCGAACGGATGGCAGCGTCCGGCGGGACCGCGCCAATAACCGGGGCCGCATCCCTCCGCAACTTTAATAATCAGACCGTCGTTATTGCCGAGCGGCACAGCGGTAAAGCCGGCGGCGCTTGCGGCGGTCGTGACACCAAAAACCAATGCAGCGCTCAACAAGAGTGATCGAACCATGGTTTCTTCCTTCCGATTGTTTGCTGCCATCCGATGGGGGATGAATGGCTTGCTAAGTAAAGCAACGACCGCGATGAACTGCGCCTGAATGGAGCCTTAAGGGGCTCGACAGGAGATTTGTGTCGGCGTGCATCGCAGTTGCGCGCCGAAACGATTTCCCGCCGCGGACGGCGGCATCGGTGGACCAATGCCGGCGAACGGCGGTAACATCCGTCCGCCAGCCTGCGCGAACCGGGGCTAAATTTGAGCGAGGCTACAACCCATCGCCTTTTGATCGCCGACGATCATCCGCTGTTCCGCGGCGCGTTGCGCGAGGCGGTCAGCGGCCTGTTCGATCGCGTCGAAATCGGCGAGGCGGGCACATTCGAGGAAGTCACCGGGCTCCTCGAGCGCGGCGGCGAGATCGATCTGGTGCTGCTTGATCTGCGGATGCCCGGTGCGCGCGGCTTTTCCGGCCTGATGTATCTGCGCGCGCAATATCCAAGCCTGCCGATCATCGTCGTCTCGGCCAATGACGATCCCGCCGTGATCCGCCGTTGCATGGATTTCGGCGCCTCCGGCTTCATTCCCAAGACGCTCGGCATCGACGTGCTGCGCGAGGCCATCGCGCGCGTCCTGCAAGGTGGGATGTGGACGCCGCCCGATGTCGATCTGGTGCGCGGCGCGGATGCCGAAACTGCCGCGATGATCGCGCGGCTTGCATCGCTTACCCCGCAGCAGGTGCGGGTGCTGATGATGCTGTCGGGCGGCTTGCTCAATAAGCAGATCGCCTACGAGCTCGACGTTTCTGAGGCGACGGTGAAGGCCCACGTCTCCGCTATCCTGCAAAAACTGGGCGTTGAAAGCCGCACCCAGGCCGTCATCGCCGCCGGCAAGATCGAAGCCGGGCAATGGCCCCTCAAGCCCGCATCCTGACAGTTACTCCGCCGCGATGCGCTGCACGCGCCATTGCGTGATCAGCGCGCGTAACGACGCCGGCTTGAGCGGCTTATTGAGCAGATGCGCGGCTTCGGTTCGAACCGCTTCGCGCACATGCAGAGAACGGTCGGCGGTGATGACGATGGCGGGGACGTGACGGCCGAGGCGGTGGCGCAACTCCGCGATCGCGGCCACGCCGTTGGCGCCGTCGAGGTGATAGTCGACTAAAAATCCATCCGGTTCGAGCCCGCTCGCTTCTATCGCCGCCAGCGCCTCTGCGAGATCCGCCGCGCCAAGCGTGCGGCAGCCCCAGCCGCCGAGCAGCGTCTCCATGCCGTCAAGAATGGTGCGGTCGTTGTCGATGCAGAGCACGACCGTGCCGTCGAGTCGCCCGACGTCGAGCCGGGCCGGCGCGCGTAGTTTCGGCGCGGCGACATGACCGGCCCCGCGCGGCACTTCGAGCGAGAAGCGCGAGCCGCGGCCGACATTCGATTTCAGCGCCACCTCGCAGTCGAGCACGCGCGCGATGCGCTCCACGATCGACAGTCCGAGCCCAACCCCGCGCGCCACCCGCGCGCCCTGATCGAGCCGGTGAAATTCCTTGAACACGGCGCGGCGCTTGGCATGCGGAATGCCGATGCCGGTGTCGTAGACTTCGATGCGCAGCCGCCCGCCGCGCCGCCGGCAGCCGACCAGCACGCGCCCTTGCGGCGTATATTTGACGGCGTTGGAAATGAGATTTTGCAGGAGCCGTCGCAATAAGCGGCGATCCGAGCGGACGTGCTGCGAGCACGGCATGAATGTGAGATCGAGGCCCTTTTCGCGCGCCAGCGGCGCGAATTCGACCTCGAGCCGGTGCAGCAGCTCGTCGATGCGGAAATCGGCGAATTCCGGCTTCATCGCGCCGGTGTCGAGCCGGGAAATGTCGAGAAGTGCGGCAAAGATTTCCTCGACCGCCTCCAGCGAGGCGTCGATATTGGCGACCAGGTCGGCATCGTCGTCTTTGCCGTTGCTCTGGTGCTGACGCTCGATCAGGCTGGTGACGTAAAGCCGTGCGGCATTGAGCGGCTGCAGGATGTCGTGGCTCGCGGCGGCGACGAATCGGGTCTTCGACACATTGGCCTCGTCGGCTTCCGCCTTGGCGCGCTCGAGTTCGGCATTGAGCCGCGTGAGCTCGCCGGTGCGCTCGCGCACGCGGCGCTCCAGCGTCGCGTTGGCGCGCTCCAGCGCTTCGGCCGCCTTCACGGACGGAGTGATGTCAGTAAACGTCGTGACCAGACCGCCGTCCGGCATGCGGTTTCCCCGCACCTCGATCACCAACCCGCGCTCGGCAAAACGTTCGAGGAACGGCTCGGCCTCGGAAGCATATTTGGCGATGCGTTCGGCGACGAACTCGTCGATGGTCCTGGCATTGCGCTCGCCATGCTCGGCGATGTGGCGCAAAATAGCGGCGAGCGCGATGCCGACGCGCGTCAATTCGTGCGGTAGGTCGAAGATGTCGCCGAACTGCCGGTTCCAGCAGACCAGCGCCAGCTCCTTGTCGAATACGGCGATGCCTTGGCGCACGTGGTCGAGCGCGGTCTGCAGGACTTCGCGGTTGTAGTGGATCGCGGCATTGGCGTCGTCGAGGAGTTTCAGCGCCGCTTTGGTCGAGACCGTTCGTTTGCGCAAGACCAGCGACAGCACCAGCCGCGACGACGCTGCGCCGATCGCCGAGGCGAGCAGATATTCGGCGTATTGCAGAAGCTCGAAATCGGCTTCGGCCGTCAGTGTGAGATCGATGCGCCGGGTCGCGGCGAAGCTGGCGAAGGAGTCGCGGGTGCGCTCTTCGCCGAGATAGCGCGCCACCGTGGCGATCAGCTCCTCGACCGTCGCCGAAGCGCGGCGCAGCCGAAAGCTCGGCGCGATCGGCTTGAGCGACGATGGCACGAACAAATCCGCCTGCACCCGTTCGATCGCGGTCGGACGGCGGCCGAGCGAGCAACCGATATAGCCGGCAATGTTGGCCGCGAGACTGAGCAGCACGCCGTGGACGAGCGGCGCCAGGTCGAGGCCGAACAGCGCCTGCGGCCGCAACAAGCCGAGCCCCCACGGGCCGTCGATCAGGATGCGCGCGCCAACGATGCCTGCGTCCGAAATGCTCGGCAACAGCAGCGTGTAGCCCCAGACCAGGATGCCGGCGCTCATGCCGGCGATGGCGCCGAAGGCGGTGCCGCGCCGCCAAATCAGTCCACCGAAAAACGCCGGCGCCAACTGCGCCACGGCCGCAAAGGACAGGAGCCCGATCGAGGCGAGCTGCGCCTCGCCGGCCGAATGATAGTAGATATAGGCGAGCAGCAGAATGGCGAAGATGGCGATGCGGCGCGTGGTCAATAATTGCTCGCCGGCATCGTGCGGGTCGCCGTGGAGCCGGGCGCGGCGCTTGAGCACCAACGGCATCACGATGTCGTTCGACACCATGATGGCAAGTGCGACCGTCTCCACGATCACCATTGCCGTCGCCGCAGACAGGCCGCCGACGAAGGCAATGAGCGCAATCACCTCGGAATGGGCGGCGAGCGGCAGCGCCACCACGAACATGTCGCCGTCGATGCGGCCGGACGGAAACGTCATCAGGCCGGCGAGCGCAATCGGCACCACGAACAGATTGATCAGCACCAGATAGGCAGGGAACAGCCACGCGGAGCGGCGGATTTCAGCCTCGCTGTGGTTCTCCACCACCATGACGTGGAATTGTCGCGGCAGCAGCACGATGGCGAACAGCGACAGCACAGTCATGGCGCAGAACGAAGCGAATTGCGGCGCGTGCGACAGCACCGCCGCAGTGCGCGGCTCCGCGAGCGCGCGTGCGAACAAGGCGAACGGGCCGTGGAACATGACGAAGGTCACGAATATGCCGACGGCGAGGAAGGCCATCAGCTTGACGATCGATTCCGCCGCGATCGCCAGCATCAAACCGTCCTGATGCTCGGTGGCGTCGGTGTGACGGGTGCCGAACAGCACCGCGAAGGTTGCCATCGCTAGCGCGACAAACAGTGCGACGTCGCCAAGGAGCGGCGGCGCCGCGCCGCCCGGCGATGCTTCCGCCAATATGGTCGAGACCGAGGCCGACACTGCTTTGAGCTGCAGCGCGATGTAGGGAATCATGCCGACGATGGCGATCAGCGCCACCGTCGCGGCGACCGCCTGGCTCTTGCCGTAACGCGCCGCGATGAAGTCGGCGATCGAGGTGATGTTCTGCCCCTTAGCGAGCCGCACGATGCGCAGGATCAACGGAAAGCCGAGCCCGACCATCGCCAGCGGGCCGATATAGATGGCGAGGAAATCGTAGCCGGACCGCGAGGCGAGCCCGACCGAGCCGAAAAACGTCCAGGACGTGCAATAGATGGCAAGCGACAGCGGATAGATCAAAAGCCGCGAAGACGCGCCGCGCGCGATTTGCATGCGGTCGCCGTAGCTTGCGACCAAAAACAACAGGCCGATATAAGCGAGCGCAATGACGACGACGACCCAGCCCTGCAGCATGACGTTACCCGTCTCGTCCCTCTGTCACGGGCGCTTTGGCTTCCGCCGCGCTTATTTTAGATAAGGTCACCATTTTTCTGATGGCCTGTCCATTGGGCTGTCGGCGCCGCGCCGCGTTGACGGCGCCAGCCGCAGCAGGCATTCATGACACGTCGATGGTGCCTCAATTGCCGCCGCCGCGCACATTGATTGAAACGGCCGAGACGCTTGCCATCGCGCTCGCCGGCGGCGCCACGTTCACTTTATTAGGTCTCCCCGCCGGGCTGGTGTCCGGCTCGGTCTTGGCAGTGGCGGCGGCGGCGCTGCTGGGAAGGCCGGTACGGCTGCCGCTGCCGCTCGCACGCATCTGCTACGTCATCGTCGGTGCGCTCCTCGGCACCGTGGTGACGCCGGCGACGCTGCGCGGCGTGGAAACCTGGCCGGCGAGTATCGCGCTTCTGATGCTGGCCTCGCTCGCCATGATTGCCGCGACCATGGCCTATCTGTGCATCGTGCATCGCTGGGACAAGTTTTCAGCGCTGCTGGGCTCAAGTCCGGGCGCGATGGCACAAGTGATCGCGTTGTCGACCGAGCTCGGCGGCGACCTGCGCGCCATCGCCATGGTGCAGACCGTGCGCGTGCTGCTTCTGGTGCTCGGATTGCCCAACGGGCTGGCGCTGTTCGGGCTCGTGGTGCCGGCGCTGCCAGTGCCGCGCGGGCCGGCCGGATTTTCCGTGCTCGGCGAGATGATCGTGCTGGTGGCCGTGTCGACGGCATTCGCACTCGCTTTCCTGCGCTTGCGCTTTCCTGGCGGACTGTTGTTCGGTGCGCTGGCGGGCTCCGGCCTTCTCCACGGCACCGGCCTGATCGACGCCGCGCTGCCGTGGTGGCTCGGCTCGAGCGCGGTGATCGTGCTCGGCGCCCTGGTCGGTTCGCGTTTCGCCAACACGTCATTGCGCATGCTGGTGAGCTATCTCGGCGCCGCGCTCGGCTCGTTCGCGGTTGCCATGGCCGTGGCGACTGTCTTCATCGCCATCGTGGTGCACCTGTTCGGCTTTCCGATCGCCAATGTCGTCATCGCCTTTGCACCCGGCGCGCAGGATACCATGATGGTGCTGGCGCTGGCGCTGCATCTCGATCCGGTTTACGTCGGCGCGCATCATCTGGCGCGGTTTCTGGTCGTTACCGTCGCCGTCGCGGTTGCCGCGCGGCGGGTGGCGCTGCAACGCTCCGCCCCAGCCGACGGCAACCAGAGCAACGGCACACCGAACGTCGAAAATTAGCGCCAGGGGGATCGAACACCGCGGTTCGAAACAGTGGCTTTACTGTTTCAAATCCGCCCGAGCAGCATAAGGACGACAATAATGATCAAGACGATGCCGATGATGCCGACACCGCCGTGTCCATAACCGTAACCGTAGCCGCCGAAGCGGCCGCTGAAACCGCCCAACAGAAAAATGATGAGAACGATAACGAGAATGAGGCCTATCGACATAAGCTTATCTCCCCTGCGTGGCGCGCCCCATGGCGGTCACGCGCTGTGAACGATCGAGACGCTCATTCCTGGCGATCGATTGGTTATCTCGACCTCGGCTTTGAGCTGATGGGCGAGCGCTTCGACAATGGTGGTGCCCAACCCGGTATGTCCGCGGCGACTGCCGTCCTGCTGCAATCCGACGCCGTTGTCGGACACTGATAAACGCCAGCTGGCTTCGTCGACCTGGTACCTGACCAAGACTTCACCGTCGCCGCTGCCGGCGCTTGGGAATGCATGCTTGAGCGCATTGATCACGAGCTCGGTCGTCATCAGGCCGATGCTCACTGCGTCGCCGGATACGGCCGTGCCGGAATCGGCCTCCACCTTCACGGAAATAGGCCGGCTACCGCCAATCATGGAGGCCGCCAATGTCTCGCGTAGCCGGGACAGATAAGGCCCGATTTCGATTGCCTCGCCATGGGCCGAGCCTTGCAGCTGCTGCTGGACAGTCGCCACCGACATGACCCGCTGATGAGCGTCCCGCAGATGCCGCCGCGTCTCCTCCGACTGCACAGTCTGCGCCTTGAGGAGAAGAATACTCGCGATGATTTGCAGGCTATTGGCAACACGATGCTGCATCTCCTGCAACAGCGTCTCCTTCTGTTGCAGGAGCTCCGTTGTCCGCCGCTCGGCGGCGCAGCGGTCGGTGACGTCTTCGATCGCCAGCAGAACGAGCTTTTCAGTATTCCTTTGATTGAACACCTCACGGGCGTTCAGGAGCATTGTGCGCCGGCCGATAATGGGTAAATCCCACTCGACTTCGTAAGCTTCCATCGCGGCGTGTCGCGGCCCGACATCCTCAAGCAGCAGCCGAAGCTCGGGAATATCCCATTGACCTTCCCCGAGCGCGTAGATCGGCCGGTCGTGAATGTCCTGACTGCTCACCTTGAACATCTGGTAGAAAGCGCGATTTGCGGCGACGACGCGCAGGGTCTGATCGAGGACAAGCAGAGGATCGCGGATTGTGTCTACGATCGCTTGGGCGAGCGCACTTGCATCATCGAGGTCTCTGAACGCCTGACTTTTGGGGAAAGACCAGACGGGCGGTGCGGGGCGCTCTCGATAGTTCGACGGTTTCATGTCTGCGCTCACAAAATCTACCGGCTTGTCACCCAACGAGCCATGTCTCCCCGTATGTCCGATACCGAACCAGTGTGCGAAATTACCTACGCGAAGACTGTGCAAAATTGCTCACAATCCGAAGGCCGACGGCTGCCGCCGCTGCGATATCGCAAAATAACGAGCAGGAAATCACTTACTTAATACTTATCTTAATGTAACTATATTCTGTTAATACGTAATTGCAAGAATTATTATAGTAAAGCACTAGTATTGAACCAGTCGATAACTATCTAATGATCAATGGCCCGCATGGGGGCCAAAAGAAGTTTGTCAATGAAGAATTTTTTATCTTCCTTTTCTGCGGGACGAAACGGCGGCGACCGCCATTGAATATGGACTCATCGCCGCTGGCATCTCGGTTGCGACGTGCAGGGTCTCGGATCGAAGCTAAACACGACCTTCTCGTCGGTTTCATCCGCGCTCAAGTAATCGAGCCGAAAACGACAAAAGGGACTTCGCCTGCCGGTCGAAGTCCTGGTTCGTCGGTTTCAAATCGATGCCAGTCCGCAGCCGTCGAAAATTCTCGAAACAATAGTCGCGTAGGCGCCGGTCGGCCTTTCCAGCAAGGAACTGCTCAACCCGCGTCGGCAGAAAAGTAGGCAATCGTGGCAACTTACCGGAAAGATACCAGGCCCGACACCTGCGTGAGCTGTCCAACGTGTGGTCGCGAAATTACCATGCTGAACACGACCAGTTTGCCACACGAGTTTTCGGTGCAGTGCCCGAACTGCGGGGGACGAAAGTTTTACCAAGCGGATCAGGTTCATGATCACCACGAGGACGCTGAAACAACTCAGAGCCCCGGAAAGATACAATTTGGCATCAAACGTGCGAACGAGGGTGATCCAACACCCGCAAAGCCATGCAGCCGAAATCCCGGTTTAACGTGATGGCAGCCTGGCTGCTGCATTAGGCACGCGGCATCGTTTCAAGCACACCGTGAAACTGGCGGTGTTTCTGTAAAAGCCACGATTTGTCCGCATAAGCGAGATGATCCGTTAGGTTCTGAAAAAAGCGCTCACGCCTCGCGTTCGCGGAGGGCGGCGCCGCCTTCTGCGGTTTCAAGCACACGCGAACGTGTGCTCATGTCCTGCAACTATTCGTAGCAGCGGGGCGTTCTCAGTGTCCTCACAACAAAATCTTTTGTTTGAGCTACGCTTGGAGGCTCACGTGCTTCATAAAACCCTCGTCGCTTTTGCTGCCGCGGCCGCGCTGGGTTGCCTGTCCATGTCGACAACTGCATTAGCTGCCCATCCTCATGCCGGTAACGGCGGACATGTGACGGCTGCGCGCAGCGGTGGCGGACATGTTGCCCGCTACGGAGGTGGTCATGGCGTGCGATACGGTCATGTCGCTCGCTACGGCGGCGGATACGTCAACGGGCCGATTTACGACAGCTGCGCCGGCTACGGTTATGGCCCGGGCTATGGCTACGGCGGATGCCGTGGCTATGGCGATCCCCTCGTCGGCGGCCTGATCAATGGCGTTTTGGGCGGTTACGGTCCTTATTGAAAGCAGCTGGCCTAAGTGAGCCGGGGCGGCCGCCTTCCCGCTTGGAGGTGCGCCCGCCCGGCGCTTACTGGATCCCGCTCCAGTCGGCTCTCACTTCAGCGCGCGTGGTTTTTTGCGGCTAACTTGATCCGCACCGCCTAGTTCGAGTAGCTCGGCGAGCAGCGTGCGCGCACGATTGACCCGGCTCTTTATCGTCCCCACCGCCGCATCACAGATCGCAGCCGCGTCGTCGTAGGAGAAGCCCGACGCGCCTACCAACAGCAGAGCCTCGCGCTGTTCGAGCGGCATTTTCGCCAGCGCGGCTAACAGCTCCCTGAACTCCAAATGGCTGTGCTGCTCGGGAGCCGATTTCAAGCTGTGCAGATGGCCGCCATCCGCGTCCTCGACTTCGCGGCGTCGCTTGCGAAATTCCGAGCGGAAATGGTTGCGCAGGATGGTGCAAAGCCAAGCGGACATGTTGGTACCCGGCGTGAACGACTGAATATTGGCCATGGCGCGGACGAGAGTCTCCTGCACCAAGTCATCCGCGCGATCGAGTTTGCCGCAAAGCGACATCGCGAATGCGCGTAGACCCGGAACGGCAGCGAGCATGGCATCGTGCAGAGAGGATTGACGCGTTTCCTGCGCTGTCCGCATGCGCTGCGAGCCCTCTCGGCAAAATAACGGCGGGAGCCCGGCAAGGTCCGCCTCTTCCGCCTGACGATGCTGCAAAGACATGGATTATTCCTCGGTTAGAAAACATCCCGTATGACACTTAGAAACGATCGGCCAATGGCGTCTGTATAAGACTGCTCACTTTGAGCCTTTCGGGATGCGCGCACGCCTAATGATTTTGCTCGATAAAACGCGGCCTATACGAGATACGAAAACTCTAGGCCTTGATTTGCGGCTGGTCGTGCAGGACGACATTGAGCAATGAACTGTGGACTTCGATGCCGCCCTCGATGCCGCCGTTGTAGGCAATGAAGCCGAGTTTCCTGAATTTGTTCATGAAGAAACTGACGCGCGACCGCGTCGTTCCGATCATTTCCGCCATTGTCTCCTGGCTGATTTTCGCGATCACCGGCTCAGGCGTCGCTTCCTTGCCGAAGTTCGCCAGCAGCAGCAGCAGGCGGGCAAGTCGCTTTTCGCTCGAATTGAATAGCTGATCGACCAGGTCCGCTTCGACGCGGATGCTCCGGCCCAAGAGATGCTTAATGAACAATTCGGAGAATGCCGGTTCCTGATGGATCACCCGGAGTATTGCTGATTTTTCCAATCGAGCGACGACTGAGTCTGTCATCGTCGTCACCGTCGCTATCCGTTGCGTCTGTCCGGCAAGACATCCCTCGCCGAAAAACTCGTCCGCACCAAGTATCGCGATGACCGCCTCCTTGCCTTGCTCGGAAACGACGGTGAGCTTCGCCTTGCCTTTCTGGATGTAGAAGACGGCGTCGCCAGGGTCGCCCTGTGAAAAGACGACCTGCCCCTTGCGGTACTTGCCGATGCTGCGGCCGTCCCCGATGCGGGCAAGAAACGATTTTGGATTGAATATGGCTCGGCGTTTGGTGGTCATCAGATGACCTTCCACACCGAACAAAAGCATTTTGCGACGGCAGCGATACGACTGCTCAGTAGCGTCTCCTATGCCAATCAGGAGAAGAGCACGGTAAATCGCGCGCCCCGGTTATTGTCGCCTCGGCTGATCCGCAATTCCCCGCCGATCAGTTTGACCAGAGACCGAATGATCCTCATTCCCAATCCTTTGCCGGCGGCTGCATCAAATCCTTCCGGCAAGCCCGGCCCATCGTTGGCAACCGATAGCGCGTAGCCCGCTTCAGGATTGGTTTCCACGCTGACCGCGATCCGGCCTGTACCGTATTTGGCTGCGTTGGTAATCAGCTCGTTGGCGATGAAGCCGAGCGGAATGGCGGTGACGGCCGGCAGTGTGATTTCAGTCCCCTCGACCGCGATGACGCGCTGCGGGCGCTCCGAGGACAACATTGCGGAGAAATCGCAAGCAAGGTCCTCCAGATAAGGTTTAAGCGCAAAGGTTTCCACGCCGTCGAAGGAGTGGAGACGCCGGTGGATGCGCCCGATCGTGGCGATGCGATCGGCCGCGGCAGCCAGTTGCGAAGCGACCTCGGCATTCTCAGACGCCCGACTTTGCAACGACAGCAGACTAATAATCATCTGCAGGCCGTTCAACAGCCGATGATCGGATTCCTGGCTGAAGACCGCCTGTTGTTGGAGTAACTCTTCTTTTTGAGAAAGCAGAGCCTCTTCCCGGGCGAGAGTTTGTCGCAATCCGCTTTCCGTGCGCCTACGTCTTATCAGCTCGCGTTCGTAGCCGTCGACCGAGCGGCGTTCCCGTGTTTCAAAAATAACATTCAGCGGCGAATTGGCGTTGGATGGCGAAGCTTCGATGGTCATTTTGTCGTCCTTTCTCGCATCCTGGCTCGGCCTGGATACGCGGACTGAAGTAAATTTGTGTCGTCGAGCGCCCCGTCACATTGATACAAATCAAACATGTCCGATATCGGACATCTGTGTTCTATGTTGCCGTTGCCGCCCGATCGTGTCGGACGGCGCCGCCGCCAGATTTCATTAATTCCGTCATCAAACCGACACTGCGCACGCCACTGAATCGATACCCGGGGCGCGGAACGTCGCGCTTAGCCGACATTCTTCACCCGCCCCGCCGATATCTCTCGGAACCAGCGCGAATGGACGGCGAGTTCAAGAAAAAATGTCGACGGACGCACGCGCTGTCGCACGGTCTCCCGTCTATAATTATAAGGTTGCTCTTATTGTCAGGCGGAGTCGAGTAAAATGTCCGCTATCGAACATTAAGCTTGCCGCACATGCCAAATAAGCGCAGCGTCACGATCTGCTAGCCCCTCTGGAGGCTGCGATGGACGCAATGGATAGGTTTGTCAGCCGGGAAAATATTGAGCGATATCGTAGACTTTCGACCGAAACGGCAGACGCTGGCGAGCGATTGCGGATTTTGAAATTGCTGGCCGAGGAAGAGGCCAAGTTCAAGTTGGAGCTGAGCGGCAGAGGCGACGCCCTCGAGGGACCATCATCCGTCAGCGCGGCAACCGAGAATCGAGTCGAGCATGACGGCGAGAAGCACAAGGGTGCTGGCTAGCCGCAAGGCTGCAAACCGACCAGCCAACCGGTTGCTTAGCTTGCTGTCGCCAGGCGATTACGCACGGCTTCGCCCGCATCTTCACCGTATTCCGCTGGAGTACCGGCAGTCGCTCTATCGTGCCCACAAGCCCATCGAATTTGTCTATTTCATCGAAACAGGCGTCGGCTCACTGGTGAACACCATGGCGAACGGCCAGGCCGCCGAAGTCGGAACGATCGGCAATGAGGGCCTGGTGGGCCTGCCGATCGTGTTCGGCGACAACCGGGCGCCGACCAGCGTGTACGTTCAGGTTCCCGGGGCCGGTCTGCGCATGAAGGCCGCATTGTTCAGGAAGCAGCTGGCGCGAAGCGCTTCGATGCGAACCGTCATGCTTCACTATGCGCACGCCTTCTTTAATCAGGTCGCGCAATCCGCTGCCTGCAATCACTTTCATTCCATCGATCAACGATGTTGCCGCTGGCTGCTGATGACGCACGACCGCATGCAAGCGGACGAGTTTCTGCTCACGCAGGAGTTCCTGGCGATGATGCTCGGCGTGCAGCGGACCGGCGTCACGGCGGCGGCCGGCGCCCTGCAACGGGCCGGCCTCATCCGCTACAAATACGGCAACGTCACCATCATCGATCGCCGCGCCCTGATGCGCCGCTCCTGCGAGTGCTACGGCGTTTCCAAGAAGGAATTCGATCGTCTGCTCGGCGATCGGGCGGCGGCAAGTCCGACGCGACGAAAGACTTGAGCCTTGGCATTTCTTGAGCATTGGCGGCTCAGAGCCTGCCGAGCAAAACCAGGATCAGCAGGATAACGATGATGAGGCCGAGCCCACCGCCACCGTAATAGCCAGTGCCGTAGAACGGGCCGCCGCCTAATCCGCTAAAGCCGCCAAGTAACAGGATCACCAAAATGATCAGCAGAATGGTTCCGATCGACATGGCATTATCTCCGTAGTCGGGTTGTGAGACTCACGTAGGTGAAGGCATTTTCACATCTTTCCGACGCTCGCGAGGCCAACCGCGCGCGCATCATAACGATAAATGTCCGGCGTCGGACACAGTTGATCCACATCAATGCGGCTCGGCTTTATCCGCCCCAATCAGAAAGCATTGAATTCAGGCTGCCAAAGTCCAGAGCGTTCGGGGAACGTCATGTCGAGATTCAAGCTCGGGGTTGTCATCTTCATTCTTGCCACTGCGCTGTCGACCGCGACCTATGCAGCTAAAGGCGGCGGTGGTGGTGGTGGCCATGGCGGCGGCGGAGGTGGAGGCCATGGCGGCGGTGGTGGACATGCTGGTGGCGGCGGCGGACATGCCGGCGGCGGCCACGCGCGCGCTGCCGGCGGCGGTGGCGCGCGTCACGTCAGCACCCGATCGGCTGTATCCCGTTCGTCTGCGGGGTCTAGGTCGCGCACCAATCGATCTACCACCGTGCACACTCCAGCGAACAATGCCGTCGGTCGAACGACGCCGCTCAATGCAACTGGGAACGCAACGCGCAATGCAAATCGGACCGTAAATCCAAACCTCAGATCTAACGCTGTGCGCACCACGTTGAAGAGTTCATCGGTCGCCGGCGCATTGCGCAGGACGAATACGTTACGCAATGCGACTAGCCGTTCCCACATCACCGCGAGCGCGGCGACGGCGGGGTGGCACGGCGGTCGCGACGGTCGCAACGGTTGGTGGCGGCACGGTAATGGCGGCTATGGATGGGTCGGCCCGCTATATTGGCCGTTCGCCTATTACGACATGTACGACTACGCGATGTGGGGTTACGGCTACGACGATTCATTTTGGGGCTACGGCTACGGCGACATTTACGCCGGCATATTCGCGCCCTACGGCTACGACGACCTCACCGGCTACCTGCCGCAATACGCCGGCGGCAACCCGAACGAAACGGCGCCCGCGCCCGCACCCGGCGCGCCGGCCGCGGCGCCCGATGAGCTGACGCAAATGTGCGGCGCCGACAGCCGCGACATTGCCGGCCTGCCAATCGATCAGATTCAGCAAGCCATCCAGCCGACCGCCGAACAAGGCGCAGCCCTTGACGATCTCGCCAACGCCTCGCTCAAAGCGGCACAGGCTCTCAAGGCCGCATGCCCCACCGATATCGCGTTGACCGCCCCGACCCGGCTCGCGGCTATGCAGCAGCGCATCGAGGCGATGATCGCTGCGGTCCAGACGGTGCAGCCGCCGCTGGAGAAATTCTACGGTCTCCTGAACGACGAGCAGAAAGCGCGCCTGACCGCACTCGGCAACGATCAGCGGCAGAGTAAGGCTTCGGACGACACCACTGGCTCGCTCGCCCAAAGCTGCAGTGCGCCACCACCCGGCGCGATGGATTGGCCGACCGCCGAGATCGACCAGACAGTGCAGCCGACCGATGCGCAACACGCGAGCCTGGTCGCGCTGCAGAATGCCACCGCCCAGGCGGCGGATTTGCTCAAAACCTCATGCCTGAGCAGCGATCCGCTCACGCCGCCGGCGCGGCTCGCCGCGGTCGGCAAACAACTCGAGACCATGCTTCAGGCCGTCAAGATGGTGAGTGCGGCGCTCAACGACTTCTATGGCACGCTGTCCGACGAGCAGAAGGCGAGGTTCGAAGCGATCGGTCCGCAACGCACCGCCCAGGCCGAATCCCTGGAAGTTGCGCCCACGGAGACCCACAGGTACCGGCGCCGCCTTCCCAACCCCGAGCAAATCATTCGGCGCTTGCTGGGACCGTTGTAAAGCGTCCACCGCTCGGAATATCGGCGCGCCGCCACGAAGGTGCGCCGAAGTGAGCAAAATTGCTCAGATGCGGACACCGAAGGCCACCATATTCGGTCGAGGGGCGCCCGACGACCGAGTAGGGAGCCAAGACAATGAATCCTATCACTTTATTTCTGACCGCCGCTTGCATCGCCATAGGCGTGGCATTGGGTGCAGTAGGCTATCTTTATGCGGGCATCGCTGTCGTCGTCCTCGCGGTCATCATCGCCGCGGCGCTGAAGATGGCCAACACCTGGGAAAAATTCGTCATCCTTCGCGCCGGCAAATTGCGCGGCGTCAAGGGGCCGGGGCTCTTCCTCATCATTCCGGTCATCGACCACGTGGTGGCCGTCATCGACGAGCGCATTCAGACCACGGCCTTTAGCGCCGAGGCGGCGCTGACCAAAGACACCGTCCCGGTGAATGTGGACGCGATCATCTTCTGGTTCGTCCATGACGCACAGAAGGCGGCTTTGAACATCACCAACTACCGCGAAGCGATCGATCGCGTCGCCCAGACGTCGCTTCGCGAAATGATCGGCTCGTCGATGCTGGCGGCGCTGTTATCGGAACGCACGGCCGCCGACGAGCTCCTGCGCGTCGAAATAGCTCGCAAGACCGCCGACTGGGGCATTTCGGTGAAGTCTGTCGAGATCCGCGACGTCGCGATCCCGGTTGCCTTGCAGGACGCCATGTCCCGGCAAGCCCAGGCGGAACGCGAAAAGCAGGCGCGCGTCATTCTCGGATCGGCCGAGGCAGCAATCGCCGGCAAGTTCGTCGAGGCGGCGATGACCTATGCCGATCACCCGATGGCTCTGCAGCTGCGCGCCATGAACATCATTTATGAGACGACCAAGGAGCGCGGCGCCACCATCCTAATGCCGACATCGATGGTCGACAGCATGAATCCCACCGTCGCGCTGGCGCTGGCGAGGCAGCAACCCCCGGCGCAAACGGCGGCCGGACCGTGGTCCGCATCGCAGAACGCGAACGGACCAGCGGCATTGCCGCTGGATAAACGCCCGCAATAATCCGCAGTAAACAGCATCCCACGAAGGATGAGAGCATGTTGGATAAAACAACTCCCGCAAATCCGTCGCTGCTGAGCGTCCCGGCATTCTGGCCGATGGCGATGGCAACGGCGATGTTCGAACAGGGAACCGAGCTTTACGCGAAAAATCTCAAATTCGTCGACGAAGAAGTCAAGATTCATGACGAGCTGAGACCCGTCCTGGCAACGCCGAACCAGGTCCGGCTCGATCTGCGGACCATGGTGCTGCGCGACTACGGCAAGCCCGGCGGCATCCCGACGCTGATCGATGCGCCTCACGCCGGCCACACCGCCATGATCGCCGACTACCATAAAGGCCAGAGCCTTGTTGAAACTCTGCTGGCCAATGGCATTGGCCATGTTGCCTTGACCGACTGGAAATCGGCGACCGCAGACATGAAAGACTTGGAGATCGACAACTACCTTGCCGAGATCGTTGTCGCTATCGACGATCTCGGCGGCCGTGTGAATCTCGTCGGACTTTGTCAGGGTGGCTGGGTATCGGCCATGGTCGCGGCGCGTTTTCCCGACAAGGTGAATGCGCTCGTGCTCGCCGGATCGCCTATCGATACCGACGCCGGCAACGGGCCAATCAAACGCATGGCCCACAAATCCCCTGTCTCGTTCTATCAAGAGCTGGTCGAGCTTGGCGGCGGCTTGATGCTGGGTAAATACATGCTGGCAGGCTGGAAAAATATGCATCCGCAGCAGCATTACGTCCAAGACCAGATCGATCTTTACGAACACATCGACGATCCGGCCTATCTCGCCAAGGAAGAGACGTTCAACAGCTGGTATGAAAACCCGATCGATCTGCCGGGACGCTGGTATCTCCAGGTCATCACTCAACTGTTCAAGGAGAATCGGCTCGCCAAGGGCGAATTTGTCGGTCTCGGTCGCAAGCTCAATCTGCGTAACATCACCTGTCCCGCCTACCTCCTCGCGGGCGCCGCCGACGATATCACGACGCCCGAACAGGTTCTCGACGCTGCGAAATATCTCGGCACGCCGAAGAACCGCATCGTTTCGGAGACCGTGCCCGGGGGCCATATCGGGTTGTTCATGGGAGCGCGCACACTCAAAGAGCATTGGCCGCAGATCGCTCGCTGGATCGCTGCGCAATAAGCCGTGCATCATAGCGGCCGGTCGCTCGGTCAAGCCGCACGTGTTGGCCGTACTGACATGCAGACCATCGTGAACAAGACGTTCAAAGAGATCGCTGTCGGAGACTCCGCGTCAGTTCAGCGCGCGTTGCAGGCTGGTGACGTGCGGGCCTGGGCCGCCGCCTTCGGCGAAGTCGACATGCTTGCCGGCCCCGGCGCGAGCCAGGGGGCTGCAGGGATTGTCACGGCCATCCTGACCGCGCTCGTGGGTTCGACGCTTCCGGGACCCGGGACCTCGATCTGCACCACCTCGGTGGAAGTCAAGGGTGCGGTCTATAGCCTGTTCATGACTCCGCTTGGATGGGGCTGGGCCCTGTTCGTGTGGGGCTATGCGCTGGCTTGGTTCCTCGTCAATGACCGCGTGAAACTGCTCGCCTATCGGATTCTTGATCCTGCCAAAGCCAGAACATTGCCCGATTTGACCCCGGGCGCGTTTCGCCAGCCGGCAGGGACACCTTTAGCCAAAGGCGCAGGATGAGAAGCAGGACGTGGCTAATGAGGGGAGAAGAGGAACAATGACGACCTCTCCGTACCCCGAAAGGACGTCGCCTCCTAAGTCGGTAAGCACCGCCGATGTCGACCCGCAGACCGGCCTGACAAGCGACGAAGCGCACCGCCGGCTGGAGAAGTTCGGCCCGAACGCGATGCCCGATACGGCGCTGCATCCGTTGCGCATGGCCGTCGAAAGATTCTGGGCGCCCGTTCCGTGGATGCTCGAGGCTGCGATCGTGCTCGAACTGGCGCTCGGCAAATATGTCGAGGCCGCGATCATCGCCGCTCTTCTGGTATTCAATGCCGCACTCGGCCTGTTTCAGGAGAGCCGCGCCCAGGCCACCCTTGCCGCGCTGAAGTCGAGGCTGGCGCTGAACGCGTCCGTCCGCCGCGACGGCGTGTGGAAAACGATACTCGCGGCTGAACTCGTTCCAGGCGACGTGGTGAAGCTTTCCCTCGGCGCGGTGGTCGCCGCGGATGTGAAACTTACCGCCGGCGAAGTCTTGCTCGACCAATCCATGCTCACCGGCGAATCCGTGCCCATCGAAGCAGGCGCCGGCGTGCAGACCTATGCCGGGGCGCTGGTCAGACGCGGCGAGGCGGTGGCGGAGGTCACGGCGACGGGGGCGCGCACCAAGTTCGGCCGCACCGCCGAGCTGGTACGCACCGCGCATGTCGTGAGCTCCCAGCAGAAAACGGTGCTGCGCGTGGTGCGCAATCTCGCCGGCTTCAACGGCGTCGTTATCGTTCTGTTGGTAGCCTATGCGTGGTTCCTCAAGCTGCCGCTCGACGAGATCATTCCTCTCGTCCTGACTGCCGTGCTCGCATCGATACCGGTTGCGCTACCGGCCACTTTCACGCTTGCGGCGGCGCTCGGCGCGCGGGCGTTGGCAAAGATCGGCGTTCTTCCGACCCGCCTCTCGGCGGTGGATGAAGCGGGAACGACGGATGTCTTGTGCGCCGACAAGACTGGCACGCTGACCCAGAACGCGCTGACGGTGACGAGCGTCCATGCGATGCCCGGCTTTGATGAACCGCATATATTGGCGCTGGCCGCGCTGGCGAGTTCCGATGGCGGCCAGGATCCGGTCGACGGCGCCATTCGCGCGGCCGCCGCGCACAAGGCGATTTCCGACGCGCCGAAACTCGTCAAGTTCGCACCCTTCGATCCGGCGAAGAAGATGTCCGAGGCCACTGCAACGGATTCGACGGGGAGCACGCAGCGTATCGTGAAGGGCGCCTATGCCGTCGTCGTCGGCCTCGCGCAACCGTCGCCCGCCGCGGCGGCGGCAGCCAAGGAACTTGAAGGGAAGGGCTTCCGAGTTCTGGCGGTCGCGGCCGGACCGGCGACGGCACTGAAGCTGGCAGGACTGATCGCGCTCAGCGACCCGCCGCGCGCGGACTCCGCCAAGCTCGTCACGGAACTGCATGGCTTGGGAGTTCGTACCGTGATGGTGACGGGTGACGCGCCAGCAACCGCAGCCATCGTGGCGAAGGCGGTCGGACTTGACGGCGCGGTCTGTCCGCCCGGCCCGATCCCTGACGCTATCCATCCCGAGCAATTCGCGGTCTTCGCAGGCGTCCTGCCGGAGGACAAATACAAGCTCGTCAAGGCGTTTCAGAACGGCGGTCATATCGTTGGCATGTGCGGCGATGGCGCTAACGACGCACCGGCGCTCCGCCAAGCGCAGATCGGCATCGCGGTTTCGACGGCGACCGACGTCGCCAAGTCGGCCGCCGGGGTGGTGCTGACCGAGCCCGGACTCGCCGGCATCGTCGCCGCGGTCAAGGAAGGGCGAATAACGTTCCAGCGTATCCAGACCTATACGCTGAACTCCATCATCAAGAAGATCGTGACGGTGCTGTTCCTGATCGTCGGTCTGATCATGACAGGGCAAGCGATTCTGACGCCGCTGCTGATGGTGATTGTCATGATCACCGGCGATTTCCTCTCCATGTCGTTGACGACGGACAAGGTGCGGCCGTCGCCAACGCCGAACGCGTGGCGCATCGTCAACTTGACGAAAGCGGGCGTCATTATGGGTCTCTGCCTGCTGGTCTTCTGCAGCGGGGTCCTGGCCTTCGGTAAATTCGAGCTGGATCTTGCGATCGGGGCGCTCAGGACCCTGGCCTTTATCGCTCTGGTGTTTGGCAGTCAGGCGACTATCTATGCCATTCGTCAACGCCGGC
Organism: uncultured Alphaproteobacteria bacterium; assembly: GCA_963731805.1. Classification (GTDB taxonomy): domain Bacteria; phylum Pseudomonadota; class Alphaproteobacteria; order Rhizobiales; family Xanthobacteraceae; genus BOG-931. The sequence continues at coordinate 805,794 of CAVSWY010000020.1, forward strand.
ACCTGTGGGGCTCGCGCCCTAGTCTGTGGCTCGCCGTTTCGTCGGCAGCCGATATTCTGATCGCGTCGGTATTGGCCATCGCCGGAATCGCGATGGCGCCGTTGCCGGCCTGGATCGTCGCCTGCACGCTCGCCGCCGCAGCCGGCTTCGCCGTCGTCGCGGATCTAGTCAAGGTCCCGGTGTTTCAATATTTCGAGATTGCTTAGACCTTCGGATCGGCGTCGCAAGCAGCTTGCGAAATGAGATTTTGCGTGCGCCGGCCCTAAAGAGCCGCCAGCAAGGCGAACCGGCTTATCGGCTCGCGAGCTATTTTTTATTCCGTTTTTTTCCGAAGGCGGCGATCACTTCTTTCTTTTTAATCCGCGCCTTGGGGTTGCCGCGCTCACCAAGGTTTTGCTCCTCGGTGCCGTCGCCCATCATGCCGGGATGAGCAATCTTAGCTCGCCGCTCGGTTTTTTTTCTTGGTCATGCCAAATATGCCCCAATTACTCCGCCGCCAATGCGCGATCCTTGAACGGCAGGCCGAGCCGCTGCCAGACATCGACCAGCGCTTCGGCGAGCGCGTCGATCAGGCCATCGTCGTGATACGGGCTCGGTGTGATGCGCAGCCGCTCGGTGCCCTTGGGCACCGTCGGATAATTGATCGGTTGGATGTAGATGCCGTGCTCGGCGAGCAACAAATCGCTCGCCGCTTTGCAGGCTTCCGGATCGCCGACAGTGACCGGCACGATATGCGTCGGGCTGGTCATGACCGGCAGCGCCGCCGCGGCGAGCACCGCCTTGGTGCGCGCGGCGCGGTCCTGATGCCGCTCACGCTCCCATTGCGAGGTTTTCAGATGGCGGATCGCCGCGGTCGCCGCCGCGCAGACCGACGGCGGCAGCGCGGTGGTGAAGATGAAGCCCGGCGCATAGGAGCGCACCGCGTCGATCAAGGCGGTGGAGCCGGCAATGTAGCCGCCGAGACAGCCAAACGCCTTGGCGAGCGTGCCTTCGATCACGTCGAGGCGGCCGGTGGCTTCGTCGCGCTCGCTGATGCCGCCGCCGCGCGGTCCGTACATGCCGACCGCGTGCACCTCGTCGATATAAGTCATGGCGCCGTAGCACGCGGCGAGGTCGCAGATAGTGTTGACCGGCGCGACGTCGCCGTCCATCGAATAGAGGCTCTCGAACACGATGAGCTTCGGCCGCTCCGGATCGGCGCCCGCCAACAGCTCTTCGAGATGAGCCATGTCGTTATGGCGGAAAATCTGCTTCTCGCAATGCGCCTGGCGTACGCCCTCGATCATCGAATTGTGGTTCCAGGCGTCCGACAGGATCAGGCAATTCGGCATCAGCCGCGCCAGCGTCGAAATGCCGGTTTCGTTGGAGACATAACCGGAGGTGAAGACCAGCGCCGCTTCCTTGCGGTGCAGATCGGCAAGCTCGCGCTCAAGCTCGACCAGCGGATGATTGTTGCCGGCGATATTGCGGGTGCCGCCGGCGCCGGTTCCCATCCGCGTCGCGGTCTCGACCATGGCGCCGATCACCTTGGGATGCTGGCCCATGCCGAGATAATCGTTGGAGCACCAGATCACGACGTTCTTCGGCCCGTCGGGCGAATGCCACACTGCGTGTGGGAAGCGCCCGGCGATGCGTTCGAGGTCGGCAAAGACGCGGTAGCGACGCTCCCCATGCAGCCGGTCGAGCGCACCGGCGAAATAGCCGCGATAATCGATAGTCGGGCGATTGTTGGGGTAATTCATCGGCAAGCGTCCCCGGCGGTTGCCGGCATTCCACGATATTGGAACTCGATACCCTACTTCTAGAAGCGTTCCAGGGTGTTTGTCGAGGTCCTATAGACGTGGTTCGTTGCCGCGTTATTGATCCGCGTCAAATTTACGAAAAGTGTCAGGCGACGAATGCTTTGCGCGGCGCCGGCGCCACATTTTCCGCCGGCCCGCCTGTCGCAGCCGCGCGCTTGAGCCATGGGCTCCACGGCTCCGGCGGCACCAGGCCCTCGGTGACCGACACCGGCAGGATACGGCCGTCGTCGGTGATGCGGCCGATCATCACCGGCTTGAACAGATGATGGGTCTTGGCGTCCATCTGCACGGCGAAGCCCGACGGGGCGGTGATGCGCCGGCCGCCGAGCGCATCGCGCACCTTATCGACCTCGGTGGTACCAGTGGCTTCGACGGCGGCGGCCCATAGCTTAAATCCGATCCAGGTTGCTTCCATGGGATCGTTGGTCACCGCATCCTGCTTGCCGGTGAAGCGGCGCCACTCGGCGATGAAGGCGCGGTTTTCCGGCGTATCGAAGGCGTGCAGATAATTCCACGCCACGAAATGACCGGAGACGTTCGAATGCCTGAGCGCGGTGAGCTCCGCCTCGTTGATCGACAGCGACATGACCGGGATCTCGGCGGCAAAAATTTCCTGGTTCGCCAGCTCGCGAAAGAAATGCACGTTGGCGTCGCCGGAAACCGTCGCCACGATGGCGGTGCGGCCGCCGCGGGCGAAGCGGCGGATGTCTTCGACCACCGCGCGCCAGTCGGACTGACCGAGCGCGGTGTAGCACTCGCGACAATCGCCGATGCCTTTGCTCGATAGATAGCCCTTGAAGCACGGCGTTGGTCGTGCGCGGATAGATGTAATCGGTGCCGATCAGAAAGAAGCGGCGGATGCCCTGGCCGAGCAGGAAGTTCACCGCGGGGATGGCCTGCTGCGGCGGCGTCGCGCCGGTATAGAAGATGTTGCGCGAGGCTTCCTCGCCTTCGTAATGGCTCGGGTAGAACAACAGCGCCTTGTCGCGCTCGACGATCGGCAGCACTTCTTTGCGCGACGCCGAGCTCCAGCAGCCGAATATGGCCGCGACCTTGTCGTCGCGGATCAGCTTCTCCGCCAGTTGAGCATAGGCCTTCGGATCGGATTGCGGATTGACAATGACCGGCTCGAGCGGCCGGCCAAGAAGCCCGCCGTTTGCATTCTGGCGCTCGATCAGCATGACCAGCAGTTCCTGCAGCGGCCGCTCGCTTGCGGTCATGGTGCCGGACAGCGAATGCAGGATGCCGATCTTGATCGAGCCGAATTCGAGATCGGCGAAATAGCGCGTCACCGCGTCGACCAGCCATTGCGAGCGGCCGAGCAGATCCTCGGCGGTGGCGACGACGCTGTTGCCGGCCTCCTCGACGCTGGAGGCGATGATCGAAATTGCCGGCAATACGCCGGCGACGGCCTCGGCTACCTGTTCGGCGCGATTGCCGATGCGATCGATCTCGGCGGCCTGGTGATCGAGGATGCCGGTCAGTTGCCGGTTGGCGTCGCTCATCGTCGCTACGCTCGACGACACCCCGGATATGGCTTCGACGGTTTCGTTGACCGCGTGCTGGATGTCGTGAATCTGCCCGCCGATCTCGGCGGTGGCCTTGGCGGTCTGCTGCGCCAGCGTCTTGACCTCGGAGGCGACGACGGCGAAGCCGCGTCCGGCGGCGCCGGCGCGCGCCGCTTCGATGGTGGCGTTGAGCGCGAGCAGCGAGGTCTGCGAGGCGATCGCCTCGATCAGCTTGACCACGGCGCCGATGCGCTCGGCCGCGGCGGCGAGGCTGCGCACGGTAAAATCCGTATGGCCGAGATCGGCGATGGTGCGGTCGGTGGCGTCCTTGGCCGCCGCCGCTTCGCTCGAGCAGTCGGCGATTAGTCCGAGCAACCCGCGCGCTGCGTCCGCCACTGCCGCGACGTCGCGGCTGGCGGAAGCCGCCGCCTCGACGGCGTTGGCGGCCCGTTGCGACATGTCCTTGTTGCGTGCGCCCAGATTGCCCGTGGTGATGCGGATTTCCTCGCCGGCGGATTGAAAGGTGACCGTGAGCTCGTCGATGGTCGAGCGGAAGCGCTGGGTGAAGAAACCACGATTGGCATGGCGCAGCCGCGTTTCCGCTTCGCGGCTTTTCAGGTCGACCGCCAGCGCGTCGGCATCGATCAGCGCTTGCCGCATGGTTTCGGCGGCGACCGCGCTGTCGGCGAGCGCACCACCCTGGATTTGCGTCGGCAGGGCGGCATAGCGGTCGCCGCGCGCGATCTGCGCAATCGCGGCGACAAAAACGCGCAAAGTACGCTCGCAGTACCACGCCACCGCCAGAGCGCCTATGAGTGCTATAGCGAGCCCGAGCCAAAGATTGCCCGTGCCCCAGGTGGTTACGACGGCGACGGCGCTGACGAAGAGGAGTGGTAATACGATCCACGCCGGCAGCGGATTTTTAAATTTTTCGACCATTTCGGGTCAATTTCAGCTGGGCCGGCGGAAAATTCCTGGAGAACACGCGTGAAATTGCGCATATTCGATTACTAAAACCTTTCCTAATGCTGCGCTGCAACGCATGAATTAGTGGCAACGCCGCTCAAAATCTGTGCGATTGCGGCTGCTGCTGCCGCGGTGGAAATGATCTGGATATGATCAAGCAATGACAGACCATGTTGTCGGACTAGATCACGGCCTCACCGACTACGGTGACCGGGATTTCTCGCGCTACTTGCGCCGTTCGTTCGCGCAATCGATGGGCTATTCACGCGCGCTGTTGGATAAGCCGGTGATCGGTATCGCCTACACCGGGTCGGACTATAACAATTGTCATCGTCACTTTCCCGAACTGCTGGCGGCGGTGAAACGCGGCGTGCTCGCGGCCGGCGCGCTGCCGCTCGAATTTCCCACCATCTCGCTCGGCGAAGTGTTTCTCACGCCGACCAGCCTCAAATACCGCAACCTGATGGCGATCGACACCGAGGAGATGATCCGCGCTCAGCCGATGGATGCGGTGGTGCTGATGGGCGGCTGCGACAAGACAGTGCCTGCGCAGCTGATGGGCGCGGTCTCTGCCGACCGCCCGGCCATCGCGCTGGTTGCCGGGCCGATGATGACCGGACGCTATCGCGGCGAGCGGCTTGGCGCCTGCACCGATTGCCGGCGCTTTTGGGCGCGCTACCGTGCCGGCGACATCGACGCTGAGGAAATCTCCGAAGTCGAGGGCCAGCTCGCGGTGACCGCGGGCACCTGCGCGGTGATGGGCACCGCCTCGACCATGGCCTGCCTGACCGAAGCGCTCGGCATCTGCCTGCCCGGCACCGCGGCGATCCCCGCCGTGCATGCCGACCGCCTGCGCGCCGCGGAAGCGACCGGCGCCGCGGCGGTCAAGCTGATCGGCACCACGCTCACGCCCTCGCAGCTCATCAACAAAAACTCGGTCGATAATGCGCTCCGCGTACTGCTGGCGATCGGCGGCTCGACCAATGCGGTGATCCATCTCACCGCGATCGCCGGCCGCGCCGGTGTGAAGGTCTCGCTCGAGCACCTCAACACGCTGTCGGACACGACGCCGGTGCTGGTAAATCTGAAGCCGGTCGGCAATGGCTATATGGAGGACTTCTGCGCCGCCGGCGGTATGGGTGCGCTGCTGCGCGAATTAAAGCCGCTGCTACATCTTAACTGCATGACGGTGACCGGTGAGACGCTGGGCGAGCGGCTCGCCGGCGATGAGGGCGATTATGTCGACCGCTCGATTATCGCGGAGACGAAGAAACCGCTTGAGCCGGCTGGCGGCCTGATCGCCCTGTTCGGCAATCTGGCGCCGCAAGGCGCTATCCTCAAGCGCTCGGCGGCCGACCCCAGATTGTTCGAGCACGAGGGCAGGGCGGTGGTGTTCTCCTCGCTGGAAGATCTCGCCGCGCGCATCGACGATCCCAAGCTCGACGTCGAGCTGAACGACATTCTGGTGTTGCAGAACGCCGGACCTCATGCGCCGGCCTGCATGCCTGAAGCCGGCTATCTGCCGATCCCGAAGAAGCTCGCGCACAAAGGCGTCAAGGACATGGTCCGCGTTTCGGACGCGCGGATGAGCGGCACCGCCTTCGGCACCATCGTGCTGCACGTCACCCCCGACGCCGCCTCGGGCGGCCCGCTCGGGCTGGTGAAGAACGGCGACTGCATCCGGCTCTCGGTGCAACGGCGCAGCATCGAGTTGCTGGTCGACGATGCTGAACTAAAAAAACGTGCAATTGCCGCTCCGAGCGTGACGGAACGGCCCACGCGCGGCTACGCCAAGTTGTTCGCCGACCAAATACTCGGTGCCGACGAAGGCTGCGATTTCAAGTTTCTGATGGCGAGATAACAACTTACGTCTTTCCGGAGACATAGGGCGGCTAACCTTAAGACCGCGCGGCATCAATCTTGCGAGTCACCGGCCTGGCTGGGCTAAAGAATGGTGACGAAAATGCCGCGTAGAGCCTATTGGAAACTTGTGCTGTCGGTCTTTTTGACAGTGGCGTTGCACGGCGCGCCCGCGCGCGCGGAAAATTGGCCGAGCCGCACGGTCACGATCGTCGTGCCGTTCGGCCCCGGCGGCAATACCGACATGATGGCGCGCCTAGCAGCGCAGGATCTGTCGCAAAAATTCGGTCAGAATTTCATCGTCGAAAACCGCCCCAGTCCCGGCGGGGTGATCGGCGTGCGGTCGGTGGTCGAGGCCGCGCCCGACGGCTACACGCTGTTGTTTTGTGCGTCATCGATGATCACGCTGACGCCACAGGTGGAAAATCTCGAATTCGACCCGATGAAACAACTGGTGCCCATCACTAATGTCGGAACCGGCGCGCAGGTGATCGCGATCAAACGCAGCCTGCCGGCGAAAAATCTGCCGGAATTTTTGGCCTACGCCAAAGCCAATCCGGGCAAGTTGAATTTCTCCACCGCCGGGACTCAGAACCTGAGCCACTTCTCTCCGGTGCGGCTGTTCAAGGAGACCGGTGTCAGCCTTGTCATGGTGCCGGCGCGGGCCGAGCCGCAAGCGATTTCCGATCTGATGAGCGGCACGACCGACGTGTATTTCGGCAATGCCTCCTCCCTGCTGCCGCTCGCCGACAACGCTCAGATTCGCTTGATCGCCGTCAGCACGCCGGAGCAACTCGCCGCCGTGCCCAATCTTCCCACGGTGGCCGAGACCGTGCCGGGCTTCGACTCCGTCTCCTGGAACGGCTTTCTCGCTCCGGCCGGAACGCCGAAGCCGATCGTCGAGGCGATCAGGACCGAGATCGCGGCGTTCGTGAAAAAGCCCGACATCGCCAAGCGCCTGACCGATCTCGGCATCGTCCCCGGCGGGATGACCGGCGATGCAATCGAGACCATGTTCCAAAAGGAGCATGCGACCTTCGCCGGCGTGGTCAAATATTTGGCTATCCAGCCAAACTAGCGGGCGCCCCGCCTTGTTTGCCGGCCAAAGGGCGCGCTACCAATAGCGCGCCCTTTGCTCTTTGCGTGGATGCCACAATGTCAGCAGCCCAAAGACTGCGCGAGCTTCTCGCCGAGCCGGCGATCGCCGTCATGCCGGGATGCTTCGACGCGCTCTCGGCTAAGCTCGTCGCCGCGGCCGGGTTCAAAGTCACGTTCATGAGCGGCTTTGCCGTCTCCGCCGCGCGGCTCGGCGTGCCGGATACCGGCCTGATTTCGTTTGGCGAGATGCTGGACAGCGTTCGCAACTGCTGTGCCGCCGCGGGCAAGGTTCCGCTGATCGGCGACGGCGATACCGGCTACGGCAACGCCCTGAACGTGCAGCGCACCGTCGTCGAATATGCCCGGGCCGGCGCAGCAGCGGTGATGATCGAGGACCAGGTGAGTCCAAAAAAATGCGGCCACACCCGCGGCAAGCAGGTGATCTCGCGCGACGAAGCGCGCATGAAGATCCGCGCGGCGGCGGATGCGAAATCGGATGCCGATATTCTCATCATGGCGCGCACCGACGCGCGTGCCGTCCACGGTTTCGATGCGGCACTGGATCGCTGCCGCGACTTCGAGGAAGCCGGTGCCGATATCATCTTCCTCGAGGCGCCCGAGACCGAAAACGAGATGGGCCGCTTCTGCCAGGCCATGCGCAAGCCGTGCATGGCGAATATGGTGCCCGGCGGCAAGACGCCGGTCCTGCCGCCCGCCGAGCTGCAGGCGATCGGCTACAAGCTCGCGCTCTATCCGGTGCTGCTGTTGTCGGCCGCGGTGGCCGCCATGCAGTCAACGCTTGCCGCGCTCAAGCCCGGTGCCGCTGCGCAGCTTCCACCGAGCGTCTCGTTTTCCGAATTGCAGGGCGTGGTCGGCTTTCCGGACTACTGGCAGCGCGAAGAGCAATACAAGGTCAAAGCATAAGGACGTCCACGCCGCGCAGCGCCTTTATTCGATCTCGGCGGCGCGCCGCAGGCTCGCGATCATTGACGACTTCAACAGATAGTCCCGCGCCAAGACCTTGTCGCCGGCGATGCGCCGCATTTCGTCGAGCGCATTGTTGCGGACGGCTTGGTCTCGTTCGCTGATGATCTGCTGGTTGCGATGGGTCTGCGCCTGCACCGCCTCGACCGCGACGGTGCGGCGCTGGCGGTCGTAGCGGTCCAGCGTGCGGTCGTCGCCACCGGCCCAGATCTTCTGCAGCTTGTCGGCGAGGTTAAAGGCGTCCTGAATCCCGCCGTTCATGCCCATGCCGCCGAGCGGATTGTTGATATGCGCGGCGTCGCCGGCGAGCAGCACCCGGCCATGGCGGAAGCTGTTCGCCACCCTCTGATGCACGTGATAGATGAAGCGATGGGCGATGTGATAGGGCTCGGCGCGCCGCACCACCCGTTGCAGCACCTGCTGCAGGGACTCGTCGGAAAGGAGTGCCTCGCGATCGGACGATTCCGGCGCCGGCACCAGGACGCGCCACAGATCCGGCACGCGCAGCAGCACCAGCCATTCGTGCGGATCGGCGATATAATTCACATAGGCGATGTCGTCGAGCGCGCGCTCGAACCGGAAGTCGGTCGAGGCGATCAGAAACAATTCCGGATAGGTGAAGCCCTCGAACTCGACGCCGAGCGACTGCCGCACCGCGCTGCGCGCGCCGTCGGCGGCGATCAGATAGCGCCCGGTGATGGCGACGCTTTCGGATTGCACCTGTGCGGTCACCGTGACCGCGTCGTTGCTTTGGCTGACGGCGGTCACCCGGTGACCGAAACGGATGTCGGCGCCGGGCAGCTTGCGCAGCTCCTCCTCGAGAAACTGCATCAGCTTCCATTGCTCGCATTGCACGCGATAAGGATGATTGGTGTCGCCGGCGAGAAGCGAAAGATCGAAAGTCGCGACCGGCCCGGTTTCGCGGTCGCGGAACTGCCAGGTCGGCGCCTTGAGCCCGACATCGATCATGCGGGGAACGACGTCGAACTCATCGAGCAAATCCAGCGTCGGCGGGTGGAATGTCGAGCCGCGCAGTTCCATGACGAGTTGCGGCTCCGCCGCCAGAAGCATCGTCGGGATACCGCGGCGGAGGAGAGCCAGCGCGGCGGTTAGCCCGACAGGCCCGGCGCCGACAACGATGACGCGATCTTTTTCATTCGCCATTTGATTGCGACATGTGGCTGTTTGGACCGATGTTCCGCGCACGATAGGCGGTGTGGGCACGCCCGCTAAGCGGAAGTTTTAGGCAGCCGCTGCCTAGCTGCAGCGCTGCGCGCGACAGAAGCCATCCCCGCATTTGCACTGCCTGACGGCTTCCGCCGCGCCCCCGCAGAGTGCCGACGGGTATTAGATTGACGGCACGCCGGCGAGGAGCAATTGCAAATGCGCGACGTACTCGGCTGGCGGTGCAAATTCGGCGTCATCGGGCCGTCCACCAATACGATCGTGCAGCCGGATTTCGACATGATGCGGCCGCTTGGCGTTACCAATCACTACCGCGGCATTTTCACGCCGAATAACAAAGCGGTCAGCAACGAGACCTTCATGGCGGGCGCCCATGTCATCGGCGGCAACGTGCTCGACGCCGTCAAAAGCGTCATGACCTGCGAGCCCGATTATCTGGTCATGGGCATGTCGGCAGTGACGTTTTTCGGCGGCGTGGCCGGCGCCGACGCGTTCCAGGCCAAGGTGGAAAGCGCGGCCGGTGTCGGCATCAGCATCGGCTCGCATTCCTCGACGGCCGCGCTGAAGGCCTATGGCGGCGTCAAGCGCATCGCCTTCCTGTCACCGTATTATCAGGTCGCCAATGCAGAGGTGCGGCGTTATTTCACCGAGTCCGGTTTCGAGGTCGTGCGCGACATTCATCTCGAGTGCAAAAGTTGGACCGCCATCGCAGAGGTCACGCCCGATACGCTGCGCGACCGGCTGATTGAACTGAACGGCGACGGCGGCGACGTCGATGCGATCGTTCAGGTAGGGACCAATCTCAGCATGGTGCGGCTCGCCGCGGCGGCCGAGCTGTGGCTCGGCAAACCGGTGATCGCCATCAATACCGCAACCTATTGGCACGCGCTGCGCCACAACAAGATCATGGACAAGATCCAGGGGCTCGGCCGCCTGCTGGAGGAGTTTTAGATCGCTTCATCCCTTGGCGACCGCGATCTCCAGCGGAAACTCATCGACCACCTCGTGGCCGCTCTCAGTGACGATAAATGTGTGGCCGAGGAAAATGCCGAACAACCCATCGGCCGTGATTGGGTTGGGCTCGGCCATGATGACCATGCCGGGTTTGAGCACTTCCTCGAATTTTTCCGCGCTGACATGCTCGGCGACGACATGCGGCTTGTCGGTGACGAGGTCGATGCCATGGCACTGCGTCGGCCGCGACTGGTAGCCGTTGTCGCGGAAGAATTTGCTGGCTTGGCGCATGGCCTCCGCCGGCTTGCCGGGCGCGATCTCGGCGACGATCTTTTTGTAGCCAGGCAGCGTGATCCCGTCCCAGAATTTGCGCACCATCGCGGTCGGTTCGCCGAGACAGATCGGCGAGCCAATCTGCGCGGTATAGCCGCGATAGCCGGCGGCCAGCTCCATATTGATAATGTCGCCCTTTTGCAGCACACGAGACGACGGCCGCGGATTGCCGAAAATCTGCGCCGGGTTCGCCATCGGCGTCGAGCCGATGATCAGAAAGTCGATGTCGCCGCCGCCTTCGAGGATGGCGGAGCCGGCAGCAGCCCGTAGCTCGTACTCTTTCACGCCGGGAGCGGCGCGCGCCACCATCGCTTCCATGGCGCGCTGACACAGCACGCCCGCCTGGCGCACGCAGTCGAGCTCTTCGGCGCTGTGGATCGACAGCAGCTCGTGCAGGAAACCCTGCGTGAAAACAAGCTCGGCGCCCGGCAGGTTGTCGCGCAGCACATTGTATTGATTGACCGGCACGTAGTCGCCATGGCGCGGATCGATCTCCATCAGTCCGATACGGCCGCGCTCAAGTTTTAGTTCGCGCAGCCGCTCGACCATGACATCCGCATAACGTCCGCTGCGGCTGTGGCGCACATCCTTGACTGCCACTTCGACCTGGCGGCGCACCGCTTCGGCATGCGTGCCGCCCATCGAATAGATCATGGTCGGCTCGCCATCGAGCGGCACCAGGACGTAGCTCGCCAGCGCATGCCATTCCCAATGCCCGGTGAGCCACAGCATGCCGCCGCCAAAGCTCCAATGGCTCGGCCCGCCCGGCACGATCACGGCGTCAAGCTTGTCCTCGCGCATCTTCGCCCGCAGCGCCTTGTAGCGGCGCTCGTACTCGGCCTTGGAGAACTGCTCCCAGATGCAATCGCGGTAATACGGCGTGTCGCGCATATTGGCGAACGGCAGCGACTGGTCGAGTTTGCCGCGCACCTGGTCCCAAGGCTGCGGCCCAATGCGCGGTGGACGAATTTGCGTGTTCATTGCAAAACTCATAATTCGGTTGCGGGATCGATGGGGCGGCGAGACGTATGCCGGATGTGAAGTATCAAAAGTTCCTCGCCCGCTATACGGTAGAAAATGATGTAAGGATAGCACACGGCGATGACCGGCATTGTCCACGACACGGCCGATCTGTGGAAAGAAATTCAAGGTGTCAACTGAGGATTTGATCGCGCCTAATACTCTCGCGATGATATCGGTATTATGTTCGCTCAGATAAGCGGCAATGCCGTCGAGATCGCGCAACGCGCGCGGCGCGTAAACGACATTCATAGACCGTGCGAGCGCCAGAATGCTTGGATCGTTTCCGCCGGCACACGGTCGCCGCGCGCGATTTCCGCTTCCGCCTCCGCAATCGCCGCCGCCTCGTCCACTGTCAGCGGCGTCGGCGGGCTTTCGGCAAGCGCCAGCATCAGCCGAGCAATGTCATCTTGAGTTTCTGGCGGTAATTGGCTGATGGCCGCTACGGCCTGTTGAACGAGTTTGGTCACGATATCTTCTCCTCAGACATAAGTATCGCAATTTGCTCCCATGCGCCACCGGTTGCTGATCGGACGCCACTTGCCGCCTCACTGCTTCGCCCGCACCCCGGCGCGCTCCAGGCGCGGTAACACCTCGTCGCAGAAATACGGTACTTCTTTCAGATAATTGACGAAGGAAATGCCGATGCCGCGGACGCCGGCCTCACTGACGATGGCAAGCTCCTCGGCGACGCGGTCCGGCGTGCCGACGAACGGATAACCGCCGATCGATCGCGCGGCGAAATAGCGGCGCTTGGCGTCATATTCTTCTGGCGGCATCGTCTGCGGTGTCATGTGCTTATTGGCCAGCATGCAGTCGATCGCGCCCCAGTCGGCGTTGTCGATATTGACGTGCTGATAATACTCTTCGGCTTCCTTCTGCGTCGGGCGGCAGATCACCTGCCCGACAGTGAACACCTCGATCTCGCGGCCGTGCTTTTGCGCGGCGGCCTTGACCTCGGCAACCTTGGCGGCGGTTCCGCCAAGCGACATGCGCGAGGCGACCGTGGCGACGAAAAAAGCGTCGCAATTGCGCACGGCGAAGGCCTGTCCGATGTCGGAGGCGCCGGCGTTCATCACCAGCGGCCGTGAATCGCCGAAGGGCTTCGGATAGGCCCGCGCGCCCTTGAGCTGCAGGAATTTGCCGTCGTATTCGAACGTGCCGTCGCAGCTCCAGGCCTGCTTGACGACGTCCATCCATTCCTGCGCGTAATCGTAGCGCGCGTCGTGCTCGCGCTGCTGCACGCCGAACATGTCGAATTCGCCTTCGTTCCAGCCAACCACGAGGTTGACGCCGACGCGGCCTTCGCCGATGTGGTCGGCGGTGACGAATTCCTTGGCCGCGATCAGGGGATGAAACAGCGGCGCGTGGACCGTCCCGAAAACGGTCATGCGCTTGGTCGCGGCTAAGAGGCCGACCGCCCAGGTAATGGTCTCGAGCGAGTGGCCGTGAAAGTCGGTGTCGCCGCCGTAGCCTTTCCAGCGCGCGATCGGCAGCATGAAATCGAGCCCCGCCTCATCGGCGAGCTTGGCGACCGCCAGGCAATCGGGCCAGCTCGCCGACCAGCGTTCCGGCACCTTGGTCGCCGCGCGGCCGGACGAGCAATTGGCCCCGAACAGGCCGATCTTGAGCGCATTGCCGTTGTACATGGCGATGCGGTTTTTCATGGATGCGTGGGGCGCCAGCACCGCAGTCTCCCTCGTTAGCGTTTCCACCGACGCTTCAGTTTACCATTCCTTAACACGTTGCTTAAAATTTAACCGAATCCAAACTTCCGCCGTGGCATAAGCCCTTGAGGGACCGGGGCTAATGACCAGTCGTCGATTGCTGACCTGGCTGCGCGCGTTGTTGCGGCCGGCGCCGCTGCTTGGCATGGCGATGATCGCCGTGTTTTGGATCGGCCTTCTCTATCTGCTGGCCGATCACCACGGCGCGCTGGCGCAACCGGCACAGCGCCGCGCCATCTACCTTCCTGTCGTCGTGGCGCTCACGCTGCTTGAGCTCGGCGCGATGATCGCCAGCATCCGCCGGCAATTATCGCTCGAGCAGACCAATCTACGTTTCAATACGGCGCTGGAAAACATGACCCACGGCTTGTGCATGTTCGACGGCGCCAAACGCTTGGTCATTTGCAACGAGCGTTACGCCAGCCTGTACCGCCTGCCGCCGGAATTATTGAAAGTCGGGGCTACGCACGAAGCGATTATCGCGCATCGCGTCATGAACGGCCTGCTCAAGGGCGAGCAGACCTCCGGCACGGTCGACAAGAAGCTCGGTGCGCTGGGCCAGCATTCCGCCGAGAAAATCTCCAGCCGGATCGACGAGCTTGCCGACGGCACTCTGATCCGCGTCACCCGGCAACCGATGAAGGGCGGCGGCTGGGTGGCGACGCACGAGGACATCACCGAGCGCCACCGGCTCGAGAACCAGCGCGACACGATGCTGGCGCAGGAGAACCGCCGCGTGCTGACCGAGAGCGCGATCGCCGCATTCCGCGAACGCATCGAGGAAATGCTCGGCATGGTTGGCGACAGCACCGACGCCATGAAATCGACCGCGGGCGCGCTGATCGTCTCGTCAAACGAAGCCACGCAACATGCCGACGTGGCGTTGCGCGAATCCAACGACGCGTCCGACAATGTCTCGATCGTCGCCGGCTCGGCAGAGGAGCTGTCGGCCTCGATCGCGGAGATCAATTCGCAGCTGGCGCAGACCACGACATTCTTGGCGAGCGCGGTGGACAAGGCAAAAGCCTCGAACGGCGAATATGCCGGACTGGCGCAGGCCGCCGCGAAGATCGGTGACGTCGTCAAGCTCATTCGCAACATCGCCGGTCAGACCAATCTGTTGGCGCTCAACGCCACCATCGAGGCGGCGCGCGCCGGCGAGGCGGGACGCGGCTTCGCCGTTGTCGCCGCCGAGGTGAAATCGCTCGCGGTCGAGACCGCCAAGGCGACCGAGGAGATCGCGCGTCACATCCTGGCGGTGCAGGAATCGACCGGCAGCGCGGTGGAGGCGGTACACGGCATCGAAGACTCCATGCACGAGATCTCGACGCGCGCCGCCAGCGCCGCCGCCTCGATCCTGCAGCAGAACCGCCACTTCCGAAATCAGCCGCAACGCGGTCAACGCGGCGCGTGGCACCAGCGCGGTCGTGGCGGTGCTCGGCAAGGTCTCCGCGGCCGCAAGCGGCACCCGCACCGCCGCCGAGACCGTGCTCGACGCATCCAATTCGGTCGACGCCTCGGTCGGCAGCCTGCGCGCCGAGATCGAGGACTTTCTCAAGAAGGTCGCGGTGTAGGGTCGCGATGATCGGGTCGAAAGCTCGGATTCTTCCCCGACAAAATAAAACACAACGCAGCCACCACACGCGCTGTTTCGTCTACGTGCTGGGGAGCCGGCGCGACAACGATCGCCGAACCTATGTCGGTTGGACCACAGAATTAAAAAGGCGCCTTGCCCAGCACAATGCGGGACGCGGCGCCAAATCCACTCGGGGGCGGCATTGGATTTTGCTATATTCCGAGTGCTGCGAAACGCGCAGCGACGCGATGAGCCGCGAGTGGCATATCAAGCGCGACAGAAAGTTTCGGACCACGCTCCGCTTGGCCCTTTGATCCGATAAAAACTGGTGCTGCCGCTCAGGATTGAACTGAGGACCTCTCCCTTACCAAGCGCGGATTCGCCTCGTCTTATCAGTGCCTTGTACCACGCTCACTTACGCTCCCTTACTACGTAACGCCCCGCTCAGTCCTGCCTCACGACCCAGTTTCAGGGTGAAATCCGGTGAAACGGAACGAACAATCGTAGACTGGAGCGCTAGCTAGAGACTGTAACCGACGGGTAACCGCGAGCACATTTCGGTCCCCCGGGGCCCGGTTCGACAACGGAGCCAAAAATTTTCGCGGCTTCCCGCTGGGTCCTTCGGCGCTGGGTCCTGGGCTCACTTTTGTTGCCGCGTCCTTGCGAAATGGGTGCCGACGTCGTTCCATTGCGTTGCGCTTCGAAGAATCGCGGTATGGAAATCGGACTGGTCTTATCGGGGAATCAGCATCTGGCCCTCGATTGTTATCTCGTATTCGAAATGTATTGCCGCTTTAGCCAATAAAAGTAGGGATTGTAGAAACACTCGTAACAACCGATCAGATAATCATGAGCGGCGTAAGCCGAAAAAGCCGCTGTCTTTGCTCTGAGATCGGCGCCGAATATATTCGGTGCGTAGAATAAATCTATGTAGTCTCTGTAGGAAATTAAGGTGTGTGGAGCGGTGTATCGCATGTTTGCCGCCTCGACTAGAGATGCGACCGCGCGATGATCACTATGGTCCCAAATAACAAAATTGATATCTTGAGTACGTAATTTGTCGGGTCGATAATTTCTGATCAATTTTAAAAGCGTGCTCTCCAAGCTAGCTTTGGTAAACCTGTTAGACCCATCAATAGCCCTGATTTCGGAAATCAGGCCCCACAATAGTTTTTGGAGGCTCTGGTAGTTATTGTTTGAAAAGCCATCTCCATCGAAGTCTCCATCCGGCAAGTTAAGAAAGATAAGCGAAATCTCGGGATGACCTTGCAGTGTATAGATAGGGATAGGATGGTGTGGAACGTGTGCGCCGGAGATCGTCCACACGGACCGCCGTGTAACCACGGACCTCAACCTCATTTTGTCAGCGCCCAAATGACGCTTTCTTACGTTTCCCGGTTGCACCGGAATACGCTTCAGTACCCTCGCGACCAATTTTCGATTGTCTGGTGCTGCCGCTCAGGATTGAACTGAGGACCTCTCCCTTACCAAGGGAGTGCTCTACCACTGAGCTACGGCAGCGGACTCTTCGGCCTTTTGGGCGGCGAATACGGGCGAAAAAACCGGGGCGATCCTTGCCATAGGGGGGTGTTTTGCGCAAGGAATTTGCCGTCATGGCCAAAGCCGGCAAAGCGGAGAAATGGGCGGCCCGCAGCGAGCGGTTGTCGGCGGCTTTGCGCGAGAACCTCAAGCGGCGCAAGCAGCAGGCCAGAGGGCGCGAGCAGGGCCGCGAGCAGGCCGGCGATCACGCCGAACATGGGGAAATCCCGGCGCCGGAGACCGGGGCAGGGGCGCAAAATCCCGACTTCCGCCGCAATCAAGGCGGGGAGTAGGAACCCGGCTTGGCGCCGCTGGGGAGTTCGCTTTGCCCCGCCATCGCGCCGGGTGCATAAAGTAAAGTCGATTAAGGCCTTTCTGTTTAGAGTTCGGGTTGATGCGGTCCGGAACCAGATAATCGGATCGCATCTTGGGGGTAGTTATGGACCGTATTCGCATTGTCGGCGGCCGGCGGCTGGACGGCACCATCCCGATCTCAGGCGCCAAGAACGCCACGCTGCCTCTGATGATCGCCTCGCTGCTGACAGAGGAGACGCTCATCCTCGATAACGTGCCGCGGCTCGCCGATGTCGCGCTGCTCGAGCGTATCCTCGGCAATCACGGCGTCGACATCATGACGAGCGGCAAGCGTGCCGGCGAGACCGCCGACCACGGCCAGACGCTGCACATTTCCGCGGCCCGCATCGTCGACACCACCGCGCCCTATGAGCTCGTTTCCAAAATGCGGGCGAGCTTTTGGGTGCTGGCGCCGCTCGTCGCCCGCATGGGCGAGGCGCGCGTGTCGATGCCGGGCGGCTGCGCTATCGGCACGCGGCCGGTCGATCTTCTCATCATGGCGATGGCGCAGCTCGGCGCCGACATCGAGGTTGACGGCGGCTTTGTGGTGGCCCGTGCGCCGCGCGGTTTGAGGGGCGGCGAGATCGTGTTTCCCAAAGTCACGGTCGGCGGCACCCATACTGCGATCATGGCGGCCTCGCTCGCCAACGGCACCACGGTGATCGACAACGCGGCGCAGGAGCCGGAAATCGTCGACGTCGCCGATTGCCTCAACAAGATGGGCGCGCGCATCTCCGGCGCCGGCACCAGCCGCATCGTCGTCGATGGCGTCGCCAAGCTTCACGGTGCGCGCCATGCCGTGCTGCCCGACCGCATCGAGACCGGCACTTACGCCATGGCGGTCGCCATGGCCGGCGGCGACGTTTTGCTGCAGAACGCGAGGCCCGAATTGCTGCAGGCCGCCTTCGATGTTTTGGTCCAAGCCGGCGCTACGATCACGCCGAACAATCAGGGCGTTCGCGTTGCCCGCAACGGCGCCGGATTGGCGCCCATCGAGGTGTCGACCGCACCGTTTCCTGGCTTCCCCACCGACCTGCAGGCGCAGTTGATGGCGCTGATGACGCGGGCGCGCGGCACTTCGCACATCACCGAGACGATCTTCGAAAACCGTTTCATGCATGTCGGCGAACTGACGCGGCTCGGCGCGCGCATTCACCTCGACGGCGAGCGCGCCACCATCGAAGGCGTCGAGCAGCTCAAGGGCGCGCCGGTGATGGCGACCGATCTGCGCGCCTCGGTGTCGCTCGTCATCGCCGCGTTGGCCGCCGAAGGCGAAACCATCGTCAACCGCGTCTATCACCTCGACCGCGGCTTCGAGCGGCTGGAAGAAAAGCTCGGCCGCTGCGGCGCGGCGATCGAGCGCCTGTCGGGCTAGGTGCCGGCATTCTGTCATCATCCGCGAAAGCGGATGATCCAGTAACCGCTGGCTTTCACCCGTTTATGACCGCATCCGCGGTGATTACTGGATGCCCCGCCGTTGCGGGGCATGACAATTGTGGTCTTCACCCGGCCAATTCGTGTAAGAGCGGCACCAAATAAAGAAAAGTGTATCGCTTGATGGTGGCAACGCCGTGAGATTGCTCAAACGCTTTTTGCGCC
The DNA here is from genome assembly GCA_963731805.1 of uncultured Alphaproteobacteria bacterium. Lineage (GTDB taxonomy): Bacteria > Pseudomonadota > Alphaproteobacteria > Rhizobiales > Xanthobacteraceae > BOG-931. Next base: position 824,299 of record CAVSWY010000020.1, read on the forward strand.
GGGTGCTGATCTTCGGACTGGGCGTCCTATGCGTCTGGCTGATCGTCTATGTGTTCCGGCTGACCGACCGCAGGCTGCCGACCATCCTGGCTTTGGCGCTGACTTACGGCTTCGCCGCCTATGTCATCCTGCCGCGCGCCGTTCGCATGGGCCTCAAAATCCTGCAGCGCAAACGGGTGCCGCGCTTCACCATCACCGGCGACGGCTTGCCCGGCGATCCGGTCAATCTCGTGCTGATCGGAACGCTGTTACAGTTGCGCGCCGCGTTTGCCGCCGCCGGCTGGGCCGAGGCCGATCCGCTGGGCCCGACAAGCGCGTGGCGCATGGTCCGCGCCTTTGTTCTTAACAAGCCCTACCCGACCGCGCCGTTCAGCCCGCTCTATCTTTATGGACGCAGCCAGGATGTCGGCTTCCAGAAATGCATCGATGACAGCCCGCGCAAGCGCCACCACGTGCGATTCTGGGCGTTAAACGCGGCGCGCGCCGAATCGACGGTCGGGACGGCGAGCTTCTGGTTCGACACCGACCGCCCGCCGCACGACGCCCACGTGTTCTGGGTCGGCGCCGGCACCAAAGACACCGGTCTTTCGCTGACCCGGCTCACCTTTCAGATCACCCACGCCACCGATGTGGATACCAACAGCGAACGCGACTTCATCATTGCCGAGCTGCAAACTCATCGCGTGATCGATGATGTGAACACCTATCAGTCCGGAAAACCGCTGCCCGCGCACGTCAACCACTACATCACCGATGGCGAAGTTACCGTGGCGAGTTTGACTGCGGCCGCTCCCGGAGTAGCGCCCGTCTCGGGATCGGTCACGCCGCCAGCTCGCGCATGATGCGATAGAGCCGCGCCTGGCCTTCGAAGCCGATGCCGGGCCGGTCGGACAATTTCAGATAGCCGTTTTCCAATTTCGCATCGTCGGCGAAGCCGCCGAAATCGCCGAATACGCCCGGATAGGATTCCGCGCCGCCAAGCCCGAAGCCGGCGGCGATGGCAAGCGACATCTGATTGCCGCCATGCGGGAACAACAAAGCGCGCGGCCATTGGTGCCGCGCCAGCATGTCGAGCGTGCGGGCATATTGCACGATGCCGTAGGCCTGCGGCGGGTCGACCTGAATGACGTCGCGGCGGGCTGGTTTTAGGCCGCCGAAGCGCACCAGGTTCTCGACGTCCTGCGTCGAATAGAGGCTCTCGCCGGTCGACAGCGGCGCGTCGTAATTGGCGGCGATCTCGGCCAGCAGCGCATAATCGAGCGGATCGCACGGCTCCTCGAACCAGCGCAGATCGAACGGCCGCAAGCCGCGCGCATAAGCGAGCGCGTCGTCGCGGGAAAATTTCGAGTTGGCGTCGACCGCGAGCACCCCGCCTTGCGGCAGGATCGCTTTCACCGCCTCGGCGCGGTGGAGATCGTCCGCCAAAGGCATGCCGCCGACCTTCATCTTCAGCATCGTATAGCCGGCGTCGAGATGGCCCCGCATCTCGTCGAGCAGATCCTGCGTGGTCTTACCCGGCGCGTACCAGCCGGCGCCGACATAGCAAAAAACCTTCTCCGCGATCTTGCAGCCGTTGTAACGCTCGGCGAGCACGGCGTGCAGCGGCTTGTCCGCGATCTTGGCCACGGCGTCCCACACCGCGACCTCGATGGTGCCGATGCCGATCGAGCGTTCGCTGTGGCCGCCGGATTTCTCGTTCTGCAGCATCGCGGCAAGGATCTTTTCCGGCGCGAAATTATCGCCGGCGTCGTTGAGCAGGGATTGCGGATCGGCCCTCAAGATGCGCGGAATGAATCGCGCGCGCATTTGCGCGCCGCAGGCGTAGCGGCCGGTGGAGTTGAAGGCGAAGCCCGTGACCGGCTTTCCGCCCCGCATGACGTCGGTGATCGCCGCGACTACCGATGTCGTCATCTCGGAGAAATTGAATCCCGAATTGGCGAGCGTCGAATTGAGCGGAACCGCCGTCTCGCGGATGTCGACGATGCGCATGAAATAGATTTAGGCCGCTATTGAATCTGCGGGATCTTGGCGTCGACGATGACCTTGTGCCACTTGTCGATCTCTTTCTTGAGGTAGGCGGAAAACTCCTCAGGCGTATCGCCGACGACGTCGAACCCGATCTGCTTGCATTTGGCCTGCACGTCCGGAAGCTTCAGCGCGGCGACGATCTCGCGATTGAGCAAAGCGACAATGTCCGGCGGCGTCCCCGCCGGAACGAAGACACCCTGCATGGTGTCGGATTCCTGGTCTTCGACACCGGCTTCCGCCATGGTCGGAACGTCCGGCAGAGACTCCGCGCGCTTCGCCGAGGTCACTGCAAGCGCGCGCAACGTGCCGGCGACAAGTTGCGGATAGGCTGGCGGCAATGTCGCGAAGCCGGTCGGCGTTTGATTGCCGACCACGGCCTGGATCACCGGCGCGCCGCCATTATAGGGCACGGTCGTGACGTCGAGCTTGAAGGTCAGCTTGAACAATTCGGAGGCCAGCATGGGCGTTGTGCCAAGTCCCGAATTGGCGATGGGGTATTTGCCGGGATCGGCCTTCATCAGCGCGATCAGTTCCTTCACGGTCTTGGCCGGGACGGAGGGATGGACAAACAAAGCATTCGGCGAGTCCACCGCCAGCGTAACCGGCACAAAATCCTTGTACGGATCGTAGGGATTGTGGGCGTAAAGGCTCGGGTTCACGATGAAACTCGAGCTCGCCACCAGGATGGTGTAGCCGTCCGGCGCAGAACGCGCGACCTGGGTCATGCCGATATTGCCGCCGGCGCCGGCGTGATCTTCGACGTAGAACTGCTGTTTCAGGGCTGACGAAAGCTTGTCGGCGAGAATGCGGGCGATGATATCGCTCGGGCCGCCGGCCGCGAACGGTGCGATAATTTTCACCGGATGATTGGGGTAGGTGTCCGCGGCAAAGGCCGCCCCTGTCCACGCCAGACCCACGCACAACGCCAGCACACGCGACGCGAAACTCACTGCAGACATAAAGCCCTCCCCAGACGTTTTGGCGATGCTATCATTCTTCGATTACGGCCAACAGCAGGGCAGGGACGAAACCAATGGCAGGGCGCAAAGTGACGCGAGACGATCTCCGCGCGGCGGCGGAGAAGTACAAGAACTGGGGCAAATGGGGTCCCGACGACGAGATCGGCACGCTCAATTACACCTCGCCTGAGGACATCGTCGCGGCGGCACAGCTCGTCAAAAAGGGCAAGGTGATCTCGCTGGCGCTCAATTTCGACAATAACGGCCCGCAAGGCGGCAAGACCAATTATCCGGTGCTCGGCCGCATCAATCCGCTGCACACCATGCTGCGCACCGGCACCGATGCCTATTCCGGCGTGCTCGACAAGCGCGGCATCCGCGCCGCCGACGACATGGTGGTGATGCCGCTGCAATGCGGCACGCAATGGGACGGCCTCGGCCACGTGTTCTACGAGAACAATATGTGGAACGGCTACGACTGCCGCGAGGTGTCGTCGTTCGGCGCCGCCAAATGCGGCATCGAAAAAACCAAGGCCAAGATGGTCGGCCGCGGCGTGTTCCTCGACGTGGCGCGGGCGCTCGGCAAGGAGTGTCTCGACGACGGCTATGGCATTACCTGCGACGATCTCGATCTCACCGCGAAGAAGCAGAAGATCGAGTTCAAGCGCGGCGACTACATCATCGTGCGCACCGGGCAGATGGAGCGCTGCCTCAAAGCCGGAAGCTGGGACGGCTATCCCGGCGGCGACGCGCCGGGTTTCGCCTTCGAGACGCTGGAATTCGTCGCCAAGACCGAGCTCGCGGCGCTCGCCAGCGATACCTGGGGCTGCGAGGTGCGGCCGAACAATACCGAAGGCGGCATCAACCAGCCCTGGCACTGGATCACTATCCCGATCATGGGCATGACCATGGGCGAGATTTTTTATCTGAAGGACTTGGCCGAAGATTGCGCCAAGGACAGCGTCTACGAGTTCATGTTCGTGGCGCCGGCTATTCCGATTACGGGAGCCGTCGGCTCACCGACTAATCCGCTGGCGATCAAGTGACGCGCTAGTCGTCATGGCCGGACTTGTTTCGGCCTTCCACGTCTTTACTTTCGTTACGACCGCAAAGACCTGGACGTCAGGCGGCGGGGCGATCTCACGCGTTTTCCATCGCGATCTCCGCGGTGAGACTGTCGACGTCGCGATGGATCGAGGCTACGGCGCGGATTTTTCCGCCTTTGCGGTAACGAACCGCGCAATCGCTCGCGCGAACGTCACCTTCGATGTCGAGAGCGTCCCAATCGCTGGCGTGGCCGACGTAACGGATCGGGACGTCGTAGTGTTGGCTCCAGAAGAAGGGCACACCGTCATAACGGTCGCCCATTCCCAGCATGGCGCGGGCCGCCGCCTGGCCTTGCCGTTCGGCGACCACACAATGCTCGACACGGATGCTTTCGCCGCTGTGGCGATCGGGCCATCGCGCGATATCGCCGGCGGCGAAAATGCCCGCCGCACTCGTCTCCAGATGGTCGTTGACGACCACGCCGCGCTCGACCGTCAGGCCCGCTTGCTCGGCAAGTTGCGTGCGCGGGCGCACGCCGACACCCATGACGACGAGATCGGCATCGAGGGTCTGCCCGCTCTTGAGCGTGACCTTATTGGGCTCGATCGCCACCACTGTATTTTCCAGATGAAAGACGACGCCTTTTTCCTCGTGAAGCGAGCGCACGAAGTCGCCAAGTTCGGCGCCGAATACCTTTTCGAGCGGACGCTTCTCGGGGGCGGCGACATGGACATCCAGGTTGCGGGTGCGCAAGGCGGCCGCGGTTTCGAGACCGATGAAGCTCGCACCGACCACCACGACGCGGCGCGCGCGCTCTGCGGCGGCGATGATCGCACGGCAATCGCTCAGCGTGCGCAAGACGTAGACATGGGGAAGGTCGGCTCCCGGGATGGCGAGCCGAATGGGTTCTGCGCCGGTCGCGAGCAGCAACCTGTCGTAGGGCAGGCGCCTGCCGTCCGCGACCTCGACCTCCCGCGCACGCGGATCGACCTTCGACACCTTGGTATTGAGCCGCAATTCGATGGCGTTGTCGCGGTACCAGTCCCGCGCCCGCAGCGGCACCCATTCTTCCTGCGCGGTACCCGCCAGATAGTCCTTCGACAGGTTCGGCCGATCGACCGGGGGGTCTGCGTCGTCGCTGAGCACGACGAGCGATCCCTCGTAGCCGTGGCGGCGCAGCTGTTCCGCGGCGGCAAAGCCGGCAGCGCCGCCACCGACGATCGCGATGCGTGACGGCAGTTTGCCGGAGATCGGCTTGCGGGTGGGCAAAGCTTTGGCGTTGCCGGTGACGAAAATTCGCTCGCCGCGTTGCTCGACGGTCCAACTGGCAACGGGATCGAACGCCGGCGCGCGGAGCGCTTCGCCGGTGCGCAGGTTGAAGCACGCGTGATGCCAGGGGCAGCGCACCGTGTGATCGTCGAGCACGCCGTCCGCAAGCGGCCCGCCATAATGCGTGCAGCTGGTGCCGATGGCGAAATAGTCGCTGCCAACGCGGGCAAGCAGCACGCCTTCGTCGCCAACGTGACCGCGCACCATGCCGCGGGCCGGAATGTCTGAAACGGCAATTCCGAGCGACAGATCGGGACCTTGCTCGGCGTCAGGCATCACCCTTGCTCCGCCTCAATCATCTTGCCCAGCACGCGCTTATAGCGCACGCAGCCGACGTCGACGGCGAGGATCACCGGTTCGAGCGGCTCCATCGCGTTCTCGATGATGCGCTGCTGCGCTTCGATCACCGGCGCGTCCTGCTCTTCAAATGCAAAACGTCGCATTTCGGCGATGCGTTTCTGTAGATCGCGATTGAGCTTGTCTTCACTGGTCTTCACGCCCCAGCGCACGGCGGTGAAGAGATAATGTGTCGAGCGCTCGGTCTCGGGGACAAGCAGATGCACCGCGTGATAGCCGGTGCCGGTCTCCGGCGCGGCGCCGATTTCGCAGATCCCAGTCAAGAGCCGCAGCGCCGCCGGCGCCATCCAGCGCATCTTGGTGAATTTGTCGACGCGCGGCGGATGGTCGGGCCAGAACGGCGCAAACATGCCGGGCGGTTTTGAATTGGTGGCGTGACGGCCGACCACGACATCGTCGCCGTCCTGCTCTGTGGTGATCTCGGATTCGACGGTGTCGGCGTTGCCGAGAATGCCCTCGTGCAGATACGAGGTGTGGCTCAGATCGAGCAGGTTATCGATGATGAGCTGATAATTAGCTTTGATGACGATGCTGTCACGCTTGGTGGTGTGCAGCTCCGGTACGTTATCGAGCACGGAGAAGTCCGGGATTTTGCCGGCATCGGCCGGCGCCGAGCCCATCCAGATCCACACCGCCTTGTGCTTTTCGATCACCGGATAGCTCTTCACGCGAGCCCGTGGCGGAATGTTCTTGGCGCCGTGCGGGTTGCGCACGCAGGCGCCGCTGCCGTCGAATTCCAGTCCATGATACGGGCACTGGATGCGGTCGCCGCCGACGATCTTGCCCATGGAGAGCGGCGCGAAGCGGTGGGCGCAGCGGTCCTCGATGGCCGCGACGTCGCCGTTACTCTTGCGATAGAGCACGACAGGCTCGTTCATGAGCGTGCGGGCGACGAGTTTCCCGTCGCCCAGCTCGTCGGCCCACGCCGCCACGTACCAGGCATTGCGCAGAAATGCGCCGGAGATCATCTCCTGCTGCGGCTTCGAACCATTGGTTTTCGAATGCGGCTGATCCAGCATGACGTTTCCTTTCCCAGTCGCGTACGCGGCGCTTTCGAGCGTCCTTTCCGGCCATGATAGCACGCAGCCGCGTCTCTTGAAGCCGGGCGCGCTCGCAATGAAGTGACGAGAGTTCAGGTTGCGCTTTGCTCGCCATCGACTACGTTAAATGGCGTTCAAACAGTGGGCCTCAGCCATGAGCACGACCACCGAAGCCAAGCACTACCCCGTGACGCATACCGACGCGGAATGGAAGAAGATCCTCACGCCGGAACAGTTCTACATCATGCGCGAGCACGGCACCGAGCGGCCGGGGTCCTGCGCGCTCAATTACGAGAAGCGCGCCGGCGCGTTTTACTGCGCCGGCTGCGGGCAAAAACTGTTCGTGTCCAAGACCAAATTCGAGAGCGGCACCGGCTGGCCGAGCTTCAACGATCCGGAGCCCGGATCGGTCGAGACCACGACCGACAACAGCCTGTTCATGACCCGCACCGAGGTGCATTGCAGCCGCTGCGGCAGCCATCTCGGCCATGTCTTCGAAGACGGCCCGCCGCCGACGCATCTGCGCTATTGCATCAACGGCGTAGCGATGAACTTCAAGCCAGAATAAAAAGGATTCACCTCTCCCCGCGTGCGGGGAGAGGTCGAGCAAAGCGAGGGTGGGGCGTCTCCGCAATTCTGAGCTTTATAGTCTGAGCCCAGCGGAGAGGCCCCCTCACCCCAACCCTCTCCCCGCACGCGGGGAGAGGGAGATCAGGGGAGGGAGCGATGCCGCTGCGACGGCGGGACCTATTGCGTCTGGCGGGCGGCGCCGTTGCATTGCCGGCGATTTCTACGCTGGCCCGCGCCCAAGCCTATCCGGCCCGTCCGATCAAGTTATTGGTCGGCTTTCCGCCGGGCGGCCAAGTGGACATCATCGCGCGCATCGCCGCGCAGTGGCTGTCGCAAGAGCTCAATCAATCGGTCGCAGTCGAGAACCGGCCCGGCGCCGGCGGCTCGCTCGGCGCCGAGGCCGTCGTCAACGCGCCGCCGGACGGCTACACGCTGTTCTTCGCCGCCTCGTCGAACGCGGTGAACGCTTCGCTGATGAAAAATCTCAGCTACGATTTCGTGCGCGACACCACGCCGGTGGCGCCCATCAACCGCATCAATCTGGTGCTCGACGCCAATCCGTCGTTCCCGGCCGCCAACGTCGCCGAGCTGATTGCGCATTGTAAAACCAATCCCGGCAAGACCGTCATAGCCTCGCCGTCGCTTGGCACGCCGCCTTATATGGCGGTGGAGCTGTTCAAGATGATGGCCGGCGTCGACGTCGTGCACGTGCCTTATGCCGGCGAGGGCCAGATGGTGACGGATCTGCTCGGCGGTCAGGTCAAAATTGGGGTCGACGGTATCTCGGCCGTCATCGGACAAATCAAAACCGGCAAGCTGCGTGCGCTGGCGCTGACCACGGCGAACCGCATCGACGAATTGCCCGGCGTGCCGACTGTCGCCGAGACCTTGCCGGGCTTCGAAGCCAGCGGCTTTAGCGGCATCGTCGCGCCGAAGAATACGCCTGGGCCGATCATCGACAAGATTGCCGCCGCGGTTCGCGCCATTCAGGCCGACGACAAATTCAAAGCGCGGCTATCCGAGCTCGGCGTCAGCGAGCTGGCGATGTCGCCCGCGGAATTCGGTCAATTCATCGCCGCGGAAACCGCGAAATGGCGCAAGGTGGTCCAGTTCGCCGGACTGAAGGCGCAGTAACTCCCACGCCGACGCGGCTCGCTATTTGGCGGTGACGTCGCAGCCGCGATTGGTGCCGCGGCCTTCCATGACCACGCAAAACTGCTGACGGTTCGCGCCGGCGGTGGTGCGGCATTGGGCGATCGCCTGGGCATCGGCCATTTTCTGATTTTCGGCGATCGACCAGCCGACGCCCGGCGTGCCGTTGGCGGGATCGATGGCGACCGCGAAGCACTGATTGTGGAAGGTGGCGACCGCCTTGCAGAGCTTGCGCGCCGCCTCCGAGGCTCCGACCGATTTCTGGCAGCCTGCAATTGCGCCTTTGCGCGCCGTATCCATGTCCGGTGCATTGAGCTGAAAGCCGCTGGCAAAGCCCTCATGGCTGACGTCGGCGGGAAGTCCGACTGCCAGCGCGCTGTCGGCCCGGCTCGGCGAAGCGTTGAGCATCGCGGCGAGAAAGAGCGCGGCGATTGCAGCATTTCGGCCGAGGATAATTGCGTTCGCATGCATGTTCGCCCCCTGGAAGTTGAGCCGCGACGCCATCAGCGCGTCATCGGCACGTCAGCGTAGCGAGCCCTGAATTTTCGAACAAGGCCGCGCGCCGCGGTTACGCAGCCTTCGCTCCCCATAATTTTTTACTCGCGATCGCCGCGCCCTCGGACAGCGCCCGCAGCTTGGCCCAGACGATCGAGTCGGCGACCGTCGGCTCGGCGCGCACCGCGGTGCCAAAACCGCAATCGACGCCGGCGATGACGCGGTCGCGGCCGACGATGTCGGCATAGCGGCCGATGCGCTGCGCCACCAGCCGCGGGTGCTCGACGAAATTGGTGGTCGAATCGATGACGCCGGGAATGAGAATCTTGTCGTCGGGAATCTTGATCGCCTTGAGATCCTCCCATTCGTGATCGTGGCGCGGATTGGCCGCTTCGATGCTGAACGCCTGCACGTGCGCCTTGAAGGCGATGTCGATGATCTTCGTCAGCGGCAGATCGTGGGTGTGCGGCCCTTCGTAATTGCCCCAGCAGATGTGGAGCCGCATGCGGGCGGCGGGCAGGCCTTCGATCGCCGCATTGAGCACCGCGATATTGCGCTCGGCGATCTTTGAGCGGAATTCGTCGTCGGTGAGATGCCGGTACTGGTTGTTGCGCGCCGAGACGAGATCGGGCGCATCGATCTGCAGCACGAAGCCGGCGTCGACGATGGCGCGGTACTCGATCTTCAGCACGTCGGCGAGCGCGGCGAGGTAGGCGTCTTCGCTCGGATAGTGCAGGTTGATGATAAAGCGCGTCAGGATGCCGGGCGACGGCGCTGTCATGAATACTTCCGTCGGCCTCGCCTTGGCCGCCGCTGCTTTGAGATGCGCGATGTCGCGGTCGAGCGCCGAGCGGTCGTGGTAGCGCAGTTCGCCGACGCAGCCGGGAAACGGCGTGGCGGAAAATGACCGGCGGTTGCGGCCAAAATCCGGATGCTCAAGGAGATCGCGGCCGATCATGATGTCGCGGCCTTTGTCCGCCGCGCGCGGGTCCGGCGCGATGCCGGTCACGCGATGGCGGATGTAGGTCGTATAGGACGGCTTACTCATCTCGCCGTCCGAGACCACGTCGACGCCGCAGGCCACTTGCTGCGCCACGATCTCGTCGACTGCCTTGGCGGTCGCGGCCTCGAACACGTCCGCGGCAACGGCGGTGCCGGTTTCTCTGCCGAGAATGAGATCGATCAGCGCCCTCGGCCGCGGCAGGCTGCCGGTATGGGTGGTGAGGATACGGTCGGTCGAGGTTTTCATGGAGCACTCCGGCAAGCGTTGTCGCGATCACCGGCCAAGGATAGTGTCCGGGCAAGCAAAGGTCAGTAGGGGAGGCGCGCCGCATGCGGATCGTCGATTTGAGCCGGGAGCTGTATCACCGCACGCCGTCCTATCCGGGGCAGCCGCCGGTCATCCACGGCATCTGGAAGACACACGAGGAGGCATTCGCCGAATCAGGCAACGTCCAGGGCAACAGCGTGATGTTCTTCTCGATGCCCGACCATGGCGGCACCCATATCGACGCACCGCGCCACTTCGGCAAGAGCGGCACGCCGATCGACAAATACCCGCTGGAAAATTGCATCGTGCAGGGCATCTGCATCGATCTGCGGCATATCGCGCCGCGCGCGGAGATAACGCCGGCCGATCTCGAAGCGGCGGTGAAGAAGGCCGGCGTGCCGATCCCGAAAAAGGGCACGGTGCTGTTGTGCACCGGCCATCACGCCCGCACTTTCCCGACCGCCGCCTATGCGACCGACAATCCCGGCGTCAATGTCGCAGCGACCGAATGGCTCGCCGCACAGGGCATCGTGCATTTCGGCATCGACTCGATGCGGCCAGGGCCCGAGGGCAAGGTCAATTCGCTCGTTCACAAGGCCTGTCTCGATCTCGACATCACGCACATGGAAAGCCTGTGCAATCTGGAAAGCCTGCTCGGTGCGGGCGAGTTTCAGTTCATCGGCCTGCCGCTGAAATGGCGCGACGGCACCGGCTCGCCGATCCGCGCCGTCGCGGTGTTCAACGATTAGGAGTTTCGTTTCCCGGACGCGGTGCAGCGCGCAGCGGTGCACCGCTGATCCGGGATCGTTCCAAACTCTGAATCTGTAACGTTCCCGGTTCTGCAGCCCACCACTTCGTGCTGCGCTGCGCCCGGGAAAAGTTGTGAAGGAAACGACCGCCCATGCAAATCGGCCACAACCGCAAAATGACCGGCGCCCAGTGCATCGCCGACATGCTCAAGGGTTATGAGGTCACGCACGTCTTCCACGTGCCGGCCGTCATGCGCACCGCGTTCGCCGAGATGGAACGCCGCACCGACATCAAGCGCCTGCACGTCCATGGCGAAAAATCAGCCGCCTATATGGCCGACGGCTACGCGCGCGCTTCGGGCAAGCCTGGCATCTGCGGCGCCCAAGTGATCGGCGCCCTCAATCTCGCCGCCGGCCTGCGCGACGCCTGGCTCGCCCATTCACCGGTCATCGCGATCACCGGAGGCCGCGACCCGAAAACAAAATTCCGCAAAGTCTATCAGGAAGTCGACGACGTCCCGGCGTTCGAACCGGTGACCAAATTCAACGCCACCATCGACGACGTGGCGCGGCTTCCCGATATGATCCGGCAGGCGTTCCGTACCGCGGTGACCGGCTGTCCCGGCCCGGTGCATCTGCAATTCCGCGGCAATGAGGGTCAGCTCGACGCCGACGAAGCCGATATGGAGCCGCTGGTCGAGCCGCAATTTTCGCGCGTGCCGGCGTTCCGCCCAGAATCGGACGAGGGGAGCGTGCATGCCGCGCTAAAGATTCTCCAGGACGCGGCGCGGCCGGTGATCGTCGCCGGCGGCGGCGTGCGCGCCTCCGGTGCGGCGGCCGAACTCGTCGCACTGGCCGAAGCTTTGCAGATTCCGGTCGCGACTTCGCTCAACGGCAAGGATTCGATTCCCGGCGCTCATCCGCTGTCGGTCGGCGTCGTCGGCAGCTATTCGCGCGAGAGCGCCAACCGCGTGGTCAACGCAGCCGATCTGGTCTGCTTCATCGGCAGCGAGACCGGCGGCATGACCACGCATTTCTGGGCGGTGCCGAAAATCGGCACTCGGGCGATCCAGATTGACATCGATCCCGAAGCGCTCGGCCGCAATTATCCGCTCGCGGCGGCCGTCAATGGCGACGCCAAAGTGACGCTCGCGCGCATGCTCGCCCATGCCGATCGCTCAAGCGCCACCAAGCGCGAGGCCTGGGTCGCCGAGGCGCAAAAAACCTGCGGCGAGTGGCGCGACAAATATAAAGACGCGCTCACCTCCGACGCGGTGCCGATCCGTCCGGAGCGGCTGTGCCATGAATTGTCGAAGCACGTGCCGGACGACGCCATCGTCGTCGTCGACACCGGCCACGCCGGCATGTGGATGGGCGGCATGTTCGATCTGACCTCGCCGCGGCAGAGCTATTTGCGCAGCGCCGGCCATCTCGGCTGGGCGTTTCCGGCGGGGCTCGGCGCCAAATGCGCGGTGCCGGAGCGGCCGGTGGTGACGTTCACCGGCGATGCCGGCTTCTGGTACCACATCGCCGAGATCGAGACCGCGGCGCGCTGGAACATCAATGCGGTGACCGTGGTCAACAATAATGGTGGCGGCAATCAATCGAAGCGCGGCTTCGACCGCGTCTATGGCGGCAAGCAGACCGACAAGGCGCGCGAATTGTGGACCTTCAGCAAAATGAATTTTGCCCGCATCGCCGAAGACATGGGCGCGCTCGGCATCCGCGTCGAACATGCCTCGGCGTTTCCCGCGGCGTTGGCGCAAGCGCTTGCCGCCAATCGCCCGGTGGTGATCGACGTGGTCACCGACATCGACGCGCTTGCGCCGGTTGCCGTCAGTTGATCCATCCGCGCGTTCCCGCGGAAGCGGGGGACCCAGTGAAAACAGCGGATCGCTCGGGAACAAATCCCCCGAATTGCGGCGATTTGTGACAGTCAAGTCAAGGCTCCTGTCCTTTCGGTCACGAAATTGCAATCGAATGCGGCGTTTGATCGCCTCGTTCGCGCCGCAGAAGTTTGACAGGTTCCACGTATCAAAGTCGCTGCGTGGCGTCGTCGCCTATTGCCGGCTGCAACAATCGGACCTCGATGCGCACGGAACGGGATTCGGCGATCCGTCTGCTGCAATTGTTGATGGTGGCGTCGCTGGTATTTCCGGCGGCGCTGTTCGTCTATGCCTCCTACAACGACTACCGCGACGTCTATGCGGTCGCCGACGAGCGCATCGATCGCTCGATGGACGTGCTGCAAGAGCAGGCGCTGAAAGTCTTCGAGACCGTCGACCGCATCTTTCCCGAAGTCGGCGAAGTGGTGCGCGGCATGCCGGACGACCAGATCCGCGCCGCGCAAGCAAGCCTGACGCCGCGACTGCAGCGCATCGTCGGCGTCATGCCGCAGGTGCAGGCGATCACCTTGATCGGCGCCGCCGGCCGTCCGCTCGCGTCGAGCGCGCCGGCGGCGCTGGCAAGCGGCGCCGATTTTGCCGACCGGCCTTATTTCAAGGCGCAACTGGATAGCGACACCGGAACTTATGTCGGCGACGTGCGCACCTCGACGTTGCAGGCGCCGGGGACCGCGCTGTTCGAGGTGTCGCAGCGGTTGCCGTCCGCCGACGGTACGTTCCGCGGCGTCATCGCCATCGCGGTACGGCCGCGCTGTTTCGACGACTTCTATGCGATGATCGAACAGTCGCCCGGAAATTTCTACGCGCTGGTGCGTCCCGACGGGCAATTGCTGGCGCGCTATCCGGCCGGCCCGCAGCTTCGGCACCAGCTTAGTCCGCAGAGCGCGCTGCGGCAGTCGATCGGTCGCGGTCTCACCCACGGCCTGTTCTCGGTCGATTCGGAAGTCGACGGCCACAACCGCCGCGTCGGCTTCCGCGAGCTGCCGGGCTACCCGGTCTATGCCATCGCCGGCATCGACAGCGCCGCGATCCGCGCCGCCTGGCTCGATCAAGTCGGCGGCCATCTGATCTTCGGCTTGCCGGTCACGCTGTTGTTGTTCTCCGCGCTGTGGGTGGTGTTGCGGCGCACCAAGCGGCTTTACGACGAAGCGCAGCGCCGCGAATTCGCCGAGGACGCGCTGCGCCAGGCGCAGCGGCTCGAAGCCATCGGGCAACTGACCGGCGGCGTCGCCCACGACTTCAACAATCTGTTGATGATCGTCAGCGGCACGGTGCAGCGGCTGCGCCGTCACGTCAGCGGCGAGAAGGAGACCCAGCTCCTCGATGCCATCGCCAATGCGACCGAGCGCGGCGAAAGCCTCACCCGGCAATTGCTCGCCTTCTCGCGGCGGCAGGTGCACCAGCCGAGCGTGATCGATCTCGCCGAGCGGCTGCCGGAGATCAAGGACATGCTCAGCCGCTCGCTGCGCGGCGACATCGATATCCGGCTTGGCGTGCCGCGGCGGCCGTGCGCGGTGAAGGTCGACCCCAGCGAGTTCGAGCTCGCTTTGCTCAATCTCGCGTTCAACGCGCGCGACGCCATGCCCTCCGGCGGCACGCTGACCATCAGCGCCAAGCCGACGGTGCTGCGCGGCCGGGGCACGGAGGAAGGGTTGAGCGGCGACTACGTCGCGGTGCGGGTGGCCGATACCGGCACCGGCATTCCGCCGGAGGTCTTGCCGCGGGTGTTCGAGCCGTTCTTCACCACCAAGGGCGTCGGCAAGGGCACCGGCTTAGGCTTGAGCCAAGTCTACGGCTTTGCCCGCCAATCCGGCGGCACCGCCAGCATCGCCACCACGCCGCGGCGCGGCACCGCGGTGACGCTGTTTTTGCCGCGCAGCTTCGAGGCGGCCGCGCAGCCGCGCCAGGAAATCGCCAGCGCCGCCATCGCGCCGCCGGCCGGAACCGTGCTGCTCGTCGAAGACAATGCCGAAGTCGCCGAAGTCGGCCGCGCTTATTTCGAGCAGCTCGGCTATACGGTCCGGCACGCACCGGGCGCGCAGGCCGGGCTCGATCTTCTCGCCGGCGAGGCCGGCTTCGATCTGGTGTTCTCCGACATTCTGATGCCGGGCGGAATGAACGGGTTGCAATTGGCCGACATGGTGCGCCGGCTGTACCCGGATCTCACGGTACTGTTGACCACCGGCTATAGTTCGAGTGCGCAGGACGCGGTGCGCCGCGGCTTTGCGGTGCTGCAGAAACCCTACGACCTTGCGGCGCTGGAACGCGCGCTGCGCGAGACCCGCGGCACGGCCGACCGCGACGCCGCTACAGCGCCGCAGCGCGCCGTTGGGTGAAGTCGCGGCAGTAGGGTCCGTGCCCGCTGCCGAGGCAGAATGCCTGCGGCGTTGGCCGTTCCATTACCCGCCCCATGGCATCTGCATCATCGCGGGGTATCCGTTGATGCCGATCGACGAGATGGCCACGCAAAACGACAGCAAACCGCCGATCGCGCAAAAGGCGATGATGGCCCAGGCGTCGGCGTCTGGCCCTGCCGTGCGGCTTTTGGCGTTTTGCTCGCGCATGGCCGGGATACGAAGCTCACCTCTATTCGGCATCTCTTGCTCCTTCAGTTGGTCCGCCGCCGCGGGGTGCGATGCAATTCCCGCGCCGCCTGAGCAGGATCCCGAAAAGTGGATACCGGTTTTCGGAAAAGATCATGCTCAATCAGAAAGCTAGAGCCCGGTTTTGATTCCATCAAAACCGATTAGGCTCTACCGCAATACCCGGCATGCAAGACGAGACTTTGACTCCGGGGTGTAAAGTTTTCGGAAAAAGTGAGGGTTTAGACGTGTAGGGGGAACAACGGAGGCCCGCCGCCGTTCCCCTCACGGCAATGTCGAATCCCCTGAACATGTGGAATCCCTGGCTGGCGCTCTCGGCGCAGGCGGCGGCGTTGGGATGGGAAGCGCAGCGCGTCATCGCGCTCCGCCTGATGCGCATCGCCGCCGGCGGCGCCAGCGGCCGTGACGAAGCGCAGCGCATGATGACCGAAAAGCTCGCCGCCGCGGCCGAAGCGCAGGCCGCCGTCGCGGCAAGCGCGATCGCGGGCGGCAGCAGCCACCGCGCCGCCAAGAAAGTGCTCGGCGTTTACGGCAAGCGCGTCCGCGCCAACCGGCGGCGGCTGTCGCGGTAAACGAAGCGGAACCAACCCGGGTTTGACAGGTTCCTTAACGGCGGGAGCGTGGGCTTCCGCGCCAATTCATAGTCACCGTCGGCGAGGGCTCCATGTTTCAGTACCGCTCCAATTCATTCGGTCCGAGCGTCAATGCGATCCAGAATCATCTCGGCGCCGTCGAGAAGGAGCTCGAGAAGATCGGCCGGATCGCCGGCCGCCGCGGCTCCGCCGCCGCAACGGCGGCGGGCGCGCAGATCGGCGACACGATTTCCACGGTGTTGAGCGACATGATCGAACGCTTCCGCGAGCGCGGCGAAGCCACGAGCGATCAGGCAACGCGGCTCGGCAACCGCGCGCTAAAACTCGGCGCCGGCTACGGCAGCGACGCGCTAGCGCGCGTGAGCTCGCAAGCCGAAGATCGCCCGCTGTTCACCGTCGGCGTCGCGTTAGGCATCGGCATCCTGATCGGCGCCGCGGTTCTGGGCAGCGTCAATCGGCGCGGGTGAAATTTCGATCCGACGGGCCAACTAAAAGCGACAGTGCGACTGCCGGCGTTCCGCTTTCCCTTTTATTTGCCGGAAGCGAGCCGCGAAGAGTTGCTCCGCAACAGCTTGGAACGGCCCGCTCTGGATTGGTTTGCTCGCCGATCTCCGTCATTGCCAGCGGGGGAGGCAAACAAAATACGCTGTTTGACATCACTCGCGGGCGGAGTGCGCTCGCGAGAACGGGATCATATTGCATCCGTCCCCGCGGAAGCGGGGGAGGGGGAACATCCGTAGCTCGCGCAGCGAGCGAAGGATGGTGGAGGGGGTTTCTGACTCGGAACTTCGTTGTCGTTGCAGAAAGGTCGTCGCGGCCCGCGCCCCGCCCACCGCGCTTCGCGCGGTCCCCCCTCCCCGCTATCGCGGGGCGGGATATTTTACCCCTCGCCCAACTCCCGCAAAATTTCGGCGGTGTGTTCGCCGAGACGGGGCGAGGGGCGGTCGGAAGCCATCGGTTCGCCGTCGAGCACGATGGGGGTGCGGATGCCGGGGATCTTGCCGCCTTTGGCGGCGGGGCTGTCGAGTTCGATCTTCATGCCGCGATGAACCACCTGCGGATCGGCAAAGACCTGATCGAGATCGTTGATCGGCCCGGCCGGAATGGTGGCGGCTTCGAGCTTGTCGAGCAGCTCCTCGCGTTTGAACTGCGAGGTCAGCGCGCAGAGCTTGCCGACCAGTTCCGCGCGATGGGCGAGGCGGCCTTTATTGTCCGCATAGGCCGGCATGGCGGCGAGCTCCGGCGCGCCGAGAATGCCGCACAGTTTTATGAATTGCCCGTCGTTGCCGGTGGCGATGATGACGCGGCCGTCACTGACGGGAAATTCCTGATAGGGCACGAGATTGGGATGGGCATTGCCGATGCGCTTGGGCACTTCGCCGGAGACCAGATAATTGAGCGCCTGGAACGCCAGCGTGCCGACGGTGGAATCGACCAGCGCGGTGTCGACATAGCCGCCGCGGCCGGTGTGCTCGCGGCGGGCGAGCGCGGCAAGAATGCCGACCGCCGAATAGACGCCGGAGAAGATATCGGCGATCGGCACGCCGACCCGCATCGGCGGTCCGTCCGGCGCGCCGGTCATGCCCATGATGCCGCCGATGCCTTGCGCCATCAGATCGTAGCCGGCGCGCGCCGCCGACGGTCCGGTCTGGCCGAAGCCGGTCACCGAGCAATAGATCAGGCGGGGATTGTCGGGGGCGAGGCTCTTGTAATCGAGGCCGAATTTGGTGAGCCCGCCGACCTTGAAATTCTCGATCAGCACGTCGGAGCGCGCCACCAGCTTTTTGACGATGCGCTGGCCTTCCGGCTTGGTGAAATCGGCGACGATCGAGCGCTTGCCACGGTTGGTGCAATGAAAATAGGCGGACGACAGATTCCCGCCGTCGGCCGCCGGCACGAAGGGCGGGCCCCAGGCGCGGGTGTCGTCGCCCGAGCCCTCGCGTTCGACCTTGATCACGTCGGCGCCGAGATCGGCGAGGATTTGCCCCGCCCACGGCCCGGCCA
This sequence comes from uncultured Alphaproteobacteria bacterium, assembly GCA_963731805.1. Classification (GTDB taxonomy): domain Bacteria; phylum Pseudomonadota; class Alphaproteobacteria; order Rhizobiales; family Xanthobacteraceae; genus BOG-931. The sequence continues at coordinate 842,399 of CAVSWY010000020.1, forward strand.
AGATGCGGGCAAGCTCCAGCACGCGCAATCCGGCGAGCGGACCTGATTTCGATGGACCCAGCATGGCAACCCCTCAACGCCGCGGCGAGCCGCCGCGCGGGCGCTTAAGTGCCCAAGCACGGCCACTTTGTCTACAGGTCTTTGCCGTTAGCGAACTTGTCATTGCTTTGGCCCATTATTAGCTAAGTCTTGCCGGCCGGATGGGATGAACTGTGGATACCTCGTTCTTCAGCGAAATGCTGCAAAGCATCGCCGAACGGAGCCGCGCACTTATCAAGCGCGAGCGCCGCGAGCCGGCGCATGAGCGTTCGGCGGGCCTGGTCGAACTCTGCGAGGCGCTATTGTCCGGCCGCGGTGAGGCCTCCGGCGTGGCGCTGGCCCAGGAGATCCTGGCGAGTTACGCGGAACTGACCACCGGGCCGCGCATAGCCTTCTTCGAGACACTCGCCACCACCTTCGGCCCCGATCGCGCCCGCATCGAGCAGGCGATCGCCGCATGGCGGGAAGCGCCGTCCGACGAGACGGCGGCCGATCTGCATATCGCCAGCGAGCCGCGGCGGCTCGAATTGTTCCGGCGGCTTAATCTCGCACCCAATGGCACCAAGGCGCTGGTGCGCATGCGCGAGCAACTTCTCGACGCCATGGATCACCGGCGCGACGAGCTTGCAGTGATCGACCATGATTTCGTCCATCTGTTCTCGTCGTGGTTCAACCGCGGCTTTCTGGTGCTGCGCCGCATCGACTGGTCGACCTCGGCCGCGATCCTGGAAAAGATCATCCGCTACGAGGCGGTGCACGAAATCAAGGACTGGGAGGATCTGCGCCGCCGCATCGATCCGCCGGACCGCCGCTGCTACGCCTTCTTTCATCCGGCGCTGGTCGACGAGCCGCTGATCTTCGTCGAAGTGGCGCTGATGCGCGAAGTCGCCGGCGCGATCGGGCCGATTTTGTCGGACAAGCGCGAGCCGGTCGAACCACAGCGCGCCACCACGGCGGTGTTCTATTCGATCACCAATTGCCAGCGCGGTCTTGCCGGCGTCAGCTTCGGCCATTTCCTCATCAAACAGGTGGTCGAGGAGGTGTCCCGCGAAGTGCCGCGCGTCGGCACCTTCGTCACGCTGTCGCCGGTGCCGAATTTCGCCGACTGGCTCAAGCGCGAGCGCAAGAATTCCGCGTCCGACGCCATCGACGAACACGACCGCGAGGCGCTCGCGGCGCTCGACGATCCGAATTGGTGGCGTTCGCCGGAATCGGCCGAACCGGTGCGCGAGCCGCTCCTTCGCGCTGCCGCCTGGTATTACATCCGTGCCCGCAACAGCCGCGGCCTGCCGGTCGATGCCGTGGCGCGCTTCCATCTCGGCAACGGCGCGCGGCTGGAACGCCTGGATTTCCTCGCCGACACCTCGGAGCGGGCGCTCAGGCAATCCTTCGGCTTGATGGTCAATTACCTCTACGACCTCGATTACATCGAGCGCAATCACGAGGCCTATGCCCAGCAGCGCGCCATCGTCGCCTCGAGTGCCGTGTCGCGGCTGGTGACGACGCCGGCACGCGAAGTCGTGGCGGTGTCAGGGTAACGTCGTTCCGTCACCCTGAGGTGCGAGCGAAGCGAGCCTCGAAGGGCGACGGCCTCGGCGCCTCGGCTGCATCCTTCGAGGCCCGCGCTGCGCGCGGGCACCTCAGGATGACGAACTCAAAACGAACGTAATGAATTATGCCCTCACTCCTCGGTATCCTGGAAACCGTCCTCTACGTCGACGCCTTCGAACGCGCTTGTCCGTTCTACGAACAGGTGCTCGAATTAAACAGCATCTATCGCGACCAGCGGCTGTGCGCGTATGACGTCGGCCATCGCGGCGTGCTGTTGTTGTTCCTGCGCGGCCATTCGCTGGAAACGGTACATCTGCCGGGCGGCACCATCCCGCCGCATGACGGTCATGGCCCGGTGCACATCGCGTTCTCGATCGCGGCCGAGGACCGCGCCGCTTGGGAGGCGAAGCTGAAAGATGCGGGTATCGCGATCGAAGGCCGCACCACATGGCCGCGCGGCGGCGAGAGCATCTATTTCCGCGACCCCGACGGCCATCTCCTGGAACTGGCGACGCCGGGACTGTGGCCCGGTTATTAGGACTTTCCGTAAACCGACACGATGGCGCCCCGGGTGACGCGGTTGTCGGGCGAAGCGAGGAACAGGATCGTGGCCGCGACTTCTTCGACCTTGGGCCACAGCGCGAAATCGGCTTTCGGCATGGACTGCCGATTGGCCGGGGTATCCATGGTCGACGGCGCCACGGCGTTGACCAAGATGCCGTCTTTGACGACCTCTTCGGCGAGCGCGGCCGTAAATGCCGCGACGCCGGCTTTGCTCGCGGCATAGGCCGCCATATTGGCGCCGCTGCGCCATTCCAAGCCCGGGCGCGCCGAAATATTGACGATGCGGCCGCCGGTTCCCGAGGTCATCGCCTGCACCGCGGCGCGGCAGCACAGCATGCAGCTCATGAGGTTCATGTCGATCTGCTGGCGGATCGTCGCCACGTCGGCCTCGCGCAGCGGCGCGAAAGCAAAGCCGCCGGCGATATGGATCGACGCCCACAGCGGTGCGATGCCGGCATAAGCGCGCGTCACAGCCGCCTCGTCGGCGAGATTGCCGGCCACGGTCAGCGTCACCTGCTTATGGTCGCGCAGGCGGAAGCGTTGCGCCTCCGCTTCGTCATAACAGGGAACATGGCAGAGCGCGCCGGCCTCGATCAGCGCGGCGACGACAGCGGTGCCAAGCGCTCCGGCGCCGCCAGTGACGACAATGTGACGATCGCGAAAATCCATAGCGGCATCATCGCTCATCCCCGCTCCGAGGCAAGCCCGTCCGGGCGGATTTCCGAAGGGTGGCGATTGTTGTCATTTTTCTCGCCTCGGTTGGTTATCCTGCTGGCCAGGGAGAACGCAGTGGCCGACTTCGATCTCGCCATTATCGGCGGCGGCATCAACGGCACCGGCATCGCGCGCGACGCTGCGGGCCGCGGTTTCCGTGTCGTCCTCATCGAGCAGGACGATCTTGCGTCCGGCACGTCCTCGGCGTCGTCGAAACTCATTCATGGCGGCTTGCGCTATCTCGAGCAGCGCCAATTCCGGCTGGTCCACGAGGCGCTGCGCGAGCGCGAAGTGCTGTTGCGCGCCGCGCCGCATCTGATCCGGCCGCTGCGCTTCGTGCTGCCGATCAACGAGGCGCGGCGTTCGCCGGCGCTGCTGCGGCTTGGTCTCTTGATCTACGACTGGATCGGCTGGCGCAGGATCTTGCCGGGCACGCGCGAGCTCGATCTCGTCACCGACGAAGCGGGATTGCCGCTCAAATCGCGCTTCCATCACGCCTTCGAATATTCAGACTGTTTCGCCGACGACTCGCGCCTCGTCGCGCTCAATGCCGTCGACGCCGCCGAGCGCGGCGCGGTTATCCGCACCCGCACCCGCTGCGTGCGCGCCGACCGCGACGAGAGCTGGCGGCTGGTGCTCAATGCCCGCGGCCAGCGCGACGTCATCACGGCGCGGATTCTGGTCAATGCAACGGGTGCCTGGAGCGAGCTGTTCGCCGAGACGGCGCTGCGGGTCGAACCGCAGCACCGGCTGCGTCTCGACAAAGGCAGCCACATCGTGGTGCCGCGTCTTTACGATCACGAGCGCGCCTATATTTTGCAGGCGCCCGACAGCCGCGTCGTCTTCGCCATCCCGTTTCAGCGCGACTTCACCCTAATCGGCACCACCGATCGTTCCTTCGCCGGCGATCCCGCGACAGTGCTGCCGACCGGCGAGGAGATCGACTATCTGTGCGGCATAGTGAACGAGTATTTCCGCACCGCGATCGGCGCCGCCGACGTGGTGTGGGCCTATGCCGGCGTACGTTCGCTCTATGACGACGGCGCGCGCAAGCCCCAGGATATCGGCCGCGACTATGCGCTCAAGCTCAACGAGCGGTTCGGCGAAGCGCCGCTGTTGACCGTTTACGGCGGCAAGATCACGACCTATCGGCGTCTCGCCGAGGAAGCGTTGGCGCGGCTTGCGCATTTCTTTCCGCGCTCGCGGCCATGGACCGCGTACAGCCCGTTGCCGGGCGGCGACTTCGTCTATGACGGGGTCGATACCCTGATCGAACGCACGCAGCGGACCTGGCGCTTCCTCACCGCCGAGCATGCGCGCCGCCTCGTCGACGCCTACGGCACCCGCGTCGACCGCGTGCTCGGCGCCGCGACCGGGCTCGACGATCTCGGCATGCGCTTTGGCGCCGACCTTACCGCCGCCGAGGTACGTTATCTGATGAGCAAGGAATGGGCGCAGACCGCGGACGACGTGCTGTGGCGCCGCTCCAAGCTCGGCTTGCGGCTGACGGCGGAACAGGCCGCTCGGCTCGACCGCTTCATGGCGCAGGCCTCCTCGCCAAGCCGCGCCGGTCCGTAAAATTTTATCTATCTGCCAGGCGCGATGTTAACCGCGCACTCACTCTGCCGGTGCGCGCCGCCGGCAATGAGCGGGCGATGCAAACAATTTGCTGCTTTTTATTTTACCGTCCCGCAACGGGGTCCGTGTTGTTATGCGGGGATGCCAGGTCAAGAGCAGACACGGGAATCACGCGGCCGTCTTGGCGTCGACAGCGGCATGTCTGCGAAACACACCAAGAAGCAAGTCGAAAATATCATCCAGTCGCTTTGCATTCTGGTGGTCGACGACAATCAGTACATGCGCAAGATGATCCGCAATCTTTTGGTCAATTGCGGCATCAAGGATATCTACGAGGCCGCCGACGGTATCGCGGCGCTCGATGCCATCCGCACCATGGCGCCCGACGTCGTCATCCTCGATTGGGAAATGCCGATGCTCAGCGGTCCGGAATTGGTGCGGATCGTGCGCTCGCCCGGCGTGTTCCCGATGCCGGATATTCCGATCATTATTCTGACCGGACATTGCGAGCGTTGGCGCGTCGTCGAGGCGGTTCGACTCGGGGTCAACGAATATCTGACCAAGCCGGTCTCGGCCAAGGCGCTTTATGATCGCCTCGTTTCCATTACCACCCAGCCGCGGCCGAGCGTGCAATTGGGCGACTATTACGGACCGGAGCCGCGCAAGCTCGTGGCCGATTCGGTCGACGATGTCGGTTTGGTGGCGACGTCTTCCGTCGCCGTCCTGGACTGACGCCCCACATCTTTCCAGTCACCGCAGAAATGCTTTAGCGTGCGCGCGGCGCGCCATTGGGGCGCGCGCCGTCGCGAGCCGAGCAATCGATGCAGACCATCGGATCGAGAGAGGGCCTGGCGAAGCGGGATTTCGCGCCTTGGACCGATCCCACGCTACTGCCGTTGCTGCGGATTGAGGGGCTGACCAAGCGCTTTGGCGCCTATCCCGCGGTCGACGATCTTTCGCTCGCCATCTATCCGGGTGAGTTCTTCGCGCTTCTTGGACCTTCCGGCTGCGGCAAGACCACGCTGTTGCGACTGATCGCCGGTTTCGAGCGCGCCAGTGCCGGCCGCATCCTGCTCGATGGCGTCGACCTTTCACCGGTGCCGCCGCATCGGCGTCCGGTCAATATGATGTTCCAGAGCTATGCGCTGTTCCCGCATCTCACCGTTGCCGGCAATGTCGCCTTCGGTCTCAAGCAAGAGGGTTTGCCAAAGGCGCAGATCGCCGAGCGGGTGGCCGAGATGCTGGCGCTGGTGCGGCTGGATAATTTCGGCGCCCGCAAACCGCACGAACTGTCCGGCGGCCAACGCCAGCGCGTGGCGCTGGCCCGTTCGCTGGTCAAGCGGCCGCGCATCCTCCTTCTCGACGAGCCGATGGCGGCGCTCGATAAGAAGCTGCGCGGCGAAACGCAGTTCGAATTGATGGAGCTGCAGCGCCGGCTCGGGCTAACTTTCATCATCGTCACCCACGACCAGAGCGAAGCGATGACGGTTGCCGACCGCATCGCGGTGATGGACCGCGGCCACTTGATGCAGGTGGCGCCGCCGGCAGAAATCTACGAGCAGCCGAACTCGCGCTGGATCGCCGACTTCATCGGCAGCGTCAATCTCTTCGAAGGGCGCGTCGGAACCGACGGCACCAGCGTCGAAGGCACGGTTTTGGGCCGGCTGCGCGTGGCGGCCAAGATCGCTGCGGAACCTGGCGCGATAGTTTGGGTGGCGGTGCGGCCTGAACAGCTGCGGATGGCGCCGAACCCGGCAGAATCGGATACCCAGTGGGCGTTGGAAACTGACATTGCCGCGACGCTCGCGGATGTCGCCTATCTGGGCGACCAGTCGATCTATCGGCTTCGCATCGCGGCCGGCGCGCTGCTGCAAGCGAGCCAGGCCAATATCGGGTCGTTGGCGCATCGAACCATCGCCGCGAAGGACAAAGTGTGGCTGAATTTCCTGCGCGCCGCGGCAATCGTGCTGACGCAATGACAAGCGACGCCGCCCACACACCGATGCCAAAGCCGCGCCGCTCTTTTGCGACAAAGCTTGTTGTGCGCATTCCTTATGTCTGGCTGGTCGCGTTCTTTCTGGTGCCGTTTTTGATCGTGCTGAAGATCAGCCTGTCGCAGACCGCGATCGCGCAGCCGCCCTATACGCCGGTCTTCGACCTTGCGGCCGGCTGGCGCGGCATCGCGAGCTTCTTCGCCGGACTATCGCTCGATAATTACGCCTTCCTCGGCTCCGACCCGCTTTATTTCCTCTCCTACGTCAAAAGTCTCGAGATCGCCGCGCTCTCCACCGTCATTCTGCTCCTTATCGGTTACCCGATCGCCTACGCGATGACGCGCGCGCCGCAGCGGATGCAGCCGATCCTGGTTCTTCTGGTCATCCTGCCATTCTGGACGTCGTTTCTCATCCGCATCTATGCCTGGATGAACATCCTGCAGCATGACGGTCCGCTCAACCGGCTGTTGCTGGCGCTCGATCTGGTGCGCGAGCCGCCGGTCTGGCTGTCGACCAACACCGCCGTCTATATCGGCATCGTCTATTCCTATTTGCCCTTCATGGTGCTGCCGCTTTACGCGACGCTGGAAAAGCTGGACGAGTCGCTCCTTGAGGCGGCCGCCGATCTCGGCTGCCCGCGCTGGAAGGCATTTTGGCTTGTCACCGTGCCGCTGTCGGCGCCCGGCGTGATCGCCGGCGCGCTCCTTTGCTTCATTCCGGCCGTCGGCGAGTTCGTCATTCCGGATCTGCTGGGCGGTTCGCGCACCGCGATGATCGGCCAGACCATCTGGACCGAATTTTTCGCCAACAAGGATTGGCCGACCGCCTCCGCGGTCGCCGTCGTTCTGGTCTGTCTGTTGGTCACGCCGATCGTGATCTTTCAGCACCAGACGATGCGCGGGGTGGAGCGAGACTGAGGATGCGCAAGCTTTCCGCCTTCAATCTGGTGACACTCGTCCTCGGCATCGCCTTTCTTTACCTGCCGATCGTCATTTTGATCGTCTACTCGTTCAATGCGTCGCGGCTTGTCGTGGTCTGGGGCGGCTGGTCGACGCAATGGTACGCCCAACTTGCCGGCGACGCGCCGCTCCTTGGCGCAGCCTTCATCAGCCTGCGTGTGGCGCTCGTCTCGGCGAGTGCGGCGACTGTGTTGGGAACGCTCGCGGCGGTGACGCTGGTGCGTTTCGGCCGCTTTCGCGGCCGGCTGTTGTTCGCGGCGATGATCTACGCGCCATTGGTCATGCCGGAAGTCATTACCGGATTGTCGATGCTTCTGCTCTTTGTTGCCATCGCGGTCGATCGCGGATTCTGGACGGTGGTGATCGCGCACACCACCATGGCCTTGTGCTTCGTGGCGGTGATCGTTCAGGCGCGGCTCGTCGATTTCGACATGAGCCTCGAAGAGGCAGCGATGGATCTCGGCGCCTCGCCGGCGCGCACCTTCATGACGATCACTCTGCCGCTAATCCTGCCCGCCATCGCGGCGAGCTGGATGCTCGCTTTCGCGCTGTCGCTCGATGATCTCGTGATCGCGAGCTTCACAACCGGCCCGGGCGCGACCACGCTGCCAATCCGCATCTATTCGGAGGTGCGGCTCGGCGTCAGTCCGGAAATGAACGCGGTTTGCAGCATCATGGTTGCCGTGGTTGGAGTTGCAGTCATCGCCGCGTCGCTGCTTACCAAGCTCAGTGCCGCCAGGGGCAGTCCGGCACGAGCGTAATCAATCCCGGCTCTCGCCGGGCGGCCGGAAAATATAGACCAGAAACCACACCGGCACGATCACCAGCGCGCCGAGCAATAAATTGGGCAGCGCCCAGGCGATGCCGGCGCGCGCCAGATCCTCGATCCGTTCCGGCGAAAGGCCCGCGGTTTTTATCAGTTCGTCGGTACGAATGCCGAAATGGTCGAGGATCGTGCCGACGATGAGCGACGCGATCAGCACTTTCACGGCAGTGCGGGTAAGGCGGAACATCGGCAGAGCGTCCGGGCCCCGGTCACGGGCAAAAAGCCCGCTGATTCGAACGCCGCGAATCATAGAGCAAAAAGTAAAAAACTGCGCGTACCGGCGCGCGGACGGGGCGAATGGCGGCCTTGTCGCTTAGCGGAAAGGAATTATTGGGTGGTTTTCGCCCCGGCCGGCGCCACGCCCGGCGTTGCTGCCGGCGCCGTGGGCGGTGTTCCCGCAGGTGTCGGGGTTGCCAAGAGTTGGTCGATCACCGAGCGCACCGCATCGCTGGCATTATAGCTCTTGGCCGCATTGAGCAGCGGTGCCGCCGCCCCCGAGCGTCGAATCAAGCTCTGCGGATCCGGCAGCATGATCGGGTCACTCCACGGCCCCTGCACCACGAAAGGCAGGTCGAACTCCTCAGCGCTGGAATTCGATATCAGCGTCGCTACGCCTTTCAGGTCGAGATCGCGCAACGGCACCGAAGCCTGCCCGCCCACCGCGAGCTTCACCGAGGGTCCGACGATATGCATGTCATCGACCGATACCAGGCCGTTCTGGACCTTGAGGTTGACGGCAAGCTGATCGAACGGCGTGCGGCCCTGACGGAAATCGCCGTTACCGGAAAGCGGGCGTCGCTCGAGCCGGCGCAGCAATTGCTCGACGTCGATGCCGGCGAGCGCTCCGTCTTGGGCGTTCAGCGTGGCCGTGCCGTTGAGCGCATGCGTCACCGCCAAAACCGAATCGCCGGCGCCGTCGAGGTTGAAGGCGAGATTGCCGCGACCCTGCACTTTATGAACGCCGAAAATCTGGCCGAGGCAGTTTTCCAGATCGACATCGATAAACTGCATGTTGGAGCTCACCGCGACGCCGTTTTCGACGCCGGCAATGCCGAGCGTGCCTTTGGCGGTGCCGCCAAACGCCTGCGATTCTCCGATTGTGAGATCGAGCTTGCTGTCGTGCATGGTCGCGGCGACGGCGGTGCGTCCCAATTGCGCATCCCCGATCTTGATGCTCGCGGCGGAGAGCCGCAGATCAAGGTTGAAATCGTCAAAGCCATTGAGCGCGATCGGCAAGCGGTCCCAATTGTTTTCATCGCGAGCGAGAAGCCGCACGCCGGAAACATAGGGCGTCAGATCCAGCGCGTCCGCCGCAAGCGTGCCCTGTACCAGCCGGTGGCCGTCGGTCGCCAGCGTCAGCGCGCCTTCGGCACTGTTGCCGTCGAGCTCGACATTGACGTTGGACAAGGACGCCATGCCGCCGCCGATATCGCTCTGGGCGCGAATCGCGAAGCGGCCGAAGCCGCCGAACGGGACCCTGCTCTTGCCGGTCCAGTGCAGCGCGTCACGCAGCGAGGGCGACTCGACGTCAAGCGTGCCGTCGAGCTTTAGCGTCGGCTGGTCGGTGGCCGCACCATCGAAGGCGACGTTCAGGGGGGCGCTGGTGATGCGCAGCTTGACCCCCGAGCGGTCGCCGGTGAGCGCCGCCAAAAAATCGCTCAGCGTGAGGCTCGCCTCGACCGGCTCGTTATTCCAGGTAAATCGACCGTTGGCGCCGAAACTGCGCGAGATCGACGGCCACGCCACTTGAAAATCGACACCTTCGAGCCGTTCGGTGGCGTTGTTGCTTTCGTCATGAACGACAACGGTGCCGTCGTCGATGCCGATCTCCGAGAACGACGCTATGCGACTGGGATGCGGCTCAAGCGCATGCGCCAGCGAGACGATCAATCCCGACCAGTTGTTTTGTCCCGTGGCGGAAAAGGTGACGTTGATGACCGGCCGAACCAGCGTGACGTCGGCGATTTCGATTCGTCCGGCCAGCAGCGGAAAATAGCGCAGCCGCGCGGTCAGCTCATCCGCGGCGACGGCGGGCTCGGCGGTGCGGTCATTGCCCAACAGCACGTTGCGAAAACGCACGGTGCCGGACGGGAACAGCGACAGCGAGACGTCCTCGCCGAGCATCGGGTCGAGGCCGGTCACGGCGTGGATTTCCGCTTTGACGGCGTCACGCACCGCCGCAGCCGGAATCAGAAAAGACAGCGCCACCAGCGTAACGAATGCCGCCGCAACCACGCCGGCAACAGCAATCGCAAGGCGTTTCAAGCCGGTGGCCGCGGTCACGGGACGTAATTTCCGATTGATGTGATGCCGGTCGACTATACCGAGTGGCATGTCTTAAGCAAACATGCTCGCTATCTGTGTCGCTTTCGTGGCCGGCATTTGCAGGCGCGCGTCCAAATGACTGTTGCCGTTAAGCAAATTTAAGTCCCCGCGGGCGCCGCAGCGCCGTTCAACGGCTCGCGGCCCGCCATCGCTTGGCCTCGTGCGCCTGCGACACCTCGGCGATCATCTTGGCGATGATGGCCTGACCGAACGAATTGAAGTTTTGCGCCACCATGACGAAGGCGCCCGGGCCGCCAACGACGTTGTTGCGGTAGTAGTTGTCCAGCCCGCCGGGCGGATTGGTGTGTTCCGGATTCCACGGCATCGGATTCTCGCTGAGAATGACGAGACCGTTGATGGTGACGCCCTTGGCCACGGCCTGGTCGCGCAACTCGGCGACAGCGCGGCCGTCGTTGTTGGTGCCGTCGCCGGACACGTCGATGGTGCGGCGAACGCAGTTGAACGGCGCAGCGGCGAGCCGCGCCAAAGCGAATTCGATGCCGCCGCTGATCGAGGTGCGACCGGCAAACGACCGCGGACTCTCGATCAGCTGGTCGCCGAATTGCTTTGCCGACGCGCCGTCGCCGATCTCGGTCCAGTCGATCACCACGTGCTGCGCGCCGACGCCCGACCACTCGACGAAGGTCGCGCCGATGCGTCCATTATGGCCGGAGCGGATGGTGTCGAGCACGCGCGGATTGGAAATGGCGGCGGCATAGCCTTCGCGCTGCAGCTGGAATTTCGTGTCGTCAATGCTGCGCGACACGTCGGCGGCGAGCACCAGCAGCAAGTCGACGTCGTCGGCCGCGCGCGCCGCTGCCGGCGCCAATATGCCGCCGGCGAGGATCAAGACGACGAGGACTTTGATTATGCGCATCGCCGCACCCGCCGCCGAGCATCACGGTGAATGACGGCAAAAACGCGACAGCCGCCAGTCTATACCAAGTCTGCGGTGTTTGTTGCCGGTGCGCGGTCAATCCGCGACGATGCGGCCGGGCGGAAATGCGATCTCGATCAGCGTTCCGGCGTTCGGCGCGCTTTTGATGCTGAAATTGGCGCGATTGGCCTCGGCCAGCGCCTTGGTCAGCGGCAGGCCGAAGCCGGTTCCACCCGAGCCCCAGCTTCCGGATGTCGCGATCTGGCGGAACGGCTCCAGCGCGGCCGCGATGTCCTTTTCGCTCATGCCGGAGCCGGTATCGCGCACCCGCAGTACCGCTTCGCGGCTGTCGGTGAAGACGGTCGATACAATGACCTGGCCGCCGGGACCGGTGAACTTGATCGAATTCGCGATCAGATTGAGCACGATCTGGCGCAACGAGCGCTCGTCGGCAAACACCAGCGGCAGACCCGGGGTGAGCGAGGTGCGGATGATGATGCGGGCGCGGTTCGCCTGCGGCTGCATGATGCCGACGCATTGCTGGGTCAGCGCGTTGAGATTGACGTTGGCAAAAGCGAGCTCGATCTGTCCGGTCTCGATCCGCGATAGGTCGAGCAGGTCGTTGAGCATCGAAACCAGATGCGTGCCAGCGGCGTGGATGTCCTTGATATATTCGCGGTAGCGCTCGTTGCCGATTGGGCCGAAGCGTCCCGCCATGATCACCTCGGCAAATCCGGTCATGGCATTGAGCGGCGTGCGGATTTCGTGACTGACCTTGGCGAGGAACTCCGCTTTGGCCGATGCCGTGCGCAGCGTCTCGCGCTTGGCGTTGCGCAGCTCTTCCTCGCTCTGCTTGCGGCTGGTGATGTCGCGCAACACCGCGCAGATACGGTTGCCGCCGACGCGAGTGAGCGTCACCGCCAGCGGCACGAGCCGGTCGTCGCCTGCGCGCGCCGCGACCTCGAGTTCATTGTTGGGGAGACCGGTGCCGCGCACGATGCGGTCGAGATAATCGCGCGCCACCCGTTCGCTCTCCGGCGCCAGCAGGTCGCCGAGCGAGCGGCCCGCGAGAGCCGCCGGCGCCGTGCGAAACAGCGCGGCGGCGTGGGCATTGGCGTCGACGATCCGGCCTTCGGCATCGACGGTAACGACGCCGTCGGACGCCGCATCGACGATCGCTTTGAGCTCCTGTTTCTCCGCTTCGGCCGCGGTGAGCGTGCTGTCGGCTTGCCGCACCGTCGCCGCGGGCAGGCTATTGGAGACGTGGCCGTTTGTCAGGACCAGCGCCAGCGCCGCCGCTCCATTCCACGGCACCGTGAACATGCGGCCATCGGTCGCCAGCGTGTCGCCGCGCTGCGTCACGATCGACAGCGACGTGACTGCCGGGTGGGCGCCGCCCGCGGTCTCGGCAAGAGCATCGGCGGCGGGTTCGGCAAACAGCCTGCTCAGGCCGCCGGCCGCTTCGATGGCGGCGATGTTGCCGTAGCCGCTCCATTCGAGGAAGTGACGGTTGGCGTAGAGCAGCTTGTCATGCCGGTAAACCAGAATCCCGATTGGAATGCGGTCGAGTAATACTTGTTCGAGTACGGGCGCCGCGTTCGCGCTGGCGTCGACGGCTTCCGCCGGTAGGGCTTGGGCGCCGTTCTCGTCGGTGGCGGGTTCCTCTTCCGGACCGCGCAACCGCGCCGTCAGCTCTTGCGCCAATTCGCGAAAGGCCCTGCGCTCGACGGGGCTCAAAGTCGGCGGCACTTTGGGCTCGGCCGGGGCCGATGGACGAAACGGCACGACATTGGCTGAAGCGGGCGCGACGGCGGTTGCCGGCCGTTCGGCCTGAGCCGCACTTTGAGGCGCTGTTTCGACCGCAGTTTCGGCGGCGACGGCAATTTCAGGCTCGACCGAAACGGTGGCCGGTCTTGCCGGCGTGACGGCTACGGCTTCCTCTTCCTGGTGCGACGCTTCCGGTGCCGGCCTGAAACCTGTCGGCTTGTCGCGACGCTCCTGCACCAATTGGTTGATGCGGGCAATTTCGCGGCAGACACCGAAGCCGCGGTAGCCACGGAACCTCCGGTCGCGGTCGAACACCGGCAGGCCCGACAATTCAATCGGGAGCGGCTCGGCGCAGTCGTCCACCGGCCAGGGCACCACGATGCCGCTCCAGGTTTCCTGGCTCGCCACGGCGCGCGTGACTTGATTGGTCGGATCGAGGTTAAGCTCGGCGGCGATCTCGCTCCAGGGCCGGCCGAGCGCGGCGCTGGTGTGCGGTCCGGCGAGTTCGACGAATTCGTCGGACCCGACGCCGAAGCGACCGTCGGCATCCATCTGCCAGACGAAGCGCAGCGGATGCCGCCGCTCCGTGGTGGTGAGAGGCTGAGCGCCCCAGGTCGCAGGCGCGGCAGGCGAAGCGGGTGCGGCGACCTCGACCGGCCCGGCAGACGGCGCCGGCTCCTGCGGTGCGTTTTGCTCGAGGGGAGTTTCCGCAGGTTGCCGCGGCATGGTGAGCAGCAAGACGCGCGACGCATCTTTTCCGAGGCGTATGGCCCCGACGTCGAAAGCCGTTTGTCCGACGCGCGCCGTGCCGCTGGCGCTGCCGGTTTCCAGTACGGTTGCACCGAGCGTTTCGATGCCGAGCGCCGACAGCATGGTGGCGCCGCAGAGCCGCGACTGCGCCGCTGCGTTGGCGTAGACCAGCGTACCGTCCGGTGCGAAAGCGGCGATCGGCTCCGCGCGATCCCCGAACAGACGGCGGACGCGTTCACCGAGGCTGAGTTCCGGTCCCGCCGGCTCGGCTGCAGCGATCAGAACCCCGGCCTTGCCGTCGGGAAGCACGATGCGTGAGCAGGCGCAGGTGAGCGCGCGGCCGAAAGCCGCGCCAAAACTGCGCAGCCGCTCCAGCCGTTCTTGACCGGCCGCCGGGAGCGTCGCGGCAATACGGGCAATTTGGCCTGCCCGGGCATCGCCGACGCCAAGGCGTTGCGCGCAGGTCTCGACCGTCGCGCTGCCGAATACCGCCGCGCCGACGGCGTTGGTCCAGATTATTTGCGAGCCGTCGACGCTCCACAGCCAGGCCGGCCAAGCACTCGTCGCAAGCGGCGCGAGACGCGGATGACCTAACAGCGCGAGCTCTTTCTCCACGATCGACATGCGCGTCGGAACTCGTAGCCTAAAGAAATTCTTAATAATGCATAGTGCGCAGCGTCAGCGGCGTCCATGGCGGCGGCCGCGGCGCGTCCAAGCTTGCCGGGATAACCTTAACCGGTCCGGGGACTTAGCCCGGCGTCGCAGTTTAGCTTGCATGGCCGTCGTAAATTCGCGCTAGGATCGCAGCTGCCGGCGGCACGAGGAGCATGTGATGGCAAAAGATCCTTTCGAACAATTCGCGATTCCCACCGAGATGCGGGCGTTTGTCGAGCAGAGCGTGACGCAGGCGCGGCAGGCTTTTGACGGCTTTATAGAGGCGGCCAACAAGGCCATGGGGCAACTTCAGGGGCACGCTCAGGCCGCGCAAAGCGGCGCTACGGAAATTGCCCATAAATCGATGAGCTATGCCGAGCAGAACGTCACGGCGACGTTTGAATTCGCGCAAAAACTCATGCAGGCCAAGGACGCGGCGGAACTTATGCGGCTGCAATCCGAGTATTTGAGTCGGCAGATGCAGGCGTTGTCGTCGCAGGTCCAGGATCTTGGACAAAGTGCCGCCAAGATCGTGGTGGATAGTGCGAAGCCGAAGACCTAACGAGGCTCGCCTCGCCGGCTTCCAAATCACTAAATTATTTCAGTAGTTTAGTGTCTATTGTTGTGCATTGCAATAATTCCTGTTGCATTGCACCAAAAGAATTGCTATCTACTTCTATAGGACGGTGTCGCGGCCCAGGCTTGGGCTAACGAGGACGGCGTTTTCGCCGCGGCAGCTGGACCAAGCAATGTCAGGCAACGCGCAACGGGCGGCGAGGCCGGTAAAGAAAAAGCTCTCCAGGTGAGACAGCCCAAGAAGCAACGAGCGAAATCAAGGACCAGTGTCATGGCCGAAGCCACCACCACAACCACTCCCCCGAAAATGAAAAGCAAGCCTGCGGCAAGCGCATTCGAGATGCCGAAGTTCGAGATGCCGAAATTCGAAATTCCGAAGGTCGAAATGCCCGCCGCTTTCCGTGAATTTGCCGAGCGCGGTGTCGCGCAATGCAAGGACACCTACGAGAAGATGAAGGCCGCCGCCGAAGAGGCGACCGACGTGCTCGAAACCACTTATTCGACCGCCACCAAGGGCACCTCCGAATACGGCCTCAAGGTGATCGAGGCGGCGCGCACCAACACCAACGCGGCGTTCGACTTTTTTGGCGAGCTGATCACGGCGAAGTCCCTGTCGGAAGTAATCGAGCTGTCGAGCGCGCATACGCGCAAGCAGTTCGAGACGCTGAGTGAGCAGAGCAAGGAACTCGGCGCCCTGGTGCAGAAAGTCGCGAGCGAGACCGCCGAGCCGATCAAGAGCGGCATGAACAAGGCGTTCAGCAAGGTCGCGTAATTGCGGCCTGAAGATCGCAGCCGCGGTATCGCGGCGAGGGGAAAGCCCGGGCCCAGCCCGGGCTTTTTTGCTTTTTAAGGGTTAGTTTCGGCTATCTTGCCAAACTGGGGCGTTACTCCTAGGTTCCGCGCGCAAACTGCGGGCCCGTGCAGCTGTAGCTCAGTTGGTTAGAGCGCCTGACTGTGGATCAGGAGGTCGGTGGTTCGAGTCCACCCAGCTGTACCAGCGCATTTACCGTCTGCACGCCGTCTCACCCGATGAGACCGTTGCCCGGCGCGCGTGCATTTGACTCGCAATCGAGCCTCCTTACACTCACTCGCCAAGAAAAATCAGCGCCATCGCGCGCTTAGCGGGTAGGGCAGAAATGACCAAGTCGTCTATCGCCACGCGTGCCATTTGCCGTCTTGCCGCGGCGCTGGCGGTGATCGCTGCCCTAAGCTTCGTCTGCGACGCCCGTGCCGAAGATTATCCGAACCGTCCCATCACCATGGTCGTGCCGTTCGCCGCCGGCGGACCGACCGACATCCTCGGCCGTCTCATCGCCCAAGCCATCGGTCCGACGCTCGGCCAGCAGGTCGTGATCGAAGACGTGACCGGCGCCGGCGGTACGATCGGCGCCACCAAGGTCGCCCGCGCCGCGCCCGACGGTTACACCATGGTGATGGGCAATCTCGGCACTCACGCCGCGAGCGTCGGCATTTACAGCAATCTGGCCTACGACCCACGCAAGGATTTCGAACCGGTTATCTTGGTTGCCTCGACGCCGATGGTCCTGGTGACCACCAAGGCGCTCCCGGTGAAAACGCTCAACGATGTCATCGCCTGGGCCAAGGCCAATAAGGGAAAGGCGACCATGGGCTCGGCCGGCGTCGGCTCGATCTCGCATCTGACGCTGCTGCTGTTCAACCACCTGACCGGCGTCGGCGTGACCCATGTTCCGTATCGCGGCCTTTCGGAGGCGACCAACGATCTCCTTGGCGGCCAGATCGACTTGTTGTTCGATCAAGTCGTCACCGCGACACCGCATATTCTCAACGGCAGCGAGAACGCCGTCGTGGTGACGATCCCGCAGCGTTCGCCGTCGATCCCGAATGTACCATCGGCCGACGAGGCCGGCCTGCCGCAACTGCAAACCGTCGCCTGGACCGCGCTGTTCATGCCCAAAGGCACGCCGGCGGTCATCGTCAATCGCATCAACGCCGCCGTGCAGAAAGCCATGCAGGATCCCGACGTCGCCAAGCGGCTCGCGCAAATCGGCGCCGACGTTCCGCCGCCGGAACAGCGCACGCCGCAGGCGCTCGGCCAACTGGTCAGCGCCGAGATCGACAAATGGGTGCCGTTGATCAAAGCCGCGGGCGTGAACGCGCAATGATCTCCGCACCGTGAATCGATTGTCGTGAAGCTTAACGACGAAGAGATAGCGATGCGCGCGGGCGAGGCCGGCCCGCTGCGGCAATGGGCGATCACGCACCAGTTCAAGGTCGGCGATTATCTCGGCGCCGAAGATTTCGTTCCGGTCGGCCAAGCCCACATCATGGCCGATACGGAGTCCCTCGGCGCGGCCGGTGTCGAATGGCTGGAACGCTGGGCCATGCTGCCGGCTGAGCAGCGCAGCGTCCGCATTCCGACCATCACCGATCCGCGCGGCACCGATTTCGCGCACGCGGCGCAGCTCAAGCAGCAGCCCTGGATGGTCGATCTGGAACGCCGCGCCATCGCCGCCTTCGAGGCGCTTGGCGTGCTGATGACCGATACTTGCATCAATTATCAGACCATCATGCCGCCGGTGCGCGGCGAGCATATGGCCTATGGCGACACCGGCGTGGTGATCTATTCGAACAGCGTCTGCGGTGCGCGCTCGAATTTCGAAGGTGGGCCGTCGGCGCTGAGCGCCGGTTTGACCGGGCGGACGCCGCGTTACGGCTATCACTTGGATGAGCGCCGCCTGGCAACGTTTCTGGTCGAGCTGTCGTGGACGCCGCGCGAGCTTTCCGATTGGGGCGCGCTTGGCGGCGTCGTTGGCCGGCTGGCCGGCGACTACTCGCAGGTACCGGCACTGGTCGGCATCGAACGCGTGCCGAGTGCCGATGAAATGAAACACTTTGGCGCGGCGCTGGCGAGCTTCGGCTCGGTGGCGTTGTTTCATATGATCGGCGTCACGCCCGAGGCGATGCGGCTCGAAGACGTCGTGCCCGAAGGCGTGGCGCTGAAGACCCACGATATCGCCGAGGTCGACATCCGCGCGTTGCGGGCGCGCTACGCCAAGGATATTGGCGCTGTCGACGTGGTGGTGTTCTCTGCGCCGCAGCTTAGCCTCGTCGAAATGCAAATGCTGGCCGCGATGCTCGACGGCCGCCGCGCGACGATCCCGTTGCTCGCGGTGACGAGCCCGCAGGTCAAGCCGGACTGCGACCGCATGGGCTTGACCGGGCGGATCGAAGCCGCCGGCGGCACCGTGCTCTCCGGCATGTGCTTCTACCAGAGCTATGCCCGGGAGATCGCGGAAGCCAACGGCTGGAGCCGGCTCGCGACCAATTCGGCCAAGCTCACCAATATCCTCGGCGGCTACGGCTATCGGCCGGTGTTGCTGTCGATGGAGCAATGCGTGGCGGCAGCCTGCGCTGGCGGAACGCTGACATGACCGGCACGATCTTTTACGCCACTGCGGGCATGGGGCGCAAAGTGCGGGCGCAGGCGCTGGTCGCCAATGACGGCTTTTCCGCGCGCTACGATCTCGACCGCATTCGCGGCGTGTTTTCGCGGCCCGAGCATAAGCTCGCCGGCGAGAGCTACCGCGGCCGCGTGCTCATTCTCGATGCCGCCAAAGGCGGCGTCGCCACCGCATGGATGCTGTACGAGATGGCGTCGCGCGGCGTCATGCCGGCAGCGCTGGTTTTGAACCGGGTCAATCCGATCATGGTGCAGGGCGCGGCGCTGGCCGACTTCACAATGATTTCCGGGTTCGATGTCGATATCACGCAAGCGATCCCGAACGGCGCCGAAGTGGAGATCAATCCGATGGGGGAGCGGCCGTTCATCACGGTGGTCTGAGCCCGGTCAGTCTCGGCCGGGCAACCGGTAGCGCTGGAATTTATCCGTGATCGGAAGCGGGGCGACCGTGAAAAAATACCCGAACCAGATTGTCCTCGCGGACGACCTCGCCGAGCGTGCGGAACGCAAAGAACGGGATCAGGATCAGCAGCACAACGAAACTTGTCGCGATGAGCTGATCGAGCGTGCCGCCGCCCACGCTCGATATCGAATCGAGAAGCGTCCGATGCTGAATGATCCCCGTGATGACCTCTTCCAATGCGCTGAGGACCAATAGCAGCGCGACGAAAACGAGCGACCTGTAGAGCGTCGGCCAGATAAGAGCCCGGCTCTTGTATCGTTCGCCCATATGCAGCGCGTGCCTACGCTCATGAACTTGGCGCAGATGAGGGCTTTGACGGCGGCGAAGCCGAAGGGCGCGAAGGCGATGCCGTGGGCCTGCAGGATCGCGGCTTTAAGATAGGCCAGGGCGGTGAAGCAGACATAGAGGTAAGCGGCGAGAACGAGGAATTCCTTCAACTCGTCAATTATTCGCTGACCGATGGATTTTGCTGCCGGGACTCCGCTGCTCATCTTGCCCCTCCCGTATCGTGATCGAACTTTCTCCTTAGATCACTTCCTTGGTCTTATCGTCGGTCTCGCCGTAGCGATGCAGCGTCGCTGGCCGGGTGCCGGCGTAAAGCTGCTCCAGGCCGGGCGCGATCTTGGCATTCTCGCGTTCGAACAGGCTGTTGCCGGCGAGATCGCTCTCGACCAGGAACGGCCCGAATTTCTCGACGTCGAGCACCCAGACGGCTTGCGCCAAGCCAAGCTCTTCGAGCCAATAGACACCGGCGACGCGCTTGATGCCGCGGCCCAAGAGCGCGCCGGTGCCGTAGCCGACGGTAGTGAGATAGACCGCGTCGTTCGGCACGAAATGGGTCCGATAGCTCTCCGATGTCATGCCGCCTTTGCCGATGATGATGTTGCAGCCGGAAATCTTGAACCAGCCTTCGAGCCATTGGGCAAAACGAAATGACGCGGTCGCGGTAACCGCGCCGACGGTGTAGCTGCCACCGGGATCGATGCTAGCGGCCGGCGAACAATGAAAATTGGTGATGCCGAGCGCGTCTTTGCCGGCCGGCATGCCAAAGCCGTCGCCGATCGCCCGCTTATAGACCCCTTCGCGCGCGGTGAAGACGCGGCCGGTGAGGTAGGCGACCGAGCCGATTTCCAGCTTACGCAGATCCTCGGTGCGCCCGGGAAGATCGATGTGAACGGTTTTGAGGTCGGGCATGTTGTTCCGCCGCCAAATCTATTCCGCAGCCACCGCGGCTTGCTCGCCCCATTCGACCGTGGTGCGGCGCATGTAATCGGTGAACCACATCGGATCGGTGCGGAACGTGGCCTTGCCGTCCGTCGCGATCCGCGCGCAGGCGCGGCGCGACGACAGGCAGAACATGTGCACCGACATCGGCATGCCGCCGGTGTGGCAGTAGCCGACCTCGATATGGCAATCGATCACCATCGAGGAACCGACAAAGCCCATCGCGCCCATACCAATGTTGTTGCCGAGCTCCTTGAACTCCTCTTCCAGCGCAGCGATTTTCGGGTCGGGATTGCGCGAGCCGACGACGCGCAGGCATGACGCCTGCTTACCCAGCACCACGCTGGTGTCTTTGGAGCCGCCGAGACCGATGCCGACGATGGCCGGCTGGCAGGCAAGCCCGCGTTTGCCGAAACCGATCAGTGTATCGAGATAAAATCTTTTGATGCCCTCGATGCCGTCGCCGGGAAACAGCATGCGGTAATCGGTGCCGAACAGGCCGCCTTTGTGCACAGTGGTGAGCTCGATCCAGTCGGCGTCGGGATGGAACGAATATTCGATCTCCGGCGCATTGATGCCGACATTGTTGTTGTGATCGGTGCGCCATAACGGATGCACCCGATTGGGACGCAACGGCACGTTCGTCGTGGCGCGCGCGGTGGCGCGGCGCAGCGCGGTTTCGAGCGCGACTGGACCGCCCTCGATGCGCGCGTCGTTGCCGATCTTGACGTACCAGCGCGGCAGGCCGGTATCGCCGCACATGGCGCGGCGGTCTTCCTTGGCGGCTTCGTAGTTCTCCAGCATGGCCTTGATGACGAAGGATGACAGGTCGCCTTTTTCGGTATCCACGCAGCGGCGCAAGCCGGCGAGATAATCCTCGGGGATTTCGATGGCGGCCTTGGCCATCAACTCTTCGGCGGTGCGTTGAATCGACGAGAGCGGGATCATGGTCGCCTCTATTCAGCCGCGACGGAAGCGCGCAACAAAGTCTGGCCGGGCTTCACATGGGTAAACTCAACCGGCCGGTCGGTCATCTCGATCCCGCCGGATATAGACCTCGCCACCGTGAACGTCGAGGTTGCCAGATCGCCCGGTTCTGGAAAGTCCGACCGATAATGCGCGCCACGGGAATTCTCGCGCTTGAGCGCCGCGAGCGCAATGACGCGGCTGATCTCGCACAGCGAGCGCAGATTGAGCCAGTCGTGCCAGGTGAGATTAAACTGCCGCCCGGCGTCGGCGAGGCCGGTGGCGAGGAGTTCGGCTTCGATGGCGTCGATGCCGGCAAGGCCGCGTGCGATGCTGGCGCGGTCGCGCATCACGCCGACCTCGTCCCACATCATGTCGAGGAGCTTTTCGCGTAGCGCGTTGAGGTCGCCGGGCTTGCGGGTGAAGGGATAGAGCGCGCGCTCGACCTCGGCATCGAGGACGTGGGTGTCGGGCGGGCGATGACCGGGATTTTTGGCAATCCAGTGCGGCATGACATCGCCGGCGATGCCGCCGAACACGGTCGAATTGGCGACGCCGTTGCCGCCAAGCCGGTTGGCGCCATGCATGCCGCTGGCGTCCTCGCCGGCGACAAACAGGCCGAAACGCTCGGTTGCCGTGTCGACCGCGCAGACCACGCCACCCATAAAGTAATGTGCGGTCGGCACCACTTCGACCAAGCCGCCGGCGAGATCGAAGCCGCAATCGCGGCATCGATCCACCATGCCTTTGAACTGTTTGGCGACCTTGGCCGGACCGAGGTGGCCCATCTTGATATAGACGCCGCCGTTCGGCGTGGTGCGGCCGGCGCGCATTTCCGCATAAATCGCGCGGCTGACCACGTCGCGGGTGGCGCGCTCGAGCTTCGGATCGTAGTCGCCCATGAAGCGATGCATCGCGCCATTAAGCAGATGGCCGCCCGAGCCGCGCAGGCCTTCTTCCAACACTGTCCCGGTCATGCGCGTGTCCGGTCCGGCGAGGAGACCGGTCGGATGGAACTGCACCATCTCCATGTCGCGCAGCGGCAGCCCGAGGCGCAGCGCCATGGCGAGGCCATCCATGCTCTTGTCGCCGGACGGCGTGTGATAGCGATACATGGTCGGGCCGCCGCCGGTCGCGAGCAGCACCGCTTGCGCCGACACGAAGCGGAATTCGCCAGACCGCACGTCGATCAACAGCACGCCCGATAGCGCGCCATCTTGTGTAGGAATCAGCGCGACGGCGCGGTGCTCCTCAAGGCGGCGGATCGGCCGCGCCCAGACCTGCTCCATCAGCCGGTTGATGATCTCGATGCCGGTGAGATCGCCTTTATGCACGGTGCGGTCAAATGTCTGGCCGGCGAAGGCCTTGCCGTGCAGCGTGCCGTCGGGATTGCGGTCGAAGAAACAGCCGATCTCGTTTTCCAGTTCGCGCACGCGCTCGACGGCCTTGGTCACGAGCGTCCAGGCCAATTCCTGATGCGGCAGCCATTTGCCGCCTTCGATCGTGTCCATGAAATGGCGCTCGATCGAATCGCCCGGATTGAGCGCGACGTTGTAGCCGCCTTGCACCATGCGGGTGCAGCCGCATTTGCCAAGGAGCCCCTTGCTCGCCACCGTGATGTCGAGATCGGGATTGGCCTTGAGCGCATGCAGCGCGGCAAACAGCCCGGCGCCGCCGGACCCGAGGATCAGAATGTCGGTCTTGAAATGCTCGACGTTCATACGAAACCTTAGAACAAGCGCACCAGAAAAACGAATGCGACAATGGCAGCTGCGGTGGCCGCCAGCGTCGCCAACTGCTTTTGGCTGTCGCGCCAGGCGAAGTTTTCGATCACCAGAACGCGTAAGCCACCGAGGAGATGCACGGTGAGCAAGAAAACCAGGCCGCCTTCCGCGAACTTTACGAGCGGCTGGTCGGACCAGTGCAGGAACTTATCGAGCCCGGCTCCGCCGTGGAAGGAAAGTCCGAGCACAAAAAAATGGATCGGCAGGAAAATCGCCAAGGCCAATCCGGAAAGGCGGTGGATCAGAGCGGCGATCCACAGCGTGCTGCCGCGGCGCTGCAAGCCGAGCGCGCTCATGTGACAACCAGCGCGATAATGGCGTGGAAGCCGAGCAGCGCCAGGAGCAGCCCGAACGCAACGGCGAAGAAGCCGGCGCGGCGTTCGTCGAGCGGCGACCATTCAATCAAGATGTTGCGCACGCCAATCGAAGCATGAATTGATGCGGCAAGGACGAAGAGACCGTAATATGATGCCCATATGGCGCTGCCATGCGTGCGCGAAAGAATGTCCGCCGCGGTCAGGCCTTGCCGCGTGGCATAGAAAATGACGGCGATGTGAACGAGCACCAGCGGCGCCATCACCGCAGCCGTCGCCCGCTGCCAGACATAGAGCCGGACATTCATGCCTTGATCTCGCCCTTCAGATAAGCCGCCGCCGTGCGCCGCTTCAGACCGGCGATGGCCGCTGTCGGATTGAGCGTTTGCGGGCAAAGCTCCTGACAGGATTGGTGCGAATGACAGGAATGGCAGCCACCGTCCACCGCGACAGCTTGCAGCCGGTCGCGATTGCCGGCGTCGCGCTGATCGTTGACCAGAGTCCATGCCCGCGTCAGCGCCGCCGGTCCGAGATACGCGGAGTTCCAGCGTACCGTATCGCAGCCGGCGTAGCAGACGCCGCAATTGATGCATTCGATGGCTGCGTCGGCGGCGACGCGTGCCGATGTGTCGGGCCGGATTTGTGCAATCGGGTTGTGCCGTGTCTCCGACGGCGCAAAGACGCCTTTGGCGCGCTGCCATTTCTGAAAAAATTCCGCCATGTCGGTGGTCAGGTCTTTGATCACCGGAAGATTTTCGAGCGGGCCGATTTCAAGCCGGCTGCTGCCGGCGACCTTCGCCACATGGGTGCGGCAGGTCCAGCGCGGCTTGCCGTTGACGGTCATGGCGCAGGAACCGCAGACGCCGACGCGGCAGGCGAAGCGATAAGACAGCGTCGGATCGAGGTGGCGCTGGACGAAAGTCACGACGTCGAGCACGGTCTGGCTTTCGCGCCGCGGCACGCTGTAGGTCTGATAGCGGCCATCCTTGCCGCCGCGCCAGAGCGATACGGAAAGCTCTTCCTGCGTGCCGGACATGAATCTCCTTGGACGTCGTTATCGAGCGCTTTGACCCGACTGTACCAAGCCTCATCGCGCACAAAAAGGCGATCCGAGTTCCAGCGGTCCCGTACCGTGAGACTTCGCAGCCTCGGCGGGAAGGCGCTATAGTCGCGCAAACGCCTGGGAGGACACGCTATGGCCGGCCTCAAGCTGAGTTACGTGCACGGCGCGAGCGAGCAGCCGCTCATCGGCCAGACGATCGGGCAGTTTTTCGATGCGGTCTGCGACAAATGGCCCGCGCGACCGGCCTTGGTCGTGCGACACCAGAACGTTCGATTGAGCTACGGCGAATTGCGGCAACAGGTCGACAGGCTCGCGGCCGGGCTATTGACGCTCGGGCTAAATCCCGGCGACCGCATCGGCATATGGTCGCCAAACAATTCGGAATGGGTGCTGACCCAGTTCGCCACCGCGAAAGCTGGCCTCATCCTGGTCAATATCAATCCCGCCTACCGCATCGCCGAGCTGGAATACGCGCTCAACAAAGTCGGCTGCAAGGCGCTCATCCTCGCCGAGCGTTTCAAGACCTCGGACTATGTCGGCATGTTGCGCGAACTGGCGCCGGAACTCGGCCATGCCACGCCGGGCAAGCTCGAATCGGCCCGGTTGCCGGCGTTGCGCTCGGTCGTTCTGGTTGGCGACGCCTGGCATCCCGGTACGTTCCGCTTCTCCGAAATTCTGGCGCGCGGTACCGAGAAGGAGGCACAGCGTATCGCCGAGTTCGGGCCGCAGCTGCAATTCGACGAGCCGATCAATATCCAGTTCACCTCGGGCACCACCGGCTTTCCCAAAGGCGCGACGCTGTCGCATCACAATATCCTCAACAACGGCTTCTTCATCGGCGAGGCGATGCGGCTCACGTCCGACGATCGCCTCTGCATCCCGGTGCCGCTCTATCACTGCTTCGGCATGGTGCTGGGCAATCTCGCGGCGGTCACCCATGGTGCCTGCATGGTGTTTCCCGGCGAAGGCTTCGATCCGCTGGTGACATTGGAAACCGTCGCCGAGGAACGCTGCACCGCGCTGCACGGCGTCCCGACCATGTTTATTGCGGAACTGGATCATCCTGAGTTCAGCCGCTTCGATCTCTCGACGCTGCGCACCGGCATCATGGCCGGCTCGCCGTGTCCGATCGAAGTGATGAAGCGCTGTGTCGCCAAGATGAACTTGTCGGAAATCACCATCGCCTATGGCATGACCGAAACGAGTCCGGTCAGCTTCCAGAGTTCGACCGAGGATCCGCTGGAACGGCGGGTGTCGACCGTCGGCCGCATCCAGCCGCATCTTGAAGTGAAGATTGTCGACATGAACGGCCGTATCGTGCCGCCCGGTACGCCCGGCGAATTATTGACGCGCGGCTATTCGGTGATGCTCGGCTATTGGGGCGACGAGGAGCGCAGCCGCGAAGCCATCGACGCGGCGCGCTGGATGCACACCGGCGACCTCGCCACCATCGACGCCGAGGGCTATTGCAACATCGTCGGCCGCATCAAGGACATGGTGATCCGCGGCGGCGAGAACGTCTATCCGCGCGAGATCGAGGAGTTCTTGTACCGGCATCCGAAAATCCAGGACGTCCAGGTGATCGGCGTGCCGGACGACCGCTACGGCGAGGAAATCTGCGCCTGGGTCAAGCTGCGTCCCGGCGTCGCCGCCACCGAGGACGAGATCAAGACGTTCTGCCGCGATCAGATCGCGCATTATAAAGTGCCGCGCTACATCAAATTCGTCGACGAATTCCCGATGACGGTGACCGGCAAAATTCAGAAATTCATCATGCGCGAGCGCACCGTCGCCGAGCTTGGCTTGAAGGTGCAGAAGACGGCATAGCTGCCTCGGTCATTGCGAGCGCAGCGAAGCAATCTATTCCGGCGTGCCATTTTGGATTGCTTCGTCGCTGCGTCCTCGCAGTGACGGGCATTTATTGCGTCTTGATCTTCTCGTCCTCAACCACCCGCGCGACGGCCGCACGCTTGAGCATCCGGTCCTTATGCGCGGTGTAGTTCTTCAGCTCCGCCATCGGCAGTTCGCGGCGCACGCCCCAGGTGTAGAAGACGAAGCCATAAGGATCGAGTACGGAATAGCTGTCGCCGAACCACTCGCGTCCGGCCAGCATGCCGTCGATCTGCTTCAGATAACCATGGAAGGTCTTCAGGCCCGTGTCCTTGATGCCCGGATAGGCACTGGCATCGGCAGTATAGCGCTCGGGCCGTCCGACATGGGCGTGCGCCGGATGCACGCTCGACGCAAAGAAGCCGATCAGCGACAGCGCCTTGGCCTCGGCGGTCGGATCCTTCGGCCACAGACCGAACCGCTTGCCGAGATACGGCAGTATGGCGGTGTTCTCGGTGAGCGGCTCGCCGTTGTCGAGGCGGAGCGCCGGCACGCGCCCTAGCGGATTGATTTTCAGATAGGCCTCGGTGCGCTGCTCGCCACCGGCGAGATCGACCTTCTTCGGCTCATATTTCTCGCCGCTCTCCTCAAGCACGATATGCGAGGCCATCGAGCAAGCGCCTGGAGCATAATAAAGCGTCAACATACCTAAATTCTCCCTGGACATTCCCTGCTACTGCTTGGAAGCCTTTTGCAGCACTGGGCCCCAGGTTTGCTGCTCCTGCCTGACAAAAGCAAGGGTCTGTTCGGGCGTCATGGCCCGCGAATAGCTTCCTATCTTGGCCAAGCTCTCTTTGAAACCGGCGCCACTGACGACCTTGGCCAAGACATCGCTCACCTTGCCGACGATCGCCGTCGGCGTGCCGTTCGGTGCGACCAAGACTTGCCAGCCCAGCGCTCGGAAGCCCGGCAGCGTTTCGGCGACTGTCGGCAAATTGGGAAACTGGGGCAAGCGTTCGGGTGACGCAACCGCGATCAGCTTGACCTGTCCGGCCTTCACGGCGCCGACGATCCCCGAATAGCCTTCGATGATCATGGAGACGCGGCCCGATCCGACGTCAGCCAGCGCCGCCGCTGGGCCGCCGTTATAGGGGACCCGCAGCAACTGCACGCCAGCGCGATCCTCCAACAACAATCCGGTGAGATCCGTGAGCCGCCCAACGCCGGTCACTGCAATCGAGATTTTCCCCGGTTCCTTTTTGGCGAGCGCGATGAGCTGCGGCAGTGTGCTGACGTCGAGCTTGGGGTTCACCGCGACGAACATCGGATTCTCGGCCGTATATCCGATCGGGATGAAGTCGCGCGGCAGCATCAGCGGCAGGTTCGGTGCAATCGACGGCAGCGCGACGAAGGTGGACAGCGCCGGCATGAACAGCGTGTAGCCGTCGGGCACCGCTTCCGTTGCCGCGCGGGCGGCGATGCTGCCGTTGGCGCCGGGATGATTTAAGACGATGAATTGCTGACCGAACGCCTTGGTGAGTCCTTCAGCGACAAAGCGGGCATCGACGTCGGGCGTGGAGCCGGGTGCCGCGTCCGAAATGATCGTCACCGCTTTGTTCGGATAGTTGTCGGCTTGGGCATGCGCGGCCGTTGCCGCTGTCATGGCCAAGAGGCTTAAGCTGAAGGTGCGGAACCGCCGCCGAAGATCATGCATGACGTCCTCCCCATCGCGCCGGGACGGCGCGTTTCGTCGCATTATTAATTCAAGGATACGGCGGCCCGGGGGGTGTTTCTACCGGGGCGGCTGCGCCAAACCGACACGGCAGCGCGCACCGGTGAAGCGGTCTCTTTACGTTAACCCCACGTAACTCCATCCCGAGCATGCACATTTAAGGATTTCCTCTTAAGACGAGTTCCGATGCGGCTTTCGCCGACCACGCCGAATTCGTGACCAAAATCGTGACGCGCGCCACACCCTCAGCAGCATTTCGCATGACTGTGCCCGTCGATGCCGGCCAAGCCGCGCTGTCGCGTTTGGCGAATTTGTCGCGTGAGCTTGGGCCCGAACTAAGCTTCAGCATCCACACTCGTCTCGACGATGTCGAAGACCAATGGCGCCGTTTTCAGCAAAGCGCCGAATGCACCGCATTCCAGAGCTTTGAATGGCTGGCGACGTGGCAGCGCCACATCGGCGCTCACGACGGTACCGTGCCGGTCATCGTGGTTGGGTGTTTTGCCGATAGCCGAACCGCATTCATCCTGCCGCTCGCCATCGAGACGCGGCGTCCGGTGCGGCGGCTGTGCTGGCTCGGCGAGGAGCTGTGTGATTACAACGCGCCGCTGTTGGCGCGCGATTTTGCGCAACGCGTCAGTCCCGAGCGCTTCCTTGCACTGTGGCGCGAGGTGCTTAGGCGCCTGCAATCGGATCGCGAGCTGCGCTACGACTGGATCGAGTTCGAGAAGATGCCTCAAACGGTCGGCGTCCAGAGCAACCCCTTCGTCAATCTCGGCGTCGCGCCGAACGCCAACAACGCGCACATCACGCAACTGGGCGACGACTGGGAAACCTTCTATCGCGCGCGACGGTCTTCAGCGACGCGCCGACGCGACCGCACTAAGCGCAAACATCTATCGGAATTCGGCGAAATTCGCTTCGAGACTGTCGACGAGCCGGCCGACTTGCGCCAGACGCTCGACACGCTGTGGGAGCAGAAGAGGCGGATCTTTGCGCGCAAGGGTATTGCCGACATTTTTGCGCGACCCGGTTATCGGGAGTTTTTCGCCGATTTCGCCGCAAATCCGAACTCGCGGCATCTTGCTCATGTCAGCCGCATACGCATCGGGCCTGACTGCGCCGCGGCGAATTTCGCCCTCATGTTCGGCGATTGCTACTATCACGTGTTGTCGAGCTATTGCGACAATGAGTTGACCCGCTACGGCCCCGGCACGCTTCATTTGCGCGAGCTCCTGGCTTACGCCATCGGCCGCGGCTTGCGGCTGTTCGATTTCACTATCGGCGACGAGCGGTACAAGATGGAATGGTCGGACCTGCGCCTGAAGCTGTACGACTACAGCACGGGTGCGACGTGGCGCGGCCGGGCCGTCAACCTGCTCTCGATCGCGCGGCGCCGGTCCAAACGCTTCATCAAGCAAACGCCGCCGTTGTGGCATTTGGTATCCCATCTGCGTTCCGCGCTCGGACCGTTGCTGCATCGGTAAGTGCGGCATCTACGCGTTCCGTGACGGCCGCGCCGCGCTATTTCTCGATCCGGTCCAGGTTGGTGGTCATCCGCGCAATGACGCGGCGGAACGACGCGAGATCGCGTGCGGCGATCCCTTGTTCGGCATCGTCTGTGATGCTGCGCGCCACGCCGAGCAACTCGCTGCGCAGACGTTGCGCCTTCGGGGTGAGGAAGACGAGCATTTTGCGGCGGTCATCGTCGCCGCGCACGCGCCGGATCAGGCCGGATCGCTCCATGCTGCGCAGCGCAATGACCGTGGTAGGCTCCATCATGCCGACGCGCGCCGATAGTTCCCGTTGCGACAGCCCGTCGGCGTTCCACAGCACGCGCAGAAAATACCATTGGCCGCGCGCCACGCCGTAGGGTGCGATGCGCCGCTCCAGCAACCGCTGGAACGCTCGATGTGCATCGCGTACCAGATAACCGGACGACAGGCGCGGCGGAAATTCGACTTCGCGGCGCGTGGCCTTGATCTCGCGACGCGAAGGCTTGGCTTTCGGATCTTTGCGGGCCGGCATCGGCGTTGACAGGTCCGGGCTATCCATCGGATAATTACTTAGAAATCTATGCAATGGGAACGCCGTCAATGCAACAGCCGCTTCGCAAAGAACAACACGCCGCCGCAACGCTGAACCAGGCCTTCGATCTGCGCTCGACGCTGGAATGGCTGCGCGCGTCCGGCGAATTGATCGAGACTGACAAAGAGGTCGATCCGGACCTTCAGGTCACCGGCTTGCAAAAGCACATGGACGGCGGCTGTCCGGTGCTGTTCAACAACGTCAAAGGCAAGCCGAACCATCGCGTCATCACCAATTTGTTTGGCGACATGGCGATCATCAATCGCATGTTCGGCTGGAAGGACGATGCCGAGCGGGTGAAGAAGCTGGCCTACGCGCTGTCGCATCCGGTCAAGCCCGTCGAGATCGCACAAAGCGAGGCGCCCTGTCAGGAATTCGTCGTCGAGAAGCCGGACGACGTCAACAAATGGATGGTGCCGATCCGCCACACCACCTACGAGTCCGAGCTCACCGTCGGCTCCGGCATCCGTTGTGTCACCGGCCCGCAATTCGAGGGCGGTTCCGACCTCGGCTATAACCGCATGAATTTCCGCTGGGGTAATGTCGGCACGTTCCAGATCTCGCCCGGCTCGCATATGTGGCAGGTGGTCAACAAATATTACAAGGAAGACCAGCCGGTCCCGATCACCATGTGCTTCGGCGTGCCGCCGGCGTGTACGCTCCTTGCCGGCGCCGGTTTCGACTACGCCATCCTGCCGATGGGCTGCGACGAGATCGGCATCGCTTCTGCCGTCCAGGGCGCACCGATCCGTCTTGTGAAGGCGCGCACGGTGGATGCCATGGCGCTCGCCGATTGCGAGCTGGTGCTGGAAGGCTACGTCAATCCGCGCGACCGCCGCTACGAGACCAAGGAATCGGAAGATGCCGGCGTGCAGGGCCGCCATCACTTCCACCCGGAGTGGGCCGGCTATATGGGCAAGGCCTACAAGGCGCCGACCTTCCACGTCACCGGCATCACCATGCGCAAGCCGGAGTCCAAGCCGATCATCTTCGCGCTCGGCGTCCACATGCTCGACGACCACAATATCGACACCACCGTGCGCGAGGCCGCGATTTACGAGCTGTGCAACCGGCTGCAGCCCGGCATCGTGCAGAACGTGGTGATCCCGTACTGCATGACCGATTGGGGCGGCTGCGTCATCCAGGTCAAGAAGCGCAACCAGATCGACGAGGGCTGGCAGCGTAACTTCCTGGGCGCCATCTTATCTTGCTCGCAAGGCATGCGGATCGCCATCGCGGTGAGCGAGGACGTCGATCCCTATTCGATGGACGACGTGATGTGGTGCCTGACCACGCGCGTCAATCCGCAGACCGACATCCTCAATCCGATCCCCGGCGGCCGCGGCCAGACCTTTATGCCGTCGGAGCGGATGACCGCGGGCGGCCAGCAATGGACCGCGTCTAATACCCGCTTCGAAGGCGGCATGGGCATCGATGCCACCGTGCCGTTTGGTTACGAAAGCGACTTCCTGCGGCCTGTTTATCCGGTCGATAGAGTGAAGCCGGAGGATTGGTTCTCCAAGGAAGATATCGCCAATGCCAAAAAGCGCATGCATGGCTGGGTGCATTCGCTGGCGCGGTCGGGGCGGTAATTCCGTAGCTTGGGCTGACTCTCCGGATTTCGCTCCGCTCAATCCGGGCTACTGGCTGGCTTCGCTCTTCCACAGCTCCGCTAGCGCCCTCCGGTCGAGCTTGCCGCGGTCCGTCTTCGGCAAAGACGATGGGCTGAGCACGATCCGCTTCGGCGCCTTGAACGCCGGCAGCGCGCCGGCGCAATAGCGCAGCAGCGTATCGGCATCGACGCCGGGCCGCGCCACGACATAGCTCATCACTTCCTCGCCATAAATCGCGTCCGGCACGCCGATGGTTGCCGCCTCGATCACGTCGGCGTGCTGCATTAGGAACGAGTCGATTTCGACCGGCGAGATCTTGGCGCCGCCGCGGATGATCAGCTCCTTCTCGCGCCCGCTCAGCGTCAAGAAGCCTTCGGCGTCGAGCGAACCGAGATCGCCGGTGCGGAAGCGGCCGCGGCCGTGCACCTTCACTTCGCCGTCGTCGCCGAGATAGCGGTAAGGATGATCGCCGAGCCCGCCGAGCTCCACATAGCCGATTTCGCCGGCCGGTAAGCGGCGGCCTTCGGCATCGACGATGGCGAGATCGTGATAGGCAAACGGCCGGCCGACCGTGCCGAGCCGGCGCCGTTCGCCGGGAATGGCGGCGATCCAGCTCACCTCGCTGGCGCCGCAGCCCTGCGCGACCGGGATGCCGAATTTCTGCTCGAACCTCTTCCATTCTTCGAGCAAGAGCGGCGCCGAGCTTGAGGTGACAAAGCGCAGCTTCGGCAGGCTGTCATGGTGTGCGGTCTGCTCGCTGTTGAGCAGGATATTGATGGTGGTCGGATTGCCGGTGGAGATGGTGACATCGTGATCGCGCAGGTGCTGGAAAAACCGGCTGGCTGAGAATTTTTCCGACAGCACCAGGGTAGCGCCGCGGTTGACCACGGTGAGCGCGCCTAAGGTTTGCGCCGAGTTCCAGCTGAAGGGGCGGAAATCGTAAAGCCGATCATCGGCGGTGATGCCGAAGCCGCCGGCAAGTGGATCGATGTTCAAGAGATATTCACGGAAGTTGAGAATGACGCCCTTGGGTGTGGCACTGGTGCCCGAGGTAAACAGGATGATGGCGTCATCCTCCGGCTGCGCGGCTCCCTGCGGCTCGCTCGGCGGCAGGCGCGCGAGCTCGTCGAACAGCGTGCCGGCCTCCGGCTTGTCCCAGCGTCCAAGGCGCAGGCGCGGCACGGTCGTTCCGGCGAGAATATCGTCAAGCTGCAGACCGTCCTGAAAAAGAATGAGCCGCGGCTTGAGCCGCTCGAAAATGTTGCCGAGCTGATTGCGGTTCATCTCGATGTGCACGGTGCACACCGTCGCACCGGCCGCCATGACGCCGAAATAACACACCAAATGTTCGATCGAATTATTGGCAAGGAGCGCGACGCGGTCGTTGCGGCCGAGACCGCGCGCGTGCAGGAACGCGGCGAAGCGGCCGATCATGTCGCGCAATTGCCCGTAAGTGACGCTGCGGCCGTCCTCGGCCGACACGACCCATGTCTTGTCCGGATGACGGCGCGCGGCTCGCTCGATCCACTCTCGCAGCAGTTCAGGTCCGGCAGCTTCTGGCATCTCGGCGTGCCCTCGAAAATTCCTTAGCATTATAAGCATTCCGCGGGGAATGAAAATCCTTACGCTGTGACGGTCTATCGGAATGCCGGATTGAGGTCGGCGTGACGCGAGCCTAAAGTGAACGGCGGAAAAAGCGCCGCAGGGAGGATGCTATGTTTCTGCGGAATTACTGGTATGTCGCCGCCTTGGACGATGAAGTCCGCGACCGGCCGCTCGGCCGCACCATCCTCGGCGAGCCGGTCGTTCTGTTCCGCACTTCTGAGGGTGCGCTGCACGCCTTCGAAGATCGCTGCCCGCATCGCCAGCTGCCGCTGTCGATGGGCAAGATCGTCGGCGACGTCCTGCAATGCCATTATCACGGCCTGCGCTTCGACGGCTCGGGCAAATGCGTGCGGGTGCCCGGGCAGGACCATATCCCGCAAAATGCCCGGGTGCGCGCTTATCCCGTAGTCGAACGCTACCGCTGGATTTGGATCTGGATGGGCGATCCGGCTTTGGCCGATCCGGCGCAGATTTGCGATTTCCACTGGCTGTCCGACCCGGAGTGGGGCGCCAAGACGTCATACCTGCACGTCGAGGCTCATTGGCAGCTGGTCGTCGATAATCTGCTCGATCTCACCCATCTCGCCTTCGTGCACGAGACCACGATCGGCAATATGGCGCTGGTCGAGCACGCCGCGGTCAAGGTGCAGCGCGCGCCGAACAATGTCCTGGTCACGCGCTGGATCATCGATCAGCCGGCGCCGCCGACTTTCGTCAAGGTCGGCAAGTTCACCGGCAATGTCGACCGCTGGCAGATCATCGATTATACGCCGCCGGCTTTTCTGCGGCTCGACGTCGGCGCCTGTCCGACCGGCACCGGCGCGCCGGAAGGCCGCCGCGTCGGCGGCATTGGTATGCGCAATCTCAACGCCATCACACCGGAGACCGAAACCACATCTCATTATTTCTGGGGGCAGGCGCATGATTTCGAGCCGCACAACGCTGCGATGACCGAACGCGTCTTCGAGCAGATCAAGACGGCGTTCCTCGAAGATGTTGCGGTGTTCACCGCGCAGCAGCGCATGATCAGTCTGAACCCCGGCGCGCCGCAGGTCGATATCAACGCCGATGCCGGCGGCATCCAGGCGCGGCGCATCGTCGATCGGCTTTACCGCGAGGAGCAGGCGGCCGCGGCGGCGCAGGCGACCGCGGCCGAGTAAGTCATCACAATGGCGGTCAATTTTCGCGTTGAGCTGATCTGGAAGGCAAGCGACGACAAGGAAGCGTCGTCGATATTTCTCACCTCGGACGGCCGTGTCATTCTCCAGGGCCGCGGCCTTTCGCCCGAGGAGAGAGAAAAGCTCTCCCTGCCGCGCGACGCGGACCTCATCAGTGTCGACCGCAGCCTGATCCACGCCATCAAGGACATGCTGTGACCGTGACCAAACGCACTCCTGCAACGCACGTCGCAATGGCCGTCGCCGTGATGGCGTTGCTCTTCGCGGTTCTTATGCCGGCGTACCGTGCTATGGCGGCCGAGAGCTACTGTCCGGACCCTGCGCACGCCGCGCCGACGAAGGTCCCGCAGGATTTACTGGCCGCGGTCGCCAAAGCATTTCAGATCGATCCTGGCGCGGCGCGCGACGCGGCCTTTGTCCGCTGCGTTGGAGCGAAATTGATGGCCTGTTTCGTCGGCGCCAATCTCGATTGCGGCAAGGCCGATACCCGGCGCGTATTGCCGGGAGCAACCGCGTGGTGCCGCCAGAACCCCGGAGCGGCGAATATCCCGATGGCGGCGACCGGCCATGCCACGATCTACCAATGGTCGTGCAAGGGCCATCGCGCGGTTGCCGGAAAAGCGCTGGTTGCCGCCGATCGGCAGGGCTATATCGCCGCGAATTGGAGGGCGGTCCCTTAGCGATCGGAAGACGCCATGACCCGCAGCATAAATTCACAATGGCCGGATCTGCCGTTCGCGGCATGGAGCGATACCTGCGACACGCTGCAGCTCTGGACCCAGATCGTCGGCAAGGTCCGTATCGCGCTAACGCCGCTCGTCAATCATTGGTGGAACGCGACGTTCCTGGTCACCGCGCGCGGTCTTGCCGCGCCGGCGATGCCCTATGACGGCGGCTCATTCGATATTGTGTTCGATTTCGCCGATCATCGGCTGGAGGTCAGAACCAGTGACGGCCGCGCCGATAATCTCGGGCTGCGGCCGATGGCGGTCGCCGATTTCTATGTCGAATTCACGGAGCGGCTGCGCCGGCTTGGCATCGACGTGCCGATCAGCACCGTGCCGTGCGAGATCGAGAACGCTGTGCCGTTCGACCGCG
Organism: uncultured Alphaproteobacteria bacterium; assembly: GCA_963731805.1. Taxonomy (GTDB): domain Bacteria; phylum Pseudomonadota; class Alphaproteobacteria; order Rhizobiales; family Xanthobacteraceae; genus BOG-931. The sequence continues at coordinate 877,973 of CAVSWY010000020.1, forward strand.
ATCGCGTGCATGCGCACTACAACCCGGTCTATGCGCATAAGTTTTTGCAGGCGTTGCTGCAGGCCGATCGCGTCATGAGTAAGTTCCGCGCCGGCTTCGTCGGCAAGGCAAGCCCGGTGCATTTCTTCTGGGGCAGCTTCGACCTCGCGGTGACGCGGTTTTCCGGGCGCACCGCGCCGCCGCCCACGAGTCACACGCCCTATGTTGCAGACTGGATCATGGCGGAAGCCTATTCACAGGAATGCTCAAGCTGCGGCTTCTGGCCGGGAAACGGTGGCTTTGGCCAAGCAGCGTTCTACGTCTATGCCTATCCCGAGCCGGCCGGTTATGGCGACACGCGCCTGCGCACCGCCGGAGCGTCCTACTACAAAGATCTCGGGCAATTCATTTTGCCCTACGACGCGGTTCGCCAGGCGAGCGATCCCGACGCGTTGCTGCTCGGGTTCCTGCAGGAAACCTACGAAGCTGCCGCCAACCTCGCGCAATGGGATCGCAAGGCGTTGGAGCGCCCCGTCACCCGCCCGTAAGCTCGCGCCGTACCATCGCGGCACCCTCGGCCATTGCTTTCATCTTGCCGAAGGCAACGGCGCGCGGCAGGTATTTCATGCCGCAATCCGGTGCCACGACGATCCGTTCCGCCGGCACCTGCGCGAGCGCCGCATGGATGCGCGCGGCAACAATGTGCGGCGTTTCGATCGTCATATCCGACAGATCGATGACGCCGAGGATGATAGTCTTCGACGGCAGTTCCCTGAGCACGTTGAGGTCGAGATTGGGCTGCGCCGCTTCGATAGAAACCTGCTGCACCTTACAGCCTTCCAGTTCAGGCAGGAACGAATAGCCCGACGGCTTGTCGTGCACCACGGCAGCATAGCCAAAGCACAGATGCACCGCGACCGTGCCGGTGACGCCGTCGAGCGCGCGGTCGAGCGCCTTGAGCCCGTATTGCCGGGCCTTATCGGGATGCTGCTGCATCCACGGCTCGTCGATCTGCACCACGTCGGCGCCGGCGGCGAACAGGTCCTTGATCTCGGCATTCACCGCGTCGGCGTAAGCCAGCGCCACAGCTTCCTCGTCCTTGTAGTAATCGTCCTTCGCCTGCTTGCCCATGGTGAACGGACCAGGCAGCGTCGCCTTGATCGCGCGGCCGGTATTGGCGCGCAGAAATTCAAGATCGCGCAGCTCGATCGGGCGCGTGCGCCGGATCGGGCCGACCACGCGCGGCACCGGAATCGGCCGGCCGTTGCGGTTGATGACCGTGCCCGGATTGTCGACGTCGATGCCGTCGAGCGCGGTGGCGAAACGGTTGGAATAGCTTTCGCGCCGCTGCTCTCCGTCGGTGACGATATCGAGCCCGGCTTGCTCCTGATCGCGGATGGCCAGAAGCGTGGCATCATCCTGCGCCCCTTCGAGCTTGTCGGACGCCACCAGCCAGAGGTCGTCGACACGGACCCGCGGCACCTGTTTCGACAGCTTGACGCGATCGATCAGCCAGTCCGGCTGCGGATAGGAACCGACAAGCGAGGTGGGCAGCAGCATTGTTCCTCACCAATAACTGATCCCGGACGCGATGCAGCGCGACAGCGCTGACCGCCGATCCGGGATCGTCGAGCCTCCGCAAACCCCGGGGCGGCACGGCAGTCCTTGCATGCCGCGCTACGCCCGGGAATTTACGCGTTATCGGCTACGCTTTGAGCGCGTCGCCGTAGGGATAAATGACCTTGCCGGTGACCTCATCCGCGGGCGCCAGTACCGTCTGATAGTTCATGCCTCGCCAGGTTTCGAGGTCTGCGGCGTCGGTCAGGTCGTGATATTGGACCTGCAGCTGACGAGCTTTGACCCATTCGCCGTTTTTGCCGAACTTGACGTTCGGCGCCATGATGGTGGTGAACTCATGGCCGCGCAGATAGGCGGCGACCTTGTCGTCGTTGATGCTCTTGGCGCCTGTGATCGCGTCGGCCAAGAGCTGCATGCGGGCATAGCCCCAGCCGCCGAGATAGTAGCCCAGCGGATCGATGCCCAGCCCCGGAGCGCGTGCCTGGTATTTTTTGAAGAAGTCCGCCGCCGGCGCCATCATTTTTGGCGACGGTACCCAGTTGTCATAGTTCACGACGCCGTTGAGGTGCGACTTCAGCTTGCTCTTCAGCGCGGTGGCCTGCAGGCCGACCATCGCGCCGCCGAACATTTTCGGCTTCAGACCGAGCTCGTTGGCGGAGAGCAACATGCCGACGGAACTCAGCGGGTAGGAGCAGATCACCACCAGATCCGCATTGGCGGCCTGGATGGCGCGGATCACCGGCGAAAAGTCGGTCGTGTTAGGCGGATAGGTTTTGTCGTAGATGACCTTGAAGCCATACTGTTTCGCATTGGCGCGCGCGCCATCGGCAGCGTTATGTGAGAACTCGGCATCTTCAGCCGCGATCGCGATGGTTTTCGGCTTGGGATTTTGCGCGGCCGCGACCTGGAAGAAGCCTTCGGTCAGCGTCGCCTTCGGATTCGGACCGGCAGTCGGGATGAACGAGAAGTATTTCGGATAGTGAAACTCGGCGTTGGCATCGAGCCCGAATAGGCTGATGAAGACCTTGCCCTTTTGCATGACGATGGGAATGGCGGGCGCGATCATGTTGGTCGCGTATCCGCTTAGCACGAGATCGCAATTATCGACGTCGAGCAGCTTCGTATAGATGCCGGGCACCGTCGAAGGATTGGATTGATCGTCGTAATGGATGAGCTGGACCTGCCGGCCAAGCAGGCCGCCTTTGGCATTGATTTCCTCTTCCCAGATCTGGCTGCCGAGCAGCGCCTGCTGGCCGTTGACGGCAAGCGGGCCGGTTAGCGCCATGCCGAAGCCGATTTTGATCGGCGCGGCGCCTTGAGCAAAAGCGGATGGTGTTGCGAGCGCGGGTGACAGGAGAGCGGCGCCGATGCCGGCATTGACGCCGCGGCGCGTTATGCGACAACTCATTGGGTTCCTCCACAGAGCAGTTTTTCTGTTTGATGGGACCCGGTCTGACCGCCGGGCTTAGGCCTGACGCCGAGACGTTCAGGCAAAAGCAGGAAATGGCTCGCTGCCCCCGCGTTGCGGGGCGGGGGCAGCGGTTGCGCGGCTTATCCCAGCGCTTTTTCGTAAGGATAGATGACTTTGCCGGTCGCTTCGTCGGCCGGCGTGACCACGGTCTGATAGCTCATGCCGCGCCAGGTCTCGAGGTTCGCGGCGTCGGTGATGCCGTGATACTGCACCTGCAACATCGCGGATTTCGTCCATTCGCCGTTTTTTCCGAACTTGATGCCCTGCGCCATGATCGTGTTGAACGCATGGCTGCGCATGTAGTCGGCGAGCTTGTCGTCGTTGATGCTCTTGGTGCCCTCGATGGCCTGTTGCAGCACCTGGAAATAGGCGTAGCCCCAGCCGCCGAGATAATAGCCGAGCGGATCAATGCCGAGCCCCGCCGCGCGGGACTGGTAAGTCTTGAAGAAGTCCGCCGCAGGCGCCATCAGTTTTGGCGACGGCACCCAGGTTTCGTAATTCACGACGCCGTTCAAATGCGACTTCAGCTTGTCTTTGAAAACCGTGGCCTGCAGCCCGACCATCGCGCCGCCCATCATCTTCGGCTTGAAACCGAGTTCGTTGGCGGATTGCAGCAGCCCCACCGAGCTCAGCGGATAGGAGCAGAACACGACCAGATCCGGATTGGTCGCCTGAATCGCGCGGATGATCGGCGAAAAGTCCGTCGTGTTTGGCGGATAAGTCTTGTCATAGACACTCTTGAGTTCGTACTTCTTTACATTGTTGCGCGCGCCCTCGGCGGCGTTATGTGAGAAGTCGGCGTCTTCGGCGGCAATCGCGATGGTTTGCGGCTTCGGATTCTGCGCAACCGCGACCTGGAAAAATCCTTCGGTGAAAGACTCTCGCGGCGTCGGGCCGGACGGCAACATCGAGAAATATTTCGGATAGTGAAACTCGCCGTTGGCGTCGAGCGCGAATAGGCCGATGAAGACCTTGCCCCTCTGCATGACGACTGGAATGGCCGGGGCCACCATGTTCGTTGCATAGCCCGAGACGATGAGGTCGCATTTGTCGACGTCAAGCAGCTTGGTATAGATGCCGGGCACGGTCGACGGATTGGATTGATCGTCGTAGTTCACCAGTTGTACCTGGCGGCCGAGCAAACCACCCTTGGCGTTCACCTGCTCCGTCCAAATCTGAGCGCCGAGCAACGCCTGCTTGCCGTTGGGCGCGAGCGGGCCGGTCAGCGCCATACTGAAGCCGATTTTGATCGGTGCGGCGCCCTGCGCGACAGCGGGCGTTCGGCCCAGCGCCGGCGAAATCAGCGCGGCGCCGATTCCGGCGTTAATGCCGCGCCGGGTGATACGATAACTCATTGGTTCCCTCCAAAATGCGTGTTTCTGATTCGTGGTGCTGACGGGCAGGCCTTTTAGGGCATGACGCGGCAGGGTCGGGTCAAGAATGCCCTGGATTGACGCGCGTGAAAAGAGAGTGACCGGGAGCGTGGCAATCTGCCCGGGCCCTTGGCCCGGGGCCACATCCGAAGGCACCCGCGCCCGAAAAGTGTCCGCCAAGCGCCCGGAGCCCGCCGAATGGGCATTTGCCAATGAAATCGAACCGGATAACCTTGCCGGTGGATGCACCCATTCCAGGAAAGGCGAGCATGATTGCGCTGTCGGTCAACGGAAAGACCCACAACGTCGATGTCGAGGCCGATACGCCGCTTTTGTGGGTGCTACGCGACACGATCGGGCTCACCGGCACCAAATATGGCTGCGGCGTCGCCCTATGCGGCTGCTGCACCGTGGATATCAGTGGCGTCGCCACCCGGTCGTGCCAGGTCCCGGTCGGCACAATCGGTGCCGCGCAGATCACCACGATCGAGGCATTGGCGCAGGACGGCAAGCTGCATCCGGTACAGCAAGCCTGGATCGATCACGATGTGCCGCAGTGCGGCTATTGCCAGACCGGAATGATGATGGCGGTCGTGGCGCTGCTCCGGGAAAAGCCGCAGCCGACCGACGCCGATATTGATATCGCGATTACCAATATCTGCCGCTGCGGAACCTATCAGCGCATCCGCGCCGCCATCCACGCCGCCGCGAGCGCCTTACAGCGACGCGACACCCAGGCCGCGCGATAAATTCAACAAAAGGAAAGTGAAATGAACGACGTCGCCAAACCGGAGGCGCCCGTCAGCTACGCCAAGAAAGCCTGGCAGTCGGACGTCATCGTCGATCTGCTCCGGCGCTACGACTTTCCATATATCGCGCTCAACCCCGGCGCCAGCTATCGGGGCTTGCACGATTCGCTAGTCAATTACGGCGGCAATCATCCGCCTATTCTTTTGTGCCAGCACGAGAAGATCGCCGTGCAGATCGCTCACGGTTACGCCAAGGCGACCGGCCGGCCGATGGTGGCGATCGTGCACGATATCGTCGGCATGCTGCATGCCACAATGGGCATCTATTACGCCTATATTGATCGTTGCCCGGTCTTCGTCATCGGCGCCACCGGTCCGATGGACGAAAGCCGCCGCCGTCCGTTCATCGATTGGATCCACACCGCCAACGTCAACGGCGAGCAACTGCGCCATTACGTGAAGTGGGATTACCAGCCGGCCAGCATCGAAGGCGTTCCGGATTCCTTTGCGCGCGCTTATGCGGCGATGATGACCGAGCCGCAGGGCCCGATCTACATGTGCTACGACGCGTGGCTGCAGGAGCAGCCGCTGGAAAAGGACGTCGCGCTGCCGCCGCCATCGACCAACAAAGTGCCGGTACCGATGGCCGCCGACAACACGGCGCTGGCCGCGGTCGCCGACCGGCTTCTGGCGGCGAAATATCCAGTGCTGATGGCCGAATATGTCGCGCGCTCATCGGACGGCTTCGACAATCTGGTGGCGTTGGCGGAAACCGTCGGCGCCGCGGTGTTCGACGTTCATGCGCGGCTGAATTTCCCCAACCGCCATCCGCTTAATCTCAGTTGCGAGAAGGAAGTCTTCCGCGACGCCGATCTCATTTTGATGCTCGATGTGCGCGATTGGGAGAAATCGACGCATTATATCGATCGCAGCAAGCGCGAAGTCGTGCCGCATTACGGTCCCGACTGCCAGATGATCGACGTCGGTTTCGGCGAGATCAACTTGAGCAAATGGTCGATGGACTATGCGCGCATGCCGACCTGCAGTCTGCGGGTGCTCGGCGACACGTTGACCGCTATTCCCGAGCTGACGCGGCTCTGCCGCGAGCGCATCGCTAAAGACCCGGCGCTGGCGAAGCGCATCGCCGAGCGCACCAAGGCGGTGACGCAAAAACATGACGCCTTGTTTAAAGGCTGGAGCGAGGCTGCGAAGAAAGACTGGGACGGCGTGCCGATCACGCTGCCGCGGTTGGCCTGCGAAATGTGGGAGGTGATCAAAGACGAGGACTGGGTGCTCACCGCCTGCAATCTGCAGGAATGGATCTATAAACTGTGGGACTTCGACAGGCCGTACCGCCATCCTGGCCACGCGCTTGGCACCGGCACGCAGATCGGCGTGTCGCTCGGCGTCGCGCTCGCGCATCGCGACAAGGGCCGCCTCGTCATCGACATCCAACCCGACGGCGACCTCATGTTTGACGCCGGCGCGCTATGGAGCGCGGCCAAGAACAACATCCCGATGCTGATCGTGATGTACAACAACCGCGCTTATTACAACGACTGGGAGCATCAGATCCGTGTCGCGCATCATCGCGGCACGCCGGTCGAGCGCGCTTACATCGCGCAGGACATCACCGGCCCCGACCCGGATTTCGCCACCATGGCGAAGAGCATGGGCTGGTACGCCGAAGGCCCGATCGAAAATCCCGCCGACATCCCGCCGGCGCTCCGCCGCGCCATCGCTCAGGTAAAGGCCGGCAAGCCCGCGCTGGTCGATACGGTGCTAAGGCCGCGGTGAAGCTCGTTATTCCTTCACGCTCTTCACCGGCGTTTCCGGCGTCAGACCGGCGCGGCGGCGGGCGAAGGTTTCCTTGCCGGTTTCTTCCCATTGGCCTTTGACGGCGCGGCTCGCATAGGTGTCCCAGACCGCGTCCCAGTCGCCGAGCGAATAGCCGTGCCAGGGTTGCTTCGGCGTCAGCGCCGGCAGGCCGAGTTCCTCCCAGATTGCCTGCGCGCGCTCCATATATTCGCGCTTCGGCAGCGAGATCGGTGGATAGGCCTCCTTCTGCGTCGCGTCGATCAGCAGCGTCGATTCCTCGCTCGGGCCGCCGGATTTCGGTCCGTGGCCTTCCGAGCGATAGGGAATGACGTGAACGTCCTCGATCGGATTGGCGCGGTAGGCGAGCGACCAGAACACTGCGTCGGGATTATCGGGATCGATGTCCTCGCTGACGCCGATGACGTATTTGCCGATATCGGCCTGCAGCGTTGCCGCGCCTTGTAGCGCGCGCCAGATTTCGGTGCGCGGCACGCCCCGCGCGAACTGCACGAAAACGACCTTGCGCAGATTGGTCAGCGGCTCGTGCAGGACGACGCGGCGCACGCCCTTGAGCGCCAGCGTGTCGCGCAAATAGGACAGATAACGCGGCTCGTAAGCAACGCGCTTCATCACGCTCGATTCGCTCGGCGTCACCTCGCTCAAGATCGAAGCCCAGACCGGCTTGCGCTTATGCGTGATCGCAGTGACCTGCATCGACATGTTGAAGCCTTCGACCACGACATGGCCGTGGCTTTCGCCGAACGGACCTTCGGGCTCGAGCAACTCAGGGTCGATCAGGCCCTCGACCACGAATTCCGCGTCGGCCGGCACCTCGAGATCGACACTGGCGGCCTTGACGACGCGGATCGGCGCACCGGCCAGACCGCCGGCCACCGCCATCTCGTCGCAATCGATCGGCAGCTTTTGCGGCCCGGTGAACATCACGACCGGCGCGGCGCCGACCACGATGGCGATTGGCATCGGCTTTTTGAGCTTGCGGTATTTTTGCCAGTGCAAATAACCGCCGGCGCCACCGGGCCGCGCCGCCATGCGTACGGCGAGCCGGTCGGTGGCTTTGAGGCCGCCGCGATAGGTGCCCATGTTGCGGATGCCGGTCTCGGGATCCTGCGTGATGCAGACGGTGGCAGTGAGGTAGGGGGCCGAGTCATAGCCGGGCGTCGAGATCGGCACCGGCAAAAGTTTTAAGCCGCCATCAGGCTGGCGCAGCGCTTCGCCCTTGATGACGACGTCCTGGCAGGGCGCCGCAGTCACCGCGACCGGCGCGATCGGGTTGGCAATCGCCTCCATCCAGGCCTTGCCGATGTCTTCGACTGCGCGCCCCATGCCGACGGCGTAAATGCGCGGCGACGCCGCCAGCGCGCCGATCGCAACCGGCACGTCGTAGCGGCGGCCTTGGCCGTCGATCACGTTGGTGAACAAAAACGCCCGGCGCTGGTCCTCGCGCAAGCCGCCCTGGAACTGCCAGCGCACCAGCGGATGCAACTCGGTGCCTTTGTCGATCGGCCGGTCGATGCGTGTGAGCAGTCCCTCGGCCTCGAGGCGCGCCAAATGCTCTTGAAAATCAAGTGGTGGTCCACCCGATTGACCCGATGAAGCTTTGGCGGCGCGGCGGGAGTCCGGTTGGTCGAGCATTCAACGATCCTCAATTCCGTCCGGAGATGGCCGGATCAAGCCCGGCCATGACCTTCGGTCACTTCTTGTTCTTCAGGTATTCGGCGATGATAGGCTTGGCGATGCGGAAACAGTCGACGCCGATCGGTGCGCCGCAATAGATCATGACCTGCGTGAGCGCGGCCCGGATCTCGTCCGGCGTCAATCCGTTATTGAGCGCGCCGCGCACGTGGGTGGCGAACTCTTCCATCTTGCCGAGCGCCCCGATCATGCCGAGATTGAGGATCGAACGCTCGCGCGGCTTGAGTGTCTCGTCGCCCCAGGTTTCGCCCCAGCAATATTCGGTGAGCAGGCGTTGAAAATCGCGATTGAAATCGTCGACATTTTGCAGCGCGCGGTCGACATAGGCTTCGCCCAGCACCTGTTTACGTTTGGCAAGTCCGATATTGTAGCGTTTCTGATCCATGGCGCTATCCTCCCTCCTGAATGACGCAAAATTATGGTTCCGCCGGGCCGCCCTTCCAACGCTTGACCGTGCCGGTATCGATGCCGAAGAGGTCTAAGAGACGGCCGCAGGTGTGGTTGATGATGTCGTCGACCGATTTCGGCCGGTTGTAGAGCGCCGGAACGATCGGGGCGATGACCGCACCGATATCGGCCAGCGTCGTCATCGAGCGCAAATGGCCGCTGTGCAGCGGCGTCTCGCGCACGGCGAGCACCAGCCGGCGCTTTTCCTTGAGCACGACGTCGGCCGCGCGGGACAACAGCGACGCGGTTACGCCGGTCGCAATCTCGCTCATGGTGCGGATCGAGCACGGCGCGATAATCATGCCCATGGTCGGAAACGAGCCCGAGGAGATCGCCGCGCCGATATCGCTGACGGGGTAATTCACCGAGGCGAGCGCCCGCACGTCCTTGGGCTTGATGTCGGTCTCGTAGACCAGCGTCATTTCCGCCGACTTGGACATGACCAGATGGGTCTCGATCTCGGCCTTGCGCAGCATTTCCAGAAGCCGCACGCCGTAGATCGTGCCCGAGGCGCCGGATATGCCGACAATCAGCCGCGCCGCAGTTTTGGCCATTCCTGCCCTCTTTCTCTTTGCCGGGGTTGTGCCACGACGCGGCGCGCCGTTCCAGTAGGGGCCCGGTCAGGCCGCGATGCTGTCGAAGGCAGCCGCGAGGAGATCAACGGCGCCTTTGGGAAAGCCGGCTCCCATCGCGCGCTCATAGGCCCCGATATTCGCCCGCGCCGCCGCCCGCGGCGATCCTTGTGCGCCAAGGGGGCCTGATTTGGTGAAGTTGTAAAGCGCCTCTTGCTGCAATTGCTCGGCCTCCAGCTCGACCGCCTTCACCTTATTGCGGAACGCCTCCTGCTTGCCCGGCCCGACCAGCGTGACCGCGCCTTTGAGCTTGCGGCGCGTATCGCGGATCGGAATGATGGTGAGCTCCCGCCAGCTGCGCACCTGATCGTCCAGCTTCTTGACGTCGTCGGGCGACAATTGCCGGCCCTCCGACGCGAGCCATAACAAAAACAGCAGCAGATTGACGTCGATACCGCAGCCGTCCTGCAAGGCGATGCATGCATCGGAGACGCCGGTTTGGCGATAGAAGTTCAGCGAGAAACGCCAAAACGGCGTGATGGCATTTTCTGGGTCGGTCATGCGGCAAACAACCTTTCATAAGCGCCGGCGGCGCGCAGCGCCGCGACGATGCGTTCGGGAGTGAGCGGCGTTTCGGCGAAATGCACGCTGAATGGCGAGAGTGCGTCCTCGATCGCGGCGATGATCGCCGCCGCCGCCGGAATGGTGCCGCCTTCGCCGGCGCCTTTGACGCCGAGCGGATTGAGCGGGTTGACCGTCTCCACATGAGCGATGGTGCAGGTCGGCACGTCGGTCGCCATCGGCAGCAAATAGTCGGCGAAGGTGGTGGTCAGCGGCTGGGCGTTGTCGTCGTATTGCATCCATTCAAGAAGCGCATTGCCGATACCGTGAGCGACGCCGCCCTGGACTTGGCCGTCGACGATCAGCGGGTTGATCACGCGGCCGCTGTCGTGAGCTACTGTGTAGCTGAGGACCTTCACACCGCCGGTCATGTGATCGACTTCGACTTCGGCGACATGGGTGCCGGAACAATAGGCGGCCTGCGGCGGAGTGTAATAAGCGGTGTGCTCGAGCCCCGCCGCCTGGCCGGCCGGCAGCGACACGCCGGGGGTGCCCTGTGCCAAGCGCGCCAGTTCGCCGAACGGAATGGTCGGCCGATTGCCGGTCGTCGCAACAGCCAAGCCGTCTTCAAGATCGATCTTGTCTTCCTCGACGCCGAGCGCACGCGCCGCCAGCGCAATGATCTGCTTACGCACCGCTTCGCCGGCGAGCTGCGCCGAGCAGCCGGCATTGACCGCCTGGCGGCTGGCGAAAGCGCCAACGCCTTGGGCGATGGCGCCGGTATCGCCGATCGTCATCACGACGTCCTCGATGCGGCAGCCGACTTGCTCGGCGACGATCTGCGACAAAGTGGTGCGAGTGCCCTGGCCCTGATTGGTGGCGCCGGTCGCGACCGCGACCTTGCCGCTCGGTAAGACGCGCACGGTGACGCCCTCGAACGGGCCCAGCCCGGTGCCTTCGACGTAATTGCCAATGCCGATACCGATCAGCCGGCCTTGCTCGATCGCCGCGCGCTGCCGCTCGCGGAAACCTTCATAGCCGGCAAGCCGCAACGCTTCGTCCTGTCCTTTGGGATAATCGCCGCTGTCATAAACCAGCGGCTTGCCGTCGCGGAACAGCAGGCCGACCGCGTAAGGCATCTGCTCCGGCCGGATGAAATTGCGCCGCCGCACTTCGGCGCGATCGAGCAAGAGCTCGCGCGCGACGCGATCGAGCAGCCGCTCCATCGCGAACACCGCCTGCGGCCGGCCAGCGCCGCGCACCGGCGTGGTCGGCACTTTATTGGTGAGAACGACGACGGTCTCTAGCCGATAGGCCGGCACCACATAGGGACCGGGCACCGTCACCGCGGCGATGTACGGCATGATGATGCCCCACGGTACGAAGGCGCCGCTGTCGTGCAGCATGCGGCCGCGCACGCCCAGAATCTTGCCATCACAATCGACGGCGATCGCCATGTCCCAATATTGATCGCGCTCCTGCGTCGCGCAGAGGAAATGCTCACGGCGATCTTCGATCCATTTCACCGGCCGCCCAAGCTTGAGCGTCGCCGCCGGGATCACCGCTTCTTCCGGGTAGAAGATTGCCTTCGGCCCGAAACCGCCACCGACGTCCGGTGCGATCATGCGGATCAATTCGAGATTGCGATCGAGCAGATCGGCAAGCGTGCCGCGGCCAAGATGCGGCGTCTGCGTGCCGGACCATACCGTCAGCACGTCCGCCACCGGATCGTGAGTTGCCAGCACCGCGCGCGTCTCAAGCGCCATGCCGCCGCCGCGATGCTGCCAGAGCACTTCTTCGAACACATGTGCGGCATTCGCGAACGCTGCATCGACGTCGCCGTAAGCGAGCGGGAAGCGGGCGATGACGTTCGAAGCGAGATCGCTGTGCGCGCGCGGGCCGTCGTCCTTGATGGCGACGCGCCAATCGCCGGCGGCGGCGAGCACGTCGTAATCGACGACAACTGCCGCCGCGGCGTCCTCGGCGATATAGCGCAAATCGGCGATCACCACAGCAATCGGTTGGCCGACGTAACAGGCTTCGTCGCGCGCCAGCGCCGTTTGCGTCCGCGGCGTCGCGATAGCCGGATTGGGTGTGAGCATCGGGATCGGCATCCGGCGCATCGGCTCAGGCAGGTCGTCGGCGGTGAGCACCGCATGGACGCCCGGCATCGTCATGGCGGCGCGAATGTCGATGCTGCGCACCATGGCGTGGGCGTGCGGCGAGCGCACGAAGCAGGCATGCAGCAGGGCCGGCAATTTCAGATCGTCGACGAAGCGGCCGCGCCCGGATAGCAGCGCCGGATCTTCGAGCCGCTTTACTCGCGCGCCAAAATGTTTTGCGCCCATCGCTTAAGCTCCGGACCCGCCACGCAGCCTTTGCGCAGCGTCGAGCGCGGCTTTGACGATGCCGGCGTAACCGGTGCAGCGGCAGAGGTTGCCGGTGAGCGCGTCGCGCACATCGTCTTCGCTCGGCGCGGCGTTGTCGCGCAACAATTCGGTGAGCGTGATCAGCATGCCCGGCGTACAGAAGCCGCATTGCAGGCCGTGATTGTCCATGAACGCCTGCTGCAGCACCGATAGCCCGTTATCGGGCGTCAGGCCCTCGACCGTGGTCACCTCACTGCCATTGGCTTGCACCGCGAACATCAGGCAGGCGCGGGCGGTGCGGCCGTCGACCAATACCGTGCAGGCGCCACAGACGCCGTGCTCGCAGCCGAGATGCGTGCCGGTGAGGCCAAGCTCGTGACGCAGAAAGTCCGCCAGCGTCAGACGCGATTCAACGACGCGAGCGTGCGACTTGCCGTTCACCGTGATCCGCGTCGCCTGCTTAGCCATACGCCACTCTACTCGTCACACGTCGACTCCGGCACGCCGCGCCGCGTCGGTCAGCGCACGGGCGCTGAGCACTTGCGCCAGATGCCGCCGATACTCGCCGCCGGCATGAATATCGGAAATGGGCTCGATCAGCCATGCCGCCGCGGCCGCGCTCCGAATCGCCGCGGCATCGATCGCCTTGCCGGCGAGCGCAGCTTCGGCGGCATCGACCCGTACCGGCTGTTCGGCGACGCCGAACACAGAAAGCGCAGCACGCCGCACCACATTGTCGGCGCCGATATCAAGCAGCGCCGCGGCGCCGGCCAGGGCGAAATCACCGTGGCGGCGGGCGAATTCATGAATGCCGTGGCCGTGACCGAGCCGCCAAATCGGCAACTCGACGGCCGCGATCATTTCGTCGGGCGCCAGCGCCGTCGTCATGAAGCCGAGGCCGAACTCGCGAAATGGCACAGACCGCAGGCCGCGAATACTGGCGAGATGCAAAACCGCGTCATAGGCGGCGCACACTGCCGGTAATTCGGCGGCCGGATCGGCATGCGCGAGCGAGCCGCCGATGGTGCCGCGGTTGCGCGTCTGACGATGGCCGACATGGTGCAGCGCTTCGGCGAGCAGCGGGCAATGCCGCGCGATCTCCGGTGAGGTTTCGAGATCGCGCTGCCGCATCATGGCGCCGATGCGCAGTCGCCCATCGATCACGGCGATGCCGCGCAGGTCGTCGACGTGGCCGAGATCGACGAGATGATCGACGATCACGTAACGGAAGTTCATCATCGGCACCAGCGACTGGCCGCCGGCAAGGATTTTCGCGTTGGGGAGCGTCGCCAGAAGCTCGGCCGCTTCCTTAAGCTGCCGCGGCGCGTGATAGTCGAAGGGCGCAGGCTTCATAATCCCCGACGCGACGGCATCAATGACGCAACGCCAAGCTGCAGCATTATTTGATCGAAGGACATCGCTATGCCGTCTTCACGCCGAGCTCCGCCTGTTCCTTGGCGTAGGCCGCATCCATGCGCGACGCGATGCCGTGTTTGGCGAGCTCCGTCGCGAAGATGCGGCGGATTTCCGGTTTCTCGTCGATGTAATCGATCTGATCGCCGCCGACGCGCCGTGAGATCCACGCCTTCGGCACGCCCTGCGCGTTGCGGATCGCGACGCCCTCGTGCTTGAACGCGAGGTAGCGCGACGGCGTGGTGCCGATATTGAAGTGCTGGTGAAACCACATATTGGGCGGCACGATCATGGTGCCGATCTCCCAATCGTAGCGTTGCGGCTCCTCGCCCTCCGGCCACATCATCGAAAAGCCTTCGCCCGACAGCACGATGACATGGGCGCCGGGGCCGTGCGCGTGACCCTTCTTGTAGGTGCCGATCGGAAATTGCGAGATGTGGCTGTTCAGCGAGCCTTTGGCCATGTTGAAGCGGATATGGCCGCCGCCGGCGCCGCGCTCCGCCGCGGTGATCAGCGGAATGTTGACCGCGTCAGGGACGAAATTCGTCGTCAGCAGAAATCCCTTCTGTTCGCCCTTGGATGAGAAATAATCCGGCTCGCCGGCGAAGCGGTCCTTGAAGTCGTATTTAGTGTTGAAGATGAAATCGAGGTCTTCGTAGAGATTGATCACCGGCGGCGCATTGGTGACGGCGACATAACGCGCCGGCTCCTTGCCGGACCCGTTGAAGTGCTGGTGATGGCAGTTCAGCGGGATGGCGAAAAGCGCGCCCGGTCCCCATTCGAAGGTGATGCGGGCGCCGGCGTCGTTCCATACCGTGGTCGAGCCGCGGCCGGACAGCACCATGATCATTTCTTCGTAGAGCTGGCGGTGCGGGAGAAGGCTCTTGCCCGGCGGGATTTCCATCACATAACAGTCGTTCGAGGTGCGCGAGGCGTCGTGGTTGAGGAACACCGCATTGCCGCCGCGCCGTGCCCAGGGCTTGAGCGTGACGGTGTTCAGGTTCTTCACGTAGAAGGACGGGATGATGTCGAGGCCTTCGGCCTTCACCCAGCGGGTATAGGGCGTTTCCTTCTCGGTCTTGAACTTGCTGGCGAGCTCTTCCGAAACGACGGCGTTCTTGGCCATGGGCTTACCTTGCTTATTTCCCTCGGTAGCGATCTTAGCGAAAAACTGACCGAAACGCTAAACCCTAGCGACGGCGCGGTTCCGTGCTTTCGTGGGCATGATCATGCGCGTGAGTGTGATCGTGGCCGTGGTGATGATGGCCGTGCTCATGGCTGTGCCCATGGTCGTGTTCATGGTTCTGTTCTTGGCCATGCTCGTGCTCATGATCATGCTCGTGGTGGTGCAGGCGTTGGCGCGGGCCCGGGCCGCGCGGGTCTTCGTTGAACACCAGCGATTTGATGGTCACCGGCACTGTGTAGGACGGCATGCGGATGCGGCCGAGATCGATATAATCGAAATCCCACAACACCACGCCGTCAATGACCAGAATTTCGCTTTCGACATTAAGCTCGTCGCGCAGGATGTGGCCGAGCGTCTGCGCCACGTCGCCGTCGAGCATGATGTAGAGCGGCAGTTTTTTGGTGATACGGTTGGCAAGCCCATTTTTGATGCCTGCAGCGAAGGCAGCGAGCCGCGGATAGGACGGCAAACCTGTCCAGCGCAAAGCGAGCGCCATATCGCGGTCGGTGCCGTCGAGGTCGAATGCGGTGACGTGGCTGCGGATCGCCTGCGCCAGTTCCTCGGGATCGACGTTTTCGCCGGGAACGAAGGGCGGCTGTACGACCTGGAGATTGCGGCGCGGCAACAAAATGCCGGGCGCGGAAATGTAGCTGGTGTTGCCGGACAGCTGCACACTGTATTCGGAGGCGCCGAGCGCGGTGGCGCGGATGCACTCGCCGGCCGGCAGCACCGGCCAGGGAAAGGCGCCTTGCGCGATGCGGGCGGCAATGGCGCGGCCGAGCTTGTGACCGAGATCGCCAAAATCGCGCGCTTCGCGCTCATAAATGTATTCGGCGACGCCGCCCGAAAACATTACACCGTCGATGCGGCCGAGCTCGGCGATCGGGTCGGTGAGATAAAGATGCGCAATGTCGTGGGGCAGGGGCCGCGCGGTCACGGCTGCAAGCAGCGCATCGGCCATGTCGTTGGCGACTTTCTGCAACTCGGTGGTCGTGGCGGCATCGCCGCGGTTCCAGGAAAAACCGGCGCGCTTGGCGTGATGCTTCCCTGCCGGATCGAGGCGGACGATCTTGCCGTCCTCGACCACTTGCAGGCGGCCGCCGATATGCACCGCGGCGGTCGCGATCACCTTGCCGTTCTCGACGAGGCCGAGCTTGGTGGTGCCGCCGCCGATGTCAATATTGAGAATGCGCTTACCTTCATCGTTCGAAACTCGCGCGGCGCCCGAACCATACGCCGCCAGCATCGCCTCCATGTGGTGGCCGGCCGTCGCGGTGACGAATTCGCCGCCTTGCTCGGACAGGATCTTGGCAATGCCTCGCGCGTTGTCACGCCGCAGCGCTTCACCCGTGAGAATGACGACGCCGGTATCGATCTGTTTCGGTGAAATATTCGCCGCGACATAAGCGTCGTCGATGATGGCGCCGAGCTTGGCGTCATCGATACGCTCCTCGCTCTGATAGGGCGTCAGCGCGACCGGCGAATGAAACAAGGTCTCGCGCGCGACGACGTAATAGCGGCTGGTCAGATCCTCCGCCAAGCGGCGCAAATGAACGCGCGAGAAAATGACCTGCGTGCCGGAGGAGCCGATGTCGATGCCCACCGTCATCAGCGTGACGTTGTCTTGCCGCCACAGCGGGTTGTCCTCGAGCGGGCCGTCGTCGTCGTCGAAATCGTGGTCGTGGTCGTGGTCGGAATCGTCGGCGTGAATATGGACGACGTCGCGGCCGTACAGATGGTCGGCGAGCGTGTGGGCCGCTTTCTCATTCTTGTCGTCGGCCATATCTTATTTTCCTCAGGCTTTAACGGCCTTATTCTCGCGCCGGGGGGCGAAGGTCAATACCGGGGCGACATACCCAGACTGGAGCGTCAGCAATGACCGAGAATGGCTTGATAACGCTGCCAAGCGCGCACGGCGCGAAGGCGACGGCCGACCAGCTCGCAGCCGAAATAGCCGCCAAAGGCATGACCGTATTCGCACGTATCGATCATGCCGCCGGCGCCAAGGAGGCCGGCATGGCGCTGCGGCCGACCGAAGTCCTGATCTTTGGCAACGCCAGAGGCGGTACGCCGCTGATGCAGGCCAAACAGACCATCGGCATCGATCTGCCATTGAAGGCGCTGGTCTGGGAGGATGCCGACGGCAAGGTCTGGCTCACCTACAATGACCCGGGCTGGATCGCGCGGCGCCATGGTGCGAGCGGCGTTACCGAGGTGACGAGTCGCCTTGCCGCGGCACTGGCGGCATTGGCAAAAACCGCAACCGGCGCCTGACGATCGCGGCCGCGATCAAGCGGCTGGCGTGACGGCGACGGCAACGTCAATGTGTTGCCCCCCGGACCCCAGAATCACGCCGTCCATTGGCGCGACGTCGGTGTAGTCGCGGCCGATCGCCAGCGTGACGTGATCCTCGCCCGCCAAAATTCCATTGGTCGGATCGAGCCCGATCCAGCCCGCTGCCGCGCCGCACCACAGCAGCACCCAGGCGTGCATGGCGTCCGCGCCCTGCAGCCGCGTCGGGTCGGTGCGCGGGGCACTGCGCAGATAGCCGCTGACATAGGCCGCCGGCAGGCCGATCCCGCGCAGCCCTGAAATCATGATATGTGCATAGTCCTGACAGACGCCCCGGCGCAGCGCGAACGACATCGGCGGTGTGGTGGTGACGGTAGTGGCGCCGATCTCATAGACGATGTCCGCTTTCATGCGGGCAGTCAGCTCGATGGCCCCCTCCAGCACGGGGCGTCTCGGCGGAAAACTTTGCCGGACGTAGTCGCGGATCTCTGGATCGAGCGAGACGATGCGGCTCGGGAACAGAAAATGCGCGGGCGACAGCGGACCGAGCTCGCTGGTCGCAAACGCCGCCTCGCGCACGTCTTCCCAGGGCGGGGTTTCAGGGGGGACAGGCTCCGCATCCACCGCGACCCGCGCCGACAGTTTCACCGTCAGCGTCTCGTGCGGCTCATTGATTTCGATCCAGGTCAGGCGGTTGCCGAAAAAGTCCTGACCCTCGCGCCGGTGCGCCGGCTCGGGCACGATCTGCAACGCCGCGACGTGGACGCGCTCGCCGTCGCGCGACACCGGCGTGAGCCGGAGCACGTGGCGCGCACGCGCCACCGGACTCGCATAGCTGCAGGTCGTCGTCTGCCGTACGTCGTAAATCACGCCAGCGCCTCCCAGACCGGTTCGGAGCGCTCATTGTTGGCGAGATAGGCCGCGGTGATGGCGTCCGACAATTTCATCAGCGCCTGCTCGATATCGGCGATCAAGGTCTCGTTGACGGCGCCGGCTTCCGCGGTGCGCAGCCGGGTGGCGATGGCCGCGGCGATTTGCTGAACCGGCGACAAACGACCGCTGGAGCTGCGTCTCGGCAGCGCGCGTAGATGCGCCTCGATGCGATCGAGCTGGTAGAGCACCGAACGCGGATTGTTCGGATCGAGCACGACGAGGTCGATGACCGGCGCCGGCGCGGCGATCATCACATAGCGCTGCCGATAGGTGATCTGGCTGTCGGCGAGCTCCAACAGCACGTCGAGCTCGCCATCGGCGGTGCCGGATTGCGCCAAGGCGCGAGTGAGCCGGCAGGTCAGCAGCGCGCGTTCGATGCGGCGGCCGAGCTCGAGAAAACGCCAGCCGGCAAGTTGCGTCATGTTTTCCTGCGCCAGACCGGATAACGCCGCGATGATGCGTAACGCTGCTTCCACGCGCTCGGCAATCGCGCTTTCGGTGGGGCCGCCGGCAAGCGGCGCTGCAATCAATTTGGCGAGGTCGTTGATCGCCCGCCAGGCATCGGGCGAAAAGCGGTCGCGAATGACAGAAGCGGCGAAACGCGCCGAGCTCACAAGCCGCGGCAGCGATCCGTCCAGATCCGTCCGCGTCAACACCGCGCGCGCGGTGAGGGCCGCGGGCGCGGTGGTGCTGTCGGGCGGGATGGCGTCCCACGCGGCGAGCAGCGCGCCCATGGTGGCAATGACCGGCGCCGCCGCGTCGTCGGCTTCGGCGACCCGGTTGATGATGGCGCGCACCACCCGCAGCGTCGCTTCGGCGCGCTCCACATAACGTCCGACCCAGAACAAATTGTCGGCGGCGCGGCTCGGCAACAGTCCACTGGCGCGCTGCACCGGCATCCGTTCCGCGGTGGGCAGCAGCGTGGTCTCGGCCACCGGGCCGTGTGCCAGCACCCAGGCGTCCGCCGTCGCGGCGCCCCGTTGCAAGCTGACGGCGCGCGCATCGATGTCCTCGGCGATGCGCACGAAACCGGCGGGCAAAACTTGCCAGCGCTCGCCGGCCCGGGCGAGGAACAGCCGCAGCGTGAACGGCCGCGGCTGTAGCCGGCCGTCGCGCCACACCGGCATGCTCGACAGCGTGACCGCCTCCTGAGCCACGTAATCGATGCCACGGTCGCGGATCGACTGCATCAGCGCCTGTCGCTGCGCCGCGTCGAGCCGGGCGCCTAGTATTTCGCTGCCGAGCTGCGCGTTGGGAAGCTGCTCGGTGAATGCCGATGCAATCACCATGCTGTCGAGCTTGCCGATCATCTCCTCGCGCATATCGGCGCGGCCGAGCCACCAAGTCGCGACATTCGACATTTTCAGCTCGGCGCCGAGCACGATCGGTGCCAGCGCCGGCAAGAACGCCAGCATGGCGCGCGCCTCGACGAGGCCGGCGCCGAGCGCATTGATGATGATGACCTTGCCGTCGCGCACCGCCTGCAAGAGGCCGGCGACGCCGAGCCGCGATGCGGCGTTGAGCTCCAGCGGATCGGCGAAATCGGCGTCAATGCGGCGCAGCAGCACTTCGGTGCGGCGCAGCCCCGACACGGTGCGGATAAAGACGCCGTCGTCCTGTACGATCAAATCTTCGCCCTCGACCAACAGAAGGCCGAGATAGCGGGCAAGATAAGCGTGCTCGAAATAGGTCTCGTTCATCGGCCCGGGCGTGAGCAGGCTGATACGAGCGTCGTCGCGGCGGTTGAGAGCGGACAATTCGGCCTGGAAGGCCTGGAAAAACGGCGCGACGCGCTCGACGCGCGCCTTGCGATAGATATCGGGAATGGCGCGCGACAGTGCGAGACGGTTTTCAATCGCGTAGCCGGCGCCGGACGGCGCCTGGGCGCGATCGTTGAGCACCCACCAGCGGCCGTCGGAGCCGCGGCCGATGTCGACGGCGTAGAAGCGCAGATGCGCGCCGCCGGGCGGCTCGACGCCCACCAAAGGTCGCAGGAATTCCGGATTGCCGGCAATCAATGCGGCGGGTAGCCGGCCGTCGCGCGTCAGCGTTCCCGGGCCGTAGGAATCCGCCAAGACAGCCTCGAGCAATTCGGCGCGCTGGATCAAACCGGCTTCCAGCTGCCGCCACTCGCCGGGCTCGATGATCAGCGGGATGTGGCTCAGCGGCCACGGCCGCTCGATGCCGGCGGCATCCTCATAAACCCGATAGAACACGCCGGAATCGCGCAGATAGCGGTCCGCCGCCGCAAAGCGGCGATTGATCTCATCGCTGCCGAGTGCAGCGAGCGTAGTGAGGAACGGCTGCCAATGCGCGCGTATCCGCCCATTGCCGTCCATCATCTCGTCGAACACGCCGTGCAGCGGCCGATAGCCGGAAATCAGCGGCTCCAGGCTGGCATTCGGTGCGTCAAGAGCGCTGGGAAATTGCAATGCCATGGCGCGATTTCGCTGGTCTGCACGGAATGATCTTCAGTTCGGACGTCGCAAGTCGAGCGTGGTCGGATATTCGAGCGACGGCTCAAGCGGCGGCACGTCGATCACCCCGCCGGTATGGCCGTGGTCCTGGAAGCGCGCCCGCCGCCGTGCTTCGGCTTCGTAGGAATTGACCGGGAAAGTCTCGTAGTTGCGTCCGCCGGGATGCGCCACGTGATAGACGCAGGCGCCCAGCGAACGCCGATTCCACGTGTCGACAATATCGAATGTGAGCGGCGCATGCACGCCGACGGTGGGCTGCAGCGACGCCGTCAGAGCCCAAGCCTTAAACCGCACGCCGGCGACGAATTCGCCGGAGCGGCCTGTCGCCGTCAGCGGCACGCGCCGGCCGTTGCAGGTGACGACGTGACGGTCGACGTTCAAGCCGGTGACCTTGACCTGCAGCCGCTCGACGGAAGAGTCGACGAAGCGCACTGTGGCGCCTTGGTTGCCTTCCTCGCCGAGTACGTACCAGGGCTCGATCGCCTGCCGCAGTTCGAGATCGACCCCGCCATGGTGCACACGGCCGCATAGCGGGAAGCGGAATTGCCGCTGGGCCTCGAACCAGCCCGGATCGAAAATATAACCGGCGTATTTCAGATCGTCCAAAATGCCGAGGAAATCCTCCCAGACGAAATGTTCGAGCATGAAGCGGTCGTGCAGCGCGGTGCCCCAGCGCACCGGCTTGCCGTCAAGCGGCGCCCGCCAGAACCAGGCGATCAGCGCGCGCAGCAGCAATTGCTGGGCGAGGCTCATGCGCGCGTCCGGCGGCATTTCGAACGAGCGGAATTCGACCAGCCCGAGCCGACCGGTCGGACCGTCCGGCGAAAACAGCTTGTCGATGCAAATCTCGGTGCGATGGGTGTTGCCGGTGACGTCGACCAGGATATTGCGGAATAGTCGGTCGACCAGCCAGGGCGGCACCCAGTCCGCGCCGCCCGGCGGCGGTACTTTGCCGACCGCGATCGCGAGCTCGTAGAGCAAATCCTGCCGCGCCTCATCGATGCGCGGCGCCTGGCTGGTGGGTCCGACGAACAAGCCGGAGAACAAATACGACAACGATGGTCGGCGCAGCGCGTAGAGCACCAGGCTCTTGAGCAGATCGGGCCGCCGCAGGAACGGGCTGTCGGCGGCGTTCAGTCCGCCAAGCACGACGTGATTGCCGCCGCCGGTACCGGTGTGCCTGCCGTCGAGCATGAATTTATCGGTGCCGAGCCGCGCGCGGTGGGCGTCCTCATAGACGCCGCGCGTGATGTCGATGGCTTCGCGCCACGATGCCGCCGGTTGCACATTGACCTCGATTACGCCTGGGTCGGGTGTCACTTTCAGGACGTTGAGACGCGGGTCGGGCGGCGGCGCATAGCCTTCGAGATGGATCAGCAGGCCGAGCTCGGCCGCGGTCGCTTCGATGGTGGCGACGAGATCGAGATAGTCATTGAGCGTCTCGACCGGCGGCATGAAAACGCACAAGCGGCCGTCGCGCACTTCGACCGACAAAGCGGTGCGTACCGGGATCGCGGATCCGTCATCGATCGCGGATCCGGCCAGCGCCCGTTGCAGCACCAGCGTCTCTGGCGCCAGCGGCGGCGAATCCGTGGCGCCGGTGGATGCGTGAATGGCGTGCGTGCTGATTGGATGGGTGAGGCGCGGATCGGACAGCGGCTGGCGCTCCGCAAACGGGTCCGCCGGCACGAGGTGCGGATAATCGACCGGCCCGAGCGCCGGCAGCGATGACAACGGCAGCCGCAGCCCGAGCGGCGAGTCGCCGGGGACCAGAAACAGCCTGCCGCGGCGCGTCCGCCAGATTTCGCTCAGCCATCCCGGTTTGGCCTGCGCGGTCCAGCGCTGCAGCGGCAGCACGAAGCCTTTCGGCTCGCCGCGATGATCGTCGAACAATTTCAGGACGCGCGCGCGCTCGTGCGGGTCGTCGCTCTTGGGATCGCTCGGATCGATGTTGTGCGGCATCAGGCCGAGCTTGAGCATCCGGTCCACCGGGTCCTCATAAGCCGGCTGCACGAACTCAGCCATTAGTCCCGCGCGTGCGGCGACGCCTTCGGCAAAGCGCCGCGCATCCGCGGTTGAGGCCTGCGGCGCCGCAGCTTCGCGCGCGACCAGGCTTTCGTCGCGCCAGATCGGCACGCCGTCGCGGCGCCAGTACAACGCGAAGGCCCAGCGCGGAATCGGCTCGCCCGGATACCATTTGCCTTGGCCGTAGTGCAGCATTCCGCCCGGCGCAAAGCGGTCGCGCAGCCGCCGGATCAGTTCGTCGGCGCGTTCGCGTTTCATCGCGCCGAGCGCATCGGTATTCCATTGCGCCGACTGATAATCGTCGACCGAGACAAAGGTTGGTTCGCCGCCCATGGTGAGGCGCACATCGTGCCGGCTAAGATCGGCATCGACCTTCTCGCCGAGCGCATCGAGCGCGGTCCACGCTTCCTCCGAGAACGGCGCGGTCACCCGCGGGTGTTCGACGAGCCGCGTGACGTTCATCTCGAAGCCGAACTTGACCTCGGATGGTTCGACCATGCCGCTAATCGGCGCGGCGGAACGGTAGTGCGGCGTCGCGGCGAGCGGAATATGGCCTTCGCCGCAGAGCAGGCCCGAGGTGGGGTCGAGACCGACCCAGCCGGCGCCGGGAATATAGACCTCGGTCCAGGCATGCAGATCGGTGAAATCGAATTCGGCTCCGGCGGCGCCTTCGATCGGTCGCACGTCGGGCCGGAGCTGGATGAGATAGCCGGAGACGAAGCGGGCCGGCAGACCGATGTGCCGCATGATCTGCACGAGGAGCCACGCGGTGTCGCGGCAGGACCCGGCGCCGGAAGCAAGCGTTTCCTCCGGCGTCTGCACGCCCGGCTCCATGCGCACGAGATAGCGGATCATGCCTTGCAGGCGCTGATTGAGCTCGACCAGAAAATCGACGGTGTTACGCGGCGCGCGCGAAATCGAGCGGACGAACTCTTTCAGGTGCGGCCCGGCAGGCTCGGGTTCGACAAAGGCGGCCAGATCCTCCTTCAGATCGGACGCGAATTCGAACGGCCACTTTTCCGCATAGGGTTCGACGAAGAAGTCGAACGGATTGATGACCTCCATGTCGGCGCGCAGGTCGACGGTGATGGAGAATTCGCGGGTCTTCTCCGGAAACACGTAGCGCGCCAGCCAATTGCCGTGCGGATCCTGCTGCCAGTTCACGAAGTGCTGTGCCGGCGTCACCGTCAGCGCGTAACTCGGGATCCGCGTCCGGCAATGCGGCGCCGGTCGCAGGCGGATGATCTGCGGGCCGAGGCCGATCGGCCGATCGTATATGTAGCGGGTGGCGTGGTGGAGCCCGACGAGGATCGACATGCTGTTACACGCTACGCCTTTATTCGCCCGTAAACATGCAATTTCCGGGCCGCCGGTCGCATAGTCCGTCCGCTGTGGGCGAGATGCTAACAAGCATGGTATTGTTGCGGCAAGATAAGCCGATAACGGCTCTCCGCGGGGGGATTCCATGAAGCAACTGATCAAGGACTACCTCGATCACGGAATATCCCGCAGGCAACTTGTGTCCGGGCTGAGCGCGCTCGGGATGAGCGGCGTTGCCGCCAAGGCGGTGGCGCAGAATTTGAGTCCGCTCGGACCAGGCGCCCCCGAGGCTGTCGCGGCCGCAGCGCCGGCTGCGATACGGGACGTCGAGGGTAACGGCGGCGCATTGTTCGTGGCGCAGCTCAAGGCGGCGGGCGTCGAATATTTGTTTTTCAATCCTTCGACCGGTGATCATCCGATCTTCGACGCGCTCGTCGACGTGCCCGAGATTCATTTGATCAAAGGCATCCAGGAAGGCGCCGTGATTGCGATGGCCGACGGCTATGTGCGCGCCTCCGGCCGCACCGGCGTTGTGGTCGTCGCCAATATCGGCCTGCCCAACGCCATGACGCAGATGGTCAATTCTTACAAGGATCAGATTCCGCTTTTGGTCGCGGTCGCTTCGATCGACCAGGACTCGCTCGGCCGCGATCAGCTGCAGGAGCCGGATCACCCCGAACTGATGACCGAGCCCATCACCAAGTGGTTCTGGCAGATGCAGTCGACCGCGGCGGTCGCGGAAACGACGCGGCGCGCGCTCAAATTCGCTTCGACGCCGCCATGCGGTCCGGTGTTCTTGTCGCTGCCGACCAATACGCTCGAGCAGCGTGCCAAGTCGCAGGTCTGGGAGCGCAGCAAGTTCGACGTGCCGATGCGGATTCGCGCCGACAAGGACGACATCGAAAAAGCGGCGCGCATGCTGATCGAGGCGAAAAATCCTCTCATCAGCATTGGCGACGACATCACCTGGTGCCGCGGCGAGAAGGAGTTGCTCGATCTCGCCGAATTGCTCGGTGCGCCAGTCGTGAGCCTGACCGGCGGCCTTGGCTATTGGTCGAAGCCGTTCCCGACCCGGCATCCGCTGTATGTCGGCGCGCTGTTGCGCACCATGCGCTATCCCGGCAAACCGGACGTGCTGCTCAATCTCGGCAACCGCTTCGGCGAGATCGCTTCGCCCGGCACCAAACTGATCTCGATCCGGCTCGATCCGACTGCTCTCGCCCGCGCGGCGCCGGTCGATCTCGCCATGGTCGCGGACCTGCGACTTGCCATGGTCGATCTGGCGGATGCGATCCGCAGCATGGCCACCGCATCGCGCCTCAAGGCGATCGCCGACGAGCGCGCTGCGCGGACGGCCGCTTATTCCAAACAGATGCACGACGAGCGCGAAGCGCTCGCGCGCGTCTTGGCCAATTCGACGCCGGTCAGCATCGAGCGGCTCGGCCTCGAGCTCGAAGCCAATCTCGACCGCGACACCTGTTATGTCACCGACGCCGATTCCGGAAAGACCATGGATTCGCTGATGTCGTTCGGCGGCGACGACAAACCGTATTTCAGCACCAGTCCCAACGTACTAGGGTGGGGCATGGCGGCCGGCTTCGGCGTCAAGCTGGCGCGGCCCGACGTGCCCGTGGTGTCCGTCGTCGGCGACGGCAGCTTCTGCTTCTCGGGGCCGCAGCCGCTATGGAGCATGGCGCGCTATAAGGCGCCGGTGACCGTGATCGTGCTCAACAACCATAGCTACAACAATGAGCGCAATCGCATTTGGAACGGCGCCGGCCGGCAATTCGAGGCCGCGCGCGACATGACCTGTTATCTTGGCGATCCCGACGTCGATTATGCCAAGGCCGCCGGCGCCTTCGGCGTCGAAGGCGAGACGGTGAAGGAGCCGGATGGTCTGAAAGACGCATTTGCTCGTGCCAAAAGCGCGATGGTCGAGGGGCGGCCTTATCTGCTCGACATTCACATCAAACGCGAGGGACTTGGCGCGGTGTCCGAATGGTACCCGGCGTATTCGGTCGCCGACCTGCGTACGCGGAAGGTGTGATCATGCGTGCTACGTTGCCCGCCCTCGTCGCGCTTGCCATCGTTGCCGCCGTCGCGCCGAGCCGCGCACAAAATGCCAATCCCTTACCGTCGGGCGACGGCCGCGACCTGGTCGCGGTGGCCTGCTCGCAATGCCACTACCTCGGCACCATCGCCAAAATCCGCGACGGCGCCGCCGGCTGGCGCGTCTACGTTGACAATATGGTGTTGCGGGGAGCGCAATTGTCGGAGCCGGAAGTCGAAACCGTTGTGAATTACCTCGCGAGCAATTTAGGGCCGGGTATGAATCTTCCGCCGGCCAAGCCAGTCACGCTGCCGGATGGAGCCGGCAAGGAGTTGGTCGAGACGCGATGCAGCGTCTGCCATGATCTCGAACGCGTGGCCGTCGTCAGACGCGACCGCCGAGCCTGGCCCGTGATCGTCGCCGACATGGTCGCCTGGGGCGCACCCGCCACGCCTGGCGAAGCAAAGACTATCAGCGACTACCTGGCGGCCAATTTCAGCGATTAGGGCGCGACGGCAGCGGTTGCCGAGAGGCGCTCGGGCTGACCCGTTACGCCGCCTTGCCGCCTGGCGCTCCACGCGACATAAGGCATTGAACCCCGGTGGAACTTTTCCCACCGAACGGCATTCCCTCTGTTGGGGGAAAACTTTGAGATGAGTGGTCAGGAGTTTAAAACCGTCTCGGCGCCACCTGCCCTGGACGTCTTCCGCAAAGTGGATCAGAGCGCGTTGGATGGCATTCCGACGGGCTTTTGCATCTGTCGCCCCGATGGCGGCCTCGTCCGCTATAACCGGCGTGCCGTTGAGCTTTGGGGCCGAACGCCGCCGCTCGAGGATTCCAGTGTTCGAGAGGATTCTTCCTTCCACCGTTACGGAGCGGATGGCGCCCCCCTTTCCTTCGATTCCACGCCAGTCGCCATCGCGCTCCGGACCGGGCAGCCGATAGCCGGCGCCGAACTGGTGATCGAGCGGCCGGATGGCTCGCGAATGCCGGTGCTGATGAATGCGGCGCCGCTTAAGGACCAAGCGGGACGCATCGCGGGCGCCGTCTGCAGCTTTCAGGAACTGACCGAGCGCAAGCGCACCGAAGAGACGCTCCGCGCCAGCGAAGCAGAGCTGCATTCGGTGATCAATCGCACGCCGTTCATGCTGGTGCGCTGCACCCGCGACCTGCACTATCGCTTCATCAGCGATGCCTATGCGCAATTGGTGGGCCGGCGCCGCAACGAGATTATCGGCACGACCATCGCGGAAACTCTTGGCGAACAGGGCTTCGCTACACTCCGCCCGTATATCGAGCGTGTGCTGCGGGGCGAGGAGGTGGAGTTCGAATGCGAGCTCGACTTCCCCGAAATCGGCAGGCGGTGTTTCTACATCGCCTACCGGCCCGAGCGCGATGCGAACGGCGACGTCGGCGGCTGGATCGCCTCGCTTCTCGACATGACCGAGGAGCGGCAAGGCGATGCCGCGCGCCGCCAGCTTGCCAGCATTGTCGAATCCTCCGACGACGCGATCATCAGCAAGGACCTCAACGGCGTCATCGTCAGCTGGAATCCCGGTGCCCGACGGTTGTTCGGTTTTTCGGCCGAGGAGGTCGTCGGCAAGCCGATCACCGTGATCATCCCCCAGGAGCTACAGGACCAAGAACCGGTCATTCTCGGACGCATCCGACGCGGCGAGCGCATCGATCATTTCGAAACCGTCCGCCGCTGCAAGGACGGTCGGCTCGTCGAAATATCGCTCACCGTGTCGCCGATGAAGGATGAGCGCGGCAAGATTGTCGGTGCGTCGAAAATCGCGCGCGATATCAGCGCGCGCAAGCACGCCGAGTCCGTCTTGGCGAGACGCGCGCACGAGCAGGCGGCGCTGTACCGCTTCACCGATCGGCTCTATCGAGCAGCATCCTTGGAGAAAATCTACGAAGCGGCCTTGGATGCGATCATCGCGGCGCTGCATTGCAGCCGGGCGTCGATCCTGCGCTGCGACCGCGACGGGGTCATGCGCTTTGCCGCCTGGCGCGGCTTGTCGGATCGCTATCGCAGCGCCGTCGAAGGTCATTCGCCGTGGGCGGCAGGCGAAGCCAATCCCGAACCCGTGTGCCTGCCCGATACCGCCGCGGCGGACCTCGATCCCCTGATCGGCCGGGCGGTGCAGCGCGAAGGCATCCGCGCGCTCACTTTCATTCCGCTGATGGCCGAAGGCAGGCTGGTCGGCAAATTCATGACCTACTACGACGCGCCATGCGAATTCAGCCGCGAAGACATCGAACTCGCCCTGACGCTGGCACGTCAGCTCGGCTTCGCAATCGAGCGCACGCTGGCGGACCAGGCGCGCGCCGGCATGGAAGCGGAACTGCGCGCGATCGGCGAACGGCTGGAGGCAGAAGTCGAAAAGCGCACGCTGGAGCGCGATCGAATCTGGAATGTCTCGGAAGACCTGCTCGCGGTCTCCAATTTCGAAGGCTATCTCCTCAGCCTGAATCCGGCCTGGACGCGATTGCTCGGCTGGAGCGAGGACGAACTCAAATCCATGCATGTGAGCGAACTGCGGCATCCCGACGATGCACCGAATGCGATCGCCGGTCGCGCCCAGCTCACGCAGGGCGCGCCGACCGTGCGCATGGAAAACCGCTTCCGCCACAAGGACGGGTCGTGGCGGTGGCTGCAATGGACCATGACCGAGAGCAACGGCCTGATCTATATCGCCGGCCGCCATGTTACCGCCGAGAAAGAGGCGGCCGCTGCGCTGGAGCGCGCGCAACAGCAGGCCGCACATTTGCAGAAGATGGACGCCATCGGGCAGCTCACCGGCGGCATCGCTCATGACTTCAACAACCTGTTGATGATCGTGAGCGGCCATGCCCAGCGCCTGAAAGGCCGCCTGCAGGACGCTAAGGACGCGCGCGCTCTGGCGGCCATCGAAATGGCGGCAACGCGCGGCGAAAATCTGACGCGGCAACTGCTGTCGTTCTCGCGCACGCTGCCGCTCAATCCGACTGTGATCGATCCTGCCGAAGCTGTGCAGGCCATCCGCGACGTGCTGGCCGGCTCGATGCACGTCAACATCGAATTTCAGATCGACGCATCCGACACCACTTGGCGGGTCTGCGTCGACAAATCGGAGCTCGACCTCGCTTTGGTCAATCTTGCCCTTAACGCGCGCGACGCCATGCCCGACGGCGGCCGCGTCCTGATCGCGGCGGAGAACGCGCATTTCGATGCGGGCGCGGCACCGGAAGGCTTGCCGATCGAGGATTCAGCCGGTGATTTCGTCGCGGTCAGCGTTGCCGACACCGGCAGCGGCATCCCGCCAGAGCTGTTGTCCCGGGTGGTCGAGCCGTTCTTCACCACCAAAGGTCCGGACAAGGGGACTGGGCTCGGGCTGTCCCAGGTTTACGGCTTTGCGCGGCGCTCCGGCGGCACGGTGACGATCGATAGCGAGGTGGGTCGCGGCACCAAGGTAACGGTCTATCTGCCGCGTACGCACGCGGCCGTCACGGCATCGTCGCCGCAAGACAATGGGCAATATGTCAGTCACGGCAGGCAAACGATCCTGGTCGTGGAGGACAATCCCGAAGTGAGGCATGTCGCGGTGTCGCTGTTGGAGCAGCTTGGTTACCGGACGATCGAGGTCGAAGATGCACCCGCTGCGCTCGATATCCTCGCGGCCGGCACGAGCGTTGCGTTGATCTTCAGCGACGTCGTGTTGCCTGGTCAGACCGACGGCTTGGCGTTGGCGCGCATCATCGCCGCGCGTTATCCAAATATTCCCGTGGTGCTGACCACCGGCTACACCAAAGTGTTCGATACCGCTTCGGAATTTCCAGTGCTGCGCAAGCCATACCAGATCTCGGCGCTTGGCCGCGTCGTCCAGCAGTCACTCAATCCGCCGGGTCCGACCAGTTCGGCGCTGGCCGGGTGACGAGGCAAACTTAATAAGAACAACTCGCCACGTATCGCCGGTGCGAAACCGAGCGGAATATGCAGCCGCAGGCGCTAGTTGCTGGGACCCGCCTCCGACCACAGCACACGGTACCTGCCAGACGCGGTCCGCCGTTGCCGAGAGGCAGCCGGCGCCGCCGGCCTCCACGAAGATGAAATCGAACGCTTCACAGTACGTGAAGGCCGGCACGGTTTGATCTTGAGCGAAAATGGAACTTTTCGAGTGATGCCGTGTTCGTCTCACGGCGCGGAGAGTGCCACGACCATTTTGCAGGGCGAAACATGTCAATCGGAACAATCCTTCTCATCATTCTTGTTCTCATTCTTCTCGGTGGCATTGGTGGAATCGGCGGTTCACCGTTCTACGGGACCGGTTACTATGGCGGCGGCGGGCTTAGCCTCGTTATCGTAATTCTTTTGATCCTCGTGCTGATGGGCAGACTTTGATCTGCCTGACTCAATGAGGTCATCGCGCGTCCGCGCGCATAGGCGTTTGGTTCGACGACAGAGGTGACGAAAAAGAAAATGCCCCGCGTTTGCGGGGCGTGGACGAAGACCAACAAGTGTATGGGGTTGGGAAGCGAGTGTTGGCCCCCGTCCTGCATCCTCAAGCCGCATCGGAACGATTTGGTTCCGGCGACACTTTGGAAATGATGACGCTTTGGAGCGAGTAGGCCGATGATCGTCCCGGCGACCACAATTTACGCGGTCCTGGTCTGGTTTTTGTGGGGGCTGTTCATGGCCCTCGGCTGGGCGCTTGGGACCTGGATAATGGGTCAGCTCTTCGAGATGCGCTGGTCGCGTGGAGTCACTCGGCGCTAAAATGCCAATTATCTGAAAAGGCTTGGCGGCGCACAAGGACTCGAACATTGGACCCGCTGATTAAGAGTTATATGGGCTCTGTGTAGAATCAAAGAGTTATTGACGGCTTTATAACTCGACTTTATAGCTTTCTCGCCGCAGCAGCGGCGAAAAATGGGCGCAATCAAACTTTATCGCGGCGTCTCCATCTACCAGGTCGATGGTAGCCAGAATTGGTATGTCCGCATCTGGAATCGCGAGAAGCAGCGTTACATCGTAAAGGCGACTGGTCAAACCTCCGCAGCCAAGGCTCGGGAAGTCGCGCTCAGTCACGCTCTGGCTTTTCTTAAGGACCAGCCTGTCGTTGAGCCGGAGTTCACCTTCCGGCATTTCGCGATCAAATGCATTTCCAAAAACCAGACCTTCGTCGGTAAGGGCCAACGAAACGGCAATTACGGCCGTGTGATTACATGGGTCATCCAAAACGTAGACTGGGGTCTCATGCGCAAATTCGGCCCTCACGACGTTAGGCAAATCAAGACCCGCGACTTTCAAGATTACATCGAAGAGTTGTCGCGCAAGCGTCCTGACCTTAGTCCATCTACAAAGAATACCATCCTTGCTGCGTTTCGGAATGTGTTGAAGCTTGCACGTGACGATGGCGTCCTTGATCGACTGCCTGATACCCCTCGGACCAAACAGAAAGATAATCCCCGTCCATTCTTCCGGTTTTATCCCCTCGTATCGGCAGAAGACGACGCTGAGGTGAAGCTTCGGTAAACTGCTAGCGAGATGGCTGAGGAAAATGTCATTGTGCGTGGTGTTCCTATTACGGATGAGCTGCACCACCTCATCAAATTCGTATTAGGATCGTTTGTCCGTCCAATAGTAACCGAGCTGTATGCCTCGTCACAATGACATCACGCTGGCCAAAAATCCGACACGACTGCTTGTAACTGTCCGAAATGGTAAAACCGGTTATCGAGTCGCCAACACAATGATCAGCACCTATTTCCTGTACAAAACTTATATTCGAAAGCTACATCCCGACGCGACAGGCGACGATTACGTCTTCCTACCCCAATATAAAAATAGACACACAGCAGCAAAAATCATTCAACGCCAATTTCATGCTGTATTGCAGCGAGCGGGAATTGAAGTCGACCCGTTCACGGGACGCAAGCACACGCTCTATTCATTAAGGCATACGGCAATCTGCTCGCGAATTATTCATTCAGCCGGCAAAGTAAACATCTACAATCTCGCAAAGAACGCCGGAACACCGGTCGATCAGATTGAGCGCTTCTATGCGCGTAACTTGCCGCTCTCTCCCGAGTTGGCGCGCAATCTTCAAAGCATGCGGGAGTGACGTCAATATCTGGAGGTCAACATGGCGCAATTCTATCAGCCCGACCTAAGCGAAAATATTGATAGCCCATTCGTAAGAGACGGCGCTAATAAACTGGTTCGCCGCTCCTACTGGCTGGATATGCATGATCGCACCCTCGTCATGGTGATGACGAATGGCATTGGCGCTCACCTAACGAATGACGAAAAATGGGCACACCTTAAAGATCTGCGCCGGGAACATCTTATCGACCAGGTTTGTGTTCAGGAAATACTTCCGCCTGAAGAGTGACTGCCAGATAGAGCATTTAATGAGCGTTGGTTTGGGCCTTCGCGCTAGCTCCGATCGATACCACGGCGCTCGCATACCAACTTTCGGATTTGAATACCGCCGGTCGAGCCGCGGTACGTTTCTTGGATTTCGACTTTTTCTGCCTCTTCGTAGATTCTTTTGATGTAGTGGGACTTACTCGCACTCTTGCACGCACACAACACCTCCCGTTAGCGCAACAACCGACGCCTTATTGACCGACGCCATATTGGAATAAGACAGTAGTTGGTGCGTGTGTTAAAGGTCAACTTTTTAACGCAGAACTCGCCTCAATTTGTACGGTTTCGGGGAGTGAGAGCTAGCAGCGCCTATGCCACAGCGTCTTTAGCAGCCTTTACCGGCCGAGCCCTGATTATCTTCCGCGCCGGTTTCGCCTTGAATATTGTTGGCTCCTTTGTGAACGGATTGATACCCTTCCGCTCCTTTGTGGCAGGCTTCTTGATGACAACGAATTTTGCGAATCCCGGCACAAAGAATGCTCCCGTTTTTTTGAGTTCTTTGTAGCCAATCTCAGCCAGCGATTCGATGACGCCCCTAACGTCCTTCCGTGTCATGTTGTTCGGATGCTGCTCGGCGATTTTTTCAACGAGCTGCGACTTCGACATCAACTTGGCCATCTTGCTTCCCCTGTTCCGAATCGTCCTGTAACTACTTACCCCGAGTTCGCGGTGAATAAAACTCTCAGCGGCCGCCGTTTCGGCCGCAATCTGGGGATAAGCAGACAATACTCGGACATCGTCAATCGGTCGTTCGTAACACTACTCGATCGTCGGGCGCCCATCAGTTACGCATAATGACCTTCGGCTCCGCTCACGACTGAGCAATATTGCTCACCCGCAGCTCCTTCGCGTTTCGCCGATTTTTGGAAGCTCCATTATGTTATAGCAACAGCAAACGACGAACGATTTTTCCGCTTTTAAATTCCAGGACGGCTTTAGCGAGATAGGCATGAACGTCGCGCGTTCAATCAAGGTCAGCCCACGAACGAATGGGAGACGCCCAATGGCTGTTGTGGCGCAGCGATATGTCGGCAATTGGGGGCTAAAAGGACAACGCGAGGACGTCGCCAATCCGTAGCGAATGCCCCCTAAAGGTGCCGCGTGACCGGACCGCCGGCGCAGTCGTGGCCTGTACGTTCATGTCGGTCGCAGGCAGCACATTGTTCACGACAGGTCTCGTGTCGTCGCCACTCGTGTCGCTACCTATGGAATTATTGAAGGCATAAATCGCACCGACGATGATAATAACCCCAGTGACGACGGCAATCACGCGGCACGTCGTCCTGGTACAATTAGTATACGCTGGGCAGTAGGTGGTAATTTGGGCCGCTCATTGTGGCCTTCTCGCTGGCCAACTTTGAAATGAGAGACAGAGCCACCATTTGGGCACCTCGTGCCTGACAGCTGGCATTTAGGACCGAAGCTGTGGGCGAGTCTGTACAGCATTGACCACATATAATCGTCACACTTATGGCTGGCTTGTCGCGATTGCTTCCGTCATGTGCTCCCGTTTGCTTGGATTAACGAAAGGCCTGCCAGCGTGTTTTCATCATCGCGTCATACAAAAGGTCGCAAATAAGTAGGTTGAGACCGAGAAAGATAATCGCTTAGCAGAACAACGTGTGCCTAAAAGGCCGATGATGTGGTGGATCGTAGCGTTACTGCTCTTGCTTTGCTTTTCTGCGCTGGACGTCATCATCAAGTCCGCCGCGCCGCTAAGACCGCCAGCAAAACCGGAATCTCCAACGGCCAATATCTTATAAAATAAGGTAGAGCAGCCTCATTGGTCTTCGACATTTCGGGGCCGGGTGAGCAATTCTGCTCAGATGCCGTTTATCATTGACTGTTTGGAACGATCGCGGCCAGGCCGGCGTTGTCTCTCCACACGTCCCCAAAATTAAACAAATTGCGGAGTGTCCACAGGAGACATCCATGAGAACTCTACGACTAATATCCACCACGGCAGCGATATTGATGCTGAGTGCCGGCGTCGTCTCGGCACAAGGCATTAAGACGGACGAGACGCCCGGCGCCCCGGCGGCACAGCAGACTGCCCCGGCGGAGAATATGGCACCGGCTGTGAAATCCGACCAAATCAAGACGCCTGAAAAAACCGGGCAAGCGACACCGGCAGTGCCCGACAACAAGCAGCAGGCGACGAATAAAGGCGCTCCTGCGAGCGCCGCCGCCAAGGGCTCATCCGAAGCCGATGGCAGCGCTGTCGTGAAGTCCAAGCGAGCGGAACGTCATGGCGGAGTCCGATATGCAAGCCGTCACCACGGACCGTTATATAACAGCTACAGAGGCGATTATGGCTACCGAGATTGCTACAATCGCCGTCATAGCTGGCTACCCTGGCTGGGGTGTTAACTCGCTGTTCAAGGGTGCTAGTTATCGGCCGTTTGTTAAGTCACAGCTAGGATTTCTGAAGACTAGCGCCCTTTAATGGTTGCCGCCTTCCTGATGGAAGTGCTGCGCCCCAAAAAACATCAAGCTGAAGCCCCGAGCGTTCGGGGCTTTTGCTTTTGATCGCCGACCGAACGCGCGCCATTCGTATCCGCGACTTTCCGCTTTTGAGGGAAGTGCAAACAGGCAGCATGCGTTCCACTCATCATCATCAGGAGGTGAACCGCCACCCTTTGCTATAGAAGAGCGCTCACGTCCACCGCTAGCAGCGGCGATCACGTTTGTTCTCATTTTGAAGCAGCTTATTGCATTGTCAGATTTAATTACGATGTAAAGCTCTGAGCCGGTGCGTTGGCGTGCTCAAACCGTAACGCCGTAGGTAATCAAAGATATTTGGCAAGAGCGTCGCACCCCGTGTCGCGATTAGCAAACGCCCATCAGGAGGAGTTCCCATGGATACGAACAGGACGACCACTGCGAAACCCACTGGATTCCAAAAAACGAGCGAATTACAAGCTTTTAGCGAAATGGCGCAAAAAAGGCGCTGCACAAACCAAACAGGTTTACGAGAGAATGAACACTGCTACGGCCGAAGCGGCCGATCTCATGAAAGCCAGCTGTTCCACGGCGCTGAACGGCGCGCGAGACTACAATAACAAGTTCATGGAATTCGCTCACGCCAACACCAATGCCGCATTTGACTTTGTCCAGGAGTTGTACGGAGTCAAGTCCCCATCCGACTTCATGGAACTCGCGACCGAGCATGCACGCACGCAAACCACAGCTCTGACCGAGCAGACCAAAGAGCTCGGAGCGCTCGCTCAGAAGATCGCGCTCGCGACTACCGAGCCGTTAAAGGCGGGAGTCGCAAAGGCGTTCAACCAGGCCGCCTGAACGCGGCTGTCTTGAAGTATCGGTTCATTGGAGTTCGCCTCGAGCCCCATTGTGCGGGGATGCGACAGCGGGACGCGCTGCGAGGCTGTGCAAGGGCTGCGAGGCTGTGCAAGGAGAGTTCCATGCAAAGTTATGTGGCCCTCATCCGAGGTGGGCCCGGGCGCCGTCCCAGCATCGCCAAGCTGTCCCACCTGCAAGCTGGAAATGCGGTTTGTGCAAGCAACATCGATCGCCTTTACCCCTGATCTCGTCGATGTTTCATGTATCTGTGACGAATGTGGTCGGGGGACAAAGAGGACATTTAAAGAGAACCTCAGGCCGTCTTCATAATTTTCTCTGCATACCCTCCTAGGGCGCGCTGGTCCGGGGAAGGCGCCGCGCCCGTCTGAATTCGCTCTATTTGTTCCCCTGCCGCAACATGACCTTTTAGCGCCCACGTGAAAGCCGGACGCTCGCCGGATTCAGGCCTGACAAGCCGCACGGGGGCCCCACCGGATTGAACCGATGCAGACTTTCCGTTCTAGTTATCTCGCCTACGCTGCCCTCTTTTTTGCATTGCCGGCAACGCCGGCATTTGCGCATGGGCATCATCTCCGTCATGAGCACGCATATCCCGCCAAGGCGCAAAGGTTCGAGATGGCGGCGACGCCACGGCAATCATACTTTCAGACGCCGCAGAAAGGCTCCGTCAGTCCGCCGCTCGACGGCGTGCCGCAGTCGCTGATCAACCGCGTCATCCGGCGCGAGAGTGGCGGCAATCCTCGCGCGGTGAGCCACGGCAATTACGGGCTGATGCAAATCCGCCTCGCCACTGCACGGGCAATGGGTTACGCCGGCTCGGCGGCAGGGCTGCTCGATCCGCAGACCAACATGACTTATGCGGTGCGGTATCTCGCCGGTGCCTATCGCGCCGCGGGCGGTAACGAGGCGCGCGCTATCGCGCTTTATTCACGCGGCTATTATTACGAGGCCAAGCGGCAGGGCTTCTCCCCGTAGAGCATTCCGCAAGTACCGTAATCGGTCGCGTCCAATAGTGGACGGAATGTGGTCAATATTGAACAGACTCGCCTCCGCTAAGGTGGAAACCTTTGCCGCGGTGGTGGTGAGATATGACCTCAATAATTCCATTCTTAAGCAATGCGGTATTCGAGCCAGCAGACATCAAATTGATGTCCGACGCGTTCAACGGGGCGATCGAGGACATCTACGATTTCGGGCATCCCAATAAGTTCGTTGGAAAAATCATTGCCGCTCGAATTATAGCGCTAACACATGGCGGCGAGCGCGACCCGATACGATTGCGTGAAGAGGCGCTTGCAGCATGTGGTTTCAGGCGGGTGAAACATGGGAGCGAGGAACTTAATCGCCGGCCAGTCATTGTATTGGCGGTCACGGGATGAGTTTTTGTCTCGAAGATCAGAAGCCCCAGCCTCAAGCCCCCCAGCCCCTGCTGGGGCTTTTTTTGGAACCTGGAGTTGGCGGATAGCAAACACCCAGCTGATGATTCAATGCTGACCATGGCACCTCATGATCAGAAGATTGAGGTCGTGCAGCCGGCAGAAGTGCCGGAGGACTTGCCTCTGCCCTCGGATCCAAAAGTTATATTCCTTGGGGGTCTATTCGTCCTTGCGGTGCTGGCGGCAGCTTATGTCGCGAGCGATATTGTTTTGCCACTGGTATTTGCGATCGTTCTCAAGCTGCTCCTACAACCTGCCTTGCGCATATTAGTGGGCCTGCACGTGCCGCGGACAGTCGCCTCGCTGCTGCTGATCCTTGTGCTTTTTGGGACGATCGTCGGCTTGGGCACCGCTATTTCCGGCCCCGCTCGCACCTGGACTGCGAAGCTTCCGGAGGGCATTCCGCGGCTTGAAGAGCGGCTAAGTTTCATGCGAGCACCGATCAATACACTGCAGGGGTTCTTACAGCAGGTGGAGGATTTTGGAGCGACAGCAACATCCCCGAACGCTGCCACCCCAGCGTTAGGCCTGACTCTTCTGACGAAGCTATTCACTGGCACGCGAAACTTTACCAGCGGCTTCTTCACGACGGTGCTATTCCTTTTTTTCCTTCTCGTGTCCGGTGATATCTTCCTGCATCGCCTTGTCGAGATACTGCCGCGCTTCAGAAGCAAGCGCCAAGTAGTCGAAATCTCCCAGCAGATCGAACGTGACATCTCCGCCTATCTGGTCACAATCTCGATCATGAACGCCGCAGTAGGCATTGCTATGGCATTGGCAATGTGGCTCACAGGGGTTGGCGATCCAATCCTATGGGGAACGGTAGCTTTTCTGCTGAACTATGTGCCGATCCTCGGCACCGCTTTGGGAGTGCTAATCTTTCTTTTCGCTGGTCTCTTGACCCATGACACACTTTGGCAAGCGCTGCTTCCTGCAGCACTTTATTTTGGATTTCATTTGATTGAGGGCGAAACGGTAACGCCGATGCTTCTTGCCAGACGGTTCACCCTCAATCCCGTTCTCGTTATCATCTCGCTCGTCTTCTGGTTCTGGATGTGGGGTGTTCCCGGCATGATCCTTTCTATGCCCTTATTGGCGATTACTAAGATCATCTGCGATCGGCTTCAGCCGTTGGCTGCATTTGGCCACTTTCTTGAGGGGTAATGCAGATCAATTTATCGGTCGAGGATGCTCGGGGTCGAACCGCAGGCAGATATATCAAGGCCCCGGGGGCTCCTACAGCGGCAATAGCGCCGACTCGCCACCAATGCCCCCTAATGGGCCAAAACATCGTTTGCTGCGAGACAGCATTACGTTCGGAATTGAGGGCCAAGCAGAAGTGTGGAACTTGCGCTCGAAATACTTAGGCGCACGGAAACTGGCTGCGACGGGCTCTCGCCCAGGACGAGGCGTTGCTTTCTCAAAAGGACGACTTGATCCAACGGCAGACCGTTTTGAGCCAAGAGTCCGATCACCGGCTGTTGAACGGCTTGCAAATGATCGTAAGCCTGCTTTCCCTGTCGGGCATCAACGAATGCAGAGGTTGCCTCGCAATTGGCTACCGCGGCCGATCGAATTACCACGATTGGGCGTATGCTCTCGATGATCTCTCGTTGTGCGACATTCTCTCGCCGTCCTCACAGCGGAACATAAAACTGCGGGAGTTATGTGCCCTTCTAGGAATGCGTTACGACGGCTTAGAGGACAACGAGGGTCGAAAAGCTCTTTTGGCAAGACCGCGTTCGCGAAATCGTCGACTGTTGCAAAAGCGACGTGGTGAATATTTTTCGGATTTGGCTGCGTCGGGAGCTGCTTCAAGGTCGCCTCTCTCAGCATGGATTTCAGCGTAGCGAGGAAACACTAGAGGGCTTCGATCGTGCAGTCTCCGCTTAATGTCTGCTCTTGCCCCAGCAGCCGACATTCATTCCCACTGCGGTAAGTGTAGCGATGGGCCAATAGCGGCCGTCCAGCGGCTCGATTGGCTCGGAGTTCTGCTAATGCAGCCTTGCCCATGCGAGTAGCTTCGGACATCGTTTCAAAAAATTCAGATTGCCGCACCGGCTTGTTCTTCCCGTCCGCGTAAATCTCCCATCGCCATGATTGGGGGGACGTCCTTTGTTTTTGATCGCAAGGGTGTAATCATACACCACACATCCCTCGGCACCGGTTCACGCTTCACAATCCGGAGGTATCAATTCTGGATGCGATACCGAGATGTCACTACAGGCCTGCCGAAGGGTTCGTAGAGGCCTTAATAAATACGGGCTGCAAGGAGCCACAGCGATTCTCCATCAGGGCCCGACTCGGCACGAGCATAGCCTGCTGATGCTTAATATTCGCTGCGTTGATCTAAATCAAAACGACGGGGGTTATTCTTCGTTCTTTGCACCAATAATCTTGCCGGTTGATCGGTTTACCAGATGCACGCGGGTGCAAACCACACAGGTCACAGCCTCATAAGTGTCAGTTTCCTTAGCCGGCACCTCGTCGGCGAAAAGACCCTGAACGTTCAGACCTGTTACGGGGCATTTATAGACAAAAGGAACCACGCGCCTGATTAGTCGGGCCTTGGGCGTATGTTCAACTAAGGAAATATCCGTAGGTCGAATTGAGGAACCTTTGTATCTACCCTTTCGGCCAATCAAGTTTTGATCGGCGGCCCGCTCGCCTGTTTCACCATTTCTTCGGCCAAAAGCTTTTGCAGCAATTCCCGTTTGACCGGGTCAGTTTCCGTCAACAACTGATTAGTGTAGTGCGCAACGTTCTGACGCTCGACGAACGCTTCCTGGAAAGTGCCCATGACAGTCTCCTTCTACTCGCAGCCGCATGGAAAAGGGCCCCAGCGCTGCGTCGGCATAACTGGGGTCTTAGTACGCACAACGCTGGGGAGGCTGGGGGGGCCAAAAGACGCACCCGATAAATGCGAGTGTGACCCGGTCGTTTTTCTGAAACTGTATAAAACAGCACACTCTAATCAAATAAACAGCACGCTCTTGCGATGTCGGATATGGGTCTTGGTCGTGCAAAAACGTTTTGACTGAGGGTGTTAGGAGACCGGTTGGGCGGGGAAGCGCGCTGTTACTGGACCCTGATCATGCCCTCATCGCCGCCATGAGCGGCTGAATGCCGATGATGCTCATGACGCGGGTGAGATTGTAGGCCAATACGTGGAGCGCCATCTCGGAGGCGACCCGCGGCAGCGTCTTCATCAGGAAATGCGTTGCCCCCATCCTCATCTTCAGCGTGCCGAAGGGATGTTCGACGGTCTCGCGCCGCTGGCGCATCTTCTCTGGATGCTCGTCGAGTCGGCGTTGCACGGCTTCGAGTAAGTGCTCATGCTCCCACCGGCTGATCCGTCGTTCCTTGCCGGTGGTGCAGCGATGCTTGATGGCGCAGTGCTGGCATACGTTGGTCAAATAGCGATGCAGGACCAATCCGTGCTCTTGGGTAGTGAATGAGTGGCCGAGCCGTTCGCCGGCGGGACAAATGTAAACGTTGTCCTCAGCCACATAGCGGAAGTCCTGCTTGCCGAAGCGCTTCGAGTTCGAGGTCATCGGCTTTGGCAGCGTCACCGTGATGCCGGCTTTGTCGCAATCAAGGATCTCCTCACTGCTGAAGTAGCCGCGGTCGGCGACGACATCGAGACTCGCCGCTTCCAGGGTTGTCTTGGTCTGCTTGGCCATATGGGCGAGCTGTGCCCGGTCGCTGCCAACGTTGGTCACTTCATGGGTGATGATCAGATGATGTTCGGTGTCGACTGCGACTTGAACGTTGTAGCCCACTACACCCGAGCCCCGGCCGAGGATTCGGAGCGCGAGCGTTTTCAGGTTCTGCACGATTGCGGCGAGGTGGAACTCGTCGCGGGCGCCCAAGAGACCGCGAAGGCGCATGCGCTCGAAGCCGTGGTGGGTCTTGAGGTGCGCGAACCGCATCTCGACCCGCTTTCGCTCATCTCGCGATCTGGCAAACGCCTTGGTCTTCATCTTTCGCCGCGCGACATCGCGAGCATCTTCGTGAAGATCGCGTGGGATTTTGCGCGCTTGGTCGGTGGTGCAGCACTTTGCTCGGTTTGTCGACCGCTTTTCCGAGGCGCGCGCGAAAAGCCAGTATCTGACGTTCCCCTTCGCGTATTGAATGCCAGCTCAGACGGTTCCGGACTAGGCGGGGACTTGCTCGCGGATCACCTGGATCCCGTTGCGTAGAGTAAACCACTTGCCTAGAGCCCAGAGCTACCGTCGAAGCGATCTCTCGCAAGGAACAGCCGGGGTTTGGCCTCGACCTGCTCAAAATATTGTTGGCCATGAGGCGGAATATGCGCCCTTAGCCAAAGGCCGCAAGCCAGATTATCGTCTGCAGTATTCAGACTGAGCATTACCGATTCTGTTGAACAAGTCTGACTTTAAACTGAAGTGGACCGAGCTGCCGTACTGTTCGGGACTGATCTGCTGTCAGACTGGCTGGAGGCTTGGCGCCGGGATCAGCTTAGCGAGTTTCCGAAGATTCTGGGCGGTTGCTGCGAGGAGGAACTCGTCGCGGGCACCATTGGGTCCTCTTAGTCGGAGCCGGTCCAGCTTCAATATGCGTTTGAGATGAGCGAACAGCATCTCGACTTTCTTGCGCAGACGCCGTGATGTGCGACCTTCTGAAGACTTTGCGATCTGGCGCGCCATGTCGCGCGCGCCCTCATGGACTGAGCGCGGTATCTTGCGGGCTGGTTCCTTTGGGCAACAGTGGGGCTTTAAGGCACAGCCCTCGCAGTCATGCTTGCTCGCGCGGTAGAGCATCGTTGCTCCATCGTTTACAGCGTGCCCGTCGTTGTGAGCATTGTGCCGCCGGGGCAGTGGTAGACATCCCCATCCGGATGGTACGTAAAGTCATCGCGTGAGTAGGTGCCGTCCTTGCGGGCCGACCTGTCGAACACGGTCACATGCGGCTCGATGCCGTGCTCGTAGACCAGCCAGCCGAGCATCTCGGCAGATCCGTAGGCGCTGTCCCCCAGGAGCTTGGCGGGATATAGGTCAAAGCGCTCCATCGAGCGTTCGATCATGCGCTTGGCGGCTAGGACCTCCGCCTGCCGGATCGCCGTGGTTGCTTCTACATCGACAATGATCGCGTTCTCGACATCGATCAGATAGTTGGTGGAGTAAGCGAAGAAGGCCTGCCCGCCGTGGGCGCCGGTCCAACGTGCCGCGGGATCGGCCGGCGATACGAACTTGGGCGTAACCTCGGTCGCGGCACCGAAGGCAGCGTCGTCGAGCACGGCCAGATACTCCTCGATCGGGCGGCCTGTAGCTTGCGGCGGCAGTCCTTTTTCGCCCTCTATGCCGTTCTGCCGATTAGCGTCAGCTTTGATCAGGCTGGCGTCGACCGCAAAGCCTTCTCCGCCGACTAGACCCTCGCGAATGCAGCGCTGAAGCACCGTCTCGAACACTCGCCGCAGCAGATCGCTGTCACGGAAGCGGCCGTGCCGGTTCTTGGAGAAGGTCGAATGATCGGGCACGCAGCCATCAAGCCCAAGCCGGCAAAACCAGCGATATGCCAGATTGAGATGGACTTCCTCGCACAGCCGCCGCTCGGAGCGGATGCCAGAGCAATAACCGACGATCAACATCCTAATCATCAGTTCGGGATCGATCGATGGACGACCCAGCGTGCTGTAGAAGCTGGTCAGTTCCCGCCTCACCTCGCCAAGCTCCACAAATCTGTCGATAGATCGCAGAAGATGGTCAGTGGGAACGTGCCTTTCGAGAGAAAACTCATAGAACAAAGCAGCTTGTTCGACTTGCCGATGTCCCATCATGATTCGAGTCCCGCTTGTTGCGGCAACTGAATCAGCGAATGTCATGTATCGCAACTGCCGACTTTTTCAACGAAATCTACCAATAGCGGACACGATCGAACCGTCTTGCTGTGACGCGCTTGACTTATCAGAGTGTCATAAAAACAGAGCACGGAACAACATCGGGAAAGGATATAAAATCAATTGATGCGATTACGAATCCATTCAGCTTGGATGCAGGGGAACATTTGGATATATACGCACTCAATTATTCATCGAATGCCTTTGCAATGGTATCACTTCCGAACATCGCAGAGGGTTTCGCGCCCGATGATACCCAAAAAGAAACGTTTAAGTTGATCGCCCCTGTTGCCTGCGTAATCCCGAACAACGTTCTGCTTACGCGGCCAAATCACAAACTCGAGCATTGGAAAATATCTCGTAACTAATTCAGAGCATTGAACAGTTTGGTGGGCGCACAAGGACTCGAACCTTGGACCCGCTGATTAAGAGTCGGCTGGCTCAGCCTTTCAGTTCAGCGCAAATCCGCTCATATCAACAATTGAAGCGCAGGAGTCCATCCAATCACTCAAATTGTTACGACGATTTGTCGAGACAAATGGGTTCATTGCTGATCATGTCAACGCAGTATCCTCAAATGTCTTATTGCATTGATTATTGAAACCCCGCATCTCGCCATCGTTGCGATTTCCGCTATTCCCCAACAAGCAGACGTCGCTTGAGCGTGTTGCGAGGTCCGCTTAGGGTCGATTCTGTTGAAAAAGTCGAAGTATCAACTCAG
This sequence comes from uncultured Alphaproteobacteria bacterium, assembly GCA_963731805.1. Classification (GTDB taxonomy): domain Bacteria; phylum Pseudomonadota; class Alphaproteobacteria; order Rhizobiales; family Xanthobacteraceae; genus BOG-931. The sequence continues at coordinate 922,055 of CAVSWY010000020.1, forward strand.
CCCGATTTTTTCAGCGTCGTGGGTGCGGGCTTCAGATGCGGACGCGGGGGGCCTCGTCATCCACCTCAGACTCAACGGAGCGCGTTCTAAATCAACCTGCAGCGGTAATTAGCGTCAATCGAAGATGTCGTTCGTATTTTGGCAGATTTACAACGACTTTAGACTCGCGACTTTTTCAACAGAATCGGCCATAAGCGGAAGTCACCAGATCATCGACGTCTATGACTACGGACTTGGCATAACCAATAGTCCGCGTGCAGCGAGCTCCTGTGTCAATCGCTGGACTGCGCTTTCCGTCATTGCAAAACTCTCGGCCTTTTCCATCTGCCGAAGAAGTGCCTTTAAAGCAGGGTCTTTGTCCCTGATCACCCATCGGCACAAAAACACCTTGGCATCATAGAGCCCATCCGGGAAGTTTGGATTCATGACGAGGCGTTTGCAGCAAGCCGCCTGAGCATGATGCGGATCATGGCGAGGCGGACGAAGGCGGCGACGGTGATAGCGTAACGCTCGAAGTCGTGAGCCAAGCGGCGATTGCGACTGATCCAGGCGAACGTCCTTTCGACAATCCACCTTTTGGGCAAGACCTCGAAGCCAGAAACTTCGGATCGCTTCACGATCTCCAGCTTCCATGCTCCTGTGCGCCAGACAACGAGCGCCATCTTCTCTCCGGCATAGCCCCCATCAGCAAAGATGCGTTTGATGAACGGGAACAGTCGTCTTGCCCGGCGCAACAGCAGGAAGGCGCCGTCACGGTCCTGAACATCGGCGGGATGAACGACAACGTTCAACAAGAGGCCCAGCGTGTCGACCAGGATGTGCCGCTTGCGACCCTTGACCTTCTTGCCCGCGTCGTAGCCCGAAGGATCGAGCCAAGGCCCCCTTTTTGAGCACCCTTCGCGGTTTGCGAGTTGATAATCGCTACCGTCGGACTTGCGTCACGTCCGGCCTGTTCGCGCACCGCAACGTAGAGTGCATGGTGGATGCGCTCCAACGTGCCGTCCCAGTTCCATAGCTCCAGATAGTCGTGCACCGTGCTCTTCGGCGGCAGGTCTTTTGGCAGAGCCTTCCATTGGCAGCCGGTCCATAGGATGTAGAAGATCCCGTTCAGCACCTCACGCACGTTTACCGAGCGTTTGCGCCCGCCATGGCGTCCAGGCGGGATCATGGGCTCCACAATCACCCATTCGGCATCAGTCAAATCGCTCGGGTAACGCAGGCCACTGCGGTTCGCAGCTTGGCGGTGTTCGGGCTTCCACATCGGGGGCGCTCCATCCAGAATCAAGCGCCCATCAATGAATCACATCCGATTCATCAGATTCAAGAACTTCCCGGATCGGCTCATAGAGGCTTGCTATTCGAACAGTTTGGCTGGCGCCGGGCAAGTTGGCGTCAAAATAATCCGTTGGCGGAAGAGACATATACTTGCCCTCTGCCATTCTGATGCTCGGTTCCATCCAAGGGAACTTGTCGAGGGGAGTAGAGAAACTATGAAGACTTGAGATCCTCTTTAAGTGTCCTCTTTGTCCCCCGACCACATTCGTCACAGATATATGAAACATCGACGAGATCAGGGGTGAAGGCGATCGATGTTGCTTGCACAAACCGCATTTCCAACTTGCAGGTGGGACAGCTTGGCGATGCTGGGACAGAGCCCGGGCTTACCTCGGACGAGGGCGACACATAAGTCTGCATGGAACTCTCCTTGCACAGCCTCGCAGTGCGTTCTCGCCATCGCATACCCGGCACAATGGGGTTCGGGGCGAACTCGAATCGAGCAATACTTCAGGACAGCCGAATTCAGGCGGCTTGGTTGAACGCCTTTGCGACTCCCGCCTTTAACGGCTCCGTAGTCGCGAGCGCGACCTTCTGAGCGAGCGCTGCGAGCTCTTTGGTCTGCTCGGTTAGAGCTGTGGTTTGAGAGCGTGCATGTTCGGTCGCGAGTTCAATGAACTCGGATGGGGACTTCACTCCGTACAACTCCTGGACAAAGTCAAATGCGGCGTTGGTATTGGTGTGAGCGAATTCCATAAATTTGTTATTGTAGTCTCGCGCACCGTTCGTCGCCGTTGAACAACTGGCTTTCATGAGATCGGCCGCTTCCGCCGTAGCAGCGCTCATTCTCTCATAAGTCTGCGCAGCGCCTTTTTGCGCCATTTCGCTAAATGCTTGTGATTCACTCGTTTTTTGGAATCCGGTGGGTTTCGCAGTGGTCGTCGTGGTCGTATCCATAGGGAACTCCTCCTGATGGGGCGTTTTATAATCGCGACACGGGGCGCGACGCTCCGAACGCTAGCCCAATATCTTTGATTGCCGGGGCGTTGCGATTTGAGCGCGCCAACGCACCGGCTCGAGCGTTACATCGTAATTAAATCTGACAATGCAATAAGCTGAATGAAAATCAGCGCAAAAGTGATCGCCGTTGCTAGCGGTGGATGTGAGTGCTGTCCTGTAACAATGGGTAGTGGTTTTCTGACACCCATGAGTGGAATAGCGTGTTTCCTGTTTCCATTTCCTCCAAAAGCAGAAACTCGCCGGCACGAATGGCGCGCGTCTGCTAAGGGTCGATTCTGTTGAAAAAGTCGAAGTATGATGACGTACAGAATCTTTCGCACAAATAGGTAGGGCTGGCGGCCCCGAATTCGGCTGAACTGGAGGTGGCTAAACGCAACCAGGACAGCAAGAAGGGAGCCGCCATGAACGACGATACACCGAGTCCGCGGGCAATGTCATCACGATTGACGACGAGCGGATCAAGAGCGACTCCGATCGGGTGGTTCGCGGCAGTGTGGAGGAGACGTTGAACGCATTGCTGGACGCGGAAGCGGATCGGCTGTGTAATGCGCAGCGCTATGAGCGCAGCGCGGCCCGTCGGGATACGCGCGCCGGCTACTACGAGCGCAATCTGCATACGAAGGCCGGCGAGGTCCGGTTGAAGGTACCGAAGCTTCGCCAGCAGACCTTCGAGACGGCGATCATCGAGCGTTATCGGCGGCGCGAGAGCTCGGTCGAGGAGGCCTTGATCGAGATGTATCTGGCAGGAGTTTCGGTGCGCCGGGTTGAGGACATCACCGAGGCGCTGTGGGGCACGCGGGTTTCGCCGTCGACGGTGTCGGACCTTAACAAGAAGATTTATGGGACGATCGAGGCCTGGCCCAATCGGCCGATCGAGGGCGAGCATCCGTACGTGTACCTGGACGGCATTGTGCTCAAGCGCAGCTGGGCGGGTGAGGTTCGCAACGTGTCGCTCTTGGTCGCAATCGGGGTGAACAGCGAGGGTTATCGGGAGATTCTCGGCATCTGCGAGGGGGCGAAGGAGGACAAGGCGGGCTGGAGCGCGTTCCTCAAACATCTCAAGGAGCGTGGCTTGAAGGGCGTCCGGCTGATCATCTCCGATGCCTGTATCGGCCTTGCCGAGAGCGCCGCCGAGTTCTTTCCCAACGCCGCTTGGCAGCGATGCATCGTGCATTGGTACCGCAACATCTTCAGTCACGTCCCCTCGACCAAGGTGCGGGAGATCGCGGCGATGCTCAAGGCGATCCATGCCAGCGAAGACATCGTGGCGGCACGCGAGAAGGCTGTCCGAGTGATCGAGAAGCTGCGCGGCTTGCGCCTTAGCAGAGCCGCCGAGCTTGCTGAGGCGGCGGTCGAAGAGACGCTGACCTATTACGCTTTCCCGGAAGAACACTGGCGACGCGTCCGTACCAACAACCCGCTCGAGCGCATCCTGCGCGAGATCCGGCGGCGCACCCGCGTGGTCGGTGCATTCCCGGACGGCCAATCCGCCCTCAACCTAGCCGCGGCGAGGCTACGTCACATCGCCGGTACCGCATGGTCGACCAAGAGATATCTGAACATCGAGCTGCTGAAGGACCAGCAGATGAGAGGTGCCATCACCGCTTGAGCCAGGACCGGGTGCCGCTCAGCCCAAACCAATGTGCGAAAAACTCTGGACACTACCCGAAGTATCGACTCAGCCCGATTTTTTCAGCGTCGTGGGTGCGGGCTTCAGATGCGGACGCGGGGGGCCTCGTCATCCACCTCAGACTCAACGGAGCGCGTTCTAAATCAACCTGCAGCGGTAATTAGCGTCAATCGAAGATGTCGTTCGTATTTTGGCAGATTTACAACGACTTTCATTTCGCAGACTTTTCGACAAATCGGTCATTCAGCGACATTTGTCACCCCAGAGACTCGACTTGTCGGCTGTTCCCCCGATGGCGTCGTTATCGCCGCAACGCGGCAAGTAACGTGACGGGTGAGAAACCGGCTGTGAGCATCGCAGTAAACGGCATCTAGTGGCGATCGGTTAGAGCCGGATCGAACGCAACCAAAGACAGTACCACGTCAACATCGGATTCGGTCGATAGGTCCGGCATGTATTGAAGGAACGTTTCACCAATCAATGCGATTTTGGATCGGAAGTAACTACCCAGACGATCGCGTACTAGATCTATATGACTTCGCAGCGTATACAACATGATTGCATATACACGCGGCAATCGTAAAGCATTTGCACGTTGATCGAGCTGATCGAGTTTCGCGGTCACGTCGTCAGCGTCATATCCGTGGCCTTGAGCCTCCATGTTACTCTCGATCAGCTTCATCTCTTCGTAAAGGCCCATTATTTTCGAACGTATGATCCAATCGTATATTTTTGGCAGGAACGTGAATAACGGATAGAGTACCGCCGCCAATGGAATGAAAACTAATAGCATCCGCTCGACTAGCGTCGCGATCCAGAATGGAAGGTACTCTTGCAGGAATGGTCGACCAGTCTTGTAGAAACTTATTGCTTCTTCGCTCAAGGGAAGATCAATCGATTCGGCTGCTGGGAATTGTCCGGCTTTCTGAAAAATCCCGGGCTGGGAATAAATCTGCATCGCCGCAGTGAGCAAAAGGTGCTGGATGGCTGGATGCAGATCCGCGCGGACTGCAAGACTAGCTTTAGCCGCCAACAGCACGACGTCCGCGGGTGGGCGGTTCATCGCAAGATCGGCGACACCAGCGGGCAACACCAACTTATTCAGGAAGGGATAAAGCGCAACGTAGGCGTCCGCGCGCGGATAGCTCGCAAGCTCGATGCCTTTGGCGGTCATCAGGTGCTGAACTACAGGAAAATCCCAGCTCGTCACGATGAACGCGGCGTCAATATCGCCAGTAATTAGTTTTTCGGCCGCGATTCGCGGCGTAAGCCCCAAAAACTCACCACTAATGTTGGTCCTTTTAACGAGTTCGAGCGCCAGCGCTCGCCCGCCACTTCCCTCGGGACCAATCGAAAGTCGTCGACCGCGCAACGCTTGAATACCTTCGCCAATCTCGCTTCGGTAGAAGAGCCAAAGCGGTTCGTAGAATACGGCACCCAGCGACATTACATCCGGCGATTCCTTCTTATTGGTGGTCCCACCCTGGATGAATGCAACGCCTATTCCTGACCGGGGATCTCGCAGAAGCGCCAAATTTTCCAGACCGCCAGCTGTTGGCCGCAGCTGCAACGTGACACCTGATTGCGCCAGAATATCCCGATAACGTATACCAAACTCATAGTTGGCGCCGCCTTCGGCGCCAGTGCCCATCACAATCATGCGCGGCGGGAGCGTCTCCACGATAAAGGCGCTGGCACCGAGAAAAATTACGATCAGCCCGGCAATCGTAAAGTATCGCCAATACCTTACCGCGATCATCGGGCTACATCTCCTTCACACATTCGACGATGCTTTAGCGCTATGTAGCGCGAGCATTGCCATTTATTCTATTCGTGGTCCTCAAAGCGCTCACCGAGGTTGAAGGTCCTGCACCTGATCGATAGACGGCCATCCCTTTGAAGATTGGGTTTCACGGTGAGATCGCACCATGTCATTGACGCCCTCTTGTCGAGGATCGCAACCTACCACATTGCCGAAAGCAGCGTTGTGCGTTGCAGCGAGTTCAGACTGTCCACGTCGGCTGAGGGTCAAGAACGACCGATTTGCGATGTCCGCGTTAGGTCCGTTAAGCCCCTGACAGCGACCGTGTGCCGGACATCTAGCGAGGTCGCTTAAGGGCCAACAGCGACATTCTCCCGGTGCAACCCCGGTCGTTCCGGGAGCCACAATACCGGGCTCGGACAATAACTAGGCCGCGCAAGCGGCCAAGCGTCCTGCGACGCGGTCCATCGCCGATAGAGTTCAGAACGGACAGTCCGCCTGGCCGGTGCAAAAAGCCACCGTATAGGCTCCGCCATTTCCTTGTCCGGCGCAGGCCGCAGCTTCCAGCGCCTCGTCCGTTACATTGCGCATAAGGATCTCGTCGTCATTCTGTTCGACGTCATTTGCCTCGGCCATGTGTCGTTCCCCCGTTTGGTGCCAAGGCAAACGTCGGAACGGCCGTCGCAGCCATTGGTCACGCATTGCACATAATCGTTCCGCGTTTGCAGCGTGGCGTCAAGCCACGCGAAGTGATGTCCGAAATGGGTCATCTTCGACCGATTGACGATGTCCGAGGCCTGTCCGTTATTCCTCTCATCGCTACCTAAATGACGTACCGGGGCAAACGTCGGAAGGGGCCAGGAGCGATACCTGGAAGTCCGTATGCCGCATTGACCAGCTCACAATATTGCTGCCAATTCGCTAGTGATGATCAACGACTTTGCGGTTGCTCGCGCTCTGCACGTTTTGGCCCTGGTGCACTGGATTGGCGGCGTAGCCATGGTGACCACCATTGTGCTGCCTCGCGCCCGCGCTTTGGCCGACGCGCACGCTGCGCTCACTACATTCGAGGCGTTCGAGGGTCCGTTTGCCGCGCAGGCACGTTTCTCAATTTTGCTCGCCGGCTTGTCCGGATTTTACATGCTGAATAAATTGCAGGCTTGGACGCTACTGCTTGATCCGGCGTTTTGGTGGCTCATATTGATGCTCGCGGTCTGGGCAGTATTTGCACTGATGGTTTTCGTGCTCGAGCCGCTTGTTGTCCACCGCGTATTTCATGATTACGTGCTGCGCGACAAGAATCGCGCCTTCTCGCTGGCAATCTGGCTACACGCAGTGGCGCTCACAATCTCCTGCGTTGCGATCGTGGCCGGGGTGCTCGGCGCACAAGGTACCCTGCCGTGAGGAGCCGTGAACCGCAAGATGCCGTCCGGTCGCTTCAGTCAAGCCGACCATGCGGGACTTGCTACCGGTGACGGCCAACTAGACGATCGAGTAATCCGTTTGCAATGCGGCAATTAACGGTGGCATACGGTCGGTATGGGTCAACTGCTTCACTTCTGCAATTTCCGAGTTGTGTCTGTTTTCCCCCCGATCGCGACCAAATCGCGGACGTCGTGGCACTTCGGTTTCGGACCACTTTGAGACCTGAGCACACGCAGCAATTTCGTGGGCAAAACAGCACTTATTCGATCACCTCATTTGCGATAGCGAGCAATTGATCTGGCACTCGCAAGTCGAGCGCCTTGGCGGTCGTGAGATTGATGACCAGATCAAATTTCGTGGGCTGCTCGACTGGGATATCGCTCGGTCTCGCCCCACGCAAAATCTTGTCGGCGAACTCAGCGGCGCGACGGTACAGGTCGGGGAGGTTTGGTCCATAGGACATCAGGCATCCCGCTTCCACGAGTTCTCGAAACCCGCACGTCATCGGCAGTCGCGCTCCGAGCGCCAACGTGCCGATAAGTATCCGGTTCGTGTTCACAAGCGGGTCGGCAACGACGTACAGCGCATCCGCCCGGCTCTTGAGCAGCTCGAACGTAGAATTGACGTCCGCGGTTTGGCGCATCTCCGAGGTTGTAACGTCGAGGCCGAACGTCCGAGCCGAGGCCTGAACGTCGCTCACCTCGAGCATAGCGCTGGGACTGCCGGGATTGGCTAGGATCGCCAACCGATGGAGACCAGGGACGATCTCACGCAACAATTGGACCCGCTTACCGGCTGAATCGGGCGACTGAAGCGAAAGGCCGGTAACATTGCCGCCCGGCCGCGCCAGACTTGCGACCAAGCCGAAGCCAACCGGATCGCCTGACACTGCAAAGACCATCGGGATTTGCGGTGCCACCTGCTTCATTACGATGGAGTCATTAGTTGATGACGTGACGATCAGGTCGACTTTGAGCCGGACGAACTCCGCGGCAATCTCGTCGAGACGTTCGGGGCGTCCGGCCGACCAACGAGACTCGATTGCGATTGTTTGGCCGTCGATCCAGCCTAGTTCGCGCAGCCGCTGCAAAAATGCGTCCGTACTCCGGCTTGGGGTCAGAGGATTTGTCGGCGCGACATAGCCGACAATCGGCACATGCCTCGCTTGCTGCGCCCACGCGACGACCGGCCAAGCCGCCGCGCCGCCGAGCAATGTAATGAAATCTCGCCGCCTCATGCGCCCCCCGAGACGAGGCTACAGCTTAGCAGCGAGAGCGGCGTTGTGCATCACAGCAAACTTGGATAGTCGAAGTCCGAATCGGGTCATCAGCGGTCTTCGAGTGCCTCTACCGTCACGTCTGCTTACATCCCAATAACGGACTATCAGCGGTGGACTGTCCCTCAACTTGCTTCCATAATGGCCAAAATGACGGAAGGGAATTTCGTGCGAAAGCCGCTTTTAGTCGTCTCAGTACTCGGAATCGCTGCCGCATTGTTCGCGACATTATCAGAGTCTGCGGAGGCAGGCTGCGCGCAATGCTGGGCTAGGGTAAGGGTGAGCGCCGGATATCCCACAGATTATTTTTATGACGGCGTCTTTGCACCTACCTACTACTACGGTGGATTCTATACGCCGCGGGTAGTTTTTGCTCCTGTTCGCGTCCAATACGGCTTTTATGGCCCGCTCGTGATCTACCACAATGTTCGGCGCTCCTGGTGAAAAAATTGCACTTTGAGTGGACCGCGTTTAGTCGCGCATCGCCCAGGCACAAAGAGCGGCACAGCAACGCAACGCATTCCTGCTGCGGCAACAGCTAATCGAAAATTTAGAGCGCAGCCTTAATCCGCCGCCCGAGCCGGAAGTGCATTACGTCTACGAGTTGGAAGGAACGCCACACCTTGGCTATCGAAACTTTAACTCGGTGCTAATGCGGCAGCCGATGCGGTGGTGGTAATTTCAGCACAGTGTTTGTTTGGAACCAAATGAATAGAGCCATCCATGCGGCAGCGGTATGCGCAAATGGGCGATCAGAGTACATTAAGGTGTGGATGTAACGTTAATTCCGCTTGGCGCTGGCGCCGGTGCGCACTATCTGCTCCGTTCTGACCGGGGATTTTTCAGAAAAAAATCGTAGTGCGTTCTCATCGCTAATTTGCGGTGACGAACTGACAATGGAGCGTTAAATGCGAAGTGCATTGTTAGCAACGGCCGCTGTGTCGCTATCGCTCGCTGCAACCGAAGCATCGGCTCACGGCATTCATCGGCATTCTGCTTATCAACATCGGCGGCAACATCATGTTGCGTATCGGCGTTCACGTTACGGCGCTGGAAGTTCTTACGGAAGCAATGTCGCTGCAGCTCGGGCGCGCGGTTTAGCGTGGTGCGGCGCTGAAATGGCCGACGAACTTGGCATCGGTGGGCGGGAAGGCCGTGAACTTTGGGTAGCGCGTAATTGGGCGCGGGTTGGCGCTCCCACATCGGCCCATATCGGTGCTGTGGTGGTCTGGCCGCATCACGTCGGCCGCATCGTCGGCCAGGAAAATGGCCAATGGGTCGTGCAATCTGGCAACGACGGCGGCGGTGTAAGGTCCCGCGCTCGCTCGTTGGCCGGAGCTATTGCCATCCGCGATGTCGGCAGCAGCTCCGCCGTCGCGAGCTCCGAACCAAACCATCATTACCAGCACGCTAGTTTAGAGCATCGTACGCCGTTATGGATGTATGAAGAGACTGCGCAGCCGACCCGCTTCGGTGCCGCCTCCGAGTCATGACGTAGGAGAATCAGAAAGGCCCCGCCATTAGCGACGGGGCATTTTCTATTTACGCAACAATTCCGGCAGCCTCGCCAAAAGTTGCCAGTGCCGGCTGGTTTTGCAGGCACCCTCGCGGTGATCCATAAGAGGTCCAAAATCATCTAACGAGTGTTTGTTCATGCTGGGCTCGCAATCATCAGGAATCTCTTTTTTGATATTTTGTTAGCAAATTCGCGGAACGGTTTAGACTGGGCAGCCTCTATCTGACGTAAATCTCTGGCAACGAAGCCGGCTTTGCTGACTAAATCTTTTACTTGCGTAAGACTAGTGTGAGCTCCCTCGCGAGCCCGTCGCTCTTCCGCATAAATCTCAACTTGTCGCTGAAAACGATCACGCGATTCGGGTAACGGGTATATTCAGTGTCTGAAGCTGATTTACGACGTCTGCCGCGTAGCCGATACGATATTCGTCCAAGAGCTCACCTTCTATGCGGTCACTCGTGCGGAATACCAACACAAGGCGGCCATCGGGGCGGCGCAGGGCGCGACTCATGCGTCTGAGAGCCTCAAGGCGATCGTTAGCGGCGATGTATTGAAGGAGCGAGTGCGCCAGTACGACGTCAAACTGCTCCTGAAAAGGCATCTGCGTCAGATTCATCTTAAATGTTGTGATTTGCCGCCTTAGTCGTTCGCCAAGCTGACGGCACAATTTGAGTGGCGTCTCACACTGATCAAGCACAACGATCCGACAATCGCTCTGTGCGACATCAAGCACACTTGCCAACAAGCCTGTATCGGCACTGCCAGCGATCAAGACTTCTCTGGTAGGAAATGAAAGCAGGGTTCCGAGAACAGAGTCCATCTCCGGCGTTCCCACATCACCGCCGGAGGCGCCCACAATGCGCTGGTAGGTCCATAATGAGTGATAGTTCTGGCATGGCCCACAAAGACTACGCGAAAGGCTGAAGGCCTCTGCAGCAAGCCGTGGAAGGTCTTCAAACATGCGTCCCTTGCTAGGTTTGTCAGATTGAGCCCACATACAGATAATCCCTCAAGCGCTGACTCTCGGAGGCCCATTGGCCGAAACGAAGCGACACGAACCTGATTTCAGGGCAACACACCTGCAACGGGCGGGGCGTTGGCGGCGGCCAAATTGGAGATAAATTCCTGAACCTTTCCGCTCAATCCTGCCGTAAAGTGCGGCCAGGAGGAGACATCGCGCCCTCTTCCAGCACACTGACAGTCAGTATAGTTTTATTCGAGGGCTGCGGGTCTCGGTCGTATTGCGAACTCGAGGCAATCCGTGCGCCGATTTCAGGAACGTGCAAAAGAAACAAGTGAACCGGACCATAGCTAACGGAGGATGCCATGATTGAATCTAATGCCGGCCGAAGCTTGCTGCTTTATTTTCGACTGACGATGGCGTGGACGTTCCTGTATGCGGCGTCACATCAAGTCTTCGATCCGAGTTTCACCGTAGTGGGCTTCCTAAGCCATACCAAAACGTTCCACGATTTGTTCGCGATATTTACGACGCCGACAATGGCACCTGTGACTACCTTTCTGGTGGAGTATGGCCATCTGCTGATCGGCCTGTCGCTGCTGTTCGGGCTCATGGTGCGTGTGAGCGCGGCCTTCGGTGTTCTGCTCATGCTCATCTACTGGATGGCCCATATGGATTGGCCGTACATTGAGGATAAAACCAATTTTATCCTCGACTATCATCTCGTCTACGCAGGCGTGCTGGTTTGTCTGATCATGTATCGGGCCGGACACGTATGGGGGCTGGACGCGTGGGCCGAGAAGCTTTCCGTCGTCAAAGATCACCCAAATTTACGCTGGTGCTTCGCCTAAAGCGATAGTGGGCGCGATGTCCACCCTGGCACGTCGCGTCCACCACAACGGGGGCTGCGCTCCCAGTCATGAACTGCCCCGCCGACAACACAGCCAGCGCGGCAGCTAAACTCCTGATAACGGACACGAAGGCAGACGGTCGGTGCGGCAGAGATGGGTCACTGGCGTCGTTTTTGTGATGTCGGCTAGGAGTCCGCATTGGCCCAAATTTCGGACATGACGGCTCCTATGGCGACCTCTCGAAAACACGTCACAGCCTGGTTAGGCTGGCATAACAAGAGGCTTTCCCTTTTCGACAACCAAGGTTGAACAGGCTTTCGCGTCCCTGTCGCCGACTTTTACGCTGTGAACCGTATTCGGTGGCACTTGAAATGCTTCCCCAGCGCGAACAACACGACTTGGCTGGTGATCCACGCTGAGTTCGGCATAGCCTTCCACCACATATGTCGTTTCGATACCTGGATGGCTGTGCCGTCCGACCTCGGTTCCCGCAGCAACCTTCAATTCAACAACGACGGTCGCATAGCCCGGCATCGGACCGTCCATTTGTTGCAGAACCTTGAGAGACACTCCCGGCATAGCCGTGGCGTTCATATTCTAACCCTCTCATCCCGAACAAGTCGAAGACGAGCTTAGCAAAAAAATGACCATTGCCGATAAGGGTCGATTAGGTCAGTTCCGGGTCAAACTCGGAAGTGGCGCGATGTCCGTGGAATGTCCGCTTCTCCCGGAAGCGGACATCGAAAGGCGGCTTCTCACGCCTCGAAACGCATTACCTCGAGGATATGGCCCTAGGTGATCAATCGAGAAATATCCAAGAATTCAATGCGGTGCGCCTAAAGCTACATTCTGTGACCCCCAGCACAGTGTTGGCCACAGGCTGCTTGTAACTTAGTTATGACATCGAGGGAGGTTCCTATGTTCACAGCCACCACTCGTACCAAGACCCAGACGGAACAGAAGCACTTCGAGCGCGTGAATGTGCTTGCTCGGTTTGTCGACCGCTTTTCCGAGGCGCGCGCGAAAAGCCAGTATCTGACCTTCCCCTTCGCGTACTGAAATCAAGCTCAAACGGTTCCGGGCTAGGAAGGGACATGCTCGCCCTGAGGCCAAGGCCGCAAGCCGGATTATCGTCTGCAGTATTCAAACTGACGCACCAACAATAGCGGACACGATCGAACCGTCTTGCTGTGACGCGCGACACAGACGCTGAGGCCCGATCCACTTTATCCTCAGCAGCCATCTACTTGAAAAGGATGCACGCGAATGAACGAGCAACCGAAGGTTCGAAAGCTTCAGGTAACGTCAAACGCCAAAAGCAAATATGTCCATCCCGCCGAGGAACCTTGGCAGCGTATTCTAACTGCGGTCACAAATCCCGATTTGCAGGCAGTTCTGGCATTTAGTCTGATCGGCCTTTTGCTGACCCTCAACGTTATGTTTCGCTTTCCCGACCTGGGCGCCCTTATAGCGCAATATAATCAGTTCTGACGTTTTGCCTTGGCCACAACACAACAGCGCTCTTATTGTCGAGACTGCCGTTGCACCTTTCAAAATCCGGATGAATAAATCTCTCTGCGAGGTATTCGAAAGAACGCATATCTCGCGGGGAGCATTAAAAATATTTAATGTCCATAATACAGGTCTCGAGCAATCGAAACGCTTCATCGAAGCCGCCGAAGAAGTCGGCGCGGATGACGAGGAAATATTGGAGCGCACGTTCAAGAACGTTGGTCCTAATCCACGGCGCTCGCAAGACGAAAAGTAGCCCCCAATTCCTGAACGCGCCTCAGTGGATACCGCATTGGGATAAGCTCTTCACGTTCCTCGCACCTAATTTCATAGGCGACGATGTCTGCGGCCTGTAGCGGACAAGTATCGATCGGAAGAGCGACGGTGACCGACTTGATAGTCTTGCCAAATCCATATTTCAGCATCGGTTTGAGCAAATCGGTATATCGACAAAACTCGGGATGATAGGCGAAAACAATAGAAAATTCTTCATCGTACATACTCAATTCAACGAAAATGTCATGAGCGCATCGTTCATAAAGCGACGCGGTGGTATCTCCAGGCCGAGCAGGATTGGTGAAACCATAGCAATGCCGCCCACTCGCGCCAAGAACGCCAAGAAGCACGTTGAGGCGGTCCCTGCGCTGCTGATTGGTCCAGGTATCATAGGGCGGCCTTCGCGCTTCAAAGTCGGTCATGTGGAAACACGGGATACCCATAGCAGCTATGGCCGCTGACCATTCCAGCGACAGACATCCCCAGCTTTCAAACGTAGAGATTACGCCGCCGACCGTAAGCTTTTTGAGTCCGCCGCCATGAGCAGGCTTGGCGTGCCAGCCGCTTTCATCGAAATAGGCCCAAAGCATCAACACCAACCTGTGTAACGGTCAGCCAAGCAGTCGCTTTAGCTGACAAAATTGGATATGTGCGCGTTCATCGCGCATCCCCCTAAGGGCTGCCAAGCGTAGCGTGGCTGTGGAATTTCTCGCGCGAAGTGCCTTTATATATCTTTATAACTTTTTCTCATACACTTGAGTATTCGGAAAATATCAGTCGGAACTAATTCAGATCATTGAACAGTTTGGTGGGCGCACAAGGACTCGAACCTTGGACCCGCTGATTAAGAGTCAGCTGCTCTACCAACTGAGCTATGCGCCCTAACCAGGAAAACCAGCGAGGTTAGGCACTTCCACCAAATTGCCGGGCGCCCTAAGGCGCTGATCGGAAAAGAAAGCCGCCTTACGGCGGCAATCTTCGCTTCGATATAGCGCCCCGCTGCGCCACGGGCAAGGCTTGGACCAGGCCTGGCCACTTACCCCACTTCCGTCGAGTGCAGCCGCCGCTCCTCGGGCTGGCCGCGCAGCCGCCGCGCCACGAGCTTGTTGAGCGCCGCGAGATAGGCCTTGGCCGAGGCAACGAGCGTGTCGGGGTCGGCGCCCTTGGCGGTCACCGCGCGCCCGTTCTCCGACAGGCGCACCGAGACCTCGGCCTGCGCGTCGGTGCCTTCGGTCACCGCGTGCACCTGATAAAGCTCCAGCACCGCCTCGTGCGGCACCATCGCCTTGACGCAATTGAACACGGCGTCGACCGGGCCGTTACCCTCGCATTCCTCGAGCATCGTCTTGCCGTTGACGTCGAGCTTCATGGTGGCGCGCTGCGGGCCGCGGGTGCCGGCGATCACCGAGAGCGAGACCAGCTTGATGTGATCCTGGGCGGTCGCGATCTCCTCGTCCACCAGCGCCTCGATGTCCTCGTCGTAGACGTGCTTCTTCTTGTCGGCAAGCGTCTTGAACCGCACGAACGCATCTTCAAGCTGATTGCCGGCGAGCTTGTAGCCGAGCTCCTCGAGCTTGTGCACGAAGGCATGGCGGCCGGAATGCTTGCCCATGACCAGCGAGGTCTGCTTCACGCCGACGTCCTCGGGCGTCATGATCTCGTAGGTCTGGGTATGCTTGAGCATGCCGTCCTGATGGATGCCGCTCTCATGCGCAAAGGCGTTGCGGCCGACGATCGCCTTATTGTACTGCACCGGGAACGAGGTGACCGCTGCAACGAGCTTTGAGGCCCGCGTCAGCATGGTGGCGTCGATGCCGGTCCAATACGGCAGCACGTCGTTGCGGACCCGCATCGCCATCACGACTTCTTCGAGCGAGGCATTGCCGGCGCGCTCGCCGATGCCGTTGACGGTGCACTCGATCTGGCGGGCGCCGGCGTTGATGCCGGCGAGCGAGTTGGCCACCGCCATGCCGAGATCGTTGTGGCAATGCACCGAGAAGCGCGCCTGGTCGGAATTCGGCACCCGCTCGCGCAGCGTCTTGAACATCCGGAAATATTCCTCCGGCACCGTGTAGCCGACGGTGTCGGGAATGTTGATGGTGGTGGCGCCGGCCTTGATCGCGGCTTCGACGCAGCGGCAGAGGAAGTCGAACTCGGTGCGGGTGCCGTCCTCGGCCGACCACTCGACGTCGTCGGTGTAATTGCGCGCGCGCGTTACCTGCGCAATCACCATCTCATAGACCTCGTGCGGCTCCTTCTGCAGCTTGTATTTCATGTGCACCGGCGAGGTGGACAGGAACGTATGGATGCGCTGGCGCTTGGCCGGCTTGATCGCCTCGGCGCAACGGTCGATGTCCTTGAAGCCGGCACGGGCGAGCCCGCAGACCACCGCGTTCTTGGTGCGCTTGGCGATCTCGTTGACAGCGGCGAAGTCGCCGTCCGACGCGATCGGAAAGCCGGCTTCGATGATGTCGACGCCCATCTCGTCGAGCAACTCGGCGACTTCGAGCTTCTCCTCGTGCGTCATGGTGGCGCCTGGGCATTGCTCGCCGTCGCGCAAGGTGGTGTCGAAAATAACGACGTGGTCCTTCTCGGATTTTGCACGAACGGACTTGGCCGGCTCGGTTTTGCCTGGCGTGGTCATGGTGTGAGGTCCTTCTGCTTTGCGCCCGTTTTCCAGGGCACTCATGGGTTCCGCGGCTTAGGTCGAACCCCTGAGTGCCCAGGCGCAAACGCCCAGCCGGCCCTCAGGGGGCGCTAAGGAGCAGGAGCCCGCCGAGTGCTTTGCAATGCATGAGGGCAGCGCCGGGCAGGACCGCTGCGGTCCCCCGGGTCATCGCGCGGAAATCGCGGCGGAATGACATAGCTACTGCCTTCGTTATCGGCCCAGGCTCGCGGATTAAGGTGAATTCCGCGTTAACCGCATGTGGGACCGGCGCCTTTGTAGCGGAAGAGGCCGTGGACGTGCAAGCGCCGGCCTCAACTCTTACCCTCCGCCTTGAGGATGCGCTCGTACTCTTTCAGCTCCTTCAAAGCCTTGCCGGTGACCTTGGGATATTCCAGCTTGAGCTTGTCGAGCGCCTCGATGATCGCCGCGGAGACGACCAGCCAGGCGACGTGCTTGTGGTCCGAAGGCACGACATACCAGGGCGCATAATCGGTCGAAGTTTCGCGGATCATGTCCTGATACGCGTGCATGTAGTCGTCCCAGCGCTCGCGCTCGGCGAGGTCGTTCATCGAGAATTTCCAGCGCTTGAACGGCTCTTCGAGCCGCGCCAGGAAGCGCTTGCGTTGCTCTTCCTTCGAAATGCGCAAGTGGAACTTCAGCACCAGCGTGCCGTTGCGCGTTAGGTTGCGTTCGAAAGCGCGGATCTCCTTGAAACGGTGTTGCCAGATATCCTTGCCGGTGGCGGCGGGTGGCAAATTCTGCTGCTTGAGCAGGTCCGGATGGACACGCACCACCAGCACTTCTTCGTAGTGCGAGCGATTGAAGATGCCGATGCGGCCGCGCGCCGGCACGTCTTTGCCGGTGCGCCAAAGGAAGTCGTGTTCGAGCTCTTCGGTGCTTGGCGCCTTGAAGGCATGCACCTCGCAGCCCTGCGGATTGATGCCGGACATCACGTGCTTGACGACGCCGTCCTTGCCGGCGGCATCCATGCCTTGAAACACCAGCAGCACGGCCCATTGGCCATGGGCATAGAGCCGTTGCTGCAGGTCAATGATGCGGGCGATCCCTTGGGCCAGGATCGCCTCCACGTCCCCGATGTCGGTCGAGAGGCCGAAGCGCTCGGCAGGATCGTGATCGTCAAGCTTGAAGTGCTTAGGATTATCGATCCGGCACTGCTTGACGATCTTTTTGGCGATCTTGGCGACGTTCATCGCCAAAGCTGCACCTACTTATGCCACGGATTGACGAACAGCCCGATGAGGCCCGTCACGCCCTTCACGTGCGGCGACGGCGGCGCCCCGAACTTGGCCGTCAAGTCCTCGCGCGTCAGACCCGGCGGCAACTCGTTCGGCGCAAAATCGGTCGCGATGAGCGTGAACGTGTAGTGGTGCGGCGTCTGGTCGGGCGGCGTGCAGGGCCCGGAATAGTGGCCGACCCCCATCAAGCTCTTGCCGCCGACGAATTGATCCGAATCCTTGCTGGCGGAGCCTTCGGCGAAGCCGGTCGTCTTGGCAGGGTCGATGCCGTAGGCGACCCAGTGACTGACGCCGAACGGCGCGCGGCCCTCGGGATCGAACATCAAGAGGACGAGGCTTTTGGTGCCGTCCGGCACATTGCTCCAGTGCAATTCCGGCGAGACGTTTCCGCCGACGCAATTTGGATTGGTTGCCATGATGGCATGGCTGTTGGCGACCTTCTTCGGCATCATTTTGCCGTCCGCGAAGGTCTTCGATTGCAGTGTGAACAGCCCCGCCGCATTGGCGGCAGTGCCGGCGAAACCGAATGCAAGTGCCGCGGCGCCGGCCGCGACCAGATAACGATTGGCAAACATGACCCATTCCTCCCACTGATTTTTATCGCGTCGACGTCAGTGTAACCGCCGCTGCCCTGAGAGCAACCCCGTTGCGGGGGGAAAAGTCCAGGTCAGTTCCGGCTGCGGTCGACCAGCGCTCTTTCTTTGGTCCCAAAAGGGCTCACGCAAGCGAGCCCGTCTTGGCGCAGATGCCGTGGATCAATTCCGCGACCGATCCACCAGGGCTCTTTCCTTGATCCACGGCATCATCTCGCGCAGCTTGGCGCCGATGGCTTCCGCTGGATGCGCCGCGAGCTTGCCGCGCATCGCCTTGAACGAGGTCTGGTTGACTTTGTTCTCCAGCATCCAATCCTTGACGAACTTGCCGGACTGGATGTCGTCGAGGATCTTTTTCATTTCGGCGCGGGTGGCTTCGTTGATCACGCGCGGGCCGGAGACGTATTCGCCGTATTCGGCGGTGTTAGACACCGAATAGTTCATGTTGGCGATGCCGCCCTCGTAGATCAGGTCGACGATCAGCTTCATTTCATGGATGCATTCGAAATAGGCCATTTCCGGCGCATAGCCAGCGGCGACGAGGGTGTCGTATCCGGCCTTCATCAATTCGACGACGCCGCCGCACAGCACCGCCTGCTCGCCGAACAGGTCGGTCTCGCATTCCTCGCGGAAGCTCGTCTCGATGATGCCGGCGCGACCGCCGCCGATCGCGGCGCCGTAGGACAGGCCAAGATCGTGCGCATTGCCCGAGGCGTCCTTGTGGATGGCAAGCAGGCACGGCACGCCGGCGCCGCGCTGGTATTCGGAGCGCACGGTGTGGCCCGGTCCTTTCGGCGCGATCATCATCACGTCGATATCGGCGCGCGGCTCGATCAGGTTGAAGTGGATGTTCAGCCCATGCGCGAACATCAGCGCCGCGCCTTCCTTCATATTGCCGTGCAGCTGGCCGTTATAGATGTCGGCCTGCAATTCGTCGGGCGTGAGCATCATCATCACGTCGGCCCATTTGGCGGCCTCGGCGACTTCCATCACCTTGAGCTTCTCAGCTTGCGCTTTCTTGACGCCCTGCGAATTCTTGCGCAGCGCTACCGCGACCTCCTTGACGCCGGAATCGCGCAGATTGAGCGCATGGGCATGGCCCTGGCTGCCATAGCCGATGATGGCGACCTTCTTGCCTTTGATCAGGTTCAGGTCGGCGTCGCGATCGTAGTAAACACGCATGTTTCACCCCTCGTGCGGCCAGTGCTTTGGCTGATGGTTTCCGGTTGCAGCTTCTAGGTTTTATAGGCCGGTTCGACAAGCCCGGACCGGGCGCTATGACGCTTTTCGCGTCTCGCCGTCGAATTTCTCGCGGGCGCGGGCTATCTTTGTCTGGTTGCGGGTCGCCCATTCGCCGAGCGCCGAAACTGGGTTCAACAGGTCACGGCCAAGCTGGGTGAGGGCATAATCCACCCGCGGCGGAATGGTGGGAAACACCGTGCGGGTCACTAGGCCGTCGCGTTCCAGTCCGCGTAACGTCAGCGTCAGCATGCGCTGCGAAATGCCGCCGATCGAGCGCCGCAACTCGTTGAAGCGCATCGGCTTGTCGCCGAGGCGCGTTACCACCAGAACCGACCATTTGTCGCCTATGCGTGCAAGAATGTCGCTGATCGCCCGGCAATCGGTAGGCAAGTGCATGTGTCTTGGTTTCATCGCTGTGCCTGCTTGCGCGGCCGCCACTCGGTCACCTATCTAGCCCTAGTTACGAATTCTAACCGAGGTCTTCAACCATGGCCCTTCCGCAAATCGCCGTCATCGTCGGCTCGAACCGCCGTGAATCGATCAACCGCAAGCTCGCTCTGGCGCTGATCAAACTCGGCGCCGGCAAATTCGACGCCAAAATCGTGCGTATCGACGATCTGCCGCTCTACAATCAGGACAACGAAGGTAACCTTCCGTCCGAGGTCGTCCGTTTCAAGGACGAAATTACCAAGGCCGACGGCGTACTGATCGTAACGCCTGAACATAATCGGTCGATGCCGACGGCTTTGAAAAATGCCATCGACTGGGGTGCGCGGCCGTTCGGCAAGAGCGTGTGGCCGGGCAAGCCCGGATTCGTCACCGGCACAACGGGCGGCGCCGTCGGCACCGCGCTCGTGCAAGCGCATCTGCGCACGGTTATGCTCGGGCTCGGCATGACGCTGCTTGGCGGCGAGGCCTATATCACCAACAAACAGGGTCTGATCGACGATCAGGGCAACATCACCGACGAAACCACCCGCAATTTCCTGCAGGGCTTTATCGACCGTTTCGCCACGCTGGTGACGAAGCTTAAGGCGTAGGGACGCGGCGATCCCGAGCCGCTTGTGCCCGCGCAAGCGGAGACCCAGTTTTCAGATTGCCGCTTTCGCGGGAACGAGCGAAGATTTCACATCCCCTCCGGCCCGCGCGTAATCGCGACGACGCCGGTGCGCGACACTTCGACCAGCCCGACCGGCAGCATCAGAGTGATGAAGCTCTCGATCTTGTCGGAAGCGCCGGTGATCTCGAACACGAAGCTTTCGGTGGTGGCGTCGATGACGCGTGCGCGGAAGGCGTCGGCGAGGCGGAGCGTCTCCATGCGCTGGTCGCCGGTGCCGCGCACCTTTACCATCGCCAGCTCGCGCTGAATCGCCGGATTGGCGATGGTCAGATCGATCACCCGGTGCACCGGCACCAGGCGATCGAGCTGATTTTTGATCTGCTCCAGCACCATCGGCGTGCCGCGGGTGACGATGGTGATGCGCGATAAATGCTTCTGGTGCTCGGTCTCCGAGACCGTCAGCGAGTCGATGTTATAGCCGCGGCCGGAGAACAGGCCGATCACGCGCGCCAGCACGCCGGGCTCGTTGTCGACCAACACGCACAGCGTGCGGGTCTCGATGCCCTCGCTGGTCGGGGCAGCCGGATAATGACTGGTCGCGGTGCTCACGGTTTGTCTCCTTATCGCCGAACGACGGCAAAGGCCCAGTCGCGGCCTTGACCGCGCTTGAGCGCAAGCTCGATCCACAGCATGGCATGGGCTTCCAGCAGCCGCGCATTGCGCAGCGGCCCCGCGTCGATCACGTCAAAACCAAGTTCGGCAACAAGCGCGATGACCTTGGGCTTGTTCGCCGCGTCGTCGCCGGCCACGAACATCACCGATTTCACGCCGTGAAAGGTCGGGTCGGCCATATTGCCGAACCCGGTGGTGTTGAGCGTCTTGAAGACGGACGCGCCCTTGGCCCAACCCTGTACCTTCTCGCCGGCGGAAATGCTGTGGCCGATCTCGAGGCCGAGTCCGTCCGGGCCCATGGCGAGCGGATTGGTGGCGTCAAGGATGACCCGTCCGCTCAAGTCGCCCATCGAACGGATCGCCGCTTCGGCGGCGGTCCACGGCGTCGTCAGCACGATCATCTCGCCGAAAGCCGCCGCTTCGGCCGCGGTGCCGGCGCGCCCCTGGGCGCCGATTGTCTTAAGCAGCGCCTGCGTCTTGTCGGACTTTGGATTGGTGATGCCGAAGAAAATCTCGTGACCGCCCTTTCGCGCCCAGGCGGTGCCGAGCGTGCCGCCGACATTGCCGGCGCCGATGATGGCAAGTTTCATGACATCGTCCTCGCTCCGTATTGTCATCGTCCGCGAAGGCGGACGATCTAGTAATCACCTTCATGCCGGCGATTACTGGGTCCCCGCCTTCGCGGGGACGACAGAAAAGGTCAAACCAGCATCTTGCCTTCTTCTGTGACCGCGTCCTCGACCCGCGTCGCGGCATCGCCGAGCAGCATCTCGTTATGGGCGCGGCCGGACGGGATCATCGGGAAACAATTTTCCGTCGGATCGACCACGCAGTCGAAAATGACCGGTTTCTTCACCTCGATCATCTCGCGGATCTTGTCGTCGAGTTCGCTCGGGTGGCTGCAGCGGATGCCGTGCGCGTGATAGGCGTCGGCAAGCTTGACGAAATCCGGCAGCGCCTCGGAATAGGAGTGCGAGTAGCGGCCGCCGTGCAGCAATTCCTGCCATTGCCGCACCATGCCCATATATTGATTGTTCAAGATGAAGATCTTGATCGGCAGGTCGTACTGCGCTGCCGTCGACATTTCCTGCATGGTCATCTGCACCGAGGCTTCGCCGGCAATGTCGATGACCAGCGAATTCGGGTGCGCCAGCTGCACGCCAACCGAAGCCGGCAAGCCGTAGCCCATAGTGCCGAGGCCGCCCGACGTCATCCATCGGCTGCCTTCCTGGAACTGATAGAATTGCGCCGCCCACATCTGGTGCTGGCCGACCTCGGTGGTGATGTAGGTGTCGCGGTCCTTGGTCAGCTCGTAAAGGCGCTGGATCGCATATTGCGGCTTGATGATCTCGTTGGAGTTGCGATAGGCGAGTGAGTTCTTCGCCCGCCACTTGCCGATCTGCGACCACCAGGCGTCGAGCGCCTTCTTGTCCGGCTTGGCTCCGTTTTCGCGCCACAGGCGCAGCATGTCGGCGAGCACGTGGGCGCAATCGCCGATGATCGGCAAGTCGACCTTGACGTTCTTGTTAATAGAGGACGGGTCGATGTCGACATGGATTTTCTTTGAGCCCGGCGAGAAGGCATCGAGCCGCCCGGTGATGCGGTCATCGAAGCGCGCGCCGATGCAGATCATCACATCGCAATCGTGCATCGCCCAGTTCGCTTCCCAGGTGCCGTGCATGCCGAGCATACCGAGCCATTGCGGATCGGCGGCCGGAAAGGCGCCGAGCCCCATCAGCGTCGAGGTGATGGGAAAACCGGTGAGCTTGACCAGTTCGCGTAAGTGTTCGCTGGCGGCAGGGCCGGAATTGATGACACCGCCGCCGGTATAAAACAGCGGGCGCTTGGCGGCGGCCATCATCTCGACCGCTTCCCGGATCTTGCCGGGATCGCCGTCGAGCTTCGGCCGATAGCCTTTGTGCTGGAACTCCTTGGGCTTGAAGAAGTAGGTGCCCTTGGCGAATTGCACGTCCTTGGGGATATCGACCACGACCGGCCCGGGCCGGCCGCTTGCGGCGATGTGAAACGCCTCGTGCAGCACGCGCGGCAGATCGTCGACGGATTTGACCAGATAATTGTATTTGGTGCACGGCCGGGTGATGCCGACGGTATCGCATTCCTGGAACGCGTCATTGCCGATCAGATGCGTCGGCACCTGGCCGGTGATGACGACGAGCGGAATGGAGTCGCACAGCGCGTCGGTCAGCCCGGTGACGGCGTTGGTGGCGCCCGGCCCGGACGTGACCAGCACGGTACCGACCTTGCCGGTCGAGCGGGCATAGCCCTCGGCGGCGTGCACGGCGCCCTGTTCGTGCCGCACCAAGATGTGCTGCACCTTGTCTTGCTGGAACAGCGCGTCATAGATCGGCAGCACGGCGCCGCCAGGATAGCCGAAAATGTGCTCGACGCCTTGATCGGCAAGCGCCGCTATCACCATTTCTGCGCCGGTCATCTCAGTCATCGCTCGCTCCACTCTGTCGTTCCGCTTATGACCTCGCCCGCGTATGGGGAGGGAAGGCTGGGGAATTTCAGGTAACAAAAAAGGGCCTCTAAAGGCCCCTGGATTGCGCACCGCCACGTCTCGCGGGTGGGATCATCCACCCCCGGCGGTGCGCCTTACTACGAGGATCAGCGACGTTGCAGTACGCACGTGTGCGCCCTTTTCTGGAACGCACCATTTATAAACATTGTGTCCCATCCGGTCAAGCCGAATGCGGCGACAATGCGACTTCGCGCCCGCCGCAAAACTTCAAACTAGCGTTTGAAATTGAATCGACGGGCCAAATCGTAATTCTTAACCATCGTTAACAGTCACAGCTTGGCCCCGAATTCGCGCGGGAGCCGCCTTCATATTTCCCCGGCCTGTTGCTGAATTGTCTCGCAGGGGATGCGCGTTCTGAAATCGTTAAAACACGCGCTGCCGGTTTTCTCCGCTGGAGGGGACATGGGTGCTGGTCATTGGGCTACGAGACGCGATGCGGCTGCCGGACGTCTGCGCCGCATCGCTGCGGCTCTTGCCGTGGCGGTCGCGCTCGGCGCGGCGGTGTTTGCACCGCCGGCGGCGGCGCAGCGCCTGACGCCAGCGCTGAATTCCACGGGCGCAATCCTCAAATGGATCAACGGTTATCGCCAAAGGCCCGATCCAGAGAGCCTTCCCGTCGTCGTCCACGCGCTCAGTTCGATGCAGGCGTTCAAGGATGCCGAAAGCTCGGGGCCTTATATCGGCTTCATCGCCGGGGTGCTCGCCGCCAACCCGGATCGCGCCGAGACCCTCGTCCTCAAAATGATCTCGATCGATCCGGCCGACCATTGGGTGCTGGTGCGCGCCATCGCCTATTCCGGCCTGCCACACTGGAAAGATCTGCTCGCCACCTTCGTCGACCGCATGCCGACGCGCCGCGAGATGATCAACAAATATCTCGACGGCAAGCTGCCGACGCTGCAAGAGATCGATTTTAAGTCGGCGAAGCCGGGGATGCTCGACAAGATCAAGGCCGACCTCCACATCGGCGCCAAGCAGAAGAAGATCGTGGCGCTGCAGCCGACGCCCGAACTGATCGACGTGCTGTGGGGCTATTATCTGGCGACCGGCGGCTATGCGCCGATCGAGAGCGTGATCAAGCTCTTGCCGCTCTCCAACGATCACGACAATGTCGACAATCTGACCACGGGCAGCGCCGCGAAATTTACGCTCGCGAGTAATGCGGTGCGCGACACCAATCTGTTGGCGATGCTGCAAGCCGCGGAGAAGAAACAGCCCGATGACGTCAAGCCGGTGCTCAGGGACGTCATCGAGACCGCGGAGACGGTCGACACCGTGCATATGCGCCAGGAGTCGCTGGCCGCCATCGAAGAGCTCAAGGAGAAAGGGCCCAATTCCAAGCGCGAGCTCTCAGGCTGGGGCCAGGTCGGGCAGGGCGCGCTATCGATGGGCTGCGTCGTCGCCGCCGCCACCGGGCAAATCGAACTGGGCATTCCCTGCGTCATCGGCGGCGCCGCCTATACGGCGGGTCTGCAATACGCGACGCATTAGGCAGTGCAGCCCTGAATTGAAAACGCGTCGGCGCGGTTGATTGCAATTTCGTAAGCCGAATGATTTGTTCCGCGCCGCCGGGCCGCGCCAGGCGGCCAGACCGGCGCGTCACCCAAGTTTCACGACTCGAGCAGAACCAACAAACAAACGGCCTCTGGGAAGAATAAGGAGTTCGATTCGTGCTTTCCCGACGGCTTGCGGCTATTGCCGCCGCGTTCGTTTTGCCCGCGCTCGTTCCGATGATTGCCGGCGCCGCGGCGGAAACCTATCCGGCCAAGCCGATTAAGCTTGTCGTCGGCTTCGGGCCGGGCGGGCCGGCCGACGTGATGGCGCGGCTGGTCGCGGCCGGAATATCGCCGATCCTCGGGCAAACCGTTTTCGTTGATAACCGACCCGGTGCCGGCGGCATGTTGGGCGCCGAGGCGGTGGCGGAAGCGGAGCCGGACGGCTATACGCTGTTGCTTGGCAACACCGCCAATCTCATCATCTCGCCGCTCCTTTACAAAGAGGTGCATTACGATCCGGCCAGGGCCTTTGCCCCGGTCGCCAATCTCGGCATCACGCCGAACATCCTCATCGCCAACAAGGCCTCGGGCTTGAATTCGGTGCAGGAAGTCATCGACTTTGCGCGCAAGAATCCGGGCAAGCTCAATTACGCGTCCGCGGGCATCGGCACGCCGCTGCATCTGATCGGCGAGATGTTCAAGCAGCGCCTCAACCTCGACATTGTGCACGTGCCCTACAAGAGCGGCGGCCAGGCGACGCAGGCGGTGATGACCGGCGAAACGCAGCTTTGTTTTGACAGCGCCGAAGCCGCGCTGCCGGCGGTCGAGAACAGCAGCGTTTCGGGCCTCGCCGTCACCAGCGACAAGCGCATTCCGCAAATGCCGAATTTGCCGACCATGGTCGAAGCCGGCGTGCCGGATTTCGTCTCGGTCTCATTCGCCGGCATCGTCGCGCCGGCGCGGACGCCGCCCGACATCGTCAACAGGCTCAACGCGGCGATCGGACAGGCGCTTACAAGCGACAAGGTCCGCGCGGTGCTCAATCACCTTGCGGTGCAAGGCGAGCCGCAATCGCCCGACGAGTTCGCCGGATTCCTCGATAAACAGCGCGCGCAGTGGAGCGCGGTGATCAAGCGCGCCAATATTCACATCGACGAATAGCGACTCACGATTTGCCAAAAAAGCGATTCCGGTAAGACAGGTTCTCGACACCCTGCTGCAGGAACCATTGCACCACGTCGCGATGGGTAGGGAACCAGACGTCGCTGAAGCTGCTGAAATAGCGCAGCAGCTTCTGGAATTGCGCAACGATCAGCGGACGGCCGCCGAAATGGGCGTGGATGGCTACATTGATTAGGCCGCCCGGCTCGTGATTGTGCAGATAATCGAAGGTGTCGATATAGACGTCGAGATAATCGCGAGGACTGGCCCGCAGCACTCTGTTGTCGACAAAGTCGGACCAAGGCAACGCGACGATAGGCCCGGCGGCGGTGTTTTCCTTGCGCGGCAGGCTGATGTCGAGCGCGTCGGCGTACCACTTGATTCCCGCCTCGACCAACAGCGCAAATGTATGCTCGTCCCAGCCGTAGATCGGGGTGGCCCAGCCTTCCGGCGTCTGGCCCGACGCCGCGGTAAGGAGGTCTAGCGTTTTCCGGATCAAGGCTTTCTGCTGCTCGGGCGGCAGTTCGAGAAATGCCTGGTCCTGCACGTAGCCGTGGCCCTCAACCAAATGGCCGGATTTCGTCAGCTGCTTGAACACGTCGGGATAAAGCTCCACCGAGCGGCCGCTGCAGAAGAACGAGGCGCGCATCTGCGATCGATCGAGAACGCGAATGAGCCGCCAGATACCTTCCTTGCCGCCGTATTCGCCCCATTGAATGCCGCCGCGGTCGATCAATCCCGGTTTGAGCGGGGTCGTACGCGCGAAATAGCTCGGTGATTTCTTGTCGGACCAAGTCTCAAACAAGACGCTGATGATCACGGCGGTGCGGCGTCCGCCCGGCCAACCCGATGTAATTGTCCCCATAATTCACTTAATCCTTGCAGGTGAGCCGCCTCGCTGCGGGCTGTGCCCGTTCTCTACAGGGGAGGGGCCTGCAGTCAAATAGCGATTTTCGGCATCGCGCTTATGCTGCCGGCGGGTTTACGGAATGCACGCTACGCGCGTGGTCGGCGCGCTACGATGCCAGTGCCCGCAATTGCTTTTCTATCGCGGCCGGGGCGTCTAACGGTGTCACCCATTCGAACTCCGGCAACTGATTGCGAAACCACGTCGCCTGCCGCTTGGTGTATTGGCGGGTTTCCAGTTTGGCGTGCTCGATCGCTTCCTCGATCGCGACTTCGCCGGCGAGATGGCGGATCAGCCACGGCACGCCATGCGCCTTCATCGCCGGGAGAGTGGGATTGAGCTTGCGCGCCGCCAGCGCGCGGACTTCATCCAACGCGCCGGACGCCATCATGGCGTCGAACCGGGCGTCGATGCGGCGGGCGAGTTCATCGCGATCCGGCATCAGAAAGACTTTTGCCGCCTCGTTAAGATCGATCGTGGCGGGCTTATTCTCCTCATGCCAATCCAAGATTGACCGGCCGGTCGCCTGCACGACTTCCAATGCGCGGGTGACGCGAGCGCGGTCGCCCGGGCGCAGTCGCGCTGCCGCCGCGGGATCGCGCGCGGTGAGGTCCGCATGCAGTGCAGCGACGCCTTTATCGGCAAGCCGCGCGCGCACTTCGTCGCGAATTTCCGCCGGGATCGGCGGCACGGCGGCAAGCCCGCGGCTGAGCGCGTTGAAGTAAAGCCCGGTGCCGCCGACGATGATGGCTGGGCGATTTTCGCTTTCGGCGGTCACCAGCGCCGCCGCAGCCTCTGCGCACCAGCGGCCCACCGAATAATTCTCCGCCGCGTCGACATGGCCGTACAGCCGATGCGGCACACGGCGTTCTTCGTCCGGCGTCGGTCGCGCGGTAATGATGCGCAAATCGCGATAAACCTGCATCGAATCGGCATTGATGATCGTGCCGCCACGCTGTTCGGCGAGCTTGAGCGCCAAGGCCGACTTGCCGCTCGCCGTCGGGCCTGCAATGAGGATGATT
Organism: uncultured Alphaproteobacteria bacterium; assembly: GCA_963731805.1. Taxonomy (GTDB): domain Bacteria; phylum Pseudomonadota; class Alphaproteobacteria; order Rhizobiales; family Xanthobacteraceae; genus BOG-931. Next base: position 950,178 of record CAVSWY010000020.1, read on the forward strand.
CTCGGCACGTCGCAACTCCTTACTGCTCGGATCGCACGGCATGTTCTATGTGGCAACGCTGATTTCGGCTCCTGACCGCGCCGCGGTGACCGACGCATCGGCGCGGCAGGCCGCGCGCTATTTGCCGCATGGCCGGCCGGTCGATTGGCTTGAGCCGGGCGTGGCGGTCGATATCGCCTTCCTGGTCGAGGATGCCGAACCCGGCGAAGTGCCGGCGCTGCTCAAGGATATGGCCGGCGATCTGCGCGACATCTTTGACGGCGAACCGGTCGACGTCGTCATCCAGCCGCAAGACAATCGGCGCAAAAAACTCCTCATCGCCGACATGGATTCCACCATGATCGGCCAGGAGTGCATCGATGAGCTCGCCGATTACGCCGGCGTCAAAAGCCAGGTCGCCGAGATCACCGAGCGCGCCATGCGCGGCGAAATCGCCTTCGCGCCGGCGCTGCGCGAGCGCGTCGCGCTGCTCAAGGGACTACCGGCCGCGATCATCGATACGGTGCTGGCCGAGCGTATCCGGGTGACGCCGGGCGGCCCGACGCTGGTCGCCACGATGCGCGCCAATGGCGCCTACACCTGCGTGGTGTCTGGTGGGTTTACCGCCTTTACCGTCAAGCTCGCCGCCGCGATGGGATTCGACGAGCAGCGCGCCAACACGCTGTTGATCGACGCCGCGGGTCGATTGACCGGCGCAGTCGCCGAGCCCGTTCTCGGCCGCGAAGCCAAGCTCGAAACTTTGCTGGAGTTACGGACGCGCTTGCGGCTCGAACCGGAAGATACGCTTGCGGTCGGCGACGGCGCCAACGATCTGCCGATGATCGAGGCTGCCGGGCTCGGCGTTGCCTTCCACGGCAAAACGGTGCTGCAGCAAGCCGCCGCTGCGCGCATCGACCACGGCGATCTCACCGCCCTGCTGTATGCGCAGGGCTATCGGCGCGAGGAGTTCGTCGAACGGAAGTAGCGGCCGGTTAAGTTATTGCAGACTCAGCGCGACGAAACGCGTCTCGCCCTGGCCGTTCGAGACCAACAGCACCGCCATCTTCTTGCCCTGAGATTTGAGCTGATCGACCCGTTTCTGCAGATCGGCCGGAGAATTGACGGCGCTGTATTGCACCTCGACGATGATGTCGCCCGCCGCCAGCCGCTTGTCGGGATCGGCCATCGCCACGCTCGGATCGACGCCGGTGACGAGGACGCCCTTGATGTCGTCCCGGATCTTGAACTTGTGGCGCTGGTCGTCCGATAGGCTGGACAATTCGAGGCCGAGCGTCTTCTGCACGACGGATTTTTCCGCCGGCGGGTTGTCCTTGGTGGTGGCCTCGGCAACCTGGGTGTTGTCGGCCAGCCGGCCGACCGTCACTTTGTGAGTTTCTTCCTTGCCCTTGCGGATGATCACCACGTCGACCGTCTTGCCGACCGGCGTGTCGGCGACGATGCGCGGCAGGTCGTGCATTTCCTTGATGTCGTGACCGTCGAAGGTGACGATGACATCGCCGGGCTGGATGCCGGCTGGCTTGGCCGGACCTTTGTCGTCGATGCCGGCGACCAGCGCGCCGCGCGGCGGACTGATGCTGAGGCTCTCGCCGATGTCGTCGGTGACCTGCTGGATGCGTACGCCGAGCCAGCCGCGCCGCACCTCGCCGTACTGGCGCAACTGGTTGATGACGTCGATCGCGGTGTTGGACGGCACGGCAAAACCGATACCGATCGAGCCGCCGGATGGCGAGATGATCGCGGTATTGATGCCGATGACCTCGCCATCGAGATTGAACAATGGGCCGCCGGAATTGCCGCGATTGATGGCGGCGTCGGTCTGAATGTAGTTGTCATACGGCCCGGAATTGATATCGCGGTTGCGCGCCGAGACGATGCCGGCGGTGACCGTGCCGCCGAGGCTGAACGGATTGCCGATGGCGATGACCCATTCGCCGAGCCGCAGCTTGCTGGAATCACCGAACTTCACCGATTTGAGCGGATTGTCGGCATGCACGCGCAAGAGCGCAAGGTCGGCTTTAGTGTCCTTGCCGACCAGGTCGGCCTTGAGCTTAGTGCCGTCGTTGAGGATGACGCTGATCTCGTCGGCGTCAGCGATGACGTGATTGTTGGTGACCACGAGGCCGGACGGATCGATGATGAAGCCGGAGCCGAGCGAATTGATCCGGCGCGGCGCTTCATCCTGATTGTCGCCGCCCTGGCCGCGGTGGTTCTTGAAGAATTGGTCGAAGAATTTCTCCATCGGCGAGCCAGGCGGCAGATCGGGCAGTTCCTCGGCGCGCGGATCGACCTTTTGCGACGTCGAAATATTGACCACCGCATCGATGACCTGTTCGGCGACATCGGCGATGCCGTCCGGACCGCGCGCGGCTGCCGGTTGCACCGGCAAAAACGCGATTACCGCTGCGACCGCGGCAATCGCCGCGCTGTGCTGAACCAATCGGGCAAAGCGGCGAGCCGGAAATGAGCCGGCACGTAAGCCGATACGTAGCATGGACGTCAGCGCTCCTGGCTTCTAGGACGAGGCATCTCGGACATCGGGAAAGGACTCAACGGGAGAAGTTGCTCCCGTCACACCCGGGGCGCAAGGCCCAACCATTCCCGCGCCTTCGCCTCTCCAGTAGCGGCCGGAATGGGGCGGAAAAGCGGCCCTTCCATATGCGTTTAACCGCGCACCAGCCAGACGATAGCCACACCGACTAAAGCCGACACAATGCCGGCGATGCGCAAGGGGCCATCCGGCATTTCCAGGACCGTGGCCATCGTCCGTTTGGCGCCGGCCGGGAAGGCCGCTAGAAAAATACCTTCGATCGCAAACAACAGGCCGACCGCGGCAAGAAAATCCGACATCGGTCCGACCTGTTGCGCTTACGCCGAAGCTGTTATTTCGCGGCGGCGCCCGCGCGCGCCGAAGGCGTCGCCCCAGGCCCCGACGACGCCGTCGGGGCTGCAACCGGCGTGCCGTCAGGCAGCGTCTTGCCGGACGGATCGCCGAAATAGCGGAAGAAATCCGAATCCGGCCGCAGCACCAGATGGGTGTCACCCTTCTGCATGCTCCGCTCATAGGCTTGCATGGAGCGGTAGAAGGCGAAGAATCCCGGATCCTGGCCGTAGGCTTCGGCAAAGATCTGGTTGCGGGTGGCGTCGCCCTCGCCGCGGATTTGCTCGGACTGCTGATTGGCCTCCGCCACGAGCACAGTCACGTCGCGGTCGGCCTTGGCGCGGATCGCCTGGGCCTTCTGGCTGCCTTGGGCGCGGAACTCGGCCGCCTCGCGCTGCCGTTCCGTTTGCATGCGGTGGTAGACCGCCTCGCTGTTCTGCTCCGGCAGGTCGGCACGGCGGATGCGCACGTCGACGACGTGGATGCCAAACGGCTGCGCGTCATGATCGAGCTGATCGCGCATCTTCGCCATGAGCTCCTCGCGCCGGTTGCGCACGACGTCGGTCAGCGTCGCCTCGCCGAGCACGCTGCGCAAAGTCGAGTTGAGCAGGATGGCGAGCTGCGTACTGGCGCCGGCAGGTCCGACCGTCTGGTAATATTTGAGCGGGTCGACGATGCGGTAGCGCGCGAAGGCGTCGACCACGAGCCGCTCCCCGGCTTGGCCGGCGCCGGCATTGGCGCTGTCGCCGCTCGAAGCGATCACTTCCTGCGCCGGCTGTTCGATGTTGAGGATGCGCTTGTCGATATAGATGACGCTGTCGACGAACGGCACTTTCACGTTAAGGCCCGGTTCGGTAATGACGCGCACCGGATTGCCGAGCCGGACCACGAGCGCCTGCTTGGTCTGATAAACGGTGAAAAAGGTGCTGTAGCCGACGATGACCGCTATGAGCAGGATAACGGCGGTGACGCCGCCGACGAGACTGAGCCTCATGGCTTTGCTCCCGTCGCTGCGTCCGGCGCCTGCGGTGCCGGCTCCGGCGTCTGCGTGAGGCTGTTGAGCGGCAGATAGGGCACGACACCCGGGCCGCCGCTTTGCGGACCGGTATCGATGATCGTCTTGTCGGTGTTGCCGAAAATGTGTTCCATGGTCTCCAGATACATGCGCTCGCGGGTCACGTCGGGCGCCTTCTTGTACTGCGCGTAGATTTGCAGGAAGCGCGAGGTCTGGCCCTTGGCGTCGGCCACGGTCTGCGCGCGATAGGCGTCGGCGTCCTGAATGATCCTAGCGGCGCGGCCCTTGGCCTCCGGCACCACGCGGTTGGCGTAGGTCTCCGCCTCGTTCTGCAAGCGCTCGAGATCCGAGCGCGCCGCTTGCACGTCGCGGAAGGCGTCGATGACCGGGGCCGGGGGGTCGACTTTCTGCAGCTGGACCTGCTGCACCTGGATGCCGGCGCCGTAGCTGTCGAGCGTCTTCTGCAGCAGCGCCTGCACCGCCGTCTCGATGTTCTGCCGCGCGCCTGTGAGGATCGGCTGGATATTGGATTGGCCGATCACCTCGCGCATGGCGCTTTCGGCCACCGCTTTCACCGTGCCTTCGGGATTCTGCACGTTAAACAGATAGTCGCCGACTGCGCTCGGCTTGATCAGCCACAGCACCGAGAAATCGACGTCGACGATGTTCTCGTCGCCGGTCAGCATCAGGCTCTCTTCCGGCACGTCGCGCATCGTCGCGCCGCCGCGCATGTCGAAGCCGATGTCGATCTTGTTGACGCGCAGCGCCGGCGGCGTCAGCGCGGTCTCGATCGGGTAGGGCAGGTGGTAGTTCAAGCCGGGCGGTACTTCGCGGACGAATTTGCCGAAGCGCAGCACCACGCCGATTTCATCGGGCTCGACCTTGAAGAAGCCGGACATACCCCACAGCGCCACCAAGATCAGGGCGATCAGCGCGATGCCGCGGCCGCCGAGATTGCCCGGCAACAGGCCGCGTAGCCTGTCCTGGCTCCGCCGTAGGAATTCCTCGAGATCGGGCTGCTTCGGCCCTTGCGACTGCGGCCCCGAGCCCCAGGGTCCCCGCGAACCCGAACCCCACGGGCCGCCGGGCTGATTGCTCCACGGCATAACGTTAACTCCTTGACGCCGGCTCTACTCCGGCTTGGCTGGCGGGGTTATAGGGGACCGCCCCGGCCCTTACAACGCGCAGTTATGACGCGCTTTCCGGGCGCTTTGCCGCCGCATTCACTCGCTCGTAGCTGACAAAGGCAAACGAGGCTTCATCGTCGGCCGCCGGCTGCTGCTCGCTGCGCGCCACTTCGCGCCACATCTGCGGATCGATCGCGGGAAAACGCGCGTCACCCTCGACGCGCTTATGCACCTCGGTAATGGCGAGGTGCGACGCAACCGGCAGCGTCTGTATATAGATGTCGCCGCCGCCGGCGACAATGATCGCCTCGGCGCCACGCCGCAACGCGTCGCCGCGCGCCGCCGTGAGCGCATCATCGAGGTTCGGCGCGACCAGCACGCCCGGCGCCGCGAAAGCAGGGTCGCGGCTGACCACGATCGTGGTGCGGCCTTTGAGCGGCTTGCCGATCGACAGATAAGTCTTGCGGCCAATCACCACCGGCTTGCCCATCGTGAGCTCCCGGAAATGCCCCATATCCGATTTCAGCCGCCACGGCAGCGCATTGCCGCGGCCGATGACGCCGTTCTCGGCAACGGCGGCGACAAGGGCGATGTCCATGGTCACACCGCCACGGCAGCCTTGATGTGCGGATGCGGGTCGTAGCCTTCGAGCGCAAAATCTTCGTAGCGCAGCGCAAACAAATCCTTCGCCTCGGGATTCATGCGCAGCGTCGGTAGCGGCCGCGGCTGGCGCGTCAGCTGCAGCCGCGCCTGCTCCAGATGATTGAGATAAAGATGCGCGTCGCCAAAACTGTGGATGAAGGTGCCGGGCCGCAGCCCGGTGACCTGCGCCACCGCGACCGTCAGCAGCGCGTAGGACGCGATGTTGAACGGCACGCCGAGAAACACGTCGGCCGAGCGCTGATAGAGCTGGCACGACAGCGCGCCGTCGGCGACGTTGAACTGGAACAGGCAATGGCACGGCGGCAGCGCCATGCCTTCGATCTCCGCCGGATTCCAGGCGGTGACGATGAGCCGGCGCGAATTCGGATTGCGGCGGATGTCGGCGACCACATTGGCGACCTGGTCGATCGCGCCGCCGTCCGGCGTCGGCCATGAGCGCCATTGTTTGCCATAGACCGGGCCGAGGTCGCCGTTCTCGTCGGCCCATTCGTTCCAGATGGTGACGCCGTGGTCGTTGAGATATTGGACGTTGGTGTCGCCGCGCAGGAACCACAGCAGCTCGTAGACGATCGATTTGACGTGCAGCTTCTTGGTGGTGACGAGCGGAAACCCCTGCGTCAGGTCGAAGCGCATCTGATGGCCGAAGATCGAACGCGTGCCGATGCCGGTGCGGTCGCGCTTTTCGACGCCCTCGGCGAGCACGCGTTCCATCAAATCGAGATATTGGCGCATTGGGTTCTGTCTGCCGGTCGACTCGCTTGCGAGTTTAGCGTCAAATGAGTGGTGGACGAAGGCCGTGCAAGACCGCGGTGGATGACAGCGAAGCGGGTAGGGCGCGCCCTAGACGGCATCCATCGCGATTTCGCCGAGCCCGTCGACCGTGAATACGGCGCGTTGGCCGGTGGCGATCGAAACGGTCGGGATCAGGCTGCCGGTGATGACCACCATGCCGGCTTTGAGATCGCGGCCGCGTTCGGCGAGATGGTTGGCGAGCCAGGCCAGCGTTGCGTAAGGATCCTCGGCGGCGCCTTCGCCCGTGGCCTTACCGCCGATCGTGAGATGGCCCGCAATACCGACAAGCTCGTCGGCCGAGATAGGTTTGGGCGCGCCGATAACCACCCCGCCGTTCCAGCAATTCTCCACGATCAGCGACGCCGCCTCGGTGTGCGCGTAATCCGCGTTGCGGTCCTCGATCAGCTCGAAGGCCGGCATGGCGCCGGCGACCGCGGGCGTCACCTTATCGCGCGTCCAAGGAGCACCGGATGCCGGCAAGTCGGCGCCGAGCTTAAGCGCGATCTCGCTTTCAATGCGCAGATTGACGAAATCCGCGGTGCGCAGCGTGGCCGGCGACGTGTGGATCGTCCGGGCAAAGATGGCGCCGCCGCACGGATGATTGATGCCCATCAATTGTTGCATCACTCTGGTCGTGGTGGCGATCTTGGCGCCGGCCACGGCGCCGTACACCGGTTCGGCCAAGCGGTAATACGCCTCCTGCGCCGCATACGCCTCGGCGATCGAGGCCGGCCGCAATTCGTCCGGCAGGTTACGATAGGGCAAGCCCCGCTGCCGCGCGTCCCACATCCAGTGCGCCATCGCGTTCAAACGAGCGGCGTTGTCCATGAATGTCCCGTGCACAATCCAGTAGAACAGGGACCATGAGACAGCGAACAGGGGCGCGCAAGATGTCTGCCGCGATTTTCAAAGCAGCCCGCTCAGCCCGAGCAACGCGGCGACGGCAAAAGCCCACAGCGGATGGACGCGGACAAAATAGGCGGTTAGCGCGGTGCCGAGCGTAATCGTCGCCGCCATCCAGCCGTAGCCGGCCGTGCCGGCGACGACGGCGGCGCTCGCAGCGGTCAGGCCGATGGTCACGGGAACCAAGGCGCGGCTGAGCACGCCATGCCACACGGCGCCTTTGAAGCGATCGGATGCGCCGCCGACAAAAAAAGCGAACACGCCGGGCGGCCCGCACATCGCCAGCGTCGTCACCAGCGCGCCGGCGACGCCGGCGACGTGATAGCCGATCAAGGTGACGATGATGATGTTCGGACCCGGCGTGAGCTGCGCCAGCGCGAAACTGTCGGCGAATTGCTGGTTGCTCAGCCAATGCTCGACGTCGACGGCGAAGCGATGCATTTCCGGTACCGCCGAATTGCCGCCGCCGATGGCGAACAGCGACAGCACGCCGAAAAAACCGGCGAGCGTTAAAAGCGTGCCGTGCCCGGAATTCACAGCCGCACCCATGCCGCGGCGATGCTCACCGGTACGATCACCGCCAGCACCAGCGGCAGCGGCCAATGCGCGATGCCGATCGAAGCGAAAGTGGCAAACGCAATAACGGGCCCGGTGATCGTACCGCTGCGAAACAAAGGCCGCGCCATTTTTGCGACCGTCGCCAGCATCAGGCCGGCCGCCGCCGAGGCCACGCCGGTCAACGCGTGGCGCAGCGCCGGCACGTCGCCGTAATGGGCGTAAATCGCCCCGATGCAGATAACCAGCAGCAATGGTGGTCCCATCAGTCCGGACGCTGCGGCAATGGCGCCCCAGGCGCCGCGAAAGCGCGCGCCGAGAATGACCGAGAAGTTGAGGATGTTGCCGCCAGGCAGAAACGCGCACAGCGCGTAGGTTTCATTGAACTGCTCGGGTGTCAGCCAGCGGCGCTCTTCCACCATCATACGCCGCGACCACGCCAGCACGCCGCCGAAGCCCGCCAGCGAGACTTTGGCAAAGGCCATGAAAAGCTCGGCAAGGCTCGGCGGCGGTTGCTGCCCTGCGGGCGTGGGTGAGGCGTCGGTCTGCTGGCGGTTCGGAATCGGCGGCGGGACGTTCATGCATTTCGTTTAGCGCCGGTACGCCGTTACGGCCATACAGTTTTGCGCAGACTGGGGATGTGAGCGGCGCTAATCCGTGAGCGATCGGATGAGAACGGCGGCGCGCGCATAAATTCCCGGCGCTTCGCTTTCGCGGGGTCCGCCGATTGCGAGATTGAAGCCGTCGCCGTGTCGTGCTCGCTGCACGCGCAGCCACAGCGCCGCGCGATGGAGCGGGTCGGTCTCGGCGAGGTTCACAACGAGGAGCGGCCTGCGATAGCGGTGCGCCAGGTCCTGCGCCAGCGCGGTGCCGGTGGAAACATCGACGCCGCCGGCGTCGACGAGGATCATGCAGGCATCGGCATCGCGCACGTTCCACTCGGTGCGCTGCGCCGGATCGGCAAGCGGAGTTTCCACAAGCTGCGGGTATTTCGCCAACAGCCCCGGCGGCTTGGGAAAATCCTCGGCCCAGCCGCCTTTGGGGCACCAGCCGCCATAGGCCAGGCCGCGCTCGATTGCCACGTCGAGCACGGCGCGGTCGACCCCGGTCTGGCCGCCGGAGATCAGCTTCATGGACCCTCCCTTTTGAGCCTTTTTGGCTGCCTTCCGGAGCCAAACCCCACGCTCTTTTTTCGGCAACCATTTGCGCTTATATCTCTCGGTGCCGGCGCAAGCCGGATATGGCGATAAATGGCCGTCGTAATAAACCTTTCGGACCCGGGGGCAGTACCCGGCGCCTCCACCAATGCAACTCGGATGCCGGTCTTTGGGGCTGTATCGGCGGGGGCGAAATAGGATCGACGAGGGCGTAAAAGGCGTGCTTTTGCTCGGCATGGTTCCGCCGTTACCGGGCCAATTCCATAGTTGCCAACGACAACTATGCTCCGGTTGCTCTGGCTGCGTAAGCAGTCCGAAAGACCGACTTAAAGCCCTAGCGGGTTAAGCTCCGTTAGGCGGGGTTCGGAGGCACCTGGCAACAGAAGCCTCCACTTTCACCAGAGGCAGTCCTGGACGACAGAGGACAGAATCGATCTGGTCCTCTATGATTCCTTGCTTATCTTCCGATTGTCCTCTGTTTTCCGATATCCGTCATGGCCACTGACCACATTCGCTACGACATCCTGGCGCAAGAGGCGCTGCGCGGCGTGGTGCGCACAGTTCTCGCCGACGTGGCCGAGAAGGGGCTGCCCGGCGAGCATCATTTCAAGATCACGTTCGCTACCGCGGTGCCCGGCGTGCGCCTGTCCGACCGCATGCGCGCGCAATATCCCGAGGCGATGACGATCGTCCTGCAGCATCAATTCTGGGATCTTGTCGTCGGCAATGACGCGTTCGAAGTCGGCTTGTCATTCGGCGGCGTGCCGGAACGGCTCGCGGTGCCGTTCGCTTCCATCACCGCGTTCTACGATCCGGCGGTGCAATTCGGTTTCCAGTTCGAAACGATGGAGGTCGAAGCGGGTGGCGAGAGCGCGATTGCGGGCGCAGCGGCGGACAAACCGCCGCCGATGCGAATCGTGCCGCCGGAATCCGCCAAGCCCGGTACGTTGCCCGCGCCGGCGGCAGCAAAGCCGCCTGAACCGGATCAACCGAGCGGCGGCGGCGAAGTCGTGCGGCTCGATCGCTTCAGGAAGAAGTAGGACTATTTGGGATCGACGTTTGTTTCCCGCTCATTCCTGCGAAAGCGGGAATCCAATAGGTGGGTCCCCGCTTGCGCGGGGGCGAGCGGATGCTAAAGCGGTCTTCGTTTCATGAAAACGCGCACCGAAACCGACAGCTTCGGGCCGATCGAAGTTCCGGCCGATCATTATTGGGGAGCGCAGACCGAGCGGTCGCGCAATAATTTCCGCATCGGCGACGAGCGCATGCCGCGACCGCTGATCGCGGCGCTCGCTTTGGTCAAGCGCGCCGCCGCCGAAGTCAATCGCGAGCTCGGCTTGCTCGATGCGCGGCGCGCCAAGGCGATCGTGCAGGCGGCGAGCGAGATCGTCGACGGCAAGCTCGACGATCAATTCCCGCTGGTGGTCTGGCAGACCGGATCCGGCACGCAGACCAACATGAACGTCAACGAGGTGATTGCCAACCGCGCCAACGAACTGCTCACCGGCAAGCTCGGCGCCAAGGATCCGGTGCATCCCAACGACCACGTCAATATGAGTCAGTCGTCGAACGACAGTTTCCCGACAGCGATGCATATCGCGGCGGCGCAGGAAATCGAGCATCGGCTCGTTCCGGCGCTGACCCACCTGCACACGGCGCTTGCCGCGAAGACCAAAGAGTTCCGTTCCATCGTCAAGATCGGCCGCACCCACACGCAGGACGCAACCCCGCTCACGCTCGGCCAGGAATTCTCCGGCTATGCGGCGCAAGTCGCCTCTGGCATCGCCCGCGTCAAGCTCGGCCTGAAAGAGCTTTACCCGCTGGCGCAAGGCGGCACCGCGGTCGGCACCGGGCTCAATTCCAAGCGCGCCTTCGCAAAACTGTTCGCCAAGAAGATCGCGCGGCTGACCGGGCTGCCGTTCACCAGCGCGCGCAACAAATTCGAGGCGCTGGCCTCGCATGGCGCGCTGACGTTTGCCCACGGTGCGCTTAACGCGCTTGCCGCCGACCTGTTCAAGATCGGCAACGACATCCGCTTCCTTGGCTCCGGCCCGCGCTCGGGTTTTGGCGAACTCATTCTGCCGGAGAACGAGCCGGGCTCGTCAATCATGCCGGGCAAGGTCAACCCGACACAGTGCGAAGCGCTGACCATGGTCTGCACCCGGGTGTTCGGCAACGACGTCACGGTCGCCGTCGCGGCAAGCCAGGGCCACTTCGAGCTCAACGTGTTCAAACCGGTGATCATCGACGCGGTGCTGCAGTCGATTCGGCTTCTGGCGGACGTGTCGGTTTCGTTCACCGATCATTGCGTCACCGGCATCCGCGCCAACGAGCCGCGCATCCGCGAGCTCTTGAACAATTCGCTGATGCTGGTCACCGCACTGGCGCCGACCATCGGTTACGACAAGGCGGCGCAGATCGCCAAGGCGGCGCATGCCAACGGCACCACCTTGCGCGAGGAGGCGATCCGGCTCGGCTTTGTGTCGGGAAAGGATTTCGACCGCCTGGTGCAGCCGGTCCACATGACCCACCCTGAGGCGTAATAGCGGCCGTTCTCGATAATGTGACCTCGGGCACAGCGGTGTGATCCAGGGCACATTTATTATGCCTATAGTTGTGTAGGGCTAACCCCGGGGGAACGACCGATTGTCGTCGATTCACCCGAAATCGCAGGGGCTTGATCTATGGCCACCATCGTCAACCTTCGAATTGAGCGCAAACGGGCGAAACGGCTCAAAGCCGGGCAAGAGGCGGCGGCCAACCGGCTCGCGCACGGCCGTCCCAAGACGGGACAAAACCTGGAGCGCGCTCAGCGCGACAAAGAACGCAGAAGCCTCGACCACCACCGGATCGAGACGGGAGATGGGCAATGAAATCGCCGGTCGTTAAGCGTTCCATCGTCATCGCCGGCCACAAGACCAGCGTCAGCCTGGAAGACGCATTCTGGAAGGGCCTCAAGGACATCGCCATTGTGCGGCAGGTCACTTTGTCGGACCTGGTGGCGTCGATCGATACCGATCGCCGCCACGGCAATCTATCGTCGGCAATCCGGCTGTTCGTGCTCGATCATTACCGGGCGCAGAGCCAGAGCAACGTCGATGACCGACCGGGCGCCGGGCAGCCGCCGCGCGAGATCATGCTGTCGCCGCCGCGCAGCCCTTCGGTCCTGCGGGTGGAATAGCCGGTTCGCCGCGCGCTTTCACACGCTGAAGATCTTGCCGGGGTTGAGAATGTCGAGCGCGGATCGGGCGCACGCGACAAACCTCTGCGCTGTGCGCGCAAAGGGGGGCGCCAGATGAACAGGCGATCGGCTTTCCTTGTCGTGCTGGCGTTGCTCGCATGGTGCGGCGCCGCCCGGGCGGATCAGTCGCCTCCGCCTTCGATCGCTCCTTTCATTCCACGGACCAAGAGCGTGCGCCCGGTCGTGGCCGCCGGGCTTCATTACATCTATTCGCTCGATGCCTCTTTTTACGAGGTTATCAGGCGCAACGAGGACGGCACGCCCGGCGCGGTGGTCGTGCCGGGTTCGCCGCTGGCGGCGATCTTTGCGCCGTTGATCGCTCAGTTGAACGCGAAAGCCAATTATCCGGCGGCAACAGGAATTAAGAAGTGCCCGGCCAGTCTGGCCGGTGCGGCCTATCACCCGCCCGGCTACGGTCCGATGCCGTTCGAGAACGCCGCCTGCATCGAAGAGGCGTACGATTCGGACGTCTATTACGATCCGCAGACGGCGCGCATCTGGATTCTGGCGCATCTGCGGCCGAGCATCCGGCAATGTTCCAACGGCCGGCAGGGTTTCTACATCATCGGCGATCCTGAAGACGTCTGCCATTTTGTTTCAGCCGACGTGCTGAAACAGACTCTGCACCGCTACATCGGTGTAGCCGTCAGCCGAACCGGCGCCAGTGCCGACGTCGAAGACCCGGCGAACGGCTTCAATGCCTATATTCTCGCCGACGATTATGGCGACTGGTCCCAACTGATGGTTCACAACGGGCTGGTGCTGGTCAATTCGCGCGACCTGCAAACCAATAATCGGCTCTACGTCTTTCGCGCCAGCGATCTCATGACCAACCGCTTCACACCGGATGGCGATCTGTTGCCGAAGCCGCTGGCGGTGTTCGACAATCGCAACTTCAACGGCCCTGCCGTCGACTGGGTCCGCAACAGAACAGTCGACGTCAAACTGTCGGTCGCGATGATGTTCGTGCGGCAGCAGTCGGACGACGCCGTGACCTATCTTCTCAGCGGAACGTCAGACGGCCGCATGGTCGTCTATGGACTGCTCTCCAAGCTGGGGCCGGACGGACCCACACCCGAGCTGATCATGCCCGCCGTGGTCAAATTGCCGACACCGATGGAATCCCTGCAGAAGTCGTCGGGCGCCTACATCAATGGAAATCTCTATTGGGGCTGGGAAGAAACCGATCCGCGCAATCGCAACCGCTGGTTCATCCAGCTGCATCAATCCGCTCAGCCTTGGGGCAACAAGGCTTCGGGCAATACGTATCCGATCTCTATCACCACCGCGCCCAGCTCCGGGTACCTCGAAGCCGATATCGGCAAAGCGGATCAATCGCTCAGTTATGTTTTGCCGACGCTCAACGCCGCGCCGGACGGCAGCGTGATTACGATGTTTCACACCTATCCGGCCAATGAATGGCCGAAAGGGCCGTTTCAGGCGAGCGTGCAATATGCGGTGTTACAGAAAGGCCAGACCGCCTACGACAGCCCCTACCTTCTGAAGGCCGGCGAGGGCTATGCCAACTTACCGCCGCACCGCGGCGGCGTCCTCGACATTGTCAGCGTCGCCGCCGATCCGCTCGTCGCAGGCCAATATTTTCTCGGCAATGCATTTACCGACGCCAAGGGCGGCTGGGCCCATGTCATCGCGGCGGTGAAGCCGTAGCCCGCTGCGCGGCGGGCGCGTTTTATGGCGAGAGCGTTCGTCTACAGGCTGAAGATCTTGCCGGGATTGAGGATGTCGAGCGGATCGAGCGCGAGCTTGATGGCGCGCATGGTCTCGAGCGCCGGCGCGCCGTGCTCGGCCAAAAGATATTTCATCTTGCCCTGGCCGATGCCGTGCTCGCCGGTGCAGGTGCCGTCCATGGCGACGGCGCGCTCGGCGAGCCGAGCGAGAAATTCCTCCGCGCGCCTGACCTCGTCGGCGTCGTTGCGGTCGATCAGCAGCAGCATATGGAAGTTGCCGTCGCCGACATGGCCGACCACCGGCGCGAGCAGTCGGCTCGCCGCGGCGTCGCGCTGACTCTCGCCGACGCATTCGGCGAGCCGCGAGATCGGCACGCAGACGTCCGACGACAACGCCTGCACGCCCGGCCGCAGCCGTTGCGCCGCCCAATAGGCGTCGTGGCGCGCCTGCCACAGCCGGGTGCGGTCCTCGGCGCGCGTCGCCCAATCGAACGGGCCGCCGCCGAGATCTTGCGCGATCTCGCCGAAGCGCTGCGACTGCTCGGCGACGCTCGCCTCGGTGCCGTGAAACTCGACAAACAGCATCGGCACCTCCGGCAGCGCCAGCTTCGAGTAGAGATTGCTCGCCCGCACCTGCAGTGCATCCAAAAGCTCGATGCGCGCCACCGGGATGCCGGACTGGATGGTGAGGATGGTGGCGTTGCACGCCGCCTCGACCGAGGGAAACGGGCAGACGCCCGACGCGATCGCCTCGGGAATGCCGGAAAGCCGCAGCGTTAATTCGGTGATGATGCCGAGCGTGCCTTCCGAGCCGACCATGAGCCGCGTGAGGTCATAGCCAGCGGAGGATTTCTTGGCGCGGCTCGCGGTGGTGATAACTTCGCTGCTGGCGAGCACGGCTTTGAGCGCCAGCACATTGTCCTTCATGGTGCCGTAGCGCACCGCATTGGTGCCCGAGGCGCGCGTCGCTGCCATGCCGCCGAGCGAGGCGTCGGCGCCGGGATCGATCGGAAAAAACAGGCCGCTGTCGCGCAGATGCTCGTTGAGCGCCTTGCGCGTAATGCCGGGCTCGATGACGCAATCGAGGTCCTCGGCGTGCACCGCGAGCACGCGGTTCATGTCGCGGAAGTCGAGGCAAATGCCGCCGCGTGGCGCGTTGACCTGGCCTTCCAGCGAGGTGCCGGTGCCGAAGGCCACCACCGGCACGCGGTGCCTGGCGCATAGCCGCACGATCTCCTGCACCTCTTCGGTGGCTTGCGGAAACACCACTGCGTCGGGCGGCTGATTGGCGATCCAGGTGGTGGTATGGCCGTGCTGCTCGCGCACCGCCTGCGACGTCACCAGCCGGTTGCCGTAGCGCGCGGCGAGCGCTGCGATCACGGTATCGGCCGCGTTGCGCTCCTGCGTGCTGCGTTGCGGGGCTTCGACCAGCGCCATGAGCCGTCCTTACGCGCTTCCTCGATGTTATACGCAAGCTTTTAACCGGAGAATTGGCGGGGCGAGCCCGGCAGGTCAAGCCTCGCTGTTGTCGGCTTGGCGCCGGCTCTTGCCCAACCTCTTGCATCCTGCGCGGTTGATCCGCCACAGTCCGGCGCATGAACGACCGTCCTGCACCTGAAGCCGCCATTTCAGCGCTTTTGCCCGCAACCATGCCGGCGCCTTTCGTCTCCAGCGTCATGCGGGTCGAGCCGGGCTGGATCGACCATAACGGCCATCTCAACATGGCCTATTACAATGTGCTGTTCGATCGCGCCGTCGACGAGGTGTACGAGCTGCTCGGCCTCGGGCCGAGCTACGTCGAGACCGCCAAATGCTCGACCTTCACCGCCGAGGTGCATGTGCGCTATCTGCGCGAGCTTCTGGTCGACGCGCCGGTTCGCGTCACCTTCCACCTGCTCGGCTTCGACGCCAAGCGCATGCATTATTTCGAAGCGCTGCACCATGCCGACGAAGGCTGGCTGTCGGCCACTTCCGAGAACATGGCGCTCAATGTCGATATGACGGTAAAGAAAGTCGCTGCGTTTCCCGCCAACGTCATGGCGCGGCTGGTGCTGATGAAAGCGGCGCACGATAAACTGCCGGTCCCCGATGGTGTCGGACGGCGCATTGCAATGCCACAGGGTCGGTGAAAAATGGCCGGTGAAATGACCTCTGAGAAAGTGACAATCCGCGAGCACAAAATTCCGAGCGCCGACAGCAAGCCCTATATCGCGGTCGAGGGTCCGGAGGGCGCGCTGTGGTTCTGCGAGAGCGGCGCGTCGAAGATCGGCCGTCTCGATCCGGACCGCGGCACTTTCACCGAATTCGCTTTGCCGACCAAGAATGCGACGCCGATCGGCATCGCGCTC
The DNA here is from genome assembly GCA_963731805.1 of uncultured Alphaproteobacteria bacterium. GTDB lineage: Bacteria > Pseudomonadota > Alphaproteobacteria > Rhizobiales > Xanthobacteraceae > BOG-931. The sequence continues at coordinate 966,545 of CAVSWY010000020.1, forward strand.
GGCGGCGACGGCAATCTCTGGTTCGCCGAAAAAGCCGCCGACAAGATCGGCCGCCTCACGCCGCGCGGCGACATCGCGGAATTCGCGCTCTCCGCGGGCGTCGGCGCCGACGGCATGATCCTCGGGCCCGACGGCAATATCTGGTTCTCCGAGAGCGACGCCAATCGTATCGCCAAGATCACGCCGGACGGCCGCATCACCGAATATGGCGACGGCATCTCGCCCGGCGCTAAGCCGCTGTCGATCGCGGTGCGCGACGGCGCGCTGTGGTTCTCGGAAGCGAGCGGCAACCGCATCGGCCGCATCACCGTGGACGGAGCGGTGACCGAGTTTCCGATCCCGAGCCACGACAGCCAGCCGCGCGCCATGGTCACCCATCCGGACGGCAGCATCTGGTTCGTCGAGACCTCGACCAATGCGCTCGGCCGCATCGACCGCCAAGGCCGCATCACCGAGCATCCGGTGCCGACGCCGAACGCTTCGCTGCGCGGCGTCACCGTCGGCGCCGGCGGCGACCTCTGGTACACCGCGAACTTCGCCAACAAGATCGGCTGCATGGCGCCCGACGGCACGGTGCGCGGCGAATACGATATCCCGACGCCCAAAAGCGGCGCGCGCTGCATCGCCGCGCTGGCCGACGGCCGGCTGTTCTTTACTCAGTACGACTCAGGTTCGATCGGCGAGGTTGTGCTGCGCTGACACAAGCGGTTGGCGAGTAACACGTCGCGCATCGAATGAACTAAAACTCTTTACGGCTTCGCTTAAAAATAAATTCGGAAGGAAACGTCATGAGAAAATTGTTGCCTCTCGTCGCCTGCCTGCTGGCGGGTTTGCCCGCCGCCGCCCGCGCCCAGACTTATCCCAACCGCCCGATCAGGTTGATCGTGCCGATCTCGGTCGGCTCGGTTACCGACGTCGCGGCGCGGCTCACCGCGTCCGAGCTGCAGCAGCGGCTTGGCCAGCCGGTCGTCGTGATCGACAAGCCGGGCGCCGCCATGGTGCTGGGCGGCACCGAATGCGCCAAATCGCCGCCGGACGGCTACACGCTCTGCGTGGTCTCACCCGACACCATGTCGTTCAACCCGCTGACCGTCCCCAATCTGCCCTACGATCCCGACAAGGATTTCGTCCCCGTCATCGACATGTACAACGTGATGGAGGGACTGATGGTGCCCACGGCGGGCGGCATCGACACGCTCGACGCGCTGCGCGCCAAGGCGGTGGCCGCGCCCGGCAAGCTCAATTACGGCACGCTCGGCGAGCGCACCACCACGGACGCCTTCCGCCAATGGCTCGGCGACTATTGGCACACCAAATTCGTCGCCATCCCCTACAAGGGCGGCAGCGAGATCATCAGCGCGCTGCTCGGCAACGACATCGACGTCACCAAGATCGGCGTCGGCAACATGGTCAGCCAGCTCAAGGAGGGCAAGATCAAGATTTTGGCGCTCAACGCCGCGAAGCGTTCGCCCGAATTGCCCAATGTGCCGACGTTTAAGGAAACCGGCCTCGACGGCTTTCCCGGCGGCCCGATCTACTGGGGCATCGTGGTGCCGACCGGCACGCCGGCCCCGATCGTGGCGAAGCTGCACGACGAGTTGCTGGCGATCTTCCAGAGCCAGAAATTCATCGACTTCGCCAAGCAGAACTATCTCGACCCGGCCGCCGGCTCGACCGGCGCTTTCGCCGCCTTCCTCAAGAAGGACCGCGAGGACGCCAAGGTCGTGGTGGACAAGTATATGAAGTGACGATCGGCATCATCGATGCTGCGTTTCCCGGGCGCAGCGCAGCACGGAGCGCGCTAGCGCGGAGTGGTGCGCTGCAGACCCGGGACCGTTACAAACGCCTCGCTTGGGACGATCCCGCATCAGCGGTGCAGCGCTACGCGCTGCACCGCGTGCGGGAAACGCGGCCTCGTAAAAGCCGCGCCCAGGTGCCATCTTTCGGCAATGAGAATCAGTGGCACCCTTTGCCGTGGCTGACCCGTTAAAGCGCGCCTTCGAACCGGCCGCGCCGGCGGAGCCCGCGGCCGGCGGCATCGCCGCGCGCGCCCGCGCCGGGGCGAGCGGCGGCGCGTCCTATCTTGCCGGGCTTAATCCCGAGCAGCGCCAGGCGGTGGAGACGCTCGACGGCCCGGTGCTGGTGCTGGCCGGCGCCGGCACCGGCAAGACTCGCGTGCTCACCGTGCGCATCGCCCACATCCTCAGCCTCGGCCGCGCCCGCCCCGGCGAGATCCTCGCCGTCACCTTCACCAACAAGGCGGCGCGCGAGATGAAGCATCGCGTCGGCGAGATCGTCGGCCAGGTGGTCGAGGGCATGCCGTGGCTCGGCACCTTCCATTCCATCGGCGTGAAGATCTTGCGCCGCCACGCCGAGCTGGTCGGGCTGAAAAGCGACTTCACCATTCTCGACGTCGACGACCAGATCCGGCTTTTGAAGCAACTGCTCGAAGCCGAGCACATCGACGAGAAGCGCTGGCCGGCGCGCGTTCTGGCCTCGCTGATCGATGGCTGGAAGAACCGCGGCCTGACGCCGGAGCAGGTGCCGTCCGGCGAAGCCGCGGTGTTCGCCAACGGCAAGGGGCTCAAGCTCTACAAGGCCTTTCAGGAGCGGCTGAAAATCCTCAACGCCGCCGACTTCGGCGATCTGCTGCTCGAATGCATCCGGCTGTTCCGCGAGCACCCCGACGTGCTCCGCCAATATCAGGGCCGCTTCAAATACATCCTGGTCGACGAATATCAGGACACCAACGTCGCGCAGTATTTGTGGCTGCGGCTGTTGGCGCAGCGCAGCGCACGGGCGGCAGTTACTCACCCTCCCCTGCAGGGGGAGGGTCGGATCGCCGAAGGCGATCCGGGGTGGGGTAACTCCGAAGCCGCAATTGCTGCACCGCTGTCACCCCCACCCGGCTCGCTATCGCGAGCCGACCTCCCCCCTCCAGGGGGAGGTGAAGAAGCGATCCCGCCCGCCGCCGCCAAAAACATTTGCTGCGTCGGCGACGACGACCAGTCAATCTACGGCTGGCGCGGCGCCGAGGTCGACAACATTCTGCGCTTCGAGCACGATTTCCCCGGTGCCACCGTGATCCGCCTCGAGCGCAATTACCGCTCCACCGGCCACATCCTCGCCGCCGCCTCGCATCTCATCGCCCATAACGAAGGCCGCCTCGGCAAGACGCTGCGCACCGACGACGTGTTGGGCGAGAAGGTCACCGTCACCGGCTCCTGGGACTCCGAGGAAGAAGCCCGCGCCATCGGCGAGGAGATCGAGCAGTTGCAGCGTGACGGCCATGCGCTCAATCAGATCGCCATCCTGGTGCGCGCCTCGTTCCAGATGCGCGAATTCGAGGACCGCTTCGTCACGCTTGGCCTGCCGTATCGGGTGATCGGCGGCCCGCGCTTCTACGAGCGCGCCGAAATCCGCGACGCGCTGGCCTATCTGCGCGTCGTCAATTCGCCGGCCGACGATCTCGCCTTCGAGCGCATCGTCAATGTGCCGAAGCGCGGCCTCGGCGATGCGACGGTGCAGATGCTGCACGATCACGCCAGGAAGCGCCGCATACCGCTCACCGAAGCCGTGCGCGCCATGATCGCCACCGACGAGCTCAAGCCGAAGCCGCGCGGCAGCTTGCGCGCGCTCATCGAAGCCATCGACCGCTGGCGCAAGCAGCGCGACGTGCTGCCGCACAACGAGCTCGCCGAGATCATCCTTGATGAGTCCGGCTACACCGAGATGTGGCAGAAGGACCACTCCGCCGACGCCGCCGGCCGCCTGGAAAACCTGAAAGAGCTGGTGCGCTCCATGGAGGAGTTCGAGAACCTGCAGGGTTTCCTCGAACACATCTCGCTGGTGATGGACAACGAGAAGGGCGCCGAGGCCGACGCGGTCAACATCATGACCATGCACTCGGCCAAGGGCCTGGAATTCGACACCGTGTTCCTGCCCGGCTGGGAGGAGGGCCTGTTCCCGCACCAGCGCTCGCTCGACGACCAGGGCCGCGCCGGGCTGGAAGAGGAGCGCCGCCTCGCCCATGTCGGCCTCACCCGCGCGAGGAAGCGCGCCAAGATCTATTTCGCCACCAACCGCCGCATGCACGGGTTGTGGCAGACCAACATCCCGTCGCGCTTTCTCGACGAATTGCCGGAACCCAATGTGGAGGTGACGGAAGCGCAAGGCGGCGGCTATGGCGGCTACGGCTCCTCGCGCTTCGACGCCGCCACCTCGTTCGGCTCCAGCTACAACACCCCCGGCTGGCAGCGGGCGCAAGCGAAGAAGGCTGAAAACGACGACGGCTTCTCCGAACCCGACGCCGATTACGATGCCGGCGACGACCCATCTACCCTCCCCCGGTCGGGGGGAGGGCGATCGAGCAAAGCTCGATCGGGTGGGGGTTCACGGAATCCCGGTCTAAACCCCGACGAAGACACCTCCTCACCGTCACCCTGGCGCGCCCGCGACGAGCGCATCCCGCGGCCGCGCCTGCCGCTCACCATCGAAGGCGAGCTGGTCGCCAAATCCACCGGCACAGTCTCCGCCTTCACGCTCGGCGACCGCGTCTTCCACCAGAAATTCGGCAACGGCAACGTCACCGCCATCGACGGCAACAAGCTCACCATCCAGTTCGATCGGGCCGGGGAGAAGCGGGTGGTGGATAGTTTTGTGGAGCGGGTGTGAGGCAGGTCTCTCTACCTGCGAGGCGGAATGCCATTCCTGCTGACATGCTCGTCCGTCAAAACCTCAGACCGGGAGCATTCTGCCAAGTCATAAAGATCATCAAAAAATTCGCGGAGTATCTGGAATAGTGCTGCCTGACGCGTGTCGCGCAATTCGTATCTGGGTACTAGGGACGCCTCGCGGATCGGCCCGTAGTAATGGCCGTTTGAAAATTCCGGATGAGGTGCTCCCATGTAGACATCTCTCAATCCGACCGCTCCAAGCTCGACGATAAACGGGGCTTGAACTTCATCTCCGAAGTCGCCACCGAAACGTAATTCTCTAGAGCACGCGTATAAAGTTTCTCAGCACTGATGACACCGAACACTGTAGCCGGCTCCTCGTCTGAAGCCATGGTCTGGCGCATCGCCGCTCGGCTAAAGACCTGTGAATTGACACCCCACAATTCGCCCGTTGGGAATCCCTGAGTGATCGCTTGCGTTAAGTTGTTACCGCGAGGATCGATGACGGCCCAGCCATAGTCATTTGCCGATGCAATGCCACTCATCGGCTGCCATGACATCGGATTAGCAGTGCGACGATTTTGGAACAGGTTCTTTATGCCCACCCTGCCCGGCTTGGGCTGAGTGTCATTGTATTTGGGAAAAAGCCTCAGATAGATCGCCTCATCATCTACAAAATAATATTCTTGTTCGCCCGGAGCACCGAACGTCGCAATGGGAGTGCCGGCGGGAAAGAAAAATGCGGGTGAGGCAACGGATTCCGCTTCTTGGAACAGCGTTGTTTGTCGAGGCGTCGCCTCGGTAATCATAAGGCGCAATATTGTTTCGAATTCCTCTGTCAGCGCCTTTCTGACAGCGCGTCGTTCAGCGTTAGTCGCCGTCGTTGGCAAGTCGTACCGCAACGGATGGCGAAGGTGCGCCATGTCGAACGGCAGTTCCTCCGCAGGACCGTAAGCAGTGTTCATCACGGGGATCATGACTGAGTGTGACTTGGCGGGGAGAGCGTAGCCATATTCAAGCATCACATTCGGATTCGGCACGAGCTTGCCACCCTCTGTCACAGCAACAAAGGTCAGGTCGGGAACAAAGGCATCGCAACTGGCGATCTTCTTCAGGATGGTATCCGTGACCGGAATATGCCCCAGCACGCCTTCCGTGTCGGCATCGATTCGGAGCTGGACGCCTACAGCCGGATCATCAGAAATGCTTTTCGCTGCGAGGTTCAACGCAAAACGGATAAGGTGCCGATTCAGTCTTTCCAGCCTGTCGCTTTGCCAAGCATAAAAAACAACAAACTCCTTCATAAGGTGAGCCCCGAATCACAATCCGACTTAAGTTGTGGCTCCGAGCGATGTTGCGCAAGATCTCAATCTCGGGTGAAGCAAGGCGTGGATAGTCGGGACATGCCCGCCTATGACGTTTACGAACGGTGCGGAATTATTGCATCGCCCAGCGCGCTGATCGCTGCGGCCAACGCTCGCTCACGGCCTCACCACCACCGCCGCTGATAATAATAGGACTGGCTGCCGCCGGACTGTCCGTACTGCGGCTGCGCATAGCCGCCTGCACTGAACCCGCCGTAGCCATATCCGCTGTCATCCTGACCGGCGCGCGCGATGTCGGTGCTCGGCGAAGGCATCCGCGTGATGAAGCCGCCCTGCGGCTGATCGCTGAGCACCGCGACGAATTCCGTGCGGTAATTGGTTTCGCTCGACAGCGGCTCGTCCGAGATGATGATCGAGGACAGCGGCACCGCCGTGGGTGCGATGTTGTCGAGCACAGCTTGCGGGAAGGTGATGCGGTCGAGCGCGTTCTTGGCGCTGTCGCCGTTGTCGATCGAGACTTCGGTCCAGCGCAAGCCGCCGCCGTCCCGCGCCACCGCGGTGAAAATGTGCGTGCCGAGCGGCTTGTCGGAATCCTTGATGGCGACCGGGTATTCCTGGCTGAAGTCGTACAGCTCGCCGCCGTCCGGCCACTTCTGGTGCGTGTCGCGCCGCACATAAAGCTTATGCGTCGCGCGGCTGATGAAGATCGCGACAGGCTCGCTCGCGAGCCTGGCATCGGTTGCGGCCTTGGCGGTATCGCTCCGCTTGACATCGGCGGCCTTGGCGGCGGCTTGCGCGTCCGCGGCAGCATCCTGCTTCGTTTTCAGATCGGCCTTGGCGGCGTCGAGCTGCGTGTGCAACGCTGCGGCTTTGGCCGCGGCCTGCTGCTCCGCGTCCTGCGCTGCGGCCTTTCTTTGGTCGGTCATTTTCGGGTCGGCATTGGCGGCAGCGAGCGCCTCGTCGGCGCGGGCGAGCTCGGCGTCGGCCCGGGCCTTGAGCGACGTGAGATTGCGCACCCCCGCAGGCGCCGTGGCAGCCGCGCGCTTTGCCGGCACGACGGCGGCCTTCGCGGCGGCGGCGGCCTTGGCGGCATCGTCCGCGTCACGGGCCAGCGCTTGCGCGCGCGCCGGCAGCGCGTCGATCACATCCTGCTTCGGCTCGAACAGAGCCGGATCGGAGAACGCGACCGGCTCGGCGTCGTTTGGCGAGATGATCACCCGCATCCCCATCGGCGCCTTGTCGAACACCTTCGCGGCGAAATCGAACGGCATGCGCACGCAGCCGTGCGACGCCGCATAGCCGGGGAGCGGCCCCCCATGCAGTGCAATCCCGTTCCAGGTGATGCGCAGCATGTTCGGCATCCAGGCGTCGTCATACATGGTCGAGTGGTGATCCTTGTCTTTCTCGACGACGGCGAAAACGCCGGCCGGCGTCTCGCGTCCGGTCGTGCCGGTCGAGACCGGCGCGCGCAGGATCCAGCCGTCCGCGTCATAGAAGGTCACGCGCTGACTCTTGATCGACACGATCGCCATGATCGGGTCACCCGCCGGGCGCGGCGCCGTCATCACGGTCTGGCGCGCCGGGGCCGCGTGCTTGGCGGCGGCGGCCGGCACCGCGGTCAGCGCCGTCAGCGCCGCCAAGATGGTCACAACGGCGGGTGCCCGCCCGCGAAATGCTCCGGCTCGTGCGCGGAAACCCGTACCGCGAACAGGCGTGGATCGCGGCTGCATCACTGGCTTGGTCATTCGATTCCTCGGCTGAAGCGGGATTCCCCGGAAGACATCCGTAGATTGACGTGAAAGTCTTCACATATGGTAGCGGTTCCCGCGGCCCCCGACAGCAGGCGCCTGGCGGCCCGTCGCCTTTCGGGTTTTAGGGGGCGGACCGGCGCGTTATCCCAGCTCGATAGCTTCGACCGCGAGAATCGTGGGCAGGTGACGCGCAATCTCTTGCCAGGTCTCGCCCTCGTCGATGCTCCCGAACACTGAGCCGCTGTTCGTGCCGAAGTAAATTCCCGCCGGGTCGCGGTCGTCACCGGCCATGGCCTGCCGGAGAACGGTGAAGAAACAGCCTTTCTGCGGCAGGCCTTGCCGCATCGCCTGCCAGCTTTGGCCGCCGTCGCGCGATCGCCACACCGCCGCGGCGGCGTCGGGCGGGAAACGCCCCGCCGTGTCGCCGTTCAGCGGCAGCGTCCAGATCGTGTCCGGATCGCGCGGATGAACGCGGATGGGAAAGCCGAAGGTCGACGGCAAGCCTTTGGTGCAGTCGTTCCAACTCCGGCCGCCGTCGGCCGAGCGCCAAACGCCATAGTGGTTCTGCTGGTAAAGGACGTCGCTGGTTCCCGGCGCGCGGATCATGTTGTGAACGCAGTGTCCGATCTCGCCATCGCGCGGCGCGGCGGGATGGTCGGCGTGACCGCAGGCTTCGGCATTCGAGAGGCGATTGCGGCGCTCCCATGTCGCCCCGCCGTCCTCGGTGGCAAACACGCCGGCCGCCGAGATTCCGACCCAGAGCTTTTTCCGGTTATCCGGATCGGGGAGGATGGTGTGCAGCGTCAGCCCGACGCCGCCGGGAGTCCAACTGCCGGCGGACGGGTGATCGGTCAGGCCATGCACCTTCACCCAATCCTTGCCGCCGTTCGTGCTCGCCAGAAGGCTCGCCGGTTTGGTGCCTGCGTACAGCGTGCCGTGCGCGTAGCTGAGCGACCAGATTTGCGAAAACGAGTCGGCGAACGGTAACGGCGCCTCGGTCCAGCCGATCATCTTTGCAACATTGGGATCCTTGGCGGCCCAATCGTCCATCGTTCCCTTGGTGAGACGGGCGACATTCCAGCTCGCGCCGCCGTCTTCGCTGCGCCAGACGCCCGCGCCATTCCAATCGCCGCCGCCCCCGGCCCACAGCGTGCCGGTCTCGGGGTCTCCAATCATGTGGTTGATCGGCCAGCCGTTGCAGTAGGGGCCGCCAATCGCCCAGCCGCTGCGGTCGTAACCGCCGGAAATCAAAAAGGCGCCCTTGGTCGTGCCGACCAGCAGCGTCGTGCGCGTTGCGGACATCGGATTTTTGCTCTCCATCGAAAGCAACAGTAGACTATAAGACCGCCGTCTTATCCTCGAATGCTAGCAGGGGCCGCTTCCGTCAGAAATGATCGCAATTTAGATCGACGCCGACGCCCGTCCGGTGAAGCAGGAGATTTATCGCGTCGCCGATCGCCACGCGGGGAAGGGCGTGGCGCTCAAAATGCGCCCTTACGTCGTCATGGCCGGACTTGTTCCGGCCATCACGACTTGCTTTCTTGCCGTCCGAAAAGACGTGGATGCCCGCGACAATCGCCGGATCAAGTCCGGGGATGGGCATGACGAATCTGAGTTTATGTCGCGTAGTATCACAGCGTCATGGCCGGACTTGTTCCGGCCATCCACGTCTTTCTTGTTGAAGGAAGTCGTAATGCGACGATCCCCGGATCAAGTCCGGGAACGGGCATGGCGGATTAAATTAGCGTATCGTACAAATCATTCCATTCCGGATTCATGGAATGAATGAGTCGCACCTTCAAGGCACGGGGCCAGTGCTTGATGGTGGTCTCGCGCTGAATGGCATATCGAATATCGTCAAAGCGCTCTGCATAGACCAATCGCTTCAGGCCGTGACGTTTGGTAAATCCGTCAACAAGTCCTTCCCGATGCTCGAAGGCTCGTCGAGGCAAATTGCTCGTCACCCCGACATATAGAATGCCGTTGTGCCGATTGGTCATGAAATGAACCCAGCCGCCCGCCATTAGCGGATTAAAGCAAGACGTGGATGGCCGGAACAAGTCCGGCCATGACGGCTGCAGAAAATGCGAATTAGGGAAAAATGACGTCCATCACCCTCTACATCGACGCCGACGCCTGCCCGGTGAAGCAGGAGATTTATCGCGTCGCCGAGCGCCATGCCGGGAAGGGCGTGGCGGTGAAAGTCTTCGTCGTCAGCAACTCACCGATCGCGGTGCCGCGCGATGCGATGATCGAGCGCGTGGTGGTCGGCGCCGGCATGGACGAGGCCGACAATTGGATCGCCGAGCGCGCCAAGCGCGGCGATATCGTCATCACCGCGGACGTGCCGCTGGCAAGCCGCGCCGTGAAAGCCGGCGCCGAAGTCATCGCGCCGAACGGCAAGCCGTTCACCGAAGAATCGATCGGCATGGCGCTGGCGACACGCAATCTGATGGATTCGCTGCGCTCGGCCGGCGAGATCACCGGCGGCCCAAAACCGTTCGCGCCGCGCGACCGCTCCGAATTTCTCTCCGCGCTGGACCGCGCGCTCGTGCGGCTGACGCGGGAAGGGTTTGGGTAGCCGCGGGTTCGGCGAGCTACGGGGGCCATCTCTCGACCCTCATCCTGAGGTGGCCGCGAAGCGGCCCTCGAAGGATGCTGCTCCGCCCGGGCCACATCCTTCGAGGCTCGCTGCGCTCGCACCTCAGGATGAGGAAAAATTCCCGTCGCATCCTCATTGACATGAGTCCCCGATCAGGTTACTTACATTGCGAATCAAATCTTGCCCTGAAAGGACGTCGCCGGGTGACCCCGGCGGAGAGGGGCGAGTGCGGTTCCCGCGGGCGGGGTCGTCAGCCCCACTCCCGGGCGGCTCCGGGCCAAAACGCCCGGCCGGCACTATGACCGGCCTGCGGGCTCATAACGCCCGCTGCACTGGGACGGCCGGGGATGGGTAACACCCATCCCTACCTAGTTCCGTCCCAGGAAGTGCGTGAACTGGAGCTGAGCGGTGGCGTTCGGTCGCTGCCGCAAGTGCCGTGGTGGAACGCCGGCAGGCGAGCGCGCCCGAAGCGGAGGGGCGGCGCAAGCCGCCTTTCCGTGGCGCGCCCCGCACGCCGTATGTGTGCGGGCCGTGGACTACCGCGTCTGCCGGCGTTCCGCTTCCTTTCCTTATTTGCCGGAAGCGAGCCGTAAAGAGTTGCTCCGCAACAACTTGGAACGGTTCGCTCTGGATTGGTTCGCTCGCCGCACTCGGGGGGAAGCAAACACATACGCTGTTTGACATCGCTCGCGCGCGCATGCACTCGCGAGAACAAATTCGCCTTGTCCGATTTAAGTATAATGGTGCAGCATTATCATTGGGTGGCGGTGCGCCACCGAGGAAACGCCAATGATCCGCAAACTGCCGTCCGGCAAATACCGGCTCTATTCGCGCAAAATAAATCCCAAGACCGGCAAACGCCGCAATCTCGGCACCTTCGACAGTCGCGCCGCGGCCGAGAAGCACGAGCGCGCCGTGCAATATTTCAAACGGCATTGATGCTTTTCCGTCATCCTGAGGCGGCCGCCTCAAGCGCGTTTATGCGCGTCTTCGACGCGCTATGGCGGCCCTCGAAGGATGCTGCTCTGTGCGGGCCGTCGCCCTTCGAGGCTCGCTGCGCTCTCGCGCCTCAGGGTGACGGGATGAAACTCTGACCAATCCCGCCTCATTTCATTCACCATTCCGCCGGGTGGCGCGGATATCACCTTGATTTGAACCAAAGACCGGCGAAAGACTTCTAAGAATTGGGCGACCCACCGTCAGGTAAGCATCCCATGCGTTTCCCCAAGGTTTTCCCCGCCTCGCTTTCGATCGCGGCGCTGGCCTTCACCCTCTCCATGCCGTTCGCTATGGCGGCTTATGCCAATATCGCCATCAACATCGACAAATCGACCCAGCAGATGTCGGTCGCGGTCGACGGCCAGCAGCGCTACGTGTGGCCGGTGTCGACCGGGCGACCGGGCTACGACACGCCGGGCGGCACATTCAAGATCAACCGCATGGACGCCGACCATTTCTCGCAGGAATGGGACAATGCGCCGATGCCGCATTCGATGTTCTTCGACCTGCACGGCCACGCCATTCACGGCTTTTTCGACGTCAAGCATCTCGGCTTGGCGGTGTCGCACGGCTGCGTGCGGCTGTCGCCGCAGCATGCCGCGACCTTGTTCGATCTGGTGAAGACCGAAGGCATGGCCAATACCAGCGTTTCCATCGATGGCCGCACGCCGGGCGGCGACAACGCGCCGGTGGCGCGCGCGCATCTGCCGGACAGCGAGACCGCCTATAACGCGCAGGGCTATGCCACGCAGCCCTATAACGCCCGACCGATGCAGATCGCGCCACAATACGGCCAACAGCAGCAGCCGCAGCAGCAGCCGTATGATGACGGCCAGCAGCAGGCTGACAGCCAGCCCGGTTATGGCCAACGCTATTATGCGCAGCCGCAACCGTATAACGGCCAAGGCTATAACCAAGGCTATTACGGCCAGCAGCAGGGCTACTACGTGCAGCCGGGCTATCCGCCGCAGCCGCCGCCGGTCTATCGGCAGTGGTAACGCCGTTCACGGCGTGTTGAGCAGCGGCCGCGCCGCAATCTCACCGCCGCCGCCAAATTGGAATAGTCTAAAGCGTCCGCTGTTCATCGCAGCGGACGCAATCGTTTCAGCGGGAGGATTCAAAATCATGTCACTTGTTCGTCGCTTTGTTGTCACCATGGTCGCAACCGTTGCCGCCGCCGGCCTGTTCGGCGCGCCGGCCGGCGCCGCGCTGATCATGCACAAGGATCTGACCTTGAGCATAGCCAAGACCCTTGCCGAAGAGACCGTCGCCGCCTGCGCGGCCAAGGGCTATCCGGAATCCGCCGTGGTGGTCGATCGCGACGGTGAAACCATCGTCGAGATGCGCGGCGACAACGCCTCGCCGCACACCATGGAGAACGCGCGGCGCAAGGCTTATACAGCGATGACCTTCAAGCAACCGACGGCGGAATACGCCAAGAAGCTGCAGGATCCCAATTCAGTGGCGCATCAGCAGGTGACGCTGCCGAACGTGATCGCCATTCCCGGCGGCCAGCCGATCAAGGTCGGCAATGAGGTCGTCGGCGGCATCGGCGCCTCCGGCTCGCCCGGCTTCGACGACGATTGCGTCAACGCCGGCATGGATAAAGTGAAGGATCAGCTGCAGTAAGCCATTTCGTCACCCTGAGGTGCTCGGCGCGAAAGCGCCGAGCCTCGAAGGGCGACAGCCGAGGCGCTCGGGCAGCACCCTTCGCGGGCCGCTTTCGCGGCCGCCTCGGGATGACGGGTATCTATCAATTCGGCTTCTGAAACTTGAGCACGAAATTATCGACCGGCATGTTCGCCTTGTAGCTCGGGAAGTCGTGGGTGTCGGCGGGATTGCGCCAGAAATTGCCTTCGCCAACTTGCCTGAAGCCCGCCGCCTCGATTTCCTTCTGCAGCGTCGCCTCTTCGATGCGATGCAGCGTCTTGTTGACCGAAATGCCCTGACCCGGCAGCGCCGAGTGATCGGCGATCACCAGATAGCCGCCGGGCTTGAGCGCGGCGAACATTTTGCGGTCCATCGCCGCGCGATCGACGTTCATGTAGCTGGTGTCGTGGTAGTAGAACAGGAAGGTGATCATATCGAGATCGTGCACGTCGGGCGGGATCGGATCGTCGAACGGCCGGATGTCGGCGACGACGTCTTTCATCACCGGCGTTTTCATGCGCGCTTCGAATGCCGCCTTGGGCTTGTCGCCGAGATCCGGCGGATTCTGCGCATAGACGACGCCATTCGGCGCCACCGCGCGCGCCATCAGCTCGGTCGAGTAGCCGCCGCCGGCAGCCATATCGAGCACCTTCATGCCGGGCCGCGGCGCGGCGAATTGCAGGAACGGCAGCGGATCGCGGCGCTTGTCGGTGTTGCGGTCGGCGTCGCTGCGATCCGGCGCCGCCATCAGCGCGGCATAATCGGGCGCGGTTTGCGCCCGCGCGCTGTGCAAAAACAAGCCCGTGGCGGTCAGCGCGACAATGCCAAAGGCCATGGCCACAGATTTATGGAGTGAAAATTGTTTCATCGATTGCTCCCGGCAAGAAACGGATCGGATCGTAGCCGCAAAGCATCCCCGCGGCGTTGACAAAGCTGTGAAACAGCCCTGGTGGAATAATCCGGGATAATGCATGAATAACCTGCGCCGGCCGATTCCAAAGCCGCGCCCACCGTCGAGCCTGTGAATTCCCGGCATAATGTCACAAACTCTCGATGCATCAGTGCCCTTATCCGATCAGCAGCTGGCGCCAGACACCACCATTGCGGCGCTGGAAACCGGTGAACAATCAGCGCGGCGGATTGCCGGTCTGTTTTCCGAGAGTTTTGGGGATGATGTCGCCGTCAGCCTGTCGGATGCCGGGCAGGGCAATTGGCGCGTAACGCTCTATTTCCACCGCGCCGTCGACGAAGCGACGGTGCGCGATCAGGCGGCGATCGCCGGCGGCCCCGAATTAGCCGCCGCGCTACGCTTCGAACGCATTGCCGCGAAGGATTGGGTCGCCGAGAGTCTCGTCGGATTGAAGCCCGTCACGGCTGGTCGCTTCATCGTCCACGGTGCGCATGACCGCGCCGGCATTGCGCCGAACCACATCGGCATCGAGATCGAAGCCGCGCTCGCCTTCGGCACCGGCCATCACGGCACCACGCGCGGCTGCCTTTTGGCGCTCGATCGCCTATGCAAGTCGTTGCACGGCGGCAAGGCCGCGCCGCGCATTCTCGATCTCGGCACCGGCTCGGGCGTGCTCGCCATTGCCGCTGCCCGCGCCTTGCAACGGCGCATGCTGGCAACCGACATCGACGCAGCGGCCGTACGCGTGGCGCGGGCTAATGCCAGGCTTAACCGCGTTGGGGCGCTCGTCACGCTTGCTACGGCGGTCGGTGTTACCGCTCCGGCAATCCGCGCCCAAGCACCGTTCGATCTGGTCTTCGCCAATATCCTGCTCGAACCGTTGCAGCGGCTGGCTGCGCCGCTCACCAAGATCGTCGCGCCCGGCGGCCGCGTCGTGCTGTCCGGCCTTCTGACCTCACAGGCCAACGCCGCGTTCGCCGCCTATCACGCGTTCCGGCTCGAACGGCGGATCGTGCTCGACTGCTGGACGACGCTGGTGCTCAAGCGCGGCAGATAAGCCGCCCACGCCGTTGCCCGATGTCAGCGCTGCCCCTAAATTGCTTGACATGTTCGAGGCGCATTTCCAGTCGTTTGAGGATCGCGGCACGCGCGGCGACAGCGCGTCGCGGCTCGCAGCTCTGCGGGCGGAGCTGAAGCGGCGCGGGCTGGACGGCTTCGTGGTGCCGCGCGCCGACCGCTATCAGAACGAATATGTGCCGCCTTGCGCCGAGCGGCTCGCCTGGCTCACCGGCTTTACTGGCTCGGCCGGCGCGGCCATCGTGCTCGCCGATCGTGCCGTCCTGTTTGTCGACGGCCGCTATACGGTGCAGGCGCGCGACGAAGTCGATGCGACGGCTTTCACCGTCGAACACTTGGTCGAGCGTCCGCCTCCGGCGTGGATCGAGGAGAATCTGCCGGCCGGAGCCAAGCTCGGCTATTCGCCGTGGCTGCACACCGTCGATGGCGCCGAGCGTCTCGGCAAAGCCTGCGAAGCCGCCGGCGGCAGTCTCGTCGCGGTCGCCGACAATCCGATCGACGCCTGTTGGCATGACCGGCCGCCGCCGCCGCTCGGAGCGGTGGTACTGCACGATCTGCGCTATGCCGGCGAGGACGCTTCTGCGAAACTCGCGCGGGTGCGCGCAGAGCTGCAGAAACTCAAGGCCGACGCCCTGGTGGTTTCCGATCCCCAAGCGGTCTGCTGGCTCCTCAACATCCGCGGCAGCGATGTGCCGCACACGCCGGTGACGCTCGCCTTTGCGCTCATGCCGAAGGAGGGCCGCCCGTCGCTCTACATCGACGGCCGCAAGCTCGGCAACGACGTCCGGCACCGGCTCGAAGAACTTGCTGAGGTTCGCGCGCCGGAAAATTTCGAAGATGATCTCGCTACGCTCGGCAA
Organism: uncultured Alphaproteobacteria bacterium; assembly: GCA_963731805.1. Classification (GTDB taxonomy): domain Bacteria; phylum Pseudomonadota; class Alphaproteobacteria; order Rhizobiales; family Xanthobacteraceae; genus BOG-931. The sequence goes on from CAVSWY010000020.1 coordinate 982,394, forward strand.
AGCGCAGCGCGTGGTGCGGCTCGATCCGGCTGCCTGTCCGGAAGCGATCGCGCGGCTCGTGACCGAGTCCGGCGGCAAGGTGATGCGCGGCAGCGATCCGATTGCGCCGATGAAGGCGGTGAAAAACGCCGCCGAGATCGCCGGCGCCCGCGCCGCGCAACTGCGCGACGGCGTCGCGGTGACGCGTTTCCTCGCCTGGTTCGATCGCGAAGCGCCGCATGGAAACCTAACTGAAATCGATGCGGTCGAGGCGTTGGAGAGCTTCCGCCGCGACACCGGCCTGCTCAAGGACGTCTCGTTCCCGACCATCGCCGGCGCCGGCCCCGACGGCGCCATCGTGCACTATCGCGTGACCCGCGACAGCAATCGCCGCATCGCGCCGGGCGAGCTTTTCCTCGTCGATTCCGGCGGCCAGTACGAAGACGGCACAACCGATATCACGCGCACGATCGCGGTCGGCACGCCGAGCGCGGAGATGCGCCGGAATTTCACTCTGGTGCTCAAGGGCCATATCGCGATTGCACGAGCGGTTTTTCCCGACGGCACTAGCGGCGCGCAGCTCGACAGTTTGGCGCGGCAGTTTCTGTGGCGGGCCGGCCTCGATTTCGATCACGGCACCGGCCACGGCGTCGGCAGCTATCTCTCGGTGCACGAAGCGCCGGCGCGCATTTCCAAGCTCGGCAGCGCGCCGCTCAAGCGCGGCATGATCCTGTCCAACGAGCCGGGCTACTACCGCGCCGCCGCCTACGGCATCCGCATCGAGAATCTGGTTCTGGTGAAGGAAGCTCCGTCGGCTGTCGATGCGGAGAAGCCGCTCAATGCGTTCGAAACTCTGACGTTGGCGCCGATCGACGCGCGGCTGATCGAGCCACGATTGCTTGCGCCCGAGGAAATCGCCTGGCTCGCTGCCTATCACGCGCGCGTGCGCGAGTCGCTGGCGCCGCTGGTCGATGCGCCGACCCGCGACTGGCTTATAACGGCGACGACGCTGCTAGCGGTCGACTAAATTTCTGCGGCGCGCGCAATTACACCCAAATGACGGAAATGGAACTTTTATTCGGGAGCGACGTTTTTTCGCAGGGTTGAACTTTGCGAGTGCGATCACCGGCAAGCCGCTGCCGGCTTCGCCCCGGCTCAGAAGCGAGGAAACGTCATGCTTTCAACAATTCTGATTATCGTTCTTGTTCTGCTCTTGATCGGCGCGCTGCCGACATGGCCGTACAGCAGCGGCTGGGGTTATTATCCCGGCGGCGGCCTTGGCCTGATCCTCGTTGTGGTGATTGTCTTGGCGCTAGCGGGACGAATCTGACGACGCACTTGCAGTGAAACAGGCGAAGCTCAGCGAATGAGCTTCGCCCATTCGTCTTCCGTCAGCACCGTCACGCCGTGCTTCTTGGCTTCGGCGAGCTTTGAGCCCGCGCCGGGACCGGCGACGACGTAATCGGTTTTCTTCGATACCGAGCCCGAGACTTTGGCGCCGAGCCGTTCCGCCGAGGCTTTGGCCTCGTCGCGCGTCATCTTTTCCAGCGCGCCGGTGAACACCACGGTCTTGCCTGCGACCGCCGAATCGCTGCGCGGCTTTTCGGCGTCGCGAATGCGCACTTGGGCGGCGAGGCGCTCGACGCGACGGCGATTGTGCGCCTCGCCGAAATAATCATGCAGGCTCTCGATCACGGTGTCGCCGATCTGATCGAGCGCGTCCATTTCCTGCTTGGTGTCTTCGTCGTCCTTGGCGAGTCGCAGACAGGCGTCGTGGAACGCGGCCCAGCTGCCATAGCCGCGCGCCAACGCCACCGCCGTGGTCTCACCGACGTGGCGGATGCCGAGCGCATAAATGAAACGCTCCAGCGAAATGTCGCGGCGCGCTTCGATGGCGTTGAACAGGTTGCGCACCGAGACTTCGCCGAAGCCCTCAACGTCTTCGAGTTTGATTTTCTTGTTGCGCTCCTCCAGCGTGAAAATATCGGCCGGCTCCTTGATCCATTCCATTTCGTAAAACAGCTCGATCTGCTTCTCGCCGAGTCCGTCGATATCGAATGCGCGACGGGAAACGAAGTGTTCGAGATGCCCGACCGCCTGATAAGGGCACGCAAATTCCCCGGTGCAGTGAACGCGCGCGCCTTCGGCGCCGCCGGCGATGACTTCGCGCACCACGTCGGTATGCAGCGGACAGGGGCATTTGCTCGGGAATTCGTAGGGTTTGGTTCCGCACGGACGCTTGTCCTCGACAACGCCGAGCACTTGCGGGATGACGTCGCCGGCGCGCTGGATCTGCACCGTGTCGCCCTTGCGCACGTCGAGCCGCGCGATCTCACCGGCATTGTGCAGCGTCGCGTTCTGCACCACGACGCCGCCCACCGTGACCGGTTCGAGCTTGGCGACAGGCGTCAGAAAGCCGGTGCGGCCGACCTGGATCTCGATGTCCTTGACGATCGTGGTGGCCTTCTCGGCCGGAAACTTATGCGCGATCGCCCAGCGCGGCGACCGCGACACGAAGCCGAGCCGTTCCTGCCAGTCGAGCCGGTCGACCTTATAGACGACGCCGTCGATGTCGTAATCGAGGCTGGCACGTCGGGCCTCGATGTCGCGATGGAATTGCAGCAGTCCGTCGATCGATCGGCACATCTTGGTCAGCGGATTGGTCTTGAACCCGCAATGCTCGAACCACTTGATCATGCCGGATTGCGTCTCCGCCGGCATTTCGCTCATCTCGCCCCAAGCGTAGGCGAAGAAGCCGAGCGGCCGCGACGCAGTGATCGTCGGATCGAGCTGGCGCAAAGAGCCGGCTGCGGTGTTGCGCGGATTGACATAGAGCTGCTTGCCGGCTTCCGCTTGCTTGCGGTTAAGTTCGAGGAACGCGGCCTTGGTCATGTAGACCTCGCCGCGCACCTCGCATACCGCCGGAATGCCTCGGCCCTTGAGCCGGCGAGGGATGTCCTCCAGGGTTTTCACATTGGCGGTGACATCCTCGCCTTCGGTGCCGTCGCCGCGCGTCGCTCCGCTGACGAGCTCGCCTTTTTCGTAGCGCAGCGACATCGACAAGCCGTCGATCTTCGGCTCGGCCGAGAACGTAATCTCCTCGTCCTCCGGCAGGCGCAGGAAGCGGCGGATGCGGCCGACGAAATCGACGACGTCTTCTTCGGCAAAGGCATTATCGAGCGACAGCATCGGCACCGCATGGCGGACTTTGGCGAAGCGCGCCGACGGCGCTGCGCCGATCCGCTGCGTTAGACTTTCCAGCGTGCGCAATTGCGGAAAGCGCGCCTCGATCGCGTTGTAGCGCTGGCGTAGCGCGTCATAGGCCGCATCCGAAACGGTCGGCGCGTCCTCCTGATAATAGCGGCGATCATGCGCGGCGATTTCGGATTGCAGGCGGGCGTGCTCGGCCTTGGCCTGCTTTTCGGTGAGAGCGTCGACAGACGTATCGGTTCTTTCCTGGCGGGCCATGAGGACTAAATTTGCTCGGGTGTGATCATTGCCGGCCGATTGCTCTTCGGCGTCTCGCCTAGCTTGCCGCGCGGATCAGCCGCTCCGCGGCGGCGCGGGCTTCGGCGGTGATTTCGGCGCCGGCGAGCATGCGCGCGATCTCCTCGCGGCGGCGTTCGTCTTGCAATTCGGCGACGCGCGTGGCAACCCGCTTGCCCTTGGCCAGCGCATCCTTGCTGATGAGATAGTGCCGGTCCGCGCGCGCGGCCACCTGCGGCGCGTGGGTGACGGCGATCACCTGCACGCCGGAAGCGAGCCGCGCCAGCCGCACGCCGATGGCGTCGGCCACCGCGCCGCCGACGCCGGTGTCGATCTCGTCGAAAACAAGCGTCGGCGCGGAGCCGCGGTCGGCGAGCACGACTTTGAGCGCGAGCAAAAAGCGCGCGAGCTCGCCGCCGGACGCGACCTTCATCAGCGGCCCCGGCCGCGTACCGGGATTGGTTTGCACCCAGAACTCGACGCGATCGAGGCCGTGCGGGCCTTCGCCTTCGCTTTCGATCTCGGTGGAGAATTCCGCTCGCTCGAGTTTTAGCGGCTTGAGCTCGGCATTCACCGCCTTGTCGAGCTTCTGTCCGGCGCGCCGCCGCGCGGCGGACAGCGCCTGCGCCGCGGCGCGATAGCGGGCGGCGGCTTGCTCCGCTTCGCGCTCCAGTGTCGCGAGCCGCTCGGCGCCGGCGTCGATCAAGGCGAGATCGCCGTCGTAGCGGCGGGCGAGCGCGGCAAGCTCGTCGACCGGCACATTATACTTGCGTCCAGCGGCTCGCAGCGCGAACAGCCGCTCCTCGATCCGATCGAGCTCGGCCGGGTCGTATTCGGCGACCCGCAGCGCGTGTTCGAGTTGGGCGCGGGCCTCTTCTAGCGCGGTGAGCGCGGTATCGATCGCTTTGACCGCCGGCTCGATCAGCGACGGCGCCTGCGTGGCGCGGCGCTCCAACCGCCGTACTGCGGTCGCCAGCGCCGGCACCAGCGAGTTCGGTCCGGAGAGGGCCTCATGCGTGGCGCGCAGATCGTCGGCGACTTTTTCCGCCTGCATCATCACGGCGCGACGTTCCGCGAGCGTCGTTTCCTCTCCGGGTTGCGCATTGAGGCGGCCCAGCTCGTCGACGGCGTGGCGCAGCCACTCGGCCTCGCGATTGGCACGCTCGACGTCGGAGCGATGGCGCTCGACCGCGATGTCGCGCGCGCGGCGCTCATCCCACAGCCGCGCCACTTCGGCGGCGTCGGCGTCGATGCCGCCATAGGCGTCCAGCAAGGCGCGATGCGTCGCGGCGTCGACGAAGGCGCGTTCGTCGTGCTGGCCGTGAATCTCGACCAGAGCCGTTCCCAGCGCGCGCAAGACCTGGACGCTGACCGGCTGGTCGTTGACGAAGGCGCGCGTGCGGCCGTCGGCGAACTGCGTCCGGCGCACGATCAGTTCGTCTTCGCCGACAAGATCGTTGTCGGCCAGCACGCGGCGTGCCGGATGGTCTTTGGCGACGTCGAAGGCGGCAATCACCTGGCCGTGCTCGGCACCCTCGCGCACCAGAGCCGCGTCGCCGCGGGCGCCGAGCGCGAGCGCGAAGGCGTCGAGCAGGATCGACTTGCCGGCGCCGGTCTCGCCGGTCAATGCGGCGAGGCCGGCGCCGAAATCGATATCGAGCCGGTCGATCAGAACGATGTCGCGGATGGAAAGGCGAGCCAGCATCGGATGACAGACAACAGAGGACGGGGACAGATGATAGTCGCGATTCTTTATTCTGTCCTCTGTTGTGCGCCCTCCGTCAGCCGCTTTGCGGCGCGCTCGCCAAGCCGATTTTCTGGAAGGCGCGGCTGATCCAGGACCCTTTGTTCTCGGTGGTCGGCACGCCGCCGGCGTTCTTCACGAGATTATAGGCGTCCTTGTACCACGGGCTGTCGGGGAAGTTATGGCCGAGCACAGCGGCGGCGGTCTGCGCCTCGTCCATGATGCCCAATGCCACGTAACATTCGCTCAAGCGCTCCAGTGCCTCTTCGACGTGACGCGTGGTCTGGTATTGCGTCACCACGACTTTGAAACGATTGATGGCGCCGACGAAGTCGCGCTTGCTTTCGTAGAAGCGGCCGATGTCCATTTCCTTGCCGGCAAGCTGGTCGCGCGCCATGGCGATCTTTTTCTGTGCGGCAATGGCGTATTCGCTTTGCGGATATTTGCGCACCACTTCCTGCAGCGCGTCGATCGCATGCGTCGCCCGATCCTGATCGCGTGAAACGTCGAGAATCTGATCGTAGTAGGATTCGCCGATCAGATACTGGGCATAAGCGGCGTCGGGACTGGCGGGGTGCAGCGTGATGTAGCGCTTCGCCGAGTTGACGCAATCGTCGTATTCCTCGGCCTGATAATAGGCGTAGGCCGACATCAACAGCGATTTGCGCGCCCAATCCGAATACGGATCCTGGCGGTCGACCTCGTCGAATTTCTTCGCCGCGGCTTTATAGTCCCCCTTGTTGTTGAGGAGGAAAAGTCCCTCGTTGTAGAGCATGTCGGGCGGATCGTCGGGAACGTAGTCGCCGCTCTTATCCTTGAAAAAGCTGCAGCCCATGAGCGGCGCGGCGACAAGCGCCAGGGCCAGGCAGCCCGACAGGGCGCGCAGCCTGGAACCGGATCTCGGCGATCCTCGTAAACGCGACATCATGAGCGTGGTTCAGTCCCGTCCCCGCCGGTGGTTCATTCTACGCCCCCGACACCAGCGTGAACGCACCGCAGCCCTATGACAATACAGCAATTATCGCCGACAATCGGCCCGGAATAAGGCGTAAAAGTTAAGGCCCGGGAAGGCAGTCAGGAGACGTCTGGGCCGTAAGCGGGGCTGGTGAAGGCGGCCGGGAGGTCGGCATGGCCGCGTTGACGCCGGGTTTCCGGCATTTCGACATAGGCCCAAGCGCTCCGATCCGCCATCAGGGCGGTGAGCACGGCGTGATTGAGCTTGTGGCCGCCGCGTACCGAACGGTAGGCGCCGAGGAGCGGTGCGCCGGATAGCGCCAAGTCGCCGATCGCATCGATCGCTTTATGGCGCACGAACTCGTCGGCAAAGCGCACGCCCTCGGGATTGAGCACACGATTTTCGGCGATGACGACGGTGTTCTCGAACGAGGCGCCGAGCGCATAGCCGGCGCTCCACAGTTTCGATACATCGCGCATGAAGCCGAAGGTGCGGGCGCGGGCAAGCTCGCGGCGGAACGGATCCGGCTCGACGTCCATCGCAAAGGCCTGGCGACCGATCAGCGGATGGTCGAATTCGATTTCCGTCTCGATGCGCAGGCCGCGCAAATGCGGCCGCAGCTCGCCGTAGCTGTCGCCCTTGGCGACACGCACCGGCTTGAGCACCTGGATGTAACGGCGTGCGGCAGGCAACGCAATGATGCCGGCTTGGTCGATTGCGGCGACAAACGGCTCCGCGCTGCCGTCCATGATCGGCACTTCCGGCCCGTCGACTTCGACCACAGCATTATCGACGCCCAATCCGTGCAACGCCGCGAGCACATGTTCTGTCGTCGACACCGCCGGGCCATTGTGGTCGCCCAGCACGGTGGCGAATTCGGTCGCCGTCACCGAACGGTAATGAGCTTTTAATTCGCGGTCAGACTGGCCGTCGACGCCGCCGGAGCGCAGAAAGACGATGCCGGTATCGGCTTCGGCCGGATGCAATGTAAGAGTGACTGGCGAGCCGGAGTGAACGCCGATGCCGTTGACCGCGACATGGTCTTTCAGCGTGGTCTGCCGTCCGGCGGGTACGCCCCTCATCATGCCCTCGTCCCAACCTACGGCCAAACTACGCGACCGAAATACTTCGCGAACCGATGGCCACCTCGACGCGAGGGGAACGCATTCTACAAATAGGGGCTGGCCGACGCGGACGCCAGAAACTCAATCCCCCAAACATCCCCTCGAACGACGGAAACCTTACCGGCGTAGTCCGATCCGGCCAACTCACGCTTTCTTACCGACTGTTACCTTTTTCCGGCCGCAGTCTTGTCGGCTCCTTGCCGCAAAATCACACAAGCGGCAGCGCCAAACGCAAAATCCGTCCCGCCGGGTTGGCCGCGGCGGGGCGGATTGGGTCGCGTCAGCAGAATAATTTCGATTGGTCAGTATCTTAGACTTCCTTTACGTGCGATCGGCAGGAGCCGGCCGGACGCCCTGCGGCCCTCCTTTTTTGCCTGCCGTCACTTTGCCTGGCGGCGCAGGAAGGCCGGAATGTCGAGTTGATCCTCGTCCGTAGAGTTATGCACAGGGGCCTGCCGTCCGTGTTGGTCGAGTCCCTGTGGCGCCGAGCGCCGGGCGTATTCGGAAATCGGCAGGTCCTTGCCCGACTCTTTACGCGACTCCGGGCGCGGCTGGGACGGCCGCGGCATCGGCCGCCCAGCCAGGCGTTCGGGCGATACCGGGCCGCCAACCGGGGCGCCGATCGGCGCGGCCGGTAAGCCGCTCTCCGAATCGTCCTGGTCGCGACGTCCGAGGCCGACCGAAGCCAAGCGTTGCAATAGCGACATCCGGCGCTTTTCGGGATGATCGTCCTCACGTACCTCGCCGCGCCGCGCGCGAATCTCGTTCTGCGCCGGAACCGGCAGCTCATCGAGTCGGGGCATGCGTGGTCGCTGCGGCAGCCGTTCCGGCTCCGGTGGAATGAACGCCGCCGGTTCGAGAATGTCCCTGGCGGCGGCGTCCAGCTCGCTGGCGGCCGGATCGATGAACAGCGAGGGTTTTGGCGCGAGCGGACGGATCGATACGTCCTCGACCGCAGCGGCGATCGCCGCCTTGGCCGCCGACTCGATCGACGCGTTCACTGCGGCAGGTGCAGCCGCCGTTGCGGCAGTGACGGATGGGGCCGGAGCGGCAGCCGGAATTGCCGGTGCCGCCGGCATAGCCGGCGCCGCCGGTGCGGCAGCCGCAGGGCGGGCCGGTTCGGGCCGAGCGCTGCGCTGGTTCTCGGCACGGATGCGCTGGGCGACCTCCGCCATTCGCGTGTCGGCCGCCGGCACGATCGGCCGTTGCGACAGCGCCTGGTCGATGCCGGTCGCCACCACCGAAACCCGGATCATGCCGTCGAGACTTTCATCGAAAGTCGCGCCGACGATGATGTTGGCGTCTTGGTCGACCTCCTCGCGGATGCGCGTTGCCGCCTCGTCGACTTCATACAGCGTCAAATCGCGGCCGCCGGTGATGGAAATCAACAGGCCCCTGGCGCCCTTCATTGAAGCATCGTCGATCAGCGGATTGGAAATCGCGGCCTCCGCGGCGGTGATCGCCCGCTTGTCGCCTTCGGCCTCGCCGGTTCCCATCATCGCCTTGCCCATCTCACGCATGACGGCACGGACGTCGGCGAAATCGAGGTTGATGAGGCCTTCCTTGACCATCAGGTCGGTGATGCAGGCGACGCCGGAATAGAGCACCTGATCCGCCAGCGCGAAGGCGTCGGCAAACGTCGTCTTCTCGTTCGCCACCCGGAACAAATTCTGGTTGGGAATGATGAGAAGCGTATCGACGCATTTCTGCAGTTCGGTAATGCCGCCGTCGGCGATGCGCATGCGGCGCTGGCCTTCGAAGTGGAACGGTTTGGTCACGACGCCGACCGTGAGGATGCCGAGATCGCGTGCGGTCTTGGCGATCACCGGTGCGGCGCCGGTTCCGGTGCCGCCGCCCATGCCCGCGGTGACGAAGCACATATGCGCGCCGGATAGATGGTCGCGAATTTCATCGATGACCTCTTCGGCGGCGGCCCGGCCGACGTCGGGCTGCGATCCGGCGCCCAGCCCCTCGGTGACCTGCACGCCCATCTGGATGACGCGCTCGGCCTTCGACATCGTGAGTGCCTGGGCGTCGGTGTTGGCCACCACGAAGTCGACGCCCTGCAAGCCGGCGCTGATCATGTTGTTGACGGCATTGCCGCCGGCGCCGCCGACACCGAATACGGTGATGCGCGGTTTCAGCTCACGGATATCGGGAATATTCAGATTGATGGTCATGGTTGCCTCTCGTTCGTCGCACGGGCGTTGTCCACGCGGTCCGTGAACGTGCCCTGCCCCGTCCGGTCCGCCACCGGCCGCTTCGATTTTCTAGCTTCGCGAGTGGGGCCCATCAGAAACTCTCGCGAAGCCATCGTCCGACACGGGTGAAATAGCCGCCCGTGCCCGTCATGAGTTGCCGCTTACGGCGCGATTCGAAATGTTCGAGATGCGCGGCTTGCGGATAAACCAAGAGCCCGGCGGCGACGGCGAAGGCTGGGCCTTTGGCCGACTCCGGCGCTCCGGCGATGCCGAGCGGCCGCCCGATGCGCACCGGCCGGCCAAGAATGCGCGAAGCCAGATCCGGCAGTCCGGTCAACTGGCTAGCTCCGCCGCTGAGGATGACATGGCCACGCCGCTCGGCCGCGATCGAAGTCGCGGCAAGCCGGTCGCGCACCATTTCGAGAATTTCTTCGACGCGCGGCTTGATGATGCCGACCAGCGCCGCGCGGGAGACGAATTGCGCCTGTTCGCGCTCGTCTTCGCTCAGCGGCGGCACAGTAACCATGTCGCGCTCATCCGATCCCCCGGCGAGCACACTGCCATAAAGCGTCTTGATTCGCTCGGAGTCGGTGATCCGGGTGTTCAGCCCGCGGGCGATATCCATGGTGACGTGCTGGCCACCCAGGGCGAAGCCTTCCAGATGGACGCAGCGTCCGCCCAGGAACACCGCCATCGTAGTGGTGCCGGCGCCCAGGTCGACCACGGCGGACCCGAGATCCGCCTCGTCGTCGGCAAGAACGGCGAGGCCGGCGACGTAAGGGGAAGCCACCATCGCCTCGACGTCGAGATGGCCGCGCTCGACCGCGAGCATCAGATTGCGCGCCGCGGCGACGTCGGTGGTGGCGATATGCATATCGACGCCAAACCGCGAGCCGAGCATGCCGCGCGGATCGCGCACGCCGTCGACGCCGTCGATCGAATAGGCGACCGGCAGCGAATGCAGCACGGCACGGCCGTCGCGCAGCGAATGGCGGCTGCCGGCGGCGAGGACGCGGGCGATGTCGCCGTCGGAGACGGCGGAGCCGACAATATCGATGTCGGCCGCGAACAGTTCGCTGGCAAGCCGGCCGGCCGATAGCGCCAGCACCACGGATTCGATCTCGACACCGGCCATGCGCTCGGCGGCATCGACGGCCTGGCGAATGGCGTCCTCGGCTTGGGCCAGATTGACGACACCGCCGGCCTTCATGCCGCGCGCATTGGTGTGGCCGAAGCCGACGACCTCGATGGCATGGCTGCGGCGGGTCAAGACCTGCTGCGGCTCCTGCGGCCGCAGCCGCGCAATCATGCAGACAACCTTGCTCGATCCGACGTCAAGGGCGGCAACGAGCGCGCTGCGCCGCGGCGAAATCGGCTTCATCTTTGGCGTCAGACCGTAGCGGAGGGCGTTCACGCGTCGCCCCCTTTCTTCTTTTTCAGCGTGGCCTTGAGCGCCTCGTCGCGGGCTGCCGCGGCGGCATCGGACAAGCGCACTGTGACGCGATCCGGTAATCGCAGATCGACCATGGTGATATCGCGCGACAAGAGCTTCCTGTCGTGGTCAAGCTCGACCAGGCGGTCGAGCGCGGCGGCGACGTCGCTTTCCGGCAGTTGCACGTTGACGCCGCTGGTCAGCCGCAAATCCCAGCGCCGATCCGCCACCAGGATCGACGCGCGCAACGCCGAGCGGATGTCCGGATAACGATCGACGATGGCGAGAAAGTCCCTGGCTTGCCGCTCGGCGTCGCGGCCGACCACGAGCGGCAGGCCGAGATAGCGGTTCTCGACAAAAGGCTCCAGCACGGTGCCGTCGGCGGCGATGACGCTCAGCCGGCCGTTTTTCTGCCACAGCGCAAAAGCGTGACGCTCGGAGATTGTGATCTGCAGGCGGTTCGGGTAGAGCTTGAGCACGGCGGCGTCGGCGATCCACGGATTCGCCAATAGCCGCTGGCGCGCCGCATCGGCATCGAGGAACAGCAGCGAAGCACGGCCGGTGACGCCGGCGGTGGCGAGGATTTCTTCGCGGCTGACTTCCTTCTCGCCCGAGAGCGAGATCGCCGCGATGCGGAAGCCAAGCGCGTTCGCCGCGATATCGCGCGCATTTTTGGCCCAGTCGATCACCTCAGGCACATGTTGTCCGGCGACCGCGCCATAGACCAGCGCGCCGGCAATGAGCACGATCGATCCGATGACGCCGGCGCCGCGCGGCAGATGCGCGACTTTGGCGGCCCATCGTCCGACCAGCCGGCGATAGCTCGAAGCTGCGGCAAATCGGTTTTCGCCGTGGCGCAGTTGATCGGTTGACGCACGGGTGCGGCTCGGCTCGTCATGCGGCGCGCCGACCGGCTTTGCAGCTGATTGCCCCGACCGCACTAGCGGTTGGTCGAGGCGTCCTCCACCATCCATTGCACCAGCTCATCGAACGCGATGCCCGCGTAGGCGGCAAGCTCGGGTACGAGCGAGGTCTCGGTCATCCCCGGTTGTGTATTGACCTCAAGACAGATCAGCTTCCCCGCCCCCCGATCGTCATAGCGAAAGTCCGCGCGGCTCACGCCGCGGCAGCCGAGTGCGCTATGGGCAGCAAGGCTCAATCTGCGGACTTCCTGGTAAACATTCGGTAAAATTGGCGCCGGTAAGAGGTGCCTGGAGCCACCGGCGGCGTATTTTGCCTCGTAGTCGTAAAAACGCGTCGCCGGCACAATTTCGATCACGTCGAGCGCCCGATCGCCGAGCACGGCGCAGGTCAGCTCCTTGCCGGGAATGTAGCGCTCGACCATGACCCGGTCGCCGAACGGCCAGTCGTCGCGGAAGAGTTCCTGCGGCGGGTTCGGGTGTTCCTCGGTGACGATAAAAACGCCGACGCTCGAGCCCTCGGCGACCGGTTTGACGACATAAGGCGGCGCCATGACATGGGCTTTTGCCGCCTCAAGCCGCGGTACCACGCGATCCTCGGCAACCGGCACACCGGCGGCGCGGAACAGCACCTTGGCGATGTCCTTCTGCATGGCCACCGCCGAGGCCATGACACCCGAATGCGTGTAAGGGATGCCGAGGATCTCGAGGAGGCCCTGGAGCGTGCCGTCCTCGCCCGGCCGACCATGAAGCACGTTGAGCGCGACGTCGGGCTTGGCGGCGGTCAAAGTTGCGGCGATGTCGCGGCCGACGTCGATCGGCGTGACCCGATAGCCGCGGCGGCCGAGCGCATCGGCGCAGGCCGTGCCGGAGCGCAACGAAACGTCCCGCTCGGCCGACCAGCCCCCCATCAGAACGGCGACGTGCTTGCGCATAGCTCTCCGCTAGGCTGCCTTCAGCCGCTGATTCGCTGGGACATCAATAGAATCGACTATTGACGAAAAATCGAGAGTCTCAGCGGCCGATCTTGCTCGAAATCGGGGCATTTTGTGCACCGATTGGCAATTTGCGAGCGGCCCGGTCACGTTGCACACTCCCGGCTTGGCCCGGCACCGGGTGAAGCATGCGAACTCGCATCTTGGCGGCATTCGTCCTGCTCGCGCTCTCGTACGCCGCCCTGCATGCCGCCGAGCCAGTGCCGCTGCCGCCGGCTGTCGGTCTAAGTGACAGTCAGGCCAAAACGAGAGCTGAACTTTTCGCGGAACTCGCCGCGGCCAAAAGCGACGCCGAGGCACGCGCCGTCGAAGATCGCCTCTGGACGTTCTGGCGGAGCTTTGCCGACGACAAATCCAAGGAGCTCCTGGAAGAGTCGCGACAGGCGCAGCTGCGCTTCGATTACGACGAAGCGATCCTCTACATGAAGGAGCTGGTCAGGCACGCGCCGCAATTCGCCGAAGGCTGGAACCAGCTCGGCTACGTCTATTTCCTCGCCGGCCAGTACGATGCTTCGCTCGACGCCATCACGCATGTTCTCGCACTCGAGCCGATGCATTACGCCGCGCTTGCCGGCAAAGGCATCATCCTCATGCAACAGGGCAAGGTGGCGGAGGCGCAAGTGCCGCTAAAGCGCGCGCTGGCGATCGATCCCTGGCTGAAAGAGCGAAACCTGATCGGTGAGGATAAAATCCCGGAACCTTAGGCAGTCGGGAGTGGCGAGCCGATCCGCTTGATTTCCCATTCCAGCTCGACGCCGAATTTGTCTTTCACCTGCTGCCGTACGGTTTCGCCGAGCGCCTCGATGTCGGCCCCGGTAGCGTCGCCGAGATTGATCAAAAAATTGCAGTGCATCTCCGAGACCTGGGCGCCCCCTTGGCGCAAGCCGCGGCAGCCGGCGGCATCGATGAGCTGCCAGGCTTTTTGACCCGGCGGGTTTTTGAAGGTCGAGCCGCCGGTGCGGCTCTTGATCGGCTGTGTCGCTTCGCGCAACTCGGTAATCTTGTCCATCTCGGCGGCGATGGTGGGCGGATCGCCGGGTTCGCCGGCAAACAGAGCTTGGGTGAAGATGTAATCGTCCGGCGCGCCGCAGTGCCGATAGCTGTAATGCATCTCCGCATTGATCATGACATGAACACGGCCCGCGCGATCCACGGCGCGCGCCTCGATCAGCGCGTCTTTGGTTTCGCGGCCATAGGCGCCGCCATTCATGCGCAAGGCGCCGCCCACGCCACCGGGAATGCCGCGCATGAACGCAAGTCCGGCAATGCCGGCTTCCTGTGCCGCGCGCGCCACTTTCACATCGGGCACCGCGGTGCCGGCACGCACGTTATGTCCTTCGATCGCGATCTCATTGAAGCCGCGGCCGAGCCTGATCACGACACCGGGCACGCCGCCGTCGCGCACGATGAGATTGGAGCCAAGCCCGATCACGGTCACCGCGATATCTTCGGGCACATTGGCGAGAAAATACGACAGATCGCTTTCGTCCTCGGGCATGAACAAAAGCTGTGCCGGGCCACCGACGCGAAACCAGGTCAGCTCGGCGAGCGACTGGTTCGCCAACAATCGGCCGCGCAAATCCGGCATGCTTTTTCTGAGCGTCGGCACAAGATCGGGAAACGGCATCAAACCGCTCCGGCCGCCGCCAGTTCGCCGGGCAGTGCGTAGGCCCATTGCGTGATCGAGCCGGCCCCGAGGCAGGCGACGTAGTCGCCCGGATGCGCCATCGCCGATATCAGCAAGGCGAGCTTTTCGGGGCTATCGAGCGCGACGACTTGCCGGTGGCCGTGCGTGCGCAAGCCCTGCACCAGAGCATCGCGGTCGGCGCCGGGGATGGGTGACTCACCGGCTGGATAGACATTGGCGACGATCACCACATCGGCATCGTTGAAGCAGGTGCAGAATTGCTCGAACAAGGCCGCCAGCCGGGTGTAGCGATGCGGCTGCACCACGGCGATGACCTGCCCTTTGGTCAACTCGCGCGCGGCGCGCAGCACGGCGGCGATCTCGACCGGGTGATGACCGTAGTCGTCGATGATGGTGACGCCGTTCCAGGTGCCGGTCTTGGTGAAGCGCCGGCGCACGCCGCCGAATTTAGCGAGCGCGTTGCGGATTACGTCGTCGGCGACGCCGAGCTCGTGCGCGACCGCAATAGCAGCGGTGGCGTTGAGCGCGTTGTGCCGCCCCGGCATCGGCAGCGCGAGATTCTTGATTTCGTGCAGCGCGCGCCCGGCGCGTTCGCGCAGCGCGATGGTGAACAGCGAGGTGCCGCCGGCGTGCGAGACGTCGACTAGCCGCACATCGGCTTGAGGGTTCTCGCCGTAGGTGACGATGCGGTGATCCTCGATCTTGCCGACCAGGCTCTGCACCACGGGATGGTCGGTGCACATCACCGAAAATCCGTAGAACGGCACGTTCTCGACGAAAGCGCGGAACGCGTCCTGCACGGCCTCGAAGGTCTTGAAGTGGTCGAGATGCTCGGGATCGACATTGGTGACGATGGCAATGTCGGCTGGCAGTTTCAGGAAAGTGCCGTCGGATTCGTCGGCCTCGACCACCATCCAGTCGCCGGCGCCGAGCCGCGCATTGGTGCCATAAGCGTTGATGATGCCGCCGTTGATGACGGTCGGATCGAAGCCGCCGGCGTCGAGTAGCGCCGCCACCATCGATGTCGTCGTGGTCTTGCCGTGGGTGCCGGCGATGGCGACGCAGCTTTTCAGCCGCATCAGCTCGGCCAGCATCTCGGCGCGCCGCACCACCGGCAGCCGTTGCGCGCGCGCGGCGATCAGTTCCGGATTGTCGGCTTTGATCGCCGAGGAGATCACAACGACCTGAGCCCCGGTCAAATTTTCGGCCGCGTGACCGATCGATATCTTGATGCCTTTGTCGCGCAGCCGCTTGACGTTGGCGCTGTCGGCCTGGTCGGAGCCCTGCACGGTGTGGCCGAGATTCACCAGCACCTCGGCGATGCCGCTCATGCCGATGCCGCCGATGCCGATGAAATGCACCGGGCCGATGTCTCGCGGCAGCCTCATGTGGGTCCCCGTATCGTCCTGCGCGGCTTTGTGCCGTGCATTCCCAGTCCTTTACTGAAAGACATCAACGGCCGGAACAAGCCCGGCCATGACCGATAAATAATGCTGAAATTATCGTTTGGTAGCGATTCCCGCCACCCGCAGCACCAAGTCGGCAAGACGGTCTGCTGCGTCGAGCAGGCCTAAGGACCGTGCCGCCGCCGCCATTCCGGAAAGCCGCTGTGGCGATGCCGCGAGTTTTTCCAGTTCGGCGGCGAGCCGATCCGGGGTGAAACTGTCCTGCACCATGCGGCGCGCGCCGCCGACGCGTTCGAGCATGCCGGCATTGGCGAATTGATCCTGATCGATGGCATGCGGCAGTGGCACCAGGATCGAGGGACGGCCGATGGCCGAGAGCTCGGCGACGGTCGAGGCGCCCGACCGGGCGATTACCAGATGGCTCGCCGCCATCCGTGCCGGCAGATTAGAGAAAAACGGTGCGATCTCGGCCGTGACCGAAGACTTCGTATAGGCGCGGCGCACACGCTCGACATCCTCGTCGCGGGCCTGCTGAGCGACGGCGAGGCGTTGGCGCAGGCCGGCATCGAGCCGGCCGATCGCGGCTGGGACGATATCGGCCATGACGCGCGCGCCCTGGCTGCCACCGAAGACAAGGAGCCGGAATGGATCGTCCGCCGCAGGGTAGGGCGTTGCCGCGGCGGCGACCACCGCGGCACGAACGGGATTACCGGTCAGGGTGGTTTTGAGAGACAGAACCGGGTCGTTGTCGAAGACGTCGGGGAACGTCGTGGCGATGGCGGTGACGCGCGGTGCCAGCAACCGGTTGGCGCGGCCGATGACGGCGTTGGCGTCATGAATAAGAGTCGGGACGCCGCGCCAGGTCGCGGCCATCACGGGCGGAATAGTCGGATAGCCGCCGAAGCCGATGACCGCGGCGGGCTTCAGCCGGCCGATCAGCCGCCAGGCTTGCATGAAGCCGACACCGAGCACGGCCGCGGTTCGAGTCAGTGCGATCGGATTGCGTGCCCGCAGCGTCGCGCTGGCGACGACGTGAATTGCGTCCTCGGCAAAAGCGCCGCCGAAACGCGCGGCGCGGTGGTCGGTGGCGAGGTGAACGGCGATGCCGCGCTCGGCCAATGCCGTTGCCAGCGCTTCGGCCGGGAACAAATGGCCGCCCGTGCCGCCGGCCGTCACCAGCATCGGCGCGGCAGCCGGCACGCGCATCACACCGGACTCGCGGCGAACAGCATTTCGCCGGCAAGCTTGGCGCGCGGCCGCTCGCGAGTCAGCGCCAGCAGCATGCCCATGCCGTAGGCGAGCGAGATCAGCGACGAGCCGCCGTAGGAAACGAACGGCAAGGTCATGCCCTTGGCCGGCATCAGGTGCAGATTGACCGCCATGTTGATGGTCGACTGCAAGCCGAACAGGATGGCCAATCCGGCGGAGGCAAAACGGATGAACGGATCGTCGGTGCGCATCGCTTTGATCAAGGCCCGGATCACAATGAAAGCGAACAGCGCGACCAGAATGAGGCATAGCACGACGCCGAATTCCTCGGCCGCGACCGCAAAGATGAAATCGGTATGGCCTTCGGGAAGGATGCGCTTGATCGTGCCTTCACCCGGGCCGCGGCCGAACCAGCCGCCACGGAGGAACGACTCGGTGGCGATATCGATATTGTAGCTGTCGCCGGAAGCCGGATTAAGGAAGCGGTTGATACGCTGGGCGACGTGCGGAACGGTGAAGAACGCCACCATCAGGCCGACGCCGGCCGTGCCGGCGAGCCCCATCACCCAGATCACGCGCATGCCCGCCATATAAAACAGCGCGCCCCACACCAGCGAAATCAGCATGGTCTGGCCGAAATCCGGCTGCAGCACCAACAACGTGACGACGACGATAAGCAAAGCGAGCGCGATAGAATTGGCCGGCATTTCCGGCCGTTTCGCCGTCTCGCCGAACAGCCAGGCGATCAGGATCACGAACGCGGGCTTGAGGAATTCCGATGGCTGGATGTTGACGCCGAGAATGACCAGCCAGCGCCGCGCGCCTTTGATCTCGGCGCCGAAATGCGGCGTCGCCGCGGTCAGCATCAGACTGACGATGAAGACGACCAGAGCCACTTTGCGAATGTCGCGCGGCGACAGGAACGACGTTCCGATCAGCACCGCGCCGGCGGGAATGAGAAACAGCACCTGGCGATCGACGAAATGAAACGGGTCTAGCCCGATGCGGGTGGCCACCGGCGGACTTGCAGCGAGGCAAAGAACGATGCCGCCGAGCATCAAGGCGGCCAACGCCGCCAAAGTGAGGCGATCCACCGTCCACCACCACTCGGAAAACAGCGTGGGTTGTGCGCGCGAAGTCATCAGCGTCCCGAAGCGAAATCCCGGCTACAAATCCCCGCCCTAGTGGTGACACCGGGATGGTTTCCAAGGGATTAAGAGAGACGATTAAGACGGGCGATTAAGATTTGGCCGTCACGCCCGGCAGCGCCCGTACCAGTTCCCGAAACGCGTCGCCGCGGACCTCGAAATTCCGGTACTGGTCAAACGAGGCGCATGCGGGCGACAGCAGTACGACGGGTTCGTGCGCCTTTGAGCTCTGGGCATCGCGTGCGGCCGCGGCCACCGCCTTGTCGAGCGTGCCGGTGATGTCGTGGGGCACCGCCGCGCCGAGCGTCGCGGCGAATTCGCCCGCAGCTTCTCCGATAAGATAAGTCTTGCGGATACGTGGGAAAAAGCCGCGCAACAATTCGATGCCGCCGGTCTTCGGCTTGCCGCCGGCGATCCAAAAAATGTCGTTGAAACAGGCCAGCGCCTGCGCCGTCGAATCGGCATTCGTGGCCTTGGAATCGTTGACGAACAGGATAGCGCCGCTTCGACCGACTTCCTCCATACGATGGGCAAGTCCCGGGAACGAGCGCAGCCCGGTCTGGATCGCGGCGGCATCGAGACCGAGCGCCAATGCCGCGGCGGTGGCGCAGGCGGCGTTCTGCGCATTATGCAGTCCGCGCAGCGAGCCGATGCCGTCGAGCTCGGCGATTTGTGTGGTATTGCCGGCGATGGCGCGCATGATCCGCTTGTTGTCGGCGAAAATCCCGTTGCTCAGTGCGTGCCGCACGGAAATAGGCACGACCGTTTTTGCCGATTGCGCGAGCCGCGCCGCAATCCTCTCGCACCACTCGTCATCGACGCCGACAATCGCCGTGCCGTCTTTGGGCACGCCGGCGACGAGGCGCTCCTTGACCGCGGCGTAATGCTCCATGCTGCCGTGACGATCGAGATGATCTGCGCTCAGATTGATCAGGATGCCGACCGACGGGTCGAGCGAGGGCGCCAGATCGATCTGATAGGACGAGCATTCGATGACATGAACGCGGTCGGCTGCGGGCGGCGCCAGCGACAGGATCGCGGTGCCGATATTGCCGCCGAGTTGCGCATCCTTGCCGGCGGAAGCGGCGAGGTGAGCGATCAGCGCGGTGGTCGTCGATTTACCATTGGTGCCGGTGATGGCGACAAATGGCGCGCCGGGCGCGTGACGCCTTCGCTCGCGGCAGAACAATTCGATATCGCCGATCACTTCGACGCCGGCTTTTTGCGCGAGCGCGACGACCCAGTGCGGCGCCGGATGGGTCAGCGGCACGCCGGGCGCCGGCACCAGGCTTGCGATTTTGCTCCAGTCGGCCTGATGCAAATCGGCGGTGGGAATTCCCGCCGCATTTGCTTTCGCGACGCTCGCCGCGTTGTCGTCGAACGCGATGACGTCGGCGCCGCCAGCAAGCAACGCGCTTGCGCTCACCAATCCCGAGCCGCCCAGGCCGAAAATCGCGACCTTTTTGCCGGCAAAGGTCGTGATCGGAATCACGACGCCGCTACCTCAATTTCAATGTTGAAAGCCCCGCCAAGGCCAGCACGACGGAGACGATCCAAAAGCGGATGACGATTTGCGGCTCGGTCCAGCCGAGCTGCTCGAAATGATGATGGATCGGCGCCATCTTGAAGACGCGCTTGCCGGTGAGCTTAAACGAGACCACCTGCACGATGACCGAGACCGCTTCCAGCACGAACAAGCCGCCGATCACCGCGAGCACGATCTCGTGCTTGGTGGCGACCGCAACTGCGCCGATCATACCGCCGAGCGCCAGCGAGCCAGTGTCGCCCATGAAGATCGAAGCCGGCGGCGCGTTGAACCAGAGGAAGCCTAAGCCGGCGCCAAGCACGGCGCCGCACAGCACCGACAGCTCGCCGGTGCCGGCGACATAATGGATTTGCAGATAATCGGCGAAGACAGCGTTGCCGGACAGATACGAGATCATGCCGAAGCTCGCCGCCGCGACCATGACGGGGACGATGGCAAGCCCGTCGAGGCCGTCAGTCAGATTCACCGCATTGCCGGCGCCGACGATGATGAAGATCGCGAACAGTACGAAGAACCAGCCGAGATTGAACGCCAGTTCCTTGAAAAATGGAAATACCAGCGAGGTCGAAAATGGTCCCTGGCCGAGTTCGACCAGCGCGACGCAGGCAAGCCCGGCAATGATCGCTTCGACGGTCATGCGCGTGCGGCCGGAAAATCCATTGGTCGCCTGTTGCTTGGTGACCTTCAGATAGTCGTCGTAAAAGCCGACTAGGCCGAAACCGAGCGTCACCCACAACACCACCCACACATAAGGATTAGCGGGATTGGCCCAGAGCAGGGTGGACACCAGCATGCCGGACAGAATCATCAGCCCGCCCATGGTCGGCGTGCCGGCCTTGGCGATGATATGCGATTTCGGTCCGTCGGCGCGGATCGGCTGGCCTTTGCCTTGGAGAAGACGCAGCCGATCGATGATGGTCTGGCCGAACAAGAACACGAACAACAGCGCGGTGATGATGGCGCCGCCAGTGCGGAACGTGATGTAGCGAAACACGTTGAGGACGGAAAGCTTGTCCGACAGATCGACCAACCAATAGAGCATCGCATCAACCTTGTGCGGACGCGCCGGCGCGGGCGCCTTCGATAATGTCTTCGCCCGAATCTTCGTTCACGTCATGGCGCGGGTAGGCGCGTTGCAGCGCCTTGACGATGGGCGCCATGCGCGAGCCGAGCGAGCCCTTGACCATGATGGCGTCGCCGGCGCGGATCGCGCGCAGCACCTGCGCTTCGAGCGCGGCAGAATTCTCTGCATAGCCGCCGCGGCGGCTCGCGGGAAGGGCCTGCCACAGTGTCTGCATCAGCGGACCGCAGCAGAATACCATGTCGACTGCATTGGCCAGCACCGGGTCGAGCAGCGCGCGATGCAGCGCACGGCCTTTCGGCCCCAGCTCCAGCATGTCGCCGAGCACGGCGATGCGGCGGCCTTGGGAGCCGATCGGCGCCCGGCCGAGCACTTCGAGCGCCGCCGCCACGGATGCCGGATTGGCGTTGTAGCTCTCATCGAGAACCAGCGCCGGGCCGCCGGGGAGTTCGATTGCGATTGGCGCGCCACGGCCGGATACCGGCGCGAATTCGGCGAGCGCCAGCGCCGCCAGCGCAAGATCGGCGCCGACAAGTTCGGCGGCCGCCAGGACCGCGAGCGAATTGATGACGAGATGGCGGCCCGGAGCGCCGATCTTGTACGCGAGATCGATCCCGAGGATTTTTGCCTCCACGGTCGAGCAGCGCGGCTGCAGCGCGCATTTGATTAGCCGTGCATCTGCCGCTTCATGCTCGCCGAAGGATACAATGCAGGTGACGCCGGCCTCTTTCGCCCGGCGCTTGAGATGGGCGAATTGCGCGATATCGCGATTGATGATTGCCGCGCCGCCCGGCTCGATGCCGAAAAAGATTTCGGCCTTGGCGTCGGCAATCTTGATGAGCGAGCCGAGATACTCCAGATGCACCGGCGCGATTGTGGTGATGATCGCGACATGCGGGCGGACCAGCCGCGACAGCGGTTCGATCTCGCCTTCGTGGTTCATGCCCATTTCGAATATGGCGTAACGTGCGCTCGCAGGGCAGCGGGCAAGCGACAGCGGCACGCCCCAGTGATTGTTGTAGGACGCGAACGAGGCGTGGGTTTCGCCGTCTTTCGACAGCGCAAGCCGCAACGCTTCTTTGGTTCCGGTCTTGCCGACCGAGCCGGTGACGCCGATCACTTTGGCCTGCATGCGCGCGCGCGCAGCGGCGGCGAGAGCGCGCAACGCGGCAAGGACGTCGGGCACGACGAGCAGCGGCGCGTCGCTGGGGAATTGGCTGCGGCGGTCGGCGGCGATGACGGCGAGACCGGCTTTCGCGGCGAGTGCGGTGGCAACGAAATCGTGGCCATCGCGACTGTCGCCTTGGATGGCAAAGAACGCGTCGCCCGGCGTCAGGCTGCGGCTATCGATGGACAGGCCGAAGACTGCTTCCGGCAGCGCGCCATGGCGCTCGGCGCCCATCGCGGTCGCCATCGCTTCGGTGGTCCACAGCGCGGACGCGGTCATGCGGCGAGTTCCTTGAGTGCAGTGGCGACCGCCTCATGATCGCTGAACGGGACAACCCGGTCGCCGATGATTTGGCCGGTTTCATGACCTTTGCCGGCGATCAACAGCACGTCGCCGGAGCGCAGATCGGCAATCGCGCGCCGGATCGCTTCGCGCCGGTCGCCGATCTCGCTGGCGCTGGGCACCGCCGCGATGATCGCGGCGCGAATGGCGGCGGCATCTTCGCCGCGCGGATTGTCGTCGGTGACGATCACCCGGTCAGCTTTGGCGGTGGCAACGGCGCCCATTAAGGGCCGCTTGCCGCGGTCGCGGTCGCCGCCGGCGCCGAATACCACAATGAGCCGGCCGCTGGCGTAGGGCCGTAAAGCATCGAGCGCTTTGGCAAGGGCATCGGGCTTGTGCGCATAATCGACGAAAATCTGCGCACCGTGACTAGCGCCGACGCGCTCAAGTCGCCCTTTGGCGCCGGACAGCTGTTCCAGCGCCGCAAAGACCGATCCGGGATGGCCGCCGG
Organism: uncultured Alphaproteobacteria bacterium; assembly: GCA_963731805.1. Classification (GTDB taxonomy): domain Bacteria; phylum Pseudomonadota; class Alphaproteobacteria; order Rhizobiales; family Xanthobacteraceae; genus BOG-931. The sequence goes on from CAVSWY010000020.1 coordinate 1,005,229, forward strand.
TCGCGATGGCGAGCCCGGCGGCGACCAGCGCATTCTCGACCTGGAATTCGCCGACAAGCGGCAACCGTACCTGGAAATGTTCGCCGCGGTACTCGAGCCGCAGCCGCTGCGCGAACCCGTCGATTGCCGCATGATCGAGGCGAATTCCGGAGCCCTTGCGCCCGACGGTCAGGATCGAAAGTCGGCGCGTCTGCGCCGCCGCCACCACGGCGTCGGCGTGATCGTGATCGACGTCGATCACTGCCGCGCCGCCGGGCGGCAATAATTCTTCAAACAGGCGAAGCTTGGCGGCGAGATAGGCCTCGAAGCTCGGATGATAATCGAGATGGTCGCGCGTGATATTGGTGAAACCGCCCGCAGCGATCTGCAGGCCGTCGAGCCGGTATTGGTCGAGGCCGTGCGAGGATGCTTCGATGGCGAGATGGCTGACGCCGTCAGCGGCGAGCGCTTGAAGCGAGCGGTGCAGCGCCACCGGGTCCGGCGTGGTGAGCGAGCCGTAAGTTTCGCCGCGCGGCGACACGACGCCGATGGTGCCGATGCTGGCGGCGCGGTAGCCGAGTGCGGTCCAGATTTGTCGCGTGAAGGCGGCGACCGACGTCTTGCCGCTGGTGCCGGTGATGGCGGCGATAACACGCGGCTGGCGGGGATGAAATTTGGCCGCCATCAGCGCCAGCGCGCGCCGGGCATTGTGGACGCGCATGAACGCCACGTTTCCCGGCAACGCAGCTTGCGGCGGCTGTTCCGCAACGATGGCGATGGCGCCCGCGGCAATTGCCGCCGGCGCGAATTGCAGGCCATCCGCCTTGGTGCCAGCGATGGCGATGAAGGCATCGCCAGGCCGGACCGATCGGCTGTCAGCGGTCACCCCGCCGACCTCGAGATCGGCAAGGTGCGCGTTGAATTCCGCGTCGGGCGGCAAAATCTCGCGAAGCTTCATGGTCCGGTCGATATGACAGATCGACTTTGCAGATCGAACTTGGCGGCGCGGCCGACAATGCGGCCAAAGCCTTACCTGATAATGGCCTTACCTGCTTTCCCTTAGCGAGGCCAGTATCTGCTGATCGGCGGGCGGCAGGTTCATGCGCGGCGCGATGTCGAGAAGCGGCGCGATCCGCGATACCACCGCGCCACCGGTCGGCACGGCGTTCCATCCCGACGTGGTGAAGCCATGCGTCTCCGGTGTCGCGTGCGGCTCGTCAAGCATGATCAATAGCAGATAACGTGGTTGATCCGCCGGCAGGATCGCCATGAAATCGGTGAGCACTTTCGTCTTGGAATAGTGGCCGCCCACGACTTTGTCGGCGGTGCCGGTCTTGCCGCCGATGTAATAGCCGGGGACGTCGGCTTTCTCCGCCGTTCCCTTCTCGACATTGAGCCGCATCAAATAGCGCATCATCGCGGAGGTTTCCGGCTTGATGACACGCCGGCCGAGCTTTGCGGCGTCTGCCTCGGATCGCTTGAGGAAGGTCGGCGGAATCAGGATGCCGCCGTTCATGATGGCGGCGACGCCCATCGCAGCCTGCAATGGCGCGACCGACAGGCCGTGCCCAAAGGCGATGGTGGCGGTTGTCAGGTCGCTCCAGCGCCTCGGCAGGATCGGTTCGGCGCTTTCCGGCAATTCGGTGCGCAGCCGATCGAGCTGGCCGAGTTTTTTCAGGAAGGCCTGCTGCGTTGGGCTGCCGAGCGACAGCGCCATGCGCGCCGCGCCGATATTCGACGAGTAGGTGAAGATTTCCGGCACGCTGAGAATGCGGCGCTGCGCGTCGAAATCATGGATGGCGAACCGGCCCATCTGCAGCGGCACGCGGGCGTCGAATTTCGAATTGAGCGTGACCTTGCCGGAATCGAGCGCCATGGCCACGGTGAAGGCCTTGAACGTCGATCCCATCTCGTAGACGCCGGTTGTCAGCCGGTTGATCCGCGAGGGATCGAGCGCTTCGCGCGGGTTGTTCGGATCGTAGTCGGGCTCCGAGACCAGCGCGACCACCTCGCCGGTGCGCACATTGAGGACGAGACCGGCGGCGGCGAGCGCGTTGAATTTCGCGCGCGCGGCGACCAGCTCGTCGCGCAGCGCATGCTGGACGCGCAGATCGACCGCGAGCTGCACCGGGGTTTGCAGGCGATCGGTGGCGAGGCCGGCCAGGTGCAAAGCCGCAAGCCCTTGGCCATCGAGCCACTTCTCGATCCCGGCAATGCCCTGATTGTCGATATTGACGTGACCGATGAGATGCGAGACTTCGTCGCCGTTCGGATAGTCGCGCTTGTTCTCGTTGAGGAAGCCGATGCCGGGAAGTCCCTGGCGGTAGATTTCGCGCTGCTGCTCCGGCGTGATGTCGCGCTTGAGCCAGACGAAGCCGCGCTTGGAGGAGAGCCGCTCGCGTAAATCCTTGGCGTCGAGATCGGGCAGATCAGCGGTCAAAAGCTCCACCGCCTCGTCGACGTCGATCAGCCGCCGCGGTTCGGCATAGAGCGAGGGCACGCGCACGTCGGTCGCCAAAACCTCGCCGTTACGGTCGAGGATGTCGGGACGCGCCGTGGCGACGGCGTCGCTGGAGACCACGCGGTGCACCGTTTGCTCGTCGGCCTGGATCGCGAACATGACCAGTCGCGCGGAGATCACGACATAGACGACGGCGAAGGCGAGAATGGCGAGCCCGATGCGGGTCCGCGCTTTGGCGCTGCGGTCGAGATCCTTGCCGTAGAGCAGCTTGCGGATGAGCCATTGCCGCCAGGGGACTTCGCGCGGACGAATCGCGGGAGCCTGCACAAATGAGTCCGCGGTCGCGCTCATTATTGCGGCGCTCCAGGTAAAGCCGGCGCGGGTGCAGCCGGAGCGGCCGGTGTCTGAGCGCTGCCGGCGGGACTGGCTGTCGCACCCGGAATGGATTCGGTCGTTCCGAACGTGCCGGGCTCCTCGAAATTCTCGATCATGCCGCCGATCGGATCACTGCTGGCGGTGACATTTTGCGGTGGCCGGTCGGGCAGGTGATCGAGGGTGTCGAATTGCGTCGGCGCGATGATTTTGAGATGCAGGAAGCGCTTGGCCAGCGCTTCGATGCGCGCCGGATTGTCAAGCTCGCCCCATTCGGCACGGAGCGCCGCGATCTGGTCGCGTTCTTGGCGCACCTCGCTGCGCAGCTTGGCGAGATGCTCGGCCTGGACCGTGGCGTCGAACTTGATCCGATAGACCCAGGCGGCGGCGAGCACCAGCACCCCGATCACGGCAAAGTTGAGTATGCGGAGGATCATGACCGCCCTCGCATGATAGCGGTGAGGGACGGCAGGCGTGGCGGCAGATTTTCGTCGGCGGTCTCGCGCGGCGGCGCCTCGGTGCGCTCGGCGGCGCGCAGCTTGGCTGAGCGTGCGCGCGCATTGTCGGCGACTTCGACTTCATCCGGGATTTCCGGGCGCCGCGTCAGCACCCGGAATGTCGGCGATGGTGCCGCAACGACGGGGCGATGGCGCGAGCCCGCCGGTGTGCGGCTGCGCTCGGCGAGGAAGGTTTTGACGATACGATCTTCGAGCGAGTGGAAGGCGACCACGACAAGACGGCCGGATGGTTTCAGCGCGCGCTCGGCGGCGACAAGCCCGCGCGCCAATTCGCCAAGCTCGTCGTTGACGAAAATGCGCAAGGCCTGGAACGTTCGGGTCGCCGGATGAATGGCCCCCTCGCGGGAATAAACCACGCGCGCGACGATTTCGGCAAGCGCGCGCGTCGTCGCGATCGGGTGCCGGTCGCGCTCCCTGACGATCGCCCGTGCGATGGCGCGGGCGCGGTTTTCTTCTCCTAAAATGGCGATGATGGCGGCGAGGTCGCGCTCGCTGGCGCGGGCGACGATATCGGCGGCGCTCGGACCGTCGCGCCCCATGCGCATGTCGAGCGGCCCGTCGAGCCGGAACGAAAATCCACGCGCGGCCTCGTCCAGCTGCATCGACGACACGCCGAGGTCGAACACGACGCCATCGGCCGCGGCGCTGCCTGCGATCGCGGCCAGATTGGAGAAGCGATCCTCGACGAGCTCGAGCCGGCCGCGCGCTTCCTCGACCAGAGCGGCGCCTCCTGCGATGGCGGCGTGATCGCGGTCGACGGCGATCACGCGCACGCCAGGCGTTTGCAGAATAGCGCGCGTGTAGCCGCCGCCGCCGAATGTTGCGTCGATATAGAGGCCGTCGGCGCGGATGCCGAGCCAGTCGATGACACGGCGGCCGAGCACGGGAATATGACGAGCCAGTCCGCCAGCGACAGCCTTGCTGTCGCTGCCCGTCATTCTTCCCGTGCTCCGAGCGGTTTCGCCGCCGCCGTCATCCGGGTCCCCAGCTCCGCTTTGAAGGCGCGGACCTTCTCGGTGGCCTCCGCGAGTTCCGCGCGAAAGCGGTTGGGCTCCCAGATCCGAAATTTGTGGCCGAGGCCGACGAACGTCGCCGCGTCGGTGATACCGGCATGCGACTTGAGCGTGTCGGTCAGCACCACGCGGCCCTCGCCGTCGATCTTCAGCGTCTCGCTGGTTCCATAGAGCGCGAGCGAGAACTGTTCGCGCCGGTCCGAATAGGGCGCGAAGCCGGCAATCAGTGCCTCGATCTCGGCAAGCAGCGCATTGCCGCCGGCATCGAGCGCCGGGCGGTCGAGCGCTGGATAGCAATAGAGCCCGTCGAAGCCGTCGCGTGCCATCACCGCGCGAAAGGACGCCGGCACCGATACGCGCCCCTTGGCGTCCAGCCGCAACACGTAATGGGATACGAAACGGTCCATTTCGCCCTTCACCGTGCGGCAGGCCAGCCCCGCGAGGCCCTCGCATCATGAGCGTTTCTGGGAAAAAATGGGCTACCATGGGACAATATGGGCGTCAACGGACCGGCCCAAGACCATTGGGCAAAGCCGCTCGATTTCGATTAGTGCGGGGTAAGCTTAAGGAATGGTTGAAGCGGCGGTCGCGGCCGAGGGCGGCGCCGCGCCGCAGCCGCATTTTTTCAGAGTGCGCAACTGAAGGTGCGGACTAACGCTTCGGGTCACAGAAACGCAACGAGCGGCACATTTTTCACAATTCCTGTGCACGCCACGGCAAACCCGCTTGTGGCCGCGCCGCGTTCTCCTAAAGTCTGTTTATGTCGCGTCCTGTGTTTGCTCCGGACTCCTGCGTAGTTGCCGAAGTCATGCCGTCGCCCAATCAGGGCGAGCGTCGCGACGACCGGCGGCCCGATATGATCGTCCTGCACTACACCGGCATGGAGGACGCCGAGGCCGCGCTCGAACTTCTTAAGGCTCGCGGCAGCGAAGTTTCGAGCCATTATTTTGTCTTCGAGGACGGCCGCATCATTCAAATGGTATCGGAGAGCCGCCGGGCTTGGCACGCCGGTAAGTCGTCGTGGGCGGGCGAAACCGATATCAACTCCTGCTCGATCGGCATTGAGATTGCCAATCCAGGCCACGACCACGGCTATCCGGACTACCCCAAGCGCCAGATCGCGGCGGTTACCGCGCTGTGCCGCAGCATCCAGACCCGCAACACGATTCCGCCCGCACGGGTCTTGGCGCATTCCGACGTGGCGCCGAGCCGCAAGCAGGATCCCGGCGAAAAATTTCCGTGGCGCACGCTTTACGAATTGGGCGTCGGCCATTGGGTCAAGCCGGCTCCGATCATGAATTTCGGCCAGTCGCTCAAGCCCGGCGACCGCGGCGACGGCGTTGCCGCGTTGCAGAAGTCGTTGGCCGAATATGGCTATGGCGTCGACGTCAACGGCGAATACGATTCCATGACCCTTGAAGTCGTCACCGCCTTCCAGCGCCATTTTCGGCCGGAACGCATCGACGGCGTTGCCGATCAGTCGACACGGAGCACGCTGCAGGAGCTGCTCGCCAGCCGCGGCCGGACCCGGACCATGGCGGCTCGCGCCCGCACGGCGATGCTGTTGGTTGCTCCTTAACCGCTATTTCTGCGGTCACTTGACGGCGCCCGGCTTCGTCCCCATCCCTGTCCTGTCAGTCGGCCGGACGGCCGCTCCGGCAAAACCGAAAGGTTGCCGGGGAGGAAAGTCCGGGCTCCATGGACAAGCGGTGCCGGATAACGTCCGGCGGGTGCGAGCCCAGGGAAAGTGCCACAGAGAACAGACCGCCGCGGTGCGTAGCGTTTGCCGCGGCAAGGGTGAAACGGTGCGGTAAGAGCGCACCGCGCCGGCGGTAACGCCGGCGGCATGGCAAACCCCACCGGGAGCAAGACCGAATAGGGGCGGCGCGAAATTCGCGCGAGCGGGTTTCGGGATCGTGTCCGGGTCCTGCCGTCCGGGTAGGTTGCTTGAGGCGCCGGGCAACCGGCGTCCCAGAGGAATGGCCGTCACGTCTGCGAACTTTGTTCGCAGGCCTTCCAGAACCCGGCTTATAGGCCGGCTGACGTGACTTAAGGGCGCTCGATGGAATCCCCATCGGGCGCCCGCCAAGTTTCTGGGTTCGGATCTCCGAGGTCGATGCGGACAGCCGCCCACCTTTTGGGCTTGCACAATATTTATGCGATGTGCGCCGCAAGGTCCGCCATTGGCGAACGAGCGAAGCTGAATTTCGTAATAAATTCTAAGACCTGTCTATAGCAGGGGCTGGCACGAGGCTTGCTGCTTTGCGGCGGAGAGTGGCCTTGGTCGGCCATGCTTGGAAACGGCGTCGCAGCCCCAAAGGAGCCAAGACATGGATTACGTGAAGCCGGCGGACGTTGCCGCCACCATGATGAATACCGGGCGCAGCAAGTTGGCATTGTCGCCACTCGACCTTGTCATCCGCGGCGGTCTTGCCGGGGCCATCCTGGCTGCCGCGACGAGTCTCGCCTTCACTGCCATGGTGCAGACCAATCAGCCGCTGGTCGGCGCGCTGGTCTTTCCGGTCGGACTCATCCTGATCGTGCTGCTCGGCCTCGATCTCGTCACCGGCAGTTTCGGGCTATTGCCGCTGCCGTGGATCGAGAACCATGTCAGCGCCAAGGCCATGCTCGGCAATTGGAGCTACGTCTTCCTCGGAAATTTGATCGGCAGCGTGGCCTACGGCGGCCTCTTGGCGATCGCACTTACTAATTTCGGCACAGCGGCCCCGGCCGGCGTCGCCGCCAAGATCATCGCCATCGCCGAAGCCAAAACGACCGGTTACGAGGCACTCGGCTTTGCCGGACTCGTCACCGTGTTCGTCAAGGCGATCCTCTGCAATTGGATGGTCTGCCTTGGCATCGTCGCCGCCATGTCGACCTCGTCGACCATCGGCAAGATCGCCTGCGCCTATATGCCGATCCTGATCTTCTTCGCGCAGGGCTTCGAGCACTCGGTGGTGAACATGTTCGTCATCCCGACCGGCATGATGATGGGCGCTAAGATCACCTTTAGCGAATGGTGGCTGTGGAATCAGATTCCGGTGACGCTCGGCAATCTGGTCGGGGGCTTCGTCTTCACCGGGCTCGCGCTTTACATCACCCACAAACCCCGCAGCTTGGCGCCGGCGCCGCTCACGGCGCCGACGCAAGTCCCGGCAGAATGACCGAGGCGGACTTCAAAGCCGCTGCCGCTGATAGCGGCGATTTCAACCCCGAACAGAAGCGTTATCTCGAAGGGTTTGTCGCCGGCGTACAGATTGCCAAAGCGGCGAAGAGCGTTGCCGGCGTCGCGACCGGCGCGCCTGCCGCCGTCGCGGCGGCCGAACCCACGGGTCCGGATGCTTCAGGGCTTGCGGCGCAGAACCGCGTGCTCGCTTCGGGGCGGAAACTCTCCGATCCGGAGAAATTCAAGCGCGAGCAGCATCCGTTCGATACCTATGAGCGGCTGAAGGCGCACGCAGCCAAGGGCGAATATCCCAAGCCGCCCGACAATTTCCGCTGGCGGTTTTTTGGCTTGTTCTATGTCGCGCCCAATCAGAATTCCTACATGTGCCGTCTGCGCATCCCGAACGGCATCGTCACGGCGGCGCAGTTCTCGGGACTTGCCGATCTCGCCGAACGCTATGGTGGCGGCTACGCGCATGTGACGACGCGCGCCAATATCCAGATCCGCGAAGTGCAAGCGCATAACGCCGTCGCCATGATCGAGGCGATCCAGGATTTGGGTCTGTGCTCGCGTGGCTCCGGCGCCGACAACATCCGCAACGTCACTGGCACGCCGACTGCCGGCATCGATCCGCAGGAACTCATCGACACGCGGCCTTACGCGCGCGAATGGCATTTTCACATTCTCAACGACCGCTCGCTTTACGGTCTGCCGCGCAAATTCAACGTCGCCTTCGACGGCGCCGGCACGATCGCTGTGCTGGAGGACACCAACGACATTGGCTTCCAGGCGGTCGAGGTGAAAGACGGCTTTGGCCTAAAACCGGGCATCTGGTTCAAGCTCTGCCTCGGCGGCATCACCGGCCATCGCGATTTTGCCCGCGACACCGGCGTTCTGGTCGAACCGAGAGATGCTTGCATGGTGGCGGACGCCGTGGTCCGCGTCTTCATCGATCATGGCGACCGCACCGACCGCACCAAGGCGCGCTTGAAATACGTGCTCGACGCCATGGGCGTCGAAAAATTCCTCCTGCTACTGGAGGAGAGGCTCGGCCGAAAGCTTGATCGTGCCGTCCCAGGCGCGGTGGCGCCGCGGCCGGCCTTCGATCGCACCGCGCACCTCGGCATTCACCCGCAGAAACAGCAAGGACTGAACTGGCTCGGCGTTGTCGTGCCGGTGGGGCGGCTAACGATGGCGCAAATGCGCGGGCTGGCCGATATCGCGCGCGAGCTCGGTGACGGCGATCTGCGGCTGACCGTCTGGCAAAACCTGCTGATCTCCGGGGTGTCGACCGAACACCTATCAGCCGCGCAAGAGCGCATTGAAGCTCTCGGCCTCGCCATTACCACTCATGCTATCCGCGCCGGTCTTGTCGCCTGCACCGGCAACACCGGCTGCAAATTCGCCGCTTCGGACACCAAGCGCCACGCCGAGGAGATTGCGCGCTGGTGCGAGACGCGCGTTGCGCTTGACACGCCGGTCAATATTCATCTGACCGGCTGCCATCACTCCTGCGCGCAACATTTCGTGTCCGAGATTGGGCTGCTCGCCTGCAAGGTCCAGGCGAGCGAGGATGGCGACCCCATCGAAGGCTATCACATTCTTGTCGGCGGCGGCTTCGGTCCGAACGCTGCGCTCGGGCGCGAACTGTTCCGCGACGTCACCGCGGAAGCCACGCCGCGAACCGTCGAACGCATCCTCAAAGCCTATCTGGCGCATCGCGCCTCACGCGACGAGACGTTCCTGGCCTTCACGCGGCGACACGAGATCGACGCGCTGAAGTCCATGGCCGAATCGGAGGCCGGCGAATGAGCATGACGCAGCGGCCGCCGATCCCATCGTTCATCCCAGAGTCGGCGCCGTTCACGCCGGAGCAGCGCACCTGGCTCAACGGCCTGTTCGCCGGGCTGTTCGGACTGGAGGAGGGCGTCACACCACTCTCCACTTCCGACATCGCGAAACTGCTGCCCGGACTTGTCGGCGATGCCGCCGAGGCGCCGCAACCCGTCGAGGTTGACGACGGCGCGCCTTGGCACGACCCGGCGATGCCGCTGCCGGATCGCATGAAGCTCGCCGATGGCCTACCGCTGCAGCGTCGGCTGATGGCCACCATGGCGCAGCAGGATTGCGGCCAATGCGGCTACAATTGCCACGACTATTCGACGGCTTTGTCCACGCAATTGGAGAAGCGTCTGAATCTCTGTGTGCCGGGCGGCAAAGAGACCGCCCGCATGCTCAAGCAGCTTCATGCCGAGCTCGAGAGCGCACCGGCCGCGGAAGCCCTGCCCGCGCCCGCTGCATCGCCACCAGCATCGGCACCCGCCGCGCTGCCGGGCAGATCGCGCGACAATCCGGCCTCTGCGACGTTCGTCTCGCGTCGGCGCTTGAATAAGCCCGGCTCGCAAAAGGAAACCTGGCATATCGATATCGATCTCGTCGGCAGCGATCTCGATTATACCGTCGGCGATTCCTTCGGCATAATTCCCACCAACGATCCGGACTTGGTGGAGGCGGTGATCGCCGCCATCGACGCGCCGCCGGACTTTCCCATCGGCAATCGGACGCTGCGCGAAGAGCTCACTTACGGCACATCGCTGTCGCCGGCGCCCGACATGCTGTTCGAGCTCATCTCGCATATGACCGGGGGAGAGCGAAAGCAGAAAGCCATAAAGCTCGCCGCGGGCGGCGACCCGGATGGCGATGCCGCGACGCTCGACGTGCTGGCGGCGCTGCACAAATTCCAGAGAGTGCGGCCCGATCCGGAAGCCTTTATCGAGGCGCTCGATCCGTTGCAGCCGCGGCTCTACTCGATTTCGTCGTCGCTGAAATCCACGCCGGGTCGCGTCTCGCTCACCGTCGATGCGGTGCGCTATGAGATTGATAAGCGCGCGCGTCACGGCGTCTGCTCGACCTTCCTCGGCGGCCGCATCGCGCCGGGCGACCAGATCAAGGTCTATGTCCAGAAGGCGCAGCATTTCGCGCTCCCCACCGATCCGTCGAAACCGATCATCATGGTCGGACCCGGCACGGGTGTCGCGCCGTTCCGCGCCTTTCTGCATGAGCGGCAGGCCATCGCGGCTCCGGGACGCAACTGGCTGTTCTTCGGCCATCAGCGCAGCGCTTACGACTTTTTCTATGAGGAAGAATTTGACGCCATGCGGGCGGGCGGTTTGTTGACTCGGTTGTCGCTGGCATGGTCGCGCGATTCCAACGAGAAAATCTACGTGCAGCACCGCATCCGCGAATCGGGACGCGAGTTGTGGTCCTGGATCGACGACGGCGCGCACATTTATGTCTGCGGCGATGCGCTGCGCATGGCCAAGGATGTCGAGCTCGCTTTCGTCGACGTCATCTCCACGCATGGCGGCCGCGGTCCGAACGATGCGATGAAACTGCTCGGCGAACTAAAGGCCAGCGACCGCTACCAGACCGACGTTTACTAGGAGATTGTCCGCTGTGATCGTCGAACGCAATCCAGTTGCAACGTCGCAAAGCATCGCGGCATTGTCCCGGTTGCCGGTGTTTTTCTCGCTCGAAGGCAAGCGCGCCGTTGTCGCCGGCGGAAGCGCGGCCGCGGCGTGGAAAGCCGAATTGCTTTCGGCGGGAGGGGCGCAAGTCGAGGTCTTTGCGCCGGCGCCGAGCGAGGAGATGCGCGCGATTGCCGGCACGCCGCCGCGCGGGCCGATCGCGATCAAGGAACGCGGTTGGACCGGCAACGACTTCGCCGGCGCTGCGATCGCCGTCGCCGATTGCGCCGATGATGCGGCGGCTGCGGAATTCGCGGCGGCCGCCCGCCGCGCTGGCGTGCCGGTCAATGTCATCGATCGTCCGGCATTTTCCGATTTTGCTTTTGGCGCCATCGTCAACCGGTCGCCGCTGGTCATCGGCATTTCTACCGACGGCGCGGCGCCGGTGTTCGCCCAAGCCATCCGCGCCAAGATCGAGGCGTTGATCCCGAAGGGATTTGCGCACTGGGCCGAAGCCGCGCGCGCCTGGCGGCCGCGGGTAAGGGCGCTGACGCTTTCGTTTCGCGACCGGCGCAGCTTTTGGGAAAAATTCACCGCGCGCGCGATTGCAACCCCGGACGTGGCGCCGACCGATACCGACCTCGACGCGCTCTTGAAACCATCGCCCGAGCGCGAAGCCGGCTCGGTCATTGTCGTCGGCGCCGGTCCCGGCGATCCGGAATTGTTGACGTTGCGTGGGGTGCGGGCGCTGCAATCGGCCGACGTGATTTTGTTCGATGAATGCGTTGCCGCCGATATCCTCGATTTCGTGCGCCGTGAAGCCAAGAAAATGCTGGTCAGCGAGGCACGGCACACGAATGACGGGGGCAATCACGATATCGCCGCCTTAACGGTCGCCCTTGCCAAAGCCGGCCGGCGCGTCATCCGTCTTATGGCCGGCGACCCGGCGGTTTCCGGTTGCGGCAACGACGTAATGCAGGCTTGCCGGGCCGCGGATATCGCCGTCGACGTCGTGCCCGGCGTTGCCGCGAGCGGGGATGGATCATCGGAATACCGCGAAACGGCGGCAAAACCCGGGACTTCCGCGCCGGACAAACACAAAAACGTCCCGCACAGCACGGCTCTTCGGTGATTTTGTGAGCGAAGGCCGGGTTGCGGAAGCCCACCCGAGCCGCCTATTTATCCCCTGCATGGATACCGTCACCGCACCGCCCGCCGCGTCGAGCCGTCCGCATTTGCCGGAGCCGCACGCGCATATCATCGACGCGCGATTGACCAAGATCGAAGACGTCGCCCGCGACACCAAGCTCTATACGTTTCAGCGCGCGGAGGGCGGGGCGCTGCCGGCCTATAAGCCGGGCGCCCATATCGATCTGCATCTGCCCAACGGCTTGGTGCGTCAGTTTTCACTGGTCGTACCCAATGACGATCCCGACAGCTACGTCGTCGGCGTCAAGAAGGATGCAGCGAGCCGCGGCGGTTCGCGCTACATCATCGAGGAGATGAAGGTCGGCGATCAGATCAGGATCAGCGCGCCTCGCAACAATTTCCCGCTGATAGAGAATGCCGAGCATGTGGCGCTGGTTGCCGGCGGCATCGGCATCACGCCGATCTGGTGCATGACGCAGCACCTCATCGCGCTGAAGCGGCCATGGACACTGCACTATTCATGCCGCTCGCGCGAAGACATGGCGTTTCTCGAAACGCTCAAATCGCTCGATCCGCAAGCGGTGCATCTGCATTTCGACGACGAAGCGGACGGCAAATTTATCGATCTCGCCGCCGCGATTGCAGCGGCTCCGGCGAATGCGCATTTCTACTGCTGCGGTCCTAATCCGATGCTCAAAGCCTTCGAGGCGGCGGCGGCGAGCCGGCCCCGCGGCAACGTCCATGTCGAATATTTCACGCCGAAGGATGCGGCCGCGGCCACCGGCACCGGCGGCTTTTGGGTCGAGCTGGCGCGCTCGGGCGAGGAATATTTCATCCCCGAGGGCAAGAAGGTGCTCGAAGTGCTGTTCGATTCCGGCGTCGACGTCGACTATTCCTGCGAGCTCGGCATCTGCGGCGCCTGCGAGACCCGCGTCATCTCCGGCATCCCGATCCACCACGATTCGGTGCTCAGCGAAGAAGAGCAGGCGACCAACGAGAAAGTCATGATCTGCTGCTGCGGCTGCGCCACCGAGCGGCTAGTGTTGGATATGTAGCCGGCATCGTCGTTTTTGGTGTAGGGGGCGGGTTGAAGACCCGCCCCTACGGTCTCGACCCGGCGATCCATGCCGCGATAGAGTGAATGCATGGACGCACCCGTTAAGTCTCGATCGACACACAAACCGGCCATCGCCGGGCGGCAGGACCTGCGCGCCTGGATCGCGCAATTGCGAGCGGCCGGCGAGCTGCAGGACATCTCCGGCGCCGAACGCGAGAAAGAGATCGGCGGCATCGTCGACATCTATCAGCGCCGCATCGGCAACAAGGCGGTGCTGTTCGACGACGTGCCTGGCTTTCCGCGCGGCCGCCGCATCCTCGCCAATATTCTCACTTCGCTGCGACGCATCAACATCACGCTGGGGCTTAGTCCCGAGGCGAGCGCCATTGATCTGGTGCATTACTGGCGGCGCTATATGAAGGAGGCAAAAGCCGTTCCGCCGGTGACGGTGAAAATCGGGCCGGTCATGGAAAACGTCCACACCGGCGGCGACATCGACATTTTCAGCATCCCGGTGCCGCGCTGGCATGAGCACGACGGCGGTTATTACATCGGCACCGGCGACATGGTGATCATGCGCGACCCGGATTCCGGCTGGATCAATTACGGCGCCTATCGCGTCCAGGCCCAGGAGCCCAGCGTCGCGACGGTGATGTTCTCGAAAGGCAAGCACGGCGACATCATTAAGCGCAAATATCACGAGCGCGGCGAGCCGTGCCCGATCGCGGTCGTATGCGGCATGCATCCGGCGCTGTTCATGATCGCCGGCCTGGAGATTCCCTACGGCAAAAACGAATACGACGCGGCCGGCGGCTTGATCGGCGAGGCGGTCGAAGTCATTGCCGGCCCGCGCACCGGACTGCCGATTCCGGCGCATGCCGAGATCGCTTTTGAAGGCCTCATTCATCCGAACGATCTATTGGACGAGGGGCCGCTTGGCGAATGGACCGGCTATTACGCCGGCGGGCTGAAAAAAGAACCGGCGATCCGCATCGAGACCTTCATGCATCGCGACGATCCGATCCTGCTCGGCGCGATCCCGGGCATTCCGCCCGATGACGATTCGTTTTATCGCGGCACCTACCGTTCCGGCGCGGTGTGGAACCAGCTTGAAGCGGCGGGCGTGCCGGAAGTGAAAGGCGTGTGGGCGCATGCCGCGGGCGGCAGCCGGCTCTGGCTCACGGTCGCGATCAAGCAGCAATATGCCGGCCACGCCAAGCAGGCCGGGCTGATCGCGTCGCAATGCCACGCCGGCGCCTATGCCAACCGCTTCGTCGTCGTGGTCGACGACGATATCGATCCGGCCGACATGGACAAAGTGGTGTGGGCGATGTGCACGCGCTTCGACCCGCGCGAGGGCATGGAGACACTGCGCGGCTGTTGGTCGACCGCGCTCGATCCGATGGCTTATGGCAGCGATGATCCGCGCAATGCGCGTGTAGTGATCGACGCTTGTAAACCGTTCAAGCGCCGCGACACGTTTCCGGTCGTGGTGCGGTCGAGCGAGGAGGTCGAGGCGCTGGTGCGCGGCAAATTCTCCGACGTGCTGCCGCGTGGTTGAGCTTAAGCGCATGACCGAAAAATTCGACATCACGCTCACCATCAACGGCCGCGATTATCCGATCCGCGTCGAGCCGCGCAAAACGCTGGTCGACGCCATCCGCGACGATTGCGGCCAGACCGGCACCCATATCGGCTGCGAGCATGGCGTCTGCGGCACCTGCACCGTGATCGTCGACGATGAGGCGGTGCGCTCCTGCCTGATGTTCGCGATCCAGGCGCAAGGCAAGAAAATCCGCACCGTTGAAAGCCTCGCCAATGGCGAGGAGCTGTCAGTGCTGCAGCGTGCCTTCATCGAAAACCACGGCCTGCAGTGCGGCTATTGCACGCCGGGTTTTTTAATGCTCGCGACGAACGTGCTCGAAAAGAACCCGCAGATCGACGACGAGGACCTGATCGACGTGCTCGCCTCGAACCTCTGCCGCTGCACCGGCTATCAGAACATCATCAAGGCGGTGAAGGCGGCGCGGGACGAGATGCGCGAAGCCGTCAAGGTGTAGCGAGCGCCGCCAGCGCCGCTTTCGCCACTTCGACGTCCTGCTCGATCTTGGCGCCGCCCGCCGCCACCGCGCCGATAACTTCGCCGCCGACCTCGATCGGAAAGCCACCGGGCACGTTGGTGAAATCGCCCATGCGCACCGTCATCGACAGCGCGTTCTCCTCCGGCGCGTAGCCCGTAGGCAGGCGCTGCGACGCCGCGGTGATGGCTTTTCTTTGCGTGGTGATGATCGAGAAATGCCGCGCGCCGTCCATCATCAGGAATCCGATCAGCCGGCAGCTTGCGTCGACCACGGCGAGCGAGACCTTGCAGCCCAATTCGTTGGCCTTGGTGACGCCGGCCATCAGTATTTTCAGGCTCGCTTCGTGAGTGAGCCGGTGGGTAGGCACGAAATCCGCCATGGGGCACTCCAGTACTGCGGAACCGATCGCCCCCACATGACACAAAATCGGCAATGCTGTTAGTGTCCGGCCCGGCGCAAGACAGCAAAGGGTTCGCAAGCGTGAGCACGGGAGCTTTACCAACAGAATGGGATCGCGAAGCGGACGTCGTGGTGATCGGATCCGGCGCGACGGGCATGCCGGCCGCAATCGTGGCGCGGGAAGCCGGCGCGTCGGTGATCGTGGTCGAGGCGCAGCCGCATATCGGCGGCCATGCCATCACCTCGGGCGGCAACCTGCCGCTCGGCGGCGGCACCAGCTATCAGAAGAAATACGGCATCGCGGATTCGCCCGATCTGTTCTTCCAGGATCTGACCGACTGGTCAGTGGTCGAGACCAACGGCTTTCCGCCCTACCGCTATAACGATCGCGAGATCATCCGCGCGTTCGCCGACAACAGCGTGCCGGCCTTCGAGTGGCTGTTGGCGCATGGCGTCAAGGTCATCGACCGGCCGCCGAACAAGGTCGGGCACGAGATCGGCGTCTCGGCGCTGCGCACCATGCAGATCGACGTCGCTAACTGGCCGATGGTTCATACCGGCGGACCGGCCGATCCGGGCGATGACGAAATCCGCGCCGGCGCCGGGTTGATGCGGCCGCTCGAAGCCGCGGCGCGCCAGGCTGGCGTCGACATCCTGCTCGAGCACCGCATGACCGCGATCCATCGCGAGGCGGCAAATTCCGGCCGTGCCTGCGGCATCGCCGTCGACGCCAAGGGCAAGAAACTCAACATTCGGGCTCGCAAGGCCGTCATCGTCGCCACCGGCGGCTCGACCGGCAACGTGAATTTCCGCCGCATGTTCGATCCGCGCCTGACCGAAGAGTATTGCGGGCTCGCCGGCATGCCGTGGTCGGATCAGGATGCCAGCGGCGAGATTGCCGCCATGGCGGTCGGCGCTTCGCTATGGGGCCTGTTCAACTATACCGGCGAATTCGGCTCCGGCATCACCAAGCCCGGCGCGGTCGGCTGCCAATACGGCTATGTCAATGTGCGCTGGCATCCGAGCAGCGAGGTGTTCGACAAGGCGCGCGCGATCGGACTGCCGGTGAAGGACTGGCAGGACGCCATCCTGGTCAACATGCTGGGCAAGCGTTTCTATGATGAGACCGCCGGCCACTTCAATTACAACACCTATCAGAGCACCAATCCCTACGACCCGTATTCTTATCTGAACGCCAAGAACCAGAAGTACAATCCGAGTAATTTCATCAACGCGGCGCTCGCCGGCATCGGCGACGATCACAATGGCGGCGGGCCGATTTGGGCGATCTTCGACGCCGACGCATGCGTGCGGGAAAAATGGACTCCGCAGCCGCCGCACGTGGATGTTGACGCGGGCTTCTTCTTCACCGCCGGCAGCATCGACGAGCTGGCCGGCAAGATCAAAATGAAATATCAGCGCGTGCCGATGCCGTCGCAAAATCTGGCCGCCACCGTCGCGCGCTACAATTCCTTCGTCGACGCCGGCAAGGATGCCGACTTCGGCAAGCCGAAGCCGCTCTACAAGATCGCGACGCCGCCGTTCCACGCCGCCTGGGCGACGCCGGTCATCCACGACACCCGCGCCGGCTTGCGTATCAATGCGCGCTGCCAGGTCGTCGACATGAACGGCGAGGTGATCCCCGGCCTTTATTGCGGCGGCGAATCGGCGGGCGGCTTTTCCATGCACGGCCTGCCGCGCGCGATCTGCCAGGGGCTTATCGCCGGAAAAAATGCAGTAACGGAAAATAAGCTGGCGTGACTGCGGAACTCGCTCTTGCCGCTTGGCGCGGCATCATCGGTGCCCGTTTTATCGGCTCGCCGGCGGGCAGTTTAAGTAGGTCCGATACTTTGACGAAAGTGTAACCCTCCGAACGGAGCTTGGTGATGATCTCAGGCAATGCGCCAGCCGTCGCCGGTGCGTTGGGGCCGCCGTGCATGTGAAGAACGACGATGCTGCCCGGATGGACGTGCGACACGACGTCGGACGCAACCCACTTCGGGCTTTTCTCGAAGGCATCGGCGCCATCGACGTCCCCGCCGACCACGGTGTAGCCTTGCTCTTCCATCGTCTTTATGGCCTGCGTATCGGAGCATAATCCGGGGAAACGTCGTTGACGAGGAAGCGCGCAATGTCGGGGATGCACAGCAGGAACTGCTTGCCGGCAGTCTGCCAAGTCGGTCCGGACGCAGTCGGTTGCGGCAGGCTCGCCGGCACCTCGCCGAGGCGAATTGTGATCTGCGGCGTGCGGCCGGGCGCGCCTGCGATCAGCCCCACAAGTCGATCTCGCTCGCCACCGAAAGTCCGGAAACCCGATAGAACTGCACCCGTCCCCCTCGTAAAAGTTAACGGCCGCGAAGCTCATTACCCACAGGCTATCAATAGCATTAAAAGCAACCTGCGGTCGCCAAGCAAGTCGAGCCGCGGCAGTAAATCGGCGGCGAAATCCCGCTTGGAAAGCTCCCTTGAGTGGCATAAATGTGCGCTCTCAGCGCAGACACTGACGCTTCGCCCTGTGCGTTCCCGCCGCGGGCCGGTTCGTCTAAGTGCCTGACACGGTTGGCGGAGTAGCTCAGTTGGTTAGAGCAGCGGAATCATAATCCGTGTGTCGGCGGTTCAAATCCGTCCTCCGCTACCAATCTTCCCCTGTAATTCGATGGTCTATTGGCCAACAGGATAATTCTGACTGTGCGGTTCTTCGTTGCACAGTCGTTGCACACTTCCGAATAGGTTTTCGATGATTTCTGCGTCCATCAATTTGTCGTCCCCCTGAACGCCGGCTTTACCCCGAACTCCGTCACTATTATTGACGGCGCCGTCGTACAGACCCAACGCAATAAAGCGCCAAGCTCGCTGGGCGCTGGCATCGTCAGCACCAAGGCCGAGTGCCTCTCGCCCGTGTCCTCATAAATCTGGCCTAATGTCCGTTTCGGTCCGAAAGCAACCGGAATGCCGCCTCGCCGCAAATGACGCTAAGGGCCGATTCTGTTGAACAAGTCTGACTGTAAACTGAAGTGGACCGAGCTGCCGTACTGTTGCGACCAATGATCGGGACTGATCTGCTGTCAGACTGGCTGGAGGCTTGGCGCCGGGATCAGCTTAGCGAGTTTCCGAAGATTTTGGGCGGTTGCTGCGAGGAGGAACTCGTCGCGGGCACCATTGGGTCCTCTTAGTCGGAGCCGGTCCAGCTTCAATATGCGTTTGAGATGAGCGAACAGCATCTCGACTTTCTTGCGCAGACGCCGTGATGTGCGACCTTCTGAAGACTTTGCGATCTGGCGCGCCATGTCGCGCGCGCCCTCATGGACTGAGCGCGCGGGCTGGTTCCTTTGGGCAACAGTGGGGCTTTAAGGCACAGCCCTTGCAGTCATGCTTGCTCGCGCGGTAGAGCATCGTTGCTCCATCGTTTACGAGCGTGCCCGTCGTTGTGAGCATTGTGCCGCCGGGGCAGTGGTAGACATCCCCATCCGGATGGTACGTAAAGTCATCGCGTGAGTAGGTGCCGTCCTTGCGGGCCGACCTGTCGAACACGGTCACATGCGGCTCGATGCCGTGCTCGTAGACCAGCCAGCCGAGCATCTCGGCAGATCCGTAGGCGCTGTCCCCCAGGAGCTTGGCGGGATATAGGTCAAAGCGCTCCATCGAGCGTTCGATCATGCGCTTGGCGGCTAGGACCTCCGCCTGCCGGATCGCCGTGGTTGCTTCGACATCGACAATGATCGCGTTCTCGACATCGATCAGATAGTTGGTGGAGTAAGCGAAGAAGGCCTGCCCGCCGTGGGCGCCGGTCCAACGTGCCGCGGGATCGGCCGGCGATACGAACTTGGGCGTAACCTCGGTCGCGGCACCGAAGGCAGCGTCGTCGAGCACGGCCAGATACTCCTCGATCGGGCGGCCTGTAGCTTGCGGCGGCAGTCCTTTTTCGCCCTCTATGCCGTTCTGCCGATTAGCGTCAGCTTTGATCAGGCTGGCGTCGACCGCAAAGCCTTCTCCGCCGACTAGACCCTCGCGAATGCAGCGCTGAAGCACCGTCTCGAACACTCGCCGCAGCAGATCGCTGTCACGGAAGCGGCCGTGCCGGTTCTTGGAGAAGGTCGAATGATCGGGCACGCAGCCATCAAGCCCAAGCCGGCAAAACCAGCGATATGCCAGATTGAGATGGACTTCCTCGCACAGCCGCCGCTCGGAGCGGATGCCAGAGCAATAACCGACGATCAACATCCTAATCATCAGTTCGGGATCGATCGATGGACGACCCAGCGTGCTGTAGAAGCTGGTCAGTTCCCGCCTCACCTCGCCAAGCTCCACAAATCTGTCGATAGATCGCAGAAGATGGTCAGTGGGAACGTGCCTTTCGAGAGAAAACTCATAGAACAAAGCAGCTTGTTCGACTTGCCGATGTCCCATCATGATTCGAGTCCCGCTTGTTGCGGCAACTGAATCAGCGAATGTCATGTATCGCAACTGCCGACTTTTTCAACGAAATCGGCCAAGAGGAGACATCACACCGCTTTGGGGCCGCTGTGGTCCTTCGTTCTGATTTGGGGCTTGTCGTACAAGACGACGTTCAGCAAGGAGTTATGGATTTCCAATTTCCCATTGTATTTGATATAGCCTAATTTACGAAATTTGTTCATGAAATGACTGACGCGTGATCGGGTCGTGCCGATCATTTCGGCAAGGATTTCCTGACTGAACCTTCCGATAATCGGCTCCGGCGCGTCATCCTTGCCGAAATTTGCAAGGAGAAGGAGAGCGCGGGCGAGGCGCTTTTCACTTGAATTGAACAACTGGTCGATCAGGTCCTCTTCAATTCGACTGTTCCGGTTCAATAGGTCCGCCATGAAAAGTTCCGAGAATTTCGGCTCATCATGCATGGTGGCAATCATCGCCGCTTTAGTGATGCGCGTAATGAGGCTTTCATCAATCGCGGAGGCTGTTGTGACACGCAACGGATGGCCATTAAGACAGCCTTCGCCAAAAAAGTGACCGGGTCCGAGTAGGCCGACGACCGCCTCCTTGCCACGCTCAGAAACGACGGTGAGTTTGATCTTGCCCTTTTGAATGTAAAAAACAGCGTCTGCAACGTCACCCTGTGAAAATACAATCTGTTCCTTTTCATATTTCGATATAGCTGTTCCTTCGCCTACTTTGGCGAGAAAGACCTTGGGATCAAACGCAGCCACGCCCGTCCTCCTAACAACGGCTCTACTCTTCTTGCTCCTCGGTCTTTCCCGAAGTGAACCCGACACGAAGCCAGGGTTGTCTACTATTACTTTTCCCATCGTGGCTCCTGTTTTGTGGCGATTACGAAAAGAGCACCGTAAATCGCGCGCCCTGGTTCCTATCACCTCGCCCAATCCGCAATTCTCCGCCGATTTGTTTGACGAGAGACTGAACGATCCTCATTCCCAGTCCTTTGTCGGCGGCTGGGTCAAATCCATCCGGCAATCCCGGGCCATCGTTGGCCACCGACAACTCGTAGCCCTTTTCAGGATCAGCCTCCAAGCTGACCGTAATCCGACCTGTGCCGTATTTGGCCGCATTCGTAATCAGTTCGTGGGCGATGAAGCCGAGCGGAACGGCGGTGACGGCAGGCAAGGTAATTTCAGTTCCCTCGACCGCGACGATCCGCGCCGGATGTGCCGTTAACAGCATCATGGAGAAATCGCGACACAGGTCCTCAAGGTATCGCCTAAACGCAAGGGTTTGCACGCCGTCAAATGAGTGGAGACGGTGGTGGATACGCCCAATCGTGGCAATTCGATCGGCCGCGGCAACCAATTGCGAAGCAACCTCGGCATTCGTTGACGCCCGACTTTGCAGGGAAAGCAGGCTTACGATCATTTGCAAGCCGTTCAACAGCCGGTGATCGGACTCTTGGCTCAAAACGGCCTGCTGTTGGATCAAGTCGTCCTTTTTAGAAAGCAAAGCCTCGTCCTGGGCGAGAGCCTGTCGCAGCCCGGCTTCCGTGCGCCTATGTCTGATCAGCTCGCGCTTGTAGCTCGCAATCGTGCGTAGATCACGACTTTCAAAATTGATGTTCGGCTGCGCATCTGCGCCGGACGGCAAATATTCAATGGTCATTGTTGCGTCCTTCCCCGCACTCTCCGACTTCGTAGCCTGGAGACACGCCCGGACTGGACTACATTTGTGGCCGCAACAGCCAAGTGACATTGACCTAAATCAATTATGTCCGCAGTCAGAGATTGACGCCATATGGTGCAGGCGGAAAATGTTGCGCTTTTAAAGCGTTGCCAAAATTGGTCGATTTTCAACATGGGCACCCTCTCGCGCCCGACATCCCGCGAATCAGATACGCTCCTTGAGGGTAGCGGTATGGTCAATATTGCTCACTGAGGTCGCCCTTCCACAGCGAATAGATGGCTCCGGGTCGAACGCTACACATTCACGTGGGTCGAGACGACTTAGCCGCATCGCTCGCCTGTTTGGTTATCTCCTCGGCTAAAAGCTTGTGCAGGGTTTCCCGCTTAATCGGGTCCGTTTCTGTCATCAACTGATTTGTGTAGTGCGCGATGTTCTGGCGCAAGACAAACCTTTCGCGGAAAGTATCCATGAGACTCTCCATCTACTCGCAACCGCATGGAAAAATGACCCCAGCGCTACGGGAGCAAGACTGGGGTCTTAGTACGCACAACAAACCCGGCGCTGGGTAGGCTGGGGGCTAAAAAGATGCGCCCGATAGCTACAAGTTTGACCCAGTCGTTTTTTTTGAAACTGTATAAAATAGCTCACTCTGAAACGACTGTGGAAAAGTGGAATAACTTCACCTGTGGCTTTGCGGTCATCAAGGGAGCCAAGAAACCAGCACGCTCAGCGATGTCGGCGGTGGGTCACAATCCATCTACACCATCCGGCTAGGACTCCTGCACGATAAAATCCAACCCGCTATTCACTGGTTATCGGATAAACTCATCGCCCGCATCTCTTTGATTTTGTCGCTCTTCGACAATCAGTTCGAGTATTCGCTGTCGTTCTGATTGGTTGGTCACACGGTCCAGAAGATGCCAGTAGCGCTCAACAATTCGGCTTCGAATGAACTGACCCATGTTGGCCTCCATTCATGAGACCCCTCGCTTGCTGCCTCAGTCGGATAATAGAGTCTGAGCAATTTTGAACACAAACCGGGACTTCCGTGTCTTGGGGTGCTGTTCGACTGCGATGAGCCAGCCGACGCGTTCAATTTTTGACGCCAGCCGTTACACAGTTTGTTGCACAGCCGGCGTTTATGGTCATAATACATTGAATGTGCTATGTTTCTTTCAAATGGGACTTATCATAATCCGCGTGTCGGCGGTTCAAATCCGTCCTCCGCTACCAATATTCCAAGCCCTCGCAGTCTTGGCTTTAAGGCCACGCCGTCGCGATCAATGCGGAGATTTCCGAATGAAGTGGGCTTTAACAGCGGCCTTACTGGCCGGGCTAACTCTCGGCTCCGCACACGCAACCGATTTGGGCTGCGTGAGCACCACGTTCAATGTGCTGTCTCCCAATGACAAGGTGTGCGTCAGCGTCTTTGACGATCCGCAAGTGCCTGGCGTCGTCTGCCACATTTCGCAGGCGAGAAAAGGCGGCTGGGGCCAGCCGCTCGGGTTGAACGAAGATCCATCCAATTTTTCCGTCTCGTGCCGGCAAATCGGCCCGATCGACGTCGACCTATCCAAGCTGCGTCAAAACGAAGAAGTATTCGCCCAGAAAACCAGCATTTTCTTCAAGACAACGCGCATCTATCGCATGGTCGATGCGCCTCACAACACGATCGTCTACCTCGCGATCAGCACCAAGATCGTCAACGGCTCGCCGGCCAATGCCATCAGCACCGTTCCGATCATGCCGTGGCCGCATTAATGGCCGCACTAATCGGCGCACTAACGTGAAGCAGGCCTGACCGCGCAATCGCGCAAAATTTCGGGCTTGAAGACGAGACCATGGCCCGGCCGTTCCGGCGCGGTGATCATGCCTTTCACCACCGGCACCGGATCGACGAACAAGTCCTCCGCCAGCCCCATATCCTCGATCCACAGCCCGTTCGGGATCGAGGCGAGGAGCTGCACGTTGAGTTCCGGAAACAGATGCGGCGCGAGCGTCATATTCCAGGTGTCGGCGACGGTCGCGATCTTGCGCAATTCGGTCAGGCCGCCGCGCATTGGATCGGGCTGCAGGATCGGCAGCTTCGGATTTTCGAAAAACGGTTTGAGATCGAAGCGCGTGAAATGCGTCTCGCCGCCGACGATGCGCAAATCGAGCGCATCGGCGATACGGAAGTAGCCGGCATAATCGTCCGGCACCACCGGCTCTTCGAGCCAATAGACGTCGTAGTCCTGAAATTTGCGGCCCATCTGGATGGCGACGTCGGCGGTCCAACCCATGTTGACGTCGATCATGATGGCGATGTCCGGGCCGATCGCTTCACGCATGCGCCGCACATTGTCGAGATCGGTGGCGAGGCTCGCGGTGTGCGCCACCTGCATCTTGATCGCCTTGTAACCGCGCTCCTTATAGTGCAGCGCCTTGGCGATCATGCCGTCGCCGCCGGAACCGCGAAAACACCCCGAGCCGTAGGCGGGCAATTCAGCGCGATAGTGTCCCCACAGCCGATGCAGCGGCAACTTGGCCGCTTTGCCGAGCGCGTCCCACAGCGCGATGTCGAGCGCCGATTGCGCCATGGTGGCGATGCCGCCGCGGCCGTAGGTGACGGTGGTCTTCCACAAATCCTGCCAGATTTGCTCAACCGCGCTGGCGTCCTTGCCGATGACGCGCGGGATGATGACCTCCTCGAGGCAGGCGATGATCGACTTGATGCCCGGGCGGAACAGAAACAGATAACCCATGCCTGTGATGCCGCCTTTGGTCTCGACGTCGAGCACCAGGATGTTGCGCGCGTCGCCGAAGGCATGGCCCTTGAGCCACGGTGTATCGGGCCAGGGCACCCGCAGCATGGTGGTGCGGATGGCGGTGATGGTGAGGTCGGTCATGGATGCATTCGCCCGGACTTTTGCCG
The DNA here is from genome assembly GCA_963731805.1 of uncultured Alphaproteobacteria bacterium. Taxonomy (GTDB): domain Bacteria; phylum Pseudomonadota; class Alphaproteobacteria; order Rhizobiales; family Xanthobacteraceae; genus BOG-931. The sequence continues at coordinate 1,029,913 of CAVSWY010000020.1, forward strand.
CGGAGCGCGGCGGGGGGCGAATGCTGCGGAAACTATGATCTCAGGTCAACAGACGTCCGCCACCGGACGAAATGTCTCTGCTTCCGGCGCTATAACAGCGGCTCAAAAGCGGTAGTTTACGCCGCCGCGCACAATGCTCGCTTTCAGTTCGATGCTGTTATCTATTGGTTGTACTGCGTCGAAGGGGCCGACCGTCGAAACGCGGCCAAAATCGACGAAAAGATACTCCACTTTGACGCTCCATCGACTCCAAGACCCCACCTCGAGGCCGCCGCCTGCAACATAACCGACCCTCGTGGTGGAGAGCGACGCAGGGGGTTCGGTATCGCCGGCAGTGGGATCGGTGAACGTGAAGCCGCCCCGCAAAGCCGTGAGGGCGACGCCGCCGGTACCGTAAAACAGCCAGTTATCGGCCGTTATTCCGATGCGCCCGCGTGCGGTTGCCAGCCAGCTCGCGTGCGCCGACGCCGAAAGGTTGACTGGAGCTGCGGGGGCAAAGAAACCCGCAACAGTCGAATTCCCGCTGAGGCGCAGCAACTCGCAATCCCCTTCGAGTCCGAAGACGATATTGTGCCATTGAAAATTATAGCCGGCCTCTGCTCCGCCGGTGAAACCATTCGGCTTGATGCCCTGCGATGCCCCTAAAGCATTGAAGATCGATACATCAGGGGCAATAACTCCGCCGGGCAAAAGAGGCATCGCGCTGATAGGATCGAAGTTCCCCCAGGCCCCGCCTGCATTGCCGCCGATGTAGAAGCCGCTCCAGTTATAGGTTGGTACCGGCGCTGGAGCGGCCGGTGGCGGCGCCTTGATCGGCATATCGGCCGCGCTCGCTGCATTAGACGGATGCGACCGCAAAAAACGCAATCGTGCCGGCGAGCAAGTATTTCATCCAAGCCCCACTGTTGCCGCCAATCTATCCGGCGCGGTGACGTTGTCTTGGGCTATAGTGAAATCGTCATGCCAGGTGGAAATCACCGCCATTTAAGCTCCGGTGTGACGAAACGGCCACAGGCACGGACGCTGATCATGCTCAGAAGGAAATCAACTATGCCTCGATGCCGCCTTTGGTCTCGACGTCGATCACTAGAAAATTGCGGGTTTCGCCGAAGGCATGGCCCTTGAGCCACGGCGTATCGGGCCAGGGCACGCGCAGCGTGGTGGTGCGGACGGCGGTGATGGTGAGGTCGGAAACATCGGTCATGAAAACACTACGCTCCCGGCCGGCGGCATTGCCGTCTGAGCGCGAAGTATCAATAACGGTTGGATCGTCGAGGGCCCGGCAGGGTCACCACGAATAGCGCAACGTCCCCGGTGCCGGCATAAGTCTGCGAGCTATCGGCGAATTGGCCGTCGAACTTGGCGTCGAACGACCAAGCCGGCGTGATGTAGAATTTGGCGCCGGCCGAGGCGAGCGCCGAGTTCGGCGGCGGTGCCGCGCCGTTGACCGTGAAACTCGCGCCCGGCAGCGACTCGAACGTCGCGCCGAGCGCGGGATTGCTGACCCAGTCATGCGCCCAGGCGAGGCGCACGGCGCCGCTTCGGCGCGACACCTTCGGCCATGCGCGAAGAAAGTTAGGCCGCGTGACGCGCCAGCCGGGCCTGATCAGCGGTCCTAAATCGAGCCGTTTCGACCGCCCATTTCGCCTTTAGCCGTACGTCTTTCGTCTTATTGCGTCAAAATTTCGCAGGTTTGCGCCCCATATCTGCCCCCGATCCGCAGCGCAAAACTGGGCAAGCTTGTAATCTCGACCCATGACGGTGAGGGCGACACCGAATGGCGGTCGCGCTGCGTGATCGCGGTTTCTACAACAAAGTTTTTACGACAACGGAGGAAGACATGACGAACAAGAACGCGTCAATTGCCGCGCCGTTTTCACGGCGTCACTTGCTGCGCACGGCTGCCGCAACCGGCGCCGGGCTCGGCGCCCTTTCGGTCGGCGGTTTCACTTTCGTGCCGGCCTTCGCCGAAGATCAGCCGCCGCTTGGCACCTGGCCCGCCGGCTCGCAAGGCTCGACGGTGACCATCGGCGCTACCGTGCCGCGGACCGGGCCCTATGCCGTGCAGGGCGAGGACGAGCTCAAGGGCATGCAGCTCGCCGTCGAGCATATCAACGAAGGTAATCCGCTGATCAAAAAGATCGCACCCAAGGTGAGCAAGGGAGTGCTCGGCAAGCAGGTGAACCTGGTTGTCGCTGATTCTGGCGCCAAGCCGAATGATGCGGTGCAGGAACAGCAGACTTTCATCAACGACAACAAGATCGTGGCGATGACCGGGGCCACCTCGTCGGCGGTCGCGGTGGCGCTCAACAAGTTCGCCGAGCGTGAGAAGATCCTTTATCTGGTGGCGATCTCCGGTTCCAACGACACCACCGGCAAGGACTGTGCGCGTTATTCGTTCCGCCAGTGTTTCTACGGCGAGACCGCGGCCAACGCCATCGGCCCGGTGTTGCTCAAGACCTACGGCAAGAACAAGAAGGCGGCGTTCATGACGCCGGACTACACCTACGGCCACACCGTGACCAAGTCGGTGAACGACTATCTGGGCGCCAATGGCGGCTGGACCATGGTGACGAACCAGGTTTCGCCGCTCGGCACGCAGGACTTCAGCCAGTATCTGACCAACATCGCCAATTCCGGCGCCGAGTTCATCGTCAACGTGAACTGGGGCCGCGATGCGGTGCTGTCGATCCAACAAGCCAAGCAATTCGGTCTGACCCCGAAGATGAAGATGGTGGTGCCCTATCAGATCCCCTTCCTCGCCAAGGAAGTGGGGCCGGAGCTCACCGAAGGCGTCTATGCGGCCACCGACTTCTGGTGGACGCTGCAAGACAAGTATCCGCTGGCAAAAATGTTCGTCGAAGCCTTCGACAAGAAATACGGCTACAAGCCGGAATGGGGCGCCAATAACGGCTACATGCAATTCGCCATCTGGGCGCGCATGGTTTCGGAAGCCGGCACGTTCTATCCGCCGGATGTCATCAAGACCTATGAGAAGGGCGAGACCTTCAACTCGACGGTCGGCCAGGTGCATTTCCGTCCCGAGGATCATCAGCTGGTCCGTCCGGTCATCATCGTCCGCGGCAAGGCGCCGAAGGACATGAAGGACAAGGAAGACTACTGGGAGGTGATGGAAGTCGTGCCCGGTGCGCCGCTGATGCAGAAGCCCGACGCCTTCGGCTGCAGTCTCGGCGACTACACCTGACGGTCCTAGCGTTGCCTGCCTCGTCGCATTGCGGGGCAGGCGCGGTTAACCTCTTGGCCGGGCTAAAGGGGCGAAGCCTGCTCTTCGCCTCTTTAAGCTCGGCCATTTTGCCGGTTGCAAGACGGCGTTGAGGCCCGGCATAACATTACGTCGGGGGACGGCCGGAACGGCGAGCAGTCTGCCTGGAAAATCGTGGATGGCGGCGTGATCAACTGGCCCACTTTTATCTCGCAATGCTTCAATGGGCTCGTCCTCGGCGCGCTTTTGGCGCTGATCTCATCCGGCCTGACGATCATCTATGGCACGCTTGGTGTGCTCAACCTCGCGCACGGCGCGATGTTCATGCTCGGCGGCTATGCCGGCTGGGTCGCTTACACATATACCGGCTCCTTTCTCATCGCCATTGTCGCCGGGTCGCTCTTCGTCATGCTGGTCGGCGTAGTGATGGAACGCGTGGTCATCAGCCATTTTTACGCCCGGCCGCACGAAGATCAGCTGCTTGTCACCTTTGGCCTGGGCATTGTTTTTGTCGAAACCGTGCGTTTTTTGTTCGGCAGTCTTTCGAAGGTGGTGCCGCCGCCGCCTCTGCTGGCGGGGATCACGCCGATCGGCTTTATGTTCTATCCAACTTATCGTCTCGCGCTCCTTGGCATCGTCGCGGTGGCGCTGCTCGCACTCTATTTCGTGCTCTACCGCACGCGGCTCGGCATGATCGTGCGCGCCGGCATCGAGGACTCGGTGATGGTCGATTCGCTCGGCATCGACGTCTACAAGGTGTTCATGCTGGTCTTCGGCATCGGCGCCATGGCGGCGGGCTTCGCCGGCATTGTCAACGCGCCGGTTGTCTCGATCGCGCCGGATGTCGGCGAGTCGATCCTGGTGCAGACATTTGTCGTCGTCGTCATCGGCGGCGTCGGCTCGTTCCCCGGCGCGGTGCTCGGCGGCCTGATCGCCGGCGAGATCATCAGCATCACGTCGATGTTCAACCCGGGCTACGCTTACGTGATGCTGTTCGTGGCGATGACGGTGGTACTGGTGATTCGCCCTTACGGGCTCCTCGGCACGGCCGGCCGCGAGTGAACGCGGTCGTCGCATGATCAAGCAACGGCCTTTCCTCATCGAAGCGCTGACCGCAGCCGGGCTGATCGCGGCGCCGTTCGTGCTGCCCTATCTCGGTTTCACGCCCACCACCGTGAACCGCATCCTGGTGTGGGGCCTGTTCGGCATCGGCTTCGACATCTTGTTCGGCTTCACCGGCCTGTTGTCGTTCGGCCAATCGGCCTTCTACGGCACCGGAGGCATGGTCGCCGCCTATCTGCTCACGGTATCGAATTTTCCCCACGTCATGACGGCGGTGTTCCTCGGCGCGGTCGCCGCGGCCGCCGTCGGTTATCTGGTCGGGCTGATCGCACTGCGCCGCACCGGCATCTATTTCGCCATGATCACGGTGGCGATCGCGGAGGTGTTTCACTTTGTCGAATTCAATCCGCTCTCGGACTATACCGGAGGCGAGAACGGACTGCCGGGCGTACCTACCCCGACGTACCATCTCGGTTTCACCACCATCAACTTCGATAGCGACTCGCGGCTCTATGTTTTGCTGGCATTCTGGTATTTCGTCGGCTTGGTGATCGCGCTACGCATCGTGCGCTCGCCGGTCGGCGCGGTGCTGCGCGCGATCCGCGATAATCCACTGCGCGCGGCCGCCGTTGGTCATAACATCCACAGCTACAAGCTCACTGCTTTCGTCATTGCGGCGGCCTATGCCGGCTTTGCCGGCGGGCTCCTCGGCATCATGCAAGGCTTCATGCCGCCTGACGCCTTCACATTCGATACGTCGGGGCAACTGGTGATGCAGACCGCGATCGGCGGCGCCGGCACGCTGTTTGGCCCGCTGGTCGGAGCCACGGTTTGGCTCTATCTGAGCGATTTCCTGCAAACCACGCTTCATCTCGGCGCCGCTTGGAAGCTCGTGCTCGGCGTAGTGTTCGTGCTCCTTATCTGCTTCCTGCGCCATGGCTTGATCGGCGGCATCGTGGATCTGTATGCGCTGACGACGCGGGGGGGCGCCAAAACGATCGAACCAAAACCTGCGACGCCGTTCCCCAGCATGGTGGCGACGGATCAGCAAAAGGCTGCAAAAATTGCCTTGGCGAACGAGCCGCCGCCGGCACTTATGCCGGCGGCGCATCGTGAAACCGATCGAACCTCCGGGCCGATCCTTCAGGCGACCGGTCTGACCAAGCGTTATGGCGGCCTCCTCGCTAACAGCGATATCGATTTCACCGTGAAACACGGTGAGCGGCGCGGCGTCATCGGTCCGAACGGCGCCGGCAAGAGTACGTTCTTCAAGATGCTGACCTGCGAGATTCCGCCCACCTCCGGCACGATCGTCTTCGAAGGCCGCGATATCACTGGCATGAGCGTCACCGACGTGTGTCAGCTCGGACTGACCAAGAGCTATCAGGTCAACCAGCTTTTTAGCCGTCTGACCGTGCGCGAGAATCTGAGGATCTCCGCGCTCGCCGCGCTGCGCGGCAAGTTCCGCCTCGATATGTTCCGCAGCGTGTCGGGCATTGCCGGACTGGCCGAGCAAGTGGAGCGCACTCTCGAACTCGTACATCTGACGGGGCGTCCCGACACGCCGGTCGCCGAGCTCGCCTATGGTGAAAAGCGCCGGCTCGAGGTCGGCCTTGCGCTGGCGAGCTCGCCGAGCCTGCTTTTGCTCGACGAGCCGCTTGCCGGCATGAGTCCGCTGGAACGCGTCGAGATGGTGCAACTCCTCAAATCGATTGGGCGAGGCCGCACCATGATCATCATCGACCACGACATGGACTCGCTGTTCGAATTGGTGGAAAGCGTCACCGTGTTGCAGGAGGGTCGCGTGCTGGTCGAAGGCACGCCGGTCGAGATCAAAGGCAGCAAGGCCGTTCAAGAAGCCTATCTGGGCGGAGTGCACGCGGCATGAGCCTGCTCGAAGTAAACGGGTTGAACAGCTATTACGGCGATTCGCATATCCTCTTCGACGTCGCTCTGCGCGTCGATCGTAACGAGGTGGTGGCGCTTCTTGGCCGTAACGGCGCGGGCAAGAGTACCACCTTGAAAAGCCTGATGGGCGTGGTGACCCCGCGCGCCGGATCGATCATGTTCGACGGTGCCGAAATCGCGGGGAAAAGGAGCCACACCATCGCCCAGGCCGGCATGCAGCTCGTCCACGAAGACCGCCGCGTTTTCGGCAGCCTCAACGTCGAGGAAAATCTCATCCTGGCCGGGCTGACGGCGCAGAACCGCTGGCCGCTCGATCGCGTCTACGCGATGTTCCCGCGGCTCAAGGAGCGCCGCGGCAGCCGCGGCACCGATCTTTCCGGCGGCGAGCAGCAGATACTGGCGATTGCCCGCGCGCTCATCCGCGAGCCGAAAATCTTGCTGCTCGACGAGCCGTTCGAGGGCCTGGCGCCGATCATCGTGCGCGATCTTCTGGCCGCATGCCGGACGCTTGCCGAGGCCGGACAGACCATACTGATCGTGGAGCAGAACATCTCCGCCGTCATGACGCTCGCCGACCGAATCTACGTCATGCACAACGGCCACATCGTCGATTCGCTGTCGGCGGAGGCGGGACGGAACCAGCCCGAGCTGCTGCATCGCCATCTCGGCGTCTAGCGTATTGTCCCGATTCCAAGCTTCATATACTCGGCGTAGTCTGCGGCCGCGCCGGTGCGCCGGAGGATCTCGTGGCCTCGACGATCAATGTTGCCGCCTATAGCGACGCGCTGGTCGTGCTCGGCACAGCGGGCATCGTGGTGCCGATCGTCAGCCGGCTCGGCTTTTCTCCGGTGCTCGGTTATCTCGGCGCCGGCGCGCTCCTCGGGCCGCTCGGCCTCGGTTCGCTGATCGGCTCGTTTCATATCCTGTACTGGTTCACCGTCGGCGACGCCAAGGACGTTGCCGGCATCGCCGAGCTCGGCGTCGTCTTCCTGCTGTTCCTCATCGGGCTTGAGCTGTCGCTGCAGCGGCTCCTCACCATGCGGCGGCTGGTGTTCGGGATGGGCGGGCTGCAGGTGCTCATCACCACGGCGCTTCTTGCCGGTATCCCGACTTATGCCGGCAGCACGCCATCCGAGGCCATCATCCTCGGCGCCAGTCTGTCGCTGTCCTCCACCGCAATCGTGCTAGAACTGTTGTCGAACCAGGGCCGCCTGAAGACGACTGTCGGCCGCTCGAGCTTTGCCGTGCTGCTGTTGCAGGACCTCGCGGTCATCCCGATCCTGATGTTCGTTTCGCTGCTCGCGGCGGGCTCGGGCGGTTCGGTGCTCGCCAGCCTGGGCAGGGCGCTGGTGCAGGCAGCGCTGGCGCTCGCCGTGATCGTCGTGTTCGGCCGCGTGCTGCTGCAACCCTTATTCCATCTGGTGGCCGAAACACGGTCCCGCGATCTCTTCATCGCCACCGCCTTGTTCGTGATTCTCGCGGCCGGCGTCATTGCCAATCAGGCCGGCCTGTCCATGGCGCTCGGCGCCTTCGTCGCCGGCCTGCTCTTGGCCGAGACCGAATACCGCAAGGCGATCGAAGCCACTATCGAGCCGTTCAAGGGACTGCTGCTCGGAATTTTCTTCTTCACCGTCGGCATGGACATCGACGTGCGCGAACTGCTGCGCGACCCGCTGTGGCTGGCCGCGGGCGTCGTCGCGCTGATCGCCATCAAAGCGCTGGTGATCGCCGGCCTGGCCAAGCTGTTCCGTCTGTCATGGCCGGTCGCCGTGGAAATGGGCCTCCTGCTCGGTCCGGGCGGCGAATTCGCCTTCGTCGGCATCGGTATGGCGCGAGATTTCGATCTGGTCGACGCGCGGCGCGCGAGTTTGGCACTGATCGTAACGTCGGTGACGATGGCGCTGACGCCGTTGTTGTCGTATGGGGCGCGGCGCGTTGCTGTGCGGTTGCGGCCGCCCACCGCGTTGCCGTCGGAGCTCTCGGCGCGGCCGAGCGCCAACGGCAAGCACGCCATCGTCGTTGGTTACGGCCGCGTCGGCAAAGTCGTGTGCGGACTGCTAAAGCAGCACGGTATTCCCTACATCGCCGCCGACTTGAACCCCGCCACGGTGACACACGACCGGCGCGAGGGCCACGCGGTTTATTACGGCGATGCCGGCGATACGAAATTCCTCGAAGCCTGCGGCCTCGGCGACGCCGCCGGCGTCGTCATCACCATCCATGACCCCGATTTGATCGACGATATCGTCGCCCATGTGCGCGCAATGCGCCCCGACGTGCTCATCGTCTCGCGCGCCCGCGACGCCGATCATGCCCGCCATCTTTACCGGCTCGGCGCTACCGACGCGGTGCCGGAAACGGTCGAAGCGAGCTTGCAACTCTCGGAAGCCGCCCTAGTGGGTTTGGGCATCCCGGCCGGACCGGCGATCGCCTCGATCCACGAAAAGCGCGACGAAATCCGGCATGCCTTGCAGGACGCCGCCCGCGCCGCCGGACTGGAGAAAATTCATTCGGTGCGGTCGAAAACGTCGATGCTGCGTCGCAGGAATTAGAGCTTCGCCAAATACGGCTCCAGCGCGGCGAGGCTTTCGAGGTTATGCGCCGGCGCGAACAGATCCACATAGGGCAGCGCCGCCTGCATGCCCCGGGCCTGTGGAGAATAATCGCGCCAGCCGATCAGCGGATTGAGCCAGATGATCTTCTTGCTGCGGCGGCGCAGCCGGCGCATCTCCGCGGCCAATTGCCCCGGCTCGCCGGTATCGTAGCCGTCGGAGACGATCATCACCGCGGTGCGCGAATTGATGACGCGCCGCGCGTGCCAACGATTGAACGCGGCGAGGCTGTCGCCGATGCGGGTGCCGCCGCCGATGCCCTGCGCCATCAGCGAGAGTTTCTCGACCGCGCGCGTGACATTGCGGTCGCGCAGCGACGGCGAAACGTGAGCGAGGCGGGTGTGAAAGACGAAGGCTTCCGCTTCGCGGAAGGCATCGACCACGCCGTGCAGGAAGCGGACGAAGAACGCGGTGTAAAGGCTCATCGAGCCCGACGCATCAAGCAAGACCACGAGCCGCAGCGGCTTGATCTTGCGCCGCCGCCAGGCGAGATCGATCAGCGTGCCGCCATGTGAGACGTTGCGGTGAATGGTGCGGCGCAGGTCGAGCCGCTGCCCGCGGCGGCGAATTTGCTCGCGGCGGACCAAATGGGCGCGCATCACGCGGGCGAGCCGCGCCGCGAGCGCATGTGTCGCCGCGACGTCGTCCGGATCGACAATATGGCGCAGATCGGTGCCGGTCAGCGCTTCAACGCGCGACGCACCTTCGCGGCGGCCGTGGCCGTCCGCCGGCGTTTCGCCGTTGTCGTTGCGCCGCTGCACATGATCGGGAAGACCGAGCGCCTGTTGCGGCACATGTGATTCGGCGAGCCGCCGCGCCGGGGCGTGACCGGCCGGCGGTGCGCCGGACAGCACTTGCCGCTGCCGCATATGGCGGCCCCGCCAAAAGGCATCGAAGATCTCGTCGAAGCGCTGCCAATCGGATTGCGTGGCGCAAAACAGTGCGCGCAAGGCCGGTTTGAGCGATGTGGCGTTAAGCGCGGCGGGCGACGTAAGTATGCCCAGCGCGTCGCGCGTCTCGGCAAGGCCGACGTGAAAGCCGTTGTCGCGCAGCGTGTGCGCGAAGCCGGCGAGGCGGCGGCGGGCGCCCGGCAGCTCGGGATGCTGCCTACCCACTCACGCCACCTTGCCGAGGAGCCGCTCGCTCACTTCCGGGGTCAACCGCGCGCGGTCTTCGTGCGTCTTGAGCAGACAAATCATCGTCTCGTAGACGGCTTCCGGCTCCTGCCGCAGGTCGTGAACTTCGAGGCCGGCGAGGGTGGCCGCCCAATCGAGCGTTTCGGCGACGCCGGGGACTTTGCGCAAATCCTCCTTGCGCACCGCCGCCACCATGCGCGCGATCTGCAAAGCGAGCGTTGTGTCGATGTTGGGCGTACGGGTAAGGATGATTTTCGCCTCGCGGTCGACCTCCGGGAAGTCGATATAGTGATAAAGGCAGCGCCGGCGCAGCGCGTCGGACAATTCGCGGGTGCCGTTCGAGGTGAGCACCACGCGCGGGATCGAGGTGGCCTTTATGGTGCCGAGCTCCGGAATGCTGACCTGAAAGTCGGACAGGAGCTCCAGTAAAAACGCCTCGAACTCCTCATCGGCGCGGTCGACTTCGTCGATCAGCAGCACCGGCGGGCTGACGCGGCGGATAGCGGCCAAGAGCGGCCGCTCCAACAGATATTTTTCGGAAAAGATGTGCTCTTCGATGGCGTCGGCATTTTCGCCGGCGCCTTCGCGCGTTTTTATCGCAAGCAGTTGCCGCTGATAATTCCACTCATATAGCGCCGCGTGCTGATCGAGGCCCTCGTAGCATTGCAGCCGGATCAATTCGGCGCCTTGTACCGCGGCGAGTGCCTTGCCGACCTCGGTCTTGCCGACGCCGGCCTCGCCCTCGAGCAGCAACGGCCGTTTGAGGAAATCCATCAGCCACAGCGCGGTGGCGATGTCGCGGTCGGCGACATAGCCGACGGCGGCGAGCTTGTCGGAAATCTCTTCGCGCTTGAGGGTCATGCGAGCCGTCCGTCGCGTCCGTTTCCGTCATCCTGAGGTGCGCACGAAGCGCGCCTCGAAAGATGCACGGCCCGGGCCGTCGCCCTTCGAGGCTCGTCGCTCCGCGCCGAGCACCTCAGGGTGACAGTACAAGGCATATAGTAATCCCAACGGACTTTTAGGCGTGCAGTCCTAGCTTTTCCGCGGCCGTCCAGACCCGCCAATGATCGTGCGGCATCTGGATGTGGGTCGAGCCGAGGAAGGCAAACGCGTCGTTCACCGCGTTGGAGAAGCACGGCACGCCGCCGACATTGGGGCTCTCGCCGACGCCCTTGGCGCCGATCGGATGATGCGGCGAGGGCGTCGTGGTCCAGTCGGTCTCCCAGTGCGGGGTTTCGACCGCGGTGGGCACGAAATAATCCAGGAACGACGCCGTGGTGACGTTGCCGTCGTCGTCGTAATGAATTTCCTGGCCCATGGCGATGCCGAAGGCTTCCGTCAGGCCGCCGTGAATCTGGCCCTCGATAATCATCGGATTGATCCGCGTGCCGCAATCGTCGAGCGCATAGAAGCGGCGCACCTTGACCGCACCGATATCGACATCGATGTCGACAACGCAGACGTAAGCGCCGAACGGGAAGGTGAAATTCGGCGGGTCGTAATAATCGACGGCCTCCAGGCCAGGCTCCATGCCCTGCGGCACTTCGTGATAGGCCGCCCAGGCGAGCTCGGTCATGGTCTTGAAGCGTTCGGGATTGCCCTTGACGCGGAAACGATCGACGTCCCATTCCAGATCGTCGTCGTGCACTTCAAGCATGTAGGCGGCGATCATCTGCGCCTTGGCCTTGATCTTGCGGCAGGCCATGGCGCACGCGGCGCCGGACACCGGCGTCGACCGCGAGCCATAGGTACCGAGCCCGTACGGCGCCGTGTCGGTATTGCCTTCCTCCACGGTGATGCTGTCGGCGGCAAGCCCGAGCTCGGTGGCGATGATCTGCGCGTAGGTCGTCTCGTGGCCCTGGCCCTGCGATTTGGTGCCGAGCCGGCAAATGCCGGAGCCGGTCGGATGAATGCGGATTTCCGCCGAATCGAACATGGCGATGCCGAGAATGTCGCAATTGCGCGACGGGCCGGCGCCGACGATCTCGGTGAAGTGGATGACGCCGATGCCCATCAGCTCGCGCGTCTCGCCGCGCTTGAACGCCTCGCGCTTTTGTTTCTGCTCCTCGCGCAGCTTCTTGTAGTTCACCGCCTCCAGCGCCTTGCTCAGCGCAGTCTGATAGTCGCCGGAATCGTATTGCCAGCCGAACGCCGAGGTGTACGGGAAATGCTCGCGGCGGATGAGGTTTTTCATCCGAAAGTCGGCCGGATCTATGCCGAGTTTCTGCGCCATGATGTCCATGGCCCGCTCGATGGCATAGGCGGCCTCGGTGACACGGAACGAGCAACGATAGGCGACGCCGCCCGGCGCCTTGTTGGTATAGACACCGTCGACCAGGCAATACGCGGCGGGAATATCGTAAGAGCCCGAAATGATGGAGAACAGGCCCGCGGGCCATTTGGTGGCATTGGCGCAGGCGTCAAACGCGCCGTGGTCGGCGATGGTGTAGCAGCGAAGGCCCAAAAGCTTGCCGCCCTTGGTGCAGGCGAGTTCCATATCCATGTGGAAATCGCGCGCGAAGGCGGTGGTGGAGAGGTTATCGATACGGCTCTCGGTCCATTTCACCGGCACTCCGGTGACGATCGAGGCGACGATCGAGCAGATATAGCCCGGATAGGCGCCGACCTTGTTGCCGAAACCGCCGCCGATGTCGGGGGAGATGACGTGGATCTTGTGCTCGGGGATTTTCGAGATCAGCGAGCCCACGGTGCGGATGACGTGCGGCGCCTGGAACGTGCCGTAGAGCGTCAGCTCGCCTTTGATCTTGTCGAACGAGGCGACGCATTGGCAGGTCTCGAGCGGGCAAGGATGCACGCGCGGATAGGAGATCATCTCCCGTATTGTCACGTCGGCCTTGGCGAAAGCGGCGTCGGCGGCGGCCTTGTCGCCGGCCTGCCAGGAGAAGATGTGGTTATAGTGCTTGCGTTTGCCGTGGGCGCCTTCGGTTTTTCCTTTTTGGTCCTCGCGGATCACCGGCGCGTCCGGAGCCATCGCCTTGAGCGGATCGACATTGACCGGAAGCTGCTCGTATTCGACCTCGACCAGATCGGCGGCGTCGGCGGCGGCCTCGCGGCTGTCCGCGATGACGAAAGCCACTTCCTGATTTTGGAACAGCACGTAACCGTCGGCGAGCACCATCTGCACGTCGCCGGCCAAGGTCGGCATCCAGGCGAGATTGACCGTTTTCAGCGTTTCCGCGGTGAGCACCGCGACGACGCCGGGCACTGCCGCGGCTTTTGTCGTATCGATCTTGTTAACGCGTGCGTGGCCGTAGGGCGAGCGGTTGAATTCGCCGTAGAGCATGTTGGGCAGCTTGATATCGTCGACGTAATTGCCCTTGCCCTGGGTGAAGCGGATGTCCTCGACGCGCTTCCTCTTACAGCCCAAGCCTTCGAGTTTTTCGGCGCGTTCGGCGGAGGTGGGGGTCATGTCGTTCATTCTGCAGCCTCCTGGAGCGGCACGCCGTTGAGCTTGGCGGCGGCGTATTGAATGGCTTTGACGATGTTCTGATAGCCGGTGCAGCGGCACAGATTGCCGGAAATGCCGTAGCGGATTTCCTCCTCGGTCGGATTGTTGTTCTCCTGCAGGAGGCGAAAGGCGCGGGTGATCATGCCCGGCGTGCAGAAGCCGCATTGCAGCCCGTGCATCTGGCGGAAGCCTTCCTGCAGCGCATGCAGCGTGCCGTCAGGATTGGCGATACCCTCGATGGTGATGATATTTGCGCCCTCGGCCTGCACCGCGAACACTGTGCAGGATTTCACGGACTTACCGTCGAGATCGACAGTGCAGGCGCCGCAATGGCTGGTATCGCAGCCGATATGCGGGCCGGTGATGCCGAGCTGATCGCGCAGCAGATAGATCAAGAGCGTGCGCGGCTCGACCAAAGCTTCGACGGTCTTGCCGTTGATCTTCATCGCGACTTGTGTTTTGGCCATGGGTACTCTCCTCAGCCCTTCGCGAGCGATTTGGCGCGCGCCAGCGCGCGGGTGAGCATCACGCCGGCCATCTTGGTGCGGTAGGCCGCCGGTCCGCGCGCGTCTTCGGCGGGTGAGGTGATCGCTTCGGCCGCTGCCACCGCGCGCTTGACGGTCGCGGCATCGAGCGCCGAACCGACCAGTATTTTCGCGGCGTCCTCCGCCAAGAGCGGCGTGGGGGCGACATTGGTGAGCCCGATCGAGCAAGTCTCGACCTTGCCGCCTTTCATGGTCAGCACGACCGCCGCCGCGGCAGTGGCGAAGTCGCCGATCTTGCGCTTGAGCTTTTCGTAGGCATAGCCGTGACCGGCGGCCGGCACGGGAATACGCACCGCGGTGAGCACGTCGCCCGTTCCGAGCGCGGTGACGTAGGTACTTTGATAGAACTGGCGCGCCGCGACGCGCCGCTCGCCATTCTTGCCGGCGATGTGGTAGGTCGCGTTCAGGCACATCATCACAGCCGGCATGTCGTTTGCAGGATCGCCGCCGGCGACATTGCCGCCGAGCGTGCCGAGATAGCGCACCTGCGGATCGGCGATTTGCAGGGACACTTCGCGCAGCAACGGAATTTTCGCCGCCAGCAGATCCGAGCCGATGAGGTCGTGCTGTGTCGTCATGGCGCCGATGACGATGTCGTTGCCGTCGGCGCGCGCGCCCTTGAGCTCGGCAATGCCGGCGAGATCGATCAAATTCGCCGGCGTGGCGAGCCGCAGCTTCATCAGCGGAATGAGACTGTGTCCGCCGGCGAGCGCGCGGCCGTCGTCGCCGAGCTTGGCGAGCAGGCCGACCGCTTCTTGGACGGATTTCGGACGGTGATAATTAAACGATCCAGGAATCACGGGCACCCTCCCTCGCGCGTGCCGGCGATCCGGGTCGTCACCGCGGTCGATCCTGACTGCGCTTTGACTTTATTATACAGAAGTTCCGAGGGACGGATACGGCTTTTCGGCCGCTATCGGGCGGACGCGGTGGAGCGCGGCGGAGTATGGCGTCCGTGTGACCCTCAGCCCGCGATGCCGGGCCGCAGCGCCGGAGAGGCGGTCTTGGTCGGCGTCGCAACTCTTGGAGCCGCGATCTTTGCCGTCGGCATTTGCTTCCGCGTTTCCTTGAGTGTTTGCTTGCGCAATTCCTTAGGCGTTTCGGGCCGCGCTATGATCGGGCCAGTGCCGGCGGGCCGGCATGCTTCCGCATGGGCGGTTTCCAGCACGTAGCGCAGCGCTTCGGCCTGGACCCTCGGCGATTTGTCGATTGTGAGATGATCGATGCCGGGATCGCCGGAGAAATCGACATTATCGAGCACGCCGTGGAAGCCGGCGCCGGGCCGCATATAGGCGTAGCTGCGCTGCGTCAGGTTGATCACGCAGGCGACGTTGCGCGGCGCGAGCGAAGAGCCGGTGCCGTCGACCGGAATGACCAGCGCCACCGGCACGCCTTGCGCGTTCAGCTCTTGGGCCATGCCCATCACGGCGTCGGCGCCGAGCGAATGGCCGACCAGCATATAGGGTCCGTGATCGCCGGCGCGGTACATCTGCGCGATGCGGGCGACGATGATGTCGGCGAAGGTGTGATTATAAACGCTGGCATCGATGCCATGGCTCTGAATTTGAGCCGCAAGCTGATCCATGCCGAGCGAGAAAATATTCAACAGTCCGCGCATCAGATAGACATGCGGCCGCGACACGACTTCATGGGCAGCGGCCCGATGCGCGCCGACCCGATGGGCCGCGAGTCCTGTCGCGGCCAACGCCCCGGCAGGCAGCACTATCAGTCCGGCGAGAATCAACGCGCCAGCCCCGAAGGCGCACAATGACGATGATTTTGCAACGGAATTGCGCGCGCCCGGCATCGCATCACTCCACCCTACGCCACAAAACTATGGCGGTGACTATGGCGAAATGGGGTAAAAATTTCCTTGTGCTCAGCGGCTATTCGCCGCTTTGCGGCTGGCGAGTTCAAGCACGATCGGCCGCGTGGCTGCCCGCAGCGGCGTCCGCCGCACGCCGGTCAACGTATGCAGGAAATCGGCGAACCAGTTCTGTACTGACGCCGCCTTCAGCTTGCGCACCATGGACTGCCAGCGCTCGCGTCGTTCCTCGAGGCTCATGGCAAGCGCTGCTGCGATTTGCCGCGCCATGCCGTCGATGTCGTGCGGATTGATCAGCAGCGCCGCGTCGAGCTCCTTGGCTGCGCCAGCGAAGGACGACAGCACCAGTACGCCCGGATCGAACGGATTTTGCGCAGCAACATATTCCTTGGCGACGAGATTCATGCCGTCATGCAGCGGCGTCACCAAGCCGACGCGTGCCAGCCGGTAAAAGCCCGCCAGCGTTAGCTGCGAAAAGCCCTTGTTGAGATAGCGGATCGGCATCCAGTCGACTTCGCCGTGCCGGCCGTTCACCTCGCCGACCAATGCCGCAAGCTCGGCCTTGAGCTCGCGATAGGCCTTGATATTGCCGCGCGACGGCACCGCGACCTGCAGCAGCGTTACTTCGCGTTTCAAGCTCGGCTCGATCTCCAGCATGCGGTCGAAGGCTCGAACGCGATTGGCGAGGCCTTTCGAATAATCCAGCCGGTCGACGCCGAGCACCAGCTTGGCGCCGTTGAGGCTATCGCGCAGCCGGGTCACTTCGAGCCGGCCGACCGCCTTGTTGGCACGTGCGGAAAAATCGTCGACGTCGATGCCGATCGGGAAGGTGGCGAGCTGGGTCAGTCCCCAGTCCGAAGCCACCGTACCATCGACCGCATTGAGCCCGAGCTCGGCCTGCAGGTAATCCTCGAAATTCTGCCGATCCTCGACGGTCTGGAAGCCGATCAGATCGTAAGCCAGCATGGCGTCGACGAGTTCGGCATGATGCGGCACCGCGGCCATGGTGCGGCGATCCGCCCATGGCGTGTGCAGGAAGAAGCCGAGCGGCCGCTCGATGTCGAGCCGCCGCATCTCCGCGCCGAGGCTCAGGAAGTGATAATCCTGAATCCAATACGCCGCCTCTGGCGTGTTGAAGCGGACCAGCGCGCGCGCCATGAACGCATTGATCTCACGATAGGAGGCGTAATCGTCCGCGGTAACGTGAATGAGATCCGGCCGCGAATGCAGCGCCGGCCACAGCGCCGAATTGGCGAAGCCCTCGTAGTAGCCGACATAATGTTTCGCGGGCATGTCGACGGTCGCCAACGCGCCGGTGCCGAGCGGCTCGATACGTGCGAACAAATCCCGCATGCCTTCACTGGCCTGGCCGCTGGAGCCGACCCAGATGGCGCCGGAGTCCCGAACCATCGGCAACAGCGCCGCCGCGAGACCGCCCGCCAAGGGCTCATCGGGTTTTACCCGCGCCACGCGATTGGAGACGACGACTACGGTCACGAAATCACCTCCAAGCCCACCTGACACGCCAGTGTTTGATTAACTTCTATGAACGCGCTTGGTTCCGCATTTGTGGTGCAGTGCAACGAAGCCGCTCAAAAATAAGGCGATTTCCCTGTATGGGCTTTAAGGTTTCGCCGCGCCTTTTAGGCAAGGGCCGGTTTTGCGGCTTAACTTGCGCTAGGCCGGCTCACCCCTCTGCATAAGCAATGGTCGAGAGCAGGCTCACTTCGGCGCGTCGCGAGTCGAGCCGTGTGTGCTGCACAACGATCGGCACGTCGGCTTCGAACACGGACGAATAGGCGGTGTCACGCGGAATCGGCGCGGGATCCTTGAGATCGTTGAAACGCAGATGCAGCGTGCGCCGCGGCGGCACAGTCACGACATAAGGGCCGGCGGGCTCGCGATTCTCAAAGAAGATGGTGATGCGTACCCGCGCCGGTTCGTCGCCGGCGTTGAGAATGCATGCTGTCTCATGCGATTCCAGGGCGCGTTCGGCAAACGAGCTTTGCGAAGGAATCCAGCCTTCGGCGATGGCCCAGCGTTTTCGACCGAGAGGGTTCATGAAGTCTAACGCCGCGGCTTACATGCATGGAGAGTGGAATGACTTAACCGTGTCAATGACTGACCGGTTCCACACGGGAACTGTATTCACTCATCCTCGTTGTTATAATGGCGCTGGGGCGTGCGCCGATGCTTCTATGCGTCTCTTGCGCAACAAAAATTGCACCGGACCCCTCACTATGCGCGCCCTGACCGTTGCACCCGGTGTCGCCAACTCCGCCAAGGTCGAAGATATCCCCGAGCCGCCAAACTCGGACGGCGCCGTGCTGGTGCGCGCGCTCGCGCTCGGCGTTTGCGGCACCGACCGCGAGATCGTGTCCGGCGCCTATGGCTGGGCGCCGCCCGGCCAGAAGCGTCTGGTCATCGGTCATGAGTCCTTGGGCAAAGTGCAGGAAGCGCCGGCCGACAGCGGCTTCAAGCCCGGCGATCTGGTCGTCGGCATCGTGCGCCGACCCGATCCGGTGCCGTGTCCCTATTGCGCCGTCGGCGAATGGGACATGTGCCAGAACGGCCGCTACACCGAGCGCGGCATCAAGGAGCGCAACGGCTACGGCTCGGATTTCTTCCGCATCGAGCCGGACTTTCTGGTCAAGCTCGATCCTTCACTCGGCATGAACGGCGTCTTGGTCGAGCCGACCAGCGTCGTCGCCAAGGCCTGGGATCAAACCGAACGCATCGGTGCCCGCTCGCGCGGCTTCGCGCCGAAGCGGCTCCTGGTCACCGGCGCCGGGCCGATCGGTCTGCTCGCCGCCTTGATCGGCGCGCAGCGTGGCCTCGACGTGCATGTGCTCGATCACAACGACCGCGGCCGCAAACGCGAACTGGTGCGCGAGCTCGGCGGCACCTTCCATCTCGGTAGTCTTACCGACCTTGACTCGCTCAAGCCCGATCTTTTGATGGAATGCACCGGCGCGCCGAGCGTGGTCGGCGACGCTTTCGGCCGCACCGCGGCAGGTGGTATCGTCTGCTTGCTCGGCGTCTCGGCGCCCGGACACGATGTCGCTCTCGACATCGGCGAGGTCAACCGCACCATCGTGCTCGACAACGATACCGTGTTCGGCAGCGTCAACGCCAATCTCAAGCATTATCAGGATGCCGTCGACGTCCTGCAGCGCGCCGACAAGCACTGGCTCGCCAAGCTGATCACGCGGCGCGTGCCGGTCGAGCAGTGGACACAATCGATCGCGCAACAGTCCGACGACATCAAAGTCGTCGTCGATTTCTCATAACCGGCCGACAGTCGCACCCGCCATGGCCTCGCCCATCGAAGACTACGCGCTGATCGGCGACTGCGAAAGTGCCGCGTTGGTATCGCGCGACGGCTCGATCGATTGGCTGTGCTGGCCGCGCTTCGACTCGGAAGCCTGCTTTGCCGCCCTTCTCGGCACACCGGAGAACGGTCGCTGGCTGATCGCGCCGCGCGAAGCTGCCAAGATCACACGCCGCTACCGGCCGCATACCCTTATTCTTGAAACCCATTTCGAGACCGAGCACGGCGCCGCGACGGTGGTCGATTTCATGCCGTTTCGCGCTCGCAATTCGACGATCGTGCGCTTCGTCATCGGCAAGCACGGCAAGGTCGCCATGCGCACCGAGCTCATTCTGCGCTTCGGCTACGGCAGCATCATGCCATGGGTGACCCGCGTCGAAAGCGGCGCGCTCCGCGCCATCGCGGGACCGGACATGGTGCTGTTGCATACCCCGGTGCATGTCTACGGCAAGGACATGACCACTATCGGCGAGTTCACCATCGCCCGCGGCGAGACCATCCCATTCCTGCTGGTTTATTCCCCTTCGCATTTGCCGGCACCACAGCCCGTCGATCCGACCAACGCGCTCGCCGAAACCGAAACTTATTGGCGCGAATGGTCCGCCAAATGCCGGCCCGCCGGGCGCTGGACCGAAGCCGTCAAGCGGTCGGTGCTTACGCTCAAGGCGCTCACTTATCTGCCGACCGGCGGTATTGTCGCCGCACCCACCACGTCGCTGCCGGAGCACATCGGC
Organism: uncultured Alphaproteobacteria bacterium; assembly: GCA_963731805.1. Classification (GTDB taxonomy): domain Bacteria; phylum Pseudomonadota; class Alphaproteobacteria; order Rhizobiales; family Xanthobacteraceae; genus BOG-931. The sequence continues at coordinate 1,049,758 of CAVSWY010000020.1, forward strand.
GGCCAGCGCAATTGGGATTATCGCTATTGCTGGCTGCGCGACGCCACGCTGACGCTGCTCGGCGCCATGCAGGCCAGCTATTACGAAGAAGCGCAGGCTTGGCGCGAATGGTTGTTGCGCGCGGTGGCCGGCGGTCCCGATCAGCTGCAGATCATGTATGGCATCGGCGGCGAGCGTCGCCTCGCCGAATGGGTCGCGGATTGGTTGCCCGGCTACGAGAAATCCGCGCCGGTGCGGATCGGCAATGCCGCGCATACCCAATTGCAGCTCGACGTGTTCGGCGAGATCATGGACACCTATCATCAGGCGCGCCGCGGCGGGTTGACCTCCAACGAAACCGGTTGGGCCATCCAGATCGAGTTTCTCAAGCATCTCAAGAATATCTGGCGGCAACCCGACCAGGGCATTTGGGAGATGCGCGGCCCGCCGCAGCATTTCACCTATTCCAAGGTGATGGCCTGGGTGGCGTTCGATCGCGCCATCAAAAGTGCGGAAACCTTTGGCCTCGAAGGGCCGATCGACGACTGGCAAAGCCTTCGCGAAGAAATCTGCAAGGAGGTCTGCGAACGGGGCTTCGACAAGAAGCGCAACACCTTCGTGCAGGCCTATGACTCCGATCAGCTCGATGCCAGCCTGCTGCTCATTCCCTGCGTCGGCTTTCTGCCGGCGACCGATCCGCGCGTGGTCGGCACCATCGCGGCAATCGAACAGCGGCTCATTCGCGACGGTTTTGTCATGCGCTACTCGACCGAGGAGGTCGAAGACGCGCTGCCGCCGGGGGAGGGCGCGTTCCTCGCCTGCAGCTTCTGGCTGGTCGACGCCTACATCCTCCAAGAGCGTCTCGACGACGCCGAGCGGCTGTTTCGGCGGCTGGTCGCGCTGCGCAACGACGTCGGCCTGTTGAGCGAAGAATACGATCCGGCGCAAAAACGCCTGGTCGGCAATTTCCCGCAGGCCTTCTCGCATCTTGCGCTGATCAACAGCGCCTATAACCTGACCCGGACGCGCAAGCCGGTGCATCAGCGTGCCCAGGACGAGCACGCGCCCCCAGAGCCGGCGGAGGCGCCGGCGGAGTGAGACGCGAATGCCTCAGCTCAACAGCTCCAGCCGCCCGCTTCGCAGCTCGTAGATGCCGCCGACCACGTGGATCTTGTTGTCGTCGACAAAGGATTTCAGGATCGGCCCGGCCGATTTCAGCTTGTCGACATTGAGCTTGACGTTTTCGCGGATGGCATTCGTCAACATATCGCCAGGCTGGTTCTTGACGGCCTCGACCGCGGGCCGGATGGCGTCGACCAGCGACGGCAGGTGCCCGGGCAGCGTGGTGCCGTCCTTGACCGATTTGATGGTGGCGTCGACCGCGCCGCAGGCCTCATGACCGAGCACCAGGATCAGCGGCGTATTGAGCACCTGCACGGCATATTCGAGGCTCGCGACCATCTCGTCGCTGGCGAAATTTCCGGCGACGCGGCAGACGAACAGGTCGCCGCGCGCGGTGTCGAAGCAGTATTCCGGGGCGATCCGGGAATCGGCGCAGCTCAAGACGGCGGCGAATGGATTTTGCCCTTTGCTGAGCGCTTCGCGCTCGTGGCGAAAATCGTGCCGCCTCGTATCGCCTTTGACGTAGCGCGCATTGCCTTCCATCAGCCGGTGCACCGCGGCATCGGGCGAGATGGCGTTTTCTGGCTTTGGCGGCGTCTTGGGCGGAGCGGCGAAGGCCCGCGGCGCGACCGCGAGCCCAGCGGCGGCCAATTTTAAAATGCTGCGCCGCGCAATAAGCGGGTGCTGGGCGGCTGCGTTGGCACAGCGTTCACACATCTTGACCTCCTGCGTTTGAGCCTATTGTCAAAGACGACTGAACCGGGCTTCGCTTCAATGCGTCAAATGCGCTGTCGCACGCTAGGGATTCTCCGATGCGCTGTAAATCGGCATTGGCCGCCATGGTGACCGCAACCGCAGTCCTGCTCGCCGCCACCGCGGCCAAAGCGGACGAGTGGCTCACCTATCAAAACGACCGTTACGGCACCACCATCGACTATCCCGGCGTCTTCAAGATGCAGCCCCCGCCGGACAGCGACGACGGGCGCGAATTCAAGACCTCGGACGGCACGGATTTCACGGTGTCCGCGTCCTATTTTGCGCTCGATCTCACGGTCGCGGAATACCGTGACTTCATCGTGAAACATCTCGATCCCGGCTCCACGATCACTTACGAGACGCGCGGGAAGAACTGGTTCGTCATTTCGGGGACGAAGGGCGACAACATATTTTATGAAAAGCATCTGTTGTCGCACGGCATGAACGAGGACTTTGTGATGTCCTATCCGGCGTCGGCGAAGCAAACCTACGATCCGATCGTGGCGCGCATGGCAAAATCGCTTCGGTCCGGGAAGGGTTTTCAGTCGCCGTAGCTGTCGGTGATCGCGGCGCTCGATGGGAGTTTAGCGGCGAACCCTCGCTATTTCGTGATGATAGGTTTCGGCGATGCGGTCGGAGGCGTAGCGGCGGGCGAGATCGCGAGCGTGAGCCATGCATTCCAGCCCGAAGGCCGATCCGCCCCGCCGGCGAGCTTGTCGAGGTTCGGCGTCTTGCCGGTCCCCGCTGCAGCGCAAAGCCCGCAGCTGTGGACGCAAGTCGGCTCGCTGATGTGCAAGGTCAATCCCAACATCGGCTTCATCATCGTGGGTCATCAGCCGATGGAGTGCACTTACACGCAGACCCTGGCGCCGGCGCCGCAGCAATACTACGATGGCGCCATCAACACGGTCGGTTTTGATATCGGCGTAAGCTCCGGCAGCGTGCTGGGCTGGGTGTATTTTCGCCGACAACCGGTGTTGCTCCCGGCGCGCTCGCCGGCGAATATGTCGGGGTAAGCGGCGATGTTGGATTCATTGTTGGCGGGGGCGCAAACCTGCTCGTAGGCGGCTCCGGCCGTACGTTTGCGCCGCAGCCGCTTTCACTGCAGGGCTCGATCGCCGCTAACGCCGTCCTGGGCCTATCGTCGCTCAAGCTGCGTCCGGCGACGTGGAGATAATGCAGTATCGGCGCCGATTGCTCCGCGCATAGGCGATGAGCCGGGCGCGCGTTGCCCTTTCTTTGTCGATGACCATGATCAGGCGCTCGCCCGTGTGCATGCTCAAGCCGCACCTTGTAGGCAAGGCAGCTCCGCCCCGCTCAGCCCCGCCAGTAACGGTCTTCCCAGCTGCGCGACAATCGCATTGCCGAGAGGATGAGACCGGCCATCGAATAGGTCTGCGGAAAATTGCCCCACAGCGCGCCGGTCTGTGGATCGACGTCTTCGGAGAGCAGGCCATAGCGGTTGCGGTGCTGTAGCGCGTCGGTGAACAGATCGCGCGCCGCCTCGCGCCGGCCGAGCGACCATAGCGCGTCGATCAGCCAGAACCGGCAGATCAAGAACGCCGTCACCGGCATGCCGAAATCGTCCTCGCGGGCATAGCGCATGACGTGCTTCTCGCGCACCAATTCGCGCTCCATGGCGGCGACGGTGGAGACGAAACGCGGATCGTCGACCTCGACGACGCCGAGATCCGGCAACAACAGCACGCTGGCGTCGAGGTCGTCCGAGCCGAAGGCGGCGGTGAACGCGCCGCGTTTCTGATTCCAGGCGCCCTCGAGCAGCGCGGCATGCATCGGCTCGGCCAGCCCGTTCCAATATTTGGCGCGGCCGTCCAGCCCGATCCGCGTGGCAATGGCGGCAAGGCGCTGGCATCCGGCCCAGCACATCGCCGCCGAATGGGTATGGATGCGCTGCCGACCGCGATATTCCCAAATGCCCGCATCCGGCTCGAACGCCTTGGACGCGGCGCGATGGCCGAGCAATTCCAGCAAATGAAACAGGCCTTCGTCGCCGGGCCGCGGCAGCCGGCGATCGAAGAACATCGGCATGGCGGCGAGGATGACGCTGCCATAGGTGTCGTTCTGCACCTGCTCAGCCGCGGCGTTGCCGATGCGCACAGGTCCGTCGCCGCGATAGCCTTCCAGCTCCGGCGCGGTGTGCTCGTCGATGTTCGTCGTCGGCACCACGCTGTAGAGCGGGCGCAGCTCCTGATCCGGCTTCGCCGCAATCGACAGCGTGAACGAGATGAATTCTTCCATGGTGCGCGTGGCGCCGATGCGGTTGAGCGCCTGGACGACGAAATAGGCGTCGCGCAGCCAGCAATAGCGGTAGTCCCAGGTGCGGCCGCTGTGCGGCGCCTCCGGAATCGACGTGGTATGCGCGGCGATGATGCCGCCGGTTTCGTCAAAGTTGGAGAGCTTCAGTGTAATGGCGGCGCGGATGATCGCTTCCTGCCAATCGTAGGAGATCGACAGCCGGCGCACCCATTCCATCCAGTAGTCGTGGGTGCGTTCGAGGAAATCGCGGCAGGTCTTCTGTAAGTCGCCGGTGAACGGCTCGTCGGGACCGAACACCATGTGCAGCGGCCGGGTCACCACGAAAGGCGCTTCGCCGTCGATCATCGACAGCGGCGCGTCGGTGGTGAGACGAACGGCGGTGGCGTCGCCGGCATAGCGGATATGATTGCTGCCGAGCGAACGATGCGGAATCGGCTTGCCGTAATCGTAGGTCGGCCGCATCCGGATGGTGACGCGCGGCAGGCCAGCAATCGGCTCAACGATGCGAAAGATCTGTGGCGGCCGGAACACGCGGCCGAACTGGCGAAAGCGCGGCGCGAAGTCTGTGATCTTGACCTTGCCGCCGTGCCGGTCGCTGAGCACGGTGGAGATGATCGCGCTGTTGCGAATATATTCGGACTGGAAATCCACCATGTCCTCGAGCACGACGTCCGAGAAGCCCTTCTCCTGCCGTCCCGCCACCAGCCGGCAGAAGATCGGATCGCCGTCAAAGCGCGGATAGCACCACCACACGATCCGCGAGCACGGATCGATCAAGGCGGCGAGCCGGCCGTTGCCGATGATGCCGAGATCGAGGCCGTGATCGATCGCGCCGCGCGGCTCCGGCGTTTCGCCGCGTTGTGTAGTGCTGGCGCGGCCGGCGTCGACGACCGCGATATCGACCCGATGTTCGTTCATTGCGCCGTGCTCTGGGCCTTATTTGCAATGCGCGCAAGCCATGCGCGAACCAATTCGGGCTTGTCGAAGTGACCGTTGACGTTCGGCACGACCCGGCCGACGGAGAAGCCCAAGCCGCCAAATTGGGAGATGATGCCGAACACCGGTTCATCGGTGGTGTCGTCGCCGATGAAGATCGGATTGCGGTCCAGGAATGGCGCGTAATTCATCAGTTCGCAGACCGCAGTCGCCTTGTTGATGCCGGTCGGCTTGATCTCGACGACGAGCTTGCCGGGCAGGATTTCGATCGTGTCCAGCGGCTGCATGGCGCAAATCCTGTCGACAGCGGCGCGCACGGCATCGCCCATCTCAGGCGCCAGCCGATAATGCAGCGCCAGTGAATAGCCTTTGTCCTCGGCGAGGATGCCGGGTCCGAGTTCGGTAATGCCGGCGAGTTGACGCCTGAGCGTGGCGTTCAGCGACTTTGCCCGCAGCATCGGTTCGGCGTTCGGCAGGGGTCGCAATTCCGCGCCGTGGCCGCCGATCGCGGCAAGCTGCAACGGCGAAAAAATCAAGTCGATGTCATGAAGCGGTCGGCCGGAGACCAGCGCCAAGGCGCCGCCGGTCAAAGCATCGAGCCGCGCCAGCGTTTGCCGCAGTCCGGTTGGCACCCACACCTGTTGCGGGGTGGACGCCAAATCGAGAATCGTGCCGTCGATGTCGAGCAAAATTGCACATTTGCGCAAATCCGGAACGAGTGCCGTATCCGCGCGCTCCATGTCGAGATCGGAGATTTCCATCTGCCCAAAGCCCATCTGCGCAAAGCCCATAGCTGTCAAATCCGATATCTGGTTCTCAATCGACGAATGCAAGCGGCTTAGCCACCGTTTCCAGCGACTTGCGCTCGGCCGCCACGCCCCACAACGCTTCGGCCGCCGCGGCGCCGATCATCAGGGCCGCGCCGATGAGATAGCCGACGGCGACGCTGCCCCGCGAGCCGGTATCGATCAGCATGCCGAACAGAATCGGTCCGGCAATACCGCCGGCGGCGGTGCCGACGGCGTAAAAGAACGCGATCGCCAACGCGCGGATCTCCAGCGGGAAGATCTTGCTCACCGTCAGATAGGCGGAACTCGCCGCCGCCGACGCGATGAAGAACACGGCCATCCAGGCGATCGTCAACGTCTGCGCCGTCAACAGATCGCGACTGAACAGATTGGCGGTGACGGCTAGCAGAATCCCGGACAGCGCGTACGTCGTCGCGATCATCGTCTTGCGGCCGACCGTATCGAACAGCCGGCCCAGCAATATCGGGCCGAGCACATTGCCCGCGGCGAACGGCAAGATGTACCAACCGACGCGATCCGCCGGCGTGTGGTAGAAGTCGGTCAGGATGAGTGCGTAGGTGAAGAAGATCGCATTATAGAAGAAAGCCTGCGCCGCCATCAGGCTTAAACCGACAAGCGTGGGTTGACGATAGGTCGCAAACAGCGCACGTGCGACCTCGCGCAGCGGCGTGTGGTCGCGCATCCGCAGCCGGATTTTTTGCTCGCCGGTCGCGGTACCGTCGCGGCCGCATTGCGCTTCGATGCCGCGCACCACGTCGTCGGCCGCTTGCGGCATGCCGTGCGTCACCAGCCAGCGCGGGCTTTCCGGAATCCAAAGTCGCATCACGAGAATCACGAGTCCGATTGTAGCCCCGATCAGGAAAGCGAGCCGCCAGCCGATCGCCGGATTGATGATTGCGGGGTTGAGCAATACCAGGGAACCGCCCGCACCGATGGCCGCGCCGACCCAGAAACTGCCGTTGATCAAAAGGTCAGTCCAGCCGCGGAACCGTGCGGGAATAAGCTCCTGGATTGTCGAATTGATGGCGGTGTACTCGCCGCCGATGCCGGCGCCGGTGAGGATACGGAATAAGATGAAGCTCCAGGCACCCCAGGAGAAACCCGTAGCCGCGGTCGCCAGAAAATAGACGGCAAGCGTGATGGTGAACAGTTTTTTGCGGCCGAGCCGGTCGGTCAGCCAGCCGAAAAAGAAGGCGCCAGCAACAGCGCCGCACAGATAACAGCTGCCGGCAAGTCCAACCTGCGCATTGCTCAAGCCCAAGGCAGCCGGTTCCTTGAGCTCGGCCGAAAGCGCTCCGGCAAGCGTCACTTCGAGGCCGTCGAGAATCCAGGTGATGCCGAGCGCCACGATGACGAGGATGTGAAATCGTCCAAACGGCAACGCATCGAGGCGCGCCGGGATGTTGGTCTCGACAATCGCGCCGGCTGCTGGGGGAGCCGGGGTGGCGCCGCGCGGCGTCTTGTTTCGCGACGGTTGTGGCCGGCGAGACGGAGCAATCTGAAGATTAAAAAAACGCTGTGGAAATACGTCGCCTGCGTATGAAATCATATCGCAATGCCGCCAACCCCGGGTTCCCGGGGATCAACGCATTGATCGGTCGGCCGTTCCGGGTCGAGGTTCCGGTTGGGACCTAACGGTTTTGCCCGGACTCGGCGGCAGTCTTGCCGGTATACGAGATTCTCCAGATGGTCCCGCTCGCGTCCTCGGAGACCAACAGCGCGCCGTCCTTGGCTACCGTCACGCCGACCGGCCGCCCCCAGACTTCCGAATCGTTAATCACGAAGCCGGTGGCGAAATCGTCGTATTCGCCGGTCGGTACGCCGTTGTGCACGATGACGCGGATGATCTTATAGCCAGTGCGTTTGGATCTGTTCCATGACCCGTGTTCGGCGGCGAAAGCGTCGCCACGGTAGTCCGCCGGAAATTGCGTCCCATCATAAAATGTCATGCCGAGCGACGCCGAATGCGGCTGGATCAGCACGTCGGGGATGGTGATTTTGTCCTTGAGGTCCGGGCGTTCGCCTTTGTGCCGCGGGTCCTCGTTGGCGCCGATATAGTACCAGGGCCAGCCATAGAACGCGCCTTGGCGCACGCGTGTGATGTAGTCGGGCGGCACGTTGTCGCCGAGACCGTCGCGCTCGTTGGTCGAGCACCACACGGTGTCCGTCCCCGGCGCGATGGCCATGCCAACGCAGTTGCGGATGCCGGTTGCAAAAATGCGCTCGTTCTTGCCGTCGGGATCGAAGGCGAGAACGTCGGCGCGCCCGGTCTCGCGGCCCCAGGTGGCGCCGAGCGGATGACCGGCGACGAACTGGTGCAATTCGTCGCCGCTCTGTTTCTCCATGTCCTCGGCGACATTGGAGCCGGAGCCGACCGACACGTACATTGTTTTCCCATCCGGCGAGAATACGACGTCGCGGGTGTGATGACCGCCGACCGGCAGATGCGGTACGACGGTCTCGGCGGCGCCGCGCGCTGTCGTGTCGCCCTTGCGGTAGGGAAAGCGGATGACGGCGTCGGTGTCGCCGACATAGACCCATTGCGGATCGGGTCCGGGCGGATAAAACGCGATGCCGAACGGATAAGTCAGTCCCGACGCGAATACCGTCGATGGCGCCGCCGCCGCGCCGTCGGCCCGCAACACGCGGATGCGCCCCGCCTCGCTCTCGGCCACGAATAGATCGCCGTTCGGCGCGGTGCGGATGATGCGCGGCCCGGACAATCCGGAAGCAAATAGGTTGACTTGGAAGCCATTTGGGACGATTGGCTTTTGGTCGGTCCGCTGCACTGTTCGAACGACATTGCGCGCGGATTTGGCGAGGTCAGGCGCCGGTAAATCTTGCGGCCTGATCAACCGCCGCGTCCCCGGGCGGTCGGCGTGCCAATCGCCAAACGCGGCCGCACCTTCGAGCAGGCCGGCGTCCGTTCGCGCAAGCAATGGGACGGCGGCGAGTGAAGCTATTGCTGCGACGGAAATTAACATGACTGTAGAGAACGGGCGGCGCATGGGGTGCTCCTGGCAAAGCCCGCAGAGTGAACCAGCCGCGGCTGCTGCAGTTCCAGAAGCGATTGATCTGGCGATGGCCCTGCGCGACGGCAATGGCCGCAAGCCCGGCCCGCGTTCGAGGGATGCCGCGGCGAGACACAATGTCTCGGCCGTCTGCCGCCTGGAAATTAACCCTGCAGTTCGACTGTTCTCATCCGGCGCTCCATCCATTCTAAATTCCCTCTGTTCGGCCGGTGAGCATCTTGATCGCTAAAATCGCGAACCAGCTCGAAATCCCGCGACGGCTGCGCGCCGTCGTCCGGGCGCGGGAATCGAGTCTGGTCGCGCTGGCGGCTCTGGTCGGCGTCATCGCCGGCATTGTCGTGGCCGGCATGGGCATGTCGGTCGAACTGCTGCATCAATTGTTTTTCAATCTTGAACACGGTGAGCGGCTGTCGGCGCGGCTCACGCTCAATCCCTATATCGCCGTCTCCGTGCCGCTCGTCGGCGGCATGGTGATGGGCGCGGCCAGCGAGATCATCGGGCGCTGGCGGCCGGAGCGCGAGATCGATCCGATCGAAGCCAATGCGCTGCATGGCGGCCGCATGTCGCTCTTGGGCAGCATCATCGTTGCGGCGCAGACGGTGTGGTCGAGCGGGGTTGGCGCCTCGGTCGGTCTTGAGGCCGGCTACACGCAATTTGCCAGCGGCATCGCCTCGCGCATCGGCAATGCATTCCGGCTGCGCCGCGGCGACCTGCGCATCCTGGTCGGCTGCGGCGCAGCCGCCGGCATTGCCGGCGCCTTCGGCGCGCCACTCGCCGGCGCCTTTTATGGCTTCGAGCTGATCATCGGCAGCTATTCGCCCAACGGACTGGCGCCGGTCGGGATCGCGTCGCTGATGGGCTATCTCGTCGCGCGCCAGCTCGAGCCGGCCGAGCTCGGTGTTGTCGGTCCCGAGAAGATGACCATCGTCGGTCACGATCTCGTGCTTGCCGCGACGCTCGGCCTGCTCGCGGCGATATTGGGCATCATTCTGATGCGCGGCGTGGCGATTAGCGAGAACATGTTCGCGCGGATCAAGCTGCGGCCGTTTTTGCGCACCATGATCGGCGGCCTGTGCGTCGGGTTGATGGCGATCATATCGCCGCAGATCATGTCGTCGGGCCACGGTGCTTTACGCGTCGCCGGCATGCTCGATCTGTCGCTGCGCACGGTTGCGGTTGTGTTCGTGCTCAAGATCCTGGCGTCGATCGCCTCGCTCGGCTCAGGCTTTCGCGGCGGCTTGTTCTTCTCTTCGCTTCTGATCGGCGCGCTCGGCGGGCATCTGCTCGCCGTCGGGCTGACCATGATCTGGCCGACGGTTTATTTCGATCCCAACGCCTATTCGGTGATCGGCATGAGCGCGCTGTCGGCCTCGGTGATCGGCGGCCCGCTGACGATGACTTTTATTGCGCTGGAGACCACCGGCGACCTCTGGCTGACCACGGCGGTGCTCATCGCGGTGATCATTGCCGCGCAGGTGACGCGCGAAGTGTTCGGCTATTCGTTCGCCACCTGGCGCTTCCACCTGCGCGGCGAGACCATCCGCAGCGCCGCCGATATCGGCTGGATGCGCGAGCTCACCGTCGAGAAGATGATGCGCCAGGACGTGCAGACGGTGAACGCCGCGTCGACCGTCGCCGCGTTCCGCGAGACTTTCCCGCTGAGCTCGACTGCCTATGTGGTCGCCGTCGACGACGCCGACCGTTATGTCGGGCTGGTGCTGGTGGCGGATGCCCATGCCGCCGAAGCCGCGGACAAGGCGATCAAGGAGCTGCTGCAGCACCCCGACGACATGCTGTTGCCCGGCATGGCGGTGAAGGAGGCGGTGCTCGCCTTCGACCGGGCCGAATCCGAGGCGCTGGCGGTGGTCGATTCCTATCTCGACCGCCGCGTCGTCGGCATGCTCACCGAAGCCTACGTGCTGCGCCGCTACTCGGCCGCGCTCGAAGGTCGCCGCCGCGATTTGGTCGGCGAGGATTAGGTCCGAAATCCACGGCCCCCACCTGTGCAACCCGGGCCCGAATGCGATAAAGTTAGAACCCTTCGGGTGTCCGGAGCGACCAAGGTCGGTTGGGGAGGCGCAAATGGCTAGGATTGCTAGAAGGCAAGCGTCCATCTTTTTGGGGTTATCGCTGCTGGTTGCCGGCATCGGTGCCGCTGCTGCGCAGACCATGAGTTATGCCGACGCCGTGGATCAGCTCGCCGCCGCGTGCCGCACGGATCTGGCGAAATATTGCAGGAACGTCGAGCTCGGCAACGGCCGGCTGCGGGCCTGCCTCGATGCGCATCAGAACGTGGTGTCACCGCGCTGCCAGCAGACGCGCGCCATGGTCTATGCGTCGATTGCGCGGCGCGCCGCGGCGCAGCGCGACATCGGCCAGATCTGCGATGCGGATATCGAGCGATTGTGCGGCACCTCGCACGCCGACGCACACCTCGTGGAATGCCTGCTGAGCGTCGCGCCAAGTGCGATGAGCCCGGCCTGCAACCAGACCTTCACCGACACCGGTTGGCGCACGGAAAGGGCTCAGCAATGATCAGACATCAGATCTACGCCGTCGCCGCCCTGATTTTGGCGGTCGCGGCGACGGTGGCAGCGGCGGATACGCGGCTCAATTCCGGCCAGATCGCCACCAGTCTGGCGGCTGTCAGCAGTAACGGGGGGCTCGACCTCACGGCCGCCCAGATGAAGCAGGCGGTGCTGGACAATATTCGTAACTATCCGGGAGCACTGCCGCCCCGACCCTTGAATTTTCCGCAGCTCGCCAACTTGGCGCAGTTCACCGTCGAGATTAACTTCAATTTCAATTCCGCGGTGATCCGGCCGGAATCCTACCGCGACGTCGGCGCCATCGCCGATGCGCTGCATAATCCGATTTTGCTCGGCTACGGCTTTCTGGTCATCGGTCACACCAATTCGGTCGGCGGCCGCATGTATAATGTCGGCTTGAGCCAGCGCCGCGCTGAGGCCATCGTCGCCGCGCTGGTCAATCCGTTCGGGGTCAATCCCGCCATTCTGCAGCCGGTCGGCATGGGCGAGGAGCAGTTGCGCGATCCGGCGCACCCGACGTCGGGCGTCAACCGCCGCGTTCAGCTCATCAATGTCGGCAAGAAATTCTGCTTCGGCCGCTCCGGCGAGCAGTTCCTCTGCCAATAAGGCGCGGGTAACGCGAACCGAACCTCGAGCTTACGGCCGCAGATAGGCGTAACCTTGCGCCTGCAATTCCGCGAGCTTCACCACGCCGCCTTTTTCGGCGACGGCAAAGCCCGGCAGCAGATCCTTCAGCGTGACGTGCTGCCCTTCCATGGTGTGGATGCAGGCATTCAGTCCGAGCCCCGCCTTCCGCAAATCTTCGACATCGTGTGCGGTGGCGGGCGCGACTCCCTCGACGTGAAACGCCTTGAGCGCCGGGCCGTGAACAACGAGCGCGATCGTCACATGCTCCGGCCCGCCGATGCCGTCGAAATGGTTGCGAATATTGCCAAGCACGAAACTGACTTTGTCGAGATCGGCCGGATGATAGACCACCTTGGCGGCGTCCGGCGTTGCGGCGCGGGCCGGCTGGACAAAGGCCGCTATCGGCATGATGGCTGCGGCGAGCTGAAGCAGATTGCGACGGCGCATAGGGTTCTCCATGGCAGCCCGACCGCTTTTATCGCTTTCGGCGCATCGCCGCCAATTCCTTGCGGTCGGCGACCAGTGAAGCGCATTCGTTCAGGCTGGTGCGGTCGAGCCGGAACACTTTGTCGCCCGCGCCGGCTTGCAATGCGCCGGCCGCCTCCGCGTCGGGGGCGTTGCTCTTCCAGATGCGGATGTGATCGAGCTTGAGGATGATCGAATTGTCGCCGTTGGTGAGCGTGACATCGACTCCGCCGCCGTCGCAATCGACGTCGCATTCGAAATCGATGCCGGTCGGCCTGGTGACCCGATCCTGCGGCGGGATATCGGAATTGTCCGGGTCCTTGATCGTCGGTGCATGGCCGCAATTGCCGCTGGAATCGAAATTGCCGGGGCGGTCGCGAAAAGCGACGCCGAGCCGGAATGCGTATTGGAAAGTTGGAAAGTCCGGATCCTTCTCGGTGCTGATCAGGAGCTTCATCGCGCTGACCTTCTGCAGCGGATGTTGCGCCAGGTGCTCGGCATCGTAATGGCGCGCGAAACAGGCATAGGCTTTCGGGTTCGGAACGCTGCCGGAGAACATGCGCTTGGCGAAATCGGCGTCGAGTTTCTGATCATCGGCCAAGGCCTCGGGAGGCGTTAGAGCCGCCGTCGCGGCTATGAGCCCAGCGAGCATTGCAGCAGTGCGCAGCCAAGCCATCAGACCCTCATCCTTACATTATAATAATTAGGCGTCGTAATTAGTCGCCGCCGCTACTACGGGCGTTCAACGCCGTCCGCGCGACCAAACCCCGATGGACCGCATCGGCTGTGGCGATACAATGGTCATCAAGCCGACGGGAGTGAAGCGCCATGGACGAGCGGACAACGGTAGATTGCGTCGCCAATGCGCGCGCCTTGGCGCCGGTCCTGGCGGCCGCGGCGCCGCGCATCGAGTTGGGACGCGAATTGCCGCCGGACCTGGTCGGCGCACTGCACGAGGCGCGCATGTTTCGCATGCTGGTGCCGCGTTCGCTCGGCGGCGAGGAGATTTCCCCAGTCGCCTTCGTGCAGGCGATCGAGGAACTCGCCAAGGTCGATGCCTCGACAGCATGGTGCATCGCGCAGACCTCGGTCTGCTCGACGATCTCCAAGAGCATGCCGCGGCCAACCGCCGAGGCGATTTTCACGAACAACCCGCGCGGCGTGCTGGCCTGGGGCGCCTCGACCCACAACAATGCCAAGGCCGTCGCCGCAGAGGGCGGCTTCCGCGTCACCGGCGTCTGGCCGTTCGCCAGCGGCAGCCGCCACGCCACCTGGCTCGCCGCCCATTGCTTCATCGTCGAGCCGGACGGCACGCCGCGCCGCGACGCCGAGGGCAATCCGGTGCAAAAGACCTTGGTGGTGCCGCGCGAACGGGCGGCCATCAACGACGTCTGGCACGTGATCGGCCTCAAAGGCACCGGCAGCGACAGCTACGCTTTCACCGACGAGTTCGTGCCGGAGGACCGCGCCATCGCCTACCATGCGATGGATCCCGCCGAATGGCGCGAGCACGGCCCGCTCTATTCTTTCAGCATTTACCAGCTGTTCGGCTCGACCTTCCCCGCCGTCGCGCTCGGCATCGCGCGCGCCATGCTCGACGCCTTCGTCGAACTGGCGCGCACCAAAGTGGCGGGCAGCGGATCGGCGCCGCTGCGCGACAATGCGGTGGTGCAATCGCAGGTCGGCGTCTCGCAGTGCCAGCTCGCCGCCGCACGGACGTTTTACCTCAGCGCCTGGGAGGACATCTGGCAGGCGGCGCAGAGCGGAACGGTGTCGCTCGACCAGCGCGTGCGGCTGCGCATGGCCTCGATCCACGCCAGCCAGCAGGCCCGGCAAGTGGTCGAGACCATCTACCTTGCCGCCGGGGCCACTGCGGTTTTCGCCAGCAATCCGTTCGAGCGCCGCTTCCGCGACATGCATGCGGTGTCGCAGCAGGCGCAGTCGCAATTTGCGATTTTCGATGCGATCGGCCGCTATTTCCTCGGGCTCGGCGCCAACCCGCGGCTATTTTGATTGTGCCTCCAGATCGCTGGCGCGCCTCACTCCGCTCGATTATGAACTTGAAAGCCCAGGAAATGGTCCAGGATCCGAGCCATGTTCTTTGAAGAGCGCGTTGCCGAGCTGATGCGCAAAATGCTGCGCAAGAAGCTTTATGTGCTGATCTCGACACCGGTGGTGCCGCCAGACAAGCTCAAACCGTTTCTGATGGCACATCTGGAATACATGATCGGGCTCGAGCAGCGCGGTCTCGTTTTCGCGTCCGGTCCGCTCGCCGACGGGGAGGGGCCGCCGAGCGGACATGGCCTGACCGTGTTGCGGGCGAAGAACTTCGCCGAAGCCCGCGCGCTGGCCGAAGGCGACCCGTTCTTTATAAACGGGTTGCGCACTTTTGAGTTGAAGGAATGGACGATCATGGAGGGAACGCTCGGCCTGCAGGTCAATCTCTCCGATCAATCGATCGAGGTGACATGACAATCCAAGCGATGGTGCGGTAACATACCGCATAAGCGTAGAATAAGAATTTAGAGGAACGTTCATGGAAACCATAGGTTTTGTCGGCGTCGGCAAGATCGGCATGCCGATCTCGGAGAACCTCATCAAGAGCGGCCATCGCGTGGTCGGCTTCCGCCGCTCGTCGCTCGCCGAATTCGAGAAGATCGGCGGCGTGCCGGTGCACTCGGCAGCCGAAGTTGGCGCCCAGGCCGATGTCGTGTTGTCTTGCCTGCCGTCGACCGAGGCGTTGGACGAGGTGATCCACGGCCCGCATGGGCTTATCCATTCGGCGCGGCCGGGGCAGATCGTGGTCGAGCTCGGCTCGCATCCGGTTCCCGACAAGCAGCGCCAGATCGCGCCGCTCAAGGAAAAGGGCGCCTTTTTCATCGACGGTGAAGTCTCCGGCACGCCGGGCATGGTGTCGGCACGCAAGGGCGTGATCTATTTGGCCGGCGATGCCGACGCCTGCAAGAAGATCGAACCGGTGATCGCGGGTTTTGCCGATACTTGCCTCTATTTCGGCGAGTTCGGCGCCGCGAGCCGCGTCAAGCTGGTCAATAATCTTCTGGTCGCCATCAACATCGCCGCGACAGCGGAGGCGATGACGCTCGGGCTGAAGGCCGGTGTCGACGTGCCGCTGATGATCAAGGCGATCGCCACCGGCAGCGGCGGCTCGACCCAGTTCGGCATTCGCGCGCCGTGGATGGCGGAGCGCCGCTTCCAGCCGATGCAAGGCGGCGTGCCGAGCCTGCAGCACTATTTCGACATGCTCAAGGATTTCGCCGACCACGTCGGCGTGGCGACGCCGCTCCTGGATTGCGTCGTGCCGTTGTATCAGCGCTTCATGGACATGGGCCTCGGCGACAACGACGTCGCCGCCATGGTCGACGTCATCGGTTCGCTGCCGCGCGCCAAAACACCATAACAAACCATAACAACGGGAGAGTTCGAATGATCCGCGTCAGCAAGATTGCGCATGCCAGCTACGAGACGCCAGATCTCGACCAGCAGGCCGAATATTACACCGAGATTTTGGGATTGACGCTTGCCGCCAAGGAGAAGGACGCCGTCTTTCTCGCCTCGACCGTCGACCATCACTCGGTGGTGCTGCGCAAGGGCGCGCAGGCGCAATGTGTGCGCGTCGGTTTTCAGATCGCGCCCGATGCCGATCTCAACGACTTCGAAAAGCAAGTCGCAAGCCAGGGCATCAAGACAGAGCGCCGCAAGGATCCGGAGCCGTCGATCTCCGACGTGCTGGTGTTCGCCGATCCCAAGGGCACCGTCATGGAGGTGTTCAAGCGCGACGCCTTCGCGCATCAGAAATTCCAGCAAAAGGGCATCGTGCCGTTTAAGCTCGGCCACGTCGCCTTCCACGTCACCGGCGTCAAGCACACCACCAAATTCTATTGCGACGTGCTCGGCTTTCGCGAATCCGACTGGATGGGCGACTTCTTTTCGTTCCTGCGCTGCGGGCCCGACCACCACACAATCAATCTGATGCAGACCGGCTCGAACCGGCATTTTCACACTGCCTTCGAGCTGCGCGACTGGGGCCACATGCAGACGGCGTGCGATTTCCTGTCGCTCAAAGGCTACAAATTGCTGTGGGGGCCCGGGCGCCACGGCATCGGCCATAATCTGTTCGCTTATCACCGCATGCCGAACGGCCTGATCACCGAGACCTTTGCCGAGCTCGACCGCATGAACGAGGAGCTCGGCTATTTCGAGCCGCGGCCTTGGCACCGCGACAATCCGCAGCGGCCGAAAGTGTGGGCTAAGGACCCGTCAGCCTCGAATCTATGGGGTATTATGCCGACCGACGAAATGCATCACTGACGCCGAACGGCGTAGTCCCTGGGGAGGAAAGAATGAAAAGCTGGTTTCGCGCGGCGGCGGCCGCGATCGTCTGCCTTGCCGCGGTAGCCGCAGCGAATGGCGCCGCGCACGCGGACAATTATCCGTCGCGCACCATCACCATCATCGTGCCGGCCTCGCCCGGCGGCGTTACCGACATGCTCGGGCGCATCCTGGCGCAGCACATGATCGCCGATTGGGGCGCCCAGGTGGTGGTCGAGAACAAGCCCGGCGCCAATAACCAGATCGCGGCGGAGTATGTCACGCATGAGCCGGGCGACGGCTATACGCTGTTCATCGGTCCGGAGACCACGTTCGTCGTCAATCCCACGCTTTATCCGCATCTGGCCTACGATCCGGTGAAGGGATTTACGCCAATCACCGGGCTCGTTCAGATCAATCATGCGCTGATCCTCAATCCGGCGGTGCCGGCCAACAGCGTCAAGGAATTGATCGCGCTCGATAAGGCCAAGCCCGGTCAGCTCAACTACGGCACCTTCGGCGTCGGCTCGAGCGGCCATCTCAACATGGAAATGTTCAAGTCCATGACCGGGACTAAATTCGTCGCCGTGCATTACAAGGGCGCGGCGCCGGCCATGCAGGACGTGCTTGCCGATCACATCCAGCTGATGTTCGTGTCCGTCGGCAGCGCCTTGCCGCAGGTCAAATCCGGCGGCGTGAAACTGATCGGCATCGGCGCGCCCAAGCGCATGGCGCTGTTGCCGGATGTTCCGGCGATCGCCGAGACGGTGCCGGGCTTTACCGCGGTGTCCTGGTTCGCGCTCTACGGCCCGCCGGTCATGCCGAGCGAAGTAGTCACCAAGATCAACAGCGAAGTGCAGAAGATCTTTGCCGATCCGGACGTGAAGAAAAACTTCCTCGACAAGCAATATTTCGACTCGATCGCCGGTTCGCCCAAGGAGTTGAGCGAGCGGCTGCGCACCGAAGAGCCGAAATGGCACAAGCTGATCACCGAAGCGCACATCAAGGTGGAATGACACGGCGATTGGACGGTATGATCCGCCACATTGGCGAATCGTACCGTCGCTCGCCGTTCGGCGCGTTGACTTGCCGGGGGTTTGAAAAGACGCCAATATCGTTTTCAGGTCCCGACAAATCGCAGCTTCTGTCGTGATCAAGCCGCCGCTCGGCGGTTCGTGAGGATTTCCGGCAGCCGATCGATGTCCCTCAGGCGTTTGATGGATTTTCCGTGGGTACAGCGCACGATCGGCGTGGCGGCCGGCGAATATTTGCGCTTCGTCTGGAACACCTGCGAATGCGGCATCGATCCTCCGGACATTTACACGCGGGTGCGCCCTGATCTCCCGGCGATCGTCGCCATGTGGCACGGCCAGCACTTCATGATGCCGTTCTTCAAGCGCAAGGAGCATCTGGTCAAGGTGCTGATCTCGCGCCACCGCGACGGCGAGATCAACGCGGTGGCCGCGAGCCGGCTTGGCGTCGAGCCGATCCGCGGTTCCGGAACCAGCGGCCGCGATTTCCTCCGCAAAGGCGGCGTCGCCGGCTTCAAGCAGATGCTGGAAGCGCTCGGCCGCGGCTACAATGTCGCGCTGACCGCCGACATTCCGAAAATCTCGCGCGTTGCCGGGCGCGGCATCGTGCAGCTCGCCCGCGCGTCAGGGCGGCCGATCTATCCGGTCGCGGTGGCGACCAGCCGCTATATCGAGCTTAAATCCTGGGACCGCTCCGTGCTCAATCTGCCGTTCGGCCGTTTCGCCATTGCCGTCAGCGAGCCGATCCGTGTGGCGGCTGCCGCCGGCGATGCGGCGCTGGAAGACGCGCGGCGCCTCGTCGAAGCGCGGCTCAACGCCACCACCAAGCGCGCCTATGCCATCGCCGAAGGCCGCGCCAAGGATTTTGTCTGGGGCCGCCGCCACATCGGCAGCACGCAAGTCGCTTAAACAAAACGGACGCGGTCTCGCGTCGCCTCTTCCGAACGGAAGAGGGAAGTCAGGAATGTCGGAGGAAACTGCAACGATGCGCATTATCACCCTTGAAGAACACTTCGCCACGCCGGGCTTTCTCGATGGCCCCGGTCAGGACCTTAAAAACGCCGCGCTGAAATTCGAGGGCCGTGCTACCCGGCTGATCGAGGGCCTCACCGACATCTCCGACAAGCGGATCGCGGCGATGGATGCCGCCGGCATCGACATGCAGGTGCTGTCGCTGACGTCGCCCGGCACCGAGCAGCTCGACGCCGCCGACGCCATCGCGCTCAGCCGCGAGGTCAACGATTTCCTGGCCGCGGGCGTGAAGAAGAACCCGAAGCGCTTCGCCGGCTTCGCCACGCTGCCCACCGCGGCGCCGGACAAGGCCGCCGCCGAGCTCGAAAATCGCATGAAGTCCGGCGGCTTCGTCGGCGCCGTCATCAACGGCCACAATCGCGGCCGCTATCTCGACAACAAATTCTTCTGGCCGATCCTGGAAGCCGCCGAGGCGCTCAACGCGCCGATCCACATCCATCCGACGCGGCCGCCGCAGCCGGTGGTCGACGCCTATTACTCGGGTTTCTCGCCGCTGTTGGACGACATGTTCGCAAGCCCCGGCTGGGGCTGGCACATCGAGACCGCCGTTCACGTCATCCGCGTCGTCCTTGGCGGCACCTTCGACCGCTTTCCTAAATTGCAGTTGGTCATCGGCCATCTGGGCGAGGGCCTGATGTCGATGTTCCAGCGGCTCGACAATATGACCCCGGCGATGACCAAATTGAAAAAGCCGGTCACCTCCTATCTGCGCGAGAACGTGCACTACACTTTCAGCGGCTTCAATTTCCCGGCGACGTTCCTCGATCTTCTGCTCGAAGTCGGCATCGACCGCATCATGTTCTCGGCCGATCATCCTTATCAGTCGATGGCGCAAGCGGTGGCCTTTCTGCAGCAGATCCCGGTATCGGCCGGCGACCGCGAGCGCATCGCGCACGGCAACGCGGAGAAGCTTCTGGGGCTGTAAAAAGTAGGATGGGTTGAGCAACGCGAAACCCATAATGGGCAGCCAAAGCATCGCACGATGGGTAGCTACGCTCCACCCATCCTACAAAAACAACTAGGAAATTACCCACATGCGAACGATCACGCTCGAAGAGCATTTCACCACGCCGAAATTTCTCGAAGGCCCCGGCCGCAAGCGCAAGGAACAAGCCGAGAAGGCCGGCGGCCGGCTTGCCAAAGTGTTTGCCCAGCTCGCCGATGTCGGCCCGGGCCGCCTCGCCGAGATGGACGCCGCCGGCATCGACATGCAGGTGCTGTCGCTGACCTCGCCGGGCACCGAGCAGTCCGACGCCGCCGAGGCGATCGCGCTGGCCACCGAAGCCAACGACTTTCTCGCCGACCTGGTGAAGCGGCATCCGGCGCGCTACGCCGGGCTCGCCGTGCTGCCGACCACGGTGCCGGACAAGGCAGCGGCCGAACTCGAGCTAAGAGTGCGCCAGCAGAAATTCGTCGGCGCGGTGATCCATGGCCACAATCACGGCCGCTATCTCGACAACAAATTCTTCTGGCCGATCCTGGAAGCCGCCGAAAAGCTCAATGCGCCGATCTATCTGCATCCGACGCCGCCGCCGCAAGGCGTCATCGATATTTCCTACGGCGGCTTCGCGCCGGCCGTGACCGACATGTTCGCCGCGTCGGGCTGGGGCTGGCACATCGAAACCGCCGTCCACATCGTGCGTCTCGTGCTCGGCGGCGTATTCGATCAGTTCCCCAAGCTGCAATTCGTCATCGGCCATCTCGGCGAGGCGCTGCCCTTCATGTTGCCGCGGCTCGACACCATGGCGCCTGCGGTGACCAAGCTGAAACAGCCGGTCAGTTTCTATCTGCGCAACAACGTGCACTACACCATTTCCGGCTTCAATTTTCCCGCCGCCTTCCTTGATCTCCTCCTCGAAGTCGGCGTCGACCGCATCATGTTCTCGGCCGATCATCCCTACGCCTCGATGAAGGCGGCGCGCGATTTTCTCGAGCAAATCCCGGTGTCCGCCGCCGACCGCGAGCGTATCGCCCACGGCAATGCGGAGAAGCTGTTTGGGCTGTAGGATGGGTGGAGCGAAGCGATACCCATCATCGGGGCGGCAATACTGAATGATGGGTTTCACTACGCTCAACCCATCCTACGTTTTTTTCTTGCGCACGCCGCGCAGCGGCAGCCGAGCGGCTTGATGTAAAGCTCGAAATATTCCTCGCCGTAGTCGAGCGTGATCTCCTCGCCCGGCGCGATGGCGCGCAGTGCCACGAACACGATCCTGCCGTCGCGCAGCACCGCGTCCGCGTTCGGGTCGCAGGAATGATTGAGATAGCGCCCGAGATTGCGCCGTGACGAGCCGTCGATGGTCCAGCGCCGGTTGATCTCGAACATGTATTTGGCGCGAAAGCGCCGCTCGCGCCGCTGCGCCTCCGCCGTCGGGATCCGCTTGCCGCGATAGGTGACGATATAGTCTTTCTTCGCGAGCGGCCTTGCCGCGAACAGGCCGAGCCCGGTCGTCGAACGGCCGACGCGCACGCTGCGTGCCGCCATGGCGTGGGCTATAGCATGATCCCGAAAAGTGGACACCGGTTTTCGGAAAAGATCATGCTCAAACAAACAGCTAGAGCCCAGCTTGGATTCCATCCAAGCCGATTTGGCTCTAGCAGATTCGGCCGGTGCGCGCAGCGCGGCGGCGGGTGCCGCGACCGGCTACGCATCCCGCCCGGCGGGTGTTAATGTCGTCCCGTCGAGCCTGACGGGGCGAACCGAGGGACACCGGCATGAATGACGCCAGCGAAAATTTCAGTGCGAGCGACGACGACATCCTCACTTGCGACGTGCCCGACGCGGCGCTGGAAGCCGCGGCCAGTGCGCTCATTCCCGGCGCGGCCTTCTCGTTTCCCAACTCGCCGACGGTGAGCGTCATCTTCCAGTGCTGCGGCAACGATTGAGCGATTGCCGCTTGCGCCTACGGCCGCAGCGCCGCCCGGCCGTGCTTTTCCTTCACGTCGGCAATTTTGCCGAGCATGTCGTTGAGCGCGGCGATGGCGTTCTTCTCGTCGGCGCTGAGCGAGGCCGGCGGATTGAAATGCTTGAGCAGCACGATCAGGGCGTCGCCGATGCGGCCGAGCTGCTTGCCGTAGGTGGCGACGTCGGAGAGCACATCGGCTTCGACGTCGGGTTCGCTCGATTGGCCGAGATTGATGTTGATCAGGCCGAACTGGCCGCCGGTCATGAACGCCGTGAACGGATTGATCGACTGCACGACGTCGCCGGACAATGGCAGCTTGAAGGTGGGCATGTGCGGCTCCTCTTTCGTGTGAAAAACACGCTTAAGCGAGGCCCCAGCGCCGCGATTGTAGCGGCCGCGCCGCGGCACGGGGAGGGGCCGTACGCGATCGCCGACGGCGCGCTTTTCTTCATTAAAACTGTAACGATTTCCGCAAAGCGCCGTTAGCGCGGCTCCACTATCGCAAGCGCGATGAGCTCGATTTTATCGATCGCGGCATCGGGTATGCAGGCTGCAACGCAACGTCTCGACGTCTCGGCCGAGAACGTCGCCAACGCCGAATCCGACGGCCCGTTGCCGACGGCCGGCGCCGCGGTGCAGGCGCAATATGCGCCGGCCTATGTGCCGCAGCAGGTCGATCAGGTGGCGACGCCCGGCGGCGGCACCAGCGCCGTCGTCGTCGACGTGCAGCCGGCCACGGTGGCGGCTTACGCGCCGGCCGCGCCTTATGCCGACAACAATGGCGAGGTGGCGGCGCCGAATGTCGATTTTGCCAACGAAGCCCTGCAGCAGGCGACTGCCGCCTACAGCTTCGCCATGAACGTCGAGGTCATGCGCGTCTATTCGCAGATGATGAAGACGCTGCTCGACGTCCAGGCCTGACGAACGGGCGTCGCGACTTCGCCGCTACGGTCGGTACAATAATCGCTCCTCATAATACCCGCGCGTCATGGCCGGACTTGTTCCGGCCATCCACGTCTTCCTCTTGCAAACGAAAAAAGACGTGGATGCCCGCGACAAGCGCGGGCATGACGGCTGTAGAATGGGTGGAGCGATACGAAACCAAGCTTGGAGGTTGCCGTGACAAAGCCGAACAGCGACGCGCCGGTGCTTTGCGAGGTCGACGGCCGCGGCGTGGCCCGAGTCGTTCTCAACCGCCCGGACCGCAACAATGCCTATGACGGCGCGCTGATCCAGGCGCTGCTGGCGACGCTCGACGCGCTGGAGCAAACGCGCGGGCTGCGCGCCGTCGTCATCAGCGGCCGTGGCCGGCATTTTCAGGCCGGCGCCGATCTGAAATGGATCGACGCGGTGCGGGCCGCCTCGCGCGAAGAAAACATCGCGGTCTCGCGCGCCACCGCGCAGGCGATCTGGCGGCTCAACGCTGCGCCGGTGCCGACCGTGGCGCTGGTGCAGGGCGCCTGTTTCGGCGGCGGCACCGGGCTCCTCGCCGCCTGCGACGTGGTGATCGCCGCCGACGACGCCAATTTCTCCATCGCCGAGGTGCGCTGGGAACTCACCGCGGCCATCATCATCCCGCAGCTCAACGACGCCATCGGCGTCCGCCAGGTGCGCCGCTATGCGCTCACCGGCGAGCGCTTCGGCGCCGCCGAAGCCCGCCGCATCGGCCTCGTCCATGACATCGTCCCGGCCGCCGAACTGGAAGCCGCCGGCGCGCGCATCGTCGAACAGCTGTTGCAGAACGGCCCGCAGGCGGTGGCCGAGACCAAGGCGCTGGCGCTGCAATCAGCCTGGGCCCATTTCGGCGAAGACGCCGCCGACCGCCTGATCGAGCAGCACGCCGACAAGCGCCGCTCCGCCGAAGCCGCCGAAGGCCTCGCCTCCTTTGCCGAAAAGCGCCCGGCACGGTGGGGGTGAGGGGTGGTCCGTCACCCTGAGGTGGCCGCGAAGCGGCCCTCGAAGAGCGACGGCCCGGGCGCCTCGGCCCGCATCCTTCGAGGCGCGCCGCTGGCGCGCACCTCAGGATGACGGGAATTGGTATGTCACATCTACATTGACAATCGTCACCGATATAGATACATAGGTGACATTCTCGCCTGCAAGGACGCCGCCGGGTGACACCGGCGGAAAGGGGCGAGGCGGTTCCCGCGGGCGGGGTTGTCAGCCCCGCTCCCGGGCGGCTCTGGGCCAAAGCGCCCGGCCGGCACTATGACCGGCCAGCGGGCTACATCGCCCGCTGTACTGGGACGGCCGGGGGTGGGTAACACCCATCCCTCCCTAGTTCCGTCCCAGGAAGTGCGTGAACTGGAGCTGAGCGGTGGCGTTCGGTCGCTGCCGCAAGTGCCGTGGTGGAACGCCGGCAGGCGAGCGCGCCCGAAGCGGAAGGGCGGCGCAAGCCGCCCTTTCCGTGGCGCGCCCCGCACGCCGTTGTGTGCGGGCCGTTGAATAGCGCGTCTGCCGGCGTTCCGCTTCCTTTCTTTTCTTTCGTCCGCGTGAAACAAAAATTGTTGGACGCAACACGGTGCTCGACCCGTCACCCTGAGGTGGCCGCAAAGCGGCCCTCGAAGGGCGACGGCCGAGGCGCCGGGGCCGTCCTCCTTCGAGGCTCGCTCCGCTCGCACCTCAGGATGACGGAAAAGAAGTCGTGGGCTGTTTGACATTGTGAGCACGCGACTCGCGCGCAGGTGCGCCGCGAGAACGATGGCACGCATCCGCCCCCGCGAAGCGGGGGAGGGGGACCACCCTGCGCAGCAGGGTGGTGGAGGGGGCCTCTGACTCGACGCTTCGTTGTCGTCGCAAGAGAAACCGTCGAGGCCCGCGCTCCTCCCACCGCGCAAACGCGCGGTCCCCCCGCCCCGCTATCGCGGGGCGGGATGAAGCATGGCCGCGCGTTCCACTCCCGATTAAACTGCCGCGGCCAGGGGGACGCCCGCACCATGAATGCGCTGACCGCAAGCCTTATTGTCGTTGCTATCGGCGCGGCCGCATTCATAGGGGCCGCGTTCCTCGCGGCACGCTCGCGGATCGGCGTGCTGCTGGCGAAGCCGGATCCATCGTCGCCCTGGGCCGGCCTGCCGGAACAGGCCAAACAGTTTCGCGTCTTCGGCTGGGTCCTCGTGGTGCTGCTTTATCTCGCCGCCGTGTTCTGTTTGCTGCAAGGCTTGAACGCTCTGCGCATCGTCCACCACTGGGCGCAATGGGAAGCCACCTTCGGGGGCATCCTCACCGCGCAAGCGGAAATCGCGCTCTATTCAAAATTCTGGATCGCTACGGCGATCGCGCTTTGTTTGATCGGCTATTGGGCGCAATGGCGTTTGAGGCGGCGTTCCTAGGTGCGCAGCGGTGAAAGGACTTGCGGTCTTTTATCGTCCCATCGAATTTGCGACGTTAGTGGACGCCGAATTGTCGGAGAAAAATTTGACAAAAATGACCTGGACATCCGAGTCAATCTCAGCGCTGAACTTGGGTAGGAAATGCTACGGGGGAAAAGGGCTACAAATGGTCAGACAATTAGAACCCTAATCGGCGCGCCGCTAAAAGAGTATGAAAGCCAAACGGAGCCTCTGACATGAACGCCCCCCTCTCCACCCACCCGACGCCCCCCTACAAGCACACCCCGCTCTTCCCGCTCGGCAAGGACACGACGCCCTACCGCAAAATCTCCGCGGACGGGTTGCGCGTCGAAAAGGTCTTAGGCGAAGAGGTGCTGGTGGTACCGCGCGAGGCGCTCCGCGCGCTGGCCGAAGCCGCGTTCACTGATATCAATCACCTGCTGCGCCCCGCACATCTGGCTTCGCTCAAATCCATCGTCGAGGACCCGGAAGCCTCGGACAACGACAAATTCGTCGCGTTCGATTTTCTCAAGAATGCCAATATCGCCGCCGGCGGCGTGTTGCCGATGTGCCAGGACACCGGCACTGCGATCATCATGGGCAAGAAGGGCCGGCTCATCTGGACCGAAGGCGACGACGAGGCGGCGCTCGCCGAGGGCGCGCGCGATGCGTATCTCAAGCGCAATTTGCGCTATTCGCAGCTCGCGCCGCTCTCGATGTTCGAGGAAAAGAACACCCGCTCCAACATGCCGGCGCAGGTCGAACTTTATGCGGAAAGCCACGGTGACGCCGACGAAGCCTACAAGTTCTTGTTCATCGCCAAAGGCGGCGGCTCGGCCAACAAGGCGTTTCTGTTCCAGGCGACGCCGTCGATCCTCACCCGCGAGCGCATGCTGGCGTTCCTGAAGGAAAAAGTGCTCACGCTCGGCACCGCGGCCTGCCCGCCGTATCATCTTGCCATCGTCATCGGCGGCACCTCGGCCGAACTGACGATGAAAACCGTCAAGCTCGCCTCCACCAAATATTACGACACGCTGCCCGACCACGGCTCCGAGGACGGCCACGCCTTCCGCGACAAGGAGATGGAGCGCGAGATTTTGCAGATGACGCAGTCGCTCGGCGTCGGCGCTCAATTCGGCGGCAAATATTTCTGCCACGACGTGCGGGTGATCCGGCTGCCGCGTCACGGCGCCTCGCTGCCCATCGGGCTCGGCGTGTCGTGCTCGGCCGATCGCCAGGCGCTCGGCAAGATCACCAAGGACGGCGCGTTCCTGGAAGAGCTCGAGCACAATCCGGCGAAATATCTGCCGGAGGTCGACGAGGCGAAGCTCGGCGGCGCGGTGGTGAAGATCGACCTCAATAAGCCGATGAAGGAGATCTTGGCGCAGCTTTCCCAATATCCGATCAAAACGCGGCTGTCGCTCTCCGGCCCGATGATCGTGGCGCGCGATCTGGCGCATGCCAAGCTGCGCGAGCGGCTGGAGCAAGGGCAGGGGCTGCCCGACTACATCAAGAACCATCCGATCTATTACGCCGGACCGGCAAAGACGCCGCAGGGCTATGCCTCCGGCGCCTTCGGCCCGACCACGGCCGGCCGCATGGATTCTTTCGTCGAGGATTTCCAGGCCGCCGGCGGCTCGATGGTGATGCTGGCGAAGGGCAATCGCTCGCCCGCGGTGCGCGAGGCCTGCAAGAAGCACGGCGGCTTCTATCTCGCCTCGATCGGCGGCGCCGCGGCGAACCTTGCCGAGCACTGCATCAAGAAGGTCGAGACGCTGGAATATCCCGAGCTCGGCATGGAGGCGATCTGGCGCATCGAGGTGGTCGACTTCCCCGCCTTCATCGTCGTCGATGACAAGGGGAACGACTTCTTCAAGGAATTAAACCTGGGCTAACGATGTTTCCACTTTGCCGCTTCGGACAATAAAAAAGCCCCGGCGCGAGGCCGGGGCTTCGAAGATGGGGTGCGCTAGGAGTTTATTTGAGCGCGCCCGAAACCGAGGTGAAGGTCGTGTTCAAATTGGAGCCGAGAGTTTGCACCGCCACGATGATCGCGACGGAGATACCCGCAGCAATCAGGCCGTATTCAATGGCGGTTGCACCTTTATCGTCTTGAAGAAAGCGCCGAATGAGCGTCGTCATGAGGTTCCTCCGTGTGGCGACCCCCGCACTTGTACGGAGGGCCCGTTGTCCGTCCTTTAAGCCAGTCCGTCGAAATTTCGGTAAAAATACAGACGGTTTCTGTGACAAGGCCGTGGCCGGGGAAGCCGCGCGGTCTTTGCTTCTCACGCCCCCACGGTAGCTTGACACTCCGTAACCCTATGGTTTCCTTTAACGGAACCATAGGGTTACATTCCGATGACGGCATTGAACGCGCGGCAGCGCGAGGCGGTGTTCCGCGCGATCGCCGATCCGACCCGGCGGGAAATCCTCAATATGTTGCGGCGGCGCCACGCCAGCGTCGGCGAGATCGCCGGTAATTTCCGCATCAGCCGACCGGCGATTTCGAAGCACATACGGCTCCTGCGCGGCGCGGGTCTGGTGCAGAGCGAGAGCCAAGGCACCGTGCGGATCTGCCGCTTGAACGCCGCGCCGCTGCGCGCGGTCGACGATTGGCTGCGCGATTATCAGGAGCTGTGGCGCGAGAGCCTGCACAGCCTCAAGCGTCTGATCGAGGAGGAGTGATGAACGCGCAAAGCACGATCGACGCCATCATCGAGGAGATCGCGATCAAGGCGCCGGCCGAGCGCATTTTCGATGCGCTGACCGATCCGGCGGCACGTGTGAAGTGGTGGGGACTCAAAGGCCGCTTCGAAACCACGGACATGGAATCCGATCTACGTTCCGGCGGCCGCTGGACGATGCGCGGCATCGGCATAGGCGGCAAGCCGTTCAAAGTCACCGGCATCTATCGCATGATCGAACGGCCGCGCGCGCTCGCCTTTACCTGGCTACCCGATTGGGACGAGGAGGCCACCGAAACGCTGGTGCGGTTCGATCTCAACGAGCATGCCGGCGTCACCACGGTGCGCCTGACGCATTCCGGCTTCGCCTCGGCGGGCTCCCGCGTGCGCCATCAGAGCTGGCCGCAGATCCTGTCCTGGCTGCAAGGCTATGCCGAAAGCTAATCGGTCGATTTTGCGCTAAGCTTCGCCGCGGACCCTACCTGACAAGCGGGATCGGTATCGGCGTGGCACCTCAAGCCGTTGCCCAAAAGGCGATCGTCGACTGGCTGATTGACGGCGCGCGCGGTGCGCCGTTGGCGCATGAGATGCTGACCGCATTGTGCGAGCGCCTCACCGCCACCGGCCTGCCGCTGTGGCGCGCGATGGTGTTCGTGCGCACGCTGCACCCCGAGGTCGTTGGCCGCCGTTTCATCTGGCGGCCCGACACCGGAACGATCATCACCGACGGCGGCTTCGATCTGCTGGAACGCGACGCCTTTCGCAACAGCCCGATGGTGTATGTCAGCGAAACCGGAACCGCACTGCGCCGGCGCGTCGCCGATGCCGATTGTCCGATGGATTTTCCGGTGCTGTACGACCTGCGCGACGAGGGCGTGACCGACTACGTCGTCTCGCCGCTGCACTTCACCGATGGCGAGTTTCATACCGCCTCGTGGGCGACGCGGCAGCCGGGCGGCTTTTCCGACGCCGACATCGCGTTCATCGATTTCATTATCGCACCACTGACGCGGGTTGCCGAAATCCGCGCCTTCTATCGCGTCGCCGGCAATCTGCTAACGACTTATGTCGGCAAGAATGCCGGCGAGCGTGTCCTTGCCGGCCGCATCCGCCGCGGCGACACCGAAGACATCCACGCCGCGATCTGGCTTTCCGATATGCGCGGCTTCACCAGGCTTGCCGATCGGCTGCCGCCGCAAGCTCTTGTCGGTCTGCTCAATCGCTATTTCGATTGCCAGGTGCCGGCGATCGTCGAACACGGCGGCGAAGTGCTCAAATTCATGGGCGACGGGCTGCTGGCGATATTCCCTATCGGCCAAGGCGCGGACAATGCGGCCGTGTGCGCCGCGGCGCTGAAGGCCGCGCACGTGACGCGCGCCGAAGTCGCGGCTCTGCGTGCCGCCGGCGGCGACGGTGCCGCGGTACGCTTTGGGCTGGCGCTTCATTTGGGCGATGTGCTCTACGGCAATATCGGCAGCGGCAACCGGCTGGACTTTACCTGCATCGGACCTGCGGTAAATTTGGCGGCCCGCCTCGAGAAGCTCGCCGGCCGCTTGGGACGCACCGTTCTGGCATCGCAGGAATTCGCCAAATATTGTCCGGACCATCTGCGGTCGATCGGCAAGTTCGCCGTCGCCGGCTTTGCCGAGAAGCAGGCCGCCTTTGGGCTCGGTGACGAAGATTTGGGTGACGAAAGGAAGAACGAGGCATGAATACCATCACGGCGGCGCCCGCGCCCGCCAAGGCCAAAGGCCCGCTGGTCTGGCTCGATATGGATCAGCAGCAGCTCGACGACGCCTACGACCAGGAGGTTTACGCCAGGAATCGCGACCGCGTCGTCTTGCGCCGCGTCGCCGCCAGCGAGCGGGCGCGCGCCGTCCTCGGACCGCCGCAGCGCGTCGCTTATGGGGAGAGCGAATACGAGCAGCTCGACATTTTCCGCAGCGCCACGCCGAACGCGCCCATTAATCTGTTCGTTCACGGCGGCGCCTGGCGCCGCAATAAGGCGGCCGACTATGCGCTCCAGGCCGAGCCGCTTATTCGCGCCGGCGCGCATGCGGTCATGATCGACTTCATCAATGTCGACCAGGCCGGCGGCGACCTGTTGCCGATGTACGAGCAAGTCTGCAGCGCCATCGCCTGGACCTGGCGCAACGCGGACAAATTCGGCGGCGACCGGGAGCGGTTTTACATTTCAGCGCATTCGTCGGGTTCGCATCTCGCCGGCTGCGCGCTCACCGTAGGCTGGCGCGAGCAGGGCCTGCCGGAAAATTTCTGTCGCGGCGCGCTGCTGGCGAGCGGCATGTATGATCTTACGCCGGTGCGGCTGTCGAAGCGCTCGGCCTATGTGAAATTCACCGACGCGATGGTGGAGAAGCTCAGCGCGCGCCGGCATCTCGACGGCTTGCATACGCCGCTCGTCGTCGCGCACGGCACCTGCGAGACGCCGGAATTTCAGCGGCAGACCCGCGACTTTGCAGCCCAAGTGCAAGCTGCCGGCAAGCCGGTCGAGCTCCTCATCGGGGAGGGCTACAACCACTTCGAAATGCTGGAGACGCTGGCCAACCCGTACGGCCTTCTCGGCCGCGCGATGCTGGCGCAAATGCAATTGAGTTAAAGCGTCAGGCCGCTGCGGAGGTCTTGTCGGTGTCAGGCTTGGCCGCTTGGCGCATCGACGTGCGGATCAGCTCGGCGCCGCAGCGGCGGCAAGCGTAAACGGTGTCTTCGACGTCGGCAGAGATCAGGTGGCGGGCGGTGAAGACCATGCGACCTGCGCAAACTGGGCAGGGCATCATCAACGAGGGTAGACTTGATGCGGGCTGAGCCGCTTGATGGCGCATTCGCTGACCCGGACCTCGGTCTTCCGAGGATGACTATTTTGTGAATTACGAGCCGCTTTTGCGGCGGAGTCAAGATAAATTGTGCATTGCACACAGACGCGCTGCGCCGCGGTATCTACCGGAAGGCGATAAGTTATTCGGGTTCCACGCGAATTTAGCGCTGGCGTGGCGCCTTGGCGCCACGCTCGGCGGCGGCGGCGCGGCCTAGGCGAACCGCTCAGGACGTGACGACGCCCGCGACAAGCAGGGAATACAGAGCGCGGCAAGAGTCTCGCAAGTCGCTGCGACCGAACCGTTGGGCGCGCTCATGACGCCGCACCGCCTCTGCGCAATCGGCTATCGACATCGGCGGCAAGCTTGACCAGATCGTCAGCGACTTCGACCGGATAAACGGCGCCCGGCGTGAGCCGGGACAAATTTTCCGGCAAGCGCCCGAGCTCGCGCTTGGCATGAAGCCGGACCTCATCGAGCGATGGCGACGGCCCGACGCGCTTACCGTTCTTCATCACCAAACCGATGAGCGGTTCGCCGGCCTTGTCGCGGGTCTCGAGCGAGAGCAGGTCGCCGGCCATGCGGCCGCTCGCGTCGTAGCGTCGCCACACCTGCTTGCGGCCGGGCCAGGTCGCCTTGTGTTCCGAGCGCTTGCGCCGCGGCAGGTCCGCATATTCCTGCATCTTGTAAACGCAATCGGCCGACGGAGCGTCTGACGAGGTAGTCAGGCTGGTGCCGATGCCAATGCCGTCGATCGGCGCCTTGGCCTTGGCGAACTCCAACAGCGAATTCTCGTCGAGCCCGCCGCTGGCGAAAATCGTGGTCTCGGTCAGTCCTCCGGCATCGAGAATGGCGCGCACGCTTTTCGACAGCGCGATGAGATCGCCGGAATCGAGGCGAACGCCGCGGATCGCGATCCCGGCTGCTTTGAGCTGCGGCGCCAGCTCCACGACTTTGCGCGCGGCGGCTTCGCTGTCGTAGGTGTCGAGCAGCAGCACGACATTGTCCGGGCGCGACCGCGCAAAGCTCTCGAAGGCCGCCGCCTCGTCGTCGAACGCCTCGATGAAGGAATGCGCCATGGTGCCGTAGAGCGGGATGCCGAAATCCTCGCCGGCAAGTACTGTTGCGGTGCCGGCGAAGCCCGCGATGTAGCTCGCCCGCGCTGCCATCAATCCCGCTTCGGCGCCGTGGGCGCGCCGCATGCCGAAATCGACCAACAGCTTGTTCGGGGCGGCGAGCACGCAGCGCGCTGCTTTGGCGGCAACCAGCGACTGAAAGTGCAGGATGTTGATCAGGCGCGATTCGACGAATTGCGCCTGCGGCAGCGGCGCGGTCACGCGCAGGATCGGCTCGTTGGCAAAAAACACGGTGCCTTCCGGCATGGCATGCACGTCGCCGGTAAAACGGAATCCGGCAAGGTAATCGAGCAGCTTCTGGCTGAAACGACCGGTGCTTTTGAGCCACGATAGGTCGGCATCGGAAAAGCGCAGCTTCTCCAAGAAATCGAGCGCCTGCGCCAGACCCGCGGCCAGCAAAAATCCGCGACGCGGCGGCAAGGTGCGGGCAAAGAATTCGAACACCGCCGTATCGGTATCGCCATGGTCCAGATAGGCCTGGACCATGGTGAGTTGATAAAGGTCCGTCAGCAGCGGACTGATTCTAGATTCCATTATGAAGACCCACAGCAAGATTCCTTGAACTCGACCATTTCGCCAACGCGCAGGCTGTGCAGGAATTGCAGGCGCTGATCTCGACCGACGCGCATGGCGACGCGGTGATCAATCTCGGCCACGACGACAGCGTCACGCTGGCCGGCGTCGCCGAGACGCAATTGCGGCACGTTATCCAGGCCGGCCACGTGCTGCTGCATTAGAGATGTTTTCTCTCCCCTTTTTGTGGGAGGGGTTGGCGAAGTTGGGCGCCGCGAGACCGCACCGGGTGAGGAGGGATGCAAACAGACTATGTGAGGCTACCCCTCACTCGCCCCTACTTCCGCAAGCGGCTTTGCACAGTAACCGCTTCCTACACAAATCTCGAAGTTCCACGATCGACTTCATGCGGTGCGTCGAGCTCTGAAAGTTCAGGCCAGCTTGAACAAAGCGAGCACCAGCATCACCTGGGCGATAAATCCGCCGGCGAAGGCAAGCGTGCGCAGCACCGGGATGCCGGCGGTATAGACCGCCGCGTGCACGAGCCGCGACCAGAAATACAGCTGGCAGGCTAACGTCGTTGTCGGCGTCGCCAGATTGACGTTCAGGTCCTGTGTCGCCAGGACCAGCGGCGCGAAGATAATCAGGTTTTCGACGGCATTGACATGCGCCGCCATCAGTCGCTTTGCCCAGGGCGACTGCGGCTTGTCGTCCGGAGCAGGATTCGCCATCGCCCCCATCAGACCGCGCACCATGATGCGGTCGAGGATGTACGGGACCCACATCAATCCCGTCATCGCCGTGGTCATGACCAGCCAGAACAATTCGTGCGACATGTCGCCCTCCCGGCATCATCGAAGCTTGATTTAGATGGGTCCCTCAACCGCCTTAAAGCCTAACGGTTTTCGTCATTTCTGCATAGCGCGAACGGCCGGGAGAAAGCCGGCTCAAGGTAGGTCCAAGCCGGGCGCAGCGCCACATTTCGCCTCACAGCAGACGCGGGATGCCTAACTCTTCGGCTTCCTTCAGCACCGCGGCGGTGTTCTGATGCCCCGCGCCGAAATGGCTTTTCGGATCGGGTAGCGCGACCTGATGCACGCCGGCAAGGCGGTAACATTTGTCGTGAACCAGGCAGCGACCCCGGATGAGCGGCCACAGCAGGCGGCCGAGCATGCGCTGGTCGTGGCCGTGTCTGGCGTTGGGCCCGACGGTGAAATAGCGCTTCATCAGGTCGACGATGTCGATGCCGCAGTCGGTGCGGCCGCCCCACAGGCAGCCGATCATCAGCTCGTTATGCAGCACGTGGTCGCGCACGACGTGAAACGGATGGCCCGAATCGATCCATTGCCGCACCAGGTCGGCTTCCGCCGCGGACAGCCGTGCATCGCAATCCCGAACCAGAAAGCGCCCGACCGTGCGGTCGTTCATCACCAGGAAGCGCTGAAACAGGCCGACGCCGGGATATTCGTCCTCGATGTTGCGGACGTCCGCGCCGTTATCGCGCAAATAGGCGACACAGGCGCGCGGCACATCGGCGGCGACATAGAAACGGCAGGTCCAGCCCGGATAGACGGTGCGGCTCGTCAGCAGATTGATCATGGCGCCGTAAGCATAAAACGGCGCCTTGCCCCAGAGCGAATACGAGATGACGTTCTGTCCGGAGGGCGGTCCCTCCGGCTCGATCACCGCGACCGGGGGCGGATCGGCGCAGGCTTCCGCATCGCGTATCTCGAGCGCGCGTTGGCCGTAGCGGATCGCGTCGTCGGTCTTGCCGGTATAGAAATACGCCACCTTGAGCGCGTCGAGCATGGTGAGGTCTTCGCCATGCCGCACGATATAGTGGTAGGCCTGCGCCATCGTCTCGTCGTATCGCTTCATGTTCGACAGCGTGGCGATCAGCGCCTTTTGCAAGCGCGGAACGTCGGGCTCGCGGCGCGTCAGCTCTTCGGCGAGCGCGTGCGCCGGCAACCAGTCGCGCTTCTGGAAAAACGCGTCGAACAGCAATTCTTTGGCGATGAGATCGTCGGGGCGGATGACCGAGATGGCGCAGGCGGCGACGATCGCCTCGTCGTTCTTGCCGGCTCGCAGCAGTGCGCGGATGCGATCGTAAACTTGCGGCGCGACCTTGGGGACCGCGCCGCCGGCAAGGGTGGACATGCTTCGCTCCCAATCCGAACTTTAGCGCGGATGAAGCTACTCGCCTACGCTCGATGCGGCATCACATCCGCAACAGCCGTTTGGCGTTGCCGGACAGGATCTTGGCCTTGTCCTCGTCGCACAGCGGGACGCCTTCCATCCATTGCGTTGCCGGCGGGTTCATCACGAACGGCCAGTCGACCGCGAATAGGATATGGTCGATGCCCATCTCCATGACGCAGCACAACAGCGCCGGATTAGAGAAATTGCCGCTGGTCGTGATGTAGAAATTGCCGCAAAAGATGTCGCGGAAGCTGATCGATTTTTGTCCCGGCCGCGCCAGCGCCTGATCGATGCGCCAGACCAGAAACGGCAGCGTCTCGCCGAGATGGCCGAGAATGATTTTCAGCTTCGGATGCTGCTCGAATACGCCGGAGAGCACCAGCCGTATGGCGAGCGTAGCGGTCTCGACCGTGTAGCCCCAAGCCGGCCGCGCCACCATCGGGAAGTCTTTGACATAATCCTCATAATAGATGCGCATGACGTCGGCGTTGGGTAGCGAGGGATGCAGATAGATCGGCACGTCGAGCGCTTCGGCGCGCGCGTAAATCGGCCAGAAACGCTTGTGGTCGAGGAACGTGCCGTTGGCGAGGCCGTGCAGCATGGCGCCTTTGAAGCCGAGCTTGACGGTGCGCTCGAGCTCGTCGGCGGCCGCTTCCGGGACGGCGGTCGGTAGGGCGGCGAAGGCGGCAAAACGCGGATTGCCGGCGACGACGGCGTGTAGCCGGTCGTTGACGCGGCGGGACAGAGCGGCGGCGGTTTCGGCGGGCAGTTTTTGCGTCGATGGCGCGCCGTGCGAGATCACCTGAATGTCGATGCCGGCTTCGTCCATTTCCTTGATGCGGACCGTGTTGAAATCATGCAGCCGCTTGGACTGTTCGCCCGGCCGGCCGGCCTCGCCGCCGGTATAGGTCTTGGCGAGCTCTTCGTCCCAATAATGCTCCTCGATGGCGATGACGGGACAATGCGGTTTCTTGAACATTCATCTTCACCTTTCTCGCCTGATGCGACCAAATGCGTGGCTACGGTTACACCGGGGACCGCCGCGAGTCATTGCGAAAGGAACACCCCGCCCCACGCGGGCGTTGGTAGTGAATTCACCACGGAGAAATACGATGCGCATGGTTATTACGGAGGCTGTTCTCGCGGCGGCCTTGGCGGGATCGAGTGCTTTTGCGCAATCCAGCTACGTCCATCACAACTTCTGCCTTAGACCGGATCGGGTCAGGATTACGCCTACGATTCCATGACGCAATGCGAAGCGGCCAAACGCGGCAACGCGGATTTTTGCGTCCAGAACGAAGCGCCCATCAACCATGGCGCCAACCAGTAATCGGTAAGATGGATGGTCAGGTCACGGGATGCCGGCGATAATAGTCGGCGTCCGTGGCGCTTTGCGTCCAGCCCGGGCGGCCGCGCCAGTCCAGATGGTGCGCGGCCATGTCGCCGCCGTAGCGGACGCGGAACAGCAGCGTACGCTGCGGGCCGTTGGCATATTCGTGCACCTCACCGGGCGGATGGACGACAAAACCGCCGGGCACCACCGCAACGGTCTGTTTCGGTGTCCGCATGGTCCCGCCGCCTTCGAAGCAGAAGTAGATCTCGGTGGCTTTCGGGTGACAGTGATAGGGGCTGATCTGCCCCGGTTCCCAACAGGCGACGGTCACATCGCCGGCTTCAATCGTGCCGAGTATTTTCTCGACGTGTTTCTTCGGGTCGAACTCGGCCTGCTCCACCACGCTGAACACATGCATTGCGGCGCCTCCTTGGTAGCGTGTTTGTTTGGCTGAAGGTTAGGCCAAATCCGCGGGTTGCGATGGGCGGCTTTATTTGAGCTGCGGCCACGGAAGCCACGCGGCGATTGCAAGGCTGGCTTGTTTCATCGGATGATGCTAAGAAGTCTCGAGTTGAATTAAACTGGTTACGGAGCGGCGTCGGGGCGAGGGGCGTCGGGGCGAGGGCAGTGAGCTGCCAGGGGACGGGATTATGACCCATCTCGCCGACAAGACCCATTTTGACAGACACACCCTTGCGCGGGTGAATTCGGCCATCATGCTCGGCCTGATCGGGGGCGGCCTGTTGGTTTGCGTGCTCGGCGCCGTCATTTACGATTTCGGCCGGCTGTTGTTGGCGTGGTGATGTTGGCGCAATCTGCATTAAATCTTGCGGGTTTATTGTGACTCCGAGGGGGCAATGGGCGAAGCGCGCCTCATACCCGCTCTGGCCTTCGCCGCATCTGGCCTGATAATCTGCCCCCGACGCAATTGAGGGAGAACGTCATGGCTAAGGGCTATTGGATTGCCACCTACTTTTCCATTTCGAACCCGACGGCGCTTGCCGAATATGCCAAGCTGGCAGGACCGGCGATTGCCGCCGCGGGCGGCCGCTTCCTGGCCCGCGGCACCGCCGCCAAGGCCTACGAGAAGGGCGTCAAGGAACGCGTCGTTGTGATCGAGTTCGACAGCGTCGAGAAAGCCGCTGCTGCTCACGACAGTCCCGGCTATCAGGCGGCGCTCAAAATGCTCAACAATGGCGCCGACCGCGATTTGCGCATCGTCGAAGGACTGTCCTGAGCAACCTGATTTTCCCTCCCCCTCGTGGGCCCACAAGGGGGAGGGAACAACACGTCAATCGAAAATCCGCTCGCCCTGCAGATCGATGATCTGACGCGCTTTGTTGATGGTGAAAGTCACGGCATCGTCGTAGGACGCATAGGTGTCGGCGCGGATGAAGCGATGTTCCTCGCGCTCGCCGCTGACGTCGCGCGCGATTACGCCCGCGGTCTGATACTGGCCGTTGTTCTTGTACGGCGAGGCGCGGATGATATAGCCCTTGTATTCGACGGGATCGGAGAGCTTTGCGGCGGACGCCGACTTGCCGCGGCCGAACAGCGCGCTGAAAAACGACATGGCGAGCCTTCCTCCCGGCGTCCATCCTGGCGACCCTGCCGGGAGCATAGCAAATTGTCCCTCGTCGTGCGCATCATCTGGATGAGCCAAAGCGCAAATCGACTTGAACCGGACACCTCCCGGATCGACCAAGCATTTGGTTATGCCCGACTCGCCGCCACGCCCGGAAAATTCGCGCTCCTACGACGTGTACTTTTACGTCGCCGGCGGTGCGCGTCTTGTCTGGCGCAACCCTAATCATGGCATCGCCCTCGACGATTCCGCCATCGCCTGGACGAGCGGTGGTGCGGCGTACCGGCAATCCTATGCCGATATCGCCGCGGTGCACCTGCAAACGGCAGCACTGGGCAATGCCGCCAATGTGATCGATCAGTGCAAAATTGAATTTGTCGAGGGTCCGGCCGTCACGGTTTCCAATGCGTCTTCGAGCGGCCTGCCGGACCAGGCACAAACGCCGCTCTATCGCGAGTTTGTGCGCGATTTCCACACGCGGCTGGTCACGCACGGCTGCGGAACGATCCACTTCAGCGCCGGTATGGCGCGATGGCGCTACAGGATGCTGTTTGGCACATTGATCGCCGCCGGGCTTATTTTTATCGTTACGCCGATCGGAATCCTGATCAGCACGGGCGATGTGCATGCCCTCATTCCGATGGCGATGGGCGTATCCCTGTGCTGGCCTTTGACCCGGCTGATGATGAATAATGCGCCGCGCGGCTATACGCCCGACCGGCTCCCCTTGGAGCTATTGTCGTGACGTACTGTCGTGCCTCGACACCATCGCAGGGAGTTTGCAAAATGCCGAAGGCCTACTGGGTGACCGTTTATCGCTCGATTTCCGACCCGAAAAAACTCGAAGCCTATGCCAAACTGGCGCCGCCGGCGGTGACGCCGTTCGGCGCCCGCTATATCGCGCGCGGCACTGCCGCGGCCGCCTTCGAGGCCGGGCAGAAGGAGCGCATCGTGATCTCGGAGTTTCCGAGCCTGGAGCAGGCGATCGCGGCCTATAACAGCCCCGCCTATAAGAAGGCCCTCGATGCGCTGGGCGACGGCGCGGTGCGCGACATCCGCATCGTCCAGGGAACTGATTAACGTAGGGCAGGCCGGCGAAGGGGCTGCGATTGCCAAACCAGCAAAGCGCCAGTATATACGCGCCATTCGCGATTTAGCCTGCCTTGCCGTCTCGCCCTGAAGGGCCTTTCTCAAGCAACGCAAAATCCGGATTGAAGACCGCGCGAATGGTTCGCACGGCCGCAAAACGCATGATGCGTTTCAAATGGAGGGCCGCATGGCTCAAGGTACCGTCAAGTTTTTCAACGCCCAGAAGGGGTACGGCTTCATCGTCCAGGACGCGGGCGGCCCCGATGTGTTCGTTCACATCTCGGCCGTCGAGCGCGCCGGGATGAGCACCCTCAACGAGGGCCAGAAGGTCATCTTCGACATCGAGGCCGACCGGCGCAGCGGCAAATCCGCCGCCACCAATCTGCGAGCGGCGTAACTGACGGATTTTATGAAACGCCGGCGTCATAATGGCGCCGGCGTTTTCGTTCACACTCGCTGCCGAGCATGATTCGGAACGGGGCAAGCCTCGTTTCGCCAGCCATGTTCCAACAAGAACGGAGAAGAATAATGCCGAGAAAACCGGGACAGAATTCAGAGTTCGTCATGTTCGACGTCCTTTATGAGGACGGCACGCAGCGCTCGAACCGCAAGGTCCCGCGCGCGCTCCTCGGCGGCATCGATGGCGACAAGCCGGCGCACGGATTTCTGATCGAGCAGGACCGCGACATCGCGGAGAAGTCCGGCCGGCCGCCGGCCAAGATCAAGAGCATCGCCCGCTCGGGTGCGAAGAAAAAAACGCGCGACGAGGACTGGAAGAAGGCCTGCTGAGTTCTCGCTAAATTTGCCGCGGAGGGTTCAGTAGCCCACCCCCGCGAAATGCTTGCGCAGCAGGGCGACATTGCGGCGGTTAGCGCGGAAAAACACGTCGAACGCATCACCCGCCAGCGGCACCATGCCGACCGTGCCCTCGAGCAGGACATTGCCGAGCATACGCGCAAAGAGAAGTCGCGGCACGCCGAGCCTTCGCGCTTCATAGAGCAGATAAAACGACAGCATAGAGGCCATAGCATCGCCAATGCCTGGCACGAGGCGAAGCAGCAATTCCACGCCAAACCGCACATTGGTGCCCGGCAGGATGAACGCGGTATCGAATGCCCTCGCCAGCATGTCGAGCCGGTCGAGCGCCGCACGCCGCGACGCGGCGTCGTAGGGTTCGGCGGCGGCGAATGGGGAGGCGGCGAAGCCTGCGCGTGAAAAGCTCATTCCATCTATCCTTCTCGCCCCGTTTCACACAGATGGGAAGGCCGTCGCGCCCCGCAAGTGCCAGTGCGCTCGCCATCTTGCCGCGATAATCTGCAGTTCCATTCACCGAACACACCGCGGAGCATGCCATGGCCCAGATTCAAATTCTCAATCCGGAAACTCTCGGCAAGCCACTGGGGCAGTATTCGCAACTGACGCGGGTCAAGGCGTCGGAGTTCCTGTTCATTGCCGGCCAGGTCGGCGCCGATAAGGAGGGCAAAGCGCCGCCCGATTTCGACGCGCAGTGCGCGCTTGCCTTCGCCAATATCGGCGCCGCCCTGACCTCGCAGGGCGCAAGCTTTGCCAACTTGGTGGAGTTCACCACCTATCTGATGCACTCGCAGGATATTACGAAATTCATGGCCTACCGCACGCGCGAATTCCCGAAACTGTTCAAGGACGGCGCCTATCCGCCGAACACGCTCTTGATCATCGACCGGTTGGTGCAGGAGCAGTTTCTAATCGAAGTGAGCGCGGTGGCGGCGCTCTAGAAAGCCGCCAACCGCGCGACCGCAACGGCGGATCGCCTTAGACTGGGTGGTGACGCGACCGCCATCGGCGATAGCGCGCTGCGCTTGCGAATTGGTCCTCGCCCTGGAACGCCGGCTGATAGGTCGCGAACTCCGGTTCGCCAAACGCATTGGACGCCATCGTCGATGGCGCGCCGTAGGGCGAGAAGCCACGTGGCGAGAAACCTTGCGTCTTGGCCACGTCGTAATAGCCGCGGGCATAGAGCGCGACGGCGCGGCTCTCGTTGCCTCCGGCGGCGCGATAGGCCCCGGCGAGGTAACGTACCGCGTAGCTTATGTTGGTCTGCGGATCGAG
Source organism: uncultured Alphaproteobacteria bacterium (assembly GCA_963731805.1). Classification (GTDB taxonomy): domain Bacteria; phylum Pseudomonadota; class Alphaproteobacteria; order Rhizobiales; family Xanthobacteraceae; genus BOG-931. The sequence goes on from CAVSWY010000020.1 coordinate 1,090,398, forward strand.
CAGTCCCGCGGCGGAACCGCTGTAGCCCATGGCCCGCGCGGTGCCGAGCCGGATCTGCATCAAGCCATAATTGCCGCGGCTGACCGCGCGCGGATTGCCGCCGCTCTCGCGCTTGATGACGCGTTCGACCAGTGAGACGGGAACGCCGGCGGCGCTCGCCTGCTGCGCCGCCATGCCGTCGATGTCAGAATAGCCGCCGAACGCGGTCCGTCTATTTTCGCTCCATTGATTTTCGCGCCGGGCGCTCTGGCGCCAAAGACTTTCCCTCCCGTTGGGCTGCGCCCAGCCACTCTCGACGAAGCCGGCGCGAGGTTCGACGTACTGCATGGAAGCAAACGGGCGAGAGACACTCGGATACGGCGCGCGCATCGCCACCCGATGCCGTTGGGCAAAATGAATGTGATGCAGATAGTGCCCGTGTCCATGCGACCGCGCCAAGGCCGGGTTGGCGGCGATGACTACCAAGAGAGCTGCGATTGACGGCACGACTATTCCCATCCGGCTCCAGCCGGCAAAACGCGAACGACGCATCCTGTGACTCCTAAAGCCCTCACCGCCCGCGTTGTGTTAGGCGAATCCGGCCTCGCTTCGTCCGTTTGATGATGGATGAAAGGTGATGTCGTGACGACGGAACGTGCGCTTGGCGACACAGCGGAGCGTTGAAACAAAAAGTGAGCGGTGCAACCAGGAACTAATTCGTTCGCTGTCGGAGGTGGATCTGACTGCCGCTTGGCGAGAGCCGGTTGAGACGTGCCGCCATCACCGTACCGCGCGTAAGCGAATTCTCACTCCGGAAAATTCTTCCGCGCCGTGGTTGTCGCCAGCACCGTGCCATTCTGCGCCAGCGCTTTGATGACGAACTCATAGGTGTGCACTTCGCCCGGCGGGGGCGCTGGGCCGACAAAACCCGAGGCGAAGGCGCCGCACGGCACTTCTGGCTGGCCGCGGTAACCGACCGTGCCGCCACCATGATGAAACGACGGCTTGTCGAGATCGGTCATGGCAAACTGTAAGTTCACCGTTCCGGCCGGCACGTCGTTGAGCTGAAAATTCGGCGAAGCGTCGGGGCACCAGGCGAAGGACGCGGAAAAGGCGAACGCGCTCGACGCGCCGAATATCTCCGCGAGCGCGAGCGCGGCGCCGGCCAGCACCGCGGCACGACGGAAACAAAGGCCGGCCGACATGCCCGGCTTCTCCTCATTGCTGCGCAGATAATAATATTAGCACGGAGAAGAGCTGCGTGCCGCAAGGAGGATGCGGAAAACCAAACTCAGCCCTCCGCGCTTTCGGCCGGCCACTGCCGCTCCGCCGGCTTCCAGCGCGACATTTCAAGGAGGTAGCCCATCGAGGAACGACTGGCGTCGCGCGCACGATCCGCCAAGTCAAGCACGGCGATCCCGATATCTTCGGCGATCCTGCGTCGACAGCGCCATTCCGACAACCGTCGGTCTGGGTCGAACCGGGTTCCCCCACTCATTGTCATTCCTCGCCACAATGAAACTTAGACACAACTCAAAGCCCGCGGGAGGATTCGTCTCCGCGACGTTAACCCTTCCGCAACGCTTGCGACGGCAAAACGGCCGTCGGCTGCGGCAAAGCTTGGGTTTTTCGGCCGTTTGGCCCCATTGTGGCTTTGTGACGCTTATATTGCAGTGCAAAGTATGAGGGGGACGCATGGAATCCATGCATTCCAATGCATTGCAGTACAGGCCTCTCTGAATATATTGCAATGCAACAAATCAAGAGAGCTCGCGTAAGACGCCTTTTGCGCCGGCGAGCGTCGATCCGGAGAATGATACCATGGCATACGCCCGCACCGCGGACGGACAGTACGAATTTTTCGCTACGGCGAAGCCGAAGCACTGGCGTGGTTTCTTCAGCCGCCTGTTCAATTCGATGGCGGAGGGGCGTCGGCGCGCCGCTGAACGCGAAATCGCGACCTATCTCGAAGGCGGCGGCAAATTCCTCACCGACGAAGCCGAGCGCGAGATCGAACGCATCCTGGCGTCATCGACGCGTATTTGAAATCGGCGTGTCCGCAGCAATTCAGCTCTTTCGAAAGACAGGCATTATGACGGCTTTATCCCTTTCCGCTAAACATCCGGTGCTTTGGCGTCGCGGCCTGGCGCGCATCGTCGCCACCGTGGCCGGCGCCATCGAGACGGCGTTCGCCGTGATCGACGAGGCGACCGACCAATCGGCCGCCGCCCGCCGGCGTTTTCCCACCGCCGATTGATCCGCCGCGGTCGGCGAACGCTTAATCGAAGCCGCGGGCCGGCCTGTCGGCCGCAGTCCTCACTGCTTTCCGGTCTTCGGCGGAGTAGGTGAGTTCACCCCTCAATCCCAAGCCGATACCGAATCGCGGCAAGAAAGCCAGTGAAAGATGCAGCCTTGCCGGGGCGCGGCGTGCCTTGCCCCCACACCGGCTTCGGCCACAGCGGATCGTTGATCCAGCGCGCGACGATGTGAACGTGGAGCTGCGGCACGACGTTGCCGATCGCCGCGATATTGAGCTTGTCGCAGCGCGTAACGTCTTTGAGAGCGCGCGACGCTTGCAGGATTTCTTCCATCAGCAGGGCCGTCTCGCCGCCGAGGTCGGCAATCTCGACGATGGTGGCGCGGCGCGGGACCAGGACGAGCCACGGATAATCGGCGTCATTGATCGCCAGCACCCGCGACAGCGTCAAATTGCCAACCGCCGTGGTGTCGTTTTCCAGTTGCGGATGAAGTGACCATACTGGCATGACGCCTTTTTTAGCACCATTCGCCTCAATTTGAATGAAACTGCTACCGCCCCTTAAAGCCATCTAGAGCTAATGCCAGCCCGCGATTGCGCCGCAGCTTCCGGGACTCCGCCATGCTCGCCACATTGCCCGACGATCTCTCCGGCACGAACTCCCAAACTCTGCCCGACGGTGGATCCGGCGCGCTGCCGCAAGAGACGCACCATTACGACGTCTGTTTTTTCCTCAACCGCCGCCGCGCACTGCATTGGCTCGACCGTGGCATCGCGCTTAACCCCGATGGGCTTTCCTGCACCGCAAAGGGCTTGCCCGGCGCGGAGCCTCTCGGCAACATCGCCGCGGTGCACATGAAAACCAGCGCCGGCAAGTCTAATATCGAGAGTTGCGCGATCACCTTTGCCGACGGCAATGTCGTCACCGTGCTCAATTGCAATCCCGGCGGCTATGCCGATGCCGCGCTTGCCGCGCACTACCGCGCCTTCGTCCACGATCTGCATGCTCAACTCGCCGTTGGCGCTCCCGGCACAATCCGCTTCACCGAAGGCTGGCCGCTGTGGCGCTGCCAGGCGATGCTGCTGATTGCCGCCGGTATGGCGCTGGTGTCCGCCGCGCTCGGGCTGTGGTCGTTATTTTGCCTGCACAGTCTGCAGGGACCGGTGCTCCTTGCCTTGGGCGGCTATGCCAGTTGGCGGTTTTACCGCGTTGCGCTCAACAACCTGCCGCGGGATTACACGCCAGACCGCCTGCCGGAATTTCTGCTGTCTGACTGCTGTCATCCGGCGATCGCCGTTGCGCGGACCGTGGGGCCCCGCCGCGCTACGATCCGCTCTGTCACTTGCCGAGCTTCGGCCGCGGTAATTCGTTCGGCTTGCCCCAGCTGTCGATCCAGGCTTTGACCTCGCGCCAGCGCGGGTCGAACGGTTCGCCCTCGGCGGCGGGCCTTGGGGGCCGGCCGGCTTATCGCCGACGATTGCGGCCATCAACTCCGCGACGCTGATACCGAGGGCGGCGGCGCGTGCCTCCAAAAGATCGGCGGTGTCGCCGTTGATTTCTATACTGCGTCCTTTGACGTTCCCTTCGGCGGCCATGCGCTAATGCCCCGCGTGACGCAACAAGCTCGATAAAAGCGCGAGTGCGCAACGCCGCCCCCGGATCCGGCATCATTGACCGATCGTGCGCGAATTTTAAGTCTGCAGGAGGGCGCGGAGGCGGCGAAATCCGGTACGCGTTGCGGAGGAAACGTGCAAGCCGCCGCATAACCGCTCATTCCCGCGCAAACGGAAATCCGCGCTTAAGTCACCGCATCTACAGGGACAAGCGGATGAGGGTCAGTTGTCGAGGAAGCTCCGCAGCTTGCGGCTTCGGCTCGGATGCTTCAGCTTGCGCAGCGCCTTCGCCTCGATCTGGCGGATGCGTTCTCTCGTCACCGAGAACTGCTGGCCGACTTCTTCCAGCGTGTGATCGGTGTTCATGCCGATACCGAAGCGCATGCGCAGCACGCGCTCTTCGCGCGGGGTAAGCGAAGCGAGCACGCGCGTCGTGGTCTCGCGCAGGTTCGACTGGATCGCCGCATCGATCGGCAGGATCGCGTTCTTATCCTCGATGAAATCGCCGAGATGCGAATCCTCTTCGTCGCCGATGGGCGTCTCGAGCGACAGCGGCTCCTTGGCGATTTTCAGGACCTTGCGCACTTTTTCCAACGGCATGCCGAGCTTTTCGGCAAGCTCTTCCGGCGTCGGCTCGCGGCCGATCTCGTTGAGCATCTGGCGCGAGGTGCGTACGATCTTGTTGATGGTCTCGATCATGTGCACCGGAATGCGGATGGTGCGCGCCTGATCGGCGATCGAGCGCGTGATCGCCTGGCGAATCCACCAGGTCGCATAGGTCGAGAACTTGTAGCCGCGGCGATATTCGAACTTATCGACGGCCTTCATCAGCCCGATATTGCCTTCCTGGATGAGGTCGAGGAATTGCAGGCCGCGGTTGGTATATTTCTTGGCGATCGAGATGACGAGCCGCAGGTTGGCTTCGACCATCTCCTTCTTGGCCTGGCGTGCTTCGCGCTCGCCCTTCTGCACCATGTGCACGATCTTGCGGAACTCGCCGATTTCGAGCCCGGTCTCGGTGGCGAGGGTGTGGATGTGCGTGCGCAATTCCTTGATGCGGTCCTTGTCGCGGGCGACGAAATTCTTCCAGCCCTTGGCGGACAGCTTCGACACGCGGTTGAGCCAGCGCGAGTCGAGCTCGGAGCTCTGATAGTTTCTCAGGAAGTCCTCGCGGGCGACGCCGTGGCTTTCGGCAAGCCGCATCAGCCGGCCCTCGTGGCCGACGAGCTGCTTGTTGATGCCGTAGAGCTGCTCGACCAGCGCATCGATGCGCGCCTGATTGAGCCGCAGCGACTTCACCTCGGCGATGATCTCTTCCTTGAGTTTCTTATATTTGCGCTCTTGGTTCGGCGACAGCTTGTCGTTGCCGCTCGACAGCTTGTTCTGGATGTCGATCTCTTGCAGCCGGCGCAGCCGCTTGAAGGCGTCGGCGATATTGTCGAAGGTCTCGAGCACTTTCGGCTTGAGCTCGGCCTCGATGGCCGCAAGCGACATCGAGTTTTCGAGATCGTCCTCGTCGAGATCGGCATCGGCGATCGCGGCCTCTTCGCCGCCTTCCTCGCCGTCACCCGCGGGCTGCGGCTTGAAGGGCGTGGCGCCGGGCGGCGCCGAAGGCGGCGCCACGGTCTGCACCGGCTGCGGCGCAAAACCGCCGTTGCCGGCCGGCATGCCGTTCGCAGCGCCGGCGCCCGGATTGGAACCCATATTCGAACCCGGCCCCATGGCCGACGGATCGCCGCCAGGTGCCACACCCGGCGCGACCTGCTTGGCGTCGGGGCCGGCATAGGTTGCTTCGAGATCGATAATGTCGCGGAGGAAGACTTTCCCCTCGTTCAACTCGTCGCGCCAGATGATGACGGCCTGGAATGTCAGCGGGCTCTCGCACAGCCCGGCAATCATGGCCTCGCGGCCGGCTTCGATGCGCTTGGCGATGGCGATTTCGCCTTCGCGGGAGAGCAGCTCCACCGAACCCATTTCACGCAGGTACATGCGTACCGGGTCGTCGGTGCGCTCGGTCGGCTCCTTGGCCTCCGACTTGGCGGGGGTTTTGGCCGCGACTTCGACGACTTCGCCGCCTTCGCTCTCTTCCTCTTCGGCCTCCTCGGCCTCCTCGCCGTCGGCTTCCGCGTCCTCGGTCTCCACGACGTTGATGCCCATCTCGTTCATCATCGCCAGGATGTCTTCGATCTTCTCCGAGGTGACCTCCTCGGAGGGCATCACCGCATTGAGCTGCTCATAAGTGACGTAGCCGCGCTTCTTGGCGGACTTGATCATCTTCTTGACGGCGGCGTCGGACAGGTCGAGCAGCGGCAGCGGGGCATCTGGCGTTTCCGGGGTCTCCTTTTCCGGAGTTTCGGCATCCTTTTGCGGGGCCGACCCGTTAGGTCGCACTATTTTGGCCTTGGTCGCTACGGGTTTGGAGGCCACGCTCTTGGTTGCCATGTCTCTGTCTCCACGGGGCGCGTCCTGCGTCCCCCTACTCTATGTCGTGAGTCTCGCCCCTAGGGAGAGGGAGAGCACACACCGGCACCACGGGGCTAAACCCTGCGGTCCCTTGTTGTTGGGCCGGCTCCCGCCCCCGGCTGGCTGGGGGTCGTCAGGGCTCCGGCCAAAAAGGGCAGCGCAAAAGGCCAACCTGCCCATCCGCACCGCCCAAATCGAGGCCAAATGTGGCGGAACTCCGTTAAGCTCCGACTAACCCTAGCCGGGAAGGCGACCTCTTATTCCTTCCCTTGCCGGCGGCCTAGAGTCCAGCGCTCCTTCCGCCCGTAACCTTTTCGGGGGAGGGAAATAACCGAACTACAGCGACCTCGTGGCCCGCCCCGACGATGCCCCGAAGCCCTCGACCAGGGCCTCAGTTCCATCGAGCGAGGACAGCCGGGCTTTGACGTCGCGCAACCGCGCGTAGTTCGCCTCGGTATTGTCCGCCCCGAGCGCAGTCTCCGCGTCTCTAAGTTCCCTAGTTAGGGAATGCCATTGCCGATGCAAGGCAACGAGCTGCTTCCAGGTCAACAAAACATCGGCTGCGGCGGCTTCCGGCCGCGCGCCCCAGACCGAGGGGGTGGTGATGGTGCGATGGATGCGCTCCAGGAGATCGGCGAATCCCTGCTTCGCGAGTTCGGCCGCGAGCGCCGCGCGCTCGCCGTCGCCATCCGGGTTTGTGTCTTTGGCGAAATCGTCGGCGAAATGATGGGCGAAGACATCGATCAGCGCGCCTTTGAGCTTCTGCGTATCGCCGTGGCGGAACTCGGCGGCAGCGAGTTCCTCGAGGTGATCGTGCAAAAGCCAGGGGTGGTTGAGCGCTGCTTCCAGGATCAGCGCTTCGCGGCGCGGGATCGCGGCGCGATGGCCGCGATGCAACGGGCTTGCCGCAAGATTGGCGCTCGTCGCCACATAGGTGTCGTCTCGGCCAAATGTCGCCGCCGCGGACCCCGCTGTGTTCCCCGACCGAGCATTTTGACTGTAGGGCCTGCCGCTCGCACCCCGGTCGAAGCCCGCCTTGTTGAAGCCGCCGCGGCGCGTCGAGATTTCCGCCGGCCTGAACATATGGCGAAGTTTTTCCGAAAAATCTTGGCGGTAGTAACGGCGTACTGACTCATCGGCGATTGCCGCCGTCACTTCGCCGACGCGCGCCTCGAACGCGGCGCGCCGTTCCGGCGTGTCGAACGGACCCGCCTCGCTCTCGCGCGCCCATAGCACTTGCGCCAACGGACGCGCCGCGGACAGCACGTCGTCGATCGCCTCGCGCCCGGCGGACTGGGCGAGGTCGTCGGGATCCTGGCCGTCAGGCAGCGTCGCGAGCTTCAAACTCTTGCCGGGCTTGAGCAGCGGCAGCGCCAGATCGATCGCGCGATAGGCGGCGCGTCTGCCGGCTTCGTCGCCGTCGAAGCACAAGATCGGCTCGTCCGCCATCCGCCACATCAGCGCCAATTGCTCGGCAGTGAGCGCAGTGCCGAGCGGCGCCACGGTCCCCTCGAAGCCCGCAGTGACCATGGCGATGACGTCGATATAGCCTTCGACGGCGATGACGCGCGCGCCGTCGTGGGCAGCCTTGCGCGCGGCAGCGATGTTGTAGAGCATCGCGCCCTTGTGGAAGAGCGGCGTCTCCGGCGAATTGAGATATTTGGCGGAGACCTCTTTATCGAGCGCGCGGCCGCCAAAGGCGATGACCCGGCCGCGCCAATCGCTGATCGGAAATATCACGCGATCGCGAAAGCGATCGTACGGCACCGGAATATCCTCGCCGGTGACGACGAGGCCGGCTTCCGCCATGTCCTCGACCGAGATTTTCAGGGCGCCGAGATGCTCCTTGAGCGCATATTGCTCCGAGAGCGCATAACCGAGGCGGAATTTGAGCTGTGTCGCCGCATGGATGCCGCGGTCGAGCAGATAACCACGGCCACGCGCCCCGTTGCGCGAAGCGAGCGTCGCTTCGAAATATTTGGCGGCGAGTTCGACGATGTCGTGCAGCGACTTCCGCCGTTCTTCGTACGCCGCCGCTTCCCGCGTCATCACCGGCAACGGCACGCCAGCCTCTACCGCAAGCCGCTCGACGGCCTCTGGGAAGCTCACCCCCTCGGTAAGCATGAGAAAGTCGAAAATGTTGCCGTTCTTGCCCGAAGAGAAATCGAACCACATCGCCTTCTGGTCATTGACGAAGAACGACGGCGTCTTCTCTTTGTTGAACGGCGACAGCCCTTTCCATTCACGCCCCGCCTTACGCAATTTCACGCGCCGGCCGACGACTTCCGAAACCGGAAGCCGCGCGCGCAGCTCGTCGAGAAATTGCGGCGTAAAGCGCATGGTGATTCGCCAGGGTAGCCAGGATGCGGTGCGAAGATAGGGCGGGGCGAGTGGAGGGCAAGGCCGAACCGGCTTGTCCTAGTTATCCACAGGCTGGCGCTAAACCGGCGCCGTTTCGTCACCCCAGCCGATCGCCATCCGCCGTAAAGCCGAACAGCCGCTGCACCCGGTAGTAGCGCGGTGAGCGCGGCTGGGTGATGCCCCATTGGTCGGAGCGGCCGGGCTTGAATTTCCAATAATCGGACGGCCGCGGCTGGTAGCTGTCGTCGATTTGCAGCACTTCGGCCGCGTATTCCAGCGGCACTTCGTCGGGGCCGCAGAAATATGCAAAGACATTGTTGCCCGGCCCATGGCGGCCGGGACCCCATTCGATCGGATAGCCGTTGTCCTTCATGCGGCCCATGCCGCGCATCACCGAATCGATCTCCGGCATGTCGAACGCGATGTGGTTGAGGGTGGGCAGGTTCAGCTTGCACAGCACGATCGAGCAATGATCGGAATTGTCGCAGTGCAGGAACCACAGCGGCGCATTATCATCGACGACGCGAAAGCCAAGCGCTTGCGTGAAAAATTTCAGCGTGCCGTCGAAGTCGACCGTGTTGAGGTTGACGTGCACGATTTTGCGCGGGCGATCGGGAACGTCGGCGGTGTCGGCGTGATCGGCGCAATCGGTGACAAACGCGAGGTTTGCGGCCATCCGGGTCCTTGCAGGCAAAGCCGTAACCACCTCCGGCCGTCGTCAGCTTCGCTTGCTTATCCGGCTTGGCGCCCGCAGCCGAAGTCTTTTCGTACAAGGCATCGACACCAGCGCGATCGGCGACGTCGAACGCGATGCGCACCACCGCCGGCTGCGTGCCGCCATGCAGGCCGAGCACGTGATGATAACCGCCGGTGCCGCGGAAATAACGCGCCTCGTTGCTCGCCGCCACCGGGGCCAGGTTCCACACGGTTTCGTAGAAGCGCGCCGCCTCGTCGAGATTGCTGGCGACCAGTTCGACGCTGCGGACGCCGCGAATGGGGCAGGCCGGCATAGTCATGTGTCTCCGTTGTCGGTTCTTGGAAATTGGCACGATCGTGCGGTCAGCTCAAACCATCGCAGCATCGCGCGCGGCGAGGCCTTTGGCAAAGGCGCGATGCATGCGCGCAGCGTCGGGTGATATACCCGTGAGGATCTGGAATGCTTCGACCGCCTGATACACGCACATGCCGCTGCCACCCAGCACGCGCGCGCCCTTGCCGGCCGCGGCTTTGAGGAATTCGGTTTCGACCGGCGTATAGATGACGTCGGCGGCCCAATGTGTCGGCTTGAGCGCGGCCACGGGTATCGGGTTGCCGGGAAATCCGGTCATGCCGACCTGCGTGGCGTTGACGATGCCGTCGGCCGCCGCGATGTCGCGCGGCAGGTCGCCGGCGACGCGACAGCGATCCGCGCCGTAGTGTCGGGCGACGTCGGCTTTGAGCGCGCTCGCGCGCGCGCCGTCGACGTCATGGATGATGAGAACGGCAACGCCGAGATCCATAAGAGCAAAGGCCACCGCGCGCCCGGCGCCGCCGGCGCCAACCTGCACGACGGCCGAGCCCTGGGCGCTATCGGCGCCGAGGCTCGCCGCGAAGCTGTTGCGCCAGCCGGGACGATCGAAGTTGTAGCCGGTAGTACGGCCATCCGGCGCGATCGCGATGGTGTTGACCGCGCCAACTTGCGCGGCTTCCGGGTCCACTGCGTCGAGCAACGGAATAATTTCCTGCTTGAAAGGGTAGGTGACGTTGGCGCCGGTGAAGCCCGCGACTTTGATCGCTTCGAAAAGCTGCGGCAACCGCCGCCCCGGCATACGATCGACATCCATCAGATGGTAGTAGCCATCGATCCCAGCAGCCGCGAACGCATCGGCAAACAACGCCGGCGACAGCGAGCCCTGGATATTTCGCCCGATCAGCCCGACCAAAATCCTGCGCTTGGTCATGATGCGTACTCCGGCTGCGCGAGGCCGCCACCGAGAAACAGTTGTGCGATGCGCGGATCGGCCAAAATTTTTGCCGCGGTGTCTTCGATGCGGGTCTGGCCTTGCTCCAGCACCAGCCCGAAATCGGAAATCCGCAACGCCTGTCTGGCGTTCTGCTCGATCAAAAGGATGGTAACGCCGTTGTCGCGCAGGCCTTCGAGGATCGCAAACACGTCCTGCACCATCCTCGGCGACAGGCCAATCGACGGTTCGTCGATCAAAATGAGCTTAGGATCGAGCAGGAGCCCGCGGGCGACTTCGAGCATTTTTTGCTGGCCGCCGGACAAGGTCGAGGCCTGCGCCGCCGCTTTCTCCCGAAGCGTCGGGAATCGCTGCATGATTGCTTCCAGGCGTTCGCCGAATGTTGTCTGATTGCGCAATGCAACGCCGCCGAGCTCCAGGTTGTGGCGCACACTCAGCTCGGAAAAAATATTGCGGCCCTGCGGAATGTAGACCACGCCGGCGTCGAGCATCTGCCGCGGTGTAAAATTGGTCACGTTGCCACCGGCGAAAGTCACGCTGCCGGAGCGCGCCGGCAACAGACCGAACACGGTCTTGAACACGGTCGATTTGCCCGCGCCGTTCGGCCCGATCACGGTCGTGATGGCGCCGCGCCGCACCCGGGCAGTCGTGCCGTTGAGAATGGTGGTCTTGCCGTAACCGGCGAAAACGCGATCAAGCACGAGCAGCGGTTCTGCGGCGTTCATTCTCAGTGTCCGAGATAGGCTTCGATCACAATCGGGTTGCGGCGGATATCCTGCGGCATGCCCTCGGCAATCACGCGGCCTTGCGCCAGAACCAGCACGCGCGTGCATAGCGCCATGACGAATTCCATCTGGTGCTCGATGACGACAAAGGTCGCCTTGCGCTCGGTGTGGTAGGCCTGAAGCCGTTCGCGCAAATGCCTTAGCATGGTCAGGTTCACGCCGCCGGCCGGCTCGTCGAGGAGAACGAGCCGCGGGCCGGCCATGAACGCCATTGCGGCGTCAAGCAGCTTCTGCTGCCCGTAGCTCAAGGAGCCCGCGTTCTCGCCGGTGAGGTGCGAAAGCGCAAAAAACTCGATTATCCGATCGGCGGCTTCGCCCAATCCCGCATCGGCCCGACCGATCAGGCGCGAATACATCGAGCCTTGGTGCTCCTGCCCGGCCAGGATGAGGTTGTCGCGCACCGAAAGCTGCGAAAACACCTGCAACAGTTGAAACGTCCGGCTGACGCCGAGGCGATTGAGGTCGCAAGGGCGCATGCCGGTCGTGCGTTTGCCGTCGACGCGCACTTGCCCGCCATTTGGCAGCAACTGGCCGAGCACGCAATTGAACAGTGTCGATTTTCCTGAACCGTTCGGACCGATGATTCCCAATATCTCGCCTTCGCGGACATCGAACGACACGCCGTCGACGGCGACGATGCCGCCAAAAGTCTTACGCAAACTGTCGACCTCCAGAATTGCGTTCATGGACCGGCTTCCTCGGCGCGCAACGACGGCGCCGCATTTTCCTCTCGCCGCGCCGGCGCCGATTTGAACAAGCCCTCAAGCAGACCCAGGATGCCGGACGGGCAGAACGCCATCATCGCCATGACAAGCGCGGCATAGATGATGAGGTAATAGCCTTCGGCGATGCGCATCCATTCCGGCAGCAGCACCGCGATTAGTGCGCCGACGAAGGGGCCGAAGAAATATCCGCTGCCGCCGACGATCACCATCAGCAGCAGATTGAACGACATCCCCATCGCGAAGGAGTTAGGCTCGATAAACTGGACAAGCGGCGCGTAAAGCGCGCCGGACAGGCCGCCGAGACTCGAGCCGATGGCGAAGGCCATCAGCGTATAGCGCCGGGTGTCGACGCCAAGCGACTGCGCGCGCATCGGATTTTCGCGCAACGCGACAAAGGCGCGGCCCCACGGCGAGCGCAGCATCCACCATATTGCCGCCGACAGCACGGCGAGCATGCCGAGGCTGAGAAAATAGAAGTGCAAGGCTGGGCCGGTCGACCAGCCGAAAAACGAAGGGCGTACGATCCCATTGATGCCATAAACGCCGTTGGTCAGCCATTCCTCGTTACGCAGCACCAGAAACACCAGCGTCGTGAACGCAAGCGTTACGAAAGCGAGGTAATGGTGTTGAACACGAAGCGCCGGATAGCCGAGAAGCCAGCCGACGGCGAAAGACAGCGCGCCAGCCGCGATAAAAGCCAGCGCGAAAGGCCAGCCGACCTGCATCAGCAAAGCCGTCGTATAGGCGCCGATGCCGACGAAAGCGCCCTGCGCTAGCGACACCTGGCCGGCATAACCGAGCGTGAGATTGAGGCCGACCGCGGCGATGGTCAGGACCGCCCACATCGAGATCAGATAGATGCCGAACGGCTTGAGCGCGAAAGGCAGGGCCGCCGCAAAGAGCGCGGTGGCGGCGATCGCGGCAGCGCCGAGGCGGTTCATACCGTGCGCTCCTCGGTGCGGCCGAGCAGGCCCTGCGGCCTCAGCAAGATCACCGCGATGAGGATCAGCAACGGAAAGGCACCGCGATACTGCGACGACAGATAGGCCGCCGAAAGGTTGTCGAGTACGCCGAGAATCACGCCGCCGAGAATCGCGCCGCGAACCTGATTGAAGCCGCCGATGATTGCGGCGGTGAATGCAGCCAATCCAAGCGTCTCTCCGTTGGTGAATTTCGCCAGATAAATCGGGCTGATGAGGATCGAGGCTATGGCGACGAGCGCGGCGTTGATGAGAAAGGTGTAGAGCACCATCCGCCGCACCGGAATGCCGAGGATGCGCGCCAGCGTCGGATTTTGCGCAGTCGCCTGCATGGAGCGGCCGAGTCGCGTTTTGTTGAGAAGAAGATGCAGTCCGCCCACGGTGACAATGGCGACTCCGAGCGCCACCAGACTCTGCGTCGATATCACGGCGCCGAAGACGTGGATGTCGATTGCCGGCACCAGTGCCGGAAACGGTTGCGCCTGCGAACTATAGAAATCCTTGACGCCTTCCTTAAGGAACAGCGACAGTGCGATCGTCGAGATGACGAGCGGCAGTACGCCATATTTGAGCATCGGATCGACGACGACGATTTTGAACAGCATTCCGAGGACAAGGACTGACGCCGCGATGCCGATCAGTGCCGCGAGCCAGAACGGCGCGCCGAAATTCATCGCCGCCAGGATGAAGAACGCCGGCAGCATCACAAATTCGCCCTGGGCGAAATTGATCGTCTGTGAGGTCTGCCACAGCAAAGTGAAGCCGACGGCAATCAGCGCGTAGATTGCTCCGGTCGCGAGGCCCGAGACCACAAGCTGGATAAAGGACGCCATCGGTGCCCGCGCTTTAGAATCCGGCCCGGCGATCGCCGGGCCGGGAAAACCGGAAGCGGCGCTATTTGCCGAGCTTCGGCAGAACCTGAACGATCTTCTGCTTGCCGTTCACGACTTCGCCGAGAAAGCTTTCTCGGTCGACGTCGCCGTTGTTGTCGAATGCCACTTCCATCAGGACGCCGGGCTCTTCCTGCGGCGTGATCGTCATGCCGTGCAGGGTTTGCGCGAACAGCTTGCTATCGAACTTGCCCATTTTCTCGGTAACATGCTTGATGATGTAGACCGCGGTGTAGCCCTTGATCCCGTTGTGGTCGCACACGTAATTGAAGCGCTTCTTGAAGCGGTCGGCGAATGCCGTCACGGCCGGGATCGGAGCATCGACGGTAAGCCCGACATGGCCGCGCACGCCTTCGGCCGCGCCCTGTGCGAGATCGATGACCTTTTGGCCGAGCAGCGTGGTCTCGCCGAGCAGCGGCGCGGTAATGCCCTGTTTCTTGGCCTCGCGCAGAAAGCGCGCGCTTTCTTCTTCGTTGAGATAGACGAAGATTGCGTCGGCATTGGCGGCTTTGATTTTGACAACATCGGCGGAAAAGTCGGCTTGGCCGGATTCGGTGGAGTCGTCGGCGACGACCTTGATGTTGCGCGCGGCCATTTCCTTTAGGAAGGTGTCGTGGCCGCCCTTGCCGAAATCGTTGTTGACCCAGACCACCGCGACCGTTTTCGCCTTGATGCCGTCACGGATGTAATTCGCGATTTTCGGCATGCTGAATTGCTGGCCGAACGAGGTCCGGAACACATAAGGATCGCCCTTCTGTGTGATCGCCGCTGCTTCACCGCCGACGATCTCGGGAATCTCGGCCTGTTGCGTGAGCGCCATATCGACCAGCACGGAGCCGGAGAACACCGGACCGAGGATGACGTAAGGATTGTTATCGAGGACTTTTTGTATCTGCGCGCGGGAGATGCCGGCGTCGCTCTGCGTGTCGAGCAGCGGCGTATCGATCTTGCGGCCGAGGATTCCGCCTTTGGCATTGATCTCATCGATGGCAAGCAGCATGCCGTCGCGAAAGTTGGTTCCGGATACCGCGCCGGCGCCGGAGAGTTCGAGGACGGCCGGTATGTAGACGGTCGATTGCGCGAACAGCGGGCTGGTCAAGCCGAGGCCGGCCACGACCACCGCTGCAAATATTCCTGAGCGAAACATGAAGGTTGCCTCCCTGCGGTATGGTGTGCCCATTGGATCGGGCTTGTGATCGCGACCGAGCTTGCTGAGCCGGCTGCGTCAGGTCAATAACTAAAAGCTTAACAGAAAACGTCGGCGTTAAGCGCTGCAACGAGGGGAGCGTCGCTAACGGAGGCGCGACGCACGGCGACGTTCACGCGCTAGCCGCCAAGCAATTTTTTCACCTGCGCGCTGGCCTTGGAAAAATCCATCCGGCCGGAGAAGCGCTGCTTGAGCGCGGTCATGGTGCGGCCCATGTCCTTGAGCGTTTCCGCCTCGATGTCCTTGATCAGGGTGGAAATGGCATGGGCTGCTTCCATGTCGGACATCTGCTTGGGCAGGTAAGCGGAGATGATCTCGATCTCCTCGCGCTCCTGGGCGGCGAGTTCGCTCCGCCCGGCCTTTTCGTAGATATCCAGCGATTCCTGGCGTTGCTTGATCATTTTGCCCATGACGTCGAGAATCTCGGCATCGCTCAGTGTCGTCCGCTCGGCGCCGCCGGTTTCCCGCTGCAGAATCGCCGCATTGATCAGGCGCAGCGTCGAAACGCGGCGCGCTTGGCCTGACTTCATCGCCTCTTTCAAGGCGCTGTTGATATCGTCGCGCAACACGGCTAAGGCCTCTCGCAATGGCACCCGTTGGGGCTTACGGGCGAGCCGCAATGATTTAGGCCCTTCGCTATGCCGACACAACCGCAGTCATCCACGACACCGACCCGCTGGGGCGAGCCCAAGCCGACGGCGCTTCTCGTTCTGGCGGACGGCACCGTGCTCGAAGGTATCGGCTTCGGCGCGACCGGCCATGCCGTCGGCGAAGTCTGCTTCAACACCGCCATGACCGGTTACGAGGAGATCCTCACCGATCCGTCCTATGCCGGCCAGATCATCACCTTCACATTCCCCCATATCGGCAATGTCGGCACCAACGAGGAAGACATCGAGACCGTCAACCTCGCGGCGACGCCCGGCGCGCGCGGCGTCGTGCTGCATTCCGCCATCACGGCCCCGTCCAACTATCGCGCGACGCGCGATCTCGACGCCTGGCTGAAAAGCCGCGGCGTCATCGGGCTCGCCGGGCTCGACACCCGCGCGCTGACCGCGCTCATTCGCGAGAAGGGCATGCCGAACGCGGTGATCGCGCATGAGCCGTCCGGGCGCTTCGATCGCGACGTGCTCAAGCACGAGGCAAAAGCGTGGCCCGGACTCGTCGGCATGGACCTCGTGCCGATGGTGACGACCGGACAGCGCTTCACCTGGGACGAGACGCCGTGGCGCTGGGGCGAGGGCTATGGCCGCCAGGAGCATGCGGAATTCAACGTCGTCGCCATTGATTACGGCATCAAGCGCAACATTCTGCGTCAGCTTGCCGGCAATGCCTGCAAGGTTACCGTAGTGCCGGCGACGACCTCGGCCGCCGATATCCTGGCGCTCAAGCCCGACGGTATTTTCCTGTCCAACGGTCCCGGCGATCCGGCCGCCACCGGCGAATATGCCGTACCGGTGATACGCACCTTGATCGGGCAAAAACCGGTGTTCGGTATCTGCCTCGGCCATCAGATGCTGGCGCTCGCGGTCGGCGCCAAGACCATGAAGATGCACCAGGGCCATCACGGCGCCAACCATCCAGTGAAAGACCTCGTCACCGGTAAGGTCGAAATCACGTCGATGAATCACGGCTTCGCCGTCGATCGCGCGACGCTGCCGGCTAGCGCGGTGGAGACCCATGTCTCCTTATTCGACGGCTCGAATTGCGGCCTCGCCTTGAAAGACCGGCCGGTATTCTCGGTGCAGTATCATCCCGAAGCCTCGCCCGGCCCGCGCGACAGCCATTTATTGTTCAATCGCTTTGTCGACATGATGCGCAACGGCAAGCGGGTGTAGGCAGCCGAGCCGGTGGAATGTCCGTGTTATGAATTTTCAACCTAAATGCCTGTAGAACTGCTGGGCTGTTGGCGAATTGAGGCATCATGCCAACCTCGACGAGCGCTACCGACCCGATAACCTACAATTTTACCGACGACGGTCGGATTCCGAATAATCCCGGCTTGCCGCTCGTTCTGTACCGCGGCGGCATCGATCTTGCCGGCTCGCCCGATCCGGAAGCAGTAATCGAGAAGACGTTTGCAGCCAATGACTGGGGCAATATGTGGCGCAACGGGATTTACCCTTACGTGCACTATCATTCGATGATCCATGAGGTGATGGGCATCGCCCGCGGGCGCGCCAAGGTGCGTTTCGGCGGTGAAAACGGCGAAGAGATCGAAATCACGCCCGGCGACGTCGTCATCTTGCCGGCCGGCACCGGCCATCAATGCCTGGAGCAGAGCCCGACGCTTGTGGTCATCGGCGCCTATCCGCCAAGCGGCAAATACAATCTCTGCCGCGGCACCAGGCCCGACCACGCCAAGGCCGTGCTGACCATTCCGAAAGTGCCGCTGCCGGCGTCCGATCCGGTGTACGGATCGGACGGCCCTTTGATCGCGCTGTGGCGTTAAGTGGCGCGGCGTGAGCCGGACACAATCCTAGGACAATACGGCGTCAGGCTCGAATCGACGGCTTGATTAGCGCCGCGGCCCGCGATCAAATCATCGAACGCGCGATAGGTCCAAGCCGGCATCGGCAATAAAGAGCCTTGCCGCTGCGGCGTGGGCCAAACACAAGGGGGGACGCCATGAGAAGAACGACCATTATTCCGGTTGCCGCGCTGGCGCTGATCGCCGGCCCGGCGCTGGCGCAGCAAAAGACCGTCAAGATCGGCTTCATCTCGACCTTCTCGGGCCCGGTCGCGGCGATCGGCAACGACATGAAGAATTCGTTCGAGCTCGGGCTCGATCAGCACGGCCGCAAGCTTGGCGGCCTGCCGGTCGAGGTCATCTATGCCGACGACCAGCTCAAGCCGGAAGTCGGGGTGCAGAAGACGCAGGAATTGATCGAGTCCGACCATGTCGATTTCGTCGTCGGCTATATCTGGTCGAACGTGCTGCTCGCCTCGCTCAAGCCGCTGGTCGATTCCAAGACCATGACGGTGGTCACCAATGCCGGGCCCAATCAACTGGCCGGCGAGCTCTGTTCCCCGTATGTGTTCTCGACCTCGTGGCAGAACGACCAGACGCCGGCCGCGGTCGGCCGATACATGAACGAGAAGGGCGTCAAGACGGCGTTCTTGATGGGCCCCAATTATGCCGCCGGCAAAGACATGCTCGCCGGCGTGCAAACCACTTTCAAAGGTCAGATCGTCGGCCAGGAGCTCACGCGCTGGCCCGATCAGCTCGATTTCTCCGCCGAGCTGTCGAAGGCGCGCGCGGCGAAACCCGATGCGATCTTCGCGTTCTATCCGGGTGGCGCCGGAGTGCAATTCGTCACCCAATATGTGCAGGCGGGGCTGAAGGGCCAGATTCCGCTCTACACGGCGTTCACCATCGACGACCTGTCGCTGCCGCGGCTCAAAGATCTCGCGGTCGGAGTACCCGGCGCCCAGGAATGGGTCAACGATCTGCCCAACGACGCCAACAAGACGTATGTCGCCGACTACAAGGCGAAGTATCATGCCTCGCCGTCGTTCTACGGCGCGCAGACCTATGACGCTGTCGGCCTGATCGACAGCGCCATCACCGCGGTCAAGGGCGACCTCAGCAACAAAGACGGCATGCGCAAGGCGATGGAAAAAGCCGACTTCAAGTCGGTCCGCGGCGACTTCAAGTTCGGCAACAACCACATCCCGATCCAGAATTTCTATTTGCAGGATGCGGTGAAGAATGACGACGGCTCCTACGCGCTCAAGAGCGTTGCCCTGATCGTCAAGGACGATCAGGACCGTTTCCATGATCGGTGCCCGATGAAGTAGGCGAGTCGTCGCTGAATTCACTTGTCATGCCCCGCGAAAGCGGGGCATCCAGTAATCACCGCCTCTTGGTCGGCGCTAAGTGCCCGGCCTGCCGTGGCTACTGGATCATCCGCTTTCGCGGATGATGACGAGGGCGGGTTTGGTTTTCGACTGCAACGCTGAGCCATGCTGTATTTCATTGAGCAGTTCTTGAACGGCATCCAGCTCGGCATGCTGCTGTTCTTGCTGGCGGCCGGATTGACCCTGATCTTCGGCATCATGGATCTGGTCAATCTGGCGCACGGTTCGCTCTATATGCTCGGCGCTTATTTCGCCGCCACATTTGCGGCGTGGACCGACAGCTTCCTGCTCGGCGCCGTGCTGGCGATCGCCGCCACGCTCGTCGTCGGCATGGCGCTCGAAGTGATCGCGATACGCCGGCTCTACGGCCGCAATCATCTCGATCACGTGCTGGGCACCTTCGGGCTGTTGCTGTTCTTTAACGAGCTGGTCCGCCTGATCTGGGGACCGGCAGGAATGACGTTGTCGCTGCCGAGCGAGATGCTCACTGCCGTGCAAATCCTGCCGGGCCTTTACTATCCGGCCTATCGCCTCGTCATCATCGCGGTCACGCTTGCTGTCGCGGCACTGCTTTACGCGCTCGTCATGCGCACGCGGCTCGGCATGCTGATCCGCGCCGGCGCCTCCAATCGTGAAATGGTCGGCGCGCTCGGGGTCAATATCAAGCTCCTCTATACGCTGGTATTCGGGCTCGGCGCGGCGCTGGCGGGGTTCGCCGGCCTGATGCAGGCGCCGATACTCACCGTGCAGATCGGCATGGGCGAGAACATTCTCATTCCGGCTTTCGTGGTCGTGGTGATCGGCGGCATCGGCTCGATCCGCGGCGCCTTCGTCGCCGCGCTCTTGGTCGGCGTCATCGACACCATGGGCCGGGCTTTCCTGCCCGACCTGTTGCATCATTATCTCAGCGAAAACGCGGCGGAGACGCTTGCTCCGGCGCTGTCGTCGATGTCGATCTATCTACTCATGGCCGTGGTGCTGGTAGTGCGGCCGGAAGGCCTGTTTCCGGCGGCAGGACGATGAACGAGTGGTGGAAGGATTGGAGCAAGATTTGGCGCGACAGGGAGAGCCCGCGCGTCGCGGTCAACGCCACGCTCCTCATAATCCTGGCACTCGTCCCGGTTTATGCGGCGCTCGCCGGCGATCCTTTTGCCATGACTTTGTTCGCGCGCATTCTCATCATGGCGATCGCGGCGCTCAGCCTGAACCTGATCATGGGTTTCGGCGGGATGGTCAGCTTCGGCCACGCCGCCTATCTCGGAATCGGCGGCTATGCCGTCGGAATTTTGGCCAAGGAAGGCATCGGCTCCGGTTTTGTGCAGTGGCCGGTCGCGGTCGCGGCCTCGGCGTTCTACGCGCTGGTGGTGGGCGCGCTATCCCTGCGCACCCGCGGCGTTTATTTCATCATGATCACGCTCGCCTTTGCACAAATGGTCTATTACGTTGCCAGCGGGCTCGACCGCTACGGCGGCGATGACGGCTTGACCATCTATCACCGCAGCCAGTTCGGCGCTTTCGATATCAACAACGCGACGGTGTTCTACTATTTGTGCTTCGGCCTGCTGCTGGCCAGCATTTATCTGGTCTGGCGCATCGTCAATTCGCGCTTCGGTCTGGTGATCCAGGGCGCGCGTTCGAATGAGCCGCGCATGCGCGCCATCGGCTTTCCGACGTTCCGGTACCGGCTCGTCTGTTTCACCATCGCGGGCGCGCTATGCGGGCTCGCCGGGGCGCTCCTTGCCAACCATACCAATTTCATCAGCCCGGCGATGATGCACTGGACGCGCTCCGGCGATCTCATCGTCATGGCAGTGCTCGGCGGCATGCATGCGATGTTCGGCCCGCTGATCGGCGCGATGGCGTTCCTGCTCTTGGAGCAAGGCCTGTCCCATGTCACCGACTACCCGGACCTGATCCTCGGCCCGTTGTTGCTGTTCGTCGCCATCTACGTGAACGGCGGCATTGACGGACTGCTCGGAGGTAAGCGTCGTGACTGAGGCGCTCCTCGAAATCGATGCTTTGACCAAGCGCTTCGGCGGCGTGGTGGCCTCCGACGCGATTTCGCTTGCGCTGCGGCACGGCGAATTGCATGCGCTCATTGGCCCGAACGGCGCCGGCAAGACCACGCTGATCGGGCAATTGACCGGCGAGCTCGCACCCGACAGCGGCCGCGTCCGCTTCGATGGCCGAGACGTCACGGCGCTCCCGGTCTATCGGCGCAGCCGGCTCGGGCTGGCGCGCTCGTTTCAGATCGCCTCGCTGTTTTCCGAATTCACCGCGCTCGACAATGTTGCGCTCGCGGTTCAGGCCCATGCCGGCCACTCGTTCCGCTTCTGGGGCGACGCGCGGCGCGAGCCGGAATTGCGCGAGCCGGCCCATGACGCGCTACGTCGCGTCGGCCTCGCGCCGCGCTCTGACGTGCCGGTCACCGAACTGAGTCACGGCGAGCGGCGCCAGCTTGAAATTGCCATGGCGCTGGCGACTGGGCCACGCATGCTGTTGCTCGACGAACCGATGGCAGGCATGGGCCCGGAGGAATCCGCGCGCCTCGTGGAGCTGCTGCGACAACTCAAAGGTGGCCTTACCATTCTTCTGGTCGAGCACGACATGGACGCCGTATTCGCGCTGGCGGATCGCATTAGCGTTCTGGTCTATGGCCGCATCATCGCGTCGGGCGAGCCGGCGGCGATCCGCGCCGATGCCGCAGTGCGCGAGGCCTATCTCGGCGAGCAGCACGAGGCGCGGCAAGGGGGCTCGCATGGTTGACGCGCTGCTCCTCGAACTGCGCGACGTCGAGACGAGCTATGGATTGAGCCGCGTGTTGTTCGGCGTCACGCTCGCGGTCGCGCCGGGCGAAATGGTGTCGCTGATGGGCCGCAACGGCATGGGCAAGACCACGACGGTCCGCTCCATCATGGGGCTGACTCCGGCGGCGTCCGGCTCGATTCGATTTGCCGGCGCCGAGATTCGCGCGCTGCCGGCTTATCGCGTGGCCAAGCGCGGCATCGGACTGGTGCCCGAAGGGCGCCAGCTTTTTCCCAATCTCACGACGCGCGAAAACCTTGTCGCCACCGCGTCAAATCGCGGCGGCGCCGCCGAACCCTGGACGCTCGAACGGGTCTTCGCGCTGTTTCCGCGGCTTGCCGAACGCGCAAGCAGCATGGCCAATCTGCTGTCCGGTGGCGAGCAGCAGATGCTGGCGATCGGGCGCGCGCTGATGACGAATCCGCGCCTCTTGATCCTCGACGAAGCGACCGAGGGCCTGGCGCCTTTGATCCGGGACGAGATCTGGCGCTGTCTCACCAAACTGCGCGCAGCCGGTCAATCGATCCTGCTGATCGACAAGAACGTCGGCGCCATCACGCGGATCGCGGATCGCCATTATCTTATCGAGCGCGGCCGCATCGTGTGGTCGGGCAGCTCGCGCGATCTGGCGAGCTCGCCCGACATTGCGCATCGCTATCTCGGTGTTTGACGCCGCGGCCGCGTCAGCTCGGCTTGATGTCGGCGAATTTGATCACCTTGGCCCATTTGTCGACTTCGGCGCCGATGTATTTGCTGAATTCCGCACGAGTCATCGGCGTCGGCACCGCGCCCAGATTGTCGAATTTCGGCTTGATCGCCGGGTCGGTGAGCACGGCGTTGATCTCCGTGTGCAGCTTGTCGACGATGTCGTCGGATGTGCCCTTGGGCGCGCCGATGCCGTGCCAGATGGTGGCCTCGTAGCCGGGCACGGTCTGCGCCACGGTGGGAGTGCCGGGCAGCGCGTCGGACGGCGTAGCGCTGGTGACCGCGATGGCGCGCAGCTTACCGGCGCGGATATTGGCGATCGTCAGCGGGATCGGCGTGAACGCGACCTGCACCTGTCCGCTCAGCAGATCCGGCATGAAGCTCGACCGATACGGCACGTGCACAAGATTGGTATCGGTCATCATCTTGAACAGCTCGGCGGCCATATTGGGCGCGGTGCCGGTTCCGAACGACGCGTAATTGAGCTTGCCCGGATTGGCCTTGGCGTAAGCGATGAATTCCGGAACCGTTTTGACCGGGACGTTGAGATTGACCTCGAGCACGTTGGCCGACTGGATCGTGCTGGCGACCGGCACGATGTCGTTCATGAAGCTGAAGTCGGCGGTCTTTTCATAGAGCGTGGTGTTGACCGCGTTGGTGACGGTCATGGCGAGGAGCGTGTAGCCGTCGGGCGTGGCGCGCGCGACCGTTTCGGCGGCGAGGTTGCTCGCCGCGCCGGGCTTGTTCTCGACGATGAATTGCTGGCCAAGCCGTTCCGAGAGCGATTGCGCGACGAGACGCGCGACGATGTCGGTCGCGGCGCCGGGTGGAAAACCGACCATGATGCGCACCGGGCGGGTCGGATAATCAAACGCGAAAGCGGCACGCGAGACGGCCGGAAGCGCGACCGCTCCCGCCGCGAGATGCAGGAATCGTCGACGCGCAAGTCCGTTGGCGAGTCTCATGGCTTGTCCTCCCAAGACCGCGATGGCCTTTCGCATATGCGGAAAGCGCCGAACCGTGGCCGAATTGTTTTTGCTGCTCACCCGCCGCAGGCACAGCCGCTGCCGTTTCGTTTTGCGGGATGCCGGCACGTCCCGCTGGCAGCTCGATCGTGACCCTACAATAGTCCCGGGCTCATATGTAGGGGAGCGACATCACACCGCGCCGGTGACGTCCGCGTGGTCGACGAACGATGGCGGGCGCGTTGTTGAAAGCCAGTCAGACGCCTACAAATCCAATTGGTAGCTAACCGGTACCCAGCGGTAGCCGTCAGCCGTTTTATCGATCATGCCGATGCCTGGAAACGGCATATGGTAGCCGGTGACGAACAGCCTGTCGGCTGCGGCCATGGCGAGGATGCGCTGACGCGTGGCCACCGCCTTGTCCTTGTCATCGTCGACGTCGAGATGCCACTCGGGCCGCTGGATCGCCATCACGTAGTGGACGCAAGTGTCGGCCCAGATCAGCAGACGCTTGCCCTCGCTCTCGGCGTGATAAGCAAGCATGCCGGGCGAATGCCCCGCCACGTCGACCGCAGTGATGCCGGGCGCCACCTCGTCGCCCGGCTTGATGAAGCGCGAGCGATCCGCAAGCGGTAAAGCGAGCTTGGTGAATAGTTGCAGATTGAATTTGCGTGCCTCGCGCACGTTGTCGCCGCGCTTCCAGAAATCGAATTCGGCCGCGCCAAAGACGTAGCGCGCATTGGGGAAGGTCGCTTTGCCGCCGTCGGACAGGCCGCCGATATGATCGGGATGGCCGTGCGTGATCACCACGATGTCGATGTCGGACGGCTGGTAACCGGCTTGAGCCAAGCCTTCGACCAGCCGGCCTTCGGACAGGCGGCTGCGCAATTGCGGATAGTCGCGCGACAGCACGCCATTGCCGGTGTCAAACAAGATGAGCTGCTTGCCGGTGTTGACGAGCGTCGGAATGAAAGGATGCACATAGCGGTTCGCTTCGATGCCGTTCCTTTGGCAAAGGCTTTGCGCTTCTTCGGCGCTGTGCTCCGGTCCGAAGCCCGGGTGCAAACCGTCGCGGACCACCTTGCCGTCGAGGATATTGGCGATCTCAAAGATGCCGAACCTGAAGCGATAGGCGCTCGGTTGCAGTTCGCCTTGCATTGACGCCGGCACGCGATCCTCCGCTGATTGGTTGAGCCCCGATTTCTCGACTGCGTGCGGTACTTTCCCGGCGAATGCAAGCCCTGCGAGACAGCAGGGGATGAGCCGGCTGGCCGGCATGGGTCAGCCTTCCCACGGCGCCGAATCTGGTCTAAGACCCCCTCGCGCGGGGCCGAGACCCCGGGCGCCGGCGCGCGAATTGCGCGCTCTTTTTTTGTCTCCCATATACGGAAGCAATGCCTAAACGGACCGACATCTCCTCGATCCTGATTATTGGCGCGGGTCCGATTGTCATCGGTCAGGCCTGCGAATTCGACTATTCCGGCACCCAGGCGTGCAAGGCCCTCAAGGCGGAAGGCTATCGGGTCGTCCTGGTCAATTCCAATCCGGCGACGATCATGACCGACCCGGATTTGGCGGATGCGACCTATATCGAGCCGATCACGCCTGAGATCGTCGCCAAGATCATCGAGAAGGAGCGCTACGCCGTTCCCGGCGGCTTTGCGCTGCTGCCGACCATGGGCGGCCAGACCGCGCTCAACACGGCGCTGTCGCTGCGGAAATTGGGCGTGCTGGAAAAATTCGACGTCACCATGATCGGCGCCACCGCCGACGCCATCGACAAGGCCGAGGATCGCAAGCTGTTCCGCGAGGCGATGACCAAGATCGGGCTGGCGACGCCGCGCTCGCATCAGATCAAGACGCTGATCCAGGCGCTCGAAGCGCTCGAGGATATCGGCCTGCCTGCCATCATCCGGCCGTCGTTCACGCTCGGCGGCACCGGCGGCGGCATCGCCTACAACAAGGCCGAATTCATCGAGATCGTCGAGCGCGGCATCGATGCGTCGCCGACCTCCGAAGTGCTGATCGAAGAATCGGTGCTTGGCTGGAAAGAATTCGAGATGGAGGTGGTGCGCGACAAGAACGACAACTGCATCATCGTTTGCTCCATCGAAAACGTCGATCCGATGGGCGTGCATACCGGCGATTCCATCACCATTGCGCCGGCGCTGACGCTGACCGACAAGGAATATCAGATCATGCGTGACGCCTCGATCGCGGTCCTACGCGAGATCGGGGTGGAGACCGGCGGCTCGAACGTGCAGTTCGCGGTCAACCCGGCGGACGGCCGCCTCGTCGTCATCGAGATGAATCCGCGGGTGTCGCGCTCGTCGGCCTTGGCCTCGAAGGCGACCGGATTTCCGATCGCTAAGGTCGCGGCCAAGCTCGCCGTCGGCTACACGCTCGACGAGATAGCCAACGACATCACCGGCGGCGCCACACCGGCCTCGTTCGAGCCGACCATCGATTACATCGTCACCAAGATTCCGCGCTTTGCCTTCGAGAAATTTCCCGGCGCCGAACCGGTGCTCACCACCTCGATGAAATCCGTCGGCGAAGCGATGGCGATCGGACGCACCTTTGCCGAGAGCCTGCAGAAGGCGTTGCGCTCGCTCGAAACCGGGCTTACCGGCCTCGACGAGATCGCCATTCCGGGACTTGGTGAAGGCGACGACAAGAACGCCATTCGCGCTGCGCTCGGCACGCCGTCGCCCGACGGCCTCCTCAAAGTGGCACAGGCGATGCGGCTCGGCATGAGCGACGAGGATATCCATACCGCGTGCCGGATCGATCCGTGGTTCCTGGCGCAAATCCGCGGCATCGTCGATATGGAAGCCGAGATCCGCGACAAGGGTCTGCCGGACTCGGCGCCCGCGCTGCGCCGGCTCAAAGCCTTCGGCTTTTCCGATGTGCGGCTCGGTGGGCTCACCGGTCTCAGTGCGGACGAGGTCGCGCAGCGCCGCCGCGGGCTTGGGGTGCGGCCGGTATTCAAGCGCATCGATACCTGCGCCGCAGAATTCGCGTCGCCCACCGCCTACATGTATTCGACCTACGAGACGCCGTTTAACGGCCGCGCGATGGATGAGGCGGCGCCGTCTGACAAAAAGAAGGTCATCATCCTCGGCGGCGGTCCGAACCGGATCGGGCAGGGCATCGAATTCGATTATTGCTGCTGCCACGCCTGCTTCGCACTCAAGGATGCCGGCTACGAAACCATCATGATCAATTGCAATCCGGAGACGGTGTCGACCGATTACGACACCTCCGACCGGCTCTATTTCGAGCCGCTCACCGCCGAAGACGTGATCGAGATCATCGACACCGAGCGCGCCAATGGCACGCTGCACGGCGTCATCGTGCAATTCGGCGGCCAAACGCCGCTCAAGCTTGCCGAGTCGTTGGAACAGGCGCAGGTGCCGATCCTCGGCACCTCGCCTGACGCCATCGACCTCGCCGAAGACCGCGACCGTTTCAAGCATCTGCTCGACCGCTTGCACTTGCGGCAGCCGAAAAGCGGCATAGCAACCTCGCCGGAAAAGGCCAAGGCGATCGCAGAATCGATCGGCTATCCGATCGTGATCCGGCCGTCCTATGTGCTGGGCGGCCGCGCCATGGAGATCGTGCACGATACCAACCATCTGGCCCGCTACGTCGCGCGGCTCGCCGCCGATCTCGACCGGCCGTCGGAATTCGCGGTCTCGGAAAAGCGGCCGCTGCTCATCGACCGCTACCTCACCGACGCCGTCGAGGTCGACGTCGATTGCCTGGCCGACGGTAAAGACAGCTATATCGCTGGCATCATGGAACACATCGAGGAGGCCGGCATCCATTCCGGCGATTCCGCCTGCTCGCTGCCGCCGCACAATCTTTCGGCCAAAGTGATCGCCGAGCTCGACCGGCAGACCCGGGCGCTGGCACTGGCGCTCAAGGTCGGCGGCCTGATGAACGTGCAATACGCCATCAAGGACGGCGACATCTACGTTCTCGAGGTCAATCCGCGCGCCTCGCGCACGGTGCCCTTTGTCGCCAAGGTGACGGGCGTTCCGGCCGCCAAGATCGCGGCGCGCATCATGGCCGGCGAGTCGCTCGAGAGCTTCAATCTCGTGCCGCAACGTTTCGAGCCGGGCGCGGCCGGCCATGTCGGCGTCAAGGAAGCGGTGTTTCCGTTCGCGCGCTTCGGCCCGGCGGTCGACACCGTGCTCGGTCCAGAGATGAAATCGACCGGCGAGGTCATGGGGATCGACCGCGACTACAACGTCGCCTTCGTCAAAAGTCAGCTTGGCGGCGGTTCGCGGCTGCCCAAAACCGGCACGGTATTCGTGTCGGTCAAGGATGCCGATAAACCGCGCATTCTCGAAGCCGTCCGCTTGCTCGCCGGACTCGGCTTTCGCATCATGGCGACCTCGGGGACCCAGCGTTACCTCGCCGAGCAGGGCGTCGCCGCGGTCACGATCAACAAGGTCGCCGAAGGCCGGCCGCACATCGTCGATGCCATCAAAAACGGCGAAGTGCAGCTGGTTTTCAACACCACCGAAGGGGCCACAGCGCTGGCCGACAGCCGCTCGCTCCGGCGCGCTGCCCTCTTGCATAAAGTGCCGTACTACACCACTCTCTCAGGGGCCGTCGCCGCAGCGCAGGGCATCAGGGCCTATCTCGGGGGCGACCTCGAGGTGTATGCGCTGCAAAACTATTTCGGGGCCGGTTCTGATCAAGCATCGGGGCGGCCGCATCGGCGGTACGTGTAGAGCCAGGGTTTGGGATCGTAGGCCGGAGATGCTTCGGCCCGCGATCAAACTTTTGACTCTGCAGGCACTGGAGGTTGAGATCGATGGATAAGATTCCCATGACGGCAGCGGGCTACTCGGCTCTGGAGTCCGAGCTCAAGCACTGCCAGCAGATCGAGCGGCCGCGGATCATTCAACAGATCACCGACGCGCGCACGCACGGCGACCTTTCGGAGAATGCCGAATATCACGCCGCCAAGGAATCCCAGTCTTTGAATGAAGGCCGCATCGCCGAGCTTGAGGACAAGCTGGCGCGCGCCGAAGTCATTGACGTTTCGAAGCTTTCCGGAGAGACCATCACCTTCGGCGCCACCGTGACGCTGGTCGACGAGGACACCGAAAAAAAAGCGGTGTGGCAGATCGTCGGCGAGCCGGAAGCGGACGCGAAGAAGGGTAAGATTTCCATTACTTCGCCGCTGGCGCGCGCCTTGGTCGGCAAGAAAAAGGGCGCTCAGGTCGAGGTGGTCACCCCCGGCGGCGCCAAGGCCTATGAAGTAATGAAGGTCGAGTGGAAATAGGCGGCGGGCTGCGAACCGATTTGCTGCCTTCGCCGTTCTCTTCGAATCTGCCAATTACGGCCTTCGACTTCCCCAAGCGCATGACGAAATCCTCCTGTGCGTATGGGGGGTTGCGTATCTTGCATAGCTCCTGAGAATCCCTACATTGCCTGGAAATGGCTGGGCGACGGCCAAATCCCGGCAATTGCCTTGGATTTGGGGCATTTCCAGTCGGGCAAAGTCCAAACAGCCGGCTTTGCGGGCATCCGGGCAGGATCGATCCGAACCTGCCGCAACGATCGAGATGGACCGGTGTCGAACACCCACGCCAAGGTCGTGATCGTCGGCTCCGGGCCGGCGGGCTACACAGCCGGAATCTATGCCGCCCGCGCTATGCTTGACCCGATCCTGATCCAGGGAATGGCGCCCGGCGGCCAGCTCACCGTCACCACCGACGTCGAGAATTATCCAGGCTATGCCGATGTGATCCAGGGCCCCTGGCTCATGGAGCAGATGCAGAAGCAGGCGGCCCATGTCGGCACCAGGCTCGTCGCCGATTATGTGAGCAAGGTCGATCTCTCCCGGCGGCCGTTCCGACTCGACTGCGATTCCGGTGATATCTATTTCGCCGAGGCGCTGATCCTGGCGACCGGCGCGCAGGCGCGCTGGCTCGATCTGCCCTGCGAGCAGAAATTCCGCGGCTATGGCATCTCCGCCTGCGCCACCTGCGACGGCTTCTTTTATCGCGGCAAACAAGTGCTGGTGATCGGCGGCGGCAATACCGCGGTCGAGGAAGCGCTGTTTCTGACCAATTTCGCCGCCAAGGTCACGCTGGTGCATCGGCGCGACAGCCTGCGCGCCGAGAAGATCCTCCAAGACCGGCTGTTCAAGCATCCCAAGATCGACGTGATCTGGGACAGCGTCCTTGACGACGTGGGCGGCACGCACGATCCGCTCAAGGTCACCTACGCGCGGCTGAAAAATCTCAAGACCGGCGCGGTCAGCGAGCAGGCGGTCGACGGGATTTTCATCGCCATCGGCCACGCGCCGGCGACCGAGCTCGTTGCCGGGCAAGTCAAGATGAAGCCGTCCGGCTATATCGAAACCGCGCCGCATTCGACCGCGACCTCGGTGCCGGGCCTGTTCGCCGCCGGCGATGTCGCCGACGAGGTCTATCGGCAGGCGGTCACTGCCGCGGGGCTCGGCTGTATGGCGGCGCTCGAAGCCGAACGATTCCTCGCCGCGCAGGCGCACGCTTCGTATCGCGCCGCGGCGGAATGATTTTACCTCTCCCGTGTTCGAGGAGAGCAGAAAGTGCCAGAAATGGATTGGGATAAGCTAAAAGTATTTCATGCCGCCGCCGAGGCCGGCAGTTTCACTCACGCCGGAGAGCAGCTCGGGCTGTCGCAATCGGCGGTGTCGCGGCAGGTGAGCGCGCTCGAACAGGAGCTGTCGGTCTCGCTGTTTCACCGGCATGCTCGCGGCTTGATCCTTACCGAGCAGGGCGAGCTGCTCTATCGCACCGCGCACGAAGTGTTCATGAAGCTCGAGGCCGCGCGCGCCAAGCTCACTGACTCGCGCGAGCGGCCGAACGGCGATCTACGCGTCACTACGACGCCGGGCATTGGCGTGCACTGGCTCACCCCGCGGCTTGGCGAATTTCTCGACCTGTATCCCGAGGTGCATATCACGCTTCTCACCACCGACGAGGAGCTCGACCTCGCCATGCGCGAGGCCGACGTCGCCATCCGGCTGCGCCAGCCGACCCAGCCCGACCTCATTCAGCGCAAGCTATTTTCTGTGCATTTTCACGTCTATGCCTCGCCCGAATATCTCAAAAAGTTCGGCACACCGCGCACTTTCGAGGATCTCGACACGCACCGGGCGCTGGTGCTCGGCGGCAACGTACCCTCATACCTGCAGCCGTCGCGCTGGCTGATCGAGGTGGCGCGCGACGGCAAGGGGCCGCGGCAGCCGCATCTCGTCATCAACAATATTCTCGGCATTTTGCGGGCCTGCCAGTGCGGGCTCGGCATCGCCATGTTGCCCGACTATCTCGTCGAGGATGGGCTGGTGCAACTTTTCGGCGATGCCGAAGCGATCGCGCTCGACGCCTATTTCGTCTATCCCGAGGAGCTCAAGGCGGTGGCCCGCGTGCAGGCGTTTCGCGACTTCCTGGTCGCCAACGCGCAACGCTGGAATTTCTAGCGGTCACAATCCGCGCCGCCTTCGGCAAGCTGCGCGCAAACGCCGCAACTTGCCTATACCGCATGGCTGTCATGTGAAGCGTCGCGTTGTAGGGGCGGCGAGCGAATCGCATACTTATTCTGTTGCTGCATAGCGCGCGGTTGCTGCTAATCCTCCCAAATAGGCAACCGGGATGCTTGCAGTTGTTCCCCTCTGGAAGGTGTCGTCGGCGCCCCCACGCCGACGAACTAAACCGGGCCCGCAAGGGCCCGGTTTTCTTTTGAGGAGACGGTGATAGCGATTGGCGAATGAGAATTTAGGGGAATATTGTTCGCTCCCCCGATATCCGTTAATCGCTTTCATTCCATGAAAATCTCCATCCTCGACGATTATTTCGACACGCTGCGCACGCTGCCGTGTTTTCGCAAGCTCGACGGCCACGATGTCACGGTGTGGACCGATCATGTGCAGGACACGGATGCTCTCGCCGAGCGCTTAAAGGACGCCGAAGTCCTGGTGCTGTTCCGCGAGCGGACGCAAATCCGCGCGCCGCTGCTCGAGCGGTTGCCGAAGCTAAAACTCATCAGTCAGCGCAGTGTCTATCCGCATATCGATATCGATGCCTGCACCCGGCGCGGCGTGATCGTCTCGTCAAGCCAGCATCCCGGCACGCCGTCCTATGCCGCGGCGGAATTGACCTGGGGACTTATCCTGGATTCGCTGCGTCTTATTCCGCAGCACGTCGCCGCCCTGAAGGCCGGACAGTGGCAAGTCGGCATCGGCCAGACGCTGCGCGGCAAAACGCTCGGCATTTACGGCTACGGCCGCATTGGCAGTGTGGTCGCCGGCTACGGGCGCGCGTTTGGCATGAACATTCTGATATGGGCGCGCCCGGACACGCTGAAGAAAGCGCGCGCCGATGGCTATGCGACGGCGCCGAGCAAAGAGCAGTTCTTCGCCGAATGCGACGTCATCTCCTTGCACATGCGGCTGGTGCCGGCGACGCGCCACATCGTGACCGCGGCCGACTTGGCGCTGATGAAGCCTTCGGCGCTTCTGGTCAATACCAGCCGTGCGCCGCTGATCGCGCCCGGCGCGCTGGTCGCCGCGTTGCGGGCAGGGCGGCCCGGCATGGCTGCGGTCGATGTCTTCGAGGAAGAGCCGATGCTCGATCCGCAGCATCCGTTGCTGACGATGAAAAATGTCGTCTGCACGCCGCATATCGGCTATGTGACGCGAGAAGAATACCAGACGCAGTTCATCGACATATTCGACCAGATCAACGCCTATGCGGCCGGAGCTCCGATCAACGTGGTCAATCCGGACGTACTCAATGGCAAGGCGCGATAGGGGAAGGCTGGCGTTGCGGAAGAGATTTGTCACCGTCAACGACAAGATGCAGCGCGGTTATCGTTATGCGCGCACCGAACCCGCCGGGCGAAATTTTGCCGCCGACTTCCGCCCCGAAGTGACGCCGGCGCAGATGCTCCGGCTCGGCGTGTTCTGCGGCAAATATCTGACCGATTGCCGCAAGGAGTTTCCGCCGAGCTGGTTCGCCCGTGCCAAGTTCGCCGGCAAGGCGCGCGATTGCGCGCTGAACTATTTTGGCGTCGACGCTAGCCAGCCGCTGTCGGTGTGGCGCAAGAAGGGTTGGATCTATCGCGACGATCCGCGAGGCTGGTTTCAATGGTATTGCCGCTATTACATGGGCCGGCGCATTCCCGCCGAGGATGCGCGGCAGATCAAGCGCTGGAAAGCCATCCGCCGCCACGTGCGGCAAATTCAGAAGAATTGCGAGCCGGGCGATGTCACCTGCCGGCCGCGGCAGCGCCAGGCGCTGCTGCATTGGGCTTACGACAGCCGGAAGATCTAGAGCATGATCCGGAAAAGTGGATGCCGGTTTTCCGAAAAGATCATGCTCAAACAAAACCCCTAGAGTGACAATCGCTTCAATATGGCTCTAGGCGGGCTCCAATCCCTTTGCCTTGATCACGCTTTTGGCGTCCGGTGTGGTGAGGAACGCGATCGCGGCGCGGGCGGCGTCGGGGTAGCTGGCGCTTGTCGGTATCCCGGCGGTGAACATCGTGGCGCTCTGAATATCCGCCGGCAGGGGGCCGACTACGTCGATACCGGCCACGGCGATGAGCTCCGCCATCTGCTGAATGCCGATGTCGGCCTCCCCACGCAGGACGACGAGGCCGGCAAGCCCTGCGGCGCCGCCGGCGCCATATTTGGCTTTAGCTTGCATCGCCTCGGTGATGCCGAGTTGCTCGAACACTTTGGCCATATGGGCCCCGCTCGCGCCGCCGCCGACCGGTTTCGACAGCGCAATGGATTTTGCTGCCAGCAGGTCTCGCTTGAATCCGTCGACAGAGGATAGATCCGGCCGCGGCCCGCCCTTTGGGACCGCAACGCCGATCAGCGAGCGCGCCACGTCGACCAAGCTCCCGGCAACAAGCTTGCCGTGGCCGACCAACTCCTTGGCACCGGGTCCGGTAATGATGGCGACATCGGCCCTCTCGCCATCAAGGAGGCGCTTCTCCAGCACCAGCGAGGGTCCGAGGCTCACTGCCATGCGGTTGCCGGTTTCCCGCTCGAAACGCGGTGCCAGCTCTTCGAACACCATTTTCATGGCGGTCGTGCTCACTATTTTGATTTCGACGGCGGAAGCCACGCGATCCCCCTGATTTTCTCAAACGCACCATAGAGCCCAAGAACGAGCGCCGAAAGCCGATCTCATTCCAGCGCCGGCAGCGATCAACTCTATGTGAGTTTTTGGCGCGGCGTCATCAAATCCAGCGCAAGGCCGTCATAAGGAGACCATTGTTGGAGCGATTTACCGTATATTGCTTGTGAACTTATTCGCGCGAAGCTGCGGCGCGGCCG
Organism: uncultured Alphaproteobacteria bacterium; assembly: GCA_963731805.1. Classification (GTDB taxonomy): domain Bacteria; phylum Pseudomonadota; class Alphaproteobacteria; order Rhizobiales; family Xanthobacteraceae; genus BOG-931. Next base: position 1,124,310 of record CAVSWY010000020.1, read on the forward strand.
GCGCGGTCGGGAGGAATGAGATGTTTACACGCAGACACGTCTTCTACGCCGGCGCCGCGGGCCTGGGGCTCGCCGCTTTCCGTCTGGTGCGGCCGCATGCGGCGACCGCCGCGACCCACCCTTACGAAGTCACTCACACCGACGCCGAGTGGCGCAAGCTGCTCACGCCCGAGCAGTATAACGTGCTGCGGGAGGAGGGCACCGAGCGGCCCTTCACCAGCGCGCTCCTGGAAGAGCATCGCGCCGGCACCTTCGGCTGTGCCGGCTGCGACCTGCCGCTGTTTTCGTCGAAGACGAAATTCGACAGCGGCACCGGCTGGCCGAGCTTTTGGGCGCCACTGCCCAACGCCGTCGACGAAACCGAGGATCACTCCTTCGGCATGACGCGGACGGCGGTCTCTTGCCACCGCTGCGGCGGCCATCTCGGCCACGTTTTCACCGACGGGCCGAAGCCGACCGGCTTGCGCTACTGCATGAACGGCGTTGCGCTGAAATTCGTGCCGTCGCCGACGGGATCGAACTCGTAACCGTTCAAGTCCCGACCTTCAGCTCCGAAACGAGCCCGCGCAGCGCCGCGATCGCGCTCAATGGTACGATGCGGCCGGTGCGCGGGTTCTCCGACGGCACGCCTTCGATCATCATGGAAAATCGTGCGGTATCGGCGTCGACCTCGATGCGGTGGGTGTTGCGCGTAATTGTCGGGTCGGCCCAGATTTCGAGCCGCGTCTTGTCCGGGCCGATGCCGGCGAGGCTGAGCGCCGCGGCGACGTTGAGGTTGGCGGGAAAGCCGCGCGCGCCTTCGCGTGCACTGCCATCGAAAATCTTTTTCGGCTCTTTGAGGTCTTTCAGCGAAATGCCGCGCTCGACCAGATAGGGCGCGCCTTCGAGCCCGTTCGGCGGCTTGCGCGTGACCATCTTGACCGAGTGGATTGTGCCTTCGGCGGCGGCGCGCACCGCGTCGAGGCCGATGAGCGCGCCGGTCGGAACCAGGATGCGCGCGCCTGTCGCCTTCGCCCGCTCCACCAAATCCCAGTTTTCCAGAAGTTGGCCGACCGAAAGCGGCATGAAAATCCTACCGGCGTCGATCACCGACGTCGCCACCTGGCGAAACATGTCCGGCGGCAGGCATTCGATGACGATATCGCATGATTGCGCCAACGCTTCGGCGGGCATGATCGGAATGCGGCTGCCGGCGTCCGGCAGATTGCGCCGCGCTTTGTCCTTATCGCGCACGGAGATGGCCGCGAGGCCGAGCCCCGGGATGCCGGTTTCGAGCCGGCGCGCCACGCCAAGGCCCACGGCGCCGAGCCCGGCCAGTCCGATTTTCAGCGTCTGTCTCTGCACTTCCGTTGGCTCCTACTGGCAGCGCCGGCTGCGGGCCGATACATTCTCTATGCGCCGGCTCAATAGCGCGCAATAAGGCCCGCGTAATCGGCGGCGCCACCCGAATGTCCGACCTCAGCAAGAGATTGTTCATGACCAATATCAATCCGAGCACCTTCACGACGCGGCCGGAGATTGAGGGCACGTTCGGCGTGGTGACCACAACGCACTGGATCGCGACGGCGGTCGGCATGGGCATTCTCGAACGCGGCGGCAATGCCTTCGACGCCGCGGTCGCGACCGCCTTCACGCTGCAAGTGGTCGAGCCGCATTTGAATGGGCCGGGCGGCGATGTGCCGGTGATCCTTTACGACGTGCGGCGCGGCAAGCCGGAGGTGATTTGCGGCCAAGGCGTTGCGCCTGCGGGCGCCACCATCGCGCATTACCGCAGCGAAGGCCTCGATCTCGTTCCCGGCACCGGGCTTCTCGCTGCCGTGGTGCCCGGCACATTCGAGACCTGGATGCTGCTGCTGCGCGACTACGGCACCATGTCGCTTGCCGACGTGCTGGCGCCAGCGATCGGATACGCGCAGAACGGCCATCCGCTGCTCGAACGCGCCAACGCCACCATCGCCACGGTCGCCGCTTTGTTCCGCGAGCATTGGCCGACCTCGGCCGCGGTCTATCTGCTGAACAACGACGTGCCGCCCACCGGCTCGCTCTTCACCAACAAGACATTCGCGGCCACCTATAGCCGCATCGTCAAGGAAGCCGAGAGCGCCGGCAGCGACCGCATCGCGCAGATCGAGCGGGCGCGCAAAGCGTGGAGTCACGGCTTTGTCGCCGAGGCCATCGACCGCTTCTGCCGCACCCAGGAGATCATGGATACCAGCGGCAAGCGGCATCGCGGCGTGCTTACCGCGGGCGACATGGCGCGCTGGACGCCGCGTGTCGAAGCGCCGCTGACTTACGACTATAAGGGCTACACCGTCTGCAAGACGGGTCCGTGGGGTCAGGGCCCGGTGACCTTGCAGCAGCTTGCGCTGCTCAAGGGGTTCGATCTCGACGGGCTCGATCCATTGGGACCGGATTTCATCCATGCCATCGTCGAATGCTCGAAACTCGCTTATGCCGACCGCGAGGTGTTTTACGGCGATCCGGATTTTGTCGAAGTGCCGATGGCGACGCTATTGTCGGAGGCCTACAATTCCGAGCGCCGCAAGCTTGTCACCGACAAAGCGTCGCTCGAGCAGCGGCCCGGCTCCATCGCTGGCTTCGGCGCCGTGGTGAGATTGCGCCGCGAGGCCGGCCTCGCCGCGGCCGGTGCAGGCGAGCCGACCGTCGGCACTCTCGGCGCCGGCGAGCCGACAGTCGGCCGCATGGGCGCGATGCGCGGCGACACTGTGCATTTCGATATCGTCGATCAGGCCGGCAATATGATTTCGGCGACGCCGTCTGGCGGCTGGCTGCATTCCTCCCCGGTCATTCCCGAGCTTGGTTTCTGCCTCGGAACGCGCGCGCAAATGTTCTGGCTCGAAGAGGGCCATCCCGCCGCGCTTGCCCCCGGCAAGCGTCCGCGAACCACTTTGTCACCGACTTTGGCGCTGCGTGACGGCGAACCGTCTCTCGCCTGGGGCTCTCCCGGCGGCGACGGCCAGGATCAATGGATCACGCAATTCTTCCTGCGCCACGTCCATGCCGGCATGAATCTGCAGGAATCGATCGACGCCCCGGCCTGGCATTCCGAACATTTTCCGAGCTCGTTCTGGCCGCGCACGGCCCGACCGGGCGTACTGGTGGTCGAAGGCCGCGTGCCGAAGAAAACCGTCGACGAGCTCAAGCGCCGCGGTCACACCGTCGAGATCGGGCCGGACTGGTCGGAAGGCCGCCTCACTGCGGCATCGCGCACCGGCCGCCGCCGCCGCGCCGCCGCCAATGCGCGCGGCATGCAGGGCTACGCGGCGGGGCGCTAAGAACGTTTCCCGGACGCGGTGCAGCGCGACAGCGTCGCACCGCTGATCCGAGATCCAAGCAAACGCTGAGTTTGAAAACGATCCCGGGTCTGCAGCGCATCATTTCATGCCGCGCTGCGCCCGGGAAAAGAAGCGCTACGCCGCCACCATCCCCAAAAACTCTTCGACCTCGCGGCGGAGTTTCTCGGTCGCGGTTTCGACTTCTTCTGACGCCGCCAGCATGGTCTGGGCCGAAGAGCGCGTCTGCGTCACCCCGCCGGCGACCTCGCCCAAGGCGGCGACGATTTCCTTGGCGCCGGTCGCCGCGCTGGCAACGTTATGGGAAATCTCGCCGGTCGCCGCCTCTTGCTGCTCGACTGAACTGGCAACCGCGCTGGTGTAGGTGCTGATGTCTTGCATGCGCTGCGTGATTTCTCGGATCGCCGCGACGGCTTTGCCGCTCGAGGCCTGCACCGACAAAATCTCGTGCGTGATCTCCTCGGTCGCCTTGGCAGTCTGCACCGCGAGCGATTTCACTTCCGAGGCGACCACGGCAAAACCGCGGCCGGCTTCGCCGGCGCGCGCCGCCTCGATGGTGGCGTTAAGCGCAAGCAGATTGGTCTGTCCGGCGATGTCCTGAATGAGTTTGACCACGTCGCCGATCTTCTGCGCCACATGCGCCAGCGCGGCGATGTCCTCGTTGGTCGCGCTGGCGTCGTCGGCGGCGCTGCGCACGACTTCATTGGTTTGGCCGAGCTGGCGGCTGATCTCCCGGATTGAGACCGAGAGCTCGGCGGCCGCGGCGGCCGCCGTTTCGACATTGGTTGACGCCTCGTTGGAGCCATGCACCGCGCCCTCGGCGCGCTGCAGCGTGTGATCCGAGGTCGTCAAGAGCGTCTTCGCCGCCGACTTCATCGCGCTCGCGCTTTGGCCGACAGTTTTGAGCACGGTTTCGACCCGGGTACGGAACGATGAGATCGCGGCATCGGTTGAGCGGCGCCGCTCGTCGCGCTGGCGCAGCGAATCGCGCTCTTTCTCGGCGAGCAATTGGTCGGTGACGTCGGTATGCGTCGCCACCCAGCCGCCACTATGCATCGGCCGGCTGACCACGGCGATCACCCGGCCGTCCTTGAGCTCCGCCGTCTTGGATTCGGTGCGTCCTTCGGCCACCTGCTTGAGACAGTCGGCGACGTAACGGTCGACGTCGCCGGTGAAATTGCCTGCGGCCAGACGGTGCATCAGGAGATCGTGCAACGGCGTGCCGGCGCGCGCATGCTCGGCCCGCAAGCGATACATCTCGATATAGCGATCGTTGCACAGCACCAAGCGTGCCGCGCCGTCGAACATGCACAGGCCTTGGGTCATATTGTTGAGCGCAGCGCGCAGCAATCGCGCCTGGCCGCGCCGACGGTCGTTGACGAAAAGGCCGGCCAGTGCGGCGGCGCCGAGGGCGAACGGCGTCGCCACGACGGCGGCGGCGACCGGAGCCGACGATTGCGTCAAAGCCGCGACGATCCAGCCGGGACCGGTCAACAGGTAGATCAGAGCGCCCACGGCAAAGCCGCCCGCTCCTGTGACGACGATGAGCTTCCAGTTGCGGCTGGCTTTAGCCAGGGATGGACCGCCAAGCATCGCGTGCGCGCCCGATCAATCGGCCGACCGTAGCCGTCGACCGGTTGTTTTGAGGTTAAGGAATGACGTACGATTCCTTAACAAAGGCTGACCGCGAACCGCGTTCGGCCGTCGAGATGCCGTTCAAGCGGCCGGAGGGATCAGCGGCAGCAGCAGATGGGAATCCATCTCGCCGCCGGCATAAACGGTGTTGGTGGCGCCGGAATTGTAGTCGGCGTGATAGTGCATGTAGTGGCTCGAGCCGACGCCGTCGCGCGGCTGGACATCGAGCCGGATGCGGTGGCCCTTCTTGAACACCATCGAGGTGGGCCAGATTTCGACTTCGACCCGCACGATCTCGCCGGGCGTCAGATAGAGCCGTCGGACGTGCCGGTGATATGGGCGCCAAGGCCGCGACAGCCCGGGATCGAGCTCGCGATGCGACACCCGCAGCCAGCCCTTCGCCACCGGAACCGGCGCGCCTTGTTGGCCGGTCTCCAGCACTTCCTTGCCATCAGGGTCGAAGTTGCGCAGCGTCAGGAACAAATCCATGTCCTCGCTGGAGCTCGATACCCAGAGTACGGCGGCGAGCGGGCCAGTGACCTCGGTGTCGGCGGCCATCGGAGGTGTCGCGAAGGAAACGCCCAAGCCCGGCTTGATGCCGCCACCCAGGACCTGCGACGAGGCCGCCGACGTAGAACCCATCGAGCCGAGACTCGATGCGGGGTAGCTTCTCGATTCAGCCCGCGACGGCTTGGTGTTTGTCAAAGTGCCGACGCCCTGTCAGCATCCACAGCGCGCAAGCGACGAAAATTCCCAGACGCTTCATTTCCCGCTCCTCCCCAAGTCATTTTCCGGCGCGATCATTTACCGCCGTGCGGCCGTGCGATAGGCAAAGGAATGGTAGTGGAGGCGCCCTGGCGATGCCAGGGCGTGCTCGCGGGAGCGGACAAAGTAGCGTACTTCACGCTTCCGACACCTTTTTGCCGGCACTGTCGCACCGTCGTTTGGGGAACTTCAATGATCCGACCGCTCGCCGCGCTCGCCGTGTGCGGCGTTTTCCTGACCGGCGCGGGCCTCGCCGGCTGCACCGACAATGCGCCGCCCTCGGGTCAGCCGACGTTCTATCGCGATCTGGCGCAGCCGGACGCGGTGCTCGATGCCGCTGCGGCACAATCGATGATTTCCGGCTACCGCAGCAACAACGGCCTCGGGTCGGTCACCCTCGATCCCCAGCTGATGCAGCTTGCCGCCGCGCAGGCGCAGGTGATGGCGGAAAGGGGTAAGCTCGACCATGACGTTGGTGCGCCGTTCCAGGAGCGCATCCGCAAATCGGGCTTCGATGCCGCGGTCGCGGTTGAGAATATCGGCGCCGGCTATCACACGCTCGCCGAGGCTTTCTCCGGCTGGCGCGATTCGCCGCCGCACCGCGCCAACATGCTCAACGCCAGCGTCACCCGTATGGGCATCGCCGCGGTCTATACGCCGAAATCGAAATACAAGGTGTTCTGGTCGCTGATCCTCGCCGCGCCGGATGAGAATCGCGGCTGATTATGCGCCCGGGCGACCGCGCCGATCGCCAGGTTTCTTTGTTCAGCCGGTCCGAGAATATTTCTGCGGCCACAGCGATCGCAAGGTCGCCACGTCCTTGGTGATTTTGCCGAGCTCGGTTCGGGTTTCCTTCATGGCGTTCCAGGTGACGTCCAGCTCGGAGAGCAACGCGGACAACGTAGCCTCGATCCGGTGCATATCGCTGCGTACGATCTCCAGCCTTTCGCGGTCGGTCATGCAACTCCAGCGCGCGTCCATGGCTCTTTTCCTCAAGCGTGCCATGAGAGCTTGATTCGCTTGGACAATTGAATCGGGGCGAAGCCGCCACGCCCAAGAAAGCGGCGGTTATCCACAGTCTAAATCATGTGGAATAGCTCGGCGCCGTAGGTCCTCCGCGCCTCGTCGAGCAATGGCGTGACGGCGGCACGGAATTGGGCGTGCTCCTCCGCGGTCAGTTCGGTGATTTCGCAGCCGGCTGCTTCGATGGCGGCGCGGGCGTCGCGGTCTTCCGCGATGGCGAGGTCGCGCTGAAACGCGACCGCGCGCGCCACCGCCTCGCGCATGGCGTTTTGCAGGTCCGCCGGCCAGGCCTCGAACGACGGCCGATGCAGGAAGATCGGCCGCGATATGTAGAAGTGGTTGGTGACGGTATGGAAATGATGAAATTTATGCACGCCATAGGTCACGGTATTGGCGAATGGATTCTCCTGGGCGTCGAGCGTGCCGGCCTTGATGCCGGCGATCGCTTCGGTCAAGTCGCAGCGGACTGGCTCGGCGCCGAGCAGTTCGAAGGTTCTGGCCTGCACCTCGCTCGGCAGTACGCGGATGCGCATGTCCTTGAGATCCGCGGGCAGTTTTACGCGGCGCAGGCGGTTCGAAATCTGGCGAAAGCCGTTCTCGAACCAACCGAGGATGCGGTAATTCACGCGCTCCTCGATCTTGGCGGTGAGAAAGCGGCCGAGCGCGCCGTCCATGGCAGCGCGCGCCTGTTCCCGTGTCTGGAACAGGAACGGCAGATCGACAAAGCCAAGCTCGGGAACGCGGTCGGTCAGATAGCTGGAGGACTGATAGCCGAGCGTGAGCACGCCGTCCTCGACCAGCCATAAAATTTCTTCGGCGCGATAGCCGAAATCCATGATGTTCCAGACGTACTTGACGTCGATGCGGTCGCCGAACGCGGCGATCAGGCTGTCGCCGATCAGCTTGAGGCCCTTGGAGAACGACGTGGTCGGCGGTCCATAGCCGCCCATGCGGATGGTAATCGGTTTCGTCATCGCTTTTCGAAAGCCTATGCGCTTGGTGTGATCGCCAAGCTACGCGGCAAACGCGCGCCGATGTCAACGCCAGAGCACGCGCTCCTAGCCGCGCATGTGCCTGCGGATCGATTTGCCCGCCGCGATGGTGGTGGTGCGCAAGGTCTCCAAGCGGGAGGCGCGCGCGAACGGCGCTTCGGGACGTACCGCGATCATGCGGTTGCACAGCGCCAGGCGCTCGCTCCAGATGTGATCGAGCGTCGCATTGCCGGGCGCGGCGCAGGAATCGGTGCGGGCGACCGCGGCATCGTCGGCGAGCTCTTCGGTCAGCGCCGCGCTGAGCAGAACACCGGGCGCAAAGCGCGCGAAGTTCCCATCGTAAGCGGTTTTCCAGTACCAGGCGGTATCGCCGCTGTGCAGCGTGATCGCGGCGGCGATGGCGCGGCCGTCAAGCAGCAGACGATGCAGGTCGACCTTGCCTTCCGCGGCCAGCGCAGGCAGCGCCGTCTTGATGAAGCTCATCACCTCCTCATGATGCGCCGCGGCGGTGCCGACTTCTCCCTTCCAGCCGCTCGCCTCCAGCGCGAAGAAATCTTCGACAGCGGCAGCGACCGCGGCAGGCTCGGACGCCGTCGTGAACAACAGCGCGCCGGTGTCGGACAGCCGCCGTCCGCTGCGGCGCAATTCGCGGTGCCGGTGCGCCGAGATCGCATTTTCCAGATAATGATCGCGGTTCTGATGAGGCGCCAGCAAAGCGCGGTGATGTCGCGCGAAATCGGCGCACGGCATTTGCGTGCGCTGCATAATAGCGTTGAGCGCTGCGGCAAACGGTTCGTCCTCTGCGACGAGCGGCAGCAGCACCAATCCGGGCAGCGACGGATCGCCGGCGACATAAGCGAGCCAAGCCGCGATCACCGGCTCCGCCGCGTCGCGTTCGACCAGCGGCGTTCCGAGCGGGCCGTAAGGATGCGTCCAGCCGACGAGCATGGGAAGCTTCAATCCGTAGCGCCGTTCGCTGATGCGCGCCGGAAAGAATCCGAGCAGCCGGCGCGGCGTCGTCCCCGACCAGACCAGGACGGCGCCGACGTCGTTGCCGAATACGGAAGCGGCCGCCAGCGCGAAGCCCGGGTCGTAAAAAATATTCGTTTCGATTGAGCGCCCCGCGAGATCGCGCCAGTCGTCCGCGACCGGCAGGAGATCGGCGAGCCAGCGCCATTCGACGGCGAACGCATTGATCGCGTAGCGGTCGGCAAGCACGGCGCGCCGCGCGCTGGCGATGGCCGATACGGTGCGCTCGAGCGCGACATGCGGCGCGAACTGCGAACCGATCGATGCCACAACGACCCCTGCAATGGAGGAAGCACGTTTAGCAACGAGGCGTTAAGAATCGGTTCGAAGAAATTAACGAATGCGGCAGACGCGGCGGGGCGGCAGCGTTACGCCTCGGCCCCTTCGCCGACGCCGGCGAGCGCGGCCGCGACGATTTCGCGCTCGTCCCGGGACAACGCGCGCTGTGGCGGTACCGGATCGCCTACGTCATAACCCTTAATGTCGAGCGCCGCCTTAATGCAGGCGGCGAGATTGAAGCGCGCGAAAATCTCGTTGATCCGCCACAACAGCCGCTGCAGCTCCATCGCCTCGGCCCAGCGCCCGCCGCGGCAGAGGTCATAAAGGCGAACGCTCTGCCGCGGAATGACGCAGGCCGGCCCCGCCATCCAGCCAACGCCGCCAATCAGCATGACAGCGGCCGGAATATGCGCCGACGCGGAAAAGACCTCGAGCCCTTCGCAACGGTTCATGATCGACAACAGCCGGCCGGTATTGGTCGAAGCATCCTTGATGTAGCGGATACGCGGATGCTCGGCGAGCCGCGCAATGACGTCGAGCGATAGATCGGTGCGCTGGAATTGCGGATTGGTATAGAGCACCACCGGAATGTCGACGGCGTCGGCGATGGCGCGGAAATAAGATTCGACCTGTGGTTCCGCCAGCGGGAAATAGGATTCGAGGATGGCCAGAATGCCGTCGGCGTCCAGCTTTTGGTAGTCGCGCGCCTGCGCCACCGCGTCCGCGGTCGCCGTTGCCGCCACTCCGGCGATCACCGGCACGCGGCCGGCGGCCGCTTCGATCGTCGCGCGCACCACTTCCGTGCGCTGCGCATTGCTGAGATAGGCGAATTCTCCGGTCGAGCCGAGCGGTGTCAGCCCGTGCACGCCGGCTGCGATCAGGTCACCGACCAGCCGGGCGAGCACGCCGGATTTGATGCGTCCGGCCGCGTCGATCGGCGAGACCAGATAGGGAAAAACCCCGTGGAAGCTCTTCATTCAGCGTGCCGCTTTATACTGCGCCATGGCGTCGGTCCACACTTTCGCGCGATCGTCATCGAAGACCAGTTTCGGATCTTCCGGCACCGTGACCCAGGCACCGCGTGAAATCTCATCGTCGAGTTGCGCCGGCCCCCAGCCGGCATAGCCGAGCGCAACGAGGCTCTTGGCCGGACCTTTGCCGAGGCCGATATCGGCCAGGACATCCGCGGCATCGCTGAGCGCGACATGGCCGTCGATGTCGAGCGTGCCGTCGCGGCGATAGCCGGCGTCATGAATGACAAGGGCCGCGCTCGGGCCGACTGGACCGCCAAGGAAAATCTGCACGCTGCCGGTCACACCATCGGCCTTTGCGCCGAGTGCCTGGAGAAGGACGGCAATGGGTCGGCTGCCGAGCGGATGGTTGATGACAATGCCGAGCGCGCCGTCGCGGCTGTGCTGCGCCATCAAAATGACTGCGTGATCGAACGGATCGCCCATATCCGGCGACGCGATCAGAAGCTGACCGGCGAGCGAACTGGAGCCGGTGACGTCCGGCTGCTCCGGTGATAGCGCCGCATGCAGCACCGCTGCCGGTAGCAAAACCGCAACCGCGGCCAAGATCCAACGCAGCCCCGCGAAAGGCCTGTAGTCAAACGCGTGCACGATCCATCCGCCACACTGGCCGCTTCATCGTATTCTACACGCTCGGGCGGCGACGCGGGAGGAGGGACTACGGCGAGATTTCTTCCAGCACCCGGCGCTTGGTCTCAACCGCGAAAAGCCCGGTTATGACCGCGCCCACGACCGCGACGGCGGCGAAAACCAGAAACACCGCGCCGAGCCCCGAGGCGACAATAAAGCCGACGATGGCAGGCCCCAGGATCGACGCGAAGCGCAGCCATGCGGTCGCGGTGCCGACGGCAATGGCGCGGGCGCGGGTCGGATAAAGCTCCGGCGTATAGACATAAACTCCGATCGACAGCACCGAGACGAAGAAATAGCCGCAGGTCACGAGCACGAGCACGCGCTGCGCCGAATCCGGCCCGAGCACAAACAGCGATCCGAGCGCAATCGCGTTGGCGGCAAATGCCAGAGTGAACCACGGCCGCCGGCCGACGTGATCGATGGTCAGTGCGCAGATCAAGGCGCCGCACAGTCCGACGGCCTGGGTGATCAAGCCGTATTGCAGCGCTTGCTGCAGCGGCAGCTTGAACACCGTCGTGTAGATCGTCGGCAGCCAGACGACGAGGCCATAATTGAAAAAATAGGTGGCGAACCAGATGACCCACACCACTAGGGTTCGCCGCAGATACGTCGGACCGAACAGATCGGACCACGACGCGGAGAGCGGCCCGCCGACGGTAATCTTTTGCGGCGTCGGCAGCGGCTGGCCGGTGGATCGCTCGGTTTCGCGTTCGATCCTGGCCATTGCCGCCTGCGCCTCGGCGTTGCGTCCGCGCGTCGCCAGCCAACGCGGCGATTCCGGCAGCAGCCGCTGCAACACCATGGCGACAAAGGCCGGCATCGCGCCGATGACGAACATCCATTGCCAGCCGAAGCGCGGCACGATCCATGCGCCCATGAAGCCGGCGGCAACCAGTCCGATCGGAAAAACCAGTTCGTAGAGCAGGACGAAACGGCCACGACCCTTAGCGCGCGCCAGCTCGCTGATATAGGCCGCGGCGACCGGAACCTCGCCGCCTAGACCAAAACCTTGGACGATGCGAGCGCTGACAAGCGACTGGTAATCCCAGGCAAAGGCGCAGGCGAGGCTCATGATCGCGAAGATCAGGATCGACCAGAACATCGCCGTGATGCGGCCGTAGCGCTCGGCGATCCAGCCGAAGAACAGCGCGCCACCGAGCTGGCCGAGATAGCCGGCCGAGATCAGCAAACCGATTTGCGGGCCATTCAGCTTCCACGCCGGCACCAGCACCGGCAAGACGAAGGCGATGGCGAGCGCGTCGAAGGCGTCAAAAAACGTGGCGACGCCGATGATGATCCTGGCCTTGATGTGCCACCACGAGATCGGCAGGCGCTCGATCCGTGCGACAACGTCGCTGATGGAGCCGCTGCCGCCGGCAGCGGCGTCGGTCGTGCTCATGATGTCCTCCCCTAGCAGTGTTTTATTTTTGGCACCTAGATAAATTGGACGGCGATGCCGCCGAGTTGGCCGAAATCGGCGTGCAGCGTATCGCCCTTGCGCGCAAACACCACGCGCGTGAAGGAGCCGGCCAGCACCAGATGGCCGACTTCGAGCGGCACGCCATGCTGGCCGAGCTTGTTGGCGAGCCAGGCGACGCCGAGCGCCGGATGGCCGAGCACGCCGGCGGCGACGCCGGTCTCCTCGATCTCTGAATTGCGATACATGATGCCGCCGACCCAGCGCAGGTCGACCTCGAGCGGACCGACCGGGCGGCCGCCGACGACGATGCCGGCGGCGGCGCCGTTGTCGGAGACAGTGTCGAATATCTTGCGCGGATCCTGCAGCCGCGCATCGACGATCTCGATCGCCGGCACGACATATTCGGTGGCGCGCAGCACGTCGGTCAGACCGATGCCGGGACCGCGCAACGGCTCGCCGAGCACGAAGGCAAGCTCGACCTCGACGCGCGGCAGGCAAAAATTCTCATGCGGAATGCGCGCGCCATCGGCGATCATCATGTTGTCGAGAAGGTGGCCGTAGTCCGGCTCGTCGATCTGCGAGGAGCGCTGCATCGCCTTCGACGTGAGGCCGACCTTATGGCCAATGAGCTTGGCGCCGGCGGCGATCTTGCGATTGGCCACCGCGGTGGAGATCGCATAGGCGTCTTCCATGGTGATTCCGGGCCAGGTCTTGGAGAGCTGCACAGCCTGTTTGCGCTCCTTCTCCGCGGTGAGAAGAATATCGGCGGCTTTGTTGCGATCGGCATCGGACATCATGACGGCGAAGCTCCCCCTTCATATGCAGCGTCGTTACCGCCATCCCAAGTTGCGCGCGGAACGGGCGCCGCTGGATGACGGGGACAGACACTTAGCACATTTGCCCGGGAGCGAAGCGCGCCGGCGGAAGCGGCGTTACTGACAGGCGGCGCGAAGGAGGACGGTCTCGACCGGACAGTCGGCGGTGGTCGGGGGCCGTCCGGAGACCCACAGCGAATCGGCGCATTTCTCCGCGGTGCGCACATCGAGCGGCTGGCCGGTGTTGAAACCCTTAGCCTTGCACACAGCCGTTGCCGCTGTGGCGCAATCCGCCGCGCCGTTACCGGCAAGAGGGCAGGTCTGTTGAATTTCGATCACGTGCGACGGCCGCAACGCGTCGGCGGCGTTCTTCATCGCCTGCTGGGTGGCGGTGGCGGCATCCTTGGCGGCGTCCGCCGATTGCTTATTGAGATCATCGATCTTGGTCTGCTGCTCCTTCATCTTGGCCTTCCAGTCGGCGACCGACTGCTCCCACCATTTGGAAAAGCCGTTGAGGAATCCGCGCTGTTCGGTCGGAGGTCCGGCTAGGCCCGGTGGCGGCGGTTGCGGCGGCAGCATAAGTCCCGAAGTTGGCGGCGGAGGAGCTGGCGACGCGGCCGGTGCGGGCGGCGCTGCGGGAGCCGGTTGCGTGGCGGCAGTGCCGGCGGTAGGCGTCGGAGCGGGTTGCATAGCGGGAGCGCCGGTTGCAGGGGCGGGGCCGGTCTGAGCGGATGCGATCTCGGCCATTGTCGCAGTCAACATGATCACGGCCAGCCACACCCCGGCGCGCGCCAGCGCCGCCGCGCAGTTATTGGCTGAGATTGATCGACGTGCGGTCACGGCCGTCCGGTTATGGCCAATTTGGGGACCCCTCGGGGGCCCGATGGGCGCTGCTCATACGCCAAGCGCAACAACAATATTGGCTGCCAAATTAGGGCACCACCATGGTCAGAATAGCCGTATTGCGCTGAGAAAACCAATCATAAGAAGGGATGATCCGATCGTGACCGGCGGCGGGCCGGAGATCGGGCGTCTCTATGATTTGGAGCTGTTTGGCTCACGCCATCTGGCCCACACGAACCAGGCAAATCCGGCCAACAGCGAAGCGACGGCGAGGCCGTCGAATTCATGGAACAGCCGGCGAAAGGTCGGGTCGCTGTTCCAGCGCGCGCCCAGGATATAACCGATATAAGCAAGGCCGAAACACCACGGCCACGAGCCGAGAAACGTATAGAGCTGGAATTTCACCATCGGCATGCGCGCCAGCCCCGCCGGAAAGGCGATGAAGGTCCGCACCACCGGAAGCAGCCGGCCGACAAAGACCGTGAGGGAGCCGTAGCGGGCAAAGAACTGCTCCGCGCGATCGATCTCGTGAGGCCGTATGAGGACGTAGGCGCCCCAACGCTCGAACGCCTTGCGGCCACCGGTGGCGGCCACGTAGTAGGCGACGGTTGAGCCGACATTGCAGCCGAGAGCGCCCATCGTCGCGGCGCCGATCAAGCTGAATTGCCCGATCGAAACCAGATAGCCGGCGAACGGCATGATGACCTCGGAGGGCAGCGGGATGCAGGCTGACTCGATGGCCATTAACAGCACGACGCCGAGGTAACTCGCGGACGAAATCACCTCGACGATGAAGGACACGACCGCCGAGATGAGCTGGTCAAGCATTGCTAAGCTGAAATGGTGTGGGGCCGATCAGCGCCGTTTGCGGGCGCGGCGGCCTTCGAGCACGACGATTTTACGACGCGGATAATCCTCGTTCAGCTTCTTCGGCACCTTCTCGGCGATACCCAGAAGCCGCTCGCGCCGGTCCATCTCCTTCCACACGTCCTCGGGACGGATGCCGGAGGCGACCCACAGCACGACGAGATTATAGATGAGATCGGCGCTCTCCTTGACGACGGCGTCGCGGTCGCCGTGCATGGCATCGATCACCACCTCGACGGCTTCCTCAGCAAGCTTCTTCGCCATCTTGCTGCGGCCGGCGCGCAAAAGCCGCGCCGTGCGCGACGTCGACGGATCGTCGTGCCGGCAGGCCAGCGTCGCTTGATAGAGGCGGGAAACCGAATCAGTCATGGCTCATCAGAATACCGCGATCTTGTCGCGATTGTGTTAATTACGATGGTTCGCAAGAGGTTTCGGTTCGGCCACCTTCTATTCGCCGCTACTCCTCCTGGGCCAACAGGCCGGCATTTCCCCCTGCCGCAGCGGTATTGATCGTCACCGTTTGTTCGGCCGCCAAGCGGCGCAGGTAGTCCGGCCCGCCGGCCTTGGGACCGGTACCCGACAAACCTGTGCCGCCGAACGGCTGGGTGCCGACGACGGCGCCGATCATGTTGCGGTTGACGTAAATGTTGCCGTGCGGAAGCCCCGCGGCAACACCTGCGACCGTCAGATCGATGCGCGACTGCACGCCAAGTGTGAGAGCGGTGCCGTTCATGGCGATGTCATCAAGCAAAGCATCCAGCTGGTCGGCCTTCCAGCGGACAGTATGCAGCACCGGGCCGAAAACTTCTTGATCGAGATCAACGGCACGGTCGAGTTCGATGATCGTCGGAGCGACATAGTTGCCCGCGGCCGGCATGGCCTCGTCCCGGCGGAAACGCACACGGCCGGCACGCGCCATGCCGGCGATCCAGCCCTCAAGCTTGGCCTTGGCTTCCGCATCGATCACCGGACCGACATGGGTCGCGATGTCGCGCGGATCGCCGAGCTTCAATTCGCGCGTCGCGCCGATCAGCATGTCGAGCATGCGATCGGCGACGTCGGCTTGCAGGCAAAGGAGCCGCAGCGCCGAACAGCGCTGGCCGGCGGAACGGAACGCCGACGCGATCACGTCATCGCTGACCTGCTCCGGCAGCGCGGTGGCGTCGACGATCATGGCATTGATGCCGCCGGTTTCGGCGACGAGCGGCACGATCGGTCCGGCTTTCGCGGCCAGTGCGCGATTGATCGCGCGGCCGACATCGGTCGAGCCGGTAAAGAGGACGCCGGCGGTGCGGGGATCGGCCACGAGGCTCGCGCCGACGGCGCCGTCGCCCGGGACCAGATGCAGCACGCTGCGCAGCACGCCGGCCTCGTGCAGTAGCGCGACCGCTAGTGCCGCCGTAAGCGGCGTCTGCTCGGCGGGCTTGGCAACGACCGCATTGCCGGCAAGGAGCGCGGCGCTGACTTGGCCGAGGAAAATAGCCAGCGGAAAATTCCACGGGCTGATGCAAACAAACACGCCGCGGCCGCGATAGCGCAGTTCATTGCTCTCGCCGGTCGGCCCCGGCATCAGTCGCGGCGCCAACGCGGTGCGCGCTTGCGCGGCATAGTAGCGACAATAGTCGATCGCCTCGCGCAGCTCGGCAAGCGCGTCGTCGAGCGTCTTGCCGGCCTCGATCCGCAACAGCGCAATGATCCGGCCGCGATTGACTTCGAGCCGGTCGGCAGCGCGCTCGAGCGCCGCAGCGCGCTCCCCGACCGGCGTCGCCATCCACGCCGCGAAGCCGGCCGCGGCCGCCGACATGGCGGCGCGCACGATCGCGTCGTCACCCTCGGAGACGTTGCCGATTTCCCTGCCATCGATCGGCGAATAAACGACCCGCTCGATGCCCGGCAGCGCGACGCCGTCGACAAGCGGTGCGGCCTTCGCCTTCGCGGCCTGCAGGGTCGCCTCGGCGTCGTGCACCTCACGCAACAGCGTTTCGAGGCTCGCGTGGTCGCCGAACTCGATGCCGGCTGAGCCGCTGCGCTCCGGCTGATAAAGGTCGCGCGGCAGTGGAATATTGCGATTGCGCGCCTGCTGCACATTGGCAATGAGGCTTTGCGGACGCGCCAAGACGTGCGCGATCGGCACGTTCGGATCGGCGGCGACGGATACGAAAGACGAATTGGCGCCGTTCTCCAGCAACCGCCGCACCAGATAAGCGAGCAGGTCCCGGTTGTTGCCGACCGGCGCATAGATGCGGCAGGTGGCTTCGGGCAATTCGGCGAGCAGCGCATTGTAAAGGGCCTCGCCCATGCCGTAGAGCCGCTGGAACTCGTAACCCGTGACGCCGCCGGCGTCTTCGATCACGCTGGCGACGGTGAGCGCGTTATGGGTGGCGAACTGCGGATAAAGCCGCGTGCGGGCAGCGAGCAATCTCTTGACGCAGGCCATGTAGCAAAGGTCGGTCATGGCCTTGCGCGTGAACACCGGATAATCGGCCAAGCCGCGTTCCTGAGCGCGCTTGATCTCGGTGTCCCAATAGGCGCCCTTGACCAGCCGCACGGTCAGCCGGCGATTTTTTGCCGCGGCAACCTGCTCGATCCAATCGATCACCGCCAAGGCACGCTTCTGGTAGGCCTGCACCGCAAGCCCAAAGTCGTCCCAGCCGCCGAGCGATGGATCGTCCAGCGTCGCAGCGATGACTTCGAGCGATAACTCCAGTCGGTCGGCTTCTTCCGCATCGACAGTGAATTGAAGATCGTGCGCCCTGGCGAGGCGAGCGAGGTCCAGCAAGCGAGGCGTCAATTCTGCCAGCACACGCTCGCGCGAGATGGCTTCGTAGCGCGGATGCAGCGCCGAGAGCTTGACCGAAATGCCGGGCCGGCCCGGGAGCGCCGCGTTGCCGGCGTGAGCGCCGATCGCGGCAATTGCGGCCGCGTAGGCGTTGAGATATTTGTCGGCGTCGGCGCCGGTGCGCGCGCCTTCGCCGAGCATATCGAACGAATAGCGGAAGTCGGGATGGCTGCGGGCGCGAGCGAGCGCTTCGTCGATATTTTGTCCGATCACGAAATGCGAACCGAGAAGCCGCATCGCTTGCCGTATCGCCGCGCGCATGGCCGGCAGACCGAGGCGGCGGACGATGGCGTCGAGAATGGTTTCCGGCGTCTCGCCGGGGTGAATGACGCGGGTGG
Organism: uncultured Alphaproteobacteria bacterium; assembly: GCA_963731805.1. Lineage (GTDB taxonomy): Bacteria > Pseudomonadota > Alphaproteobacteria > Rhizobiales > Xanthobacteraceae > BOG-931. The sequence goes on from CAVSWY010000020.1 coordinate 1,142,133, forward strand.
CGATACCGAGCGTCCAGGCCGAAGCCGACACCAGAAGCGCGGTCGATTTGACGTCGCCGTCAAGCCAGCGGCCGGCGGCAAGCTTGTCCTCGATCAGCCGGTCCGCCGTGACGGCATCGGGCACGCGGAGCAGCGCTTCGGCCAGCACCATCAGCGCCAGCCCTTCTTTGGTCGACAGCGAAAACGCGTGCAGGAAATCGTCGACGCCGCCGAGGCCGGTTTTCCGCGCGCGGATCGCCTCGACCAGTCGCCGCGCGCGCGCGTCGATACTTCTCTCCACGGCGGCCCCACGCGTGGCGTCGGCGAGGAGGCCCGTCGCCAGTTCCTCGTCCGGCGGAGCGTATGATGCTTGAAATGCTGGCAGCCCGGAATGAGGCTTGTCCATTCCGCCAATTTATCCTCGCGTCGCCGTCATTGCGAGGAGCAAAGTGGCAAGCATTAAAATCGGTGCTGACATCGGGCTCGCTTCACCTCGCGGCCGAGAGCATTGCCTCAAGCTTATCGATACTCATCGTCCAGCCCATTTCCATGCCCTGCAGGTGGGTGACGGCCTTGTCGACAACAGCGTGGGCGCGCGTGCGCAATCCGCCCTCCGACAGCGCGCTGAAGACGCGTTCGGCGTCGACGTCTGTCGGAACGCTGATCGCAAGCGCAATGCCGTAGAAATTCGGGCTGCCGGTGCAGCGCCCGTCGGACATTAGCAACTGTGTGTCTCCGGCGTGGACCGCGGCGTGCATGACCTTGTCGGCGTTGCCCGGGGAAATCATCGACTGATCCGGCGCTTCCTTAAAGCGCATCAGCATGTCGACCTTGGCGTCGATCGCTTTCTTGTAGAACTCGATCGCTTCGTCGCAGCGGCCTTCGAAAGACAGATACGGTTGGACTTGCATGGATCTACTCCAGTATTGACAGCGGCCTTGACAAATACATTGATATCAACATAATTAATCCATCTCAAACGCGACGCCAAAAGCGAATGCCATCGCCGATTGCGGCGCTCCGCCGTTTTCGTTGACCCATCACGTTCGTGACCATTGCCTTTGCCTGCACGTTCAGCGCGCGGCGCGGGCATTGGCGCGGCGCTTTGATGAAGCGCTGCGGCCGATCGGCCTGACACAGGGGCAATTTTCGCTGCTGATGTCGCTCAATCGACGGGAGCCGCCGAGCATGAAGGACGTGGCGGCGCTGCTCGCGATGGACCGCACGACGTTGACGGCGAACCTTAAGCCGTTGGAGCGGCGCGGCCTGGTCAAAGTCAAAGTGGACAAGACGGACAAGCGCGGGCGGCGATTGCACTTGACGGCGGCGGGTCGGACGCTGCTCGTTGCCGCCGCGCCGGTCTGGACGCGGACGCACGCGGAAACTGAACGCGCACTGACTAAATCGAGTGCCGATACTTTGCGCGCCACACTGAGCGAACTTTCCTGACATCGCACACCCACTTCGCGGCCATGCCGCATGACAAACTCACGCGGCGATTTTCATGACGTATTCGGCAAGCCGCGCCACCGTCTGCACCAAGCCGATGTCGGCTTTGTATTCTTTGATGACGCGATCGCGTTCGCCGGCCGAGGGGAAATCGCCCCGCCAGGTGATGCGGGTGCGCCCGTCCAAATCCTCGAAGGGGATCGTCTGCCGAAACTGGACCGGCTCGACGTCATCGCCGCCGCCATGGCGGTAAACGAGACGTTGCGGCGGCACGACCTCGTCGAACGTGATCCGATTCTGATAGTCGCGGCCGTCCGGTCCGTGCATGACGAAACGCCAAACGCCGCCCGGGCGCAGGTCGAAGCTCGACGTGGTCGTGGTAAAACCGTTCGGTCCGCACCACTGCGCCAGATGTTTTGGATCGGTGAACGCCGAGAACACCAGGTCGCGCGGCGCGTCGAACTCGCGCATGCCGATGATCGACCGCAGGTCGCTGGCGAGGTCGAGGCTATGTGTCGCCGCCATCGGTGGAGTCCTTTTTCGCTTGCGCGGGGTTCTGGGCCTGCAACGTCTTCAGGTAGTCGTCGAGCCGATCGAAACTCTCGTCGTAAAAGCGCCGGTAGTGCTGCAGCCAATCGTCGATGTCCTTGAGCGCGCGCGGCTCGATGCGGCAGGGCCGCCACTGCGCCTCGCGACCGCGGGTAATCAGGCCGGCACGCTCGAGCACTTTGAGGTGCTTCGACACCGCGGGAAGGCTCATGGCGAAGGGCTTGGCGAGTTCGGTGACATTGGTCTCGCCAAGCGCCAATCGCGCCAGGATCGCGCGGCGAGTCGGGTCGGATAGGGCCGAAAAGGCGGTGTCGAGGCTCAATTTAATCATCCAGTTAAATAACTAATTGGTTTAATACGGCCCTCGCAATCGCCTGTCAAGTCAGTGAGATTGAAAACGCGCGCCGGCAGCGGGCCTAGTTGTCCTTTTGCCTTTGGCCGCTAGAACGGCGTTATGTCCTTTATCCGCATCTATCTGCGCGTACTCGGCCTGTTGCGCCCGGTAGCGCGGCTGGCGCTGGGGCTGGCGGGCGCCAATACCGCCCTTGCCGCGGCGCAATTCGTTGAGCCGGTGCTGTTCGGCCGCATTGTCGACGCGCTGTCGGGGACGCTGCCGGCCGGCGTTTGGCCTGCGGCGCGCACGTTGGCGCCGCTGATCGGCGTCTGGGTCGGCTTCGGTCTATTCGTCATCGCCGCCGCCACGCTCGTCGCCTGGTACGCCGACCGGCTTTCTCACCAGCGCCGCAACATGGTGCTGGCGGATTATTTCGAGCACGTGCTGCAATTGCCGCTCGCCTACCATGCCGGCGCCCATTCCGGCCGGCAGATGAAGGTGATGCTGACCGGCACCGACACATTGTGGTGGCTGTGGCTCTCTTTCTTCCGCGAGCATCTCTCCGCCTTTGTCTTTATCGTCCTGCTGCTGCCGGCTTCGCTGATCCTCAATTGGCGACTGGCCCTGCCGCTGATCGTGCTGTGCGTCGCATTCACGGTTCTGACCGTGTTCGTCATCCACAAATCCTTTGCGCTGCAACGCGCCGTCGAGCGGCATTATTCCGACCTTGCCGAGACCGCGGCCGACGCGCTCGGCAATGTCGCGCTGGTGCAGAGCTACGCCCGCGTCGAGCTCGAAGTCTCGGCGCTAAAGACCGTCGTGAACTCGCTTTTGAACGCGCAGATGCCGGTGCTGTCGTGGTGGGCCCTTGCCACGGTGCTGACCCGGGCCGGCACGACGCTCACCTTGCTCGTCATTCTCCTGGTCGGGACCTATCTCAAGCTGGTCGGTTTGGCCTCGGTCGGCCAGATCGTCAGCTTCATGGCGATGGCGGCGATGTTGATCGCCCGGCTTGAGCAGGCGGTCAGCTTTTCCAACCGCCTGTTCATGGACGCGCCGAAACTTGCCGACTTCTTCGGCGTGCGCGACACCGTGCCGGCACTGCACGACCGGCCGGGTGCGATCAATCCCGGCCGCCTGCGTGGCCTGATCGAATTCAAGGACGTGTCGTTTTCCTACGATGGCAAGCGTTCTGCGGTTGCCGATCTCAACTTCACCGCAATGCCGGGCGAGCGCGTGGCGCTGGTCGGCGCGACCGGCAGCGGCAAATCGACGGCGCTGGCGCTGTTGCATCGCGCCTTCGATCCGCAATCGGGCGCGATCGCGATCGACGGCCGGGACATTCGCGACTTCACGCTCTCGGGCTTGCGCCACAATATCGGCGTCGTGTTCCAGGAAACGCTGCTGTTCAACCGCTCGATCGCGGAGAATTTACGCGTCGGCAAGCCCGACGCGGCCGACGCCGAATTGCGCGCGGCGGCGGCGCGCGCGCAGGCGCTCGACTTCATCGATCGCAATCCCGATGGGCTTGAGACGCGCGTCGGCGAGCGCGGGCGACTTCTGTCCGGCGGCGAGCGGCAACGGCTGGCGATTGCGCGGGCTTTGCTCAAAGATCCGCCGATCCTGATCCTCGACGAGGCGACCAGCGCGCTCGATCCGGTCACCGAGGCGCGAGTCAATCTCGCGCTCGACGAGGTGATGAAGGGCCGCACCACCTTCGTCATCGCACACCGGCTCGCCACCATCCGCGAAGCAACCCGCATCCTGGTGTTCCGCCAAGGGCGTATCGTCGAGACCGGTACGTACGACGAGCTGATAAAGCGCGGCGGATTTTTCACCGAGCTGGTGCAAGCGCAGTTCGGATCGGCGAAAGACGGCGCGCTGCCGCTCGCGGCGCCAAAGGACGTACCGCTCGTCGACATCTAGACTGCTAGCCAGCCCGCCCCCGGCCTTGCTATCATCACGCCATCGGTGCGGGGGGCGTAGCTATGCGAGCATTCTTTATTGCCGTGGCCGTAGGGCTCGTCGCCGGTTGTCCGGCTTGGGCTCAGACCAAACAACAAATCGACTGGTGCTACAGCCCCACCGCGACCGACGATCAGACCATCACAGGCTGCACTGCGATGATCAAGTCGGGGCGTTAACAAAGGCACCGAGCTGTCGCATGCTTATAACAATCGCGCCAGCGGCTATTCCGGCAAAAGCCAGACCGATTTAGCAATTGCCGACGAGAATGTCGCCATCAAGCTCGATCCCAAAAAACGCCGAGGCCTACAACAACCGCTGCAATGATTTGGAGACCAAGGGCGTGTATGACCAAGCGGTCCCCGATTGCAGCTGGGCGATTGCGCTGAAACCCGATTATGGCCACGCTTATCTCAATCGCGGCATCGCCTATGCGGGTGAGCGTCAACGATCTCGCCATCGCCGACTACGGCCAGGCGATCCGGTTCAACCCCAACGATGCCCTCAATTATAATGAGCGCGGTATTTCCTACGATGAAAAGGGGCGACTACGACCGCGCCATTGCCGACTACGATCAGGCGATCCGGCTCAATCCGAAATACGGTCGCGCCTTCAATAACCGCAGCAATGCCTACCAGTCCAAGGGCGACTACGACCATGCGCTCGCCGACTACAATCAGTCGATCCAAATCGACCCGAACCAAGCCTATCCCTACAACGGCCGCGCCAACGCCTATGCGGCCAAGCAGGATTATGCGCACGCGCTCGCCGATTATGCTCAGGCGATCCGGCTCAGTCCGCAATATACCCTTGCGCTGCTTAATCGCGGCAACACTTACGCCGCGATGGGCGATTACGACCACGCCGTCGCCGACTACACAACAATCATCCAGATCGATCCGAAAAATGCCGGTGGTTATTTCCCCCGCGGCCGCACCAATCTTTACGCCGGCGCGCTTGCCAAAGCCCTGGCGGACCTCGATCAGGCGAGCGAGATCAATCCCAGAAACGGCTATGTGGCGCTATGGCTCGACATCGCGAGCAGGCGCAGCAAACTGCCGAGCCGACTGGCGGCGGCAACGACGCAGCTCGACATGACGAAATGGCCGGCCCCGGTGATCCGGCTTTACCTCGATCAGCTCACGCCTGATGCCGTCCTGGCGGCGGCCGACGATCCCGACGCCAACACCAAGATAGGTCGCATCTGCGAGGCCAATATCTACGGCGGGGAACTGGCGCTGCAAAAAGGCGCCAAGGACGACGCGGTGCGGCAATTCAAGCTCGCGACGGCAGGCTGCCCGAAGAATTACATGGAATGGACGGGCGCCAATGCCGAGCTCAAGACGCTCGGTATGACGCCGTGACCGCTTAGCGCAGGCGTTCCAAAATACTCACGTAGTTGGCTACCGCCGTGCCGCCCATATTAAAAATGCCGCCAAGCTGGGCGTCCTTGATCTGCATGTCACCGGCGGTACCGGTGAGCTGCATCGCAGTGAGCGCGTGCATCGACACGCCGGTGGCGCCGATCGGGTGACCCTTGGCTTTGAGGCCGCCGGACGGATTGATCGGCAGCGCGCCGTCTTTGGCGGTGATGCCGTCCGCGATCACGCGCGCCCCTTGGCCTTCGGGCGCAAGTCCCATCGCCTCGTATTCGATCAGCTCGGCGATGGTGAAGCAGTCATGCACCTCGGCAAAAGAGAGATCTTTTAGCCCGATGCCGGCTTGATGGAGCGCGCGCTGCCAGGCGACCGAACAACCTTCAAATTTGAGAATGTCGCGGCGCGACATCGGCAGAAAATCCTGCACATGCTGCGCGGCGCGAAACACAACGGCCTTGTCGAGCTTGAGCGCGGTCTCGATATCGGCGAGCACCAGCGCGGCGGCGCCGTCGGACACCAAGGAACAGTCGGTCCGCTTGAGCGGTCCGGCGACGATGGGATTTTTGTCGCTCTCGGCGCGGCAGAAGTCGTAGCCGAGGTCCTTACGGATTTGCGCGTAGGGATTGCCGACGCCGTTCTTGTGGTTCTTGGCGGCGATGCGCGCCAGCGCATCCGACTGATCGCCCCAGCGCTGGAAGTAAAGCCCGGCGATCTTGCCGAAAATGCCGGCGAAGCCGCCGTCGATGTCGGCCTCCTCGCGCACATAAGAGGCTTTGAGCAGATTGCGGCCGATCTCGGCCGGAGGCGTCGTCGTCATCTGCTCGACGCCAACCACCAGCGCAATTCTTGCCGATCGCGATGCGATCGATTGGAGAGCCCCATGCACCGCGGCCGACCCGGTGGCACAGGCATTCTCGACCCGGGTGACGCGCTTGAAGCGCAAGTCGGGCGACGCCTGCAGCACCAGCGAAGCGGTAAAATCCTGCGCCGAGAAGCCCGCATTGAAATGGCCGAGCACGATTTCATCGACATCCTTTGCCGCAATTCCGGCATCGGCTAGTGCCTCGGTCGCGACCCGCACGATAAGGCTCTCGACCGTTTCGCCGTTAAGCTTGCCGAAGGGCGTATGCGCCCAACCCACGATGCAGGCGGCCATAATTCCTCCCGGGTTCCTACAATGCCGAACTTTCGTCGTTTTTCATTGGCTTAGGAAGATCGGGCCTCGAAACTTACGCGATTCACACCGCACTTAAACATAGCGGTATTCGTCTTTGCCTTCGAGCCCGGCTTGGGTTTACATAGTTACGCGCCCCTGCTGTGTGAACGCCTCTTGAACACTGCGTTAAACCTTCGCGGCCCCGATCGACCTCCATATGGGCCCGACTAACGGAACGGACCGCGACACGTGTCATGTACTGATTCCTTCCGGGCGTCGCTTTTCGGCATCGTCCTAAGTTCCATCGCGGTCGGAGCGGCCGCTTTCACCGCGGTTGTGTCGGCGAGTCCCGCCCACGCCGAATCGACTATTCTCATCGACGCCAATTCCGGCAAGGTCCTGCGCGCCAACAACGCGACCTATCCGTGGCATCCCGCTTCCACCACCAAGCTGATGACGCTGTACTTGACCCTGAGCGCGCTACGCGACCAGCGCATCACGCCCGATACGCTGTTCACGGTGTCGGCCAATGCGGCCATGCAATCGCCCACCAAGATGGGCTTTCCGCCCGGCACGCAGGTCACCATCGACAACGCGCTCAAGATGATGATGGTGAAATCGGCCAACGACATGGCGGTCATGCTTGCCGAAGGACTCGGCGGCTCGGTCGAACAATTCGCCCAGCAAATGACCGATACCGCGCATCGCCTGGGCATGACCGAAACCAATTACGTCAATCCCAACGGCCTGCCGGACGACAACCAGATCACTTCGGCGCGCGACCTCGCCATTCTCGCCCGTGCGCTCCTTCACGATTTCCCGCAATACAGTTTTTACTGGCACGTCCCGGCGATCAAATATGGCCGGCGCATCGTGCGCAATTACAATCCGCTGCTCGGCCGCTATCCCGGCGCCGACGGCATGAAGACGGGCTTCGTCTGCGCCTCGGGCTTCAATCTCGTCGCCACCGCGGAGCGCGACAACAAGCGCTTCATCGCCGTGGTGCTCGGCGCGCCGTCGTCCGGGGAGCGCGCGGTCAAGGCCGCGGAATTGTTGCAATACGGCTTCAATCAGGGGCCGCTGTCGTTTTTGAAGCCGTCGCTCGGCCCGGTCGAAACGCTGGCGCCAATCGATGCGGCGCCGCCCGACCTGACCGATGAAATGTGCGGTCGGCACCGCCGCCACCCGGCCACCGAGGAAGACGATCCCGACGCCGATCTCGGTAACGGCAACAGCGCTTCCGGCGATGCTGCCTCCGACAACAGCGCCGAAACCGGCCCGAAATTTTCGGTCGTGCTATCGGCTTTACGCGCGCCCAGCCCCAGCAACCTGTTATTGGACTCTGGTCCGGTAACGCCGGTTGTCGTCTATACCGGCCCGACGCGCACGCCGGACCAGATCGCAAAGCTCGAGGCGCAGATTGCGGCCGAGCCGGTCAAAAAGAGAGCGAAGCGAAAAACAGCGGTCGCCAAGCCGGGCGAACACGATGCGGCAAAGCCGGATGAGCATAAGCCGGTGACGCCCGAGGACCACAAACTCGCCAAACCCGCCAAGCGCAAGCCGGCGGCGGCAAGCCTCGACGGCGCTCACGACGGGAAAGTTGCCCGCACGCCATGGACACCGATGTCGGCTGCGGCGCTGGCGGGAAGTCCGCCTGCTGAGCTTAAGGCTGACACCCCCGCCGTGGCGCCAAAGCCGTCGCCTGCGGAAATTCGCCAGTAGTTGCGACGCCGAATGCAAGCGCACGGCGCGACCGGGTCGCGCTGCCAAGCTCCATGCGGCGCTGCGCCTGGGACACGTGTTTCCGCTGTCGACTGCCGTGCTAAAACTACGGCGGCAGGGGAGGCAGCATGTCCGCCAAGGTGACCATCGCCGCGCTACAGCAGATGAAGCGCGACGGCAAAAAGAGCGTCGGCGTTGTCGCCTGGGATTACCAGCTTGCCCGCATCGCCGACCGTGCCGGATTCGATTTCGTTTCGGTCGGGGATTCGGTCGGCGTCAATCTGTGGGGCCGTTCCGAAGTGGTCGAGGTGACGCTCGACGAGATGCTGATCTGCTGCCAAGCTGTGCGGCGCGGGGTCGAGCGCGCGCTGGTCAGTTGCGACATGCCGTATGGCCCGGTGCAGCAGGGCATCGACGCGGCGCGCGCCGCTGCATTCAAGCTCGTCAAAGACGGCGGCGCCGACATGATCAAGGTCGATGCCGCGGCGGAATTTCCCGAGGTGGTGCGCGCGCTGGTCGGTGAGGGCATCCCGGTGTTCGCGCAGTTCGGGCTGACGCCGCAGACCGCCGCCAAATTCGGCATTCCCTACAGCGCGCAGAATTCGCCGCAAGCGCAGGCGAGCGGCGAAGCGGCGGCTAGGCTCGTCGAAGAGGCAAAGCTCCTCGAAGCCGCTGGCGCCTGCCTTCTCGATTTCACCAATTCGGGTCCGGTCGCCGGCGCCGCCGTGGTCGCCGCGGTGAAAATTCCGGTGATCGGCGGCTTCGGTGGCGGCCCATGGCTTGACGGCCGTGTGCGGCTTGCCCACACGGCGATCGGCTACGGCGAGAAATGGCTCGATGCCAAAACCGAGACTTATTTCAACTCCGCCAAAGCGACGCTCGATGCCTTCACGGCGCTGATCGCCGACGCGCGCGCCGGCCGCCAGATCAAGGGCTGACCATGCCGAGCGCGCTCATCGACGGCATCGCGACGCGCTACGAGGTGGTCGGCAACGGGCCGCCGCTATTGATGTATGCGCCGGGCGGTTTCAACGCGGTGGTCGAGGCGTGGACGGCGCTCGGTAGCTACGCCAGGATCAAATTGCTCGATCATCTGCCGGCGCATTTCACTTGCATCATGTTCGACCGCCGCGAATGCGGGCAGTCCGGCGGCCGTGTCGAGCCGGTGACCTGGGCGCATTATGTCGCGCAGGGCAGGGGACTCCTGCAACATCTGCGGATTTCGCGCGCGCATTTGATCGGCGGCTGCATGGGTTGCGCGCCGGTTGCGGCTTTTGCGGTGGCGCATCCCGAAATGGTCGCGAGCATCGTGCTCTACTGGCCGGTCGGCGGCGCCAAATTTCGCATCTCCAGCCATCAGCGCTTCGTCGAGCATCTGGATTTCGTACGCGGCGAAGGGTTGGCCGGGGTCGTCGCGCTGGTGCGCAAGGAAGGCAAGCCGTTCGGCGCCGATCCGCGCGGCGGGCCATGGGCTTCGGTGATCAAGCACGATGAGGCATTCGCCGCGGCCTACGCCGTGCGTGACGTGCACGACTACATCCGCATTTGCGAGGGTATGCGCGATGCTTTGTTCGATCGCGATACCGCGCCCGGCGCAACGCCCGAAAATCTGCTGCGCAGTGACGTTCCGGCATTGATCGTGCCGGGTCATGACGCCGCACACGCCACCTCGGCCGCGCGCTATCTGGAGGAATGCCTGCCCCGCTCGGATTATTGGGACGCGCCGGTCGAGGCGCAGACCGAGGCCGCGACCAATTCGCGTGTGCTTGAGTTTTTGCATAAGATTGCCGCCTGAGGGGTTCGGGCCCGATGGTCGATTATTATTCCTTATTGCTGCGCGCGGTGACCGCCCCCGACGCCGGCGATGCACGATGGCGTCGGGGTATTTACGACCGTGCGCGCGGTATGCTGGCGAGTCGGCTGCGCACGCTCCGCCCGCCGCCGCCAATGGCGGAGATCGCGGCCGAGGAAGCGGCGCTGCAAGCCGCGATCGATCGCATCGAGTCGGAGCTGTCGTGGACCGAGCATGGCGCGATCGCGCCCGACGCGCGCACACACGACCGTTTTGGCGACATTGACGGCGAGCCCTGGAGCGCGCGCGAGCAAGGACTGGTCGCAACGCCGTTGCGATTGAGCCGAGGCGCGTGGATTGCTGTCGCCATCCTCGCCGCGGCGCTCGGCGCCGGCGGCTACGTCGCCTGGGTCGAGATGGCGCAAAAATCCGCACCGCCACCGAACAGGGTCGAAGCGCAAAACGCCCCGCCGCTGGTCCGGCCCGTCAGTACTGCGTCCAACGGCGAAGTTGCGCCCGGCGTCGATGGCGGCAATTCCGATCCCGACATGGCTTACGTGTTTCGCCGCCAGCCGACCTTTTACCGCACGCCGCAACCGGTCGGCACGCTCATCGTCGATAAGGCGCAACATTATCTTTATTTGATCGAGCCGAATAATGTGGCGCTACGCTACGGGATTGCGGTCGGCCTCGAATGCACCGACCTTGTCGGACTGCGGCATGTTGCCAGCATGGCGGAATGGCCGCCCTGGCAGCCGCCGCCCGACTTGCTCAAGCGCATTCCTCCTCCGATGCCGGGCAAGCCGGGTAATCCGCTCGGCGCCCGCTTGTTGGCGCTCGACGACGGCACGTCGCGGATCAACGGTACCAATGCGCCGAAGACCATCGGCAATTCGGTCAGCTTCGGCTGCATTCGCCTGGTCAACGATGACATCGTCGATCTCTATAGTCGCGTGAAAGTCTCCACGCCGGTTGTGGTCTATTAGCTCCGCAACGCGTCGTTTCTCGCGCGCCGCGGCGTCGCAGCCGGTTGACCGCCATGTGGCAACAGATAGCATCCTGCCGGCGCGAGTGGCGCCATAACCGGTACTAAAACCGATCGGGACGGAAAAACATGTCAGGCGAGGGCGAGCGTCGCGTCGACTCGGAGCATTTGTTTTTCCTGGCGGGCATTCTGGCGTTCCTGGTGTGGTACCTTTGGACATCGACCGTTGCCTCACCGACTTTCAGCAATCTTATTCTCATCGGTCCGGTAGGAGCGGTCGCCGGCCTTCTCGCTTTCTATGTCGGGGCAACCGAAATCTTCGGCCATACTGCGGTGATGAAGGCCGCAGCTTTCGGTCAAGGCGCCGCGGCGGAATCGGCGCCGTCGCGCTTCCGCGCCGGCTCGCTGACGACGATCGGTCTATTGATGGCGCTGTTCGGCCTGTTCGTGGCCGCCATTCCCTATGCCGGGTTTGACATCGCGACCTTCGTCTTCGTCCTCGCCGCGCTGTGGCTGCTCGGCGAGCGCCGCGTCCTGTTTTCGCTGTCGCTTTCGCTCGCCATCGCCATCGCGTTGAGCGTAGCGGCGCTCACGCTGCTGACATTCCCGATGCCGCTCGCGATCGCCCGCTCGCTATGGAGAGCGCTTTGATCGACTGGCAAGCGTTGGCGTCGGCGTTCCACATTCTGGGAAGCTCCTATAGCGCGTGGCTCTTGACCATTCCGGGCATTGCGCTCGGCATGCTCGGCGGTGCCATTCCCGGCGTTTCCTCGGCGCTGATCCTCGCGATCGTACTGCCGGCGACGCTGTGGATGAGCCTCCTCTCGGCGCTGATCTTCATGACCGCGATCTATACCGGCGCCGCATTCGGGGTCGCCATCCCCGCGATCCTGATGGGCGTGCCGGGCTCGCCGGCCGCGGTGGCGACGTCGTTCGACGGTTATCCGATGACGCAGCGTGGTGAGCACAATTTGGCGCTGGGGCTCGCGCTTGCCGCATCGACGCTCGGACATATGGGCGCTTATCTGATCCTGTTTCTCTTCATCGGCGTGATTTCGCATGCCGTGCTCAAGCTCGGCCCGCTCGAAATGCTGTTGTTGATGCTATGGGGGCTCACGCTCATTGCCGCGCTGCGGGGACGCTACGTATCGCGCAGCCTGCTGTCGGGACTGATCGGCATTTTGATCGCGACCATCGGGCTTAGTCCGCGCGACGTGATCCGGGGCACTTTCGACCTGCCGGAACTGCTCGATGGCGTGCCGGTGGTGCCGGCGATGATCGGCCTGTTCGCCGCCAGCGAGCTCTTCAACCTCGCCGGCACCAGCTATCTCGTGCAGCGCTCGGATCTACGCACCGTCAGCATCCGCGACATCGCGCGCGGCATGCTGCAAGCGCTGCAGCATCCGGTCGTCATCCTCCGCGGGCTGCTCATCGGCGCCACCATCGGCGGCCTGCCCGGCGTCGGTGCGGCGGTGTGCAATTTGGTTTCCTATGCCGAGACCAGGCGCGGCGACAAACATCCCGAGAGTTTCGGCAAGGGCAATCCGAAGGGAGTGATCGCCGCGGAGGCCGGTAACGCCAGCTCGGAGGCAGGCTCAATGGCGACCTTGCTGGCGCTGGGCATCCCCGGCGGCGCCTCGTCGGCGGTAATGCTCGCGGCGCTGTCGCTGCACGACGTGATCAGCGGTCCGCAATTCCTCGATGCGTCGAAGGACATCGTCTACGCCATCATTCTCAACAATTTCGTCCAGGGCGCGATCATGCTGGTGCTGGGCCTCGGGCTGATCGGGCTCATGGCTAACGTCATCCGCATTCCGGTGCGCGTACTCATTCCGGTCATCCTGGTGCTGGCGACGTTCGGCTCCTACGGCCTGTCCGGCAACATGTCGGGACCCGCCACCATGGTTGTGTTCGGCCTTCTCGGCTGGTTCATGCAACGCCACGATTATTCGGTGCCCGCCTGCGTCGTCGGATTGATCCTCGGCGGCAAGGTCGAAAACGCTCTGCTGCAGACCTACCAGATCTCGGGCGGCGGTCAGCTCAGCTATTTCGCCGGCCGGCCGATAGCATTGGTGCTGCTGGTGCTGTTGCTGTCGTCATTATTCAGCCGCCCGATCTTGCAGTGGTGGCGTGCGCGCAGGCCGACGCTCGGCGAAGCGCCGCAAGACAATACCGTCAAGTCGACGTGAGGACATGCCCATGGCAAGGACGACTGAGGATTCCGGCAAAGAGACCAAGACCACGCGCCTGATCGCGCGCCGCCCGTTTTTGGGAATGCTGGCGGGTGCGGCGGCAGCGGGAAAATTTGCGGCGCGCACGGCAGCCGCGGCAACCTGGCCTGATGAACCGATCACCATCGTGGTGAGCACCAAGGCGGGCGGCGGCTTCGATATGATGGCGCGCAATCTCGCCCCGGCGCTCAGCAAAGAGCTTGGCGTTCCCGTCAATGTGCTCGACAAGGAAGGCGGGGCGATGGTGATCGGCACCCGATATTTCCTGAGCCAGCCGCATGACGGTAATACGCTTTTGGTCTCGGGACCGGCGCCGTACTGGTATGCCGATATCAACAAATTCCATGCCGGCTACGACCTGAAAGACTTCGACATTTTGAACGTGCAGTGGACCGACAAGACCGGGGTCTTCCTCCCCAAAGGCGGCAAATACCAAACGTTCAAAAACATCATCGACGCTATCAGGGCGCATCCCGGCGAAGTCAGTTGCGGCGTGGTGCGAGATTCCGGCGAATTCTTCAACGCCGGAATCCTGATGAATGCGCTTAAGCAGCCGCTCTCGGCGATCCGGCTGGTCACCTATGAAGCGAGCGCGCCGCTGCGCACCGCGGTCGCCGGCGGCCAGTTGGACTTCGCGATGGTGTCGCTTGAAGCGAGTCTCAGCATGCTCAGCCTCATCACCGCGGTCGCCATTTTCAACGACGTGCCGATCCCGGAGCTTCCCGGAACGCCGACGGCGGGGGATGTCCTCAAATCCGAAGGCATCGCCGCGACATTCGTGCCGAGCTCGATGCGGGCGCTCATCACCTACGCCGATTTGAAGGAAAAATACCCCGATCGCTACGAGAGGCTACGGAGCACTTACGAAAAAATCCTGCACGACCCGGAATTCCTCGCCAAAGCGAAAAAGCAAGGCGTCGGCACCGACTGGCTCGGCCCCGAGCAATCATTGGCGCAGATCGAGTCGGCCTATGCGATTTTCGATCAATATAAGAGTCTGTTGAATCAATGATCGCTGGGCGTGCACTTTGATCGAAGTCTTTTACGCCGAAAGCCACGGATAGGCTTTCGCGTGGCTCTCTTCGAAACGCCGGATGGCGGCGGCATATTCCTGGGTATGGGCGATCTCGTCCAAGCCACGCAGCAGACGCTTCTTGCTCAATGGCTCGATTTCAAAGCGATAGACCTTGCCATCGGGACCTGTGACCGCCTGATTGGGCAAGTCGACGGTTATGTGTGCGCCGCGCTGCTCCTGGAGCTGTCGCGTCAGCGTCTCCACGGTCGCGGCCGGCAGCCGTACCGGCAACAAGCCGTTCTTCAGTGAATTGCTGAAGAAGATGTCGCCGAAATTCGGCGCGATCACCGAACGGATACCGAAGGTGATCAGGCCGAACACGGCGGTTTCGCGCGAGGAGCCGACGCCGAAATTGCGGCCGGCGACCGCGATCACCGCGTGCCGATAGGGTTCCTGATTGAGGATGTAGTCGGACATCTCCGAGCCGTCGGCATTGAAGCGCCGATCGTGCAGGAGAATTTGCGCGAAACGCGGACCGCGCGGCACCTTGTTGAATCGGGTCGGGCAGATCTGGTTGGTGTCGATATTCGCTTCGGCCAGCGGCACCGCGATGCCGGACAGGGTTGAGAACGGTTCCATGGCGTTATTTCCTCGCTCCGAGTTCGCGGACATCGACCAGATGGCCGCGCAATGCCGCGGCCGCCGCCATGGCGGGGCTCATTAGATGGGTGCGCCCGCCCGGGCCCTGGCGGCCCTGAAAGTTCCGGTTCGATGTCGAGCCGCAGCGCTCGCCGGGCTTGAGCTGATCGCCGTTGAGCGCGGTGCACAGCGAACAGCCGGCGTCGCGCCATTCGAAACCGGCGTCGACAAAAATGCGATCGAGACCCTCGGCCTCGGCTTGGCGCTTCACACTCTCCGAACCCGGCACCACCCAGGCCGGAACGACCGCGCGGCCGAGCTTGGCCACGGCCGCCGCGGCGCGAATATCGTCGATCCGGCTATTGGTGCACGAGCCGATGAAGATGCGGTCGACGGCGATATCGGTCAGCGCCATGCCCGGCTGCAGCCCCATATAGCTCAAGGCTTTGCTGTATTCGCTGCGCCGCTCGGCGTCCGGCTCCTGCGCGGGATCGGGGACGCGGCCCGTGATCGGCAGCGACTGCTCCGGATTGGTGCCCCACGTCACCATCGGGCCGACTTGGGCGGCATCGAGCGCGACGTCCTTGGTGAACTTCGCTCCCGGGTCGGACGGCAGCGTGCGCCAATATTGCAACGCCTCATCCCAGGCTTTGCCTTTCGGCGCGAACGCACGGCCGGCGAGGAATTCGTAGGTGGTGTCGTCCGGCGCAATCAAGCCGGCCTTGCCGCCGGCCTCGATCGACATGTTGCAGATGGTCATGCGCTCGTTCATCGACATCTGCTTGATGGTCGAGCCCGCATATTCGATGGCGTAGCCGATGGCGCCGCCGATGCCGATCTTGGCGATGATTGCGAGGATGATGTCCTTGGCGGTGACGCCGAAGCCGAGCGCGCCGTTGATCGTGATGCGCAAGGTGCCGGGGCGTCGCTGCCAGATCGTCTGGGTCGCCACGACATGCGTCGTCTCCGACGAACCGATACCGAACGATATGTTGCCGAACGCACCATGTGTCGAGGTGTGCGAATCCGCGCCGACGAGCACAATGCCCGGCTGGCTTATGCCGAGCTCCGGACCGGCGACGTGGAGAATGCCCTGCCGCGCGTCGCCCCAGCCGAACCGCGCGATCTTGTATTCGTCGGTATTGCGGATCAGAAGCTCGACCATGTTGCGGATGTCGGCATCGGGAATACTGGCGACACCGCGCGCCCGGGCCTGCGGATCGGTCGGGATGTAGTGATCGGAGAAGGCAAAAACCTTCTCCGGATGCGCCACCGGCAGGCCGCGCTCATGCAGCGTATCGAAGGTGTGGCGGGAACCTTCATGGATGAGACAGCGGTCGACGTAGAGCAGCGTCTCGTCTTCCTCTTGCGCGACGACGTGAGTGTCCCAGACTTTATCGAAGAGCGTTTTCATCTTGTTTGTTGCTCCAATGCGTATTGGCTTTGCCGCCGGCGCCGCGCGTGAGGTCCGCTAATCGAGGTGATATCCCTTGCGGCGAACGAAAGCGCCGAAATCCGTGCGCGTCGGTTCGGCATATTGCCGCGCCTTGTCCTCGGACCAGCCGTAAAACTGCGTCTCTCCCCAACGCTCGACATTACGTTGGCGGCGGTAGGGCCGCAACGCGGCGCGGCGACGGTCATAGGCGTCGATCTCGCCGGCGAGGTTGTGATCGCTATAGTTGTTCTCAACCAACGTGGTGTCGAGCGAAAGCCGCGGCGTGATCTCGCCCGACTGCGCCGGCCAGCCGACGCACAGGCCGGCGACCGGGATGACGCGGTCCGGCAGATTGAGCGCGTCGCTCACAACCTGCGGATGATCGCGGATAGCGCTGATCGGGCAGCAGCCGAGCCCGATCGCCGCGGCCGCCTGGATGAAGGTCGCCAAGATGATGCCGGCATCGACTGCGGCATTGAAAAATTGATCGAGGTGATCGTTGGGAAACGGTTTGCCGTGCATCTTGCACAGCGCCGGCAACCGCGCGCCGTTGGCGGTGAAGACCAGGAACGACGGTGCGTCCATGATCCACGGCATATCGGGAATGGTCGCGACGATCGCTTTCCGTATTGCCATGTCGCCGACAACGACAATATCGCATTGCTGCAAGTCGCTTTTTGACGGCGCCGACAGCGCGCAGGCGCACAACAGCCGCAACAAGCCGGGCTCGATCGCGCGTGCCGCGAAGCGTCGATGCGAACGATGGCCTGCAATCTTTGCAAGCCCGTCCAGTCCCGGCAGGCCGGCATCGACCGCAAATGTCTCGCCGAACCGCTCGGATAGCGCGGTGCGGATCGAGCCCGCAATCTCGTCATTCGCCATGGATGCTAGCGCATGCCGCCGTTATTTGACGCTGCGATCGAGCAGCTCGATCGACACGCCTTCCGGCGCGCGGATGAAGCAGATGCGCACGCCCGGCCGCACCGTGGTCGGCTCGCGGGTGAATTCGACGCCCTTCTTCTTGAGATCGGCGGCAATCGCATCGATGCCGCTGACCGAGAGACCGAAGTGATCGAGGCCGCGATAGGGTATGCTCGGCGCCGCATTGGTGCCGTCGCCTTCCGCCACCGGAGCGATGAAAATATTGGCGCCGCCAAGCTTGAGATCGATGCGCGGCTTGCCCTCTTGTGTGCTGCGCAGCACCTCGGCGCCGAGCATTTTCTCGAACCACTGCGCCATCGCCTCCGGATTGGCGGTGCGCAGATGAATGTGGTCCCATGTATAAGTGGCCATCTGGTGCGTTCTCCCTTTTAGCTTTGTGTGAGTGCAAGTTAGGACATGTCGGCATGAGTTCCAATGGCATTTGGCGTCGGTGCCATCGGCCGAGAAAACGCTATCTTGCCGCGACGCCCGCTGGCATCACAATCGTCAATGGCGTGCCGGCGTGGGAGCGGTTGGAGCCGCCGTTGGCGCTTGCGGCTGTGCCGGGGCCGCTATCCAGCCGGCTTTGGCGATCTCCGCCTGCAACATCTGCAACATACGTTGCAGCTCCGCGCGCGCGACGAGCCCTGCCGCCCCGTCGTCGCGCAGTCCGCGCAATTCGAAATGAAAACCGTTCGCCTGTTGCGAAATCGTCAGCCGCTCGGCGAGTTCGGCAGCCTCTGCAGTCATATTGAGGACGGTGCCCGTGGTGACCGACATCGCCGGCGCGGTCTTGGCGATGGCCGCGTCGCGTTCGAACGCGGCCACCTCGCCGCGCATATCAGCCGGCGCGTGCTGCGTCAGATTGGAGCTGCTGGCGACGTAGTCCGTGGTGCGCTCGAGGACTGCCAGCGCCAACCGTCGCGTCAGCCAGCACGACCAGGCATCGTCACGGCCGGCGTTGATCGCGGCGAGGACGCGATCCTCGCGCGGCACATAAACGAAGGTTACGCTTTTCAAGACGCGCGGCATCGCTCGACAGTCCGGCCTACGTCGCCATGCGCAGCGGCGCAGCGGTGACCTTTTGCAGCGCATCGAGCGTGAGGCCTGGCGCCATTTCGCGAACCGCAAAACCTTGGTCCGTGACGTCGAGGACTGCAAGATTGGTATAAACGCGCTTGACGGCACCCAGTGCAGTCAACGGATACGTGCAGCGGCGCACCAGCCGGCTGTCGCCCGATTTGGTCAGATGCTCCATCAGCACCCAGAGCTGGCGCGTCCCGGCGGCGAGATCCATCGCGCCGCCGACGGCGGGCGCGGTGTCATTATCGGACGTCGACCAGTTGGCGATATCGCCGTTCTCGGCGACCTGAAACGCGCCGAGCACACAGAGATCGAGATGGCCGCCGCGGATCAGGGCAAAGCTGTCGGCATGATGCATATAGGAGCCGCCGGTGCGCAGCGTGACATATTGCTTGCCGGCATTGATCAGCCAGCGGTTGATCTCTTCCGGCGCCGGCGCCGGTCCCATGCCGAGCACGCCGTTTTCGGAATGAAAAATGACTTCGCGATCGGCCGGCACAAAGTCGGCGATCTGCAGCGGCGCGCCGATGCCCAGATTGACGTACCAGCCTTCAGGAATATCGCGGGCGACGCGCGCCGCCATTTCGCTGCGCGTCAACGGCTTGCAGGTGTCGAGCATGGTCATCACCATTCCCTCAAGTCACGGCGGGTTCGCCGTAAGGCACATGCAGCACGCGCTTGACGTAGACGCCGGGCGTGACGATTTTTTCCGGATCGAGCGCGCCGAGCTCGACGATGTGCTGCGCTTGCGCGATGGTCAATGTCGCTGCGGTTGCCATCACCGGATTGAAATTGCGCGCGGACGACCGGTAGGTCAGGTTGCCCCAGCGGTCAGCCTCCCAGGCCTCGATCAGCGCGACGTCGCCGCCCAGCGCTTCTTCTAACAGATATTTGCGGCCGGCGATTTGGCGCTCCTCCTTGCCGGCGGCGAGCTTGGTGCCGACGGCGGTGGCTGTGTAAAAGGCCGGAATACCGGCGCCCGCGGCCCGCATGCGTTCGGACATGGTGCCCTGCGGCACGATTTCCAGCTCGACTTTGCCGGTGCGATAGACTTCTTCGAAGACCACCGAACCGGCGCTGCGCGGATAG
Organism: uncultured Alphaproteobacteria bacterium; assembly: GCA_963731805.1. Classification (GTDB taxonomy): domain Bacteria; phylum Pseudomonadota; class Alphaproteobacteria; order Rhizobiales; family Xanthobacteraceae; genus BOG-931. The sequence goes on from CAVSWY010000020.1 coordinate 1,161,857, forward strand.
GAGCAGATAATCTTGCGCACGCGGCCGAGTTCGAGCAGCCGCGCCAGACCGGTGCGCCCGGTGCCGGCATTGTTCGAGACCACGGTCAGGTCTGTGGCGCCTTGCTCGATCAAACCCTCGATCAACGCGTTGGGCTGACCGATCGAGCCGAATCCGCCGAGCAGGACGACCGAGCCGTCGCGAATGCCGGCCATCGCCGCGGCCATCGATTGCACGATTTTGTCGATCATTGGAAGCGCTATACTATCGGCTCGTCCTCGCGAAAGCGGGGACCCAGAATGCTTCGCCGCAACGGTTAACTTTCTCTCGGGATTCCCGCTTTCGCGGGAATGAGCGAATAAACGTCACCCCGCCACCCGCGCCCGCGCCGTATCGGCGAAGGCCGGCATCACTTCGCGGGCGAAGCGGCTGAGATTGTCGCTGGCCTTGTCGAGCACCAGGCCACCGCCGTTGAGCAGGATATATTCCACGCCGAGCCGCCGCAGCTTTTCCAGCTTCCCCGCGATCTCGTCCGGCGTGCCGTACAGCGCGCTTTCCTCGCTCGCTTCGCGGGTGTCGGAATAGGTCATGATGCTGGCTTTGCTCTTGGTGCCGTCCGGTGCGTTCGAAATCGCTTCCAACCGGCGCTGCGCTTCCATCCGCCGCTCCAGCGCGGCGTCCTTGTCGGCTTGGCTCTTGGCGACATAGAAGGCGCGCGCAACGCCGACTTCCAAGGGATCGAAGACGCGGCCGCGCTCTTCCACAGCGGCTTTGAAAATGGCAATGCGTTCGGCCACCGCCTCGAAGGAGGCAAACTGGTCCAGCAAGAGGTTATAGCCGCGCGCGGCGACCTGACGAATGGAGTCCGGGCTGCCGGCGCCCATCCACATCGGCGGATGCGGCTTTTGCGCGGTCGGCGGCTCGACGATGATGTCCTCGAAATTCCAGTATTTGCCGTAATGCGAAAAGCGCTGCTTCGAGGTCCAGGATTTTACGATCACGTCGAGCGTCTCGTTGAAGCGTGCATCGGCTTCCGCGATCGGCACGCAGAACCCGTGAAACTCGTTGTGGCGATAACCCTTGCCGACGCCGAAATCGAGCCGGCCGCCGGAGAGGAGATCGATGGTCGCCGCCTGCTCGGCAAGCAGCACCGGATTGTGCCACGGCAGCACCAATACCGCAGTGCCGAGACGCAATGTCTTGGTTTTCGCCGCCAACCAGGTGAGCAGCGCGAGACTGGCGGACACCTGGCCGAAGCCGGTGAAATGATGCTCGACCAGAAAGGTCGAATGGTAGCCAAGCCCCTCGGCCTCGATATTGTAGTCGACGAACTGCTTATAGCCTTGGCCGGAATCCACGTCGGGTCCGCCGTGGCGGGCCGTGGCGCTGCCGAATAGACCGAACCGCATAAAGGGCGCTCCCTACGTTGCGGCGGTAATGTAGCGCATGCCCGGCGCTCGGAGCTATAGTGGCGCGGGGAGGAAATCATTATGTTGCAACGAGCCATTCTCGCCGGACTGGCGACTGCTGCCGTGGTCACCGCCTTCGCCTTTCCCGCGCCGCAACCGGCCGCGGCCGACGATTATCCGAGCCATCCGATCACGATGATCGTGCCCTATCCGCCGGGCGGCGGCGTCGATTTCATGGGCCGGCTTGTCGCTCAGAGTCTTTCAGCTTCGCTTGGCCAGCAGGTCGTCGTCGAAAATCGGGCCGGCGCCGGCGGCATGATCGGCACGCGCGACATCGCCAAGGCCGTGCCGGACGGTTACACCATCGGCATGATGCTGACCGGCATCAGCCTCAGCGCCAATACCGGCTATGACATCAACAGGGATTTTTCGCCGATCGGGGTTGTTGCCTCAACGCCGATCATCGTCGACGCCAATCCGACGCTCCCGGCGAAGTCGCTGGCCGAGGTGATTGCGCTGGCGAAAAAGGAGCCCGGTAAGCTTTCCGCCGGCACGCCGCCGGCGCCGACCATCAATTACTTCGCCGCCAAATTGTTCAATCTGATGGGCGGCGTCGACATTACGACGGTCGCCTATAAAGGCACCGGGCCGTTGACCAACGATTTGCTCGGCAATCATGTGCCGCTCGGCTTCAACACGATCCCCGCGTCGGTGAGCCAGATCGAAGCCGGACAATTGCGCGGCCTTGCGGTGGCCGCTGCCACCCGTTCGGCGGCGCTGCCGAACGTACCGACCGCCGCGGAATCCGGTCTGGCGGGTTTCGAGGCGGTGCAATATTACGGCGTGACCGCTCCGGCCGGAGTGCCGCGGCCGATCGTCGACCGACTCAACAAGGCGCTGCGCACGATGTTGAGCTCCGACGACATCAAGAAACGGCTGATCGCCGCCGGCAGCGATCCGGCGCCGTCGACGCCGGACGAATATGCGCAGAATATCAAACGTGAGGAAGGCAAGTGGGCCGCGCTCATCAAGAAGCTCGGCTTGAAAATCGAGTATTAGGATTGGAATCAGAAAATGGAACTGGGACTAAAGGATAAGGTCGCGCTGGTGACCGGATCGAGCCGCGGCATTGGCCGCGGCGTCGCGCTCGCCTTGGCGGCAGAGGGCTGCGATGTGGTGCTGACCGGCCGCGATGCGGCGGCGCTCAATGAAGTCGCCGACGCGATCGGTAAAGCCGGACGCCGCGCCGGCGTCGCTGTGCTCGATCTGCGCGAGAAGGGCGCGGTCGAGAAGCTCATCGACCAGGTGCAACGCGAGTTCGGCGGTCTCGATATCCTGGTCAACAATGCCGGCGCCACCAAGCGCGGCGATTTCCTTAACTTGACCGACGCCGATTTCGAGGACGGCTATGCGCTCAAATTCTTCGCCCATGTGCGGCTGGCGCGCGCCGCCTGGCCGCTCCTGAAAGAGCGGCGCGGATCGCTGGTTTCGATCGGCGGCACCGGCGGGCGCAAACCGACCGCGGAATTCACCATCGGCGCTTCTGTCAACGCCGCCGTCGCCGCTTTTTCCAAATGTCTCGCCGACCGCGGCAAAGAGGAGGGTGTGCAGGTCAACTGCATTCATCCGAGCATGGTCGAGACCGATCGGCTGTGGCGGCGCATCAAGGCCGAGATGGAGCGCACCGGCTGGCCGGAGGACAAGGCGCGCAAGGAAATGTGCCGCGGCTTCGGCATCACCCGTTTCGGCACCGTCGACGACGTCGCCGATCTGATCACTTTCTTGGTATCGGCGCGGGCGACCTGGATGCACGGCGCGACCATCGATCTCGACGGCGGCGAGATTCCGACGCTGTGACCAACGTCCTTCTCACCCCGGCCCGCATCGGGCCGGTCGAAATCAAAAACCGCATCGTCATGCCGCCGATGACGACGCGTACCTCGGACGCCGAAGGTTTCGTCACCGACGACAGCGTCGCCTATTACATGGCGCGGGTGCGCGGCGGCACCGGGCTGATCACGGTGGAGATGGCATCGCCGGAAAAGGCCGGCCGGCATCGCCGCCACGAGGTCGGCATCTATGACGATCGTTTCCTTCCCGGCCTGACGCGCTTGGTCGCGGAGATCCACGGCGGCGGCGCCAAAGCCTCGATCCAGCTCGGCCATGGCGGCGGCCATACCCGTATCGACATCTGCGGCGAAACGCCGATCGCGCCTTCGGCGATTCCGCATCCGGTCTATGAAACGACGTTCGAGACCATCATCCCGCAGGAGATGACCAAAGAGCGCATCGCCGCAACGACCGCCGCCTATGTCGCCGCCGCGCAGCGCGCGCAACAAGCCGGTTTCGATTGCGTCGAGATTCACGCCGCGCACGGCTATCTGATCTCGCAATTTCACGCGCCGTTCGAAAATCGCCGCACCGACGAATATGGCGGCTCGCTGGAAAACCGCGCCCGCTTCGGACTTGACGTGTTGCGGGCGGTGAAGGCGGCGGTGCCGGACCTCGGCGTGATCTACCGGTTGTCGGTGGAGGATTTCTTCCCCGGCGGGCTGCCCTATAGCGAAGGTCGCCAGATCGCGATCTGGGCCGCGGCGGCCGGCGCCGATGCGCTGCACGTCACTGCGGGCCATTACCGTTCGCTGCCGTCGGCGCAGGTCGTGCTGCCGCCGATGAATCTCCCTGACGCGACGTTCCTCGATTTCGCCGCCGACGTGAAACAGCACATTAATGTGCCGGTGATCGCCGTGGGCCGCCTCGGCGATCCGGCGACCGCGGAAGCCGCAGTGGCGAGCGGCAAGACCGATTTCATCGCGCTCGGCCGCACGCTTGTTGCCGATCCGCAATGGGTCGAGAAGGTCACGCGGGGCGAGCCGATCCGCCGCTGCCTTGCCTGCAACACTTGCATCAATGAAATGCGCGGTGGCGCGCGCATCGGCTGTGTGGTCAATGGCGCGGCCGGCCGCGAGACTTTGTTCGCCGATGCAAAGCCGCCGCACGGCGAACGCATCGCCGTGATCGGCGCCGGACCTGCCGGGCTCACTTATGTGGCGCTGGTGGCCGAGGGCAACACGGTGACGGTGTTCGAGAAGAGCACGCGTCCCGGCGGCAGCTTCCGCTACGCCGGCAAGGCGCCGCTTTACCAAGAAGTCGAGGCCAGCGAGAAAAGCTTTGCACGCTACATCGCCGATATGGTGGCTGCCTGCCAATTGAAGGGAGTCATGTTTCGTCTGGGGACTGACATCGATACGCTGCCCGGATTGCTGGCGCCGTTCGATCGCATCGTTGTCGCGACCGGCGCTGAATACCGCTTCGGTCTCCGCGCGATCGCTGAATGGATGCTCGATCACGACTTGGCGCGCGCCCCGGGCCTGGCGCGGCTATTCTCATGGCCGGCGCTGCGCGAATGGTTCTATTATCGCGCGCGCCGCGCCACCGGCGAAAGCTTCCAGCAGTTGGCGGCGCCGGGCCAAAAAGTCGTGGTCATCGGCGACGCGGTACGGGCCGGCAAAAGCAAGCCGGCGATTAGCAGCGCTTTCGACGCGGCATTGTTGCACAGCTGAGAATCGAATAAGTTTCCTGGCTCTCGTATGACGAGAGCCGGTTGTCGTCCGTGCTTTCCTATCGAGATGGTGCAGCAGCCATGGCTGAATACGGATCAGTGCGCTTCGTCGACAAAGTCGGCAACAACTTGCTGTTTCGCGGCGGTGCGCCGATCGTAAACGGTGCATTCGACACGGATCTGCCGGCCAAGCTCAAGAACGCGTACCTGCCGTTGCCATTTCCACCGCAGTTTTATTTTATCTCGTCGTCATCTGCCTGTTGCATCCCAATGTCGACGACAGCCCCTCGATTATTCATGAGCTGAGCTACTTCCGCGACAATCCGTTGGCGGGGGAAGCTCATTTCTGGGACACGCTTGGCACCGATCGCTGTTATTTCACGACCGCTCCGGACAAACGCGACGGCCTCGCGAATACCGACTGGGCGGCCTACGTCAAAGGCAAGACCATCGCCACCAGCGCCTATGGCGGTACACCGAACTCGATCACCCGCTATCTGCTCAAGACCTGGAATCTCGATGCGAGGCGCGACGTGACATTGGTGGAAACCGCGAACTCCGCCATTTTGCCGATGGTGCGCAACAAGCAGGCGCAGATCGGCTGTTCGACCGAGCCGTTTATCACCCAAGGCGTGCGGTCCGGCGTTTGGGGCGAACCCTTCATCAACATTCCCAAGATGATGGGTCCCTACGCTTATTCGACCTTCAATGTGCGGCTCGATTCGGTGCAGAAGACGCCGGAGCTGGTGCGCGGCTTCGTTCGCGGCATGATGAAGTCGCTGAAATTCGTCGAGGCGAACCACGACGAGGCGGCGGAACTGGCAAAGAAGGAATTCCCGACCATGTCGCTCGACGACCTCAAGGCGACGCTCGACCGGTTCTTCGCCGACAGTCTGTGGAGCAAGGACGGCACCATCAGCCCGGCCGCATGGAATACCGCCAAGAAGGTGGTGATGGGCGCAGGTCTTCTGAAGGTCGACGTCAAATACGACGAGATCATCGATATGAGCTTCGTCAATAGCCTCAAGACCAGTCTGTGACGTGAACCCGAAGACGCAGCACCGTAGAAATTCAGGCGGCGACGCTCCGGCCAAGGGACAGCGGGGCAGGGCCGTGCCCGAGTGCTGAAAATCCTCTAGCATTGCAATCGGTCAACGGAAGGAAGCAGAGATCATGTCGGAGCCCGTTTGGAATCAGTTTCTCACCGAGCGCGATAAGGCCGTGTTCGACACTTCGGGTTATGGCGCGCGCGGCGGCTTCGGCAAGCGGCCGGCGCTACTCGTTATCGACGTGAATTGGGCGTTCTGCGGCGACCGGCCGGAGCCGATCCTCGAATCGATCAAGCGCTGGCGCAACTCCTGTGGCGAGGATGCCTGGGTCGCATTGCCCTATATCCGTTCGCTGATCGACAAGTGCCATGAGAAGGGCGGCCGGTGCTCTACACCACCGGCGTGCGCCGCGACGACAATTGGGATTCCGGCTCGTGGAGCTGGAAGAATTTGCGCAGCGAGGAGGATCGCCAGACCGTCGTGACCAATCTCGACGGCAACGAGATCGTCACCCCGATCGCGCCGTCGCCGCAGGACGTCGTGGTGCTCAAGCAGAAGCCCTCGGGCTTCTTCGGTACCAACATGGCGAGCTACCTGACATTGCTCGGCTGCGACAGCGTCATCGTCGCCGGCACCACGACATCGGGTTGCGTGCGGGCCACCGTGCTCGACGCCTTCAGCCTCAATTAGCGCGTCGCGCTCGCCGAGGAGGGTTGCTTCGACCGCTCGCAGGCGAGCCACGCCATCAATCTCTGCGACATGAACGCCAAATATGCCGACGTGGTGAAGACGTCGGAGGTTCTAAGCTTCCTCGATTCGCTGCCGAGCGGCATGTTCGACCTGCCGAAGGGCAAGCCGGATATTCCGCCGCAGAAGCGGGCCGCAAACTTCTAGCCGACGGCCGATTGCCGGCGCCCTTCGGGGCCGCGTTGCCGGATCGACGGCTGTAGTTCTGGCGGACAAAAGGCCGCATGCCGGCATCGCTTTGTCGCCATTATGAAGCCGCAAGCCGCACAGTGCGCAGTCATCGTTGCGGCGCGGCGCTTGGGACGAGCAATGGATACCAGTCAACGCAGGAACTTGCGCGTCATTGCGCCATGCCTTGTCGTGATCGGCATTATGCTCGGTCTGGTCGCCTATTCGCCGCAACTCTATCGCCTGTTCTGCGGCGCCACCGGGCTCGGCGGCACCACGCAACGCGTCAACGAGGACACCGCCGCCATCGCCAAGCGAATGGTAACCGTGCAGTTCGACAGCAATGTCGAGCCGGGCTTGCCGTGGCGCTTTGAGCCGGAGCAGCGCGCGGTGAAGGTGCATCTCGGCGAGCAGAAGCTGGTTTATTTCTCCGCCGAGAACACCGGCGATGAGCCGATTGTCGGTCATGCGACTTTCAACGTGACGCCGCTGCAGACCGGCATCTATTTCAACAAGATCCAGTGCTTCTGCTTCACTGAGGAGCGGCTCGAGCCGCATCAGAAAGTCGACATGCCAGTGGTGTTCTTCGTCGATCCGGCTTTCGGCAAGGACCCTGACCTACGCAGTATCGATACGATCACGCTCGCTTATACCTTCTTCCGCTCGGCCAATCCTGCCAACGCCCGCGACCTGTCGCGCTTCCTACCCGACGCGCCGCCGGACGCCGCCCACGGTGAGAAGCTGTTCAGCGAGCGTTGCACCGCCTGTCACGCGCTCGACGCCAACAAATTCGGCCCGATGCTCGGCGGCGTCGTCGGCCGCAAGGCAGGTGCAGTCCCGGGCTACCGCTATTCGCCGGCGCTCAAGAGCGCGAGCTTCGCGTGGACCGCGGACAATCTCAATCAATGGCTGGCCGATCCGCAAAATTTCGTTCCCGGCGCGAAAATGCCGGTTCGTATGCTGGAAAAGACCTCGCGCCGCGACATCATTGCCTATCTGCAGCAGGAAAGCGGCGCCCGGATTAAAACTACCGCGGCCAACGGCTCGGCATTCTAGACCGTCTGGACGAATTTATCGCAAGCATCGTGCAACGTCGGCCGGATTCTCAAATTCGTGTTTCAATGCCGCCGTGCTGTCGTCAGCGAGGGGACGCATGTCAGGCGTTCTAATGCGCTCCGGTCAGCTCGGCGACCTTTTTACCGTGCGCGATGGCAACGCGCGCGCCGGTCGTCTTGGTGAGAAGATCGAACGTCTCATCGTCGTCATCGCGGACCGGCGTAAGCGCCCGATCCATGTAGTTCATGGCATTGGAATCGCGCGTTATTGCCATCTTCAACAGGAGGAGTCGCCCGATCGTGCCGAGCAGAATGCAGTGCTTGCTGAGGCTTTCCCAGGCAAAGCGCGGCCAGAAAATCCAAGCGGTCTCGCGCGGCAGGCCGGGTCTGCGCTCCGAACGGCGTTTGAGGCGGAAGATGCCGCATTGCAGCGGGTGTACGTTTTCGAGGCTAACCGCGGATGCGAACATGGCCAGCACCTTCAAGAGGCTGAGCATCGGCACGCCGGTCGCCGCCGCGCGACGCAGCAGAGTCTCCATGTGTTCGCGGGTGTAATAGAGCGACCACGCTTCCAGGTAGATCGCATCCCACTCTGCCTTGCTCATTCTCGGGTGGGCGGTGCAGATGTGCTCGGCGTCATATTTGTTGAGATCCGGCTCCATCGCCACGCTATTTTTCCAGAGGTTCTGGTGATCCTCCGAACCGGGTAGCGGCGTCAGGCAGAAGAACTCGATAACGTCGAGCGGAAGTTCCTTCTGCATGATGGCGATATCGCGCCTGATCGTCTCTGGAGTATCCGCGGGAAAGCCTAGGATATAACCCGCGAGCGTGATGATGCCCTGCGCCTTCCAGGCGAGCAGCATCTTGCGATATTCGGTGATTTTGTTCTGACGCTTCTTCGCTGCCGCGAGATTGTCCGCGTTGATATTCTCCAGCCCGATGAATACCCGCGTGACGCCGGCGCGTTTGGCCTTCTCGATAAAGCGCGGAATTTTGTGACAGAGCGCGTCGACTTGGATCATCAGGCCAAGCGGGATGCCACCGTTCTCCCGCAGCTCGATCAGGCGATCGAAGATCGCTTCCCAATCTTTGTTGCGCGCAAAATTATCGTCTGTGATGAAGAATTTGTGAACGCCCTGCGCCCAGTTGAGGCGCACCAGATGCTCCACGTCGTCGGCGGAACGGTAGCGCGATTTGCGGCCCTGCACGTTGATGATCGTGCAGAACGAGCACTGGTACGGACAGCCGCGGCCCGCGTCAAAACTCGTGCTCAGCCCGAGAGTGCGCGCAACATGCCGCTTCGGAAGGAACGGCACGGGCGTGCCCTCCATTCCCGGCAGGTCCTTCATAAAGTCGTAGACCGGCGCGAGCCCGCCCGCGGCCGCGTCCTGCAACACCCTCTCGAATCGCCCCTCGGCCTCTCCGGCAAACATGGCGATCCCCAATTCCCGGCAAGAATCGAGATCGACCGCGCGCCCGTCGAGCATCGAGAGGCATCCCGACACATGAAAGCCTCCGATAACGACCGGTATCCCGGCGTTCCGGAACGGGCGCGCGATATCGAGGGCGCGGGGGTATTGGTTCGACTGAACGCCTATCAGCCCAACAAGCCCGAAATCGCCGTGAGATCGCAGGCGGGCGAGGAGAGCCGGCGCGTCCACTCTCGTGTTGGTCTCGTCAATCACCGTGATGTCGATGCCAACGTCGCATCCAAGCACTTGCCGCTCAGCGCAATCAGCCGCGATGCCGTAGATGGCAGCGAGCGAATTGGACGGGATCATCGTGCGCCACCAGCGGATCACATAGCCATTGTCGTCGTAGTGCGATGGCTTGATCAGTAGCAGCTGGAACCGGCGCTTCGCGATCATGGCGACTGAAGCACGATCTGTCTCCGACGTTGGCGTTGATGCTGTGCCACTGCCTAGCATGGCAGGCGACCGTATACTACCTCAGTTGCCAACTGAGCTGTTCGGCAGGGTGGCTCCCAAAAGATTGTGCCTGACAACAGCCCGGTTTGACTCCATCACGCTCGATGAGATTCCAGCGTCTTTGCGCCGTAAGCGCTATGCAGCACGCGCGAAAACGTGAGTCCCTGCACCACGATGGTGAAAACGACGACGGCATAGGTGACGACCAGCAACTGGGTCCGCCACGGCGAGTCGGGCAACGTCAAGGCCAGCGCAATCGAAATTCCGCCGCGCAGCCCGGCCCAGGTCAGAATCATCGTGGTCCGCCACTTTTCGTGGATTTTATCGCCGGTCAGCGCAACCGGAACCGCAACGCTGACCAGACGCGAGACGATGGCAAGCGGTATTGCGAATACGATCGGGACGAGCTCGAGGGGCGTCACGACCAGGCCGAGGATCTGCAGGCCCATCAGCAGAAACAGCATGGTGTTCAAGATCTGGTTGAGCGGCGACCAGAAGCCGATCAGCACCGAGCGCGTATCGGGCGTCATGCCGAACCGCGGCGACGGCGAGCCGAGACAGAGCCCGGCGGCGACCACCGCGATGGGACCCGACAGATCGGCAAGGATCGCCAGGCGGTGGCAGCCGAGCACCAGCGCCAGCGAAATCAAAAGCTGCAGGCCGTCGTCGTTGATTTGCCGCAACAGCAGCGCCGCTAGCCAGCCGGCGATGATGCCGAGCAGCGCGCCGCCGGCAATCTCGCGCGCGAGCGCCATCAGCACGTAGCCATGGCCGAAGTGAATCGTATCGCCCTGCGTGACGCCGAGCGCCAGCAGGAACAGCACGACGCCGGCGCCGTCGTTGAACAGGCTTTCGCCGACGATCGCCGCGCGCAGGCTCGCCGGCAGGCCGGCGCGGCGCAGCAGGCTTTCGACGACGACCGCGTCGGTCGGGGCGAGGATGGCGCCGAGCACGAAGCACCAGACCAGCGGCACGGTGGCGCCAAAGCCCAAGAGCGCCCACATGCCGTAACCAAAAACGACGGTGGACAGGATCACGCTCACGGTGGCGAGCAGCAGAATGACCCAGCGCCGCCGGTTGAGCTCGCCGACGTCGACGTGGAGGCTGCCGGCGAACAGGAGCAGCGCCAGCGCGCCGTCGAGAAAGAGATGCGGCAGGTCGGCCGCGCCGAGCGTGCCGCGAAACCACCGCATCACGTGCAGATGCAAGACATGATCGCTGGCGACGATGAGCAGCGAGACGACGAGCGAGCCGAGCAGCATGCCGATCGCCGGCGGCAGCTTGGCCCAGATGTGATTGACGCAGCCGATCAGCACCGCCAGCGCCAGCACCATGGCGAACAGATCAACCGGCCCCATTGCACGCGCCTCACGTGTAACGGACCAGCTATTGGCAGTTTTTCACGCCTTGCGAAAGGCGGTCGCGGCGCCGGCGTTCGCTATTTGAGCGCCGTGGACAGCGACGAAAACGTGGTCTTGAGCTTGGTGCCGAGCCCGGTGATCACCGGGATGATCGCCAAGGCGATCCCGGTCGCGATCAGGCCGTATTCGATCGCGGTCGCGGCGCTCTCGTCTTTGAGGAATTTGACGATCAGGTGCATGCGGGTCCCTCGACAATACGCCCGATCATTAGGTTTGGAATCTTATTAGGTGATTAAAGACCACAAAGAAACGCTGTCCAAAGCCGCATGGCCGCCGCTAAACAAGCCTTTACCGTCATGGGACATACAAGGGCGCAGCAAGGTTGGAGAGACCTCATGTTGCGCGCGCCGAATATTGCGTTGTTTGTCATTTCCGGCTGCCTGGCGATGCTCGGCATCCTGGCGGCCCTGCCCATAGCGTTGCCGATCCCGGGCCTGTCCGGCAATTCGGCGTGGTACATTTTCGCCGCGTGGTTCCTGCTGGCGACCGGATGCGCGCTGCCGCCGGTGTCGCAGGGCGTCCGGGAATAGCGGGTTTTACGCGTCGACTGCCGGCCCGCGACGCACGCGCCGCGGGCCAGGTCCAAACAGTGGATGGTCAGGTCCTGCCGGCGAATTTGCGGGCGGCTTCGAGGTGCCCGTGGCTCTGGACCGGTGCGCACATCAGGAAGCGGTAACCCTCCTTGACGATGCGCTCGGCGTTGCCCTGCTCGACATGCGGATGGCCGACCACGACCTTGTGCTTCTTGCAGGTGTCGACGATGCGCTTCATCCATTCCAGCACGGTTTTGTGCTCGTACTGACGGGGATAGCCCAGCTCCTGCGACAGGTCGCCTTCGCCGATCAGAATGCAGCCGATGCCGGGTACGTTCTTGAGCATGTCGTCGAGGTTGTCGACGCCGCGGGTGTCCTCGATCTGCAGGATGCAGAAGATCTCGCCCTGCGGATTGAGCGGCCAGACGTCGGCCTTCTGATAATATTCCTGCTGGCTTAAGCCCCAATAGCGCGCCGCGGTGGTCGGTCCGTCGCCCCGGATACCGGCGGGCTCAAAGCGTTCGGCCGATTTCAGCCGCGGATAGCGGCAGGCGCCCACGGCATTGGCGGCCTCCTCGACTGTGGAAATATGCGGGAACACGATGCCGTAGCAGCCCATGTCGAGCGCCTGCTTGGCCTGCCATTGTGCCATCTCGACGCCGTTGACCGGAATGCGGACCATCGGCGTAACGCCGGGCACCACCGAGGCGGCCTTCGCGATCTGGGCACGGTTGAGCATGTACTGCAGGCAGTCCCGCAACAGCCGCCCATCCCAAGGATTGTGCTCCATCTCGAACACGCAGCCGTCGAATTTCGATGTGCTCATCGCCACGGCGCTGTTGATCTCGGCCGGCGCGAAACAGGTCAATGCATGCTGGCCCGCTTCCAGCGCCCGAATGACGCCATTGAGCCTCGGTAGATCAGCCATTACAGAACTCCTCCGTTTTGTGGCCGGCATCCTATCAGATTGTTCCGCCGGTTTGACAATCGCGCCGCGCCCCGTAGCATCGGGCGTTCCCCTCAACTAACCCCGGGTATGGCGCTGTCTCATGATCATCGATTGCCACGGCCACTACACCACCGAGCCCAAGGACCTGCATCGCTTCCGCAAGGAGCAGACCGCGGCCGCCAACGCCAAGGACAAGATGGCGATGCCGTCGCGCGCCAGCCTGAAGATGTCCGATGACGAAATCCGCGAGAGCATCGAGGGCAACCAGCTCAAGCTGCAGCGCGAGCGCGGCACCGATCTCACCATCTTCTCGCCGCGCGCCTCCGGCATGGGCCATCACATCGGCGACGAGAGCGTCTCTCTCGAATGGTCGCAGATCTGCAACGACCTGATCGCGCGCGTCGTCTCGCTGTATCCGAAGAATTTCATCGGCGTGTGCCAATTGCCGCAATCGCCGGGCGCCAATCCTGCGCACTCGGCCGCCGAACTCGAGCGCTGCGTCAACATGGGCTTTATCGGCTGCAACCTCAATCCGGATCCGTCCGGCGGCTATTTCAACTCGCCGCCGATGACCGACAAATCCTGGTTTCCGCTCTACGAGAAGATGATCGAGCTCGACGTGCCGTGCATGATCCACGTCTCAGGCTGTTGCAATCCGGCCATGCACACCACCGGCTCCTACTATCTCAACGCCGACACCATGGTGTTCATGCAGGTGCTGCTGTCCGACCTGTTCAAGACGTTTCCCAAGCTGAAATTCATCATTCCGCACGGCGGCGGTGCGGTACCGTTTCATTGGGGCCGTTTCCGCGGCATCGCGCTCAATAACGGCAAGCCGGAGCTCGCCGAGATCATGGGCGACAATATCTTCTTCGACACCTGCGTCTATCATCAGCCCGGCATCGATCTTCTCACCAAAGTGGTGCCGATCGACAACATCCTGTTCGCTTCCGAGATGGTCGGCGCGGTGAAGGGCAACGACCCCAAGACCGGGTTCGGCTTCGACGACACCAAGCGCTACATCGACAAAACACCGATCAGCGACGCCGACCGGCACAAGATCTTCGAGGGCAATGCGCGCAAGGTCTACGGCCGGCTCAACAAGGCCGCGGCGGTAAAGGCGACGGCATAAGGCTGATCTGGTTGGCGAAGGCTCGGAAAAAGACGCAATCCAAACGCCAGCCGCGGACGCGCGTCGTGCGGGTCGGCGCCCGCGACATCGAAACCCGCGGCCTGGCGGAAGGCTTCTGGACCGACCTCTATCACCGCTCGATGACCGTCTACTGGCCGGTGTTTTTCGGCAGCGCGGCGGCGATCTTCGTCTTTCTCAACGCCGTATTTGCGTTTTTCTATTGGCTCGGCGCCGATCCGATCGCCAATGTGGAGGGCAACGAGCCGCTGGGGCTCTTCTACTTTTCGATCGAGACGCTGGCGACGGTCGGCTACGGCGACATGCATCCGCAGACCGATTACGGCCACACCATCGCGACGATCGAAATTTTCACCGGCATGTGTTTCCTCGCGGTCATGACCGGGCTGATCTTCGCGCGCTTCTCGCGGCCGCGCGCCCGCTTCCTGTTCGCCCGGCACCCCATCGTCGGCCGCCATCAGGGCCACAAGACGCTGATGATGCGCATCGCCAATGAACGGCACAACACGATCTCGCAGGCCACGGCGCGGCTATGGCTGCTGCGCCTGGAAAAAGACGACGAAGGTCAGCTGCGGCGCTTCTACGAACTGAAGCTCGACCGCAGCGAGCATCCCATGTTTGCGCTGAGCTGGACGATTTTTCATGTCATCGACAAGACCAGTCCGTTGCACGGCGTCACCCCGGACGATCTCGCCGCGGCCGAGGGCGCGCTGGTGCTCAATCTGTCCGGCGTCGACGACAGTTCGGCGCAGCATCTGCATGCGCGGTGCATCTATGCGCACAGCGATATCCGCTGGAATTACCGCTTTCGGGATATCATGAGCTTTTCGCGGGACGGCCGGCTGTTGCTCGACTACAGCCTATTGCACGAGGTCACGCCGGAAGAGGCGTGATCGGCTTAGCCGGTTTTGCGGGCCTGCGCCGATCGGCCGATCCAGTTGCCGAGCGCCCGCACCGCGCTTGGGGTGGTCTTGCCGTAGTCGAGAGCGATCACGTGCTCGACCGGCGTGGCGGGAACATTGCGGCTCCGCTTGCCGCCGCGGGCGGCTCGCCGCGGTTTTCCGCGCACAAACTTCTTGGCGTGCATTTTCTTGGCGTGATTGAGCGCGATCGGGCCGACATGGGTAAGGAAGACCTTTTCGTGCGGCCGGCTCAGCGTCTCGACAGCTTGCTTGAGCGGCAGGAATTTTACCGCTTTGACGTCGTCCATCAGCTCGTGCACCGGCGGACCCTCGGCGCGCATCAGCCAGAACTGCACGATCTTGATGCGGCCTTCGACCATGTAGGCCATCGAGCCGAGGAAGTCGTGGACCGAGACGTCGTAGCCGGTCTCTTCCAGCACTTCGCGCTTGGCGGCGACATGGGCGCGCTCGCGCGGCATGAGCTTGCCTTTCGGCAGCACCCAGGCCTTCTCCCGTCGCAGCCGCACCACGGCGAAGCGCGGTCGCGCCTCGCCGCGCAGCACGATCCCCCCCGCCGCAAGAATCGGCGCGTAGCCCTTCGCCGAATCAGTCATGACAAATTTATGCCGAACGCGGCCGCGCCGGGCAAGCCGGGAATTTGCCGGACGTTGTTTATGACATGGTGATGACGATCTTGCCGAAATGCGCATTGCTACGCATGACGCCGAGCGCGTCGGCGATCTCGCCCAGCGGATAGGTCTTGTAGATCGGCAGCGACAGCGAGCCTGCTTCGAGCGCCGGCCATAGATCGGCGCGCCAGCGGCGATTGATCTCGCGGACCTCTTCCGGTGAGCGGGTGCGGAAGGTGACGCCGATATAGTCGATGCGCCGCATCGCATGCTTGTCGAAATCGAACTCGCCTTTCATGCCGCCGAGCCGTCCGACATTGACGATGCGGCCGAGGATCTTGGTCGCTTCGAGATTGCCATTCATCACGCCGGTGGAGATCAGATCGACGATCAGGTCGACGCCGTTGCCGCCGGTCGCCTTTTTCACCTCGGCCGGCCAATTGGCGTCGCTGGAGTCGAGCGCAAGGTCGGCGCCGTATTCGTTGAGCCGCGCCCGGCGCGCCGCATTGGTCGAGGTGCCGATGACCAGCGCCGCGCCCATGACTTTGGCGATCTGCATCCCCATCAGACCCATGCCGGCGCTGGCGCCCTGCATCAGAAAGGCCTCGCCGCGCTTGAGCCGGCCGGCGGTGACCACCGCATTGTGCATGGTCTGCAGCGCCACCGGAAAGCATGCCGCCTGCTCGTAAGTCATGTTGTTGGCGGGGATGCGATGAACGCGCCCGGCGTCGGTAGCGACCAATTCGGCGAAGCCGCCCGGCGCCGAGCCCATGACGCGGTCGCCGGGCTTGAGGCCTTGCACCTCGCTACCGACGGCCTCGACCTCGCCGGAACATTCCAGACCGATGCGAGCGCCGACGCCGCCGACGTTGCCATGCTGGTGGCCCGATGCGACGATGAGATCGGCGCGGTTGAGGCTCGATGCCCGCACCCGGATCAAAACCTCGTTGGGCTTCGGTTCGGGCTTCGGCAGGTCGCGGACCTCGACGCTTTTCTCGCCGACGATGGCAGCTTTCATGGTGGTTCCTCCAATTTGCAAAGGCTTCTCAAAATCCAGTCCCGCCGCACTTTACTGCGACGACAGCTCCGGCCGGGTCAACGAGCGCCGAGATAGCGGAAGGTTGTCTGTTTCCACCAGTCACTGTGGATGGCGTCAAGGAGCGCCACGTTGAGCGTTATTCTCAGCGGAAAGTTGCCGGCCACGGCGAAGGCGTATTCCTGGGGTTCAAAGGTGGCATCGACCAGCTCGATCGACGACGCAAAGCCCTGCTGTATGCCCCATGCCAGTAACGGCTTGTCGTATACGAAGGCATCGAGTTTGTGGGCCCGCAGCGCCTGGAGTCCGTCCTGCAACGTCGCGAATGTGCGATATCTGATGCGCATTTGCGACAGCGTGCCCTCGGTCGAGGTTCCCGCCAGCGCGCCGACGCGGACCGCTGACAGATCGCTGACGCCGTGCACCGTTCCCTGAAGATGCTTGATGGTCAGGACCGATGTGATGCTCGCGGTGAATACGGCGATGGTAACGATGGAGCCGATCATCCAAACAATGGCAATGATGCGTCCCAACACGGTTCGCGGACCAAAGGTCCCGGTGCTCCTTTGCGTCATCGCCACGGCCGACCACCAGACACCCGAGCTCAGTCCCTTGGCCAAGCCGCCGCCGAAATCTTCATTGTGGTGGCGCTCGAAGAGCCAGACGAGAATGCCGAACGCCAATGCCAGCCCGATCAAGGCCAGGATCGCTTGCGCAAAGCCGAATGACGTCATGGTGCGGATGATCGGCAGCCAGCTTGGCTCTCCTCCGAGCGGGACTGCGATACCAAGACCCGTCGAGTAGAAGGGCTGCGTGAAATCCAGAATTTGCTCGCGGCCGGCAGTCACGGTCAGCGCCGCCACCGCGACGTCGATCTTCCCAGCGGCGACGCCGTCGAGCAGTGCCTGTACGTCCGGCTCCTCCACGAAGCGGTAACGCAAGTGCAAATCGTCCGCGACGCGACGCCAGAGGTCGATGCTGATGCCTTGCCGGGAGCCGTCGGCGGCCTTCATCGCAAAGGGCGGCGCCTCTTTCGTGCCGATCACCAGTTCTCGTTGCGACGCAACGCCGGCGCCGTCCGGCGTCTGCGCCCGGCATGGTCCGGCCAAAGTCACCGCCGCGCCGAGCAGTGCAGCAAACATGGGCGACAGACGCATCGTGACGCGCTCCCGCGGCGTCGCTGACACCACTCTCGCAATCTATCACCAAATGACCATCCTGCGCGAGGTTTGATAAGCGCGGCGGAGGCCGGCCGCGCTGTGCTATCGTCAATGCTGCTGTGCAGCAGACAAGAGCGGAGAGTCATGTCCTTTGGAGCCCTGGCCACGACCAGCGTCGGCAGTTTTCCGCGGCCGACGTGGTTGGCGCAGACCGCGCGCAATGAAGTCACCTTCCGCATGTCCGGCGATCCGCTCGCGGAGGCGCTCGACGACGCCACCGTGGTGGTGCTGCGCGAGCAGGAAGAGCTTGGCCTCGATATTTTGACCGACGGCGAGATGCGGCGGACCCATTTCATTTTTCATATTGCCGGCGCCTGGGACGGCATCGACACGCGCGACCTCGCCACCAAGACCGCCTACCGCAATCGCGCCGCCAATCGGCTGGTGCCACGCGTCACCGGCAAGATCGTGCGCCGCGGGCCGGCCTCGGTCGGCAATCTCACGGCCGCCAAGGCGCATACGGCGCGGCCGTTGAAAATGGCGGTGCCTGGGCCGATGACGGTGGTCGACAGTGTGCTCGACGAGTTCTACGCCGACGAGGCGGAGCTCGCCTTCGATGCCGCGGCCGCCATCAACGGCGAGCTGCGCGATCTCCAGGCAGCCGGCTGCGCGGTGCTGCAAATCGACGAGCCGGCGATGACGCGCTATCACGACAAGGTCACCGCCGACGGCGCCAACGCGCTCGATCGTTGCCTCGACGGCATCACCGTGCCGACCGTCGTGCATCTGTGTTACGGCTATCCCGGCGGCGGCGAGCGGCAGCACCAGTACAAATATGAAGACTTGCTGCCGCGCCTGATGCAGACACGCATCGGCGGCTTCACCGTGGAATTCGGGAGGAGCGCCTTCGATCCGCGAGT
Organism: uncultured Alphaproteobacteria bacterium; assembly: GCA_963731805.1. Classification (GTDB taxonomy): domain Bacteria; phylum Pseudomonadota; class Alphaproteobacteria; order Rhizobiales; family Xanthobacteraceae; genus BOG-931. The sequence goes on from CAVSWY010000020.1 coordinate 1,180,454, forward strand.
GCTGAAACTATGCGGCGACCGCATCGTCATGTTCGGCTGCGTCGATCCCGGCGACTCTCCCCCGTCCACGGTCGATGCGATCGAACGCCGCATTGCACAAGCGCTTGAATGGCTCGATCCGAAGCAAGTGTGGCTCGCGCCCGACTGCGGCTTGATGACGATCAGCCGCTCGCTGGCGCACGACAAGCTCAAGGTCATGGTCGAGGCGGCGCGGCGCCTGCGCGCCAGACTCTAGGGTATGGATACAGTAATTTGGTCGCTCGCGGCCAAATCGATCAGGCCGCTTTGGCGAAGTCGTCCTGCACCGATTTCTCGAACGCCAGCAGCTTTCGAACACTCGACCGCTTTTCGTTGCGCTCGAAATGTGCGACGCAATTCCTGAACCCCGAGAGGTCAATCTCAAATTGTCGCGCTCGGCGCTGACACCAGTAGAAATGCGCATCCGGCGCTGTAAAGTGATCGAAGAAGAAATCGCAGCCAGCCAGAAGATCATCGGCGATCTTGAACAACTCTATCAGATTTGCCGCTGCGAGTTTCTTCACGCTCTCTTCGGTCCCCGGAACGTCGCAGACTTTCGACGGCGAGTTGATCCGCGCCAGGAACGGATGGATGCCGCCTGAGCACCACGACATCAATGACATCGCCTGCAACTCTTGCCACGGGTCAGCGGGCAGCAACTTGGCCTGCGGGAAAGTGCGCGCAATCCAGGTTTGGATGGCTATGCTTTCGCTTAGGACTTTACCTTCGACGATCAGCAGCGGTACCTTGTGCTTGGGATTGATCTTCAGGTACTCGGGCGAGGTGTGCTGGCCCTTCCTGAAATTGAGCGGGCGTACCTCGAACTCCGCGCCAGCTTCCGTGAGCGTAATGTAGGGCGCGAGCGCACAGGTGATGGGCGCGTAGTAAAGGGCGATTTGCATAAAGCTCTCCGACTTCCGCCTTCAACTCTTGGCGGACTTTGGCCACTTCAGTTCTTGCCAATCATATTGCGGCGGCCACTGCCGGACGAGTTGGGCGGGGTAAGTCCGATAGTCTTGACGCTTCAGTGCAGTGACCAGGTCGCTATCGAGTGCACGGCGCACACTCTCGTTGGCCCAGGCCAGCGGCTGGTTATGAACCCTTAGCGAACATTGGCAGCAATACCGTCGATGCGCGCTGGCTGGGCCTGGGTCTTGCGTCAGCTCGACACGTACTTGGTGTCGCACTGGTAGGCGTCTCTGGCGCAGAATTGCCTGCGCGATTCGCCCGCCGTGGCCATGCAATTGGCCATCGCTTGTTTCGTTGCAGCTTGGAGCGTGGGCGCGATCGCCCAACCGATGCCGGGAGTTCCGGCGGCCGGATCCTGGGCCACGACAGCGCACTGGTGATGAAACGCCGTCACCACCGTGCACAGGGCTCGCGCCGGACTGCTCGATTGGGAGACGACGTGTGAGTTGGGATTCGTTCCGCGGCAATTGCTGAGAGCCGTCGCGCGCGCGAGCGCTTCGGTCGGCGAGTCCGCGTTCATGCCGTAGGCAAAGCCGTCATGTGCGACATTGGGAGGAACGCCCACGGCAAGCGCGCCAAAAGCCGAAGCCGGCTGCGGCACCAAGAGTGCCCCGACACTCAGTGCCGCAAGAATCGTCCTGATATTCATTTGACCCCCGCCTTATCGCCGATCGGTGAAATCGACCTACAAACTAACGAACTAGTTTCAAATGAGAACGCGCCGACTGTAACCTGTTGTCGCCCGGAGTCCCATTATCAATGCCCGTTTCCCGGGGGCCGGCCACTTAACCGCGGTTGATGAGGACACGCCGTGGCGTGACGCTTATGGCTTCAGAGCCGGCCGCAATGTAATATCCCACATATGAACCAGGCCGTCCGCCCGCAAAAAATCGCCGCCTCGGCCTGTCCGCACGATTGCCCATCGACCTGCGCGCTCGAGGTCGAAGTGTTCGACGCGCACACCATCGGCCGCGTCCGCGGCGCCGCCGACAATGCCTACACCGCCGGCGTGATCTGCGCCAAGGTCGCGCGCTACGCCGAGCGGGCGCATCATCCCGATCGCTTGCTGCATCCGCTGCGGCGCACCGGCGCCAAAGGCTCAGGCCAGTTCGCGCCGATCTCCTGGGACGACGCGCTCGATCTCGTCGCCGAACAATTCACCCGCGCCGAGCAGCGCCACGGCTCGGAAGCGGTGTGGCCGTATTACTATGCCGGCACCATGGGCTATGTGCAGCGCGACGGCATCCATCGCCTGCGCCACGCCAAGAAATATTCCGGTTTCTTCTCGACCATCTGCGTCAATCCGGCCTTCACCGGTTTCATCGCCGGCACCGGCAAGCTTGCCGGCGCCGATCCGCGCGAAATGGCGAAGTCCGATTGCGTGGTGATCTGGGGCACCAATGCGGTCAGCACCCAGGTCAATGTGATGACGCACGCGACGCGCGCCCGCAAGGAACGCGGCGCCAAGATCGTCGCCGTCGACGTCTACATGAACGCGACGATGAAGCAGGCCGACCTGCCGGTGCTGATCCGGCCTAGCACCGACGGGGCGCTGGCCTGCGCGGTGATGCATTGCCTGTTCCGCGACGGCAAGGCCGATTGGGATTATCTGGAGCGCTACACCGACGCGCCGCACGAGCTCGCCGCGCACGTCAAATCGCGCGATCCGGCCTGGGCGTCGCGCATCACCGGCTGTCCGATCGAGACCATCGAGGCCTTCGCGCGCCTAGTCGGCGACAACAAGCGCACCTTCTTCCGGCTCGGCTACGGCTTCTCGCGCTCGCGCAACGGCGCGATCAACATGCACGCCGCGAGCTGCATCGCCGCGGTGACCGGCGCCTGGCAACTCGAAGGCGGCGGCGCCTTCCACAACAACGGCGGCGTCTTTCATCTCAACAACAGCGTCATCGAGGGCTCTGATCTGCGCGATACCAAGATCCGCATGCTCGACCAGTCGCGCATCGGCGCCATCCTGACCGGCGATAAGGAAGCGCTGATCGGCGGTCCGCCGGTCAACGCGCTCCTGATCCAGAACACCAATCCGCTGTCGGTCGCGCCGGATCAGGAAATCGTCAAGCGCGGCTTTGCCCGCGACGATCTGTTCGTTTGCGTGCACGAGCAGTTCATGACCGACACCGCCAAGGCCGCCGATATCGTGCTGCCGGCCACCATGTTCGTCGAGCACGATGACTTCTATACCTCCGGCGGCAGCCAATACATTCTGCTTGGGCCGAGGCTGATCGAGCCGCCGGGCGAATGCCGCTCCAACCACGACGTGATTTGCGCGCTGGCCAAGCGGCTGGGCGCCGCGCATCCGGGCTTTGCCATGACGCCGCGCCAATTGATCGACGTCAGCCTGCAAAAATCCGGCTGGGGCACGCTCGCCGAGCTCGAAGCCAACCGCTGGATCGATTGTCAGCCCGACTTCGCCAAGTCGCACTATCTCGACGGCTTCGCTTATCCGGACAAAAAATTCCATTTCAAGCCGGACTGGCCGCCGGTGCCGTTTCTGCGCTGGCACCGCAACGAGATCGCGCCGGCCGCTGCCGGAATTGCCGGACCATTGGGACGTCATCGAGGAAGCCGAGCCCGAGCATCCGTTCCGGCTCGCCACCTCGCCGGCGCGCGGCTTTCTCAATTCGACCTTCACCGAAACCCCGACCTCGCTCGCACGTGAGCGGCGGCCGGAAGTGATGATCCATCCGGACGACGCCGCCGTGCACGCCATCGCCGACGGCGATGAGGTCGTGCTCGGCAACCGCCGCGGCCAAGTGCGGCTCCATGCCAAACTGTTCGACGGCGTGCGCCGTGGCGTGCTGATCGCGGAATCGCTGTGGCCGAACTCGGCCTACGCCGATGGCCGCGGCATCAACACACTGACCGGCGCCAACTCCATCGCGCCGTTCGGCGGCGCGGCGTTCCACGATAATAAGGTTTGGGTGCGGAAGGCGGTCTAGTCATTGCGAGCGCAGCGAAGCAATCCAGCCGTGAGATGAAAAGATGGATTGCTTCGTCGCTTCGCTCCTCGCAATGACAATAGCGTAGCCCGGCGCAGCGAAATCCGGGGACGATCGATAACCGGCCTCGGATTTCGCCGCTTTACCTCGGCGACTTGCTCACTTTTCCTGGATGGTCTTCAGGTAATCGATGACTGCCAGGATGCGTTTTTTGAATCGAAATGCCTCGGGCGGGCCGAATCGATAACCCCACACCGGCATTTCGCGCGTGCCATGGGCGGCGATCGACGTATTCCGTCCGTCGATCATCTGATACACCCTGTCGTAAGGGAACACGCCATTGTTGTTTTTGGCGAGAACCGTCAGATCGGCGGGCGGCGTCTTCAACTCTTTGCTGACGGGACCGTCGCCTTTGCCGCCGATGCCGTGGCATGAGCCGCAACTGGATTGGTATTCCGTTTTACCAACGTCGTTGTTCTGCGCCGATGCCTGCGCGCTCGATCCGGCAATCAGGCCAGCAATGATCAGCCATTTGATCACGGTCGTCGCTCCATTCCGACTGCGTCAGTCGCAACCGTAATAGCTCATGCAGCCATAATAATCATCGCTGCCGTATCCCCACTGCGAAGCGCACACGTTGGACCAATAATCGCAGTCGCCGCCGTTATAATATGGCCCGTTGTCGATCCACCACGGATAGGCATACCACCAGCCGCCATAGTAATAGGGATATCCCCGGTGCCGATAACGATAGCGCGGATGGTGAGCGCCTGAAGGCACGCCATGGCGCGCATAAACACCACGCGTGCCCGGCACGATCCCTGGCCTGATGGTCGCCGGACCCTGGGGAGTCGCAAACCGAGAACCGGCGGTGCCGGGAGACGCGAGCTCAGGGCCGGCGACGCCAGGAGTGCCGAGCCGGGAGCCGGCCACTCCGGGAGTCACTGCGCGCATTCCAGCGCCGCTTCCCAAACCTCCGCCGCCTCCGAAACTTCTGCCGCCACCGCCGCCGCCTCCGAAGCTTCTGCCGCCGCCGCCACCTCCGCCACCGCCCCCACCTCTGCCACCGCCTCCGCCGCCTCTTCCGGCGGCGAGTTGCACTGCCGGTACCGCGTTGCCGGCATCACTTGCCGTCGTCGCGCCGGCCGTCGTGCCGGCGCTTTGTGCGCACGCTGCGGAATACGGCGCTGCCAAACTTGTGCTTATGACGACAGCCCAGAAGCAAGATCGCAGCATGAAAGCCTCCACCCGCACTCTACGATCTTCAAGACGCACAGCGGCGATGCGACGGAATGACGGATATATCCACGCCCTTGTATGCGCGTTGATTCAGATCAAGCAGCGGTGCTTCCAAGCTTCTTCTGGCCCAATTCGGCCGATGCGGGCGGCTGCGGCATCGACACGCGCACTGGCGCCAGCTCCGTCATTCCGTTGGGCCTCGCGGCGTTTCACGATAATAAAGTGTGGCTGCGCAAAGTGGCGTGATAAAAAGCGCGACGAATAGAAACGCGAGAAAATTGGCGAGGAGACGATGACGGGATTGGACAAGGACCGTTCGGCTGGAACGGCGATCGCAGCGGCCATAGTGGCGGCCCGGCTCGACCGGCTGCCGCTATCGTCCTGGCATATCCGCGTCCGCCTCATCCTCGGCATCGCCACCTTCTTCGACGCCGTCGATCTGTTGGCGATCAGCTTCGCGCTGCCGGCGCTCGCCGGGCCGTGGCACCTGTCGCCGCAGCAGATCGGCGCGATCATTTCGGCGGCGTTTCTCGGCCAACTGGTCGGCGCGCTTGTCGGCGGCTGGGCCGCCGAAATGTTCGGCCGGCTGCGCACCGTCACCATTGCGGTCGCTATCTTCGGCGTGATGAGTCTCGCCTGCGCCTTCGCCTGGGACGCGCAGTCGCTCATCACCATGCGCTTTATCCAGGGCATCGGGCTTGGCGCCGAGGTGCCGGTCGCCACCACCTACATTATCGAGCTGGCGCGCAGCCAAGGCCGCGGCCGCTTCTACATTCTCTACGAGCTGATCTTCGTCTTCGGCCTCGTCGCGGCGGCGCTGTTCGGCTACGCCATGGTGCCGCACCTCGGCTGGCAATCGCTGTTCTATCTCGGCGGCCTGCCGGCGCTCTTGGCGCTGTTTTTGACGCGGCTGTTGCCGGAATTCGCCGCGCTGGCTGGCGAGCAAGGGCCGGATCGCCGAAGCCGACGCCATCGTCAGCCGCATCGAGCGCGACGTCGCGGCCTCGGGCAAAGTGCTGCCGCCGCCTGTGCCCGCGGTGGCGCCGCAAGCGCCGGCCGGCAACCGCTGGCTGGAAAATGCTCGGCCCCGCCTATCGCCGCCGCACGCTCGGCGTCTGGGCGATGTGGTTCTGCTGCTTCTCGACCACCTACGGGCTCACCACCTGGATCCCCACGCTCTACAAGACCGTTTTCAACCTGCCGCTGTCGCAGGCCTTGGGTTACTGGCTTGATCGTCCAGATCGCTGGCATCCTCGGCGCGCTGCTGTGCGCCTTTAACATCGACAAGATCGGCCGCCGCGCCTGGTTTGCCGACGCGCTGTTGTGCGGCGGCGCGACGCTGTTGATCGCTTGCCGCCTTGGGCGCGGCCAGCGCCACCTTGCTCCTGGTCTTCGTTTCGCTTGGCAGCTTCTTCATGTCGAGCGTGGCGATCGGCCTCAATCTCTACACCGCCGAAATCTATCCGACCCGCATCCGCGCCTTCGCCAGCAGCATCGGCGGCGCCTGGCAGCGCGTGGCGGCGGCGAGCGGACCGATCGTCGTCGCCTATCTGCTCACCGGCGTCGGGCTCAACGCAGTGTTCGCCTATTTCGGCGTCATCGCCGTCATCGGCGCGGCAATCGCCGCCGCCTACACCGTCGAGACCAAGAACCGGACGCTCGAGGCGGTATCGGCGGATAAGAGCTAGCGGCGTTGCCGGTGTCGAAGCGGTGTAGCCGAACTCGGCCTATGCCGAGGGCCGCGGTATCAACACGCTCACCTGCGCCGACGCCATCGCGCCGTTCCGGCGCGGCGTTTCACGATAATAAGGTGTGGGTAAGGAAGGTTTGAAGCATCCGCCCCCGCGATAGCGGGGGAGGGGGACCGCGCTCTTGCGCGGTGGAAGGGGCGTCAGACTTGAGGATATGTTCGGCGGCGAAAGTGACATTGGTGGCCCCGGATTTTGTTACGCTTCATCCGGCCCACGCCTAGTATTGCCGCGTCGCCATTGGGTAAATTGTCCGATGCCAAAATATGATCCCCTGCAAGAGCACCTAGCAGGCCAGCGAGGACAACAAGTTCGACTTTCATTTCAGGAAATCGAGCACATCATTGGAGAGCCGCTTTCGCAAGCTGCGTATCGGTACGAGTGGTGGTGGGCGAACGAAGACCCACGTACGACCACACACGTGCAATGCAGAGCTTGGCAAGGAGCGGGCTACAAAGCGAACGTTAAACTTGTTCGCCGAGTGGTTACTTTCACGCGGTAGCACGTCTGCTCCGGATTTCGTTGACGATGTTGTTTACACTGTGAATACGCGGCGCTTTTTGCGCGGTTGCTTTGGGAGTTTTGGAGGCTTGGGAAAAGGAAGAACACTATCAGACGTCGCAAATAGGCTCTTCGTTAGTTTCTCCAACTCCTTCCACTTATTTTCAAGTTCAGTAAGCGTATAGGTTGGGTAAAGATCAGAAGCCCAAACGCGCCCCAGTTTCTTTTCTTCTGCTAATCTTATGTGCAACTTGAGTCTTGTTATTGTTTCGCGATGTTCAATGATCTGAAGAAAGGGTTCTGACGGCATTGGATAGCTATCGCGGAATCCTGAGAAATACATTGGATATCCATGAGCCACATGATGTCTGATCGGTGCAAGAGTTTTTATTTTTGTTATTGCGCGATCTACTTCGGAAAGAGATGAGGTAATTGATTTACATAGTTTGCGCCATTGTTTAACGCGATCATCAAATGTCGATGCCAATTCGGCTTGGTGGGGATAAAGAGAGGGGTTCTTAAATTGTTGAAGCGAACAATATCGCTGTATAGCCTTTGTTCAATTTCACCCCATGCCATGCTAATTCGGCCGATGATATAAGCCGCGCGGTGCAAACCCTGAAGCCTTGCTGGTACGTGAATGGGAAGTGAACGCGGCACCGAGCAATTTTCCCCAGAAGAAGCCGAACAACGCCTGAAAAAAATGTCGCAAGGTCGCTTTTAGCGGCCCCCACGCTACTAAAAGATACCCCAACTCGATCCGAGGAGTCTCGCATCTGGTGTAAGCGACAAGGCGCTAAGACGTCATCCCGACGGGGCCGACGTTAGTAATGTGGCGGCGTTCTTGCCGTAGGACCGATTCCGGATTTCGCTGCGCTTCATCCGGGCTACATCCCTGGCGCCTCAAGTCCGCACGCCCGGCCACCCCGGCGCCGCATCCGCCGGCACGATCTCCTTGCCGATCGGCCATAGCGCGATGCCGGCGAGCTTTAAGTGCGCCCAGGCGAACGGGATGCCGATGATGGTGATTGCCAGGAGGATCGCGGTGATGAGATGGCCGAGCGCCAGCCACCAGCCGGCGAGGACGAGCCAGATCAGATTGCCGGCAAAGCCGAACAGTCCGGTGCCGATATCGTGGCGGCCGGAATATTCGGCGCGTGACACCGCCTTCCGGCCGAAGGGAAGCAGCGTATAGGACGCGATGTTGAACGCCGCCCAGGCCCAGGGCAGGCCGATGATGGTGATCGCCATGATGACGCCGGCAACCACCCAGGCGAGCGCCATCCACAAGCCGCCGAAGACGATCCAGAGAATATTCAGGAGCAACGAGACCGGGCCCATCGACTTTATCTAGCGCGATCCGACGCGGCCGCAATAGCGGGTGTCCACCGGCCAAAAGAATTTGTCGCGTTTGGTGTGACCGACCCTTGACATTTGTCCCCGTTTCCGTTACATATCCCGCCAGCTCGCTCATCGAAGGGACGTCGACCGGTGACAGCCGATCGATGGGGCGGGCGCGGTTCCCGGATGGGGCTTGTAACCTCGATCCGGGCGGCTTTGGGCATCGACCGTCCGGCGCGTGACCGGACTGCCAGGTGCACTGGTGCCGGAGAGGGTCCTCCCGTTTGGATCCGGTGGTCCAGGAAGCGCGGCCCGGAGCCGAGTCGAGGTAAGTCCCTCGGCGCATGGCCGCGGTGGGGCGCCGAAAGGCGAGCGCGCCGCCGTTTCGATTCCGCGCGTTGCGGGAGAAAACGATGGTGCGCGCCGCATACGCTGGCAAGCTTTCTTTTCTGCGGCGGGGCGGAACCCGTGGTGCGCCTGTCGGCGCTCCGCCTCCCTTTAGTGGCGTGGCAAAACTCGGATGCGAAGGCGCATCGCGAGAACGGGGGACTTTTGCCTCATCCTGAGGCGGCCGCGAAGCGGCCCTCGAAGGATGTGGCCGAGGCGCTGGGGCCGGCATCCTTCGAGGCTCGCCATACCGCGTCGAAGACGCGCGTAAACGCGCTGATGGCTCGCACCTCAGGATGAGGGACATGATGGCTTGCGTAACGTCGCCGCCCGCGGCCTTTTCCCGATTTCGCGGGGCAGGATGACGAGGCTTCTAATCAAACAACGCGACCGCCCGCGTCCACCCCGCGGAGCCGGCTTTGATCTTGTGTGGGAAGCAGGCGACGATGAAGCCGTGAGCGGGAAGCTGTTCGAGATTGGCGAGCTTCTCCATGTGGCAATAGGGAATCTCGCGGCCGGCTTTGTGGCCTTCCCAGATGATCGAGGGGTCGTGGGACTCGAGCCAGCGCTTACGGGTATGCGTAAACGGCGCGTCCCAGCCCCAGGCGTCGATGCCGGTAACGCGCACGCCGCGCGAGGTGAGATAAAGCGTGGCTTCGCGCCCCATGCCGCAGCCGGCGGTGAGATATTCGTCGCTGCCGATGCATTCGGAAGCCCGCGTATTGACCAGCACGATGTCAAACGGTTTCAGCTCATGGCCGATGCGCTTGAGCTCGGCCTCGACCTCCGCCGCCGTCACCACATGACCGTCCGGCACCTTGCGGAAGTCGAGTTTGACGCCGGGCCGGAAGAACCAGTCGAGCGGCACCTGGTCGATGGTCATCATCGGCTTGCCGTCGATCGAATGCGACTGGAAATGGATCGGCGCGTCCATATGCGTGCCGTTATGCGTCGTCAGCTGGATGTTTTCGATCGCCCAGCCTTCGCCGTCCGGCAGATCCTCGCGGCGAAGGCCGGGAAACAATTCGCACAACAGCGGCGCCGTATCGGCGTTGCTCTTGTACTCGATCTTCGGCCGCATGAACGGCGGATCGTACACCGTCTCATTTTCGAGAGGCGACGACAGATCGATCATGCGGCTGGGCAGTTTCATGGGGCGGTTTGCTCTTGGTTACGGCTTAGCGCCTTTGGCCGGGTTCTGCGTATAGAGGCCGAGCTCTTCGCCCTGCGCCAGGATCTTGCCCTTCATCGCGTCCTGCGCGGCGGGGCCGTCAAAATCCTTGGGCAGATCGAGCGATTTTACGCTGAGCGCATAAACGGTGAAGTGATAGTGATGCACGATATCGTCGTTCCACGGCGGGCAGGGGCCGTCATAGCCGTAATATTGCCCCTTCATGGCGTCGTTCGACGCCGTCACCTTGGTGTAGTCGTTCAGCCCCTTCACGCCGCCGGTGGAGGTGGCCGGCTTGCCGTGCAGGACGCGCGCGTTCGAATCGGCGCCTTCCTTGATCGCGGTGACTTTGGCTGGAATGTCGACCAGCACCCAGTGAAAGAAGTCGTGGCGTTTGACGTCGGACGCCATCGTCACGCCTTCCTTGTTCATCATCTCGCGATGCTCGGCCGGGGAGTCGGTGTCGTAGAGAATGATGGCGTAGGACTGGGTGCCTTTCGGTCCCTTCGACCACGAGATGCCCGGATTGATGTTCTGGCCGCCGGTGGTGTGGCCTTGCGCCGCCGGCGCGCAGAAGGCGTATTTGTTCGGCACCGTGCCGCCGTTCTTGAAGGAATCGACGTGCACTTTCAGGGTGGCGGCCATCGCCGGCACAGCGATCAGCGCGGCACCGGCCGCAAGCAATATGGTAGCTCTGATGTTCCCCATGTTTCCCTCCCGATTTGTTCTGCGGCGCCGTTTTCAGCGCCGGTGACTCCCACGCGTCCCCAAGCGGGAGTTCACGCTTCAAACTATACCGGTTATTGATGGGCGAGAAAGGGGTGGGTGGATGATCCTGATCACCGGTGCCAGCGGCTTTGTCGGTTCGGCGGTGGCGCGAGCACTTCTGCAATCCGGCGAACAGGTGCGCGCGCTGGTGCGCTCGACCAGCGTGCGGACCAACCTCGCCGATCCCAAGTTGGAGATCGTCGAGGGTGATATCTCCGACGCCGCTTCGATCGCGCGCGCCATGACCGGCATCCGTTGCCTGTTTCACGTCGCCGCGGATTACCGGCTATGGGCGCGCCATCCCGACGACATCGTGCGCACCAATGTTGACGGCACCCGCAATGTGATGAACGCAGCGCTCGCCGCCGGTGTCGAACGCGTCGTCTATACATCGAGCGTCGCCACGCTGGCATCGCGGCCGAACCGCGCGCCGAGCGACGAGACGTTTCCGCTGGCCGCCGAAGACGCCGTCGGCGCCTACAAATACAGCAAGGTCGTAGCCGAACGGCTGGTCGAGACCATGGTGGCGCAGCAAAAATTACCGGCGGTCATTGTCAATCCGTCGACCCCGATCGGGCCGGGCGACGTTCGTCCAACGCCGACCGGCCGCATCATCATCGAGGCCGCGGCGGGGCGCATGCCCGCTTATGTCGATACCGGGCTCAATCTGGTCCATGTCGACGACGTCGCCGCGGGTCACGTCGCGGCTTTGCACAAGGGCCGCATCGGCGAACGCTACATCCTCGGTGGACAGGATGTGCTGCTCGGCGACATGCTGCGCGACATCGCCCGCCGCGTCGGCCGCTCGCCGCCGAAGGTGCGTTTGCCGCGGCAGCTTATTTTCCCGATTGCCTATGGCGTTGAAGCGATTGCCTATTTCACCGGCCGTGAACCGTTCGTGACCACGACCGGATTAAAGCTGGCGAAGGATCATATGTTCTTCACCTCAGCCAAGGCCGAGCGCGAGCTCGGCTACAAAGCGCGGCCCTATGGCGAGGCGGTCGCCGAGGCCATCGCCTGGTTCCGCCAGCACGGCTATCTGAAGGCTTGATGCGCGATCGGGTCGGCTCGATCCAATCCGCGCATTCCCGCGCAAGCGGGAATCCAGACTGGGTCCCCGCTTGCGCGGGGACGAGCGCACTCAGTCGCATCTTCGCTCTAATGCGCCGCACTGCGCTCGCGCAGGAAGTGGAAGAACTCGACGCCCTCGCGCAGCCGCCGCTTCATCATCTGCGGACTGCGGATCATCTCGCCGACGATCGAAGCGACCTTGCCGGAGCGGAAATAGAAGCGCCGGTAAAATTCCTCGACCGAGTCGAAGATCTCGGTGTGCGACAGATGCGGATAATGCAACGGCGCAATCTGCACGCCGTCGTCATTGACGAGTTCGGCATTAGCCTCATCGAGCCAGCCGTTCTGCAGCGCCTGGTCGAACAGGAACGTTCCGGGGTAGGGCGCGGCGAGCGAAACCTGGATGGTGTGCGGGTTGATCTCGCTGGCGAAGCGGATGGTCTCTTCGATGGTTTCCTTGGTCTCGCCCGGCAGCCCCATGATGAAGGTGCCGTGGATGGTGATGCCGAGCTCGTGGCAGTCCTTGGTGAAGCGGCGGGCGACGTCGATCCGCATGCCCTTCTTGATATTGTGCAGGATCTGCTGATTGCCGGACTCGTAGCCGACCAAAAGGAGCCGCAAGCCGTTGTCGCGCAACACCTGCAGCGTCTTGCGCGGCACATTGGCCTTGGCGTTGCACGACCAGGTCACGCCGAGCTTGTTCAGCTCCTTGGCGATGGCTTCGGCGCGCGGCAGATCGTCGGTGAAGGTGTCGTCGTCGAAAAAGAATTCCTTCACCTCGGGGAAGGCCTTCTGCGCCCAGGCGATCTCCTCGATGACGTGGCCGACCGAGCGGGTGCGGTAGCGATGACCGCCGACCGTCTGCGGCCACAGGCAGAAGGTGCAACGGGATTTGCAGCCGCGCCCCGTATAGATCGACAGATACGGGTGCTTCAGGTAGCCGATGAAGTAATTCTTGATGTCGAGGTCGCGCTTATAGACCGGCGTGACGAACGGCAGGCTGTCCATGCTTTCCAGGATCGGACGCTCGTCGTTGTGCACGATGACGCCGGCCGAATTGCGATAGGACAAGCCGGCGATGTCGGCCCAGGATCGTCCGTCCGCGATCTCCTTGATGGTGAAATCGAACTCGTTGCGCGCGGCGAAATCGATCAGCGGCGAGGCATTCAGGGAGCCGGCCGGGTCGACCGCGACCTTGGCGCCGACCAGCCCGATTTTCAGATTGCTGTTGGCTTCCTTGAGCGCCTTGATGGTCGCGACATCGGACGCAAACGACGGCGCCGAGGTGTGTAGCACCACGAGGTCGTAGTCCCGCGCGCTCGCCGTCACTGCGGCGAGCTTGGTGCCGTGCGGCGGCGCGTCGACGAGCTTTGAGCCTTCGACCAAGGCGGCAGGCTGGGCGAGCCAGGTCGGGTACCAGAACGAGCGGATCTCGCGGCGTGCCTGATAGCGCGAGCCGGCGCCGCCGTCGAAGCCGTCGAACGAGGGGGCCTGAAGAAATAATGTCCGCATCACGTTTCGACCTCGCCGTAATAAGCCAGCCTGTTGTCGGCCCGCAGCCCATAGCGATGACCGCGCCATTCGACGCCGCGGCCGAAGAAGCTCACGATAAAAATAGCGAACGACAAGATATCGCGCAGCGGCCCGAGCCAGAAGAACTCGCCGCGCAAGCGGAAGGCGCGATTGACCTCGCTTTGCAGCACGAAGCGGCAGGCGAGCGCTGCAACGACGATCAAGCCGGCCGGATTGATGCCGCCGAGCAGAAGGCCAATGAGAGCGAGCGGCAGCGCGTGCGTTATTGCCAGCCCAGCGAAGCCCGCCGGATCGATCGAGCGGATCGTGCGCGCCCAGCGCAATTCATGGCGGATGAGATCGTGCGCGGACTGTTCGCTGCAAACATGGGCGACGATGGAGTTGGGGATCGCCACGGTCTGTCCAATGCCCCGCACCAGCGCCCCAAGCGCATAATCGTCGGCCAACTGGTCGGCCACGGCTTCAAAGCCGCCGATCGCGGCGAGCGTCTTGCTGTGCAGCGCGATCGTCGAGCCGAAGCACGGGGCGGCGAGGCCGAGCCTGAGCCCGACCAGCACATTGGGCAGGAAGTGATAGTCGATCGCCGCAGCGCTGAGCCGCGACCAGATGCCGGCGGCTGCGGTGCCGCGGTAAAGGCATGTGACGAGACCGACCCTCGGCTGCGCCAGAGCGGCAACGATGCGTGCGAGATAATCGGAGCCGACGACGATGTCACTGTCGGAGACGACCAGCACCTCATGTCGCGCCTGGCGCGCCATGTTGATCAAGTTCGAGACCTTGCGGTTTTCGCCATGGCGCCGCGCATTGATCACCAATGTCAGATCGTGGTCAGGAAAATCGGCGACAAGCTTGTGGACGATGCCGACAGCCGGGTCGGCGGGATCGTCGACGCCGAATACGATCTGCACGGGGCTTGGATAAGCTTGCGCGCAAAAGCCGGCCAGATTGGCGTAGAGACCCGGCTCCAGTCCATGCAGCGGCTTGAGAAGAGTGACCGGCGGATAATTGCCGGCCGGCTCGGTCGCCCGGCGGGCAAAGCTGCGCGCGGCCCACGCGGCGAAAAGCGCATAACCGCAACCGATCGCGGCTACCGCATAGCAAAACAGCGACGCCCAAGGGACGATATTGGCGAAAAACACGTACACGCTGACCTCTGGCGGCCCCTGTCGATCCAAGTCTCGACCCAAGGACTATATTGCCCAACTGCGGTCCATGCACGTTTAACCAACGGCAAAATCCGGGGCCGAATTGCGTAAGCGGATAGGGTTCCGGACGGTCGCTATTTGCCATGCGAGAACAAACGCTTCCCTTCCAACGCCTGCCATCCGACCAAGGCCGGAATTCCGAGGATCAGATCGGGAACCCGCTTGATGAGCGCCATGGCTAGCGCAACCTCCGCCGGAATGCCGAATATCGCAGATGCGGCGATCAGTGCGCCATCCTGAACGCCGAGTCCCCCGGCAGCACGAAGGCGGCGGAGCGGCTGCCTTGGCCCAGGCTTTCGATGGCTACCGCCTCGGCCACGCTGACCGGATGGCCCATGAAGGACAGCGCGATCCAGACTTCGCTGGCGCCGAAAAACACCGCGGCGAGATGGACCAGGAAGGATGCGGAGAGGCCGCGATGATTTTGCCAAATCTGCTGCAGCCGGCCGCCGAGGTCGGCAACATGATTGAAAGCCGCCCAGTTGTGTTTCTCGCCGAATGCGACAAGCCGCCGCACGAACGGTTCGAAAGCGCCAAAATTCAAAGCCAGGAAGAATCCGCTCACCGCCGGCAACGCGACGGCCAACATGACGAAGGTCAGGGCGCTGAGCCGATGCGTGCCGACGAGATCGAGTACAATGCCGATCCCGGCTGCCACAAAGACCAGGAGGCACACCACCTGGATAAAAATGTCGATCAGGACGCTGGCGATCGCCACATTTATGGCTATGCCGAATTGCGTAAGCAGCCGTGCGCCGATGATGTCGCCGCCAACGCCAACGAACGGAAATAGCGAATTAATTGCCTCGCGAACGAAACGCAGGCCGGCAAAAATGTACGGCCCACGATGGAGCGGCGCGAGCAGGCACCACCAGCCTACCCCGGCCGCCGCCAACGCGACGGCTCGGGCCATAACGACGAACGCCGTCCCCCATTGCGAGCTGACAAGGGCCTGCAAAACCGAGACAAAGCCGAAATAAGCAACCAGAGCGGTCAAAAGCACTAAGCCGAAGATTACGGCGAGCGGGGCAAGTGCCTTCATTTGCCCGCCATATAGTGGATTTCTCTCATTGTTATCGTCGACGCCGGTCGGGGACACTGAATCGGGTGTGCACTGTGTCTTTTCTGCACTAGTGGAGGGTGCCTGCTGTTTCTATCCTATATTTTCGTACCGCCAGAAACGGGGGCTCCCATGAAGAAGATTGCGTTTGGAACGGCCGTTATTCTCGCGCTGCTGAGCATTGCCGGTTGCGCACAGACCGGCAAGGGCAAGGCGCCGCCGCCAGTTGTGACCAAGGGCTGATTTCGACAGACGGCACCGTTTGTCTGTCGCGTCCAGTCGATTGGCAAGGGAAGAGTCGGCCGGGTTATGGCTCCCCTTTGCCGCACAGCTAACGTAGAGCGGGGGCAAGGTGATCATCGTCGTTGGATTGGCGTTTGAGGCGCGCATCGCTGCCGGACCCGGCGTGCACGTGATTTGCAGCGGTGACGGCCGCAACTTGGCGGCCAAGCTCACGGCCGCGATCGCGGAAGCGCGGACGTTGGTGCGTGGCTGTCCGGGCATCATCAGCTTCGGCGTGGCCGGCGGCTTGGCGCCACATCTGCGGCCGGGCACCTGCGTGGTCGGTTCGGCGGTCATTTCCGAATCTAACCGGATGCCGATCAGCCGGGAATGGTCGGAGAAATTGCTGCAAACGATACCGGACTCGGTCTCCGGCGCGCTGCTTGGCGTGCCGGCGCCGGTCGCGCATCCTGACGAGAAGCGTTCGCTCTATTTGAAGACCGGCGCAATCGCGGTCGACATGGAATCGCATATCGTCGCCGCCGTCGGTCTGGCGCACGAAGTGCCGGTCGCCGCGATCCGCGTCATCACCGATCCGGCCAGGCGGGCCTTGCCGGTGTCCGCTGTCGCCGCCATGCGCCCGAACGGAACCACCAATATCGCCGCCATGCTGCGATCGGTGCTGAGCCGGCCGCGCGACTTGCCCGCGCTGTTTCAAACCGCGCTCGACGCCCGTGCCGCGCGGGCGACGCTGGTGCGCGGCAGGAACCTGCTCGGCCCCGCTTTTGCTTCGCCGCTGACGACTTGAGAGGCCTAAAGCCATGTTCAAGTCCGCCGCCGAAGAACTGAACCAATGGGCCAACCAATGCCGGCGCTGGGCTAAAGGCGCCCGCACGAGCGAGCAGCGGCTGACGTTACTGAGCCTCGAGAGGCTCTTGGACGACGCCGCGATCGAAGCCGAACAGGACTCGGGCGAGACTGCTCCGCTCTCCCTGACGCCCGCGCGACGATCCTGACAGAAAGCGCGGCGTAGCGCGTCCGTTGCCACGGGTGTAAAAGCACGGCAACGAGGCTTCGCAATGGCTCTGCAAACTCACGCTCCGCAAGCTCTGGGCTATGTCGGTGTGCGCGCCAAGGATCTGAGCGATTGGTCAAGCTATGGCTGCGGCCTTCTCGGCCTGCAACGCATCGACAAATCGCACTCCACGCTTGCCTTCCGCATGGACGACCGCAAGCAGCGCCTCATCGTCGATGCAGATGGCGGCGAAGGCGTCGCTTTTTTCGGCTGGGAAGCCGCCGACGCCGCAGCGCTCGACGCCCTCGCGGCGCATCTGGACAACAGCGGTATCAAAGTCGCCCGCGGCGCGCGTGCGCTCGCCGACGAGCGGCGCGTCAAGGATTTGATCGTGCTCCACGATCCGCTGGGCAACCGGCTCGAGATTTTTCATGGTGCCGAAACGGCAACCGATCCGTTCCAGCCGGGCCGCTCGATCTCGGGCTTTCGCACCGGCCCGCTCGGCCTCGGTCACGTCGTGCTCAATGTCGACACGGCGCAAACGATCGACCGGCTGATGGCATTTTATCGCGATACGCTTGTTTTCCGGCTGACCGATTATTATTCGCATCCCTTCGTCGCCCGCTTCCTTCATCTCAATCCGCGCCATCACAGTCTTGCCTTCATCCAGACCGGCAAGAACGCGATCCATCATCTGATGATGGAGTTGTTCAGCTTCGACGATGTCGGGCAGGGCTACGATATCGCGCTCGGCGAGCCGGGCCGCGTCGCCACCACCCTCGGCCGGCACACCAGCGATTTCATCACCTCGTTCTATAGCTGGACGCCGTCGGCATTCATGGTCGAATACGGCTGGGGCGCGCGCTCGATCGACGTCGACACCTGGCAGGCCTATGAGCGAAAGGAAGGCCCCAGCATGTGGGGCCACGACCGCGCTTGGCTGTCAACCGAGGATCAAGCCAAGGCCCGCGCGCTGCGGCTGAAGAACGCCGAAGGCGGCTATCGCCGGCCAGTCCAGGTGATGGACGGCAATTACGAGGTGATGTCCGGCGTCTGTCCGTGGTGGGACAGCGTCAAGTCGCGATCCGCTGCTCAATAATTCCCGCATGGACGCGCCGGCGAACAACATACACACGCGGGCGATCGCGGAATTCGTCTCCGATCTGACTTATGAGCAAATCCCGAGCGAAGTCCGCGAGCGGATAAAATTTCTCATCCTCGATTCGCTCGGTTGCGCCATCTACGGCGCCAATCTCGAATGGTGCCGCATCCTGCGCGAGACGCTCGAAGCGCTCGATGCGACGCGCACGACCTCGGTCTGGGGGACGAGCCGGAGATTGTCCTCGCCGCATGCGGCTCTGGTCAACGGCACGCAGGTTCAGGGCTTCGAGCTTGACGACGTGCATCGCACCGCCGTCTTGCACGTCGGCGCGGTCACGCTGCCGCCGCTGATCGCGGTGGCGGAAAGCCACGCCAAGCTGTCCGGCCGCGACTTCCTCACTGCCGCCGTCGCCGGCTATGAAATCGGTCCGCGCGTCGGCTTGTGCATGGGCCAGGAGCATATCGGCCAGGGCTGGCATTCCGGCGCCACGGTCGGCGTATTCTCGGCCGCGGCCGGTGCGGCGCGGGCACTGCAGCTATCCGCCGACGCCACCGTGCACGCACTCGGCATCGCCGGCACGCAATCGTCCGGCCTGATGGCCGCGCAATACGGCGCCATGGTCAAGCGCATGCACGCCGGCCGCGCCGCGCAAAGCGGGCTTTACGCGGCGCTGTTGGCGCAGCAAAACTTCACCGGCATCGTCGATGTGTTCGAAGCGTCCTACGGCGGCTTCTGCACGACGTTCTCGCGTTCGCAGGATCGCTTCAATCTCGCGGCCTTGAGCGCCGGCCTCGGCGAACGCTTCGAGACCATGCGCATTTCGCTGAAATTCTATTCCTGCGTCGGCAGCAACCACACTACGCTCGATGCGATCCGCGACATCCGCCAACGCCGACCGTTCGCGGTCGAGGACATCGACAGCATCGTCGTTCACGCGTCGCAAGTCACGCTCGATCATGCCGGCTGGCCCTACCAACCCGAAGGTCTGACCGCGGCCCAGCTCAATCTACCGTTCTGCGTCGCCACGTTGCTGATCGAAGGCGATGTCTTTGTCGATGAATTCACGACCGATTGCGTCGCCGATCCGGCGCGCATCGCGCTGGCACGCAAGGTGAAGGTGGTGCACGACCCGGCGATCACTGCGCTCGGCGCCGCGCATCGTCACAAAGTGCGCGTCGAGATCAACTTCCACGATGGTTCGACCGAGACCGAGACCCGCGAGGCACCGCGCGGCAGCGAGCAATCCTTCGCGAGCGCCGACGAAATCGCCAGAAAGTTTCGCAAGCTTGCGGAGCCCTCGATGGGCAAGCACGCCGATGCAATCATCGAAACGACCTTGAATCTCGACAACCTGGCCGACAGCCGGATGTTGATCGATTTGCTGCGCCTGCAACCCTGAGCAAGATGACGGATTAATCCAATCCGGGCTAAGCTGAGCTGGATGAATAACGAAAAAATCGAATTCGGCGTCTTCGACCATCTCGATCGCACCGGGCCGTCTCTTGCCGACTATTACGAGGACCGCCTCAAGATCGCCGAAGCCTACGACTGTGCCGGTTTTTACGGCTATCACCTGGCCGAGCATCACGCGACGCCGCTTGGCATGGCGCCGTCGCCCAACGTCTTTCTTGCCGCCCTGGCACAGCGCACGCGGCGGCTCCGCTTCGGGCCGATGGTCTTCGTGCTGCCGCTCTATCACCCGCTGCGCCTGCTCGAGGAAATCTGCATGCTCGACCAGTTGAGCGGCGGGCGTCTCGAGATCGGTTTCGGCCGCGGCGCCTCGCCGATCGAGTTGGCGATCTATGGCGAAGATCCCGATGCGGCGCAGGAAATATACACCGAGGGCCTCGAACTGATCCTTAAGGGCTTGACGGTGAGACGGCTCGATTTCCACGGCAAGCATTTCTCGTTCGACGATGTGCCGATGACGCTTGAGCCGCTGCAAAAGCCGCATCCACCGATCTGGTACGGCGTCCACGCGCCGGACAGCGCCGAGCGCGCCGCCAAGCGCAATCTTCATGTCGTCAGTCTCGATCCGCCGGGCGATACGCGGCTCTCGATCGAGCGCTATCGCGCGACGTGGCGGCCGCCGCATCCTGGCGCTGCGTTACCGAAGCTCGGACTCGGCCGCTTCATCGTGGTCGGCGAGACCGATGCCAAGGCGCTCGCGTTGGCGCGACGCGCCTATCCGGTGTGGCACCAAAGCTTCACCTATCTATTCCGTCTGCGCGACCAGCCGCAAAATCATCCACGGCCTGCCGATTTCGACGCGCTGATGGAACGCGGCCAGGGCATTGCCGGCTCACCGGCGACGGTGTCGGCTTTCCTCAAGCGCCAGCTTGCGGAGACGCAATGCAATTACGTCGTCGGTCAGTTCGCCTTCGGCGATATGACGCGCGAGGAAGCCTTGGGATCGATTGGGCTTTTCGTCAGTGAGGTCATGCCGGCAGTGCGTGCAGCAAATGCCGAAGCGCTGACGGCAGTCCGATAGCCTCTAACTGTCGCGCGACGCTCTCAGGTGCTGCAGCACTCTGGCGCGCAGCGCCGCTTGCTCGTCGGCGCTCCATTTGCGAAAGCCTTCACCCGATTTGAAGCCGAGCTTGCCGTCGGCCACCAGTTTTTCCAGATAAGGCGACGCGGCCGGACGGCTATCGATCGCCGGCAGCACCGTATTGTGGATGGCGAGCGTTAGATCGGTACCGACAAGGTCAGCATTTTCCAAAGGACCAAGCACGGCAAGCCGCCGCCCGAACGACGCCTTGATCACCGCATCGACGGTCGCCGCGTCGCAGATGCCGTTTTCGACGAGCGAGATCGCTTCGCGCCATAGCGCGTGCTGCAGCCGGTTGCCGATGAAGCCCGGCACATCCTTCTTGACGTGGGCGGGTTTCTTGCCCGCGTCCCGGTGCAATTCCATGGTCCAGGCGACGACCTCTGGCGAGGTCCATTGCGTCTCGATCACTTCGACGAGCGGCACCAGGAACGGCGGGTTCCACCAATGGGTGCCGAGCGCGCGCTCGCGGTTTTTCAATCCCTCCATGATCGAGGTGATCGGTATGACCGAGGTGTTGCTGGCCAGGATCGCTTCGGCGGGCGCGTGACGTTCGATCTCGGCGAACAGCTTCTGCTTGAGCGGCAGGTCTTCCGCGATCGCCTCGACGACGTAGTCGGCCTCGCGCACCGCTTCGGCAAGTTCGAGGCACGGCCGTATCCGCGCGATCGCCAGGGGGTCGTCGCCGAGGTCACGCAAATTGGCGGCGATACGCTTGGTGACCGTATCGAGGTTCTTCATCACCGTGTCGGTGATGGTCACGTCGTGACCGGCCAACGCGAAAACCTGCGCGATGCCATGTCCCATCAGCCCGGCGCCAATGACGGCAATGCGGGCTTGCGACACTTCTTTCGCCATTGCTTCAGCCCGCCGTATAGCCGCCGTCGGCGTAGAGGATATGTCCGGTATAGAAATCGGACGCCCTGGAGGCGAGGAACAACAGCGGACCGGCGAGGTCCTCCGGCTCGCCAAGCCGGCCCTTCGGCACGCGGGTCAGGAATCCGGCACGCACGGTCTTGCCGCGCTCGTCGTCGGCGAACATCCATTCGGTCAGTGGCGAGCGGAAAACGGTCGGGCCGAGCGCGTTGACGGTGATGCCAGTCGCGCCAAGTTCGCAGCCGAGCGCCTTGGTGATGCCATCGACGGCGGACTTGGAAGCGCAATAAGCGGTGTACCCGGCGGGATGGCCGAGCAGGCCCCGCGCCGAGGACATCAGGATGATCTTGCCGCCGCGGCCCTGCTTGATCATCTGCCGCGCGGCCGCGCGCGCCATCAGCCAGGATTGCGTGACATTGGCGTCCATCACGTCAAGAAAGTCCTCGGCCTTCTGATCGACGATCTTCGCCACCTTGTTCTGGCCAGAGGCCACGACCAGGATATCGAGGCCGCCGAATTTTTCGACCGCGGTGGCAACGATAGCGTCGCAATTGGCTTCGGAGCTCGGGCGCTTGGCGATGATTTCCGCTTTGCCCCCGAGCTTGGCGCATTCCGCGGCGATCTTCTTCAGGCCGTCCGCATTGTTCGCGGTGAGGACGAGGTTAGCGCCAGCCGCCGCCAAGGTTTTTGCCGCAATGGCGCCGAAGGCGCCGGTAGCGCCGGTGACGATCGCCGTCTTGCCCTTGACGTCGAACAGCGACAGCGGATTTTTCAGGAAGTATTCGGACATGGTACTAACTCTTTCGTTTGTACCGTCACCCTGAGGTGCGAGCGTAGCGAGCCTCGAAGGACGACGGCCCGGGCCGGGGTCATTTCACCGGCGCGACGGCGACCGCGATAGTGCAGACCTCAGGGCTGCGATTGATGATCTCGCGGCTTTCGTTCGGACCGATGTAGACGCTGTCGCCTGCCTTGGCGACTGTCTCCTTGCCGCCGGCAATCACCGTGAGCTCGCCGGCCAGCACGTAATAGATTTTTTCAGGCGGCGACGCGTCGGGACCGGCGCCGCCGCCCGGCAGGAAGTGCGAAATGCCAAACACCAGCGTCTGCGAACCGCCCATTTCCGCGCCGAACACCCGGAACGATTTATAGTCGCGATGGTTCGGCGCCTCGTAGGACTTCGCTTCCGAAAATTTCCGCACAATCATGCGAACTTCTCCCCCTTCTCGATCCGGTAGGCGCCCTTCGGATCGACGATCGCCACCAAGCGGATGATGCAGCCGTCGCCGCGGTCCCAATTCCACGGGAAGAACGCAAAGGTGCAGCGCCGGCCGGTGACCTTGTCGATATCGCCGCCGACATTCTCGATCCCTAGGATGCCGTTCTTGAACAGGATGCGGTGCACCGGCTCCCAGTCGGGAAAATCGGCCTTCCAGTCGCGGCCGCCCGACCATTCCTTATATTCGGCGGCGAGATGCGGATGTAGGGGGCCGTTGCGCTGCGGCCCGATGGCGGTCGCCAGCGGGTGATCGTTCGCCTGGGTGTCGTGGCCGACGACCTTGACCTGCTTCTCGACGAACCACTCGCCGGCCGAAGCCACGAAGCCGGGCGAATAGCAGAAATAGTCCTCGCTATCTTCGTATTTCTCGTGCCAGCCGGTATTGATGATGACGACGTCGCGCGGCCGCACGATCTTGCCGGCCGCCTTCTCAAGGTCGTCATAGGTGATCTGCTCCCATTTCTTTTTGGGGAGCGCCACCACGATGCCGGAGCCGAAGAAGTGCGGCAGCGGCACCTCGTCGATGAACGGTGTGCCCTGCACCACATGCGCCGGCGCGTCGATATGGGTGGTGTTGTGCATCGAGGTTGTAATGCGCTGCGACAGCACGCCCGATTTGGCCATGTAATGGATGCGCTCGATCTTGACGTCTTCGAAATACGGCCAGTTCGGCGACTGATAGCCGAAGCGATGGGACAGGTTGAAAAACTCGAGTCCCATCGAATTGTTGAGGTTTTCCTCAAACGTCACCCCGCGTATTTTCTGGGTCACGGGCTCTCCTCCACTGAAAACTTAAGCCACTGTTGTACGGTCCCGGGTTTGTAGCCAATATCGCATATAAGGTACAGAGAGCCGCGCAAGCTCGAAGAGGTGGGGGAGGCATGGTCAAAAAAATCGCGCTGGAAGAGCATTTCCTGTCGCCGGGTTACGAGGACTACTGGGGGCCGACCGTCGCCACCGTCGATCCGAAGTTCGCGAGCACGCTATTGGCGCGGCTTACCGATTTCGGCGAAATGCGGCTGCAAGCCATGGACCAGGCCGGGATTGCGCGCGCGGTGCTGTCGATCGCCGGCCCCGGCGTGCAAAGCGAGCGCGACGCCGCCACCGCGGTCCGCCGTGCTCGTGAATCCAACGATTTCCTGGCGCGTGAGGTGCAAAAGCGGCCCGATCGCTATAGCGGTTTCGCGCATCTGCCGATGCAGGATCCGCGCGGCGCTGCCGATGAGCTGCAGCGCTGCATGCGCGATCTCGGTTTCGCCGGGGCCATGATCAATGGCCACACCAACGGCCAGTATCTCGACCATCCGGCGCTGCATCCGTTCTGGGAGCGCGCCGAGGCGCTCGGCGCGCCGATCTATATTCATCCCACCGATCCGGTGAGCCTCGCGCCCGTGCTCGAGGGGTACAACGGCTTGCGTCGCGCCACCTGGGAATGGGGATTTGAAACCGGTTCGCACGCGCTCCGGTTGGTGTTCGGCGGGCTGTTCGACCGCTTTCCCGGCGCCAAGCTGATGCTCGGCCATCTCGGCGAGACGCTGCCGTATCTGCTATGGCGCTTCGACAGCCGCGCCAAGCTCTACGGCGTCAAGCTCGCTAAGGCGCCGTCCGACTACATCAAGCAGAATTTCATGGTGACGACGTCGGGGATGTGCTCCGCCGAACCGCTTGACTGCTCGCTCGCGGCCTTGGGCCGCGACCGCGTGATGTTCGCCGCCGATTATCCCTTCGAAATCGGCGCAGGAAGCCGGCGAATTTCTCGATCACGCACCGCTTGCCGCGGAGCTGCGCGACGACATCGCCTCGAACAATGCGATCCGGTATTTCGGCCTCAAGCCGCTTGCATGACCAAAGTTCTTATCGTCGACGTTCACGCCGAAATGTATGGCGATGCTTTGCAGGGGGAATTTCCCGACCTTCAGCTGGCACTATTTCACGGCGCAGCGGAGGTGACCGGGGACCTCTCCGACGTCGAAGTCATAATCATGTTCGGCATCGAGCTGCGCGATCACATGCTTGCCGATGCGCCGCGGCTGAAATGGATTCAATCCTTGGCGACCGGGGTCGATCATTTCCTCCGCTGCCCGGCGCTTAAGCCCGATGTTCTCATCACCAGTGGCCGCGGCATTCACGGCCCGCCGATGCGCGAGCAAGTCGTCTACATGATGATGGCGGTGAGCCGCGATGCGAAGCGCCAGGTCGAGGACCATCAGCATCGCATCTGGGCGCGGCGGCTGTGGAGCACGCTGCATGGCAAGACTGCGGTGATTGTCGGCACCGGCATCGTCGGCGCGGCGATCGGCGAGCTGCTCCAGGCGTTCGGCATGAATGTCGTCGGCGTTAGCCGTACGCCCCGGGCCGAAAAAGGCTTCAGCGAGGTCATGCCGATGGACCGTCTGCATGAGGCTGCGGCCAAGGCGGATTATCTCATCAATGTCCTGCCGGCCGCGCCCTACAACTTCACGCTGTTCGACGCGGCCGTTTTTGCCGCGATGAAACCGTCCGCCTATTACATCAGCGCCGGCCGCGGCCAGACCGTCGACGAGGGGGCGCTGATTGCAGCCTTGAGGGAGCGTCGCATCGCCGGGGCCGCGCTTGACGTGTTCCAAGCCGAGCCGTTGCCGCCCGACAGCCCGTTCTGGGACCTGCCGAACGTCTTCGTCACCCCACATGTCGGCGGCTATATCGTCGAATACGAGGAGTTCATTATGCCGCTCATTATCGACAATATGCGGCTATTCCTCGCAGGGCGGCGAAACGAGATGAAGAACATAGTCCCCCGCTGAGTGCATAGCGTGCGGTCGCGGCAGCCCCTTGGAAAGTTTCCAATTCCAGGGAATTATCGGCAAAATCCACCTCGGATATGCCGAGGACGTTTGCGGAGGATGCGCGATGGCGCTGGCCAAGCTCAAATTCCCGATCATCCTGTTCGGAGCCGCGCAGCTTCTCAAACGCGCGGCGCAACGGCACCCCGAGTTCAGCAATCGCCTGGAGCAGCACGATTTCGTCGCGCAGATCGTGGCGCGTGACGAGGGTATCGGCCGCTGGTTCGCATTCAAAAAGGGCATCGTGACTTCGGCCGCGGGCCTGCACGACGCGCCCGACATCAGGCTTCAATTCAAGAACGCCAAGATCGGCGCCGCGCTCCTCACGCCGCCGATCAATTGGCTCGACCAGATCAATGCACAAAAGGATTTCGTGCTCACCGTCGAGGGGCCGGACTATCTGACCAACTGGTTCGCGCAGACGCTGATGATGAGCCAGTCGGTCGGCCTCAAATTCGGCACGAAACTGCGCCGTGGCGTCACGCGCTATTGCAACATGACCAATGGCGGCCCTGTCTTCGTCGACGTCAAGGACGGTAAGATTTTGCGCATGACGCCGATCGACCTCAAAGACGAGGACGGCGCATCGTGGACCATTGAGGCGAAGGGCCAGAAGCTCACCCCGCCGCGCAAGACGACGCTTGCGCCGCACGGCCAGAATGCCAAGTCGATCGTCTATTCGCCCGACCGGCTGCTCTATCCGATGAAGCGGGTGGACTTCGATCCGAACGGCGAGCGCAATCCCCAAAATCGCGGCAAGTCCGGCTACGTCCGCATTTCCTGGGACGAGGCGATCAAGATCGTCACCGACGAGATCAAGCGGCAGAAGCGCGAATACGGTCCCGGCGCGATCACCTTCTCGCACGGCTCGCATCATACCTGGGGCAATGTCGGCTACTACCTGTCTGCGTTGTTCCGCTTCGCCAACGCGGTCGGCATGACGCGCATCCACCACAACCCGGATTCCTGGGAAGGCTGGTACTGGGGCGCGGTGCATCACTGGGGCTACACGCTCCGCGTCGGCCAGTCCGAGACTTACGGCACCGTCGAAGATTGCTTGCAGAATTGCGACATGGTGGTGTTTTGGGCGGCCGATCCGGAATCGACCTCAGGGTCCTACGGCGCGCAGGAAGGCACCACGCGCCGGCAGTGGCTGAAGGACCAAAAACTCGGCATCAAGGTGGTCCACGTCGATCCGTACTACAACGCCTCGGCGCAATTTTTGCCCGGCAAATGGTTCGCGCCGAAGCCGACCACGTCGGTCACGATGGCGATGGCGATCGCTTACGTCTGGATACAGGAAAACCTCTACGACAAAGAATTCGTCGAGACACACACCGTTGGCTTCGACAAATGGAAAGCGTATTTGCTCGGCGAAGACGACGGCGTTCCA
Source organism: uncultured Alphaproteobacteria bacterium (assembly GCA_963731805.1). GTDB lineage: Bacteria > Pseudomonadota > Alphaproteobacteria > Rhizobiales > Xanthobacteraceae > BOG-931. The sequence goes on from CAVSWY010000020.1 coordinate 1,207,682, forward strand.
AAAACTCCCGAGTGGCAGGAAAAAGAAACTGGCGTACCGGCGAAAGACGTGCGCGCGCTGGCACGTGAATGGGGCAAGAAGCGCGTCTATCTCGCGCCCGGGGGCTGGGGCAACGGCCACGGCGGCGCCTGCCGCAACCAGACCGGCATTCCCTGGGCGCGCGTGATGGTGTGCCTGATCGCCATGCAGGGGCTCGGCAAGCCCGGCATCAATATGGGCAACCTGCAATGGGGCACGCCGATCGACTTTAATTTCTATTTCCCCGGTTATGCCGACGGCGGCATGTCGGGTGATCTGGAAAATACGGCAATGCCGGTGGAACTCTACCAGCGCATGCCGCAATTGCCGACCATGAACTCGAATGGCCAGCGCATTCCGCGCATTTTCGTGCCGGAGGCGATCGTCGACGGCAAGGCCGAGGGCTATCCGTGGGTCGGCAAATCGATCGAGCACCAATTCGCGCGCTTTGCCTATCCGGCGCCCGGCCATTCGCCGGTGCACATGCTCTACAAATACGGCGGCTCGATCCTCTCGACGATGAACAACACCAACCGCTGGGTGCGGATGTATCAGTCGGCCAATCTCGAATTCGTCGTCAATCAGTCGATTTGGAACGAGGGCGAGGCGAAATTTGCCGATGTTCTCTTGCCCGCCTGCACCAATTTCGAGCGCACCGACATCAGCGAATGGGCCGGGCTCGGCGGTTACGGCCATCACGGTCAGCAGCAGCTCAACCACCGCGTCATCGTGTTTCAGGCGCCGGCGATCAAGCCGCAGGGCGAGTCGAAATCCGACTACTGGATTTTCAACGAGCTGTGCAAGCCGCTCGGGCTTGCCAATTATTTCTCGGAGGGCGTCAACGAGATTGATTGGGTCAAGCGGGTGTTCCTCGCTTCCGACCTGCCGAAATGTATCTCCTGGAAGAAGTTCTTAAAGCGCGGCTACTTCGTCGTGCCGGCCGAGAAGGAGAAGCTGCGTGCGCCGGTATCGTTCCGCTGGTTCTACGAGAACCGCAAGAAGGACGTGCCGGAAGCGCAGCCGCTGCCTTCCGACTATACCGAAGAGTATTTGCGCGGCTTGCAGACCCAGTCGGGCAAGCTCGAATTCGAGTGCAACTCGCTCAAGCGCTTCAACGATCCGGAGCGCCCGCCGATCGTCAAGTACGAGCCGTCATGGGAGGGCGCGCATTCCGGCGAATTGTTCGCGCGCTATCCGCTGCAGCTGCTCACGCCGCATTCGAAATATTCGTTCCACACCCAGGGCGACGGCAAGGATTCATTCCTACTCAATATCGAGGACCATCGCGTCAAGGTGGAGGGCTACTATTACTGGATCGTGCGCATGAACGCCGAAGACGCTAAGGCGCGCGGCATCGGCAAGCACGATCTGGTCAAGGTCTTCAACGACCGCGGCGCAGTGATTTGCGCCGCGCTGCCGACGCAGCGGCTGCCGCGTGGTGTCGCTCACGGCTACGAGTCCTCGGCGATTTACGATCCGATGGGCGAGCCGGGAAAATCCGTCGACCGTGGCGGCTGCCTCAATCTGCTCACCCCCGAGCGGACACAGACCAAGAGCACGCACTCGCTCGCCGGCGCCAATTCGCTCGTCCAGATCGAGCTGTGGGATCGCCGTACCGAGCACATGTCGGCGGCATTTGCAGCGATGGAGCAGGATAAGGAAATCAAGCGCGCCCTCAAAGAAGCGCAACTGGTGCCGGCGAAGTAGCGTCATGAAAAAATGGAACCTGATCATCGACGTCGCCGAGTGCACCAACTGCAATTTGTGCACGCTCTCCGCCATGGATGAATATGTCGGCAATGACTGGCCCGGCTATTCGGCGCCAATGCCGAAGCACGGCCACAAGTGGATCAACATTCTGCAGAAGGAGCGCGGGCAATTGCCGATGATCGACATCGCCTACGTTCCCACCATGTGCAACCATTGCGACGACGCCCCTTGCATGAAGGCGGACAAGACCGGCGCGATCAAGAAGCGCAAAGACGGCATCGTGCTGATAGATCCGAAGAAGGCAAAGGGACAGAAGCAACTCGTCGACGCCTGCCCCTACGGTCACATCTGGTGGAACGAGGACTTGCAGCTGCCGCAGGCATGGACCTTCGACGCCCATCTCATCGACCAGGGCTGGACCAAGACGCGCGGCGATCAGGCGTGCCCGACCGGCGCCATGCGCGCCATCAAGGCCGAGGATGGCGAGATGGCGCGGCTGGCGGAGGAGCAAAATCTCGAAGTGATGAAGCCGGAGCTCGGCTCCAAGCCGCGGGTCTATTACCGCAATCTGTGGCGCTATTCGAAATGCTTCATCGGCGGCACGCTGGCCGAGGAAAAGAACGGCGTCGTCGATTGCGTCGAAGGGGCCAGCGTCCAGCTGGTCAAGGACGGTGCGTCGGTCGCACTGACGACGAGTGATAATTACGGCGATTTCAAATTCGACAGACTCGACGAGAACTCCGGTCGCTACACCGTGCAGATCTTTTCGCGCGGCCGCTCCAAGAGCGTCGAAGCCAATCTTGGCGCCAGCGTCAATCTCGGTGAAATCAGGCTTTAGCGGTCCCGCCATGGAAAAATATCTCGTTGCCTCGATGCTGTTGGCGGCGTTCTGCGGCGCGGGCCGAGCGCAGACGGCGGATTACCCGTCGCGGCAAGTTACGCTGGTTGTCACCTCGGTGCCCGGCGGGGTGACCGACGTCGTCGGCCGCGCGCTGGCGCAGGTGCTCAGCAAAGACTGGGGCCAGCAGGTCATTGTCGAGAATAAGGGCGGCGCTGCCCACATCATCGGCGCCGAAGCCGTCGCCAAGGCGGCGCCCGACGGCTACACGCTCTTGGTCGGCGAGTCCGGCACCTTCACCGTCAATCCGACGCTGCTGCCGAAGGACAAGGTGCCGTATGACGTCGACAAGGATTTTACCCCGATCACCGGTCTCGTGCGCATCTACCAATCGATCTTCGCCGCCAAATCATTGCCGGTTTCCAACACCGCCGAGCTGATCGCGCTGGCCAAGCAGAAGCCGGGACAGATCACTTACGGGACTGCGGGTGTGGGCTCGGCGCTGCATATGAACATGGCGCTGTTCGACAGCATGGCCGGTGTCAAAATGGTTCCGGTGCATTATCGTGGTGCGACGCCGGCGCTCAACGATCTCATCGGCGATCATATCGACACCATGGTTGTCAGCGTCGCCTCCGGTCTGCCGGCTTACAAAGCCGGCCAGATCAAAATGCTCGGCGTCGGCGCCCCGAAGCGGATGCCGCTGGTGCCGGAAGTGCCGACAGTGTCGGAGAGCGGCTTGCCGGGCTACGAAGCGACCGCCTGGTTCGGCCTGTTCGGTCCGGCCGGCATGCCGCAAGACATCGTCATGAAGATCGACCAGGAAGCGATCAAGATTTTCAGCGATCCTGCCTTCCGCGCACGCTTTCTCGATCCGCAAATGTTCGAGTCGATGGCGGATGCGCCCGACGCGTTTGCGGCCTACATCAAGGCCGAACGCGCCAAATGGGCGAAGGTCATTCACGACAACGATATCAAGATCCAGTAGTTATTCCGGCGGCGTGCCATTGGCGGCCAAGACTTCGCCGGCGAGATAGAGCGAGCCGGTAATCAGAATGCGCGGTGCCGGGTGCAGATCGAGCTTGCCGGCAATTGCAATCGCGCTTTCGATATCGTCGCGCGCCAGCGCCGGAATACCGACGCCATCGGCGACGCCGGCAAGTTCGGCCGCGGGGACTGCCTTGTCCTGATGGATCGGCACCGTAATGACCCGGCGGGCAAGTCCGGAAAAATTCTTCAGGAAGCCGGCTGAGTCCTTGGTCGCCAACATGCCGACGATAAGCACCAGCGGCCGCGACACGCGTTCCTCGAGATCGGCGAGCGCGGCGGAGATGGCTTGGCCGCCGTCGGCATTGTGGCCGCCGTCGAGCCAGAGTTCGCTCTCCGGCGGCGCCAGAGCCGCGAGGCGGCCATGCGACAGCCGCTGCATACGCGCCGGCCAATCGACCTGCGTCATGCCGGCTTCGTAGGCCGCCGGCGGCAGTTTCAGGCCGCTCGCACGCAGCGCCGCGATCGCCGCGCCGGCATTTTCAAACTGGTGCCGGCCGAAAAGCCTCGGTGCCGGCAGATCCAGAAGTCCGTCGCCGTCCTGATAGACGAGGCGGCCGCGTTCTTCGGTGGCGGTCCAGTGCTCACCGGCAATGTGCAGCGGCGCCTTGAGCCGCGCCGCTTGGCGCTCGATCACGGCCAGCGCTTCTCGCGCCTGGCTGGCAATAACCGCCGGCACGTCGCGCTTGAGGATGCCGGCCTTTTCGGAGGCGATCTTTTCGAGTGTGTCGCCGAGAAATTCGCGGTGGTCGAGCGACAGTCGGGTGATGATGCTCGCCAGCGGGCGTTCGACGACGTTGGTGGCATCGAGCCGGCCGCCGAGCCCGACTTCCAAGAGTAAGACATCGGCTGGATTGCGCGAGAACAACAGAAACGCCGCGGCGGTCTCGATCTCGAACACCGTGATCGGGGCGTCGCCGTTCTTGGCCTCGCATTCGGCGAGCGCCGCGCCAAGCTCGGCGTCGCCGACCAGCTTGCCGCCGCCATTGCGGCCGATGCGAAAACGCTCATTGAGACGAACCAGGTTCGGCGACGTATAGACATGCACGCGCTGCCCCGCGGCTTCGAGGATCGCGCGCATGAAGGCGACGGTGGAGCCCTTGCCGTTGGTGCCGGCGACATGGATCACCGGCGGCAAATGTCGCTCCGGGTGATCGAGCGCGGCAAGGATACGCGCCATGCGATCGAGCCCGAGGTCGATGCGCTTGGGATGCAGTGCCAGAAGCCGCGCCAGCATGGCGTCGATCGGCGCCGCGTTGGCCGCCCTGTCGCTCACGTGGTCGCAGGTTCGGGCGCCGGCAGGCTTATAGGCTGCGCCGGCGCGCTGGCAGGGGCCTTGGTGAGGAGCCGACACAGCCTCGCGATCGTCGCGCGCAAATCGTGGCGATGCACCACCATATCGACCATGCCGTGGTCGCGCAGATATTCGGCCTTCTGGAAGCCTTCCGGCAATTTCTCGCGGATGGTCTGCTCGATGACGCGCGGACCGGCAAAACCGATGAGGGCTCCGGGCTCAGCGATGTGGACGTCGCCGAGCATCGCATAGGATGCCGTGACGCCGCCGGTCGTCGGATTCGTCAGCACAACGATATACGGTTTGCATGCCTCGCGCAGGCGCTGCACCGCGATGGTGGTGCGCGGCATTTGCATTAGCGACAGGATGCCTTCCTGCATGCGCGCGCCGCCCGAGGCGGCGAACAGCACGAAGGGACAGCCCTTTTCAACGGCGGTGTCGAGTCCCTTGATCAACGCTTCGCCCGCCGCCATGCCGAGCGAGCCGCCCATGAAATCGAAATCCTGCACGGCGATGACGGTGGCGAGACCGTCGAGCTTGCCATAGCCGAGCTTGACCGCATCATTAAGCCCGGTCTTGCTGCGCGCCGCTTTGAGGCGGTCGGTATAGCGCGTCTCGTCGCGGAATTTCAGAGGATCGAGCGGCACTTCCGGCACGGCGATGTCGAACCAGGTTTGGTTGTCGAACATCGATTTAAGCCGGGCTGCGGCGCCCATGCGCATGTGATAATTCGAGCCCGGAATGACGAACAGGTTCGACTCGACGTCCTTATAGAATACGAGCTGGCCGGTCTCTGGACATTTGATCCAGAGATTCTCCGGCACCTCGCGCCGCAGAATATTGCGGATTTTCGGCCGCAGCGTATTCGAGATCCAATTCATCGACGCTTCACCTGACCCGTGATTCCGACATTTCCTACACTATAGCATCCTCTTTGCCGTCCGCTGGAAATGCGGGGAACTCGGGCGAGGCTCATTCGTTACATTCCGGCTGCCTAGGAGCCGCCCCGGCGTCGGCACAATTTCGCCCATCTGGTCAACCAAGTAGGCACCGGGGCCGACGCCGCTTCGGGCTTAACCGTGACGGTAAGACCGAGGTAACCAAGTTGTGCGCACAGTGTTAAGGCGAACGGCGATCGCTTAAAGCGCCGGCGCCAGTGAGGCCCGAACCAATGATGAAAAAGCTAGTCGCTGGATGTTTTGCGTTGGGGACGCTGGTTGCGGCGCAGAGCGCCGTCGCGGCCGATTTGTCGGTCGCGCCGCTTTATACCAAGGCGCCCCCCGCCGAGGTGACCCAAGCTTACAATTGGACCGGCTTCTATCTCGGCGCCAATGCTGGCGGCGGCTGGGGCCGCTCGTGGTGGAGCGGCAGCGCAACGCCGGTCGATCTCTCCGGTGCGCAGGTCGGCGGCACTGCGGGCTACAATTGGCAATTCGGCAATACCGTGCTCGGCCTTGAAAGCGATGTGGACTGGTCGAACCTCAAAGGCACGGGCACGACCGGATGTGCGGCCGGCTGCACCACCCAAAATGACTGGCTCTCCACCGTGCGCGGCCGCGTTGGCTATGCGTTCGGCGGCATCATGCCTTATGTCACCGGCGGCCTTGCCGTCGGCGATATCAATGCCTCGACGCCGGGCTTTGCAGGCGCCAGCACGACCAATGCCGGCTGGACGGTCGGCGGCGGTCTCGAATTTGCGCTGCCTGGCAACTGGAGCGCCAAGGCCGAATACCTGCATGTCGACCTCGGCCGGCTCAATTGCGGCGCCAACTGCGGTGTGGTGCCGACCGACAATGTGTCGATGCACGACAACGTCGTGCGCGCCGGGCTGAATTATCACTTCGGCTGGGGCAAATAGGTCGCCGCATACCCTGCGATAGGCGGATCGTGCGCCTTCGCCCATCAGGCGATTGACTTCTACCTGCGGCGCTGGTGTCATTTCGCAATGGCCCAGGCATCATCCAATCTCGACTTCGACAAATACCGGCTGCGCAGTTTCGTCGAGCGCTTGATCGAGCTTGGCGAGGTCGAGATTCACGATCGGCCGGTGCCGCTGACCGACTTGAGTGCCATCATCGAAGGCACCGACAAGGCGGTGCTGTTCAAAAAAGCGGGTCCGGAACAGGTCGAGCTCGTCGCCAAGACCGCCGGCAATCGCAAGCGCCTCGCCGCCGCTTTCGAAACCACCGCGGCCAAGCTTTACGACGAATATTTCGCGCGGCTTGCCAATCCGCAGCCGCTCGTCGAGGTGCCGTCGGGAGATGCGCCGGTGCACGCCATCAAGATCACCGGCAAGGATGTCGACCTCACCAAGCTGCCCTTCCATCCGCAGCACGCGCTAGACGGCTCGTGCTATTTGAGCTCGGCGATCGATTACACCATCGATCCGGCCACGGGGCGAAGAAACGTCGGCTGCCGGCGATTGAGCCTGCGCAACCACACCGAATGCGGCATAAACGTCACCGCGCCCTCGGATCTCAAGCGCATCTATACCGCGAGCGTGGCGCGCGGGGAGAAACTGCCGGTGACGTTCACCGCCGGCGCGCATCCGCTCGATTTCTTCGCCGCGACGACGCGGCTGGGCGGCGACGAGCTTGCACTGGTAGCGCAATTCCGCGCCGCGCCGGCGCCGGTGGTGAAGAGCCTCACCAATGACATCCTGGTGCCGGCCGACGCCGAGGTGACGCTCGAAGGCTATCTCGACGAGCGCGGCTACGTCGAGCCGGAAGGGCCGTATGGCGAGTATATGGGCTATTACGGCTCGATCCACATGGACCCGGTGTTTCATTGCACCGCCATCACCATGCGCGCCGACGTGCTCCATCACACGCTGCTGCACGGCTCGGCGTTCAAACTCGACGAGACCGACAGCGCCGTCATTTCCGCCATGCGCGCTGAGGCGGAGGCCATGCGCATCCTCAAAGGCTGCGTGCGCGAGCCGGTGGCGGTTTACTTACGCGAAATGTCCGGCGGTTCAAACACGCTGCGGGTCTCGATCCGGCAGCGCGTCTACGGCGAGGCGCGCGCCGCTATCGCCGCTCTGTTTGGTGGCATTCGGGTGCTCAAGCACGTCTACGTGTTCGACGAGGACATCGATATCCATGACGACCGCCAGGTCGAATGGGCCTTCGGTACACGCTTTCAGGCCGACGAGGATCTCGTGGTGCTGCAAGGCATGATGGGCATGACCATGGACCCGTCGCTCAATGGCCGGCGCACCGGCGCCAAATCCGGGTTCGACTGCACACGGCCGTTCGGCCGCGACGGCGAAATTCCGCTGATGCGTTGCGCGGCCAAGGTGTTCTCCGGCCCAGCGCGCTATCAGACCGTGGAACAGGCGCTCGGCTCCGGACCGATGTTCTATGCCGACATCGTCGAGGGCCTCGGCAGCCGCGACGGCCGCGAAGTCGCCTGCGCGCTCGACGAGCTGCGCCGGGCCGGGAAGCTTAGCCGCGACCGCGACGGCCGCTATCACCTTGTCGATTCCAAGCCCGGCGTCACCGGCATCATCGGCGAGATGTATCACGACCCAAACGCCGGAACGTAGGCCGGGCGTCGTCCGTTCGCACTAGCGACGGCGCCCCACGCGAGGTCGTCACGACACGTCGATCGCATCGCCCGCCGCGATCTCCCCGCCCTCGATCACCTCGGCGTAAATTCCGCAATCGGCGTGATCGAGATTGCGCATCAGCGTTTGAGGAATATTGAGGTCGCGTGCCCCGGTGTCGGGATCGACATTGGTGGCGGCGCAGCGGACGATGCGCTTGACGACCTTGAGTCGGGCGCTGCCGGTGCTCAGCACCTTGCCGACGAGGTCAAGTTCGCTCCAGGCCGGCCAGCCTTCGACATAAACGTTGCCGCGAAAGCGTAAGGGGTTGACGGGCGCACCGACCATGGTCTCGACCGCGGCAACCGAGGCGAGATTGATAAACGAGATGACCTTCCGCGCGACGTCGGAGAAGCTGTGGCCTTCGGAGTGGAGAATTTTGGGCGGCCCGCGCAATTCGCCGGCGCGATAAGTGGCAAAGAAGTCTTCAATCTTGGTCCGGCCATCGGTGGTACGTAGGTCGCCGGTCGCTGTTCCGTCGCTGGATCGATCGGGCGAGGGCAGCGTGATCGTCAGAGTATGGCTGTCCTGGTCGAACGAGGCGCGCAGATTGGCCAAGCGCTCATTCTTCATCAGCATCAAGAAATGCGTCTTTGACAGATAGCTAGGGGCGGCCGGATCGAAGCCGGAGGGGCCGTTCTCGATGGCATAGAGGCGGTCGCCGGGAACGGTTTGCCCCGGCGTGAGCACCGTGCGTGCCAGGAGTTCGGGCGTGAGGCCTTTGACCGGGTAGCGGTAAATCGATTGAATATTAGCCATATGGTTTGGGCCGCCTCTTTTCCCGGCAGTTTTCGATACCATATTTATTGTCGGTCGGCGGGTTGCCTTCGGGAACCTGCCAAGGGTGTGCTGAAAACCTTGACTTGCGTCATGGTTTTGCCAGCGCAAAAGTCTAAACGAACCCAGTGACGATGTTCCGGCAGCGCCGTAAGGGCGCCGGAATAGGCCGAGGGAAGCACCATGGATTTTGAGAAATATACCGACCGCAGCCGCGGTTTCATTCAATCCGCCCAGTCGCTCGCCCAGCGCGAGGGACACCAGCAATTCGCCACCGAACATCTGTTGAAGGTCCTGCTCGACGACCCAGAAGGGCTCGCTGCGGGACTGATCGATCGCGCCGGCGGCAATTCGCGCGCCGCGCTTGCCGCGACCGAGGCCGCGCTCGCCAAGCGGCCGAAGATCTCCGGCGGCGGGGCCGGGCAGATTTACCTCGATCCAGCGTTGGCGCGGGTGTTCGATACTGCCGAGAAGATGGGCGAAAAAGCCGGCGACAGTTTCGTCACCGTCGAACGGCTGCTGCTGGCGCTGGCGACGGAGAAAAGCAGCGACGCCGGAAAGATTTTGGCCAATGCAGGCGTGACACCGCAGAACTTGAACGCGGCGATCGAGGCCCTGCGCAAGGGCCGCACCGCCGACAGCGCGTCGGCAGAGAACGCTTACGATGCGCTGAAGAAATACGCCCGCGACCTGACCCAGGCAGCGCGCGACGGCAAGCTCGATCCGGTGATCGGGCGCGACGAAGAGATCCGCCGCACCATCCAGGTGCTGTCGCGGCGCACCAAGAATAATCCCGTGCTCATCGGCGAGCCCGGCGTCGGCAAGACGGCGATTGTGGAAGGCTTGGCGCTGCGCATCATCAACGGCGACGTGCCCGAGAGCCTGGAGGACAAGAAGCTCTTGGCGCTCGACATGGGCGCCTTGATCGCCGGGGCGAAATACCGCGGCGAGTTCGAGGAGCGGCTCAAAGCCGTGCTCCAGGAAGTCACCGGTTCGGCCGGCGCCTACATCCTTTTCATCGACGAGATGCACACCATCATCGGCGCTGGTCGCGCCGACGGCGCGATGGATGCATCGAACTTGCTCAAGCCCGCGCTGGCGCGCGGCGAATTGCATTGCATCGGCGCCACCACGCTCGACGAATACAAGAAGCACGTCGAGAAGGACGCCGCTTTGGCGCGGCGCTTCCAGCCGGTCTATGTCGACGAGCCGAGTGTCGAGGACACCATTTCGATTTTGCGCGGCCTGAAGGAAAAATACGAAGCGCACCACAAGGTGCGGATCACCGACGGCGCGCTGGTGGCGGCGGCGACCTTGTCACACCGCTACATCACCGATCGCTTCCTGCCCGACAAGGCGATCGATCTGGTCGACGAGGCGGCGGCGCGGCTGCGCATGCAGATCGATTCCAAGCCGGAAGAACTCGACAATCTCGACCGCGAAATCGTCCGCATGAAGATCGAGCAGGAGGCGCTCAAGAAAGAGAGCGACCCGGCGTCGAAGGACCGGTTGAAGCGGCTGGAGAAGGATCTCGCCAGTCTGCAGGAAAAAGCCGACGCGCTGACGGCAAAATGGAAGTCCGAGAAAGACAAGCTGTCGTCGGCTGCGGATCTGCAAAATCAGCTCGATAAGGCGAAGAACGATCTCGCCGACGCGATCCGCCGCGGCGATTATCAGCGCGCCGGCGAATTGCAATACAGCGTCATTCCGCAGCTCGAGGGGAAGCTCAAGGCGACCGGTGAAGCGGGCGCACCGGGTGGAGCGGCGAACGTGGTCGCCGAGGAAGCGGTGACCGCGAACCATATCGCACAGGTGGTGTCACGCTGGACCGGCATTCCGGTCGACCGCATGCTCGAAGGCGAGCGCGAGAAGCTCATGAAGATGGAGGACGCGCTCGCCAAGCGCGTGGTCGGCCAGGCCGAGGCGGTGAAGGCGGTCTCGACGGCGGTGCGCCGGGCACGCGCCGGCCTGCAGGATCCGAACCGGCCGATTGGTTCGTTTATGTTCCTTGGGCCCACGGGTGTCGGCAAAACCGAGCTGACCAAGGCCTTGGCGCAATACCTGTTCGACGACGAGCACGCGCTCATCCGCATCGACATGTCGGAATACATGGAGAAGCATTCGGTGGCGCGATTGATTGGCGCGCCGCCCGGTTATGTCGGTTACGACGAAGGTGGCGCGCTCACCGAGGCGGTGCGGCGGCGGCCCTATCAGGTGGTGCTGTTCGACGAGATCGAGAAGGCGCACCCCGACGTTTTCAATGTGCTCTTACAAGTGCTCGACGACGGCCGGCTGACCGACGGCCAGGGCCGCACCGTCGACTTCCGCAATACACTGATCGTTATGACCTCCAATCTCGGCTCCGAATATCTGGTGGCGCAGTCTGAAGGCGAAGACACGGAAAAAGTCCGTGATTTAGTGATGGCCGACGTGCGCGCGCATTTCCGGCCGGAATTCTTGAACCGGGTCGACGAGATCATCCTGTTCCATCGCTTGAAGCGCGAGCACATGGGGCGCATCGTCGACATTCAGATCGAACGGCTGCAAAAGCTCCTGGAAGATCGCAAGATCGCGCTCGCGCTCGACGCCAAGGCGCGCGAATGGCTGGCCGAGAAAGGCTACGATCCGGCCTATGGCGCACGTCCGCTCAAGCGCGTCATCCAGAAATACGTGCAGGATCCGCTGGCCGAGCTCATCCTGTCGGGCCAGATCAAGGATGGCGAGAAGGTCAAGATCTCCGCCGGCCGCGACGGCTTGGTGTTCAACGGCGCCAAGGTGGCCGAAGCGGCGTAGTGCGCCGTCATTGTGAGGAGCGAAGCGACGAAGCGCCCAATCCAGCGTCGCCGTCTGGATTGTGTTGCTTGGCTCGTAATGACGGATTAGGTGCGCGGCTGCGGCATTGCCGTCGCGTTCAGCCGCTTGCGCACGTGCTCGACGAAATAACGCGCTTGCCCTTTGGGTAGGCCCCCGATACGCAGCGGATTGAGTCCGCCCGAGCTTTCCACGCTGATGGCGTCCCAGAAAAAGCCGCGCGTATGCGTAACTTCGGCGATATGAGAGAGCGGCAGATGCTCGTCGGTGCGTTCCCAAGGAACGTACCAGCGTCTGACGATATTGGTGGACACGCCGATATGGTCGGCGACGAGCCAGGCTGGGAAAATGATACGCGTGAGATTGAAATGAAGGATGGCCCACAGCCTGCTGGATCGGACGACCAAACGTTCGGCGGTGGCGGGCATCACAGCGGTTCCTAATTTCCCACGCCGTAGCGCAATGCAGTAGTCGGCCGCTCGTTCCCGCCGTTAGCGCGCAATCGCTTCAAACGGAATCGATTGGCGATCTAACTTTTTGGGGAAGCATGGTCTTTTCGGAACCGGTGTCCATTTAATGCGCCTGGGCGACATGGGACAGCGGCGCGGCCGCCAGCACGGCATCGAGCTGCGTGCGGTCCTTCTCGAAGCTTGCCAGCGTGTCGCCGTCGAGCACACGGCCGCGCGGCAGCTTGACCCGCATCGGATCGACGAAGCGGCCGTTGACGATGATCTCGAAATGCACGTGCGAGCCGGTCGAAAGGCCGCTCGAGCCGACGAAGCCGATGATCTGGCCCTGTCGCACTCGGCTGCCGACCTGCAGGCCGCGTGCGAAGGCCGTCATGTGGCCGTAGGCGGTCTCGTAGCCGTTGGCATGGCGGATGCGCACATATTTTCCGTAGCCGCCCTTGAGGCCGATCTCCTCGATCTCGCCATTTCCGGCGGCGAAGATCGGCGTGCCAAATGGCGCGCCCCAGTCGACCCCGGTGTGCAGTTCGCTGATGTGGAGAAGCGGATGGGTACGCCAGCCGAACGGCGAGGTCTCGATGCCGGTCGCAACCGGCTTGCGGACCAGGAACTTCTTATCGCTGACGCCGTCTTCGTCGTAGAAATCGTAAACGCCATCATCGGGGGTCTGGAAGCGGTAATATTTCTTGGTCTCGCCGCCGATCGTCAGCGCGGCATAGCGCACCTCGGCGGCGCCCTCGCCATTCTCTTCGTTTGAATACAATACGTCGAAACTGTCGCCGGGTTGCACTTTGCGCTCGAAGTCGACGTCGTAGGAGTAGATGCGCACCAGATCCTCGATCACCGGCTTTGGCACATTGTTGTGCAGCGCGGTCTCCCACAGGCTCTGATAAAGGCTCACGGTGCTAGTATCGTTCTGGTCTGCCTCGTCGTCGGTGGTATCGGCGACCTCGGTGTCGATGTTGCGAATGTCGACGGGTACGTATTGGCCGAGGTCGGAGAGCGCCACCGCCGCGGTGATGCCGGAGTCGCCGGCGATGATGACGCGCAAGGGTTGCATGTGGCCGATACCGGCGGACGCCATCAAGACGCGAAGCTTCTCGCCTTCCTTGATGCCGCCTTCCAGAGCCGCCGGCCCGATCACGCCGATGATGCTCTTGATCTCGTCGGGCGCCGCGCCAAGCTCGCGCAGGATCGAACCGACGGTCTCGCCTTTCTTGACGACGACCTGGCGCTCGCTCCAATCGCCGCCGCCGTTGATCTGATTGGTGGTCTTGGGCAGTAGCGTGACGTTCTCGGGAACGACGCGCGGTGTGAAGTCGAAATAATTGTCGCCGTCGTGCTCGGGGGCGTAGCCCAGTTTCAGGCTCGGCGTCCAAGCCGCGTTGGCAAGCAGGCTCTTCCCCTCCCCGATCGCGGCGGCGACGTCGCGAACTTGGGTGAGCACGTCGTCAATCGGCAACTGCGACGTCGGCTTGACCTTCGCCAGCAGGGAATTGAGGTCGCACACCGCCGGCGACACCGCCGGCGACAAGGCCTTGGGCGACTTGGCGGGGGGCACCAGATCGCAAGTGACAAAAGACACTTCGGCGTCAGGCTCCGCCGCCGGCGTCTGATCGTCGCCGGCGATGGAACCGGTCAAGAGCTTCTGCGGATTGAACGGTGGAATATTGGCCGACAGCGCGCTCGCTGTTAGCGACAGGTTGCCGATGACGCGCTCGTAGCTACGGACCCGGATCGTTTCGCGGTTGCGCACTCGGGTAGAAATTGGCACGCGCACCGCTTCGCGCGTCACCGCCGGCTCGATAAGCGCCGGCAGCCGGTCGGTCTTGCGCACGCCGCTCAAGCGGTCGCCGATGCTGGAAATTGCGCCGCGTAACGCGCTCTCGACCTGTTCCGGAGCGCTGGCAAAATTGGTTTCGCCGTCGAGCGACGCAAAAACGGCGCCACCCATTAGCGCGGCGCCGCACAGTCCGGTAAGGATCGTTCCGGAAAACCATTGCACCGAGAGCCGGCGCCGGTCGACCAAGCTGCCGGCGCCGTCCGCCGAAAGCGGCGGCTCATTGCCGAGATCGATCGCCTCGGCATGAAACCTCCGAGGCTCTCTCGCGCCGCGCGACCTAACTTGGTCCAAGATTACGTCCCCGCGTCCTTGGCCAGATTGCCTCGACCGCGCGCTAGTGCTCGCGATCGGGTTCGCAATTCAAGGCGATGCCCCGGCGGTCCCCGGATGGTCAATCAAACCCGGTTCGGTCAAGGCGCTAAGCTGAAATGATGTTGTCGCTTCCCCCTGGCTGCGACACCCCGATAGGATTACATTAAGAACGGCGGAGGAATATGGCTGCAGTACGGCGCGGGCAAGCAAAAACCCGAATGGGACCGCAGCCTAGCGGTCCCTCCACGGGGATCGAGCGCGCGCGGCCACCCAAATCCGCCACCGTTGAGGGGGCAGGAAAAATTGCTGCCGCTCGACGATCCACAGGCTCGATTTCGCATGTCGGAAGGTTGACAATCGCCGGCACCGAAGCCTATATAGGGGCTCTTGGGCGCGCCGCCGCGTAGTCGATGGCGCGTCCGCGAAGCCCCTCACTGTTCACACGGTGACCGAGCATCCGGCCATGCTCTTGATGGCCATGTTCGCGTCGCCGCGTCGGATGTGCGGGGTTCTGGTTTCTCCGGCCTAGCCGGAGGTTAAGTGCACTGGACGACGGGCCGTAAGGGTCCGGGC